>NZ_CP053564.1:7500-4807500 GCF_013155125.1 Pseudonocardia broussonetiae | reverse complement strand
GGCGCGGTCGGGCACGGGCACCGGGGCGGCGAACTCCAGCGCCCACCCGTCGGGGGTGAACGAGGGCACCGCGGGCAGCAGCAGGGCGCCGGTGGCCGCGGCGAGGCGCGCGGCGCCCGCGGGCACGCGGGCGGGCTCCCCGCACAGCTCGACGTCGACCCCGGAGCGGCTCATGTCCAGGTCGGAGACCAGGCAGACGACCCCGCCGCCGCGCAGCCGCCGGTGCAGCGCCCGGTAGGCGTGGGCGCCGTCCTGCGCCGCGACGACCTCGAACCCGAGCGACTCCCGGTACGCCACGAACCGCCGGTACAACGACTCCGGCTCCAGCTTCGCCGCGACCGTGGTGAACGCGGGCTCGCGGCCCAGAGCACGCAGCGTCTCGACGAGCCAGACCCCGGCGGCGTCCCAGTTGCCGCTGTGGGTCAGCGCGAACACGACGCCGCGCCCGTTCGCCTGCGCCTCCAGGAACGGCCCGGCGCCGCGGACGTGCGGGTCGGTGCGCCGGTGCACGCCGGCGAGGTCCATCGCGGGCAGCCGGAACACCTCGCACCAGTAGCGGGCGTAGCTGCGCATGGCGTCGCGGACCAGCGCGTCGAGGTCGGCTCCCGGGGCGAGCCGGGCCAGGTTGGCGCGCAGCTGCCGGACGCCGGGCCCGTCGCCGCGGACGGCGCGGTCGGCGCCGAGCCGGAACAGCCGCTGCGCGAGCGGCCCGGGCACCCGGCGCACGCCCGCCCAGCCGGCCGCGTAGCCGGCGTCGACCAGGCGCGGCCGGGCGCTCACGCCTGCCCGGCCGGGGTGGCCTGCTGCGCGCTGCGGTACACCGCGACGATCCGCTGCCCGAACGTCCACACCGACGCCACCGCGAGCAGCCACAGCGCCACGGCCAGCGCGTAGGGGACGCCGAGACCCTCCAGCCCGCTGCCGACGAGGCCGAGGATCAGCCGTTCCGGGCGCTCGACGAGCCCGCCGTCGGCCGACAGCCCGGCCCCCTCGGCCCGCGCCTTGACGTAGGACACCAGCGAGCCGGCGATCAGGCAGATCAGCGCCGCGATCCCGACGAGCCGCTGCTGCCCGATCCCCAGCGCCCACCAGGCCAGCGCGGCGAACAGCGCGCCGTCGGCCAGGCGGTCGCACGTGGAGTCGAGCACCGCCCCGAACGGGCTGTTGCGGCCGCGGGCGCGCGCCATCGCGCCGTCGATCATGTCGAACATCACGAAGAACCAGATGACGAGGGTGCCCACGAAGAGCTCGCCGCGCGGCAGGAACCAGAGCGCCGCCGCGACCGTGCCGACCGTCCCGATCACGGTGACCGCGTTCGGGGTGACCCCGCGCGCGACCAGCCAGCGTCCGAGGGGCTGGACGACGCGGTTGACGTGCACGCGAGCGAAGACGTTGAGCATCGTGCT
This sequence comes from Pseudonocardia broussonetiae, assembly GCF_013155125.1. NCBI lineage: Bacteria > Bacillati > Actinomycetota > Actinomycetes > Pseudonocardiales > Pseudonocardiaceae > Pseudonocardia > Pseudonocardia broussonetiae. Next base: position 4,806,094 of record NZ_CP053564.1, on the reverse strand, counting down.
CCTGCTGCTGGGCCGGGTGGCCACACCAGACTATCGGCGCGGCTCCCAGGCGGAGGCCAGCAGGTCACGGGTCTCGCTGAGCAGCTGCGGGATGACCTTGGTCTGGCCCACCACGGCGATGAAGTTGGCGTCGCCGCCCCACCGCGGGACGACGTGCTGGTGCAGGTGGTCGGCGAGCGACCCGCCCGCGACCGTGCCCAGGTTCAGGCCGACGTTGAACGCGTGCGGCGCCGCCACCCGCTTCATGGTGCGGACGGCCTCCTGCGTGAAGGCCATCAGCTCCCCCGCCTCGTCGTCGGTGAGGTCCTCGAGCTCCGCGACGTGCCGGTAGGGCAGCGCCATGAGGTGGCCCGGGTTGTAGGGGTGCAGGTTGAGCACGGCGTAGACGTGCTCGCCCCGCGCGACGACGAGGCCCTCGCTGTCGGACAGCGACGGGATGCGGCAGAACGGGCAGCCCGTGCCCCCGGCGTCCTTGATGTAGGCCATCCGGTGCGGGGTCCACAGTCGGCGGAACCCGTCGGGCGTGCCGATGCCGTCGCGCGGCTCGAGGTCCGGACCGCCCGCCGGGCCGTCGTCCGCCACCCGGTCCGCACCCTCGCCCATGAGGGCCGATCCTAGGCGCGGCCGGCGGTACCGGCGGCGGTCAGGGCGTCGGCGGTGGGGTTGGCGTTGTTCCGCGCCGCGATCCAGCCCGCGACCATCTCGACGGCGTCGGCCACCGGCACGCCGTTGACCTGCGTGCCGTCGCGGAACCGAAAGCTGACGGCGCCGGCCTCGACGTCGCGCGCACCGGCCAGCAGCATGAACGGCACCTTGGCCAGCGTGTGGGTGCGGATCTTCTTCTGCATCCGGTCGTCGCCCGCGTCGACCTCGACGCGCACGCCCCGCGCCCGCAGCGCCGCGGCGATCTCGCGCACCGCGGGGACCTGTTCGTCGGTGACCGGGATCGCGGCCACCTGCACCGGCGCCAGCCACGCCGGGAACGCCCCGGCGTAGTGCTCGAGCAGCACGCCGAAGAAGCGCTCGATCGAGCCGAACAGCGCGCGGTGGATCATGACGGGCTGCTGGCGGGTGCCGTCGCCGGAGGTGTACTCCAGGTCGAACAGGCCGGGCTCCATGAGGTCGACCTGGATCGTCGAGAGCTGCCAGGTGCGGCCGATCGCGTCCTTGGCCTGGACGCTGATCTTCGGGGCGTAGAACGCGGCGCCGCCCGGGTCGAGGACGAGCTCCAGCCCGCTGGCCTCGGCGGCCTCGCGCAGCGCGTCGGTCGCCATCTCCCAGTCCTCGTCACTGCCGATGGACTTCTCCGGGTCGCGCGTGGAGAGCTCCAGGTAGAAGTCGTCGAGGCCGTAGTCGCGCAGCAGGTCGAGGACGAACTGCAGCAGCGAGCGGATCTCGTCGCCCATCTGCTCACGGCTGCAGTAGATGTGGGCGTCGTCCTGGGTGAAGCCGCGGGCGCGGGTGAGGCCGTGGACGACGCCGGACTTCTCGTAGCGGTACACCGAGCCGAACTCGAACAGCCGCAGCGGCAGCTCGCGGTAGGACCGCCCGCGCGCCCGGTAGATCAGGTTGTGCATCGGGCAGTTCATCGGCTTGAGGTAGTAGTCCTGGCCGGGCTTGCGCACCGCGCCGTCGGCGCCGATCTCGGCGTCGATCTGCATGGGCGGGTACATGCCGTCGGCGTACCAGGCCAGGTGGCCGGAGGTCTCGAACAGCTGCCCCTTGGTGATGTGCGGGGTGTTGACGAACTCGTAGCCCGCCTCCTCGTGGCGGCGGCGCGCGTAGTCCTCCATCTCGCGGCGGATGATCCCGCCCTTGGGGTGGAAGACCGGGAGGCCGGAGCCGATCTCGTCGGGGAACGAGAAGAGGTCGAGCTCGGAGCCCAGGCGGCGGTGGTCGCGCTTCTCGGCCTCGAGCAGCCGGTCGAGGTGCAGGTCGAGCGCCTCGGTCGACTCCCACGCGGTGCCGTAGATGCGCTGCAGCATCGGGTTCTTCTCGCTGCCGCGCCAGTACGCGGCGGCGCTGCGCATGAGCTTGAACGCCGGGATGAACTTGGTGGTGGGCACGTGCGGGCCGCGGCAGAGGTCCGACCAGACGGTCTCGCCGGTGTGGGCGTGCACGTTGTCGTAAGCGGTGAGCTCGGCGCCGCCGACCTCCATGACCTCGCTCGTGTCGACGCCCTTGAGCTCGATCAGCTCCAGCTTGTACGGCTCGTCGGCGAGCTCCTTGCGGGCGTCGTCGAGGGAGTCGTAGCGGCGGCGGGAGAAGCGCTGCCCGGCCTTGATGATCTTCTTCATCGCCGACTCGAGCTTCGTCAGGTCCTCGGGGGTGAAGGGCACCTCGACGTCGAAGTCGTAGTAGAAGCCGTCGACGACGGGCGGCCCGATCCCCAGCTTGGCGTCGGGGCGCAGCTGCTGTACGGCCTGGGCGAGCACGTGCGCCGCGGAGTGGCGGATGACCGAGCGGCCGTCGTCGGTGTCGGCGGCGACCGCCTCGACCTGGGTGTCGGTGTCGGGGGCCCAGGCGAGGTCGCGCAGCTGACCCTCGCCGTCTCCGTCGGGCAGGGTGCGGACGACGACGATCGCGGTCGGCCCGGACGTCGGCAGGCCCGCCTCGCGGACGGCGGCGCCCGCCGTGGTCCCGGCCGGCACCCGGACGGGAGCGGGGGCGGGACGGGGTGCGGGCGCGGACACGGAGGGCCTCCAGGGGGTGGTGCGGACGTCGTCCCGATGCTAGAGGTGCGCCGCCAACGGGTTCCCGCCGCGGCCCCGGTCGGCCCCGGCTCGCCCGGCCCCGGTCAGCTCAGGCGGCGCAGGCCGTCGGCCAGGCGGCGGAGGGTGTCGAGGTCCTTCGCCCACGCGCGGTCGGGCAGGCCGCTGGTGGAGCCGCCGGAGCGGGGGGCGGGCACCGAGCGGACGGTCCCGGTGGCGCGGCGGCGCGGCAGGACCACCGGCGGGGCGTCGGGGCGGCTCAGCTCGGCCAGCGCGACGGCGGCGCGGGCCCCGGCGCCGGAACGGGCCCGGTCGGAGGCGAGCACGGTGAGGGCCGGTTGCTGGCCCGGCGTCGCGGGGCGGGTGCGGCGGGCGGTGGGCGCCGGGTGTGCGGCGTCGGCCTCGGGAGCGTCGGCCTCGGGAGCGTCGGCGTCGGGAGCGCCGGCGTCGGCGGGGCGCGGTAGGGGCAGGGGTCCGGGTCCGGGTCCGGGTCCGGCGGCGTCGGGTCCGGGGGCGCCGGGTCCGGTCGCGCCGGGTCCGGCCAGGGCGGGCTCGGTGGCCGGGTCGGTCCAGGCGGTCGCCGCTGCGTGTGCGGGTGCTGCGGGGCCGGGTGCTGCGGGGGCTGGTCCGGCCGGGGCTGGTCCGGCGGGGGCCGCTCCGGCGGGGGCGGGTCCGGCCGGGGCCTCGGGATGGGCCGGCGTGACCGGCGCGAACAGGCCTCCACCGCCCGTTGGGGCTGGACCCACCATCCGCCGAGGGGGCGCGGTCGGGGGCGACCCTGCGGGCCGTCGCCCGGTCGGGGGCGGGACGGACGGCGGGCCGGCCGCGGGCACGACCGGCACCGCGGTGGTGGGCACGCCGTCGTCCGACGGCGGGTCGACGGGCTCGGCGAGGACCGGACCGTCCTCCCCCACCGCCGGTCCCACAGCCGACCCCACCGCCGACGGGGGCACCCGCGCGGGCAGGACCGGGGCCGGGCCGAACGTGGCGGCGACCGCGGACGGAGCCGGCGGCGGGGCGGCGGGCGAGGTGGCCGACGAGGTGGCGAGCGAGGTGGCGGGAGCGGGACCGGGGACGATCCTGAGCGGCGTGGTCAGGTCCGGGACCGGGTCGGCCGTCACCGCCCGCCGCACCGCGTCCTGCAGGGCCGGGTCGGCCAGGGCCCGGCGCGCGCGGACCGGGTCGGCCCCGAGGTCGAGCCGCAGGTGCACGAACACCCCGGCGACCGGGGCCGGGCGCAGCACGTGCAGCGAGCGGTCGGTGGTGACGAGGACGTCGTCGAGCCCGCCCTCGCCCAGCGCCACGGCCTCGCGCAGCAGGCCGGCCACCGCGGCGGGATCGTCCGGGCCCGACGCCGCGTCGCCCGCCTCGGCGACCACGGAGCCCGCGCGCCCGTCGACGACGCGGACGGTGCGCGCACCGGCGCGGGCCAGCAGCGTCGCCAGGTCGGCGTCGAGGCGGGTCGCGGGAACGGCCATCGCAGCAGCCTCCCGCACGATGCAGGGCCGGGCCATCACCGCCCGTCGGGCACGGCGCGTGGTGCGCCGAACGGCTCGGAGGGGTGACGGAGGAGGGGTCGCAGCCCTCGGCCGGGCGCCGGGCGGTCGGGGGCCGGCGCTCACCGCTCCCCGGCGGGCTCCTCCCGGCGCGGGCCCGGGGCCAGCGCGGACAGCGGTGCGGGGGGCCGGTCGGGGCCCGCGCCGACGGCGGACACGACGGACGCGGGCGACGGCCGGGGCATCGGGGCGGGCCGTGGGGGCGGGGACGGCGGCCCGAGCGGCGCCCGGGGGGCCGGGGGCACCGGCGGCCGCGCGGGCGCCGACGGGACCGCCGACACGAACAGCGCCCCGGGCGCGGGCGGCGGCACCGCCCGCAGGACGGGCGGACCGGGGCGCAGCGCGGCCGGTTCCGGCGCCGGGCGGGCACCGTCGCGCGGGAACCCGCCGAGCGACAGCAGGGCCGCGTCGGCCCGTACAACGTCGACCCGTCCGCCGTCGGCCCGTCTGCCGTCCACCGGTTGCGCCCAGGCGGGACGGGGCACCGGAGCGACCGGGACCGGCGGGGGAACGGGTGCGGGGCCCACCGGCATCGACCACCCGGCCGCGTCCGGGCGTCGCGTGACCGACGGCCCGGCCGTGAGCGCCGGGGCCGAGACGACCCCGAGGCGGCGGCGCGCCCGCTCCACGGCCAGCCGTCCGCCCGACACGACGACCGCCAGTGCGAGGCGGTCGCCGTGCGGGTCGGGCACGGTGCGCAGGACGTGGTGGCGGCCGTCGCCGTGGGTGAGGACCAGTTCGCAGCCCGGCCCCGACCCGTCCGCACCACCGAGCGCGGCGCGGACGAGGTCGGCGTGGCCGGCGGCGAGGACCTCGAGGTCCGGGCGCTCCAGGTCCGCGGAGCACCCGTCCAGCAGCATGCCGCTGTCGACGTCGACGAGCACGGCACTGCGCACCCGCCGGTCCCGCAGCAGCGGACCCAGCACGGCCCGCAGGCCGTCGGTGCGGACGTTCACGATGTGGCGGTGCCGGGCCATCAGCACGTCTCCGGACCGCACCACATCCCGTTCGGAGTGCTCAGCGCCCGGCGTTGGCCGGGAAGAACGCCTGGTCGCCCGGGCTCGGGCGGCCGGCCTTCACGCCGGGGGCGGCCATGTAGAACTGCTGCTCGATGACGCGCAGGTCGCGGCGCGCCATGGCCAGGTTGGCCTGGGCGCGGTTGAGCACGAGGTAGAAGAACAGCTTCTCCTCGTTGTTGCCGTGGATCGGGCGGATGAGGTGGTACTGCGTGTCGAGGGTGATGAGGATGTCCTCGATGCCCTCGCGCAGGCCCAGCTTCTCCATGACCTCGAGCTTGGTGCGGACGACCTCGCTGTTGCCCGGCGCGGCGACGTCCAGGTCGAACTCGGGACTGCCGCCGCGCGAGCCGAGGGTCATGCCGCTGTCGTAGTCGACGATGGCGGCGGCGAAGGCGCCCTTGATGTTCGCCACCATGTCGAGCGAGTGTTCGATGTTCATTGCCGAGCCTCCAGGAAACCAGAATCCGGTCGACACGGGGGTTTGCGACCGTTACCCGTCAGGGTCCTCCGACCGTAGCGCCCCGCCATTCCCGGGCGCACCGCGGACCCCCTTTCCGCGGTTCCCGGAAATGATCCGTGACGGACCGTCACCGCAGGGATCGCAGGCCCGCCAGGAGGCGGCGCATCGTGCCGACGTCGTCGGCCCAGCGGGGCGCCGGCGCGGCGGACGGCCCCACCTCGGACGGGGCCGGCGGCTCGGGCCGGGCCGGGAGGCCCGCCCGGGGCGCGGGGAGGACGGCGCCCCCGCGCGGCTGCGGCACGGCCGCCCGCGCGGCGGGCACGGAGAGCGACGACGCACCGGGCGACGCCAGCGCGGGCCAGCGCGTCCGCACCTGCGGCACCCGTGACGGCGCCGGCGGGATGGCCGACGGCACGCGACGCGGCAGCGGCGCCCACGCCGCCGGTGGCGCGGGATCGGGCATCGACGCAGGTGGGAGGGCCTGTTCGGGGGCGACGTCGTCGAGGCGGACCCGCGCGAGCTCGCGCCGGCCCACGGCCAGGTTGGCCCGCGCGCGGTCCAGGCACAGGACCAGCAGCAGCGGGCCGCTCCCCGGGGCGTCGACCGGCCGGACGAGCCGGTAGGACCGGCGGGAGCTGACCATCAGGTCGTCCAGCTCGTCGTCGGCGTTGGCGAGGAAGTCGGCGGCCGACCGCGCCCAGCGCACGACGACGGCCGGGTCGACGGGCTCGGCGCCCGCCTCGGCGAGCAGCTCGCCGCCCGACCGCGCGGCGGCGCAGGCGTACGTCGCACCGGGGATCTGGAGCAGTTCCCGGAGGACCGTGTGGATCGTTGTCAAACGGGTTCCCTTCCGCGGTCGGGAATTGTTCCACGCCATTCCGGGAGCCGGTGCACCGCACGCATCACCGCTCCGGTTGTAGACCGTTCACACCAGAGGTCGTCCGGCCGGTCGGTCGTACCTTTCCCGGAATCGGTGTAGACCGTTCGCGATCAGTGCTGCTCACAGCCGGTGTCCGGACGCACACGGTGCGACCACGGCCCACTCGCCCGAACGGCCCTGCGGGAAGAAGGTCCGGGCCCCGCGGGTTGATCCGTGCGTGGTGCCTCTCTCCGTGCTCGACCTCGTCCCCGTCGGCTCCGGCTCGACCCCCACCGCCGCGCTGCGCGCCAGTACCGCACTGGTGCGGCGCGTCGAGGAGCTCGGCTTCCTCCGCTACTGGGTGGCCGAGCACCACGGCATGCCGGGCATCGCCAGCTCGTCACCCGCGGTGCTCATCGCCCACCTCGCCGCGGCGTCCTCGACGATCCGCGTGGGCTCGGGCGGGGTGATGCTGCCCAACCACCAGCCGCTGGTGGTCGCCGAGCAGTTCGGCACGCTGGAGGCCCTGCACCCCGGGCGCATCGACCTCGGCATCGGCCGTGCCCCGGGCACCGACCAGCGCACCGCGCGGGCGCTGCGCCGCGGCACCGGTGCGCTCGGCGCCGACGACTTCCCCGAGGCGCTCAGCGAGCTCGCCTCCTACTTCCGCGGCGAGGGCCCCGTCGTGGCCGTGCCCGCCCACGGGCAGCAGCCGGCGATGTGGCTGCTGGGCTCCAGCGGCTACAGCGCGCAGGTCGCGGGCCTGCTCGGGCTGCCCTTCGCCTTCGCCCACCACTTCAGCGGCGAGAACACCGACGCCGCCCTCGCGCTCTACCGCGACACGTTCCGCCCCGGCGTCCTCGAGCAGCCCTACGCGCTGATCGCCGCCTCCGTCCTGGCCGCCGAGACCGACGCCGAGGCCCACCGGCTCGCGATGCCGGGCGCGCTGCAGTTCCTGCGGCTGCGCCAGGGCAACCCCGGGCTCGTGCCGACGCCGGAGGAGGCCGCCGCCTACCCGTACTCCGACCAGGAGCAGGCGTTCGTCGAGGACCGGCTCGCCGGCCAGATCATCGGGGCGCCCGACACCGTGCGCGACGGCGTGCGCGCGCTGGTCGAGCGCACCGGCGTCGACGAGCTCATGGTCGTCACCGGCGCCCACGACGGCGCCGACCGCCTGCGCTCCTACGAGCTGCTGGCCGGGGCGCTGGCTCCCGAGATGTCGGGGGCACCGGGCACGATGGCCGGATGAGCGATCCCGTCTCGGCCTTCCGCGACGCCGTCCACTCCGGTGACGTCGACGCGGCGGTGGCGCTGTTCGCGCCCGACGCCGTCTTCCACTCCCCCGTCGTCCACAAGCCCTACGAGGGGCGGGAGGCGTTGCGGGTGATCCTGCGCGCCGTCGTCACGGTGTTCGAGGACTTCCGCTACACCGGCGCCTACGCCGACGGCGACGACGGCGGTGTGCTCGTCTTCACCGCGCGCGTGGGCGACCGCGCGCTGGAGGGCGTCGACATCCTGCGCGCCGTCGACGGCGTGCTCACCGAGCTGACGGTGATGGTGCGGCCCTACTCCGCGGCCACCGCGCTGCGCGAGCGGATGGCGGCGCTGCTGACCTGAGCGGGCGTCAGGCCACCGAGTGCAGGGGGCAGTCGCAGACCGGCGTGAGCGTGCGCGGCGCCTGCGCCGGCACGCGCATCCGGGCGACGTCGACGGCCGGGTCCTCGTGGTCGGCGCGGGAGATCACCGCGCCGAGCACCGCCGCGACGAGCACCGCCGCGGCCGTCCACAGGGCCACCGCGCCCAGCACCCACACCAGCACGCCGTACCCCCGACCCCGACCGGCGCGACCAGCCCCGGGCCGCGCGACCAGCATGCGTGGTGGACGTCCCCGGCGCCATAGTCCATTGCGCGCAATCCTCTCGCGCTCTACCGCCCGCCCGAGGCCGCGCCGACGTGCTCCGGCGCGGGCCGGCGGGCGTGCACGGCCGCGAGGAACCGGTGCACGGCGCGCACGTGGTGGGCGGTGCGCGCGGTCGGGAAGCCGTCGAACCCGTGCTGGGCGTGCGGCAGCTCGGCGTAGTGCACCTCGTTGCCGAGCTTGCGGCTGCGGGCCACGAACCGCCGCGACTGGTGCACCGAGACGATCGTGTCGGCGCTGCCGTGCACGACCAGGAACGGCGGCGCCCCCGGCCCGACGCGGTGCAGCGGGGAGGCGCTCAGCCAGCGGGCGGTGTCGTCGGCGAAGCGGGTGCCGGTGATCGCGCGCTCGACGGTGCCGTGCAGCCCGTGCTCGTCGACCGACAGGTCGTGCACGCCGTAGACCGGCACGGCCGCGACGACGGAGGTGTCGGCGTCCTCGAAGCCCGGCTGCAGCGCCGGGTCGTCCGCGGTGACCGCCACCAGCGACGCGAGGTGCCCGCCCGCCGAGCCGCCGCTGATCGCGACCGACGCCGGGTCGCCCCCGTGCTCGGCGATGTGCGCGTGCACCCAGGCGAGCGCGCGCTTGACGTCGACGCCCATCCCGGGCCAGCCCGCCGTGAGCCCCAGCCGGTAGTCGACCGTGACGCAGACCCAGCCGTGCGCGACGAGGTGGGCCAGCAGCGGCGACGCCGAGAGCGCCTTGTCGCCGCCGGTCCAGCCGCCGCCGTGCACCTGGACCAGCACCGGCGCGCCGGTGACGGGCTCCTCGGGACCCCACACGTCGAGGCGGTGGGCGGAGTCGTCGCCGTAGGGCACGTCGGCCGCGCGCAGGTAGCGGCGCCGCGCCGGGCGCCCGGCGACGGTCCGCCCGGCCGGTGCGGGACCGTCGGCGACGGGCGGCAGCCCGGCCAGTGCGGCGTCGTACGCGGCGGCGGACCGGGCGGCGTCGCCGCGCAGGTCGTGCAGCGCCGCGACCGCGAGCCCGTTCAGCCCGGCCGCGGCCCAGCCGAGCGGGCCGCCCGCGAGCGCCGCGGCGCCGCCCGCCGCCGCGTGCAGCAGCGACACGGCCCCGGGCACCTCCGACGCCGGCAGGCAGGGTGCGGCCTGCAGCACCGACAGCGGCCAGCGCCGGACCACCGGTCGCCGCGCCCCCGCCGCCGCGAGCAGCCCGCCGGCCCCCAGCACCGCACCCGCACCCGCCACGACCCGCCGCCGCACCACGATCGACCCTCCCGGGCGACCGGTCCCGGCCGTTCCCGGGCCTGACGCTACGCGCACGACCACTGGGCCGGACGGCGCAACGCGGTCACGCACGGTCGCCGGGACGCGGGGCGTCACCGGTACGGGGCGCGACGCGCGTCCCCTCATCGGGTGATCTCCCCGCGCCGACCACACCGCGCGCGGGAGGTGACCCGTTGGAGGGATGGACCCTCCGGCGCACCGGAGCGGCGGCATGCGAGCGCGATGGCGAGCGGAGGTGACCGGTGTCGGGAGCGCACACCGTCGTCTCCTCCCGGCGGCGGCCGGGCGGGCGCCGCCGGGCCGCCGGCACCGAGGTCGGCTGGTGGCAGCCCCCGACCCGGCGCCGGGCCGCCGCGCAGGACCCCACCCGCGCCGAGGGCCCCGGCCGCCGCCGCGCCGCCCCGGGCCGCGCGGAGGCGCTGCTCGCCCGGCTGACGCGCCGCGGGGGCGGCTCGCAGCACCGCAGGCCCGCCACCCCGCAGGAGCGCCGCGCGCAGCGGCTGCGCCTGGTCCGGCGCACCGCGCTGGCCGGGCTCGCCGCCGTGCTGCTCGGCCCGCTGCTGGTGTTCGGGCTCGGCTGGGTGTTCTTCTCGGTGCCCAGCCCGGCCGACGCCGTGACCAACCAGGTCGCGCTGGTGTCGTACTCCGACGGCAGCCGGCTCACGCGCCTGGTGCCCGAGGAGGGCAACCGGATCGCGGTGCCGGTGGAGGACGTGCCGCAGCACGTCCGCGACGCCGTGCTCGCCGCCGAGGACCGCACCTTCTACTCCAACCCCGGCTTCGACCTCACCGGCATCCTGCGCGCCGTCTGGAACCAGGTCCAGGGCGGCTCGGGCGGCGGGTCGACGATCACGCAGCAGTACGTGAAGAACGCGCTGGTCGGGGACGAGTACTCGCTGTGGCGCAAGTACAAGGAGGTCGTGCTCGCCGTCAAGATCTCCCAGGAGCGCACCAAGGACGAGATCCTCGGCGACTACCTCAACGCGATCTACTTCGGCCGCGGCGCCTACGGCATCCAGTCGGCGAGCCAGGCCTACTTCGGCAAGCCCGTGCAACTGCTCGACGCGAGCGAAGGCGCGCTGCTGGCGGGGGTCATCCAGTCGCCGTCCCGGTGGGACCCGGCGCGCAACCCCGAGCGGGCCGTCGAGCGCTGGGACTTCGTCCTCGACGGGATGGTGGCGCAGGGCTGGCTGACCCCGCAGGAGCGGGCCGACGCCCGGTTCCCTGCGACGATCGAGCCGCGCCGCGGGCAGGCCGGGGTCCCGGCCGACGCCAACGGGCACGTCGTCACCGCCGTCACCGCGGAGCTCGACGCACTGGGCATCACCTCCGAGGACCTCGCCCAGGAGGGCCTGCGGATCACCACGACGATCGACCCGGAGCGCCAGCAGCAGGCCGTCGACGCCGCGCACGCCGCGCTGGAGGGGCAGCCGGAGAACCTGCGCAGCGCGATGGTCGCGGTCGACCCGCAGACCGGCGGGATCCTCGCCTACTACGGCGGCGACAACGGCCTGGGCCTGGACTACGCCCGGGTGCGGCGCCTGGCCGGCTCGACGTTCAAGCCGTTCGTCGTGCTCGCCGGGCTGCAGCAGGACCCGCCGGTCGGGCTCGGGGAGACCTTCGACGGCGAGGAGGTGCCCGGGCTGCGCAACGCCGAGGGCGCCGACTGCGACCGCTGCGACCTCAAGCAGGCCATGACCGTCTCCAACAACGTGGTGTTCAACAGCCTCGCGAAGCAGGTGGGGCCGGAGAACGTCGCCGCGGCCGCGCGCGCCGCCGGGATCACCGCGCCGCTCGACGACCCCAACGAGGGCATCGCGCTGGGCAACAAGGAGATCAGCGCGCTGGAGCTCGCGTCGGCCTACGCGACGATCGCCGGCGGCGGGGTCTGGCACCAGCCGCACCTGGTCCGCGAGGTCGTCACGGCCGACGGGCGCGTGCTGTTCTCCGCGGCGACCGAGGGCGAGCGCCGGTTCCCCGAGCGGGTCGCGCGCAACGTCGTCGAGTCGATGCTGGAGGTCGCCGACCAGGACGGGCTGACGCTGCCCGACGGGCGCCCGGTGGCGGCGAAGACCGGCACCGTCCAGTCGCGCTTCGACGGGGAGAACAACGACGCCTGGATGGCCGGGTTCACGCCGTCGCTGTCGACGTCGGTGTGGGTCGGCACCGACATGAACACCCCGATCCGGACGGCGGGCGGCGAGCCGATCAGCGGGAAGACGCTGCCCGGCGAGGTGTGGCAGGAGTTCATGGGCGAGGCGCTGGAGGCGGCCCCCGTCGAGACCTTCCCGCCCTACCGCCCGATCGGCGAGGCCGCGTCCGACGCGCCCCCCGGCGTCGACCCCGAGGCGACGCCCACCCCGACGCCCACGCCCGAGCCGACGGTGGAGCCCACCCCGGAGGTCCCCCCGCCCGCCGAGCCGCCCGCGGACCCGCGCGCGGCGCAGCCGGGCGACCCGGCCACCACGCGGGAGCCCGAGCAGGGCGACGGGGGCGGCCTGCTGTTCGGCGACGACGACGAGCCCGCCCCTCCCCCGACGACATCGCAGGACTGCAGCATCACTCCGTGCGGCTGACGCGCCGCGTTGCGCGGAACGCGGGGCGTGGGGCCGGTGGGGGTTTCTGCGCGTTTCCGGCTCCTGCGCGGGAACAGGTTCGGTGCGCGGAAGCCGATTCGGCGCGCAGGGCCCGGTCGGTGCGCGGGCCCGGTCGGTGCGCGGCCCGGTCGGTGCGCCGGAGCCGGTTCGGCGCGCGGGAGCCGGTTCGGCGCGCGGGAGCCGGTTCGGCGTGCGGAAGGCCGCTCAGCGCGGCGGATCCAGCCGGCACGCAGAACTTCGACCGGCGCACAGGAATCCAGCCGGCGCGGTGGCGATCCCACGCGCATCACCACCTCCACCGCCGGTACCGCGTTCCGCGTTCCGCGCTCGCCCTCCCACCCCGGCGTCCCGCGCGCGTTCCCAACTCCCGCGCGCTCCCGGGGGCGCGCGGGAGTTGGTTCGGCGCGCGGGAACCCGGACGGCGCGCGGGATCGTCGGCACGGAGGGGCGCTGGCCACCGCGCGCGAGGCCGAGCCGTCACGGCACGCGCACCAGCACCACCCACCACCGCAACCGCGTTCCGCGGAACGCACACACCGGCCATCCGGCGGTTCCCGCGCACCGAACCGGCTCCCGCGCGCTCCCGGGACCGCGCGGGAACAGGTTCGGCGCGCGGGAAGCCGCTCGGCGCGACGGAACTTGGCTGGGGCGGCCGCGGCGCTGGGTCCTCGGCCGAGCGCCGTCGCGACCGCACGAGAGGGTCGGCGGGCAGTGCGGCCCCGCGCGGACCAGCACCTCGAACACCCGCAACCGCGTTCCGCGGAACGCACCCACCCGTCCACCCGCCAGTCTCCGCTCGCGTTCATGGCTCCCGCGCGCGTTCCCAGCTCCCGCGCGCGTTCCCAGCTCCCGCGCGCGTTTCCAGCTTCCGCGCGGTCCCGGGGGCGCGCGGGAGCCGGTTCGGTGCGCGGGAGCCCGCTCGGCGCGCGGGAACGTCGGCGGGGACGGCGATCGGGGTGCGGGTCGCGGCCGCACGCGGACCCAGCGGTCGGTGCGGCCCCGCGCGGACCAGCACCTCGAGCGCCCGCCTCGCGCACCCGCATCCGCGTTCCGCGGAACGCACTCGCCCGCCCCCCCCGGCGGTCCCGCGCACGTTCCCGCGCGCCCCCGGGGCCCCGCCGGAACCGGTTCGACGCGCGGGAACCGGTTCGGCCCGCGGGAACCGGTTCAGCGCGCGGAAACCGGCTCGGCGCGCGGGAACCGGGTCAGCGCGCGGGAACCGGGTCGGCCCGCGGGAACAGGGTCGACGCGCGGCCCGCCACCACAGACGGATGTCCCGGCGCGCACGCCGGGCTACCGTTGCCCTGTGGACGCCGCGCCGCCCGTACGCACCTTCGAGGTCCTGGCCTGGCCGTCGGACCGGCGGATCGTGCTCTACGTCCCGGAGATCGAGGCGGCCACCACCGTCCTGACGATGACCGGCGCCGAGGACGCCGCCCGCTCCCTGATCGCCGACCTCACCGGCCTGGCACCGGAGGAGATCGGCTGCCGCATCGGAGCGGGCCGCCCCCGACCCTGACGCCGGCGATCCGACGTAGGGTCGCCCCGTGGTCACCGCCGATCCCGCCCGTGAGGTCGCCGAGCGGTCCGCCGCGGCCGCCGCCGCCTGGCTCGACGGCCTCGACCCGGGGCAGCGGGCCGTCGCCACCGGCGCCGTACCGGGTCCGGGGCCGGAGGACGCCGAGCGGCTGCGCTGGTTCTACACCCCCACCGACCACGGCGGCCTGACGATCCACGAGCAGCGCCCCGCCCAGCAGCGCCGCGCGATGGCGCTGCTGGCGAGCGGGCTGTCCGAGGCCGCCTACACCACCCTCGCCGTGGTGATGGGGCTGGAGAACGTGCTCGACCGCACGGAGGGCTTCGCCGCCACCTTCTCCCGCGAGCGCGGCCGCGACCCGGGCATGTACTACCTGCGCGTGTTCGGCGAGCCCGGCGCTACGGCGCCGTGGGGGTGGCGGTTCGGCGGGCACCACGTGTCGGTCAACGTGCTCGTCGTCGACGGGCGGGTGGTCGCCACGACCCCGCTGTTCCTGGGCGCCGATCCGGCCACGTCCCCGCTTCTCGGGGGCGCGTCGCTGCGCCCGCTCGGCGCCGTCGAGGACCTCGGCCGCGACCTCGTCCGCTCGCTGCCCGCCGACCTCGCCGTCCGCGCGGTGCTGCTGCCGCGCGCGCCGTCCGACATCGTCGGCGCCAACCGCACCCGCGTCGCTCCGGGCGACCGGGTCGTGCCGCTGGCCGGGATCTGGCGCGGCCGGTTCCCCGACCCGGCGGAACAGGCCCGGCTGCAGGCCATGAGCGACGGCATCGACGACGCCGCCGGCCTCGGCGACGCCGACCACGACGCCGTCGCGCTCACCGCCGAGCCGAAGGGCGTGCCCGCGGCGGAGTTCGACGCCGGGCAGCGGGAGGTGCTGCGCCTGCTGCTGTCGAGCTACCTCGACCGCGTGCCCGAGGGCCTGTCCCCGCTCCCCCGCTACGCCGACGACGCCGCGCTCGACGCGGTGCACCTCGCCTGGGCCGGGAGCACCGCGCCCGGCGAGCCGCACTACTACCGGCTGCAGGGCCCGCGGCTGCTGCTGGAGTGGGACAACACCCAGCGCGGCGCCAACCACGCCCACTCGGTGTGGCGCGACCCCGAGGCCGACTTCGGCCTGGACGTCCTCGGCGGGCACCGGGCCGCGCACCACACCTAACCGACCGGCACCACCAGGTCCGCCCGCCCCCGCGACGCCTCCACCAGCGCCGTGTTCGGGTCGTCGACGGCCGCCACCCACGCCGCCGCCGCCTCGGGCGACTTGCCGAACGCGACGTGCCGGGCGAGGAGCCGGGCCCGGCGGACGGTGTCGTCGGCGGCGCAGAACCACACCTCGTCCAGCTCCGCGGGCACGTCGCGCCAGACGGGGGCGTCGAGGAGCAGGTAGTTGCCCTCGGTCAGCACCAGGCGCGCCGCGCGGGGCACCGGGATCGCCCCGGCGACGGGCTGCTCCAGGTCGCGCTCGAACTGCGGCGCGTAGACGACGTCCTCGGTGCGCGCCCGGATCCGGCGCAGCAGCGCGAGGTAGCCGCCGGCGTCGAAGGTGTCGGGGGCGCCCTTGCGGCCCGAGCGGCCCAGCCGGGCGAGCTCGACGTCGGCGAGGTGGAACCCGTCCATCGGGACGTGCGCGACGGCGTCGGCGCCGAGCTCGGCCCGCAGCGCGGCGAGCAGGGCCGCCACCAGCGTCGACTTGCCCGCGCCCGGGCTCCCGGCCACCCCGAGGACCGCGCGCCCGCCGGCGGGGACGAGCGCGGCGGCCCGCGCGACGAGGGCCGCGGACACGGGTGCCGGGCTCACGAGACCCGCACCGCGAGCACGACGATGTCGTCGTCGGTGTCGGCGGCGGTGTCGCGGACCAGGTGGTCGCAGAACTCGCCGAGCGGGCGGTGGGCGTGCGTGCGGACCAGTGCGAGCAGGTCGGCGCCCGCGCGGTCGTCGGGGTCGCGGCGGCGCTCGACGAGGCCGTCGGTGTAGAGCAGCAGGGTGGCGCCGGGCGGGAGCACCACCTCGGAGTCGCCGCGCGGCGCGTCGGGGGCGACGCCCAGCACGATCCCGACGTCGCCGGACAGGAACGCGGGCTCGCCGTCCGCGGGCACCAGCACCGGCTGCGGGTGCCCGGCGTTGGACCAGCGGAACACCGCGCCGCCGTCGGCACGGGGGGCGACGTGCCCGTGCACGAGCGTCGTGAAGCGGGTGACGCCGAGGCGGGTCGCCACCCGGTCGAGCGCCGCCACCGCCGCCGACGGCGGGTGCGCGCCGTCGGCGAGCGCACGCAGCATCGACCGCAGCTGACCCATGGTCGCCGCGGCCGGGAGGTCGTGGCCCTCGACGTCGCCGACGCCGACTGCGAGGCCGCCCCCGGGCAGGTCGAACGCGTCGTACCAGTCGCCGCCGACGGCGAGGTTCACGGCGGCCGGGAGGTAGCGCGCCCGGATCTCGAGACCCGGCACCTCGGGCGGCTCGGTGAGCATCGCGCTCTGCAGCGCCACCGCGACCTGCCGGCTCTGCTGGTACTCCGTCGCCTTCTCCACGGCCGCCGAGGCGCGCGCCCCGATCTCGGTGACCAGCGCGAGGTCGTCGCCGGTGTAGCGGGGGCGGTCGCCGGCCCCGAGGAACAGCAGGGCGGCGACGACGACCCCGCGCGCGTGCACCGGCGCCACCAGCACCGAGTGCGCACGGGCGCCGTCCGCCCAGCGCTCCACCTCCGGCGCGGCCGCGAGGGCGGCCGGCACGTCCTCGAGCACCGCGGCGGCGTCGCGCACGCACCGGGCGACCGGGTGGCGGGCGTCGAACAGGAACCGGGCGTCGGCCGCCGGCGACTCCGGCAGGCCCGGCGCGGTGCGGGACAGGGCGCGCCGCCCCGTGACGCCGCGCGCGCCCGGCCGCTGCGGGTCGACGAGGTACACCCGGCAGACGTCGGCGAACTCGGGCACGAGGACGTCGGCCAGTGCGACGAGCTCGCCGTCGGGCTCGGTGGCGGTGCCCAGGGCCAGCGTGGCGCGGGCCAGCAGGTCGAGGCGGTCGCGGGCCCGCACGGCGTCGTCGATGTCGGTCTCCGTGCCCACCCACTGCACGACCCGGCCCTCGCTGCGCACCGGCGCCGCCCGGGTGCGGAACCAGCGGTGGTCGCCCGCGGCCGTCCGCAGCCGGTGGACGTGGGTGAACAGCACGGCGGGCTCGGCGGCGACGGCACTGGTCCAGGCCGCGCGCGAGGCGTCGCGGTGGTCGGGGTGCACGGCGTCGAGGAAGCCCCAGCCGCGCATCTGCAGGACGGTCTGGCCGGTGATCGCGCGCAGGGCCGGGGCGTCGCGCTGGGCGGAGCCGTCGACCTCCCGGACCCAGACGGCGGCGCTCGTGGCCTCGACCAGGCTCTGGTAGCGGTTGAGCGCGAGCTCGCGCTGCGCGGCGACCCGGGCCAGCTCGCGGCGGTCCCGCTCCGCCGCGGTGACGTCGACGATCACGACCCCGCAGCCCGTCAGCTCGCCGTCGGGCGCGTGCACCGGGTACATGCTCATCCGCCACTCCTGCGGCGGCCCGGCCCCGTGCCACAGACGCCCCCGGACGGGCACCGACGGACGCGGCCGCCCGTCGGCCAGGACCGCGCGCAGGCCGTCGGCGATGGTGGCCCCGACCGCGCCGTGCACCTCCTCGAGGGTGTGCCCGAGCCGCTGGTCGGCGGTGCCGCCGTCGATGTCGAGCACGGCCCCGTTGACGCGGCGGTAGCGCAGCGCGGTGTCGAAGTAGGCCAGGCCCACCGGAGCGCTCTCCCACAGGGCGTCGAGCAGCGCGAACGCCTCGTCGCCCGCCCGGCTGTCGACGACGTCCTGCAGCACGCCGACCACCGCGGCGTCCGGCCCGGCGCCGGGCACGACCCGAAAGTAGAGCGTGGGTCCGGCGGCGTCCAGGGCCGGGAAGCGGCCGGTGAACGGGCGGCCTCCGCGCAGCTCGTCGACGACGCGGGCGATCGTCGGGCCGTCGAGCGGGGCGTCGGCGAGCCGGGTGCCCAGCACGCGCTGGGCCGACCAGCCGGTGAGCAGCGCGGCGCGGCGGTTCCAGACGCGCACGACGTCGTCGGCGTCGAGCGCGAACACCCCGACGGGCAGGTGGTCCACGACCTCGGCGCAGAGATCGACCGGGCGCTCCACGCGCCGCATCGTAGGTGCCGCGGCGGAGGCGGTGCGATGCTGGGCGCCGTGAGCGACCCCCTGGACCGCGTGCGCGCGCTGTGCACCGCCCTGCCCGAGGTGGGCGAGAAGGTGAGCCACGGCGAGCCGACGTGGTTCGTCCCGGCGACGTCCCGCGGGCGCACCTTCGTCTCCTACGCCGACCACCACCACGACGACCGCGTCGCGTTCTGGTGCGCCGCGCCGCCCGGCGCGCAGGAGGAGCTGGTGGCGGCGGCGCCGCAGCGCTACTTCCGCCCGCCCTACGTCGGCGGGCGCGGCTGGGTCGGAGTGTGGCTCGACGGCGGGCCCGGCACCGCGGCCGCACCCGACTGGGACGAGATCGCCGAGATCGTCATCGACGCCTACCGGGCCGTCGCCCCGGCCCGCCTGGCCGCGGACGTCGCACCGCCGGGCTGACGGGCCCTCGGCTACGTTCGGGCGGTGTCCGACCTCCCCACCGTCGCCGTGCCCGGCGGGCGCGTCGAGTACGACGACGTCCCCGGTTCCGACGCCCTCGCGCCCCTGCTGTTCCTGCACGAGGGCCTCGGCTCGGTCGCGCTGTGGCGCGGCTGGCACCGGCGCGTCGCCGGGGCCAGCGGCCGGCGGACCGTCGCCTACTCCCGGCTCGGGCACGGCTGGTCGGACCCGCCGCCCGCCCCGCGCGAGGTCGGGTTCATGCACGACGAGGCCGCCGTCGTGGTGCCCGCGCTGCGGGAGGCCCTGGACCTGGCGGACCCGGTGCTGGTCGGGCACAGCGACGGGGCGTCGATCGCGCTGCTGCACGCCGCGTCCGCGCCCGTCGGCGGGCTCGTGGTGCTCGCGCCGCACGTGGTCGCCGAGGAGTCCGGGCTCGCCGAGATCCGGACGACGCGCGACGCGTTCCACGGCGGCGACCTGCGCGCCCGGCTGGCGCGGCGCCACCGCGACCCCGACGTCGCCTTCCGCAACTGGAGCGAGGTGTGGCTCAGCGACGGCTTCCGCGACTGGGACCTGCGCCCGGCGCTGCCCGGGATCACCTGCCCGGTGCTGGCCGTCCAGGGCACCGCCGACCCGTACGGCACGCTCGCGCACGTGGAGGCCGTGCGCGACCTGGCGACCGGGCCGGTGGAGATGGTGCTGCTGGACTGCGCGCACTCCCCGCACCTGGAGGCGCCCGACGCCACGACCGACGCGGTGCTGCGCTACCTCGCGACCCGTCCCTAGGCCCGTCAGCCGCCCTCGGACTGCGCCGCCCACCCCGCCCACCGCGTCGGGGTGATCACCAGCACCGGCCCGTCGGGCGGGGCCGCGGCGTACTGCGGGTACTTCGCACACAGCACGGCCAGCGCCTCGGCGCGCAGCGGGCCGTCGTCGTGCACCGCGGCCGTGCCGTCGACCCGGACCCACCAGAGCTGCGACCAGTCGTCGGCGTAGTGGTCGGCCACGACGGCGACGCGCGGGTCGCGCCGCACGTCGTCGAGGCGGGCCAGGCGGGTGCTGCGCTTGGGCTTCACGTCGTCGACGGCCGAGCAGATCAGGTCGCCCACCACCGCGAACGTGAACGGGACGAGCCGCGGGGTGCCGTCGGCGCGCAGCGTCGCGAGCCGGGCCACGGGGGCCGCGGCCAGGCGGGTGCGCCGCTGCGCGTCGTCGAGGACCGGCACCTACGGGGCGGGGACGTCGACCCGGACCGCCAGCAGGGCCGCCTCCCGGGTGTCGCGCCGCTCGTGCTCGGCGAACCCGGGCGCGGTGCACAGGAACAGGGTCCGGCCGTCGGCGCCGCCCAGGGCGCAGGCGTAGACGCCGGTGCCCACGTCGACCGACTCGACGATCTCACCGCGCGGGCGGACCCGCACCGCCCGGTTGCCCAGTGCGTCGGCCGCCCAGACCGCGCCCTCGGCGTCGGCGCACATCCCGTCGGGCGCCACCGCGAGCGCGCCGAGCACCTCCGGCACCTCCGTGGAGCTCGGGTGCGGGCCGAACGACGCCCAGTCGCGGCGGGCGCCCAGCGAGCCGTCGGCGTCGACGGGGAACCCGCTGATCCGGTTGCCCAGGGTCTCGGCGACGACGAGCTCGCCGTCGATGAACGCGGCGCCGTTGGGGAAGCTGAGGTCGGTCGCCGCCACGGTGGTGGTGCCGTCCGCGTCGACCCGCACCAGCGACGCCGTCCGCACCGGGGCGCCGGACATGAGGTCGAACCCGAAGTTGCCGACGTACGCGCGCCCGTCGGCGTCGACGACCATGTCGTTGAGGTGGCCGGTGGCGTACCCGGACAGGTCGGCGTGGGTGACCAGCTCGCCCAAGGCCTCCCGGCGCAGCACCCGCTGGTCGCGCATCGACACGACGAGCAGCCGCCCGTCGGGCAGCCAGCCCAGGCCGGAGGGCTGGTTCGGCACCTCCGCCTCGACGCGCACGTCGGAGCCGTCCTCGCGGGCGGACAGGACGCGGTGGGTGTAGAAGTCCGACACCCAGATCCGGTCCTCGCGCCAGCGCGGGCCCTCCAGGAACGAGTACTTCTCGAGCACGACGGTGTGCGGGGTGGTCATGGCGGCAGTCTGCCCGCGTCGTCGGCCGCGCGCAGCACCCTGAGCGCGTTCTCCCCCGCCAGCTTCGCGCGGTCGGCCGCGCTCCAGCCGCGGTCGGCGAGCGCGTCGAACAGGGCCGGGTAGCAGGAGACGTCCTCCAGCCCCGCGGGCAGCTCGGGGCAGCCGTCGTAGTCGCCGCCGATGCCGACGTGGTCGACGCCCGCCGCCTCGCGGGCGTGGTCGAGGTGGGCGAGGACGTCGTCCATCGTGGCGCGCGGGGGCGGGGGGCCGCCCCAGGCCGCGGCGAAGGCGTCGCGGGCGCGCAGGTCGCGGTGGTCGAGGCCGGCGGCGGCCATGGCCTCGGCGAGGCGCTCGTCCCACGAGGCCACCGCCGTCGAGACGAACCGCGGCACGAACGTCACCATCGCGACGCCGCCGTTGGCGCGCAGGGCGCCGAGGACGTCGTCGGGGACGTTGCGGGGGTGGTCGGTGACCGCGCGGCACGAGGAGTGGGTGAACAGGACGGGCGCGGTCGTCGTCGCCAGCGCGTCGCGCATGGTGGTCTCGGCGACGTGGGACAGGTCGACGACCATCCCGATCCGGTTCATCTCGGCCACGACCTCGCGGCCGAACGGCGACAGGCCGCCGCAGCCGGGCTCGTCGGTGGCCGAGTCGGCCCAGTCGACGTTGAGGTTGTGGGTCAGCGTGAGGTAGCGGACGCCCAGGCGCCGCAGCATCCGCAGCACGCCGAGCGAGCCGCCGATGCAGTGCCCGCCCTCGGCGCCGAGCAGGGACGCGACCCGGCCCGAGGCCATCGCGGCGGCCACGTCGTCGGCGGTGGTGGCCGCGGCGAGGTGGTCGGGGTACCGCGCGACGAGCCGGTGCACCAGGTCGACCTGCTCGAGGACCGCGGTGACGGCGGCGTCGCCGGTGTAGGAGCAGGGCACGTAGACCGACCAGAACTGCGCCCCCACCTGCCCGGCGCGCAGCCGCGGGAGGTCGGTGTGCAGGTGCGGCCGGGGCTCGGAGACGTCGACCTCTCCCGTTCTCCTCAGCGCCCAGGGGAGGTCGTTGTGCCCGTCGACGATCCGCAGTGCCATGGGGCCAGTATCGGGAACACGGGCCCCACGCCTAGTGTTTGCACGAGCAACAACCGCACCACCGGAGGTCCCGATGCCCGCCGTCACCGTCCCCGACATCACCGTCCTGCCGCGCGTCACCGAGCCGGACGCCACGGCCGTCGACCGGCCGGTCCGGTCGGTCACCACCGCACCCTCCGGGTTCGAGGGCGAGGGCTTCCCGGTGCGGCGCGCGTTCGCGGGCATCGAGCTCCGCGACCTCGACCCGTTCCTGATGATGGACCAGATGGGCGAGGTCGAGTACGCGCCGGGCGAGCCCAAGGGCACCTCGTGGCACCCGCACCGCGGCTTCGAGACCGTCACCTACATCATGGACGGCGAGTTCGAGCACCAGGACAGCCACGGCGGCGGCGGGTCGATCACCAACGGCGACACGCAGTGGATGACGGCGGGCGGGGGCCTGCTGCACATCGAGCGCCCGCCGGAGGCCCTCGTCGCCAGTGGCGGCCTGTTCCACGGGCTGCAGCTGTGGGTGAACCTCCCGAAGGCCGACAAGTGGCTGGAGCCGAAGTACCAGGACCTGCGCGGGAGCGAGTCGGCGCTGGTCAGCACGGCCGACGGCGGGGCGCTGCTGCGCGTCATCGCGGGTGACGTCGACGGCCACGCCGGCCCCGGCTCGACCTACACGCCGATGGCGATGCTGCACGCGACCCTCTCCCCCGGCGCGCAGGTCCGCCTGCCGTGGCGGCGCGACTTCAACGCCCTGGTCTACGTCCTCTCCGGCCGGGGCACGGTCGGCGCCGACCGCCGCCCGGTCCGCACCGGACAGGCCGCGCTGTACGGCCCCGGCGACGTGATCACGGTGGGCGCGGACGCGACGCAGGAGTCGCGGCTGGCCGGGATGGACGTCGTGGTGCTGGGCGGCGCGCCGATCCGCGAGCCCGTCGCCTGGGCCGGCCCGTTCGTGATGAACACCAAGGCCGAGGTGCTGGCCGCGTTCGAGGACTACCAGAAGGGCAAGCTGGGGGTCGTGCCCGCGACCTACATCCCGCACGGAGGTGCCCGTGGCTGACGCCGCCCCCGCTCCCGCCGAGCCCACCGTCCTCGACGTCGCCGAGTGGTCCCGCTTCGAGATCCACACCGGCGGCAAGCTGGCCGGGTTCGCGGCGTACCGCACCCGTCCCGGCGTGATCACCTTCACCCACACCGAGATCGACACGGCCTTCGAGGGCCAGGGGCTCGGCGGGCGGCTCGTGCGGGCGGCGCTGGACGCCGCCCGCGCCCGCGGCCTGGCGGTGCACCCGGCCTGCCCGTTCGTCCGGAGCTGGATCGCGAAGCACCCGGAGTACGCCGACCTCGTCCCGTCCGAGGAGCACGCGCGGTACGGCCTGGCCTGAGGCCCGGACTGTCGGGGGGCCGTCGTAGCGTGGTCGGGTGCTCGCCGTCCACGCCCTCTGGTCCCCCGGCCGCGGGGTCGTCCTGTGGGGCGAGGACGGCGACCGCCCGGCCACGGCCACCAGCCGCTCGCTGCGCTCGGCCCGGCCGCACCCGTTCGCGATGCCGTCGGCGGCGCTCGCGGCGCTGCACCCGGGCAAGGCCACCGCGCTCACGCTGCTGCTGCCCTCGCGCCCCGGCGGGCCGCTGGCCTCGCCGGAGCTGGTGCGCTCGGGCGGGCGCGATGCTCCCCCGCGATCGGGGCCGGTGCTGCGGCCGTGGTCGGTGCCCGCGCTGGTCGTCGACGTCGCGGAGCTCGACGACCCGGTCGACGACGTGCGCTACGGCGCCTCGGTCGCCCACCTGCGCGAGCTGGCGGCGCTGGCCGCCGACCTGACCGTGCGCGGCCGCGTCCTGCCGACCCTGGCCGACGACGGCACCGCGCGCTGGCGCCCGGTCGTGCAGGGCCTCGACGCGGTCGCGCTCGACTCCCTCGTCCGCGCGCTGCCCCCGGTCGCCCGGGCCGAGCAGCACCGGCCCGACGCCGAGGCGCTCGTGCTCGACGCCCTCGACGCACTGGTCGACGCCGCCGTGCGCGACCGGCTGGCCCGCTCCGCCGAGCCCATCGCCCTGGCCCCCGCCCGGCCCGCGGCCGACCCGCCCGTCACCGAGGTGTGGCTGGCCGCCCTGCTCGCGCCCGACCCCCGCGTCGACGCCGACACCCGCCCGCTCGCCGAGGCGCTGCAGGAGTGGGACGCCTTCGGCACCGCCCCCACCGGCGACGGCACGGCGATCTTCCGGCTCGCCGAGGTCTCCACGCTGCACGACCCCGCCGACCCGGGCGAGGACCCCGACGACCAGACCGGCGACGGCACGCGCTGGATCCTGGAGTTCCTGCTGCAGTCCACGGCCGACCCGAGCCTGCTCGTCCCGGCCACGGCGGTGTGGGACGGCGCGGCCGACCGGCTGCTGGCCGGGCCGCAGGAGCTGCTGCTGGCCGAGCTGGGGCGCGCGGCGCAGGTGGTGCCGGCGCTGGCCCCGGCGCTGCGCGGGCCCCGGCCCTCGGCGCTCGACCTCGACCTCGACGGCGCCCACCGCTTCCTCACCGCCGACGCCGCGCTGCTGGTCGCGGCCGGGTTCGGGGTGCAGCTGCCCCGCGGCTGGGACGGCACGCGCACGGTCGGGCTGGCGCTCTCGGCGCGGTCCACGCCCACCGACCGGGTCGTCACCCGCGGCGGGCTGGGCCGGGAGCAGCTGGCGAACTTCGCGTGGTCGCTCGCGGTGGGCGACCAGGAGCTGTCCGAGGACGAGATCGCCGACCTCGTCGCCGCGAAGGCGCCGCTGGTGCGGCTGCGGGGCCGGTGGGTGAGCGTCGACGCCGAGCGGCTCACCGCGGGGCTGAGGTTCCTGGAGAAGGCGCGCACGCGGCGCGGGGGCACCGCGCCCACGGCCGCCGAGGTGCTGGCCCTGGCCCAGCGCCATCCCGGCGACGACGACTGGGACACCCCGATCCCCGTCACGGCCATCCACACCGACGGCTGGATCGGCGACCTGCTGTCCGGGCAGGCCGAGCGCGCGCTCACCCCGGTCCCGACGCCGCCCGGGTTCACCGCGACGCTGCGCCCGTACCAGGAGCGGGGCGTCGCGTGGCTGGCGTTCCTGTCGTCGCTGGGGCTGGGCGCGTGCCTGGCCGACGACATGGGGCTGGGCAAGACGGTGCAGGTCCTGGCGTTGGAGGCGCACGAGCGCTCCGGCGGGAGCCCGGGGCCGACACTGCTGCTGTGCCCGATGTCGCTGGTCGGCACGTGGCAGCGCGAGGCCGCCCGGTTCGCCCCCGACCTGCGGGTGCACGCCCACCACGGCGCCGGGCGTCGCCACGGCGAGGCGCTGGCGGCGGCCGTCGCGGGTGCCGACCTGGTCGTCACCACCTACGCCACCGCCGCCCGCGACGTCGAGGAGCTGAGCGCCCTGGCCTGGCACCGCCTGGTGCTCGACGAGGCGCAGCAGGTGAAGAACAGCCGCTCCACGCAGGCGCGGGCGGTGCGCCGGATCACCGCCGGGCACCGGGTCGCGCTCACCGGCACGCCGGTGGAGAACCGGCTCTCGGAGCTGTGGTCGGTGATGGACGTGCTCAACCCGGGCCTGCTCGGCACGGCCGACCGCTTCCGCGCGCGCTACGCCATCCCCGTCGAGCGCCACGGCAGCACCGAGGCGGCCGAGCTGCTGCGCCGCGTCACCCGGCCCTACCTGCTGCGCCGGGTCAAGACCGACCCGACGATCATCGACGACCTGCCCGAGAAGATCGAGATCACCCAGCACTACCGGCTCACCCGCGAGCAGGCCTCGCTCTACCGCACGGTCGTCGACGACATGATGGAGAAGATCGAGGGCTCCGACGGCATCGAGCGCCGCGGCAACGTCCTCGCCGCGATGGCCAAGCTCAAGCAGGTGTGCAACCACCCCGCGCAGCTCCTGCACGACGGGTCGCCGGTCGGGCGGCGCTCGGGCAAGGTCGCGCGGCTGGAGGAGATCCTCGCCGAGATCCTCGACGAGGGCGACCGCGTGCTGTGCTTCACCCAGTTCACCGAGTTCGGGCACATGCTGGTGCCGCATCTGTCGGCCCGCTTCGACACCGACGTCGCCTTCCTGCACGGCGGCACCCCGAAGCAGCGACGTGACGAGATGGTGGCGCGGTTCCAGAGCGGCGAGGGGCCCTCGATCCTGCTGCTCTCGCTCAAGGCGGGCGGCACCGGGCTCACGCTCACCGCGGCCAACCACGTCGTGCACCTGGACCGCTGGTGGAACCCGGCGGTGGAGAACCAGGCCACCGACCGCGCGTTCCGGATCGGGCAGAAGCGCAACGTCCAGGTGCGGAAGTTCCTGTGCCCGGGCACCGTCGAGGAGCGGATCGACGAGATGATCACGAAGAAGCGGGCGCTGTCGGACATGGTCGTCGGCGACGGGGAGGGATGGCTCACCGAGCTGTCCACCGACTCGCTGCGCTCGCTGTTCGCGCTCGGCGCCGAGGCGCTCGACGAGGTCGCCGACGAGGTGGCCGAGGATGCCTGACGCCCCCGACCCGTACTGGTGGCGCGACGCCGAGCCCGCCCGGCCGCGCCGCGTCGAGGGCGGCATCCAGATCAACAGCGCGCGCGGGAAGGTGGCGCGCACGTGGTGGTCGGGGCGGTTCCTCGCGGTGCTGGAGGAGGTCGTCGTCGGCGGGCGCCTGGCGCGCGGGAAGACCTACGCCCGGGCCGGCCAGATCCTGTCCCTCGACGTCGACGCGGGCGGCGCCGTCGCGCAGGTGCAGGGCAGCCGGCCCAAGCCGTACGCGGTGCGGGTCGGGATCCCGGCGTACGGCAAGGCGGAGTGGGCCGAGATCACCGGCTACCTGGCCGAGGACGCCTCCTACGCCGCCGCGCTGCTGGGCGGGGAGATGCCGCGCGGCATCGAGGACGTGTTCGCGCGCGCCGGGCTCGCGCTGTTCCCCGCCGGGCCGCGCGACCTGGTCATGGACTGCACCTGCCCCGACGTCGCGGTGCCCTGCAAGCACCTCGCCGCGGTGTTCTACGTGCTGGCCGAGCGGTTCGACGCCGACCCGTTCCAGATGCTCGCGCTGCGCGGGCGCGACCGCGAGACGCTGCTCGACGAGCTGCGGGAGCGCCGCGCGGCCGCCGCCCCCGCGGCCCCCGGCGCGGGGTCGCTGGAGGACGTGATGGACGCCTACTTCACCGCCGGCCCCGGCCTCGGGCAGCGCCTCGCCGGCCCGCCGACCCCGTCGGACGCGCTGCTCGACCAGCTGCCGGAGTTCCCGGTCGCGGTGCGCGGCGCGCCGCTCACCGAGGTCCTGCGCCCGGCCTACCGCGCGCTGGGCACCGGCTCCGAGAGCTGACCGCGGCTGCGGGCGCGGCGCTCGAACCACAGCGTCGCCAGGGGCGGGATGCTCGCCGCCAGCGCAAGCAGGGTGGTCGGGAGCGACCAGCGCAGCACCCGCGCCGCCAGCAGCGTCACCACGAGGTAGGCCACGAACAGCGCGCCGTGGATCGGGCCGAACACGGTCACGCCGATCTCGTCGCCCACCACCACGTACTTGAAGAACATGCCGATCAGCAGCCCGGCCCACGAGCAGGCCTCGGCGACGGCGACGATCCGGAACAGGCGGGCGGCGACGGGAGCGGTCACGGCCGACACCCTACCTTCTACAGAGCGTCGAACACGCAGCGCGGGCGCGGGGCGCGGCGCGGCCACGCGGCGCGGGCGAGCGGTGCGGGCGGGCGGTGCGGGCGGGCGGTGCGGGCGTGGGCACGCGGTGCGGGCGCGCGTTGTCGTGTCCCGCGCGCGTTTCCGGTTCCCGCGCACGTTCCCAGCTCCCGCGCGTCCCCGGGAGCGCGCGGGAACCTGTTCAGTGCGCGGGAGGTGTCGTGGGGCGGCGGCCGGCGCGGGCACGCGGTGCGGGCAGCCGGCGCAGGCACGCGGAGCGGGCACGCGGTCACGTGTCCCGCGCGCCCGCGGTCCCGCGCGCGTTCCCGGTTCTCGCGCACGTTCCCAGCTCCCGCGCGCCCCCGGGAGCGCGCGGGAGCCTGTTCAGTGCGCGGGAGGTGTCGTGGGGCCGGAAGCGGGAAGGGCGGGCATGATCGTCGGCATGACCCGTGTCGCGTCCACCGTCCTCGGCGTGCTGCTCCTGCTGATCGGGGTGGTCTGGACGCTGCAGGGGGCCAACGTGCTGCCCGGCAGCTTCATGACCGGCTCCCGCTTCTGGCTGGGCATGGGCATCCTCTGCCTGGTGGGGGGCGGCCTGCTGCTCTGGTGGGTCGTGCGCGGCCGCCGCACCCCCCGCCCGTGACCCCACCCCGACCCTCGGCTCCTCCCCGGGCGGCAGCCTCCAGCCCGGCGGCCGCCGGCCCGGCAGCGGCTGCCAGCCCGGAACCGGGGCGGAGGCAGCCGGAACCGCAGGCGGAGGCGCGGCCGGAACCCCGGGCGGAGGCGCACGCGGCCCCGACCGGACGTGTTCCCGATCTCCTGGTCCGCGGAGGACCGGGCCCGCCCCCGCCCGCCGGATACCGTGGCGGCATGAGTGTGCGCATCGGCCTGGGCTCCGTCCGTACCGGTTCGGCCGCCCCCGGGCCTGAGCTCGCGGAGTTCGTCGACGCGTGCGAGGAGCACGGCGTCGACTCCGTGTGGCTGGCCGACCAGGCCTCGGCCCCGTCGATCGACCCGGTCGTCGGGCTGGCCTACGCCGCCGGCCGGACCCGGAAGCTCAAGCTCGGCACCGGGGTGATCGTGCTGCCGGGGCGCAACCCGATGCTGGTGGCCGCGCAGCTCGCGTCGCTGGTCGCGCTCGCGCCGAAGCGGATCCTGCCGAGCTTCGGCCTCCGACCGGCCAGCCCGGCCGAGCGCACGCTGTTCCCGGTGCCCGAGGGGCAGCGCGCCGCCGTGTTCGACGAGGCGCTGACGGTGCTGCGCCGGCTGCTCACAGAGCCCGTCGTCACCCACCACGGCACGTTCTTCCACCTCGACGACGCGCGCGTCGGCCCGCTCCCGGGGCGCCCGCTCGACCTGTGGCTCGGCGGGCAGGCCCCGGCCGCCCTGCGCCGCATCGGGCGCCTGGCCGACGGCTGGCTGGGCGCGTTCCTCACGCCCGGCGAGGCCGCCGCCTGCCGCGCCGGGATCGAGGCGGCCGCGGCCGAGGTCGGCCGCGCGATCGAGGACGACCACTACGGCACCAACCTCGCCGTGCTCCCGTCCGACGTCTCCGAGGCCGAGCGCGACGACGCGCTGGCCGCCGCCGCGAAGCGCCGCCCCGACCTCGACCCCCGCCTGCTCGTCGCCGACGGCTGGGCCGCCGCCCGCGAGCACGTGCGCGCGTTCGTCGACGTCGGCGTCACGAAGTTCGTGGTGCACCCGGGCGTGGCCGTGGCGTCGTGGTGGGGCTTCGTCGACGCCTTCGCCGCCGAGCTGCTGCCGGAGCAGACGTGAGCGACGGGCCCCGGCACCTGGCCACCCGCGCGGTCCACGCCGGCAACGCCGTCGACCCGGGCACCGGCGCGATCCGCCGCCCGCTCGTCACCGCCAACTCCTACGCCCTGCCCGACGACCCGTCGGAGCTGTCGTGGTCGGGCACCGGCACCCCGCTCTACACCCGTAACGGCGGCGCCAACCAGGGCTGGCTGGAGGAGAAGCTCGCTGCCCTCGACGGCGGGGAGTCGGCGCTCGCGCTGGCCACGGGCGTCGCGGCGCTGCACGCGGTGTTCTTCACGCTGCTGCGCACCGGCGACCACGTCGTCTGCTCCGACGTGACCTACGCCGCCACGCACCAGCTGCTCACGGCGCTGCTGCCCGACAAGTACGGCATCGAGACCACGCTCGTCGACTCCGCGGACCCCGACGCCGTGCGCGCGGCGATGCGCCCGACGACCCGGCTGGTGCACGTCGAGACCCCGGCCAACCCGACCACGAAGATCACCGACGTGGCCGCGGTCGCCGAGGTCGCGCACGCGGGCGGCGCGCTGCTCTCGGTCGACGCCACCTTCGCGACGCCCGTTCTGCAGCGCCCGCTGGAGCTCGGCGCCGACCTCGTCGTCCACTCCCTGACCAAGTACGTCAACGGCCACGGCGACGCCATGGGCGGCGCGGTGATCGGCTCGGCCGAGCTCGTCGAGCGGATCCGGCTGGAGGCGGGCGTCAACGCCGGCGCCACGATCAGCCCGTTCAACGCCTGGCTGATCATGCGCGGGGCGGTGACGCTGCCGATGCGGATGCGGGCGCACTGCGCGGGCGCGCAGGTCGTCGCGGAGTTCCTGGCACAGGACCCCCGCGTCGCCTACGTCGCCTACCCGGGCCTGCCCGACCACCCGCAGCACGCGCTCGCCGCCCGCACGCTCGACGGCGGGTTCGGCGGGATGCTCGCCTTCGCCGTGCGCGGCGACCCGGCCACGCAGAACCGGTTCGTCGCCGCGCTGGAGCTGATCACGTCGGCGGTGTCGCTCGGGCACGACGAGTCGCTGGTCGTGCACGTCGGCACCGACGGCCCGCGGGCCGCGCACTGGCCCGCGGAGTTCCGCCGGTGGGGGCACCTGCGCCTGTCGGTCGGGCTGGAGGACCCGCGCGACCTGGTGGCCGACATCGAGCAGGCGCTTGCGCGCACCCTCAGCTGATCCTCGGCGCGTCCCCCCACGCCGCGTCCCGCAGCACGAACTTCTGGATCTTGCCCGTCGACGTCTTGGGCAGCTCGCCGAACGTCACCGACTTCGGCGCCTTGAACCGCGCGAGCCGCTCCCGCACGTGCTCGATGATCTCCGCCTCGGTCGCGCTCGCCCCCTCCTTCAGCGTGACGTAGGCCGCGGCGACCTCGCCCCACCGCTCGTCGGGCACGGCGATGACGGCCGCCTCCAGCACGGCCGGGTGGTCGGCGATCGCCTGCTCCACCTCGACCGACGCGATGTTCTCCCCACCCGAGATGATCACGTCCTTGCTGCGGTCGCGCAGCTCCACGTAGCCGTCGGGGTGCAGGACGCCCAGGTCACCGGTGCGGAACCAGCCGTCGGGCACCGCCTCCGCCGTCGCCTCGGCGTCGATCCCGCCGTCGGCGGCGAGGTAGCCGAGCATGACGTTGTTGCCGCGCAGCGCGATCTCCCCGACCGTCTCGCCGTCGCTCGGGACGTCGGTGCCGTCCTCGGTGACGACGCGGACCGCGCAGGAGATCATGTTGCCGACGCCCTGGCGCGCCTTGCGCCGCGCCTGCTCGGCCGCGTCGAGGGCGTTCCACTCGGGGCGCCAGTCGCAGATCATCACGGGCCCGAACGTCTCGGTGAGCCCGTAGAGGTGCGTGACGTCGAACCCGAGCTCGCTCATCCGGCGCAGGATCGCGGGGCTCGGCGGCGCGCCGCCCGTGGCGATCTTCACCGGCGGACCGTCGAGCGGCGCGGCCTCCTGCGCGTAGGCCAGCATCGAGAGCACCGTCGGGGCGCCGTTGAGGTGCGTCACGCCCTCCTCCCGGATCAGGCGCCACACCTCCGGCGGGTCGACCTTGGGCAGGCAGACGTGCGTGCCGCCGGCCGCGGTGACGGCCCAGGGGAAGCACCAGCCGTTGCAGTGGAACATGGGCAGGGTCCACAGGTGCACGGCGCTCGGCGTCAGCCCGGTGTGCCCGACCATGGCCAGGGCCTGCAGGTAGGCGCCCCGGTGGTGGTACATCACGCCCTTGGGGCGGCCGGTCGTGCCGGAGGTGTAGTTGATCGAGAGCAGGCCGCGCTCGTCGTCGACGGCCACCGCCGACGGGGTGGCGCCGGCCAGCAGCGCCTCGTACTCCTCGCCCGCGCGGATCCGCCGCGGCGGCGCGTCGACGCGGCCGAGGGCGTCGTCGACGAGGTCGTCGAACGACGGGTCGTGCACCAGCACCGACGCCCGCGAGTGCTCCAGGATGTAGGCGACCTCGCCCGCCGAGAGCCGCGTGTTCACCGCGACGAGCGGGACGCCGGCCCACGGCACGCCGAAGTTGGCCTCGAGCAGCACGTGGGTGTTGGGCGCGAGGACCGCGACCGGCCGCCCGTCGGCGATCGCCGCCAGCCCGCCCGCGAGGCGCCGGCAGCGCTCGTGCAGCTCAGTGTAGGTCCAGCGCCGGTCACCGTCGACGACGGCGGTGCGGTCGCCGTGGGCCGCGGCGGCGCGGTCGAGGAAGGACACCGGGGTCATCGGTTCGAAGGAGTGCTCCACACCGTCGAACCTAGGCGATGAGTCGGGCGCGGTCAGCGGGTCTGATGTGCGTCACGACGGCGAGCGGGAACGGTGGTGGACCGGATGGTCGAGCAGGTGCTGGGGAGCGGGGAGATCACGGCGGCGGTGGGGCGGGAGCGGCGCGAGTTCGCCGACTGGCTCGAGGAGCTGGGCGACGCCGACTGGGACGCGCGGTCGCTGTGCACGGCGTGGACGGTGCGCGAGGTCGTCGCGCACCTGACCTGGACGACGCGGGCGAGCATCCCGGTCCTGGTGCGCGCCGCGGTCCGGGCGCGGGGCAGCTTCGACCGCATGGAGGTGGACCTCGCGCGCGACCGCGCGGCCCGGTTCACCCCCGCCGAGCTGGTCGGGCAGCTGCGCGAGAGCGCCGAGTCCTCGCGCCGGTTCCCCGGCAGCACGCCGATGGACCCGCTGATGGACCTGGTGATCCACGGCCAGGACGTCGCCCGGCCGCTGCGCCGCCCCCGCGAGGTGCGGACGGAGGTGGCGCTGCCCTCGCTCGTCTACGTCGCCGCGAACCGCTTCATGGGCGGGCCGAAGCGGGTGGCGGGCCTGGAGCTGGTCGCGTCGGACGCGGAGTGGTCGAGCGGAGAGGGCCCGGCGGTGCGCGGGACCGTCGCCGACCTGCTGCTGGCAGTGAGCGGGCGGCCCGCCGCCCTGCCGCACCTGTCCGGGCCCGGCGTGGACGTGCTCGCCGGGAGGCTCGCGACCGCCTGAGCGGTGTGGCAGCGTGCAGGGCATGGCATGGGACTTCTCCACCGAACCGGAGTTCGAGGCGCAGCTGGAGTGGATGCGGGGGTTCGTCCGCGACGAGATCATCCCGCTGGAGGTGCTCGACCTCGACCGGCCCGCGTACGACCGCATCACCGCCCCCCTCAAGGAGCGGGTGAAGGAGCGCGGGCTGTGGGCCGCCCACCTGCCGCCGGAGCTGGGCGGCGGCGGGTTCGGGCAGGTCCGGCTGGGCCTGATGCACGAGATCCTGGGGCAGTGCCGCTACGCGCCGGGGATCTTCGGCAACCAGGCGCCCGACTCCGGCAACGCCGAGCTGCTCGCGATCGGCGGCTCGCCCGAGCAGAAGGAGCGGTGGATGTTCCCGCTGCTGCGCGGCGAGCTGCGCAGCTGCTTCTCGATGACGGAGCCGGGCGCGGGCGCCGACCCGACGCTGCTGTCCACGCGGGCGGTCCTCGACGGCGACGACTACGTCATCGACGGCCACAAGTGGTTCAGCTCCAACGCCTCGCAGGCCGACTTCCTCATCGTCATGTGCGTGACGGACCCGGACGTCTCGCCGTACCAGGGCTCGTCGATGATCATCGTGCCGACCGACACCCCCGGGGTGACGATCGTCCGCGACATCCCGGTCATGGACCACCCCACGCACTCCCCCGCGCTCTACGGCGGGCACGCCGAGGTGCTCTACGAGGGCGTGCGCGTGCCGAAGGAGAACCTCGTCGGCAACCCCGGCGACGGCTTCCGCCTCGCCCAGCAGCGCCTGGGCCCGGGCCGCATCCACCACGCGATGCGCTGGCTCGGGCAGTCCCGCCGGGCGTTCGACATGCTGTGCGAGCGCGCCGTCAGCCGCCACACCCACGGCTCGGTGCTGGCCGACAAGCAGATGGTGCAGGACTGGGTCGCCACCAGCGCCGCGGAGATGCAGGCCGCGCGGCTGATGACGCTGCACGCGGCGTGGACGATGGACCAGGTCGGGGCGTCGAACGCCCGCCTGGAGATCGGAATGATCAAGTACTGGGGCGCGAAGGTGCTCCACGACGTGATCGACCGCGCCATCCAGGTCCACGGCTCACTCGGCTTCTCCGGCGACCTCCCGCTCGAGGAGATGTACCGCGCCGCGCGCGCCGCCCGCATCTACGACGGCCCCGACGAGGTGCACAAGGCGACGGTCGCCAAGCGCATCCTGCGCGGCTACACCCCGACCGACGTGCCGACCGAGCACGTGCCGACGCGCGCGAAGGCCGCGCGGGAGCGGTTCGCGGAGCACCTGGACGCGGTGACGGCGAACCTCTGACGCGCGGTTCCGACGCGAGCGAACGGCACTTTCACCCGACCTCGTTGAGCGAGAGTGCCGTTCGCGCGGGAACCAAAGGGCTGCTAGCGGGCCGGCGCGCCCGTCGCCCCCGCCTGCGCGGCCTTCTCGTGCAGCCGGGTGCGGATCTCGTCGGGGGTGTAGGCCCGCCGCTGCCGCTCGGCCCGGGCCGTGACCACGCCCGTCGCCGCGACGCCCGCCAGCCCGGCGAGCCCGATCACCTTCCACCAGCGCATCTCGCTACCGTACCGGCGTGCCGCCACCTCGATCGGGCAAGACGGTCATCACCCTCGACCGGGCCTGCGAGCTGGCCCGCACCGGGGACATCTGGGTCTTCCGCGGCAGCAGCGGGGCCGACCGCGCGATCCGCGGGCTGACGAACTCGCCGGTCAACCACGTCGGCATGGCGGTGGTGGTCGACGACCTGCCGCCGATGATGTGGCACGCCGAGCTGGGGCGCTCGCTGCTCGACCTGTGGACGGGCACCCACCAGCGCGGCGTGCAGCTGCACGACATGCGCGACGCCGTGCTGCAGTGGGGCCACCGCTACGGGCAGCGCGCGTGGCTGCGCCAGCTGGAGGGGCCGGTCGGGCCGGCCGAGGAGGACGGCGCGCTGCGGGCCGTCGCCCGCCTGGACGGCACCCCGTTCCCCTCGACGGCCCGGCTCACCGGGCGCTGGCTGTGGGGGCGGACGCCGCAGCTGCCGTGGCGCGACGGCGGCACCCGCGAGGGGGCCGAGCCGGTGGGCCTGGAGACCGCCTACTGCGCCGAGGTCGTCGCCCTCACCTACGAGGAGATGGACCTGCTGCCGCGCCACCGCCGGCCGAACTGGTACGACCCCGGCCGCTTCTGGAGCGGCGACGACCTGGAGCTGCGCGCGGGTTTCCGGCTCGGCGGCGAGATAGAGGTGGCCCTGCCGCCCGCACCCGGGGCCGTCCCGGCGCCGCTGGAGACCGCACCCCGGCCGGCCTGGCGCCGGGCGCTCGACAGGGTCAGACCGGGTCGCCGGTGACCGCCTGCCGGTAGTCCCGCACCATCTCCGTGGCGTCGCCGAGGAACCGGCGGGCCGCGGCGAGCTCCGCGGCGTCGTACCCGGCGAGCACCTCCTCCATCCGGGCCCCCAGCGGCCCGAAGAACGCCGACGCGACCTGGTCGGCCGCGGCGCCGTAGTGCAGCGTGATGCGGCGGCGGTCGCGGTCGTCACGGGCGCGGCGGACGTGGTCGGCCCGCTCCAGCCGGTCGACGACGGCCGTGGTCGCGCCCGAGGACAGGCCCAGGTGCCGCCCGAGCCGGCCCGGCGTCAGGGGGTCGCCCGCGCGGTCGGCCTGCATGACGGCGAGCAGCGCCGCGAGGTCGGTGGCGTGCAGGGCGTGCCGCTCCGCGAAGACCTGCGAGAGCCGTTCGGCCTCCCCCGCGTACGCCTGCAGCAGGCGCACCAACTCGTCCCGATCGGCGTTCACCCCTCGACGATAGCAGCCATCTCGACGGTCAAGAGAACATTGATTCCGGCTCCCGGACCAGAATGGGGACCCGGATCGACAATGCCACCGCACATCGTTTATCGTGACCGCAGAACAATTGAGCACCCCCGAGAAAGGCACGTGCGTGGCGAAGCACACCACCGTTACCCTGGTCGACGACATCGACGGTTCCGAGGCCGACGAGTCGGTCGAGTTCGCGATCGACGGGAAGTCCTACGAGATCGACCTCTCCACCGCCAATAGCTCCCGTTTGCGTGACGCGCTCGCCCCGTTCGTGTCCGCCGCCCGCCGGGCCGGCGGCCGTCGCAGTTCCGGGGGATCCGCCACGTCGGCGCCCTCGCGGCCGAGCACCGACCGCGAGCAGAACCAGGCGATTCGCGAATGGGCCGTCGCGCAGGGCATGAAGATCTCCGAGCGCGGGCGCATCCCGTCCAACGTGCTCGAGGCCTACCACCAGAACCACTGATCGGTCCGTTCAGGGGGCCGTTCGGCGCCACACCACGTCCTCGCCCGCCTCGGCGGAGGTGCGTTCCTCCTGGGGCGGGCGGCGGGCCACCTCGGTGAATCCGAGCCGCCGCGGAACCGCGCCACTGCGCGCATTCGCCACGTCGTGCACGATCTCGACCCGGTCCGCGCCGATCCGGAACGCCTCGGCGGTGAGCGCGGCCGCCGCGGCGGTCACGTATCCGTTCCCCGTGTGCGCGGGGTGCAACCAGTAACCGATCTCCATACCGCCCGGACCGATCCGGTCGGTCATTCCGCACGCGCCGACCAGGGTGCCGTCGGCCAGCCGGATCGCGTAGCCGTAGCCCCGGCGCTCCGCCCAGTCCGCGTGCACCTGCTCGATGTGGTGGCGGGCGTCGGCGTCGGAGTAGCCGTGCGCGGCCCACGCCATCCACGGCGCCAGGTGCGTCAGCGAGTCGGCGGCGGTCCGGTACAGCTCGTCGACCTCGTCGAGGGCCCACCGGCGCAGCATCACCGGTCCGGCGGGCAGCTCCTCGCGCGCGACGTCCACGCGGCCATGGTGCACCCTGCTGTCGGTGCAGTGGACCCTCACCAGACCGTCAGGAGCAGGTGGTTGACCGCGAGCGCGAGCGCGGCCTGCGCGGCGAGCCAGGCCCGCGCGTGCGGCAGCCGCGCGCACGCGACCACCAGCCACACCGCGAACGGCAGCCAGATCCGCTCGACCTCGGCCTTGCTCAGCCCGGACAGGTCGGCCAGCAGGACCGCCGCCGCGGCCGCGACCACGAGCCAGACGGCGGGGCGCGGGAGGTCGAGCCGGCGGAGGCCCGCCACCACGGCGGGGCCGAGCGCGAGCGCCAGCGCGGCGAGGTTCGCCCACACGAAGTAGGAGTAGGGCCGGGTGGCCGCCACGCTCAGGGCGTAGATCACCTGCACGCGCGCGAAGCCGTCGAACCACCAGAACCCGGCGAGCGTGAACGCGGCGACGACGAGCGCCACCCCGGCCGCGGCGGCGAGCCCCGCGCGCCACGACCGCGTCACGCCGAGCACCGCCAGCGGCACCAGCCCGCCGAGCACGAGCCCGTAGGACAGGTAGAGGCAGGACCCGAGCAGGACCCCACCGGCCACGGACGGCAGCACCCGCTCCCCCGCCGCCCCGAACGCCAGCAGCGCCACCCCCCACGCCAGCACGGCGGCGAACATCCCGTCGGCCGACACGCCCACCCACACCGCGCCGGGGAACAGCACCCCGAACGGCAGCGCTGCCCGGGCCGTCTCCTCGGCCCCCAGCGCCCGCAGGGCGACCGCCACCGCCACGCACGCCGACGCCCCGACCAGCATCGTCACCACGCCCGAGGCCCCGCCGCCGCCCAGCCCGACGCGGTCGAGCAGGACGTAGAGCAGCAGGACGCCGGGCGGGTGCGCGCCGACGTGGGTGACCCAGGTGTCCGCCCCGGGAAGGATGAAATCGGTGAACGTGCGCAGCGTCGCCGGCACGTCGGTGACGCGCGGGACGTCCCACAGGTACTCCTGGTCGCTGGTCAGCCGCTCGACGACCCCGCGCGTCCAGCCGTCGACCAGGGCCAGCGACACCGTCCACAGCGCCGACGCCGCGTACGCCGCGAGCAGCAGCGGGCGCCACGCCAGGCGCCGCGCGAGGTCGGGGCCCCGCACCACCACCGCCACGGCGACGACGAGCGCCACCGGCGTCCCCGGGCCGGCGTGCGGCAGGTGCACGGCGAGCAGCGGCGGCAGGCCGAGGAAGATGTCGGTGCCGCCGGCCTTGAGGACCTCCCCGACGACGTGCGCCGCGACGACCAGCCCCGCGACCGCGGCGACGGCCAGCAGGTCCCACCGGGTGCCGCGCCGGACCGGCGTCGTGACGTCCACCGGCCCATGATCGCGGGTCACGTCCGCGCGTACGCCCGCCGCCCCACCGTCGACAGGACCGCCACCGGCACCGCGGCCGCCACCGCCAGCCCGAAGACCAGCGGGTACGAGCCCGCCTCGGCCAGCGGGGCGAACAGCGCCGTGCCCGCCGCGCTGCCCAGGAACAGCGAGGCCGCGAACAGCGCCACCGCCGACGCCCGCTCGGCGGGGACGACCTCGGTGACCCAGGTCTGCAGCGTCGAGTGCAGGAAGGCCCACGCGCCGCCGACCAGCACGCCCGCGACCGTGATCGTCACCAGGTTCACCGCCACCCACGGCACGATCCAGGCGGCGACGAGGAACGTGCCCCCGATCGCCGCCAGCCCGGCCGGGGGCACCCGCCCGACGAGCCGGCGCACCAGCCGCGACCAGGCCAGTGCCCCCACCCCGTAGCCGGCCGCGACCAGGCCGGCGACGGTCGCGCTCGTGCCCAGGGACTGCGCGGCGGGCGCGAGGAAGGTCAGGACGCCGAGGACGACGACCCCCTCGGCGAACGCCAGCGCCAGCACCGCGAGCGCCCACGGCGTCCGCACCACCCCGCGCAGCGACTGCCACGGGTTGCCGGCCGTGAGCTCGCGGTCGGGCTCGGGCAGCCGGGCCAGCGCGAACCACAGCACCACCGCGGCCGCCGCCGTCGCCGCGGGCACGGCGCGCCAGCCGACGAGGTCGGCGAGCAGGCCCGCGCCGGCGGTCGCCGCGGCCACGCCGAGCGAGGACGCGGCCAGCACGTCCGACAGCGGGCGCTGGCGCACCGCCACCGGCCAGGCGTCGCCGACGTAGACCAGCGTCGACGGGATGAGCGCGGCGAAGCTGCCCCCGGCCACCGCACGCGTGATGCCCAGCGTCAGCAGGTCCGGGGCCAGGACCGAGCCGACGCCGCCCAGCGCCGCCCCGACCAGCGCGATCCGCATGACCCGCACCCGCCCGATCCGGTCGCTGACCAGCCCCCACACCGGCTGCATGAGGCCGTAGGCGAGGAAGTAGACGCTGGCGACCGTGGCGACGGCGGCCAGCGACGCCCCCAGGTCCAGCGAGATGACGACGAGCAGCGGGGCGATCGCGAACCGGTCGCAGGTGCTGGTGAGGGCGGCGGCCTGGAGCAGGCGCAGCCGTCGGTCGAGGCCCGTGGTCACCGCCCGACCCTCCTCCCCGGTGGCCTGCGCCGCCCGCCCGGGCCCCGTGACGGACGCCACCCCCTTGCCGCCCGGGCGGGCCGGGGCCAGTGTGAGGGCGTGGACACCGCAGTCTCCGGCCCGCTGATGAGCGGGATGACGATGAGCGACCTCGTCGCCCGCTTCGCCCGCACCACGCCCGACCGGGTGGCGCTGCGCGACGGCGACCTGACGCTGACCTGGGCGCAGACCCACGAGCGCGTCTCGCGGATGGCCTCGGCGCTGACGCGCGCGGGGGTCGTCCCGGGCGACCGCGTGGCGGTGCTGGCGCTCAACTCCGTGCCGCACCTCGAGGCGATGGCCGCGGTCCTGCGGGTCGGCGCGATCTGCGTGCCGGTGAACTTCCGGCTGGTCGCGGCCGAGGTCGCCTACGTCCTGGGCGACTCCGGGGCCTCGGTCGTCATCGCCGACGACACCTTCGCGCCGCTCGCGCAGGCGGCGGGCGCGAGCACGGTCGTCACGATCGGCGCCGGGTACGAGGACCTGCTCGCCGCGGGCTCGCCCGAGCACGCTGAGCTCGCCGTCGACGACCGCGCGCCCGCGTTCATCATGTACACCTCCGGCACGACCGGCCGCCCCAAGGGCGCGGTGCTCTCGCACCGCAACCTCTACCTGCACGCGTTCAGCAACCTCGTGCACGCCGGGGTGAGCGGGCCGGGGGTCGGGATGTCGGGGGCGCCGCTGTTCCACATCGCGGGCACGTCGGGCTACTACAACACCCTCGTCGCGGGCGGCACCACCGTGCTGACGCCCTCGGGCGGGTTCGACCCCGCCGGCATGGTCGACCTGCTCGAGCGCGAGCGCGTCACCTCGGTGTTCTTCGTGCCGGCGCAGTGGGCGGCGATCGTCGCGCTGCCCGGGATCGCCGAGCGCGACCTGTCGGCGCTGCAGCGCGCCATCTGGGGCGCCGCGCCGGCGTCGACGACGCTGCTGCGCACCATGATCGCGACGTTCCCGCAGGCCGAGGTCGTCACGGCGTTCGGGCAGACCGAGTGCAGCCCGGTCACGTGCATGCTCGGCGGCGAGGACTCCATCCGCAAGATCGGCTCGATCGGGAAGCCGATCCTCAACGTCGAGGTCCGGGTCGTCGACGAGGACATGCGCGACGTGGCACCGGGCGAGGTCGGCGAGATCGTCTACCGCGGCCCGACCGTCATGAGTGGCTACTGGAACAAGCCCGAGGAGACGGCCGAGGCGTTCCGCGGCGGCTGGTTCCACTCGGGCGACCTGGTCCGCGCCGACGACGAGGGCTACCTCTACGTCGTCGACCGCAAGAAGGACATGATCATCTCCGGCGGGGAGAACATCTACTGCGCCGAGGTCGAGAACACCCTGGCCGCGCACCCCAAGGTGGCCGAGGTGGCGATCATCGGCGTGGCCGACGAGCGCTACGGCGAGGCGCCGCTCGCGGTGATCGCCCCGCGCGACCCGGCCGACCCGCCCACCGCCGCCGACATCGAGGCGTTCTCCCGCGAGCACCTCGCCGCCTACAAGCGCCCGCGCGACGTCGTGATCGTCGACGCGCTGCCGCGCAACCCCAGCGGCAAGGTCCTCAAGACCGCATTGCGCACGCAGTACGGGGCGACGGCGGTGGTGTCCGCGCCCGCCGTCTGAGCGCCTACCGTTCGGCCCATGAGTGATCTCGATCCCGAGGAGTTCCGCCGCCTCGGACACGCCGTCGTCGACTGGGTCGCCGGGTACCGCGCCGGCATCGGCGAGCACCCGGTGCGGGCGCAGGTGGAGCCGGGCTGGGTGCGGGAGCGGATGCCGGCGCTGCCCGAGCAGCCCCAGCCGTTCGACGCCCTGCTGGCCGAGCTCGACCGCGTCGTCGTCCCGGCCACCACGCACTGGCAGGCCCCGGGCTTCTTCGGCTACTTCCCCGCCAACGCCTCGCTGCACTCCGTGCTCGGTGACCTCCTGTCGGGCGGGCTGGGCGTGCAGGGCATGTTGTGGTCGACCTCGCCCGCGGCCACCGAGGTGGAGCAGGTCCTGCTCGACGGGCTCGCCGACGCGCTCGGCCTCGACCCGGCCTACACCTGGGCGGGCGGCGGGGGCGGCACGATCGCCGACTCCGCGTCCTCCGCCGCGCTCGTCGCGCTGCTGGCCGCGCTGCACCGGACGTCGGGCGGGGCGTGGCGGGAGCGGGGCGTCGACGGGACCGAGCGCGTCTACGTCACCGCGGAGACGCACTCGTCGCTGGCCAAGGCGGTGCGGGTGGCCGGGCTGGGTGCCGCGGCGCTGCGGATCGTGCCGCCGTCACCCGGGTCACTGGCGATGTCGGCGCAGGCGTTCGCGGAGATGGCGGCCGAGGACGTCGCCGCGGGGCTGCGGCCCGTGCTGGTCTGCCCGACGATCGGCACGACCGGCACCGGCGCCGTCGACCCGGTGCGGGAGATCGCGCTGGCGGCGCGCGAGCACGGCACCCCGGGCCGCGAGATCTGGGTGCACGTCGACGCGGCCTGGGCCGGCGTCGCGGCGCTGTGCCCCGAGCACCGGGACGTGATCGACGGCGTCGAGCTCGCCGACTCCTTCTGCACCGACGCGCACAAGTGGCTGCTCACGGCGTTCGACGCGTCGCTGCTGTGGGTGCGCGACGCGGCGGCCCTGCCCGCGGCGCTGTCGATCACGCCCGAGTACCTGCGCAACAGCGCGACCGACTCTGGCGAGGTCGTCGACTACCGCGACTGGCAGGTGCCGCTGGGCCGCCGGTTCCGGGCGCTCAAGCTGTGGTCGGTGCTGCACGGGTTCGGGCTGGAGGGGGTGCGCGCGCACCTGCGCGGGCACGTGGCTCTGGCCGCGGAGCTGGAGTCGTGGATCGTCGCGGAGCCCGGTTTCGAGCTGGCGGTGCCGCGGTCGCTGTCGCTGGTGTGCCTGCGGCTCTCGGCCGGCGATGAGGCGACCAGGGCCCTGCTGGAGCGCGTGAACGCCACCGGCCGGGTGCTGCTCACCCACACCGTCGTCGACGGCCGCTACGTCATCCGCGTGGCGATCGGGTCGGTCGCCACGGAGCGCGAGCACGTCGAGGAGCTGTGGGGTTTGCTCACTTCACGCTGATCAACTCGTTGCCCAGCAGCGGGGCGACCGGGCGGCAGGGCAGGTCCTGCGCGTCCTCCGGGTCGAGCGCGTTGAGGATGATCTGCCCGGTGCGCTCGGAGAAGATGATCGACAGGTGGTCGGAGAAGTCGATCTCGCAGCCGTCCTGCACGACGATGTTGGTGGCGCCCTCGAGCACGCCGCTGGTGTAGGGGACGACGAGCTGGTCGTAGCGCGTCATGACGGTCGTGTAGTCGATCCCCTCGACGCGGGTGCCCGCGGCGGCCATCCGGTCCAGGTAGTCCGAGCCGGAGACGAACTGGGGGCAGGAGCCGCAGGCCAGGGCGACCGGGGCGCCGGCGGCGTCGCGCACGCCGAGGGCGTCGACCAGCGCGTCGACCGGCAGCGGGTCGGCGAGCGTGCCGTCGTAGAGCGGGGTGACGGCCACGTAGTCGTCGACGACCTCGTTCCCGCCGAGGAACTGCAGCCAGTACTGCGGCATCAGGGTGCCCTCGGAGTGCCCGACGAGGTCGACGCGCTCCGCCCCGGTCGCGGCCAGCACGCCGTCGACGAAGGCGGCGAGCTCCTCGGCGCTCTGCTCCATCGGCCGCAGGCCGCCGACCTGCTCGCCCGCGAGCGCGGTGCCGTAGGTGAGCGCGAAGACGCAGTAGCCCTCGTTGGCCAGCAGCGGCGACATCGTCTGCCAGTTGACCGTGCGGTTCGCGCCCAGGCCGTGCACGAGGACGACGGGGTCGGGGTGCTCGGCGGTGGGCTCGCAGTCGTCGTCGTTCGAACCGGGCGGGCTGGAGCCGGGCGCCGCCGCCTCGGCCGCGAGTGTGGCCAGCGCCCCGTAGGGCACCGGCAGGTCGGCCTCCTGCGCGGACGCCGGGACCACCGCCAGCCCCGCCACCAGCGCCGCGACGAGCGCGGCACCTCCGACCCACCGCGCGCGCTGTCCCCGACCCATACCTCGGGAACGAGCGGGGTTACCGCAGGTTACGGGCGATCGTCACGCAGCGTCGGGGATGCGGTGGCGGAGCAGGACCCGGCTTCCCCGTTCGTCATAGTGGATGAGGACCGATTCGGACATCGTGCTCATCAGCGGGATGCCGCGGCCACCCTCGGTGGGCTGGTCGACGGGCGGCTGCCAGTGGCCGTGGTCGACGACCTCGATGCAGAGGGTCGCGGGGCCCTCGGCGTCGGCCGCCTCGGTCCACAGGGTGAGCTCGACGGCACCGGACTCGTCCGGGCCGTAGGCGTGGCGGACGGCGTTCGCGGCGGCCTCGTCGACCGCGAGGACGACGTCGGCCGTCTCGTCGTCGGTGAGGGACAGCGGCGCGAGCCACCCCGCGAGCTCGTGGCGGATGACGGTCAGTTGGGCGGGATCGGCGGGCCAGCTGCGGTGCACGAACTCGACGTGCCCGGGGACGGGGGACGACATGATCGTGTTTGCCCCGGCGCTCGCCGCGACAAACTCCGCCCGTCGCGCACGGGGTGCCGCTGGGCGGGTCGGGCTACCACTCGTCGGCGCCGCTGAACGACGTGGGCGGTGGGTCGAGGCCGAGCAGGGTGCGGGCGGCGGTGAGGTCGAGGGTGCGCTCGACGCCGAGCTGGCTCACGGCGAAGCGGGTCAGGCGCGGGGGCGCGGGCCGGCGCAGCGCCCGGAAGGCCCCCTCCGCCGCGCCGGCCAGCGCCCACGCGAGGCCGACGGGCACGTGCCGGACGGTGACGTCGAGACCGCGGGCGTGCAGCAGCGCGGTGAGGGCGGCGTCGAGGGTGACGGGTGCGGCGTCGCCGACGTTGTAGGTGCCGGGCGGGCCGGTGCAGCCGAGCAGGCAGGCCTGGGCGAGCGTGGCGACGGCGGTGAGGGTGTGCCGCGCTCCCCCGTCGCCGGCGACGACGAGCGTGCGGCCGCGGACGGCGCCGAGGATCCGCGGCAGGAGCGTCGGGTCGCCGGGGCCGTAGACGGCGTGCGGGCGCAGGACGACGGTGTCGGGCCGCCCGGCGAGCAGGCGCTCGGCGGCGGCCTTCGAGGCGCCGTAGGGGGTGAGGTGGCGGGCGGCGGGTCCGGCGGACTCGGGGGCGTCGACGGTCGGGACGAACGGGTCGTAGACGCTGGCGGTGGAGACGTGCACCAGGCGCGCGCCCGGGAAGGTG
This sequence comes from Pseudonocardia broussonetiae, assembly GCF_013155125.1. Classification (NCBI taxonomy): domain Bacteria; kingdom Bacillati; phylum Actinomycetota; class Actinomycetes; order Pseudonocardiales; family Pseudonocardiaceae; genus Pseudonocardia; species Pseudonocardia broussonetiae. The sequence continues at coordinate 4,762,002 of NZ_CP053564.1, read as the reverse complement.
CCGGCCACGTGCCGCGTGCCGTGCAGGTTGGCGGCCCAGACCGGGGCGGGGTCGCCCCAGTCGGTGACGGCGGCCGCGGCGTGCACCACGGCGTCGACGGGGGGCGGGTGCGGCATCGGGCCGGTGGTGACGTCCCACTCGCGGCGGGTCAGGGCGTGGACCTCCCAGCCGCGGGCGCGGGCCGCGGCGACGACCGCGGAGCCGACGAACCCGGCCGCCCCGGTCACGGCGAGGCGCATCACCGCTCCTGCAGCAGTCGGACCAGCGCGGCCCGGTTGGGCTTGCGGGTGCGCCCGGCCACCGGCACGGCGTCGACGAGGACGACCTCGTCGGGCAGGGCGGCGGCGTCGATCAGCGCCGGCAGCGCGGCGCGCACCCGGCGGTCCAGCCCGGGCGGGGTACCGGGGGCGGCGACGAGGGTGAGCACGACGCGGTCGTCGCCGATGGCGTCGGGCACGCCGACGAGCAGGGCCTGGGCGACGCCGGGCAGCCCCGTGATCGCCGGCTCGTGGAGGCCCGGGTAGATGTTGGTGCGGCCGCGGATGATCATGTCGGTGGCGCGGCCGTGCAGGACGATCGCGCCGCCGCCGTCGTCCTTGTCGTCGATGCGGGCGAGGTCGCCGGTGGTGTGCTCGGTGCGCCGGGGCTCGCCCAGGTAGTGGCCGAGGTTCGCGCCGCCGACGACGAGCCGCCCCTCGTCGTCGACGCGGGCGCGGACGCCGGACAGGGGCGCTCCGACGAGGTCGCCGGGGCCGGGGTGGGCGAGCTTCTCCTCCGCGGTGGCGATCGCGACGGGCAGGATCTCGGTCATCCCGTAGACGGCCAGGAACTCGACGCCGGGCAGCGCGGCGCGGGCGCGGCGCAGCAGCGGCGGCAGGACGGGGGCGGCGCCGAGCAGCACCTGCCGCAGCGAGCCGGGCAGGGCGACCTGCCCGCGCTCGACCGCGTCGAGCACCGCCGCGAGATCGGCCGGCACGAGGAACGTGTGGGTGGCGCGCTGCCCGCCGACCTCCGCGGCCAGCCCGCGGGCCAGCTCGTCCGGGCGGGCGGCAGGCGCGAAGCCGTAGGGCGGCATCGACCAGTGCCCGCCGCCGACGAGTGCCGGGAGGCCGAGCAGGAACTGGTCGGTGTGCACGCGGGTGCCGGGGCCCAGCGCGCAGCGGGTGGAGAGGACGTCGAGCGCGGCGCCCAGGGAACCGCGGGTGTGGACGACGGCCTTGGGTGCGGCGGTGGTGCCGGCGGTGAAGACGACGACGGCGTCCTGGTCCGGGGCGCTCTCGCACCTGGCCCCGACCTCGGCTCTCCCCTCGGGCCCGGTCTCGGGGTCCGGACGGAGCAGCGCCGCCAGCGGGATCGCGTTCCGCGGAACACCGGGCAGCCACCGGCCCGCCCGGATGTGGCGCACCGGCAGGCCCGCGTAGTCGGGCAGGAGCACGCCGCGTCGCCGGGCCAGGGCGCGCAGCGGCCGCCGCCCCACGGCGTAGAGCACCGACTCCGCCGCGGCCCAGCCCGGCGCGGCCAGCTCGGTGCGGGCGGCGAACAGAGCGGGCCCGACGCCCGGGTCGATGAACACGACCGTCCCGCCGGCCGCGACGACCCCCAGCGCGAGCACCACCGAGTCCGGGGAGGGGCGGACGGAGAACAGCATCCGCTCCCCCGGCGTGAAGCCGGCCCTGGTGAGGTGGGTGGCGACGGCGCGGATCCGCTCGCCGAGCTGGGAGTAGGTGAGCGTTCCGCGGAACGCGGTGGTGCGCTCCGGCCGCGTTCCGCGGAACGCGGGCACGTGCTCAGCCAGCGTTCCGCGGAACGCGTTCTGGCCCTGCGCGAGCGTTCCGCGGAACGCGAACCGGCCCCGTGTGAGCGTTTCGCGGAACCCGGGGAGGCGGTCGTCAAGCGTTCCGCGGAACGCAGCTCGGCGGTCTGCCAGCGTTCCGCGGAACGCGTTCCCACGTCCCGAGCGCGTTCCGCGGAACACGGTCAGCCGGTCGGCGAGCGTTCCGCGGAACGCACTCCCCCGCGGCGGCGGGCCGGTCAGGGCGGGAGCGTCGCCGTACCGGTCCGCCGCGGCGAGGACCGCCACCAGCAGGTCCGGCAGGTCGGTCCCGGGAGGGTGGACGGGCGTGTCAGCCACCCCGCACCACCATCTCCCGGTAGGCCGGGATCAGCACCCGCCGCGCCACCCGCCTCCGCACGAGCCCCAGCGGCCGCTCCCCGTGCGCGTCCAGAACGGCGTCGAGCACGAGACGGACCTGCGCCGTCGCCAGCGGCATCCCGAGGCAGAAGTGCGGGCCCGCCCCGAACCACAGGCGGCGGACCGCGGGCGGGTGCGGCCGATCCGGGTCGAAGCCGCCGTAGGCCCGCGCCGCCGACACCGTCGCGATCACGACCCGGTCGCCCGGCACGACCTCGACCGTCCCGATCCGGGCCGGGGCCGCGACCCGGCGCAGCATCACCGGCGAGGGGACGGTGACCCGCAGGGCCTCCTCGACGCACGCGTCGACGCGCCCGCGGTCGGCCGCCAGCGCATCGAGCAGGCGGGCGTCGTGCAGCAGCGCCACCAGCCGCGGCAGGAACGACACGACGGTCTCGGTTCCCGTCAGCGCGAACGCCGCGACCGCCCCCAGCGCCTCGCGCTCGGTCAGCCCGAGCTCGCGCATCCGGCCGGGGACGGTGGCGGGGTCGCCGTCGCGATAGGCGTCGGCGGCGGGCGCGGTGATCCCGGCCAACGCGGCCCGGCCCCGCGCGACCTGCCGCGCCGTCAGCTCCGGACGGGCTAGCCGCACCATTCCGGTCACGGCGGTGGCCGCGGCGAACGCCGGCCCGGCGGCGTCGCGGGCGTCCAGCCCGACCAGCCCCGCGATCACCGCACCCGCCGCCTGCTGCGCCACCGGCACCAGGTCGACGGCCTCCCCCGTGACGAGCCGGTCGCGCAGCTCCGCGCACGGCCCGGCCAGCACCCGCGCGCACAGCGCCGCCACCGCCGACGGCGTGAACAGGTCGGCCAGCGCCCGCCGCAGCGCCGCGTGCTCGGCGCCCTCCATGTTCAGCAGCACCGACGGCCCGACGACCGGCGTCCAGAGCGCCGCCGGCGAGCCCGGCCCGGTCTTGGCGAACGAGGCGGTGTCGGTGAGCACGGCCCGGGCGAGCGCGGCGTCGCTCACGACCACCCCGACCCGCGGCACCCGCACCACCGGCCCGATCCGCGCCAGCGCCCGGACCAGCGGGTACGCCACCGGGTGCGCCCCCAGCTGGACCCGCCGCTCCCACGTCCCGGTCGTGAGTGGCGATCGTGCCTGGAGCCACGATCGCCGCTCACGGGCGGCGGAGCCGCAGATCAACGGATGTCCACGTGAGCGGGGCGGTAGCGGTGGTCGGCGTACCAGCCCAGCGTCCGGACCAGCCCCCACGCCCGCACCCGCCGGCTCGACCCCCGCACGACGACGTCGCGCCGCGCGCCGTAGCGGGTGGTCAGCGGGCGGACCGCGTTGACCAGCGCCCGGTCCTCGTGCACGTCCTGGATCCGCGTGCGCGGGAAGCCGCCCGCCCGCTCGTACAGCTCGGCCGTGATCGCCATGTTGCACCCCGCCGACATCACGTAGGGCCCGAGCGCGCCGGCCACGCGGTTGCCCGGGCGGAACCGGCCGAACGTCCCCGCCACCCCGACCGCCCCGACGAGCACCCCGCGCTGCCACGCCGGCAGCCCCTCGTCGCGGCGCGGGAGCAGCCGTCCGGCGACGAGGTCGAGGTCGGCGAACGCCACCTTCACGCGCGCGGTCCAGTCGGGCGCGGGCAGGCAGTCGGCGTCGGTGCGGGCGAGGTGCGTCGCGCCCGCGGTGATCGCCCACCTCATCCCGGTGTCCGCCGCCGCGCCCGTCCCGCGCTGCGGCTCGACCACGATCTCGGCCGGCAGACCGTGCGCGCGCACCACCTCGGCGGTGCCGTCGGTCGAGGCGTTGTCGACGACGACGAGCCGGAAGTCGCGGTCTCGCTGCGCCGCCAGCGCGTCGAGGGTCGCGCCGATGCCGGCCGCCTCGTCGAACGCGGGGACGACCACCCAGAGGTTCACAGGCGGACCACCGTGATCCCCAGGCTCACGCCGCCCGCCAGCCCGACGAGAGCGACGAGGTCGCCCGGCCCGCACCGCCCGAGCTCGCGCGCGGTGACCAGCTGCAGCGGCAGGCTCGCCGAGGCGACGTTGCCGTGCTCGGCGACCGTGACCACCAGCTTGTCGGCGGGCACCCCGGCCCCGCGCGCGAACACCTCGAGGTAGGGCAGCGACACCTGGTGCACCGCGACGACCGCCATGTCGTCCCAGGTCAGGTCCAGCCGCGCGAGCGTGTCGTCGAGGATCCCGGTGCCGACGGCCAGGAACGCCGCCTTGAGCCGGGCGGAGTCCATCGCGAAGTAGGTGTGCTCGACGTCGCGCGGGTGCAGCGACCCGCCCGCCGCGAGCGTGCCCGCCTCCCAGTGCCGCGAGTCGGCGGTGAACCCCGAGCCCAGGATCCCGCTGTCCGCGTCGCCCGGGACGAGCAGCACGGCGGCGCCCGCGTCCGACAGCGTGTAGCCGGGGAAGGCGCGCAGGAAGCCGCGGATGCCCTCGACGTCCCAGCGCACGGCCCGCGACGGCGTCTCCCCGCTCACCACGAGCACGCGGCCGTAGCGCCCGGTCGCGATGAGGGCGTCGGCGACCTCCATGCCGTTGAGCACGCTGTTGCAGGCGTTCTTGACGTCCATCACCGGGCACGACAGCTCCAGCTTGGCCGCCACGATGTGCGCCGTCGCGGGCTCGACCATGTCCTGGCTGGCCGAGGCGAAGAGCAGCAGGTCGACGTCCTCGGCCGCGGTCCCGGTGGCCGCCAGCAGCTTGCGCGCCGCGGCGACGGCCAGGTCGGAGGCCTGCTCGTGGTCCCCCGCGACGTGCCGGGCGGTGATCCCGGTGAGCCGGTGCACCATCCCCGCCGGCGGCGACCAGCCCGAGGCCCCGATCCGCGCCTCGACCTCCGCGGTGCCGACCCGGTGCCCGGGGAGGTGCACCTCCACGCCCGCGATCCGCGCGCCCACGTCCACCACCTCCACCGGCCCCGACGACCGGGACGAGCAGAACCCTAGAAGGCGCCGGGGCGGCGCCACGACCGTGCGACTACGGATCACGTTCGGCGTCTCAGATTCGGTGAGGCTAACCTCGCCTCGACCCTGACCCCGCTCGAAGGACGCCCATGTCCCACCGCTCCCTGCTCACCCGCGCCGCCGCGGCCCTCGCCGTCGGCGCGGCGGTCCTCGCCGGTTGCGCCTCCCCGGCGGAGACCCCCGCCACTCCCGCTGCCCCCGCCGCGGACGGCGCCTACCCCGTCACGATCCCGAACGCCTACGGCGAGACGACGATCCCGGCCGAGCCGACGCGCGTCGTCGCCGTCGGGTTCAACGAGGCCGACTTCCTGCTCGCGCTGGGCGTCGTCCCGGTCGGCGTGCGCGACTTCATCGGCGAGTACGACGAGACGGCCCGGCCCTGGGCGCAGGAGGCGCTGGCCGGCGCGCAGCCCGCCGACGTCGGCGGCACCGAGATCAACGTGGAGGCGATCGCCGCGCTGGAACCCGATCTGATCATGGGCGTCTACTCGTTCATGGACCGGGCGACGTACGACGCCCTCAGCGCGATCGCCCCCACCGTCGGCCCGGTGTCGGCCGACGGCACCGTCGGGTGGGAGGAGCAGACGCGCATCACCGGCACCGCGCTCGGGCGCGAGGAGCAGGCCGCCGACGCGATCGCCACCGTCGAGCAGGCGTTCGCCGACGCCCGCGCCGCCCACCCCGGGTTCGCCGGGCGCGAGGTCACCATCGACCTGCCCGTCAACGGGGTGGCCTACCTGCTGGGCGCCGACGACCTGCGCTCCTCGGTGTTCACCGGCGTCGGCCTGACCGTCCCCGAGGCGACCACCGAGCTGGGCCCGGAGACCATCGGGCAGCTGGACAGCGACGCGCTCGTCGTCCTGGGCGCCACCGCCGAGGACATGGCGGGCGACCCGCTGTTCCAGAGCCTGCCCGTGGTCCAGGAGGGCCGGACGATCTTCACCGGCGGCTACGAGGAGGACTTCAACGGCGCGATCGGCTTCGGCAGCCCGCTGAGCCTCCCGTACGCGGTCGAGCTCATCACCCCGCAGCTCGCGGCCGTCCTGGGCTGAGCCCCGACCGTGACCCACGGCCCGGGGGTCGTGTGCCAAGATCCCCGCCGTGCAGGGATTCCGACTCAACGGGTCGCGGGTGCTCGAGATCGACCTGGCGGGCGACGCCGTGCGCGCGTCCACCGGCTCGATGATCGCCTACACCGGTGATGTGACGTTCAAGAACGCCGGCATGGGCGGCGGCGACGGCCTGATGGCGGGCCTCAAGCGCCGCGCCGCCGGCGAGTCCGTCGCGCTGATGCACTGCACGGGCCACGGCACCGTGTGGTTCGCCAAGGACGCGATGGAGGTGCTGATCGTCGAGCTGAACGGCGACACGCTGCGCGTCGAGTCCGAGCAGCTGCTCGCGCTGTCGGACAAGCTCAAGACCGACGTCGCATTCGCCGGGGTGCGCGGCGCGTCGTCCGGGCAGGGGCTGTTCACCACCACCGTCACCGGCTACGGGACGGTCGCGCTGCTGTCGGCGGGCGGGCCCCCGATCGCGCTGGAGGTGTCGCCGCAGTTCCCGCTGGTCGTCGACCCGGACGCGTTCGTCGCGAGCCAGGGCCAGCTCAACCAGTCGTTCGTCACCGACGTGTCGTGGCGCAACCTCGTCGGCGAGAGCTCCGGGGAGGCGTTCTCCCTGCGCTTCGACGGCAGCGGCGTCGTGTACATCCAGCCCGAAGAGCGCTGAGGAGGACGGCCGTGCCCTTCGAGCAGGTCAACAGCAAGGTCATCTCGGTCGGCGTCACGCACGGCCGGGAGGTGCTCGCCCGCAAGGGCGCGATGCTCGCCTACACCGGCGACGTCCACTTCTCCCCGGTGCACATGGGCCCGGGCGGCGCGGGCGGGATGGTCGGGCGGATGGTGTCCGGCGAGCAGGTCGCGATGATGGTCGCGCAGGGCAACGGGACCGTGCACTACGGCTACCGCGGCCTCTACGTCACGATCATCGAGCTCGACGGCTCCGGCCCGCTCTCGGTCGAGGCCGACCGGCTGGTCGCGCACGACGCGGCCCTGCAGTCGACGGTCGTGTTCCTCGGCTCGCAGGGCGGCATCCGCGGCGCGGTGCGCGGTGCCGTCTCGGGCCAGGGCCTGTTCACGACGCAGCTGCACGGCTACGGCACCGCGGCGGTCCTGAGCCACGGCGGCACGATCGCGATCCCCGTCGGCGGGCGCCCGGTCGCCGTCGACCCGCAGGCCTACGTCGCCCACATCGGCCAGGTGAACGTCGACATCGCCGCGTCGGTCGGCTGGCGCGACGCCGTCGGCCGCGGCTCGGGCGAGGCCGTGCAGCTCAAGTGCACGGGTCAGGGCACCGTCTACGTCCAGGCATCGGAGCAGAAGCTGTGATCCCCCTCAACCCCGCCACGCTGCCCGACAACGACAACATCCCCGGCAACCACTACGCCTACTGCGTGCGCCTGGACGGGCAGCTGTTCATGCAGACCGGGCGGATGATCGCCTACTACCCCGCCCCGCACAGCCAGGGCATCCGCTTCGAGCCGCTCACGGGCGCGAGCGTCGGCGGGATGGTCGCCACCCGGTTCTCCGCCCCGCTCTACACCCGCGACTGGGTCGTGGCGACCGGCGCCGGGCACCTGATCCTGGGCGACCGCGGCTACGACATCAACAGCTACGACCTCGACGACGGCAACCTCACGCTGCGCGCGGCCAACCTGCTCGCCTTCGACTCGACGCTGGAGCTCAAGCAGTCGATCGTCCCCGGGTTCCTGACGCTCATCGGCACCGGCAAGTTCCTCGCGTCCAGCTCCGGGCCGGTGATCTTCGCCGAGCCGCCGATCCGGGTCGACCCCGAGGCGCTCGTCGGCTGGGCCGACTGCCCCTCCCCCAGCCACCACTACGACGCCGGCTGGATGAGCGGGTTCCTGCAGGGCGCGATGGGGATGCTCGGCGTGCAGTCCGGCGAGGAGCGCCAGTTCGACTTCACCGGCGCCGGCACCGTCCTCATCCAGTCCAGCGAGAACACCATGGGCGACCCCCACCAACTGCGCCAGCTCGAGGGCCAGGTCGGCACGCTCGGGGTATCGGGCCTGCAGCGGATGCAGCAGGTGGTGGCGCAGCGGCTGGCGGCCGAGCAGCAGCGGTAGCGGGGATCGGGAGCAGCGACTAGGGCTCGGCCAGCCAGACGAACCCGAGACCCGGGACGACGAGCCGCCCGTCCTGCACCAGCAGCGGGCCGTCCGAGGACAGCACGGTCTCCAGGGGGCCGAGGCCGTCGAGGACGTGGGCGTCGACGGTCACGGGGTGCTCGGCCATGTTCGCCATCCCCACGAAGTTCCCGCTGCGCGGGTGGCGGCGCCACCAGGCCAGCACGTGCGGCGAGTCGACCTCCAGCACCGCCGACCCCGCCGCCGCGTGCAGCGCCTGCTGCGACGCCCGGGCCTGGGCCAGCGCCCGCATCCACCCGAACACGCGCCCCTCGACGGTGGCCGGGTCGTGGCGGTGCGCGGCCGCGGCGTCGTCGAAGTACGGGCGGTGCATCCAGCGGTTGTCGGCCGCGAGCGCCGGGTCGTCGACGTAGGAGGTGTCGTTGCCCTGCGCCAGCTCGTCGCCCATGTACAGCAGCGGCACCCCGCCCCAGGCGAACGCGACGGCGTGCAGCAGCACCAGGCGCCGCACGCCCAGCTCGAGGGCGTGCGCGTCGCCCCGCTCCCGCGCGTCGCTGATCCCGCACAGCGCCGCGGCCGTGCCGGAGATGCGGGCGTCCCCGGTCTCGGGGTTCTCGCCGAAGCGCGCGCCGCGGGCGAAGGACAGCGGGAACTCGCCGGCGTAGAAGGCGTTGAGGAAGTCGCGGTGGGCGAACGGGTCGTAGCCCACCGCCCGCGCGTCGACGTCGCCGACGGCCCAGCCGATGTCGTCGTGGCAGCGCACGTAGGTGGCCCAGGACGTCTCGCCGGGGATCGGGCGCAGCCGCCGCAGCGACTGCACCGCGAGCCGGGCGTCCTTCGTGGCCAGGCTCGACCACAGCACCACCATGAGCTGGTTGTGGTAGGCCAGCTCGCACTCGGGGCGGTACCGCTCGTGCGCGCCGAGGTAGGCCACCAGCTCGTCGGGCGCGACGATCGCCTCGGCCTTGAACACCGTGGCCGGCGCCGCCAGCTTCACCGCCGCGTGCATCGCCTGCACGATGTCGTGCACCTCGGGCTGGTTGATGCACGGCGTGCCCACGCGCTTGCCCATGAACGGGACGGCGTCCATCCGGAAGATCTCGACGCCGCGGTTGGCCAGCCACAGGATCGTGTCGGTCATCGCGGTGAGCACGGCGGGGTTGGCGTAGTCGAGGTCCCACTGGTAGTCGAAGAACGTCGTCCAGACCCAGCCCGTGCCCGGGACGTGGGTGAAGGAGCCGGGCGCCTGGTCGGGGAAGACGTCGACGACGGTCTCCTCGAACGCGTCGGGCAGCGTGCGGTCGGGGAAGGCGAGGTAGAAGCCGTCGTACGCGGGGTCGCCCGCGAGCCAGCCCTGCGCCCACGGGTGCTCGCGCGCGGTGTGGTTGAGCACCAGGTCGACGCACAGGCTCATGTCCCGTGCGCGCAGCGCGGCGGCGAGGGCGGAGAGGTCGTCCATCGTGCCCAGGCGGGGGTCGACGGCGCGGTAGTCGGCCACGGCGTAGCCGCCGTCGTTGGCGCCCTCGCGGGGCCGGAGCAGCGGCATGAGGTGCAGGTAGGTGACGCCCAGCTCGGCGAGGTGGTCGAGGCGGCCGGGCAGCGCGGCGAGCGTGCCGGCGAACCGGTCGGTGTAGGCGACGTACCCGACCATCCGCTGGTGCTGGAACCAGCGCGGGTCGATCTCACGGCGACGGTCGACGGCGCGCAGGTCGGCCGGGCGCTGCGCCGCGGACCGCAGTGCGAGGAGCACCAGCCGCTCCGCCAGGGCTTCGGCGTCGGGGTAGAGCGCGGCCAGCGGGGCGTGCAGGTCGGCGAACCACAGGTCGAGGCGGGCGACGAACCCCACGGCGTCCGACGGCTCCAGCACGCGCCCGGCCTCGTCGACGACACCGGGCCGCAGCCGCGCCAGCGCCGCCGCGGCGTCACGGGCCCGTTCGGCGTCGGACCGGGCGGGCGGGGTCGCGATCACCGGCCACATCCTGCCGCACCCGGTTCCGCGACGCCGGGCCCGCCGTCAGGCGTCGACGCCCACCGTGAGGGTCGCCGCGAGGCCGGTCGTGACGTCGCCGGTGACGGTCGCGAGCTGCGAGGCGTAGCCGTCGGAGAAGACCGTGTCGCGCTCCAGCGAGGTGCGGGCCAGGTTGCGGACGCTGGAGGCGTAGCCGTCGGTGGCGTACACGGCCTCGCAGACGTCCTGGGGCAGCGCGAGCTGGGAGGTGACGGTCGCGTTGTCGGGCGTCGTGGCCGCGGCGAGGTCGGGGTAGATCTCGAAGTGGGCGTGCGGCCAGCGCCCCGAGTAGGCCGCGGGGAAGACCGTCGTGAACGTCATGCGCCCGTTCGCGTCAGCCTCCTGGACCCCGCGCAGGTAGTTCTGGTCGGCGACGTCGTAGAGCGAGTACCTCCCGTCGCGGTCGCAGTGCCAGAGGTAGACGGTGCCGCCGGGCAGCGCGGCGCCGGACGCGGCGTCGACCAGCGCCAGGGTGATCGTCAGCGGCACGCCCGGCGCGGTGCCCGACAGGGAGCCGAAGCTCGACCGGATGTCGCTGCGCACGACGCCGCTCTCGGTGAGGACGTTCGGGCCGTTGGAGCCGTCGCCCGGGAAGGGGCCGGCGGTCTCCTCGGGGATCTCGCCGGTCGCGGCCCCCGTCGTCGAGGCGGTGGTGCCGGTCGCGGCCGCGGCGCACCCGGCCAGCGTCAGTGCGCCCGCGCCGGCGAGCAGCCCGAGGAGTCGGCGACGGCCCACCAGGCGGGGCAGGTCGTGGGCGAGGCCGAGATCGTGGTCGCCGTCGTGGTGGTCGTCGTCGTGATCGTCGTGGTCGCTCATGGGACCCACCCTGTCGGCCGTTCCTGTGCGTGGGCTGTGCGCCGCCTGTGCTGACTCCCTGGATGCCCGCGTCCTAGGGTGCGCCCGTGGACATCGACGAGCTGGCCGACGCGCTGTACTCGGCGCCGCCCGCCGACTTCGTCGCCACCCGCGACGAGGCCGTGAAGGCCGCCCGCGAGCGCGGCGACAAGGAGTTCGCGACGGCGGCCGCGCGGCTGCGGCGGCCCACCCGGGCGGCGTGGCTCGCGAACCTGCTGGCCCGCCACCGGCGCGAGCAGCTCGACGGGCTGCTCGGCCTGGCCGGGAGCCTCGCCGACGCCCAGCGGACCCTCGACGGTCCGGCCCTGCGGACCCTGTCGACGCGGCGCCGCCAGCTCGTCGCGGCGATGGCGCGGGAGGCGGGGCGGCTCGCGCGGGAGGCGCACGAGTCCGTCAACGACTCCCTGCTGCGCGAGCTCGGCGACATCCTGGAGGCGGCGCTGGCCGATCCCGTGGTCGCCGACGAGGTCCGCTCCGGGCGCCTGACGCGCACGATCAGCTACTCCGGCTTCGGGCCCGAGTCCGATCCCGACGCGGTGGCGGCGCGGGTCGCCGCGGCCCCGGCGCCCGCCCCGTCCCCCGCCGAGCAGGACGCGCCCGCGGAGGAGCCCGCCGAGGACCCGGCGGAGGTCGCCCGGCGCGAGCGCGAGCGGGAGGAGCGCCGCCGCGACCTCGCCGACGCCGAGGAGCTCGAGGCCGCCGCCCGTGAGCGGCGCGACGCGGCCGAGGCCGAGCACGAGCGGGCGGCGCAGGAGCACGAGCAGGCCCGGGAGCGGGTCGCGACGCTCACCGCGGAGCTGGAGGCCGCCCAGCGCCACGAGCGCGAGTCCGCCGTCCGCAACCGGGAGGCCGCCCAGCACGCCCGGGCCGCCGCCCGCGAGGCCGGCACGGCCGCGACCCGCACGGCCCGCGCGCGGGCGCGGCTCGACGACGCGGAGCCGTGAGCTGATCAGTGAGTACGGACACACGGTCCGTGACGGATGAGCCCCCGACGGGCGTGGGTACCCGGCTGTCATGGACACCGGAACGGTCACCCCGACCCTGATCACCCAGCTCCGCGCCCTCCACCAGCTCACCCGCACGGAGGCGCAGATCGCCCGCGTCCGGACCGCACAGGCCCGCACCGACGCCGTCCGCCGCGAGCTCGAGGAGAACGCGGCGAACGCCGACCGGCGCTCGACCCGCATCGCCCGCGAGCTCTCCGCCGTCGGCGGCGTGCCGGACGTGATCACGCCCGCCATCGGCCGCGTGCTGGCGTTCGTCAAGGCCACCGTCGAGCAGGGCCAGCCCCTCGACGAGGCGCTCCTCGGCGACCTCACCCTCGAGCACCAGCTCCGCGACCGCGCCGTGTACGTGCGCACGCTCGCCCGCCGCGCCGGCCGCACCTCGACCGAGCAGCTCGCCGACGACCTCGTCACCGCGCACGAGGCCACCGTGGAGTGGCTGACGACCGTGCTCGCGGAGGAGGCCATCGGCGGCGTCGCGGCCCTAGAGCCCACTCCGCTGCAGCGCGTCGCCGGGGGCGTCACCCGCGTCGTCGGGCTCCCCACGCGGTTCGCGATCGAGCGCTTCAACCAGGCCGTGGCCGCCGTGCAGCGCACCGGCGAGCAGGCCAAGGAGACCGCCGGCGACGTCGTCGGCGCCGTGACCCGCCTGGGTTCCGACGCCGGTGAGGTCGTCACCGCCGGCCGCGATGCGGCGCTGAACCGCGCCGAGAGGGTCGCGCGCCGCGAGGGCTCGGACGGCACCGCCGCGGTCGTGCACGAGACCCGGCGCAACCTGGGCTCGCTCAAGGCCTCGGAGCTGCCGATCCAGCACTACGAGGAGATGACGGCGCAGGACGCGATCGCCGCGATCCGCAAGCTCACCGACGTCGATGACGTGACCGCCGTCGTGGCGTTCGAGGAGAGCCACAAGAACCGCTCGGGCGTCGTGTCGGCCGCGCAGACGCACGTCGCGTCGCTGGCCAAGGACGTCGCCGGGGTCTGACCCCGAGACATCCCCCGAGGGACCTGACGCACGGAGACGGGCCCGCCGACGAGGTCGGCGGGCCCGTCGTGCGTCCGGATCAGCGGCGCGCGGCCAGCAGCCCGACGACGTTGAGCGCGCCCCACCCCAGCCCGACGCCGATGGCCTTCTTCCGGGCTGCGGGGTCCTCGTTCGGCGAGAGGGCGAAGGTGAGCGCGTCGCCCAGGTCGCCCGCGATCCGGGCGGCCACGGCGAGCTGCAGGGCCGCGCCCGCGGGGGCGGCGGCCATGGCGATGCCGTTGGCGAGGTCGCGCACGCCGACCGCGCGGACGAGGATGCCGATCGGCGCGGGCGGCTCGGCGCCCGACAGCCCGGCGGGCTTCGCGAAGATCGCGGGTCGGACCAGCGTGGACAGGCCGTAGGCGGCGGTCAGCACGCCGAGTGTGCGGGGGAGCCAGGTCATCGGTCGATCCTCGCAGCACCCCCGCACCGGCGCTCGGGGAGACTGTCCGGTGATGGACCTGCCCGATCTCCCCGTGCGCGCCGCGCTCGACGAGATCACCGCGACGCTCGCCGGCCGCGGCGCGGCGGTGCTGGTGGCGCCGCCCGGCACCGGCAAGACGACGCTGGTCCCCCTGGCGCTGCTCGCGCTCGACGGGCGCGTGGTCGTCGCCGAGCCCCGCCGCCTCGCCGCACGGGCCGCGGCGGCGCGGATGGCGTCGCTGCTCGGGGAGCCGGTCGGCGAGACGGTCGGCTACTCGGTGCGCGGCGACTCCCGGACCTCGGCGCGCACCCGCGTCGAGGTCGTCACGTCCGGTCTGCTGCTGCGCCGCCTGGCCGCCGACCCGGAGCTCGCGGGCGTCGGCACCGTCCTGCTCGACGAGTGCCACGAGCGCCACCTCGACGCCGACCTGCTGCTCGCCCTGCTCCTCGACGCCCGCGACGGCCTGCGCCCCGACCTGCGGCTGCTCGCCACCTCGGCCACCGTCGCCACGGGCCGGCTCGCCGAGCTGCTCGGGTCGGACGCCGACGGGGACGCGCCCGTGCTGCGCGTCGAGGCCCGCACGTTCCCGGTGGCCGTGCGCCACGACCCGCCGGTGCGCGGGGAGCGGATCGAGGCCACCGTCGCGCGGGCGGTGCGGGCCGCCCTGGACGGCGGTGACGGTGACGTGCTCGCGTTCCTGCCCGGCGTCGCGGAGATCCGGCGGACGGCGGCCGCGCTGTCGGGCCTCGACGCCGACGTCCTGCCGCTGCACGGGCGGCTGCCGGCGGCCGAGCAGGACGCGGCGCTGCAGATCGGACAGCGGCGCCGCGTCGTCCTCGCGACCGCGGTGGCCGAGTCGAGCCTGACGGTGCCCGGCGTCCGCGCCGTCGTCGACGCCGGGCTGGCCCGCACGCCGCGCGTCGACCACCGCCGCGGGATGGCCGGGCTCGTCACCGTCCGCGTGTCCGACGCCGTCGCGCAGCAGCGGGCCGGGCGCGCGGGCCGCGAGGCGCCCGGCCGGGTGCACCGCTGCTGGCCCGAGGGTGAGCTCCTCCCCCGCTACCCCGAGCCGGAGATCCGCACCGCCGACCTCACCCGCCTCGCGCTCGACCTCGCCTGCTGGGGGACGCCGGACGGCGGCGGTCTGCGCTGGTGGGACGCACCGCCGGAGGGGCCGCTGCGCGCCGGGCACCAGGTGCTCCGCGCGCTGGGCGCTCTTGACGCGACCGGCGCCACCACCGCCCGCGGGCGCCGGATGGCCGGCCTCGGCCTGCACCCGCGGCTGGCGCGCGCCCTGCTCGACGGGGCGGCGCTCGTCGGGGCGCGGGCGGCCGCCGAGGTCGTCGCCCTGCTCGACGACGACACGCTCGGCGCCGGGTCCGACGCCGACGCCGAGCTGGCGAAGCTCCGCGCGGGAACCGCCCCGGGCAGCGGCCGCTGGCGCACCGAGGCCGCGCGGCTGCGGCGGCTCGTGGGGGCCGGCAGCGACAAGGGGAACCGCGGCAGGGTGGAGGGTGGCGCGGCGCTGGTCGTGGCGCTGGCCCACCCCGAGCGGCTGGCGCGGCGCCGCCGGACGGGCGCGGCCGTCGAGGACGCCCCCCACGGCCGTGCGCGCGGCGAGCTGTACCTCATGGCGGGCGGCACGGCCGTCGCCCTGCCGCCCGGCAGCCCGCAGGCCGCCGCGGAGTGGCTCGCGGTGGCGGTTGCGGACCGGGCGCCGGGCGCGGAGAACGGCACCGTGCGCCTGGCCGCGGCCGCCGACCGGGAGCTGGCCGAGCTCGCCGCGCCCGCACTGCTCGCCGAGGCCGACGAGGTGGCCTGGTCGTCGCAGGGCCAGGGCGGCGGTGACGTCGTCGCCCGGCACGTCCGGCGCCTCGGCGCGATCGTGCTCGAGGAGCGCCGCCTCGACCGCCCCGACCCCGCGCTCCTGCGCGCCGCCCTGCTCGAGGGCCTGCGCAGCGAGGGTCTGGGCCTGCTGCGCTGGACCGACGGCGCCCGGCGGCTGCGCGACCGGCTCGCCGCCCTGCACCGGGTCCTCGGCGAGCCGTGGCCGGACGTGGGTGACACCGCGCTGCTCGCCGATCCCGACCCGTGGTGGACCGGACCCTTCACCCGCGCCCGCTCCCGCGCCGACCTCGGGCGGATCGACGCCGGGCCGGTCCTGCGGTCGCGGCTGGACTGGCGCCACACCAGCGTCCTCGACGAGCTCGCGCCGGAGCGGATCACCGTGCCGACCGGGTCGTCGATCACGCTCGACTGGTCCGGCGACCAGCCCGTCCTCGCCGTCCGCGTGCAGGAGTGCTTCGGCTGGACCGACACCCCGACCGTCGCGGGCGGGCGGCTCCCGGTGGTGCTGCACCTGCTCTCCCCCGCCGGGCGCCCGGCGGCCGTCACCGCCGACCTGGCCTCGTTCTGGACCACCGGCTACCCGCAGGTGCGCGCCGAGCTGCGCGGGCGCTACCCGAAGCACCCCTGGCCCGAGGACCCGCTCACCGCCGCGCCGACGCGCCGGGCCGGGCGGCGCCGCTGACCGGACGCGCAGCGTCACCGCTGGTGCCACGGACGTCACGCCCCGGAGCCGGATCGGTCGAACACCTGTTCTACGATCACCATGGATCCGCACCGCCACGAGAGGGAACCGCCGCGAGATGAGCACCGCCGAACCGACCCCCGAGGCCCCGGCCCCCACCCCCGTCGAGGCCCCGGCCGAGCCCGAGAAGCGCCGCCGCGGCCGACCCAAGGGCACCTCCACGGCCCGCACCACGCGCATGGTCGAGCTGACGCTCACCGTCAGCGGCACCGCCGACGGCGAGTGGCAGGCCGAGCTGAAGCAGGGCACGTCCTGGCTCACACGCGGGCTGCCCGTCACCGCGGCGGCCGTGTCGCGCGCGGCGCAGGAGCTCAGCGCCGAGCTGTCCGGCCCGATCGACGCCATGATCGGCGCCGCCCGCGAGCAGCGCGCCGCCCGCGTGGCCGCCCTGGAGGCCGAGCTGGAGCAGGCGCGCAAGGCCCTGGCCGAGATGGACGACGAGGGGCCGGACCGGGCGCCGTAGGCTCCTGGTCCGTGTCCACGATCCCGCCCGACGACCTCGCGGCGTTCCTGCGCGTGCTCGACGTCGTCACCGACCTGCCGCCCGAGCACCCCGACGCCGTGCGGGTCAGACGGGCCACCGCGGGGATCTGGAAGTCGGTGAAGGTCGCCCGGCGCCACGCCAAGCGCGACGCGGTCGCCGCGGCCGACGGGGCCGTGACCGCGGCCACGGCCACCGGCGCCCCGGGCCGGATCGACGACGAGACGGCCGGGCTGCCGCTGGTCTCGACCACGGCCGGGGCGTCCGCGGGCACGCTGCTGCGCTCGCGCGCCTGCTACACCTGCAAGCGCCGCTTCCACGTCGTCGACGCCTTCTACCACCAGCTCTGCCCGCCGTGCGCCGCGCAGAACCGCAGCCGCCGCGACGCCCGCACCGACCTCACCGGCCGCCGCGCCCTGCTCACCGGCGGCCGGGCCAAGATCGGCATGTACATCGCGCTGCGGCTGCTGCGCGACGGCGCCCACACCACGATCACCACGCGGTTCCCGCACGACGCCGTGCGCCGGTTCTCCGCGATGGAGGACAGCGCCGACTGGCTGCACCGCCTGCGCGTCGTCGGGATCGACCTGCGCGACCCGGCCCAGGTCGTCGCGCTCGCCGACTCGGTCGCCGCCCAGGGCCCGCTGGACGTCCTGGTCAACAACGCGGCCCAGACCGTGCGCCGCTCCCCCGGCTCCTACTCCGCGCTGGTCGAGGCCGAGCGCACCCCGCTGCCGCCGACGCCGGTGGAGGTGGTCACGTTCGACCACGTCAGCGACGCCCACCCCGCGGCGCTGGCCGGGAGCCTGCAGGAGCAGAGCCCGCACGCCGCCGGCGCCGTCACCGGGCTCGCCCTGGCCGCCCGCTCGGCGTCACCGGAGCGGATCGCCGCCGGCACGGCCATCGACGCGGGCGGGCTGCTGCCCGACACGGCGCCGGTGAACAGCTGGACCCAGCACGTCGACGAGATCGACCCGCTGGAGCTGCTCGAGGTCCAGCTGTGCAACCAGACGGCGCCGTTCATCCTCATCAGCCGCCTGCGCCCGGCCCTGGCGGCCTCGCCCGCGCGGCGCACGTACGTCGTCAACGTGAGCGCGATGGAGGGCCAGTTCAGCCGCGCGTACAAGGGGCCGGGCCACCCGCACACGAACATGGCGAAGGCCGCGCTGAACATGCTGACGCGCACCAGCGCCGCGGAGATGCTGGCCACCGACGGCATCCTGATGACCGCCGTCGACACCGGCTGGATCACCGACGAGCGCCCGCACCCCACGAAGCTGCGCCTGGCCGAGGAGGGCTTCCACGCCCCCCTCGACCTGGTCGACGGCGCCGCCCGCGTCTACGACCCGATCGTCCGGGGCGAGGCGGGCGAGGACCTGCACGGCTGCTTCCTCAAGGACTACGAACCGACCGCCTGGTGAGCTGGTACCTGCACCGCGCTAGTAACGGCACTGGAGCACCTGCATCGCCCGCGCCGGGATCCGGACGCGCGCGCCCGGGGCCGGGTTGCGGCGGCGGGCGTTGGCCAGCAGCGGGTCGGCCGTGTCGATCACGACCTGCCACGCCCGTCCGTAGGACTCGTCGGGCAGCGTGAACGACACCTGCTGGTGGTGGGCGTTGACGAGCAGCAGGAACGAGTCGTCGACGATCTGCTCGCCGAGGTCGTCGCGCTCGGGGATGCCCTTGCCGTTGAGGTAGACCCCGATGCTGCGGATGCCCGAGCTCCAGTCGCCGTCCGACATCTGCTGCCCGTCGGGGCGCAGCCACGCGATGTCCTCGATGTTGGAGCCGGTGATCGCGCGGCCCTGGAAGAACCGCCGGCGCCGGAACACCGGGTGCTCGGCCCGCAGGCGCGCCAGCGCGCCCGTGAACTCGGTGAGCACCTCGTGCTCGCGGGCGTTCTCCCAGTCGATCCAGCTGATCTCCCCGTCCTGGCAGTAGACGTTGTTGTTGCCGTCCTGCGTGCGGGAGAGCTCGTCGCCGTGGGAGATCATCGGGACGCCCTGGCTGAGCAGCAGGGTCGCGAGGAAGTTGCGCTTCTGCCGCTCGCGCAGGACGTTGACCTCGGCCTGCTCGGTCGGGCCCTCCACACCGCAGTTCCAGGAGCGGTTGTGGCTCTCGCCGTCGTTGTTGTCTTCGCCGTTGGCCTCGTTGTGCTTCTCGTTGTAGGAGACGAGGTCGTTGAGCGTGAAGCCGTCGTGCGCGGTGACGAAGTTGATCGAGGCGATGGGCCGGCGGTTGTCGGCCTCGTAGAGGTCGCTGCTGCCGGTGAAGCGCGCGGCGAACTCGCCGAGGCTCGCGGGCTCGCCGCGCCAGAAGTCGCGGACGGTGTCGCGGTACTTGCCGTTCCACTCCGTCCACAGCGGCGGGAACCCGCCGACCTGGTACCCGCCGTCGCCGACGTCCCACGGCTCGGCGATCAGCTTGACCTGGCTGACCACCGGGTCCTGGTTGACGAGGTCGAAGAACGCCGAGAGGCGGTCGACGGAGTGGAACTCCCGCGCCAGCGACGAGGCGAGGTCGAACCGGAAGCCGTCGACGTGCATCTCGGTGACCCAGTACCGCAGCGAGTCCATGATCAGCCGCAGCGACTCGTGGTGGCGGACGTTGAGGCTGTTCCCGGTGCCGGTGGTGTCGTAGTAGTACTTCTCGTCGCCGTCGACGAGCCGGTAGTAGGCCCGGTTGTCGACGCCGCGGAACGACAGCGTCGGGCCCAGGTGGTTGCCCTCGGCGGTGTGGTTGTAGACGACGTCGAGGATGACCTCGATGCCCGCGCGGTGCAGCGCGCGCACCATCGTCTTGAACTCCTGCACCTGCTCGCCGCGGGTGCCGAAGCAGGCGTAGTCGTTGTGCGGGGCGAAGAAGCCGATCGTGTTGTAGCCCCAGTAGTTGCGCAGGCCCTTGTCCGCGAGCGTGGAGTCGTGGACGAACTGGTGCACCGGCATGAGCTCCAGCGCGGTCACGCCCAGCGACCGCAGGTGCTTGATCATCGCCGGGTGCGCGAGGCCCGCGTAGGTGCCGCGGACGTCGTCGGGGACGTCCGGGTGGCGCATCGTCATGCCCTTGACGTGGGCCTCGTAGATCACGGTCTCGTGGTACGGGATGCGCAGCGGGCGGTCGTCGGCCCAGTCGAAGTAGGGGTTCACGACGACCGAGGTGGCGGCGTAGGGCGCGGAGTCGGTGTCGTTGTAGGAGTCGGGCTCGCCGAAGCGGTAGCCGAACAGCGCCTCGTCCCAGCGGTTCTCCCCGTCGACGGCCTTGGCGTACGGGTCGAGCAGCAGCTTCGCCGGGTTGCAGCGCAGCCCCGCCGACGGCTCGTGCGGGCCGTGCACCCGGTAGCCGTAGCGCTGGCCGGGGCCGCAGCGCGGGAGGTAGCCGTGCCAGACGAGGCCGTCGCGCTCGGGGAGGGACAGCCGGGTCTCGGAGCCGTCGTCGTCGATCAGGCACAGCTCGATGTGGTGGGCCACCTCGGAGAAGATGGCGAAGTTGGTACCGCCACCGTCGTAGGTGGCGCCGAGGGGATAGGGGCGACCGGGCCAGATGTGCACAGGTCGTCCTACCACCGCGGCGGGCGGCCCGCAGGGGTCACGGACCGCCGACCAGGTAAACCGTGCCGCTGGTCACGACGATCTCCCGCCGGGGCAGTGGCGACGGGGCCGGGCCGCCCGCCACCGACCCGTCGGCGACCCGGAACCGGCTGCCGTGGCAGAAGCAGCTGATCGTCCCCGCGGCGACGGAGCGGACCGTGCAGCCGAGGTGGGTGCAGGTGGCCTCGAACGCGGCGAACTCGCCCTCGACGGGCTGGGTGACGACGACGTTCAGGGCCGCCACGACCACTCCCCCGCCGACGGGCACGGCGGCGGTCTCGACGGCGGCGACGGCGGGTGGCCCGGTCATCCCCGCAGCGTCGCACGCCCGGCCGCTTCGCGGGAGCGACCGGGCGTGCGGTGTGGCGGCGGTGGTCAGAGGACCTCGTAGGCGACGGTGCCGGCCTCGTCGACGGTGACGGTCAGGGCGGCGGTCAGGGTGGGGTCGGCGACGTTGGCCGCGCCGCAGGACATCGGCGCACCGGGCGCGTTGACCAGCACCGTCTGCCCCTCGGCGCCGCAGGCGACGACGACCTCCTCGCCGACCTCGGCGCTGAGCAGCGCGGAGGTGGTGGCGTCGACCTCGGCGACGAGCAGGGTGCGGTCGTGGGTGATCGTCAGGTTGCCCTGGTCGTCGTCCTGGCGGACGCCGTAGGTGAGCGCCTGGCCGTCGAGGGTCGCGGTGCAGGTCGTCGTGGAGCCGGCGGCAACCTCGATCGACCCGGGGCAGCGGACGTCGACCGGGGCGACGCCCACCTCCTCCTGGGTGACGCGGACGATCTCGCTCTGCACGTCGGCGGTGCTGAGCTGGCGGGGCGCGAGCAACAGCACCGCGGCGGCGGCGAGCGCGCCGAGCAGCGCGAGGACGCCGACCACGACGCCGACGATCAGGCCGGTGCGCCGGCGGGGCGGCGGTGCCGGCTGTTCCCAACCACGCGCCTGCTGGTCGTAGCGGCCGTCGGCGAACAGCGGGTCGCGGAACCCGGGCGCGGCCGGGGCCGGGCCGAGCCGGGTCGCGGCGTACGGGTCGTACTGCCCCCACGCCTGCTGCTGGGGGACCTGCGGGCCCCGGTAGGTCGGGACGACGGCGGTGGGCTCGATCATGACGCTCTCCTCGTGGGGTGTTCTGCGCTCATCACAACCCTTGTCGCCGGGAGGGCTCCCGACGACGGTGTCTGCAGGCCGCCCGGGCTCGTGCCAGCACCACCCTCCGCGGGGAGGATGGGCGGGTGCACACGCTGATACAGATCACCGACCTGCACCTGGTGCCCGAGGGATCGCTGCTCCAGGGGCGGGTCGACACGGCGGCGCCGTTCGCGCGGGCGCTGGCCGCCGTCACGGCCTCGGGGGTGCGCCCGGCGGCGCTGCTGCTCACCGGCGACCTCGCCGACGCGGGCGACGGCCCGACCTACGCCCGCCTGCGGGAGCTCGTCGCGCCGCTCGGGGTGCCGGTGGTCGCCGTCGCGGGCAACCACGACGACCGCGCGGCCCTGCGCGAGCACCTGCTGGGCGAGCCCGCCGACGACGCCCCGCTCGACCACGTGGTGCGCCTGGGCGGGCTGCGGGTCGTCGTGCTGGACACGTCGGTGCCCGGCCACGGGCACGGCGAGCTGCGCCCGGCCCAGCTCGAGTGGCTGGCCGCCGAGCTGGCCGAGCCCGTCCCCGACGGCACGGTGCTGGCCCTGCACCACCCGCCGCTGCCGACGGCGAACCGGCTGTCGCGACGCATCGAGCTGCGCGGGCGGAATGCATTGGCGCCCGTCCTCGCCGGGTCGGACGTGCGGATCGTGCTGGCCGGACACACCCACGTCGTCAGCGCGGGCGCGATCGGCGGCGTACCGGTGTGGACCGGCGGGGCGACCTCCTACGGCTCGGACGGCCTCGCCCCCGACCGCGGCGAGCGCGTGCTGATCGCGCCGACGGTGAGCCGGATCGACCTGTTCGACGACGGGGTGGTCGTCACGGCGGTGCCGGTGGACCCGGAGGTGGCGCTGGCGCTGTCGGGGGCGCAGGTCGACGCGCTGGAGGCGCGGTAGCTAGTCGGCGTCGAGCCAGGCCCGGATCGCGTCGGTGTGCTCGCCGACCGCGGGCACGGGCCCGAGCCGCGGCGGGCGCCCGGGCAGCGAGATCGGCGGGAGCAGGGTGCGGACCGGCCCGCCGGGGGTGTCGACGACAGCCCAGCGGTCGCGCGCGGCGAGCTGCGGGTGCTCCAGGACCTCGGCAACCTCGCGGCGGCGGCCGTACGCGATCCGGGCGCGCCCGAGCCGCTCGACGAGCTCCGCGCCGGTGAGCGCGCCGAGCACGGAGTCGATCTCGGTGTGCAGCGCGGGCCGGTGCGCGACGCGGCGGGCGCCGGTGTCGAAGCGGGGGTCGGTCGCGAGCTCCGGACGCTCCAGCACGCCCGCGCAGAACGCGACCCACTCGCGCTCGTTCTGGATGCCCAGGACGACCTCGACGCCGTCGCCCGCGCGGAACGTGCCGTAGGGGGCGATGGCGGCGTGGCTGGTGCCGGTGCGCGGCGGCGGCGCCCCGCTGCCCGCGGTGTACTGCAGCGGGAAGCCCATCCACTCGACCAGTGCGTCGAACAGGCTGATCTCGACGTGCGTGCCCGCGCCGGTGCGCTCGCGGTCGTAGAGCGCGGCGAGGATGCCGGAGAAGGCGTACATGCCGGCGCCGATGTCGGCCGCGGGGATCCCGGCCTTCGCGGGCTCCTCCGGACTGCCGGTAACCGACACGAGCCCGGCCTCGGACTGGATGAGCAGGTCGTAGGCCTTCGCGTCGCGGTAGGGCCCGCTCGGGCCGTAGCCGGAGATGGAGCAGGTGATCAGCCGCGGGTGGCGGGCGCGCAGGTCGTCGGCGCCGAGGCCGAGCCGCTCCGCCGCGCCGGGGGCGAAGTTCTGGACGAACACGTCGGCGCGCTCGAGCAGGCGGTGCACGGTGGCGGCGTCGGACTTGAGGTCGACGGCCATCGACTCCTTCGACCGGTTGAGCCACACGAAGTGGCTGGACTGGCCGTGGACGGTGGTGTCGTAGGCGCGCGCGAAGTCGCCCTCGCCCGGCCGCTCGATCTTGATGACGCGGGCGCCGAGCTCGGCGAGCTGGCGGGTGGCGAACGGGGCGGCCACGGCCTGCTCGCAGGAGACGACCACGATTCCGTCGAGGGGGAGCACGGGGCCAGTCTCCCCCGGCGTCCCCGGCTCCGTCGTCGACACCCCGGGACAGCGGAGGCTAGCCTCACCAACATGACGCGGGCACTGGCGACTCGGGCACTGGTGGCGGGACCCCTGCACTCCTCCGTCGAGCGCCTCGACGCGGCGATCGGGTGGCTCGCGGTCCGGGTGGGGCTGCCCGAGGAGGCGGCCGACGGGCCGGCCTGGGTCCGCTGCACCGACGTCGACGCCGCCTTCCTCGCCGGGTGGGAGGAGCGGATGGCCGGCACGGTCACCCGCACCTGCGGCCGGACCCACCCCATGACCGTCAGCGGGTTCTGCCTCGACGGCTACGCCGGACTGCCCGGGCAGGTCGGGGGCGCGCTGTTCCGGCTGGCCCGGCGGGTGCCGCGCGTCGACCGCGCGTCGCTGGCGTTCCGCTGCGACCCCGAGGAGCACCACCCCGACGGCATCGCGCTGCTCGACCCGCGCTTCTGGTGCCTGCCCGGCGACCCCGACGCCGACCACCCGGCGGCCACCGTCGTCGCCGACGAGGCGGAGCTCGCCGCGGTCCTGCGCACGCAGGTGCGGGCGCACGCCGACGAGTTCCTCGCGGGCTACCGCGGCGGCGCCCGGCTCCCCCGCCGCGGGCTGCTCGGCGCGTTCTACGACGGGCTCGACACCGGTGTCTGGTTCGGCGGCGACCCCGAGGACGTCGCGTCCGTCGCGGAGGCGGCCGCCGTGCTGCCCGGCGGCACGGTCGAGTTCGCGGCCCCGTCGTCGCTCTACCGCTTCGTCGACGTGCAGGACCGCGAGCACATCAGCAGGCGCCGGGTCGGGTGCTGCTACTACTTCAAGGTCGCCGACGACGGCCTGGCCTGCTCCACGTGCCCGCGCGTCGACGACGCGGAGCGGGTGCAGCGCTACTCGCAGCTGCCGTAGGAGCGTCCCGATCGCGTTCCGCGGAACGCGCTCCGCCTGCCACCGGGTGTTCCGCGGAACGCGCTCCGCCTGCCACCGAGTGTTCCGCGGAACGCTCGCCGCCTCCCCCAGAGTGTTCCGCGGAACGCTCGCCGCGCCGTCGCGCCGCTCAGGAGTAAGGTCGGCCTTACTTCCTTCCGGCGACGAGGAGATGCCCGTGTACGGCCGTGTCGAGCACGTCCAGCAGCTGACCCCGCACCTGGTGCGCGTGGTCCTCGGCGGTGAGGGGCTCGACGGGTTCGCCGCGGGCGACTTCACCGACCACTACGTCAAGCTCGCCTTCCCCCCGCCCGGCGCGCCGTACGAGGTGCCGTTCGACCCCGCCGAGGTCCGGGCGACGCTGCCGCGCGAGCAGTGGCCGGTCCTGCGCACCTACACCGTCCGGTCCTGGGAGGACGGGAAGCTGGCGATCGACTTCGTGGTGCACGGCGACACCGGCGTCGCGGGGCCGTGGGCGCAGGCCGCGAAGCCCGGCGACCTGCTCGTCCTGCGCGGCCCGGGCGGCGCCTTCCGGCCCGATCCCGAGGCCGACTGGCACCTGATGGCCGGCGACGAGAGCGCCGTGCCCGCGATCGCGGTGTCGCTCGCGCGCGTCCCCGAGGGGGTGCCGGTGCACGTGTTCCTGGAGGTCGACGGGCCGGCCGACGAGATGGAGCTCACCTCCCCCGGCGCGCTGTCGATCAGCTGGCTGCACCGCGACGCCGACCCCGGCGCGCCCGACCTCCTGCTGCGCGCCGTCGAGAAGCTCGAGTTCCCGGCCGGGCGGGTGTGCGCGTTCGTGCACGGCGAGGCGGTCGCCACGCGCGCGCTGCGCAAGCACCTGCTGGGCGAGCGGGCCGTGCCGCGGGCCGACCTGTCGGTGTCGGGCTACTGGCGCCGCACGTTCACCGAGGACGGCTGGCAGTCGAGCAAGGCCGACTGGAACCGCGAGGTGGAGGCCGACGTCTGAGCCCTACTCCGGGACGTCCCGACCCAGGGCGACCACCTCGGCCAGCCCGGCCCGCACACCCTCGACGAACACGTCCGGCTCCGTGACGGCCGCGTCGTCGAGCACGATCCCGACGCACGCAGTGCCGTCGTGGGCCACCATCGTCACCGTCGCGGCGCACCCGGCCAGCGGGCCGAGCGGGTAGAGCCGCGTGATGCGGGAGCCCGCGAACCACACCGGGTGCCCGATCCCGGGCACCGACGCCACCTGCACGTCGGCGCCGGCCCCGAGCGGCCCGGACGGCCCGGTCGAGAGCACCAGCTCGCGCACCGCTCGGACGCGGTCGGCCGGGTCGGCGACGGTGAGCGGCGCGCGCACCACGGCCCCGGCGAGCCGCCCGCCCGCGCCGTCCTGCGCGCCGAGCCCGACGGGCAGGCCCAGGGAGACGGTGGTCCCGCCGTCCTCCAGGGGGTCCCCGTCGATGCCGTCGATGCCGTCGACGCCGCCCCCGTCCACGTCCACCCCGCAGTGCCGGTGGTACTCGCGCAGCGCGCCGAGCACGGCGGCGAGGAACCCGTCGGTCGGCGACCCGCCCGCGGCGGCGGCACCGGCGCGCAGATCGGCGAGCGGCACCTCCAGCACCTCGACGCGACGGATCCCGCCCCGCCCGGCCAGCAGCGGCGCGCGCCGACCCGCGGAGTCGGCGGGCGGCGCCAGGACGCGGGCGGCGGAGCGGACGAGGCCGGTGACGGTGCCGACCGGGTGCGTCACGACCCCCGCGCCGAGCCGCGCCAGCGCCCCCACCGCCGACGGCGCGGCGAGCACGGGCGGCACCGGCGGCTCGGGGCGCTCCGGGTCGTGCTCGGCGGTGCGGCTGTGCAGCATGCCCATCAGCCGGACGGCGCCGACGCCGTCGGTGACGCTGTGGTGGATCTTCACCGCGTACCCGGCCGAGCCGTCCTGCAGGCCCTCCACCAGCAGCGCGGCCCACAGCGGACGGCTGCGGTCGAGCGGGGCGGCGGCGAACTGCGCGACGGCGTCGAGGAGCTGGCGGTGCGAGCCGGGGGCGGGCAGGGTCACGCGCGTGACGTGGTGCTCCAGGTCGACGTCCTCGACACCGGCCCACACCGGCGCCCCGGCCCCGAGCGCGGGCTCGGCGACGATCTGGCGCATCCGCGGCACCATCCGGGACGCCCACTCATGCGCGGCGGCGAGCCGCTCGGGGTCGGGCGCGGGGTCGAGCAGCTCCAGCAGGGTGAGCGTCGAGCGGGCGGAGCCGGTGCGCCAGACCGCGGCCGCGTCGGCGTCCATCTCCGCGGTCGTGCCCCACTCCAGCGGCACGTGCACCGGCCCCGTCGGTCCGGTCGTCACCTCGACGCTGCCGCGGGGCGCGCCGACCTCTCGCTGGTCGAGCGCGGCGAGGTAGGCGTCGCGGACCTCGGCGACGCGGGCGTCGAGCTCGTCGGTGCGCCAGTCCGCGGTGTCGACGGGCGGCAGCACGGTGACCTGCACCGTGCCCTCGCGGATCGTCGACGCGCCGCGCCACATCAGCTCGCCGGCGTTGTGGATCACGACCGGCACGATCGGCACGCCGGCCTGCATCGCGACGTGGAAGGCGCCCTTCTTGAACGGGCCGAGCGCCGGGGTGACGCTGCGCGTGCCCTCCGGCGCGATGACCAGGGAGATCCCCTCGCGCAGCCGCTCAACGGCCGGTTCGAGCGCGGCTTTCGCGGCGGTGGTGTTGCCGCGGTCGACGAACGCGACGTCGGCCAGCCGGAACGCCGCGCCGAACCCGGGGATGCTCGCCGCCTCCTTCTTGGCGACCGCGGTGAACCCGCCGCGCAGCAGCTTCGCGAGCACGATGACGTCGAGCTGGCTCTGGTGGTTGAACAGGAACACCGCGGGGCGGTGCGAGACGAGGTGCTCGGCGCCGCGCACGTCGAGGGAGACCCCGGCCAGCGCGGTGCCGAGGTCGCCGGCCAGGCCGAGGCCGAGGTCGACGGCGTCGCGGCGGCTGCCCTGGCCCAGGAGCTGGTTGACCGCGCCGAGCGCCAGGCCGGCGCCGAACCCGCCGAGCGTGCCGCCGACCGCCCCGAGCGCGCGGGCCATCTCCCGCGGCCCGCCCCGCCCGCGCGAGCGGAACCGCGCGACCGGCCAGCCCTGCTCCGCGGCCTCGCGGGCCAGGGCGTCGCCGGGGTTGAGGGCGCGGGGGCGCCCGACGGTGCGCAGGAACGGCACGTCCTCGTCGCCGTTGGAGTAGGCGTAGCTGCGGCCGAGGTCGACGCCGTGCGACGGCGCGAACTCGCGCACCGCGGCGGCCTTCCCGGCCCGCCACAGCGGCGGCCCGCCCGGCCGTCCGGTGCACAGCCCGTCGGCGAACTCGACCGGCGTGACCAGCACGTGCTCCACGCCCATCGCCCGCGCCGCCGGCTCCACCTGGAAGCGGGTGGCGCTGGAGGCGAGCACGACGGTGTGCCCGGCGCGGCGGTGCGCGGCGACCAGGCGCCAGGCCTCCGGGTAGAGCGAGCCGGCGACGCCCTGGCGCCACAGCCGCTCCCCCAGCTCCGTCAGCTCGTCCTCGCTGCGCCCCGCCCAGGCGCGCATGCCGAGGACGAAGAACCGCTCGAAGTCCTCCTCGGTCGTGAGCCCGCGCATGCCGATGAGCAGCATCCGGCCCAGGTCGACCGGCACGACGTGGCCGGAGCGGACGTGGTGCCGCGCGAAGGCGCCGAGGGAGAAGCCGTCGATCAGGGTGCCGTCGAAGTCGAAGAAGGCGCCGATCTCGGGGCCCTGCGGCCCGTCGTCGACGTCGGCGATCAGGTCGGCCTCGGTCCAGGCCGCGCGGTCAGGGTGCGACACCGACGACCTCCTGCCGCGACGCCGCGTCCAGCTCGTCGATCGTGATCACGCGTCCCACCACGGCGCGCAGTCTGCTCGCCAGGTCAGCACGGCGCAGGGCCAGCTCCTCGCGACCCGGGTCGAGGAGGTCGAGG
The DNA here is from genome assembly GCF_013155125.1 of Pseudonocardia broussonetiae. Lineage (NCBI taxonomy): Bacteria > Bacillati > Actinomycetota > Actinomycetes > Pseudonocardiales > Pseudonocardiaceae > Pseudonocardia > Pseudonocardia broussonetiae. The sequence goes on along the minus strand of NZ_CP053564.1, from coordinate 4,733,688 downwards.
TTGCCGGCCAGGCGCAGGGCGCTCGCGAACAGCTCGCGCGAGAGCGACTCGGGCCCGTGCAGACGGCCCTGCAGCAGCATCTGCTGCCCGACGCCGCCGCACTCGTCGAGGAACTCCTTCTCGACGATCGCGTTCCGCGGAACGCGCGCGGCGAGCCGTTCGGCCACGACGAGCTGGGCGTCGACGAACGAGCGGAGCACCCGGTGCGCCATCAGGAACGGTGCGCGAGCCAGGACCGCGCGCCCGTCCTCGGCGGTCTCCCAGCCCGGGTCGAGGCGCTCGAGCTCGGCGGTGAGTCGGGCGCGGTAGGTGTCGCGGTCGGGGAAGAAGAACTCGAACTTCAGCAGGTCGCGCAGCGCGAACGCCTCCTCCCAGCGCTCGTCGGGCGGGCTGAGCAGCACGAGCTCGGCCAGCGCGCGGTCGACGAAGTGGTGGATGGCGCTGTTGCGGTAGAACGCGGCGACGAGGTGCTGCCCGCGCTCGATGGCGTAGACCGGCTCCTCGCCGCCCGCGTACGTCGTCACCACGTTGGACGCGGCCAGCGCGGCGAGCACGCCCCGGACGCCGGCGTCGGTGTCGAGACGGTCACCGCCGGGCCGGTCACCGCCCGGCCGGACCTCCCCGTGCGGCAGGCCGCGCTCCAGGACGTAGTCGCGGACGGGGGCGAGCACGCTGCGCACCTGGCCGAGGGTCAGGGCGCGGTCGCGGACGCCGAGCAGCGCGAGCGTGACCAGCGCCGTCGCCGTGATCGGGGTGACCCGGTTGATCCCGACGGCCACCTCGAACGCCGCCTTCTGCAGGGCCAGCCGCCGGTCCGGGCTGCTCGCGAGGGCGGCGCGCAGCGAGATCGGCTCGGCGAACCGCACCTGCGCGGTGCCGATCTGGCTGAGCTGGGCCTTCGCGTAGCGCGCGAGCCAGGCGAGCCCCTCGCCCTTCTTCGCCGCGCCGGCCTGCTCGGCCGCCATCGCGGCGACCTCGCGGAGCTGGTCGTAGGTGATCGAGACGGGGACGAGGTGGACGTCGGACACGCGGTCGCGCTCGACGGCCTCCGCGACGTTGGCCAGCAGTCCGAACTTCGGCGAGCGCAGCTTGCCCGTGCGCGAGCGGCCGCCCTCCATGTACCACTCCAGGTTGAACCGCTTGGAGAGCAGGAACCCGAAGTACTCGCGCACCGCGAGCTTGTAGATCTCGTCGTCGCCGAAGCTGCGGCGGATGAACACGACCCCCGCGCGCTTGGCGACCGGCCCCACCGGCCAGAAGCGCAGGTTCTCCCCGCCCAGCACGTGGTTGCGCGGGAAGTCGTGCTCGGCGAGGACGTCGGCGAGCAGCAGCGGGTCGGCGTAGGAGCGGTGGCTGGGCAGGAACACCAGGGCGTCGTGGCGGTTGAGCTCGCGCAGCCGCTCCAGGCCCGCCGTGTCGACCTGCACGTCCCACGCCCGGGCGTGCAGCGGTCGCAGGGCGCCGGTGAGCAGGTCGACGGCCATCGGGCTCATCGACGCGACGAGGCCCTCCAGGTCGGTGCGCGCCTTCGCCGCCACCTCGGCCTCGGGCAGCTCGAGGCGCTCGGCCAGCGCGCGGACCTCCTCGCGGAACGCCGCGGTGTCCTCGATCATCTCGACGATGTGCTTGGGCACCTTGTAGCGGTCGCCGACCAGGGCGCGTTCGGCGCGTTCGAGCGCGAGCGTGGCCTGTCCCGCGACGAACCGGCCCAGGTCACCGTCGCCGGAGCCGGCGCCGCCGTGGCGAGTCCGTAGGTCGGCGACGGTGGCGGGCTCGGCGACGACGACGGGCGCCCGGTCGGGCTCGCGGCGGGCGATGCGGGCGTGCAGCCGCGAGGGCGGGCGACGGGGGTCGGTGAACGAGGCGAGGTCCGCCCAGCGGACGCGGCGCACGCCGTTGCGCTCGCGCGGCAGCCAGGCCACCCGGGCGGCGGTCACGACCGTGGCGCCGTCGGCCTCGGCCAGCGGGCGCGTCAGCGCCGGGGCGTGCAGCGGCAGCACCTGCGCCGGCTCGAGGCCGCTCTCCCGCGCCCACTGCGCGATCAGCGTCCGCTCGACCTCGCTCGTCGCCTCCACCAGCAGGATCGTCGACGCGCCGGAGCCCTCCGCCGCACCGACCGTCCCCTGCGTCGGCCCGGCCTCCGTCGCGATACCCATCCGCGCTCCTTCCGTCCTGCCTCTACCGACCGCTACCCGCGCAGATGGCTGCCTGCTCCCGGCGATCCACACCATCCTGTCTCATCCGGTGACGGCGGTCACCCGTCGGTGATCACGGTGCGCGTTCCGCGGAACGCTTCCGGCTGATGACGCGGTCGGCGCGGGTGCCGGCGCGGGGCCCGCGAGCGTGCCGGCACCGCGTTCCGCGGAACGCGACGGAACCCAACCGGTGGCGGCCGGAGCGGCGGAACTGTCGGTGGGTCGTGCCACTGTACGAACATCTGTTCGAACTCGCCTGTGGAGGACCCCCATGACCTCGTCCGTCCTGACCCCGCCCGTCGCCCCCGCTCCGGCGCTGTCCCTTCCTCAGCTCGAACAGGAACTGCTCGGCCTCGCGGGGCGCCTGGCCGCGGCGCAGTCACGGTTCCTGACGCTGCTGGCCGAGTTCGACGACCGCGCCGGCTGGGCGGGCCCGGGCCTGAAATCGTGTGCGCACTGGTTGAGCTGGCGGATCGGGATGAGCCTGCGCACCGCGCACGAGCACGTCCGGGTCGCCCACGCCCTGCGCCGGCTGCCGCTGGTGGCCGAGGCGTTCGCGGCAGGCCGGCTCTCCTACTCCAAGGTGCGGGCGATCACGCGCGTCACGGTGCCGCCGCCCGGCCCTCCGCCCGAAGCGGCTCCACCGGATGCGGATGCCGGTCCCGCCCCCGATCACCGGTCTGCGCCTTCCGGCACTGGGCAGAGCTATTCGCCGGGGAACGGCACCGCTGTCGCCGATGCCGGCGCCGATCCTTCGGACCCCCTCATCCCTGCCGCCCACGCGGTCACTCCACCGACCGGACCGCCTCCGGCGACCGCACCCGACGCCGAGCGGACCCTCCTCGCGCTCGCCCTCGCCGGCACCGCCAGCCACGTGGAGACCGTCGTCCGGGCCACCAGGCGGCAGCAGGCCGACCCGGCGAGGCAGGCGGAGCGGCGCTCGCTGGCCTGGCGGTGGGCCGACGACGGCTCGCTGGTCGTGTCCGTGCGGCTCGCCCCGGCCGAGGGGGCCGCCCTGATCGCCGCGATCGACGCGGCCGCCGGGCCCGCGCCGGCGCCGGTGCGCCACCCCGTGCCGCCCTCGCCGCCGGGTTGGCGGGAGCGGGCCGAGTCGGAGTACCCCGGCAGGGCCGTCGACCGGCTCGCCGCCCGCCGCGCCGACGCGCTCCTGTCGCTGGTCACGACCCCGGCGCTGCACGCGGACGCCGAGTCCGGTGCCGGAACGGACCGGTCGTCCGCCCGATCCGCCGTCCTGCGCGGGCGCGCTGACGTGGTCGTGCACATCGACGTCGCCGACGGCACCGCTGCCATCGTGGGCGGACCGGAGATCGCCGCGGCGACGGCGGAGCGGCTGGCCTGCGACGCCCGGGCCCAGGTGCTGCTGCGCGACACCCGCCACAACCGCCTCTACCTGGGCCGCCGGCGCCGCCTGGCCTCCCCGGCGCAGATCGCCGCGCTCACGGTGCGCGACGGGGGGCGGTGCCGCTTCGCCGGCTGCGCCCAGGACCGGCACCTGCACGCCCATCACGTCGTGCACTGGCTGCGGGCGGGCCGCACCGACCTCGACAACCTCGTCCTGCTCTGCGGGTTCCACCACACGCTCGTCCACGAGCGCGGCTTCGGCATCCGCTGGTCCGGGGAGGCCTGGGAGTCGCTGAGGCCCGACGGCACCCCCGTCCCCGCCGCAGGCGAGCCGCTGGTGGGCAACGTCGAGAGCCTCATCGAGATGCAGACCCGCGCCGAGCTCCGGATCGATCCGAGAGGCCTCACGCCGTCGTGGGGAGGCGAGCGGCTCGACCGCGACGCCGTGCTGCAGCTGCTGCTCCCCGGCGCCGGAGCCGGCGTCGGCGCCGCAGGCACGGGCGACGGGTACGGGGACGACGAGGACGACGAGGACGGCGGCGGTGATCGACGAGGTGACGACCGGCCCGAATACGACCGGCGCAGCGACGATCGGGACGTGGCATGAGGTGCGGCGGCCGCGGGCAGCCGGCTCGGCCGCGACCGGGCGGCGGGAACAGGACGGGCCGCGTTCCGCGGAACGCCGCGGCGCTCCCGACACCGGCACGACGACGGCCACCCAGCCGACCGTGCGGGGTCCGCGGGCCGTGATGCAGCAGCGGCGGCGGGCGGACAGCGGACGGTGACGGAGCACGAGCGGGGCGGCGCCGTCGGGTGATCAGCCGGGTAGGGTCGGCGCCCGTCATCGCCCCCGTGGGGCGCCGCCGGACACCCCGGAGAGCCCGTGAAGGTCGCGCACCTCGTCCCCACCCTGCACCCCGGAGGTCCGGAGACGGGCCTCGTGGACCTGGCCGCCGCGGCGCCCCAGGCCGGGCTCGAGCTGATGGTCGTCGCGCTGGCCACGACCTCGGACACCACGCAGGTGAGCGCGTTGCGGCGGCTCGGGGTCCCGGTGGCGGAGCTGGGACTCGCGCCCTACGACCCCCGGGCGGCGGGGCGGGTGGCGCGGGCGCTGCGGGAGCGCGGCGCGCAGATCGTGCACACCCACCTGCCGCAGGCCGACGTGGTGGGCGCCGCGGCGGCGATCCGGATGCGCGTGCCGGCCGTGTCGACCCTGCACCGCATCGAGAACGAGCCCGCGGACCGCCTCGACCGGCTCCGCCGCACCGCCCGGATCCTCGCGCGGCAGCGGTTCATGGCGCGCACCATCGCGATCTCCCGGACCCAGCGCGAGTGGTACCGCGGCATCGCGGGCCCCACCGGCGACATCGTGGTGCTGCCCGACGGCGTCGTCGACCCCGGCCCGGTCGACCCGGCCGAGCGCGAGCGGATCCGCACGACGCTGCAGGTCGGCGCCGGCGGGTCGTTGGCGCTCTCGGCGGCTCCGATGCGCCGCGACGCCGGCCACGAGCTGCTGCTCGACGCTGTGGAGCTGGTGCCTGCGGCCACCCCGCTGACGGTCGCCCTCGCCGGCGACGGGCCGCTGCGCCCGTGGCTGGAGTCGCGCGTCGCGGCCACCGACTCCCTGCGCGACCGCGTCCGGTTCGTGCACCGCGGCCAGGACCCGGCGACGCTGCTGGCCTCGGCCGATCTCGTGCTGCACACCAGCGCGTCGGGCGCCCTCCCCACCACACTGCTGCGGGCGATGGCTGCCGGCGTGCCCGCGGTCGCCACCCGCGTCGGCGGGGTCCCGGAGATCGTCGGCCCCGAGACGGGTGTGCTCGTGCCGCTGCAGCCCGCCCCCATCGCCGACGCGATCGTCGCGCTGGCCGCCGATCCCACCCGCCGCGAGCACCTCGGCATCGCCGCCCGCCGCCGCTACCTGGCCGAGTTCGAGGCCGTCGGCTGGGCCCAGCGCCTGCGCACGCTCTACGACGGCGTGCTCGCATGACCCCGAGCCCGACCCCCGGCCCGAGCCCGACCCCGACCCCGACCCCGAGCCCGAGAGGAGCTGCGCTCCCGCCCCACGTCACCCTGACCCGCGCCACCGCCGAGGACGTGCCGGCGATGGCCGTCGCCGACGGACGCGCCTTCGGGTTCCACTACGAAGACCAGGACGTCGCCGACCTCCGCCCGATCGTCGAGCCCGAGCGCTTCGTCCTCGCCCGCGACAGCTCGGCCCGCGACAGCTCGGCCCACAACAGCTCGACCCACGACAGCCCGGCCCACGACAGCTCGGACCAGGGCGGCATCGTCGGCATCGCCGGCTCCTTCGACTTCACCGTCACCCTGCCCGGCGGGACGCCGCTCCCGGCCGCGGGCGTCACCTGGGTCTCCGTGGCCGCCACCCATCGCCGCCGCGGCATCCTGCGGGCGATGCTCAACGACCTGCACCACGGGTACGCGGCCGCCGGCACCCCGCTGGCCGTGCTCAACGCCAGCGAAGGCGGGATCTACGGCCGCTTCGGCTACGGCGTCGCCACCACCGAGCGCGCGGTGGAGATCGACCGCCGCCGCGCGGTGTTCCGGCCCGACGTCCCGGATCCGGGCGGGGTCCGCTACGCCGGGGTCGAGGAGGCCGGACGGTGCGCGCCCGACATCCATCGCCGCTGGTGCGCCGTCCAGCCCGGCGCGGTCTCGCGCAGCGACGACTGGTGGTCCTACACCCTGCTCGACCGCCCCCACCAGCGCCGCGGCGCCTCCGCCCGCTTCCACCTCCTCCACGACGACGGGTACGCCGCGTACCGCACGGACAGGAGCACCTGCCGGGTCGTCGAGTTCTTCGCCGCCACCGAGCAGGCCCACCTCGCCCTGTGGCGCGTGCTCATCGCGCTCGACCTCGTCACCACCGTCGCCCTCGACGACCTCCCCACCGACGACCCGCTCCCCTGGCTCCTCACCGACCCCCGGGCCGTGTCCACGACCGGGATGTCGGACGCCCTGTGGGCCCGCGTCCTCGACCCCGCCGCGGTGCTGGCCGCCCGCCGCTACGCCGTCGAGACCGACGCGGTGCTCCAGGTGCACGACCCCGACGGCCTCGCCGACGGCCGGTTCCGGCTGCGCGGCGGCCCGGACGGGGCCGAGTGCACGCGCACCGACGACACCCCTGACCTGCACCTCGACGTCCCCGCCCTCGGCGCCCTCGCGTTCAGCGGAACGCGGCTGCGCACGCTGGTCCGGGCCGGACGGGCCGAGCTCCCGACCGGCGCCGGAGCAGCGACCGGAGCCGGAGCAGCGACCGGAGCCGGAGCCGGGCCCACCGACGAGAGCGTGCTCGACGCCGCCTTCCACCCCGAGCGCGAACCGACCGCCGGAACCCGGTTCTGACCCGTCCCGACGACCCGACCCGACCCCACCCACCCGGGCGACGAGACCTGCGAGAGTGGACCCGTGGACGACGACACCGGCACCCGCCCGCTCGAGGAGGGCCTGGTCTCCGACTTCGGCCGGAACCTCTCCTACGGCGCCTACCTGCACCTGCCCGAGCTGCTCTCGGCCCAGCACCCGGTCAGCCGGCCCGAGCACCACGACGAGCTGCTGTTCATCGTCCAGCACCAGACCTCCGAGCTGTGGCTCAAGCTCGTCCTGCACGAGCTGCGCGCGGTCTGCGCCCGCCTCGCCGCCGACCAGCTGCGGCCCGCGCTCAAGGGGCTCGCGCGCGTCAAGCACATCCAGCGCCAGCTCACCGACCAGTGGTCGGTGCTCGCCACCCTCACGCCCTCGGAGTACGCGGAGTTCCGCAGCTTCCTCGGCACGTCGTCGGGGTTCCAGTCCTTCCAGTACCGCGCCGTCGAGTTCGCGCTGGGCAACAAGGACGCGGCGATGCTCCAGTTCTTCGGCGACGACGACGACGCCCGCGCCCTGCTCGCCGACCAGCTCGCCCGCCCCAGCCTCTACGACGAGTTCCTGCGCCACCTCGCCCGCCACGGCCACGACGTGCCGACGGCGCTGCTGGAGCGCGACGTCACCCGGGCCCACGTCTTCACTCCCGACCTCGTGCCGGTGTTCCGCCGCGTCTATGAGCACGCCGACGAGTTCTGGGAGGCCTACGAGGCCTGCGAGGAGCTCGTCGACCTGGAGGACAACGTGCAGCAGTGGCGCTTCCGCCACCTCAAGACCGTCGAGCGCGTGATCGGGTTCAAGCGCGGCACCGGCGGCTCCAGCGGCGTCGGCTTCCTCCGCAAGGCCCTCGACCTCACGTTCTTCCCCGAGCTGTACGCCGTGCGCACGGAGATCGGCCGATGAGCCGGGACCAGGCGACAAGCCGGGAGCAGGCCGACGCGCTCGACGCCGCCGACCCCCTCGCCCCCTTCCGCGACCGCTTCCTCCCCGCCCCCGGCGTCGTCGCCTACCTCGACGGCAACTCGCTGGGCCGCCCGCCCGCCGTCACCGCCGAGCGCCTCGACGCCTTCGTCCGCGAGGAGTGGGCGGGACGGCTGATCCGGGGCTGGACCGAGCCGGAGGCCGAGGGCGGCTGGATGGGCTGGCCCGAGCGGGTCGGCGACCGCATCGCCGCCGCCGCGCTGGGCGCCGGCCCCGGGAGCACCGTGCTCGCCGACTCCACCACCGTGCTGCTCTACAAGCTCGTCCGCGCCGCCGTCGACCTCGACCCGTCCCGCCGCGAGATCGTGCTCGACACCGACAACTTTCCCACCGACCGCTACGTCGCCGAGGGCATCGCCGCCGAGCGCGGCGCCCGGCTGCGCTGGATCGAGACCGACCCCGCCGCCGGGATCACGCCGGATCAGGTCGCCGCGGCCGTCGGCCCGGACACCGCGCTGGTGCTGCTCAGCCACGTCGCCTACCGCTCGGGCTGGATCGCCGACGCCGCCGCGATCACCGCGATCGCCCACGACGCCGGCGCGCTCGTGCTGTGGGACCTCTCCCACTCGGTCGGCTCGGTCGAGCTGGAGCTCGACGCGTGGGGCGTCGACCTGGCCGTGGGCTGCACCTACAAGTACCTCAACGGCGGGCCCGGCTCCCCCGCGTTCGCCTACGTCCGCCTCGGCCTGCACGACCGGATCCGCCAGCCGGTGCAGGGCTGGATGGGTCGCCACGACCCGTTCGAGATGGGCCCGGGCTACACCCCGGCCGCCGGGATCCGCGGCATCGTCAGCGGCACGCCCCCGATCCTCGCCGCCGTGCCCCTGCTGGCCGGGCTGGAGATGCTCGAGGAGGCCGGGATCGCCGCGGTCCGGGCCAAGTCGCGCGCGCTCACGGCCTACGCGCTCGACCTCGTCGACGCCTGGCTGCCCGGGGTCGAGCTGGTCTCGCCGCGCGACCCGGAGCGCCGCGGCGGGCACCTCACGATCCGCCGCACCGGCTTCCGCGAGGTCCTCGACGCCCTGTGGGAGCGCGGCGTCATCCCGGACTACCGCGAGCCCGACGGCATCCGGATCGGCCTCGCGCCGCTGTCGACCTCCTTCCGCGAGGTGCACGACGGGCTGGCCGTGCTGCGGGAGCTCGCCTGAGGATTGCCACGGTCACCCGAACGGGTAGGGAAAGCCCATGACCGCCTACGGCTTCCACGCCTCCCACGAACAGGTTCCGCCCGACGTCCTCCTCGCCGCCGTGCAGCACGCCGAGCAGGCGGGCTTCGGCGCCGCGATGTCCTCGGACCACCTGTCGCCGTGGAGCGCGCGCCAGGGCCAGTCGGCGTTCGCGTGGTCCTGGCTCGGGGCGGCGCTGCAGGCCACCTCGCTGCCGTTCGGCGTCGTGAACGCCCCCGGCCAGCGCTACCACCCGGTGATCATCGCGCAGGCCATCGGCACGCTCGGGGCGATGTACCCCGGCCGGTTCTGGGCCGCGCTCGGCACCGGCGAGGCCAGCAACGAGCACATCACCGGCGACGCCTGGCCCCGCAAGGACGTGCGCAACGCGCGGCTGCGCGAGTGCGTCGACATCATCCGGGCGCTGCTGCGCGGCGAGGAGGTCAGCCACGACGGGCTGGTCACCGTCGACCGGGCCCGGGTCTGGACGCGGCCGCCGGAGCCGCCGCCGCTGGTCGGCGCCGCCGTCAGCGTGGAGACGGCCGGCTGGTGCGGGGAGTGGGCCGACGGGCTGATCACGGTCAACGCGCCCGTCGAGCACCTGCGGCAGATGATCGACGCCTACCGCGGCGCCGGGGGCACGGGCCGGCTGCACCTGCAGGTCCACCTCAGCTGGGCGCCCGAGCAGGCCGAGGCCGAGGCGATCGCGCACGAGCAGTGGCGCAGCAACGTGTTCCCGCCGCCGGTCTGCTGGGACGTCGACAGCGCGGAGACCTTCGACGCGATCAGCGAGGACGTCACCGTCGAGCGCGTCGCGCAGACGGTGCACGTGTCGTCCGACCTGGGCCGGCACACCGAGATCCTCGCGGAGTACGCCGCACTGGGCTTCGACGAGATCGCGCTGCACCACGTCGGCCAGGAGCAGGAGCGCTTCATCGACGCCTTCGGCGCGAACGTCCTGCCCCAGCTCAAGGACGCCGGGTGAGCCGCCCCGGGGTGAACCTGAGCCGCGCCGCGGACCTGTGGTGGAAGAACGCGGTCGTCTACTGCCTCGACGTCGAGACCTTCGCCGACGGCAACGGCGACGGCTGCGGCGACCTGCGCGGCCTCATCCAGCACATCGACCACCTCGACCGGCTCGGCGTCACGTGCCTGTGGCTGATGCCCTTCTACCCGAGCCCGGACCGCGACGACGGCTACGACATCACCGACTTCTACGGCGTCGACCCGCGCCTGGGCACCTCGGGCGACCTCGTCGAGCTCGTCCGCACCGCCCGCGACCGCGGCATGCGCGTGATCGCCGACCTCGTCGTCAACCACACCTCGGCGCAGCACCCCTGGTTCCTCGACGCCCGCTCCAGCCGCGACTCCCGCTACCGCGACTGGTACGTCTGGCGCGACGAGCCGCCGGCCGATGCCGCCGAGGGCGTGGTGTTCCCCGACCAGGAGTCGAGCCTCTGGGAGTACGACAAGAAGACCAAGCAGTACTACCTGCACCAGTTCTACAAGCACCAGCCCGACCTCAACGTCGCGAACCCCGAGGTCCGCGACGAGATCGCGCGGATCATCGGCTACTGGACTCAGCTGGGCCTGTCCGGCTTCCGCGTCGACGCCGTGCCGTTCCTGCTGGAGACCGAGCGCGTGCAGGACACCGTCGCGCTGCCCGACCCGCACGACTACCTCGCCGACCTCTCGGCCTTCCTGCGCCGGCGCAACGGCGAGGCCGTGCTGCTCGGCGAGGTCAACCTCCCCTACCCCGACACCATGGCGTTCTTCGGCGCGCGGGACGGCGGCGGCAGCACCGACGAGCTGACGATGTGCTTCGACTTCATCGGCATGCAGCAGATGTACCTGTCGCTGGCCCGTGCCGACGCCGAGCCGCTGGCCGACGCCCTGCGGCAGCGCCCCGACCCGCCCGAGGACGGGCACTGGGCGACGTTCGTGCGCAACCACGACGAGCTGACGCTGGACAAGCTCACCGACGCCCAGCGCGCCGAGGTCTTCGCCGCGTTCGGCCCCGACGAGGACATGCAGGTCTACGGCCGCGGACTGCGCCGGCGGCTGCCGCCGATGCTCGACGGCGACGCCCGGCGCATCCGGATGGTCTACAGCCTGCTGTTCGCCCTGCCCGGCACCCCGGTCGTGTTCTACGGCGAGGAGATCGGCATGGGCGAGAACCTCGCGCTCGACGGGCGCTTCGCCGTCCGCACGCCGATGCAGTGGAGCCCGGAGCCGGGGGCGGGGTTCTCCACGGCCGACCCGTCGACGTTCCCGGGGCCGGTCGTCGAGGGCGCGTACGGGCCCGAGCACGTCAACGTGCGCGACCAGGTGCGCGACCACGACTCCCTGCTGTCGTGGTTCCGGCTGCTCGTCGACAGCTACCGCGCCTGCCCCGAGCTGGCCTGGGGCGCCTACACGGTCCTCGACCCCGGGCCCGACGCCCGCGCGGTGCTGGCCCACCGCTGCGACAGCGGCGAGCCCGGCGTCGGGTGCACGCTGATCGCGCTGCACCACTTCGCCGACGCCGACGTCGAGGCCGCCCCCGTGCTGCCCGAGCTCGCCGGCGTCACGCTGACCGACGTCCTCGACCCCGCGGCCGAGCCCGTGGTCGTCGGCGACGACGGCCGGCTCACCGTGCCGCTGGGCCCGTACGGCTGCCGGTGGCTGCGCGCGAGCTGACCGCGCCGGGGCTACTGGCAGAGTGATCTCCCATGACGGGGACGAGCAGCACGGTGGCAGTGGTGACGGGCGCGGCCCGCGGCTTCGGGCGCGAGATCGCGCGGCGGCTGGTGGCGCGCGGCCACCGGGTGGTGATCACCGACATCGACGCCGCGGCCGTCTCCGCCACGGCCGCCGAGCTGGGCGCCACCGGCCTCACCGCCGACGCCCGGCTCGCGGCCGACCACCGGCGGGTCGGCGCGGCGGCGGCCGAGCTCGGCACCGTGGGCGTCTGGGTCAACAACGCCGGCGTGCTGCGCGCGGGCAAGGTGTGGGAGCAGTCCGACGAGGACATCGCCCTCATGATCGACGCCAACCTGTACGGCGTCGTGCACGGCTCGCGCGTGGCCGTCGGCCTCATGCGCGAGCGCGGCGGGCACCTGCTCAACATCGCCTCGATGTCGGCGCACGGGCCGGTGCCCGGCCTCGCGGTCTACGCGGCGTCGAAGTCGGCCGTGCTCAACTTCACCACCAGCCTGCAGGGCGACCTCGACCTCGACCGCATCCCGGTCCGCGCCCACGCCCTGTGCCCCGACGCCGCCGACACCGCGCTGGTCCGGGCCGAGCAGGGCCACGCCGACACCGCGATCCTGCACTCGCAGAAGACGCTGCTCACGCCGGAGACCGTCGCGGACGCCGCGCTGGAGCTCCTCGACGGGAAGCGGGTGGTGCGCTCGCTGCCGCTGCGCCGCGCGGTGATGGCCCGTACCGGGTCGGTGGTGCCCCGCATCGCGCTGCCGGTGCTCGCGCGGATGCGGGCGCAGGGCGAGCGGCGGCGCGTCGCCGGCTCGTGACCCGCACCCCCGGCCGCCACGACCGCGACGCCGGCGGCGACCCCGCCCTGCTCGCCGCCAAGGCCGCGCTGCGCGAGGAGGTCTGGACCTCGCTCGTCGACGGGAAGGTCGCGCGCTTCCCCGGCGCACGGAACCGCATCTCCAACTTCACCGGCGCCGAGGCCGCGGCGCAGCGCCTGCGCGGGACCGACGCCTGGGCCGCGGCGCGCACCCTCAAGGCCAACCCCGACTCCGCGCAGCTGCCGGTCCGGCAGCGGGCGCTGGAGGACGGGCGCACCGTCTACATGGCCGTGCCCCGCCTGGCCGAGCCCGAGCCGTTCTTCCTGCTCGATCCCGCCCACCTCGCCGACCCCCCGCGCCGCGCCGCCTCGATCGCCGGAGCCACGCGCTCGGCCCGGCGGGTGGCGGTCGCCGAGCTCGAGCCGGTCGACCTCGTGGTCACCGGCTGCGTGGCCGTCGGCGAGGACGGGGCCCGGCTGGGCAAGGGCGGCGGGTTCGCCGACCTCGAGTTCGCCCTCGCCGCGGCCGCCGGGCTCATCGGGCCGCGCACGCTCGTCGTGACCACGGTGCACGAGCTGCAGGTCCGCCCGGCCGGGGTGGTCCCGACGGCCGGGCACGACGCGCCCGTCGACCTGGTCGTCACGCCGGACCGGGTGATCGACTGCCGCCCGCTCCGGGGCGACCGGCCGACCGGCGGCATCGCGTGGGCCGAGCTCACCGAGGAGAAGATCGCGGCGATCCCGCTGCTGGGCCGGCTGCGGCCGCGGTGAGCGCCGGACGTCAGCCGTCGGGGTAGGGCCACGAGTTCGGCGTGCAGCCGAGCAGGCCCTTGGTCTGCTGCTGCATCACCGGTGCCCGCTCGCCCGGCCCGGGGCAGGCCTCGTGGCCGTGGCCCAGGACGTGGCCGACCTCGTGGTTGACGAGGTACCGCCGGTAGCCGGTGCGGTCGTCGCCGTAGTCGGGGTGCGCGCCGACCCAGCGGAACAGCGTGAGCACGGCCCGCGAGCCGCTGCGGCACGACAGCCGCCCGTAGGTGACGAGCGGGCGGCACAGCGCGGCGGAGGTGTCGGGACTGGCCAGCACCACCACGACGTCGGCGTCGCCGTCGGTGCGCGCGAAGCTCATCGCGCCGCCGCGGCCCCAGCTGCGCGGGTCGTTCAGGGTGGCGAGCGCGAACTCGGCGAACCGCGCCCCGTCGACCGGCAGCCCGTCCTCGACCTCGACCCGGACCGTCCGCACCTCCCCCGGGCCCGGCGCGGGCACCGACCCGGCGACGACCGACAGCGCGCCCGTCCCGGACTGCGGCACCGTCATCTCGAGGATGCCGGCCGCGGCGTCGGCGGCGGGCGGGCCCACGGCGCCTGCGGCGACCGCAGCGGCGGCCACGACCGGAGCGACGGCCACGACCGGGGCGACGGGCGGGGACCCCGGTCCGGTCCCGACGGACACCTCGCCGACCGCCGCCGGCGCCTCGTCGTCGGGGAGCAGGCCCGGCACGGCCAGCAGCCCCACCCCCAGCGCGACCGCCGTGACCACGACGGCGACGCGCGACTCCGGCGCCCGCACCCGATCAGGGTCGCACGCACCGCGGCGGTTCGGCACGACGAACGCCCGGTCGGCGCCTACCGTGGAAGGTGACACACCGGGGGGCGGTGGTCAGGGGGTGGGCGCGGTGCGGACGTGGTGGCGGCCCGCCCTGCTCGTGGCCCTGGTGCTCGCCGCCGTCGTCGTGGCGCTCACCGTCGGCGTGCCCCCGCTGCCGGAGATCCGTGCGGCCGTCGCCGGCGCCGGGTGGGCCGGACCGGTGCTGTTCGCCGCGCTCTACGCCGGCCTGTCGCTGACGCCCGTACCGGCCACCGTCCTCAGCGTCGCCGCCGGGGTGCTGTTCGGGTGGGGCGTCGGCGTACCCGTCGTCATGGCGGGGGCGTTCACCGGGGCGGCGATCGGGTTCCTGCTGGCGCGCCACCTCGGCCGCGGCGTGCTCGACGGCGTCGGCGGCGAGCGGCTCGCCCGCCTCGACGCCCTGCTGCGCCGCCGCGGCCTCCTGGCCGTGCTCGTCGTGCGGATGGTGCCGGTCCTGCCGTTCGCCGTGATCAACATGGCGTGCGGGCTGTCGGCGCTGCGCACGCGCGACTACCTCGTCGGGTCGTTCCTGGGCATGCTGCCGGCCGTCACCGCGTTCGTCGGCATCGGCGCCTACGGCAGCGAGCCCGGCTCGCTGCCGTTCCTGGTCAGCGCGGGCGGGCTCGCCGTGCTGCTGGTGGGCGGCGCCGTGCTCGCGCGCCGGCGCCGCGCCCTCCGGTAGCGGTCGGTCGGACCCGGACCTCAGTCGTCCTCGTCGTCCTTGTCGCCGCCGCCCCACTCGCGGTCGGCCCGGTCGTTGGCCTCGGTGCGCTCGCGCGCGATCTCCAGCGCCCGCGCGGCCGTCTCCCTGTCGGGATAGGGCCCGAGGCGGTCGACCGCCCGCACCTCCTCGGCCTTGACGACCCGGCCGTCCTTGAGGCTGTAGTACCACTCCTCGTCGCTCATCGGTGCAGAATGCACCAATGGCGACGGCAGTGCTGATGGGCGGGCCGTGGGACGGGCACACCGAGGAGGTGGCGCTCGACGGGGAGGGGCGGCCGCCGCGGCTGCTCCCCCGCTTCCGGGACACGACGATCTACACCGAGGACACCGGACACATGCCGGTCCGCATCCCCGAGCGCGCCTACCGCCGGCGCGGGCCGCACCCGTCGGAGGCCGGCACCTGGGTCTACGAGCCGGACGTCGACGACCCGCTGGCCTGAGCGCCTACTGGGCGCCCGGGCGGACCAGCACGACGACCTCAGTGTCGGTCACCGACTGCACCCCGACGGCGAACCCCTGCACCTGGGTCTCCCCGCCGACGGGCACGGTCACGGTCTGCCCGGCCACCTGGATGGTCGCGGCGCCCGCGTCGACGCCGATCAGCTGCGCGGTGACGCCCAGCACCGACACCGACGCGTCGCCGCTGCGCGGGAAGGTGACGGTGCAGCCGTTCAGGCCGCAGTCGGTGTTCGAGCCGCCCGCGCCACAGCCGGTGGCGGTGAGCAGGACGACGAGGACGGCGAGGACGCCCCGGGCGATCGGGGACGTTCGGGTTCGGGACACCCCCGGAGGGTAGGACCCGGCGATCACCGGGCCGCGGCCAGGCGGGCGATCCCGTCGTGGATGCGGTCGGGCGTCTGCGCGGCGTAGCCCAGGACCAGGCCGGGCGGGCCGGGGGCGACGCGGTGGCGCGAGAGCGGGTGCACCACCACCCCGGCCGCGCGGGCGCGGTCGGCGAGCTCCCGGTCGTCGACGTCGCCGGGCAGGGTGACCAGCAGGTGCATCCCGGCGGCGACGCCGTGCACGCGCGCGTCGGGGAGGTGGCGGGCCAGCGCGGCGAGCATCGCGTCGCGCCGCGCCCGCTGGCGGGGCCGCACCCGCCGTACGTGGCGCTCCAGCTCCCCCGTCGCGACGAGCCGGGCCAGCACGAGCTGCGGCAGCACGGCGTTGCCCAGGTCGGAGTGGTACTTGAGCAGCGCGACCGGCTCCCGCAGCGGCTCGGGCAGGACCACCCAGCCCAGCCGCATGCCCGGCGCGAGCGTCTTCGACGTGCTCCCCACGTGCACGACCCGCGACGGCGCCAGCCCCTGCAGCGCGGGCACCGGGGCGCGGTCGTAGCGGTGCTCGGCGTCGTAGTCGTCCTCGACCACCAGCCCGCCGTCGGCCGCCCAGTCGAGCAGCGCGCGGCGCCGGTCGGGCGCCAGGACGACGCCGGTCGGGAAGTGGTGCGCCGGGGTGAGCAGGGCGACGGGCGCGCCGCTCGCGCGCAGCGCCGCCACGTCGACGCCGTGCCCGTCGACGGGCACCGGCACCGGCTCCACGCCCCAGAACGCGACCTCCTCGCGCGCCCCGACCGAGCCCGGGTCCTCGACGGCGATGGCGCGCACGCCCTGCCCGACCAGTGCCCGGGTGACGAGCGCGAGCGCCTGCGCGACGCCCGCGACGACCACGACGTCGTCGGGCGCGGCGCGCACCCCGCGGGTCCGGGCGAGCCATCCGGCGAGCTCGCGGCGCAGGACGGGATGGCCGCGGGGGTCGCCGTAGCCGAGGTCGGCGTTGTCCAGGTCGGCGAGCACGGCCCGCTCGGCGCGCAGCCAGGCCGCGCGCGGGAAGGCGGCGAGGTCGGGGACGCCGGGGGTGAGGTCGACGCGGTCGGCGGCGGCGGGCGGCGCCCCGGCCCGGTCCGGCACCGGCGACGGCCGCGCCGCGACCCGCGTGCCCGACGCCCCGGCGCCGTGCACCACCCCGGAGTCGACGAGCCGCTGGTAGGCGGCCACGACGACGCCGCGGGAGACGCCCAGGTCCTGCGCCAGCACGCGGCTGGCGGGCAGCCGCGCCCCGACCGGCAGCCGCCCGTCGGCCACCGCCGTGTGCACCTCGCCGGCGAGCCAGCCGGCGAGGTCACCGGGCGGCGCGAGCGCGCGGTCGAGCTGGAGGAAGTCGGCGCCGGGCATCTCGGTCCTCTCGATCAGGCCGTTCTTGGCCCTGTGCACCGGACCATACGGGCTGCAGGCTCGTCCCGTGAACGATCTCCGCGCCCTCGCACTCGGGGCCGTCGCCATGACCGCCGTCGGCAGCAGCGTCGCCGTCTCCGGTCTCCTGGTCGACGCGCCGTTCTGGACCGCCCAGGCCCTGCGCTACGCCCTCGCCACGCTCCTGCTCGTGCTGGCCGCGCGCCCGCTGGGGGTCCGCCTGCACCGGCCGCGCGGCGCGGAGTGGGCCTGGCTCGGCGGCGTCGCCGGCACCGGGCTCGTGCTGTTCAACCTCGGTCTCGTCCGGGGCGCCGAGCACGCCGAACCCGCCGTGCTGGGCGTCGCCGTCGCCTGCGTGCCGGTGGTGCTGGCCGTGCTCCGGGGCGGCGACCGGACCGCACCGCCCAGGCCGGTGCTGCTCGCCGGGGCCGTCGTCGTCGCGCTGGGCGCGGTGCTGGTGCAGGGCGGGGGCCGCACCGACGCCGCCGGCGTCGGCTGGGCCGTGCTCGTGCTGGCCTGCGAGGTCGGGTTCACCCTGCTCGCGGTCCCGGTGCTGGCCAGGCACGGCGCGGTCGGGGTGTCGGTGCACACCTGCGCGATCGCGGCGGTGGCGTTCGGCGGGATCGGCCTGGTCACCGAGGGTCCGGGCGCCGCGGTGGCGCTGCGCCCGGAGCACCTGGCCGCGTCGCTGCACCTCGCGCTCGTGGTCACCGCGCTGGCGTTCGTGCTCTGGTACACCTGCGTCGGCCGGGTCGGCGCCGGGCGCGCGGGCCTGCTGTGCGGGGTCGCGCCGGTGGCGGCCGCGGCCGGCGGCGTCGCCCTCGGCGGTCCGCTGCCGGGACCCCTGGTGTGGGTCGGGGTCGCGACGGTGGCCGCCGGGCTGGCGATCGGACTGCGCGGTCCGGCGGGGGCCGGCGCGGGTCAGTCGACCGTCAGCCACACCGCCGCGTCGACGGGGAGGACGTCGAGCAGCGCCTCGGTGGCCAGCAGGACCCGGCTGCCCGAGGGCAGCGGCACCGGCGAGGCCGACAGGTTGACCAGGCAGGTGAACCCGTCGCCGCGGGAGAACGCCAGCACGCCCGGCTCGGACGGCAGCCACTCCAGCGTGCCGTCGCCCAGCGCCGGGTGCTCGCGGCGCAGGGCCAGGGCCGCGCGGTAGAGCGTCAGCATCGACGCCGGGTCGCCGTCCTGCGCCTCGACGGTGACGGCGGCGAACCCCGCGGGCTGCGGCAGCCACGGCGCGGCGGTCGCACCCTCGGGGCTGAACCCGAACGGCGACGCCGTGCCCGACCACGGGATCGGCACCCGGCAGCCGTCGCGGCCGCGCTCGGTGTGCCCGGAGCGCTCCCACGTCGGGTCCTGCAGCACCTCGTCGGGCAGGTCCTCGACCTCCCACAGGCCCAGCTCGTCGCCCTGGTAGACGTACGCGCCCCCGGGCAGGGCGAGCATCAGCAGCGCCGCGGCGCGGGCGCGGCGGCGCCCCAGCGCGATGTCGAGCTCCTCGACGGGCGCGAGGTCGCCCAGCGCGTGACCCGTCGCCGGCGGGCGGCCCAGCCGCGAGACGTGCCGGACGACGTCGTGGTTGGACAGCACCCAGGTGGCCGGGGCGCCGACCCCGCCCATCGTCGCGAGCGAGTTGTCGATCACCTTGCGCAGCGCGTCGGCGTCCCAGGGGGCGCCCAGGTAGTCGAAGTTGAACGCGGTGTGCAGCTCGTCGGGGCGCAGGTAGCGCGACAGGCGCTCGGGCGTGGCCACCCACGCCTCCGCCACGAAGATCTTCGGGTCGGCGTAGGACTCGGCGACCCGGCGCCACCCCCGGTACACCTCGTGCACGCCGTCGAGGTCCCAGAACGGGTGCCCGCCGTCGCCGATGGTGTCCATCTGCCGGTCCGGGCCGACGTCGGGCAGCTCCTGGTCCTTGACCAGCGAGTGCGCCACGTCGATGCGGAAGCCGTCGACGCCGCGGTCGAACCAGAAGCGCAGGATCGACTCGAACTCCGTGCGCACCTCGGGGTGCTCCCAGTTCAGGTCGGGCTGCTTGACGTCGAACAGGTGCAGGTACCACTCCCCGTCGGGGGTCTGCTCCCACGCCGGGCCGCCGAAGACGCTGCGCCAGTCGTTGGGCGGAGCCTGGGTGCCGTCCGGACCGACGCGTCCGGGGCGGAACACGTACCGCTGCCGCTCGGGCGAGCCGGGGCCGGCGGCCAGTGCGGCGCGGAACCACTCGTGCTCGTCGGACGTGTGGTTGGGGACGATGTCGAGGATGACGCGCAGGCCCAGCGCGTGCGCCTCCTCGACGAGCGCGGCGGCGTCCTCGGCCGTGCCGAACGCGGGCTCGACGGCGCGGTAGTCGGCGACGTCGTAGCCGGCGTCGGCCATCGGCGAGGGGTACCAGGGGTTGATCCACAGCGCGTCGACCCCGAGGCCGTGCAGGTAGCCCAGCTTCGCGCGGATGCCGGCGATGTCGCCGAGGCCGTCGCCGGTGCCGTCGGCGAAGCTGCGGATGTAGAGCTGGTAGACCACGGCGTCGCGCCACCACGTGCGCGCCTCCGTCGTGGTGGCCGCCGTCGTCGCCGTGCTCATCGCGCTCCTCCGAACAGATCGTCCCGCGAGAGATCGTCCCGCGGATATATTCACCACCTTGCGATATTGTGCCGGAGCGCGTCAAGAGAGGTGGAGGCGGTGTCGGGGACCGACGTGGTGCGGCGGCTCAACACGCAGGCGGTGCTCGACGCGGTGCTCGACGCCGGGGCCTGCAGCGGCGCCGACCTGATGGCCCGCACGGGCCTGTCGCGCCCCACCGTGCACGCCGTGTGCGACGACCTGATCGGCCGCGGCTGGCTGGTCGAGCCCCCGCGCGGCGACGACGGCCCCGGGCGTCCCGGACGACCGGCCCGCCGCTACGCCCCCCGCCCCGGCGCCGGGTCCGTGCTCGCCGTCGACATGGGCGCGACGTCGGTGCGGGCCGTGGTCGCCGACCTCTCCGGCGCGCCGGTGGGCGAGGCCGGGGCCGCGTTCGCGCACCCGCACGTCGGCGCGGCCGAGCGACTCGACCTGACGCGCGCCACCTGCGCCCGCGCGCTCGACGCCGCCGGGGCCGCGGGCGGGCGGGTGCTCGGCACCGTCCTCGGGGTGCCCGCCCCCGTCGACGCCGACGGCCGCGCGTCCGCCGACGAGGCCTACCTCCCCGGGCTCGCCGCGCTCGACCTGCCCGCCGCGCTCGCGCCCGTCGTCGGGCGCGCCCGCGTGGAGAACGACGCCAACCTCGCGGTCGCCGGCGAGCGCTGGCGCGGCGTGGCCCGGGGCGTCGACGACGTCGTGCTCGTCCTCGCGGGCGAGCGCCTGGGCGCCGGGGTGTGCCTGGGCGGGCGGATCGTGCGCGGGCACCGCGGCGGCGTCGGCGAGATGGGGTTCCTCGACCTCGTCGACGGCGTCGGCGGCACCGCCGCGATCGGCAGCCTGGCCCGGCGCTGGGGCTCGGCCGAGCTCGGGCGGACGGTGCGGGCCGAGCAGGTCGTCGCGGCCGCCGGCGCGGGCGACGAGACCGCCCGGGGCGTCGTCGACGCCGTCGCGCGCCGGATCGCGCGGGCGCTGGCCGTGCTGGCCACGCTGCTCGACCCCGAGTTGCTCGTCGTCGGCGGGGCGGTGGCCGCGGCGGGCGAGGTCCTGCTGGCGCCGCTGCGCCGCGAGGTCGCGGGCCTCACCGAGCGTCCCGTGCGGCTGTCGGCGTCCGTGCTCGCCGACCGCGGGGTCGTGCTGGGCGCCGTCCGCACCGCCCTGGACGAGGTGCGGCCGCGGCTGCTCGACCTGCAGCCGGCCTGACCCCGCCCGTCTCAGCCGGTCAGCGCGTCGCGCAGGGCCTCGGTGTCGGGGTGGGCCGGGCCGAGCGCCGACTCGGCGTCGCGGGCGGCCCGGTCGAACTCCGACCGCGCCTCGACCGGGCGGCCCGCCGACTCCAGGCACTCGGCCAGCGCCCCGCGCAGGGCCACGGTGACCGGGTGCGCCGGGCCGCAGCCCTCCACCGCGTCGCGCAGCGCGGAGCCGAGCTCGGCGACGGCCGCGCGGGCGTCGCCGTCGTCGGCGTGGCTCAGGCCGGCGCCCAACCGCGAGGTGAGCGTGTGGGGGTGCGCGGCGCCGAGGACGCGGGTGCGGTGGGCGACCACGAGCGCGTAGTGCGCCAGCGCCTCGGCCGGGCGGCCCGCCGTGCGGTGGACCGCGGCGAGGACGTCGCGGGCGGTGAGCGCGACCGGGTGGTCCGGGCCCAGGGTGCGCTCGCGGTCCTCGAGCGTGTCGACCAGCAGCGGGATCCCGACCTCCGGGCGCCCGGCGGCCAGGTAGGCGACGGCGAGGTTGCCCTCGGCCACGAGCGCGTCCGGGTCGACCGGCCCCAGGCCGTGCACCGCCTCGGCGACGGCCTGCTCCAGCACCGGCACCGCCTCGTCCGCACGCCCGGCCGCGACCAGCGCCGCCCCGGCGTCGTGCCGCTCGCGCAGGTGCCGGCGGTCGGTCCACGCGGTCGGGTCGGCGGCGCGGCGGCGCAGCACCGCGCTCTCCACGAGCAGCCGCGAGCCGGTGAAGCGGCCGCCACCGGGCATCGGCAGGACCGGGGTGCGGGCCAGCGCGGTGACGACGGCGCCGACGTCGGGCGGCAGCTCCGCCACCAGCTCGTCGACCAGGCCGGATCCGGTGACCAGCACGTCGTCGACGCCCGCGGCGAGCAGGCAGGCGACGGCCACCGCACCGGGCAGGTCGAACGAGCGGGGGTCGGCGGCCATCTGGTCGAGCTCCATCCGGGCGCGCCCGGCGCGCAGCGGGTCGGCCGCGGGCCAGCGCGGGGTCGGGCGCAGCCGCCGGGGCGCCTCGCGCCGGACCACCCCGGCCTCGACGAGCTCCTCGGCGACCCGGTCGTGGACGACGCCGCCCAGCGCCGAGGACCAGGAGCGCAGGTCGCGCGCCGCCCGCGCGTGGGCGACGGCCTCGACGACGAGGTCGCCGGTGGGGTCCCCGGCGCCGGGGCGCGGGGGGCGCCGCGCGGTGACGGCGAGGCCGTCGCCGTCGAGCGCGAGCCGGCCGGCGACCACGAGCGCGCACACCTGCGCGGAGAACAGCGCCCCGCACACGACGGCGTGCGGGGCCGCGGGCCGGCCCGTGACCGGCTCGTGCAGCACCGTGAACAGGTTGGGGACGAGGTCGGTGTGCTTCATGCGCTCGGGGGAACCTACGCCGGGCCGGTCACGCGACGGACACGGCGGCCGGCGTCCGGAGGGGAGGCGCCGGCCGCCGGTGCTCAGGCGCCCTGCGCGCGGCCGTGGCGACGGCGGGCGAGCTCGGCAATGCCGTGCAGGGCGCACGGCCAGTGGGTGCCGGGCAGCCCCGTGCCGCCCTGCGTGCACGTGCGACACCGACCTGTCCGATCGGGGAGGTGCAGCGCCAGCAGGCGCTCCCACACCTGGACCATCGGGGCCAGCTCGTCGGCGAGGCCGAAGTGCTGGGGGCTGGTGAGAGCGGCCGCGGCGGGGTCGACCAGACCCGGCAGCGGCGTGACGGTGGCCCCGGCCTCCGACGGGGCGGCGGCCTGCCGCGGTCGTCCGACCGGCGGATCCGCACCCCATGACCTGTTCATCGCCGTCTCCCCCGTCTGGCGCAGTGCCGCCGTGCTGTGTCGAACGCAACCTGATCGTGTCGGAACGAGCTTGCATCTGCAAGTGCTGGTGCGTGAACATCTGCACGTGCATCTGCAAGAGATACTCGCCTGGCGCAAGAGCTCCGCGAGCAACCCCTCCGGCAACTGCGTCGAGCTGGCGGCCATGGCCGACGGTGGCGTCGCGGTGCGCAACTCGCGCCATCCCGCGGGTCCGACGCTGGTCTACACTCGCGCCGAGATCGCGGCGTTCCTCGACGGCGTCCGCGCCGGGGAGTTCGACGACCTCGCCCACTAGGCGGTCCACCGGGGAGTGCGGGTGCACGACGACGCTCCACCCGCCGGCTCCGGACCCCCCGACTCCGGGCCCCCCGCGCTGCGCATCGCCCTCGGCGGGCAGCTGCGCCGCCTCCGCGAGGCCGCGGGCATCAGCCGCGAGGCCGCGGCCGGCACCCTGCGCACCTCCCCCGCCCGCATCGACGGCCTGGAGCTCGGCCGCGAGCTCGGCCGGGGCGGCTTCACCACCCGCGACGTCGACGACCTGCTGACCCGCTACGGCGTCGCGGACGACCGCTACCGGGCGCTGGCGCGCCGGGCCACCGAGCCGGACTGGTGGCAGAGCTACCACGACCTGCTGCCCGGCTGGGCCGAGACGTACGTCGGGCTGGAGCAGGCCGCGAGCCGCATCCGCACCTACGAGGTGCAGTTCGTGCCGGGCCTGCTGCAGACCGCCGACCACGCCCGCGCGGTCATCCGCCTGGTCTACGACCACGCCCCCGAGGTCGAGCGCCGCGTCGAGCTCCGGATGCGCCGCCAGGCGCTGCTCACCGCCCCCGGCGCGCCCGCGCTGCACGCCGTCGTCGACGAGGGGGCGCTGCGGCGCACGGTCGGCGGGCCCGCCGTGGCCCGCGCCCAGCTCGACCACCTCCTCGCGCTGTCGGAGCTCCCGCACGTGCGCCTGCAGGTGGCGCCGTTCCACTTCGGCGGGCACGCGGCGGCCGGCGGGCCGTTCACGATCCTCGGGTTCACCGAGCCCGACCTGGCCGACCTCGTCTACCTGGAGCAGCTCACCAGCGCGCTCTACCTCGACGCGCCGTCCGACGTCGCCCACTACGAGCGCGTCATGGACCGCCTCTGCACCCAGGTGGAGCCGGTCGGGCGAACGGGCGCGATCCTCGCCTCGATCCGGGCGGAGCTGTAGCCCTGCGCAGGCGTCCGGCGTCCCCGCTCCCCCAGCGGCTGGGTCTCGACCCGGTCCGCCTCCGCACGCCCGAGGACGGGCGCTGGGCGACGATGCGCGACCACCTCGTCGAGCGGCTGCCCCGCGTGCCCGCCGAGCGGGTCGACGCGATGCTGGCCGAGCGCCGCGTCGTCGACGCCGACGGCCCGCTCGGCCCCGACTCCCCCTTCCGCCCCGGCACCTACCTGTGGTTCCACCGCGACCTGCCCGAGGAGGTCCCCGTGCCGTTCGGCATCGGGATCGTGCACCGCGACGACGACCTGCTCGTCGTCGACAAGCCGCACTTCCTCGCCACCATCCCGCGCGGGCGCCACGTCGCCGAGACCGCGCTGGTGCGGCTGCGCCGCGACCTCGACATGCCCGAGCTCAGCCCCGCGCACCGCCTCGACCGCGTGACCGCCGGGCTGGTGATGTTCGTGGTCCGCCGCGAGCGCCGCGGGGCCTACCAGACGCTGTTCCGGGACCGGCGCGTCCACAAGGTCTACGAGGCGGTGGCCCCGCACGACCCGGAGCTGCGGCTGCCGCTGACCGTCCGCAGCCGGATCGTCAAGGAGCGCGGGGAGGTGCAGGCGCGGGAGGTCGACGGCCCGCCCAACGCCGAGACGCTCGTGGAGCGGGTGGAGGTCCGCGGCGGCCTCGCGCGCTACCGGCTCACCCCGCGCACCGGGCGCACGCACCAGCTGCGGCTGCACATGTCCGGCCTCGGCGTGCCGATCCTGCACGACGACTTCTACCCCGAGGTGCACGAGCAGGCCCTCGACGACTTCAGCCGCCCGCTGCAGCTGCTCGCGGCCGAGCTCTGCTTCACCGACCCGATCACCGGACGGGAGCGGCGGTTCACCAGCGGGCTGCGCTTGCGGGACCTGCCAGACTCCGCCCCATGACGATGCAGGTCCCGCGGTTCTTCGTCCGCCAGAAGGTCACGATGATGGTCAACCGCTACCTCGTGTTCGCGGCGAACCCGGACGGCACCGAGGGGCAGCTCATGGCCTTCGCCGAGCAGAAGCGGATGAAGCTGAAGGAGGAGGTCGTCTTCTTCACGGACGAGTCGAAGCAGCGCCGCGTGTTCTCCTTCAAGGCCCGCCAGCGGATGGACGTGCGGGCCGAGCACGACGTGCTCGACGAGGCCGGCCGCCCGCTGGGGTGGTTCAAGAAGGAGTTCGCGGCCAGCCTGCTGCGCTCCACGTGGGCGCTCGGCGCCCCCGGGCTCGACGCGCGCGGCCGGGAGCGCCGGCCCGTGATCGCGGTGCTGCGCCGGGTGTGGACGGTGATCCCGTACGTGGGCGACGTGTGGGTGCCCTTCGTCTTCCACTTCGACTTCGTCGACTCCACCACGGGCGCACCCGTGCTCACGAGCGAGCGGCAGCGCGCGATCCGCGACCACTACGCGGTCACCGTGCACGACTCCCGCCTGGACTTCCGGGTGGCGGCGTCGATGGCCGTGGCGCTGGACGCGCTGCAGAGCCGCTGAGCACCCCCGCGCCCACCGGCCGTCCACCCGTGCCGAGCGGCCCGCAGCCGTCCCCCACCACCCTTTCGGGTGATCGTGGGGGCCGCCGGACTCACCACCGGCGCCGCGCGCCGCAGGGTGGGTCCGATGACGTCAACCGAACGGGCCCCCCGAGCGAAGTCCACAGCATGACGAAGTACCGGCCATGACCGCCTCGCCGCACCCCGCCGTGCACGCGCTGCGCTCCGCCGTGCCCGCATCCGGGGTCGCGGCCGTCACCGCCTTCCTCCTCCTGGTCGGCCTGACGACGGCGCTCGACGGCGAGGCGCAGCAGTACGCGGGCAACCTCGGCGTGCTGCTGTTCGCGGGGGCGGCCGTGGCGGGCTGCGCCCGGGCCTCGCGACGCTCGCGCGGGCGCACCCGGCAGGGGTGGGCGGCCCTGGCCGTCGCGGCGGCCTCCTGGGGCCTCGGGCAGGTCGTCTGGACCGTCCTGGAAGCGCTCGGGATCACCACGCCCTTCCCGTCGTGGGCCGACATCGGCTACCTCGGCTTCCCGACCGCGGCGCTGGTCGGGTTCGCGCTGCTCTCGCCCAACTCCGGCGGCCTCGCGACCTCCCGGCGCGTGCTCGACGCGCTGACGATCGGCTGCGGCCTCGGGCTCGTCGCCTGGTTCACCGTCGTCACCTCGGTCGCGGAGAACCGCCCCCTCGCCGACACCGCCGTCGCGCTGGCCTACCCGATCGCCGACGTCGTGCTGTGCACCGTCACCGTCCTGACCCTCGCCCAGACCCGCGAGAAGCCGCTGCTCTGGACGCTGCTCGGGCTGTCGATGGCCGGGATGACCACGTCGGACGTGATGTTCTCCTACGCCACGGCCGACGGCACCTACCTCACCGGCTCGCCCGTCGACTGGGGCTGGTGGGCGGCGTTCCTGCTCCTCGGCACGGCCGGGTCGCTCATCACCGGGGCGCGCCAGACGCCGCGGCCGCCGGTGCGCCCGACCGTCGCGCGGGCCGGGCTGCTCCCCTACCTCCCGCTGGGCGCCGCGGTCGTCGTCGCCTCCGCCCAGTCGGCGTCGGGCCGCACGCTCGGGCCGTTCGCGGTCGGGCTGATCTCGGCGCTGGTCGCGCTCGTCCTGATCCGCCAGTACGCCACCATCCGCGACAACGAGGCGCTGGCCCGGACCGTCCAGGAGCGCGAGAACGAGCTCCACGACCTGGCGTTCCACGACGGGCTCACCGGCCTGGCCAACCGGGCGCTGTTCCTGGACCGCCTCGGCCACGCCCTCGACCTCTCGGCCCGCGACCAGCGGCCCGTGTCGGTGGTGTTCCTCGACCTCGACGGCTTCAAGTCCGTCAACGACAGCCTGGGCCACGCCATGGGCGACGCGCTGCTCGTGCGGGTCGCCGAGCGCCTGCGCGGGCGGGTGCGCGCCGCCGACACCCTCGCGCGCCTGGGCGGCGACGAGTTCGCGGTGCTGGTGGAGCAGGGCCCGCTCGACGGGCACGACGCCACCACCGTCGCGCGGTCGCTGCTCGAGGCGTTCGCCGCGCCGTTCCAGATCGACGGGCGCACGGTCACGGTGTCGGCGAGCATCGGCGTCGCGACCGAGGAGCCCGGCGCCGACCCGCCCGGTCCCGAGCAGGCCGCCACGCTGCTGCACCGCGCCGACGTGGCGATGTACGCGGTCAAGGACGCCGGCCGCGGCGGCGGGGTCCTCGTGCACTCGCCGTCGCTGGGCCGGGGGAACCGCCGGGACGGCCACGCGCTGCACCGGGCCTTCGCCGACGCGCTCGACCAGGGTCTGGTGCGCCCGGTGTTCCAGCCGGTCGTCGATCCGGCCACGGGGCGCATCGGGGCGCTGGAGGCGCTCGCCCGGTGGACGCACGAGGGCGTCGAGGTCCCGCCCACGACGTTCGTGCCGCTCGCCGCGCGCGCCGGGCTGTCCGAGCACCTCACGCGGCTGATGCTGGAGCAGTCCTGCGCGCAGCTCGCGCAGTGGAGCCGGGCGCTCGGGCACCGCAGGCTGCGGGTGGCCGTCAACGTCGACCCGACGGAGCTGACCGACGCCGCGATGCCCGCCCGCGTCGCCGAGCTGTTCGCCCGCCACGACCTCGCCCCGGGCCAGCTCGCGCTGGAGATCACCGAGAGCACGATGACCTACCGCCCGGAGACGGCGCTGGACGTGCTCAACGACCTGCGCGCCGTCGGCGTCCGCCTCGCCCTCGACGACTTCGGCACCGGCTACTCGACGCTCGCGCGCCTGTCCAGCACGCCCGTCGACACCGTGAAGATCGACCGCTACTTCGTCGCCGACATCGACCACGACGCGCAGCGCAAGCGCTTCCTCGTGGGGCTGTTCGAGCTCACCCGCCACCTCGGGCTGCGCACCGTCGCCGAGGGCGTCGAACGACCCGGGCAGCTCCAGGAGCTGTGCCGCGTGGGCTGCGACCTGGTGCAGGGCCACCTGATCGGGCGCCCGGCGTCCGCCGAGGAGCTGACGCCGGTGGTGCTCGCCGAGCAGCCCGTCATCGACACGGACCTGCTCGGTCGCGTGGGGTGACCGGCCGCTACTCGAACCGGGACGGGTCGCCCGCTCCCACGCGGACGATCTCCGGCTCGGAGCCGGACAGGTCGACGACCGTGGTCGGCTCGGTGCCGCACTCCCCCGAGTCGATGACGGCGTCGACGGCGTGGTCGAGCCGCTCCTTGATGTCCCAGCCCTGCGTCATCGGCTCCTCCTGGTCGGGGAGCAGCAGGGTGGACGACAGCAGCGGCTCGCCCAGCTCGGCCAGCAGCGCCTGGGTGACGACGTGGTCGGGGATGCGCACGCCGACGGTCTTCTTCTTCGGGTGCAGCAGCCGGCGCGGCACCTCCTTGGTGGCCGGCAGGATGAACGTGTACTGGCCCGGCGTCGCCGCCTTCACCGACCGGAACACGGCGTTGCTGATCTGCACGAACTGGCCCAGCTGCGCGAAGTCGGCGCAGACCAGCGTGAAGTGGTGGCGGTCGTCGAGCTGGCGGATCTCGCGGATCCGGTCGAGCCCCTTGGCGTTGCCGAGCTGGCACCCCAGCGCGAAGCAAGAGTCGGTGGGGTAGGCGATCAGGCCGCCGTCGCGCACGACGTCGGCCACCTGGGTGATCGCCCGCCGCTGCGGGTCGACGGGGTGCACATCGAAGTAGCGGGCCATCCGGGCAGGCTAGCGCCCCAGGAACGCCCGCACGTGCGGCAACACGTCCGCATCGATCCCGTGACCGCCGCCGTGCGGGAACTCCTCGACGGTCGCGCCGCAGCCGCGCAGCTGCGCCACCAGCGTCGCCGTCTCCGCGGCGGACACCAGCGGGTCGTGGCGTCCGTTGGAGACCGCGACGCGCTTGCCGGAGAGGTCGACCGGGCCACCGCTCCGGGAGGCGGGCCCGTCGCGGAACGGCACCATCGCCGCCAGCAGGACCGCGCCCGACAGCACCTCGGGCCGCCGGAACAGCAGCGCCGACGCCGTGTTGGCGCCGTTGGAGAACCCGGCCGCGACCCACGGGCCGGGATCGACGCCGACGACGAAGTCGGCCAGCTCGTCGACGCGCAGCCGCAGGTCGTCCTCGTCGAGCACGCCCTCGGCCAGGCGCCGGAAGAAGCGGTTCATGCCGTTCTCCCGCACCCGCCCGCGCGGGGCGAGCACCGGTGCGCCCGGCGCCAGGTGCTCCCGCAGCGGCAGCAGGTCGTGCTCGGTGCCGCCGGTGCCGTGCAGGAGCAGCAGCGGTGCGCCCTCGCCGGGGAGCCGGACGTGCTCGAAGGCGCTCACCGGGCCGGACGCCGGGCCGCTCACGAGGGCACCCGCAGCGGCGGCAGGGAGGCCTCGATCTGCTCGCGCGTCGGCTCGAGCCACGGCGGCAGCTTGAGCGAGCGGCCCAGCTCCAGCAGCGGCTCGTCGACGGCGAAGCCCGGCTCGTCGGTGGCGATCTCGAACAGCACGCCCCCGGGTTCGTGGAAGTAGATCGAGGTGAAGTACTGCCGGTCGAGGATCTCGGTGACGTGCAGCCCGGCCTCGACGAGCTCGGAGCGCCAGAGCGCCTGCGTGGCCCGGTCGGCCACCCGGAACGCCACGTGGTGCACGGTGCCGCCGGCCTGGAGGCCCTTGGCGCGCCCGTCGGCGGCGACGTCGAGCACCGCCCCCGCGCCGCCGCCCGCCATGGCGAAGCGGGCGCGGTCGCCGTCCTCGCCGGCCGCGGTCATCCCGAGCAGACCGGTGAGCAGCTCGACGGTCGGGTCGGGCAGGCGCTCCGACAGCGTCACCGCGTGCAGCCCGCGCACGGCGTGCTCGGCGGGCACGTCGGCGACGCCGTCCCAGCCCGAGCGCGCGTCGCCCGGCGCGGCAACGAGGTCGATCACCAACCCGTCCGGGTCGCGGAAGGTCAGAACCTCCTCGCCGTCGCGGGTGCGCGGGCCCTCGTGCTCGACGCCCATCCCCGCGATCCGGTTCTGCCACCAGCCCAGCGACTCCGGCGGCACGCTGAACGCCGTCGCCGTGGTGAGCCCGCTGCCCTGCCGCCCGGCGGGGACGCCCCGCCAGGGGAAGAACGTGAGGATCGTCGACGGCGACCCCGCCGCGTCGCCGTAGTAGAGGTGGTAGGTGTCGGGCGCGTCGAAGTTGACGGTCTGCTTGACCAGCCGCAGCCCGAGCGCGCGGGTGTAGAAGTCGACGTTGGCCTGCGGGTCCGAGGCGACGGCCGTGACGTGGTGCAGCCCGTGGGGCGCGATGTCCGTCATGGCGTCCACACTAGTTGCCCGCGCAAGTACTGGCCCGTTAACGCCGGCAGCCCGGGGTGCGAAGTCGAGGGCATGGTCAGCGACGTGATCGGCTCCGTCACCCCGGGGGCGCCCGTCGTGCACATCGCGGGGTTCATCGCCCTGCTGCTCGTCACGTTCACGGGCCAGTGGGCGGGGTCGCTGGTGACCATCGTCCACGAGGGCGGGCACGTGGTCATGGGGGTGCTCAGCGGCCGGACCGTCACCGGCTTCCACGTGACCGAGGGCGACGCGAACGGGGGCGCGACGGACATCCCCGGCGGGTGGTACGTGTCGAACCTGTTCATCGGCGTGATCGGCTACATGACCGCGCCGCTGCTGGGCCTGGCCGGGGCGAACCTGGTGCTCGACGGCAAGGCGTGGTCGCTCCTCTGGGCGTCGGTGCTCCTGCTCGTCTTCGCCCTGCTGCACGCGCGCGGGTTCTTCACCAACCTCCTCGTCGTCGGCTACGGCGTCCTGATCGGCTGGGTCGCGGTGGCGGGCAGCCCGGACCTCCAGGCGACCGTCGGCGTGCTGCTGGTCTGGTGGATGCTCATCGGCGAGTTCGCCGGGCTGGTGGTGCTCGGCGTCGGCGGCAAGGGCCGGGGCGACCCAGCGCTGCTGTCGCGGGACTTCCTGGTCCCGGGCTTCGTCTGGGTCGCCTGGTGGTGGTTCGTCGCCGTCGTCTGCCTGTGGGTGGGCGGACGACGGCTGCTCGGCCTCTAGCGGAACGGCCTAGCGGGACGAGAAGGCCGCGTCGAACGCCGCCGACGGCGGGTCGAAGGCCTGGCGGCGCACGAACTCCAGCGCCTCGGGCGCACCGACGAGCCGGTCCATCCCCGCGTCCTCCCACTCCACGGAGATCGGGCCGTCGTAGCCTATCGTGTTGAGCATCCGGAAGCACGCCTCCCACGGCACGTCCCCGTGCCCGGTGGAGACGAAGTCCCAGCCGCGGCGCGGGTCGGCCCACGCCAGGTGCGAGCCCATCCGCCCGTTGCGGCCGTTGCCGACCTGGCGCTTCGCGTCCTTGCAGTCGACGTGGTAGATCCGGTCCCGGAAGTCCCACAGGAACCCGACCGGGTCGAGGTCCTGCCACACGAAGTGGCTGGGGTCCCAGTTCAGGCCGAACGCCGGGCGGTGCTCCACCGCCTCCAGGGCCGCGACCGTCGTCCAGTAGTCGTAGGCGATCTCGCTGGGGTGGACCTCGTGGGCGAACCGCACACCGACCTCGTCGAACACGTCGAGGATCGGGTTCCAGCGGTCGGCGAAGTCGCGGTAGCCGGCGTCGACCATCGACTGCGGCACCGGCGGGAACATCGCCACGGTCTTCCAGATGCTCGACCCGGTGAACCCGACGACCGTGTCGACGCCGAGCTTCGCCGCGGCGCGCGCCGTCGTCTTCATCGCCTCGGCCGCCCGCTGCCGGACGCCCTCCGCGTCGCCGTCGCCCCAGACCCGCGGCGACAGGATGGCCTCGTGCCGGGCGTCGATCGGGTCGTCGCAGACGGCCTGCCCGGTGAGGTGGTTGGAGATCGCGTGCACCTGGAGGCCGTACTTGTCCAGGATGTCGCGGCGGCCCTGGACGTAGGTGTCGTCCTCGACCGCGGCCCAGACGTTGAGGTGGTCGCCCCAGCAGGCGATCTCCAGGCCGTCGTAGCCCCACTCCCCCGCCAGGCGCGCCACCTCCTCGAAGGGCAGGTCGGCCCATTGGCCGGTGAACAGGGTGACCGGGCGTGCCATCAGCTCTCCTCCACTGCCTGCCAGCCGCTGCCCGCGGCGGCGGATCGGACCACGGCGTCGAGCACGAGCTGCACCTGCAGCCCGTCGGCGAACGACGGGACGGGGTCGCTGCCCGCCGCCACGTCGCGCACCAGGTCGACGACCTCGTGGGTGAACGTGTGCTCGTAGCCGAGCCCGTGGCCGGGCGGCCACCAGGCTCCCGCGTACGGGTGCCCCGGTTCGGTGACGAGGATGCGCCGGAACCCGGCGACGTCCGGGTCCTCGGTGCCGTCGAAGAACTGGAGCTCGTTCATCTGCTCGAAGTCGAACGCGAGCGAGCCCGCGCTGCCGTTGACCTCGAGGCGGATCTGGTTCTTGCGCCCGGTCGCGAAGCGGGTCGCCTCGAAGCTCGCGAGCGCGCCGCCGGCGAACCGGCCGACGAACAGCGCCGCGTCGTCGACGGTGACCGGTCCCCGGCCCTCCCCCGACGGCAGCGGGCGCTCGCGGACGAAGGTCTCGGTGAGCCCGCTGACGCCGGAGAGGCGGTCGCCGGTGACGAACTGCGCCAGGTCGACGACGTGCGCGCCGATGTCGCCGAGTGCCCCCGACCCGGCGCGTTCGGCCTGCAGCCGCCACACCAGCGGCGCCTCGGGATCGACGATCCAGTCCTGCAGGTAGCTGGCGCGCACGTGGCGGACCTCGCCGATGCGCCCCTGCTCCACCAGCCGCCGCGCCAGCGAGACCGCGGGCACCCGCCGGTAGTTGAAGCCGACCATGCTCCGCACGCCCGACGCCTGCGCCCGCTGCGCCGCGGCCACCATCGCCCGGGCCTCGTCGACGGTGTTGGCCAGCGGCTTCTCGCACAGCACGTGCTTGCCCGCGTCCAGCGCCGCGATCGCGATCGCCGCGTGCGTGTCGCCGGGGGTGCAGACGTCGACGAGCTGCACGTCGTCGCGGGTCAGGAGCTCCTTCCAGTCCGTCTCGACGTCGCGCCACCCGAGCCGGTCGGCCGCGGCGCGGGCCGTGTCGGCGTTGCGCCCGCACAGCACGGCCATGTCGGGGGTGAGCGGGAGGTCGAAGAACCGGCCCGCCGTGCGCCACGCCTGGGAGTGGGCGGCCCCCATGAAGGCGTGGCCGACCATGCCGACGCCCAGACCGGGCCGTGCCTGGGTCATGATTCGAAGCCCAGGGGCAGGTAGGTGTCCACGTTCTCCTTGGTGATCGTGGCCGAGGCCAGCGTGATCGAGGTCGGCACCTCCTTCTCGACCAGGTCACCCATGCCGCGGTTCTGTGCGACCAGGCGGGCCAGCGCCATCGCCGAGGACGCCATCGTCGGGCTGTAGGTGACGGTGGCCTTGAGCACCGAGGTGTCGGCCTTGATCTCCCGCATGGCGTTGGCCGAGCCCGCGCCGCCGACCATGAAGAACTCGCTGCGCCCGGCCTGGGTGATCGCCGCCAGGACGCCGATGCCCTGGTCGTCGTCGTGGTTCCACACCGCGTCCAGCTGCGGAGCGGCCTGCAGCAGGTTCGCGGTCACCCGCTGCCCGCCCTGGGCGGTGAAGTCCGCGGCCTGCCGCGGCCCGACGGCGAACCCGAACGAGGCCAGCGCATCGGAGAACCCCTGGCTCCGCGCCTGGGTCAGCGGCAGGTTGTCGATCCCGGCGATCTCCCCGATGATCGGGTTCGCCACCCCGGCCTCACGCAGCCGGGTCCCGATGTAGGTGCCCGCCGACACGCCCATGCCGTAGTTGTCCCCACCGATCCAGGTCCGGTAGGCCAGCGGCGAGTCGAAGATCCGGTCCAGGTTGATCACCGGGATACCCGCGTCCATCGCCCGACGGCCCAGCGAGGTGAGCTGGCTGCCGTCGTTGGGCAGGATCACCAGCGCATCCACACCCTGGTTGATCAGCGTCTCGACCGCGGCGATCTGCTGGGTGATGTCGTTGGTCGGGTTCACCGCCTCCAACGTCACATCCGGGTACTGCCCGGCCTGCGCCTGCGCGTTCGCCGCGATCGCGGCGATCCAGCCGTGGTCCGCGGCCGGGGCCGAGAACCCGATCGTGACCGGGGTGCCGGGCTCGGCGTTGTCCCCCGCGGCTGGGGCGGTGTTGGTACCGGCCGCGGTCGGGGCGGCGGCGTTGCTGGTGCACGCCGTGGTCAGCGCGGCACCCACACCGAGGGCGCCGACGAGGAAACCGCGGCGCGCGAGAGCGGACGAGTCGGACATGAGAAGGGCACTCCTTCGTGCAAAGGGGGACGTGCGGGGGCCGAGAAGAGGGGAACCGGGAAGAGGGGGAACCGGGAAGAGGGGGAACGGGTCAGGTGGAGGTGCGCTGGGCGCGGGTCTGGATCAGGACCGCGACCACGATGATCACGCCCTTGGCGATGTTCTGGACCTCGGTCGCCAGGTTGTTGAGCACGAACAGGTTCGTGATCGTGGTGAACACCAGCACCCCGAGGATCGAACCGATCAGGGTGCCGCGACCACCGGTCAACAGCGTGCCGCCGATGATCACCGCGGCGATCGCGTCGAGCTCGTAGAGCGTGCCGTGGGTGCTCGACCCCGTCGTGGTCAACGA
This sequence comes from Pseudonocardia broussonetiae, assembly GCF_013155125.1. Lineage (NCBI taxonomy): Bacteria > Bacillati > Actinomycetota > Actinomycetes > Pseudonocardiales > Pseudonocardiaceae > Pseudonocardia > Pseudonocardia broussonetiae. The sequence continues at coordinate 4,699,141 of NZ_CP053564.1, read as the reverse complement.
GGCGATCATGATCGCGGCGATGCCGCAGCACAGCCCGGACAGCACGTAGAGCGCGATCGTGTGCCGCTTCACGTCCAGCCCGGCCAGGCGGGCGGCCTCGGGGTTGCCGCCGATCGCGAACGTGCGCCGTCCGAACGTGGTCCGGTTGAGCAGCACCCAGCCCAGCGCCACCACCGCGGCGAAGATGTAGACCAGCAGCGGGATCCCCAACAGCCGGGTGTTGGCGATCCCGGCGATCACCGGGTCGACCACGATCTGGCTGCGCCGCCCGGAGATCCGCTCCGCCAACCCCTGCGCGGTGATGAGCATCGCCAGCGTCACGATGAACGGCACGATCCGGCCGTAGGCGATGAGCAGGCCGTTGACCAGGCCCGCCCCCGCGCCGACGGCGAGCGCGCAGAAGATCATGACCCAGGGCCCGTAGGACTGGGTCGCGACGGTGGTCGCCCAGACCGAGGCCAGGGCCATCACCTTGCCCACCGACAGGTCGATACCCCCGCCGATGATCACGAACGTGACCCCGACGGTGATCACGCCGATGATCGACGCGGAGGTCAGGATCGTCAGCAGGTTCGACGTCGTGGCGAACGTGTCGGCGGTCGACACCCCCACCACGCACAGCAGCACCAGCACCGCGACCAGACCCAGGTTGCGCCCGGCCCCGCTGTCGAGCAGCCGCGCCGCACGCGACGGGCCCCGGCCCGCGGCCGAGGCGGCCTTCTCGACCCGTCCGCTCTCGTCGGCGGCCGGCGCCGTGACCAGCTCCTGGTCAGGCATGGGTGTGTCCCTTCACGTCGTGGGTCTCCATCACCAGGTCGAGGACCCGGCTCTCGTCGAGCTCGTCGCTCGGCGCCTCGTGCACGACCGCGCCCTCGCGGACGACCAGCACCCGGTCGGCGAGACCGAGCACCTCCGGCACCTCGCTGGACACCAGGACCACGGCCACTCCGCTCGCGGCGAGGCTGCGGACCAGGGCGTAGATCTCGCTGCGGGCGCCGACGTCGACGCCCCGGGTGGGCTCGTCGAGCAGCAGCACCCGGCAGCCGCGCAGCAGCCAGCGGGCCAGCACGACCTTCTGCTGGTTGCCGCCCGAGAGCGTGCGGACCACGCGCATCGGGTCGGCCGGGCGCACGTCGAGCTGCTCGGTGACCTCGCGGGCGGCGGCCACCTCGGCGTTCTCCCGGACGAACCCGCCGCGGGCGAAGCGGCCCAGCGCGGGCAGCGACACGTTGCGGTACACCGGTTCGCCGAGCAGCAGGCCCTGGCTCTTGCGCTCCTCCGGGCACAGCCCGACGCCCGACCGCACCGCGGCGGGGACCGAGCCCCGGCGCAGCGTGCGCCCGTCGACGCGGACGGTGCCCGCGGTCGAGCGGCGCGCGCCGTAGACGGTCTCGAGGATCTCCGAGCGCCCGGAGCCGACCAGCCCGGCCAGCCCGACGACCTCGCCGGCGCGCACGGTGAAGGAGACGTCGGCGAACTCCCCCGCGCGGGAGAGCCCCTCGACCTCCAGGACGACGTCGCCGGGGGCGTCGCCGGTCCGCGGCGGGAACACGTGCTCGGTGGTGCGGCCGGTCATCAGCGTGATGACGTCGGCGGTCGGGGTGGTGCGGGCCGGCAGGTCGCGGGCGACGGTGCGGCCGTCCTTGAGGACGGTGACGCGGTCGCCGATCTCGCGGATCTCGGCGAGCCGGTGGGAGATGTAGACGACGGCGACACCCTCCGCGGTGAGCTCGCGGATGACCCGGAACAGGTTCTCGACCTCGTGCGGGTCGAGCACCGCCGACGGCTCGTCCATGACGATCAGGCGCGCGTCGCGGGCCAGCGCCCGCGCCATGCTGACGACCTGCTGCCCGGCGGCCGGCAGCCGCCCGAGCTCGCGGCCGGGCGGGATCTCGGGGTGGCCCAGCCGCTGCAGCAGCGCGCGGGCGGTGCCCTCGGCGTCGCGGGGGCGGGTGAAGCCCAGCCGCGACGGCTCGTGGCCCAGCACGATGTTCTCCGCGACGCTCAGCCCGGGGACGAGGTCGAGCTCCTGGTGGATGGTCGCGATCCCGGCGGCGTCGGCGGCCTGCGGCGAGCCGAAGACGACGGGCTCACCCGCCCAGCGCAGCTCGCCCTCGTCGGGCAGGTGGGCGCCGGCGAGCACCTTGATCAGCGTCGACTTGCCCGCGCCGTTCTGCCCGAGGAGGCAGTGCACCTCCCCCTCGGCGACGTCGAGGTCGACGCCGTCGAGCGCCCGGACGCCCGGGAAGTCCTTGACGATGCCCCGCATCTCCAGCAACACGGGGGAAACCTAGGAGGGTTGACCAGTGTCCTACAACGGCAGAATAATGTCTGTTCAAGCTATTTTTCTGACGAAATCTGGCCGTGATGTCCGCACCCTCCTGGGCCCTGCCGGCCCTGCGCCTCGACACGCCCCCGCTGTCGGGCCGGGTCGACGCCGACGTCACCCTGAGCACCGTCGCGCGCCTGGTCGCGTCGGGCACGGCGGTGAGCAAGGCCGACCTCGTGCCGGCCGCCGGGCTGGCCCGCACCACCGTCAGCGCGGCCGTGGACGAGCTCCTCTCCCGGGGCGTCCTGCAGCCCGACGGGCTCCGGCCGACAGCCGGTCGCGGGCGCCCCGCCGACCGGCTGGCGCTCTCGCCCCGCTCCGGCGCGGTGCTGCTGGCCGACGTCGGCGCGCGCGGGGCGCACGTCGCCGTGGTCGACCTGCGCCAGCAGGTGCTGGGCCACGAGCACGTCGACGTCGACGTGCGGGAGGGGCCCGACGCGGTGCTGAGCCGGGTCGAGGTCGCGCTCGACCGGCTGCGCGTCCGCTCGCCCGCCCCGGTGCGCGCGGTCGTCATCGGCCTGCCGGGGCCGGTCGACGGCCACCTCGGCGTCCCGGTGCGCCCGCCGATCATGCCGGGCTGGCACGCCTACCCGGTGTCGGCGCGCCTGCAGAAGACCTACGGCTGCCCGGTGGTGCTGGAGAACGACGTCAACCTGCGGGCGCTGGGCGAGGCCCGCGCGCTCCCCGCCGAGCAGTCGCCGCTGCTGTTCGTCAAGGTCGGCACCGGCATCGGCGGCGGGCTCGTCACGCGCGAGGGGGTGCTGCACCACGGCGCCGACGGCGCGGCGGGCGACATCGGGCACGTCCGGGTGCGCGGGGCCCCCGACACGGTGTGCGTGTGCGGCAACATCGGCTGCATCGAGGCCGTCGCCTCGGTCTCGGCGATCGGGCAGCGGCTGGGCGCGGCCACCGGCGGGGAGGCGGTCAGCGCGGCCGAGGTGCGCGCGCTGGTCGCCCGCGCCGACCCGGCGACGATGGCGCTGGTGCGGGAGGCGGCCGGGCTCATCGGCGAGGTCGTCGCGATGCTCGTGCACTTCTACAACCCGGCGCGCGTGACGCTGGGCGGGTCGGTCACCTCGGCGAGCGACGAGCTGCTCGCCGGGGTCCGCAGCGTCGTGTACCAGCGGGCGCTGCCGCTGGCCACGCGCAACCTGGTGCTCGCGACCAGCGTGCTCGGGGAGCACGCCGGTCTGGGCGGGGCGTCGGTGCTCGGGGTCGAGCGGGTGCTCTCCCCCGAGCACATCGGTCTGCTCGGCAAGTAGGGGCCTGCTCGGCAAGTAGGGGCCTGCTCGGCAGGTAGGGGCCTGCTCGGGAGGACTACTCGACGACGATCCGCACGACGTCCATGGCGGGCGTCTGGTTGGCGCGCTGCATCATCGGGATGCGGTGCGACCCGTCACCGGCCCACACGGCGCACTGCGCGGTGCCGGGGCCGGGCATCGGGTTCACCGGCACCGTGACGACGTCGGGCTCGGCGCCGCCGCCGTTGTCCTGCGTGGCGAGGAAGAACGCGGGGGCGGGCTCGGCGTCGGGGGCGACGTCGACGGAGTCGAGCATCCGGCACGCGGTGTGGAAGTGGCCGCGCTGGATGCCCTCCTCGGTGAGGAAGGAGCTCTCGCGGTAGTAGCCGCCCGCCGCGGCGCCGAGGAACCGGTCGCGGACGAGGTTGCGGGTGCTGACCTCGAGGGTGAACGCCTCCCCCGCCGCCACGGTCTGCGGCGCGTCGGTGATCAGCAGCGACGGGCTTTGCGCGGCCGCGGCCACCTCGCCGAACGCGATCGCGACGCAGCGCGGGGCGTCCTGGAAGCCGGTGTGGGGCGCGAGCTCGCTGGTGGTGCAGTCGTCGCCGAGGATCTCCAGCCCGCCCGCGGCGGGCGGGGCGGGCGCGGGGGCCGACGAGTCCGTCGTGGTCGTGGCCTCCGCCGCGTCCGTGGTCTCCTGCGCCGCGGTCGTCTCCTCCGCGGACGTGGTCTCCTCGGCCGCGGTCGTCTCCTGCGCCGACGTGGTCTCCTCGGCCGGCGCCTCCTCCGCGGAGGTCGTCGGCTCCAGCTCCTGGGTGTTGCCGGCCGGTACCGTCTGGATGGTGCTGGTGGAGCCGCCGGCGTGGCCGGAGTGGCCGCCCGCGCCCTGGCCCGCGCCCTGGCCGTAGCCCCCACCGCCCGTGGTCGGGGTGGCGATGGCGTAGTCGCAGGCCGTGGGCAGGAGCACGACGGCCGCGGCTGCCATGATCGTCAGCACGGCGCGGCGGGCGCGGGCCGACGGGCTGTTCTCCGGGAGGGTCGGATCGGGGAGCACGGTGTCGGACGTCTCGGGGTCGGAGGTCTCGGGGTGACGCATCGGGGGTGCCTCTCTGGGGACGGGGAGCGGGTGCGCCGGGAGCGGGGAGCGGCGGCGCGGAGCTGTGGGGGGCGGATCTGCGGGGAGCGGAGCTGCGGGGGGCGGGGGTCAGCGCTTGACGGAGTGGCGCGGGCCGGTCTGGGAGACGCGGTGCGCGCCGGTGGCGCCGGGCGCCACGTCGTCGCCGGTGACGCGCCCCGGCCAGATCCGGGACTGGGGGCCGGTCTGGGAGATGCCGGGCTGGTAGGTGTCGGGGTCCGGGAGCCGGGGGTGGGACCCGGTGATGTGGGACTCCGGGTAGCGCGAGTGCGGCGGGACCTCGCCGCGGTCGCGCCGGGGCGCCGCGATGGCCGCGATCGCCCGGGCGGTGGCGTCGGGCACCGGTCCGCCGACCGGCACCGCGACCGACCGCCTCCGCATCGCGGTGAACAGGGCGAACGCGGCGAGCAGGGCGGCCAGGACGACGAGGCCGGGCACGATGAGGTCGACCGGGCCGCGCCCCGAGGACAGCAGGCCGGGCGACGGGGCCTCGGGCAGCGCCGAGTAGTCGACGAGCCCGGTGCTCTCCAGGTAGCCGATGTGGCGCGTCACGTACTCGTCGGCCTGCGCGGCGAACTGGCGGACCAGCTCGTTGCGGGTGCCGACGCGCACCTGCGCGATGACCGGCAGGACGGTGCCGTGCGCGGCGCGCAGGCGCTGGACGAAGACCCGGTCGTAGTCGGTGCCGGTGAGCGCGGACATCTCGTTCATCCAGCTCAGCTGCTCGGCGGAGGGCCGGCTGGGCACGAGGACGCCGAGCTGGTCGGCGGTCTCCATCACGAGCCGGTCGAGCTCGACGTGCTCGTGGTGGATGTTCGTGCCGACGGTCTGCACCTCGGCGCGGCTGGCCTGCTGCTCGGCCTGCTGCCCGGTGGGGGCCTCCCACAGGCCGGCGAGGCGGACCTTGACCAGCAGGTCGCGGTCGGCCGGGCCGAGCGGGCCCCAGGCGGTCTGGGTGTAGCCGGCGGTGCCGGGTGTGCCGGACGCCCAGGACTGGGCGATCGAGGCGCTGACGGCGAGCAGCACCACGACGATCACGGCCGTGCGCAGGGCGCGGGGAACACGGCGGAGCATGTGGAGGGAGCCTTTCGGGTCTTGCACGGGACGGGTCTGGGGAGGAACCGGTCCGGGCGGGGTCAGGCCATGTCGAACTGCTCGGTGCGGACGTGGTCCGGGGGAACACCGAGCAGGGCGAGCGAGGTGAACGCGGTCTCGACGAGGGTCGGCGAGCCGCAGACGAAGTAGTCCAGGGAGCCGGGGTCGGGGACGCCGGCGAGCGCGGTGGTCAGCGGGGCGGTCGCGTTGCGGTGGGGGCCGCGCAGCACCTCGGTGACGTGCAGGTACAGGTGGTCGGCGAGCGCGGCGAGCTCCTCGCGGAACAGCACGTCCTCGCGGCGGGCCACGACGAGGACCAGGTGGAACCGGCGGGCGTCGCCGCGGTCGGCCGCCGTGCGCAGCATGCTCATCATCGGCGTCACGCCGACACCGCCGGCGATCATGACGACGCCGGTGGCCGAGCGGGAGTCGTCGACGGTGAACGCGCCGTGCGGGCCGTCGACCCAGACCGGCTGCCCGGGACGCAGGCCGGCCACGGCCGCGGTGAACGTGCCGGCGTGGCGGATCGTGAACTCGACGGAGTCGGGGTCGTGCGCCGAGGACGCGATCGTGAAGGGGTGCTCCTCGGCGTGCGTCGAGCGGGCCAGGCGCAGCCAGGCGAACTGGCCGGGTGCGAAGGTCCAGTCGACGGCGTCCGAGCCGTGGCGGGCGCGGCGGCGGTCGAGCACCAGCGTGCTGATCGTCGGCGTCTCCGACCGGACCTCGCGGACCAGGAACTCCGCGGACGGGTCGAACACCGCGCGCAGCAGCCAGCGGTGCAGCAGCACGGCGACCAGTGCGACGGTGAGCAGCGCGAGCACCGCGCTCATCACGGCGTCGGCGACGAGCTGCTGCAGGTACCAGACGTGCAGCGCCGAGCCGGTGACCGCGACGGCCGCGAGCCCGACGTGCGACCAGCGCCAGAGCTCGTAGGGCAGGTGCCGGTAGCGCGAGCGCGTCACGGCCAGCACGACGACCAGCGCCAGCGCGACGGTGGCGGCGACCGCCCACCGCGACGCCGGGGTGGCCCGTCCCGGGGCCAGCAGCGCCACGTTGGCCGGATCGGCCGCCACCACGCAGGCCAGGTGGAGCAGCACCAGCCCGGCGGCCATCCCGCCGAGGCTGCGGTGCACCTCGAGGATGCCCTCGATCCCGAACGCCCGGGTCAGCGACCGGACCCGCGACGGCAGCACCGCCGCGCACACCATCGCCGACAGCGCGAGCAGGCCCGTCGTCGTCGAGAGCTGCGTCCACAGTGGAGCCGCCGGTGCCGTGACCAGGCGGATCAGCACCGGGCCCACCAGCACGGTGCCCAGCCCGGCGATCCACGCGGCACGCACGGTGCTCGCGGGATAGGTGCCGTCGGTCATGGCGGCGACGTTAGAAGGGGGGCGAGGGTGGAGGTTGCGAGCCTGAGAGCCCCTCGGGCCGACCGTCGTGCCGGGTGCGACGAGCGGGGCCCGGTTCGGCCGTTCGGACCAGGAGTTGGGCCGAGTGCGCGGTAACGGTCTCAGGGAAGCTGACGATGCCGTGACCCGGCGACCGCTCGCCGCTCCCGCTGCGGCGCGTACCCGCCCGACTCCCGTGAGCGACAGCTCGGCGTGCGCCCGGCGGTGCGCCGGGTCGCGCTCGGCGCCCGGGACGGCCCTACCGCAGAACCTCCCCGCGCGTCTCGCGCATCCGCCAGACGGTGACGAACGAGATCACCGCGCCCACGGCGACGTAGACGAAGAACAGGTCCGCCGCGCCCGCCTGCCGCAGCGCCGTGATGATCAGCGGCGCCGTGCCGCCGAACACCGCGACCGTCAGGTTGTACCAGGCCCCGATGCCCAGGCCGCGCAGCTCGGTGGGGAACAGCTCGCTCATCACGGCGGGGGCGATCGACGTCATCGCGGTGTAGAGGGCCAGCCCGACGCAGAACACGACGAGCAGGCCGCCCAGGCCCGGACCGATCAGCCACGACAGCGGGACGATGAGCACCGCGGTGGCTGCCGACCAGACCAGCAGCTGCGGGCGCCGCCCGACCCGGTCCGACAGCGCGCCCATCGGGTACTGCAGCGCCACGAACAGCGCCGTCGCGATCGACAGCGCCACGAACACGTCGCCCGCGGCCGCGCCCTCCTGCACCGCGAACGGGGTGAGCGCGGAGAAGAACGTGTAGTAGCAGAGCGTCGAGAGCAGCGTGAAGCCGACGAGCTGGGCGACCGCCTTCGGGTGCTCGCGCAGCGTCGTCCGCAGCGGGTTCTTCAGCGCCTGCGCCTTCTCCTTGTTCTCGGCGAACTGGTCGGTCTCGGGCATCGCCCGGCGCAGCCACAGCCCGATCAGGCCGAGCACGCCGCCGATGAGGAACGGGATGCGCCAGCCGTAGGAGGCGAGCTGGTCCTCGGTGAGCACGGCGGTGAGCAGTGCGCCGAGCAGCGAGGCCAGCAGCACCGCGCTGCCCGTGGAGATGTAGAAGAACGACGAGTAGCGCCCGCGGCGCTCGGGCGGCGCGATCTCGGCCAGGTAGGCCGACGCGTTCGACACCTCCCCGCCCAGCGACATGCCCTGCGCGATCCGGGCGAGCAGCAGCAGGATCGGCGCGAGCCAGCCGACGGCCTCGTAGGTGGGGAGCACCCCGATGACGAACGACCCCCCGGCCATCAGCAGGATCGTCAGGAGCATCGCGGTGCGCCGCCCGCGCAGGTCGGCGAAGCGCCCGAGCAGCAGGCCGCCGAGCGGGCGGAAGAAGAACGCCAGCGCGTACGTCGCCAGTGCGCCGATCAGGGCGAGCGCCGGGTCGTCCGGCGAGAAGATCTGCGTCGCGAAGTAGATGCTGAACGTCGCGTAGATCGTCCAGTCGTACCACTCGATGGCGTTGCCGACGGACGCGGCGAGCAGGGTCCGGACAGGTAGGCGGTGTGCCGCGGCCGCGGCCGTTCGCTCCGACATGACGACCGACGGTAAGCGACGCGCCCGCTCCCGTCACCCGCTGGTGGGGATCTCGCGGGTCAGGACCGCAGGTGCGTCGCGAAGAAGCCGAGGATGCGCTCCCACGCCCGGTCCGCCGACGGCTGGTGCGGGCCCATCCCCATCACCTTCATCAGCGACGCGGCCGGACCCGTGGCCGTGCTGAGGAACGAGTGCCCGGCCCCCGGGTACTCCTCCACGTCGTGCACGACGTCGAGCTCGGTGAGCAGCGACTCCAACTTCCCCGCCGCCCCGCGCAGCGTGCGGTCGGATCCGCCGTAGCTGGCCACGATCGGACACGCGCCCACGAGGACCTCCCGCGCGTTGCGGGGCAGGCGCCCGTAGTTGGGCGCGGCGGCGTCGAACCCGCGCGAGGCCGTGGCCAGCGCGAACCCGCCGCCCAGGCAGAAGCCGATGATCCCGACCCGCCCGGTGCAGTCGGGCTGCGCGAGCAGCCAGGTGCGCGTGGCGTCGATGTCGCCGAACGCCGGGCCCTCCCCGGCGAGCATCGCCGAGAACGTGGAGCGCAGGCAGCGCACGCCGCCCGCGGTGAACAGGTTCGGCGCGACGGCGAGGTAGCCGGCCGCGGCGAGCCGGTCGGCCTGGGCGCGGGTGTCGGCGTTGAGGCCGAACGCCTCGTGGATCACGACGACGCCGGGCCGGGGACCCTCGCCGGGCGGCACCGCGAGGTACGCCTCCAGGGAGCTGACGGTGGTGGCTCCGGGGACCGTGATCGCAGGCACGCGGGGACCCTACCCGCGTCCGCACCGTCCTCGTTCCGACCGCGGTCGGCGTTACCTCCATCGGCGCAGTGTTACCGATCAGTACCTCACAGTGAGTTGTGTCGTGGACGACGTAACGAAAGGCGAAATGTCGCGATCCTTCCCACGTGAACGCACTGGAGCTGCCGGTCGACGGGTCGTCGACGCCATCCGTCCCCGCCCGCCGCGCCCGTCACGCACGGAGCAGCGCCTCGCCGTTCCCATCACTGCGCGTGACCGGTCCGCTCGGCCTCATCGCCGCGGCGTCCGTGCTCGCGGCGGTCGCCGTGCCCGTCGCCGGGGCGCCCGCCGTGCTCCTGCTCCTGCCCGTCGCCGCGGTGCTGCTGACCGCGCTGCGCCTGGCCGAGCCGACCGGCGGGCCCGCCATCCACGACCGCCAGCTCGACCTCATCGTCGCCTCGGGCGCCGGCGCGGCGGCGGTCGTCCTGCTCGCCGCCGACCTCGGCGGCGCGACGCACGACCTGGGCCTGCTGGCCGCGGTCCCCGCCGCCGTCGCGGTCCTGGCGCTGGTCGCCGGCACCCGCCGGCTGTGGCACGCCCGCGCGGTCCCCGGGCTGCTGCTGCTCGCCTGGCCCGCGCCCTGGGCCGCCGCCACGGCGGGCGAGGGCCCGGTCACGGCGTCGGTGCTGGCCGGGGTGGCCGCCGGCCTCGCGCTCGGCGTCGCCGTCCGCACCCGGGCCGTGCTCCGCCTGGGCCTCGCCGCGGCCGCCACCGCGGCGGGCGCGCTCGCCGGGGTGGCCGCCGTCCCCGGCCCGGTGCTCGCCGCGGTGGCCGCGCTGGCCCTGGTCGTGGTCGCCGCCCTGGTCGCGGTCCGCGCCCGGGTCACGGCCCGCCGGGTCGCGCCCGGCACCCCCGCCCCCGGCACCCCCGCGCCCGGCTCCCCCGCCCTGGACCTCCCGGTCCGGCTCGACCGCCGCTCCACGCCCGCGGTGCCCCTGCGCGCCGCGGCCGCCGCCTGACCCGCGCCGCCCTCCTGACCCGCCCCACCCCGACCCGCCCGACGCCGACCCGGAGGACCCGTGTCCCGCCGCCCCGTCCTGCTCCCGGTGCCGGCCCTGCCCGCCGCACTCGCGCACGCCCGCTCCGGACCGGAGCTCGACCTGCGGGTCCGGCTCGCCACCGACGGCCTCGCCGACCTCGACCCCGAGCTGTCCACCCGGGCCCGTCCCGGCCGGCGCCGGGCGCGGGTCGTCACGGCGGTCGCGGCGGCGCTGCTGCTGGTCGCGCTGGTCCTCGCGCCGCGCACCACCGGCGCCTGGGTCGTCGGGGTGCTCGTCGTGCTCTACGCGGCGGCCACGGTGCACCGGCTGCTGCTCGTCCGCCGGGCCGTCGTCGACGACCCGACCGTGCTCGTCACCGACGCCGACGCCCGCGCCGTGCCCGACCACCTGCTGCCCGTCTACACGGTCCTGGTGCCCGCCTACCGGGAGCCCGGCGTGGTCGGCAGGCTCGTCGGCGGCCTCGCCGCGCTGGAGTACCCGGCCGACCGGCTCGACATCATGCTGCTGCTGGAGCAGGACGACGAGGAGACGATCGCCGCGGCACGGGCCGTGTGCGGCGGCACGCCGGTGCGGATCGTGCTGGTCCCGCCGTCGGAGCCGCGGACCAAGCCCAAGGCCTGCAACTTCGGGCTCACCGAGGCGCGCGGGGAGTTCGTCACGATCTTCGACGCCGAGGACCGGCCCGAGCCGCTGCAGCTGCGCCGCGCGGTCGTCGCCTTCCGCCGCGGCGGCCACGACCTGGCCTGCCTGCAGGCCCGGCTGAGCTACCACAACGCCGAGCAGAACCTGCTCACGCGCTGGTTCACCCTCGAGTACGACGTGTGGTTCCGCTGGCTGCTCCCCGGGCTGATGGCCACCGGCGCGCCGATCCCGCTGGGCGGCACGTCCAACCACATCCGCCGCGACGTGCTGGTCGGCATGGGCGCGTGGGACGCCTGGAACGTCACCGAGGACGCCGACCTCGGCATCCGCCTGGCCCGCCACGGCTGGCGCACCGCGATGCTCGGCAGCACCACCGCCGAGGAGGCCAACAGCGACGCGATCAACTGGATCAAGCAGCGCTCGCGCTGGTACAAGGGCTACCTGCAGAGCTTCCTCGTCGCCCTGCGCCGCCCCCGCGCCCTCTACCGCGACATCGGCCTCCGCGGCGTCACCGGGCTCGTCCTGTTCGTCTTCGCGACGCCCGTGCTGGCCCTGCTCAACCCGCTGTTCTGGGGGCTCACCGCGCTGTGGTGGCTGGCCACGCCGGCGTTCGTCGCGGCGCTGTTCCCGCCCGTCACCTACTACCTGGGCATGGCCTGCTGGATGCTCGGCGGCCTCTCGGCGATCTACACCCACGTGACCATCGCGCGGGTCGCCGGCAAGCCGCACCTGGCCCCGGCCGGGCTCGTCGTCCCGCTGTACTGGGTGCTGATGTCGCTGGCCGCCGTGAAGGCCGTGGTCCAGCTCGTCCGCCAGCCCTCGTACTGGGAGAAGACGACGCACGGCCTCGACACCCCCGCCACCGCCCCGCCCGCCGATAACCGGGTCAGCCCCGCCGGGAGCCCCGCATGACCGCGCTGCTCGACCGTCCCCGCCCGGCGCGCCACGACGCACCGCCCGCCCCGCGCCCCGTCGCGCGGTTCGTGCTCCCCGTGGCGCTGGCCCTCTACGCCACCGCCGCGGCGGTGCTCGTCCTCGGCTTCGACTCGATCATGGAGGACGCGCTGTCGCGGCTGTCCGCGGCGAGCTCGGTGTGGTCGGCGCTCGACCCCAAGCTCGCAGCCGTCGGCTTCGTCTGGACGCCGCTGCCGGCGCTGCTGATGGTGCCGTTCACGCCGCTGCGGGTGCTCTGGCCCGAGCTCGTCTCGACGGGCCTGCTGGCCGCGCTGCTCTCGGCCGTCGCCATGGCGGGGGCGGTCGCGGCGCTGCACGGGCTGCTCGGCGACCTGCGCGTGCGTCCGGCCGCGCGCTGGACCCTGACCGTCCTGTTCGCACTGCACCCGCTGGTGCTGGTCTACAGCGCCAACGGCATGACCGAGGCCCTGCTGCTGCTGTTCCTGCTGCTCGCCACCCGGCGCCTGCTCGTGTGGATGCGCGACGGCGAGCGCGCCGACGCCACGCACCTCGTCGCGGCCGGGCTGTTCCTGGGCCTGGGCTACCTCGCGCGGTACGAGGCGATCGTCGCGGCCGCCGCCGTCACCGTCCTGGTCGCGGCCACCACCGCGCTGCGCACCCGCCGCGGGCCGGACCGGGTGCCGAACGTGCTGGTGGACGCCCTGCTCGTCGGCCTGCCCGCCGCGGCGGCGTTCGTGCTGTGGGCGGTGGTCAGCTGGGCGGTCGTCGGCTCGCCGTTCGAGCAGTTCACCTCGGTGTACGGCAACTCCGCGCTCGTCGCCGGGGGCACCGGCGGCGCGGCCGGGACGGCGGACGTCGGGCGGCAGCTGCTGTGGCTGGTGCCGCTCGCGCCGCTCGTGCTGGTGGCCGCCGCGGTGCGGGCCGTGCGGCGCCGCGACCCGGTCGTGCTGGTGCCGGTCGTGCTGTTCGGGTCGGTGCTCGCGTTCGAGTGGGTGCTGCACCTGGCGGGCTCCCTGTTCGGGTTCCTGCGCTACCAGATCGCGCTGGTGCCGCTGGTCGCCGTGCTGCTGGGGGTGCTGCTGTCCCGGGGCGCGCTCGCGGCCGGCGCGCGCCGCGGTCCGTCGTGGCGGACCGCCGGGGCCGTCGGGCTCGTCGCGGTGGTGCTCGGCTCGGCGCTGGCGTCGTCGGCGGTACTGGTGCTGACCCGCCCGGAGCTGGCGAGCCAGGAGCACCTGCGCGTCGCGCCGGTGGTGGCGGCGCTCGCGGGCGAGGCCGATCCCGACCCCGGTGCCAACGGCATGTGGGCCGACGACCGCGCGCTCGCCGCGCGCCTCGACGCCCTGGACCTGCCCGCGGGCAGCGTGCTCGCCGACTCCGGCTCGGCGTTCGCGGTGGTCGCGGCCAGCCGCAACCCGCGGCAGTTCGTCATCACCTCCGACGACGGGTTCTCCGCCGCGCTGGCCGACCCGCCCGCGCACGTGCGCTACCTGCTGCGCAACGAGCGGGGCGGCGTCGACACCGTCCGCGCGACCTGGCCCGACCTCGGCGCGGCCGGCGGCCCGTCCTGGGCCCGGCTCGTCGCCGAGCACCCGGGCGCCGGGCGGTGGTCCTACGCGTGGACGCTGTGGGAGGTCGGGGCCTGAGCCGCGCGCTCGACCCCACCGCTCAGCGGGTCGTCGCGATCCCGCCGTCGACGGGCAGGACCACCCCGGTGACCCACGCCCCGGCGCGCGAGGACAGGTAGACCGCGGCGCCCGCCATGTCCTCGGCCCGGCCGATGCGGCCCAGCGGGGACGAGGCGGCGATCGCCTCGCCCTCGACGTCCAGCACCGCGGCCAGCATCTTCGTCGGGAACGGCCCCGGCGCGATCGCGTTCACCGTGATCCGGCGGGGCCCGAGCTGCGCGGCGAGCACCCGCGTGAGCTGGTGGACGCCGGCCTTGCTCGCGCTGTAGCTGTAGTTCTCGAACGCCGGCACGCGCAGCCCGTCGATGCTCCCGATGTTGATCACCCGCGCCGGGTCGTCGTCGGTGGCGGCGGCCTCCAGCAGCGGCTGGAACGCGCGGGTCAGGAAGAACGGGGCCTTGAGGTTGAGGTCGAGGACCTTGTCCCACCCCGACTCCGGGAACTCCGCCATCGGCGCGCCCCAGGTGGCACCGGCGTTGTTGACGAGGACGTGCACGCCCCCGGGCTCGCGCTCGGTGAGCTCGGCGGCGACCCGGACGCACTCCTCCTCGTGGGAGAGGTCGGCGGTCATCGCGATCATCCCGTCGACGGCCTCGACCCGCCGCGAGGTGACGTAGACGCGCGCCCCGGCGTCGAGCAGGCCGCGGGCGATCATCTCGCCGATGCCGCGGCCGCCGCCGGTGACGACGGCGACCTTGCCGGTGAGGTCGAACAGGTCGGTCACGGATCCTCCTCGTCGACGCCGGAGGGCTCCGGCGGCGACCGACGCCCATCCTGCCCGTCCCCGTGCTCAGCCGGCAGCGGCCGGGGCCTCCCCCTCCACCGCACGGGCGCCCGCCAGCGCGTAGCGCTCCGACAGGTTGCGGTACTGCCGCGTCCGCAGCGCCGCGAGCGTCACGGCCAGCCCGACCAGGCCCGTCAGCACGAACACCAGCGCCAGGCCGCGGTCGGAGCCGGTGCCGAACCAGCCGCCGATGAGGTCGACGCCCGCGCCCGTCGTCATGAACGGGATGAACACGAACTGCGCGACCGGGCTGATGAGGAACGCCGTCAGCGGCGATGCGGCCTGCTCGACGCTCTGCGCGAACCCGAACACCCGGCCCTGGCGCTCGAAGGGCACGACCTTCTGCAGCACCGTCTGCTCGGACGCCTCGATCCACGGGATCAGGCTCATGTAGAGGTACATGCCGATCGCGAACAGGACCACCGACCGGTGCAGCGTGAACGTCGTCGCGATCACCCAGAGGCCCACGTTCGCGAGCAGCAGCGACCGCAGCGGGTTGGCGCCGAGCCCGCGCCGCGCGATCACCAGGCCGCCGAGGATGAAGCCGGTGGACAGCACCCCGAACAGCAGCCCCCACGCCTGCACCGACATGAGCGAGAGGCCATAGGCGTCGAGCAGCGCCATGTAGACGCCGCCGAGGAAGTTGTTGATCGTGCTGAACGCGATCAGGGCGACGAGCCCGGGCAGCGCGGTGACGACGAGCAGCGTGCCGCGCAGGTCGATGCGCCCGCCGTCGGACCCGTCGGCGGCGACGCGGTCGCCCGGGATCCGCAGGAGCAGCAGGTGCACCGCCGACCCGCCGACGACGACGAGCGCCAGCACGAGCACGTGGAACATGCCGGACAGACCCACGAGCAGGCCGCTGATCACGGACGTGACCAGGAACGACACGCCCGACGCGGTGCCGACCAGACCGTTGGCCCGGTCGCGGCGCTCGGCGGGCACCAGCAGCGTCACCGCCGTCGACAGCGCGATCGCCCGCAGGTTGCCCACGATCACGCCGCTCATCACGAGCAGCACGAGCCCCCAGAGCACGGGCGAGGTCGGGTCGGTGAGGGCGGCGTCGCCCACGACGAGGTACAGCACGAACGCGGCGGCGTAGAGCACCAGCGACACGGCGTTCGACATGACCATCACCGTGCGCTTGCGGTGGTGGTCGACGAGGCTGCCGAACCAGATGCCCGACAGCGAGGTCATCACCAGGAACAGCCCGGCGATGACGCCTGTCGCCACGACCGACCGCGTCTGCAGGTAGACGTAGAAGGTGATCGCGAACCACGCCGTGAAGTGGGTGACCGACACCAGCAGGGTGTCGGCCAGCAGGTGCCGGAAGATCCGGTCGGTGCCGGTGCTCCCGGTGCTCGCGGTCGCGGTGCTCGGGGTGGTCGCGGTGGTCATGGTGGTGGGACGGTCCGCGCCGCCGGAAGTCATCGGTGCTCCCCTCTCGTCGTCGTGCCGGTCGTCGTTCGTCCCGGTTGTCGTCCCGGGCGCGGGGTGCCCCGTCCCCACCCTCGCCCGCGGGGGCCGGCACGCGGTGGTGCGTCGTGCGCGGTGCACGGATCACCTGTGCGACGTGCGGGGCTGCACCGTGATCGGGAGAGTCGAACTCCCTGCGCTGCCCCTCGCGCACCCAGGTGGGCCGGATGAGCCGCCGGCCCGCGGCGTGTGCCCGCTCCCCCGCGGGCTACCTGCTCCCGCGTCCCCGCCCCCGTCTCCGTCCGGGGGTCGTTCAGTCGAGCAGGTCGACCTCCCAGTTGGCGCGCTGGATGCGGGTGTCGAGCTCGCGGACGTCCCGGGCGACGCGGTCGGCGCGCGACCGCAGCTCGGCCACCGGCAGCGCCGAGAGCCGGCGCAGCTCCGAGCGCAGCTGGCGGTAGCCGTGCCCGCCGCCCGACGCCGCGTCGGCGGCGTCGCCCAGCAGGGCGTGGCGCAGGCGCAGGACGTCGCGGCGGGCGAGGGCGTCGGTCATGGTGCCGTCCTCGCCCAGGTCGGCGGCGGCGTTCGTGCGGTTGACGCGCCGGATCATCGACTGCAGCTCGTCGAGCGCCGCCTCGGCCTCGACCAGCAGCGCGGCGGCGTCCTCGGCGGGCTCCTCGCCCTCCTGGTACTGCGCGCTCGCGGCGATCCGCGCGCGCATCTGCTCGACGCGGCGCCGCGCGTCGGCGCGCAGCGCGAGTCCCTCGGCCAGCTTCACGGCCGTCAGGGTGCCAGCCGGGGACACCGCCGCGCGCGGTGTTTCTCAGTCCTTCGTGAGGCGGCCCGTCGAGAGCAGCAGGGCCGCGCCGTCGTCGTCGGGGGCGTCGACGCGCACGGTGCTGCCGGGCGGCACCCGCCCGGCCAGCAGCAGCCGGGACAGCGGGCGGTCGAGCTCGCGGGCGATGGTGCGGCGCAGCGGGCGGGCGCCGTGCTCGGGACGGTGCCCGCGCGCGGCCAGCCAGGCGACCGCCGCGTCGGAGACGGCCAGCTCCAGTCCCTGCTCGGCCAGGCGGTCGCGGGTGGCGCCCAGCAGCAGCCCGGTGATCCGCGCGAGGTCGGCGGGGGTGAGCGCGGCGAAGGGCACGACCTCGTCGACGCGCCCGACCAGCTCGGGCGCCAGCCGCAGCCGGGCCTCGGCCAGCACCTCCTCGCGCACGTCGTCGACGGGGCGCCCGGACAGCAGCGTCGCCGCGCCGAGGTTGCTGGTCAGCACGACGACCGCGTGGCTGGCGTCGGCGACGCGGCCGTGCGAGTCGGTGAGGCGCCCGGCGTCGAGCAGCTGGAGCAGGACGGCCAGCACGTCCGGGTGCGCCTTCTCGACCTCGTCGAACAGCAGCACCGTGTACGGGTGGCGGCGCAGGGCCTCGGTGAGCTGCCCGGCGTCGTCGTAGCCGACGTGCCCGGGCGGGGCGCCGAGCAGGCGGGTGAGGCCGGAGCGGTCGCCGTACTCGCTCATGTCCAGGCGCACCATCCGGTCCTCGGTGCCGAACAGCGCCTCGGCCAGCGCGCGGGCCAGCTCGGTCTTGCCGACGCCGGTCGGGCCCAGGAACAGGAACGACCCCACCGGCCGCTCCGGCGACGCCAGCCCGGCGCGACTGCGGCGCACCGCATCGGCCACGGCGGCGACCGCCTCGGCCTGGCCGACGACCCGGCGCGCGAGGCGCTCGTCGAGGTCGAGCAGCTCCGCGGCCTCGCCGTCGCGCAGGCGGGCGCTGGGGATGCCGGTGCTGCGGGCCACGGCGTCGGCGATCGCGTCGGCGGTGAGCTCCCGCCCCGTCCCCTCTCCCGCCGCACCGCGCAGGCTCAGCCGCGCGGCGGACCGGTCGACCAGGTCGATGGACTTGTCGGGCTGGAAGCGGTCGGGGACGTAGCGCGCCGACAGCCGCACGGCGGCCTCCAGCGCCCCGTCGGTGATGGTGACGCCGTGGTGGCGCTCGTAGCGGGCGCGCAGCCCGCGCAGGATCTCCAGGGTCTGGGCGGGGGTCGGCTCGGCGACGTGGACGGGCTCGAACCGGCGCTCCAGTGCGGCGTCCCGGGCGATGTGGCGGCGGTGGTCCTCGGCGGTGGTGGCGCCGATGAGCTGCAGCTCGCCGCGGGCCAGCGCCGGCTTGAGGATCGTGGCGGCGTCCAGCGCCCCGCCCTCGGCCGAGCCCGCGCCGACGACGGCGTGCACCTCGTCGACGAACAGCACGACCGACCGCCGCGCCGCCACCACCTCGTTGACGACGGCGGTGACGCGCTGCTCGAAGTCGCCGCGGTAGCGGGTGCCCGCGACCATCCCGGCCAGGTCCAGCGCGACGACCCGCACGCCGCGCAGCGCCGGCGGCACCTCCCCGTCGGCGACGCGCTGCGCGATGCCCTCGACGATCGCGGTCTTGCCGACGCCGGGGTCCCCGACGAGCACCGGGTTGTTCTTGGTGCGCCGCCCCAGCACCTCGAGCACCTGGTCGACCTCGTCCTCCCGCCCGATCACCGGGTCGAGCAGGCCGCGGCGGGCGGCGTCGGTGAGGTCGCGGCCGTGGCGGTCGAGCTGCGGGGTGCGGGCGCGGGGCCGCTCGCTCGTCCCCGTCCGGGGAGCGTCCTCGCGCGGCACGCCGAACGGGCTGCTGCGCTCCTCGTCGGGCCGGTCGTCGCGCAGGCCGTCGGACAGCTGCTCCTCCAGGCTGCGCAGCAGCCCCCCGACCAGGCCCTCCAGCGGGCCGAGCCCGCCCCCGAACGGCTGCGACATGTGCGGTACCCCCGATGTGCGGCCCCGCAGATCGGGACCTCCCCTCCATGGTGCCCGTCCGCGGGGCGGGGGGCCGGACGCGGCGGTGCGGGGGCGGTGCGGGGGCGGTGGGGAGCGTTCCGCGGAACGCAGTGCGCACCGCTGTCCTGGTGGCGGTGGCGGTGGGGTGCTCGCCGGAGCGGCGGTGGGATGCGTGGAGTTGGGCAGGTGGGCCGGCGCAGCGTTCCGCGGAACGCGATGTGGCGACCGGCGGCGTCCGGCTCGGTGTTCCGCGGGACGCGGTGCAGCCGGCGGAGCGCTGGATCCGCGTTCCGCGGAACGCGGTGCACACGGCTGGACGTCGGATCTGCGTTCCGCGGAACGCGGTTCCCGCACCGATCTCGCGGCTCAGTGCCGCCAGGCGGGGCGGGATGGCGCTGGGCGTGCGGCGCACTCCACGAACTGCAGACCCAGCAGTCGTTCGCGCTCGGCGGGACGCGCGCACGAGGCCGGCCGGTGCGCGGGTCGCGCGACGGTGCGCGAACCACTCCGCGGACCCGCGGCGCTCCGCGGAACGCGAGACCGCGGTGGCGCCCCGGCCCGGCTCCCATCGCACCGTCCTTCGCCCCGACCTCACCGTCGTCCCGAAACCGGTAGCCGCCCGACCGGCCCACCCAGAAGCGTTCCGCGGAACGCAACGGCCGCTCCGCAGCCCGAGCCCCGGCAGCACCCCGACGGTGCGCCCGGGCGGCGGCCTCCCGCGGCACAGCCCCCGCTCGCACACACCTTTCGGGCTCGCACACAGGCCCCGGCCTGTGTGCCGCCACCGCAACCTGTGCGCGAGCGCCCGCGTTCCGCGGAACGCGATCCGCCGGGCCGCCCGCACCGCCACCTCGCCCCGGCAGGACACCGCCACGGGCGCCTGGTCGGCGACCTCCCGCGGTTCCGACCGGCCCCGCCCCGCTCGCACACACCTCCCGCAGCTCGCACACAGGGCCGGCCCTGTGTGCGACCACCGCACCCTGTGTGCGAGCCGGCCGCGTTCCGCGGTACGCGACCCCCGGCCCCGGCCCCCGGCCCGATCCCACACCGAGCGCGGCTACCCCTTCGGCAGCAGCACCTCCCCCTCCAACCCGTCGGGATCGCGGAAGAACAGGCTCAGCGCCCCACCGAAGTCGTTGACGTGCCCGTCGCTCGCCCCGGCCTCCACCAACCGGTGCCGGATCGTCTCGAACGCCTCCGCCGTCGCCGCCCCGAGCCCCACGTGGTCGATCCGACCCCGCCCCCACATCGGGGTCTGCCGGTCGGGCTCCGTGCTGCCCTCGATCGTCACGATGTTCAGCTCGGTGCGCGGGCCGATGCGGATCGTCGTCATCGTCTCGCCCGGCTCCTCGCCGTGCGGGCGGGTCGGGCCCACCTCCGCGTCGAACACCTGGGCGTAGAAGCGGCCCAGCCTCGCCACGTCCTTGGAGATCCAGGCGATGTGGTTCACACCGTCGAGCAGCATGCGGGTCCTCCCGTCACAGGTCCGCCGCCGCCGCGGCGAACTGGGCGTTGTAGAGCGCGCAGTACGCGCCGCGGGCGGCGAGCAGCTGCTCGTGCGTGCCCTGCTCGACGATCCGGCCCGCCTCCATCACGAGGATGAGGTCGGCGTCGCGGATCGTGGAGAGGCGATGGGCGATGACGAAGCTCGTGCGGGCGCTGTCCGAACCCGAGCCGCGCAGCGCCGCCATCGCCCGCTGCACCAGCACCTCGGTGCGGGTGTCGACCGAGCTGGTCGCCTCGTCGAGGATGAGCAGCGAGGGGTCGGCGAGGAACGCCCGCGCGATCGTGATGAGCTGCTTCTCCCCCGCCGAGACGTTGGAGCCCTCCTCGTCGATCACGGTGTCGTAGCCGTCGGGCAGGCTGCGGACGAACCGGTCGACGTAGGTGGCGCGCGCCGCGTCGAGCACCTGCTCCGGCGTCGCCGACGGGTTGCCGTAGGCGATGTTGTCGCGGATCGTCCCGCCGAACAGCCACGTGTCCTGCAGGACCATCCCGATCCCGGAGCGCAGGTCGGCCCGCGCCATCGTGGCGATGTCGACGCCGTCGAGCGTGATCCGTCCGGCGTCGAGCTCGTAGAACCGCAGGACGAGGTTGACCAGCGTCGTCTTCCCCGCCCCGGTCGGACCGACGATGGCGACGGTCTGGCCCGGCTCGGCGACCAGCGACAGGTCCTCGATCAGCGGGGTGTCGGGCAGGTAGCGGAAGTCGACGTGCTCGAACGCCACCCGCCCGCGGCGCTCGCTACGCGTGGACGGCACCGCCGGGTCGGGCGACTGCTCGGGTGCGTCGAGCAGCTCGAACACCCGCTCCGCCGATGCCACCCCGGACTGCAGCACGTTCGCCATCGACGCCGCCTGCGTCAGCGGCTGCGTGAACTGCCGCGAGTACTGGATGAAGGCCTGCACGTCGCCCAGGCTCATCGTCCCCGACGCCACCCGCAGCCCCCCGATGACGGCGACGACGACGTAGTTCAGGTTCCCGACGAACATCATCGCCGGCATGATGATCCCGCTGATGAACTGGGCGCGGAAGCTGGCGCCGAACAGGTCGTCGTTGCGCTCGGCGAACTGCCGCTCCACCTCCGCGGTCCGGCCGAACACCCGCACGAGCTCGTGGCCGGTGAAGGCCTCCTCGATCAGCCCGTTGAGCCGGCCGGTGTGGCGCCACTGGGCCACGAACTGCGGCTGCGAGCGCTGCGTGATCGCCTTCGTCAGCCACAGCGAGACCGGGATCGTCACCAGGGCGACGAGGGTGAGCAGCGGCGACACCACGAACATCATCACCACCACCCCGATGACGGTGAGCAGCGACGTCAGCAGCTGGCTCAGCGTCTGCTGCAGGCTCGTGGAGACGTTGTCGATGTCGTTGGTGGCGCGGCTGAGCACCTCGCCGCGCTGCTGGGAGTCGACGTAGCGCAGCGGCAGACGGTGGATCTTGTCCTCGACCTCGCGGCGCAGCTGGTAGATCGTGCGCTGGACGATGCCGTTGAGCAGGTAGCCCTGCGCGTAGCCGAACACCGACGCCGCCAGGTACAGCGCGATGACGCCGAGCAGCACCATCGACAGCGCGGTGAAGTCGATCCCGGCGCCGGGCACGATGTCCTGGGCCGCGATGAGGTTCGCCGTGGTCGTGTCGCCCGCGGCGCGCGCGCCCTCGGCCGCCTGCTCCGCGCTGATGCCCGCGGGCAGCGTGCGCCCGATGACGCCCGCGAAGATGACGTCGGTGGCCCGACCGAGCAGCAACGGCCCGATCACGTTGAGCGCGACGCTGACGACGCACAGCACCAGCACCGCGACGACGCCCGTCCGCTCGGGCGAGAGCCGCCGCGCGAGCCGCTTCAGCGACGGCAGGAAGTCCGACGGCTTCTCCCCCGGCTGCCCGACCGCGCCCCACGGCGGGCCGCCGCCCCGGCGCTGCGCGGCCATCCCGCGCGCCGCCTCGGCCGTCTCCACGTCCTGCTTGGGCCTGTCCTGCTCGGCACTGTCCTTCGCCGGCGCGCTCATGCCACGGCCTCCACGCTCAGCTGGGACTGCACGATCTCGACGTAGGTGGGACAGGTCTCGAGCAGCTCCTCATGCCGCCCGACCCCGACCACCGCACCGTCCTCGAGGACGACGATCCGGTCGGCGTCGGCGATCGTCGACACGCGCTGCGCGACGATCACCACCGTCGCCGCCGCGGTGACCGGCTTGAGCGCGGCGCGCAGGCGGGCGTCGGTGGCGAGGTCGAGCGCGGAGAACGAGTCGTCGAACAGGTAGATCTCCGGGCGCCGGACCAGCGCGCGGGCGATCGCGAGCCGCTGGCGCTGCCCGCCGGAGACGTTGGTGCCGCCCTGCGAGATCGGCGCGTCGAGCCCGCCCTCCATCCCCCGGACGAAGTCGGCGCCCTGCGCGATCTCCAGCGCGGACCACAGGTCGTCGTCGGTGGCGTCGGGCTCGCCGTAGCGCAGGTTGCTCGCGACGGTGCCGGTGAACAGGTAGGGCCGCTGCGGCACCAGCCCGATCCGCGACCAGAGGACCTCCGGGTCCATCTCGCGGACGTCGACGCCGTCGACGGTGACCGCGCCCGCGGTGACGTCGAACAGCCGCGGCACCAGCGACAGCAGCGTCGTCTTGCCGGCGCCGGTGCTGCCGATCACCGCCGTCGTCTGCCCCGGCAGCGCCGTGACCGAGACGTCGGACAGCACCGGCGCGGCGGCGCCGGGGTACCGGAAGCCGGCCCCGACGAACTCGACGACGCCGTCGGTGCGCTCCGGGACCACGGCCTTGCGCGGCGGCCCGACGGAGGAGTCGGTGTCGAGCACCTCGCCGATGCGGTCGGCGCACACGGCGGCGCGCGGGATCATGATCGCCATGAAGGTGGCCATCATGACGGCCATCAGGATCTGCAGGAGGTACTGCAGGAACGCGGTGAGCGCCCCGATCTGCATCTGCCCGGCGTCGATCCGCTCGGCGCCGAACCACAGCACCGCGACGCTCGACACGTTGAGCACCAGCATGACGACGGGGAAGATCAGCGCCTGCAGCCGTCCGGCGCTGGTGGCGACGTCGGTCAGGTCGTGGTTGGCGCGCGCGAACCGCTCGGTCTCGACCGGCTCGCGGACGAACGCGCGCACCACGCGGATGCCGGTGATCTGCTCGCGCAGCACGCGGTTGACCGCGTCGATCCGGACCTGCATGACGCGGAACCGCGGCACCATCCGCACGATGATCAGCCCGATGGCGACGACGAGCACCGGCACGCAGACCGCCACCAGCCAGGACAGGCCGACGTCCTCGCGCAGCGCCATGAACACCCCGCCCACGCACATGATCGGCGCGGTGACGAGCATCGTGCAGGACAGCAGCACGAGCATCTGCACCTGCTGCACGTCGTTCGTGGTGCGGGTGATCAGCGACGGGGCGCCGAAGCGGTTGACCTCGCGGGCGGAGAAGCCGCCGACGCGGTGGAACAGCGCGGCGCGGACGTCGGCGCCGAAGCCCATCCCGGTGCGCGCGCCGTACCAGACGGCGGCGACCGAGCAGACGATCTGCACGAGCGTCACCAGCAGCATCCAGCCGCCGGTGGTGACGATGTAGCCGGTGTCGCCCCGGGCGATGCCCTGGTCGATGATCGCGGCGTTGAGGCTGGGCAGGTAGAGCGCCGCCATCGTCCCCACGAACTGGAGGACGACGACCGCCACCAGCGGGCGGCGGTAGGGCCGCAGGTACTCCCGCAGGAGCCGGATCAGCATGACGTGTCCTCGGTGGTGGTAGGGGCGGCGGCGAGGCCGTCGAGGAGGGTGCCGACGATCTCGTCGGCGGTGAGCGGCTGCCCGTCGCACAGGCGCGGGTGGGTGCCGGAGAGGGTGAGCAGGCGCAGCACGCGCGCGAACTCGGGCACGGGGACGCGCAGGGCGCCGCCGTCGGGGCCGACGACCTCGGCGAGGGCGTCGGCGAACGCCGCGTTGAGCGCGCGGGGGTCGTGCGGCCCGGGCCCGGAGCCGGGCGGGCAGTGCTCGGGGTTGGCGGCGTGCAGGGCGTCGACGAGGCGGAAGACCTCCTCGAAGCGCTGCTGCAGGACGGTGACGGCGGCGACGAGCCGGGCGCGCAGGGGCACCGAGCGGTCGACGTCGGCCAGCGCGCGCAGGGTCGGCGCCGGGTCGAGCGCCGCGGCGAACGTCGCCCGCAGCAGGGCGTCCTTGTCCGGGAACGCCCGGAAGATGGTGCCCTCGGCGACGCCCGCGGCCTCCGCGATCTGCCGCGTGCTCACGGCGAGGCCGTGCTCGCGGACGAGCGGGAGCGTGGCGTCGACCAGTGCCCGCCTGCGGTCCTCGGGCGCGAGCCTGCGGGCGCGGGAACGGGCGGCGGTCACCCCGCCAGCGTAACTGAGCGCGCACTCACCAACCACTCGATATCCGACGAGGAGTCCGAGGAGGAGCGGTTCGTCTTCCGGCATCCGGAAAGACCGTTCGTCCCGCGCGCGGCCGCCGTCACGCTCGGTCCACACAACGACGACACGACCCACGACACGACGGAGTGCCGCATGAGCGTGCGAGAAGCCCTCGACGACGGACCGATGACCCGCTTCCGCTGGGGCGTCGTGGCCGTCTGCGTCCTGCTCAACATGATCGACGGGTTCGACGTGCTGGTCATGGCGTTCACCGCCGCGTCGGTCACGGCGGAGTGGGGTCTGACCGGGGCGCAGACCGGGCTGCTGCTCTCGGCCGGGCTGGTCGGGATGGCGCTCGGGTCGCTGCTCGTGGCGCCCTGGGCCGACCGGATCGGGCGCCGGCCGGTCATCCTCGGCTGCCTCGCCGTGGCGAGCGCGGCGATGCTGCTGTCGTCGGCCGCGCAGGGCCCGCTGCAGCTCGGACTGCTGCGGGTCGTCACCGGCGTCGGCATCGGCGGCATCCTGGCCAGCAGCAACGTCATCGCCTCGGAGTACGCCAACCGGCGCTGGCGCGGGTTCGCCGTCAGCCTCAACTCCACCGGCTACGCGCTCGGCGCCACCCTCGGCGGCGTCGTCGCGGCCGTGCTCATCGGCGGTCAGGGCTGGCGGGCGGTGTTCCTGTTCGGCGGCGTGGTCACGCTGGTCGCGATCCCGCTGGTGTTCTGGCGCCTGCCCGAGTCGCTCGACTTCCTGCTCAGCCGCCGCCCGGCCGGCGCGCTCGACCGCGTCAACGCCCTCGCCGCCCGGATGGGCCTGCCCGTCCAGGACCGCCTGCCCGACGCCACCGGCGCGCCCGGCGGGGTCGGCGCCGGGTTCCGCGCGCTGCTCTCCCCCGCGCTGCGGCGCACCACGCTCGTGCTGTGGGCCGTGTTCTTCGGCGTCATGGCCGGCTTCTACTTCGTGACGAGCTGGACGCCCACGCTGCTCGTCGAGGCCGGGCTGACGCCGGGCCAGGGCATCGCGGGCGGCACGCTGCTCAACGTCGGCGGCATCTTCGGCGCCGCGCTGCTGGGCCTGCTCGCCACCCGCTTCGCGCTGCGGTCGGTGCTGATCGGCTACCTGCTCGTCACCGCCGCCCTGCTCGCGGTGTTCATCGCCTCGACGTCCTCGCTCGCCGTCGCGCTGGCGCTGGGCGCGCTGATCGGCCTGTTCGTCAACGGCTGCGTCGCCGGCATCTACGCCCTGACCCCTGGGGTCTACGACGCCGGCGTCCGCACCACCGGCGTCGGCACGGCGCTGGGCATCGGGCGCGCCGGCGCGATCCTCGCCCCCGCGCTCGCCGGGATCTTCCTCGACGCCGGCGCGACCCCGCAGAACCTCTACCTGGTCGTCGGCGCGGTCTTCGTGGCCGTCGCCGCCGTCCTCACCCTGCTGCCGGCCGCCGCGCCGGTCGCCACCCCCGCGAAGGAGCTGACGTGATCGTCCAGGACCAGTGGTACGTGGCCGCCTACGGCCGCGAGATCCGGCACGAGCTGTTCTCCCGCACCGTCTGCGGCGAGTCGATCCTGTTCTGGCGGACGGAGGCGGGCGAGGTCACCGCGATGTCCGACCGCTGCGTGCACCGCCGCTTCCCGCTGTCGCAGGCGCCGACGCGGCTCGTGGGCGACCAGGTCGTCTGCGGCTACCACGGCTTCACCTACGGGGCCGACGGCAGTTGCGTCGCGGTGCCCGGCCAGACCCGGGTGCCGCGGACGGCCCGCCTGCGCTCCTACCCCGTCGTCGAGCAGGACTCCTTCGTCTGGGTGTTCATCGGCGACCCCGACCGCGCCGCCACCACCCGCATCCCGCGCGCGCCCTGGCTCGCCGACCCGGAGTGGACGACGGTCTCGGGCATGGAGCCCCTCGCCGCCCGCGCCGGGCTGCTCGTGGACAACCTGCTCGACCTCTCCCACGAGACCTACCTGCACGGCGGCTACATCGGCACGCCCGAGGTGGCCGGCACGCCGATCACCACCGAGGTCGACGACGAGGCCGGCGTCGTCCGCGTCACCCGCCACATGGACGACGCCGAGTGCCCGCCGTTCTACTCCCGCTCCACCGGCCTGACCGGGCGGATCGCGCGCTGGCAGGACATCGAGTACACGCCGCCGTGCCTGTACCTGCTGCACAGCCGGATCGCGCCCGTCGGGTCGGTGCCCCGACCGGACGGGAGTGACCCCGACGCGTTCCACGTCGAGGTCGTCTACGCGATCACGCCGGAGACCGAGAACTCCACGCACGACTTCTGGGCCGTCGCGCGCGACTTCGCCCGCGACGATCAGGAGGTCTCGGACTTCCTCGCCGAGCAGAACCGGACGGTCGTCCTGCAGGACGTCGAGGCGCTCGACGTCCTGGAGCGCGTGATCGCGACCGAGCCCGCGGGCTACCAGGAGCTGTCGATCAACATCGACACCGGCGGTCTCGCCGCCCGGCGGATGCTGGAGAGGCTGGCCGGGGCCGCCACCGGGGTGCGCGCCTGATGGCGGGCGTGGTCCGGGTCGTGTGGGTGCCCGGCAGCGACCGCCTGCGCGGGGTCTGCCACTGCGGCGCCGAGCACGTCGCCGAGGGGCCGGTGCAGGTGTGGGAGTGGTTGCTCGCGCACCCGGTCGGCCACGGCGGCGACGTGCCGGCGGAGCCCGAGCTGGTGGGGGCGAGGGCGTGATCGAGCTCGTCGTCGACGACCGGTCCGAGGTGGCCGACGGGGTGGTCGCGCTGCGGCTGCGCGACCCGTCCGGCGCCGACCTCCCCGCGTGGGAGCCCGGCGCGCACGTCGACCTGGTGCTCGAGGACGACCTGGTGCGGCAGTACTCGCTGTGCGGGGACCCCGCCGACCGCACGTCGTGGCGGGTGGCCGTGCTGCGCGAGCCCGACGGCCGGGGTGGCTCGTCGTTCGTCCACGACACCCTGCGGGCGGGCGACACCGTGCGGGTCGACGGCCCGCGCAACCACTTCGCGCTCGAACCGGCGGAGCGCTACGTCTTCGTCGCCGGGGGCATCGGGATCACGCCGATCCTGCCGATGCTCGACGCCGCCACGGCCGCGGGCGCGCAGTGGCGGCTGCTCTACGGCGGGCGCACGGCCGCCTCGATGGCCTTCGCCGACGACCTGCGCGCCGCGCACGGCGACCGCGTCGAGCTCCGCCCGCAGGACGAGCACGGCCTGCTCGACCTCGACGGGCTCGACGCCGAGGGGACCCTCGTCTACTGCTGCGGACCCCCTCCCCTGCTCGCGGCCGTCGAGGAGCGGTGCGCGGCGGCGCGGGTGGAGCGGTTCGCCGCCGTCGCCGTCGACGGGCCGGTCGGGGCGTTCGAGGTGGAGCTCGCGAGCTCGGGGACGACGCTGGCCGTGCCCGCCGACCGGTCGGTGCTCGAGGTGCTGGAGGACGCCGGGGTCGGGATCCTGTCGTCGTGCCGCGAGGGCACCTGCGGCACCTGCGAGACCGGCGTGCTCTCCGGCGAGGTCGACCACCGCGACGCCCTGCTCACCGCCGACGAGCGGGCGGCCCACGACACGATGTTCGTGTGCGTGTCGCGGGCCGCGTGCGCGAGACTCGTGCTCGATCTCTGAGGCGCGTCGGAGCGGGAGGTGGGGCCGGTGACCCGTCCGGGGCCGGTGCTCGCCCGCGGGCTGCGGCTGCTCGGCGCGTTCTCCGCCGAGCACCCCGCGCAGACGCTCTCGGAGCTGGCCCGGCGCGCCGACCTGCCCGTCTCCACGGCGCACCGGCTGGCGGGCGAGCTCGTCGACTGGGGCGCGCTGGAGCGCGGTGACGACGGGCGGTTCCGCGTCGGGCTGCGGCTCTGGGAGGTGGCGGCGCTGGCCCCGCGCGGGTCGGCGCTGCGCGAGCGGGCCCTGCCGTTCCTGGAGGACCTCAGCCAGATCACGCGCGAGAACGTGCAGCTCGCGGTGCGCGAGGGCGGCGAGGTCGTGTTCGTCGAGCGGATCGCCGGGTCCGGCGCGGTGCCGGTGCTGACGCGGGTCGGCGGGCGGTTCGCCCCCACCGCCACCGGCGTCGGGCTGGTGCTGCTCGCGCACGCGCCGCCGGACGTGCAGGAGGAGGCGCTGGCCGGGCCGGTCGAGCGCTACACCCCGTACACCGTCACCGATCCGCGGGCGCTGCGCGGCATGCTCGCCGACGTCCGGAGCAGCGGGTTCGCGGTGAGCGACCGCCAGGTCACCGACGACGCGCTGTCGGTCGCGGCCCCGGTGCACGACGGGCGCGGCCAGGTGGTGGCGGCGGTGTCGCTGGTCGTGCGCCACGGCAGCGCGTCACCGCTCGCGCTGGCCCCGCTGGTCCGCACGAGCGCCCGGGCGATCGGGCGGGCGCTGGGCTGAGCCCCCGGCACTCCACAGTGGCCACGCGGTCGTGCCGCGCACGACCTTCTCGACCACTACCATTCGCCCACACCGGACAGCCGCACTCGGCCGGACACCGTAACCGGATGTGTCACCCGGACGAGTGGTGCGACTAGCGGTCCACTGTGAGCGATCAACGGCAATGCGCTGAAAGAGTGACTCTCGGTGAACGGTCGAGCAACATCTAGCGACAACGGAGGAGTAGGTCCACGATCGGGTCTCCCCAGCTGCACCACCCCTCGGAAGGCCCCCGACCGTGGATCCGCTCGCTTCCCCCCGACGCCCGTCCCGCCCGGCGCACGCGATCTCCGTCGCCGACCTGCTGTGCCGGTACTCCCCGCCGCCTGGCACCGCTCCCCGCCCCGCGGCCCCGCCCGGCGAGCCCGTCGCGGTCTCGGCGCTGCTGCGCCGCGAGGGCCGCGCCCGCCGCGCGCTCGACCGCCCGCTGGTGCCCCGCGGCCACTCCCGGCCCGCGCCCCCACCCGCCTCCGAGGTGCAGCCGGTCCGCGCGGTCCGCAAGGTCTCCGCGGCCGCGGGCGCGATGTTCGTCGTCGGCGCGCTGTTCGGTGCGACCTCGCTGGAGGAGGCGCTGCTGCTGCCCTCCCCCGAGGCCGACGCCGAGGAGGCGGAGGGCACCACGGGCGCGTCGGACACCGGTTCGGAGACCGCCCGGTCCGGCCTGCTCGAGCCCGGGATCGCGCTCGCCGCCGCGGACCTGCCCGCCGCGCTGTCCGCTCTCGACACCGAGCCGGTCAGCGGCGCCGACATCGGCCGCTCCGCACTGCTGCCCTCCGCGTCCGGCGGCCTCCCCGTCGCCGGTCCCGCCGTGCCGGGCGCCCCGGCCGGGCCCGGTGCGCCCGGGGGCCCCGCCGCTCCGGGCGTCCCCACCTCCCCGACGGCCCCCGGTGCCGTCGACCCGGGCACGGCCGTCCCCGGCCCCACCGGCCCGGGCGCGGTCGACCCGGGGACCGGCGGTCCCGGGGTCGTCGACCCGGGTGTCGTCGATCCGGGCACGGGCGGTCCGGGTGTCGTCGAGCCGGGTACGGGCGGTCCGGGCACGGGCGGTCCGGGTGCCGGTCCGGGCACCCCCACCGACCCCGGCACGCCCACCGCGCCGGTCGTCACCGTCCCGCTGCCCGACCTCGGGACCCCCGAGGTCGAGGTCCCCGGGATCACGCTGCCGCCCACGCCGGTCGGCCCGGTCACGACCCCGCCGGTCACCGTCGGCGAGGTGGAGGTCGTCACGCCCGACGTCGGTGTCGTCGTCGACGAGCAGGGTGTCGGCGTCGGCACCACCGACACCGTCGTCGACCTCCCGGACGCCGCGGTCGGGCAGGTCGACGTCGGCCCGGTCGGGGTCGGCAGCACGTCGGCGACGCTGCCGAGCCTCACCGTCGAGGGTGCCGAGGTGCTGCGGCTCGGGCCGGAGCCCGAGGTCACGCTGCCGTCGCTGGGGCTGTCGGCCACCACGATCGAGACGCCCGCCCTGGAGCTCGGCGGCACGGAGGTCCTCGACCTGCCCGACGTCGAGCTGCCGGCGGTCTCGACCGCGGAGGTGCCGGTGCTGGGCACCGTCACCGGGCTGCTGGGCGGCGGGTCCGGATCGTCCTCGGAGGACGACTCCGGATCGGACTCGTCCTCCGACTCGGGCTCCGGGTCCGATGGGGACTCGGGGTCCGGTGCGGACTCCGGGTCCAGTGACTCGGGGTCCGGGGACTCCGGGTCCGGGGACTCCGGCGGCCTCCTCGAGGCCGTGCCGGTCGTCGGCGGCCTGCTGGGCTGACGGCGCGGCGCGCTGCCGGGTCGTGCGGACCCGGCAGCGCGTCGCGGCGTTCAGGGCAGCAGGGCCACCGGGACGTCCACGATGCGGCTGCGCAGGTACTCCCCCAGGCCCTTGGCCTGCGGGTCCGGGCGCGCGGTCGACGCCACGCCCGCCCCGAGCAGGCCGTGCACGACGACGTTGACCGCGCGCAGGGTGGGCAGCTCGTAGCGCTCGATGCGCAGGTCGGCGGCCTCCGGGCCGAGCAGCTCGCGCAGGCGCTCGACGGTGAGGTGGGCGCGCAGCCAGGCGTGGCCGGCGTCGTCGCGGGCCCACAGGCCGACGTTGGCGTTGCCGCCCTTGTCGCCCGAGCGCGCCCCGCACACCGCGCCCAGCGGCGCGCGGACGGTCGGACCGGCGGGGACGGCCGCGGCGGGGTGCTCCGGCGGTGCGGGCGCCGGGCCGGTGGGCGGGTCGGCCACGATGCTGCGCGTGCCGTCGGGCAGGACGACGACCTGCTCGACGGCCGAGCGCGGCACCGCGGCCGGCCGGTAGATCCCGTAGGCCGACTCCGAGGTCGGCGGCGTCGTCGTGTGGAACCCCGCGTAGCCGGCCAGCGCCAGCTCCATCGCGGCGCCGGAGAAGGCCCGGCCGACGACGCGCGGGTCCGGATCCATGACGGTGACCTTGAGGTGGGCGGTGGCGAGCGCGTTCTCGGGGGCGTCCGGGGTGTCGTAGCGCAGCAGCCGGACGTCGGTGGTGGCGAAGCGCCCGCGCCCGCCCAGCAGGTCGAACAGCATCGCCTCGCAGCGCGCGGCCTTGACCTCGATGTCGAGGCCGGTGAGCACGAACGTCATGGTGTTGCGGAAGCCGCCGGCGTCGTTGAGCGCCACCTTCAGCGTCGCGGGCGGCGCGCTGCCCCGCACGCCCGAGATCGTGACGCGGTGCTCGCCGTCCTGGGTGAGCACGGCGGTGTCCATGTGCGTGGTGACGTCCGGGCCGAGGTAGGCGGGCTCGGCGATCTCGTAGAGGAGCTGCGCGGTGACGGTGCCGACCGACACCAGCCCGCCCGTGTCCGGGTGCTTCGTGATCACCGACGACCCGTCGGCGGCGACCTCCGCGATCGGGAAGCCGGGGTAGCGCAGGTCGGTGATCTCGTCGAGGAAGGGGTAGTTGCCGCCCGTCGCCTGCGGGCCGCACTCGATGACGTGGCCCGCCGCGACGGCACCGGCGAGGCGGTCCCAGTCCTCGCGGCCCCAGCCGTGCCACCAGGCCGCGGGCCCGACCACCAGCGAGGCATCGGTGACGCGCCCGGTGACGACGACGTCGGCGCCCGCCCCGAGCGCCTCCGCGATGCCCCAGCCGCCGAGGTAGGCGTTGGCCGACACCGGCTTCCCCACGACCGGCGGCGTGATCGCCGAGAGGTCACCGCGCAGGTCGTCACCCTCGACGTGGGCGACGGCGACGGTCAGTCCGAGGCGCTCGGCGACGGCCCGGATCGCGTCGGCGAGGCCCGCGGCGTTGAGGCCCCCGGCGTTGGCGACGATCTTGATCCCGCACTCCAGGCAGGTGCCGAGCACGTCCTCGACCTGCGTGAGGAACGTCTTCGCGTAGCCGACCGACGGGTCCTTGGCCTGCGCCTTCGCGAGGATGAGCATCGTCAGCTCGGCGAGGTAGTCGCCGCACAGG
The DNA here is from genome assembly GCF_013155125.1 of Pseudonocardia broussonetiae. Classification (NCBI taxonomy): domain Bacteria; kingdom Bacillati; phylum Actinomycetota; class Actinomycetes; order Pseudonocardiales; family Pseudonocardiaceae; genus Pseudonocardia; species Pseudonocardia broussonetiae. The sequence goes on along the minus strand of NZ_CP053564.1, from coordinate 4,666,644 downwards.
ACGTCGATCGGCCCTCCGTCGACCATCTCGCGCGCGGCCGCGATGCGGTCGCCGTAGAACCCCGAGCAGTTGCCGATGATCACCGGTCGCGTCACCGTCGCACCGTATGCGATGACATTGTCGGGGGTCGATGCGAACATCTGTTCGTGCCCGAACCGCCGCCCGAGGACGCCGCCACCGTGCTGCACGCCGACCTCGACGCGTTCTACGCGTCGGTCGAGCAGCGCGACGACCGGCGGCTGCGCGGGCGGCCGGTGATCGTCGGCGGCGGGGTGGTGCTGGCCTGCAGCTACGAGGCGAAGGCCCGGGGCGTGCGCACGGCGATGAACGGGCGGCAGGCGCGCGCGCTGTGCCCGCAGGCGATCGTGGTGCCGCCGCGGATGGCGGCGTACTCGCAGGCCAGCAAGGACGTGTTCGCGGTGTTCCGCGACACCACGCCGCTGGTCGAGGGCATCTCGATCGACGAGGCCTTCCTCGAGGTCGGCGGGCTGCGGCGGATCGCGGGGGCGCCCGTCGACATCGCGGCGCGGCTGCGCGAGCGCGTCGCGCGCGAGGTGGGGCTGCCGATCACGGTCGGCGTCGCGCGCACGAAGTTCCTGGCCAAGGTGGCCAGCGGCGTGGCCAAGCCCGACGGGCTGCTGCGCGTCGCGCCCGAGGGCGAGCTCGCGTTCCTGCACCCGCTGCCGGTGCGGCGGCTGTGGGGCGTCGGCGCGGTCACCACGGAGAAGCTGCACGCGATGGGGATCCGCACGGTCGGCGAGGTGGCGGCCGTCGGGGAGGCCGCGCTGGTGTCGATGCTCGGCCCGGCCGGCGGCCGGCACCTGCACGCGCTGGCCCACAACCGCGACCCGCGCCCGGTGCGCCCCGCCCAGCGCAGGCGGTCCATCGGCTCCCAGCAGGCCCTGGGTCGTCGTCCCCGCACCGACGAGGAGCTCGACGCCCTGCTCGCCGGCACGCTCGACCGCCTGGCCCGGCGCCTGCGCGGTGGCCGTCGCGTGAGCCGCACGGTCGTGCTGCGGCTGCGCTTCGGCGACTTCTCCCGCGCCACCCGCTCGCACACCCTCCCCGAGGCCACCGCCCACACCGCCACGCTGCTCTCGGCCGCCCGCGAGCTCCTGGTCGCCGCGCTGCCGATGATCCGCGAACGCGGCCTCACCCTCCTCGGCGTCTCACTGGGCAACCTCGCCGACGACGACGCCGTCCAGCTCGCCCTGCCCTTCGACCGTGCGGCGGGCGCGGCGCTGGACTCCACCCTCGACGACCTGCGCGCCCGCTTCGGCGCCCGCTCCGTCACCCGCGGCACCCTCCTGCACACCCGTGCGCCGTTGGAGGTGCCGCTGCTGCCGGACGAACCCTGAGCACCCGCCCTCCGTCGACCGCCGGCTCGAGGCACGCGACCTGCGCACCGGCTGCGGCCGGGCCGACGGCTCGGGGCCGGCGGTCCCGGACCGGCCGACGTCCGGGACCGCGGTCCCGGACCGGTGGACGTCGGGCCCGCCGAGCCCGGCTCAGCGGATCTCGATCACCGACTTCGTGATCTGGGAGCGGGCGACGAGCCGGTTGCCGGCCACGGCGGTGGCGGTGACGAACCCGAGCCGGCGGGTGCGGCGCTCGACCGCGGCCGTCACGTGCACCTCCTCGCCCTGGCGCCCGGGGCTGAGGATCTGGGTGGAGATGTGGTGGGTCACGGCGTGCTCGGCCGGGTCGAGGAGCGGGAGCAGGGCCAGGAACCCGGTGAGCTCCATGATCGCGCCCAGCGCCCCGGCGTGCAGCGTGCCGCCCGGGTTGATGGCCAGCCCCAGCACCGGGAACACCACCCCGGCCGTCGGGTCGGCCGGGTCCGCCGCGCGCGCCTCGAGCGCCACCTGCAGCGGGATGGCGAGCGCGGCCGCGGCCCGCTCGGCGAGGGAGTCGGTCACCCCCGCACCCTCCCACGGCCCACCCCACCTGCCGGCGCACCTCCCGCCCAGCCGCACCCCCCACCGTGCACCCAACCCACCGCACACCCCCGGCCCGGCGCGCACCTCCTGGTCATCCGCGCACCTCCCGGCCGGCCGCGCGCCTCCGGCCAGCCGCGCAGCTCGCGGCGCCGCGGGGCCGCGGCGGTGATCACCGCAACCGCGCCACCACAGCCCTCACCACGACCCTGCCGTCACACTCTCGACCGTCACCCCGCCCGACCCGCCGGTGATCACCAGAACCGCACCACCACGGCCCCCACGACGACCCTGCCGTCACACTTCTGAAGATCACCCGCCCCACCACGCCGGTGATCACCGAAACCGCATCACCACAGCCCGCGCGACGACCCCCGCGTCACACTCCCGACGATCACCGCCGCTTCCGCACCCACCCCGCGCCACCGGCCTCCGCGCTCACGCACCCCGGCCCGAACTGCGCACCTCCTGGTCATCCGCGCACGTCCGGACATCCGCCAGAAGCAAGCGGGTGCGCAACTCGCTGCACCGCGGGCAGTGATCACCGAAACCGCACCACCACCGCCCCCACGACGACCTTGCCGTCACACTCCTGACGATCACCCCGCCGACCCCGTCGGTGATCGCCAGAACCGCACCACCACGGCCCTCGGCCCGACCACCACGTCACACTCTCGACGATCACCACCGGCGCCCGCACCCACACCCGGTCACCGGCCTCCGCGCGCACGCACCCCCGCCCGAACTGCGCATCCCCTCGTCATCCGCGCTGTCCGGACGCGCGCCGGAAGCAAGCGGGTGCGCAACTCGCGACCCCGCGGGCAGTGATCACCGAAACCGGCACCACCACGGCCCCCACGACGACCTGGCCGTCACACTCCCGACGATCACCCCGCCCCACCCGCCGGTGATCACCGAAACCGCACCACCACGGCCCTCGGCCCGACCACCACGTCACACTCCCGACGATCACCCAGACCCAGCGTCCCGGGCCGCGGCACGCGCCGCCCGATCCCCCGGCGCGGCCCGAGAGCCGCACCCCGCGACCCGGCGAGTCCCGAGGACCACGAACCCGGCGCAACCAAGACCCGCACCACCGCCATCCCGCCGCCCGCCGTGCCCCCCCCAGACCCCCGACCCCCCCGACCCCCGACCCCCAACCCCCCGACACACCGCCGCCACCGGACACGGGGTGTGACGAGCGGAGTTCGTCCGTCCGGCCGCACACCCCGAACGGGGCGGCGTTCGTTCCCCCCAGCGGGGGCGTGGCCACCCCCGCCCCCGCGCCCGGCCTCCACTACCGTCGGGCCGCACGAGCGCCGCGATCCGCACGGAGAACCGATGTCAGACGAGCACCCCCACGAGCCGAGCGAGATCACCTACGCGGAGCACTTCCATCCGGCCCGGCCGCGCAGCCTGCGGCACCGGGCCAAGGTGAAGGCGCCGTTCGCGCGGCGGTCGGTGGCCAAGGACGGGAAGCCCACGGGCACGAACCCGGCGTACCTGTCGTGGCTGCTGAGCCAGTCGATGCTCGCCGACGCCAACGAGATCAGCCGGCAGTTCTCGGGCCAGGGCTCGATGTGGCAGAACCCGTTCGCGAACCCCGGGCCCCGCCAGGCGGTGGAGACGGCGTCGGTGTGGTTCACCGCGTACCCGATCTCGTTCATCACCCGCCCGGGCGAGTCGTTCCTGGGCGCGCTGGCCGACGAGGCCCTGTGGGACGCGTTCGCGACGATCGGCATCGAGGCCGTGCACACCGGGCCGGTCAAGCGGGCGGGTGGGCTGTCGGGCTGGCAGGCGACCCCGAGCGTCGACGGGCACTTCGACCGGATGAGCACCGAGATCGACCCCGCCTTCGGCACCGAGGCGGAGTTCCGCGCGATGTGCGGCATGGCCACCTGGTCGGGGGGCACGATCATCGACGACATCGTGCCCGGCCACACCGGCAAGGGCGCGGACTTCCGGCTCGCCGAGATGAAGTACGCCGACTACCCCGGCATCTACCACATGATCGAGATCGAGCCGGAGGACTGGGCGATCCTGCCCGACGTCCCGCACGGCCGGGACTCGGTGAACATCGACGCGGCCACCGAGGAGCAGCTCGAGAAGGCCGGCTACATCATCGGGCGGCTGCAGCGCGTCATCTTCTACGCCGAGGGCGTGAAGGAGACGAACTGGAGCGCGACGAAGGCGGTCGAGGGCGTCGACGGCGTCGAGCGGCGCTGGGTCTACCTGCACTACTTCAAGGAGGGCCAGCCCTCGATCAACTGGCTCGACCCCAGCTTCGCGGGCATGCGCCTGGTCATCGGCGACGCCCTGCACTCGCTCACCGACCTCGGCGCGGGCGCGCTGCGTCTGGACGCCAACGGGTTCCTCGGCGTCGAGAAGTCGACGGAGGGGCTGCCGGCGTGGTCGGAGGGCCACCCGCTGTCGGCCGCCGCCAACCACCTCATCGGCTCGATGGTGCGCAAGCTCGGCGGGTTCACCTTCCAGGAGCTGAACCTGACGATCGACGACATCCGCGCCACCTCCGAGGCCGGCGCCGACCTGTCCTACGACTTCGTCAACCGCCCCGCCTACCACCACGCGCTGGCCACCGGCGACACCGAGTTCCTGCGCCTGACGCTGCGCACCTCGCTGGAGCTGGGCGTCGACCCGGCCGGGCTGGTGCACGCCCTGCAGAACCACGACGAGCTCACCTACGAGCTCGTGCACTGGGCCACCGGCCACCGCGACGACCTCTACACCTACCGGGGCGCCGAGATCACCGGTGCCGACCTGGCCGAGAGCGTCCGCCGCGACCTCTGCGACCGCCTCACCGGACCGGACGCCCCCTACAACCTGATCTTCACGACCAACGGCATCGCCTGCACGACGGCCACGGTGATCGCGGCGACGCTGGGGATCACCGACCTCGACACCATCGAGGAGGTCGAGACCGCGCGGATCATGCGCGTGCACCTGCTGCTGGCGATGTTCAACGCCCTGCAGCCCGGGGTGTTCGCGCTGTCGGGCTGGGACCTCGGCGGCATGCTCACCCTGCACCCCGACCAGGTCGCGGAGCTGCTGGAGAGCGGCGACACCCGCTGGATCCACCGCGCCGGGCACGACCTGATGGGCGCGAACCCGGGGGCGCGCAGCTCGTCGTCGGGGCTGCCCCGCGGGCGCAGCCTCTACGGCACCATCCCCGACCAGCTCGACGACGAGGCCAGCTTCGTCCGCCAGCTCCAGGCGATCCTCGCCGTCCGCACCCGCTACGGCATCGCCACCGCCGAGCAGGTCGACGTGCCCGACGTCTCGCACCGCGGCCTGCTGGTGCTGGTGCACCGCCTCGCCGGGCCGGGGCAGCTGCACCTCACGGTGCTCAACTTCTCGGGCGAGCCGGTCACCGGCACCGTCCGGTCCGAGCACCTGGTGCCGGGCGCGGTGGTCACCGACATGTTCACCGACCGCACCGTCGGCACCGTCGACGACCTGCACGCGTTCTCCGTGGAGATGGAGCCGCACCAGGGGCACTCCCTGCTGGTGCAGGCCGGTGGGGGTGCTCACGACGACGTGACCTGAGCGCCGGGCGCGAGGACCATGGAGACAGTGACGTCCACGGCCCCGCCCCCCACCCGCTCCGCCCCCGGCACCAGCACGGCCCTGCTGGTGCTCGCGATCGTCGTGGTCGCGCTCAACCTGCGCGGCCCGATCGTCGCCATCTCCCCCGTGCTCGACGCGATCCGCGCCGATCTGGGCATCGGCGCGGGCACCGCGGGGCTGCTCACCAGCCTCCCGGTGCTGTGCTTCGCCCTGGCGACGCCGCTGGCCTCGCTGCTGCTCGCCCGCGCCGGGCTGGAGCGCGGGGTGCTGATCGCGCTGGGCGCGCTGCTCGCGGGCACCGTCCTGCGGTCGGCGGACGGGTCGGGCCCCGACGGGCTGTGGGCGGTCGTCGCCGGCACGCTCGTCATCGGCGCCGCGATCACGGTGGGGAACGTCGCGGTGCCGGTGGTGGTCGGTCGAGACGTCCCCGCGCGCCGGGCCGGGATCGTGCTCGGCGGCTACACCGCGGCGCTCAACGTCGGCTCGATGATCATGCTGTCGTTCACGGTGCCGCTGACGGCCGGGCTGGGCTGGCGGGCCGCGCTGGCCGCGTGGGGCGCGGTCGCCGTGCTGGCCGCCGGGATCTGGTGGCTGGGCACGCGCGGCAACGCCCGCCGCGCCGCCGAGGCGGCCGCGGTCGACGAGGGCGACGCCGGCGGCCCGGTGTGGTGGCGGCGCCCGATCGTCTGGATGCTGACGATCGCGTTCGGCGGCCAGGCGTTCTCCTACTACGGCGTCACGGCCTGGCTGCCGCTGCTGCTGCACGACCGGCTCGGCATGGACCCGGCCGCGGCGGGCGTCAGCGCGTCGGTGTTCCAGGTCGCGGCGGTCGCCGGGGCGTTCGGGGTGCCGGTGCTGCTGCGGCGCGGGGCCGGGCCGCTGCCCGCGCTGCTCGCGGTGTGCGCGGCCTGGGCGGCGCTGCCGCTGGGCCTGCTGCTCGCCCCGCACCTGTGGCTCGTGTGGTGCGCGCTCGGCGGGGTCGCGCAGGGCGGCGGGTTCACCGTCATCTTCTCGATCGTCGTGCGGGCCGCGCGTGGCCCGGCGGAGAGCCGCCGCATGTCGGCGCTCGTGCAGGGCGGCGGGTACCTCGTGGCCGCCACCGGGCCGGCCGTCGTCGGGGCCGTGCACGAGGCCACGGGCACCTGGGCGGTGCCGCTGCTGGTCGTGCTCGGCGCCATCGCGGTGCTGACGGCCGCGGGTGCGGCGGCCGCACGGGCGTCGGTCCACCGGCACGAGCACGGGAGCGCCGTCCCACGCCCGGTGTAGGCCTCGATGGCGGGTTCGGCGGGGGTCGGCCAGACTGGCCGACGATGGCCACCGATCCGTCCCCCGACACCAACCCCCTCTTCTCCGGAGGCGGGGAGCTCGGCCGCGTCATGGCGGCCCACGACTGGGCCGCCACGCCGGTCGGTCCGCCGGAGACGTGGCCCGCCGAGCTGCGCAGCGTCGTCCGCATCCTGCTGACGTCGCGCTTCTCGATGTGGATGGGCTGGGGCCCCGAGCTCGCGTTCTTCTACAACGACGCCTACCAGCGCGACACGCTGCGCGCGAAGCACCCGTGGGCGCTGGGCCGCCCCGCGCACGAGGTGTGGGCGGAGATCTGGGACGACATCGGCCCGCGGGTGCGCCAGGTCGTCGAGACCGGCGAGGCGACGTGGGACGAGGCCCTGCTGCTCGTCCTGGAGCGGGCGGGCTACCCCGAGGAGACCTACCACACATTCTCCTACAGCCCGCTCGACGACGCCGGGGGCCGCATCGACGGCATGCTCTGCGTCGTCAGCGAGGACACCGAGCGCGTGCTCAGCGAGCGCCGCCTGCGCGTGCTCAGCGAGCTCGGGGAGATCTCCGCGGCCACCGCTCCGACCGTCGACGAGGCCTGCCGGGCGACGCTGGCGGCGCTGGAGCACGGCCGCACCGACGTCCCGTTCGCGTCGGTCTACCTGCTCGACGGCACCGGCGCGGTCCACCGCACCGCCGCCTTCGGCATGACCGACGACCCGCGCATCCTCCCCGACGTGCTCGACGCCGACTCGCCGCTGTGGCCGGTGCTGCAGACCGGCGCCCCGCAGGTCCTCACCGGGCTCGCCGAGGAGTTCAAGGGCCTGTTCCTGCCCACCGGCCACATCGACGACGCCGTCGAGCCCGACGCGGCCGTGTGCGTCCCGCTCGTCGGTGGCGGGACCGGCAGCCCGCTCGGCGTGCTGACCACCGGCGTGAGCCCGTTCCGCGCGCTCGACACCGAGTACCGGCGGTTCCTGGACCTGGTCGCCGGGCAGGTCAACCGGGCCATCGCCGACGCCCAGGCCTACCAGGCGCAGCGCAGCCGGGCCGACGAGCTCGCCGAGCTCGACCGCGCCAAGACCGAGTTCTTCACCGGCGTCAGCCACGAGCTGCGCACCCCGCTGACGCTCATCGCCGGCCCCACCGAGGACGCCCTCGCCGACCGCGACCACCCGCTCGCGCCCCCGCACCGGGCGCGGCTGGAGGTCGTGCGGCGCAACAGCGGGCGGCTGCGACGGCTCGTCGACACGCTGCTCGACTTCGCCCGCCTGGAGGGCGGGCGGCTGGTGCCGCAGCGCACCGCCGTCGACCTCGCCGGGCTCACCCGCGGCATCGCCGAGTCCTTCGCCCCCGCCGTCACCCGCGCGGGGCTCGGCTTCGTGGTCGAGTGCCCCGCGCTGCCGTCCACCGTCGCCGTCGACGTGGACATGTGGGAGAAGATCGTCCTCAATCTGCTGTCCAACGCGGTGAAGTACACGCTGGCGGGCGGGGTCACCGTCGCGCTGCGGCCCACCGACGACGACGGTGTCCGCCTCGACGTCACCGACACCGGCATCGGGGTCCCCGAGGACGACCTGCCCCTGCTGTTCCAGCGCTTCCACCGCGTGCAGCACGCCTCGGGCCGCAGCCGCGAGGGCACCGGCATCGGGCTGGCGCTGGTCGCCGAGCTGGCGGCGCTGCACGGCGGCACCGTCGGCGTCACGAGCGTCCTGGACGAGGGCTCGACGTTCTCGGTGCTGCTGCCGCCGTCCGCCTCGACCGGCGCCCCGCCCACGAGCGCCCGCGTGTCGGCGGCGGCCCAGCGCTACCGCGAGGAGGCCCTGCAGTGGGCCTCCTCCGACGACGACCTCGACCCGATCGTCGCCCTCGACGCCGGGTCGACGGCCGGGGCCAGCGTGCTCGTCGCCGAGGACAACAGCGACCTGCGCCGGTTCCTCTACGGCCTGCTGACCCCGCACTACCGCGTGCTCGTCGTGGCCGACGGGCACGAGGCCCTCGCCGTGGCCCGGGCCGAGAAGCCCGACCTGGTCCTGACCGACGTGATGATGCCGGGGATCGACGGGTTCGCGCTGCTCGCGGCCCTGCGCGCCGACCCGGCCACGGCCACGACCCCGGTCGTGATGCTCTCGGCCCGCGCGGGTGAGGACGCCGCGATCGAGGGCCTCGCCGCCGGCGCCGACGACTACCTCGTCAAGCCGTTCTCCTCGGCCGACCTGCTCGCCCGCGTGCGGTCGAACCTGCAGCTCGCCCGCGTGCGCAACCACGAGTCGGCCTGGCGCAACGCGCTGATCAACGCCATGCAGGACGGGCTGTTCGTGATCGGCCGCGAGTGGGCGGTCGAGGAGGTCAACGACGCCTTCGCGGCCATCCTCGGGTACGGGCCCGAGGGGCTGCCCTACACGCTGCCGCACCCCTGGTGGCCGGGGCAGGACGACGACGCCGACCACGTCGCGGCGATCGACGCGGCCTTCGCGACCGTGCGCGCGGAGGGCGGCGGCAGCTTCGTGCTGCCCGCGCGGCACCGCGACGGACGGCTGCTGTGGATCGAGGTGGTCATCGCCCAGGCGCCCGACCGCGAGGGCGGCGAGCGCCTGGTCCTGGTGGGCACGCTGCGCGACGTCACCGGGCGCAGGCGGATCACCGAGCGCGACCGCCTGCTCGCCGACACCGGGCGCCTGCTCGGCCGCCCCGGCGACCTCGCCGACCGGCTCGACGACCTCGTCGCCGCGGCGTCGCCCCTGCTCGGCGACCTGGCGATCGTCTTCCTGGCCCGCCCCGACGGCACCCAGGCCGTCGCCGCCGTGCACCACCGCGACCCCGCCGTGGCCGACGCCGTCCGCGCGCTCCCGCCGCGCCGGCCCGTCCTCGACCTGCACGGCGGGCGGGCGTTCGCGATCGACGAGATGCCGCCCGGCTCGCCGCTCGAGGGCGGCGGGGTGGTGTTCCGCGGGGCGCTGGTCGTGCCGCTCGTCGTCGCGGGACGCCTGCTCGGGGCGCTGGTGTTCGTCAGCACCGGGGCGCCGCGCGTGCACGACGACACCGACGTCGACACCGCCGAGGAGCTGGGCCGCCGCGTCGCGCTGATGATCGAGACCGACCGGCTGGCCACCCGCGAGCGCCAGCTCCACGAGGTCACCGCGGCGCTCGCCGCCGCCGGCACCGTCGACGACGCCGCGCACGTGCTCGCCACCGGGATCGTCGAGGCGACCGGCGCGGTGTCGGTCTCGGTCACCCTCCCCGGGCCCGGCGGCCCGCACGCGGTGCACCAGATCGGCGACCCGCGCGGCGTGCCGTCCGTCGTCGACGCGATGCGGACCGGCGTGCCCACCTGGCGCGCCGACGGCGACGACGCCGGCGCCGCGCTGCCGCTGACGGTCGGCGAGCGCGTGGTGGGCGCCCTGGCCGTCGGGTTCCGCGGCACCCGCGCCTTCGACGACGACGAGCGCGCGTTCCTGCACACCCTCGCCAGCGACGCCGGGCTGGCGTTCGAGCGCGCGGCGCTGGCCGACACCCGCCGCGAGCTCGCCGACACGCTGCAGCGCAGCCTGCTGCCGCCCGCGCTGCCCGACCACGACCGCGTCACGCTCGCCGCCCGCTACCTGCCCGCGTCCTCGGGCAGCCGCACCGGCGGCGACTGGTACGACGTGCTGCCGCTGGACGACAACCTCGTCGCGATCGTCGTCGGCGACGTCGTCGGGCAGGGGCCGCGCGCCGCCGCCGTCATGGGGCAGCTGCGCAGCGCCCTCTCGGCCTACCTGCTGCAGACCCACTCCCCCGCCGAGGCGCTGACCTGGCTCAACCGCTGGTCGCACCGCGTCCCGGGCGCCCGCGCCAGCACCGCGATCGGCGTCGTCCTCGACACCCGCACCGGCGACCTGCGCTGGGCCCGCGCCGGGCACCCGCCGCCGCTCGTGCTGGGCCCCGACGGCTCGGCGACCTACCTGGAGGACGCCCAGGGCGCGGTCCTCGGCGTGCGCGGCGGCCCGCCGTTCACCGAGGGAGCCACCACCCTGGCGCCGGGGTCGACGGTGATCCTCTACACCGACGGGCTGGTCGAGCGGCGGACCGAGATCGTCGACGTCGGGTTCGCCCGGCTCGCCTCCGCGGGCGCGGACCACGCGACCAGCCCCGTCGAGGAGCTCGTGCCCGCGATCCTGCATGCCGCGCTGGACGGGTCCGGCCCCGCCGACGACGTCGCCCTGATCGTCGCCCGGCTGCGCCCGCCGGTCCTGGCCGGGCGCGGGCCCGCGCGCCCCGACCAGCTCGCGGTGGTGCGCCGCGACGTCGCCGCGTGGATCACCGCCGCCGCGCTGCCGGAGGAGGTCGGCGACGACCTGCAGCTCGCGCTGGGCGAGGCGCTCGCCAACTCCGTCGAGCACGCCTACCGCGACCGCGCCCCCGGCGAGTACCGCTACCGGCTCGACCAGCGGGCCGACGGCTCCGTGGAGGCCGAGGTCACCGACGAGGGCGACTGGCGACCGCCGCCCGCCGACCCCGGCTACCGCGGTCGCGGCCTGATGGTGATCGATCGGCTGGCGCAGGACGTCGTCGTCGAGCACTCCGGGGAGGGCACGCGGATCGCGTTCACGATGAGCCCGATGGTCGACGGGCCGCCGCGGGTCCCCGGCGCGCCCGAGCCGGGGGTGCCGGGCACCGAGGTGCGCGCCGGGCTGCAGGTGCACGACGGGCCGCGCCTGGTGCTGGCGGGCGAGCTCGACGTCGCCACCGTGCCCGGCCTGCGCGACCGCGTGCTGGCGGCCGTCGCGGACGCCCCGGGCGAGGTCGTCGTCGACGTCACCGGGGTGACGCACCTGGCCAGCGCCGGCATCGGGCTGCTGCTGGAGATCGCCGCGACGGTGCCGCACGGCGTCCGCGTCCGGGTCGTGCCGGGCAGTCCGACGGCCCGGATCCTGCAGCTCACCGAGCTGGAGGACGCGCTGCGCGTCGAGCCCTGACCGGCCCCTGGCCCGCCGGGACGCGCCGTCGTAGCGTGCGCGGATGACCTCCACCACCACGCCCGTGCGCTTCACGGTCACCGGCCGCGACGGCACGCCGGTCACCGCCTACCGCTGGGACCCCGCGGGCCCGCCGCGCGCCGTCGTCCAGCTCACGCACGGGATGGGCGAGCACGTGCTGCGCTACGGCCCGTTCGCGGAGGCGCTGGTGGCCGCGGGCTTCGCGGTGCAGGGCCAGGACCACCGCGGCACGGCGCCACCGCGGGCTCCGACGACGCGCTCGGCGCGGTCGGGACCGACGGCTGGAACGGCCTCGTCGACGACATCGGCGTGCTGGTCGAGCACGGGCGCGCCGAGCACCCGGGCGTCCCGGTCGTGCTGTTCGCGCACAGCATGGGCTCGTTCGCCGCGCAGCAGTGGGTCCTCGACCACGGCGACCGCATCGACGGCCTCGTCCTCTCCGGCACCGCGGCCATCGACCTCCTGGAGCCGGCGCTGGACCTCGACCAGCCGATGGACCTGGCCGCGTTCAACGCCCCGTTCGCCTCCGCCCGCACCGACTACGACTGGCTCTCCCGTGACGAGGCCCAGGTCGACGCGTACGTCGCCGACCCGCACTGCGGCTTCGGGGTCGACGTCGACGGGGTGAAGGCGATGTTCGGCCGCGCGCACGACGTCGCCGACCCGGCCCGGCTCGCGGAGATCCGCAAGGACCTGCCCGTGCTCGTCGCCGTCGGGGAGGACGACCCGGTCAACGGGCAGCTCGCCCTGGTGCACGCCCTGGTCGGGCGGCTCACCGAGGCCGGCCTCACCGACGTCACGCTGAGGACCTGGCCGGGTGCGCGGCACGAGATCCTCAACGAGACCAACCGGGACGAGGTGGTGGCCGACGTGCTCGCGTGGATCGAGCGGGTCGTCGGCTGACGCCTACCGGCCCTTCCACACCGGCGCCCGCTTCTCGGCGAACGCCGTCGCCCCCTCGCGGGCGTCGTCGGAGGAGAACACCGGCGCGATGATCTCGCCCTGCGTCGTCCAGCCCTCGTCGAGCGACCAGTCGGCGCTCGACCGGGCGATGCGCTTGGTGGCGGCCACCGCGAGCGGGGCGTTCGCCGCGATGGTCGACGCCAGCGCGACGGCCTCCTCGAGGGCGCCGCCCTCGTCGGTGACCCGGTTGACCAGGCCGATCGCGGCGGCCCGCTCGGCGTCGATCGGGTCGCCGGTCAGGAGCATCTCCATCGCGACGGCGGTCGGCACGCGCCGGGTGAGCAGCAGCGCGCCCCCCGCCGCGGCCACGAGCGACCGCTTCACCTCCGGCACCCCGAACCGGGCCGTGCGGGAGGCGACGACGAGGTCGCAGGCCAGCAGCAGCTCGAACCCGCCCGCCAGCGCCCACCCCTCGGCCGCCCCGATCAGCGGCTTGCGCGGCGGGGCCTGGGTGATCCCGCAGAGCCCGCGGCCCTCGATGAACGGCCGCTCGCCCGTGAGGAACGCCTTGAGGTCCATGCCCGCGGAGAACGTCCCGCCCGCCCCGGTCAGCACGCCGGCCCACAGCTCGTCGGAGGCGTCCAGCTCGTCGACGGCGGCGGCGATGCCGTCGGACACCGCCTTGTTCAGGGCGTTCTTCGCCTGCGGCCGGTTGATGGTGATCACCAGCACCGCCCCGCGGCGCTCGACCAGGACCTCGTCGGACACGTTGCCTCCTCCGCGCGGAGGGTCCGCGCCCTGGTCGGAACCTACCCCGGCGGCTGGGTGGTGCCGACGATCACCGGTCCGGGATGCAGTGGCCGAGAGAGGCCGGACCCCCGACCTCACGGTTCTCCCGACGACCGCGGTGTCACGTTCTCGACGATCAAGGGCGATGGGTTCCGTGGAGATCGCCGGGGATGTGCCATGACGGTCGTCGCGAGGGGCGTGGTGGTGCACTCCCGACGATCACCGCTGCGGACGCGGGGTGGGTCAGGAACGGCGGGGCGGGCGGGGCGGGCGGGGCGGGCGGGCGGGCGGGGCGGGCGGGCGGGGCGGCCATGATCGCCGAGACTGTCACCTCACGACCCTGCGCAGGGCCGCCACGTCGCACTCCCGACGATCTCCAGCTCCGCCAGCCCGAAGATCACCGGAACCGCACCACCACGGTCGTCGGGGGGGGCCGTGACGGCACGTTCCCGACGATCACCGGCTCGGACGCCGGCGGTTGAGTCGGGAGCGACGGGCAGGGCGGGGTGGGCAGGGCGGGGCGGGCAGGGCAGGGCGGGCAGGGCGGGGCGGGGCGGGCAGGGCGGGTAGGGCAGGGCGGCCATGATCGCCGAGACCGTCACCTCACGGTCCCCCGGACGACCGCCGCGTCACCTTCTCGACGATCAAGGGCAGCGGGTTCGCGCAGATCGCCGAGAGCGTGACACCAGGGTCGGCCGGAGGGCCGTGGTGGTGCACTCCCGACGATCACCGACTCGGACGCCGGCGGGTCGGGAGCGGCGTGGCCGAAGGGCCATGATCGCCGGGACCGTCACCTCACGGCCCTCCGCCGCAGGGCCGCCACGTCGCACTTCCGACGATCACCAGCTCCGGCGGCCCGAAGATCACCGGAACCGCACCACCGCGGTCGTCGCGGGGGCCGTGGTGGTGCGGTCCCGACGATCACCGGCTCGGTGGCCGGCGGTTGGGTCGGGAGCGGCGGGGAGCGGCGGGGCGGGGCGGGGCGGGGCGGGGCGGGGGCGGGGCGGGGCAGGGCGGGGTGGGCAGGGCGCGGTGGGCGGGGCGGGGCGGGGCGGGGCGGGGACCATGATCGCCGAGACCGTCACCTCACGGCCCCCCGAACGACCACCGCGTCACCATCTCGACGATCAAGGCAACGGGTTCGCGGAGATCACCGGAACCGCACCACCACGGTCGTCGCGAGGGCCGTCACGGCACACTCCCGACGATCACCGGCCCGGACGCCGGGCCGGGCGGGAACGGCGATGGGTAACCGCAGCACCGAGCCGGCCAAGATCGCCGGGAGTCGCAGCCTTACCGCGGCCCCATCCGGATCGCACCGTCCAGCCGGATGACCTCACCGTTGAGCATCTGGTTCTCCACGATGTGCGTGACCAGCGCCCCGAACTCGGCGGGCTGTCCCAGGCGGGAGGGGTGGGGCACCTGCTGGCCCAGGGACACCCGCGCCTCCTCGGGCAGGGACGCGAGGAGCGGGGTGTCGAACAGGCCCGGGGCGATGGTGACGACGCGGATCATCGCGCCGGCGAGGTCGCGGGCGATCGGCAGCGTCATGCCCACCACCCCGCCCTTCGACGCCGAGTAGGCGGCCTGGCCGATCTGGCCGTCGAACGCGGCCACCGAGGCGGTGTTGACGATGACGCCGCGCTCGCCGTCGACGATCTCGGTGGCGGCCATGCGCTCGGCCGCGAGCCGCAGGACGTTGAACGTGCCGATGAGGTTGATCGAGACGATGCGGGCGAACTTGTCGAGCGGGTAGACGCCCTTCTTGCCGAGCACGCGGATCGCGTCGCCGGTGCCGGCGCAGTTGACGGCCACGCGCAGCGGGCCCAGCTCGGCGGCGACGTCGAGGGCGGCGGAGACGCCGGCCTCGTCGGTGACGTCGGCGGGCGCGAACCGCACGCGGTCGCCCAGCTTCTCGGCGACGTCGGGCCCGGCGGAGGACGGCAGGTCCAGGATGACGACCGACGCACCGGCGTCGAGCAGCTTCTCCGTGGTGGCCAGGCCGAGCCCGGAGGCCCCACCCGTCACGACCGCGACGGCTCCGTTGATGTCCACTGGCTCTCCTCGTACGACCTCGTGCGACGTTGCGACTGGCCCGGAGGCTAGCAGTCAGTATTGACCGTTAGGCCGTGTCGCCGGTCACCACGGCGAGCACCTGGCCCGTCGAGACCTGGTCACCCGCCACGACGTGCAGCTCCGTCAGCTCGCCGTCGGCCGGCGCCGCGACCGTGTGCTCCATCTTCATCGCCTCGAGCACGACCAGCGCCTGACCGGCGGTGACGGTGGCGCCCGGCTCGGCCAGCACCCGCAGCACCGCGCCCGGCATCGGCGCGAGCAGCGACCCGGGCTGCTGCGCCTCCGACGGGTCGACGAACCGCGGCACCCCGACGAGCGTGGTGGAGCCGAGCGGGCCGTCGACGTAGGACGTGCCGTCGACGGTGTGCACCGACAGCGTCCGGCGCACCCCGCCGACGGTCAGCTCCACCGACGACGGGGCGGCCGCGTGCAGCACCACGTCGAGCGGCACCCCGTCGACGGCCACCTCGACGCCGTCGCGGCGGAACCGGTACGCGACCTCGATGGTGCGCTCCCCCGCCGTGAACGACACCCGCTGCGGCTGCCCGGCGACGTTGCGCCACCCCGACGGCATCCCGCCGAGCACCCGCGCCTGCGCCCGGTGCGCGGCCTGGCGGGCCAGCGCGGCGGCCACGGCGTGCAGCGCGACCCGGTCGCGGGCGGCGTCGTCCTCGGGCGGGTCGAGCAGGTCGGGATGGCGGTCGAGGTAGCCGGTGTCGGTGCGTCCGGCGAGGAAGTCGGGCTCGCGCAGGACGCCGACGAGAAGGTCGCGGTTCGTGACGACGCCGTGCACGCGCGCCCCCTGCAGCGCGGCGGCCAGGGCCCGGGCGGCGGCGGTGCGCGTGGGGCCGTGCGCGATGACCTTGGCCAGCATCGGGTCGTAGTGCGGGCCGACGACCGACCCGTCCGCGACGCCGGTGTCGACGCGGACGCCGCCCGGCACCGAGAACGCGTGCAGCGTGCCGGTCGCCGGCAGGAACCCCGCCGGCACGTCCTCGGCGTAGAGCCGCGCCTCGATCGCGTGCCCGGTGATCCGGGCGTCGTGCACCTCGGCGGGCAGCGGCTCCCCCTCCGCGACGCGCAGCTGCAGCGCGACCAGGTCGAGCCCGGTGACCAGCTCGGTGACCGGGTGCTCCACCTGCAGGCGCGTGTTGACCTCCAGGAAGTGGAAGGCCCCGTCGGCGTCGAGCACGAACTCGACGGTGCCCGCGCCCACGTAGGACAGCGCCTTGCCCGCCGCGATCGCGGCCGCGCCCAGCTCGGCGCGCAGCGCGTCGTCGACGGCCGGCGACGGCGCCTCCTCGACGATCTTCTGGTAGCGCCGCTGGATCGAGCACTCCCGCTCGAACAGCGCGACCACCGACCCGTGGGCGTCGCCCAGGATCTGCACCTCGACGTGGCGGGGGTCGACGACGAACCGCTCCAGGAACACCGTGCCGTCGCCGAACGCCGACGCGGCCTCGCGCCGGGCGCTCATGACCGCGTCGGCCAGCTCCGCCGAGGAGCGAACCACCCGCATCCCGCGCCCGCCGCCGCCGAACGCGGCCTTGACCAGCAGCGGGTAGCCGACGCGCGCGCCCTCGGCCGCGAGGTCGGAGCCCTCGGTGACGGTGGCGCCGGGCAGCACCGGCACCCCGGCCGCCCCCATCAGCGCCTTGGCCTCGATCTTGGAGCCCATCGCGGCGATCGCCTCCGGCGAGGGCCCGACGAACGTGACGCCCGCCGCGGCGCACTCGCGCGCGAAGCCGGCGTTCTCCGAGAGGAACCCGTAGCCGGGGTGGACCGCATCGGCGCCGGTGGCGCGCGCGGCGGCGAGCACCAGGTCGCCGCGGAGGTAGGTGTCGGCGGGCGCGGCGCCGGGCAGGCGCACGGCCTCGTCGGCGGCGGCCACGAACGGCGCGCCCTCGTCGGGGTCGGAGTGCACGGCGACGGTGGCGATCCCGAGCGCCCGCGCGGTGCGGAACACCCGGACGGCGATCTCGCCGCGGTTGGCGACCAGCAACTTCTGGATCACGGGCTTCTGGATCACGGCGGCGCTCACATCCGGAAGACGCCGAAGCCGCGACGGCCCTCGACGGTGGTGTTGTGGGTGGCCGACAGCGACATCCCGAGCACCGTGCGGGTGTCGCGCGGGTCGATGAGGCCGTCGTCGTAGAGCCGGGCGGAGACGAAGAACGCGTGCGACTCGGCCTCGATCTGGGCCTCGATCGCCGCCGTGCGCTGCCTGTCGGCGTCCTCGTCGTAGGGCCGCCCCGACGACGCCGCGCTCGCGCGCCCGACGATCGAGAGCACGCCGGCGAGCTGGGTCGCCCCCATGACGGCGAGCTTGGCGCCGGGCCAGGCGAACATGAACCGCGGGTCGTAGGACCGCCCGGACATGCCGTAGTTGCCCGCCCCGAACGACGACGCCATGTTGACCGTCAGGTGCGGCACGGTGCTGTTGGCGACGGCGTTGATCATCTTGGCGCCGTCCTTGACGATGCCGCCCTGCTCGTAGCTCGTGCCGACCATGTAGCCGGTGGTGTTCTGCAGGAAGACCAGCGGGGTGTCGGTCTGGTTGGCGAGCAGGATGAACTCCGTGGCCTTCTTCGCCTCCTCGCTGAACAGCACGCCGCGGTGGTTGGCGAGCACACCGACCGGCTGCCCGTGGATGTCCGCCCACCCGGTGACCAGCGACGACCCGTAGAGCGGCTTGTACTCGTCGAACTCCGAGCCGTCGACGGTGCGGGCCAGGACCTCGCGCGGGTCGAAGGGCACCTTCGTGTCGGCGGAGACGATGCCGAGGATCTCCTCGGGGTCGTAGCGCGGGGGCGCCGCGTGCGGGGACGGGGCCGGGCCGCGCTTGCGCCAGTTGATCCGCGAGAGGATGTCGCGCCCGATCCGGATGGCGTCGCGCTCGTCGGCGGCGAAGTGGTCCGAGAGCCCGGAGACGCGCGAGTGCATGTCGGCCCCGCCGAGCGCCTCGTCGTCGGCGTCCTCGCCGGTGGCCATCTTCACCAGCGGCGGGCCGCCGAGGAACACCTTGGCCTGCTTGTCGACGAGGACCGCGTGGTCGCACATGCCGGGCACGTACGCGCCGCCCGCGGTCGAGTTGCCGAAGACCAGCGCGACCGTCGGCACGCCGGCCGCCGAGAGCGCCGTGAGCTCGTGGAAGATCCGCCCGGCCGGGACGAACAGGTCGGCCTGGGTGGGCAGGTCGGCCCCGCCGGACTCGACGAGGTTGACCACCGGCAGCCGGTTGACCCGCGCGATCTCCAGCGCCCGCAGCGTCTTCTTCAGCGAGTACGGGTTCATCGCGCCACCGCGCACGGTGGGGTCGTGGCCGATCACGACGCACTCGACGCCCGACACCACCCCGATCCCGGTGACGATCGACGCGCCGACGGTGAACTCGGTGCCCCACGCCGCCAGCGCGGAGAGCTCCAGGAACGGCGAGTCGGGGTCGAGCAGCAGCTCGACCCGCTCGCGCACCGGCAGCCTGCCCCGGTCGCGGTGGCGCGCGGTGTAGCGCTCCCCGCCCCCGGCCGCGGCCAGCGCGAGCTGCTCCTCCAGCTGGGCCAGCACGGCGAGCTGGTTCTCGCGGTTGTGCCGGTAGCCCTCCGACGACGTGTCGAGGGACGAGCGCAGGACCCCCACCGTCACCCCTTCCCGTGCGTCTGGGCGTCGTAGTGCGCGGCGTGGGTCTCCCGCACCTTGTTCTTCTGGATCTTGCCGGTGCTGGTCCGGGGCAGCTCGTCGACGACGATCACGGACTTGGGCACCTTGTAGCCGTCGAGGTGCCCCTTGAGCGCGGCCAGCAGCTCCGCACCGTCGACGGCCTCGCCCGGGCGCGGCACGACCACCGCGGTGATCGCCTCGCTCCAGCGCTCGTGCGGCAGCCCGACGACGACGACCTCGGCCACGCGCTCGTCGGCCGCGTACACCGCCTTCTCCACCTCGATCGACGCCACGTTCTCGCCGCCGGTCTTGATGACGTCCTTGAACCGGTCGGCGAACCACAGCACGCCGTCCTCGCCGAAGCGCCCGACGTCGCCGGAGTGGAACCAGCCGTGCGCGAACGCCGCCGCGGTGGCCCCGGGGTTGTCGAGGTAGCCGTTCATCGTCGACGGGCCGCGGTAGACGATCTCCCCCTGCTCGCCCGGCGGGAGCAGCCGCCCGTCCTCGGCCATGATCGCGACCTGCACGCCGGTGATCGGCGTGCCGACCGCGCCGATGTGGGAGAGCTGGTGCTCGGGCCGGAACAGCGTGGTCACCGGGCTCATCTCGGTCTGCCCGAACAGCAGCGCGAAGTCGCAGCCGAACCCGTCGAGGCAGGCGCGGATGAGCGCGTCGGGCATCGGGGCCATCGCGTAGACGGCGCGGCGCAGCGAGGAGAGGTCGCGCCCGCCGAACGACGGGTGCTCCAGCGCCGCGCGGAACATCATCGGCAGCCCGAAGACCTGCGTGATGCCCTCGCGCTCGACGGCGTCGAGGAACGCGCCCGGCTCGAACCCGCGCTGCACGTGGATCGTGGCGCCCACCAGGACCGCGGGCGTGCAGAACGCGTTGAGCTGGGCGGTGTGGAACATCGGCATCATCGCGACGAACCGGTCGCTCGCGTTCCAGCCCGCCTCCAGCGCCCCGGACATCGAGCCGAGGTAGACCGCCTTGTGGCTGCCGACGACGCCCTTGGGGAACGACGTGGTGCCCGAGGTGTAGAGGTAGGACAGCGCGTCGGCGTCCTCGACGAGCACCTCCGGCTCGGAGTCGTCGTCGGCGAGCACCTCCTCGAGCGTGCTCCACCGCCGGTCGGCGGGCTCCGCCGCGTACCCGCCGCCGGTGCCGGGCGCCACGATCACGTCCGCCACGGCGTCGACCTGCGCGACCGCGTCCGCGACGGCCCCCACGAGCTGGGCCTCGACGACGATCCCGCGCGAGCGCGAGTGGCCCAGGACGTAGGCCGTCTCGTCGGGGCGCCACCCCAGGTTCACCGGGACGCAGACGACGCCGAGCTTGGCGCAGGCGTAGTAGACGGCGAGGAACTCGGCGCTGTTGGCCGAGGCCAGCCCGAGCGCGTCGCCCCGGCCGTAGCCGCGGGCGGCGAGGCCGTGGGCGAGCCGGTTGACCCACGCGTTCAGCTCCGCGTACGTCCACCTCCGGTCGCCGTCGACGAGCGCGGGCTGCGCAGGGCGCAGGGCCGCGGTGCGCGTCAGCGAGTCGCCGACGTTGATCCGCTGGACGAGGTTGGTGCCGATCGGGTGCGACATGGCCGGCCGTCCTAGTAGGAGCGCGGGAGGCCCAGGCTGTGCTGGGCCACGTAGTTGAGGATCATCTCGCGGTTCACCGGCGCGATCCGCAGCAGGCGGGCCAGCCCCCAGTACGGGACGAGCCCGTACTCGCTGGCGAGCCCGTTGCCCCCGTGCGCCTGGATCGCGGCGTCGACGGCGCCGAGCGCCGCCTCGGCCGCGGCGTACTTCGCCATGTTCGACGCCTCGCCCGCCGGCAGCCCGCGGTCGTGCAGCCAGGCGGCCTTGCGCGTCATCAGCGCGGCGAGCTCGGTCTCGATCTTGGCCTTGGCCAGCGGGTGCGCGACGCCCTGGTGCGCGCCGATCGGCGTCGACCAGACCTGGCGCGTGGTGGCGTAGGAGGCGGCCTGGTCGAGCGCGTGCCGGGCGATGCCGACGCACAGCGCCGCCCCGGTGATCCGCTCCGGGTTGAGGCCGCGGAAGACCTGCCGGAACCCCGCGCCCTCCTCCCCCACCAGCGCATCGGGGCCGACGCGGACCCCGTCGAAGTGCAGCGTGAACTGCTTCTCCGGGAGCATCGCGTCGACGGGCAGCGGCACCGCCTCCAGACCCGGGGCGTCGGTCGGCACGACGAACAGCGACATCAGCGGGCCGCCCGACTCGTCGCGCCCGGTCCGCGCGACGACGAGCAGCGCCTCCGCCTCGTCGACGCCGGAGATGTAGTACTTGGTGCCGGTGATCAGCCAGTCCTCGCCGTCACGCACGGCCGACGTGGAGATCCTGTGCGTGTTGGAGCCCGCGTCGGGCTCGGTGACCGCGAAGACGACCTTCACCGTGCCGTCGGCCAGGCCCGGCAGCCAGCGCGCCTTCTGCTCGTCGCTGCCGAACTCCCCGATCACCTCGGCCGAGATCGCCGCCGAGACCAGCAGCAGGAGCAGCGGGGTGCCGCGGGCGGCGATCTCCTCGCAGACGATCGCGAGCTCGACGAGCCCGCCCCCGCCCCCGCCGTGCTCCTCGGCGACGTTGACGCCGACGAAGCCCGACTCCCCCAGCGCCGACCACAGCTCGTGGCACGGCTTCCCGGCGGCCGCGCGCTCCGCGTAGTAGGTCGGCCCGAACCGGCTCGCGACGGCACCGACCGCGTCGCGCAGATCGCGGTGCTCGTCGGTCTCGGTGAAGTCCACGACGACCCCTGTCCCTCGGATGTGAATTCGGGTGCACTAGGAACGTAGCGCGTCCGGTGCCACACTGGCCAGATGTCGCAGACCGACACCGGCCGCAGGCGCGATCCGGACCGGCGTTCCCGGATCCTCGACGCCGCCGCCGAGCTCACGGCCCGGCGTGGCTTCCACTCGGTGGGGATGGCCGAGATCGGCGCGCAGGCCGGCATCGTCGGGTCCGGCATCTACCGGCACTTCGACAGCAAGATCGCCGTGCTGGTGGCCGTGCTCGACCAGGGGATGGACCGCCTCGCCGACCGCGCCGCGGCGATCGTCTCCACGGCCGCCGACGACCGCAGCGCCCTGTCCGCGCTGGTCCGCGACCACATCCAGGTCGCCATCACCGAGCGACACATGCTCGCGATCTACCACCGCGAGGTGCACAACCTGCCCGAGGACGACCGCAGGCGGCTGCGCAGGCGGCAGCGCCACTACCTCGAGGACTGGGTGCACGTGCTGGCCCCGCTGCGCCGCGACCTGTCGGACCCCGAGCTGCGCGTGGCGGTGCACGCCGCCATCGGCGCCATCCAGTCGACGCTGTTCTTCAGCAGCGGGCTGCCCGACGACCGGCTCGCCGCGCTGCTCGACGCGATGGCCCACCAGTGCCTCGGGGTCGAGCCGCTGGACGAGCCCCAGTGAACGGCGGATGACCAAGCCTTGATCGGTGCCCGCGCCGCTGCCATCCTGCCCTGACCACTCACCGAGGAGCGCCCGTGTACCCAGGCAAGTTCGCCGCGACCATCCCGGACAAGGCCGCCGTCGTCATGTCCGACACCGGTGCCGTGCTCACCTACGCCGAGCTGGACGAGCGCTCGATCCGGCTCTCCCGGGCCCTGCACGACGCCGGCCTGCGCCCCGGTGACGCCGTCGCGCTGATCACGGAGAACTCGCTGCGCAACTACGAGGTGTTCTGGGCCGCGATGCGCAGCGGCCTCTACCTCACCGCCGTCAACCAGAACCTGACGCCGTCCGAGGTGTCCTACATCGTGCGCGACTGCGGCGCGAAGGCCGTGGTCGCCTCCTCCCGGTACGCCGCCACCGCCACCGCGATCCTCGCCGACACGCCCGGCGTCGACCTGCGCCTGTCCTTCGGCGACACCGCGGTCGAGGGCCACGACGACTACGCGGCCGCGCTCGCCGCCGCCTCGCCCGAGCCGCTGCCCGAGCAGCCCCGCGGCCGCGACATGCTCTACTCCTCCGGCACCACCGGCGTGCCCAAGGGCATCAGGGCCCCGCTGCCCGGCGTGTCCGTCGTCGAGGGCGGCGACCCGCTGATCGGCCTGTTCGGCCCGCTCTACGGCTTCGGCGACGACACCGTCTACCTCTCCCCCGCCCCGCTCTACCACGCCGCGCCGCTGCGCTTCGGCGGCATGATCCACCAGGTCGGCGGCACCGTCGTCGTCATGCCGAAGTTCGAGCCGGCCGCGGCGCTGGCCGCGATCGAGCGCTACTCCGTCACGCACAGCCAGTGGGTGCCGACGATGTTCGTCCGCATGCTCAAGCTGCCCGAGGACGTGCGCACCGCCCACGACCTGTCCTCGCACCGCGTCGCCGTGCACGCCGCGGCCCCGTGCCCGGTCGAGGTGAAGCAGCGGATGATCGAGTGGTGGGGCCCGATCCTGCAGGAGTACTACGCGGCGACCGAGGCCATCGGCGTCACCGTGATCGACTCCCCGACGTGGCTGCAGCACCCCGGCTCGGTCGGGAAGGCGCTGCTGGGCGTCCTGCACATCTGCGCCGACGACGGCTCCGAGCTGCCGACCGGCGAGGTCGGGCTCGTCTACTTCGAGCGCGAGGTCCTGCCGTTCGCCTACCACAACGACCCCGACAAGACCCGCGGCGCGCAGCACCCCGAGCACCCGAACTGGGGCACGACCGGCGACGTCGGCTACCTCGACGAGGAGGGCTTCCTGCACCTCACCGACCGCAAGGCCTTCATGATCATCTCGGGTGGGGTGAACATCTACCCGCAGGAGATCGAGAACGCGCTGACGCTGCACCCGGCGGTGTTCGACCTCGCCGTCATCGGCATCCCCGACGAGGAGATGGGCGAGCAGGTCAAGGCGTTCGTGCAGCCCGCGCCCGGCGTCACCGGCTCCCCCGAGCTGGAGGCCGAGCTGCTCGCCTTCCTGCGCACGACGCTGGCCGGGTACAAGGTGCCGCGCAGCATCGAGTTCGTCGACACCCTGCCGCGCACCGAGACCGGCAAGCTGCAGAAGCACAAGCTGCGCGACCGCCACCCGGCGCCGACGGCGTGACCGCGGTGAGCCGCCCGCTGCTGGTCGACGCCGTCGTCGACTTCACCGCCGACCCGCTCGCCTGCGAGGCCGCCGCCGTGCGCGCCGAGGCCGAGGGCTACGACGGCGTCTCGATCCCCGAGACCTCGCACGACCCGTTCGTCGCGCTCACCCTGGCCGCGCGGGCGACCAGCCGCATCACGCTGCAGAGCGGGATCGCGGTCGCCTTCGCCCGCAACCCGATGACCACCGCGATGGTGGCCAACGACGTGCAGCTCGTGTCCGGGGGCCGGTTCGAGCTGGGCCTGGGCTCGCAGGTCCGCGCGCACATCGAGCGGCGCTTCGGCATGCCGTGGGGCCGCCCGGCCGCACGCATGGAGGAGTACGTCGGCACGCTGCGCGCGATCTGGGAGCGGTTCGCCACCGGCGGGCGGCTGCACGTCGAGGGCGAGTTCTACCGCCACACCCTGATGACGGAGTTCTTCGACCCCGGCCCCAACCCGCACGGCCCGCCGCCGGTGCTGCTGGCCGCGGTCGGCGAGCGGATGACCGAGGTCGCGGGCCGGGTCGCCGACGGCATCCTCTGCCACAGCCTCACCACCGTCCGCTACCTCACCGAGGTCACGGTGCCCGCGCTCGCGCAGGGCCGCGGCGGCTCCCTCGACGGGTTCACCGTCTCCCTCGCGGTGTTCGCCGTGCTCGGCGACACCCCGGAGCAGCGGGCCGCGGCCGAGGCGGGCGTCCGGCGCCAGATCGCCTTCTACGCCTCGACGCCGGCCTACCGCCCCGTCCTGGAGCTGCACGGGTGGGGCGAGCTGGCCGACCGGCTCAACCGGCTCTCCCGGCAGCAGGCGTGGGCCGAGATGGCCACGGCGGTCGACGACGACGTGCTCGACGCGTTCGCCGTGGCCGGGGACGCCCCGGCGGTGGCCGCGCAGATCCGGGAGCGCTTCGGCGGCGTCGCCGGGCGCCTGTCGCTCAACACGCCCTACGCCGCCGACCACGACCAGGTGCTGGAGGTGACGGCCCTGCTCCGGTAGGCCCTGCTGCGGTAGGCACTGCTCCGGTAGGCACTCCTGCGGGCCTGCGCCCGACCCGACATGATCGGGGCATGGAGCCCCTCACCGTCGAGCAGAAGGCGGCGCTGTCCATCGGCGCCGACTTCTGGCACACCAGCGCCGTCCCGGGCGTCCCGTCGATCCTCGTGTCCGACGGCCCGCACGGCCTGCGCGTGCAGCCGGGCGCGGGCGACCACGTCGGCCTCGGCGGCAGCCTGCCCGCCACCTGCTTCCCGACGGCGGCCGCGCTCGCGTCGACGTGGGACCCGGCGCTGCTGCGCGAGGTCGGCGAGGCTCTGGGCACCGAGGCGCGGGCGCAGGGCGTCGGCGTCGTCCTCGGCCCGGGGGTCAACATCAAGCGCTCGCCGCTGTGCGGGCGCAACTTCGAGTACTTCTCCGAGGACCCGCACCTCACCGGCGTGCTGGCCGCCGCGCTGGTCGAGGGCGTGCAGAGCCGGGGTGTGGGCACCTCGCTCAAGCACTTCGCCGCGAACAACCAGGAGACCGACCGGCTGCGCGTGAGCGCCGAGGTCGACGAGCGCACGCTGCGCGAGATCTACCTGCCCGCCTTCGAGCACGTCGTCACCACGGCGCGGCCGTGGACGGTCATGTGCGCCTACAACAGGGTCAACGGCACCTACGCCTCGGAGCACGCATGGCTGCTCACCACGGTGCTGCGCGACGAGTGGGGCTTCGACGGCGTCGTCGTGTCCGACTGGGGCGCGGTGGCCGACCGGGTCGCCGCGCTGGCCGCGGGGCTCGACCTGGAGATGCCGCCGAACACCGGGGTGAGCGACCGCGCGATCGTCGACGCCGTGGCCGACGGCAGCCTCGACGAGGCCGTGCTCGACCGCGCCGTCGACCGGATGCGGCGGCTCGTCGAGCGCGCCGGCCCGGCAGGACGCGGCGAGTTCGACCACGACGCCCACCACGCGCTGGCCCGCCGCGCCGCCGCCGACGCGATCGTGCTGCTGCGCAACGAGGGGCCCGACGAGCACAGCGGAACGCTGCCGCTGCGCGACTCCCCCGCGCTCACCGTCGCCGTCGTCGGCGAGCTCGCCCGCACCCCGCGCTACCAGGGCGCGGGCAGCTCGCAGGTCAACCCGACGCGCGTCGACGTGCCGCTCGAGGAGATCCGGGCGGCGCTGCCGTCGTCGACGGTCGGGTTCGCGCCCGGCTACGCCCTCGACGGGCCCGCCGACCGCGCGCTCGCCGACGAGGCCGTCGCGCTCGCGTCCGGGGCCGACGTGGTCGTGGCGGTGCTGGGCCTGCCGCCGGCCGAGGAGTCGGAGGGCTTCGACCGCACCCACATCGACCTGCCCGTCGCCCAGACCGCGCTGCTCGCGCGGCTGTCGGCCACCGGCGTGCCGGTCGTCGTGGCGCTGGCGCACGGCGGGGTCGTGCGCACCGACCCGTGGGAGCAGCGGGTGGCGGCGGTCGTCACGTGCTGGCTCGGCGGGCAGGCGGGCGGGGGCGCGCTCGCCGACGTCCTGACCGGCGCCACCGACCCCGGCGGGCGCCTCGCCGAGACGGTCCCGCTGCGCCTGGCCGACACCCCCTCCCACCTCAACTTCCCCGGCGAGGAGGGCCGTGTCCGCTACGGCGAGGGCGTGTTCGTGGGCTACCGCGGGTTCGACGCGCTCGACCGGCCCGTCGCCCACCCGTTCGGCCACGGCCTGTCGTACACGACGTTCGGCTACTCCGGGCTGACCGTCGACGTCGACGGCACCGACCTCACCGTCGGCGCCACCGTCACCAACACCGGCGAGCGGGCCGGGCGGGAGGTCGTGCAGCTCTACGTGGGCGACCCGCAGGCCTCGGTCGCGCGGCCGCCCGCCGAGCTGCGGGGGTTCACCAAGATCGCGCTGGAGCCCGGCGAGTCGCGCACGGTCACGTTCGACCTGCACGCCCGCGACCTGTCGTTCTGGTCGGTCGCGCACGGCGGCTGGGTGGTGGAGCCGGGCGAGTTCGAGATCGCCGTCGGATCGTCGTCGCGCGACCTGCGGCTGTGCCGGACCGTCACCGTCGACGTCGAGCGGCCGCGCCCGGTCCTCACCGCCGACTCGACCCTGCAGGAGTGGCTGGCCGACCCCGAGGGCGGGCCGGCGCTGCGGGCGGCCGCCGGGCCCGGGATCCTCGACGACGCCGAGCTGCAGAAGGTGATCGGCAACTTCCCGCTCGCGCGGCTCGCCGCGTTCCCGGGCATCGGGATCACGCGGGAGACGCTCACCCGGCTCGGCGCCTGACCGTCCGCTCCAGGATCCCCAGCGTGGCCTTCAGGGCCTGGGCGGAGATGATCGGGAAGATGTCGCGCTCGCGCCACTCCGGGTGGATCTGCGACCAGTCGCAGTAGGAGGTGACGAGCGTGCCGCCCTCGACGGGGGCGAGCGTGTAGCCGTAGACGTGGCCGATCGGTGGGCGGACCCGGCCCAGGATCGTCCAGGAGATCGCCTCGTCGGGCACGAGCTCGCGGATGGTGACGGTGACGTCGTAGCGGCTCATCGGCACGTCGCCGAGCGCCTCGCGGTCCATGTGCACGACGAACTCGTCGCCCGCGGCGGACACGGGCTCGCCGGTGGCGTCCTGCAGCATCCCGGAGCTGTCGATGTCGACGTGGCCCTGCGGGTCCCGCAGCACGGCGAACACCGCCACGGGGGGTGCGGGGATGGTGCGCGTGACCTCGATGCGCTCGGCCTGCGGGGTGTCGTCGATCATGGCCGCATCCTGCCAGGATGGGGGCGTGAGCGCGGCCGGGAGCGAGGGCGGGCACGGGGCCGCGGGCGTCCCGAACTCCGTGCTGGGCCGCACGATGACGCTGCTCGGCGCCTTCCGCCCGGGCGACGCCGAGCTGACGCTGGCCGAGCTGTGCCGGCGCACCGGCATCCCCAAGGGCACCGCGCACCGCCTGCTCGCCGAGCTCGTCGAGTGGCAGATCGTGGAGCGCACCGAGCGCGGGGTGCGCCTGGGCATGCGGCTGTTCGAGCTCGGCCAGCTCGCGCCGCTGCAGCGGGGCCTGCGCGAGGCCGCCGCCCCGTTCCTCGCCGACCTGTTCGAGGCCACCCGCGAGACGGTGCACCTGGCCGTGCTCGACGGCGTCGAGGTCGTCTACGTGCACAAGCTGACCGGCACCCGCGGGCCCGAGGTGCCCTCGCGCCTGGGCGGGCGGATGCCCGCGCACTGCACCGGCGTGGGCAAGGCGCTGCTCGCGTTCGCCCCGCCCGACCGGCTCGCCGCCGTGGTCGCGGCCGGGCTGGAGCGCCGCACGCCGCGCACCGTGATCGCCCCCGGGCTGCTCGACGCCGAGCTCGCGCGGATCCGTGAGCGCGGGGTGGCCGTCGAGCACGAGGAGTCGACGGTGGGCATCGCCTGCGTCGCGGCCCCGGTGCTGGACGGCGACGGGACCGCGGTCGCCGCGATCTCGATCACCGGCTGGGCCCACCGCCTCGACACCGCCCGCGTGGCCCCGGCCGTGCGCACCGCCGCACTGGGCCTGTCCCGCGCCCTGGGCCCCTCGTTGCTCAGGCGAGCCTCCCCTACATAGGGTGCAGGCACGTCCCCGAGCCGGCGCCCCGGGCGGCCCCGGCTCCCCTGATCGAGAGCAGGCACATGACCGGCTTCGCCACGAGCGTCACCAGTCCCGAGCAGCTCGCGGAGCTCTACCGCCCGCCGAACGAGCTGGTGGCCCGCAAGAAGATCGACCACGTCGACGCCGGCGCGGCCGCCCTGATCGCGGCGTCGCCGTTCGTGCTGGTCTCCACGTCCGGCGCCGACGGTCGCTGCACGGTCTCCCCCCGCGGCGGCGAGCCGGGCTTCGTGCAGGTGCTCGACCCGGGCCGGATCGCGGTGCCCGACTTCGCGGGCAACAACCTGCTCGACTCGATGCGCCACCTGCTCGGCAACCCGCACGTGGGCCTGCTGTTCCTGCTGCCCGGGCGGCCGGAGGTCCTGCGCGTCGAGGGCTCCGCGGTGGTCACCGTCGACGAGGACGTGCTGGAGCGCGCCGTCGACCACGGCAAGCGCCCGGTCGCGGCCATCGGCGTCACGGTGGAGTCGGTGTTCGTGCACTGCTCGGCCTCGCTGCGCCGCGGCGGGCTGTGGGAGCCCGACTCCTGGGGCCGCGTCGAGGCTCCGACCACCAGCGAGGTCGTGCGCGGCCACCTCGCGCTCACCGAGGCGCCCGCCTGACCCTGGCATGCTCGGCGGCTCCACCGACGCACGTCCCGGGAGCCTCCGTGTCCGATCACCCCGCCGTGTCCGATCCCGCCCTGCAGGAGGCGCACGGCGTCGCCGACGCCCTGTTCGCCGAGCACGCCTCCGTCTTCGGCTCCGAGCTGCCGGTCTACCGCGGGCACGTGCACCGGGTGATCGGCACCGTCGGGCTGCAGGTGCCGGTGCCGCCCGACCGCGCCCGCGCGCTGGGCGTCGCCGCGTTCTTCCACGACGCCGGCATCTGGTTCGACGGCACGTGGGACTACCTGCCGCCCTCCTCGCGCCGCGCGGTCGCCGCGCTCACCGGCGACGACGCCACGCACGCCGGGCTCGTCGCGGCCATGGTCGACGAGCACCACCGGATCCGGCGCGCCCGCCACGGCGACCCGCTGGTCGAGGCGTTCCGGCGCGCCGACCTCGCCGACATCTCCCGCGGGCTGCTCGGCGCCCCCGGCGTGCCCCGCCCGGCGTTCCGGGACCTGGTCGGGCGCTACCCCGACCGCGGCTTCCGGCCGATGCTCGCCCGGGCCTTCGGCCGCGGGCTGCGGGAGGCGCCGTGGCGGCCCGCACCGATGGTCAGGCTCTGAGCCGTTCACGCTCTGGGACCGGCTCAGAACGCCATGCGCCGCACCCGCTCCGGGTGCAGGACCGCGCGGACCTGCTCGCCGTCCAGGATGGCGGCGAGGTCGGCGGCGCGGGTCGGGTCGTCGAGGTCCCAGTAGCGGGCGGCCAGGCGCGCGGCCAGGTCGTGGGCCCCCTCGGTCTCGATGCTCACGCGGCCGTCCACGGACACCCAGCGCTCCCGCTCCCCCACCGGGGCGGCGACGATGAGCGAGGCGCGCGGGTCGTCGCGCAGGCGGCGCAGCTTGGGCGCGTCGGGCTCGCTGAAGAACTGGACCGTGCCGTCGTCGGTGGCCTCGAACCAGATCGGGCGGGGCTGCGGCGGCTGGGTCGTGCCGGCCACGGTGAGGAAGCCGTGCAGGGGGCGGGCGAGGAACGCGAGGTCCTCGGCGGTGAAGGTGCTGGTGCTCATGTCCCGATTCCACACCCCCGCGCCGGACGCATCCATGGGTGAGGAGCCGGATCCCCTGTGCGAGCGTCTAACCTCGTGGGGTGGATCCCTTCGCCGACCTGTTCCGCGGGGTGCGCGCCCAGGGCTCGCTGTTCGGCAGCACGACCCTGACCGCGCCCTGGTCGCTGCGCTTCGTCGACGGCGCCCCGCTGACGCTGTGCACCGTGCTCGAGGGGGCCGGGTGGATCGTTCCCCGCGGCCGCCCGCCCGAGCACCTGGCCCCCGGGGAGACGCTGGTCGTGCGCGGGCCCGCGCCGTTCGACTTCGTCGACGAGGTCGGCACCGCCGCCGAGCCGGTCGAGTGCGGCGAGGACTGCGCGACGCCCGACCAGGGCGGCACCGTGCACCGCCTGGGCTGGCACGACCCCGGGCCCGCCGGCGCGGGCGGCGCGACGACGCTGGTCGTGGGCGCGTACCCGGTGCGGGGCGAGATCGGGCGGCGGCTGCTCGACGCGCTGCCCGACGTCCTGCGGGTCGCTCCCGGCGGCACCGCGGGTGCGGTGCGCGACCTGCTGGCCGCCGAGGTCGCCGTCGACGCCCCGGGCCAGCAGGTCGTGCTCGACCGCCTGCTCGACTGGATGCTCGTGTGCGCGCTGCGGGAGTGGTTCGACCGGCCCGGCGGCGAGCCGCCCGCCTGGTACGCCGCGCACCGCGACCCGGTGGTCGGACACGCGCTGCGCCTGCTGCACGCCGAGCCGGCGGCGCCGTGGACGGTCGCCGCGCTGGCCGACCGGACCGGGGTGTCGCGCGCGACGCTGGCCAAGCGGTTCGCCGACCTCGTCGGCGAACCGCCCCTGACCTACCTGACGCGCTGGCGCATGACGCTGGCCGCCGACCTGCTGACCGGACGCGGCACGGCGACGATCGCCGAGGTCGCCCGCGCCGTGGGCTACTCCGACGCCTTCGGCTTCAGCGCGGCCTTCAAGCGCGTCCGCGGCGTCACCCCGAGCGGGTTCCGGCGCACCGGCTGAACGCTCACCCCTCCTGGCGCGCCAGCTCGCGGAGCCGGAACTTCTGGACCTTGCCCGTCGCGGTCATCGGCAGGGCGTCGACGACGACGAGCCGCTCCGGCAGCTTGTGCGGGGCGATCCGGCGCTCGGTGCGCAGGAACGCGGTCAGCTCCTCCAGCGTCGGGGCGGCGCCCGCCGCCGGGACGACGACCGCGGCGGCCCGCTCCCCCATCCGCTCGTCCGGGTACGCGACGACGGCCACGGCGGCGACCGACGGGTGCGCGGCGAGGTGCCCCTCCACCTCGCCGGCGCTGATGTTGGTGCCGCCTCGGATGATGATGTCCTTGAGCCGGCCGGTCACGCGCACGTAGCCGTCGGCGTCGGCACGGCCGAGGTCGCCCATGTGGTGCCAGCCCTCGCCGTCGATCACCGCGGCGCTGCGCTCGGGCTCGCGCCAGTAGCCGAGGATCGCGCCCGGGCCCCGGTAGCAGATCTCGCCCTCCTCGCCGGGGGCCGCCTCGTCACCGTCCGGGCCGATGATCTTGATGTGGACGCCGTCGAGGGCGGGCGTGCCGTCGGAGCTCGACATCCGCTCCAGGGAGTCCTCCAGGTGGCAGCAGGTGGCCGCCATGACCTCGGACGCCCCGTAGAGCGGCACGAGCCGCCCGCCGGTGAACACGCCGCCGAACTCGCGCGCGAGCGCCTCCGGGATGGGCGCGCCCGCGCACAGCCAGAACCGCATCGACGACACGTCGGGGTGCTCGCCCTTCGCCGCGTCCAGCGCCATCCGCACGAACGGCGTGGCCGTCGCGGTGGCCGTGCAGCGGTACTCCGCGATCCGGCGCAGGCCCTCGTGCGGCTCCCACACGTCGAGCAGGTGGGTCTGCGCGCCGACGGCGAGCGGCACGAGCAGGCCGACCACCAGACCCGTGGCGTGCGCGACCGGCGACGGCATGAAGACCACGTCGTCGGGCGTGGTGTGGAAGACGTCGCGCGCCAGGCCGCGACCGGAGAAGTCCAGGGTGTTCCAGGTGTGGACGCAGCCCTTGGCCGTCGACTCGGTGCCCGAGGTGTAGACGATCAGGTGCGGCGCGTCGGGGTCGGGCTGCGGGCCCAGCTCGGGCACCTCCGTGCCGGCGCAGGCGTCGTCGAAGGCCAGCTCGCCGTCCTGCGCGGGGGCCCGGGCGATGACGAGCGTGGCCAGCTCGGGGGCCCCGGCGCGCAGCGACCGGAACATCGCGGCGTGGTCGAAGCCGCGGAACTCGCCGGTCGTCACGGCCGCGACCGCGCCGGAGTTGCGCAGCACGTGCGCCACCTCGGTCTCGCGGTACACCGTCATGATCGGCACCATCACCGCGCCGATGCGGGCGATCGCCAGGTAGGACACGGCGAACTCGGCCCAGTTGGGCAGCTGCACGGCCACCCGGTCGCCGGTGCCGACGCCGGCCGCCCGCAGCGTCGCGCCCAGGCGGTAGGCCCGCCCGCGCAGCGTCGCGTAGTCGAGCTCGGTGGTGCCGTCGGAGACGAACCGGCGATCGGGCCGCTCGGCGGCCCAGCGGTCGAGCAGTGCGCCCGCCGACCCGTCCTGCCACCAGCCGCGCTCGCGGAACTCCTCGACCGCGTTCCCGAACCGTCCCTGCACCGTCAGTTCCCGGGTGTCCGTCACGACCATCGCCAGCCTCCGCCGCACTGCGAGTTGTGGCCTGTAATTTATGAAGGTCAGACCAAAACGTCAAGAGCCGGACGTTGCCTTCGCCCGGTCGCCGGTCGTAGGTTCCCTATGGTCAGACCGAAACGAGAGTGAGGACGGCCGCCCGTGCGCATCGACGAGTTCACCGACGTCATCTACGAGGTCGAGAACGGCCTGGCCTGGATCACGATCAACCGGCCCGAGCGCTACAACGCGTTCCGCGCCCGCACCGTCGACGAGCTCGTGCTGGCGTTCAAGCGCGCCTGGGCCGACGACGCGGTCGGGACCGTCTGCCTCACCGGCGCCGGGGAGAAGGCGTTCTGCACCGGCGGCGACCAGAAGCAGCGCATGGAGACCGGCGACTACGGCCCGTCGGAGAGCGGGCTGTTCGAGGTCGAGGCCCTGCACCGCGTCATCCGCGACGTGCCCAAGCCGGTCATCGCGGCCGTGCAGGGCTTCGCCGTCGGCGGCGGCCACGTCCTGCACCTGCTGTGCGACCTGACGCTCTCGGCCGACACCGCGGTCTACGGCCAGAACGGGCCGCGCGTCGGCTCCTTCGACGCCGGCTTCGGCACCGGGCTGATGGCCCGCGCCATCGGGGAGAAGCGCGCGCGGGAGATCTGGTTCCTGTGCCGCAAGTACTCCGCGCAGCAGGCGCTGGACTGGGGCCTGGTCAACAAGGTCGTCCCCGCCGCCGAGCTGCACGACGAGGTCCGCGCCTGGGCCGCGGAGATCATGCAGCTCTCCCCCACCGCGCTCAAGGTCCTCAAGCAGTCGTTCAACACCGACACCGAGCACTTCGCGGGCATCGGGCAGATGGCGTTCTCGGCGCTCAAGCTGTTCGGCGAGACCCCCGAGGCGCAGGAGGGCATCACCGCGTTCAACGAGAAGCGGGCACCCGACTTCCGGGCGCACCAGAAGCACTAGGGACGCCGCTACCTCCCGGTCCAGACCGGCGGGCGCCCCTCGCGGAACGCGGCGAGCGCCTCGGGGAAGTCGGCGGCCCGGGTGAGCAGCGCCTGGCCGCGGTTCTCCAGCTCCATCGCCGCGGCGTAGGAGCCGACCTCCATGCCGGCCTGCAGCGCCCGCTTCGACAGGCGGACGCCACCGGGCGAGTTCCGCGCGACGGCCGCGGCGACGGCGTGCGCCTCGGCCACCGGGTCGTCGACGACGCGGTTGACCAGCCCGATCCGGGCGGCCTCCGCGGCCTCGACCGTGCGCCCGGTGAAAGCGAGCTCCGCGGCGATGCCCGGCCCGACCAGGCGCGAGAGCGTCCACGACGTGCCCAGCTCGCCGATCGACAGCCCCACCTTGACGAACGACAGCGCGAACTTCGCCGACGGCGCCGCGAGGCGGATGTCGGCGGCCAGCGCCAGCGACATGCCGCCGCCCGCGGCCGGGCCGTGCACCGCGGCGATCACCGGGAACGGCAGCGCGCGCAGCGCCGCGATCCCGTTCGCCGCGAGCTCCTGGAACGCGAGGAACTCCAGCGGCCCCATCTCCCGGAGGACGTCGATCTCGGCGAGGTCGAACCCCGTGCAGAACGCCCGCTCCCCCGCCCCGCGGACGACGAGCGCGCGGGCGCCGGAGTCGCGCAGGGCCAGGGCGGCCTCGCCGAACTCGTGGAACATCGTCACGGTCTGGGAGTTGGCGCGGTCGGGCCGGTTCACCGTGAGCACGGCGACGCCGTCGTCCCCGACGTCGAGCAGCAGCGTCCGCAGCTCGGTCCGGGGCGTCGTCAGCTGGGGCTCGGGCATGCGTCCTCCGGGTGGGCTGCAGGTGTGACGGGCTCGGTCGTGAGCGCGGCGAGGATCTCCCGGGTCGCGGCCTCGGACTCCTCCGGCGACAGGCCCCAGGCCGGGGCCACGAGGTCGAGGTGGCCGAAGTCGGCCTCGTGCGCGGCGACCCGGGCGTCGAGGTCGGCGGGGCGGCAGGCGATGCCGATGGCGTCGATCATGTCGTCGGGCACGGCCGCGGCCATCGCGGCGCCGTCGCGCTCGCGCGCCGCGGCGCGGATCCGCTCCTGGTGCCCGGTCCAGCCGTGCACCGCCATCAGCCGGTCGTAGGGGCGGGCCAGCACGTACTGGGCGATGGCGAACGCGAGGCGCCGCCGGGCGGCCTCCTCGTCGTCGTCCAGCGCGCACATCCGGATGCCCATGACGGTGAAGGCGTCGAGGTCGCGTCCGACCTCGGCGGCGCCGCGCGCGAGCTCGGGGCGCACGACCTCGTCGAGGTAGGCGGTGGTCGTCATCGGGTGCGCGACGAGCCCGTCGGCGACCCGTCCCGCCACCCGCACCATCCCCGCGTTGACGCCCGCGGTCCAGATCGGCAGCCGCTCCCGGAACGGGGCGGGCGTCTCGGCGGTGGGCGCGAGGTGCAGGCGGTAGAAGCGACCGTCGTGGTGGACCGGGCCCTCGTGCAGGAGCCAGAGCGCGCGCAGGACCTCGACCAGCTCGGTCATCCGCGCGGCCGGGGCCTCCCCGGAGACCGA
This sequence comes from Pseudonocardia broussonetiae, assembly GCF_013155125.1. NCBI lineage: Bacteria > Bacillati > Actinomycetota > Actinomycetes > Pseudonocardiales > Pseudonocardiaceae > Pseudonocardia > Pseudonocardia broussonetiae. Next base: position 4,630,945 of record NZ_CP053564.1, on the reverse strand, counting down.
GAGCCAGTTCTCCAGCATCCCGCGGGTGCCGTTGCCCAGGCCGAGCACGAGCCGGCCCTCGGACAGCTCGTCGAGGTCGCGGGCCTCGGCCGCGAGGATCAGCGGCGAGCGCCCGGCCCCGTAGGCGATGTTCGACCCGATCCGCACGCGCGAGGTGGCGGCCGCGAGCACCGCCAGCGGGACGGTCGCGGACCGGTTGTACAGCTCGGTCGTCCACACCGCGTCGAACCCCGCCGCCTCGGCCTGCGCGGCGATCTCCCCCGCCCGCCGGAAGCGCTCGGCACCCCGGCCGGCGGTGAAGATCGTCAGCCCGCGCCCGGCGTTGCCGCGCGCGCTCACGGGGCGAACCGCGGCGCGCGCTTCTCCAGGAACGCGGCCAGGCCCTCGCGCGCCTCGCCGCGCGCGAACAGCTCCTGCACGGCCGCGGCCTCGTGGCGCGCTCCCGCGGCGAGGTCGACATCGCCCGCGGCGTCGACGCAGCCGACCACCGCGGCCAGCGCGGGCCGCGACATCGGGGCGAGCTCGGCGGCCAGGGCGAGCGCGGCGCCGCGCGCCCCGCCCTCGTCGACGAGCCGGTCGACCAGCCCGATCGTCGCGGCCTCCGCGGCCGGGACCTGCCGGGCGCTGAGCATGATCTCCAGCGCGCGCCCGCGCCCGACCAGGCGCGGGAGGCGCTGCGTGCCCCCTGCGCCGGGGATGAGCCCCAGGCGCACCTCGGGCAGCCCGAACGCCGCCCGGGCCCCCGCGACGCGCAGCGTGCACGCCATCGCGAGCTCCATCCCGCCGCCGAGCGCGCGTCCCTCGACCGCCGCGACCGTGACGCGCCCGGGCGCGGCGAGCCGGTCGAGCAGCGCGCGCAGGCGGTCGCCGTAGGCGGCGAACCCGGCGTCGTCGATCGTGGCCATGTGCGCGATGTCGGCGCCCGCGGCGAAGAACCCCGGCACCGACGAGGCGACGACGACGGTGCGGGCGTCCCGGGCGTCGGCCTCGTCGAGCGCGGCGGACAGCCCGTCGAGGACGGCGGCGCCCAGCGGGTTGACCGGCGCGAGGCCCATCGTGGCGACGAGGACCCCGGCGCCCGCGTCCTCCCAGGTGACCGCGCTCATGCCATCGTCAGCCCGCCGCTGACCGACAGCGTCTGGCCGGTGATGTAGCCGGCGGCGTCGGAGGCGAAGAACGCGACCGCGACCGCGACGTCGGCGGGCTGGGCGAGGCGCTTCATCGGGACGCCGCGCGTCATCCCGGCCAGCACCTTCGCGCCGTCAGGCGAGCTGTCGGCGTAGGCGCGCAGCATCGGGGTGTCGGTCGGGCCGGGGCACACGGTGTTGGCGGTGAGCCCGGCGGAGGCGATCTCGCGCGCGAGGGTCTTGGTGAACGCGATCGTGCCGCCCTTGGCGCCGGAGTACACGGCCTCGAGCGACGAGCCGACGCGACCGGCGTCGGACCCGATGTTGACGATCCGGCCGAACCCGCGCTCCAGCATCCCCGGCACGACGGTGTGGCAGACCCGCAGCATGCCCTTGAAGTTGATGTCGAGGACCTTGTCCCAGAACTCCTCGGTGGTGTCGACGAAGTTCATGAAGTCGTCCCAGCCGGCGTTGTTCACCGCGATCTCGACGGGCCCGAGCTCGGCGGTGACCGCCTTGACCGCGTCCTGCACGGAGCCGGTGTCGGTGACGTCGGCGTGCACCGCGATCGCCGTGCCGCCCGCCTCGGTGATCGCCGCGGCGGTGGCCTGCGCGGGCTCGAGGTTGCGGTCGACGACGGCGACCCGGAACCCCTGGGCGGCCAGCGTCGTCGAGATGCCCTGGCCGATGCCCTGGGCGCCGCCGGTGACGAGTGCGGTTCTGCTCATCGGAGTCCTTTCGAGGATGCGGCGCGCAGCAGCGCGTCGCGGTGCCGGGGGTCGGCGATCGCCGCGAGGCGGCGGGGACGGTCGGGCAGCGGGCAGCCGCGCAGGTGCGCCACCCCGTGCTCGGTGACGACGACGTCGACGTCGGCGCGGGCGGTGGTGACGGGGCCGTCCAGCGCGGTCACGACGGTCGACGACTCCCCCGCGCACGAGCGCAGCGCGATGACCGAGCGCGCGCCGGTGCGGGCCGCGGCGCCGGAGAAGTCGGCCTGGCCGCCCACGCCGCCGAGGTAGCGCCCGCCGACGGTCTCCGACCCGACCTGCCCGGTGAGGTCGACCTGCAGCGCCGCGTTGATCGAGACCAGCCGCCCCAGCCGGGCGAGCACCGCGGCGCCGTGGGTGTAGCCGGCCGGGCGGAACTCGACGGGCATCCCGGGCAGCGACGCGTAGAGCTCCGGGCTGCACAGCGCCATCCCGGTGACGACGACGCCGGGGTCGATCTCCTTGCGGCTCCCGGTGACCACCCCCTCCTCCACCAGCCGCAGCACGCCGTCGGTGACCATCCCGGAGTGCACGCCGAGGTCGCGGTGCCCGGCCAGGCCGTCGAGGATCGCGTTCGGCAGGGCACCCACACCGATCTGGATCGTGTCGCCGTCCTCGACCAGCCCCGCGACGTGAGCGGCAATGGCGGCGTCGACCTCGTCGGGCGCGCGGTCGGGCAGCGCGGGCAGCGGCCGGTCGGTCTCCAGGACCGCGGCGAAGCGGTCGAGCGGGATCCCGGGCTCGCCGCGGGTCACCGGCATGCGGTGGTTGACCTCGGCCACCAGCGTGCGGGAGTGCCGGGCGGCGTCGGCGGAGTAGTCGACGCCGATCCCCAGCGAGCAGGTGCCGTCGGGGCCGGGCGGCGCCACCTGGACCAGCCCGACGTCGCCGGGGAGCAGGCGCTGCGCGAACAGCCGGGGCAGCGTCGAGTAGTGCCCGGGCACGACCTCCAGGCGCTCGCGCAGCGACCGCAGCTGCCCCATTGCACCGTAGGAGACGACGGTGAGGCCATCGGGCGGGGTGCGGCGGTGCGGGGAGATGCCGCAGAACGCCCGGACGTCGCCGATGCCGGCGAGCTGCTCGTGCAGGGCGTCGACCAGCGGGGTGGCCTCGGCCGCGGCCTGCCCCCACCACACCCCGTCGCCGGCGCGGACGTGGACGCGGAGATCGATCACCCGGACCACCGTAGTGACGTGGGAGCACCGGACACGTCAGATGACCGTTCCGCCGTCGACGGGCAGCACCTGGCCGGTGACGTAGGAGGCGGCGTCGGAGGCGAGGAACACGAAGCTCGCGGCGATCTCGGCGGGCTCGGCCCAGCGCCCGAGCGGGATGCGCTCCAGCGTCTTCGCCGCGAGCTTCTCGTTCGCGCGGATGCCCTCGGTCATAGGCGTGGCAGCGAGCGGGGCGAGCGCGTTGACGGTGACCTGCCGGCGCGCGAGCTCCTTCGCCAGGGACTTGGTCAGCCCGACGATCCCGGCCTTCGCCGCGCCGTAGTTGGCCTGGCCGATCGTGCCGACCAGCCCGGCGGCGGAGGTGACGTTGAGGATCCGTCCGGTGCCGTCGTCGGGCAGGAACGGGAGCACCGCCTGCGAGCAGGAGAACGCGCCCATGAGGTGGATCTCCACGATCTGCCGGAACGCGTCCTCCTCCAGCTTCCCGAACAGGGCCGGCGCGATCGCGCCGGCGTTGTTGACGAGGACGTGCACCACGCCGTCGCCGCCGAGCCCGGCGGCGCGGGCCGCGGCGGCGTCGGCGGCGGCGCGGTCGCGCACGTCGAGCAGGTGGTGGGCGGCCGTGCCGCCAGCGTCGGTGATCCGGGCCGCGACCGCCTCGGCGGCCGCCCCGTCGACGTCGGTGACGAGCACGGCGGCGCCGGCGGCGGCGAACGCCTCCGCGACGGCGGCGCCGATGCCGCTGCCCGCGCCGGTGACCAGCGCGGTGCGCCCGGCCAGGGAGAAGACGTCGAGGTAGGCCATCAGTAGCTCCGCGGCAGCCCGAGCACGTGCGACCCCAGGTAGTTGAGCACCATCTCCTGGCTCAGCGGCGCGATCTTGAGCAGCCGCGCCTCCCGGAAGTACCGGGCCACGTGGTACTCCTCGGAGTACCCCATCCCGCCGTGGGTCTGGACCGCCCGGTCCGCCGCCTCGAACCCCGCGTCCGCGCACAGGTACTTCGCCGTGTTCGCCTCCCGCCCGCACGGCAGGCCCTGGTCGTAGAGCCAGGTCGCCTTGCGCAGCACCAGTTCCGCGGCGTCCAGGCGGGCCAGCGAGTCGGCCAGCGGGAACTGCAGGCCCTGGTTCATCCCGATCGGGCGCCCGAACACCTCCCGCTCGTTGCCGTAGCGCACCGCGGTGTCCAGCGCGACCCGCCCGATGCCCAGCGCCTCGGCCGCGATCAGCATCCGCTCGGGGTTGAGCCCGTCGAGGATGTAGCGGAAACCCTGCCCCTCCTCCCCGACCCGGTCCTCCACCGGCACCCGCAGGTCGTCGATGAACAGCTCGTTCGAGCTGACGGCGTTGCGGCCCATCTTCTTGATCGGGCGGATGTCGACGTGCGCCCGGTCCAGATCGGTCAGGAACAGCGTCATCCCGTCGGTCTTGCGCGCGCAGTCCTCGAACTTCGTCGTCCGCGTCAGCAGCAGGACCTTCTCCGACTCCTGCGCCTTGGAGATCCACACCTTCCGGCCGTTGACGACGTAGTCGTCGCCATCGCGCTTCGCGAAGGTGGTGATCTTGGTGGTGTCCAGGCCCGCGCCGGGCTCGGTGACCCCGAAGCAGACGTGCAGCGAGCCGTCCACGATCCGGGGCAGCGTGCGGGCCTTGAGCTCCGCGGAGCCGTGCAGGATCACCGGGTGCATCCCGAAGATCGACAGGTGGATCGCGCTCGCGGCGTTCATGCCCCCGCCCGACCGCGCGACCTCCTCCAGGATGATCGACGCCTCGGTGATCCCCAGCCCGTGCCCGCCGTACTCCTCCGGCGTCGTGACCCCGAGCCAGCCCCCCGACGCCAGCGTGTCGTAGAACGCGGTCGGGAACTCGTGCGCCGCGTCGCGCTCGGACCAGTACCGGTCGTCGAACTCCCCGGCGATCTCCCGCACCGCCCTGCGGATGGTCGACTGGTCGTCGGTCAGCTCGAAGTCCACGGTGCACCTTAACAAAGGACAGACCAAATCACACGGGTGCGGGCACGAGCTCCAGGGCCGCCGCGATGCGCTCGTTCCACGCCTTCGGAGCCCCGAACAGGACCCGGTCGAGCTTGGCGCGCTTGTAGGACAGCTGCAGGTCGTGCTCCCACGTGTAGCCGATCGCGCCGTGCAGCGTGAGCGCCGTGTCGGCCAGCACGGCGGCGCCGGCGGTGACCTGGGCCTTGGCCGCGGCGGCGTGCATCCCGGCGTCGGGGTGGCCGGACCCCACGGAGGCGGCCGCCAGGTAGACGATCGAGCGCGCCGACTCCACCTGCACGAGCATCTGCGCCGCCGCGTGCTGGACGGCCTGGAACGAGCCGATCGGCACGCCGAACTGGCGCCGCTCCAGCGCGTACGCGACCGACATCTCGAGCATCCGCTCGGCCGCGCCGAGGGCGTCGGCCGACACCAGCACCGCGGCGCGCAGGGCCACCGCGCCCAGCACGGCGTCGACGTCACCGGGGACGTCGACCGCCGCGCGCGGCGCCCCGACGTCGGCGACCGAGCGCGTGCCGTCGGTCAGGGCCCGCGCCACCACGTCGGCGTCGTCGGGTCCGACCAGCAGGAACGCGCCGTCGCGCCCCGGCACCAGCAGCCGGGCGCCGCGGTCGCCGCCGAGCACCGAGCGCACCGGCCCCGGGCCTCGGGCGTGCCGCGGCCCGGGCACGGCGTCGGACGGGACGGCGAGCACGACCGGCTCCCCGGCGAACAGCCCGGCCGCGGCGTCGGGCGCGCCGGCCAGCGCCGGGGCGGCGAGCACCGACCCGGTCCACAGCGCCGAGGGCGCCACGGCCCGCCCCAGCTCCTCGGCCACGATCGCCTGCTCGACGAGCCCGCCGCCCTGCCCGCCCAGCTCCTCGGGCGTGCCGACGCCGGCCCAGCCGTCGGCGGCGAAGCGCCGCTCGAAGGGGCCCGCGTCGCGGGCGTCGGCCCACGTGCGGACGTCGGCGGTGGTGCAGTGCTCGCGCAGCCAGGCGCGCAGGACCGTCCGCAGGTCGGCCTGCTCGGCCGACAGTTCCCATCGCATGCGGCGCTCCTCGTCGGGTGGTCGGGCGGTGGATGCTAGTTTGGGTCAGACCTTTGGACCAGAAGGAGACCCATGGCAGCCGAGAACGCGCGGTCGACCATCCGCCTGTCGCCCATGGAGGTCCCGAAGGCCTCGGACGTGCTGGCCAACGAGCTGCGCGAGCGGATCCTGTCCGGGGAGTACCCCGAGGGCACGCCGCTGCCGCCCGAGCGCGAGCTCGTCGTGCAGACGCGGATGAGCCGCACCACCGTCCGCGAAGCGCTGCGGGTGCTGGAGGTGCAGGGCCTGGTGCGGATCAAGGCGGGCCGCGCGGGCGGCGCCTTCGTGCAGAGCCCGGGCCAGGAGTCCGTCGCCACCACGCTCGACCTGCTCATCCGCGGCCGCCGGATCCGGCTGGCCTCGGTGCACGAGACGCGCGAGGCGATCGAGCCCTCGTGCGCGCGCCTGGCCGCGCTGCACCGCACCACCGGCGACCTGCAGCGCCTCGACGCGGCCAACGAGGCCATCGCCGCCGGGGGCAGCCTGGAGTCGTTCCTGCAGGCCAACGTCGACTGGCACGTCGGCGTGGCGACCGCCGGGCACAACGAGATCCTGACCGGCATCATGATCGCCCTGTCGCGCGCGATCTACACTGTCACGCACAACGCCGGCTTCGTCGACGACGAGGTCCGCGACATCACCGTCCGCGCCCACCGCTCCGTGACCCGCGCGATCCGGGACCGCGACCCGGACGCCGCCGTGCGCCGGATGAGCCGGCACGTGCACGCCTACGCCGCCGCGGCCCTGGAGGTCGAGGAGCGCACCGCGATCACGGTGCCCGCCACCGACTGAGGCGTGCGCGAGGGGCGCGTTCACGAGCGGACGGGCTTCGAGCGGGGCATCCCGAGCATCCGCTCGGCCACGATGGTGCGCTGGATGAACGTCGAGCCGCCCGCGATCGCGGTGCCGCGCGCCTGGTAGGCCAGGCGCTGCCAGCGGGCGTCGAGCGCGTCCTGCTCGTCGGGGGCGAGCTGGCCGCCCAGCGGGGCCAGCGAGAGCCGGAAGTCGGCGAGGTCCTCGACCAGCGGGCAGAAGTAGAGCTTGCCGATCGACGTCACGGGCCCGGGCGCCCCGTCGTCCGCGGCGATCGTGAGCACCCGCCGCCCGATCGCGTGGTGCACCAGCGCCCGCCCGTAGAGGTCGGCGACCTGCTGGCGCACGAGCGGGTCGGCGCCCAGCGGGCGCCCGTCCTCGTCGGTGAGGCGGCGGACGTCGGCCACCAGGTCCTCGACGGCGCGGGTCGTGTTCACCCGGCCGGTCGCGATCCCCACCCGCTCGAAGCCCAGCATCGCCATCGCGACGCGCCAGCCGCCGTCGACCTCGCCGAGGACGCGGTCGTCGGGCACGAACACGTCGTCGAGGAAGACCTCGTTGAACTCCGCCTCGCCGAGCATGTGCACCAGCGGCCGGACCGTGACGCCCGGGCCGTCCATCGGCAGCAGGAAGCAGGTGATGCCGCGGTGGCGCTCACCGCCGCCGGTGCGGGCCAGCAGGATCGCGTGCGCGGCCAGGTGCGCGCGACTCGTCCAGGTCTTCTGCCCGTCGATCCGCCAGCCACCCTCGACGCGGGTGGCACGGGTGCGCAGCGACGCGAGGTCGGACCCGGAGTCGGGCTCGGAGAACAGCTGGCACCACAGCTCGTCGCCGGTGAGGATCGGGCGCAGGAACCGCTCCTTCTGCGCCTCGGTGCCGAACGCGACGATCGTCGGCCCGGCGAAGTCCTCCCCCACCGTGTTGAGCCGCTCCGGGGCGCCCGCGCGGTCGGCCTCCTCGGTGAACACCGCGCGCAGTGCCGCGTCGACGCCCTGCCCGCCGTACTCGCGCGGCCACGACAGCCCGGCGAACCCGGCCTCGGCGAGCATCCGCTGCCACGCGCGCCAGAACGGCAGCTTCGCGGTGAGGCCGGGGGGTTCGGGCCAGGGCAGCCGCGGCAGCGCGTCGGCCAGCCAGCCCCGCACGCGCTCGCGGAACGCGGCCTCCTCCGGCGAGTCGGCGAGATCCACTGCTCCTCCTGCCCGGGGCCGGCCCGAGAACGGTCGACCGCAAGAATGGTCTGGCCGAATGATGGGCAGCCCCGGACCGCGGTGTCAAGGCGGGGGCGGATCCCCTGCCCCACCCCCGGCACGCCGGGGCGGATCCCCGGACCCCGCCCCCACGGGCCGGGTCGCGACCGGATCCGCGCGGGCCGCCGCGCCCCTAGCGTCGTACGCAGCCGGATCGGCCCGGCGACGACCTCCCGGGCCGATCCGCCGCCCACTCCCGAAACCTCCGCACCTCCCGAGGCGTCCACACCAGTACCGAGACCTCCGCACCACCACGAGACCTCGCACCACCACCGAGACCTCCGCACCACCACCGAGACCGGAGCCCGCCATGTCGACCGCGCCGCCCTGCCCCGCCCCCGCCACCACCGCCCCGCTCACGGCGGCCGACCGCTGCGACCGCTGCTCGGCCGCGGCCTGGGTCCGCGTCCACCTCGCCGCGGGCGACCTGCTGTTCTGCGGCCACCACCACCGCGCCCACCGCGAGGGCCTCGCCCGCGCCGGCGCGGTCGTCACGGCGTCGGTCCGGTGAGCGCGCCGGAACCCGCCGGGGGTGTCGCCGGCGGCCGTGCGGGTACACCGGTCGTCATGAACGACGCACTGACCTCGCGGGACAGAGCCGTGCTGCGGGCGGTACACGCCGGCCGCTGCCGGCTGGCGGGGACCGGAGCAGTGGTGCTGGTGGTCGACGGTGTCGCGTGCTGCGACCAGTTCGCCGCCGCACGGCTCGTCCGCGACGGGCTCATCACCGCACCCGCGGACGGCGCCCCGGCGCGCCTGACCGCGGCCGGGCGCGCACTGCTCGCGGCGGCCTGACCCCGCCGGGCCCGGTTCCCCACCGGGCCTCGCCTCAGCGCGGCACGGCCTGCGCCGGCACCTCGACCCCGGGCGGGCTCGTGTCGCCGCTGACCCCGGGCGGGCTCGTGTCGCCGCTGGTGTCCGGGTGGCGGTCGTGCCCGGGCTCGGGCGGACCGCTCTCCTCCGGCTCGCTGCTGCGCACCTCGGCGGGGTCGACGTACTCGTCCGACGGGCTGCGCAGCGACCGGATCGCGGAGTTGAGGACGGCGAGCAGCGGCACGGCGAACAGCGCCCCGGCGATGCCCGCGACGACCAGGCCCGTGGCCACCGCCAGCACGACGGCGAGCGGGTGCAGCCGCACGGCCCGGCCCAGCAGCAGCGGCTGCAGCACGTGGCCCTCCAGCTGCATCACCGCGATGATGATCGCCAGCACGATCAGCGCCGACACCGGCCCGTTGGCCACGAGCGCGACCAGCACCGCCGCCCCGCCCCCGACGAGCGCCCCGATGATCGGCACGAACGCGCCGAGGAACACCAGCGCCGCGAGCGGCACGGCCAGCGGCACCCCGAGCACGCCCAGGCCGATGCCGATCGCGACGGCGTCGACGACGGCCACAGCCGCCGTGGCGCGGGTGTAGCTGACCAGCGCGGCGAGGCTGCGGCGCCCGGCGACGTCCACCCGCGAGCGCACGTCCGACGGCACCCCCAGCAGCAGGAACTGCCAGATCTGCGGCCCGCCCAGCAGGAAGAAGATCAGGGTGAACACGACCAGCAGCATCTCGGCCAGCGTCTCGCCGATGGTGGCCGCCGTCGTGATGGCGCCGGTCGTCAGCGACCCCTGGTTCTCCCCGATGACCGCGAGCACCTCCTGCTGCGCGTCGGTGAGCTGCTGGTTGCTGATGTGCAGCGGGCCGTCGCGCAGCCACGTCACGAGCGCGTCGACGCCCGCCGTCAGCTGCAGGGCCAGGTCCGGCACGCCGTTGACGAAAGCCATGACGACGAACGTGAGCACGCCCGTCAGGAGGGCGAGGCCGCCGACCATGACGACGGTCGTGGCCACTCCCCGCGGCACCCGGTGCTCGACGAGCCAGCGGACCGCCGGCGTCAGCAGGGCGGCGAGCAGCAGCGCGATGGCCACCGGCACGACCACGGACGCGAGCGTCGCCAGCACCTGCCCGATCACGTAGAGGGCCGCCACGACGACCAGCGCGCGCCACCCGACCGCCGCCGCGACGCGCAGGGAGCGCGGCACGCCGGTGCGCGCGTCGTCGACCGTCATGCGTCCACCACCCCGTCCGGGCCCGCACCGGGCCCGCCGGCCCCGGCGTACCCCGTCGCCGGCCCGCCGCACCGGTAGGCGGCCGAAGTTGGGCCGTTCGGCCCAGCTGCCCGGTCGGCCGGTGGATCACCGGGGGCCGCGGTCGCGGACCCGGTCCCGGACCGGGGGGGTCGCGTAGGGTGTGGCGCCATGGTCCAGGAGGAAGGCCGGTCGCCGGCCGGGGGCGGGCGGGAGCCGGGGGCGGAGGGATCCGCGGCCACGCGGGTCCCGGCGCGCGAGCAGCTCATGACCGTCACCGTCGACGAGCGTGACGAGGCGGTGGTGCTCACCGTCACCGGCGAGGTCGACGGCCTCACCGCGCCACGCCTGCAGGACGCCATCTGCGGCGTCTTCGACCGCCTCGACGGGCGGGTGCTCGTCGTCGACCTCACCTCTGTCGGGTTCTTCGGCTCCCCCGGGCTGCACACGTTGACGGTGAGCGCGCGGGAGGCCGTGGAGCAGCGCGGGCACCGGCCGCTGCGCATCGTCGTGGACGACACCCGGCCGGTGGTCCGGCCGATCCGGCACAGCGGTCTCGACGCGCTGCTGGCGCTCTACCACGACGTCCCGACCGCCCTGCGGGACCGCTGACCAGGCCATGGGTTGCGCGGTGGCCGGGAAGGGTATCCGCCGCTGATGGCGCCTCCCAGTGATCGCGGTGAGCCGACCGCCGGCCGGTCGCGGTCGACGGCGTCGCACGGCGCCCTGCGGATGCGCCTGCTCGCCGAGTGGGTGACGCCGTCACTGGCGCGCGACCGCACCGCGGAGTGGCTGCGCCGGCACCGCTGGCCCCAGGAGCAGCTCGACGACCTCGTGTTCGCCGTGTCCGAGGCCGTCAGCAACAGCGTCGAGCACGGCTACGGGATCTCGGCCCGCGATCCCGCCCGGCCGGGCCGCGGGCAGGTCGAGGTCGACGGCCACGTCCGCGGCACGCCCGACGGCCGGCGGCAGGCCGTGGTGACCGTCCGCGACGCCGGCACCTGGCGGCGCCCGGCGCGGGCCACGGGCGCCGACCGGGGGCGGGGCCTGGACCTCATGGCGTCCTTCATGGCCCACCTGCAGGTCGACGGCACCGCCTCCGGCACCACGGTCGTGATCACGTCGCCGCCGGTGCCCGCCTGACGCGACGCGCGCCGGGACGTCACGACAGGGCCGGCAGCACCTCGTCGGTCCAGAACCGGAAGAACTTCTCGTGGTTCCCGCCGACCTGCTGGACGTACAGCTCGTCGAACCCCGCGTCGACGAACGCCTGCGCGGCCTCGACGTAGGGCTGCGGGTCCGGCCCGCACGGCATCTGCACCGCCTCGCGCGGCACGAGCGTCACGGCGTCGGCGAAGTCCTGCGGCCGCGGGAGCGTCTGCGGGAGCTGGCCGGGCAGCATGTCGTTGGCCCACAGGCGGTGCGCGGTCTCGCGCCCGGCCTCCTCGGTCTCGGCCCAGCAGACCTTGATGCCGCCCTGCACGGGCTTGTCGCCGCCGCCGGCCTCGCGGAAGGTGCGCACGAGGTCGGCGTCGGGCGCGACGGTGCAGAAGCCGTCGCCGATGCGGCCGGCGAGCTCGGTGGCCTGCGGGCCGAACCCGGACACGTAGATCGGCACGGGCTGCTCGGGGAGCGTGTAGATGCGGGCGTCCTGCACCTCGTAGTGCTCGCCGTGGAAGCTGATCTGCTCACCCTCGTGCAGCAGCCGGATCAGCCCGACCGCCTCCTCCAGCATCGCGAGCCGCACCCCGACCGAGGGCCACGGGTCGCCCAGGATGTGCTCGTTGAGCGCCTCGCCGCTGCCGACGCCGAGCACGAACCGGCCCTCCAGCTGCACGGCGGCGGTGGCCGCGGCCTGGGCGATCACGGCGGGGTGGATGCGCATCGTCGGGCAGGTGACCGCGGTCGTGACCGGCACCGAGACCGTCTCCGACAGCGCGCCGATGACCGACCAGACGAACGGGCTCTGGCCCTGCTCGTCGGTCCACGGGTGGAAGTGGTCGGAGATCCACAGCCGGTCGAAGCCCGACTGCTCCGCGGCACGGGCCTGCGCCACCAGCTCGCGGGGGCCGTACTCCTCGCAGGACAGGAAGTAGCCGAAGCTCGTCATGGGCGCCGGATACCCGGTGCCCCACCACGCAATCGCGGGCGTCAGCCCGGCGCCGGCGTCCGCCCGCGGTGCTCGCCCGGGTCGGTGCGGAAGAGCTCGGGGCGCAGCCCGCTGATCTCCCGCAGGCCGGGCACGCCCACCTCGACCGCGGGTGGCCCCGGCTGCGCGGGCAGCACGACCTCCGTCGTCGCCTCGGGGGCGACCGGCCGCAGGTCCCGCAGCGCCGACTCGACGGTGGGGTAGGCGGAGAACCGGGCGAGGGCCTGGCGGACGCGCAGGGGCAGCACGAGCAGCCGGCTCGAGCAGCCCGTCAGGTACAGCTCGACGCCCGCCGCGCGGCTCGCCGGGGACAGGCAGCGCAGGAGGTCCAGCGCCGCGGGGTCGAACCCGGCGACCCCCGACAGGTCGACCAGCAGGAACCGCGTGTCGCGCAGGCCCGAGGTGACGAGGAGCAGCTGCGACTCCACGACCCGCACCAGCCGCGCCGCGCCCGCCACGTCCAGGTACCCGTTGACCCACAGGACCCGGACGGCCGGATCCGGCACGTCCACCGACAGCTGCACTGTTGCGCGCACGTCCACCTCCCAGGGTGGCGACGGTGCCACCGCGCCGAGGGTTCCCCCTCCACGGCGGCTCACACCCCCCAGGGCACCCCGATCGGCCGACTGCTCAGCCGGAGCGGCGACGGGCCACGAGCACGGCCGCGGTGACCGTCGCGACGGCCGCCGCGGCGACGATGCCCGGCTGCTCGCGGACGGTGGCCGCGACGGCCGGGGCGCGGTCGTCGAGGGTGGCGCGGGCGCGCGCGAGCTGCGTGCGGGCGAGCGCGGTGGCCTCGTCGCGGCGGGCGCGGACGCGGGCGGGCACGTCGGCGCGACCGGCGAGCTCCTCCACGGTCTCGCCGAGGTCGGCGCGCAGGGCGTCGAGCTCGGCGCGGGCGTCGTCGCTCATCGCCGCACCGCCGCCTTCACGGTCTCGACGTCGCGCCCGATGCCGGCCGCCGCCTGCTCCGGCACCGGCGGCACGGCGTCGCGGACGCGGTTGCGCCCGGCCAGCGCCAGCACCCCGGCCACCACGAACAGCACCGCGGCGACGACGAGCGCGGCGAGCCACACCGACAGGACGGTGGCGAGCCCGGCGACGGCGGCCGCGACGAGCGCACCCACCCCGTAGACGGCGAGCAGGCCGCCGGCCCCGGCCATCCCCGCGCCGACCCCGGCGCGCTTGCCCTTCTCCGAGAGCTCGGCCTTCGCGAGCGCCAGCTCGCCCCGCACCAGCTCCCCCACCTGCGCGGACAGCCGGGTCACCAGCTCCCCGGTGGACAGGTCGGCCGGCTCGGCCGGACGTTCGACGTCAACAGTCATGAGGCCGCGTACCCGGCCGGTCGCGCCGGCACGCCCCTGTCACCCGGTGGGGTGGCGGTCTCCTCCCCTTGACGCGCCCCCACCCTCCCGTGCATCGTCCCGTACACAGTACGACCCGATACAGGGCCGGCGTCCGGGAGTCGCGCGGGCGCCCGCCCGCGCCGTGAGGGAGACCGCCATGACCCCGTCCGACCCGGGTACCGCCGACTACGTCGTGGTGGGTGGGGGCACCGCGGGCTGCGTGCTCGCGCGGCGCCTGCTGGAGCGCACCGACGGCACCGTCCTGCTGCTGGAGGCGGGGGGTGACCCCGACGGCATCGGCTCCGTGACGACGCCGCACCGCTGGGTCGAGAACATCGGCGCCGCCCACGACTGGGGCTACACCTACGCCCCCACCGAGCACGTGGCCGGCCGGACGCTGTTCCTGTCGCGGGGGAAGGTGCTCGGGGGGTCGGGCAGCACGAACGCGCTGGTGTGGGTGCGCGGGCACCGCGCCGACTACGACGGGTGGGCCGCGGCCGGCGCCCAGGGGTGGGACCACGCGTCCGTGCTCCCCCACTTCCGCGACTGCGAGGACTGGGAGGACGGGGCGTCGGAGCAGCGCGGCGCGGGCGGGCCGGTGCGGATCGAGCGGCCCCGCGACCTGCACCCGGTGGCCGCGGCGCTCGTCGAGGCCGGGGTCTCCTACGGCATGCCCTACCTCGACGACGTCAACGTCGCCGAGCCGTGCGGCGTCGGCCCGATCAACACCGACGCCTCCGCGGGCGTCCGCACCAGCACCTGGACCGGGCACCTGCGCCCGGTGCTCGACCACGAGCGGCTCACCGTCGTCACCGGCGCGCGGGCGACCCGGCTGGTGATCGCCGGCGGGCGCTGCACGGGCGTCGAGTACGTCCGCGACGGGCAGCCCGCGGCGGTGTCGGCGAGCCGCGAGGTCGTGCTCGCGGCCGGCGCGATCGACAGCCCGAAGCTGCTGCTGCTCTCCGGCGTCGGCCCGGCGGCGCAGCTGCGCGCGGTCGGCGTCGACCCGGTCCTGGACCTGCCCGGCGTCGGGCGGAACCTGCAGGAGCACCCGATCCTGGGCGGGGTGTGCTTCGCCGCCCGCGAGGCGCTGCCGCCGCCGAACAACAACCTCGAGGGCACCACGGCGTTCTGGCGCAGCGACCCCGCCCTCGCCGTGCCGGACCTGCAGTTCGTCGCCGTGCAGATCCCCTACGTCTCGCCCGAGGTGGCCGCGCGGTTCCCGGTGCCGGAGAACGCGTTCGTCATCGCCCCGGGACTGATGACGGTGGCCAGCCGCGGCTTCCTGGAGCTCACCGGGCCCGACGGCGGGCTGCACGTCCAGCC
The DNA here is from genome assembly GCF_013155125.1 of Pseudonocardia broussonetiae. Classification (NCBI taxonomy): domain Bacteria; kingdom Bacillati; phylum Actinomycetota; class Actinomycetes; order Pseudonocardiales; family Pseudonocardiaceae; genus Pseudonocardia; species Pseudonocardia broussonetiae. The sequence continues at coordinate 4,615,840 of NZ_CP053564.1, read as the reverse complement.
GAACATGCTCGCCGAGCAGGCCGACGTGGACGCGCTGGTGACCAGCGTCGAGATCGCGCTGGACCTGGCCGCGCAGCCGGCGTTCGCGAAGCTCGTCGAGCGGCGCGCCGCGCCCGGTGACGACACGAGCCGGGCCGCGCTCGTCGACTTCGTGCGCCAGGCCGCGATGCCCTACTTCCACCCCGTCGGCACCTGCGCGATGGGCGTGCACGACGCGGCTGTCGTCGACCCGCAGCTGCGGGTGCGCGGCATCGACGGGCTGCGCGTCGCCGACGCGTCGGTCATGCCCACGATCACCTCGGCCAACACCAACGCCCCGACGGCGATGATCGCCGAGCGGGCCGCCGCGCTCGTCGCGGCCGGCTGACCGCCGTCCGACCGAGCAGGCCCGGCCCCCGCGGCCCCGTCCCGCGCCGGGGCGGGGCCGCACCCGTCCACCCCCTCCCCAGGGGGCCGGACGTCCTGTACCGTACTAAGTACCAAACGAAGGAGGGGCGATGCCGGAGACCGACGACGGGGTGCTCGACCTGGAGGTCGTGGGCCTGCGCCGCGAGTCCGACGGCGTGCTGTCGGTCGAGCTCGCCGACCCGCAGCGCCGCCTGCTCCCCCGCTGGGAGCCCGGGGCGCACATCGACCTGGGCCTGCCCGGGCACGTGCGGCAGTACTCGCTGTGCGGCGACCCCGCCGACCGGCGCCGCTACCGCATCGCGGTGCTGCAGGAGCCGCGCTCGGCGGGCGGCTCGCGGTTCGTCCACGAGCGGCTGCGGCCCGGCGACGTCGTCGAGGTGGCAGGGCCGCGCAACCACTTCCCGCTCGTCGACGCCCCGCGCCACCTGCTCGTCGCGGGCGGCATCGGGATCACCCCGCTGCTCGCGATGGCCGCGGCGCTGCACGGGCGCGGCGCCGACTGGCGCCTGGTCTACGGCGGGCGCCGGCGGGCGTCGATGGCGTTCCTCGGCGAGCTGGCCCGCTACGGCGCGGCCGTCGACGTCGTGCCCGAGGACGAGCGCGGCCGCCTCGACCTCGACGGCCTGCTCGGCACGCCCCAGGAGGGCACCGCGGTGTACTGCTGCGGGCCCGAGGCGCTGCTCGGCGCCGTCGAGCAGCGCTGCCTGGCCTGGCCCGCGGGGTCGCTGCACGTCGAGCGGTTCGCCGCGAAGGCCCGCGACGACACCGACCTGCGCGCCTTCGACGTCGTGCTCCGCCGCTCCGGGATGCGCCTGGCCGTCGGCCCGGCCGACTCGGCGCTCGACGTCCTCGACGCCGCCGGCGTCGTCGTCCCCAACGCCTGTCGCGACGGGGTGTGCGGCAGCTGCGTCACCCGCGTGCTGTCCGGCGTGCCCGAGCACCGCGACTCGCTCACCGACCCCGACCGCACCGACGTCCTGCTGCCGTGCGTCTCCCGCGCGCGCGGCCGCGAGCTGGTGCTGGACCTGTGAACCCCCTGGAGGCAGCCGTGACCGCAGCGCCCGACGCCGAGACCCCGAGGCGCCCGCGCCGCGCCCGGCCCGAGGTGCCCGCCGAGCCCGGACCGCCGGTGCAGGAGGGCGCCGACTGGCACACCTGGCCGACCTACGACGCCGCCGAGCTCGGCTTCCGCGACCACTGGTACCCCACGATCTGGGCGCACCAGGTCGGCGAGAAGCCGGTGCCGGTGACGGTGTGCGGCGAGAAGATCGTGCTGGTGCGCGACGGCGACGTCGTCCGCGGGCTGCACGACCGGTGCCCGCACCGCGGCGTGCCGCTGTCGCTGGGCCGCCGCCAGTTCCCGGGCACGATCAGCTGCCCGTACCACGGCTGGACCTACGGCCTGTCCGACGGCGCGCTGCGCGCCGTCATCACCGACGGCCCCGACTCCCCCATCTGCGGGCGCGTCTCGGTGGCGACCTACCCCGTCGTCGAGCGGATGGGCCTGCTGTTCGTCTGGATCGGCACCCTGGCCGAGGGCGAGGAGCCCCCGCCGGTGGAGCGCGACATCCCGGCCGAGCTCAACGACAACGCCTTCGTCCTGGGCGGACGCACCGAGATCCGCAAGGGCAACTGGCGCTTCGCCGCCGAGAACGGGTTCGACGAGGGCCACGCCAAGTACCTGCACAACACGGCGCTGTGGCGGCTGTTCAAGGTCATGCCGACGTGGAACCTCACCCGGATCGTCGAGCGCGACGGCTGGCTCATCCGCGTGCAGGACGAGGTGCACTGGGACGCCGAGTTCCCCGGCGTCGGCCGGTTCACGAACAAGCGGTGGTGGAAGCGGGCGCCGCTGCCCGACCGCCCGGGCAAGAACGGCGACGCCAACCCCGTGATCGCCGCGCTCGACCTGCCCGGCTTCGTCTCGATCCGGCTGCCCGGCATCCTGCGCGTCGCCTACCCGCAGTTCATCCACTACGAGTGGTACGTGCCGGTCGACGCCGACCACGTCCGGTACGTGCAGCTCATGGTGCGCTTCGAGACCGGGGCGAAGGCGCTGGCGTTCAAGGCGCGCTACCTCGCCGCGATCCGCTGGCTGTTCCACGGCCAGTTCACCGCGCAGGACGCCTGGATGGTCGACGTCATGGACTCCCCGCCGGAGCGGCTCTACCGCCCGGACCTGTCCCTGACGGCGTGGCGGCGGCACGTGGAGAAGTCCGACCTCGTCGTCCAGCCCACCGCGCCGCGGCGCGGGCACTGATGGCCGCACCCGCCGTCGCGCACGCCCTCACCGGACCGCCCGACGGACCGGTCACGCTCGTCCTGCACGGCGGCGGGCCCGGCTGCCACTCGGCGTCGGACTTCGCGGGGGTGCTGGCCCTGCGCCGCGACCGGCGCCACCTCGTCGTCGACCTCCCCCGCTACGGCGCCTCCGGCGCGCTCGACGACGACGGGCCGGCGTTCACCGGGTACGCGGGCGTCCTCGCGGGGCTGCTCGACCGGCTCGGCGTCGGCGAGGTCGACGTGCTCGCGCAGTCCCTCGGCGGATCGGTGGCGCTGCGCCTGGCCGCCGACGAGCCCCACCGGGTGCGGCGGATGCTGGTCATCGGCAGCGCACCCGTGCCGGGCGCCGACGCCGGGCTGGGCGCCCGGGTCCGCGCCGACTACTACGGCGGCACCGGCCCCGACCCGGAGAAGATGCGCCGGCTCATCGCCGACCTCGAGTGGCACGACGGCGACGCGGTCCCCGAGGCCACCGTGCAGGCGCGGTACCGGGCCAGCACGACCCCGGTCGCGCTGGCCACGGCGACGGGCGGGCGCGGCGCCCCCGAGGACCTCACCGACGCGCTCCCCCGCGTCGCCGCCCCGACGCTCGTCGTCCGGGGCCGCCACGACCCGTTCGCCCCCACCTCCTACGCCGCCGCGCTGGTCGACGCGCTGCCCGCGGGCGACCTCGCCGTGCTCGGCCGCACCGCCCACCACCCCCAGGCCGAGCGGCCCGACGCCGTCGCCCGGCTCGCCGCCTCCTTCCTCGACCCCGACCCCAGGAGCTGATCCGTGTCCCGCCCCGCCCTCGCCGCCGTCGCCGCCGCGCTCGCGCTCGCCGTCGCCGCGCGCACCGGCCAGCTCGCCCGCCTCGGGCGCGGCACCACCGTCCGCACCGTGCGGCCGCGCCCGTGAGCGCGCCCGTCCGCGCGTCCCGGCTCCCCGCGGAGCAGCGCGCGTGGGTCGAGGCCGCCTGGGAGCGGATCACGCCGGAGCGGCTCACCGAGCTCGTCGTCGGGATGGTCGACATCCCCAGCCCCACCGGCGAGGAGGCCCCGCTCGCCCGCTGGCTCACCGGGCGGCTCGCCGACGCCGGGCTGGAGGCGGCCTACCAGGAGATCGACGACCGCCAGGGCAACGCCGTCGGACGGCTGCGCGGCACCGGCGGCGGCGAGGACGTGCTGCTCTACGCCCCGATCGACACCCTCACCGTCGGCGACGCCGACGAGGACGTGCCGTGGATCGGCCCGGAGCTGCGCGCGGACATGGTGCCGGCCGCGCAGGTCCACGGCGACCACGTCCTCGGCCTCGGCGCGAGCAACCCGAAGGGCCACGGCGCCGCGGTCGTCGCGGCGGCCGAGGCGATCGCGGCCGCCGGGATCCCGCTGCGCGGCGACCTGCTCGTCGGCCTGGGCGCCGGCGGGATGCCCACCAACGGGCGCAGGGCCCGCGGGCTCACCCGCCGCAACACCGGTCAGGGCGTCGGCTGCTCGTTCCTGCTGGAGCAGGGCGTGTGGGCCGACCACGCGGTGATCGCCAAGCCGGGCTGGGCCGTCGCGTGGGAGGAGGTGGGGCTGTGCTGGTTCGAGGTGCGCGTGCGCGGCAGCTTCTCCTACGTCGGCAGCCGCCACCGGATGCCCTACCGCAACCCGATCGCCCACGCCGCGACCGTGATCACCGCGCTGGAGCGCTGGTTCCCCGAGTACAGCGCCCGGCACACCGACGGGCTCGTGGCGCCGCAGGGCATCGTCGCCGCGGTCGAGGGCGGGTGGCCGCGGATGGCGTCGGTGACCCCGGCGCTGTGCCGGTTCCACGTCGACCTGCGCACCAGCCCGCGTTCGACGCCCGCCGAGGTGCGCCGGGAGTTCGGGGCCGCCCTGGACGCGATCACCGCCGCGCACCCGGAGATCGAGCTGCACTGGGACATGGTGCTGGCGATCCCCGGCACGCACACGCCGCCGGACGCCCCGGTCGTCCGGGCCGCGACCGACGCGTGGGAGGAGCTGACCGGGCGCCCGCACGAGCCGATCGTGGCCAACAGCGGCGCCACCGACGCCAACATCCTGCGTGCCCGCGGGCTGCCCACCGCCCGGATCGGGATGGACCGGATCGGCCCGGACGCCCCGCTGCCGCTGGACTTCCCGTCCGGCATGAACGTCGTCGACGTCCGGGAGGCCGTCCGGCTGACCCGCCACCTCGTCCGCACGGCCGTCGCGCTGTGCTCCCGGGAGAGCTGATGAGCGAGATCGTGATCGGCGTCGGGGCGTCGCACAGCACCCTGATGAACACCCACTGGGCCGAGGTCGACCACCTGCCGGCCGCCCACGCCTTCCGCGACGGCCTCGCCGCCGCCCGCGACGCCCTGGCCGCCGCCCGGCCCGACGCCGTGGTCGTGCTGGGCTCCAACCACTTCCGCGGCATGTTCCTCGACCTCATGCCGGCGTTCACCGTCGGCGTCGGGGAGGTGCTGGGCGCGGGCGAGGCCGGGACGCCCGCGGGGCCGCTGCCCGTCGACACCGCGCTGGCCCGCACCGTCGTCGACGGGCTGGTCGGCGCCGGGTTCGACCCGGCGTTCTCGCTGCGGCTCACCGTCGACCACGGCGTGACGCACGCCCTGCAGCACCTGGTGCCCGCGCTCGACGTGCCGGTGGTCCCGGTCGTGATGAACATGTTCGCGCCGCCGCTGCCCCCGCTGCGCCGCTGCCACGACCTGGGCACCGCGCTCGGCGCCGCGCTGCGCGCCGACGGCACCGACCGGCGGATCGCGGTGATCGCCTCGGGCGGGCTGTCGCACCGGCTGCCGTGGCCGAAGTGGTTCGCCGCGCTCTCCGACGACGACCGGTTCCTCGTCGAGGCCTGGCTGGAGGGCCGCGGCTCGTGGGGCGACTACGAGGTCCGGCGTCGTGAGATCATCCGCGCAGCGAAGCCGGACATCAACCCCGCCTTCGACGCCTGGTTCCTCGGCCTGCTCGAGACCGGCGACCTGACGGCGGTCCTGGACCGCACCAGCGACGAGATCGACGACGAGGCCGGCAACGGCGCGCAGGAGATCCGCGCCTGGGTCGCGATGGCCGCCGCCCTGACCGGCGCGGGCGGCCCGCCCACCGGCACCACCCTCGCCTACGCCGAGATCCCCCAGTGGCTCACCGGCATGGGCGTGTCCCTGCTCCGCCCGACCCCCCTGGCCCCCCTGGAGACCGCGTCATGACGATCTGGACCGACCTCGCCGGCACCGACTTCGAGGTGTCGCACGCCCCCGTCGGCGGCACCCCCACCCGCGTCCTGCGCGCCGGCACCGAGGGCGAGCACGTCGTCCTGCTGCACGGCACGAGCGGGCACCTGGAGGCGTTCGTCCGCAACATCCCGGCGCTGTCGGCGAAGTTCCGGCTGCACGCCCTCGACATGCTCGGCCACGGCTACACCGACAACCCCGGCGGCGACCTGCGCATCCCCCGCTACGTCGACCACGTGCTCGCCTACCTGGACAGCCGGGGCATCGAGCGGGCGAGCTTCATCGGGGAGTCGCTGGGCGGCTGGGTGGCCGGGCGCCTGGCCGCCGACCACCCCGAGCGGGTGGGCCGCCTCGTCCTCGTCGCGCCGGGCGGCACCGTCGCCAACCCCGAGGTGATGGACCGGATCCGCACCAGCACCCGCACCGCCGTCCGCACCGACGACCGCGCACTGACCCGCCGCCGCCTCGAGCTGCTCATGCACGACCCGGCGAACGTGAGCGAGGAGCTCGTCGACGTCCGGCACGCGATCTACCACCGCCCGCAGTTCGTGGCGGGCATCGACGAGCTGCTGTGCCTGCAGCAGATGGACAACCGCACCGAGGACCTGCTCAGCCCCGAGCAGATGGCGCGGATCGCCGCGCCCACGCTCATCGTGTGGGGCGCGCAGAACCCGTTCGGCGACGTGCCCGAGGCGCACCGGATGCAGCAGAGCATCCCCGGCGCGGAGCTGGAGATCCTCCCGGAGTGCGGGCACTGGCCCCAGCACGAGCACAGCGCCCGGTTCGACGAGCTCGCCACGGCGTTCCTGGCATGAGCGGGGCCGGCATGAGGATCGGCCTGCGCGTCCCGCCGTGCGCGCCCGTGCCCGCGCTGGCCGCCTTCGCCGCCGACGCCGAGCGCCGCGGGGTCGACGAGGTGTGGTTCCCGGACTCGCAGCTGCTGTGGCGCGACGTGTTCGCCGTGGCGTCCGCCGCGGTCGCGGCCACCTCGCGGATCACCGTCGGCACGGCGGTCTCGAACGTCACCACCCGGCACCCGGCCGTCGTCGCGTCGGCGGCGCGGACGGTCGCCGAGCAGGCGCCGGGCCGGTTCGTGCTCGGCCTGGGCGTCGGCAACAGCTCGGTGCTGCCGGTCGGGCTGCCGCCGAGCACCGGCGCGGAGCTGCGCACCGGGATCGGGGTGGTCCGCGCGCTGCTGGCGGGCGACGAGGTCGACTTCGGCGGCGTCTCCTCGCGGCTGCGCGACCCCGTCGAGGTGCCGGTGCACGTGGCCGCGAGCGGGCCGCGGAACCTGCGGCTGGCCGGGGAGGTCGCCGACGGGGCGATCCTGCTCTCCGGCGTCGCCCCGGCCCCGCTCGCCGCGGCGACCGCGCGCGTGCAGGAGGGCGCCGCGGCCGCCGGGCGCCCGCCCGTGCCGATGACGGTGTCGGCGTTCTGCCGCGTCACCGACGACGTCGAGCGCGACGCCCGCGAGCTCAAGCCGATCTGCGCCGGCATCGCCCAGAACGGCGGCGCGCAGTTCCTCGCGCTGGCCGGGGTGCACGTCGACGTCCCGGCGCACGTGCCGGGCGTCTACCCCGACCTGGTGCACGCCGAGGACTGGGACGCGGCGGTCCGCGCGTGCGACCCCTACGTCTCCGACGCCGCGGTGGCCGCGTTCGCGCGCGAGTTCTGCCTGTTCGGCACGGCGAAGGAGATCGTCGCGCGGATCGGGGAGGCGGCCGACGCGGGCGCCGACGCGGTGTTCCTGCAGCACGTCGGCTCCTACGACCTGCCGCACGCGCTGCTCGACGGCCTGGCCGCGCAGGTGCTGCCGCTGCTGCGCTCATGATCCCGTGACCCTCCTCACCGACTTGTCGGCCCGCGCCCGGGCCGCCGCCCGCGACGCCGACGCCCTGGTGCTCGCGGAGGCGGCGCGGCACGTGCTCGACACGGCCGCGTGCGTCGCGTCCGGGTCGACCCATCCCCTGGCCGCGCGCTGGGTGCCGTTGCTGCCCACCGCGCCCGACGGCGTCGCGGCGCTGGGCGCGCCCGGGGCGTGGGCGGTGGAGACGGCCGTCGAGATCGACGCGACCCTGGCCCACGTCGACGAGTTCGACCCGCTGCACGGGCCGGCGGCCGTCGCGCCCGGGGCGGTCGTGGTGCCCGCGGCGCTGCACGTCGGGCGCGCGCTCGGCGCGAGCGGGCCGGACGTGCTGCGCGCGGTCGTCGCGGGGTACGAGGCCGTCGCCGAGGCGTCGCTGCGCTTCGGCGGACCCGCCCTCTACCGCGCGGGCTGGTGGCCGACGGCGCTGTTCGGCGCGCTCGGCGCGGCCGCCGCGACGGCGCTGCTGCTGGACCTCGACGGTCCGGCCACCACCACCGCGCTCGCCCTGGCCTCGGCCCCGCTGGGCGGCCTGCTCAGCGCCGACGACCTGGGCGACGCCCACTACCTGCTGTGCGGGCGCGCCGCCGCGCACGGCGTCCGGTCCGCGCGCGGCGCGGCCGCGGGCCTCACCGGGAGCGCGACGCTGCTCGACGCCGGGCCGCCGGGCCCGCCCGGGCCACCCTCGCCGCCCGGTCCCCCGCACCTGGTGGGCACCGCGCTGAAGTCCTGGCCGTGCGCCCGCCCGCTGCACACCGCGCTGGCGGCGCTCGAGGAGCTCGGGGCCGACGGGGCGGACGGACCCGTGCGGATCGCGCTGCCTACCGCCGCGCTGCGGTTCGTCACCGGCGAGCGCCAGCCGTCCGGGCCGGCCGAGGCCGCGGCGAGCGCCGCCGTGGCCGTCGCCGGGGCGCGGGCCGGGCGGGCGCGCGACCCGGGCTGGTACCGCGACCCGGGCGCCGCCGCCGACGTCGTGCTGGACACCGATCCCGACCTCGACGCCGCGTTCCCGGCCCGCTGGGGCGCGGTCGTCACGGTCGGCGGGGTGAGCCGTCGCGTGCTGGTCGCCCCCGGCGACCCGGACCGCCCGCTGTCGGCCGGTGCGTTGCGCGCCAAGGCCTCGCGGCTGCTGGGCACCGCACGCGACGACCCGCGGACCACCGCCGTGCTCGGGCTCGCCGGCGCACCGCTCGTCGCACCGGTCCTGGACGGGCTGCTCGCCGCGGCGGGCCCCGCTCGGCCGGCTGCGGACGGACGTGGAACGCTCGTACGGGACGATGTACCCCCGACGACGGGGCCGGACGAGGAGGCACGATGGCGCGCACGGCCGGGGGGCGCAGCACGCCCCTGACCCCGGAGCGGATCATCGACGCCGCCCTGCGCATCTCCGACGCCGAGTCCGACCTCGACCGGCTGACGGTGCGGCGCCTCGCGGCCGAGCTCGGCGTCGGCACGATGACGCTCTACAGCTACTTCCGCAGCAAGGACGAGATCCTCGACGCGATGGCCGACCACGTCCTCGGCGGGATGCGGCTGCCCGCCGAGCCCGCGGCCGGGCCGGCCGAGGCGCTGCGCACGGTGGCCGACGCGTTCCTCGCGATGATGCGCGAGCACCCCAGCGTCGTGCGCCTGCTCGCCACGCGCATCACCAACAGCCGCACGGCGCTGCGCGGCGCGATGGAGTCGGTGCTCGGGCACCTCGTGGCGTCCGGCATCCCCGGCCCGACGGCCGTGCGCTGCTACGGCTTCCTCATCACCTACGCCATCGGCTTCGTCAGCTACCAGACCCCGCGGCCGTGGGGGCACCAGGACGCCGAGGAGTCCGCGGAGGTGCGCCGCCAGCGCCGCCACTTCTACGCCGGGCTGCCGCTCGAGGAGTTCCCGCAGATGGTGGGCCTGGCCGAGCACCTCGTCGACCTGCCCGGCGACGAGCAGTTCCACGCCGGCGTCGACGCCTTCGTGGAGTCGGTCGTGCGCGGGCTGGACCGGTCCGCCACCGGGACGTGACGCGGCTCCCTTGACCGCCCGCCTGCTCGTCGTACAAAGTACGGAGATGACGCGCACCCACCTCGTGGTCAACGGGTCGGCCGTGGAGGTCGACGCCCCCGGGCTGCGGTCCCTCGCCGACGTCCTGCGCACCGACCTCGGGCTCACCGCCGCCAAGCTCGCCTGCGGGCGCGGCGAGTGCGGAGCCTGCACGGTGCTCGTCGACGGGCTCCCCCGCACCTCGTGCACGACGCCGGCGGCGCTGGTCCGCGGCGAGGTGTGGACCAGCGAGGGGTTGGCGGGCGAGAACGCCGACCTGCGCGCCCGCTTCGCCGACACCGGCGCCTTCCAGTGCGGCTTCTGCACGCCCGGGCAGGTCGTGCACGCCACCGCGCTGCTGCGCGAGGGCCTGCACGCGCTGCCGCCCGACGAGCGGCGGGAACGGGTGCGGACGGCGCTGTCGGGCAACGTCTGCCGCTGCACCGGCTACCAGGCGATCGTGGAGTCCGTCTGCGGGATCGCCGAGGAGCGCGGAGCATGAGCGTCGGCGACCGCGTCCGCCCGATCGACTGGGACGCCCGCAGCACCGGCCTCGTGGCGTTCACGGCGGACCTGCCGGGCAATCACCTCCACGGCGCGATCCTCCGTTCCCCCCACCCGCACGCCGCGATCACCGCGCTCGACACGAGCGCCGCGCGGGCCCTGCCCGGCGTGCACGCCGTGATCACCGCCGCCGACTTCGCCCCCGGGATCCGCTACCTGCACCGCGGCGGCCCGCTGTCGGACCGCCCGCCGCTCGCCGACGGCGTGGTGCGCCACGTCGGGCAGGAGGTGGCCGCCGTCGCCGCGGAGACCCCGGAGCAGGCCGCGGCGGCACTGCGCGCGATCCGGGTCCGCTACCGGCGCCTGCGCGCGCCACTGACCGTCGCGGCGTCCCGGGCGCCCGGCGCGCCCCGGCTGCACGAGCGCACGACCGCCGAGCCCAACGTGTCGATGCTGCTGCGCACCGACTGGGGCGACCCGGACGCCGGGCTGGCCGCCGCGGCCCTCACCGTCACGGGGCGGTTCGTGCACCCGAGCGTCGCCCACGCGTGCATGGAGCCCAGCACGACGCTGGCCGCGTGGGACGCCGAGCGCGGGATCGTCGAGCTGTGGACCTCCACGCAGGCGCCCTGGTTCATCGCCAAGGAGGTCTCCCACCTGCTCGGGCTGGAGCACGACCAGGTGGTGTGCCGCGAGGTGGCCGTCGGGGGCGGGTTCGGGCAGAAGTCGAAGGCGTCCGAGCACGAGGTGCTGGCCGCCGCCCTGTCCCGCGCGGCCGGGCGGCCGGTGCTCGTGGAGCTCAGCCGCGAGGAGGAGTTCGCCGCCAACAAGCCGCGCCACCGGTTCGAGACCGTGCTGCGCACCTCCGCCGACGCCGACGGCCTGCTGCGCGCGCTGGAGGCCGACGTCGTCGTCGACAACGGCTCCTACAACCACATGGGCACCTCGGTGATGCGGGTCGGCGTGATCACGCTGGGCTCGATGTACCGGCCCGACGGGGTGCGGTTCGCGGCGCGGCTGGTCGACACGGCCACGCAGCCGGGCGGGCAGTTCCGGGGCTACGGGACGCCGCAGGTGTCGCTGGCGATGGAGCAGCAGGTCGACGAGGTGGCCGCACGGCTCGGGATCGACCCGATCGACCTGCGGCTGCGCAACCTCGCCCCCGCGCACGCGACGGCGCTGTGCGGCTACGAGGTCACCACCTCGCGGCTGGGCGACTGCCTGGTCGCCGTGCGCGAGGGCCTCGACTGGGAGCGCGCCCGGGCCGCCCGCCCGGCCGGCCCCGTCGCGCGCGGGTGGGGCGTCGCGGCCGGCACCCACGGCAGCGGGGCCTACGCCTACGAGCACGCCGACCGCAGCGACGCCGCCGTCGACCTGTTCGCCGACGGCCGCGCCCGCGTCCGCTACGGCGGCACCGACGCCGGCACCGGGCAGAGCACGATCCTCGCCCAGATCGCCGCGCACGAGCTCGGCCTCGACCTGGCCGACGTCGGGGTCCTGTCCACCGACTCCGAGCGCACCCCGTTCGAGCTGGGCGCGTGGTCCTCGCGGGGCACGCACATGACCGGGTCGTCGGTCGGGCTCGCCGCCCGCGAGCTGGCCGAGCGGCTGCGCGCGCTCGCCGCGGCGAAGTTCGGCGTCGACGTGGACGCGGTGCGGCTGGAGGGCGGCCGCGCGGTGACCGGGGACGACGCCGTCGACCTGGGCGACCTCGTCGCGCTCGCCGACGACGCCGTCGACGGCGTGCTCAGCCACGAGAGCAGCTACCGCGTCGAGGGCACCGAGATGCTCACGCCCGACCGCGACACCGCCAACCTCTCCCCCACCTACGCCTTCGCCGCGCACGGCGCGGTGGTCGAGGTCGACCGGCGCACCGGCAAGGTCCGCGTCGTCGACTACCTGGCCGCGCACGACGTCGGGCGGGCGCTCAACCCGACGGCCGTCGAGGGGCAGATCGTCGGCGGTGCCGCGATGGGGCTGGGCGCGGCGCTGGGTGAGGAGCTGGTCCGCGAGGGCGGGCGGGTCGTCACGTCCTCCTACCTGCACTACGCCATGCCGCGCAGCGCCGACCTGCCCTCGATCCGCGCCGTCGTCGTCGACGGGCACGACGAGGCCGGGCCGTACGGGGCGAAGAGCGTCGGCGAGATGTCGATCATCCCGCCGGGGGCGGCCGTCGCCAACGCCGTGTTCGACGCCGTCGGCGTGCGGATCCGCGAGCTGCCGATCACCCCGGACAAGGTGCTGACCGCACTGGCCGAGCAGGAGGGGCGCACCCGCGACCACCGCATCCGGTTCCGGCCGGGCCGGTGGTGGGTCGCGGCCGTCCGCTGGCTCTACCCCCGCGGCCTGCACCACGTCCTCGACGCGTACGGCACCCGGCTCGGGCGCGCCCACCGGGCCCGGTCGCGCCCGCCCGCCCCGGAGCCGGTGCTGCACGCGCCCACCGGGCTCGACGAGGCCCTCGCCCTGCTCGCGACGCCCGGCGCCGCCCCGCTGGGCGGGGCCACCGACGCACCCGTGGAGCGGCGGCGCGAGACCCGCCCGGCGCCCGTCCTCGTCTCAGTGGCGGCGGTGACCGGGCTGCGGCCCATCACGCGCACGCCCGGGGGGCTGCGCATCGGGGCCGCGGCCACGCTGGCCGAGCTGGCCGCGCACCCGGACGCCCCGCCCGCGCTCGCCGCGGCGGTGGCGACGATCGCGTCCCCGCAGGTCCGCGCCGCGGCCACCGTCGGCGGCAACCTGGTGCAGGCCAAGCGCTGCTGGTTCTTCCGCAACGGGTTCGACTGCTACAAGCGCAGCGGCGCCACCAGCCCCTGCTACGCCGTGCTGGGCGACCACCGGTTCCAGCACGCGGTGGTCGACGGCCACCGCTGCCAGGCCGTCACGCCGTCGGACCTCGCGACCGTGCTCGTCGCCCTGGACGCGACCGTCGAGATCGACGGGAGCCGCACGGTCCCCGTCGCCGGGTTCTTCACCGGGCCGGGCGAGACGGTGCTGCGCGCCGGCGAGCTCGTCACGGCCGTGACGGTGCCGGAGGCGGCCCTGCGGCGGCACACGGCGTTCATCAAGCTCGCGCTCTACACCGGCGACTTCGCGACGGCGTCGGTCGCGCTGGCCGTCGACCGGGAGCCGGACGACACCTGGCACGACGCCCGGGTCGTGCTCGGCGCGATGGCCCCGGTGCCGCTGCGGATGGTCGCGGCCGAGGCGGAGGTCCGCGCCGCGGGCGCCGTCACCCCCGACCTGCTGCGCCGGGCCGTCGACCGCGAGCTGGAGCGCACGGCGCACCCGCTGCCGGGCAACGCGTGGAAGATCGACGCCGCGGCGGGGCTCGCCGAGCAGGCCGCCGAGCAGCTCGTAGCCCCTCGGACCCTTGACGCCGTGCGGCGTGCCGTACATAGTACGACCACCACGGCGTAGGACACACGAACGTCACCGCAGGGACACCTGCACGCGGCATCGTACTTAGTACGGTCAGGATCACCGACGGGAGCCGGAGTGACCAGGAGCCCCGTTCCCCCGAGCAGTGAGGACCCCATGACGACGCTCTCCCGGCCCACCGAGCAGGCCACCGGGACCACGGCGCAGCCGCCCCTGCTCGCCATCCGCGACCTGGCCAAGCAGTACTCCACGGGCGGCCCCCACGTGTGCCGCGACCTGTCGTTCGAGGTGCACCGCGGCGACTTCCTGGCCATCGTCGGCCCGTCCGGCTGCGGCAAGTCCACGCTGCTGCGGATGATCAACGGGCTGCTCGAGCCCACCACCGGCGAGGTGCTGCTCGACGGCGTGCCCGTCACCGCTCCCCCGCCGGAGATGGCGCTGGTCTTCCAGGACTACACCCGCTCGCTGTTCCCGTGGCTCACCGTCGCGGGCAACGTCGGGTTCCCGCTCGTCAAGCGCGCCGACCTCGACGCCGCCACGAAGCAGGTCCGCGTCGACGAGGCGATCGCCGCCGTCGGGCTCGCCGGCTTCGAGGACTACCACCCCTACCAGCTCTCCGGCGGCATGCAGCAGCGCGTCGCCATCGCCAGGGCCCTGGCCTTCCGGCCGGAGATCCTGCTGCTCGACGAGCCGTTCGCCTCGGTCGACGCCCTGACCAAGGAGAGCCTGGAGGACCTGCTGCTGGTCATCCAGGAGCGCTTCGGCACCACGATGCTGCTCGTCACCCACGACATCGACGAGGCGGTCTACCTGGCCGACCGGGTCGAGGTGCTCAGCCCGCCGCCGTGCCGGGTCGTCCGCGACCTGACGATCGACCTGGCCCGGCCGCGCAACCAGATCCGGACGCGCGGCGAGGCCCCGTTCCTCGCCGCCCGCGCCGCCATCCACGAGCTCGTCGGGCTCGACCAGCAGCGCGCCGCCGGCGCCTGACCCGCGCTCCCGCCACCCCCGGAGGACCCACCATGACCGCCCGCACCCACCACGTCGCCCTCACGGCGACCGCCCTGCTCGGCACCGCGCTGCTCACCGCCTGCGGAGGCGGCGCCGCCCCGGTCACGGGCGAGGACGGCCGCACCACCCTGACCATGGCCACCGTCGCGTCCGACTCCTGCGCGCAGGGCTTCTTCGGCGTCGACCAGGGCATCTTCGCCCGCCACGGCATCGATGTGACGCTCGACGTCGTCGCCGGGGTGCCCGAGCTCGCCGCCGCCGTCACCTCCGGCCAGGCCGACGTGGCGTGCAGCGCCCCGACCGCCATCGCCAGCGGCGTCAGCCAGGGCCTGCCGTTCACGATGATCGCGCCCGGCATCGCGTACACGAAGGACAACCCGGGCTCCAACCTCGTCGTCCCCGCCGGCAGCCCGATCACCGGCGTGGCCGACCTGCCGGGCACGACCGTCGCGGTCAACGCGCTCAACACCCTGCCCCACCTCGCGAGCCGCGCGATGCTCGAGGACTCCGGCGTCGACCCGGAGAGCGTGACGTTCGTGAACCTCGCCTTCCCCAACATCGCCCAGGCGATGGAGACCGGGCAGGTGCAGAGCGGCGTGCTGCAGTCGCCGTTCACCGAGAACGAGGAGGCCGCGGGCGGGCGGACGATCGGCAGCCCGTACGACTACGTCAACGGCGGGCAGCCCTTCGTCTACACGGTGTGGTTCGGCACGACCGAGTTCGCCGGCCAGAACCCCGAGGTCGTCACGAAGCTCCGCGAGGCCATGGCCGAGGTGAGCGAGTGGGCCAACGACCCCGCCAACGCCGACGCCCGCCGCGCCAGCCTGGCCGCGGCCACCGGTCAGACCGCCGCGACGGCGAGCACCTCCCGGCTGTCGAACTACGGCACCGAGCTCACCCCGGAGTCCATCCAGAGCCAGCTCGACCTGCAGGTGCGCTTCGGCACGCTGCCCGAGCCCGTCGACGCGGCCACGCTGATCGCCGCGGGTTCCACGTCGTGACCGTCGCCCCGGTGGCGGCCCGCCCGGGGGCCTCGGCTCCCGGGCGGCGGC
Source organism: Pseudonocardia broussonetiae (assembly GCF_013155125.1). Classification (NCBI taxonomy): domain Bacteria; kingdom Bacillati; phylum Actinomycetota; class Actinomycetes; order Pseudonocardiales; family Pseudonocardiaceae; genus Pseudonocardia; species Pseudonocardia broussonetiae. Next base: position 4,600,098 of record NZ_CP053564.1, on the reverse strand, counting down.
GCCGCGGTGTGAACCTGCGCGGCGCGGCGTTCGTCGTCGCGCTGGTGCTGGCCCTGGAGGTCGGCACCGCGGTCCTCGGCTCGAGGTTCTTCCCGCCGCCGAGCCGGATCGCGGTGGCGCTGGTGGAGCAGCTCGCCGACGGGCGGCTGGCGTCGGCGCTGCTGGAGACGGTCCTGAGCGTCGCCGGCGGGCTGGCCGCGGCGTCCGTCGTCGGGGTGCTGGTGGGGCTGCTGCTCGGCAGCTCCGACCGCCTCTACGCGGTTCTCCGCTGGGTCATCGAGTTCCTGCGGCCGCTGCCGTCGGTGTCGCTGGTGCCGTTCGCGATCCTGCTGCTCGGCGTCGGCCCGACCACCACGATCGCCGCGGCGGCCTACGCGGCGCTGTGGCCGGTGCTGTTCAACACCTACTACGGCGTCCGCGACGTCAACCCCGTCGCGATCGACAGCGCCCGCACCTTCGGGCTGACGCGCGCGGAGGTGCTGCGCCGCGTCGTCCTGCCGCTGGCGCTGCCCGGGATCCTCACCGGCATCCGCGTGGCGTCGGCGATCGCGCTCGTGCTGGTGATCACCGTCGAGCTGCTGACGGCGGCCGGGGGCGTGGGCTACTTCATCTCGTTCATGCAGTCCGCGATCCGGGTGCCGGAGATGTACGCCGGCGTGCTCGTCGTCGGCGTGCTGGGCTACCTGATCGCGCTGGGCGTGCAGGCGCTGGAGCGCAGGCTGCTGTTCTGGAACCGCCCCGGAGGCGACCGCTGATGACCACCACCCTGCCCGCCCGCGCCTCGCGCAGCGGCACCGCGCTCCCCCGCTGGGTCTCCGCCGTCCTGCCCGTCCTGCTGCTCGCGCTGTGGGAGCTGGCCGGGCGCGTCGGCGGCAGCGTCTACCTGCCGCCGCTGTCGAAGGTGCTGGGCCGCTTCGCGCGCGACTGGTTCCCCGACGTGATCGTGCACGACCTGCTGCCCAGCCTCGCCCGGTTCGCGGTCGGCTTCCTCGGCGCGGCGGTGATCGGGATCGTGCTCGGACTGGCGATCGGGATGTCCCGCACGCTCGACGACTACCTCCGCCCGACGCTGGAGTTCCTCCGCGCCCTGCCCGCCGTCGCGATCCTGCCGGTGGCCGTGTTCGTCCTCGGCCTCGGCAACGCCATGCGGATCGCGGTGATCGTGTTCGGCGTGGTGTTCCCGGTGCTGGTGAACGCGACGGCCGGGGCCCGCGCGGTCCGTCCCGAGCGCGTCGACGCCGCCCGCATGTTCGGGCTGTCGCGCGTCGACATCGCCCGGCGCGTCGTCCTGCCCTCGGCCCTGCCCATGATCTCCGCCGGCCTGCGCGTGGCCCTGCCGATCGCGCTGATCATGACGGTGGTGTCGGAGCTCGTAGGCGGCCAGAACGGCCTGGGCTTCTACCTGACCTCCCACCAGCAGATGTTCGACATCCCCGCCATGTTCACCGCCGTCCTGGTGCTCGGGGTGCTGGGCAACCTCCTCAACGCCGGCTACTCGGCCGTCGAGGACCGGGTGCTGCACTGGGCGAAGCACGCCTGAGCCGCCGCCCACACTCCCGCGCGCCGAACCGGCTCCTGCGAGCCCCCGGCGGCGCGCGGGAGCGGGGAACGCGCGCGGCAGACGGGAACGCGCGCGGGAGTCGGGAAGGCGCGCGGGACGGCCGGGCCGCTGCGCCAACCGGCCTTGATCGGCGAGAGTGCGCCTGCACGGTCCTCGGCAGGGCCGCCACGTCTCACTCCCGACGATCACCGCACCCGGCCGTCCCGCCCACCGGCCTTGATCGGCGGGAGTGCGACACCACGGTCGTCGGCAGGACCACCACGTCACACTCCCGACGATCACGTGGCCGTCGCCGCCACGAGCCCCCCACCGTGTGCGCGGCGGCCTCCCCACCCCCTCCCGCGCACTGAACCGGCTCCCGCGCACTGAACCGGCTCCCGCGCGCCCCCGGGGCCGCGCGGGAGCTCGGAACGCGCGCGGCAAACGTGAACTCGCGCGGGACGGCCGCCTGCCTACCATCGGCGGTCAACGCGGGGCACCGGCTGCGACGAGCCCCGGTCATCACCCTGCCCGGCCGCCCGCCCACCGCCCTTGATCGGCAGGAGTGCACCACCACGGTCGCCGACAGGGCCTCCACGTCACACTCCCGACGATCACCGCGCCCGGTCGGCCGCCCATCGCCCTTGATCGGCGAGAGTGCACCACCACGGTCGCCGGCAGGACCGCCACGCCACACTCCCGACGATCACTCCGCCCCGGCCGCCGCGGCAGCGCCACCCTCGGCAGCCCCGCCGCGTCCCGCGCGCCGAACCAGCTCCCGCGCGCCGAACCAGCTCCCGCGCGCCGAACCGGCTCCCGGGACGCGCGCGGCAGACGGGAACGCGCGCGGGAAGGCCGCCGGCGCGCCTGCCTACCGCCGGCGGTCAACGCGGGGCACCGGCTGCGACGAGCCCTGGTCATCACCCTGCCCGGCCGCCCGCCCACCGCCCTTGATCGGCAAGAGTTCACCACCACGGTCGCCAGCAGGGCCTGCACGTCACACTCCCGACGATCACCGCGCCCGGCAGTCCGGCCATCCGCCCTTGATCAGCGAGAGTGCACCACCACGGTCGCCGGCAGGGCCGCCACGTCACACTCCCGACGATCACCGGCGCCCGGCCACCGCCTCGAGCCCCTCACCGTGTGCGCGGCCTCCCACCTTCCCGCGCACCCAACCGGCTCCCGCGCGCCCCCGGCGCCGCGCGGCAGACGAGAAGGTGCGCGGCAGACGCGAGCGTGCGCGCCAGACGCGAACGCGCGCGCGATGGTGCGACTGGGGCCGGGGCGTCAACGACTCTGCCCGCAGAGCCAAGCCCCGGACCCACCACCACGACGAGGCTCCCGGCGAACCCCACGGACCCACCACGCCGGAGGACCCCATGACCGCGGTGATCGAGCCGACCACCACGACCGTCCGCGCCGCCTGTCCGCACGACTGCCCGGACACCTGCGCGATGCTCGTGACCGTCGAGGACGGGAAGGCGGTGCGCGTCCAGGGCGACCCCGAGCACCCGTACACGCGCGGCGGACTGTGCGTGAAGGTCAACAACTACCTCGACCGCGTGTACGACCCGGGCCGCGTCCTGTTCCCGCTGCGCCGCACCGGCCCGAAGGGCAGCGGCAAGTTCGAGCGGATCACCTGGGAGGCGGCGATCCAGGAGATCGTCACGAAGTTCCGGGCCGCGGCCGACGAGTTCGGCCCCGAGTCGATCATGCCGGTGAGCTACCTCGGCACCCAGGGCATCCTCAACGGCCTCAACGTCGGCGACCCGTTCTTCGCGAAGCTCGGGGCGACGGTCTCCGAGCGCACCTACTGCGACGCCGGCTCCTGCACCGCCTACGCCATGACGATCGGCGACACCGCGGGCGTGGACCCCGAGAGCCTCGTGCACTCGAAGTTCATCCTCGTCTGGGCCTGCAACATCATGAGCACCAACCTGCACCTGTGGCCCTACATCGCCGAGGCCCGCAAGCGCGGCGCCAAGGTCGTCGTCGTGGACCCGGTCCGCACCCGCACCGCGGCCGCCGCCGACCAGCACATCGCGCTGCGCCCCGGCACCGACGGCGCCCTCGCGCTCGCGATGGCCAACGTCATCATCTCCGAGGGCCTCACCGACGCCGACTACGTCGAGAACTTCACCGTCGGCTACCCGGAGTTCGCCGACCGCGTCGAGCAGTACACCCCCGAGTGGGCCGAGACCGAGACCGGCGTGCCCGCGGAGACGATCCGCACGCTGGCCCGCGAGTACGCCGGCGCGCAGCCGTCGGTCATCCGGATCGGCGTCGCCGTCGAGCGGCACGCGGGCGGCGGCCAGGCCGTGCGCGCGCTGTCGTGCCTGCCCGGCCTGGTCGGCGCGTGGCGCAAGCCCGGCGGCGGCATCCTGCAGCTGCCGCTGTGGGCGTTCCCCGTCAACTGGGGCGCGTTCATGCACCCCGAGATGCTGACGCCCGGCACGCGCGTCGTGAACCAGTACCGCCTCGGTGCCGCGCTGGCCGGCGACCTGCCCGACGGCCCGCCGATCAAGGCGATCATGGTCTACAACTCCAACCCCGTCGTCGTCTGCCCCGACCAGGACCGGCTCATCGCGGGGCTGCAGCGCGAGGACCTGTTCACGGTCGTCTCTGAGCAATTCATGACCGACACCGCCGACTACGCCGACATCGTGCTGCCCGCGACGACGCAGCTCGAGCAGGACGACATCATGTTCTCCTGGGGCCACCTGTTCGTGACCTACAACCACCAGTCGATCGCGCCGATCGGCGAGGCGGTGCCCAACACCGAGATGTTCCGGCGCCTGGCCGCGGCCATGGGCTTCGACGACCCGGTGTTCCGGCGGACCGACCAGGAGATGATCGCCGAGGCGTTCGACTGGTCGCACCCGCACATGGAGGGCATCACCGTCGAGTCGCTCAAGGAGAAGGGCTGGCAGCGGCTCAACGTCGCCTCGCCCGACGAGTACAGCCCGCACGCCGAGGGCAACTTCCCGACCGCGTCGGGCAAGGTGGAGTTCGTCGCCTCCGCGGCGGCGGGCGGGAACTTCGTCGTCCCGCTGTTCCGGCAGGGCTCCAACGACCACCAGCCCGGCCAGCCCGTCGACGCCCTGCCGCACTACATCCCGCCGCGCGAGGCCGCGCACACCAACCCGGAGCTCGCGGCCCGGTTCCCGCTGAACCTGCTGACGCCGAAGTCGCACGCCTACATCAACTCCAGCTTCGGCAGCCAGGCGTTCCACCGGCAGGCGCAGAAGGAGCCGAACGTGATCATCCACCCGGACGACGCCGCGGCCCGCGGCATCGCCGACGGCGCCCCGGTGCGGATCTTCAACGAGCGCGGTGAGTTCGTCGTCCTCGCGAAGATCGACGACAGCGTGCTGCCGGGCGTGGTCGTGTCGAGCATGGGCGGCTGGCGCAAGCACTCGAAGGCCGGGCAGACGCTGGCGTCGGTCAACCCCACCGAGTTCGCCGACCTCGGCAACGCGCCGACGTTCTCGGACACGCTCGTCGAGGTCGAGAGCGCCTGACCGCCGTGTCCGTCGACGTCCACGCCCACCTCGCCGCCCCGCCGCCGCACCGGTGCGGCGGCGGGGCGGGGCCCCTGCGCGACGTCGCCGGGCACGCCGCCCGCGCCGCCGCTCTCCTCGCGCCGGTCGGGACCGAGACGCTGCCCCTCGCCCGGTGCGCGGGGCGGCGGCTCGCCGACGACGTGCACGCCGTCGACGACCTGCCGGCCTTCGACAACTCCGCGATGGACGGCTACGCCCTGCGCATCGGCGACCTCGGTCCCGACGGGCTGCCGGTCACCGCGCACGTCCCCGCGGGCTCGGTCCCCGCAGCGCTGACGCCCGGCACGGCGCAGCGCGTGATGACCGGGGCGCCGCTGCCGGAGGGGGCCGACACGATCGTCCCGGTCGAGCTCACCGACGACGGACGCGAGCACGTGCGCGTGCTCGCCCCCGTCACGGCGGGTCGCCACATCCGCCGCCGGGGCGACGACATCCGCACCGGTGACGTCGTGCTGCGCGCGGGCACCGCGCTCGGGCCGGCACAGCTCGCGGCCGCGGCCGGGTGCGGGCTGGCGGCGCTGCCGGTGCACCGGCGGCTGCGGGTGGCCGTGCTGTCGGCGGGCTCGGAACTCGTCGGCGCGGGCGGGCGGCGCGGCGCGGGGCAGACCCACGACAGCAACGGGGTGCTGCTCGTCGCCGCGCTGCATGCCGCCGGGGCCGACGCGGAGCAGCTCCCGATCGTGCCCGACTCCCCCGCCGAGCTCGCCGCGCTGCTGGAGCGGCACCTCGACGGGATCGACCTGCTCGTCACCTCCGGCGGGATCAGCGCGGGCGACCACGAGGTCGTCCGCGACACCCTGGGCCCGGCGGGCGTCGAGTTCGGGCCGGTCGCGCTGCGGCCCGGCGGGGCGCAGGGCCTGGGCACCTACCGCGGCGTCCCGGTGATCACGCTGCCCGGCAACCCCGTGGCCTGCTGGGTCGGCTTCGAGCTGTTCGTGCGGCCCGCGGTGCGGGCGGCGTCGCGGCTGCCGCAGGACCGGGTGCGCCGCTCCGCCCGCGCGGCCGTCGCGTTCCGGGCGTCCCCGGGCCGGCACACCGTGGTGCCGGCGGTGCTCGACGAGCTGACCGGCGAGGTCGCGCCGGTGCCGTCGGCGGGCTCCCACTCGCTCCGCGCCCTGGCCGGGGCGAACTGCCTGGTGGAGCTGGACGGAACAGGAGCAGGAGCAGGAGAACAGGTGAGGGTCCTCCCGACGTCGTGACGTCCCCCAACGCCCGCAGGTTCTAGTGGGCCCCGGACCTGTGGGTGCTCGGGCTGACTCCGAACCTTGCCCGGAAGGCTCTGCTCAGGTGCGCCGGGTCGGGGAGGCCCCAGCGCGCGCCGATCGCCGCGACCGTCAGTCCGGCGAGCTCCGGGCGGGCCAGGTCGCGCCAGCAGCCCTGCAGCCGCTCCTCGCGGATGTGGGCGGTGACGGTGGTGCCCGTGGCGCTGAACAGCTTGTGCAGGTAGCTCACCGAGATCGCGCAGGCCGCGGCCACCGAGGCGGGGTCGAGGTCGCGGTCGGCGAGGTGCTCCCGGATGTGCGCGCGGGCCCGGGACAGGTGCACGCCGTCGGGCGCGGCCGAGTCGATCTCGCTGCGGATCACGGTCGTGTAGAGGTCGCCGATGGTGCGGTGCATCGCCTCGCGGGCGGCGGGCACGAGGTCGTCGTCGTCGAGGCGCTGCAGGGCGGCGAGGAACGGCGGGATCATCGCCCCGACGCCCCGGCGCCCGTCGATCCGGACGGCTGTGGCCTCGCGCAGCTCCACCTCCGACAGCGGGATCAGCCGCTTCGGGAACAGGCAGACCGAGTAGGCGAAGTCGCCGGCCGTGACGAAGGTGAAGGGCCGGCTGCTGTCGTAGAGGACGAAGTCGCCGGGCTCGATGACGGCCTCACGCCCGTCCTGCGCCACGAGCGTGCTGCCGTGGCGGGCCAGCGCGATCTGGTAGTAGTCCTCGTCGGCGCCGCGGACCTGCCCGGGAGTGCGGTCGAAGCGGTGCGGCCCGGCCTGGATCGTGCGCAGCTGGATGTCGCCCACCGCCGCCGCGGTGACGCTCCCGCGCACGGCGGGACCGGCGCCGGGGCGCACGTCGAGCGTGACGAACTGGTCGCACACGGTGGACCGCCAGAAGTCCAGGCGGTCGCGCTCGGCCACCGACGACGTGTCGATGGTGGTGAGGGGCATGGCTCATCGTGACAAGAAGAGGTCACATCCGCATCACGGGCCCGTTACCGTGCCCCTCGAGGATCATCGAGGAGGAGCATGTCCAGCACCACCGACGCCGCCGACGGGCCGGTCCGCACCGAGGTGCGCGGCCGCGTCCTGGTCGTCACGATCGACCGCCCCGCGCGCCGCAACGCGATCGACCGCGCCACCGCCGACGGGCTCAGCGCCGCGCTCGACCGCCTCGACGACGACCCCGACCTGTGGTGCGGCGTCCTCACCGGAGCGGGCGGGTACTTCTGCGCGGGCAGCGACCTGACCGCCGGCTACGACTACGTGACGCCCCGCGGCGGCGAGTACGGCGTGGTGCGCCGGGAGCGCCGCACGCCGCTGGTGGCCGCGGTGGAGGGCTTCGCGCTGGGCGGCGGGATGGAGATCGCGCTGGCCTGCGACCTCGTCGTCGCGGCGTCCGACGCCCGGTTCGGGCTGCCCGAGGTGCGGATCGGCCTGCTGCCGACGTGCGGGGCGCTGTTCCGCGGGCCGCGGGCGCTGCCGGTCAACGTCGCCCGCGAGCTCGTCCTCACCGGCGAGCCGATGGCGGCGACCCGCGCCCACGACCTGGGCTTCGTCAACGTCGTGACCGACCCGGGCGGCGCGCTCGACGGCGCACTGGCCCTCGCCGAGCGGATCTGCGCCAACGCCCCGCTCGCCGTGCAGGCCTGCGTCGCCGCGATCGACGACGCGCTGGGCGGCGACACCCTCGGCTGGGCCGCCACCGAGGCCGCGAAGGGCGCCGTCCTGCGCACCGCCGACGCGCAGGAGGGCGTCGCGGCGTTCCTGGGCAAGCGCCCGCCGACCTGGACGGGCCGCTAGGGCACGAGCACGTACTTTCCGGTGACGCGGCGCTCGGCGTAGGCGGTCAGCACGGCGCCCGCCTCGTCGAGCGGGGCGGTGGCGGGCGCCGGCGGGTGCAGCTCGCCCCGCCCGACCCGGCCCAGCACGTCGCCGAGCAGCGCGGCGTTGGCGGCCGGGCCGGCGGTCTCCCGCGACCAGTCGCCCCAGTCGACTCCGATCACCGTGCGGTTGCGCAGCAGGACGACGTTCGCGGGCAGGCGCGGGATCTCCCCCGAGGCGAACCCGACGACGCAGAACCGGCCGCCGGCCCGCAGCGCGCGCAGCGCCGACTCGGCCGCCGCGCCGCCCACCGGGTCGATCACGACGTCGGCACCGCCCTCGGTGGCCGTGCGGATGCCGTCCTTGAGGTCGTCGTAGCCGATCACGGCCTCGGCGCCGGCCGCGGTGGCCGCCGCCCGCTTCTCCTGCGACGACGCCACGCCGACGACCCGCGCGCCCAGGCTGTGGGCCACGTCGACGGCCGCGAGCCCGATCCCGCCGCCCGCCCCGAGCACGACGACCCGCTCCCCCGCGGCGATCGCCACGCGGTGCGTCACCGCGTAGACCATCGTGCAGTAGCTCTCCATCGTCGACGCCGCGACGGCCGCCTCGACGCCGTCGGGCACCGCGACCACCTCGGCGGCCGGCACGAGCACGTGCGAGGCGAACCCGCCGAAGCCCATCACGGCGGCCGCGACCGGCGTGCCGACCGCCGGACCCTCGACACCGGGCCCGAGCGCGGCGACCCGGCCCGCCACCGCCGAACCCGGGACGAACGGCAGCGGCGGCCGGATCTGGTAGCGGCCCGCGACGATCAGCCCGTCGACGAAGCTGACGCCCGCCGCCTCCACCGCGACGAGCACCTCGCCGGGACCGGGATCCGGGTCGGGCCCCTCCTGCGTCGTCAACCGCTCCGGACCGCCGAACTCGGTGCACACCACGCGTCGCATCCGGTCACGCTAACGCAGCGCCTCAGCGGATCCCGCTGCGCGAGAACCCGGCCGTCGGCCCCGACCCGGCGATCACCGCGCGTCGACCGTTCCGGGGCGGGCCTACCCGCGTCGACGACCCCGCGGGGCCGGCGCGAGCCCGGCGACGGCATCGCGCAGCGCCCCGTAGGCGCGCAGCTCGGCGGTGACGGGCACGAGCACGAGGTCGTCGGCCACCTCGGCGACGGCGGCGTCGAGCCGCTCCTGCACGCGCGCCCGGCGGCGGCGGGCGCCGATCCCGGCGACCAGCCGCGCGAGCAGCGCGAGCAGCAGCCCGACCAGCAGACCGCCGAGCAGCAGGGCCGTGGGCAGCGGGACGGCGAACCCCGGCCACGGCTCGACCGTCGGCGTCGGCGGCTCGGGCAGGCGCAGCAGCGTGAGCAGGTACAGGCCCGCGAGCCACACGCCGCCGGCCAGCGCGAGCACGGCGAGCAGCGTCTGCAGGAACCCGGCGGCCCGCCACCAGCGCGGCGGGTGCGCCAGGCCCAGGTCGGTGCCCGCGACGGCGCGGTCGAGCGCGTCGGGCAGGTCGTCCTCGCGGGAGCGGGCGGCGGCGCGGACGGCGTGCGGCCACGGCTCGGGCAGGTCGTCGGCGGCGGTGGCGGCCAGGGCGCGCAGGGCGATGTCGACGCGGGAGCGCTCGACGGCCGAGGCCTCGGGCAGCGAGGTGCGGGCGACGGCGCTCTCCTCCTCGGGGGCGGCCGTCCCGCGGTCGAGGTGCAGGCGGCGCAGCGGGTCGGGGCGCAGGCGGCGCACCCAGCGCGTCCAGGGCCAGCCGGTGGCGGCCGCGGCCCGGTGCACCGACGCCCGCTCGACGGCCGCACCCACGGCGGGCACGCCCGCCGCGGCGCTCAGCGCGGAGTCCAGCGCCTCCACGGCGGCGGCGTCGAGCTCGCGGCGCGGCGGCCCCGCGACGACGTCGGAGAGCCCGGCGGCCACGGCGTCGAGGTCGGCCGAGACCCGCCGCAGCGCGGCCCGGTGCGCGGCGACGGCGCCGGTCAGGACGGCGCGGAGCTCGTCGCGGCCACCGGGGGCCACGGCCGACACCCCGAGAACCGGGACGCCGTCGAGCCCGTCGTCGGCGAGCAGCCTGCGGACGTCGCCCAGCGCGTCGGCGACCTGCGCCGGCGGGAGGCGGTCGACCTGGTTGAGGACGACCACCATCACCTCGCCGTGGCGGGCCAGCGGCGTGAGGTAGCGGTCGTGGATCGCGGCGTCGGCGTACTTCTGGGGGTCGAGGACCCAGACCAGCACGTCGACGAGCGCGACGAGCCGGTCGACCTCCAGGCGGTGGGCCATCTCGGTGGAGTCGTGGTCGGGCAGGTCGAGCAGCACGAGCCCGGGCAGCTCACCGTCGGGAGCCTCGACCAGGTGGCGGCGCGGGATCTCCAGCCAGTCGAGCAGCGGCCCGGCCCCGTCGGCGCCCCAGACCGCGGCGTGCGCGACGCCGGTGGTCGGGCGGCGCACCCCGACCGTCGACACGTCGGCGCCGGTCAGGGCGTTGAACAGCGACGACTTGCCGCTGCCGGTCGCCCCCGCCAGCGCGACGACGGTGTGCGCCCCGGACAGCCGCAGCCGTTCCCCCGAGCGCTGCGCCAGCCGCCGCGCCGGTTCGAGGCGCTCCTCGTCGAGGCGGCCGGCGCCGGCCACGAGGAGGTCGTCCAGGGCCCGCAGCCGTGCCGCGATCCCCGCCTCGGCCGCGCTGCGCTCCTTCTCCACCGCTCGCGTGGAGCTCATCGCGCCCGCTCCACGGCCGAGGCCGCCCGCTCCAGCGCGGCGGCGTCGTCGGGGTGGGTGGCGTGACGGTGCAGCAGTGCGGCGAAGCGGTCCTCCTCGCGCCCGAGGAGGGCGGCGACGCGGTCGAGCAGGTCGGCGCGGGCGCGGTCGGCCAGCGCGCGCACCGCCTGGTCGCCGAACACCGCCTCCAGCACCTTCTGCGAGAGGACGGTCGTGCCGCCGGCCACGGCCACCTCGATCGGCGGCGCGAGCACCGACGTCGTCGCGAAGACGGCGATCATGACCAGCAGCCCCGTCGCGTTGACGCCGTACGCGGCGGCGCGCGCGGTGGTCCGGCGGTCGCCGCCCTCGCGGCGGACGAGGTCGAGCACGGCGCCCTGCCAGTCGCGGACGGTGCGCTCGGCGTCGTCGCGGAAGCCCGGGGAGACGCGGTCGAGCCGCTGGTCCGACGCCCGCAGCAGCCCGGTGCCCGCGGCGCCCGAGCGCCACGACACGGCGGCGCGCTCGGCCGCCCGCTCCGCGGCGCTGTGCACGAGCAGCGCGACGCCCGACTCCAGCGCCACGGTGAGGTCGCCCCCGGGCTGCGGGCGGCCGGTGAACGCGGCGGTCAGCTGGTCGCGCCAGCGCCCGACCCGGTCCTGCAGCGCGCGCAGCAGCTCGCCGGTGCCGACGAACTCCTGCCAGCGCGCGAGCACCTCGCCGCGCAGCAGGGCCCCGTCGCGCATGCCGTCGTCGACCTCGTCCAGGGCCGCGGCGTAGGCGGTGCGGACGTCGGTGCGCAGCCGCGAGGCCACATCGGACTGCGCGCGGGCGTGCAGGGCGAGCGCGGCGGCGCGCGGGCGGAGGCTGTCGAGCGCGCCGTCGAGCGTGCGGCGGATGACCGCGGCGCGGCCGGCGGCGTCGCGGGCGAGGTCGTCGAACCAGCGGCGCAGGGGCGTGACCACCGGATCCGGCAGCAGCCCGTCCTCCAGCGCCGTCTCGGGCACGACGAACAGCGGCGCCGCCCCGAGCCCGTGCGCGACGAGCATCTCGTGCAGGTGAGCGGCGACGTCGCGCTCGGCGCCGGGCGGCACGCGGTCGAGCAGGACGGCCAGTGCGGTGCCGCGCGAGGCGGCGGTCTCCAGCACGTCCCACGGCACGGCGTCGGCGTAGCGGGCGGCGGTCGTGACGAACAGCCAGAGGTCGGCCGCCGCGAGGAGCTGGCCGGCGAGGCGGCGGTTGGCGGCGACGACGGAGTCGATGTCGGGGGCGTCGAGGAACGCCAGCCCCGGCGCGAGCGCGTTCGAGGGCACGAGCTGCAGCGTCGCGTGGTCGGCGCCGGCGCCGCTGGTGCGGGTGAGCTCGGGCAGGACGCGGGTGTCGGAGAACCACGGCAGGTCGTCGGGGTGGCAGACGAGCACCGGGGAGCGGGTGGTCGGACGGAGCACGCCCGACGGCGTCACGGCGGCGCGGACGAGGCTGTTGACGACCGTCGACTTGCCGGCGCCGGTCGACCCGCCCACCACCGTGAGCAGCGGGGCGTCGAGTCGGGCGAGGCGCGGGAGGACGTAGTCGTCGAGCTGGTGGACGAGCTCGGCCCGCTCGTACCTGGCCCGCTCGACACCGGGGACGTCGAGGGAGAAACCGACCCCCTCGGCGGTGTCGCGGAGGGTGCGGAGGGCGGCGGCGAGGGTCGTCGTGGCGCCTCCATCGGCGTGCATGTCCTGTCGCCCCCTGTGCGTGCCGGTGTGGCTCGGGGAGCGTACTTGCCCGGGCAGGGACGTGCTGTGTGCCGCGTTGCGGTCCGTCGTTGGTGGGTCTGGTGATCGTCGGGGAGGTGGTGTGGGGGTTGTGGTGGTGCGGTTCCGGCGATCAGCGGTGGGGTGTTCGCCGAATCCTGCAGCCGCAGGGTGCCGCCCCGCACTCACCCCGTCGCGGGTCACCGGCACCGTGACGCGGCGGGCCCTCGACAGTGCCGCGGCCGTCCCGCGCGCGTTCCCGGCTGCCGCGCGCGTTCCCAGCTCCCGCGCGCCGCCGGGAGCGCGCGGGAGCCTGTTCGGTGCGCGGGAAGCTGTGCGATGCGGTCCCGATGATCACCGGTGGGTGCGCCGCCTCCGCGGCCGCCAGTGCCGCCGGTGCCGCCCGCATCGACTCCGGTCGCCACCATGATCACCGGAACCGTGACGTCGCGGCCCTCGGCGGGGCCGTGAAGGCGCGGTCTCGACGATCACCGGGCTCCCCGGTACCGGTGATCACCAGGACCGTGTCCTGACGGCCCTCGACGGGGCCGTGGTGGTGCGGTCTCGACGATCACCGGCGGGTGTCCGCCGCGGCGCCCGGCACCGCCCCCGTCGCCATCATGGTCACCGGAGCCCCTGGCCCTGCAGCCCTCGACGGGACAGCAGCACCGCCCTCCCGCGCGCGTTCCTGTCTGCCGCGCGCGTTCCCAGGTCCCGCGCGCCGCCGGGGGCGCGCGGGACCCTGTTCAACGCGCGGGAACCTGTTCAGTGCGCGGGAAGGCTGTGGGGCCCGATCCCGCCGCGACCCGACTCCTGACACCCGTGATCACCGGAACCGTGACGGGATGGCCCTCGACACCGCTGCGACGTTGCGGTCCCGATCGTCGACCGCCCCCGCACGGCAGGATCCGGCGGGGTGGCGCACGGCCGATAGCCTGATCACCGGAGGGCGGGTAGATGGCGAGGCCGAAGCAGGACCGAGAACCGTCGATGTTCGACGTCGCGCGGGTGGCGGGCGTCTCGCACCAGACCGTCTCGCGGGTGCTCAACGAGCACCCCAACGTGCGGGCGGAGACGCGCGCGCGGGTGCAGGCCGCGATCGGCGAGCTGGGCTACCGGCGCAACGACGCCGCCCGGGCGCTGGCGACCGGGCGGTCGCGGGTGCTGGGGGTGGTGGCGCCGCGGTCGACGCTGTTCGGGCCGGTGTCGATGCTGGCCGCGTTCGACGAGCGGGCGGCCGCGGCGGGGTTCAGCGTCAACATCGGGCAGGTCCGCGCGCTCGACCGGCCGGCGATCGACGAGGCCGTGCAGCGCCACCTCGACCAGCGCGTGGCCGGGCTCGTCGTGCTGGCCCCGGTGACGGCGCTCGACGGAGCACTGGACCACCTGCCCACCGACGTGCCGCACGTCCTCGTCAACGGCGACCCGGCCCGCGGCGGCGCGTCGGTGCGCATCGACCAGGTCGCCGGGGCCCGCCTGGCGACCCGGCACCTGCTCGACGCGGGCCACCGGACCGTGTGGCACGTGGGCGGGCCGGCCGACTGGTTCGACGCGGTGGGTCGCCTGGCGGGCTGGGAGGCCGAGCTGCGGGCGGCCGGGATCGCGCCGCCCCCGCCGGTCGCGGGCGACTGGACCGCGGCCTCGGGCTACCGGGCGGGCGAGCTGCTCGGGCGGATGCCGGAGGTCAGTGCGGTGTTCGCGGCGAACGACGCCATGGCGATGGGCGTGCTGCGCGCGCTGTCGGAGCTGGGTCGGGACGTGCCGGGCGACGTCAGCGTGGTCGGGTTCGACGACGCCCCGGAGTCGGGCTACCTGATCCCCCCGCTGACGACGGTCCGCCAGGACTTCGACGCCGTCGCGCACGAGGCGCTGGGCCTGCTGCTCGAGCAGCTCGAGGGCCGCGGCGCCCCGAGGCGCGTCGAGGTGCCGCCGGCGCTGGTGGAGCGCGCGAGCGTGGCTCCCCCGCCGAGCTGACACCGGTCTCCCCGGGCTGGTGCAGCCGGCGGCGCCTCGGCTGATCGCGCGCCGGCGGTGCAGTGCGCGGGCGGGGCTGGGCGGGGGCGGAGCAGGGGCCGGGCGGAGCGCTGGGCGACTCGCGACCCGGCGAGCGACGCGGATGGCGGCGCGGATGGCGGCGCGGATGGCGGCGCGGATGGCGGCGGGGTGCGGGCGAGCAGACAACGCGGGCAGGCAACGCGGGCAGGCAACCCGGGCAGGCAACCCGGCCAGGCGACGAGGCCAGGCGGCGCGGCCAGGCGGCGCGGCCAGGCGGCGGGGCCAGGCGGCGGGGCCAGGCGGCGGGGTGGGCCGGCGGGCGCGGGCGAGCAGGCAACGCGGGCAGGCAACGCGGGCAGGCAACGCGGGCAGGCGACGCGGCAATACGACACGACCAGACGACGCGGGGGCAGGCTGGGCGCCGACGCCCCCACACCCCTTGACAATCCCCGTTAACGCTCACATTGTTAGCGCTCACACAGACGACGTCGTCGAACCGGGGGCAGCATCCATGACCGCAGGACCATCGGCACCGGTCGCGCCGGAGCACGCGCTCGTCGTCGGCGTCGACTTCGGCACGCTGTCGGGCCGGGCGCTCGTCGTGCGGGCGCACGACGGCGCCGAGCTCGGGTCGGCGGTGCACGCCTACCCGCACGGCTCGGTCCAGCGGACGCTGCCCGCGACCGGGCAGGTGCTGCCGCCGGACTGGGCGCTGCAGGTGCCGGCCGACTGGGTCGAGGTGCTGCGGACCGCGGTGCCCGCCGCGCTGGCGGCCGCCGGGGCCGACCCGGCCGACGTCGTCGGGATCGCCACCGACTTCACCGCCTGCACCGTCCTCCCCGCCCTGGCCGACGGCACGCCGCTGTGCGAGCTGCCGGACCTGACCGGGGTCCCGCACGCCTACCCCAAGCTCTGGAAGCACCACGCTGCGCAGCCGCACGCCGACCGGATCAACCGGGTCGCGGCCGAGCGCGGCGAGAAGTGGCTCGCCCGGTACGGCGGGAAGATCTCCAGCGAGTGGGAGTTCGCGAAGGCGCTGCAGGTGCTGGAGGAGGCCCCCGAGGTCTACGCCCGGACCGAGCGCTGGGTCGAGGCCGCCGACTGGATCGTGTGGCGGCTGTGCGGCACCTACCTGCGCAACACCTGCACCGCGGGCTACAAGGGCATCCTCCAGGACGGCTCCTACCCCGGCTCCGACTTCCTCGCCGCGCTGCACCCGGGGTTCGCGGGCTTCGTGACCGACAAGCTCGAGCACCCGCTGGGCGAGCTCGGGGCACGCGCCGGCGGGCTCACCGCCGAGGCCGCGGCGTGGACGGGGCTGCCGGAGGGGATCGCGGTCGCGGTCGGCAACGTCGACGCGCACGTCACGGCGCCCGCGGCGCAGGCCGTCGAGCCCGGGCAGATGGTCGCGATCATGGGCACCTCGACCTGCCACGTCATGGTGTCCGACCGGCTCGGCGAGGTGCCGGGCATGTGCGGCGTCGTCGACGGCGGGATCGTCGCGGGGCTGTGGGGCTACGAGGCCGGGCAGTCGGGCGTCGGGGACGTCTTCGGCTGGTTCGTCGACACGGCTGTCCCCCCGGCCTACCACGAGCAGGCGGCCGCGCGGGGCACCGGCGTGCACGAGCTGCTCACCGAGCTGGCCGCCGACCTCGCCGTCGGCGAGCACGGCCTCGTCGCGCTCGACTGGCACCTGGGCAACCGGTCGGTCCTCGTCGACCACGACCTGTCCGGGCTGGTCGTCGGCCAGACGCTGGCGACCCGGCCGGAGCACACCTACCGCGCGCTGCTGGAGGCGACGGCGTTCGGCACGCGCACGATCGTCGAGGCGTTCGAGCGGGCGGGGGTGCCGGTCGTCGAGCTCGTCGTCGCGGGCGGCCTGCTGCGCAACCGGCTGCTCATGCAGATCTACGCCGACGTCTGCCGGCGCCCGCTGTCGGTCATCGACTCCGACCAGGGCCCCGCGCTCGGCTCGGCCATCCACGCCGGCGTGGCGGCGGGCGTCCACCCCGACGTGCCCGCCGCCGCCGCCGCGATGGGCCGCGTCCGCCGCGCGGTGCACGTCCCCGACGAGGCCGCCGCCGCGGTCTACGACGAGCTCTACGCGGAGTACACCGCGCTGCACGACCACTTCGGCCGCGGCGGCTCCGACGTCATGCACCGCCTGCGCGCGCTGCGGGCGCGCACCCTGCAGCAGAAGGAGATCCGTTGAGCAGCCTGGTCACCGCCGTCGACGCGCAGCGCGAGGCGGTGTGCGCCCTGCACGCCGAGCTCGTCCGCTACGGACTGGTCGTCTGGACCGCGGGCAACGTCTCGGGCCGCGTGCCCGGGCACGACCTGTTCGTCGTCAAGCCCAGCGGCGTCTCCTACGACGTGCTGACGCCCGACTCCCTCGTCGTCTGCGACCTCGACGGCGACCTCGTCGACGGGCCCTGGGCGGGCGGCGACCTGCGCCCCTCCAGCGACACCGCCGCGCACGCCCACGTCTACCGGCACATGCCCCACGTCGGCGGCGTCGTGCACACCCACTCCACCTACGCGAGCGCGTGGGCCGCGGCCGGGCTCCCCGTGCCGTGCGCGCTCACCGCGATGGCCGACGAGTTCGGCGGGGAGATCCCGCTCGGCCCCTTCGCCCGCATCGGCGACGACAGCATCGGCCGCGCGGTCGTCGCGACGCTGGACGGGCACCGCTCCCCCGCGGTGATCCTGCGCAACCACGGCGTCTTCTCGATCGGCCGCGACGCCGCCTCGGCGGTCAAGGCCGCCGTGATGTGCGAGGACGTCGCCCGCACCACCCACCTCGCGACGGCGCTGGGCCCGGTGGCCCCGCTGCCGCAGGACGACGTCGACGCGCTGTTCGACCGGTACCAGAACGTCTACGGCCAGCAGCCCGCGCACCAGGACCAGGGAGCCTCCGCATGAAGACCGTCCGCTTCCTGACCGGCAGCCAGGGCCTCTACGGCGAGGACACCCTCGCCCAGGTGGCGGCGCAGAGCCAGGAGATCGTCAAGCTGCTCGACGCCGCCGGGACGGTCCCGGCGACCGTCACCTGGCAGCCCGTGCTCACCGACTCCGCGGGCATCGCACGCGCCATGTCCGACGCCGACACCGACCCCGACTGCATCGGCGTGATCGCCTGGATGCACACCTTCTCCCCCGCGCGCATGTGGATCCACGGGCTCGACGCCCTGCGCAAGCCGCTGCTGCACCTGCACACCCAGGCCAACGAGTCGCTGCCGTGGGCGTCCATCGACATGGACTTCATGAACCTCAACCAGGCCGCGCACGGCGACCGCGAGTTCGGCTACGTCACCGCGCGGATGAACGTCGCGCGCACCGTCGTGGCCGGGCACGCGAGCGACCCGATCGTGCAGTCGCGGGTCGGGTCGTGGGCGCGGGCCGCGCGCGGCTGGCACGAGGTGCGGACGCTGCGCCTGGCCCGCTTCGGCGACACCATGCGCGACGTCGCCGTGACCGAGGGGGACCGCACGGAGGCGCAGTGGCGCTGGGGCGTCACCGTCAACGGCTACGCGGTGACCGACCTCGCCGAGGCGGTGCACGCGAGCGCCGACAGCGAGGTGGACCGGCTCGTCGCGGAGTACGAGGACCGCTACGACGTGGCGCCCGAGCTGCGCCGCGGGGCGGGGCGGCACGAGTCGCTGCGCTACTCCGCGCGCATCGAGCTCGGCCTGCGCGCGAAGCTCGACGAGTGCGGCGCGAAGGCGTTCACGACGAACTTCGAGGACCTCGGAGCGCTGCGCCAGCTGCCCGGCCTCGCCGTCCAGCGCCTCATGGAGGACGGCTACGGCTTCGCGGGCGAGGGCGACTGGAAGACCGCGATGCTGCTGCGCACGCTCAAGACGGCGGCACAGGGGCTGCCCGGCGGCACGTCGTTCATGGAGGACTACACCTACCACCTGGGCCCGGGCACGCCGCGCGTGCTGGGCGCGCACATGCTCGAGGTCTGCCCGACCCTGACGA
This sequence comes from Pseudonocardia broussonetiae, assembly GCF_013155125.1. Classification (NCBI taxonomy): domain Bacteria; kingdom Bacillati; phylum Actinomycetota; class Actinomycetes; order Pseudonocardiales; family Pseudonocardiaceae; genus Pseudonocardia; species Pseudonocardia broussonetiae. The sequence goes on along the minus strand of NZ_CP053564.1, from coordinate 4,581,539 downwards.
CGTCCACGCCGCGCATCGAGATCCACCCGCTGGGCATCGGCGGGCGCGAGGACCCGGTGCGGATGGTGTTCGACGCCGACCCGGGCCCCGGGGTGGTGGTCGGCATGTCCGACGTCGGCGACCGCTTCCGCATGGTGCTCAACGAGGTCGACCTCGTGGCCCCCGACGAGCCGCTGCCGAACCTGCCCGTGGCCCGGGCGGTGTGGGAGCCGCAGCCGGACCTGCGCACGTCGGCGGAGACCTGGATCCTCGCCGGCGCGCCGCACCACACGGTGCTCTCCACGGCCCTGTCGACGTCGGAGGTGGCCGAGCTGACCGAGATGGCCCGCACCGAGCTGCTCGTCATCGACGAGGACACCACGCCCCGCCGCTTCGTCCGCGAGATGCGCTGGAACGCCGCCTACCACCGCCTCGCGCTCGGCTTCTGAGCCGTCCGAAGATCGACGTTGCCGAGTTGTGATGTTAACGCTCACATCAGTGACCGGAACCCATTGACCGCCCACCTTTGTTCGCGCTAACAATGTGACGGCGACAACACCGGCTCCATTCCACGCCCGCCCGTCCGCACACTTCCGCCCGCCCCACACCCCGTAGAGGACCCCGATGTCGACGACGACCTCCTCCCGGCGCCTCACCCGCCGGTCCACCCTCCTCCGCTCCGCGGCCGCCCTGGCCCTGACCCTCGGCCTCGCCGCGTGCGGGTCCGCCCCGTCCGGCGGCGGGGAGGCGGCGGCCGGCGAGGACACCATCACGCTCGGCTTCTCCCAGGTCGGCGCGGAGAGCGGCTGGCGCTCGGCCAACACCCAGTCGATCCAGGACTCGGCCGCCGAGGCGGGCATCGAGCTCCAGTTCTCCGACGCCCAGCAGAAGCAGGAGAACCAGATCCGCGCGATCCGGTCCTTCATCCAGCAGCGCGTCGACGTCATCGCCTTCTCCCCCGTCGTCGAGACCGGCTGGGACACGGTGCTGCAGGAGGCCAAGCGCGCGCAGATCCCGGTCGTGCTCACCGACCGCTCGGTGGACTCCGCCGACACCTCGCTCTACGCCACCTTCCTCGGCTCGGACTTCATCGAGGAGGGCCGCAAGGCCGGGCAGTGGCTGGTCGACCAGGGCGACACCGGCCCGGTGAACGTCGTCGAGCTGCAGGGCACCACCGGCGCCGCGCCGGCGATCGACCGCAAGGAGGGCTTCGCGGAGGTCATCGCGGGCGCGCCGAACATCCAGGTCGTCGCCTCGCAGACCGGTGACTTCACCCGCTCCGGCGGCCGCCAGGTCATGGAGGCGTTCCTCGTCTCCCAGCCCGACATCGACGTCGTCTACGCCCACAACGACGACATGGCCCTCGGCGCCATCGAGGCCATCGAGGCCGCCGGCCGCGTGCCCGGCCAGGACATCCGCATCATCTCCGTGGACGCGGTCAAGGACGGCATGCAGGCCCTGGCCGACGGGAAGATCAACTTCATCGTCGAGTGCAACCCGCTGCTCGGCGCACAGCTGATGGACCTCGTGGAGGCCGTCCACGCCGGCGAGCAGGTGCCGGCCCGCGTCGTCACCGAGGAGACCGTGTTCGACCAGCAGGCCGCCATCGCCGCGCTGCCGACGCGCCTGTACTGACCGCACGACCGACTCCCCCGGGGGCCGGGCCCACCGCCCGGCCCCGGGGCCGTTCCGCAGGAGGGACAGCGATGTCCGAGCAAGCAGGCCGGCCCGGCCCCGTGGTCGAGGTGCGCGGCGTCTCGGTCGTGTTCCCCGGGGTCAAGGCGCTCGACGGCGTCGACCTGACCCTGCGCCCCGGCGAGGTGCACGCCCTGATGGGCGAGAACGGCGCCGGGAAGTCGACGCTCATCAAGGCGCTCACCGGCGTCTACGGCACCGACGCCGGCACCATCACCGTCCGCGGCCGCGCGCAGGAGTTCGCCGGGCCCGCCGAGGCCCAGGCCGCCGGCATCGCGACGGTGTACCAGGAGGTCAATCTCTGCCCCAACCTCTCGGTCGGGGAGAACATGCTGCTGGGCCGCGAGCCGCGCCGGTTCGGCCGGATCGACCGCCGGGCCGTGCGCCGCCGCGCCACCGAGCTGCTCGCCCGCCTGGGCCTGGACGTCGACCCCGGCTCGCTGCTGGGCGGCCACCCGCTCGCGGTGCAGCAGCTCGTCGCCATCGCCCGCTCCGTCGACACCGACCCCGCCGTGCTCGTCCTCGACGAGCCCACCTCCAGCCTCGACGCCGACGAGGTGCGCGAGCTGTTCCGCGTGGTCCGCGAGCTGCGCGACTCCGGCGTCGCGGTCCTGTTCGTCTCGCACTTCCTCGACCAGGTCTACGAGATCGCCGACCGCGCCACGATCCTGCGGAACGGCCGCCTCGTCGGCGAGTACCGGATAGCCGAGCTGCCCCGCGTGCAGATGGTCGCGAAGATGATCGGCCGCGAGCTCGCGGTGCTCGAGGACATCGAGCAGACCGCCGCGGCGTCGACCCCTTCCGCCGCCCGCCCGGTGCTCGAGGCCACCGGCCTGGGGCGCACCGGCGCGATCGCCCCCGCCGACCTCACCGTCCGCGAGGGCGAGGTCGTCGGGCTGGCCGGGCTCCTGGGCTCCGGCCGGACCGAGCTCACCCGCCTGCTGTTCGGCGCCGACCGCGCCGACTCCGGCTCCGTCGCCGTCGACGGCGTGCCGGTCGTGCTGCGCACCCCACTCGCCGCCATCGGCGCGGGCATCGCGCTGTGCTCGGAGGACCGCAAGGGCGAGGGGATCGTCGGCGACCTGTCGGTGCGCGACAACCTGCTGCTCGCCCTGCAGGCCCGCCGAGGCTGGGCCCGCCCGGTCCCCCGCGCCACGGCCGACGAGCTGGTCGCGCGCTGGATCGGCGCGCTCGACATCCGGCCCGCGAACCCCGACGCGCTGATCCGCAACCTCTCGGGGGGCAACCAGCAGAAGGTGCTGCTCGCCCGCTGGCTGATCACCGAGCCCCGGCTGCTGCTGCTCGACGAACCCACCCGCGGCATCGACGTCGGCGCCAAGGCCCAGATCCAGAAGCTCGTGGCCGAGCTCGCCGCCGACGGGATGGCCGTGCTGTTCGTCTCCGCCGAGCTGGAGGAGGTGCTGCGGCTCTCCGACCGGGTCGCCGTGCTGCGCGACCGGCACAAGGTCGCCGAGCTGCCCCGCGACGAGGCCGACATCGACCGCGTCATGGACCTCATCGCCCGCGGAGGGACCCACCGTGCCGTCTGAGAAGCCGTCCGAGAACGCCCTCTCGCCGCTGCGCCGCGCCACCGGCTCGCCCCTGCTGTGGCCGCTGCTCGCCCTGGCCGGGCTGCTGCTCTACAACCTGCTGGTCACCCCCGCGTTCTTCGCGCTGCGCGTCCAGGACGGGCACCTGTTCGGCAGCATGGTCGACGTCCTGCGCAACGGGGCGCCCACCGCGCTCATCGCGCTGGCCATGACGCTGGTGATCGCCACCCGCGGCATCGACCTGTCCGTCGGCGCCTCGGCCGCCATCGCCGGCGCCGTGGCCTGCACCTGGATCGCGGGCTCGCCCGACCCGGCCGCGCCCGGCACCGCCGTCGTCGCGATCGCGCTGGCCGTCGGGCTGTGCCTGGTGCTCGGCGCGTTCAACGGGATGCTCGTCTCCGCGTTCGGCATCCAGCCGATCATCGCCACCCTCGTCCTCATGACGGCCGGGCGCGGGCTGGCCCAGCTGATCACCGACGGGCAGATCGTCACCGTCTCCAACCCGGTGTTCTCCGGCGTCGGCGGCGGGTTCCTGCTCGGCCTGCCGATCCCGGTGCTGCTCACCGGGGCCGCGTTCGCCGCCGTCGCCCTCCTGACGCGCCGCACCGCGCTCGGCCTGCTCGTGGAGTCCGTCGGGATCAACCCGACGGCCAGCCGCCTGGCCGGCATCCGCTCGCGCGGCATCGTCTGGGGCGTCTACGTCCTCGCCGCGGTCTGCGCGGGCGTGGCCGGGCTGATGATCAGCTCGACGGTCAACGCGGCCGACGCCAACAACGCCGGGCTCTGGATCGAGCTCGACGCCATCCTCGCCGTCGTCATCGGCGGCACGCTGCTGACCGGCGGGCGCTACTCGCTGACCGGCACGCTGGTCGGCGCGCTCGTCCTGCAGACGCTCACCACCACCGTCTACACCACCGGCATCCGCCCCGAGGTGACGCTCGTGTTCAAGGCGCTGGTGATCATCGCGGTGTGCCTGCTGCAGTCGCCGAAGCTGCGCCGCCCCTCGACCCGGCGGCGCCGAGGGGAACCCCCCGCGGCGCCGCCGGCACCAGAGCCCGTCGCCCCCGCCACGCCGACCCCTGCGAGCGCCCGATGACCACCGCACCCACCGACGCCCGCCCCGCCGCGGCCCCGCCGGCGCCGCGCCGTCGCCGACCGGCGATGCCCTCCGGGCAGACCCTGCCGGTCCTCGTCACGTTCGTGCTGTTCGTGGCCCTGTTCTCGGCCGGCTCGCTGCGCTACGAGTCGTTCTTCTCCGCCCAGGTGCTGCTCAACCTGTTCACCGACAACGCCTTCCTCGTCGTGCTGGCCGTCGGGATGACGTTCGTGATCCTCACCGGCGGCATCGACCTGTCGGTCGGCTCGGTCGTCGCGCTGTCGGGCGTGCTCGCCGCGCGGCTGCTGGCCGCGGGGTGGGCGCCGGTGCCGGTGATGGTCACCGTGCTGCTGGTCGGGCTGGCGCTGGGCACCGCGATGGGGCTGGTGATCCACCACCTCGAGCTGCAGCCGTTCGTCGTCACCCTCGCCGGGATGTTCCTGGCCCGCGGCATGTGCTTCGTGATCAGCGTCGAGTCCATCCCGATCCGCGACCCGCTGTTCACCGGCGTCGCGCAGGCCGCGATCACGCTGCCCGGCGACACGTTCGTCAGCCCGTCGGCGGTGCTCGCGCTGCTCGTCGTCGCCGTCGCGGCCTACGTCCTGCACTCCACCCGGTTCGGCCGCGGCGTGTACGCCGTCGGCGGCAACGAGCACTCGGCGATGCTGATGGGGCTGCCGGTGGCGCGCACGAAGGTCGCGGTCTACGCCATCAGCGGCACGTGCTCGGCCCTGGCCGGGCTGCTGTTCGGCTTCTACTCGCTCTCGGGCTACAGCCTGGCCGCGGTCGGCACCGAGCTCGACGCGATCGCGGCCGTGGTCATCGGCGGCACGCTGCTCTCCGGCGGGGTCGGGCTGGTGGTCGGCTCGCTGCTGGGCGTGCTGGTGCTGGGGATCATCCAGACGGTCATCTCCTTCGAGGGCACGTTGAGCTCGTGGTGGACCCGCATCGTCATCGGCGTGCTGCTGCTGGTGTTCGTCGTGCTCCAGCGCCTGCTCGTGCGCCGGCCCGCATGAGGCAGCCGCCGGTCATGGCCGACGTCGCCCGGCTCGCCGGGGTGTCGCACCAGACGGTCTCGCGGGTCGTCAACGGGCACCCGCACATCCGGCCCGCCACCCGGACCCGCGTGGAGGACGCCATCGCCGCGCTGGGCTACCGGCCCAACGGCGTCGCCCGCGCGCTGGCGGTGCGGCGCTCGGGCACGATCGGCGTCGTCAGCACCGACACCGCGCTGCACGGGCCGGCCACGGTGCAGCGCTCGGTCGAGGAGGCCGCGGCCCGCGCGGGGTACGTCGCCACGACCGTGACGATCCGCGAGGCCACCACCGACGAGCTCGGGCGGGCGCTGGACCGGCTGGTCCGGGCCACCGTCGAGGGGATCGTGCTGGTCGCGGGGTCCGACGCGGCGCTGACGCTGGCCCGCGGCGCCGACTTCCCGGTGCCGCTGGTCGTGGCCCAGGGCGACCTCACCGCCACCGGCTCGGCCGTCGGCGTCGACCAGCTCCAGGGCGCCCGGGCCGCCGCCCGGCACCTCGTCGAGCTCGGCCACACCCGGATCGCGCACGTGTCCGGCCCGCTGGGCTGGCCCGAGGCGCGCGCCCGCCGCGAGGGCTGGCTCGGCGAGCTGGCCGCCGCCGGGCTGGACGCCGGCCCGGAGATCGAGGGCGACTGGACGCCCGCGAGCGGGTACGCCGCCGGGCTCGCGCTGGCGCCCGCCGACGTCACCGCCGTGTTCGTCGCCAACGACCACATGGCCGTCGGGCTGGTGCGGGCGCTCGTCGAGGCGGGCCGGGACGTGCCGCGCAACGTCAGCGTCGTCGGGTTCGACGACATCCCCGAGGCGGCGTACCTGCTCCCCCCGCTCACGACCGTGCGCCAGGACTTCGCGACGGTGGGGCGGCGCGCCATCGAGGTGCTGCACGGCATGCTGACCGGCGTGCCCGATCCCGGACCCCGCCTGACCACGCCCGTCCTCGTCCCCCGCTCCAGCACCGCCGCGCCCTCGACCGCCGTGCGGGTGGCGTCGTGATCACGCTGCGCAGCGCCGAGCTGACCGTCGGGATCGCCCCGCACGGCGCCCGCCTCGCCCGGCTGAGCGCCCCGGACCGCGACGGCACCACGGGCGAGGTCGTGCTCGGCCTGGCCGAGGAGGACTACCCGGCCGACCGCGCCTACCTCGGCGCCACCGTCGGCCGCTACGCCAACCGCATCGCGGGCGGCCGGTTCGTCCTCGACGGCCGCGCGTACGAGGTCCCCGCCAACGAGGGCACGTCCGCGCTGCACGGCGGGCCGGTCGGGCTCGACCACGCGGCGTTCGCCGCGGGCGGGGTGCGCGAGGTGCCGGGCGGGCAGGCCGTGACGCTGCGCCACACCAGCCCCGACGGCGAGAGCGGCTTCCCCGGCACCCTCGCCGTGACCGTCACCTACACCGTGCGCGGCCCGGAGCTGCACATCACGATCGCGGCCACGACCGACCGCCCCACGGTCGTCAACCTCACCAACCACGCCTACTTCCACCTCGGCGGCGGCGGTCCGGTCGGCGGCCACGAGGTGCGGCTGCACGCCGACCGCTACCTGCCCGTCGACGACGCGCTGATCCCGACCGGCGAGCTCGCGCCGGTCGAGGGCACCCCGTTCGACCTGCGTGTCCCCACCGCCGTCGACGCCGGGCTGGCCGCCGGGCACCCGCAGCTCGACGTGGCGGGCGGCTACGACCACACGTTCGTCGTCGACGACTCGGGGCCCCGCGCGGGCGAGCTGCGCGCCGCCGCGCACGTCCGCGAGCCGGTGAGCGGCCGCACGCTGACGGTGCTCACCGACCAGCCGGGCGTGCAGTTCTACTCGGGCAACATGCTCGACGGCTCGGTCGTCCTGCACGACGGGCGCCGCGCCGGGCGCCGGGAGGCGTTCTGCCTGGAGCCCCAGCACTTCCCGGACTCGCCGAACCGCCCGGAGTTCCCGTCGACGGTGCTGCGCCCCGGGGAGGAGCACCGGACCCGGATCCTGCTGCGGCTGGGGACCGACTGACGTCTCCCGGGCCGGGGGTTTCGCCGGTCCCGGGCCCGGGCACGCCCGACGCGGGTGCGGTCCTCCTCCGCACCGGGACGGAGCGGACGTGCGGATCGTCATCACCGGAGCGAGCGGCAACGTCGGGACGGCGCTGCTGCGCCGCCTCCTCGCCGACCCCGAGGAGCACGAGCTGGTCGGGGTCTGCCGCCGCCCGCCCGCGATCGGCGCCCCCTACGACAGCGCGGCCTGGACCTCGCTGGACCTCGCCGCGCCGGGCGTCGAGCTGCCGCTGCGGACGGTGTTCACCGGCGCCGACGCCGTCGTGCACCTGGCGTGGGGGTTCCAGCCCGCCCGCGACGTCGGCTACCTGCGCCGGCTGGGCGTCGGCGGCACCGCGGCCGTGCTCGCCGCCGCCCGCGACGCCGGCGTGCCGCACGTCGTCCACATGTCCTCGGTGGGGGCCTACTCCCCCTGGCACGGCGACCCGCTCGGCGCGGGCGTCACCGAGGAGTGGCCGACGCACGGCATCTCCTCGCTCGCCTACAGCGTGCACAAGGCCGAGGCCGAGCGCCTGATCGACGAGCACGAGCGCAGCCACCCCGAGGGGCCGACCGTCGCGCGGATGCGGCCCGGGCTCGTCGTGCAGCGCGACGCGGGCAGCGCCCTGCTCCGCTACGGGATGCCCGCCTACGTCCCCGCGGCCGTGCTGCGGCACCTGCCGCTGCTGCCGGTGGACCGCGAGCTCGTCGTGCCGATCGTGCACACCGACGACCTGGCCGACGCCGTCGCGCGGGTGGTGCGCGAGCGCACGGGCGGCGCGTTCAACGTGGCCGCCGACCCGCCCGTCACCCGCGACCTCATCGCCGAGGTGCTCGGGGCGCGGCCGCTGCACGTGCCCCGGCCGGTGCTGCGGGCCGCCGCCACGCTGGCCTGGCAGCTGCGGCTGCTGCCGCTGGACCCGGGCTGGCTCGACCTGGCGTTCGCGGTGCCGCTGCTCGCGACCGGGAAGATCCGCCGCGAGCTGGGCTGGGAGCCGTCGGTCGACGCGCGGACGGCGCTGGCCGAGGTCGTCGACGGGATGGCGGCGGCCGCGGCGACCACGAGCCCGGTGCTGCGGCCCCGGTCGGTGCCGGGCGAGCTGGCCGCGCTGGTGCGGCGGGGGCCGATCGGGCGGCGGCCCCTGCCGTAGTCGGTCAGCCCTCCAACAGCGCCGCGTAGAGCGTCAGCCCGGGGCCGAAGGCCAGCACCACGGCCGGGCGCCCCGGGCCCGGCCGGCCCTGGGCCCGCAGCTCGTCGAGGACGAGCAGCACCGTGGCCGACGAGCAGTTGCCGCGCGTGTCGAGCACCCGGCGGGAGGCGTCGAGCGCGTCGGCGGGCAGGGCGAGCTGCTCGACGACGGTGTCGAGGATCCGCGGCCCGCCCGGGTGCACCGCCCAGCCGTCCACGTCGGGCACCTCCAGCCCGTGCCGGGCCAGCAGCTCGGTGACCATCGGGGCCACGTGCTTCGCCAGCACGGCCGGGACCTGCGGCGACAGGCCCATCCGGAAGCCGTGGTCGGTGACGTCCCACGTCATGTGGTCGAGCGTGCCCGGATCGGTCAGGGCGGCGACGTCGACGACGCGCGGGCCCCGCCCGGCGCCCGGCGCCACCACGACGGCCGCGGCCGCGTCGCCGAACAGCGCGTGCGAGACGACCTGGCCCATGTCGCCGGTCGGCGGCTGCACGTGCAGCGACGTCAGCTCCAGGCACAGGAGCACCGCGGGCCGCCCGCGCGCCTCCACGTAGTCGGTGACGGTGCCGAGCCCGGGCACCGCGGCGTAGCAGCCCATGTGCCCGACGACGAGCCGCCGCACGTCCGCGGCCATGCCCAGCGCGGCGGCCACGCGGATGTCGGTGCCCGGCGTGGCGTAGCCGGTGCAGGAGGCCACCACGAACAGCCCGACCTCGTCGGCCGCGATCCCGGCGTCGGCGAGCGCGGCGGCCACGGCCTCGGTGCCCAGCGGCAGCGACTCGTGGGCGTAGCGCCGCATCCGCTCGCCCGTCGACCAGGCGGAGACGTCCTCGGTCAGCGGGTCGACCACCAGGTGGCGCCGCGAGACGCCGGCGCCGCGGAACACCCGCTCCAGCGCCCGGCCCCCGCCGGAGTGCCGCGCGAAGAAGCCGTCCCAGACCTCGCCCTGCCCGACCCCGTCCCCGGGCAGCGCGGCGCCGCTGCCGGCCAGGTGCGCCCCGGTCACCGGCGCCGCCCGACGGCCTGGAACAGCACGGCGGTGGTCGGCACCGGCACCATCCGCACCGCCGGACGGCGTCCGGCCAGGAAGGCGACGAGGTCGGTGACGCGCGGGCGCAGCCCCCGCAGCTCCAGCGCGACGCCGTGGCGCGCGCACTCGCGCACCAGCGCGGCGCGGTCGACGAACAGGGCCGGGTCGTGGATGCCCGGTGGCGGGCCGCCCGGCACCCGCTCGGCGAGCGTGACGGCCACGACGCGGGCCAGGCGGGTCGCCGCGATGGTGTCGACGACGAGCAGCCCGCCCGGGCGCAGCAGCCGGCACGCGTGCGCGAGGACCGCCGGCAGGTCGGTCACGTGCTCGAGGATCTCCCCCGCCGCGACGACGTCGGCGCACCCGTCGGCCAGCGGCACGGCCGCGACGTCCCCGCGGACGGGCGCGACGCCGTGCCCGGCCGCCTGGGCCAGCGCGGACGCGGTGAGGTCGAGGCCGACGTGCCGGTAGCCCTTGCCGGCGAGGTGGGGCGCGAGCAGGCCGGCGCCGCAGCCGAGGTCGACGAGCACGGCGCCGGGGCGGTCGGCGGGCGGGACCAGCGCGGCGCGCGCGGCGGCGAGCCAGTGCAGCATCGCGAACTCGCCGGACGGGTCCCACCAGCGGTCGGCGAGGTCGTCGTACTGGCGGGGGTCGTTCGGCGGGCGCGCGGGGCGGGGTCCGGCGACGGCCGTACGGGAGGTCGGCACGTGCCGAGGCTGCCATGCTGGGCGGCATGCGGCCCGTCGTGAGCGGGGCTCTGGCCCTCGCCCGCTCCTGTCACCCGGAGCCGACGGTGGCGGTGACGCTGCTGGTCACCGCGCTGGCGATCACCACGGGCCGGGATCTCAGCGGTGTGCTGATCGTCACCGCCGCCGTGCTGACGGGCCAGCTGTCGATCGGCTGGCTCAACGACCACCTCGACGCCGCCCGCGACCGCGCCGTCGGCCGCACCGACAAGCCGGTCGTCAGCGGGGCGGTGTCGGAGCGGACGGTCGGCGTCGCGGCGGCCGTCGCGGCGGTGGCGTGCGTGCCGCTGTCGCTGGCGTCGGGGTGGCTCGCGGGGTCGCTGCACCTCGTGGCCGTCGGGGCCGGGCTGGTCTACGACCTCGGGGTGAAGTCGACGCGCTGGTCGGTGTTGCCCTACGTCGTGTGCTTCGGGCTGCTGCCGGTGTTCGTGGTGCTCGGCGCGCCCGGCTCCCCCGCGCCGCCGTGGTGGCTGCCGGTCGGCGGGGCGCTGCTCGGGGCGGGCGCGCACTTCGCGAACGTCCTGCCCGACCTCGACGACGACCTGGTCACCGGCGTCCGCGGGCTGCCGCACCGGCTCGGGGCCGGCGGGAGCCGCCTGGCGGCGGCCGGGCTGCTGCTCACGGCGTCGGTCGTCCTCGTGGCGGGGGTGCTCTCCGCGGGCGCCGCGGTGCCCGTGCCGCTCGCGCTCGCCGCGCCGGTGGTGGCGGCCGGGGTGCTCGCCGCCGGGTTCGCGGCGGGGCGCCGGCCGGGTTCGCGGGCGCCGTTCCGGGCCGTGATGGTGGTGGCGCTGATCGACGTGGCGCTGCTCGTGGCGGCCGGTCCGGTGCTGGTCGGGCCGTGACTCACCGCAGCAGCCGCAGGTAGTCGGCCGCGATCGACGCCAGCACGCGCGGCGACGCCGTGCCGCGCTCCAGCCCGACCTCGACGATGGCGTCGAAGACGCGGCGGTCGCGCCCCGCGGCGACCACCGCGGCGTCGACGAAGCGGGCGTGCGGCACGGCGCGGGCCAGCGCGCCGACGTGGCGGTGGTGGCGCCCGAGACTGCGCCGCAGCGCCGCCCGGAGCGCGGCGCCGGCCCCCGCGCCGAGCAGGGCGGCCCGTGCGGCCAGCGCGCCGGACGCGACGCCGTAGAAGATCCCCTCGCCGGTGACCGGGTTGACCAGCGCGGCCGCGTCGCCGACCAGCAGCACCCGCCCGTCGGGCTGGAACCGCGGACCGGTGGAGAGCGGCAGGTGGTGTCCTCGCACCGTCGCGGGGTCGAGGTCGAGGCCGGGCAGCTCGGCGTCGAGCCGGTCCAGCAGCTCGCGCTTGCTCGCGCGCGGGGCGCCGAACACGCCGTAGCCGACGTTCGCGCGGCCGCCGGGCAGCGGGAAGGACCAGGCGTAGGCGGGCGGGGCGGCGCGGGCGAACGCGATCACCAGGGCGTCGGGGTCGCCGTTCGTGCGCGCGTAGCCGCGGACGGCCATCGCGGTGGCCCCGTCGGGCGCGGGCGGGGCGCCGAGCGCGCGGCGGACGACCGAGTGCGCGCCGTCGGCCCCGACGACGACGCGGGCGTGCACCTCGCCGTCGAGGACGACCCGGTCGGGGCGCACCTCCACGCGGCGCACGCGGTGGCGGCGCAGCACCGCGCCCCGGGCGACGGCGGCGTCGACGAGCGCGGCGTCGAACACCTCCCGCGGCACGACCCGGCTCGGGCGCGCGCAGTCGGCGACGACCGAGCGCCCGCCCGGCGAGTGCACGCGCAGGCCCGACACCGGCGGGCCCAGGGCGTCGAGGCCGGGTGCGCCGAGCGCGTCGAGCAGGTCGAACACGGGGGCGGCGATGCCGTCGCCGCAGACCTTGTCGCGGGGGAACGCGGCGGCGTCGAGCAGCAGGACCCGGGCGCCCGGGCACAGCTGCAGGACGCGGAGCGCGGTCGCGGCCCCGGCCGGGCCCGCGCCGACGACCGCGACGTCGGCGACCTCGTCCATGCGTTCCTCCGGTGTCGTCCGACGTCCTCCCGGGTCATCATCGACGGGAGCCGCCGCCCGCGCCGGGCGACGAACGGGGAGGGTCGTGCCGCACGTCGTCGTCGTCGGGGCCGGGCCGACCGGCGTCGTCGTGGCGGGGCTGCTCGCCCGCCTCGGCGTCACCAGCACCGTCGTGGACCGCCACGCCCAGCCGTACCCGCGCCCGCGGGCGGTGCACCTCGACGGCGAGGCCGTGCGCGTGCTGCAGCGGTTCGGGGTGGCCGACGGGTTCGCCGCGATCAGCCGTCCCGCGTCCGGGCTGCGGCTGCTCGACGCCCGGCTGCGGCCGTTCGCGGAGTTCCGCCGCTCGTCGGCCGCGGGCCACCACGGCCACCCCGACGCGTCGCTGTTCGACCAGCCCGACCTCGAGGCGCTGCTGCGGGCGGCGCTCCCGGCGGGCGCGGTGCTGCGCGGGGGCACCGAGGTCACGGGCGTACCGGAGGCGGGCTCCGTCGACCTGCGCGACCTCGCCACCGGCCGGACCGAGCGGCTGCGCGCCGACGCCGTCCTGGGCTGCGACGGCGCCGACAGCACCGTCCGCCCCGCGATCGACGCCGGGCTGCGCGACCTGCGCTTCGACCAGCGCTGGCTGGTCGTCGACGTGCGCAGCCGCACGCCGCTGCCGGGCTGGGGCGGCGTCGACCAGGTCTGCGACCCCCGCCGGGCCGCCACCGCCATGCACCTCACCGGCGAGCGCTACCGGCTGGAGTTCCGGATGCGGCCCGGCGAGACGCGCGACGGCCTCGTCGCCCGGCTCGGCGAGCTGACCGCGCCCTGGCTCGGGCACCTGCCCCGCGACGACTGGGAGGTGCTGCGCAGCGCCGCGTACACGTTCCGGGCGCGCACGGCCGACCGCTGGCGGCGCGGGCGGGTGCTGCTGCTCGGCGACGCCGCGCACCTGATGCCGCCGTTCATCGGGCAGGGCCTGGGCTGCGGCCTCGGCGACGCCCACAACCTCGCGTGGAAGCTCGCCGCGGTGCTGCACGGGCGCGCCGGGGACGACCTGCTCGACACCTACCAGGCCGAGCGGCAGCGCCACGTCGTCGCGGTGACGCGGGCGGCGGTGCGGGTCGGCACCGCCATGACCGGCGGGCGCGGTGTGGCGGCGGCCGTCCGGCGTCCCGTCGCCGCGGCGCTGCTGCGGGTGCCCGGCGCGCAGGCCCGCGCGCTGGCCGGCATCACCACGCGGTACCCGCCCAGCGCGTGGGCCGACCGGCGATCTCGCCGCAGCCCGCTGCCCGGGACGGTGTGCCCGCAGCCCGTCGTCGAGGCCGGCGGGCGCCGCGTGCTGCTCGACGAGGTGCTGGGCGACGGCTTCGCGCTGGTGTCGGCCGGGCCCGTCGACGCCGGGCTGCGCCGCCGGGCCGACGCGCTGGACGCCGTGGAGGTCCGCGTCGACGCGCTCGCCGGCTGGCTGCGCGCCGGCCGGGCGTCGGCGGCGCTGCTGCGGCCCGACCGCGTGGTGCTCGGCGTCACCCCGGCCTGACCCGTTCCCGCCCGGCGCACCGGCGCCGCCTCCGCGACCATGGCGCGGTGGCCGAGCACCCCGACGACCTGCGTCCCGGCGTCCTGTTCGACGTCGACGGCACGCTGCTGGACACCAACTACCTGCACGTCCTCGCGTGGTGGCAGGCCTTCCGCGACACCGGGCACCCCGACGTGACCATGGCCGCGGTGCACCGGGCCATCGGCATCCCCAGCGCGGCGCTGGTGCAGCACCTGCTCGGCACCGACGACGAGGACGCCGTCGACGCCCACAGCGCGCGCTACGAGCCGTTGCGCGACCAGGTCGTCGCGTTCCCGGGGGCCGGGGACCTGCTGCGGGCGTGCGCCGACCGCGGCGCGGCCGTCGTGCTCGCCACCAGCGGCGCGGCGGGCGACCTCGACTGGATGCTGCCCGCGATCGGCGAGCGCGACGCGGTGGAGGGCGCCACCACCTCGGCCGACGTCGACGAGGGCAAGCCCGCGCCGGACCTGCTGGCCACGGCCGTGCGCGACCACCGGCTCGACCCCGCCCGGTGCGTGGTCGTCGGCGACACCGTGTGGGACGTGGAGTCCGCGCGGCGCGCCGACCTGCCGTGCGTCGGGCTGACCTGCGGCGGGATCGGCGAGGCGGAGCTGCGCGACGCCGGGGCGGTGGCGGTGTACGCCGACCCGGCCGACCTGCTGGCGCGGCTCGACGACTCCCCGCTGGCCGGTCTCTGACTCAGTCCGGGGCGGGCGTGTCGTCCTGGGCCGCGCGGTCCACGCCGGGGCGCTCCTCGGCGGTGGTGCCGACGACGTCGGCGCCGCCGTCGTCGCGCAGGTTCTCCAGCACGGCGCGCTCCTCGGGGTCCAGCGGGCCGCCGACGACCCCCGGCTCCCCCACGTCGTTGCCGGTGGCCATGCCCGTCTCGGGTGCGTTCGGATCCGTCATGCGGCCCGCGTACCCGGCGGAGGGGGCGTGAACCCGCACGGCCCGGGTACGCGAGCGGCTGTGGATGTCGTGGTCGTCGGACAGCTCGCACGGGACCTGCTGCTGCGCGTGGACGAGGTGCCGCCGCAGGGCTCGGCGACCGACGTCCGCGAGCGGAAGGAGACCCTCGGCGGGAAGGGCGCGAACTGCGCGGTGGGCCTGGCGCAGCTCGGCGTGCCGGTCGGGCTGGTCGCCGTCGCGGGGTCCGACAGCACGGGCGACCGACTGCTCGCGCGGGCCGAGGCCGACGGCGTCGACGTCGAGCACGTGGTGCGCCGCGCCGGCACCCCCACCGGCCTGATCGTCGAGATCCTCGACCCCGCCCACGGCTGGCGCTACCTGCAGCACCTCCCCGGCCCGACGCTGCTCACGGCCGACGACGTCGCCGGGGCCGCCGCGGACCTGCGCGCCGCGCGGGCGGTCGTCCTGCAGGCCCAGCAGCCCGCGGACGCGCTGACCGCCTGCGCCCGCCACGCCCGCGACGGCTCCGCGCTCGTCGTGCTCGACGGCGCCCCCGACCCCGCCGCGCGCACCGAGCTGCTGAAATCCGCCGACGTGGTGCGCGCCGACCCCGCCGAGACCGACGAGCTCGTCGACGGCGAGCTGGGCCGGCTGTGCGTCGAGGACGTCGACGCGATGACCGCGGCGGCCCGCCACCTCCTCGCCCACGGCCCCCGGGTCGTCGTCGTGGGGGTGGAGGGCGCGGGCAACGTGGCGGTGTGGGAGGACGGGGAGCTGTTCGTGTCGTTCGGGGACGTCGAGGTCGTCGACACCACCGGCGGCGGCGACTCCCTCACCGCCGGCCTCACCGCCGCACTCCTCGCCGGCGCCGACCCCGCCACGGCCCTGCGGCGGGCGGTGGAGGCCGCGGGGAGCACGGTGGGACGTGCCGGGGGGCGGCCGGCGCTCGACGGCTGACGTCGCACAGTCAGTGACGACCTCGCACGGGGTCGGGGGTGTGTGAGGTGCGTGGTCGGTGTGCGGGGTGCGGCTGCGTGTGCGAGGTGGCGTAGGCAGAGCGCTCAGTGTGCGAGGTTCGGCGGGGCGATGACCCTGAGGCGCGCCCACCGGCGATCAAGGGCTGATGGCGCGGCGCGGCGCGCGGCGTCGCGGGGCGCGGGCGTCGCGGGGCGCGGGCGTCGCGGGGCGCGGGCGTCGCGGGGCGCGGTTGCGACGCGGCGGCGGCGCCACCGGCATCGTGCGCTCGCCCGAGCACCCTCGCCCCACCTCGCACACCGGATGTCGACCTCGCACACGGTCGACGGTGTGCGAGGTGCCCACCCGGTGTGCGAGGTCGCCGGGCGAACCCGTTCGGGCAGTCGTGCAACACATCGGCCTCCGTTCGCGACAGTGAATCGTCCGGGTCGTTCACTGTGAGGTGTCGTGGGTCTGCGTGCGGTAGTGATGGGGGCCCTCGGGGTCCTGCTCCTCGTCGGCGGGTGCGGGGGTGCGGAGGGTCGGGAGGCCGAACGCGCCGCGCTCGGCTCGGTGCCGGCGGCGGAGGAGGCCGAGGTCCGGCCGGCGGCCGCCCCGGCCTCCGACGTCGTCCGGGTCGTGACCGTCCTCGACGGCGACACGTTCACCGTCTCCGACGGCCGCACCGTGCGGGTCCTCGGCATCGACTCGTGCGAGCTCGACACCGGTGCCGGCCGCGAGGCCCGCGCCAACGCGCAGGCGCTGCTGCCGGTGGGGCGGTCGGTGACGCTGCGCGCCGAGCCCGGCGTCGACCGCGACCCCTACTCGCGCCACCTGCGCTACGTCACGACACCCGCGGGCTCCGACCTCGGCACCGCGATGATCGGCGAGCCGCACACCGGCGTGTACGAGGGCGGGGACGCCGCTCCGGCCTACGTCGCCGGCCTGCGCCGCGCCGACGACGGCCCGCGCGTCTGCGACACCCCGACCGCGGCGCCGACCACGACCCCGGCCCCCGCCACGACGGCGCCCCGGACAGCCGCTCCTCGAACGGCCGCCCCCGCGACCACCCGCCCCGCGCCCGCCCCGCAGCCGCTCGCCCAGCCCGCGCCGCGGCCGGCGCCGGCCCCCGAGCCGGAACCCGAGCCCGAGCCCGAGCCGCAGCGGGAGAGCTCCGGCTGCCACCCGAGCTACACGCCCTGCGTCCCGGACGGCCCCGACCTCGACTGCCCGCAGATCGGGTTCGCGGTCACCGTGACCGGCCCCGATGAGTTCCGCCTCGACGGCTCCGACAACGACGGCAAGGGCTGCGAGAGCTACGGCTGAGAAATCAGTGGGACCGGCTGTGTAACCCTGGGGCCCCCACGGGCGTCTTCTCCGGTGAGAGCAACACCCACCGAGCCCCCGAGGTGCCCATCATGTCCGAGTCCTTCGTCCCCGAGCCCTACTCCGCCGAGTTCGTCGACACCGACGGCGACGGCTACCAGGAGACCACCCTGCTCGACAGCGACGGCGACGCCGTGGTCGACACCGCGCTCGTCGACGTCGACGGCGACGGCACCGACGACTTGGCTGCGTTCGACAACCGCGCCGACGGCGAGTTCGTGCCCGACGTCGTCGCGGTGGACCTGGACGGCGACGGCTACGCCGACCACGTCGCCGACGACACCGACTTCGACGGCGTCTTCGACTCGTTCACCCAGCCCGAGGGCGTCGGTCTCGCCGAGGCCAACCCCTACGGCGGCGGCGGTCACGACGCGGAGCCGTACGGCGCCGACGTCGTCGCCGACAGCACGACGAGCGGCGGCGGCACCGAGGAGGGCACGGTCATCGCCGGCGAGGGCGGCGACGCGCTGTACGTCGACCCGGACGGCTCGGTCACGTTCTCCGGCTCCGACGTCGCGGGCACCGACTACTCCTACGGCAGCTGACGCACGCACTCCCGCCGAACCGCGTTCCGCGGAACGCGGTTCGGCCCGGCTCCGCTCCACGACCACCGCCACCAGGCCGGGCCCGGCCCGGCCCGGCCCGGCCCGGCAGAGCGTTCCGCGGAACGCGGTCCACCACCCGTTCCGCCCGACGCCCGGTCCCCGGAACGGGACACGATCGCGTTCCGCGGAACGCGAACACCCGATCGCGTCCCGCCCCGATCCCGGAGCGGGACGCGATCGCGTTCCGCGGAAGCCCCTACTCCCCCGCCCGCTCCACGAACTCCGGCGGCCGGTGCGCCTGCACCGGCGGCGGCTCGCCCTCGTACCGCTCCACCTGCACGAGGGCGTGCTGGCCGCTGGTGCCCTGCCCGAGGCGGGAGGTGCCGTGGTCGCGCGTCAGGACGTTGGGGTTGCCGTGGGCGCAGAGCCCGGTGTCGCCGACCGGGTCGAACCAGGCGCCCGTGGGCAGCTGCACCACCCCGCGGCGGACGCCGTCGTCGAGGCGGGCGCCGGCCAGGCAGGCGCCGCGGTCGTTGAACAGGCGCACCACGTCGCCGTGGGCGATGCCGCGCTCGGCGGCGTCGTCGGGGTGCATCGTCATGGCCTCCCGGCCGGCGACCTTGTGGCGCCGGCTCTCCGCGCCGGCGTCGAGCTGGCTGTGCAGGCGCCCGCGGGGCTGGTTGGCGATCAGGTGCAGCGGCCACCGCGCGGCGAGCGGGGAGCCGAGCCACTCCTGCGGTTCGAGCCAGGTCGGGTGGCCGGGGCAGTCGTCGTAGCCGAAGCCGGCGATCGTGGCCGAGTACAGCTCGATGCGCCCGCTCGGGGTCTGCAGGGGGTGGGCGTCGGGGTCGGCGCGGAAGCGGTCGAGGAAGGTGCGGTCGGCCGGCGGCGCGGGCAGCGTGAGCAGCGGGGAGGCGAGGAAGTCGTCGAACGCGGGCAGCTCGACGCCCAGGCGCTCGCCGACCGGCCCGGTCCAGGTGTCGTAGAGGTGCCGGACCCACTCGTCCGCGGTGCGCCCCTCCGTGAACTGCTCCCCCACCCCCAGGACGCCGGCCAGCTCGGCCAGCACGGCGTGGTCGTCGCGCGCCTGCCCGACCGGCTCGACGACGCGGTGCATCGGGACCAGGTGGCGGTCGGTGCGCGAGGCGCCGATGTCGAGGCGCTCCAGCGGCGTCGTCACCGGCACGACGATGTCGGCGTGCCTGGCCATGGCCGTCCAGAACGGCTCGTGCACCACCAGCGTGTCGACGGTCGCCAGCGCGCGCCGCAGCCGGTTGAGGTCCTGGTGGTGGTGGAACGGGTTGCCGCCCGCCCAGTAGACGAGGCCGACGTCGGGGTAGCGCAGCGCCTGCCCGTTGAACTCGAACGGCGCACCGGGGTTCAGCAGCATGTCGGCGACGCGCGCGACGGGGATGAACTCCGACACCGGGTTGACGCCCTGCGGCAGCGTCGGGACGCGCACCCCCGCCCCCGGCACGCCGACGTCGGCCATCGACCCGTAGCCGTGGCCGAACCCGCGCCCGGGCAGCCCGATCTGGCCCAGCACCGCGGCCAGAGCCAGCCCCGCCCAGGGCGCCTGCTCCCCGTGCTCGGTGCGCTGCAGCGACCAGGTGACCGTGACGAGCGTGCGCGAGGCCGCCATCCGCCGCGCGAGCGCCCGGATCTCCGCGGCGGGCACGTCGCAGCGCTGCGCTGCCCACTCCGCCGACTTCGCGACGCCGTCGGAGCGGCCCGTCACGTAGGCGGTGAGCTCGTGACCGCCGACGCAGTAGCGCGCCAGGAACGCGGGGTCGTGCCGGTCCTCGCTGATCAGCGTGTGCATCAGCCCGAGCATCATCGCGACGTCGGACGCCGGGCGGACCGGCAGCCACGTCGTGCCCGGGGAGTCGCTGCGCAGCGGGCTGACGGTGACGACGTCGACGCCCTCCTCGACGGCCGCGCGCAGGTGCTCGCCCGCGGTGTGGCGGACCACGCCGCCCGGGTTGACGCCGGTGTTCTTGCGCGGGATGCCGCCGAACGCGACGACGAGCTCGGTGTGCTCGCGGATGACGGGCCAGTCGGTGAGCCCCGACGTCACGTCGACGCCCCGCCCGACGACGTGCGGCATGATCACCGCGGTGGCGCCGTAGCTGTAGTTGCCGACCGCGGAGACGTAGCCGCCCAGGCACGTGAGGAAGCGCTTGAGCTGGCTCTGCGCGTGGTGGAAGCGCCCGGCGCTGGCCCAGCCGTAGGAGCCGCCGAACACCCCGCGCGGGCCGCGCTCGGCGTAGACCCGGCGCAGCTCGCCGGCCAGCAGCGCGATCAGCTCGTCCCACTCGACCTCGACGTAGGGCTCGCGCCCCCGCCCCTCCGACGGCCCCGGCCCGTCGCGCAGCCACCCTTCGCGGACCGCGGGCCGCAGGATCCGCACCTGCGGGTCGACGGCGGACGCGACGTTGCCCAGGATCGGCGACGGGTCGGGGTCGGCCGGGTGCGGCCGCACCTCCAGCCCGCCGTCGACGGTGCGGGCCTCGAAGGCGCCCCAGTGCGAGCTGCTGGTGAGGTACGGGGTCGTGGCGATGTCCGTACTATGTACGGCCGCCCCGAGTCCGGTCAAGGCTTGCCGGAACGGCAACGGACCGTGACGCCGGGCGGCCGGGGCGCGATGCTGGCGACATGAACACGGGTGTCGACTGGGACGAGCGCTACGCCGAGGCGCAGCGGGTGTGGAGCGGGCAGCCGAACGGGGCGCTGGTCGACGAGGTGGGCGGGCTGGCGCCGGGCCGGGTGCTGGACGTGGGCTGCGGCGAGGGCGCGGACGCGGTGTGGCTCGCCGCGCGGGGCTGGGAGGTGACCGCGCTCGACGTCTCGCGGGTCGCGCTCGACCGCGCCGCGCAGCACGCCCGGGAGGCCGGCGTCGACGTGCACTGGCTGCACGCGGGCCTGCTCGACGCCGACCTCCCGCCCGGCGGGTTCGATCTCGTCTCCGCGCAGTACCCGGCGCTGCTGCACACCCCGGGCGACGACCCGGAGCGCGCGCTCCTCGCCGCGGTCGCCCCCGGCGGGACGCTGCTCGTCGTCCACCACGCCGACGTCGACACCGAGCACGCCCGCGCCGCCGGCTTCGACCCCGCCGACTACGTCAGCCCCGCCGACGTCGCCCGGTTCCTCGACGACGGCTGGGCGGTCGAGGTCGACGAGCGCCGCGAGCGGCGCATCGAGGGCGGTGCCGGGGCGCACCACCACGCCGACGTGGTGCTGCGGGCCCGCCGGCTGGGGTAGGGGCCTCAGCGCCGCAGCCCGGTCATGAGCGCGTCGATCGTCGTCGCGTAGCGCTCGGCGCGGTCGGCCACGGGGGCGTGCGCGGTCAGCTCGAGGACGACCATCCCGTGGCCCGTGGCCCACAGGCCGTACGCCGCGGACGCCGGGTCGGTGCGCAGCGGGGAGCGCTCGTGCCAGCGGCGCACGACGTCGACGAACGCGGCGTAGTTCTCGCGCGCGATCGAGCGCACCTCGCCGTGCGGCCGGGACAGCCCGGGCGGGGTGTCGGCGAACATGATCCGGAAGTAGTCCGGGTGCGCGAGCGCCATCTCCCGGTACGCCAGGCACGTGCCACGGACGTCGGCCTCGGGATCGCCGGTCTCCCGGCGGACGCTCTGGGCGGCCCGCAGCCGGTCGTGGCCCTCGGACTGTACGGCGTCGAGCAGACCCTGCTTGTCGCCGAAGTAGTGGTAGACCGACATGGTCGAGCAGCCCGCCTCCGCCGCGATGCGGCGCACGGCGAGCCCGCCGGGGCCCTCGCGGGCGAGCAGCCGGGCCGCGGCGTCGAGGGTGGCCCGCCGCAGGTCCGCGGGCCGCGTCTGGGGCTCCGCGCTCACCCGCCCACCAGGTCGCGCAGCGCGAACTTCTGGATCTTGCCCGATGCCGTCTGAGGGAACGAGTCGACGAACCGCCAGGTCCGCGGCGTCTTGAACGACGCGAGGTGCTGCCGGCAGAACCGCTCGAGCTCCACGCCGTCGACGCTCGCGCCCTCCCGCAGCTGCACGACGGCGGCGACGGTCTCGCCCCACTCCGGGTCCGGCGCGCCCAGCACCGCGGCCCCGGCGACGGCGGGGTGGCTGTGCAGCACGTCCTCGACCTCTCGGGGGTACACGTTCTCGCCGCCGCGGATGATCATGTCCTTGAGCCGGCCCTGGATGCGCAGGTAGCCGTCGGCGTCGAGGCTGCCCAGGTCGCCGGTGCGCAGCCAGCCGTCCTCGAGCGCCGCGCGGGTGGCCTCGGGGGCGTCGAAGTAGCCCGCCATGACGCAGATGCCGCGGGTGCGGATCTCGCCGACCTCGCCGGGCGGCAGCGGGGCGCCCGACGCCGGGTCGGTGATCCGCACCTCGACGTGCGGCAGCGGCCGGCCCACCGTGTGCGCCCACCGCGGGTTCGGGTCGTCGGGGAGGGTGTGGGTGATGTAGGGCGAGGCCTCGGTCTGGCCGTAGCCGATGGTCACCGCCACCCCGAGCGCCTTCTCGGCCCGCGCCACCAGGTCGGGCGCGACGGGCGCGCCGCCGAGGGCGATCAGGCGCCACGCGGAGAGGTCGCGCGCGGCGAGCGACGGGTCGTCGAGCAGGCGAACCAGCATCGTCGGGACGCACAGGACCACCGACCCGCGCCGGGACTCGAACAGGTCGAGGACGTTCTCCGGCTCGAACGCGGGCGGCACGACGTGCGTGCCGCCGGTCTGCAGGGCGCCCAGGGTGGTCAGGCCGCAGCCCGCTGTGTGGAACAGCGGCATCGGGTTGATCCACACGTCGGACTCCCCCGCGCCGAGCGCCTCGGCGAAGACCCGGCCGTTGAGCGCGAGCCCCCGGTGGGTGAGCAGCGTGCCCTTGGGCGAGCCGGTGGTGCCCGACGTGTACTGGACCTGCGCGATGTCGGTCGGCGCGACCGCGGGCAACGCGACGTCCGGGTCACCCGAGTCCAGGAACGCCGCCCAGTCGCCGAGCGACACGACCTCGCGCAGCGCGTCCAGACGCGGGCGCACCTCGTCGACGACGGCCAGGAGGTCGCGCCCGCGGAACTCCGGCTCCACGACGACGCCGCTCGCCCGGGACTGCCCGAGCACGAACCCGACCTCCGGCGCCAGGTAGGCGGGGTTGACCGTCACCAGCGTGAGCCCGGCCAGCGCCGCCCCGAACTCCACGAGCACCCACTCCGGGCTGTTGGACGCCCAGACCGCGACCTTCTCCCCCGGCGCGAACCGCCGCAGCAGCGCCCGGGCCACGCGCTCGGAGTCGGCCAGGACCTCGGCGAAGGTCCACGCGCGGTCCGCGCCCGGGGCGCCGTCGACCAGCGCCGTGCGCTCCGGCCACCGGGCGGCCGCCGTGCGCAGCACCTCGCCGACCGTGTGCTCGGGCGGCGCCTCCGCGGTCGTGCCGGTGTCCTGCTCCATCACGCGTCCTCCGTCGTCCGCCTACCTATAACGCATCGTTATAGACGGGGGGACGACGCAGGGCAAGGGTCAGGCGGACGCCAGCACCGCGTGCGCGTACGGCACCTCGCTCGGCGGTCCCGGGCTGACCCACGACTCGACCGGCGCGTCCGGGCGCAGGGCCGAGACCATCGAGCCGGTCGTGTAGTCGGACGGGCCGGCGCCGCGGACCCGGCAGATCGGGTGCGCGGGGTCGTCGGACGAGGCCAGCGCAGCCTGCAGGTCGGCCAGCGCCGGGCTCCCCGTGCCCACGCGCGCGGCGAGGGCGTCGAGGCGGGCCCGCGAGTCGTGCTCGGCGCCGGGCGGGGCCGGCGTGCCCGCCACCGGGCCGAGCGGGTGGTTGGTGTGCAGTACCCGCGCCGGGTCGGCCGGACGGTGCTCGGCGACGCCGTCGGGCCGCGCCTCGAACGACCGCACCTCCCTCGGCCCGGCGAGCAGGTAGTGCTGGCTCGTCGCGTGCGGCAGGTCGTGGACCAGCCGCACCGCCTCGGCGAGCGTGCGCGCCTGCAGCAGGCGGCGGATCACGAAGGCGACCGGCAGCCCGTCGGGCGCGGCGGGCAGTTGGGGCACGGCGTTGACGCACACGCCGACGCCCGCGGCGTTCACCCCCAGCAGCGCGACGACCCCGGCGACGCTGAACACCAGCGCCGCGGGGACGTCACCGCGCGGGACGACCCGCAGCAGCACCTGGTGGCCGCGGGTGTGCGCGCCCAGGTCCATGTTCTGGCCGATCCACGTCGGGCCGCCCGGCAGCGCGAGCCCGAACCCGGTGCACTTGGCGAGCGTGGCGGCCCTGCCCCGCTGCGCGGGCTCCTCGTCGATCAGCTGCAGCGCGAGCAGCAGGTCGGGATCGACGCCCGCCCCGGCCGCGACGCCCCGGACCTCCTCGGCGAGGTCGGGCACGAGCTCCTCGACCGCCGACCGGAACCCGGTGGCGCCCAGCAGCGCGCGCAGGTGGGCGGGCGGGTCGGCGACGCCCTCGGCGACGAGCACCTGCAGCCACGCGTCGAGGTGGGCCGCGACGCGCGGGGCGAGCGCGGCCCCGTGCGCGACCGGGTCGTCGAGGTCGGTCGGGGCGAACGCGGTCGCGGGCGCGGCCACGTCAGTCGTCGTCCGTGGCGGTCACCAGCACCTCGGCGGGGGCGACGTAGCCGTTGGCGTCGAGGACGTGCCCGGCGGCGCGGGCCGCCGCGACGACCTCGGGTGCCCACTCCAGGCGCGTGCGGCCGTCGCCCTCGTTGACGACGAGCAGCTCGCCCAGGCCCGGGTCGGCGGCCCGGCCCGGCGCGGCGTCGAGCAGCGTGAACGACCGCCAGGCGCCCGCGGGCACCGACAGCGTGTCCAGCGGCCCGAGCTCGACGACCTGCTCGTCGGCCCCGGTGTTGAGGCGCACCGCCCAGCGCCCGGCCTTGGCCGTGAGCACCTGCGTGCCCGGGTGCCGGTGGGTGAGCACGCCCTCGCCGACGCGGGCGCGGAGCCAGGCGAGGTCGAAGCCGTGCGGGTCGTGCAGCCGCGGGGTCGCGCGCCGGTCCTCGCTCATCCCGTAGCCGATCACGAGGCTGAGCTCGGCGCCGCCGCCGGGCAGCCCGGAGCACAGGAACGGCGCGGCGACCCACACGCGGTCGCCCGCGTGCGTGACGCGCGCCCGGAACGCGTCGGCGTCGAGGCGGTCGAGCCGGTCGATCTCGTCCTGCGGCATCGGCGTGACCAGGGCGACGCCGTCGGGCACCCGCTCCCCGCGGACGGTGTCGACGAGCCGGTTGTCGGCGGTGAGGTGCAGCCCGTGCCCGGCCGCCTCGCGCAGCACCGACGGGCCCCAGATGATGCCGCCGGTGTCGTCGCCGCCCAGGACGGTGAGCAGGACGCCCTCGTCGTCGCCGACGTTGGTGAAGCCGCGGAAGATCCACGTGGGCACCGAGACGACGTCGCCGTCGACGCTGCGGTACTCCCCCTGCGTGCCGTCGGCGCCCCAGCGCAGCTGGTAGTCGCCGTCGAAGTTGACGAACACCTCGGCGGTGAAGTGCAGGTGCAGGCTGTTGGTCGTGCCGTGGGGCATGCCGGCCGCACCGAGCTGGAAGCCGTGCGGCTCGCGCAGGTTGACGTACTGGTCGGCGCTCTGCGAGACGCCGGGCCCGATGAACGAGTAGTTGTCCTTGCGGTCCGAGCCCGGGGTGCGGCAGTCGATGAACGCCGCCTTGCACGGGACCCAGTCGGTGCGCCGGATGGTGCGGCGCGCGACCTCACCGGGCGGGACCACGGTCCCGCTGCCGGTCCCGCTGTCGATCGTGGCCGTGTCGGTCACGGCGTCCTCCGCTGCTGTCGGTACTGCCAGTTGGTGGTGCTGCCCGGGGAACGGGCTGCTCAGTAGATGTTGGTGTCGGTGAACACGCCGTCGCCGCGCGCGGCGTTGATCTGCGCGCGCAGGGCGATCTCGTCGTAGACGCGCATCTCGCGGACGATCCGGCCGCGCTGCACGAGGAACTGGGACACGCCCAGCAGCTCCACGGGGCGCCCGGTGAGCGGGCCGAACGCGGGGGTGCCGTGGTAGGTGCCGTTCAGGGTCCACAGCAGGGCGATCCGCAGGCCGGCGTAGCGCTCGTCGACATTGGTCTGCACGTCGCGCACGGCGAACCGGCCGTCCGGGAACGGGGCGACGAGCGAGAGCAGGTCGCGCTGGTAGCCGTCGGGCCGCACGACCGTGGTGTCGCCGACGGTGTGCAGGAACAGGTCGCGCTCCATGAACTCCGGCACCCGGTGCAGGCGCCGCTGGTTCCACACCTCGTCGACGAACTCCAGCACCATCTCGCACTCGGCGCGGTGGTCGTCGGGGCGCGGCCCGCTGTCGCCGACGGCGAGCACGTCGGCGGGCGGGGGCTGCGTCATCGAGCCGCTGTAGCCGCGGAAGAGCTGGCCGCGGGCGACCTCGTCGGGGTCGAGCCCGCGCTGCAGGACGTCGGCGAGCTCGTCGCGGACGACCCACTCCTCGACCATGCGCCCGCGCCGGTAGAGGCAGTTGGCGACGGTGCGCTTGCGGATGCGCCGGCTGCGCCCGTCGATGACGTGCTCGTCGCTGGAGAACACCAGGTGCGAGCTGAGGAACGCGTCGTCGCCCCGGGCCTCCCACACGACGTCCTCGGCCTGCCCGACGTGCTGGGGCGTGCCCGCGATGCGCATCAGGCTGCCCTCGATGACGCCGTCGCGGCCGACGACCGTGCCCAGCCCGCCGTGGACGATCGAGTCGGGCTCGTAGTTGTCGACGATGTAGGAGACGTCGCGCTGCACCCAGATCCGGTCCGTCACTTCCCGGATGAAGTCGTCGGGGTCCGTGTACGGCTTGTACGCGACCGGGTCGAGCGGCATCGCTTGTCCTCTCCTCGCTGACGTGACGAGTCGATTGTATGCGTATGCACTGATGCTCACAAGGCCGCGCGGTCAGGTCCGGGGGGCACCGACCGTGTCGCGGGCCACGTACCGCGTCGGGTACACCGCGTGCACCGGCTCGGCGTCGGGCCGCTCGACCCGGCCGACGAGCAGCCGCGCGGCCTCGCGCGACATCTCGGCGAGGTCGTAGGCGACCGTGCTCAGCCGCACCAGCGCCCAGGCCGAGGTCGGCAGGTCGTCGAAGCCGGCGATCGAGACGTCGCCGGGGACGGCGGCGCCGATCTCCTTGGCCGCGTTGAGCGCCCCCAGCGCGACGACGTCGTTGCCGCACAGCACCAGCGTCGGCGGGTCGTCGCGGTCGAGCAGGGTGCGCATCCCGTCGTGGCCGGTGCGGAAGTCGAACGGGCCGTGCAGCACGTCGCGGTGGGCGAGGCCGATGCCGTTCTCGTCGAGCACCGCCCGCACGACCTGCTCGCGCTGCTCGCCGGTGCTGGTGTTGCGCGGCCCGAACACGGCGCCGATCCGCCGGTGACCGCGGCCGATGACGTCGGCGAGCAGCTCACGGACGCCCTGCTCGGGGTCGACGGTCACCGAGTCGGCCGCGACGCTCGGCGCCGTGCGGTTGAAGTAGACGAACGGCACGCCGCGGTCGCGCAGGCGCGCCGGCAGGATCGAGTCGACGGTGGTGGTCGCGAGCACCACCCCGCACAGTCCGTGCGCCACCACGTGCTCGGCGACCGGGCCGCTGTCGGAGGACTCGGTGATGAGCACCAGCTCGTGGCCCAGGCGCTCCAGCTCGTGGTGCAGCGGCGCGATGACGTGGGCGTAGAACTGGTTGTCGAGGTCGGTGACGACGAGCCCCACCCGGGTGGAGCGACCCACCGACAGCGCGCGGCCGATGGCGCTGGGCGAGTAGCCCAGCGCGCTGGCGGCGTCGCGCACGCGCTGCTTGGTGGCCTCCGAGACCTTCGGGTCGTCGCGCAGCGCGCGGGAGACCGTCGGCTGGGAGACGCCCGCGAGCCTCGCGACGTCCCGACTGGTGATCATCCCGTGCCTCCGATGCCCGCTTGACAGTACCCGCACCGCCCAGCTTCACTCACCAGCATACGTATGCCGACAAGCGATGTGGAGGCCACGGTGGACCGACGTCCGACAGCGGGGTGGGCCGCATGAGCGCGGCCGGGCGCACCGCGGTGGTGACCGGCGGCGGCAACGGCCTGGGCGCGGCGATCGCCGCGCACCTCGTGGCCGACGGGGCCCGCGTCGTGCTGGTCGGGCGCCGCGCCGGGCCGCTGGAGGCCACGGCGCGGCACCTGGGCGACGCCGCCCGCGCCGAGGTCTGCGACGTCGCCGACCCGGACGCCGTGGCGGCGCTGGCGCAGCGGCTGGCCGGCGAGGAGGTCTCGGTCCTGGTCAACAACGCCGGGATCGCCGGTCCGGTCGCCCCGCTCACCGAGATCGCCCCCGACGAGTGGGACGAGGTGTTCGCGGTGAACGTCCGCGGCGTCTTCCTCATGTGCCGGGCGTTCCTGCCGGGCATGGTCGCGCGCGGCGCGGGCGACGTCGTCAACATCGCCTCGGTGTCGGGCAAGCGGCCGCTGGTCCGGCGCACGCCGTACTGCGCGTCGAAGATGGCCGTGATCGGCCTGACCTCCACGCTCGCCTTCGAGGTCGGCGAGGCCGGCGTGCGGGTGAACGCGGTCTCCCCCGGCCCCGTCGAGGGCGACCGGATGGACCGCAACTTCCGGCTGGAGGCCGAGCGCACCGGCGGCACCAGCGAGGACGCGCGCGCGGCGTTCGTCGGGCGAGCGGCGCTGGGCCGGATGGTCACCGCCGACGAGGTCGGCCGGGCCGTGCTCGCCGTGCTCGGGATGCCCGGGCTCACCGGCGCCGACCTCGACCTGTCCGGCGGGATGGTCGCGTGAGCACCCCGCCGTCCCCGGCCCGGCCCTCGCTGCGGGCGCGGCTGCGCGCCGGCGAGCGGGTGTCCGGCGCGCTCGTGCGGATGCCGTGCGAGGAGGTCGTCGAGATGCTGGCCGTCGCCGGGCTGGACTTCGTGCTGGTCGACTGCGAGCACGGCCCCGCCGACGTCCTGGCGCTGCGCCACCACCTCGCCCTGGCCGACGCGCACGGGATGGCGGTACTCGTGCGCCCCGGCGAGGGCGAGCACGTCCTCGCGCAGCGCGCTCTCGACCAGGGCGCGCAGGGCGTCGTCGCCCCGCACGTCGAGTCGGCCGCCGACGCCGAGGCGCTGGTGCGCGCGCTGCGCTACCCGCCGCGTGGCGCCCGCGGGTTCGCCACCTACTCCCGCGCGGGCCGGTTCGGCACCGTCACGGCGGACGCGCACCGCGCCGCGGCCGACGAGCGCACGCTGGTGATCGCCATGCTGGAGTCGCCCGCGGCGATCCGCGACGCCGGCGCGATCCTGGCCGTCGACGGGATCGACGGCTACCTCGTGGGCGTCGCCGACCTCGGCGCCTCCCGCTCCCCCGACGACCCCTCTGTCGCCGAGCTCCTCGCCGCGGTGCGCACCGACCCGGCCACGGCCGGCGCGGTGCGCTGCGACCTGGCGCTCGGCGACACCGCCGCGGCGCTGGCCGACGGGGCGCAGGTCGTGGTGCACAACCTCACCCACGTGATGATGCAGGCGTTCCGGGGGCTGCGGGCCTGACGCCCGGCTCCCCCGCCCACCACCGCTCCAGCGCGGAGGCCACCCGGTCGGGCGCCTCCAGCGGCGAGAGGTGCCCGACGCCGTCGAGCACCTCCAGCCGCGCCCCCGGCACCAGCGCCGCGATCTCCTCGTGCCGGTCGAGCGGGCAGAGCCGGTCCTGCCGCGCGGCGAGCACCAGCGTCGGCACCGCCACCCGGGCCAGCGCCGGGCGCTCGTCGACGCGCGTGGCCTGGGCGGCGAGCTGGTGGTCGAGCACCTGCGCACCGACGTCGTCGGCCATCGCCAGCGCGGGCCCGGCGCACGACGGGTCGTGCAGCAGCACCGGCAGCAGCTCGGCCTGCAGGTCGCGCGCGGTGGCGCCGCCGGCCAGCGCCGCCCGCTGCGCGGCCCAGGCGGCGCGCTGCGCGGGCAGCGGGGGCCGGGCGTTCGTCGAGAGCAGCGCCAGGCGCACGACCCGCTCCGGGGCGCGCCGCACGAGCGCCATCGCCACGATGCCGCCGAGGCTCAGCCCGGAGAGGGCGAACCGCGGCGGCAGGGCGTCGAGGAGGGCGTCGACGCACCCGTCGATCGTCGGCCGGTCCGGCGTCGCGTCGAGGACGGGGCCGGGACCGAGCCGGTCCCGCACGCCCGCCCACAGCCGCGGCGAGCACCCCATCCCGCCCAGGAGCACCAGGGGCACGCTCACCCCTTGACCGACCCCGCGTTCAGCCCGGCCACGAGGTAGCGCTGGGCGATGAAGGCGAACGCGACGACCGGCAGCGTCAGCAGCATCGCGGCGGCGCCGGCCTGCTGCAGCATCGGCAGGGTCTGCCCCAGCTGCGTGGCGATGAAGACCGGGACCGTGCGGGCCGAGACGTCGGTGAGGATGTTGGCCGTCAGGTACTCCTGGAACGCGAACAGGAAGATGAAGATCCCCGCCGTCAGGATGCCCGGCCCCATCAGCGGCACCATCACGCGGCGCAGCGTCTGGAAGCGGGTGCAGCCGTCGAGCATCGCGGCCTCGTCGAGCTCCTTGGGGATCTCGGCGAAGAAGTTGCGCAGCAGCCAGATGCTGAACGGCTGGTTGATCGCCACGAGGGCCGCCGCCACGGCGAACGTCGTGTCGTAGACGCCCAGCGCGCGGGAGATGTCGTACATCGGCAGCACGACGGAGAACCGCGGCAGGGCCCGGAACACCAGCGCCGCGATGAGCAGCACCGCGCTGATCCAGCCGGGGTAGCGCGACAGCGCGTAGGCCGCGGGGATCCCGATCACCAGCGCCGCGATCGTGCTCAGCACGGCGACGACGAGGGTGTTGATCAGGTACTTGTAGAACTGGGTGGTCTGCCAGAGGTCGACGAACGAGGTCAGCGTCGGCTCGTAGAAGAACTGCGGCGGGTTGAGGAAGGCGACGTCGGTCGGCTTGGTGACGGTCGCCGCGGTCCACAGCACCGGGCTGAGCATCGCCAGGCAGATCAGCACCAGGGCGCCGCCGACGAGCAGGGAGGCGCGGCCGTACTTGCGCGGCCGCCGGGACGGGGTGACGGGCTCCGGACGGACCGTGCCGCTCTCGGACTTCTCGAGGATGCTCATGCCTGCCGGGCCTCCCGGGCGACGTCGCGGATGAAGGGGAACAGCAGCAGGCCGATGAGCAGGATCAGCAGGACGTTGACCGCGCTGCCGAGCCCGAGCTGCTGCCCGCCGTCCTGGAAGGCGATGTTGTAGATGTAGAGCATGATCGACTCGTTGCCGATCTGGACCGCCTGCGGCGAGAGCGGGATGAGCTGGTCGAACGTCCGCAGGATGTCCATGATCGAGATGATCGCGACGAACCCGAGCACGCCGCGGATGTTCGGGATGATCACGCTCCAGTGCGTGCGCACCGGCCCCGCGCCGTCGATCTTCGCCGCCTCGATGACCTCCGTGGACACGCCCTGCAGGCCGGCGATGATCACGAGCATGGAGAACGGCAGCATGAACCAGATCGTGTTCAGCCAGACCATCACCCGGTTCGGCCAGGGGTCGGTGAACCAGAGCACCTCCCGGCCGGTCACGAGCGTGACGACCTGGTTGACGACGCCGCCGAAGTTCGCGTCGAACAGCCAGGAGAACATCGTCGCGCCCACCACGTGCGGCACCACGTAGGAGACCAGCAGGATGCCGAGCACCCATGGCTTGGCCCGGCCGAGCCGGTTGACCATCACGGCGAGCAGGTAGCCGCCCACCAGCAGCGCGGCGACGACGGCCGCGGTGAGCCCGAGGGTGAACAGCACCGCCTGCCCCAGCCGCGGGTCGGTGAGCGCCTCACCGTAGTTGTCCAGCCCGACGAACTCGCCGGGCTCGCCGTAGTCGACGCGCTCGAAGCTCCACTCGACGGTGCGGTAGAGGGGCAGCAGGAGCAGCCCACCCATCACCAGCACGCTGGGGGCCACGAACGCCAGGAACTCTCGCCGTCGCACTGCTCACCTCGCTGACCGGTCGGGGCGGCCGCCCGGGTTCCCCCGGGCGGCCGCGGGGTGTCACTACTGGGCGGGGTACTCGGCCAGGATCTCGGTGGCGATCTGCTGCATCTGCGCGAGGCCGTCGGGCACGGGCGTGTTGCCCAGGACGACGTCGGCCACCACGGTGCGGGTGTCGTTGGCGATCCGCGAGGTCCACGGGAACGGCTCGGCGGGCGGGGCCTGGCCGATCGACTCCAGCGCGGCGGCCGCGTACGGGCTGCTGTCCGCGGTGACGATGCCCTCGCGGGCCGGGAACGCCGCGGGCACCGAGGCGCGGGACGCGTCCTCGCCCACCGCGGAGGCGATCATCTCGAACAGCAGCGCGGGGTCGGCGGCGGCGTTGGCCGGGATCGACCAGCCGTCGACGGACAGCGAGTTGTAGAGCACGTCCCCCCCGCCCACCGAGGGCGGCGGAGCGAAGGCGAACTGCTCGGCGAACCGGCTGTTCGTCGGCTGCGACAGGTCGTTCATCCGTCCGGAGAACATGATCGCCATGGCGGCCGAGCCGTTGTACATCTGCTGCTGGACGCGCGGCTGGTCGAACGTGGTGACCTGCGGGTCCATGAACGGGACGAGCGAGCGGAGCTCCTCGAACGCGGTGGCCGCCTCGGGCTTGTCGAAGTTCGGGGTGCGCGTCTCCGCGTTCACGTAGTCGACGCCCAGCGAGCCGAGCGCGGCGTCGTAGGCGGTGGAGATGTCGGCGCTCGCGAGGAGCGGCAGCGCGATCGGGTAGGGGATCTCCCCGGCCTGCTGGATCGCGGTGGCGGCGTCGCGCATCTCGGCGAACGTGGTCGGGGGCTGCAGTCCGAGGCCGTCGAAGACGTCCTTGCGGTAGGCCATCACGTACATCTGCGCCTGCATCGGCAGCCCGTAGAGCTTGCCGTCGTAGGACATCGCCTGGCGCATCGCCGGGTCGAGGCCGTCGAGCCCGTACTCCTGGCCGAACTGGGCGACGAAGTCGTCGAGCGGCGCGAGCTTGTCCTCCGCGGCCAGCGTCGGGAGGATGAACCCGTAGGTCTCGACGATGTCGTAGGTGCCGGTCTCGCCGGCGAGCGTGGCGGTGGTCTTCTGCACCTGGCCCGCGAAGTCGATCGGCTCGTGGTTGACCGTGATCTGGTCGGTGGTGCAGCTCGCGACCATCGTGTTGGTGAAGGGGTCGATGGCCGAGGAGTTGTAGGCCAGCACGTTGACCGTGACCGGCTGGGGCGGCGCGGGGACGTCGCACGCGACCTCGGTCGCGGTCGAGGCCGCGGTGCGCGACCCCGCCCCGCAGGCGGACAGCGCTACGGCGGCGGTCATCGCGACGGCGAGGACCTGCCAACGGGATCTGGGCATCACGGCTCCTGCTGGGTGTGGTGGACGGACATATACGTATGCATCACTGGGAGCGGGGGGCGACCGCATCGAGGCGGAGCTGCGCGCTGTCGCGGTGGCCGACGAGGCCCTCCGCGTCCGAGACGACGACCGTCGGGCCGGCCTGCGAGACCGTCGACTCCCGCGTCGCGCGCTGGTGCGTGAGCTGCTTGAGGAAGCCCGCGACCGACAGACCCCCGGTGTACCGGGCGCCGCGGACGGTGGGCAGGACGTGGTTGGTGCCGGACATGCCCTTGTCGGCGTAGGCGACCGTCGACCAGGTGCCGAGGAACAGCGAGCCGTAGTTGCGCAGCGCGCCGAGCCACCAGTCGAGGTCGTCGGCGAGCACCTCGAGGTGCTCGGGGGCGAGCAGGTTCATCACCTCGGCCGCGGCGGCGCGGTCGGGCACGACGTAGACCGACCCGTGGTCGCGCCACGCGGCGCCCGCGATCTCCGCGGTGGCCAGCCCGGCCAGCTGCTTCTCCACCTGGCGCACGACCTCGTGGGCGAGCCGCTCGGACGTGGTGACCAGGCTCGCGGGCGAGGTGGGGCCGTGCTCGGCCTGGGCCAGCAGGTCGGCGGCGACGATCGCGGCGTCGGCGGTGTCGTCGGCGATGACCGCGACCTCGGACGGGCCGGCGAGCACGTCGATGCCGACGCGGCCGAACAGCTGCCGCTTGGCCTCGGCGACGTAGGCGTTGCCCGCGCCGACGACCATGTCGGCGGGCCGCCCGTCGAGCAGGCCGAACGCCATCGCGGCCAGCGCCTGCACCCCGCCGACGGCGTAGACGGCGTCGGCGCCGGTGATGTGCGCGGAGTACAGGACCGCCGGGTGCGCGCGCCCCTCGAACGACGGCGGGGTGGCCGCCACGACGTGCGGGACGCCGGCGGCCTTCGCCACGCCGACCGTCATGAACGCCCCGGCCAGCAGCGGGAAGCGGCCGGCGGGCAGGTAGGCGCCCACGGCGTCGACCGGGACGAAGCGCTGCCCGCAGACGACGCCGGGCACGACCTCCTCCTCGAAGTCGACGAGGCGCTCGCGCTGCATCACCGCGAACCGGCGTGAGCGGTCGGCGCCGGTGTCGAGCGCCTCGCGCAGGTCGGCGGGCAGGCCGTCCCCGGCGCGGGCGAGCTCGGCGGCGGACACCTCGAGCGAGCTGCCGGTGAACCCGTCGAGCTCGCGGGCGTAGTGCAGGACCGCGTCCACGCCCTCGCGCTCGATGCGCGAGAGCATGGACGACACCGTCGCGGTGACCGCCTCGTCGCGCCTCGCGGACCCGTCCGCCCCGGTCGGCTCCTTGACGACGGTCAGGGCGTCGCCGAAGCCGTTCTTCTCGGCAGGAGTGAGATGCATACGCATACATTAGGAGGCGCGCGCCGGTCTGACAAGGGTCGAGGTGCGACGGTCACGCCCCGGGGTCCGCGAAGCGCACCGGGAGCGACGTCGGCCCGAGGTGGCTCCCGCCGCGCAGGCCGCTCCAGGTCGGCGGGCCGTCCGCGCGCAGCGGCGGGTGCTCGCGCAGCACCTCCAGCAGGACCGTCAGCTCGGCCCGGGCCAGCGCCGCCCCGGGGCACAGGTGGATGCCCCAGCCGAACGCCAGGTGCCCGCGCAGGTCGCGGTCCGGGTCGAAGCGGTCCGGGTCGGGGAACCGCTGCGGGTCGCGGTTCGCCGCCGCGATGGCCAGCAGCACCGTCTCGCCCTCGTCGAGCGCCGTGCCGGCGAGGTCGACCGGGCAGGTGGTGCGCCGGGCCGCGCCCTGCGCCGGGCTGCGCAGCCGCAGCACCTCCTCGACGCACCGCGGTGCGAGCGCCGGGTCGGCGCGCAGCCGGTCCTGCAGGTCCGGGTGCTCGACCAGCACGTGGACCAGCGCGCCCGCGGAGTTCATCGTCGTCTCGTGCCCGGCGACGGCGAACGTCGCGAGGATCCCGGCCTGCTCGTCCGGCCGGATCGGACGGCCGTCGACCTCGGCGTCGAGCAGCGCGGTGACGACGTCGTCGGCCCGGTGCGCGCGGTGCTCCGCGATCTCCTGGTGCATGAGGTCGTAGACGCGCCGCTCCATCGCGGGGAAGTCGACGGTCGCGCCGCCGGTGGCGAGGCCCGTCCACATCTCCTCGGTGAGCTCGCGGAACTGCCGGACCGTCTCCGCCGAGAACCCGACGACCTCGGTGAGCACCTGCAGCGGGAGCGGCAGCGCGACCTCGCGGACGAGGTCGCCGCCACCGCGCGCCGCGAACGGACCGACGAGGTCGCGGACGGTCCGCTCGAGGAACGGCCGGAGCCTGCGGACGGCGGCGGGCGAGAGCGCCTCGGTCATCAGCTTCCGGTACGCGGTGTGCAGGGGCGGGTCGACGTCGATCGGGATGGCCCGCTGGGTCCCGTTGGTCGGCACGCGGTGGCCGTGCGCCGAGGAGTAGGTCCCGGCGTCGCGCAGGGCAGCGCGGACGTCGTCGAAGCCCGTGACCAGCCAGAAGCCGCCCCGGTGCTCGGACCGGACGACCGGCCCGGCGGCGCGGGCGGCGGCGTAGGCGTCCCACACCGAGGGCTCGGTCAGCGCGGGGTCGTAGGGGTCGAAGTCGATCCCGCCGCCCACGGTGTCGCTCACGGTGTCGCTCCCGGTGTCGCTCCTTGCGCGGAGGGGGCCGGGTCGAGCAGCGCCGCTCCGGCGTCGAGCAGCGCGCGCACGCGCGGGACGCCGTCGGCGGAGAGCGGGAGCAGCGGGGGCCGCACCGCCGCGGAGGCCAGCCGGCCGCGACCGTGCAGCACCCACTTCGCCGGGGCCGGGTTGGTCTCGACGAACAGCAGGTCGACGAGCGGGTGCAGGGCGTAGTGCAGCTCCCGGGCCGTCTCGTGGTCGCCGGCCTCCCACGCCTCGTACATCCGGGCGACGGCCCGGGGCGCGAGGTTGGTGACCGCGCTGACGAACCCGGCCCCGCCCAGCGCGAGCAGGGGTAGCCCGAGCAGCTCGATCCCCGACCACACCAGCAGGTCGCGCCCGCACAGGTGCAGCACCCGTGAGAAGTGCTCGAAGTCCTTCGTCGTCTCCTTGATCCCGACGATGTTGTCGTGCTCGCGGAACAGCCGCGCCACGGTCTCCGGCTCGACGTCCACGGCGGTGCGCGACGGCACGTTGTAGATCACGATCGGCAGGTCCGGGAACTCCCGGGCGATCGTGCCGTACCAGGTGCGCAGCGCCTCCTGCGTGGGCCGCGCGTAGTACGGCGTGATCACCAGGGCGGCGTCGGCACCGGCGTCGCGCGCCGCCGCGGTCAGCTCGAGCGTCTCGTCGAGCTTCGCCGAGCCGGTCCCGGGCACGAACGGCACGGCGTCGTCGACCTCGGCGGCGACCGCACGCATCGCCGCGATCCGCTCCGCCACCGTCTGCGAGGAGGGCTCCCCCGTCGAGCCGCCGATCGAGATCCCGTGCGACCCCGACGCCAGCTGCCACCGGACCAGGCCGCGCAGCGACTCCAGGTCGAGGGCGCCGTCGTCGGCGAACGGGGTGATCACCGGGGCGATCGAGCCGCGGATCCTGGCCGGGTCGCTGCGGAACTTCACGACGCACCTCCTACGAGGAGACGGGCGACGGCAAGGTCCGACAGACCCATCCCCATCCCCTTGAACACGGTGCAGCGGGGGCGGTCGGGACGGACCGCCTTCCCCGCGACGAGGTCGGCGAGCGTGCGGACCGCTCCCCAGTCGTCACCGGGCGGCACGCCGAAGTGCTCGCGCAGCTCCCGCGAGCCCCGGCGGGCGTTCGGCTCGCTGTCGACGACGGTGAGCGCGGCCTCGTCGAGCAGCGCCGGGTCGAACTCCGCCTGGTGGGGCAGGATCGCGCCGACGGCGTTGAGGTGCGCGCCCGGGGCCAGGTGCCCGATCCGGAGGAAGGGCTCGTCGGCCCGCGTGACCAGGGTGACGATCGGCGCGTCGCGGGTGGCGTCGGCCACCGTCGGCGCGACGACGGCCTCCAGGTGCAGCGCGTCGCGCACCTGCGCGGTCAGCTCGTGCGCCCGGTCGGCGGTGCGGTTCCACAGCCGCACGCGCCGCAGGGGCCGCACCGCCGCGACGGCCTCCACCTGCCGCAGCGCCTGGCGCCCGGCGCCGAGCACCGCGAGCTCGTCGGCGCCGGGGTCGGCCAGCAGGCGGGTCGCGACGCCCGACGCGGCGGCCGTGCGCAGCGCCCCGGCCGCGCCGGCCTCGGCGACGCCGAGCGACGCGCCGTCGGACGCGGTGAACAGCGTCATCAGCGCGCTCGCCCCCGCCGGCGTGTTCACCCAGGTCTTGAACACGGCGAGGTCGGACTCCCGGTCGACGGCGCCGAGCGCGTGGGCGCTGCCCCGGGCCGGGCCGACCGGCCAGGCCGTCATGGTCTTGTCGAGGTTCCACGCGGCCCCGGCGGCCTCGTGCGCGAGCACCCGCTCCAGGGAGTCGATCACCTGCGGCAGCGCGACCGTCGAGCGGACGTCGGCGTCGGTCCAGGTCCTCATCGTCGTCATCGGAGCGACCCCGCCGTCCGTGCCAGCGCGGGGACGACCTCGTCCACCACGCCATGGCGCAGCACGCCCACACCGGACACCTCGACCTCGAGGTCGTCGCCCGGCCTCAGGAACCGCGGCGGTTCCATCCGGAACCCGATGCCCCGCGGGGTGCCGGTGGCGATGAGGTCGCCCGGGCGCAGCGGGGTGAAGGTGCTGACGTAGGCGACGAGCTCGGCGAACGGGAAGGTCAGCCGGTCGGTCGTGTCGTCCTGCACCACCGCGCCGTTGAGCCGGGTGGTGACGCGCAGCGAACCGGTGCCGAGCTCGTCGAGCGTCGTCACCCAGGGGCCGGCCGCGCCGCTGGCGGGCCAGTTCTTCCCCGCGGTGGCCTGGTTCGAGTGCAGCTGCCACGAGCGGACGCTGTTCTCGGCCAGGCAGGTGACGCCGGTGACGTGCGCCAGGGCGTCGCCCGCGGGGATCCGCCGGCCCGCGCGGCCGACGACCAGCGCGGCCTCGCCCTCCCAGTCCAGCGAGTCCTCCCCCGCGGGCCGCACGACCGCGCCGCCCGCACCGACGAGCGTGTCGCCGAAGCGGGTGAACAGCGTCGGGTGGGTGGGGGCGTCGGGTGCGCGGTCGGACTCCGTGGCGTGCGCGGGGTAGTTGAAGCCCACGCACACGATCTTCGGGTGGTCGCCCAGCGGCGGCAGCCACTCCAGGTCCGCGGTCGGGACGCGCGGGTCGTCGTCGCGCGGGGACACGGGCGCGGCGAGCACCTGCTCGAAGGACGCGACGCGGTGGTCGAGGCGCGCGACCCGGTCCCCCTCGACCACGCCGAACCCCGTGCCGCCCGCCGTGCGGAAGCGCGCGAGCCTCATGCCGTCACCAGCGCCGCGGGGGCCGCGACGGGCGCGCGCAGTCCGGCGCGCTCCAGGCGGGGCAGCACGTCGCGGGTGAAGTCGGCGATCCCGGCGTCGTAGTCGACCCAGGTCAGCAGCGCCCCGTCGACGCCTGTGGAGCTGAGCATCTCCAGGCGCCCGGCGATGGTCTCCGGGGTGCCCACGAGCGGGAAGCCGCCGGCACCCGCGGCGAACCGCTGCCGCATCGCCCGGGCGACGTCGGGCGGCATCAGCTGCGCGTTCGCCCCCTGCAGGCGCATCCAGGCGTCGACGCTCTCGGTGTCCTCGTGCTCCACCGAGAAGCGGTGCAGGTAGGCGTCCGCCTCGGCCTGCGTGTCCCGCTGCACGACGACCGTGTGGGTCCAGACCGCGATCTCGCGCCCGAACTCCTCGCGCGCCATCCGCTTGTAGCCCTGCACCTGCTCGCGCACCGCCGACTCCTCCTCGGAGTGCACGATCAGGAAGCAGAGGTCGGCGTGCTCGGCGGCGAAGCGCATGCCGCGCGGCGACCCGCCGGCGTTCATGATCGGGATGCGGCGCTGCACCGGCTTGGGCTGGGAGACCCCGCCGACGACGTCGAAGAAGCGGCCGTGGAAGTCGAACTCGTCGGTCTCGGTCCAGAGCCTGCGGATCACCTGCAGCCACTCGTCGAGGTGGTCGTAGCGCTCGTCGTGCTCGCGCAGCGGGGCGCCGAACATCTCCAGCTCCGGCCGGTTCCAGCCGCCCACCACGTTGAGGGCGAACCGTCCGCCGGAGATGTGGTCGACCGTCGCCGCCTGCTTGGCCGCGACGATCGGGTGCAGCGTGGGCGCGTGCGAGGTGGCGAAGACGCCGATCCGCTCGGTCGCGGCGGCGATGCCGGCGGCCCAGGTGAACGGGTCCATCACGCAGCCGGTCTTGTGGTCGGCCCGGTTCTCCGGGTAGCCCTTCCAGCGGGCGAACGGCACGACGGCCTCGAACCCCGCGCGGTCCGCAGCGCGCGCGGTCCGCAGGGAGAGGTCCCAGGACGTCTCGGGGGCCTCCGGGACCAGGGTCTGCGACGCGCCCGGGCCGTTGGTGCAGAACAGTCCGAGCTTCAGCGGGTTGTCGCCTGCCAGGGGATTCATCGCCAGACCTCCTCGTCCGTGGTGGTGGCACAGACGCTAGGGAGGGTCAGCCCATAAGACCAGTACGAGTACCGAGATGAACCGATCAGACGTTTGCTATGGAACCGGTCGGCGCGCGAGGGGCGCGGACACGACTCCGCCACCGCCGGAAGCCGGCGGTGGCGGAGGAGGGGCGGTCCGGTCGAGCCGGGGCGGTGCGGGGCTCACAGCTGCCGGTAGACCTCGTTGACCGTCTCCTGCAGATCCGGGCCGTACGGGTTGGCGTCGCCCAGCCAGGCGTTGCCGCCGGTCGTCACGCGGTCGTGGTCGCCGTCGAAGTCCAGGTCGTCGTACACCCGGTCGACGCGGCCGTCGGAGTTCGTGTCGACCGCGGTGACGTCCGCCGTGAAGTCGTCGTCGCCGGGGCTGTTGTCGAAGTAGGCCTGGTCGTCGCGGGTGTCGCCGTCGGTGTCGATCAGCCACGCGTCGGTCTCGCCGTCGCGGTTCTCGTCGACGAGGGTGGTCTCCTCGTAGCCGTCGCCGTCGTGGTCCTCGAGGGTGACGATGCTGCCGTCGCTGGTGTAGTAGATGTCCGACATCGGAGTGCTCCTTCAGGTGTGGGGATGCTGCCTTCCTGTCCTGTAGGAGTCCCGGCGGCGGCGTCGGGTTACACCGGACGCGCAGGTCAGGCGGCCGTAGCGATCCGCCGCGCCAGGGCC
Organism: Pseudonocardia broussonetiae; assembly: GCF_013155125.1. Taxonomy (NCBI): domain Bacteria; kingdom Bacillati; phylum Actinomycetota; class Actinomycetes; order Pseudonocardiales; family Pseudonocardiaceae; genus Pseudonocardia; species Pseudonocardia broussonetiae. The sequence goes on along the minus strand of NZ_CP053564.1, from coordinate 4,541,373 downwards.
CGCAGCGGCGGGCCGGGGTCGGCCAGGCAGCGCGCGAGGTCGGGCTCGACGTCGCTGAGCACGTGCACCGACCCCAGGCCGGCGGCCCGCGCCCGGTCCGGGGCGAGGGAGGACCGGCCGCAGACCGCGACCACCGGGACCCCGGCCGCGCGGGCGGCCCGCGCCACCCCGGCCGGGGCCTTTCCGTGCAGGGTCTGCTCGTCCAGCGCGCCCTCGCCCGTGATCACCAGCGCCGCCCCGGCGAGCAGCGGGCCGAACCCGACGAGCTCCAGGACGACCTCGATGCCCGGGCGCCGCTCCGCCCCGAGGACGGCCAGGGCGGCGAAGCCGACGCCGCCGGCGGCGCCCGACCCGGGACGGCGGGCCGCGTCCGGTCCGACGACCGACGCCCACCGCGCCAGCGCCGCCTCCAGCGCGGCGACCTCGCCGGGCCGCGCGCCCTTCTGCGGCCCGTAGACCGCAGCGGCCCCGGTCGGCCCGAGCAGCGGGTTGTCGACGTCGCAGGCCAGCACGACCCGGGTGGCGGCCAGGCGCCGGTCGAGCCCGGTGAGGTCGACGCGGGCCAGCCGCGCGAGCGCCGCGCCGCCGTCGGGCAGCGGTGCGCCGTCGGCGTCGAGCAGGCGGGCGCCCAGCGCGGCGAGCATCCCCGCCCCGCCGTCGGTGCACGCGCTGCCCCCGACCCCGAGCACGACGGTGCCGGCCCCGGCGTCCAGCGCCGCCGTGACGAGCTCCCCGGTGCCGCGGCTGCTCGCGCGCAGCGGGTCCGGGCCCGCGGGCAGCTGCGCGAGGCCCGACGCCGCCGCCAGCTCGACGACCGCCGTGCCGTGCCGCACCGCGATCCCGGCCCGCACCGGGCGTCCGGTGGGCCCGGACACCGTGACCGCCACCGGGCGGAACCCGGCCGCGACCGCCGCGTCGCGCGTCCCCTCTCCGCCGTCGGCGACGGGCAGCTCGACGGCGTGCCGCCCCGCGGCCCGGACGCCGGCGGCGAGGTGGGCCGCCACCTGCGCCGCCGTCGCCGAGCCCTTGAACTTGTCGGGCGCGACGAGGACGTGCCCGGTCACGCCCCTCCACCCAGCGGCGTCGTCGCCGTCGGGGCGTGCGCCGCGGTCGTCGCCAGCTCCTCGAACTCGGTGACGGCGTCGATCTCGGTGCCCATGCTGATGTTGGTGACCTGCTCCAGCACGACCTCGACGACCACCGGGACGCGGTGGACCGCCATCAGCTCGCGGGCGCGGGCGAACGCGGCGGCGAGGTCGCGCGGGTCGGTGACCCGCAGCGCCTTGCAGCCCAGGCCCTCGGCGACCTTGACGTGGTCGACGCCGTACTTGCCCAGCTCCGGGGAGTTGACGTTGTCGAATCCGAGCTGCACGCAGTAGTCCATCCCGAACCCGCGCTGCGCCTGCCGGATCAGCCCGAGGTAGGAGTTGTTCACGACGACGTGCAGGTAGGGCAGGTTGAACTGCGCGCCGACCGCCAGCTCCTCGATCATGAACTGGAAGTCGTAGTCGCCCGACAGCGCCACGACCAGGCCGTCGGGCTCGGCGACGCACACGCCGAGCGCGGCGGGCGCGGTCCAGCCCAGCGGCCCGGCCTGCCCGCAGTTGACCCAGTGCCGCGGACGCTGCACGTGCAGGAACTGGGCGCCGGCGATCTGCGAGAGCCCGATCGTGGAGACGTAGCGGGTGTCGGGGCCGAACGCGCGGTTCATCTCCTCGTACACCCGCTGCGGCTTCACCGGGATGTCGTCGAAGTGGGTGCGGCGCTGCATCGTGCCCTTGCGCTCGGCGCACTCGCGCACCCAGGCGTCGCGCGCCGGGAGGGCGCGGTCCCGGGCGGCGGCCAGGAGCTGGCGCAGGAACGCGCCCGCGTCGGAGACGACGCCGTAGTCGGGGGCGAACACGCGCCCGATCTGCGTGGGCTCGATGTCGACGTGGACGAACGTGCGGCCGGCCCGGTAGACGTCGAGGCCGCCGGTGTGGCGGTTGGCCCAGCGGTTGCCGATGCCGAGCACGAGGTCCGACGCCAGCAGCGTCGCGTTGCCGTAGCGGTGCGAGGTCTGCAGCCCGGCCATGCCCGCCATCAGCGGGTGGTCGTCGGGGATCGCGCCCCAGCCCATGAGCGTCGGGACGACGGGGACGTCGAGCAGCTCGGCGAGCTCGACGAGCTCCGCGCACGCGTCGGCGTTGACGATGCCGCCGCCCGCGACGATCAGCGGGCGCTCCGCCGCCGCGAGCAGGTCCAGCACCTTCTCCGCCTGGGCGCGCGTGGCGGCGGGCCGGTGCACGGGCAGCGGCTCGTAGGTGTCGACGTCGAAGTCGATCTCGGCGAGCTGGACGTCGATCGGCAGGTCGAGCAGGACCGGGCCGGGCCTCCCCGAGCGCATCAGGTGGAACGCCTGGGCGAACGCGCCCGGGACCTGGCCGGGCTCGCGGACCGTCATCGCCAGCTTCGTGACCGGCGCGGCGATCGCGGCGATGTCGACGGCCTGGAAGTCCTCCTTGTGCAGCCGCGCGACCGGCGCCTGCCCGGTGATCGCCAGGATCGGGATGGAGTCGGCCGAGGCCGAGTACAGCCCGGTGATCATGTCGGTGCCCGCGGGGCCGGAGGTGCCGACGCAGACGCCGATGTTGCCGGCCCTCGCCCGGGTGTAGCCCTCGGCCATGTGCGAGGCGCCCTCGACGTGGCGGGCGAGGACGTGCGTCAGGCCGTCACCGGTGGCGACGGCGTCCTGCCGCATCGCGTCGTAGAACGGGTTGATCGCGGCGCCGGGCAGGCCGAAGACGTGCGTCACGCCCTCCTTGCGCAGGATGGCGACGGCGGCGTCGATGGCGCGCATGCGGGTCATGAGGGGTTCCTTCCGGACAGGGACTCGACCTGCAGCAGCAGCGCGCTGTGGTCGAGGCCGCCGTGGCCCTGGGCGCGCAGGGACGCGACCAGCTGGGCGACGTGCGCCCCGAGCGGGATGGCGACGCCGGCCTCGCGGGCGGCGGCGGTGACGATGCCGAGGTCCTTGTGGTGCAGGTCGATCCGGAAGCCGGGCGCGAAGGTGCGGGCCCGCATCCCGGCGGCCTTGCGGTCGAGCACGGTGCTCCCGGCGAGGCCTCCCGCGAGCACCTCGACAGCGGCGCCCGTGTCGACGCCGTGCGCCTCCAGGAACACCAGCGCCTCGGCGACGAGCTGGATGTTGCCGGCGACGATCAGCTGGTTCGCGGCCTTGACCGTCTGACCCGCCCCGGCCGGGCCGACGTGCACGACGGTGCCGCCGACGACGTCGAGGTAGGGGCGGGCGGCCTCGACGTCGGCCGCGTCGCCGCCGACCATGATCGAGAGCGTGCCCTCGACCGCGCCGGCCTCGCCGCCGCTGACCGGGGCGTCGACGACGCGGACGCCGTGCTCGGCGCCGGCGGCGGCGACCCGGCGGGCGACGTCGGGCCGGATGGTGGAGCAGTCGATGTGCAGGGTGCCGGGCTTGACGTTCGGGTAGACCTCGGCGACCAGCGCCTCGACGTCCGGGCTGTCCGGGACCATCGTGATCACGACCTCGGCGTCGCGCACGGCGTCGGCGGTGTCGGTGGCGGCCCGGCCGCCCGCGGCGACGAGCCGGTCGACGGCGGGCCGCGAGAGGTTGTGGCCGACGACGTCGTGGCCCGCGGCGACGAGGTGGGCCGCCATCGGGCCCCCCATGATGCCGAGGCCGATGAACGCGATGGTGGTCATGAGGTGAGCTCCCTGGTGTGCGAGGGCGCCAGCCAGTCGAACGCGGCGGCGCTGGTCGTGGTGGGCGCGTACTCCAGCCCGACGTGGCCGGTGTAGCCGGCGTCGGTGAGGGCGTCGAGGTGGCGGCGCAGGTCGAGCGAGCCGGTGCCGGGCTCGTGGCGGCCGGGGGCGTCGGCGATCTGGACGTGGCCGATCCGGGCGGCGAGCGCGGGCAGGGCGTCGAGGTCCTCACCGTTCACCGCGAGGTGGTAGAGGTCGGCGAGCAGGGCGAGGTTCGGCTCCCCCACCCGGTCGGCCACGGCCAGCGCGTCGGCGGCGGTGCGCAGCGGGTAGCGCTCGGCGCCCGACAGCGGCTCCAGCACCACGGTGGCGCCGATCCGCGCCGCCGCTCCCGCGGCGTGGGCGAGGTTGGCGTCGGCGACGTCGTCCTGGCCGGCGGCGCCCTCGACCCGGTTGCCGTAGAGGGCGTTGAACACGCGGGTGCCCAGGCGCTCGCCGAGGCCGACGGCCACGGCGACGGAGTCGCGGAACCCGGCCTCCCGGCCGGGCCACGACACGAGGCCGCGGTCGCCGGCGGGCATGTCGCCTGCGGCGAAGTTGAGGCCGGTGAGCCGCACCCCCGCGTCCTCGACGGCGGAGGCGAACTCGTCGACCTCGGCGTCGGTGGGTGCGGTGGTCGGGAAGGGCCACCAGAACTCGACGGCGTCGAAGCCGGCGGCGGCGGCCGCGGCGGGGCGCTGCAGCAGGGGCAGCTCGGTGAACAGGATGGAGCAGTTGACGGCGTAGTGGATCGCCATGGGGGCCTCCAGGGGCGTGCGGGAGTTGCAGGAAAGCCACGTTGCTGCCATCAGAGGGCGGGAAAGTGGCTTTCCTGCAATGAGGGGGATGGGACGGCGGCGGGCTAGCGCGCGGCGGTCCAGCGGCGCTCGAGCTCCGCCCGGCCCGCGGTGGTGGGCGTGCCGTGCAGCCGCAGGCGGGCCATGCCGCCGTCGGGGAAGACGTCCAGCCGTACCCGGTCGACGGGCGGCGGGTCGGCGAGCACGAAGCGGTGGCGGGTGTCGGGCCGCAACGGCGTGCGCGGCAGGAGGTCGACCCACTCCCCCTCGCCCGCCCGGCCCCGCAGGCTCGCCCAGCCCGGGGCGTTGTGCAGGAACCAGCTCGTGTCCAGCTCCGCCACGGCGACGGCGCCCTCCGCGGCCAGCGCGACCTCCACGAAGTCGTTGCCGTCGTCGCGGCGCCGTGCGGTCTCCCAGCCCTCGCCCATCGAGCGGGCCGGGCCGGGCAGCAGCAGGTTGTTCGGCGAGCTGTAGAAGAGGTTGGAGCAGCCGGTGACGACGCCGCCGTGCTCCAGCGCCGCGAGGTCGACGGTGCCGAGCGCGTCGAGCAGCGCCGGGTCGGGCAGCGCCTGGCCGTGCACGCGCAGTCGGGCGACGCCCCCGTCGGGGTGGATCCGCAGCCGGACGTGCGTGACCCGGCGGGTGCTGCGCACGGCGAAGTCGTTCTCGGTGTCGCCCTTGACCGCGGTGCGCCCCACGAGGGTGTGCCAGCCGTCGGCGGCGAGCAGCTCCCCGACCGACGGGTGGCCGTCCAGCGCGATCCCCTCGACCGACACCTCCGGCGGGTAGTTGCCGGTGAACCACGACGTGTCGACGACGACACCCCGCACGATCCCGGGCGCGCCGAGCCGCACGACCGCCTCGTCGTGGCCGGGCTCGCGGCGGCGGCGGGTCTCCCAGCCGTCGTAGACCTTGCCCTTGGGGCCGAACGTGCTCGGGTCGAACACGGCCGGGCCCGGCGTGATCAGGTTCTCGCGGACGGCGAACGCCTCGTCGTTGGCGTGCACGACGGCGCCGCCGAGGTTCCGGACGGCCAGGTCGGGCAGCGCCCGGAAGTCGATGTCGATCATGGTCCTTGCTCTCCTCGGGTCAGCAGCCGGCCACGGGGATCGTCCCCGTCGACCGGGTGGCCGCGCAGCCAGGTGGCGCGCACGACCCCGTGCAGCTCGCGCCCGGCGTAGGGGGTGAGCGGGCTGCGGTGGTGCAGCTCCCCCACCGTGAACGTCCCGTCCGGGGCGAGCACGGCCAGGTCGGCGTCGCAGCCGGCGGCGATGCGGCCCTTGCGGCCCAGCCCCACCAGCGCGGCCGGGCGCTCGGCCATCCACCGCACCACCTCGGCCAGGGAGTGGCCGCGGCGGCGCGCCTCGGTCCACACCACGGGCAGCCCCAGCTGCAGCGACGCGATGCCGCCCCACGCCTGCCCGAAGTCGCCCGTCTCCAGGCTCTTCAGGTCGGGCGTGCACGGCGAGTGGTCGCTCACGACCATGTCGATCGTGCCGTCGGCCAGGCCGGCCCACAGCGCGTCGCGGTTGTCCTCGCCGCGCACGGGCGGGCAGCACTTGAAGCGCGTGTCGCCGTCGGGCACCTCCTCGGCGGTGAGCGCGAGGTAGTGCGGGCAGGTCTCGACGCTCACCCGCACCCCGGCGGCCCGCGCCGCCGCGAGCTCGGGCAGCGCGCCCGCCGAGGACAGGTGCACCACGTGCACCCGCGCCCCGGTCGCCGCGGCCGCGCGAAGCAGTCCCGCGATCGCCGAGTCCTCCGACGCGGCCGGGCGGGAGGCCACGAAGTCGGCGTAGCGCCGCCCGTGCGCCGCCGTCACCAGGTCCCCGTCCTCCGCGTGCGCGATGAGCAGCCCGTCGAACGACGCGACCTCCCGCAGCGCGGGTTCCGGGTCGAGCAGCGGCGGGAACTCCGGGACGCCGCTGTCGATGAGGAAGCACTTGACGCCGAACACGCCGGCCTCGTGCAGCGCGCGCAGCCCGCCCGCGTTGCCCGGCACCGCGCCGCCCCAGAACCCGACGTCGACGCTGCACTGCCCGTCGGCGGCCTTGCGCTTGACCTCCAGCGCGGCCACGTCGACGGTCGGCGGCAGCGAGTTCAGCGGCATGTCGACGATCGTGGTGACGCCGCCCGCCGCGGCCGCGCGGGTCGCGGTGGCGAAGCCCTCCCACTCGGTGCGGCCGGGCTCGTTGACGTGGACGTGCGTGTCGACCAGCCCCGGGAGCAGCACCTCGTCGGCGCCGAGCAGCACGTCGCGGGCGCCGCCCACGTCGGTCTCCTTCGGCAGGACGGCGACGATCCGCTCCCCCTCGACGACGACCGCCGCGGGCCGCTCCGCCCCGTCGACGACGACGCGGTCGGCGCGGAACACGGTGATCATGTCGCCACCGCGGGAGGAAGCACGTCGGCGGTGATCACGACGCCTCCGCGGGAGGAAGCACGTCGGCGGTGATCACGACGCCTCCCGGTACGCCCGCCAGCTCGCCAGTGCCGAGATGTCGGTCAGCTGCGGGAGCCCGGCGCACTCCCGCCGCAGCACCATCGCCAGCGACCCGGACCCGTCGGCCAGCTCGACCACGCCGAGCTCCAGGCCGTCGGGCTCGCCGGGCAGCAGCACCTCGCGCAGCTGCGCGTAGGACAGCTCGTAGACCTCGCCCTCGACCGCCGCCCCGCCGGACCCCACGTCCTCCAGGGCCGGGTAGCGCCCGCCGACGGCGTGGAAGCGGTAGCGCGGCGCGGTCGTCGTGGCCGCGACCAGCGGCGCCCCGCCGACGAGGTGGTGCTCGGCCCCGCCGGCCATGGCGGTGCCGTTGAGGAACATGCGCGGCATCCTCACGCACCTCCCTCGGCGTCGTCCGGTCCGTCGACGATGTGCTCCGGCCGCACCGGCACGCGGCGCAGCGCCTTGCCCGTCGCCGCGCGGATCGCCGCCGCGACGGCCGGGCCCGAGCTGATCGTCGGGGGCTCGCCGACGCCGCGGACGCCGTAGGGCGCGTGCGGGTCGGCGTACTCGAGCACCGCGACCTGCATCGGCGGCATGTCCAGGATCGTCGGGATCAGGTAGTCGGTGAACGACGGGTTGCGGACCTTCCCGTCGGTCACGACGATCTCCTCCATCAGCGCCAGGCCCATGCCCTGGGCGCTGCCGCCCTGGATCTGGCCGATCACGGCGTCGGGGTTGATCGCCCGGCCCACGTCCTGCGCGGTGTCCAGCGCGACGACCTTCACCAGCCCCAGCTCCACGTCGACGTCGACGACGGCGCGGTGCGCCGAGAACGCGTACTGCACGTGCGCGTCGCCCTGGCCGGTCTCCGGGTCGATCTCCTGGGTGGGCCGGTGGCGCCACTCCACGGTCTCCTCCACGGCCCCGTCGCCGAGCACCTCGGCCAGCGACACGACCACCTCGCCGTGCGCGGAGACGATCTTGTCGCCCTCCAGTCGGCAGTCCGGGACGCCGACGCGGGCCAGCACCGACGCGCGCACGGCCTCACAGGCCGCCTTGACCGCCCCGCCGGTGACGTAGGTCTGCCGCGACGCCGACGTCGAGCCGCCGGAGCCGACGGTCGTGTCCGCCGGTGTCACGACGACCCGGTCGACGCCCAGCTCCGTGCGGCAGATCTGCTGCTCGACGGTGATCAGGCCCTGCCCGACCTCGGCCGCCGCCGTGTGCACGGTGACGACCGGCTCCCCGCCGGTCATCTCCAGGCGCACGCGCGCGGTCGAGTAGTCGTCGAAGCCCTCGGAGAACCCGACGTTCTTGTAGGTGACGGCGTACCCGACGCCGCGCACGACGCCCTCACCGTGCGTGGTGTTGGAGACACCGCCGGGCAGCTCGCGGATGTCGGCGCCGTCCTCGCGCGGGGCCGGCAGCGGCATGTCCCGCACGATCCGGATGAGCTCGGCCACCGGAGCCGCGGAGTCGATCAGCTGCCCGGTGATGTTGTGGTCGCCCTCGCGCATCCCGTTCAGCGCGCGGATCTCGACGCGGTCGACGCCCACGCGGTCGGCGAGCTCGTCCATCAGCGCCTCGTGCGCGAACGCGGCCTGCACGCAGCCGAAGCCGCGCATCGCCCCGCACGGCGGGTTGTTCGTGTAGACCCCGCGGGCGTCGACGCGCACGCTCGGGATCCGGTACGGGCCCAGGCCCAGCGTGCCACCGTTGCCGACGACCGCACCCGTCGAGGACGCGTACGCGCCACCGTCGAACAGGATGTCGGCGCTGGCGTAGACGAGCGTGCCGTCGGTCTCGGCGCCGAACTCGTAGCGCAGCCACGCGGGGTGGCGGTGGACGTGGCCGTAGAACGACTCGTCGCGGGCGTAGCTCATCTTCACCGGCTTGCCGGTGCGCAGCGCGAGCAGGCAGGCGTGGACGTGGATCGAGAGGTCCTCGCGCCCGCCGAACGCCCCGCCGACGCCGGCCAGGGTCAGCCGCACCTTCTCCGGCGGCAGCCCGAGCACGCGGCAGATCTGGCCCTGGTCGACGTGCAGCCACTGGGTGGCCACGAACAGGTCGACGCCGCCGTCGGCCGCGGGCACGGCGAGCCCGGACTCCGGACCCAGGAACGCCTGGTCCTGCATGCCGACCTCGAAGTCCAGCGCGACCACGACGGGCGCGGTCGGGGCCGGGTCGCCGCGGCGGATCTGCATCTTGCGGACGAGGTTGCCGCCCTCGTGCCCCTCGTGGACGACCGGTGCGTCGTCGTCGAGCGCGCGCCGGGGGTCGGTGACGGCGGGCAGGACCTCGTAGTCGACGACGATCCGCTTCGCGGCGCGCCGGGCGGTCTCGGGGTGGTCGGCCGCGACCAGCGCCACCGGCTCGCCCTCGTAGCGGACCACGTCCGTGGCCAGCGCGGGGGTGTCGAGGTGCTCGAGCCCGACGGCGTTGTGGCCGGGCACGTCATCGGCGGTGAGCACGGCGGACACGCCGGGCACGGCGAGCGCCGCGGTCACGTCGATGCCCAGGATGCGTGCGTGCGGGTGCGGGCTGCGCAGCGTCACGCCCCACACCATGTCGTCGTGCCACAGGTCCGAGGCGTAGGCGAACTCGCCGGTGACCTTGAGGGTCGCGTCGGGGCGCAGCGGGCTGTCGCCGATGCGGCCGGTGCCCGCGGTGGTCGTCTGCGTGGTCGTCCTCTGGCTGGTCGTCATGACGCCTTCTCCAACAGGGTGCGGTGGACGCGCAGGCACTCGCGGGCGAGCGCGTCGGTGTCGACGGTCCGGACGCGGCCGCGCTCGACGACCGGGCGGCCGTCCACGAGCAGCAGCTCCAGGGGCGGCGGCGAGCCGAGGACCAGCGCGGCGACGGGGTCGGCGACGTCGACGTGGCCGAGGCCGTCGAGGCGCCAGAGGGCGAGGTCGGCGAGTTTGCCGACCTCGATCGAGCCGATGTCGTCGGCGCGGCCGAGCACCGCGGCGCCGCCCATCGTGCCGAGCTCCAGGGCGTCGCGGACGGTCAGCGCGGTCGGGCCGCCCACCGCGCGGGCGAACAGCACGGCGTGCCGCAGCTCCTCGAGCAGGCTGCCGGCCTCGTTGCTGGCGGCGCCGTCGACGCCGAGCCCGACGCGGGCGCCGGCGTCGCGCAGGTCGCGGGTGCGGGCGATCCCGGCGCCGAGCCGGGCGTTGGACGAGGGGCAGTGCGCCACGCCGGTGGCGGTGTCGCCGATCCGCTTCACGGCGGCGTCGTCGAGGTGGATCGCGTGGGCGAACCACACGTCGTCGCCGGTCCAGCCCAGCCCCTCGACGTACTCCAGGGGCGAGCAGCCGAAGCGCTCGCGGCAGAAGTCCTCCTCGTCGAGGGTCTCGGCGAGGTGGGTGTGCATCGCGACGCCGAGCTCGCGGGCCAGCACCGCCGACTCGCGCATGAGGTCGCCGGTCACCGAGAACGGCGAGCACGGGGCGAGCGCGACGCGCAGCATCGAGCCCGGCGACGGGTCGTGCCAGCGCGCGACGGCGTCGGCCGACGCGGCCAGGATCGCCTCCGTCGACTCGACGACGTGGTCGGGCGGCAGGCCGCCGTCGCGCTGCCCGAGGTCCATCGAGCCGCGGGTCGTGTGGAAGCGCAGCCCGACCTCCTGCGCCGCGCGGATCTCGGCGCCCAGGACGTCGCCGCCCTCGCGGGGGAAGACGTAGTGGTGGTCGCTGCTGGTGGTGCAGCCGGTGAGCGCGAGCTGGGCCAGCGCGCCGCTCGCGCCGACGTGGACCGCGTCCTCGTCGATGCCCGCCCACACCGGGTAGAGGGTGGTGAGCCACTCGAAGAGCGTGGAGTCGACGGCCAGGCCGCGGGTGACCCACTGGTAGAGGTGGTTGTGGGTGTTGACGAAGCCGGGGGTGAGCAGGCAGCCGCGGCCGTCCACCCGTGCGTGCGAACCGTGGCCCTGGCCACGATCGCCGCTCACGAGGGGGGCCGGGCCGGGGCCGACCGCGGTGATCCGGTTGCCCTCCACCACCACGTGCCCGTCGGGGAACTCCTCGCCGGTCACCGTGACGACGTGGGCGCCTTCGATGCTCACTCCGTCGGTGGTCACTGCTCCGTCCTCTCCGAGGCCAGGCGCACCGCGTCCAGGATCTTCTCGTAGCCCGTGCAGCGGCAGAGGTTGCCGGCCAGGGCCTCGCGGATCTCCGGGTCGCTCGGCGCGGGGTTGCGCTCCAGCAGGTCGTGGGTGGAGACGATCAGGCCGGGCGTGCAGAAGCCGCACTGCACCGCGCCGCACTCGACGAAGGCCTGCTGCACCGGGTGCAGCTCCTCGTCGGCGAGGCCCTCGACCGTCGTGACCTCGCGGCCCTGCGCCTGGCCGGCCGCGACCAGGCACGAGCAGACCGGAGTGCCGTCGAGGTAGACGGTGCAGGAGCCGCACTCCCCCTGCTCGCAGGCGTTCTTCGAGCCGGGCAGGCCCATCCGCTCGCGCAGCGCGTAGAGCAGGCTCTCGCCCTCCCACACGTCGTCGACGTCGTGCCGGTTCCCGTTGACGGTCAGCGAGATCCTCATGCGGCGCTCCTGTAGTCGGTCCAGGCCCACGTGGCCGCGCGTCGCGCCATCACGGACAGGGTGTGCAGGCGGTACGCGGCGGTGCCGCGCACGTCGTCGATCGGGGCGGCGGCGTCGCGCACCCGGCGGCCGAACTCGACGGCGAGGCCCTCGGGCAGCTCGCCGCGCGACTCCCACAGCCCGCCGGCCTCCAGCTCGCCCGCCAGGAACTCCGCGGCCGCGGTGGCGCGGCGCGGGGTCGGGGCGGCGCTGCCGATGCCGGTGCCGACCGCGCGGCGGTCGGGGTGCAGCGCGATGCCGAACGCCGACACCGCGATCACCATCGCGTTGCGGGTGCCGATCTTGCAGAACTGCTGCGGGCCCGCCGGCGGCGTGATGCGCACGGCGGCGATGAGCTCGTCGGGCGCGAGCGCGTTGCGCTTGACGCCGGTGAAGAACTCCGCGACCGGGATCGTCCGCGTGCCGCGCACCGACGCCACCTCGACGTCGGCGTCGGCGGCCAGCAGCGCCGGGTGGCTGTCGCCGGCGGGCGAGGCGGCGCCGAGGTTGCCCCCGACGGTGCCGCGGTTGCGGATCTGCGGGGACCCGACCGTCCGCGCCGCCATCGCCAGGCCGGGCAGCGTCGCACCGAGCTCGGTGATGACCCGGGAGTAGGTGACGCCCGCGCCCAGCCGGATGCGGCCGCCGTCGGGCGCCCACTCCCGCAGCTCGGGGACGCGGGTGAGGTCGAGGAGGGCGGGCGGCCTGCGGTGGTCGAAGTTGATCTCGACCATGACGTCGGTGCCGCCCGCGACGGGCAGCGCGTCGGGGTGCTCCGCCTTGGCCGCGAGGGCCTCGGCCCAGGTGGTGGGCGCCAGGAAGTCCATGGGTAGCAGTACAGCGCCGTGCGGTCTCGGCGAGAAGTCGCCGCCGTGACGAAACAGCGACCGCACAGCCTCCCGGAGTTGTACGTTCCTCCAATGCTGCTGCGGGAACTCGTCGCGCACCCCGCCCTGGGCCTGCGCCTGCTGCACGGCGACGCCGCGTCGCTGGAGCGCCCGGTGCGCTGGGTCTACACGACGGACCTCATCGACCCGGGCCGCTACCTGTCGGGCGGCGAGCTGGTGATCAGCGGCCTGGTGTGGCGGCGCGACCCGGCCGACAGCGAGCGGTTCGTCGCCGCGCTCGCCGCCTCGGGCACGGCCGCGCTCGCCGCCGGCGCCGCGGTGTTCGGCGGCATCCCCGACGACGTCCTCGACGCCTGCCGCCGCCACGACGTGCCGCTGATCGAGGTGCCCGAGGAGACGTCGTTCTCGGCCGTCACCGAGCTCGTCGTCGGCGCGCTGTCGGCCGCGCGGGGCGAGCGCCTCGCGCACACGGTCGGGCGCCAGCGGCGGCTGCTGTCGGCCGTGGCGGGCGGGATGGGGCTCGACGAGCTGGTGGCGCAGGTCGGCGCGGCCACCGGGCTCGTGTGCCGGGTGCTCAGCGCCACCGGGCGCGGCATCGTCGCCGGCCCGCACCCGCTGCCCGACGCCGAGCTCGACCGCATCGCCGCGGCGTTCCTCACCGCCGCGCGGCTGCCCGCGGTGGTGCCCGGCGGCGCGCACTCGGTGTTCCCGGTGGGGCCGGCGTCCGAGCAGCGGGCGACGTCGTGGTTCGTGGCCGTCGAGGGGGCGTTCCCGGGCTGGGACGCCGAGTCCGCCGACGCCGTCGACGAGCTCGTCGCCATCGCCGCGCTCGACCGGGCCCGGCGCAGCGAGGGCCTGCGGGTGGCCCGCGACATCGCCGAGGACGCGATCGCGCTGGTCGCGGGCGGGGCCGGCAACCGCCCGGAGACCGCCACGCGGCTCCGCCAGGCCGGGCTGGACCCCGCCGCGCCGCTGACCGTCGCCGTCGCCGGGTTCGTCGACCGCCCCGACCGCCTCGAGATCGCGCGGGCCGTGCTCGTCGACGCGGCGTCGCACGGCATCGGGCACGGGACGCCCGCCGTGGGCGTGCACGACGGGCTGGCCGTCGCGCTGCTGCCCGGCGACCCCGACGCCCTGCGCACCGCCCTGGCGCGGCTCGAACCGGGGCTCGGGCCGGAGCGGCTGACGGTCGGGGTGAGCCGGCCCTCGACGCTCGAGGCGCTGGCCGGCGCGCTGCAGGAGGCGCGGCACGCCCGCGACCTCGCCGAGCACCGGCCGGGCGTGCTGCACGTCGTCACCGGTGCCGACGTCACGACGCACGTCGCCCTGCTGGCCACCGTGCCCGACGAGGTCCGCCGGGCGTTCGCGGCGCGCGTCCTGGACCCGGTGCTGGCCTACGACGCCCGCAACGACGCGGGGCTGCGGGAGACCCTGGAGGCGTTCCTGGACTGCTCGGGCTCGTGGAGCCGGGCGGCGGAGCGGCTGCACCTGCACGTCAACACGGTGCGCTACCGGATCGGGCGGGTGGAGGAGCTGACGGGACGCGACCTGGGGGTGTTCGGGGACCGGGTGGACGTGTTCCTGGCGCTGAGGTGCCGCTGACGCCCGCCGAGGGGGCGGGTCCCGGAGATGACGGCTCAGGGCCGGAAGGCCGCCGCGTGGTCGCGGAGGAACCGGAGCGTGGTCCGCGGCTCCCGCCCGGTGAGCACCCGCACCACATCGGTCGTGGTGGCCATCGCGCCCCGGCGCAGCTCGCCCCAGAGGATCACCAGCTGGTCGGCCGTCCAGTCGGGGACGCCGGCCCGGACCATCTCCGCCCGGGCGGCCTCGTCCGGCACGTCGACGTACTCCACCTCCCGCCCCGTCACGGCGGAGAGCTCCTGCGCCACCTGGTGGTGGGTCACGGCCTCGGGCCCGGTGAGCGTGTAGGTCCGTCCCTCGTGGCCCCCCTCGGTGAGCACCACCGCGGCCACGGCCGCGACGTCACGCGGGTCGATCAGCGTGACCTTCGCGCCCCCCGCGGGCGCGAACAGCGTCCCCGTCCGCGCGACCGCGTCCGCCGCGGCGAGCAGGTTGGAGGTGTAGCTGCTGGGCCGCAGGACGACGGCCGGCACGCCCGACCGCCGCAGGTGCGCCTCGATGCGGCCGTGCGCGTCCCAGAACGCGAGCGGCGAGCCGATCTGCGCGCCGCACGCCCCGATCTTGACCAGTCGCCGGACACCGGCCCGGGCCGCCGCGTCGATCACGTTCGTCTCGTGCTCCACCTGCTGAGGGTGGTTGGGGGTGCAGAGGAGCACGCGCTCGACGCCGTCGAGCGCGGCGCGGATCGACGCCGGGTCGGTGACGTCGCCGTCGACCGGCTCGGCCCGGCGGTCGAGGACGGCGGCCGCCCGCGCCCGGTCCCGGACGAACGCCCGCACCGCCAGACCGCGGCCGAGCAGCTCGTCCACCACGTGGGAGCCGACGGTGCCGGTCGCGCCGATCACCAGGGTCGTCATCGCGCACCGCCCGGCCTGATGTTCGCGTTGCGGTGCAGCACGTTGCCCGGGTCGTACTCCGCCTTGACCGCGGCGAGCCGGTCGTACTTCGCCGGGCCGTAGGCGGCCCGGACGCGGTCCTCCTCGTAGTCGGTCATGAAGTTCACGTAGCTGCCCGAGCCGGCGGCGAAGGGGCGCAGCGCCTCCCACAGCGCGCGGACCCACTCCCGGTCGGCCGCCAGGGTGGCCGGGTCGAGGGCGATGGCGTCCATGTTGACGACGAACCGGGCCGCGCGGCTGCCACCGAACGCGGTCGCGTCGTCGTCGACGTCGGCGAAGGCCCCGCCGAGCGGGAAGATCGGGAGCAGGCTCATCGGCGAGGCCTTGCCCGGCAGCCGGTCCACGATGACGTCGACGGCCTCGTCGGTGAGCTCGTCGAGGGAGAGCGACTTGTTGTAGGCGTGCACGATCCCGTAGGGCGCGCTCTCGTCGAGCATCTGCTGCAGCGCGACGTAGGGCATCCCGTTGCCGAACTCGAACAGCGGCGGCAACGACTCCCGCGCCGGCGCCAGGAGCGCAGCGTGCTCGTCGGGGGACGAGAAGCCGACCACCACCAGGCCGACGCCGAGGGCGGAGTGGTGCTGCTCGGGGATGAACGGCGCGGGCGGCGCGTTCATCACCACGATCCCACACCGAAGTTGCCCCCGCCGCCCGTGAGCGCCCACAGCAGATCGGGGTGCTCGTCGGCGGCGGCCCGCACGCAGCGCCCGTCCGGCAGCACGACCTCGGCCGACACCAGGTTGTCGACGGCCAGCCCGCACGCGCGCGTCAGCCACCCCATGCCGCCGCCGAGGGTGAGCCCGCCGACCCCGGTGTGGCTGATGGTCCCGCCGGTCACCGCGAGCCCGTGCTCCTGAGCGGCCGCGTCGAGCTGGGCCTGGGTCGCGCCGCCGCCGCAGCGCGCGCGCCGTCCCGCCGGGTCGACGGTGACCTGGTCGAGCCCGGTCAGGTCGATCATCAGGCCGCCCTCGGGCACGGCGGCGCCGCCGTAGTTGTGCCCGCCGCCGCGCACGCCCACCTCCAGCCCGTTCCGCTGCGCGTGCGCCAGCGCCCACGCCACGTCGGCGGGTGACAGGCAGCGCGCGATCAGCGCCGGGCGCCGGTCGATCCCGGCGTTCCAGACCGATCGCGCGGCGTCGTAGCCGTCGTCACCGGGCTGCAGCAGCACGCCCTGGAAGTCCTTGCTCATGGTCGCGGTCATGGGGTCCTCCTCCGAGCCGGGTTGCTCGGACGCCACGGTGCGGCACCCGCCGTTCCACGAGCGTTCCTCCGCTACGCCGGCCCGGTGCCCCGTGCGAGGTCCGTCCGCACGCGGCGGGCGTGCGGCGCCCAGAGCCGGGCGGTGCCCCCCGTCGCGAGCAGCCGGTCGGCGACGTCGAGCGCGGCGACGGTGTCGCGGGCGGCGAGGTGCGCCGCGAGCAGGAGCCGCAGCATGATGGCGTGCTGCCCGGGCGCGCCCCCGCCGCCGCGGGTGTGCTCGACGGCAGCCCTGATCGCGGCCCTGCCGTCGTCGGTGTCACCGTCGAGGACCGCCACGTACCCGGTGAACGCCGTGGCGACGTGCCGGGTCACCGCCTCGTGACCGACGACCGACAGCTCGGCGACGTGCTCGCGGAGCTCCCGCTCGTCCCCCATGTCCAGCGCGAGCAGCGCGCCGAAGGTCAGCGCGATGGTCCGGCTGAACCGGTGCCCGACCGCGGTGGCCCAGTCGAGCGCCGCGGCCCTCGCCGTGCGGGCGTCGTCGGGCAGGCCGAGGAACCAGAGGGTGTTGGCGAGCCTGCTCAGGCAGACCACCTTCGGGTCGTGGGCGTAGCGGATGACGTGGGTCGTGTGGTCCCGCGCCCGGTACCGCTCGACGGCGAGCTCGAACTGCGGGCGCGCCGTCTCCAGGTCGGCCTGCCAGAACGCCGCGATGCCCGTGACGTAGGCGGCCTCGACGACGAGGACGTCGTCGCCGTCGCGGTCGGCCGCCCTGCGCAGTCGCCGGCCGAAGTCCTCGGCCTGCGCGAACTCCGACCGGGTCAGCGCGCTCACGGCCAGCGAGCGCAGCAGCGGGGGCGCCGGCTCGACCCCGAGCACCCGCGCGAGGGTGAGGGCGCGGTGCTGGTTCTCCGACATCGCGGACGAGGCGTAGGTCCCGACCGACACCAGCGGCGCGAGCAGCGCGGTGCGGACGTCGAGCTCGCGCGCATCCCGGTCCGGCGACCCGGGCAGGTCGAGCAGCAGCTCCAGGCCCCGGTCCAGCAACCGCACGGCCTGGGCACCGGCGTGCAGCAGCTGGGCCGCCCGGGCGGCGCGGCAGTACCACTCCACGGCGGGCGCAACCGCGCCGGACCGGTCGAGGTGCACGGCGATCTGCACGCTCACCGGACCCGGGTCGCTCAGGTGGGTCCGCTCCAGCGCCGCCGCGATCCGCGCGTGCAGGCGGCGCCGTCGTGCCGGGCTGACGTGCAGGTAGGCGACCTGGCGGATCTTGTCGTGGCTGAAGTCGTACGTCCCCCCGGCCGCGCCCTCGCTGCGCTCGCGGACGATCTGCCGCCGCCACAGCTCGTCCAGGCCGCCCACCACGGTGTCCTCGTCGGCATCGGCGGCCGCGGCCAGCACGTCGGCGCTGAACTCGCGCCCGATCGCCGCCGCCAGCCCGGCCAGGTCCCTGGCCGGCACGCTGAGCTGCGCCAGGCGCGCGTCGATCACCGACTGCACGCGCGGGCTCAGCGAGCTGTCCGGCGTCCAGCCCGCCCGCAGGGCCTCGACGACGAACAGCGGGTTGCCCTCCGTCTCGTCGTAGAGGTGCTGGACGTCGGAGCGGGAGAGGCGGGCGCCGAGGGCCCGTTCGGCGAGCACCGCGGTCTCGTCGCGCCCCAGCCGGCCCAGTGCGATCTCCGCGAGGCACTCCCGGGCGCGGGCGCCGGCGAGCAGCTCGTGCACCGGCTGGTCGGCCTCGACGTCCTCGCGGCGCGCGGTCGCCACCACGAGCAGGCGCGCGTCGGGCTGCACCCGCAGCAGGTAGTGCAGGAGCCGGCAGGTCTCCCGGTCGACGTGCTGGAGATCGTCCACGACCAGCAGCAACGGCCCACCGCCGGCGAGGACGACCGCGGCGACGGCGTCGAACAGCCGACGCCGCTGGTCGCCCTCGGGCAGCGGAGCGGGAGGCGGGACGTCGGGAACCTCGACCAGCAGCTCGGGCACGAGACGGGCGAGCTCGGTGAGCCGCCCCGTGTCGAGGCGCGGCAGCCGCGTCCGGAGCGCCGCGGAGCGCAGCCAGGTGACCACGGGGGCGTAGGCGAGCGATCCCTCCGCGGGGTAGCAGCGGGCATCGGCGACCGCGGCGCCGCGACGCCGGCACCAGGCGCGGAACTCCTCGACCAGACGGGACTTCCCCACCCCGGCCTCACCGCTCACCAGCACCAGCCGGACCTGCCCCGCGTCGGTGGAGCGCCACGCCGCGGCGAGCTGCGCCTGCTCGTGGGCGCGTCCGACGAGCGGTGGCCCCGCCCTCGCCGCCGGTGCCGGCTCGAGCGGGTGGCGCACCAGCCTCCGGTAGACCGCGTCCGTCTCGGCCGACGGCCGCACACCCAGCTCGCGCTCCAGCGTGGAGCAGCAGACGTGGTAGGCCCGCACCGCCCGGGCCCGGTCGCCGCGCGCCTCGTGGCAGCGCATCAGCTGCCGGTGGGTCTCCTCGCGCAGCGGGTCGCCGCGCAGCAGCCGCTCGGCGTGGCCGACCGCGTCGTCCAGGTCGCCGCGCGCCTCGCACGCGGTGGCGAGCTCCCCGAGCGCGCCGAGCTGCCGCTGCCGCAGCCGTTCGCGCTCGTCGTGCAACCAGTCGTCGTAGCAGCCCTCCAGCAGGTCCCCGGTGTAGAGCGCGACGGCGTCGCGCACCGCCTCCGGCCTGCCGTCACCGCGTGCGTCGAGCAGGTCCTCGAAGGCGGAGACGTCGAGCCAGCACGGGGCGTCGGCCCGCCAGCCGACGGTCCGGGACGTGACCTCGAGGTAGCGGTCGGCGTCGGGGAGGCGGTGGCGGAGCGTGTGCAGGAGGTGTCGCAGGTTGGTGCGGGCCTGCGCCTCCGTCGAGTCCGGCCACAGCACGAACGCCAGGTGCTGGCGCGGCGTGGCGGTGCCCCGGTGCAGCAGCAGGAACGCGAGCAGCGACTCGGCGCGGGCGGACTCCAGCGGCGGCACCCGCACGCCGCCCAGGCTGAGGTCGAACCGGCCGAGCACCCGGATCCTCGCGATCGGCTGCACCCGGACAGTGTCACGGTCGACGGGGGTGCCGTCACCCCGCCGGTCCCGGCGCCCCCGCGTTGCGCCCCCCGCGAGTTGCAGGAAAGCCACGTTCACGCAACGGGGCTGCGTGAACGTGGCTTTCCTGCAAGGCCGGTCAGTCCCGCCCCACCGTCGCCTCGATCAGCCCGTACGGCCGGTCGGCCGCGTAGAACACCTCGTTGCGGTTCTCCAGCCCGAACGGCGCGAGGTCCACGACGAAGTGGTGCCGGTTGGGCGCCGACAGGCTCACCTCCGCGATCTCCGGATGCTCCTCCAGCACCGCCTTCCCCATTTCCCACAGCGTCTGCTGCAGCGCGAGGGAGTGCACGCAGGCGAAGCGCTCCAGCAGGATCCGCCGCACGTCGGCCCAGGTCTTGTCCCAGCTCACCTCGGTGCCCGTGTAGGTCCAGGTCGCCACCAGCGACGTCGACATGATCCGGTCGTGGGTGGGCGCCAGCGTCGTGTACCCGTCCACCAGGAAGCCCGCGAACTCCGAGCCCGTCGACTTGAGCAGCACCAGGTCGCGCAGCCCGGACACCACCTGCGCGCCGTCGTCGTCGACGGTCACCACGGTGGTCCGCACCTCCGACCCGCTGCGCACGAACGCGTGGTCGTGGCCGGTCCCGCCCACCGGCACCCGCTCCCAGGCGAACTCGTCGACGGCGATGCGCGCGCCCCGCACCGGCGCGACGTCGTCGACGAAGTGCCGGGCCAGCGCGAGCGCGTAGTCCTCGATCTCGCCCAGCCCGTGCGACTTCGCGAAGGCGTAGCAGGTGTTCTTCTGCGTGTCGGTCGGCAGGACGTCGGACTGGTCGCCGTGGCGGTGCGCCGCGGTGAAGTCCCCGCGCAGTGCCGTGGAGACGGTGACGTCGCGGATCTCGTGGCGGTCGGTCTCGCGGTGGATCCGGACGACCCGGTTCTCCGCCTTCCCGTACTGGTTGGTCCCCAGGACGATTCCCATCAGTTCAGCTCCCGCGGTAGGTCGAGTGGGCGAAGGGGGACAGCAGCAGCGGCACGTGGTGGTGCTCCCCCGGGTCGGTGACGGTGAAGGTGACGGCGACCTCGGGGTAGAACCCCGTCTGGCCGGTGGCGGCGAAGTAGCCGCCGGTGTCGAACGTGAGCGTGTGGGCGCCGGCGGCGAGGTCGGCGGCCAGGCGCCCGACGCGCCCGTCGGCGTCGGTGACGTCCTCGGCCAGCAGCGCGCTCCCCCGCGTCAGCCGGACGGCGACGCCGGCGGCCGGGCGGCCCAGCGCCGCGTCGAGGACGTGGGTCGAGAGGCTCACGCCGCCTCCTCCGACAGCAGCTGCCGCAGCCGGATCCGGTTGATCGCCGCCAGCTCGGCCAGCGCCACGGCCCGCTCGGTGGCGGGGTCGTGGCGCAGGCGCGCGTGCAGCGTCGCGAGCAGGTCCTCGGCGCTGCGACCGGTGGCGCACACCAGGTAGACGTGGCCGAACCGCTCCTCGTAGGCGCGGTTGCCCGCGGCCAGCGCGTCGAGGACGTCGGTGCCGGCGGCGGTCACCGCGCCCTGCTCGCGCCGCGACCGTCCACCCGCGGTGCGGTCGCCGATGCGCGGGTGCCCGGCCATGGCGGCGTCGAGGTCGGCGTCGGTCAGGGCGCGGTCGGCGGCGTCGAGCAGGGCGTCGAGCGTGCCGTAGGGCCGCCCGGCCGCGACCTCGCGCGCCCAGCGGGGCGCCGCGCAGAGCGCGAGGAGGTCGCGCTCGGCGGTCGGCGAGGTGTCGAAGGACGCGGTGGTGCAGGAGGACGCGGTGCTCACCGCGCCTCCCGCCCGAACGCCCTGGCCCGGGCGCTGGCGATCGGGTTCGCGTCGGCGACGAGGTCGGCGAACCGGTGCCCCGCGACCTTCGCGATCTCGATCAGGGCGGCGGCGTGCTCCTGCGCCGGGGAGTTGTCCAGGCGCTGCCAGCCGGCGCGCAGGATCTGCTCGCGCGTGGCGGCGTCGCGGACGCACACGATCAGCGGGATGCCGAAGCGCTCGCGGTAGGCGGCGGCCAGCGCGGCGAACTCCTCGCGGTCGGTCTCGGTGAGCCGGGTCAGGCCCGCGGCCGACTGGTCGCGCGTGGAGTCCTCGCCCTCGTCGCCGTCGGCGACGCGGTCGCCGCCGAGATCGGGGTAGTGCGCCATCAGCGCTTGCTGCTCCTCGCGCGGCGCCGAGAACAGCGCCTCCTGGAACGCGCTGCGCAGCGCGGACGTGTCGGCGAAGGGCCTGCGGTCGTAGGCGCGGCCCACCACCTCGCCCGAGCCCTGGAACAGCCGGCCGAAGGTCGCGACGAACTCCGCGCGGCTCATCTTGTTCACCTCGGCCAGGCGCACCACGGCCCCGGGCGTGCCGGCGACGGCCGGGCCGCGGTTGCGCCCGACGTGGTGGAACACGACGTTGAGCACGATCGCGGTGATGCTGCCCAGCGTGATGCCGGAGCCGAAGACGATCTGCGCCCACTGCGGCACGGCGGTGGCGACGTCGGGCTGCGCGGTCACGAACATCGCGAGCCCCACGCTGGAGCCGACGATGACGACGTTGCGGTGGTCGTGGAAGTCGACGCGCGCGAGCGTCTGGATGCCGACCACCGCGACCGTCGCGAACATCGCCAGCGCCGCCCCGCCCAGCACCGGGTGCGGGATGCCGGCGACGATCGCCCCGGCCTTCGGGATCAGCCCGATCAGGATCATGATCACGCCCGCGGCGGCCACGACGTAGCGGCTCTTGACCCGCGTCAGCCGGACGAGCCCGACGTTCTCGGCGAAGCACGTGTAGGGGAAGGAGTTGAGGACGCCGCCGATCGTCGTGGCGAGGCCGTCGGCGCGCAGGGCGCGGGCGACGTCCTCCTTGCCGACGCGCTTGTCGACGATCTCGCCGGTCGCGAACACGTCCCCGGTGGTCTCGACGGCCGTGATCAGCATGACGACGATCATCGAGACGATCGCGGCGGCGCTGAACTGCGGCCAGCCGAAGTAGAACGGCGTCGTCACCCCGATCCAGGACGACTCGCCGACCGCGCTGAACGTGGCGTCGCCCAGGCCCCAGGCCACGAGCGTGCCGAGCACCAGCCCGACGAGCACCGCGACCGTCGCCATGAACCCGCGGAAGATCCGCTGGATCGCGACGATGACGAGCAGCGTGCCGAGCGCGTAGGCGAGGTTGCGCGGGTCGCCCGGCTGCGGGTCGGTGCCGCCGCCGACGGCGTCGAGCGCGGCCACCGGCAGCAGCGCGAGCCCGATGATGAGGATGACCGACCCCGTGACGACGGGCGGGAAGAAGCGGATCAGGCGCGAGAAGAACGGGGCGATGAAGAACGTCGCGAGCCCGGCGACGATCACGGCGCCGTAGATGACCAGCAGGCCGTCCGTGCCGCCACCCGCCGCGAGCCCGATGGCGATCATCGGCGACACCGCCGTGAACGTGACGCCCTGCAGCAGCGGCAGCCGCACCCCGACCTTCCAGAACCCGACGGACTGGATGATCGAGGCGATGCCGCAGGTGAACAGGTCGGCGTTGATCAGGTGGATCAGCTCGCGCTCGGAGAGCCCGATCGCCCCGGCCAGCAGGATGGGGACGATCACCGCCCCCGCGTAGAACGCGAGCACGTGCTGGAAGCCGTAGACGGCGAGCTGCCCCGCCGGGAGCACCTCGTCGACCGGGTGGGGCCGGCGACCGGACCGGGGTGGGCGTTTCGTTCCGCGCACGGGGACACCTCGCAAAAGGGGCTGGGGGCAGAGAGGGGGGCTGAGCAGGACGGGCTGTGAGATCCGACTCACGATGACGGCCGGGCGCCCGGCCCGGCCACCCACCGAAACGACGAAGCGCGGCCGTCACGGCGCCCGCCGGTTGTGCGATCCGACGAGCCCGCAGCGCCGCGGACGGCGGAGCCCGACCCGGCGACGGGCCGCGATCGTGCCTAGCATCGCCATGACGCGAGCGGCGGGCGACGACCCGCCGCGCGCACACCGTGGAGGTCCGCTGATGGCTGCGCCCGCACCGTTCGTGCACCGCGCCGTGCTGTACGGCGACGAGGCCGAGGGGGCGCAGGTGGTGGTGGCGCGGCTGCACGAGTCGGTGGGTCGGGGCGAGTCGGCGGTCGCCGTGCTCGGCCCGCGGCTGCGCCGCACCGTCGAGGACCTGCTCGGCGCCGACGCCCCGGCGGTGCACTTCCGCGACCTGCGGGACGTGCACGCGGAGTCGGTCGACGCGATGATCGCCAACTACCTGGGCATGGTCGACGGGCTGCGGCAGCGCGGCGGCCGGCTCAGCAGCGTCGTCGAGTACGACCCCGGGCACCCGCACGACGGGACCGGGGACTTCTGCTACCGGTTGGAGCGCGAGGTGGGCATCGCCGCGGCGGAGCGGCCCGCCGACAACACCTGCCTGTACGACCTGCGGGCGGTCTCCGGCGAGGAGGTGGCGGCCGCGCGGCGGACCCACCCGCTGCTGGTCGTCGGCGGGGTGGAGGGGCCCAACCCCGACCTCGGCGACGGCTCGGCGCCGGCGCTCGTGGTGATCGGCCGCGCCGCGCTGGGCGCGCTGCGCCACTGGGTGCGCGAGCGCGCCGCGGACCTCCCGCCGGGCGTGCTCGCCGAGCTCGTGCTCGTCGCGACCGAGGCGGTCACGGCGGTGGTCGAGACCGGCACCGGGGTGTGGGTGGGCCTGGACCGGGCGCGCGGCGGGTACGCGCTGCGCGTCTCGTGGCCCGCGCGGCTCCCCCGCCCCGACGAGGCGGTCCTGCGCACGGCGGTGCCGCCCGACGACCCGCTGCACGGACTGTCCCTGGCCGTCCGCTCCGCCCCCGCGGTGTCGGTCGGGTGGGGCCCGGCGGGGTGCTCGAGATCGCGGTGCCGCGGTGACGGCCCGTGCGAGCACCGCCGGGACCGGTCACCAGCTCGACCTCGCCCCGACCGGGTCCGACGACCCCGGCCTGGCCCGGTGGGCCCGGCACGGCGTCGACAACGCCGAGGCCATGATCTACGTCGGCGGCGTCGGGGTGCCCGACGTCGACGCGCTCGTGGCGCTGCTCGCCGCCAACGGGGTCGACGCGCTCGCCGACGCGCAGGACGGCCGGGTGTCCGTCGTCGAGCCCGACCGGTTCTACGGCGGCGGGTACGACGAGCTGGTCGAGGCGGCGTCGGAGGGCCGGCGGCTGGCGGTGCGGACCTTCGGCGGGCCCGCGGCCGCCCGCCAGGTGCTCACCGCGGAGGGGTTCGCGGCGTTCGAGGGCGTGCTCGCGCGGTCCTGGCAGGAGCACGGCGTCACGGCCGTGTGCCGCTACGACGACGTGACCGGCCCCGGCGAGCTGGCGCAGGCGTTCGCCCGGCACGGTTCCGCCTGGGGGAAGTCGCTGCTGCACGTGCACCGCCCGCGGCCCGGGCTGCTGGTCCTCGAGGGGGAGGCCGACCTGTCCAACGCGCACGTCCTGGGCGCCGCCGTCACCGAGGCGATGGGTGACGGCGAGCCGCTGCTCGTCGTCGACTGCACGCTCCTGCGCTTCGGCGCGGTCGCCGCGTGGCGCGCCGTCGTGCAGGCCCAGGAGCGGAGCGGGCGCCCGGTGCGGCTGGTCGGGGCGTCGGACCTCGACCGCCGGCTGCTCGGCATGCTGGGTCTGCACCGCGCGTTCGAGGTCGTCGACGGCTGACGCGACCCCTGCACGTCCCGCCGCGCCGCCCTACCGTCGCGGGGATGACGAGCCGACCGATCGCCCTCGCCCTGGACTGCGTCGACGTCGACCGCTGCGCCGCCTTCTGGACCGCGGCGCTCGGGACGTCGGTCGAGCGGCGCTGGGACGACGCGCACGGGGTGGGGTACGTGGAGATCGGCACGGGCGGGGGCCCCGTCCTCCTGCTGCAGCCGGTGCCCGACCCCAAGCGCGTCAAGAACCGGATGCACCTCGACCTCGCACCCGTCGACGGGACGCAGGAGCAGGAGGTCCAGCGCCTGGTCGGGCTGGGCGCCACCCGCGTCGACGACGCCCCCGGCCAGCGCTGGGTCGTGCTGGCCGACCCGGAGGGCAACGAGTTCTGCGTCCTGCCGCCGCGGCGGGCCGGGGAGGGGTGAGGCGCCGGCGCCGTGAACGCCGGGCGGGCGGGGCGCGTACCCACCGGGGAACCGCACGATCCCCCGCACGAGGAGAACCATGCGCCGCACCGTCCGCCGGGTCGCGATCCTGACCGCCCTGACCACCTCCGCCGTCGCCCTGTCGGCCGGCGTCGCGTCCGCGCAGGACGCCGAGGTGCCCGAGCCGAGCAGCTTCACCAGCATGATCACCGCCATGGCGACGCCCGACGCGGTCGTCAACCCCGACGGCGTCGTGACGCCCGGCGAGCCCGGCGCGACCGGGACGTTCGACTACCGGATCAACAGCGAGCTCGAGATCATCTGCTACGACATCACGCTGCGCGGCGTCACCCCGCCGTACATGAGCCCGGCCCGCACGGCCACGCACATCCACCAGGCCGCCGAGGGCGCCGCCGGCCCGCCGCGCATCGCGTTCCCGGACCCGCAGGACGCGGGCGACGGCATCCTGCGCAGCGAGGGCTGCCTGCAGGGACCGTTCACCACGGGGATCATGGCGAACGGCGCCGACACCGGCGAGGGCTTCTCGCTCGCCGCGATCGAGGCCGACCCGTCGGCCTTCTCCACCGACACCCACACCGCCACCTTCACGGCGGGCGCGGTGCGCGGGCAGCTGACGAGCGTGCCGATGGGCGGGGTCGCCACCGGTGCCGGGGGCACGGCCGGCGGCGGGTCGTGGGCGCCGGCCGCGCTCGGCGCGGCGGCGCTGGTCGGCGCGGCGGGCACGGTACTGGTCCGGCGGCGTGCGCAGCAGGACTGATGCGGGACGCGGTGGGGCCACGCTCCTCCTGGTGGCGGGCCTGTTGACGACGGGGTGCGCGGCCGGTGCACCCGCGCCCGCCGCCGCACCCGCGCCGGTCGCTGCGGCCGCCGCCCCGGCACCGGCTCCGGCCGCGGTGCTCGCCGAGCCCGCCGCCGTCGCCATCCCGGCGATCGGGGTCCGCTCCGACCTGCTCTCCCTGGGCCTCACCGCCGAGGGCGCCGCCGAGGTGCCGCAGGACTTCGACCGCGCGGGCTGGTTCCGCGGCGGCGGGCGCCCGGGCGGGCGCGGGCCGACCGTCCTGCTCGGCCACGTCGACTCTGCCGACGGCCCCGCCGTCTTCCACCGCCTGCGCGACCTGCGCCCCGGCGACGTCGTCGAGGTGACCGCCGCGGACGGGACGCCGGCGCGCTACGCCGTCGAGCGGACCGAGCAGGTCGACAAGGACGCCTTCCCCACGTTCGCCGTGTTCGGCGCGACCCCCGACGACGTGCTGCGGCTGGTCACGTGCGCGGGCGGGTTCGACCGCGGCGCGCGCAGCTACACCGACAACCTGGTCGTGCACGCCACCAGGATCTAGAGCTCCCCGTGCACGACGACCCGCCCGGCCGCGTCGACGACGTCGAACCCGGCGGCGTCGGCGCGCAGCACCGACGAGTTGAGGTTGCACAGCATCGGGTTCGCGCCGGTGCCGACGAACTCCCCCGCGCCCACCGCGCGGCCGCCGTCGTCGATGACGACGACGCGGTAGACCGCGCCCGGCCGGAAGCCGTCGGCGGCCAGCGTGATCTCGACGCCCCACGTGTGCGGGACGACCGTCGCGCTGGCCTCGACGGCGGGGTCGGCGGTGCGCAGGGCGACGGGCTCGCGCGGCACGGCGGGATCGGTGCCCGTGCCGAGCGCGTAGCCCCCGGCCCCGGCGAGGCCCGCGAGCACCACCGCGGCGGCCGCCAGCAGGAGCCGCCCGCCCCGGCCCGGGCGCGACGGGACCCGCTCCGCGGCGGCGCGGGCGACGATCCGGTCGCCCAGCCACGCGGGCGGTGCCGGGGGGACGTCGAGGTGCGCGGGGTCGACGCGCCCGAGAGCACCGACGACCGGGGCGATCTCGGCCAGCTCGGCCGAGCAGGACGCGCAGCCGTCGAGGTGCGCGCGCAGCGCCGTCGCCTCACCGGGCGGCAGCTGCCCCAGGGCGTAGACGCCCAGCGACTCGCGCAGCGTGCGGTGCTCGTCGGCGTTCACGGTTCCACCCCCATCTCGTCCATCGCCAGCCGCAGGGCCTTGAGCCCGTAGAAGATCCGGCTGCGCAGTGTGCCGACCGGCACGCCCAGCTCGGCGGCGACCTCGGCGTGCGGGCGGCCCAGCAGGTGCGTCTGCACGACCGCCTCCCGGTGCTCGGGCCGGATCCGGCGCAGCGCCTCCTCGACCAGCCAGCCGTCCAGCACCGCCTGCTCGGTCGCGTCGACCGCGGTGCCCGGCGGTTCCGGCGGCTCCCCGGTCAGGGTGCGGCGCCAGGGTCGCACGGCTACGCGGCGGACCTCGTCGACGACCGCGTTGCGGGCGATCGCGAACAGCCAGACCCGCAGGCTCGCCACCGACGGATCGAAGCTGCCCGCCCGGCGCCAGGCCCGCAGGAACACCTCCTGCACGACCTCCTGCGCCGTCCCCTCGTCGCGCAGCTGGCGCACGGCGTAGCGGTAGAGCTCGGGGCCGTGCGCGTCGTAGGCCGCCCTCAGCTCGGCCTCGCTGCCCAGCCCGGGCGCGGTCGGGGGCACCCGCCACCCCGTGTCCGGTCCCCGCACCGCACCGCCCCCGCCCGTCGTCAGGGGTGCATACGCACGGGAGGCCGTCGGTGTTCAGCCCGGCGCCGACGGGTCTAGCATTCGCGCCCCGGTTCGCGCGCCGCGGCCGGTCGAGCCAGCACCGGAGGACGACGATGGCCATCTCGCTCAACCCGTACCTCAACTTCCGCACCGGCACCCGCGAGGTCATGGAGCACTACGCGTCGGTGTTCGGCGGCACCCCCACCGTCAGCACGTTCGCCGAGTCCGGCGGCATGGGCCTGGACGACTCCGAGCAGGACAAGGTCATGCACGCCCAGCTCGTCACCGACAACGGCCTGACCCTGATGGCCGCCGACGTGCCCGACTCGATGGAGATCGGCACCAACGGCACCATCTCGCTCAGCGGCGACGACGAGACCACCCTGCGCGGCTACTGGGAGGGACTGGCCGACGGCGGCAGCGTCACCGTCCCGCTGGAGAAGGCGCCGTAGGGCGACACCTTCGGCATGTGCACCGACCGGTTCGGCGTGGACTGGATGGTCAACATCCTCGGCGACCAGGGCTGAGGCCCGACGACCGGAACGCCGGGGACGAGCGCCGGCGGTCGCCTGCTCGCCTCGCCCCGCTCCCGCCTCGGGTGCCCCGCGTCCCGGTCAGGGCGCCTGCAACGGGGTCGGCCCGTGCCTGTGGGGCCGCGGACCTCCCCACCGTTGCCGCCACCTCGACGCTGACCGGCCTCCCGCTCGGTTCTGCACCCGGCCGCGGGGAGGACGTGCGACGGACGTGCGCGCGTCCGCGTTCGGGCTGCTGGTGCTCGACGGCGTGGCATGGGCCTGTATGCGCGGCGCGGGCGGGGTCCCCGCGGGGTGCCGGCTGTTCAGGGCGCCCGCAACGGGCCTCCAAGGCGCGGGTCGGCCCGCGCCCCTGCGTCCGCGGACTTCCCCATCGCTGCCGTCATCTCCACGCTGATCGACCTCGCGCTCGGTTTCGGGTCCCGGCAGCGGGAAGGACGTGCGACGGACCTGCGCGAATCTGCGGTCGGGTAGCTGGTGCTCGACGGCGTGGCCGCGTGCATGCGCGGCTCGCGGTCGGGATGCCCGCGGCCGTGCCGGCCGTCGTCGTCGACGCGTCCTGGCGGCTGGGAGCAGTCGGCGGCTGGGAGCAGCCGCCGCGTGGGAGCAGCCGCCGCGTGGGAGCAGCCGCCGCGTGGGAGCAGCCGCCGCGTGGGAGCAGCCGCCGCGTGGGAGCAGCCGCCGCGTGGGAGCAGCCGCCGCGTGGGAGCAGCCGCCGCGTGGGAGCAGCCGCCGCGTGGGAGCGGCGGGCGGGTGGAGCGGCGGGCGGGTGGAGCGGCGGGCGGGTGGAGCGGCGGGCGGGTGGAGCGGCGGGCGGGTGGAGCGGGCGGCAACGGCTGTACGTCGACCTCGGTTTCCAGTCGGCATGAGTTCTCAAGAGCGCTGGGACCGTTCACGATCGAACACATGTTCGTCCATTGTGGCCATATTGCTGCTAGACTTCCGCCATGCCGTCGATCAGTTCCGAGTCGCCTTCCGAGGCCTCGCTGATCGAGCGGATCGCGATATTGGAGCAGCGGAAAGCGGCGATCGCGGCCGAGCAGAGCGAGGCCGTTCTCGCCTTCGCCCGCGCCCACGCGGAATCACAGGCAGCGGCCGGAACCGTCGAGCCCGACGCGCTGGAACGCAGCATCGCCGCCCAGGTCGGGCTGGCCTGCCGGGTCTCGCCCACCGAGGGCCGACGCCGCGTCCGGATGGCCCGCGACCTCCACGCTGGGCACGACCGGGTACGGGCCCTGTTCGCCGCCGGGCGGCTGTGCGAGTACCGCACCGCCACCATCGTCGCCGCCACCGCCCACCTCTCCCCGACCGAACGGGCCCAGGTCGACCAGGCCCTCGCCGACCAGCACGTCGACACCCTCGGGGTGCGCCGGATCCACGACCTCACCCGCACTCTGGCCGCGCAGGTCGCGCCCGGGAAGTTCCTCACCCGCTGCCGCGCCGCCCGCTCGGGCCGGCGGGTGTCGGTCCGCCCCGCCGCCGACGGGATGGCCGACCTCACCGCCCACCTCCCCGTCGGCGAGGCCGTGGCCTGCTACGCAGCACTCGCGGCCGCGGTCAACGAGGCCGCGGTCAGCCCCGAGCCGCTCACCCGCAGCCGCGGTCAGGTCATGGCCGACACCCTCGTCGAACGCCTCACCGGACAGACCACCGCCGGGGACGTGAACGTCGAGATCCAGGTCCTGGTCCCGGTCGAGGCCCTCGTCGACCCCACCAGTCCGCTGCCCGCGCAGATTCCCGGCCACGGACCCGTCCCGATCGACCTGCTCACCACCGGCGCCGCCCGCACGACCTGGCGACGACTGATCACGAGCGAGGGCGTGGTGATCGGCGGCGACTCCCGCAGTCGCCTGTTCACCGGCCGGCTCGCAGCACTGATCCGCGCCCGCGACGGCGGCCGATGCCGGGAGTCCTACTGCGACGCCCCGATCCGCCACCTCGACCACATCCACCGCTGGGCCGACGGCGGCACCACGGAGTTCGACAACGGACGCGGGTTGTGCGCATTCCACAACCAGGTCCGCGAAACGCCCGGATGGAAAGCAGAAGTGACGGCGAGGGGAATCGTCACGACCACACCCACCGGTGCCGAGTACGTCACCACTGCCATACCGGTGAATCGATCGGTATCGGAGAATGCGAACCGGAGCTGCGTCGCGTGAAAGTCGTGGTGTCCGTGCCGGCTGCGGTCGTTGATCTTGGCCGGGTGGTAGGACGTGGCGAGCTGACCGACAAAGCCTGGCCCGGATCGGGCCCTTGCTGCCACCGCCTGGCAACGCCTCCTGGACGAGGCGGTGATCAAGGACGATTCCCTAGGCAGTCTGGCTGCTGGATCAGATCTAGGGCCGTCGAGACGGCTCTGGCCGGCCACGCAAACGACCCGAGCGCGTGCTCCTACTCCAACCCCTCGACCCGCACCCGAGCTGCGGCGCCGCGGGATCGCGTTCACCAGTCGAGAAAAGACCGACCAGATCGCGCGGCGTCTAGTCAAGGGCTCACGTGGCGGTCCCCCATATGTCTTCGACCCCGCCGTAGACGCCGACGGCAACGTCGACGAGCGCTTCTTCAACCGGCTCAACAGTGTCGCGACCTGGCTACCCGCGACGCCCGACGCGCCGCCTGCGTCCGCAGCGAACTCCTCGTCGTCTCGATCGTGGTGTGGCTGCGCACAGGCTTGCAGGACACGCCCCAGCAGCTCCGGCGACGACCCCGACCCGTCTTTCCGCCACGCGGGCGACCAGCCCGCCGCCTCACGGCGTCGAAGTGACGCCCGAGGTTGCCGTCGGCCAGGTGCCGCTCGTCGCGGATCGCCGAGAGATCGAGGGCGACACCGGTGCGCAGCAGGGCGAGGCCGACCCGCAGCGGCGCCTGGGCCAGGCGCCTGGCGAACCCCCCGGAACGAACGCCCCGGACGGTCAGCGCCGGGCGAGCCGGCGCCCCGTCCCCGGGCCGTAGTCCACGCCGTAGTGCGCGAACACCTCGGGCTCCTGCGCCGCCGTCAGCTCGCCGTCGGTGTCGATCGAGGGGGCGTCCTTCACCAGCGACTTCGCGTACCGCACGCGCACGGCCGAGGGCGACACCGTCGCCCCCGTCACGGGGACGAGCGCGAGGCGGTGGCGGCCGATGAAGCCGACCCGGACGGTCACGAAGCTCGGCTCGTCGGTCGCGGTGTCGACGTAGACGGCCTCCATCGGGCCGATCTTGTCGTCGTCGGGGTCGACGACGTCGTGGCCCACCCAGTCACGGAGGTTCTCTGCAGGGAACATGGCAGGTTGTACCCACCGGCGGCCGCGCCGAAGCGTCCGGATGGCCTCGCACGGGCCCGACATACGTGTTGTGCACGACCTTCTTGGACGCTCTCGGCTTTCCTCGCTAGTCTCACGACGTCGACCGCACCACCCCTCCAGGAGCACCAGCCGTGGACCCACTCCCCCGCCCGGGACCGCCGCTGTCCCCGCTCGCCCTGAGCGCGCAGCGCGCGGGCGAGGCGCTGGTCGTGTCGGTCGCCGGAGAGCTGGACTCGGCCACCACCCCCGAGCTGGAGGCCCTGCTCGACCGGCACCGGCTCCCGGCGCCGCGGCACCTGGTCCTCGATCTCGCCGGGATCACCTTCGTGTCCTCGGCCGGGGTCAACCTGCTCGTCGAGATGGCCGACGTGCCGGCGCACGGGCCGGCCCTGCACCTCGCGGGCACGCAGAACCGGGTCGTGTCGCGCCTGCTCGAGATCACCGGCCTGACCGGCGTCTTCTGCCTGCACCCCACCGTCGAGGACGCGCTCGCCGAGATCTAGCGGCGATCACCCGGCGCCGGACAGCGCCCCGACCCCCAGCGCCACCAGCAGCCCGACCTTGACCACCTCCGCCGCGACGTACACGAGGTGCTCGCGGGAGCGGGGCAGGTCCTCCCCCGCGAGCACCCGGTCGCTGCGGCGGTTGAGCCGGGGCCGCAGCACCAGCAGCTGGGCGGCGAGCAGGACGGCCAGGGCGACGACGGGCACCAGCACCGGCCCGGGCGCGCCCGCGCCCGACACCGACACCGCCACCGACACCGCCGCGGCCACCAGCAGCAGCACCTCCGCGACGTTCAGCGCGCGGAACACGATCCGGCCGATGCGCAGGCCCAGCCGCACCGTGACGCCGGGGGCGCGGAACTTCAGCGGCGCCTCGAGGAAGGAGATGGCCAGCACCATCCCGAGCCAGACGAACGCCGCCGCGGCGGTGACGGAGGAGGAGGTCGACACGCCCCGATCCTCCCAGCCGCACGCGGTGGCGCGGCGCTCACCAGCCGGGCCGGCCGGAGCGCAGCGCCTTCTTGTCGACCTTGCCGAACGCGGTGACCGGCAGCTCCGGAAGGACGCGGAAGGCCTTGGGCCGCTTGTACGCCGCGAGCTGCGCGCGGCACACGTCCGCCGCGGCGGCCTCGTCGAACCCCGCACCCGGCACGACGAAGGCGACGACCGCCTCGCCCCAGTCGGGGTGCGGGACGCCGGCGACCGCCACCTGCACCACGCCCGGCACCGCCTGCACGACGTTCTCGACCTCGGTGGAGTACACGTTCATCCCCCCACTGATGATCATGTCGTTCCGGCGGTCCAGCAGGTGCAGGTAGCCCTCGGCGTCGACGCGGCCGACGTCGCCGGTGTGCAGCCAGCCCCCGCGCAGGGTCTCGGCCGACTTCTCCGGCAGGCCGAGGTAGCCCTCCATGACGTAGGGCGCCCGCGCGCACACCTCCCCCGCCCCGCCGACCGGGACCGGCGCGCCGTCGTCGTCGAGGATCGCGATCTCGACCAGCGCCGCCGCCCGCCCGCAGCTCGACAGGCGCTCGGGTGCGGCGGGGTCGTGGTCCTCGCGGGTGAGCCGGGTGAGGAAGTTGGGCGCCTCGGTCTGGCCGTAGAGCTGCATGAACACCGGCCCGAACCGGCGCAGCCCCTGCTCGAGCCGGTCGAGCGTGATCGGCGCCGCGCCGTAGAGGATCGTCCGCAGCGACGACAGGTCGACCTCCCGCTCCTCCGCGCGGTCGAGCACCCGGTAGATCATCGTCGGCACCATGAAGAGGACCGTCGCGCGGTCGCGCTCGATCCGGTCGAGCACGAGGTCGGGATCGAACCGGCGCTCCACGAGGTGCAGCGCCCCCTTCAGCAGGCCGGCCTGGGTCAGGTAGCCCGCCGAGTGCGGCAGCGGCGAGGTGAGCAGCAGGCGCTCGTCGTCGAGCAGGCCCGTCTCGACGACGTGCGCCAGGACGTTCAGCGCCAGCCCCCGCTGGGTGTGCACGACCCCCTTCTGGCGGCCGGTGGTCCCTCCCGTGTACGCGATCAGCGCGACGTCGGAGCCGCGGACGCGCACGTCGGGCGGCCCGGTGTCGGGCGCCTGCGCCAGGACCTCGTCCCAGTCGAGCGCCCCCTCCACCGGTCCCCCGACGACGATCACCGTCCGCAGCGACGGCGAGCCCGCACCCAGTGCGGCGGCCGCCATGCCCTCGTCGGCCAGCGCGACGACGGCAGCCGAGTCGCGCAGCACGAACTCGATCTCCGGGCGCGACTGCATGTCGTTGACCGGCACCTTCGCACCGCCCGCGCGCAGCACGGCCTGGTCGGCCACCACCCACTCGGCCCGGTTGGACATCATGATCGCCACCGGGGTGCCGGGGCCGACCCCGGCGGCGACCAGGGCGTGGGCGAGGCGGTCGGCGTCGCGCACCAGCTCCGCGTAGCTCCAGGTGCGGCCGTCGGCGACGAGGGCGGGGCGCCCGCCGAACCGGGCGAGCGCCCCGGTGAGGAGCCCGCGCAGCGTCAGGTCCACTCAGTACCCCGAGCTCAGCGGCTCCGGCTCCACCCCGGCGACCACGCGGTGGCGGATCTCGCCGAGCTGCTCGATGACGAGCCGCACCTCGTCGCCGGGTTGCAGCCAGCCGCGGAAGCCGTCGGGGTCGAGCGCGAAGTGCTCGAACAGGCAGCCCGAGGGCACCGTGCCCGAGCCGATGACGTCACCGGGCCGCAGGTGCGTGCCCCGCGAGGTGTAGGTGATCATGTCGGGGAAGCCCCAGTCGACGGTGTCCCAGCGACCCTCGCTGACGAGCTCGCCGTTGACGTAGCCGGTCATGCCGAGGTCGAAGGCGTTGCGGCTGCGGAAGGACTCGATCTCGTCGGGCGTCACGAGCATCGGGCCCAGCGTGTTGGCCCCGTCCTTGCCCTTGGCCGGGCCCAGGCGCAGCGCCATCTCGTTGATCTGCAGGTCCCGCGCGCTCCAGTCGCAGAGCAGCATGTAGCCGGCGATGTGCTCCTCGGCGCGGTCGAGCGCGATGGTCGAGCCGGGCCGCCCGATGACGGCGCAGACCTCGAGCTCGTAGTCGAAGCGCTCGCTCCCGGGTGAGATCGGCACGTCGTCGTGCGGGCCGACCACGGCGGAGGGGTTGGAGAAGTAGAACGCCGGGAACCGGTCGTGCCGCTCGTCGACGGGGATGTCGGCCGCGCCCTGGCAGTTGCGCAGGTGCTGGAGGAAGCCGGTGCAGTCGCGGATGGAGCGCGGCTGCAGCGGCGCGCGCAGGGTGAGGCCGGCCAGGTCCACGGTCTCGCTCGGCGACGCCGCGGCGCGCTCGCCCGCGGCCTGCAGGCCGTCGGCGTCGAGCACGTCGAGGAGGGTGGTGCCGGGCTCGAGGCCGTGGACGACGTCGCCGTCCACCAGCCCGACCCGGTCGTCGCCGGCGGCGGAGGCGTAGGTGACGAAGCGCATCAGAGGGTCCCCTCGGCGGCAGGAGCAGTGGTGGCGGGGGCGGCGAAGCCCTCCAGCGCGGCGATCCGCTCCAGCACCGTGAGCCGGTCCGGGCGGGGCAGGCTGGGGTCGAGCTGCTGGTAGACGTTGAGGACGTTCTGCGCGAGCCGCCCGTGCTCGGGCACCTGCGCCCAGGCGCCGAGGTCGATCGTCGCGATGGCGTCGTCGACCGAGAGCCCCTGCTCGAAGCGCTTGCGCGCCTCCTCCTCGACGAACACGAGGTACTCCCGCATCACGCCGACGCCGGACTTGTCGGTGACCGGGCCGTGGCCGGGCACGATCCGGTCGATCTCCATGTCGAGGATGCGGTCGCAGGCGGCGATCCACCGGTCGATCGGGCCGGCCCAGGCGATCGGGGTGCCGCCGATGAAGAGGATGTCGCCCGCGTAGAGCAGCCGCGCGTCCGGGACGAGCACGAGCGTGTCGCCCGGGGTGTGCGCCGGCCCGACCTGGATGAGCTGCACCTCCCGGCCGCCGACGTCGAGGCTGAGCTCGCCCTCGAACGTGCGGGTCGGGCCGGTGGCGGTGATGCCCTCGAACTCGAACGGGCCGAAGATCGAGCGGGCGAAGTCGCCCAGCACGTCCTCGCGCCGCTTGAGCGAGGCCAGCGACTCGACCGCCTCCTGGGTCATGAGCTCGGCGGTCGCGGCGGAGGCGATGATCTCGACGTCCCGCTCGGCGACGAGCTCGTTGCCGAAGACGTGGTCGCCGTCGGAGTGCGTGTTGACCAGCGTCGCCAGCGGGTGGGCGTCGGTGACGGGCGCGATCCCGGCGAGCATCTCCCGGGTGAGGGCGAGGTCGAACAGGGTGTCGACCATGAGCGACGTGCCCGAGCCGGTGATCAGCCCGGAGTTGCTCCAGCCCCAGCTGCCGTCGGGCAGCATCCAGGCGTGGCACCCGTCGCCCAGGTCGTGCAGGCCCTTGCGGTAGTCCAGTGTGCTCACGAGGTCCCCTTCAGTACGGACTCCCCCGACAGCGCGGCCGCGCGGTCGGTGTGGTGGCAGGCGGCGAGGTGCCCGTCGGCGACGGGGACCTCGGGCGGTTCGGTGGTGCGGCAGACCTCGGTGGCCAGCGGGCAGCGGGTGTGGAACGCGCAGCCGGTCGGCACGTCCAGCGCGCTGGGCACCTCGCCGCGGACGGGCGGGCGCACCCGCGCCCGCTGCACGACCGGGTCCGGCACGGGTGCCGCCGCGATCAGCGCCTGCGTGTAGGGGTGCGCCGGCCGCGCGTAGACGTCCTCGGTCGGCCCGCTCTCGACGACCCGCCCCAGGTACATCACGGCGAGGTCGTGGCTGACCACGCGCACGAGCGCGAGGTCGTGGGAGATGAACAGGTAGGCGACGCCGAGGCGGTCCTGCAGGTCCTGCAGCAGCCCGATGATCCCGGCGCGGGTGGAGACGTCCAGCGCGGCCACGGCCTCGTCGAGGACGACGAGGTCGGGCTCGCAGGCCAGCGCCCTGGCCAGCGCGATGCGCTGGCGCTGGCCGCCCGAGAGCTCGTGCGGGTAGCGCCGGACGTAGGCGGGCGCGAGGCCGACCATCTCCACCAGCTCCTCGGCGCGGGCGCCCAGCACCGCGCGGTCGCGCTCGCCGGTGAGCCGCAGGGGCTCGGTGACGATGTCGCGCACCACCCAGGTCGGGTCCAGCGAGGAGTACGGGTCCTGGAACACCATCGGCATCCGCCGGCGCAGGGTGTGCAGCCGGTCGCCGCGGGCGGAGAGGACGTCGACGTCCCCGAGCCGGACGGTCCCGGCGTCGGCGGGCACCAGGCCCAGCAGCAGCCGGGCCGCCGTCGACTTGCCGGAACCGGACTCCCCGACCACGCCGAGGGTCCGGCCGCGGTCGATCGTGAACGACACGTCCCGGACGGCCCGCACGAAGGCGCGCGGGCGGCCGAAGCCCCCGCGGCGCGCCGGGAAGGACTTGGCGAGCCCCTCCACCTCCAGCAGCGGCCTCACCGGCCCACCTCCGCGAGCTCGTCGAGCCGGACGCAGCGCGCCCGGTGGGTGCGGTCCACGGCCTCCAGCGCCACCGGACCCGCCGAGCACCGCGGTGCGGCGTGGGCGCAGCGCGGCGCGAACCGGCAGCCTGGGGGCAGTGCGTCGAACGCCGGCACGGTGCCGGGGATCGTCGCGAGCCGGGTGCCGGTGACGCCGGGCACGCAGCGCAGCAGCGCGTCGGTGTAGGGCTGGCGGGGCGAGGCGAAGAGGTCGTGCACGGGCGCGGTCTCCACGATCTGGCCCGCGTACATCACCGCGACGCGGTCGCAGATGTCGGCGATCACCCCGAGGTCGTGGGAGATGAACAGCAGCGCCAGCCCCGACTCGTCGCGCAGCCCGGCCAGCAGCGTGAGGATCTGCTCCTGCACGGTGACGTCGAGCGCGGTGGTCGGCTCGTCGGCGAGCAGCACGACGGGGTCGCACGACAGCGCCATCGCGATCACCACGCGCTGGCGCATCCCGCCGGAGAAGTGGTGCGGGTAGTCGCGCGCCCGGCGGTCCGGCGACGGGATGCCGACGCGGTCGAGCAGCGCGACCGCCCGCTTCCACGCCTCGCCGCGGCTCACGCGCCGGTGCCGGCGCACGGTCTCCGCGACCTGCTCGCCGACGGTGTAGGCCGGGTCGAGCGCGGTCATCGGCTCCTGGAACACCATGCCGATCCGGCCGCCGCGCACCTCGCGCATGCGGCGGTCGTCGAGCCGGGTCAGGTCGGTGCCCTCCAGCAGCACCTGGCCGGCCGCGATGCGGGCGGTGGCCCCCAGCAGCCGCATGATCGCCAGCGCCGTGAGCGTCTTCCCCGACCCGGACTCCCCGACGACGCCGAGGGTCTCCCCCGCGGCGACCGACAGGCTCACCCCGTCGACGACGACGGTCGAGCCGCTCGCCGTGCCCACCTCCACCACCAGGTCCCGCACGTCGAGCACGGGGTCGACGCCGCTCACACCAGCCTCCGGTTCTCGCGGCCGACGGAGTCGCGCACGGCGTCGCCGACGGTGTTCAGGGCCAGAACGGTCACGAGGATCGCCAGCCCGGGCAGCAGGACCAGCCACGGCGCCTCGCCCGCGAACTGCGTGGAGCGCTGCAGCATCGAGCCCCAGGACGCGTCCGGCGGCTGCACGCCGAGGCCGAGGAACGACAGGCTCGCCTCGAACAGGATCGCGAACCCCATGGTGATCGAGGTCTGCACGATCAGCGGGGACGCCATGTTGGGCAGCACGTGGGTGCGCACGATCCTCCCGGTGGGGCAGCCGATGGACCGGGCCGCCTCGATGTAGGTCTCCTCGCGGATCACGAGCGCGACGCCGCGCGCCATGCGGAAGAACCGCGGCGCCGTCACCACCCCGATCGCGATCATCGCGTTGGTGACGCCGCGGCCGAGGACGGCGACGATCGCCATCGCGAACAGCAGCGGCGGGATGGCCATGAGCGCGTCGGCGACGCGGCTGAGGACCGCGTCGGTCCAGCCGCGCAGGTAGCCCGAGAGCAGCCCGAAGGGCAGCCCGATCGCCATGCTGACGACGGTGGCCAGCGCGCCCGCGTAGATCGTCACGCGGGTGGCGACGACGAGCCGCGACGCCACGTCCCGGCCCAGGTCGTCGGCGCCGAGCCAGTGGTCGGGGCCGGGCGCGTCGAGCCGGTCGAGCAGCGTCTGCGCGTTGGGGTCCTGCGGGGTGATCCACGGCGCGAGCACCGCGACCACGACGAGCACCCCCAGCACCCCGGCCATGACGACCGCGAGCCGCTGTCGGGCGAAGCGCCGCCGGAACGCACCCCACGCCGTCTCGGGCGGCGCGGCCGGTGCAGCCTTGTCCAGGACAGCCGTCATGAGGTCAGCGCCGCCTTCGGGTTGAGCCAGCCGTAGGACAGGTCGACCAGCAGGTTCACGGTGACGACCACGACGGTCGCCAGCAGGACGGTGCCCTGCACCATCGGGATGTCGCGGTCGAACACCGACTGCACCATCAGCGAGCCGATGCCCGGCAGCGCGAACACCGCCTCCACCAGCACGGAGAGCCCGAACAGCCGGCTCACCTGCAGGCCGATCACGGTGACCACCGGGATCAGCGCCGTGCGCAGGGCGTGCTTGCCGACCACGCTGAGCGGGCCGAGGCCCTTGGCGTGCAGCGTGCGGACGAAGTCGAGCTGCAGGGTGTCGACGACGCCGGCCCGGGTCTGGCGCGCGACCTCCGCCGCCCCGCCCGCCGCCAGCGTGACGACGGGCAGCGCGAGGTGCGCGGCCCAGCCCGCCGGGTCGGCGCCGAGGTCGACGTAGCCGCTGGTCGGGAACAGCCCCAGCTCCGCGCCGAGGAACGTGACGAGCAGCAGCCCGAGCCAGAAGTTCGGCATGGCGATCCCGACCGAGCTGCCCAGCAGGGCGATGCGGTCGAACAGCCCGCCCTGCCGGACGGCCGCCAGCACGCCGATGGCCAGCCCGACCACCACCGACACCAGCAGCGAGAGCGCCACCAGCGACACGGTGATCCCGATCCGGTCGGTGATCGCCTGCGTGACCGGGTAGCTGGTGAGCATCGAGGTGCCGAGGTCGCCCTGCACCGCTCCGGCGAGCCAGTCGCCGTACCGGACGTGGACCGGGTCGTCCAGGCCGAGGCTCGCGCGGAGCGTCGCGACCTGCTCGGGGGTGGCGTTGTCGCCCAGCAGGGTGCTGGTCGGGTCGCCGGGGATCAGCAGGACGAGGGCGAACACCGCGATCGAGACGACCCAGACCAGCAGCACCAGCGTGGCGACGCGGCCCGCGACCATGCGCAGCATGCTCAGCCCGCCACCATCTCGACGGCGCGCAGGTCGGGCGCGCCCGCGATCGTGGTGCTCAGCCCGCGCACGTTCGGCGAGGCCATCAGCAGCACCGGCGAGCTGCAGATCGGCAGGTGCAGGTGCTGGTCCACGGCCCGCGCCGCGATCTGCCGGTAGACCTCCGACCGGGCGTCGCCCTCGGGCGTGGCCAGTCCCTCCGCGGCCAGCCGGGCGATCTCCTCGTCCTGCGTGCCGCCGGGGTTGAAGGTGCCGCCGCTGAGGAACAGCGAGCCGACGGTCCGGGCCGGGTCGACGGCGCCCGGCCACTGCGAGACGTAGGAGTCGACGGTCTTCTGCCCGGTGAACCCGGAGATCACCTGCGCCGGCTCCGCGATCTGCAGGTCGACGCTCACCCCGATCTGGCCGAACTGCGCGGCGACCGCCTCGGCCACCGTCGAGTACGGCGCCACGTTGATCACGGTCATCGACATCGAGAAGCCGTCGGGGTAGCCGGCGTCGGCGAGCGCCTGGCGGGCCGCGGTCGCGTCGAAGGTGGACGCGGCGGGGCCGAGATCGGTGGCCGCGGCCCAGTAGCCGTCCGGGAAGATCTGCGGCGACGCCGTGCACTGGCCGCCGAGGATCGCCTGCGAGATGCCGGCCCGGTCGACGGCCATCGACAGCGCCGCGCGCACCGCGGGGTCGGCGAGGGCGGGGTTGCTCGCCATGTTCAGGTAGACGAGGAACGCACCGGTGCCGGGCTGCACGAGCACCTGCCCGCCGGCGCCCGTGGCGGCCGCGTACTGGTCGAGGTTGACGACGGTGGCGTCCGCCTCGCCCGCCTGGACCGAGCGCAGGCGCGTCTCGGGGTTGAGCTGGATCTGCACCTCGATCCGGCGGGCGGCGCCCGCCGTCGCCCCGGCGTTCCAGTAGTCGTCGAAGCGCTCGTAGACGACGAGGGCGCCGGGCTGGTTCTCCACGACCCGGTAGGGGCCGGCGCCGACCGGCCGCAGGTCGAGGTCGGGGTTGGCCAGCGCCTGCGGGGAGACCATCATCCCGGCGCGGTCGGCGAGCAGGGCGGGCAGCGACGCCGACGGCGCCGAGAGCCGCAGCGCCACCGTCCGCGGGTCGAGGACGTCCACCGCGGTGATCACGGCCAGGTCGGGTTTGAGGCTCGAGCGCTCGGCGGTCCGGCCCCGTTCGATGTTCGCCGCGACCGCCGCCGCGTCGAACGGCGCCCCGTCGTGGAAGACGACGCCCTCGCGCAGCGTCAGCGTCAGCGTGCGGCCGCCGTCGCCCACCTCGGAGCTCTCGGCGAGCATCGGCACCACGGCGCCCTGCGCGTCGATGTCGAAGAGCCGGTCGTAGGCGGGGAGCAGGAACGCGTTGACGAACTGGTTGGCCGCCGTCGCGGGGTCGTAGTTCTTGCTCGCGTCGGTGGCGTAGACGAAGCGCAGCGTCGCCTCCGGGTCGGCCGGGCCGGCCAGTGCGGAGCCGACCGACGCCCCCGGCCCGGTCGGGGCCGGGTCCGCCGACCCGCCCCCTCCGCAGCCGGCCAGTAGGACGGCGAGCGCCGCCGCGGCGCTCACCGCGGCCGTCCTGCGGCGCGTTCCGATGACGACGGACATCCGGCCTCCATGCGCTTCGTTGCGGACCGCCCCGGTCCGGCTGGGCTCGGGGGCGAGGGAGTGATAGAGTCGAAATTCGGCGTCAATTGCTTCTTTCATGCCGATTTCGGGAGTTTCAGCCACGCGAGGGGTGGGTGTCAAGGTGCCGGGACGAGAACGACGCCGAGAACTGGACGACGTGGACCGCGCCCTGGTCGCCGCCCTGAAGCAGGACGGGCGCGCCGCGAACGTCGAGCTCGCCAAGATCGTCGGGGTGTCCGAGAAGACCGTGCGGAGCCGGATCGCGCGCCTGGTCAGCGACCACGGGCTCACCGTCACCGCGGATCTGGCCGAACCGACCCAGCGCAGCCGGATGGTCTACCTGCTCCACACGGAGGCCGGTCGACGCTTCCAGGTGGCCGAGTTCCTGGCCGCCCGGTCGGAGGTGGACCGGGTGCACCTCATCACCGGGTCGGCCGACGTGCTCGTCGCCGCCTCCTTCCCCGACGACGCCGCGGCGCTGCGCTTCCAGGTGCAGACTGTCGAGAGCCACCCCGACGTCCGGGACGCGCAGTCCTGCCACCTCATCGGCGAGGTCGGGGGGCCGGCGCGGGCGGGCGGGCCGCCGGGGCCGCGCGTCGACACCGAGGCGCTCGCCGCGCTCATGATCGGCCCGCCGCGCTACGGCAACTTCGACGAGCTGACCGACGCGATCTGCGACGCCGTCATCACCGGGCTGGGGGCCGACCGCGCGCTGATCGGCACGAGCAAGCCGGGGAACGGCCGCCGGGGCACCAGCATCGCGAAGCGGCGCGGGATCTCGCTGCGCTACCTCGACGCCCTCGTCGCGCGGATCGAGGACGGCCGCACGGACGGCGT
Source organism: Pseudonocardia broussonetiae (assembly GCF_013155125.1). Classification (NCBI taxonomy): domain Bacteria; kingdom Bacillati; phylum Actinomycetota; class Actinomycetes; order Pseudonocardiales; family Pseudonocardiaceae; genus Pseudonocardia; species Pseudonocardia broussonetiae. The sequence goes on along the minus strand of NZ_CP053564.1, from coordinate 4,498,953 downwards.
CATCAAGCGGGTGTGGGACACGCGCCTGCACATCGTGGTGGCCGACGCCCGCACCGACCCCCTGATGGCCGCGGCCCACGACCTCGTGGTCGCCGAGGGCTACGTCACCCTGCTGACGCTGCCGATGCTCTACGGCGACTCGCTGGTGGCGACGATCAGCATGTACTACGACCGCCTGACCACGCTCGACGAGGAGTACGTGGCCACCGCGCAGGGCGTGGCCGACCACTTCGCCGTCGCCGTGGCCCGGACGCTCGGCCTGGCGCCGGCGCCGCTGGTGGCGGAGTCGGTGTCCGGCACGGCGTAGCCGACACCCGGACCCGCGTGTTCGAGGCCCGCCGTGACGACCCCCTGCACGCCGTGCGCGTCGTCGACGACGTCGTGGAGCCACCGGGCCCCGGCGAGGTGCTGCTCGCCGTCGAGCGGTTCGGGCTCTCCGCCAACAACCTCACCTACGCCCTGCTCGGGGACGCGCTGGGCCACTGGGCGCCGTTCCCCGCCTCCTCCCCCGACTGGGGCCGGGTGCCCGCGTGGGGTCACGCCGTGGTGGTCGACGGCGACCCCGGGCTCGCCGCGCCCGGCAGCCGCTGGTCGGGCTACCTGCCGATGGCCGGCCACTTCTCCGTCCGGGCGGAGCGGCACGACCACCGGCTGCGGGCCGTCGCGCCCGAGCGCGCGGGGCTCCTGCCGCTCTACCGCGACCTGTCACCGCTGCCTGCCCGCGGCGGGGAGTCCCGCGAGGACGTCGCCGTGGCGGTGCTGACGACGAGCGCCGCCGCCCTGCTCGACGACGCGGTCGCCGAGCTCGGGCCGGCGCGCGTCGTGCTCTCCAGCGCGACGAGCAGGACCGCCCTCACCGTCGCCCTGCTGCTGCGACGGCGCGGCGTCGCCGTCGCCGGCATCACCTCCCCGGCGCACGTCGGGGCCGCGGAGCGGGCGGAGGTCTACGACGAGGTCGTCGACCACGACGGCGTCGACGCCCTCGGGCCCGTCCGCGGCACCGTCTACCTCGACGTCGCCGGGCGGGCCGCGACCACCGCCGCGGTGCACGCGCACCTCGGCCCGGCGCTGCTCCGGAGCATCGCCGTCGGCGGCAGCCACCGGGCCGCGCAGGCGGGCGCCCCGCCGCCACCGGCGCCGCCGGGCCCGCCGGTCGAGCGCTTCACCACCGCAGGACGGCGCGTCGAGCTCGTCGACCGCACGGGCGAGGACGCGGTCACCGCGCTCGAGGAGCGGGCCCGGTCGGCGATCGAGGACTGGGCGTCGACGCACGTCCGCGTCACGACGACGACGGGGGTCGACGGCGTGCCGGAGGTCTGGGAGCGGCTGGTCCGCGGGCGCGTCGAGCCGCTCACCGCGGAGGTGGTGGTCCCGGGCACCTGAGCGGGTGCGTGGAATGCCGTCCACCTCCGCCGAGTTGGTTGAGAGGTGAAGAAGATTGGCTTCCTGTCCTTCGGGCACTGGTCGGACTCGCCGCACTCGATGGTGCGGTCCGGCGCCGACTCCCTGCTGCAGTCGATCGAGCTCGCCGTCGCCGCGGAGGAGCTCGGGGCCGACGGGGCGTACTTCCGGGTGCACCACTTCGCGCAGCAGCTGGCGTCGCCGTTCCCGCTGCTCGCCGCGGCCGGCGCCCGGACCAGCCGGATCGAGCTGGGCACCGGCGTCATCGACATGCGATACGAGAACCCCCTCTACATGGCCGAGGACGCCGCCGCGGCCGACCTGATCTCCGGGAGCCGGCTGCAGCTCGGCATCAGCCGCGGATCGCCCGAGCAGGTCGTCGACGGGTTCCGCTACTTCGGGCACGAGCCCGCCGAGGGCTCGACCGACGCCGACATGGCCCGCGAGCACACCGCCGCGTTCCTCGAGGCGATCCGGGGCGAGGGGTTCGCCCGGCCCAACCCGCGCCCGATGTTCCCCAACCCCCCGGGCCTGCTGCGCATCGAGCCGCACTCCCCCGGCCTGCGCGACCGGATCTGGTGGGGCGCCGGCTCGCGCGCGACGGCCGACTGGACGGCGCGCCAGGGCATGAACCTCATGAGCTCGACGCTGCTCACCGAGGACACCGGCGTGCCCTTCCACCAGCTGCAGGCCGAGCAGATCCGGATCTTCCGCGATGCCTGGGCGGAGGCCGGCCACGACCGCGAGCCACGCGTGTCGGTGAGCCGCAGCATCTTCCCGATCGTCAGCGACCTCGACAAGCAGCTGTTCTGGCGCGAGCGCCACAGCACCGACCAGGTCGGCCACCTCGACGGCGGCGACGCGCGCTTCGGCCGCACCTACGCCGGGGAGCCGGACAAGCTGATCGACGAGCTGGCCGAGGACGAGGCGATCGCCGCCGCCGACACCCTGCTGCTCACGGTGCCGACGCAGCTGGGCGTGGACTACAACGCCCACGTCGTGGAGTCCGTCCTCACCCACCTGGCGCCGGAGCTGGGCTGGCGCTGAGGCTCGCGCCTCGGCCCGCGGCGGCCTCGTGCACGCGCAGGCGCACGGCGGCCGCCGCGAGCAGCGGCACCGGCACGCCCAGGTCGTCGGCCCGGCGCACCATGTCGCCGACGACCGGCTCGGCCTCGGTGCGCATCCCGTCGGCGAAGTCGCGGTAGAGCGACGTCGTGAACGGTGACGACGGCGTGAGCAGCGCGCCGCGGGCGCGCGCGAGCGCCTCGTCCCGGACCGGGAAGCCCGCGGCGGCCAGCATGGCCGAGGCCTCGGCGAGGATCGCGGTGACCGCGTCGGCCCCGCCCTCGACCGCGGTGATCCCGCCCGCCGGGCCGCCGAGCAGCACGCCGGTGGCCCCCGCCGCGGCCATGAAGTGCCACTTCTCCCACATGTCGTGCTCGATCGTCGCCGACACGGACGTCGCGAAGCCGGCAGGCGCGAACGCCGTGGCGATGTCGTCGAGCCGCGCGGTCGCGCCGCCGTCGAGCTCGCCGAACCGCAGCGACCCCCCGGGCGCCAGGTGCCGGACGGTGCCGTCGGGCGCGAGGCGCGTGGCCACCAGGCAGAGCCCGCCCAGCACCGCGGCAGGGCCGAACCGGTCGACCAGCAGCGGCACGTGGCCGACGCCGTTGAGCAGCGGGAGCACCGCCGTCGACGGGCCGACCGCCCGCGCGGCGTCGTCCATCGCCTTCTCGATGCCGGTGCCCTTCACCGCGAGCAGGACCAGGTCGGCGGGGTCGGTGAGCTCGTCGACCGTGACCGCCCGGACCTCGACGACGCTCCGCTCCCCCTCCGGGTCGACGAGCGCGAGCCCGTCGGCACGCAGCCGCGCGGCGCGCTCGCTCCGCACCAGGAACGTGACGTCGACGCCCGCGCGCACGAGCGCGGCCCCGAACCAGCCGCCCACGGCCCCCGCGCCGACCACCAGCACCCGCACCGACCACCACCCCGCCCCACGTCCGCACCCGCGCTGCCGGACGCGGCAGCTCACCGCAGGCTAGCGCCCGCGCCCCGGTCGTCCGTAGGATCCGCCGTAGTCGTCAGTCGCATCACTACGGAAGTCGCATCACTACGGAGGTGACCGTGCGCGCCGTCGTCCTCTCCGGGGGCCTCACCCACGACTTCCCGGCCACCACCGCGCGGCTGGCCGCCGTGCTGGAGGCCGAGGGGCTCGACGTCGACGTGCACACCGGCGTGGCGGGCGTCGAGTCGGCGCTGCGCGCGCTGCCCGGGGCCGCCCTCCTGGTCGTGAACGCCCTGCGCTGGTCGATGACGGGCGAGGGCACCCCGCCGCGCTACCGCGAGCAGGCCGCCGCGGAGGGCGCCAGCCCGTCGGCGGCGGCCCGGGACGCGCTCGACGCGCACCTCGCCGCGGGCGGGGGCGTGCTCGGGATGCACACCGCGAGCATCTGCTTCGACGACTGGCCCGGCTGGGGTGCGACGCTGGGCGGCGCCTGGGAGTGGGGCCGCTCGCAGCACCCGCCGCTGGGGCCCGAGGTCACGGTGTCCGTCGCGGCCGAGCACCCGCTGGTCAGCGGGCTCGACCCGTTCACCCTGGTCGACGAGGTCTACGGCGACCTCCGGTACTCCCCCGACGTCACCGGCCTGCTGACGGCGCCGCAGCCCGGGAGCGGCGCCGTGCAGCCGCTGCTGTGGGCTCGCGAGCACGGCGGCGGCCGGGTCGTCTACGACGCGCTGGGCCACCACCCGCCCTCCTACGACGTGCCCGAGCACGCCGAGGTCGTCCGGCGGGCCGTCCGCTGGACGACGGCGGGCTGAGGCGTGCTCTCGCTCGCGGCCGGCACGGTGCTCGACCTCTCCCCCGGCGACGCCGTCGAGTGCGCCGCCGCCGCCGGCTTCCCGCTGGCCGGGGTCCGGATCGCCGACCCGCGCACGCAGGCCCGCGGCGTCGAAGAAGCGCTGCGCCGCACCGGGACCGGCCTGCTCGACGTCGAGGTCGTCCGCCTGGCGGGGCCGCTGACCGACGCCCAGCGCGAGCTGGCCGAGACCGCGGCCGGGCTCGGTGCGCGCTTCCTGCTCACCGTCAGCGAGGATCCCGACGAGTCCGCGACCGTCGACCGGCTCGCCGAGCTCGCCGACCTGCTGGGCGGGCGGACCCGCCTCGCGCTGGAGTGCATGGCGTTCACCGCCGTCCGCACCCGCGCCGCCGCGGAGCGGATCGCCCGGGCGGTGCCGGGCGCCGTCGTCCTGCTCGACCCGCTGCACCTGCACCGCGCGGGCGACCGGCTCGACGACCCGGCCGACCCGGCCCTGACCGGGTACGCCCAGCTCTGCGACGTCGCCGACCCCGCGCGGGTGCCGGCCGACCTCGCGCACGAGGCCCGCCACGAGCGGCTGCCACCGGGTCGCGGCGGGCTCCCGCTCGCCGCGTTCGTGGCCGGGCTGCCGGCGGGCCTGCCGCTGTCGGTCGAGGTCCAGTCCGACGTGCTGGCGGAGCTGGCCCCCCGGGACCGGGCCGTACTGGTGCGCACCGCGGCCGAGGCCGTGCTGCGCCCGGCCCGCGACGACCTGACAGGGAGGAACTGACGTGGGACGCGCCATCGAGGGGATGTCGGTGCTGGTCACCGGCGGCGGGTCGGGCATCGGCGAGGCGGTGGTGCACCGGCTGGCCGCGGCGGGCGCGCGGGTGGTGCTGTCGGGCCGGCGCGCCGGGAAGGTCGAGGCCGTCGCCGCGGCGGCCGGCGCGCGGGGCGTCGTCGGCGACGTGACGTCGGCGGCCGACCGGCAGGCGATGGTCGACGCCGCGGTGGAGCACGGCGGCGGGATCGACGCGGTCGTGCACGGCGCCGGCAACATGTACCGCGGCGCTCTGGAGGAGCTCACCGAGCAGGGACTGCACGACGTGTTCGCCTCCAACACGATCGGCCCGCTGCTGCTCAGCGCCCTCGCGCTGCCCCACCTGCGGGAGCGCCGCGGCGCGGTCGTGTTCTTCGGGTCGGTGCACACCCAGCGCGCGTTCCCCGGCGCGTCCCCCTACGCGGCCACGAAGGGGGCGCTGGAGACGCTGACCGGGGTGCTCGCCGCCGAGCTGGGCCCGCAGGGCGTCCGCGTCAGCTGCGTGCGCCCCGGCGGCGTCCTCACCGAGATCAACCAGCGCGCCGGGATCTTCGACGACGCCACCGCGGCCGCCCGCATGGAGTCGCTCGGCCCGGCGCACGCGCTGGGCCGCCCCGGCACCGTCGACGAGGTGGCGGAGGCCGTGGAGTACCTGCTCACCGCGGAGTGGGCCACCGGCGCCGTCCTCACGATCGACGGCGGGCTCGGCCTCGGGGTGACGAACGCCTGACCGACCGCCCGGCTCAGGAGCCGCTGCAGCTCAGGAACCGCTGCGGCGCGCGCGCCGCGGCGGCGCGCTCGCCCCGGCCGGCCCCCGCCGCAGCAGCGCCGCGGGGATGCCGTGGTCGGCGCGCAGCCGGCGCAGGTCGGGGTCGGAGGTCCAGAAGCTCTCGAAGTCGTCGGGGGCGAAGCGCTGCGCGATGAGGTGCATCGCGATGTCGTGCCGGACGTACTCGACGGCGACCAGCACGACCGCCGGGTCATCGGTGTAGACGCCCCACGCGTCGCCGTTGACGACCCCGCCGATCACGGCCTGCTCGCGGTCGGCGGACACGACCAGCAGGCGGCAGCCGAGGTTCTCCAGCACCACCTCGGGTGTGGAGAAGCGGTGCGGGGTGGTGTTGCCGACCGGGTCGTCGTCCTCGCCGAACGACACCACCGACACGTCGACGCCCTCGGCCTCGGCCCGGCGCACCACGGGCTTGAGCGGCTCGATCTCGGCGGGCCAGCCCGACAGGAACAGGTCGTTGCGGGCGGCGGCCACCACGTCCTCGGCCCGGGCCAGCAGCGACGCCCGGTCGGTGAGGTTGTGGACCAGGCGCACCTGCGCCGGGGAGGCGACGGCGGGCAGCGCGTCGCGCAGGGTGTCGATCGAGGCGTCGAACTCGCGGCGCATCCGGTCGAGCAGCGCCGAGGGCGGCAGCGAGATGTAGCCGACGCTCGCCTCGCCCGCCCGCACCTCGTACGCGGCGCCCCTGCTGACCAGCTTGCCGAGCGTCTCGTAGACGGTGCTGCGCGGGACGCCCGACCGCTTCGCGACCTCGTAGCCGTTGAGCGGGGTGCCGGCGGCGATCAGCGCGACGTAGGCCTTCGCCTCGTACCCGGACATCCCCAGGCGCTGCAGCTCCGCGATCACGCTCTCCTGGGACATGGCGTCATCGTCCCACCCGGTCAGCCGGGGCCGCCGTCGCCCACCGGGTCGGTGCCGGGAGCGACACCCACCGAGTCCACGCTCTGCGGCCGCGGCATCGCGTTCAGCGCGCTGCGGGTGATGCCGCCGTCGACGGCCAGGGTCTGGCCGGTGACGTAGCCGGCCTTCGCGGAGGCGAGGAACAGCACCGCGTCGGCGACGTCGGCGGCCGACCCGAGCCGGTTCATCGGCACGCGGGCCGAGCGCAGCCGCCGGACCTCCGGGTCGGCGTAGATCGCGTCGGACATGCCGGCGTCGATCAGCCCGGGCGCCACGGCGTTGACCCGCACCCCGCCCGCCGCCCACTCCAGCGCCATCTGCTCGGTGAGCATGATGATCCCGGCCTTCGACGCCGTGTAGGCGCCGGCGTTCGGGGCGGCGGCGAGGCCGTTGACCGAGGCGATGTTGACGATCGAGCCGCCCCCGGCGGCGATCATCCGCTCGGCCACGGCGCGGGCGACGAGGAACGTGCCGGTGAGGTTGACGTCGACGGCGAGGCGCCAGTCGGCGGCCGGCAGCTCGAGCAGCGGCCCGAAGCGCACCACCCCGGCGTTGTTGACGAGCAGCGCGGGCGGCTGCGGCAGCGCGTCGACCGCGGCCCGCACCGACTCCTCGTCGGCGACGTCGACGCGCACCGGCACGCAGGCGTCGCCGACGTCCTGCGCGACGGCGCGGGCGGCGTCCTCGTCGACGTCCCACGCCGCGACCCGGTACCCCTCCTTCACCGCGTGCTTCACGATGACGGCCCCGATGCCGTTGCCGGCCCCGGTGACCACGGCCCACTCGCCCGTCACGGATGTCCCCCGTCGTCGCTGGTCGCCTTGCGGCGTTGGCACGGTAACGACGCTACTGCCCCACCTCCGGCCCCGTCCAGCCTCTCGCACGTGCGGCACTGACGTGCCAGACTGACGAGCGGACCGACTAGTCGTCAGTGCGCTGACGCACACACCGAGCGGAGGAGCGCGTCGTGGCCGACGGGATCCTGATCAGCGGCGGCACGGTCGTCGACGGCACCGGCGCCGCGGCGCGCCCCGGCGAGGCCGTGCTGCTGCGCGGCGGGCGGATCGTCGCGCTCGGCGCCGCCGCGCTGGCGCAGGCCGCCCCGGACGAGACGCGGATCGACGCCACCGGGAAGACCGTCATGCCCGGGCTGATCGACGCCCACACCCACCTGACGTTCGGCGAGCCGACCGGCAACGACGAGCTGTTCCACCACCGCACCGAGGCCTACAGCTCGATGCTCTCGGCCTACAACGCCCGCAAGGTGCTGCGCGCCGGCGTCACGAGCGTGCTCGACGCCGACTGCCTGTGGAACATCGGCTGCGAGCTGCGCGACGCGATCGAGTCCGGCATCGTCGAGGGCCCGCGGATGCGTGCGGGCGGCCAGGCGCTGATGACGATGCTCGGCGGCACGGCCGGCCGGATGATCGCCGACGAGGGCACCACCGCCTACGCCACGGTCGTCAAGGGCCGCGACATGATGGTCAACGAGATCCGCAGGCAGATCAAGTACGGCGTCGACTGGATCAAGATCATGGTCACCGGCCTGATCCCGTCGATGAAGGGCCCCGAGGTCAAGGTCTGGAACTTCGACGAGCTGCGCACCGTCTGCGACACCGCGCACGACCTCAACACCAAGGTCGTCGCGCACTGCCGCAACTCCGCGAGCACCCGCGACGCCGCCCGAGCGGGCGTCGACCTGATCTACCACGCCTCCTACATGGACGACGAGGCCCTCGAGGCCGTGCTCGAGGCCGGCAGCGCGCTGTGCCCCACGTTCACGCTGCTGGGCAACCTCGCCGACTACGGCGCCAAGGTCGGCAGCTCGCCCGAGCTGCTGGAGGTGTTCCGGGCCGAGATCGCGGTGACGGCCAAGCAGATGGCGAAGGCCCACGCGGCCGGCGTCCCGTTCCTCACCGGCTCCGAGACCGGGTTCGCCGTCACCCCGGTCGGCGAGTGGCACGCCCGCGAGCTGGAGATGTTCGTCGAGTACATGGACTTCTCGCCGATGGACGCCATCGTGGCGGCCACCCGCAACGGCGCCTTCGCGATGCGGATGGAGGGTGAGGTGGGCACGCTGGAGGAGGGCCGCATCGCCGACGTCCTCGTCGTCGACGGCGACCCGCTGGCCGACGTGACGATCCTCCAGGACAAGACCGCGATCGCCGAGGTGATCAAGGACGGGAAGCGGATCGACCTCACGACCCCGATCCCCGAGCAGAAGCTCCGCTCGTCGGACCAGGTGCGCTTCCTCGCCTCCTGCCCGCTGACGCGCTCGCTGGCGTTCACCGAGGAGCAGCTCGAGAAGCTCTCGCATGTCTGAGCCCATCAGGAGCACCGCCCCCGCCGGCACGATCGACGTCCACGCCCACGCCGTCCTCGCCTCCTCGGAGGGCGCCGCGGGCGCCGCCGGGCCCGAGCTCGGCACCTCGGAGGACGGGCGCCCGTTCTACCGCGTCGGCGACTACGTGCTGCACGGCGTGCGCTACGCCGGCAGCCCGTTCATGGACGTCGACGTGCGGCTCGCCGCGATGGACGACGCCGGGATCGCCCGCCAGCTGCTCTCCCCCAACCCGCTGACCTACTTCGGGTCGCTGCCGGTCGCCGACGCCGTCGCGTTCGCGCGGTCGCACAACGACGGGCTGGCGGCCCTGGCCGCGAAGCACCCCGACCGGCTGCTCGCCAGCGCCCAGCTGCCGGTGCAGGACGTCGCGGAGTCCGTCGCCGAGGCCCGCCGGGCCGTGCGCGAGCTGGGCATGGCCGGGGTCTACCTCGACACCGACCCGGCCGGCCGCACGCTCGACGACCCCGCGCTCGACCCGCTCTACGAGGCGGTCGTCGAGCTGGACGTGCCGCTGTTCGTCCACCCGTCACCGCTGGGGCCGGACGGGCCGCCCGCCGACGCCCGCCTGCGCCGCTTCGACCTCGACCTGCTCCTGGGCTTCGCCTACGACGAGACCCTCGCCGTCGCCGCGCTCGTCTTCGGCGGCGTGCTGGAGCGCCACCCCGGCCTCGACGTCTGCGTCTCCCACGGCGGCGGCACGGCGGCGTTCCTGTCCGGGCGCTTCGCCGCCGCCGTCGAGAAGCGGCCGTGGGCGTCGCAGGCGCTGCGCGACCACGGGTTCGAGCACTACTACCGGCGCATCTGGTTCGACACCCACGTGCACGACGAGCAGTCGCTCGACCTGCTCGTCGCGCACGCGGGCGTCGACCGCCTGGTGTTCGGCACCAACTTCGCCGGCTGGGACTCCGGCGCCCACGACGCCCCGACGGGCGACCTCGGCGCCGCCCTCACCGCCAACGCCACCCGCCTGCTGCGGCTGTAGGGCCTCAGAAGACGTCGACCTCGTCGCCGGTCTCCGCGTCGTGCACCCGCAGCGCCCCGGACGGGCACGTGCGGGCGAGCTCGACCTGCACGGCGTCGGCGGGCTGCGGGGCGCCCGGGACGAGCACCGCGAGGTCGTCGTCGTCGAAGTCGAACAGGTCCGGGGCCTCGGCGACGCACTTGCCCGAGCTGATGCAGACGTCCCGGTCGACGGAGATGCGGTAGCTCACCGCGCACCCCCCAGCAGCACCGGGTAGGTGCCCCAGTAGGGGCGGGCGGTGGCGGCGTCGCGCTGCGGCGGGTGCTCCGGGTCGCGCCGCACACCGGCGGCGAACATCTGCCCGACCGCCCCGGTGACCAGGCCGAACAGGTGCGCGTCGGGATCGGTGTCCGGCCGCGCGACGACGCCCGCGGCGAGGTCCTGCCCGATGCAGACGTGCATCCCCGCGGCGAAGCTCAGCCCGAACGGCGCGACGCCCGGCGGCGGCACGCGGTCGGGGTCGAACGCGGCGGCGTCGGGCCCGAACAGCTCGACGTCCCGGTTGACCGCCATGAGGTCGATGACGACGGTGGCGCCCTCCGCGATCTCGACGCCCGAGCGCAGCCGCACCGGTGCCAGCGCGCGGCGGCGGCCGGTGGGGCTCGACGGGTTGAGGCGCACGGTCTCGTGGATGCAGCGCTGCACGAACAGCGGGTCGCCGGCGCGGTCGCGCTGCTCGGGGTGGGCGTCGAACCAGCCGAGCATGTGGTCGATCGCCCGCACGAACGCGGTGGCGCTGGTGTGCCCGCCCGCGAGCAGGTAGAACGCGACCTCGCGGCGGACGACGTGGGGCGGCAGGTCCAGCTCGTCCTGGTGCTGCAGCAGCGTCGAGAGCACGTCGCGGGGCTGCTCCTCGGGCGGCAGCGCCCGGCGGCGGGCGATCGAAGGCGCGAGGAACTCCGCGTCCCAGTCCTCCAGCGCCTGCGCGATCGCCACGGCCTGCGCCGCCTTGTCGCCGGTGGAGTGCGCGAGGGTGGCGCCCTCGATGAACCGCATCATGTAGTCGTAGAGCCGGCCGGTCTCCTCGGCGGTGCCCTGCGGCCGGTCGACGCCGGCGGTCACGGCCGCGAGGTTGAGCATCAGCTCGTGGCCCAGGTGCACGAGGTCGACCCCGCCCGCCTCGATGTAGGGCGCGAGCGTGCGCTCGGTGACCTCGGGGAACAGGTCGCGCTCGTAGCGCTCGAAGACGTCGCGGCGGAACAGCCGGTTCTCGACGCGGCGGCGGTCGCGGTGCTCGGCGCCGTGCAGGTTGACCAGGACGTCGGCCATCACGACCTCGCCCTCGTCGTAGAGCGACTGGCGCAGGTCCTTGTTGCGGTAGGCGTCCTTCGCGTCGGCGAACGACGTCAGGACGACGACCTCGGGGACGACGGCTGCGGTCATGGTTCTCTCCTCGGCGCCGGTGCCTCGTGCTCCACCAGGACGGTAGTCGTTAGTGCCCTCACGTCAACCGGTCGCCGTCATCGGGCAGTCTCGACGGCCCCGGCGATCCGCAGGGCGGCGAGCCCGTCGGCGAACGTCGGGACGTCGGCGGCGTCGCCCGTCGCGAGGGCCCGCACGAGCCGCGTGAACGGCTCGACCGGGGACCCCGACGCCGCCACCAGCTCGCGCGGCGCGTCGTCCCCGACCCGGGCGCCCGAGAGCCGCACCGGGAAGTGCCCGGTGTGCCCGGCCGCCTCGGCCAGCAGCATCCCCTCGGAGCCGTGGACGACGAGCCGGAAGCCGGCGCCGAACCGCGCGATCCACGACGAGTGCACCGAGCAGACCGCCCCGTCGGGCGTGCGCGCCGTCCACGCCGCGGAGTCGACGCTGTCGGCCGGCACCCGCCCGTCCCACAGCGGCTCGCGGCGGGCCGCGCTCCCCCGCACGTCGGTGAGGTCGCCGAAGACGAACCGCAGCAGGTCGGCGGTGTGCAGGCCGTGCACCCGCAGCGAGCTCGCGCCGTGCGCGGCGTCGGCGCACCAGCCCGACGAGGCGATCGCCCGCTCCGTGGTGAACGTCGGGTAGAGCGCGGTGGCGGCGACGTTGTCGACCCGCCCGACGTACCCGTCGGCCACCAGCCTGCGCAGCTCGGTGACCCCCGGCCAGAACCGCGACTGCATGTCGACGAACCCGCGGTCGCCCGCCGCCCCGAGCATCGCCTCCCCGTCCGCGACGGTCGGCGCGAGCGGGGCCTCGCACAGCACCCGCTTGCCCGCGGCCAGCGCCGCCTCGACCATGGGCCGGTGGCGGCTGGGCCGGGTGGCGACGTCGACGAGGTCGACGTCCGGGTCGGCGCACAGCGCCTGGAACCCGACGTGGGCCCGCGGGATGCCGTGCTCCTGCGCCGCCGCCTCGGCCGTGTCGCGGTGCGCGGTCGCCACGGCGACCAGCTCCACCAGCCCCTCGGCCGCCAGCGCCGCGTAGGCCGGCAGGTGCGTGCCCTCGGCGTAGGCGACGCCGACGATCCCGACGCGCAGCGGGGAGCGCGCCGTCACGCCGGCACCGCGGGCCGCTCCAGCGCGGGCAGCACCTCGGTCCCGAACAGCTCCATCGCCTGCAGCACCGCGGCGTTGTCGGGCCCGGTCGGGTAGCGGAAGATCATCAGGAAGTCGTCGACGCCGGCCTCGTCGCGGAAGCGCCCGATCGTCTCGACGCACTCCTGCGGCGTGCCGAACACGAAGCGGTCCTTGACGAACTCCTCGAGCGTGATCTCCGACGACGACGTGACGCCGGGCAGGTCGGTGATCGCGCCGTAGTCGAACAGCGTGCGGGCCATGGCCAGCGCCGTGTCCCCGAACTCCTCCAGCGCCGCCTCCCGTGAGGTGTAGGGCCAGCAGAACCGGATCGACGTGACGTGCGGCGTGCGACCCTGCGCCTCGGCGGCGGCGCGGTAGTCCGCGGCCATCGCCGACATCGTCGGCAGCGACATGAGCGCGTTGGTGATCCAGCCGTCGGCGAGGCGGCCGGCGCGGCGCAGGCCGCCGGGCGTCCACGCCGCGAGGTGCAGGGGCACGCCCCCGGCCTGCACGGGCTTCGGGATGACCGACACGTCGTCGAAGGAGTAGATCTCGTCGGCGAAGGAGAACCGGTCCCGGGTGTGCGCGGCCCGCAGGATGCGCACGGTCTCGTCGAAGCGCTGGGCGCGGTCGTCCCAGCTCACGCCGACCGTCGAGTAGTCGACGGGCATGTAGCCCGCGCCCAGTCCGAGCCAGGCGCGGCCGCCGGAGAGCTGGTCGAGCATGGCGGCGTCCTGCGCGAGCTCCACCGGGTTGTAGAGCGGCGCGATCGCGATGGCCGTGCCGACCTTCACCCGGCGCGTGCGCGCCGCGATCGCGAAGGCCAGGTGCAGCGGCGAGCCGAAGTACTCCTCGGAGTACTTGTGCTCGGTGGTCAGCGCGGCGGAGAAGCCGAGCCGGTCGGCGGCCTCGGCCTGCTCGAGGATCTCCCCCAGCACGGTGTGCGGGTCTCCGGTGACCAGGCCTTGCGTGAACAGGACTCCGACGGACATCGGTGACTCCTCAGGAACGGGGGGTGTCGAGGTGGACCAGCGCGATCTTCGTGTCGAGCATCGAGGGCATCCCCGCGTGCAGGACGGTGCCGTGGTGCGCGCGGTCGTCGACGCCGCGGGCCGCGGCGCGCCCGGCCAGGCGCCCGAGGGTGAGGCCGCCGCAGATGTGGACGCCGCCGAGGTCGGAGACGGGGTTGAGGCCGCCGACGCAGTCGCCGGCGGCGAACAGCCCGCTGATCGGCGTGCCGAACACGTCGACGACCTGCAGGTCGGTGGTGACGCGGAACCCGCCGCAGCAGAAGTTGACGCCCTCCACCATCGGCACGGCCGTGAACGGCGCGGTGGCGCAGCGGCGCCGGCGCGGCGGCAGCACGACGCGGCCGAACTCCGGGTCCTGCTCGGCATCGGTGGCGAGGAACGCGTTCCAGCCCTCGACCGTGCGGGTCAGCGCGGCGGCGGGGACCCCGATGGCGTCGGCCAGGGCGTCGAGGGTGTCGGCCTGCACGGGCGGCTCGGGCATCTGCCCGATCAGGCCGGCCTTCTCGCGCGCCACCTCCTCGTCGACGACGTACCAGGCGCGGCGCCCGGGCTGCTCGTGCAGCCGTTCGACGCGCTCCTCGTAGGGGCCCGCCTCGTCGTGGAACCGCTCCCCCGCCGCGTTGACCGCGATCGCGTCCTCCACCACCGACGACGACACGATCACCAGCGGCGGCACGAACGTCATGTTGACGAGGTCGCCGCCGACGGCCTGGCCCATCAGGTGCCCGTCGCCGCGGCAGGTGTCGACGCCCAGGTAGGGGGCCCGGGCGACGAACTCCGGCTGGTAGCGGCGGCGCAGCTCGGGGTTGGACTGGTAGCCACCGGTGGCCAGCACGACCCCGCGCCGGGCGTGCAGCGCGTACCGCTGCCCGTCGGCCAGGCCGTGCGCGAGCACGCCGGTGACCCGGCCGTCCTCGGTGACGAGCCGGTCGGCGACCGTCTCGAACAGCGTGGTGACGGCGGGCAGGTCGAAGTCCGGCCGGAACGCCCGGCCCAGCATCCAGCTGTCCTCGACGGCGGCCATCCGGTCGACGGTGTGCTGGCGCGGCCGCGGGATGAACCGCGAGAAGCGCACGCCGCGCCCGGTGAGGATGCGGTAGGTCTCCGCGCTCTCGCGGGCGAACAGCCGCACCAGCTCCTCGTCCCACTCGACGCCGAACCGGTCGCGCGCCTCCTCGACCATCGCCCGGGCGTCGGCGACGAAGGTCTCCACGTCGTCGGTGATGCCCTGCTCGCGCTGCATCTCCGAGTCGACGAAGGCCAGGTAGCCGGTGGACCAGACCGCGTTGCCGCCGATGTGCTCCATCGCCTCGACGGCGACCACCTCCGCCCCCTCCGCGGCCGCCTCGGCGACGGCGGCCATGCCGGCGGGGCCGGTGCCGAGCACGACGACGTCGGCGGTGAGGGTCCGGACGGGTTCGGCCACGCTGTCCTCCGAGTGTCCTCCGAGTGGGCTGGGTCACCGAGACTCCCGCAGCGCCGGAGCGTCGTCAAGGGACTGACGACGCACGCCTGCGCTCTGGACGTCGGCGACCCGCCGTTGCTAGCGTCGCTAGGGACAGCACGCCGCATTCCGGCGCCGGACGCAGCGAGGCGGGCCATGCAGACGATCACGCTCGACGGGTACGCGGACGTCCGCGAGGCCTACCGCCAGCACGACCTGAAGCAGGCGCTCTACGACGCCGGCGGGGTCGTGATGGCCGACAGCCTGCTCGTGCTGCACGGCGGCGAGCACCGGCGCCGGCGCCGCGTCGAGAACCGCCTGTTCCGCCGCGGCACGTTCCGGTACTGGGAGAAGGCGTTCCTGCGCGACGTCGTGCACGACACGCTCGCGCCGTTCCGCGCCGCCGGCCGCGCCGACCTCCTGGAGATCGGCTACCGCACGATCATGAACCTGACGGCGATGGTGGCCGGGATCGACCAGCCGACCGGCAGCCCCGAGGAGACCGACGAGCTCTACCGGTTCGCCAAGAAGTTCTCCGAGGGCGCGACGATGGTGCACACCACCCGCGACCCCGAGGTCGTGCGGGCCGAGGTGCAGGCCGCGCTCGACGACTTCGACCGCGTCTTCCTGCAGCCCTCGATCACCCGGCGCCGCGCGCTGCTGGAGCGGTTCGCCGCCGGGGAGGTCACCGAGGACGACCTGCCCCGCGACGTCCTCACCGCGCTGCTGCGCAACTGGGACGAGCTCGGCATCGACGAGGACGTCCTGCGCCGCGAGTGCGCCTTCTACCTGCAGGCCGGCTCGCACAGCACGGCCGACGCGTTCAGCCACGCCGCCGACGACTGGTTCACCTGGGCGCAGCGCGACCCGGAGGCGGCCGACCGCGCCCGCCGCGACCCGGCGCTGCTGCAGCGCTGCGTCTACGAGACGCTGCGGCTGCACCCGGCGAGCCCGGTGGCCCAGCGCCGCGCCCTCGCGCCCATCACGCTGCGCGGCGGCACCGAGATCCCCGAGGGGTCGTTCGTGGTGCTCGACATCGCGGGCGCCAACCGCGACGCGCGGGTGTTCGAGCGGCCCGAGGAGTACGACCCGATGCGGGAGGTCCCCGCCGACGTCCCGCGCTGGGGCCACGCCTTCGGCGGCGGCATGCACGCCTGCATCGGCACCGAGCTCGCCGGCGGCGTGCCGTCGCCCGAGCAGCCCACCCCGGAGCAGGCCCACGAGCAGGTGCTCGGCACCGTCACGCTCATGCTCGACGCCCTGCTCACCGCCGGTGCCCGGCCCGATCCCGCCGACCCGCCCCGGCGCGACCCGCACTCGGCGCGCGACCACTTCGCCGCCTACCCGGTGGTCTTCGACGCCCCGTGATCGTCCGGTGGCCCATGGTGATCCTTGCCCTCGGTCAGCCTCGACGTTAGGTTCCTAACGCCGGAGTCCGTGACTGCGGGCACAGGTCGCTGGAGACGAGGAGGTCCGCAGCATGGGATCCATGGTCGGTGCATCGGTGGTCCGCAAGGAGGACCCCGCCCTGCTCACCGGACGCGGCACGTTCGTCGACGACATCCGGCTCCCCGGCACCGTCCACATGGTCTTCGTGCGCAGCTACCTCGCCCACGCGCGGATCGTGTCGATCGACACCGCCGAGGCGGCGCGGCTGCCCGGCGTGCTCGGGGTGTGGACCCACGCCGACCTGGAGGGCCTGCCCGCCACCCGCTCCGTCCCCGGCATGGAGCGCCCGTGCCTGGCCACGGGCAAGGTCCACTTCGTCGGCGAGCCGGTGGCCGTCGTCGTCGCCACCGACCGCTACCTCGCCGCCGACGCCGCCGAGGCCGTCGTCGTGGAGTACGAGGAGCTGCCGGTCATGGCCTCGATCGCCGCGGCCACGGCCGAGGGCGCGACGCCGATCCTCGACGGGCTGCCCTCGAACGTGGTCCTGGAGCAGCAGCTCTCGGCCACCGACGCCGAGGCCGAGCTCGCCGCCGCCCCGCACCGGCTCGCGTTCGCGCTGGTCAACCAGCGCTGCGCCGCCGTGCCGATGGAGCCGACCGTCTGCCTGTCCGACTGGCAGTCCTCGGGCCTGACGATCTGGGGCACCAGCCAGACCCCGCACCACATGCGCAACGAGATCGCGCAGATGTTCGGGCTGTCCCAGCAGGAGGTGCGGTTCGTCGCGCCCGACGTGGGCGGCGGCTTCGGCGCGAAGGCCTCGTTCTACCCGGAGTTCCTGCTCACCGCGGAGCTCTCCCGCCGGCTGCGCCGCCCCGTCAAGTACGTGGAGACGCGCAGCGAGAACATGACGTCGATGGTCCACGGGCGGGCCCAGCAGCACGACGTCGAGGTCGGCTTCGACGACGAGGGCCGCCTGCTCGCCCTGCGCGTCCGCATCACGCAGGACTGCGGCGGCTGGCCCGACGCCACCGGCATCGGCCTGCCCACGCTCACCTCGTTCATGTCCGGCGGCTGCTACCGGATCCCGACGATCGCGCCCAGCTTCCGCTCGGTCGTCACCAACACCACCCCGGTCGGCTCCTACCGCGGCGCCGGGCGCCCCGAGGCCTCGTACATGATCGAGCGGGTCGTCGACCACGTCGCCGCCGAGCTGGGCATGGACCCCCTCGAGGTCCGGCGCGCCAACTTCGTCCAGCCCGGCGAGATGCCCTACGCGACGCAGTTCGAGGGCATCGTCTACGACGAGGCCGACTTCCCGGGCTGCCTGGACAAGCTCCTCGAGCACGTCGACTACGAGGCGCTGCGGACGGAGCAGGCCGCGCTGCGCAACGACCCGGAGGCGCCGCTGCTGGGCATCGGGTTCTCGACGTTCGTCGAGATGGGCGGCTTCGGCCCGACCCCGCTGTTCGAGCAGTTCGGCTACGTCGGCGGCTGGGAGTCGGCCAACGTCCGGCTCAACGTCGACGGCTCCGCCGTGATCAAGGTCGGCACGAGCCCGCACGGGCAGGGCCACCAGACCGCGTTCGCGCAGATCGTGGCCGACCAGCTGTCGGTGCCGTTCGAGCGGATCACGCTGATCCACGGCGACACCGCCACCGTGCAGGAGGGCATCGGCACGATGGGCAGCCGCGGCGTGCCGGTCGGCGGCTCGGCGGTGTTCAAGGCGGCCAACAAGGTGCGCGACAAGGCCATCCGGATCGCGGCGCACATGCTGGAGGCCGACGAGTCCGACATCGAGCTCGCCGACGGCCGCTTCTCCGTGCGCGGCGCGCCCCAGCAGGGCGTCGACATGGCCGAGGTCGCGGTGCGCGCGTTCAAGCCGCACCTGCTGCCCGACGGCTTCGACCTCGGCCTGGACGAGACCGCGTTCCACGAGCCGAGCAACCTGTCCTACCCCTCGGGCGCGCACTGCTGCGTCGTCGAGATCGACCGCGGCACCGGCAAGGTGCGCATCCGCCGCTACGTCGCCGTCGACGACTGCGGCACGGTGATCAACCCGCTGATGGCGAAGGGCCAGATCCACGGCGGCGTCGCGCAGGGGATCGCGCAGGCGCTGATCGAGGAGGTCACCTACGGCGCCGACGGGCAGCCCGGCGCGGGCACGCTCGTCGACTACACGCTGCCCTCCTCCAAGGACCTCCCCCGCTACGAGACCGACCACGTCGTCACGCCGACGAGCTTCAACCCGCTGGGCGCCAAGGGCCTCGGCGAGTCCGGCGCCACCGCGGCCCCGCAGGCCGTCGTCAACGCCGTCGTCGACGCGATGGGCCACCTCGGGGTCCGCACGATCGACATGCCCTGCACCCCGCAGAAGGTCTGGCGGACGTTGAACGCCGCGCTGGCCTCGCAGTCCGAGTCCGCCCACCAGAACGGGAGCTGATTCCTCCATGTCCCACCACAAGGTCCGGATCACCGTCAACGGCACGGCGGGCGAGGACGAGGTCGAGGCCCGCCAGCTGCTCGTGCACTACCTGCGCGAGACCCGCGCGCTCACCGGCACCCACGTCGGCTGCGACACCTCCAACTGCGGCGCCTGCACCGTGATGGTCGACGGGCGGACCGTGAAGTCGTGCACGGTCCTCACCGTCACCGCCGACGGCACCGACGTCCTGACCGTCGAGGGCCTCGACGAGGAGGGCGAGATGTCGCCGGTGCAGAAGGGCTTCCAGGCCTGCCACGGGCTGCAGTGCGGGTACTGCACGCCGGGCATGGTCATGTCCGCCACCGGGCTGCTGCTCGAGCAGCCCGACCCCGACGACGACGCCATCCGCGAGGGCATCGAGGGCAACCTCTGCCGCTGCACCGGCTACGACATGATCGTCGACTCCGTCCGATGGGCCGCCGCCCACGGTGGCGCGGGCACCGCCGCCACCGCCCACGCCGCACACGCCGAGGGGAGCTGACGTGGCCGCCGTGCTCCGCGGGCTCGAGGGGAAGAACGTCCTGATCACCGGGGCGGCGAAGGGGCAGGGCTTCAGCCACGCCAAGGCCTTCGCCGATGCGGGCGCCGACATCGCCGCGCTCGACATCACCGAGCCGATCGCCGACATCTACCCGCTCGCCACCGCCGCGATGCTGGACGACACCGTCGCCGCCATCGAGGACCTCGACCGCCGGGTCATCCCGCTGCCCTGCGACATCCGCGACGAGAGCCAGGTGGAGTCCTCGGTCGCGAAGGCGCTCGACTTCTTCGACGGCCGCATCGACATCCTGGTGTGCAACGCCGGCGTCGCCGCGCTCGACACGATCCAGGGCATGCGCAGCCACGTCCTCGACGCGGTGTTCGACACGATCGTCAAGGGCCACGTGTACGTCGCCAAGTACGTCGTGCCGAACATGATCGGACGGCGGTCGGGCAAGATCGTCAACATCTCGTCGGGCGTGACCGGGTCCGGGCACGCCCAGCTCTCGCACTACGTCGCGGCCAAGCACGCCATCCAGGGCCTCACGTCGGCGTGGGCGTTCGAGCTCGCGGAGTTCGACATCAACGTCAACTGCGTCGCCCCGGCGACCATCCGCCCCGGCGAGGGCCAGGGGTCCGGGATGGTGCTCGGGCTGGCCGGCGAGGTCGGCATGACCGCCGACGACGCCTACGAGATGTTCTCCTCCGCCGGCAACATGCCGGGGCCGAAGTGGCGGACGGAGATGCACAACATCACCGACGCCGTGCTGTTCCTCGCCTCCGACAACGCCGACCAGATCACCGGTCACGTCCTGCGCGTCGACGCGGGGCAGGGGGCCCGCTAGCGGGCGGGGTCCGCCGCGCTCAGAGCAGCGCGCGGTGGGCCCCGCCGTCCACCGGCACCGCCGTCCCCGTGAGGAACCCGGCCTGCCGCGAGCACAGGAACGCGACCACCGCGCCGAAGTCGTCGGCGCTGCCGACCGGGACGTCGGGCAGGCCGCCGTCGTTCATGCTGCGCAGCCGCGCCGTGTCGTGGAAGCCCGGGAGCACCGAGTTGACGGTGACGCCGTCGGCGGCCGACTCCGTGGCGAGCGTCTTGAGGAAGCCGGTGACCCCGGCCCGTGCGGTGTTGGACAGCACGAGGTTCGGGTAGGGCTGGCGCACGCCCAGCGACGTGATCGCGACGATCCGCCCCCACCCGGACGCGCGCATCGCAGGCATGGCGGCCAGGCACATGTGCACGACCGCGAGCAGGCTGCGCTCCAGCGCCGCCGGGTAGGCCTCGGCGGGCGTCTCCAGCGCCGTGCCGGGGGCCGGACCGGGGCCGTTGGTGACGAGGATGTCGACGCCCCCCATCAGCCGGCCCGCCTCCTCGACGAACCGCGTGCCCTCCTCGGGCCGGGTCAGGTCGGCCACGACGAACGCGGCCCCGATCCGCTCGGCGGCGTCCATCGCGCGCGCCTCGTCGGAGCCGCAGATCGTGACCCGCGCCCCCTCCGCCGCGAGCGCCGCGGCGCACGCGAAGCCCAACCCACCGCTGGCCGCGGCCACCGCCGCCCGACGTCCCGAGATCCCGAGGTCCACGCCGCCCATCGGACCAGGTGCGGCGGCGTGGATCAAGGCGGGGCGGGGGCGGGTGCACGAACTGGCGCGATCCGGTGCCCGCAGTGGTGCCTGCGGGGGCCCGCGTCCCCCTACTGTCCCGGGCAGCGGGGCCGACGAGCCCCGCTGAGCGGGAGGTGGAGCATGGGTCCGCAGCGTCCGTCGGCGGCGGTGGCACCGGTGCGGCACCTCGTCGCGGCGGCCGAGACCGGTGACGGGGCGCGGTTCGCGACCCTGCTGGCCGAGTCGTCCGCCCCGGTCCGCGTGCGGCCCCTGACCGACGGCGTCTTCCACAGCGCCGTGCGCAGCGCCGCCGCCGGCGACGTCCGCGTCTCGGTGGTGAGCGGCAGCCCGTGCACCGTGACGCGCGGGCTCGACCTGATCGGCAGCGGCGACCCCGGGGTGCTGGTCGTGGCCCTGCCGCGGACCGGGCGGGCCGAGGTCGAGCAGGACGGGCGCCGCTGCCTCGTCGAGCCCGGGGGCCTGGTCAACTACGTCACCTCGCGGCCCTACGAGGTGACGTTCCGCGAGGCCTACGAGATGGTCGTCGTCTCGATCCCGCTGACGGCGCTGGGCGCGCACGCCGACACCCTCGCCGGGCGCACGGCCGTCGCGGTCGCCACCGACACGGGCCCCCGCGACGTCGTGGCGACGCTGTTCGGCACGCTCGCCGCGAAGATCGACGGCTGCACCGCGGGCGAGGCGAGCTGCAGCACCGAGTACCTCGCGGACGCGATCGTCTCGCTGGCCATCGCGGAGCTGGTCGACATCCCGCCGCACGGGGCGGGCGACGACCTCGCCGACCGCGTGCTCGCCCACTGCCTCGCGCACCTGTCCGACCCCGGCCTCACCGTCGAGTCCGTCGCGCGCGCCCACGCGGTGTCGGTGCGCTACCTGCACAAGGTCCTCGCCCCGCGCGACATCACGCTCTCGGCCTGGATCCGCACGCAGCGCCTGGAGCGCATCTGCCGCGACCTCGCCGACGAGTCGCTGCGCGGGCGCACCGCGTCCGCCGTGGCCGCGCGCTGGGGGCTGACCGACGCGCGGCACCTGAGCCGCGCGCTGCGGGCCGAGTTCGGCACGACCGCGACCGAGATCCGCCGGTCCGGGCGCCGCGCGGCCGGCTGACCCACCCGTCCGCCGACCCGGCGGACGGCCGCACCAGCAGAGTCCACTGTGGAGGAAGCATGTCCGTCGTCACGAGCGAGCAGAGGGTCGCGATCGTCACCGGGGCGTCGCGCGGCATCGGCGCCGGCGTCGTGGAGGGCTACCGCAAGCACGGGTACGCCGTGGTCGCGACGTCGCGGTCGATCGCCGCGTCCGACGACCCGCAGGTGCTCGCGGTCGCCGGCGACCTCGCCGACCCCGCGACCGCGGCCCGCGTCGTCGACGCGGCGCTGGAGCGGTTCGGCCGGGTCGACACGCTGGTCAACAACGCCGGCGTCTTCATCGCCAAGCCGTTCACCGCGTGCACCGACGACGACCTCGCCACCGCGGTCGGGCTCAACCTCGCCGGCTTCTTCCGCATCACGCAGCGGGCGGTCGCGGCCATGCTCGAGCGCGGGTCGGGGCACGTCGTCACCGTCACGACCTCGCTCGTCGACCACGCTCTGAGCGTGGTGCCCTCGGTGCTCGCCTCGCTCACCAAGGGCGGGCTGGACGCCGCGACGCGGTCGCTGGCGATCGAGCTCGCCGGCTCGGGGGTGCGGGTGAACGCCCTGTCGCCGGGCATCATCAAGACGCCGATGCACCCCGTCGAGGCCCACGGCGCCTACGCCGGGCTGCACCCGCTCGGGCGGATGGGCGAGATCGAGGAGATCGTCCACGGCGTGCTCTACCTCGAGACGGCGTCGTTCGTGACGGGCGAGACGCTGCACGTCGACGGCGGCCAGAGCGCGGGGCATTGAGCGACGCCGCCACTCCGCCCGACGTCAGCGGCGCGCCTGCGGCAGCTCCACCACGACGCGCAGCCCGCCGCCGTCGCGCGGGGCGAGCGTGAGGGTGCCGCCGTGCGCCCGGGCGATGCTGGCGACGATGGCCAGGCCGAGGCCGGCCCCCGCGTGGTGGGTGCGGGTGCGCTCGGCGCCGCGCTGGAACGGCTCGACCAGCGTGGCGACGACCTGCGGCGCCAGCACCGCGCCGGTGTTCTCGACGGTGAGCACCACGCCGCCGGGGCCGGTGCCGGTGCCGACCTCCACGGTGCCCCGCTCCGCGTTGTGGACGATCGCGTTGTGGACCAGGTTCGTGGTCATCTGCAGCAGGAGTGCGGGCGAGCCGGTGGTGGGGGCGGCGTCGCCCGTGGTCTCGACGGTCACCCCGCGCTCCTCCGCGAACGGCAGCAGCGTCTCGGTCGCCTCCTCCGCCAGCAGCGACAGGTCCACCTCCTCCCGGCCGAACGACCCCTGGTCGGCGCGGCTGAGCAGGAGCAGGGCCTCGGTGAGCTCGATCGCCCGGGCGTTGACGACGTGCAGGCGCTCGACGAGCTCGCCGGTGTCGCGGGCGGGGTCCTCGCGGGCGACGTCCAGCAGCGCCTGCGTGATCGCCAGCGGGGTGCGCAGCTCGTGGGAGGCGTTCGCCGCGAACCGCTGCTGCTCGGCGACGTGCGCCTCCAGCCGGGCGAGCATGGCGTCGAAGGAGTCGGCGAGCCGGCGGAACTCGTCGTCGCGGCCCTCCAGCCGGATCCGGTGCGCCAGCGAGCCCTCGGCGGCCCGGCGCGTGGCGTCGGTGATCCGGGTCAGCGGCGCGAGCATGCGCCCGGCGAGGACCCACCCGCCGAGCAGGCCGAACACCAGCAGGAAGCCCAGCACGGCCGCGGCCCGCGGGGCGAAGGCGCGCTGCAGGTCCGAGCGCGACGGGATGAACAGGCCCGGCGCCCCGGACGGCGGCACCGGGGAGACGATCACCTCGGGCACGTAGCGCAGCAGGAACACCCACACCACGGCGAGCAGCAGGGCCCCGGCGACCATGAGGAACCCGGCGTAGCTCAGGGTCAGCTTGAGGCGGACGCTCAGCCCGGGCGCCCGGTCCACGTCCCCTCCTCCCCGCGCGGGCCGTCGACGTCGATGCGGTAGCCGACGCCGGGCACCGTGGCGATGACCCCGGGCTCGCCGAGCCGCTTGCGCAGGGCCGAGACGGTGATGCGCACGGCGTTGGTGAACGGGTCGGCGTTCTCGTCCCACGCCCGCTCCAGCAGCTCCTCGGCGCTGACGACCCCGCCCCCGGCCGCGACGAGGACCTCGAGCACGGCGAACTGCTTGCGCGTGAGCGCGATGGGGTGGCCGTCGCGGCGGACCTCGCGGCGGAACGAGTCGACGCGCAGGCCCGCGAGCTCCAGCACCGGCGGCCGGTTGTGCGCGCGCCGGCGGTCGAGCGCGCGGAGCCGCAGGACGAGCTCGCGGAGGTCGAAGGGCTTGGTGAGGTAGTCGTCGGCGCCGAGGCCGAAGCCGGACGCCTTGTCGTCGAGCCGGTCGGCCGCCGTGAGCATCAGGATCGGCAGGCCGCTGCCGGAGGCGACGATCCGTGCGGCGACCTCGTCGCCCGACGGCCCGGGGATGTCGCGGTCGAGGACGGCGATGTCGTAGGCGTGGACGTCGAGCAGCTCCAGCGCGGTGTCGCCGTCACCGGCGATGTCGGCCGCGATGGCCTCCAGGCGCAGGCCGTCGCGGATGGCCTCGGCCAGGTAGGGCTCGTCCTCGACGATCAGCACGCGCATGAGGGTCCCGATGCTAGGGGCCGGGACCTGTCGTCGGCGTATCGAGAAGCGCGATCACCGCCCGCGGGAACGGATACGTTCTCGCAACACCGCCCCGGGTGGGATGGCCGCATGACCCTGTCCGCTCCGCCCCGCCGCACGCCGATCGTGCTCCTCGCCCTGGCGGTCCTCGCCGTGGCCGCCCTCGCGCACGTCCTGCGCCGCCCGCTCCTGATGGCCGCCCCGACCTGCCTGGCCGGCCGGTGGAACGGCTGCGGCGACACCGTCAACGGCGTGGCGCTGATGACGCTGGTCGCCCTGCCGCCCGCCGTGCTGGTGGTGGGGGTCCTGGCGCGCCGGCGCCGGGCCGCCGGCGCCGCCGGGGCGTGGCGGCTGTCGACGGCCGAGGTGGGGCTGGTCCTCGGGACGGTGCCGCTGGTGTGGATGACGCTGGTGCCGGGGTCGGGGGCCGGCGTCGTCCCGGGCCGGGTGAGCCTGGTCCCGCTGCAGGACCTGGTCACGATGGGGACGCTCGGGATCGTCGGCAACCTCCTGCTCTTCGCGGCCCTGGGGTTCTTCGCCCCGGTGCGGTTCGCCGCCCTGGCGTCGGTGCCGCGGGTCCTGGCGCTCGCGGCGGCGTGCTCGCTGCTGGTGGAGACGGCGCAGTACGTCCTGCAGCTGGACCGGGTGTCGTCGGTGGACGACGTGCTGCTCAACGCCCTCGGCGCCGTGCCCGCCGCGTGCGCGTCGCGGCGGTGGTGGCGGACCGCCGTGCGTCAGGCGGAGCCGGTCGGCCCGTAGCAGATGGTGTGCAGCCGGCCGATCAGCCGCCGCTGCTCGTCGTCGTCCAGCGGCGCGAGCAGCTCGCGCTGCACGGCGAGGACCTGCGGGGTGACCTCGTCGAACATCGCGACCGCGACCGCGGAGAGGGACAGCCGCTTGCGCCGCCCGTCGGACGCGTCGGGCTCGACCAGGAGCCACCCGCGGCGGGCCAGGCGCCGCACGACACCGGCGACGCTGGTCTTGTCGAGGGACGCGATGTCCCCGGCCGTCGACTGGTCCACGCCGTCGTTGGCGGCGATCGCGCAGAGCACCGCGTACTGCGGCGGGGTGATCACCCCGTCGATCCGCGCCGCCCACAGGGCCCCGTGCACCTGCTCCGAGCGGCGAACGAGGTGGCCCGGCGCCGTGCTGACGCTGACCACCTGCGCGTCCGGACGCGGCATCGGCGGCGGATCACCGGCGTACGCGACGCGGGCCAGCAGCCGCACGAAGTCGTCGCGCTCGTCGGGCCGCAGCGGTTCGAGCAGACGGCGCTGCACGTTCTGCACGCGCGGCGTCACACCGTTGAGCGCCGCGCCGGCGATCTTGGTCAGCTGCAGCGTCTTGCGCCGGCCGTCGAGGGGGTCCTGCACGCGGTGCACCCACCCGTCGCGCTCCAGCCGCGCCACGACGTCGGCGGCCGTCGACTTGTCCAGCGAGGCGGTGGCCCCCGCGGTCCGCTGGTCGAGGCCCGGGGTGTTCCGCAGCGCGCTGACGAGCGCGTACTGCGGGCTCGTGAGGTGCCCGTCGAGCTCCTCGGACCAGATCGCGGTGTGCACCTGCTGCGCCCGGCGGACCAGGTGCCCCGCGGTGGCGTCCAGCTGCGGGATCGTGGACGGAGCAACTCCCCCACTCGACCGCACACCCGCGAGCGCCGCGGCAGCTCCGGGTGCTTCCGCCATGACCACCCCGCTCGTGACGTGTACGTAGGAAGCCACGGTAGCCCACGGCCGCGGTCAGTCGATCCGGAGGACGGTCTTGCCGCGGTTGTCCCCGGCGTCGATCGCCTCGTGCGCCGCGGCGGCGTCGGCGAGCGCGAACTCCCGGGTGATCCGCGGGCGGACCCGGCCGGCCGCGAGGTGCGCGTCCAACCGGGTCATCCGCTCCGGCGTGGCCTCGAGGAACTCGTAGAGGACCGTCTGGTCGCGGGCGGCGAACACCCCGCTCGCCGCCGGGTGCACGCACGAGGCGATCCGTCCGCCCGTGCGCACGAGGTCGGCCAGCGACTCCTGCGCCGGACCGCCGACCGGGTCGACGGCCGCGTCCGCGCCGCCCGGCACGAGCTCCGCGATCGCGGCGCGCACGTCGTCGGTCCGGTGGTCGACGACCGCGTGCGCCCCGATCTCCCGCACGAGGTCGTGGTTCGACGACCGCGCGAGGCCGATGACGCGGGCGCCCGCGGCCACGGCGAGCTGCACGGCGAGGTGCCCGACCCCGCCGGACGCGCCCAGGACGACGACCGTGTCCCCCGGCCCGACGCCGAGCAGCTCCTCGACCAGGACCAGCGCGGTCGCGCCGGCACACGCCACCGCGGCGGCGTCGCGCATCAGGACGCCCTCGGGAACCGCCACCAGGTGCCGCGACCGCGCCGGCGCGAGCTCCGCGTAGGTCCCGTCTCCCATGTAGTCGTGCATGAACATCCCGTAGACGGCCTGCCCCGGCTCGAACCGGGAGCCCGAGATGCCGACGTCCTCGACGGTCCCGGCTCCCTCGAGCCCGAGCACGAGCGGGAACACGTGCCGTCCCTTCGGCGCGAACTGGCCCTGCCGGATCCGCGAGTCGCCGGGGTTGACCCCGGCGTAGGCGAGCCGGACCAGCACGCTGTTCGGGCCGACCGGGGGACGGTCCAGCTCGCGCTCCCGCAGCTGCTCGGGGCCCCCGAACGCGTCGCAGGCGACCGCCCGCATCACGCGGTTCCCGCGGCGTCGCCGATCACCGGCAGCAGCAGGTGGGAGTCGTGGCGCCCGCCCACGTGCAGCACGTGGGTGCCGGCGTTGCGGGTGTCGTCGTGGCGCTGCGAGGTGAACTGCTCGTGGCTGCGCAGGTCGTGCCCCTGCACGATCAGCCGCAGCGTGCTGCCCCGCTCGAACAGCGTGGAGGACGCCCAGACCTCGATGTCGACCGGGACGACCTCCCCCGCGGCCAGCCGCTGCTCACGGGTGTGCGGGTGGACGGGCTGGAACGGCGTGGACCGCTCCGGGTCCAGCTCGCGGTGCGACGCGCGCAGCCAGCCCAGCGCGACGTCGCCGTCGTCGAACTTCGCGAAGAACGGGAAGTCGACCTTGGCACCGGACGCGTCGAGCTTGCGCACCCCCACGAACAGGTCCATGTCGTCGGACCCGCGGGCCTCCACCCACAGGCGCAGCGCCATGTACCCGGTGACCTCGGTGTCCTCGTCGAACACCAGGTCGAACCCCGCCGACCCGGTGGCGGCGTCGTAGCCGACCTCGTCCTCCTGCTGCACAGGATCCCGGGAGAGCCGTCCGCCTGACGCCAGGTGCAGCGGCTCGTACCGCGTGCGCGCGGGCGGCCACTCCGACTCCGCCCGGGTGTCGCCCACGTAGGCCCTCTCGCGGACCTCGATCTCGACCTCCGGCCAGTCCTCGGTCCGGCTCGGCCCGCCCTTGAGGTGGGTGCAGAAGAACGCCTCCTGCCGCAGGAGCGAGCGCTCGTCGTAGTAGTGCGCCCACTTCTTGCGGCCGTGCACCTCGAGGAACTTCTCCCGCGACGCGATGCGGCGGAAGCCCTCCAGCGTGCCCCGGGTGTGCAGCCCGTGATCGCTCCACGAGGCCACGACGTAGGCCGGGACCTCGATCGCCGAGAGGTCGGGGGTCTTGGACAGCGCCCACCCGTCGAGCAGCGGGTGCGCCCGGATCGACGCCGCGAAGTCCTCGACCCGGCCCCGGGACGCGCGCAGCATCCGCTGCCACTGGCCCATGAACGCGGTCTCCGGGATCCCGCCGTGCAGGAAGAGCTCGCGGTAGGGGTCGGAGACGCCCTCCCACGGGTTGATGGCGTGCAGGTGCTCCGGCCGCTGTGCCGCGACGAGCCACTGGATGATCGAGAAGTAGGAGACCCCGGACATCCCGACGCGCCCGTTGCTCCACTCCTGCCGGCCCAGCCAGCCGATCACGTCGCAGGCGTCCGACACCTCCTGCGGCCCGAACGGGACGTTGTCGCCCGGGGAGTTCCACGACCCCCGCGGGTCCGGCAGCGCGACGGCGTACCCGCGCGAGGTCCACCACACGGGGTCCGGCGCCTCGAACCGCGTGTGCGCGGACAACGCGCCGACGTCCACGCCGTGGGCGCCGAACTGCTCGAACCGGAGCCCTCCGTGCTTGCCGTAGGAGCTCCACGCCAGCAGGACCGGCACCGGGTCGGCGCTCGCGGCCGGCCGGTACACGTCGGCGTAGAGGTGCGCCCCGTCGCGCAGGCCGATCGTCACGTCGCGCTCGACCAGCATGCCGTCCACGGTGGACGTGCCGGGCGCGAAGCCCGGGTAGCCCGCGTCCTCGGGACGGACACCGTCGACCCAGAACGTCGTCATGCCGTTCTCCTCCCTCTCCCGGACCACTGGGGTCGGGTCGTTCCCGGTGACGGTCACGCCGACACCGGCGCGTCGACGCCCGGCTCCAGCACGCGCTGCCGGGTGTCCGCGACGAACTGCAGGGCGCCGAGCGAGATCAGCGTGCCGCACACGATGAACCCGGCCACGAACGCGTACTGCATCGAGCCCTCCGCACCGAAGACGTTCTGGCCGAGTCCCCACAGCGCCGTGCTGACGATCGGGGTGAAGCCGGCCAGTACGGCACCGATCTGGTAGGTCAGACCCGCGCCGGTGTAGCGGACCGAGGTCTCGAACTGCTCGGAGATGAACGCCGCGAGCGGCCCGTACAGCGCCGCCTGCGTCAGCCCGGTCAGCACGAAGGCGACGAGGACGCCCGCCCAGTTCCCGCTGGTCAGCAGCAGGACGTAGGGAACGGCCATGACCAGGCTGATCCCGCACCCGATGAGCAGGACCGGCCTGCGCCCGATCCGGTCGGACAGGCGGGCGAAGAAGATCACACCGAAGATCATGACGAAGCCGGCCGCCGCGCTGGTCACCAGGACGAGTGCAGCCCCGGTCCCCGACGTACGGGCGGCCGAGAGGGCGAAGGTCGAGTAGAACGACGAGTGGACGAACGCCGCGAAGCTGACCAGCGCGGTGAGCAGCACCGCCCTGCGGTAGCGCGTGAGCACCACCATGATCGGCGCCCGGCGCTCCTTCGACTGCGCCTCCGCCCGGGCCTGCGCAGCGACGAACATCGGGCTCTCGGCGATGCGCAGCCGGACGAACAGCGCGATCCCGAGCAGCACGGCCGAGAGCAGGAAGGGGACGCGCCATCCCCACGACAGGAACTGGTCCTCGGGGAGCGCCGCGAAGGCGCCGAACGTCAGCGCCGCGGTCATGCTGCCGGCCGGGGAACCCATCGTCACGGCGGAGGCGCCGAAGCCGCGCTCGCCGGGGGGCGCGCTCTCCAGCCCCATCAGCGCGCCGCCGCCCCACTCACCACCGACGGCCAGGCCCTGCACGATGCGCAGGAGCAGCAGCAGCACCGGCGCCAGCGCCCCGATCTGGGCGCTGGTGGGCAGCAGGCCCATGAGGGTCGACGCCACTCCCATGATGCTCATCGTGAGCACCAGGGTGGACTTGCGGCCGACCCGGTCGCCGAGGTGTCCGAAGATCACGCTGCCGAGCGGGCGCGCCAGGTAGCCGACCGCGAACGTCGCGAACGACAGGATCAGCGCCGTGGCCGGCGACTGCCCGGCGAAGAACAGCGGCCCGAACACGAGCGCGGCGGCCGCGCCGTAGAGGACGAAGTCGTAGTACTCGACGGCGGTGCCGAGGAAGCTCGACGCGAGGATGCGCCGGTACTCCCGGCGGTCGAAGGAGGCGGGCGGGACGGGCACGGCCTCGGTGCGTTCGGACATGGGGATCTCCTCATCGAGAAACGGTGCGAGGTTCGGGGCGCGCGCCGTGATCGAGCCGGCCGGGTTGGTACTTGCGCCACCTGGAGTAGGAAGTACTCCGTGCACTTCCTATCGACGGAAGAGTTGCAGCCGCCTCCCGGGGTGTCAAGCAGCAGAATCCGCCTGGGCTGCACCGATCACGAGGCGACCGGCGCCTTGACTTGCCGTTCGACACCTCTTACCGTTCGGTCATATCGTCCGTACAGGTTCTTGTTCGCCAGCGAGAGAGAAGAGGGAGCGATGACCGAGGTAGCCGAGGTCGCGGAGAGCCCGATCTACCCGTTCTCACGGGACATGCGCTGCCCGTTCGCGCCGCCGTCCGCCATGAGCGGGCTGCGCCGGGACGACCCGATCAGCCGCGTCCGACTCTGGGACGGCACCCCCGCCTGGCTGGTCACGCGCTACGACGACGTGCGGACCCTGCTCGCCGACCCGCGGCTGAGCTCGGACGTGTCGAAGCCCGGCTACCCCCACCTCGGGGCGGGCGTGGGCGCCGCGCAGAAGACCTTCCGCACGTTCCTCAACATGGACGACCCCGAGCACGCCCGGCACCGCCGCATGCTCACCCGGGCCTTCATGGTCAAGCGGATCGAGGCCCTGCGCCCCCGCATCCAGGAGCACGCCGACGCCGCCGTCGAGGAGCTCGCCTCCCGGCCGCAGCCCGCCGACCTGGTCGCCGCCGTCGCGCTGCCCGTGACCAGCAACATGATCGCGGAGCTGCTCGGCGTCCCCTACGAGGACCACGAGTTCTTCCAGGAGCGCACCGTGGTGCTGGGGTCGGGCTCCGCCGACGTCGAGGAGTCGCTGCGCGCGTCCGAGGAGGTCCAGGACTTCTTCCGGACCCTCGTCGAGCACAAGCGCACGCACCCCGGCCCGGACGTGATCTCGCACCTGAACTCGCTGCAGGACGACGGCGAGATCACGCTGACCGAGACCCTGAACACGCTCCGGCTGCTGCTCGCCGCCGGGCACGACACGACCGCCAGCATGATCGCGCTGGGCACCCTGGCCCTGCTGCAGCACCCCGACCAGCTCGCGTGGCTGATGGCCGATCCCGGCGCGCGCGCGGCCGGAGCCGTCGAGGAGCTGCTGCGCTACCTCACGATCTCCCACTTCGGACGGCGCCGGATCGCCACCGCGGACATCGAGATCGCCGGCCGGGTGATCAGGGCGGGCGAGGGCGTGATCGCGGCCAACGACTCCGCGAACCGCGACGCCGACGCCTTCCCCGACCCCGACGTGCTCGACCTGGGCCGCGACGCGCGGCACCACCTCACGTTCGGCTTCGGCACGCACCAGTGCCTGGGCCAGCCGCTCGCGCGCGTCGAGCTCCAGGTCGTCTACCCGACGCTGTTCCGCCGGTTCCCGGACCTGCGGGCGGCCGAGCCGCTCGACGCGCTGCGGTTCAAGCAGACCTCGGTCTTCTACGGCCTGCACGACCTCCCGGTCACCTGGTGACCCACTCCTCCCGACGACGACGCGAAGGACGATGATGAAGATCGAGATCGAGCCGGAGAAGTGCATCGCCTCCGGGCAGTGCGTGGTCGTCGCCGAGCAGGTGTTCGACCAGGACGACGACGGCATCGTCGTCCTGCACGACGCCGAACCCGGGGACGCCGCGGTCGTGGAGGCCGCCCGCAACGCGGCCCGCATCTGCCCCGCCCGCGCCATCCACACGCACGACTGACATGGCCCCCCTCGATCGCATCGTGGTCGTCGGCGCGGGTGCCGCCGGTCTGACGGCACTGGAGACGCTGCGCGAGGCCGGGTTCCGCGGTCACGTCACCCTCCTCGGGGCCGAACCGCACCCGCCCTACGACCGTCCGCCGCTGTCCAAGCGGGTGCTCCTCGGCGAGCAGGGACCGGACGACGTGCACCTGCGGCCGCCGGCGCGGTTCGACGACCTGCAGGCCGACGTGGTGCTGGCCGACCCGGCCGTCGGGCTCGACCGGGCCCGCCGTGAGGTCGTCGGCGCCTCGGGCCGCGTCCTGCCCTTCGACGGGCTCGTCGTCGCGACGGGGGTCGACGCGCGCCGCGTCCCGGGCCCCGCGCCGGTCCACCACCTGCGCACCCTCGACGACGCGCTCGCCCTGCGGGAGCAGCTCCGGCACCGCCCGCGCACCGTCGTCGTCGGGGCCGGGCCGCTCGGGCTGGAGGTCGCCGCGGCCGCGCGGCAGCGGGGCTGCGAGGTCACCGTCGTCGATCCCGGGGACGCCCCGATGCGGCGCCAGCTCGGGGCCGTCGTCGGGCGCCTCCTGCGGGCCCGGCACGAACGGGCCGGCATCGTGTTCCGGACGGGGGCGGGGACCGGGGTCGTCGGCGTCGAGCCGCGCGGACCGGGTCTGGCCGCCGTGCGGCTGACCGACGGGACCGTGCTCGACGCCGGACTCGTCGTCGGGGCCATCGGGGCGGAGCCCGCACACGGCTGGCTCGCCGGCACCGGCCTGACCCACCCGGTCGGCGTGCCGTGCGACCGCCGGTGCCTGGCCGCCGACGGCATCGCCGTCGCCGGGGACGTCGCCGCGCAGCGGGACCCGCTGTCCCCGCACGGGTTCCGCCGGGTCGAGCACCGGCTCAACGCCTCCGAGCAGGGGCGGTGCGCGGCGCTGAACCTGCTGGGCCACGGCGAGGACCTGGTGTCGTCGGGCTACTCCTGGAGCGACCAGGGCGACCTGCGGCTGCAGGCGGTCGGGGTGTTCCCCGAGCACGGCCGCACGGTGGTGGTCGAGGGGGACCCGGCGCAGGACCGCTTCGTGGCGGTCGGCGTCGCGGACCGGACCGTCGTCGGCGTGGTCGCCTGGAACAGCGCCCGCAGCTTCACCCGGTGGCGCGGCCGGACCGGCCTGCCCGCCGAGGACGTGCTCGCCGTCGCGAGCTGACCGCACGGCCGAGCGAGAGGAAGACCCATGAGCACGACGAAGTTCTCCGCCGACGAACCGGCGCTGGACCGGTTCTACGCCGACCTGGCCGAGGCGGACCTCCAACCGCTGTGGACCCAGCACGGGCTGCTGACCCCGGAGCCGGTGCCCCGGACCCTGCCGTACCGCTGGCGCGCCGCCGAGCTGAAGGCGCTGGGCGAACGGGCCGGAGCGCTGGTCCCCGTCGACCGCGGTGGCGACCGCCGGGTACTGGCCTGCGCCAACCCCGGCCTGGGCGGGGCCCCCTACGTGAGCTCGACGCTCTGGGCCGCGGTGCAGTACCTGGGCCCGCACGAGGTCGCCCCCGCCCACCGCCACACCCCGGCGGCACTGCGGTTCGTCCTGGAGGGCGAGGGCGTGTGGACCCTCGTCGACGGCGACCCGATCGCGATGTCCGCGGGCGACCTCGTCCTCACCCCGAGCTGGACCTTCCACGAGCACCACAACCCCGGTGACGCGTCCATGATGTGGCTCGACGTCCTCGACCTGCCGGTGGTCCACGCCCTGGAGGCGGTGTTCTTCGAGATCGGGCCGTCGGCGACCGCCGACCGGCGCACGGACGCGGTCTCGGAGTCCGAGCGCCGGTTCGGCAGCGGGCCCGGTCTGCGCCCGACGCTGCTCGACGGGCCGCTGCCCGACCACTCCCCCCTGCTCGCCTACCGGTGGGCCGACACCGACCGCGGCCTGCGCTCCGCGCTCGAGGTGTCGAAGACCGGTGCGGCCGAGCTGCGCTACACCGATCCCGTCCGCGGGCGGGACGTGCTCCCCACGATGCGCTGCGAGATCACGCGCGTGGCGGAGGGGGCCGCCACCGACAGCAGCCGGCAGACCGGCTCGCGGGTCCTGACCGTGCTGCACGGGCGCGGCCGCATCGAGATCGGCGACCGGCTCTTCGACGTCGAGCCCGGGGACATCGCGGTCGTCCCGTCCTGGTCCCCGTGGCGGATCCACGCCGACCGCGAGCTCGACGTGTTCACCACCAGCGACGCCCCGGTGCTCGAGGCGCTCGGACTCTTCCGGAGGAGCTCATGACGACCACCCACCGACCCGGCGAGGTGCTGGTGCTCGGCGGCGGCATCGGCGGGCTCGCCACCGCCCTGTCGATCGCCCGCGGGGGCGGCACGGTCCGCGTGCTCGAGCAGGCGCCGGAGTTCGTCGAGATCGGCGCGGGCCTGCAGGTCGGCGCGAACGCCACCCGCGTGCTGGGTGCGCTGGGCGTGCTCGACGCCGTCGAGGCCCTGGCCGTGCACCCGCAGCACGGCGTCCTGCTCGACGCCCGGACCGGGCAGCGGCTGACCGCCCTCACCCTCGGCGACGCCTTCCGCCGGCGGTACGGCTACCCCTACATCGTCGTGCACCGCAGCGACCTGCTGGCGATCCTGCTCGACGCCTGCCGGGCCGAGCCGGGCGTCACCCTGGAGAACGACCGCGCCGTCGTCGACGTGGTCAACGACCCCGACGGGCTCACCGCCGTCGCCTCCTGCGCCGACGGCGCGCGGTACCGGGCCGACGTCGTCATCGGCGCCGACGGGCTCCGGTCCCGGGCGCGGCGGCTGCTCGACACCGGTGAGCCGGTCTTCAGCGGCTACGCCGCCTACCGCGGCACGGTCCCCGTCGACACCGTGGCCGGGGAGACGTCCGCGGACGACGTCCTGATCTGGATCGGACCCGGCCGCCACCTCGTCCAGTACCCCGTGCGCCGCGGCGAGCTCTACAACCAGGTCGCCGTGTTCGACGTCGGGTCCGACGACCCGGCCGACGGCACACCCGCGGTCCTGCGGTCCCGGTTCGCGGACAGCTGCCCCGCCGTGCTCGACGCGCTGGAGCTGCTCAACCTGGACCGGTCGTGGCCGATGTTCGACCGCGAGCCGATCCCGACCTGGGTCGCGGGCCGGGTCGCCCTGCTCGGCGACGCCGCACACCCGATGCTCCAGTACCTCGCCCAGGGCGCCGGCCAGGCCCTGGAGGACGCCGACCAGCTCGCCCGCGCCCTCGCCGCCCACCGCGACGACCTGCCGGCGGCGTTGAAGGCGTACGAGGAGCGCCGCCTGGCCCGGGCCGGCCGCTGCCAGCGCGTGGCCCGGCCGTGGGGCCGGATCTGGCACACCGACGACGACGTCACCGCGGCGCTGCGCGACCGCGTGCTGCGCGGGCGCGCCTTCGACGACTACAGCGAGGTCGACTGGCTCTACGCCGACCCCTACCCCGACGTCCCCGCCGCGACGACCGCGGCGTGAGCAGGAGAGAACCGTGCGACTCGTGAGCTTCCTCGACCGCGCCGGCACGCCCTCCGTCGGCGTCGTCGACGGGGACGTGATCAGCGACCTGGGCGCGCTGCTCGGTCCCGCACCCGCCGCGGGCACCGGGCTCAGCCCGATGCGGCGGCTGCTCGCCCGCACCGGCGGCGACCTGTCCTCCGTGCGGGAGCACGTCGCGGCGGCCCCGCGGCTCGCCCGGTCGGAGGTCACCCTGCAGCCACCGGTCCCCGACCCGACGAAGATCGTCGCCGCGCCGGTCAACTACACCGACCACCAGCACGAGATGAACGAGGCCGTCCACGTGAGCGGGCTGGGGGTGTTCCTCAAGGCGCCGTCGTCACTGGTCCCGTCGGGCGGGACCGTGCGGCTGCCCTACCACGACCGCCGGTTCGACCAGGAGGGCGAGCTCGGGGTGGTGATCGGCCGGAGGGCCAGGAACGTCCGCGCCGCCGACGCGCTCGACGTCGTCGCGGGGTACACCAACGTCCTCGACATGACCCTGCGCGGTGGGGAGGACCGCTCGGTGCGCAAGTCCTTCGACACCTTCACCCCGTGCGGCCCCCACCTCGTCACGCCCGACGAGGTCGGGCCGCTCGACCGGCTGGAGCTGCGCTGCGCGGTCAACGGGGTGCTGCGCCAGCACGCCGACGTCGCCGACCTCATCTGGGACGTCCCCCGCCTGGTCGAGTACGTGTCGTCGGTGATGACCCTGGAACCGGGCGACGTCCTCACCACCGGCACGCCCGCCGGCGTCGGCGAGGTGCGCGACGGCGACGAGATCAGCACCGAGGTCACGCACCTCGGCCGGCTGACCGTCGGCGTGTCCGGCCGCGGCGCCACCGCGTGCCCCACCTCCGGGGCGGGCCGCGGCCCGGTTCCCCCCGCCGAGCTCACCCCGCTGCGCCGGTGACCGCCGGGACGAGCGCCCGGCCGCTCCCTCTCGCCGGTGTCCGGGTGGTCGAGCTGGGCAACTACATCGCCGCGCCCACCGCCGGGCGCCTGCTCGCCGACTTCGGCGCGGAGGTGGTCAAGATCGAGCGCCCGCACACCGGCGACGAGCTGCGCACCTGGCGCCTCTACGCCGGCGGCACCTCGATGCTGCACCGGACGATCAACCGCAACAAGAAGTCGGTGGTGCTCGACCTGCGGACGCCCGAGGGCCGGGACGCCGTCCTGGCCCTGGTCGCCCGCAGCGACGCCGTGCTGGAGAACTTCCGTCCCGGCACCCTCGAGCGGTGGGGGCTCGGACCGGCCGAGCTGGAGGCCGCGCGCCCGGGCGTCGTGATCGCGCGGATCTCCGCGTTCGGCCAGACCGGGCCGCTCGCGGAGCGCCCGGGGTTCGCCGCGGTCGCCGAGGCCGTGGGCGGGCTGCGCGCGCTGGTCGGCGAGCCGGACCGGCCGCCGTCGCGCACCGGGGTGTCGATCGGCGACACCCTCGCCGGGCTGTACGCCGCCTTCGGCGTGCTCATGGGTCTCTACCGGCGGGAGGCGGGCGCGCCGACCCCACTCGCCGACCGGATCCTCGACGTCGCGCTCAGCGAGGCCGTGCTGTCCGTGACGGAGTCGCTGGTGCCCGACCACCTGGCCCACGGCATCACACGGGAGCGGGTCGGCGGGCGCATGGAGGGCATCGCACCCTCGAACGCCTACCCCTGCGCCACCGGCGGGAGCGTGGTGATCGCCGGCAACGGCGACGGGATCTACCGCCGCCTGATGACCGCGGCCGGCCGGCCGGACCTCGCCGACGACCCCGAGCTGGCCAGCAACGCCGGGCGGTGGGCCCGCCGCGACGAGCTCGACGACGCCCTCGCCGCCTGGACCGGTGCGCGCACGCGCGACGACGTGCTCGCGGTGCTCGAGGCGGCCGGCGTGCCGTCGGGCCCGATCTTCACCGCGGCCGACATCTGCGCCGACCCGCAGTACGCGGCCCGCGACATGATCCAGTACTTCGACGTCGACACCGGCGAGGGACCGCGCCGGGTCGGCTTCCCGGGCATCGTCCCGGTGCTGGGCGGCGCGTCGTTGCCGGTCCGCAGCCTCGGTCCGGACCTGGGCGAGCACACGGACGAGGTCCTCGCCGAGCTGGGGCTCCTCCCGTGACGGTCCTGCGGGACGCGACCCTGCGCGACGGCCTGCAGCTGACCCGCGGGCCGCTGCCGACCCGGCGCAAGGTCGAGCTGGTCCGGGAGCTGCTGGCGCTGGGCGTTCCCGAGCTGGAGATCGGCTCGCTGGCCCGGCCCGACCTCGTCCCGCCGCTGGCCGACACCCTCGCCGTCGTCGACGCGCTGGAACCGCACGAGCTCGAGCGGTGCTGGGTGTGGGTCGCCACGCCGCGCCACGTCGAGCGGGCGGTGGCGGCCGGCGCGCGCAACGTCCAGTACTGCCTGTCGGTCTCCGACGCCCACAACCGCGCCAACGTCGGCCGCGACTCCGGCACGAGCCTCGCCGGACTGCCCGCGGCCGTCGGCACGGCGCTCGCCGCGGGCGGGCGGATCCAGCTCTGCCTCGCCACGGCGTTCACCTGCCCGTTCGACGGTCCGGTCGACCCGGCGGCCGTGCTGCGGATCGTCGAGGACCCGCGCACGGACGGCACCTGCGACGTCGTCCTGTGCGACACGCTCGGCCAGGCGGTCGCGGGTGAGGTCGCCGCGCTCGTCTCGGCCGCCCGGGAGCGGGCCTCCGGCCGACGGATCGTCTTCCACGGCCACGACACCTGGGGGCAGGGCGTGGCCAACGGGCTGGCGGCCGTCGCGGCGGGCGCCGACGCGCTCGACGGGACCCTCGGCGGCCTCGGCGGCTGCCCCTTCGCGCCCGGAGCCAGCGGCAACACCGCCACCGAGGACCTCCTGTTCGCGCTGCGCCCGGGCTGGCTGACCCCCGAGCGGCTCGGCCGGCTCGTCACGCTCGGCGAGGACCTGCTCGCCGACCTCGGCGAGCCGAACCGGTCGAGGGCGGCGCAGGGGGTGCGGTCGCGGGCGGCGGCGTTCCCGTGGACGGTCGGCGCCGCCGCGGGCGGCACGGGCGCCGACCGTTCCCTGCGGCCGGGGTAGGGCTCGGCGCCGTTCCCAGGTATGGGGGGCGCCGGCGGCGAGCAGCTGCCGAGCCGCCGTCACTCCGGACTGTCGAGGGCGGCGGACGGCCGTCGGTGGGGGGTGCGGGGCGGTGCGCGGGCGGGGCGCGGTCGGGGCGCGGTCGGGGCGCGGTCGGGGCGCGGTCGGGGCGCGGTCGGGGCGCGGTCGGGGCGGATGCGTTCCGCGGAACGCGCACGCACTCGCTTCCCGCGCACCCAACTGGCTCCCGCGCGCTCCCGGGGGCGCGCGGGAGGCCGAGAGGTGCGCGGGAACCACCGGATCGCGTTCCGCGGAACGCGATCCGCCGCCCGTCAACGGCGCCGAGCCGCCCATCACCCCGGACCTGTGGCTCGGGAGCGAGCCGTCGTCCACGAAAGTTGCGCGGAGGAGCGCGTTCCGCGGAACGCGGCTGCGGTACGGCCGGAGCACGCCCGCGCATCCGGCGCCTGCCCCTGAGTCTTTCGCGCACCCAGCCGGGTCTCGCGCGCACCCAATCGGCACCCACGCACCGGATCAGCTCCCGCGCACCCGGTCGGTTCCCGCGCACCCAGTCGGCTCGCGCGCACTCAACTGGCTCCCGCGCACCCAGCAAGCTCCCGCGCGCCCCCGGGACCGCGCGGGAGCCGGAAACGCGCGCGGGAACCACCCGCGCGCGTTCCGCGGAACGCGCTCCGCGGATCGCGTTCCGCGGAACGCACCCCCGCCCGTCCTCGGACGAGAAGCAGCCCCGCACCCCTTCACGCCCCGTCGAGCCGACCCCAGAACTCCGCGAGGGCGGCAGCGACCGGGCGGGGGTCGTTCACCGGCCACCAGTGCCCGACGCCGGCCAGCTCGGCGATCTCCGCTCCGGCGGCCTCCGCAGCGGCACGGTGCTGGTCGATGGTGCCGCTGGCGGCGTCGACGTCGCTCATCGCGATCAGGGCCAGGCCGGGGCGCTTGCCGGCGTCCGCGAGCCCGCGGCCCAGCTCGGCCATCACCGGCTGCGCGGCCGAGCGGAGCAGGGCCAGCACGGCGCGGCCCATGCCGTCGTCGATGCCGGCCGCGACGCGCTCGGCCACCGGGCCGGCCATCCCGATCCGCTCGACGACGGCGAGCCGCTGCTCCAGCGGGCCGCCGAACAGCTCCTTCACCGACTCCTCCCCCGCACCCTCCTGCTGCCACACCTGGGCCCTCGCGTGCCAGACGTAGTCGGGCGCGTAGAGGCCGAGGGCGTCGGAGGCCCAGCTGCGGACCAGGTCGGGGCGCCGCATCGCCACGTGCACGACGTGGGCGCCGCCCCAGTCGTGGCCGACGAGGTCGACGGGGCGCCCGAACTGCTCGAGACGGGCGATCAGCCAGTCGCGGTAGCCCTCGACGGTCGTCGCGAAGCCCTCCGGCGCGGGTGCGCCGAAACCGGGCGGGGACAGGGTGAACGCGTCGGTCCGGCCCAGCTCCGCGAGGAGCGGCCCCCACACGAGGGCGTTCTCGGGGTTGCCGTGGACGAGGACCAGCGGGGACTGCGGGGACATGGCGCTCCTGTCGCTTACTTGCGTGCGTGTATGCAAGTAACACTAGCGCGACGGAGGCCGGGATGCCACGAGGAGCGTCAGGAGGTGGCGGCGAACGCGGTGCGCACCGTGCGCACCGCCTCCCGGATGAGGGCGGGGGCGTCGGCGACGGGAGGCGTCGCCACGAACTGCAGGCCGGCCCCGCGCAGCAGCGCCAT
Organism: Pseudonocardia broussonetiae; assembly: GCF_013155125.1. Lineage (NCBI taxonomy): Bacteria > Bacillati > Actinomycetota > Actinomycetes > Pseudonocardiales > Pseudonocardiaceae > Pseudonocardia > Pseudonocardia broussonetiae. Next base: position 4,458,478 of record NZ_CP053564.1, on the reverse strand, counting down.
GAGCACGGACCCGGCGGCATCGGGGTCCGCGTCGGACCGCACGGTCCCGTCGGCCACTCCCCTGCGGACCGCGTCGTGGAGGAACCGGCGGAACTCCTCGTCGCGCCGGGCGAACAGCGGGGCGACCACCGGGTCGGCCGCGACCGCCTCCATCCACAGCTGCAGGAACGCGAGGGTGGAGACCGAGCCGCCGGACACCGCCCGCAGGTAGGACTCCACGATCCCCACGAGGTGCTCGAGCCCGTCGCCCGCGTACTCGGGCAGGTCCAGCTGCTGGGCCCGGTCCAGGACCGCCTCGACGAGGCGCTCGCGGCTGCCGAACTGGTGGTAGACGATGCCGCGGCTGTACCCCGCCGCCTCCCCCACCTGCGCCAGCGTGACCGAGCGCGACCCGGTGCGGGCGATGAGCTCGGTCGCCGCGTCGAGCACCCGGCGGGCGGTCTCGGCCCGCCGCTGCTCCTGGGTCCGGCGAGTGGGGGTGTCGGTCACGTGTCGCGCTCTCCGGCCCGTCGGTCGCCGCCGGGGGACCTGCGCCACGGCGTGGGCGATGAGCCTACGCGCCGCGCCGGCGGGACGACCGGCTCACGTCCCCGCCGGCCGCATCGGCCGGCAGACCAGGACGGGGCAGGGCGCCGAGTGCTGCACGCGCGAGGCGGTGCTGCCCAGCAGGATCGTCGAGGTGAGCCCGCGCCCGCCGGCCGCCAACGAGATGAGCGATGCGGCCGCCTCCTCGGCCGCCCGCACGATCTCCGAGGCGGGCGAGCCGCTGCGCACCTGCCTGTGGATCGTCGGACCCCAGCCGTCGAACACCGCGGCCACCACGTCGACCGCGGCCTCGGCCTCCTGCTGGAAGCTGAAGTCGGTCGGCTCGGTGTTGCGCCGCGGCGTGAGCTCGTTGGCGAACGGCACCGCGGCGTACGGGCTGACCACGGCCACCACGGTGACGTCGGTGATCTCGCGGGAGTCCGCGATCCACTGGAACTGCTTCGCCCCGGCCAGGGAGGCGTGGGACCCGTCGGTCGCGACGATCACGTGCATGGCTCAGAGTCCCTTGTCGGTCGTCGGTGCGTCGGCGGCGGGGCTGTCGTGCCCGGTGCCCGGCGGGCGGGTCCGCCTGCCGGTGGTGAAGCGCTGCGCGAGGAAGAGGAGCAGGCCGACGGCGAGCAGTCCGGCCACCCACAGCAGCGAGCCCGGGTCGTCGACGACGGTGTAGACCAGCACCACCAGGTTGCCGACGATGCCCAGCACCAGCAGCGGGGTGTTGGCCCGGTAGGTGTCGGGCGTCTCGTCCTGGCCACGCAGCTTCAGGCAGGCGACGATCACCAGCGCGTAGATGAACAGCAGGAACACCACGGTGATGGTGGCCAGCCGGTCGACGATGTCGAGGTCGGAGCCGCTCAGCTGGATCAGCGCGCCGATCAGCAGCAGCAGGCCGACGATCCCGGCGCCGAACAGCAGCGCCACGTAGGGGCTGCGACGGGTGGGGTGGACCTTGGCGAACACCGCGGGCACCACGTCCTCGCGGGCCATCCCGTACAGGATCCGGGACTGGGCGACGACGGTGACGAGCGTGGTGTTGCTGATCGCGATCATGGCGACGATGCCGAACACGACGAGCATCACGCCCACCGAGATGGGCAGGATGCCGGCGCGGATCACCTCGAGCAGCGTGTTGCCGGCCAGCGTGTCGATCGGCACGGCCAGCGCGGAGGCCAGGGAGACCAGCACGTAGACGACGCCCGCCGTCAGCATGCCGCCGATCAGCGCCCGCGGGAACGCCCGCGACGGGTCGATCGTCTCCTCGGCCACGTTGGCCGCGTTCTCGAACCCGGTCATCGCGAAGAAGGCGAGCGAGACGCCGGACACGACCGCGATCACCTGGCTGCCCGCGCCGCCGTCGGCGTTGAACTGCGTGAGCACGCCCGGGTCGGCGATGCCGGAGAACAGCGCGATCAGCCCGATGACCATGATGATGACCAGGCCGCTGAGCTCGATGAACGTCATCACCACGTTCACCACCACCGACTCGCTGATCCCGATCAGGTTGATCAGCGTGATGAGGGCGACGAACACCAGCGCGATGATCAGCGTCGGGACGACCGCGTCCTCGGACAGCCCGACGACCCCGGCGAAGTAGCGGACGAAGCCCGACGCCAGCGACCCGACGGCCGCCATGTTGGCCGACAGCATGCAGATGGTGATGAAGAAGGTGAGGACGGGCGACCGGAACGCCTTGTTCACGTAGAGCGAGGCGCCGGCGGCCTGCGGGTACTTGGTGACCAGCTCGGCGTAGGCGAGGCCGGTGATCGTGGCCACCGCGACGCCGGCCAGGAACGCGATCCAGAACGCGCCGCCGACGGCCGCGGCCACCAGGCCGATGAGGACGTAGATCCCCGACCCGAGCACGTCGCCGACGACGTAGAAGTAGAGCTGCTTGGCGGTGATGGAGCGCTTGAGCTCGTGGTGCTCGAGGGTCGCCTCGGCGGGGTCCGGCATGGGGGTGGACCGTACGTGGCGAACGTTTCGATCGTGTACCACCGGACGGACGGCGCGCCGACGGAGAGCCTCGGAACGCGTGCAGGCGCTCACATGAGCGCGCCGGCCGCCCGGATCAGCCCAGCCAGTCGACCACCGCGGCCAGGCAGTCGGTGAGCAGGTGGTCGGGGCCCTCGAAGTAGTGCCCCGCCCCCGGGACCGGCAGCAGCCGCTTCCCGGGGTGCGGCGCGGCGTCGTGCAGCGCGGTGGCCATCGAGGGGAAGCAGCCCTTGTCCCCCGTGCCGTAGGCCACCAGCACCGGCACCGAGACGCCGGCGAGGCACGTCGGGCCGTCGGCGTTCGTGTCGGCGACGCTCCACTGCGAGAGCCACGACCGCAGGGTGGTGAGGCTGCCGAGCGTGACCGGCCGCAGGTTGGCCGAGCGCGGGTCGCCCCACAGCGTGCCCGGCTCCCGGTCGGACGGGTCCAGCGTGGTGTCCAGGAAGCGCGGGTCGGCGCACGTCCCGTGCACCCGGAACGGCAGGTCGGGCACGGCGTCGCCGTGGCGGTCGCCGAGCTCGCGCAGCTGCCCGTGCACCCAGGCGGTGATCCGCTCCATCCGCGCGGCCTGGGCGGCGCGGTAGGCGTCGACCCACCCGCGGTCCAGCGGCAGGGCCCGGTCGGCGAACAGGTCGAGGTCGGCGTCGCGGGTGAAGGGGTCGTCCTCGTCGACGACGGCCGGGTCGAGCCAGCCCTGCAGGAGGTCGGCGCGCCCGGCGTGGGCGTTGAGCATGACCAGGGCGTCGGCGGGCGGGAGGTCGGCGCGGGTCAGGTCGGTGCCGCCGCCGCCGGGCGCGTCGGTGACCGTCGGCTTCTCCGCCTGCGACTGGTAGAACGCCGCCAGCCCCCCGCCCCCGGAGTTGCCGACGAGCACGACGCGCCGGTAGCCCTCGACGTCGCGCAGGTGGCGGATCATCGAGCCGAGGTCGGCCACGCAGTTCTCCAGCACGACCTGGGTGTCGTTGCCCGCGTAGCGGGTGACGGCGCCGATCGCGTCGACGCCCAGCGCGGCGGTGGCGTCGAGCGCGTAGTGGCCGACGAAGTTCGAGCTCGGGTGGCAGTACAGCACCGCGGTGTCGGCGTTGCGGCCCTCGCGGGTGCGCTCCCGCCCGCACCACAGCCGGCCCGACGCCCGGGCGATGCCGGAGTAGACGTCGCCGCCCATCTGGTCCTGCATCGCCACGGGCATCAGCTCACGCACCGGCGCTCCCCTCCAGCCGGGCCCAGGTGAAGGGGTAGTCCGCGTCGGCGCACCGCCGGGCCGCCGCGCCGACGAGCAGCGGACGGTGGGTGTCGACCATGACCTGGTACTCGTCGGCGCGCTCCTGGCCCAGCGCGCGCTCGACGTTGCCGGGGTGCGGGCCGTGGATGAAGCCGGCGGGGTGCACGGTGATCGACCCGACGCCGACGCCGGTGCCGCGCCGGGTGGTGGCGGAGCCCTTGGCGTAGAACAGCACCTCGTCGCTGTCGACGTTGGAGTGGAACGGCGGGATCGGGACCGCGTCGGGGTGGTAGTCGAGCAGCCGGGGCACGAAGTTGCACACCACGAACCCCGGGGCCTCGAGGATCTGGTGCGCGGGCGGCGGCTGGTGCAGCCGCCCGGTGACCGGCTCGAAGTCGGCGATGTTGAACGACCACGGGTACATCCCGCCGTGCCACCCGACGACGTCGAAGGGGTGGTGGCGGTGGACGTGGCGGGTCAGGCCGGTGCGGGTGCGCACGACGACCCCGACGTCGGTGCCCTCGCCCGTGACCAGCTCGGTGGGCCGGCGGACGTCGAGCTCGCAGTAGGGGGTGCCCTCGAGGAACTGGCCGCGGGCCGAGAGGTAGCGCGCCGGCGGGTCGATGTGCCCGACGGCCGAGACGACCAGCATCCGCAGCTCGTCGCCCTCGGCGACGGTCCAGCGGTGGATCGTCGAGGTCGGCACGACGACGTAGTCTCCCTCGGCCACCTCCAGCCGCCCGAACGTCGACTCGAAGACGCCCTGCCCGCTCTCGACGTAGACCAGCTCGTCGCCGACGCTGTTCTTGTGGAGGGTGCTGTCGGTGGTCGCGACGGCGTAGCTGATGAGCAGGTCGTCGTTGCCCAGCAGCAGGACGCGGTCGAGCACGGCGTCGCCCTTGAGGGGCAGCTCGTGCAGGGCCAGGTGCAGGGGCGCCATGGGGTCGTTGGGCACGAGCGTCTCGTCGGGCCCCTGCACCGCCTCGATCGCCGTCAGCGCCGACGGCGGGTGGCGGTGGTAGAGCAGCGAGGTGTCGCCGACGAACCCGTCCTCGCCGACGAGCTCCTCCCGGTAGAGGGAGCCGTCGGGCTGGCGGAAGACCGTGTGGCGCTTGCGCGGCACCTCACCGACGCGGGTGAAGTGGGGCACGTCAGACCTCCTGTCCGGTGTGCGCGCCGAGGAGGACGGCGGCGAGGGTGACGGGGCGGTCGGAGCGGTTGCGCCAGCCGTGGCGCGTGGCGTTCTGCACCACGACGTCGCCGGCCCGCAGGTGGGTCAGCTCACCGTCGTCGAGCTCGAGCCACACCTCGCCGTCGAGGACGATCGTGTAGTCGACGGTCGGGGTCGTGTGCATGCCGGTGGCCTCGAACGTCTCGGCCAGCCCCGGTGACTGCGCGAGCTGCTCCGCGCCGTAGGCGGCGCCGTCGAACTCCGGCGAGCCCATCGTCGCGTCGGGCGGCAGGGTGAGCACGATCAGCCGGCTGCCCCCGGGGCGGGGCAGGTAGCTCTCCACCTTCCCGGTGGGGTCCTCGCCGTCGCGGGCGGCCCGCGCGTCGGGCTCGGTGGCCCACACCAGCGACGAGCGGAACCCCGGGAACGAGGCGAAGTCGTGGGTGCGGGGCGGGGTGCCGTCCTCGACGACGACCGCGCGGCCGGTGGAATCGTGACCTGTGACGACCCTACGCATGCTGGACCTCCGGGACGGTTGCGGTGACGGGCGTGGCGGTGACGGGCGTGGCGGTGACGGGACCGGCGGGAGCGGTGGTGCGGAACGCCTCGGCGACCTCGCGGAAGGCCGCGAGCTCCCGGGGGATGTCGGGCCCGGCGGGCTGGTAGAGCACGGCGTTCGCGCCGGCGTCGGACAGGCGCTGCAGCGACGCGGCGATCTCGTCGCGGGTGCCGGTCAGGGTGCCGCGCCGGATGACGTCGGGGGTGAGGAAGCGGCGGTCGAGCCCGCTGGGCTCCATGAGGTGCCCGCGGAAGAGCTCCAGGTGGCGGCGGCGCTCGTCGACCTCGGCGATGGCGTCGGCGTAGCCCTGCGCCTCGGGCGTGCCCGCCAGTGGTCCCCACTGCCCCAAGTGCAGGGCGAGCCCGGCGCCGGGCCCCGCGGCCTCGACGACCCGCGGGGAGTCCAGCGCCTCGCCGTCCTCGAGCACGGTGCCGTAGTAGGTGAGCTGGCAGTCGCCGTCGAAGGGGACGGGCTGGTCGCCGTGGGTCGGGTTGGTGACCACGCCGGCGCCCAGCCGGGCGGCGGTGGCGAAGCCCTTGGGCCCGTGCGCGGCGACCCAGAAGTCGACGTCCACCGGCAGGCTGATGCCCGAGGCCGGCATGTGCATGAGGCTCAGGACGGTGCCGTCGCGCTCGATCTCGCCGCCCGCGAGCAGGGTCCGCAGGTCCTCGACGTAGGTCTCGACGTCGGCCCACTTCGAGCCCTGCCGGCCGAGGTAGGTGGAACTGGTGAACCCGGCGCCGACGCCGGCGTCGAACCGGCCCGGAGCGAGCGTCGCCAGGTGGGCGATGAGCCCGGCGTTGGCCGTGATGTGGCGCAGGTGCTCGGTGAACACCGAGACGCCGAGCCGGATCGTCGACGTGCGGACGGCGGCCAGACCGAGGGTGACCCCGGTGTCGGCGTAGGACACCGGCACGTCGTAGACCCACGCGCGCCGGTAGCCGAGCTGCTCGGCGAGCACGATGTGGTCCGGTGTGTCCAGTGCGGGCGCGAAGACGCAGTTGATCTCCATGGGGCTCCTCGTCGAGCGGTCGGTGCGGGGTGTACGGGACGGTTCGGGACGGGACGGCGTCAGGGCGCGACGGCGGCCAGGGCCTTGAGGTCGACGGCGGGGTCGGCCGCCTGGTCGGGGGTGGGCCCGGCGCCCGCGGCGAGCAGGCGGCGGGCGGCGACGTGGTCGGCGGGACGGCCGACAGACTCGACGGTGGCGAGCCGGCCGTCGCGGAAGCCGAAGACGGAGAACCGGCCCTGCGCGGGGTCGCCGCGGACCACCTCGCGGTCGAGGTCCCCGCCCAGGCCGGCGATCTGCAGCTTGAGCGGCCCCTGGTGGGTCCAGAACCAGGGCACCGCGGCGTAGGGCTCGGGCCGTCCGGCGAGGCGGGCCGCGACGCAGCGGGCGTGGTCGGTGGCGGCCTGCACCGACTCCAGCCGGGCGGACCGCCCGCTGACGGGTTCGGGGAAGCGGGCGCAGTCCCCCACCGCCGAGATCGCGGGGTCGGAGGTCCGCAGGTGCGCGTCGACGACGACCCCGTCGTCGGTGCGCAGCCCGGCCGCCCGGGCGAGCGCGGTGTCCGGGACGACCCCGACCGCGACGACGACCAGGTCGGCCTGGATCTCGGCGCCGTCGGTGGTGACGGCCGAGGTCACGAGCCCGTGCCGGCCGCGCAGCGCGCCGACCCCGGTCCGCAGGCGCAGGTCGGTGCCCTGCGCGCGGTGCGCGTCGGCGAAGAAGCGGCTGGTCGTGGACGTGACCGCCCGTTCCATGACCCGGGAGGCGACGTCGAGGACCACCGGCCGGACGCCGCGCTGGTGCGCCGCCGCGGCGACCTCCAGCCCGATGAAGCCGGCCCCGACCGCCAGCACCGTGCGGGCGCGGTCGAGGTGGCGGCGCAGGAGCCGGGCGTCGTCGAGGCCGCGCAGGACCACGACGCCGTCGAGGTCGCCGCCCTCGATCGGCAGGGTGCGGGCGCGGGTGCCGGTGGCCAGGACGAGGTGGTCGTAGGGCAGCCGGTCCCCGGAGCCGAGCACCACGACCGCGGCCGTGCGGTCGATCTCCCGGACCTCCTCGCCGAGCCGCAGGACGATGCCGCGGTCGGCGTACCAGCCCCCGGCCCGCAGGCCCAGGTGCCGCTCGTCGACCGGGGTCGCGCCGAGGTAGGACTTCGACAGCGGCGGGCGCTCGTAGGGCGCGTGCTCCTCCCGCCCGACGACGGTGACGCGGCCGGCGAACCCCTGCTCGCGCAGCGCGGCCGCGACGCCGATCCCGGCCTGCCCGGCACCGACGACGACCACGTCCGCGACGGTCACGGCCCCTCCCCCGCGACCAGCACGGTCAGCCCGTCCATGTCCTCGTCGACGACGAGCTGGCAGCTGAGCCGGCTGTGCCCGGTCCGCGGCGCGGAGGCGCAGTCGAGCATCTCGTCCTCCTCGTCGGAGACGGGCGGCAGCGCTCGGTCGTCGGTGACGTAGACGTGGCAGGTGGCGCACATCGCCTGGCCGCCGCACTCGGCGAGGATCCCGGGGACGTCCGCGCCGACCGCCGACTTCATGACGCTCGTGCCGACCGGGGCGTCGACCCGCAGCTCGGCGCCGTCGGGCTGCCGGAAGGTGATCGTCGGCATCTCAGCTGCTCCAGGTGGTGTCGAGGGCGAGCGGCCCGCGGAAGACCCAGCCGGCCATCCGGACCGCGTCGGGGTCGGTGAGCTCCAGACCGGGCAGCCGGCCGAACAGCGCGGGCAGGGCGATCCCGGCGATCGACGCCCGGGCCACCCAGGTCCCGAGGCAGAAGTGCGGGCCGCCGCCGAAGGCGAGGTGCGGGCCGGCGGGCCGGCGGACGTCGAACGCGTCGGGGTCGTCGAAGACGCGCTCGTCGCGGTTGGCCGAGGAGACGACGACGCCGATCCGGTCGCCCGCCGACAGGCGCCGCCCGGCGAGCTCGGTGTCGCGGACGACCTGCCGCGGGTACATCCCGATCGGCGCGACCCAGCGCACGGCCTCCTCGAACACCGCCTTCCACGGCGTCCGGCCGGAGAGCACGTCGACGCGCTGGTCGGGGTGGGTGAGCAGCCCGTAGGCCGCGACGCTGATCGCGTCGCGCGGCTCGTTCACCCCGCCGCCGAGGAAGATCCGGACGTTGGTGCGGATCTCCTCGTCGGTCAGCGGGTCCGCGGCGTGCAGCATCGAGGAGACGACGCTGTCGTCGGGGTGCTCGCGCAGGAACGGGATGGCGTCGTCGACGGCCTCGTCGACGGTGCGGACCGCGTCCGCGCAGCGCTGCCAGACCTCCGGGTCGTCGGCGTAGTTGCCGCAGCCGTCGATGAAGGCCTGCGACCAGCTCTGGACGTCGGCGGGCGTGGCCGCGGGCAGGCCGAGCAGCGCGCCGAGGTTGGCGGCGGCCAGCGGTCCGGCGAAGTCGGCGACCAGGTCGGCGCGGCCGCGCTCGACGAGGCCGTCGACCAGCGCGTCCGCGTTCCGCCGGAACCGGGGCAGCCACCGCTCCTTGACCGCGCGCGGCCGGACCGGGCCCTCGGCCGCGGCCCGCAGCCGCCGGTGCGCGTCGCCGTCCTGGCGCAGCAGGGTCGGGCCGATGGCCCGGTTCATCAGCGAGCCCTCCTCGACCGAGCTGAACGTGCGCTGGTCGCGCTCGACGGCCAGCACGTCCTCGTGGCGCGTCACCAGGAAGCGCCCGGCCGCGGGCACCCAGGCCACCGGGTCCTCGGCGCGCAGCCGCCGGAAGACCGGGTAGGGGTCCGCGTCCAGGGCGTCGAGCGTGATGTCGGCCGTGGCCGGTGCCGTCGTCATGGACCCATCCTGGGGACGACCACTACGCTTGAAAATACAAAGTTGTCGAAGCGCTTCATAGGGATCTCTTATGACCGTGCGGTTCTCGCTGCGCCAGCTGGAGTTCTTCGTGGCGGTCGCCGACGCCGGCTCGATCAGCGGCGGCGCCGAGCGCTGCGGCGCCTCGCAGGCCGGCGTGTCCCTCGCGATCCGCGACCTGGAGCGCCACCTGGGCGTCCAGCTCCTCGTGCGGCGGAGGGCCAAGGGAGCGGTGCTCACCGAGGCCGGCCACGGCCTGCTGCTCGACGCCCGCCGGCTGCTCGGGAGCGCCGACGAGCTGCAGGCGCTCGCCTCCGCGACCGGCGGCCAGGTCAGCGGGACGCTGGCGGTGGGCTGCTACGTCACGCTCGCGCCGTTCCTCATCCCGCCGGTCCTCGACGAGTTCGCCGGCCGCCACCCGGCCCTGGACGTGCAGGTCACCGAGGGCGCCGCCGACGACCTGCGCGAGGCGCTGCTCGACGGCCGGTGCGAGCTCGCGTTCCTCTACGACGTCGACGAGGGCTCGGGCCTGTCGACCGTGCCGATCCGCACGACCCGTCCCTACCTCATCCTGGCGGCCGACCACCCCCTCGCCGAGCAGGAGAGCATCGCGCTCGCCGAGATCGCCGCCGAGCCCCTGATCATGTTCGACGTCCCCAGCGCGCGGAACGCCGCCCGGATGCTGGCCGACGCCGGGCTGGTCCCCCGCCTGCGCCACCTCAGCTCGAACATCGAGGTCGTGCGCTGCCTCGTCGCGCGCGGCGTGGGCTACTCGATCCTGGTGCAGCGCTGGCCGACCGACGTCAGCTTCGAGGGCCTGCCCATCGCCTCGCGCGCCATCTCCGACCCGACGCAGGAGCGCCGGGCCGTCCTCGCCTGGCCCACCCGGACGCGGCTGACCCGCCGGGCCCAGGCGCTCATCGACTTCTGCGTGTCCCGCGACGGCGGGTCGTGACGGTCCCGGGCTACCCGGCCGCCGACCCCGCCTCCGGCGGCGGCTGCACCCGGAACACCGCCAGCTGCGTGGCGACCAGGTCGTAGTACCCCAGGAGCGTGAGCAGCTCGAACAGCCTGCGCTCCCCCAGCTCCGCGACGGCCGCGGCGTACTCGGCGTCGTCGAGGTCGCGCCGGTCGAGGACCGCCTGCGTCGTGAGGAACACCAGGCGCTCCTCGGCGGACCGGAACTCCGGCGCGGTGCGCGAGGCGAGTCCCTCGATCTCGGCGTCCGTGAGGCCCGACGCGAGGCCCGCCCGCCGGTGCGCGTACAGCTCGAAGGGGCTGTTCCGGTGGAAGGCGTGGAGCAGGATCGCGATCTCCCGGGACCGGTCGGAGAGGGCGAGCTCGAAGCGCAGGACCCACCCGATCCGCTCGAGCACCCGCCCCAGCGGCGGGCTGCGCAGCCAGGCGTCCGGGGGGCCGACGAGGCCGCCGTCGGGGTGCAGCAGGGAGAAGGCGGAGCGGGGGTCGGCCCGCCTGCCGCCGGTGAAGCAGGCGTAGATGCCGGCCTGCTCCTCGCTCATGTCCTCGGGCCGCAGGCGGGTCAGGCGCTCGGTCATCGTTCCTCCTCGTCGCGGTGGCTCCCGGTGGCGGTGGCGGTCGCGGTGGCGGTCGGGGGTCGCACCGGCTCCCCCTCGACCACCTCGTACCGGTAGCCCCCGGCCGGGTCGGTGACGACCCGGCCCGGGGCCGAGTCGGGGAAGTGGGCCGGGAACAGCAGGACGTCGCGGTCGGCGATGTCGCGCAGCAGCCGCTGCCTCGCCTCGCCCGCGTCGGCGGCGTGGACGCAGAAGTCCGTGCTCCTCCACGGGAAGGCCAGCTGGAGGGCGTGGTGGACCATGTCGCCGGCGAAGACGGCCTGCTGCCCGCCGGACTCCACCTCGACGCACACGTTGCCGGGGGTGTGCCCCGCGGCCGGGAGCAGCCGGAGCTCGTCGCAGATCCGCAGGTCCGGCTCCACCAGGTCGAGCACGCCCGCGGCCCGCAGCGGCAGCACGCTGTCGTCGACGTAGCCGCCGAGCACGTCGCGGAACCCCCCGGCCGAGGCGCCCGTCCAGTAGTCCAGCTCGGCGGCGGTGGTGAGGTACCGCGCGGAGGGGAACGCCGGCACCCACGCCGAGCCGTCGGAGCGCGTCGCGAAGCCGACGTGGTCGACGTGCAGGTGGGTGAACACGACGGTGTCGACCTCGTCGGCCGTCGCGCCCGCCCGTTCCAGCGCCCCGAACCAGTCGTCGTCGCGGTGGTCGAAGCAGGGGTTGGGCCGCGTCTTGCCGTTCCCGACGCCGACGTCGACGAGGACGGTCCGCGTCGGGGTGCGGACCAGGAACCCGCCCATGTCGATGACGAGGAACCCGTCGTCGCAGTAGGGCGGCTGCCGGTACCAGGCGCCCGGGTCGAGCGACGCGGGATCGAGGTCGCCGAAGAAGCGCCGCGGGTGGACGCGGTAGTGGAACTGGACCAGCGGCGTCACCGTCACGTCGCCGACGCGGAACCGCCGCTCGGGCGTGCCGGCGCCGCGGCCGTGGGCCCGGACCGGGTGCGTCATCGCGGCACCGCGAACGAGCGGATGCCCCACCGGTCCAGCAAGCGCGTCACCACCAGGTACTTCAGGTGCGAACCCGGCCACTGGGTCACGTTGGCCCCTCCCGGGGAGTGGTAGTAGTTGCGGCAGCCCGACTCCATCGCCGAGGCCTTGCGGGCGATCTGGTCGTCGATCCAGGCGACGTAGCGCCGCTGGGCCCGCTCGTCGGTGTCGACGTAGTCCGTGCCGAGCTCGAGCCGGCGCACGGCCCGGGCGGCGACCTCGGCCTGCCGCTCGAGCTGGGCGATGATCGAGAACCCGCCGTTGGTGTTGGGCCCGTAGAGGACGAAGAAGTTCGGGAAACCGGCCACCGTGACGCCGAGGAACGCCGACGCCCGCTCCTTCCAGGCGTCGTGGATGCTGCGCTTGTCGATGCCCCGGACGTCGAGCCCCGCCAGGAACCGGGTCGGCTGGAACCCGGTGCTCAGGACGAGGACGTCGACGTCGTGGTGCACGCCCCGCGCGTCGACCAGGCCCGTCCCGGTCGCCGACGTCACGGGGTGCGGGACCAGGTCGACGTGCGGGAGGTTCAGGGCCTCGTAGAACGTCGAGGCCAGCACCGGGCGCTTGCACCCCCACGGGTAGTCCGGCGTCACGGCCTCGCGGGTGGCGGGATCGTGCACGGTCCGCCGGATGTAGTCGAGGCAGCGGCTGCGCATCGTGTCCTGCATCCGGCTCGTGGCGTCGTAGGCCTTGACGCGGGCGAGGGAGCGCCCGAACAGCACCGCGCGGTGCAGCCGCTGCGCGCCCGGCACGTGCCGGTAGACCCACCGCTCGCGGGCGGTGAAGGCCCGCTCCTGCTTGGGCTCGACCCAGCCGGGCTCGCGCTGGAACACCACCAGGGACCGGACGGCGTCGGCGATGCCGGGCACGATCTGCGCGGCGGTCGAGCCCGTGCCGACCACGGCCACCCGCTTGTCCCGCAGGTCGACGTCCTCGCGCCACCGCGAGGTGTGGAAGGCGGGACCGGCGAAGTCCTCGAGCCCGGGCCAGTCCGGGTCGTTGGGCACGCTCAGCAGTCCGAGCGCGGAGATCACGACGTCGAACACGTGGCTCTCGCCGTCGGCGGTGCGGACCTCGTGGTGCAGCTCGTTCTCGTCCCAGAGGACCTCGGTGACCCTGGTGCCCAGCCGGATGTGCGGGCGGAGCCCGTAGGTGTCGACGACCTCGTTGGCGTAGGCGAGCAGCTCGGGCTGGCGCGCGTGGGTCCGCGTCCAGTCGTGGTGGTGGAAGGAGAAGCTGTAGGCGTGCGAGGGGATGTCGACCTCGCAGCCGGGGTAGCGGTTGTCGTACCAGGTGCCACCCACGTCCCCGGACTGCTCGAAGATCGTGAACGTGGCCGAGGTCCGCTGCCGGAGCTTGATCGCGGCGGCGATGCCGCCGAAACCGGCTCCGATGATCCCCACCCTGATCGTCCGTCGGGGCACCCTGCGCCGGTTGCGCACGATGTGGTCCTCCGTTCAGCTCGTGGCGGATCCGGGCGCGCCCCGGTCCGGTTCGGTCAGCGCCCGCTCCGACAGCACCCGCTCGGCCTGCCGGAACGCCTGCAGCGCCGCGGGGGCGCCGCAGTAGGGCGCGGTGTGCAGGAGCAGCTCCTGGATGTCGGCGACGGTGCAGCCGTTGGTCACCGCCGCGCGGACGTGCGACTCGAACTCGGTGGGGCGGTTGAGGGCGGTGAGCATCGCCAGCGTCACGAGGCTGCGGGTCCGCCGGTCCAGGCCGTCGCGCGTCCACACGTCCGCCCAGACCGCTCCGGCGATCCAGTCCTGGGCCGGGCGGCCGAACGCCGAGGCGCGCGTGTAGTTCTGGTCGACCAGCTCGGTCCCGAACACCTCCCGGCGCACGGCCAGTCCCTCGGCCACGCCCTCGTCCTGCGCGTCGCGCACCGGTCAGCCCTCCGTTCGCGGGGACGGGGCCCCGGCCGGCGTGCCGGGTTCGCTGTGCAGCAGGCAGGCCACCCGGTGCCCGGTGCCGACCGTCTCCAGCTGCGGGTCGACCTCCGCGCAGGACGGCATGGCGTAGGCGCAGCGGGTGCGGAACCGGCACCCCGACGGCGGGTCCGCCGGGTTCGGCGCGTCGCCGTGCAGCAGGATGCGCCGGCGGCCGCGCTGGACCTGCGGGTCGGGCACGGGCACCGCGGACAGCAGCGCCTTCGTGTACGGGTGCAGCGGCTCCCGCACCACGTCGAGGGTGGGCCCCTCCTCGACGATGCGCCCCAGGTACATCACCGCGACCCGGTGGGCCAGGTGCTGGACGGTCGCGAAGTCGTGCGAGACCAGCAGGACGGACAGGCCGGTCTCCTGCTGCAGCGTGAGGAGCAGGTTGAGGATCTCCGACCGGGTCGAGAGGTCCAGCGCCGAGGTCGGCTCGTCCGCGACCAGCAGCCACGGGTCGAGCGCGAGCGCCCTGGCGATGCAGACCCGCTGGCGCTGGCCGCCGGAGAGCTGTTCGGGGTACCGGCGGGCGAGCCCGGCGTCGAGCCCGACGCGCGCGAGCAGCTCCTCCGCGGCCGCCGTGGTGCCCCAGCGCCGGACCCTGCCGTGCACGAGCAGGGGCTCGGCGACCGCGTGGGCGATCGTCTTGGTCGGGTCGAGGGACCCGAACGGGTCCTGGAACACGACCTGCAGGCTGCGGCGCACCTCCGACAGCTCCCGCCCGCGCAGGCGGGCCGTGTCGCGGCCGTCGAGCACGACGGTCCCGGAGTCCGGCCGGTCCAGCAGCGAGGCCAGGCGGCCGAGGGTGGACTTGCCCGAGCCGGACTCGCCCACCACCCCGACCGTCATGCCCGCGGTCACCTCGAGGTCGACCCCGTCGACGGCCCGGACCCGGCTGGTCGGGCGGCCGAACACGTTGCGGGCCAGGGGGTAGGTCTTGACCAGGCCCCGCGCGCTGAGCCCGCGCGTCCCGGCTGGGTGGTGCCCGTTCGTGCCGGGCGCCCCGGTGGTGGCGTGCGCGGTGCCGGTCGTCCCTGTCCCCGTGCCGGTCATCGCTGCCCCCGGGCCGACATGGCGTCGCGGATGGCGTCGCCGATGGTGTTGAACGCGAGCACGGTCAGGACGACGGCGATGCCGGGCGGGAGCACCGCCAGGGGCGCCTCGAACTGGTTCTCGTAGGCGGTCCGCAGCATGGAGCCCCAGCTCGACTCCGGCGGCTGGACGCCCAGCCCGAGGAAGCTCAGGCCCGCCTCGGACAGGAGCGCGAGCCCCATCAGGATCGTGGCCTGCACCAGCAGCGGGGCGGCGACGTTCGGCAGCACGTGCACCCGCAGGATGCGGGAGGTCGAGCAGCCGATGGACCGCGCGGCGTCGATGAACGGCTCCTGCGCGACGGCCATCGCCGCGCCCCGGATGACCCGGAACAGCGTCGGCGCGAACACCACGCCCAGCGCGACCATCACGTTGGTCAGGCCCGGGCCCACGACCGCGATGATCGCCAGCGCGAACGCGAGGCCCGGCAGGCTGAGCAGGGCGTCGGCGATCCGGCTCAGCACGGCGTCGACGGAGCCGCGGGACAGCCCGGCCCACAGGCCCGCCGGGACGCCGAGGACGAGCGCCACCCCGACCGAGATCAGCGGGGAGAGCAGGGCGAGCCGGATCGCGTGCAGCAGCCGGGAGGCGACGTCGCGGCCCAGGTCGTCGGTGCCCAGCAGGTGCTCGGCCGACCAGGGCGCGAACGCGTTCTCGAGGTCCTGGGCGAAGGGGTCGTAGGGCGAGACCCACGGCGCCAGCGCGGCCAGCGCCGCCAGGAGCAGCACGAACCCGAGCGCCACGACGGTCGAGGGCCGGCGCAGCAGCAGCCGCACGGTGCGCCGGCGCGGCGAGACGGGTGCGGCCGGCACCTCCCGGCCCGTCACCGGTGCGGGGATCGATGTGGTGGTCATGACGTGCGCACCTTCGGGTTGAGCCAGCTGTACACGCCGTCGACGACCAGGTTGATCACGACGACGATGGCGGCGGCGAGCAGGACGTAGCCCTGCAGGATCGGGAAGTCGCGCTGCAGGATCGCGTTGATCGCGAGCGTGCCGAGCCCGTCGATGCCGCACACCATCTCGATGACGATCGAGCCGCCGAGCAGGCGTCCGGCCTGCAGGCCGAGCACGGTCACCACCGGGATGGCGGCGTTGCGCAGGACGTGGTGGCGCACCAGCCACACCGGGTGCGCCCCGCGGGCCCGTGCCGTGCGGATGTAGGGCCGCTCGAGCACGTCCGACACGCACCCCCTGGCGTGCCGGGCGAGCTCGGCCGCGGTGGCCAGGCCGAGCGCCGTCGACGGGATGATGACGTGGGAGAGCCACTCCCCCACCCCGTCGCCGATCGGCGAGTAGCCCGTGGCCGGGAGCCAGGAGAAGCCGAGCGCGAGGACCAGCACCAGGAGCATCGCGACCCAGAAGCCCGGCATCGCGATGCCGATGGTGGCCAGCAGGGACACCGTCCGGTCCACCCAGCTGCCCTGCCGCAGCCCCGCGACGACCCCCGCGGGGACGCCGACGACGACCGCGATGAGCAGCGCCACCACGGTGATCGACAGGGTGGCCGGTGCGGCGCGCACGATCGCGTCGGTCACCGGGTCACCGGTGAAGATCGACGTCCCCAGGTCGCCCTGCACGATCCCGCCCAGCCAGGTCGCGTACTGGGCCGGCAGCGGCCGGTCGAGGCCGAGCTCGGTGCGGATCTGCAGGACGCGCTCCGGCGACGCGCTGTCGCCGGCGATCAGCTCGGCGGGGTCGCCGGGCACGAGCTGCAGCAGCGAGAAGGTCAGCAGCGAGACCAGCCACAGCACGATCAGCCCGCCGCCGATCCGGGTGAGCACCGCGGCGGGCCTCACCGGGACCACCCGCGCCGTCCCCGCGCCCTCATGAGGACGCGACGGCGACGTCGGTGAACTTGGTCTCCAGCGTCATGTCGAGGTCCTGGACGTAGGGCTGGTACGCCGCGAGCCGCGGGGCCACGCAGATGGGCATGATCGGCGGGCCGTCGTTCAGCACGTTGGTCATCAGCTCGTGCATGGCCGGGGCCCGGCCCTCCGGCTCGAGGCTGGAGGAGGACTCGGCGAGCAGCTCCGCGGTGCCGGGGAGGTCGTAGCCCCCGGGGTTGAAGATCCCGCCGGGCAGGTAGAAGTTGCGGACGACCGCGCTCTGGTCGGGCCGGGCGTTGAGGTAGACCGAGACGGTGCCGTCGAAGTCGCCCTGGCGGCGGGCGGTGACGAACTGGACGTTCTCCATCGGCCGGACGTTGACGCGGATCCCGATCTCGCCCCACTGCGCCTGCAGGATCTGGCCGATCTGGGTGTAGTTCTGGGCCGTGCCGACCTGCAGCTCGAAGTCGAAGCCGCCGCTCAGGCCGGCCTGCGCCATGAGCTGGCGCGCCCGCGCCGGGTCGTACTGCGCGGCGGGCAGCGCGTCGAGCTCGTCGGAGTGCGCCCAGTCGTTCGGGTCGAAGGGCTGGGCGCTCGGGGTGCAGCCGTCCTCGCCGAACACGGCACGGGCGATCGCGGTGCGGTCGAGCGCGAGCATCATCGCCTGCCGGACGAGGGGGTCGCCGAACTCGCGGCGGCCGGTGTTGACCAGCACCCCCCAGAAGGACTCGGCCGTGTCGGGGCGGGCCACCTGCAGATCGGTCGACTCCACCTCGCGCACCTGCGCCGGGATGATGAACGCGGTGTCCAGCTGGCCCGAGCGCAGGGCCCGCAGGCGCGCGCTGTCGTCGATGAACACGTCGAGGTCCACGCCGCCGACCCGCACGGCGGAGGCGTTCCAGTAGCCGTCCCAGGCCGTGAACTGCAGGCGCTGGCCCTCGAAGCGGTCGAGGGTGTACGGCCCCGCGCCCGCGGACCGCTGGGACAGGTCCTCGCCCAGCGACGCCGGGCTGATGATCATCCCCGCCTCGCCGGCCAGCACCCCGAGAAGCGGCGCGGCGGAGTCCGTCAGCCGGATCCGGACCTGCCGCTCGTCGACGGCCTCCACCGACTCGATGTTGGTGAGCTGACCGGAGAAGTTCGTGCCCCCGGCCCGCGAGGCGTCGAGGTTGGCCTTGACGGCCGCGGCGTCGAAGGGCGCGCCGTCCTGGAAGGTGACGCCGGGGCGCAGCGTGAGGTCGAGGGTGCGCGCGTCCTCGGACAGCGTCCAGCTCTCGGCGAGCGCCGGGGTGAAGGTGCCGTCCGGGGCCCGCTGGACCAGCGTGTCGTAGAGCATCCCGATCCACTGCGCCTCGTACGGGGCGGACCTGCGCGGGTCGAGCGACGACGGCACCGCGGCGGCGCCGATCGTCAGCCTGCTCCTCTCGTCGGAGCCGGACCCCGTCTCCGACGAGCCGCACGCGGCCAGCGATGCGGTCAGTGCGGAGATCGCGAGGATCGCGAGCAGCCTGGACAGCTTTCTCATGGCGTTCCTTACTGGTCGGGGGGCGTCGTCGGCCCGGAACCGGGGTGCGGGAGGTGCGCAGGCGCCGCGGCCGGTGCGCCGCGGGCGGGGTGCGGTCAGGGCGCGGCGGTCAGCCCGCGCGCGCCGGGCACGGCGACGGCGTCGCCGTCGGCGCCGCGGGCGCAGCGGATGGTCCGCCGCGCCGCCACCGCGGTCTCGTGCTGCGGGGCGAGGCAGCGCGGGTCGCCCCCGTGGGCGCAGCGGGGCTCGAACCGGCACCCGCCGGGGAAGCGGCCCGCGGCGGGGACGCGTCCGGGGATCACCGGCAGGATCGTGCGCGGGTCACCGGCCTGCGGGACGGCGTCGAGCAGGGCGCGGGTGTAGGGGTGCCGCGGGTCGGCGAAGAGCTCGTCGACGCCGGCCCGCTCGACGACCGTTCCGGCGTACATCGCCACGACGCGGTCGCAGAAGTCGGCGACCACGCCGAGGTCGTGGGTCACCAGCAGCACCGCGATCCCCTGCTCGCGGCGCAGCTCGCGCAGCAGCTCGAGGATCTCGGCCTGGATGGTCACGTCGAGCGCCGTGGTCGGCTCGTCGGCCAGCACCAGTGCGGGGTCGCAGGCGATGGCGGAGGCGATCATGGCGCGCTGCTGCATCCCGCCGCTGAGCTCGTGCGGGTAGCTGTGCAGGCGCCGGGCGGCGTTGGCGATCCCGACGCGGTCGAGCAGCTCGACGGCCCGCGCGAGCGCCGTCCTCCGGCTCTCGCCCAGGTGCAGCCGCCGGGCCTCGGCGATCTGGTCGCCGACGCGCATCGTCGGGTCCAGGCTGCTCATCGGCTCCTGGAACACCGCCCCGATGGACCGGCCGCGCACCGCGCGCAGCTGCCGCTGGCTGCTCGTGAGCAGGTCGCGGCCGTCGAGCCGGATCTGGCCCGCGGCCACGGTGAACCCGCGGGGCAGCAGCCCGAGCACGGCCATCGCCGTCATCGTCTTGCCGCAGCCGGACTCCCCGATCAGGGCGACCGACTCACCGTGCGCGACGGTGAACGAGACGTCCGCGAGGATGCCGCGCTGCGCGACCTCGCCCGCCAGGTCGATGGTCAGCCCGTCGACGACGAGCAGGGGCTCGGCCGTCGCGGTGGGGTCTGCGTCGAGCCCGGTGTCACTGCTCATTGAACTCGCTCCGTCGCGTCAACGATTCGTGTCCGAACGGCACCGCTCCCGGTGCCCTGCACTGGCGGTGGACCGCACGTGATCAGGACCACAGCATCGTACGACGCTGCGATCACCCTCCCGGGCGACGAGAAGGCCGCCCGCTGTTGACCCCAGGTCAACGGTCCGGGCCTCCCGCTCAGGGGAACACCACGGTGCGGTTGCCGTGGACCGCGATCCGGTTCTCCGCGTGCCAGCGCACCGCGCGGGCCAGCGCACGGCTCTCGACCTCGCGGCCCCGCGCGGCGAGCTGCCCGGGATCCAGGGTGTGGTCGACGCGGATGAGGTCCTGCTCGATGATCGGTCCCTCGTCGAGGTCGGCGGTCGCGTAGTGCGCCGTCGCCCCGATGAACTTGACCCCGCGCACGTGCGCCTGCTGGTAGGGCCGCGCGCCCTTGAAGCTGGGCAGCATCGAGTGGTGGATGTTGATGGCGCGGCCCTCGAGGTGCTTGCAGGCATCGTCGGAGAGGATCTGCATGTAGCGCGCCAGCACCACCAGGTCCACGCGTTCCCGGTCGACCAGGTCGAGCAGCTCCGCCTCGGCCCGGCCCTTGGTCTCGCCGGTGACCGGCACGTGCCGGAACGGGACCCCGTGGCTGTCGGCCAGCCGGCCGGCGTCGGGGTGGTTGGACACCACAGCGACGACGTCGAGGTTGAGCTCGCCGATCGAGTTGCGGAACAGCAGGTCGTTGAGGCAGTGCAGGAACCGGCTCACCATCAGCACGACCCGCAGGGGCCGCGTCGGGTCGACCAGCCGCCAGGTCATCCCGAACCGGTCGGCGAGCTCCGCCGTGCGCGCCCGCAGGACCGGCAGGTCCACGGGCGACCCGTCCGGGCGGGCGAACTCGACCCGCATGAAGAACGTCCCGCCGTCCAGGGCGCTGCCGAACTGCTGGCTCGACAGGATCGTGCAGCCCTCCTGCACGAGCACGCCCGAGACCGCGTGGACGATCCCGGGCGCGTCCGGGCACGAGAGCAGCAGCACGCCGCGCGTGGTCATGGCACCTCCAGCAGGGTCCGGCCGGTGTCGGGTTCGAGGCGCCGGGCCGCGGCGCGGACGGTGCTGCGCAGCAGCCAGACGTCCGTGACCGGCCCGACGCCCCCGGGCACCGGGGTGAGCGCGCGGGCCCGGGGCGCGACGGACGCCGCGTCGACGTCGCCGACGGTCCGCGTGCGGCCGTCGGGTCCCGTGACCGCGTTGATCCCGACGTCGACGACGATCGCCCCGGGCGCGACGTGCTCGGCCCGGATGAGCCCGGGCCGCCCTGCCGCCACCACGAGGACGTCGGCCCACCGGGTGTGGCGGCCGAGGCCGCCCGTGCGGTCGGCCCACACGTCGACGGACCCGACGGACGCCTCGCGCGCACACCCCAGGGCCACGGCGGGCTTCCCGACGGTGTTGGAGCGGCCGACCACGACGATCCGCGAGCGGTGGTAGAAGTCGGCCCGGTCCTCCCCCGCCGCGTCGAGCCAGGTGTCGAGCAGGTGGAACACGGCGGCCGGCGTCGACGGGACGAACCGCGGCACCCCCAGCGCCAGCAGGCCGGCGTTCTCCGGGTGCACGGACTCCACGTCCTTGTCCGGCGAGAGCGCCCGGAACACGGCCGCCTCGTCGACGTGCGGCGGCAGCGGCCGCAGGACGAGGATCCCGGAGACCGCGGGGTCCTCGTTGAGCCGGGCGACCACCCCGAGCACGTCCGCCTGCGTGGCGCCGGCCGGGAGCGGGCGGGCGACGTGCCCGATCCCGAGCTCGCCGGCGAGCCGCCGCAGCCGGCGCCCGTAGACCGTGGCGCCGTGGTCGGAGCCGGCCGAGACGACCGCCAGCGCGGCCCGGCCGCCCCGGTCGGCCAGCCGGCGCACCTCGTCGGCCAGGCCGACCGCCAGCGCGCGGGCGCACTCGCGCCCGTCCATCACCGCGGCGGCCATCAGGCCGCCTCGGCGAGCCGGGCGAGCCAGCGCTGCCGCCACGCCTCGGTGGAGGCCAGCTCGTTGAAGGTGTAGACGTGCAGCCCCGCCAGCACCCCGTCCGGCTGCGCGAGCGTCGGGGCGAGCCTGCGGACCAGGCGGTCCGGCCGGTACCCGCCGGGCAGCAGGAAGCGCCCGACCAGGTTCTGCTGCTTGGCGAGGAAGCGCGCCGACTGGCCCAGGCCCAGTCCCGCGGCGATCCGCACCAGCTTGGTCCGGGCCACGGGGCCGGGCACGCCGACGCGGACCGGCAGCGCCACGCCGTCCTCGCGGATCCGCCGGGCCCACCGGACCGTGGCGGCGGCGTCGAAGCACAGCTGCGTGACGACGTGCGTCGCGTGCGGCGCCTTCGCCACGAGCGCCCGCTCGATCAGCGCCTCCTCGATCCGGCCGTGGCCCTCCGGGTAGCCGCCGATCCCGACCGACCCGAACGGCCCGCCCTCGTGGTCGAGCGCCTCCAGCAGGCTCAGCGCGTCGGGGAACGGCCCCGCCGGCGCCGGGCCGTCGCCGCCGATCACGAAGACGCCGTCGACGCGCGCCTCCCGCAGGCGGCGCAGCACGTCATGCAGGTGGGCGGCGTCGCGGAACATCCGGGCCGCCAGGTGCGGCGCCGCCCGGTACCCCGCGGCGGTGAGCCGCACGGCCAGGTCGAGGGTGGGCTCCAGCCCCCGCGCCTCCGTGGTGGTGACGGTCAGGGGCACCTCGCGCGGGACGCTGCCCAGCACGCGGTCCTCGGCGCCGCGCAGCGGCAGCACCTCGTAGGACGCCTCGCGCAGGGCCGCCGCGAGCGCGGCGCGCACGGCCACCGGCTCCGCGCCGGTCGTCGCGGGCCTCACCGGGCCACCCGGGCCGGGGCGGCCCGCAGCAGCGGCTGCAGGTCCGCGGCCGCGGCAGGGCCGTAGGCGTCGGTGAGCCGGGCCAGGTCGCGCTCCGGGTCGAGGCTCCACTCCTGGGCACCGGCGCTCTCCAGGACCGAGGTGGCGACGAGCGCGCCGAGCTGCGCGGCCCGCTCCGCGCCCAGGCCGTGCCCGACCGCGGCGAGGAACCCGGCGCGGAACCCGTCGCCCCCGCCCGTCGGGTCGACGACCTCGTCGGCGGGCACCGCCTTCACGTGCCGCTCCACCCCGCCCTCGACGACCAGGACGCCGTCGCCGCCGAGCGTCGTCACGCGGGTGCCGGTCCGGTGCGCGACCGCGTCGGCGGCCCACCCGGTCCGCCTGCCGAGCAGCTCCCACTCGTAGGCGTTGGTGAACAGGTAGCGGGCGCCGTCGACGAGCGCGCGGCACTGCTCCCCGTCGAGCCTCGGGAGCTGCTGGGACGGGTCCGCGGCGAACGGGACGCCGAGCGCCCGCGCCTCGGCGGTGTGGGCGAGCATCGCCTCGGGGTCGTCCGCGCCGACCAGGACGAGCCGCGCCCCGTGGCGCTCGAGGAGCGGCGCGAGCCGGATCTCCCGGGCCTCGCTCATCGCGCCGGGGTAGAAGGACGCGAGCTGGCACTGGTCGTCGTCGGTGGTGCAGGTGAACCGGGCGGTGTGCGCGGTCGGCGAGACCCGCACCCCGCCGCAGTCGACCCCGTGGGCCTCCAGCCACGCGCGGTACTCCCCGAAGTCGTGGCCGACCGCCGCGACCAGCACGGGGGCGGCGCCGAGGAGCCCGAGCCCGTAGGCGATGTTGGCGGCCACGCCGCCGCGGCGGACCTCGAGATCGTCCACCAGGAAGCTCAGCGAGAGCCGGTCGAGGTGCTCCGCGACGACGTGCTCGGCGAACCGGCCGGGGAAGTGCATCAGGTGGTCGGTCGCCACCGAGCCCGCCACCAGCACCGGCTCGGCGCGCCCGGTCGCGGCCGTCGGGAGCGCGGTGGCCGCCGCGGTGCTCACCGGGCCACCGCGTCGGCGACCGACAGGCCCGCGGCCTCGCGCAGTGCCTCGGCGCGGTCGGTGCGCTCCCACGGCAGGTCGACGTCGGTGCGCCCGAAGTGCCCGTAGGCCGACGTCGGGGAGTAGATCGGCCGGTGCAGGTCGAGGTCGCGGCGGAACGCGGCCGGGCGCAGGTCGAAGTGCTCGGTGACGAGCTTGTGGACGAGCCGGGGCTCGACCCGCTCCGTGCCGAAGGTCTCGATCATGAGCGAGACCGGCCGGGCCACCCCGATGGCGTAGGCCACCTGCACCTCCGCCCGGCGGGCCAGGCCCGCGGCGACGACGTTCTTGGCGACGTGGCGCGCCGCGTAGGCGGCGGAGCGGTCGACCTTCGACGGGTCCTTCCCCGAGAACGCGCCGCCGCCGTGGCGGGCGAACCCGCCGTAGGTGTCGACGATGATCTTGCGGCCGGTCAGTCCCGCGTCGCCGACCGGGCCGCCGATGACGAACCGGCCGGTGGGGTTGACCAGCAGGTCGGCGCGCAGCGCGTCGGCGTCGTAGAGCTCGTCGGGCAGCACGGCCGTGATCACGTGCTCCCACAGCTCCCCCGTCAGCTGCTCCCGCGTGACGCCCTCGGCGTGCTGGGTGGAGACCAGCACGCGCTCGATCGCCACCGGCGCCCCGTCGACGTAGCGCACCGAGACCTGCGTCTTCCCGTCCGGGCGGAGGTGGGCGAGGGTGCCGTCGCGGCGGACCTCGGCGAGCCGGCGCGCGAGCCGGTGCGCCAGCGCGATCGGGGTCGGCATGAGCTCGGGGGTCTCGTCGGTGGCGTAGCCGAACATCATCCCCTGGTCGCCCGCCCCGGACAGGTCGAGCTCGTCCGCGGAGCCCTGGTCGCGGTGCTCCCGGGCCTGGTCGACGCCTCGGGCGATGTCGGGCGACTGCCCGTCGACCGCGACCAGGACCGCGCAGGTGTGGCCGTCGAAGCCGTAGTCGCCGTTGTCGTAGCCGATGCGGTTGACGGTGTCGCGGACGATGCCGGTGTAGTCGAGCGGGCTCGGGGTGGTGATCTCGCCGGCGAGCACGACCATCCCGGTGGTGATCAGCGTCTCGCAGGCCACGCGGGCGGTCGGGTCGTCGGTCAGGGCGGCGTCGAGGACGGCGTCGGAGATCGCGTCGGCGATCTTGTCGGGGTGCCCCTCGGTGACCGACTCCGAGGTGAACAGCATGTCGTGCGGGGCGGACTGGGTCATGTGACTGCTCCTTGCGAGAGGGCCGGTTCCGGGGCGGGTGCGGGCGGGGCGGACGGATGCGGGGCGGGTGCCGGCTGGGCGGGGCCGAGAGAGGCGCGGACGAGGTCGGCGCCGGCCACCATCGCGGCGAGCTTGGCGCGGGCGACGTCGCCGGACAGGTGGCGCAGCCCGCAGTCGGGGTTGACGACGAGCCGCTCGGCGGGGACGAACTCCAGCGCCCGGCGGATCCGGGACGCCACCAGCTCCGGGGTCTCGACGCGCGGGCTCTTCACGTCGATCACGCCGACGCCCACGCCGCGGTCCCAGCCGTAGCGGGCGACGACCGGCAGGTCGTCGAAGCCCTTGCGGGCGAACTCGAGCACCAGGTGGTCGACGGCGGCCTCGAGGACCGCGGGGAACAGGAAGTCGTAGTGCCCCTCCCAGGACGGGCGGGCGTAGCGGTTGCCGTAGCAGACGTGCAGCCCCCACGACACGTCCACGCCCTCGGTGACGAGGTTGATCGCCTCGACGGCGACGTCGACCTCACCGGGGTGTCCGGCGAGGAACGGCTCGTCGAGCTGCAGGCGGGTGGCCCCCCGCGCCGCGAGGGCCCGGGCCTCCGCGTTGAGCTGGCGCGCGACCGCCAGCACCAGCTCGCGGCGCTCCCCGTACCCGTTGCCGCGGATGCGGTGCGCCAGCGAGAACGGGCCCGTCAGGGAGAAGGTGATCGGCCGGTCGGTCTGGGCGGCGGTGAACGCCCAGTCGTCGGCGAGCCCGAGCGGGCCGGGCCCGGCGGGTTCCGGGAGCGGGGCGGTGACCTGCGGCGCGTAGTAGTCGAAGTAGAAGTCCTTGGCGGTGTGCGCGATCTCCACGCCGGGCATCCGCGCGAGCACGTAGTCGACGTCGTTGTCCCGGCGCAGCTCGCCGTCGGACACGAGGTCGATGCCGCACTGCTCCTGGTCGCGCAGCGCGGCCTTGATCGCCGTCTCGTGCACGTCCTGCATCTGCCGGTGGCTGATCCGGCCGCGGAACCAGTCCGTCTTGAGCCGGGCCAGCCACTCCGGCACGGGCCACGACCCGATCACGGTGGTGGCGAGCGGTCGCAGCAGCTCGGTCGGGGCGCCCACCTCAGTCACCCACCTGGGCGGACATCGTGACGATGTTGCCGCCGGAGCGGTGCCGGAACCGCTCGTAGCGGATGTCGAAGCCGTGCCGGCGTCCGACGTGCGCGAGCAGCGGCCCGTTGACCCAGTTGACGACCGAGCCGTCGTACTTGCCGGGCCCGCGGAAGTGCGTGCGGTAGCCCTCGACCTCGGTCACGAACAGGTCGTGGCACACGAGGGTGCCGTAGGGGTGCAGCAGCTTCAGGCTCTCGACGAAGCTGGTCACGGCCCCGTTGCTGACGTGCATCCGCAGGTCCGCGCCCGACTGCAGCAGCGGGCCCAGCAGCTCACCGCCCAGCGACGTCTCCGCGGCGTCCCCGTTCCGGACCGTCGGGTCCGACAGCGCGTAGGTGTCGAGGCCCGCGAGCGGCACGTAGCGCTCCTCGAGGCGCAGCGCCTCCCAGGTCCGGCGCCAGAACGCGACGGCGCGGTCGACATCGGGCACGTGCTGCGGCACCGCCTCGGGCAGCAGGCCCGGGCCGAGCCGCAGCAGCTTGTGCACCAGCCCCGGCAGCTCGTCGACGCCGGCCGACAGCTCGGCGGCCAGCTCGGCGGCGGCCTCGGCCGGCAGGTAGGCGCGGGTCTCGACGCAGTAGGTGCGGCCCCCGAGGTGGGCGACCTCGTCGGTGGGGAGGTTGTCGTACACGTTGGACACGTAGACGAGGAACACCTTGAACTGCAGGAACCCCAGGGCCGTCAGCGGGCGCACGGCGTCGAGCGCGAACGCGCTGACGTGGTCCAGGTGCTCGGACACGGTCTCGCGGGCGAGGTCCAGGACGTGCTGGGAGTAGTCGCACATCAGGTAGTGCAGGCGCCGGTAGTAGCCGGTGCCGCGGTCGCGGTCGCGCTCCCGGAAGGTGTCGAGGAAGACCTTGGCCTGCCCGCCGTTGCCCACGCCCAGCTCGACGACGTACAGCTCCTCGGGCAGCGCCCGCGCCTCGGCCAGCCGGTCCCACACCGCGAACAGCTCGTCGACGAGCTCGCGCGCGGCGTCGGTGTTGCGGGCGTCGCTCTCGCCCCCGGGCAGCGCCTGCTCGTAGCCCTGGCCGCTGGCCTTCTCCCACAGCTCCAGCGCCGACCAGTAGAGGGCGTTGAAGTCCCAGATGCAGCTCTCGCTGCCGCGGCCCCAGTCCTCCAGCACGACGTGGTCGGAGCGCTCGCGCAGCCGCTCGGCGGCCAGCTCCCGCAGCGGCACGTCGGCGCTGCGCCGGACGTCGACCGCGATCTCCAGGTCGTCCTCGCGCGTCCCCATCGGCACCGGCACGGTCCCGGCGGGCCCGCGCGCCGCGGGGACGTGCAGGATCGGCCGGAGGTCGACGACCCCGCGGAAGTTCTCCCGGTACTGCACCCAGTCGGCGACCACGCGCACCTTCCCGAGGTCGACCGGCGAGTCGCTCAGGGCCTCCAGGACCGGGACGACCGTGGCCCCGATGTCCACCGGCCTGGAGCCCCGCAGGCGGGTGTGTGGCCGGAAGTCGACGAGCATGACATCCCCTCTCGGGCGCTGGCGGGTGCTGCGGAACGTCCGGGACGAGCTCCACGGACTGCGTCGCACACCGACCGTATGACCGGGATCGGGGCCTGAGCAGGACAGTTAGTGCGGGGAAGCGTGAGCGGAAGTCAACTCACGCCTCGGCGGCGGCCGCCGCTCGTCCCTCGGCCAGGAGCCAGCGGCGGAAGGCGGTGAACGCCTTGCGGTGCGGCTGGTCGCCCGGGTAGACGAGGTAGAACTGCATGGCCGGACGCGGCACGTCCGGGAAGGGCGCGACGAGCCGGCCCGCGGCCAGGTCGGGCTCGACGAAGGGCATCGGGGCGAGCATGACGCCGTGGCCCGCCGCCGCGGCCTGGTAGGCGAGCGTGGAGTCGCCGAACATCGGCCCGCGGGTGA
Source organism: Pseudonocardia broussonetiae (assembly GCF_013155125.1). Lineage (NCBI taxonomy): Bacteria > Bacillati > Actinomycetota > Actinomycetes > Pseudonocardiales > Pseudonocardiaceae > Pseudonocardia > Pseudonocardia broussonetiae. Next base: position 4,430,922 of record NZ_CP053564.1, on the reverse strand, counting down.
CGTCGGCGCCGTCGACGCCCACGGCCTCGAACCACATCCGCCACAGCTGCGGCGACGCCGCGGAGCGCAGGAACCCGTCGCCGGGCAGCCGTCGCAGGTCCCCTGGCTCGCGCAGCCGGTACTCCTCGACGTAGCCGGGGCTGCAGACCAGCACCAGGTCGGCGTCGACGACGAGGTCGGCCTCCAGGCCGGGCCACGGCCCCGACGCACCGGGCCGGATCTCGGCGTCGACGTCGCGGTTGCCGAAGTCCGAGGGGCTGCTCGAGGTCACGAGCTCGATCTCGATCCAGGGCTGGCTGCGCCGGAAGCGGGTCAGCCGCGGGATCAGCCAGGTGCTGGCGAGCAGCGTGTAGGACCGGATGCGCAGCGCCTCCTCGGCGCGGCCGCGACCGGTCGCCCGGTCAGTGGCCGCCGCGATCCCGGTGAGGTGCTCGGTGACCGAGCGCAGGTAGCGCGCCCCGGTGCCGGTGAGCTGGATCGTCCGGCCGTCGTGGCGGAACAGCTCCACGCCGAGCCAGGACTCCAGCACCCGGACCTGGCGGCTGACGGCGCCGGGGGTCACGTAGAGCTCGGCCGCCGCGGCCCGGATGCTGCCCAACCGGCCGGCCGCCTCGAAGCTGCGCAGCGCGTTCAGCGGTGGCAGGTGCATCCCCCCGCCACCGTCCGCGTTCACGGGGCCGAGTCTCGGTGACCCGTCCGGGTGGCGTCAACCGGGCTCCGACCGTTGCGCTCAGCTCAACAGCGGGCGGAGTTCCCGTCGCCGTCCGGGGCGCTCCCCCGCCCCTACGCTCCGATGACGGGGACGCTCCCGACACCGGGCGACCCGCCCGCCGCCACGGTCGACGACGCCAGGGGGAACACGGCATGCCGGACCCGGACCTGCTCGAGGGCATCAGGGTCGTCGACCTCGGCGGGCACGTCGCCGGACCGCTCGCCTCGCTGCTGCTCGCCGACCAGGGGGCCGACGTCGTGCACGTCGACCGCCCCGGCGCCCCCGACGCCGACGCCGCGTCCGACGCCTTCTACCTCCGCGGCAAGCGGCGCCTCACGCTCGACCTCACCGACGACGCCGACCTCGACGTCGCCCGGCGGCTGGCGGAGCGGGCCGACGTGGTGGTGGACAACCTCCGCCCGGGCGTCCTGTCCCGGTTCGGGCTCGGCTACGAGCAGCTGCGCGACCGCGCCCCGCGGCTGGTCCACCTCTCGCTGCCGGCCTTCGCACCGGACGACCCGCGGCACGACCTGCCCGGGTGGGAGTGCGTCGTCGACGCGGCCACCGCGAACTGCCGCCTGCGGGCCGGCGAGCAGCCGCCCGGGTGGGACCCGGCCCGGCCCACCTACTCGGCGGTCCCGGTCGCCTCGAACGTCGCCGCGTTCCTCGGTGCGGTCGGCGTCGTCGCCGCGCTCGTCGAGCGGCGCCGGTCGGGCCGCGGGCAGCAGGTGACCGCCCCCCTCTTCGACGCCGTCTTCGAGACGATCGCCGACGCGGGCGCCCACCCGACCGCGCGCGGCGTCCCCGTCCAGCTCCCGCTGCGGGCCAACGGCAGCGGCACCTACGCCTGCGCCGACGGCCGCCACGTCCAGTACAACCCGATCGGCGCCGACCGGCGGTTCCTCACCTGGTTCCTCGACGCCGCCGGCCGTCCGGAGTGGACGTCGACCACCGACGACGCGCTGCTGCGCACCCGCCTGACCGGCCTGTTCGCCACGCGGCCCGCCGCCGAGTGGGAGGCGCTCGGCGCCCGTGCCGGCGTGCCGCTGGCCCTGGTGCGGACGGCGCAGGAGTGGCTGCGGACCCCGCACGCCCTGGAGTCCGGCACCGTCGTGCTCCTCGACGACCCGGTGCTGGGCCCCGTCCCGGTGCCCGGCGCGGCGGTCGAGGTCGTCGGGCCCGGCGCGCGGCCGGCCCGCCTGCGTCCCCGGCACCTGCCCGACGCCGACCGCGACGACGTCCTGCGCGAGCTCGCCTCCACCCGCCCGCGGACCGCGCCCGGCCCGTCGCGGGAACGGATCCGGCCGCTTGCCGGGCTGCGGGTGCTCGACCTGACCCAGATCCTGGCCGGCCCGACCAGCGCGCGCCTGCTCGGCGAGCTGGGCGCCACGGTCACCAAGATCAACGCGCCGCAGCGCCGGGTCGGCGCGCACGGCGTCGTCAACCGGGGCAAGGACTCCCTGCTCCTCGACGTCCGGCGCCCGGCCGGCCAGGACCTCTTCTGGACGCTCGCCTCGCGGGCCGACGTGGTCCTGCAGAACTTCACCCCCGGCACCGCGGAGCGCTACGGCATCGGCGCCGCGCACGTGCTCGCCCGGCACCCGCAGGTCGTGCACGTGTCGATCAGCTGCTACGGGACCACCGGGCCGTGGGCGACCGGGCGCGGCTACGAGACCCAGGCCCAGGCCGTCACCGGGATCATGGACCGGGCCGGGGGCGACGGCCCGCCCGCCGTGCTCGGCCCCTACAACCTGCTCGACTACGGCACCGGGGTGCTCGGCGCCTACGCCGCCGTGCTGGGGGTGCTGCGGCGCGATACGACCGGTGCGGGCCTCGCGCTGGCCACCTCCCTGGCCCGCACCGCGGGCCACCACCAGGCGCGGCTGCTCGTCGGCGGCGACGACGGGCCGCGGGGCCCCCGGGCGCTCGGCGAGCACCCCCTGCACGGCTTCCACCGCGCCGCCGACGGCTGGTTCGCGCTGGCCGCCGAGCCCGCCGACCTGCCGCGCCTCGCCGCGGTGCCGGGCCTGCACGACCTCGCAGGCCTCGACCCGCTCGGACCCGGGCTCGCCCCGGTCCTGGCGGACCTCCTGACCCGCCGCGGGGTCGTCGACTGGGTGTCCGACCTCGCGGCCGCGGGCTTCGGCGCCCACCCCGTCCTCGGCCTCGCCGACGTGATGGCCGACCCGTCCGCGCGGGCGCGCGGCGTGGTCGTCACGCAGGAGTCGGAGGAGGTGGGCGAGGTGACCGCGCCCGGCGTCACCCTCGGCCTGTCGGCCACCCCGCTGCGCGTGGGCGCGCCGGCGCGGCGCCCCGGCTCCGACGCCGAGAAGGTCCTCGCCGACGCCGGGCTCGCCGCCGCACTGCCCGCCCTCGCACGGGCGTGGGCCCTGCAGACCGAGGACCTGCCCCCCGGCTGGCCCCCGGCCTGATCCCGTCCCCGCGTCCCCCTCCGACCGCAACCCGAACGGGAGCGACCGTGCCCGAACGACCCCCCGGAACCCCCTCCTACGACCTGCTGATCCGCGGCGGGCACGTCCTCGACCCCGGCTCCGGCCTCGACGGCCGGATGGACGTCGCCGTCACCGGCGGGCGCATCGTCGAGATCGGACCGGGGCTCGACCCGGCCCGCGCCCGCCGGGTCGTCGAGATCCGGGGTGCCGACCGCTACGTCGTCCCGGGGCTCGTCGACATCCACACCCACGTCGCCCACGGCGCCACCACGCCCGGGGTCGGCATGGCCTGCTGCGACCCCGACGACGTCGGCGTCCGGTCCGGCGTGACGACGGTGGTGGACTGCGGCTCCGTCGGGGTCGCCAACATCGGCGTCTTCCCCGCCCACATCCTGCCGGCGGCGGCCACCCGCGTCGTCGTGTTCGCCAACATCGGCAGCTTCGCGCACACCATGCCCGGCTGGGCCGACCTCGGGAGCCTCGACGACATCGACGACCGCGCCATCGCGGCCTGCGTCGAGCACAACCCGGGTCTCGTCGCGGGAATCAAGCTGCGCCTCGTCGGCGACATCGTCACCGAGCGGGGCGAGGAGATCGTCGACCGGTCGAAGAAGGTCGCGCGGGAGCACCACGTGCCCCTGATGGTCCACATCGGCGACCTGCGGGCGGCCGACCGCCCCCGGCCCGAGCGGATGGGCGAGGTCACCCGCCACCTCATCGACGCCCTCGAGCCCGGCGACGTGCTCACCCACCTCTGCACGCCCAACGCGGGCGGCGTCATGGACGACGTCGACGCCACGTTCCCGATGCTCGCCGAGGCACGCGCCCGCGGGGTGGTCCTCGACCCGGCGCCCGGCATGGGGAACTTCGGGTACGCGGTCGCCCGCGAGCAGGCCGAGCGCGGCCTGCACCCGGACACGATCTCCAGCGACGTCACGCTCGTCGGGCAGGGCTTCCACAGCCTCGTCGAGTGCATGGCGAAGTTCATGGCCGTCGGCTACTCCTTCCGCGAGGTCGTCGCCATGACGACCGGGCGCGCCGCCGCGGCGATCGGGCTGCAGGACGAGATCGGGGCCATCGCCGTCGGGCGGGAGGCCGACCTCACCGTCCTCGACCTGGTCGGCGGCGACTTCACGTTCCTCGACACCACGAAGGCCCGGTTCTCCGGCGACCACGGCATCGCACCGGTGCTGACGCTGCGGGCCGGTGAGCCGGTCGCCCCCGGCTGGGGCACCCACCCGTGGGGGTTCCTGCCCGCCGACGCCGCGTCCGTGGCCGGAGGTGCGCGATGACGCTCGCCCCGACCCGTCCCGGCCTCCGGTACACCGTCGACGACCGGTGGGGCCGGCTGCCCGCGCGGCTCGCCCACACCGACGTGGCGGCCGTCGACGTCGACGCGGACGACCTCGTCTACCTCTTCACCCGCGACCGCGACGGGGTGGTCGTCCTCGACCCCGACGGCACGGTCCGGGCGGCGTGGGGCGACGGCCTGTTCACGACCCCGCACGGCCTCACCGTCGCACCCGACGGCACCGTGTACTGCGTCGACTGCGGCGACCACACGATCCGCCGGTTCACCCCGGACGGCCGGCTGCTGCAGACCATCGGCACCCCCGGGTCGCCGTCCGACACCGGGTACGGGCGCCGCGGGCCCACCGTGGTCCACCTCAACGAGACGGTCAAGCGTCCGGCGGGCCCCTTCAACGGGTGCACCAACCTCACGGTCGCGCCCACCGGGGACCTCTACGTCGCCGACGGCTACGGCAACTGCCGCGTCCACCGCCTCTCCCCCGACGGCGAGCTCCTCGGGTCGTTCGGCGGCATCGGGATCGGCCCCGGCGAGTTCCACCTCCCGCACGCGATCTGCGCGACCCCGGACGGTCTGCTGCTCGTCGGCGACCGGGAGAACGAGCGCATCCAGGTCTTCGACCTCGACGGCGGCTACCGCACCGAGTGGACCGACGTGCAGCGCCCGTCCGACATCGCCGTCGACGCGGCCGGGCTCGTCTACGTCGCCGAGCTGTGGCGGCCCGCCGGCAGCGCGTCGTTCACCGGCGGCGCGTCCACCACCGACCGGCCCGGGCGGGTCTCGGTCTACGACCGCGACGGGCGGGTGGTCGCGCGCTGGGGCGCCTCGACCGTCATGCGGGACGCGCCCGGCAACTTCGTCGCCCCGCACGGCATCGCCGTCGACTCCACCGGGGCCGTCTACGTCGCCGAGGTCACCGGCACCTTCGGCGTCGCGACGGGCCGCGTGCCTGCCGACATGGCCGACCACCAGCTCCAGAAGTTCACCCCGATCAGCTGAGCCGATCGGTCCACGTTCCACCAGGAGGGACCCACGATGAAGCGCAACGACGGTCGGATCCGGACCTCGCACGGCGGCAACCTGCCCCTGCCCCCCGATCTCGACGCCCTGCTCGCCTCCCCCGACCGCGACGAGGCGGCCGTCCAGACGCGGCTGCCCACCGCGGTCCAGGAGGTCGTCGACCAGCAGATCGCCAGCGGGATCGACACGATCAACGACGGCGAGTACGTGAAGGCGGGGGCGGCCGGGGCCTACGCCGGCTACATCCACGCCCGCGTCACGGGCTGGGAGGTGCGCGAGCCCGGGACGGTGCCGCCGAAGCGCGGGGGCGTCGCCGAGCGCGACCGTGCCCTGTTCCCCGGCGTGTACGCCTCGGGCCTGTGGATGGCGGGGTCGGGCGGCTCGGTCCGGCCCGGGTTCTCGACGCCGGGCGCGCCGGTGCCGCCGTCGCGGCCGCGGGTCTGCGTCGAGCCCGTGCGCTACGTCGGCCACGCGGCGATCGAGTCCGACATCACCGCGCTGCAGCACGCCCTCAAGGCCCGCGACGACCAGGGCGCGGGCGTCGACGCCGAGGGCTTCATCGCCGCGCTCGGCCCCCTCAGCCTCGGCGCCGGCGCGGTGAACGAGTACTACGCGTCGGAGGAGGAGTACCTGATGTCGGTGGCCGAGGTGATGCGCGAGGAGTACCGCGCGATCACCGACGCCGGGCTGGTGGTGCAGGTCGACGAGCCGGAGTTCCTCACCACGTGGACCTTCCACCCGGAGTGGAGCGTCGCGGACCTGCGCCGCTACCTCGGGCTCGCCGTGCAGGTGATCAACCACGCCGTCGAGGGGCTCCCGACCGAGCAGGTGCGCTTCCACTGCTGCTGGGGCAGCGGGCACCGGCCCCACACCACCGACATCGAGTTCCGGCACGTCGTCGACCTGCTCGTGCAGATCGACGCCCACTGCTACGCGTTCGAGGCGGGCAACGTCCGGCACGCCCACGAGTGGCGGGTGTGGGAGGACGTCACCCTGCCCGAGGGCAAGATCGTCATGCCCGGCGTGGTGTCCCACGCGACCGACCTCGTGGAGCACCCGGAGCTGGTCGCCGAGCGCATCACCAACTTCGCGCGCGTGCTGGGCCGCGAGAACGTGCAGGCCGGCACCGACTGCGGCATCGGTTCCCGGGTGGGCCACGAGGAGATCGTGTGGGCCAAGCTCCGGGCGCTCGGCGAGGGCGCCCGGATCGCCGGCTCCCGGCTCTGGGCGTAGGGCGCGCGGTGGACCGGGTCGCCCTGGTCACCGGCGCGGCGGGCGGGGTCGGCTCGGCCCTCGTCGGGCTCCTCGTGGAGCACGGGTACGGGGTCGTCGCGACCGACCTGTCCCCCGCGGTCGCCGAGCTCGGCGGGCGCGACGAGGTGCGGGCCCTGGTCGGCGACGTCGCGGACAGCGCGTCCGCGGCGCGCGCCGTGGCCGCCGCCGAGAGCGGGTTCGGCCGGTTGGACCTGCTGGTCAACAACGCCGCGCGGTTCCTGCGCAGGCCGGTGGAGGACTCGACCGACGCCGACTTCGACCTGCTGTTCGCGACGAACGTCCGGGGCGCGTTCGTGCACTCCCGGGCGGCCGTCGCACCGCTGGCGCGGACGCGGGGGTCGATCGTGAACGTCACGTCGATCTCCGGTCTGGTGGGCATGCGCGACCAGTCCCTCTACGCGATGACGAAGGGGGCGCTCGTGCAGCTGACCCGTCAGCTCGCGGTCGAGCTGGCGCCGCGGGGGGTGCGGGTCAACGCCGTCGCCCCGGGGGCGATCGACACCGACTTCATCGCCGGGGCGAGTGCGGCGGACCCGGACCCGGCGGCGACCGCGGCCGCCGTGCTGTCCCGCCACCCCCTCGGCCGGATCTCCACGCCGACCGACGTCGCCGAGGCCATCGGCTTCCTCGCCTCGCCCGCGGCCGGCGGGATCACCGGGGCGGTCCTGAGCGTCGACGGCGGGTACGTCGCCCAGTAGCAGGAGGGATCCATGACCGCACGACTCCTCCCGGGCGGGCCCGTCGCCGAACGGGTCCTGGCCGACGTCACCGCCCGCGTCGCCGCACTGCGCAGCCGGGGCGTGGTCCCGGGCCTGGCCACGATCCTGGTCGGTGACGACGAGGCCTCCGCCGGCTACATCCGCATCAAGCAGCGGCAGGCCGCCGGGCTGGGCATCGCGTCCCCGCACGCGCACCTGCCCGCCGGTGCCACGCAGGAGCAGCTGGTCTCCGCGGTCCGCGGCTTCAGCGTGGACCCGGCGGTGCACGGCCTGCTGGTCCAGCACCCGGTCCCCGGGCACCTCGACCACGACGCCGCGCTGGCCGGGCTCGACCCGGACAAGGACGTCGACGGCATGCACCCGGTGAACACCGGACGCCTCGCCGCCGGGCTGCCCGGCCCGCTGCCCTGCACGCCCGCGGGCATCGAGGAGCTGCTCGCCTTCCACGGGATCCCCGTGGCCGGCCGCGAGGTGGTGATCCTCGGCCGCGGCCCCACGCTCGGCCGGCCGCTCGCGCTGCTGCTGTCCCAGAAGCGGCCCACCGCCGACGCCGCCGTCACCGTCGTGCACACCGGGGTCCCGGACTGGGGGCGGTACACGCGGCGCGCCGAGATCCTCGTCGCCGCGGCGGGGGTGCCGGGGATCGTCCGGCCCGAGCACGTCCGGCCGGGCGCGACGGTCGTCGGCGGCGGCGTCCGGTACGAGGGCAGGCGCCTGCTGCCCGACGTCGACGAGTCCTGCGCCGAGGTCGCGGGCGCCATCACCCCGCGGGTCGGCGGGGTCGGCCCGACCACCGTCGCCATGCTCTTCCGCAACCTCGTCGACGCCGCCGCGCGGGCCGCGCCGCCGGACTGACGGCAGCGCGGCCGCGCTGCCGCGCTGCCGTCAGGAGTGCTCAGGACGCCGCGGACCGCGCCCGCTCCGCCGCGATCTCCGCGAGGACGGGCACCGCGGTGGTGGCGGCGTGGATGCCGATCACGCTGACGATCGCGAGCACCTCCATGACCTCGCCGGCCGTGGCCCCCAGGCGCACGGCGTTCTGCATGTGCAGCTTGAGGCCCGGCACGTAGAGGTGGGTCGCCGAGGCGTCGAAGGCGATGTAGACGAGCTCCTTGACCTTCGGCGGCAGCGGCCCCGTCTTCCACGGCACCGACGAGAACTCGATGTAGGCCTCGAAGAGGTCGGGGTCGAGCTCGAGGAGCCCGTCCCAGAACCCGTGCCAGTAGCCGCGGTTCGCGGTGAACTCCGCCTTGAGCCGCTCCCGTCGCTCGTCGAGGGGGGCCGGGCCGTCGCGCAGGCCCTCCTCCTCCAGCACCTCCAGCAGCAGGGGCACACCGATGTTGCTCGCGTGGATGCCGAGGGTGGAGGTCAGCTCGAGCACCTCCATGATCTCCTCGGTCGTCGCGCCGTGGTCGAACGCGGCGGCGACGTGCTGCCGGATGCCGGGCGCGTAGAGGTGGGTGGCGGCCGCGTCGGCGGCGATGTAGACGAACTCCTTGACCTTCGGCTCCAGGTGCGTGGTGCCGGTCCAGGGGACCGCGGAGAAGTGCAGGTAGGCGCGGACGAAGGCCGGGTCGAGCTCCAGCATCCGCTCCCACGGCTCGCCCCAGGTGCCGCGCACCCGGACGAACTCGTCCTTGATCTCCTGCTGCTCGGGGGTCAGTCGTGCCTGGTCGTGCGTCGTGGACATGGTTCTCCTGTCGCAGGGGCGGCGGGGAGGGACGGGTCAGCTGTCGGTGCGCAGGCGCGCGAGCGCCGTGCGGGCCGCGTTCTGGATGTGCTGCACGCAGGCGGCCGCCGCGCGCGCGGCGTCGCCGGCCTCGACGGCGTCGACGACGGCCCGCAGCTCCGCGGCGGCCTCCCGCGGACGGCCGGGCTCGGACAGCGAGGTCGCCCGCAGCAGGCGGACCCTCGCCTGCAGCCCGGCGACGGTCTGCTGCAGCGGCTCGCTGCCGGACCCGCGGAAGAGCACCTCGTAGAAGCGGTCCTTGGCCCGGAGCTGGGCCTGCGGGTCGGCCGCCTCCGCCGTGCGCTCGATCTCGGTGACCGCCGCGCGCAGGTCGGCCACGTGCTCGGGGGCGGCCCGCTGCACGAAGCGCTGCACGGCGAGCGCCTCGAGCGGGGCGCGCATCTCGTAGAGGTCGGCGGCGTCGTCCGGGGACAGCGCGGTGACGATCGCCCCCCGCTGGGGCACGACGGTCACGAGGCCCTCCGCGGCGAGCTGGCGCAGGACCTCGCGCACCGTGGCCCGGGAGACGCCCAGCTGCTCCACCAGCTCCCGCTCGACGAGGCGCTGGCCGGGCTGCAGGCGGAACCCGAGGATCGCGTCGCGGACCAGGTCGACGACCTGCTCGCGCAGCGGCGCGGCCACCCGCCCGACCTGGTCGGCCGTCCACGTCGGCCCGGGCGCGGACGACGACGGGCTGCTCGCCACGCTCATCCTCCCCCCGGGTCCCTGCGCCGCAACCATCGCACGATCTCCGTGTGGTCCGCACCGGGACCCAGCCCGGCCGCGGCCTGCGCCCACACCTCGACGGTCCGCGCGGCGTGCGCGTGCGGCGCCCCGGTGGCCTCGGCGAGGCCGAGCCCGATCCGGATGTCCTTGAGCATCAGGCCCAGCGCGAACCCCGAGTCGTAGGTGCCCGGGAGCACGAACTTCGGCCACTTGTCCTCGGTGGAGCCGCTGCGCCCGCTGGAGCCGTTCACCGCGTCGAGCATCACGGCCGGGTCCAGGCCGAACCGCTCGCCGGCCAGCAGGGCCTCCGAGCTCGCCAGCAGGTGCGCGGCCGACATCAGGTTGTTGAGCGCCTTGAGCGCGTGCCCCGCGCCGACCGGCCCCACGTGGCGGACCCGGCCGAGCAGGGCGAGCAGCGGCGTGAGCGCCGCGACCTCGTCGTCCGGCCCGCCCACCATGATCGTCAACGTGCCCGCCGTGGCGCCGGAGACGCCGCCGGACACGGGCGCGTCGACCAGCACGGCACTGCGGGCGGCCACCTCGTCGGCCAGGGCCCGGGTGCGCAGGGGTTCGGAGGAGCCCATGTCGACCAGCACGGTGCCGGGGGCGAGGGCGTCGAGCAGGCCCCCGCCGCGCACCACGGCGTCGACGGCGTCGGAGTCGGGCAGCATGAGCACCACGACGGCGACGCCCTCGGCGATCTGCCGCGCCTCGTCCACCAGCGTCACGACGTCCGCGAGCCCGGCCCGCGGCGCGCTGTCGTGCCCGCGGACCGCGACGCCGGCGTCCGCGAGCCGGCGCACCATCGGCTCGCCCATCCGCCCGAGCCCGACGAAGCCGACGGCGGGGGGCGGCCCGGCCGTGACCGGCTCAGCCACCGCCGCCCTCCGCCGCGAGCTCGCCGAGGACGCGCTCGGCCACGCGGAACGACTCCAGGGCGGCCGGCACGCCGCAGTAGATGCCCGCCTGCAGCAGCGCCTCCTGGATCTCCTGCTCGGTGCAGCCGTTGGTGATCGCGCCCTTCACGTGCACGCCGAGCTCGTGGTTGCGGCCCAGCGCCGTGAGCATCACGAGGTTGAGCAGGCTGCGGGTGCGCCGGTCGAGCCCGGGGCGCCCCCAGATGTCGCCCCAGCACGCCCCGGTCACGAACTCCTGCACCGGCCGAGAGAACTCGCTCACCGCCGCGAGCGAGCGCTCGACGTGGGCCTCCCCCAGCACCTGCTTGCGGATCGCCAGGCCGCGCTCGTACCGCTCGTCCGTCCGGTCGCCGTCGGTCTGCACCGCACCGTTCCCTTCGCTCATCGGTCGGTCTCCTCCACCGCGGCGGACAGCGCCGCGCGGTACTCGTCCTCGTCCACCTCGTCGAGCCACACCGTGGGCCCGAGCGAGACGGCGAGGTGGGTCATCACCGTGTCGGCGGTGCCGCCGTGCCAGTGCCGCTCCCCCGGCGGCGTCCACACGACGTCGCCGGCGCGGAGGGTCTGCGGGGTGCCGCCGTGGGCGCACACCCAGCCGCGGCCCGCCGTCACCACGAGGATCTGGCCGTGGGTGTGGTGGTGCCAGTAGGTCCGCGCCCCCGGGGTGAAGGTCACGGAGTTGATCGTGTTGCCCTCGACCGTCGTGGGCAGCACGGGATCGCCCCACACCGTCCCCGTGAAGGTCTCGGTGCGGGACTGGGTCGGGGTGGTGTCGGGGGCCCGTCCCCGGACGATCTGCACAGCGCTCATCCCTCCGTCTGGTCGTGCACGCGGACACCGCCGGCGACGTCGCCGATGGCGTCGACGACCCGGTTGCTGATCTGGTCGCCGTAGCCGAGGTTCTCGGCGAGCCCGAAGCTCGCGAGCGGTCCGGCGGCGTTGAGGCTGGGCACGCCGAGCCGGCCGACGAGGTCGACGTAGAGGCCGACGTCCTTCGTCATCAGCCGGCCCGTCAGCCCGCCCTCGAGGTAGTCGCCCCGGACGATGTGCGGGAACCGGTTCTGCGTCGCGAAGTTGACGCCGCTGCTGGTGTTGAGGACCTCGAGCAGCTGCACGAGGTCCAGCCCCGCCCGGCGCCCGGCGACCATCACCTCGGCCGTGGCGGCCAGGCTCACCGCGTTGAGGAAGTTGTTGAGCAGCTTGGCGGTGTGCCCGGCGCCGGAGGCGCCCATGTGGTGGACGTGCGCGGCGATCGGCGCCAGCACCCAGCCGATCCCGGCCAGCGCCTCGGCGCTGCCGCCGACCATGATCGTCAGCGTGCCCTTCTCGGCCGCCGCCGCGCCGCCGGAGATGCCGGCGTCGAGGTACTCGACGCCCCTCTCCGCGGCCTCGGCGTGCAGCACCGTGGTCGACGAGGGCGCGGCCGTGGACAGGTCGACGATCGTCGCGCCCGCGTCCGCGCCGGCCAGCAGCCCGTCCGCGCCGCGGACGACCGGCTCGACCACGTGGCTGTCGGGCAGCGACAGCAGCAGGACGCGGGCCCGCCGCGCCACCTCGGCCGGGTCGGCGGCCGGCGTCGCCCCGACCGACTCCGCGGCGCCCGGCCGGGGGTCGAACCCGACCACCTCGATCCCGGCGTCGACCAGCCGGCGCGCCATCCGCCCGCCCATGTTGCCCAGGCCGACGAACCCGACGGTGCGCCGTTCCTGCTCCTGTCCGGTCATGCCGTGCTCTCCCTCGTGTGCTCGAGCTCCGGGTGCATCCGCACGTCGCCGGGGCGCGGGTCCCACGCCCCGGCCCCTCCGGAGGGCCGCACGGTGCTGACCGCGGCCGCGCCGCCGTCCACCGAGACCGTCTCCCCGGTCATGTAGGCCGCGCCCTCGCCCAGCAGGAAGGCGACGACGGAGGCGATCTCGTCGCCCGTACCGGGCCGGCGCAGCGGGGTGGTGGCGGCGCGGCGCGCCATGTCGTCGCCACCGCCCGGGCCGTCCCCCGCCCCGGCGAACAGCGCCGTCGGGACGATGCCGGGCGCCACCGCGTTGACCCGCACCCCGATCGGTCCGCCGTAGAGCGCGGCGCCCTTGAGCAGGCCCAGCACGCCGTGCTTCGAGGCGTGGTAGGCGAGCAGGTCGTCGCTGGCGCGCAGGGACGCGATCGAGGCGGTCAGCACGATCGCACCGCCGCTGCGCTGCACCTCGTACTGCCGGAACGCCGCGCGCACCCCGAGGAACGCGCCGCGCAGGTTGATGCCCAGCACCCGGTCCCAGTCGGCGACGGACAGCTCCGGCAGCCGGACCAGCGGGCCGGGCACGCCGGCGTTGAGGTGGTGCAGGTCGATGCGCCCGAAGGCGGCGACGCCCGCGGCCACCGCCGCGTCGACGTCCGCCTCCACGGACACGTCGCCCGCGTGCACGACCGTCTCGACCGGCAGGTCCTCCGCCAGCGCCGCCAGGCGCCCGCCGTCGACGTCGGTGAGGACGAGCCGGACCCCGTCGGCGGCGAGCCGTCGCGCGGTCGCCGAGCCGAGCCCCCCGGCCGCGCCGGTGATCAGGCAGACCTTCCCGGCCAGGCTCACGACGCCTCCCCGCGGCCGGACAGGTCGACGACCAGGTCGGCCAGGTCGGCGGGCAGCCCGGGCAGCCGGGCGCGGAACCGCGTGCCGACCTCGGCGTCGTGACCGGCCACCAGGAGCCGGCCGGCGTCCTCGGTCATCTCGCGCAGCAGGTCGAAGCCGCGGTACATCTCGACCAGGTCCGAGACCACGAAGAACGGCCGGTCGCGCTCCAGCTCCTCGTAGAAGTGCAGGGCGTCGGCGGCGAGCACCACCGTCGACGGCCCGGCCGCCACCTGCACCACCAGCTGGCCGGGTGTGTGGCCGCCGACGACGACCAGCTCGATCCCGGGTGCGAGGTCGAGCGCGTCCTCGACCAGCCGGAGCCGGCCCTGCGCGCGCAGCGCCGCCAGGTGCGCCAGCTCGTCCGCCTCGGTGGAGTGGGCGAACTGGATCCGGTGCGCGTAGGGCCCGGTCCAGAACTCGTACTCGCGGCGGGCGAGGACGACCTCGGCGCGGGGGAAGCGGTGCAGGTTGCCGATGTGGTCGTAGTGGGCGTGGGTGACCACGACCTGGTCGACGGCGTCCGGCTCGACCCCCAGCGCCGACAGCGCGGCCACGGGGTCGACGAGCGTCGTGCGCCCGCGGCGGCGGCCCGCCTCCGCGCCGAAGCCGCAGTCGACCAGCACCGTGCGCCCGGGCCCGCGGACCAGCCAGAAGAAGTAGTCCATCGCGAACGACTCGTCCGGCTCGCCGTAGACGTGGTGGTTGAGGTAGGTCTCGGCCTTGGTCGCGGTCCGCGTCCCGTAGCGGACGGCGAGGACCTCGTACCCGCCGCGCACCTGGACTGCCTCGTGCATCGTCGCACCCTCCGGTCATCGTCTGACCGTCAGGTTGTCAGACAATCCGGCGACCGGCAAGGCTCCACGAAAGGCCATGCGTGCCGTGCATCGCTCCGTTCGCCGATCGTCATTTCACGGATCGGTGCCGGGCGCCCGATGCTGGACCTCCTACCGAGGAGGAACCCGTGCCCGACACGACCACCGGCGCCCTGGCCGACCACCTCGCCCACTGGTCGCCGCCCGTGGTCGAGACCGCGCGCCGCGTGGACCCCTGGTCCTCCGCCGCGTTCGCCGCCCTGATCGACGCCGCCCCGCCCGCGCTCGACGAGGGCACGCCCCTGCCGCCGATGTGGCACTGGTTCACCCTCCTCGACCACCCCGCCACCGCCGAGATCGGCGAGGACGGGCACCCCGCGCACGGGCCGTTCCTGCCGCCGGTCCCCGGACGGCGCCGGATGTTCGCCGGCGGGCGCCTGCACCTCGCCGGGGAGATCGCGCACGGGTCGGTGCTGCACGCCCGGTCCTCGGTCACCGCCGTCACCACGAAGACCGGCCGCACCGGGGAGATGGCGTTCGTGACCGTGCGCCACGAGCTGTCGGCCGACGGCGCGCCCGCCGCCGTCGAGGAGCAGGACGTCGTCTACCGCTCCGAGCCCGACGGCGCCCCGCGCCGCACGACGCCCCGCCCCGCCGGCGGCGAGCCCGAGCCCGCCGGCGACTGGCGCCGCACCCTGCCCACCGGGCCGGTGCTGCTCTCCCGCTTCAGCGCGCTGACCTACAACGGCCACCGCATCCACTACGACACCCCCTACGCCACGGGCGTCGAGGGCTACCCCGACCTGGTGATCCACGGGCCGCTGCTCGCTCTGCTCGCCCTGGAGCTGCCCCGCGTGCACTCCCCCGGCTCCCGCGTCGCGGAGTTCTCCTACCGCCTGGTCCGGCCCGCGTTCAGCCCGGCCACGGTCGTCGCGGCCGGGTCGCCGGCCGGCGACGGCGCCGAGATCGCGGTGGCCGCACAGGGCGCCGCGCCCTCGCTGACCGCCACCGTGCGCCTCGAGGGGACGCGGTGGTGAGGGGTCCGGCGCTGCTGTTCTGCCCCGGGGACCGGCCCGACCGCTACGCCAAGGCCGCTGCGGCGGCGGACGCGGTGGTCCTGGACCTGGAGGATGCCGTCGCCCCGGACGCCAAGGACGCGGCCCGCGACGCCGTGGTGCGCGGCCTCGCCGGACTCGACCACGCCGATCTCGATCCCGCCGCCGTCGTCGTCCGCGTCAACGCCGCCGGCACCCCGTGGCACACCGCCGACGTCGCCGCGCTGGCCGCGTTCCCCGACGTGGCGGTGATGCTGCCGATGGCGCAGCGCCCCGAGGACGTCGAGGCGCTGGCCCCGCACCCGGTCCTCGCGCTGTGCGAGACCGCCCGCGGCGTGCTGGAGGCGCCGCGGATCGCCTCGGCGTCGACCTGCGTCGGGCTCATGTGGGGCAGCGAGGACCTGCTCGCCGACCTCGGCGGGCGGTCCGGCCGCGCCGTCGACGGCTCCTACCGGCCCGCGCTCGCCGAGGCCCGCACCCGCATCCTCTACGCCGCCCGCGCGGCCGGCGTCACGCCCGTCGACACGGTGCTGGTCGACATCGACGACCTCGACCTGCTCGCCGCCGACAGCGCGGACGCCGCCGCGGCCGGCTACGCGGCCAAGGCCTGCATCCACCCCCGGCAGGTCGACGTCGTGCGCGCCGCCTTCCGGCCCGGCGACGACGAGGTCGCGCGGGCCCACGAGGTGCTCGCGGCCGCCGTCGGACGGCCCGGGGTGTTCCGGTTCCGCGGCCGCATGGTCGACGCGCCTGTGCTCGCCCACGCCCGGGAGGTCCTGCGCCGCGCCGGCGGATGATGCACGACCGTCGCCGGGTTGGACGGGCCGATGCTCCCCACGCATGATGGCGCCCGTGCCGACGATGGACGAGCTGGAGTGGTTCGTGGCGCTCGCCGAGACCGGGCACATGACCCGCGCCGCCGAGCGGCTCTCGATCGCCCAGCCCACGCTGTCCCGCGCGCTGGGCCGGCTCGAGCGCCAGGTCGGCGCGCCGCTGTTCGACCGCGGGCACCGCCGGATGACGCTCAACCCCAGCGGCGAGATCCTGCTGGAGCACGCCCGCCGCAGCCTCGCCGAGCTGGCCGCGGCGCGCGAGCGCATCACGACCCTGCGCGACCCGGAGCACGGCACGGTCCGGCTCGCGTTCCTGCACTCGATCGCCGCGTCGCTGACCCCGGAGATCCTGCGCGGGTTCCGCGCCCACGCGCCCGGCGTCACCGTCGACCTCACCCAGGCGGCGGGTCACGAGATCCTCGACCACCTGCGGTCCGGGCGCGTCGACATCGGCCTCACCGCTCCCCGCCCGGACGACGACGCGATGGCCTGGACGCCGCTGCGCCGCGAGCAGCTCCGCCTCGCCGTGCCCGCCGAACACCCGCTCGCCGTGCGCGGGGCCGTCGACCTGGCCGACGCGCGCGACGAACCGTTCGTCACCCTGCGCGAGCCCATCGGCCTGCGCCGGCTCACCGACGACCTCTGCGCCCGGGCCGGCATCACGCCGCGGATCGCCTTCGAGAGCACCGAGATCGCCACCCTGGAGGGCCTCGTCGCCGCCGGGCTGGGCGTGGCCGTCGTCCCGGCACCCCGGCCGCACCGCGCCGAGCCGGGCGTCACCTACCTGCCGCTGACCGACGAGGCGGCGCACCGCACGATCGGGCTGGCCTGGCTGCGCACCCGCCCGCGACCGCCCGTCGTCGCCCGCTTCGCGGCGTTCGTCGCGGCCCGGTTCCCCCTCGACACGCGGGCGGACGGGTAGAGACCGTTCCCGCTGGGCCCGACCTGGTGCCCCTACCCCCGACCGTCCGTGGAGCCGGCCGTCCAGGCGGGTGGCCCTGGTAGTCACCGATGACGCCTCGGTCGCCGCCGGCCCACCACGCCGACGACGTCGAGTCCCGGTGGCGCGCAGCAGGCTCCCGCGCACGTAGTTGCCTCCCGCGCACCTGGTGGGCTCCCGCGCACCGCCGGGGGCGCGCGGGAGCCGGAAACGCGCGCGGCAGCGCCGACCCGCGTTCCGCGGAACGCACCTCCCGATTCCACTCGCGTTCCGCGGAACGCATAGACGAGTTGCGCACCTCGCGGCGCTCCGCGCACGTCCCGCCGTGCGCGGAGGACCAGCACGTGCGCGGTTCGGCGGATCACCGCCCGCTGCGCGTTCCGCGGAACGCACTCGCCGTGCACGCCGCCGGACCCGACCCTCGGGTTCAGCGCTGCCGGGCCGGCCGGACGATGATCTCGTTGACGTCGACGCCCGCCGGCTGGTCGATCGCGAAGCTGACGGCCCGGGCGATCGCGTCCGGCTCGATCGCGTTCGCGCGGTAGGTGCGCATCGCCTCGGCCGCGCCGGGGTCGGTGATGGTGTCGGCGAGCTCGGAGGCGACGACGCCCGGGCTGATCGTGGTGACCCGGATCGACGGGTCGGACTCCTGGCGCAGGCCCTCCGTGATCGCCCACGCCGCGTACTTGGAGGCCGAGTACACCGCGGACGTCGGCACGACCTGGTGGGCGCCGATGCTCGCGATCGTGACGAAGTGACCGGACCCCTGGTCCGCGAAGACCGGGAGGGTCGCCGCGATCCCGTGCAGCAGGCCCCGGACGTTCACGTCGATCATCCGGTCCCACTCGTCGACCAGCAGGGAGTCCAGCCGCGACAGCGGCATGACCCCGGCGTTGTTGACGAAGACGTCGACCCTCCCCGCCCGGCGGCGGGCCTCGCCCACGAACGCCGCGACGCCCGCCCGGTCGGTGACGTCGACCTCGACGGGGTGCAGGCTGCCGCCCGACCGCTCCGCGGCCGCGGCCGTGCGGTCGGCCAGCGCCCGCAGGTGACCGGTGCGCCGCGCCCCGGCGACCACGTGGTGGCCCTCCTCGACCAGCCGGGTGGCGATCCCCTCGCCGATCCCGCTGCTGGCGCCGGTCACGAGCACGACCTTCCGGTCGGCCGGGTCGCTCTCGCTCTTCTGGTTCGGATGCATGACCGCGATGCTCGTCGCGGCGGCGGGGACGTGGCAGGTCGCGGTCTTCCGGGGAGCGCTGCACCCACCCTGACGGCTCCCGTGCCGCCTAACCTGGACCCGTGCCCCCGTCCGAGCTCGGCGCCTACCTGAGCGCCCGCCGCGCACAGGTGGGGCCGCAGGACGTCAACCTGCCGAGCGCGGGCCACCGCAGGGTGGCGGGCCTGCGCCGCGAGGAGGTGGCCCTGCTGGCCGGCGTCAGCGTCGACTACTACGCGCGCCTGGAGCAGGGCCGGGAGCGGTTCCCGTCGGCGCAGGTGGTCGACGCGCTCGCCGTCGCGCTGCGGCTCGACGACGACGGCCGCAGCCACCTGTTCCGCCTGGCCGGGCAGAGCCCGCGGGCGCGGACCGCCGCCGTCAGCGAGCACGTCGACCCGAGCCTGCTGCAGCTCATGGACGCCTGGCCGAGCAACCCGGCCGTCGTCTACAACCGGGCGTACGACGTGCTCGCGTCGAACGCCATCGCCGACGCGCTCTTCCACTCCTGGTCGCACTCGCGCAACCTCATGCACGTCGTCTTCACCGACC
Organism: Pseudonocardia broussonetiae; assembly: GCF_013155125.1. Classification (NCBI taxonomy): domain Bacteria; kingdom Bacillati; phylum Actinomycetota; class Actinomycetes; order Pseudonocardiales; family Pseudonocardiaceae; genus Pseudonocardia; species Pseudonocardia broussonetiae. The sequence continues at coordinate 4,412,040 of NZ_CP053564.1, read as the reverse complement.
CGGCCGCCCGCACCTTCTACCAGGACTGGCACGAGGTCGCGCGGAACTCGGTCGCCGGGTTCCGGCTCGCCCACGGCGAGGCCCCCGACGACCCGCGGACCCGCCACGTGCTGGCGGAGATGTTCGCCGACAGTCCGGAGTTCGCGCGGCTGTGGACCGCCCACGACGCCCGCGGCAAGTCCGTCGAGCGCAAGCGCTTCCGCCACGCCGAGGTCGGGCCGCTGACCCTGACCATGCAGACCTTCGACGTCCGGTCGAGCCCGGGCCAGGAGCTCGTCGTCTACCACGCCGAGCCCGGCTCCCCGAGCAGCGAGGCGCTGGCCCTGCTGGGCTCACTGAGCGCGCAGCCCCACCTCGACGCCTGACCCAGGTGCCGCGGGGGGTGCGTGGCCGGCGCCGCGCTACCGGTGGTCGCCGCCGGTGATCACCGGGCCCGCACCATCACGGTCCCTCGCGCGACCCCCACGTCACACTCCCGGCGATCACTCCGGCGTGCCGCCGAGCGGCCTTGATCGCCGTCGGCCGCACCTCACGGTCGGCGTCACAGCCGTGAAGTGCGGCGGGCGACGATCACGGCGGCCTTGATCGCCGGAACCGCACCACCACAGCCCCTCCGACGATCCTCGCGGCACACTCCCGGCGATCAAGGCCGGGTCGTGCGGGCGGGGCGGTCCCGGCCGCGACCGCCCCGCCGGGTCCACGGCCCGCGGGCCGGGGGCGGTGATCACCGGAACCGGGCCACCACGGCGAGCTCCTCCGGGGCAGGCGCCTGATCAGGACCCGCGCCGCACCGGGGCCCCCCTCCCGGGCACCGTCGCGGTCCGGGTGTCCCGGTCAGCGGCGGCGACGACCTCGGTCAGCAGCGCCGTGCCGCAGGAGGGGCAGAGCAGCTGCCGGAACTCGACCCGCTCGTTCACCACCGGCGGGTCGGCGGCCCGGACGTGGGGCCCCGCCAGCGACACCTCCCCGGTCCGCAGCAGCGCGCGGTGCAGGTGCCGCTCCCCCGCGGCGGCGAGCACGGCCGCGCAGCGGGCGCAGGTGAGCTGCCCGTCGTCGCCGCAGCGGACGTTGTCGTCGAGCATGCTCATCGTGCGCTCTCCTCGGGCCGGGGGGTGGCCGCCGCGAGCCGGCCGGAGCGGAGGTCGCGGCGCCTGCGGTCGGTGCCGTCGTCGTCGACCGCGCCGTCGTCGGGCCGGGTGACCACCCCGTAGACGTCGGCGGCCGCGGTGGCGGTGACCTTGCCCGCGCGCAGGTCCGCCTCGACCAGCGCCGGGTCGCGGTGCAGGGGGTCGCCGTACCCGCCGCCGCCCTGCCAGGCCATGTAGTAGACGTCGCGCTCCCCCAGCACCGTCTCCAGGTGCGGGGGCATCACCTCGCGCCGGCCGGTGATCTCCTCGAGCGTCGTCGCGATCCGGCCCGCCGCGAGCTGGGCGCGGACGTCGGCGTCCCGGATCGCCATGTCCAGCTGGGTGTTCGCGGGGTACCCGCCGGAGATCCCCGACGACTGCGGGATCGCCTTGCCGCCACCGGAGACCACCAGGTGCAGGGCGGGCGCCGCGCTGCGGTGCATGACGAAGCACGACGAGCCGCCCACGCCGCCGCGGAAGCGGCCGGGACCGCCGGAGTCGGGCTCCTCCCGGCGCCACAGGTAGAGCATCGGGTAGCTGAACTCGGTCATCTCGACGTCGGGGATGCGGCCCATCGGCGCCCCCGCCATGCCGCCGGTGTCGACGCCGTCCTGGTCCGAGCGGGCGCCGAAGCCCCCGGCCATGGCGTCGCCGACCATGCTGACGAACGGCGCGCCGCGCTGGTCCAGCCCCGCGAGCAGGGCGAGGTCCCACGACCCGAGGCACACCCCGGTGACGTTCGGACGGCTCTCCTCGTGGGTGTCGAGCATCGCGCCCAGGCACTCGGTGACGACGTTGAGGGTCGCCCACGCCGACGCGACGGAACCCTTGCTGACCCCCGCGGGGAAGGTGCAGTCGTTGATGGTGCCGGGCTCGCTGGTGATCTCGATGCACCGGAACACCCCCGCAGGCGCCCACGGGACGTCGCCGCACAGCGCGGTGAGGACGGCGGGCGTGATCCCGCCCCGCACCCCGGCGTGCGTGCAGTTGATCAGCCCGTCGGCCTGCGGGTCGGTGCCGGTGAAGTCGAAGTGCAGCCCCTCGCCCTGCTTGCGCAGCGTGCAGACGATCCGGTACAGCGCGTCGTCGCCCTCGCGGGCGGAGTCCTGGTACGCGACGGCCGACCACTCGCCGTCGGCGATGCCGGCGAGCTTGGCGCGCACGCGCTGCTCGGCGCTGTCGAGGATGCGGCGCATGACCGCCTTGACGGTGCCGGCCCCGTAGCGGTCGACCAGCTCGGTGAGCCGCTCCTGCGCCATGTGGTTCGCGCCGATCTTGGCCCGCAGGTCCAGGCCCACCAGCGCGGGCACCCGGCTGCGCCGGAGCCAGACGTCCTCGATGTCGCTGCGCAGCACGCCGCCCTCGACGATCTTGACCGGCGGCGTGGGCAGGGACTCCCAGAACACGTCGGTGGACCGCACCGACCAGCTGCCCGGCGAGACGCCGCCGAGGTCGATCTGGTGGGCGACGGCGCCGGTCCAGGCGAAGAGCTCGTCGCCGACGAACAGGGGCGCGAACAGCGCGGTGTCGTTCTGGTGCAGGCCACCGCCGACCCACGGGTCGTTGCACAGGAACATGTCGCCGGGCCGGATGCCCGGGTTGGCCCCGCGGTGCTCGAGGGTCCACTTCACGGCCATGTCGATGGCGGCGCAGAGGGCGGTGTTGTAGAGGCCGATCTCGACCTCGTCGCCGATCTCGTCCATGATCGCGAAGTTGAAGTCGTTGCAGTCGGTGACGATCACCGACCCGGACATCCGCTTGATCGCCTCACCCATCTCGTAGGTGATCGACTCCAGCCGGTGCCGCACGACCTCGTAGGTGAGCGGGTCGACGGACGCGACCTCCTCGGCGGTGACGTCGTGCAGCCGGATGTGCTCCCCGGCGATCTCGCGCAGCCGCGGGGCGGGGGTGGGCCGGTAGGCGAACTTCTCCGACCCGGGGACGGGGGTGACGGGCATGATCAGGCCTTCCCGCTGGTGAGGACGATGTTGCCGAGGTGGTCGACGGCGGCGTCGGTGCCCTGCGGCACCGCGAGGGTGGTGGTGTCGGCCTCGACGACGGCGGGGCCGCTGAACGCGTGCCCGGCACGCAGGTCCGCGTAGTGGTAGACGTCGACGTCCTGCCAGCCCTGCTCGTGGGCGAGGAACGCGCGCCGCCGCCCGTGCGGACGGGGGCCCCCGCTCCCGGTCGGCGCCTGCGGCAGCTCGGAGCGCACGGGCAGGGTGCCCGTGGCGTAGCTGCGGTAGGTGATGAGCTGGTGGCCCGCGGCGCGGAACCCGGCCTCGGCGCCGTAGAGCCGCGCGTAGAGGGCGTCGAAGTCGTCGGCGACGGCGGCCACCGCGGCCTCGTCGATCCGGCCGGCGGACACGGGGGTGGCCACCTCGGAGAGCTGCATGCTGTAGCGGACGTCGACCTCGCGGTCGACCTGGATGCTCGCGAAGGGCAGCCGCTGGGCGCTCATCCGCTCGCGCAGGTCGGCCTCCAGGCCGTCGAAGGCGCGCTGCATCGACTCCGCCGGGACCGGGAAGTTCGCCGGGTCCGAGAGCTCCCCGGCCAGGACGACGTCGCTGGTCGCGAGGCCGTAGGCGGAGAACGTCGCCGCGGTCGCGCCCAGCGGCACGACGACGGCCTTCGCCCCCAGGTCCCGGGAGTAGTTGACGCAGTGCACCGGGCCGGCGCCGCCGAAGGAGTAGACGACGAAGTCGCGCGGGTCGTATCCGGCGTTGACCACGACGTTGCGCACGAGGTCGGCGGCCTGCGCGTTCTGAATCGCGTAGACGGCCGCCGCGGCGTCCTCGACGTCGAGGCCCAGGGGGTCGCCGATCCGTTCGCGGAGGGCCTTCTCCGCGAGCCCGCGGTCGAGCGTGCGCCGCCCGCCGAGGAAGTTGTCCGGGTTGACGATGCCCAGCACCAGGTCGGCGTCGGTGACCGTCGGTTCGACCCCGCCGGCGCCGTAGCAGGCCGGGCCCGGGCGGGCGCCCGCGCTGCGCGGCCCGACCCGCAGGTTCCCACCGGCGTCGAGCCAGGCGATCGCGCCGCCGCCGCTGCCGATGGTGCTCACCTTCACCGTCGGCGTGCTGATCGTGTACTGGTTGAGGACCGTGGTCGTCGACTTGACGGGCTCGCCGTCGACCACCATCCCGACCAGGAACGTCGTCCCCCCGATGTCGGTGGAGATGATGTTGTCGTGGCCGAGCTGGCGCCCCAGGTTCCGGCAGCCGATCAGCCCGCCGGTGAGCACCGACCCGATCGTCGTGATCGCGCGGGCGGGGGCGTCCTCGGCGGTGATCGCCCCGCCCGACCCCTGCATGACCAGCAGCGACCCGTCGAAGCCGCGCGCGTCGAGCTGGGCCCGCAGCGGGACGAGGTAGTCGCGCAGCCGCGGGCCGACCTGCGTGCTCATGATCGTGGTGACGTTGCGCGGGTACTCGCGGATCCGCGGGCTGAGCTCGCTGGACAGGCCCACGTAGGCGTCGGGCGCCTGCTCGTGGACGAGCTCGCGCAGCCTGCGCTCGTGCCGCGGGTTCGAGAACGACCAGAGCAGGGAGACCGCGAACGCCTCGACGCCGTCGGCGATCAGCTCGGCGATCGCCGTGCGCGCGCCGTCCTCGTCGAGCGGCACGACGACCTCGCCGCCGCTGTCGACGCGCTCGGTGATCTCGCGGATCCGGCTGCGCGGCACGAGCGGCGCGGGCTTGGTGTGGCGGGTCATGTTCTTCACGTAGTCGGAGTCGCGGCCGGCGTAGCGGCCCTCCAGGTTCATGATCATGATCGAGTCGGCGTGCCCGGTGGTCGTGAGGAACCCGACCCGGGCGACGTCGCCGGTGACCAGCGCGTTCAGCGTGGCGGTGGTGCCGTGGCAGATGTGGGAGGTGTCGCGGAGCAGGGACGCGGTGTCCAGGCCGGCCGCCGCGGCGAGCTCGTCGACGGCGTTGAGCACGCCCTGCTCGAAGTCGGGAGGGGTCGACGGCGACTTGGCCGAGTGGACGCGGCCCTGCTCGTCGGTGGCGAACGCGTCGGTGAAGGTGCCGCCGACGTCGATGCCGATCACGTAGGTCATGGAGGGGTTCCTCTCACGGGTCGGGGTGCCGTCGTCAGACGGCGAAGGAGTAGCCGCCGTTGACCGGGTAGGTCTGGCCGGTGATCCACGAGGCGGACCCGGAGGCGAGGAACAGGACCATCCCGGCGACGTCGTCGGGCCGGCCGATGCGCCGGATCACGTACCGGCCGAGGCTCTTGCGGACCACCTCCGGGTCGGCGTTGAGCGCCGCGACGCCCGGGGTGTCGATCGAACCCAGGGAGACGCAGTTCACGGTGATCCCGTGACGGCCGACGGCCTTCGCGAGGCCACGGGAGAACCCGGCGGCGCCCGCCTTCGCCCCGCCGTAGACGGCCAGGTTGGGCTCGCCGACCCGGCCGGCGTCGGAGATCGTGGTGATCACCCGGCCCCAGCCGCGCGCCACCATCCCGGGCAGCGCCGCGCGGGTCGCGTGCAGGACGCCGAAGAAGTTGGTGCCCAGCCACGGGTCCCACTCCTGCGGACCGGTCTCCCAGAACGGCGGCGCGGGGACCGTGCCGTCGACGACGGGCCCGGCGTTGCCGGCGTTGTTGACCAGCACGTCGACGCCGCCCACCGCGTCCTCCACGCGGGCGACCATGGCGAGGACGTCGTCGAACACGGTGACGTCGCAGGTCTCGGGGAGCGCGGCGCCACCGCCGTCGGTGATCTCGGCGGCCACGGACGCGGCCCGGTCGGCGTGGTAGTCGTTGACCACGACCGTGGCGCCGTGCGCGGCGCAGTAGAGCGCCACCTCGCGGCCGACGCCCTGCCCGGCGCCGGTGACGAGCACGGTGCGCCCGGTCAGGTCGAGGAGGCCGGTCGACGCCGGCGGGGATGCGGTCTGCACGTCTGCTCCAGGGGTGGGGGTCATCGCTTCAGCTCGGCGATCAGGCCGGCGTAGCGGCCGGGCGGGGGCACGTCACCGGGGACGTAGAAGTTCAGGCGGTCCGCGACCCCGGTGAACCGCGTCCGGAGACCCGTGGCGATCTCGGCGTCGGACCCCGTCACGGTCATCGCGCGGACCACCTCGTCGGGCACCAGCGGCGTCATCTCGCCCCAGCGGCCCTGCTTGGACAGCGGGTGCAGCTCGTCCTGCAGCGCCCCCCAGCCGTGCAGGTCGAGCACCGGCCGGTAGGCGAGCGTGGAGGCGTAGAAGGCGATCTGGGCGCGGGCCGCCTCGAACTCGGCCTCGTCCGTGGCGATCAGCGACGACACGGCGATCTCCACCGCGTCGTCGGGCCGGCCCGCGGCGCGCTGGCCCTCGCGCACGGTCGGCACGATGACCTCGCGCAGGTAGCGCTCGGTCACGAAGGCGTGCGGGAAGAGTCCGTCGGCCACCTCGCCGGTGACGCGCAGCATCTGCGGGCCGACGGCCGCCAGGAAGACCTTGGGCGGCCCGGACCCGTTGCGCGTCGGCGACATCATCGGCGCCATCAGCGTGTGCGTGTAGAACTCGCCGCGGAAGTCCAGCGGCTCACCGGTGTCCCAGGTGCGCCAGATGGCGTGCAGGGCGGAGACGAACTCCTTCATCCGCGCCGCCGGCCTGCTCCACGGCATCCCGTAGCGGCGCTCGACGTGCGGGCGGATCTGGCTGCCCAGGCCGAGGACGAACCGGCCCCGGGAGAAGCGCTGCAGGTGGTAGGCGGGGTAGGCGACGGTCATGGGGGTGCGGGCGAACGCGACGGCGACGGCGGGCCCGAAGGCCACCCGCTCCGTCCGCGCCGCGGCGAGCGCCAGTCCCGGGAAGGGGTCCTCCTCGATCTCGGCGTTGAGGACGCCGTCGACCCCCAGCTCCTCCGCCAGCCGGGCGTCGTCGCCGATGAACTCGAGCGGGTTGCGCACGCGCACGTCGATCTGCATCGGTGTCTCCTCAGTTGACCTGGCGTGCGTGGCCGGCCCAGTACGGGGCGCGGAGGGCCTTCTTGTCGATCTTGCCGACGGGCGTGGTCGGCAGGGCGTCGACGACCTCGACCGCCTTCGGGGCGTAGTGCGGCCCCTTGCGCCTGCGGACCAGGGCCTTCAGCTCGTCGCCCAGCGCGGCGGGGTCGACGGTCGTGCCCGGCCGGAGCGTGACCACGGCCCGCACCGCCTCGCCCCACCGCGGGTCCGGCGTGCCGATCACCGCGGCCGCCGCGAGCGCCGGGTGCTCCATGAGGACGTCCTCGACCTCGCGGGGGTACACGTTGAACCCGCCGGTGATGATCATGTCCTTGGAGCGGTCGACGAGGTAGAGGTAGCCCTGGTCGTCACGCCGGCCCATGTCGCCGGTGTAGAGCCACCCGTGCCGCAGCACCTGCGCGCTCAGGTCCGGCCGGCGCCAGTAGCCCGCCATGACACCGGGTGCGCGCACGCAGATCTCGCCGACCTCCCCGTCGGGCACGGGATGGCCGTCCGGGTCGAGGATCGCCGTGCGGACGCCGATCGCGGTGCGCCCGCAGGAGTCCAGCAGCTCCGGCCGCGCACCCGCGGGGTCGTGGTCGTCCGGCTCGAGCACGGCGATCGGCCCGCCGGCCTCCGAGCAGGCGTAGCCCTGCCGCAGCACCGGCCCGATCCGCTCCCACGCCTCGGCGATCCGCGTCCGGGACATCGGCGCGGCCCCGTAGAGCAGCGTGCGCATCGAGGACAGGTCGTGGCGGCCCGGCTGCAGCGCGTCGAGGACGGCGGAGACCATCGTGGGGACCATCAGGGCGATGTCGATGCGCTCGGCGGCCACCGTGGCCAGCCACGCCTCCGGGTCGAAGCCCCGGTGCAGCACGACGGTGCCGCCGCGCAGGAACGTCGGCAGGATCGTCAGCAGGGCGGCGTGCGTGATCGGCGACGACGCGAGGTAGCGCGCCCGGTCCGGCACGCCGTAGGAGCTCAGCCAGATCTGCGCCTGGGCCGCGCACGCCCGCTGGGTGTTGGGCACGCCCTTGGGCTCGCCCGTCGTGCCCCCGGTGAACTGCAGCCAGGCGACGTCGTCGAGGCCGGCCGGGCCGGCGTCGAGCCGGATGGACGGCATCGCGTCGGCCAGGACCAGCAGGTCCTTCCCCAGCTCCGACCCGCCGAGGCCGAGCACGTGCTCGACGCCGGGCGAGCGGGCGGCGACGGCGGCCGCGGTCTCCGCGTGGTCGGGGTGCACGACGAGCACCCGGACGTCCGCGTCCGCGCACAGCCGCACGTGGTCGTCGACCGAGCCGAGCGGGTGCAGGCCGCTGTAGCGCCCGCCCAGCAGGTAGGTCGCCGCCTGCACCATCCACGCCTCGGGCAGGTTGGGGCTCAGCGTGCCGACCCCGGTGCCCGGCCCGATCCCGTGCTCGGCCAGCACCTGCTGGATCCGGCCGGTGAGGTCCGCGGTCTGCCCGTAGGTCAGGCGCCGGTCGCCCTGGACGAACGCCTCCCGCTCGGGCCGCGCCGTCAGCGCGTCCACGATCAGCCGGCTGTAGGTGACGTCGACGGCGGCGCTCATCCGATCGCCCCTTCCGCCGCGACCGGGCGGTCCGCCGGCGCCCGGTGCGGCGACTCGGAGACGTCCGCGAGGGCGTCGCGGGCCGTCTCCCGCCACAGGAAGGCGACCGACACCGACACCGCCGCCGTGGCCATGATGAACCAGCCGGGAGCCAGGGGGTCGCCCGTGCGCTGCAGCAGGAACGTGACGATCAGCGGGGTCGTCCCGCCGAACACCGACGTCGCGACGCTGTAGCTCAGGGACAGGCCGCTGTAGCGCACGTCGGTCGGGAACAGCTCCGTCACCGCCGCGGTGATGGGCCCCGCGTAGGACCCGACCGCCGCCCCCAGCAGCACCTGCCCCACGACCAGGCCAGCCGGTCCCTGTCCCATCAGCAGGAAGAGCGGGACCACCAGGACGAGCAGCGCGACCCCCGACCAGCGCAGGAGGGGCACGCGGCCGTAGCGGTCCGACAGCTGCGAGGTCACGGCGATCATCACGACGCACGCCGCCAGCGCGGCGACGTCGACCGCCAGTGCCGTGATCAGGTCGTACCGCAGGATCTGCACCGAGTAGCTGATCAGGAACCCGAGCAGGTAGGTGCCCGAGGTGACCAGCACCGCGATGCCGACGACGCGCAGCATCGCCCGCCAGTGCACCCGCAGCGCCTGGACCAGCGGCGCCTGCTGCACGTGGGAGGACTCGGCGACCTCGCGGAAGCGGGGCGACTCCTCCAGCTTGAGCCGCAGGTAGAGACCGACCGCGCCGAGCGGCAGGGCGAGCAGGAACGGGATGCGCCAGCCCCACGACGCCAGCGCGTCGGCGGGCATGAACAGCGTCAGCAGCGTCGCGCAGACGGCGCCGGCCAGGATGCCCAGCATGAGCGTGCCCATCATCAGCCCGCCGTAGGCCCCCCGCCGGTGCGGCGGTGCGTGCTCGGCCAGGAACGAGGCGGCCCCACCCCACTCCCCGCCGACCGAGAAGCCCTGCAGCGCCCGGGCGAGCGCGAGGACGACGGGCGCGGCGATGCCGATGGACGCGTAGTTCGGCGTGAGGCCGATCATCGCGGTCGAGAGCGCCATGAGGACCATGACGACCGCCAGGACGTCGCGGCGGCCGACCCGGTCGCCGAAGTGGCCGAACACGATCGCGCCGAAGGGACGGGCGACGTAGGCGACGCCGAAGACGGCGAAGGTGGCCAGCAGCGAGGCCAGGGGGTCCTCGGCCGGGAAGAACTGCTGGGCGATGATCGTGGCGAAGACGGCGTAGACGCCGAAGTCGAACCACTCGACGAAGTTGCCGATGCAGATGGCGGCGACCGCGCGGCGACGTGCGCGCGACGGTGCCGGAACAGCGTTGTCCATGCCGAGCCCTTCTGGTGCGGACCGCAGCTCAGCGGTCGCCGAAACGGGGGGAACGCTTGGCGAAGAAGGCGGAGAGGCCCTCCTCGAAGTCGGGCGACCGCTCGTGGGCCGCGGACTGCTGCAGCTCCATCCGCAGGCCCACGGACTGCGGGACCTCCAGGCCGTCGGCCACGAGCTCCTTCATCCGGCGCAGGCCGCTGGGGCTCTTCCGGGCGATCTTCTCGACGATCCGGTCGACGGCGGCGACCAGCTCGGCGTCCGGCACGACGGCCGTGACCAGGTCCGTGTCGAGGAACTCGCGCGCCGGCCGGACGTCGCCGGTGAACAGCAGGTAGCGGGCCCGGGCGGGACCCACGCGGCGGGGCAGCCGGATGGAGCCGCCACCGCCCGGCAGCAGTCCGTAGTTGGCGTGCGCGTCACCGATGCGGGCCGACTCGGCCGCGACGACGAGGTCCGCGCAGAGCAGCAGCTCGAGCCCGCCGGCCAGCGCGAGGCCCTGCACCGCGGCGATGACCGGGAGCGGGAACTCCTCGATCCGGCACAGCACCCGGCCGGCCTCGCGCAGGAAGGCCTGGTGCCCGCCCGACTCCGCGACGAGCCGCCGCACGTGCGCCAGGTCGGCGCCGGCGCAGAACGCCGCCCCGGTGGAGGCGAGGACGACCGCCCGGACGCCCGGCGTCCGCTCCGCCCGGTCCAGCCCCGCCTCCAGTCCGGCGAGGACCTCCGGCGAGATCCCGTTCATCCGGTCCGGCCGGTCGATCCGCAGCCAGAGCGCGCTCCCCCGCTGCTCGACGACGACGGCGGGACCGTCGGTCCGCAGCTCGCCGGGATCGGTGGCGGTGCTCACGCCGTCTCCCGGCTCAGGACGGTGACCACGCAGACGCCGGGGTCGGGGTGCACGTAGCCACCGGAGTTCTCGGCGAGCGCGATCCGGGCGCCGTGGACCTGGCGCTCCCCCGCACGGCCGCGCAGCTGGGTGACGAGCTCGAAGAGCTGCGCGCATCCCGTGGCACCGACCGGGTGCCCGCGGGAGACGAGACCGCCGCTGGGGTTCACCGGCACCCGCCCGCCGATCGCCGTCGCGCCCGAGGCCAGCAGCTTCGCCCCGTCGCCGGGCGCGCACAGGCCCAGCTTCTCGTACATGATCACTTCCTTCGACGACGCCGCGTCGTGGCACTCGACGACGTCGAGGTCGGCGGGCCCGATGCCGGTGATCTCGTACGCCGCGCGCGACGCCTCCACCTCCGGGGAGAGCGCGGCGCCGCCCGGGACGCCGGACCGCAGCACCGACGCGCGCACGCGCACCGCGTCCGGACGGGCGGGCGCCGCGTCCGCGGCCTCGATCACGACCGCCGCGGCGCCGTCGGCGACCGGCGCGCACATCACGACCGTCAGCGGGTCGGCGATCACCCGGCCGGCGAGCACCTGCTCCCGGGTCAGGGCGGTGCGGTACTGGGCGTAGGGGTTCAGCGCCGCGGCCGCGGAGTTCTTGACCGCGACGTCCGCGAAGTCCTCGCGGGTGGCGCCCGAGCGCTCCATGTACTGCCGGGTCACCCAGGAGTACATGGCCATGTAGAAGGACTCGGGAGCCTCGTCGGTGCCGGTGAACTCCCGGCCGATGGCCCCCACGCGGTCGAGGTCGGTGCCCGACAGCATCGCGTCCAGCACGTCGCGGGTCGAGCTGCCGGTCAGCCGCTCCGAGCCGACGACGAGCGCCCGGTCGTACTGCCCGGAGCGGACGAGCCCGAGCGCCACGTGCAGCCCCGTCGACGACGAGGCGCACGCGTTCTCGACGTTGATGACGGGGATCGCGCCGTAGTCCGGCCCGCCCAGCGCGACCTGGCCGCGCATGGAGTGCTGGCCGCCGAGGGCGCCCTGCAGGGAGTTCGCGTGGACGACCACCCCGACGTCCGACGGCGCGAGGCCCGCGTCGGCGAGCGCGGCCGCCGCCGCCTCCCGGCCCAGGCCGCCGACGGTGGCGTCGGCGAACCTGCCGAACGGGGTCATGCCGACCCCGACGATGTTCACCTCGCGCATAGGACCCTCCCGTTAAAAACGTCCGTCCGGTCAGTCGGAAAAAACCGACTGGTCGGACAGTAGCAGCGACGTCGTGAGACCGTCAACGGCCGATCTAGCTGCTGATCCGCGACATTCTCCGACCATCTGGTCGGACAATTCTCGTCCGTCACATGTCGCCGGTACGCCATTGGTCGGCACCGGCTGCTACCCTCCGGACATGGTCGAACGACGTGCCACGCGCACCGCGAAGCCCAAGGAGTTCCCCGCCGGGGGGAAGGGCGACCGGCGACGGCGCGAGATCCTGGACGCCGCCGCGAAGGTGATCAACAAGGTCGGCTACGCGAACGCCTCGCTGGAGGACATCGCCGCGGCCAACAAGATCAGCAAGTCGGCGCTCTACCACTACTTCCGCAGCCGCGACGAGATCCTCTTCGCGATGCACGAGGTGCTGACCAACGACTTCCTCGACCACGCCGCAATGGTGCGCGAGTCAGGCGGGTCGGCCACGGAGATGCTGCGGGCCGCGATCAGCAAGATGGTGCTGGCCAACGAGTCCATCCCGGGCTACGTCCAGGCCTTCTTCGAGCACTACCACGACCTGTCCCCCGCGTACCGGCGCACGGCGCACGCCCGCAGCGTCGAGTACACCCGGTTCGTCGAGTCCATCCTGGAGAAGGGCATCGCCGACGGGGAGTTCCGGCCGATGCCGGTGCACGCGACGACGCTGGCGATCTTCGGCATGTGCAACTGGGTCAACAAGTGGTTCCGCCCGAGCGGCGAGCTGACGGGGGCCGCGATCGCCGAGATCTGGACCGACCTCGTCCTGGGCGGCCTGCAGCTGGGCGGGACGACGGCGCCGGCCGGCCCGTCAGACGGCGCCGGTGCCTGACGGCGCGGCCGTCACCGCCCCGTCCACACCGGCGCCCTGCGCTCCGCGAACGCCCGGGCTCCCTCCTGGGCGTCCTGCGAGGCGATGATCGGGTCCGCGATCTCCTGCTGCCGTGACCAGCCGTCGGACAGGCCCCAGTCGGCGGCGCCGCTCAGGACGGCCTTGGACCCGTTCACGGCGAGAGGCGCGCCGCGGACGATCGTCGCCGCGAGGTCGAGCGCGACCGGGAGCGCCCGGCCGGGCGCGACCAGGCGGTTGAGCAGACCCACCTCGTGGAGCCGGCGGGCGCTCACGGGCTCGCCGGTCAGCGCGATCTCGGCAGCGACGTGGTACGGGATCCGCTGGGCGAGCCGCAGCAGGCCGCCGCCGGCCGCCACCAGGCCCCGCCGCACCTCCGGCAGCCCGAGCCGCGCGTCCTCGGCGGCGACGATGAGGTCGCACGCCAGCGCCATCTCCAGCCCGCCGGCCAGGGCGTAGCCCTCGACCGCGGCGACGACCGGCTTGCGCGGGGGCGACTGGGCGAACCCGCCGAAGCCCCGCTGCCCGACGAACGGCAGGTCGCCCTCCGCGAAGGCCCGCAGGTCCATCCCCGCGCTGAAGCCGCCCCCGGCGCCGGTGAGCACGGCCGCACCGAGGGCCGGGTCCGCGTCGAGGCGGTCGAAGGCGGCGGCCAGCGCGCGGGCCGTCGCGCCGTCGACGGCGTTGCGGACCCGCGGACGGTCGATCGTCACCACGAGGACGCGGCCGTCGACCCGGAGGCGGACGCCCTCCTCGCCGCCGGGCACGCACGGGTCAGCGGACATCGAACAACCCGGCCGCACCCATGCCGCCACCGACGCACATGGTGACGACGACGTACCGGACGCCGCGCCGCCGTCCCTCGATCAGCGCGTGGGCGACCATCCGGGCGCCCGACATCCCGTACGGGTGCCCCATCGCGATCGCCCCGCCGTCGACGTTGAGCAGGTCGGGGTCGATGCCCAGCCGGTCCCGGCAGTGGACGGCCTGCGACGCGAAGGCCTCGTTGAGCTCCCACAGCCCGATGTCGTCGACGCCGAGCCCGTGCCGCTCGAGCAGCCGCGGGACCGCGACGACGGGGCCGACCCCCATCTCGGCGGGCGCGCAGCCCGCGACGGCCAGCCCGAGGTAGCTGCCGAGGGGCTCGAGACCGCGCCGCTGCGCCTCCCCCGCCTCCATGAGGACCGACGCCGACGCGCCGTCCGAGAGCTGGGACGCGTTGCCGGCGGTCACCGTCGCGCCGGGACGCGAGGCCCGCCGCACCGGCTCGAGGCCGGCCAGGGCCTCGAGCGTGGTCGAGGGCCGGTTGCCCTCGTCGCGGGTCAGGCGGACCGTCGTCATCGGCACGATCTCGTCGTCGAACCGGCCGGCCTCCTGGGCCGCCGCGGTGCGCTGCTGCGAGAGCAGCGCGAACGCGTCCTGGCGCTCCCGGTCGACGTCGTACCGCTCGGCCACGACCTCGGCGGTGTCGAGCATCGGCAGGTAGAGGTCCGGGACGCGGTCGCGGAGCCACGGGTCCTGCGCCCGGTGGGTGTTCTGGTGCTCGTTCTGCACCAGCGAGACGGACTCGACGCCACCGCCGATCACGACCTGCATCCCGTCGACGACGATCTGCTTGGCCGCCGTCGCGATCGCCATGAGGCCGGACGCGCACTGGCGGTCGACGGACATCCCGGCGACCGAGTCGGGCAGGCCGGCGCGGAGGGCGGCCTGCCGGGCCACGTTGAACCCCGTGCTCCCCTGCTGCAGCGCGGCGCCGAGCACCACGTCCTCGATCTCGCGACCGTCCAGCCCTGCGCGGGCGACGGCGTGCCCGACGACGTGCCCCGCCAGATCCTGGGCCGAGGTGTCGTGGAAGGCACCGCGGTGGGCCCTGCCGATCGGGGTCCGGGCCGTCGACACGACCACGGCCCGGCGCGCGGTGCTCACGTCCGCTCCCCGCCCGCGACGTACAGCACCTGTCCCGAGACGAAGCCCGCGTCGGGGCGCACGAAGAACTCCGCGGCGGCGGCCACGTCCTCCGGCGTGCCGGCCCGGCCGACGGGGATCTGCGCGACGAGCGCGGCCCGGAACTCCTCGAAGTCGAGCTGCAGCCGGTCCGCGGTCGCCCTGGTCATGTCGGTCTCGATGAACCCGGGTGCGATCGCGTTGGCGGTGATGCCGAACCTGCCGAGCTCCACGGCCAGCGTCCGGGTGAGGCCCTGCAGCCCGCCTTGGCCGCCGAGTAGTTGGCCTGGCCGCGGTTGCCCAGCGCCGACACGCTCGACAGGGTCACGATGCGGCCGAAGCCCGCGCTGACCATGTGCCCCTGCACCGCCCGGCACAGGAGGAAGGCCCCGCGCAGGTGCACGCCCATGACGTCGTCCCAGTCGCTCGTCGTCATCCGGAACAGCAGGTTGTCGCGCAGGATGCCGGCGTTGTTGACCAGGACCGTCGGCGCGCCGAGCTGCTCGGTGACCGAGGCGACGGCGGCCTCGACGGCGCGTTCGTCCGCCACGTCGGCCGCCACGGCGACCGCGGTGCCGCCGTCGGCCCGGATCTTCTCGACGACCTCGGCGCAGCGGTCGGCGTCGAGGTCCAGGACCGCCACGGCGTGGCCTGTGGCGGCGAGGCGGACGGCCACGGCGGCCCCGATGCCCCTCGCCGCGCCGGTGACGATCGCAGTGCGCTCGGTCGGTGTCACGTGCTGACTCCTCACAACGAGCCGGCCCGTGCCGGCGGGTGGATGGTGGTCCGGGCTAGAGGCCGGCGGTGTCCGCCACGGCGTGCGCCCGGTCGACGAGCCGGGCGATGCCCGCCCCCGTCGGCGTTCCTTCGGAGGCCCTGTTGCGCGGGTCGTCCTGCGCGCGGCGCAGCACGCCCTGCGCGATGACCGCCAGCTTCCAGAGGCCCAGCGCGTGCCAGTACCCGATCGCGGACGTGTCGCGCCCGCTCGCCCCGGCGTACTCCTCGACCAGCACCGTGCGCGACGGGAAGCCGGGCAGCGTCGACGGGACGAAGTCGTCGAGCCCCTCCTCCCCCGGCTCGACCCAGTAGGCCAGGAGCGAGCCGAGGTCGGCCAGCGGGTGCCCGAGCGTGCTCAGCTCCCAGTCGAGGACGGCGACGACCTCTCCCGAGCCCGGCGCGACGATCATGTTGCGGAGGTGGAAGTCGCCGTGCACGAGCGTGGTCTCGTGCTGCTCGGGAGCGGCCCCGGTCAGCCGCCGGGTCAGCGCGTCGAGCGCCGGCAGGTCCGCGGTCCGCGACCGTTCCCACTGCGCCGACCAGCGCCGGAGCTGCCGCGCCGCGTACGGCGTGCGGCCGGCCAGGCCGGCGAGCCCCGCGGCGTCGAGGTCGACGCGGTGCACCGCGGCCAGGGTGCGCGCCAGGGACAGCGCGACCGACCGCCGGTACCCGGGGGCCAGCTCCTCGGCCAGGGGCATCCGGTCCACGACCGCCCCGTCGACCCACGACATGACGAACGCCGGTGCGTCGTCGTCGCCCACCTCGCCCGGCTCCACGACCCCGTGCACCACCGGCACGGGGACGTCCGTGTCCCGCAGTGCGGTGAGGATCCGCGCCTCGCGCAGCACGTCGTGGGCCGAGTCGAGCAGCCGGCCCAGCGGCGGCCGGCGCAGCACCCAGACCTGGCCGCGCTCGTCGGCGACCCGGTAGGTGAGGTTCGACTGGCCGAGCCCGACCCGCCGCAGGCTCAGCCCGCCCGCCGGTGCGTGCCCGTGGCGGGTCAACCACCGACGCACCGCGGCCCCGTCCACCCCGGGCGTGTGGTCAGCCAACGCGGGCCTCCTCGGCGGGCACGCGGGTGGAGGCGTCGCCGAGCAGTGCGCCGCCGTCGACCACCAGGGTCTGTCCCGTGATCCACGACGCGGCGTCGGAGGCGAGGAACGCGACCGCCTCGGCGACGTCGTGCGGCTCGCCGATCCGGCCCAGCGGGATGCTCGCGCGGAGCGACTGCTCGTGCTCGGTCCACAGCAGCTCGGCGAGCCGGGTCCGGACGACCCCCGGCGCGACCGCGTTGACGCGGACCCGGGGAGCCAGCTCGAACGCCTGCTGGCGGGTGAGGTGGATCAGCGCGGCCTTCGTGGCGTTGTAGATCCCCAGGTCGGGCTCGACGGTGAGCCCGCCGATCGACGCCGTGTGGACCACCGCTCCGCCGTGCGCGCCCATCCACGCCTGCGCCACCAGCGCGGTCCAGGCGAGCGGCGCCCACACGTTGACGTCGAACGTCTTGGCGAACCGGGCGTGGTCCTGCCCCGCCAGGGGGCCGTGGGCCGGGTTCGTCCCGGCGTTGTTGACCAGGACGTCGATGCTGCCGAACCGCTCCAGCGCCTGCTCGACGCACCTGCGGGCCGCGCCCTCGTCGGTCGCGTGCGCGCCGATGCCGACCGCCTCGCCCCACCCGGGCTGCGCCGCCGCGTTCAGCCGGCCGGCGGCGTCCCGTGCCGACTCCTCGCGGCGCGCGGTGAGGACCACGTCCGCACCGCGGGCGCGGAGCGCGGCGGCCGCCGCCAGCCCGATGCCCCGGGAGGCGCCGGTGACGATCGCCGTCCGTCCGCGCAGCTCCGGCTCGGCCACGTCAGCCCGTCCCGGCATACTTGCGCAGCTCGTGGCGCGCGATCGTGCGCTTGTGCACCTCGTCCGGTCCGTCGGCGAGGCGCAGCGTGCGCAGGTGCGCCCAGAAGCCGGCCAGCGGGAGGTCGTCGGTGACGCCGGCCGCCCCGTGCACCTGGATCGCCCGGTCGACGACCCGCAGTGCCATCGCCGGGGCGTCGACCTTGATCGCCGCGATCTCTGTGCGCGCCGCCCGGTTGCCGACCTCGTCCATCATCCAGGCCGCCTTGAGGGTGAGCAGCCGGCTCTTCTCGATGTCGATCCGCGACTCGGCGATCCAGTCCTGGATGTTCGCGCGCTCGGAGAGGGGCGCACCGAACGTCGAGCGGGACAGGGCGCGACGGCACAGGAGCTCGAGCGCGCGCTCGGCCATGCCGATCGTCCGCATGCAGTGGTGGATGCGGCCGGGCCCGAGGCGGGCCTGGCCGATGGCGAAGCCCTCGCCCTCACCCGCGAGCACGTCGCCGGCCGGCACGCGGACGTCCTCGAAGAGGATCTCGCCGTGGCCCTCCCGGTCCTGGTAGCCGAACACCGGGAGACCCCGCACGAGCGTGACGCCCGGCGCGTCGATCGGCACGACCACCATCGACTGCTGGCGGTGCGGCACCGCGTCGGGATCGGTCTTGCCCATGACGACGAGCACCCGGCAGTGCGGGTGCAGCGCGTTCGAGGCGAACCACTTGCGGCCGTTCAGCACGTACCCGTCGCCGTCGCGCCGGATCCGCAGCGCGATGTTGGTGGCGTCGGAGCTGGCGACCTCCGGTTCGGTCATGGCGAACGCCGAGCGGATCGTGCCGGCCAGCAGCGGTTCCAGGTACTTCTCGTGGTGCTCGGCGGTGCCGAAGAGCGTCAGCACCTCCATGTTCCCCGTGTCCGGCGCGGAGCAGTTCATGGACTCCGGCGCCAGGTGCGGGCTGCGGCCCATGACCTCGCACATCGGCGCGTACTCGGAGTTCGTCAGCCCCGGGCCCCACTGCGGGTGGGGGTGGAAGAGGTTCCACAGGCCCCGGCGCCGCGCCTCGGCCTTGAGCTCCTCGAGCACCGGCGGGTGGTGGTGCGGGTCGCCCGACGCCCGCATCTGCTCCTCGTACACGGGCTCCGCGGGGTAGATCCGCGCGTCCATGAAGTCGAGCAGCTCCTCGTGCAACCGCTTGGCGCGGTCGGACACCTCGAACAGCGACATGACGCCCTCTCGTCTCAGGCGAAGCCGAGGATCGACTTCGTCTCCAGGTACTCCGCGAACCCGGCAGCCCCGAACTCGCGGCCGTTGCCCGACCTCCGGTAGCCGCCGTACGGCGCGCTGAAGTCGGTGTCCGCGCCGTTGACGTGGACCTCGCCGCTGCGGATGCGGCGGGCCACCGCGCGCGCCCGGCCGGGCTCCCCCGACACCCACGCGGACAGGCCGTACTCGGAGTCGTCGGCGATCCGGACGGCGTCGTCCTCGTCCTCGTAGCCGATGAGGACGAGCACCGGGCCGAAGACCTCCTCGCGGGCGATCGACATGGCGTTGTCGACGTGGGAGAAGACGGTCGGGCGCACGTAGAACCCGGCGTCGAGCCCCTCGGGCCGCCCGGGCCCGCCCGCGACCAGCCGGGCGCCCTCGGCCACGCCGCGCTCGATGCAGCCGGTCACCTTCGCCAGCTGCGCGGCGGAGGCGAGCGGGCCCATCGTCGTCCCCGGCGCGTCGGGGTGCCCCACGACGACCGCCGCGGCGGCCGCGGCGGCCAGCTCCGCCGCCTCGTCCATGCGCGCGGCCGGCACGAGCAGCCGGGACGGCGCGTTGCAGGACTGGCCGGTGTTCGTGCACAGCACGCCGACGTCCCGGGTGACGACCGCGGCCAGGTCTGCGTCGTCGAGGACGATGTTGGCCGACTTGCCGCCGAGCTCCTGCGTGACCCGCTTGACCGTCGGGGCCGCGGTGCGCGCGACCTCGATCCCCGCCGCGGTCGAGCCGGTGAACGAGACCATGTCCACGTCCGGGTGCGCGGCGAGCGCCGCGCCGACGGTCGGCCCGTCGCCGTTCACCAGGTTGAACACGCCGGGGGGCACCCCGGCCTCGTCGAGCACCTCGGCCAGCAGCACGGCGTTGAGCGGCGCGACCTCCGACGGCTTGAGCACCACGGTGCAGCCGGTGGCCAGCGCGGCGGACACCTTCGGCACGATCTGGTGGATCGGCCAGTTCCACGGCGTGATGAGCGCGCAGACGCCGATCGGCTCGTGCACGACCAGCGTGCTGCCCTGGCGGCGCTCGAAGTCGAACTCCGCCAGCACCTTCCGCGCCGTCTCGAGGTGGATGCCCCCCACCGCGGCCTGGACGTCGACGGCCAGCGGGCGCGGCGCCCCGATCTCGCGGCTGATCATCTCCCCGATCTCCCGGGCGCGCTCCGCGTAGACGTCGCCGACGCGTTCCAGCACCCGGAGGCGGTCCTCCACGCTGCTGCGCGACCACGACGCGAACGCTGTCCGGGCCGCGGCGACCGCGGCGTCGACGTCGGCGGCCTCGCCGAGCGCGACCGCCGCGATCTCCTGCTCGGTGGCGGGGTCGACGACCGGCAGCGTCCGCGTGCCGGTCGGGTCGACCCAGCGGCCTCCGATGTAGAACTGTCGCGCGTGCTCCACGGGTGCTCCTCGGTCGTGCGGACGGGTGTCGAGGCACTCGTGCAGCGCCCCGGCCATGCGGTCGCGGATCCGGTCCCCCGAGCGGAGGTCGACGATCGGCAGTGACGCGTGGACGTGGCCGCGGGCCTCGATCGTGGTGGTGGGGACCCCCGCGGCGGCCAGTGCGTCCGCGTGCGCGGCGCCCCGCTCCCGCACCGGGTCCAGCTCCGCGAGGACGACGACGGCCGGCGGCAGGCCGGCGAGGTCGGGAGCGTCACCGAGCGGCGCGGCGTCGGGGTTCACCAGCAGCTGGGCCGCCGGGGCCGCCCGGTGGCCGCGCAGGGCGTGGGCGACACGGGCCGCGAGCGCCGCCCCGGCGCTCCAGCCGGCGACGGCGACCTGCCCGGGGACCCCGCCGAGCTCGACGGCGTGCTCGGTCGCCCACCGCACGGCGGCACAGCCGTCCGCCACCGTGCCGGCGACCGAGAGCACGACCGCGTCCACGCGGCGGGCGAGGTCGTGGCAGAACGCGTCCGCGCCCGGGAGCGACCACCCGTCGCCCACCAGGTGGACGACGACCGGGCGCGGCCCGGACGGGTCCGGCCGGTAGAGGCGGTACGGGGTGCCGGGCGGGAGCACGCCGTCGCGCACGTCGACCCGGGGCCCGCGCCGCCTCCCGCGGACGGCGGCCGCGAGCGCGGCGCGCGCGTCGTCGGCCCCGAGCAGCGGCAGTGCGGCCAGGTCCGGGGCGCCCGACTCGGCCAGCTCGCGCAGCAGGGCCGCCACGTCGGGCTGCAGGCGGTTGACGACGCCGTCGTGGCGCTGCTCCCCCGCGGGTCCGGTCAACCGGAACCCGAGGTAGCCGCGGTCGCGCACGGTGTCGCAGGTCTGCTTGTAGACCCCGACGCCGCCGACGTAGGGCATGAACACCCGCGCCTTGCCGGGCACGTTCGCGCCGAGGTACCAGGAGTCGGCGGCGGGGAACAGCGTCAGGGCGGCGCAGTCGTTCACGTGCCGCACCCAGCCCTCCTCGGCGGTGCGGGTCGGGTCGATCGTCGCGAAGCCCGCTTCCCGCAGGTCCGCGAGGCACCGGGCGACCCACGTGACGTGCTGCTCGATGGCCACCAGCATGTTCGACAGCACCGAGGGGCTGCCCGGTCCGGTGATCATGAACAGGTTCGGGAAGCCGGCCGACATGAGTCCGAGGTAGGTCTCGGGCCCGCCCGCCCACTTGTCGCGCAGCGTCGCACCGCCGCGGCCGGTGATGTCGACGGCGAGCAACGCGCCGGTCAGGGCGTCGTAGCCGGTGGCGAGGACGATGGTGTCGAGCTCGACCACGCCCTCTACCGTCTCGACGCCCCGCTCGACGACCCGCGTCATCGGGTTCGTGCGCAGGTCGACGAGGCGGACGTGCGGGAGGTTGAACGTCTCGTAGTAGCCGGTGTCGAGGCAGGGCCGCTTCGCCATGAACGGGTAGCCCTCGGGGCACAGGGCCGCCGCCGTCGCCGGGTCCTGCACCGTCGACCGGATCTTCTCGCGCAGGAAGTCGGCGAGGACGTCGTTCGCGGCCCGGTCGGTGAGGTGGTCGGTGACGACCTCGTTGAGGGCCGCGATCTCCCCCGCCTGCCAGGCGGCCTCGCAGCGCTCCCGCCGCTGCTCGGGGGTGAGGTCCTCGGCCCGGTCCGTCGGGACCCGCAGCGGCACCCCGCCGGAGGACAGCTGCGCCGCCCGCCGGTACGCCGCCCGGTCCTCGGCGAGCATCCGGACGCGGTGCGCCGGCGGCGCGCCGTTGCGCGCCGGCACGGAGAACGCCGGCGTGCGCTGGAACACCGTCAGCTCCGCGGCCTCTCGGGCCAGTTCCGGGACCACCTGGACCCCCGACGAGCCGGTGCCGATCACCCCGACCCGTCGCCCGCGCACGTCGAGCCCGTCCTCGGGCCAGTCGACGGTGGACACGACCTCGCCCGCGAAGCGGTCCAGCCCGGCGATGTCGATGTGCTTGGGCACCGACAGCGCACCGGTGGCCATGACGACGTGCCGGGCGACGAGGAGGTCGCCGGCCCCGGTCTCGACGCGCCAGACCGAGGCGGCCTCGTCCCAGCACGCCCGGACGACGGGGGTGCCGAACCGGATGTCGCGCCGCAGGTCGTGCCGCTCGGCCACGTGCCGCAGGTAGCGCAGGATCTCGGGCTGGGTCGCGTACTTCTCCGACCACTGCCACTCGGCCTCGAGCTCGGGGTCCCAGCTGTAGGCGTAGTCGGTGGTCGGGATGTCGCACCGCAGACCCGGGTACCGGTTGCGGTACCAGGTGCCGCCGACGTCCTCGCCCGCCTCCAGGCCCAGCACCGTGAACCCGAGCTGGCGCAGCCGGGCGAGCGCGAAGAGCCCCGCGGGACCCGCGCCGACGACGATCACCTCGACGTCGGGGGACAGCCGCTCCGCTGTGTCCACGGACCGTTCCTGCACCATCGGGCAACTCCTCGGGGATGGCGGTGGGGGCGTGCCGGCGGATGTCCCGGACGCGTGGTCCACGCTAGGAACGGGGCCGGGCGCGGCACAGTGCACCAAGGTGCACACCGGTCAGCGGAGCCTGCGGGTGCGCACGCCGAGACGGCGCACGTCGGCGCGGTCGATGGCGCGCTTGAGGATCTTCCCCGTGCTGCCCTTCGGGAGGGCGTCCACGACGTGGTAGATCCGCGGCACCTTGTAGTCGGCCAGCCGCACCGCGATCCAGTCGCGCAGCGCGTCGGCGTCGATCCCGGCTCCCGGGCGCGGTGCGACGACCGCCGCCACCTCCTCGCCGAGGCGCTCGTCGGGGAGGCCGATCACCGCGGCCTCGCGCACGGCCGGGTGCTCGTACAGCACCTCCTCGACCTCGCGGGGGTAGACGTTGTAGCCGCCCCGGATGACGAGGTCCTTCTTCCGGTCGACGACCCACAGGTGCCCGTCGGCGTCCAGGAGGCCGAGGTCGCCGGTCAGCAGCCGGCCCTCCCGCAGGGACCTCCGCGGTCGCCTCCGGGCGGCCCCGGTAGCCGCGCATCACCACCGGCCCGCGGATCGCGATCTCGCCCACGGTGCCGACGGGCACGGGAGCTCCGTCGGGACCCCGGACGGTGACCTCCACCCCCCGCAGGGCGCGGCCCACGCTGCCGGGCCGGCGCTCCTCGTCCGGCCGGCACAGCGTGGCGACGCCCGTCGCCTCGCTGAGCCCGTAGCCCTCGAGCAGGACGGCCCCGAAGCGCTCCCGCACCGCCCGCGCCACCTCCGTCGGCAGCGGCGCGCCGCCCGACAGCGCGATCCGCAGCCCTGGCGGTCCGGCACCCGGGTCCGCGTGCAGCATGTCGGTCCACATCGTCGGCACGCCCGCCACGACCCCGAGCCGGTGCTCGACGGCGAGCCGCAGCAGGCGGCCCGGGTCGAACGGCCGCAGCAGGGAGAGCGTCCCGCCGCAGCGGAACGCCGAGCCCATGACCACGACCTGGCCGTAGACGTGGAACAGCGGGAGGGCCGTGCCGAGGCGTTCGCCCTCCCCCAGCCCGAGCGCGTCGACGACGCAGGCGGTCGCGGCCGCGATGCCGCCGCGGGTGAGCTCGGCACCCTTCGGTCGACCGGTCGTCCCGGACGTGTACAGCAGGACCGCGACGTCGTCCTGTGCGCGGGGCACCACCTCGGCCGCGGGACCCCCGGGCTCCAGCACCGCCTCGTCGAGCAGCCAGACCGGCACGCCGTGGTCCCGGCCCGCGGCCAGCACCGGGCCCGCCGTCCCCGTCCAGCCGATCGCGAAGCAGCAGTCGGCGTCGAGGAGGAAGTGGGCGAGCTCCGGCTCGGTGCACAGCGTGTTCACGGTCACGGCGACGCCGCCGGCGGCGAGGATGCCGTGGTACGCGACCACGAACTCCGCCGAGGTCGGCGCGACCAGCAGCACCCGGCCCCCCGGCGGGACCCCGGCGTCGACCAGCCGCCGGGCCGCGGCGGCGGCGAGCCGGGCCAGCTCGGCGTAGGTCCACGTGCGCTCGCCGACCCGCAGTGCACAGCGGTCGGGGGCCCGTCGGGCCCACCCGAACAGCCCGGCGTCCGCGGACGCGGCGGCGGCCGGGTCCGTCACGCGCGCACGTCGACGACGAGCCGACCGCGCACGGTTCCTGCCATGACCGCCCGGGACCGCTCGGCCGCCTGCTCCAGTGGCACGACCTCCGTGATCCCGCGCAGCGCGGCCAGGTCCAGGTGGTCCGCCAGCAGCTGCCAGGCGTCCCGCCGCAGCTCGGGCGGGGCGTGCACCGAGTCGATCCCGGCCAGCGTGACGGCGCGGGAGATGAACGGCACCACCGACGTCGGGAGGTCCACACCCATCGCCATCCCCATCGCGGCGACGGTGCCGCCGTAGCGCGTCCGGGCCAGCACCGTGGCCAGCGCCCGGCTGCCGAGCGTGTCGATCGCGCCCGCCCAGCTCGCCCGCCCGAGCTCGCCGTCGCCGAGCAGCTCGAGCCGGTCGACCACCGAGCTGGCCCCCAGCCGCAGCAGCGACTCCTCCTCCATGCGGCGCCGGCCGGTCGACGCCACCACCTCGTGGCCGAGCGCCGCCAGCAGGAGCACCGCGATCGACCCGGCTCCCCCGGCGGCGCCGGTCACCAGCACCGGTCCGCTGCCGGGCTCGACGCCGTTGCCCCGCAGGGCCAGGACGGCGAGGGCGGCGGTGTAGCCGGCGGTCCCGATCGCGGCCGCGGACAGCGCGTCGATCGGCTCCGGGACCGGCGTCACCCACGCGTGCGGGACCCGTGCCCGCTCGGCGAGGCCCCCGGGGTGGTCGGTGCCGAGCCCGTTCCCGTTCACCGTCACGAGCCGGCCCACCGGCACCTCCGCGACGCCCGACTCGACCACGGTCCCGACGAGGTCGATCCCCGCGGTCATGGGGAACCGGCGGACCAGCCCGAACCGGCCCGACATGATCAGCCCGTCCTTGTAGTTGAGGTCCGACCAGCGCACGTCGACGACGACGTCGCCGTCGGGGAGGTCGGCGTCGAGGCGCTCGACCAGGCGGACCGCGTACCCGTCCCCGTCCTCGTCGACCTCCAGGGCCCTGAAACTCCGCACGGACATCTCCCTTCGCGAGGAGCCCCAAGGTAGGAAGGCCGCGACGGCGCCGGACAGTGCACGAAGGTGCACTGTCCGGTCCACCCGCTCCGTTCCTACGGTCGGACCGCGCGGGACACGCCGGGCGGGAGGAGGACCGATGGACACGTTCACGGGGAAGCTCGCGGTCATCACGGGCGGCGGCGCCGGCATGGGGTCGGACCTGGCGAGGATGCTCGCGGCGGAGGGGTGCGGTGTCGCCCTCTGCGACGTGTCGGAGGCCAACCTCGAGGAGACCCTGGAGCGCTGCCGCACCGACGCGGCGCCGGGCACCCGCGTGACGTCCTGCGTCGCGGACGTCTCGTCCGAGGCGGACCTCCGGGCCTTCCGCGCCCACGTCGAGCAGGCGCACGAGACCGACCACGTCGACCTGCTGTTCAACAACGCCGGCATCGGGGGCGGGGGGTACAGCTTCGTCTCCGAACCGCGCGAGCAGTGGGAACGCGTCTTCGACGTCAACTGGCGCGGTGTCTACCTCGGGGTCCGGGTCTTCCTGCCGCTGCTGATGCGGAGCGAGCGGGCCCGGATCGTCAACACCAGCAGCGTCAACGGCTTCTGGGCGGGGCTCAGCCCCACCGAGTCGCTGGTCGCCTACAGCACCGCGAAGTTCGCCGTGCGCGGCTTCAGCGAGGCGCTGATCAGCGATCTCCGGCTGCGGGCCCCGCACGTCGGCGTGTCCGTGGTGATGCCGGGGTACGTCGGGACCTCACTGGTCCGCAACTCGATGACCTACCTCGGCGACGCCGGCGACGGGACCGGCGCGATCGACCGGAGCTTCCGCGCCAACGCCCCCACGACCTCGGAGTCGGCGGCCGGGGAGATCCTCGACGGCGTGCGCGCGGGCGAGTGGCGGATCCTCGTCGGTGACGACGCCAGGATCCTGGACGAGGCGGTCCGCGCCGACCCGCTGGCGGTGTACGAGCCGGACTTCTTCGAGCGGATGCGGGCGCGCGGGGTGTTCGCCACGATGCCGGAGCCCCCGGCGGGATCTCTCTAGGGGACTGCCATGCCGATCGTCTTCGTCCACGGGAACCCCGAGACGACCTCCGTGTGGAGGCCGCTCCTGACCGAGCTGGAGGTCCGCGGCGTCACCGACGCGGTGCTGCTGTCCCCTCCGGGGTTCGGCGCGCCCGTGCCGGCCGGCTTCGGCTGCACGGCGCCGGAGTACCGGACGTGGCTCGTCGGTGAGCTCGAACGGATCGGGGAGCCGGTCGACCTCGTCGGGCACGACTGGGGCGCCGGCCACCTGTACGCGGTGGCGGCGACGCGCCCGGACCTGCTGCGCTCCTGGGTCGCCGACTGCTCCGGCATCATCCATCCCGACTACCGCTGGCACCCGGCCGCCCGGACCTGGCAGACGCCCGGGGACGGCGATGAGCTCGTCGCGCAGATGGTCGCGATGACCGGCGACGACCTCGTCGCCAGCGACGACGTGCCGGCGGGCCTGGCACCGAGCATCGCGGAGCACTTCGACGAGACGATGGGTCGCTCGATCCTCGCGGTCTACCGGTCGGCCGTGCAGCCCTACATGCGCGAGCTCGGGGACCGGCTCGCGGCCGCGCCGCGGACCCGCTCGCTGGTCGTGCACACGCCCGCGGACCCGTACACGATGCCCGAGCTCGCGCCGGCGGTGGTCGAGCGCCTCGGCAGCGAGGTGTGCACGCTGCACGGCTGCGGGCACTGGTGGATGTGGGAGCGGCCGGCCGAGGCCGCCGAGGCGATGGTCGACTTCTGGGCGCGCGGCTGAGCGCCGGCTACGACACGGCCGGGCGGCGGTAGCGCGCCACGTACTCCGCACGCGAGCGGCACCCGGTCGTCGCGAGGATCCGGCTGACGTACTTCTTCACCGTGTCGAGGCTCAGGTACAGCGTCGCGGCGATCTCCTTGTTGGACCGCCCCTCGCAGACGAGGGCCGCGACCTCCTGCAGCCGCCCGCTGAGCGCCGGCGGCGCGGGCTCCTCCGCGACCGGCATCCTCCTGCTGATGGCCGACAGCTGCCGCGAGAGCATCCGCAGCGCGGCCGCGTCCACGTCGTCGACCAGGCCCGGCTCCGGGTCGGTGATCCCCACCAGGGCGTGCCCTCCCTGCGGGAACTGCAGGTGCATCACCGCGGAGGAGCGGTAGCCCCAGCGGCGCATGTGGCCGTCGATGTACCGGCGTCCCCAGTCCGGCATCGACGTGAGCCGGTCGATGTCGCTGAAGCCGTCACGGTCCAGCGCCCGGCACGACTCGTCGGAGGAGAGCACGTCGATCTTGTGCCAGCGGTCGCGGTACCCCGGCCAGCTGACGGCGCACGACCCGCGCAGCGCGGGCGACCGGTCGGCGAACACGTCCTGGATGGTCGGGCCGGCGAAGCAGGTGAGGTGGCGGTAGGAGAAGGCGGAGCCGAGCGAGTCGAGGACGACCTCCTTGAAGTCCTGGACCGTGCGGGCCGCGTCGCAGCGCTCGAGCACGGTGAAGATCCGCTCGTACTGCTCGGAGGGTAGCTGCACGCCCGTCGCCTCCGATGCCTCCATTGGCACTGCCTCTCGCCGTCACGCGCGCCGGCCCGTCCAAGTCAAGAGGAGCTCGCGCGGGATTTCAAGGGCCCGATCAGCGCAGGGCCAGCCCGGTGAACGCCGGCGGCCGCTTCTCCCGGTAGCTGGTCACGCCCTCCGCGAAGTCGGGATGGCCGAACGACTGCAGCATCCGCCGGTCCGCCTCGTCGACCGCCTCGGGGAACGTGCTCACGGCCGCGGCCGCGAGCTGCGCCTTCACCGCCGCCACGGCCGCGGGTGAGCAGTGGTCCGCCAGGTCCTGCCCGTAGGCGACCGCGGTGTCGAGCAGCTCGCCGGGGTCGACGACCCGGTCGACGAGGCCCATGGCCAGGGCCTCCTGACCCGGCACGACCCGGGCGGAGAGCAGCAGGTCGGCGGCGCGGCTGTGACCGACGAGCCGCGGCAGCAACCACGCCGCGCCGTACTCGGCGATCAGTCCCCGGCGGGTGAAGGACGACGTGAACTTGGCGGTGGGCGTGGTGAAGCGCAGGTCGCAGTACAGCGCCTGGACGAACCCCAGGCCGGCGGCCGCCCCGTTGACCGCCGCGATCAGCGGTTTGCGCATCAGCAGCGGACGGTGGCAGGGGACGGTGCGCACGGGTGCCGCCGCCTCGCCCGCGCCCGTGAGCACGTCGAGCTCGTCCATGTCGGCACCGGCGCAGAAGCCGCGCCCGGCGCCCGTCACGACGACGACCCGGACGTCCGGGTCGGCCTCCGCCTCGTCGAGCAACGAGAAGTACCGGCGCTCCAGGCCGGCGTTCCACGCGTTGAGGCGCTCGGGGCGGTTCAGCGTCAGGACGAGCACCCCGCCCCGCCGCTCGGTCAGCACCGTGTCGGTGTCCGGCTGGGTGGCTGTGTCGCTCACGGGAGGTCTCCTCGCTCAGTCGAACAGGTCGGGATCGGTGTGGCGGACCTCGTCCCACAACGGCTGGAAGTTGAACCAGCCGGCCCACGGGGTGCCGTTCTGCTGCGCGGTGTACGCCGCCCACTCGTGCCGGATGGGCAGGGGCTCCCCCGCCGCCATCGCCATGAGCTGGGCCTGGCAGGAGCGCTCCAGGGAGAGGAACCAGAACACCGCTTCGTCGAGGGTGCGCCCGACGGTGAACAGGCCGTGGTTCTGGTGGATCGCGGCCTTGCACGACCCGAGGCCCGCCGCGACCTGGCGCCCCGCCTCGATCTCGAGGACGACGGCACCCCCCTGCTCGGTGACGACGGCGTGGTCCCCGTAGAAGGTGCACGCGTCCTGCGTCAGCGGGTCGAGCGGGATCCCCAGGGAGCTGAACGACTTGCCGTACGGCGAGTGCGCGTGGGCCGCGGCCACCACGTCCGGACGCGCCTGGTGGATCGCGGAGTGCAGCACGAACGCGGCGCGGTTGACCTGCCGGGACCCGTGCACGACGTCGCCGTCGTGGTCGACGAGGACGAGGTCGCTGACCCGCATGTGCCGGAAGCCGACGCCGAAGGGGTTGACCCAGAAGTGGTCGGGCCACTCCGGGTCGCGCACGGTGATGTGGCCGGCCACGCCCTCGCCGAAACCGAGGCGGCCGAAGATCCGCAGCGCGCCGGCGAGCTTCTGCCGGCGGTGCAGCCGTTCCTCCTCGACGGTTCCGGACGTCGGCGGTCCGGGGAGCGGCGGGAGCTCCTGCCGCGTGAGGGGGACACCGTCGAGGTACCTCACGGCCCCCGCGGTCCGTGCGCCGTCCGTCTCCGTCGTCACGATCGATCCTCTCGTCGGTGTCACGGCTCAGCCCGCGTAGAACGGCGTGAGGCCGGTCCCCTGCGGGACCCCGCCGGCCGGGACGTTCGCCGAGGTGATCAGCGGGGCGTCCACGTAGAGCTGCGCGTTCTGCGGCGGGGCGGCCCCGCCGATGATCTTCCCGAGCTGCGTCAGCACCACGTTGGACACGGCCACCATGTCGTTCACGACCGTGGCGCCCTGCGGGCCGCCCTGCCGGATCGAGTCCAGGTTGGCCTCCTCGCCGTCGATGGAGACGACGAAGACGTCGTCCCGGCCCGCCGACTCGATCGCCGAGACGGCGGCGAACCCGCCCTGGTCCCAGCCCACGAAGACGGCCCCCAGCTCACCGCCCTGCGGGTACTTCGTCAGCAGGTTGGCGGTCGTGTTCTGCACGTCGGGGACCGAGGAGTCGGCGTTCACCTCGTGGCGCAGCAGGATCGGCGTCCCGAAGTAGTCGGCCTGGGTCGTCACGCACAGCTCACGCTCGCGGAGGTTGGCGAGCGGGGTGTAGCCGAAGATCGCGATCCCCTTGCCCCCGCCGGTCGCGGCGAGGCGCTGCTGGATGTAGGTGGCGCACCGGTTGCCCGAGATGAACTCGTTGGCGCCCACGTCGAACGCGAGCCCGGGAGCGACCCCGCAGTAGAAGCCGCCCACCGGGACACCGGCCCGGTTCGCCGCCGCCAGTCCCTCGGTGATGTTCGCCGCCTCGGTGTTCGCGACGACGATCGCGTCGAACCCGGTGTCGGCCCACACCCGCATCGTGTCGTTGGTGCGCGCCAGGTCGAACGCCGTGCTCACCGACTGCAGCGCGAACCCGTGCTCGGCGGACAGCTCCGTCATGATCTGCACGCTGCGGGCCACGGTCGGTCCCTGCAGGTTGATGCCCACCACCCCGATCTGCTTGCCCTTCAGGCTCGCGAAGTCGGCGGCGGTGAAGGAGGCACCCGTCGCGGTGCTCGCCGCTCCGGGGGCGGCCGCGGTGCTCGCGGCGGTGCCGCCGCTGGTGCTGCAGGCGGTCAGCGCCAGACCCGCGCCCACCCCGGCCGTGCCGGCGAAGAACGAACGCCGGGAGAGCGGGTTGCCGTCTCGTGTCATCGTGTGGTTCTCCCTCGGGCAGTGAAGTCCTCCGCGACCGCTCGGCCTGCGCTGGCGGAACGGTACGACCGGCCCCGGGGGCCGGACAGTGCACCAAAGTGCACGCGTGCGGGCGCGCCACCTCATGCACTTTGGTGGACTGTCAGCGGCCCCCACCAGCTCCTACGTTCGGGTTCCCGCACGACCGCCGCCGTTGTCGGCCGACCCTGGAGCCGCCTGATGAACGCCTCGACCGGTGCACCGCTGACCACGACGACGAGCGGCGGGAAGCAGGGAACCGGTGGTGCACCTCCGGGCACCGCCCCGCCGACGGGGCCCGCCCGAGGACGGGAACTGCTGCTGCTGCTCTCCCGCTACGGGACGCTGGTCGGGCTGGTGCTCATGCTGGCGGTGTTCTCCTGGACCGCCGACTCGTTCCTGTCCGGCAGCAACGTCGCCAACGTGCTCAAGGCGTCGGCGGCGATGGGCGTCGTGTCGATCGGGCTCACCATCGTGCTGGTCCTGGGCGACTTCGACCTCTCCATCGGCTACACCGCCACCGCGGCCGGGATGCTCGCCGCCGGCACGGCGCAGACCTACGGGATGGCCGGCGGCACCGCTGCAGCGCTCGGGTTCGGCCTCGCCGTCGGGGTCGTCAACGGGCTCGTCGTGACCCGGCTGGGCGTCTCGGCCTTCATCACCACGCTCGGCGTCGGGCAGATCATCGCGGGCTGGTTGCTCGCCTACCGCGACGGGGTCCAGGTGTCCGGCGACCTCCCGCCGGACTTCACCACGCTGGGCCGGGGCGGGGTCGGGCCGGTCCCCTACCTCGTGATCCTCGGTTCGTGGTGGCCGTGGCGGCGTACCTCCTGCTGGAGCGCACGGTGGTCGGCCGCCGGATGTACGCCGTCGGCGGCAACCCGGTCGCGGCCCGGCTGTCCGGCATCGACAACAAGCGCGCCCGGCTGATCGCCTTCGCCGTCAGCGGGCTGCTGGCGGGCCTGGGTGGGCTCATGCTCACCTCGAGCCTCGGCGTGGGCAAACCCGACGTCCGCCCTGAGCTACCTGCTGCCGGCGTTCGCCGCCAGCTTCATCGGCGCGGCGACGCTGCGGGACGGGCAGTTCCACGTCGGCGGGACGATCGTCGGCGTCCTCATGCTCAGCTTCCTCGCCAACGGGCTGGTCGTCGCCGGGGTCGAGCGGGCGTGGACGACGGCGGCGCAGGGGATCGTGCTCGTCGCCGCCGTCACGATCAGCACCTTCGCCCGTCGGGTGGCCGCACGATGACCGGGCCGCAGGTGCCGTTCCGCGTCCGCGGGGTGGGCAAGAGCTTCATGGGGGTGCGGGCCCTCTCCGACGTCGACCTCGACATCCGCGCGGGCGAGGTGCACGGGCTGATCGGCCAGAACGGCGCCGGCAAGTCGACGCTGATCAAGATCCTCGCCGGGGTGCACCGACCGGACGCGGGCACGATCGAGGTCGACGGCGTCGAGGTCGCGTTCGCCGACGCGGCGGCGTCCACCGCGGCCGGTATCGCGGTGCTGCACCAGGAGCCGCAGGTCGTCGCGGAGATGGCGGTGTACGAGAACGTGTACCTCGGCCTGCGGCCGCCCACCGTCGGGCCGCTGATCCGCCGGTCGGAGATGCGCCGCAGGTGCGCCGAGATCCTGGCCAGGCTCGGCGTCGAGCTCGACGTCGACCAGCGCATCTCGGCCCTGTCGGCGGCGCAGACCCAGATGGTCGGCCTGGGGCGCTGCCTGCTGCTGGGCGCGCGCCTCATCATCATGGACGAGCCGACCGCGTCCCTCGGGGCGCACGAGGTCGAGCAGGTGTACCGGGTCGTCGAGCGGCTGCGCGCCGACGGGCTGAGCGTCGTCTACGTCTCGCACCGGCTCGACGAGATCGCCGCGCTCTGCGACCGGGCCACGGTGCTGCGCGACGGCGAGCTGGTCGGACGGCTGGAGCACGACGACCTCCAGGACCGGCACCGGCTGGTGCAGCTCATCCTCGGCGTCGAGCCGTCCGAGCTCGTCCGGGCGGCTCCCCACGAGCGCGGCGCGGTCGCGCTCACGACGCACGGGCTGTGCTGGAAGAACCGCGTCGTGGACGTCGACATGACCCTCCACCGCGGCGAGGTGACGGGCCTCGCCGGCTTCGTCGGTGCCGGCCGCTCCGAGCTGGCGCACCTGCTGTTCGGAGCGGTGCGGCCCGACGCCGGCCGGATCGAGATCGGCGGGAAGGTCCTCAGGGCGACGTCCCCGGCGCAGGCGATCCGTCGCGGGGTCGCCCTGATGCCGGAGGACCGCAGGCACCAGGCCTCGGTCCCCGAGTGGACGGTGCGCGAGAACCTCACCCTGGCCGCGCTGTCCTCGTTCGCCTCGGCGGGCTTCATCCGCCGGAAGAGGGAACGCCGGCGCTACGACGCCGACCGCGACCGGTTCGGCATCAAGGCGGTCGGCTCGGAGAGCCGGTTCGGCCACCTCTCCGGCGGCAACCAGCAGAAGGTGGTGATCGCCAAGTGGCTCGCGACCGACGCCGACATCCTCATCTTCGACGAACCCACCCAGGGCGTCGACGTCGGCGCGCAGACCGAGATCCACCGCCTCGTGCGCGAGACCGCCCGCGAGGGCCGCGCGGTCCTGTTCATCTCCAGCGACCTCGAGGAGACCCTGCGGGTCAGCGACCGGCTCCTGGTCATGCGCGAGGGACGGCTGGTGGCGGACGTGCCGTCGAGGGACACGACGCTGCAGCAGGTCCTCTCCCACTGCTTCGGCGGCGTGCAGGACCCGCTGCAGGGGGTTGCGGGCTGATGCGGGAGCCGTACCTGCCCGAGTGCACCGGGTAGTGGATGCCGTAGTTCTGCCCTCGCCCGGTGCCCCCGGCGGGACGAGCGTGACCTGCGTCTGCGGTCCTCGCAGGAGGACGGGCAGCAACACCTGGTCACCACGGGAAGGACACGTGCATGACGGTCAAGACCGATCACGACTGCATCATCATCGGCGCCGGCTTCGCGGGACTGCGCGCACTGATCGAGACGCGGCGGCGGGGGCTCACCGCTCGGCTCATCGAGGCGGGCTCCGACGTCGGCGGCACGTGGCACTGGAACCGCTACCCCGGCGCTCGCACGGACTCCGAGAGCTGGGTGTACTGCTTCAGCTTCGACGAGGACCTGCTGCAGGACTGGGTCTGGCCACAGCGCTACCCCGACCAGCCGGTCATGCAGAGCTACCTGTCCCACGTGGCCGACCGCTTCGACCTGCGACGTGACATCGACCTCGGCACGCGGGTCGAGCGCGCACGGCGCGACGACGCCACGAACACCTGGACGGTGGAGACCGACGCCGGGAACACGCTGCGCTGCACCTACCTGATCCCCGCGGTCGGCCCGTTGTCGGCGGCGTACGAACCGCCGTTCCCGGGGATCGAGTCGTTCCGCGGGGAGCGGTACCTGACCGCCCGCTGGCCGGTGGAGGAGGTCGACTTCAGTGGGAAGCGCGTCGCGGTCATCGGCACCGGCGCCACCGGCGTGCAGCTGATCCCCCAGGTCGCGCAGAGGGCCTCGCACCTCACGGTCCTCCAACGCACGCCCAACTACGTCATGCCGGCCCGCAACGGCCCGATCGACGCCGACCAGCAGAAGGCGATCAAGGCCGACTACCCGGCGATCTGGGAGCAGGTGCGGGGCCAGGTCTTCGGCTTCCCCATGAACCCCGCCGGTCGCGTGTTCTCCGACGTCGACGACGACGAGGCCCGGCGCGTCCTCGAGCACGGCTGGGAGATCGGCGGCTTCCGGTTCCTGTTCGAGACCTTCGACGACCTCCTGGTCGACCAGCGCTGCAACGACGTGGCGTCCGAGTTCGTGCGCGACAAGATCCGCGCCATCGTCCACGACCGCGAGACCGCCGAGCTGCTCGCCCCGAAGAACCACCCCCTCGGCTCCAAGCGCCCCCCGCTGGGCCACCACTACTACGAGACCTACAACCGGGACAACGTCTCACTGGTCGACATCAGCGCCAACTCGATCGAGGCGATCACCGAGACCGGGCTGCGACTGGCCGACGGCAGCACTCACGACGCCGACATCCTGATCTTCGCCACCGGGTTCGACGCCGCGACCGGCGCGCTGACCGCGATCGACATCCGCGGTAGCGACGGCCGCTCGCTGGGCGAGGTCTGGGCGGACGGCGCGCGGACCCACCTCGGGATCGCGGTCACCGGTTTCCCGAACATGTTCGTGCTCGGCGGTCCCGGATTCCCCTTCGGCAACTTCCCGCCGACCACCGAGTTCGCGGTGGAGTGGACCGCCGACGCCATCGACCACCTCCGGACGAACGGGCACGACGTCATGCAGGCCGACCCCGACGCCATGGACGCCTGGAGCCGCAAGCTGCAGGAGATCGTCGACGCCACGGTGCTGGGCCAGGGCGAAGCGGTGCACACCTGGTTCCTCGGAGCGAACGTGCCGGGCAAGGCCCACGTCCCGCTGTTCTACCTCGGGGGCATCCCGGGCTACTTCGCCGAGCTGAGGGAGTCCGCCGACAACGGCTACTCCGGCTTCACGTTCTCCCGGGTGGCCGGGGCGGATCCGGAGGAGGTCGCCCTGCGGGTCTGACCCCGTCGTCGGCGTCCGCTACCTGGTCTGCGGACCCAGGTAGTGAGGCGCTGGCCCGGGGTGCCCCGATCTGCTTCCATGGCGGGGGTCGGTGGCCCCTTGGGACCTCCGCCGACCGGGCACCGCGATGGGGCGGGAGGGTGATGGGATGGGCGCCGGCCCGGGCAGCAGAGCGACCCTCCCTGCGGACCTCACGAGCTTCGTCGGCCGTCGTACGGAGATCACGGCGGCTCGCCGGCTGATGCGGTCGCACCGGCTGGTCACGCTGTGCGGGATCGGTGGTGTCGGCAAGACCCGGCTTGCGCTGCAGTGCGCGGAGGGCGGGGCCGGCCGCTTCCGGGACGGTGTCGTCCTGATCGAGCTCGCGCCGGTCCGGCAGCCGGAGCTGGTGCCCACGGTCGCCGCGGAGGCCCTGGGGTTGGCGGACTCCTCGTCGCGGCAGCGGATCGAGGTGGTCGTGGACCACCTGAGGGACAAGCAGGCGCTGCTGGTGGTCGACAACTGCGAGCACGTCCTGGAGGCCACCGCGGCGCTGCTCCAGGCGGTGCTCCGGGCCGCACCCGATGTGCAGGTGGTGGCCACCAGCCGTCAGCAGCTGGGGGTGCCCGGCGAGGTCGTGCTGCCGGTGGACCCGCTGCCGCTCCCCGCCGAGGGCGTCGTCGTCCACCGCGACTCGATCGAGGCCCACCCGGCGCTCGACCTGTTCGTCCGACGGGCGGAGTCGTCGGTGCCCGGCTTCGACCTGGACGCGGTCGACGGGACCGACCTCATCGCCATCTGCCACCGGCTGGAGGGCATCCCGCTGGCGCTCGAGCTGGCCGCCGTGCGCCTGAAGGTGCTGTCGGCGAGCCAGCTCCGGGAGCGGCTGCACAAGCGCCTGCCGGTGCTCACGCACGGGATGACCACCAGCCCACCCCGCCAGCACACGCTCCGGGCCACCATCGACTGGACCTACGAGCTCTGCGATCCGGCCGAGCAGCAGCTGTGGCGGACGGCGTCAGCGTTCCCGGGTGGGTTCACGCTGACCTCGATCGAAGCCGTCACCGGCGTGACGGGGGCGGACGAGCACGCGCTGCTGGAGGCGCTCACCGGCCTCGTCGACCGGTCCGTGCTGCTGCGTTCGGACGAGCGCGGTGTCGTGCGGTTCCGGATGCTGGAGACGATCCGCGAGTACGGCCTGGAACTGCTCGACGAGACCGGGGAGAGCGCCGGCGTGCGCGAGCGCTTCCTCGACTGGTGCCAGGGCCTCGTGGCGGACTTCTCGGCCAACTGGTTCACGCCGCGGGCCCGCACCTGGTTCCGGAGGCTGCGCGACGAGCACCTCAACCTGCGGGCGGCGCTGGAGCTGTGGTCGACCGACGAGGACCAGGTCGCGGTGGCGCAGCGGGTCGCCGCCGACCTGTGGTCCTACTGGATCGCCTCGTCACTGCCCGAGGGCAGGCTGTGGCTCGCCCGGGTCGTGGCGCAGCCGGGTGACCCGGTCCAGTGGCGACGGGCGATGACGACCTACGGCTTCGTGGCGGCGCTGCAGGGCGAGCAGGCCGAGGCCGGCGGCATCCTCGGCACGAGCCTCGCCTCCGCCCGCGAGGCGGACGACCGGGCGGGCGTGGCCGTCGCGACGCACCTCCTGGGCGTCAGCGCCTTCTTCGCCGGCGACCAGGAGCTCGCCCACACACTGCTGAGCGAGGCCGGGGACCGCTACGCCCAGGTGGAGGTGCACCCGGGTTGGCTGGTGTCCCTGCACGTGCACACCGGTCTGATGATGGTGTTCGACGGCGCGTCGGACGGCGCCGCGGCGCAGTTCGAGCAGGGCCTCGCCCTGTGCCGCGAGGCCGGGGACCGCTGGCTGCGCGGGTACGTGCTCTTCGGCCTCGCGTTCGTGGCGTTCGAGCGGCACGACCGCCCGGAGGCCCTCCGCCTGCTGCGCGAGTGCCTCGACGACCGCGAGGAGGGTGACCTGCTCGGCTCCGCCCTGGCGCTCGACCTGGTCGCCTGGACCTTGGCGGCGGACGGCGACGGCGAGCGCTCGGCCACCGTGCTCGGCGTCGCCTCCCGGTTGTGGGGCACCTTCGGCCAGGACCTCTACGGCTCCGCGGGCTGGATCGAGCGGCGCCGCACGTGCGAGCACCGGGCGCGCCGGGCGGTAGGAGACCGCCGCTTCGAGGCCGCCTACGCGAGGGGCGTCGCCCTCTCCCGCTCCGGGGGGTTCGTCAGCTTCCTGGACGGGGACGCACGACCGGCCCGGCACGGGGACCGGATGGAACGGGCGGCTCGACTCACCCGCCGTGAGGGACAGGTCGCCCGACTCGTCGCCTCGGGCCTGTCGAACCGGGACATCGCCGCGCGGCTCACGCTGTCGACCCGGACCGTCGAGGGTCACGTGCAGCAGGTCCTGGTGAAGATGGCCTTCACCTCCCGGACCCAGATCGCGGCCTGGCTGGCCGGTGGGGCCGAGCCCGCGCCGGACCCCGTCGCCACGCGCTGACCCTCCCGGTCGGCGCGTGACGAAGTCCGAGGCCGGACCGAGCCGGGAACGCGATCACCCCGGCGATGCCCGTGGCACTCCCACGTCCGGTCCTCAGCCGTACTCGTGGTATTCGACGACCTTGTCGTCCGGCCCGAACCGGTAGACGGTGCAGAACTCGAGGGTGAAGGTCTCGCCCGCCGCCGCGATGCCCGGCACGTCCGCAACGGCGGTGCCACCCCACTCCTGCTCCCGCACCACCAGGTTGCCGGCTTGGAAGATCCGGGTGGCGGGACGCAGCCGCCGGTCCGGGATGAGGTCCGCCGCGAAGCCCTTCAGGGTCTGGATGAAGGCGTCCCGGTCGGTGAACCCGAACCCGCGGTTGTGGTGCACGAACCGCAGGTCCGGGGCGAAGAACTCCTGGTAGGCGTCGAAGTCCTGGGCGTTGTAGGCCTCGATCGCCTTCTCGACGACCGCGGTCAGATCACGCCCGCTCGTCTCGTGGTGGCTGCGCAAGGTGGTGCCTCCCCTGTCGAGGACGGATGGGACCTGCCGGTGTCCGGCATCGCGTCCACCGTGCGCCACGCCCGGTACCCCCACCAGCGCGGTCGTACGCGGTCGACTACCTGCGGTCCACGGGCAGGTAGCGCCCCGCTCGTACGGGCCGACCGGAACCGGGCCGGGCGGCAGCGCCGCGTCAGGGACGCATCCCGGCGGGCGCCACCCTCACCCCCGGTCCTCGACGCCGCGGTCGGGCGGCGGCCGGACCTCGCGGCGCAGCGCCCCTAGCCGGCGCGGTTCGCGCGGCGCCCCAGCGCGAGCGAGGCCCCCAGCAGGGACAGGCAGACCGACCCCACGAGGATGTTGACCTCGACGCCCAGGACGGTGTTGGCCGGCGAGTCGCGGAACTCCTCGTCGACCAGCGCGGTGCCCGGGAACGCGGCCGCGCCGTACATCCCCACCCAGGGGGCGGACAGCATCGCCGTCGCCGTGAGCAGGTTGTGGTCCGGGTCGCCGTGGGGGGTGGTCACCAGCCGCAGACCGACGACGCCGAGCACCGCGCTCATGACGATGTACTGGGCGTTGTGGAACTTCGCGTGCCCGGGCCAGCGGGGGTTGCGCAGGTGCTGGCGGGCCGTCACGGGCAGCAGGGCGTCGACGACGAGCGGCCCGACGGTCGTCCCCACCGCGATCAGGCCGACCAGTGCGCGCGACGCCCTCCTCGCCGCGCTCACGAGGACCCTCCGGTTCGGGTGGGGCTCGCCACCGAGCCGGCCCGACCGGGAGGCACGAGGGCCCCGAGCACGGCCATCGCGGCGGCGACGAGCTCGGCCAGGTCCGCCTCGCCGTCGCCCTCGACCCACCGGGCGTAGGCGACGGAGAACACCTGGGTCCCCACGCGCGCGGCGAGACGGGCCTCGCCCTCCTCCACCCCGCGGCGCTGCAGGGCGTCGACGAACCCCGTCGCGATGGCGTGCTGCTTGACCAGGTCGCGTTCCAGCAGTCCCGGGTTGGCCGCGATCACGGCCTGGCGCCGGCGCAGCACCTCCGTGCCGGGGGCGCCCCAGTCGAAACCGGCCAGGACCGCGGTCACGGCGCGCAGCGGCTGCGAGACGTCGGGGGCGTCGAGGACCTCCTGCACGAGCGCGGCGCGGATCCGCTCCGACTCGGCGAACAGCACCTCGGCCTTGTCCGAGAAGTACCGGAAGAACGTGCGGGTCGTGACCCGCGCGCGGTCGGCGATCTCGACGACGCTCGTGCTCTCGAAACCGCGTTCCTCGAACAGCTCCAGTGCGGCCCTCGTCAGCCGGTCCGCACTGCCCTCTTCCCAGCGGGGCATGCCGTGCACCCTACGGGGCAGCACGATCGCGCCGGCTCCGCCGCTCACGGCGCGCCCGCCTCCCCCGCGACGACGACGACGGTCCGTCCCGCGGCGTGCCCGGCGTCGTTGTGCGCCTGCGCCGCCGCGGCGTCGGCCAGGAGGAACGTCGACCCGACCGGCATGCGCAGCACCCCGTCGACGTGCAGCGCGGCGGCGGCCCGCAGCGCGGCGGGGACGTCGGCGGGTGCGAAGGAGACCTGCGCCCCGAGCTGCGGAGCGGTGAAGTCGGCGATGGACACGACCCGGGACGGGTCGCCCGTGAGCGCGATGCACTCCGCGATGACCCCCGACCCGGACACGTCCAGCGCGGCGTCGACCCCGTCCGGTGCCAGCGCGCGGACCCGGTCGACGAGCCCGTCGCCGTACGTCGTGGGCAGGGCACCCAGCCCGCGGAGGTAGTCCTGGTTGGCCGGGCTCGCGGTGCTGACGACGGTGATCCCCCGCTGCCGGGCGATCTGGACGACGGCCGTGCCGACGCCACCCGAGGCGCCGCTCACCAGCAGCGTGCGACCGGGCTCGAGGCCGACCAGGTCGAGGACGCGGAACGCCGTCTCGACCGGGACCGGGTACCCGGCGGCCTCCTCGAACGCCAGGCTGTCCGGCTTGACCGCCCACGCGTCGAGCACCGCGTGCTCGGCGAGGACTCCGGTGCCGACGCCGAACACCGCGTCGCCGACCTGGACGCCGGACACCCCGTCGCCGACCTGGTCGACCACGCCGGAGGCGTCCGAGCCGGTACCGCTGGGCAGTGCGACGTCGAACACCCCGGCCATGCGGCCCGAGCGGATCTTCCCGTCCAGGCCGTTGATCCCGACCGCGCGCACCGCGATGCGGACCTGACCCGGCCCGGCGTGCGGCTCGTCGACGTCGACGAGGGCGAGGACGTCCGGGGGGCCGAACCGCTCGAACCGGATCGCCTTCACGCCGCCCTCCCGGTGGCCAGTGACGTGACGACCCGGTGCGCGATCCGCCAGCGGCCGTCGTGCCGGCGCACCGCGTCGACGTGGTCCACGCTGAGGATCGAGCCGTCGGCCATGATCATCAGGCCCTTGGAGCGCACCGCCACCTCGTCCGGGCCCACCGGCGCGAGGACGACGTTCGTCACGTGGTGCGCCAGCGGGGCCCGGGCGCCGAGCGCGGTGAACGCGGCCCGGACGGCCTCGATGCCCTCGAAGACCCCCACTCCGGCATCGGCGAGGTCGTAGACGACGTCCGGGGTGACGACCTCCCCCAGGCGGTCCAGGTGCGCCCCGTCGACGATCTGTCCGAGGAGGGACAGGACCTCGGTGATCTGCAGGCGGTCGTCGGTGCTCGGCATCGGAGCCTTCCGTTCCCGTGGGGCCCACCGCGGTGATGTTCCCGCCCCACGCTGTTGTCGCGGCGTGACATCAACTTAGCACCGATGTCGCGCCGCGACATCACCTCTGCGTCGACGGTCGAGACTCCTGTGCGCGAACGGCCGGCGATGCCGAGGCCGCTCCTCGGTGGACGTCCTGGGTGGACCCCACCGAGGATCGGGGTCTGCCGGACCGGTAGCCACGGCCCACCGGTCCGAGGATGTCAGCCGGCGGGCGCGTAGATCACGATCCAGTGGTCCCGCTCGGTGTCATGCAGCATCTCGCTCTGGAAGGTCAGCCACCCCCGTAACGGGTGGTGCAGGTGCTTCTCGGCGGACCGCCCCGTCGCGACCTCACCCCGGGTCCAGAGGTCCCGGAACCCCGCGCTCGACGCCGAGAGGTCGGCGACCAGGGACCGCAAGCGCTCGTCGTCGGGGTACCGGCCCAGCGCCGAACGGAGCTCGGCGGTGGCCCACCGCGCGTAGCGGTCGGCCCCCTCCTCCCCGAGGACGTGGCGGGCCGCGGCCGTGAACCCGTGGTGGACGATGTTGCGCCGGTACTCGCCCGCGCCGGGCAGCGGCCCGAGGAGCTCGGCGGCGGCGGCGTTGCGGGCCAGCACGTCCAGCCGTCCGTCGTGCACGGTGACGGGGACGGTCTCGTCGAGCCCGCGGAGGAGCCTGAGGAGTCCGGGTCGGATCTCGCTGTCCGGGGCGAGCGGCTCGGGGGGCAGCTCGCCCGCGAGCCGGAACACGTGGTCCCGGGCGCCGGGTGCGAGGCCGAAGGCCCGGGCCAGCGCAGTGAGGACCTCCCGCGACGGGCGCGGCGCCCTGCCCTGCTCCAGGCGCGTGTAGTACTCGACGGAGATCCCCGCGGCCTCGGCCAGCTCCTGGCGTCGCAGGCCCGGCACCCGCCGCCGTGACACGCGCCCGGCGGCGGGCCGGTCGGGCGGCGCCATCGCCGTCCGGCGGTGACGCAGGTACTCCCCGAGGTCTGCCCTGATCCGCGCCGGCACGACTCCCATCATGCCCCCGGCCGTCCGGTGGGTGGCCCTGCCGGTACCAGCCTCGACGGGGTCTTCCCGTCGGCCCGGCGGGCTCGGACAGTCGTCGAGGAGAGCGGCCGGCGTCCGGTTCGCACTCGTCCCGCAGCAGCACCAGGAGATGGAGGATCCCCGTGAGCACGACCCGCACCGCTCTCGTCACCGGAGCCAACCAGGGCATGGGCAGGCAGGTGGCGACGGAGCTGGTCGCCGACGGCGTCGCCGTGTTCGTCGGCTCCCGCGACCTCGCCCGCGGGGAGGCGGCGGCCGCCGAGATCGGCGAGGGGGCCACCGCGCTCCAGCTCGACGTGACCGATGCAGCGTCGATCGCCGCGGCCGTCGGGCGGATCCGGCGGGAGGCCGGCCGTCTCGACCTCCTCGTGAACAACGCCGCCGTCTCGACCACCCGCGCCGCCACCGGAGGTCTCGCCGAGCTCCGCGCCCTGTCGACGGCGAGCATCGCCCCGCTCGACGACCTGCGGGCCGTCTGGGAGGTCAACGTCTTCGGCGTCCTCGCGGTCTACCAGGCCGTGCTGCCGCTGCTGCGCGAGTCCTCGGACGCGCGCATCGTGAACGTGACGAGCGCGCTGGGCTCGCTGACGACCGCCGCCGACCCGGCCTCCCCGCTGCGCTCGGCCTTCGAACCGGTCTACTCCGCGTCGAAGGCCGCGCTCAACGCGGTGACGCTGTCCATGATGATCGAGCTGGAACCCACCGACATCAAGGTCAACCTCGTCTCGCCGGGGTTCGCGAACACCGCACTGGTCAACTTCGAGGGCACGGAGTCGGTCGAGGACGCCTCCCGCGAGGTGGTGCGCGTCGCCCGCC
Organism: Pseudonocardia broussonetiae; assembly: GCF_013155125.1. Lineage (NCBI taxonomy): Bacteria > Bacillati > Actinomycetota > Actinomycetes > Pseudonocardiales > Pseudonocardiaceae > Pseudonocardia > Pseudonocardia broussonetiae. The sequence continues at coordinate 4,369,286 of NZ_CP053564.1, read as the reverse complement.
TGGGGCCGGACGGGCCGACCGGCACCTTCACGCTCTGGCCGGGCGTCGACATCCCCTGGTGAGGCGCCGGGCGCCCGGGCGACGACGAGCGGCCGCGGATCGGCGAGCCACGGATCGGCGGGCCGTGGATGTCGCGCCCGACGGCCCGGAGAGTCGGTGCAGCACACCCATCGACAGCAGGAGCGACGACGTGCCGCGCACCCCGACCACCCTCTCCGTCCCCGACCTCTCCGGCCGGCGCGCCGTCGTCACCGGGGCGAGCGACGGCGTCGGCCTCGGCATCGCCGCCCGGCTCGCCGCCGCCGGGGCCGAGGTCGTCATGCCCGTCCGCAACCCGGCCACTTCGCCCTCGTCGGGCGCCTGCTCCCGCTGCTGCCCGCCCTGGTGGCCGCGACCGCCCAGGACTCCCGCGGCGGCCAGCTCTACGGGCCGCGGGGGTTCGGGAACCTCGGCGGCCCGCCCGCGGAGCAGAGGCTGTACCCCACCCTGACGAGCGCCGAGGAGGCCCGGCGGGTCTGGCAGGTCTCCGAGCGGCTGACGGCGGTGTCCGTCACGGCATGAGGAGCACGCGGCCGGTGACGACGACGCAGCGGACGACCCTCAGGTCCGGTTGCCGAGCACGAGCGCCCCGGCCGCGCCGAACATCATCCCCACCCCCTGGACGACGCTGACCTCGACGCCCGGCACCTGCCGGAACGCCTCCCCGCGCAGCTGGCGGACCGCCTCCTGGATGGCGAACATGCCGTACTTGCCGGTGTGGGTGTAGGACAGCCCTCCGCCGTTGGTGTTCATGGGCAGGGCCCCGCCGGGCCGCGTGCCGCCGTCGGCGACGAACGCGCCGGACTCGCCCCGGCCGACGAACCCGGAGTCCTCCAGCATGTACAGGGGCAGGTGCGCGAACGCGTCGTAGAACATCACGTGGTCGACGTCGGCGTGGGTGATGCCGGCCGTCCGCAGGGCCTCACCGCAGGCGGTGCGGAAGGCACCGAACGATCCGAGGTCGTCCATCTGCGAGACGATCGGGGTGCCGCCGGCCTCCCCGGACCCCAGGAGGTGGACCGCGCGGTCGGCGCTCGGCAGGTCCCGGGCCCGTTCCGCGGAGGTCATGACCAGAGCGCCTCCCCCGTCGGTCACCACGCAGCACATGTCCCGGGTGAAGGGGTAGGCGATCTCGCGCGCCGCGAGCACGTCGTCGGCGGAGATCCTCCGGTTGCGCGCGGCCCGGGGGTTCCCGTCCGACCACTCCCGCTGGGCCGCGACGACCTCGGCGAGGTCGCGCCGTGTCATCCCCCGCTCCTCGAGGAAGGCGAGCACCGGGGTGGTGAAGGTCGCGAAGGGGGCCCCGGCCCCGAAGGGCTGCTCGAACTGTCCCGACAGGGAGGCGGGATCGGGGGCCCACGGCCGGGTGCCCACCCCGGACCGGCCGGACTCCCCGTGGGTGATCAGGACGACGTTCGCGGCGCCCGCCGCGATCGCCGCGGCGGCGTGCCGGACGTGCAGCATGAAGCTGCACCCCCCGACCGAGGTCCCGTCGATCCACCGGGGACGGATGCCGAGGTAGTGCGACACGTCGAACGGCGGCATCCCGTCGTTGGCGATGCCGTCGACGTCGTCCGGCCCGAGACCGGCGTCGGACAGCGCGCGCATCGCCGCTTCGGTGTGGAGCTGCAGGACCGACCGGTCCGGGAGCGTGCCGAGGTCCCGGGTCTCCGCCGCGCCGACGATGGCGACGTTCCCTCCGTGCATGCTCACGCGGCGACCTCCGCCGGCGCGAACAGGGGCAGGACCTGGTCGCCCCGCTCGCTGTACCGCACCCGGAGGGGCATCCCGAGGCGCAACGAGACGGGGTCGGTCTCGACCTCGACGAGGTTGGTCATCATCCGGGGCCCCTCGGCGAGCCGGACCAGCGCGATGATCTGGGACGCGCCCTCGAACGCCGGCCCGGGGCGACGGTTGATCACGTAGGACGCGAGCGTGGCCCGGCCCGAGACCTCCCGCCACTCGAGCTCGGCGGAGTGGCAGAACGGGCAGTAGCTGCGCGGGTAGAAGTGCGGCCGGCCGCAGGGGGTGCAGTGGGGAAGGCGCATGGCGCGGGCGCGCGTGCTCTCCCAGAACGGTGCGGTCTCGGGTGTGGGGCTCGGAACCGGTCCGGAGCTCATCTCGCCTCCCTCGGTCGTGCTCGGGCGCAGCCGGGAGCGGCGCCGACACCAAGCACGTCGAGGCGCAGCGTATACCCAACACGGGCGCCGGCGGCACAGATCGGCGCGGGATCAGGGGTTGTCGCCGACCGGTGCGCGTGTTTGTATACCGAACGGAACAGCAGCCGGAGTGGCTGCCGACACGGAGGAGTGTTCGTGGGAGTGCTCGACGGCCGCGTGGCCATCATCACCGGGGCGGGACGCGGGATCGGCGCGTCGATCGCCCGGCTCTACGTGAAGCAGGGCGCGAAGGTCGTGGTCAACGACCTCGGCTCGGCGGGGGACGGCACGGGCGCCGACAGCGGGCCGGCCCAGACCGTCGCGGAGCAGCTCAACGAGGAGGCGGGAGCGACCGTCGCGGTCGCCGACGGCGGCGACATCGCCGAGGTGGAGACCGGCGACCGCCTCCTCCAGACGGCCCTCGACCACTTCGGGAAGCTCGACGTCCTGGTGAACGCGGCCGGCATCCTCCGGGACCGGATGATCTTCAACCTGGCCCCCGCCGACTGGGACGCCGTCATCCGGGTCCACCTCCGCGGTCACTACTCCACGATCCGACCGGCATCCGCCCACTGGCGGGCGCAGCGCAACCCGGACGGGCACTACCGGATCATCAACTTCACGTCCGACTCGGGCCTGCACGGCTCCCCCGGCCAGCCCAACTACGCCGCCGCGAAGATGGGCGTCGTCGGCCTCACCCAGTCGCTGGCCAACGGCCTCGCGCGCTACGGCGTGACGGCCAACGCGATCGCCCCGGGAGCGGCGACCCGGCTGACGGCCGCCATCCCGGACGACAAGAGGGTCGCCGTCCGGGAGGACGGCCCGGAGGAGGACGCGCGCCGCTCCCCGGACAACATCGCCGCCGTCGTGGCCCACATCGGGAGCGAGCAGACCGACTGGCTGTCGGGACGGACCATCTCGAGCTCGGGCTTCCACGTCGGTCTCTACAACGTCCCGGAGGAGATCGCCTCCTTCGACGGCCGGTCGCCGTGGGAGGTCGAGGACCTCGGGGCCGCGTTCGAGAGCACGTTCCGGGCACTCGCCGACGGCCTCGCGCCGACGCCGTTCGCCATCCAGACCGCCAGGTAGAGGTGCGTCATGAAGGTCGTCGTCAACAGGGGTCGCTGCACCGGGATCGGCATCTGCGAGTCCGTCTCGCCCGACTACTTCGAGGTGGGCGACGACGGTGCGCTGAGGCAGTTCCGCGAGTTCGTCGACGCCGAGCACCGGGACGAGGTCGAGGAGGCGGTGCGGTCCTGTCCGGCCGCCGCACTGACGATCGTCGACCGGCTCGAGGAGTGAGGATGTCCATCGATCCGAGCTACGTCGGACGGACGGGCGAGCCGTCCGACCGCGCGTGGGAGTCCCGGGACGCGCTGCTGTACGCGATCGCCGTGGGTGCCGGGCAGGGCGACCCCGGCCGGGAGCTCGAGTTCACCACCGAGAACTCGGGGCTCCCGCAGCGCGTGCTCCCCTCTTTCGTCTGCGTCGCGGCCGGCGCGCCGCTCCCCACCGGCTTCTCGGTCGACATGACCAGGATGCTGCACGCCGAGATGAGCTTCGAGCTCCTCGGTGACCTCCTCCCGCAGGGCCGGGTCACCTCGGTGGCGCGGATCGACGCCATCCACGACAAGGGCACGGGTGCACTCGTCTCGACCTCCACGGAGGTGGTCGACCGGGACACGGGCGCGCCGCTCGCGCGGCTCGGCTCCGGCCTGTTCGTCCGGGGAGCAGGCGGGTTCGGGGGTGACCGCGGACCACGGGACGGCTGGACCCTGCCCGACCGGCGTCCCGATGCCGTGACGGTCTGCGCCACGCGGCCCGAACAGGCGCTGCTCTACCGCCTGACGGGCGACCGCAACCCGCTGCACACCGATCCCGCCTTCGCGCGGCGAGCCGGGTTCGACGCCCCGATCCTGCACGGCATGTGCACCTACGGGTTCACGGCGCGCGCACTCCTGCACGAGGTGGCCGGTTCGGACCCCCGGTCGTTCGGCTCGATGTCCGCGCGGTTCAGCCGGACGGTCCCGCTCGGCGAGCGGCTGACCGTCGAGGTCTGGCGGACCGGCTCCGGAGCCGTCTTCCGCACCCTCGACAGCTCCGGTGAGGTCGTGCTCGACCGCGGCCGCATGGGGCTCCGATGAGCGCCCTCGCCGGTCTCCGCGTCCTGGACCTGAGCACCGGCATCGCCGGGCCGCTCGTGGGGATGGTCTTCGGCGACTTCGGCGCCGACGTCGTCAAGATCGACGCACCCGTCCCCGACCCGGCGTGGGGCCGCCCGGGCTACGCGGTGTGGAACCGGAACAAGCGCAGCGTGCTCGTCGATCCCGGACGACCGGCCGACCTGGAGTGGCTCGCCGCGGCGGCCCGCGGCGCGGACGTCTGCATCCTGGGCCACGGCTCGCGGCTGGCCGACTGGGGCCCGTCGGTCGAGGCGGCCGCGCTGGCGAACGCCGGGCTCGTCGTCGTCCACCTCCCCGCCTACCTGCCGGGCTCCACCCCGTGGAGCGGCGGGGAGTCGAACGGGCTGCTCGCCGCGGCCGGTGGGCAGTCCGCCCGTCAGGCGTCCGTCACCGGGGGCCCGGTCGAGTCGATCTCGCCCCACCTGCTCTACATCCACGGCATCTGGGCGGCGGCCTGCGCCGTGTCCGCCCTGGTGGAGCGCACGGTGTCCGGCCGGGGCCAGGTCGTCACGGTCTCCGGGGTCCAGGCGGTGCTCGAGGCGACCGTCAACGCCCTGAGCGCCGACCCGTCGCTGCCGGACACGCCGACGACCGTGGGCCCCGCCGGACGTCACCCCACCTACCGGCTCTTCGAGTGCGCCGACGGCGCCTGGATCTCGGTCGGGGCGCTCGGTCCGAAGTTCGAGGGCAACCTCCTGCGCGCGCTCGGCCTCGACGCGGTCCTGACCGACCCCCGCATCGACGGGGTCACGGCGCGCATGTCCCTCCCCGACAACCTGCCGTGGTGCAACGCCCTGATCGAGGCGGCCTTCGCGGCGCGACCACGAGCCGAACTGGTGGAGCTCATCACCGGACTCGGCATCCCGTGCGGGCCGGTCAGCAGCAGGGACGAGTGGTTCGACAGCGAGCAGGTCCGGGCGATCGGGATGCACCTGGAGATCGAGGACCCGCTGCGGGGCAGGGTCGAGATGCCCGGGGTGCCGATCGTCCTGACGGCGTCGCCCGGATCCGTGACCCGCCCCGCCCCCCGCCCCGGGGAGCACGACGGGATCGAGCCGTGGCCCGCGAGGCCGACCGCCGACCCGGAGCGGCCGCCCCGCTACGTACCCGGGCCGCTGGCCGGGTTCCGGGTCGTCAACATGGGCACCTTCGTGGCCTCGCCCTACGCGGGTCTGCTGCTCAGCGAGCTGGGTGCGGACGTCATCAAGGTCGAGCCGTGCACCGGCGACCCCTTCCGCGTGTCCGGCTACACGTTCAACCGGGGCATGCGCAGCGTCGCCGTGGACCTGTCGTCCCCGGACGGGCGGTCGGTGCTGCACCGCATCGCCGCGACCTGCGACGTCGTCATGGACGCGATGCGGCCCGGGGTCGCGGCCAAGCTGGGCTTCGACTACGACAGCCTCGTCCTCCACCGGCCCGACATCATCACCCTGAGCCTCTCGGCGTACGGCGAGGGCGGCCCCGTCTCCGCCCGCCCGGGCGTCGACATGGTCATCCAGGCCGAGAGCGGGATGATGTCGTGCTGGGGTGGCGACGACACCCCGATCGCCAACACCATCGCGATCAACGACGTCGCCACGGCGGCCCTCAGCGTCCTCGCCTGCGTGACGGCCCTCCACCACCGCCAGGTCACGGGGGTCGGCCAGCGCACCTGGGACTCGCTCGCGGCGACGTCGGTGCTCCTCCAGATGGAGGACGTGGTGCGGTACCCGGGCCGCGAGCCCGCCCCCGTGGGCCGCCAGGACCTCCGCGGGTTGCACCCGCTCCGGTGCCACTACGAGGCCCTGGACGGCTGGATCTACGTGGACGTGCCCCGGGACGACCACCGAGCGGTCGACCGGATGCGCGACGTCGGCCTGCTCGGGGTGGCGGACGGTCCGGACGCGCTCCGGGACGCGGTCGCCGGCTCGTCCGTCGACGCCGCGCTCGCCCTCCTCGCGCGGGCGGGCGTGCCCGCGACGCGCGTCCGGCCGGTGAGCGAGGTGCTGCGCGATCCGCGCCTGCTCGAGGCGGAGGCCTTCCACATCCGCCGCTCCGACGACGGCCGCCCGTTCATGATGACCGGCCGCTACGCGGACTTCAGCCGCACGCAGCGCCGAGGGCCGATGGTGCCGCCGGGCACCGGCGAGCACAGCCGTGCGGTCCTGGCCGAGGCGGGCCTCGACGAGACCGAGATCGATGCCGTGCTCGCGGACGGGGTCGTCCTCCAGGGGACCACGATCCGCCACGAGCTCCCCATCTCCTACCGCTAGGAGCACCCATGTGGATCAACGTCGACCGCGCAGGACGCACCGCCGCCACCGGGTCCGGGCGTGCGCGGTGACCGGCCGACTCGTCGTCGTCGGCGCCTCGCTGGCCGGCCTGCGCGCCGTCCAGTCGGCCCGCCGCGCCGGGCACGAGGGGCCGATCACCCTGCTCGGGGCCGAGCGGCACCTGCCCTACGACCGGCCGCCCCTCTCGAAGGCCTACCTCGGGACCGGGGGCGAGCCCGACTTCTTCGTCACCGCGCAGGAGCTGGACGAGCTCGGCGTGGAGGTGCTCCTGTCGACGCCGGCCGAGGCGCTGGACCCCGTACGGCGGGTCGTCGCGGCCGGTGACGACCGGATCGCCTACGACGCGGTCGTCATCGCGACGGGCGCGGCCCCGCGGCGCCTCCCCGACCTCCCCGAGCTCGACGGGATCGTCACCCTCCGCACCCTCGACGACGCGGCTGCGATCCGGGACCGGCTCGGGCCGGACCTCGACGTGGTCGTCGTGGGCGCCGGGTTCATCGGGTCCGAGATCGCGTCGTCGGCCAGCGCGGTCGGGGGCCGCGTCACCCTGGTCGAGGCCGCTGCCGTCCCGCTCGTGCGCGCCGTGGGCGAGGTCGTCGGCGCAGCCGTCTCGACCCTGCACGGGCGCAACGGGGTCCGGCTCGTCTGCGACGCCCGGATCGCCCGGGTGCACGCCGCGTCCGGACGGGTGGCAGCGGTCGAGCTCGCCTCCGGCGAGGTCATCCCGGCCGACCTCGTCGTGGTCGGCATCGGTGCCGCGCCCGCCACGCAGTGGCTGGCGCAGTCGGGTGCCGCCCTCCACCCGGCCGACGGTGGGCTGGTGTGCGACGAGTACCTCGAGACGTCCCTGCCGGACGTGTACGCGGCGGGGGACGTCACGTACTGGCCCAACGCCGTGCTGGACGCGACCATGCGCCTCGAGAACTGGACCAACGCCGCCGAGCAGGGCGGCCGCGCCGGCGCCAACGCCGTCCTGCCCCGGCCCTCCCGGACCCCCTACGAGACCGTGCCCTACTTCTGGAGCGACTGGTACGACAACCGGATCCAGTTCGTGGGCGGCACGGCCGCGGACGGCGTCGACTTCGCCGAGGGCGGCCCGGGGACCGAGCGGTTCGTCGCCCTCTACCGCAGCGGCGACCGGCTGGTCGGCGCGGCCACGCTCAACGAGCCACGGAAGATCATGAAGCTCCGCCGCCTCATCGGCGGGCGTGCAGGGACCGGCGAGGCGATCGCCCTGCTCGCGTCGATGGCCCGACCCGCGGCACCCGGCCCGTGACCCGACCGTCGTGCCGGGTGCGGGGTGCGGCCCGGTGAGACTGCCCGTCGAGGTCTGGATCCTCTCCCTCATCTCCTTCCTGTCCGCCGCGGGAATGGGCCTGGTCGCCCCGGCGCTGCCCGCACTGGCTCGCGAGTACGACGTCGGGATCACGGCGATGAGCGTGGCGATCAGCGGGTTCGCCGCAGCCCGGCTCCTGGCGAACGTCGGGCTCATCCCGGCACTCAGGCACGTCCGGCTCCGGCCGGTGCTCGCCGCCGGACTCGGGTTCCAGGCGACGACCACGTTCGCCTCCGGGCTCGCCACCGACTACACGTGGTTCGTCGTCTTCCGCTGCCTCAGCGGGATCGGCAGCGCGGCGTTCACCATCGCGTCCACCGCCCTGCTGGTGGCCCTCGCTCCCGCCGACCGCCGCGGCCGGGCGATGAGCGTCTTCGGCGGGTCGTCCGGCATCGGCATCGTGGCCGGGCCCGCCATCGGGGGTGCTCTCGCGCTCGCCCAGCCGCACCTCCCCCTCCTCGTCTACGGGGCGGCGCTCGGCCTCGGTGGCGTGATCGCCGTCGTCCTCCTCCGGAGGGCCCGGGACGTCCGCACCGTCGAAGCGGCCCCACCACCCGCGGAGACCGACACCGCCGCCGTCCACACCGACGGCATGATCGGGCGGACGCGGAGCCCGGGGGCCCTCGCACAGCTGTTCCGCGACCCCCTCTTCCGGACCGTCATCGCCTGCCAGTTCGTGCACGGCTGGGTCAACTACGGGCTCCGGATGGCGATCCTGCCCACCTACCTGGAGTCGGTCGGCCACGGGTTGGCGTTCGTCGGGATCGGCCTGACCGTGGCGGCGGCCACCCAGCTGGTCACCACGACGGTCAGCGGCGGGGTGTCGGACCGGCTCGGGCGCAGGCCCGTGCTGCTCACGTCGTTCGTCCTCGCGCTCGGGGCGATCGCGCTCTTCGGGTTCCCCGCCGCGCCGTGGATCGTCATCGCCGCCTTCTTCGCCTTCGGGCTGGCGGGCGGGGCCCAGGCCTCCGCGTCCTCCGCGATGCTGGCCGACTCCCGGGCAGGCCGGACCGCCGCGGCGGCGGGCGTGTTCTGGATGACCTTCGACATCGCGGCCATCGTCGGACCGCTGCTGACGGGGGTCACCGTCGAGGTCGCCGGATACCCCTGGGCGCTCGGGGTGGCGGCACTGGTGGTCGCGGTGGCCGCGGGCGTCACCGTGCGCATGCCCCGCACGCGACCGTCCTAGGTATACGCAGCAGCAGTTCTACCCGCCCTCTGGTGCTCTCTAGCCATCTTCGGTATACATAAACGCACTCCCGGCGATCAGGCCGGAGATCATGACGGAGTGACGGGTCCTCGGGACGTGTCGTCCGGTGAGATCGCGAAACGGAGTCCGACCCGCCATGACCACCACCGACAGCCCGACGCCCTTCTCGCGACCGCATCCGGTCTCGACGTCGGAGGACCTCAGCTCCGACGCCTTCTGGCACCGGTCGTTCGAGGAGCGGGACGCGACGTTCGCCCGGCTGCGCCGGGACGCGCCGGTCAGCTGGCACCTGGCCCGGCACGTGCCCGAGATCCCCGCCGACCAGGTCGACGCCGGGTTCTGGGCGATCACGCGACGCGACGACATCACCAGGATCAGCCAGGACCACGAGACCTTCAGCTCAGACCGGCACCGGGGCGGCGTCTCCTTCCGCTCGACCGACCGGGCGGCTGCCGGCCCGCCGACGTTCCTCGAGATGGACCCCCCGTCCCACACCCGGTACCGGCAGATCATGAGCGCCGCCTTCACCCCGAAGGCCGTCGCCCGCCTGAGCGACAAGATCGGCGCCCGGGCCGAGCAGATCGTCGACCGGGTCGTGGGCGGCGGCGCGTTCGACTTCGTCCGCGAGGTGGCGGCCAAGCTCCCGATGCTGACCGTCGCCGACCTGGTCGGGGTGCCCGAGAGCCTCGTCCAGGACTTCGCGCGAGCGGGCGACGAGTTCGTCGGCGGCGGGGATCCGGACTTCCTCGAGCCCGGCGCCGACCGCGCCGCCCACTCCCTCGAACAGATCGGGATCCTCCGGCAGATCGGGGTCGACCTCGTCGACCACCGACGCAGGCACCCCGCCGACGACGTCGCGACGGCACTCGCCGCGTTCGAGATCGACGGGCGGCCGCTGACGTCGGACGACATCGCCTCGGTCATGCTCCTGCTCAGCGTCGCGGGCAACGACACCACCAAGCAGACCACCTCCCGCACCGTGGTCAGCCTGTGGCGCCACCCGGACCAGCGGGCCTGGCTCACCGGGGACTACCCCGGCCGCATCGCGGGGTCGGTCGAGGAGTTCGTCCGGCACGCCTCCCCCGTGATCCAGTTCGCCCGTTCCGTCGTCCGGGACGTCGAGATCGGCGGGCAGCGGCTCGAGGCGGGCGACAAGGTCGTCCTCTTCTACTGCTCGGGGAACCGGGACGAGGACGTCTGGCCCGACGCCCACGCCTTCGACCTCAGCCGGGAGCGCCGGCCGCACGTCGGGTTCGGCGGCGGTGGCGTCCACTACTGCCTCGGCAACGGCGTCGCCAAGGCGCAGCTCCGGGCGCTGTTCGGCCAGATCCTCAGCAAGCTCCCGGCCATGCAGGTCGGCGAGCCGGAGTACCTCCGCAGCGACTTCATCAACGGCGTCAAGCGGCTCCCCGTGGTCGTGCCCTGATGCGCGCCGCCGTCCTGCGGGGCCGCGACGGCCCGTACCTCATCGAGGAGGTCACCCTCGACGCGCCGCGAGCGGGCGAGGTGCTGGTCGAGATCGTCGGGGCCGGGATGTGCCACACGGACCTGCTTCTCCGCGATCCCGCGGTGGCGGCCCGCTCCGGCCCCGTCATCCTCGGGCACGAGGGCTCCGGGATCGTCCGCGAGGTCGGTCCCGGGGTCACCCGGCTCCGGGTCGGCGACCACGTGCTCGTCAGCTTCGACTCGTGCGGGTGGTGCACCTCCTGCCTCGGGGGTGCTCCCGCCCACTGCACCGAGTTCGAGCTGAGGAACATGACGGGACGGCGTCCCGACGGGAGCGTCGGCGCGCGGGACGGCGGCGGGTCCGAGGTCGCGAACCGCTGGTTCGGCCAGTCCTGCTTCGCCGAGTACGCCCTCGCTACCGAGCGCAACACCGTCGTCGTCGACGAGGCGCTGCCGCTCGAGCTGCTCGCGCCGCTCGGCTGCGGCCTGCAGACCGGCGCCGGGTCGGTGTTCAACGAGATGCGCCTCGCCGCGGGCCAGTCGCTCGCCGTCTTCGGAGCGGGAGCCGTCGGCCTGGCGGCCGTGATGGCGGCCCGGATCGCCGGGGCCGGTGACATCGTGGTCGTCGACCTCCTCGACTCACGGCTGGAGGCGGCGCTCGACCTGGGCGCCACCCGGGTCGTCCGCGGCGGGACCGACGACCTCACCGACCAGGTGCGTCGCGGAGCCGGTGTGGACTTCTCGCTCGAGACCACCGCGGTGACCTCGGTCATCGCCGCGTCGGTCGCGGTGCTCGCGCGCCCCGGGAAGGCCGTGCTGGTCGGCGCGGGTGCCGGGGAGCTCCGGCTGGCACCGGGTCAGCTCGCCGGCCGGACCGTCACCTTCGCGCTGGAGGGCAGCTCGGTCCCGCAGATCCTGCTGCCGCAGCTCATCGGCCACTGGCAGGCCGGCCGCTTCCCGATCGAACGGCTGGTCACGACCTACGGCCTGGACGACATCAACCTCGCCGAGGCCGACTCGATCGCGGGGACGACCATCAAGCCGGTCATCGGCTTCGCAGTCTGACAGGAGAGTGACTGCCATGCCGGTCGCACCCGGAACCCGCGTGCCCGCGCCCACCGTCGGCGGCGCGGACCTGCCCACCCGCTCCCGCTTCGACGTCGTCAACCCGGCGACCGGGCGGGTGTTCGCCCAGGCCCCCTCGGTCTCACCCGACCAGCTGGACGAGGTGTTCGAGTCCGCCCGGCACGCGTTCGGGACCTGGCGGCTCGACGACGCCCACCGCAGGGAGGTGCTGCGCTCCGCAGCCGACGTGCTCGACGCCCGGGCCGACGACCTCGCCCCGGTCCTCACCGCGGAGCAGGGCAAACCGCTCCGGGAGGCGGCGGCCGAGTTCCGCACCGCCGCCGCGTGGCTGCGCTACTACGCGGAGATCGAGGTGGCGCGCGAGGTCGTCAAGGACGACCACACGGGGTTCGAGGAGATCGTCCGGCGCCCGCTGGGGGTCGTCAGCGCGATCACCCCGTGGAACTTCCCGATCACGCTGGCGATGTGGAAGATCGCGCCCGCACTCCGGGCGGGCAACACGATCGTCGTCAAGCCGTCGCCCTACACCCCGCTGGCCACCCTCGCGCTCGGCGAGGTGCTGCGCGGTGTCGTTCCCGACGGCGTGCTCAACGTCGTCACCGGGCCCGACCCGCTCGGCGCGACGATGGTGTCCCACCCGATCCCGCGGAAGGTGAGCTTCACGGGTTCCACCGCGGTGGGCAGGAAGGTCGCGATGGGCGCCGCGAGCGACCTCAAGCGGGTCACGCTGGAGCTCGGCGGCAACGATCCCGCCATCGTCCTGGGTGACGTCGACGTCGCGGAGATCGCGCCGAGGCTCTTCTGGGGCGCGTTCGGGAACAACGGCCAGATCTGCCTCGCGGTGAAGCGCGTGTACGCGCACGAGAGCATCCAGCCGCGACTGGTGGAGGCGCTCGCCGAGATCGCGCGGAACGTCCGGGTGGGCGACGGGACGGACCCGGACGTCCGGCTCGGACCGGTCAACAACCGCCCGCAGTTCGACCGGGTCCGCGACCTCGTGACCGACGCGGTCGGCCACGGCGCCCGGGTCGCCGCCGGCGGCAGCGCGCTCGACCGGGACGGCTACTTCTACCGCCCGACCATCCTGGACCGGGTGTCCGACGGCGTCCGGGTCGTCGACGAGGAGCAGTTCGGACCGGTGCTGCCGGTGATCGCGTTCACCGACGAGGCCGACGCGGTCACGAGCGCCAACCGCAGCGAGTACGGGCTCACCGCATCGGTGTGGTCCGCGGACGTCGACCACGCCGCCGCACTGGCCGAGCAGCTCGACACGGGCCAGGTCGCGATCAACCAGCACGGCCGCGGTGTGCAGGTGCACCTCCCGTTCGGCGGCCGCAAGTGGAGCGGCATCGGGGTGGAGAACGGGCCGTGGGGCCTGCACGGCTTCACCGACCTGCACGTGATCGCCGGCCCGCCGCGCTCGGTGGCGTAGCCGACACGGCCTCGTCCGCACGCACGCGGAGAGGCCGGCACGGATGTCCTGCACGTTCCGCAGCACGCCGGCTCGAAGAGGAGTTCGCCCGACATGAGTCCCACCCCAGCCACCCCGGCACGACAGCAGCGCAGCCCATGGTGGGTGGCGGCAGGCGGCGGCATCGCCGGCACCGTCGGCCCCGGCCCCCTCGTGCTCTCGACGCTCGGCGTCTTCGTCCTCCCGATCACCGAGGAGACCGGCTTCGGCCGGACCACCGTCACCGGCGCCTACTCGGTCGCCGCCGTCGGGATGGCCATCGGGCTGATCATCGTCGGCCGCCTCCTGGACCGGTTCGCGGTGCGCCACATCCTGGTGCCGTCGTTCGTCCTGTTCGGGGCGTCCACGGCCCTGGTGGCGCTCATGCCGCCGTTCGCGCCGGCGTTCCTCGTCCCGTTCTTCCTCCTCGGCTTCTTCGGTGCGGGGACCGCGATCCCGTTCACGAAGGCGCTCATCAGCTGGTTCGACAACAAGCGCGCGCTCGCGATCGGCATCACCGCCGGCATCAGCGGCCTCGGTGCGTCGATCACGCCGATCCTCGCCGGCCACCTCATCTCCACCTTCGGCTGGCGCCCGGCGTACGGCGTGCTGGGCGTGCTCGCGATCGCCCTGTCGGTCACGATGATCCTGCTGTTCGTGCGCTCCCGCGCGGAGCGCCACGTCCGCGGCCGGCTCGTCGAGGAGACCGTGGAGGACGGCCGCGAGGTCCGCCTGGAGCTCCCGGGTCTCACGTTCGCCGAAGCGCTCCGGACCCGCCACTTCTGGCTGATCACGTTCGGGCTGGGCCTCGTCGGGATCGTCGTCGTGGGGCTCCAGGTGCACCTCGTCCCGATGATGAGCGACCGCGGGCTGGTCCCGGCGCAGGCCGCGCTGCTGCTCACGGTGTTCGGCCTCGCATCACTGGTCGGCCGCGTCCTCGGTGGCTTCATCATCGACCGCGTGCACGGCACCGTCATCGGGCCCCTCGTGATCCTCGCCCCGATCGCGGGCATCCTCTTCCTCCAGCCGCCCTTCGGCTCGGCGGCCGCGGCGGTCGCGTTCATCGGGCTGGCCTTCGGGATCGAGTGGGACCTCCTGGCCCTGTTCATCACCCGCTACCTCGGCACCAGGGCGTTCGGTCAGCTCATCGGCCTGGTCAACTCGGTCTTCCTGCTCGGCACCGCGTTCGGGCCGCTGCTGCTCGGGATCGGGTACGACACCTTCGGCTCCTACGAGCCGGTCCTCCCCTTCCTGATCGGCACCCTGGTCCTCTGCGCCGTCCTGATCGCGCTGCTGGGCCCGTACCGGTACCCGGCGGTCGAGGGCTTCGACCAGGTCGCGGCGCAGGACGAGCTGGCCGCGGCCGAGCTCCTCAGCGAGATCGCCGGGAACGAGGACGTGCCCGCCCACGAGGAGGAGACGGGGGCGTCCGACTCCGCCACCGTGCGCTAGGAACCCGGGGCCGGCTCGCCGATCAGGACCGGGGGCCGGCCCCCGCGTCCGCGGAGGCCTGGGGCAGGAACTCCAGGATGCTGACGAGACTGTTGTGGACGTGGACCGCGGTCGCGTGCACCGCGAGGGTCTCGTCGCCCGCCAGGATGGCCTCGATGATCAGGATCTGCTCCTCGCCGGCGCGCCGGAGCCGGGTCGCACTCGCCTGGGAGTGGTTGCGCACCCGCGCCATCTGGCCGCGCAGGTCGTCGAGCTCGGCGCGGATGTAGCGGCTGCCCGCCGCCTCGTCGATCGCCTCGTCCAGCGCGCCGGCCAGCAGGAACGCCCGCTGCGGATCCGGCTCGCCGTCGTCCGGGTCCACCCGGAAGCGGTCGAGGAGGGCCTGGAACCGCGCCGGGTCCCGGCGCCGCGCTGCGAACTTCGCGGCCGAGGTCTCCAGGGCCTCGCGGAGCTCGTAGAGCTCGATGATGCGTTCCCGCGACAGCGGCGCGACCCGCGCCGTGCGCCCGATGCTCGCGACGAGGCCTTCCGCGGTGAGCCGGGCCAGTGCCTCTCGGACCGGGGTGCGGGACACCCCGATCCGCTCCGCCGTCTCGATCTCGTTGAGCGGCGTACCGGGCTCCAGGACCCAGTCGATGATCTCTGCGCGGAGGTGCTCGTACGCGATGTCGCTGGCCCGCACGACGGACAGCATAGGTGCGCACCGGGCGCGCGAGGCACAGGGATCCGCGTGAGGAGGGGACGTCGACGGTGCCCGACCCCGTAAACTCCGCCCATGGGTAGCCACGAGGTTGTGAGCCGACTCCGGGCCGCGGCCCTCGAACTCGCCGCGCTGCACCCCTCGACAGAACTCACGGTCAGCGCCATCACCCATCGGGCGGGCGTCGGCCGGGAGGAGTTCCACCGGCACGTCTCGAGCCCCGTGCAGTTGCTCGCCGAGGCTCTCGGGGACGAGCTGCTCAGCGAGTTCGACGCCATCAAGGGCACTCCGGCCGACGCGATGCCGCGCACCAAGGCGCGGCTCTCGCTGGAGCACATCTCGAAGTGGATCGACGTCTACCGCGGGCCCATCCGCGTCGAGCTGATGACGGCACTGCGCCAGACCCTGGCCCCGGCCTTCCGCATGATCAACGAGGAGCACCTCCGGAGCCACCCCGAGCGACTGCCCGCCGGGATCTCCGTCGACGACGACTGGGCGATCGAGTTCTTCGCCGCGTACGTCACCGGGGGTGGGATGGCCGCGATCGAGAGCTGGGTCGACGGGCCCGACCTCGACGTGGAGCGGGGCCTGACGCTGCTGGCGACGGCGGCGCCCAGCTTCTGGCACGCCCGGCCCGAGGCCTCCCGGACCACCTCGTCCTGACGGCGGTGTCCGCGGCGGCGTGAGGAGCGGCCGATTGCGCGCGGGGACGCTCGTCGGACAGACTCGCCCCATGGTGCGCACCTCGCTCGAGGCCTTCTGGCCCAGCCGCCGCATCACGCACTTCGACGAGCTCTGTCGCCCGGCCGCGTAGCGCGACCGCCCCACCCCGTCCCGGTCGTCGCGCGGCCGCGGCGCGCGCGTGACCTCCTGCACCGGATCGACGGCCAGGACGTCACGGGTCCGCCGCGGGCGACGACCCGGCGTCCCCCCACGTCACACCACCAAGGAGACAGGTCCATGACCCTTCAGATCGGCGACACCGCCCCCGACTTCGAGGTGGACACCACCGAGGGCACCATCCGGTTCCACGAGTGGATCGGGGACTCCTGGGCCGTCCTGTTCTCGCACCCGCGGGACTTCACGCCCGTCTGCACCACCGAGCTGGGCTACCTCGCCAACAACAAGGCGGAGTTCGACCGGCGCGGCGTCAAGCTCATCGGCCTGTCGGTCGACCCGCTCGACAACCACGAGAAGTGGGCCGCCGACATCGCCGAGACCCAGGGCACAGCGCCGAACTACCCGCTGATCGGCGACTCCGAGTTCGTCGTGTCCAAGCTGTACGGGATGCTCCCGGCCGAGGTGGCCGGCGACCCGACGCAGCGCACCGCCGCGCAGAACGCCACCGTGCGCAACGTGTTCGTCGTCGGCCCGGACAGGAAGATCAAGCTCGTCCTCGTCTACCCGATGACGACCGGCCGCAACTTCGACGAGGTGCTGCGGGTCATCGACTCGCTGCAGCTCACCGCGAAGCACCGGGTCGCCACCCCGGCGAACTGGAAGCAGGGCGAGGACGTCATCATCGCCGGCTCGGTCTCCGACGACGAGGCGAAGACGATCTGGCCGGACGGCTGGAAGTCCCCGCGCCCCTACATCCGGATCGTGCCCCAGCCCAGTTGATGCAGCCCAGCTGATCTTCGCCCACGGAGCGGGACCTCCTCGTGGAGGAGGTCCCGCTACCGGCCGGACGCACGGGCGACGGTGCGCAGCGGCGACAGCGCCTCGTGGAAGGTACCCAGCTCGGAGCACATCGCGTCCGCGGCCCGCTCCATCGAGTCGCTCGCGACGAACAGGCCCCGCTCGTCGAACCGCTCGGCCACGAACGGGATCCGGACCGCCGTCGGAGCCGGCACCATCTGCAGCGCGGCCACCACCTGCTGGAGCTGCTGCACCGCGCGGGTCCCGGCCGCGACGCCGCCGTAGGAGACGAACCCCACGGGCTTGTGCCGCCACTCGTGGAAGAGGTAGTCGAGGGCGTTCTTCAGGCCCGCGGGATAGCCGTGGTTGTACTCGGGGGTGACGATCACGATCGCGTCCGCGGCGTCGACCACCGCGCTCCACGCACGGGTGTGCTCCTTCGTGTACCGCCCGAGCACCGCCGGCACGGGCTCGTCCAGCATCGGCAGTGCCCGCTGCGCGAGATCGACGAGGTGCACGGTGAACCGCCCGTCCGCGACCACGCGGGCGGCGAACCAGTCGGCCACGGACGGCCCGACCCGGCCGGGCCGCGTGCTTCCGATCAGCACCAGGAGCGTCGGCATGCGGGATCCCCTCCTCTCGGTCTAGGCCCGGCTGCGGGCGGGTGCCGCGGTGACGTCCGCCGGTGCGCCCAGGTCCGTGCCGGTCGTCTCGTCGAGCAGCAGGACGCACCCGACCGTGAGCGCGCACCCGGCGGCGACGATCGTCGACAGGAGGAGGGTGCTCCCCCCACCCGCCCGGATCGCGGCGAACGCCACGGGCGCGGCGCCACCGGCGACCCCGGCGAGCTGGTAGGCCAGCGAGGCCCCGGTGTAGCGGACGCGCGTCGGGAACAGCTCGGAGAAGAAGGCGGCCAGCGGCCCCGTCGCGCACGCGCAGACGACGCCGAGCCCGACGACGATCGCGACCGTCAGCAGCGCGGGCGACCCGGTGTCGATGAGCGGGAAGAGCACGAACAGCCACACCGCCAGCCCGATCGCGCCGGCGATCACGAGCGGGCGCCGGCCGTACCGGTCCGACAGCGCGGAGAAGCCGACGATGCCGACCACCGCCACGACCGACGCGGCCGTCAGCGCGTTGAGCACGGTCTGGCGCGGGAACCCGGCCTGGACCGCGTACGTGAGGACGTAGGTCGTCAGCGTGGTCTGGGCGACGAACAGACCGACCGCGACGCCGATGGCCAGCAGCAGGCGCACCCGGTGGTCCCGCAGCACCTCGAGCAGCGGCGCCACGTCCGTCGGGGCGGACCCGGCGAACACCGGGGTCTCCTCGACCCGCGCCCGGACGACCAGCCCGACGACGAGCAGGACCACGCTGGCCAGGAACGGGATCCGCCAGGCCCAGGCCAGGAACTCCTGCTCCCCGAACGCGCCCGCGGACAGGGTGATCATCAGCGTGGCCACGACCAGGCCGCTCGGCGCGCCGGCGTTGGTGAAGCTGGCCCACAGACCGCGCCGCGTGACGGCGTGCTCGGCGCTCATGAGGACGGCCCCGCCCCACTCGCCGCCGACGGCCACGCCCTGCAGCACGCGCAGCAGGACGAGCAGGACGGGCGCCCAGGTGCCGATCTGCGCCGACGTCGGCAGGAGCCCAATGAGGGTGCTGCTCACGCCCATCAGGATCATGCTCGTCACGAGCATCCGCTTGCGGCCGATCCGGTCACCGAAGTGACCGAAGAGGATCCCGCCGAGCGGGCGGGCGAGGTACCCGGTCGCCAGGGTGCCGAGGCTGGCGATCGTGCCGGTCAGCGGGTCCAGGTCGGTGAAGAAGACCTGGCTGAACACGACCGCGGAGGCCGCGGCGTAGAGCGTGAAGTCGTAGTACTCGATCAGACTGCCGAAGTAGCTCGACAGCACGGCGCGACGCAGTTGGGGGGAAGGGGCCGTACTCGGTGCCGTCATCGGCGTCCTCGTCTACTGGTGGGTGGTCAGGGGCGGGCGGTGAGCCGCTCCCAGTTGCCGTGCGCGATCAGGTGCCGCTCCTGCTCGGTCAGCAGGTCCGTCTTCTCCAGGAAGTCCCGGGAGGCCCCTCCCCCGACGTCGGGCAGGTACGGGTGGTCGGTCGAGAACATGAGCCGCTCGGCGCCGACGAGGTCGAGCGCCCACGCCAGGTACCGCGGCGAGTACATGCCGCTGGGCGTGTAGAACACGTTCTGCCGCAGGTACTCCGGGAGCGAGCGGTCCAGCGCGGGCCGCATCGCGCCGTCGAGCAGCTGCACCCGCTCGGCGTAGAACAGCACGACCTCGCCCCAGTGCCCGACCACGACCTGCAGGTCCGGGTGGCGGTCGAAGACGCGGCCGTAGACCAGCCGCAGCAGTTGGACGCCGGCCTCGTAGTGCCAGCCGAGGGCACCGGCCGAGAACGCGAAGTCGGCCGCCGGGTCGCCGAGGCCGCCGTAGTAGGCGTCGCGGACCGCCTGCGGGGGCTGGGCCGGGTGCAGGTAGACGGGGACGCGCAGCTCGGCGGCCGTCGCCCACAGCTCGTCGAAGGCGGGGTGGTCGACGTTGCGGTCCCCGACGCGGCCGAACAGGAAGCCCGCGCGGAACCCGAGCTCCTCGACACCGCGGCGGAGCTCGGCCGCGGCACCGGCCGGGTCCGGCGTCGGGAGGGTGACGAAGCCCTGCAGCCGGTCGGGGTGCGCCGCCACGGCGGCCGCGATGCGGTCGTTGGCGTCGCGGGCGAGCGCGACCGCGTCGGCCGCGGGGAGCTGCTCGAGCCCCGGTCCCGACACCGAGAGCACGTGGACGTCGACGCCCGCGTCGTCCATGGCGGCCAACCGGCCCTCGCCCAGGTCCGCCAGCTGGTCGAGCAGCGGCCCGCGGCCGAACGGCAGGGAGTGCGCGGTCCACGCCTCCACCAGTGCAGGGGTGGACACGTGCTCCTCGAGGCAGACGATCCGCAGGCGGTCGTCGGGGCCCGTGGGCGGTGGCGGGGTCGTGCCCGTCGCGGTCATGGTGGTTCCCTCTCGGTCGGTGCCGGCGCACGGAGCGCAGCAGCGTGTGCGGCGGTCCGCGCCGCCGGGACGTGCGTCGTCCTCAGGCGGGCCTGCTGCCGATGGCCGTGATGCCGGCCGCGGGGCGCACGGTGCGCCGGGCGATCAGCCACGCGTCGCCGACGTCCCGGAACTCGTCCACGGAGTGGCCGACCGCGACGTAGTCGGCGGGCCGGAGGTCACCGCGGTGCGCGTCGGCCACGAACCACTGCCACACCGTGACGTAGGTGATGAGGCGCGGGGTCCCGCCGTCCCAGACGAAGCGGTGCTGCCCGACCACGTGCGCGACCATCTCCTGCGCCGCCGTCGCGCCCGCGAGGAAGTCCGCGTACTCGGCGCGACCGGTGAACTCCAGGGCGCCGCCCTTCATGCCGTACGTGATCGTGGCGTCCTCGGTGAAGCACGCGCACGCCTCGAGGACGGGTCGCTTCTCGTCCAGGACCTCGAAGTAGGCGAGGTAGGTGTCCCAGCAAGCGCGTTCGGCCGCCAGCGTGCGGAGGGCCGCCTCCGGGTCCGACAGGTCACCGAGCACGGTCATCGCTCCTCTTGTCATGTCCGGCTCAGCGCCGGTCGGGTCAGCTGCAGGTCGTGTTCCGCCTGCGCCACGTCGGCCACCGTCCGGCCCACGGCGCCCACCAGGGCGATCGCGCGCTCCACGAGCGGGAGGTTGCCCGCGGCGAGCTCGCCCCGGGCGATGTGGAGGGTGTCCTCGAGACCGGCACGGGCGTTGCCGCCCAGCGCCAGCCCGATGGCGGTGAGCTGGAGGTTCGCGCGGCCGATCGCGATGACCTGCCACACGCTGCCGGCCGGGAGCCTGCGCACCGTGGCGAGCAGGTTGTCGGGGGTGGCCGCCATGCCGCCGCGCACGCCCAGCACGATGCTGAACTGCAGCGGCTCCTCGAGCAGCCCGTCGTCGCGCAGCCGCAGGCAGGCGTCGAGGTGCCCGGTGTCGTAGATCTCCAGCTCGGGCCGGACGCCGAGCTCGCGCATGCGGGCGGCGAGGCGGCGCACGTCCCGGGGAGGGTTGCGGAACTCCCCCTCCCCGAAGCTCATGCTGCACGGGTTGAGCGTCGCCATGCGCGGCCGCAGCTCGACGAGCCGTTCCCGCTCCTCGAACGGCACGTCGAGGCCCACCCCGGTGGACAGCTGCACGAGGATCGGGCACCGCTCCGCGATGAGGTCGATCGTCCGCCGGGCGATGTCGGGGTCGGCGGTCGGGCGGTCGTGCTCGTCGCGCAGGTGCAGGTGCGCGACCGCGGCCCCGGCCCGGTACGCCTCGGCCACCGCGTCGGCGATCTCGTGCGGCTGGGTCGGCAGGTCCGGGTTGTCGGCCTTCGTCGCGAGCGGTCCGGTCGGCGCGACCGTGACGACGGCGCTCACGCGACGCCGCCGGGGGCGGGCACCAGCGGGTGGAACAGGCTCGTCTCCATCAGCTCGGCGGCGGCGAGCCCTTCTGCGGTCAGCCGGATCGTGCCGCCGCTCTCGAGGAGCCAGGCCAGGTACCCGCCCTCGGGGTCCTCCCTCGGGCCCCAGTGGGCGACGGCCTTCGGGATCCAGATCCCGGTGCCGGGTGCGTCGAGCCCGCCGTAGGGAGCGGGCCCGCGGAAGTAGAAGACCAGCTCGTCGTAGTCGGCGTTGTGGTGCTGGGGCGGGCGCCCGCCCGGCCGGGAGCTCAGCGTGTAGAGCAGGAGGTCCTTGGTCGGCGTCTCCGCGAAGTGCGACGGCGGGCCGCCGGCCGGGAGGTAGGCCACCGGCTGGATGTCGGCCAGGTTGACCGTCCACACCGGTGCCCGGCCGTAGACGATCTCCGTCATCGCCAGCGGGTCGTTCGTCATCGTGAACCGCGTGATGCCGTCGGTGGTCCGGATGAGCAGCGTCGTCGGACCGCTCTCCTGCGAGACCCGCGCCGGGTCCGGACGGCGGACCGCGCGCGCCGCGTTGATCATCCCCGGCTGCGCCTGCGGGTTCATCGCGACCGCCTCGGGGGTCTCGATGATCACCCGGAGCGTGGTCGGGGTCGTCGGCACCACCCGGTAGGACACCGCGCGCGGCAGGAACACGAAGTCACCGGGCCGCACCGCGAGCGTGCCCCAGTCGGTCACGTACTCCAGCTCGCCCTCCTGGACGAGGTGCACCTCGTCGTACTCGGCGTTGCGCCAGACGAACGGGGTCGGCTCGGACCGGGCCGACACCGAGAGCACCAGGTCGTTGCGGGAGCGGGCGAACGCGGTGGGCAGCTCGGCGGGGTCCGTCGCGTCGACCGCCTTGACGGCGGTCAGGTCGATGCGGTGCGGTGCGTGCGGGCCGGCCACCTCGGTGTACTCGTTGATGGGATGCGGCCGCAGCGCCACGACGAAGTCGCCGAGGAAGCCCTCCCGGCTCCAGTTGTGCGGGTAGACGTTCTCGTTCATCTGTCCTCACTCCTTCCGAACGTCGGGCGGGCGCGTCAGCGCAGCCGCAGTGCCGCGACCGGGCACACCTGCACGGCCCGGGTGGCCGCGCCCACGAGGTGCGCCGGCACGTCGACCCGGTCGATCACGAGCACGCCGTCGTCGTCGAGGTGCACGAGCTCCGAGGCCTCGCTCTCGCACAGCCCGTGGCCCTCGCAGCGGTCCGGGTCGACCTCGAGCAGCACCGGTCGGGACTCCGTGGCCGCGGGCGGGTCGAGGTCGACGACCAGGCTGCGGAGCAGGCGCATCTGCGCGACGGGCAGGTAGTCGGGCGCGTGGTCGGGCGCCAGGCGCAGCCGGGGGAAGCGCTCGGTGAGCACCTCGATCGTCACGCGGGCCTCGATGCGGGCGATCGGGGCGCCGAGGCAGGTGTGGATCCCGGAACCGAACGAGAGGTGCGCAGCCGCCCGCGGGCGGTCGAGGTCGAACTCGAGCGCGGAGTCGCCCCAGACCTGCTCGTCCCAGTTCGCCGACTGCAGGCTCAGCACGATCCGGTCCTTGGGCTCCACCGGGCAGCCGCCGAGCTCGGTCCCGGCGACCGCGGTGCGCAGGGTGAACGGCAGGGGCGAGTCCCGCCGGAGCGACTCCTCGACCGCCGCGGCCGCCCGCCCCGGGTCGGCCACGACGCGGTCCCACCGGCTCGGCTCCTGCAGCAGGCGCAGCAGCAGGTTGCCGATGAGGCTCGTGGTGGTGTCCGCGCCGGCGACGAGCAGCTGCAGGAGGTGTCCGGCGGCGACCTCGTCGTCGAACACGAGGTCCCCGTCCGGGTGGACGAGCCCGTCGATGACGTCGTCACGGCGCTCCCCCGACGCGCGACGGTCCTGGATCACCTCGACGAAGACTTGCCGGATCCGGGCGATCAGGTCGGGGCTCGGCGCGGGCAGGTTCGCGTTCAGCTCGTCTGAGGACGCCTGCAGTCGGTCCCGGTCGGAGGTCGGGATCCCGATGATCGCGTAGACGGTGCGGGCGGGGATCACCCTGCCCAGGTGGCCGATCAGGTCGACCCGGCCGCTCGTCGGGAGCTCCGCGACCACCGCCTCGACGATCTCGCGGACGTGCGGTTCGAACCTGCGCAGCCGCGCCGGCTCGAACCAGCGGCGCAGGAACCTCCTGATCGCGCTGTGGTACGGCGGATCCGACCGCGCGATGATCGTGTTCATCGGGTCGTGCAGATCGGGCGCCGGTCCGCGTTCGAGATCGAAGTTGAAGGCGTTGGAGAACGTCTCGGGATCGGTCAGCACGGCACGGACGCCGGCATTCCCGGCCACGACCGCCACGCCCGGGTACGGACACGTCACACCGCCGCCCGCGCGGGCCTTCGCCAGCACTTCCTCGGCATTCAGCTGATCGGCCGGACTGAAGGGGTCGAAAAGGGGGTCGGACATGGTGCTCCTCTGCAGGATGCGAACCGCGGTGTGCCAGCGCCGGGCCGGCGGGTCAGGCGGTGGCGCTCGTCGCGGCCTCGGACGGCGCGAACACCGGTGCCATGTCGACGTAGATGCGCTGCTCGAGGAAGCACCGGTCGCCGACCCGGCAGACCGCGGCACCCGGTACGACCACGTGCCGGCCGTCGTGGCGGTCGAACGCCACGTCCATCTCGAAGACGACGAGATCACCGGGGAGGACCCACAGGTGGTGCAGGGTGTGCGTCTCCTTGATCCAGCTGTGGACGATCTGGGCCAGCGCCTCGTGAATCGCGTCGCGCCCGATCACGGTGTCGAAATTGGCGAAGGTGAGCTTTCCGTCGGGCGCCCAGAACTCCATGGCGCCGGCGATGTCCTTCGCCCCGCAGAGCTGGTAGTAGCGCCTGATCCAGGTTTCCGCACCGGATTCCGGTGAGACCGTCATGATGACTCCATCCTCGTCGATGTGCCGCGACTTCCGCCGGAATCGTAAGGCGGTTCCGGCACCGCCCGGAAATACGATTCCGGCGCGGAGTCATCGGCGACCGGCGATGGCGGAGGGCGCGCCGATCCGCGCCCGGACGGCGATCGCCCGGGCGCGGTCGTCAGCTCCGCCCGCCGGCGCGGACGCGGGCGATCACCGCGTCGATGCGCGCCCGGGCCTGCCGCCGGTCGGTCCACCCGGTGGCCGGGGCGCCGGCGACGGCGCCCCACGGCACGAGGACGTCGAAGTCCAGGTCCCGCAGCACGGCGAGGCTCTCCAGGTAGGCGGCGCGGTCGCTTCCGCCGAGCACGACGGCCGACCACCGGCCGTGGTCGTCCCAGAGGGTGTCGCCGGTGAACAGGTAGCGGTGCGCACCGCTGTCGAACAGGACGGCGGTGGCGCCCGGGGTGTGGCCCGGGGTCGGGACGATCTCGACGTCGCCGTCGAGGGTGTGCCGGTGCGCGAAGGTGCCGTCCACCGGCATCGACCGGGCGGTCTCCGCCTCGTCGCGCTCGTGGACGTGGAGCGGTGCGCTGATCCGCTGCGGGCCGAACATCGCCTCGTGGCCGTGGCCGAGGATCTGGCGGACCGCGCCGCCGAGCCGGTCGACGTCCTCGGCGGCCGCCGTCAGCCCCGGGGCGTTGTAGATCACCAGGTTGCCCGCCGGGCGCTGCAGCACGAACGCCCGGACCTGCAGGTCCTGCCCGTAGGGCAGCGGGGCCGGCGGCGTGGCGAACACGCCGTCGCCGACCGGCTGGAGGGTCGGGTGGTCGGACGTCGGCATCCCGGGTGTCACGGTCGCGCGACGGCGGGCGCGCCGGCCGGAAGGGCGTAGTGCGCCGGGTCGTCGAGGTCGTCGAGCAGGCCCGGTCCGCCCGGCGTCCAGTCGAGCGCGGCCCGCGTGGACCGGCTGGACGTCGGGTTGTCCGCACCGACGAACATCGCCAGGTGGCCGAAGTGCCGCCGGGCGGCGTCCGCGTCGAGGGGCGCGACGGGCACGCCGAGCCGACGGCCGATCACCTCGGAGACGGCGCGCACGCCGACGCCCTCCTCGGCCACGGCGTGCAACCGGGACCCGGCGGGCGCCGACTCGAGCGCCCGCCGGTAGAGGCCGCCCACATCGCCGATGTGCACCGACGGCCAGCGCTGGGCGCCGTCGCCCAGGTAGTGCGCGACGCCGGTGGCCCTGGCGACCGCGATGAGCCCCGAGGCGAACCCCAGACGGCTGCCGCCGTGCACGTTGGGCAGGCGCACGACCGCCGACCGCACTCCGCGCCCGGCGAGGGCGACCACGGCGTTCTCCGCGTCGACGCGCATGCCGGCCGGGCGGGTGTCGTGCTCGGTGAGCTCGCCCCGGAACCCGGCGAGGGCCAGCGACAGCGTCGCACCGGTGGTGACGAGGGGCTTGCCCGTCCCCGTCAGCGCCGCGCCCAGCGCGTCCACCGCGCGCAGGTCGGCGGCGACGGCCGCGGCGAGATCGCCCCAGCCCGGGTCGTCGCGG
Organism: Pseudonocardia broussonetiae; assembly: GCF_013155125.1. Classification (NCBI taxonomy): domain Bacteria; kingdom Bacillati; phylum Actinomycetota; class Actinomycetes; order Pseudonocardiales; family Pseudonocardiaceae; genus Pseudonocardia; species Pseudonocardia broussonetiae. The sequence continues at coordinate 4,343,424 of NZ_CP053564.1, read as the reverse complement.
GCGAACCCGAGGTGCACGACGCCGTCGGCCTCGCGGGCCGCGGCGGCGAGGCCGGGCAGGTCGGCGAGGTCGCCCCGGCGGGCCGTCGCGCCCAGCGCCGCGACGGCCGCGGCGGCACGGTCCGAGCGGGCCAGCCCGGTGACGGTGTGACCTGCGGCGATCAGCTCGGGGACGACGGCGGAGCCGATGTACCCCGAGGCGCCCGTGACGAACACGTGCATAGCTGTGTCTCCCTCGCGCTGACTGCAGTCTGTGAAATCAACGTACACGGACGATTGCATCCTGTGCAGTCGCTAGGCTCGGGGCATGCCGCGATGGGAGCCGGACGGGGCCGAGCGGCTCGAGACGGCCGCGTTCGACCTCTTCGCCGAGCAGGGGTTCGACCGCACGACGGTCGCCGAGGTCGCCGAGCGGGCCGGGCTCACCCCGCGGACGTTCTTCAACCACTTCGCCGACAAGCGCGAGGTCCTGTTCGGCCTGAGCGCGGAGTTCCGGCAGCGGGTCGTCCGCGGGATCGCCGAGTGCCCGGCCGCGGTGCCGCCGCTCGACGCGGCCGTGCACGCCCTGCAGGGTGCGCTCGACACGATGTTCGAGCACCGCCGGGCCGCGGTGGCGCGCCGGTTCGCGATCGTCGAGGCCACCCCCGAGCTCCGGGAGCGCGAGCTCGGCAAGAACGCCGATCTCGCCGACGCCGTCGAGGCCGCGCTGCGCGCGCGCGGGCACGATCCCGACACCGCGCGCTTCGCCGCCGACGCCGCCTCCGCCGTCCAGCGGCGCGCGATGCAGGAGTGGACCGGTACCGCCGACGGGCCGCCGCTGCGGGAGCTGGTCGTCGCCGGGCTCCACGCGCTGCGCGCCGCCGTCGCGGGCGGCGCGGACGCCGCCCGGCCGGACACCGCGGCGGAGCGCGGCCCGACCGCGGCGCGGTAGCGGCCATCGCCGCCGGCCGATGGCGACGGGGCCAGGACGTATTGGCCCCCGGCCCGATCCCGGACCTAGCGTCGGGCGGGTGAAGGTCGAACCCGCGTCCCCGGCCGGTCACCGGTCGTGCACAGGCACCTCCGGCCCGGACCTCGTCGTCAACGGCGTGCCCGCACCGCCGCCCGCCGATCCCCGCGTCTCCCTGCTCGACTTCCTCCGCGAGCACCTCGGGCTCCACGGCACCAAGAAGGGGTGCGACCAGGGCGCGTGCGGAGCGTGCACCGTGCTCGTCGACGGCGAGCGGATCGTGTCCTGCCTGGCGCTGGCGGTCCAGTGCGCCGGCCGCGAGGTGACCACCGTCGAGGGGCTCGGCGGCAGGCACCCGCTGCAGGAGGCGTTCGTGCGCCACGACGGGCTGCAGTGCGGCTACTGCACCCCCGGGCAGATCTGCTCGGCCATCGGGATGGCGGAGGAGGTGGCGCGCGGCGTCCCCAGCCACGTCACGGCGGACCTGACGGCCGACGGCATCGCGCTCACCCCGGCCGAGCTGCGGGAGCGGATGAGCGGGAACCTCTGCCGCTGCGGCGCCCACAACGGGATCGTGGCGGCGATCGCCGAGGTGCACGGGAGCGCGGACGCGTGATCGAGTTCGAGTACGCCCGCGCCACCGACGTCGCCGACGCGGTCCGGCTCGCCCGCGGCGGGCGGGCGCGCTACCTGGGCGGCGGGACGAACCTCGTCGACCTGATGCGCCAGGGCGTGGAGGCGCCGACGCGGCTGGTCGACGTGAGCGGGCTCCCCGGCGGCATCGACGAGGCACCCGACGGCCGGCTGCTGATCGGCGCGGCGGTCCGGAACACCGCCCTGGCCACCCACCGCACGGTGCGGCAGCGCTACCCCGTGCTCACCCGCGCGATCGTCGCGGGCGCGTCGGGACAGGTCCGCAACATGGCGACCGTGGGCGGCAACCTGCTGCAGCGCACCCGCTGCCCCTACTTCTCCGACCCCGACGGCTCGCCCTGCAACAGGCGGTCGCCGGGGCAGGGCTGCGCCGCGATCGGCGGCCACACCCGCGACCTCGCGATCCTCGGCGCGTCCCCGAGCTGCGCGGCCACCCACCCGTCGGACATGGCGGTCGCGCTGGTCGCGCTGGACGCCGTCGTGCACGTGACCGGCGCGGCCGGGGAGCGCCGCGTCCCCCTGGCCGACCTCCACCGGCTGCCCGGGGACCGGCCCGACGTCGAGACCGTGCTCGAGCCCGGCGAGCTCGTCACCGCGGTGGAGCTGCCGCCCGGCGGGAGCGCCGTGCGGTCGACCTACCGCAAGGTGCGCGACCGCGCCGGCTTCGCGTTCGCGCTGGTCTCGGTGGCCGCCGCGATCGAGCTCGACGGCGGGACGGTCGTCGGGGCCCGGCTCGCGCTCGGCGGGGTCGCGCCGAAGCCGTGGCGGGCCGCGCGCGCCGAGGCCGTGCTGGCGGGCGGGCCGGCGACCACCGCCGCCTTCCGCGCCGCGGCGGACGCCGAGCTCGCCGATGCCCGCCCGCTCGCGGGGAACGCGTTCAAGGTGGAGCTCGCCCGCCGCACCATCGTCGCCGTGCTGGAGCAGCTCACCGGAGGCCCGGCGTGACCGGCGCACCGGGCCGGCGCCCCGTCGCCGTCGTGCCCGACGGCTGGACACCGCGCACCGGGACCGATCCGGTGCTGGAGGTCGAGCACGGGCTCGTCGGCACTCCCCTACCGCGCCTGGACGGCCCGGCGAAGGTGCGCGGCGAGGCGCGCTACGCCGCCGAGCACGTGCTGGAGGGCATGCTCCACGGGGCCCTGCGCTGCAGCACGATCGCGAGCGGCCGCATCACACGGCTGGACACGTCGGCGGCCGAGGCCGCGCCCGGCGTCCGGCTCGTGATGACCCACCGCACCGCGCCCCGCATGCGGCCGCTCCGGCCGATCTTCACCGCTCCGCGGGCGTTCGGCGGCACGGACCTGCCGGTGATGCAGGACGACAGCATCCACTGGAACGGCGAGCCGGTCGCGCTCGTGCTGGCAGACACCCGCGAACAGGCCGACCACGCGGCGTCGCTCGTCGAGGTCGAGTACGCGGCCTCGGCGCCGCGCACCTCCGCCGGGGCGGCCGCCGACCCGCGCCGGCCCGACCACCTGTTCTTCCAGCCGGTCGAGGTGGCCGTCGGTGACGCGGAGGCCGCGCTGGCCGCCGCACAGCACGCGGTCGACCACGTCTACCGGACCCCGGGCCACAACCACAACGCGATCGAGCCGCACGCGGTGACCGTGGGCTGGGTCGGCGACGACCTCGTCGTCCACGACGCCAGCCAGTCCGTCGCCGGTCACGCGTGGACGATCGCGCACGCGCTCGGCGTCGCCGAGCACCGGGTCCACGTGACGTCACCGCACGTGGGCGGCGGCTTCGGCGGCAAGACGGTGTGGTCGCACCACGTGCTGGCGGCCGCGGCGGCGAGGCTGGCCGGGCGGCCCGTGCGCCTGGCGCTCTCCCGCGCGGACGTCTACCGCGTCGTCGGCGGGCGGACGAACACCGAGCAGCGCGTCGCGATCGGCGCCGACGAGGACGGCCGCTTCATCGCGCTGATCCACACCGGCACCTCGTCGATCACGCCCTGGAACCACGTCGTCGAGCCGTTCACCTTCCCCGCGCGCCACATGTACGCGACCGGGGCGCTGCGGACCGACCAGCACGTCGTCGACGTCGACATGATCGCGAACTCGTTCATGCGCGCCCCCGGCGAGGCGGTCGGCACGTTCGCGCTGGAGTCGGCGGTCGACGAGCTCGCCGAGCAGCTCGACGTGGACCCGGTGGAGCTGCGCCTGCGCAACGAACCGGACTCCGATCCCGCGTCGGGCGCGCCGTTCTCGGCGCGCCACCTGGCGCAGGCGTGGCGCGCGGGCGCGAAGCGCTTCGGCTGGACGCGCCCGGCGGCGCCCCGCAGCAGGCGCGACGGCGAGTGGTGGATCGGCACCGGGTGCGCCGCCGCGACCTACCCCCACCAGCGCTTCCCCGGTGGCGCCGCGCGCCTCACGCTCACCGCGGACGGGCGCGCGACGGTCGCCGTGGCCGCGAACGACATGGGGATGGGCACGACGACGGCCCAGGCGGTCGTCACCGCCGAGCGCCTGGGCCTCCCGGTGGAGCGGGTCACCGTCGAGTACGGCGACTCGACGCTGCCCGGCGCGTTCCAGGCGGGCGCCTCCGCCCAGACGGTCGGCGTCGCGGCGGCGGTGATCGCCGCGCACCGCGCGCTCGTCGCGGAGCTGCTGGCACTGGTGCCGCCCGGAACGCCGCTGGCGGGCCTGACCGTCGACGAGGTCGGCTCGGTGGACGCCGGCCTGGGCGCGCTCGCCGACCGGGACCGGTGGGAGGGCTACGCGCAGATCCTGCGCCGCGCGGGCCGCCACGAGGTCACCGCGGTGGCCGACGCGGCCGACCGCGACGAGCTGCAGGCCTGGTCCATGCACTCCTTCGGCGCGGTGTTCTGCCAGGTCAGGGTCAGCTCCGTCACCGGGGAGACCCGGGTCGACCGGGTCGTCGGGTCCTACGACTGCGGGCGGATCATCAACCCTGTCACCGCCGCGAGCCAGCTCCGCGGCGGCATCGTCATGGGCATCGGGCTGGCGCTGATGGAGCGGACCGTCGTCGACGGGCGGACCGGCCGCATCGTGAACGCCAACCTCACCGACTACCACGTCCCGGTGCACGCCGACGTGCCCGAGATCGACGTCCTGTGGACCGACGTCCCCGACCCGCGGGCTCCCGTCGGCGCCCGCGGCGTCGGCGAGATCGGCATCACGGGCGTCGCCGCCGCGATCGCCAACGCGGTGCACGACGCGACCGGACGGCGCGTGCGCGACCTGCCGATCACCCTCGACGCGCTGCTCTGAGCACGCCGCGACCCGCAGTCCCCCTCCCCCCCTCCTGCGACCGGAGTCCCCCAGCCATGAGCACCCCCTCGCGATCCCCGCGCCCCGCGGAGCGCGTCCTGCCGGAGATGATCTGGATGCCCGGGCTCGACCCGGCCACCGGCGGGCACCCGGGCCTGCGCACGGGCGAGGTCGTCGAGGAGGACGGCGTCCGCATCGAGCGCGACGTCCCCGTCGTCCTGCGCGACGGGGTCACCGTCTACGTCGACGTCTTCCGGCCCGCCGCGGCCACCGCGCCCGTCCCGGCGATCCTGACGCTGAGTCCCTACGGCAAGCACGCGCCGAAGGGCTTCCACCTCTTCCCGGGTGCCGAGGTGCCGGCGGACGCGATCTCCCGGCACACGGTGTGGGAGGGGCCCGACCCGATGTGGTGGGCGCAGCGCGGGTACGCCGTCGTCAACGCCGACTCGCGCGGGTCCTGGATGTCGGAGGGCGACCTGGTCGTCCTCAGCGAGCAGGAGGGCGAGGACGGCCACGACGTCGTCGAGTGGACGGCGGCGCAGCCGTGGTGCACGGGCAGGGTCGGGATGAGCGGGGTCTCGTACCTGGCGGTCGTCCAGTGGCGCGTCGCCGCGACGCGGCCCCCGCACCTGGCCGCCATCAACCCGTGGGAGGGCTGGAGCGACTGCTACCGCGACTACTTCTTCCACGGCGGCATCCCCGAGACCAAGTTCGTCACGTTCACGCAGTGGTCCTGCCGGTGCGGGCCGGGGCGGGTCGAGGACCTGCCGGCGATGCACGCGGCCCATCCCCTGCTCGACGACTACAACCGCAGCAAGTCGGTGCCCGACCTGTCCGTGATCGACGTCCCGGCCTACTGCGTGACCGACTGGGGCGACCACGGGCTGCACACGCGCGGGACGATCGAGGCGTGGCGCGAGGTGGGCTCCCCGCACAAGTGGCTCGAGGTGCACGGCCGCAAGAAGTGGCAGTACTACTACCGGCCGGAGAGCCTGCGCCGGCTCCGCGCCTTCTTCGACCACTTCCTCATGGGGACCGACGACGAGGTGCGGACCTGGCCGCCGGTGCGGATCGAGGTCCGCGAGCGCTACGCCGTGGGAGTCGAGCGCGCGGAACGGGAGTGGCCGCCGGCCCGCACCGACCACCGGCCCTTCGCCCTCGACGCCACCGCCGGCACCCTGGTCGCCGGGCAGCCGGCCGCCGCGGCGGCCGTCGAGTACGACCCGGCGGCCGAGGACGGGCGCGCGGTCTTCGACCTCCGGTTCGACGCCCGCACCGAGATCACCGGGTACGCGAAGCTGCGCCTGTGGGTCGAGATCGACGAGGGCGACGACATGGACCTCTTCGTGGGCCTGCAGAAGCTCGACCGCTCCGGCCGGCAGGTGCACTTCCCCTACTGGTCGATGATGGACGACGGTCAGGTCGCGCTGGGCTGGCTGCGGGCGAGCCACCGCGAGCTCGACGACGAGCGCTCCACGCCGTGGCAGCCGCGCCTGCGCCACGAGCGGCAGCTGCCGCTGCGCCCCGGCGAGCCCACGCCCGTCGAGATCGAGATCTGGCCGTCGTCGACGCTGTTCGCGGCCGGCGAGTCGCTGCGGCTGGTCGTGCAGGGCCGGGACCTGCACCGCTACGACATCGGCCCGGCCCAGGCCCACGAGCAGTCGGTCAACCGCGGACGGCACCGCATCCGCACCGGCGGCGCGTTCGACAGCCACCTCCTGCTGCCGGTCATCCCGGCCTGAGCGGGTGACCGGGGCCGAGCCGCGCGGCGTCGTGGGCGTCCAGCACCCGCGTGAGCAGCCCGACCAGCTGGTCCAGCTCGGCCGGGGACAGCGCGGCGAACAGGGCGGGCTGGAGGTCGCGCGCCGCCTCGGTGACCCGGCGCTCGGCGGCGGCGCCCGCGTCGGTCAGCGCGACCAGGGTGCGCCGGCGGTCGCGCGGATCGCGGCTGCGGGTGACGAAGCCGTGGCGCTCGAGGGCGTCGACGAAGCCGACGACCTGGCTGCGGTCGAGGTCGAGCCGATCGGCGATCTCGGCCTGGGCCAGCGGCCCGAAGTCGTGGAGGGCGACCAGCACGGCGTGCTGGCTCAGCCGCAGGCCGTGCTCGGCGAGGCTGCGCCACAGCGTGCGCATCGCCGCGCGTGCGACGTTGCCCGCCAGGTAGGACGCGATGCCGAGCAGGGTCGGGGGGCGCACGCCGGCCGCGCCCTCACCGCTGTCGCTCACCGCGCCGCCAGGTACACCCGGGTGCGCTCGACGAGCTGCGTGGACCGGGCCGACAGCTGCCGGTCGGCGCGCACGATGCTGAGCACGGGCAGCGTCAGGTCGGCGTCCAGGATCGGGATCTCGCGCAGGCTCCCGTCGGCCAGCTCGTCCTGGACGCAGGCGCGGAACAGCAGGCACGCGGCCGCGCCGCGGCGGATGACGCGCTTCATCGCCTCCGGGTGCCCCAGCTCCATCGTCACGTTCTGCGGTGCGGCACCGAGCTCCACGAGGTAGCGGTCGATGGCGTCGCGCGCCCGTGCCCCGGCCGCCGGGGCGACGACGGGGATCGAGCGCAGGTCGGCCAGCGCCAGCCCGTCGATCCCCGGCAGGCTGTCGGTGCCGGCGACGAGGGTGATCTCCTCGCGGCCGATCTCCGTGGACCGCACGTGCGGGTGGTCGTACTCGGTGCCCGCGATGACGATGCCCAGGTCGCACTCGCCGGAGGCGACCGCGTCGAAGGCCGCCTCGGGCTCGGAGACGTTCATGGAGATGACCGCCCCCGGCCGCTCCCGGCCGAACTCGGCGAGCACCGGCGGGAGGAGGTAGCTGCCGACGGTCTGGCTCGTCGCCAGCAGGATCCGCTCGTTCTCGACGGTGTTCAGCTCGTCGAGGTGCCGCATGAGCTCGCGGGTCTCGGCGAGGGTCGTGCACGCCCACCGGTACACCTGCTCGCCGGCCGGCGTCAGCTTCATCTTCTGGCCGTCGCGGTAGAGCATGCGGACCCCGAGCCGCTCCTGCAGCGACCGCAGGTGCCCCGACACCACCGACTGCGCGACCCAGAGGTGCTCCGCGGCGCGCGAGACCCCGCCGAGCTCCACCACCGAGCACAGGACCTCCAGCTTCTGGAGGGTGATCCGGTTGTCGTAGCGCAGCGGGACGCGGGACTCCGGGGACGCGATGCTCATCTGGGGACCCTCATCACCGTTGAGACCCACAATCATTGTGTTCCTCAATGATTTAACCGCGCGCGTCCCGGCGGCGCAACAGCCGGGCACGCACGCGGGCGGCCCGGCCCACGGCGTGCTGCCGTGACCGGACCGCCCGGGGTGCCTCGTCAGGAGACCGGCCGGCCCGCCACGGACGGGACGTCGGCCCCGTGCCCGGTCCTGCGGTCGAGCTCGGCGTAGTCGAGCCCGCGCGTCTCGCGGGAGTGGTACAGCGCCACCGCACTGATCGACGCGGCCACCACGAGGTAGGCCGCGATGCCGAACCAGTTGCCGTACACCGCCAGCAGGATCCCGGCGAGGATCGGGGCGAGCGCACCGGCCAGGATCGAGGCGACCTGGTGCCCGACGGAGATGCCCGTGTAGCGCATGCGGGTCGGGAACATCTCGGACAGGAACGCCGCCTGCGGGCCGTACATGCAGGCGTGGGCGAGGAGCCCGCCGACCAGCACCACGGTGATGGCGAGCCGCTGGTTCGTCTCGAACACCTGCCACGCGACGACGCCCCAGACGGCCGCGAGACCGATGCCGAACCCGATCACCGGCTTGCGGCCGACCCGGTCGGACAGGAACCCGGCGAACGGCACCGCGAACAGGTGGACGACGTGGGCGACCAGCAGCAGCCCCAGGATCTGTCCCGACGGCACGCCGACCACCACGGTCAGGTAGGTGATCGAGAACGAGACGACCATGTAGTACTGCGTGTTCTCCGAGATCCGCAGGCCCATCGCCACGAGCAGCTGGCGCGGGTACTCGCGCAGGACCTCGCGCAGCGGGGCGTGCTCCTGCTCCTCGGCGGCCACCTTCGCGATGGTCTCCCGGAAGACCGGGGCGTCCTCGATGCGGGTGCGGATGACGTAGCCGATGACGACCAGGACCGCCGAGGCCAGGAAGGCGATGCGCCAGCCCCAGGACAGGAAGGCCTCCTGGGTCAGCGTCACCGACAGCAGCGCCAGCACGCCCGTGGCCAGGATGTTGCCCGCGGGAACGGCGGCCTGCGGGAAGCTGGCCCACAGGCCCCGGCTCTCCCGGCTGCCGTGCTCGCTGACCAGCAGCACCGCGCCGCCCCACTCGCCGCCGAGCGCGAAGCCCTGCGCGAACCGGAGCACCACCAGCAGGATCGGCGCCCAGACCCCGACCTGCCCGTAGGTCGGGAGCAGGCCGATGAGGAAGGTCGCCACACCGATGATCAGCAGGCTGATCTGCAGCAGCTGCTTGCGGCCCAGCTTGTCCCCGTAGTGCCCGAAGACGATCCCGCCGACCGGCCGGGCGACGAAGCCGACCGCGTAGGTGCCCAGGGCGGCGAGGATGCCGGCGAGCTGCGAGCCCGCCTGGGGGAAGAACAGCGCGGGGAAGACCAGCGTCGCCGCGGTGGCGTAGATGAAGAAGTCGTACCACTCGACGACGGTGCCCGCGGTGCTCGCGGCCACCACCTTTGTCGGCGGCCGGTTCCGGGCGGGGGCGCTCACGCGGCGCCGCCCTGCTCCGGGACGGTCTGCGGGTCGACCTGCGCGCCGAGGTGCAGCGCGAGGGCGGTGCAGTCGCGCTGCCCCGCACCGGCCGCGGAGGCGTCGGCGAACAGCTTCTCCGCCGAGGCGGCGGTGTCCATCCGCACGTCGAACTCCGCGCCGAGGGCGGTCGCCAGGCCGAGGTCCTTCTTCAGCAGGTCGATCATGAAGCCGGCCTCGTAGCCGTGCGAGCTCGGCGAGGTCGGGACGACGCCCGGGAGCGGGAACCAGGTGCGGAAGGCCCAGTTGTCCCCGGAGGAGCGGGTGACGACGTCGAAGAAGGCCTGCGGGTCGAGACCGAGCCGCTGCGCGAGGACCGACGCCTCGCAGGCCGTCGCCATGCCGACGCCGAGCATCGCGTTGTTGACGACCTTCATCGCCTGCCCGTCACCGCTCACGCCGATGTGCGCGATGTAGGAGCCGACCGACTTCAGGAACGGTTCGGCGGTGGCGACGTGGTCCAGGTCGCCGCCCAGCATCAGGGTGAGAGTCCCCTGTTCCGCGCCCTGCACGCCGCCGGACACCGGGGCGTCGACGAAACCGACGCCGTTCTCCCTGGCCAGCTCGGCCAGCGTCCGGGCCGTGTCGATGCCGGTGGTGGAGCAGTCGACGGCCACCGCGCCGCGGGGCATGTGCGCGAACGCACCGTCCGGTCCGGTGAGGACCTCGGTGACCTCCCGGCCCGACTGCAGCATCGTGAAGACCACGTCGGCGTCCCGGACGGCCTCGGCGACCGTCGCGACCACCTCGACGCCCTTCGCCCGCGCGGCCTCGCGGGCCGGCTCGACGATGTCGACCCCGCGGACGGTGTGGCCGGCCTCCACCAGGTTCGCGGACATGGGGACCCCCATGTGTCCGAGACCGATCCAGGCGACGTTGCTCATGTTCACTCCTCGTGGGCCCGGCCGCTGCACCGGGCGTCGTGACGACTGCGGTGCACACAGCGTGCGAGCGGTCGGAGGAGCGGCCAATGCCCATCGGTACAGAGCGCCTGTGCACGAACGCAGACGCCGGAGCTGTGCCGTGTGCTCAGAGGAGCTCGTCCCGGCGCAGCCGGACCTCCTCGTGGAGCGCGCCCCGCACGGCCCGCACGGCCGGGCGCGAGGTGCTGTCGCGGCGCACCGCGAGCGTGAACGCCAGCATCAGCGGGGGCACCCCGACGTCGACGACCCGCAGCTCGGGGGCGCGCAGGGCGAGGAACTGCGGGACGAGGGCGATCCCCGCGCCGACCCGGGCCGCCTCCAGCTGGGCGAAGATGTTCGTCGAGGCGAACCGCGCGGTCACGCCGGGCAGGTGGTGGTCGAGGTCGAGGTCGCCGACCTGCAGCAGCGAGTCGACGTAGAACGCCACGGTGTGGCGCGCGAGGTCGCCCACCGTCTGCGGCGTCCCGTGCCGCTCGAGGTACTCCTCGCTCGCGTACAGCCGCAGCGCGTAGTCGGCGAGCTTCTCGGCGAACAACCGGCCGGTGGCGGGCTTCCCGACCGCGACGGCCAGGTCGAAGCCGGACTGGTGCAGGATCAGGTTCCGCGTCGCGGTGATCAGCTCGATGGTGAGGTTGGGGTGCGTGTCGCGCAGGCGCTTGAGCGCCGGCACGGCGAACACGGTGCCGAACCCGTCGGGCGCGGTGAGCCGGAAGTTGCCGGACACGGCGTCCTCCCGCATTCCGGACGCCGCCAGGGCCGCGCGCTCCACCGCCTCCTGGATCGGCCGGGCGGGCTCCGCCACCGCGCGGCCGATCTCGGTCAGCTCCCACCCGTCGGCGCCGCGCTCGAGCAGGCGCACCTGCAGGATCTTCTCGAGCGCCTTGATTCGCCGGGACACCGTGGTGTGGTCGACGCCGAGCGCGTCCGCCGCCGCCACCAGCCGGCCCGTGCTCGCCACCGCCAGCAGGTACCGGAGGTCGTCGGCCCGCAGCCGGCGGACGTCCACGTCTGAGCTCATCCGGCATCCTCCGTCGGCGGCGCGCACCGCTGCGCGAACTGCTGCGGGAGACTACTGACATCTGCGATTCTGCACATCCTGTCTGTGCAGCCGGTGCTTGTACGCAGGCCGGGGGTCCCGCAGCCTCGGCTCATGGCAGAGCGCAGCGCAGGACCGGACCGGACGGGTCCGCTCGACGGCACCGTGGTCGTCGACCTCTCCCGGGCCCTCGCCGGACCGCACGCGACGATGGTGCTGGCCGACCTGGGGGCCCGGGTCGTCAAGGTGGAGGGGCCCGGCGGCGGCGACGAGACCCGCTCCTGGGGCCCGCCGTTCGTCGGGCCGGCGGATGCTCCCGAGTCGACCTACTTCATGGCGGCCAACCGCAACAAGGAGTCGATCCAGCTCGACCTCAAGCAGGCGGCCGACCTCGACGTCCTGAAGGACCTCCTGCGGCGGGCCGACGTCCTCGTGGAGAACTTCCGCCCCGGCGTCCTCGACCGGCTCGGGCTCCCCGTGGCGGAGCTGCGGCGGCTCAACCCGGCCCTGGTCCTGCTGTCCATCACCGGGTTCGGCCACGACGGGCCCGAGGGCGGGCGCGCCGGCTACGACCAGATCGCGCAGGGCGAGGCCGGGCTCATGAGCCTGACCGGCCCCTCGGCCGACCGGCCGACCCGCGTCGGCCTGCCGATCGGGGACGTCCTGGCCGGACTGAACGGGGCGATCGGCGTCCTGGCCGCGCTCGCGGAGCGGAGCCGCACCGGCGAGGGCGCCGTCGTCCGCACCTCGCTGCTGGCGGGGCTGGTCGGCGCCCACGCCTTCCAGGGCACCCGGTGGACCGTCGCGCACGAGGTCCCCCAGCCCAGCGGCAACCACCACCCGCAGATCGCGCCGTACGGCACCTTCCGCTGCGCCGACGGCACCCTGCAGCTGGCCGTCGGCAACGAGGCCATCTGGGCCCGCTTCGCCCCGGTCGTCGGGATCGACCCCCGGGAGCCGCGGTTCGCCGACAACGCGTCCCGGTTCGCCCACCGCGACGACCTGGTCGAGCTCGTCGAGAAGGCCTTCGCCGACCGCAGCCGCGACCGCTGCCTCGCGGAACTCGCCGACGCGGGAGTGCCCGCGGGCGCCATCCGCACCCTCGACGAGGTCTACGACTGGGAGCAGACCCGCAGCCAGGGCCTGGTCGTCGAGGTGGACCACCCCGTCGTCGGGACGGTGGAGCTGCCCGGACCGGCGCTGCGCCTCGAGGGGCTCGACGGCTCGCCCCGCGGCCGGTCGCACCACACCGCTCCCCCGACGCTCGACCAGCACGCCGACGGGGTCCGCGCGTGGATCACCGGGACCGCACGCCCCACGGGAAGGACCGTCGCATGACCGCCCTGCACACCCCCGCCCACGCCGGGATCCCCGCCGGCGACGTCCCGACCTGGACGATGCTCGTCGACGGGGCCTGGACGCCGGCCGCGTCCGGCGCGCTGGACGACGTCGTCACCCCCGCGCACCGCGGACGGGTGATCGCCCGCGTCGCCCGGGCCGGCCGCGAGGACGTCGACCGCGCCGTCCGGGCCGCCCGCGCCGCCTTCGGCCCCTGGAGCGGCGAGCACTTCACGGTCCGCCAGCGCGCGCTCGCACGGATCGCCGACGCCGTCGAGGCCCGCTCCGAGGAGCTCGCCCGCCTCACCGCCGCCGACACCGGCAACGCCCTGCGGACCCAGGCCCGTCCCGAGGTGGCCACGCTGGTCGACCTGTTCCGCTACTTCGCCGGGGTCGCCGGCGAGGTCAAGGGCACCACGCTCCCCGCGGGCGACGGCCAGCTGCAGTACACCCGCCTCGAGCCGCTCGGCGTCGTCGGGGCGATCCTGCCCTGGAACTCCCCCCTGATGATCGCCGGGTTCAAGGTGCCCGCCGCGCTCGCGGCCGGGAACACGGTGGTGCTCAAGGCCGCCGAGGACGCACCGCTGTCCGTGCTGCTGCTCGCGGAGATCTGCGCCGGGTTCCTGCCCCCGGGCGTGCTCAACGCGTTCTCCGGACTGGGCCGCGAGGCCGGAGCCGCCCTCGTCGAGCACCCCGGCGTCGACAAGCTGTCCTTCACCGGCTCCACCGAGGTCGGGCGCGGGGTGGCCCGGCACGCCGGCGAGCGCCTCGTGCCCGCCTCCCTCGAGCTCGGCGGCAAGAACCCGAGCATCGTGTTCCCCGACGCCGTCGGCGACGACCTGGTCCCCGGCCTGCTCGCGTCCTCCCGCTTCGCCCGCCAGGGCCAGAGCTGCACCGCCGGCTCGCGCCTGTTCCTGCACGAGGACGTCCACGACGAGGTCCTCGACCGGCTCGTCACCGCGATGGGCGCCCTGACCGTCGGCGACCCGCTCGACGAGGCCAGCGACATCGGCGCGGTGATCAACGCGAAGCAGTTCGGCGCGATCGACGACTACCTGCGCGCCGGCCGCGAGGACCCGGCCATGTCCACCGCCCTCGGCGGCACCGCCCCGGTCGACGGACCCCTGACCGAGGGCTACTACCACCTCCCCACCGTCTTCAGCGGTGCCCGCAACGAGTTCCGGCTCGCCCGCGAGGAGATCTTCGGGCCGGTGCTCGTCGTCATCCCGTGGCGGGAGGTCGACGACGTCGTGCGGATGGCCAACGACAGCCACTACGGCCTGGCCGCCTACGTCTGGGGCCGCGACCTCGACCGGACCCTGACCACCGCCCACCGGCTCCAGGCCGGCTGGATCCAGGTCAACCAGGGCGGGGGGCAGGTCGTCGGCCAGTCCTACGGCGGGTACAAGGACAGCGGGATGGGCCGCGAGGTGTCGCTGGAGGGGATGCTCGCGGGCTTCACCCAGACCAAGCAGGTCAACGTCCGGCTGCGCGGCTGAGCCCGACCGCGTTCCCGACCCTGGGGCGGTCAGGCCCACGCCGGAGCGGTGGACGTCGCCCGATCACCGACCGGCCGCACCCGGCACGAGCAGCTTCTCCTGCCCCGCGTTCGCGGGGGTCCCGTAGACGAAGTAGGTCTCGGCCGGCAGCGTCGCCCCGCCGATGGCGAGGCCCGTGTCGAAGTCGCTGATGTCCCAGGTCACCATCTCGTGGTCGGGCTCGAACTGCAGGATCCCGGAGTTGCCGAACAGCTCGATGCGGTTGCCCCCGGGTTCGAAGACGTAAAGGAACGCGCCCTGGGTGATGCCGTGGACGTCGGGGCCGGCCTCGATCTGGATGCCGTACTCGCGGCACAGCTCGGCGGCGTCGGTGTTGTGCTGGGGCACCCCGTACCAGAACGCGAGGTGGTGCAGGCGTCCTCGGGAGCCGGTCTGGTCCAGCATGACCGCCATCTCGTGGCCGAGGTTGTTGACGCTGAGCCAGGCCCCGATCTCGGTGTCGCCGTTCGCCGCGTCGATCACGCGCTCGCGCGTGCCGAAGCCGAGGGCCCGCTCGAACACCTCCTTCTGCGCGGTGACGTCGGAGGCCATCAGGTTGACGTGGTCCAGCCGCCGTGGGGGCATGCCCTGCAGCGGTCGCTTGGACCGGCGCGTCAGGATCGGGCTCCGCAGCTCGGCGGGTGCGCTGTACTTCTCGACGTCCCACACGAGCTCCATCGCGTGTCCGTCGGGGCTCTGGAAGGCGAAGGTGCGTCCGACGCCGATGTCGCCCGTGGTCCAGCCCGTGCCCAGGCCCTCCGCGTCGAGAGCCGCCGCCCGGCGCTCCAGGGCATCGGCCGAGGTGGTTCGCCAGCCCAGCAGGCCCAGTCCCGCGTGCTCGGCCGCGGTGAGCTTGAGGCTGTGGTGGTAGGGGTCCTCGTAGCAGCGCAGGTAGATCGAGTCCTCGTGCCGGGCGGTCACGCGCATGCCGAGCAGCTCCGTGAAGAACCACAGGCTGCCCGCCAGGTCCGGGGTGAGCAGTTCGGCGTGGGCGAGGTGTGCGATCTCGTACCTCGGCGGGACGGTGGTGGTCATGCGCAGATCTCCTTCAGTGGTGGGCATCGGCGAGTGGAAGAGCGATCGCCCGGTCGGGGTCGTGGCCGTGGATCCAGCCCAGCCACCCGTCGAGGCCGCGCAGGCGCTCGTCACGGACGTCGGCGGCGGGCCCGTCCGGGAGGTGGAGGACCGGTGAGGTGTCCCAGGACGCGCGCTGGACGGCGCGGGTGCGGGACCGACGCAGCCGCTCGTAGCGGCCGAACGCCGACTCGTACCCCTCCGGGCCCGCGTCGGCGATGCAGCGGGCGAGCACGGCTGCGTCCTCGATGGTCTGGTTCGCGCCCTGGCCGTGGTGCGGCAGCATCGCGTGGGCGGCGTCGCCCAGCAGGACGGAACGGCCGCGGCTCCACCGCAGAGGCGAGGGCAGCGTGAACAACCCCCACCGCGGGCTCTGCGGCACGGCCTCGAGCATGTCCCGGACTGCGCCGTGCCATCCGGCGAAGGCGCCGATCAGCTCACCCGGTCCGGCGTCGGTGAGGCCGGCCTGGTGGGGCCATCGCCGCGGGCCGTCCAGCACCGCGAGGTAGTTGACGCTCTCACCGACCTGGTAGTGCAGTACGTGCCCGCCGGGCCCCATCCAGAACTGGACGGCGGAGGGCGACGGCAGGGACGGGAGCGCCTCGATCGGCGCCATCCCGCGGAACCCGCTCGTGCCCGAGTAGACCGGGGCGGAGTCGTCGACGTGCCGTCGCACCCGCGAGTGCACGCCGTCGGCACCGACCACCGTGCGGGCGTGCACCGTCCGGCCGTCGCGGAAAGTGAGGACCACGCCGTCTGCGCGGTCGCTCACCCCGACCAGGCACCGGCCGAGGTGCAGCCGCTCCACGCCCCAGGCTTCGCTGAGGGTCCGCTGGAGCGACGCGCGGTGGATGCCCCAGAACGGTGCGCCGAAGCGCCGCGCGTACGCCTCACCGACGGGATGCTCGGCGACGACGGCACCGCTGCGCCAGTGCCGGTACTGCAGTGAGGTCGGCACCACGGAGGCGGCGGCGAGCTCGTCACCGAGGCCCAGCCGCTGCAGGATCCGGGAGCCGTTCGCGGCGATCGCGACCGCCGCTCCGACCTCGCGCAGGGCATCGGCCTGCTCGAACACCTCGGCTTCGAGCCCGCGCTGTCGCAGCGCGAGTGCGAGGGTCAGCCCGCCGATACCGCCGCCGATCACCGCGATGTCGACGTCCGTGGTCGCCATCGTCATGCCCCGATCGAGGGTCGGGTGCCGGCGGTGCGCGGAGCCGCCGTGCGGTTCCGGATCAGTCCCAGTGCTGCGGCGGCGATGATCCCGGGAACAGCGAAAGCCAGGAAGTTCACGTGGAGCGGAACGCCGGCCGACAGCAGGACGCCCCCCAGCAACGGTCCGATGATCGCCCCGATCCGACCTATCCCGAGAGCCCAACCGATTCCCGCCGACCGGGCGGACGACGGGTAGAACTGGGCGGCGTAGGCGTTGGCGAAGATCTGCGCGGCGAAGGTGGCGCCGCCACCCAGTGCGACCGATGCGTAGACCCACAGGAGCGAGCTGTCGCCGAGGAACCCGAGGGCGGCGACGAAGACCGCGGCGACGAGATAGCTCACGATCAGCACCGGCCGGGTCCCGTAGCGGTCGGAGAGGTACCCGCCGACCCAGGTGATGACGATGCCTGCGAGGAAGAGCGTCATCAGGAACGACAGGCTCGAGCCCAACGGGTACCCGGCCTCGATCATGAGTTGTGGCAGCCAGGTGAGCAGCCCGTAGATCATCAGCAGCACCATGAAGAACGCGATCCACAGCATCGCTGTGTTCACGCCGTTGCCGTTGCGGAACAGGCTCGCGACCGGCGACCGGCCGGCCGGCTCCGCCCCCGCCGTCACCCGGAGATCGCCGTGCGGGGGCAGGCCGGGGTCGAGGGCGCGCAGGGTCGCGGCGAGCTCGTCAGCGCGTCCGCGGCGCAGCAGGAAGGCCGGAGCTTCGGGAAGGTACTTCACGAGCAGGGGCACGGCGAGGAGCGGGAGCGCGCCCAGCAGGAACAACGACCGCCATCCGTAGGCGGGGATGAGCGCCACTCCGAGCAGGGCCGCGGCGATCCCGCCGACCATGTAACCGCTGAACATGACGCTGACCATCGTGCTGCGGAGCCGGGTCGGTGCGTACTCGGTGACCAGTGCGACGGCGTTGGGCATCACGCCGCCCAGTCCCAGGCCCGCGAGGAAGCGGTAGACGCCCACCTCCCACGGGGTGGCCGCGAGGAACACCGCGCCGGTGAACACCGTGTACAGCACGACGCACGCGATGATCGGCCTGCGTCGCCCGACCTTGTCGGCGAGAGCGCCGAACGCCATCGCCCCGATCATCATCCCGACGAGCGCACCGCTGCCGATCAGGCCGGCGGTCGCCGGGCTGATGCCGAACTCGACGATCATCCGAGGCACCGCGGCCCCGTAGATCGTCAGGTCGTAGCCGTCGAAGAGGATCACCAGCCCGGCGAGCAGGACGATCCGCACGTGCAGCGGACCGAACCGACTGCGACCGATGACCTCGTCGAGATCTGCATCCATGACAACCACCTCTTCGTCGGAACCGGGGCGAACCCTGGCACCCGTGCCGAACGCGTCCCACAGATCCGTTCCAGTGGTTGGAATGCCGGTCCGACGAGTCGTCCGGCATGATGTGCCGGCCGCGTCCCCCGTCCCGAGGAGCCCGATCACCGGTGACGACGCCACATCAGCAGCAGGGCATCCAGTCCGTCGAGATCGGTATGCGCGTGCTGGCGGCGCTCGAGGAGGGCGGGGGCCCGATGCCGCTGTCCAAGATCGCCGCCGGCAGCGGACTGCTACCGGGCAAGACCCACCGCTACCTGGTGAGCCTCCTGCGCAGCGGGTTCGTCACGCAGGAGATGGACACCGGGCTCTACAACCTCGGCCCGGCGGCCCGGCGGCTCGGCGTCGAGGCACTGCGCCGGGTCGACGAGGTGGGCACGGCGTCGCGCCATGCCAGCGTCCTGCGCGATCGCACCGGGCACACCGTGTACCTCGCGCTGTGGACCGACGCCGGCCCGAGCCTGGTGCGCCAGGACCACGGGTGGTACCCACTGCCGATCGTGGTCAGGATCGGCTCGATCCTGCCGATCGTGGATTCGTCGATCGGACGGGCGTTCCTCGCACACCTCCCGGAACCCCTCACCGCCCCGATCCTCGCTGCCCAGCAACGACGCAAGGAGACCTCGCAGCTCCCGCCCGAGCACCTCGCCGAGGTTCTCGACGAGGTGCGCAGGACCGGTCTCGCCACCGCCACCGGCAGCGTCATCGCCGGCCTGAACGTCATCTCGGCACCGGTCTTCGGACCGGACGGGCACATCGAGGTGGTGATCGGCGTCGCAATGCCCGCCCGCTTCGACGACGACCGCGACGTCCGCTCCATCCGCGCCGACCTGCTCACCACCGCGAGAGCCATCTCGGCCGAACTGGGGTGCCCCGCCCGGGACTGACCCGGCGTTCCAAAATATGCATTGCGTTACTCGATGCGTAATCGTAGGGTCATGGCCTCAGCCGGCGTCCGAACGGCGCCGTAGATCTCGAGGTCGAGAGCGGGCATCGCATGAGTGCGAACGAGTTGCACGGTGGCCCCTCCAAGTTGGGCCGTGCCCTGTGTCTGCTCGCGGCGTTCCGACCCGGCGACGCCGAGCTCACCCTCGCCGAACTGGCCCGCCGCACGAAGCTCCCCAAGCCGACAGCCCATCGCCTCCTCGGCGAGCTGGCCGAGTGGGAGCTGGTCGAACGCACCGAGAACGGGCACCGCCTCGGTGTCCGTCTCTTCGAGCTCGGCGCGCTCGCACCCCTGCAGCACCGGCTCCGAGAGGCGGCGGGACCGTTCCTCGCGGATCTGTTCGAGACCACGCGCAGCACCGTGCATCTGGCCGTGCTCGACGGCTCGGACGTCGTCTACGTCCACAAGCTCGGCAGCCGCCACGGACCGACGCTGCAGTCGCGGCTCGGCGGGCGGATGCCTGCGTACTGCACGGGGGTGGGCAAGGCGCTGCTCGCCCACGCCCCGCAGGCGGTCCAGCAGGAGGTGATCGGCCACCCGCTGCAGCGCCGCACGCCACGCACGATCGTGGCGCCCGGGCTCGTGCTGCGCGAGATCCGCGCTGTGCAGGGGCGCGGGTTCGCCGCCGAGCACGAGGAGTCCGCGAAGGGCATCGCCTGCGTCGCGGCGCCGGTGCTGGGCACCGATCGACGGGCGATGGCCGCGGTCTCCGTGACCAGATGGGCGCACCAGATCGACGTCGATCGCCTCGCGCCCGCCGTGCACGCCGCGGCAGTGGGGATCGCCGGAGTCCTCCGTTCCGGGTGAGTCACCCGGTCCCGTCACTCACCCCGGACCGGAGCCCGGCTCACAGGTCGGCCATCGCGGACACCGGGGCCTCCATCGCGTCGGCGACGAAGCGCAGGAACCCGCCGGCGGTGCCGCCGTCGCAGACCCGGTGGTCTAACACGAGCGAGAGCTGCACGATCTGCCGCGCGACGATCTCACCGTCCACGACCCAGGGCCGCGGGATGATGCGGCCCATCCCGAGGATCGCGACCTCGGGGTGGTTGATGATCGCGGCGCTGCCGTCGACGCCGAGGACGCCGTAGTTGTTCAGCGTGAACGAGCCGGAACCGAGCTCGGCCGCGGTGGCGGTGCCCTCGCGGGCCGCGGCCGTGAGGCGCCGGATCTCCGCGTCCAGGCCACGCATGCCGAGCCGCTGCGCGTCGCGGATCGACGGGACGACGAGGCCGCGCCCGGTCTGGGCGGCCAGGCCGAGGTTGACCCCGTCGAGGTGGGTGATCTCGCCGGCCCCGGTGTCGACCCTCGCGTTCAGCTCGGGGAACCGGGCGAGCCCGGCGACGACGAAGCGGGCGACCATGGCGAGGATGCCCGGCGCGGCACCGCTCTCTCCCAGCCGGGCGCGCAGGTCGAGCAGCGCCGTCGCGTCGACGTCCACCCACGTGGTCGCCTCGGGTATCTCCGAGCGGCTGCGGCTCAGAACCTCGGCGACGGCCCTGCACACCTCGGTCAGGGCGCGGCCGCCAGATCGCTGCGACGTTCCCGCTGAACTCCTCAACCTGCTGAAGGGCCGCCAGGCAATGCTTCGCCCGTCCGGGCAGATCCCTCCCGCTCCGCACTCCCTCACTCAGTTCTCCTTCTGAAGGGGGATCCTGCAGTTGAGTCGAGCTGCTCACGAGCGGCTGCTCGGAGCCGGTGCCCGGCTCAGACGGTCGGAACGGTGCCACCGTCGATCACGTACTCGGCCCCCACGATCGCCGAGGCGCGGTCCGAGACCAGGAAGCCCACCAGGTCCGCGATCTCCTCGGTGTTCGCGAACCGCCCCAGGGGCACTCCTCCGAGGGAGTCGAAGATGGTCTGCTCGGCTGCCTCACGTGTGAGTCCGTTTCCCTCGGCGATCCGGTCCACGAACCTCTCGTAGGCCTCGGTCTCGATCCCGCCGGGGCTGACCGCGTTGACCCGGATGCCGCGCGGCGCGAGCTCGTTGGCGAGTCCCTTGCTGTAGGTGCGCAGCGCGGCCTTCGCCGCGGCGTAGGCCAGGGACGCGTCGTACAGGGGCAGCTCTCGCTGGATCGAGGTGAAGTGCAGCACCACCCCCGACCCCGACTCGATCATCGCCGGGAGGAGCGCTCGATCCAGCCGCACCGCTCCGAGGAGGTTGAGGTTCAGCTCGACGAGCCACTGGTCGTCGGTGATGGCGGCGAATCCACCGGGCGGCGTCGACGCCCCTCCGACGACGTGCACCAGGATGTCGAGTGCTCCGGTCTCAGCGATCCGAGCGGCCACGGCGTCGGCGCCGTCCACCGTCGAGGTGTCCGCTTCGATGAACCGGTCAGGGTGCTCGTACCCGTCGGGCATCGTCCGCGCCGTCACGAACACGTCGGCACCCATCTCCCGCAGTCGTTCGACCACGGCCCTGCCCGAGCCCTTCGAGCCGCCCGTGACCAGCGCCCGGCGACCGTCGAGGCGATCGCGATCCGAACCGGACACGGTCAGGCCGCGTGGTTGGCGATGACGAGCTCGGCGACGAGGTCGTCCCGCAGCGTGAACCGGTAGTCGAGCTCGGCGACGCCACCCGGGAAGGTGCCCTCGAGCCGCACGGTCACCACCCAGTGGGCGTCGTCGACGCGGCGAGCGCCGATCTGCTCGGTCGTGAACTCGAACTCGGACCCGGCGTCCCGCAGGAACGCGTGGGCCTCTCGGCCGCGGAAGGTCTCGCCCTGGTCGACGACCACCGCGTCCTCGGTCAGGAACGACGAGGCGGTGCCGCCGTCGCGGACGATCTGGGCGGCCATGAACGCACGCACGGTGGTCGGGAGCAGATCGGACGGGAGGTCGGTGTGCTGTGTCATGAGCCCACCGTGGGACCTCACGGCGCGGGAGGGTCAAGCCGTGGACCCTCCCCCGGGGAGAGCGTTCAGGATGAGGGGGTGCTGACCATCGGGGAGTTCTCCCGCCTGACCCACCTGAGCGTGCGGACCCTGCGCCGGTACCACGACGCGGCCCTGCTGGAACCCGCCGTGGTGGACGAGGCCACCAGCTACCGCTACTACGGCGTCGACCAGATCCCGACCGCGCAGGTCATCCACCGGCTCCGCGAGCTCGACGTCCCTCTCAGCGACGTGCAGCGGATCCTGCGGACCCCCGACCCCGGCGTCCGGGCGGCTCTGGTCGCGGAACACCTGCAACGCCTCGAGGACGTTCTCGACCGCACGCGGGCCACGGTCGTGTCGCTGCGCCGCCTGCTCCGGCCCGACCCCACGCCGATCGACGTCGAGCTGCGCGCGGAGCCCGCCCGGACGGTCGCGGCGGTGGAGGCCGTGGTCGGGCATCGCGACGTCTCGATCTGGTACGCCGGCGCGATGGCCGAACTGGAGGCGGCCGTCGGCGCCGCCGTGACCGGACCGCCGGGCGGCAGCTACGACAACGCTCTCTTCGAGCACGAGCGGGGTCACGCGCTCGTCTACCTGCCGACCGCTTCACCACCTCGCTCCGGACGCGTGCACCCCGTGCGCCTGCCGGCCGCGGAACTGGCCGTCACCACCCACGTCGGCGAGCACGACGGCGTCGAGGTCACCTACGGCGAACTCGGGACCTGGGTGGTGGAGAACGCGATGTCGGTGGCCGGGCCGGTGCGGGAGGTCTACCTCGTCGGCCCTCGTGACACGAGCGATCCCGCTGCGTGGCGCACCGAGATCGGCTGGCCGGTCTTCCGTCTGACCTGAGGCGGCCCCCGGTGCCCGGCGCACATCCACCTCGGGGGCCGTCTCGCCCACCCTCAACGAGAGTCAGGTGTCCATCCCTGCCGCGCGAGCAGCCCGAGAAGCTCTCGCAGGCGACCGAGTGCGGCGTGGGCCCGCGCCGGATCGTCCTCGGAGTAGACCCCGAACACCAGGCCGTCCAGGGCTGCGTAGACGAGGTCGGCGAGCGGTTGGTCGTCCGGCAGGCCGAGCTCGACCAGCGCCGTGCGGGCGTTGCGCCGGTAGGTCTCCAGCAGTGAGCGCACGTGCGGGCGGAGCTCCGGGTTGCGTCGCGCTTCGAGGATCAGCTCGTACTGGAAGGCCTGGGCGTCGGCGTCCGTCACGGCCATGTCCACGAGGTTGGCCGCGAAGTCCTCGAGCCGGTCGCTCCCCGGAACCAGCCGGCTGGCGTCGATGCTGCGTTGCACGGCGAGCTCGAGCGCGGCGGTGATCAACGCGTCCCGGGAGCCGAAGTGGTGGGCGACCAGGCCGTGCGTCACCCCTGCGCGCTGGGCCACTGCCCGCCAGGTCAGCTTCCGCAGCCCACCGTCGGCGACGACGGCGATGGCGGCGTCCAGCAGGGCGAGCTTGCCCTCCCCGTAGGCCACACCGCTCGGATGCCCGGAGGCACTGGACGTCATGGGATCGATCCTCCCAAATCCGCCTCGCCCACCGGCCCTGCGCCTCCTCGATCCACGATCTCCCTCCCTTGACCAGTCAAACTAACCACTTGACAAGTCTATCCATCTGGTTAATTCTTCTCGCGTCGACAGCGACTCCAGCCGTCGGCGATGGCGCCGGCACGACCGAGGCGCAGGAACTCCTCCGCGCAGTCCTTCCCGCAAGGCACTTCTGACGCAAGCTGGAGCTGTCCCATGGCCACTTCCGACGTCGCCGGCGCCCGCACCGCGTCCGGCGCCCGCTCGTCCCGCCTCCGTCCGAACTCCGTGGGCGTTCTCGGGATCCTCTTCTTCGTCCTGTCCGCGCAGGCCCCGCTGACCGGCATCGCCGGCGCAACCCCGCTGACCGTCGCCCTGGGCAACGGGGCGGGCGCACCGGGCGCCTATCTGCTGGTCGGCCTGATGATCATCATCTTCGCGGTCGGCTTCATCGCGATGAGCCGCTACGTCACCGACGCCGGCGCCTTCTACGCCTACGTCGGCCGCGGCCTGGGCCGCCCGACCGGCACCGGGTCCGCGTTGACCGCGCTGTGGTCCTACGCGACCGTGCAGGCCTGCATGTACGGCCTCTACGGCGCCGTGGTCAGCAGCCTGGTCGGCACCTACGGGGGCGTCTCGGTGCCGTGGTGGGTCTGCGCGGTCGTGACGATGATCGTGATCCAGGTCGTCGGCGCGCTGGGCATCGACACCGGCGCCCGCGTGCTGGGCGTGCTGGTCGCCCTGGAGATGTCGATCCTGATCGCGTTCGCGCTCGGGGTCCTCTTCCAGGGCGGCGGGCCGGAGGGCCTCGCCCCCGCCGCCAGCTTCGCGCCCAGCGCCGTCTTCGCCGGCGCGCCCGGTGTGGCGATCATGTTCGCGGTCGCGTCGATGTTCGGGTTCGAGTCCACCGCGATCTACTCCGAGGAGGCCAAGGATCCGGAGCGGACCGTCCCCAGGGCCACCTACCTGTCGGTCACGCTGATCGCGGTCTTCTTCGCCTTCGTGACCTGGATGCTGGTGTCCTTCTACGGCCCCGCCGACGCCGCGGCCGCAGCGGGCGCCGCACTCGACTCCGGCGACTCGACCTCGTTCCTGACCGGGGCCATCGGCACCGTCCTGGGCGGCTGGACCGGCGACGTCGTCGGCTTCCTGCTGGCGTCGTCGCTGCTCGCCGGCATCCTCGCCTTCCACAACGCGATCAACCGCTACCTGTACTCGCTGGGCCGCCACGGTTCACTGCCCCAGGCGCTGACCCGGGTCAACGGTCGCGGCGCCCCCGCCGTCGCCGGCACCGTGCAGACCGCGATCGCGCTGGTCCTCGTCGTGCCCTTCGCGGTCCTCGGCCTCGATCCCGTCCTGACCCTGTTCTCCTGGCTCAGCGGCGTCGCCGTGCTCGCCCTGATGCTGCTGTACTTCCTGACCTCGGTGTCGGTCGTGGTGTTCTTCCGCCGACGGGGCGCCACCGACGCCGGGCTGTGGCGCACGTTCCTCGCCCCCACGGTCTCCGCGCTGCTCACCCTGGGAACCGGGGTGCTCATCGTCGCCAACTTCACCACCCTCATCGGCGGTGAGGCCGGCACGGCGCTGTGGCTGATGGCGACCGTCCCGCTCGTCTTCGTGGTCGGCGTCGTGCTCGACGCCGCCACCCGCCGCAACGCCGGCTGAGCCCACGCCTCCCGACGACCGACACCCCACGGAGATCCCATGAGCGACTCCTCCCCCGTCATCGTGGTCGGCGCCGGCTTCGCCGGCGTCACCGCGGCCCGCGAGCTCACCCGCCGCGGCCGGCAGGTCGTGCTCCTCGAAGCACGCGACCGCATCGGCGGCCGCACCTACTACGCCGAGAAGCTCGGCCGCCGGCTCGAACTCGGCGGCACCTGGGTCCACTGGTTCCAGCCCCACGTCTGGGCCGAGATCAGCCGCTACGGAGCCGAGCTCAGCCGGAGCCCCGTCCCGGAGAAGGGTTACTGGATCACCGGCGGCCGCCGCCACGAGGGCAGCGCCGAGGAGCTGCTCGGCCTGCTCGATCCCGGCGCGACCGCCCTCGGCGAGGACAGCCTGCGGCTGATCCCCCGCCCCTACGCGCCCCACGAGGTCGAACCCGGCACCGCCGCGGAGGCCGAGCTGATCGCCGCCGACAAGCTCACCGTAGCGGACAAGATCGCCCAGCTCGACCTCACCGACGACCAGCGCGAGCTGCTCGACGCCTTCTGGACCCTCAACTTCAGCGGGCCCACCCACACCGGCGGGTACCTGCAGGCGCTGCGCTGGCACGCCCTGTGCGGTGGCGACTGGAACCTGATGTTCGAAGCGTGCGCCACGTACCGGCTCAAGAACGGCACCGCGTCCCTGCTGCAGGCCATCCTCGACGACAGCGACGCCCACCTCCGGCTCGACGCCGAGGTCACCGGGATCGACCACGACGACGCCGGGGTCCGCGTCCGCCTCGCCGACGGCAGCGTCGTCGACGGTGCGGCGGTCGTCGTCACCCTCCCGCTCAACGCGCTCGACTCGATCGCCGTCACCCCCACCCTCCACGACGTCAAGCAGGCCGCCGCCCAGGAGGGCCAGACCTCGCAGGGGGTGAAGGTCTGGGCACGCGTCCGCGGACCCGTCACGCCGTTCGCCGCGCTCGCCCCCGCCGACCACCCGCTGCAGCTCGCCCAGCTCGAGTACACCGTCGACGGCGACAGCCTCATCGTCTGCCTCGGCGGGGACTCCACCGCCCTCGACTTCACCGATCGCGGCGCCGTCCAGGACGTCCTCCGTGCCTGGATCCCGGACCTGGAGGTCGTCGACGTCGCCGGCCACGACTGGGTCGCCGACCCCTACGCCCGCGAGACCTGGCCCATGCAGCGCGCCGGCCAGCTCACGGGCGCGCTCGCCGAACTGCGCCGCCCCGAGGGCCGCTTCTTCCTCGCCGGCTCCGACTACGCCCGCGGCTGGGCCGGCTTCATCGACGGCGCCATCGAGAGCGGACTCGACGTCGCCCGCGCCGTCGACGAGCACCTCACCTCCCGACCGACCACCACCACCTGAGAGAAGGCAGTCCCATGGCTCACTTCACCGAGTTCGTCCGCCTGCGCGTCCAGCCCGGTCGCGAGGAGGAGTTCCTCGCCCACCGGCCCGGCGCGATCGCCGCCATCGCCGAGCAGATCCCCGGCTTCGTCGCCGCCCCGCTCACCGCCCGCGTCGGCGACCACGAGTGGATCGACGTGTGGGTCTACGCCACGCAGACCGATGCCGAGAGCGCCAACGCCCGGGCCGAGGACATCCCCGGCTTCATGGCCTACGCCTCCCTCGCCGAGATCGTGAACATCGAGGTCGGCAGCACCCCGGTCCCGACCGCCACCGTCTGATCACGAGCACGCGCATCGCGGAGGGGTGGGTGCAGCGCACCCTCCCGGTCCGGCGGTCCACCCTGCGAGTCTTGGCCCCGGAGCTGATGGCTGAGAACGACCGACTCGCGGCCGGAACGGCCTGCGAATGCGCCCCAGGACGGAAGCATCACGATGAACACGAGTGTGGCCGCGACCGTGGTCCGCAGCGCGCCGGACGCGACCACGTCCTCGGTCGGAACGGTGGGGGCGGCGACGTGAACGGCGACGAGTCCGGCTCGTCGCGGCGCACGTGGCTCGGGGTCGCCACCCTGCTGGTGGGCACGCTCCTGCCCCCGCTGGACTTCTTCATCGTCAACCTCGCCATCCCGTCCATCCAGGACGAGCTCGGCGGTGGGGACCTGCTGGGCCAGCAGGTCGTGGCCGCCTACGCGGCCACCTACGCCGTCACCCTGATCCTGGGCGGCCGGGTCGGCGACCTCCACGGTCGCCAGCGCGTGTTCCTCGTCGGCCTGATCGGGTTCGCGCTGGCCTCTCTCCTGTGCGGCATCGCGCCCGCACCCGCCGTGCTCGTCGTGGGGCGCATCCTGCAGGGCATCACGGCGGCGTTGATGGCGCCGCAGTCGCTGGCGCTGATCCGGGCCAGTCTCACCGGACGGCAGCAGAGCATCGCCCTCGGCTTCCACGGCGCCGTGTTCGGCCTCGCCGCCGTGCTCGGCCAGTCCCTGGGTGGGCTGCTGGTCGCCGCCGACGTGTTCGGCCTCGGCTGGCGCACCATCTTCCTGATCAACCTGCCCTTCGCGGCGATCGCGGTCGTGGGGAGCCTGGTGCTCCGCGCGCCGCGGCCGGAACGCACCGAGCTGCTCGACGTCACCGGCGCGGTCCTGCTGTTCGTCGGCCTCGCCGGGATCGTGGTTCCGCTGGTGGAGGCGGAGTCCCTGGGCTGGCCGTGGTGGTGCTGGGTCGTCCTCGTCGCCGGTGCGGTGACGCTGGTCGGGTTCTGGCGCCGCCAGCACCGCCTCGCGCTCGACACCGTCGACGCCCCCGCCCTGCGGGTGAGGCCGCTGGTTGCCCCGGCCTCGATCACCGCTCCGGGGGTTCGCGGCGGGCTCGTGGCGCTGCTGCTGTTCTACTCGATCGCGGCGTTCTTCCTCACCTTCTCGACCTACCAGCAGGCGGCGGGCCGGAGTCCCTTCCAGGCCGGTCTGGACATCCTCCCGCTGGGCGTCGGCTTCCTCATCGGCCCACTGACCGTCCACCGCCTGACCGGCCTGCTCCCCCGAGGCGTCGCTCCGCTCGGCCTGGGCCTGGAAGCCGCGGGGTTCGTGACCTTCGCCGCCCTGACCGTCGCCCTCGGCCAGACGGCGTGGACCGCGGTGCCGCTGGCGGTCATCGGCTTCGGGCAGGGGCTGGCCTTCCCGTCGCTGATCCGTCTCACGGTCGCCCGCGTTCCCGGCCGCTTCGCCGGTCTCGCCAGCGGCCTGGTCAGCGCCACCCTCCAGATCAGCGCGGCCCTCTCGGTGGCGATCATCGGGACGATCCACTTCGCCGTCGCAGGCGTGGGCGGCCAGACCGTCGCGATCACTACCACGGCTCTGATCATCGCGGCGCTGCTGCTCTCCGCGGCGGTGCTGGCGCGTTCGGTCGCGGCCGTCCCCGCCGTGGACAGCAGCGTGCGCGCCGGCACGCCGGCCACCGTGGTGCCCGAGCGATGATGCTCACCCTGAACACCTCCTTCGACGCGCCCGACCCGGCTCCGCCGGCCGGACAGGGAGTGGCACACCCTCCCCGGCGGCAGGCCGGCGGGGATACCGTCGAGGCATGAACCGGGGTGCGGAGCGGGGCGCTGTCCGGGGCACCGCACTGGGTGAGTTCCTGGCCGCGCGCCGGGCCCTCGTGTCCCCGGCGACCGTCGGGCTCCCGGACGACGGCGCCCGGCGGGTGCCGGGACTGCGCCGTGAGGAGGTCGCCCTCCTCGCCGGCGTCAGCACCGACTACTACATCCGCCTCGAGCAGGGCCGCGAACGGCACCCCTCACGTCAGGTGCTCGGAGCCCTGGCCGGCGCGCTGCGCCTGGACGAGGACGCGGCCCGTCACCTCTACCGGATCGGCCTGCCCGCCGTGCCGGCCCTCGCCACGGAGACGACCACCACGGTCGCCGCACCGTTGCAGCAGTTGCTCGACCAGATGCACACGGTGCCCGCGTTCGTCGTCGGCCCGGGCCAGGACGTCCTCGCCGCCAACGCC
Organism: Pseudonocardia broussonetiae; assembly: GCF_013155125.1. Taxonomy (NCBI): domain Bacteria; kingdom Bacillati; phylum Actinomycetota; class Actinomycetes; order Pseudonocardiales; family Pseudonocardiaceae; genus Pseudonocardia; species Pseudonocardia broussonetiae. The sequence continues at coordinate 4,314,477 of NZ_CP053564.1, read as the reverse complement.
CTCGCGGAGGTTCTCTACCGCGGGTTCGCCCGCTTCGACAACCTCCTGCGCATGATCTTCCTCGACCCCCACGCCCGCGAGTTCTACGCCGACTGGGACAGCTGCGCGAGCGTCGCGGTGCGCGACCTGCGCGCCACCACCGCGGTACCCGACCAGCGCACCGAACAGGTCATCGGCGCTCTCACCGTGCGCAGCCCCGCCTTCGCCGCCCTCTGGGCCCGCTACGAGGTCGGTCCACGCATCCAGGAGGACAAGCACTTCCACCACCCCGACGTCGGCGAGATCCGGCTGCACTTCGAGAAGCTCACCATCGACAGCGCGCCCGGCCAGCACCTCTCGGTCTACACCGCCGAACCCGGCACCGCCGCCGCCGACGGTCTCGCCCTGCTCACCAGCCTGGCCGCCGACCGGGCCACGGTGGACCGGCGAGAGGGTCAGAAGAAGGGTGCAACCGGTCGGGATGACTAGCTACTGACACGGGAGGCACCAGCCACGAGCCACCGGCAACGCCGGAGATCATTCGGTCGTCGCCGTCGGCCGCCGTACGCTCGGCGGACAGTGGCCGATGGTCTTCAGCGGTGCCATCTCCGTCCTCGCCGGCGCCTCGTTCTTCCTGATGGCCGGTCAGCCGACTTCCTCGCTGGCGAGCATCGCCGGCTACGCCACCCTCGGCGGCATCTTCTTCCTCGTCTCGGCGCTGCGTCTCGGCCGCGCCACTCGCCCCACCGCGGAGCACTGACACGAGGATCGTCCGCGGCGGCGAGGAACTGCGGGACGAGCGGCGGTCGCACACCACAGTGGTGGACGCCGCTGTAGCGTCGTCGGGCATGGTTGACCAGAGTCTCGACGAGCAGGCCCGTGATGCCGTCCTCAAGGCGATCATCAAGTCGGCTCCCACGGTCGGTAACAGCCCGGCTGGAGTCCGTGATCTCGCGGAGGCGTACGCCCTCCTGGAGCGGGACCTGGTTCCTGATGCTGGGGTAGCGAAGAACAGCACGTGACGACTGCGCTGCGCGGTCAGGCGATCGGTCGAGTCACGGAGGCCACGGCCCGCCGTGAGTTCTGACGTGCCGTGGCGGTGCTCGTCGCCCTGGTGCAGACAGCGGTCGTGCCGACGACCCGGCCGAGCGCCGGTGAGCGCAGGCCTCGTCGCACCCGGGCTCCAACACGTCAGACACCGCTAGCGTGGCCGCAGGTCCGGACGCCGGACCGGTCAACAGGGAGGCGTGAGCGAGATGAGTGTTTACCGCGTCACTGAAGTCATCGGTACGAGCACCGAGTCCTGGGAAGCAGCAGCGCGCACCGCTGTCGAGACCGCGGCCGCGACCGTGCGTGAGATCCGCGTGGCCGAGGTCGTCCGGCAGGACGTGACGATCGAGAACGGCAGCGTCACCAGCTACCGGGTTCGGCTGGCGATCTCGTTCAAGTACGAATCGGAGAGCTGATCGGACGGCGGGGGCCTGACCGCGTCGGCCCCCGCCGCCGGGCGGCCGCCGGTTCCCCCCGGCCGACGGCCAGAAGACCCGGATCGACTCCGAAGACGCCGTGAACCGGTGACCTCGACGACGACCTGCCCCGCACGCGGAAGGTGACCGGGCCGTCAGTCCGCGAGGGCACCGGCGAGCGCCCCGACCGAGGTCACGACGTGGTCGGGCCTCCTCAGGTGGGCGGGATACGGCCGGGCGGTGCGGTCCAGGTAGGCGGAGCCGCATCCGGCGCGGGCGGCACCGTCGACGTCCCACGGGTGCACGGCCACCAGCACCAGCTCGGACCGATCGACGCCCAGCTCGCGCGCGGCGTAGGCGTAGGACCCGGGCGCCGGCTTCCAGACCCCGGCGTCCTCGACCGACAGCACCCGGTCGAAGTGCTCGCGGATGCCGGCCCGCGACAGCAGCGTCTCGGCGACCTCCGTCGCACCGTTCGACAGCGTCGCGAGCCTGAACCCGGCGGCGCGCAGAGCGCGCACCCCGTCGACCACGTCGGCGTGCACGTCGAGCGCCGCGAAGCCCTCCAGCACGTGCGCGACCGCCGCATCGGGGTCCCGGTCGACCGCGACGTCGTGCAGCACCGTCCGCACCTGTGCGTCGGCGATCACCGCGAACCTCTCGGAGGCACCCGCCGCGGTGAGGGCGAACGCGTCGCGCAGCACCGAGGCGAACCACAGCGGGGCGAGGTGCGCCGGCGCGCCCAGGTCGGTGAAGCGTCGAGCCAGCGGCGCCATGTCGGACAGGGTCTCGTTGACGTCGAAGACGATCACCGGTGGAGGGGTCACCGCCGCAGCCTCGCACCGCGCGCGTCCCGGCGCCGAACCAGGAACCTCTTCGGTGTGAACGCCGCGACCACCGAGCGCACCGGCCCCGGCCGAGCAACGTCGAGGGCGCGGAAGAGGTGCGCTGACGTCCGGCGCGACGATCGGCCCGTCGTGGAGGCATTGAATCGCAGGCGACGCCCGTGCAGAATCGAACCGACGTGCCACGGCGAGGTTGGGCTCCGGCTGGAGGTCGCAGCAGTATGGCGAACACGAGACGGTCAGCCACCACCTCCCGCAGAACTGGAGCTCTCAGCAGCGCCGGTCGCCGCGCAACGGGTGCTGCCCTTCCGCACGCCTTCCGAGGACCAGCCGCGGGTGCCTTCGGCATCTGACGCCGCCGTCAGGGATCGACGGCGCCATCTCTTGTGTCAACGAAGACCAACAGATGAAGGAGAGCCCATGACCAGCGAGCAACAGGATCAGCGGGACGCGCCCTCGAGGTCGGCCGGCGAGTTCGACGCGGTCGTCATCGGCGCCGGCTTCTCCGGGCTGTACATGCTGCACCGCCTGAGGGACACACTCGGCCTCTCCGCGCGGGTGTTCGAGGCGGCTGACGACGTCGGCGGCACCTGGTACTGGAACCGGTACCCCGGCGCCCGGTGCGACTCGGAGAGCTACTTCTACAGCTTCTCCGATCGGCTGTCGGAGGACCTGCTCCAGGAGTGGACCTGGAGCGAGCGCTTCGCCGCCCAGCCGGAGCTCCTCAGCTACCTGCGACACGTCGCCGACCGGTACGACCTGCGCAAGGACATCCAGTTCAGCACGAAGGTCGTCGCGGCGGAGTACGACGACGCGAGCGGCCGGTGGACGGTCCGCACCGATGACGGCGGACAGTTCACGGCGACGTACCTGATCACCGCCGTCGGGTGCCTGTCCACGACCAACCTGCCCGACTTCCCGGGCCGGGACAGCTTCCGCGGCGACTCGTACCACACCGGTGCCTGGCCGCACGAGGGCGTGGACTTCACCGGCAAGCGGGTCGTCGTCATCGGTACCGGGGCGACGGCGGTGCAGGCCATCCCGGAGATCGCGGAGCAGGCGGCGCACGTCTACGTGCTGCAGCGCACCGCGAACTACGACATCGCCGGCGGGAACCGGCCGATGGACGCCGAGGACGGACGGAAGATCAAGGACAACTACCGGGAGATCTGGCAGACGACGCGGGAGACGGGCTTCGGCTTCCCGTACCACATCGCCAACCGCACCGCCCTGTCGGTCACGGACGAGGAGCGGCAGCAGATCTTCGAGGAGGCCTGGGAGCGCGGCGGGTTCCGGCTCGGCACGACGTTCAACGACCTGCTCTTCGACGAGGAGGCGAACGAGACGGCCGCGGAGTTCCTCCGGGCCCGGATCCGGGAGCGGGTGAGCGATCCGGAGATCGCCGAGCTGCTCACGCCGCGGGACCACCCGTTCTTCACCAAGCGCCCGCCGCTGGAGAACGGCTACTACGAGACGTTCAACCGGGACAACGTGACCCTGGTGGACCTGCGGCCGGCGCCGATCCAGGAGATCACCCCCACCGGGGTCCGTACCGCGGACGCGGAGTACGAGGCGGACATCATCGTCTACGCCACCGGTTTCGACGCGATGACCGGAACCCTGTTCAAGCTCGGCATCCGCGGACGGAACGGGCTCGGTCTGCAGGAGAAGTGGGCGGAGGGGCCGCTGAGCTACCTCGGCATCGCCACCCACGGGTTCCCGAACCTGTTCATGATCACCGGACCGCAGAGCCCGTCGGTGCTGAGCAACATGCCGGTGTCCATCGAGCAGCACGTGGACTGGATCACCGACTGCCTGCGTCACCTCCGGGAGAACGGCCTCGACACGATCGAGCCGCTGCCCGAGGCGGAGCGGGACTGGGTGGACCACCACAACGAGGTCACCCAGATGACGCTGCTGCCGAGGGCCAACTCCTGGTGGGTCGGCGCCAACATCCCGGGCAAGCCGCGCAACCTCTATCCGTACGTGGGCGGGGTCGGTACCTACCGGTTGATCTGTGACGAGGTCGCCGCCCGCGACTACGACGGGTTCGCGCGGGGCACCGGCGGCGCGGCCACGGCCGGCGAGTTCACCGGGGTCGCGCGGGCGAAGTTCGTCGACGTCGTCTCGGCGGCAGCGGCGTCGTGACCGGCTGACCGCTCCCGGGCGGCAGCTGCCGTCCGCCCCGCGCGCCCCCGTCAAGGGTCACGGTGGTGCGCGGGGACAGCCCCCACCGGTCCCGGTCCGGACTCCGGCCGGGGCCGTCCTGCACCAGGTTCAGCGCGCCGAGTGCTTCCTGGTGTGTGGCCCTTCCGCGACGTTCGTGCCCAGCCCCTCTCAGATCGGAGATGCCATGCCCGTCCACCCCGAAGCCCAGCAGTTGCTCGCCGCGCTCGCTGCGGCGGGAATGCCGCCGTTCGAGCACATGACCGTTCCGCAAGCCCGCGAGGCCGCCAAGGGCTTCATCGACCTGCAGGGCGAGCCCGAGGACATCGCGACCGAGGACCGGACGATCCCCGGCCCTGCCGGGGACATCCCCGTCCGCGTCTACACCCCCGCCGGCGACGGGCCCAAGCCCATGATCGTGTACTTCCACGGCGGCGGCTGGGTGATCGGCGACCTCGACGTCTGCGACAACCCGGTCCGGCGGATCGCCAACCGGACCGGCGCGGTCGTCGTCTCGGTCGACTACCGACTCGCGCCCGAGCACGTCTACCCCGCCGCCTTCGACGACAGCTACGCCGCGACCGCCTGGGTCGCCGAGCACGCCGCCGAGCTGGGCGGTGACCCCGGGCGCATCGCGACCTGCGGCGACAGCGCCGGCGCGAACCTCGCCGCCGCCGTCGCGATCGCCGCCCGCGACCGCCAGGGCCCCCGCCTCGCCGCGCAGCTGCTGCTCTACCCGGTGACCGACTTCAACTTCACGACCGAGTCCTACGAGCAGAACGGCGAGGGCTACCTGCTCACCAAGGGCTCCATGCAGTGGTTCTGGGCGCACTACCTCGGTGCCCAGGAACTCGGCAAGGAACCGTTCGCCTGCCCGGCCCGCGCCGACGACCTCGTCGGCCTGCCCCCGGCCTTCGTCGCCACCGCCGAGTTCGACCCGCTGCGCGACGAAGGCGAGGCCTACGCCGCCAACCTGCGCACCGCGGGCGTCGACGTCAGCGCGAAGCGCTACGACGGCATGCTGCACGGCTTCGCATGGACCCTCGGCGCCACGCCCAGCGGCGCCGTGCTGATCGACGACCTCGCCACCGCTCTCCACGCCGTTCTGGAAGGGGCCCGATAACCACTGCTGCTGCCGGTGTCACCTCGCGCACGCTGCCCTCGGGCAGCACCTCGAGGTCAGGTCGGGGGCAGGAAGCCGGTGATGACGACCGGGTCCCTACAGCAGCAGCCGCAGCAGCCCCCGGCCGCGTGACACGCACGCGGTCAGTGCGCCCTGGCGTTCCTGTTCGGACAGGCACGTGTCACGGTGGATCGCCTCGCCCTCCACGATGTCGACGACACACGTGCGGCAGATCCCGCCTTCGCAGGAGGCGTCCACCGGAACGCCGACCTCCCGCAGGACGTCGAGGAGCGTCTGATCCGCAGGTACCCCCAGGCGGCGTTGCGTCAGAGTGAGGTCGACCTCGAAGGGCTCGCCCTGCCGGGCCCGCTCGCTGCTCAAGCCGGTGAAGGATTCGATGTGCACGGTGCCGGGCGGCCGGCCGGCCGTGCTCGCGCGCACGGCACTGATCAACCTCTGCGGGCCACAGCAGTAGACGGACGTTCCCGGCGCTGTCACGCCCAGCAGCGCCGCGACGTCGAGTCGGCGGCCCTCGTCGGCGACGTGGAGATGGACGTCGACCGGGAGCGCGGCGAGGCGCTCGAGGAAGGCGGCCCGGGAGCGCGACCGGACGCAGTAGTGCAGCTCCGCCGTCGACTGCGGCGGTAGGTCGCACACCATCGACAGAAGTGGTGTGATCCCGATGCCCCCGGCCACGAGGATGTGGCGTCGGGCCTCAGGATCCAGTCCGAACGCGTCCTGGGGATAGGACAGGTACAGGTGGTCCCCGACCTGCACCTCGTCGTGCAACCGTCGGGACGCACCCCGTCCGTCGGGTTCGCGCAGCACGGCGATCTGATAGGTCGAGGTGTCGTGCGGATCGCCGCACAGCGAGTAGCTCCGACGGGTACCGTCGGCCAGCTGCAGGATCGTGTGCGCACCTCCGGGGAAGGAGGGGAACCTCGGGCGGTGCACCGGGACGAAGCGCAGGGAGCGCACGTCGTCGGCTTCCCGTACCGCCTCGACCACCCGAGCTGCGATCAGCAGTCGGGGTGCCACCCCCTCACCCCGCCTCCATCGCATCACCGGGCCGGACCCAGGCCCCGACGAGGACCTGGCAGTTCAGACCTGACCTGTTGATGAGCGGTTCCATGACGGGCTTGTCGATCAACCGCTCGAGGTACCTGCACGGCACGTTCAGCCGACCGCCGTACAGCAGCGCCTCACCCACCCGGAACCGACGACCGACCAGATGGTTGAGCGGTACCCCGCGAGTGACCAGGTTGCGGCGGGTCTCGGCCGGGGCGAGGTCGATCCGGTGATCGCGTGCCAAGGCTTCGAGCGTCTCGATCTCGATCAGCGTCACCTGCCGATCCTCGTGCGGTCGGTGCGAGTAGTACCCGATGCCGTTGGCGTAGCGGTCGCCCTCCACGCCCCGTCCTTCGACGAGCCGCACCCCGGCGCACTCGAGCATCTCCACGCCGGCAGCCTCGGCGAGGAAGGTGTGCAGGAGCTCCCCCCGCCACCACCGCTCAGGCCTGTCGGTCACCGGGTCTCCCTCCCCACCCTTCAACGTACTCGCTGACCAGCCGCCTCCCGCCGCACCGGAGTCCGTCGTCAGCAGGTCCCGACCGACCTCCTCGGAACAACACCCGATCGGCCGGACCGGCACCGATGCTGCAGTCGACGGTCTCGACTCGCTCTCGACGCTCTTCCCGAAGGCGCCCGCACCGGCAGCCCGGCGAGGGTGGGTTCCCTCGCCGGGCTGGGCAGCACCGGGTCGTCTACTCCCGGGCCATCATGGCCTGGGCCTCACGCTCCAGGTCCACGTACGGGTCGCCGCTGACGTCGACGACGACGCGCGTGATCGTCCCGCCGGTGAACGCGTACGGGTGCTCCCCGGGGTAGTCCGAGGTCACCGGCTCGCCGCTGTCGCGCCCGACGCACAGGCCCTCACCGGCCAGGCTGAACAGGCCGGGCTGGGTCCTGATGCGACCCTCGCCGACCTTCTGGTCGGCGTGGTACAGCGACAGGATCCCCGTGGCGACGCCCTGGGGCTCCTCGCCGTCCTTGTCGAACGAGGCCGAGAGCACCAGGTCCTCACCCGTGGGCAGGTCGACGGTGCCGTCGACCTTCTGCTCCACGAGGCCGACGAAGCTGTTGACGTAGTGGAGCCGACCGTCCTTCACGTACAGGGCGTGCCCGCCGAACCGGGCGCCGTGGGCGAACAGCACGCCCTGGGCACCGGCCTCCGGGATGACGACCTGGGCGCCGATCGTGAAGGAGCGGTTGCGGACGTTGACCGCCTGCTGCTCGGGCACCTCGGCCGTGCCGGGGTAGTAGGTGTACCGGTCGCGGTGCGCCGCGATCTGCGGTCGCGGCGTCAGGATGATCTCCAGGGCCGACCGGTCGTCGAGGGGGAAGGCGCCGTTGTCGCCGGCCTCGGCGTACCACAGGTTGACCAGCTCCCGGAGCTTGTCGGGCTGCTCGGCCGCCAGATCGTGCATCTCCGAACGGTCGGTGTCGGTGTGGTAGAGCTCCCAGGTGTCGCTGTTGAAGTTGCTCCAGCCGCTGATCGTGGGGTGGGTCGTGACGGCCTTCCAGCCGTCGTGCCAGATGCCGCGGGAGCCGAGCATCGAGTAGAACTGCGTCTGCCGCGCCGACGGCGCCGACGGGTCGGTGATGGCGTAGCGCATGCTGACGCCGTCGATCCGGCTCTGCACGTGGCCCTTGATCGTCTCCGGGGGCTCCACCCCGAGCGTGTCGAGGATGGTCGGCACGAGGTCGATGGCGTGGTGGTACTGGTGGCGCAGCTGGCCGTTGCCGGACGAGTCGGCCGCGTCGCCGGCCGCGGGCCAGGAGACGATGCACGGGTCCGAGGTGCCGCCGTTGAACTCGTAGCGCTTCCACATCTTGAACGGCGTGTTGAACGCCATCGCCCACCCGTTGGGGTAGTGGCTGTAGGTCTTGGTGCCGCCGAGCTCGTCGAGCATCGCCAGGTTCGACTCCAGGTCGTCGGGGATGCCGTTGAAGAACTTGTTCTCGTTGACCGAGCCGTCGGGACCACCCTCGCCGCTGGCCCCGTTGTCGGAGACGACGATGACGAGCGTGTTGTCCCGCTGCCCCGACTCCTCGAGGTGGTCCAGCAGCCGCCCGATGTGGTGGTCGGCGTGGCCCAGGAAACCCGCGTACACCTCGGCCATCCTCGCGAACAGCCGCTTCTCGTCGTCGTTGAGCGAGTCCCACGGCCGGGTGACGTCCAGCGGCGGGAACGGCTGGCCGTCGGGTCCGGTGCGGGTCTCGGGGGTGCCGATCGGGTTGATCGGCGGCAGTTCGGTGTCCGCGGGCACGATGCCCATCTGCTTCTGCCGGGCGAGGGTCTGCTCGCGCATGGCCTCGTAGCCCATGTCGAACTGGCCCCGGAACTTCTCGATCCACTCCTTCGGCGCGTGGTGCGGCGCGTGGGCCGCGCCGGGCGCGTATTACAGGAAGAACGGCTTGTCCGGGGCGATGGTCTTGGCGTCGGTGATGAACTCGATCGCCTTGTCGGTGAGGTCCTTGCTGAGGTGGTAGCCCTCCTCGGGCGACGCGGGCTGCTCCACGGGGTGGTTGTCGTAGACGAGGTCGGGGAACCACTGGTTCGTCTCCGCCCCGAGGAACCCGTACCACCGCTCGAACCCCCGGCCCGACGGCCAGTTCCGGCGGGTGGCGGCCAGGTTCATCTCGACGGTCGGGCACAGGTGCCACTTGCCGACCATGTAGGTGTTCCAGCCGCGCTCGCCCAGGATCTCCGGCAGCATCCCGTTCTCGGGCGGGATCGTCCCGCTCGCGTTGGGGAACCCCGACGCCGCCTCGGTGATGCAGGCCATCGAGTTGCGCGTGTGGTTGCGTCCGGTCAGCAGGCACGACCGCGTCGGTGAGCACAGGGCCGTCGTGTGCCACTGCGTGAAGCGGACGCCCTCCGCGGCGATGCGGTCGATGTTCGGCGTCGCGATCGGGCCGCCGTAGCAGGACAGGGCCGAGAAGCCGACGTCGTCGAGCACGATGTACACGACGTTGAGCGCGCCGTCGGGTGCCCTGGGCGGCTCGAACGGAGCCCAGTCCGGCGTCGAGTCACGGATGTCGACGTTGATCACGCCGCGGAACGCTCGGGATGCCATGTCAGGATCTCCTGTGGTCGCCTCGTCACCTGACCTCCGAGCCTGCAGTGGCCGCGGAGCCTGCGGACCACCCGCCGGGGGTGATCGCCGACCGGTGCTCCCGCGGCCGTCCGGCGCTCACGCGTGGCGGGTGAGGACAGACCTCCCGCGTTCCGGTTCGTTCGTCGGGACCGGATGTCCGACCGCGGAGGGACGCACCATGGCCGAGGAGCAGTTGTTGACGAGCTGGCGGGACGCCCCGGCCAAGCAGGCGATCGTCGCCTTCGTCCGGCGCGTCGTCGGCGAGGACGGGACCGCGGCGGTGCCGGTCGAGGACCGCGTCGCGGTCTTCGACAACGACGGGACGCTCTGGTGCGAGAAGCCGATGCCGATCCAGCTCGACTTCGTCATCCGCCGGCTGGCCGAGATGGCCGCGGCGACGCCGGAGCTGCGCGACCAGCAGCCGTGGAAGGCGGTCTCGGCGAACGACCTCGCCTGGTTCGGGACGCTCATGACCGACCACTACGCCGGTGACGACACCCGCGTGCGCGAGCTGCTGCGCGGCATCCTCGCCGCGTACGACGGGATCAGCGTGGAGGAGTTCGAGCAGCGGTCGAACTCGTTCATCCGCGGGACGCGGCATCCCAGCCTCGGCCGTTCCTACGTCGAGTGCGCCTACGCCCCGATGGTCGAGCTCCTCGACTACCTGGGCGCCAACGGGTTCACCACCTACATCGTCTCCGGCGGGGGTCGCGACTTCATGCGCCCGATCAGCCGGGACATGTACGGCATCCCGCGGGAACGGGTGATCGGCAGCAGCAGCACGTTCACCTACACGAGCGACGGCCACCACGGGACGATCACCCACCAGCCGGCCGCCGACTACGTCGACGACGGTCCGGAGAAGCCGGTCCGGATCTGGAACCGGACCGGTCGGCGCCCGATCCTGGCCGGTGGCAACTCCAACGGTGACGTCGCGATGCTGGAGTTCACGCAGCATCCGGACACGCCGACCCTGCGGCTGCTCGTGCTGCACGACGACGCCGACCGCGAGTTCGCCTACACCAGCGGGGCCGAGCAGGCCCTCGTCCGCGCCGACAAGGACGACTGGACCGTCGCGAGCATGAAGGACGACTGGACCACCGTGTTCTGATCCGCGACCGCGCCGGTCGGGTCGCGGTGCCGCGGTCGGTCACCCGGCCGTCGCGTCGCGGCCCGTCCGGCCGCGCGCCGCCGCCCGGCCGCCGGAGTCCCCGCCGGGGCCGCGCAGCACGCGGGCGATCCCGACCGCGATCAGCGCGCCGGCGAGCGGCCCGGCCAGGTACACCCAGTACTGCGAGAAGTCGCCGGTGACCAGCGCGGGGCCGAAGGAGCGCGCAGGGTTCATCGAGGCGCCGCTGATCGGACTCGACCACAGCCCGGCCAGGATGATGTAGCCCCCGACGCCGATGGCCGACATCGCCCCGACGTTCTGCGCCGTCGAGGCCGTGCCGAGGATCGTGCTCACCAGCCCGACCGTCAGCAGCAGCTCGATCACGGCCGCCTGCAGGCCGGTGACCCCCGCGCCCGGCGACGTGGTCCCCAGCTCGCCGACCCGGCCGAACACCGCGGCCAGGACCAGGCAGGCGAGCGCCGCCCCGACCAGCTGCGTGAGGATGTAGCCGGGTACCCGCCGCCACGGGAAGTCGCCGCGCAGCGCGAACGCGATGCTCACCACGGGGTTCAGGTGGGCGCCGCTGATGGCCCCCATGAACAGGATGATCGCGAGCACGGTCAGGCCGGGCGCGGTCACCGCCGCGGTCCGGCTGATCTGCCCGTCGCTGACGGCCCCGACGACGGCGCCGCCGGCCCCGACGAGCACCAGCAGGAACGTGCCGAGCAGCTCGCTGAACAGGCGCAGCCGCTCGTGGCGGGGATCGTCGAAGGAGCGCTCCCCCACCGGGATCTCCAGCTCCTGCAGCCAGACGGGAACGGACGACCGCCCCGGGGCCGCAGGGGCGGGAGCGGTAGGGGCCGCGCCGGTGACCGGCCGCGCGTTCTGTTCGTCGGCATCCATGACCCGTCCTGTGCAGCAGCGTGATCGGAGGTCTCGGCCCGGGCGGGCGGTCGATGACCGCACCCTGACGACGAGACCGCGGCCGGGCACCACCCGATCGGGGCGAGCACGCCCGGGCGGCCGGCGACCTCCACACCCGGGGCGACCGCCCCGGCGTCGGACGCGCCGGGTCGTGATCCGCAACGGGACCGGCCGCGAGATGGCCGACCTGCTGCTCGACGGTGCCGTCATCGGCGGCAGCCGTCGACGCCGACGGCTTCCACGCGATCGTTCCGTCTGCTTCCCGGTCGTCGGCGTGCTGACGCTCCGGATGGTCCGCGGCGGAGCTGGTGGCGTGCCCCTGACCACCTGATGCAGGTGAGGACCGCGTCCCCGCGGCGGTGTTCGCTCCTCACCTGGAGTGGGGCCGATCATCGGCTTCTCGGACAGGAAGGCCGGACATGGCGTTGAGCGAGTACCAGCCGGGCACGACGTTCCCCGGCCGGATCGGACGGACCACGGACGAGTCGGCCCCGGCCTGGCCCCAGCCGGTACGTGCGCTGCCGGGGTCCCCGAACGTGCTGATCATCGTCCTGGACGACGTCGGGTTCGGGCAGTTCGGCTGCTACGGGAGCCCGATCGCCACCCCGCACCTGGACTCGCTCGCGGACTCGGGACTGCGCTACAACCGCATGCACACCACGGCGCTGTGCTCGCCATCGCGCTCCTGCGTGGTCACCGGCCGCAACCACCACTCCAACGGGATGGCCGCGATCACCGAGCTCTCCACCGGCTTCCCCGGCTACGACGGCAACACGCCGTTCGAGAACGGCTTCCTGTCGGAGATGCTCAAGCAGCACGGCTACAACACGTACATGATCGGCAAGTGGCACCTGATGCCGTCCGAGCAGGAGTCCGCCGCCGGGCCGTACGACCGCTGGCCCCTCGGGCGCGGCTTCGACCGCTTCTACGGCTTCCTGGGCGGGGACACCAGCCAGTGGTATCCCGACCTCGTCCACGACAACCACCAGGTGGAGCCGCCGCGCAGCCCGGAGGAGGGCTACCACCTGACCGAGGACCTCACCGACCACGCGATCTCGTTCATCGCCGACGCGAAGCAGGTGGCCCCGGACAAGCCCTTCTACCTGCACTTCTGCCCGGGCGCGGCGCACGCCCCGCACCACGTCGCGCGGGAGTGGGCCGACCGGTACGCGGGGCGCTTCGACGAGGGCTGGGACGTCTACCGCCAGGAGACGTTCGCCCGGCAGAAGGAGCTCGGCGTGATCCCCCCGGATGCGGAGCTCTCGCGGCACGACCCCGATGTGCCCGAGTGGGAGTCGCTCGCGCCCGAGGCCCGCACGCTCGCGGCCCGGCTGATGGAGGTGTTCGCCGGATTCCTGTCGCACACCGACGAGCAGATCGGCCGGCTGCTGGACTTCCTGCGCGGCACGGGCGAGCTCGACAACACCCTGATCATGGTCGTGTCCGACAACGGCGCGAGCGCCGAGGGGGGCGTCGCCGGCACCACGAACGAGACCCAGTTCTTCAACAACGCACCGGAACCGCTCGAGGACAGCCTGGCCAAGCTCGACGAGATCGGCGGACCCACCACGTTCAACCACTACCCGTGGGGATGGACCTGGGCCGGCAACACGCCGTTCCGGCGGTGGAAGCGCGAGACCTACCGCGGCGGTGCGAGCGACCCGTTCCTCGTGCACTGGCCCGCCGGGATCACCGCCCGCGGGGAGGTCCGCCAGCAGTACGCGCACATCATCGACATGGTCCCGACCGTGCTGGACGTGCTGGGGATCGAGCCGCCCACCACGATCCGCGGCGTCACCCAGGCACCGCTCCACGGAGTGAGCTTCGCGCAGACGTTCGACGAGGCGGAGGCGCCGACGCGCCACTACACGCAGTACTTCGAGATGTTCGGCCACCGGGCGATCGACCACAACGGCTGGCGGGCGGTCTGCCCCTGGCCGGGCCCGTCGTTCGCCGAGGCCGAGGTGCCGTTCGGCACCGCGATCAGCGCCGAGACGCTGGCGGTGCTCGACGCCGAGCGCTGGGAGCTCTACAACTCGGCCGAGGACTTCGCGGAGAACTACGACGTCGCCGCGGAGAACCGCAGCAAGGTCGTCGAGCTCATCGCCCAGTGGTACGTCGAGGCGGGCCGCTACGGCGTCCTCCCCATCGACGGCACCGCGGTGCTCCGGCTGATGACCGAGCGACCGCAGCTCACCCAGGAGCGCACGAGCTACACGTTCTGGCCGGACACCGCGATCGTGCCCGGCGCCGTCGCTCCGCGGGTGCTCAACCGCCCGCACAGCATCGTCGCCGACGTCGGGATCCCCGCCGGCGGTGCCGAGGGCGTGTTGCTCTGCCAGGGCGCCAACACGGGCGGGTTCGCGTTCTACGTGCAGGACCAGCGGCTGCACTACGCCCACAACTACCTCAGCCGCGCCACGCACCGGGTGTCCTCGGCCGATCCGCTGCCCGAGGGCGACCACCGGCTGCGGTTCGAGTTCGAGCCGACCGGTGAGCCCGACTTCGCCCGGGGTCGGGGGGCGCCGGGGCGGGCCCAGCTCTACGTCGACGACCGGCTCGTCGGGCAGGCCGAGCTCCCGGTGACCGTCCCGATCATGTTCAACCCGGGCGGGTTGTCGTGCGGGGCCAACCCCGGCGCGCCGATCGTCACCGACTACCGCTCACCGTTCCGGTTCACCGGTCTGCTGCGCAGCGTGACCGTCGACCTGAGCGGCGACCTCATCGTCGACAGCGAGGCCGAGATGCGGGCGGCGATGTCGCGGCAGTGAGCGGGCCGCCGGTCAGGCGCCGCCGTCGAGCAACCAGCCGAGCTCGATGTCGACGAGCCGGCGGCGCACCGACCAGCACTCCAGCGCGCTGACGAGCCGGCGGCACAGCGCTTCGCGGGTCAGCACCCGCCAGCGCAGTGCCGCCAGAGCCTCCACCAGCACGCCCACGCGCTCGTCGCTCCGCACCGCCGGCTCGACGCCGTCCATCCAGCCGGCGGGCCGCGGAACGGGCAGTTCGCCGAGGAGCCAGTGGCGGTCCAGGACCCCGACCGCGCGTCGGGCCAGCATCTCCGGGGTGGCCATGGTCCAGCCGTAGGGCTGCAGGGCCGCCGACAGGGCGACGACGCGCGGGTCGTCGCGAGGGACCATGTCCATCCGCGGCCTCCTCGGCGGGTTCGACGGCACCGTCTCCGCCGATTGTGGGGGACCGCGGAGGTGAGAACAGTACGGGCGGCGGGCCTACCTACCTGCGCGCCGCAGTCCGGACCGAGGAGGACACGATGAACGAACGAGGTGCCCGATGATGTGGATGTTGCCGACGCTCCTGGTCGCGCTGAGCGTCGTGGCGATCCGGTTGCACCGCCGCGCCACGCGCTTGTACGGCCCCCTCCTCGGCCCACGCCACCGGCCCAACCACTCGCTGTGCCCCCACCCGGCACCGTTGCTGAGCCGTCATCGCTAGCGCACCGGACACCGAGCCGGCGTCGCGAGGGCGGCGGCTGCGGCGGCTCCTGCCCGGGGCCGCCGACCTGGCCGGGTACCGGCGGGCGTGGCTGCGCCCCGACGTGCTCGCCGGGCTCGGGGTGTGGGCGGTGCTGGTGCCGCAGGGCCTCGCCTACGGCGAGCTGGCCGGCCTGTCCCCGGTCGCGGGCCTCTACACCGCACTCGGCGCCCTGCTGCTGTACCCGTTGCTGGGCAGCAGCCGCTACGCCAACGTCGGACCCGAGTCGTCGATCGCCATCGTGACCGCGGCCTACGTCGGCGGCCTCGTCGCCGACGCCCCCGAGCGGGCCGCCGGGCTGGCCGCGCTGCTCAGCCTGGTGACGGCGGGCTTCCTGCTCCTGGGGGCGCTGCTGCGTCTCGGCGTGGTGGCCCGGTTGCTGTCCACGCCGGTGCTGGCCGGCTACCTCGCCGGGTCGGCCGTCGTGATCGGCTCAGGCCAGCTCGGCAAGATCTTCGCGGTCCCCACGCCGGCCGAGCAGTGGTGGCGCAAGCTGGGTGAGCTGGTCGCCGCACTCCCGACGACGAACACGCGGGCGCTGCTCATCGGCGTCGCGACGGTGCTCGTCGTGGTCGCCGTGATCCGCTGGGCCCCGGGCGTGCCCGGCATCCTGCTCGCGGTCACGTCGGCCACCGCCCTCGTGGCCCTCGTCGGGTGGCAGGACGAGGTGCCGGTGATCGGCGAGGTCGACTCCGGCATCCCGGTCCCGTCGCTCCCCGACACGGCGCCCGGCGACGTGCTCGACCTGCTCGGCGCCGGAGCGAGCGTCGCCCTCCTGATCTTCGCGAGCAGCATGCTGACGGCCGGCGCCCTGGCCCGTCGTGACCGAGACCGGGTGTCGGGCCGCCGGGAGTTCCTCGGCCTGGCCGCCGCGTCCGTCGGTTCGGGCCTGCTGCAGGGGTTCCCCGCGAACGCGAGCGACTCGCGCAGCTTCATGGTCGCCGACGCCCGCGCCCGGTCGCAGGGGGCGAACCTCGTGGCGGCGGCGCTCACCGCGGTGACGCTGCTGGTGCTGACGCCGGTCTTCCGGTACCTGCCGCAGGCGGCGCTCGGCGCGGTCGTGCTCGTGGCCTCGGCCCGGATGGTCGACCTCGACGGGCTGCGCCTGCTGTGGCGGGTCCGGCGCAGCGACTTCGTGCTCGCGGCCGTCACGGCGGGCGGCGTGTTGGTCGTCGGCGTGCTGCCGGGCATCGGTGTGGGGGTGGCGGTGTCGCTGCTGGAGGTGCTGCGGCGAGCCGTGCTGCCGCCCACGGCGGTGCTGGGCCGGGTCGCGGGCCGAACCGCGTGGCGGACCGCGGCCAACCACGACGGCTCCCGGATGGTGCCCGGACTGCTCGTCTACCGCTTCGACGCGCCGCTGTTCTTCGCGAACGCGGCCGTGCTGCGCGAGGAGGTGATCGACCTCGTCGACGCGTCGGACCCGCCGGTGCGCGAGGTCGTCATCGACGCCGAGGGCATCGTCGACATGGACGTGACGGGCGCCGAGGCGCTCGACGAGCTGATGGACCAGCTCGAGGAGAGGTCCGTGCGGTTGGTGCTGGTCAGCGTGCGCACGACGCTGCGCACCACCTTGCAGCGGCTGGGTCTCGAGGACCGCATCGGGGCGCACGGGTTCCCGCTCCGCGTCCGCGACGCCGTCGTCGAGTTCCGGCGCCGCACGCAGACGGAGCGGGCCGCCCGGGAGGCCGCCGACCCGGAGTCGGCCGAGCCGGCGGACCCCACGGCCGGCGGGACCGGGCGGGTCATCCGCGACGGGTGATGCCGCCGCCGAGCGCGGTGGGGATCGTCGGCGCATGCCGGTGTCGGATGCGACGGACAGCTCGTGCTGCGGTGGGGTGTCCCGCAGCGGGACGGATGCGGGGGTGCGGGCGGAGGGCCGCACCGGCGGGACGCCGACCACGCCGACGACGCAGCCCCACACGGCACTGCTCGCGCTGCCCGGTGGCGTGTTCAGGATGGGTTCCGACGAGCAGCGCTACCCCGGCGACGGCGAGGGGCCGGCGCGGGACGTCCGGGTCGGGGCGTTCCGGATCGCCCCGCACGCGGTCAGCAACGACGACTTCGCCGCCTTCGCCGCGGCGACCGGGTACGTCACGACGGCGGAGTGGGTGGGGACGTCCTTCGTGTTCGGGGGCCTGCTGCCCGACGACTTCCCGCCGACGCGGGCGGTCGCGGCCGCGCCCTGGTGGCGGGAGGTGCCAGGTGCCTCGTGGCGCAGGCCGGAGGGCGGCGCCTCGGACGTCGACGGCCGGGGGGACCACCCGGTCGTCCACGTGTCGTGGTTGGACGCGCGCGAGTACTGCCGGTGGGCGGGCGGGCGGCTGCCCGCCGAGGCGGAGTGGGAGTACGCGGCGCGCGGCGGGCTCGACGGGGTCCGGTACCCCTGGGGCGACGAGCTGACCCCCGGCGGCGAGCACCGGATGAACGTGTTCCAGGGCCGGTTCCCGGGCCGCGACACCGGCGAGGACGGCTTCGCCGGCACCGCGCCCGTCGACGCCTACCCGGCGAACGGGTACGGCCTGCACAACACGACGGGGAACGTCTGGGAGTGGTGCGCCGACCGGTTCGGTCCGGCGCGGCCCGGCCGGCGGAACATGCGGGGTGGCTCCTACCTCTGCCACGAGTCCTACTGCTGGCGCTACCGGTGCGCCGCGCGCAGCGCGAACACCCCGGACAGCAGCGCCGGGAACATCGGCTTCCGCATGGCGGCGGCCGTCCACCCGGCCGGCGGGATCGAGGACGACCGATGATCTTCGCGCTGCTCGCCGCGTACCTCACCAAGCGTCCGCCGCCGATCCAGGCGCTCGTCGTCGGTCTGTGCACCGGCCTGTTCGTCGCCACGGCGGCCGAGGCGAACCAGCGGGACCCGGTGATCGCCTCCGTCGTGCTCCTCGTCCTCACCGTGGGCGCCGTCGCGGGCGGAGCCTTCCTGCTGGCGCTGAAGACCCAGGTCCGGCGCGGCTGGACGGTCGGTACGACCCCGCCCCGGTGGGTCGCCCTCGCCTACTCCGCGGTGTGGGTCCTGTCGCTGGTCGCCGCCGTCACGGCCCTGTTCGGCGCGGGCGGTCTCCCGGTGGCGGTGCTGGCGGTCGTGCCGATCGTGCTCCTGGCCCCGCCCGCGCTCCTCGGGATCCGGACCCTGCTCGGGCGGTCACCGGCCCCCGACGTCGACGCACGCGGGTGAGGCGGCCGTGCACGTGACGACGGCGCTCCTGGTGGTCACCGGGGCGATCTTCGCGTGGGGGCTGGTCTCCGCGCGGTTCGAGCGGGCGGACCTGACGGCCCCCATCGTCTTCGTGGTCGTCGGCGCGGTCCTGGCGGCGCTGGGTGCGGCCGACCCGTCGTCGGCCTCGGAGGGCCTCGAACCGCTGGTGGAGCTCACCCTCGTCTGGGTGCTCTTCGGTGACGCCGCGCGGGTGCGGGTCGCCGAGCTCCGGGGCGACCTGGGCCGCTACGTGCGCCTGCTCGGGGTGGGCCTGCCCCTCACGGTCGTCCTCGGGTGGCTGCTGGCGCTCTGGCTGGCGCCCGGGCTCGGCGTGTGGCTCGCGCTGCTCGTCGCCGCGGCCCTGGCGCCCACCGACGCGGCGCTGGGCGTGCCGGTCGTGACGAACCCGGCGGTGCCGTCCCCGATCCGCCGGCTCCTCACCGTGGAGAGCGGGCTGAACGACGGCATCGCCACGCCGGTCGTCATGCTCGCGATCGCCGGCGCCGCCTCCGCCGAGGGACTCGCCGAGGGGCGCGGCGTCGGCGCGGCGCTGGTCGAGCTGGCCGTGGGCGTGGGCGTGGGCGTGGCGGCCGGCGTCGGCGGGGGCGCCCTGCTGCGGTGGGCCCGGCACCGGGGGTGGTCCGCCGAGGAGTTCGCGGGCATCGCCGTCCTCGCGCTCGCCCTCGCCTGCTACCTGGCCGCGGTCGCGGTCGGCGGGAACGGCTTCGTCGCCGCGTTCTGCGGCGGGCTGGCCTTCGGCGCGGCGGCCGGTCGACGCGGGCCGGCGGAGGTCGTGTTCCTGGAGCAGGCGAGCGGCCTGGTCTCCCTGCTCGTGTGGATCGCCTTCGGCCTGATCGCGGTACCGCTGGTGCTCGCCGGGCTGGACGTGGTCACCGTGGTGTACGCCGTCCTGAGCCTCACCGTCGTGCGGATGCTGCCCGTCGCGCTCGCCCTGGTCGGCTCGGGCCTCGACCGGCGGACCGTCGCGTTCGTCGGCTGGTTCGGGCCGCGCGGGCTGGCGTCCCTGGTCTTCGCCCTGCTCGCCGTGGAGGAGCTCGGGCCGCAGGCCGACCCGGCCGTCGTCGTCATCGCCGTGACGGTGCTGCTGAGCGTGGTCGTCCACGGGTTGAGCGCCGCACCCCTCGCCGCCCGGTACGGCCGGTCGGTCGGGGCGCGCCCGCCCGGGGCCGACGCGGCCGGCCGGGTGCCGCCGTGATGCCCTGGTCCGTCCGGTTCGAGCTCCGCCAGTACCTCAAGGGCAGCCTGTGGGTGCTGCCGGTGCTCGGTCTGCTCCTCGGGGTCGTCCTCGCCCAGGTCGCCCTCGCCGTGGACGACGCCGTGCGCCTGCCGACCGGCTGGACCTACTCGGCGGCGACGGCCAGCGGGGTCCTCACCGCGATCGTCGGGGCGATGGTGGCCCTCCTCGGGTTCGTCGTGACGGTCGGCGTGCTCGTCGTGCAGCAGGCGACGAGCACGCTCTCGCCGCGGTACATGCGGCTGTGGTACCGCGACCGGTTGCAGAAGGTGGTGCTGGCGACCTTCGCCGGCACCCTGACCTTCGCGTTCGCGCTGCTGCGCCGGATCGGCGAGGACACCGTGCCGGACGTCGGCGTCACGACGGCGGGCGTCGCCGTGGCGGCGAGCCTCGGCCTGCTGATGGTCTACCTCGACCGCTTCACCCACGACCTGCGGCCGGTGGCCGTGGCGGCGCTCGTGAGCCGGTCCGGGCAGGAGGTGCTCGCCCGCTGGACCGCCGAGATGTGCGCGGACGGGAGCGCCCCACGGGACGGCGCGGCCGCCGCCCCGGTCCCGGGTCCGACCTGGAGCCTCGTGGCCCAGCGGACCGGTGTCGTGCAGGCCGTCAACCTCGCCGCCCTCGTGTCCGCCGCCGAGGAGCACGACTGCACGATCGTGCTCGACCGGACCGTCGGGGACTTCGTGACCACGGGCACCGTGCTGGCGCAGGTGCACGGCGCAGGCCCCCCGCCCGCCGACCACCTGCGCCACCAGTTCGCGTTCGGCCGCGAGCGCACGATCGAGCAGGACCCGGCCTTCGCGATGCGCGTCCTGGTCGACATCGCGACGAGGGCGGTCTCCCCCGCGATCAACGATCCGACGACCGCGGTGCAGGTCCTGGACTACGTCGAGGACTTCCTGGAGGTCCTGGCGCGCACGGACCTGCGCTCGAGGTGCACCCTCGGCCGCGGCGGGGCCACGAGGCTCGTGATCCCCGGGCCGGGGTGGGAGGAGTACCTCGAGCTGGCGGTGACCGAGGTGCGCGACTACGGCGTCACGTCGGTCCAGGTGTGCCGGCGCCTGCGAGCCGTCCTCGACCGGATCCTCGTGGTCGTGCCGGACGAGCGGCGCGCCGCGGTCCGGGAGGAGCTCCGGCGCTTGGACGCCGCGGTGGCGACGGCGTTCCCCGAGCCGGGCGGCCGCGAGCCGGCCGCCGTCGGCGACCGGCACGGGATCGGGGGGCGGGTGGACCGGCCGGCCGGTCCGGCGGTCGCTCGGATCGCCGCCGCCCGGCAGTAGCCGCCGGATCGAAGCCTCCGTCGCGCACGGCTGACGGCGGGCGGGCCGGCCGGCGGGGAACTCCCCCACCGACCGGCCCGCGGACCGACCGGGCAGGTGCTGCGACACCCGCTCAGGTGTTCTCGGGGGCGCTCCTGTCGTAGGCGCACAGCGCCCAGATGGTGAAGACGTTGAGCGCGACGAGAAGCAGGGACCACACGGGGTAGTAGGGCACGAAGAGGAAGTTGCCGATCATGCACAGCGCCGTGATCGCGATGCCCACGATGCGACCCCAGATCCGGCCGGCGAGGACGCCGAACCCGGCGACGGCGACGGCGAGGCCGATGAGGAGGTGGATCCAGCCCCACGTGGTGAGGTCGAAGGCGAAGACGTAGCGGGGGGTGGTCAGGTAGACCTCGTTCTCGAACAGCGCCACGAGTCCCTGGACGACGTTGAACACGCCGGCCATGATCATCAGGACGCCGGCGAGGAGGCTCAGTCCCACGACCCAGCCCGCGGGCTGATCGTCGACGCTGTACGACCGGTAGCTCTGGTCGGGGTGTGCTTCGGGTGTGGACATCGGCCCTCCTGGGGCGGCGCGGGTACGAGCGGGCGAGGGGAGGATCGCGCCGTCAGGGAGCGGTCCCGTCATCCCGTGGAGGTGAGTCGGGCGCAGGTGGTGCCGAGGGCCGTGCGGCCGCCGGCGCGGGTTCCGTCGCCGACGCCCGCAGGAGCGCGTCGGCCCACCGGGCCTGCGGGTCGACGTCGACCAGCACGGACTTGGCCAGCAGCGTGAGCGGGATGGCCAGGATCGCGCCCAGCGGACCGAGCAGCCAGGCCCAGAACACCAGGGCCACGAAGGTGACGGTGACGGACAGGCCGACCGCGTCGCCGATGAACCGCGGCTGCACGATCGACTGGATCACGAAGTTGAGCACGCAGTAGACGAGGATGACGATCAGCATGAGCGACGGGCCGCCCGTGAGGAGCCCGAGCAGCGCCGGTGGCACGACACCGACGACGAACCCGATGTTGGGGATGTAGTTGGTGATGAAGGCGAGCAGACCCCAGGTGACGGCCAGCGGGATGCCCAGCAGCGCCAGCGCGACGGTGTCCAGCACCGCCACGATCAGACCGAACACCGTGGTCACGATCAGGTACTGGCGGGTGCCCCAGGCGAACTGGCCCAGCGCGTCGGTGATGGCCGGCCGGTCGCGCGCGATGAGGGCGAGGCGGTCCCCCGCGCCGCCGGCCTCGACGCTGAGGAACAGCAGCAGCGCCAGCAGGAACACGAAGTTCGTCGCCAGCCCGGCGACGCTGCTCAGCAGCGCGCTCAGCACCCCGGTGACCCGGCCCAGGTCCAGCGATCCCGCCGCCTGCCGGAGCTGCTCCGGACCGATCCCCCAGGCGGCCAACCGCCCCGTCGCGGACTCCACCAGGCCCTGCGCCTCGGCGGCGTAGGCCGGCAGCTCGGTGGCCAGCCGGGCGATCGAGACGACGATGCCCAGCGCGAGACCCAGCAGGATCGCGTAGACCAGGACGAGGACGACAAGACCGGTCGCCCACCCCGGCCAGCCGCGACGGCGCAGCCGGGTCTGCACCGGCGCCACCGCGATCACCACGACCAGCGCCATGAACACCGGCCCGATCAGCCACGCGGTGGCCTGCACGCCGGCGAGCACCACCACGATGGCCGCGGCGACCACCAGGATCACCAGCGCGCGGGGCACGGCCCGGCGCCCGATCGCCACCCCGTCGACGAGGTGTGCCCGGACGACGGTCGGAGCAGCGGCAGTGGGGTCGGGAGGGGTCACGCCACGACGCTAGGGCGGGCCGCACGGACCGGTGTCACCCGCGCCGGGCGAACCGGCCGCACCGCTCGTGCCGCTCGGCCCCGCAGTCGTGATCCACCGGAATGAGTCCCGCCCATGACGGGTAGCCTCGGCCGCACACCCCGGATCGCACCGGGGCCGGGTCCCCAGGAGAGGACCGTCGTGACCGACGACCGAGCGGGTTCCGGTGGGTCCGTCGAGCTCTACGCCCGCGCGCGGGCGTACGACGCCGTGCGGGCGGTGCTGTCGGACGACCACTGCCACGAGCGCGGAGTCGCCGCGGCCCGCGAGGTCGCGGAGGCGGTGCTGGCGGAGTCCGGCGTCACGGGACTCACGGACATGACCGTCGAGCTCTCGCTCAAGCTCGCATCGGCGCTCGAGCGCATCGCCACCGACCAGGGGGTCGCCGCCGTCGACCTGGCCGACGTGTGGTTCGTGGACTGACCGCCCCGGTCAGCGCAGCAGGCCGCGTTCCCGGGCCGCCCACACGGCGGTGCGGCGGCTGCTCGCCCCCAGCTTCCGGTAGAGCGTCCGGAGGCGAGCACGCGCATCGCCGGCCGCGATGCGCTGCACCCGGGAGATCTCCTCCACCGACAGGGCGGAGGGCAGCAGCGCCAGCAGCAGCACCTCGTCGTCGTCGAGGTCGCGGGGGCCGCGGCCGCGCGGCGGACCGGCGCCGAGGGCCCGCACCGCGAACGGCTCCGGGGTGCCGGAGCGGACGACGTGGTCGGCCAGCAGCTCCCGCGTCTGCCCCCCGGCCGTCGCGAACGGCCGCACGACGTCGAGGCACGCCCCGGAGGACAGGGCGTCGCGGAGGGCCCGACGTGCCGCGGGGACGTCACCCTCGACCACACGGGCGCCCGCCTCCACCAGCAGCGCCTCCACGGCGGTGTGCGGCAGGACCGGGGTGGCGACGCCGTCGAGCACCGGCTCGACCAGGGCCGTGGCCGCCCGGTCCCGGCCCGCCGCCTGTGCCGCCCACGCCCGCATCACGAGGACCTCGGCGCGGGCGCCGATGCGGTCCGCGAGCCACGTGAGGACCTCGTCGGCGGCTGCCGGGAGGTCGAGCGCGACGG
Source organism: Pseudonocardia broussonetiae (assembly GCF_013155125.1). NCBI lineage: Bacteria > Bacillati > Actinomycetota > Actinomycetes > Pseudonocardiales > Pseudonocardiaceae > Pseudonocardia > Pseudonocardia broussonetiae. Next base: position 4,290,584 of record NZ_CP053564.1, on the reverse strand, counting down.
CGGCGCTGTGCTCCAGCACGGCCAGGACGGCGGTCTGCTCGTCGCTCAGGCGGACCTCGCCGAGCGCGGCCCTGGCCGCCTGCATCTCCCGGAGGCCGCGGTGCCGCTGCCCGGCGTCGAACGCCGCCGCACCGCGCACCGCCCGCAGTGCGTGGACGTAGCGGGGGTGCAGCGCGCTCCCGCCCCGCTGCAGCGCCCGACCGGCGAGCCGGTGCGCCTCGACCGGCTCCGACCTCAGCAGGGCCCCGTAGGCGAGCATCCACCGGGACGCGGCCGTCGACGGTGACGACTCCCACCCGCCCGCGGTGGCCGCCTCGTCGGCGCCCGCCGCCCGGACCACCATCGACCGGTGGTCGCCCTCGATGCCCGCGACGCCGGCGAGCAGCCCGAGGCACTGCATCCCGAGGTGCCCGAATCCGTGGGCGCGCGCCAGCTCCGCCGCCTCCTCGAGCGCGGCGGTGGCCCTGGCCGTGTCGCGGTGGACGAGCAGCGCCCGCCCACCCGCGCCCACGAGGGCGAGGGCGGTCCACTCCGGCGAGTCGCTCCGGCTCAGCGCCACGTCGACCGGGCCCGGGGCCCCACCGAGATCGCCGGTGGCGAGCGCGGCGAACACCGCCGCGGCCGCTTCGAGGACGGCGAGCCTGGCCGCCCTCGCGGACGGTGCCGGGACCCCGCCCGCCGCGGACCCCGGCCGGTCGCTCGGCACCAGTGGACTCCCGGCCTCGGTGCGGACCAGCGCCGCGCAGGCGCTCAGCCAGGCGTCGGCGGCGACCGCGCGCTCACCGATGCGGGACAGGGCCTCGCCGAGGACGGCGTGGTCGCCCGTCACCAGCAGCACGCCGGCGGACCGGTGCACCAGTTCCGCGAGCACGACCGGATCGCCGCCCCGGAGGGCGTCGTCGAGCGCCGAACGGGGATCCCCGTGCCCGGTCGTCCGGGGGCCGCGGGCACCGCTGCCGCCGCTGCCACGACCCGGGCGGGGAGCCACGAGTGCGAGCACGCGGTAGGCACCGCCGGGCTCCCGCCCGACGAGCCGGCTCTCGCGGGCCAGCCGGTCCAGGGCCTCACCGGCATCACGGCGGCCGCTGCGGACGACGAGGTCGTCCACGCTGGCCGGCTCGGGGCCGACGGCGACGAGCAGGTCGCGGTCCGGGGCCGGCAGGCCGGCCAGCACCTCCCCGACGAGGAAGTCGCCCACCGACCGGTCCGTGGCGGCGAGGCGCTCCAGGAACGGGGCCGCATCTGCGCCGCCGCGCAGGGCGGCCCCGACGAGCCGGACACCCAGGGGCCATCCGCCGGTCCGGGCGCGGACGTCGCGCACCTGGCCCGCGGTGAGGTGCAGGTCCAGGCGCCGCAGCAGGTCGTGGGTCTCGTCGGTCGAGAAGCGCAGCAGGTCCGCCCGGACCTCGCCGAGCAGCCCCGCGGACCGGAGCGACGACAGCGCCCCCGGGGTGTCCGACTGGCTGCAGAGGACGAGGCGGATCCCGGCCGGGCGCGCGGCGACCAGCGCGTCGAGATCGGCGAGCCCGGCGGGTCCGAGCCCGTGGACGTCGTGCAGGACGAGCGTGACGCGGACCGGCAGGACGTCCAGCGCGCGCACGACGTCCGCGGCGGGGGCCGACCGCGCCGCGGTCGCGCCGCCGGCGAGCGCGTGGACCGCGCTCCCGGCCGGCACCGCGGGGCAGGAGGACAGCGCGGCGAGGACCACCGGCCAGAGTGGCCCGTCCCGAGCGGGGGAAGCATCGGCCCAGGCGGTCGGGGTGGCCGGGGTGGCGGTACGCACCCAGTCCACGAGCAGCGAGGTCTTGCCGAACCCGGGGGGCGCGCAGACCAGGACCGTCCGCTCCGCGGCGTCCGCGAGCGCGGCGAGCAACCGGGGTCGCGGCACGGACGCGTCCTCGGCCCCGGCCACCGTGTTCCCCGCTGCTGGAACCGGCATGGCGTCACTGCCCCTCGCTCGTGGACGTGCTGCGAACGGCCGCACGATCCCGCCGGACGGGATGACCCCGGCTCACTCCGCCGGGATGAGCGCAGTTCCCCCGTCGTGACCGCCCGTTTCACAAGAGGCGCAGTTCCTTCGCCCGTCGCACGGCATCCCGCCGCCCGCCCGCCGCGAGCTTGCGGTAGACCATCCGCTGGTGCGTCTTCACCGTGTTGACCGACAGGTAGAGCTCGGAGGCGATCTCGGTGTTCGAGAGCGTGCTCGCGAGATAGCGGAGGACGTGCTGCTCCCGCGCGGTCAGCGGCTCGACCAGGGTCGCCGGCGGTCCACCGCCTCCACCGGACATCCTACGCAGGAGGTCAACGGCGAAGGCGGACGCGGAGCTGCCGGCCTCGATCCTGGCGCCGAGCGCGTCGCGCAGGAGCGACGCCTGGACCAGGAAGGGCCGTCGCACGGCCAACGGGGCGGCGGCGCGCAGTGCGCGCTCCAGCCGGGCGAGCGCGGCCTCCGGCTCGTCCGGCCAGGCGACCAGGCTCCGCAGGACGCCGCCCTCCACCAGCCCGCGCACCGTCGCGTCGTCGTCGGGGAACCGGTCGAGCACCTGCGCGGCAGCAACGCGGTCCCCCGTCGCGAGCCTCAGTCGGGCGAGTGCGTGTGCGTGTGCGGCCGTCGGTGGGCCGCGCAGCCCGGCCAGCACCTCCTCCGCACCCCGCAGGTCCCCGAGACCGCGCAGCAGGTCCGCCTCCACCCGACCCAGCCCGGCGGCGAGCGCGGGGGGTGCGCGGCCGGCCAGGTCGGCCGTCGCCGAGCGCAGCCCGGACAGCGCCCCGGCCGGATCCCCGGTGTCCGCCCGGCGGAGCGCGGCCAGCGCGGCCGCGGCCAGCCGGACGTGGGCCTCGGGGATGACCGCCTCGACCTCGGCCACCTGGCCGAGCCAGCGGTCGGTCCCGGCCCGGTCGTCCCGGTCCAGCGCCACCCGGGCCAGCGTCAGGTAGGCCGCGACGACCTGCACCGAGACCGCCCAGCCGGCGGTGGTCGCCCGGTCGACCACCGACCGCGCCCCGTCCTCCGCGGCGACGAGGTCGCCCTGCTCGCAGCGCAGGAGCGCGAGGTGGGCGGCTGCGTTGAGGTGCGGCCGCAGGACGCCACCGGACCGGTCCAGGTCGTCGGCCTCCCGCAGGTGCGCCTCCGCCTCGACGAGGTCCCCGGTCCAGTACTCCGCCGTGCCGGCGTTGGAGGCGGCCAGCATCGGTACGAGGTCCCAACCGGCGAGGCCGCTGGCCGCGAGCACGGCCGGGTCCCGGGGGATCCGGCGGCAGGCGGCCGCCACGGCGGTGAGGTCGCCGTCCGCGCGGCGGGCGGCGATGTCGATCAGTTCCAGCACCAGCCGCAGCCTGGTCGCACGACGTGGCGGCAGCGAGTCGACGCCGGCCCGGGCGGCAGCGGCCATCTCCCGGGCGTCGTGGGGTGAGGCGTGGTACGAGCGCACCCCGGCCAGGGCCGCGGCGAGCTCCGGGTGGCCGAGGAGGACCTCTCGGGGCACCGCGGAGAGGAGGGTGTCGATCTCCTGCGGATCGTCCCGGACGACGAGGGGCAGGAGGTGGACGCCGAGGACCTCCGCGGCGAGCGGCCACAGGCGCCCGCGCAGCGCGTAGCGGACGGCCTCGAGGGGCATCGCGTGGTGGAGGTACCACTCGGCGGCCCGGCGGTGGAGGTCGCGGGAGGTGCGGGGCCGGGTGATCCGGGTGCGGAGGACGTCGGCGATCAGCCGGTGCAGCCGGTACCACCGGCCTCCGCTGCCCACGGCGTGCACGAACAGGTGGGACGCGGCCAGCTCCGCGAGCGTCGACGCACCGGTGCGGCCGCCGGTCATCGCGTCGGCGAGATCGGCGGACACGACGTCGAGGATGCTGACCCGGACGAGGAAGTCGAGCACGTCCGGGGCCAGCCGGTCGATCACCTCGTCCAGGAGGTACGCCGCCACGGCGTGGTCGTCGCCCGAGAACGCGTCGACGAAGCCGGCGGGATCCACGCCTCCCTGCATCTCCAGTGCAGCGAGCCGCAGTCCGGCCGCCCACCCCTCGGTCCGTCCCACCAGCCGCCCGACGTGGACGTCGTCGAGGTCGATGCCGAGCCCGTCGAGCAGGGCGCGCGCCTCCCCCGGTCCGAAGGCGAGGTCGGCGGCCCGGATCTCGGTCAGGACGCCGGCGAGGCGCAGGCGGTTCAGCGGCCAGGGCGGGTCGCGGCGGGTGGTGACGACGAGGCGGAGGCCGGGCGGAGGCCGCTGGACCAGCCGGAGCAGGCTCTCGTGCACGGCGAGGGCGGTGATCTCGTGCAGGTTGTCGAGCACGAGGACGACGGAGGGCTCGACGGCAGCCGTCGCTGCGGCCACCCCGGCGGGCAGGTGGTCCAGGTCGCCGGCGGCGACGGCGCTGCGCAGCTCGGCCGTGGCCCGCTCGCCGACCGCCGGGGCCAGGGCGTCGACGACGGCCGCCCAGAAACCCGGCAGGTCGTCGTCGCGCGAGCCGAGCGAGACCCACGCGTCACGGCCCGCCGTGCCGCCGGCGCCGCGCCCCGCACCGCCGAGCCACGAACCCACGAGCAGCGTCTTGCCCCAGCCGGCCGGGGCCGCGATCAGTACGCAGGACCCCGCCACCCCCTCCGTCAGCCGTTCGTGCAGGCGCGGGCGGACGACGACGTTCGTGGCGACGGGAGCGGCGAACCGGGGGTCGGCGTCCCTCATGCTGCGAGGAGGAGACGCGGTCACCCCGCTGCTCCCACGATGGTGCGGGGGGCGCCGCCACCGGTGGCGGCGCCCCTCCCCGAGGGGAGGACGAGGTGGACGCCGAGTACAGCTTCCGGGTCACCGGCCGGCTGAGGCCGGTCCTGCTCGAGGCGCTCGAACCGCTCACCGCCGCGGAGTCGGCGACGGGCACGCTGCTCGTCGGGCGCGCGGCCGACCGGGCCGCCCTGCACGGCTTCATCGCGCGGATCGAGGCGCTCGGGCTGGAGCTCGTCGAACTGCGGCGGCTCCCCGCCGCGACCGGGATCTGCCCGCAGTGCGGCAGCGGGGGCATCGACGGCTGAGCGGACGTGCGCGTCACGGCGCGCGAGCGCAGGCACCGACGTGCTCGACCGCCGCGGGCGAGCGCGCTCCACCTCCATCGCCACCGGCCCCCCTGCTCCGTCGGCGGTCGACCGCCGCAGGCCCGAGTCAACTCCGACCGCGCCGGGGAGTACAGCGCCGTCCGGCGCGTCCGCGGCCCGGCCGAACGGCGCAGGGCCCGGTGAACCGCCTCCGTCGCCCCCTCGCTCGCGACGCGGCCGGGTCACGCCCCGAGCCGGGTGGGCGACGGCGGCGACCGCCACCGCGACCACGTGCGCCGTGCCGCCCGGAGACCCACGACGACGCCGCACCGAGTGCCGCCGCCGCGGGGAGCGTGACGGCCGGTCGGGGGCGGGCCACGCCATCGCCATCACACGCCGAGGTTCCGGCCGCCGGGCGCGAGGGGCCCCATCCCCGACGGGTGAACCCGCCGCGGAGCGCGCTCACCGAGGTGGCCGGCCGCGCTCCTCCGGCCCGAGGTGCGGCTCCTGGTCCTCGGCAACGTCCGGACTGCCCGCCCACCGGTCGGTGCGACGTCGAGCAGCGTCGTCTCCAGCCGTTCCATGACCAGCAGGAACACCCCGGCGAGCACGGGCACCAGCAGGGCGGTCCACATGGTCGACACGCTCGTCGAGGCGCCCGGGGGACGCATCGCCCGCAGCGGAGGAGCCCGGGCGGGCCGGCACCTGCTCCCGCCGCAGCGCCACGAAGAGTGGGAGGGCTAGTGTCACGTCGCGCCCCGGCTCCTCCGCAGGCGGCGTCGCGTGGCCCCGAGGAGCACGAGTGAGCGGCGAACCCGACGACCACGCGCAGCGGGCGGTCCTGCTGGCCATGCGGGCTCTGCTGTCGGACGACCACAACTACGAACGCGGGGTCGCCGCGCTCGACGAGCTGGTGGACCGGACCGTCCGGGAGCGCGGCCCGGCCGCGCTGCGCGACGTCGCCGTGGCGCTCAGCCTGGCGCTGGCCACGGCCGTCGAGCGGATCGCCCAGGACCAGGGCCTGGCCGCCGAGGACCTGGTGGAGGTGTGGTTCGCGGAGTGACCGGACCACGACCCACCGCCCGGTCCCGGGTCACCTCGACGGGTGGTGCACGGTGGCGCGGGCCGTCGCGACACTGCCGGGATGACCGTGCGGCGCCCATGGCGACCGCCTCCCTCCCGACTCGGGTACGACGACGACCGCGCCCACCCTGCGCCCGCCGCAGCGGCCCGGCGTCGCCCGCCGGAGATGAGCCGGGCCGGGCTCCACCGGGCTCACGCTCATGGACACGGCTGGGTGGCAGCCCTATCGTCATCTCCGCACGTGCCACCGGACGATGTCGATCCGAGCCGCCGGTCAGTCGTCCACCCCGGTGCGGACCGGCCAGGGGAACGGATCGCACATGGTGCTCGTCCCGCAGGCCAAGATCGCCGTGCCGCGACTCCCGCCGGGGTTCGTGGAGCGCGCCGCACTGCGCGCCGACCTCGACCCCGCAGCACCCGCGGACGTCGTCCTGGTCTGCGCACCGGCCGGGTACGGGAAGACGCTGCTGCTCGCCGACTGGGCGAGGTCGAGCACGCTGACGGACACCGCGTGGGTCACCGTGGACCGCGACGACAACGACCCCGGGCGGCTCTGGGCCGCCGTGGTGGCGGCGCTCGCGACCTGCCCGTCGGTGCCGTCCGCCGGCGAGCCGCACATCGGGGCGGACCAGCGGCGGGCCCCCGACCCCGACCAGCTCGCCGAGTCCCTCCTCGCCCTCCCGCGCCCCGTCCACCTCGTCCTCGACGACGTCCACGAGCTGGTCGAGCCGCAGGTCCTGCGGGCACTCGCGAGGTTCCTCACGATCATGCCCAGCACCGTCCGCCTGGTGCTCGCGAGCCGGCTCGACCCGCCGCTGTCCCTGCCGAGGCTGCGGCTCGCCGGGCGGTTGAGGGAGCTGCGCGCGGCGCAGATGGCGTTCACCCCCGACCAGGCCGGGGCGCTCCTGGCGGGAGCGGGGCTGGAGCTGTCGCGACCGCAGGTCGACGTGCTGCACCGCCGCACCGGGGGGTGGCCCGCAGGCTTGCGGCTCGCGGCCCTCGGTCTGGCGGAGTCGGCCGACCGGGAGGCGTTCCTGACCCAGTTCTCCGGGGACGACCGGTCGGTGGCCGACTACCTCATCGGGGAGATCCTCTCCGACCTGCCCGCCGACGTGCAGGAGTTCCTGCGGGTGATCAGCATCAGCGATCCGGTACCCGTCGGGCTCGCCGCCGAGCTCACGGGCCGGGACGCCGCGGGCGGCGTCCTCGACGCCCTGGAGCGCCAGACGTCGCTGGTCACCGCGACGGGCCCCGGGCGCGACGCCTACCAGGTCCAGGAGCTCCTCCGCACCCACCTGCTCGCCGAGCTCCGGCGGCTGGGCGTGCGTCGCACCGCCGACCTGCACGGTGCGGCCGCCCGGTGGTGGGCCGCGCAGGACCAGCCGGTGGACGCCCTGGAGCACGCCACCCGCAGCGGCGACACCCCGCTGGTCGCCGAGCTGCTGCACCGGTTCGCGGTGCGGCTCGTCCTGGCGGGGGACCACGGCCCGCTGCGACGCGCGATGACGACGATCGGCGCGCCCGCCACGACCTCCGACCCGACGCTGGCCCTGGCCTCGGCGCTGACGCACCTGGAGGCCGGCGAGCTGTCGGCCGCGCAGAGCGACCTGCGGCGCGGGCGACGGTCGTCGCCCGCGGACGGCGGTGCCGACCTCGCCGTGCTCCGCGCCGTCGCCGACCAACTGGCCGCGGTCCCGTCCGGACCGGTGCCCGCGACCGTCGCCGAGCTCGAGGTGCTGTCGGCGGAACCGGAGCTGGAGGCCCTGGCCCGCCTGACCCGCGGCAGCAGCCAGCTCGGCCACCACGACCTGGTCGGTGCCGGCACGGAGCTCCGGGCGGCGCTGGCGCTGAGCCGCCGCCACGCGTTCGACTACCTGGCGATGCAGTGCCTCGCGCTGCTCGGCGTCGTCGCCGGGACCACCGGTGACATGCGGGCCATGCGGACGGCGAGCGGACAGGCCCTCGACATCGCCGCCGACCACGGCTGGGAGAGCACCCAGTGGTCCGGGGCCGCCAGCGCGATGACGAGCTACACCGCGCTGCTGCGCGCCGATCCCACCGTCGCCGAGCACCGCAGCGCCGAGGCCCTGCTCGGGGGGACGGTCGCCTGGTCACCCGCGCTCCGGTACGTCCTGCGCGCGGTGCACGGCGCGGCGGTCTTCGACCTCGGGGACCGCGCCGCCGGGCTGGCCGAGCTGCAGCAGGCGCGGTCGGAGTTCGGCGACCACGACGGGAGCGAGGAGCAGTGCGCTGCAGCGGCGATGCTGGAGTTCCGCGCCGCCCAGCTGCTCGGCCACTCCGTCGCGACCCGCACCGTGCTCACCTGGCTCGCCGAACACCTGGGGGACGTCGGCGAGGCCGCGGTGATGCGAGCCTGGACGGACGCCGCAGCGGGCCGCCACGAGCACGCCCGCGCCCTGCTGCGCCCCGTGCTCGACGGCCCGGTGGCCACCGTGCTGCCGCACACGGTCGTCGACGCCTGGCTGATCGAGACCTCCATCGCCCTCACGGCCGGCGAGCGGCCGGCGGCCCGCCGGGCACTGCTCAGCGCCCTGACCGCCGCCGAGCTGATCGACGCCGTGCGCCCGTTCGCGCACGCCGGACCGGGCGTCCGGGAGATGCTGGTGCACCAGCGCGGGAGCTTCGGCGCGTCCGACGCGTTCGTCGACCGGGCCCTGGCGGCCGGCGCCGGACGCGGGCACGAGGAGGCGCTTCTGAGCGAGCGGGAGCTGACGGTGCTCGAGCTCCTGCCCTCGCTGCTCTCGCTCGACGAGATCGCCGCCGACATCATCGTGTCGGTCAACACCGTCAAGAGCCACGTGCGGTCGATCTACAGCAAGCTCGGCGTGAGCAGCCGGCGGCTCGCGGTGCTCACCGCCCGCGAGCGGGGGCTCCTGGGCAGCAGCGTCCACTGACCGCCGCCGCGACGATCGTGGCCGGCGGGGCCGCCGCGTCGTGGACGGGGACCCGGCACACCGGACGGGCGCTCGACCAGGTGGTGCGCGTGCCGCTCACGACGTGATCCTCGTGAGGCGACGGGCCGGCAGCACCCTCCGCCCGGCGTGGATGCGATCACCCCGCGGCCCGGGCGCGGCGGCGCGGCTTGGCCTTGGCCTCGACCTCGGCCTCCGACGGCGGCTCCGCGGGCTCCTCCTGCCGGGCCGGTGCCGTCGACCACTTCAGCTCCACCTCGAGCTCGACCTCCGCCCCGTCCACCTCGACCTCCACCTCGCACCGGACGTGGTCGGGGACGCGCAGCGTGACCACGCTGGATCCCAGGGCCAGCTCCACCTCGCCACCGTCGGACAGTGCGGCGGCCAGCGCGGCGAGCCGCCGGGCGGCCTCGTGACGGGTGAGGGACTCGGTCCGGCTGACTTCGACATCCGACACGGCGGGCTCCGTTCGTGAGGAGTGGGGGGAACCGCCGCAGTGTCGGCGCGACACCGGCCCGGGTCGTCACCTCCTCCGGGTGGCCCGGCCGGCGGCCCGCGCGGACGGCGGCGCGGACGGGCGAGTCGCCCTCCGCGGGTGATGCCCGTCGCGGACGACCGGGCAACGGTGAGCCCCATCAACGCTCCTGTCCGCGTGGTTCGGGTCTCTCGTCCACCTCATCGCGCGCGGTCGCAGGATGAACGAGCGCACGGCGGCCCAGGAGCAGAGCAGCCGCGAGGCGTTCGACCGGGTGCTCTGGCAGGTCGTGGTCGCCGCCGTCGGGACCCTGCTCGTCCACTCGTGGGAACGGAGCAGCCGTGAGCAGTGGATCCACCGGTGGGGCCGCCGTCCACCCGCACCGGATGAGGCGTCGCCCGCCCGTGGGGCGGCAGGCTCACGCGAACGGCCCGCGGGTCGCATGCGGAACCGCGGACCGCTGGTGGCGACGAGAGGACACGACATGGCGATCGGACCGGTTCAGCTCATCGTGCTCGGATTCCGGGACCCGGACTTCCACGGCGAGATCATCAGCGAGCTCGAGCGGCTGAGGGAGAGCGACACCGTCCGGGTGATCGACGCGCTCGCGGTGTACAAGGACGCCGGCGGGGAGGTCGAGGTGATGCACCTCAGCAACCTCTCGACCGACGAGGCCGTCGAGGTGGGCAGCAAGGTCGGCGCCCTGATCGGCCTGGGGCTCGAGGGGGAGCCCGGGATGGAGGCGGGGGCGCAGGCCGGCGCCGCAGCCGCGGCGGACGGCATCGCCGTCTTCTCCGACGAGGACGCGTGGGACGTGCTCGCCGAGATCCCGGACGACTCGGCGGCGGCACTCGTCCTGCTGGAGCACCACTGGGCGGTCCCGCTCAGGGACGCGGTGTTCCGGGCGGGCGGCTTCCGCATCAACGACGGCTTCATCAGCCCGCTGGACCTGATCGGGCTCGGCCTGCTGTCCGCCGAGGAGGCCGCGCAGCTGCACGGCCTGGAGACCGCCACCGTGTCGACGTGACGCGGGGACGGGCGCTACCGAGAGCAGAGGAGGTGACCATGTTCGGATCACGTAGGGTCGCGCGGCGCACAGCGAGGCGGACGGCCCGCAGGCGCGACCGTCGCGACTGAGCCCGTGGGGACGGAACGACCCCGCCGACGGCAGCCCCTGCCGTCGGCGGGGCCGCCTGTGCCGATGTCGTCGCGAGGGGCGACGACGTCGGCACAGCGGTCGAGGAGCTCACGGACGGCCGACGGCATCCCGGCTGGGCTACCCTCGCACGCCGGAGCGAGGAGGCCCATGGAGGTCGGCACGTGGTTCCTGACCGCGCACGAGCGCGGGAACCCCGCCTGCCGGCTCCCGGCCTGGTCCGCGGGCAACGCGGTGCGGGCCCTGGTGAACGGAGCGGTCTACTTCGCCCGGCTCGCCGAGGAGGTGGAGGCGCTGCAGGCCGGCGATCACCTCTTCTTCACCGACTGGCGGGGTGACGCCGACCAGCGGATGGGCCCCACCGGTCCCACGATCGGCGACCTGTTCGGCGCGGCCGCCCGGCGCGGGGTCGTGGTGAAGGGCCTCATGTGGCGCTCCCACTCCGACGCGCTGTCCTACAGCGGGCGGGAGAACCGCCAGCTCGGGGAGGAGGTCCACGCCGCGGGCGGCGAGGTGCTGCTCGACCAGCGGGTCCGCCGGGCCGGATCGCACCACCAGAAGCTGGTGGTGCTGCGCCACCCCGACGACCCCGACCGCGACGTCGCGTTCGCCGGCGGCATCGACCTGTGCCACTCCCGACGCGACGACGCCGCACACCACGGCGATCCCCAGAGCCTGCCCTTGCACCCGGCGTACGGCGACCGCCCCCCGTGGCACGACGTGCAGCTGGAGGTGCGGGGACCGGCCGTCGGGATGCTCGACGCGGTGTTCCGCGAGCGGTGGGACGACCCCCACGCGCTGGACCGGCACGCTCCGATCGCCCGCGTCCACGACCTGCTCACCCACACCGACGTCGTCGCCGACCCGCTCCCCGACCGGCCCGGCGACCCGGCGCCCGCCGGGTCCGCGACGGTCCAGGTGCTGCGCACCTACCCCTCGATCCGGCCCGGCTACCCCTTCGCCCCCGACGGTGAGCGCTCGGTCGCCCGGGGCTTCGCCAAGGCGCTCGGCCGGGCGCGGCGCCTGGTGTACCTGCAGGACCAGTACATGTGGTCGCCGCACATCGCCCGGCTGCTCGCCGACGCGCTGGAGCGGAACCCCCGGCTGCACCTCGTGGTCGTCGTGCCGAGGCACCCCGACGTCGACGGCCGGTTCGCGCTGCCGCCCAACCAGGTGGGGCGCCTGTCGGCCCTCGAGGTGTGCTGGAAGGCCGCGGCCGACCGCGTCCACGTCCTCGACCTGGAGAACCGGGCGGGCACTGCCGTCTACGTCCACGCGAAGGTGGCCGTCATCGACGACGTGTGGGCGGCGGTGGGAAGCGCCAACCTGAACCGCCGGTCCTGGAGCCACGACAGCGAGCTGACGGTGTCGGTGCTGGACGACCGGAGCGACGACCGCGAGCCGGTCGATCCTGCGGGCGACGGCGACGGTGCCCGCGTGTTCGCGAGGGACCTGCGGCTCGGGCTGATGCGCGAGCACCTGGACCGCGCGCCGGGCGAGGACGCGGACCTCGTCGACCCGGACGACGCGGTGCGGGCGGTGACCGAGGCCGCCGATGCGCTCGGCGACTGGCACCGGGACGGACAGCGCGGCCCTCGGCCACCGGGCCGGCTGCGCCACCACGAGCCCGAGTCGCTGCCGCTGCGCACGAGGCTCTGGGCGGAGCCGGTCTACCGGCTGCTCTACGACCCGGACGGGCGAGGGCTGCGGGACAGGTACCGCGGTCGGTGGTGACGCGGGGATCCCCGGTCGGTGTGCGACGGGCCACCGGTGCGCAGGGCGGCGCCGGGCGGCGCGCGCCTCACGGCACGGGGAGCACCGACACGACGGTGATCCCCAGCGCCTGCAACTGGGCGATGATCCCGTGCAGGTGCGACTCGTCGAGCACGTCACCGTCCAGCACGGTCTGCGGTGGCGCCTCGGTGATCTGCATGTCGAGGAACGCGGCCCGCGCCTCGTCGGACAGCCTGCCGTCCACCCGGAACTCGTACCGTCCGGTCGCCATACGGCCCTCATCTCCTGTGGACGCCGCCCCCGGTCCCCTGCCCCGGACCTCGCACGCCCCACAGTGCGCGCGTCGGCCGGGCGGGGCACCGCCCGGGCCGGATGAGAGGCGCCTCCGCCGGGGTGGCGGCAGTGGAGCCCGGCGCTGATCCCGCGATCCCGGAGGTCGACCGTGCGGAGACGGCGTCTCGGTCGTCTCGCTCACGATCGCCCTCGGGGCGCTCCCCACCGCCGTGATGGTCGTCTCGACGCTCTAGACCTGGCTGCCCAGCCACCTGGGCCGGTCCTACGGCCTGTCCCCCGGCCCCGCGTCCGCCCTGACCGCCGCGGTGGTGCTCGCGGGGATGGTCGGCATGATCGCCTTCGCCCACGCGGCCGACCGGGCGGCGGCCCGCGCCCCGCGCGGGCGCGGCCGTGGCAGTTCGCCCTCGTCCTGGCCGGCGCCCTGACCGCGACGGCGGTGCTCCCCGCCGCGTGCGGGGTCGCCGCCCTCGCCTTGTGGGTCGGTTCCCGCCACTACCCCCGCGACCGCGACGCGGTGGCTCCGTCCGCCGCACGGTGCGGGTGCGTGACGGGCTCCCGCGTCAGACGGCCGTCGTCGCCGGCGCGGCGGGCACCTCGGGCGCGCGGCCCGGGCGGGCGAGGAACTCGATCCCGGCGAGCACGACGAGCAGGACGGTCGCGATGACCAGGATCGCAGCGGGGGTCGGCTGCGGGAGGAACACGAACAGCAGCGCGGCGAGCGCGACCGCCCCGATCCGCAGTCCCCGCACGTGGGCGCCGACCCAGGTCCCCACCGGACCGGTGGCGGTCCGCGCGCCGCGGACGCTCCCGAGGGCGCGCCCCGCCCGCGCTCGCAGGGCCGTCGCCGTCGGCGAGGATCCCGCCAGGAACGCGCCCAGGGCCACGACCAGCGCGAGGACCAGCAGCACCCGCCCGGAGGTGCGCAGCGGGGCGACGAGGATGTCGAAGCCGGACGCGGCGGCGGCCGCCCCGGTCACCGGCACCGCGCCGACCAGCAGACCGCGCGCGACGAGCAGGCCGGCAGAGAGCACGACCAGGGCCAGCGCCACCCCGAGGCCGACCGCGACCAGGGCGCGCATCCGCACCCGGGCCAAGTACACGCCCACGGCCAGCAGCAGCACCGTGATCCACGGCAGCACGGTCGCGACCGAGTCGAGCGCGGTGTAGGCGAACTGGGCGCGCACCAGCTGGTCGGCCGGGGCGAGCGCGATGGTCGGGTGGACGTCGGGGATCAGGTCGGCGGCCTTCAACCCCTCGGCGCTCAGCCGTTCCTTCGCCGCCTGGATGAAGGGCGCGAGGTCCAGGTACACGGTCCCGCCCTGGACGACGATCGCCTCGCTGTCCCCCGAGAGCACGGTGACCAGCTGCTGGTGGGAGACCTGCAGGGCCTGCTCCCACGCCGCCGCGAACTGCGGGCTCGCCACCAGCTGGGCGACCTTGTCCCGGACGAAGCCGGTCACCGCCGTCGCAAGGGCCGGGGTGAACGCGCCGACCCGCTCGACGAGCTGCGGCGGCAGTCCCTGGGCCTGCAGGGCCGTGAGCGCCTGGCCGGCCAACCCCTCGACGTCGACGTACTGGAACACCTCGGTGGTCACCCGGTTCGTGAGCGCCTCCTGCACGGCGGGGTCGTCGACCAGCGGTCCCACGGTCTCGACGAACTGCTCGGTGTCCGACACCTCTCCGTTCGTCCAGACGGCGACCAGCGACAGGGGCGCCAGCAGGCAGCCGAGGACGATCAGCACGACGGCGACGACCGACCGCCAGCGGATCCTCCGGCGCGGTGGCCGCGCGCCGGTTGCGCGCAGGGTCGAGTTCTCCCGCCGCAGCCCTTCCAGCTCGGCGCGCTCGTCGACCGTCAGCGCGTCCTCCATCGGGCGGGGCGCGCTTCCGCTCTGCGTCTGGACCATCGGTGTCTCCCGGTTCGTGGGTGCCGTGCAGACTCCCGCCGCTCGCCGCCGGCCGCGTCACCTGCTCCGGATGAGCGCGGCCCGTAAGCCGGGAGCCCGCCGCCAGCAGTCGACGACGAGCGAGCGGACCAGCGCGTCCTGCGGGGACCGGCGCTCCCGGCTCAGCGCCGACCACAGCAGGCCCAGCCGGCCGTCAGGTAGCCGACGGCCAGCAGCGCCCCGAGCAGGACGGACAGCGTCGGCGGCGGTGCCGGCCGGCGGAACGACAGCGGCGACACGAGGAACCCCACGGCCCGGCGGCGGGGTCATCCGGGTCGGGTGAGGACAGGGCGGCGCGGCCCGCCCACGGTGGGCGCACGTCGCCGCACCGAGGGAAGGCGCTCAGCCATGGATGGTTCCGAGGGCACACCGGCCGCGGCCGGCCGCGCGACCCCGTCGGTGCGCCCGGCACCGACGGCCGGGCGCCGGGTCGCAGCCGCGGGCGCGCTGGTCGCGCTCCTGCTCGCGATCACCCTCGCCGTCGTCGGTTTCCTCGACGACCCCGTCCGACTGCTGGTGGCCGTCGTCCTCGTCACCGTCGTCGCCATGGCCGGCTGGACCGCGCTGGTGAACCGCGGCACCCCCCGGGTGATCGCGGCGGTTGCGGCCGGCGCGGCGCTGCTGGGGCTCGTCGTCCTGCTGCTCACCGGCACCCCGCTGCGCGCCGCGGGCCTCATCGGGCTCGTGCTCGTGTCCACCGCCGCCGCCCGCGTGGCGCTCGGGCACGACATGGCCACCGCACCGGCCGGGATGCGCGAGGTCGGGCCGGCGGCCCACGGAGTGCTGATCATGAACCGGTGGTCGGGCGGGGGGAAGGTCGAGCGGTTCGGGCTCGAGGCGGCCGCCCGTGCGCAGGGCGTCACGCCGATCGTGCTGCAGCGCGGCGACGACCTGCGGGAGCTCGCCGAGCGCGCGATCGCCGACGGCGCCGACGTCATCGGCATGGCCGGGGGCGACGGATCCCAGGCGCTGGTCGCCGACGTGGCGCACCGCCGTGGCATCCCCTTCGTCTGCGTCCCCGCCGGCACCCGCAACCACTTCGCGCTCGACCTCGGGCTGGACCGCGCCGACGTCGCCGCCGCGCTCGCGGCCTACGGCCACGCGGTCGAACGGCGCGTCGACCTGGCCCTGATCGGCGACCGGGTGTTCGTCAACAACGCCTCCCTCGGCGTCTACGCCACCGTCGTCCAGTCCGCGGCCTACCGCGACGCGAAGATGGCCACCACCGCGCAGGTCCTGCCCGACCTGCTCGGATCGGGCGCGGCCGGGTTCGACCTGCGCTACGCGGGCCCGGACGGGCAGCTCGCCCACCCGGCGCACGTCGTGCTGGTCTCCAACAACGTCTACCGGCTCGACTCGCTCAACGGCTTCGGCACCCGCGCGCGCACCGACGCCGGGGTGCTGGGCGTGGTGACGGTGACGGTCGACCGCGCCCGCGACCTCCCTGCCCTCATCGCCGCCGAGACCAGCGGGCACATCGAGCGCTTCCGCGGCTACCGCGCGTGGACCACCCCGGAGTTCGTCATCGACTCCGACGACCTGCTGGTCGACGTCGGCGTCGACGGCGAGGCGCTGCAGCTCGCCCCACCGCTGCACTTCCGCTCGCTCCCCGGTGCGCTCCGCGTGCGCACCCCCGTCGACGCGCCGGGCGTCGCTCCCGCCGCGGCCGCTCCCCGCGGGATCGGGCCGGCGGTCACGGCGCTGGTCCGGGTGCTCGCCGGGCGCAGTCCCGCCGACGGCCCGGCCGTCCCCGTGCCGCCGGCGGAGCGCTGACACACCGGTGGTGACCGCGAAGCGGTACCCCGAGCTCCACCGCGCCGATCACCGGCGGAGGGCGGCGTCCGCCGTGCTGGGGTCCACGATCTCGGTCGTCCTCCTGCTCGCCCTGTACTACGCGCTCCCGCTCGACCGGCCCCTCGCACCGGTCGACTGGCTCGTGTTCGGGGCCGGCCTGCTCGTCGTCGCCCTGCTCATCGCGTGGGACGTGCGGGCGATCGCGCGCTCGCACCTGCCGCGGTTGCGCGCCGCCCAGGCGGTCGCGACCGGGCTGACGCTGCTGATCGTGCTCTACGCCGGGACCTACGCCGTCATCGCCGCCGACCAGCCCGAGAGCTTCTCCGAGGAGCTCAGCCGGACCGATGCGCTGTACTTCACCGTGACCGTCTTCGCGACGGTCGGGTTCGGCGACATCGTCCCGCGCACCGACCTGGCCCGGGTCGTCACGACGAGCCAGATGCTGGTCGGGCTCACCGCCCTCGGCGTGATCGCGAAGCTCCTGCTCGGCGCCGTGGAGGTCGCGGTCCGGCGGCGCGCGGCCGACGAGGAGCACCCTCGGAGCTGACCGGGCAGGGTCAAGGTGTGGGCCGGACCCGGGCCGTCGCCGTTCACGGCGGGCGACCCGGTCGCTGCGGGCCGCGCCCTGCGCTCGGCCCGTTCCCGCGCGATCTCGGCCTCGAACAGGGCACGGGTCTCGGCCGTCGGCCCCAACTGCGGGCTGCCAGGGGCGGGTCCGCGGATCGGCGTCGACGAGCACCGCGATCGCCGTCGGCCGGCCACCCACGAGGCGACGCCACGACGTTCCACGGGTCCGTCCCGGCCACCGCCGCCTGCATCTGCGCCTCGCCGATCCCCGGCCCCTGCAGCCGGCGGCCGATGCTCGACCCGATGCGGGCGAACTGCTCGGAGCAGGTCGGCGCGTCTCTCCGTGGTCGGGCCGGACTGCGTGACCGGGCCTCAGACGGCCTGCGCCGCGGCCCTGCTCCAGGAGCACAGGGCGGCGATCACGATGACGTCCAGGACGATGACGACGACGCCCCACACCGGGTAGTACGGGATCCACAGGAAGTTCGAGACCATCGTCAGCGCCGCGACGACGATCCCGACCACCCGGCCCCAGGCCCGTCCGGAGAGCACGGCGACACCGGCTGCGGCGACGAGGACACCGAGGGCGAGGTGCGTCCACCCCCAGGCCGTGAGGTCGACGGCGACGGCGTACCGGGGCGTGCTCAGGTAGATCTCGTTGCCGAACAGCGCGACGACCCCCTGCACGGCGTTCAGGATCCCGGCCAGGATCATGAGGACACCGGCGAAGAGGCTCATGCTCACGACCCAGACCGCCGCCCCTCCTGGTCGTGGGGGCTGGGTCGCCGCGGTGGTGGACGCCGGGCGCGCTGCCTGCCGGGGGACGGACATCGGGAACCTCCTGCTGTGCTGGTGGGGCTCCCGGCGATCGTGGTGCGTGCCGAGAGGCAGCCCCTCATCCCCGACGGGTGAACCGGCCCGGTCGCGGCCACGCGGTCGCGTCATCCGCGCCGGGTGATGTCCGGCGCCGTCCGACGCCAGACGATCACCGGGTGGGTGCGGAGGACGCGCCCGGGACGGCGGGAGCCTGGGATGAGTGCTGCTGCTGCTCGCGGGGCCGCGTCGTCCGACCCCAGCCGGCGCACCCCCGGTGACGAGCCGACGCGGTGGAGGTGAGAGGTGGACCCGAGCAGGTACGAGCGGCGGCGGGTGTGGCTCACCGAGCAGGAGCGGCGCCGCCTGCTCGTCATCGAGGAGGCGCTGAGCGAGGACGACCCGGCGCTGGCGGGACTGCTGGGCGCCGGCGGACCGCGCGCACGGCGGAGCGTGACGAGGACCGCCCTCATCGTCATGTCGACGATCGGGGGGATCGGGCTCGTCCTCGCCGAGATCGTCCTGAAGACGGGCGGGGCCATGCTGCTGCTCGCCGTCCCACCGGCCGTGTGGTGGTTCGCGCGCACGCGGGCCCGGAGGTGGTGACAGCGAGGAGCCGTCGAGAGCCGCGGCGCTCCCCACGGGGATCGGGGCGCCTGGTCGGGGTACCTACCGCTGGGTCATGCCGAAGTAGGAGCAGCCGTAGGCGCCGACGGTGACACCGATGACGAACCCGATGGCCGAGGACCGCGTCCGTCTTCCCCGTGCGTGGCGGGAGTTACTCACCCAGTTGCTCAGGCCGTCCCACAACGAGCGAACGGCCCGGTCCTGAGCTCCGCTAGAAGCTCCTGACCAGGCCGTTCGGCTGTGGGCGATACTGGGATCGAACCAGTGACCTCTTCGGTGTGAACTCCTGAGACCATCCAGCTACCGGCCGCTGACCTCGTCGTAGTCGACCGTGGACGTCATCCGAGAACGTCCTGATCAGCCCACGTTGTTGTCAGAACTGTGTCATCACGCGCTCGACCACGAGACGACCACGCAACAGCGCCCGTCGTAATACCGGGGTGGAGGTGCGCGAATCCGAACCTTGAACCCCTGGCACGATCCGATGGACGCCGCTGGTGCCACAGCCCGCCGGATGCGACCGTAGATTGATGGCGGGCCAACTCTACGACGGCGAGTTCTTCGAGATCGTCACGAGCACGGCGTCGGCGGCAGCGCGGCGGGTCGTCCCCCATCTCCTGAAGTGGCTGGTCCCGTCCAGCGTGGTCGACGTCGGGTGCGGCGAGGGGGCGTGGCTCGCTGCGTTCGCGGCTGCGGGCTGCAGTGTGATCGGGGTGGACGGCGAGTACGTCGACAAGGAGCGGCTGCTCGTACCGCCGGAGGCATTCGTGGTGCACGACTTGGAACAGCCGATTCGCCTGGCGGAGCGGTTCGACCTCGCCGTGAGTCTGGAAGTCGCCGAGCACCTGACTCCCGCCCGCGCCGAGGGCTTCGTCGACGACCTCGTGGGGCTGTCAAGCCGCGTGCTCTTCTCCGCTGCGACACCTGGGCAGGGCGGCTACGGCCACGTGAACGAACAACCCCACACGTACTGGGTGCGCCTGTTCGAGGAACGCGGCTACGCGACGACAACGGTCCTGCAGCGCACGTTCGCCGACGACTCCGACATTGCCTTCTGGTACCGCGACAACATGATGCTGTTCGTCGAGGTCGCTCGGGTCTCGTGAGGAGGGCCGTTGGCGGCCCTCCTCACGAAGGTGACGCGGGGATCGAACCCTACAGAACGCCGGAAAGAACCGAGAACAACGACCCGTGAGCCGGAGACTCGAGACGCCGACGGACTGCACCTACCGCTGGTCTGTGCGCCGGTGTCGACGATACGCGCGTCGTGCACGGGTGGTCCAGGCTCAACCACTGTTGCCGATCAGCTGGACCCGACCATGGGTGGCCGGGCTCGCCGGGTACACGGCGACGACGTTCCTGGGGTTGCCCTCCAGGTAGTTGTCGCGCACGACCCAGCGGCTGCTCGTCCCCTCCTCCGCCGGCGTGGGCGGCCGGTCGACGGGCGCGATCCGGACCCCGGGTGCGGCGCCGGAGAGGTGGTTGTCGCGGACGAGGAGGTATCGACCGAGGACCCCCCACACCTTGATCGCGTCCTTCTGTTCGGTCGGGCGGAGGCTGTCGTCGGTGACCGAGACGCGGTTGTCGGCGACGAGCACGGACAGGCCGTTCCCGAGGAAGATGCCGTGCCGTGTCCGCGCCCCCTCGAGCGGGATCCGTACCGCGACGTCGTTGTCGACGACAGAGATCCGGCGGGCCGCGCCGGTCGACGGCCCGTCGGCAGCGTTGTCGGCGGCGACGGTGATCCCGATCGTCGCATCGACCACCCGGCAGCGGGTGACCCGCACCTCGTCCAGTGCCGTGGACACGACGACGATCCCTTTGGCCATCGACGGCAGGCGGGTCTCGCCCCGGCGGGCGAGGAGTTCTCGGATCCCGTCGAGTTCGGGATGGTCGCCGGAGCGCAGGATCTGGTCGGCCAAGCGCTGGACGTGCGTGCGCAGCTCGCGTCCGGTCCCGCCTGGGGGCGGGGGCCGCATCGCCAGCAGGTTGCGCCATGGCTGGGCCAGGAACCCCGGCGTGCGGAACGACAGCTGCCCCGGGCCGAGGCCGGGGATCACGACGTTCGGGGCGAGCGGACCCGCGAACGGATCGACCACCGGTCCGGGCGGCGCGGGAGCGGGCGCCTCGACGAGCAGTCGCTCGACGAGCATCCGACGGATCTGCGGCCGCAGCTTCCGCGGGAAGTCGGGGAACCGGATCCCGGTGGGCCCGTTCACCGCCGCGACGACCCCGGACACATCGACCTGGGGAAAACCGCGGATGAGCAGTCCAGTCTGGCGGTCGCCGACGTCCAAGGTGCAGTCGCGCACGATGCAGCGGGCCAAGGTGCGAGCCTGCCCCTGCGGACTCGCGGCGGGTCCGGCGACGGTGATGCAGGTGCCGCGCGGGAATCGGCCCGGCTTTATGCGGGCGGTGACGTCGCTGATCCGCACCTGCGGGCAGTCCCGGACCGTGAGCGCCCCGCTGAGGCCGTCGTGAGCGGCGGTCGTCGCCCGGCCTGCGGCGGCGAACTCGATGTCGCGCACGGTGACGCTCCTGCAGCCCTCCAGCACGAGGACGGCCTCGTCGCCGGTCGAGTGGACGACGCTGCCCGGACCCGTGCCCTGGATCACGACGTCGCCCAGCCCGGTCAGCACCACTCGCCCCGCAGTCGGGAAGTCGCCCGGCAGGAAGCAGATCCGCGCGTCGGTGCCCGCCGCGAGCGCCTGCAGCGGCGCCTCCCAGCCGACGCCGGGCTGCACCGCGACCGTGCACGCCCCGCCGCCCCGCTGGACGGCGAGCCGCTCGATGGCCTCCTGGACGGTGTCGGCGTCGAGGTCGGTGACGGTGTTGTCGTAGGAGACGTCGGCGGCGGTGAGGGCGGTCAGCGCCGGGAAGACGCGGCGGCAGTCGCCGTCGGACGGCACGGTCCAGGCCCCGTTCTGGCGGTCGGCCACGGCGAGCGGAGCCCAGCGCTCGTCGGGGCCGTGCGGCGGGAGCGCGTCGAAGAGGCCCGAGGACGCGATCGGCCAGGTGATCCCGCCGGGTGCACCGAGTGAGCTGCGGGCCGGGATCAGCCAGTAGTCACCCGGGCGGAACGAGCCGCTGAGCTCGATCCACAGTCCCAGCTCCAGCTCGAACGGCCCCGACGGGGGGTTGGTGATCCGCCCCGACCAGCGGCGCAGCCGGGGCCGGTCGTTCTCGTCGATGCCGGTCGGGGTGGCGTCGAGCTCCAGCGTGGACGCCGCACGGTCCGGGTTGGAGGTCGTGAACACCGCGGCGCGCGTGCCGGCCTCCTCGCTGCGCCGGTCGGTGAGGGTGACGGTCTGCCCGGCGCCGAACCCGCGCACGGTGTCGGGACCGAAGTCGTCGAGGGTGACGGTGCGGCCGACCTTCTCGACGAGGCTCGCGACGCTCGCGTTGTCCCGGTCCCACAGCAGCGACGTGACGGCTCCGGTGACGGTGTCGACGCTGTCGATCTCGACGCGGTAGAGGCTGTTCTCCAGCCCGGTGAAGCCAGCATCGCCGGGCAGCGCGCAGTCGCCCGTCGGCACGGCCGACGGGGGGAGCACGGGCCGCAGGTCCCCGGAGCGCGGCGGGGGTGCCCAGTCGGTGCAGGTGCCCGTGCCGACCGGGCCGATCCGGGCCAGCAGCACCCGCCAGAACGTCCGGATCCGGACGCTGGTGGACGGCCCGCCGAGGGCGCTCTCGGCGATCGAGGGGTCGTCGAGCACCGAGACCTCGCGCTGCACCGCGTGCAGCACGGCGAGGTACCGGCCGTCGTCGGTAGGACCCCCGAGCTGGCGCCCGTCGACGGTCCGGTTGCCGACCGTCACCTCGGTGCCGGCCGGGGGCTGGTGGTGCAGCGTGAGTCCGCCCACGTGGATGCGGCCCGCCGAGACGACGAGGTCGTCGCCCGCGGCCGTCGCGCTGATCGCGAAGCCACCGCCGTCGCGCGGCACGCCGGCGGGCCCGATGACGTCCGTGGCCGTCGTCTGCGCGCGGTCCCGCACGATGGCGGACTCCTCGTTGAGATCGGCGTCGAGCAGCACCCGCCCCTGCTCCACGACCACGCCGTCGAAGCGCTTGCGCGCATCGAAGGAGACCCTGCTCAGATCCGCCCGCACCGTGCCTCCAGCTTGTTAGTCGACCAGGAAGATCCCGGCCTCGGACGTGAACCTCAGGTACTCGGCCAGCAGCGACCGCAGCGCCGCGAGCCGCTGCGGCTGCTCGACGTCATGGAACGCCCCCAGCTCCGCGCCGTCGGAGGCGCCGGCCGTGACGGACGCCGGACAGCCGGCAGCGAGCTGGCCGAACGCCGCATGGCCATAACGGACGGTGACGAACTCGGGCGGTGGGTCGCCGGAGTCGGGGGTGGTGCTACGGAACCGACGCGGCGTCCGGGCCCCCGCCCCGACGAACGAGTACCGGACGCAGCCGACCTGGCGGCGGGCCGCGGTGGCGGGGCCGGTGACGATGCTGTCGGAGATCTCGACGCTGCGGGCGTGCACCGCGCCGAGGACGGTCACGCGCTCCAGGTCGAGGGCCGGTCCGGGCCGGATCCCGTCGGCCGAGGCGGCGACCGCGGGGGGGTCGGTCTCCCAGCTCAGCGCGCGGGCGGCCGCCGAGTCGGGCACCCGCAGCACGTGCCCCGCGGTGCCCGGGACCGCGAGCAGGCTCGCACCCAGCACCAGCACCGACGCGTCCGGATCGGCCGCGGCCCGGATCGCGTCCTGCAGCGCGGCGGCGGTGGCGGCGGTGCTGACCGGGGCGGCACCCAGCACGACCGGCGTGGCCTCGCCGATCCGCCCGGGCGGACCGACCGTGACGTCGAAGGTGGCCGATGCCGTGAGCGGCGGGTCGGGAACCGCCGCACCGAGCAGTCCCCACGACGGCACACCGGCGGCGAGGCCGAGCTTCGCGGCCGCACCCGGGCCGTCGGTGTCGACGAACCGGATCGATTCGGTGCCGGTGCCGACGACCACGAGCCTGCCCTCGTGCTCGGCGATCTCGACCGGCCCGAGGTCGGGTTGGTGATCGCCGATCGCGGCCCGCAGCGCCGCCGCCGCTTCCGTCGGCCCGGCCACGGGCCCGGTCAGGGTCAGCAGGTGCTCCGCGGACAGCCCGACCCCGAACAGCACCGGATGGGATCCCGCGGGCAGCGCCGGCACGACATCGGGCACGGCACCCGTCCAAACCGCGACGTGCCGGGCCCGGCCGCCGCCGCCCGCGCAGGCGAGGATGCTGTCGCGGACGACCAGCGCGCAGCTGCGGGCGTCGCCGACGATCGGCCCGCTGATGCTGTGGTCGACCTCGACGGTGGTGCTCGCGGCGAGGTCCAGGTCGAGGATCAGCGACAGCCCGTCGGGGACGGCCGGGGCCGCGTCCGGGGCGAGGCGGTGGCCGGGCACGAGGGTGCAGTGCCGCAGGGTGACGCGATCGGGCGCGCCGGTGATCCGCAGCGGCCCGCCGGCGAGGAGCAGACCGTCGAGGACGATCTCGGCGCCGGCGCCCGCGCGGATCACGATCTCGCCGCCGGGCGGCGCGTGCAGCACCGGCCAGGTGCCCGAGCGGGCCCGCAGCGCGAAGGTTCCGCCCGCGGGGACCTCGAACGGCGCGCTGACGGGTCCGCCGGTCACCTCGGGCGAGTCGGGCGAGTCGGGCACTGTCCGGGCGTAGCCCCCGCCGCCGATCGGCATGGGCAGCGCGCGGTGGTAGGTCACGCGCACCGGGCCCGGCGGCGGGGTGGCGAAGGCGAGCCGCCCGCGTTCCGGGTCCACCGCAGCGCGCGTCCCCGGCGGGACGTGCCACCAGCCTCCGCCCGCGTCGTCGCCGAGGTCGCACACCGCCACCTCGTCCGCGGCCAGCGGCCCGGTGCCGTCGTCGACACGCAGCGACGAGCCGTAGTAGCGCCCCCAATGAGTGCGGGCCTCGATGCGTCGCAGCGGCATCACGACGTTCTCGGGCCCGGCGATCCGCTCCACCGACTCCTCGGGCAGGCCGGCGGACCACACCGGTGCGTCGATGCCCAGAGGATGGACGCGATAGCGCAGCGCGTCGAGCGCGACGGGGACCCGCTCGGCCTCCTCGACGGGCGCGAGCCGCCAGAGGAACAGCCCGATGTTGGGCAGGTTGTGCCGGCCGCGCCCGGTGCCGACCAGTCCGATCTCGGCCGTGCGGGCGACCATCTCGAACGGGGTCCCGACATACCGCATCGGGAGCGGGTCGCGCACCGACGCCGTCGCGGCAGCATGCGGACGGGGGTGGGCCACGTGCTGGGTGCTCGCGAGCAGCCCCCAGAACTCGACGGCCCGCGCAGGCCAGCCGGTGGCGTCGGCGGCGAGCTGTTCGAGCACCGACAGCGTGCCCTTGCGCCGCCGCAGCCGGATGACGTCGGCGACGAGCGCCCGCGGGACGCCGCTGCGGCGGGTCTCGCGCAGCCCGACGAGCGCGGCGAAGTGGACGAGCTCGTCCGGGTGCGCAGTCTCGACGAACACGTCGTCGAGCCGGTCCGCGAGCTCGGCCTCCAGCTCGTCGATACCGCCTTCCAGGGCGTCCAGCAGGGCCGCGAGCATCCCGTCGCCGCCGAGCGGATCCGCGTCGCGCACCAGGTAGAACGCGGGCAGCAACTCGCGCAGCGGCCGTCTCACGAAGTCACCGTCAGGATCGGGCCTGCGGGTTCCAGTGTCAGGAGTTCGGTGGGCGGTCCGGCGTGCCGGGCGACACCGCCCACCGGCAGGGCGGCGGGCAGCAGCGGGCTGTAGAGCGTCGCGGGGTCGGCGGCGGTCCCGTCGTGCAGCCGGTGCAGCTGGGAGACGTGCGCGCCGCGTACCCCCGGCACGCCCTGCAGCGCCGCGACGATCTCGGCAGCGCTGACCGGCTGCCCCAGGTCGCGGGTGTCGAACGCGAACGCCGTCGTCAGCGCCGCGGCCGCCGCCGCCAGCACCGTCGCCGCCACGCGTCCCGCGTCCAGGTGCAGCACCCCCACCACGCGGAACGACGTCGGCTGGTAGGCGACGAGCACGACGGGCACCTGCGGGTCGCCCTGCTCCCGCAGCGCGGTGAGGAGCGCGGTGTGTAGCGCCGAGCCTGCCGGGACGTCCCCGCCACCCGCGCCGGCGACCGTCACCAGCACGCCTCGGCGGCGTTTGCCCCGCGTGAACACGGCCCTGGCCTTGGCGATGCCGGGGAACGCCGCAGAGAAGTCGGCGTAGTCGGCCAGCGAGACGACCCGGCCGAGCGCCCGGATCCGGGCAGGCGCGTTGCGCCGGGCGGACGGGACGGTCTCGGGGTCGGCACCCCCGGTGGCCGGCAGAGGGTTGGTCACGCCCGACACCCCTGCGGGGCGTTGCGCGAGCAGGCCGAGCGCTCCCGCGGAGACGGCCGCGCCAGTGCCGACCCCCACCCGGTACACCGCGCGGACGTTGACCTGGCCCGTCGGCAACGGCGATCCGAATTGGACGGTGGCCCGCCCGTTCTCGTCATGGTGGACGACGTAGCCGGGCTCGTCGTCGGCGAGCAGCGCGGGCACCTCGGGTCGGCGCACCCCGTCGACGAACACCTCCAGGCTGCTCGTCGAGCCCGCGCTGCTGCTGAGGTGGGTGAGGGGGCCCGCGGAGAGCGGGAACCGGGGCAGCGGGTCGCGGGCGTCGCCGCTGCCCAGGACCTCGCTGCGGGTCTGGCCGTGCGTGGCGGCGGCCACGTTCGCACTGATGCGCACGGTGTCGCGGACGAGCGCGACCGGCAGCGGCGGGGTGAGCCGGACGGCCGTCGCGCCCGCCCGCGCGAGCCGGTGCCGGACATCGGCGAGCCGGGCGACATGGGCGACCGCCGTGCCGGGTTCGGTGGCCGACATGCCGGTGACGGCGACCTGCTGGCCGTCGTGCAGGCCCTCGACCCAGTCGTCGAGCAGGATCGGGTCGCCCGGTTCCTCGCCGGTCGCCGGCACGACGGGAGGCTCGGACTCCGGTGCGAGCGGCAGCCACTCGGGCGAGACGTACACGGTGGTGCCCCGGATCCCGTAGCTCGCGAGGTCGGATGTGGTCAGCGTCAGCCGCGTAGTGCGGCCCGACACGGTGAACACCGACTTGCTCACCGCAGCGACCTCCCTGGCGAAGAAAACCGCCCACGTGCTGCCGTCGCGCAGCACCACCGGGCCGGGGCCCAGGCCGCGGACCACGACGTCGCAGAAGACGTTGCGCGCGTCCGGCCCCGCGGCCGCGCCGGGGTAGCGCTCCAGCGTGTCGCCCACCCAAGCGAGCTGGATCGAGCTGTCGGGCCGGGTGGAGAAGTACTGGGAGCCGTAGGAGACGTCGTAGAAGAGTTCCTGCAGCTTCTTGTCGCCGAACGTGGCCGGGGGCTTGAGGTCGCCGACGGCCTCGATGAGGTCGACGCGCAGTGACCTGGGCAGGGCGCGCCACTCCGGCGCGGTGCTGGCGAAGATGCCGGTCTGGGCACGGAACACCGCGACCTGGCGGGGGCGGGGCCGCGCGGCGCGCAGCGCGTCGAAGAGCTGGGCCTCGGCGAACCCCTCGGCCCGCGCCCGTTCCTGCAGCTCCGCGAACGGTACGCCGGGCGCGCTGGGATCGGCGACGAGCACCGAGCCGACGAGCGGTCCGGGGGCGGGGTCCGGTTCCGGCTGCGGCAGCCGCCCCGAGGTGGAGACGCCGGCTCCGACGGCGACGAGCCGCACCTCCGTCCAGCCGGGCCTACCGGGCGTGAACGCGGTGGGCAGCTCGTCGGGTTGCACCGTCACCGACGCGACCACGCCGAACCGCGAGCTGTTCCCACCGGGGCCGGGCACCAGTATCCCGTCGCCGGGCAGCACGTTGGTGGAGGTGCCGGCCAGCAGCAGCTCGGTCGGCAGTCGGTCGGGATCGGGTTCCTGGCGGTGGTCCAGGCGCGGCCTCAGCGCGTTCCACGCCGGGCGGGCCTCGATCTCCTCGACCGTCTCGAACGTGACCGGTTCAGCCCCGGGAACCGGGGTGCTCGACACGGCGGTGCCGAGCGGGACGGTGACCGAGGCACCCGGACCGAGGGCCGGGTCGGCTGCGAACGCGAGCGCGACTGCAGCCGCCACTCCCGGGTCGGGCCGGTAGCCGACCAGGCGCGCCAGCTCCGCGACCGAGCGCAGCTCCACGGCGAGGTCGAGGCTGGTCTCCTCGTGCGTCCGCGCGGCGTGGAAACCGAGGATCTCGGCAACGACCGCCCAGCCGTCGAGCAGGGCGACGGCGAAATCGCCGGTCGCGTCCGCAGCCGCGAGTTGCGGGTGGGACCTGGCGAGCCGGGCGTGCAGCGCTGCCCGCATCGAGTGGAAGCCGACGTTCTGGCGGGCGGTCATGTCGCCACCTCCGAGGGAACTACGATGCGCACCGACCCGCGGTCGGGGAAGTTCGGGTCGTTGTCCAGGCGCGCGATCCGGGGTGGCTCCAGCAGGATCCGACCGTTCTCGACGGCGACCGGCTCTCCCGTCCCGAGCCGGGCGATCGCGATCTCCACCCACACCACCCCGGGGACCCGCTGGGCGGCGGCGATCAACGGGCCGGTGAGGACGGGCTCGCCGAACGTGAGGACGTCGGGGTGGAACAGCCCGTGGGAGCCGTCCGCGAGCACGCGTGAGCTGAACAGCCCGGCGAGCCGCGCGCGCAGCGTCGGCCAGTCCGTGCCGCGGTCCGGGCACACCGTCAGCGTCAGCTCCAGCGGCACGAACACGGGATCGACCACGGCGATGTCGTGGCCCGTCATGCGCCGGTCGGCGAGGAAGGCGCGCAGCTCGTCGCGCAGCGGACGGCCCGACCCCGCGGGCTCGGCGACGGTACCGCCACCGAGGCGGTCGACCGAGAGCACCACCGTGTACCAGCTGCCGGTCCAGCGCAGCCGGGCCGCGGCCCGCTGCACCTCCGGGTGCTCGGCGGCGCGGCGGGCGTAGTCGGCCTCGGTGACGCACCGCAGCTGCGTGTGGCTCGTAGCGGGGGCACGCAGCCGGACCCGCTCGACGGGCTCGGGATCGAGCCCGCCACGGGCAGGCACGGGGTTGCCGACTGCGGCGAGGACCGCTCCCAACGCGGCGACCCGGCCGTCGCCGTCGAGCACCAGCCGGGTGATCGTCTCGGGTCCGACGTTCCCGGCCCGGCCGTTGCCGACGGCGTACTCGGCGGTGAAATGCTCGGCCGGGCCCGCTCCGCCCGGTGCCGGGTCGGGCCGGCGACCGTTGACGCCGTCGCCGAATCGCAAGTGGGAGCGGTCCAGATCGTCGGTCTCGACGACCACCGCGCGCGTCAGGGGCCCCGCGCCGAGAAGGTCGGCCCGCACCTGCCAGTCCAGCCCGTCGCGGCGCAGCAACACGGCCGGGCGGGTGTCGCCGACCTCCCACCGGGTCGCGGCGGCGGCCGCCCCGGTCGTGACGACGGGCGGACGCCGGCTGACCGGTCCGTGCCGCAGCCGGGGCCGGTAGCTCGACGGCCGTCCACCGCGCTCCCCCTCGTCCGGCACCGGCGGCAGCGTCTCGGAGCTGATGCGTCCGGCGATGTCGCGCATCCGCTCGCCGTGGTCGGCCAGCGCGAGGTTGCCGAACACGGCCGCCCGCTCCCCCGTGCCGCCAGGGTCCTCGCCGATCGGCAGGTCGAACGGGAGCGCATCGGCGGCGGCCCACGCGATGTCGGTGACGTCGATTCCGGCGACCGGATCGCGGACGGCGACCGCGGTGGTCACCCGGACCGGGTGGCGCAGCGACGAGCCGGGCCGCGGTTCCAGCGCCCCGCCCGGGTGGACGTCGGCCAGCACCACGACCCGGCCGGCCAGGTCGGGATGGGCGCCGTGCACGGTGGCCTGTCGTGCGCCGACCGCCAGCACCGCCCCGCTCGCGCCCCAGGCGTGCAGGCGCAGCGCGCTGTGTGCGGCGACCAACCGGGTGGGGGCGTCCACGATCTCGAACACCTGCGCCCCCGCGCCGCGCAGCGCCCGGTCCTGCTCGCTGCCTGCGACGATCGTGGGTGGTGACGCGGGCGGGCCGGTCAGCAACCGGGTACCGGGCAGCGGGCCGTCCACGTCGGCGGTGACGGCGAACCGGATCCAGGCGCGGGCGGTGCAGCCGTCGTGCATTGCGTAGTCGACGAGCCGGGCGTGACGGCGCACCGAGATCCGCTGCCTGGCCAGACCGAGGAACGCCTCGGTGAAGCCGGCGTCGAGCATGTAGGAGAGCCGGTCGGCGGCGTAGGCCGACATCTCGACGAGCGCCATCCGGACGTCGGTGGGCTCGCGGCCGGTCCACCGCGGCTGGGTCGAGGCCAACCGGTCGAGCAGCACGCGGCGGAACGCGGCGTAGTCCCGCGCCGTGTAGTCGACCGGTGGTGACGGCGGTGGCCCCGGCACACCCGGTTCGGGCGGCCGGCAGTCCTGGCCCGCGTCGCAACCGGGCCGGAAGGTGAACGTGAGCGTCGCGAGTGCCGGGTCGTACCCCTCAGCCGGGCCGGCGAGCAGCCGCAACGTGTAGAGCGAGAGGTCGCCCGCCCGGTCGATCCGCAGTCGCAGCACGTCCGGTTCGAGGGTGGTCTCGACGGCGAGGACCTGCAGTCCGCGGATGCGTTCGCCACCGTCGACCCGCCACAGCCCGGGTCCGGGCAGGACCCCGAACAGCGGGTTCACCAGCTGGACCAGGAGCACCCGATGGGTGGGCACGCCCGTCCCGGTGGCGACGTCGAGGTGATCGAGCCCGTTGATCTCCCCAGCCCGCGCGCGCGCCTGCCTGCGCCGCTGATCGCCCCCGATCACGGTCCCGCCCCGAACGTCGATGTCTGGAACGCCTCAGCGAAACGCTGCCCGGTGCGCCGCTCCGCGTAGACGACCTGCACGGTGACCTGAGCGTCCTCGACGTCGACCTGCACCGATTCGATGTCGATCAGGTGCGACAGCCACTGCTGCAACGACCCCTGCACGAGGAACTGCACGGTCGATGCCAGCTCGGGAGAGGCACCCGCGAACGTCAGCTGCAGCAGCCCGCTGCCCAGTTCCGGCCGGTGCACCCGCTCGCCGGGTGCGGTGAACAGCACCTGCGCGACGAGGTCGCGAAGCCAGCCCGCACGGTCAGTCGCGGCGGTCGCACCGCTCGCGTCGAGGTGCAGCGGATCATCGACGTAAGCTGCCGGGTCGACCGTCACTGGGCCACCACCCTCGGCTGGACCGCGGAGGCGATCGGCGGGCCCTGCGGCAGCTGGTCGGCGGCGAGGCCGAGCCCGCTGCTTCCCTGGGTGATCAGCGGCTGGCCCCCCGCCAGCACCCGGGCCGCCGGCGTGAGCCACTGGATCTTGACGCAGGGGTGCGGTCCGGTGGCCGGCGTCGAGAACGCGCAGCCGGCGATCATGAACGTGTCCGACAGCGTGGCGACGGGCTGGCCGCCGACCAGCACGCGCGGGTTGCCAGGGAGGACGGTGGCCGGCCCGCCGTGCGAGCAGCTCACCCCGGCACCCACGTGGACGACGGGCCCAGTCGTCATGTGATCGTCAGAGCTCCCGCGTTGACGGTGACCGTCGGGCCGGACATGACGATCGTGGCGCCCTTGCCGTTGGAGATCGTGATGCCGGTGTCGTTCACCGAGATCAGCGCGCCCGTGGTGGTCTTGAGCAGGATCCCGCCTGTCGGGCCGGGCACGTCGGAGAGCATCAGCGTGTTCTGCCCGGTCGTCTGCACCACCACCTTCGACACGCTCGCCGGGGCCGCCTGCGCGAGCGCGGGCACCTCCGCGCCCGAGCCCCACCAGCAACCCGTCCAGATCGGGTAGGCGATCTCGCCCTGCTCGAACTCCATCCAGATCCCGGCCCCCATCGGTGGGACCATGAAGGTTCCGCTCTGGATGCCCGCGAACGGCAGGCACGGCATCGCCCACGTCGAGGGCACCAGCCCGAGCACATCGGGGACGGTCGCCATCAGCCGGCCGCGGCGTTCGGGATCCTCGGCATTGACGACCACCCCTCGGTACTTGCCGTAGTAGCGGTTGGCGGGCGCGGACGTCGGGCTCATGGCACCACCGTGGGAGTGATCGGGATCAGGCCGTTGCGGGCGAGCGTGAACGACTGCGTGTACTCGCCACGCTTGATCGAATGGGTGACGCTCTTGACGTAGTACAGGCCGTCGTAGGCCGTCCCGGCGCCGCGGACACCGACCAGCGCCCTGGCCTTGAGCACGCGGCCGTAGCGGGCGACGTCGAGCTGCCCCTGCCCCGTCACGGCGTCCGACGACTCCGACGCCCTGGCCAGCGCCTTCGCGATCGCCGCAGGCACGCCGTCCTTGGCGGAGTCGTCCAGCGCGGCGAACCGCAGTGCCGTGGCAGGCCGCGCCGCCAGCGGGGGGCGCAGCGGGTCGATCCCCGGCACCGGGATCGGGATCGGGATCTTCGTGATCGGCTCCTGGACGAACGCGAACCAGTTGGTGCGCTGCAGCCCGTCGAAGCTGAAGTTGAGCGAGCTGACGTTGGACCGGGCGTCCGCCCCGACCTGCAGCGCGGGTTGCGGCATGCCGATGCGGACCTCCGGTCCCCAGTAGGCGATGTTCATGCCGGGCTTCGGGCCGGGCTCGACGTAGAACACGTAGCCGTTGTCCTTGGCCAGCTTGTTCACGTACTCGAGGTGCGTGCCCTGCACCGGCTCGCCCGGGCTCGCCACCGCCGGGAGCGACGGGAACAGCTCCGGTACCGGGAACGGCACCATGCCCAGCACCCCGTAGAAGCCGATGATCGTCGCGACCCGCGCGAACGCCGGCACCGGTGGCATCCAGATGTTCTTCCACTTGACCAGGTCCATCGCGACGCTGACGTCCTCGCCGGTGACCGTCAGCACCGACTGCCCGATCCCGTCGCTGACCCCCACCTCCTGGCGCGTGATCAACCCGTCGATCACGGGGGTGGGGACGCCGTTGACGGTGACGACGAGGATCACGCGGATCCCCGGGTCGAAGTAGCCCCCCGGGATCATCGACGTCGACAGCGGCGAGCGGCGGCTGAGCGCGAACGTCAGTTGGAACCCGCTGCGCTGCCCCGCCGTGACGGTGACCTGCGCGCCGGTGAACGCGTCCACGACCGATGCGGGCGCCGGCGTGGCGACCACCGGGCCGATCAGGAGGCTCAGGCGCAGCGTGGAGATCACAGGGGCACCCCCGGGAGCCCCTCGGGATGCCCGATGCGGATCCGCGTCCCCGCGGCGAGCAGGTCGTCGGGGTCGACCGCGGCATTGGCGTCGGCGATGCGCCACCACAGCTCGGAGTCGCCGTGGTAGGTGGCAGCGAGGGTGTCGAGCCGGTCGTGCGGGGCGACGGTGTGCTCGCTCATCGTCGCGAACGCCTCGGGCCGGGGGACGATCCGGGCCCGCAAGAACGTCACGGTCCGGCCGTCGGCCAAGGTGCGGGTGACCGTCGGGACGCCTGCGTAGCGGCTGTTGGCCGGGTAGCCCGGTGGCGCGGGGGCCGTCAAGGCAGGGGGTGGGCCCTGGGGTGCGGTCACGGCAACCTCCCGATCCCGAGTGCGGCGAGCTGGCCCGACGTGCTCGCGGCGAGCCGTTCGATCGACTGGTGGTGGGCCATGAACAGCGCCGCGGCCCGGTGCCCCCGCGGGACGTCGTTGGTGCCGAGCACCCGCAGCCCGAGGGTGACCTTGGCCCGGATCGGGTTGAGCGCCGGGTCGAACGCCTCCTCGGTGACCGACAGCTCGGCGACGCGCACCGGCAGGATCCGCCGCGCACCCCACACGAACAGGGTGAGGGCGGCCTCGGCGGGCAGGATCTCCAGCGAGCCCGACGCGGCGAGCGCCTCGTTCGCCAGCACCGTCGCGCTGGCCGGGTAGACGCACGCCTCCAGTGCCGCGATCTGCGGCGCGATCCCCAGCTGCACGGCCTGCGGGTGCGCGTCGGGCTGCTCGAGCTGGTCGCCGGCGTCGAGCTCGGCATCGAGCTTGATCGTCTGAACGGGGGCGCCCTTGAGCCGCAGCACGTCCACGCGGTCGCCGGACTCGGCGCCTGAGCCCTGCACCTGCAGCGTGCGGCTGAGGGTGTCGGGGTTGTACTGCAGCACGACGATCCGCCGCACCGCCGACGTCGCGGGATCGACCAGCACGATCCCGCCGCTGAGGGTCTTGGGAGACCGGGGGAAGCCGGTGGTCATGACTCGCGACCCCCACCCGTCGTGCCGACGATGTGCCAGCGCACCGTGACGCGCGAGCCGAGTCCGGCTCCGCGCGGGGGTGGACCGAGTACCTGGTTCTCCAGGTACTGCTTCGCGTGGTCCGAGGGCGGGCGGGGGCAGATGATGAAGTAGACGATCTTTGCGTTCGGATACCTGGTGGCCAGCGTGTAGATCGTCTCGAACGACTGCTTCTCCTTGTGCGTCGCCAGCCCCTTGCCCTTGCCGACGCACGTCCAGTCGGCATCGAGGGTGATCTCGAACGCGTGGACCTCGGTGGGCTGCGCGCCCTTCCTGCTGGGCGACTCGTCGTAGACCTCCGCGATGGCGTCGGGCACGAGCGGCTGCGTCGATCCCCCGATCCGGCCCTTCTTCAGGCCGCGCTGCTGCTGCACCCGGACGGTGTCGAGGGTCGACCTCTTCTTGCTGCCGACGACGAACTCGACCGCGCGCGGGGAGAGGAGCTTGTCGGTGAGCTTCGTGAGGTATCCGCGGCGCACGGCCTGCTCGTACTTCTGGAAGTCCGCCGCGGCCTTCTCGCCCCTCGGGGTGACCGCGAGCCGCTCCGTACGCCGGGTCTGGACGATCTTGACCTGGTACGAGCCGCTGGTCAGCTTCGTTCCGGGACTCATTGCTCCGTCGACGTCGAACTCCAGCGGACCGGAGCCGGGAACGGCTTTGAGGACCCGCCAGCCGTACTTCCGCTTGAGCCGGAACAGCTCCACCGCCAGCCGCACCCGCCCGACCCCCCGGGCGAGGAGCTCCTCGATGCGCCTGCGGGTCTCCTCCGGCGCCTTGCGCCTGCGCTCCTCCTTCCGGCGTTGCTTCTCCCTCTTGCGCTCCAACGCTCGCTGCCGCCGCCGCTCCCGCCAGTCCTTGACCTTCTTCCAAGCCTCCGCCCCGCGCCTGCGTGCCGATCCCGCCTGCCGGATACTCGACCGGGCGACGGCACCGGCGAGGCGGCGCGGGTTGAGCGCGCTCGCGGTACGGCCCACTCCCCGCCCGACGGCACCCGCAACGCGGCGCACCCCGCCAGCCACCCCTCGTCCGGCCTTGGCCAGGCCCCTGCCGATCCGCCCGGCCATCGCCTTGAGGCCCGCGCCGACGCCGGTCGCGGCACCCTTCAGCCGTCCGACGAGGAAGTTGGAGAGGAAGTCCAGCACCGCCACGGCCGCGGCGGCGACGAGCGCGGCGAAGTCGCCTGCGGCCTGCCCGGTCTTGACCGCCTTGAGGAACGCCATGAACTTCCGGAACGCGGCGAGGATCCGGCTCGCCGCCCCCCAGGCGGCGCGCAACCCGTCGATGATCAGGCTGAGCGCGGCACCCGCCGGGACGATCAGGGCCACCAGCTTCTCGACGATCAGCTGGATCAGGATCCCGGGGATGGCGGCCTTGATCCCCTCCCACACCATGCGGGCGATGTCGGCGAAGCTGAGGCAGCCGCGGATCAGCACGTCGATGATCGCCCGGCCGACGCCGACGACCTCCTCCACCTTGCTGTGGAACCACTCCTTGACCGCGCGCTTGAGCGCCGCCCAGAGGCAGTTGCGCACGCCGTCGTAGGCGGCGGTGCCCATCTTCTTCAGCCAGCCGACGGGGTCGGCGGCGACGTCGGTGATGATGTCGGCCCACTCGGCGAGCTGCTCGATGAACGCCCGCGCGGCGTCGATCGCGCCCTTGACCACCGCGCCGACGGCGTCGACGACCGCGAGGTAGCCGGCCTCTAGGTACTGCAGGGCGCAGTCGAGCGCGCTCGCCAGCGCGTCGAGGGCCTTCTGGACCGCCGCCTGCAACGCGTCGGCCGCCTTGTTGACGGCGGTGACGGCCTTCTCGACGCGATCGCGCACCAGCTTGCGGAACTTGCGGCGAGTCTCGGGGAACGCGGCGAGCAACCCGTCTCCGACGGCGACTATCACCTCCCCGGCCAGCACGATCGCTGCGACGACGGCCTTGCGGGCCAGCTCGATCGCGGCGGTGGCGAGCTTCTTGGCCTTGTCGATCGCGGCGCGCACCGCCCTGCGGGCGAGGTCGAACGCCGCGGAGATGGCGGCCTTGATCCCGTCGAGGAACGCGCTGATCTTGGAGCCGATCCAGCCGAGCAGCCCGCCGCCGCTCTCCTCCTTCTTCGCCTTCTCCCGCTCGGCCCGGGCCTTCTTCTCGGCGTCGGTGCGGGCAGCGGTGATGTCCTTGTTCCCGGCCTGCACGTGGCCCACTGCGGTGACCTCGCCAGCGCGACGCCTGCGGGTGACGTCCTTGTCGGCGGTCCCGACGGCTGCGGTCGCCGTGGTGTCGGCGGTGGTGACGGCGGTGCGCTGTTCGGCGGTCCAGTCGTTGCGCAGGGCGATCGAGTCGGTGACCGCGTCGGCGCGCAGGCCGACCTGCTCGGTGCCGCTGGCGAGCACCTGCTGGTCGATCCCCGCGCGCGCGTCGGTCCGCTCCGTGGCGGCCCGCTCGTCGTGCTCGGTGCGGCAGGCGGCGAAGTCGGAGCCCGCCTTGCCGGTGGCCGCGCGGATCCGCTCACCGCTCTGCTCGGCGGCGATCGCGTCGACGGCCGTATCGGAGCGGCCCTCGGCTCCCCCGGCGGGAGCTCCCCGTTTCGGCATGCCGGGGCAGGTGGCGCCCTCGGCGGGCGGCGCGGCCCGCAGCGTCTGCTCGGGGACGTGCGGGCGGATGTCGGCCTCGCCCAGCGGCCCGGCGGCGTCCTTCGCTCCCTGCGCGGCGGCCCGGGTGGCCTGCTTGTCCAGCGCCGCCTTCTGCCCTGCCACCTGGGCGGGGTCGGCCTGCCCGGTGAGCTCGACGGTCGTCGCCGTGTCGACCGTGACGTCCAGCTCGGGATCGCGGACCGGCATCGCCGCCACGGTGTCGCTGACCTTCGCCAGGTCGGCCTCCGAGAGCTTCGCGTCGCCGGGCAGGCGAGGCTGCGGCACCCCCGCCGTCGCCGACCTGGCCGCGGGGTCGGGCACAGGGGCCGGGACCGGGGGCGCCGGTGGCGGGCCGGCGTTCGAGGCGACGCGGTCGACCTTCCCGGGGGCCGCCGGTGCCGAGTCGGGAACGGCCGGTGGCGGGGCCTTCACGTCGAGCCCGGCCGCGGCGCCCGACGGACGCTGCAGCTCGGGCGGCGCGGCGGCGTTCGCGGCGCGCTGGGTGTCGACGGTGCTCGACGCCGCGGCCCCGACCCGCGGCAACGCGGCGGCCAGAGCGGTCGGCCGGGCCGCGGCGACGGTCGCCATCGCCTGGTCGGGCGGCATCGAGGCCAGGTCCGGCTCGGGCGGCGGGGCAGGCGCCTTTTCCGGTGGGGCGCCGCCGGAGGTGGCACAGCCGGCTGCGGCCTCGTCCGGTTCCGGGGCGGGGGGCGCCGACGCGGCGGCGCCCGGTCCGCAGCCGGCCTGCCCGGGTTCGGCTGCGGGTTCGGCGACGGACCCGTCCGCACCGGTCTCCTCGACGCCGGACTGGTCCGCATCGGCCTCGCCCGGCTCGGCCTCGATCTCGGCAGTCTCGTCCGCTGCGGCGCGGTCCGGTGCCGGGTCGGCGTGGGTCGGCTCGGGCGCGGTGACGGCATCCGCGGTCGCGTCGGACGGGGGTGCCCCGCCGGCACCTGGTTCGACCGATTCCGGTCCGGCCGTTTCCGCCGCCTCCGGCTCCGGCTGAGCGCCCGGCTCCGCCGCGGCTGGCTGGGGCAAGGCCGCTGCCGCCTGGGGCGAGGCGGCGGCAGCTTCCGAGGCGGGCCTGCCCGCGCCGCCCGAGCCGGCACCGTTGTCGACGCTTCCGCCTGCCGGTGCTGCCTCCGGCCCGGCTGGAGCCGATGCCGTCGCTGCGGATTCAGCGGCGGCCGTCCCAGGTCCGGCGCCTCCTCCGGCATCACCCTGATCGGCGGCGCTCTCGCCCGGACCCGCATCGGCACCTGCCGGTGCTGCCTCCGGGCCACCCGAGGTCGCCGCGTCGAGCACAGTCGAGTCGTCGGCCTCGGCGCGCCGCTCGCCCTCGTCGGGCGTGGGCGCAGCGGCCTGGGCTGGCGGCGGTGGCCCGCCCGCGGCGACGGCGGCCCGCGCAGCATCCGGATCCGTGATCCGCGGCGCCTCCGGTCCCTGGTCGGGTGCCACCGCCGGCGGCTCGGGGATCGGTGGTGGCCCGCCCGCGATCGGCGGAACCGGTGCCGGGCGTCCGCCGTCGGGGCTCACGACCGCGGTTGCCGGGTCGCCCGTGGCGGCCCCGGCGGGCGCCTGCGTCGCCGGTCCTGCTCCGCCCGTGCCGGGCGCAGCACCGCTCGCTGCGGTCCGGTCGTCCGCAGGCCCACGCTGCGCCGTTGATCGATCCGGCGCCTCGACCGCCGTTGGGGCGGCACGCGCAACGGTCGGGGTGGTGTCAGGCGCCGCCGTGGTCGGGTCTGGCGTCGCAGTGTCGGCGTCGGGGGTTCTCGGGTCGGCTGCGTCGCCGTCCGCGAGCTCGCCTGCGGCGGGCTCAGCGGGCGCGGCCTCGTCACCGGTCGAACCGGTGGACGGCGCCGCGGGGGTGGACAGCGTCGCGCCTGCGGGGTGTAGGCGCTCCAGTACGGCCTCGAGCCGACCGGACTCCAGCGGGCTCAGCACCGACGCCGCCCGGTCGGCGATCGCCGTGCGCAGGCCCGTGTCGAGCCGGGCGAGCTGGGCCTCGACGCGGCCGGCGCGGTCGTCGGGATCGGTGCGCAGCGTCCGCGCGACGAGCCGCATCAGCAGGTCGACCACCGGGACCGACGCCCGCACCGGAACGGGCACGGCGTCGCGGAAGTGCAGGGCAGGCAACGTCACCGGCTCCTGCCGCGGCACCGCTGCCCGGCCCTCCCCGACGGGCGACGCGAGCAGGTCGGCCTCGGTCTCCCGGCACACCGCGACGGCCGGGTCGGCGCGGTCGCCCGTCTCCTGCTGCAGTACGTGGGTCAGCTCGTGCAGCAGCAGCCGTTGCCCCGCGGGGGTCGCGGGGCTGTAGCGGCCGCGCGCGAAGTAGACGTGCCGGCCGAGCACGAACGCGGCGGCGCCGACGGCCTCGGCCGCGTCCGCGGCGG
Organism: Pseudonocardia broussonetiae; assembly: GCF_013155125.1. NCBI lineage: Bacteria > Bacillati > Actinomycetota > Actinomycetes > Pseudonocardiales > Pseudonocardiaceae > Pseudonocardia > Pseudonocardia broussonetiae. The sequence goes on along the minus strand of NZ_CP053564.1, from coordinate 4,251,951 downwards.
TGTCGTCGGTGTGGATGCGGACGAGGCCCAGACGATCGACACCGGCGCCGGGCAGCAGCTGCTCGACGTCGGCGCGTACGCAGGGGTCGAGCGATTGCCCCGGCGAGTCGAGCAACTCCACCGCGGCCTGACGCGCCGCGCCCCGGCCCGGCCGCCGCCGCACAGGCGCCGGGGCCTGCCGTTCCGCCGTCGGGGCGCTCACAGCTCATCCCTTCCGAGGCTCGTCGGCCGCGCGGGCGGCGCTGCGCCGGAGGGTGTGCTCGGGAGCTCGCTCCGGTCCAGCGGTGCCGCGGGGGTGAGCGCCATCGCCAGTTGGTCGCTCTCGGCCAGCAGTTCCGTGGCGGCGAGCGGCTCGAGCTCGGCGGTGCGATCGCCCCCGGCTGCGGCCGCCGCGAGCATCCGTGCCAGCGCCTTCGGCAGGTGTCGCAGCGCGACCGGCGCGCGTGCGGGCACCCGCAGGACGAACCCCTCCGGTCTGCGCTCGACCGTCACCGCCCCCGCTGCCCGCGTCGGGAGCCCCGGACCGGTGGCCGCGATCTCCAAGCCCCCGTCCCGGCGGGGGGTCAGGTCGAGGCCCCAGGTCGCCGCGATCGGCGGCACCGGACGCGGCGGCGGGGGCTCGCCCCGGTCCGCGACGGGCCCGTGTGGCGCGGGCCGGCGCGCGATCACGTCGTCGGCGATGCGGCCCGCCTGGTCCTCGGCCGGCGTACGGGCGGGATCGACCCGATCGCCGCGCTCCCCCTCCTGCTGTGCCGCGTGGACGAGCTCGTGCACGAGCACCGTCTCCCGCTCGCGCCCGGCGGGAAGCCGCCGACGGTCGAGCACGACGTCCCCGCCCCGGGTGAACGCCTTCGCTCCCAGCTCGCGGGCGGTCGCGGTGGACCGCTCGCCGTCGTGGACGCGGACCTTGCCGAAGTCGTGCCCCAGCCGCGCCGAGAGGTCCACCTGCAGCCCGGCAGGCAGCGGTGAGCCCGGTTCGCGCAGCGCGTCCTGCACCTGTGCAGGTACCTCGTGTCCGTCGTGGTCGGCGCAGGCGCACGAGATCCGGTCGGCGCAGCGCTGCACCGCGGACCGCGACGGGCGGATCAGGGGCTCGGGACGGGTCACGGCGCCGCCTCGACGATCCGGGCGTGCACCGCGACGGCCGCCTGCCGACCGAGGTCCTCTGCCGAGCCGGCCGTGGGCAGCCGGTCGGCCGGGGTTCCCGCCAGCAGCCGCGCCAGCTCGGCCTGGAACGCCGTCGCCACCCGCTCGCGGTCACGGCCGGCCACGCCTTCCAGCACCAGGCGGCGGACGACGACGCGTCCCGGCGCGCTCACGTCCAGCCCTCGATCTCGGTGTCGGTGAGCGGGCGTTCCAGCTTCGCCAGCTCGCGGCGGGCGGCCTGCAGCAGGAACGCCATGTCGACGGGCTCCCCGGCGTCCGCGGCGAGCACGGCGGCACCGAGGGCGACGTTGCGGATCACCCCGCCCGGCACCGCGAGCCGGGCCAGCAGGTCGGGCCGCAACCCGACGGTGGGCACGGTCGCGGGCAGCACCCGCTCCCAGATCAGCCTGCGCTGCTCGGCGTCGGGGAACGGGAAGTGGACGACGACACTGAGCCTGCGCAGGAACGCGGGATCCAGGTTGTTCTTGTGGTTGGTCGTGAGCACTGCGAGACCGCGGTAGGACTCCATGCGCTGCAGCAGGTAGCTGACCTCGATGTTCGCGTAGCGATCGTGGCTGTCGCGCACCTCGCTGCGCCGCCCGAACAGCGCGTCGGCCTCGTCGAAGAGCAGCACGGCGCCCCCCTGGTCGGCCGCGTCGAACACCTGTCCGAGGTTCTTTTCGGTCTCGCCGATGTACTTGCTGACGACCTGGCTGAGGTCCACGCGGTAGAGGTCCAGGTCGAGGGCCGAGGCGAGGACCTGCGCGCCGAGCGTCTTCCCGGTGCCGCTCGCGCCCTCGAACAGCGCGCTCACACCGGCGGAGCTCCTGCTCCCGAACCCCCATTCCTCGAACACCCGCGCCCGCTGCCGGACGTGGGCGAGCAGGTGCGCCAGCAGGTCCCGCTGCGCAGCCGGAACGACCAGATCGGCCCAGCCGACGCCGGTATCCAGCAACTGGGCGAGCCGGTCGAGACGAGGCCGGGCCGCCGCCCGTGCGACCGTCCACAGTGGTGTCCCGGTCGAGCGCGCGCGGGCCGCCGCGCTGCGGATCTCGCCGATGCCCAGCTGGAACTGCCCGACGACCCGCGCGACGTCGACGGCGTCGGCGTCGGCGTCGAGAACCTCGTGCCAGAGCGCGGCCTGCTCGGCGGACGGCAGCGGCCCGACGTCGACGACCACCGCCCCCGGCACCCCGCTGCCCCCGACGACCGCGGCCGGACCGGTGAGGTCCTGCAGCCAGCGCGCGACCGACGCGGCGGTCGCGGGTTCGCTGCCGGCCGTGTCCAGCAGCAGCGGGCCGCCGCCGAGCAGTCCGTCCCGGTCGACGGCGACCGCCAGCGCCGCCCGTTCCGCGGGTTCACCCGGGACCGCCTCCGCGTGCATCACCCGCAGCCCGGATCCGCCGAGCCCGGCAGCACGGTTCGCGACGGCGATCACCGCCTCGTGGTCGGCTCCGCGCAGCTCGACGGGTTCGCCCCGGACCCAGGTGTCGGCGACCTGCTGCGCGAGCCGCTCATGGCGGGCAGGCAGCACCCCCACCGCCGCGGCGCGCCGGACGAACCCGGCGAGCAGCGGGTCGGGCACGTCGAGTCCGACGATGAAGTGCAGCACCCGCTCGTCGATTCGCAGCGGCGCCCTGGTCAGCGGCACCTCGCGGCCGGGGACGACCAACCGCCAGCGGCGCAGCGGTGCGTCGGGCGTGAGGGCGCTCCAGTGCCCGTCGGGGAGCACCGCGAGCGCGAGCCCGAACGTCGGCTGCGTACGCCCCGCGTCGCCTGCCGCGGCCCCGCAGAGCGCGGGTATCGACCCGTCCACCTCGGCGCCGGCGCAGAGCAACAGCACGTCGACCTCGAACGGGGTGAGCCCGAAGAGGTGCCCCACCAGCCCGAGCCCGGTATCGACGCGTGCGGGCTCCGCCGGTGGCGGCGTCGCGGTGGGAACGGCTGCGCCCGGACCTGCGGCGTGGCGCTGCAGCAGTCCACGGATCCGCGCGAGCCCGTCCTGCAGCACCGCGCGGTTGCTCTCCAACCAGGTCTGCGCCGACGCCATCACGGCACCACCACCGTGAGCGGCTGCGAGGCGGCGCCGTCGACGCGCACCCGCGCCGGGTAGGTCCCGGCGGCGACCGCGATCGGGAAGTCGACCGTGCCGGTGGGCAGCGGGTGGGCCTGGGCCGCGATCGGGTCCGGTACGCCGTCGAGGAGCAGCGCCACCTCCTGCGACGGGGCCACATCGGGGGTGAGCGTCGCCCGGACGACCGGCGATCCGGCGGCGTCGACGACCGGCGCGCTCACCACGACCGGCCGCACCGTCAGCGGCAGCGGGTTCGACCGTTCCATCGGCCGGGTCGTGTCCCCGATGGTGGCAGGTTGGGTGACCCGGACGGTCGACAACCCGGCGGGGACCGCAGCCGGTAGCAGCACCCGGACGTCGGTGGAGGTGCTCCCCGGTTGCGGGTCGCGGCTCGGGCCGCCACCGAACACCACCTGCGAGCCCGGGACGAGCAGCCGCCTGCCGGTCAGGGTCAGCGGGGCGTCGGCGGCGAAGTCGAGCTCGCCGGGGGTCACCGCGTCGAGCACGGCGTGCGGGAGCGGCGCGACGCCCACCCGGGCGGGCTCGGTGACCGGCGGCGCCTGCGGGATCGTCTCATCCGGGCGGATCAGCACGACGGTCGCGACGTACGCGACCGACGTCCGGTACTTCTCCCCGAGCACCGACCACAGCTTGACGAGGTCGTCGACCGACAGCGGTTCCATGCTGATCGTGACCACCTCCTCCTGTTCGGCGAGCCCGCTCTGCGAGATCGGCGACCACAGCGCGTCCTGGATGTCGCCGGGACGCACGCCGGAGAGTGCGCCGGTGACGAACGGCCGGGTGAGCAGCGGCATCCCGTGCAGCGCCGCCATGGCGTGCCCGAGCAACAGCTCTGCCTCCAGCTCCAGTTTTCCGTGCGCGGAGAGCAGGTAGTGCAGGTCCACAGCGAGCGGTGGGAGGGTCCGGCGGCTGCCGTCGGAGCTGCGCGACGGCAGCTCGACATTGCGCCACCCCGGGTTCGGGGTCGTCCGGTAGAGGAACAGGTTGAGCTGGGCCGTCTCGGCGGGGACGACGCGGTCCGGTGGCAGCGCGGTGATCGTGAAGTTGGCGACGGCGGGGGCCAGCGGGCCGTTCATGGCCCCCTGCAGCACGATCCGGATCAGCGCGGTGACGGCGGCGACCGCCGCGCCCGTACTCATCGGTCCTCCTCGCGGCGGGCGAGGTACTCGGACAGCCCGAGCCGGGGCTCGTGTGCGGTGCGGACAGGCGGCTTCGCGGCTGGCGCAGGCGTCACGCGCACCTCGACGCGATCGATCGTCACCTCGACCGGGCGCGGCGGCGGTGAGCGCCGCGCCCGTGGCGGAACGGGCGGGGCGACGGGACGGGCCACCTGACGTGCGGGCGCAGGCGCCGGACGGGCAGCGGAGGCCTCCGACCGATACTGGCGGCCCGCCGGCACCCGCACCGGGACCGCGACGACGGCCGGCACCGGCGGGGCTGCCTGCCGCTCGATGGGCACCGACGGCTCGGATGCCGCAACCGGACGGGGCTCGGACGGTGGCCGGTCCGGGCGGGTCGTCCCACCCCGGGGCTCGGGTCCGGGTCGCTCAACCCCCGATGTCGGCGCCCACGGAAGGGGCGGCTGCGGCATCGTCGGCCCCGGCCGGGGCGGCGCCTGCCACGTCGGAACGGACGGTGCGACCCCGTCTCCACGCCCGGGCACGGCCTGCACCGTCGGCGCGGCGGCGCCCGGGTGCTCAGCAGGTTCGTCGCTACTGGGCGGCCTGCGGTGCAGCCAGGCGTCCGACGAAGGCCGAGCGCGACCCCCCTCGGGGGCGACCGCACGCGCTGCGAGGCGGGCCAGGAAGCCGATCATGACAGGTCCAGGTACGTGCGCCGCCGCAGCGGCGACATCGCCACGATCTCGCGCTCGGCCCAGCCGTAGCGGGCGGCGAGTGCGTCGACCTCCAGCAGCAGGCCCACCGCGGCCGCGGCCAGCTCCACCCACAGGAACTCGGCGACGTCGAGCCCCGCCGACCAGCATGCACCGCACGCCGGGCAGGTGGTGCGCAGCCGCAGGTCCGCGGCCGGGTCGGCCTGCTCCATGCGCGCGGACACCGCCGCCAGGACGTCCGGAGGAGGCTCCTGGGCGCTCGGCACGTCGTTCCTGGTCACCACGCCCAGGCAACGTTGGACGAGCAGCGCGGCGGCCTCCTCGGCATCGGCGCACCGGGCCGCGGCCGCGAGGTCGAGCGTGTCCGCGAGCCGGAACGCGACCCGCCAGCCGTCCACCTCGACCGGGTCCGGCGGCTCCCCCACCGGGTCCGGCGCAGGGAGGGCGGCGAGCAGCGCGGCCCCATCCGCCTCGACCTCGGCGGCCTCGCCGCACGCCGGACAGTCGGCGACGGCGGTGAGAGGCGCCCCGAACGTCCCCACCCGCAGCGCCAGCAGCAGCGTGTCGCGGCACCCGACCGGCAGCCGTTCGGCCGCCACCGGCAGGTCGGGGAGCGCGACCGACAGCACGGCCGCCCCGCGCAGCGCAGGGTCGATCGCCCCCGCACGTTCCCACGCGCGCAGGAGCGCATCGCCGTCGAGCCCGGCCAGCGGCCGGGCGGTCTCCCCCATCCGGTCAGCCGTTCGGCACCGTGAACGACGGCGACTGCGGTTGCGCGACCCCTACGTCGCGCAGCCAGCCCTCGTTCTCCAGCTTGAGGTGCTGGATGGCGACGGCGTTGGCGTTGGCGTCGAGGTCCGAGAGCGCCTGGTACTCCGCGACCCAGCAGTTGTAGACGTTGTAGGCGACGGCGAGCTGACCCGCCTCGTTGTAGAGCTCGATGATGATGTCGCGCTTGTAGTCGGCGAGCGACACCTCCAGGCCGAACCCGCCGCCGTAGTTCCAGACCCGGTTGGCCCACTGGTCGAACTCCGGGTCGTGGGTGACCCCGCGCTCCAGCGTGATCGGTTCGAACTCGGTGCGTCCTGCCGACTTGTGGCTCGTGCTCGCGTCGCCGCCGCTACGGTGCTTCACCACCTCGGTGGTGCGTTTCAGCGCGCTCACCTTGCTCACCCCGGCGACGTACCGGTTGTCCCATTTGACCCGGAACTTGAAGTTCTTGTACGGGTCGTAACGGCCGCTCGCGGCATCGAACTCCACGTCATGCCTCCGGTGGGCGGGTCAGCTGCTGGATCTTGATCACGACGAACTCCGCGGGGATCAACGGCTGGAAACCCACGACGATGTTGACCACCCCGATGCTGACGTCGTCCGCGGTGGTCGTATCGGCGTCGCACTTGACCAGGTAGGCCTCCCGCGCGCTGATGCCCGCGAAGGCGCCGAGCCGGAAGAGGCGCTGCATGAAGCTCCCGACGTTGAGCCGGATCTGGGCCCACAGCGCGTGGTCGTTGGGCTGGAACACCACCCATTGCAGGCCCTGGCGCAGGCTCTCCTCGATGAACAGGGCGGTGCGCCGCACCGGCACGTACTTCCACTGGTCGGCGAGCAGGTCGGCGCCGACCCGCGTCCGCGCGCCCCAGACGACGTCGTTGAAGATTGGGAAAGTCCGCAGCACGTTGACGCCCACCGGGTTGAACTGCTCGCTGACCGACTCGTTCATGGTCAGCACGGTGTTTGCGCCGAGGAGCGTCGCCTCGGTGCCCGCCGGCGCCCGCCACACGCCGTGCCGGCCGTCGAAGCGCGCCCAGATCCCCGCCACCGTGCCGCTCGGGCCAACCCGGCGCTCGCCGCCCAGCGGGTCGGGGATCGTGAGCCGTGGGAAGTAGGCGGCCGTGTTGGGGTGCGGGTCGAGGTTCTCCGCGTAGTCGTTCATGAGGCCGCTCAGCGCGCTGGTGGTGGTCGCGTCGTCGTGCGTCCGCGGCGGGTCGATGAGCAGCATCGCGCGGCGGTCCTGGCAGAAGTCCTGGGCCGCGGCGAGAACCGTGGTGCGGCCGGCATCGGTCAACACCGCCATCGCGGGGACGCAGAGGATGTTGAAGATCTCCGGCGCGATGCTGTCCAGCGCCCACATGCCCGTGCCGAGAGCCGGGTTGCCGACGAGCCGCGTCGCCAGCGCGGCGTCCTCCACGCTGGACGGGACGTCGCCATCTCTGCCGTTGGTGAGCTCGCGGAAGTCGTGCGCGTCCCGGGAGCGCGCCACGTCACTCCCTGTGCCGACGGTCGGGCCGGGTCGGCCGCCGATCCCCTCGTCGATCCGGATCAGCGACGAGCCCCGCTCGATGACGGTGCGGACGTAGCGGCTGTGGTCCTGGTCGACGGTGAGCCCGCGGAACACCTCCAGCACCGCGACCCGTTCCCTGCCCCCGACCGTCACCTTCCGGCCGACCACCAGGTCGAACGCGGGCGGGTTCGAGGCGGCCGGGTGCTGCACCCCGACCATCAGACCGTTCGCCCATTCGCCCTCGTTGCGGGCGTGAGCGGTGAGCCCGGGCGCGCCGCCCGAGGCGCCGCCCCCCGAGGCGCCGGAGGTGCCGCCTGAAGCACCACCGGACGCGCCACCGCCCGAAGCACCCCCGCCCGACGTCGAGCCCGATGTGCCGCCGGTGCCCTCCAGCGGCAGGTCCACTGACGCGGACTGCGCGCCGTCGGGCAGCACCCGGACCACGAACGCCGTGCTGCCGCCGTTGAGGAAGAACTGGTTGATCGCGTAGCTGGCCTCGCTGAACCGGAACGTCCCGCCGAACTCCCGCTCGAAGTCCCCCGGTCCAGCGATCCGGATCGCGCGGTTCGCGTCACCGCGCGCGAAGACGTCGACGAACGCAGCGGTCGACGTGCTCACCCCGACGACCGGACGAACGCCGCTGGGCAGCTCTTCCACGTACACGCCAGGGGCGCGGTAGTTACCCGGCATCGTTCTCCTCGCTAGCTCAGGCCGTCGCGATCGAGTCCCACAGTTCGGTGTGCGCGGTGGCGGGCTCCCCCGTCAGCCGCTCGACCCGCCGGGCGGGCCAGCGGTGGCGCAACGCGGCCACCACCTCGTCGTCGGCGCCGGCCAGCAGGTCGACCGCACACTCCCAGGCCGTCGGCTGCGGCGGGAGCCGGTGGGCGGTGACCAGCACGGCTGTTCCGCGCAGCCGGGCGCCGCGGACGAACCGGTCGAGCGCGGCGTCGTCGAAGCCGTCGGCGTCGTACTGGACGTCGACGAGCCGGAAACCGCTGGCGTCGCCGAGCCCGGAGCGGATCGCCGCACGCGGCACCGCCCGCCGCAGCGCCAGCGCGTAGGCACGGGCCCGCCCGTCGGACTCGGGATGGACGATCGCCTCGGCGAGGCTCAGGCCGTCGGTGCCACCCAGGTGCTCGGCGAGCACGCGCACCATCGCGGGGCCCATCGACCAGACGTCGCGCTCGCGACGCACCCACTCCGACGCACGCTGTCCCATCGCGGCGGCCTCGTCGCGATGGTCGGCGACCCAGCGCAGCGCCGCCGCCACGGAGGGCACGTCCGGCACGGCGCGAAGCCCGCTGCGGTACTGCCCGTCGTCGTAGGGCACCCAGTCGGCCGCGGGCACCCGCAGCACGGCGTCACCCGCGAGCGTGCACGTGTCGGCCTGGCCCTGAGCGTCGAGCGCGACGACCGGCAGCCCGCACGCCATCCCCTCCAGCAGCGGCAGGCCGAACCCCTCACCGCCGAGCGCCAGCAGCACGTCGGCCTGCCGGTAGCGGTGCGCGATACCGGGCGACGCCTCGTTGTCGTCGACCACGGTGATCCGCTCGTCGTCGGGCAGCTGGGCCCGGTTGCCGCCGCCGAACCGAGTTTTGATCATCAAGCGGGCGTCCGGGTCACCGTCGAACGCGAGCTGCCACGCGTCGACCGACTCGCGGAGGTTCTTGCGCGCTGCCCACGCCGCCACGATCAGGGTCGTCAACCCGCGCCCGCGGCGCGGCCCGGAGAAGGGGTAGCGCTGCGGGTCCACCCCCTGGGGCACGACGGCGATCGGGACGCGGACGCCGCTGTCGCGGAACGTGTCGGCCACCCAGCCCGACGGGCAGATCACGGCGGTCGCGGTGTTGAGTCGCTCGACGAACGCCGCGGGCACCACCGTGCTCTCCCACATCGCGTTGACGAACGTGACGGGCGCGCGACCCCAGCCCTCGAGCGCGTGGCCGATCCAGCTCAGCACGAGCACGGGGTCGGCCGGGTCGGGCCGGGAGCGTTCCAGCAGGGCGAGCAAGTCGGGACGCAGCCCCTCGCGGTGCAGCCGCCACGGCACGAGGTTGACCGCGATGCCCGCCTCGGCGAGCGCGAGCGCGAGGTACTCCCCCATGCTCCCGAGCCCGTCGAACACCATCAGCGGCACGGCGAGGGTCAGCCCTGCCCGGCGACGACGCGCCTGCGGACGGGCGGTGCCGGGGCCGGAGCCGGCACGCAGCGCCGCGTAGAACGGGCCGTCGTCACCGATGCGCTCCACGGCGTTGTGGAGCGGGCGTGCGGACCGCCCGGCCGGGCTGCGCCGCGTCTCCATGCACAGGTACCAGCCCGGATCCTCGACCACGACCAGATGCTCGAGCGACGCATCGCGGCGCACCATCGCCGAGGCGGGCACCGTCCCCTCTCCCTGCACGGCGTCGCCGTGGCGGAGCCGGTAGGTGAGCACCGATCGAGCCGCGACGGCGCCGGCGTCCCCGAGGTCGCGGACCTGGGCGGAGATCCGGTCGGGTCCGATCCAGTCGGTCGGACTCCACCACGCCAGCAGCTCACCGCGGGCTTCCGCACGCCCGCGGGCCCACACCGTCCCGGCGTCGTCCAGCTCAGCGGGGTCGACGACCACCACCCGGACGTTCCCGCCGCGCGGCTCGACACCATCCGCGGATCCGGGCGTGACAAGCACGATCAGCTCGCTGGTCGGGTGGTCCTGCCGCAGGAAGTAGTAGATGGCCTGAGCGACGAGACGTCGGTCACCGTGGCCGGGGAGCAGGCAGGTGACGAGCGGCCGCTCATCGCTCACGTGGAGTCATCATGAACTCGGTGCGCCACGATCCCCCCTCTCGACCCCCGGCTGGAGTGTGTGTCCTACGTCACCATTGTCGACCGGTCGGCGAGGAGGGTCAATCGGCCAACCAGCGGGGGCGGCGCGGCACCGGCGATCAGGACGCCAGCCAGGTCGGCGAGTAGTCGATGGCGGTATGCCCCACCCCACCCCAGGTACTGGGCACGGGGACGTGCTGGACGAGCGAAGGTCGGTGGTAGTGGATCGGTCCCGCGGTCGCGGCGAGGCGGGAGATCTTGATGTCCTGGCCGCCGATGACGTCGTACCACCCGTCGATCACGCGGGCGACGGTGGCCCGGGAGAGCAGGAACGCCTGGCTGCCGTAGACGAGGTCCGGATCGGCGACGGCGTAGGACAGCTCGAGGTGCTCCTCGACCGCGCCGATGTCCGGGTTGTAGAGCGACGCCATGAAGTGGGTATCCGGACTCGCCGTGCGCAGCGGCCACCACGACTCGAGGTTGTGCCGCAGGTAGCGGTTGAACTCGAGGTCGTCCTCGAGGAACAGCACGTAGGGTGCACCGTCGGACAGCGCCCGTCGGAGCAGGCGCTCGGCGGTCTCGACCTGGCGGTCCTGCGGGCGCGGAAGCGCAGACCCGTCCAGCACGACGACGGCGTCGGCGGCCCAGTCCGTCGCGGCGAGTCGGGCGAGCGTCCCGGCTCGCACGTCGGCGCGTTCCGAGCAGCTGATCATGTACGCGACGACGTCCATGCTCGCACCGGTCATTCCGGAGCCGTGGGATACGCCCGGTCGGCAACCGGCGGACAGGCCAGGATGTGCGCGACGGTCCCCAGCTCGACGAGGTACAGGCCGTCCCGGACCGGAAAGGCCGCAGCGGGCCTGGTCTCCGCGACGAACTCGTGAATCGCCGGGCCGATGATCCCGCTGTCGTGGAACGCGATCACGCCGGCAGTACCCATCACCTCCCGGCAGAACCGGGCGTCACGCAGGGCGGCACTGTGGGTGTGTTCACCGTCGATGAACGCCAGGTCGGGCCGCCCGACCTCCCACGGGCCGATGTCCTCTGAACTCCGCTCGATCGTCTGCAGCTTGCCGAGTTCCGCACCGGGCACGGCGCCGAGCAACCCCAGCATCCGCTCGGTGCTGTTGCCGTCGTAGTGGAACACGGGTCCGCGGTCGTCGGGCTGGCTCGGCGGCCGCGGGTCGACCGACACAATCGCCGAGCACCGTGGATCGGCGACGAACACCTGCAGCGTTCCGCCGAGGTGCGAGCCGATCTCCAGGTAGGAGAACTGGCCGAGTTCCCGGGCCACGGTGTCGTGCAGGGCGAGGAAGGAGACCCGGTCACCCTCGGACGTCTGGCTCTCGACGTGGTCATAGAGGCTCGTATCGCCGGCCGCTATGCGCTCGGTGAGATTCACCGGGTACGACCGGTACTCTCGATGGATACGAGAGGCACGCCCAGCATCCGCTGAGTCTATGCCGCGATGCCCCCACGGACGGACCTCCATTCGGCCGATGGCGTGCCGGGAGCGGGGACGGAATCATCGTTCGTCCGCCGGTGATGTCTCGGGCGTCGATCGCCCCACGTCGCGGTGGACGAGGGGTGGGGGATGGTCGGATCGTACGACAGCTACGTCACGGCGATGCGGGACCCGTGGAAGGGCTGGTGGCTCGTCTGGCCGCTGTCTCGAGAGGTGCGGGTGGGCGACGTGCTCGACGTGGACGACGCGGCCGGCACCGTGCGGACCGCAGGTGACCTCACCGGGCGGGGAGTCGGGTTCGAGTGTGGACCGCAGACCCCGCCGGGCACCTTCATCTACGACTCGGACGGTTCGGTCACGGTGCGCTTCAAGGTGGCCGGCCAGAGCCCGGCCGGTTTCGCCGGACTCGCCCAGGCAGACGCCGGCGCAATGATCTCCTTCGACCGCGCCTCGTCGGTGTTCGTGGTGTTCAGCGAGGTCACACAGACGGGGATGGCCGACACGCGGTCGGTCGCTGCCGACATCGTGCGGCGCTACTGGGCGGGCTCGTGGGACGACCGGCTGGCCGCCGTGACCGACGTCGTGTCCGCTGCCTCCGCGACCGTACTGGCCGCGAGCAAGGGCGGGGCCTCGGCCGAGCTGCGCGCTGCCGCCTCGGTCGGCGCCGGCCCGCTCGCGCTCGCGGACCTCGCGGGCGGGGTGACGGTCGCGACGTCGAAGTCCGTCGGACTCCAATGGACCGGCTCCGCGGTCACCCCCTTCCACCGGGTCGTCCGCCTCAGCCGAAACTGGATGAACCGGATCGAGGTCCGCTACGGCGCGAAGCAGCCCGGCCGCGGTGCGTCTCCGGTACCCGTCCCGGCAATCGTCGTGGAAGAGGCGCACGACGACCCGGGTAGCGTCCTGGAGCAGGTGCAGGCCGACGCGCAGCTGCCCTTCAATGACGAGCCCACCCCGCGGAAGGGCGCATGACCAGCGGTGATGCGGTTGGTCACCCGGTCGACGCGGTGCTCGCGGTGGCCGGAGATCCGGCGGGCTGCACCGTCTCGCTCACCGTTCGCGGAACGTGCGGGTCGGCCGACCGCTCGGCGTCGGCCCCGCTGGGGCCGGATCTGACCGGCCTCGCCGACGGCAGCACATCGAGCGACGAATTCGTCGCGGTGCTCTCCCGGACGTCGCGGGGCGACGAGCGGGAGAGCGCCGGGAGCCGCCTGTTCGACGGGGTCGTCCGCGGCGCCGTCGCGGACCTGTGGCAGGAGGTGGCGGCGTCCCACATCGCCGGAAGGCGGCTTCGGCTGCGCCTTGACGTCGGCCCGCAGCGCCTGAGGGCGCTCCCGTGGGAGCTTCTCCGCAGCGGCAGCACGTGGCTCGCGCTGCGTCAGAACGTGGTGCTGTGGCGGGGCGCCGACCCCGTGCTGCCCTGCGGTGATGACGACGGGCCGCTGCGGGTGCTGATCGTGATGTGCAACCCGCTGGACCTCGGTCTCATGGGCGACGACGAGCTCACCCGCGTGGCAGGAGCGCTGGCCGGTCAACTCGGCCGGATGCACGTCGAGACCCTCGACGGCCCAGCGGGCGCCCCGATGCTCGCCGAGGCCGTGCACCGATTGCGTCCGCACGTCCTGCACTTCATCGGGCACGGAATGCCCCGGGCGCCGGGCAGCGCCGCCGAGCTGGCCTTCAACTGGGTTCCCGATGGTGTCGCAGAGGATCCGCATCGGGCGACGCCGTGGGAGCTCGCCGGCAGCGACATCGAGTTCCTGTTCACGAACTGGGTCCCCCGGCTGGTCGTCATCAACGCGTGCCGCACGGCGACCGCAGCGCTCGACCAGATCGGCGGCATCGCCGAGGCGTTCCTCGACACGGACGCGCGCGCCGTGGTGTCGATGCAGGCCGACGTGGAGTCGAAGGCCGCCACCCTGTTCTCGGCCGCCCTGTACGAGGGTCTCGCCGACATGGCACCGCTGGATCACATCGTTGCCGAGGCGCGCCGACGGCTGAGGAGGGCCGCGGGCGGCGACAACGGAGAGTGGGCCCTGCCGGTGCTCGCAACGCGCACCGACCCCACGGACGTGTTGCGCATCCGGTTCGTGCCGGACCCCTCGTCCATCTCCCGGCTGTCCGACAGCACCGAGTACCGCCGGTTGCGGTACTTCCTCGGACGGGCGTGCGAGCGCCGGAAGGCCTGGTGGGCGCTGGACCCCCCGCCCCAGCACGATCCCGCCCGGTCGCTGTTGGTCATCGAGGGCCATACGGTTGCCGGATCGGCGTCGACCGGCTCGACCTGGTTGACCCGCTGGTGTCTGTTCACCTACTTCGTGCGCGGGTACCGGGCGACCTACGTCGATCTCGGGACACCGCTGAGGTACGACGAACCCGGGCGGGACCGGCCACGGACAGTGGAACGGAAAGGCTGGCTGGACGTCATCAGGGTGATCCGGGACGCGAGCCTGGACCCACGACAACCCGAGCCATTACCGGCGAACGCCTACTCCAGGTTCAACGCCGCCCTCAACGACCTCACGGTCGGAAGCCGACGCTCCGAACCTGCACCGGCCGAGTTACCCGTGCAGGACAGGTGGCTGCCGTTCGACGACGATGTCGGCCGCGCGGACGACCGAAGGAGGCAGATCTTCTCCGAGTTCCTGACCGACCTGTCCGTCGCATCCGACGGGCGGCCTCATGTGATCGCGCTCGACCATGCCGACAAGATCCTGGACGACGAGTTCGACGAGTTCGTCTACCCGCTGCTGGTCAAGCCGGTTGCGGACGGCCGGCACGCACCCATCCGGCTCGTTCTCGTCGGCCCCAGCACCTGGGCAGGCCGACGGTTGCCGCCATCGGACGAGCGATTGTGGGGGTCGGTCTCGCTCGGGGGCTTCGCACCGGGCGAGTTCGCACGACTCGCTCGGGACTTCTGTGGCCGGCGCGGACTCGACTTCGAGAGCAACCAAATGATCTTCAAGCTGGGGGCGGAGAGATTCCCCGGCGGTGTGCCCGTGACCTGGCTCGACGAAACCGCCAAGCTCTTTGCGATGAAGTCGGTTGGACCATGACGAACGTCGAGGAGCTCGCCCGGCTGGTGGCATCCGGCCAGAGCCTTGACCAGATCCGCCGGGGCCTGCTGCCCGAGTCCTGGAGGCGGGCGCTGCGGGCCTGCGCGGCCGCGGACGCCTTCAGCTACGACCTGTTCGCCGCGGTACTCGGGAGCCATGCCGGCACGCACGCACCGGAGCTCGCCGAGCTGGCCGAACGCGGCCTCGTCGAGCCGATCGACGGAGCCGATGGCGGATGGCGCGTGCCCCGTGCAGACGCGGCAGGCTGGATGCTCGAATGGCAGACCGGGTGGTCCGGCGATGGAGCACCACCCGACCTGGTCGAACTGGAGGCGGAACTCGCTTCCTGGCACGCCGAACGTGGCAACCCGACGGCGCGGGCCCGGCACCTGCTCCTCGCCGACCCGGCCGAGGCGATCCCGCTGTTCGATGGCCTGTTCCGCGAGGCGGACGAGGCGCGAGACTTCGCCCGCTACCAGGACCTGCTCGACCTGCTCGCCGACCCCCACCGGGTCACGTTCGCCGGACCGGAGGTGTCGGAGCTGAGGCTCGACCGGACCGGTCACCTGCGCGCCCGGCTCTACTGGTCGACCGACTACGGCCGGTCGGCACAGTTCCTCCAGCCACCGGGGCTGCGCGAGCGGACCGATCGCCTGCTGTCGGCGTCGGGCCCCCGAGTCTGGCAGCTGTTCGCCCCGAGCGGCCATGGGAAGACCATGCAGCTTCAGTGGCTGGTGGCGCGGCACTGCGTACCGCTCGGCATCCCGTGTGCCCGCATCGACTTCGACGTGGTCGACCCGGTCAACGTTGCGCGGTACCCGTGGCTGATGCTGCTGGAGGTGGCCGAACAACTCGATCGCCGGTGGCCGCGCCGGGTGTTCGAGAAACTCGACCGCTTCGCCTCCTATCGGAGCCTGGCCGGCCGCCAGACCTCCGCGCTCTCGCGCGGCGCCGCGCGGGGCGTCGCACTCACCGACGTCGACGAGGTCGAGCGGGCGATCATCGACGTGTTCGTCCGGCGCTTCAACGCCGCCGCAGGCGACCGTCCAGTCCTGCTCGTCGTCGACACCCTGGAGGAGGTCCTGCTCACCGGCACCGCCCCGCTGGGGCTACTGCTGGGGCTGCTCGCGCATCTCGTCCGGGAATGCCCCGCGCTTCGACTTGTGCTCGCCGGCCGCTACGACCTGCACGTGCGCGTACCGGGCAGGATGGCCGAGTTCGGGTCCGCGGAGCCGGTCGAGCTGGCGGGATTCGCCCCCGATCAGGCCACGATCTACCTGCGTGACATCCGCGGCATCCCCGACCCCGCGCTGCGCGCCGTCGTCGCCCGGAAGACCGACGGATATCCCTTGCTGGTGGCGCTGTTCGCCGACCTCGTCGAGGACGACCCCGAGATCACGTCGGCGGTGCTCGAGCAGTACCGGGAGCCGGCCCTGCTGCTGCTCATCGACCGCGTCATCCGGCGCATCCGCGACCCGCAGGTGCAATGGCTGGTGCGCTACGGGGTCGTGCCCCGGCGGCTGACCTTCGACGACGTGACCACACTGCTCGGGCCGTTCCTGGAGCGTGGTGTCGTCGGGCCGAGCGACCAGGACGATCCACGCGCCGATGCGCACCATCGAGCCGGCAACGCCGACGTCTTCCCGTTCACCGAGGCGCCGGACGGGCCGACGCTGGCCGCGACGTGGGACCGCCTGCTGGCCTACTCCGCGCGAGCATCGTGGGTGTCGCAGCCGCCGGGCGACGTCCGGACGGTGGTCTTCCACCAGATCGTGCGGGCCCCGATGCGCCGCCTGATCTCCGGCTGGCCCGTGTTCCTAGCGCTTCACGAGGCGTTTCGCCGGCGCTTCGACGAGCTCGCCCGGATGGGGCCGTCGGGTCGGGCTGGCTATCTGCGCGAAGCGGTCTACCACCGGTTCCAGATGGCCGATCCCGACGCTGCCGATCACTGGCGCGCCGCTGTCCGCCGGCTTCGCGACGACGGCGACCTCGACGGCATGCAGGCCGTCGCGCGCGACGTGCTGAGCGACGACTACCGCGACATCGACGACCAGCCCGTGGTGCCGGCCGAGGTGATCGCCGAGGCGCACGGGTGGCTGGGCTACGCGGCGGTCGAGCTCGCCCGCGAGCTGTCGGCCGAAGCCTCCGACCCGCTCTGGGCGGAGGCGGACCAGTCGCTCGCCCACCGCGAGGCGGCGCTGCGAGGAACTGCTGACCCGGTGTCGTCCGAGTTGGCGGTGGCCGCAGCGGTGGCGGTGGTCGTCGGTGCGGCGCTGCTGATCAGGAAGGGGAAGCTCGCGGCGGCGGCCGAGCTCGTGCAGGGCGCGCTGCCGCATGCTCCCGCCTCCGAGCGCCCCGACCTGCTCCGAGCCCTGGGTGACGCCCAGGCCGCCGCCGGCTCACCTGCCGCCGATGCCACGTATCGCGATGCACTCGACCAGGCCGGAGCACAGGGGCGCGCTGACCAGCGCAGCGCCATCCTGCTCTCCCTCGCGCGGCTGTCGGAGTCGAACGGCCGCCTGGACCTCGCGACCCAGTGGTGCGGGCTCGCTCCGGCCACATCGGCCGCGGCACGACTCATGCACGCCCGGCTGCTGCTGGCCTGCTACCGACCCGCGGCCGCGATCGGCGTGCTGGCCGACCTGGATCGGGCTGGGCCGGCCGACCTGGCGGCGGCTGCGCGGATGCGGGCGCGGGCACACCTGCAGCAGGGCCGTTCGGGGTCTGCCCTGGCCGAGCTCGCCGCCGCGGCCGCGGCCGCGGCCGACCTCACGGACCCGTCGGCCCGGTCCACGCAGCTGGCCGAGACCCATCAGCTGCGCGGGGTCGTGCTCGCCGAACTGCTGGACGTCGAGGAGGCCGAGGCGAGCTTCGTGACGGCGTCGTCGCTCTGGAGCGAGCTGGGTTTCGCGGCGGGCCACCCCGAATGTGCCTTCCTGTACTACCGGTTTCTCGTGCGCACCGTCGGTGACGTGACGGCCGCCGCACGCGTCGCCCGGCCACCCGCGAGCCGGCTCAGCGAGCTGGAACCATTGTGGAGCGATCTCACCGTCGAGCTACTCGCGGCCCAGGGCGGGTCGACCGAAGAGGATTCGGCAGGGACCGAGGTGGGCCCGCTGCTGGCACCGCGAGCCAGGGCTCAGGCCGTGGCTGCACGCCTGGCCCGATCCTGGTCACGGCACCGGCGTCTACTTCCCGGCCTGCTCGACGCGGTGGCGCGCCTCCAGCCGCCATCAGCCCGTCTCGTCGTGCTGGACGAGCTTCGCCGCGGGGACGACGTGATCCCGGCGGGCGACGTCACCGCTCTGCGCACGCTGTACGACCCGATCTACGCCCCGGACCTCGGCGTCGGCGATTCTGATGCCGCCGTCCAGCGCCAGCTGCTCAGCGAGCTGGATCGTCTGGGGGGCAACCACCGGCGAGCGATCCGCGCGCTCGACGATGCGCTGGCCGATCTCCCGGCGGGGCCGGAAGCGCTCCTCGCCCGGCGACGGTGGTTGCGGGCACGGGTGCGCCTCCCCGGCACGATCGCGGCCGAGCTACTGGACCCACTCCTGGACCCGGACCTCGCACCGCCACTGCTGCGCGCCGAGACCCTGCTGGCCCTCGCCAGGGCAACCTTCTTCGCCGTCGGAAGTCCCCGGGAGCTGCTGGCGACGGCCCGCGACGCGTGCCGCGCCGTCGGCCGCCCCACGCGGTGCGCGGCCGATGTTCTACGGGCCGAGGCGGAGTTGACCGGGCATCCGTCCACCCTGGCCCTGGCCGACGACATGGACGCGCGGCTCGGGATCCGGCGTCCGGAACGACCCCGGTCCGCGGCCGGCCGGGTCCTCGCGGACAGGGCGGGTGAACGCAGCGTCGTGCTCCGCCGACCGGATGCGGCGCCGTCGGATCTCGTCATGCTGCAGTACATGCTGGTCAACGAGTGGCCGCAGCTGGCGGCTGACCTGGGGGACGTCCTCTTCGACGGCGCGAACCGGGACCTCGCCAGGGGGAACGGGCTCGACGCGCTGCGGCTGGAGACCGACGACGTCGCCCTGCAGGGCTTGCCGTGGGAGCTTGCTGTGGCACCGCAGATCGTCGCACCGCCGCTTTCCGACCAGTGGCGGCGGGCAAGCTTCCGGAGCCTCCCTGCCTCGGCCGAACGTCTCGACGTCGCCTGGATCCAGCGCGGGTTGAACGAGATCGGCGTCGCTCTGCCGATCGACGGCGTTCTGGGGGCCGCGACGGCCCGCGGCCTCAGGGAACTCGCCCCCGATGCCGACGTCACGCCACTGTCACCGCGCGTGCGCGAGACTCTTGCGAACGTCCTCGGAGAGCCCCGGTCACGACCTGCGATGGTCGTCGTCGTCCGGCCGAATGCTCTCGTCGAGTCGATGGTCGCCTCCCACGCCGACTCCGGATTCGATGTCACCCACCTCTATGCCCGGCACGGCTTCCGGGCCCGGGTCATCGACCGCGTCGATGATGCCGACACCGACTGGCTGGCGATCCTCGAAACGGCCAGCGTGTTGCACATCACCGCTCGTCTCGACATGCGCAGCGCCGGGCCCTACTTCGACATGTCCTCGGCCGCCGTCTCCGAGCGGCTGCGCTCCAAGGCCCGCCCCGTCGACATCCGGCCGGCGGACGTGGCGCGCTGGCTGCGTGGCTGCATGCCCGGGCGGATACCGCTCGTGGTGCTCGATCCGCCCAGCCCGGGTTCGCCGTTCGACGTGCCGTGGCAATTGGTGCTGCGCAACCAGTTCGCCGCCACCCTGTTCGCTTACGGCGTCCCCGCGATCATCGCCACCGGGCTTCAGATGAGCGGCGCACCATACATCGACGCGATCGCCGCCGGGACGGCCAACGGCTGGCCGCTCGCCCGGATCGCCACCGCGATGCGACCGCCCGAGACGTTCGACGATCGCAGGCGGCTGGCCCGTGGCGACTGGGCTACGGACGCCGACCAGCTCGCCGGCCGCGCCGTCGCCGTCTTCGCGGCACCATCCGCCTTCACCCTGCCCGGCCGATGACCCACGCCGGGTACGCGCAGCGCCGGCGTGCGGAGCTGGGGCATGCCCGGGACAGCCTGCGCGCGGAGTGGGCCTACTGGCAGGCTGCGACCGCACCGGGCGAGGACCTCGAGAAGCACAACACCCAGATCGGCAGCGTCGTCCGGTTGCTCGGGGCCGGGATGGACGGCCTCGACACGACACGGCCCGGCGATCCAGCCGAGGCGATCCTCGACCTGCACCACGTGTGGGACTTCTACCGGGCGAAGCTCGCGCTGCGCTCGGTAGCGCCGGTCCGGCGATTCCTCGACGCGGCCGACGAGCTCGCCTGGACGACCTACCGACCGGCCATCGAGGCGGCAGGCCTGTTCGGGGTGAGGCTGCGCGAGCCACCGCTGGTCTTCCTCGACCGCAGCGCGGTGCCGTTCGCGACTCCGCGAGGCGAGAGCTATCGCGACCTGCTGCCCCGAGACGTGCGGACACGGACCGGCGCCGATGTCGCCCGCTCGCTGCCCTTTCCCGTCATCGGCCTACCGTGGTACCTGAGCAGCCACCTGCCCGGTGCGTTGCTGGTCGCCCACGAGGTGGGGCACCACATCGAGGACGACTGCGGCCTGACGCCGGAACTGACCGCCCGCCTCGTCGCCTCCGCCGTCCCCGAGTCGCGCAAGGCGCAGTGGAAGGTGTGGCTGGGTGAGGCCTTCGCCGACGTCGTGGCTAGCCTGGCCTGCGGCCCGGCATACCTGACGGTCATGCTCGACGGGCTCGCCGCCGCCCCGGAGGGCGGGGCCGGCCAGGAGCGCTACCCGCCCGCAGTCGTCCGCGCCGCGCTCTGCCGGGCGACAGTCGACCGCCGCGCCCGGTGGGACGGCCGGGACACTGCCGACGAGGCCGCTGCGGTCGTCAGCGCACTGCTGGCCGGCCCGTACGACGGTCTCGGAAAGCGGGCTCTCCCGGAGGTGGTGAAGTCGCCTTCGCCGAACACGGACCGCGGAGCCGAGCGGCTGAGGCTTGGTCTGTCCAGCGGTCTGCACGACGTCCGTTCGGTACTCGCCGCTGCAGCTAGGGCGTTCGTCGACGATCCCGCGGCGTACGATGCAAAGGGCGTCGGTCCCCGCGCGATCACTGAGGTACTGGCGCTGCGACCGAAAGGTGTTCGCGGCATGCAGTTGGGCGATCGGACGTCCCGCGAGAAGAGGGATACCGCATTCGGCCAGTGGTTCGTTGAGATACTCGAGAGGTGATCGCCTGAGGGCATTCTCCTGCCCTCGATCCTTCATCCCGGGCTTCTGGCGGCTGATTGCCCAAGGCAAGCGCACCGAGGAGGTGGTGCCCCACAAGGCGCTACGAAGCGTTCAGTTTGGCCTGCACGTAGGTGCGGAGCTCCTCGTTCGCCCGCAGCTTCGGCTGGCGCTCCCGCATCCGACGCTGCACCGACAACCGATGAGCGGTGTGCGGCAGGTAGCCGGCCGCCGAGACGGTGTTGCGCTTCAACTCACGGCTGATCGTCGACGGCGAGCGCTGCATCGCAGCCGCAATCTTGCGGATCGACAGATCGGTCGCCTGCAGGTCCTTGAGGTGTTCACGCTCGAGCAGACTCGGATACCGAGGATGGATGACGTGCTCGACACGGTTCAGGTCGACCGTGCCACCGATGTGGCGGGCGGGGCGGGCGGGCTTCACGCCGGTGATTGTCGGCTCGGGATAGCGCACGACCCGGCCATCGGGATAGACCCGGCCGCGGTGAATGATCGTGATCCCCTTGTCCCAGTCGGTCGCGGAACGGTTGTCCGCGCCGACCGTCCTGGCGGCTTCACGACGGGTCTGCCCCTCGGCCCGCAGCCGCAGGAACTCCTCACGACGCGGGTTCACCTTCCGGGCCTCGCTGGTGAAGATCCCCGCCTTACGTGCCCACGCGTAGGCCGTCGGCCGATGGATACCGGCGTCCCGGGCCGCGGCCGAGATGTTCCCGCGCGCTGCGGCGAGCCGCAGGAACTCGGCCTTTCGGGGAGGTGACCTCAGTTGACTACGCCGCGA
The DNA here is from genome assembly GCF_013155125.1 of Pseudonocardia broussonetiae. NCBI lineage: Bacteria > Bacillati > Actinomycetota > Actinomycetes > Pseudonocardiales > Pseudonocardiaceae > Pseudonocardia > Pseudonocardia broussonetiae. The sequence goes on along the minus strand of NZ_CP053564.1, from coordinate 4,230,238 downwards.
CGTTCAGCGGCGGGTGCGCAGCCGTCCCGACCAGCCGGGGACACGTCTTGCGGGGAACATGCCCCCGCTGTGGCGATGCGATGGATTTCCTCGTGGTGACCGAGGTCTGGCAGAGCATCACCACTGTTACACCTCCAGCGGAGAGCCCGTCATCCACGCGGGATGAGGTGCCGCTGCTGTGCACATGCAGCGCGCCGCATCCGGGCCGTCCAGCGGACGAGGAGGGGTACGGCGCCTTCTGGAACATCGTTGTGCGCGAGCGTCCGTCATGACGCTCCGGATATCCGCTGGCTCACCGGCCGCTCCTCGCGACCGTCGCGCCGCGCGTGCGACCCGCGAGCTGCTGGCCGATGAGCTCACCCGCGTGCGAGCCGCCGCACTGGCCTGGCGTAACGGTCTCGGAGCGCTACTTGCCGGGCTGGTTGGGTTCGGCTTGATCAAAGGGCGCTCCGACGCAACGCAATTGCAACCAGTGGCGGCTGGGATTGTCGGCGTTCTGCTGGTGCTCGCGTTGGGCTGCGGGTTGTGGCCGCTGTGTTGCTTCTCCGGGCGGCGCACGGCCTCCCACGGAAGGCGAGGGTCGGCGACGTTATCGACCGCGCGGCAGAGGACCCCGCGCTAGCCGGTCGGCTCGCGGAAGCATCCGCTGCCGGCCGATCGCTGCGTTACGGAGTTGCGCTGTTCGCCGCCTGCACCACGCTGCTCTGTGCCGCGGTCGGCCTAACCTGGTATGGCCCTCCGGAGGACGCACCCCGGGTTCAGGTGCTGTTCGCCGGCGGCTCGGCCCATTGTGGTGAGGTCATCTCACTTGACGCCGGGCGGCTGACCCTCAAGACGGCGGCAGGTTCAATTGTGCTCGACCTCGGTCGGGCCGCTGGAATGAGTGCTGTTGAATCCTGCGTTGTCGGACCGCCGTGACTGTTAAGGCAGTAGAATCCGACCCGTTTTAATTCACGCATGGGACTGCTGACGATTCGGTTGACACCTGATCTGTGAGGACTGCTGTCCTCGCTGGAAGGATGTCGAACGTGCCTAGGCCCCATCCCAAGGAGTTCCGCGAGGACGTCGTGGCCGTTGCCCGCCGTGGCGAGGCCCCGGTCGGGCAGATTGCGAAGGACTTCGGGATCAGCGAGTCCTGCCTGCGCAACTGGCTGCGCACCGCCGATGTCGAGGACGGCAACCGGCCCGGCGTGACCGCCGCGGAGTCCGTGGAACTGCGGGAATTGCGCCGGCGCAACCGGCTGCTCGAACAGGAGAACGAAGTCCTGCGCAAGGCCGCCGCCTATCTGTCCCAGGCGGTCCTGCCCGGCCCAAAATGATGTTTCCCCTGGTCCGCCGGTTGGCCGGAACAGGGGTGCCGGTCGCGGTGAGCTGTCGAGTGTTGGGGTTCTCCCGCCAGGCCTACTACGCCTGGCTCACCGACCCGATCAGCGATCTCGACCTGGCCAACGCCTATCTGACCAACGCCGCGATCGACATCCACCGCGACGACCCCGAGTTCGGCTACCGCTTCATCGCCGACGAGCTCGACGCCGCCGGACACGTCGTGTCCGAGCGCCGGGTCTGGCGGCTGTGCTCGGCGGCGGGTCTGTTCTCGGTCCATGCCCGCAGACGTGGCAAGGGACGCAGGCCGGGCCCGCCGGTGCACGACGATCTCGTGCGTCGCGAGTTCACCGCAGTCCGGCCTGACCGGCTGTGGTTGACCGACATCTCCGAGCATCCCACCGACGAGGGCAAGCTCTACCTCTGCGCGATCAAGGACGGCTGCTCGGGGCGGATCGTGGGCTACTCGATGAACGACCACATGACCTCCCAGCTCGCGGTCACCGCCCTGAGCAGCGCCGTCGCCCGCCGCGGCGGAGCCGCGACCGTGGCCGGATGTGTGGTCCACTCCGACAGAGGCAGTCAATTCCGCTCGCACGCCTTCGTCCATGCCCTGCGCGACAACAGGCTGATCGGGTCGATGGGGCGGGTCGGTGCGGCCGGGGACAACGCGGCCATGGAGTCATTCTTCGCATTGCTCCAGAAGAACGTCCTGGACCGGCGACGCTGGTCCAGCCGGGAGGAGTTGCGGCTGGCGATCATCACCTGGATCGAGCGCACCTACCACCGTCGGCGCCGTCAACGCCGCCTCGGCAGACTCACCCCGATCGAGTACGAGACCATTCACTACACGGCCGCTGACGCGGCCTGAACACTCTCACCCCGAGTGTCAAGCAGATCGTCAGCAGTCCCCATAGAGGAACGATGTGGCTGAGTTGTCTGAGTCGTTGACGAACCGCCGCAAAGCGGTGAACGAGATTCTGCAGCGTCTCAAGCTCTTCAACGGTGAGGGCGACCCGGACACGGTGCTGGACGCGGTGATGCCTGTCTGCCGCGCGGCACCCGCCTCGGCGTGTACGCCCTCAAGAGGTCGAGCGGCCGACATCGGGCTGTCCGCTTCGCTGTACGGGCTCCGCACCGACGCGGCGGGCGGGCTGTCGGCGACGAGCGATACGAGATCGACACCGCGCGGACCGTCGACGGGACCGCCTGCGCGTCGGGCGCGGCCGAACGCCAGGTCACCGCGGGCACGGTCGAGTCCGGTCCGGTCAACGTCCAGCTCCGGACGTCGCCGGTCTCGTCCCAAGCCAGCACCCGGGCGGCCCCGGACGCTCCCGTCCAGGCCGTGATGCCACTCGGCGGAGCCTCCGGGTGCGCGATGCGCACCTCTGGAGCGAGGAGGCCTAGGGTCTCGGCGTCGCGCACTGCGGCGCTGCCATCGGACCCGGAGCGGGCGTCCCGACCACGTGGTCTCCGGGGTCTGCAGCGGCACGGCGACGGGAGGTCCGCCTGCCCGCCAGGGCACTGACCACGCCTCGGCGATCGGCCTGCGCCGCAGCCGCTCGGCGAGGTCCGCGTGGCCCGACAGGACCGCGTGGAAGCAGAGGGTCGTGAGGCGCTCCCGAAACACCACTTTCGCGCCGTAGGCCGCCCGGCGGAAGACGAGGGCGGCGTGGAGGTGACGCCCGCCGGTGACCCGACCCCAGCCCGAACGGAAGTGCTCGCGGGAGGTCTCGTGGCGAGGGCGAAGCGCTCGCCGCTGCGGTCTGCGACGAGGTAGGAGCCGAAGCGGCGGACGACGCGGTCGAGCTCGGCTGTCGAGGTGGTGCGACCGCGGAAGCGGGTCGCGGCATCCGCCCAGACGTCCACCGGTAGACCGCCCGTCTCGGCGTGGGCCAGCGGCCGGAGCAGGTCCTGGACCTCAGGGAGCCGGTCTTCGGCCCGTCGTTCTAGGTCGCGTTCCATGCAGGCGTCGACCCGGGCGGGCCAGCCGAGATCCGCGGTCTCGTGATCCTCGTCCTAGTCACGGTCATCGTCGGGTTCTGGACCGTCGCGAAGGTGCTGGCGCCGCGCACTCACGGAGGTCCTCCCCTACCTCCCGCGACCTGCCGTCGGCACAACCAGGTGGCCCGTTGTAGATACCACTCTGAAGCGACCCCAGTGGGCCGGACACGGATCTCGCCTTTGCTACCGGCGCCGAGCCTGTCGTCAGCAGGTCTCCACAAGGCACTCGGCACAACACGCCGTCGGCCGACCGGCACCGATGCGGCACCGATGCGGCAGTTGACGGTCCCAGCTCGCTCTCGACGCTCTTCACCGAGCACTCGACAACAACGTCGGCTCACGAGTCAGAAGCGGTCATCACAGTCGGCGAGAGAGAAAGTCCGCAGGCCGACCAGGCTACGCGGGCGGGTCCTGACCGCCTGCGATGATCACCTAAGCGTTCGCCGTTGTTGTCAGAACCTGTGTCAAACGCCCCCCACCGCGTCGCGGTGAGGGGCGTTTGTGCTGGTGGGCGATACTGGGATCGAACCAGTGACCTCTTCGGTGTGAAGCAGGGGCACCTCGCCGTTGACCACGGTGACCACCCAGGTCAGGACGTGGTCGCAGTCCGTGCACGTCCGCCGTTGTCGGGTGCGGCACAGGGGTGTAGTCACTCAGGCCAACCGGACCCGGGACCCGCACCACCCCGATTCCACATAGTCCTTCCTTCAGCAGTCGATGACATCGACGTCGACGGCACCGGCTCGCCACAACACGTCCGCAACGCACTGGTTTCGGCGCTCGGCACGCTGGTCCCGCGTCTCGGAACCAGCCTCATCGATCCACGGTGGCCAGTGCGGGAACACGATGTCTGCCCGCCGACCGTCCGCGAGCCGACAGTTGGCCACCTTGTCGGCCAGCGTCAGCAGCATCTTGCCGAGCACGGTGATTTCCGTGCCCGGGTCGCCGAGCGACCAGCCGAGCTGCGCCATGCGACCAGCGACGTCGCGGCCGGACCAGCCGAGGACGTGGGCGCGGCGCCGGGTGGGCATGACTGGCCAGGCGAGCGCTGTGGCGACCCGATGCAGGCCGGTGCCGGGCTCCAGGGTCATCCGCAGCGCGATCGTGGTGCCGCTGGCCGCCAGCGCGTCGTCGCGGGCCGCGAACGTCTCTCCGGCGAGCACCGTGACCCGGAACCCGACGCCGGTACCGGACACCGACGGGCTGACGACGCAGGTGCCGGCGGTGAGCACGACGGGGCCGGGCCGCACCGAGCCGTCCACCAGTACTCCTGCCCCGCGGCGGCCGCTGACGGCCAGGCCGACCGAGCCCACGCGCAGTTCGAGGTGGTTGACCGACAGGTCGGCCGACGCGTCGGGCACGCCCAAGTGCCACCGGGCGCGGTCGGGATGATCCCGGAGGAAGCGGTTGTCGCGACGGCCGACAGACCAGACCTCGTCGGCGTTGACGTGCACCGGCGCGGGCTGGGAACCGCCGGGGGGTAGCAGCCCGTCGATGCGGGCCGTCGGGCCGTTCACATGTCCCCCTCGCGTGCGCTCACCACTCGGTCATCGCACCAGGGCGGTGTGTCGTTAACCGGGGAAGAACTCTTCGTCGACCGCGGCCACGTGGTCGGTAACAGTGGTCCCCACGCCCACGACAGCGTGCGTGACCCCCGAATGAAGGAGATCGTCATGGCCAGGATCGGTGTTCAGTCCGAGGAGCTTCGCGAGCAGTCCAGCCGGGTCGCTATGGGTTCGACCGAGGTGACCGACATCCTGAACCGCCTCACCGGTGAGATCGGTGCCCTGGCGGCCAGCTGGCAGGGTGCGGCGTCCGAGGCGTTCCAGAGCAGGTGGGCCGAATGGCAGGCCGGCGCCCAGCAGGTCCAGGCGGCGATGGACAACATGGGCGTGTTCCTGGAGCAGGCCGCGACGTCGTATGAGGCGACCGAGGACGAGCTGCGGTCCGCGGTCGGTCGCTGACCCGGACGCCGAGACGGACGAGCAGGCGATGAGCAGCTCCGGCGCGGTCCGGTTCTTCGTCGACATCGACGCCCTGGAGGACATCGGTCGGGAGATCCGGTCGCTCCTCGACGCGCTCGGCGACGGGGGGAGTCGGCCCAGCACCGACGACGGCGTCTACGGCGGCCACGACGTCGCCCATGCCGTGCGGTGCTTCCTCGGTGCGGCGACGCGCGGTCGCGACGACGTCGTCGAACAGCTACAGGCCTGCGCCCAGCTCGTCGATCTCGCCGCTCGCGAGTATGCGGCCACCGAGAGCGCGTTGTCCTGCCAGCTGGCACCCGCGTCGGGGGTGGCACCGTGAGCCCGTGGCCGGCGCTGGGCTACGACCCGGTGCCCGGTGACCCGTCCGCCGTACGAACCGCCGGACTGACGATCCGCGAGGCCGGGGACCGGGCAGCGACGCTGACCGACCGGTTGCGCAGTCTCGACGGCGGCGCCGGCGAACAGGTGTGGCGTGGGGATGCGGCGGACCTGTTCCGCAGGCTGCTGCGGGAGATCGGGCCCGAGCTGACCCGGCTGACCCAGGCCCACCACGACGCCTCCGACGCGGTCGTCACCTACGCCGGGGCGCTCGAGGACGCCCAGGGCACGGCGCGGTCGGCCGAGTCCGGCGCGGCCGGGGCCTCGGCCGACCGGGACAGCGCGGCACAGACCCGCCGGCGCTGGCGGGACCAGGCCGCGGATGCGGGCAGCTCGGCCGGGCGGCTGGAGTCGGACCTGCGCGGAGCCGGGGTGCGGCGCCTGCTCGCCCCGGGCGACCCCGTGTATCAGGCCGACATGGACCGGTACGAGGCCCAGCTGCACTCCGCGCTGGCGGACAACCGGACGCGCGCGGCGGACGCACGGACGATGGAGGCGGCCGCCCGCACGGCCGAGGACGCCGCCGCGGCCCGGGTGCAGGCCGCGCACCGCCTCGCCGAGCAGGCCCGCGAGATGCGGCAACAGGCCGCGGACCGGGCCGTCGGGCAGCTCGACGACGCCGCCGGGCAGCTCGGCGACCGGCCCGGCCTGCTCGTCCGGCTGGGCCGACAGATCAATCAGGGCCTCGGCCGGATCACCTCGAACCCCGAGTTCGGCCGGTGGATGCAGCGGATCAGCGACGCGGGCAGCGTGCTCACGACTGTGGGCACCATCGCCGCGATGCTGCCGATTCCCGGTGCTCAGGTGGTCGGGGGAGCGCTGTTGGCGGCAGGCCTGGTCGCGAAGTTGGTCGCGCTGGGTGGCACCGCGATCGCCAACCAGTACGGGAACGCATCCGGTCGTGATGTCCTCTACCGGGGCCTCGACCTTGGCCTCTCCGCACTCGGAGCGGGCCGAGCTGTTCTCGGAGCGGGCCGGGCGGCTCTCGGTGCGTACCGGGTGGCCCGCAGTCTGGGCGCGACCGGCGCGCCGCTGGCCCGGGCCACCCTTCTCGTTCGCGGGCGGTGGGGCGGACTCGTGGTCAACCGCACGCCGGGAGCGGGCGACCTTGCGGTCGCCCGGCGGCTGGGCATCCCCGACCCGCAGCGGTTCTTCCAGGTCAACCAGGCCGTACAGGCCGGCGGCACGGTGGTCGGCTCCGGGATGGAAGGGGTCGAGAGCGCCCGCCGCATCGCCTCGCCGAACCCGCAACGGCCCGACATGACCAGCCTGATCGGCCCGGCGATCGGAGCCGGCGGCGGCCAGGTCGCGACAGTGATCAGGGCGCCGATCGTGGGGGGCGCGGTGTCCGCGGTGGGCGACCCGATCGCCCGGGCGGCGACGAGATGAGGGACATGGACGAGCTGACGGCCACCGAGATCGTCCTGCACCTCCCCGGATCCTGGGTCGAGTGCGATCCTCGCGCGCCGGACCTGGTCGAGGAGCTCCGGAGAATGGTCGCGGTACCCGCCGGGGCGCGGGACGCGGCGGTCGACCTGCTCGCCCCGCTCGCACTGGAGCTGCGCCGGACCACAGTGGGCGCCGACGTGGTCCTGGTCGGCTTCTACGCCGATGCCGTGGAGATCGAGGGGGCCGCCGATCCGTTCGTGGTCACCGCGAACGTGACGCTGGCGATCTCACCGCCGGTTGCGGGCATCGAGGGGGCCACGGCCGCATTGCGGGACGCGGGCGCGGATGTCGCGCCGGTCGACCTGCCCGCCGGGCGAGGCGTGCTCGCGACCGGCGTGACGACGGTGACCGGTGAGTCCTGGGAGGGCGAGGTGACCGCTCGGACCCGCCGCTACCTCGTCCCCGTCCCGGGTTCGGACCGGATGGCGGCACTCAGCTTCCTGACCCCGAACCTGGACCTCGCCGGCCAGCTCGACGAGGTGTTCGACGCCATCGCGCACACGCTGGAGTTCGTGGTCGACGACACCGTTCACAGCCCCGTGAGGTCGGGGACCTGACCCAGCACGGGCTGGCCGTCGACGACGAGGTGGGCCCGCCCGGGTGGCCCGATGAACAGATCGGTCCGGGCGAGCTTGACGTCCAGGTAGCCCGGGCCAGTCACGGCGGGCGGGCTGAGCAGCACGATCGGGCCGAGCCGACTGCGCACCGCGCGGAGCAGCCCCTTGGTCGTGAAGCCACCCGCCTCCGGGCCGAGCACGACGGCCAGGCGGGGTTGGTCCGGGCCACACAACCGGGCGACGACGGCATCGTCCAGGGTCAGGCTCTCCAGATCGTCGACGGCCAGCAGGTCGAACCCGCTGTCCGCGCCCGCGACCAGGTCGAGCGGGCCCAGCAACACGACGCCGCGCTCCGCGGCGGCCCGGTGCACCGGTCCGGGGCGGCTGCTGACCAGCCCGGCCCGGGCCCCGGACAGCTGAGCGGACGCGGTGAGCGCCGCTAGGGCGGTGCTGCGGCCCGACCGTGGCGGTCCGGCGACCACGAGGTGCCCGGTCAGGCCGTCGAGGTCGCACCACAGCGGGGCCAGCCGGTCACCGCGGACGCCCAGCAGGATCGACCGCGCCGGTACCGGCCCGAGCCGGACGGCGTCGTCGAACCCGATCCCCTCGGGCAACGGGTCGAGCCGGAGCGGCCCGGCCTGCCCGTCCGGGACGCTCCAGCGCGCGTGCAGCTCCGCGCCGAACGCAGCAAGGGCTGCTGCCTGGGCGGGACCCGCGACGTCGGCGGCGAGCAGCGGTACCTGCACCTCGCTGCCGTCCGCCGCCCATAGCGCTCTTCCCGCAGGCAGGCCGGCGGGCTGGTTGCGGATGTCCAATCCGAGCAGCACTCCGTCCGAGGGGGTGTTCAGGCGCAGGCACAGCCGGTGCTCCACCCGACCCAGCAGGCGGGCCTTGAGCAGCCGCTCGTCCCCGGCCAGGCACACCGTCACCCCGGCCGCGGCCGTGCCACCCCCGCCGAGCAGGTCGTGCATGGCGGCCGAGGCTCCGGAGTCGGCGGTATCGGTTAGCCCCGACCAACCGTCGACCAGCAGCACGACGTGCGGGACGGTGCCGGGCAGCTCGGCGATCGTCGATGCGCCGTGCGTGCCGAGCTGTTTGCGACGCTCCCGGACCAGCTGCAGCAGCCGGTGCAGCAGCCGCTCCAACCGCTCGGCGTCGTCGACATCGGCGATCACGCCGACATGCGGCAGCGCGGCCAGCCCGGCCAGACCTCCGGACGGGTCGATGACGTGCAGGTGCAGCGCATCCGGCGGCATCGCGGCCGCCAGTCCGACGGCGACGGCACGCAGGGCGGCCGTGCGCCCGGTCCGGGCGCTCCCCACGATCGCCAGATGTCCCGAGCCGAGCGGGACGTGCAACGGTTCGTGCCGGTGCAATGCGTCGCGCGCGCCGATGGGCAGCACACCGGCGGCCGGGGACATCCGGTCGAGGGTGACGACGGTGGGCAGCGGGTCGGTGAACGGCCTGAACGGGGCCGCGAGGCCCTCCTGGGCTGCGGCGGCCCCGATCGCGGCGACCAGTTCGTCGAGGTCGGTGCGCAGCCCGTCGCGTGCCTCGGCGGGGAGGACGGGGGCGGCCACGTCGTCCCACCTCACCGGGACCGTCCGCCGCACCACCTCGGCAACCGCACCGAGGGGTGTGGTGATCCGGGCGGTCTGCAGGACCCGTACTGGGGGCCCACCTCGCAGTACCAGAGCCCGTCCAGGGCGGTCGGCGGGGATGTCGGCGGCAGTGGGGACGTCGACCACGTCGAGGCTGTCCGACGCGGTCGCCGTGCGTAGGCAGACCCGTAGGCCGACGTTCGCGCGGATCTGGCTGTCGATGACGCCGGCGGGCCTCTGCGTCGCGAGCACGAGGTGGACGCCGAGGGAGCGGCCGATGCGGGCCACGTTGACCAGGCCGTCGACCATGTCGGGCAGCTGTTCCTTCAGCTCGGCGAGCTCGTCGACGATGATCAGCAGCCGCGGGAATGGCGGCAGGTGCGGCTGGCCTGCGGCCCGGCGGAGGTAGTCGCCGCGGTCGGCGGCCCCGGCGGCGGCGAGCTGCTGTTGGCGGCGGCGCAGCTCGTTGTGCAGCGACGCGAGCGCGCGGGCTGCCAGCCGGTCGTCGAGGTTGGTCACCGAGCCGACGCGGTGCGGCAGCGCGTCGAGGTCCTTGAACGCGGCGCCGCCCTTGTAATCGACGAACAGCATCGAGAGCCGCTCGGGCGTGTTGGCCAGGGCCAGCGCCGCGGTCCACGTCTGCAGCAGCTCGCTCTTCCCGGCCCCCGAGGTACCAGCGACGAGCGCATGCGGACCGTCGACGGCGATGTCGAGGACCGCGGGCCCGTCGGCGTCGCGGCCCACCACGACCTCGGTGCGCTCGGGCGCGATCCGCCACGCCGCCCGGATCCCCTCGATATCGGGCAGCGGCTGGACCTCGGCGTAACGCACGCTGTCCGGGAGCCCGGCCGCAGGCCGGTCCCCGACGCGCCGCATCGGCGCGAGCCGCCGCGCGACGGTCTCGGCCTGCCCGGCCGCGAGCGCGTCGGGTAGCAGCGTCGTCTGCGCTCCCCGGTCCAGCCGCAGCTCGCTGCGTCCCCCGCCGCCGATGAGGACCGCCCGGCAGCTGTCGGGCAGTCGCCGGTCGTCGGTGTCGGTACAGATCAGCCGGAATCCGAGCGCCGGGCCGCGGGTGAGCAGATCGACGACGGCCGGGAGGTGGGCAAGTTCGCCGCTGTCGGTCAGCATCACCAGCACCTGCTCGACGGACCCGCCGCGATGTGCGCGTGCCTGCTCGGCGCGCCGGTCCAGCTCCCGGGTCAGCTGCCGCACCAGGTCCTCGACGCCGTCGGCGTCCCAGGCGACGAGCACCCCACCACCGCTGTCACGGACATGGGGCAGCCACCGCAGCCAGCCGAGCGACTTCTCGTCCGCTCCCGGCGCGAGCACGACCATCCGCAGCTCATCGGGGCTGTGCAGCACCGCGCACTGCACGAGCAGCCAGTCCAGGCGTGCGCCCAGCCATTCGCCGGGGCCGGCCAGTCCCAGCACACCCACGGCGTCGAGATCGACCCCGACCGGGACGCGGACGAGCACGGGCTCGACCCAGTCGGCGGGCTTCTCCCCCATCACCTGCACCGCCGCGGGCCGGTCGGCCGTGCCGAAACGCAGGCTCAGCCACTCGTCCTCCCCCGGGCGGCGCGACCACAGCTCGACGCGGGGCTCGACCGCGATCCCGGCGACCGTCATCGGGTCGGGCAGACGGCGGTGCGCGTCGGCGTCCTCGTCGGCGACCGCGCGCTCCACCGCGGCCCGCGCCACCTGCAGGGCCTCGGCGTAGGTGCTGTCCTGCGTGGCGCCGATCCCGGCGCGTCGTCGGCGCTCGGTCCACCAGTTCCCGCCGACGAGCAGCGGGCTCATCAACCCGAACAGCAGATAGAGAGGCGAACCGAGCACCAGCGCCATGACGATCGACATGGCGGCCGGGACCATCATCGGCAGAAGCGGCAAGCCGCGCCGCTCCTGCTCGTGGGGTCGGGTCGGCAGCGTCACGGTGGGCGCGGCGAACGGGGTGCGCCGGTCCGGGAAACGCCGGTTGATCAACACGGCTCCCTGCCCGTCGCGGGTGACGGGGGCACGCTGCTGCCTGGTCGACTCGAGCAGCAGCCGGCTCCCGCCCAGCTGCACGACCTCCCCGGTCCGCAGGGGGTGCGCGGACGGGCGGGCGTCGCCGTCGACGAACACCCCGTTGTTCGAGCCGAGGTCCGAGAGCGTCACCGATTCCCCGGCCGTGGTCACAACCGCGTGCCGGCGGGAGACGTCCGGGTCGTCCAGCACGAGCTGGGCGGCCGAGCTGCGGCCGATCTCCACCGCACCGTGTTCGGGCAGCGCGACCGAGCGCCCGGCGGACGGCCCCGACACCACGCGCAGCACAAGACCGGCCGGAGCCGGTCGTACACCGGCTGCACCGTTCCCGAAACCCACCAGCACCCCATCGGCGAGCACGTCCACCACCGGCGCGGCGAGGTCGACCGGGAGGCCCTCAATGGTCGGGGCACCCGGTAATGCGAGGTCGCGGACCAGCGGCCCGAGCGCCGCACCGACCGGGTCGGCCGGGTGGCATTCGAGGAACACGTCGGTCCGCAGACCCGAGTGGCCGTCAACAACGGTGATGCGGACGCGCACCACGCCTCCTCCACTGATGGCCGATACGCTCGGCCGTGTGACGCAACCGACGTTCCCCGGCTACTCGGACGTCTACCAGATCGGGCAGGGCGGCTTCGCCGACGTCTACCGGGCCCGCGAGGCCGGCCCGATGGGTCGCGACGTCGCGATCAAGCGGTTCCGGACGGCCTTGGACGACCCGGCCTCGGTCGAACAGTTCCGGCACGAGTGCCAGGCCATCAAGCGGGTCGACTCCCAGGACGTCGTACTCGTCTACACCGCGGAGATCCCCCGCGACGGCCAGCCCTACCTGGTCATGGAGCTGTGCGGAGGCTCTTTGCTCGACGAGATCCGCCGGCGCGGGCCGCTGCCCGTCGACCAGGTCACAGCCGCCGGCCGGTCGGTCGCCGCCGCACTGCGCTCCGCGCACGAGGCCGGCGTGCTCCACGGAGACGTCACCCCGCAGAACGTGCTCTACCGCCGCGGTGGCGCCGCGGTGCTGAGCGACTTCGGCCTGGCCGTCGCCCGGGACTACCGCGGCAACGTCGCATCGGGCTTCAACCCGGTACACGCGGCCCCGGAGGCTCTCCGCAGCGACGGGAGTGCCTCCGGAGCCAGCGACGTCTACGGATTGGGCTCCACGCTGCACCACGCGCTCACCGGGCAACCGCCGTTCCCACCCCGCGCGGGCGAGCGAGACCTCGCCCGCGCCCAGCGCGTCCTGACCGAACCGGCTCCGCGCGCCGCCGAGGCCCCCGCCTGGCTGGCCGATCTGGTGCAGCGGATGTTGGCCAAGGATCCGGCCACGCGCCCGACAACGAACGAGGTGCTGACGACCCTGCTCGAGGGCGGCACCCGAACCGCACCCGCTGATCAACGGTCCGCGGCGCACCAGCCCCCGCCTCCGGCGTACGGCCCACCGGAGGGGCACGCCGCCGTCTCGCAGGAGATGACCCGCGACCGCGCCGGGGCGGGCGCACCGGGTGGCACACCCGACGGCGGGTTGTCCGGGGAGCACACGAGGAACCGGCAGGACGGTGCAGGACGCCGGCCGGAGCCCCCGGCGCCCGCGCCGAACCGTCGCTGGGTTCGGCCCGCGGCCGTCGGCGTGGCGGTGCTCGTGCTGGCCGCCGCGGTGCTCGGCGTGGTCCAGCTGCTCGGCGCCGGGACCCCGGATGCCGCACCGGACCCCGCCGCGGCTCCGGCCGGGCCCGCCGGATCGGTCATCCGGCTCGACCCGCCGCGGGAGGAGGGCGACGCGGTGACGCTGAGCTGGAGCATCGACCGTCCGGTCGCCGACGTCGGGGTCGCCGTCGCCCGGGACGGTGCCGCAGCCGCGGTGCAGCCGGTGCCCCGCAGCGGTGGCGAAACCCCGACCTCGGTCACCCTGCCAGTGGACGCCGGCGCCGGCTACTGCTTCCAGATCCAGGGCTACGAGACCAACGGAGCAGTGTACGAGAGCAACGTGCAGCCGCTGCGCGGCGCGGTGTGCCGGTTCCAGGCCCCCTGAACTGATAACTCTCACAGCCGCGGCCCGGTAAGGGTCCGCAGCCGCAGCGCCGCCCGCACCCGTTCGGGCACGCGTCGTCGGGCCAGCGCACCGTCGACGGCCGCCACCGACGCCCAGGCCTCGTCCGCCGCCGCCCGGTCGGTGTCCGCCCCGGACCATAGAGCCGCGTCGACCCGGCGGGCGAGGCGCTCAAGCTCGTCGGGCGGGACGCCCACGGCCGGTGCCGCAGCCCGGCCCGCCTCGCGCACCGTCATGCCGCCGTGCACCGCGACGCCGTGGTCGCGCAACCGGTCCCGGGTCTCCAGCCACGCCCCGACCACGACGTCCGCGGGACGGCCCCGACGGCGCCTGATCCGCCGCACCCACTTCGCCACCGGGACCCCGACGAGCCAGGCGAGAACGACGGCGAAGAGCCCCGCCACCGTCGCCAGCAGTGGTCCGAGCAGGCCCGGTGCGCCGGGAGCGGGCCCCGGCTGCGGGGCACCGACGGGCTGCGGCGGGGCGAGTGCCGTGGATTCAGGCAGCCGGTCGCGGGCCTCGGCCGCGGCCCGCGACACGCTGCCGGGCGCCTCGGACTCCTGTTGGGCTCCTCCGGTCGGGTCCAGAGCCACCCAACCGACGCCGTCGACGGCGACCTCGGGCCACGCGAACGCGTCCCGGTTTCGCACCACGAACCGCCCGGCGGCGTCGCTTTCCCCGGACTGCCGGAACCCGACCGCGAGCCGCGTGGGTATGCCCGCCGCGCGGGCAACGAGGGTGTATGCCGCCGCGAACTGCTCGCTCGTGCCCTGCCTGCTCTCGTCGAGGAAGTAGAGCAGCGCGGCGTCGCCGTGGCCGGTGGACGGGCGGTCGGCGGGCGCGAGGGAGTAGGTGTCGCGGAACCACTGCTCCAGCGCCAGGGCGGCCGGGAACGACGGCCCAGCCCCGCGCAGCACCTCGTCGGCCACCGTGACGATCCCGGCGGGCAGTCGGTCCACCGCGAGCAGCGGTACGTCGGGGTCGACGGCGGTATCGACGAGGGCGTCCCCGGCGAGTTCCGGTGATCGCCAGCGGACGGTGTATGTCGGTGCGCCGACGGAGTCGGGCAGCAGCAGGGTTCCGGTCGCCTCGTCCACGGCGGGCGCGACGCCGGTGACCGAGGCCGTCCGGTTCTGGGTGGGCAGCCACGGCGCGTCCAGCCCGGTGTCCGGGGTGACGTCAGCGGCGAACGTGCCGGTCGCGGTGCGCACACCCGGATCACCAGGCAGGTCCACGCCGAGTGGCCGGTAGCGGGCGCTGCTGGTCCAGTTGACTCCGTCGTAGCCGTCGAGGACGACCAGCGTCCACCGGTCCACCGAGGCCTCGGTGGTGACGGTGAAGGCGATGTCGTCGGGGCGGGCGAGGCGGCCGCCGAGCTGCGCGAGCGGGCTGACCGCCGTCTCCGGAACCGGCGTGAGCGGGCGCTCACGCAGCGAGTACGCGGGCGAGCCCAGCGGGTCGGCCACGGCGAAGAGTGCCGCCGCGCTGGACGCGACCAGCGCGACGGGCAGCCCGAGGAGCACGACGGTGCGCAGCCCGGTGCGCCCCAGCCCCCGATCTGCCGTCAGCACCAACGCGACCGCGACGCCGTAACCGCAGGCCAGCAGCACAGCCGCCGGGCCAGTGGCGGTCGCGTAGAGCTGCGCGAGCACCAGCACGGCCGCGCTGGGAAGCAACGCGGCCAGCGGTGCGATGCCGCGACGCAGCCACTCCAGCCCGATCACCGCGGCCAGCAGGACCAGCAGCGGGACGAACGCCAGCAGCTCGGGATCCGGGCGCGCAGGCAGCGTCGACTCCAGCGTGCGCAGCCAACCGGTGCGCAGCCCGTCCAGCACCTGCGTCGGCGTCGGGCCCCCCGCCGTCAGCGCGACCAGACCGGCCGCGGCCCCGAGGGACGCCCCGAGCGGTGCGCGGAGCCCGGCGGGCACCGGCGTGCGCAACACGAGTAGGTCGACCAGCCCCACGGCGAGGACGACGGCGAGGACCGGGATGAGCAACGCCGTCGCCGCGAACACCGTCGAGAACCCGAGTCCGGCCACCAGCGCGGCGCCGAGCACGCCCACTCCGGCGTACGGGCGGGGGGTCACCGCGCCCGCCGGCGCACGAGGCCGGTCACCGCACCGCCATCGCGTTCCAGGCCCCGATCGCACTCTCGGCGTCCACGGCGATGATCGTCGGTGTCCGGCCGCCGGTGGGCGCATGCGATCCCGTCCCGGACAGGTCGACGGCCACTCCCCGACCGAACCGGCCGGCCAGCACCGACGTCGACGCCGACGGGATCCCGCCGACGTGCACGAACCATCCGTCGCCCCGGCGTCCGGCGGTCACCGCCGGGTCGAGAGGGCGATCGGGCCTGTCGGACTGGCGCAGCTCGCAGAGCCGGTCGAGCACCGTCCGCGCCCCCACGGCCCCACCGGCGGTGTCCACGACGACCCCGGAGGTGGTGCACAGCAGCGAGGGACGGTCCTGCTCGCACGACTCCCAGAGGATCGACGCCGCCACCTCCACGGCCTCGTCGAACGCCTCGGGCGACAGCGCGGACGCGCGGTCGTCGAGCACGACGACGCACCACGGCTGCGCCGGGTCGACGTATTCCCGCACCATCAGCTGACCGGTGCGCGCCGTGGCCTTCCAGTGCAGGTGCCGCGGCTCGTCGCCCACGACGTACTCGCGCAGCGACCGCATGTCCATCGAGCCGGCCATGGGGAAGGGCGGCGGGTCACCCTCGTGGTGGTGCCGGGACCTGCCAGCCGGCGCGAGCCGCACCGCGTGGCGCCGCGGGTACACCCACAGCTCGGCGGTGCCGCCGATCTCGCCGCGCGAGCGGGCGAGGCCCAGCAGGTCCGAACGCTGCACGACCAGCGGCCCGACGACGATCCGACCGCGGCGCCCGGTCGGCAGGTCGTACACCCGACGGGTGGACCCTCGCGCGGGCAGCGACCGGATCTCGATCTCCTGCACGGTGTTGCCGATCCGCTCCACAGCCGTGAACGCGGACTGGCGGGAGTCGGTGGGGTTGGCGACGACGAGCTGGGCGACGGCCGGGGTGCCGCGCTGCACCCGGTCCGGGTGCAGCTCCCTGGTGATCGACGGGCGCAGCCGACCGAGCGCCGGCACCACGGCGACCAGCACGGCACCCGCGGCGACGCCGGCCAGGGCGCGCAGCACCGGTAGGCCGAGCAGAACCCCGGCCGCAAGCAGGACGGTGGCGCAGACCAGCAACGCCACGCCGCGCGCGGTGAGCCGCATCAGCGCCGCACCGGCAGCGGCGTGGCGTCGAGGACCTCACGCAGCACGTCGGTGGGCCGGACGCGGTTCAGCTCGGACTCCGGGGTGAGGATCAGGCGGTGCTCCAGCACGGCCGGGGCCACGCCCTTGACGTCGTCCGGGGTGACGTAGGTGCGCCCGTCGCACGCCGCCAGCGCCCGCGCCGCCCGCACCAGCGCCACGCTGCCCCGGGGGCTGGCGCCGTAGCTCAGGGCCGGGTGCGACCGTGTGGCCGCCGCGACGCGCACCGCGTATCCCGCCACCTCCGGGTCGACGTGCAGCGACCGCACCTGACGGATCACCGCGGCGAGCGTGCCCAGGTCCAGCACCGGCGCGAGCTGGTCGGGGTCGACGCCCTGTGCGTCGCCCATCACCACCCGGACCTCGGCGTCCAGGTCCGGGTACCCCATCGACACCCGCATCAGGAACCGGTCGAGCTGTGCCTCCGGCAACCGGTAGGTGCCCGCCATCTCGATCGGGTTCTGGGTGGCGACCACGAAGAACGGCTTCGGCACCGCGTGCTGCTGCGCGTCGACCGTGACCACCCCCTCGGCCATGACCTCCAACAGCGCCGACTGCGTCTTCGGGGTGCCCCGGTTGATCTCGTCGGCCAGCACGACATTGGCGAAGATCGCGCCCCGGTGGAACTCGAAGGTCCCCGCCCCCTGGTTGTAGACCATCACGCCGGTGATGTCGCCGGGCAGCAGGTCGGGGGTGAACTGGATGCGGTTCCAGCCACCGCCGATGCTGCGCGCCAACGACCGCGCCAGGCTGGTCTTGCCCAGCCCGGGCACGTCCTCGATCAGCAGGTGCCCTTCCGCGAACAGGGCCACGACCGCCATGCGGACGATCTCCGGCTTGCCCTGGATCACGCGCTCAACGCTGTCGGCGAGCAGCCGGTAGGCCATGGCGGGGTTCATCGGGTTCCTCTCGGGGCAGGTCTGGGTTCAGCCACCGCAGTCGGCGGCGGGGTCGGCGGGATCGCAGGTGGGAAGTGCCACGTCCGGAGGGTCCGCAGGCGGCTCGGGGCCCGGTTGACCGGCACCGGGCGCGGCGCCGGTGGTGACGGTCACCGGGGCGCTGACGGACGGCCGGCTCGCTGCGGTCGGGGCCTCGATGCGGAGCTGCAGGGTGTACTGCGTGTCATAGTCAAGAGTCAACGAGATGCTGCTGCCGCCTACGTACTGGTCCTGGCGGCACTGGCCCCGCCACTCGACAACGCCGTTCGCCGTTATCGAGCACGCTGCGGTCGCTCCGAGGACGCCAGTACCGCGACCACGAATGATGTACGCGGAGGCGCCGTCAGCCCCCGCATCGTTGATGACCGCCTGCATCGTGCAGTCCCGATCGGCACCGATGTCGTGGGCCGCCGCAGCGCCGACCAATCGTTCGCCGCTCGGAGACCGGGTGATCGCACGGACCTGGGCCGGGTTGGGCTGACAGTCCATGGCGTAGGTGACGAACCGTCGCTCGGTCACCGAGGTCGTCTCGCCGTAGGTGACCTCGTAGCCAACCAGTTGGCCGCCGCCGAGAGCCGGTTCGTTCCATGTGACCGCGTACTGGCTGGAAAATCCGCCTGCTTCGGCCACCGTCGATCGGACACCGGTCGGCGCGGAGGCCGGGACCACAGTCGGCGGATTCGGATTCGGATTCGGATTCGGATTCGGATTCGGATTCGGGTTCGGGTTCGGGTTCGGGTTCGGGTTCGGGTTCGGGTTCGGGTTCGGGTTCGGCGGATTCGGGTTCGGCGGATTCGGGTTCGGTCCACGGACCGGGCCGAGAATCGGGACACCGGGGCCGGCGGGGCCGGCGACCGGGGCGGCGGGCCCTCGCGCGACGGGCCCGCCGGGACCGCGAGCGAGCACGGAGGTCGGTGGCAGCGGGCCGGCGCGCGGCACGACGGGGCTGCGGCGCTCCGGGGGCGCGGCGACCGCGACGAGATCGGGCTCGCCACCACCGGTCGCCACGGAGGTGAGGCCGCCGTCGGAGCCGACGACGTGGGTGCTGGCCCCGTCGGCGTCGTCGACGTAGATCTGTCCGTCCCCGCCGCGGGTGAGGGTGGCGGGCGCCCCCGGCGGCAGCTCGTGGGAGCCGAGCAGCCGTCCGGTCGGGTCGAACAGCAGCAGCCGGTTGGCCTCCTGCTCCAGCACGGCGATGACGTTGCCGGACGCCAGCGGCGAGGTGAACCGCCCGGGACCGAGCTCGACCGTGATCGGTGTGCCCCCGGCCCGCCCGGCGGGCACCCCCGAGCTGTCTGCGAGTACCAACCGGTTCGGGCCGGGGTCGATGACGGCGAGCCGACCGGTGGTGTCGCGGTCGGCGACGAGCGCGGTGTCGGGAACGTCGGTGCCCACGTCGACGGGCGCCTGCAGTGGCCCGGCGGTCAGCACGCCGAGCGCGTCGCGGCGGGTGCCGAGGAACGCGGGCTGCTCGGCGGCCACGGTGAGCGACCCGGGCTCGCCCGCCGCGGCGGTGGAGCAGTCCAGGACGTCGGTGCCGACGCTCAGCGAGCAGAACGAACCGTCGTCGGTGCGGTGCAGCCAGACCGTGCCGTCGTCGGTCCACACCGGCCGGGAAACCGGGCCTCCGACTGGCAACGACAGGGGCGGAACGGCGAGCCGAACGATCGTCCCGGCCTGCTGATACACCAGGTACGGGCCGCCGACGGTCTCAATGCCGACGGGCACCTCCGCGTGGTCGACCGGGATCGTCGACTCGACGGTGAGCGAGGAGCGCCCGAACACGCTGATGCGGTCGCGGGCCACGACGAAGCCCTGAGTGGGTCCCTGCACCGCGAACAGCGGGTCGCCCGCCTCCGTAGGCAGCTCCACCCGGGCGTCCACCTGCCGGGTGCCGCCGTCGACGTGCACCACGGCCGACTCGGCGCCGTTCACCACCCAGTGCCCGGTCTGGGCGAACGCGACGGCGGGCGCCACGCTGCCCGTCGCCACCGTGGCCACGGCGACGATCGCGGCCACGCACCCGGTGCTGAGCAGCACCGTCAGCCATCTACCGCGATCCACTTGCTCCCCTGCCCGTCCGCTTGATCCCTCTGTCGTCCGGTGACCGGCCGACGTAACAGTGATCACTACAGATGCCGCCGACTGCGCGAAGGGTGCGCCGAACGGCGGTCCGGGGCCAGGGAGAGTTCTTCATCGGCTGCCCGTGAGGCTGCATCCGGACCGCGGCCCGGAGCCGGTCCGGCACCGGTCGGCGGGCGAGGGCCCGCCGAACCTCCGTGGCGGCGGCCCACGCGTCGGTGACCAGCCGCGGGTCCGACGCCCCGGGTGACGCCCAGCAGGCCGCGTCGACGGAGCGGGCCAGCCGGTGCAGCGGCCCGACCCCATCGCCGAGCACCGGCGCCGCCAGCTCGGTCAGGTCCCGCGCGGTGTGCCCGGGCGAGACCGGCACGCCGTGGTCGCCGAGGGCGTCGCGGGTGTCGAGCCACGCCCCGTGCACCGCGCCAACCCCCGGTGCGCGGCGCCTTCGGAACCTGCGGACGCGTTTGAGCACCGGAACGGCGAGCACCGCCAGTACCAGCGAACCGGCCACGGCGGCGGCGATCCACCACCCCGCGGCCGAACCGCCGAATACCGGCGAGACGGGAGCGACGGACGGCGACCGCGGCACCGGCTGCGGCTCGGGGGCGCGGGCCTGCGCCGGGAGGTCGTCGCGGGCGGCGTCGACCGCCTCGGCGAGGCCGTTGCCGCCGGTGGGGTTGCTCGCGGCGTCCCCCGTTGGGTCGAGGGCGACCCAGCCGACCCCGGCCACCGCGACCTCCGGCCAGGCCAGAACGTCGGAGTTGTGGACGGCCACGCGGCCGTCGGCGTCGGCGAGCCCGGGGTTCCGGAACCCCACGACCAGCCGTGCGGGCAGTCCAGCGTCCGCGGCCACCAGCACGAATGCGGCGGCGAACTGCTCGCTGGTGCCGGTGCGGGTGTCCTCGAGGAACCGGCGCAGCTGCCGGGTGCTGTTGCCGGTGGCCGGGCTGCCCTCGGGGCTGCGCCGGTAGTTCTCCCGGAACCACCGCTCGATGTGCAGGGCGGTGTCGAACGTGGGGGCCGCCGCGGACACGCCACCCGTCGCGGCCGTGACGAGGTCGTCGAGCCCGTCGAGCGCCGCACCCGGCGCCACCGCGCCCGGCGCGGTCAGGTCCACGACGGCTCCGGCGAGCCGGCCCGGCTCCGGTACGGGTTCCTGCCAGGTGAACCGGTAGCCGACGCCGGGCTGTGGGCGCGGGAGGAGCAGCACCCCGGTGCGGGGGTCGACGGCAGGGGCGACGCCCTCGACCGAGCGGACGCGGAACCGGGTGGGCAGCCACGGTGAGGTCATCGACGGGTCGAGCTCGACGTCCGCGGCCGCGGTCCGGGTGGGCACCGTGACCGCGGGGTCGGCCACGAGCTCGCGTCCCAGGGGGCGGTAGTGGGCCGAGCTGGTCCAGTCCGCGCCGTCGAAGCCGTCCAGCACCGCGGTGGGCCACCGGTCGACCGCAGCGTCGGTGCGCACGGTGAACACGGTCCGGCCGGGTTCGGTGAGCCGGCCGCCGATCTCACCCAGCGGGCTGACCGCCGAGGACGGCGCCGCTGCGAGCTCGATCTGCTCGTGCATCGAGACGGTCGCGGCCGCCGGCAGGGCCGCGAACGCCGCCGCCCCGAGCGTGGCGACGACCGCCACGGGGACGACGACGACCACGACGTCCCGGACGGCCCGCCTGCCGTCGCCGGTACCCGCCGCCCGCCGGACAGCACGAGCGCGGCCGCCACCGCGAACCCGGCCGTCAGCCCGGCGAGCTGCCATCCGTCGGAGGCGGCGAACAGCTGGCCCAGCACGAGCACGGCCAGTGCGGGCAGCAAAGTCGCGAGCGGGACGAGGCCGCGGCGCAGCCACTCGATGCCGAGCACCGCGGCCAGCAGCACGAGCACCACGACGAACGCGGTCAACGCGGGTTCTGACCGGGCCGGCAGCGTCGACTCCAGCGTCCGCAGCCACCCGGTCGTTGCCCCCCGCAGCACCTCGTCGACCGCTGCCCCGAACCCCAGCACGTAGGTGCCGAGCGCGGCCGCCCCGCCGAGGAGCAGGCCCAGCGGGGCCCGGAGCAGCCCGGCCGACACCGGACGGGACGCGCGGCCCGTCAACAGGTCGGCGATCGCGACGCCCAGCACGACCGCCAGCACCGGGATCACCAGCGGCCACAGCCCGAAGGTGCCACCGAAGCCGGCGCCCGCCACCGCGGCGGCGAGCAGCACCCCGGCGGATCGACTGCCGGTCATGGGTACTTCAGACCGAGCACGATGCCGCTCAGCGGCTTCGCCGTGGCCGCGCCCTGGGCCTGGGCGGCCCCGAGGTTGGTGGCGACGTTGGCCGGCTGCGACGGCGCGCCCGCATCGTTCACGTACACGCCGATGATCTCCTGCGACAGGTTCGTGACCCGCAGGACGTAGGTCTCTCCCGGCACGGCCTCGATCTGCCCCACGTCGATCCGGGTCTCCTCGTTGTCGACCGAGTCGGCCTCCCCGCCCCCCAGGACCTGACCGCCGCGCAGCAGCTGGATCCGCAGCCGGTGGTTCGCGGCCGACGTGATGTCCGGGTCCACCCCGACGATCACCCCGATCGTCGTGATCACGTCCGCGGAGTTGGTGAACGGCTGCGACACCGAACCGCCTGCCCCGATCTGCAGCGACTCCGCCGTCCCGGACTGGGAGCTGATCCGGTAAGCGATCTCCTGGACCGGTTGCGCGGGCGGGGTGGGGTCGGCCCCTGTGGTGATTTGCACGGCCGGCCCGGTGCTGGTGCCGTAGGCGTTGGCCGACCGCACCAAAACCGCATAGGTCGTGTCGTACTCCGGGGCCTGCACGGTGGCCTGCCCGGCGCAGTCGATCGCGCCCGCGACGGCGCCGTCGAGCAGGACCACGCACTCCGTCGGCGGCTCGCCGGTGTCGTCGTCGAGCACCGTGACGGTGATGGCCGCCCCGGTCCCGGCCACGGCGGTGATCTGTCGGGGCGGGGGCGCACAGTCGTCGCCCTGCAGCGGGGTGATCCGCTGGGCCGCCGTCGCCCCGACGATCTCGGCCCCGTCCGTCCCCGCGGTGACGGCCCGGACCGCCATATCGGTGGTCGCGCAAGCGTCGTCGAGAGGCAGCCGTGCGACTGCGACCCCGACGCGGTCGGCGATCGCGCCGTCGACGAGGACCTCATACCGCACCAGTCGTCCCCCGCCCAGGTCCGGCTGGTCCCAGGTCAGGTCGACCGGCACGACACCGGCGGCGGTGCGGGCGCCCACGGCCGTCTGCAGCCCGGTCGGCGCGTCGGCCGGGGCGGCCTCGGCAGCCGCCTGCGGAGGTGCAGGCTCCTGCGGGTCCGCGGGCTCCGGCTCGTCATCCTCCGGTGGGACGACGGCCTGCTCGCCTCCGACGTCGCCGCCCTCGGCGGGTCCGTCCTCGGCGGGTCCGTCCTCGGCGGGGCCGTCCTCGGGGGTCCCGTCCTCGGCTGGGCCGTCCGGCGCGGGACCGTCGACGAGGACCTCTCCGACGGGCGGGACCGGTGCCTCTGGGGCGTCGGCGAGGACCGTGTCGGGGACGGGCGGCTCAGACGGGGTGGTCGTAGGGCTCGGCGACGGTGGAGCCACCGGCGGGACCGGAATGTCCGGGTCGGCCCCGGCCACCGACCCGTCGCCGGGTGCGGTGTCGACGGTCCGGATGGCACCGGTGTCGCGGCTGACGACGACGGTCTGCCCGCCATCCGCGGCGTCGAGGTAGACGTGGCCGTCACCGCCGCGGAACAACCCGGTCTCCGCAGGGGTGTCGGCAACCGTCTCGCGGGCCAGCTCGGTGCCGCGCTCGTCGAACGAGACCACGGTGCCGGTCGCCGGGTCGAGCACCACGGTCGCCGACCCGGCCGCCACCGGCGCCGCCCACCCGCCCGTCGGCAGCGGGGCGCGGACCACGGCCGCGGAACCGTCGACCGGGACCAGTACCAGCTCCGACCGGCCGGGATCGACCACCGGCAGCAGGCCGCCCGTGGTGACGTGGTCCGCGATCAGGGCGTCCGCCGGCAGGTCTACGCCGAGCGGATCCAGGCGCCCCGGGCCGTCCGCGGTGAGCACGGTGACGGTGTCGGCGGCGAGGTCGACGAACGCCGCGTCGGCCCCGATCGCGGTCAGGTCCCCGGGTCGGTCGGCCGGGTACCGCGCCACGCAGTCGAGCATGGCCGCGTCCCGGGCAAGGCGGCAGACGTCGCCGCTCCCGGAGCGGTGCAGCCAGACGGTGCCGTCGTCGGCCGCGGTCGGCCGCCGCACCGACCCACCGACCAGCACCGACACCGGCGGCACCGCGAGCCGGATCACCGTGCCCGCCTGGCGGTAGACCAGGTACGGGCCGCCCACCGTCTCGATGCCGACCGGGACCTCCGCGCCCTCGGGCAGCGGGATCAGCGCCTCGACCGCGAGCGTGGACCGCCCGAACACCGCGGCGCTCCCGTCGGACACCAGGTACCCGCGCTCCGGACCCTGCAGGGCGAGCCGGACGTCGTCGCCTCTGGAAGGCACCTCGACGCGGGCGCCCACGGTACCCGTACCGGCATCGACATGGACTGCCGCACCGGCAACGGCGTCGACGACCCAATGACCGGCCGGAGCCAGAGCAACAGCGGTCAGTGCGGGTCGCGCGGAAAGCAGCCCAGCGACGATGACGACCGCCACCACGAGGATCGACACCAGCGCGGTCAGCAGCGGTCCCCGCTGGGTGCGTGTCACGGTCTCCTGCATTCGCTCGGCGGACGGGCATGGGTACATCGGGGCCGGACGACGATCCGTTTCGGTCGGAAGGCGGCCGTAGTCAATTTTGTGGACGGCAGGCCGGCGCGTTCAGGAAGAGTTCTTCATAGGTGGTGCAGGCGCGGGTGGGTGATCGTCTGCATCGACGTCGTCGACCCCCGCGACGCAGATGATCGGAGCCCATGTCATGAACGCCTCCAACCCGGCCCCCCGCCCCCTGTCGGCCGCACGCCGACGCCTGCGCACCCTGGTCCTGCTCCCCGTGCTGATCGCCTCCGCGTTCATCGCACCCGCGGTGCTGCCGAGCGGCGCTTCGGTCCCTGCGGTGTTCCAGGTCGCGGAGGCCCAAGCGGCGCCGCAGGACTGCTACAACGTCGCGCGCCGCACCTTCGCCGTTACCCGCGGCAACCTCTACGCCGCCATCGGGGCCATCCGAGCCACCGGCGGCTGCGGCGACACTCTGGCCAACGGCATCTGCCACGCCTCGCGTCAGTGGTGGGGAGGCCCCGCCCGCGCCACCGTCCGGTTCATCACCGTCAACCAGTACAGCACCTGCTGAGCCGGCTGCACGGCGGCTGACGAGTGGGGAGCGGCGTGCGCCGCTCCCCACTCCACACGACCGGGTGCTGCCCGATGGCCTGGCAACCCGGCCCGCAGCCGGTCCCGGGGCACCGTCGACATGGGGCGGTCGGCGACCGACGGCCGACAATGTCGTTGGTGGTGTGCCCCGCGATTCTCGGAGTCGGGTAGCTGGAATCTTGGTCACCTGAGCCTCTGGGAGGGCCGTGGTGGGCAGGCGTGGGTATCCGCCGGAGTTCCGGCGAAAGGTGCTCGATCTCGTCGAAGCGGGCAGACCGGTCATCGAGGTCGCCAGGGACCTGGGCATCAGCGCTCAGTCGATCTATGTGTGGCGCAAGCAGGACCGCATCGACAAAGGGCTGGAGCCGGGGCTGAGCAGCGCCGAGCGCTCCGAGCTCGGCGCGGCTAAGCGTCGCATCGCCGAGTTGGAGACTGAACTGGCCGTGCACCGGCGGGCTAGCGCACTGCTGGGGAAGGTGGTGCCCCCAAAAGACGCTACGAAGCGATCGCGGTGATGGCCGGCGAGGGCCTGCCCGTCCAGGTCGCCACCCGCGTCCTCGCCGTGTCGGAATCGGGCTACTACGAGTTCCGCAGCCGCGGTCCCTCTGCCCGAGAGGTGCGGCACGCGCTGCTGACCGACGTGATCCGGGAGGTGCACCAGGCCTCGCGCGGCACCTACGGGTACCGGCGCGTGCACGCCGAGCTCACCCTCGGTCGCGGTCTGCTGGTCGCGCACGGCACCGTCGAGCTGCTGATGGCACGAGCCTGCTTGGCCGGGTTGACCGGGCGGCCGCGGTGGAAGGGCACTCGCCCGGACCTGATCGCCAAGGACCTGGTCGAGCGCCAGTTCAGCAGGGATGGGCCCAACCAGCTGTGGGTCACCGACATCACCGAGCACCACACCCGCGAAGGCAAGCTCTACTGCGCGGTTGTCCTGGACACCTACGCCCGACGGGTGGTCGGCTGGTCCATCGATTCCTCGCCGACCGCGGCGCTGGTGACCAACGCGCTCGGCATGGCCATCGACTCCCGCCGACCACCGCCGGGGACGATCATTCACTCCGACCAGGGCACCCAATTCGGGTCCTGGGCCTTCACCGACCGGGCGAAGGACTCCGGGCTGGTGCCCTCGATGGGCAGTGTCGGGGACTGCTTCGACAACTCCATGATCGAGGCGTTCTGGTCGCGCATGCAGGTCGAACTGCTCGACCGCAAGCGGTGGCGGACCCGGATCGAGCTGGCCAATGCGATCTTCGAGTACCTCGAGATCTGGCACAACCGGCGCCGTCGACACAGCGCGCTGGGGTGGCTGTCACCGATAGAGTTCGAGTCCAACAGCAAGATTGTCGTGGCCTAGCTTCCAGGAAGCCGACTCCGCGGAACCCGGGGCATCCCATTGGTGTCCGACCAGCGGGGGTCACTTCACGGACCCGGTTGACCAACGCCACGTACATCCACCAGCCCATCACACCGCGGTTGCTCATGCCGTCGGCTTCACGGCGCCGAGTGCGTTTGCCACCGCCCTCCGTCGACGGTTCGGGTGCGCACCCACCGATGGGCGCCGTGAGCTGAAGCCCGGCCGCGGCCACCAACGGGCTGCGGCTCAACAGGCGGGTTCCGGTTCCACCACGACGATGGCCCTGCCGCCCGTCGTCCGCGAGAACCCCCGCCACCTGCAGACGAGGCGTGACCTCGCAGCTGCACCGGTGGCGACAGCGCGCTGTGACGTCGATGGGACAATACTCCGATGATCGTCTCGGCCGCGTCCGCCCTGCACGCGCCCGATGTGACCGCAGGCGCTCGGTGGATCCGTGTGGACCTGCACCTGCACTCGCCCGGGGTGCACAGCCTTGCTGACCAACCGTCGTCGGTCGTCACGGTCCCCGAGGGTGCCCACCGACCGCACGGGCCAACTGGCGCTCGATGACACGCAGCGGCGTCGCATAGGCCGGTGACGATCCGGCTGGCCCCGATGATGAGCGGCGGCGGCAGCGCCCTGACAACAGAAAGGACTCACGAGCCCGAAGCGGTCCCCTCGCTCACTACGCGAAGTCGACCCGGGCCGACCCACTGGCAGATCGCTCCCGTGACCGCAGGCGGAGTCGGCCGAAGTGGTCACCGTTGTTGTCAGAATCTGTGTCAAACGCCCCCCACCGCTATGCGGTGAGGGGCGTTTGTGCTGGTGGGCGATACTGGGATCGAACCAGTGACCTCTTCGGTGTGAACGCTGACAGGAAACAGCACGGAAAGCCGTCAACACGCATTGGTGCCGGTCAGCCAGTGTGTTGGTCGCGGTCGGGCCCGGGCACACCGGTCGAGCGCTGAGGGTCATGCTGACTCTTTGCTGACGACGATCATCGAAGGTTTGGCGGTACTCAGTTCACGTTGACGCCGTAGTCGCGGGCGAGACCGGCGAGGCCGTCGCCGTATCCCTGGCCGACGGCTCGTAGCCGCCAGGAGCCGTGGCGGCGGTAGATCTCCGCGCAGATGAGCGCGGGCATGACCGTCGTGTCGGTCGGTCGGAACGTCAGCTGGCTTCTCTCGGCTGCGGGGTCGAGGATCAGCAGGGCCGTGCGCGCGACGTCGACGGTCGGGTCGGCGCCGCTCGCGACGAGGACGAGGCGTTCGCAGTGCTCGGGCAGCAACGACAGATCGATCGTGGCCCCGTCGGGGTTGTCCCCTCCGCGAAGCCCGATCGCGCCGTCGGCTGCCGTCGGGTTGTTGAAGAAGATGAAGTTGTCGTCCCCGGCGACGCGGCCGTCGGGACCGAGCATCAGCACGGACAGGTCGGCCGGTGAGGTCCACGCTTCGGGGAGGCTGACGTCGATCACCGGGCCGGTCAGTACGACGTTCTGACCCGCGCTCAGGTCCTGCTCTGCGCTGGGATTCAGGGGCTCCGGCCGAACAGGTACCGCGGGTCGGCGTTCGTCGGATCCAGGCGTAACGAGCGTCGGCGCCGGCGCGCTGTCGTTCACCGCTGAACCTGCGGTCGCCGGCTGTCCGACCTGCTCGGTCTCGGACGAGAACCGCAGATCGATTGAGTCGAAACGCACCATCGTCTCGACCGGGACGAGCGCGGCGGGGTCCCGGCTGACCCGGGCCTCGAGATGCCGCAGGCATGCGGCCGGATCCACCCGGCGCAGGTCGAGCTCCATGAATCGGGACCGGGTCGTCCCGAGCGCGACCAGGCACGGCCGGACCGGCCGTCCGGTCCCTGGATCCGTGGCAGTGACGTGCGCGTTCAGCACGACAGAGGCGACCCGTCCGGCCCGGTCGGACTCGAGGACCTCGTGCACCACACGGAGCACTGTCTGGGCCACGACCGAGCTGTAGAGAGCGCGGATCTGCGCCTGGGACCGGGCAACGGGAGTGACGGTGTCGCTGCTCTTGATGTAGCGGTAGGCCTTCGCCACCGGGACCACCTCGCGAGCGGGAAGCTCGTACTCCACGACGAGCTGGCGGGTCTCGGGTGAGTAAGCCAGGCGCCAGGCGTGCGGGAAACCGTCCGGGTAGGCCGCCGCTTCCAACACCAGGTCGAGGTATCCGACGACGGCGTCGGGTAGGCCCGCGGCAAGGCCACGCTGCAGGTCCGTGACCTGCTCGATCTGCTCACGATGCTCGACGGCCAGCCGCGCGACCTCGGCGTCGTGTCGTCGCCGGGCCGCCTCGAAGTCCCTTCCGTGCGCCTGCACCTGCACCTGGTGGGCTGCGGCTGCCCGCTCGAACGCTGCCTGCGCCTGCTGCACGCGTTCCTGATGGCGCGCAGCGCCGCCGAACGCCCGTCCCAGACCGGACGGCGCATCGGGCAGGAACTCCTCCAGTCGCGGCGCCGGGCGCACAACACCGGCGACACTCGGGTCGAACTGCGGCAGCACCAGTGGCCGCTTGAGAGTCTCCAGATCCAGGAAGTCGTCGATGTCCAGGGTCGAGGCGAGCACTCCCTCCAGCGCAGCGACTTCGGCCTCGAGCTCCGCGTTGTCCCCCGCGACCTCCTCGGCCCGCGCCAGGGCGTACAGGCGGGCTCGTTCCTTCTGGTCGGCCACCCGCTCCCGCGCCCGCGCGGCCTGCGATCGCTGCGCCTCGCGTGCCCGGCGCGCCGCATCGCGCTCACGTACCGCCCGTGCGCGCTCGGCCTCGCGCTGCATGCGCGCGATGCTGGCGACCAATCCCCGCCGTCGTGCCATGAAATTGCCCTTTCGGGTCACGTCCCGCTGAGTGGTGGAGTTCGTGCTCGACACCGTGCGGGTCAGTGCGTGCTCATGATGCCGTGATCAGGGCGGTGGCCGGTAGTGCGGTGTTCCTGGCCGGAACCGCGACCAGAGCGGCCATGGAGGCTTCGGAGAGGTAGCGGCGGTCGCTGACCTGCCACTCGTCGTGTTGCTCGGCCAGGACGGCGCCGGTGAGGCGGAGCAGGGCGGCGGGGTTGGGGAAGACCCCGACCACGTCGGCACGGCGCTTGATCTCTTTGTTCAACCGCTCCAAGGGGTTGGTCGACCAGATCTTCTTCCAGTGCGTGGGCGGGAACGCGGTGAACGCCAGCAGCTCCTCGGTCGCGGCCTCGAGCATGGCGGTGACCTTGGGGAACTGGCGGCCCAGCATCCCAGCGACGGTGGTGAGTTGCTCGCGCACCGCGGCCGCGTCGGGTTGGGCGAAGATGGTGCGGATCAACGCGGCCACCATCGCCGCGTGCGGCTTGGAGACCACGCCCAGCACGTTGCGCATGAAATGCACCCGGCAGCGCTGGACCCCGGCACCGAGCAGCACCGTACGCACCGCTTGGCCGAGCCCGAGGTGGGCGTCGGCGATGACGAGTTTCACCCCGCTCAGGCCGCGGGCGGCCAGGCTGCGCAGGAACCCGGTCCAGAACGCGCCGTTCTCGCTGTCCCCGACATCGAGACCCAACACCTCGCGGTGCCCATCAGCGCGCACCCCGATCGCGACGACTACGGCCTGGGACACCACCTGGTGATCGACGCGGGCCTTGCAGTAGGTCGCATCCAGGAACACATACGGGTAACTCGTCTCGGCCAGCGACCGGGCCCGGAACGCCGCGACCTGGTCGTCGAGATCAGCGCAGATCCGGGAGACCTCGCTCTTGGAGATCCCCGACCCGACCCCGAGCGCCTGCACCAGATCATCGACCTTGCGCGTACTGACCCCGTGCAGGTAGGCCTCCATCACCACCGCGAACAAGGCCTGGTCCACCCGCCGGCGGCGATCGAGCAGAGCGGGGAAGAACGACCCGGTGCGCAACTTCGGGATCCGCAGCGCCAGGTCCCCCGCCGTGGTGGACAGGATGCGAGGCCGCGAGCCGTTGCGCTGATTCGTGCGCCCCGGGCTGCGTTCCCAGGGCTGGGCACCGATCGTGGCCGTCACCTCGGTCTCGATCAGGGCCTGATACATCGTCTCGGCCGCGACCCGGACACGTTCACCGGCATCACCGGCCTTGAGTGCGTCGAGGACTTCCAATAGGGCAGCATGGTCCAAGGCCATCGTGCGTCGTGTCCTTCCGTGAGAACCCTTAGCCAGGTCTCACCGACCGTCGCACGATGGCCGTCTCCGTCAGGATCGCCACGCCAAGACCACGAACCCGAACTCCACCAACCCAGGGGACGTGACCGCCCTTTCGTGACGTGCCCGTTCCGGTCCCACCCTGATGGCGCGCCCCCCGTCGCCGGGTGGGCCACACCTTTCATGCCTATTGCCGACGCAACTGGACTCCGGCACGCCCGGATCCGGCCGCCGCGCTGTCCGGTGACGCCCCGTCCCGACTCTGCCGCCATTCCAGCGCCTCGGCGGTGTCCTTGTACTCGAGGATGTGATCGCGCCCGATCTCGAGCAGAACCTCCCGGACCGCGGCGGGTGAGACGTAGAAGAACTCACGCCGCAGGTTGACGCGATTGACGCGTTGGGCAGCGAACGCCCTGTGCAGGGCCGCCTCGAGACCGAGTGCGTCCGCGCTGAGGATCAGCGCGTGGACGTCGAACCGGAAGGGGACGCCGGCATTGCCCAACTCCCTGATCCTGTCCATCGGGTCGTAGCGCCGCGTCATCCCGATCTTGACCATCGCCTCCCCAAACGCGCCAGGATTGGAGATGACGTAGACGAAGCCGGCGCGGGTGTTGGCCTCACGCTCCCGCACGCCGGCCAGCCCGTTGTCGATGTCCCGGATCTGCTGACGGATCCGCTCCTGCGCCTCCACGTCATCACCCTCGAGCAACCGGGCCAGCGCCGTCTCGTAGTGCGACCGCTCCTTGAGGAGCCTCGCCTCCTCGCGCTGGAGCTCGGCGAGCGCCTTCGCGTCCTCGCGCAGCCGCTCGCGCTCGGCCCGCGTGTCCTCCTTCTCCTGCGCGGCCTTGGCCTGGAAGTCCGTGGTCAGGCGCAGTTCGTCCACCCGGAGCTGGTGGTAGGCGTCGTCGATGGTGATGCCCATGGAGGCACCGAGCTTCAAGATCGCGGCCCGGGTGGTGTCTAGCCGCTTGATCGCGGCCGCGAGGCTGTGCGGACGAACGGTGCGGACGCAGTTGTCCGCCTCCACGTTGTAGGCGCGCAGCATCAGCGTTCCGAAGTCCCGGACGAGCGCGGCTCCCTCTTTGGCCGACCCGTTGACCATCCACCCTGGCCGGCTCCGGACAGCCACCTTGTCCCTGATCGCCGCCTTGATCTTGCCGCGTAGTGCGTCGAGTCGCTCGCGGTAGGCCACTGCGTCATCCAGCGGGTGGCTGAACTGGTAGTAGCCGACTTCCTGGAGTAGAGCGAGCTCGTCGGTCTGCACCAGTTCGGCGCGGGCATCCCGGACGCGTTTGGTGAGCGAGAACAACTCGGCGGACAACGCCGCACGCTGCGCAGTGAGACGACGCAGGTCGCCGGCCAGGCCAGCTCTGTCCGCTGAGACCTGTTGATCGTCTCCGGACGCGCGCCGAGCGTCGGGCTCCTGCTGCGTTTCGGCGCCCTGCGACGAGGCCGGCTCGTCGTCCCCCGAGTCGTCATCGACCGCGATGCCGTAGTCGGTGGCGAGACCGGCCAGCCCGCTGGCCCACCCCTGACCGACCGCCCGGACCTTCCAGGACCCAGCACGCCGATACACCTCCAACAGCACGGCCGCGGTGACCCCGTCGAGCTGAACCGGGGCGAAGGCCAACACCGGACCGGCGCCCGTCCCCTGCAGCCGCACGTTCATGCCGGTCAAGGAGCCCTTGACCTCGACCGTCACCGCGATCACGATCCGGGCCACTCCCGCGGGCACCGCGCGGGGGTCGATTCGCAGCCCTGTCGAGGATGGATCGTCAGTCAGCGTGACAGCACCGCTGACGTGACGGGGGGCGTTGTAGAACACGAGATCGTCATCGCCGGCGACCTTGCCGTCCTCCCCCACCAGCAGAGCGCACAGATCGACATCCAGGCCAGAACGGACGTTCAGCCCGACGTCCCACAGGCCCGACGGCGCCACCACATTCTGACCAGCAGCAAGAACCTGCTCAGACATTCGCTGCCCTTGATCTGGGTCGGGCAGCGGCCGAGCACCTCGGCATCGTCAACACGGCACAGATCGCGGTCGCGGCACCGATTCGGCGCATCCTCGTCCCCCAAGAGATCGCTGCCCCCTCATCGCTGTACGTCAGGAAGCCGTTACCCGGCGTCCGCGGTTCCCGGGCAAGCGTCCCGGGTCGGAGCCGGACAGCCGATGAGGCAAGCGACCGTCTCGCCGTAGGTCCAGGTGTTGCACGAGCGCGCCAGCCAGCAGGGCGACGGGCCCGCCCCGGCATGGCGGGCCATGACCCCTGGCGGTCAGCGCGGGCTGGTCTCGGTGCCGAGATGCGCGAGCTCCTGCAGGGTGTGCTGCATGAGCGTGGCCAGAGACTCGAGCGCGTCGAAGGCAAGGGACATGTCATCGCAGAGGCGGGCGACGCGAATCTCGTCTCGGGCCTCGCAGACCTGGGCTTCGAGGACCGCGAGGCGGGTCGCGCGGGTGTCGGACTCAGTGATCTCGGTGGTGGCGGTGATGGTCATGAGGGCCTCCGGTGCTCGGCGTTGGGGGAACGCGGCGCAGCCTCAGCACGCCGGGGCGGGGGTCCCGGAGGGACGGCGGGGGTTCCGGCTCGCCCATCCCGGTGTGATCGCTTCGCCGACTGGCGGCCGATGTCGGATCCGCACGCGATCTCACCGGGATGGGCGGGCCGGGTTCATCGCCGCTCGCCCACGCCCCGGTGTGCTGACCTCCGGGCGATCCACCTGAGCGGAGCACCGGAGGCCCGACCCAACTCGACGACCCCACCTCGGGGCCGCACCCGCCCACCACCCCGCCGCATGATCCAGCGGAGTGTTGACAGCACCTCGTGCGCGAGGAGGGCGTTCCAGCGGCTGCCGCAACCGGCGATCGTCCGGAGCTACGTCCGGTTGTCGATGTCGTCGAGGCAGCGGGGAAACCGGGCGCCGTAGGCGAGTCCGTCGGATATGTCGCGATCGACCTGTGCGGCGGTGTAGCCCTCGACGCCGATGTAGCCACCAGCCGCATCGGTGAGCGCAGCGTGGGCGGCGGTCGCGCTGAGGGCAGATCCTCCGACCCAGTGCCCGAGCCTGCGCGCCGCGCGCAGCAGCGTCTGATGGCGATGTCCGACGGTCGCCGCGGCCACTGCGGCGCATTCGCCATCGACGACGGCACGCAGATAGGCCGCAGCCCTCGCGTTGGGAAGCGGCGTCTTCGAGATCCGGCGCGGCGTGCGAGCGGCCGGCGCCGGTGATGGGGTGAGCGCCAAAGCGAGCCAGGCCGGAAGTTCGGCGGCCGGGCGGCGCCTGACAACCCGGTAGATGCCTGCGACGCGGACCGACCCGGCAGCGATGACGTACCCGCCGTGCCCGCGGGTGTCCACGTTCGCTGCAAGTCCACCCTGGGTGTTGCGCAACCGCATGCCCTCGGGCTGGCGGAAGTACAGGTGCAACCCGCCCGGGGTCGCGACCGTGTAGGTGTCGGTGGGCGGTATCTCGCCGGCTGCGGCGGCGAGCCGATCCAGGATGTCGTATCCGCCCCGGACGCTGGCCCTGCGCGACGGCGCGGAGGCGCCGCGCCTGACGTCGAGGTCGACGACCAGCAACCCAGACGGTCCTGCACTGACGGCCACGTTCCACGGAGCCGACCGCCACCATGCCGTGATCTGGTCGAGATCGGTCGTGGCGGCGTTCTCCCAGTCGGCGATCGCCGGGACCTTGCCGCGGGGAACGGCGGGGAACACCCTCCACCCGTTCCCAGCGGCGCATGCAGCTGCGGCGCCGAGCCGGCCCAGCGCGGGCCTCGGCGCAGCGGGTGGACGGTGTTGAGAATCGTTCATGTTGTTCTCCCCGCGTCGGAGCACCGGGTCGGCCCGCGGTTCCGGATCACGCGCCGCATCGTGTCGAGGTGTGGGTGCTCGGGTAGCGGCTGGCGCGTGTTCCGGGTTCGCGGGCACGGTGCGACACCGACGCGAGGACGCCCACGGGCTAGGGCCGCCTCCAGGAACAGCGGCGGGCCCGGACCGCTGAGGTCCAGGCCCGCCGCTTGATCTGGCTCAGTCGGATCCGACGACGGTGAGCGCCGGACCCTCGACGGCCTCGGCGCGGTCCTCCGCGCGGTCGGGCTCATCGGCGGGCGGCGCTATGGCACCGTTGCGCGGGTTCTTGGTGAGCGTGGCGGTGGCGTAGCGCAGGCTCGCGGCGACGTCGGCGGCCTCGATCTGGATCCGGCGGACCATACTGCCGTCCTCGCGCTTGTAGCTGTCGTCGGTGAACTCGCCGGTGACCGCGACCGGGGTTCCCTTGTCCAGGCTCGCGGCGACGTTCTCGGCCAGGGCGTTGAAGCACACGACCCGGTGGAACACCGCGGGCAGGTCGACCCAGTTCCCGGTCTGCCGGTTGAGCCGGCGCCGGTTGGCCGCGATGGTGAACGTGGTGACCGGGACCCCGGAGCGGGAGTGGCGCAGTTCGGGCTTGCCGGTGAGGTTGCCGTGGACGGTGATCTTGTTCATGACAGTGTGCTCCCTGGTGCTCGGTGATGGGGTTGGTGACGCGGCCCTTGGCCTCAGCGCGCCGTAGGCGGGGTCCGTAGGGACGGCGGAGGTTCCGGGCTCGTCCGAGCGGGGTGGGAACGCCGAAGGCGTCCGAGCGCAGCGAGGCCCTGTCCCACCCGGTCGGACCGGGTCCGGGTTCATCGCCGCTCGCCCCGCCCGCGGTGTGCTGACCTTCGGGCGTCTCCTGCCCACGCCGTGCCCAGGGACGCCACCGGCCAACACAAGATCATCGCGACGGCAC
The DNA here is from genome assembly GCF_013155125.1 of Pseudonocardia broussonetiae. Taxonomy (NCBI): domain Bacteria; kingdom Bacillati; phylum Actinomycetota; class Actinomycetes; order Pseudonocardiales; family Pseudonocardiaceae; genus Pseudonocardia; species Pseudonocardia broussonetiae. The sequence continues at coordinate 4,194,968 of NZ_CP053564.1, read as the reverse complement.
GCGACCGATGCCCGCGCCGGTGCACTCCCCGCCTCGGCCCGGTCGGGCCGACGTGTGTTGGCGCAGCAGGCGATGGACGATCCATCCCTGCATCGGCGGGGATGGCGGCCGCGCGCGGTCCCGACCGGGATGTGAGATGTCGTCGATGCTGATCGACCAGTCGCCGTCGCGTGCGTCGTCGTGGCGGTGGTGCCGGGTCCGGGTGTGCACGGTGAGCGGGTCGCCGGTGGGCAGGTGCGCGGTCGCGGTGATGTCGACGACGACGATCGCGCGGTCGCCCAGCACGGTTTCCGCGTAGTGCAGGCCGGTCGGGTGGGCGCCGGTGTGGCGGCAGGTCTCGACGAGCAGGCCGCGAGCCGTGTTGTGGGCGCCGAGCATGCCGACGCTGCCGCGCAGCGGGATGTTGCTACGCACCTCGGCGGGCAGCACGTAGCTGCGGCTCCAGTCGTAGAGGGTGAAGTGGTCGACCGGCATCGCGGGTACTCCTCTCGGTCGGGATCACCGGGCGGGGACCGCGGCGGCGCGGCCCCACCCGGTGACCGGGGTCAGCCGGTGGCCGCAGCCTCTCCGGCGTCCGTGGCGGCCCCGTGGTCCTCACCGTCGGTGTCGTGGTCCGCGGTGGCCCCGGCGTCGTCACCGGCGTCCGCGGCCGCGACCTCGTCAGCGGAGTCATCGCACGGACTGGGCGTCGCATCGACCTCGCCGAGGGCGAGCTCCTCGACCGGGGACAACGGGTAGCCCCAGTCCCGCAGCGCCGCGAAGTAGGCGCCGTTCTCCCGAGTCGGGTTGCGCCAGGTCTGGCGGCCGGTGGCGTCCTCGGCCGCGCCGAGCAACACCGCGAGGGCGAGCAGGGTCGCCCTCGCCGGGGTCGCGGTGGCGGTGAGGGCCTCGATCGGATTCGGCCGCCCGACATAGACGCTGCCGGTCGCGGTCAGGCCCAGCAGCTCACACGCGGTCGGGTGGCCGGACTCCATCGCCCGCCGCAGATCGTGCCCAGCGTGGGCGAGCGTGGCGGCGATGTAGGGCATGGCGTTGCGCGGGGCGGTACGGCGGGCCAGGAACGAGCGCAGCCACTCGCGGCGCACGGTCGCCGCTTCTCTGCACTTCGCAAGTCGACTCGCCCGTCACCGTGCGGCGAAGATCATTGCTCCTCACCGCCGAAGAGGTGTGCTGCGCCTTCTCCGGTGAGCAGGAAGGCGAAGCGAGCGAGGTCGTTGTGGAGCGTGTCGGTGGTGTAGCCGGTGCCGCCGAGGAACTTCTCCAGGGACGCGCTGAGGGTGTGGGGGTCGTTGGCGAGCCAGTCGCCGAGGAAGGTGAGCATCTCGGCGAGCTCGGCGGCGTCGCTGGTGTTGAGGTGCACGGTGCTCATGCGGGTGCTCCGATGGCGGGCATGCCGACTGGGGTGAGAGAGTCGCGGCTGAACCGGGCCTGACGCAGGGTTTCGGCGCGCTTCTCGCCGAGGAAGCGCAGCGTGAGGTCGATGCCTTCGATCTCACCGAGCCAGCCCTGGGCGTGGGCGTGGTCACGTCGAGCGAGTAGGTCGGTGTGGATCTCGTCAAGCCGGGCGATCATCTTGGGGTCGATGCGCAGCATCGGGCAGCGGACGCAGGCGTGTTCGTGTTCGCACGGGGTGGCGTAGGGGCGCCCGCAGTTGCCGAGCTCGACCTTTCGCTTGTCGAAGTGCTGCTCGAACTCGCCCCATTCGTCCTTGGTGACGGCCCGGTATTCACCGATGGATCGGCCGGCGCGTCGGTTGGCGAGGTGGGTCTGGTAATGGCGGATGACATCTTCGTGAAACACCGCAACGTAGCCGTGGAAGGTCTGCAGATTGAGATGACCCAGCAATGCGGCGCCGATGTGGATGGGCAATCCATGGTTGGCGAGGTCGGTGGCGAACAGGCGCCGGAAGTCGTGCGGGGTGAACCTGATGGTGGCCAGCTGGGGATGGGTGACGGCGAGGCCGGCGCAGAGCCGGAACAGCATCTCGCGTAGCGAGCCGGGGGTGATGACCTCGGTGCGCTGCCCGATGGTCCGCTGGAACAGGAACGGCTGCGGCTCGCTGGTGACGTGCTCGGCCTTGTCGTAGCGGGTGGCCAGCGCGATGGCGGGTCGGCCGCGGGTCAGCCGGCGGATGATGCAGGCGATCACGTGGAACAGCTCGGCGGTCATCGGGATGACCCGTTCCCGATCGGTTTTCGATGGGGCAATCACCAGCAGCGCGACGACTTCACCGTTGGGGCGAACGTATTGGCGGATGCTGAGCTGGGACAGCTCGAGAACTTCCTCGTTGCGGGCCCCGGTGTGCCGCAATGTTTCGACGCAGGCCCATTCCCAGAACGCGGTGTCCTCGCCGGAGGTGACGTTGACCGGGCGGCCGGACTGCTCGTCGAGGACGCGGATGTTGGGTCGGCCGTGGATGCGTTGGTGGCGGGCGTCGCCCGCGGAGAACAGCCGCGTGTAGTGGCGGTCGTCGACGGTGATGCGCTGCCCGGCCTCGGCCGTGGTGGCGGCGCCGAGTAGCTGCGCCATGTGCTCGCGCCGGTGCTCGACCGCGGCGACGAGCACCGGCAGCAGCGGTTGCAGGACGCGGGTGCGGTTGTCCATGCGCTCCTTGGTGCGCCGCCGGGCCTTGGCCCGGGCCTTGACGTCGCGGCTGCTGATCGGGCAGGTCGCCACCCAGCGGGCCCACTGCTCGGGTTCTTGGGTGGCCCAGCCCTGCAGGTCGAGATAGAGGGCGCGGACGTTGGTGACGATCGCGTCGGCTCCCAGCCGTGGTTTGCCGTCGCGCCGGGTGCCGAGCGCGACTCGCCACGCCTGATAGGTCCGCTCGGACAGGGCGAGATCGGACTGGTCGGGGTTGATGCGTTCGATCTCGCCCCAGAAGCTGCGACACAGGTCCGAGGCTAGGCACCGCAGCGAGGTGTAGTCCAGGTCGTGGCTGCGACGGGTGAGGTAGGCGATCAGCATTGCTCGGGCGTCCGGGTTGCCGACCTCGTGCAGGTCGACCAGCTCGGTCGGGGTGAGCGCCGGTGAGCGCAGCGCGGCGCGCAGCGTGGACGGCACTCGGGGTGGGAAGTGCCCGCTCTGGTGCAGGACCTCCCAGGCCAGGTGACCGACGTAGAGCTCGTAGCCGTGGCCGAAGTGGCCGCGGCGGGTCTCGGTGGCGTAGTGCAGGAACGCCTCGGCGGTGAGGTCCGTGAAGGTGATGCCCTGACTGGTTAGCGCACCGGCGATGTCGAAACGGGCGCAGCGCCGGTAGTGCGGCGAGGTGTCCTGGGCCTGCACCAGCCGCACGAACTCCTCGAGCTGCGGGTCGGCCTGGGCCGGCTCGAAATGCTCGTGGTAGCGGACGAAGCGGTTGCCCCGGAACGCCGCCAGCGACGGTCGGATCACCCGCAGGCAGCACAGCAGCATCAGCGAATGCGTGATCTCGCCGCGGGCCCAGTCGGTGTCGGCGAGCTCGCGCACCGGCCGGTCCGGAACGTCGAACCCCGATGCGAGCCACCGCTGCTGCCAGGTCGCGCCGGGGAACTCGGCCATCAGGTCGAGCAGCCGTCGCATCCCGCGCCGCCGGTCGTAGGTCCGTTGCGACTTGCGTGGCCACACCCTCTCGACGACGGCCATGATCTGCTCAGCCGACGCAGCGTCGAGGTTGCCGTGCGGTCGCGGCGGCACCGCCGGGGCTGGGGCGGGTGCCGGGGTGATGATCTGCCGCGTCGGTGTCGAACGGCGCGGCCGCGGCTCGGTGTCCGGGGTGAGCAACCGCTGCTTGGTGTGGCGCCGCAGGTCACCCACCGAACACCGTCCGGAAGTCGGCGGCGTCGTAGCCCGGCGTGAGCGTCTGCGCCGGTCGTGGCTGGGTGTAGTGCCGTTGCAGCCGCTCGAAGACGTCGTCCACCCGCGGCCGCAGATACGGATCCAGCGACGACACCCGCTGATGACGGCTCACCGCCATCACGTCGGGCAGCGACAGCGCCGGGTCCGAGGTCATCCGTTCGATCGTGGTGTGCCGCAGATCGTGCAGCGTCCAGTCCGTGCCCAGCAGCGCGTTGGCGCGCTGCAGCACCCGCCGGGCCGCGAAGTAGGGCAACGGCCGGGGTGTGCCGCGCAGGGTGCGCCAGATGATCTCGTCCGCCGCGGGTGTGCCGTGCTCGTCGAAGTAGCAGGCCAAGTGCCGCAACGCCTCCGGGGAGGCCGGCACCGGCTGCAGCGCCCGGGTGCCCTTCGAGACGACCCACACCTGCTGGCGTGTCCAGTCCACCTGTTCACCGCGCACGCCGAGCAGTTCACTGGCCCGCGCCCCGCTGGACAGGTAGAGCGCCAACAGGGCCCGGTCCCGGTGGCTGCGCATCGCGCCGACCAGCTCGTCGAACAGGCCGTCCGGGATCGCCCGCGGCAGCAGCACCGGCGGCTTCTGTCGCAACGGCGCCCGCCGATGCTCGCCCTGAGCCTCGATCGGGCTGCGGTGCGCCAGCCGAGCCCGCCGACTCGCACTCACCGGCACCGGGTTGCTGACCGGCCCGTGGCCGAACTGGGCGTGGAAGGCGTAGAACGTGCTCAGCACCGACAGGGCGTGATTGATCGTCGCCGGCGCGTAGCCCTGCCGCAGCGACGGCTTCCCGGTGCGCCGGTTCATCGACCCGGCCGGGGCCGCCGCCGGCCGGCGGCGGTGTCGCTGCGGGTTGTCCGCTGAGCGCATCCAGCCGACCAGCACCTCGACCTCGGAACGCGACGCGTGTTCCCAGGGCACGCTGAGCACGCTCAGCAGCCGCCACCACCGCAGCAGGTCGTGGCCGTAGGAGCGCGCCGTCAGCGGGCTCATGTCGGTCAACATCAGATCCCGCAGGAATGTCGAGATCGGCGCGATCTCGACGTCGTGGTCGTCGACCACCACGAACGGCAGCGACCCCGCCGCACCGGGGCGGACCCTCCCGACTCCCGGCAACGCCCGCCGACCGTCGAGCAGCGCCTGCCGAACTTCGTCCACCGCAACCACCTCCAGGAAGCCCTCGAAGAGGGCGAGATGGTGCAGTCAACAGAGCGGAGTCCCAGTCCTTGTTGTTCGCGATGACCCGGCGCCGTTCGGCCTTGGCCTGCTCGGCGGCCTGGGCGAGCTCGTGTGCCACCGCGCCGTCGCCCCCGGCGTCGGTTGACGTGACGCGGCCCCAGCGGGCGACGTGGCCGTGCTCGTCGGTGGCGGTGCACCAGTGGACGACCTTGACCTGGGGCTCGCGGTCCCAGCCGCGGTGCACCTCGACGGTGACCGCGTGGCCGGGGCACAAGCTGTGGGTGTCGGCGTCGAGCTCGGTCCCGCTGGGAGTCTGCGCGTCGAGCCGCAGCCCGCTGATCTGCGCGGCAGCGGAGTTGTTGTCGGGGTCGAGCACCCGCACTCCCTGTCCGGTGAGTTCGGCGACGGTGTCGGCGACCTGGCGGGCGTCGGCGCGTTGGTCGCGAAGCCGCTGGGCGACGTGCACGAACTGCGCGGGCTCCTTGGCCGCGGTCACGGTGAGCGCCTTGACCGCCTCGACATCCGGTCCGTCCGGACCGTCGAACTCGGCGATGACCGCGACCTGGTCCAAGGTGAGGTCGTAGCGCTCCATCGCCGCGGCGGCGAGCTCGCTGCGCGCGACCGCGGTGGTCTGCTTCACTCGGGCGGTCGGGACGTGGGTGCGGCGGGCGATCTGGCCGGCGGTCAGCCCGAGGTCGAGCAGCTGCTGGTGCGCCCGGACCTCGTCGACCTCGCTGGTCCCGGCGCGGTGCTGGTTCTCCTCGAGCTGATCAACGATCCGGTCGATCACCTCGGCACGGTCATCGGCGTCCGGGTCGTCGCCGGGTCGGCCGGTCTCGACCAGCACCGGGACAGTCGGGCGGCCGGTCTCGACCGCGGCGAGGGTGCGGCGCTTGCCCTTGCGCACCACCAGCGCGCCTTGGCCGTCGCGGCGGACGATGATCGGTTCCCGGACACCACGGTCGGCGATCGAGCGCAGGAACGGGCGGTCCAGCGCGACGTCGCGGCGCACGTTCGCGCCGATGACCAGCGTCCGCGGATCGATATGCAGCAGCTCGCCGACCGGCTCGTCGTGGCCGGTGGATATGTCGGCGTCGGACGGCTCTCCCGCGTCACCGGTCTGGGCGCTGGCGGTGGCGGCGTCGGCAGTCGTGTCGGCAGCGTGCGGGTCGTCGATGGCCGGCGGGTCGTCGACTCGCGCGAGGGCGGAGATGGGCTGGTCGGGGTTGACGATGAGGGTCACGGCTGGCTCCTGGGAGGTTGGCCGGAGCGCGGCTCCAGCGGTTCGCGCCCCGGTGCGGGGCGCACTCGTCCCGGGCAGCGCCGTCCGCGGCGGCGGGGGTTCCGGCTGCGCCACTCGGGGCGGACCGGCGGCGGCCCGGGCGTGACCGGCTCGGGGCGGCGGTGCGCCGGTTCACTCCGATGGCGACGGCCGGGTTCATCGGCCGTGGCCGCGGGTCGGCGATGCCAGAGTGCGACGCCGCGCACACCCGGGCGTCCGCGCCGACGGCAGACGATCAAGACCGGCATCACGATCAAACCGACAGCTCGACGTCACCACCCGCCCTGCTCACCCGACCCGGTCGACCGGCTACTCACCCAGCTGCACCTGGGCGGCAACGGCTGCGCGGGTTCCTCCGCGACACCGGCGCGGGCACCTGGTCCGGCAGACGGGCGACGGCAGCTGGTCACCGTCGACTCCGACCCCGGCAGGTTGCGGCGGGCTCGCCAGGGCGGACCGCAACCCCTCGGGGGAGCGTCGCAACCGTCGTTGCGACCACGCCGCTGACGCGCTCGGCCGCGTGTTCAGGCACGCCGACCGAGCGCAATCCACGGCTCAGTCCGAACGCTCGCCAGCATCGATGACAGGCGAGCGCTCCGCCGTGTGGTCGCTCACCGCCGCTCGGCCATCCAGGCGCCGGCGCCGGTCTGGGTGACGATCAATTCAGCGATCTGTTCCTCGGTCAACGCGGACCTACATGGCGGCGTCCCGGTCGGCGGTGTCCGGGCCGACCCGCAGGTCACGGGTCGAGGCCAGCGACGGCCCGTCCCAGTCGAACCGGCCCGGCCGGCACCGCCCACGGGAACGCCCACACCGGGTCCTCGGTCGGTGGACCGGCCAGCAACACCGCGACCCCACCACCCGGGGTGTCGATCACACACTCGATACCCACGGCGCGGACCAGCTCGGCGACCCGGTCCAGATCGACCACGGCATACCCGACGGCGAGATCGGGCGCATCATCGCCCGCCTACCGCACCACGTCGCAGGCCAGGTGGTGCGCTCCCCAGCGGCGGGCCGTCGTGATCACGCGGCCGTCGAGCTGGCCGACCGCGAGGTCCGGATTCGATCCCCAACCGGGCGAACCACTCGGAGACGATCGCGACGACGTTCCCGCCGTTCCACGATCCGTCGTCCTGCTCGACGCCCTTGAGCTGCACGAACAGGTCGAGCACGGCTCGGACGCCGGGCTGGTCGACATCCAGCACCAGGCGCTCGTCGGGCTGCGGTCCGGCCAGCAGGGCGGCCACCCCGGCGGCGGGCACCACGCGCGGCGGAAGCGGGTCACGGCCGCGCCATCGGTCGATCTCGGCGTCGACACCGACGATCGGGGGCAGGCCGACGCTGCGGGCCCGGATCTGGTCCATCAGCGCGATCGCCGCCCCTCGCCGGTGCGCGCGACGCCAGCTCGCGTCGGTCCACGCCCGCAGCCCGTCGTCGGGTTCGATCAAGTCCCGGCACGCCACCAGCACCCGGTCCATTGGCCGGTAGCTCGCGGGGGTGCCGTCGGGATGTGCGGTGTCGTACACCATCAGGTGCACCACGCCCTCGACCATGGCGACCCGGGCCACGAGGACGTACGTGGCGGCGCCGTGGTTGGGCTGGTGGAGGAGGTCCCCGACGCGCAACTGCCCGGCGGGGATGGTCGGGAACGAGCTCACGTGCTGGATGGTGGTCATGACGGTGGTCCCTTCTCGGAGATGAGCTGATAGGCGGGGCCGGCCCGGCAGACTCGCCCGGGCGCGGCCCCGCCGCGTGATCGATGCGTGGCTATGCCGCGTGGGCGGCGGCCAGGGCCATCGCGCGTAGCCCGTGGCGCTCCAGGTCGTGCGCGGCGTCGGCGTCGTCGAGGGTCTGCGCGGCCGAGGTGACAGCGTGCAGGACGCCTCCGGAGGTGATGTCGGAGCCGGAGATGAAGTGGGCCAGGATCGTGGCCTGCGCCTCGGCGGTGAACCGCAGCGCCTTCCCGACATGCTCCAACGTCGCGGCCGGGTCGCCGATCGCGACCTCGGCGTCACGGGTGATCTCGGCGAGTTTCGCCCGGACGTAGCCGTGGTCCAGGAACGTGGCCACGGCGTCGCGGGCCTGCTTCACGACCAGGTCGAGTACGGCGTCCTGGGTATCGGCCGACCAGCGCACCACACCGTCGGACAGCCGGCCACCGAGGTGGACCTCGCGGACAGCGTCCTTCGTGATGGTCATGCCGTTGTCGCAGACCTGGACCGTGAGCTGCGGGGTCAGCGAGAACGAACCGTGCCCGGTCTCGGAGTTCGACACCACGAACCCGGCGAACACCACCGGGTTGTCCGCACCCCGCGCCCCGGTGAACGGGGAGCGGTACCCGGCCAGCAACTCAGGGGCGTACTCGGCGACCTGCGGGGCGCGGACCTTCACATACATGCGGCGCTCGGTCAGATCGCAACCGGCGATGTCGACCGGCACGCCGGCGGTGCGGATGCCCTCCAGTACGGCCATCAGTACGTCGAGGTTGTCCACCATGCGGTAGGAATCCGACAGGAACGCCCGCGCCACCCCGGTCCCACCGTCCGGGTCGTGCAGGCCGCGGATGAGGAACCGCCGGTCCGGCTCCTCGCCGAGCCAGGTGTTGACGTTGGCGTCGTAGAGGCCGACCTGCTCCGCGCGCAGCCGCCGCAGGTAGGGCAGCGGGATGCCCAATTTCTCCGCGATGCCCGCGTCGGCGGTCGCGTTCGGACGGAGCAAGGTCTCGCCGACCGTGACGCCGTCCGCGGTGAGGTGCGGCTCGCCGACCCCGATCAGCCTCAGACGGCCGTTCTGAGCGAGGAGGTGGCAGGCGGACGCGACGACGTCGAGCTTCGCGGCGTGCTGGGCCTGCAGCAGCGCCACCAGATCGGCAACGGTCGCGTGGCGGGCGGTCAAGAACGAGTCGGTGCTGGTCACGATGACCTCCGAAGGTCGAGATTCGCCCGGCCGAGCGCCTGGCGGCCCCGCCTGGACGCGGTGGGGCGCGGCTCACCCGCCCGACGCCCGCCGAGCGCCAAGGTCCCGGGTGTTCGCTCGATCGACGTGAGACCGCATCGCGTCTGCGGCGATCGCGTCGAGATGATCTCGCCGGGCGGTCTCACTCGGATCGGGCCGGGCAGCCGCCCTTGGCAGGGGAGGTGAAGCGTCGGGCAGAGTCGACAGCCCTACCGACCCGAGGTCGACAGACAAGCTTGATGGTCGAGACCCCGCTGATCGGCGGCTGTTCGATGGACCGCGAGCTCGGCTCAGATGGCGTGGGCGAGACTGGGTGGTTCCGGTTCCTTGACGCCGATCCGTGCACCGCCGCCCCGGGTCGCCATGGAGTTCCGCGACTGCCATGAACGTCATTCGCGGACACTCGCGCAACGCACCGTGCGCGCGAAGCCCTTACGGCGTCATGATCGCCGCCGCCAGTACCACCAAGTACCGCCCCAGACCGCCAGCCGGAGGACAACCCGTGAACGAGCCAACCGCAGAGCAGGTCGCCGTCGCCGTGGTGGGCGGCGGTCAGGCCGGCCTGGCCATGGGACACGCACTGACCCGACGTGGGCTGCGGGGCGGGAGGGACTTCGTCCTCCTCGACGCCGCCGACCGCGTCGGGGCCAGCTGGGACTCCCGCTGGGACTCACTTCGCCTGTTCACTCCGGCCCGGCACACCGCGCTGCCCGGGCTCCCGTTCCCCGGACCTCCCGACGCGTATCCCGGCAAGGACGACGTCGCGTCCTACCTCAGGCGGTACGCGGCCCAGTTCGAGCTGCCGGTGCGCTCCGGCACCCGCGTGGAACGGCTGATCCGCGACCCCGCCGGTCCGGGATTCGTGCTGACGACGAACCGGGGCACCGTGCGGGCCGGCCGGGTGGTGGCCGCGACCGGACCGTTCCAGGTACCCGCCATTCCCCGGGTGGGCGTCGACCTCGCGCCGCGGGTGGTGCAGCTGCACTCGGGCGAGTACCGCAACCCGGCCCAGCTCCCGGACGGGCGGGTGGTGGTCGTCGGGGCGGGGAACTCGGGCGCCCAGATCGCCACCGAGCTCGCGGAGACGCACGACGTCACGCTGGCCGTCGGTACCCGGCAGCCGAGGCTGCCCCAACACGTCGCCGGCCGGGACCTGTTCTTCTGGTTGACCCGCACCCACATCATGGACATCACCGTCGGGTCCCGGCTCGGCAGGCGACTGGCGACGACGGAGGCGCTGATCGGCACCCGGCTGCCGGACGTCGCCCGGCGCGGCGTACGGCTCACCGGCCGCCTCACCGGGGTTGACGGGGACACCGTTTCCCTCACCGGCGGCGACCGGCAGCAGGTGGACGCGGTGGTCTGGGCCACCGGGTACCGACCCGACTACACGTGGTTGCCCACCGAAGCGGTCGGCGCGGACGGCTGGCCGCTGCACCGCCGCGGCGTGAGCCCGGTGCCGGGTCTCGGGGTGCTGGGGCTGCCGTGGCTGCACACCCGTGGTTCGGCGCTCGTCGGATGGGTGGGCCGGGACGCGAGTTGGCTCGCCGAGCAGCTCGGCTGAACCTCAGGGCCACGGGGCGGCGCCCGCGGGAGCGCTGCCCGCGCTGCCTCAGTCGTTCGTCGCGTCGAGCAGCTTCGACAGCAGCGCTCTGATGGGCCACGATGCTGGCCAGCAACCGCCCGGTGTACAGCCGGGCGAGGCCGAGAGGGATCGAGATGACCAGCAGCAGCGGCATGCGGGTGATCTCGAAGTGCGCCAACGAGAAGGTCACCGTCACGACACCGAAGGCCACCCAGCGCCCCGCGCCCAGTCTCTCCAGCGCGCCCCACAGCATGCCGCGGTAGAGGATCTCCTCGCAGACCGGCGCCACGAGAACGACGATCAGCATGATCAGCACCGCGGCGGCGGGTGCGGCGCGCTGACCGCCGAAGAGGTCGCCCACCGCGGACGTCTCGTCCGGCCCGACGATCGCGACGAAAACCGCGGTCGCGACGAGCCCGAGGACCAGGCCCCCGACCCCGAACGCCAGACCGATCTCGAGGTCGCGCCTCGACCACACCAGGCCGAGGTCGGCCTTCGGACCGTTGCCGCGCAGCCAGGTGATGAGCAGCGCTACCGCCGCGGCGAGCACGGTCGGCACCGCGAGGGCCGTGCCCAGCGCGACCGCGCTCGGGTTCTCCCCCGCAACAAGCGGGGCGACCAGGGCCGAGACGCCGAGGAACACCAGCTCGGCGAGCAGGAAGGCGCCGAGGCCCCAGCGGTGGCGGCGCTGCGGTGGCCCGGGTAGCCGCGTGTCAAAGCCGGCGGCGGCGATGCGCCGGCGACCGGCTCGGGTCTGCCGTGGGCCTGCGGGTCGGGATGCCCGAGCGGTGGGTTCGGCGGATACGTCGGGGCCGGCTGCTTCGATCCGGGCGGGTCGCACCGCGCGTGAACCGGCCCCACCCGGCCGGCGTGTTCCCCTCGGCTGAGCCCATGCCTCGACGCTACCTGCGCGGGCTCCTCCCGCCCGGCGACCGGCCGACGTCGCAGCCACGATGCTGGCTGCACGCCTGCACGCCGATCACGGCCTACGGCGCGCACAACAGGCCCACCGCTCCGCAGGTCAGACTTCGGTCCGCGGGACCCTGCGCCCGCCCGCCCGCCCGACGACGGCGGCGGCGGCAGCGGATGCACCGCGTGGAATTGTCTCCCACCCTCGCAGCGGTCCGCGGGATGTTGCTGTTCACCGGGTTGGCGTGTGCCGTCCGGACCGGCCGTGTCATACCGGTGTTGATCATTCGTCGATGGTCGAGGCCGAAATCGGCTCCACCCGGGATGTCACCAGCGATCTAGCTCGCCTGGTGCCAACTGGCCCTCTGTGGGCGACCGAAGTTGTCGGGAGAATCGGCGCCGTCCCACTCATGTCGGCCCCACGCGGCCGTCGATCGCGACGAAGCTCAGCGAGAGTGACTCCTTGCCGATGCTGGGGCCCCAGTCGAGACTGACCGCCTGCGAGGAGGGGCGATGGCGGGCGGCGAGCTACTGGGACGGGACCGGGAGATGACGCTGCTCGATGGATGGCTGGCGGAGGCTCATGCGGGGCAGCGTCGGCTCGTGCTCTGCTCGGGCGAGCCGGGCGTGGGAAAGACGCGACTGGCCGAGGAGTTCGCGACACGGGCCTCCGAACGGGGAGCGCTCGCGTTGTGGGGGCGCGCCTCCGAAGCCGACGGGGCACCACCGTTTTGGCTCTGGCGACAGGTGCTGCGGGCGGCGAGCCGGGTCGCCGACGCGCAGCGCATCGCCGGCGAGCTTCAGGTGGCGACGGACTTGGCGGTGGTGGCGCCCGAGGTTTTCCCCGCGGAGGCCGGGCGTGCCCGCAGCGGGGGTGCAGAGCAGCGGTTCCAGGTGTTCGACGCCGTCAGCCGGTTCGTTCGCGCGGTCGCCGCCGAGCGTGGGTTGGTCGTCGTGCTCGACGATCTGCACTGGGCGGACCGGCCCTCCTTGCTATTGCTGCGCCACCTGGTCGGCGATCCAGAGCCCGCGAGGCTGCTCGTGCTCGGTACCTTCCGCGACACCGAGATGGAACGGGCGGCGGCAGTGGCCGAGCTGATCCGCGAGCCTGCGGCCGTCCGGGTCGATCTGCGCGGCCTGACGATCGACGATGTCGCGCGACAGCTCGCCGCCGCGACCGGTGCGGCGGTAGCGCCCGAGCTGGTCGAGCGGGTGCACGAACTCACCGCAGGCAATCCGTTCTTTGTCAGCGAGCTGGCGAGAACGCTGGGCACCTGGCGGATCCCGGACAGCGTGCGGGAGGCGATCACGCGCCGGATGGACGCGCTCACCCCGCGGTGTCGCCATCAGCTGCGGGCGGCCGCGATCGTAGGCCGGGAGTTCTCCATCGCGGTGGTCGCCGCCGTGATCGGCAGGCTGGTGCTGCGGTGCCTCGACCCGCTGGACGAGGCGGTCCGCGCCGGCCTCGTCGAGCCGGCAGGCGTGCCAGGGCAGCACCGTTTCGTACACGCGCTGGTGCGCGACGCCGTGGAGGCCGGGCTCCCCGAGCGGGACCGGATCCGCATGCATCGGGCCGCCGCCGAGGCGGTTGAGGCGTTCCACGCAGGCGCGCTCGAGGAGCACCTGGCCGACCTGGCCCGGCACTGGGCCGCGGCCGCGGTCGGCGACCGGGCGGCGCGCTGGGCGGAGCTGGCCGCCGCGGAGGCCATGCGCAGACTCGCGTACGAGGAGGCGGCCCGGCTCTATCGCCTCGCGCTGGACGTCTCGTCGACCGATCTCCCCGATGCGGAGCGGTTCGGGCTGCTGCTCAGCCTCGCCCGTGCCCTGCAGCAGTCGGCCGACCCGGTGCGGACCCGCGAGACCGTCCGGCTGGCCGTCGAGGTCGCCATCCGGATGGGTCGATCGGACCTGGCCGCCGAGGCCGCCCTGCTGCCGGAGGTCACGGGCGTGCCCGACGTAGACCAGGCGCTGCGTACCCTGTGCGAGAACGCGCTGGCAAGCCTGGGTAAAGGCCGGCCCGACCCCACCAGGGTCCGGCTGCTCGCCCGACTGGCGGACGCGGCGATGGCCACAGGGGACATGCACGCAGCGGCCGCTGCGAGCCGCGCCGCCATCGACGAGGCGAACCGCTGCGGCGACCCGGCCGCGACGGTCGCCGCCCTGCATGCCCGGCACCTCATCCGCAGCGGACCCGAGCAGCTCGCTGAGCGCGTCGACCTGGCGGACCAGCTGCTCGCGATCGCCGGCGACTCCGGTGACGCCGCGTTGCGGGCGACGGCGCACGAGTGGCGCATCGACATCTGCTTCGCGCATGGTGACCTGGCCGGGGTGGCCGCGGAGCTCGAACGGTTCCGGTGGTGGTCGGAGCGGTCGGGCGGGCCGCTGACGCGGTGGATGCTGTGGCGCTACGAGGCCGCACTGGCGCAGGCCCAAGGGCGGTTCACCGAGGCCCGAAGCTGTGCGGACGCCGCGTTCGCTGCGGTCGCCGCGCTGCGGTACCCGGCGGCGGTGCCCGTCCGGCACGCGCTGCTCAACGCCGTCGACCACCACACGGGGGTGGACCCCCGCGCACCGCACATCGTCGAGATGCTCGCCGCAGGCCCCGGTGATCCCGCGACACCCGGGCACGGCTTCCAGATCATGAACCTGCTGGCTCCGGCGGCGCTGCTCGCCACAGCCGGGCATCTCGACGCGGCCAGGGCCAAGTTCCGGGCGGCAGGACCGGCGGGCACGTGGCGCACCCCGCCGTTCTTCGCGCTGAACTTCTACGCGGTCGGGGTGCGCATCGCGATCCGGGTCGGCGCCGACGACGAGGTCGCGGCGCTGCGGGGACTGCTCGACCCGCACCGGGGACGCCATGTCGTCTCCGGCAACGCGGTCGCCTACTACGGCGGACCGGTCGAGCTGTACCTCGGCCAGGCCGCACGGCACCTCGGCAGGCTCGACGACGCCGTCGGGGATCTCGAGAACGCGCTGCAGGTGGCGCGGGACAGCGGTGCGCGCGGGTACGCCGTCGAAGCGGCACACGGCCTGGCGGCCGCGCTGACCCGCCGCGGGAGGCCCGACGACCACCGGAAGTCCCGGGCCGTCGCGCGGGAATGGCACGGCGACGCGCTCGTGCTGGGGATGGAGCCGTTCCAGCGCGACCTGGCCGAGTGGGGCGCGACCTGGGACACCGGCGCGGCCGGGCTGACCCGCCGGGAGGACGAGGTCGCGGGCTGCGTGGCCCGGGGGCTAACCAACCGGGAGATCGCCGCGGCACTGTTCATCTCGGAGCGGACTGCTGAGAACCACGTTCAGCACATCCTCACCAAACTCGGCTTCGCCAACCGCAGCCAGATCGCGGCGTGGGTGGCCGCGCGGGGAAACATGAGTACCGCGACGGAGTAGTTCGCCGGATGGCACTGCGCGCCGGGCTCCTTAACGTCCGCGCCCATGACCTACGCCACTTTCACCCGCAGTCCAGGAACAACCATGCAACAGGTCCGGGCGTTCTCGGCCGCGCTGGGCGACGAACGCCCGGACGGCCTGCTCCACGCGGTAGTCGGCGAGGCCGATGGCGCTGTGCTGGCCGTCGAGATCTGGGCCACGCAGGCCGACGCCGATCGCTTCGTCGCCGAGCGGCTGCACCCCGCGTTCCTGGAGGTCGGTGTCGTGCCCGACGACCGCACGACCATCGTCGGTTTCGAGGCCGTCGACGTCTACCCCGCGCCTGCCCCGGCTGGATCGCGGTGAGCACCCGCGAGCGGGCCGCGGAGGCCGGGTCGGAGGCCAGGACCGAGGACATGGTGGTGATCCACCGCATCCTCCGGCGGGGCTTCCAGGAGCTGGCCGACCTGGTGCGGCACACCCCGGCCGGCGACACCCGCCACGCTGCGCTGGTCGCCGGGCACGCCGACTTCCACCTCAACGGCCTTCACCACCACCACACCGCCGAGGACGAGCACATCTGGCCGCGCCTACTGGAGCGCGCCACACCGAACGCCGAGCTGGTGGCCCGGATGCAGGCCCAGCACGACGGCGTCGCCGCGCTCACCACGGAGGTCCGCACGCTGCTCGTGCCGTGGCGCGAGGCCCCGGCGGCGAACGAGGCACTCGCCGCGGCGATCGACGGACTCGGCGTCGCGCTCGGCGAGCACCTCGACGAGGAGGAGTCTCAGATCCTCCCGATCATCCGGGCGCACATCACCCCGGCTGAGTGGCAAGAGGTCGGTGAGCGCGCGTTCGCGGGGTTCACCGACGACGAGAAGCTCATCGCGACGGGCCAGTTGGAGGAGACCGCCACCCCCGCCGAGACGGCCATGATGATGGGCGACCTCCCCCTGCCGATCCGGCTGTACTGGCGGGTCGTCGGACGGCGCCGCTACACCCGCCACATGCAGCAGGTCCGCAGGAACCTGCCGCGGGCGGCGAACCCCCGCTCCCGGGCACGAGGCGGAGTGTCGAGCCGCGTCCTACCCGCCGTGCTCCGCCGGGCCAACGCCGCCGCCGTCGGGCTCTACCGCCGGACCGACGGCCGGGTCGGCGGCACCGCCAAGGGCCTGCCCGCCCTGCTCCTCACCGTGCCCGGGCGGCGGACCGGGGTGCCGCACACCGTCGTGGTCGCCTACTTCCCGCACCGCGGCGGCTACCTCGTCGCCGCCTCGTCGGGCGGGGCCGAGGCCGAGCCGCAGTGGATCCGCAACCTCGCCGCGACGTCCACCGCGCAGGTCCAGATCCGGGGCACCGTCACCGATGTCGCCGTGCGCGTGCCCGACCGGGCTGAGCGCGACGCGCTGTGGTCGGACGTGGTGCTGGCGACGGCCCCGTTCTTCGCCGACTACGAGCGCAGGTCCGGCCGCGTGATCAAGGTTGCCGTCCTGACGCCCGCGTCGCGGTAACCGGTCGCCGCCCGAAACGAAGGAGGAGCCATGGACCCGAGCCGAACGACCCGACCCACCGCGACCGGCCCGACCCACATCGCCCGACCCGGCGGCGGGCCGCTCGGAGCGGCGCCGCTGCTGCTGATCGGTGCGGTCTGCGGGCTCGCCTGGGCCGCCGGTCTGCGGGCGGTCATGGCCGAGATCGCCGGCCCGGCGTCGACGTTCGACTGGGTGGGGACGTTCGAGGGGATCCTGCTACCCGGAGTGGTCACCGGTGTGCTGCTCGGCTGGGCCGAACACCTCCGCCGCACGGGCGGCCGCCGCGGGTGGCGCTGGCTGGCACTGGCCCCGCTCGCGTTCATCGCCGCCACCCCGGCCGTCCTGGTCTCGGTCTTCGCAGACGGCGGGATCGGCGGTGGCGCGATCGCGGTGCCGCTGTTCGGAATGGCCGGGGGCTACGCGCTATCCGGCCGCGGACGGCCCTGGGCGCGCGTCGTCGCCGGCGCCATCGCGCTCTCGCCGGTCCCGGTCTGGCTGATCCTCGCGTCGTTGATCGGCAGCGGCCTCGCCGTCGGCAACCCGCGTGGCGCGTGGGTGGCCGCCCTGTTCCTCTCGTCCCTCGCCGTGCTGAGCCTGGCCTGCGCCATCCCGCACCGGCCCGTCATCGCGGTGGAGGAGTGATGAACCCGAGACGGACCGCCCGATGGGCCACCGCGGCCAGACTCACCGGCCGCCGAGCGGGCGCGATGACTCGCGCGATTGCGGTCTTGCGTGGTGGTGGCCGGGTGGACGTGGCCGCCGCCGTGTGCGTCGCGGGTGGCGTCCTGGGGGCCGCACTCGCCGGCTACCTGGCGGGAGAGAGCGGGGCCGCCAGCGTCTACCCGCACCCCGTGCGGGGCTCCGCAGCCCTGCAGATCGTGCTCGCCCTCTGCCATGTTGGGCCGGTCCTCGGACTGCTGTCCCTCTGGTCGAGCGGCGTCGTGCCCAGGACACGCCGCGCCCGGCTGGCCCACCACGCTGCGGTGGCCGTGCTGGCCGCGCTCACCGTCGCCGAGGGCATAGCGATCTCGGTGCCGGTGTCGGCATTCGGCGCGACGCCCCGGGCCTTCGCCGTCGTCTACGCCGTCTACACCGTCCTGCTGGGGATCGCGTTGCTGGTGCTCGGTGTGGAGGTGGCGCGCCGCGGCACCTGGCCGGGCCTGCGGCGGTGGCTGACCGCGGTCCTCGGCCTGTGGCTGCTGGTCGCGGTTCTCCCGGCACTCGCGTTCGCGCCCGCGCTGGCCGGCTGGGCGGTCGCGGCCTGGTTGCTGCTGTTCGCTGTGCTGGGGCTGACGCTGGTGCGGCGATCCCGGCGGCCCGAGGCAGAGCGCGCGGCGCTCCCCGCCCGCGCCTTCGCGGTGGTGACGTGGGTCTACGTCGCCGGGTTCGGGAGCGCGAGCGTCCCCGTCGCCGCGTCGCTCCTCGAGTCCGGGCAGCTGCCGTCCTTCTTCGGGGTCTTCCGCATGTACGCCGGTCCGTGGTCCATCGGGGCGTCGCCCTCCACCCTCGTCGTGCTCACCACCGTCTTCTTGGCCCTCACCCTCACCGCAGCGTGGGCGGCGTGGCTGGTGCGGCACGGGTCGCGCGCCGGCGCCGTCCTCGCCGTCGTCCTGCTTCCCGTCGAGGCGCTGTTCTGGTACGGGCTGTCCCTGCCGATCCCATGGCTGCTCGGCGTCGCCCGCCTCGTCCTGCTGGTCGCGGCGTGGCGGACCGTGGGCGCCAGGTCAGCAGCGCTCAGAAGCTGAACGTCGTTGATCACTTCCGACCCCGCCCGCACGGCCCCGAACACCGTCACGGCGTATTTCGATGCCCCGCGTGACCGACGCCGACTTCCTGTTCGTGTCGTCCGGCCCTGGACACCCCCGACGACCCGCGCTTCGAGCAATTCCTTCGAGCGCTGACCGACAACCCGAACACCGCTCCTCTGCCGACGCAGGCGGCTGCGCACCGGTCTTCTGACGGGCTCACTACGGGTCCTGCTTGATATGGCTCGTCCGATAATGAGACACGACTAACTGTTGATGGTCACAGCGTCTATCCTTTCGGTTCATGCGCGCTGTCGCGGCACGTCACCAGAGTCATCAGTGCTGTTCACGACCCCACACCGAGGCCGTCGAAGACTTCCTCAAGGCGGTCTTCGACCTCACCACCAGCCGGGGTTCGGCGACCACCAGCTCCCTCGCCGAACTGCTGGGCGTAGCGCCGCCGTCGGTGTCGGCCATGCTCAACCGGCTGGCCGTCGATGATCTCGTCGTGCGGCCCGCAGCCCACCGGGTCGAGCTGACCGACCACGGGAGGCGGCATGCGGTGACGGTGATCCGCCGTCAACGGCTGGTCGAGGAGTTCCTCGTCAGGGTGCTCGGTGTCCCGTGGGAGGACGTGCATGCAGAGGCCGACATCCTGGAGCACGCCGTGAGCGAGCGGCTCCTTGAGCGCATCGACGCTTTTCTCGGACATCCGACGCACGACCCGCACGGCGATCCGATCCCGACGCGCCACGGCCACCACGACGATGGCAGGCCACCCGCGCTGAGCCAGGCCCACCCGGGGTCGCACGTCGTGGTCAGCCGGGTGTCCGCCCGCGACAGCACCGCCCTGCGCTATCTGGGAGAGCTCGGCATCCGGCCGGGTGTCGCGCTCGAGGTACTGGAGCAGGCCCCTTTCGGAGGGCCGCTGTGGGTCCGACTCGACGGGCGACGCATCCCACTGGGCCCGCAGCTGGCCGATCTCGTCTTCGGAGGAACCCCATGACGTCTCGACGGCGATTCCTGGCCGGTGCGGGCGGGGTCGCGCTCGCCGCGCTTCCCCTCCGTGCATCCGCCGACACTCCCCCGGACCACCACAGCCCGCCTGAGCCGGGCGGCGGAGCAGGCTCCGGTGGTGGCCACTCCGCGATGGGGGGCGCGAACGGCGCGACGTTCCGCGGCGGTGCCGGTGTCGACCACGCGGCCAACGGCTTCGACCCCCGCACTCTGCTGCGCGAGTTCGACTACGGCACGGTCTCCACCGAGAACGGCCGCACCGTGCGCGACTGGACAATCCGCGCCGAGGACCGCGACATCGAGGTCGCGCCCGGCGTGGTGTTCCCCGCGTGGACGTTCAACGGCTCCATCCCCGGCCCCACCCTGCGCGCCACTGCCGGCGACCTGATGCGTGTGCGCTTCGTCAACGACTCCGAGCACCCCCACACGATGCACTTCCACGGCATCCACCCCGCCGAGATGGACGGCGTCCCGATGGTCGGGCGCGGCATCATCTCCCCGGGCGAGGAGTTCACCTACACCTTCGACGCCGAGCCGTTCGGACTGCACCTCTACCACTGCCACGTCGGGCCGCTGGCCGAGCACATCGCGCGCGGCATGTACGGCACGTTCATCGTCGACCCGCCCGGCGGCCGTCCCCCCGCCGACGAGATGATCATGGTGCAGCACGGCTACAACACGACGTTCGACGGCGAGGGCAACCAGCTCTACGCCGTGAACGGCATCCCGTTCGTCTACATGAACGACCCGATCCAGGTCCGCCGCGGCGAGCTGGTCCGGATCTACCTGGTGAACATCCTGGAGTACGACCCGATCAACAGCTTCCACCTGCACGGCAACTTCTTCGACTACTACCCCACCGGCACCCGCCTGGAACCCAGCGAGTTCACCGACACCGTCATCCAGGCCCAGGGCCAGCGCGGGATCTGCGAGATCCGGTTCCCCTACCCGGGGAAGTTCATGTTCCACGCCCACAAGTCCGAGTTCGCCGACCTCGGCTGGATGGGCTTCTTCGACGTCGTGGACGGAGCCGAGTCATGAGCACCACCGAGGAGAGCCGCGACGCCGAGCGCCCGATGGACCCGGACGCCCGGGCTGACGCCGAGGGGCCGACGCCGGCCGAGACCCGCACCGGCAAGTCCGGGCGGGTCCCGCTGTGGGTCCTGGTCGTCGGCCTGGTCGCCGTCCTGGTCGCGGCCCTGGGCGGTCTGGCCGCCTACGGCGGGCAGACCCTGCCGGAACGGTTGGGCCCCCCGGTCGAGGAGCTGGCCGTCGAGCGCACGGTCATCGCACCGGGCTCGATCGAACTGGTGCTGCGCAACACCGGCCCGGACCCCGTCGCCGTCGCGCAGGTCTTCGTCAACGACTCCTACGTGGACTTCACCGGCGCGGATGAACCGATCGGCCGGCTGGCGGCCGACACCCTCGTGCTGAACTACCCGTGGCAGGACGGGCAGCCCTACACCGTCTCGATGCTGACCTCCACCGGGCTCGTGATCGAGCACGTCGTCGACGCCGCCGTCGCCACCCCGGAACCCGGGTTCGAGTTCCTCGGCCTGATGGCGCTGGTCGGCACGTACGTCGGCGTGCTGCCCGTGCTGCTGGGGATGCTGGTGCTGCCCATCCTGCGCCGCACCAGCGGACGCGTGGTCCGGGTTCTGCTGGCACTGACCGTCGGTCTGCTCGCCTACCTGGCCCTCGACGCCCTGCTCGAGGGCCTCGAGCTGGCCGCACTGTCCGGAGGCGCGTTCGGCGGCCCGGTCCTCGTGTTCCTCGGTGCTGGGCTGGCCTTCCTCGCCCTGACCACCGTCGACAAGGTGCTCGCGGGCCGCCGGCCCGACGAGCGCGACACCGGTTCGGCCGGGATGCGACTGGCGGTGATGATCGCCATCGGGATCGGCCTGCACAACCTCGGCGAGGGCCTCGTGATCGGGTCGGCGTACGCGGTCGGCGAGCTCGCGCTGGGCGCCGCCCTGATCGTGGGCTTCGCCGCGCACAACACCACCGAAGGACTGGCCATCGTCGCCCCGCTGACGACACGCCGCCCGTCGCTGTGGTCCCTGGTCGGGCTTGGCCTCATCGCCGGTGCGCCCGCCATCCTCGGCGCCGTCATCGGCGCATCGGTGGACAACGCAGGCCTCTCGGCACTGCTGTTCGGCGTCGGCGTCGGGGCGATCGTGCAGGTGATCATCCAGATCGTGCCCGGGCTGCGCGACCGCACCAGCGGCCGCCTGCTCGACCCGGCCATGCTCGGCGGGCTCGGCGCTGGCGTGGTGATCATGTATCTGACCGGTCTCCTGGTCGCCGCCTGATAGTGAGAGGCAACGTCCGGACGACCCGGACTTTCGCAAACCGGTCATCGTGGGGCACCCTCGAACGGTGAGCAGCGGGGTCACCACCGGAGACACCAGGTCGGCCCGCATGTCGTGAACGGATATGAGCACGCCGCCGTTGCGGTACGACGACTCGGCGTCCGCCTTGCGGCAGTAGCCGCTCTACTTGCCTTGGTCGCAGCCCTCGGCGGGGTCGCCTTCGTCGCGGCCTCCGCGCTGATGAGCAGCGCTGCGCGCCAGGGGGCGTGCACTCCTTCCGGCGCAGCGGTGCCGATCAAGCCAGCAGGCGACGCCGGGGTCAGCGGCGAGCAGCTCTCCAACGCCGCTGCCATCGTGGCCACGGGTCGCGAGCTCGGTGTACCCGACCGCGGCCTCTGGGTCGCCCTGGGTACCGCACTGCAGGAGTCGGGCCTGCGCAACCTCGACTACGGCGACCGCGACTCCCTCGGCCTGTTCCAGCAGCGTCCGTCGCAAGGCTGGGGCAGCCCCGCGCAGGTGCGGGACCCGCGCTACGCGGCCACCCAGTTCTTCGAGAGGTTGCTCGCGGTCCCCGGCTGGACGGAGATGCCGCTGTGGCAGGCGGCTCAGACCGTCCAGCGCTCCGCGTTCCCCCTGGCCTACGCGAAGTGGGAACAGACGGCCGCGGACATCCTCGCGGCGGCCGGCTCCGACGCCACCGTCCTCGCTGCATCCGCGAGCACCGCCTGCGCCCCCGGCAGCGCCGGATCGGTGCAGGCCCTGGAAGGCGCCGGCGCGGGCTGCACGGCCGAGGACCCGACGAGTACCCGCGGATGCGTGACACCCACGACCGCCTACGCCCTGGCCCAGGCCGAGGTGGCTTTCGGCGGGCTGAGGTCCGGACCGGTGATCCGATCGGCCGGCTGCTTCGCCGGCCGACCGGGAAACCCGACGAGTGACCACCCGCGCGGCAAGGGATGTGACCTGTTCCCCGGGGAGGGTGGACGCTTCGCCCGGGGCGCCGAGATCGACAACGGATGGCGGGCGGCCGAGTGGTTCCGCCTCAACGCCGACGCACTAGGTGTCGCCTACCTCATCTGGCAGGGCCGCATCTGGACTCCCGGCACGGCGGATCAGGGAGGATGGGGTCGCGCCTACACCGGTGGCGGGGTGTACGACCCGGCGGACGCGACCGGCGGCCACTACGATCACATCCACGTCAGCTTCCGCTCATAACGTGCATAATTCGTGTGGGACGACAACTGAACGGCTGGTCGGCCTACGGCGCGAACACCAGGCCCACCGCCCCACAGGTCAGGGCCACCATCGCGGCGAGCAACGGGTACTGCACGCGGGTGGCGATCGGCGCCGGGAACATCCGCAGCGAGCGGTCGTGTGCGCTCACCGTGGCCACGAGGTGCCCGATCACGATCGCGCCGAGCTGGACGAGCGCGATGGTCGTCGTGCCGACCACCGCGTAGTCCACGGTGCGGTTCGCGGTGCCGAACAGGTCGGTGCCGTTCCCCAGTGGATCGCTGGCCAGGATGATCGTCAGCTGGCCGTCGAACAACAGCAGCGAGAAGTAGTGGGCGATCGCGTAGCCGGCGGCGATCGGGATGAGGGTGGGGGCGTAACCGGCCGGGAGCGGGGCCCGGCCGGTGCCGGGCCCTGGGTCTGGCCGGCGGGTTGCGGCGAGGTAGAGCACGGCGACCGCCGCCGTGGCGATCACCAGACCTGCGGTGCGCCACGCCGGCCCGTCGGGCACGGCAGCGGCCCAGAACGAGGTCCGGGACAGCCCGTCGAACGCGGTGGATCCGACGAGCACGACCACGACCGCCACCAGCCCGGGTACGGCGGGCACCGAGCCCAGCCCGTCGATCGGGTTGCGCAACACGAGCCGCCCGTCGGCGCGACGGCCCAGCGGGGCGAGGGATCCCAGCAGCGTCGAGTACACCTCGAAACCGTCGCCGCGGTCGAACCAGGAGCGGCCGAACACCAGCGCGGCGACGACGTGGACGGCGGAGTATCCGAGGACGAAGGCGGCGACCAACCGAGGATTCGCCGGGTCCGGATGGGCGAGCTCCAGCCAGACGAAGACCCCCAGCGACGCCGCTGCGGGCCAGATCCCGATGCCGTCGGGGAGCCGGCGCAGACCTTTGTCGGGGTCGATGCGTGCCACGCGGGCCACGAGCACGTGCAGGAGGCGCAGCGGGTTGAGCAGCCGCCACACCGGCCCCAGCAGCAGGGATGCGGGGACCAGCCCGACCCAGAACGTCACGTACAGCGCCCACGGCGCCACGTTGTCGCTCGGGTCGTCCGGACCGAACAGTCCGATGACGACGACCGCGGTGGCGGCGAGCAGGCCGGCGACCCGCAGGGCCAGGCGCGGCAGCGAGCTGTCGAGCACCGCCGCGATCGGGCCGGGGAGTGGACGGCCCGCCGTGGTGCCGTCGGGCCGGGCGGTGCGCCACCGGAGTGCGAGTACGGCGAAGGAGATCACCACCGCGAGGCCGGCGCCGACTGCGGCGAGCTCGGCTGGGACCGGCAGGTCGCTGCGCGTGCCCACACCGTGGGCCAGCAGCATCAGCTCACCTCGAGCCGGGCGAGCGGCTCTCCCGACTCCTCGAGCTCGATCTCGAACACCCCGGGGATGTCTGCGGTGAACGACAGGGTGGCCGAACCTCCCGCCGTGACGGGCCCGGACAGGTCGTAGCCGTGTAGGTGCACCTCGTCCGCGACGTCGCTGGTGACGGTCAGCTCCACGGCCTCGCCGAGTGCAACGGCGATCCTGTCCGCGGCCCGGTCGGAGCGGCCGTCGGCGAAGGTCAGCGCGAGGACCGTGGCGGTCGGAACGGCGGTGATCGCAGCGCGGGAGTCGGCAGCCGGTCCGCTGCTGGTCGGGGCGCTGGCCGGGGGGGCCGCCGGCGCGCCGCAGCCCGCCGTCAGGACGAGTGCCCCGGCGAGGGCCGCAGCGACGATCTGCGAGGTCCGGCTCACCGCAGGCCCCCGGACCGCTCGGTGACGTCGGCGGTCGCGTCGTCTCCGCCTGGCGGCGGATCGTCGTCGCCCAGCGGGAGATCCGGGGTGAGGGCGCGGAGCACCGCGAACCCGGTGAGGAACAGGCCGAGCCCGGCGCCGAAGGTCAGCACCGTGGTGAGGCGATCGAGGTCGGCGCTCCACCCGAAGGGCAGCAAGGCGTTGGAGAAGCCTGCGGTGCCGAACGCGGTGACCATCGCGAGGACGGCGCCTGCCAGCCCGCACAGCAGCAGCCCGAATCGGCGCCCAATCACGGTCAGGACCACGCCCACCGCCCCGGCGAGCCATGCCGCGAGCCCGGGTCCGGCGCCGCTGACGACGACGAGGAGGTAGTACTGGTCATCCGGGACCAGCGCCGCGCCGAGGACGTGGACCACGTGCCCACCGACGACGAGCACGGTGATCGCCGCAGTCGCGAGGGCGGCCCACCTGCGGGTCAGGCCCATGGTCCCCATCGTTCCGGCGACGACGGCGGCGACGGCGGTGGCCAGCCACCACAGCCCCGCGGGCGGGGCCGGGGGGAAGACCTGCTCGCCGTGCACGGAGACCTCGCGGTCGCCGACGAGCAACGGGACCGACCAGGCCCGGACGCCCTCGGCCGGGATCGGGTGCATCGCGGCGTCGATCCGCGAGTCGGCCCAGCGGGCGGTCGTTGCGGGGGGGACGATCGGCTCCACCGCGCGGGTGGGCCCGGCCGGCACGACCTGCACGGTCTCGCCGGTGTCGTTGACGATGCGCAGCCGCGCGCCCATCTCGATGACCGCGACGGCGAGGCCGGGCACCGGTGGATCCACGGAGAGGATCCGGGCGATGCTCGGAGATGCCTCGAGCGCGCCCCCGTGAGCGGCGGCGGTGCCGGAGGTCAGGGGGAACAGGACGGCGGTGAGCAGCAGGGCCGCGCCGGCCCGGGCGGCGCAAGGCAGGAACGATCTCAACGCGGGGCATCCTCGTGGTCGGGTCCGGCGGCGTCCACCACGCGGTCGAGCAGGTCGGTCACCGGGTGCGGGGCCGACCGGTACAGGACGGTGTGCCCGTCACGCTCGGTGCGCACCATCTCGTGCGCGCGCAGCAGTCGGAGCGAATGGGACACCGTGGTGGCCTTGAGACCGCTCGCGGTGGCGAGATCGGAGACCGAGATCGGACCGGCGCGGGATATCAGGACGAGCAGCATGAGCCGGCTGGGATCGCCGAGCACGGCGAACCAGGCGGCCCAGCCGACGACCTGTCGCGGATGGCTCACCCGGCGCACTCCTCGTTCCGCGGGGGACGAGCCCTGTCCTATCCGGCAGAGGTGCCGACGGTGTTGCCGGAGCGCCGCCGCGACCGGCCGTCGATCAGCGCACCGAACACGAGCCCGACCACGGTCCACAGCACGAGCTGACCACCGATCGACGCCACCCGGAAGTCGTAGAGCACGGCCGCCGGGAAGCCGGCCGGGGTCTCGGCGACCGTCGGCAGGAGGAACCCGACGACCCCCACCGCGACGAGATAGGCAGCGGCCGCCACCAGGGTGGCGTTCCACGAACCCGTCCGCACGGCGAGACTACGGCCCAGCATGACCGCACCGACGGCGAGCAGCACCGACAGGATGATCAGCACCATGAAGGGTCCGGTGCGCTGCCCGACCGTGGTGTCGAGCGTCGACGCCGGCGGGTTGGCCGGGTACTTGAGGAACGGGACGAGGGCGACGGAGACGAACCCGATCCCCGCGATCACCGCCGAGGTCGCCCGCGCGCTGAGCCGTCCGACCCGCCCGACCATTGAGGCGTACACCAGCGACAGGATCCCGCCGACCACCACGCCGTAGATCAGTGCGGCGGTGGCCAGCCCGAGGGTGCTCTGGATCCCGCGGCTGACGAGCGGCTCCTCGGTGGACACCTCACCCGCCGCGGCGGCGACCTGGTCCTCGTAGCCGATGGCCGCCTCGACGGCAGGTTCCCCGAACAGGTAGGCGAACACGAAGTAGGCCAGACCGGCGACGAGCCCGGCGATCATGCCCCGGATCAGCAGGGTCCTCACCATGACGGGTGTCCCGGCCCTCAGTGGCAGGGGAAGCCGAGGAGGTGGCGCCCGTCGTGCACGAACTCGTGCAGCATGCTGCCGGAGATCAGCGAGGTTGCGCCCTGGTCCATGCCCACCAGATACAGCAGGGACAGCAGGATGACCCCGGCGAACACCGCCCACGGGAGGAGCTCGTTCAGGGGGATGGTCACTGGGGTGGACGCGGGGAGTGCCGCCGCCTGAGCCATGATCGGATCTCCTTATCGGGGAGGCTGCCGTCCACGCACTTCAGGACGGACCTTCACTCACCTGAACAGATATTCAGATGACAAGTGTCGGGTGCGGGCCGGATCGGTGTCAAGGGCTTCGGAGGGGTTGATGAGCAGCAGGATCACGCTGGTGTCCCATTCGTCGACCTCGGCCACCAACTCGGCCGCGTTCGCCTCGGACGAGCCGCTCGACGCCCGCGGGGCGGGCTGGGTCGAACAGGCCCGTGGGCGGCTGCCCCGGGCGGTCCGGGTCCTGACTTCACCCGCGCCTGCGTGCCGTCAGACCGCCGACGGGCTGGGACTCTCCGCCGTGATCGAACCGGCACTGGCCGACTGGGATCCCGGCCGGTGGCGTGGCCGGACGCTGGACGAGGTCGCTGCTGCGGAGCCGCACGCCGTGACGGCCTGGCTGTCCGAGCCCGACTCGTCACCGCACGGCGGCGAGTCGCACCTGCTGCTGCTGGCCCGCGTGGCCGACTGGCTCGACACGGTTCCCGACGACGTTCACACGGTGGCGGTAACCCACTCGGCTGTCGTCCGGTGTGCAGTGCTTTCCGCGCTCGACGCACCGCTCTCGGCGTTCTGGCGCATCGACGTCGCCCCCCTGACTGCCACCCAGCTTCGGGGAACGCCCGGTCGGTGGACACTGCGCTCCACCGCCGTTCCACTGGTCACGCGGAATGACTAGACGATGCGGGCCGGCACCGGCGCTGTTGCTCGAGCCACCGTGATGGTCAGTGGCCCGCGCTCGCGCCGGTCGTGTCCCGCCGAGCCCGCCGCACAGCCCCTTCGCCAGCCGAATTCATCCCCGTCGACGCCCGCTGCCAGCCCGCCTACAACAACCCGCCGGCCATCCTGTTCCGTCTCCGCCGTCTCAGCGATGAGGGCCCCGCACGACCCATCCGCGGATACTTCTACAGTTTGTAGATGCTGCTGGCGTGGCACAGTCGACCTGCCCGGCCGACGGCGTATGAGAAGGGCGACCCGAGATGACCTCCCCGGTGACCACCGAGCAGGATCGGCTGGTCGAGCTGTCCGTGTCCGGTATGACGTGCGCGGCCTGCGCCGCCCGGGTCGAGCGCAAGCTCAACCGGCTCACCGGTGTGTCCGCCAGCGTCAACTACGCCACGGGGCGGGCCACGGTGTCCACACATCCGGACGTCGCCGACGAGATGCTGGTCGAGACCGTGGTGCGCAGCGGCTTCGGGGCGGAGCTGCTCCCGCGCGACGGCCACCGTGAACCCGACTCCGACGACGCCGGCCGCGCCCGGACGTTGTGGCGACGGCTGCTGGTCTCGGTGGTGCTGTTCGTCCCGATCGCCGACCTGTCGATCACCCTCACCGTCCTGCCGGAATGGCGCTTCCCCGGCTGGCAGTGGGTGCTGCTCGCGCTCGCGCTGCCGGTGATCGGCTGGGCGGCATGGCCGTTCCACCGGGCCGCGGTGGCGAACGCCCGGCACGGCATCGCGACGATGGACACCCTGGTCTCGCTCGGGGTGCTGGCGGCGACCGCCTGGTCGCTCTACGTGATGTTCGGCCCGCCCGGACCGCCGTCGGATGCCACCGGGCTCGATCTGCTGCTGCGCGGCGAGGACGCGATCTACCTGGAGGTCGCTGCCGGTCTGGTGACGTTCGTGCTGGCCGGGCGCTACTTCGAGGCCAAGGCCCAGCGCTCGGCCGGAACCGCGTTGCGCGAGCTCGCCGCGTTGCGGTCCGCCGACGTCGTCCTGGTAGAACCGGACGGGTCGCAGCGCCCGGTGCCGATCGGTGAGCTGCGGGTCGGGCAGCGGTTCCTGGTCCGGCCGGGCGCGTCGGTGGCCACCGACGGGCGGGTGGTGTCCGGGCAGGCCGCACTCGACACTGCCGCGATGACCGGTGAGTCGGTACCGGTTGAGGTGGGGCCGGCCGACCCGGTGGTCGGCGGTACGACCGTGCGACACGGCTCGCTCGTCGTCGAGGCCACCGGGGTGGGTCGCGACACCCAGCTCGGCGCGATGATCCGGCTGGTCGAGCAGGCACAGACCGGTGAGGCGTCGGTGCAGCGGCTCGCTGACCGAATCTGCGGGTGGTTCGTACCGGCCGTCGTCGCGCTGTCGGTGCTGACCTTCGCCGGGTGGATGCTGCTCGACGGCTCGGTCGAGCGCGCGTTCGCCGCCGCGCTCGCCGTGCTGGTAATCGCCTGCCCGTGTGCGCTCGGACTCGCCACCCCGACCGCGCTGATGGTGGCATCGGGTCGCGGGGCCCGCCTGGGCATCTTCGTCAAGGGCTACCAGGCGCTGGAGGCCACCCGCTCGATCGACACCGTCGTGCTCGACAAGACCGGCACGGTGACCAGCGGACGGATGTCGCTGGCCGAGCTGACCTGTACCGACGGCTTCACCCGTGACGAGGTGTTGCGTGCGGCCGGGTCGCTGGAGCAGGACTCGGAGCACCCGGTGGCCGCTGCAATCGTGGCGGCGGCGCTGACCGAGCTCGGTTCGCTGCCCCGCCCGACCGGGTTCACCAGTGAGCCGGGGCTCGGTGCCGCGGGCGTGGTGGACGGCCACCGGGTGCGCGCCGGGCGGGCTCGGCTGTTCGCGGACCTGGGCATCGAAGTGCCCGCGCGGCTCGACGCGCAGCGCGGCGAGTGGGAGGGGCGGGGCCGGACCACCGTCCTGATCGCCGTCGACGACGCGGTGGTCGGCCTGCTGGGCCTGGCCGATCTCGTGAAACCCTCCGCCCGCGCGGCCGTCGGGCAGTTGCACCGCCTCGGCCTGGCGACCGTGCTGCTGACCGGCGACAACACCGCGACCGCGACGGCCGTGGGCCACGAGATCGGCGTGGGTTCCGTCGTCGCCGAGGTGCTGCCCGCCGACAAGGCCGAGCAGGTCCGGCGGCTGCAGGCGGGCGGTGCCTGCGTAGCGGTCGTCGGGGACGGGGTCAACGACGCGGCCGCGCTCGCCGTCGCCGACCTGGGCATGGCCGTCGGCGCGGGCACCGACATCGCGATCGACGCCGCCGACCTCATCCTGGTGCGCGACGACCTGCGGGTGGTACCCGACGCGATCCGCTTGTCCCGGGCCACGCTCCGTACCATCCGCGGCAACCTGTTCTGGGCGTTCGGCTACAACGTGGCGGCGATCCCGCTGGCCGCGCTGGGCCTGCTCAACCCGCTCGTGGCGGGCGCCGCGATGGCGGTGTCGTCGCTGTTCGTGGTGTCCAACAGCCTGCGCCTGCGCCGGTTCTCCCCCGACCTCGAGGATCGCTGATGCTCCCCCCGCCGACCGCGGTGCTGGCCTGGATGCCGGATGCGGATCAGCCGCCGCTCACCGTCAGCCGGATGCTGACCGCCTGGACGTTCGACCCCGTGATGGTCATCCCGGTGCTGGTCGCGGCCGGGCTCTACCTGTGGGGCGTGCGGATGCTGCGCCGCCGCGGCGACACCTGGCCCCCCTCACGGACCGCGTACTGGTTCTTCGGGCTCGTGCTGGTCTTCGTCGCCACCTCGTCGGCGCTGGGCGTCTACGACCGGACCCTGTTCGTCGTCCCCGCCATCCAGCACATGCTGCTGCAGATGATCGCGCCGGTGGGTCTGGCGATGGGCGCTCCGATCACCCTGGCGATGCGCACGTTCCCCGTCGAATGGCGCCGCGTCGTGCTGGCCGTGGTGCACAGCGGACCCGTGCGGTTCATCGGGCGCCCCGGCGTCGCGTTCGCCCTGTTCGCGATCACCCAGTTCGCCTTCTACTACACACCCCTCTACGAGGCGTCGCTGCGCAACGTGTGGCTGCACGACTTCTCACACGTGCACTTCGTGCTCGTCGGGTTCCTGTTCTACTGGGCGCTGCTGGGCGTCGACCCGGTGCCGCACCGGCCGCCGTTCTTCTTCAAGTTCATGCTGGTACTGGCGCTGGCTCCGATGCACATCCTGCTCGGCATCCCGATCATGCTGATGAACGAGGTGCTGGCCGAGGGCTACTACCTCGAGGTGGCGCGCACCTGGGGCCCGACCCTGATCGACGACCAGGAAGTCGGCGGCGGGGTCCTGTGGGGGTTCGGTGACGTGGCCGCGGCGGCACTGATCAGTGCGTTCGTCGTGCAGTGGTACCGCTCCGACGAGCGCGACGCCCGGCGCACCGACCGCGCCCTGGACCGGCAGTACGGCAGCGGCCCGACCATGCCGCCGTGGTGGCTGGAGCCCGAACAGGCCGAACGCCCGCCCCCGCCCCGGGAGGCGTAGTCAGCCACCACGGCTGCGGCGCAGCGTCGAGAGCATGTCCGGGTAGGCCGCCGCATCGTCGTCGCCGGGGTCAGAGCGGACACCCGCCAGCTGGTCGTCGGCATGTCCTTCCAGCACCACGGTTCCACCCGTGCGGGCCCTTCGCCGTCAGTGGCTGTGTCCAGGCTCATCGACGTCGAGCACCAGCCACGGGGTCGGCAGGAGCCGCCATCGACCAGCGACGGAAACCAGCGCGTCGAGGTCGATCCCCAGCGACTGCCCGGGCTCGTGGAACGTGATGCGGTGCACAGTGAGGCCCGGCTGCAGGCGCGGCGCCACGTCGCGGTAGCCCGCGGGGAAGGTCGGCGCCGCACCGGTGCCTGCGGCCAGCTCCTCCGTCGTGACCTGGCTGAGCCGGTACGCGCTGTGCCGGTCGGTCGGGCCGAGGACGCGCGGACTACGCCAGTAGCCGTCGTAGTGGCGGATCGCGGCGACGACGGTGTCGCCGGTGAAGACCTTGCCGTAGTCGGTGAGCTCTGCCTGCAGCTTGGCGAGCAGCGGCGCGAGGTCGTGCCGCACGCGCAAGAACTCATCGGCGAGCTGGGCGAGCCCGCCCGCGGCGTCCCCGCTGCCCTCCTGGTCCCCACCTCCGCAACCGGCCACGGCGACACCGCATGCGAGCGCGAGCAGTCGCAGCAGGTGACGCCGACCGAGCCGCCGGTCGGCGCCACGGGCCGGGGCTACAGCGCGGGCCAAGGGGCCTCCGTGGGCAGGGCAGAGCCGCGATCGTCGTCAACCCCGACCCGACCGCACAAGCGCCGCCCGGGTGACTACCGGTGTGCGGGACGCGACCAGGGCATCTGCCGAGGATTGGGCCGATCCTCGTCACGACCGACTCGCCGACGGCCATGCTGCGCCACCCGCGACCGCGAGGCCAGGGCCCGCAGGGGACGGTGACGAGGGTCAGCAGCTCCTCAACGCCTGGACATGAGCGAAGCCGAGGTGCTATACATGCATCAATGCGCATGTATTGATGAGAGAGGGACACGGACATGGGTCAGGGACACGGCCACGGCCACTCCGGGCAACAGGACCGCCGCAAGCTCGCCACGGCACTCGGAATCACACTCGTCACCGCGGTGCTCGGGGCCGTCGGGGCCGCGCTGACGGGCTCGCTCGCCCTGCTCGCCGACCTCGGACACCTACTCACCGACGCCGGCGCGCTGGCCGCGGCGTTCGTCGCCTCCATCGTGGCCGCGCGGCCCCGCAGCGGGCGCCGCACCTACGGATGGGGTCGGGTGGAGGTGCTCGTCGCCGGCCTCAACGCGATCGCGCTCGTCGCCGTCGTGGCATGGGTCGCCGTCGAGGGCGTACGGCGCCTGTTCGAGCCGGCCGAAGTTCCCGGCCTGCCGCTGCTCGTGATCGGCGCGCTCGGCCTTGTCGGCAACCTTCTGGCGCTGTGGGTGCTTTCCGGCGGGGACGGCCAGAACATGAACGTCCGCGGAGCCGCGCTGCACGTGCTGGGCGACGCGCTCGGCTCCGTCGGAGTCCTGGCGGCCGCGGTCGTCCTGCTCACGACCCGCTGGCCATATGCCGACACCGTCGCGTCGCTGTTCATCGTCGCGCTGATCCTCCCGCGCGCGCTCGGACTGCTACGTGAGGTGGGTCACGTGCTGCTCGAGGGCGCCCCGCGTGACGTCGACGTCGCAACAGTCGAGGACGCGCTGCGCGCGATTCCCGGGGTCGCTGCCGTGCACGACCTCCACGTGTGGACGATCAACGACCGCTCCCCTGCCGCATCGGCACACCTGGTCGTCACGGGGACCCCGGACGCCGGATGCGGCGAGGACTCAGTGCTCGACGCAGCGTCCGCACTGCTGCGGGATCGATTCGGCGTGGCGCACAGCACGCTGCAGGTCGAACGGGACACCCACGGCGACCACGAGGACCCCTGCACGTAGCCCGACCGCACATCACGTGCCGCCGCGTGGCGTCATAGCGGACCCGGTCGGCTGGTGGACGCCGCCCTGGTCACCGTCGGCGTCAACGGACTCCAGATCGTGCAGACGGCTACAGATCTGGCCGTTCTGGAACCGCCACGCCTTCTTCCCGGTCAGATCGGCGCAGGCCGTCGCCGATGCCGTGCAGGGCGTGCCCGGCGCGACCGGCGCGGCCTGCGGCGCGGCGGCAATTGCGCACCGACGGCGCCCTACGGCAGCGGCCCGACCATGCCGCCGTCGTGGCTCGAGCCCGAACAGGCCGACCGCCAGACCCCGCCCCGCGAGACGTAGTCAGCCGCGACGGCTGCGGCGCAGCGTCGAGAGCATGTCGCGGTAGGCCGCCGCATCGTCGTCGCCGGGGTCGGAGCGGAAACCCGCCAGCTGGTCGTAGCGGTACCACTGGACCAGCAGTACGACCTGGGTCGTGATCAGCAGCAGCTCGCCGAGCACCAGCGACAGCACCCCGGCGAGCTGCTGGTCGGCGACCAGGTCGACCGACCACGGCAGGCCGAGCGTGCGGTAGTACTCCCCCGCGACCGCCTCGGTCCGAGTGATCAACAACACCGCGAAGATCACGTGGAACGGCATGACGGCGAACACGACGCCGAGCCGCCCCAAGTGCGGGAGCCGCCGGGGCGCCGCGTCGGCCCCGGCCACCACCCAGCAGAACTGGTACCCGATCACCAGGATGACCACGTTGAGCGCCGTCCGCGACCAGTGCTCGCCGATCACCGTCTCGAACAGGCCAGTGAGGTAGAGCAGGTAGTAGGAGCCGCCGAACGCTACGGCGGCGAGGCCGGGGTGGGCGAGCAACCGGGCGACCGGGGAGTCGATGAGGGCCAGCAGCCACTCGTGCGGCCCGGCCGGTTCTCCGTCCCGGGCCGGGACGAACGCGCGCAGCGCCAACGTGACCGGTGCGCCGAGCACCAGGGCCAGCGGCGCGATCATGTTCAGGGCCATGTGCGCCAGCATGTGCATGCTGAATACCGTCGGCGCGTAGGCACCCACACCCGACGAGGTGGCCAGGAACACCACCGCGCACCCGGTCACCCAGGACGCGCTCCGGGCCGGCGACCAGGTTCGCCCGGCGCGGCGCAACCGGCGCACGCCGGCGAGGTAGAGCACCGCCGCCACCACCGCCGCGGTGCCCAGCAGCAGGTCCGGCCGCCACGTGGCCAAGACGTTCAGCAGCTCCGGCGCGCCCGGGAGCCGGTAGCCGATGGATGCCTCCACCGGGTCGAGCGCGGTGCGGGCCGGGGGGCTACCGACGAGTCCGGTCACCGCGGCGACAGCCACGACCAGCACACCGGTCTCGACGCCCGACACGAGCGCCCCGGCCCGGAACCCCGATGCGACGACGCCCAGCGCGGCCACCGCGGCGAGGTCCACCAGCACCAGCCATCCGAGGGCCGTGCCGAACGGCCGTGTGAGCGGGACGAGGACCAGTGCCGCCACTGCCCCGGAGAACATGAGCACCGCCCAGCACGCCACGGAGAACCGGCGGTACCGCTGCGTCACCGTCCCGTGCGTCGTGAGCCGGACCCCGAGCCACATCGACGCGGCGACGACGTGCAGCAGCAGCGCATTCGTGGCGAGGTCGAGGTCGGGACCGCCCACTGCCCGGCTCGCGACCACGGGCGGCGCGAGCCCGGCCAGGGCCAGGAGCAGCAGCCCGGCGACCGGTCGCCACCGCGTCGTCCACGCGCAGCCCAGCGCCACGACCACCGCCAGAACGGCGACCACGATCCCTGGCGTAGCGGACATATGCTCGCCCACGACATCCAGCGGAACGAGCGACACCGCGGCGACGGCCCACACCCATGCGAACCACCAACCGCCCGCGACCGATCGCGGCGCGGACGACCGACCGGCCGCCGATGTGCGGAAGAAGGCACCGACGACGAGCACACCGACCGCACCGGCCGCGGCGACGGCTGCGACGAACCGCAGCAGCGCCGACGGCACCCCCACACCGGTGGCCACCGCCCCGAGCACGACGACGCCGAGCGCGAGTGTCGCCAGCCCGGCGGCGGCGAACCGCCCACCACGCCGATGCGGGGCTGGGTCGGGGGACGCTAGATCGGGGGCCATTGCAACCGCGCAGAGACCGAGAGCATCCGGCTCGTGATCAGCGTCCAGCCACCCGTCATCATCAGCACCGACACCGTGCACCCAGCACCGTGAACGATGTGCCGCACCGCGCACACGGGGAGCTGAACGACAGCGCCCCGGCCACCGGCGCCGGCGAAACCAGCGCAAACACGTCCACGGCCGCTCCTCCGATGCCGACCCGGTTGCAGACTCGGAACTTCTACACCGCATAGTAAGAACACTGATAGTAGAAGCCGCATGCGATGTGCCGAACCGGGGATGACATGCCACACGCTGGGCCCTCCATCGCACGGGCCGCGCTCCCGGGCGCGGCGGCAGGGCCTTCGCGAGACCGAACCCGAGCCGCTGACCCGACCTGGAGCACGATGCCGACCATGCCCTCCTCGCCCCGCGGCGGCACCACAGTCGTGGCCGTCATCTGGACCGTCGCCGGTGCGCTGCACCTGTGGATCGCGCTGGACGCCGCAGGCACGGCGGTCGTCCTGGGTTTCGCCCTCGCCGCGGTGGCCTTTGTCGGCGCGGCCGCGCTCATCGTGGAGCCCCGCCCCGAACTGCTGGTCGCCGCCGCCGTCGCCGGGGTGATCGGGGTGGGCGCGTTCGCGATTCCGCTGATCCTGCCTCTCCTCGGCGTCGGTGACCCCGTAGCCGATCCCGTCAGCCCCTGGGGCGTCGGCGGATTCCTCGTCGATGGGCTGACCGTCCGGCTGGCCGCCTTCACGCTGCGCCGGGCTACAGCCAGCCGACCCTCCCGTCCAGCAGGGCGTAGCCCAGGAACGCCACCACGTTGATCAGCGTGTGGGCGCCGACGAGCATCCACAGCCGGTTGGTTCGCTGCCACACCCGCGCGAAGACCAGACCCATCACCAGGTTGCCGAAGAACCCACTCGCGCCCTGGTAGAGGTGGTAGCAACCGCGCAGGAACGCCGACGCCAGCGCGGCACGGTTGGCCGACCACCCGAGCTGGCGCAGCCGGGTCAGCAGGTAGCCGACCTCGACGACCTCCTCGGCCCACGCGTTCGCCGCCGACGAAGCGACCAGCAACGGCAGCTCCCACCAGGTACTGCCCAGCGTCGTCGGCGCGATCGTCGCGCTCAGGCCGGACGCCCGGGCGATCAGGTAGAGCCCGAGACCCGGGACCCCGATCAGGGCGGCGAGCCCCATCGCCCCGCCCAGGTCCCGCCCGGGACGGGTGGCATCCAAACCCACCGACCGCAGCGCGAAACCGGCGCGCAGCAGCAGGTAGGCGCCGAGCGCTCCCCAGCCGACCAGCTGCAGCACCCGGACCAGCTGCAGCGCCAGATCGACCAGCTCGACGTCCGCGGCGGGAGCGTTGAGCACCACCTGCTGCTGTGCCAGTGGTGTCGGCGCCAGCAGCGCGTCGACGAGGCTGAGTGCGCTGCGCAAGGCGGACAGGCCGGTGGTGACGGTGAGCACCACGAGCAACTCGGTGAGGATCAGCCGCCTGCGCCGCGGGTCCACGACGACGGGGGTGGTCGACGGAGGGGGGAGGATCCAGTCCCGCACGGTGCCCGCCACGGAGCCGACGCTATCGCCGAAGCCACCAGCCGGTGACGGCGCGCCCCGCCCGGCCGGAGTGACAAGCCGGCGCAACTGTCGGCCGCGGTGAGATTCGCCACATCCCGTTTGGCCTCTCGACCATCACCTTCATCGACTTCAGAGGGTTATCAGGTTGACACCAGGAGTGAGGAGTTTCATGCGCACGCTCAGCCGGGTTCGCCGTCGGGCTGCGATGATCGGGCTGGTCGTGGCGATGCTGCTGTCGGCGGGTTCGATGGCGCTCGCCGGGCCGATACCCGGGCCTCCCGTGCCGGCCCCGCTCGTGCCGGGCACCCCGTGTACCGCTACGGCCAGGGCCTGCGCGGACCTGATCGGGCTGCGGGCCTGGCTGTTCCAGGACGGCCGCATCCTCCGCGGCCCGGTCCCGATCAGCATCGGCGACGAGCTCGACCCCACCCCACCCGGCCGGTACGCCGTGGAATGGAAGGCCAAGGACTGGGTGAGCCGCGAATACGGCACGCCGATGCCCTACTCGGTGTTCTTCGCCCCCGGCGGCATCGCGTTTCACGAGGGCAGCCTGCAGACCAGCTCCTACGGCTGTATCCGCATGGAACGGGGCAATGCGGCGGCGTTCTTCGACTACCTCCAGGTCGGCGACGAGGTTCAGGTGCACAGCGACCCCCCTGTGGCCGGGTAGCAGCCCCCTCGCGTCCAGCGCTCGACAGGCGGCGACACCGCATCCACGTCGCCGAGATCCCGGGCCCGCGGTCCCGTGACGGGGCCGGCCGGCCCTGGCGTCGACCGGGACGATCTACCGCCGGCTCCCCCCCGTTACCTTCTTGATCAAGCCCGGTGAGGGCTTGCAGGCCACCGGCCACGGCATGACTTGTCGCCCCTGTCGTTGATGATCTGGGGGGTGTTGTCACCGTGGTCGGAGGGCGCCAACGACCGCTGATAGAGACCTGACCCGCACGCGTGGTCTGCTCGTAACGTGGCTGCCGGCGCGGGTGTCCGGGTCGGCCTGCCACGGTTAGCGAGGAGGCCTCGTTGTCGGGATCCGACAAGACCAGAGATCACGGGTTCGCAGTGTTCTGCGGACTCGACGTGGGCAAGTCCGCCCACCATGCGTGCGCGCTGGACCCGACCGGGCAGCGGCTGCATGACAAGGCCCTGCCCAACGACGAGACCGCCCTGACCGAGGTCTTCCAACGGCTGGCCACGAACGGACGGGTGCTGGTGATCGTCGATCAGCCCGCCTCGATCGGCGCCCTGGCTGTGGCCGTCGCCCGCTCGCTGGGCATCGAGGTCGCCTACCTGCCCGGGCTGGCGATGCGCCGGATCGCCGACCTGCACCCGGGGCAGGGCAAGACCGACGCCCGCGACGCCTACGTCATCGCCGACGCCGCCCGCACCATGCCCCACACCCTGCGCCGGGTCGGCACCGACGACGAGATCCTCGCCGAACTCACCGTGCTCGCCGGCTACGACGACGACCTCGCAGCACAGACCACCCGGCTCACCAACCGCCTGCGCGACGCGCTGTTGCACGTCCACCCCGCGCTGGAACGCCTGCTCGGGCCCCGCATGGACCGCGGCGGAGTACTCGATCTCCTCGCCGCTGCTCCCACACCCGACGGGCTGCGCCAGCTCGGCGAGGACGGCATCACCGCAGTCATGCGATCCCGCTCGCCGCGTCTGGCCAAGACCTTGCCTCGCCAGATCCTCGCCGCGCTCGACGCCCAGACCGTCGTCGTCCCCGGCACTGTCGCGTTCGGGCGGGTGATCGTCGGAGTCGCCACCCAGCTGCGGGAGGTCCGCACCGAGCGCGACACCCTGGCCGCCGAACTCGAGACCCGCCTGGAGGCCCACCCTCTTGCCGAGGTCCTGACCTCGA
Source organism: Pseudonocardia broussonetiae (assembly GCF_013155125.1). Classification (NCBI taxonomy): domain Bacteria; kingdom Bacillati; phylum Actinomycetota; class Actinomycetes; order Pseudonocardiales; family Pseudonocardiaceae; genus Pseudonocardia; species Pseudonocardia broussonetiae. Next base: position 4,156,244 of record NZ_CP053564.1, on the reverse strand, counting down.
TGCCCGGCCTCGGGTTCAGGACCGCCCTCAAGATCCTCACCATCGTCGGCGACGGCGCCGCGTTCCCCACCGCCGGGCACCTCGCCGCCTACGCCGGCCTCGCCCCCGTCACCCGCAGATCCGGGACGTCGATCAAGGGTGAGACCCGTTCCCAGCGCGGGAACCACGCCCTGAAATCCGCTCTGTTCTTGTCGGCCTTCGCCAGTCTCGCCGACCCGACCAGCCGCGCCTACTACGACCGCAAACGAGCCCAGGGCAAGCGACACAACGCCGCCCTGATCTGCCTCGCCCGCCGCCGCACCGACGTCATCTACGCCATGCTCCGCGACCGCAAGCCCTACCAGCTCTCCGCACCGGCCGAGCCCGACTCGCACCCCGCCGCCGCTTGACAACGACATAGAGACACCCCCCCGCAGCGGACGTAGCGATCGCTGTGGTGAGATCAGCGCACCGGGTGCTCGGCACCGCTCACAGCGGTCGCGGACGACGCCACCGAGTCCTCGCGGGCTCCGGACTCGGCGATGCGGGCGCGTGGGCTCCAGCGGCCAAGTGCAGCGGGTCCGGCCGCAGCAGCGAGACCGCAGCCAGGCCGGCTAGCAGCGCGCACACCGCCAGGTAGGGCCAGTTGTAGAGCGCGGTCTCGCCGTCCGGGTAGTAGACGACGAGCAGCCACACCGAGCCGAACACCACGTACGCGAGTTCGCGCGGCGACCAGGCCGTCATCGCCAACAGCACCATGCCCCAACTCACGTACCACGGCAGCATCGTCGGCGACAGCACGGCGACAGCGAGCAGCACGACGCCCGCCCGGCGGACGGCGTCGGACCCACCGTCACGGGCCGCCCACCACTGCCGGACAGCGATCACCAGCAGCACCGACGCGCCGAGGATCCGCGCCACGTCGACGAACGGCTGCTTGCCGACCTCGGAGACGAGGTTGACGGCGTTGAACGCCAGCTCGCCGGCAGCGGTCGGCATCGACAACCAGTTCACGATCATCGACGGCGCGGACAGGGCGGGCAGCCAGCCCACCCCGAACCCCGCGACGAAGGTCCAGAACGCGAACACGACGCCGAACACGCCGAGCCCTGCCGCCATCGCCTTCGCGAGCCGGACGCGAAACGAACCCGGGAGCCGGGCTGCCCACACGAGCACGAGGAACGGCAGCGCCACCCCGGCGGTGGCCTTGACCGCCATCGCGCAGGTGACGATAGCGATCCCAGAGACGTGCCGCCCGCGCAGCGCGAACAGGCTGCCGGCGGCCAGCAGTCCGACGACCAGCAGGTCATTGTGTATCCCGCCGACCATGTGGATCACCGTGACGGGGTTCGCCACCGCGACCCACAGCGCTACCGGTACCCGCCCGCCGAGGCGCCGGGTGAGCTCGGGAAGCGCCCAGACCACCAGCAGCAGGCCGGGCAGCAGGAGCAACCGCCACCCGACCACGCCGACGATCATGTTCTGCCCGGTGGCGGAGAACAGCCAGGCCATGCCCTGGGCGAGCAGGATGAACAGCGGCCCGTAGGGAGCCGGGGTCTCCTGCCAGAAGTAGTGCACGTTCTCGCTGAGCACGTCCCCCAGGACATCGGGGCCGACCTGGTAGGGGTCGTGACCGCGCAGCGGCAGCGTGCCCTGGGCGAGGTAGCTGAAGACGTCACGGGTGAACAGCGGCGGCGCCACGAGCATCGGTGCGAGCCACACCGCGGCGGTGCTCAGCACTGCGCGCCCGCCCACCCTGCTCGCCAGGACGTCGCGTCCCAGCCGCACCCACGCCCACACCAGGAGCCCGACGCCCAGGTACACCAGCGCCGTCGCCATCTCGCGACCGTGACCGTAGCGCCAGAAGCCCAGCGCTGAGTTCGTCAGCACCGGATCCCGAACCAGCACCCCGCCCGCACCGAAGCCGCCCACAACCAGGAGCACCGAACCCGTGAGGCCCAGCAGCACCGCGTGACGCGGCGGGCCGCCGAAGCGTGCGTGCCACCGCGGCGCAACGGGCGAAGGCGCCTCCGGGAGGGGCGCTGGTCCGTCGATCGGTGGGGAGGGCTGTGCGCTCACGGGTCACCCTGCTTCTCTCGGTGATGCCGGTTGGCCGTGATCGGTTGGCACAGACCGCGCGACCGGCAGTGCGGGCGGCTCGTGACCCTCGGCAGGGCGTCGAGGACCATCAGGCTGGCAGTGGGGCTGCGCCCCGCTCGGCGAGCATCTGACGGATGGACTGGCTTTCCGCGGTCTGGGCGGTGAGCATCTGGGCGGCCAGGTTCCGCACCTGCTGCCGCCCGGCCCGCTCGGCGGCGTAGCTCAACATGCCGGCACCGCCTTCGTGATGGCGCAGCATCAACTGCAGGAACAGCACATCGGCGGCTGGTCCAGTGCTGGCCCGGAGCCGGGCGAGATCCTCGGTCGAAGCCATTCCCGGCATCTGTGCCCTGCCGTCTGCGACATGGCCCATGCCGAGCTCCGTACTCATGTCCGACATCCACCGCATGTATCCGTCGACCGGGAAGGCAGGCGCGTCCCATAGGGCGAGCCAGCCCTGCATCTGCCCGATCTGAGCGGTCTGTCCGGATTCGATGTCGAAGGCGAGGGTGCGGACGGTCGGATCGCCGCTGCTGTCGCGCGCCCAGCCGGCCATCTGCACGGCGTTGCGATGATGCACGCTCATGTCCTGGGCGAACCCGACGTCGACGGAGTCCGTACCCGGCACGGCCGACCCCGCGGAGCCGGAGCGCCCGAGGATCAGGCCTCCGGTTGCCGCCAGCAGCAACAGCGCCAGCACCGCACCCGCTGCGATCACCCTCCGCGGCCAACGCGCCGGCCCGGCCGACTCGATCGGCAGCTCGTCTGCTGAGGCGTCGGCGGAGGTGTCAGCGCTGTCCGCAGGTGTCCGGCCGGTCATGATCCGTCTCCGGTGGGCTGGTCTGCGGCGGTCTCGGTCTCGGCCCGGACGCCGGGTTGCCCGGCCGCTGAGACCGGTGGGGCAGGCTGGTAGGGCGGTGGAGCGTCCTGATCGAACTGGCCGGGCCCCAGCGCGTCGCAGCTGGCCCCGTTCTCGGGGTGGGTGTTCGGGTTGGCGCGAAGCGCAGCCACGAACTGGTCGATACGAGGGTCAGCGGCGTCGGCGAGCTTGAGCTGATGCCCCCAGGACTGCACCGCGATCGGCTGGTCGAGACCCGGGTACGGGGACAGCGCCATGTAAGGCCGGTCCTGAACACGGTCGGCGAGTTGCTCGAGGGCGGCACCGCCGAGCTGGTCGGGGTTGTAGGCGATCCACACCGCACCGTGTTCCATCGAGTGCACCAGGTTCTCACTACGCACCGGCTGGTCATAGACCACGCCGGAGCAAGCGGCCCACGCCTGGTCATGCGTGCCACCGGTCGGTGGGGACTGGGTGTAAGCCACCTGCTCGGTCGGGCCGACGTGCTGGCCGCCCTCGTAGGTCTGCTCAGCGACTCCCGGGATCTGGGTCGAGGGATCCTGGTTGGCCGCCGACGGAGTGAAGGCGGAAAGCGCCTCGGCACGCGCGTTGCCGGCCTGGGACTCCAGCAGGGCGTAGCCGAAGACACCGCCCGCGAACAGCACCACCATCAGTACCGCGACGATCGTCCCCCACGGGGTGGACCGGTCGGTCACGAGCGAGGTCTTGGCCCGGTCCTGGCGGTTTCGCTTGCTCTGTTTTCCGCTGACCATCATCTCATCCTCATCACATTCGGCTGCGGCGACGGCGGGAGCAGGAGGGATGACTGAGCAACACCTTGAGAGCTTTTCTGCCACCCTGTGCAGTGTCTCGTGGCGTCGATTCGGAAACTCCTGGTACGCCCTTCATGGTTCATGACCCGGACCCCAAGGCGGCGATCGTCGCGCGGGCGATCGGTGCCTGCAGCGGGTTGAAGTAGGGATTGATGGACATCGCCTCGTTCAAAACCGCCAACGACTCGTCGCGGCGACCCAGCGAGGCCAGGATCATTCCGCGGTGATAGAAGTAGCTCGCATTTCGCCAGCCGAGCTCAGCGGCGCGGTCCGCAAACGTGATCGCCTCGGCATAGCGGCCGTTCACGTACAGGGCCCAGGCCATCGAATCGGCACTGAAGATGCTCTGCCTCCGGCCCCATTCGGCCTCAGCCAGCCTCAACGCCTCCGCCGGCTCGCCGTGGTCGGCCGCGATCAACGCGGCAACCTGGTCGTCGGTGGACCCGTCTGCGGCGTAGAGCCGCTGCTGGACGGCGAGGACGTCGTACTGCGCCTGTGCCTCCTCGGTGCGACCCACGGCCTGCAACAATTCGCCGTACTCCAGCAGGTATCCCGGAAGCGGTACCCGGTTGGTGATTTCCTGGTAGCCCACGAGCGCATCGTCGGTGCGACCCTGTGCATAAGCCACCTTGGCCATGCCCTGCAGCAAGGCGACGTCGTCGGCCCGTGCGTCCAGGCCGGCCGCGTACTGGGTGGCCGCTTCCTCGACGTCCCCGCTGTTCCAGGCCAGCTCGCCCAGGTAGTAGCGGCAGAACGCGACGTCCTCGGGAGACAAGGCGGATGACAATGCCCGCTCCAATGCGGCCCTGGCGTCGTCCACGCGGCCGCGGAGCTCCAGGTCGTAGGACGCGCGGGTGAACGCGGCGAGACCGGGCTCGACATCCAGCATGCTCTCGAGGGCGGCAGTTGATGCGTCAGGTTGGCCGAGCTGAGCGTAGGCGTCGACCAGAACGCCGTAGACCTCACCGGTGTAGGGCCGCAGTGGACGTGCTTGTTCTCCGTAGTCGCGCGCGGCCGCGAAATCGTGACGGGCGTTGGCCAGCTGGCCCAACCCGATCAGCGCCTCGCCGTTGTCGACGGGGTCGATCTGCAACGAACGATCCAACGCGCCCTGCGCCTGGCCGTAGTACGACGGGTCACCGGTGATTCGCGCCCGCTCGGTGTAGGCGGCGCCGAGCCGCGCCCACAGCGGGGCGTCCTCGGGTTTGCGCCGCAGACTCCGCTGTGCGTTGTCGATCAGTTCGTCGAGAGCGCTGGGGCCGGCGAACGGCACCGCGGCCTGCGATGTCGGTTCGGGGTCGGGCGTCAGCAGATTCACCCCGGCGATAGCGACCAGTAGTAGACCTAGCACTATCAGCAGAACGGGCACTCGGGAACGGGAACCGGAGTCATCAGTCATCGATGATTACACCTCGTAGCGGCGGAGCGGGGACGCCACGCAGCTCAGTCGGGGATTCGCAGAATTGTGATCCACGACGGATAACTCCCTCATGGACGGATCAGCTACATGAGATGTGAACGGTCCGACAACCACGCAGAAAGGGCGGCGAATCAAGCACATTTCGGGCATCGCATCCTGGCTCCGACAAGCCGCCAACCGTGCGCGGCGGTGACTGATATTCCGTGGACAGGACCGGTGAAATGCACGGCGTCCGAGCCCTCGGAGTACTTGATGCCGCACTCGGCACACCGCACTGTCCAGCACACACGTGATGCGGCCTGCGAGGACTCATCCGAGGAATCGTGAATCTCCCGGCCTTCGTCAGTGTTCCGCACGTTGCAGGCCGCCTGTTCGGCGATGATGCCGACCGGCGGCTCGGGACGCTGCGACGCGCGACGCGGTGCAGCCACGAAAACGGCCGCGACAATGACCCCGACGATGGCCAGCGGTATCCCGCCGAACACCAGCACCGCCTCCAGGGTGTTCATCGTCGAGCCTTGCGGACGGATGGAACCCTGTGGGGGTTTGTCGAACGGTGAAGGTGAAGGTGCACGGCAACTCCGACGGCTACCTGATCATGGCTGGCGGACGAGGCGAACTGCATCGAGCGGGCCACGTGGGGACCTGCGCCGTCCTGCGGTTCGACACCCCAGGTGGCACGTGCAGTCGCATCAGGCGACGGTCAGCCTCGACGGAGGTCCGCGGCGACGGAACTGGCCGGCGCCGGGTCCGGGTACGGCTGCTGCGAGAACGTCAACGAGCGGTGGCGTCAGTCGCGCGGGGACCGGGAGACGGCGTCGCGGTAGCCGAATCGTCCGCCACAACGCACCGGCCAGCAAGAATAGTGATTCCGCCCCAGCGACAGCCGCAATGACGAGCACGGCCAGCACCATCTGGAGCGGGAGGATCGCGCGGTCGCCAGAATGCTCGGTCCCGTAGGGGAGAACGGCCATCGCGGCATGCACGACGGGCTCACTGACCAGCATCCCGCTGGCTGCGGCGAAGTAGCCTCGATGTCGGCCCGGCTGCGCCAGGCGCATCAGCCCCAGTGCGATTGCGGCTGCACCCAGAGTTGCTGTGTGCAGCGGGTGACTCCCGGCCACAGCTCCAGCGGTCACGGCGACCAGCACGGTTGTCATCGCTGCGAACGCCGCAGTACGCGTGCCGGGAGTCGTGATGTCACGGCCCTGCTTCATCGAGCCGCCCTCCTCGCACCCGGTATCCGGACCCATGCCGAGCGATGGGCGGTGGCGCACCGGGCAAGTCAGCGAACTGCACCTGGATGTCCTGGGGGCGGCCACGCTTCTACACAGCATAGTAGGTGCACGATCCGCCGGACCACGGGACCACGGGTTGAGGTGTCCACGACGATTCATCGCGCAGCGCGGCCAGTACGACCGCCGAGTCGGGTCACGTCCCCTGGGTTGGTGGAGTTCGGGTTCGTGGTCTTGGCGTGGCGATCCTGACGGAGACGGCCATCGTGCGACGGTCGGTGAGACCTGGCTAAGGGTTCTCACGGAAGGACACGACGCACGATGGCCTTGGACCATGCTGCCCTATTGGAAGTCCTCGACGCACTCAAGGCCGGTGATGCCGGTGAACGTGTCCGGGTCGCGGCCGAGACGATGTATCAGGCCCTGATCGAGACCGAGGTGACGGCCACGATCGGTGCCCAGCCCTGGGAACGCAGCCCGGGGCGCACGAATCAGCGCAACGGCTCGCGGCCTCGCATCCTGTCCACCACGGCGGGGGACCTGGCGCTGCGGATCCCGAAGTTGCGCACCGGGTCGTTCTTCCCCGCTCTGCTCGATCGCCGCCGGCGGGTGGACCAGGCCTTGTTCGCGGTGGTGATGGAGGCCTACCTGCACGGGGTCAGTACGCGCAAGGTCGATGATCTGGTGCAGGCGCTCGGGGTCGGGTCGGGGATCTCCAAGAGCGAGGTCTCCCGGATCTGCGCTGATCTCGACGACCAGGTCGCGGCGTTCCGGGCCCGGTCGCTGGCCGAGACGAGTTACCCGTATGTGTTCCTGGATGCGACCTACTGCAAGGCCCGCGTCGATCACCAGGTGGTGTCCCAGGCCGTAGTCGTCGCGATCGGGGTGCGCGCTGATGGGCACCGCGAGGTGTTGGGTCTCGATGTCGGGGACAGCGAGAACGGCGCGTTCTGGACCGGGTTCCTGCGCAGCCTGGCCGCCCGCGGCCTGAGCGGGGTGAAACTCGTCATCGCCGACGCCCACCTCGGGCTCGGCCAAGCGGTGCGTACGGTGCTGCTCGGTGCCGGGGTCCAGCGCTGCCGGGTGCATTTCATGCGCAACGTGCTGGGCGTGGTCTCCAAGCCGCACGCGGCGATGGTGGCCGCGTTGATCCGCACCATCTTCGCCCAACCCGACGCGGCCGCGGTGCGCGAGCAACTCACCACCGTCGCTGGGATGCTGGGCCGCCAGTTCCCCAAGGTCACCGCCATGCTCGAGGCCGCGACCGAGGAGCTGCTGGCGTTCACCGCGTTCCCGCCCACGCACTGGAAGAAGATCTGGTCGACCAACCCCTTGGAGCGGTTGAACAAAGAGATCAAGCGCCGTGCCGACGTGGTCGGGGTCTTCCCCAACCCCGCCGCCCTGCTCCGCCTCACCGGCGCCGTCCTGGCCGAGCAACACGACGAGTGGCAGGTCAGCGACCGCCGCTACCTCTCCGAAGCCTCCATGGCCGCTCTGGTCGCGGTTCCGGCCAGGAACACCGCACTACCGGCCACCGCCCTGATCACGGCATCATGAGCACGCACTGACCCGCACGGTGTCGAGCACGAACTCCACCACTCAGCGGGACGTGACCCCGAGTCGGGTGACGGTGATTGCCCGAAGGGCACGGCCGAGGCGAGCAGATGCCTCGTGCCGTCGAAGCGGCGGATCCGACGGGACGAACTCTGTGAGCAGTCCGCAAACATTGCGTAGCCCGCCGAACGGGCTCGACGTATGGCGTGACGACCCTGCACCCGCTCGACTGCAGGGCTGCGCATGTCCTCCGGACCTGCACCGCGCTATCACGGCCTCGACGGACCGCTCGTGATCAGGTGCCTCGATCCGGTGCCGTGCGGTACGGCACGTGCGGACCCGGCCCCCGGTGGTCGACGGCGCAGCCGGTGCCGACCGCCCCGGGGCCGGGTCGGCTCCTCGGCCGGCAGGAGACCGCGACGGCGAAGCGCACCCACCGCGGCCGCGCAGCCGGCCCCGACGATGATCAGTACCACCCAGGGAGCCGCCGGGAGGCCGGTGGACCGGGCGATGTCCAGCGCCCAGCCGGTCCCCAGGTTGCCCAGCAGGATGCCCACACCGCAGACGGTGTTGTAGAGCCCGTAGTGGGTGGCGACCCGGCGATTCCCGGAGAGCGCGACGATGGTGTTCATCTCGAAGGGGAACACGATCGTCGTGCCCAGGGCGAGCACCGCGGCGGACAGCACCAGCGCGGCCATGCCGACCGCCCCACCCAGACGGCCGGGACCCGGCGGTATCGCCTCCGCGGCGAGGAGCGGCACGAACGCTGCGGCCAGTACGAGCAGCCCGGCGGCCATCGAACGGGCGGGCCCGAGCCGGATACGGCACCAGTCGGTGACCCGCAGCTGGCCGAGGATGGTCACCAGGCCGGACACGGCGAACAGGACGGCGACCAGGATCGTGGCGTCAGACGCGGTCGCGGTGACCACCCGGGCCTGCAGAGGCAGGGCCAGGTAGACCTGGAACGACAGGACGTACGACCCGGCCATCGCCGCGGCGAACAATAGGAAGGACCGGTTGCCGAGGATCTCCCGCCAGCCCGACGAGGTCGCGTCGGCGCCGCCGTCCTGTGGGCCGCCGCGCGGCGGAAGGGCTCGGATCTGCAGCAGGGTCAGCACGGCGAAGACCCCCGCGGCCACCAGGCACGTCACCGAGAACGCGATGCCGGTGAGCGCCAGCCCGACGAGCGGGCCGAGCAGGATGCCCGCCTGGTAGAACACGCTGAACAGGGCGAACGCCTCGACCCGCCGCTCCCCCGCGTCGTGCGCCAGGTAGGCGCGGACCGCGGGATTGAACAACGCACCGGCGAATCCCGTCGCCGCCGAGGCCACGATCAGCGCCGGTACGGAGTCGACGAACCCCAGCAGCGCGAACCCGACAGTCCGCAGCGCGCACCCGGCCACGATCAGCGGCTTGTACCCGAAGCGGTCGGCCAGGGCGCCGCCGACGAGGAACATGCCCTGCTGGGCGAAGTTGCGGACCCCGAGGATCAGCCCCACCAGCCACGTCGCGAGCCCCAGCCCGCCCGACAGGTGGGCCGCGAGGTACGGGATCAGCATGTAGAAGCCGAGAGTTGATGGTGAGCTGGTTGAGCAGCAGCAGCTGCACCGGTCTCGGGAAGGAGCGGTACTGGGCCAGCGTGCGCATCACGGGATCCGCGCCGCGCGGGAACGGGTGGGGTCGACGACGGTCGTGCACCGCGTCCAGCTCGTCACCTCGCGCTCGCCCGGGTCGTCGATGCGGGCGGGATGGAGGTCGGGGGCCGCACCAAGCAGGCCGTGCCGACGGCAGAACTCGTCGTTGTAGACGGTGTCGAAGTAGCGCTGCGGACCGTCGGGGAAGATCGCCACGATCCGGGTCCCGGCGGGATGCGTACGGGCAGCCCAGCCGGCGACCAGCCCGACCGCGCCGACGCTCCAACCCCCGCTCGCATAGCTCGTCGACGCCAGCCGACGGCACGCCCACACGGCCTCGGCGGGCGCGACCCAGTGCACTTCGTCGAACGTCGGGTAGGCGACGTTGCGCGGGTAGATGCTCGACCCCAGGCCGCGCATCAGCCGCGGGCGTGGGGACTGGCCGAAGATCGTCGATCCGATAGCGTCGACCCCGATCACCCGCAGGTCGGGGAGGTGTTCGCGGAGCACGGAGGATAGTCCTGCCGAGTGACCACCGGTGCCGACCGAGCACACGAGGATGTCGATGCCGTCGGTCTGCTCGAGGAGCTCATGTGCCATCGGCGCGTAGGCCGCGACGTTGTCGGGGTTGTGGTACTGGTCCGGGCAGTAGGCGCCCGGGTGGTCGCGCAGGATGCTGCCGACGGCGCGACGGCGCGCCTCCTGCCAGCCGCCCTCGGCGCACGGCTCGTCGACGGTGTGGACCTCGGCTCCGTATGCCCGCAGGAGCCGGAGCATGAGCGGCTCCATACCGGGGTCGCTCACCAACGTCACCGGGTGTCCGTAGGCGATCCCGGCCAGGGCCAGGCCGAGGCCGAGGGTGCCGCTCGTGGATTCGACGATCCGGGCACCGTCGGCGAGATCGCCGCGTTCCCTGGCGCGCCGGACCATGTGGAGGGCCGGCCGGTCCTTGATCCCCCCGGGATTGAAGCCCTCCAACTTCGCCCAGAAGCCCCGCGGGTCACCGGTGAAGGGCTGATCGATTCTGACGAGGGGGGTGTTGCCGACCACCAGCGGCAGTCGGGGAGCCGGCGGTCCGGCCAGGTCGGGTTCCGCTGCGGGAAGGGCTGCGGGCAGGGACAGGGCACGTGCAGACACGGGTGCGTTCCTCGGATCACGCCGCAGGCGCGGCGACAGACGGGACAGGAGCACGACTCCGGTCCTGTCACGTCCTCGCGATGCACAACCTGTCGAGCAGACGTCGCCCCGTGGGCGCGCAGCGCCGGCCCCCGGCCCGTCTGGCACGGCGCTGTTCCGGCGCCGCCATCACGTGCGTCACGTCGGGCACATCGACGGGCTCGCAACGGTCCGGTACACCGCTGGGGCCCCGCCAGGTCGAGGCACCGGTCATGTGCTCATCGGCGTGGTGGTCCTCGCAGTGGGCGCTCGCCGCGACGTCGGGCGGTGCGGCCGAGGACGGCAGCGCGATGCACAGGCCGGTCGACTGAGCGAGCATCAGGACCGCGAACAGCAGGACCATGGCCGCCCGTTGCCGCACGACCTGCCTTGCGCCACTCACAGTGACCGGACGGTAATCGCCGGTCTGCGACACGATCGAGGAATCCCCCCGCTGTGACGCGCTGAGATGATCGGCGCTGTTCCGGCGACGCTATCTGGCGCGGCGTAGTGTCAGGCGTTGCCGATCACGAGGGCATCGCGGGCGGCGTCGATGACCTCGACGGTGATGAGGTCGAGGTTGTTGATCGCGGTGATGCGTTGGGCTTGGGCGAGGAGCCGGGTCACGAGCCGGAAGTTGCCGCCGGTGGTGCGGGTGATCGCGGCGTTGGTCTCGGCCCCGGCGGGGTCTGTGGCGTCGAGGCCGAGGTGGGGCCAGTCGGCGATGACGCGGGCGAGTTCGGTCGGGCTCAGGTTGAAGTAGTGGTGAACGAAGCCGATGCGGCTGTAGAGCTGCGGGTAGCGGGCGAGGCGTTTCTCCAGGCCAGGCACGCCGACGAGGATCAGGCCGAGGTGGCTGCGGTCGTAGAAGTCGCGGACCTGTTCCAGGGCCCGGTAGGCGAGCCGGTCGGCCTCGTCGACGACGAGCAGCTCGGTGTGGACCGACGCGCCGTGGGGTTGGCGGCCGGTTCCGAAGTCGATGACGCTCTCCGCGCGGAGCAGGGCATGTCGGGTGGCGAGGGTGTTGAGGTCCTTGTGGATCCGGACCGGGCTGGCGCAGACCAGCGGGGTGTAGAAGATCGTGTGCCAGTCCGGCCGGGCAGTGCCCTGGTGCAGCCATGTGTCGTGGCCGAGCAGAGGTCGCACGTGATGCCAATCGGCGTAGCTGCGGGCGGAGATGGTCTTCCCGACCCCGGGCGGGCCGTAGCAGAGCCCGATGTAGCGGTCGGCGCGCACGGCATCGGCGAACTCGCCGAACCGGCGGTGCTCGACGGTGCTGACCAGCTCGGGAGCCTGCTGGACAACGCCTTTGCTGCGCCGGGCACGGTGTCGGACGTCGTCACGTCACTCCCGGGCGTAGAGCTTGAGCCGACGGGCGTTGCCGCCGCGCTCCGCTGCGGGTGGAGTCGGCCCTTCGGGGTCGGGTTCGGAGTCGGCCGGGATGGGAGCGGGGCCGGCGCGCAGCGTCATTAGCTCGTCGACGGTGGCTCGGCGGGAGGCGAGGGTGGCGGTGAGGTCGCGGCGGTGCCGACTGCGGGAGGCGAGGATCTCGCGCAGGCTGATCGTGGTGCCAGCCAGTTCGGGGCAGATCGCGCGGCTGAGGAATGTGCCCTGGTGGAACAGGCGGATCTCGGCGAGATCGCGCGGGTCGTAGCGGACGATCACGGACTCGCCGACGTAGGCGGCCAGGGTGGGGTCGAGGTAGCGCAGCCCGAACAAGTGCACCCCGTCGGGATGGATCTTGCGGGGTTTCGCGACGGTGAGCAGCAGCAGGTCGAGCTGTTGCAGGGACTCGGGCATCCGGGGAAGGAACCCGCCGGCGACCCACCGCTGGTGCGGTGCCTGCCGGGTCTCGCTGTGCGGGCGCTGGTGGTAGACGTTGGTGATGAACCGCCCGATCGCCTCGTCCAGCTCGGGCAGGTTGAGCCGGGCCTGTCCGGCCCGGTCGAGGGTGCCACGGGGTGCGTACCCGGGCAGCCCAGCCAAGCACATGGTGTTGATCGTGTCGAAGAAGCGTTCGATCTTCCCGCGGCACCGGGGCCGGCCGGGCAGGTAGGTGACCAGGCGGATGTTCAGCTCGGCGGCGACCTGTTCGAGGTGGCGGCTGGTGAAGTCGCTGCCGTGGTCGGTGTAGAAGACCTGCGGGATTCCGCAGACCTGCCAGCCCGGTTCGGTCTTTCGCCAGATCGCTCGGCGTAGTACCAGCGCGGTGTTCATCGTGTTGGGCGCGTCGAGGGCGACGCCGTGAGCGGCGACGGCGCGGGAGTGGTCGTCGAGGATCGCGGTGAGCCACGGCCGGTTCCCCGGTGGCGGTGCGGACCCACAGATCGAGCTCGGTGTGGTCGGCCTGCCAGATCTCGTTCGGCGCGTCGGCCTCGCGGCGGTGCACCAACTCGAACACCTCGCCGTAGCGCTTGGCGCCCTCGGTGCCCAGGCACACCAGCCCCGGGTCCAGCGCGGCGACGATGTCGCACACGGTGCGGTAGCTCGGCACCGCCCAATCGTGATCGGCGGCTACCTCGCTGACCTGCCGGTGGATGACCGCTCGAGTGGGCGCGGGGCGGCGCAGCGCCAGGCCCGCGATCAGCAGCTCCAGCTTGGACTGGACTCGGCGGCGGCCACGGTCGCAGCGCTGATGTCGGGCCAGACCGGCCAACCCGCCCGCACGGTGCGTGGCCAGCCAGCGTTGCGCGGTCCACAGCGGCACGTCGGCGGCACGCGCGGCCGCGGCGAGCGGCACGTCGTCCTCGAGGTGCGGGCGCAGAACACGCCACCGGTGCAGGGCGACATCGCGCTGGTCGTCATCGAGCGCTGCGAGCTCGCCGGGCCCCACAGCCGGCGGGGTCATGACCGGGCGGGGTAGGTGCCCGCGGGAGGAGTTCGCGCCGGGACGGTCTGCTGGGCCGGCGCGGCCGGCACCGACCGGTGCCGCAGCACGCGGGCCAGGACCGGCGGGGCGAACAGCGCGGCCGGCGGGGCCAGCAGGTGGGAGACGGACGTGAACGCCAGGTTCACCCGGTCGTCGACGGCGGCCGCCCGCAGCACCCGGGCCACGTAGCCGTTGACCCGCTGCTGGCCGCGCGGGCGGACCCCGACCGTCCGGGCGTACATGAAGTCCGCCCCCGTCGAGATCCGCCACGGGGCGTCGACCACCGTGGCGAGCGCCTTCGGCGCGGCGGTCGCGAGCGCCCGCCCGGCACCATGCCGGTCGACGAGCCGGCCCAGCTCGCGCACCTGCAGCAGCGCCGAGCTCATCCCCTGGCCGTAGATCGGGTTGAAGCTCGCCACGGAGTCCCCGACCGCGACGTAGCCGGGCACCGGGCGGGCCAGCCGCTCCCAATGGCGACGCCGCCCGGTGCGGAACGTGTAGCGCCACGGCCGGTCGAGGAACGGCCGGCCGACCAACGGGGCCAGGATCGGGTCGGCGAGCGCCGCCGCGGCGTAGGCGCGGGCCCCGTCGGGGTCGGTGGGACCGGTCTGCCCGAAGTACGCCCCGAACCCGACCTGCCAGCGGTCGCCCTCCATCGGCAGCGCGATGGCCATGCGCGGGTTGTCTGGTGTGTTCTGCACCGCCGCGAGCACCGCGCCGTCGAGGTCCTCCGGGCGGCGCTCGACGAGGAACGCCGTGTATCGGATGTCGACGCCGACCTCGCTGGTGGGCGGTACGGGAAGGTCGGCACCGAGCGGCACGCCACCGTCGCGCCCGCCGGCGTCGACCACCAGGTCGGCCTCGACCGAGCGCCCGGAGCCCAGCGCGACGCCCCGGACCGCTCCCCGGCGGGCGAGCGCTCCGGTGACGGTGTCCTGTTCCCAGCGCACGTTCGGGATCTGCTCGACCGACGCGCGCACCTCCTGCTGGATCAGCTCCCGGCTGCAGAGGGTGCGGGTGATCCCGAGATCGGGGAAGCGCAGCTCGCGCCGGACCGCGCCGGCTGCGGCCCAGTAGCACGCGACCCGCGTCGGGTCGGGTCCTCCCGGGGCGGCGCCGCGGTCCAGCAGCCGCTGCCCCAGGTCGGGGAACAGCTCGTTCAGGACCAGCGCGCCGGAGACGAGCATCGCGTGCGGCAGCCCCGCCTGCGGGGGCAGCGCCGGCGCCTCCCGGCGCTCGACCACCACCACCTCCCGAGCGCGAGCCGACAGCGTCGCCGCCGCCGCGAGACCCGCCATACCGCCGCCGACGACGACGACCCGGTTCAGCTCCATGACGCCCACCTCGATTCGCATCATTATATCGATACGATGTTACGATACGCTGCTACGTTACGCTGTCAAGCATGGGCAGACGGCGGGTGCACGACGAGGCGACAGGCGAGGCACTCCTCGACGAGGCGCTCGCGCTGCTGCGCAGGGGCGGGCCGCCGGCGGTGTCCGTGCGGGCGGTCGCGGAGGCGGCCGGCACGAGCGCGCGCGCCGTCTACACGGTCTTCGGATCGATGCAGGGCATGATCGACGCGCTGGCCCAGCGCGGCTACCGTCGGCTCGCCGGGCTGGTGAACAGCGTCGCGCCGACCGACGACCCGGCCGGCGACCTGGTGACGGCCGGCGTGCAGGGCTTCCGCACGTTCGCTCTCGAGGAGCCGGCACTGTTCCGGCTCACCTTCGAGCAGGTCTCGGCCGAGCTGCTCGCCCACGAGCCGGTGGCCCAGGCCGGTTACGACAGCTACCGAGCGCTGCGCGCCCGGATCAGGCGCCTGCGAGACGCAGGTGGCGTCCATCCGCACCGGACCGACGTGGCCTGCTGCTTCGCCTTCCACGCGACGTGCCAGGGCCTCGCATCCTCGGAGATGGCGTCCCGGCAACCGCCGGACGGCCCGGGCCTCTGGGCGATGCTCGACGTCGCCGACCTCGCGCCGGTCTGGCACGACACCCTGACCGGGCTGGTCGAGCGCTTCACCCTCCCTCCCGTCGAGTCAGCCCGCGCTCGCACACCGCGAAGTCGCCCCGAGACGCCCGACGAGTGGCCCGCGGAATGGCCGTCCCGATGAGAAATCGGGTTGCGGACGGTCAGGACCTGCCGACGCCCGCGCCGCCCCGGCGGTGGCTGGTGCACCGTTTCCGGCCGCAGCAGGGTGCAGGACTCACCGCTGACCACGCACCGATCGCCGATCCCGGAAGCTGTTCTGCGCCGCGGGGCGTCTCATGGAGAGGGCTTCGCGTTCACGCTCGAGTGGACGGCGATGGCGGTTCGGGTGCTCACGCCGAGCTTGCGCAAGATGCTGCTGACGTGGTTCTCCACGGTTCGTTCGGAGAGGACGAGCCGTGCTGCGATCTGCCGGTTGGTCAGGCCGTCGGCGACCAGGCGGGCCACATCGCACTCCCGGAGTGTGAGCGGGTGTCCGCGCTGCTGGAGACCTCGGAGCTCGCGCCGGGCAGCGTCACCGAAGTGTGGCGCGTGCACGCGGTCGGCCAGCTCCACGGCCAGGGTGAAGTGGGAACGAGCGGTGGTGTGATCGCCGAGGAGTGCCGCGAGCCTTCCGAGGAACAGGGCCACCGGTCCTTCGTAGGGGCCGACGATTCCTCCCCAGGCGTGCTGGTCCAGGTAGGGCGCGAGCTGCTCGACCAGGTACGGAGCTGTCACGGTGTCACCGAAGGCGGCGCAGAGGTCGGCGTATCCCGCCATGGCGATCAGCCACTCGATCGAGCTGGTCGGGAAGTCAGGCAGCCTCGGAGCCAGAGCCCGCCATATGGTCGCTGCCTCGTCGGTGCGCCCCGAGGCAAGCAAGATCTCGGCGTGCCAGCCGTGAGCGTAGAAGGGAGCGCCGGACAGGACGCGACGCACCTCCGGCTCGATGTCGTGCAGTCCGGTCTGCGTCTGGACAGCGAAGCGAGCCCGTAGGACGAGATCGACGAAGGCGGCGTCCTCGAGACCGGCCGCCGTGCCGCACCGGAGCGCGGCAGCGGCGAGGACGGGCACGTCGTCGAGGTGGCCGTCGAGGAGTGCAACGGATGCGCGTGCTGCGGCCACACGCCATCCCCATGCCGGGGAGCCGAGCACAACCGCCTGTGAGCTGAGCTGCATCAGCTCGGCGTTGAGCTCGACGCGATGGCCGAGCTGTGCGTAGGCGTCGAGTCGCCACAGTGAAGCCCAAGCGGCATCCTCCTCACGCCGAGTCGCGTTCGCGAGCTCCATCAGATCGTTCGCGGTGTCGAGTCGGGTGTGCACCCCGGCCGCCCCGATCGCAGCCGCGTGTCTTGCGTGAAGCTCCCGGGCACGCTCGTCGGCAGCGGCTGGGTCGAGCGCCAGGGGTGCGTTCTCCGGGTGGGGACGCCACGGACTCTGTGTGACCGCGACCAGGGTCCGCAGCCGCTCTGCCCGGACTGGGTCACGATCCCCGATCAGGTCCAGCGCCTCCAGACACAGGGCGTGACGCTGGGCGGCGAAGTCCCACGCACCGATGACCGGTTCAGTGACCACGAGCGCCGCGTCGGCAAGCAGCTCGCCGTCCCCAGCCTCTCGTGCGATAGCCGCCACGGCGCGAGCCGTCTCCCAAGACGACCGCACCGAGCCCCTGCGGTACTCCCCGCGGGCGTGGGCGAGGAGCTCCCAGCCTCGCCTGGTGTCCGCCCCCATCGCGTCCTCGAGTTGATCGTGAGTACCTAGGCCGCACTCAACGGTTGAGTGGTTCCTCGGATGATTCCGGAATGCGCCGATTCTACGCTCGGCCGCATGGTCAGCCAGAACGCACAGCCTGCCGTTGCAGACTCGATGCCTGCCAAGAAGCCCGAGATCAGGCCCCGTCGTCGGCTGGCCTCGTTGCGCGTCCGAACGATCGGGTGGATCGGCCTCGGCGCCGGCGTGTTCGGCGTCGGGGGCGGCCTGCTCAAGGTCCTCCACCCGGCCTCGGTCGACGAGACCCGCTACAGCTACCCCTTCGACTCGCTCGGGTTCACCGTCGAGAACGGCACGCTGGCTGTCCAGCACGCCGCGCTGGGTCTGCTCGTGTGGGGAGTCTGGCGAAGCGGCGCTGCGGGGCGTTCAACCCTGGCTCGGATCGGTGCGGCAGGGACGATCACTGCATGGACTGCATTCGCTGCCGTGAAGGGCTTGGCCATCACGGCGCGCGATGAGCCTGTTGGAAGCCCTCTTGCGGACACCGTCGACGGGCTGTCCGGCCTCGCCGGTACGTCGATAGCGGTATTCAGCATCCTGCTCGGCATCGCCGTGCTTCGAGCCCATGATTGGACCGATTGGGGTCGCTTCATCCCGCTGGTCGCTGGGGTGTTCGTCTTCGCTGCTGTCATTCCCAGCCTGATCCTCGGCTCCTTCACGCTCGCCCGAGTTGCGATCATCGCCTGGATGGGGCTCTGGGCCGCCCTAGGTTGGGTGCTCACGCGAGCCGAGACCCGCGCTTCCCAGCCGGTCACCACTCGTCCTCGCTCGGCCTCGCCAGTGCTGCCTGAGCCGGGGCAATTCCCACCGCCCGGAAGCGGATCGTGATGCTGACTGTGCCGGTGCCGGTGCGCGGAGCGTGACCGTGCAGGGATCGGCTTGCGGGGCAGTCGACGCGGTCCTCGACCCGATGGTTATAGAGATCATCGCCGCCGCTCGCGACGCCATCGTTGGTGGTCGGTGACGCATGACGGCGACTACGCCATATAGCGCCGCTCGAACTGCGTCACACATCGCTGCGCGTCACACCCCCCGCGCCGTCAGACGTCGCGGCACGCGGCGCGCGAAGCGCGTCATCGCCGGGTGGCCGATCGCGATGCCAGCACGATACCGACCGACGCTCACTCGTCTCGGAGCGACGCCGATCTCAACGCATCAGTGACCCGCTCACGAGTCGGCACGTCGAGCCGGCACGCGTCGGTGGGCGTGCCATCGCCCGGAGCGCCCATCACG
This sequence comes from Pseudonocardia broussonetiae, assembly GCF_013155125.1. Classification (NCBI taxonomy): domain Bacteria; kingdom Bacillati; phylum Actinomycetota; class Actinomycetes; order Pseudonocardiales; family Pseudonocardiaceae; genus Pseudonocardia; species Pseudonocardia broussonetiae. The sequence goes on along the minus strand of NZ_CP053564.1, from coordinate 4,137,653 downwards.
TCGCGGCCGTCGACCAGCACCGTCGGCGACGGGTACCGCGCCACTCGCTCCGTGACGACGCCGTCGATACCCAGCTCGTGCACGCACTCGCGGACGAGGTCCAGAGCCGCCGCGGCGAGCGGGCAACCCTCATGACGCACGACCTCCACACGCACGGCCCCACTCACGGCAGGAAGCGGTCCAGTCGGCGCAGGAACGCACCCAGCGGCCCGCGCTCGTGCCACCCGTTGCTGATCACCCGGTCCCGCACCCGCTGCACACCACCGCGCACCGCACCGGAGGGTGTCCAACGATGCTCGTCACGCCTGGCCACCGCCCGCCGCTTCACGTACCGCGCGCAGTCCAGACAGATCGCCGCCTCCGGGCGAGCGCCGAGCCGAACCAGGTCGACCTCGGCGAACTCACCGGCGCAGCACCAACACGGTGACACCACCGGTTCGGACGTCGGCACCTGAACCTCCAACCCCGCCGTGCGCTGTGACCGAGGGTCGTGAAACCGGTCGTCTTCGGGGTCGACACCACTCGGAGCCATCCATCAACCCTATGCCCGGGTGTCGCCGGTCCACCACCGTCGACGCCGCCGAGCGGTTCGGGTCCACCTTCACCACCGACGGCTGAGGCCCGCCGGGGCCGGCCGCTCACCAGGCCCGGGCGGCCTCCGGGGCCGGGACCGCAGTGGCCTGCGGCCCGGCGGGCGCGAGGGGACGGGCCCGCCCGGCCCGGACCCCATTGGCGATCACGACGATCTCGGCCAGCTCGTACACCGCGACCACGGCGGCCAGCCCGAACACGCCGAGCAGCGCCAGCGGCACCAGCACCACGACGATGGCCAGCGACAGACCCACGTTCTGCAGCATGATCGCGCGGGCGCGACGCGCGTGGCCGAGGGCCTGGGGCAGGTGTCGCAGGTCTTCGCCCATCAGCGCGACGTCGGCGGTCTCGATGGCCACGTCGGTGCCCATCGCGCCCATGGCGATCCCCACGTCCGCGGTGGCCAGGGCCGGGGCGTCGTTGACCCCGTCGCCGACCATCGCGGTGGGTCGCTCGGCCCGCAGGGCCGCGACCAGCGCGGCCTTGTCCTCGGGGCGCAGCTCGGCGTGCACCTCGGTGATGCCGGCCTGCGCGGCGAGCGCCGCGGCGGTGGCCCGGTTGTCGCCGGTGAGCATGGCCACCCGGTACCCGTCCCCACGCAGCCGGGCGACGACCTCCGCGGCCTCGGGGCGCAGCTCGTCGCGGACGGCGACCATGCCGAGCAGCCGCCCGTCTGCCTCGACGAGCACCGCCGTGGCCCCCGACTCCTGCATCCGGGCGACCGGGCCGGCCAGCTCGCCTGCGTCGATCCAGCCGGGACGGCCCAGGCGCAGCTCCCGCCCGTCGAGCCGGCCGGTGAGCCCGGCACCGGGAACCGCCTCCACGTCGGCTGCGGGGGTGGGCGAATCGACGGCGGCCAGGATCGCCCGGGCCAGCGGATGCTCGCTGCGCGCCTCCAACGCGGCGGCCAGCACGAGCACCTCCGCGCGGGTGGCACCACCGGTGGCGACGACCCCGATCACGGTCGGCCGGTTGCGCGTCAGCGTGCCGGTCTTGTCCAGCGCGATGCCGCGGATCCGGCCCAGACCCTCCAGCGCGGCTCCGCCTTTGACCAGGACGCCGATCCGGCTGGCGGCGCCGACGGCCGCGACCACGGTGACGGGTACCGAGATGGCGAGCGCGCACGGCGAGGCGGCGACGAGCACGACCAGGGCCCGCTCGATCCACACCAGCGGCTCCCCGAACAGGCTGCCGAGCCCGGCGATCAGCGCGGCCACGACCATCACGCCGGGAACCATCGGCCGGGCGATGCGGTCGGCGAGTCGCTGGGCCTCACCCTTGCGGGCCTGCTCGGCCTCGACGATCGCGACGATCCGCGCCAGCGAGTTGTCCTCGGAGGTGCTGGTGACCCACACCTCCAGCGCGCCCGAACCGTTGATCGACCCGGCGAACACCTCGTCGCCGGGCCCGGCCTCGACCGGCACCGACTCCCCGGTGATCGCGGACAGGTCCAGCGCGGTGCGGCCGGTGGTGATCCGGCCGTCGGTGGCGAGGCGCTCCCCCGGGCGCACCAGCATCGTGTCCCCGACCCGCAGCGCGGCCGGAGCGATGATGACCTCCACCCCGCCGCGCAGCACGGTGGCCCGCTCGGGCACCAGCGAGAGCAGCGCGCGCAATCCGCGCCGGGTGCGCGCGATCGAGTACTCCTCCAGTCCCTCGCTGATCGAGAACAGGAACGCCAGCATGGCGGCCTCGCCGATCTCGCCCAGCAGCACGGCCCCGACGGCGGCGATCGTCATCAGCGTGCCGACCCCGATCCGGCCCCGGACCAGGCGGCGCAGCGTGGCGGGCACGAACGTCCACGCGCCGAGCGCCAGCCCGCCGACCTGCAGCGCGAGCTCGACGGACGCCGGACCGGAGGCCCAGCCGACGGCCAGCGACGCCACGAGCAGCACTCCCGACGCCGCGGCGAAGCGCAGCTCGGACACCTCCCACAGCCGCTCCGGCTCGCGGTCCCCCGCAGCCTCGGGACGCGGCTCGTCGGCGCCGCAGCACGCGTCACTCATCGCCGGCTCCCGCGCCGCCGGTGCCGTAGACCGGGCACAGCGCCACGGCCGAGCCGGTGGCGTCGAGCAGCGTCTCCGCCGCTTCCAGCAGGTACCACAGCTCCGGGCGCGCCAGCGCGTAGAACACCTGCCGGCCCTCGGGGCGGCCGACGACCAGCCGGCAGTCGCGCAGGCAGGCGAGATGCGCGGACACCGTCGACTGGGCCAGCCCGAGCTGCTCGGTCAGATCCACCACGCGCGCCTCGCCGTGGGCGAGCCGCTGCACGATCGCCAGCCGGGTCGTGTCGGACAGGCTGTGGAACAGCGCCGCCGCCGGTTGCAGGTCACGCCGGCCGGACACGGCCGTTCCCGATGTCATCGCCATCCGACGATGATAGGACGCCGAACGGCGCCTGTCACCCCGCCGCCCGCTCCTCTTGTTCTACAGCGCATAGTAGTAGCGACGATCCTCCCGGAGGTGAGATGCATCCCGCCCCACTCCACCGTTCGCGTGGCCGGGTCTCGGCCGCCGTCGTGGTGCTGCTCGTGGCGCTGAGCGGCTGCAGCTTCAGTACGCCCGACGGCACCGCACCCAGCCAGGCCGCCGAGTTCACCTTCGTCGCCCCGGGGGGCCAGACCCGCATCTTCTACGACCCGCCCGGGTCCCGCGGAACGGTGAGCGGGCTGTCCGGGGAGAGCCTGCTCGAACCCGGCGCGACGATCGGCCTGGACGACTTCCCGGGCCAGGTCGTCGTGCTCAACGTCTGGGGGGCCTGGTGCGGCCCCTGTCGCGAGGAGATGCCCGGCCTGCAGCAGATCCACCAACAGATGCAGCCCGAGGGCGTCACCCTGCTCGGCATCGACGTGCGCGACAGCGCCGACGCCGCCCGCGACTTCATGGCGGACCGGAACATCATCTACCCCTCGATCTACGACAACCCCGGCCGCTCGCTGCTGGCGCTGAGCGGGTTCCCCCGCAGCACGGTGCCCTCGACGATCGTGCTGGACCGCCAGCACCGCGTCGCCGCGGTGTTCCTCACCGCGGTACGGGTCTCCGAACTGCTGCCCGTGGTGCAGCGCGTCGCCGCCGAGCAGCCGGCACCGAGTAGCGGGGGCGGGACGTGAACGGGCTGACCGAGCTCGCGGTCTCCGGTCCGCTCCTGGTCGCCGTCGCGCTGGCCCTGGCCGCGGGGGCCATCTCCTTCGCCTCCCCCTGCTGCCTGCCCCTGGTACCCGGCTACGTCGGCTACCTGGCCGGGCTGGTCGGCGACGAGGGCGTCTCCGGCGACGGGGTCGCGACCCGGACCGGCCGGTGGCGGGTCGCCGGTGCCGCGCTGCTGTTCGTCGGCGGGTTCACGGTCGTGTTCACCGCCGGGGTGCTGCTCGTGCTCGGCCTGTCGGACTGGCTGGTCGGCAACGAGCTGCTGCTGCAACGCATCGGCGGGGTCGTCACGATCGCGATGGGCCTGGTGTTCCTCGGGTTCGTCCCGGCCCTGCAACGTGACGTCCGGATCCACCACGTCCCGCGGGTCGGGCTGGCCGGCGCCCCGGTCCTCGGCGCGGTGTACGGGCTGGGCTGGACCCCGTGCCTCGGCCCGACCCTCACCGGGGTGATCGCCCTGGCGACGGGTACCCAGGTCGGTCCTTCGACCGGGCGCGGGATCCTGCTGGTGCTGGCCTACTGCGCCGGGCTGGGCGTGCCGTTCGTCCTCATCGCCCTGGGCACCGGCTGGGCCGTGCGCACCGCCGGGTGGTTGCGCCGGCACATCCGCGGGATGCAGATCGGGGGCGGCGTCATGCTCATCCTGCTCGGCACCCTGCTGGTGACGGGGGCCTGGGGCGAGTTCGTCGCGTGGATGCGCGGGCCCATCGCCGGCTACACCCTCCCGCTGTGAGCCGGACGATGAGCTCGGAGTTGCGGTGGACGGTGCTGGTCGTCGTGCTCTGCGTCGCCGGCGTGGTCGCTCTCTGGCCCCGATCCGACGCCTACCCCGACACCTCCGCCGACACGCGGCCGGTCCCGGCGGAACGGCTCGCGGAACGGCCCGACGACGCCGCGCTCGGCCCGGCGCGAGCCGCAGCCGCGCTGCCGCCCTGTCCCGGTCCCTCGGGGGCGCCCGTCCCGCCGGGGCCGCTGGCCGATGTCGTCGTGCCCTGCCTCGGTGAGGTCGGCGCCGTGCCGCTCGGCGCCGTGCTCGCCGGACGGCCGGTGCTGCTCAACCTCTGGGCGTCCTGGTGCGCTCCGTGCCGCGAGGAGGTCCCCGTACTCGACGCCTATGTCGCGCGGCCGGACGCGGTCGACGTGCTCGGCGTGGTCGTGCGCGACCGCCCCGCGGACGCCCTGGCGATGGCCGACGAGCTCGACCCGCGCTACCCCTCGGTGATCGATCCCGACAACGCCGTGCAGGCCGCCCTCGGCGCACCCCCGGTGCTCCCCACCAACTGGGTCATCCGCCCGGACGGCTCGGTCGTGCGCGTCACCGATCCGCTGGTCTTCCGCGACCCCGCCCAGGTCGCCGCCGCCGTCGAGGCCGCGCTCGCGACGACGGGCTAGTCTGCGACGTCGCGACGTGACGGGGGGATGTGTGCGCGGGTTCGGGGAGCTCGAGGCCGCCGTCATGGAGCAGATCTGGATGTCGTCCGAGGGCGCGACGGTGCCGGAGTTGCACGAACGCCTCCAGGCCCAGGGCGACATCGCCTACACGACGGTGATGAGCGTCGTCCACAACCTGTACCGCAAGGGACGCCTGACACGTCGGCGCGAGGGGCGCACGCACCGGTACCGGGCCACCGCGAGCAGGGCGGAGCACAGTGCCGACCTGATGAGCGTCGCCCTGCGGAGCGGTGGAGACCCACACACGATCCTCACCCACTTCGTCCAGCAGATGGACCCGGCCGACACCCGTCGCCTCGCCGAGCTGCTGGCCCGGATGGACGAGGACGGCACGGCGTAGTCAAACGGCGCCTGATCGCGTACGGAGCCGGAGAACATCGACGGTTAGCGTGTACCGGAGGAGGTCGTGATGGCCGGGTTCGGCGGGCTCGAGGCTGCGGTCTGCCTGATCGGCTACGGGATCGTCGTGGCGGTCCTGGCGCCACGCGTCCTCGCGCACCGCAGACACCTTGATCGGGCACCGACGCTCGGCGTAACAGTCTGGCTGGCGGCCTTCGTCGGAGTTCTGGTCGCGTGGGTGGCCGCGGTGCTCCTGGTCGCGGCCGACGTACTCCTGTCCCCTGACGTCCGGCACGTCGTGGATCGGTGCGTCGCCTCGTTCTGCGCGGCGGCGCTCGGCGCCCACGGCACCGTCGGCCAGTGGCTGGCGGTCGGGTCGGCGGTCGTTCTGGTCGCCGGGACCGTCGGTACCGCGTTCGGACTGAGCCGCGCGCTGCTGCGGTTCCGCGCTCGCACGCACCGCCATGCCGACGCCGCCCGGCTGCTCGGACGACACGACGACGCGCTGGGCGCGGTGATCCTGGATGTGCCGGAGAGGGTCGTCTACGCGATCGCCGGACGCCCGCCCACGATCGTCCTGAGCCGCCCTGCGCTTCGTGCGCTCGACGAGAACCAGCTCGCCGTCGTCCTGGCGCACGAGCGGGCCCACCTGACGGGCCGCCATCATCTGGTTCGTGGCCTCAGCAGCGCGCTGGCCCGGGTCATGCCACGGATACCGCTGTTCACCGCGGGCCACCGCGAGCTCGCCCGGCTGGTGGAGATGTGTGCGGACGACGCGGCGATCCGCGGCCGCGACGCACGACACCTCGTCAGCGCCCTGCTGGCGCTCACCGCACCGGTCAGCATCCCGGGGTCGGCCTTGGCCGCCGCCGCCACCGGCGTGATCCGACGCGCGGAGCGGCTCATGTCGTGCCCGAGCCGCGGCGCGCTCCTGTGGACGCGAGTACTGCTCACCGCCGGATCCGTCGCGTTGCTCGCCGGGCCGGTCGCGGCGGGCTCCGTGCTGTGTGGCGTCCTACCGTTCTGACCGTAGGTACCTCACCGCCGCACCCGGACACACGCCGTGCCGACCACCGACGGCCCTCGACGACCGGCTCAGACCGGGGTGTCGCGGTCCTCGTGACGGGCCGGCTCGCACTGCACGGTGACGTGGGTGATGCCGTAGTCGTCGGCCAGCAGGGTCAGGACCCGGTCGAGCACGTCGTGGTAGTCGGCGCCATCGGCCACGACCACGTGCCTGGAGGCGTTCTCCATCCCTGAGGTCAGCGTCCACACGTGCAGGTCGTGGACGTCGAGGACGTCGGGCAGTTCGATGATGCGCCGCCGGATCGCCTCGACATCCATCCCCGGCGGAGCGACCTGCATGAGGATGCGCAGCGCTTGCGCGGTGAGCGTCCAGGTCCGCGGCAGGATGAACAGGCCGATCGCGGCACCGACGATCGGGTCGGCGTAGGGCCAGCCGGTGGTGTAGATCACGATGGCGGCCACGATCACGCCGACCGATCCGAGCATGTCGGCCAGCACCTCCAGGTAGGCGCCGCGCAGGTTGATGCTCTCCTTCGACCCCGCGGTGAGCAACCGGAAGCTGATCAGATTTGACGACCAGGCCGACGACGGCGACGACCAGCAGCGGGAGACCGGGCACGTCCGGCGGATCGGAGAGCCGCTGCACGGCCTCGTAGAGCACGTATCCGGCCACGCCGAACAGCAGCAGGCCGTTGGCCAGCGCGGCGAGCACCTCGAGCCGGTAGGTGCCGTAGGTGCGCTGCGAGGTGGCCGGCCGTTGCGCCAGCGTGATCGCGGCCAGCGCCATGCCCAGCCCGAGAACGTCGGTGCCCATGTGGGCGGCGTCCGAGAGCAGCGCCAGTGATCCGAACACCAATCCGGCCATCAGCTCGACGACCATGTACCCGGCGGTCAGCGCAAAGGCGATGACCAGCGGTCGGCGGTGCCGCCCGCCCGACGTCGCGGCGCCGTGCCCGTGTCCCTGACCCATGCCCCTCGCCTCCAGCAGGCGCTACGCGGCATCGCCTTGCACCTGGACCTCGTCACCGACCTGCAGGTAGTCGAAGAACGCAGCGGCCTCGTCGCGTGCCAGCCGGACGCAGCCCGCGGATTTGGTCTGCAGGTTGCCTTCGTGGAACGCGATGCCGCCGGGGGCGAAGAACACCGCGTAGGGCATCGGCGCGCCCGACTCCCCGCTGATGTGGTCCTTGTTCTTCCACTCGACCTGGAACCGTCCGGCCGGCGTGCGGTCCTCACCGCCGGTCCCGATGCTGATCGGCACCGGCCCCCGCAGGACCTGACCGTCCTGGAAGAGCCACGCCCGAAGGCCGACGAGGTCGACACAGGCGGTGGCGGTCGCGGTGCATGGAGTGCCCGGCACGACCGGCGGGTCGGCCTCCTGGGCCACGGCGATGGATCCGGCGGAGACCAGCGTGGCGGCGACCAGGGCTAGCACGACCGCACCCCGGCGCCCTCTCCACGACACGCGCCGACCCACGACCCCGAAGCTGCCCATACTGGTCCTTTCCGCACTCGACACCCCGTGCAACGGCCGGCCCCGGGTGAGGGCACGGGATTGAACCCGATCGTGTCCGCGGCCGTGCCATGGTCACGGAACAGCAACGGGGGAAGGGGCGCCGCCCCTCCGACGGCGTTGCGGCGGCCCTGCTAACGTCCGGGTACTTCGATCACAACCCGATCACGACGGACGGTCCGAGCTCCCCCACAGGTCCGCCGCCGGATCGACGTCGAGAAGGACTCTGTCGTGGCGCGCCACCGCTCCCCCAGCGGCGCGCGGGCGTCCGAGCCCGATCGGACGATGCCGACAGACATCGTCGCGGCCGGCAGGACGCACCGCCTGCCACCGCCTCCCGGCGGTACCTACTGCGCGCGCACACTGGTCGCCGCGGTGGCGGCCGGAGCCGCGGTGGCCGCGGCCGAGACGATGATCGTCCCCGTCGGCGACGATCTCGAGCCCGTCGTGCTCAGCGCAATGGTCCCCGTCCCGGACGCGCACACGGCGGCGCCCGCCACGGTCTCCTGGGACGGCGTCGGTGGTGACCAGCCCCTGCCCGGCGCCGTGGCCGCCGCACACGCGGACGACTCCCCCGTCGACGTCCGCAACCTCACCAAGGCCGTCGAGATCGGGCAGGAACTCGCTCGGCAGGCGGCGATCCTCGACTCGGCCCTCGCCGCCGGGGCTCCGGGCGCCGCTCTGTTCGGGGACAGCGCCTTCGCCCAGCCGGTGACGGGCCGCGTCACGTCATTGTCCGGCCCCCGGTGGGGCCGCACCCACAACGGCCTCGACGTCGCCAACGCCATCGGCACGCCCATCTTCGCCGTGACCGACGGTGTCGTGGAGAAGTCGGGCCCGGCCAGCGGTTTCGGCCTGTGGGTGGTCCTGCGGCATCCCGACGGCACCCGGTCGGTCTACGGCCACATCAACCGCACCTACGTCGAGGTCGGGCAACAGGTGTCCGCCGGCGCCCAGATCGCCGAGGTGGGCAACCGCGGCTTCTCCACGGGGCCGCACCTGCACCTGGAGATCTGGGACGTCGACGGCACCAAACTCGACCCGACCGCGTGGCTGCAGGAACGCGGCATCGACGTCTGAGCGGCCGAGCCGGCCCAGTGGCTCGGGGCCGTAGCAACGGTCCGGGCCCCGCTCACAGCACCCAGCAGCCCGGTCGTCGCGTTATCGGGGTCCCCATTTGCCGGGGTCGATGTCCGTTTCGTACGGTCGCTGGACCACGGCCCGGTAACGGAACGGAAACGGACGCTCCCCGCTCCGCCTGCTCCCCGCTCGCTTCCGACCGGCCGTCCGGCACGAGAGGTCCGTTCGTGGCACGGCACAGCGCTCCAACGCGCCGATCGACGACGCGCGTACGTCCCGCCCCCGCACCTTCCGCCCCCCCGCGGCACGCTTCCCGCACGAGCAGTCTGGCCGCGCGCTACGGATCCACCGGCGTCCTCGCCGTCACCGCCGTCAGCTGCGGCGCCCTCGCGACCGGTGAACACCTGCCGATCGCCGAGGCGGAGGTCGCACCGGCCGCGGTCCAGCTCGACACGCTCACGTCGCCGGCACTCCCCGACGGCCCCACCCTTCTGTCCAGCGTCGCACCGGTCGCGCCGGAGCCCACCACCTTCGACGCCGGGGCTCTGGTCAAGGCCGTGACCCTGGGCGAGGAACAGCGCGCGAGGCAGGAGGCCGAGGAGGCGGAGGCCGCCGCCCGCGAGGAAGAGCGCCGCGCCAACAGCTGCGCGGACGGCGACTCCGGCTTCGAGACCGTGCAGCCCGCGGTGACCGACGCCGGCACCGAGCTGCGCTGCCGGTTCGGCGTCGACACCGTCTACGGCGTCGCCGGTCGTGCCGGCACTTCCGACCACCCCGCCGGGCTCGCGCTCGACCTCATGGTCGACCGCGACCCCGGTGAGCAGCTCGCCGAGTACGCCGTCGAGAACATGGACCGGCTCGGGATCAAGTACGTGATCTACCGGCAGCGGATCAACACCGGTTCGGGCTGGGAGGCCATGGAGGACCGCGGCGGGGCGACGGCCAACCACATGGACCATGTCCACGTGTCGTTCGAGGACTGACGCCAGCCCACGCCACCCGCCGCAGACGTCCGTTGTTATCGTCGCTGACGTCATGAGCAGCGTCCGCGTGCCCCGTTCCCGCCGCCCGGCGGCCGGATGGGGCACGCGTGCCGTGCTGGCGATCGCGATCCTGGCCCAGCTGTTCGCCTGCCAGGCGCTGCTGGCCCCGACCGGTCCCGCACCGGCGGCGGCCGTGATCCAGGACCTCGGGCACGGGATCGGGCACGACACCGTGTGCGAGGCCGGTGCCACGCCGGTCATCGCAGGCGCCGCGCGCGCCCTGCTCCCCGACTGCCTGCCGCCGGCCGACCCGGCCCTCGTTCTCGTCGCCCTGATCGCGGCCGGTCTCGTCGCCGCGCGGGCCACCGCGGGCGGCACCGCTCCCTGGGCTCCGCGCCGCCTGCTGCCGGGACGCCGCCGACTGCTCGCCGTCGGCATCGCCCGGGTGTGATGACGCACCGGCCCGTCCGCTAGGTCCCGGCGGCCTGCCGGGTCCGCCCGGTGAAGCCCTGCCGTCCGCCGCACGTCGTGCGCGGGCCCTCGACCGGCCGCCGCCCGCCTCCGCCGCGTCCCCACCCGATCTCGCCCCCGGCGCTTCCGCCGACGCATCCGTGAACCCGCCCCCAGAGAGGGATCATGACCAAGAACCTCCGGGCCACCCTGACCGTCGTCCTCGTGGTCCTCGCCGTCCTCGTCGGCGCCCTGCTCCTCACCCGCAACGACACCGCGGTCCCCGACTTCGCCGGCGGCCCACCGGCCGCCCAGCTGGTACCCGACGAGGTACTCGTCCGCGCCGACAGCCACCTCCTGTCCACCCCGTCCGAGAGCCGGGCCACCTTCGTCGAGTTCCTCGACTTCGAGTGCGAGTCCTGCCGGGCCGCGTTCCCCGCCGTCGAGCAGCTGCGCGCCGAGTACGGCGACCGCGTCACCTTCGTCGCCCGCTACTTCCCCATCCCCAGCCACGCGAACGCCAAGAACTCCGCCGTCGCGGTCGAGGCGGCCGCCCGGCAGGGCCGCTTCGAGGACATGTACCGCACGATGTTCGAGACCCAGGCGCAGTGGGGCGAGCAGCAGGAGTCGCAGGCCGCCCTGTTCCGGCAGTTCGCCGTCGACCTGGGTCTCGACCTCGTCGCCTACGACCAGGCCGTGTCCGATCCCACCACCCTGGAGCGCGTGCTCCGGGACCGGGCGGACGGCGAGCTTGCCGGCGTGCAGGGCACTCCCACGTTCTTCCTCGACGGCGCGCGCCTCGAGCCGGAGTCGGTCGACGACCTCCGGGCCCAGCTCGACCTCGCCCTCGCCCGATAGGAGAAGGTCCATGTCCCCACTCGGCTTACGGGCCCGGGGCACCGCGCCCCCGGCCGAGATGAGCACGTTCCTGGGCCGGGCGACCGGCTGGATCCTCCTCGCCGGAGGCGGCGTCGGCGCCCTGGCCGCCTTCGTGCTGATCCTCGACCGCATCGCCCTGCTCGAGGACCCCGAGTTCGTCCCGGCGTGCAGCATCGACCCGGTCCTGTCCTGCGGATCGATCATGTCCTCACCGCAGTCCGAGGTGTTCGGCTTCCCCAACCCCCTCATCGGCCTGCTCGCCTTCCCCGTCGTCGCCACCCTCGGTGCGGCGGTGGTCGGCGGCGTCGTCCTCCCCCGGTGGATGTGGCTGGGGCTGCAGGTCGGTGCGACGGCCGGTGTCCTGTTCGTCCACTGGTTGATCGCGCAGAGCCTCTACGTGATCGGCGCGCTGTGCCCGTACTGCATGGCCGTGTGGGTCGTGACCATCACCGTGTTCTGGTACTCGACGCTGCACAACCTGGGCCGCCGACCGGCCGGTTCCCGGCTCGCCGAGTACCACGGGGCCGTGCTCGCCGCCTGGCTGGTCGCGCTCGCCACGCTGGTGGCGGTGCGCTTCTGGCCCTACTGGACGGGACTCCTGTCATGACCTCCTTCGTGCTGGCCAGCTACGCGATCACCGGACGCCGCGAGATCTGGCCCCTGCTCGTGGTCGCCGGGCTGGTGGTGCTGCTCGTCACCGGCCTGCTGGTCGCGCAGCTGACCGATCCCGACCGCAGGCGACGGGCCGTCGAGCGCCGGGCACTGATCGCCGGTGTCCCCTCCATCGGCCTGGACGCCGACGCCCACGCGCCCGAGAAGGCGCATGACGAGTCCGACGACGTCGACGTGCCGCACCAGGACCGGAGATCCGAGTGACCGGCTCGGTGTGTCGGTCCACGGCGCCGACACGCTGACCCCCGATCGGCGATCCCTCGCAAGACCCTCACCTCGACGGCCACCCGCCCGCCCCCGGGCGACTGCCCGTCACGGAAGGACCCTTCATGACCACACTCCAGGCGATCGGCGTGTTCGCCGGGATCCCCGTGCTCGTCCTGCTGGTGATCGCGCTTCCCCTTTACGGCGGCAGCTGGTTCCGGCGACTGACCCGCCGCGGCACCGGTCCCGACCGATCACACCCGGGCTGACCCACCCGTGACGACGGCGAGCGTGGCGGGCAGCTTCGCCGACCCGATCCGTGGAGTGGCGCCGCGACCGGGCGACACGGTGGCCAGAAGCAGCCCGGCGGCAACCGGCAGACACACCAGCCACACGACCGCGGCCCACCGCTGCTCGGCGAGGAGATCGGGCACCCAGACGAGCCCGACGCCGCGGAAGTGCTCCGCACCGACGACGTCCGGTCGGACGAGGAGGGCGATCCCGACGGCCAGTTGCACACCCATGAGGGTGAGAACCTCCCACGGGCGCGGACGGGACGAGCCGGTGAGGCCGGCCGCGACGACACAGCCCGTCAGGAACAGCAACGCGTCCAGCGCCTGGCGTCCGGCCGACGAGGCCAGCAGGAGGTCCAGCCCCCCGGCGCCGTACAAGGTGAGCTGAACCGCCGCGAGGATCAGCGGCGCGGCGCCCGGCCGGCGCAACCGTCGGGCCAGGGGACGTCGCAGGAGCCACAGCAGACTGCCCCGCGGACTCGGCCCACCCGTCGCACCGACCGCGGGCAGCGCGAGGCACGCGAGCCGCAGCGGCGCGCCAGCGGCGAGCAGCGCCGGTGCGACGGCCAGCAGGAGCACCTGGCCGACAGCGGCCACGCTCGGCATGGCCGCCCCGTAGCGGCCGATGCCCGACGAGGTGGCGACGAGCACGACCAGCGCGCCGGCACACCAGGCGACGGTTCGGCGCAGCGGCCACACCGCGCCCGCAACCCGGAGCATGCGCACCCCGGCGAGATAGGTGATCAGGAGAACGGCCACGACGAGCGTGAACACCACGTCGAACCGGACCGCGGCGACGAGCTGCAGCAGCCCGTCCGGTGGGGCGAGCTCGTACCCGAGTGCCTCCTCGGTCCGGCTCGTCCCGCTCGCCGGCCCGGCCGGTGGTGGGGTGCGCCCGAGCCCGACCGCGAGCCCGATCGTGACCACCATGATCAGGAGTTCCAGCCCACCCCAGCGCAGCAGGTCGACCGTGCGGCCCCGGGCCGCGGCCGGGACGGTGCGTCGCCGGTGGACGAGCCCGATGAACCCCAGCGCGGCGAGGGCCATGGTCTTGCCCACGACGACCGCGCCGTAGGGGGTGAGCAGGGCTCGTGGGTCGACGCCGAGGCGCACGGCCAGGTTGACTAGTCCGGAGAGGGCGAGCACCGCCCAGCACCACCCGGCCAGCGTGGAGAAACGAGGTAGCGCGGTGCGCAGCGCCCGCGGCGCCGAGGTCGCGACCAGCAGGGTCGCGAACAGACCACCGACCCAGAGCGCGGCCGCCACGACGTGCAGCAGCAGGCTGTCGGTGGCGATGTCGTGGGACCCGCCGACGGCGGAGTGCCCCGACGCGGCCACGGGCAGCAGCCCGCCGACGGCGGCGGCGAACAGGACGACCGACCATCCCCAGGTGAGCGTGCCCGCACTCCTGACGGCGACGGCAGCCGCGACGGCGCCGGTCACGAGCCAGGCCGAGGACGTGGGCAGGACCGGCAACGCCGCGGCGAGCGAGCCCAACGCCTCGACCAGCGGGCGACCCGACGCCTCGGCCACGGTGAGCGGCACCATCAGCAGCGCCGCCGCCGCCCACACCGCCGCGGACACCGCGGCCGTTCGCACCGCCCGGAAGCCGGCCACGTCGAGGTAGCCGCTGCGCTGCGGCGGCGCCAGAGCGGCGGCCAACAGCAACATCCCGACCGTGACCGTCGCAGCCACCTCGGACAACACCCGGACCATCGGCAGCGCGACCGTCACGAGCGGCCCGGCGTCGGGCAGACCCGCTGTCGCGGCCGCTCCCGCCGACACACCGAGCGCGGCCGCCACGAGCATGCCCGCGACCGACCCGACCACGAGGAGCACCACGACGGTCCACTGCCGCGCGCCACGGCCGGTGATCGGCATGGACACCGCGGGCACGGCCATGTGTTGCATGCGTCTCCTCGGGTGCAGGTCAGGACGGGGCCGTGGCCCGGTCGCCGGTCGGGGTGACGACGAACCACTGGTCGTTCTCACCGTGCCGGCCGCTGTCGGTCAGGCCACCCTGGTCGGCCGGATCCCGGTACAGGGGCGATCCCGCCAGCGTCACCTGCGTCGTGCCGTCGGACCGGATGAGGGTGCCCACCACGGCCGGATCGACGCCGAGCAGCACCGGCTGCTGGCCGGACGCGACGGTGAACGGCTGCCAGGACGCGCTGCAGGCGTCGGCGCAGCGCGAGGTGGGTGGCGCCGTGCTGTCGGCCTCCGACCGGTAGAGGAGACGTCCGTCCCCGTCGGTCACGACGACACCGAGCGGGCCGCTCTGCACGGCGTACAGCACGGTTTCGCCCGCAGCGGTGTGACCGTCCATCTGCTCGCCGGAGGAGGCGCCCGGGGCAGCCTGCGCCGGGGTGGCTGACGACGGGGCGGTCGCCTCCGCCGCGCAGCCGGACGCCGCAGCGGCCAACGCGACGACCAGCACCAGCCGAGCGGTGCGCGAGATCGGTCGGACTTGTTGTCGGTTCATGGCGATTCTCCGTGATCCGCTCGGTGAGGGTGGGTCCATTCGGGAGATGGGCCCCGGAGGCGGTGGCTGATCGCGGCGACACCGGCCGCGCCGATCAGGACCGCTCCCACCGCGACGGCCGGGTGCAGCAACCCGGCTGCGGCGAGCGGCACCGCGAGGGTCACGGTCGCCGCCGCCGACCTGCGCGCGGCGCGAGCGGTGGCCGGGAGGCACCGGCCCAGCCGCAGGAGTTCGACGACCGCGATCGGGTCGGTGTCCGCGATGACGACGTCCGCGACGTCCACGGCCGACGACAGGGTGATGCCGAGGTCGGCCGCCGCCAGCGCGGGAGCCTCGTCGGGGTCACCGCTGATGACCGCGACCACGGCTCCGGCCTCCTGCAGCCGGCGGACGGCGGCGGCCGTCTCCGCAGGTCGTAGGCCCGCGACGACTGTCTCGACTCCGGCGAGATCGGCGTGCGCCCGCGCGACGTCGTCGGCGCCACCGGTGAATAGGACCGGGTCGAGGTCCAGACCGCGCAACCGGGCGACGGCCGTGGGGCCGAGGGGACGCGTCCCCGCCCCGGCCCGCGCGCCGTCCGGGCCGAGCGTGGCCGATCCGGCGATCAGCGCGGCGCCGACCCGGGATGCGACCGTCAACGCAGGCACTCCGCGGAGCGTGATCCCGAACCTGCGGAGCGCATCCGATGCCGCGAGCTCCGCCGCGGGCCGGTCGAGGGCCAGCGCAACCGGGCAGGACGCCACCAACACCGCCAGGGCGATCTCCAGGGCGGCGGTGCGACCTGCACCGGCGCCGAACCAGAAGAAGGCGCCGCCCACCGCGGCGAACAGGACGGTGGGGACGAACCATGTCCTGGGGGCGGCTGGCCCCGGCCCACCGGCGAGCTGCCGCGCGCCGAGCGCGGCGGTCGTGACGACCGCGGCCACCTCCAGGTAGAGCTGCCCGGAGCCGTCCCCCCAGACCACGGTGAGCGGTATCGCCTGCCGGAAGCCCGACGTACCAGCAGGGCCCGCGAGCAGGCTGTGCACCGACATGCCGAACGCCGCCGACACGGTGAGCGCGACGAGCACGCCCAGTGCCGCGCTCCCGCGACGCACCTCGGCGAGAGCCGACAGGTACAGCGGCAGGGCACCCCACGTGACGATCGGCACAGTGAGCAGCAGGCCGACCCATTGCCAGACGGGGAACTGCAGAGGCGGCACCCACGTCAGCACCACCACCGGCACGGTGAGCACCGCGCAGCCGCGGACCCTGCTGCGCAGCGATCCGCGATCCGGCCGCCCGGATCGGGCGACAGCGACACGATCATCCGCGGCCGATCCGGCCGGCGGCAGCGGGGCGCTCGCGACCCGGGCGGTCGGGGGCACTTTCGCATAGTCCGCCGCCGCAGCGGCACCGTGCGGCAGGTCAGGCCGCGGCAGCGCACCGACGCTCATCGGCCGTGCGCGCCGTCGTGCACGGGGGCCACCCACCTCGGGCCGCCACCATCGTCCTCCGCGCTGCCGGTTCCCGCGGGCACTCCCTGGCCGGAGCCGCCGAGCACGGCCGGGCGCGGGAGGTCGGGGACGGGTACAGGCAGGTCGGACATCCGCCCGACCGTCAACGCGGCGGCCGCCGCCCACGCCAACGCAGTCAGGAACACCGCGACCCGCGCGAGGGGCGGCAGCTCGGCATCGTCCATGCCCGCACAGTAGGAACCGGCCGGTGCGACGGGTTGCCTTCCTGAGAGCTCACGCCGCCCTCCGGCGACTCGGGCGCGCCCAGTGGGCCCGCACACCGCCATCCAGACCAGCATGCTGCGCCGGACGACCCGGGTGGGTCTCAGGGCGTCATCCGGCGGGGACGAGGGCGCGACGAACGGCACGTGAGCCATGAGGACGGTCGAGGAGCCCCGCGACTCCGCCGCGCCCGCGTCGACCCGTGGCCTTGATCGCTGCCGACACGCGACAACGCCCTACGCCTCAACCCGGCCGGCACCGCAGCCATGGACCTCGTGTCGCCGCCTGACAGCGTCGCGGGGCACCGGTGGCGCGGATGGGCGCCACCGGTGCCCTGTCGGGTCACCTTCTGACGAACACCAGGTTCTCGCGTTCGACCAGCAGGTCCAGATCGAGCGTGGCGGTGACCTTCCGGAGAGAGCTGGTGACGCCTTGGCCGGGGTACAGGTAGTCGTGCGGTTCGACGAACATCGCGCTCGCCTGGCCGACCCACTCGGTGTCGGCGGAGAAGAGATCGGCTTCGGACCCTTCTATGTCAATCTTCACCAGGAACAGCTCACATTCGTCGCCTTGATCGGCCACGATCTCGGGAACGGTGAGGATCGGCACGTTGCCGGCCACCTCCCGCCGCGTCCCGATCGCGTCACTCTCGCGCCCGTCGGTCACCAGGGACACGAAGCCCCCCGTCGAGCCGACCGCGGCCTGACGTACCCGGATGTCGAAGCCCGCCGTGTTGGCCCGGCACACGGCGGCGTTGCCCGGATCGGGCTCGACGGCGACGACCACGGCGCGCGGATACCTGCGGGCGAACCACACGGCACTGGCCCCGTTGTTGGCTCCGGCATCGATGATCAGCGGCTGCTTCCCCGACTCGAGGATGGCCTCGTAGGCGGCGTCGACCTGTCGATCGTGCACCGGTGACGTGATGCGGTACTGATCCTCGCGGAAGATCTCCCGCACGATGTTCACATCGTGCGACCCGTTACGGATCGTCAGCCGCCCTACGTCGCGCACCGTCACCGTGACCACCCCACCGTCGTCGGTCGCGAGGCGTCGGAGGTGACGCAGCAGGAAGCGAAATCCCAACCGTTTCACATCAAGAATGTTCTCGATCAAAGAATGCAATACGTTCACGTGAGGATACCTCGTTGATTAGGCGCCGCAAAATGGTGCGAGAAACGTGAAATGAATCGGCCGACGTGGCGTCGGCGAAAGCTCAGCGAGCAGCAACAGGGGAACGCGGTGGACCGCGCGTAGGCATCGCGATCGGCCGGTAGCGGCTGGACGGATGGGCCCGCACCGGCGTGCGGAGCCTGCTCGAACCCTCGCGGGCCGCGTGCAGCACCACCGGACGCGTCCGCAACCAGCAGACCCGAACGACGCCGGAGACGGTGGCGATGAGCTGCTCGGTGAAGGTGACCGCGGCCACGAGCGCCAGGGCGACCGCCAACTGCGTGCCACCGACGAACACGTCGGCCTGCCCGACCGCGGGACCGACACCGTGGTCGAGCTGTGCGTGGGGGACAACCTTCACGGCCGCGTGCAGCACGGGCTGGGCGACGACACAGCCGGTGAGGAACTGCAGCAGACCACGGTTCCGGCCGACGAGCAGGACTCGTAGGGCCCCCATCACGATGGTGATCACACCGAGGATGGCGACATGCACGGCCGCCTCTTCAGCGACGATGGCGGACGCGACGGCGACGGGGACGGCCACAGCGGCCGACGCCACCAGGACGGCGCTGTTCTGCCCGACCGCTCGCCCCGGGCTCACCCGGCACAGCCCGACGACCGGAACCGTCTCGCCCAGGTGCCGACTCCCGGTCGACCTCGGGTCACCGCGCAGCGCCGCCCGACCTGATCAGAACTGGCTGTCCCCGCCAGGACAGCACGAACGCCACGGCCACACCGATGGTCAGCGCCGCGTCGGCCAGGTTGAACGCGGCGAACCAGGCGACGTCCACGAAGTCGACGACCGCGCCCCGGCCCGGTCCCGGCGGGCGGGCCAGCCGATCGATCAGGTTGCCGGCTGCTCCTCCGCCGACCAGGCCCAGCACCAGTGCCCATCCGGCCGTGGCGGCCCGACCGGCGAACCAGGCGATCGCGACGACGACGACACCGGCGAAGGCGGTGATGAACGGGGTGAGCGAGGTCCCCATGCTGAACGCCGCGCCGGTGTTGAACGACAGTGCCAGCCCGACACCGGGCAGGATGGGCCACGGTTCGACGAACAGGCGCAACGCGGCTTCCTTCGTGGCCTGATCGACGATCACGACCACAAGCAGCACAACGGCTACCAGTAGCCACCGTTGTCGACGTCGGCCGGCCCGCGCCGGTTCAGCAGACCGCTCTGCACCGCCGACCGCCTCAAGAGCCACGACCCACACGATACGGACATCGCACGCAGCACCCGCGGCGGCATCGACCCACCCGACCACTGCCGCACGTAGGTCTCCGAGTTGCTCCCGGTCGTGCAGCGCATCGCGGCCGAGCCTGTCGAGAACGTCGTCACCCGCCGGAAGGTCAGGCGACCCCGCAGGCAGACGTTAGAGCCGTCTACCATCCGCGGTAATGGCAACTACCGACGCGGCGACCGGCGCTCACAGTCCCGACACAGACGCACCGACGATTGCCGAGATCCGCGCCCGCGGGCCGCTGCGAGGGCGGCTGATGTTCTTCGGGCCCGCCATCGTCGCGGCCATTGCCTATGTGGACCCGGGGAACTTCGCCACCAACTTCTCCGCGGGCGCCCAGTTCGGATACCTGCTGCTCTGGGTGATCGTCGCGGCGAACCTGCTGGCGATGCTGATCCAGTCGCTGTCGGCGAAACTCGGGCTGGCCACGGGCCGGAACCTCCCCGAGATGTGCCGCGACCGTTTTACCCGCCCGGTCTCCCGCGGGATGTGGGTGCAGGCCGAGATCGTCGCGATCGCCACCGACCTCGCCGAGGTCATCGGCGGCGCGATCGCCCTCAACCTGCTGTTCGGCATCCCGTTGTTCACGGGCGGGGTGATCACCGGGATCGTCGCCTTCGCCCTGCTGGCCCTGCAGTCCCGCGGCTTCCGGCCGTTCGAGCGGGCCGTCGCGGGCTTGTTCGCCGTCATCCTGCTCGGATTCCTCAGCACTGTGGTGCGCATCGACATCGTCCCGGCCGACGCGGTGGCCGGGCTCGTCCCGCGGTTCGACGGCACCGACAGTGTGCTGCTGGCCACCGGCATCATCGGGGCTACCGTGATGCCGCACGTGGTCTACCTGCACTCCGCCCTCACCCAGACCCGGGTCCGAGCCGACACAGCGGCCGATCGCCGCTTCCTCCTGCGTCGCCAACAGACCGACGTCGCGGTCGGGATGGGACTGGCCGGACTGATCAACGCCGCAATGCTGGTGATCGCCGCCACGTTGTTCTTCGGTACCGACGTGCCCGACACCGACACCCTCGACGGCGCGTACAACGGACTCGCCCGGGTCCTCGACCAGCCGGCCGCGTTCGCGTTCGCGATCGCGCTGCTCGCGTCCGGCTTCGCATCATCCGGCGTGGGCACCTACGCCGGGCAGGTCGTCATGCAGGGTTTCATCCGACGGCAGATCCCGCTGCTGCTGCGGCGCGCACTGACCCTGGCCCCCGCGCTCGTCGTGCTCGGCATCGGCATCGACCCCACGCGGGCACTGGTGCTCTCGCAGGTGGTGCTGTCCTTCGGCATCCCGTTCGCGCTCGTCCCGCTGGTCCTGCTCACGCGTCGCCGCGACATCATGGCCGAGCTGGTCAACCACCGCCTCACCACGGCAGTCGCCGGCCTGGCCGCGGTCGTCATCATCGGCCTCAACGGCTTCCTGATCTGGCAGACCGTCACCGGGGCCTGACCCCAGCGACGCGCACCCCAGGTGGTCGACCCGAACTTCTACACGCGATAGTAGAAGTGCCGACCAACCGGCCGGGCCGGACCGAGAGGGACACATCATCAATACGGACCTGCCGTCGGCACCGGGAGCCGCCCCTGCTCGCGTCGACAGGCCGGGCACTACCGGTCCGGCGACGCGCCTGCATCTCGCGATCCTGCTGGCCGCCGGCGCGGGCGCGACCTGGGCGCTCGGGGCGCAGCCCCGAGGATGGTGGCCGCTGCTCCCGCTCGGAGTGGCCGCGCTGACCATCGCCCTGCACGGGCGCGGGCTCCGCGCCCGGCTCTGGCTCGGCGGTCTGGCCGGCGCCGTGTTGTACGGCACCACGCTGGGCTGGCTCACCGGCTTCGCCGCAGCCGGGTACGTCGCGATCGCCGCGTTGGAGGCCGTCATGCTCGCCGCAGCGGTCGGTCTCGTGCCCACCGCCCGCAGCGGTCGTTGGGCGGGAGGCTGGTGGGCGCTGCCGGCCGGGCTGGTGCTGCTCGACGCCGCCCAGACCCGGTTCCCGTTCGGCGGCTTCCCGCTCCCCGCACTCGTGCACGGGCAGCTCGACGGCCCGTTCGTGCTCGCCGCGCCGCTGGGCGGCTCGCTGCTGGTCACTGCCGTGGCCGCCACCGCGGGCGTCGGCCTGGCCGCCCTGGTCCTCTCGAGCGGCCGGGCGCGGCTGATCGCGGTGGGTGCGGCGGTGGCCGTGGCGGGTGTCCCCGTCGCCGTGGGCGCGGCCGTCGCCACCGACGACGCCGGCAGCCTGGACGTCGCGGTCGTGCAGGGCGGCGGGCCGCGCGGTCTCCGCGCGGTGTTCACCGACCCGCAGGACACCACCGACCGGCAGTTCGCCGTGGCGGAGCAGATCGAGGGCTCCCCTGACCTCGTGCTTCTGCCGGAGACCGTGATCAGCGTCGCCGGGTCGATCGCCGGCTCGGCGGGCGACGTACGCACCGCGGAGCTCGCCCGCCGCCTCGACGCGCCCATCGTCGTCGGGGTCGTGGAGAACCAGGGCTCCGGCTTCCGCAACGCCGCCGTGCTGTGGGGCCCCGACGGCACGATCCTCGGCCGCTACGAGAAGGAACACCGCGTCCCGTTCGGCGAGTACATCCCCGGGCGCGAACTGCTCAGCCGCGTCACCGACCTCACCGCGCTCGTGCCGCGCGACGCCATCGCCGGTGAGGGCACCGCCGTGCTGGAGTCCCCGGCCGGGCCACTTGGCGTCGTCATCTCCTACGAGGTGCTCTTCGCCGACCGCGTGCGCGAGGCCGTCACGGCAGGCGGGAGGATCGTCCTCGTGCCTACCAACGCCGCGTCCTACGTCACCGAGGACGTGCCGGCGATCGAGGTGGCCGGCGCTCGGCTGCGGGCCCTGGAGTACGGCCGCACGGTGCTGCAGTCGGCGCCCACCGGCTACTCCGTGGTGGTCGCTCCCGACGGGCGGGTGCTTGCCCAGAGTGGCCTCGACGGCCCGGCGCTGCTGCGTGAGACGGTGCCGCTGCGCACCGGCCTCACGCCCTACGCCCGCACCGGCGACGGCCCCATGCTGGTGCTCGCCGCACTCGCGCTACTGCTCCCGGTACTGATGCGCAGGCGGGCCGCCCGATGAGCGAGCAGCCGGAAGACCGGCCGGTCGGCCGGTGGTCGCGGATCGGCGGGCCGCTGGTCCTGCTGTTGGCCGCCGCGTCGTTCGGGGTGGTCGCGGTGAGCGTCCTGATCCCGTCCGATGCCGAGCGGGAGCTTGCCTCCTTCGTCCCCTCGGCAGAGCAGCCCGATCCCTCGACGCGGATCCCCGGCATCGTCGTCACACCGGTCGCCGACCACGACCACGCAGCTGCTGCGACCGGCTCCCCCGCCGACCGCACGACCGTTCCCCCCGTCGGCGGCCCGCACGGCCCGGGGTACGCGGCGTGCGACGGGGTCGCCTACCCCGATCCGATCCCCGAAATCGATGCCGTGCACGCCATGGAACGGGGTGCGGTCTGGATCACCTACGACCCTGCCCGCACCGCTCCGAACACCGTGCAGGCCCTCACCGTCACGCGGGTCACCGACGCCGACTTCATGCTCATGTCGCCCTATCCCGGTCTCGACAGCCCGATCTCCTTGCAGGCGTGGGGACACCGGCTCGCCCTCGACACCCCCGACGACCCGCGTTTCGAACTGTTCATCCGGGCGCTGAGCGACAACCCGTACACGGCTCCCCTGCCGGATGCCGACTGCGCCCCGGGCACCTGACTTCTCTCGGTCGCGCACCCGGGAATCACCGTGCTCGCGCCCGTGCCACCCCTACCGCGAGGATCGGGACGAGCGCCACCTGTCCCACCAACCACACGGCGCCGGCGACGCGTTGCTGGGCCAGCAGGTCGGGTACCCACGGCAGGCCCAGCCCTCGGTAGAACGTCGCGGCGATCGGCTCGGTGCGCAGCAACAGGCCGATGCCTACCCCGGCTTGGACGAGGCTCAGGAGGGCCACCGCCCGGCCGCGGGCGACGGCCCCGGTCGTCAACGCCCCAACCAGGACGACACCGACCGACAGGAGCAACGCGTCCAGGGCCAGGCGGCCCGGCTGTGACGAGAGCAGGGAGTCGATCAGCCCGAACCCGTAGAGCATCGCCATGGTCGCCGCGAAGACGAGCACCGCGGGGACCGGACGGCCCAGCACGGCGACCGTCGGGTGCGCGAGCACCCGGTTCACCTCCGGCACCGCCTGCCGGGCGAGCGCCAGCGGCGCCCCGAGCACCAGGAGCAGGGGCGCCACCAGCGTCAGCAGCAGCTGCGCCGCGACACCGACGCTCAGCATGGCCGCGCCGTAGCGGCCGAGACCGGACGAGGTGGCGAGGAGCACCACAGCACACCCGGCCAGCCACGCCGACGACCGGCGAATCGGCCACGCCCGCCCCTCCGCGCCCAGCCGCCGCACACCGGCCAAATAGGCCACCAGCATCACCACGACGACGACGACGAAAATGAGGTCCGGTCGCCCGTCGACGACAAGACCGCCGACCCCGGAGGGTGGCCCGGCCAGCTCGTACCCCAGCTCCTCACCGGTGCGCGAGGGTTCACCGGTCTCGCCCGGGGCCGGGGGCGGCGTCCGCCCCAGACCGACGGCCAGGCCGATCGTGGCCAGCATCAGCAGCACCTCGCCCGCCCCGAGCCGCAGGAGCGCGCGGCGGTCACCCCGGACGGCCGGGGCCAGAGCGCTCCGCCGGTGCAGGTAACCGAGAACCCCGAGCAGCATCAGCGACGCCGTCTTGGCCACCGCGATGACCCCGTAGCCGGACAGCAGGTTCGGCAGCGTCAACGGGATGCGGACCGCCAGGTTGGCCAGCCCCGACAACGCCATCAGCCCCCAGCACCATGCGGCGATCATCGAGAAGCGCGGCAGCACCGTGCCCAGCTGGTCGGGCGAGGGACGCGCGGCGAGCGACAGCACCGCGATGAGCCCGCCGACCCATACCGCCGCGGCCACGATGTGGATCATCAGGCTGTCGGTGGCGAGGTCGTGCGACCCCCCGACCGCGGAATGTCCGGTGGCCGCCACCGGCAGCAGCCCGACGACCGCGGCCCCCAGGAGCACACCGGCCCACCCCCACGTCAGGGTCGCCCGGCAGCCGGCCGCGATCAGAGTGGCCAGTACCGCGGTGAGCAACCATGCCGCCGACGTCGGAAGCAACGGCAGGGCTGCGGCCAACGGACCGAGTGCCAGCACGTCACCGACCGGGCGTCCCAGCACCTCGGCCACGGTCAGCGGGACCATCACCAACGCTGCCCCCGCCCACAGCCACGCGCATCCGGCAGCCACACGGACGGATCGGTACCCCGCGATGTCGAGGTACCCGCTGGCCTGTGGGGCCGCCAGTACCGCTGCGAGCAGCAGGAACCCGACCGTCGCCGCCGCACCGATGTCGGCCACCACCCGTACGGCAGGCAGCCCGTATCGCACGACGAGCCCGGGATCCGGCAATCCGAGGACGTCGGCGATCGCCGACCCGGCGGAGGCCGTCAGCCACAGCGCAACGAGCAGACCGAGCGAGGTCCCGGCCACGACGAGGGAGCCGACGGCCGACCGAGACCGCCCCACCCGGGCCGGTCCGGAGGGCATGACCTGCTGATGTGGCATCTACACACCGTAGAACCCGCTCGGTCGGATGAACGCCACGGGCCGGTCGTGCGTAGGAAGGGTCGGCGTACCACCGCGCCCACTTTGCACACCGAAGGGCCCATTGATGCGCACGTCCCTGAGAGCCGGCCTCGTCACCGTCGCCACCGGCGCACTGCTCGCCGTGCCGCTGTCCGCCGCTTCGGCCACCGAGCGGCACGCCCTCGACGTCGTCGGCCTCGTCGACGGCATCACGCTGGTCGACTTCGAGACCGACGACACCGACCAGCACGGCGCCACCGACGTCACCGGCCTCGATGGCGACGTCTCGCTCGTCGGGATCGACTACCGAGTACAGGACGGGGCCCTCTACGGCGTCGGCGACGCAGGCGGCATCTACACGATCGACGGGCACGGCAAGGCCACGAAGGTCGCCCAGCTGAGCATCGACCTCGACGGCGAGCTCTTCGGCGTGGACTTCAATCCCGCCGCCAACGCACTGCGGGTCGTCAGCGACACCGGCCAGAACCTGCGCCAACCCTTCGCCATGCCCGGTGCCCCGACGGTGGCCGACACCGCCCTGACCAACCCGGCGGTCGCCCCCGCCACCGGCACCACACCCGCCGCGGGGGTGACCGCGGTCGGGTACACCAACAACGACGATGCAGCCGGTACCGCCACGACGCTGTTCGCCGTCGACACGGCCGCCGACCGGGTCGCGATCCAGTCCCCCGCCAATGCCGGGACGCTCGCCCCGACCGGCGGTCTGGGGGTCGACGCCGGCCCGGACGCCGGGGCCGACATCTATACGGCCGGCGGCGGCAACCGGGCCTTCGCGACGCTCGAGGTCAGCGGCACGCGCCGTCTGTTCGAGGTGGACCTGCTCACCGGAGCGGTCGAGCACCTCGGGGCGCTCGACGGCGTCACCGACATCGCCCTGCCGATCGACCAGGGCTAGTACGTCGAAGCTCGTCGCCGCCCGCTGAGCCATCGCACCGCCACCACCGAGCACCCGATCACCACAGCACCACCCACCAGCCACGCCCATAGGTGGAGAGGTGGATGCTGGGCCGCCTCCTCATGGTGACCGGAGCCAGCGGTGGCGGTGGGCGGTGTCGCGTGCTGTCCATGGACAGGGCCGCTGGTCTGGCGGACGACGGAGCCCGTCACCGTGAAGCTGATGCTGCCGCGAACGGGATGGCCGTCGGTGGCGACGGCTCCGTACCGGAGGACGTACTCGTCGTTGATCAGGGTCGGCAACGGCTGCACGACCACGGTCCGCGTCGTCGTCGGTGGGGCGAGTTGAGCCTGAAATCCAGCCGAGCCGATCAACCTGATGGTGACGGAACCAGCATCGAGCTCGTCGCCGAACTCCAGCGTGACCGGACGAGCGACCCCGTCCACCGCCCCACCGTCGACGGGATCACTGCGCACGAGGTCGGAGTGGGCCAGCGCCGGGCTGCCGGTGAGCAGCACCAGCGTCGCCGCGATCAGCGGCGCGCCGATGGTTCGCAGCACGAGCCCGACCCGACCGCGAGCACGCGTCGCTGCCGCCACCGTCGCCATCCCTCCACGAGACCCCGTGCAGAGATCGCCGAGACGCCAGCCCGTTCGGGCTCGCGGGGTCCCAACTGTATCCATGACCTGCGCCGGATCTCCTCCACCATGCGGACGGCGGTGACGAAAGTCGGCCCGTCAGCGAATTCATCCTCATCAGCTGCTCCACGGGAGGATCGATGCGCCGACTCGGATGCGGAACCCGGAACGGCGTCATCACCCTGCGTGCGGTCGCCGTGCTGTCGCTCCCGCTGGTCGCGGCAGCCGGATGCGGCAGCGCCGCGCCGACCGACGTACCGCTGGCCTCCGGCACCGCCACGGGTTCAGAAGCGAGGCCGGACACGGTGTTCGTGGGCCGATCGGCCGACGGCGTCATCGCTGTGGCCATCGCCGTTCACGACGATCGGGCCACCGGGTTCATCAGCGACGGCCTCCAGATCGGTGCCTGGTTCGACGGCGCGGCCACCGGCGGACTGCTCGATCTCCGCGCACTCGACGGGTCGACGCTGGTCGGGGGGATCCACGGCCGGGTCGTCCACGGTGGGGTCACCCGCGGCGACGGCGCCGAGTGGTCGTTCGTGGCCCTGCTGGGAGAGGAACCGACCGGCCTCTACACCGCCACCTCCAGCTCGGACACCGACGACAGAGTCGGCTGGATCCGGTTCCCTGACGAATCCGCGGTCGGCACAGCCGACATCGGGGGGTCCACCGGGCCGGCTCCATCGATCGCACCGACGATCACTGTCGAGGACACGCGATTCGAGCCGTCCCACCCGGTGGTCGGCGGTACCGAGATCGGACCGGGATGACGCCAGGGACCCACCTCGGGAGGGGCCGGGACGTACCCCGGCGAGACACCTGGACGCGCCGCGAGGTCTTGATGATGGCCGGCGCCGGAGCGGGAGTTCTCGCGCTGGGCGCCTGCTCCGGCATCACCCTCGCTGGGACGTCCCAGCTCGGGCCGGTCACGACGCTCGGGTTGGATGCCAGGCAGGTCCGGCTCGACCTCGAAGGCACCCCCGTCGAGACCTGGGGCTACAACGGCACCGTTCCCGGACCGGAGATCCGCCTCCGGGAGGGAGAGACCCTCCGTGTCCCGCTGCGCAACGGGCTGCCCGATCCGACCACGGTGCACTGGCACGGCATATCGCTGGTCAACGCGATGGACGGGGCCCCGTTCCTCACACAGGCGCCGGTCGAGCCGGGCGCTGGTTTCGACTACGAGTTCGTGGTGCCCGAGGCCGGCACGCACTGGTACCACGCCCATGTCGGGCACCAGCTCGATCGGGGCCTCTACGGTGCCCTGATCGTGGAGCCGCGCCACGAGGAGCTCTCCTACGACCGGGAGTACACCCTGCTGCTGGACGACTGGCGCGACGGGCTCGACGACCGACCCGAGTACTCCGCCGGCCACGGCGGCCACGACGCGACGGACGACCCCGCTCTCCCGGCCGATCCCCGCGAGTGGGTCTCCTTCGGCGGCCGCTTCTACCCGCTGACCCTGGTCAACGCCCGGCCCCCGGCCGACCCGTACACGCTGGACGTCCGCCTCGGCGAGCGGATCCGACTACGAGTGATCAACGCTGCGGCCGACACCGGCTTCCGCTTCGCCATCGGCGGCCATCGGCTGACCGTGACCCATGCCGACGGCATGCCGGTGCAGCACGTCACCGTCGACGCCATCCGTATCGGCATGGGCGAGCGCTACGACGTCCTCGTCGACGCCGACGCCCCGGGGGCGTGGCAGGTGGGCGTCATGCCGGAGGGACGAACGGGATACGGCCGAGCGATCCTGCGCTACCTGGACGCCGCCGGATCCACCGCACCACCACCCGACCTGCACCCCACCGAGCTCGACGGGCGACTCCTGACCTACGACGACCTCGTCAACACGGGCAAGCAGGAGACCCCGGCCGCCGGCTCCCCGGACCGGACGTTCGCGCTAACCCTGTCCGGAACCGACATCCTCGCCGACGGCCTCGACCCCACCGAACCGTTCTTCGTCGACTCCGGCGAGTGGGTGCGCTTCACCCTGCGCAACGAGAGCATGAAATGGCACCCCATGCACCTGCATGGACACCATTTCCGGGTGTCCACCCCCGGTGGGAACGGGCCACTCAAGGACACCGCCGCGGTTCCGGCGCGCGGCGGTGAGCTGACATTCGACTGGCGCGCGGACAATCCGGGCGCCTGGATGTTCCACTGCCACAACCACTACCACATGGAGGACGGCATGATGCGCACCGTCACTTACCGGGCCTGAGGTCACAGTCTCTGCTGCTACCCCCTCCGTCTTGTGTGGACAGTCGGGTGCAGCAGTGGCACACCGAGCCATGCTCCGAGCCATCCCAGCAGAACGGCGACCGCCGCTCCGCGAGTGAGGGCTGCTCGCCGCCCTCTCCGCCGGCGCCACCAGCGCACTGCTCGTGGTACTGGCCCGCGACCACCTCACCCTGGCGCCCAGCGGCTACGGACTGCTCCTCGGCGCGATCGGCGTCGGCGCCGTGCTCGGACCGTTCCTGCTCACCCGCCTGGTCAGCGACCCACGGCGACCCGTGTTCGTGTTCGGGCCCTACGTCCTGCGTGGCCTGGTCGACCTCGTACTCGCCACGTTCACCGCCCTGCCACTCACGCTGGTATCCCTCGCCGTGTACGGGATGGGCACCTCCAGCGGCGCGGTCACCTTCAACTCGCTGCTCCAGACCCACACCCCCGCAGACGCCCGCGGCCGCATCTTCGCCAGCTTCGACGTGTTCTGGCAGCTCGGCCGGCTGATCTCCCTGCTCGTCGGCGGGCTGCTCGCCGCCGCGATCGGCATCCAGGCCGTCTACTACCTCGGCGGCGCACTCCTACTCCTCGCCGCCACCATCGGATGGCACGGGGCACGCGCCGCGGGAGCGACATCGAACGACGTCACGGACCCGGACAACGGGTAGCGCGCGAGTTATCACGAGATCATCCAGCGCCGCAGCGACCACACGTCTGGGCAGCCGGTAATCCGCAGAACCCGTCGAGCTGCGTGGCCGGTGCTCCTCGAACGACTGCGGCGCGGTGCAGGCAACTCTGCCCGCTGGCGTGGGCCCCCAGACCAGCTCGCGGCGCCCAGCTTCCGGGACTTGCATCCGGTACCTGGGTACAGGCTTAGCGTGGTGTCGGGCCCGAGATGCGGGCCGTGATGGAGGCGAGTGCGGTGCGCGACACAACGGGTGCGGGCGTCTTGACCGAGGTCGGTGACGCGACGTTCGATCGGCAGGTGCGCACGGGCGCTGGGCCGGTACTGGTGGAGTTCTTCGCGACCTGGTGCGGGAACTGCCGCCGGTTCGCACCGACGCTGCAACAGGTCGCGGCTGAGTACGCCGACCGGGTACCGGTCGTCACGGTCAACGCCGACGAGAACCCGGAGCTGGTGCGCCGCTACGGGATCTCCTCGACCCCGACACTCGTGCTGGTCGAGGGCGGTGAGCCGATCGGCACGCTGGTGGGTGCGCAACCCGCGCAGGCGGTGCGCGACCTGCTGGACCCGGTCCTGGCTCAGAGCGCAGGTGCCGCTGCGGCGTCGCCGGCTCCGTCGGGGTCGTGGGTGCCGGCGGATGCGTGCACGCTGCCCACCGAGGAGCAGCCGTTGCGGGTCGCGGAGTTCGACGCCCTGTTCGCCACCGCGCTGCGTCGGCTGGAGCGGCGGGAACCGGGCTGGTTGCGGCTGGTCCTGGCGGGTGACCCGGACGTGGAGGCCTCCGCGCGGGAGCTGATCGCCCGAGAGTCGACGTGCTGCTCGTTCTTCGACTTCCAGCTCACCCCCGCCGGCGAGGAACTCCAGCTCGACGTGCGGGTCCCCGACACCCGGGTCGACGTGCTCGACGGGATCACCCGCCAGGCCCACGCAGCGGGCTCGAGGTCATGACCGGGGCGCTGCGGTCGGGACAGCTGGCCGGCGCGGCCGGGGTGAACGTGCAGACCCTGCGCTACTACGAGCGCCGCGGCCTGCTCCCTGATCCGCATCGCTCACTGGGCGGGCACCGCGAGTACGGCCCGGACGCGCTGCGGGTGCTGCGGACCATCAAGGCCGTGCAGCAGCTCGGGTTCACCCTCGACGAGATCGCCGCCCTGCTCGACCTCGGGTCGCACCGCGGCCCGCGACCGGGACTGCGCGCGGCCGCGCAAGCCAAGCTCGCCGACGTCGACGCGAAGATCGCCGACCTGACCGCGGTCCGGGCCACGCTGCTCGACGTCCTCGACGCCGGATGCACCGACCTGGACACCTGCTCGTGCGCGCCGGCGTGCCCGATCCCCTTCCGCGCCCTCGCCCACCCCGTTGACGTGCCGATTAGCGAATCGACCGTGCCTGCGCAGGGACCAGCCACGGGACGGCCCGCACGTAGATGACCATGCCGATGAGCTCGACCAGGGTTTGGGTGACCACGATGACCGGGGTGATGGCGTAGGCCTCGGGCAAGGCGAGCGCCAGGGGGAGCACGACGAGGGAGTTGCGGGTGGCCCCGCTGAAGATCAGGGCCCGGGAGGAGGGGACGTCGAGTCGGAACACCCGGGCAAGCAGCAGACCGAGACCGGCCATGACCACAAGGAACGCCACGTAGAGCGGTACCACGCTTACGACCGCGCCGACCTGGTCTTCGATCTTGGGGAACTGGCCGGCGACCACGACGAACAGGGTCACGGCCATCAACGGCACCATCGCAGCGTTCATCACGGAGGTGATCCGCTCGCCGGAGCGATGCCGGGCGGCGAAGGTCTCGGTGGCCCACGCCAACCCCAGGGGCAACACGATGAGGATCAGGAAGGCCTCCAGGAACGGGCCGATCTCCACGATGTCGGCCAAGCCCGGCCCCATGAACAGCGCCAGCAACAACGGCAGGGCCACCATCTGGGCCAGCATCAGCAGCGGGGCCGCGGCCAGGAGCCGCTGGTGGGCGCCGCCGGCCAGCCCGGAGAACACGATCACGTAGTCGATGCAGGGGGTCAGCAGCACCAGCAGGACACCCAGGAGCACCGCCTGCGGTAGCGGGATCAGCGCGATCGCCGCGGCGGCCACCACCACCGGCACGACGACGAAGTTGAGCACCATCGTGGCGCTGAGGAACCGCACGTCGCGAAAGGCGCGGGTCAGCGCCGTGAACGGCACCTGCAGGAACGTCGCGTACAGCAACGCCCCCAGCACCGGGTAGATCGCCAGTTCCAGAGCCGACGCGCCCCCCGGCAGGACCAGCCCGGCGACCGCTCCCAGGACCAGGGCGGCGAGGTAGATGACGATCTGGTGGCGTTCGAGCCACTCCACTCGTGACACGCACACGCTGCACATTTCCCGGGGGGTTCAGGGGTCCCGCAGGAGAGCGTGACCCGGATCGTGGTGGTGGGGGTGCGCCGGCTACGCCGGCTGCGGGGGCAAAGCCGCGACCACTGGATGATCGACAGCAAGGGGGCCGGTCTTGGCGGCACCGCCCGGCGAGCCCAGACCGGTGAAGAACTCCGCGTTCACCCGGGTGTAGTCCGACCATTGCTGCGGTAGGTCGTCCTCGTAGTAGATGGCCTCCACCGGGCACACCGGTTCGCAGGCGCCACAGTCCACACACTCGTCCGGCTGGATGTAGAGCATCCGCCCGCCCTCGTAGATGCAGTCCACCGGGCACTCCTCGATGCACGACCTGTCCATCACGTCCACGCACGGTTGCGCAATCACGTAGGTCACTGCGCCACGCCCGCTTCGTCGCGGGTGGAGCCGCGCAGCTCCAGGAAGGAGCACAGGTTACGCACCTGCGGGGCCGCGGTCGAGCCGGTCGCGGTCACCGCGGGGTTGGCAGACGGGCCCCGTCGGGTGGAGGGGCTCGACACGGGGTCAACTTCTCGGCGGCGATCCGGTCGGGTGGTCCCGGGCGGGCGGTGTCCTCCCGGGCTCGGTCGACCTCGGATTCGAGTTCGTAGAGTTTCGTACTGACCGGTTCCATGGCCTTGGTGCCCAGGTAGCCAGCCAGCGTGGCCACGGCGAGGTCCTCGCCGACCGCGGCGGGGGTGTAGGCGGACACGGTTCTCCTGTTCCGTCGGGTCAGCAGCAGCCGGGTCGGCCGGCGACCAGGTCGTGGGCCAGGCGCCGACCCAGGTCGAAGGCGTCGGCGACGCTCAGCACGGTGCCGCCGGGGTGCTCGACGAGCCAGTCCTGGGCGGCGGCGGGGGTGGCGAAGAAGTGCACCTGGTCGCAGAACGACGCCCGCACACTCGACCCGCCGTCGGGGACCAGGACCGACACCACCGCGGTCGCCGGGTCGAGCGCGGTGACCCCGGCGGCGGGATCGACCGACAGGGTTACCGGCTCACCGTTGCCCGGGGTGGGCGAGACGACGTGTGCGGGCCGGTCCAGGACGGTGGGGAAGATCAGGGTGTCCAGCGCGCACCACGTGTAGAGCACCTGGCCGTCCACGGTGAACCGGTGCGGGGTCTCGCGCAGCGTGATCCCGTGCCCGAGCACCGCGCCGGTCTCGTCGTACTCGGTGTCCGACAACCCGCCCAGCCCGTCACGCACCTCGGTGGCGCTGCGGCCGGTCACGCGGGTGAGGTCCTCGACGGTGACCGGGCGGCCGCGGGCGAGCTCGCGCAGCAGCGCCGGCCACAGCCAGCCCATCGCGTCGCCACCTGCCCCGGGGGTGGAGCTGATGGTCTCGCCGAGCCTGGTGGCGAGGTGGTCGGCGTCGATGCTCACGACAGCAACGTCCCTTCTTGGAGATCGAGCAAGCGGTGGGCTGCGGGTTCAGGCGCTGTGGGTTCAGGCGCAGCAGGAGGTGGGCATCTCGTTGCGGAACAACCCGGCCGCGATGCGCAGGCTCTCGGCCATCGTCAGATACGGCGCCCAGGTGTCGGCGATCTCGTCGACGGTCATGCCCGCCTTGATCGCGTAGGTGGCGGCGAGCATGATCTCCCCGGCCGCGTCGGCCGCGGCGTGCACCCCGAGCAACCTGCCGGTGTCGGCGTCGGCGACCAGCTTGACCACGCCGCGGGTGTCGCGGTTGGCCAGCGCGCGGGGCACATCGGACAGGCCCAGCACCCGGCACTCGCAGCGATACCCGGCGGCCAGCGCCTGGGCCTCGGTGAGCCCGGCCGTGCCGAGCTGCGGGCGGGTGAACACCACCCCGGGCATCCCGGTGTAGTCGACCGTCGCCGGGCGGGCGCCGGCGGCGCCGGTGGCGTTGAGCGCGGCCACCCGCCCGGTCGCGGCGGCGACGTAGACGTACTGCGGGGCCCCGGACACGTCACCGGCGGCGTAGATCCGCGGGTTGGAAGTGGCCTGCTGGGCGTCGACCACGACGAAGCCGTGGTCGTCGGTCTTCACCCCGGCCGCGTCCAGGTCCAGCGCGGCGGTGCGCGGGGTGCGCCCGGTCGCCACCAGCAACCGGGCGCCGCTCGCCCGCCGTCCGCTGCGGGTGACCACGTCGACCTGGCCGTTCACGGTCTCGACCGCGACGCCGCGGTCCTCGATCACGGTGATCCCGTCGTCGGCGAACACGGCGCGCAGCGCGCCGGCGACCTCCGGCTCGGCGGCCGGGGCGAGGCGCCCGATCAGGGTGACCCGGGCGCCGAGATGGGCGAACAGCTGCGCCTGTTCCATCCCGACGTAGCCGCCGCCGATCACTACTAACGACTCGGGCACCTCGGTCTGCTCCATGGCGGTAGTCGAGGTCAACCAGTCGATCTCGTCGAGGCCGGGCAGGTCCGGGCGGGCGGGCTCCGCGCCGGTCGCGATCAGGTACGCATGCGCGGGCAGCGGTGCCCCGTCGACCTCGAGGGTGTCGGGGCCGGTGAACCGGGCACGCCCGGGCCGGACCTCGAACCCGTGCGCGTCGGCGACGGCCGCGTACTTACCCTGGCGCAGCCGTCCGACCAGCTCGTCCTTCTGCTCGACGAGCGCGGCCAGGTCCACCGGGCCGGCCGAGGTCGGGGCACCGGGGAACGAATTGTTCAGCGCAGCGTGGCGGGCCCCGGCCGCGGCCAGCAGCGTCTTGGACGGCACGCAGCCGACGTTGACGCAGGTCCCGCCCAGCGTGGCCTGCTCGATGAGCACGACGGTCTTCCCGGCCTGGCGCGCGGCGATGGCCGCGGCCATCGCCGCGCCACCGGAACCGATCACGGCCAGGTCGAGCAGTGGGGTGTCGTTCACGTGGGACCTCCTGCAGTTCGTGCGGTGGAGCCCATGCGGTGGAGCCCAGGCGGTCGGCGGACGGGGGGTCGCGGTGGTCGGCGGGCTGCTGTCGAGGCGGGTACCCGACCCCGAACCATCCAATCCGTTTTGCCGAATGTATGTTAGCGTCCTGACATTCGTCAAAGCGGATGCATCGACGTGGAGGACCGACACATGACTGGTAGATCGGGCACGACCGCCCGGCCGGGCACCACGACAGCTGCGGAGTCGCCGTTGCTCGGAGAGGGCGGCGAACAGGTGCAGATGGTCGCGAAGTTCTTCCGCGCGCTGGGCGACCCGACCCGGCTGCGACTGCTGGAGTTCCTGCTCGCGGGCGAGCACACCGTCAGCGAGTGCGTCACCCACGTCGGACTGTCCCAGGGCCGAGTGTCGGTCCATCTGGCGTGCCTGGCCGACTGCGGCTACGTCGCGGCGCGGCGCGACGGCCGCTACTCCCACTACCGGGTGGTGGACCCGCGGGTGGCCGACCTGGTCGTGCTGGCCCGGTCCCTGGCCGCGGACAACTGCGTCGCGCTGGCCGCCTGCGAGCGCATCACACCCCGCCCCTGACCGGAAAGGAAACCTCCCCACCATGTCCACTGATCCCACCCGACACTCGATGCGGGATTCCCTCGGTATCGCCGCGCTCGGCGGGCTGGCGGTGCTGTGCTGCGCCGGACCCGCGCTGCTCGCCGCCGGCGCGCTCGGCATGCTCGGGTCCTGGCTGCTCAACCCCTGGCTGATCGGGGCCGCAATGCTGCTCGCCCTCGGTGCCGTGGGCCTGCGGTTACGCCACCGCGCCGCCGCCTCGGGTGGTGCCGACGGTGAGCTCTGCTGCCCGCCCGCACCCGACGCCGGCCAGTCGCCCCCCGCGCCCGCCGCCCGCACACGCTGAGACCAGCACGCCAGCACACCGGACGTGCCTCCCGTGCCCGCCCGGCCGCTGAACCGTGCCGAAACCCTCCCTATCACCGACCATCAGGAGCATTCAGGTGTCTGAGTCCACCACCCGTCCGCGATCCCCCCGGCCCCCGAAGCGGCGCTGGCCGCTACTGGCCGGGATCGGCCTCGCGGTGATCGCGGTGCTCGCCGTGGCCTACACCGCGCTCTCCCCCGCAACGAACCCGACCGCGACCGCAGGCTCGAGCACCGGGGTGGAGTTCACCGCCACCACGCTGTCCGGGCAGCAGGTCGAGATGCCCGGCGGGAAGCCCAGCGTCGTGTACTTCTTCACCGTCAACTGCGGCACCTGCGGACCTGACGCCCAGGCCCTCGCCCAGCTCCAGCAGACCACCCCGGGCGCGAACTTCGCCGCCGTCGACCTCGACCCCAACGAGACCGTCGAGGACATCCGCGGCTTCCTGGACACCAACCAGGCCACCGACCTGCCCTACGCCATCGACACCGACAGCAGGCTGCTCAGCGGCTACCAGATCACCCAGATCGGCGTCGCCGTCGTGCTCGACGCCACCGGCAACGAGGTCTTCCGCGGCTACAAG
Source organism: Pseudonocardia broussonetiae (assembly GCF_013155125.1). Classification (NCBI taxonomy): domain Bacteria; kingdom Bacillati; phylum Actinomycetota; class Actinomycetes; order Pseudonocardiales; family Pseudonocardiaceae; genus Pseudonocardia; species Pseudonocardia broussonetiae. The sequence continues at coordinate 4,101,602 of NZ_CP053564.1, read as the reverse complement.
CCCACCACGGAGCAGATCGAGACCGCGCTCACCGAGGCCGGCGCCCGGTGACCGGGCTGCTCGTGCTGGCCTTCGGCGCCGGGCTGCTCGCCCCGGTCAACCCCTGCGGGTTCGGGCTGCTCCCCGCCGTCCTGACCGCCACCACCGGCAACACCCGGGGAACCGGGCTGGTCGAGCGGCTGACCGGTGGGCTCCGCGCCGGCCTGGCCCTGACCGCCGGGTTCACCGCCACCTTCACCGTCATCGGGCTGCTACTCACCGTCGGGGTCCGCTCGGTCATCACCGTGGTCCCCTGGCTGGCCGCCGCGCTCGGTGGCGTGCTCGCCCTGGTCGGGATCGCGATGCTCGCCGGCTGGCACCCCACCCTCCGGATCGGCGCCCGCCAACCCGACACCCAACAGGCGACCAGCACCCGCGGGCTCATCGGGTTCGGCGCCGGCTACGCGATCGCGTCGGCCTCCTGCACCCTCGCGGTGCTGCTCGCGGTGGTCACCCAGGCCGCCGCGACCACCTGGATCGGGGTGCTCGCCGTGTTCGCCGCCTACGCCGCCGGGTCCGCCCTGCTGTTGATCACCCTCGCCCTGCTCGCCGCCGCGACCAGCACCGCCCTCGCCCGCACCATGCGCAGGGTCGCCCCCTACGCCGGGCGTATCGCCGGCGCGCTGCTCGCACTGTCCGGTGGCTACCTCCTCTACTACTGGCTGCCCCCGCTGCTGGGCGCCGACCGGCCCTCCGACGGTGGCGTCGCCGCGCTCTCCGCGCAGGTCGCCACCTGGATCAGCACCAACCTGGCCGCCGTCGCGCTCACCGCCCTCGCTCTTGCCCTGGCCACCGCCGTCGCGGTCCTGCTCACCCGCCGCCGACCCGCCGATACCGCCGGTCTCGATTGCTGCCCGCCCGCTCCCACCGCCTCCGCCGAGTGTGACCGAGCAGTGCCATGATCAGCAGGATCATGAGCAGACCAGCGACTCGCTCCTCCCTCGGGTCTGCCGGGTCTCGATATCTTCGAGGTCGGCCTGTCCTGGTGCGACGGCGAGCTATGGGGTGAGTACGGGAGCCAACACCGCGGCGACGACGACTAGGCCGGCCGCTGCGAGTGTGAGCAGTCGCCCGGCCGAGGTCCGGCGAGGCTCCCGCCGCAGCGGGAAGAGCAGCTGACGCCCGACCGTGTAGGCGGTGACGGCCCCGACGAACAGCGCGCCGGGTAGCGGGAGCGGCCCTGCGAGGAACAGCGCCAGGGTCCCGGTCCCGATCGCGAGCGCCATCACGGCCTCCAGGAGCTGGACCGGGATCCTGCGCACGCCGATGCGGCGGTCCGATGACCAGAGGCCCCACCGCGACGAGGTGGGCCGCCCGACGCAGCAGCCACCCAGGAAGCATCCGGGACGGCCGATCGCCATCGCGAGGAACACCCCGGGGGCGGTGGCGTCGAGAAGCAGCCCGACCGGCGCCCCGGTCACCAGGGAGCCGACCGCGAGGGTCCCGAAGCCGCCGAGGAGGAACCCCTGGATGCACGTGCCGGCGGGAATGAACTTCCGCAGGCTCTGCCGGTGCAGCGCCAGGTACCAGAGCTTGGCCGCCAGGTAGCCGACCGCGACCGCGACCACCGAGACGGTCATCGCCCCGGCCCACGCGCCCACCGACTGCTGCAACAGCAGTGCCTGGGTCACCAGGGCGACGAGCACGCCGAGCAGGACCAGCGCCGGCCACGCCGTCTCGCGCACGCCCGGGCCGTGCAGCAACGGCGCCGGCCGGGTCCGGGTCGTCACCCGCCGCACCGGCGGCCCCGGCCGGCTGTCGGTCGCACCGGTGACTCCCGCGACGGGGGCGGCGACGACCTGCCACTGCCCCGCGTTGACGCCCACCACCTTGGTGGTGATCGAGACTCGTCCGCTGTCCGGCGGGAGCCCTTCCACCTGCTCGGTGCGGTCGAATCGGTCGCGCGGGTCCTGGCCGGTGGCCCCGACCCGCTGGCCGACGAAGCGGATGGTCACCGGTTCGGACGTGGTGCGGACGTGCTCGTGGGGCTCCAGCCAGTAGGTGGCGGTGAGCCCGACCTGGTCGCCCCCGAGGTCGTCCGCGAGCTTCTCCGCGCACCCGCCCGCCGTGACAGCTTCCGCCGTCGGGACCGCGCCCTGCCGCGCCACCGGCGCGGCGGTCACCGTCTGACCCTGGACGCCGGCCGCGCTCGGTTCGGCCCGGGTGGAGCTGGTGTCGCCGGAGGCCTGCGCACCCGCCTCGTGGGACAGCCCTGCGGGTCGCGGGCGGCGCTGTGGTGTTCGGGGCGCCGGGGTGAGGACCAGACCCGAGCGAGCGGCCAAGGCGGACGTCAGCTGCTCCAACCCCATCGAACCCTGGTCCACAGGTCTTCCTGGCGCTGTACCGCCGGTTGTCGGTTGCTTCTTGGTCGATCTCGTCCGTGACTTGGCCACTGGGCGTCATTCCCTGCTGGTCGGTGTGGGGTCGGGGCCGCGCCGTTCACCCAGCGCGCGGGTCGTCGCCCCGTGGCCGGGTCACGCGGCCGGTATCGCGCCCGGATTCAGGCGCCGGTGGCCGGCGGCGTGGGGTGGCTGCGCGAGATGCGGCCGCCGTCGAGTGCGTCCTGGGCGCGCAGCATCCGCAGTTCCTCCCGCAGTTCCGCGATCTGTCGATCAGTGACCGGATCGGCGCCGGTGGTCCCGCTCGCCGCGCAGCGCCGGCGCAATGCCGGCCGGACGCAGAAGAAGTAGGTGGCCGCGATCGCGGCCACTGCGACGAACGCGGCGATCCAGGTCGACATCACAGCCCACCCTTCGCACGCTGGGCGGCACGTTCGGCCTTGAGCAGGTCGATCTCGGAGCGCAGCTCGGCGACCTGGTCCGGGCCCTTCGGGGCACCGCTCCCGGTGCGCTGGCCGCGCATCATCATCCACATCATCGCGCCCATTCCGACCGGGCAGGCGAGCAAGGCCAGGCCGTACAGCAGTGACTCCATCAACGTCTCCTCGTGGACTCGACAAGGGCGCACCCCCGTCACCTACTATCTCCGTACCGACACAGTAGATGATTGATTCGTCGATCGCCACGTCCGTTGATGTGCTTGTCGACGCGGGCTCGGCGTGCCGGCGCGCAGAGGAGGGAACGCATGGTCAGGAGGTGCTCCCATGCCGTCGACATCGCGGTGTACCTGCTCGGTGGCCTGCCCGATGCGGAGGTCGAGGCATTCGCCCGACATCTCGACGGCTGCCCCGCGTGCCGGGTGGAGATCGAGGAGTTGGCACCGGTCGCGCGGCTGCTCATCGCGTCCCGCTCCCGCCTCGGCGGTCCCTGAGCCTTCAGTTGCGGTCGTGTTCGACCGGTGCGCGTCTGCGGTCGGTGGCACGCCAGCCTGTAGCGCCACCGACCGCCCATGGGAGGAGATGTCAGCCGGTGGGCATCTCCTCGTGGTGCTCGCCCGTCTCGCCCATCTGGTCCATGCCGGCCATGTGCCCGAACATCATCGACTCCATCGCGGGACGCATCTCCTCGTGCATGCGGGTGGCGGCGTCACGCTGCTCGGCAGGCAGGTCCTGGACCATCTGCCGCATCATCTCGTCCGTGCCGGCCGCATCGATGTGCGCTGGATCGGCTGCGTCGTCCGGGGTGGCCTGGGTGACCGCTCCTGACGGTGCCGCGGCCGACGGCGTGGCGAAGGCGACGCCGGCGCCGGCTGCGCCGAGCACCGTCACCAGCACTGCACCGGTGATCGCCATTGCGACCTTGTTCGTGATCGTCATCGTGGTCTCCTTGTTCGTGGTCGTCGAAGTGGACGATTTCGACGCTAGGCAGGGGTTGTGAAGATCCGATGAGGGCGCCGCGGTTCGGCGATGTGGTTCACCGGGAGCCGGACGAGGAACCGGCTGCCGCGGCCGGGACGGCTGTCCACGGTGATGTCGCCGTCGTGGGCGCGGACGAGCTCCACTGCCACGGCCAGCCCGATACCCGAGCCCCCGCGGGGGCGGCGGCGCCGCGGAAGAACCGGTCGAACACCCGCGGCATCTCGTCGTCGGGGATGCCGGGGCCGGTGTCGGCGACCGCGATCTCCGCGCCGTCGGGGCCGCGGGCGAGCGTGACGGTGATCGTGCCCCCGGGCGGGGTCCAGATGGCGGCGTTGGTCAGCAGGTTGGTGACGACCTGGCTGATCCGGACGGGATCGGCGTACACGTCGACCTCGTCGAGCCGGCGGACGAGTTCGAGTTCGAGCTCAGTGAAGTGACCGGCCAGCCCGTCGAGGGCGGCGGTGACCAGGGGCCGCAGCGCCACCTCGCGACGTCGCAGGCCGAACCCGGCCGCGCCGGCGTCGGCGAGGGTCTCCAGGTCCGCGACGAGGCGGCCCATCCGCAGCGCTTCCTCGTGCAGCGAGTCAATCAGCCCCCGGTCCGGATGGGTGATGCCGTCCTGCACCGCTTCGAGCTGGCCCTGCAGGATCGCCAGCGGGGTCCGGAGCTCGTGGGCGATGTCGGCGGCGAACCTCTGCCGTAGCTCGTCCTCGCGGTCCACCGCGTCGGCCATGGCGTTGAACGACCGCGCCAGCTGCCGATCTCGTCGTCGGACGACACGCGTGCGCGGCGGTCCCGGTTGCCCGCGGCCAGGTCGTCGGTGGCCTCGGTCAGTTCGGCCAGCGGCCGGGTGGTGCGCCGGGCGACCAGCAGCCCGAGGAGCAGGGCCGCCGCGGCGGCGCCCGCCGCGGCGAGCAGGAGCAGCTGGTTCACCGCGTCGCGGAACTCGAGGTCCGCGGTCGGGGAAACGGCCTGCGGGACCTGCACCGTCGCCGTCCCGACCGGGCGCCCCTCGACGACCACCGGCACGGTGACGGCTGGGCCGAGGTCGGGGACGCCCATCATCTCGCGGTGCATCGCGGTGGTCGCGGGGTAGACGCCGGACTCGGCGAGCGACCAGACGAACCGCCCGTCGGCTCCCTGCACCGTCACGGTCGAGCCGGACATCACCAGGCCCGCCCCCAACCGGTCCAGCGAGTCGGCGCGCCAAGCACCCGCGGTCCGGTAATCCGCGGTTAGCGACGCGACGACCTGCTCGACGCGGGCCTGCTGCTGGGTGTCGAGGTAGCCCTCGAACCGGGCGCCGAAGGCCGCGTTGACCACGATCGCGGTCAACGCGGCCGCACCCACGGCGGTCGCGATGACCGTCAGGGCGAGCCGGCGCGCGACCCCGCGGCGCCTCCACCGAGCTGGTCTAGTCATCGTGGGTGACTCCGAGCTTGTAGCCGACACCGGTCATGGTGAGCACCAGCCGCCCCGCGGCCGGCGGGTCGTCGAGCTTGCGGCGCAGGTTCTTGACGTGGGCGTCGATGGCGCGCTCCTCGGCGCCGCCGTCCCGCTCCCCGCGGATCCGGTTCGCCAGCTCCCGGCGCGACCACACCCGTCCCGGCCGGCCGCGAGCGGGCTCAGCAGGTCGAACTCCGATCGGGTCATGGCGACGGGGTGACCGTCGACGCACACCTCGCGACGCTGCTCGTCGATCCGCAGGACGCCCTCGCCGAAAGAGCGCGCCCCAGCGTCGGGGCTGCCGGGGGCGCTCCGGCGCAGCACCGCGGCCACCCGGGCGACGAGCTCGCCGGGGCTGAACGGCTTGCTCACGTCGTCGTCGGCGCCCAGGCGCAGTCCGGCGATCCGGTCGGCCTCCCCAGCTCGCGCGGTGAGGATGATGATCGGCATCTCGAGGTTCTCCCGGACCTGGCGAGCGACATCCAGAGCGGCCCGGTCGGGCAGGCCCAGGTCGAGGATCATCAGGTCGGCGCCGACGGCCAGCTCCAGGGCCTCGGCGGCGGAGGCGGCCGACAGCACCGTGTGCCCGTCGCGCTCCAGGTAGGAACCCACGAGTCGCCGGATCTTCGGTTCGTCGTCCACCACCAGGACCACCGCCACAGTTCAGCTTCCACTTCGGTCGGAGGGACTAGAGAGGGACGGTGAAGCCGCCGACGGGGACGCGCAGCCACGCGATGAAGATCCCCCACAGGCCGGTGACGAGCAGCACCCCGACGAGCACGAGCATCGCGCCGCCGGCCAGCTGGATGGCGCGGGTGTGGCGGCGCAGCCAGCTCGTGGTGCGTACCGCCCACCCGGCGCCCAGCGCGAGGAACACGAAAGGCAGGCCGAGTCCCAGGCTGTAGGCCAGCACCAGGATCAGCCCGCGCACGGTGCTCGGGCCGACCTGGGTGCCGGCGGCGAGGGCGAGCACCCCGGTCAGCGTCGGGCCCAGGCACGGGGTCCAGCCCAGGCCGAACACCGCGCCGAGGACCGGCGCCCCCCACAGCCCGCGGCGTGGGCGGTGGTGCAGACGCATCTCGCGTTGCATCACCGGGACCAGCCCGAGGAACACCAGCCCCATCGCGATGGTCACCACACCGCCGATGCGCTGCAGCACCTGCTCGTTGAGCAACAGCAGATCCGACAGGCCGAGCACGCCCATGATCGCGGCGGTGAACACCACGGTGAACCCGGCGACGAACAACAACGACGCCAGGACCAACCGCGCACGACCCGCACCGGGCGCCAAGGCCTGCGTCGTCACAGCCGGCTCACCCCCGGCTCCCGGCTCGGCTCCACCGCTGACGTCATCGGTCCCCGCAGTAGGCGGTGTCCGCGAGGGTGGCGGGGTCGAGGTGCCGGCGAGGCCGGCGAGATAGGCGAGGTAGCCGGGCACCAGTGGGATGCAGCACGGGGAGGCGAAGGACACCGCGCCGGCGACGAGCGCGAGGACGGCGGCGAGCAGCAGGGGCCCGGAGATGGCCAGCTCGGTCAGGCCGTTCACGACCCCACCTTGGGTTGTGCGGTGGCGCCGGTTTGCTCGGCCGCGACGCGCAGCACGACCGGCAGCAGCTCGCCGACGCGGACGGCGGTGAGGAACACCGCGGCCACCCGGTGCTCGCGGTCGAGCACGATCGTGGACGGGACGGTGTTGCGGGGGAAACCGCGCAGGGCCGCCAGGGACCGGCCGGGGTTGTCGAAGATCGACGGGTAGCTGAGCCCGCGGTCGCGCATGAAGTCGGCCGCGGCGTCGCGGTCGTCGCGCACGTCGATGCCCAGCACGGTGACCCCTGTCCCGCGGGTGATCTCGTGGACCTGCTGCAGGCCGGGTGCCTCCTCCCGGCACGGGCCGCACCAGGAGCCCCACACGTTGAGCACCACCACCTGCTCGGGGAAGTCCTCGAGCCCGACCGTGCGGGCCGGCCCGAGCAGGCTCTCCCCGGACAGACCACGCACCGTGCCGCGGCTCTGCGGTGGGTCGTAGAAGATCCGGGTCTGCCCGCCGGGGGTGACGAAGGTGAAGGTCCCGCCTGCGGCGACCGCGTCGGTACCGACGCCGCACCCGCCCAGCAGCAGCGCGAGCAGCGCGGCCACGACGGGCGTCCGGCGCCGACCGGACACCGCCATAGTCACCGGTGGATGTCCTCGCCGATACCGCGCGCGACGGACGGACGCGCATCGCGGCCGGCCAGGTGGCGGCGCAGCCGCCGCTCGGACAGCCGCCCGTAGCCGAACATCTCACCGTCGACCAGCACACCGGGCGCGAACACGACGCCGTGGCGCGCGGCCAGCGCCCGGCCGTCAGCGGTGTCCAGGCCGACGTGGCGGACGGCCATCGGATGGTCCTGCGCGACCCGGGCCAGTACCGCGACAGCGATCTCGCAGTACCGGCAGTCGGCCTGGGTGAGCAGGGTGACCTCGATCATCGCCGTCATCCGGCCTGACGGGTGGCGCGCAGGTCGTCGAGCAGCTGGCTGCCGGGGACGTACATGGTGTAGTTGGGTGGGCCGCCGTAGTCGGCGCGCCACTGGATCACCCCGTCCGGCCCGACCAGGACGAAGGTGTGCCCGTTGCGGGAGTTGCCCATCATGCCGAAGCGGTTGGCCTCCCACTGGGCGGAGACGGCGAGGTCGGTGTCGGCCAGCGCCGGGGCCGCCAATCCGTCGTCGCGCATCTTCTGCGCGATCAGGTCCTGCGGACCGCTGGTGATCGTCAGCAGCTGGTCGATCCCGACCGAGGCCAGCAGGCCCGGGTCGGACTCCAGGTCGCGGATCTGGTCCCAGCAGGGTTGGCAGCCCAGGCCCTCGTGGAAGTACAGCAGCACGGTCTCGCCGCGGTAGTCACTCAGCCGCACATTCGGGGCCGGCCCGCCGCCGGCCGGGACGGTCACGTCGGGCAGCACGAAGTCCGGTGCGGTCGCACCGATCCCCGGGTCACCGACGTCGTAGCGGGCGGACGCCACGGCATCACCAGTGGTGCTCGAGGTGTAGACGGCGAACAGCGCGACCAGGGCCAGCACGACCGACCCGGCGACGACGAACGGGGTGCGCGAGCGCTGCGAGCGGCGCGCGCTGCCGACGACCGAGCGGCGAGCGCTGGCGGCCTCGGCGCGGCTGCCACTCGTTTGGTTGCGACTCATCAGGACTCCTTCGCGTTCATGGTGTCCACCGCGATCGGCGGCGTCACGGGGGCAGGGAGATCGTGCGGACCGGCGTCCGAAAGGTCGGCCCGGCGGGTGGCCCGGGTGCGGAGCCCGCGACGCAGGGCCACCGCGAAGCCGGCGACGAGCACGACGGCGAACACCCAGCCGGGCACCCAGTCCAGGGCCTGCGCCGTGCCGGTGGCGGTGTGCTGCAGCCAGGCGCTGACCCGGACCTGCCAGCCGTCGGTCGCCATTCCCGGACCGGCGAACGCCAGCACCCAGGCCAGCACACCCATCCCGATCATCAGCAGCCCGCTCAGCAGGACACCCAGCGGCATCCGCCGCCGCAGCCGCCCGAGCCGGAGCTCGACCGTGCGGGCGGTGAGCAGCCGGGTCGCGCGGTCGGAGTGCTTGTCCCACAGCAACCCGGCGACGGCCAGCGGGGCGACCATCCCGGCCACGTAGGCCAGTCCGATGCCCAGCGCGGCCGGGAACGACGCGGACGCGCCCGACAGCACCGCGATCCCGATCAGGACCGGGGCGCAGCAGGCGCTGGCGATCCCGGAGAAGGCGCCGAGCAGGTAGGCCGACCCGAAGCCGCCACCGGCGGCCCCGCGGCCACCGGGCATCGGCAGCCTCGGCATCCACCCCGTCAGCACCGCCGCACCGGCGAGCACCATCACCGCACCGCCGACGAGATAGATCGTGGCGTGCTGCTCGATGAACAGCCGGCTCAGTACCGCGGCGCCCAGCCCGATCGGCAGGATCACGGTGGCGACCCCGGCGCCGAACACCAGGGTGGCCACCAGCACGCCACCCCGGTGCCGGAACCCCGTCGCCAGGTAGGCCGGCAACATCACCGACACGCAGCACGGCGCCAGCAGCGCCACCATCCCGCCCAGGAACGAGACCAACAACGTGGTCCCCACCAGCAGCTCACTCATCGCGGCAGGCCTGCCCTTCGCCCTCGCCCACCGCTATCTACGGTGTCGGTACGGAGATAGTAGCAAGCTACTCGGGACGGACCGGCCAACCCGACGACGGGAGCATGCGACCGCCCACTACCGCCGTCGTTTCCGCAGGTCGACAGGCTTGAGACCGGGCGCGTGCCATCGCGGACGCGGCCCGGTCCACTGTCCGCCTTTTCGCTGGCCCGCGATCAGCGCCAGTGGGTGAGCGCGGAAAGCCGGCTCTCGTACTCCTGTTCGTCGATCTCGCCCGCGGCGAAGCGCTCACGGAGCCTGCGCAGGGCGGCGTCCTCGTCGTCGCGACCCGCGACCTTCGTGCCGTCGGACTGCCGCCCGCGCAGCCGGCGGTAGATCCACACACTGCCCAGTGTCGCCAGCACCAGCAGAGCGACGACGGTGAGGACCACGAGCAGCATCCAGATCCCCATTCCTGCCGTCATCCCGTCCATCATGAGAATCCGCCCTTCGTCGAGTCCTGGACCTACGACCTCCGTACCTAGACAGTATCTCCGGTATGGTGAGTACGCAGGGTCGGCGAGAGCCGCATGGCGGACGGTGGGGGGCAGATGGGCAGCCGAGTACGGGTCTTCGGAGATCTGGAGACACTGGTCATGGACCGGATGTGGGCCGCGGGCGGCTCGGGCACGGTGCGCGAGGTACTCGAGACGTTGCAGCAGGACCGCACCATCGCCTACACCACTGTGCTGTCGACGATGGACAACCTGCACCGCAAGGGGCACCTGACCAGGGAGCGCGAGGGCAAGGCGTACCGATACCGGACCGCGCTCACCCACGCCGAGCACACCGCCGGACTGATGCGCCACGCATTGACTGCCGGGCCGGACTCCGGGGCGGTCCTGGCCCACTTCGTGGGCGAGATGAGCGAGGACGAACTGGACCGGCTGCAGCAGGTGCTGGCGCGCCGTTCGTCCGGACCCGATCGATGATCGCGGGCCGGACGGGCGACGCGGCGTTCCTCACGAGATCTACGCCGAGCGGCGGGCGAGGCACGCCGTGAGCCTCGCCGCCTGCCTGCTGGCCTACAGCATGGTCGTCGCCGTGCTCGGCCCGCCACTGCTGACCCGGGCGACCCGCACCGGTGCGGCGCCCCGCCTCGGGTTGATCGCGTGGTCGGCGGCGATGGGCAGCGTGGTGCTGTCCTGGGCGCTCGCCGCAGTCCTGCTCACGGCGGATCTGATGCGCGGATGGGGTCAGCTCGACCGGCTGCTCGCCGGCTGCTTCGCCACCCTGCGGGCGGCGGCGGTCGGCGGATTAGGCGGGTTCCTGCAGGCCGTCCTCGCGGTGGTGACCGCGACGACGGTCCTGGCCCTGGCCGTGATGGCTGCCCGTGTCGGTGCCGGGGTCCGGCGGGCCCGCGTGCACTCGCGTCGGCACGCCGAGGCCGCCGTACTGGCCGCGCGCGGCGCCGCCCGCGGCCCCGGCGGATCGGTCGTCGTGGAGGTCGCGCAGCGCAGCGTCTACTGCCTCGCGGGCCGACCCTCCACCATCGTCATCACCAGCGGTGCCCTGGCCGCGCTCGCCGACGACCAGCTCGCCGCCGTCCTGGACCACGAGCGAGCGCACCTCGCCGGGCGCCACCACCAGCTCCTGGGTTTGGCCCGTGCGCTGGCCAGGGCCCTCCCCGGGATGCGACTGTTCACCGACGGCGCCGCCGAGCTCGCGCGGCTGGCCGAGATGCGCGCCGACGACGCCGCCGCCCAGCGACACGGTGGCGACACCGTGGTGGGTGCGTTGCTCGCGCTGGCCGCACCGGGTCTCGTGTCCGCGCCGGCGCCCGCGTTGGGGGCCGGCGGGGTCGGGGTGGCCGACCGGGTCGAGCGACTGCTGTTCCCGCCGGCGTCGGCGCGCTTGCGGCTCGCGGTGGTCCTGGGCGGGCTGCTGGTCGGGCCGGTCATCGCCACCGCGTTGGTCGTCACCCAGTCGCCGCTGTGCATCACCGCCCTGAGCTGATCATGTTCGCGGTGAAGGGTTCGAGCCGATACGTCGGACGGGTTTGCTCGTGGTGAGCCGGACCGGCGAGCTGCGCGCGGTCTTGCGCCGGCCCGACCTGCGCTGGACGGTCGTGGTGATGGTGCTCGCCATCGCCGGGGTGGTCGCGCTGTGGCCGTCGGGGACCCCGCGCGAGGGCGCCACGGCGGCGGCCGGGGTCACGCCGCAGGTCCTCGCCGACGGTCCACGGACCGCCCCTGCTCCGGACGACATCGAGCTGGCACCGCGCCGACGGCTGGCCGCCCTGCAGCCGTGCCCCGCGCCATCGCCTGGTGCCCGGCCCGCGGCCGGCCCGCTGGCGGGGATCACCGTGCCGTGCCTGGGCGCACCGGGTTGGGTCGACCTGGCCGCCGCGCTCCGCGGGCAGGAGGCGCTGCTCAACGTATGGGCGTCGTGGTGCGGGCCATGTCGCGAGGAGATCCCGGTCCTAGCGGACTACGCCGACCGGCCGGGGGCGCTGCCGGTGATCGGGATCAACGTCCAGGACCAGCCCGCCGACGCGCTCGACATCCTCATCGCGCTCGACGCCCACTACCCCTCGGTCACCGACCCCGATGCCGCATTGCTCTCGGCGCTGCGCAGCCCGCCCTATCGTCCCATCACCTACGTCCTGCGCGCCGACGGTTCCGTCGAGCTGGTCACGCCGCCGGTGGTGTTCCGAACACCGCAGGAGGTCAGCGAGGCGGTCGATGTGGCGCTGACGGCGCGCTGAGTCGAGTGGCGCCGCTGCCGAGTTCCCGTCCCGGGCGGGCCGGATGTCCGTCACCGACGGGACGTGATCTCGATGATGCTGGGCATCGCGCGCAGGACAACATCGAGGCGGTCTCCAGCCTCCAGCGCGACGAAACCCTGCGTCGGCACTACGGACCGCGGTCGACCACCTCAACGTCGTGTTCCGGAGTACCCGGCCCCCCGACTCGCTGCGCACCGGCGGCACCGCACCCGACCCGATCTTCTCCGGCGGCAGGTTCGGAGCCCGCAAGCGCTCATCACCGCTGGCGGGGACACAACGCCCTCGACGACCTCGACGACGCCCTCGACCGCGGTCTCATGGGAACGGCTGGCAGCCCAGCAACCCCGGCGCGATCCTGTTCGTCGAGAAGATCACCATCCTCAAGGCCCGCGACGAAATCGAGGAGCTCCCCGCCGTCGCTCAAGGCCGGTTCCTCAACCTGCCCTACGCGTTGTGGACCTCGGGTCCACTGAACATCGACGCCGCCGAGCGGGGACGCAGGGCCCTCGAAGGCTGGCGGCCGGCCCCGGTGTCCACCATCGTGCAGGCCCATTTCGACGACCGGTCGCCTGCCTGACCACCGCCTGCCCGCTCTGGGGTTCAGGCGATCCTGATCGACGTCCCGGCAGTGGCGATCTCTTTCGCGGGTAGGGGTCGAGACGCCGGGCCGTTGGTGACGGACCCGTCGGTGATCGCGAACCTGCTGCCGTGGCATGGGCAGTTGATGGTTCCGCCTTCCACCGTCGTGACGAGGCAGCCCAGGTGGGTGCAGGTCGCGGAGAAGGCCATGAACGTTCCCGTCGTGGGTTGGGTCACGACGAGGTCGTACTCGGCGAGGATCATCCCGCCGCCGACGGGGACATCGGAGGTTGATGCGACCGGCGTTCCGGGTGCCGGGGCGGTGGCCTCGGCGCGGCCGGTGGCGCATCCGGCCAGCGCCGCGGCACAGGTCGCACCCATCCCGACCAGGACGGCACGCCGGGTGTGCTCACCTACCGGACCCGCCGTGGGGTCGGGCGTGGCGGTCATGCCGCCGAGAACAGGCTCGTGCCGTACATCAGCAGCACCCCCAACGCGAGCCCCCCGAGGACACGGGCGTCGAACGCGCGGCTGCCATGTTCGCGCAGGCTGGGCAGGATCTGTACGACGACCTGCGCGATGGCGCCGATCCCGAGGCCGAACAGCACCGCGGCCAGGGCTGGGTTGTTCACGGCTCCACCGATCACCGCGCCGAGGATGGCCGGGGCGCCGGCGACCAGCCCGAGCCCGAGCAGCGCGAGCCATGTCGGTCGCCGGTCGGTCAGCGGCGCGACGATCGCGACGCCCTCGGTGACGTTGTTGATGACGAAACCGATGATCAGCGCCGCGCCCAGGGCGAGCTCGCCCACGGCGTAGGCCGAGCCGATCACCAGGCCCTCGGCCATGTTGTGCAGCCCGATCCCGATGGCGATCAGCAGCGCCAGCCGCATCCCGCCCGCCGCGTCGTCGCGGCGGGCGGCCGCGGTGCGGGAGCGCAGCCAGCGGTCCACGCCCATCAGCACCAGGTAGGCGAACGCGGCGCCCAGGATGACCAGCAGGCCGCCCCCGAATACGGCGCCGCCGGCGGCCAGCTCGAATCCCTCGAAGGTGGCGTCGATGGCGAGGTAGACCAGCACGCCGACGCTGAGTGCCAGCAGGATCTTGACCGACCGGCCGCGCGCCTGGCGCAGCACCGGGAGGAACAGCATCCCCAGGAGCACCGGGATGATGCCGATGTAGGTCCCGATCAGGACCATCCGGCCGAAGAAGTCGGCGTCCGCGGGCGGGGTGGTAACCCCGGCCGCGATCTCGTGTTCGATCACCAGCCCGGTCGAGGTCAACATCGACACGACGTAGGGGCTTCCGTCCGACCACGGATAGTCCAGGACCAGCGTGGTGCTGCGGAGCCGCTCCAGAGGTTCGCCGCCGCCGGTGAACCCGACGAAGGCGTCGTTGACGAAGACCTGGCTGACCTGCACCGGGTCCGGGCCGATGTTGCGGACGGTCAGCTCGATGACGCCCGGCGAGAGCACGGTGCGCTCGACGGCCAGCTCCTCGATGGGCGGCCCGGCCCGCTCGGGCAGCGTCCCGGCGCCGAACACGGCCAGCACGCCCAGCACGAGGCCGATCACGGCCGTGACCGCCACACCGAGCACCCAGACCGGCAGCCGCACCGCGCGGTTGCCGGCCGCGTTCCCGACCCCCCGGCCATCGCCGGTGCCGACGGGCTCGCCCGGGCGGGGATCGGCCTCGCCGCGCTCCGGCTGGGCGGTCGTGGACTCAGTGCGTTCGGTCACGGGGTCACCTCGAAGAAGCCCATCCAGCCGAGGTCGGCGAACTCACTCTTGTGGGCGTGGAACATGAACATCCCCTCGGTGGGAAACGTGACCTCGCAGATCCCGCGCTGCCCCTGCGCCTGCACGATGACGTCGGTGAGCTCGGTGGGCGTCAGGCTGGTGCCGGTCGGGTAGTACTGGAAGAAGTTGCCGTGCAGGTGGAAGCTGTTGATCGGGTCGTACTCCAGGATGTTGACCAGGTAGACCCGCACCAGCTCCCCGCGGCGCACCCGCACCGGCTCGTTCATGTAGTGGAACGGGATGCCGTTGACGGCGTAGAGCTGGTTGCCCTCGGCGTCGAACGTGGTGTTGTAGCCGTGCATCACCATGACCATCTCGTCCGCCGGTGGCCGACCCTGTGCGGGGTCGACGATGAAGGTGCCGTACATGCCGCGGGCGATGTGCTCGGCCAGCGGACCCACGTGGCAGTGGAACAGGTGCAGCCCGAACGGTTCGGCGTCGAACTCGTAGACGAACTCCTCGCCCGGGGAGATCACCCCGCGGCCGACCATCGGGACCCCGTCCATGTCGGCCGGGTGGATGCCGTGGAAGTGCAGGGTGTGCGGATGCTCGGAGGCGTTGGTGAAGCGCACCCGCAGCCGGTCACCCTCGGTGCAGCGCAGCGTCGGGCCGGGGATGCGGCCGTTGAGCGTCCAGGCCGGGAAGACGACGCCCGGGGCGACCTCGATCTCCTTGTCGACCGCGGTGATCGACCACTCCCGCAACGTCCGCCCGTCGGGCATCGTCGAGGTCTGACCCATGTCGAAGTCGCGCAGGGTGTCAGTCGGGTTGAACCCGTTCGCCTCGTGGTCCACCGTCGCGCCGTGGGCGAACATCGGGCCGTTGACACCGCCCCCATGCGTCATACCGGACATGTCGGGAACGGGGTCGGGGACGGGTGGTCCGGCGAACGCGTTGCCGGTCAGTGCCACCCCGGCGGCGCCGGTCAGTGCCACCCCGGCGCCGGTCAAGAACCTGCGCCGCGACGTCACGGGGTGGTCCTGTCCGTCGGCGCGGCGAGCGGGCGAACGCTCATCTGCTGGTCTCCTTCTCTGGGCGGAACGCAGCGGTCCAGGGCGTCGGCCAGGACGCGGTCGGATCGGTCGGGGTACGAAGCGCGACGGCCCGCGCCGCGCTGACCCGCCTCGCTGCCGGGCCCCATGGCGTCGTCGGCGGTGGAACCCCGCTGGTCGTGGCCGGTATCGACCACCCCGTGGATCCGGTGGGTGAGGGGCTCTCCGAGCCCGTGGCGGCGGCCGTCCACCGACACCCACAGCGGCCCTCCGAAGGGTGCGCGCTCCTCGACCAGGAGCGTGACGCCGGGCCGGATACCCAGGTCGCCGAGGTAGCGCAACTGCGTGCCGTGGCGTCCGGAGACCCGCTCGACCCGGAAGCGGGATCCCACCGGAGCGGTGGACAGCGGATCGGGCCAGTCCTCGCGGTAGCTGCCGTCCCTGGGTGGGATTGGGGCGCCGTGCGGGTCGTGGCGGGGATCGCCGAGCGCGGAGGCGATCCGGTCGGCGAGCCGATCGCTGAGCGCGTGTTCGAGCAGCTCGGCCTCGGCATGGACCTCGTCCCATGGGACGCCCAGCATGCGGTCGAGAAAGGTCTCCAACAGACGGTGCCGTCGGACGATCGCCTGGGCGTGGCGCGCTCCGTGCTCGGTGAGCTCGAACCTGCGGCCGAGGCGGATCACCAGCCCGGCCGCGGCGAGCCGCGCCATCATCGCCGATACCGACGGTGGCGACACACCGAGCCGTGCCGCCACCCGTGAGGTGGTCACCGGTTCGGCCTCACGTGCTACCGCGTGCAGCGCCTTGAGGTAGTTCTCGACGGAATCGGACAGCGCGAGCACGCAACACCCGGGAACTCGCCCGTCGGAGCTGTCGGCCATCACCTGCAACACGGTAAGGCGCACACGCAGAGATGCCAAGCCCTTCCTACTTCTTGGCTTAGATCTAGCAATTCTAGGTGATCGAGTCCGCTACCAAAAATGATAGACATGCCTAACCACGCAGCTCCGGGGGAGCTCCGAGGCACGGTCGGAGAATCCTGGGCTGGCCACGGTTCCCGTAGCGCCGCCACCGTCGGCGCCGTCAGGAGTGATCATCAGCGCTGTCCGCGTCCCCGGTGCGCACCGACGCGAGGAGCTGCTCGGCGCGCTGGACCTGCTCGAGCAGGCCGACCTGGTTGCGCAGCCCGGCCAGCGCCGTCTCCACCTGCCGGGCGCGGTCGGCGAAGCGGCGCTCGGCGATCTGCAGCTGCTCGAAGCGGGCCTCGGTCTGGACGCGGACGGCGTCCCAGCGGTCCCGGGCGGCGTCCTCGAGCTGCCGCGCCCGCTGGTCGGCGTGCTCGAGGCGCTGCCGGGCGGCGTCGGCGTCGGCCTGGGCCGCGGCGCGCAGTGCCTGGGCCTGCCTGCCGCATGCGGCGGCGGCATCCTCGGCCTGGGCGAGGATGAGCTCGGCCGCCCGCTCGGCACGGGCCCGGATCGCGGCGGCATCGGCGTCGGCATCGGCGCGGATCTGCTCGCCTGCCTTGCGGACGTCGCGGGTCAGGGCGTCGAGGCGGCCCGTCATCTCGTCGCGTTCGCTGCGGGCCCGGGCACCGTCGTCGGCGACGGTGGCGACCTGGTCGATGGCGCCCACGTAGTCGGAGCCGACCCGGGCCAGGAACCCGTCGACCCGGTCGGGGTCGTAGCCACGCCAGCGGCGGCGGAACGACTGGTTGGTGATCTCCTCGGGAAGGACCGGCATGTCAGGCTCCGCGGTTGCTGGGTGCGGCGAGCGACTCGATGCGCTCGGTGTCACAGGCGGGAAGGAACGCCTCCCGCGGGCGGGGCGGCCGCGCGGCGGCGCCGGGACGGTCACCAGCCGCGACGGGATCGAGCAGCAGCACCCGGTCGTCGGTCACGGTGGACGCACGGCGGTACCCCTCGACCCAGCCGCCGTCGCGCAGGTGCACGCGCACGTAGTCGGCTCCCCCAGGCTCGGAGGTCACGGGCTCGGAGACCACAGGCTCGGAAGAAGCGGGCGCCGTGCGGGGGCGGGGGTCGCGGAACCGCAGCAGGCGCAGCGAGTTGGCCACCACGCTGACCGAGGAGAAGCCCATGGCCGCCCCGGCGAAGATCGGGTTGAGCAGGCCGAGCGCGGCCAGCGGGATCAGCGCCACGTTGTAGCCGAACGCCCAGCCCAGGTTCTGCAGGATCGTCCGGTACGTGCGGCGCGAGAGCCGGATCGCGGTCGGTACCCCGCCTAGGTCGGCGCGCATCAGGGTCAGGTCCGAGGACTCGATCGCGACGTCGGTGCCGGTGCCGATCGCGATGCCCAGGTCGGCGGCCACCAGCGCCGGGGCGTCGTTCACCCCATCGCCGACCATGGCCACGACCTCACCGGCGGCCTGGAGCCGGGCCACCTCAGTCTGCTTGTCCGCGGGCAGCACCTCGGCCAGCACGGTGTCGATGCCCACCCGCTTCGCGATCGCGGCGGCGGTGCGCGCGTTGTCGCCGGTGATCATGGCGACCTTCAGGCCCATCCGGTGCAGCTCGGCGACGGTGTCCGCGGCACCGTCCTTGAGGGTGTCGGCGACCGCCAGCACGCCACGGACCTGGCCGTCCCAGCCGGCGAACACCGCGGTGCGGCCCTGCTCCTCGAGCCGCCCAGCGGTCGCGGCGAGCTCGTCGGGCAGGACGAGCCCGGCCTCGGCGAGCATCTTGCGCCGCCCGACCCACACCGTGGTGCCCTCGACCTCGGCCCGTACCCCGTGCCCGGCGACCGCGGAGAACCCGGTGACGGCCGGCAGTGGGGCGGCGGCGCGGGCGGCGGCCGCGATGGCCTGACCGATCGGGTGTTCGCTGTCGGCCTCCACCGCCCCGGCCCGGCGCAGCAGCTCCACCGGGTCGGTACCGGCGCCGGGCTCGGTGTCGGTGAGCGCCATGTCACCGCGGGTCAGGGTGCCGGTCTTGTCGAACACCACGGTGGTGATCTTCCGGGTGCGTTCCAGCACCTCCACACCCTTGATCAGGATGCCCAGGCTCGCGCCCCGCCCGGTCCCGACCATGATCGCCACCGGGGTGGCCAACCCCAAGGCGCACGGGCACGCCACGATCAACACCGCGACAGCGGCGATCAGACCCGTGACCGGGTCCCCGGCGAGCAGCCACCACGCGGCGAACGTGGCCAGCGCGATCACGATCACGGTGGGCACGAAGACCGCCGAGATCCGGTCGGCCAACCGCTGCGCCTGGCCCTTGCCGGCCTGCGCCGCCGAGACCAGCGAGACGATCTGCGCGAGCGCGGTGTCACCGCCGACGGCGGTGGCCCGGACGGTGAGCACCCCGCTGGTGTTCACCGTCGCCCCGGCGACGCTCGCACCCGGGGCCTTGTCGACGGGCACCGACTCGCCGGTCAGCATCGACTCGTCCACCGAGGAGGACCCGTCGACGACCTCGCCGTCGGTGGGCACCTTCTCCCCCGGCCGGATCCGCAGCAGATCCCCGACCCGGACCTGGTCGGCGGGGACCATCACCTCGACCCCGTCGCGGACGACCCGCGCCTCCTTGGCCCCCAGCTCCAGCAACGCCCGGATCGCCTTGCCCGCACGGCGCTTGGCCCGGACCTCGAAGTAGCGGCCCAGCACCAGGAACGCGATCAACAGCGCCGCGGTCTCGAAGTACAGCTCTGTGCCGCCGCGCAGGAGCACGACCAGCGAGAAGGTGTAGGCGGCGAGGGTGCCGATCGCGATCAGGGTGTCCATGTTGGCCGACAGTCGTCGGGCCCGTCGGGCGGCTCCGACGAGGAACGGCCAGCCGACCACGAACTGCACCGGGGTGGCCAGCGCCAGCTGGGCCCACGGCGCCCACGGCAGGTCCATGACACCCGGCCAGAACGCGATGGCCATCGTCGCCAGGCCCAGCGGCCACGCCACGATCACGCGCCACCACCAGGCCCGCTGCGCTGTGGCCTCCTCGTCGTCGAGGGTGTCCTCCTCGGCGGGTTGTGCGGCGCGCACCTCACCGGCCGGCGCCTTGGGTGCGGCGACGGTGACCGCGGAGCTGTTTCGTCCCGAGCCACCCTGCGTCCGCAGCTCGTAGCCCGCCTTCGCGACGGCGGCGGTGAGGGTCGCCGGGTCGGCGGGCTCCTCGGCGAGCACCACATGGGCGGTCGCGGTGGCGAAGTTGACCTCGGCGCGGGCCACGCCGGGCTGCTTGTTCAGGGTGCGCTGCACCCGGTTCGCGCACGACCCGCAGGTCATCCCGCGTACCGCGAAGTCCAGGGCGGGCTCGGACGACCCGGCGGCGTCGCGCTCGGCGACCGCGGTGTCAGTCATGGTGGTTCCCTTCGGGGTCGAGCTCGCCGCCGTCTCGCACCTGCGGCGGCCGGAACACGTGTTTGTCGAACTTCAGCGTCTCCATCAGCTCGTCGACGATCTCCGTGGTCCGGCCCTCCTGCATGGCCTTGGCCACGCAGGTCTCCAGGTGCCGGCGGAGCATCAGCCGGCTCGCGCCCTCCAGGAGCCCCTGCACGGCGGAGAGCTGTTTCATCACGTCGGGGCAGTAGGCGTCGTTCTCGACGATGGTGATGATGCCGTTGACGTGGCCGCGGGCGGTTTTGAGCCGGTTGAGCACGGCACGCTGGTGGTCGTCCACGGCACCATCGTACCCCACCCCAGGGGGGGTGGGGTCACGGAGGTATTTCGAATGCCCGGTCACGTCGGCGCCGGCGGGAGGTAGCGGAACGTGCGGGTGATCAGGTGGTTGGGGCTGACCAGCACCTGCCGGGTGATGCGGTCCCGGTCGTCGAGCCAGAGCTGGGTGGAGATCCCGTTGGCGGGGAAGGCGAACGCGAGCTGGTCGCCGTCCGGGCCGGACACCGCGACCGGATCGGCGACACCCTCGACGTAGGGCTCCCGAGCAATGAAGTCCGCGCCGGTCATGGGGAGGTCCCGGACGATGCCGGGATCGGTGCGGGTGTCACTGGTGACGGTCTCGATCAGGGTGAAGGGGCCCACCTCGCGCATGGCGGCGAGGACCCGGTCGAGCCGCTCGGGCGCCGGGCGGGGCGGCCAGATGACATCGAGCCGGGCCGGGCCACCGGACCACGGGGGCGCGGTCGCGTCCAGGTCGAGAGTCGTGGTTCCGGGACGCCAGTCCACCGGCGCGGTGAAGCAACCGGTACCGCACGGCACCAGCGCGAGCTCGGCACCGGGCGTGGTGCGTACGGACAACCGGTAGGGCGGCGACTCGGGTGGGTCGTCGTAGGGGCCGTCCAGCGGGGTGCTCAGTCGCACCACCAGCCGCCCGACGCTGGCCATGGCCGCCACCGTGACCTGACCGGCGAGGGTGCCCACCGGGAGCGCCGGCCCGACCGGTGGCGGCGGCAGGGCGACACCGGCGGCAGCCTGGGCGGGCGGGGTGAGCGAGGTCAGCGCGCTCGTCAGCGCGAGGACCCCGGCCAGCGCGACGATCTCGACCCGGACCGCCCTGCCCACCGGCTTGCGCTGCGCCGGGCCCGTCCGCAGCCCCCGGTGGATCCGTCGCCGCGCCAGCACCGCGCACCCGATCACGACCGTGACCACGGCGAGCTTCGCGAGCAGCACCCGCCCGTACCCGGTGCCGAACAGCTCGGCCAGGTCGGGCACAAGCAGAATGCTCTGCACGATGCCGGTCACGATCACCAACATCACCGACCACACCGCGAGCCGGCCGTAGTCCGCCATCAGCAGCCGCGTCCAGCCCGACCGGCCACGCCACCGCACTGCGACGCGCAGCACGTGCGCCAACGCGCCCACCCACAGCGCCGCGGCCAGCAGGTGCACCGCGGTCAGCACCCCGCCGGCGAGCGGGTGCTGGGCCGCCACATGGGTGCGCAGAGCCTCCGCGGCCACTACCGCGAGCAGCGGCATCGCCGCCGCGGTCCGGAGCCGGTCCCACCCCGGCATCCGGGCCGCTGCCGCGACGCCGAGCGCCACCGCGAAGGCCGCCGCCTCGACGCCGAGCAGCGCCCCGGGACGCGACCCGAACACGTCCACGAGGTAGTAGCCGCCGACCACGATCAGGCCCACGGTGGCGAGCACCCCGACCGCGGCGGCCGCCGGCACCGGTGCGGGCACCGCAGCGAGTGCGATACCGGTGCCGGCGGCTTCGCGTCGGATCCGCCCGACCAGGACCGCACCCGCCGCGCCACCCAGACCGAGGGCGAGCGCGGCGAACAACAACCACCGCAGCGCCGCGGCCGGCACATCTAATCCTGCCGAACCGCCGGTCGCGTCGACGGGTGCCGCGGTACTCGTGCCCGCCACGAGCGGG
Organism: Pseudonocardia broussonetiae; assembly: GCF_013155125.1. Classification (NCBI taxonomy): domain Bacteria; kingdom Bacillati; phylum Actinomycetota; class Actinomycetes; order Pseudonocardiales; family Pseudonocardiaceae; genus Pseudonocardia; species Pseudonocardia broussonetiae. The sequence continues at coordinate 4,079,808 of NZ_CP053564.1, read as the reverse complement.
GGGCTGACGGCGAAGGAGAACCCGCCCGAGACCAGGTCGCCGTCCTGGGCGCGGACCTGCCACGCCACCCGGTAGGCCCCGGCCGCGAGCTCGTCGGCGATGCCCACACTCAGCCGTCGTCCCTCCTGCGACAGCACCGGCGGTGAGGTGCTCACCTGCGTGTCCGTGCTCGAGGTGAGCCGCAACGAGTCGTCGAGCAACCCGACCGGCTCCCCGAAATCGAGCGTGACCTCCCGCGGTGATTCCGCCACCGCATAACCGGCCGCGGGCGAGGTGGCCCGTAGGGTCGGGTGGGCGGCCGCGGGAGGCGCCGGCAGCACGACGAGCCCGACCACCGCCAGGGCGGCGACGGTCCCACCGAGTCGCAGGAACCACCCGCGACCGCCGCCCCGACCCCGACGCGGACCCGACGCCAGCCGATCCGCGCCGCACCGCCCAGCAGCACGATCCATACCTACTACCTCCGTACCGAGAACGTAGCAGGCATGGTTCACGCGGCCGGACGGGGCGTCGCCCCGGCGGCGGGGCGATCAGGACATGTGGCGTGCGGTGTAGCCGAGTTCCTCGACCGCGGCGATGACGTCGGCGGCGGTGGCGCCGCCGGGTGCGAGCTCGACGACGGTGCGGGCCCGCTTCATCGAGGTCTGGGTGCGGCGCAGCCCCGGCAGGTCCTCGAGCGCGTCGTCGATGAGCAGTGCGCAGCTGCCGCAGTGCATGCCCTCGATGCGGAAGGTGTGTGTGGTGGACATCGTGGATCTCCCGGGTGTCTCAGGCGGCGGTGATGGTGCCGGTGTACATGCCCATGCCGCACGAGTAGCGCAGCGTCCCGGGCTCGAGCACCCCGAGGTCGATGCGGGTCTCGCCCTCGGCGGGAAGCACCTCCTCCACCCCCCGCGAGGGGATCAGGAACGACCGCACGCACCCCCGGGCGCCCTCCGACCGCACGATCAACGTGGTCGGGACCCCGGCCCGGGCCTGGACGGAGGCGGGGCTGTAGGAACCGGTCCGGGCGGTGATCAGCACCTGCTGCCGCCCGCCCTGCTCGGACACCGCGGACACGTCCGGTTCCGGCTCGCCTGCGCCGAACGCCTGGACGACCCGGGACGCGGCCACCGGCGACCCGGCCAGCTCCAGTCCGCCGTTGAGGGTGAACAGGCCCATCGCGACCACGATGAGCCCGGTGACCAGCGCCAGCCGACCCCGCCAAGCGGTGGCGGCGCGGCGGGCGGCGTAGCCGAGCAGCGCGAACAACGGAGCCGTGCCCAGCACGAACACCGCCATGATCACCGCACCGGACAGGGCCGACCCCGACGCCAGCGCGAGCGCCTGCACCGACAGCGTCACCCCACATGGGATGAGCACCGTCGCCGCCCCCAGCATCGCCGGCGCCAGCGCCGACTGCGACCGGGAGCTGTTGCGCACGACCCGCATCCACGATTGCGGCGGCTCGATCACCAGGCCACGGAACCCCGGCACCCCGAGCTGCGCCAGGCCGAACACGATGATCAGGACGCCGGCCAGGAGCTGCAGCGTTGTGCGCGTACCGATCGACAGCTGCGCGGCACCCCCGAGCGTGCCGAGCAGGGCGCCGAGAGCGGCGTGCGAGACCAGCTTGCCGGCCAGGAACCCGGCAACGGGCGCGATGTCATCGCCCAACCGGTGCCACGGGGACCCAGGCGCCGTGACATCCGTGCCGACGCCGCCAGGACGTCCGCCCGCCGTGACGGGTAGCCCAGCAGCGGCGGCGCGCTGTCGGGTGATCAGACCGGTGAGCAGGCCGCCCTGCACGGCGGCGCACGAGATACCGCCGGCGAACAAGCCGGTGACAAGGACTGCGGTGAGGTTCACGAGGGATCTCCTGTACGAGCGGAACGGACCGGACAAGCCACGCCCACGGCTCGACACGCCTGTGGGACGGGCACCAGCACGCCCACACCAGTGCGGTGGGCGTGCCCATCGGCAAGATCCGCCGGTTCTACGTCCGCAGCACGCAGAGCTCGGCCAGGGTCAACCCCGGGACGACACGAGCGACGATCCGCCCACCGATCACCGGGTCTCGCTGCACCCGGAACGACGACGCCGACCACGGCCGGCGCCACCGGAGTCCCGCCGCCAGGACCGCGATCAGGAACGCGACGCAGGCGAGCAGCATGCCGGACCCCGGTGCCGACCGATCAAGATCAGCCACCAGCGATGTCGAAACACCGGCGGCAGACGGCCCGACACCCATATCGACGGCAGGGCTGACCACGGCGCATGTGCGGTCCATGGCGGGCGCCGACAACATCGAAGTCGAAGGGCTTCCGCCTGAAACGCAGGCGACGCCGTCCACGGCATGGGAGGGCATCGCAGACATGCCGTCACCGCAGAGCGGCACGATCAGCACCAACAGACCGGCCACCACCGCGATCAGCGTGACCAGACGCGCGAACGACCCACGTACAGCGTGGATCCAGGCCGATCGCGACACACGACCAACGTAGAGGAGGTGCCTTCTCGGTCGAACCCCAGCCCGAAGTTCTTCACCCGCCAGAGCGAGACGGCCGCCGACGGGCCGTGCTGCCGGAGCTCAGCCCTGTGAGCGTGGACACCGCGATGACGAACGGCCCCGGGCTGAGGCTGAAGGCCGTGCGGCTCTACGAACGCAAGGGTCTACTGCCCGAGGCCGAACGCACAGAATCGGGCTACCGGCTGTTCACCGCCGATGACCTCGCCGTGCTGCACTTCATCCGACAGGCCAGATGCCTCGATCTCACCCTCGATGAGATCAAGGACGTGTTGGACCTGCAACGCTGCGGGGAGCAGCCCTGCGAGCGCGTCACCGGAACCTCGACGTCCACATCGCCGGGATCGACCGCAAGCTCGCCGACCTGCGCCGGCTGCGCCGCTCCCTGCTGGCCGCGCGCCGCGCCGCCGGTACCGCTCGCCGCGACGGCCACGACGCGGTGGTCTGCAAGATCATCGAGAACGCGCCGCCCGAACCGGTCCACCCGTGACCCGCGTCCCATCTGGCCGGGTCGGATTGCGCACGGTGTTCGCCCAGCCCGGCTACCGCCGGCTGTGGTCCGCGCGCACCGTGTCCCAGGCCGGGGACGTGTGCGCCACCGTGGCCCTGACACACCCCGGACCTCCCGGCCGGCGACGATCCGCCGCGCACGGGAGACACCGCGACGGTCAGATCGACCAGTCTGCAGTGAGCCGCGTCCGGCCGGTCGGCGCTCGTCACCGCGGGTGGCACGGCCACGCTGTTCTTTCACCGTCGGCAGCCCGGCCCAGGACGTCGGGTACTGCCCGGCCGCCCGCTCCCGGTCGTCGACCGCGGGTCACCGCGCCGCGACGGCCGACCTGGTCAGGAGCCGCTACCCCCGCCAGGACAGTACGAACGCCACAGCCACACCGATGGTCAGCGCCGCGTCGGCCAGGTTGAACGCGGCGAACCAGGCGACGTCCACGAAGTCGACGACCGCGCCCCGGCCCGGCCCCGGTGGGCGAGCCAGCCGGTCGACCAGGTTGCCCGCGGCTCCTCCGCCGACCAGGCCCAGCACCAGCGCCCATCCGGCCGAGGCGGCCCGACCGGCGAACCAGGTGATCGCGACGACCACGGCACAGGCGAAGGCGGTGATGAACGGGGTGAGCGACGTTCCCATGCTGAACGCCGCGATCACCAGCACGACCAGCACGACGGCGACCAGTAGCCACCGTTGTCGACGTCGACCGGCCCGGGCCGGTTCGGCGGACCGCTCTGCACCGCCGACCGCGTCCGACGCCGCTGCCAGACGATGCGGACATCGCGCCCAGCACCTGCGGCAGGCCCGTCCCCTCCCGCGTCCACCTCGCCTGCCGAACGATCGGCGGCCCGACCCCCAGGTGGCCGGCCCGAACTTCTACACGCGATAGTAGAAGCGCCGATCTGTCGGCCGAGCCGGACCGAGAGGGGGCGCGCCATCAGTACGGATCTGCAGCCGCGAACGAGCACAGGACTCGCCGCCGGCCCGGCAAGTCGCCTCCCCGTCGCACTCCTGTTGGCGGCCGGGACGGGCGCGGCATGGGCGCTGGGTGCGCAACCTCGGGGCTGGTGGCCCCTGCTCCCGCTCGGGGTGGCCGCGCTGACCATCGCCCTGCACGGGCGCGGGCTCCGCGCCCGGCTCTGGCTCGGTGGTCTGGCCGGCGCCGTGCTGTATGGAACCACGCTGGGCTGGCTCACCGGCTTCGCCCCAGCCGGGTACGTCGCGATCGTCGCATTGGAGGCCGCCATGCTCGCCGTGGCGGTCGGTCTCGTGCCCACGGCCCGCAGCGGCCGTTGGGCGGGAGGCTGGTGGGCACTGCCGGCCGGGCTGGTGCTGCTCGACGCCGCGCAGACGCGCTTCCCGTTCGACGGCTTCCCACTTCCCGCTCTCGTGCACAGCCAGCTCGACGGGCCGTTCGTGCTCGCCGCGCCACTGGGCGGCTCGCTGCTGGTCACCGCCGCAGCAGCCACCGCAGGCGTCGGCCTGGCCGCGGTGGTCCTCACGAGCGGCCGGGCACGACTGCTCGCGGTGAGCGTGGCGGTGGCCGTGGCGGGCGTCCCCGTCGCCGTCGGCGCGGCCGTCGCGACCGACGCGGCCGGCACCCTGGACGTCGCGGTCGTGCAGGGCGGCGGGCCGCGCGGGCTCCGCGCGGTGTTCACCGATCCGCAGGACACCACCGACCGGCAGTTCGCCGTGGCCGAGCAGATCACCGGTTCTCCCGACCTGGTGCTGCTGCCCGAGACCGTGATCAGCGTCGACGGGTCGATCGCCGGGTCGGCCGGCGACGCGCGCACCGCCGAGCTGGCGCGCCGACTCGACGCCTCGGTCGTTGTCGGGGTCGTGGAGAACCAGGGCGCCGGGTTCCGCAACGCCGCCGTGCTGTGGGGCCCCGACGACACGATCCTCGGCCGCTACGAGAAGGAGCACCGCGTCCCGTTCGGCGAGTACATCCCGGGACGCGAGCTGCTCAGCCGGGTCACCGACCTCACCGCGCTGGTGCCGCGCGACGCGATCGCCGGGGAGGGCACCGCGGTGCTGGAGTCCCCGGCCGGGCCGCTGGGCGTCGTCATCTCCTACGAGGTTCTCTTCGCCGACCGCGTGCGCGAGGCCGTCACCGGAGGGGGGAGGATCGTGCTCGTGCCCACCAACGCGGCGTCCTACGTCACGGAGGACGTGCCGGCGATCGAGGTGGCCGGTGCCCGGCTGCGGGCCCTGGAGTACGGCCGGACCGTCGTGCAGTCGGCTCCCACCGGCTACTCGGTGGTGGTCGCCCCCGACGGTCGGGTGCTCGCACAGAGCGGGCTCGGCGACCCGGCCCTGTTGCGCGAGACGGTGCCGCTGCGCACCGGCCTGACGCCCTACGCCCGCACCGGCGACCTGCCGGCCCTGGCCCTGGCGGTACTCGTGCTGCTGCTGCCGGCACTGCTGCGCCGGCGCGCCGCCCCGTGAGCGACCGGCCGCAGGACGAGCCGGGCCGCCGCCGGTCACGGATCGGCGGGCCCCTGGTGTTGCTGCTGGCCGCCGCGTCGTTCGGAGCGGTGACGGTGAGTGTCCTGATCCCGTCGGATGCCGAGCGGGAGCTCGCCTCCTTCGCGCCCTCGGCGGAGCAGCCCGATCCGTCGGCGCGGATCCCCGGGACCGTCGTCACGCCGGTCGCCGACCACGACCACGCGGCTGCCGCAGCCCCGACCGGCTCCCCCGCCCGCCGCCCGGCCGTCCCACCCATAGGCGGCCCGCACGGCCCGGGGTATGCGGCGTGCGACGGCGTCGCCCACCCCGACCCGGTCCCCGACCCCGACGCCGTGCACGCGATGGAGCGGGGTGCGGTCTGGATCACCTACGACCCCGCCCGCACCGCCCCGAACACGGTGCAGGCCCTCGCCGCCGTACGTGTGACCGACGGCGACTTCCTGTTCATGTCGCCCTACCCCGGTCTCGACAGCCCGATCTCCCTGCAGGCGTGGGGACACCGGCTCGCCCTCGACACCCCCGATGACCCGCGCTTCGAACTGTTCATCCGGGCCCTGAGCGACAACCCGTACACCGCTCCCCTGCCAGATGGCGGCTGCGTTCCGGGCACCTGACGCGTTACGGCTTCGCACCCGAAACGGCTGAACCCCGGGCACGCGCCACCCCGACCACAAGGATCGGGATCAGCGCCACCTGGCCCACCAACCACACGACGCCCGCGAGCCGTTGCTGGTCCAGCAGGTCGGGCACCCAGGGCAGGCCGAGCCCCCGGTAGAACGTCCCGGCGATCGGCTCGGAACGCAGCAGCAGGCCGATGCCCACCCCGGCCTGGGCGACGACCAGGACGGCCACCGCCCGCGCACGGGCGGGATCCCCACTCGTCAACGCCCCGACGAGGACGACCCCGGCCAACAGGAGCAGCACGTCCAGGGTCAGACGGCCCGGCTGTGAGACGAGCAGCGGCTCGATCAACCCGAACCCGTACAGCACCGCCATCGCGGTCGCGAAGACGGCCACCGCCGGCACCGGGCGGCCCAGCGCGGCGAGCACCGGATGGGCGAGTAGCCGGCTCACCTGCCCGTCCGGGAGCACCCGCCGGACGAGCGCCAGCGGTGCCCCGAGCACCAGGAGCATAGGTGCCACCAGCGTCAGCAGCACCTGGGCCGCGACACCGACGCTCAGCATGGCCGCGCCGTAGCGGCCGAGACCGGACGAGGTGGCGACGAGCACCACGGCACATCCGGCAAGCCACGCCGACGACCGGCGCAACGGCCACGTCCCGCCCCCCGCGCGCAACCGCCGCACGCCCGCCAGGTAGGTCACCAGCAGCACCGCGACGACGGCTCCGAGAACCAGGTCCGGCCGCGCGTCGACGAGAAGACCGCCGACACCGGAGGGTGGCCCGGTCAGCTCGTACCCCAGCTCCTCACCGGTGCGCGATGGTTCACCGGCCTCCCCCGGGGCGGGCGGCGGCGTCCGCCCGAGACCGACGGCCAGACCGATCGTGGCCAGCATCAGCAGCACCTCGCCCGCCCCGAACCGCAGAAGCGCACGGCGGTCCCTTTAGATCGCCGGGGCGAGGGTGCGCCGCCGGTGCAGGTAGCCGATGACCCCGAGCAGCAACAACGAACCCGTCTTGGCCGTCGCGATGACGCCGTAGGGGGACAGCAGGTTCGGCAGCGTCAACGGGACGCGGACAGCGAGGTTGACGATCCCGGAGAGGGCCATCAGCGCCCAGCACCAGGCGGCGATCGCCGAGAAGCGCGGCAGCACCGTGCCCAGCTGGTCGGACGAGGGGCGAGCGGCCAGCGCCATGACCGCGACGAGCCCGCCGACCCACACCGCCGCGGCCACGACGTGGATCATCAGGCTGTCGGTGGCGAGGTCGTGCGATCCCCCCACCGCGGAATGACCGGTGGCCGCCACCGGCAGCAGCCCGACGACCGTGCCCGCCAGCAGCACGGTGCTCCACCCCCACGTCAGCGTGGCCCGGCAGCCGACCGCGAGCACGGTGGCCACCACGGCGGTGAGCAGCCATGCCCCCGATGTCGGCAGCAGGGGCAGGGCCGCGAGCAACGGACCGAGCGCCAGGACATCACCGACCGGGCGGCCGAGGACCTCCGCGACGGTCAACGGGACCATCAGGAACGCCGCCACCGCCCACGTCCACGCGCACCCGGCGGCCACGCGGACGGATCGGTACCCCGTGACGTCGAGGTACCCGCTGGACTGCGGGGCCGCCAGCACCGCTGCTATCAGCAGGAACCCCACGGTCGACGCCGCACCGATGTCGGCCACCACACGCACGGCAGGCAGCCCGTAACGCACGACGAGTCCCGTGTCCGGCAATCCGAGCACCTCGGCGACCGCCGAACCTGCGGAGGCCGTCAGCCACAGCGCAACGAGCACACCGAGCGAGGTCCCGACGACGACGAGGGGCCCGACGGACGCCTGGTACCGCCCCACTCGGGCCGTACCGGGACGCGCGACCTGCTCATCCGACATCTACACACCGTAGAACCCGCGTGGTCGGACGACGGTTCCGGTCCGTCGTCACCCGTCGTGGACGCCAGGGGCCGACGCATGTGGGGACGGCTTGGCGCGCACCACCGCGCCCGCGTCCACACGCAGGGCCCACCCCTGGAAGGCGTCATTGTCCGATGTGCATCGGAGCTCTCCGCCGCCCGATGAGCCATCGCACCGCCACCACCGAGCCCCCGATCGCGACGGCACCACCCACCAGCCACGCCCAGACGTGGGTGGGTGGATGGCCGGCCGCCTCCACATGGTGAGCGGTGCCGGTGGGCGGTGCCGCGTGCTGTCCATGAGCAGGGCCGCCGGCCCGGCCGACGACGGAGCCGGACACCGTGAAGCTGATGGTGCCGTCAACGGGATGGCCGTCGGAGGCCACGGCCACGTATCGGAGGACGTACCGGTCGTTGATCAGGGTCGGCAATGGCTGGACGACCACGGTCCGCGTCGTCGTCGGTGGTGCGAGCTGAGCCTGGAATCCACTGGAGCCGATCAGCCTGATGCTGACGGAGCCCGCATCGAGCTCCTCGCTGAACTCCAGCGTGACCGGACGGGTGACCCCGTCCACGCCGCCGCCATCGACGGGATCGCTGCGCACGAGGTCGGAGTGGGCCAACGCCGGGCCGCCCATGATCAGCATCAGCATCGCTGCGATCAGTGCCGCGACGGCGGCGCGCAGCAGGAGGCGGATTCGACTGCGAGCAGGTGACGCGGCCGCGTCCATCGCCGTCCCTCCATCAGATCCCGTACAGAAATCGCCGAGATCGCCGATCCCCTCGGGCCTGCGGGATCGCAACTGTATCCACGACCTGCGCCGGGAGCTCCTCCACCCATGCCGACAGTGCGTGACGAAAGTCGGCCCGACAGCGAATTCATCTCCATCAGCTGCTTCGCCGGAGGTTCGATGCGACAACGCAGGTACAGGGTCCGGACCGGCCTCACCCTCCTCCGTGCCGTCGTCCTGACGTCGGCCGTACTGGCGGCGGCTGCCGGGTGCGGCAGCGCCGGGCCCACCGACGCACCGCTCACCGCCGCCTCGCCCGTCGGCGCCACGACTGAGGCGAGGTCGGACACCGTGTTCGTGGGCCGATCAGCCGACGGCACCGTCGCGGTGGCCATCGCCGTACACGACGGTCGTGCGACCGGATTCATCAGCGACGGGCTCGAGGTCGGGGTTTGGTTCGACGGCGCCGCCACCGGCGGACTGCTCGATCTCCGTACGGCCGACGGGTCGACGCTGGTCGGGGGTATCCACGGTCGCGTCATCCACGGCGGGGTCACCCGCGGCGATGCCGAGTGGTCGTTCGTGGCCCTGCAGGGGGAGGAACCGACCGGCCTCTACACCGCCGCCTCCAGCACGGATACCGACGACCGGATCGGCTGGATCCGATTCCCTGACGACACGGTGGTCGGAACAGCCGACATCGGAGGGTCCCTCCGACCTGCTCCAGGGATGACACCGGCGATCACCGTCGAGGGCGCGCGATTCGAGCCACTCCACCGTGTGGTCGGCGGTACCGAGGTCGGCGCGGGATGACTGAGACCCACGCCCTCAGGGGGATCCGAGACGTACCCCGGCGCAACCTCTGGACGCGACGCAAGTTCCTGACGATGGCGGGCGCCGGGCGGGGGTTCTCGCGCTGGGCGCGTGCTCCGTCACCACTGCCGCCGGGGCGTCCCAGCGCGGGCCGGCGACGACGCTCGGTCTCGACGCCGGGCAGGTCCGGCTCGACCTCCAGGGGGCACCCGTACAGACCTGGGGCTACAACGGCACCGTCCCCGGACCGGAGATCCGGCTCCGGGGGGGTGAGACCCTCCGTGTCCCGCTGCGCAACGGGCTGCCCGATCCGACGACCGTGCACTGGCACGGCATCTCGCTGGTCAACGCGATGGACGGAGCCCCGTTCCTCACCCAGCCGCAGGTCGAGCCGGGCACGGGTTTCGACTACGAGTTCGTGGTGCCGGAGGCCGGCACACATGCAGCACCTCTCGCCACCCCGAAGGCTCCCGCGGGGCCGGCTCCTTCGACGACGACACGCTCCGCGGCTGCGGGCGGTGCGCGCCGAGATCGACCCCGACGTCGTGTTCCGGGCCAACCACCTCATCCCGGCGACGTCGTGACACCCGATGAGGCAGACCACCAGCGGCCACCCGGAGGACGACCGTGAACGAGCCCGATCCAGTACCCGAGCAGGTCGACGTCGCTGTGGTGGGCGGTGGTCAGGCCGGTCTGGCGATGGGGCACGCGCTGACCCAGCAAGGCCCGCGGGCCGGGAAGGACTTCGTCATCCTCGACGCCGCCGACCGCGTCGGGGCCAGCTGGGATTCCCGCTGGGACTCGCTTCGCCTGTTCACCCCGGCCGGCCACACGGCGCTGCCCGGGCTTCCGTTCCCCGGGCCTCCCGACGCCTATCCCGGCAAGGACGACGTCGCGTCCTACCTGAGGCAGTACGCGACCCACTTCGACCTGCCGGTACACGCCGGCGCCACCGTGGAGCGGCTGACTCTCGACCCTTGCACCCGGGGATTCGTTCTGACGACGAGCCGGGGCACGATTCGGGCCGGCCGTGTGGTGGCCGCGACCGGGCCGTTCCAGGTGCCTGCCGTTCCGCGTCTGGGCGCCAACCTCGCGCCATGGGTGATGCAGGTGCATTCGAGTGAGTACCGTAATCCCGCCCAGCTCCCGGCCGGCCGGGTGCTCGTCGTCGGAGCAGGCAACTCGGGTGCCCAGATCGCCACCGAGCTCGCGGCGACGCACGAGGTCACGCTCGCGGTCGGCACCCGTCAGCCCAGCCTGCCGCAACAGCTGGCGGGTCGGGACCTGTTCTTCTGGCTGACCCGCACCCACGTCATGGACATCACTGTCGGATCCCGGCTCGGTCAGCGCCTGGCCACCAAGGAGGCGCTGATCGGCACCCGGCTGCGGGATGTCGCCCGACTCGGCGTACGCCTCACTGGTCGGCTCACCGCAGCCGACGGTGGCACCGTGTCCTTCACCGGCAGCGACCGGCAGCAGGTCGACGCCGTGGTCTGGGCCACCGGGTACCGACCCGACTACACCTGGTTGCCCGCCGAGGCGGTCGGCGCGGACGGCTGGCCGCTGCATCGCCGCGGTGTGAGCCCGGTGCCCGGCCTCGGGGTGCTGGGGCTGCCGTGGCTGCACACCCGCGGTTCGGCCCTCGTCGGGTGGGTGGGCCGGGACGCGTGCTGGCTCGCCGAGCAGCTCGGCTGAGTTGCCCGGCAGACCGCGACCGGTCCGGACGCTCAGCAGCTGACGGAGGCGAGCGAGCCACCCGGGCTGCTGTCGAACGATATGTGTACGTGTTCCATGTGGTTGGCCACCGGCGACCCCCGGTCCTCCATCTGCCGCCAGCCCGACCCGCTGTTGATCCGCTGCCGGAAGATGACGTACTTGACCGGCGAGCGGGCCTCGGTTACGCAGCGCGCAGTCGGCCAGCGCGTCACCGGTGGCGCGGTTGACGAACAGATCCAGCGCCAGCCCGGCCGGGTGGTCGGAGGCGTTGGGCCGCGAACCGACCCCGCCGACGCTGCCGATGCCGAACCGGCAGCGCAGCAGCTGCCCGGCCTCGGCGCTGGTAGCCGTCGTAGCCCACCGCTGCTCGGCGAGGAGGTCGGGCACCCAGGCGATTCCGACGGCGCGGAACTGCTCCGCACCGACGACGTCCGGTCGGACGAGGAGGGCGATCCCGACGGTCAGCTGCACGCCCAGGGCGGGCACCTCCCACAGGCGCGGCCGAGACGAGCCGGTGAGGCCGGCCGGGACGACACAGCCTGTCAGAACTAGCAACGCGTCCAACGCCGGGCGTCCGGCCGACGAAGCCAGCAGCAGGTCCAGCAGGCCGTGTCGCCGGTCGCGTCGCGCTCGGCTCCGTCCCGACGCCGCCCGGTGCAGGCCTGATCACAGGTCGGCGAGATGCACTGTGCCCAGCAGGCGCCCGTCCGGGTCGGCGACGATCGCGTAGGTCAACCCCTTGTCGACGAGCCGGTCCTTGATCGCGGCGGCGGGTTCGTGCGGTCGCAGCGTGGACGGCCCGGCCTCCATCACCTGACTCACCGCCCGGGTCGGATCGGTGTCGTCGAGGGCGGCGGCCCGCAGCCGCCCGAGCAGGGTGCCGTCGGCGGTGGTGACCAGCGCGAAGCGGTGCGCGGAGCGGGCGACCCGGGCCCGGACCTGCGAGATGGGCTCCTCCGGCCGGGCGGTCGTCACCTCGTGGCGCAGATGCCGGCCGATCGTCGTGGTGTCGGCGTCGGTTCCTTCGACCGGCTGGTTGCGGGCGAGCCAGTCGACCTTGCCCGGCACGTAGTCGTAGACCTGGGTGAACCCGAGCATGGAGAGCCGGCACGCGGCTCGCGGGCTCATGTCTCAAAGCCCGTCCCAGCAGTACACGATCACCGGCCGGTCCCGGTCCAGGGCCGTGGTGGCGGCGGCATCGAGGGCCTTGAGCGGGATGTTCACCGCGCCCGGCAGGTGCATCTCGGTGTACTCGCCTGCGGGCAGTACCTCCACGAGCTGCGCGCCGTCATCGAGCAGCCGGCGCAGCTGCGGGTAGTCGATCGAAGACATGCGGGTCTCCTCAGCGGTCCGGGTCGCCGGCCGGGTTCGGCCGGAGCAGGGCAAGCACCCAATCGTCGGACGGGGTGCCGCGCAGCCCGTCGGGGCGGGTGTAGAGGCGGCAGCTCAGCCCGTAGTCGCGGCGCTGCGCGGCGGACGGGTCGACGTCGCGACCATTGACCCGGATCGTGGGCGAGCCCAGGAACCGCTCATGCAGCGCCTGCTCTGGGGTGGTGATGATCCGCACCCGCACCGGTTGGGTGATGTCGGCGCCGGCGACCAGCTCCCGCAGCCGTGGCAGGTACTCGATGGCGTTCGGGCAGCCCTCGGTGTGCAGCATCTCCACGGACATCCCCTCCGGGGCGAGCAACGGACCGAAGGACCGGCCGGCGTCGTCGAGGGCCTGGACCTGGTCGAGCACGACGCCGGACAGCTCGGGCCGGCCATGCAGGTGGTCCATGGCGCGATCACGGCTGGTGTGGAAGGTGATGCTCGGGCACAGGCAGTCCGCGGCCGCGCCGCGGCTGCTGCTCTGCCCGAGCAGGACCGCCGTGCCCTCGGGCGTCCACCGCCAGCTCTCACCGCGGCGCTCGATGCGGATCGGATGCCCATCGTCCGGGTCGGCCGACACGATCACCCCGTTCTGCCCGCTCATCAACGGGATACCGAGAGCGTCGATCGCGCACATCGCATGCAGCACCGGGCCGCCGTCGAGCCGCACCGTGTGCCCGGTCTGGCGGCCGGAGAACGGGTAGGCGACCGCGATGTGCCCATCGGTGTCCAGCTGCACCAGGTCGACATCGCTCAGCGCCCGGAATGCGGCATCCCGACCGACCCCGCCCACCGGGACGTCGTCGCGGTGAGGGGCCCACCCGGTCGCGAGGAACGCCCGCAGCAACCAGCGGTGCAGCTCACGCACCGCGGCGGGCAGCCCCGCCTGCCGGGCGGCGACGCCGTCTCGGTCGGGGTCGCGCAGCGATTCGATCCGCAACGGTCGTCCCGGGGGCGTCGTCATGGCCGGTCCCTCGGGTCGCTGTCCTCGGGGTCGCTGTCCTCGGGGTCGCTGTCCTCGGGGTCGCTGGTGATCTGCGCCAGGATCGGGCACTCGCGATGGTTGCGTGGCTGCTCACAGGTCGCCACGAGGCGGGCGAGCGCCGCGCGCATCGCCACCAGGTCGGCGATCCGCCCGTCCAGGTCCGCGATCTTCTCCACCGACATCGCCCGGGTCGCGTCGCAGCCCTCCGGGCCGCCCTCGGCCAACCGCAGCAGCGACACGATGTCGTCGAGCGCGAAGCCCAGGTCTTGGGCCCGTTTGATGAACCGCACGACCTGCACGGCCTGCGGGCTGTAGGCGCGATACCCCGACGCGGACCGCGCCGGCTCCGCCAGCAACCCACGTCGCTCGTAGTAGCGCAGGGTCTGCGGATTCACGCGCGCCCGCGCGGCCACCTCACTCGTCCTCACCCGACCAGCATGAACCCCGTACCCGAGTACAGGGTCAAGCCGCTCTTCGGCCTCGGCAGAGACACCGTGAGCGAGTCACCAGGCCAAGGGCCCGAAGGCAAGTATGACGGGATCAACAGGGGGATCGGTGCTGAGCTGTGACAGCTGTCGATAGTGCTAGCATCGTCGCATGACGATGCTGAGGCTGATTGCGCAAACCCGCGCTAGCTGCCCAGGGCCGCTTCCGAGTCCCGACATCGAACATCCGCGCCGGTCATGTGCCGGGCAGCCAGAAATGCCCCGCCGCCCGGACGGCTGCGTCGCCCCGCCGCTCGTCATGACGCGCCGCTGACCGCCCGCACGGTCATGTCGTAGCTCACCGAGGTGACGCCTTGGACGTTGCCGGTGATCGATCAGAAGGCACTCATGGAACCCCTCACCTGGGCCGTGCAGGCGGTCGGCCTGTTCACGGTCACCAACATCGACGACGTCATCGTGCTGTCGTTGTTCTACGCGCGAGGTGCCGGCGTGCCGGGCACCACGACGAGAATCCTCGGTGGCCAATACCTTGGTTTCGGCGCCATCCTGGCCGCGGCGGTGCTCGTTGCATTGGGCGCGCGCAGCTTCCTGCCCGAGGAGGTCATCCCGTACTTCGGGCTCATCCCTCTGGTCCTCGGTGTGCTCGCGGCCTGGCGGGCATGGCGGGCGTGGCGCGACGATGACGATGACGACGACAAGGTGAGCGGCAAGGCGCTCAGCGTGCCCACCATCGCCGCTGTCACCTTCGCCAACGGCGGTGACAACATCGGTGTGTACGTGCCGGTCTTCGCCACGGTCGGCACCGGGGGCATCGTTGCCTACTCGATCGTCTTCCTCGCCCTGGTGGCGGTGTTGGTCGTCGCGGCGCGTTATGTCGCCACCCGCAAGCCGATCGCCGAGGTGTTGGAGCGCTGGGAGCAGGTGCTGTTCCCGGTCGTGCTGATCGGTCTGGGCATCGTCATCCTGGTCGAGGGCGGCGCCTTCGGCTTGTAGGACCGCAAGCACGGCCGACCGGGCACGGACGAGCGCATGGGGGTCTGATTGACCGGGTCGTTGTGGTCCGGGCAGGGCGAGGTCGCGTGCCCGGGCTCCGTATCACCTAGGTGGCCGGCCTGCCGTCCCGCGACCGCTGTCTGGCGAGCCGGGGCCATCGAGACCGGCCTCGTGTAGGCCGGCGATCGCGGCCGAAACGTGCAGCGGTGACCATGGTCATCGGGCCCGGGGTAGCGCGTGACCGTAGCGGCCGAGCGAGGCGATGTCGTGCGGGAACCGTCGGGGGTCGACCGCGAGCAGCCGCGCGGTGGCGCCGTGTCGGCGCGCTGCGCCCAGCCGTTGTTCGGGCTCGGCGATGCCGGCGGAGTGCACGCCGTGCTGGAACAGCAGGATGTCCACGTTGCGGTAGGCGGCGCTGGCCTGCAGGTGGCGCGGGTCGACGCCCTCGGACGTCGGCGGCGGCCAGAGCGGCGGCCAGGGCCCCGACCGACAGGCCGATCAACAGGGTCCACCGGAGCTGCGCTGATCCGCCGGGCGAGCTGGGCGCTGTAGTCGGGCAGGTCGGCCGGGGTCCCCGGCTCCCCCGGGGCCGGCAGCAGGCGTGCGTCTATCCCGCGGGCAACCAACGCCTCGGCGGCCGGGCGCACGTACCGGCGAACCGCGGCCCCGGGCACGATCAACACCCCCACCTGGCCAGCGGCCGGCCGGGCCGGTTCGCTCGGATGCCCCAGGCCCTGCCGCCCACCGCTGTCCGCCGCACCGGCGCGCGCCGCTGGGCACCGGTGACGCTGCTTCCGGTGACGCTGCTTCCCGCACCATGTCGCGGGCCGCCTCCGCTGTCATCGCCGCCGACTTCTATCATCGCCCCATGACGATCCAGGGTCGGCCCGATCAAGGCGGGTCCTGTCGGGATCCTCAACCGCAGGATCCGCAGGCGAGGCCGCTCTCGTTGCGGAGCCGATTCTCCCGAACCGGCCGGCCGGCCGCAGTGGCCGGCCTGGCCGCTCTGGTGACCGTACTGGTCGATGTGGTGACCAAGTGGCTGGCCGACACCGGGCTGCCCGGGGCCCCGGTGGAGCTCGGGATCGGTCGGTTGCAGCTCAGCCACAACACCGGGGTGGCGTTCAGCCTCGGCGACGGCTTGCCGACGTGGGTGGTGCTCGGCGGGGCCTCGGTGGTCACCGTCGGGGTGGCGGTGGCGATTGTGCTGGGCCGCCTGCGCCCGGCGCTGCCGGCGGGCCTGGTGCTGGGTGGGGCGGTGGCCAATATCATCGACCGGGTCGGGGACGGGGCGGTCACCGACTTTCTGTGGCTGGGTTGGTTCCCCACGTTCAACCTGGCCGACACCGCGATCACCCTCGGCGCGCTTGCCCTGCTGTGGGCGTCGTGGCGCGGCGATGGACCCCGACCTGATGAGCCGGCGCGTCCGGGGACAGCGACGGGCTCATGAGTGACGGGCGCATGGGTGCGGACGGGTCGTCGGTCCGGGCGTACTCACCGAGCTCGACCCGGCTCGCCGCGCCCGTCCGGCTGCGGGTTCTCGCCGCGGCGGCCGTACTGCTGATGATGCTGGCCGGGTGTTCCTTCGCCTCCGCGACCGGTGATGCACCCAGCCAGGCCGGTGAGTTCACCTTCGTGGCCCCGGGCGGGCAGACCCGGATCTTCTACGATCCGCCCGCCACCCGGGGCGCCGTGCGCGGGCTGTCCGGGGAGAGCCTGCTCGAGCCGGGCGCCACGGTCGGGCTGCAGGACTTCCCGGGGCAGGTGGTGGTGCTCAACATCTGGGGGGCGTGGTGTGGGCCGTGCCGGGAGGAGATGCCCGGCCTGCAGCAGATCCATGAGCAGATGCAGCCGGAAGGGGTGACGCTGCTGGGTATCGATGTGCGCGACTCCGCTGACGCCGCCCGCGACTTCATGGCCGACCGCGCCATCACCTACCCGTCGATCTTCGACAATCCCGGCCGATCCCTGCTCGCGCTCAGCGGGTTCCCCCGTAGCACCGTCCCGTCGACGATCGTGCTGGACCGGCAGCACCGGGTGGCGGCGGTGTTCCTCACCGCGGTCCGGGTCTCCGAGCTGCTGCCGGTGGTGCAACGGGTCGCAGCCGAGCCTGCCGACGCGGCGCCGGGGTCCTCGGCACCGGCCGACGCCCAGAATGGGAGCGGGTCGTGAACGGCCTGACCGAGCTGGCCATCTCCGGGCCGCTGCTGGTGGCATTCGCGCTGGCGCTCGCCGCCGGCGCGATCTCCTTCGCCTCGCCGTGCTGCCTGCCGCTGGTGCCGGGTTACGTCGGCTATCTGGCCGGGCTGGTCGGCGCCGACGTGCCCGCGATGCCCGGTGGCGACAAGACCTTCGGGCGGACCGCCGTGCGGGCCGGGCGGTGGCGGGTGGCCGGGGCGGCGATGCTGTTCGTGGGCGGCTTCACCGTGGTGTTCACCGCCGGGGTGCTGCTGGTGCTGGGCCTGTCGGACTGGTTGATCGGCAACGAGTTGCTGCTGCAGCGCCTGGGCGGGGTGGTGACCATCGCGATGGGGCTGGTGTTCCTCGGGTTCATCCCCGCGTTGCAGCGCGATGTGCGCATCCACAAAGTGCCGCGCGGCGGGCTGGCCGGCGCCCCGGTGCTGGGCGCGGTGTACGGGCTGGGCTGGACCCCGTGCCTGGGCCCCACCCTGACCGGGGTGATCGCGCTGGCCACCGGCACCGAGGTCGGGTCGTCCACCGTGCGCGGGCTGGTCCTGGTACTGGCCTACTGCGCCGGCCTCGGCATCCCGTTCGTGCTGATCGCGCTGGGCGCCCAGTGGGCGGTGCGCACCACGGTGTGGATGCGCCGCCACATCCGCGCGCTGCAGATCACCGGCGGGATCATGCTGCTGGTCCTCGGGGCGCTGCTGGTCACCGGGGCATGGGGCGAGTTCATCGCGTGGATGCGCGGCCCCATCGGCGGCTACACCCTGCCGCTGTGACACCCAGCGATGGGATACCTGCTGCTGTGACCCGCGACGCTGTGACCCGCGATGCGGGGATTCCGGACGCGGGGCTGCCCCGCACGACCCGGACCGGGTCCGCCGCGGCCGCGACCGCGACGAGGCACGGCGTTGGCGGCGGCCGGGGTGATCGCGCTGTGGCCCCGACCGAGCATGCCGATCGAGCCGGCCGTCGGGCCACAACCGGTGCCGGCCGAGAGCACCGCCGCCCAGCGCCCCGACGACTCAACGCTCGCCGCCGCCCCGGCCGCGTTACCGCCCTGCCCGACCGCCGCCCCGGATGCCGCGGCGGCCCGGGGCCCGCTCGCCGCGGTCGTGCTGCCGTGCCTGGGCGAACCCGGGGCGGTGCCACTCGGGGCGGTGCTGGCCGGGCGGCCGGTGCTGCTCAACCAGTGGGCGTCGTGGTGCGGGCCCTGCCGCGCGGAGATCCCCGTGCTCAACACCTACGCCGCCGATCCCGACGCGATCACGGTGCTCGGGGTCAACGTCCGGGACCGGCCCGCCGACGCGCTGGCGCTGGCCGGCGAGATCGCCCTGAGTCGGTGACCGACCCGGACCACACGCTGCAGGCCGCGCTGGGCGCACCGCCGGTACTGCCCAGCAACTGGCTCGTCCACCCCGACGGCACCATCGAACGGATCACCGACCCGCTGGTGTTCCATACTCCCCAACAGGTCACCGCGGCCGTACGGGCCGCCCTCGAGCCCACCCCGTGACCCTCATCTGGGGCTGCGCCCAAGCACCCCTCGACGAGCCGGTCCAGCAGGAAGGAACGCCGACATGGCATCTCAGCTGACTCCACGCACCCCGTCCCTTCGGGCCCTCGCGCTGGGTGCGGCGGCCGCGATCCTGCTCGCCGGGTGTTCGGCCGGCACCGGTTCGGAGGGGCACGGTGCAGGGCAGCCGGGGGTCGGCTCGGCCGGGCTGCCCTATGAGCACGTGCACGGGCTGGGCATCGACCCGGCCGACGACACGGTGTTCGTGGCCACCCACGACGGCCTGTTCCGCAGCAGCCCCGGTGGTGCCTTGGAACGCGCGGACAGCACCGGTCGGGACCTGATGGGGTTCACCATCACCGGGCCGGGCGCATTCCTGTCCAGCGGCCATCCCGGCCCCGGTGAGCAGGTCGCCAACCCTCTCGGCGTGGTCGAGAGCACCGACGCCGGCGCCACCTGGACCGCGCTCGGGCTCGCCGGGCAGGTCGACTTCCACGCCCTGGAAGCCGTCCCCGGCGCCGTGTACGGCTACGACGCCACCAACCGGGTCCTGCGGGCCAGCACCGACGGCGGCCACAGCTGGGACACCCGCGTCGCGCTGGCCGCCCTGGACATCGCGGCCGACCCCGCCGACCCCACCGTGATCCTGGCGACCGTGCAGGGCGGCGTCGCGGCCAGCCGCGACGGCGGCCGCATCTTCACCGCGCCCACCGGGCCGGCCCTGGCGTACCTGTCCTGGGCCCCGACCGGCACCGTCTACGGCATCGGCCTCGACGGCGCGCTGTTCGCCAGCACCACCGGCGGAGCGGGCTGGCAGCAGGTCGGCGTCGTTCCCGGCGGCCGCCCGCAGGCCCTCACCGCCACCGGCGCCACGCTGCTCGCCGCCACCGCCGGCGGGGTGTACCGCTCCGACGACGACGGCGCCACTTTCCACCCCCTCACCTGACAGCCGACGAACCGGCCGGGCTTGCAGCATCGTCCTCGCAGGCCTCGGTGATCATCTCGTTTCCGCAGATCGCGGTACGGATGTCAGATCTTGACGCCGCTAGCGACGGGCCGGGTCGGATCCGCGGCGGGTTCCGGCGCTCGGCTGGGCAGGGGGCGGGCCCGCCCAGCGCGGACGCCGTTGGCGATGACCACGATCTCGGCGAGCTCGTGTACGGCGACGACGGCGGCGAGGCCGAGGACGCCGAGCAGAGCCAACGGCATCAGCACGATGACGATGGCCAGTGACAACCCGACGTTCTGAAGCATGATCGTCCGGGCGCGGCGGGCGTGGTCCAGCGCCTGGGGCAGGTGGCGCAGGTCCTCGCCCATCAGCGCGACGTCGGCGGTCTCGATGGCCACGTCGGTGCCCATCGCGCCCATCGCAATCCCCAGGTCGGCGGTGGCCAGCGCGGGGGCGTCGTTGACACCGTCGCCGACCATCGCGGTGGGCCGCTCGGTGCGCAGTGTCGCGATCAGGGTGGCCTTGTCCTCGGGGCGCAGCTCGGCATGCACTTCGGTGATCCCGGCCTGCGCGGCCAGCGCGGTGGCGGTGGCGCGGTTGTCGCCGGTGAGCATCGCGATCCGGTACCCGTCGCGGCGCAACCGGCTGACGACCTCGGCGGCCTCGGGGCGGAGTTCGTCGCGGACCGCGACCGCCCCGAGCAGCTCTCCGTCGGCCTCGATGAGCACCGCGGTGGCCCCGTCGGCCTGCATCCGCGCCACCGGGTCGGCCAGCGCGCCCGCGTCGATCCAGCCCGGCCGGCCCAGCCGCAGCGCCCGGCCGTCGCGCCGGCCGGTCAGTCCGGCGCCGGGCACCGCCTGCACGTCGGTGGCCGGGGTGGGCTGGTCGACCGCGGCCAGGATTGCCCGGGCGAGGGGGTGTTCGCTGCGCGCCTCCAGCGCCGCGGCGAGGTCGAGGACCTGTTCGCGGGAGGCGCCGGCGGCGGTGGCGACCTCGATCACGACGGGTCGGTTGCGGGTCAGGGTGCCGGTCTTGTCCAGCGCGATCCCCCGGATCCGACCCATGCCCTCCAACGCGGCGCCGCCCTTGACCAGCACACCCATCTTGCTGGCCGCGCCGATCGCGGCGACCACGGTGACCGGCACCGAGATGGCCAGTGCGCACGGGGACGCGGCCACGAGCACCACCAGGGCGCGTTCGATCCACACCAGCGGGTCGCCGAGGACGCTGCCGATCGCGGCGATCAACGCGGCGGCGACCATCACCCCCGGGACCAGTGGTTTGGCGATGCGGTCGGCGAGGCGCTGGGCGGCGCCCTTGCGGGCCTGCTCAGCCTCGACGATGGCCACGATCCGGGCCAGCGAGTTGTTCTCCGCGGTGGTGGTGACCTCGACCTCGAGCACCCCGCTGCCGTTGATCGACCCGGCGAACACCTCGTCGCCGGGGCCGGCCTCGACCGGAACCGATTCCCCGGTGATCGCCGAGACGTCCAGGGCGGTGCGCCCGACGGCGATCCGGCCGTCGGTGGCCACCCGTTCACCGGGACGGACCAGCATGGTGTCCCCGACCCGCAGCTCGGTCGGGGCGACCACGATCTCCTGGCCGGCGCGCAGCACGGTGGCCTGCTCGGGGACCAGCGACAGCAGGGCGCGCAGCCCGCGCCGCGTGCGGGCCAGCGAGTACTCCTCCAGGCCTTCGCTGATGGAGAACAGGAACGCCAGCATCGCGGCTTCGCCGACCTCGCCGAGCAGCACGGCGCCGACGGCGGCGATCGTCATCAGGGTGCCGACCCCGATCTTGCCCTTGGCCAGGCGGCGCAGCGTGGAGGGCACGAACGTCCACGCCCCCACCGCCAACGCCGCGGCCTGCAGAGCGAGTTCCAGCGGCGCCGGCCCACCGGTCCAGCCGACGATCAGTGACGCCGCCAGCAGCACCCCCGACCCCGCGGCGAACCGCAGCTCGCTGACCTCCCACAGCCGCTCCGGCTCGCGTTCTGCGCCCTCGTCGCCGCGGGGCTCGTCGTCACCGCAGCCACACGCGTCACTCACCACGCACTCCCGAGACCTCGGCGCCGAAGTTCGGGCACAGGGCCACCGCCGAGCCGGTCGCGCCCAGCAGCGTCTGCGCCGCGGCGAGCAGGTCCAGCAGCTCCGGGCGGGTCAGCGCGTAGAACATCTGCCGCCCCTCGGGCCGACCCTGCACCAGTCCGCAGTCGCGCAGGCACGCCAGGTGCGCCGACACCGTCGACTGGGCCAGCCCCAATCGCACGGTCAGGTCCACCACCCTCGCCTCACCCGCGGCCAGGCGCTGCACGATCGCCAGCCGGGTCGTGTCCGACAGACTGTGGAACAGCGCCGCCGCCGGAACCAGCTCCTGCCGCGGCGGAGCCGACGTCTCACCTGACATCGTCATGCGGCGATGATAGCGGACCCGGACAATGTTGGGCCAGCCGCCTCACAGCTCTTCGTGCCCGCCGGGTCGTGAACTCCGTCGCCGCCGCCCGGGGTGGTGGCGATGCAGGCGCTGGACAACTCCGAGACAAGCCTGATATTCATCGTTGAACAGCGATGCCAACAGCTTCGAACGATGACGGAGGTCGGACATGTTGATGAACCGGGTGGAGACCGCGCTGGTGAACAGCCCGCCGCGGCGGGCGCTGCAGCGGTTCTACGAGACACCGACGCTGCTGCGCCTCGGCGGGGTGCTGGCGCCGGACGCCCACGTGCTGGAGGTCGGGTGCGGCGCCGGGTACGGCACCGAGCTGATCCTGCGGCGCTTCGCCGCGGCCCGGGTGGACGCGATCGACCTCGACCCGGCGATGGTCACCCGGGCCCGCCGTCGACTGGGCGGCTACGGAGAGCGGGTGCGGCTGGCCGTCGGGGACATGACCGACCTGCGGGCCGCACTGGGCGCCGCCGACGCCGGCTACGACGCGGTGTTCGACTTCGCGATCATCCACCACGTCCCGGACTGGCGGGCCGCGCTGACCGAGATCGCCCGGGTGCTGCGCCCGGGCGGCCGGTTCTACTTCGACGAGGTCACCGCCGCGGCGCTGGCCACCCGTGGCTACCGGTGGCTGTTCGACCACCCCACCCATGACCGGTTCAGCGGCCCCGACTTCGTCGCCGAGCTCGAACGCCAGGGACTGCGCGTCGGACCGCGCTGGCTGACCCGCATCCGCGGCCATTACCTGCTCGGCGTCGCCGACCGTCCGCTGCCGTCGCCAGGTCAGCCATGATCCGACCGCGGCCCGGATCTCGACGACAGCAGCGTCCGTCGCCATCGGTCCCCCACGACCGGGCATGGTGACAACCGCTGCAAACGCCTCGAGCGCACGCCTGCGCCATCCGGAATACAGCCTTGGTGCGCATGTTCTCCGGAGATGCGCGGCGGCATCACCGCCTCGACGGAGCGCTCGTGATCAAGCTCTTCGACCGACTGTCGGACGCGCTCGGTACCGCGCCTGCGGACCCGGCCCCCGGTGGGCGGCGGCGCAGGCGGTGCCGTCCACCCCGGGGCCGGGTCGGCTCCTCGGCCGGCAGCAGACCGCGACGGCGTAACGCACCCACCGCGGCCGCACAGCCGACCCCGACGATGATCAGCACCAGCCACGGAGCCGCCGGAACGCCGGTGGACCGTGCGATGTCCAGTGCCCAGCCGGTCCCCAGGTTGCCCAGCAGGATGCCCACGCCGCAGACGGTGTTGTAGAGCCCGTAGTGGGTGGCGACCCGGCGGTTCCCGGAGAGCGCGACGATGGTGTTCATCTCGAACGGGAACACGATCGTCGTGCCCAGGGCGAGCACCGCGGCCGACAGCACCAGCGCGGCCATGCCGACCACCTCGCCCAAACGGCCGGGACCCGGCGGAACCGCCTCGGCGGCGAGGAGCGGCACGAACGCTGCGGCCAGGACGAGCAGCCCGGCGGCCATCGAACGGGCGGGCCCGAGCCGGATACGGCACCAGTCGGTGACCCGCAGCTGGCCGAGGATGGTCACCAGGCCGGACACGGCGAACAGGACGGCGACCAGGATCGTGGCGTCAGACGCGGTCGCGGTGACCACCTGGGCCTGCAGAGGCAGGGCCAGGTAGACCTGGAACGACAGGACGTACGACCCGGCCATCGCCGCGGCGAACAATAGGAAGGACCGGTTGCCGAGGATCTCCCGCCAGCCCGACGAGGTCGCGTCGGCGCCGCCGTCCTGTGGGCCGCCGCGCGGCGGAAGGGCTCGGATCTGCAGCAGGGTCAGCACGGCGAAGACCCCCGCGGCCACCAGGCACGTCACCGAGAACGCGATGCCGGTGAGCGCCAGCCCGACGAGCGGGCCGAGCAGGATGCCCGCCTGGTAGAACACGCTGAACAGGGCGAACGCCTCGACCCGCCGCTCCCCCGCGTCGTGCGCCAGGTAGGCGCGGACCGCGGGATTGAACAACGCACCGGCGAATCCCGTCGCCGCCGAGGCCACGATCAGCGCCGGTACGGAGTCGACGAACCCCAGCAGCGCGAACCCGACAGTCCGCAGCGCGCACCCGGCCACGATCAGCGGCTTGTACCCGAAGCGGTCGGCCAGGGCGCCGCCGACGAGGAACATGCCCTGCTGGGCGAAGTTGCGGACCCCGAGGATCAGCCCCACCAGCCACGTCGCGAGCCCCAGCCCGCCCGACAGGTGGGCCGCCAGGTACGGGATCAGCATGTAGAAGCCGAGGTTGATGGTGAGCTGGTTGAGCAGCAGCAGCTGCACCGGTCTCGAGAAGGAGCGGTACTGGGTCAGCGTGCGCATCACGGGATCCGCGTCGTGCCGGAACGGGTGGGGTCGACGACGGTCGTGCACCGCGTCCAGCTCGTCACCTCGCGCTCGCCCGGGTCGTCGATGCGGGCGGGATGGAGGTCGGGGGCCGCACCAAGCAGGCCGTGGCGGCGGCAGAACTCGTCGTTGTAGACGGTGTCGAAGTAGCGCTGCGGGCCGTCGGGGAAGATCGCCACGATCCGTGTCCCGGCGGGATGCGTACGGGCGGCCCAGCCGGCAACCAGCCCGACCGCGCCCACGCTCCAACCACCGCTCGCGTAGCTCGTCGAGGCCAGCCGCCGGCACGCCCACACGGCCTCGGCGGGTGCGACCCAGTGGACCTCGTCGAACGTCGGGTAGTCGACGTTGCGCGGGTAGATGCTCGAACCCAGGCCGCGCATCAGCCGCGGGCGTGGGGACTGGCCGAAGATCGTCGATCCGATAGCGTCGACCCCGATCACCCGCAGGTCGGGGAGGTGTTCGCGGAGCACGGAGGATAGTCCTGCCGAGTGACCACCGGTGCCGACCGAGCACACGAGGATGTCGATGCCGTCGGTCTGCTCGAGGAGCTCATGTGCCATCGGCGCGTAGGCCGCGACGTTGTCGGGGTTGTGGTACTGGTCCGGGCAGTAGGCGCCCGGGTGGTCGCGCAGGATGCTGCCGACGGCGCGACGGCGCGCCTCCTGCCAGCCGCCCTCGGCGCACGGCTCGTCGACGGTGTGGACCTCGGCTCCGTATGCCCGCAGGAGCCGGAGCATGAGCGGCTCCATACCGGGGTCGCTCACCAACGTCACCGGGTGTCCGTAGGCGATCCCGGCCAGGGCCAGGCCGAGGCCGAGGGTGCCGCTCGTGGATTCGACGATCCGGGCGCCGTCGGCGAGATCGCCGCGTTCCCTGGCGCGCCGGACCATGTGGAGGGCCGGCCGGTCCTTGATCCCCCCGGGATTGAAGCCCTCCAACTTCGCCCAGAAGCCCCGCGGGTCACCGGTGAAGGGCTGATCGATTCTGACGAGGGGGGTGTTGCCGACCACCAGCGGCAGTCGGGGAGCCGGCGGGCCGGCCAGGATGGGATCCGTTGCAGGGAGGGACAGGGCACGTGCGGTCACAGGACGTTCCTCGGATCACGCCGCAGGCGCGGCGACGGGCGGGACAGGAGCACATCTCCGGTCCTGTCACGTCCTCGCGATACACAGCCTGTCGAGCAGACGTCGACCTGTGGGCGCGCAGCCCCGGCCTTCGGCCCGTCTTGCACGACGGTGTTCCGGTGCCGCCGTGCCGTGGGTCACGTCGGGCACATCGACGGGCTCGCCCCGGTCCGGTACGCACGTGGGTCCCCGCCAGGTCGAGGCACCGGCCATGTGCTCATCTGCGTGGTGGTCCTCGCAGTGCTCGCTCGCCATGGCGTCTGGCGGTGCGGTCGAGACCGACGGGAGGCCGATGCACAGGCCGGTCGACTGAGCGAGCGCCAGGACCACGAACAGCAGGACCACGGCTGTCCTTCGCCGTACGACCCGCCTCTCGCCGCTCACAGTGATCGGACGCTAACATTCTGCTAGCGACACGATCGAGGGATCCCCGAGCCGCCCCGTACCTGTCCGAACGCGGGCCCGACGGGCGCGTCTCGCCGGTCGGGCCTCGACATCTCAGCCGGTTCAGGCGGCGCGCGCAGGCGAAGTGCCGCCGACGCTCGTGAGCAGGGCTGCGGCGACGCGTGCCGCTGGTCCCAGGCCCTTCTACGAGACGTGGGTCCTAAACGACCCGGCCGGCATTGGCGTCGAGGACGTCCGACCCCTCCGCGACGAGATCGAACGCTGCGTCCGAACCCTGCTCGCCGGGCCTACTCACCTCGGCGTCCACCTCATCCGACCGGTGCCCGCCGCGAGAGCGATATGTGATCAGGTCAGGCCGGTACGGGGGGCGTACATGATGACGGCGACGCCCGCGAGGCAGACCAGTGCGCCGGTGACGTCGTACCGGTCGGGCCGGTAGCCGTCGGCGACCATGCCCCACGCGAGGGAACCGGCGACGAAGACCCCGCCGTAGGCAGCCAGGATCCGGCCGAAATGGGCGTCGGGTTGGAGCGTGGCGACGAAGCCGTACAGGCCCAGCGCGATGACCCCGGCACCGATCCACACCCATCCCCGGTGCTCGCGGACCCCCTGCCAGACCAACCAGGCGCCACCGATCTCGAACAGGGCGGCGACGACGAACAACGCGATAGAACGTGCGATCAGCACCGGTCCCGGGGCTCCTCTGACTCAGCGGTGAACAGGGCGGCCACGAGCGGTTCGGCGCCCTCCGGTGCATGGGCGGTCAGCACGACGGTCGCGCCGATGAAGGTGAGTTCGAAGGTGAAGAACGGGCAGCACTGTTGTTCGGCCACCACCAGCTCGGCGAGCCGGCCCGCGTCGACGGCGGGCAGCCGTACCGCGATTCCACCGTCTCGCAGCTCCTCGCGGTCGGCGGCGGCGAGGAGCGTGCGCCACTGCTCGATCCGGTCGGAGTACCCGTCGCCGTCGAGCGAACAGGCGATCGTCGATCTGCCGGATTCGGCATCGACCCTCGGCGGGAGCGTCGACGTCCGACGGCCGACCGCCAGGGCGGCCGCCCGGTCGGGAAGCTCGTGCAGGAACTCGCACGCGGGATCACACGGGCCGTCCTTGGCCGGGAGAACCTTCAGGTGCGCGAGGGCGGAAGTGAGCCGATCGCGGAAGGTGCGCAGGTCCGCGATGCGCTCGTCGGCGGCGGTGATCTGCGCGGCGACCATGGGCCGCAGCTCGTCGCGGATCTCGCGGCACATGCCGCCGTCCCACACGCCGAGCAGCTCGCGGATCTGATCGAGCGGCAGGCCGAGGTGCTTCGCCGCCGCGATGAACCGGACACGTTCGGCGTCGGCATCGGTGTAGAGCCGGTACCCGCCCGGGGTGCGGCCAGCGGGTACGAGACCTTCCTTCTCGTAGTAGCGCAGCGTCGTCGCCGGGACACCGGCGCGCTCCGCGAGCTGGGATATCCGATAGGTGCTCACCCCTGACACGCTAATCCTTCGAGCCGACTCGAAGGTCAAGCACAATGCACTCGGAGACATCTCCGACGGGGGCGCCCGACACCCGGGATCCGTTTGCGGTGGCCGAGGTCGGGGCGATCCACACCCTGGTGACGTCGCCCGGCTGCACCGACTGCTCACCGAGCACCCGACCCCGGCCACGGCGCCCGGGCGACGACGGTACGTCGCGCACCGCGTTGCAAGTCGTCACCGACTGGCCGGGGCACGTCCCCCACGGCGCGGACAGCGTGCGGGCGCTGGTCGAGGCCGGCGCGGACGTCGTCGCCCGCTTCCGCGGACCTCACGAGCGCGGCGGCAGGTCCGCTGGAGAGATCGACCGGCAGGCGTAAATGCGCGACCTGCCTTTACGCCACGCACGCGGCGATCCACTTTGACCCTGTATCGCTGCACGTCGTCCCGTGCGCAGTCGACGCGGGTCACGAGTTGAACGACCTGGCTGTGTCCGAGGCCTCGAGCCCATAACAGCGCTCTGTGCCCGTACCGGTGGCCCGCGGTTCCCCGAGCTGGCGGACGTAGCGGGGAACGAGTCGGGCGCGAGATGACGCGGATTCTGTCGATCGACAGCTCATCTCGATCCGGGGAATCCGATGCCCGATCAGGACGCACATAGTCTGCATTCCGCGATACCTACTGTGGCCGGGGTCGCTGGTGGAGTAGGGACGACAACCGTCGCGTGTGCGTTGGGCGGCGCGGATCGCGGGGTCTTCACCGGGCGAGCCGTCGATGTTCTCGTCTGCCGGAGCACCGCCGACTCGGTGATCCGAGCTGGACGGGCGGCGCAGCTGGTCGGCGGTGTCGGGCCTCGGCCGGTTCTCGCAGTCACGGCAGTTGACGGGGTGCGACCGACCCGCGCACTTCTCGCACGGCTGCGCCTGCTCGAACCCCACGCTGCCGCAGTGGTTCTGCTACCGCACGTTGGGCTGTGGCGCGCCTCGGCGGCACCGCTCGACGGGGTCCGCCAGATCCTCGGCCGATCGCTCGAAGAGATGCCGCGAGCTGCGCGCGGATACGCCCGCGCCATCGGGGAGCTGACGGCCGCGCTCGGCGCAGG
Organism: Pseudonocardia broussonetiae; assembly: GCF_013155125.1. Classification (NCBI taxonomy): domain Bacteria; kingdom Bacillati; phylum Actinomycetota; class Actinomycetes; order Pseudonocardiales; family Pseudonocardiaceae; genus Pseudonocardia; species Pseudonocardia broussonetiae. The sequence continues at coordinate 4,051,203 of NZ_CP053564.1, read as the reverse complement.
TCCCCGCCCGACGGGTACAGCCGTCGGCCGCGCAGCACCACGCCAAGTGTCACCCAGCCGAAGGGAACCCACCCCGTGAAGATCAACCTGCTCACCCCGACCGCGGGCTGGCTGGCCGTCGCACCGCCGAACCCCGACGCCACGGTGCCGCCCGGACTCGGCGACTTCGCCGACCAGATTCTGGGCTGGTTGAAGTGGGGAGTCCTGTTCTCCGGCGTGCTCGGCATCCTGGTCTGCGCAGTAATGATCATCATCGGGCGCCGGAACCGTTCCGCGACCGCCTACGAAGGGCTCGTCGGATCGGCGTGGATCCTGGGCGGGCTCGCGTTGGCCTCGGTGGCGGCCGTCATCGTCGGCGCGTTCCAGGTGTAGGCGGACCCGACGATGAGCCTCTCCCTCGCTACCGACGACCGCCGATCACGCCGTCGACGTCATGCTCTCGCTTCGGCCGGTCTGACGACGGCGCTGCTTGCGCTCGGCCTGGCGCTGTCGGTGCCGACCGACCAAGCCGAGGTCGTCGCGCCGCCGGATGTGGTGAGCCTGGCCCGGGTACCGGGCGGGGTTGCCGCCGTCTCTCAACGCCACGGCCCGACACTCACGGCGGACGGCCGCGCCGCAGGTTTCACCCATGACGAGCTCGGCGCCGCGCTGGCGGCCAGCAACCTTGCACCGCGGGTCAGCTCGGCCGCGGGACCCGAGGTCTACGAGACGACGCTCATGGGGCAGTGCTGGGGGGACCCGGCCGGCATACTCGCTCGGCTGCGCGCCGAGCTGCCGGCGTCGGACTCGGCGGCGGCCGGACCCGCGACGGCTGCGCGGTCGCTGTACTACCGGACCATCGCCGGTGATCCGCAGGGCGACTACGTCGTCATGTCGCTGCTCGCCGACACCGAACAGGCCCGCACGGCGGGCGGTCTGGCCCGCGTCGACCTGACGCTGCGGTGGGACGACGGGGACTGGCGGCTGCGCGTCCCGACGCCGCGACCGTCCCTGCATCCGGACACCTCCGGCTATTTCCTGCTCGGAGCGCTGCCGTGATCGCGGTCCTGGCCCAGGCGCAGGAGGAATGCGGGACGTTCGACCTCGGCTGCAAGGCGGGTCAGGCCGTCGGAGGTGTCCTGCAGGGGCTAGTCGCCACCGTGGCTCAGGGGGCCGCGGACCTGGTCGTCTCGACGTCGACGTGGTGGGCGACCACCGACAGCGTCGATCCCCGCGATTCCGCGGTCCTCGCGGCGCAGGGCGCGACGAGCTGGGTGGTCGGCGCGGTCCTGGTCGGCTCGGTGCTGGTCCAGGCGATCCGGCTGATCCTGTCCCGCAAGGCGGAGCCGCTGATCATGGTCGCCACCGGGCTGTTCCGCTTCGCCGTGGTGTCCGCGCTCGGGCTCACCACGCTGCACTTGGCGTTGCAGGCCGGTGACGCGCTGGCCATGCAGCTGCTGGCGGACGCGGCGAACAACTTCGCCTTGTTCATGGTCGACGCCCTGACCGCGCCCGGTGACAACCTGTTCGTCACGTTGATCGTGGCGGTCCTCGCCGCGATCCTGTCGCTGGTCCAGTGGCTGTTGATGGCGATGCGCCAGGCCGGGTTGCTCGTGTTGGCCGCGATGCTCCCACTGGCCGCGTCCGGGTCGCTGACGAAGTCGACGCGGGGCTGGCTCGACAAGCTCATCGTCTGGCTGCTCGCGATGGTTCTCTACAAGCCGGCCGCGGCGTTCATCTACTACATCGGGTTCTCCTACCTGTCCTCGCCGAACTCCAACGCGCCGGGCGACGTCTCCACCCAGATCGCCGGGATCATGGTCCTGCTCCTCGCCGTCATCGCGATGCCGATCATGCTGAAGTTCTTCTCCTGGTCCGGGACGCAGATCGCCGGCTCGGGCGGGGGCGGATCAGGGTTCATCGGCGCCGCAGGTGCGATCGCCCTGGCCCAGGGATCCGGGCGCTCGCCCGCCGTGCAGCGGGCCGTGGATCTGGACGCGTCCGGTCCCGGTTCGGCCGGACCCGCTGCCGGGGGCGGCGCGCCAGCACCAGCAGGCGCCGCCCCGGGGGCAGCGTCCGGTGGAATCGGTGCCGCAGCCGGCGCGGCTGCCGGTTCCGTGGCGGGCGCCGCGGTCCTCGCGGCCCAGGTGAGCAAGACGGTCGGAACGGGCATGACGTCGGGCGCCCCGGACGCGGACGGGCCGCCATGACCACCCGCTCCGACGAGCGCGTGCCGGGACCGCGGCTCTACGGCAACTGGCGTCCCGAGCGCGGCTGGGGCATCGGGTCGCTATCGACCTCGGCGACGGTGGCGGTGTTCCTCGCCGTCCTCGCCCCGGTTCTGGCGATCTCGACGGTGCCTCGCGCCGCGCTGCCACTGGCCGGGATCGGCGCCGTCGTCATCGGTGCGGTCGTGGTCCGCGTCGGGGGCGTCACCGCCGCGGAGGCGGTGACCCGCCGGTTCCGGTTCAGCCGGGCCCGGGCCGGTGGGTGGACCGAGCTGTCCGCCGGGGTCCTCACCGACCACCCGCGCGCGCATGACCTACCCGGTGTCCTCGCTCCACTCGTCCCCCTCGACGTCGACGACGGGCGCGGCGGACGGCACGCGCTGTTGTGGGACCGGATCTCGGGAACACTCACCGCGGTCCTGCGCTGCTCCCCCATCGGTCTCGACCTCGCCGACACCGCCCAGACCGACCTCTGGGTCGCGTCCTGGGGCGTGTTCCTCGCCGATCTCGGCTACCAGCCGCTCGTCCAGCATGTCGCGGTCACCGTCGACACCGCTCCCAGCGGTGGCACAACCGTGCGCGACCACGTCGCGGCCGCACTCGACCCGCGGGCACCCGCCCTGTCCCGGACAGTGCTCGACGAGCTCGTCGCGATCACACCGACGACAGCGGCCGAGGTCGACGCCCGGCTCACCGTCACGTTCGACCCGAACCGCGCCAACCCCCGACCCACGGACCTGTTCGCGGCCGTGGTCGACGTCGGCCGCTGGCTACCCGGCATCGAGACCGGGCTCGGCACCTGCGGGGTCGCCGTGCTCGACCGGGCGACCACGAGCTGGCTGACCGGACGCATCCGCGTCGCCTTCGATCCGGCCGCTCGATCCGAGATCACCCGCCTCGACGACCGCGCCGCGCTGCTCGCCTGGTCCGAGGCCGGGCCGGTCGCCGCGCAGGAGAGCTGGGAGACCTACCGGCACGACTCGGGGATCTCGGTGTCCTGGGCACTGCGGGAGGCGCCCCGCCAGGCCGTCGCCCCTCGCGTCCTCGCCTCGCTCCTGACCCCGGGCCCGTATCCACGGCGGGTCACCTGGCTCTACGAGCCCTACCCCGCCGACCAGGCCGCCGCCAAGGTCGAGGCCGAGGTCACGTCCGGGCAGATCCGGCGGGCCTGGGCCGCGCGGACCCGCCGCGACGAGACCCAGCGCGAACGCGATGACCGCGACCGCGCCCTCCAGTCGGCCCGCGAGGAGGCCGAGGGCGCCGGAGTGGGCCGGTTCACCGTCTACCTCACCACCACGGTCACCGACCCCGACGACCTACCCGCCGCAGTCGCCGACCTCGAGCAGCGGGCCGGGCAGGCCAAGCTCCGGCTCCGCCGCCTGCGCGGCGCACAGGCGGCCGGCTTCGCCGCCGCTCTCGGGGTCGGCATCAACCCGGCCGAGACAGCCCGCAACCGCACACGGCGCTGAACCCCGCTGCTGAGGAGGACTCGCATGGAGCACAGGACCGTTGACCCGGCGCTGCCTTTCCGGGAACGGCCCGTCCCCCGCCGCTGGGGATGGCCGGTACGCGGTGGAGGGCGCGCGGCGCATGTCGAGGCGGGCGTCCGCTACGCCGCCACCACCAGCCAACTCTGCGGGCTGTTCCCGTTCGCGGTGTCCTCCGGGGCGTCGGTGCACGGCGTGCCGATCGGGCGCCACATGCACACCGCGGAGCCGGTCGGGCTCGATCCCGCCGAGTGGCTGCGTACAGGGCTGGTGTCCAACACCGGCGTCTGGGTCCAAGGCCAGCCGGGGATCGGCAAGAGCTCCATCACCAAGCGCATGATCACCGGGCTCGTCGGCTACGGAATGACCGCCGTCATCCCAGGCGACATCAAGGGCGAGTACACCCCGCTGATCACCGCGCTGGGGGGCTCGGTGTGGCGCATCGGGCGGGGTCTGCACGCGCTCAACCCCCTCGACGCCGGACCGCTGTCCGCCGCTCACGACCGATCGAACGGGGCCGTGCGCGAACGACTTCACGAAACGATCAGGGCCCGCCGGCTGTCGTTGCTCGAAGCATTGATCACCATCGTCCGCCGCGGAGACGTCACCGTCACCGAACGCCGGCTGCTCGGCGCCGCCCTCGACACCGCGGCCGACGGCCTGGGCCGGTCGGAGCCGGTGATCCCTGACGTCCTCGACGTCCTGGCCACTGGTGTAGGCCCGCTACAGGGGATCGCGGCGAGCAGCGACGACGCCGACTACCGGCGCGCGACCCGCGAGCTCACGAACACGCTCGGGCTGCTGTGTGAGGGGGCTATCCGGGGGATCTTCGACCGCCAGTCCAGCGTCGTCGCCGATCCGCACACCGCAGCGCTGTCGCTCGACATCTCCGCGCTCGACGAGGACGACGACGATGTCGTCGCGGCGGCGATGCTTTGTTCCTGGGCCTGGTCGGCGAGCCTGATCGACGCCACCCACGCGCTCGGAGAGCGCCGTAACGTCGTCCAGGTCCAAGACGAGCTGTGGCGCGCCCTGCGGGCGGCGCCCGGTCTGGTCGAGCGCTCCGACCGGATCACCCGGCTCAACCGGCACCGCGGTGTCGTGTCGTTCCAGGTCACCCACTCCCTCGACGACCTCGAAGCCCTGCCCACCGAAGCCGACCGGGCCAAGGCCCGCGGCATGGCCTCTCGCAATGGGATCCTGCTGCTGGGCGGCATGGCCGACAAGGAACTCGACGGGCTTCGCCGCATCACCTCATTGACCGCCGGAGAGGCCTCCCTCATCACGTCCTGGGCGGCACCCCCGACCTGGCACTCCGGACGCCTCCACCCCGGCCGCGGCAAGTACCTGATCAAGTCCGGCGAACGCATGGGCCTGCCGGTCGCGCTCACACTCACCCCCACCGAGCAGCAGCTCTACGACACCGACGGCGCCTTCCGGCGCCCGGTGACGTCCGCTCCCCCGGCCGGGCACCGGCCATGAGCAACCCGAGCTCGCCGATCCTGCGTGACGCCGCCGCGCCGCTGTTGCTCCTGGCAGCAATCGCCGCGGCTTGGCTCGCAGCCATGGACGTCTGGCTGGCCGCGGCCGTCGCCGCAGGTTCGGGACCGGTGCCCGCCCTGTCATTCGACCTGCCGCTGCGGGTCGCTCGTGACGGTGTCGACGCCGTTGTGCCGCCAGCCGCGTCGACGACCGTCTTCACCACGACGTTGGTGGCACTTGTCGGTATCGAGGTCGTCGCTGTCGCGGGCGTCGTCGTACTGGCCACCAGCGGTGGGCGCCTGGGCGACCCGCGCCGCGCGCTGCTGCGCCGCCGCGACCTCGGCGACCTCAGCGGCCGCTCATCCGCTCGGCGCGCGCGGCGCCTGCGCCCGTCGCTGGACAAGCATGCTGACGTCCCCGCGGCGGGGCGGGGCATCCGCATGGTGCGCATCGCCGGGCGCGACGTGTGGATGTCCTGGGAGGACGTCGCGCTGGTCGTCATGGGGCCGCGGTCCAACAAGACCAGCGCCGTGGCCGTGCCGGCGGTGCTGTCAGCTCCCGGGCTGGTCGTCGCGACGTCCAACAAGGCCGACCTCTGGGCACTGACGTCGGGCCTGCGGGGCGAGGTCGGCGCGGTGTGGACCTTCGACCCGCAGCAGATCGCCCACGCCGAGCAACGATGGTGGTGGGACCCGCTGCGCGCCGTCCGCGAAGCACCGGACGCGCACCGATACGAGGCAGCCAGCCGGCTGGCCGAGCACTTCATGGGCACCATCGGCGGCACGCGACGCGACCCCTTCTTCCATGCCGCGGGCGAGCAGGTCCTCGTCGGGACGCTGCTGGCTGCTGCGCTGTCCGGCGGAACACTGCGCGACGTGCTGCTCTGGCTGCAGTACGGACGCCGCGACGCCATCACCGCGCTGGACAACGCCGGCGCGGGACTGGAAGCCGCCGATCTGGAAGCGAGCCTGGCGGGCGCCGACGTCACGACCAAGGGCATCTTCCAGACCGCCCGCACCGCGACCAAGGCCCTCACCTCCGAACGGACCCTGCGCTGGATCACCCCACCGGAGACCTGGCGGACCCCACCCCCGGGCCGGCAATTCCTCGAACTCGACCCGTGGCAGCTGCTGGCCGACGCCGCCACCGGACCGATCACCGCGCACCTGCTGTCCAAGGAGGGCGCCGGCACCGCCGCACCGGTCGTCGCCGCGCTCGTCGACCGCATCCTGGAAGTCGCCGAGCTGACCGCGCAGGCCCGCGGCGGTCGGCTCGACCCACCCGTCGTCGCCGTACTCGACGAGGCCGCGAACATCTGCCCGATCAAGACCCTCCCCCAGCTCTACAGCCATTTCGGGTCCCGGGGAATCCAGGTGATCACCATGCTGCAGAGCTACCAACAGGGCGTCGGAGTCTGGGGCAACCAGGGCATGGACGCGCTCTGGTCCGCCGCCACCGTCAAGCTCGTCGGCGCCGGCGTCGACGACCACGAGTTCCTGCGCCGGCTCTCCGGGCTCATCGGGGACCACGAGGTCGAGAAGCTGTCCACCAGCTACGACCGTGCACGCGGGCCCAGCCGGCAGTACTCGACCACCCGCGAACCCGTCCTTCCCGTATCAGTCCTGCGCGCCCTGCCCCGCTCCCAAGCCGTCCTACTCGCGACCGGGCGGCGAGCCGGTCTGGGCGAACTGCGGCCCTGGTACCACGAACACGACGCCGCCGACATCCGCACCTACTCAGCGGTCGCCCTCGCCGAACTCCGTGCCGCCGCACAGGAGGCGCTGGGGCCGGACAACCCACTGACGGTCTGCACCGCGACGTCGGCCCAGAGAGGTGACGCGACGTGACCGACGACCCGACCGCGGCGGCCCGACTGCTGATCGAGCTGCAGGCTCGTATCGGCGTCCTCGAAGGCTGGCGAGCCCACCAGAGCGAACTCCTCGACAGCATCATCAACGGCCGAACCGAGCTGGTGGCCGACGAGGCTGCCGAGCACGACGACGACTACACCCACAGCAGCCGGGACGTCGTCGCTGAGGACGAGCGAATCGATGCTGATCGGCTGATCGGCTGGGTCCACCGGCACGTCGCCGCCGTCATCGCCCGACCGCTGCGCGGCGAGCTCAAGTGGTGCCCGCTGTGGTGGGAGCACCCGGAAGCGGTGTTCCGGTTCGAGGCCCTGCGCCGTGCGTGGACCGATCTCGCACCCGAACCGGGGGTCGGGATGTCGGTGTGGATCCGCGACCACCTCGACCCGTGCCTGCGTGAGCTGCTCTCACCGCTCGGCCCGTTCGCTGACTGCTCGCACAACGAGCGCTTCCAGACTCTTACCGCGCACGCTCCACTACCCACGCTCCCGACCGTGCTGCCCGACGAGTAACGACGTGAACCGCGCTGCCGGTGCCGGGGCCGCCGCACTCGCCGTGATCACCGCACCGATCGTGCTCGTCGTCGCTCTGCTCGGCGGCCTTTCGGCCGTCGCCGCCGAGACTGCGACCGGTGGGGTCGACGCGACGAAGATCCCACCCCTGGCCCGGGAGCTCCTTCCCGACATCACGGCCATCACCACGGCCACGTGTCCGGAGCTGCCGCCGCTGTGGGTCGTCGCCGAGGTCGCGGCGGAGAGCAGCTGGGACCCGACCGCGTACAGCAGCGACCGCAACGGCGGCGCGGCCGGGCTCTACCAGCTCAACGAAGCCAACTGGGTCGCCGCCGGGGGCGCGCCGTGGGGCGCCTCACCGCCGCCCGCCGACGCCGACGTCCTCGACGCCCGACGGCACCTGGAGCTCGCGATCCCCTTCGTGTGCGCCAACCTCCGGGCCGCAGCCGAGCACCTGCAGGCCACAGAGAAGCCGACGTCTGCGCTAGACGGGATGCTGGTCTGCCACATCGCCGGTTGCAGCCGGGTGACCGGCTCGGCCACCGGCATCCCCGTCCCGGGCGAGGCCGGCTGCGACCGCACCTGCGCCGACCTCGTCACGAACTACCTCGACCGGGTCCACAGCCTCGTCGCGCAGTACAGCGCCAACGCAGGACCGGTGTCCGTGGACGACCTCCCCGCCCCGACACCCTTCGACGGCGTCAACGCGCTCTGCACCGCCGTCGACCCCACCGGCGGCCGCTGCCTCACCCCCGCCACCCGTCATGCCCACGACGAGATCGTCCGCGCCTTCGGCCCACCCGGCCCCGAATCGCCGATCCGGTCGGCGGCCTGCTGGGACGAACACGCCTGGAATCCCGACAGCGACCACTCCCGCGGCCAGGCCTGCGACTACTTTCCCGACACAGCCGGCCGCTTCCCCGAGGGCCAGGAACTCCAGAACGGCTGGCGCTTGGCCACCTGGCTGCGCACCCACGCCGCCACGCTCAAGGTCAAGTACCTGATCTGGCAGGGCCGCTTCTGGTCACCCGACACTCCCGACGCCGACGGATGGGGCCGCCCGTACACCGGCGGCGGCATCTACGACGCCGAGGACGCCACCGGCGGCCACTTCGATCACGTACATGCCTCGTTCGAAATCACCGACGGATGATCAGTACCGGTAGGACGCGGCCGGCGCGAAGAGCACGCGCCATCCCGGCGACCAGCATTATCCCGCCGACCGCGGCGAGGGGAGGGAGGTAGCGCCACGCCGCGCGTCCGCCGTCGTCGTCGAGCGGGAGCGGCGAGTCGAGCGCAGGGTCCCGCGGGCCGAAGACTGCGGCGAGCTGGTCCCGCTCGAGCACCACGGACTGGGGCCTGGTCCGGTCGGGGTCCTCCGCAGTGCGGTACACGGTCACCATGACCGAGTCGAACCGGTGGGTCGGCGTCGACCACATCGCCCGTCCCACGGCTCGGGCCGCCTCGTCCCGCCCCACGAGTTCTCCGGTCCGTCGCGGTTGGGCGCCGACGCATTCCTGGACGCTGACCGACAGGACGACGCCGCTCGCCATGCGCTGGTACTCGACCGCCGGCACGCCACCGCAGCCCACCTCGGCCAACGCCTGCACAAGATCCCGCTGTGCCGAACCGGCGCAGCCGGATATCAAGATCAGAAGCGCAACCGGGGTGAGCGCGATCCGGAGGAGGTACACGCGCTGAGGATCCGAGGCCGCGGCGTACCGGCGCAACGGTCGTTAGTGCCGCTGGTGATCATTTGGCCAGGTGTGGACAAGTCACGCCCTGCGCGACACGGCAACGAGCAGGTTTCGGGTCGTTCCCCACGGTGCTCCATCCGGGGGACCTGCTCCGATTCGCCCACGCTCGTCGACGCCGCCTGGTACTCCATGTCCGGGTCGGCGCACGACAACGGTCAGTCGTGGCCGGACAGGCAGGCGACAACGGGGAACGGCAGGGAACGGAAAGGGGAACGGTCATGGTGACGATCAGCCACGTGCACGATCGGCCGGCCTCACCGACCCGGCATCGGCGATTCGCCCGCGCCCGGCAACACGCTCTCGTCGCGATAGCGGGTGCATCGCTGCTGTCGGCGTGCTCGGGTACCGCTCCCGAACCGCCGGGGGCACCGACGCCGTCCACCACCTCGACGGGCGAGATCGCATCGTCAGCGGCGGGAATGGCCGCATACGGGGAGTTCTGGCGGGTGAGCGAGCTGGCGTTCGCCGCACCGACGGCGCAGGACTGGGAGACGGAGTTGAGCATGGTGGCCCGTGGACAGGCGTTGACCGATGTCGTCATCGAGGTCCGGAACTACGCCAGCGTCCCGGCGCACGTCGAGGGAGCGATCACCCACGACGCACGACCCGACCCAACGGTCACCCCAGGGCCTGGTCGCGTCGCGGTGCTCGATTGCATCGACATCAGCGGGTCGAGGCTGGTCGCCGATGCGGACGGTGCGGTGCTCGACGATCAGGCGAACCAGACCCCGCGCTATCAGTACCGGGCCGAGGTCGTGCGCGACGCGTCCGGGCGGTGGTTGGTTGTGACCACCGCACCATCGTTGGACCAGCCGTGTTGAGGCGAGCGGGGTGCCTCGCGCTGGCCACGACACTGTTACCGCTGGTCACCACTGCATCCGCCGAGCCGCCGCCGTGCGAGGTGGTGGCGAGCAGCGGGCGCTGTCTGGTCGAGGCACTCGACCCCGGAAGGCCGGGCGGTCCCGCCGAGGGCCACGGCCGTAGACCGGACCAGGACGAGAACGCCGGCGACGGCTCGAGCCGAGGCGACTCGCAAGGTGGGCGACGCACACAACAGGACGAACCTGTTGCTCTCCCTGAAGACCCCGCACCCCGTCGGCCGTCGGTTCTGCCGTTGATCGGCGAGAACGGCGGCCCTGGCGGTCTCGCGGTGGGCCCCGATCGCAGCGCAGAACTCCTGGCGCTGCTTTCTACTGAGGCTCGGCTCGACGCCATAGCACCGCTGGCAACCGATCCAGCGATTCCTGCGCAGCTCGCCATCAACGAGCTGGAGCTGAGCGGCCCGATGATCAGATTGTCCACCGGTGAAACCGGATTCGTCGGGGTGCCGGTCTGGATGTGGATCGAGCAAGGTCGCGGCCTGGCCGGCCCTCGAAGCGCGACGGCCGCCGTCGGCAACGCCGCGGTCACGGCCACCGGCCGGCTGGCCTCGGTGGAGTGGGCGATGGGTCCGTCCGGCGGCAGGGTGGTCTGCGACGGCCCCGGAACGCCGTGGACCGGGCAGGCCGGACCCTCACCCGACTGCGGTTACGTCTACGAGCTGCGGTCGCTGCCCGAACGGACCGGAGGGACGGGTCGCTGGCCGATCGTGGCAACGATCGTCTGGCAGGTCGACTGGGCCGGCACCTCCGGCGGTGAGCCGGTCTCCGGGCAGCAGACGGTGAGGGTGTCCGCCGAGACGAGCGTGTCGGTCGGTGAGATCCAGGTTCTCGTATCCGGAGGTGGATCGTGACCACAGGCACCGCGATGCGCGGCGACACGGCAGCGAGCCGAGCGCCGAGTACGGCCATAACGCCGACGACTGCCCGGCGGCTGGGCCGGTCGCGCCGACTGTCGATCGGTGCGCTGCTCATCGTGCTGGGGGCGGTCGCCGCCGTGGTCGTGTTCCAGCAAATCGGGGATCGCGTACCCGCGATCGGGATCGCGCGGGCCGTCCCGTTCGGCCAACAGGTCACCGAACAGGACCTCCGCCAGATCCTGCTGCCGAGCGGGTCCGAGCTCGCATTGGTCGAGTGGGAGCGCACCGACGAGATCGTCGGCCGGTTCGCCGTGACGGACCTGCTGCCCGGCCAGATCATGACCCGCGACGCCGTTACGGCGGAGCGCCTACCGGGACCCGGGCAAGCGATCGTCGGGGTGGCTGTGGAGCAAGGTCAGGTTCCGGTCACGCCGATGGCGCCACGGGATCAAGTCCTGGTCGTCGACGCCGGCGAGAGCAGCGGGTCGGGGGTTGACGCGAACGTCCTGCGCACCGGACCGGCCGACGTGGGTGGCCGGCGGACCGTCGATCTCCTGGTGTCCGACGTCGATGCACCCCGCGTGGCCCGACTGGCCGAGGCAGGTCGAGCCGTGCTCGTCCTGGTGGCGCGGCGGTGACCCATGCTGATCTCGTTCCTCTCGGCCAAAGGCAGCCCCGGCGTCACCACCGCGGTCCTCGCCCTTGCGACGCGATGGCCGCGCAGCGCGATCGCCGTGGATCTCGACCCGCAGGGCGGCGACATCCTGGCCGGGGTCGGAGGAGGCCGGCAACCGGCTCGGCATGGGATCGTCGAACTGCTCGTCGAGGCTCGCACCGACAGCATGCTCGCGGCGATGGGCCGGCAGGTCGTTCGGCCCGCTCCGCACAGCCCGCCGGTGCTGGCCGGGTTCGGCGCCCCGGGCCAGGCGGCGAACGTCCCGTGGGACCTGCTCGGGAGCCACTTGGTGGACGTGCCTGGGGCGGACGTCGTCGCCGACTGCGGCCGCTTCACCCTCGACCATCCGGTCTCGGCCGTACTGCGTCACAGTGACCTCGTCGTCCTGGTGGCCGGTTCGTCGCTGCGGATCGTGCGCGCCGCCGCGCGGACGCTGCCACTCATCCGTCGCGAGCTGGGGACAGCCGGCGACGCGATCAGCGGCCCCGGGCGGCTCGTTCTGGTGATCGTCGGTCCCGACCTGCCCTACAACGCCGAGGAGATCGCCGGGGGGTGCCAGGCCGAGGTCGCCGGGACGCTGCCCGATGACCCGGTGGCTGCGAGCGTGTGGAGCGACGGAGAGCTTCCCGGCCGTGGCTTCCAGCGGTCCAGACTGCAGCGCGCGGCGGGTGTACTCGCCAGATCGTTGGCCGACCGTGCGATGGCATGCCGCGAGGTCAGAACACCTCAGCCGTGCGTCGGGATCAACGGCAGGGTCCTGCGATGAGAAACGGCGCGACGGCCATCGCCGACCGGCGACTCGTGGACACGATCCGCACGGCGGTGCTGCAGCGTCTGGGATCCGATGCCGGGCGGCACGGCCTCGGCCTCAGTGATCAGCGCGAACTGCTGCGGTCCTGGGTCGAGAACGAGCTCTCGGTCGAGTCGCGGCGGCGGGTGACCGACGGGGAGCCGCAGCTTGACCGGTTCACCGAGATCGCCGTGCTGCGCGCGGTCGAGAACACCATCTGGGGGCTCGGGCGGCTGCAGCAGCTCCTCGACATCCACGACGTCGAGGACATCCACATCGTCGGTGCCGAACGGCCCATGCTGCGTATGGCGGACGGATCGCTGCGTCGTGCCGGGGAGCCGGTGGCCGATTCCGACGACGATCTCATCCAGCAGCTGCAGTTCATCGCGGCACACCACGGCGCGTCGGAACGGGCGTTCTCCCCGGCGCAGCCGTGCCTGAACCTGCAGCTGCCCGACGGGTCACGGCTCGCGGCGATGCGCGACGTCGTGCCACATCCGGTCGTGACCATCCGCCGCCACCGCCTGCTCGACGTGGGTCTCCCCGACCTGGTCCGGCTCGGCACGCTCACCGAGCACGCGGCACGCTTCCTGTCCGCGCTCGTAGGCGCCCGGTGCAGCCTGCTCGTGACCGGAGCGCCCGCCTGTGGCAAGACCACGCTGGTGCGCGCGCTTGCGAAGGAGATCCCCGCCGGGGAACGCATCGCCACCCTGGAGACCGAGTACGAACTGGCCCTGCACCGGCTGCCCGGCGCATCATCGCTGCTGGTGGCGATGGAGACCCGCCCTGGATCCACCGAGATTGACCCCTCGACCGGGCAAAGGGCCGGGGAGATCACGCTGTCCGAGCTCCTGCATCAGACCCTGCGCATGTCGGTCACCCGGGTCATCGTCGGCGAGGTCCGGGGTGCTGAGGCGCTGCCGATGCTGGAGGCGATGAACGCCGGGATGCCCGGCTCGATGTGCACGCTGCATGCCGGGTCCGCGGCCGACGCACTCGAACGTCTCGTCACCGCCGCGCTCAAGGCGGCGGGCCAGGGCTGGTCGGACACCTTCGTGACCCGACTCGCGGCGCAGGGCATCGACTACGTCGTGCATATGCGCCACACCGCGCATCCCGGATCCGAGGGACGTCGCCGGTTCGTCGCCGAGATCGCCGAGGTCACCGACGTCAACGAAAGCGGCAAGATCGCGATGAACCGGATCTTCGCCGAGGACCCGGAGTCCGGCGACCCCCGCGCGGTCTTCCGGATGGCGCCGCAGATCCGGTGGCCCTTCCACGAAGCCGGCATCGACATCGGGTTTCTCACCGGCGAGCACCGCGGGGCATCGCCGGCTCACGTGGGGAGGACGCCATGGAGTTGAGTCCGATGACCTGGCTGGCGGCGGCTTCCGGAGCGCTCGTCGCGGCCGGGTTGACAGTCATGGTCGCCGGCCCCAACGTAGCCGACCGTGCGGTGACCGGGCAGCGATCGAGACGTCGGTGGAGTCCCTTGCGGGCGGTGCTGCACGCAGCCCGCGTCCCGGGGACGGAGCGCGGGCAGCACCGCTGGCGGATCACCGCGTGGATGGTCGCCGGGCTGCTGGTATGGGTGATCACCGGCTGGCCGGCCGCCGGGGCCGCGCTCGCCGGCATCGGGGCCTGGTCGCCGTGGCTGCTCGGTTCGGCCCGCGCGGCGCAGGACCAGATCAGCAAGATCGACGCGCTGTCCACGTGGTGCCGCCGGATGGCCGACACGTTGACCGGTGGCGGAGCGATCGGGCTCGCGCAAGCGATCACCCTCACCTCCGATCACGCCCCGATGCAGATCGCTGGCCCGGTGCAGCAGCTGGCCGAACGGCTCCGATCCGGACACGGAACTCCGATCGATGCGCTCCGGGAGTTCGCCGACGGCATCGACGACCCGGTCGGGGACTCGGTTGCGGCCGCGCTCGGGCTGGCCCTGCACCAGCAGAGCAGCGGCATCGCCCGCGTGCTGCGCCAACTCGCCGACGGCGTGTCCCGGGACGTTCGCGCCCGACGCGACATCGAGGCGGAGCGCGCCGAAGCGCGCCAGTCCATCCGGACGCTGCTCCTCATACAGGGCGGGGTGCTCGCGATGCTGGCCCTGGTTCCCGGTTTCGCCGCTCCCTACGGGAGCCCGTTCGGGCAGCTCATCATGGCCACCCTGCTGGCGGGCACCTTCGCGCTCCTGATCTGGATGCGGAAACTCGCGGTCGGACACTCGGCCCCCAGGTGGTTCGGAGCGAGCCGGTGAACGCGCTGCTGCTGGCCACCATCGGAACAGGCGCCCTCGTCGGCGCCGGGTTGGCGGTGCTTCTGGCTGGGCTGACAAGGTGGCATCCGGTCCTCTCGGACGCGCTGGCGAACCTCGATGAACGCCTCCCCCGCCCGGCTGCCGCCCACTCCAGTCGCGCACCGGGGACGCGCGCGGCTGTGTTCCACGTTCTCCTCGACGTCGCACGGCGCCTGCCCGGGTCGGTCGGCGAGCGCGATCTGGACGTCCTCCAGCTCGACCGGGACCGCCACCTCGTCGGGCGGCTCGGTACGGCGCTCGCGTATGCGGCGATCGGACCGGCGCTCGCCGTGGTGCTGCTGGTCCTGGATGCGAGCCTTCCTGTCGTCGTGCCGACCGGGTTCTGCGTGGCCGGCGGCGTCATCGGATGGACGAGCTACGGGCGCCGCACCCGAGACCGGGCCGACGATGTCCGGGATCAGATGCGCTACGTCCTCGTCGCCTACCTGCAGCAGGTGAGCCTGTTGCGCCGCGGCGGGGCAGGCATTGCCACCGCGCTCAGCCTCCCCACGCAGTTGCTCGACGACAGCGAGGCGATGCGTCGCATCGGCCGTGAACTCGAACTGGCCGAACGCGCCGGACTGATGCCATGGGAGGGCCTGCGTCGATTCGGCGCCCAGATCGACGTCAACGAGCTCCAAGACCTCTCCACAATCGCGGAGACGGCGGGACACGACGGCGGCGCCGTGATCGACACCCTGCTCGCTCGGGCCGAGAGCCTCAACGACGAGCTCATCGCCGACGCCCACACGGACGCGAACCGGGCGACCGGCCAGATGAGCACACCCGGCGCGATCCAGGTATTCCTGATCGCGGCGTGGGTGTTGTTCCCGGCCGCAGCCGCACTGCTGAGCTCGTGACGGCATCGAATCGGAGGAGGAACCGATGGAGAAGATCCGCATGACCCTGACCCTGCTGACGATGGACGTGATCGGACGCCTGGGCGCACGGCTGGGCCCGGTCGACGACCGCGGCGGAGGACGCAACACCGACGAGGGCTTCCACATCTCCGGCGGCGCCATCGTGGCGGGTGCGATCGCTGCCGGCGTCGGGGCGTTCATCGCCAGGAAGCTCGGCGCCCTCGGCGAGTGACGGGAACGCGCCGTGACCACGATCGACAGCGGGGAACGGGGCGGAGCGACGAGCGTGCAGATGGCGCTCCTGTGGCTGGCCATGCTCACGTTCATCCTGGCTGTGGTCCAGGCCGCGCTGTTGTACCTCGCCGGCCAGCTCGCGCTCACCGCGGCCGAGGACGGGCTGCGGTCGGGGCGCTACTACGGCGTCGGATCCGCGGAGCAGGCCCGCCGTGGGGCGGAGGACTTCATCGCCCGCACCGCCGGCACCACCCTCGGCGCACCGGCGGTGGAGGCCGTGATCAGCGACGAGGGTGGAACGCTGCAGGTGACCGTCAGCGGGACCGCGCTCGCGGTCGTGCCCGGCTTGGAACTGCACGTTGCCAAGCAGGCGACCGGCGCGATCGAGCGGGTCACGCCGTGATCGCGCCCATTGACGCGCGGGGGGAACTGGGAGGCGGACCGTCGGTCGAGGCCGCGTTGCTCGCCACGCTGATGGGACTGCTCATCGGCTTCGTCATCGCCGCTGGACGCTTGGTGGCCGCCGAGTCGGCCTGCGACCACGCCGCCCGCGCAGCCGCGCGCATGGCCTCCATCGAGCGGGACGCTGCCCAAGCCCAGGTGCAGGGCCAGATCGCTGCCGAAGCGGCCGCGGCGTCCCAAGGTCTGACGTTGGCGCAGCTCGTCGTCACGATCGACACCAGCCAGTTCGGCGCACCACTCGGCGAGCCCGGCGTCGTCCGAGCCGACGTCGCATGCCAGGTCCGGTGGTCAGATCTCGCGCTTCCCGGCGCGCCCGGAACTCATGATCTTGAAGCGTCGTTCACCAGCCCGATAGATCAACTCCGGGAAAGGCAGCGATGACCCGGACCGAGGACGAACGGGACCGCGGCGGCGGGTCGGTCAGCGCGCCGATGGCCATCGCCATGCTGGCGCTGATCGCCGTCAGCGGACTGGCGATCGACGGGGCACGCAAGGCCCAGCAGATCGCCACGGCAGACGCGGTGGCCGAGGAGGCCGCCCGCGCGGGCGGCCAGGTCGTCGACCTGGCGGCGGCGCAGCGCGGGGAGGCGGCGCTCGATGCGGACGACGCACGCGCAGCGGCCCAGGAGTACCTGGGCGCCGCGGGGGTGACCGGCGAGGTGTTCGTCGTGGCCCCGGACCGGATCCGGGTCGAGGTCGTCCTCCGGCAACCCACTGTGCTGCTTGGGTTGTTGGGTGTCGACGAGATCTCGGCGACGGGCTCGGCCGAGGCGGATGTCGTGCCGTCGCGGCCTGCGCCGGCTAGTGGGTGATGACCGTGTTGCGGATCGCGCGTGGGCTGATCGCGCTCGTCACACTGGCCGGGCTGCTCGCGGGAGTCCCGGCGGCACTGTGGTCGCTCGGGTCGCCGTTCCTCCTCGACCACGTGCCGACCATGGACGACGTCGTCGTGGCGCTCACCCGACCCGACGACGGCAGCCTGCTGCTCGCGCTGCTTGTGATCGTCGGCTGGATCCTCTGGCTGCAGCTCGCCTACTCGATCCTGGTCGAGACCGCGGCCCAGGTTGGCTCATTGCCGCGGCTGCGCGCCGATCGGTTCGGGTTCCGGACGACCCGCACGCTCGCCGCCCTGCTCATCGGCTGGGTCCTCACCATGGCCACGACGCCGGCGACCGCATCGACCACACGTCCCGTCACGGTGGGCGCATCCATCCATCCCGCTGCCGCCGCGTCGGCGGAGTCATCACCCGCGGCCGGGACCGTTCACGTCGTGCAGGAGCGTGACACGTTGTGGGACATCGCAGCCCGCGTCCTGGGCGATCCGCTGCGGTGGCGCGAGATCTTCGATCTCAACGTCGGGCATCTCCAGTCCGACGGCGGCCGGTTGAGCGACGGATCGGTCCTGCATGTCGGGTGGGAGCTGCGGCTGCCCGCCGAGCAGGACCCCTCCGAGCGGCGAGTGCGTGTCGAGGTCGGGGACAGCCTCACCGGTCTCGCGGACCAGTACCTCGGCGACCCTGCGCGGTACCCGGACCTCTACGAGGTCAACGTCGGTGTCCGCCAGCCAGACGGCAGCTATCTGAATGACCCCGACGTGATCCGCCCCGGCTGGCTCCTTTCCGTCCCCACCGCTGAGGGACCCGTCGAGCAACGGGCGGGCGACATCCCACCGCCGGTTGACGGCGCCGCACCCGTCCTGCCACCCCGCACCACCCCATCACCGCTAAGCGAGCCCCCGGCCCCGACCGGGGATCCGCCACCCTCGATCGCGCCGCCCGAGACATCGGCACTGGCCCCGCCGAGCGATCCAGCAGGCGACACAGATTCGGAGCAGCCGTCGTTCGCGGTTCCGGCGACTCTCGTCGTCTCAGGACTCGCCGCCAGCGGGATCGTCGCCGGTAT
This sequence comes from Pseudonocardia broussonetiae, assembly GCF_013155125.1. Taxonomy (NCBI): domain Bacteria; kingdom Bacillati; phylum Actinomycetota; class Actinomycetes; order Pseudonocardiales; family Pseudonocardiaceae; genus Pseudonocardia; species Pseudonocardia broussonetiae. The sequence continues at coordinate 4,032,932 of NZ_CP053564.1, read as the reverse complement.
CGTCGCGTACCGGCGCCGTCAGACGCGGTGGCGCCGCGCCGGCCGCCAGATCGCCCTGCCCGATCTGGACCATTCCCGGCTCGAGTCCGCCACTGTCGCCGCCGCACAGACTGCCGGCACGCGGTTCCTGGACACCGTGCTGAGATCCCTCACCGCCACGCCCGGTCTGAGTCCCAGCTTGCCGTCGCTGGATGCCGTCTGGCTCGCACCGACGGGCATCGATCTCGTGCTCATCGAGCGACGGGAGGCGGTCGCGCCGTTCGTCGCGGAGGACGAGGGATCGGTATGGCACGTAGATGCGGAGGCAAGACTGCCGATCACGGAGCAGGAGGCGGTCGGCGTCGCGAATCCGTTCCCCGCTCTCGTCTCCATCGGCATTGGCGAGGACGGAGCGACCCTGCTGGTCGATGCCGAGCGGGCCGGAGCGCTGCACCTCGTCGGCGACCGGACCAGGACGGTCGATCTGCTGCGGAACATGGCGGTGGAGCTGGGCACATGCCGTTGGGCCGACGACACCTCGATCATGGTCGTCGGGCTGGAGGCCGCCCTGACCGACCTCCCCCCGAACCGGGTCGAGCAGGTGCACGACGTTCGGGTCGCGGCCGATCGCCTGCGAGCGGCGATGTCTGTGACGCAGGAGCACCTGGAGCGAGTGGACAGCGACTCCGTCGTGGACATGCGGATCCAGGACCGGCTCAGCGACTCCTGGGTCGTCACAGTCCTGCTCGTGGCCGAACCCGACAAGGCGCACCTAGAGGCGCTCGCCGAGTTGTGCGGTGATCTCGCAAGCGGCGAACGGAAGTCGGCCGCCATCATCATCGCCGGAGCACCGACGACGCTGCCCGGGGAGCAGGTGCACATCGACTCCGACGGCACGGTCCAGATACCGCGGCTGGATACGGGAACGCTGCGCGCCGAGCAGATGCCGGCCGACATCGCCCTCGGACTGCTCTCCGTCATCGGCACCGCGCTGGATCACGATGTGCCAGTACCGTCCGCGCCCGAACCGCAGCCCTGGGCGAACGACATGCGCAGCGACGGATCGCTGCAACTCGATGCGGGCGCCCCCGACTCCGCTCCACTCGAGATCCAGATCGACGATCTGCATGAAGCTCCAGCCCACATACCGCACCTCGCGGAGCCTCCTGATCAGCAGCCGGACGAAGTCGCGCTTCGACGGCTGCTCCTGGTGGAGAAACATGATCCGGGACTGGACGACGACGTCGCGCTGTGGCACGTCGAGGGTCCGTCATCCCGCCCGCTCGTCTCCATCCTCGGCGAACCGGCCTTCGACGCTGCCGGACCCCCACCCGAGAAGCGGCGCAGCTGGTACGTCGAGGTCGTGGTCTATCTGGCGCTGCACCCGACGGGGGTCGACCGGGACAAGATCACAACGGACCTCTGGCCGGAGGGCAGCACCGTGCGGCCTCCGACCATCCGACGGGCCGTTGCGGAGGCGCGGCAGTGGGCCGGCAAGGACCACAGCGTCGACCCGCCCGTCGACCACATCCCGAGCATCTCGCCGGCCGGCGGTGACCGATACCGGATCACCGGGCACCTCATGGACTGGGACCTGTTCCGTCGCCTGCGCAAACGCGCGCAGGCCCGCGTCGCTGCCGGTCGACGAGCCGACGCGACCGACGACTACGAGAACGCCCTGGGGCTCGTCCGCGGCCCGGTGCTCCACCCGCTGCGGCAGCGGGGATACGGATGGCTGCACAACCCCGACCAGCGCCACGAGCACCTCATCCCCGGATTCATCATCGACACCGCCCACGAGCTGGTCGACCTCGCACTCGACGACGGCGACATCGAGCTCGCCCGGTTCGCGGCCGAGGCGGCCCAACGGGTCGACCCGGACCGCACCTCCGATCGCCCGTTCACCGACCTGATGCGCATCGCGCACAGGGCAGGCGACCTCGCCGAGATGCGCGAACACGCCGAGCTGCTCCTCGCCGAGCGAGGGTTCGAGGTCGGCGAGGATCTTCCACCCGAGAGCTTCGCGGTGTTCGACGCCCTGTTCCCCCACGGCCTCCGCGTCCCGACCAGCTGAGGCCCGGGTGGCGGCGATCCTCGTGTCGGCAAGCTGCGCCGTCGGCGCGGCCGCACTCACGCCCCTGCTGGTTCGCCTCGCCGACGCGACCGCGCACCGGAACGCCGTCACCACGGCGCCGGTCCGCTTCGCGCTTGCCGTGGCCCTCGGAGGCGTCGGCGCCGCGGCGGGCGCACGGCTCGAGACCGGCCACGCGGTCGGACTGCTTCCCGTCCTGGTCCTGGCCGGCGCTGCGGCGCTGGTCGACGCCCACGAGCGCAGGCTCCCCGACGTCCTCACCGGCTGCCTCGCGGCCGGCGTCGCCGTGACGATCACACTTGCTGCCGTCGGCGGGCACGCCGACGGCAGACGCGCGCTGTACGGCTTCGTCGCCGGTCTTCTCCTCGCGATCATCGGGAAGTGGCTGAGCGACGCCGCGGTTGGCTGGGGCGACGTCAAGCTCGCGCCGAGCCTGACCGCGTGCCTGGCCTGGAGCGGCTGGTTCACCGTGTACGTCGGCCTGCTCGCCTGGGCGCTGTTCATCCTGGCAACCGCCGCTCTCCTGGCGGTTCGTTCGGGTCGGGTCGTGATCGTGCCGTACGGCCCGTCGATGGTGACAGGGACACTGATCGCGGTGCTGGTCACGGCCTGATCGGGCCGCGACCGGGCGCAGGTCGGGCGCCCACTTGCGGGAGGCGCGGGGCACGGCCGGGCACGTCGCCACGGGCTGCGCGGGCACTGGACGCTTCGCTCTGCTGGTTGAGGCGCTCGAGGGCGTCATCGTCGGCTTCGACCGCCAGTGCACGCGACGCGGCTCGGAACGGCTGCCGCGCCGTCGCCTCGCTGGACGTCTGCGAGGACGCGGCCCGCTGAGGCGTGCGTGCCGGGGCCGCGGAAGCTGCATCGAGGTCGTCGCCGGCGAACTTCTCGGCGATCACCCCATCGACCTCGCTCGACACACCTCGCAGGTGCCGCCCGACCGCCTGGTGCTGCGCGCGTCGTGGATCGAGGTCGGCCGCGGCAGCGGCCTCATCGGCTGTGCCCCACCGGTCCTGGCCCAGTCGCAGCGGCCGATCGGTCACGCTCCACCCGACGAGCTCCCGGGCGGGCCGAGTGAGGACGTGTTCCCGCAGCGCTCCGGCCAGGTCGTGGTTCGCCAGCTCTGCGCCGACGGGGCCGAGCCCGGGCACGAACCCGACAACCGCCCAGCTGTCGCGGCCGAGGCTGGACAGCGACACGACCAGCGCCTGACGCTCCATCTGCCCGGCCAGCAACCCGCGCGCAGCGCGGTAGGTATCGGTGTCGAGTGGACGCGGCAGCGGCCCGCCCGCCGCGGACGGATCGCCGGTGGCGTTGGCGAGGGCCGCGCGACCGGCGTGCACATCGCGCGCCGCCCGGCGCCGACCCGGGCGGTCCCGCGCCACGGCCGCACGCCGGTGTCGGACGAGCCCGTCCGCGATGAACGTGGCGATGTGCGCGAGCTGGTACAGCTCATAGCCGGGAACCGCGAGCAGTGGGTAGTCGGTGCTCATCGCGCCGTCCCCGATGTCGGCGGCCGGCGGTACGGCCCCGACTCCGAACGCTGCGGGGGAGCTGCCGCGGCGGGCCGCAGCCGCGACGGCGTCGCTCGAAGGTCCCGCTTGACCAACGCCGGGAAGAAGGCGTCCGACGCGACGTCCACGGCACCCCGGAGCACCCGCTCGGAGCCCGGCGGCACGAAGACGTACCGAGCAAGGTTGTACGCGTCGCGGAACGCATTGGTACAGCTGTGGAACGCACCATGGTCCCGTACCTCGAACGCGACACGACCGAGCTGGATCCGCAGGTACGAGCGGTGAACCTGCTCCCCCTCGCCGACGATGGTCACGCTGGACGCCGGACGGCCGATGGCGTTGACGACGACACCGGGTTCGGGCATCCCCCGCAGACCCCGGATGGTCCTGCGGTCGGCATTGACCGGCAGCGCCCTGGCCGCCTCGTGGCTCTCCAGCCAGACGTTGAGGAAGTGCTCGGCCGTCGTCTGCTGATGCAAATACAGCAGAGTCCGCCCGATCCGCACCGCCACGGCCGCTTCGTCCGTGCCCGGATGCTGGACGGTGACGTCCGTGTCCTGGACTCCGACCAGCCGCACGATCGCCAGTACTGCCTGGTCACTACGACGAGTCATCGCCGCGGGCCTGTTGATCGTCGCGTCATCCCCGCCTCGCTCTCCGGCACCAGCTGTATCGCCGAGCCTGGCTCCCTGGTGAATCCAGCGCGTTCCCTCCCGCTCCCCTGCACCGCTGCCGAGCCGAAGTCGGGATCCCGCTGACGCACGTGGCGGGCCTGCAAGCGAGCGCCCGCAGCGTCGGCCGCAGCTGCCTGATGTTCGCGGCCCCGTTGGCGTTGCCAGGCCGCGACCTCCTGCAGCAGCCCGGCCACGGCGATCGCCAGAGCCACCGAGCCGACCGCGGCCTTCCCGCGGAAACCGCGAGCAGCGAGCAGTCTCCGTGCGAGCAACCTCAGCTCCGCCCCCACCGGGCCGACGTCGGGAACCCGCCCACCCGGCGGCCGCGAGGCCCGCTCGTACCGTTCGGCGGCATCCCACCAGCCCCGCTTGTGGCCCCGGTCGTTCGCGGCGAGCGCGGTCAGCACATCGCCGGTGGCATGGACGATGCCGTCGACGCCTTCTCGCGAATCCCGCGCGCCGACGGCCACCCGGGCGCGCACGACGAGGTCCTCGGCCTCCGCCGACAACGGCCGCCCACCCAGGCCGGGCCGGTCCGGGTTCTGGGCCCATCGACGGCGCAGCTGCGGCAACGACAGATCGGGGGCAAGCTTGCTGCCGCTGTAGAAGACCTGCTGGCCCGCCGCCGTGACGTCACCCGCTCGCCCGATCCGGTAACCCAGGGCGTCACCCGAGGGCCCGCGTCGCAGCTCAGCCAGGTAGCCCATCGCCCGCAGCTCCGCGACGAACTCCTCCGGCCCGCCCGCCCGGATCGCCGCCTGCTGCGCGGCGCGGCGCAGCTCGGGCCTGGCCGGACCCCGCCCGCGCCGAGCCGCCTTCTCCGTCTCGCCGCGACCCGGCCGCCGCGCCGCGGTGTCGTCGGCCACGGCGGTGACGGTCAGGCCGAGGCGTTGCTCGATGGCCCGAGCCGCTGACCGCAACTTCGGGTAGTCGTGATGCGGCCAGAACCTGCGACCGGTGTCCTGGCGCACGAGAACGACCGCGATATGGATGTGGTCATCCGCATGCCGGATCACCACCCAGCGCGGCTCACCCGGATCGCCGCGCTCGGCGATGCCCGCGCCATCAAGCAGTTCCCGAGCGATGTCCGCCCACTGCCCGTCGCTCAGCGTGCGGTCCGACGCGGCGAGCCGGGCCGAGCAATGCCAGACGTACCCGCGCTTCGACCCGTTCCGGGGCGCGCGAGTCGGCAGACCCGCAGCGACCGCCGGCGCGTGCAGCGCATCCACCAGCGGACCGAGCCGCAGATCGTACTCGGACGGCCCGGTCCGCTCCGGCTGCCAGCCCGCATCGAGGCCGTCCCAGCTCGCGATCACCCGAGGCGAACGGTGCACCTCGGCCGTACCGGGGCCCAGCAGGTAGGCCAACAACCCGGCTGGCCGCCATCCGTGCACGACCTTGGTGATCATGGTCCCGGGTGCCGGCCGCGAATGGCCGCAGCCAGGCCCGGCCTACCAACCGCAAGGGCTGCAGCCGTCACGGCGTCAACCCGGCCCAGCAGCTCACCCGCAAGCTCGGCGACGACGACGGCTCCGGGTAGCTGTGCGCCCGGCGTGACCTCCTCGATGAGGTCCACCGCCCGGCGGACATCGGCCCGAAAGCGAATCAGCTCAGCGACGAGCTCCTGCCACGAAACCGACACCGGGTGTGCTTGGCCCTGTGCCCGTCCCACTGCGAGCTGCCCGACCCAGGCCCCGACCGACAGCCCGTCGCGCCGTGCGGCCGCGCCCACAGCGTCGGCTTCGACGGGGCTCAGCCGCACCCGCACCTCGTGCCGGCGGGGGGCGTCGGCCGGCGGGCGACGTCGACGTGGCCCTGGCCCGGGTCGGTTGACGCTGTTCACCGGATCAAGGCTGTACGCCGTGACGGCCACGGCCGTGCCCCGCGGTTCCCGGCGCCGCCCACGACGCCGACGTCACGCTGCCACTCAGCGCGGAGAGATCCTCCATAGGCACGGCTTGCACGCCGCACCCGCCGGATCGTCAAGCAGCGAGGTCAGCAGCACCAGCCGTCCGCAGAGCGCGATAGGCCCGGGTGGATCCCGCTGAGGCGGGAGTTGGTCGGCCGGCACGGCATGGAAGAGCCGGTCTTGCGCATCGCGTAACCAAGTGATCATCAGCGGGTCGATCTCGTCATTCGGCGACATCAGATGACACCTCGCGACGCGCGTCCCAGTCCCAAACCAGCACAATACTCACCCTTTCGGCCGTGACCTGCCATGGCAGCAAGTGCGCACTCCGCACGGGACACGAATCGAGGACATGTGGACAAATCGGGCCGTGCTGACCCGTTGTGGACAAGCATGAGTACGGAACCCCCCGGTTCCGGACGTCACAGCGCGCGTTGTAGACCGAAGGTCTACTTAGCGCATATCTTGCTCCGCCGGGGGCAACGGCAGGGATCAACCAGGTCGAAGCCGAGATCATCGCAACATGAGCGTATGAGTTCGTTGAAACCGACGACATCGCAATCGAATTGAACCCGACGCTCCGTTCCGGATACTGGCGGCAGGTTCATCCACATTCGGACTCGTACCTCCACAGCGGTTAGTTGCTCCGCTCGCGACCGGTCATCCGTGGGGGAAACTCGTCCGAATCGCGTTCGACACACGCCAGTCACGCCGGGCTCGGCTGCACGTGCGGGAAAGGGGGAACAGCACAAGCTCGAGCAGCGACATCGCCGGTTCAGCCGCAGCGCGCGGGGAACCTTCCGTGCCACTTCGATGACGACAGTGGAGGCCGCCAGCTCACACCCAGGGCGGCGTTGGGTGAATCGCCTGGTGTTCTCAACGGCTCCCGCCTGCGGTCGCCCAAGCGAAGTGGAGAAGAAGATGACCAACGAAACCGCTTCAAGGTCATTCCGGCGCCAGCGTTGGGATACGACCTTGATCAATCCCACCGACCCGACATCGGTCAACGACCTTCCACTCATAGAGATCTACACGGTGGATCAGGTCGCAGTCCGTCTCGGCATCAGTGTCGGCCTCACCTACGAGCTCGTGAAGGAAGGCGCGATCCCGGCGAAGCGGCTGGGACGGCGCTGGATCATCCCTCGAGTTCGATTCCACGCATGGCTCAACGACCAATCGGAGACAGCCTGATGGCCCACATCACACCGACACCCGCAGGCAGCTGGCGCGCGAACTGGCGCGATCCCTCCGGTCGTCAGCGGGCGAAGACCTTCGCCACCAAGCGGGACGCGAAACGATTCCTCGCCGAGCTCGAGACCAGCCTGACGCGCGGACTTTACGTCGATCCGCACGCGGGCCGGATGCTGCTGGCACCCTACGCAACCCGCTGGCTGAGCAGTCGCAACGACGAGATCACGACGCGGGCCCGAGACGCCTCGGTCATGCGCACCCACGTCCTCCCTGCGTGGGGCACCTGGGCACTCGGCCGGATCGATCACACCAGCGTTCAGGAATGGATCAGCGATCTCGGTCAGCGGCGTTCTGCGGCCACTGTCGCAGAGGCCCACCGGCTCCTGTCAGCCGTCCTGCGGGCCGCTGTCCGCGATCGGAAGATCGCCTACAACCCGTGCGACGGCGTCAAGGTTCCTCGCCGGCGCAAGCGCGACACAGCGGATCAGATCGTGGAGCGGAACCTCGTTCGCCATCGATTGCTGCCCGTTGTGCCGCTCCGCTACCGGGCACTGATTGCCACCGCCGCGGGCACGGGGATGCGATGGGGCGAACTTGCCGGGCTGTGCGACGACGCGATCGACGACGGGCTCCGGACAGTACGAGTAGTCCGCACCGTGGTCGAGGTCAGCGGAACCACCACTTTCAAGCCGTTTCCCAAATCCGCTGCGGGCCGGCGGGTCATCCCGGTCCCGTCCTGGGTGCGCCCGATCCTCGCAACGCACCTCGAGCACCATCCGCTCGGAGACAACGGCCTGATCTTCGGCAACCAAGTCGGGAGGCCGCTGCGACGAACACTGTTCCGAATCCGGGTCTGGCGACCGGCACTCGTTCGGGCCGGCCTCCTCGGCCGCATCACGCACACCGGTGATGACCGCTTCCTCGCCACATGGGTCGAGTCGGGCGGCGCGACGATCAGCAAGCCGTTCGACACCGAGCCCGCCGCGGTGTCGTACATCGCGGAGCACGCCCCTGGCGGACTGCGCTTCCACGACCTTCGCCATTCCTACGCGACGTGGCTGGTCGACGACGGCGTGCCCATCAACATGGTGCAGAGGGTGATGGGACACGAGCGCTCGTCCACCACGCTCGACCTCTACACGCGCCGCACCGACAACCATCACCGCATCCTGCAGGCGATGGACGACGATGGAGGCGACCCCGACACGACCACTCTTGCTGACTTTCCGCTGACTCCAACGGCAAAGGCCCGGTTCGAAGATCTCGAACCGGGCCTCTGACCTGCGTGGGCGATACTGGGATCGAACCAGTGACCTCTTCGGTGTGAACGAAGCGCTCTCCCCCTGAGCTAATCGCCCGAGCCGTCGCAGACTCTACACGTCAGAAGAACGGGCTCTGCAGCCAGGTCCATCCGCCCAGCCCGACCCAGCCGGCCACGAGGTAGAGCGCGCCGAGCAGGTAGAGAGTCGTCAGGACGATCAGTCCGGTGGCGGCCAGGACGGCCGCCCGGACGACGACGGACTGGCGTCCCAGCCACTGCGTCCACGCGTCGTACTTGCCGCGGGCGTAGCGCAGGACGCGCTTCGCCCAGGCGAACTCGCTGGCCAGGATGGCGAGGCCAGCGAACACGATGAGCCAGCCGGGGCCCGGGTACGGGATCGCGACGATGCCGAGCAGCAGCACGATCGTGCCGACCACACCCACGCCGACGCGGTAGGTCTTGCGCAGCGCCGGGTTCTCCTCGATGCGCTCGCGGAACCCCGGCGCCCCGGACTTCTCGGTGCTGCTGCTCATACCTCGACCTGCCCGCTCGCCACGACCTCCGTCGGCGACGAGGGTGCTTCGCGGCCGGGCTCGATCGAGATCGCGTACTGCGCGAAGTCCTCCGTCTGGGGCGCCGCGCCCACCGGGCGCGAACCCTGGTCGGCCGTCGCGACGTCGAAGGTGCCGAGCGGCACCGGCGCGGCGTCGGGCTTGATCCCCCACAGCACGTAGGTGTGGTCGTGCGGGTTGGCCTCGAGCCCCAGCGAGTAGACCTGGCGCTCGCCGCTGTCGAGCAGGACGGCCGCGACCATGGTGTTGTCGGCCCCTGCCAGCATCGCGTGCTTCGTGCCCGGCTCGTCGAGCCGCGCGATGAGCTCGGACAGCCCCTCGGCCTGGGCCGACTCGGCGTCGCGCTGCTGCTCGAGCTGCGTGGCGCGGACGGCGAGACCGCCGACCGACAGCACGGCGACGACGGCGAGCGACGCCGCGACGAGCTTGCGGCCGCGGCTGCTGAGCCACGACGGGCGTCGACCCGCGCGGTCCTCCTCGTCGAGGCGGTGGCGGCGGCCGTCGCTCGGGTACGACGGGACGGGCACCGGCGTCGGCTCCGGCTGCTCCACGCGCGGGGCGGGCACCGGACGCTGCTCGGTCTGCGCCACGGCGGACATCAGGCGGTCGCGCAGCGCCGGCGGCGGCTCCGCGGCCGCGACGACCCCGCCGAGCGCGGACAGGACCGACTCGGCCTCCGCCACCGCTGCACGGCAGGAGGCGCAGTGAGGCAGGTGCAGCAGCACCGCCATCTCCTCGTCGGGCTCCAGGGCGTGCAGCGCCCACCCGACCGCCTGCTGCGTCAACGGGCATTCCTGTGGTGTCGTCATCGTGCGCCGCCGAAATCGGTCGCGAACTCGCCGAGCAGCGGGCCGAGCACGCTCCGCAACCGCTGCACGCCGGTGAACATGCGGGACTTCACGGTGCCCAGCGGCACTCCCGTGAGAGCGGCGACCTCACGCTGCGTGTACCCCCCGTAGTAGGCGAGCGCCAGCGCCTGGCGCTGCTCGGCCGGCAGCCGGCCCAGCGCGTCGCGCACCTGCCCCGCGACGACCTTGCCCAGCGCGGCCTGGTCGGCACCCGGTCCGGGCGGGGCCGACCACTCGTCGCCGTCCTCGGCCGCGGGCACGGTGCGGCGGCGGATGGAGCTCTCGCGGCGCACGGCGTCGACGGACTTGTGGTGCACCAGGGTCAGCAGCCACGTGCCGAAGGCCCCGCGCTCGGGGTCGAAGCGGCGCGGGTCGCGCCAGAAGGCGAGGAACACCTCCTGCACGACGTCCTCCGCGATGCCGTCATCAGCGCAGATGCGCCGGGCCAGGGAGTACGCCGGACGGCCGTAGCGGTCGTACAGGGCACCGAGAGCGGTCTGGTCGCCGTCGACGATCCGCGCGACGAGCAGCTCGTCGGCAGGGTCGTGGGCGCGCGCCGACGCCGCTCTGGGCCGCCGTCCGGCGGGCCCTGGCGCATCGGCGACTTCAGCCACCAGCGGGATCCTCACGTCATCGTCTTCGCTGCGACGCAGCGATCGGTTCAGATTAGTCCCCACCACCCCGGTCGGCGCAGGATCACCCTCTGCGGAGCGTGACCGTTGCCCCGTCGGAGTGAGGGCGTACCGGCATCCGGGCGGTGTGTGTAGCTCGACCCGTCACATCTTGGCGACACGGTCGTTTTTCTCTCTGACGAGCCACGCAGGACCACGAAATCTCTCTGACGAGCCACGCAGGACCACGAAAGAGGACGCACGATGCGCGACGAGCACACGGTCATCTGCTCACCGGCGGTGTTCGAGCTGATCACCGATGACGCCCCTGCGGTGCGCGTCAAGGTCGATCTGACGTACCACAGCCGCGACCCCTTCGCCGTGCAGGCGTCCTTCCGCACCGGACACGGTAGCGCGGTGGACTGGGTCTTCGCCCGGGACCTGCTGCACGACGGTCTCATCGCCCCCTCCGGGAGCGGGGACGTGCGGGTGCAGCCCGTGCCGCACGACCCGAACCGGGTGCAGCTGGAGCTCTCCTCCCCGTCCGGCCACGCGGTGTTCACCACGTGCGCGCAGACGCTGGGCGAGTTCCTGCACCGCACCTACGACGCGGTCGCGCCCGGACACGAGTACTCCTGGCTCGACTTCGACAGCGCGCTCTCGGAGCTGCTGCACAAGGACGACGACCGCGCTCGGGACTGATCGAGCAGGTCGGAAGGCCTTCGCCGCCGCGCAGGGGGTGGGTGTGGAACCCCCTGGCGGGCTAGGCTAAGGTTCTCCACAACGCGGTGAACACATCGCAAACAGGCGGACGTAGCGCAGTGGTAGCGCATCACCTTGCCAAGGTGAGGGTCGCGGGTTCGAATCCCGTCGTCCGCTCGGAGGGTCCGCTCGGACCTCCAGGTCTAGATCCCTGACGTCACCGGATCTGGCGGTGTGGCCGAGTGGTTTAGGCAAGGGCCTGCAAAGCCCTGTACGCGGGTTCGATTCCCGCCACCGCCTCGGGCGATTAGCTCAGTGGGAGAGCGCTTCCTTGACACGGAAGAGGTCACAAGTTCAATCCTTGTATCGCCCACCACGTAAGGCCTGGTCAGAGCCCCATCTGGGGATTCGGACCAGGCCTTCTTGGCATTCTGACGCGCTCTGGGTGACTAACTGGGTGACTAACTCGTCGACGACCCGGAAAGACCTGGTTCATCGCCGTCGCGCCCTCCTCGATGACGGGCCGCAGCTGCTTGCGGTAGACCGACTCGGTCACCTTCGAACCTCCCGTGTGCCCGATCAACCGGGCGATCTCCTCGATCGGCACGCCACCGTCCGACAACAGCGACACAAAGCTGTGGCGCAGCTCCCGCGGTGACCACCGACGGTCGTCCAGCCCGGCGGCGACGACCACGCGCTGGAAGTCGCGCCGAACGTTCGCCGCGTCCATCGCCGTCCCGGCCTCGGTCGCGAAGACCAGGTCGCGGTCGGTCCACCGCCTTCCCGCCGTTGCTCGAGTGACGACCTGGCGATCGCGGTGCTCCTCCAATGCCTCGACACAACGCTCCGGCAACGCGATGGTCCGCCGCGAACCCCGCGTCTTCGTGTCGCCGCCGGCGCGTACCGAACGCCACACCCGCACGTTCGGCGGAACCGGCGGAACACCGTCCGGATCCCCTACCAGGTCGACGTGCTCCCACGTCAGCGCCCGCAGCTCCTCGGTGCGGGCACCGGTCAGCAACGACACGACCACGTAGGCGCCCATCGTGGTCGCCGGCGCGGCCTCGAGCAGCGCCTGCGCCTGGTCGAACGTCATCGCCTGCGACGGCCGCCCGCCCAGCCCGGTCGGAGTTCCGCACAGCAGCACCACGTTGCGCTTCACCTTGTCCCGCGCCTGCGCGCGGGTGATGGACCGGGACAGGATCGACTTGATCCGCGACACCGTGCTCGTGCTCAGCTCTCGCGCCTTCTCCGCCAGCCAGCGGTCGACGTCCTCCGCCGACAGCTCCCGCAGCTTGCGTCGGCCTAGCGCCGGGACGACGTGGCGCAGCGCGAGGTTGCGCAGGGTCTGCACCGTGCTCGGGTCCCGCCCGCCGAGCCCGTGGTCGAGCCAGTCCTGCACCGCCTGATGCACGGTGTAGCTCTGCGCGGCGATCAGGACGCCGTCGTCGTGGTCGCGGACGAGCTCCTTGAGCCGGTTGCGTGCCTCGGTCCGCGTGCGTCCGCTGGCCTTGCGGACGATGCGCTTGCCGGAGGGCGTGTGACCCACGGTGATGGTCGCGACCCATCGCTGTCGTGCCTCGTCGTAGTGCAGGCCACCGTCGCCGCGGCTACGCCGCGCCGTCATCGGCTTCCCGCACCAGCAGAGCGACGTACTCAGCGATCGCGGCGGCGGGGATGAGCCGGGTCCGGCCCTGGGTCACCGAGCGCAGCCGGCCCGAGCGGATCAGCTCGTAGATCACCGAACGGCTCAACGACAGCAGCCGCATCGCCTCGGGAACGCGGTACAGCTGCACCGTCTGGTCGCCGCCCTCGTGCTCCTCGTTCCGCATCTCTGCCTCCTTCGACCGATCCACGGGAGGCCCACGGTGACGATCCGCGTGACGCGCTCCGTGGCCACCACCTCGACGGCGACGTGGTCAGAGGCCGGATGCCGGCCGGTTGGCGTTCGCGCCCGCGCGCCTGCCTGGAGCGGCGTGGTCGGGGCGTGGTCCACGCGTGGTCACCGGGCGGTCGAGAGCGGCGGGCGGGCGCAGACCATCCACCGTCCGCTCCCCCACCCAACCGGCGATCAGAGTCGCGCTCGCACGGGCCGCCGCGGCCTGGTGCGCCCGGCCGCGGTCCTGGTGCCAGGCCGCGATCTCCCGAACCAGCGAGGACACCGCCAAGGCCAGCGCCAACGACGCAGCGCCCGGTTCATCCACCGCGCCCAGCCCGCGCCGCTGGCGCAGCAGGTGCCGGGCAGTCCGACGCAACCCGGCGGCTAGGTTCCCCTCCTGGACACGCACGCCTCGGGGGATCCGGGCGGCCCGGTCGAACACGTCGGCCGCGGATCCGAGTTCACCCGACCACTCCCGCAACGCCGTCACCACCGCCCCGGTGGCTTGAACGATCCCGTCCGCGTCCTCCCCCGCCTCACCACGACGCGATGATCCGACCGCCGCCCGCGCCGCCTGCACCCGCCGCCGCGCCCCGCTCGGTGACACAGACGCACCGGACCCGCGGGCGGCCGACTCCCATGCCTGTGTCAGCCGCGGCAGCGAGAGGTCCGGCGCCAACTTGCTGCCGCTGTAGAAGACCGGCTCCCCCGCCACCGTCAGGTCACCGGGCCGGGCCACCTTGTACCCCAGCGGATCCCCCGACGGGGCGCGCCGCACCTCCACCCGATACCCCGCAGCGTCCAGAGCAGCGATGAAGCCGGGAAGGCCAGCAGCGGTCACCGACGCCGCCCGCACCGCCCAGGCGAGCTCGACCCGCGCCGGCTCCCGACCCTGCCGGCGCGCCTTCTCGATCTCACCCCGCCCCGGCGCCCGCGCCGCGGTCCCGTCCGCCGTCGCCGTCACCACCAGCCCGAGGCGCCGCTCGATCTGCTGAGCCGTCGTCCGCAACCGCGGGTAGTCGTGCGACGGCCAGAACCGCCGGCACGTGTCCTGCCGCACCAGCACCACCGCGATGTGCACGTGGTCATCGGCGTGACGGATCGCCAGCCACCGCGGACCACCCGCATCGCCGCGCGGCGCCACCCCGGACCCATCCAGCAGCTCCCGCGCGACCTGAGCCCACTCCGCGTCGGACAACACCCGATCACCGCCCGCCACCCGCGCCGAGCAGTGCCACACGTAGCCGCGCCGGCCCTGGTCGTCGGACTCGCCCAACCCCGCGGCGATCGCCGGGGCGCGCAGCGCCCGGATCATCGGGCCCAACTCGAGGTCGAACTCACCGACACCGGTCTGCGCCGGCTGCCACGCTGCGTCGCGCCCGTCCCAGCTGGCGATCACCCGCGGCCGCACGTGCTCCTGCGCCCGCCCCGGCCCCATGAGGTAGGTGACCAGCCCGCCGACCCGCCACCCGTGCACCACCTTCATGATCACTGGCGCACCTCGAACTCCACCGCCGCGACCTCGACCACAGCCTCCAACCGGACCAGCAGCGCCTCCAGCCGCCCGTCCCCCACAGCACCGGCACGCTGCACCGCCACCACATCGGCGTGCAACCGCAGCAGATCCGGAAGCGCCCACACCGAACCGCTGCCCGGCTCCGCGGTGTCCAGGACCGTCTCCCCGATCCAGGCCCCGACGGCGAGCCCCGCGGCGGCCGCCCGCTCCCGCACCACCGCAAGCTCAGCATCGCTGAAGCGGACCACGACCTGCTTCAGGCGCGGCACGCCCGACCGCACTCGACGCCGAACCACTCGCTCCACGCTCGATACGGCACCAGAGGGCCGCTACTGCACCGTGGTCACCAGTACTGCTCACAACCACCGCAGATTCGGACGTGGAAACAGCAGGTCACGGCCTCGCTCGTGGTCAGGTTCGAACCCGAGGAACGCCCCCGTTCCGCCCTGACCACGCTCCTGACCCGGCCGGAAGCATCGCTTCCGGCATATCTCGCTCTGCTCCTACTCCTCCCGCTCGGGCCGAGCACCATCACTGGTGATCGTCACGGCACGCATGTCCGGACTCGGATCGATCACTCGACAAGGGAAACGCTCCCCGCGCTGGTGTCGGATCCTGCACGGCCGCCTGAAGACCGGCACCCGCTGCGACGAGGCGACGGCGCTATTTCGCCCCGGGAGCGAACGCCGGGATCCGTGGCCGCCAGCACGAACGTGTGGGTCAACTCCTCCACGATGACACAGAGAGGGGACGGCCCGACCGAGCTCGTCCCTGCGCTGGGTCAGCGTCCGAAGCGGTCGCGCCCCAAGCACCTAGTGGTCGCGAGCTGGCACGTCGAGGCCTCCAGCGAAGCGCTGAGACAGGTCCACTACACCGTCCGTGCGCAGGCGCAGACCTGGCGGACGAGGAGGACACCTACGCCCTGCTGCTGGTCGCGATCGAGCTGGTGACCAACGCGATTGAGCACGCCCGCACCCCTGTCGGCTGAAGGTGCGACGACTGCGCACGGTCGTGCGGATCACCGTTGCCGATCGGTCCACAGATCTGCCGCAGATCCAGGTTCACGACGTGCACGCCGGGCGCGGCCGGGGCCTGCAGATGGTCGACGCACTCAGCACCCCCTGGGGCTGGTTCCGAGTCGGAGGCGGCACAGCCGTGTGGGCGACCCTGCCGGTGTCGAACAGCCCTCTGCTCGCGGCAGGAACGGCCGACCGGTCGCCGGCCGAGGACCAGAAGACCACCGCAGATGTCGACCGAGAGCACCAGTAGCAGAGGGCTGACCCGACAGACCAGCTGGATCCGACCCGACGTCGTGCGGGTCCGCCTGCTCGGTGACCTCGACCTCGCGACCGCGCCGGGCGTCACGACCTACCTGCGTCACCTGACCGCTGACGGTGTCCGGCACCTGGTCCTCGACCTCACCCCGGTCACATCCATGGCATCGCCCGGGATCAGCATGCTGGTGACCGCACTGGCCGAGGCCCAGGGCGTCGACCGGGTGCACCTGGTCGGGGTGGCCAACAACGACCACGTGCGCCGCGTCCTGGACATCACCGGCGTGCGGGAACGATTCGCCGATCACGATGACATGGACGGACTGCTCCACGCACCCGACGCCGGCCGGTGACGGTCCGCCGCGTCGCGTCACGCGACCGGCACTTCAGTCGAGCATCCTGTCCGCACCGGGAGCGTTCTCGATCTCACCGGTGCGGGCGAGGTGGTCGGCGACGTCGCGCAGCTTGGTGTTGGTGGACTGACTCGCCCGGATCAGCAGCTGGAACGCCACCCCACTGTCGATCTTGAAACGCTCCATCAAGATCCCTTTGGCCTGGCCGATCAGGTCCCGCGACTCCAGACCCCGGCTCAGCCGCTGGTGCTGCTCGGAGCCGACCATGGCGATCGCGGCGTGGCTGGCCAGGAGCAGGGCGACGTGCTCGGACTCGTCGCCGAAGCCGTGGGGTTCGCGGTTGTACAGGTTGAGCGCGCCGAGGTTCTCGCCCTCGACGAACAGCTGCACCGACATCATCGACCCGATGCCCAGCGCCAGCGCTCGCTCGGTGAATCGCGGCCACCGGTCCTCACTGCTCATGTCCGAGAGCCGCATGGAGCGCTCGTCGTAGATGGTGCTCAGGCACGGGCCCTGCCCGGTCTCGTACTGGGCCTCGTCCACTCGCTGGGCCAGCTCGCTGGTGCAGGCCGTTGTCTCGATCGTCGTGCGCCGGGTCACGCGGCTGATAGCGGCGATCTGCGCGCCGGGCACGTTGTCGACCGCCGCCGCCACGATGCCCGCCAAGGTGTCGTCCAGGCTCGGTTCCTGCTGCAGCTCCCGGGCCAGCTCGCTCAGGTGCACCGCAAGGTCCTCCAGGTCGGTGTACCGGCCGGTGTCGCTGCTGGACGGCTGGCCGCGGCCGTCGCTGTGGGTTCCGCCGTCGTCGGGGCGGTTGGAAGTGCTGGTCACTTCGTGGGTGCTCGTCGTGCTCACCTTCTTCACCGCGCAGGGACTCGCCGTCGGACGCACACAGCCCATCACAGGTACCGCTGGGCTGGCGAGGCTGGTAGACAGGTGGTGCCTGGTGCTGGTCTTGACGACGCAGGATTGCGAGCAGGCGCGACACAGTGAGGCCGTCGTGCGCGACACCACCGGTCCCCGGTACCCCTCAGGGGACGACAAGCGCCTCATCAGCGTCCAGATCGCCTATCCGCGTCCCACCATCAGACTGGTGTGCGTCACCGGTGAGGTGGACATGAGCACGGCACCGGTCCTGCGCGACGCGTGCACCCGCGACGCCAGAGGCCGGGCACCGGTGCGCCATCTGGTGGTGGACCTGAGCCGGGTGACGTTCCTGGCCTCGGCCGGGCTCCACGTCCTGATCGAGTGCCACGCACACTTCGCTGCCATCGCTGTGGTCGGGAACCATCCAGCGGTGGCCGTGCCGCTCCGGATCACCGGCCTGGACGGGGTCTTACCTGTCCACGCCTGCCTCGACAGCGCGCTGTGCGTCCTCGATGGGTGAGCAGCACGTCGCCGTGAGCGTCTCCGGTCATGTCGCGCGGGTGCGCGCGCACCGGGTCGCGCTGTGCGCAGAACTGGACGCGGTCCGGCGGCGGGCGGCCCAGATGCGTGCGGACGACCGGGCACGCCGACAGCGCATGCGCTCCATGAGCCGGTACCGAGATCCCGGCGCTTCCACTGCGACGACAGGGTCCGACCCGTGCCGGCCCTCGGAGGGGTTCTCGTCCGCCATGGCGACGTGAGCCCCTGGGTCCGGTCGTTGAACACATAGTCGGCCGGGCTGCCGAAACCATCCAACCAGTTGGATCCCACGGTGATCGCCCTGGCTGTGACTATGACGGTCCCGACCTCTACTGCGCCAACCCCACCCGGGGCAGCCACGCCCCAGACAGCCACGCCGAGGACATCCACGCCGAAGGCGCTCACACCGCCGGGAACGGGACCGGGACCGCATCATTGTGCTGGTGATCCTCCTCGTCGCCTACGCCGGCGGGCGCATGGCCCGCTTCAACGGCGCCAAGCAGGGCATCGCGGTCTGGGTGTGGGCGATCGTCATCGCCGTCGTGGTCGCGATCCTCACCGCCGTCGTCGGCAGTCGGTTCAGCATCCTGGCCACCCTCAACGGTCTGCCCCGCCTTCCGATCGGTGAAGGCGCCCCGACCACCGCCGGCGTCATCACCGCGCTCATGGCCCTCGCCGCCTCCCAAGGTGTCCGGCCAACGGGGGTCACTTCACGGTGCGGTTCTGGGCGGGCTGGCCGGCATGCGCTTCCACCGCAAGGTCGACCGCGCCGGCTCCGACCACTGAACCTCGCCACACGCACGAAGCAGGCCACGCGAGTAGACGGCGCGCTTCCGGGCAGTTACGAGGCGACCGCGCGCCGATCGGCGCTGGGCACTGACAGGACCGGGGGCCGAACGGTGGCGGAGGAGGTGTGGTTCTGCCGGGAGATGAGCCCGGACGCCGCCGAGCTACGGCGACTGCGTGCCGACCTCAGAACAGCAGCGCAGGGTCAGCAGCTCGACCCCCGCCTGGTCGAGTTGTTGCTGGCACTGGCGACCGAGCTGGCCACGATGGCGATCGAACACGCCCGAACGCCGAGTGTCGTACTCGTCAGCCGCCGCGGCGAGGCGGTACGGGTGACCGTCGACGATCACTCACCTCTTCCGCCCCGAGCTGATCTGCACCAACAGGTCATCGCTCTCCTGGCCACCGACTGGAACTGGTGCACCCACGAGACCGGCAAGTCCGTGTGGGCAGAACTCGACGTCACATCGTGCCTCGACAACCCGTGATCAGAAAAATGGTGGCAGCTTCGACGGACGGTCAGTCCTGCTGCCTGGCGTCGACAGTGCGTCCCGGGGGTACTCACACAGCATGCCGAGCAAGCCCGATCCTGCTGACCACCTCGCCGCACGAGTAGCCGCCAGCGAGCAGCGATCTCGTCAGCTCACGAGGCAGGTGTCGCGCGTTGCAGGAGAGATCGCCGAGACCGAACGCCGCGTCGCCACCACGCTGGAGCAGATCGCCGACGACGAACCGGACCGAGCCGAGACCCTGCTCGCGAAGGCGCGGGAAGCGCGCGAATTCGCCGAACACGAGCTCGCCGAGCAAGAGCGATGGGACAGCTGGCGGTCCGGACGGTCAGCGACGACCACACCGCGCCCGTCCGAGGCGAAGTAGACCGCGGGCTCATCGGGCGACCACGAGATCTTCCTCATCGGCCGCGACATCGCGAGGTGGTCACAGACCCACGTGTGCAGCCTCGCCGAGCCGGCCGCGACCACGGCGTGCAGCTCGACCCTCAACCGCGCCGGAGCGTGCCCGCGGCGGCCTCGATGGTGCAGCGGCTCAGCACCGCCGCCCGGTCGCCGCCCGCAGCCCGGGCTGCTGCTGCTCGCCGACCTGCGTCGCGTGGGCCAACGCCCACCTGAGGGCCCCCTCGCTCCAGATCATCGCCTCGTGAGCCTGCGGCGGCAGCTCGGCCGGTTCGCGGTGCGCGACACGGCGAACGGCGACATACTCGTCCCGCGGCTTCAGCCACGTGGCCGCGAGGAGTGTCATGACCCACCGGCTCCGTCGATGCGCAACGCCCGCCCGCGTTGCGCGGTCGTTCGCGCCCTCGTCCGATGAGCGCGTGTTCCCCGCGCCCCCTGGACCCTGTCCGTCGTCCTGGGAAGGCCGATGACGACGGCTCCCGGGGCCGAGGACGCCACGGCTGACGCCGGACACCAGGAACAGGTGGCGGGCGCGGGCGCCGACCGGCCCATCGTCCTGGTCGTCGATGATGACCCACGGCGACGCAGCCTCGTCGCGAGCCTGCTCGATCCGCACTGCACGGTTCTCGTCGGGCACGACGGGGCCGACGCGTTGGAGGTCGTCGGGCGGCACGCGGTCGACGTGCTGGTGCTCGGATCCACCAGGTCCGGCCTGCTCACCGAGCTCCGCGCGCGGCCCGCGTCGGCAGCGGTGCCGGCGATCCTGCTGACGTGCCGGGCGGAGGAGGACGCCGTGCTGCAGGGGCTGCAGTCAGGCGTGGACGATCTGCTCTCCGTGCCCTCGTCCGCCCACGGCGTGCTGACCGGTCTGCGATCAGCCCTCGATGTGGCGCGCTCGGACCACCTCGACCGGGCTTGGCGCAGCGCGGTGCTCGCCGCAAGCCAGGAGGGCTGCTGCGTCGTGGACGGCGCCCGCGGGGCGATCGTCTCGGCCAACGCGGCCGCGACCGATCTGCTCGGCCTGCAGCCCGAGGACCTCCCGTTCGGTCCGCCGCTCCCCTTCCTCCCGGCGGCCGAGGAGGACCCGGAGGGGTCCGCCATGGTCGAGTCGGCGTGGACGCGCGCGTCGACCGAGGAACGCGGGCGCGCCGTCGTGCCGCTGCGGCACGCCACGACCCGGGCCCGCATCTGGGTGTCCATCTCCTACATCGCGCTACCGGACCGCAGCCGTGGAGGCCGGTCCTACCTCGCGACGCTGCACGATGTGACCGCCGCCCGGCGCGCCACCGAGCGCGACGCGCTGCTGGCCCGGGCAGCGGCGCTACTGACCGAACCGGGTCCGCTCACCGAGCGGCTGCGACAGCTCATCCCGATCATCGCCCGCGTACTGGGCGGGCGGGTCGCGGTGGAACTGCGCGGTCCGGACGGCCGCAGCGCACCGGTCGCAGCAGCACCGGTTGATCGGCAGGCCGGGAACGGGAACAGGCAGGACGGTGACGACCTCGTCGTGCCGCTGGTCGGCACCGACCGGGTGCTCGGGACGCTGCGCTTCGCCGGGCTCGACTTCGCGACCACCTCCGACACCGGCCCAGCCGAGGGATCCAGGGCCGATGTGGACGTGGCCGAGCTGCTCGCGCGGCGCATCGCCGCCGCGGTGGACGCCGATCGGGTCGCGGAGCGGGCCGCCCGGTTGCACGAGGTCACCACGGCCCTCGCCTCGGCAGGAACCCTGATCGAGACCGCCCGCGCCCTGGTCGACGGGGTCCAGCGGGCGCTCGCCACGAGCACCGCCACGGTCTACGCGCTCGACCCCGACGGCGTGCACCTGCACCTGGTGCACCGCGACGGCGAGGGCACGGCGAGTGGGGAGCCGGTCCTGCGGGTCGACGGCCCGGGCGCGGTGGCGCGCGCCGCGTCCGGGCACGGCCCGGTGTGGCCGCCGACCTCGACAGGGCCAGTCGCCGCGATCCCGCTCACCGTGGGCGAGCGCGTCGTCGGGGTGCTGGCCGTGGAGCGCAGCGGCTCCGGTCACCTCCTGCCCGACGAACGCGAACTCGCCGCGATGCTGGCCGGCCAGGCCGCGCAGGCATTCGAGCGCGCGGCGCTGGCCGATCAGCGGTGGCAGCTCGCCCGCGCCTTGCAGCGCGCTCTGCTGCCCTCGTCCCTGCCCGCGTTCGCGCAGCTGGCCCTGGCCGCGCACTACGAGCCCGCGCAGCGGGAGTTCGAGGCCGGCGGCGACTGGTACGACGTGTTCGCCCTCGGCCCGGCCCGGGTCGCGCTCGTGGTGGGCGACGTGGTCGGGCAGGGCCCCACCGCGGCGGCGGTCATGGGCCAGCTGCGCAGCGTCGTGTCGGCCTACCTGCACGACGGGCACTCACCCGCCCAGGCGCTGGAGGGCCTGGACCGCACCGCGCGACGCATACCCGGCGCCCGGGGCAGCACGGCGCTGTGCCTGATCGTCGACACCGACAGCGGCGACGTGGCCTGGTCGGCGGCAGGACACCTACCGCCCCTGCTTGCCGGGCCCGACGGCACCCGGTTCGCGCACGGGGGGGAGGGCGCACTGCTCGGGGTGTCCGGCCGCGCACCCTACTGCGAGGGCCACGAGACCGTCGTCGCGGGCACGACGATCGCCCTGTACACCGACGGGCTCGTCGAGCGGCGCGGCCAGGTCGTCGACGACGGGCTGCAACGGTTCGCTGCCGTGGCCGAACGAGGCCACCAGCGCCCTTCCGGAGAACTGCTCGATCTGCTTCTCGCCGAGGTCCTCGGCTCCGACACCGGCGACGACGTGGCACTCGTCCTCGCGCGGCTCGTGCCCCGCCCGCTCGAACGGAGCCTCGACGCCGACCCTCTGCTCCTCCCCGGGCTGCGGCACGACGTACACGCCTGGGCTGTCACCGCGGGCATGTCCGAGGACGGCGCCGACGACCTCCAGCTGGCCCTGAGCGAGGCAGTCACCAACTGCGTCGAGCACGCCTACGCCGGGGGTACCGGCGAGATCCGCTGCCGGGTGCACCGCACTGCGGACGGAGCGGTCGAGGCGAGCGTGCAGGACTTCGGCGCCTGGCGGCCGCCGCCGGCCGACCCCGGCTACCGCGGCCGCGGGCTCGCCGTCATCCACACCCTGGCCGAGCACGTCGAGCTCCACCCCACCTCGCAGGGCACCACGATCGTCTTCCGCGTCCCCGCGACGACCGAACCGCTGGCCCAGCGCACGCCGGGCAGCGGCGCGCCCCAGTGGTGGACGCGCCAGGAGACTCCCGGTCCCGGTACGGTCCCCGGATGCTGACCGACGTCGTCGAGCTCGTCGGCCACCTGCCCTTCCCGATCTGCGTCACCGCAGGCCCGGACCACGTGGTGCAGCTCCTTGACCCGACCGCGCACCGGCTGCTCGGGTCCGATCTCGTCGTCGGCACGACGGCACGAGCGTCCCTGCCCATCGGCGACGCCGTCCTCGCCGCGTTGGACCGGGCGTACCGCGAGGGCGAGCCGAGCCACGCCGGGGTGGAACCGGCCGCGGTGACGGTCGGCTGCGTCCCGATCCGCGACCCCGACGGCAGCGTGGCCGGGGTGTTGCTGCACGTCGCCGGCGAGGGGCACGACGGCCTGGGGCTGATCGACGCCGTGCGCGCCCGCCAACGGTCCTCCGCGCTGCAGCAACTCGCCACCGAGCTCTCCCGGGCTGCCACACCGTCGGCGATCGGGGCGTTGTGCGTCACCGCCGCCGTCGAGGTGCTGCACGCCGACGCGGCGGGCGCGTACTCCTCAGCCGGGCCCGGGCGCCTTGAGGTGCTGCACTCCCTCGGCTGGCCCGATGCCACCCTCCGGCAGTACGAACACCTGGTGCTGCAGCGCGGCCGGCCCCTGTCCGACGCCGTCCTCGCCGGCGAGCCCGTGTGGCTCGAGGACGCCGAGCAGTGGCGGCTGCGGTACCCGGAGATGGCCGCGGTGGGCACCTCGGGAGGCTTCCAGGCCACCGCCTGCATCCCCTTCCGGGTCGAAGACCGTGACCTCGGCGCCGCGGTGTTCACCTTCGCCCGGCCCCGCGCCTTCACCACCGGCGAGCGCGGGCACCTGCTGGCCGTGGCGGCGTTGTGCGCGCAAGCTCTGGACCGCGCCCGCCTGCTGGTGGCCGAGCAGGCGGCACGTGCCGCGGCCGAGCAGCAGCGCGACCGTATGACGTTCCTGGCCCGGGCCGGTCGGCTGATGGAGGCCCCGCTGTCGGTGCAGGAGCGCCTGCGGCAGCTCGCCGACCTGGCGGTCCCGACTATCGCCGACTGGTGCGCCGTGCACCTCGTGCGCGACGACGGCGTCGACCGGGTCGCCGTAGCCCACGCCGATCCGGACAAGGTGCGCTTCGTCGACGAGCTGCAGCACCGGTACCCACCCGACCCTCACGCGCCCGGTGGCGCGATCCAGGTGGCCCGCACCGGCGTGCCCGTGCACCTGCGCGACATCCCCGACGAGATGCTCGTCGCGGCGGCCGTCGACGAGGCGCACCTGGACATCCTGCGGGGCATCGGCATGCGGTCGGCCGTGGTCGTCCCGCTGGTCGTGCGCGACACCCGCCTCGGCGCACTCACCCTGGTGCATGCGGAGTCCGGCAACCGCTTCGACGAGACCGACCTCGCGTTCGCGCAGCAGCTGGCCGCGACAGCGGCCCTCGCGCTCGACAATGCACGGCTGTTCGAGCAGCAGCAGGCAATCGCGCGCACCCTGCAGTCGGCGCTGCTGCCGCGGAGCCTGCCTGCGGTGACCGGGTTGGAGCTCGCGGCCCGCTACGTCCCGCAGGCCGCCCATCCCGGGGCCGTCCACGTGGGCGGTGACCTCTACGACGTCGTTCCCGGCCACGGCAGCTGCGCGGTGACCGTCGCCGACGTGTGCGGCAAGGGTACCGAGGCCGCGGCGCTCACCGCGCTGATCCGGCACACCGTCCGCGCCGAGGTCGACCACGGCGTGCAGCCCGCCGAGGTGCTCCGCCGGCTCAACGCCGCGATGCTGCGCGAGCCCGGCACGGACCCCGCGCGGTTCGCCACGGTGGTGCACGCGCAGTTCGACGTCGGCGACGACGGCGCGTCGGTGCGCCTGGTCAGCGGGGGGCACGAACCGCCGCTGGTGCTGCGCGCCGGCGGGGTCGAGGTGCTCGACGCGCCCGGTACCCTCCTCGGCGTCTACCCCGATGTCGATCTGCTCGAGATCGACGTCCGGCTCTCCCCCGGCGAGGTGCTGGTGCTCTACACCGACGGCGTGACGGAGGCTCACGGAGTGGACGGTCTGTACGGCCCGGACCGTCTGGCGGCGGTGGTCGCGGGGTGCGCCGGACGCAGCGCGGAGTCGGTCGCCGAGGCCGTCCTCTCCGACGTCGCGGCCTTCCGACACGGCCCGCCGCGCGACGACGTCGTGCTGCTCGTCGTCCGGGCCGCACCGTGACCCAGCACGACGACGGTGACGTACGGCGGGTCGTGCTGCGCGGAGAGCTCGACATCACCACCGTGGAACGGGCCGACGCCCAGGTCACCGAGGCCGAGGCGAGCGCCCCGGCGGTGCTGCTGCTGGACCTGTCCGAGCTCACCTTCGTCGACTCGTCGGGCGTGCGGCTGGTGTTGCTGGCCGACGACCGGGCCCGGGCCTGCGGACGCCGCCTCGCGGTGCGCCTCGGCGCCGGTCCGGCGCTGCGCGTCTTCCGGGCACTGGGGCTGCTGCCCAAGCTCGAGATCATCCCCGAACCACCACGCAACTACGACACAGCGTGATGCCGGACTTCGCTGCCGCGTTGAGCGCGTCGATCGACCTGCCGACACACCCCCGCAGCGTCCCGACCGCGCGACACCTGCTCTCAGAGCTCCTGATTGCCTGGGACGCCGACCGGTTCCGCGATGACGCGAACCTGCTCGTCAGCGAACTCGTCACCAACGTCGTCCGTTACGTCGACGACCGGACATCACCGATGGTGCTCGAGGTTCATCTCTCCGGCCCCGGCCTCCGCGTGGCGGTGGTCGACTCGTCCAGCGCCCGGGCCGCACTCGTCGATCAGCCCTCGTCGGACGGCGGGCACGGTCTTTCGCTCGTCGACGCGCTGTCCGAGCGGTGGGGCACCGAGCCCTTCGGTGACGGCAAACGGGTCTGGTTCGAACTGCGAGGATGACCGGCGCCGGCTCCTGGCGCGCCGTCGCGAGCATCCCGACGGCCACGGACCCGGAGCACGCCACCCTCGGCTCACACCCTCGGAATCTTCCGTGTCGGTGAGGTGACGATCCGGACACAAGGCGCAGAGACGGCGGTCGACTGCTACTGCGACGCAGTGGCTGCGGGTACGCACGCACATGCAGAGCAACAGGAACGCCTCGACCTGGTGCGTACACGCGGTGGCGACGGCGTGCTGCGTCGCCGCACTCGCCGGTTGCGGGTC
The DNA here is from genome assembly GCF_013155125.1 of Pseudonocardia broussonetiae. Lineage (NCBI taxonomy): Bacteria > Bacillati > Actinomycetota > Actinomycetes > Pseudonocardiales > Pseudonocardiaceae > Pseudonocardia > Pseudonocardia broussonetiae. The sequence continues at coordinate 4,007,041 of NZ_CP053564.1, read as the reverse complement.
CGGCCAGCAGGCAGCAACAGCGACCCAACAGACGTCTTCCTCGGGAGCGGCCGCAGCAGTGGGGTCACTCCAGGTGCGAGACGCGCAGATCGCCTGGTCCGGTGAGGTGCCCGGCGACGAGGTCTACGCGGTGGGCGAGGACGCGCCGCTGCAGCTCACCATCGTCAACACCACCGACGCCGGACTGGACGGAAGCGACACCCTGGTCTCGTTGTCCAGCCCGATCGCGTCATCGGGACGCATCGTCGGGAACGCCACCATCCCTGACGGGCAGGTGCTCGCCGCAGGCTACGACCAGCCGGTGGCGTCCATCGTCACCGAAGGCACCCGCGAGGTGGAACTCGCCCTACTCGACCTCACAGCGCCGGTCCGGGCCGGCATGACCTACCCGGTGGTGCTCACGTTCGCCCGCGCCGGCGAGCTGCGCCTGCAGATCGGCGTCGAGAATCCGTCGATCCTGCCACCCAGGGCCGACGACGACGCCTAGCTGCCGTGACCACCCACGTACAACCCGATCCCGTCACGGAGTGACAGCGCAACCGCACACGATCCCGTGGTCCTTGAGGTCGGGGCCGCAGCCACGTCGGCCCGGCGATCAGGTACCCGACGCGCACCATCCGCTCCCACACCAGGTGGGACGGGATGCCGTGCGCCGCGGTCACGGCCTGGTCGTGCGCCCTCCGGCACGCGGTCGCGTCCCTTGCACCAGCAACCGCAGCTCCGACGCCCGCTCGCGCAGCTGCAGCTTCAACCGGTCAAGGAACTCCACCGGCAGCGGGTCGTCACCGGACGGCCCGCGGCCCGCGATCCCGGAGAGCCGGTCGCTGACCGCCCGGCCGAGCCCGACCGCCGCACCCGCACGCCGTCGCGGCTCCCCCACCGCGACCACAGACAGCACCGTCAACCGGCTGACGAACAACCCGACACGTCGACGATCACGGCGTCGAGGACGGGCTCGGTCAGCAGCGCGACCCGCCCGCCGACTTCGGACGGATGCCCCACTGCCGCCCACCGCGCCCACCGCGCCCACCGAGACGTTGCTGATGCCCAGCTCCGCCGCGAGCCAGCGGGTCGACCACCGGCTGCGTCCATCGCAGGTGCTGCAGCGTGCGCACCACGACCACGGCCGGGTCCAGCGTGACCGGCCCCCCTACGCGGGGCGTCGCGCGGCGACGCTGCGGCCGACGGCAACGCCGCCTTCGCCACCCTCGAGGTCGACGGCCAGCGCCCCTCTGGGTCGTTGACGTCCTGACCGGCGGCGCCACCGACTTCGGCACCTTCAGCAACGACGTCACCGACCTCGCCGTCCTGCTCGACCAGTAGGAACTCCGACGCCAACGGCCCGTCCCCCGATCGCGGAGACGGGGCGTTCGCGTGTTCAGCGGCGGGAGGAGCAGACCGGGTCCGCCGAGCTTCCAGGAGTGCCGATCAGTCGGACACGAACACCAGGACTCCCCCAGGGCTCAGGCAGGTGGTGGCGCATCCGGCTCAAGGATGAATCGCGGCCTTCGATGCGGGTCGTCCACACACCGAGGTGACCGGGCGGGCGGCCACGTCGCGTACCCCCGGTGAGCCGAACGACTCCCCACGAGCCACGTCTCCCGACCCTTCACAGTCACTTCGGGCCACGATGATCACTGCTGTCAGATCGCGAGATCGTCGACGCAGCACCGACTGCACACGCGAGTCGGCGACGTCGACACTGCGCCATCGTGATCCGATCGGCTCAACACCGAGCGGAAACGCATCGACCACGCAGCTCGACCGGACGGTCCGTCATGACCACGCACGACCACGGACCAGCAGCGGTGAACACGTGGCGCTCCAGCAGCCGAGCAGCACGAAGAGATCAACATCTGGGTGACTAACTGGGTGACTACGGACCCGGATCCGGGGGGATTTCCGGGGACGCCAGGGGACGGCGCAGCGCCCTGACCTGCACATATGCCCTTGACGTGTCTTGACCCGGCCTTCTTGACACGGAAGAGGTCACAAGTTCAATCCTTGTATCGCCCACCACGTAAGGCCTGGTCAGAGCCCCATCTGGGGATTCGGACCAGGCCTTCTTGGCATTCTGGGCGGCACTGAGGGCCTAACTCCCTGACGCGGGAAGACGCGGTTCGTCGCGGTCGCGCCGTCGTCGATGACGGGTCGCAGCAGCTTGCGGTAGACGGCCTCGGTGACCTTCGAACCACCGGCGTGTCCGATCAGCCGGGCGATCTCCTCGATCGGCACCCCACCGTCCGACAGCAGCGACACGAAGCTGTGGCGCAGCTCCCGCGGTGACCACCGCCGGTCGTCCAGACCTGCTGCGGCGGCCACTCGCTGGAAGTCACGCCGTACGTTCGCCGCGTCCATCGCCGTCCCGCCTCGGTCGCGAAGACCAGGGCGTGCCAGCGGGAGGTCCGCGTACGTCGTCTCCTGGAGGCGGCAACGCTGTGTCACAGTGGGTCGGTGCTCGAAGCCAAGCAGGTCGCGCAGGCCTACGCCCGCTGGATCGCGGACGGCGAGCCCGACTTCCAGGCCATGATGCGGCCCGATCTGCACGATCACGTCAGCGGGCAGCGCGGGCCCGAGACATGGGACATGGTCTGGGGCTGGATCGAACGGAGCTTCGACGAGCGGACAGCGGAGCTCCACGGCTGGGGCACCCTCGACGACGGCCGGATCGCGGTCTGGGTGACCTTGCACGGCAGGCACACCGGCAGCGGGATGCCCTGGCTCGGAGACCGGGCGCCCAGCGGCGCGCAGATCGCCTGGAAGCAGCTCCACGTCTTCACCGTCGAGGGCGACCGCTTGACCGAGCACTGGGCGGTCCGCGACGACCTCAGCGTGATCGAGGCCGTCGACGCCGCCAACAGCTGAGCAGCCAGGGAAGCGAGCCTCCCCGGGGACCTGACCCGGGCGTGGTCACGATGCTGGGGCTGCCGGCCGACCAGGTGAGCACGGCTCGATCCGGTAGCCGTCCGGGTCGGCCGACGGCGTCAGGCCCGCCCCTCCGTCACGACCTCGTACCAGACCATCTCGCCACGACCCTCCTGCAACCCGTCCATCCTGGTGCGGGTCTCGGCGAACGTGTCGTCCTCGTGCCACGCCTCCCAGTCGGCCCGGCTCTCCCAGGTACCGATGACGGCCCGCTTGTGCGGCGCATCGAGCGGGATGGTCAGCTGCCCGCCCACCCAACCGGGGCGCTCGTGCGCCGCCGACAGTCGTTCCCGCATGGCCGCGTCCCACTCGGGTTCGCAGCCCGGCTTCAGCGTCACCTCGGTCACCACGGTCATCATCTGATCGCACCCCGTCCCTGTAGGTCGGACACCGTCCACGGACTACCACAGCGGGACCGGTTCGACACGGACCTCCATCACGGCAATGCACGCTCAGGGCGGTCAGCGGGCGCGGCGCAGTGGTCGGACACTGGTGTCGAGGCGACGGGGTCACTCCACGAATGCCGAGGTGGCGGGGCCGGCTCGGCCGGCCACGCGCGCGTGGCCCCAGGCGGACCTTCGAGTGCAGGACGAGCGTGTCGGCCAGCTGCCACTGCGCCCGCGTGATGAGGTTCAGGAACGGGGACCGGGTCGCGGAGGACCTCGTGCCGCACGGTAGCGCCCGGACTGTCGAGGGCAGACGGCGATCCGGTCGCCGCAGGATCTGGCGGCACCGCCGACCCCGTTGCCGCAGCGGACGTCGCTCGATGTTCCTGTCTCCTCCCCTGCGTGCTCCCGAGCTCGAAGTAGGGCAGATCTGCCCTGGGGACCGGCCTCCGGGTGGACGAACCTCGGAGACGGCAGCACGCCGACCGAGCATCGCCTGGGGAGACCGCATGAACATCGAGGAGTACGCCGAGCTGGATGCGACAGGGGTCGCGGAGCTGATCAGATCCGGCGCCGTTCCTGCCGACGAGGTGCACCAGGTGGCGGTGGAGGCGATCGGCACGGTGCAGCCGGAGATCAACGCGTGCGTGGCCGAGCCCTGGTCGAGTCCCCTGGACTACGACCGGACCGGGCCGTTCGCGGGGGTCCCGTTCGGGCTGAAGGACCTGGTCTGCCACGCGGCGGGCGTGCCGAGCAGGTGGGGAAGCCGACTGACGGGTGAGCGCGGGGTGGTCTTCGACCACGACTCCGAGCTGATGGCCCGCTTCCGCAAGGCGGGCCTCGCCACCACGGCGCTCACCGCCACACCCGAGATGGGCTACGGCGGGAACACCGAGCCACTGGTCAACGGGTCGACGCGGAACCCGTGGGACCTGAGTCGATCGGTGGGCGGGTCGAGTGGCGGGAGCGCCGCGCTGGTGGCGTCCGGCGCCGTTCCGGTCGCGCACGCGAACGATGCCGGTGGTTCCATCCGGATCCCGTCGTCGTTCAACGGAACCGTCGGGCTGAAGCCGAGCCGGGGCGTCGTCTCGCTCGGGCCGCACTTCGCCGAGGGGGCCACCGGTCTCGCATCCGAGTTCGTCATCACCAGGAGCGTCCGGGACGTGGCCGGGATCCTCGACCAGGTCGCGGGCTGGGTGCCCGGCGAGCGCTACCGGGTGCAGGCACCGTCGCGGCCCTACGTCGACGAGCTGTCCGCCGAGCACAGCGGTCTCCGGATCGCGGTCCACACGGACTCGTGGGCGGGGACCGCCGTGGACCGCGACGTCGTCGCCGCCGTCGAGTCGGTCGCGTCGGCGCTGCGGGACCTCGGGCACCACGTCGAGGCCGCTACCCCGACGTTCGACTACGACGAGTTCATGGTGGCCGAATGCCGCTTCTGGGCGACCTTCGCCAAGGACTGCGTGGTCGCGGCGAGTGCCCTGTCCGGTCTCGCGCCCGGTCCGGAGACGCTCGAGGCGAGCACTCTCGCCGGGTACGAGGCCGGGCTGCGGATGACCGCGCCGCAGTTGTCGGAGGCCCTGGACATCCAGAACCGCACGAGCCGCGCCCTGGGGGAGTTCTTCACCCGCTACGACCTGATCATCACGCCGACGACCAACTCGCCCGCGTTGCCCCTCGGGTTCCTCGACCACGACGACGACACGATCAGCGCCGAGGAGTGGACGCACGAGTTCCACGACCACCTCTCGTTCACACCGCTGTTCAACCAGACCGGGACACCCGCGATCAGCCTGCCGCTGGGGCAGTCCTCGACGGGTCTTCCGATCGGGGTGCAGCTCGCTGCCGACATGTGCCAGGAGCCGCTGCTCATCGCCGTGTCCGCCCAGCTCGAACGGGCCATGCCGTGGAAGGGCCGCAGGCCGGCGGTGCACGTCTCGCGGTGACCGTCGACGGTGCACGGACCGGGCGGTAGCGTCGCAGACCGGCGGAGGGTCGACCTACGGCAGGGAGCCGGCGGTGGCTGACGAGGGCGGGTACCCGGAGTTCGGCTTCACGCTGGCCGACATCGCTGCGGGTGCCCTGCGCGGACGACGGCCGGACGTCCCCCTCCTCGAGCTCCTGAGCTCCGTCGCCCCGGCCGAGGCGGCGATCCTCACCCGGTGCAGTCGCACCTCGCACCTGCTCTACGCCGGTGCCGTGTTCGGTTACGGCCCCGGAGCGGTCGCACCGATGACCTCGCCCGAGTTCCTGAGCCGCGATCCCGCCTACCGGAGCATCCTGCGTGGCGGGAGCCGTTCGCCCATCCGGTCCTGGGTCGATCCCGACTACGCCTACGAGCAGAGTCCGGCGGCACGGGGCTTCCTGCTGCCGGCCGGCTTCCGCGGCGGCCTGTCGATGCGGTTGAGCACAGCGGCGGGCCACCACGTCGGTGACTTCCACATGAGCACGAAGGACCGGTTCGTGCCGTCCCCGGCGCAGCTGGCCGTGCTCGGCCGCTCGCTGGCGGTCGTGGCCGACATCCTCGACGACACGGCCACCGGCCCGCAGCAGCCGTTCGTCCTGGTCGACGACGGCCGGACAGTGGTCGTCGACGGGGCGCAGCAGAGTGAGTTCGCGCCTCTGCTGCCCTGCCTCCGCAGCCACGCGACCGCGGGCCGGTCGGAACGGAGCCGCTCGTTCCGGTGGCTCGGTCCCAGCCGCACCTGGTACCGCGTCGATCTCCACTGGTCCGGCCCGGGACTTCGGGCCGAGGCCCACCGCGAGACCCTGCCCCACCGGCTCTCCCACCGGGAGCTGGAGGTCCTCGACAGGCTCTGCACGGGGGCGACCAACGGCGAGATCGCCCAGCAGCTCTGCCTCAGCGAACGGACCGTCGCCCACCACGTCGAACGCATCCTGGACAAGCTCGCCTCACGCACGCGGACGGCAGCAGTGGCCATCGCCGTCCAGGAAGGACTGACACTCTGCCCCGCCGTCGCACCTCGTCGTCCACGGCCTTGACCGCGGCGAGGTCGCCGCGGCCGGGCGGGCTAGCGTGCCGGGATGAGCCTCCTCGAGACCGTCGCCGAGCGCGACGGCTGGCGGTGCTGGGTGTGCGACGAGCCGGTCGACCCGGACATGTCGGTGAACGACCCCCGCGGACCCAGCGTCGACAGCCGGACCGCCGACCGGAAGGCGAAGATCGCCGAGCGGCTCGCGCACCGCGGGTGCAACACCCGCAAGGGCGCGGTCACGGTCGTCATCGCCTGGCCGGACCACCTGTACGTGGTCGACCCCGCACCGCTGATCACCGTCGCCGGGCGGCTGGAGCGCAAGGGCGGACGCGAGCTGGTGGCCCGCTGTCCGACCGAGCACGATGCCCAGCAGGCTGCGGAGTGGCTGGTGGACCGCTTCTCCCGACTGGTCCCGGGGTTGCCGGTGAGCGCCGGGATCACGGCGGGCGGCGGTCAGTTCCTCGTCACCCTGGTCGCCGGCCGCCGTCGCTGACCGGGATCGCGAGGGACTAGGTGTACTGATCGGACAGGTTGGTCAACCTGGTGATCGGTGGGTGTCCGCCGCAGGCGGTGTGGGGTCGGTGATGGTTGTACTCGTGAATCCAGCCGGGTAGGGCTTTGCGGCGGTGGGTTTCGCTGGCGTAGAGCCGGCGGAACGCCCACCCCTCGACCAGCGTCCGGTGAAACCGTTCGACCTTGCCGTTGGTCTGCGGGCGGTAGGGGCGGGTGCGGCGGTGGCGGATCTCGAGCTCGGCGCAGGCCTCGCGCCACAGGTGTGAGCGGTAGCAGGCTCCGTTGTCGGTCAGGACCGCTCGGACGGTGATGTGGCGGGCGGCGAACCAGGCCACTGCCCGGTGTAGCACCGCGACCGCGGTGGTGGCGGTTTCGTCGTCGCATATCTCGGTGTAGGCGACGCGGGAGTGGTCGTCGAGGACGGTGTGCAGGTAGCCGGTGCCCATCTTGGGCTGGTGGTGGCGGTTGCGCGGCTTGCCCGGGGTCGCGGCTCGATGACGCTTGCCTTGGGCTCGTCCGACGAAGCGCCATCCGCCGCCGTCGGGGATGTTGCCCAGCTTCTTCACATCCACGTGGGCCAGGTCGCCGGGGTGGGGGTGTTCGTAGCGGCGCACCGGTTCCCCGGTGGCCCGATCCAGGTGGGAGAGCCGGTTGATCCGGCATGAGGTCAGGATGCGGTGCACCGTGGAGGTCGACAGCCCGAGGATCGCGGCGATCCCGACCGGGCCCAGGCGTTGCTTCCAGCGCAGGTGCACGATTTTGCGCACCGCCGGGGCCGGGGTCGCCAGCGGCGAGTGGTGCGGGCGGGAGGACCGGTCCTGCATCCCGGCCTCGCCCTCGCAGGCGTAGCGGTCGGCCCAGCGTTTCGCCGTCGGCCAGGACACCTGGAACCGTTCCGCGGCCCGGGCGACGGGCCAGTCCTGCTCGACGACCAGCTTCCCCAGGCGTAGTCGTGCGGTCGGGGTCAGCGCAGCGTTAGCGTGCACGGTGAGGACCTCCTGGGGTCGTGGTGTGGGTGCCGTCAGACAGCTCCACACCACCCCAGGGGGTCCTCACCTATCAAGATCAGTCAGACCGTGTCGTCACACGACCTCGACCAACGTCTCCGATCAGTACAACTAGGCCTCCGTGAACCGGGCGTACACCTCGGCGATCTCACGGCCCGAGTCGGCCAGGTGCGCCGCCATCCGTCGCTCCGCCAGCTTCGCGTTGCCCTCCGCGATGGCGGCCAGCACGCGACGGTGCGCCCGCTGCGTCGACGCGAGGGCGACGTCGAAGTCCAGCCGGTCCAGCGGTTCGAACATCGCGATCCGGGTCGCCTCGACGGCGGTGAGCAGCAGCGGCAGGTCGGCCATCTCCGCGATCAGCAGGTGGAACGCGGAGTCCAGGGCCCGGAACGTCCCGATGTCCGTCGCCGTGCCCAGCCCCTGCACCGCCCGGTCCAGGCCGGCGAAGCCCTCGTCGGTGAGGCGCTCCGCCGCGCGGCGGGCGGCGAGCGGTTCGATGCAGGCCCGGAGCTCGAGCAGTCCCTGGAGCTCCGACCACGGGACCAGCGGAGGCACGCGGCCGTCGGCCGCCGGGGGTGTCGTGACGATCGAGCCGCCGTGGACGCCTCGGCGCACCTCGATCAGGCCCTCGCCCTCGAGGACGCGGAGCGCCTCGCGCAGGGTCACCCGCGAGACGCCCAGGCGCTCGGCGTGCTCGCGCTCCGGCGGGAACCGTTCTCCGGGCGACACCCGGCTGAGCATGATGTCCCGCCGGAGCCTCTCCACCACCACCGAGTAGGCCGCGGGAACACGCACCTGGGGATCGGCCACGTCGCCGAGCCTATTCCGGAGCACCGGATCTCCGCCTCTCGAGGTCTTGTGGTCTAGAATCCATACCATTATGAGACCCGATCCCGATCGTCGCCCACCCGTCGTCGGCCTGACGGGCCGGCGCACGACCGCCTCGCGCATCGGCTCACCGCCCGGCTTCGCCGACGCGGTGGTGGAGGCGTACTACAGCGACTACGCGCGCTGCGTGGCGCAGGCGGGCGGGCTCCCCTTCCACGTCGCGGTCGACAGCCCGCCCGAGGCGGTCGCCGACGTGCTCGACGCGCTCGTGCTCTCCGGTGGCGACGACGTGGACCCGACCCTCTACGGCGCGGTGGCCGGCCCGAGGTCCACCGTGCTGGACCCCGTCCGCGACGCCGTCGAACTGGCGCTCCTGCGGGCCGTCCTCGACGCCGGCAAACCGGTCCTGGGCATCTGCCGCGGGGCCCAGCTCCTCAACGTGGCACTGGGCGGCACCCTCGTGTCCGACCTGCCGATCGGCGAGGGCGACTCGCACGCGTCCCACGCCTACCCCCGGGCCAGCCGCCGCCACGACGTCCACCTCGAGGCCGGCAGCGTGGCGCACGGTCTGTACGGCGGGCGGGTGGCGGTCAACTCCTTCCACCACCAGGCCGTGGACCGGCTCGGTCACGGGCTCCGGGTGAGCGGGCGGGCGGGCGACGGGGTCGTCGAGGCGATCGAGCTGGACGGCGCGCCCGTGCTCGGCGTCCAGTGGCACCCGGAGTGCTTCGCGGGTGACCCGGTGTTCGGCTGGCTGGTCTCCGCAGCGCGGGACACCACGTCCACCCTGGCCGCGTCGGCCTGACTGCGGAGACCGGTGGGACGGCGGACCCCGCGGGGACCGCCGTCCACCGCCGTCTCACGGGCCGGTGTGGAGGGCGCGCAGGCGGCTGACGCCCGCGATCCGCTCCTCGGCCAGCCGGTCCGCGGCCGCCGCGGTGGTGACACCCGTGGACGCGGCCAGTTCGAGGACCTGCAGCGTGGTGTCGAAGATGCCGGTGGCCCGCGCCTTGGCCCGCTCGGGGTCGAAGCCCCGCAGCTCGTCCGCGATCTGGATGACGCCCCCGGAGTTGACGCAGTAGTCCGGTGCGTACAGGACGCCCCTGGCCGCGAGCTCCCGGTCGATCCCCGGCTCGGCCAGCTGGTTGTTGGCTCCCCCGCACACGATCTCCGCCCGCAGCGCGGCGAGCGTGGCCCGGCCGATCGCCCCGCCCATGGCGCACGGCGAGTAGACGTCGAGGTCCCCGGCCAGCAGCTCCTCGGTGGAGTCGACCACGGTGACGTGCGGGCAGCGGGCGACCAGCGCGTCGAGCGCCGGGCGGTAGGGGTCGGTGACCGTCACGACCGCGTCCGCCTCGACCAGCAGCTCGGTGAGGCGGGACCCCACCTTCCCGGCTCCCGCGATCCCGATCCGCCTGCCGCGCAGGGCCGTGCTCCCCCAGCGGTGCTGCGCCGCCGCCCGCATGCCCTGGAAGACGCCCCACGCGGTCAGGATCGACGAGTCGCCCGCTCCGCCGTTCGCGACGGTCCGCCCGGTGACGTGGGGCGTCTCGCGCGCGATGACGTCCATGTCCGGGCTGTAGGTGCCGACGTCGCACGCGGTGATGTAGCGGCCGTTCAGGCCGTGGACGAAGCGGCCGTAGGCCCGCAGGACGATCTCGGACTTGTGCTTGTCCGGGTCGCCGATGACGACCGCCTTGCCCCCGCCGTGGTCGAGCCCGGCGAGGGAGTTCTTGTAGGCCATCGCCCTCGACAGCCGCAGCGCGTCGTCGAGGGCCTCCTGCGACGAGCCGTACGGGTAGAAGCGGGTTCCCCCCATCGCGGGCCCGAGCGCAGTGGAGTACAGGGCGATGACGGCCCGGAGACCGGACTCCTCGTCGTGGCACAGCACCACCTGCTCGTGCCCTGCGCCGAAGACCTCGTCGATCATGGTTCTCCTCGGTTCGATGTGGACGGTCGTGAGGGGTCAGATCGCGGGGTCGAGCAGGTCGGCGCCGAGCACCTGCTTGCCCGCGTAGAACTCCAGGACGTCGCGGTCGCCGTGCCCGCCCAGGCCGCTGCCGCCGAAGAAGCTCTGCGCCGAGTCGCGCGCCATGTCCAGCAGGCTGGTCCCGTTGAGCTTCACCTCGCCCGCGACGATCCGGGCACCGACCTGCATCCCCCGTTCCTCGTCGCCGGTGAAGACGTAGCCCGCGAGGCCGCCCCCGAGTGCGTTCGCCGCGGCCACCGCCTGGCGGTCGTCCGGCACCGGGCTGATCGCGAGGACCGGCCCGAACACCTCACCGGGGAGCCGCACGTCGTCACCGAGGAGCAGGGTGGGCGAGAGGAACCAGCCGCGCGGGGGCGTGGTGAGCGGCGCCAGGCGCCGGGCGCCCCCGGCCACCATCCGCTCGATCTGGTCCTCGAGAGCCGCCTTCCGCCCGGCGAACGCCAGGGGCCCGAAGGTCGTGTCCCCGGAGGTGCTGGGGCCCATCGCGATCCTGCCGATCTCCGCGACGACGGCCTCGACCAGCGGCTCGACCAGGCGGCTCTCGGCGAACACCGCGCGGGGCGCCTCGCACCACTGGCCGTTGAGCTTGGTGAACCCGGCGACCAGAGCCCGGGCCGTGGCCGGGACGTCGGCGTCGGCGAGGACCACGGCCGGGTTGTTGGACCCGAGCTCCAGGCGGAGCCGGGTCAGGTTCCCCCCGGCGGTCGCCGCCACGCTGCGGCCGGTCGCCGTGGACCCGGTCAGGGACACGGCCCGGACCCTCGGGTCGGCGGCGATCAGCCCCCCGACGTGCGCGCCCCCGTGGACGAGCCCGAACACGCCGTCCGGGACGCCCGCCGAGGTCAGCGCGCCCGCCACGACCTCCGCGCTCCACGGCGACTCCGGCGAGGGCTTGGCCACCACCGGCGCCCCGGCGACGAGGGCGTAGGCGAGGCTCTTGACCAGCACGGCGGCGGGTGCGTTCCAGGGCAGCAGCAGGGCCGTCGGGCCCCACGGCACGTGCCGCAGCTGCACGCTCCGCCCGTCGGCCTCGAGCCACCGGCGGGCGGCCTGCTCCTGCGCCAGCTCCACCGCGCGGCGGACGGTGTCCGGGAGGCTCCGCGCGAACATGCGGGTGAACCGCACCGGCACCCCGCTGTTGAGGGCGTCCAGCTCGGCGATCCGGTCGGCCACGCCCTCCAGACGGGTGGCGAAGGCGGTGAGCACGGCGGCGCGCTCGGCCGGGTCGGCCTCGGCCCAGACGCCGGACGCGTGCGCCGCCGACGCCGCGGCCAGCACGTCGTCGACCTGGGCGTCCGACGAGAACGCGTAGGTCTGGAGGACCTCGCCGGTGTTGGGGTCGTGGAGGTCGTGGGTGGTCGTCGCACCGCCGGCGCGCGGTGCGCCGGCGAGCCAGGTGCGGGGGACGGGGGTTCCCATCGGCGGTCAGATCCTGTCGAAGTAGCGGTCGAGGTCCCAGTCACCGGTGTGGGCCATGAACGCGCGCCACTCGTGCTCGGCCAGGACGGCCATGTGATCGCGCTGGTCCTCGCCGACGGTGTCGGCGACGAAGGCGGAGCCCCGGAGCCGGGCCGCGGCCTGGCCCAGGTCCACCGGGAACGCCGGGTCCACCGGCGCCGCGTAGCCGTTCCCGGTCGTCATCGGGGGCGGGGCGGTCTTGCCCAGGATCCCGTCCCGCGCGGAGGCGAGGAGCCCCGCCAGCGTCAGGTACGGGTTCGTGTCGGCCCCGGGCAGGCGGAACTCGAAGCGGAGGTCGTGGGAGTGCCGCCCGACGACGCGCACCGACGTCGTCCGGTTGTCGAGCCCCCAGGTGCTCCCCCAGCCGGCGACGTCGCCCGAGTTCACGCGCCGGTAGGCGTTGACGGTCGGGACGTACCAGGCCATCAGGTCCGGCGCGTGCTCGAGGACTCCGCCGATCGCCTGCGCCATCGTGCCGGCGATGCCGTGCTCCTCCGCCGGGTCCCAGAAGGTCGGCCGTCCGTCGAGGTCCACCATGGACACGTGGACGTGGCACGACGACCCGGGCTGGCCCTGGTTGAGCGGCTTGGCCATGAAGGTGGCCGACATCCCCGCGGCCGCGGCGCTGTCGCGCACCGCCAGCTTGTACAGGGCGTGCCGGTCGGCCATCTCCAACGGCTCGCCGTAGCGGAACGTCATCTCCCACTGGCCCGAGCCCCACTCGCTCTGGGCCGCCTCCACCTCGATCCTCGAGTCGCGCAGGTCCCGGCGGAGCGCGCGGAAGAACGGCTCGTGGAGGTTCCCCTCGTGGATCATGAAGTCCGACGGGACCAGGGTGGTCGGCTCCAGCCCGCGGAACCCGGCTCGGCGCAGGTCCCGGGGCGCGTTGAGGAACAGGTAGAACTCCAGCTCCGTCCCGGTCAGCGCGCGCAGGCCCACGGCGCCGAGGCGCTCGATCTGCTGCTTGAGGATCTGCCGCGGGGAGATGGGCAGGGGCTCCCGGGTGGCCTTGTCGACGGCGTCGGCGAAGCAGAAGGCGATCCCGTCCAACCAGGCCGCCCGGCGCAGGGTCGTGAGGTCCGGCAGGAGCGTGAAGTCCGGTATCCCGTTGTGCAGGCCGCACAGCGTGAAGACGTTCGCCTCCACGAGCTCCAGGCTCTGCGTGAGGTCCCAGGCGAAGACGCAGGTGCAGACGTCGACGCCCTCCTCGACGACCCGTGCGAAGCCCTCGACCGGGACGCGGCGGCCGACCAGGCGGCCCTGCAGGTCCGGCGTCGCGACGACGACGGTGTGGATCTCGTCCTCGGCGAGTCCGGCCGCAGCGAGGATCTCGGCGCTCACCGGGTCAGCCACCCGCCGTCGACGGGGAGCTGGACCCCGTCGATGAACGACGCCTCGTCGGACAGGAGGAACGAGACCGCCTGCGCGACGTCCTCGGGTCGTCCCACGCGCGGCACCAGCAGCCGCTGCTTCATGAACTCCAGCCCCGCCTCCGACGTCACCGCCTCCAGGTCGAAGAAGTCCGTCGCGATCGGCCCGGGCGCCACGCAGTTGACGCGGATGCCGTCGGCGGCCAGTTCCACGGCCAGGGCCTTCGTCAGCATCGGGACGCCGCCCTTGCTGGCGTTGTAGTGCGGCTGCGCCGTCGTCCCCGACGTGACGACGACGAGCGCCTCGATCGTCGACAGGTTGACGATCGCGCCACCGCCGGCCCGGGCCATGGCGGCGGCCACGGCCCGCGCGACGAAGAACTGTCCCTTCAGGTTGACGTCGACGACGAGGTCCCAGGCCTCCTCGGTCAGGGTGGCCAGGGAGTGGTCCGTGACGACACCGGCGTTGTTGGCGAGCAGGTGGATCGCGCCGAACGCCTCCTCCGCCCGGGCCACCGCCGCGTCGATCTGGTCCGGGCGCCGGACGTCGAGCGCGACGGCGACGGCCTCTCCCCCGTCGGCCACGACGGCCTCGGCGACCACCGTCGCCGCCTTCTCGTCGAGGTCCGTGACGACGACCCGGGCCCCCTCGGCGGCCAGCCGGAACGCGATCGCGCGTCCGATGCCGGCGCCGGCCCCGGTGACGAGGGCGACCCGGCCCTGGTGACGCGCGGTCATGCGCTGCTCCCCTCGGTGGTGTCGAGACCGGCGAAGCGCCGGACGACGTTCTCCGTCATGCGTGAGATCCCGTTCTTCGCGCCGTTCTCGAGCAGGGCGCCCGAGTACGCGATCGACCCGGCGGCGAACACCGCTCCCCCGCCCGGTGTCGTGAAGTGGACGACGTCGGAGTGCACCTCGGGATCGACGTCCCCGCCGTGCTGGCCGTCGAGGATGAACGCCACCTCGGCGGCGTCGCGCTGGTAGGTGCGGTCGTGGTCGCGCGAGGCGGCGAGGACGACCGCGTCGGCGGGCGTCCCCAGTACCGGGTCGGCGCGGTCGAGCTCGTCACCCGCGGCGCCGCCCATCACGCGCCCGTACGCGCCGATCGGCTCCTCCTCCACCCCCTCGAAGATCCACGCGACCTCGGGGGCGTACGAGGCCTCCGTCCGCCAGTACGGCTGCGAGCCGCCCCAGCCCTGGCCCGCCATCCCGACGCCGACCAGGCGCTGCGGCTCCCGGCCGCGGTGCCGCCAGGACCCGCCGAGCAGCCCGGTGGAGACCAGGCAGGTCTCACCCGGTCGGGACTTCCAGGCCGTGATGCCGGCGAACCCGCGGCGGACCTCCAGGACCAGCGGCGACTCCGAGACGACGCCGGTCACCCAGTAGAAGCCGTTCCCCCCGAGGTAGACGAGGTGACCGCCGGTGTCGCGGTACCGGGTGAGCGCGTCGAGCATCTCGCTCGAGTGGTACTCCGGATGGGCGCCCGACAGGACGACCTCCCACCCGGCGAGGTAGTCGGCGCCGAGCGTGTGCAGCTCGAAGTCGGTGATCACGTCGAACGCGATCCCGACGGTCGCCAGCCACTCCAGGAGGTACATCTCCGCCGAGAAGCCGCGACCGCTGTCGCTGAGCCACATGCGGTAGTCGTGCCGCGTGTTGACGATCGGGCGCGCCGCGCTCGAGAACACCACCCCGTGGCCGTCCGCGTGGGTGTCGTACTGCGAGAGCCCGAAGGTCCGGTTCCCGACGTGGGCCAGGTCCGCCTCGCTCGGGCCGGTCGTGAAGTGTCCGGTGACGGACGGGACCATGCCCTCGAAGAGCGACTCGTTGGCGTAGGACAGGTAGGTGAAGGTCGGGATCACCACCACGACCGGCTTGCGGGCGTCGGCCGGGGCGGGCGCCACGACGAAGGGGACGACGTCCGTCTCCCGCTCGGTCGCGACCCGGAGGGCGTAGGCGCCCGAGGGCAGGTCGGCGGGCAGTGCGCCGGAGAACGTCTCGCTCCAGCCGGCGTCCACGAGGTCGGTCGCGTGGAAGTGGGCCGCGGAGTACTCGGCGGGAGCCTCCACGAAGCGGGTCGTCCGCCGCTGCCAGTTCGGCCCGGGGACCGCCCGGGTCGGCAGGTTGTGCAACCGTCCCGGTTCGCCGCCGGTGGCGGATCGCGCGAGGCCGTCCTCGCCGTCGCCCGGGAACAGGTCCCAGGCGCCGAGGAGCCCGTCGCCGAACGCCGCGGCGTCGAGGGCGCGCTGCTGCGCCAGGGCGCGCAACTGCTCGGGGTCGAGCACGGTCGAGGTCACGAACGGCCAGCTGACGGTGGCGGTGAGGTTCGCCGCCGCGCGCCCGTGGGCGGTGGCCCCGCTGCCCCGGGTCACGACCGGGAAGGCCCCGGCGACGACGACGTCGGTGCCCAGCGGGGCGGCGCCGGGCAGGCTCCCGGTCGCCGACGCCGTGGCGGCCCCCACCTCGACGGCGAGGGCGTGCACCTCGGCCCGGTCACCGTCGACGGTGCCCACGAGGAGGTACCACGCGTTCGGGTCGAGCGGCTCGGTGCATCGGACCGCGCCGTCGGGGCTGCGCAGCACGAGCCGGGCGTCCTCGACACCGAGGACGACGGCCCGCTGCTCGTCGCCCACCGCGACGACCGCCTGCAGCGAGGGCCCGATGCGCTCGTCGAAGCGCACGAAGGCCCCGACCGTGAAGCGGGTGCCGGGCGCCGCGGCCAGGACCCCGGTCATGAAGCCGCCGAAGTGGCCGTCCTGCCCGCCGACCGGCACGGTCGTCGCGTCGGCCCACGGGACCTCCGTGGTCTGCGCCTCCTTCCCCGGGGAGTCGAGGGCGGCGTCCAGGTGCACCAGGGACACCCTCGCCCGGTCCTCCTGCGGGCTGGAGACGAACAGGTGGATCGCCTCACCGGGGAAGTAGGAGAGCCGGTCGGTGTAGGAGGTCAGGATCGAGGGGATCACGGGCAACTCCCGAGGGGTCGAGGGCCGGAACGTCAGTGCGACGACCGGTGGAGCCAGGAGCGGATGCCTTCGAGCGCGGCCGCGAGCACCAGGACGAGACCGGTGAGGACCTGGCTGAGCTGCGAGCTGACGTTCATCAGGGTGATGCCGTTCGTGAGGATCCCCATCAGCCAGACGCCGAGGACGACCCGCCACAGGTGGCCCTTGCCGCCGCTGTAGGGGATGCCGCCGAGCAGGACCGCCGTGAGGACGCTGATCTCGAGTCCCGCACCCAGGGTCCCGCTGGGGGCGCTGTCCAGGCGCGAGACGATCATGAGGCCGCCCACGGCGCTGAGCAGGCCGACCAGGGCGTACATCCCGAAGACGAGCCGCCGGACCGGGATCCCGCTGAGGTAGGCCGCCCGGCTGTTGACGCCCACCGCGACGATGTGGCGCCCCACGGGGAGCATCGCCATGACCAGGCCCCCGAGCGCCACGACGGCGACCGCGATCCACACGAGGTTCGCGACGCCGAGGACCCTCGCGCTGCCGAACTCGAGCACGGCGTCGGGGAACCCGTAGAGCGAGTCCGGCGAGAGCACCTGCGCCAGTCCCCGCCCGGCCGCCAGCACGCCGAGCGTGACGATGATGGGCGACAGGCCCAGGTAGCCGATGAGCAGGCCGTTGAGCACGCCGAAGGCGAGACCGACGCAGAGCCCGACCAGGACGCCCGCCGGGACGCCGGCGGCGTTGAAGGTCAGACCGGCGCAGACGCCCGACACCGCGATCACCGAGCCGACGGACAGGTCGATGTAGCCGCACATCAGCAGCAGCGCGGCCCCCACGGCCACGACCATCAGCGGTGCCGACTGGAGCGCGACGAGCAGCAGGTTGTCGGCGGTCAGGAACGCGGACTCGCGGACGGCGAAGAACACCATCAGCCCGACGGTCGCGACGGGCATGATGCTGTCGATGCCCGTGAGCAGGCCGGACCGGAGCGGGACGGCCGCCGTCGGCCGCGTGCTGGTGGCGAGGACCTCGGTCATGCGGCACTGCTCCCTTCGGGTTCGACGCCGCCGGCCGACGTCTGGGCGAGCACGAGCAGGTCCCGCTCGGAGGCGTGGCCGGGGACGACCCCCGTGACGCGGGAGTCGGCGAGGACGACGATCCGGTCGGCGAGGGCGTTGAGCTCCTCGACGTCGCTCGAGACGAACACGACGGCGCGGTCGCCCGTGCGGGCGAACTCCCGGACCATGCGGTGGAGCTCGGCGCGCGCCCCCACGTCGACGCCCTGGGTCGGCTCGTCGAGCAGCAGCAGGGTGACGCCGCCGTCCTCCACGAGCCACCGGCCCATCACCAGCTTCTGGGCGTTGCCGCCCGAGAACCGGTCCCCGGGCAGTCCCGGGTCCAGGGGGTGCAGCCGCATGCGCTCGGCGACCTCGCGGAACGTCCGCTCCTCGACCCCGGGGCGGCGCACCCGTCCCGACAGCCGCCCGTAGTGCGGCACCAGGACGTTCTCCTGCGCCGACAGCGACGGGAACAGCGACTGCACCGCGCGGTCCGAGGGCACCAGGGCGATGCCGGACCGGCGGGCGACCCGCGGCGAGGGCACCGGCACCGCACGCCCGGCCAGCCGGAGCCCGCCCCGGCTCGGCCGCGCCCCGGCCAGCGCCTCGACCAGGTTGGTGCGACCGGACCCCAGGAGTCCGAACACCCCGACGACCTCGCCGACGCCGACCGCGAGCGAGACCGGGGGCGCGCCCGCGGCGCGGAAGTCGGTGAGCTCGAGCAGTGCCTTCCCGCCCGCGCCCGGTGCGTCCGTCCCCGGGGGCCGGTTCGACGTGGGCGCGGGAGCGCCCGTGATCCCCTCCACCAGGTCCTCGAGGGTGAGCTCGGCGCTGCGCCGCGTCCACTCCACGCTCCCGTCCCGCAGGACCGAGACCCGGTCGGCGATCGCCGTCACCTCCCGCAGGAGGTGGGTGACGTAGACGACGGCGAGCCCCGACCCGTGCGCGAGCTTCGTGACGAGCGCCAGGAGCACCTCGGTCTCCCGCGCGCTCAGGGCGGCCGTCGGTTCGTCCAGGACGAGCACCTCGGGCTCGTGCCGGAGGGCCTTGGCGATCTCGACGACCTGCTTCTGCCCCGTCGTCAGCGAGGTCAGCGGCCGGGCCGGGTCGAACCCGGCCCCGACCCGCCCGAGGAGCTCCGACGCGATCCGGTGCTGCGCACGCTGCCGGACGGTCCCGAACCGGGTGCGCAGCTCGGTGCCGAGGAAGATGTTCTCCACCGCGGACAGGTCGTCCACGAGCTCCAGGTGCTGGTAGATGATCGCCGTGCCGGCCCGCAGGGCCGACTGGGGGGTGAAGCCCGTGTGGGACTCGCCGTTCACGACGATCGACCCCGCGTCGGGCCGCACCGCGCCGCTCAGGCAGCCGAGCAGCGTCGACTTGCCCGCGCCGTTCGGACCCAGCAGGGCGTGGACCTCGCCGGCCCGGATCTCCAGGTCGACACCGCGGAGCACCGCGTTGGGCCCGTAGGACTTGGTCAGTCCCTCGATGGTCATGCCGGTCGTGGGCACCGCTCACCCACCGAGCTGGGCGATCAGCGCGTCGAGCCTGGCGGGGTCGTCGAGGGAGGCGGGGACGACGGTCGCCTCGGTCTCGGTCTCGCCCGTGCCCGTGACGGCGTTGATCGAGTTCTGGACGATCGCGCGGGCCAGGTCGTTCATGTCGATCGCGGCCGACAACCGGTAGGCGCCGCCCGCCCTGACCGCCTTGAGGGCCTCGACGTTGCCGTCCTGCCCGGCGATGAAGACCTCGCCCGGGTCGATGCCCCTGCTCTCGAACGCCTTGAGCGCGCCCAGGGCGGCGTCGTCGTTGGCCCCGATGTAGACCCGCAGGTCCGGGTGCGCGTTGAGGAGGACCTCGGCCTGCTCCAGACCGCAGGTCTGGTCGGCGCAGTCCTGGAGGGACACCACCTCGACACCGGCGGCGGGGATCAGCTGCTCCGGTTGCGTCCAGCGCCCCCGGACGTCCGGGAGTGCGCTGATCGAGCTGATGGCGGCGGTCACCCGTCCGCCGAGCTGGTTCTCGGTGATCCAGTCGGCGGCCGCCCGGCCCACCAGGTCCCCGCTGAGGACGTTGTCGAACCCGGTGTAGCCGTCCGCCCCCTCACCGGGCGTGGCGTAGGTGAGCCACTTGATCCCGGACGACTGGGCCTGCTCCTGCAGCGGCGAGAGCGCCTTCGCGTCCACCGGGAGCACGACGACGGCGTCGACGCGCTGGGTCACCCAGGTCTCGACCGTGTTGCGCTGGGACTCCAGGTCGTTGGCCTGCGTGTCGTCGAACAGCATCTCGACGCAGCCGATCCGGTCGGCCTGGGCCTGGACCTCCCTCTTGAGGGCCTTCACGAAGGCGGCCTCACCGACCGGGTGGCTGAGCCCGATCTCGTAGGTCTCCGCGCAGTCGCCACCGGCGGCCGCGGCGCCCGAGCCGCAGGCGCCGACCCCGAGCACCACCAGCGCCGTCGCCGTCGCACCGGCCACCCGTCGCGCCATCCCTGCCCTCGTCATCTCTCACCCTCAGACTTGTTGGTCTTGTGGCCTGCATCCCAGACCAATTGCTCCGACGCCGACGGCCATCCCGCTCGCCGCACACCCCGTGAGCAGGTCAGAACGAGCGATCGCTGGAAGGCCTGAGCTAAGCCGCTCCGCGGACGACGGACAATGACGACCGGCCCACCTATGCGGACAGACCGGGACCGCACGCTCCGAGCCGTTGCTAGGTTCCGTGCCGCCACCCCGGACGGCGGGGTGCCCCACCCAGGAGAGCGCCCATGCCCAGCACCGCGCAGACGATCGAGGAGACCCGAGCCCGGTTCCCCGTGCTCTTCAACGAGGGCCGGTTCGAGGAGCTGGGCGCGTGGTTCTACACCGAGGACGCGGTGGCCATGCCGGCCGCCCAGGACCCCATCGAGGGCCGGGCCGCGATCTGCGACTACCTCTCCGGGCTGCGGGAGCAGCACGGGCTCCGGTTCCAGCTGGGAGTGATCAGGACCGTCGCGGGCGAGGACAGCGCCCACCTCGTCGGCACCTACGTCGCGACGGCCGGGGACGGCACGCGCGCGGAGGGCGTCACGCACGAGGCGTGGGCGCTGCAGGCGGACGGGACCTGGAAGTGCAGCGTCGACATGTGGCACGACCGGGCCTGAGGCGGCGCTCCGGCTCCCGGCGTGCTCGTGCCGGGGCCGGGGCGCCACCCGACCGTCCGTCGTTGCCCCGGAACCCGACCGAGCGGAGACTGCCGCCATGCGCCCGCGGACCGTGGTGATCTTCGTGTTCGACGGGGCGCAACCCCTCGACGTCGTCGGCCCGTACGACGCCTTCACCGGGGTCGCCCGGTACCACTCGTCCCCGGAGGGGCCGCCCTACGTCGTGCGCACCGCGTCGATCGGGGGGCGCCCGGTCCGGCTCGCCGGAGGCCTCACGGTCACGCCGGACCTGGACATCGACGACGTCCGGCGACCAGACATCCTCCTCGTCCCCGGCGGGCCCGGCGCCGAGGTCCCGAACCCCGCGATCGCCTCGAGGTTGCGCGTGCTGGGCCGGGACGTGGAGCGCCTGGCGTCGGTCTGCACCGGGTCACTGCTCCTCGCCGAGGCCGGCCTGCTGGACGGCAGGCGGGCCACCACCCACTGGTCCTACTGCGGCCAGTTCGCGCGGGAGTACCCGAAGGTGCAGGTCCAGCGCTACCCGATCTTCGTCGAGGACGACGGCATCTTCACCTCGGCCGGGGTCACGGCGGGGATCGACCTCGCGCTCGCGCTGATCGAGCAGGACTGCGGTCGCGAGCTGGCGCTCCGCGTGGCCCGCCTGCTCGTGGTCTTCGTGCGCCGGCCCGGCCACCAGGCGCAGGTCAGCACGCAGCTGGCCGTGCAGTCGACCCGGCGGACGCGGCTGGGCGACATCCGCGCGTGGCTGGCCGACCACCTCGACGAGGACCTCTCGGTCCCGGCCCTCGCCGAGCGGGCCACGATGTCGCCCCGGCACTTCGCCCGGCAGTTCCAGTCCGAGACCGGCACCACCCCGGGGAAGTACGTCGAGCAGGCGAGGGTGGAGACCGCCCAGCGGATGCTGACCGACACCGTCGACAACGTCGACCGGATCGCCCGCCTCTGCGGCTGGGGCACCTCCGAGGCGATGCGCCGGGCGTTCCTGCGGGTCCTGGACGAGTCGCCGGGCAGCTACCGGGCCCGGCACGCGGCGTCGGCGCACCCCTCGCACCGGTCCCCCGCCTGACCCGCGCCGACGCCCTCCCCGGCCGGGTCTACCCCAGGGCCGCGCGGGCGCGCTCGACCACCGACGCGGGAGCGACGTCGATCGAACCGGCCCGGAAGGGCGGCTCGGGGGCGTACTCGATGATGAGCTGCACCATCTGCGCGGTCTCCTCCCCCGCGATCTCCCCGGCCAGGGTCAGGGACATGTCGATGCCCGCCGAGACCCCGGCGCCGGTGACGTAGTGGCCGTCGACGACCACCCGCTCGTGCGCGGGGATCGCACCGAACCGCTCGAGCTCCCCGAACGCCGACCAGTGGGTGGTCGCGCGACGTCCCTGCAGCAGCCCGGCCGCGGCCAGGATCGGCGCGCCCGTGCACACCGACGTGGTCCAGGTGCTGGTGCGGTCCACGGTGCGCAGCCACTCGTGCAGCTTCCCGTCGCCCAGCTGGCCGAAGAACCCGGGACCCCCACCGATGAGGACGATGTCCGGCTCCGTCACCTCGTCCAGGGTCGCCTCCGGGCTGACCGACAGGCTCCGCTGGTCGTTGCGCACGAGGCCGGGATCCTCCGCCACGAACACGACCTCGGCACCGGGCAGGCGCCCCAGGACCTCGTAGGGCCCGATGATGTCCAGGGCGGTGAAGTCCGGGTAGAGGACGATGGCGATCTGCACGGTGCGGCTCCTTCGGGCGACGGTCCTGGCGCCACCAGGCTGGCAGTCCGTGCTCCTGACCAGCAATGACGAGATGCGCGCCTATTCGGCCGCACCGGTGGCGGACGCCGTCGACCCCCGGGCCGGGAGGAGTCCGTGCTCGCGCAGCCGGCGGGCCAGGCCGGCGCCGTCGGGCGCGTACATCCACGACCGCCGCTGCCCGTCAGCCGGAGCGGGGCCGTCGGCGGGTGCCGACAGGCCGCCGGCGAGCACGGACTGGGTCGGGGACAGCTGGCGGATCGCCACGGCGGCGACGTGCTCCGGGTGCGACGCGGCGAACTCGCCGTAGATCTCCTGGTCGTGCTGCCCGTCGTCGCCGATGAGCAACCAGCGGACGTCCGGGAACTCCTCGGCCAGCCGGGCGAGCGTGGCCGCCTTGTGGGCCTGCCCGCTGCGGAACCAGCGGTCGGTCGTCGGGCCCCAGTCGGTGAGCAGCAGCGGCCCCTTCGGGTACAGGTTGCGCGACAGGAACCGCGTCAGCGCCGGCGCGACGTTCCACGCCCCCGTCGACAGGTAGAACACCGGTGCCTCGGGGTGCGCCGTCACCAGCCGCTCGTACAGCACGGCCATCCCGGGGACGGGCGAGCGCCCGTACTCGTCGAGGACGAACGTGTTCCACGCCGCGAGCAGGGGCCGCGGCAGCGCCGTGACCATCACGGTGTCGTCGATGTCGGACACCACGGCGAAGCGGACGTCCGGGTCCAGCACGCGCACCGGCGCCTCGACCGACTCGGCGCCCGCCCGGTGGAACCGGACGCTGCGCCACCCCGGTTCGAGATCGGCCTCCACCACGGCGTCGACGTAGCCGCCGCGGTCGGTCCGCACCTCGTGCCGCCGGCCGCCCACCTCGACGGTCACGGGCTCGTCGGTGACGGGGAGCGTGGCGAAGCTGCGCCAGCCCCGGACCGCCTTGACCCGTGCCGGCGCCAGGTCGGGACGGCGCAGCAGCAACCGCCCGAAGACCCGCACCCACGACGTCGTCCCGTAACCGGTGTAGGGGACGAGGGTGTCGCGCCAGCCGCGCTGCCGCAGCCTCGGCTCGACCCTGCCGTACACGGCGTCCTCGAGACGGGCTGCGCGGTGGAGACCCGCGACGGCCGCCGACGACCTCAGGACGTCTGGCTCCGACCCGTGCGCCACGAGCTCACCCTGCCACACGACGGTGACGGCCGCGGGTCGTGGACGGAGCGGGAGGCACCACCCGTCAGGACGGGGGCGGCCGGTGGACGGCGGTCCACGGGAACGCCGCGGCCTCCGAGCGGCGCACCCCGGTGCCACCCGTCACCGCCACTCGCCGCGGCAGACGGTGCACCGCTGCGCCTCCTGACCGCGCCCGATCGGGAAGATCGGGATCCAGAACACGTGGAACCACGACCGGAGCGCCACCCGCTCGCACGTGCGCAGCTGACCGCAGTAGGGGCACCGGCCCGTCTGCGAGTCGAGGACGCGCGTCCTGACCCGGGTGCCGAAGAACAAGATCATGGGTTCCAGCCTTTCGAGCTCCGTCGTCCCACGCCGGTGGCGCGGTCCGGTCCTGCGTGCGGCAACGCCGGTCACCGCGCTGCTGACGCCGGCGTACCCGCGCCGGGGTGACGACCACCGTCGGGCAGGTCACCGCGTCGGCGCGCTCGCCGCTCGTGACGGCGTCGCTGCCGACCGCTCAGGAGCCGGTGGCCGTCGAGGTCGGGTCCGGTTCCCTGTCGGCCCGGCGGAGCCAGCCGAACGTGCCGCCGTCCCCGTGGTCGGTGATCGCGGCGCGCAGCGCACCGACCGAGGCCGCGCCGTCCTCGTCGGACCCGGCGATCAGGCACCCCAACCGCACGATCCGCTCCCACGCGAGGTGCGCCGGGATGACGTGGGCGGCGACCACGGCCTGCTCGAGCGCCCACCGGCACGCGGTCGCGTCCCCCTGCACCAGCAACCGCGCCTCCGACGGCCGCCTCGCGCCCTGCTCGCGCAGCAGCACCTCCAGCCCGTCGAGGAACTCCACGGGCAGCGGGTCGTCGCCGGACGGCCCGCGTCCGGCGACCCCGGAGAGCCGGTCGCTGACCGCCCGGCCCAGCCCGACGGCCGCGCCCGCCCGCCTGCGCGGCTCCCCCACCGCGACCGCGAACAGCACCATCGACCGGCTGACGAGCAGCCCCACCACGTCGACGATCGTGGCGTCGAGGACGGGCTCGGTCAGCAGCGCGACCCGGCCCTCCGGCTCCGGGCGCATGCCCCACTGCCGCCACACCGCACCCACCGACACGTTGCTGATGCCCAGCTCGGCGGCGAGCCGTCGGGTCGACCACCGGGAGTGCCCGTCCCCGGGCGGCTGCAGCGTGCGCACCACGACCACCGCCGGGTTCAGCGTGACCGGCCGGCCCTGCCGCGGCGCGTCCCGCAACCCGTCGACGCCCTCGACGCGGAACCGCTCACGCCACGTGACCACGGTCCGCCGGCTGCACCCGACCTCCCGGGCCACGACCGACGACGACGACCCCAGCACGCACATCAGCACCATCGTCGCGCGCAGCGCCAGCACCGGGTTCGCCGTCACGTCCGCGGCCAGCTCGCGCAGCACGGCCACGTCGTCGGCGTGCGACCGGTCGGTGCAGCTCGGACCACCGGTGCCGCGGCGGCTCTGCCACGCACCTCCGGCCTCACGGATCGTCACACCCGGCGCGTTCGATGAGGATCACGCCGGCGGTTCGTGCCGGTGCGTGGCCGACCGACGACAGGCTGCGTACCTGCACCGCTGTGGACGCCCGGTGTGAGATAAGTGTCGGCTTCGTCGCCTTCCTCCCGACGGGCCGCCGCTGTTCAGTCGAACAGGAACACCGCGACGGTGACCGCCGCGACCGCGACCCAGAGGGCGACGAAGAACGTCCACCGCGGCATCTCGCGCATCGCGCCACTGTGCTCTCTGCCGCCGGGCCGGCACAGCAGTTCCGGCGGACCTTGACGCGATCCCTACGCCCCGACCGCCCGCGAGATCAGGTGTGCGTGGCCGAGACCTGCGACCGCACCTGGTACTGGGTGGACGGCTTGGAGGTCGGGCCCGCCCAGAGGTCGACGGCGTCGGGCTCCGCGGGGTCGAAGTAGCGGGGACGCCACGCGTCGTCGTCCTCGATCCGGCGCACGCCCCACGAGTACTCGTACGTCAGGCCCTCGGGGCCCTTGAAGTACAGGAACACCGCCGTGGACTGGGGGTGGCGGCCGGGGCCGAGCTCGATCTCGACCCCCGCCCGCTCCAGGACGTGCCAGCTGCGCATGACGTCGTCGAGGGAGGCGACCTGGAAGTTCATGTGGCACAGCCCGGGGCGGTCGCCCTGGAAGACCGCGAGCTTGTGGTGGACGGGGTCGAACCGCATCAGCGCGGCGCGGTCACCGATCCAGTCCGAGATCCTGATGTTGAACAGGGAGGACCAGAACGCGTAGGCCTCGCGCGTGTCGGGGGCGTCCAGGCAGATGTGCCCGAACTCGGTGATCCCGGCGGCGCGACCGAAGTGGACGGGCCGCGGGATCGTCACCTGCCCGCAGACGAGCTCGACGCGGTTGCCCCACGGGTCGTCGAACTCCAGGTAGTCGACCACGCGCCGGTGCGCCGCACCGGCCCGGTCACCGCGACGGACCCAGCACCCCGCGAGCGAGAGCTCGGCCTCCGCGGCGTCGAGGGCCGCCGGGTCGCGGACGACGAACCCCGTCGACAGGACCCCGGACTCCCCCTCGACGAACGCCAGGCAGTGGTGGCGGTGGTCGGCCCGCAGGTACGCGGTGCCGCCCTCGCGGGCGATCTCCTCGAGACCGACGACGTCGACGGCGAAGCGGACGGCCGTCTCCAGGTCGGCGGTCCCGGAGCGGACGTAGGCGATGTCCTGCAGCTCGATCATGTGGGGCGCTCCCTTGCGGTGGACGGGTCGTCGGGAAGGTCGAGGTAGGCCCGGACGCGGTCGAGGAGCTCGCCGGACACCGCGCGCCAGCTCGCGATCTCCTCGTCCGACAGGTCGCGCGGGGTACCGGCCGAGGCCGCGAGGGCGACCGACCGGGCCACCCGGGCCAGCAGCCACATCCGGGCGACCGCGCGGCCGAGGGCGTCGGCGGTGGTGACCGCGCCGTTGCCCCGGAGCACGAGCGCGTCGCCCGCGCCGAGGGCGGCGACCGCGCGTTCCGCGGTCGCCGCGTCGCGCACGAGCACCGCAGGCCCCGAGACCGGGACGGGTGCCCCCGCCAGGACGGCGTGCCCGGTGACGGGGCCGATGCGCACCCCCGCCGCGGCGAGCGAGGTCGCGTCGTCCGGCTGCGCCCGGCACACCGCGCCGACGTCGGGACGGGCCCGGTAGACGGCGAGGTGCAGCCACGCCTCGGCGGGGACGCCCGCCGGGAGCGCGGTCGCGCCCAGCGGGACGCGGCGGCAGTCGGCGGCGGCCGCGACGCGCAGCGGCACCGGCGGGGTGATCACCATGTCGTCGCCCTCGCGGACGGACACGTGCCCGAAGGCCGTCACCAGCCCGTGCCGGGCCAGGACCCGGCCGCCGTCGACGACCTGCTCCGCAGCACCCATGCCCGTGGCGCCGGGCGGGGTCAGTGGTCCAGCGACGGCTGGTGGACGGGGCCCCAGATGTTGACCGTGGCCAGGTCGACCTCCCAGGTCCGCGGGCCCTGCGGGTACGTCTCGTGCCACGGGCGCGGCTCCCAGTGCCCCTTCGACTCGTCGTGGATGACGTCGATCTGGGTGAACAGCTCGATCGTGTTGCCGTCGGGGTCCTTGTGGTAGGTGAAGAGGTTGTGGCCCGGGCCGTGGCGCCCGGGACCCCAGTGCAGCCGCACCCCGTTCTTCCCCATGTGGTCGAGCATGGTGATCAGGTGGTTCGGATCGCGCATCTCGTACGCGATGTGGTGCATCCCCTCGAACTTGCTGCTGGCCATGAAGTTGGCCGCGTGGTGGTCGGCGTTGCACCGCAGGAACACGAAGAAGTCGCCGATGGTGTCGGACCACCGGAAGCCGAGGAGGTCCTGGTAGAACTTCTGCATCGAGGCCAGCTCGGGCGTGAACGCCGCGATGTGGCCGAGCTTGGTGGGGCGCAGCGGCGGGTAGCCCTCGACCCCGCTGCGGTCCTGGGCGGTGAACAGGTGCAGCGGGACCCCGGTGCCGGGCTCGTCCAGCACGAGCACGTCGGGGGTGCCGGGGCCGATGTCGCTGCGGCGTTCGACCTCATAGCCCGCCTCCTGCAGGCGGCGCCGGGCGTCGTCGAGGGAGTCCTGCACCTCGTAGCCGACGGCCGACCTCGCCCGGGTCCCGCCCGTGGTGAGCACGACGCAGTGGTGGTCGGCGCCGGTGGTGAGGAAGGCGCCGTCCGCCGAGCGCTCCTCGACGTGGAAGTCGAGGACCTTCGTGTAGTACTCGACCATGCGGTCCAGGTCGGGGGTCTGGAACGCCACGTAGCCCAGCTTCGAGACGCGGACGGCGGGCTCCGCCTCCGGTGCGGTCATGACCTGGTCCTCCTCCTGCGGCGGCGACGACGGATCGGTGGTTCGCCTCCGTCGGACGGCGCCGCGATCGCGGTGGTGCGGCGGACAGAGCCGGCACCCCGGCCATAGTGTCGACACTTGGGCAGGATGTCCAGAGCGGATCCGCTACTCGCCGGACGACCCCAGGGCGCTGGCGTACGCCACGGCCTCCTCGACCGCCCCGGCCGGCCGGTCGGGGGTGAAGTCGCACAGGACCCGCCGGGCCGTGCCGGCGAGGTGCTCGGCCATCAGCCGCGCCGCGAGGTCGCGGTCGCCGGCCAGGACCGCGTCGAGGATGGCGACGTGCTCGCGGTGCCGGTCCGGGAACAGGTCGCGGTGCCGCGCCTGGAACGCGCGGACGTAGGGCTCGCTCTGCTCCGCGTACGAGGCGACCGTGCGCAGGACCCGCGCTCCGCAGCGGATCACGACGATGCGGTGGAAGCGGTGGTGGGCCCGCGACCAGCTCGTCATGTCCGAGGCCCGGTTGGCGCGGTCCATCTCCCGCAGCGCGGTCGCGGCGTCCTTCGCCTCCGCCGCCGTCAGCCGGCCCGCCGTCAGGCGGACGCCGAGCGCCTCGAGCGCGATCCGCGCGGCGTAGAGGAGCTCGAGCTCGTCGGGGTCGAAGCCCGCGACCCGGCTGCGCTGGTTGAGCTCGCCGACGACGAGCCCCTCCTCCTGCAGCATCCGGAAGGCCTCCCGCAGCGGCGCCCGGCTGACGGCGAAGACCCGCGCCAGCTCGGCCTGCTTGAGCTCCGTGCCGGGCTCGAGGGTGCCGCTGACGATGAGCTCCCGCAGGTGGGCGTGCACCTCCACGCTGATCCGCCGGGGGTCGGTGATCCGCAGTCCCGGCAGCCCTGCGAGCGCCTCTGACACCGTGATGCCCGCCTCCCCCGTCGACGACCCGCCATCGGTCGCTCGCACTGTAGCGGCAAGACCCCCCGAACCGACCCTTGACGTCCGCAAAAAGTGTCGACACTCTGGCGGAACGCCGACGACGACGAGCAGTTCAGCGCCCCGTCGGCCCCCGGTGTCGACAGTCGGAAGAGGTCCCGCATGCATGCGCCGCCATGGTCGCTCGTCCAGTACACCCGCGCCGGGCACACCGGTGTCTCGGTCGGCGCCCTGGTCGACGACAAGATCGTGAGGACGCCCCCGGGCCTCGGGGACGGTGACCTGATGGCGGTCCTGCGCCGGTGGGCCGAGGTCGCACCGCTGCTGCGGACCTGGACCCCGGACTCCGACGACGTCGTGCCCGACGCCGTGCTCGCCGCCCCGCTCACCTACCCGGCGAAGATCCTCTGCGCGGGCGCGAACTACTACGCCCACCTCGCGGAGATGGGGATCGCGGCACCGGCGACCCCGCCCGAGCCGTTCTTCTTCTTCAAGCCGCCGACGACGACGGTGATCGGTCCCGGCGCCGCGATCCCGCTCCCCGTCGGGGACACCCGCATCGACTGGGAGGCAGAGCTGGGCGTGGTCATCGCCGACCGGTGCCGCGACCTCTCCCCCGAGGACGTCGCCGGGCACATCGCGGGCTACCTGCCCGCGAACGACATCTCCGCGCGCTCCCGGCTGACGCGGTCCGACGCGGTGGCCGCGCCCTTCGGCTTCGACTGGGTCGGCTCCAAGGCCCAGGACGGCTTCTGCCCCCTCGGACCCGGCCTGGTGCCGGCCTGGCTCGTCGGGGACACCGCCGACCTGGCCGTGCGGCTGCTGGTCAACGGCGTGGTCAAGCAGGACTCCTCGACCGCCGACATGATCAGTCCCGTCGCCGACCTGGTCGCCGCGGTCAGCCGGATGGTCACCCTCGAACCCGGTGACCTCGTCCTGACCGGCACCCCGGCCGGGGTCGGCCTGCCCCGCGAGGAGTTCCTCGCCCCCGGGGACGAGGTGGTCGTGGAGATCGACCGGGTCGGGCGCCTCGTGAACCCGGTGGTGGCGTCGTGAGCGCCGCGACCCGGGTCACGACCGGGGCCGACGCCTGGCCGGTGCCCGTCGCCCCCGGCGCGGAGATGAGCGCCGTCGTCTTCTCCGAGTTCGGACCGCCCGAGGTGCTGCACCGCGCCACGATCGCCACCCCGCAGCCCGCCCCGGACGAGGTGCTCGTCCAGGTCGCGGCGGTCAGCGTCGGCCGGCTCCTGGACCTGCGCGCCCGCGCCGGGACCCACCCGTACGCGCGGTTCGTGCTGCCGCACGTCCTGGGTGCTGAGCACGCCGGCGTCGTCGCGGCGGTCGGGAGCGGCGTCACCTCCTCTCGCGTCGGCGACCGCGTCGCGGTGTTCCCGTCCGTGTGCTGCGGCGGGTGCCGGTACTGCCTGCGCGGCCAGGCCGAGGCCTGCCAATCCCTGCAGCTCATCGGGACCCACCGCCCGGGCGCCTACGCCGACTACGTCGCGGTGCCCGAGCGCAACGTCACGCCGGTGCCCGACGGCATCTCCCCCGTCGAGGCCGCCGCACTCGCGCTGTCCGGACCCGTCGCCCGGAACCAGCTGACGCAGGCCGGGTTCGAGCCCGGGATGTGGGTGCTGGTGCAGGGGGCGGCGTCGGCGCTCGGCTCGACCACCGCGACGCTCGCGGCGCACCTGGGTGCCCGGGTCATCGCGACCTCGCGGTCGGCGGAGAAGCGCAGCCGGCTCGAGGCCGCCGGGATCGAGTTCACCCTCGACGGCACCAGCCCCACCTTCGCGGCGGACGTCCTCGACGTCACCGGCGGCCACGGCATCGACATCGCCATCGACGACCTGGGCGAGCCCGCGATGTTCGCCGCCACCCTCGACGCGCTGGCGGTCGCCGGCTCCGTCGTGACCTCGGGGGCCTTCCTCGGCGGCGGCGCGTCGGTGGACCTGCTGCGGCTCTACTCCCGGTGCCAGCGGGTCATCGGCGTGCGCACCGGCAACCCGGAGAGCGTCCGGGCGTCGTGGGCCGAGGTGGCCCGCGGCTTCCGGCCCGTCGTCGACCGCTGGTTCCCGCTCGACCGCGCCGCCGAGGCGCACCACCACGTGGAGTCCGACACCAACGTCGGCCGCGTCGCCCTCGTCACCCAGCCCTGACCGACCCAGCCCTGACCGACCCGGAAACGGAGATCAGCCATGATCGAGATCAGCAGGACGCTCGTCGTGAACGACGGCACCGAGCCCGCACTCAGCGTCGACGACGTGTGGGCCGGTCTGCTGGACAAGGCCGGCAACCCGACGAAGTACGTCCGCAGCATCACCTCGTGCCGCATCGTCGACCGGTTCGAGGGCGGGCTGGTGCGCGACATCGTCCACGCCGGCCGGCCCGTGCGCGAGGTCATCACCTTCCACCCGAAGCAGCTCGTCCACTTCCAGCGCACCCACGGCGAGGCGCGCGGCACGATCGACAACGAGCTCCGCGAGCAGGACGGGGAGCTCACGCTCACCTTCACCTTCCGGATCGCCGTCGACGGGGTCGAGGCGGGCAGCGCCCGGGAGGACGAGTTCGCGCGCCACATGGAGGAGGACTACCTCGACGCCGTCCGCACGACCCTCGACGCCGTGCGGGAGAGCGTCGCGACCGGGACCCCGCTCGGCGGCGACGCACCCGTCGCGGGTCCGGAGTTCATCCGGGACGTCTTCGCCCGCGTCGACGCCTTCGACCCTCCCCGGTTCGCCGAGATCTTCGCCCCCGACGGCACCATGGTCTTCGCCAACGGCGACCCGATGGTCGGGCCGGACGCGATCGTGGCCGGCGTCGGCGGCTTCTTCTCCACCATCGACGGGCTGAGCCACCGGATCCTGCACGAGTGGCACGAGGGCGACGCCAGCGTGGCCCAGCTGGAGACGACCTACGACCGCAAGGACGGCAAGCAGGTCACCGTCCCGGTCGTGTCGATCATCCGGCGCCGCGACGACGGGCTCGTCGCGGACTACCGCGTCTACTTCGACATCGCCCCGGTCTTCGCGTGACGGGCCGGGTGGAGGGCAAGGTCGCCCTCATCTCCGGGGCCGCCCGCGGGCAGGGCCGGGCGCACGCGGTCCGCCTGGCCCAGGAGGGCGCCGACATCATCGCGTTCGACATCTGCGGCCCGGTCGACGCCCAGGGCGCCCCCGCGGCCAGCGAGGAGGACCTCGCCGAGACCGTGGCGCTGGTGGAGAAGCTGGACCGGCGGATCGTCTGGGCGAAGGCCGACGCCCGCGACTTCGCCGCCGTCGAGCGCCTCGTCGACGACGGGGTCGAGCAGCTCGGCCACGTCGACATCGTGTCGGCGAACGCCGGGATCCAGGGCATCGCCGCGGACTCCGCCCACACCCGGGAGGAGGACTGGCGCGCGGTCCTCGACACCAACCTCACCGGCGTCTGGAACACGGCCCGGGCGGCCATCCCGCACCTCGTCGAGCGCGGCCGGGGCGGCGCCATCGTCCTGACCAGCTCCTCGCTCGCCCTCAAGGCCGCGCCGAACTTCTCCGCCTACACCTCGGCCAAGCACGGCGTCGTCGGGCTGATGCGCAGCCTCGCCGTGGAGCTGGCGCCGCACTCGATCCGGGTCAACTCGCTGCACCCCACCACGGTGCCCACGCCGCTGCTGCTCAACGAGAACAACTGGCGGATCTTCCGGCCCGACCTCGACGCGCCGACGCTCGACGACGTCATCCATCTCTACCAGGGCCTCAACCTGCTGCCGGTGCCGTGGGTGGAGGTGGAGGACATCGCCCACGCTCTGCTGTTCCTCGCCTCCGACGAGGCCCGCTACGTCACCGGGGTCGCGATGCCCGTCGACGCCGGGATGTCGGTCAAGTGAGCGCGCCCCGGGAGGACTTCACCGGCCGGGTCGCCCTGGTGACCGGCGCCGCGCGCGGCATCGGCCGGGCGAGCGCCCTCGCCTTCGCCGCGCGCGGCGCGTCGGTGGCGGTGTGCGACGTCCTCGACGACGCCGAGCAGACCGTGCGCCAGATCGAGGAGTCGGGTGGGAAGGCCCGGTTCCTGCGCGTCGACGTGTCCGACCCCCACCAGGTGGAGGCGGCCGTCCAGGAGACCGTCGGGCAGTTCGGAGGCCTGCACCTCGCCCACAACAACGCGGGCACCTTCGTGCCCGCCCCGTTGGCGGACCTCGCCGACGACGACTGGACGACGGTCCTCGCCGTCAACCTGACCGGCGTGTTCCTGTGCCTCAAGCACGAGATCCGGCACATGCTGGCGTCCGGCGGGGGCGCGATCGTCAACACCGCCTCGATCTGGGGCGACCGCGGCGCCGGGATGCAGGCCGCCTACACCGCCAGCAAGCACGGCGTGATCGGCCTGACCCGCACCGCGGCCATCGACCACGGCGGCTCGGGCATCCGGGTCAACGCGGTCTCGCCCGGACCGATCGAGACGGCCATGACCGCCGCCGTGCCGAAGGAGGCCATGGACGCGGTGATCGGCCGCACCGTCCAGGGCCGCTACGGCCAGCCTCCGGAGATCGGCGAGGCCGTCGCCTGGCTCTGCTCCGACGCGGCGTCCTACGTCAACGGGGCCGTCCTCCCGGTCGACGGCGGGTGGCTGGTCACCTAGGGGTCGGCCGCAGAGGTGACCGGGGTCTGCCCCGCCGGTGCGCCGGCGGGGCAGACCTCTGTCCGGGGGCAGTTCGCCCCACCCGCGCACGCCCCCCACCCGCGCACGCCCCCCACCCGCGCACGCCCCCCACCCGCGCACGCCCCCCTCCCGCGCACGCCACTGCGGGCCGCTCCCGCACCGGGGAGCGGCCCGCAGCAGTGTCCGGCTCGGTCACCCGGTGACGGCGGTCTGCTCCCGGTCGGCGGGGGCGACCACCCGACGGGCACCCCCCGCGGGCACCAGCACGACGAACACGGCACCGAGCACGCCCGCCGCGGTGAGCGCCAGGAAGCTCGCCCGGAGCCCGAGACCGGATCCGAGGATCAGCCCGAGGACCACCGGGGCCGCCACCGAGCCGAGTCGCCCGACCCCCAGCGTCCAGCCCAGCCCGAGCGGCGCCAGGCCCTGCGGGTAGTGCTGGGTCACGAGCGCCATGAGGAACGACTGCGTGCCGATCGTGCCGATGCCCGCGAGCCCGATCGCGACGTACATGACGACCTCGGCCGGGCGGGCGCTCAGCAGGGCCACGCTGGCCGCGCCGAGGACGAAGGTGGCGATGAGCACCGGCTTGGACCCGACCCGGTCGGCGACCAGGGCGACCAGCACGGTGCCGACGCACGCCCCGACGTTGAAGACGAGCAGGAACGTCAGCGCGCCGCCCAGGGAGTAGCCGGCCTGGCGCATGATCTGCGGAAGCCAGGTGTTCACGCCGTAGATCATGAACAGGCACAGGAAGCTGGCCCCGAGGAAGCACAGGGTGGCGAACAGGTACCGCCGGGCGAACAGCCCGCCGGTGCGGCCGACCGCCGGCGCGGCGGCCACCTCGGCGGCGGTGGGTGCCGGGGCCTCGTCGAGCGCGAACCGCGCGACCAGCGCGTCGGCCTCGTCGTGCCGTCCCCGACGGCGCAGCACCGTCACGGACTCGGGCAGCCCCCGCAGCGCGAACGGGAGGATCAGCAGCAGCGGGACCAGGCCGACCGCGAACATCCACCGCCACCCCGCGGTGGGGATGATCACCAGTCCGAGCAGCGCCGCGGTGATGCCCCCGATCGGGAAGCCGCTGAACATCACGGCGTAGACCATGTTGCGGAACCGGCGCGGCGTGAACTCCGCGGTGATCGCGCTGGCGATCGGCAGGACACCGCCCAGCCCGAGACCGGCGACGAACCGCAGCAGGGCGAAGACCTCCGGCGACGGGGCGAACGCGCAGCACGCCGTCAGGACGGAGAACCAGGTCAGGCAGCCGATCAGCATCCGCCGCCTGCCGACGACGTCGGCCAGCGTGCCGGCCAGCAGCGAGCCGACGAACATGCCCACCAGGGGCACGGAGCCGAGGAGGCCCGCGGTGGCGGGCGTGAGCCCCCATCCCGGTTCCTGCAGCAGCGACGGCAGGACCGCCCCGTAGACCACGACGTCGTAGCCATCGGCCACGATCGTCGCCCAGCAGATGATCAGTACGGCGAAGCCGGCAGAGGTCATCCGGCCCTTCGACGACGACGGCAGCGGTTCCATGGGCGTCTTCCTCCTCGATCGGCCCGCGACGATGCGGACAGGGCGCGACGTGCAGGGGTGCGGGCGCGCCTCAGAGTGTCGACACTTGTGTGCGCTGTCAATGGGGCATCCTGGTCGTAGAACTGGCGATAAGTCCTCACTTCGCCGGGCGGCCGACCACCTCACTGTCGACACATAACAGGCCTCGGGTTCGATAAGACTGGACTAATATAATCGCGCCTTGTTACTGTGGGCCGCCATGAGGTACACCGTCACCATCGAGGTCGCCCAGCCGCGGGAGAGGGTGGTCCGGCTGCTCGCCGACCCCGCACACCTGCCGAAGTGGCTGCGGGGCCTGGTGCTGCACGAGCCGCGGAGCGGGGTGCACGGGCAGGTCGGCACCGTGTCGCGGGTCGTGCTGCGCACGGGACAGCAGGAGATGGAGCTGACCGAGACCGTCACCCGCCGGGAACCGGCGGACCTGCACGGCCTCCCGCGGGACGGCGTCGTCCACTTCGAGCGCGAGATCGTCGGCGAGGGCATGTGGAGCGCCGTGCGGGACCGGCTGACCGAGGCCGGTCCGGAGACGACGCTGTGGGCCCAGGAGAGCGAGTACCGGTTCAGCGGCGTGCCGATGCGACTGGTGGCGCCCTTCCTGCGCCGTACGTTCCGCACGCAGTCGCGCCGGCACATGCAGGACTTCGCGGCGTTCGCCGAGCAGGGGACGGACGTCCGCGCTGCGGAGGGCTGAGGCCCGGCGAGCAGCGGGTCAGAGGAGGACCACGGGCACCTCGGCCCACACCGTCTTCCCCCGGGCCGTCGTCCGGTGACCCCAGCGCGCGCTCACCGCACGGATCATCTGCATCCCCCGCCCGCGGATGGCCCGGACGTCGTGGGGTCGGACCACCGGCGGGACGGCCGACTCGTCGGACACCGCGACGAGGACCAGGGACGCGTGCAGGTCGAGGGTCAGCACCGACGGCGTGCGGGCGTGCTCGGCGGCGTTCGACACCAGCTCGTTGACCACCACGAGGAGGTCGGCGGTGCTGTCCTCGTCGATCCCCCACGCACGCGCCGCACGTGATGCCGTGGCCCGGGCCCGCCGGGCAGCGTCGACGGACGCGTCGAACGCGGCTCTGACCGCACCAGGATGATCGAGCACCGACCGTGCCTCCCTCGTCGTCACGACGAGGGAGCAGCACCGCCCCGCCCATGCATCACACGTCGTCTCGTGGGTGCGGGTGCCCGCCGTCATCCGCCCGAAACACCGGCGCATCCCGCGCAAGCCGGCTGCAAGGGCCGCGCAACGCCGTCGGTGGACCGTGGTGCGGACCGGGCCCACGAGGGGACCGGGCATCCACCGGAGGTGCACCGTGGCCGAGGACCCGACGCCCACCGTGGTCCGCTGGTTCACCGAGGGGTTCGGCGGTCCGGCGCGGCCGGGGTACCGGACGACGGGCCCGGCGGAGGGATCCACCGGCCGCTTCGGCGCGGCCGCCGAGTACGCGCGGGCCCGGTACCCGGGCCGGGTCGGCGAGCTCGTCCGCCGCGAGATCCTGGCCTACGAGGACCTCGCGCACCTCTTCGACGGGAGCGGGCTCATCCCCCGGCTCGTCGACGACCTGCTCGCCGACCGGGGCGCGGACCGGGACGCCCGCCCCTGATCTCGTGCACGTCAGCGGGCGGCACGGTGCACCCACCGCGCCGCCCGGCTCCGACGTCCCCCTGCCGGGGGCGGGGGACTACTTCTTCTTCTTGTCCTTCTTGCTCTTCTTCTTCTTCGCCATGACCGGACCTCCCTCCGCGCCGTCGTCAACTCAACGTTGACCTCGGTCAACATAGCATTGACCCCGGTGCCGGGATAGCATCCGATCATGACGGCGGGTCGGTCCGAGGAGGTCAGGCAGGCGCTCGACGCCCTGGCCGCCGCCGGCGACCCCCTCGACGCACTGGCCGCGGCGCGTCGGGTCCGTGAGGCGGCGGAGGCGCTCGAGATCGCCGCGGCCGCGGAGGTCCGGCGCGAGGGCGGTACGTGGACCGAGATCGGCGCCGTGTACGACACCAGCAAGCAGGGCGGCCAGCAGCGCTTTCGCCACGCCCTGGCCTCCACCGAGGACGATCCGGAGGTCGCGCGACGTCGCCGGCGGCGCCGGCGGGCGTGACGTCACCGGCTCACGACGGCCCCCGGACGGGCCGCGGGTCACGAGGCGCGCAGGACGGTGAGCATCCCGCTCACCGAGGTCGACCAGGGGTACTGCTCGGCGCGCCTGCGCGCTGCGCGCCGCTGCCGGACCCGCTCCCCCGCGAGGACGCCGCCGAGCGCGTCGGCGAACCCGGCACCGGTGTCGTGGGCCAGCGCACCGCACGCGGGCCGCACGATCTCGGCGAGCGCGGAACCGGCCGACGCCACCACGGGCGTGCCGCAGGCCAGGGACTCCAGCGCGGCCAGGCCGAACGTCTCGTGCGGGCCGGGGGCGATGGTCGCGTCGGCGGTGGCCAGCAGGCGGGCGACGCCGCCGCGGTCGGGCACGAAGCCGAGGAAGTCCACGGGCAGGCCGGCCGCCCGTCGCTGCAGGGCGGGCCGGCTCGGCCCGTCGCCGGCCAGGACGAGGCGGACCGCCACCCCGGCCCGGCGGAGTCCCGCGACCGCGGCGATGCTGCGCTCGGCGTGCTTCTCGGGGGACAGCCGGCCGCAGTGCACGACCAGGAAGGCGTCGTCGTCGACGAGCCGCGACCGCAGGCCGGCGTCGGAGCGGTCGGGCGCGAACGTGTCGAGGTCGACCCCGAGCGGCACCCGGACGACGGTGCCGCACCCGATCCGGGCGAACTCCTCTTCGGCGAACCGCGTCGTGCACACCACGGCGTCGTAGGCGGCCGCGGTGCGCGCGTTGGCCGCGTCCGCGAGCCGGGCGGCCACCGCGGGCGGGAGGCCGGCCTGCCCGAGCAGGCGGTCGAGGCGCTCGTGCGAGATCGCGATGCTGCGGATCCCGCGACGGGCCGCCCACCGGCCCAGGCGGCGCAGCGTGAGCCGGTCCGACACCTCGACGACGTCCGGGCGCAGCTGCTGCAGCACCCGCTCCACCCGGTACGGGTCGATCACCCGGTAGCCCCCGGTCCCCGGGACGGGCGGCGCCGGCACCGTGATCCGCACGACCCCGTCCGCGCACACCTCGGTGCCGGACCGGGCCCCGGGCACGACGCGGACGACCTCGTGGCCGTGCGCGACGTACCCGGCACCCAGCTGCGCCAGCGCCGTGCGGAGCCCGCCCGAGCGCGGCCCGTAGAAGTTGGCGACCTGCGCGATCCTCACCGGGCCGTGCCCCGGGCGCGCGCCGGCACGGGCCGCACCGCCGCGCCGTCCAGCAGCGCCCGCAGGACGACGGGCCCGAGGTCGCGCCCGCGGCGCACCGCCCACGGCACGCCCTTCACGACCAGCCAGACCGCCCGTTCCAGATCGGTGACGCACCGGCCCCCGGAGCAGGCGAGACCGACCGGGACCGGCACGGCGAACCCGGCGGTCCCGAGCAGCTCGCCGATCGCGGCCGCGAGCAGCCGGTGCCCGCGCTCGAAGGGGTGCAGCCGGTCCACCGACCACATCGACCGGTCGTAGGTCCCCGGCAGGGCCGCGAGGTCCAGGACGCTCACGCGCACCCCGGCCCGCGTCGCGGCGACCAGCACCTCGTCGACCACGTCGTTCAACGCGGCGATGCGCCCCTGCAGCGCCCGGCGCAGCGGGGCGGGCAGGAGGAACACGCGGGAGTGGTCGTGGTGCCGGACCAGCACCACGTGCGCCCCCGCCGCGCCCAGCGCGCGGACGATCGCCCCGAGATCGGCGGCCAGCTCGTCGCGGTCGAAGTGCGCGCGCAGGGTGTCGTTCATCCCGGCGAACACGACCGCGACGTCCGGAGCGGCGGCCACGGCGGACGCCAGCTGCTCGGCCCGCACGGAGGCCACCGTGGCGCCGGTGCGGGCGGGGTTGACGAGGACCGCGGCGCCGACGGCGTCGCGCAGCAGGAGCCCGAACCCGCGCCAGCCGCGGTCGGGCAGCGAGTCGCCGAGCCCCACCGCCGTCGAGTCGCCGAGCGTCGCCAGGACGGCGATCCGGCGCGGCGGCGCGGTGGCGGGAGCGGGCGGGGACGTCAGCACCGGGTGCACGGTCACCCGCACACGGTCACCGACCAGCGCGGCAGCAC
Source organism: Pseudonocardia broussonetiae (assembly GCF_013155125.1). Lineage (NCBI taxonomy): Bacteria > Bacillati > Actinomycetota > Actinomycetes > Pseudonocardiales > Pseudonocardiaceae > Pseudonocardia > Pseudonocardia broussonetiae. The sequence goes on along the minus strand of NZ_CP053564.1, from coordinate 3,967,909 downwards.
GGTGTGGGCGACGTGACGGGCACGGGACGGCCGGGGGAACACGAGCTGCTCGGGCCGGGCGCGGCGGACCCCGTGCCGTCAGAACGTCGCGATCGGGTTGACCGGACTGCCGGACGTGCCCGCGAGGCGGACCGGCGCGACCGCCAGCTGGAAGTCCCACCGACCGAGCTCGGCGGCCGTGGTCGCGCACGCCTCCAGGTCGCAGTTGTCGAGCAGCCACAGCCCCATCGCCACGAGGCCCACGGCGTGGACCGGCATCAGCACGTCCGGGTACCCCGACGGCTGGACGTCCTGGGGCGTGTCGGCGCCGATCAGCGCGACCTCCCGCTCGTGCAGCCACGGCAGGCAGGACGCGTGCCAGCCGGCCTGCTCGACCCCGGGCGCCGGACCCTGCTCGTGCCGGGCGCGGCCCCGGCCGGTCCGCAGCAGCACCGCGTCGCCGCGGCGCACCCGCACGCCCTGGCGGCGCTCGGCCTCCTCGAGGTCGTCGGGGAACACCCCGTCCCCCGGCTCCAGCCACGGCACGCCGCGGACCGCCGCGACGTCGAGGAGGACGCCCCGCGTGACGATCCCGTCCGCCGCCGCCGTGACCGCGGCCCACGCCGAGCCCGTCGCGGGGTCGACCAGCGAGTGCGGGCGCCCGTTGTACATCGTGCCGTCCCAGAAGAGGTGGCACGGCGAGTCGAGGTGGGTGACCGCGTTGCCGTGGAACGTCATGCCCAGGTGCTCGGTCGAGAAGCCCCAGCGCCGGTCGGCGTGGAACGCGGGCGGCATGCCCTCGGCGCCCGGCATGTCGGCGGCGCACGGGCACGCCGTCGTCGACCGCTCCATGTCCCCCGGCACCGCGACCTCCCACGCGCACGACACGCTCCGGCCGTGGCGCACGGCCCGCGCCGCCGCCAGCCGGACGTCGTCGGTGACGTGGTTCAGCGTGCCGCGCTCGTCATCCTCGCCCCACCGCCCCCAGTTCGACAGCGTCGCGAAGTAGCCGAGCACGTCGTCCTGCGCGGGGACCTGTCGCCCTGCTGTCATCCCACGACTCCTCCGTCACGCGGTGTCCGGAACGGTAGTACGGCCCTCCGGACGCTCCCCCGCGGCGAGCACGGAACAGCCGCCGCCGGCGCCGCGTTCGTCCGGGCATGACCGCCCCCGCGTTCGACCCCCACGCACTGCTCGCCGAGAGCCGCCTGGGCGTCCTCGCCACGATCAAGTCCGACGGCCGGCCCCAGCTCTCGCCGGTGACGCCGACCTACCACCGCGAGGCGGGGGTGCTGCAGGTGTCGATGACCGAGGGCCGCGCCAAGACCGCGAACCTGCGGCGCGACCCGCGGGCGGCGCTGGAGGTCACCAGCCCCGACGGCTGGGCCTGGGCGACCGCCGAGGGCACCGTCGTCCTCACGGGTCCGGGCACCGACCCGCACGGCCCCGAGGTCGAGGCCCTGGTGGAGTACTACCGCGCCGCCGCGGGCGAGCACCCCGACTGGGACGAGTACCGCGCGGTCATGGTGTCCGACCGGCGGGTGCTCATGACCATGACGGTGGAGAAGGTGTACGGGGCGCGGCTGCGGTAGCGCCGGTAACGAGCGCCTCGAGGGCCCGGACGGCCACCGCGGTGCCGTCCTCCTCGCGGATCCGGGCGCCCAGCGCGGCGGCGCGCGCGGCCACGGCCGGGTCGCCCGTCGCCATGCGCAGCGCGGCGGCCAGGGCGGCGGCGGTCATCCGCCGCTGTGGCACGGGGGCGGGACCGACACCGAGGTCGTGGACCCGGCGGGCCCAGAACGGCTGGTCCGCCACGAAGGGGCACACCACCTGCGGACGACCGGCAGCGGCGACCGCCGCGGTCGTCCCGGCCCCGCCGTGGTGGACGACGGCGGCGACGCGGGGCAGCAGCACGTCGTGCGGCACGTCGTCGACGACCAGCACCGAGGCAGGAACCTCCCCTGCGACGAGGCCGCCCCACCCGGTCGCCACGATCGCGCGCAGGCCGGCCGCGCGGACGGCGTCGAGCACCGTCCGGGTGGTCGCAGCCGGGTCGGCGCCGGCCATGCTGCCGAACCCGACGAGCACCGGCGGCTCACCCGCGGCGAGGAACTCCTCGACGCCGGCGGGCAGCCCGGGCCGGGCGGCGGGGAGGAACCAGTAGCCGGTGGTGGTGACCGACGGGGGCCAGTCCTCCGGCGGGGGCACCACGTGGCGGCTCACCGCGTTGAGCACGGGCACGGGCACGCCGTCGGGGCGGCGCAGCGGGTCGTGGCGCCCGCGGCGCCGGGGCAGCCCGAGGTCGCGCCTGCGCCAGTCGTCCACGACGCGGGCGAACACCACCGCCGGCCCGCGCATGCCGAGGTAGCCGGCCCGGTTCGCCCACCCGGGCAGCCAGGGCGGCAGGGGCGCCCCCGGCCAGGGGAACTCCCGCGTCGGCACGTACACGGGCACGGTCAGCGCGAGCACGCAGGGCACGCCGAGCAGCTCGGCCACGTGCGGGGCGCCGATGACCTGACCGTTGTGCACGACGACGTCGGCGTCGTGCCCGATGCCGCGCGCGATCGTCGCGCAGTCCTCCAGCACGCGGCCGAACGCCGCGGGCATCGCCCGGGCGAGGGCCAGCTTGGCCCGCACACCCCCGGACACCGCCGCCCCGGCGACGCCGTCCATCAGCGCCAGGGGGCCGTCGTCGATCCGCACGAGGTCGAGCCCGTGCGCGGCCGCGAGCGGGCGGAAGCGCTCCGGCGCGGCCAGCACCACGTCGTGCCCGCGGTCGCGCGCGGAGCGGGCCAGTGCGACGAACGGCTGCACGTCACCGCGCGTGCCGAGGGTGACGACGAGGATCTTCACCGGGCCTCGGAGTGCTCGACGGCGTCCAGCGCGGCGCCGCAGCCGTCGTCGTGGGCCATGCGGTCGGCCACGACCTGCACCGCGGCCGCCCCCGGGAGGGCGCCGAGCGCCGCCGCGACGCGGCGGCGGTCGAGGCGGCGGGACGGGACGGGTGGCGCGGCCAGCCCGCGCCGGTGCAGCAGGTGGGCCCAGAACGGCTGGTCGGCGAGGAAGGGGACCACCACCGAGGGGATCCCGGCGCGCACCACGGCGTGGGTGGTGCCGGCCCCGCCGTGGTGCACCGCGGCCGCGCAGAGCGGGAGGACGTGCCCGTGGGCGACCGCGGACCGCACCAGCACGTCGTCGCCGGCGAGGTCGCCGGGCAGGCGCAGGCCTCCCCACCCGGTGACGAGCAGGACGCGCAGGTCGTGCTCGCGGGCGGCGCCGACCAGGGCCCGGGCCCGGCGTTCCGGATCGCCGTCGGCCATCGACCCGAACCCGGCGCAGAGCACCCGGCCCGCGCGGAGGAAGTCCGCGAGCTCCGGATCGGCCGCGGCGGGCCGCTCGGGCCGCGTCCACTGCCCGGTCAGCACGGTGGCGGCGGGCCAGTCGGCGGGCCGGGGCAGCAGCGCCGGGCTGACCGGCACCAGCGTCCGGGCAGGGCCCGGGAGCGCGCCGCGGGTCGGCAGCCCGGCCTCGGCGCGCAGGTCGCGGAGCACCCCGCGGAACACCGCCCCGGCCGCCGCGGCGAGGCGGTAGGTGAGCGGGTTGAGCGGTCCCAGCCCGGTCGTGGTGATCCCGGCGGCGGGGAACTCCCGGGTGGGCGTCAGCGTCGGGACGATCTCGACCAGGACCCGCGGCCGGTCCAGGCGCGCCGCGGCGACCGCGGCGCTGAGCACCTTCGGGTGGTGCACGATCACGTCGGGCCGGCGCTCCATGGCGACGCGCACCGCCGAGCGCAGCATCCCGGCCATCATCGGCGCGACGGTCGAGCGGAACGCCCGCGCGGCGGCCCACGGCGACACCCCCTGCGCCTCGACCACCGCGGCGAAGTCGCCGTCCAGCGCGGCCACCTCGAACCGGGGCGCTCCCCCGTCCGCCCCCTCCGTCGCGGCGAGCCGGGCACCGTCGACGAACTCCCGGGTCACCCCCAGCACGACCTCGTGCCCGGCCGCCGCGGCGCGGTGGGCGAGCGCGAGGAACGGGTCGACGTCACCGCGGCTGCCCGCGGTCAGCAGCAGGATCCTCACCGCACGTCCCGGCGCCCGTAGCCGACGGTGCCGACCACGACCAGCGCGGCCGCGACCACCGTCATGACGGCCGCACCCCCGACGTCCGGCCCCACCGCCGGCACCGCGGCCAGGTGGGCGAACGGCGAGACCCCGACCACCCACGGCGGTGCCCCGACGCTGTCGGCCACGACGGTGAGCAGGAACCCGCCGGCTCCGGGCAGCAGCCCGACCGGCACCACCGCGCCCGGCGCGAGGCCCAGCGCCGCGACGGCCGCGCCCAGGCCCAGCGCGGTGACCGGGAGGCTGTTCAGCGCGCCGGCGAGGGACTCGCCGAGCCCCAGCGGGCTGCCGACCGTCGCCGCTCCCGCCCAGAGCGCGGTCCCGGCCACGACGGTGAGCGCCACCGCCGCGGCCGCCGTGACGGCGACGTGCCCGGCGAGCAGCCGGGTGCGGGTGACCGGCCCGGCCAGCAGCAGGTCCAGCCGTCTGCCGGTCTCCGCGGCGCCCAGCGCCCCGGTGCGGACCGCGGCGAACGCCCCGGCCGGCACGGCGAGCAGGGAGAACAGGGTCGACGCGTAGCCCTGCACCGAACCCAGCTCCGCGAACCCCGCCTGCCCGGCGAGGTCGGCGAACACCGGGTTGGCGTCGAGGAAGTCGGTCATCGACCGCGACACCGCCCCGATGAGCAGGAAGAACGCGCCGATCCCGGCCGCCCACCCGGCCAGCGGGGCGAGCACCAGGCGCACGGCGAACCGGGCGGGCGACGCGAGCAGCGCCGTGCGGGCGGGGCGCGGCGGCCGGGCGGGGAGCAGCCCCGCCCGGACGTCCCGCCGCGCGGCGAGCGACGGCACCACCGCGACCACCGCGAGCGCCACCGCGGCCAGCACCAGCAGCGGCAGCACCCGGTCGGTGTGGAACGGCTCGACCAGCGCCACCAGCCCGAACGGCGACAGCCACCGGATCCACCCCAGCGGCTCGACCCCGTCGCCGACCATCCGCACCAGCAGGCCGCCGAGCAGCACCGCCACCGCCAGGCCGCTCGCCGCCGCCCGCGCCGGCGCCGCCTGCGCCGCCACCCCGGCCGTCCCGATCGCCGCGATCCCCACCGCGGCCGTCCCGGCCCCGTGCAGCAGCGCCCCGACGGGCCCCGCCCCGGCCAGCACGAGCCCTGCGGCGGTCGCGACACCCGCGGCACCCACCGCGCCCAGCAGCACCGCCAGGTGCAGGCGGACCACCGCCGCGACCGGCAGGACCCCGCCGAGCAGCAGGTCCAGCCGGCCGGTGTCCTCCTCGCCGCGCAGCACGCGGGTGGTGGCGAGCGCGGCCCACACCCCCACCAGGACCGCGAGCACGGTCCCGGTGCGCCAGACCGCGAAGCCCCCGGGGTCGTCGAGCGCCACCGGGTCGCCGAACAGGGTGCGGACGGCCGGGTTGCCCGCCAGCGCCGCCAGCGCGGCCGCGCCGCCGGGGGCCGAGCCGACGACGTCGTCGTAGGTCGCGACGACCAGCGCCGACATGCCGCCCGCCACGGCCGTCACGACCAGCGCGCCCCGCCGCACCTGCCGCAGCGCGAGCCCGGTGACGGCCCGCCGGGCTCCCCCGGGACGCACCGGCGTCGGGGTCCGGGGCCGCTCCACCGTCGTGCTCACGAGGTCCGCCCGTAGTAGCCGAGGAAGATCTCCTCCAGGCTCGGCTCGTGCACGCGCAGCGCCGCCACCTCCGCCGCGGCCAGGGCCCGCAGCGCCGGGCCGGGTGGCCCGTCGAGCGCGAACCGCAGCCGGGCCCCGTCGACCTCGACGTCCGACACCCCCGCGACCCCGGTCAGGTCCGGCACCGCCCCGACCACGAGCGCCTCGACGCGGCTGCGGTGCAGCCCGCGCAGCCCGCCCACCCCGGCCACGTCCACCAGGCGTCCCGCGCGCAGGATCCCGACCCGGTCGCACACCGCCTCGACCTCGGCGAGCTGGTGCGAGCACAGCAGCACCGTCCGCCCCTCGTCGCGGGCCTCGCGCACGACCTGCTGGAACTGCTGCTCCATCAACGGATCCAGCCCCGCCGTCGGCTCGTCGAGCACCAGCAGCGGCGCCCGCGTGGCGAACGCCGCCACCAGCGCCACCTTCTGCCGGTTGCCGCTGGAGTAGGTCCGCGACGGCTTCCCCGGGTCCAGCGCGAACCGCTCCACCAGCTCGTCGCGCCGGGCCCGGTCGACCCCCGGGCCGATCTCGCCCAGCAGGTGCAGCACCTCTCCCCCGGTCAGCGTCGGCCACAGCGCCACGTCGGCCGGGACGTGGGCCAGCAGGGCGTGCGCGGCCGCCACGTCCGAGGCGGGAGCGTCGAAGATCCACGCCCGCCCCGTGGTGGGCCGGGCCAGGCCCAGCAGCATCCGGATCGTGGTCGACTTCCCCGCCCCGTTCGGGCCGAGCAGGCCGAAGACCTCGCCCGGCTCGACGGTCAGGTCCAGGGACTCGACGGCGGTGGTGGCGCCGTAGCGCTTGCCCAGGCCCTCGGTGCGGATCGCGGGAACGGAGCGGGATGCGGGCACGACGGCCTCCGGTGGTCAGCAGTGATCGACATGCCGACCAGGCTTCCCGGCGCTCCTGGGCGGACCGTACCCCCGCCCGCGCCGCCGGGGAAGACCCCGGGCCGCTGTGATCCGCGTCCGCCCGTCCGGCACGGTGCCCCACGCGCCCGTACAGTGCTCACCGGTGTGCCGGGAAGTCTGGTCGGCGTCATTCCGTCGACCCCGGAGGAAGCCCGTGCCCCCGCCCGCACAGCCCACCAGGAACCCCCTCTTCGGCCGCGGCAGCTGGCCCGAGGCCAGCCGCATCGCCGACATCCTGCGCACCGAGACCGTCGGCGGGATGCTGCTCGTCGGGGCGGCCGTCGTCGCCCTGCTCTGGGCCAACTCCCCGTGGCGCGGCGCCTACACCGCCCTGAGCGAGTTCACGATCGGCCCGGCCGCGCTGCACCTGGACCTGTCCCTGGCCACTTGGGCCGCCGACGGCCTGCTCGCGATCTTCTTCTTCGTCGCCGGGCTCGAGCTCAAGCGCGAGTTCGTCGCCGGCGACCTGCGCGACCCCCGCCGCGCCGCGCTGCCCGTCGCCGCCGCCGTGGGCGGCATGACCGCGCCGGCGCTGATCTACGTGGCCGTCAACCTGGGCACCGGCGGCGACGCCCTGCGCGGCTGGGCCATCCCCACCGCCACCGACATCGCGTTCGCCCTCGCGGTGCTCGCCGTGATCAGCACCCACCTGCCGTCGGCGCTGCGGGTCTTCCTGCTCACCCTCGCCGTGGTCGACGACCTGCTCGCCATCACCATCATCGCGATCTTCTACACCTCCGATCTGCACCTGCCGGCGCTCGCGCTGTCCCTCGTCCCGCTGGCGCTGTTCGCCGTGCTCGTCCAGCGCCGCGTCCGCTCCTGGTGGCTGCTGCTGCCGCTCGCCGTGGCGACCTGGGCGCTGATGCACGAGTCGGGGGTGCACGCCACCGTCGCCGGGGTCCTGCTCGGCTTCGCCGTCCCGGTCGTCCGGCGCGCCGCCGGCCCCGGCCCCGGGCTCGCCGAGCACTTCGAGCACCGGTTCCGGCCCGTCTCCAGCGGCGTCGCCGTGCCCGTGTTCGCCTTCTTCGCCGCGGGCGTGTCCGTGGTCGACGGCGGCGGGCTCGGCGCGACGCTGACCGACACGGTCACCCTCGGCATCCTCGCCGGGCTCATCCTCGGCAAGCCCGTCGGCGTCATGGGCGCCACCTGGCTCGTCCAGCGGTTCACCCGCGCCCGCCTGGCCGACGGTCTGAGCTGGTGGGACGTCCTGGGCCTGTCCCTGCTGGCCGGCATCGGCTTCACCGTGTCCCTGCTGATCGGCGAGCTCGCCTTCGGCGCGGGCACCGCGGCCGACGACCACGTCAAGATCGGCGTCCTGCTCGGCTCCCTGCTGTCCGCCCTCCTGGCCACCGTCGTGCTGCGCATCCGCAACCGCCACTACCGCCGCATCTGCGCCGAGGAGCAGGTCGACGCCGACGCCGACGGCATCCCCGACGTCTACCAGCGCGCCGACGCCGGGACCGGCGACGACAGCGGCCCCGACGACCCGCGCCGGGCGTGACCGGGCCGGGCCACCAGGCACCGGGCGCCGGTGGCACGATCGGCCGATGAGCGCCGGACCGAAGTTCCCGCAGGTGGAGTACGAGGAGTCGACCGGCGCACTGCGGGAGTGCTACGACGACGTGCAGTCGGTCCTGCGGGTCCCGTGGGTGATGTTCGCGGCGCGGAGCCTGGCCGTCTTCGGCGGGTTCGTCCCGGCCGCCTGGCGGGCCGCCGCGCCCGTCTTCGCCACCGAGCAGGTCGAGCGCGCCGCCGACGAGCTGCGCGCGCTCGCGGTCCTGCCCGGCGAGGACCCGCCCGACCCGCGGCGGCGGCTGGCCGGGCTCGGGTTCGGCGAGGACCGGATTGCCGAGGTCCGCGCCGCCCTGGCCGCCCTGAACCACGGCAACGCCCAGTACCTGCTGCTGATCACGGCCTGGTGCGAGGGCGTCCAGGGACGGGCGAGCGGGGGCGGGCCGTCCGCCGGGGCCCCGGGTGCGCCCCGGCCGTCGGGGCTGCCGGACGGGATGGCGGCGCTGCACATGGTGGACCCCCGCGACGCCGACGAGCGCGTGGCCGGGCTGTTGACCCGGGTCACCGACATGCACCTGCACCACGGTCCGTCGAGCGACTTCCGGGTGCTCGCGCAGTGGCCGGACTTCCTGGAGGTCGCCCTGGACGACGTGCTGGGTCCGGTGGTGCGCACCCCGGCCTACGAGGCCATCGCCCTCGCCCTGCTGGACCGCGCCCGGGCCCACGTCCGGCGCTTCCCGGCCCCCGCGGGGCTCTCGCCCGAGCAGGCCCTCGCGGTGTGCACCGAGTCCGAGGTCGCGGCGGTCACCGGGCTGCTCTTCCTGTTCCAGCGCTTCATCCTCGACGTCACCATCGACATGGTGCGGTGCACGCAGGCCCTGGACGGGCGCGGCGCCGCGGCGTCGTCCCCGTTCTCGGTGCGGGAGGCGTGAGCCCGGCCGGGCCCGGCATCGACGGCGCCGACGACCTGTACGTGCCCGAGCTGCTCGCCCGGGTCAAGGACTTCCACTACGCCGAGGCGCACGGCGGCGAGCACCGGTCCGATGCGTCCCGGGGCGCGAAGAGCAGCGGCTCGAACGGCAAGAAGGCGGAGGGGAAGAAGGCGGAGGGCAAGAAGAAGGCCGCCGGGAAGAAGAGCGAGAACAAGGACGGCGGGCGGAAGGCGCAGCGCGCGGTCGCCGACCTCCGCCGCAGGCTGGCGAAGCTCGAGGAGTCGGTCGACGAGCTCGAGGCCGCCCTGTCCTGAGCAGGGGCCGGGAGGCCGCTGCGCCAGGGCCGTCCGGCCCTGCCCCGCGCTGCGGTCCGCGCGCCACGCTGACGGCGTCACAGGTCCCGCACGCCGCCGGAGGCGCCCCATGACCACCCGACTCCACGACGGGCGCGTCGCACCGCCCGAGACCCTCGACGACGACCCGCGGATCGCGGCGCTGATGACCGCCCGGGTCGTCGCCGTCACGCCCGACGCGCCGCTGCACACGGCGCTGCGCCTGATGGCCGTCGAGGACGTGCGGCACCTCCCCGTCCTCGACGGGGAGCGCTGCCTCGGGATGGTCGGCGAGACCGACCTGGTGCACGCCGTCGCCGTGGCGCGGCCGGCACCGGTTCCGGCGCCCGAACGCCCGGGAGGGACACGATGACGAGAGCGACCCGGACGAGCGCGGCGCTCGGACTGACCGCCGAGCAGACGGAGCTGGTGCTCGCCACGGCGGGACGGGCCCCGTCGCTGCACAACACCCAGCCCTGGGCGTTCCGGGTGCGGCCGGACCTCCTCGAGCTCCACGCCGACCCGCAGCGGCGCCTCCCGGTCGTCGACCCGGCCGACCGCGAGCTGCGCATGGCCTGCGGAGCCGCGCTGTTCACCCTCCGACTCGCCCTCATCGACCTCGGGGTGCGCCCGCTGGTCACCGTCCTCCCGGACCGCCGACACCCCACCCTCGTCGCCGAGATCCGCCGCGGCGGAAGCATCCTCCCGACCCCCGAGCAGCGCCGCCTGCTCGAGGCCGTCCCCCGCCGGCACACCAACCGCAGCCCGTTCACCGACATCGCCGTGACCCCTCCCGAACGGCACGCGCTGCGGCGCGCCGCCGCCGACGAGGGCGCCTGGCTGCACCTGGTGACCGCCACCGACGAGCTGGCGACCCTGCAGCGCCTGGCCGTCCGCGCGCACCAGGAACAGGACGCCGACCCCGCGTTCCGGGCCGAGCTCCGTCGGTGGACCGGCACGTCGCCCCGGCGGCCCGACGGGGTGCCGGTCGCGGCCGGCGGGCCCCGGCCCGTCCTGCACGACCGCTGGGTGCTGCGCGACTTCACCGACGGCACCGCCCCGCAGCGGGCACCCGGCAGGGAGTTCGAGAGCGACCCGCTGATCGCCGTCCTCACCTCGCACCTGACCGGGCCGCACGCCGACGTCCGGGCGGGCGAGGCGCTGCAGCGCGTGCTGCTCACCGCGACCGCCGACGGCCTCTCCGTCTCGTTCCTCTCCCAGCTCATCGAGGTGGACCGGGCCCGCGACGAGCTGCGCCGCCTCGTCGGCGGGCCGCTGCCGCCGCAGGCCGTCCTGCGGGTCGGCCGCGGCTGGCCGGCCGTGCCCATCCCGCGGCGTCCGGTGGCGGACCTGGTGTCCGACCAGGTGTCCGACGACGACGGCCACCGGCGTTAGCGCATGCGGCCCCCGCCCGCGCGGGACCTCCGGCGGGCCCGGCGGGACCTCCGGCGGGTGCCACCTCGCCGGTGCGCGGCCGCACCATCGACCTCTCGGGCCGCACCGGAGGCCCGGACGGAGAGGAGCTCCCGTGGAAGGGCGCAGTGCACTCGTCGTCGTGGGCGTCGACAACTCGGAGGGAGGGCGGGCGGCGCTGCGGTTCGCGCTGCAGGACGCCGTGCGGCGCGATGCCCGCGTCGACGTCGTCGCCGCGTTCCGCCGGCCGGACCACGAACGGCGGGTGCCGGCCCCCGGGCGGTCCCCCGCACAGGTGCACGAGGCCGTGCGGGCCCGGACCCGGGAGGTGGTGGAGGAGGCCCTGGCCGGGATCGACGCCGAGCAGCGCCCGCCCGTCACGGTGCTCGCCGTGCGCTGCAGCGCCGGCCAGGCGCTCGTGCACGCCGCCCGGACGGCCGACCTGCTCGTCGTCGGGAGCCGCGGTCAGGGCGCCGTCCGCAGCGCGGTGCTGGGCTCGGTCGGCCTGCACTGCGTCCTGCACGCGCCGTGCCCGGTGACCGTCGTGCATCCCGCGCACGACCGCCGGCCGGTCGGCGCGGCGCCGCGGTCGTGAAGCCGGACGCTCACGGCGGGGAGCCGTCGCGACGATCGTCGCGGTGCCCCTCGGCGCCGGAAGTCCCCGGTCGCGGCGCCGCACGGTCCCCCGGCCGGACGGACCTCGTGACCGGGGGCAGCGGCGTCCCACGCCGGACGCGCGCCGCCACCGGGCGGCCCGGACCCAGGAGGACGCCACCGTGCCACCGCTGCTGACGGCCGCCGTCGAGCAGGCCCTGCGCGCCCCGTCGGTGCACAACACCCAGCCCTGGCGGTGGCGGATCGGGGCGGACGCCGTCGAGCTGCACGCCGACCCCGACCGGCACCTGCCGGTGACCGACCCCGACCGCCGCGACCTGCTCCTGAGCTGCGGGGCGATCCTGCACCACCTCACGGTCGCCCTCGCCGCAGCCGGCGCCGCCGTCGTCGACCGCCTCCCCGACCCCGAGGACTCCACGCACCTCGCGACCGTGTCCGTGTCGGTGGGCCGGGGACCGGCCACCGGCGCCGAGCTGTTCCCGGCGATCGCGCAGCGCCGCACCGAGCGCAGGCGGATGAGCCACCGCCCGGTCCCCCAGGAGCTCCTGGCCGGTCTCGCCGCACGCGCCGCCGCGATGGGGGCGGTCCTGCTCCCGGTCACCGGCCCCGAGGCCCGCGCCCGGCTCGTCGAGACGTTCCGGCGCGCCGGTCAGCTGCAGCGCTGCGCCCCCGGCTACCCGGCCGAGCTGCGGCTGTGGACCCACCGCCTCCCCGGCGCCCGGGACGGCGTGCCCGCCGCCGCGCTCACCCGGGCCGGGCCCCGCGCCGCAGCGGCGGCTCCGCTGCGCGCGTTCCCGGACGGGCAGCTGCGGCAGGGAGCCCAGCAGAAGGGGCACGACGGCCCCGACGACGGAGCGGAGTACCTCGTCGTGGCCACCGCGGACGACACCGTCCTCGACCGGCTCCGGGCCGGCGAGGCCACGAGCGCCGTGCTGCTGGCGGCGACCCTCGCCGGCCTCGCGACCACACCGCTCAGCCAGGCGACGGAGGTCCCCGCCGTCCGGCAGGCCCTGGGGAGCAGCGTGCTGCGAGTGCCCGAGCAACCCCAGCTCGTCCTGCGCGTGGGATGGCCCGCGACCCACGCCGACCCGCTCCCGCCCACCCCCCGCCGCCCGCTCGCCGCGGTGCTGCTGACCTGAGGACCGCCGTGCGGGGCGGTCGCCTCGCCGACTCCGGCGGGGTGACCTAGTCTCGGCTCTCCACGGGTCGGCGGCGGCCTCGTCCACGAGGAGCGGCCACGGTGACGATCAGCAGCTCAGGGTCGCCTTCCGGGTCGATCTGCGTCAGTGCGGTCCACCGGCCGAGCCCGGGGGTGGTCGTCCTCGACCTCACCGGCGAGCTGGACATCGCGACGACACCGTCGGTCGCCGCGTGCATCGACGAGGTCGCGGCCGACGGGATCGAGCACCTGGTCCTGGACGTGCGCGACGTGTCGTTCATGGCCTCGTCCGGGGTGGGCCTGCTCTTCGGGCTGCTGAACCGGGACGGGATCGCCGCGGTCCACCTGGTCGGCGTGCACCGCAACGACCAGGTCCGCCGCGTCCTGGACGTGTCCGGGCTGCGCCTGCTGTTCCCCGACCACGGGTCGGTCGAGGACGCCCTCGCCTGACCGGTCGCAGGGGTCAGCGCATGAGGTCGGCCAGCGCCGCCATCTCCGCCTCCGGGTCCACCACGGGCTGGATGACGATCTCGTCGATCCCGGCCCGCTCCATCCCGGCGATCCGGTCGAGCAGCTCCTCGCGCTTCCCGATCAGGCCCAGCTCGTCGACCAGGGACGGCACGACGAGCTCGCGGTCGTCGGGGTCGCTGCGGCCGAGGTAGTTGCGGTAGAGGTGGTCGTGGCGGTCGGGCGAGGTGGCGGTGGTGCCGCGCTTGTCGAGCAGCCGCTGCACCGCGTCGGCCTCCTCGGGCTCCAGCGTCTCGCGGAAGCCCGGGTTGTCGGCGGCGAAGGTCAGCAGCGCCATCGCGATGTGGCCCATCGTGTCGCGCGCCAGGGAGACGAAGGGGTCACAGGGATCGCCCACCTGTCATGGATCGCGGCGCCGTCCCGTCAACGGGGGGAACGAGCAGACAGGAGCGAACATGCAGCACCGCATCGTGGTCCTGGGCGCCGGGTACGCCGGGGCCTGCGCCGCCGGGTACCTCGCCCGCCGGCTCCACCCCTCCGAGGTCGAGATCACCGTCGTCAACGCCGAGGCCGAGTTCGTCGAGCGGATGCGCCTGCACCAGCTCGCCGCGGGCGACGACGGCCGCCGCCACCAGCTGGCGGACCTGTTCGCGGGCACCGGGATCCGGCTGCGCGTGGCCCGGGTGACCGCGCTCGACGTCCACCGGCGCGAGGTCACCGTGACCGACGGCGCCGGCACCGACCTGATCGGCTACGACACCCTGCTGCACGCGCTCGGCAGCACCGCCGCCGACCGCGGTGTCCCAGGGGTGTCCGAGCACGCGTTCGACGTCGCGGGCCGGCCGTCGGCGCTGCGCCTGCGCCGGCGCCTGGACGAGCTGGGCGGCGAGGGGACGGTGCTGGTCGTCGGCGGCGGCCTGACCGCGATCGAGGCCGCCACCGAGATCGCCGAGTCCCGGCCCGGGCTCCGGGTCGTCCTCGCCACCAGCGGTCGGCCGGGCGGCTGGTTCGGCCCGAAGGCGCGGCGGCACCTGCTGCGGGCCTTCGACCGGTTCGGCATCGAGGTCCACGCGCACACCACCGTGGTGGGCGTCGACGCGTCGGGCGTCCGCACCGCCGACGGCACCGTCCTGCGCTGCGACGCGACCGTGTGGGCGGCCGGGTTCTCCGTGCCGTCCCTCGCCGCGGACGCCGGTCTCGCCGTCGACGACGACGGCCGGATGCTCGTCGACCGGCAGATGCGGTCGGTCTCGCACCCGCAGGTCTACGCGGCCGGGGACGGCGCCCGCGCCGTCGGCGACAACGGGAGGCCGCTGCCGATGTCGTGCGCCACGGCCGGGCTCACCCGGATGCAGGCGACGGCGTCGATCATCGGGGACCTCACCGGTCGGCGGATCCCGGTGTCCCCGCTGGCGTACACCGGCAACTGCGTCAGCCTCGGCCGGGCGGACGCGCTGTTCCAGGTCGTCGACCGCGAGGGGCGGTCGACGTGGTCGCTGCGCGGGGCCGCGGCCGCGTGGATGAAGGCGGGCGTGCTGCGGGCCACGGCGTGGAACCAGGGGCACCCGACGTACGGGCTGCCGGCGCGCCGGCTCCGGCTGCCGGGCGCGATCGACCGTCCCGTCGAGGCGGTGCGGCCCTAGGGTCCCGTCCATGGACACGGCCACCGTGGAGCGCTTCGAGGCCAACCGGACGCGGCTGGCCTCGCTGGCGTACCGGCTGCTCGGGTCGGCGGCCGACGCCGAGGACGCGGTGCAGGACGCGTTCCTGCGCTGGCAGGCCGCCGACCGGCAGCGCATCGAGACCCCCGAGGCGTGGCTGACGACGGTCGTCACCCGCCTCGCGCTCGACCGGCTCCGCTCGGCGACCACGCGGCACGAGCGCGCGGCCGGCGCCTGGCTGCCCGAACCGCTGCTCGACGGCGACCCGATGCTGGGCCCGGCCGACACCGTCGAGCAGCGCGAGTCGGTGACGCTGGCGGTGCTCCGGCTGCTCGAGCGGCTCACGCCGGTGCAGCGGGCCGTCTACGTCCTGCGCGAGGCCTTCTCCCACAGCCACGCCGAGATCGCGCGGATCCTCGACATCAGCGAGTCGGCGAGCCAGCAGCACGCACTGCGGGCCCGGCGCCACGTCGCCGCCGCACGTGGGGCCGCCGCGGTCGACCACGCGTCGGCACGCCGGATCGTGGAGGCGTTCGTCGACGCCGCGGCGTCGGGGCGCACGGAGCGGCTCGTGGCGCTGCTGACCCACGACGCGACCGCGGTCACCGACGGCGCCGGCGGGACGGCCACCACGCTGATCGAGATCTCGGCCCCCGAGCGGATCGCCGCCGCGCTGCGCGCCGGGTTCCGTCCGACGCCGGCCAAGCGGAGGCTGGTCGGCGGCTCGCCCGCGGTCCACGCCTGCGTGGTCAACGGCTCCCCCGCCGTGGTCGTCGCGTTCGACGACCGGGTGGTGGGCGTGCTGGTGCTCGGCGTCCGCGGGGGGCTGGTCGCGACCGTCGACGGCATCGCCTCCCCGGCCCGCCTCGGGCGCCTCACCGCGCAGTGGCGCCGCCACGAGCACCCCGACCCGCTCATCGCGCAGTGGTGAGCGCGCGGGGCGCGTCCGCGGCACCGGTCGCCGCCGCGCTGGCCGCGGTCGCCGTCGTGGTGCTCGTCCTCGTCGCGGCGCAGACCGGCGGGGGGTCGGGTCCTGCCCCGCCGGGCCCGCCCCCGCCCGCCTCCCTGGACCTGGGCGGGCAGAGCCTCGACCGGTGCGCGCTCGCGATCGGCGCCGCCGGGCTCGCCGACCGCTACCCCGACCGCGGCTCCTGGCGGCCGCTCGCCGTCCTGGTCACCGACGACGCCGTCGTCACGCTGCTCGAGGACGACGTCCCGTTCGTCTGCGCGACCGGCCCGCGGACCGTCCGGGTGTCCGACCCCGCGGCGGCCGTGCCGGTCGGCCCCGCCGCGCTGCTGCTGACGACGGCCGACGGGGTGCTCGCGGCCGTCGCCCCGGCGGGCGCGACGGTGGACGTCGCCGTGGCGGGCACCGGACCGCCCGCCGTCGCGGCGGAGCGGTACCTGCTCCGCGCGACCGGCGCGACCCCGACCCGCCCCGAGCAGCTCACCGTGACCGTCGCAGGCGCGGCGGTGGTGCCCGATCGGCTCGCGCCGCCCGCACTGGACCTCGTCGACCGGCCGTGGGTGCCGCCGCGGCCCGCAGGCGACACCGGCGACCTGCTCGACCGCTGCCGGGCCGTCCCGGTCGCCGGCGAACCTCCCCGGACGTGGCAGACGGTGCACCTGCTGTCCCACCGCCGAGGCGCCTCGACCGCCGTGCTCCTGGTGGCCGTCGACACCGGGACGATCGGCGGCTGCGCCGTCGGGCCGGCCGGGCCGACCCCGCTGCGGACCTGGCGGGTCGGGCTCATCGGCGACGGGGCGCGCCCGTTCACCTGGCTGCCCCGGCCCGGCGAGGTGCTGCCCGACGTCGGCGACGACCTCGCGGCGGGGCTCGTGCAGCCGGCCGTCGCGCGGATGGTGGTCACGGCCGGCACCGGCCCGCCGTGGGAGGCGAGCGTCGCCGGCGGCACCTTCGCCACGCAGCTCCCCGCCGGCGTCGCGCCCGACCCGCGCGGCCTGACCGTGCGGGCGCTGGACGCCGTCGGCCGGGTGGTCTACGAGGGTCCGGCGGCGGACTGATCCGGGCCCGGTGTCACATCCGGGGCCGCGGCGGTGCTCTGAGGGTGTGGAGTCCGTACGGCACGATGTGCACCCACCACCCGTCGCCCGACGGGCTGGTCAGCCCGACCGGGGGGACGGCCTGGCGGTGTCGGCTCGGCGGCGGCGGGGCGCCGTGCGGACCGATCTCGAGGAGGTCTTCCGCGCCGCCTACCCGCGCGTCGTGGCCGTCGCGGCCCGGGTGCTCGGCTCGCGGCACGAGGCCGAGGACGTGGCGCAGGAGGTGTTCCTGTCCTTCGCCCGCACCGCGGTGCCCCCGGGCGAGGCGGCGGGGTGGCTGTCGGTGGCCGCGGCGCACACGGCGCTCAACCACCTGCGCACCGGACGGCGCCGCGCCGCCCGCGAGTCGGCCGTCGACGGTGGTCCCGGCGTCCAGCCCGACGTCGCCGACGCCGTCGTGACCCTCGAGGAGCGCCGGCGCGTGCGGAGCGCGCTGGCCCGGCTGCCGAGGCGGCAGGCCGTCGCGCTCGTCCTGCGGCACAGCGGCCTGAGCTACGCCGAGGTCGCCGCCGCCCTCGACCTCTCCCCCGGCAGCGTCGGCACGACCGTGCGCCGCGCCGAGACCGCCCTACGCGAGGAGCTGACCCGCCATGCGCCACCCGACTGACGGCACGCTGCGCCGCCTGCTCGACGAGCCCGCCGGGGTCCCCGACGCCGAGCGCGAGCACGCGGCGGGCTGCCCGGCGTGCCTGACCGCGCTGCGCTCCGCCCGCGCGGACGCCGACCTCGTCGGTGCCGCGCTCGGCCCGGACCTCGTCGGCGCCGACGCCGCCCCGGCGGTCGACGTGGACGCGGCATGGGCCCGGCTCGCGCACGCGGTCGCCGCCCCGCCCCGCGCGGCGGCCGCCGCCCCGCGCCCCCGGCTCGGCCTGCGCCGTCCCACCCTGCGCCGCCCCGCCGTGGCCGTCGTCGCGGTCGCCGCCCTGCTCACCGGGGCGGGCGTCGCCGCCGCGTCGGACTGGCTGCCGATCTTCCGCACGGACCGGATCGCCGCCGTCACGGTCACCCAGTCGGACCTGGTGGCGCTGCCCGACCTCGACGCCTACGGCGAGCTGGAGCTCACCGACGGGGCCGACCTGCGCGACGTCGCGGACGCGGACGCCGCGGAGGAGGTCACCGGGCTCCCGGTCCCGGAGGTGCGCGCGCTGCCCCGCGGCGTGACGGGCGAGCCGCAGTTCCAGGCGGGCGAGCAGCTCGGTGCCGAGTTCACGTTCTCGGCGGCCGAGGCGGCACGGACCGCCGCCGCGGCGGGCGCCACGCTGCCGCCGCCCCCGCCGGGCATGGACGGCGCGCGGTTCCGGCTCGTCGCCGGCCCCGGCTACGCCGCGGTCTGGCCGACGGGCAGCGGGCTGCCGGGCCTGGTCGTGGCCCGCGCCGTCGCCCCCACCGGCTACTCGTCGGGCATCCCCTTCGAGACCGCCCGCGACTACCTGCTGTCCCTGCCCGGCATGCCCCCGGGCGTCGCGGACCAGCTGCGCGGCTTCTCCGGCGACGGGACGACACTGCCGCTGCCGCTGCCGGCCGGGGAGGTCACGAGCACCGCGGCCGACGTCGGCGGGCGGCCCGCGACGGTGCTCACCACCCGCGACGGCGCGCTGGCCTGCGTCGTCTGGGTGCGCGACGGCGTCGTGACCGCGGTCGCCGGGTCGCTCGACGCCGACGAGGTCCTGGCCGTCGCCCGCGAGCTGGGCCCGTGACGGAGACCGCCACCGCTGCGGCCGGGCTGGTCGACCTCTCGCCGTCGCCCGCGGTGTGGTGCTCGGGCCTGCGCAAGCGGTACGGCCGCCGGACCGCGGTCGACGGCGTGTCCCTCACCGTCGGGCGCGGTGACGTGGTGGGCCTGATCGGGCCGAACGGCGCCGGCAAGACCAGCACGATCAAGATGCTGCTCGGCCTGGTCCGGCCGGACGCGGGCGAGGTGCTGCTGCTCGGCCGGCCGGCGCGGGACCCGCGGGCCCGGGCCCGCGTCGGCTACCTGCCCGAGCTCTTCCGCTACCAGCCCTGGCTCACCGCGGCCGAGGTACTCGCGCTGCACGTGCGGCTCGCGGGCGCCGACGTCCCGGTCGCCGAGCAGCGCGGGTGCCTGGACCTCGTCGGGCTCGGCGACCGCGCGGGCGACCGGGTCGGCGGCTTCTCCAAGGGCATGCAGCAGCGCCTCGGGCTGGCCGTCGCGCTGGTGGCCCGCCCGGAGCTCGTCGTCCTGGACGAGCCGGCGAGCGCGCTGGACCCGCTCGGCCGCGCCGACGTCCGCGACCTGCTGCTCGGCCTCCGGGAGCGCGGCGTCGCGATCCTGCTCAACTCGCACCTCATCGGCGACGTGGAGCGCGTGTGCGACCGGGTCGTCGTCCTCGACCACGGCCGCGTCGTGGCCGCCGGCACGCTCCCGGAGCTGCTCGGCGGGCGCGAGGTGCGGCTGCGGCTGACCGGGGTGGGCCCGCAGGCCCAGGCCCGGCTGGCCGCCGCCGGCCGGCTGACCCGCAGCGCCGACGCGTTCACCGTCGCCCTGCCGGCCGACCCCGGTCCGGCGGTCGTGCCCGACCTCGTGGCCGACCTCGTCGGACTCGGCGTTCGCGTCCACGCCGTCGAGCCGGGCCGGGTGAGCCTGGAGGAGCGGCTGCTGGGCATCCTGCGCGGCGGGGAGCAGCGGTGAGCGCCCCCGGCCGGCCGGCGGTCGTCCTCACGATCGCGGCGCTCACGGTCCGCGAGGCGGTGCGGCGCCGGGTGCTGCGCGCGGTGCTCGGGCTGACGGTCGCCCTGCTCGTGATCACCGCGCTCGGGTTCCCCGCCCTCGACGCCGCCGAGGCCGACAGCGGCGGCCTGACCACCGGCGAGGGCCGGCTGGTGGCCGGGATCGTGCTCAACCTCGTGCTGTTCGGGCTCAGCCTGATCGCCGCGCTCGGCACCGCGTTCCTCGCCGGGCCCACGGTGTCGGGCGAGGTCGAGTCGGGCACGGCGCTGGCGGTGCTGGCGCGTCCCGTGCACCGCTCCGCGGTGCTGCTGGGCAAGTGGCTGGGCCTCGCCGTGTTCGGCTGCGGCTTCGTGGCGGTCGCCGGGTCCGCCCAGCTCCTGGTCGTCCTCGCCACCGTGGGCTACTGGCCGCCGCACGCCGCGGCCGGGCTGGCGCTGCTCGCAGGTCAGACGGCCGTGCTGCTCACGCTGGGGGTGCTGCTGTCCACCGTCACCTCGCCGCTGGCGTCGGGGGTCGCGGCGGTCGGCCTCTTCGGGGCCACGTGGATCGCGGGCGTCGTCGGCGGGCTGGGCGTGTCGCTGCGCAGCGACGCCGTCGCCGCCGTCGGCACGGTGTCCCGGGTGCTCCTGCCGACCGACGGCCTGTGGCGCGGCGCCATGAACGCGTTCCAGGACCCCGTCGCGCTGGCGCAGTTCGGCGGCCCCGCGATCGAGGGCGGCGTCCCCTTCCTCAGCGAGGCCCCGCTCAGCGGCGCCTACCTCGCGTGGGTCGCCGTCTGGGTCGTCGCGGTCCTCGCGCTCGCGGTGGTGGCGTTCCAGCGGCGCGACCTCTAGACGCAGGAGTGGAACCCCCCGCGGCGGGGAACGGAGCGGTGTGGACGCGACACCCCGCCTGATCACGGTCTCCCACCCCCGGCACGCCGAGGGGCTGGTGCTCGTGCTGCACGGCGGCGCGAGCCGGCCGGACAGCCCGATGGTCAGCCCGACGCAGCTGTCGGTCCTGCGGATGGTGCCCATCGCCCGCCGCATCGCCCTGGCCGGGCGGCGCCGGCTCGCGGTCTACCGCCTGCTGAACTCGGTGCGCGGCTGGGACAGCCGGCACACCCCCGTCGACGACGCCCGATGGGCGCTGCGGCAGCTCGCCGACCGCTTCCCCGAGCCGGTCCCCACCGGTCTCGTCGGCCACTCCCTCGGCGGGCGCGCCGCGCTGCTGGCCGGCGACGAGCCCGCCGTGCGGAGCGTGGTCGCCCTCAACCCGTGGGTGCGCACCACCGACACCGTCGACCTGGCGGGGCGCGAGGTGCTGGTCGTGCACGGCTCCGACGACCGGATCGCCGACCCGCGCGAGTCGGCGTCGATGGCCCGCCGCCTGTCCGGCAGCGCGCACGTCAGCTACGTCCAGGTGCGGGGCGGGAAGCACGCGATGCTGCGCCGGTTCCACACGTTCGACACCCTCGCCGCCGACTTCACCGTCGAGTCCCTCCTCCACGCGGGTGCGGTGAGTCGGGCCGGGGAGGTGTGGGACCAGGTCTGACGGCCCGCCCCCCGCCTCCCGTCCTCTGTCCTCCTTGCCGCGCGCGGATCCGGTTGCTGCGCGCCGATCCGGCTCCCGCGGCTGACCCGGTTCTCGCACGCCGATCCGACTGCCGCGCACCTATCCGGTTCCCGCGCACCGAACAGGGTCCCGCGCTTCGCCGGGGGCACGCGGGAGCTCAGATCGCGCGCGGGAACCGAGAACGCGCGCGGGACGGGCGTCGGGTGCCGCCCGGATCGCCGGCGACGCGGGGCCTGGTCGATGATCGGCGGAACCGCACCACCACGGTCCCCGCGACGACCCCACGTGCACGGTCCTGACGATCACCCGACCCATCGGCCGCACCCATCGCCCTTGATCGCCGGGACCGCACCACCAGCGCCCCGCCCACGACCACCACGTCACACTCCCGACGATCACAGACAGCCGGAGCCGCAGCCCGACGGCGGGTGAGTCGCACCCCGTCGGACGCCCCGCGCTACCCACCCACCGAGCCGGGTTCGCCCAGCGGGTGGCGCGCACCGAGCCGCACCCCGCGCACCGAGCCGGGTCCCCGCGTCGGGCCAGATCCCGCGCGCCGATCCTGTTCCCGCGCACCGAACAGGCTCCCGCGCGCCCCCGGGGCCGCGCGGGAGCTCGGAACGTGCGCGGCAGACGGGAACGCGCGCGGGACGGCGGCCACACCGCGCGCAGGACGGGCGCCGGTGGCCCGCCGATCGCCCTGAGCCCGTGCCACTTGATGATCACCGAAACCGCACCACCACGGCCCCCGCGACGACCCCACGTGCACGGTCCCGACGATCACCCGGCCCATCGGCCGCACCCACCGCCCTTGATCACCGAGACCGCACCACCAGCGCCCCACCCACGACCACCACGTCACACTCCCAACGATCACCGGACCCGACCGGCGACGGGCCGGCCCGCCCGCCGGCGACTGCGCCTCCCGCTGCGCGAGCACGGAGCCGCGTCCCGAGCACCGAGGCGCGATGCCCCCCGTCTCCCGCGCGCCGACCCGATTCCCGAGCACCGAACAGGCTCCCGCGCGCCCCCGGGGCCGCGCGGGAGCTCAGAACGCGCGCGGGAGCCGGAAACCCGCGCGGGAGCCCGACACCCGAGCGACAACCCGAAACGCGGGCGGGAGTCCGGAACGCGGGCGGAAGAGCCGAACACCGACGCGGGCTTGACCATGCCGCTGCGGCACGGTGTTCCGTGGTGACCCACCCCCGGAACGGAGGACCGATGCCCGCCCCCCTGATCGACGTCGAGGAGTTCTTCGCCGATCCGCAGTTCGCCCACCCCACGATCTCCCCCGACGGCACCCGGATCGCCTACCTCGCCCCGCACGGGGGACGGCTGCAGGTGTGGGTGCGCGGCGTCGACGACGACCACGCCGACGCCGTGCCCGTCACCCGCGACACCCGCCGCGGCATCACGAGCTACCACTGGACCGACGACCCCCGCGTGCTGCTGTACCTGCAGGACGTCGACGGCAACGAGGACTGGCACCTGCACCGCGTCGACCTCGACGACCCGGACGCGCCGCCCGTCGACCTGACGCCGATGGACCCGGGCTCGCGCGTGGTCGGGGTCGAGCCGTACCCGCCCGTGCCGGGGACCGTGCTGGTCGCGATGAACCGGCGGCCGCTGTTCTTCGACCTGTTCCGCGTCGACGTCGCCACCGGCGAGACGGTCGTGCACATGGAGCTGGACGACCCGACCGGCAGCGTCCTGTTCGACCGCGACGGCAGGCCCGCCTTCCACACCGCGCTGGCCGAGGACGGCACCGTCGAGTTCTCCGCGGTCGACCCGGACGGGCAGCGGCGGCTGCTGCGCCGCACGGGCGGCGCGGAGCACCCGGTGGGCGTGCACCCGCAGCTGGTCACCGCCGACGGGAAGGGCCTGCTCGTCGGGTCCTTCCAGGACGGCGACGACCTGCGGCTGGTCCGCATCGACCACGCGACGGGCGACGAGACCGTGGTCGCGGCCGTCGACGGTCACGACCTCGACATCACCGGCGCCATGGTGCCCGGCGTGCTGCCGCCCGTCGTCTACACCCACCGGGGCACCGGGGAGGTCCTCGCCGCCCGATTCACGGGCGACCGCCCGCACGTCGAGGTCGTCGACCCCGCGTTCGCCGAGGTGTTCACCGCCCTGGAGCAGCTGTCCGACGGCGTGCTGGGCACCCTGACCTCCGACGAGGCGGGCCGGCGCTGGATCGCCACGTTCGTCCACGACCGCGACCCGGGCGCCACCTGGCTCTACGACCGCGACACCGGCGGGGCCCGGTTCCTGTTCCGGTCCCAGCCCCAGCGCGACCCGGCCGCGCTGGCCCCGATGACGCCGGTCGCCTTCCCCGCCCGCGACGGCCTGCCGCTGCACGCCCAGCTGACGCTGCCGGTCGGGGTCGAGCCGCGGGACCTCCCGCTGGTCCTGCTCGTGCACGGCGGCCCGTGGTACCACGACAGCTGGGGTTACAGCCCGGACGTGCAGTTCCTGGCCAACCGCGGCTACGCGGTGCTGCAGGTCGACTTCCGCGGCTCGCTGGGCCACGGCCGCCGGCACCTCACCGCCGCCATCGGCGAGTTCGCCCGCGCGATGCACGACGACCTGATCGACGCCGTCGACTGGGCGGTCGCGCAGGGCTACGCCGACCCGGATCGCGTCGGCATCTACGGCGGCTCCTACGGCGGGTACGCCGCGCTCGTGGGCGTCACCGTCACGCCCGACCGGTTCGCCGCCGCCGTCGACTACGTCGGCATCTCCGACCTGGCGAACTTCCTGCGCACCCTGCCGCCGTTCGTCCGGGCCTACAACGTCAACAGCTGGTTCCGCTACGTCGGCGACCCGGAGGTCCCCGAGCAGGAGGCCGACATGCTCGCCCGGTCGCCGATCACGATGGTGGAAAAGATCCGCACGCCGCTGCTGGTGGCGCAGGGCGCCAACGACGTCCGCGTGGTGCAGGCCGAGTCCGACAACATCGTCGCCTCGCTGCGCGAGCGCGGTGTGCCCGTCGAGTACCTCCTCGCCGAGGACGAGGGCCACGGCTTCGCCAACCCGGAGAACCGGATGCGCCTCTACCGCGCGATCGAGCGGCACTTCGCCGAGC
The DNA here is from genome assembly GCF_013155125.1 of Pseudonocardia broussonetiae. Taxonomy (NCBI): domain Bacteria; kingdom Bacillati; phylum Actinomycetota; class Actinomycetes; order Pseudonocardiales; family Pseudonocardiaceae; genus Pseudonocardia; species Pseudonocardia broussonetiae. Next base: position 3,943,777 of record NZ_CP053564.1, on the reverse strand, counting down.
ACCTCGGCGGACGACGGGCGCCGGACGCGTGAGCGCGACGGGGACGACCGCGCCGCAGGAACCCTCCCCGGCGCTCGACCGCTCCCGCCCGTTCGGCGCCCACCTGCGCATGAGCTGGTGGACGCCGCTCGTGCTCCTCACCGTGCCGGCGCTGGTGATGGTGGTCCTGCAGGTCCTGCTCTACGGGCTGGTCGCCGTCGTCGAGGGCAGCGACGACCCGCTGGCCACCAGCCTCACGCCGCTGAAGCTCCTCGCCGTCAACGTCAGCATCGCGGTCTCGGGCCTGCTGGCGGTCGTGCTCCTGACGTGGACGACCGGCGCGCCGTGGCGCAGCCTGATCAGCTGGCCGCGCGCGTTCGACGTCCGCCGCCTGGTGCACCACCTCCTCGGCGCGGCGCTGATGGTGGCCGCCGGGATCGGGGTCGTGGCGCTCGTCGCGCCCGGCTCCCCCGGCTGGACCGCCTTCGGGATCAGCGGCACGACCGTCGCCCTGCTGGTGGTCACCGTGCTGACCACCCCGGCCCAGGCCGCCGGCGAGGAGCTGATGTTCCGCAGCGTCGCGCTGCCCGCCGCCGCCTCGTGGGTGCGCGCGGTCCGCCCGGCCCTGGTCGTCGGTCTCGTGGTCTCCGGCCTGGCGTTCGCCGCGGTCCACGGCTCCGTCGACCCGTGGCTGGCCGGCTACTACACCCTGATCGGCGTCAGCACCGGGCTGATGGCGGTCCTCAGCGGCGGCATCGAGGCACCGGTCGCGTTCCACGTCGCCAACAACGTGCTGGCGACGGTCGTCAACTCGGTGATGGCCGACGGCGGCGCCGTCCCGCTCGACCGCTCCGTCGGCGCGGGCGACGCGTCGCTGCTGGTCCTCGTCGCCGTCAACGTCGCCATGGTCGTGCTCGTGTGGGCGCACGAGCGCCGACGGCCGGGGCCCGCCCGGAGCTGACCCCGGGCGGGACGGCGGGTCAGAACATGCCGTTGTCGTTGGCCGAGGTGGCCGGGACGACCTGCAGCACGTCCCAGTGCTCGACGATCCGGCCGCCGTCGTCGAGGCGGAAGATGTCGATGCCGGCGTAGTCGTCGCTGCCGGGCCAGGTCTGGTGGCAGTGCACGACGACCAGGTCGCCCTCCGCGACCACCCGGACGAACCGCACGTGCTTGCCCGGGTGGTCGTCGGCCATGCGGCGGAAGTACGCGACGAAGGCGTCCTTGCCGTCGGCCACGTGCACGTTGTGCTGGGTGTAGGTGGCGCCGGCGTAGCGCTCGATGGCCTCGGCGGGCTCGCACCGGTTGAACATCAGGTCGTAGAAGGCGAGGACGGTGTCCTTGTTGCGCGCGAGGTCGGTCACCGAGTCAGTCAACAGGGTGCGGGACCGTGTACGGCGCGGTCATGCCACCGTCGACGGGCAGGGCGATGCCGGTGACGTAGCGGGCCTCGTCCGACGCCAGCCAGACCACGGCGTTGCTGATGTCGACCGCGTCGACCCACGAGATGGGCAGGGCGTGCATCGCCTTCATCGCGGCGGCGGCGGTGTCCCGGTCGGCGCCGGGCACGCCGCCGGAGAACAGGGCGTGGATCGCCGGGTTCTGGATCATGTCGGTGTCGACGTTGGTGGGGTGCACGGAGTTCACCCGGATCCCGTGCGGCGCGAGCTCGACGGCGAGCACCTTCGCCAGCCCCACCAGCCCGTGCTTGGCCGCGCAGTAGTGGGCCAGCGCCGGGAACCCGATCAGCCCGGCGACCGAGCTCGTCAGCACGACCGCCCCGCCGCGCCCGCCGTCGACCAGCGCCGGGGCGGCCGCCCGGACCGTCTTCCAGACGCCGGTCAGGTTGATGTCGATCATCTCCTGCCAGGTGCCCTCGTCCATCTCCAGCGCCGGTGCGTAGCTCGCGATGCCGGCGTTGGCGACGACGACGTCGAGCCGCCCGAACGCGGCGACGGCGTCGGCCACCGCGGACTGCAGCGCCGCCAGGTCGCGGACGTCCGCCCGGACGGCGAGGGCGCGCCGGTCGAGGTCCTCGACCAGCTTCACGGTCTGCTCGAGGTCGGCTACGTCGGCCATCGGGTAGGGCGCCGAGCCGACCGGCTCGCAGAGGTCGACGAGGACGACGTCGGCGCCCTCCTCGGCGAAGCGGACGGCGTGCGAGCGGCCCTGCCCGCGCGCCCCGCCGGTGATCAGCGCGACCTTCCCGGCCAGGCGCCCGGCTGCGGGGGCGCTCACGGCAGGACCCGGTCGATCTCGGGCGCGAGCAGCTCGGCGGCGCGCGCGGCGGTGATGACGTCGGCCGGGTCGGGCTCGATGATCTCCCGCGACGCCCCGTCCTCGTACACGTGCTCGCCGATCAGGCGGCAACGCTCGTCGTAGGGCCAGACGAAGGCCAGGGTGCGGCGCAGCAGGAACATCTCGCCCGGGTCCTCGCCCGCGCGGATGTCGGCGAACGCGCTCTCCCCCAGCATCGGCGCCGGGACGAAGGCGTTGAACACGACCTCGCCCGAGAAGCCGTGGTCGTTGACCGCGATGTCCTGCTCGGCCACCCACATGACGATCGCGTTGGCGGCCGTCAGCGACTCGTAGAACGCGACGACCTGCTCCATCCCGTCGAGCACGATCGACCGCCCGCCCTCGTGCAGGCGGTACTGGGGGTGCTCGACCGTCATGTCCGGGGCGAGCAGCTCCCGGTAGCGCCCGGCGACCTCCAGCAGCCCGTGGCGGCGGTAGTTCGTGAGGATCGCGCGGTGACGCGGGTTGTCGATGCCCTCCAGCTGCTTCTCCAGCCCGGCGAACATGGTCGTGAACTCGTGCTCGTAGCGGCTCATGCACCCGAGGTTGGTCGGCGGCCGGCGCGCAGTCCATGACACAGATCGCTCGCGACGTGAACCATCCGGGTAACTCCCCAGGTCACGGTCGCGCCTGATGCATGACGTGCGACACTGCGCAGACCGGAGGGAGTCGACGTGGACCTCAACCTGCACCTCGTGCGCTACCTCGTCGCCGTCGTCGACGAGGGGCACTTCGGGCGGGCCGCGGCCCGGCTCTACGTGAGCGCGCCGGCGCTGAGCAAGCAGGTGCGCACGCTGGAGCGCAAGCTCGGCGTCGACCTGCTCGACCGCAGCGCGCACCCGGTCGTCCCCACCGAGGCGGGGCGGCGCTTCCTCGCGGAGGCGCGCACCGCGCTGGCCGCGGCGGACCGGGCCGTCGCGGCGGTCGAGGCGCACCGCCGCGACCTCGCCGGCGTCCTGCGGCTGGGGTTCATGACCGCCGCCACCGGCACCCACACCCGCCGCATCATCGACCGGGTGCAGCGCGAGGTGCCGGCCGCGTCGGTGCAGCTCGTGCAGCTGCCCTGGCCCGACCAGGCCGACGCGGTCCGCTCCGGCACCGTCGACGCGTCGCTGGTGCGGCCGCCCGTCGTCGACACCGAGGGGCTGCGGCTGGAGGTCGTGCGCCACGAGCCGCGCGTCGTCGCGCTCCCGGCCGGGCACCGGCTGGCCGCGCGCGCGGAGGTCGTGCTGGCCGACCTCGACGGCGAACCGCACGTCACCGACGACGAGACCGACGAGCGGTGGGTGCGGTGGTGGGCCTGCGACCCGCGGCCCAGCGGCGTCCCCGTGCGGTACGGGCCCGTGGTGCACACGATGGACGAGCTCCTCGAGGTCGTCGCCTCGGGCGAGGCGATCGCGATCACCGGCAGCTCCGTGGTCGACAGCCACCGCCACCCCGAGGTGGTCTTCCTCCCCGTCACCGACGTCGAGCCGTGCCCGATCTCGCTGTGCACCCGCCTCGACGACCCGTCTGTGCTCGTCGCGGCGCTGCGCCGGGCCGTGCGGGCGCTGCGGGCCGACGCGGCCCGCCCGGATCCCACGCCCGGAAACCCGCGAGTCGGGGTCTCGTGGTGACCGAGTCGGGGTGACGCGGCGAACCCGACTCGTTCGCAGCCAGACCCCGACTCGCTCGCAGCCAGACCCCGACTCGCGGGGAGGTGGGGGCGGGGGTCAGGGGTCCGCTCCGTCCGGCGGTGCCTGCGCCAGCAGCACGGCGACCCGGCGCATCACGTCGAGCTGCGCCGGGTTGTACAGCTCCTCCAGCGCCGCCGCCGTGACCTCGCCGACGAACCGGGCCCCGCGGGGGGCGTCGGTGTCGGGCTCCATCACGGCCGGGTGCTCGGCCCGGATGCGGCGGATGTAGGGCGTCATGCGCTCCGCCAGGTCGCGGCGCAGCGCCTCGTCGGCGTCGGGGTCCAGCGCGTCGAACTCGCCGTCGGTGGGGTCGGTGGTGTCGCTGCGCAGCAGGGCGCCGTAGGCCTCCAGCCGCCGCGGGCCCATCACGCGGGTCATGACCGTCACGAGCGAGCGGTCGGCCTGCGACAGCCCCGCCCCGCCGGCCGCCGGGGCGAGGTCGGCGGGCCAGTCGGTCGGCGCGTGGTGCCGCAGGATCAGCCCGAGCTCGACGCGGGCGCGCTGCAGCCGCTCGATCGTCGCGGCCAGCTCGGCGTCGAGGGCGCGCAGGGCCTCGGCGGGGTGCTGGTCGTCCTCGCTCATCTCCGCGATGGCCGCCAGCGAGAAGCCGAGGTCGACCAGCCGCTTGATGCGCAGCAGCCGCAGGAGGTGGGCGACGCCGTACTGCTTGTAGCCGTTGGAGCGCCGTTCGGGCTCGGGCAGCAGCCCCACGTCGTGGTAGTGGCGCACCGCCCGCAGGCTGGTGCCCGCCAGCCGGGCGATCTCGCGCGTGCTCCAGGCCATGCCCCCAGTCCACACCGTGCCGCTGCGGCACGGTCAAGCCCGGGGGCACGACCCTCGGCGCCTCAGCCCTCGACGGCGGTCCGCTGCAACGGCTTCGCGTGCTCCAGCGCCCAGTCCAGCGCCGTGTCGGCGACGGCCTCCCAGCCCGGGGCCGCGCACGTCCAGTGGTCGCGGCCGGCGAACTCGTGGTACTCGGTGAGCGCCGGCGACTTCGCGTAGTGCTTGGCGTTCGAGCGGTTCACCGCGGGGGGCATGATGTGGTCCTTCTCCCCGCCGATGAACAGCAGCGGCGCCCGGTCGGCGGAGTAGTCGACCCAGGTGTCCTGGTGGCCGGGCTTGAAGTTGGCGAACAGGCCGTACTCCCAGATCCAGTAGCCCGGCGCGGCGATCGCGTACCGCTCCCACGCCGCCCGGGAGTCCTCCGCGCTCAGGGTGTTGGTGAAGGCGTAGTGGAACTCCTCGGGGGTGAACGCGACGGCGCGGTGGCGCGTCGCCGGGTTCTTCAGCGCCGGGAACAGCGACCGGGCCTGCGACACCGGGGTGACGCGGACGCCCTCGGTCGGCGCGGAGTCGATCACCACGCCCGCGGCGCCGAGGCCCCGGGCGAGCAGCAGCTGGGTCAGGGTCCCGCCGAAGGAGTGGCCCATGATCACCGGCGGGGCGTCGAGCGCGGAGATCACGGCGGCGAGGTGGTCGACGGTGGCGGGCACCGTCAGGTCGGCGATCACCTGCGGGTCCTCGCGCAGGGCCTCGACCTCGACCTCGAAGCCGGGGTACGCGGGCGCCAGCACCCGCATCCCCTTCGCCTCGTAGTGGGTGACCCAGTGCTCCCAGCTGCGGGGGGTCATCCACAGGCCGTGGACGAGGACGACGGTGTCGGGAGTGCTCATGAGGGGACCTCCAGGCAGAAGGAGAGAAGATCGGTGGACAGACGTCGGGCGTGGGTGTCGGTGATGCCGTGCGGGGCGCCGGGGTAGACGGTCAGCGCCGCGCCGGCGATGCGCTCCGCCGAGGCGCGGCCGCCGACGTCGATCGGGACGACCTGGTCGTCGTCGCCGTGGATGACCAGCGTCGCCACGCCGGCGGCGCTGATCGCGTCGAGGTCGGGCCGGAAGTCCGTCGCCGAGAAGGCGGCGATGCACTCCAGCGCGTTGCGGTGCCCGGACTGCAGCCCCTGCAGCCAGAACGCGTCGCGGATCCCCTGCGAGGGCTCCTGGCCGGGGCGGTTGCCGCCGAAGAACGGGCCGTCGGCGAGGTCGCGGTAGGTCTGGCTGCGGTCGGCGAGGCTGCCGCGGCGGATCTCGTCGAACACCTCGATCGGGACCCCGCCGGGGTTGTCGTCGGTCCGCAGCATGAACGGCGGGACGGCGGAGACCAGCACGAGCCCGCGGACGCGGTCGGTGCCGTGCCGCCCGAGGTAGCGGACGACCTCGCCGCCGCCGGTGGAGAAGCCCACGAGGACGACGTCGCGCAGGTCGAGGGCGTCGAGGAGGTGAGCGAGGTCGTCGGCGTAGGTGTCCATGTCGTTGCCGTGCCAGGTCTGCGTCGACCGGCCGTGGCCGCGGCGGTCGTGCGCGATCGCGCGGAACCCGTTGGCGGCGAGGAACAGCTGCTGCACCTGCCAGCTGTCGGAGTGGAGCGGCCAGCCGTGGGCGAGGACGACCGGCCGGCCCTCCCCCCAGTCCTTGTAGAAGATCTCCGCGCCGTCGGGCGTGGTCACGGTGGGCATCTCGGCCTCCTCGGTCGGTGTCCCGACCCTGGCCCGGCCACCCGCCGGAGCGGATCACGTGGTGTGCGTAGTCCTCCGCAGCACCGCGCCCAGCGCGCGCCGGTCGGTCACGCCGAGCTTCTGGAACACCTTGCGCAGGTGGTAGTCGACGGTGTGCCGCGACAGCGACAGCCGGGCCGCGATCTCGGGGTTGGTGGCCCCGGCCGCGGCCAGGTCCGCCACCGCGGCCTCCTGCGCGGTGAGGCCGCCGCCCGCGTGCTGTCCGCCGCTCGCCCGGAGCTCGCGGCGGGCGCGGTCGGCGAAGGGCCGTGCGCCGATGTCCTCGAAGAGGGCCAGGGCGGCGCGCAGGTGCTCGCGGGCCTCTCCGCGGCGCCGGCCGCGGCGCAGCCACTCCCCGTGCAGGAGCCGGGTGCGGGCGAGCTCGCCGGTGGCGGTGGTGCGGGCCAGGTGCTCCGCGGACTCGCGGTACGCCTCCTCGACGGCGGCCGGGTCGGCGCCGGGACGCCGGGCGTCCACCAGGGCCCGGGCGCGCGCCGCGAAGCCGCGGGCCAGGTCGGTCCGGCTCGCCGCGGCGATCGCGGCGAGCTCGGCGGCGGCGTCGGCGGCCTCGTCGTCGTGCCCGGCGGCCGCGGCCGCCTCGACCAGGTCCGGCAGGACGACCATCGCCACCTGCAGGGCCCTCTCGGCGCGGATGGCCGACGCGGGCCCGTGGGCCTCGGCGGGGCGGCCGTCGGCGAGGTCGAGCACGACCTGCGCGTTCCGGGCCATCGTCTCCACGCCGACCATGCCGACGGCGCGCCCGAGCGCGCCCCCGGCGGCGATCTCGGCCCGGAGTGCGGCGGGGTCGGCGGCACCCTGCCAGGCGCGGCAGGTCGTGTTGCCGTAGATCGTCTCGACCACCGGCGAGAGCCCCATGGTGCGGCCGACCGCGCGGGAGTCCTCCAGCAGCGCGCCGGCCACGTCGGGGCGTCCCAGCGACGCCGCGGTGAGCGAGTGCACCCACAGCATGGAGTGCAGGACCTGCAGGGAGCCGGTCCGGCGGGCCTCGGCCGTGGCGCGGCGCAGCAGCAGGTCGCGCGCCGCGTCGTCGAACGCCGCGGTCGTGACGGCCACACCGATGGACGAGTACTGCTGTGCCGCCGCCGGACCCGCGCCGAGCAGGGCGTCGGTGGCGCGCCGCAGGACGGGGGCGGCCTCGGCGTAGGGCCACAGGGTGAGCGCCGCCACAGCCCGGACCAGCAGCTGCGGCAGGGTGTCCGGCCCGTCGCGGCCGTCCAGGGCGCGCAGGATCCGGCGGGCGACGGCCTCGAAGTCGGTGCCCACGGCACCGCGCTCGACGACCCCGAGCAGCTCCACGGCACGCAGCAGCGCGGTGGTCTCCTGGTCGGCGTCGACCCCGGCGAAGGCGTCGGCGGCCTCCAGGCACACCGCCGGCGAGGCCCGCACGAGGTCGGCGGCGCCGGAGACCAGCCACACCGCCGCGCGGGCGAGCAGGGCCCGGCCGCGGGTCGCCCCGCCGAGCAGGTCGACCGGCAGCGCCCCGAGGACCTCGCCCGCCCGGGCGGGGTAGCCGGCGGTCGTGAACGCCTCCGCCGCGTCGATCCAGCGCTCCGTGCGCCGGGGCCCGTCCGGCGTCAGCTCCGCGGACCGCTGCAGCAACCGGGCCCGGGCGGCCTGCCCGCCCTGCCCGGCGGCCCGCTGCCCGGCCGCCTCCAGCGTGGCGGCGACCTGCTCGTCGACGCCGACCGTCGCCGCGCCGAGGTGCCACGCGTGCCCGATCGTGCCCGCCCCGAGCGCGTCCGCCACCGCGCGGTGGCTGCGCCTGCGGTCGGTGGCGCCCGCACCGGCGTAGACGGCGGCCGCGACCAGCGGGTGCCGGAACTCGATGCGCGCCCCGACCCGGATCAGCCGCTCGTCCTCGGCGGGGCCGGCCGCGTCGACGCCGACGCCCAGCACCGCGGCGGCGCCGCTGACCAGGCCCGGGTCGCCGTTGCCCGCGGCCGCGGCCACCAGCAGCCAGGTCCGCGTGGTCGGGGGCAGCGCGCGGATCCGTTCCAGGTAGTGCCGCTCCAGCGTCGGCCCGATCGAGAGCTGCTCGGGCAGCAGCGTGCCGCCGACCAGCTGGTGGCCCGACAGGGACGGCGCCAGCTCGACGAGGGCGAGCGCGTTGCCCCCGGTCGCGACGACGATCCGGTCGGCGATCGGCGGGTCCAGGGCCCGGCCCAGCACCCGTTCCACGAGCGCGACGGCCGCGTCGCGGGGCAGGCCCGGCACCGGGAGGACCGCGAGCCCGTCGAAGGGGCCGGGGCCGCCGTCGTCCCCGGCCCGTTCGGCCAGGAGCAGGCCGAGCCCGCTCTCCTCCAGCCGCCGGGCGGCGAAGCCGAGGATGTCGCGGGAGTCGGGGTCGAGCCACTGCAGGTCGTCGACGAGGCCGAGCACGGGCGCCTCGGCCGCGGCGACCACCAGCGCGGCGCGCAGGGCGGCGCCGATGCGGAAGCGGTCCGGCGGCGGGCCCTCGATCTCCCCGAAGGCGACGCCGAGGGCCTGGCGCTGCAGCGGCGGGAGCGACGCGACCGGCACCCGCAGCGCGTGGAGCAGCCGCTGCACCGCGGCGAACGGCAGTCCGGCCTCCGACCGCACCCCGGCCAGCCGGACGACCCGGACCCCGCGGTCCGCGGCGACCTCCGCGGCGTGGTCGAGCAGCACGGTCTTGCCGACGCCGGGCTCCCCGAGCAGGCGCAGCACGTCGCCGGCCCCGTCCGCGACGGTCGCCACGAACGCCTCGATGCGGGCCGACTCCGCCTCCCGCCCCAGCAGCATCGTCCACCCCTCGTCGGCGCCGAGTCTGGTGGCGACGACCCGGACTGACAAGCGCGTGGTGGTCACACCCGGATCAGCCGCGCAGCGCCCCCCGCCGGGCGAGCGCACCGATCACGGCCGCGCTGACGAGGGGCACGGCGGCCAGCACCAGCCACGCGACGACCGGCGGCGCGACCGCGACGTCGAGCAGCGCCCCGACCGCGGTGCTGCCGACGAGCACGGCGAGCCCGCCCGCGGAGGCGAGCACGCCGAAGTAGGCCCCGAGCCGGCGCTCGGCCGCCAGGACGGGCACCAGCGCCTGGGCGACGGGCCCGGCCAGCATCTGCCCCGCGGTGAGCAGGACGACGAACCCGACCGCGGGCCACACCCCGGCGGGTGCGGCCGGCAGGGCCAGCGCGACCACCAGGAACGCCGCCGCCATCAGCCCGAACCCGAGCACGAGCGGCTGCTCGACGGGCCGCCGCCGCGCCCACCGGGTGATCGGCACCTGCCCGGCGATCACCAGCACCGCGGCCAGCGCGAACAGCCACCCCAGCGCGGCCTGCCCGCCGGTGCCGCGCTCGAGCTCCACCGGCAGCGCCAGGTAGAGCTGGTTGTAGCAGAGCAGGTAGCCGGAGTAGCCGGCCGCGAACACCAGGAACCGCCGGTTGCGCAGCACCTCGCCCCAGCCGACCAGCACCGGCTCGTCGGCGTGGGCGGCGGCACGGCGGGGCAGCCACCTCAGGTGGGCCAGCCCGATCAGGACGAACGCGGCCGCGGCGACGGTGCAGGCCAGCCCGAAGTCGACGAGCAGCAGCGCGGCCCCGGCCGGCGGCCCGACGACGGTGCCGACCTGACCGCTGACGGCGAACATCGCGAACACGTCGGCGCGCGTCGGCCCGCCGGGCGGCAGCTCCCCCGCCTCCCGCGCCAGCGCGGACTCGACGGCCGGGGAGAACAGCGCCGCGGCGAAGCCGGTGAGCAGCGCCCCGGCCAGCACCCCGGCGAGCGACCCGGCCGCGCCCAGGAGCAGGAACCCGGCCACCCGCAGCGCGCACCCGGCCAGGACCACCGGCTTCGCGCCCCACCTGTCGGCGAGGGTGCCGCCGATCACGAAGAGCCCCTGCTGGCTGAACGTCCGCAGGCCGAGCACCAGGCCGACGAGCCCGCCGGCGAGCGCGAGGTCGGTCGCGAGGTGCACGGCGAGGTAGGGGACCACCATGAAGAAGCCGACGTTGAACGCCAGCTGCGTGCCCACGAGCAGCCGCACGACGCCGGGCAGCGCCCCGAACGCGGTCCGCGCGGGACGTCGTCGGGGGTCCATCCGCACAGGATCACCGGTCATAGTCGCCAACTTCTAGCAGTTACATGCGCATGCGACAGCATCGGGCTTGCTGGTGCAGGAAGTGCGTCACAAGCGTTGACACGCGCTCGGCGGTGATCACAGAATCCGGCGAGCGCTGCCGCACCGACGGCCGCACCCGTGAGAGGCGGACACCCGACGTGCACCCTGCACCGACCCGGACCCGGGCCTGCGCACTGGCCCTCCTGGCCTGCCTGCTGACGGCGTGCGGCACCGGCGCGGCCCCGTCCACCGGCGCGGTCGTGCCCGACGGCGCGGTCACGATCGCCCTGCAGTTCGCACCGCGCTCGGGCCTGGCGATCGACACCGACGACGCGTTCCTGCTGACCCAGCTCGGTGCCGTCGAGACGCTGGTGTCCGTCGACGCCGAGCGCCGCCCGCAGCCGGGCCTCGCGACGGGGTGGACGCAGACCGACCCCACGACGTGGCGCTTCGCGCTGCGCCCCGGGGTGGTCTTCCACGACGGGTCTCCGCTCACCGCCGACGCGGTGGTGGGCGCGCTGACCCACGTCGCGGGCGGCGCGGCCCCGCCCCGGGCGATCGCGGGCACGGGCCTCACGGCCGAGGCCGACGGCGACGCCGTGCTGGTGCGCACCGCGGACCCCGACCCGATCCTGCCGCTGCGCCTGTCCGCCCCGGGCACCGCGGTCCTCGCGCCGTCGGCCTACACCGGCGACGGCCCGCCGTCGGTCGTCGGCACGGGCACCGGCCTGCTGCAGATCACCGGGGCGGACGCCGCGCAGGGCATCGAGCTGACGCGCTTCGACGGGTACTGGGGCGAGCGCGCGCAGGTCTCCGCGGTCTCCGCGCGCTTCCTCCCGGACCCGACGGCCCGCGCGCTGGCCTTCCGCGCCGGTGACGTCGACGTCGTGGTCGGGCTCCCCGAGCCCGCCGTCCTGGAGCTGCGGGCGAGCCCGGACGTGCAGGTGCAGACCGTCCCGACGCCGCGCACCGCGAGCCTGTACCTCAACCAGTCCGCCCCGCCCTTCGACGACGTGCGGGTGCGGCGGGCCGTCGCGCTCGCCGTCGACCGCACCGCGCTCGCCGAGCAGGCGCTCGCCGGGTCGGCGCTGCCCGCGTCGGAGGTCTTCGGGCCGGCCGTGCCGTGGGGCGCCCCCGGCCCGGCGCCGGCCGCCGACCCGGCCGCGGCCGCCGCTCTCCTGGCCGAGGCCGGCCACGGGCCGGGCAACCCGCTGACGGTGCGGCTGTGGACCTACCCCAACCGCCCCGAGCTCCCGACGCTGGCCACGGCGGTGCAGGCGATGCTGGCCGGTGCGGGGATCACCGCCGACATCCGGCTCGGCGAGTACGCGGCCCAGGAGCCCGAGGTGCTCGCCGGCCGCTACGACATGATGCTGCTCTCGCGCAACCTGCTCACCGACCTGCCCGACGCGGCGGGCGTGCTGACCAGCGACTACGGCTGCGCGGGCACCTACAACCTCAACCGGTCCTGCTCCCCCGCCCTCGACGCGCTGGTGGCCGGCCTGGTCGACGTGCCCGACGCCGCGGCCCGCCAGGACGTGTTCGCGCGGGCGGCGCAGCTGCTCGAGGCCGAGGCGGTCGGGGTGCCGCTGGTGCACACCGTCGACAGCTCCGCGACCCGCGGCGTCACGGGCTTCGTCCCCGACCCGGCCAACCGGGTGCTGGTCACCGCGGAGCTGGCCCGAACGGGCTGACGTGACGGGCACCCTCGGCCGCCGCCTGCTCCCGCTGCCCGCGGTCCTGCTGGGCGTCTCGGCGCTGGTGTTCCTGCTGCCCCGCGCGTCGGGCCTGGACACCACCCGCACGGTGCTGCGCTCGCGCCTCGCCGACTCGGTGCCCGACCCGGCCGCGGCCGAGCGGGTCACCCGCGAGCTGGGCCTCGACGGCCCGCTGTGGCAGCAGTACCTGCTCTGGCTCGGCGGCGCGCTGCGCGGCGACCTCGGCCTGTCGTTCTCCACCCGCACCGCCGTGGTGCCGCAGCTCGGAGCGGCGCTGGGCGTGTCGGCGCTGCTCACGGCGGGCGCCCTGCTGCTGGCCGGGCTGGTCGGCGTCCCCGCGGGCGTCGCGGCGGCGCGGCGGCCCGGCGGGCCCGTCGACCGCGCCGTCACCGGTCTGTCGGTGCTCGGCGCGGCCGTCCCCGAGTTCATCCTCGCCCCGCTGCTGGTGCTGGTGTTCGCCGTCGCGCTGCCCCTGCTGCCGGCCGCCGGCTGGGACGGCCCGGGCGCCGCGGTCCTGCCGGTCGTCACGCTGGCGCTGTTCCCCGCGGCGCTGGCCGCGCAGCTCACCCGGGCCGAGACCGCCGACGTGCTGGGCGCGCTGCACATCGCCGCGGCACGGGCGAAGGGCCTGTCGGAGCGGCGGGTGCTCTGGGTGCACGCCGGGCGCCGGTCGCTGACGTCGGTGACGGCGCTGTCGGGCGTGTTCTTCGCCGGACTGCTCGGGGGGTCGGTCGTCGTGGAGGTGGTGTTCGCCGTCCCCGGGCTGGGGCGGCTGCTCTACGACGCCGTGCTCGCCCAGGACCTGCCGGTGGTGCAGGGCGGGCTGCTCGTCCTCGTGATGATCGCCGTCCTCACGACCGTCGGCACGGAGCTGGTGCAGCTCGCGGTCGACCCGCTCGCGCGGCGGGCCGCGCGGTGAGGCGCGCACCGGCGGTGGCGCCGGCGGCGCTCGCGGCGATCCTGCTCGGGGCCGTCCTGCTGGTGGCGGCCCTGCTCCCGCTCGACGCCGTGGGCAACGACCTCGCGAACCGGTTCGCCCCGCCGTCGCCGGCGCACCCGCTGGGCACCGACCACCTCGGCCGCGACGTCCTGGCCCGGCTCGCGGCGGGCACCCGCCTGTCGGTCGGGTCCACCGTCGTCGCGGTCGGGCTGTGCGCCTCGCTCGGCACCGCGCTCGGCCTGCTCGCGGGCTTCCGCGGCGGGTTCGCGGCGCAGGCGCTGGACCGCGTCGTCGACGTGCTGGTGGCCGTGCCGTCGATCGTGCTGGCGCTGGTGCTCACCACGCTGCTCTCCCCCGGCACGACGACGCTGCTGGTCGCCGTCGTCGCCACGGGGTGGACGCCGTTCGCGCGGCTCGCGCTGGGGCTCACCGTGCGGGAGGCGGGCACCGACTACGTTCGCGGCGCGACGGCGCTGGGCGCCGGGCCCGCGCGGATCGTGTTCCGGCACGTCCTGCCCAACGCGGTCCGCCCGCTCGCCGCGCACGCGTTCCTGCGCTTCGCCGCCACCCTGCTCACCATCGCGGGCCTGTCGTTCCTCGGGCTCGGGCCGCAGCCGCCGACCCCGGAGTGGGGCGCGATGCTCGACGAGGCCCGCCCGTACCTGTTCGTGCGGCCCGGTCTGGTCCTCGCGCCCGCCGCGGCGATCGTGGGCGTCGCGCTCGTGGTCACGCTGGCCGGGCGCGCCCTGGAGCGCCGGTGGGGCGAACCGGACATCTTCCACCCGACCCGCAGTCACACCTAATGTGCACATGCAGGTAACCGGCAACAAGGGGGGCGTCGTGGCGACCACCGACGGACAGGGCCGCCGGCGCGGCACCGTGCGGCCCGAGCTGGAGGAGCTGCTGGCACCGCTGGGGGTGGTGCCAGCCCGGGCCGGTGACGCCGACGCGCGCGCCGTGCTCGAGCGCGACGGGGCGGTGGTCCTCGCCGACCGCGGCGACGACCCGGAGGTGCTGGTCACCGCGGCTGCGCAGCTGCTCGGCGGGCGGCTGCGCGAGCTGTTCGGCATCCGCGCCCAGCACGGCGTCGACGCGCCGGTGCTGCCGCTGCACAGCGACGGCGCCACCGTGACCGTCGACGTCCACGGCCGCGCGGTCCGGCTGCGCGACCCCGACGAGGACTACCTGCTCATGCTCTGCACCCGGCCCGCGCCGCGCGGGGGCGACTCGGTGCTCGTCGACGGCCACGCGCTCGTCGCGGCGCTGCGGGAGGCCCGCCCGGAGCTGCACGCCTTCCTCACCACGTGCGACGTCGACTTCTTCGGCGGCTGGACCGGGCGGCCGCACTCCGTCCCGCTCACCCCGCTGGTCCGCGGGCTCGTGGAGCACACCCGGCGCGGGCGGTGCGCGGTCGGGGCGAGCGACTACGCGCTGCCCGTGCCCCGCGAGCCGCGCTGGGACGCCCACCTGGCCCACCTCGAGGAGTACGCCGACGTGCTCGCCACCGCCCAGGAGTGCGCCGCGCGGTTCCGGCTCGAGGCCGGGGAGGTGCTCGTGCTCGACAACTACCGCTTCCTGCACGGGCGCGACGCGTTCGCGGGCGAGCGCCGGATGCACGTCATGACGGTGCGGACGACGGACGCCTTCTAGTCCTGCTCCGCGGGCAGCACCGGCTGCTGGAGCCGGCCGAAGAACTCCGCGGTGAGCCGCTCGCGCAGCCGGGGCGGGGCGAGGGCGAGCAGCGCGTTCACCGGGGCCATGCGCGTCGGGAGGCCGCCGCCACCACCGAGGCCCGCGGCGGCGAGCAGGCCGCCGAACTCCTCGGGGGTGAGGGCGTCCGGGTCCAGGGCGGCGACCACCGCGGCGATCCCGTCGTCGATCACCACCGGCCCGGCGGCGCGGGCGGCGTCGACGGCGGCGCGCAGGTCGGCCAGCAGCGCGTCCTCCTGCCCCGACAGCGCGGCGGTGACCGTGAGGTGCAGGTTCGCCGGGGAGGGGCCGAAGCCGAACTGAGGCTGCAGGTACCAGCCGCGGGCGAGCATCTCGTCGGCCAGGGTGAACACGTCGAGCCCGCCGTCGGAGGCCGTGAGCGCGAGCAGCGTGCTGTCCGGGGCGACCAGCACGCGCAGCCCGTCGGTCGCGTCGACCCCCTCGGCGAGCGCCAGCGTCGAGCGCCGCGCCGCACGGGCCAGCTCCGCGTAGCCCTCCCGGCCGAGGTGGCGCACCACGGCCCACGCCGCGGCGACCGGCCCGCCCGAGCGCGTGGACTGCATCGTCGGGTTGACCATCGTGTAGCCGGGCCAGGCCGCGCTCGCGAAGTACTGCGGGCGGCGCAGCGCGGCGTCGGCGTGCAGCAGGACCGAGGTGCCCTTGGGGCAGTAGGCGTACTTGTGCAGGTCGACCGCGATGCTCGTCACGCCGGGCACCGACAGGTCGAAGGGGGCCGCGTCCAGGTGCGGCAGCACCCAGCCGCCGATGCAGGCGTCGACGTGGCAGCGGATGCCGCGCGCGGCCGCCGCGGCGGCGACGGGCGCCACCGGGTCGAGCACGCCGTGGGCGTAGGACGGCGCGCTGACGACGACGAGCACCGTCCGGTCGTCGAGCGCGGCGGCCATCGCGCTCGGGTCGGCGGCGAGCGTCACCGGGTCGACGGGGACGCGCACGGCCTCCATCCCGAAGTAGTGCGCGGCCTTGTCGAACGCCGGGTGCGCGGTGTCGGGCAGCACCATCCGCGGCCGGGGCACGTCCGGGCGGGCCTCCCGGGCGGCGAGCACGGCGAGCAGGCACGACTCGGTGCCGCCCGAGGTGACGGTGCCGGCCGTGTGCGCGCCGCCGCCGAGCAGCGCGGCGGCCTCGCCGACGAGCTCGTTCTCGCACCGCAGCATGCTGGGGAACGCGGTGGGGTCGAGCCCGTTGGTCGACGACGCCAGCGCGTGCGCCTGCGCCGCGAGGGCGTCGACGCCGTCGAGGCCGCTGTCGAAGACGTAGGCCAGGGTGCGGCCGCCGTGCGTGGGCAGGTCGCCGGTGCGGCGGCGGCGGAGCTCGTCGAGCAGGTCCTCAGGAGAGGTCAACGCAGCACGTCCTTCCTCAGCAGCAGCAGCGCGCCTGCCAGCACCAGCACCGCCGGGACCAGCGAGAACCCGACGACCACGGCGGTCGTCGCCGACGGGGGCTGCACGGCGCCCGTCCCGGACACGAAACCACCCAGGGCCAGCACCACCCCGTACAGACCGGGGCCGAGCGCGAGCCCGAGTGTCTCGGCGGCCGTCCAGACCCCGGCGTAGCCGCCCACGTGCCCGCTCCCGGCGGTGACGTCGGGCAGCATCGCCAGCGGGAACACCTGGACGCCGGCGTACCCGGCCCCGGCGAGCGCGGCCAGCACCGCGACGACCGCGAGCGGCACCGAGCCCGCCGTGACCAAAGCGGCCGAGGCCGCCCCCAGCAGCAGCGACGACGCGAGGTAGCCGACCCGCTTGCCCACCCGCGCCCCGACCCGCGACCACAGCGGCGTCACGAGCACGGCGGGCCCGACGAACGCGGCGAACAGCAGGCTCGACGACCCGGCGTCGCCGAGGGTGAGGCGGGCGACGTAGTCGACCGACGCCAGCAGACAGCCGATGCCGACCGCCTGCACGACGAACACGGCCAGCAGCCAGCGGAACGCGGCGTTGGCGCGGACGGCGGCGACCAGGTCGCCCCAGCCGACCCCGCTCGCCCGCACGGGCGCCCGCGCCGTGCGCGTCCCGAGCACCGTCGCGACCGTGCCCAGCGCGATCAGCCCGCCCACCGCGAACCCCATCGCCGGGTAGCCGGCCAGGTCGCGCACGAGCGGGGCGCCGACGCCGCTCACCAGGATCGCGACGGCGAGCACCGCGATCCGGCCCGCGATCAGCCGGGTGCGCCCGTGGTAGTCGTCGGTCAGCTCGGCGGGCATCGCCACGTAGGGCACCTGGAAGAACGCGAACGCCGACGCGCAGGCGAGGAACGCGACCGTCACCCACACCACGCCGCCCGGCGACGTCGTCGGCCCGGCGAACATCAGGCCGAAGCAGACCGCCAGCGCCAGCCCGCCGCCGAGCAGGAACGGCCGCCGCGCGCCCGCGCGGTCGCTGATCCGCCCGGCCACCGGGTTGAGCAGCACGTCCCACGCCTTCGGCAGCAGCACCAGCAGCCCGGCCAGGGCCGCGGGCACGGCCAGCGACCCGGTGAGGAACGGGAGCAGCAGCAGCCCCGGGACCGTGCCGAACGCCCCGGTGACCAGCGAGCCGGCCGCGTAGCCCGCCCGCACCCCGCCGGGCAGCCCGCCCCCGTCGCCGCCGCGCATCCGGCCATCCTGCACGGCCGGGCCGCGGCTACTGTCGGCGACGTGCCGCCCCCCTCGGTCCCGCTGCGCACGCTGGGCTTCCTGACCATCGGCTCGTTCGACGAGGCCGACCCCCGCGCCGGCCACGAGACCACGCTGCGGGTCATCGAGCTCGGGGAGCGGCTCGGGTTCGACGGGGCCTGGCTGCGCCACCGGCACCTGCAGCACGGCATCTCCTCCCCCGTCGCGGTGATGGCCGCGGCGAGCCAGCGCACGACCCGCATCGAGCTGGGCACGGCCGTCACGCCGCTGGGCTGGGAGAACCCGCTGCGCCTCGCCGAGGACCTCGCCACCGTCGACGTCCTGTCCGGCGGCCGCGTCAACCCCGGGGTGTCGGTCGGGCCGCCGATGCGCTTCGACGAGGTCCGCGCCTCCCTCTACCCCGACACCGCCGACGTCGAGGACTTCACCTACGCCCGCGTCCAGCGGCTCGTCGCGCTGCTGCGCGGGGAGCCGGCCAGCACGTTCCGCGGCACGGTCGGCATCGAGGAGTTCTCCGATCGCGTGCAGCCTCACTCCCCCGGCCTCGCCGACCGGGTCTGGTACGGCGCCGCGAGCGCCGGCTCGGCCCGGTGGGCGGGCGAGCAGGGACTGTCGCTGCTCACCAGCAGCGTGCTCAAGGCGGCCGGCCCCGACGACACGACCGACTTCGCCACGCAGCAGCAGGCGCAGATCCGGGCGTTCCGCGAGGTGCACCCCGCCGGCGCCGACGCCCGCGTCTCCCAGGGCCTGGTCGTCATCCCCACCGACACCGCCACGCCCGAGCAGCGCGCGAGGTACGCCGCCTACGTCGACGCGCGGACGCCGCGCACCGCCCGTCCGCAGGGCCCGGCGCACCTGCTGTTCGCGCCCGACGTGCTGGGCACCTCCGAGCAGATCGCGGAGGCGCTGTGGTCGCACGCCGGGTTCCGCGAGGTGAGCGAGGTCGTGTTCGCCCTGCCGTTCGGCTTCGAGCACGCCGACTACGTGCAGATCCTCACCGACACGGCGACCCGCCTCGGCCCGGCGCTCGGCTGGTCGCCGCGCGGCTGAGCGATCAGCCCAGGCGCACGTCGTCGGCCTCGACCTCGACGTGCGCCCCGGCCGCGACGATGTCCTCGGCGTCCTCGGCCGGGAACTCCGGGCCCAGCACGAAGTCCGGGCCGTGGGCCACGACCGAACCGGTGAAGCTCACGCGGTCCCCGGGCTCGACGACGAACGGGCTCTCGCCCGCGGTGCCGATCTGCACCCACACGGGGTCGCCGCCGCCGGAGACCCAGAACCCCTCGTCGGCGGGCACGCTCTCGACCTCCGCGCCGCGCGCGGACACCCGCCCGCCCACGACGTCGCGGAGGTCGTCGACGTCGGCCAGGTCCACGGCCTCGCCCGCACCGGACGTCGGCGGCGGGTCGGCGCCGTAGGTGCCCACGAGGCCGATCAGCACCGCCACCGCCGCCACGACGAGGCTCACGACGAACACCCGGTCCTGCCACAACCGCCGCACCGCACCCTCCCCCGCCCGCGCCTGTGGTCCGGGTCCCCCGGTGGCGCCCTCCCCAACCCCGCCGCCGGCGGTTGACCCGGCGCGCGGCCGCAGCCAGGCTGCCCGCATGACCGCACGGGTCGGGGCGCGCCGGGCCCTGCTCGCCCTGGCGCTCGCCCTCGCCCTGACCGCCGCCGCCTGCAGCACCCCGGCGGCGCCCACCGGCGAGGACGGGCTGCGGCGCATCGCGCAGCGGTTCCTCGAGCCCGGGGCCGACCCGGTGGCGATCGCGCTCGACCTGCGCCCCGCCGACGCCGAGTACGCCGCGGTGTTCCGGTCGGAGCACCTGGTCGACGCGCTGCGGCACTACGCGGGGTACTGGGAGCACCCCGGCGTGCCCGGCCCCGCGCCCGGGCAGACCGAGGCGACGACCGGGTCGGTGACCACCGAGGAGCTCGCGGCGGGCACCGGGGAGTCCGCGCGGTTCCCCGGCGGCTTCCGGACCGCCGCACCCGCGCTGGCGCCCGGCCTGCGGATCCACCAGATCACCTTCCACGCGCCCGGGCAGACCGTCGGCGTCGCCGTGGCCGGGTTCGTGGAGGTCGACGGGAACTGGCGGCTCGTCCCGGCGCCGTGGGAGGTCCTCCTCGTCGAGCAGCCGGGGCACCGGCACTGACCGGCGTCCCGGTCCGCATCCGGACCGGGTGATCCGCGCCTCACCCGCGCCCCGCGTGTATCCGGCGTCACGGCCACCGGGTCTGGAGGGTGCCGCGGCGGCACGGCGTCCCCTGGTGGGCGCAGCCGACCGGGCACCCGACGAGGAACAGGACGATCGCATGGCGCTGACCGACCCGACCGCGGTCCGGCATCCCGACCCGGCCCCGGTCCGCGGCGTCGCCGGGGCGGTCAAGTCGGTCGTCGACGTCACCGGGGCGCTGCTACTGCTCCTGCTCGTCGCACCGGTGCTGCTCGCCGTGGCGGTCGCGGTGGCCGCCGACGGCGGGCCGGTGCTCTTCCGCCAGACCCGTGTCGGGCGCGGCGGCCGCGAGTTCCGGATGGTCAAGTTCCGCTCGATGACCGTCGACGCCGAGGGGCGCCGCGCCGCGCTGCTCGCCGTGGACGACGGTGCGGGCCCGCTGTTCAAGGTCCGCGACGACCCGCGCACCACGCCGGTCGGCGCGCTGCTGCGGCGCTGGTCGCTCGACGAGCTGCCGCAGCTGCTCAACGTCGTCGCCGGCGAGATGTCGCTGGTCGGGCCCCGCCCGCCGCTGCCCGCCGAGGTCGCCGCCTACACCGCCCGCGAGCGCCGGCGGCTCGCCGTGCGCCCGGGGATGACCGGCCTGTGGCAGGTGAGCGGGCGCAGCGACCTGGGCTGGGACGAGTCGGTCCGCCTCGACCTGGAGTACGTCGACGCGTGGACCCCGCGGCTGGAGGCGCGGATCGTGCTGCGCACGGCGCGGGCGGTGCTCGGCGGGCGCGGCGCCTACTGAGGGGCCGGCGAACGGACGGACCTAGTGGCAGTGGTCCTCGTGGTCGACGTGGTCGTCCTGCTCGATCTGGAGGGTGCTGTGGTCGAGCCCGAACCGGGTGCGCAGCATCCCGGCCGCGGCGTCGAGCACCGACGCCTCACCGCACCGGACGTGGGTGGCCTCGTCGACCACGAGGTGCGCCGACACCGTCGGCCGCCGGTCGTTGATCGACCACACGTGCAGCTCGTGCACGTCGCGCACGCCGGGGACGCCCATCAGCGCGGCCTCGACGTCGTCGGTGGCGATCCCGCGCGGCGCCCCCTCCAGCAGGACGTGCCCGACCTCGCGCAGCAGCCCGACCGTGCGCGGCAGGATGAGCGCGACGATGAACAGCGAGGCCGCGGTGTCGGCGTAGGGCCAGCCGGTGAGCAGCAGCACCGCCGCGGCGGCGAGCACGCCGACCGAGCCGAGGGCGTCACCGAGCACGTGCAGCATCGCGCCGCGCAGGTTCATGTTGCGGCGGTCGCCCCCGGAGAGCACGGCCAGCGAGACGAGGTTGCCGACGAGCCCGAGCGCGCCGACGACCAGCAGCGGCAGCCCCGGCACCTCGGCCGGGTCGAACAGGCGCTGGACGCCCTCCACCGCCACCCAGACGACGACGGCCACCAGCGTGATGGCGTTGATGCCGGCCACCAGCACCTCGACCCGCCCGAGCCCGAACGTGCGGCGGGCGTCGGCAGGGCGCTGGGCGAGGATCGAGGCGACGAGCGCGGCGGCGAGCGCGCCGGCGTCGGTCAGCAGGTGCCCGAGGTCGGCGAGCAGCGCGAGCGACCCGGCGACGACGGCCCCGACCGCGCCGACCACGGCCGTGACCAGCGTGATCGCGAGCGCGACGGCCAGCCGGCGGCGGTCGGTGTCGGCGGAGTGCCCGTGACCGTGCCCGTGACCCATGCCGCCACCGTACCTATGCGCATTCGTGCATGTCTACCGGGAACCGGCGGGGAGGCGCCGCCGCAGCAGGTAGGTGTCCATGATCCAGCCCTTGCGCTCCCGGTGCTCGGCGAAGATCCGGACGATGTCGTCGCGCACGGCGTGCAGGTCGCCGTGGGCCAGCACCTCGTCCGGCGTGCCGAGGTAGGCGCCCCAGTAGATGTCGAGGTCGCGGTCGGGCAGCGCGGCGAAGGCGTTGTGGGCGTCGAGCATCACCACCACGTCGTCGACGCCCGCGGGCATGCCCCCGGCGGCGAGGCGCCGGCCCGTCGTGACCAGGAACGGCGAGCCGACCCGGTTGAGGATCAGCCGGTGGCGGGCCGCGAGCACCTGCACGCTGCTGATCCCCGGCACGGACACGACCTCGACGGGAGTGCGCTCGCCGATGCTCTCCAGGATGCGCAGCGTGCCGTCGTAGAGCGCGGGGTCGCCCCACACGAGGAAGGCGCCGGTGCCGCCGTCGGGCAGCTCGGCGTCGATCATGTCGGCGTAGACGGCCTCGCGACGGCCCTGCCAGTCGACGACGGCGTCGGCGTACGCGGCCGCGCGCCGGTCGCGGGGCGGGTCGGGGGCCACCACGACCCGGTGCGGCCTCGTCACGTGCCGGGCCAGGAGCTCCGACCGCAGCCCGGCGAGGTCGGACTTCGCCTCGCCCTTGTCGATGGTGAAGAACACGTCGACCCGGTTCATGGCCGCGATCGCGGCCAGGGTGAGGTGCTCGGGATCGCCCGCCCCGATGCCGATCACGTAGACGGTGCGCACCGCGCGACCGTATCCCGGACCCGCGCCAGCGCCGCCTCCACGGTGTCGACCACGTCCGCCCCCGGCGGCAGCGGCGGGCGGGCCACCACCAGCACCGGCACCCCCTCCGCCCGCGCGGCCTCCAGCTTCGCCGCCGGGCCGCCGCTGTCCTTGGTGACGAGCACGTCGATCGCGTGGGCGCGCAGCAGCGCGCGCTCGTCGTCGACGGTGAACGGGCCGCGGCCCAGCACGACGTGCATCCGCCGGGGCGCGGGCGGCCCGGGCGGGTCGACCGAGCGCACGAGGAACCACAGCTCCGACGCGGCGAACGCGGCGAGCCCGCCCCGCCCGGTGGTGAGGAAGGCCCGCTCCCCCAGCTCCGGGAGCCGGCGGGCGGCGTCGGCGAGGGAGTCGACGACCGTCCACGCGTCGCCGGGACCCGGGGTCCACCCGGGGCGGCGCAGCACCACCAGCGGGACGCCGGCCGCGCCGGTGGCCGCGGCGGCGTGGGCGCTCATCCGGGCCGCGAACGGATGGGTCGCGTCGACGACGGCCACCGCGTGGCGCGCGACCAGCCAGGCCGCGAGCGCGTCGGGCCCGCCGAAGCCGCCGATCCGGACCTCCCCCGGCGGCAGCGCGGGCTCGCGCACCCGCCCGGCCAGCGACGACACGACGTGCACTCCTGGCTCGCCGACCAGCGCCTCCGCCAGCCGCCGCGCCTCGCCGGTGCCGCCCAGGACGAGCACGGTGCGCTCCACGCGCCCATCCTCGCCGCTCAGGGCTGCGCCGGTGCGGGCGGGAGGAACAGGTGCCCGCGGGCGCTCCCCCGCGCGGTGCGGCCGGCGACCACCACCCAGGCGGCCACCAGCCCGGCGCAGAGCACGACCGCGAGGGCGGCCAGGGCGGTCGCGCCGGTGTGCACCGCGAGCGCGCTGGTCCCCGTGACGACCGCGCCGAGCGGGAACGTGAACGACCACCAGGTCAGCGAGAAGGGCAGGTGGGCGCGCGCGGTCCGCAGCGTCGCCGCGCCGGCGAACACGATCCACAGCAGCGCGGCCCCGAGCACCGGGACGCCGTAGACGACGCCCAGCGCGAGGAGCGCCGAGGCGTAGGGCCGGGGCACCGCGAGGTGCGCGACGCCACCGAGCAGGTTCGCCGCGGTGACCGACTGCCCGAGCCAGCCGAGCACGATCCACAGCGCCGGCACCGTCGCCGCCGGGCCCACCCCGTGCAGCACGACCCGCTGGACGATCAGGGTGGTGACGACGAGCGAGGCGAGCAGCGCCGCCCCGAACATCGCGTAGCAGGCGAGCAGCAGCGTGAGCCGGAGCTGCCCCGCCGGGGCGTGGGGCACCAGCAGCGCGCCGGTCGTCGCCGAGACCATCGGCGGCACCACCGGCATCAGCCAGCCGCCGAACGCCGCGTCCGGGCCGACGTCGTGCCGCGTGATCACCAGGTAGGGCACCACCACGGCGCTCGCGAGCCCGGCGACGGTGCCCAGCGTCCAGAGCGTGGCGGAGACCGCCACGGCGAGCGGCTCACCCAGCAGGTCCCTGCCCAGCAGCAGGGCGCCGGCGCCGACCGTCAGCAGCGCCATCGGCGGCGCACCGTAGGAGTGGACCATCACCGGGTGCCGGACGTGCCCGCGCGCGGCGTCGCGGTGCAGGAGCCGGTGCGCCGCCGACGCGGTGCACAGGGCGACGAGCAGGACCGCGGCGGCGACCCACACCAGCAGCGCGGCGAGGTGCAGCCCCGGCGCCTGCAGCGGGAGGGTGACCAGGGCGATCGCGACGATCCCCGTGCCCATGATCGAGGCGAACCAGTTCGGCCCGAGGTGGGCCACGACCTGGCGCGGGTGCGCGAGGTCGCGGAGCAGCCCGGCCCGGTGCAGGGGGTGGAGCGGGGTGTCGCGGCGGGGCAGCGTGCTCGTGCTCATGGCGCCGACCCTGCTCCCGCGGCGGCTCCCCCGGTAGCCGCCGCGGAGCGGGGAGTCCACAAGGCCACCTTGTGGGCGGGCACTACGGTGACCGGGTGGCCCTGTCCCCGCGCGTCCCCGACCTCGGCTCCCTGGAGCTGCTGCTCGCGGTCTCGCGGACCGGCAGCCTGGGTGCGGCGGGGCGCGAGCTCGGGCTGACGCAGCAGGCGGTGTCGGCGCGGATCCGGACCGTCGAGAAGCTCGTCGGCGTCCCCGTGCTGCACCGGACCGCGCGCGGCAGCACGCTCACCGACGCCGGGGCGCTGATGGTGCACTGGGCCGTGCCGGTGCTCGCCGCCGCCGAGGAGCTCGACACCGCGATCGGGGCCCTGCGCGGCGAGCGCGACGCGCACCTCGACGTCGCGGCCAGCTTCACGGTCGCGGAGTACCTGCTGCCGGGCTGGCTGGTGCGGCTGCGCGCGCGGGCGCCGGGCGTCGCGGTCGGGCTCGTGGTGCGCAACAGCGACGACGTGGCCCGGCGCGTGCTGGCCGGGGAGTCGCGGCTCGGGTTCGTCGAGGGCCCGGAGGTGGCGTCCGGGCTGTCGACCGCGACCGTCGCCGTCGACGAGCTGGTGCTCGTCGTGCCACCCGCGCACCCGTGGGCGCGGCGCCGCCGGCCGGTCCCGGCGGCCGAGGTCGCCGGCACGCCGCTGGTGACCCGCGAGCCCGGCTCCGGCGCGCGCGCCACCCTGGAGGACGCCCTGCGCGCCGCCGCCCCCGGCGCGCCGCTCGCCGCCCCGGCCCTCGAGCTCGCCGTCACGACCGCGATCCGGCAGGCCGTCCTGGCCGGCGCCGGCCCGGCCGTGCTGTCCGACCTGGCCGTGTCCGACGACCTCGCCGCCGGCCGGCTGGTCCGCGTGCCGATCGCCGGCACGGTGGTGCTGCGCCGGGAGCTGCGCGCGGTGTGGGCGAGCGGGCCGGTCCCGGCCGGTCCGGCGCGCGACCTGCTGGCGGTCGCGACGGAGGCCGATCAGCCCCCGGAGCCCGGGCGGGCGCGGACGGTGCGCCGGTAGGCGCGTCGACCCGTGAGTGGGAACGAGTGCTGGAGCACTCGTTCCCACTCACGGGGTCTTCCTGCGCGTCGCCGGGTCCCGGCCGCCGGGACGGCGTGCCAGGGTGGCCCCATGACCGAGGGGCCGGGTGCGCACCACACGGGACTGACCATCGCCGGTGTGGCGCTCACCGACGGGCAGGTGCAGGACGTCGTCGTGACGCGGGGCAACTTCTGGCGCGTCCGGATGCGCGGCGTGTGGATCGGCGAGGTGGAGATCGACGGCGACATCGCCGGGCTGCGGGTCAACGGCGTCGACGTCGGGCCGCTGGTCGAGGCCGAGCTCGACCGCCGCCACCCGCAGCGCGCCGCGATGCGCCCGGTCGACGTCGCCGGGTTCCGCGCGGCGTGGGACCTGCTCGAGTCGCTGTGGGCCGGCACCGTCGACCGGGCGCGGGCCCTGCCGCCGGACCTGCTGCACGAGCGGGTCGACGGCGAGTGGTCCTTCGTCCAGACGCTGCGGCACCTGCTCTACGCCACCGACATCTGGGTGCGCCGCCCGATCCTGGGCGACCCCCTGCCGTGGCACCCGCTGAGCCTGCCCTTCGACGGGCTCGCGCAGGACCCCGCCGTGCCGTGCGACCCCGACGCCCGGCCGGACCTGGACGAGGTGCTCGCCCTGCGCGCCGACCGGCGGGCCGCCGTTCGCGCGGTGATCGAGGGCCTCACCGAGGAGTCGCTGGCGGGCA
Source organism: Pseudonocardia broussonetiae (assembly GCF_013155125.1). Classification (NCBI taxonomy): domain Bacteria; kingdom Bacillati; phylum Actinomycetota; class Actinomycetes; order Pseudonocardiales; family Pseudonocardiaceae; genus Pseudonocardia; species Pseudonocardia broussonetiae. The sequence goes on along the minus strand of NZ_CP053564.1, from coordinate 3,917,770 downwards.
GCACCGAGCCCGTCGAGGGTCCGGGGTACCCCGGGCCGGGCCGCTTCCCCGTCGCGGAGTGCCTGCGCACGGTGCTGAACGAGGAGTGGCAGCACCGCCTCTACGCCGAGCGCGACCTCGACGTGCTCGCCGCGCGGCTGCACCCCTGAGCGCCGCCAGCGGTTGCCGGGTGAGGGCAGCCTTGCTTCACTTCCGGCCACCGAACCCCGGAGGTGCCCGTGTTGCTGCTGTCCCCGCCCCGCTCCGCCCTCGACCGACGCCGCTTCCTCACGGGGGCGGCGGGGATGGCCGCCGTGCTCGGCGCCACGGCCTGCGGCGGGACCGACGACCCTGCCCCGGCGGGCGGCGCGACCCGGACGATCGAGGGGGCCTTCGGGCCGGTGGAGGTGCCGGTCGCCCCGCAGCGCGTGGTCAGCACCGACTTCTACACGCCGTGGGCGCTGCTCGACGTCGGGTACACCGTGGTCGGCACGGTGCAGGCGAACGTGGGCGGTGTGCTGCCGGAGTACCGGCCCGCCTACGAGGCCATGACCCGGATCGGCACGCCCGCGGAGGTCGACCTCGAGGCGCTGGCCGCGCTGCAGCCCGACCTCGTGCTGGGCACGCTCGTCCCGGACCTGCCCGTCGACCTCCACGACCGGCTCAGCGCCGTCGCGCCCACGCTGCTGTTCGAGGCCGCGCGCGAGCCGGGGACGTGGCAGGAGCGGGCGGTGCGCGCGGCCGACGTGATCGGCCGCGGCGCCGACGCCGAGGCCCTGCGCGCGGAGTACGAGCAGCAGGCCGCCGACCTCGGCGTCCGCTACGCCGACGTGCTGGGCCGCACCCGCTTCGCGCTGGTCCGCGGCGGCGCGCAGGGCAACGCGCTCGTCGACCTCCCGGCGTCGTGGAGCGGGGTGGTGCTGGAGGCGGTCGGGGCCCGGCTCGGCTCCGTCGCCGAGGGGAGGCCCGGCGTGTTCGAGCCGCTGTCGTTCGAGGAGCTCGGGCGCCTGGAGGACTGCGACGTCGTGCTGCACCTCGTCGACACGACCGGCGAGGTCGATGACAACACGCAGCGCCTGCTGGACCAGCCGACGTTCCAGGCGCTCCCCGCGGCGCGCGGGGGACGGGTGTTCCCGCTGCCCAACTACTACGTCAGCCACTACCGGCAGGCGCAGGCCGTCCTCGACCGGCTCGACACGGTCCTCGCCGGTCTCTGAGTCCCTCGGCGGGCCGACCTCGCACACCCGCTGCGCTCCTCGCACGGCGTCGACGCCGTGCGAGGTCACCACCCGGTGTGCGAGGTGCACGGCTGGACAGGCCGCGGGGGCCCCACGACGATGACCCCGGTGAGCGATGAGGCGCAGGGTGTCGTGTTCCCGGCCGACGCGTCGGGACGGCGCAGCACCACGGCGGTGGGGCGCGCGGTCCTGGCCGACGCGCTGCGCCCCGCCGATCCGGCCGGGGCGCGGGCCGCGGAGCAGGAGACGGCGTGGCGCACCCGCTACGTCGGGCACTTCCGGCGCCAGGTCGAGGCCGGGCTCGACAGCGCGCAGGCCTGGCTGGAGATGGCCGGCACGGGGCTGGAGTCGGTGGCCGACCGGATGGCCGTCGCACGCGACGGCGAGGAGGCCGGGGCGCGCACGCTGCTGACCGCGCCGCCGGAGCGGCCGCTGGAGACCGCCGAGGTCGTCGGCGTCCGGGACCCCGTCGACCGCCTCGTCGTGCCCTACCGCGGTGCCCGGCTCGAGGGCGACGCGCTGCGCGCCCAGCTCGCGCGGTGGCTCGCCGACGGGGTGCTGGAGCCGTCGGCGGCGCAGGCCGTCGAGACCGTGATCGACCACCCGGAGTGGCTCGCGCTGCCCGGGCGGGCCGTCGCCGTGCTCGGTGCCGCGTCGGAGATGGGCCCCGCGTCGACGCTGCTGCGCTGGGGCGCGACCGTCGCTGCCGTCGACCTCCCCCGCCCGGCTCTGTGGGAGCGGCTGGAGCGCACCGCGCGGGAGGGCGCCGGCCGCCTGCTCGTGCCGGTCCGCGACGGCGACGTCCTCGCCCGGGCCGCCGGCACCGACCTGATCGCCGACGTGCCCGCCGTCGCCCAGTGGCTGGGGGCGCGCCCGCAGCCGCTCGTGCTGGCCAACTGCCTCTACGCCGACGGCGGCACGCACGTGCGGCTCTCGGTGGCCGCCGACCTGCTCGCGCAGCGCCTGCAGACCGCGCGCCCGGGCCTCGCGCTCGCCTTCCTCGCCACCCCGACCGACGTGTTCGCGGTGCCGACCGAGGCCGTCGAGCACTCGGTGCGGGCCTACACCGGGCGCTCGCGCACCACCAAGCTCCTGGGCCGGCCGCTGCGCTGGGCGAGCCGCGGGCGGCTGCTGCACCGCAACTACCGCCCCGGCGCCGACCCCGGCGTCTGCGACGCCCTCGTGCCCGCCCAGGGCCCCAACTACGCGCTGGCCAAGCGGATCCAGCGCTGGCGCGCGGCCGTGGCGCGCGCCGCGGGCACCACGGTGTCCTTCCACGTCGCCCCGTCGAGCCGGACCACCTCGGTCGTCCGCAACCGCGCGCTGGCGGCGGCGTTCGCCGGGGCGCACCGGTTCGAGGTGGAGATCTTCGACCCCGCGACCTCGAACGCGCTCATGGCCGCGCTGCTCGTCCACGACCTGCACGCCCCGCCCGCCGGGCATGACCACCCCTGGCGGCACGAGGCGCACGCGGCGGTGCACGGCGGGCTGTGGCGCGGGCCGTTCGCCCCGCGCAGCGCGCTGGGGCTGGCCGCCGTCCTGGGCTACACGACCGCCCGCCAGTAGGGCCCGCGCCGGGAGGGCCCGCGCCCGGACAGCTCAGCCGCGCGTCGCGGCGATCACGCCGGAGAGCACGGCGTGCAGGTGCTCGAGCTCGGCCAGCGGCATGCCGAGCCGCTCGACCACGGCCGGCGGGATGCGCTCGGCCTGCTCGCGCAGCGCCCGCCCCTTCGGGGTGAGCGTGACGGCGAGCGTGCGCTCGTCGCCCCGGACCCGGTCGCGGCGGACGTACCCGGCCGCCTCCAGCCGCTTGAGCAGCGGCGACAGCGTGCCCGGGTCGAGCGCGAGCGCCGACGCGAGCTCGGTGACCGACCGCGGGTCGCGCTCCCACAGCGCCAGCATCACCAGGTACTGCGGGTGCGTCAGCCCCATCGGCTCGAGCAGCGGGCGGTACAGCGCGACGACGCCGCGCGCCGCGACGGACAGCGCGAAGCACACCTGCCGGTCGAGCTGCAGCAGGTCGGCCGGGGCCGCCTGCGTCGTCCCGTCGGGCGCACCGTCCATGGCTCCACGGTACCGATGCGCCGGTCACACCGGGCACACCGCGGCCAGGCGGCGCGCTATCGTGGAGGAACACTTGGTACCCCAATGATTGGCACACGATGACGCCGTCCGACATCACCCGACCCGACCCGTTCCACTGGCTCTGGTACGCCTTCGGCGGCGCGCTGCCCGCCCGCAACCGCGGCTGGGTGCTGCACGACCTCACCGCCCGCACCTGGCCGGTCCGCCAGCTCCTGCGCTCGCTCGTGCAGGTCTCGCCGGTCGCCGCGCTGCTCGTGGCGGTGATCCCCGGGGAGCTGTGGGTCCGGCTCGTGGCCGTGCTGGGCGGCATCCTGGTCGGGATGATCTACGCCGTGGCGTACCTGTACGAGGCGACGGAGCACCGCGCACTCAAGGCCGGCTACCCGCGCGGGGCGCTGGCCGCGGTGCGCGAGCGGGCGCACAGCGGCGAGCGGGCCGAGGCGGCGCAGCGGTACGCGGAGAAGTACCGCGCAGCCTGACCCCGCGTCCGGCCGCTCGAACAGCGCCCGAGGGCAGGCTAGCCTCACCACCGTGCCGCCCTCCCCCACGACGCTGCTGCGCTCCGCCCGCCTCGACGGCCGCACCGTCGACGTCCTGCTCCGCGACGGGGTGGTGGCCGCGGTCGGGGCGGACCCGGAGGTGCCGCCCGGGGCCGAGGTCGTCGACCTCGACGGCCGGTGGCTGGGCCCGGGGATGTGGGACAACCACGTCCACCTCGACGAGCACGCGCTCAACCGCACGCGGCTCGACCTGTCCGGCGCGACGTCCGCGGCCGCGGCGGCCGCGCTGGTCGGGGAGCGCCTGCGGGCCGGGGCGCCGGCGGAGGGGCTGCCGCTCGTCGGCTCCGGCTTCCGTGACGCGCTGTGGGCCGACGCGACGAGCCACGCCCTGCTCGACCGCGTGAGCGGGGACGTGCCCGTCGTCCTCGTCTCCGCCGACCTGCACTGCTGCTGGGTCAACAGCGCCGCCGCCCGCCGCTACGGGCACGCGGGCGACGCCGACGGGATCGTGCGCGAGACCGCGGGGCAGGAGCTGCGGATGGTGATCGGGCGGGTGCCCCGGGAGGCACTGGACCGGCAGGTCGCGGCCGTCGTCGCGGAGGCGGCGGCGCGCGGGACGGTCGGGGTCGTCGACTTCCAGGAGCCCTGGCAGCTCGACACCTGGACGGCGCGGCTGGCCGGCGGCGCGGGCGCGCTGCGCGTCTCGGTCTCGGTGTGGCCCTCGCACCTCGACGACGCCGTGGCGCGCGGCCTGCGCACCGGCGACGCCATCGCGGGCACCGGCGGGCTGCTCACGATGGGCCCGCTGAAGATCCTCACCGACGGCTCGCTGAACACCCGCACCGCCTACTGCCACGAGCCCTACGCCTTCCCCGCGGACGCCGCGCACCCGTGCGGGATGCTCCTGGTCCCCCCGGACGAGCTCGCGCCGCTGATGCACCGAGCCACGGCCGCCGGGATCGACGTGGCCGTGCACGCCATCGGCGACCGCGCCAACGGCCTCGTCCTCGACGCCTTCGCCGCGACCGGCGCCCGCGGGCGGATCGAGCACGCGCAGCTCCTGTCCGACGGCGACGTCGGCCGGTTCGCGGCGCTCGGCGTGGTGGCGAGCGTCCAGCCCGAGCACGCGGTGGACGACCGCGACGTCGCCGACCGGCACTGGGCCGGGCGCACGCACCGCGCCTTCGCCTACCGCAGCCTGCTCGACGCCGGGGCGGGGCTCGCGCTGGGCTCGGACGCCCCGGTGGCCCCGCTGGACCCGTGGACCACCCTCGCCGCGGCCGTCCGGCGCACCGGTGACGACCGGCCGTCGTGGCACCCGGAGCAGGAGATCCCGGTGGACGTGGCGCTGGCCGCGTCGGCGGGGCCGGACGGGCCGGTGGCCGTCGGGCGCCGCGCCGACCTGGTCGTCACCGACCTCGACCCGCGCACGGCGGACCCGGCCGCGCTCCGCGCGATGCCCGTGGCCGGGACCCTGCTCGGCGGGCGCTGGACGCACCGGCACGGGCTCTGAGCGGCGCGCACCGGTCTGGACCTTCACCGGTCGGTAAGCATAGGCTCCCCTCACCACCGCCTGTACGAGGAGACTCATGCGCGTCGTCGCGTTCGGATACATGACCTGGGGCCGACGGACGATCGAGGCGCTCCTCGACGCCGGTCACGACGTCGCGCTGATCGTCACGCACCCCGACAGCGACAACGCCTACGAGAAGATCTTCAACGAGTCGGTCGCCGACCTCGCGGCCGACCACGGGATCCCGCTGCTGGTCCGCGACCGCGCCGACGACGACGAGGTCCGCACGGCGATCGCCGACGCGCGTGCCGACGTCATGGTCGTGTCGAACTGGCGGACCTGGCTCGCGCCCGAGGTGTTCTCGCTGCCCCGGCTCGGCACGCTCAACGTGCACGACGCCCTGCTGCCCGCCTACGCCGGTTTCGCGCCGCTCAACTGGGCGCTGATCAACGACGAGCCCGAGGTCGGCGTCACCGCGCACATGATGGACGCCGAGTTCGACGCCGGCGACGTCGTGCTGCAGCGCTCCACCCCGGTCACCGACGACGACACGATCGTCGACCTGTTCGACCGCACGCTCGCGATGTTCGGCCCGATCACCGTCGACGCGCTGGAGCTGATCGCGCAGGGGCGCACCTCCTGGACCCCGCAGGACCGCCGCGCCGCGTCGTACTTCCACCGGCGCACCGAGGAGGAGAACCGGATCGACTGGACCTGGCCGCCGCGCGACGTGTTCAACCTCGTCCGCGCCCAGGTCGACCCCTACCCGAACGCCTACTGCTACCGCGGGGCCGAGCGCGTGCGGATCACCGCCGCGTCGCTGACCCCGGACGCGATCGGCGGCACCCCGGGCCGCATCGTGATCCGCCGCGGCACCGGCGTGGTGGTCGTCGCGGGCGCCGACGCGCGGCGCGGGCGCAACCCCGGGGTGCTCGTCGAGCGCGTCCGCACCGAGGACGGCCGCGACCTCGACGCCACCGAGTTCTTCACGACCATGGGCGGCTACCTCACCTCGCACCCGGCATGCTGACGGCGGGCATGCTGACGGCGGCCGCACCCGCGACCGGGACCGTCACCGGGCCGCAGGTCCTGCGCGGGGCCATCTCCTCCCAGCGCCGCGACGTCACCCTCGGGTCGCTGCTCGCCTCCTCGCACCAGGCCGGCGAGGCGCTGGTGCCGGTGATCATCGGCGTGGTCGTCGACACCGCCGTCGGCTCGGGCTCGACCGGCCTGCTGGCCCTGTGGATCGCGGTGCTCGCCGTGACCTTCGCCGGGCTGTCCTACTCCTACCGGTTCGGCGCGCGCGCCGCCGAGCGCGCGGCCGAGAACGCCGCGCACGACCTGCGGCTGCGCCTGACCCGCCGGGTGCTGCACCCGGGCGGTGGGGCCGACGCCGGGCGCCTGTCCGGGGAGCTCGTCAACACCGCCACCGAGGACGCCAAGCGGGTGGGCGCGGCGAACCTGGTGCTGCCCTTCGGGGTCGCGGCCCTGGTCGCGGTGCTGGTCAGCGCCGTCGTCCTGCTGACGGTCTCGGTGCCGCTGGGCCTGCTGGTGCTGCTGGGCACTCCCCCGCTCCTGCTGCTCACCCACTACGTGAGCCGGCCGCTGGAGCGGCGCAGCGAGGTCGAGCAGGAGCGCGCGGCCCACGCGTCCGGGGTGGCGGCCGACCTGGTCGCCGGCCTGCGCGTGCTCAAGGGGCTCGGGGCCGAGCGCGCCGCCGTCGACCGCTACCGCGGCACGAGCCAGGCCTCGCTGCTCGCCACCCTGCGCACCGCACGGGCGTTCGCGACGCAGGGCGGGGTCGTGGAGGCCTCGGCCGGGCTGTTCATCGCGCTCGTCGCGCTGGTCGGGGGCCGGCTCGCCGCGGACGGCGCGATCAGCGTCGGGCAGCTCGTCGCCACCGTCGGGCTCGCGCTGTTCCTCATGGAGCCGCTGCAGGTCGCGGGCTGGATGACCCTGGAGTTCGCGCAGGCGCGCGCCTCGGCCACGCGGATCGCGGCCGTGCTGAGCTCGCCGCCCGCCGTGACGGGCGGGGCCGCCCCCGGCCCCGGGCCCGTCCGCGGCGCGCTGCGCCTGCGCGGGCTGCGCCACGGCGCGCTGCGCGGCGTCGACCTCGACGTCGCCCCCGGCGAGCTGCTCGGGATCGTCGTCCCCTCGCCGGCCGTCGCCGCGGCCCTGCTCGCCTGCCTGGCGCGCGAGGCCGACCCGGAGGAGGGCAGCGTGGAGCTGGACGGTGCACCACTGGTCGGCGCCGACCCGACCGCCACCCGGACCGCGGTCCTCGTCGCCGCCCACGACGCCGTGCTGTTCGCCGGGACGCTGCTGGAGAACGTCCTCGCGGCCGGCGGCACCGGGCCCGCGGCCGAGCGGCTCGCCGGCCGGATGCTGGCCGCCGCGGCCGCCGACGAGGTGGCCGACGCCCTGCCCGGCGGCGTGCACGGCACGGTCGGGGAACAGGGCGGCTCGCTCTCGGGCGGGCAGCGCCAGCGCGTCGCACTGGCCCGTGCCCTGACCGCCGACCGGCCCGTCCTGGTGCTGCACGACCCGACGACGGCGGTCGACTCCGTCACCGAGGCGCGCATCGCCGGCGCCCTCCGGCGTGTCCGCGACGGGCGCACCACCCTGGTCGTGACGACCAGCCCCCCGCTGCTCGCCGCCACGGACCGGGTCGTCGTGCTCGACGCCGACGGCGTCCGCCGCAGCGGCCGCCACGCCGACCTCGTCGGTTCCGACGCCGCCTACCGCGACCTGGTGCTGTCGTGACCGCGCCCGAGCGCACCCTGCTGCCCCTGGCCTCCGCGGCGCAGACCCGCGCCGCGGTCCGGCTGCTCCTGCGCCCGCACCGGCTGCGCGCGGCCCTCGCGGTCGCGGTGCTGCTCGCGGGCAGCGCGGTGGGGCTGCTGGTCGCGCCGCTGCTGGGGCGGATCGTCGACGTCGTCGCGGACGGCGCCGGAGCCGGGGCCGTGACCGCGCCCGCGGTGGCCCTCGCGGCCGTCGCCCTGGTCGCCGCGCTGCTCAGCGCCCTGGGCCTGGCTCTCGTCATCGGTCTCGGCGAGCGGCTGCTGGCCCGGCTGCGCGAGCGGTTCGTGGAGCGGGCGCTCGCCCTGCCGCTCGAGGACGTCGAGCAGGCGGGGGGCGGCGACCTGACCGCCCGCGTCACCCGGGACGTCTCCGCGGTCGGCGAGGCCGCCCGCGAGGCCGTGCCGCAGCTCGTCCGGGCCGGGATGACGATCGGGCTGACGCTGCTCGCGATGGGCGTCCTGGACTGGCGCTTCCTCGTCGTCGCGCTGGTGGCGGTGCCCATCCAGGTGCACACCGCGCGCTGGTACGTCCGCACGGCCACGCCGGTCTACGCCGAGCAGCGCGTGGCGCTGGGTGCCCAGCAGCAGCAGCTGCTCGACACCGTCGGCGGGGCCTCCACGGTGCGCGCGTTCCTGCTCGCCGGGGACCACACCGACCGGGTCGCCCGCCGCTCGCGCGCCGCCGTCGACGTCACCCTGCACGGGATCACGCTGATCACGCGGTTCTACGCGCGCCTCAACCTCGCCGAGTTCGTCGGGCTCTCCGCCGTGCTGGTGACCGGGTTCCTGCTCGTCGGCGGCGGGTCGGTGTCGGTGGGCACGGCGACCGCGGCGGCGCTGTACTTCCACAACCTGTTCGGGCCGATCAACATCGCCCTGTCCACGATCGACGACGCGCTCGCCGCGGGCGCGAGCCTGGCCCGCATCGTCGGGGTCGCCGAGCTGCCGCCGGCCGCCGGGCCCGAGCACACCGGGACGCCGCTGGACGGCTCGGTGAAGGTGGCCGGCGTCGAGTACGCGTACACGACCGGCCACCCCGTGCTGCACGGCGTCGACCTCGGGATCGGGGCGGCCGAGCGGGTCGCGCTGGTCGGCGCGAGCGGCGCCGGGAAGACGACGCTGGCCAAGCTGGTGGCCGGGGTGCACCGACCCGACGGCGGCTCGATCAGCCTGGGCGGGGTGCCGCTCGACGAGCTCGGCCCCGAGCGGACGCGGCGGACCGTCGTGCTGGTGGCCCAGGAGGTGCACGTCTTCAGCGGCACGCTCGCCGAGGACCTGCTGCTGGCCCGCCCGCACGCCTCGCGCGCCGAGCTGCGCCACGCGCTCGCCACGGTCGGCGCCGACACCTGGGCCGACGCCCTGCCCGACGGCCTCGACACCGCCGTCGGCGAGGGCGCGCACCAGCTCACCGTCACGCAGGCCCAGCAGCTCGCCCTGGCCCGCCTCGTGCTGGCCGACCCGCCGGTCGCGATCCTCGACGAGGCCACCGCGGAGGCCGGCAGCGCGGGCGCCCGCGTGCTGGAGGGCTCCGCCGGCAGCGCGCTCGACGGCCGCACCGGGCTCGTCGTCGCCCACCGGATGACCCAGGCCGCCGCGGCCGACCGGGTCGTCGTGCTCGACGCCGGGCGCGTCGTCGAGAGCGGCACCCACGACGAGCTCGTGGCCGCCGGCGGGCGCTACGCCGACCTGTGGGCCGCGTGGTCGGCCACGCGGTCCTGAGACCGACCGTGAGTGGCGATCGTGGCCCTGGCCACGATCGCCACTCACGAGCCCGTCAGGGCAGCAGCCCCTCGTCCCCGTCCCCCTCGTCCCGCTCGTCCCGCTCGTCCCCAGGAGGATCACCGATGTCCCCGCTCCCCGTCCCCCCGCTCCCCCGCACCCGGTCACGGGGACGGCGGGCCGCGACGCTCCTCGCGACGGCCGCACTGCTCGCCGGCGCGGCCGCCTGCGGCGGCGCCGCCCCCGAGCCGGCCGACCCCGCGGCCCCGGCCGGGGGCGCGTACCCGGTGAGCATCGAGCACAAGTACGGCAGCACCGAGATCGCCGCCACCCCGGAGCGGATCGTGCTCGTCGGGCTCAACGAGCAGGACGCCCTGCTCGCGCTCGGCACCGTGCCCGTCGGCACCAGCAAGTTCCTCGAGGCGCCGGGCGGCATCTTCCCCTGGGCCGAGGAGGCCCTCGGCGGTGCCCCGCTGCCGACGCTGATCGACCAGACCGACGGCATCCCCTACGAGCAGGTCGCCGCGCTGGCCCCGGACCTGATCATCGGCCTGTACTCGGGCCTGACCCAGGAGGACTACGACACCCTCTCGGGCATCGCGCCGACCGTCGCGCAGCCGGCGGGCCAGGAGGACTACACGATCTCCTGGCAGGACACCACGACCACGCTCGGGAGGATCCTGGGCAAGGAGGACGAGGCTGCGGCGCTCGTCGCCGACACCGAGGCCGTGTTCGCGCAGGCGCGCGACGCGCACCCGGAGTTCGCCGGGCGGACCGCGGTGATGGCCACCCTCTACGAGGGCTACTACTTCTACGGGGCCGACGACGTCCGCGGCCGCACGCTCACCTCGCTCGGGTTCACCGTTCCCGCCGACCTCGACCAGTTCGTCGGGGCCGACGGCTTCGGCGGCACGGTCCCCGGTGAGCGGGTCTCCCTGCTCGACGTCGACGCGCTGGTCTGGCTGGCCGAGGAGAGCACCGAGTCCACGCTGCGCGCGGACGCGCTCTACAGCAGCCTCGGCGTCGTGTCCGAGGGCCGCGAGGTGTTCGTCGCGGACTCCGAGGACGTGTACGACGCCGTCTCGTTCGTGACGCCGCTGAGCATCCCGTTCGTCGTCGAGAACCTCGTGCCGCGCCTGTCGGCCGCCGTCGACGGCGACCCGGTGACGGTCGCGCCCGCCGCCTGACCCACCCGCACGCGACGAGGGCCCGGCCGGGAGTCCCGGCCGGGCCCTCGTCGCGTCGGTCGCGCGGAGGGGCGGCTCAGCCGCCGGTGCGCTGCCCGTCCCGCTCCATGGCCAGGGCCAGGCTGCGGGGGCGCAGGTCGGTCCAGTGCTGCTCGATGTGGTCGAGGCACTCCTGGCGCCCGGCCGGGCCGAGCCGGACCGACCAGCCGTCGGGGACGGGCACGAACGCGGGCCACAGCGAGTACTGGCCCTCGTCGTTCACCAGGGCGTAGAACGTGCCGTTCTCGTCGTCGAACGGGTTGGTGGACATGGCGGTGCTCCTGCTGGTCGGGGGCGGGGCTGGTCGGACGGGGTCTCAGGCCCCGGTGGCGGAGTGCGCGAGGCCGGCGGTCTGCCGGACGGGCCGGCGGGCGGCGATCGAGTCGGCGATCTCGCCGCTGCGCACCGCGACGTTGGACAGCAGCGTCGACGACAGCCCGTGGGTGTGCTCGGTGGCTCCCTGCACGTAGATGCCGGCCGTCACGTCGTCGTCGGTGACGACCCGGTAGTCGCGCCCGATCTCGAGGCGGCCCAGGCCGTCGCGGCGGCACTTCGGGGCCAGCGCGCCGAGCAGCCCGACCGGGTCCGAGGGCCGGTAGCCCGTGGCGTAGAGGACGAGGTCGGCGGTCAGCACCTCCCGGCTGCGGTCGACCAGGGACTCCACGGCCAGCTCGACGCGGTCGTCGGTCTCGACCACGTCGGCCACCCGGCTGACGTTGAGGAACCGCAGCCGCTCCCGCCCGCTGACCTTCTCGTGGTAGTGGCGGCGGTAGAGCGACTGGATCAGGTCGAGGTCGACGACCGAGTAGTTGGTGTTGCCGTGGTAACCGAGAATGAGCTCCTTGACCTCGCTCGGCGCCTGGAAGAAGTCGTCGACGGCGCCGGGGTCGAAGACCCGGTTGGCGAACGAGCTGTCGTCGGCGGGGCTGTAGCCGTAGCGGGCGAACACCGCGCAGACCTCGGCGTCGGGGAACGACCGGTGCAGGTGGTCCGCCGCCTCCGCCGCGCTCTGGCCCGCCCCGACCACGATCACCCGGCGGACGTCGGTGGCCCGGGCCGCCGCAGTGAGCAGGTCCCGGCTGTGCCAGATGCGCCGCCCGCTGCTGACCCCGGCCGGGAGGTGCGGCACCAGGCCGGTGGCGAGCACGACGTTGCGCGCCCGCAGCCGTCCGCCGTCCTCGGTGCGGACGTCGAGCAGGCCGGGGTCGTCGGCGACGGGGTCGATCCCGACGATCGTCGTGCCGTAGTCGACGCGGTCGCCGAAGCCCGCGGCGGCCCACTCGAGGTAGTCGTGGAACTCCAGCCGCGTCGGGAACGACGTGCCGTAGTTGATGAAGTCGACGAGCCGGTCCCGGTCGTGCAGGTAGGACAGGAAGCTGTAGCGGCTGGCCGGGTTGCGCAGCGTCGAGAGGTCCTTGAGGAACGACACCTGCATCGTCGCGTCCTCGATCAGCATCCCGCGGTGCCAGCCGAACCGCTCCTGGCGCTCGACGAACCGCGCCGAGAGCGGCGGGCCGCCCTGCGCGACGTGCTCCTCCACGGCGATCGCCAGCGCGAGGTTCGACGGACCGAACCCGATGCCGACGAGATCGTGGACGGGGCCGATGTCGACCGGTCTCACCTGCGGCATGTACTGGCCCTTCTCGAAGACGATGGAACGGGAACACAACTGAGGCGAACCTTACGGAAGGGCAGCCTAACTTCAAGTCTTGACGCGGCCCCTCGACCGTGCCAGGACGGTCAGCCGCCGTCCGGGCCCGCGGCCGCGGCGCGGACGACGCCCCGCAGGGCCTCGAACCACAGCTCGGCCAGGGCCGGCACCTCGTCGGCGGTGAACAGCGCCGCCGGCCACTCCCACGAGGCGTGCAGCTCGGGGCGCCCGGCCGCGTCCACGGCGAGCACGTCGACCACCAGGGGGTAGCCGACGGGCGTGCCGTCGCCGCGGCCGCCGGTCAGCGGGTCGAGCCCGGGTGGGGTCCGCCAGTCGTGGCCGGACGCCGGGTCGGGCTCGCCGGAGTACCGGCCGAGGTAGTTGAACTGGAGCTCCGGCGGAGCGGCCCTAGCCAGGTCGGCCCGCGCCCGCGGGTCGAGGTGCCGCAGCACCCCGTAGCCCAGCCCGCCGTCGGCCACCGCGCACAGGCGGGTGCCGACCCCGCCGACTACCCCTCCCACCGCGTTCGGGTCGCCCGCCGCGACGGCGGGCCACGCACCGGGCCCGACCGGCAGGTGGACGGGGAAGGCGGTGGTGAACCAGCCGACGGTCCGGGTGAGGTCGACGTCGCCGACGTGCTCCTCGCGCCCGTGCCCCTCGAGCGCCACCAGCGTGCCGTCGCCGGGGTCGCGCCCGGTCCGGCGGCGCCACTCGGCCGCCGCCACGGCCAGCCCGCCGAGCAGCACGTCGTTGATCGTGGCGCCGAGCGCGGCCGGGACGGACGACAGGAGCGGCGCCGCCCACTCCGCGGGCAGGACCAGGGTGCGCTCCCGGACGGTGCCGGCCGTGTCGCGGGCCGGGTTGAGCGGGACGCGGGCGAACCCGCCGGGAGCCGTCCGCGCGACGGCGCTCCAGTCGGGGAGCTCGTCGGCCCGGTCCCCCCGGCGGCCGGCGTCGGCCAGCCCGCGGGCCCAGGTGCGGAACGAGGTCGCGACGGCCGGGAGGCTGATCGGCCCGCCGGCCGCCTGCTGCGCCCACGCCTCCGCGACGTCCTCGGTGAGGATGCGCCAGGACACGCCGTCGACCACCAGGTGGTGGGCGACCAGCAGCAGGATGCCCGGTTCGGCCGGCCCGCGGTCCAGGAGCACCGCCCGGAGCACGGTCCCGCGGTCGGGGTCGAGGCGGTCCGCGGCCCGCAGCCGCTCCTCCTCGACCGCCGCCGCGGTGTCGGTGCCGGGCGCCGGCACCGCGACCGACAGCACGTCCTCGGCCCGCACGGCGCCCGGCTCGGGCACCTCCAGCTCCCACCCGTCCGGCCCGCGGTGCAGGCGGGCGCGCAGCAGGTCGTGGTGGTCGAGCAGCGCCTGCAGCACCGGCAGCAGCGCCGCGGCGTCCGCCCCGGCCGGGGTCTGCAGGGTCACGGCCTGGTGGAAGGCCCCGATGTCCCCCGTCGGGCCGGCCAGCTCGGCGAGCCAGCCGACGATCGGGGTGGCCGGCACCCGGCCGGTCCCGCGGTCGTGCGCCGCGGCGGCGGCCGCACCCGACGCAGCCTCCCCCGACGCAGCCTCCCCCGACGCAGCCCCCAGCGCGGCCAGTGCCTCGACGGTGCGGGCCGCACGCACGTCCCGCGGCCGGAACGCCAGACCCTGGCGGCGCGCCTGCGAGACCAGCGCGATCGAGCTGATGCTGTCCCCGCCCAGCTCGAAGAAGTCGTCGTCGAGGCCGACCTCGGGCACCCCGAGCAGGCGGCCGATCAGCTCGCAGAGGGTCCGCTCGGCGTCCGTCCGCGGCGGCCGGTGGTCCCGGCTGCCGGTGAGCTCCGGAGCCGGCAGCGCGGCCGTGTCGAGCTTGCCGTTGACGGTCAGCGGCAGCTCGTCGAGCACGTCGATGGTCGTGGGGACCATGTGCTGCGGCAGGCGCGCGCCCAGGTCCGCCCGCACCGCGGCGGCGAGCGCCCCGCGGTCCGCGGACCCGGCCGGGACGACGTAGGCCGCCAGGTGGGCGATCCCGGCCTCGCCGCGCCGGTGCACGGTCACCGCCGCCTGGGCCACCTCGGGGTGGCGTTCCAGGGTGGCGACGATCTCGCCCGGCTCGATCCGGTAGCCGCGGATCTTGACCTGGTCGTCGGTCCGGCCCAGGAAGTCGATGTTGCCGTCCGCCCGCTGGACGACGAGGTCGCCGGTGCGGTACATCCGGCCACCGGGCCCGGCGGCGTGCGGGTCGGCGACGAACCGCTCGGCGGTCTGCCCCGGCCGGTCGTGGTAGCCGCGGGCCAGCCCGGCCCCGGCGATGTAGAGCTCGCCCGGTGACCCGGGCGGCACGGGGCGCAGCGCGCTGTCGAGGATGTAGGCGCGGGTGTTGAGGATCGGCGTGCCGACGGTCGGGGTGGCGCTGTCGGTGGTGCCGCCGCCCAGGGTGTTGATCGTGTACTCGGTGGGGCCGTAGAGGTTGTAGCCGGTGACGCCGTCGGTGTCGCGCAGCTGCGACCACACCGACTCCGTCACCGCCTCCCCGCCCAGCAGCACCAGCGGCGGCCGGTGGGGCCCGTCGAGCAGGGCGCCGTCGAGCAGGGTCCGCGCGTAGGTGGGCGTCACGTTGACGACGTCGACGCGCTGCTCGGCGCAGTAGGCGACCAGCAGCTGGGCGTCGCGGCGCAGCTCCTCGTCGCAGACGTGCACCTCGTGGCCCTCGACGAGCCAGAGCAGCTCCTCCCACGACATGTCGAAGGAGAACGACACCGTGTGCGCGATCCGCAGCCGGCGTCCCCCCGTCCGGTCCAGGGTCGGCTCGAAGATCGCCGCCCGGTGGTTGACCAGCATGTTGGTCAGCCCGCGGTACGGGGTGAGCACGCCCTTGGGCCGGCCGGTGGACCCCGAGGTGTAGATGAGGTACGCCGGGTGCTCGAGCCGTCCCGGCGTGCCCGGGGCGAACGCCCCGAGCTCGGCGGGCGCCAGCGGGGCCGCCGACGTCGCGGCCAGCTCCCCGGCGGTGGCGGGCTCGTGCAGCCCCACCACCGCGGCGGTGCCGGCGGGCAGCCGGGCCGCGCCCGTCGCGTCGGCGAGCACGCACACCGGGCGGGCGTCGTCGAGCATGACCGCCCACCGCTCGGCGGGGTGGTCGAGGTCCAGCGGCAGGTACGCGGCCCCGGTGCGGAGCACCGCGAAGAGCGCGACCACCGTGTCCAGGGACCGGGGCATGGCGAGCGCGATGGTGCGCTCGGGCCCCGCGCCGCGCGCGAGCAGCAGCCTGGCCAGCCGGTTCACCCGGGCGTCGAGCCCGGCGAAGGTGAGCTGCTCGCCGTTGCACACCAGGGCCACCGAGTCGGGCTCGGCGGCGGCCCGCTCCGCGAGGAGCTCGGCGACGGTGAGCGCCGGCACCGGGTGCTCCGTCGCCGCCCAGCCCGCCTCCAGCGCCGACCGCTCCTCCGGGGCGAGCAGCGCCAGGGCGCCCACCGCCCGGTCGGGGTCGGCCGCGAGCTGGCCGAGGACGGACACGAACACCTCGTGCAGCCGCCGGGCCCGCTCGGGAGCGACCCGCCGCTGGTCGTACTGCAGCCGCAGCGCGAGCTCCGCGCCGGGGAAGACCTGCAGGGTCGCGGCGAAGTGGGTGCGCGCCTCGACGGACTCGCCCGTGCCGGTGATCCGCAGCTCCCCGGGCCGCTCCTCGTCGGCCCCCGGCGGGAAGTTCTCGAAGACGAACAGCACGTCGAACAGCTGCTCCGCCCCGACGAGGGACTGCACCTCGGCCAGGCCGAGGTACTGGTGGCCCAGCAGGTCGGCCTGCTCGCGCTGGTGGCGCAGCAGGACGTCGGCCAGCCGGTCGGCCGGCGACCAGCGCACGCGCACCGGCACCGTGTTGATGAACAGCCCGACCTGCGAGTCGATGCCGGGCACGTCGGCGTCACGGCCGGACACCACGGCCCCGAACACGAGGTCGTCGCGCCCGGTGGCGGCGCCGAGCGCGAGCGCCCAGGCCCCGCTGACGAGGGTGTTCAGCGTCAGCCCGCGGTCGCGGGCGACGGCGGTGAGCGCGCCCGTCAGCGCGACGGGCACGGTGGCGGTGAGAGCGGCGGGGGCGACCGGGACGGCGTCCGCGGGCAGGGCCGTGCCGAGCACGGTGGGCTCGGTGACCCCCTCCAGCGCCCGCTGCCAGGCGGCGCGGGTCCGGCCGGAGTCCTGCGCGGTCAGCCACCGCAGGTACTCGCGGTACGAGGGCACCGGGGCGAGGTCGCGTCCCTCGGTGCGCGCGCGGACCGACGCCAGCAGGTCCTCGAACAGGACCGGGAGCGACCAGCCGTCGGCCACCAGGTGGTGCAGGGTGAGGATCACCTGGTGCCGGGCGTCCGGGTGGTCCGGGACCGCGTCACCGACCAGGGCGACCCGCAGCAGCGGAGCGCGGTCCAGTCGCAGAGCGCGGCTGCGCTCCTCGTCGGCGACCCGCTCGGCCGCCGCGGCGTCGGTCCACCGCTCCACCCGCAGCGGGACCTCGACCGACCGGGCGACCGCCTGCACCAGTCCGCCGTCGGCGGTCTCGTGGAACGAGGCGCGCAGCGCCGGGTGCCGGTCGGTGAGCGCGGCGAGGGCCGTGCGCAGCTGGTCCGGGGTGAGCGGGCCCGCCAGCTCGAGCACGTACTGCACGATGTAGCCGTCCGGGTCGGCGGCGCTGTGCTCGTGGTAGCGGGAGTGGAAGTACATGCCCTGCTGCAGCGGGGTGAGCGGCCAGACGTCGGCCGGCCCGCCCGGGACCGCCGCGACGAGGGCGTCGACGTCCGCCTGGTCCAGGGCGACCAGCGGGAAGTCGACCGGCGACGGGCCCCACTCCCCCGGCCCGGGGGCGTGCGCGGCCAGCGCCTGCAGCGCGGCCGACCACCGGTCGGCGATCGCGGTCACCGCGGCCCCGGTCAGCACCCCGGCCGGCCACGTGAACGTGGCGGAGAGCTGCGGGCCGGCGGCGCCGTCGGTGACCTCGGCGTTGATCTCCAGGGGGTACCCGGCCGCGGTCGTCGGGTCCGCCCGCTCCCCGAGCGCGGGGCGCTCCGGGGCCGGTGCCCAGTCCCGTCCCGCGGCGTCGTCACCGGTGCCGAAGCGGCCCAGGTAGTTGAACAGGACGGACGGCTCGGCGGTGCCCTCCCACGCCTGCGCCCGGTCCGGGTGCAGCCGGCGCACGGCGGCGTAGCCGATGCCGCGGTCCGGGCGGGACTCGACGCGGGTGCGGATCCGCTTGGCGGCGGCGGCCATCGGGGCGCCGCCGGCCAGGAACCCGGCCCACGTCACGGGTCCGGGATCGAGCCGGACCGGGGCGATCGTGGTGAACCAGCCGACGGTCCGCGACAGGTCGATCCCCTCGTCGACCGCGGCGGCCTCGCGCCCGTGGCCCTCCAGGTCGACCAGCACCGCGGTGTCGGTGCGGTCACCGCGCAGGGCGAGCGCGAGCGCCGTGAGCAGGACGTCGTTGACCGTGCCGCCGAACGCGGCCGGGACCTCGCCCAGCAGGCGCCCGACGACCGCGGGCGCGACCGTGGTCGTGAGCGAGCGGGTGCTGCCGATGGTGTCCCGGGCGGGGTCCAGCGGCCGGTCCCCCACCGGGCACAGCCCGTCGGGGTCCAGCTCGGCCCGCCAGCGGGGCACCTCCTCGACCCGCTGCGCGCGGGCCGCCTCGCGGTGCAGCGCCTCCGCCCAGCCGCGGAAGGAGCCGGGCACCGGCTCGGGGGCGACCGGGTCGCCGGCGCGGTGCTGCCGCCACATCTCGGCGAGGTCCTCGGCGAGGATCCGCCAGGACACCCCGTCGACCACGACGTGGTGGGCGACGAGCAGCAGCCTGCCCCGGCGGGAGGACCCCGCCCCGGGGTCGACGAACACGGCCTGCAGCACCGTGCCGCGGTCCGGGGACAGGCGCCGGACGGCCTGCTGCTCGCATTCGTCGAGCAGCGCGGACAGCGCGGCCGGATCGTCCGGCGCGGCCACGGTGGTCAGCACGTCGGCGGCGGGGACCGCGCCCGGCCCGGGCACGTGCATCGCCCAGTCGTCGGCCCGGTCCAGCCGGGCGCGCAGCAGGTCGTGCCGGTCCAGCAGCCCCTGCAGCAGCACGGTCAGCGCGGCCGCGTCGGCGCCGGCCGGGGTCTGCACGCACAGCGACTGGAAGAACCCGTCGATGCCGACGGCCTCGTCCCGCAGCCCGGCCAGGATCGGGACCGGCGGGACCCGGCCCACCCCCGGGTCCGGCGCCCGGTGCGCGGTCGGGGCGCTCTCGGCGGCGCACGCCAGCGCCGCCGGGGTGCGCCGCTCGAACACCAGCCGCGGGCTGATCGCGAGCCCGCGGCGGCGGGCCTGCCCGACCAGCCCGATGGAGACGATGCTGTCGCCGCCGAGCTCGAAGAAGTCGTCGTCGACGCCGACGTCGGCGACCCCGAGCAGCTGGGCGAACACCTCGCACAGCAGCCGTTCCGCCTCGGTGCGCGGAGCGCGCCGCGGGCGGCTCGAGGTGAAGGCGGGCTCGGGGAGCGCGGCGGCGTCGAGCTTGCCGTTGACCGTCAGCGGCAGCTCGGGCACCGCGACCAGCGCGGCCGGGACCATGTGCGCCGGGAGCCGCTCGGTCAGCGCCTCCCGCACCACCGCGACCAGCGCCGCGGCGTCCGCAGCGGGGTCGGCCGGCACGAGGTACCCGGCCAGCCGCTTGTGCCCGGACGGCCGGTGGGTGTGCACGACGACCGCCGCGTGGGCCACCTGCTCCAGCGACTCCAGGGCGCCGACGATCTCGCCCGGCTCGATCCGGTAGCCGCGGATCTTGACCTGGTCGTCGGTCCGGCCCAGGAAGTCGACGTTGCCGTCGGGGCGTCGCCGGACCAGGTCGCCCGTGCGGTACATCCGCCCGCCCGGGACCGCGGCGAACGGGTCGGCGACGAACCGCTCCGCCGAGAGCGCGGCCCGCCGGTGGTAGCCGCGGGCCAGCCCCGCGCCGGCGATGTAGAGCTCCCCGGGGCAACCGACCGGCACCGGGCGCAGCGCCCGGTCCAGCACGTACCCGCGGGTGTTGTGGATCGGCCGCCCGACCGTGGGCGTGGCGCTGTCGGTGGTGCCCCCGCCCAGGGTGTTGATCGTGTACTCGGTGGGGCCGTAGAGGTTGTAGCCGGTGACGCCGTCGGCGTCGCGCAGCGCGGCCCACACCGAGTCGGTCACCGCCTCCCCGCCCAGCAGCACCAGCGACGGCCGGTGCGGACCGTCCAGCAGCCCCTCGTCGAGCAGGGCGCGCGCGAACGTCGGGGTCACGTTGACCACGTCGATCCGCTGGTCGCGGCAGTAGTCGACCAGCTTGCGGGCGTCGCGGCGCAGCTCCTCGTCGCAGACGTGCACCTCGTGCCCCTCGACGAGCCAGAGCAGCTCCTCCCAGGACATGTCGAACGCGAACGACACCGTGTGCGCGATCCGCAGGCGCCGCCCGGCCGCGGCCACGACCGGGCCGAAGATCTCGGCGCGGTGGTTGGCCAGCATGTTGGTCAGGCCGCGGTAGGGGGTGAGCACGCCCTTGGGCGTGCCCGTGGAGCCCGAGGTGTAGATCAGGTACGCCGGGTGCTCCAGCCGGTCCGGGTCGTCGGCGGCGAACCCGGGACGCTCCTCGTCCACCAGGGACGCCGGGGAGGCCGCGGCCAGCTCGGCGAGCACCGCGGGGTCGTCGAGCCGGACGACCGGCGCGTCGGCGGGCAGCAGCGCGGCGGCGTCACCGACCGAGAGCACGCAGACCGGCTCGGCGTCGGCCAGCATGACCGCCAGCCGCCGGGCGGGGTGCTCCAGGTCCAGGGGCAGGTAGGCGGCCCCGGTGCGCAGGGTGGCGAACAGCGCGGCGACCATGTCCGTGCCGCGCGGCAGCGCCAGCCCGACCACGCGCTCCGGCCCGGCCCCGCGGGCCAGCAGCAGCCGCGTGAAGCGGTTGACGCGCTCGTCGAGCTCGGTGAACGACAGCCGGTCCGCGCCGCAGACCAGCGCCGTGGACCCGGCGCGGTGCGCGGCCGTGCCGGCCAGCGCCTCGGCGACCGAGTCGGTGGCCAGCGGCCGTTCGGCCGCCGCCCACTCCTGCGCGAACGCGGTCCGCTCCCCCGGGGCGAGCAGGTCGATCCGACCCAGCGGGCGGTCCGCGCCGTCGGCCAGCGCCGCCGCCACGGCGGCGACCCGCCGCAGCAGCGTCCCGGCCGCGTCGGCGGTCGTCGCGGCGTCGTGCTCGAGGGTCAGCCCCAGCTCGGCCCCCGGCGTCGCGATCAGCACCAGCGGGTAGTGCGTGGCGTCGACGTGGTGGCGCCCGACGACCCCCGCCGCGGTCAGCGTGTCCTGCGGGATGTCGCCGAAGTTCTGCAGCACGAACAGGGTGTCGAACAGCACCGGGTGGCCGGAGGCCCGCTGGACGGCCCCCAGCCCGAGGAACTCGTGGTCGGCCAGGGCCAGCCGCTCGTCCTGCAGCCGGCGCAGGAACGCGCCGACGGCCTCGGCCGGGTCGGTCCGCACCCGCGTCGGCACGGTGTTGAGGAACTGCCCGACGACGTGCTCGGCGCCGGCCAGTTCGGGCGGCCGGCCCGCGACCGTGGTGCCGAACACCACCTCGTCGCGGCCGGTGAGAGCGCCCAGGACCAGTGCCCAGGCCGCGTTGAGCACGGTGTTGAGCGTGACCCCGCTGCGCCGGGCGCCGTCGCGCAGGACCTCCGAGGCCGCGGCCGGCAGCGTGATCGCCGTCCGGTCCGGGATGGTCGCGGTCGCCGGGCTCCCGGCCGGCAGCGCCGTGCGGACCAGGGTGGGCTCCTCCAGCCCGGCGAGCGCGTCGGCCCACGCGGCGCGGGCGGCGTCGGCGTCCTGCTCGGCCAGCCAGCGCAGGTGCTCGGGGTAGCTGCCGGCCGGGGGCAGCGCCTTCGGGCTGCCGCCGGCGTAGAGGGTGAACAGCTGGTCGAACAGGGTGCTGTGCGACCAGCCGTCCCAGGCCAGCAGGTGGTAGGTGGCGAGCAGCCGGTCGGTGCCGCCGGGCAGGCGCAGCAGCGACATCCGGAACAGGGGCGGCTCGGCGAGGTCGAACCGGCGGGTCCGGTCGGCCTGCGCGATCTCCGCCGCCCGCGCCGCGGCCGCGGCCGGCTCGAGCGCGGACAGGTCGTGCTCGGTCACCGGGTCGGCGGCGGCCGCCCGCACCACCTGGTGCACCGCGCCGTCGCCGGTCTCGACGAAGGCGCAGCGCAGGGTCGGGTGGCGCAGCTGCAGCAGCTGCGTCGCCCCGCGCAGCCGGGCGAGGTCGACCCGGTGGTCCAGCTCGAACGCGGTCTGCCCGGTGTAGAGGTCGAGCGCGCCGGTGTCGTCGTAGACGGCCTGGAAGTACAGCCCCGACTGCAGCGGGGACAGCGGCCAGACGTCGGTGAGGTCGGCGAACCGCTCGCGCAGCGCGCCGAGGGCGGTCAGGTCGAGCTCCACCAGCTCCAGCGGCCCCACCGGTGGGCGGGCCGGTGCCGGGGTGTCCTCGACGCCGGCGACCAGGGCGAGCGCCTCCGGCGTCCGGCCGGTGAAGACCTGCCTCGGGGTGAGCACCAGTCCCCGTTCGCGGGCCCGGCCGACCAGGGTGATCGAGGCGATGCTGTCGCCGCCGAGCACGAAGAAGTCGTCGTCGGCGCCGACGTCGGAGGCGCCGAGCAGCTCGGCGAACAGCGCGCAGAGCACCCGCTCGGGTCCCGTGCGGGGCGGCCTGCTGCCGCCGCCGGTGTAGACGGGGGCCGGGAGCGCCCGCGTGTCGAGCTTGCCGTTCGTGGTCAGCGGCAGCGCGGGGACCGCCGCCAGCGCGGCCGGGACCATGTGCGCCGGGAGCACGGTGGCGAGGTGGCTGCGCAGCCGCGCGGCCGGCGCACCGGCGTCCGCGTCGGCCGGCACCACGTAGGCCGCGAGCCGGGTCAGGACCGAGCCGCCCGCCGCCGTCGTGCTGTCGACCGTCACGGCGGCCTGGGCGACGAGGGGGTGGGCCTCCAGTGCGGCGACGATCTCCCCCAGCTCGATCCGGTAACCGCGGACCTTGACCTGGTCGTCGGTCCGGCCCAGGAAGTCGATGCTCCCGTCGGGGCGGCGGCGGGCGAGGTCGCCGGTGCGGTACATGCGCGCGCCCGGCTCACGGGCGAACGGGTCGGCGACGAACCGCTCCGCGGTCAGCCCCGGCCGGTCGTGGTAGCCGCGGGCCAGCCCGGTCCCGGCGAGGTAGAGCTCCCCCGGCGATCCGTCGAGGACCGGGCGCAGCGCGCCGTCGAGCAGGTGGACGCGGGTGTTGTGCACCGGCCGGCCGACCGTGCAGGTGGCGCTGCCGTCGACGCCGGCGCCGAGGGCGTTGATCGTGTACTCGGTGGGCCCGTACAGGTTGTAGCCGTCGGTGCGGGGCGCCTCGCGCAGTGCGGTCCAGACCGACTCGGTGGCCGCCTCGCCGCCCAGCAGCACGAGCGCGGGCGCGTGCGTCCCGTCGAGCAGGCCGCCGTCGAGCAGGGCCCGTGCGTAGGTGGGGGTCACGTTGACCACGTCGATGCGCTCCGCGCGGCAGAGCTCGACCAGGCGGTGGGCGTCGCGGCGCAGCTGCTCGTCGCACAGGTGCAGCTCGTGGCCGTCGACCAGCCACAGCAGCTCGTCCCAGGACATGTCGAAGGAGAAGGCGGTGGTGTGCGCGACGCGCAGCCGCCGGCCACCGGTCCCGGCCAGTGCCCGCGGCACGATCTCGGCGCGGTAGTTCGCCAGCATGTTGGTGAGGCCGCGGTGCGGGGTGAGGACGCCTTTGGGCGTGCCGGTGGAGCCGGAGGTGTACATCAGGTAGGCGGGGTGCTCGAGCCGGCCCGGCGTGCCGGGTGCGGAGCCGGGCGCCTCCGCGGCGAGCGGCCCGGCCGGCAGCGCGGCGAGCTCGGCGACCACCGCGGGATCGTCCAGCCGGACCGTCGGGACCCCCAGTCCCGGGTCGTCACCGGTGAGGGTGACGACGCAGGCCGGACGCGCGTCGTCGACGATCGTCCGGAGCCGGGCGACCGGCAGTTCCAGGTCGAGGGGCAGGTAGGCCGCGCCGGTGCGCAGCACCGCGAACACCGCCGCCACCAGGTCGGTCGAGCGGGGCAGCGCGAGCGCGACGATCCGCTCCGCTCCCCCGGCCCCGTCGAACCGGTCGAGCAGCAGCCGGGCGATCCGGTCGACCCGCGCCGCGAGCTCGCCGAAGGTGAGCCGGTGCGCGCCGCAGACCAGCGCCGTGTCGTGCGGTGCGGCGGCGGCCACCCGGGCGAGGTGCTCGGCCACCGTCTCGTCGGCGAGGTCGCGCTCGGTCACCGACCAGCCGGCGCGCAGCGCCGCGGTCTCGCCGTCGGCCAGCACGTCCACCCGGCCGACCGGCTCGTCCACCGCCTCGAGCAGCCGCCGCGCCGTCACCGCGAACCGGTCCAACAGCGCGGCCGCCGCGGACCGGTCGAGGACGTCCGGCCGGTACTGGAGGGTGCAGTGCATCCCCGCGTCGGGGGCGACCACCAGCGCCAGCGGGTAGTGGGTGGCGTCGGCGTAGTCGACGTAGCGGGCTCCCGCCGCGTCCAGCGCCGACGGGGCGAGCTTCGGGAAGTTCTGGAGCACGAACAGGGTGTCGAACAGCGTCTCCTGCCCGGCGGCCCGCTGGATGTCGGCCAGCCCGGCGTGCTCGTGCTCGACGAGGCCGGCCCGCTCCTCCTGGATCCGGTGCAGCAGGACGCCCACGGGCTCGGCGGGGTCGAGCCGGACCCGGGCCGGCACCGTGTTGAGGAACTGGCCGATCGACCGGTCGCTGCCCGGGAGCTCGGCCGGGCGGCCGGCCACCGTGATGCCGAAGACCACGTCGGTGCGCCCGGTCAACCCGCCCAGGGTGATGGCCCACGCCGCGTTGAGCACCGTGTTGACCGTGACGCCGAGCGCGCGGGCGCCCGCGCGCAGGGCCGCGTCGGCCTCCGCGGGCAGCTCCAGCTCGACGGTCGAGGGGAGGACGGCCGCGGTCGCGGCGTGCTGCGGGCCGGCGACCAGGGTGGCGCCGTCGAGGCCCGCCAGCACCTCGCGCCACGCCGCCTCGACGGCCGGGCGGTCGCGCCCGGCCAGCCAGCGCGGGTGGTCCAGGTGCGACGGCGGTGTCCCCAGCCCCGGGTCGGCGCCGTCGTGGGCGAGGAGGGTGAACAGCTCCTCCAGGACGATGTGGTGCGACCAGCCGTCCCACGCCGTGAGGTGCTGGGTGAGGACCAGGCGCGACCGGCCGTCCGGCAGGTGGGCGAGGACGATCCGGAACAGCGGCGGCGCGGCCAGGTCGAACCGCCGGGCCCGGTGCTCGGCCGCCACGGCGGTCAGCCGCTCCAGGGCCCCGTCGAGGGGCAGGTCGTCGAGGGCGATCTCCTCGACCGGCACCGTGGCCGTCCGCAGGACGACCTGCACCGGCTGCGGCACGCGGTCGCCGGTGAGGCCGGCCCGCAGGAACGGGTGCCGGTCCAGCAGCGCCGCGCACGCCCGGCGGAGCCGGGCGGGGTCGAGCCGCCGGTCGAGCTCGAACACGTGCTGCGCGGTGTAGGGGTCCAGGTCCTCGGCGCCCTCGAAGAGGGACTGGACGTACAGCCCGGCCTGCAGCGGCGACGCGGGGAACACGGCGCCGGGCTCGACGCCGTACCGGTCGGCCACCTGCGCCGCGACCTGCGGGTCGAGGAGCGGGGCGAGGTCGTCGACGGCCTCGGACGGCGCCTGCGGGGCCGCGGTGGGGTGGTGGGCGGCGAGCGCCTCGGGCGTGCGCAGCTCCATCAGCTCGCGCACCCGCACGCGCAGCCCGTCCTCGTGGGCCGCGCGGAGCACCCGGACCGCGGTGATGGAGTCGCCGCCGAGGGCGAAGAAGTCGTCCTCGGGCCCGACCTCGGGCAGGTCGAGGGCGTCGGCGAGCCGCCGGCACCACTGCCGCTCGGCCTCGTCGCGCGGCGCCCGGCCCCCGCCGGGCCCGATCAGCGGCGCGGGCAGCGCCTCGCGGTCGAGCTTGCCGTTCGGGGTCATCGGCAGCCCGCCGGGCAGCGGCACCAGCACGGTGGGGACCATGTGGGCGGGCAGCGCGTCGGCGAGCCGCGCCCGCACCCGGGCCGGCTCGGCGGCCGTCGCGTCGAGCACGACGTAGCCGACCAGCATCCGCCGGCCGGGGTGGTCCTCGCGGACCACGACCGCGGCCTGGGTGACGCCCGGCTGCGCGAGCAGCGCCGTCTCCACCTCCCCCGGCTCGATCCGGTGGCCGCGCAGCTTCACCTGCTGGTCGGCGCGGCCGAGGAAGTCCAGCGTGCCGTCGGGACGCCAGCGGGCCCGGTCGCCGGTGCGGTACATCCGCGCGCCGTCGGCCGCGAAGAGGTCGGCGACGAATCGGGAGGCGGTGAGCGCGTGGCGGCCCCGGTACCCGCGGGCCAGCCCGCGGCCGGCGATGTAGAGCTCGCCGACCTCGCCCACCCCGACCGGGCGCAGCATCTCGTCGAGCACGTAGGCGTGGGTGTTCGGGTCGGGCCGGCCGATCGGCGCGGGCCCGGACCAGTCGGCGTCGGCCGTCCACAGCGTGGAGTTCACCGTCGCCTCGGTCAGGCCGTAGGCGGTGACCACCCGCAGCGGGCCGGTCCACCGCCGGATCACCTCGGGCGGCACCGTCTCGGTGCCGACGACGAGGACCGCGCCGTCGGGCAGCCGCGCCTGCTCGGGCAGCGCGGCGACCAGCGACGGCGGCAGGATCATGTGCGTCACGCCGTGCGCGACCAGGTAGTCGGTCAGCTCGGGTCCGGCCACGCGGCGGTGGGCCGGCACCAGCACGACGGTCCCGCCGACGCACAGCGACATGGTCAGGTCCCACACCGCCACGTCGAACCCGATCGAGGCGAACTGCGCGACGCGGCTGTCCGCGTCGACGCCCAGCCGGTCCACCGCCGTCGCGACCAGGCTGCCGATGCCCTCGTGGGTGAGCACCGCACCCTTGGGGCGGCCGGTGGAACCGGAGGTGTAGATGAGGTAGGCGGCGCGGTCGAGCCCGATCGGGCCGCCCACCTCCGCGTCGTCGAGGTCGTCACCGCGGTGACCGGCCAGCTCGGCCGCCGTCGCCGGGGCGTCCACCACGATCACGGCGGTGCCCGGCGGCAGCTCGCCGGCCAGCTCGGAGGTGGTGAGCACCAGCTCGGCACCGGAGTCGCCGAGCAGGTAGGCGATCCGGTCGGCCGGGTGGTCGAGGTCCAGCGGGAGGAACACGGCCCCCGCCTTGAGCACTGCGAGCACCGACGCGACCAGCTCGGGCGTGCGCGGCAGGGCGAGGCCGACGACGTCCTCGGCACCGACCCCGCGGGCGCGGAGCAGCCGGGCCATCCGGTTGGCGCGCTCGTCGAGCTCGCGGTAGCTCACCGCGTCGTCCTCGCAGACGACGGCGGTGGCCTCCGGGTGCTCGGCGGCGCGCGCCTCGAAGAGCCGGGACCACGACCGCTCCTCGACCACCCGCACGGGGCTGCGGGCCCACGGCGTCAGCGCGTCGATGCTCGCAGCGGTCACGGCTTGGCGTCCAGCGTCTGCAGCTCGGGAACGATCTGCTCGAGCGCGTAGGGGATGCTCAGCACGGTGTTGAACGTGATCGCGGCGCCCGGGAACGGCGCGGTGGTGTAGTCGAAGTAGGCCACGCGCCCGTCGCGGACCACGTCGAGCTGGTTGTAGATGGTGTCGTCGCGCAGGACCTGCAGGGTGTCCGGGTCCGACGTCCAGGCCAGCCGGTCGACGTCGAGCAGCGAGAACTCCTCGGCGCTGACGGTGGCGAGGTTGTCCTGCACCCGCGGCGCCAGCCAGTCGGGCTCGGTCCGGAAGCCGAGGTCGGCGAAGAAGCGGGCCTTCGGGTCCTGCGGCGAGAAGACCCCGTAGGTGCCGCTCTCCACGGTGGCCATCACCAGCATGGTCTGCTCGGCCCACTGCGGGTTGGCGCTGCGGACGGTGGCGATCTGCTGCTCCACGTCGGCGATCAGGTCCCTGGCCTGCTGCTCGCGGCCCAGTGCCTGCCCGGTGGTCAGGGTCATGTCCTGCCACGGGGCGCCGAAGGGGTCGTACTGGGCGGAGTGCGCGACGGTGGGCGCGATCGCGGAGAGCTTGTCGTACTCGGACTGCTCGAGTCCCTCGTACAGGGCCAGGATCAGGTCGGGCTGCAGCGCCGCCACCTTCTCCAGGTTGATCTCCCCGGCGTTCGC
Organism: Pseudonocardia broussonetiae; assembly: GCF_013155125.1. Lineage (NCBI taxonomy): Bacteria > Bacillati > Actinomycetota > Actinomycetes > Pseudonocardiales > Pseudonocardiaceae > Pseudonocardia > Pseudonocardia broussonetiae. The sequence goes on along the minus strand of NZ_CP053564.1, from coordinate 3,889,850 downwards.
GACGATCTCCGGCGCCGGTCCCGTCGCCGACCCGGTGGCCCAGGGGAAGATCGCACCGGGCTGCTCGTTGAACCACTCGGTGGTGCCGACCGGCTGCACGCCGAGGGCGAGGACGGCGTCCTGGTCGCTCCAGCCGATGGTGACCACGCGCTGGGGCGCGGCGCTGATGGTGGTGGACCCGAGTGCGTGGTCGATGGTGACCGGCATCCCGCTGCCCGCCTGCGGGGCCTGCGCGGGGGCCGCCGCCGGCGGCGCGGCCGGTGCCCCGCACGCGGAGACGGTGAGGGCCAGCGCGGCGCCGGCGAGCAACCACCGGCGTCGGACGGGTCGGGACAGGTAGGTGCTCATCGTGCTCCTCGGGGAACGGGCCGGGCGTGACGTGGACGGGTTCGACGGCCGGACCGGTGTCACCGGTGCGGACAGAGGCGTGCGGCTGCCTGCCGCGGGCGGAGCGGGGAGGGGCCGGGCGGGTCCTGCCCGACGCGGTCCGGGCGTTCCCGCCGGCGCACTGCCGGCGGCGTCACCCGCCGGCCCGCGGGCGGCGGCGGGACTCCGCGGTGGTGGTGGTCGACGCGGGGTGCGACGGCCCGGGGGCGGCCTCTGCCGGGTCCAGCGGGCCGTGCCGGGACATCCGTGACTCCCTCTCCGTCGAGCGACTCGATCACCCTCGCCTAAGGTTAGGCTTTCCTCAATAGTCCGTTCGGGCGAGCGAGGGAACGGAGCGCGACCTGCGGTTGCTCGATCCGGGGAGCGCGAAGGCGTCTCTGCACCGAGAACGAGCAAGGGGAGGCTAACCTGATCGCGATGGCGCGGCGTGTGACGTGCGTCCTCTTGCGACGGAGCCCGGCCCCGTGCCCGGACGGAGCGGGGCCGCCGCGGTCCGTCGCGCCCGGAACCCCGCCCGGGACCTGCCCGGAACGCGGAACGGCCCCTGACCGCGGGGGGTCAGGGGCCGTCGTCGTGCCGTGCGTGCGGGTTCAGGAGCGCTGCTCGAACGGCTCGTCGACCGGCGTCTCGGTCGGCGCCACGCCCGCGGAGGTCTCGTAGGGGTTGGCGTAGGGCAGGGGCTCGTCGTGGCCCGGGGTGACGGTGTCGTAGATGCCGTCGAGGTTCGTGTCGTCGATGACGACGTCGGCCAGGCCGTCGCCGCCGGTGGCCACCGCGATGACGTCGGGGGTGAACTCCCCGTCGCCGGGGGTGTTGTCGAACTGGGCGATGTCGTCGTAGAAGTCGCCGTCGACGTCGGTGAGGACGGCGTCGACCTCGCCGTCGGCGTTGGAGTCGATGACGGTGGTCTCGGCGTAGCCGTCACCGTCGGTGTCGACGTACTCGTAGGACGAGCCCGTCTCCGTGAAGTCGTCCTGGTCGGTGGGCTCCGGGGCGTCCGTCTCGGGGTGCTCGGGCAGGTCGGGGGTCTCGGGTGCGTAGAACTCGCCGGACATCGGATCCTCCAGGGAACCAGGGGGTGGGTGGGCGTTCAACAGGAAGGACGTCGGTGGCGCCTGATCGGTTACAGGCGCGCCGCAGGAAGTTTCGGGGCACCGGCCCGTGCCGACAAGACCGTTCGGCGCCAGCGGGCGACCGGACGCGGGCCTAGGCTCGGCGCCGTGCCCGAACCCAAGCCGGTTGAGTGCTGGATGACCGATATGGACGGTGTCCTCGTCCACGAGGGACGCCTCATCCCCGGCGCCGACGCGTTCATCGGCCGCCTCCGCGAGACCGGTCGGCCGTTCCTGGTCCTCACCAACAACTCGATCTTCACCCCGCGCGACCTCCAGTTCCGGCTGCGCAGCAGCGGCATCGACCTGCCGGTGGAGTCGATCTGGACCTCGGCGCTCGCCACCGCCGCCTTCCTCGACGACCAGCGCCCCGGCGGCAGCGCCTACGTCGTCGGCGAGGCCGGGCTCACCACGGCCCTGCACGAGATCGGCTACGTCCTCACCGACAACGCCCCCGACTACGTCGTCCTCGGCGAGACCCGCACCTACAGCTTCGAGGCGATCACCACCGCGATCCGGCTCATCCTCGGCGGCGCGCGGTTCGTCGCCACCAACCCCGACGCCACCGGCCCCTCCGGCGACGGCGTGCTGCCGGCCACCGGCTCGGTCGCCGCCCTGATGTCCCGGGCCACGGGCGTCGAGCCGTACTACGTCGGCAAGCCGAACCCGCTGATGATGCGGGCCGCGCTCAACCGCCTGCAGGCGCACTCCGAGACCACCGTGATGGTCGGCGACCGCATGGACACCGACATCGTCGCCGGCCTGGAGGCCGGGATGCGCACGGTGCTGGTGCTGACCGGGATCGTGCAGGCCGACGAGATCGACCGCTTCCCCTACCGCCCGCACCGGGTGGTCTCCTCGATCGCCGACCTGGTCGACGACGTCTGAGCCCGGTCAGGTCCCGGACGGCGCGGTCTAGTCCCGGACGGCGCGGTCAGGTCCCGGACAGCGCGTCGGCCAGGTCGGAGTACAGCCGCAGGTGGGACTCGAGCCCGCTCACCTGGATCGGGCGGAGCACCGGCCGGGTGTCGTCGACGACGATGCGGAACGGCTGCTGCGCCCCGGCCGTCGCCCACACCCCCGACAGCGCCTCCACGAGCACCGCGATGCCGGCGGAGCCGAAGAACTCGACGTGGGCGAGGTCCAGGACCAGGTGCCGGTCGCCGAGGTCGGCGACCGCGCGGTCCATCGCCTCGCGCAGGGAGTCGACGGTCGTGTTGTCGATCTCGCCCCCCACCACGAGCACCAGGGCGTCGGGCCGGTCGTCGACGTCCAGCCGCAGCGGAGCGGGATCGTCCTGCCGGAGGGAGTGGGTGTCCGGGTCGTGCACGGGAAGAGGTTATCGAGCGACGGCCCGGAGCGCTGGGCGGACCCGCCGGACCCCCTGCCCGCAGAGTTCGTCGCTACGACCACGGCGTGCCCGGCGGTGACCCCGGAGCCCGCTCAGCCCAGGTCGGACAGGTCCAGCACGAACCGGTAGCGCACGTCGTTGCGCGCGAGCCGGTCGAACGCCGTGGCCACCTCCTCCGACGGCAGCACCTCGACGTCGGCGACGATCCCGTGCCGGCCGCAGAAGTCGAGCATCTCCTGGGTGCCCGGGCGTCCGGCACTGCCGGCCGAGGCGAGGCTGCGGCGGGCGAGCAGCAGGTCCATCGTCTCGACGGTGACCGGGCCGAGGTGCCCGAGCGCGCAGAGCGTGCCGTCGAGGGCGACCGTGCGCAGGTAGGGCGCCAGGTCGTGGGACACCGGCGCGCAGTCCAGCACCAGGTCGATGCGGTCGGCCTGCGCGGCCATCGCCGGAGCGTCGGTGGAGTCGACGACGTGGTGCGCGCCGAGGCGGCGGGCGTCGTCGGCCTTGCCCGCGGACGTCGTGAACACCGTGACCTCGGCGCCCAGCGCGCGGGCGAGGCGCACGGCGAGGTGCCCGAGCCCGCCCAGCCCGACCACACCGACCGTCGTGCCGGGCCCGGCCGACCAGCGCCGCAGCGGCTCCCAGACCGTGGCCCCGGCGCACAGCAGCGGGGCCACGCCGGCCGGGTCGAGGTGCGCGGGGCGGTGGTAGGCGAACCGCTCGCGCACCACGTACTCCGCGGCGTACCCCCCGTAGGTCGGCGAGCCGTCGCGGCGGTCGGTGCCGCCGTAGGTGAGCGTCGGGAACTCCCGGCAGAAGTTCTCCTGGCCCGCGCGGCACATCGCGCAGGTGCCGCAGGAGTCGACGATGTTGCCCACGGCCACGGCGTCGCCGACCGCGAAGCCGGTGACCTCCTCCCCGACCGCGCTCACCTCCCCCACGAACTCGTGCCCCGGGACCAGCGGGAACGGGCCGTCGCCGTCGCGGGAGTGCAGGTCGGTGTGGCACACCCCGCAGTGCGTGACGCGCACGGCGAGGTCGTCGGGGCGCAGCGCGCGGCGCGGCACGTCCCCGCGCCGCGGCGGCGCGCCCCGCTCGGTCACCAGGTAGCCCGGTACTGCTCGCATGACGTCCCCTCCGTAGTAACCAACTGGTTTGTTTCTACCACGGGACGGTACGGTGCGGCGGTGCGGGACGCGGCGGCCACCAGGCGCAGGATCACGGCCGCGGCCACCGCCGAGTTCGCCGCGCACGGCATCGCCGGGGCGCGGGTCGACCGCATCGCGGCCGCGGCGGAGGCCAACAAGGCGCAGCTCTACGCCTACTTCGGCAACAAGGACGCCCTGTTCGACGCGGTGTTCACCGCGCACGTCGGCGCCAACGTCGACGCCGTGCCGCTCACCGTCGACGACCTCCCCGGCTACGCCGTCCGCCTCTACGACGCCTACCTCGACGACCCCGTGCTGGTGCGCCTGCTCAGCTGGGCCCGCCTGGAGCGCACGCCGACCGGGCCGCTGTTCGGGCATGTCCCCGACCACGACGCCGAGCTCGTCATGCGGATCACCGCCGCCCAGGGCATGGGGGTGCTCGTCGACGACGTCGACCCGGCCGACCTGTGGGCGATGCTCGTCGCGCTGGCCGGCACCTGGGCGCAGGGCGCGATCGTGCACACCGCGCGCCGCGACGACGACGCCGCCGAGCACGAGCGCCGCCGGGCCGCGCTGTCCGCGACCGTGCGGCGTGCGTTCTGCCGCTGACGTCCTCTGCCGCTGACGTCCTCTGCCACTGGCCGCACCGGTGACCCCCGTCTCATCGGGAGACGTCCGATGCGCACCGGCGCACCTATCCTCCAACGATGGGGTCGCGGTCGGTGGAGGTGGAGGCGGCTCGCCGCTCGTTCCTGGCCGGTGCGGAGCGGCCGCCGGACCCGGGCGTCGTCGGGCCGGCCGTGCTGGCCTCCTGGCAGCGGTCGCTGCGCCACGACGTCGACCCCGACCGGATCGGCGCGCGGTTCCTCGGCCACCACCACGACGTCCCGCGCGTGGTGGCCTGCGCCGACGAGGTCCTCGACGCCTTCACCACCGCCCACCCCGACGCCGGCTGCTCGTTCGTGCTGCTCGACCCGGCCGGCGTGGTCCGGGCCCGGCGCGACGCCGACCGCGCGCTGGCCGGGCTGCTCGACGCGCTGCTCCTCGTCCCCGGCTACGGCTACGGCGAGCGCACGGTCGGCACCACGGCGGCGTCGATCGCGCTGCACGACCAGGCCGACACCGCGATCAGCGGCGTCGAGCACTTCCACTCCCAGCTCACCTGCCTGGCCGAGGCGGCGGCCGTCGTCACCGACCCGCGCACCGGCGGCACGGCGGGCGCGCTGGTCGTCGTGTGCCACCACGCCGACCGCACCGCGCTGCAGCTGCCGCTGGCCCGGATGCTCGCCGACCGCGTCACCGAGCGGGCGGCCGGCGAGCCGCACCGCGCCACCCGCGCGATCCTCGACCGCTTCGCCGCCGAGCACGCGGGTGGCGGCGCGTGGGTGCTCGCCACCGACGGCGACTACGTCGTGACCAACGGCCCGGCCCGCCGGCTCCCCGCCGGTGACCAGCGCGTCCTGAGCGACCTGCTGCTGGCCAGCCTCGTGCTGGCCGACTTCACCACCAAGCACGTCGACCTGCCCTCGGGCCACTGCGCCGAGGTCGGGGTGCGCCCGGTGCACCTCGACGGGGCGTCGGTCGGCTGCGTCCTCACCGGTGCCCCCACCGGCGAGGGCACCGGGCGGCCGCCGGAGAGCGTGCGCCGGCAGGGCTCGCACGTCGCCCCGACCGCGCGCCGCGACTACGCGCGCGACCTCGTCGTCACCCGCCAGGAGCACGCCCAGGCGCGGATCCGGGCCAACCGGGAGCTGCTCTCGCCGTACCTGCGGGCGCGGCAGGAGGTCGTCGCGAGCGTCCGGCAGGGCCGCAACCACCTGCTCATCGGCGAGCCCGGCGTCGGCAAGCGGACGCTGCTCGTCGAGCAGTTCCGGGCGGCGCACCCGTCGGGGCGGGTCGTGCTCGTCGACGGGGAGCGCGGCGACGCCCCGGACCTCACCGGCGTCGCCGACGGCCGCCCGCACCTGCTGCTGCTGCGCGGGATGAACCTGCTGACGCCGGTCGCGGCGCGGCGCCTCGACGAGGTGCTGCGCCCGCTCGTCGCCCTGCCGGTGCCGCCGCTGGTGGTCGGCTGCGTCGACACCCCCGCCGTCGACGCCACCCGCCCCTACGGCCTGCTGCTGCGCCACTTCCACGAGATCACGCGCGTGCCGGCGCTGCGCTACCGCGCCGACGAGATCGGCGACATCGCGCTGGCGGTGCTGCGCAGGCTGTCCGGGCGGCGCTCGCTGCGGCTGAGCCTGCAGGTCGTGCGCGTGCTGGAGGGCTACGCGTGGCCGGGCAACATCAGCGAGCTGGAGGACGTGCTGCGCTACGTCGTGGCGCGCAAGCCCGTCGGGGAGATCCAGGCCCGCGACCTGCCGCAGCTGTGCTTCCAGGGCCGGAGCCGGAAGATGTCGATGCTGGAGGCGGCGCAGTGCGACGCCGTGATCCAGGCGCTCTACGAGTGCGGCGGCAACCGGTACAAGGCCGCGGCGATGCTGGGCATCGCCCGCTCCTCGCTCTACCGCAAGATCGACGCGTTCGGCATCAGCTACATCGCCTGACGCCCGTGCGCGGCGATCGTGGCCGGAGCCACGATCGCCGCGCACGAGGGTGGGTCACGGGGTGATGATGACCTTCAGCGCCGAGTTGGCCGCGGCGTTCTTGAACACGTCGTACGCCTCGTCCATCTGGTCGAAGGTGAACGTGTGCGTGCCCATCTTCTCGGCCGGGATCCGGCCGCTGCCGACCATCTTCAGCAGGGTCGGGATGGAGACGGTGTCGACCAGGCCCATCGTCATCGTGACGTTCTGGATCCACATGTCCTGCATCGGCAGCTCCACCGGCGTGCCGTGGACGCCGATGTTGGCGATCGTGCCGCCCGGGCGCACCAGCGACGCGGCCGTCAGCAGCGTCTCCGGGTAGCCGACCGCCTCGATCGAGACGTCGACGCCGAGGCCGTCGGTGAGCGCGATGACGTCGGCGACGGTGCCCGGCCCGACCTCGACCGCGTCGGTGGCGCCGAACTCCAGCGCCTTCTCCAGCCGGAACTTGTTGGAGTCGACCGCGATCACCTTCGACGCGCCCCACAGGCCGGTCGTGAGGATCGCCGAGAGGCCGACGGCGCCCGCGCCGACGACGGCGACGGTGTCACCGGGCCGGACGCCGCCCGCGAGCACGCCGACCTCGTAGCCGGTGGGCAGCGAGTCGGCGAGGAAGATCGCCTGCTCGTTGGTGACCGAGTCGGGCACCAGGTAGAGCGAGGTGTCGGCGTAGGGCACGCGGACGAGCTCGGCCTGCGTGCCGTCGATGAGGTGGCCGAAGATCCAGCCGATGCCGCCGACGGTCTGGCAGTGCGACGGGATGCCGCGCTGGCAGTACTCGCAGCGCCCGCACTTGGTGATCGCGGGTACGAGGACGCGGTCGCCGACGGAGAAGCCCTTGACCGCGTCGCCGATCGCGGTGACGGTGCCGACGGCCTCGTGGCCGAGGATGCGCCCGTCGGTGACGGCCGCGACGTCGCCCTGCAGGATGTGCAGGTCGGTGCCGCAGATCGTCGTGGTGTCCACCCGGACCACCACGTCGGTCGGGTCCTGGACAACGGCGTCCGGGACGTCCTCCCAGGCCTTGTTGCCCGGACCGTGGTAGACGAGTGCCTTCATGCGAACCTCCGTGGGTCGAATACGCTGCGTTCCGACCGTAGGGGCGCCCGCACGGGGGCACTGTCGCGTAATCGGACGATCGCGGGGCCGCCCGGGCGGCCCGGGCGCCGGGGTGTCCCGATCCCGGGACACCGCTCGGGCGGGCGCTCACGGGCGCTCCACGGGAGGATAGCGCCGTGCGCATCGCCCTGTTCGTCACGTGCCTCGCCGACGCCGTGTTCCCCGACGTCGGACGCGCCACCGTCACGCTGCTGGAGCGCCTCGGGCACGAGGCCGTGTTCCCGCCGACGCAGACCTGCTGCGGCCAGATGCACGTCAACACGGGGTACCAGCGCGAGGCGGTGCCGCTGGTGCGCCACCACGTGGAGGCGTTCGAGCCCTACGACGTCGTCGTCGCGCCGTCGGGGTCCTGCGTCGGGTCGGTGCGCCACCAGCACGCGATGGTGGCGCGCGGCGCGGGCGACGAGGCGCTCGCCGGCCGCGCGACGGCCGTCGCCGCCCGCACGTACGAGCTGTCCGAGCTGCTCGTCGACGTGCTGGGCGTCGAGGACGTCGGCGCCTACTTCCCGCACCGCGTCACCTACCACCCCACCTGCCACTCGCTGCGGATGCTGCGCGTCGACGACAAGCCGCTGCGGCTGCTGCGCCAGGTCCGCGGGATGACGCTGCTGGAGCTGCCCGACGCCGACCAGTGCTGCGGCTTCGGCGGCACGTTCGCGCTGAAGAACGCCGACACCTCCACGGCGATGCTGGCCGACAAGATGCGCAACGTCGTGGCCTCCGGCGCGGAGGTGGCCACGGCGGGCGACAGCTCCTGCCTGATGCACATCGGCGGCGGCCTCTCGCGGCTGCGCACCGGCACCCGGACCCTGCACCTCGCCGAGATCCTGGCGGCGACGGCGTGAGCGGCTCCGCCGCCCGTGAGCGGCGATCGTGGCCAGGACCACGATCGCCACTCACGACCGTGCCCGCGGCCACCGCGCCTCAACCCGACCAGGAGCGACGACCGTGAGCACCTTCCTCGGCCTGCCCGCCGCCCGCAGCGACGTCACCGCCCCCCGCGGCGTGGGCCACCTGCGCGGGGAGCAGTCCTTCCCCGACGCCGCCCGCGGCGCCCTGGCCGACTCACAGCTGCGGCGCAACCTCGGCCACGCCACCACCACGATCCGCGGCAAGCGCGCGGCCGTCGTCGCCGAGTGCGACGACTGGGAGGAGCTGCGCCTCGCCGGTGAGGCCCTCAAGTCGTCGACGATGGCGCGCCTCGACCAGCACCTCGTGGAGCTGGAGGAGAGGGTCACGGCGCGCGGCGGCGTCGTGCACTGGGCGCGCGACGCGCACGAGGCCAACGCGATCGTCACCCGGCTGGTGCGGGAGACGGGCGAGACCGAGGTCGTCAAGGTCAAGTCGATGGCCACGCAGGAGATCGGCCTCAACGACGCGCTCGCCGAGGCCGGCATCACCGCGCAGGAGACCGACCTCGCCGAGCTGATCGTCCAGCTGGGCGGCGACCTCGGCAGCCACATCCTGGTGCCCGCCATCCACCGCAACCGCGCCGAGATCCGCGAGATCTTCCTGCGCGAGATGCCCGGCGTCGACCCGGAGCTGACGGCCGAGCCGCGCCGCCTCGCCGAGGCCGCCCGCCTGTACCTGCGCGAGCGGTTCCTGCGGGCGAAGGTCGCGATCTCGGGGGCCAACTTCGGCGTCGCGGAGTCGGGGACGCTGCTCGTCGTCGAGTCCGAGGGCAACGGCCGGATGTGCCTGACGCTGCCCGAGACGCTGATCACCGTCATGGGGATCGAGAAGGTCGTGCCGACGTGGCAGGACCTCGAGGTGTTCCTGCAGCTGCTCCCCCGCTCCTCGACGGGCGAGCGGATGAACCCCTACACCTCGGCCTGGACGGGCGTCACCCCCGGCGACGGGCCGCAGGCCTTCCACCTGGTGCTGCTCGACAACGGCCGCACCGCCACCCTGGCCGACGAGGTCGGGCGCGCGGCGCTGCACTGCATCAAGTGCTCGGCGTGCCTCAACGTCTGCCCGGTCTACGAGCGCGCGGGCGGGCACGCGTACGGCTCGGTCTACCCGGGCCCGATCGGCGCGGTGCTCTCGCCGCAGCTGACGGGCGTCGAGGACAACGCGTCGCTCCCCTACGCCTCGTCGCTGTGCGGCGCCTGCTTCGACGCCTGCCCCGTGCGGATCGACATCCCGTCGCTCCTGGTGCGGCTGCGCGCCCAGCACGTCGACGCCAACCGGGGCGGCGTCCCCTCCCCCGAGGCCGCCGCGATGGCCGCGGCGTCCTGGGTGATGGCCGACCACCGCCGGTTCGCCGCCGCCGAGACCGCCTCGCGCCTGGGCCGCCTGCTCGGCCGCTCCACCGGCCGCATCGGCTCCCTGCCCCCGCCGCTGGACGCCTGGACGGGCAGCCGCGACCTCCCCCGCCCGCCCGCCGAGTCCTTCCGGCAGTGGTGGGCCCGCGAGCGGGGTCAGGGGCGGGCCCGCGAGCGGGGTCAGTCGTGACCCGGCTCGCACACACCTCCCGGGGCCCGCACACAGGGCCGGACCTGTGTGCGACCCCCGCAGCCTGTGTGCGGGCGAGCCGGTGAGCGCCCGCGACGAGGTGCTCGGCCGGATCCGCGCCGCCAACAGCGCCGCCGGGCACCCGCTCGCCCGGCCCGTCCCGCGCGAGTACGCCCGCACCGGCACGCACGCACCGGGCTCGGCCGCGGTGCTGGAGCTGCTGCGCGACCGGCTCGTCGACTACCGCGCCACCGTCGTCGACGCGGCCGGGGACGTGCCCGCCGCGATCGCCGTGGCGCTGGCCGGGGTCGACGGTCCCGCGCTCGTGCCCGCCGGCCTCCCCGACGGCTGGGTGCCCGGCGGCGTCGCCGACACCGGGTTCTCGCCCGCCGAGCTCGACGGGTTCGCCGCCGTCGTCACGGGGGCGGCGGCGGCCTGCGCCGTCACCGGCACGATCGCGCTCGACGCGGGCCCCGACCAGGGCCGGCGCGCGCTCACGCTGGTCCCCGACGTGCACGTGTGCGTGGTGCGGGCCGACCAGGTCGTCGAGACGGTCCCCGAGCTGCTCGCCCGGCTCGACCCCGTCCGCCCGACGACGTTCGTCAGCGGCCCGTCGGCCACCAGCGACATCGAGCTGCACCGCGTCGAGGGCGTGCACGGCCCGCGCACGCTCATCGTCGTGCTGGACGCCCCCTGACACCTACCCGACGGTGACGGGCTCCCGCTCCACCACCCGCGCCGGGATCAGGAACGTGACGGCGAGACCGGCGAGCGAGGCCCCGGCGGAGATCAGCAACGCCACCTGGATCCCGGCGGCCGACGGGAACACCGAACCCCCGACGCTGATCGTGAACCCGGCCAGCACCACCCCGGTGACGGCCGCGGACACCGAGGTGCCGACCGAGCGCATCAGCGAGTTGAGGCCGTTGCCCGCCGCCGACAGCTCGCGCGGCACGGCCCCCATGATCAGCGCGGGCATCGCGGCGTAGGAGATGCCGACGCCGCTGCTGATGATCACCGTGGCGAGCAGGACCGCGGGCACCGAGCCGGTGAGGAACGTCGTCGCCAGGTAGCCGGCGGCGATCACGGCGAGCCCGGCCATGAGCGTGGTGCGCGGGCCGCGCGCGGCCGTCAACCGGGCCGACAGCGGCGACATCACCATCATCATCAGCCCGCCCGGCGCCATCACCAGGCCGGCCTGCAGCATCGACAGGCCCAGCCCGTAGCCGGTCTCCGGCGGCGCCTGCAGCAGCTGCGGGAACACCAGCGAGGTCCCGAACATCGCGAACCCGGCCACGACCGACGCCAGGTTGGTGAACAGCACCGGGCGCCGCGCCGACACCCGCAGGTCGACGAGCGGGTCGCGCACGCGCAGCTGCAGGACGCCCCACAGCACGAGCACGACCACCGACGTCGTGAACGCGCCGATCGTCAGCGGGCTCCCCCAGCCCCACGTCCCGCCCTGGACGACACCGAGCAGCAGGCCGACCAGCCCGACCGCCAGCCCGAGCGCGCCGAGCACGTCGAACCTCCCCTGCGCCCGCACGTCGGACTCCGGCACGACGAGCGCCACCAGCAGCCCGCACAGCGCGCCGAGCACCGCGGAGAGCCAGAACAGCACCTGCCAGCTCGCGTTCTCCGCGACGATCGCCGACACCGGCAGCCCGATCGCCCCGCCGACGCCGAGCGTCGCGCTCATCAGCGCCATCGCCGAGCCGACCCGCTCGGGCGGCAGGACGTCGCGCATCATCGTGATCCCCAGCGGGATGATGCCCATCGCGGCGCCCTGCAGCCCGCGCCCGATGATCGCGGGCACGAGCGCGCTGCCCGCGGCCACCACCACCGAGCCGACGACGAGCGTCGCGAAGCAGCCCAGCATCACCAGGCGCTTGCCGTAGAGGTCACCGAGGCGCCCGGTCACCGGCATCATCACGGCCGCGACGAGCAGGGTGATCGTGACGACCCACGACGCGTCGGCCGGCGAGGCGTCGAGCAGCCGCGGCAGGGCCGGGACCAGCGGGATCACCAGCGTCTGCATGAACGACGCGATCAGCCCGCCCGAGCACAGGGCGGCGACGACCAGCCGGGGCGAGGCGGCGACCCGACGTGCGGCGGCCGGACGTCGGATCACGGAGGTCCCCCTGGGATTCGGTAGCACGGCTAACCTTGTGTACCGTACACACGCCGCGGCCGGGAGGTGCACGTGACGGAGGACCCAATCGACGCGCTCGCGCGCGAGTTCATGCTCGTCGGCCGCCACCACCTCTCCCCCGCCCGGATCCCCGGCGCGCTCGACCGCTCGGCCTACGTCGTCCTCAGCCGCCTCGAGGCCGGCGGCCCGCTCACCGCCCGCGGCATCGCCGACGCGCTCAACCTGGAGATCTCCACCGTCACCCGGCAGGTCGGGGCAATGCGCCGCGCCGGGCTGGTGGAGCGCACGCCCGACCCCGACGGCGGCCCGGCGCACCTGCTGCGCCCCACCGCCGCCGGCCTGCGCCGCCTCGCCGCCGACCGTGCGGCCTACCGCAGCGGGATCGGCACGGTCCTGGCCGACTGGTCCGACCACGACGTCGACGAGCTCAACCGCCTGCTCCGCCGCCTCAACGAGGACATCGAGCAGCGGCAGTCCGGGCTCTGGCCGCGCCCGCCCGCGCCGGACCGCGCCGCCTCACGCTGACCCCCCATCTCACGCCGACGGCGCCACCCTCACGCCGACGGCGACCCGAACCGCTCCCGGTGCACCGCCTCGGCGAGCGGCCTCCGGGCGCGCCAGCGGTGGCGCTCCAGGTCCGGCACCTCCTCGAGGTGGCTGACCGGGCCGACGCACAGCCACGCCACGGGCCGCACGCCCTCGGGCGCGCCGACCAGCTCGCGCAGGAACGGCTCCCGGTAGAACGACACCCAGCCGACGCCCAGCCCCTCGGCCGTCGCCGCGAGCCACAGGTTCTGCACGGCCAGGCACGTCGAGAACAGGACGGTGTCGGGCACGGTCGCGGCGCCCAGCACGTGCGGGCCGCCGCGGTCGGGGTCGCAGGTGACGACGATCCCGGCGGCCGCGCCGAGGATCCCCTGCACGGTGATCGGCCCGAAGGTGGCGGCGCGCTCGTCGTCCAGGCCGGCGGCGAACTCCCGCCGCTGCTCCTCGACGTGCGCGGCGAACCGGGCGCGCACGGCGCGGTCGCGCACGACCACGAAGTCCCAGGGCTGCGTCAGGCCGACGCTCGGGGCGCGGTGCGCGGCGTCGAGGACCCGCCACAGCACGTCCTCCTCCAGCGGGGCGTCGACGAACTCGGTGCGGACGTCGCGGCGGCGGGCGATCACGTCGTACAGGTCGCGGGACACGACGGCCAACGCTACCGGCGCGGCACGCTGCCCAGCGCGCACCCCGCGGCCACCAGCGCCACCGCCGCCAGGACGACGAACACCGCCGGGTAGCCGCCGAGCACGTCGGCCAGCGCGGCCCCGGCCCACGGCGCCAGCGCCGTCGCGAGCACCACCGGGGCCGAGAGGATCCCGCCCAGGCGCCCGTAGTGCGTGGCGCCCCAGCGGTCGCTGACGGCCGTCGCCTGGAACAGCGTGAGCACGCCGCGGGCCGTGCCGGCCAGCACCGCGACGGCCACGAGCAGCGCCGTCGGCCCGGGCACGACCGCCATGAGCGCGGTCGTCGCCGCCACCGCCAGCAGGATGACGACCCCGCGCCCGCGCACCGAGAACGAGCGGACGAGCCACCCGTAGCCCAGGCGTCCCGCGGTCTGCCCGAGCCCGCCCAGCCCCAGCGCCCACGCGGCCTCACCGGTGGTCAGCCCCCGCTCGACCAGCAGCGGCACCTGGTTGACGATCACCGCGAACGCCGTGAACGACCCCAGCCCGACGGCGAGGACCGCGAGCACGAACGGGCGGCTGCGGGCGATCGCGCCCGGGTCCGCGCCCGCCGACTCCTCCTCGGGGTCGGGGCGGGGCCAGGGCCCACGCAGCCCGAACAGGTGCGCCGGGACGGTCGTCACGGCGAGCACGACGGCCAGGACGAGGTAGGTCCGCCGCCAGTCCGACGCCTCGACGAGCGCGGCCGTGAGCGGTGCGAAGACCGCGCTGGCGAACCCCGCCAGCAGCGTGACGGCCGTCAGCGCGGTGACCCGGCGCGGCCCCCACCAGCGGGTCAGCGCCGCGAACGCGGGCGGGTAGAGCGTGCCGGCCATCGCCAGCCCGGCCAGTGCCCAGGACGCGAAGAACCACGGCAGCGTCGGCGCGGTCGCGATCCCGACCAGCGCGGGCACGCCGAGCAGCGAGCCCGTCGTCATCACGACGCGGGGGCCGTGCCGGTCGAGCACCCGCCCGGCCGGGATCCCGGCGAGCGCCGACACGACCAGGCCCGTCGAGAACGCCGCGGTGACCGTCGGGAGCGACCAGCCGGTGTCGGCCGTGATCGACGACGCCAGCACCGGGAAGGCGTAGTAGAGGATCCCCCAGCTCACGATCTCGGTGGCGCACAGCACGACGAGCACCCGGCGCAGGCCGGACGGGGAGAGCACGGTCACGGGGGCGGGCACGCTCAGCGGGCGAGGCCCAGCCGGTAGCCGCCGCGGGTGGAGAAGTCGGCGGTGACGGTGAAGCGGTCGCCCCGCACCAGCGTGTGCCGCCACTCCACGGCGTCGGGGCCGACGAGCCCGAGCCGCTCGATCGCGAACGCGGCGACGTCCGGGCCGACGGCGAGCAGGTCGCGCTCGGCCTCGCTGGGCACGACCGCGCGGATGTCCTCGCGCCCGGCGGTGAGCGTGACGCCGCAGGTCTGCGCGAGCTCGGTGTAGAGCGCGGTGTGGGTGAAGTCGACGTCGAGCAGGGGCGCGGCGATCGCGTGCGGCAGCCAGACGCGGTCGACGGCGAGCGGCGCGGTGCCGGCCATCCGCAGCCGCTCCAGGAACACCAGCGGCGTCGACTCCTCCAGCCCCAGCCGCGCCGCGATCACCCCGTCGGCGCGCACCTCGAGGGTCCGCACGACGCTGCGCTGGCTCAGCCCGGCCGCCTCGACCGAGGAGAACAGGCTGTAGAGCGCGCCGAGCGGCTGGCGGATCTCGGTCGGCGCGGCCAGCCGGGGCGAGCGCCCGCGCCCGGCGACGACCGTGCCCTCGTCGCGCAGGCGGCGCAGCGCCTCGCGCACGGTGTGCCGGCTGACGCCGTACTCGCCGACGAGCGCGAGCTCGCCGGGGAACGCGTCGGCGAACTCGCCGGCCTCCAGGCGGCGCCGCAGGTCGGCCAGGAGCTGGGACCACAACGGGTCGTGGCGGGCGCGGTCGAGGGAACGCGCTCCGGTCACGACCCCATCCCACCACGCCCGGCCGGTTCCCAGTACGAGGTGGGCAGCCCGCGCGCCCCCGGCCGGGCGACGTGCAGGCGCCCAGAGTCCGGGTGGGCGGCGAGCTCGGCGTCGGACATGCCCTGGCGGGCGGTCGTGATCACCAGCAGGTCGAGGTCGGGCCCGGCGAAGGCGACGCACGTCGGGTGCGGGGCGTCGAGCTCGACGTGACCGGTGACCTCCCCGTCCGGGGTGCGGCACTCGACCCGCCCGCCCTCGTAGAGCGCGATCCACAGCCGGCCGTCGGCGTCGACGCACATCCCGTCGGGCGAGCCCTCGACGGTGCACAGCACGCGCCGCTCCCCCACCGCGCCCGTCGCCGGGTCGTACTCGCGCTCCCAGATCGTCCCCGGGATCGTGTCGATGCTGTAGAGCCGGTCGCCCGCGGGGCTCCAGGCCAGGCCGTTGGACAGGTCGAGGTCGGTGTCGAGCGGGACGACCGCGTCGCCGTCGAGGCGGACGAGGACCTCCTCGCCGGTGCGGTCGTCCTGGGCGAGGCTGCCGACGAGGAACCGGCCGCCGGGGTCGACGGCGCCGTCGTTGAGCCGGCTGCGCCGCGCGGCGGGCAGGACGCGCGCGACCTCGGTGCGCCGCCCGTCGGGATCGACGGAGGTGAGCACCTGGCGCTCCGCGACGAGCAGCCCGCCGTCGGCGCGGACGGCGACCGCGCCGACCGTCGAGTCGAACGCGTGCCGGCCCGTGACGTGCACGGCGTTGCCGTCGATCCGGCCCTCCAGCACCGCGCCCTCGACGATGTCCACCCAGAGCAGCCGCTCGCGCGGCCCGTCCCAGACGGGGCCCTCACCCAGCGTGCAGACCTCGTCGGAGGCCGGAGTCGCGACGGTCACGCGGCCGAGGCTAGCCCGACACGCCCCTGCGGGCAGCGGCGCGCCGGGCCGCGGCGAGGAGCCGGCCCGACAGCAGGTGCGCGGGCAGCAGGCCCGGGTCGAGGTCGCCGGCGCGCAGCCAGGCCCCGAGCGCGGCGACGTCGGCGGTGGTGCGCAGCGGGCCGACGACGAGGGCGTGCGAGGTCGGGCGGCGCTCGTCGTCGCAGGGCTGGACGACGACCACGGGCGCCACCGGCCGCTCCGCGCACACCGCCCCGCCGAGCAGGCACCCGGTGCTCACCAGCACCCCCTGCTCGCTGCCGCGGACCACCGCGCGCAGCTCCGCGGCGACGGCGTCGCCGACGGTCGCGGTGTCGCCGGTGCCGCAGCGGCCGGCGACGCAGGACAGGGCCGTGTACCCGGAACAAGTGGCCATGGGGCTACGTTGATGCAAGCGACAATCGTTGTCAACTAGCGAGAAGAGGTTCGCCGTGCGACCGAACATCCACCCCACCTACGGTCCCGTCGTCTACCAGGACCAGTCGACCGGCGACCGCTTCCTCACCCGCTCGACCGCGACCTCCCGCGAGACGACGGTCTGGACCGACGGGAACACCTACCCGCTCGTCACGATCGACGTCACCGCGTACTCCCACCCGTTCTGGACGGGCGGCGCGCGCGTGCTCGACGCGGCGGGGCAGGTCGAGAAGTTCAACCGGCGCTACGGGAAGCGCCGCGCCTGAGGACCGGCCCGCCCCGATACTGGGCGGGTGCGCCGGAGCCGGGCGGTGGTCGTCACCGACATGCGGGAGCCGCTCGTCGTCGTCCACCGCCGGCTCATCCGGCGCCGCTCGGCGCTGATGGTGCTGTGGATCGCGGGCTGGGTCGCCACCGGCTTCGTCTCCGACACCGGCTGGCTGGCCATCGCGATCCTCGTCGTCACCGGGCCGGTCGCCTGGCTGGCGACGTGGTGGTGGTTCCGGGATCCGGGAGGGTCGCGGGTGCCGGCAGGACCTGGCGCGGCACCGGGTCCCCGTGCCCTCGGCGCTCGGCCCGGGCCCGCCACTCCCGGGGGTAGCCCAGGGACACCTCCCGGAACGGGACACCGTCCTCGACCGTGACGCGCGGGATGTGCAGGTGCCCGTATACGACGGCCTGCGCGCGGTAGCGGACGTGCCAGTCGGCGGTGGCGGTGGTGCCGCACCACAGCGCGAACTCGGGGTAGCGCAGCACGCGGGTCGGCAGGCGGGTCAGCGGCCAGTGGTTGACCAGCACCGTCGGCAGGGCCGGGTCGAGCGCGTCGAGCCGGCGCCGCGACTCCTCCACCCGCGCCGCGCACCACGCCTCCCGGCTCGGGTACGGGTCGGGGTGCAGCAGGTGCTCGTCGGTGCAGACCACCCCGGCCGCGTAGGCGATCTCCAGCCCCTCCGCCGACGTCGTCGCACCCTCGGGCAGGAACGAGTAGTCGAAGAGCAGGAACAGCGGGGCGACGACGACCGGCCCGTCCGGCCCCGTCCACACCGGGAACGGGTCCTCCGGCGTGTCGACGCCGAGCGCGCGGCACTCCGCGACCAGCCGCTCGTAGCGCGCGACCCCGCGCAGCGGCACCGGGTCCTTCGTCCGCGTCCAGAGCTCGTGGTTGCCCGGCACCCAGATCACGCGCGCGAAGCGGCGGCGCAGCACCGCGAGGGTGCGCACGACGTCGTCGACCTGCTCGGCGACGTCGCCGGCCACGACCAGCCAGTCGTCGGCGGACTCCGGCCGGATCTCCTCGGCGATCGCCCGGTTGTCCCGGTGGCGCACGTGCAGATCGCTGACCGCCCACAGCTTCACCGGTGCACTCCTACCACGGGAGCTGGCCGAACCGGGGTTACCGACGGTAGGTTCGGCAGCAGGTTACCGTCGGTAGGTTTCACGGGAGGTCGGCATGGTGGTCCGTCAGGCGATCCGCTGGGGGCTGCGTCACGGCATGATCCGCCGTGCCGTCGAGCAGCGCGTGAAGGCCGGTGACCCGACCGCGCGGCTGATGGTCGACCCGGCCGTGATCGCCGACCCCTTCGGCCACTACGACGAGCTGCGCACCCGCGGCGCGCTCGTCGACAACGGCATCGTGCTCAACACCGCGCGCCACGACGTCGCCACCGCGATCCTGCGCAGCCCCGACTGCGGGGTCGTCGGCGGGCCGAGCGGGCGCGCGCCGGCCGCGCTGCGGGCGCTGGTGCGCGCCGGGGGCCGGGGGCCGCTGGGGCCGGTCACGCCGCCGTCGATGCTGTCGGTCGACGCGCCCGACCACACCCGCTACCGCAAGCTCGTCACGCGCGCGTTCAGCGCGAAGGCCGTCGCCGCGCTGCGCAGCCGCACCGAGGAGATCGCTGCGGGCCTGCTCGACGACATGCACGGCCCGCACGCCGACCTGATCGACGACTACGCCGCCCTGCTGCCCGCCACCGTCATCGCCGAGATGCTCGGGGCGCCGGTCGAGATGCGCCGGCAGTTCCTGGAGTGGGGTGCGGGCGGGGCGCTCTCGCTCGACGCCGGGCTGTCGTGGTCGGAGTTCCGGCGCTCGGAGAGCGACCTCACCGCGCTCTCGGAGTGGATGCACGGCCACTTCGAGCACATCCGCCGCAACCCCGGCGACAACATTCTCTCCGCGCTCGTGCACGCGCACAGCGCGGAGGGCCGGCTCACCGACGACGAGCTGACCTCGATCGCGATGCTGCTGCTCGCCGCGGGCTTCGAGACCACCGTCAACCTGATCGGCAACGGCACCGCGCTGCTGACCGAGCACCCCGACCAGCTCGCCCGGCTGCAGGAGGACCCGTCACTGTGGCCCCGGGCCGTCGACGAGGTGCTGCGCCTGGACTCCCCCGTGCAGCGCACCGGCCGCATCGCCCTGCGCGACACCACCGTGGCCGGGGCGCCGCTGCGCACCGGGCAGGTCGTGGTGATCATGCTCGGCGGGGCCAACCGCGACCCGGCCGTCTTCGGTGACCCCGAGCGCTTCGACGTCGGCCGCGCCAACGCAGGCGACCACATCGCCTTCTCCAGCGGCATCCACTACTGCCTGGGTGCCGGCCTCGCGCGGATGGAGGGCGAGGTGGGGCTGCGGGCGCTGTTCGACCGCTTCCCCGGGCTCACCCCGACCGCCCCGCCGCACCGCCGACCCACCCGCGTGCTGCGCGGCTACGACGCGATGCCGGTGCGCCTGACCCCCGCTACCGTCGACGCATGACCTCCCCGGCGGCGCTCGCCGACGCGCAGTTCGTCCAGCTCACGACGTTCCGCCGCGACGGCACCGGCGTCCCGACCGCGGTCTGGGTCGTACCGCTGCCCGGCGGCGAGCTGGGGGTGTGGACGCCGTCGGGGAGCGGCAAGGTCAAGCGCATCCGGCGGTCCGGGGACGTGACGCTGGCGGTGTGCGACCGCCGGGGCACCCCCTCGGGCCCCGCGGTCCCCGCGACGGCCCGCATCCTCGACGCGGCCGGGGTGCGGACCGTGCGGGACGCGGTGCGGCGGAAGTACGGCCTGCTGGGGCGGGTGCTGACGGCCATCAGCCAGCGCCGGGGCGCCGGGCCCGCAGGCCTGGCGATCACCCTCACCGCCTGACGCACACTCCCCCCGCGAGTCGGGCCTTGGTTGCGAGCGAGTCGGGGCCTGACTGCGCGCGAGTCGGGCTCTCGTTGCGCGCGAGTCGGGCTCTCGTTGCGCGCGAGTCTGCCGCCTGACCCGGCGAGTTTGCCGCCGGCGCTCGGCGAGTTTGCCGCCGGAGCCCAGCGAGTTTGCCGCTGGCGCTCGGCGAGTTTGCCGCTGGCGCCCAGCGAGTTCGCCGGTCGCGCGCAGCGAGTTCGCGGCTGGCACCCGGCGAGTCGTGCGATCGCGCACGGGCACGGCCGGCCCCGTCGTCGTGCCGTCGCGACCAACTCGCCGCGCCGATCGGCGGACTCGCCGGGTTAGGCGGCAAACTCGCCGTGCCGACCGGGCAAACTCGCCGGTCGAGATCGGCCAACTCGGCGGGTCGGATCGGCGGACCCGGCGCTCAGAGCCCCAACCACCCCGGCACGTCCACCCGCAGCGGGGCGTCCGCGGTCACCACCCGCAGGTCGCGCTCCAGGTCGTCGACCCGGCCGGGACCCAGCGCGTCCGCCCACCCCGCCCGCAGGTCGTCGAGGATCCGGGCGGACCGCGCCAGGCAGTCCTCCCCCCGCTCCGTCCGCCGGACCGTGCGGGCGCGGGCGTCGCGGGGATCGGCCTCGCGCCGGACGTAGCCCAGCGCCTCCAGCGTCTCGACGTGCTTGGCCGCCGCCTGCTTCGTGACGCCGAGCCGCCGCCCGACCTCCACGGTCGAGCACCCGTCACCGACGGCCTGCAGCACGAACCCGTGCACCGGCCGCACGTCGGGGTGCCCCTGCCGGGCCAGCTCCGCGTGCAGCCCGTCGATCAGCACCCGGAACCCCTGCAGCAGCAGCAGCGGCAGCGCTCCCGGCTCACTTGACACGATGGACAACCCGGTTCACCATTTCGTCAACCACGTTGTCCATCATAGGGAGACCGCCCGTGCCCGTCGTCCGCCACACCGACGCCCGCCGCACCACCACCCCGAACGCCACGATGACCACCCACGCCTCCCCCACCCAGGGCGGCAGCGCCCAGCTCGCCGTGTGGACCGTCGAGATGACGCCCGGCGCCGCCGGCCCGCCGCACACCTTCGATGTCGAGCAGGTCTGGACCGTCCTCGACGGCCGCGCCCGCGCCGACGTCGACGACGAGCACCACGACCTCGGCCCCGGCGACGTGCTCGTCCTGCCGGCCGACTCCGTGCGGCGGGTGCACGCCGTCGACGCGTTCCGCGCGGTCGTCGCCGCTCCGGCCGGGGCCCGCGCGACCCCCGTCGACGGCGAGCCCGTGCTGCCGCCGTGGATCGCGTGACGCGTCAGCCGTCCAGCGCCTCGAGCGCGGCGGCCGCCTGCGTGCGGATGACCTGGAGGCGGACGGCGAGGTCGTCGCGGTGGTCGTCGCCCATGACGCCCCCGGCGTAGCGGCTGTACACGCCCGCGCCGATGCAGGCCGAGCGCCAGCGGGCGAAGGCGACGTAGAAGTCGAGATCCGAGACGTCCCGGCCGGAGCGCTCCGCGTAGCGGGCGACGAGCTCCTCGCGGTCGGCCCAGCCGTCGACCAGGCTCGGGCCCGACAGCGTCGCCGGGACGCGGTCGCCGGGCCGCCCCCAGGACGCGATGATCCAGCCGAGGTCGGCCAGCGGGTCGCCGAGCGTCGCGAGCTCCCAGTCGAAGACGGAGCGGACGGTGCCGTCCGGGCCGACGGCGAGGTTGCCCAGGCGGAAGTCGCCGTGGGCGATCCGCACGTCCGACGGCGGCAGGGCGGCGGCGCGCTCGGCGAGGCGGTCGTGCACGGCGTCGACGACGTCGAGGTCCGGCACCGCCGACGCGTGCACCTGCCGGTGCCAGCGCCGGAGCTGGCGCTCGAGGTAGCTGCCGGGGCGACGCAGGTCCGACAGCCCGACCTCGTCCGGGTCGACGGCGTGCAGGTCCGCGAGGACGTCGATCGCGTCCAGGCCCGCGGCGCGCCGGGCGTCGGGGGCGAGGCGGTGGCCGGACTCCTCGTCGCCGAGCACGTCACCCTCGACGAAGCCCATGACGTAGAACTCGGCGCCGATGACGTCGGCGTCCGTGCAGAGGGCGACGGGTTCGGCGACCGGCACGGGCGTCGGAGCGAGGGCGGTGATGAAGCGCCACTCGCGACCCATGTCGTGCGCCGTGGCGAGCACCATGCCGGTCGGCGGGCGGCGCAGCGCCCACGTCGAGCCCGCCTCGTCGGCGATGCGGTAGGTGAGGTTGGAGTGCCCGCCGGAGATCCGCGTGACCGTCAGCGGACCGTCGGCGACCCCCGGCACCGCGGTCCGGAACCACTCGGCGAGCGGGGCGGCGGGCACGGCGTCGATCGTCATCGCCCCATCCAAGTGCACGGCGCGCGTTGACGGCCACCGCGGCGCGTGGCTGGATGCACTTCGCACCGCACATCAGCGCCGATGGAGGACACCCATGAGCCAGGACCGCATCCTGCAGGTCAGCGGCACGATCGCCGCCCCTCCGGAGAAGGCGTTCGCGCTGCTCGCGGACCCGGCGAGGCACCCGGAGCTCGACGGTGCGGGCATGGTCCGCGGCCTCGACTCCGGCGGCCCGGTCACCGCGGTCGGCGACGAGTTCGTGATGAGGATGAACCAGGACGGCATCGGCGACTACGCGATGCGCAGTGAGGTCACCGACTACGAGCCCGGCCGCCGCATCGCGTGGGCGCCGTCGATCCACCCGCCCGGCTCGCTGGCCCACGTCATCGGTGAGATCGACCCGAGCGGCCACACCTACGGGTGGGAGCTCGAGCCCACCGCCGACGGCGGCACCCGCGTCACCCACACCTACGACTGGAGCGGCGTCGCCGACGAGGGTGCGCTCGGCCTGTACCCGCGGGTGACGGAGGAGCAGATGTCGGCGAGCATCGCGAAGCTGGGCGAGGCCGCCCGCTGACCCGCACCACTGACCCCCGCGATTCGGGGTCTCGTGGCGACCGAGTCGGGGTGGACGGCTCCCGGCTCGCGGCACGAGGGTCGCGGCGGTGCGATCACGCCGTCGTGTTCGCTCTTCCCGCCGCGCCTCACGGTCCTGGCGAGAACCGTTGAGGTGCGGCGACCGGTGATCAAGGCGAGATGGCGCGGCAGGGTCGGTGATCACCGAGAGTGCACCGTGGGGGCAGTCAGAGGGACCGTGGTGGCGCGGTTCCGGCGATCACCGCGTTCGTGATCGCGCCCCGCCGCACCTCACGGCTGTGACGACGACCGTGAGGTGCGACCGCCGGCGATCAAGGCCGGCAGGCGACACGCCTGGCGTGATCGTCGGAAGTGAGGCGCGGCGGTCGCTCGGGGGACCGTCAGGGTGCGGTCCCGGCGAACACGACGACACCCGCCGGCCCCACCCCCGCGGTCGCCTTCACCCCGACTCCGCGAGTCGGGGTCTCGGTGCGAATGAGCCGGGGCGGACGCCCCCTCGACACCCCGACTCGCGCGCAACCACACCCCGACTCGCGGGGCACTGACGGCCGACTCGCGTGGCTCGAACCGCAAACCACGCGGCGCCGGCGGCAACTCACGTGGCGCCGGCGACAACTCGCCGGGCCCGATCGGCAAACTCGCGCAGCTGCAGCCCGACTCGCACGCAGCCGCAGCCCGACTCGCGCGCAGCTACACCCCGACTCGCGCGCAACCACACCCCGACTCGCGCGCACTCACACCCCGACTCGCGGGGGGCGCCGGCGGCCAAACCACCGCGCCCGATCCGCACACTCGCCGGGCGCCACCGCACACTCGCCGGGCCATACCCGCACACTCGCCGGGCTGCTCCGCACACTCGCCGGGGTCTGCGGCGGGCTCAGGGGGTCGGCGGGTGGACCAGGAGGGCCAGGAGGCGGGTGAGGTCGGCCGCCGGGTCCTCCGTCAGTCCCGTGTGCACCGGCCCCGCCTGCACCACCGTGCTCTTCGGGGCCGTCAGCCGCCGGAACCGGCGGCCCCGGTCCTCCTCCCCCGCCGGCCCGGCGTACCGGGCGGCCTCCGTGTCGACCTCCGCGCACAGCGCCGCCACCGCGTCGAGCGAGCGGGCGATCGCGTCGGCGTCGGCGGCGGGATCCAGGGCGGCGAGGCGGGCGGGGTCGAGGTGCACGGCGGCGCCGAGGTGGTCCAGCGCCCGGCAGTACAGCAGCACCCCCGCGTTGATCGCCTCCCCGCGCTCCACCCGCGGCACGACCCGCAGCACCGCGTACTCGTAGGGGTGCCTCATGCCCCGCCCCGTCGGCGCGTGAGCCAGGCCGGCGGGTTCGCCGCCCGCGTCACCGGCCGGTCGACGCGCGACGCCACCGCCTCGCGCACCCCCGGCAACCACGCGTCCCGGGCCTCGAACCGCTCCCGCAGCTGCGCCACGTAGGCCTCCGGCCCGGGCCCGCCCTCGAGCCAGACCGACGGCACCGCACCGGCCGCCCGCGCCAGCAGCGCGTCGGTGACGAGCGGCGCGAGCTCGGCGTCGGCGGCGTCGACGTCGGGCGCCGCACCCAGCAGCACGTGGTCGGCCGCCGCGTAGGGCCGTCGCACCCACGCCTCCGCACCCGGCCAGTTGTGGTGGAACGTCAGCGACGCCCCGTGGTCGATGAGGTAGGGCCCGCCGTGCCAGAACAGCATGTTCGGGTTGCGCCACGAGCGGTCGACGTTGCCGATCAGCGCGTCGAACCACAGGACCCGCCCGGCGAACGCAGGGTCCAGCGCGAACGCGGCGGGGTCGAGGTCGAGCGCGCCGGGCAGGAAGTCGAGGCCGAGGTTGAGCCCCGGGCTCGCCCGGAGCAGCTCCTGGACCTCCTGGTCGGGCTCCGACGCCCCGAGCGCCGGGTCCAGCTCGACCGTGACGAGCTCCGGCACCGGCAGCCCGAGCCCGCGCGCCAGCTCCCCGGCGACGACCTCGGCCACCAGCACCCGCGGCCCCTGCCCCGCGCCGTGGAACTTCACGACGTAGGTGCCGAGGTCGTCGGCCTCCATCAGCCCCGGGAGCGACCCGCCCTCCCGGAGCGGAGTGACGTAGCGCAGCGCCGTGACGTGCCGCAGCGCGGTGACGGGGTCGTGCACCCCGCGACCGTACCGGGGCCACGACGCCGTCCGGGCCCCGCTCCGAGGAAGCGGGGCCCGGACGGGCGAGGGGTGGAGCTCCTGGGTCAGCGGCCGGTCGGCGCGTCCGTCGGGGCGGCGTGCAGGCGCGCTCCGCGGCGCGGCAACGGAGTGCCGCCGGTGAGGCCGCCGGGCGGGGTCCACAGGTCGGCCGGAGCGGGCTCGACGCGGCGGACGGCCGGGGCCGGGGCGTACGGGGCGGGCGCGTAGGCGGCAGGGGCGTAGGCCGGGCGCTCGGCCACGTACTGCGGCTCCGGAGCGGTCCGCGAGGACTGCGCCCGCGCCAGCGCCTCACGGTCGGCGCGCTGCCGGTTGGCGACCAGGTGGTCGACGCTGAACCGGCCCGGGCCGCACGCGGCCAGCATCAGGAACCCCGCACCGATGACGCCGACCAGCTCCCAGCCCCCGTCGGCGACGAAGATGCCGTTCTTGGCGTGCACGAAGAACGCGGCGCCGCCCATGATCACCAGGTTGCAGGCGCTGACGAACGGGGTGAGCGCGCCCAGGATCAGCAGGGCGCTCCCGGCGAACTCGACCATCGTCACGAACGACGCCGACATGATCGCGAGCGGGATGCTCAGGCTCTCGAAGCCCTCGGTGGTGCGGCCGATGCCGTTGATGATCATCTTCTGGTAGCCGTGGGCGAACATCACGACACCCAGCAGGACGCGGGCCACCAGCAGCGCGACGTCGCGGTACGGCGCGGGAAGGGGACGGTTCATAGGGGGAGCCTCCGGAACCCTCGGTGATCAGCTTGTCTCGTTCGGTGAGGGACGCTAACCCGATGGAGGTGCCCGGACACAGCCGGTCAGGGGATCGCGCGACGACCATTCGCCCCGGCGCGACGAGCAGTCGGCCCAGTGCCACGAGCGGGTGACCGTGCGTCCACCGACCGGTCGCCCCGCGTCACGAGCCGCTCGCCGTGATCGGCGACACAGGGTGCGCGGACACCCGTCCGCGCGACACTCGAACGAGTGATCAGGAGGCCGGGACCAGCACCGATGCGGTCGCCGAGGGTGAGATTCCGGGCCGTGCGGCAGGCTGGGGACGTGCCCCCGTACTCGACGCTCACGCACCTCGACTGCTCCCGCGACGGCTCCCGCCACGACGCCGACACCGTCCAGGGCACGTCCCCGCTCGGCGCTCCCCTGCTCGCCCGTTACGACCTGCAGCGCGCCGCCGACGCCGTCACCCCGGCCGGGATCGCCGGCCGCCGACCGGACCTGTGGCGCTACCACGAGCTGCTCCCGGTGCGCGACGAGCGGCACGTCGTCACCCTCGGCGAGGGCATGACGCCGCTGCTCGACCTCCCCCGCCACGGCGCCCGCCTCGGCGTCCCCGGCCTGCGGATGAAGGACGAGGGGCTGGTGCCGACGGGCGCGTTCAAGGCCCGGGGCGCGGCCGTCGGCGTCTCGCGCGCCGCCGAGCTGGGCGTCACCGGCATCGCGATGCCGACCAACGGCAACGCCGGCGCGGCCTGGGCCTGCTACGCCGCCCGCGCCGGGATCGACGCGCTCATCGCCATGCCCGTGGACGCCCCGGTGATCACGCGGCGCGAGTGCGTGGTCGCGGGCGCCGAGCTCTACCTCGTCGACGGCCTCATCGGCGACGCCGGGAGGATCGTCGCCGACGCCGTCACCCGCCGCCCCGGCTTCCAGGACACCTCGACGCTGCGCGAGCCCTACCGCCTCGAGGGCAAGAAGACGATGGGCTACGAGATCGTCGAGCAGCTCGGCTGGCGCTGCCCCGACGTGATCCTCTACCCCACCGGCGGCGGCGTCGGGATCATCGCGATCCACAAGGCCCTGCTCGAGATGCGCGAGCTCGGCTGGATCACCGGCGACCTCCCCCGGCTCGTCGCCGTGCAGGCCGCGGGCTGCGCGCCCATCGTCGACGCCTTCGAGGCCGGCCTCGACGAGAGCACCCCGCCCGCGGACCCGCGCACCGTCGCCTTCGGGATCACCGTGCCGAAGGCGCTGGGCGACTTCCTCGTCCTCGACGCCGTGCGCTCCACCGGCGGCACCGCGGTCGCCGTCACCGACGACGACCTGCTCGCCGCCCAGGGCGCGCTCGCCCGCGACGAGGGCACGTGGATCTGCCCCGAGGGCGCGGCGTGCGTGGCCGCGGTCGGGCAGCTGCGCGAGTCGGGATGGCTCGACGGCACCGAGGACGTCGTCGTGCTCAACACCGGCAGCGGGCTGATCTACCCCGACACCGTGCCCGTCGACGTCCCCACGCTCCCGAAGGGAGCCCGGATCTAGGAGGGCAGCGCCTCCTTCCACGCCTTCCCGGCCTTGCGCCCGTCGCGCACGTCGAACAGCCCGGTCACCGAGTGCGCGGGCACGGCGCCGAGGCTGAGCACGACGGCGAGCGAGTGCGTCGCCTCCAGCAGCGAGGGCCGCACCGGCTCCGCGCCGTTGGGCCGGACGAACGTGATCTTGTACTTCGTCCCCTCGACGGTGAGGACGCAGCCGCCGCCGAACCACCACCACGGCCAGCGGACGTCGGCCACCTCGGCGAGCGGGACGACGAACACCGGGCCGTCGTCGGTGACGAAGGCGAGCCGGCCCTCACCGGCGGCGAGGACTCCGGGGACGTTGCGCAGGCCGCCGGCCATCCACCAGGCCGGCGTGACGAGAGAGGTCATGCGCGTATTCCACTACGCGCGGGCCGCCGTGGGGAGGGTGCTGGCCACACCCGGCCTGTAGCGTTCGCACCCATGGACGGGCCACTCACCCTCGCGATCGACGTCGGCGGCTCCGGGCTCAAGGCCACGGTGCTCGATCCCGCCGGGGAGATGACCTCCGAGCGGATCCGCCGCGAGACCCCCTACCCCTGCACGCCGACGGTGCTGCTCGACGAGCTCACCGCGCTGGCCGCCACGCAGCCCGCCCACGACCGCGTCTCGGTCGGCTTCCCCGGCGCCATCCGCCGCGGCCGCGTCCGCGAGGTGCCCGCCTTCTCCCGGCGCGGCCCCGGGCAGGACCCCGACCCCGAGCTGGTCGGCCTGTGGCAGGGCTTCGAGCTGGAGACTGCGCTGCGCGAGCGGTTCGACCGCCCGGTGCGGGTGGCCAACGACGCCGACGTCCAGGGCTCGGCCGTCGTGTCCGGGCAGGGCCTGGAGCTGGTCATCACCCTCGGCACGGGCGTCGGCTGCGCGATCTTCTTCGACGGGGTGCTGCTGCCGCACATGGAGCTCTCGCACGGGCGCTTCGGCGAGGGGCTCTCCATCGAGGTCGCGTGCGGCGACAACCAGCGCGAGGAGATCGGCAAGCACGCCTGGCGCGCCCGCGTCCTCGACGCGCTGGAGGCGTTCGAGGCGATGGTGCTGCCCGACCACCTCTACATCGGTGGGGGCAACGCCAAGAAGCTCGACCCCGACACCCTCGGCCCGAACCGCACGCTGGTCCCCAACATCTCCGGGCTCCTGGGCGGCATCGCGCTGTGGGAGCGCACGGCCGACGTCGGCCCGGCCCCGGCACCGGCCCGCCCCTGATCCCCGCGCCCCGATCCCGGCCCGGCCCTGATCCCGCAGGGCGGCCCGCCTGACGGCAGGATGGCGGCGTGGACATCGCCGCTACCCCCGAGTGGGCCGCCCTCACCGAGCACCACGCCGCCGTCTCCGGGCTGCACCTGCGTGAGCTGTTCGACGCCGACCCCGAGCGCGCCGCCGCTCTCACCACGACCGGGGCCGACCTCGTCCTGGACTGGTCGAAGAACCGCGTCACGCGCGACACGCTGCCGCTGCTGGCCGCGCTGGCGCGCGCCGCGGGGCTGCCCGAGCGCACCGACGCGATGTTCGCGGGCGAGCACATCAACACCAGCGAGGACCGTGCGGTGCTGCACACCGCCCTGCGCGCACCGCGGGCCACGGCGCTCGCCGTCGACGGCCAGGACGTCGTCGACGACGTGCACGCCGTCCTCGACCGCATGGGCGAGTTCACCGACGCCGTCCGCTCCGGGGCGTGGACCGGGCACACCGGCGAGCGCATCCGGGCCGTCGTCAACATCGGGATCGGCGGTTCCGACCTCGGTCCGGTGATGGCCTACGAGGCGCTGCGCGACTACGCCGACCGGTCGATCGAGATGCGGTTCGTCTCCAACATCGACCCCACCGACGTCGCCGAGGCCACCCGCGACCTCGACCCGGCCAGCACGCTGTTCGTCGTCTCCTCCAAGACGTTCACCACCCTGGAGACGCTGACGAACGCGCGCGTCGCCCGCGCGTGGCTGCTCACCGGCCTGGGCGACGACGCCGACGTGGCCAAGCACTTCGTCGCCGTCTCGACGAACGCCAAGGAGGCCACGGCCTTCGGCATCGACGAGGCCAACATGTTCGGCTTCTGGGACTGGGTGGGCGGGCGCTACAGCCTCGACTCCGCCATCGGCCTGTCGCTGATGATCGCGATCGGCAAGGAGCGGTTCGCGGAGTTCCTCGCCGGCATGCACGCGATGGACCGCCACTTCCGCGACGCCCCGCTCGAGCAGAACCTGCCGGTGATCGCGGGACTGCTCGGCGTCTGGTACGTCAACTTCTTCGGCGCCGAGACCCACGCCGTGCTCCCCTACAGCCAGTACCTGCACCGGCTGCCCGCCTACCTGCAGCAGCTGACGATGGAGAGCAACGGCAAGTCCGTCCGCGGCGACGGCACCCCGGTCACCACCGCCACCGGCGAGATCTACTGGGGCGAGCCGGGCACCAACGGCCAGCACGCGTTCTACCAGCTGATCCACCAGGGCACGCGGCTCGTGCCGTGCGACTTCATCGGGTTCGCCGAGCCCAACCACGTCCTCCCCGTCGACGACGACACCGACATGCACGACCTGTTCATGTCGAACCTGTTCGCGCAGACCTCCGCGCTGGCGTTCGGCAAGACCGCCGGGGAGATCGCCGCCGAGGGCACGCCGGACGACGTCGTGCCGCACAAGGTCATGCCCGGCAACCGGCCGAGCTCGACGATCCTCGCGCGCAAGCTCACCCCGTCGGTGCTGGGCCAGCTGATCGCGTTCTACGAGCACGTCACGTTCGTCGAGGGGACGATCTGGGGCATCGACTCGTTCGACCAGTGGGGCGTCGAGCTCGGCAAGGTCCTGGCCAAGCAGCTCGGGCCGACGCTGACCGACGCCTCCCCCGACACCTCGGGGCTCGACTCCTCCACCGCGGCCCTCGTGGGCCGCTACCGCGCCTGGCGCGGCCGCTGACCGGAAGGCACCGATGACCGACCACGACGGCGCGGCACCCGCCGGGCTCGATCGCCACCTGCCCGAGCCCGGGCCGCGCCACGTGCGCACCGCGCTCACCGCCGTGCTCCTGCTGCTGGCGGCCGGGGCGGCGATGTGGGCGGCGCTCGACGGGGTCGGCCCGGCGCGGTTCGACGCCCGGCTGCTCGGCGAGGCGGTCGAGACCCGCACCGGCGGGCTGAACACCGCCGCGGTCACGCTGACGACGGTCGGCAACACGTTCGCGATGGCCGTGCTCGCCACGCTCACCGGGATCTGGTGCTGGACGCGCGGACGGCGGTCGGACGCGGTGTTCGTCGTCACCGCGATGGCCGGGGCGGTCCTGCTGTTCCGCGGGGTCAAGGTGCTGGTCGACCGGCCGCGGCCGCCGGCCGTCACGCAGGTGGTCCGGGAGACGAACGAGTCGCTGCCCTCGGGGCACGCCACGATGTCGACGGTCGTGATCGGCTCGCTCGTCGTGCTCGCGTGGGCCGGGCGCAGCGCGCTCGCCCGGGTCGCGATGGTGGCGGCCGCCGCCCTGTGGGTCGGGGCGGTCGGCGCCACCCGGGTTTACCTGGGCGTGCACTGGTTCAGCGACGTCGTCAGCGGCTGGCTGCTCGGCGCGGCCTGGCTGGTCGCGTGCGTGGCGGTCTGGCGGTGGTGGCGCCGGCGCACCCACCCGACAGCCGCGCCCGCCTGACAGCTGCGCCCCCCCCTGACAGCTGCGCCCGCCTGTCGGGGTCCGGGGCCTCAGTACTCGTCGCGCAGCCGGAACCACGGCCCGCCGGGGTCGTCGCGGCGCCCGAGCGGCGTGCGGTCGAGCCACTGGTACATCGACCACAGGCCGTCGCCGCCGCGGGCGTAGGCGGAGTAGGTGTGGAACACCTCGTCGCCCTCGCGGGCGAACGCGCTGATGCCCGGGAAGTCGCGGGGCCAGTGACCCAGCTCGTCGGCCGGCACAGAGGGCAGCGGCGCGAAGTTGTACTCCGCCCCGTCGCGGAGCTGCTCGTCGGTGACCGAGACGCCGAAGTCGTGGTTGAAGGAGCTGTCCGCCGAGGACGCGAACGGGATGCGCCACCCCATCCGCTCGCGGAACGCGGTCAGCTCGTCGATCGGCGAGCGGCAGACCGCGACCACCGCGACGTCGTGGTTCTCCAGGTGCACCGTGCTGGCGTCGACGCCGTCGACCAGTGACGCGCAGCTCGGGCAGCCGGGGAACATGAAGTGGTAGACGAGCAGCTGCGACCGGCCGCCGAAGAGGTCGGCCAGGTTCGCGGTGCCCGCGCCGGTGGTGAAGGCGTACTCCTGCTCCACGCGCACCCACGGCAGCTCCCGGCGCCGGGCGGCGAGCTCGTCGCCGCGGCGGGTGTGCTCCTTCTCGGCCTCCAGCAGCTCCCTCCTCTCGGCGAGCCACTCGTCCCGGGTACCGGTGCGGTGATCGACCATGCGGTGGGCGCTCCCTCCAGAGGCGGTCTCAGAGGTCGGCCAGCCTGGCAGCGATCTCCGCCGCCCGCCGGACGGGAGCGCCGCCGGGCTCGCGCAGGGCCGTGACCAGGGCACCGTCGACGAGGAGCAGCACCTGCCGCGCGCGCTCCTCGTCACCGGCCAGCGGGGTCAGCCACGCCACCAGCGCCTCCTTGTGCGCCGCGCCGAGCGCGTGCGTGGCGCTGCCGGCGTCGGCCGCCTCGATGATCGCGTTGATCGCGGGGCAGCCGCGGAAGCCCGGCGCGACGACCTGGTCGGCGAGCTCCTCGAACACCGCGGCCACCCCGCCGCCGCGGGACTCGACGGAGGCCGCGAAGGCCGAGCGCCAGCGGGCCAGGCGCCGCTCCAGCACCGCGACGACCAGGTCGTCCTTGCCCGGGAAGTGCCGGTAGAACGACGCCCGGCCGACGCCGGACTCCGCGAGCAGCCGCTCCACCCCGACCGCGCGGGCCCCCTCGGCGTGGAACAGGCGGTCGGCGGCGTCGAGCAGGCGCTCGCGGGCGGCGGTCGGCATGGACCGACACTAGCGCAAAACGGAACCGATCGGTACCGTTTCTTCCATGAGTCGATTCGCGCAGCTGGCGTTCACCGGTACCGTCCGCGAGGTCCAGGCGGAGCAGGGCAGCGCCACCGCCATGGCGCGGATGCTCGGGCCGGCCGACGCCGGGCCCGACGCGCTCGGCCCGTCGGAGGCGGCGTTCCTGGCCGAGCGCGACGGCGTCTACCTCGCGACGGTCGGCGAGACCGGCTGGCCCTACGTCCAGCACCGCGGCGGCCCGCCCGGGTTCCTGCACGTCCTCGACGAGCACACGCTCGGCTTCGTCGACGTCCGCGGCAACCGCCAGTACGTCTCGGCCGGCAACCTGCGCCACGACGACCGCGTCGCCGTCTTCGCCATGGACTACGCGGGGCAGCGGCGGCTCAAGCTGCTCGGGCGCGCGGAGGTCGTCGCCCTGGACGCCGACCCGGAGCTGACCGCGCGCCTGTCGGACGTCGCCGCCGACGGCACGCCCGAGCGGGTCGTGCTGATCCACGTGGAGGGCGTGCAGCGCAACTGCCCCCAGCACATCACCCCGCGGTGGTCGGAGGCCGAGCTGGTCGACGCGCTGGCCCCGATGCGGGAGCGGATCGCGCAGCTGGAGGCGGAGGTGGCGCGGCTGCGCTGACCGGCCCGCCGCGCACCGGCCGGCCCCGCACGACGCGGTCCTCGTTGTCGCGGAAGCGCGGGGCGTAGTGGGTGAAGAAGACGGTCGCGACGAGGTCGCGGCGGGTCCGCACGCCGGTCTTGTCGAACACCGACTTCAGGTGCTGCTGCACGGTGTGCGCCGAGACCACCAGCTCGCGGGCGATGCGGTCGGTCGACCGGCCGCGCAGGACCAGGCCGGTCACGTCGCGCTCCCGATCGGTGAGGCCGTAGGCCGCCATCAGCAGCGGCAGGATCCGGGCGGGGTGGGCCGCCTCGACGATCACCGCCACCTGCCGGTCGGCGGGCGGCCCGAGCGGCGCCCCGTGCAGCACCAGCCACGACCCGCCGCGCGAGAGCACCCGCGCCATCGCCGTCGTCCCGCCGCCGCGCAGCGCCCGCGCGGCCACCGACAGGACCGCGGTGGGCAGGCGTCCGGCGCCGGGGTCGCCGTCGGGGAGCTCGGCGAGCCAGCGGTCGACCGCCGGGGTCGTCGAGCGCACCTCGAGGCGCTCGTCGAGCACCACCAGCCCGGGCGCCTCCGGCCCCTCAGGGTCGACGGCCTCACCGACCAGCAGCGCCCGCCTCGCCCCCTCCGCGAGGCGCGGCGCCACCGCCGTCAGGAACTCCTTCTCGGCGCGGTCGAACACCGGCGCGCCGGGCGCGCGGTAGAGGCCGAGCGCGCCCCACACCTCGCCGCCGCGGGTGCGCAGGCCCAGGATCAGCTCCTGGTCGCCGCCCATCTCCATGTTGGCGTGCCAGCGCGGGCTGCTGCTCGGGTCGCCGCCGGTGGCCTCGTGCAGCGTCGAGATGCCGGTCGCGCTGCGGGTCACGTCGGCGAGGCGGTGCACGTCGTCGCCCAGGTACTCCGCGTGCAGCCACTCCGCGGGGAACTCCGGCATCCCGTCGTGGACGTGGCTGGTCATCAGCAGCGACGCCGGGTCGAGGGTGTACCAGCACGGCGCCCAGAAGTGCGGGACCGCACCGGCCAGGACGTCGGTCGCCTCGTGCCAGAGCGTCGCGAGGTCGTGCGGCCCGGCGGTGAGCCGCGCGATGCGCTCGGCGGCGCGCTCCAGGTCGGGCACGCCCGGGGACGCTACGCCGGGACGGGACCGCGCGGAACACCATCTTCCTGGTATGGGACGCCGCCACCGCCGGACCTAGCGTCGCCGCCATGACGACGCCTCGCGTACTCGGACCGCACGACGGGGACATCACGTCTCTCGCCGGCGTGCGGGACCGCTTCATGATCGACGGCAAGGACACGGGCGGCCGCTTCGCCCTGGTCCAGCACCTGTTCGAGCCCCGTGCCCTGGCGGCGCCGATGCACCGCCACCGCGACGAGGACGAGTACACCTACGTGCTCACCGGCCGGATCGGGGCGGTGCTGGACGGGCAGGAGGTCGTCGCGGAGCCCGGTGACCTGCTGTTCAAGCCGCGCGACCAGTGGCACACGTTCTGGAACGCGGGCGACGAGCCGGCGAGCGTCCTGGAGCTGATCTCCCCCGCGGGCCTCGAGGAGCTGTTCCGCTCGTTCGCCGACCTCACCGCGGAGCCCTCGCCCGACGAGCTCGCGGCGCTGGCCGAGCGGTTCGGGTGCGACCTCGACTTCGCCGCCACCGGTCCGGTCATGGAGCGGCACGGGCTCGTGTTCTAGCGCTGCTCCTGCGCGCACCACCACGTCGACCGGCCGCCGACGGTGCCGTGCAGCATGTGCGAGCCGCAGCGCGGGCAGGCGGCGTCGGCGTTGCGGTACGGGATGACCTCGCCGGTGTGCACGCCGCCGTGCGCGATGGCCGCCTTCAACGACGACTCCAGCGCGTCGTAGAGCCGGTCGAGGTCCTTCGGGCGCAGCTCGTCGGCCGGGCGCGCCGGGTTCGTCGAGGCCTGCCAGAGCGTCTCGTCGGCGAGCAGGTTGCCGACGCCGGCGAGCACCGACTGGTCGAGCAGCCGCGCCTTCACCGCCGCGTGCCCGCGCCCGACGCGGGTGCGGAACTCCTCGCGGGAGATCGTCTCGGCGTCCGGGCCCAGCGCGTCGAGGTTCGGGTCGAGGCGGACGCGGCCCAGGCGGCGCTTGTCGAACAGGCGCAGCACGCCGCCGTCGGCGAAGTTCACCGTGAACCGGTCCCACTCGGGCTTGCGGTTGCCCGGGTTGCGGTGCTCGGGCCCGGTCGGCCCGACCTTCCCGTCGACGACGATCTGCCCGCCCATGCCCAGGTGGATGCCCAGGTCGGGCCCGGCCTCCCCGCCGACGCGCGTCTCGCACCACATCGTCTTGCCCCGCCGGTGCGCCGCCGTCAGCGCGCCGCCGACCAGCGCCCGCGCGATCTCGCCGGGCGGGTGCGGGCGGCAGACCCAGTCGTCGTTGTCGTCGACGGAGGCGATCTCGCGGTCCAGCGCGTCCTCCAACACGGTGCGGGCCAGCTCCACCTCGGGAAGTTCGGGCATGGCGCCATCCTCTCCGGCGCCGGGAACACGCGCGCGGCGAGCGGGGTTGGGGCGCACGTGGACCGCACCCGGGTACGCGCGCCGCAGCTGCGCGGGCGTCGCTGGCTGAACACCGGCGGGGTGGACCTCTCGCTCGCCGACCTGCGCGGCAAGATCGTCCTGCTCGACTTCTGGACGTTCTGCTGCGTTAACTGCCTGCACGTCCTCGACGAGCTCCGCGAGCTGGAGGAGCGCTTCGCCGACGTCCTCGTGGTCGTCGGGGTGCACTCGCCGAAGTTCGTGCACGAGGCCGACCCGGCCGCCGTCGAGGCCGCCGTGGAGCGCTACGGCGTCACGCACCCGGTGCTCGACGACCCCGACCTCGCGATGTGGGACGCCTACGCCGCCCGCGCCTGGCCGACGCTCGTCGTGATCGACCCGGCGGGGTACGTCGTCGCGCAGATGGCGGGCGAGGGGCACGCGCACGGGCTGGCGGTGCTCGTCGAGGAGCTGGTCGCGACCCACGGCGAGGCGCTGCGCCGCGGCGACGGACCGTACGTCCCGCCGCCCGAGCCGGAGACGGCGCTGCGCTTCCCCGGCAAGGTCGTCGCGCTCGACGGCACGTTCCTCGTGTCGGACACCGCGCACCACCAGCTCGTGGAGCTGGAGCCCGACCTCGTCACCGAGCGGCGGCGGATCGGCACGGGCGAGCGCGGGTTCGTCGACGGGACGAGCCCGCGGTTCTCCGAGCCCCAGGGCCTGCTCCGGCTCCCCGACGGCGACGTGCTGGTGGCCGACGCGGTGAACCACGCGGTCCGCCGGGTGCGCCTCGCCGACGGCGCGGTGTCGACGGTGGCGGGCACGGGTGCGCAGCTGCGCACGCGGGTGGAGGTCGGGGAGGGCTCCGCCGAGCTGTCGACGCCCTGGGACCTCGCGTGGTGGGACGGGCGCGTCGTCGTCGCGATGGCGGGCACGCACCAGCTGTGGGAGCTCGACCCGGCCACCGGCGACGCGCGGGTGCTGGCGGGCACCACGAACGAGGGGCTGCGCGACGGCCCGCCGTCGGACGCGTTCTTCGCGCAGCCCTCGGGCCTGGCGGTCGACCTCGACGGCACGCTCTGGGTCGCCGACTCCGAGACCTCCGCGCTGCGGTCGGTCACCGCGCGGCCCGCCGTCGGCGCGGCCGTGAGCACGGCCGTCGGCCTCGGGCTGTTCGACTTCGGCCACCGCGACGGCGACGCCGGGCAGGCGCTGCTGCAGCACCCGCTCGGGGTGGCGGTGCTGCCCGACGGGTCGGTCGTCGTCGCCGACACCTACAACGGGGCGCTGCGCCGCTACGACCCCGCCGCCCGCACCGTGTCGACCCTCGCGCGCGACCTGCGGGAGCCCTCGGACGTGCTGGTCGACGGCGACACCCTCGTCGTCGTGGAGTCCGCCGCGCACCGGCTCGTGCGGGTGCCGGTGCCGGCGAGCACCCGCGTCGACGGGGCCGCGCACCGCGTGCGGCGCGCCCGCACCGATCTCGCCCCCGGCGCGCTCACGCTGCACGTCGACTTCGTCCCGCCGACCGGTCAGCACCTCGACGCGCGGTTCGGCGACCCGACCTCGCTCACCGTCGCCGCGTCCCCGCCCGAGCTGCTGGTCTCGGGCGGCGGCACCTCCCCCGGGCTCACGCGCGAGCTCGTCCTCGCCGCCGACGGGGAGGGCGTGCTGCAGGTGAGCGTGGCCGCGGCGGCCTGCGACGACGGCGACGGCGTGTTCGCCGCCTGCCACCGCTACCAGCAGGACTGGGGCATCCCGCTGCGGCTGGTGCCGGACGCGCCGCGGGTGCTGACGCTGCCGCTGCGCAGCACCTCGGTCCCGTAGGCGGTCAGCCGAGCAGGAGCACGGTCCAGCGGCCGTCGGCGGCCGGGGCGAGCAGGGCGGGGCCGTCGGTGTCGCCGGCCTCCTCGGCGTCGAGAATGCGGCGCTCCACGACCACCAGGTCATCGGTGACGTCCTCTTCCGTGACCTCCACGGTGTCGCCGACCCGCAGCCCGTCGACGACCTCGGCCGGCACCCGCAGCAGCGTCCCGACCCGCCCGACAACTGGCGGCAGGCCGTCGGGGTCGGCGTCGACCGGGCCCAGGGCGACGAGGTGGTCGCGGGTGGCGACGGTGGTGTCGGGCTGCTCCCGCTCGTCCCCGTCGACCTCGTCCTGGTCCTCGTCCTGGTCGTCCTGGTCGGCCGGCGCCCGCAGCGCCCCGAACCCGGCGACCGGCGGGGCGGCGCGCAGCACGGCCGCGGCGGCGGAGACGTCGAGCGGGACCTCGACCGGGACCTCGACCGGCAGCTCGACCGGCACCGCCGGCACCTCGACCGGAGCCGGGAGCACCGCCGCCACCGCCGCCGGGGCGGGGGCCGTCACCGGCCCGAGGGCGGCGCTCCGGTCGCGCGGCGCCACCCCCTCCACCCGGTCGCGCAGGCCGTCGGGTAGCGCGGCGGGCGGGGCGTCGAACGACTCCGGCACCGGGACCGGGGCGGGAGCGGGCGCGGGGCGCGGCGGCAGGAGCGCGGGGTCGCCGAGGGAGGCGGGACGCGTGGCGCCCAGGTACTCGTCGCCGGGGTAGCGGTACTGCGCCACCTGCACCGGCTTCCCGCGCGAGGGCGCGTTCACCATCGTCCCGTCGCCCAGGTAGAGCCCGACGTGGTAGACGCGCTCGGGGACGCCGTAGAAGACCAGGTCACCGGGCTGCAGCGGCATCCCGTCCGGCACGCCGGCCCCGGCGTAGTACTGCGTGTGCGCGGTGCGCGGGATCGCGACGCCCGCGACGGCGTAGGCGTGGTGGGTGAGGCCGGAGCAGTCGAAGCCGGTGTCGCCCGCGGCCGGCCCGTCGCCGCCCCACTCGTAGGGTGTGCCGAGCTGGTCCAGCGCCGCCCCGACCGCCGACGCCGCGACCTCGGCGGCACGGTCGGCCGAGAACACCGCGGCCTCCGGCGCGGGGTCGGCGACCAGCGGCACCGAGCCCGGCACGATCCCCGCGGGCCCCGCCGCCGGGACCCCGCCGACGACGACGGCCAGCACCAGCGCGCCGAACGCCGCCCGCAGGAACGGCACGGGCGGGGCGGGACGGCGGTGGCGTCCTCGGCGGGGTCGTGCGGACCGCGGCGGCATGCCGGGAAGCCTCCCCCGTCACCCCGGTCCGCCACATCACACGGACGGTGACGAGTCAGACCCCCAACCAGGTGAGAACGGCCATGACCCGTCGGTGGTCGTCGCCCGAGGGCGGCAGCCCGAGCTTCCCGAAGATCGACGAGATGTGCTTCTCCACGGCCCCCTGCCCGACGACGAGCGCCCGCCCGATCGCGGCGTTCGTCCGCCCCTCCGCCATCAGCCCGAGCACCTCGCGCTCGCGGGGCGAGAGCGTCTCCAGCGGGTCGCGGCGCCGGCGCCGGGCGAACAGCGCGGACACCACCTCGGGGTCGAGGACGGTGCCGCCGTCGACGACGCGGCGCAGGGCGTCGGCCAGGTCGTCGAGGCGCGCGACGCGGTCTTTCAGCAGGTAGCCCACTCCCCCGCCGCCGCCGAGCAGGTCGGCGGCGTAGGTCTCCTCGACGTACTGCGACAGCACCAGGATCGCCGTCCCGGGCACGCGCTCCCGCACGGTCAGGGCGGCGCGCAGGCCCTCGTCGGTGAACGTCGGCGGCATCCGGACGTCGACGACGGCGACGTCGGGCCGGTGCTCGACCACGGCCTCGACCAGGGCGTCCCCGTCGCCGACCGCGGCCACGACCGTCGCCCCGGCCTCGTCGAGCAGCCGGACCAGCCCCTCCCGCAGGAGCAGGGAGTCCTCCGCCAGCACGACCCTCATCCCACCCCCACCAGCGGGATCTCCGCCGTCAGCACCGTGGGCCCGCCGGCCGGGCTCACGAGGTCGAGCGCACCCTCCACGGCGGCGAGCCGGTCGGCCAGCCCGGCGAGCCCGTGGCCCTTGCCGGGGTGCGCGCCGCCGCGCCCGTCGTCGCGGACCTGCACCAGCACGCGGTCGCCGTCGACGCCCACGACGACCACGCACTGCGACGCCCCCGCGTGCTTCGCCACGTTCGTGAGCGCCTCGGTGACGACGAAGTAGGCCGTGCTCTCGACCGCCTCGGGCATGCGGAGGCCGTCGGGGAGGTCGACGTCGAGCACCACCGGCGTCGGGCAGCGGGCGGCCGCGGCGGCCAGCGCCGGGCCCAGCCCGCGGTCGGCGAGGATCGGCGGCGCGATGCCGCGCGAGAGCGCCCGGAGCTCCGCGAGCGCCTCGCGGCTCTGCACGAGCGCCCCGGCGACGAGCGGGCGGGCGCGCTCGGGGTCGTCGTCGAGGCGGCGGGCGACGGCCTCCAGGTCCATGGTCAGGCGGACGAGCCGCTGCTGCGGGCCGTCGTGCAGGTCGCGCTCGACGCGCCGCAGGGTCTGCGCCTCCGCCTGCACCGCCGAGCGCCGGCTCGACTCCAGCGCCGCCGCGCGCTCCCGCAGCGCCACCGCCTCGTTCGTCAGCAGGGCCCGGGCGAGCCCCGCCTGCGCGGCGACCAGCACGCGCAGGACCAGCGGCAGCGTGACCAGCAGGAGCACGCCCGCGAGGGTCGTGGAGGCGATCTCCGCGGCGAGGGAGGAGATGCCGGTGACCAGCCCGAACAGCCCGGAGACGCCGTCGTCGCGCGGGATCGACCACAGCCACGCGGCCGACGTCACCCCGCCCACCGCGCCGACGCCCCACGCGAGCGCCACCGAGAACGTGACGACGTGCAGGGGGAAGGCGACGACGGCGTGCAGCAGGTCGCGCCAGGACTGGGCGTCGGCAAGGCGCGACCACAGCCGCCCGATCCCCCGCCCCCGCGGCTCCCGGTGGTGGTGGGCGGGCAGGGCGATCCCGGCGGCGCGGACCAGCGCGCGCTCGGCAGCGGCGAACCCGCGCGCCGCGGCCAGCACGGCGACCAGCACCGGCAGCCCGACCCACACGACGAGCGTGCCCGCCCCGGCCGCCGTGCCCGTCACGACCACGACGAACGCCGCGATCCCCAGCGGGAACCCGGCGAGGAGGTAGGCGTAGCTGCGTGCGATGCGATCCATGCCCACCACCCTCGCTCCCCCGCGCCGCAGGCCCCAGCCTGCGCCCCTCCGGGCGGAGGGTAGGGCGAACCCCACCCCCGCGGCCATGATCACCGGTTGCGGTGCGGGGAGGTCACCGGTGACCTCTCCGCACACTCCCGACGATCATGGTGCGATGTAACGGGACGGGCCGCCGCAGCGGTACCGGTGGGTGACCCTCCGATCGCTCCCCGTCCTCCTCGGCGTCCTGCTCGCGGCTGCCGCCTGCGCGGCGCCCTCCCCCGCCCCGGCCCCCGCGCCCTCCCCGGCCACGGTCGCCCCCGTCCCTGCCCCGGCTGCGACCGCGGCCGCACCCGCCGCCGCAGAGCCGGCGGCGACGAGCTGGGTGATGCCCGACCTCGTCGGCGCGAACCTGCAGGACGCCCAGAACGCGATCCAGTCCCTGACCGACTTCGCCATCCCCGTCACCACATCCACCGACGCGACCGGCGCGGGGCGTCAGCAGGTGCTCGACCGCAACTGGACGGTCTGCGCCCAGAGCGTCTCCCCCGGCGAGACCATCACGAGCAGCACGGCCATCGACTTCGCGGCGGTGAAGGAGGAGGAGAACTGCTGAACCACCCGTGAGTGGAAACCGGTGCTGGAGCACCGGTTTCCACTCACGACTCAGCGCACCGCGAGGCCCAGCTCCGTCGCCGCCGGCACCTGCCGCACGTCACGACTGAGCAGGACCACCTCGTCGGCCAGCGCCGCCCCCGCGGTGAGCGCGGCCGCGAGGTGCAGGGCGTCGAGGGTGCGCAGGCGGTGCTCGACAACGAGGCGCCGGGCGAGCGGCAGCACCTGTGCCGCGTCGAGCCCCAGCATCAGCAGGGGGCCGTCGTCGCGGCAGTCGGCGTCGAACCGGTCGAGCAGCGCCGTGCCCTCCCGCAGCCGGCCCGCCCGCACGGCGGCCGTGACGGCGCCGGCGAACTCGACGCGGGTCAGCTCGCTCGTCACGACCGGGTCGGCGCCGTCGAACAGGGTCGCGGCGAGCTCGTCGTGCCCGGGCTCGTCCGCCAGGTAGGCGCCGACCACGGCGCTCGTGTCGGCGTACAGCACGATCACGACGCGTCGCGCTCCGCAGCCAACGCCTCGCCGACCGAGGTGCCGGCACCGCGCGTCGACGCGATGACCCGGTCCCGCGGCTCGGGGCGCGCGGGCACGGGCGGGGTGACGACCAGACCGGCCTCCCGTGCGCGCTGCCGCACCGCCGCGCGGGCGTCGACCGGCGCACCCGTGACGCGTTCCAGCGCCTCGACCACCAGCGCGTTCACCGACCGGCCCTCGGCCTGCGCCCGGGCCTTGAGCCGGGCGTGCAGGTCGTCGTCGAGGCGGGTGATGAGCTGGCGCACGAGACCATGCTATCACTCGGACGGCGAGTGATAGCAGTTGCGTAGAGCCACCCGTGAGTGGAAACCGGTGCTGGAGCACCGGTTTCCACTCACGGCTCAGCCGAAGTCCGGCGCCCGCTTCTCCCGGTGGGCCGCCACACCCTCCCGCACGTCGTCCAGGCCGAAGCCGTAGAACTCCAGCGCCAGCGACGCGTCGAAGGACGGGCCGGCGGCGCGGTACCAGTTGTTCAGCGCCTGCTTGGTGAACTGCACCGCGCTCGGCGAGGCCGCCGCCAGCTTCCGCGCCACCTCCAGCGCGCGGGCGTGCACCTGGTCGTCGTCGACGCACAGCGAGACCAGGCCGATCCGCTCGGCCTCCTCGCCGGTGAGGACGTCGCAGGTCAGGAGGTAGTACTTGGCCTTGGCCATGCCGCACAGCAGCGGCCAGTTGATCACCGCGTGGTCGCCGGCCGCGACGCCGAGGCGCGTGTGGCCGTCGACGATCTTCGCGTTCCGTCCGGCGACGGAAATGTCGGCCAGCATCGCCACCGCGAGCCCCGCTCCGACGGCGGGCCCGTGGATCGCCGACACGACGGGCTTGGAGCAGTTGACGACGTTGTAGACGAGATCGCGGGCCTCGCGCATGACGCGGGTGCGCACGGCGGTGTCGGCGACCATCGACTCGATCAGGTCGAACGACCCGCCCGCCGAGAACCCCTTGCCGGCGCCGCGGACGAGGACGGCGCGGACGGAGTCGTCGCGGTCGATCGCGGTCCAGATGTCGGCGAGCTGGCCGTGGGCGTCGGCGCCGACGGCGTTCAGGTTGGGGCCGTCGAGGACGATCTCCAGGATCGCCTCCTCGGGCCGCTCGACGCGCAGGGCGGGGAAACGGTCGTAGTCCACCCCCGGGACCCTAGGGTCTGAGCTCCTTGCGCGTCCGGTCCAGCTCGGGCGCCGCCCGCTTCACCTCGACGCCGCCCCAGAACGCCAGGCCGGTGATCCGCACCCGCGGCCCGCCGGACCGCGCACCGGCACCCCGGCCGTCGAACCCGCCCATGAGGCCGAACCCGTCGACCACGACGTCGAGGTGCTCGGGGACGGTGATCTCGATGCCGCCCATGATCGCCACCGCGGTGATGGTGACCTCCGGGCCGGCGAACCGCGCGTGGGTCAGGTCGAGCTCGATGCCGCCCATCAGCGCGACGGCGTGGTGGCGCTCCGGCACGATCCACTCGCCGGAGCGGTGGCAACCGCTCATGATCGCGACCGAGGTCGACGGCCCGGTGGCGCCCGCGGGCACCGGCGCCGGTGCGACGCGCCGCCCGGTGACCTCGACGGGCAGGTCGCGCGTCAGCGGGACGAGCTCGCCGTAGGTGCGCGCGGCGTAGAGGGTCCCGAGGCGCTCGCCGAGCTCGTCGAGGCTGATGCGCCCCTCGGCCGCGGCGGCGTGGAGCTGTTCGGCGACGCGGTGCCGGTCCTGGTCCGACGCCCGCAGGTGATCGTCCGGCTGGTGGTCGTCCGGCTGGGGTGGGGCCACGTCCGCAGGGTAGGACCGGCCGCGGGACCGTGGCAGCAGGGTTGCGCCGATCGGCCCAGCGGTTGCACCCCGGCTCCGACCGCGCCGGGCCGCGGGGAGGATGCGGGTCGTGCTC
The DNA here is from genome assembly GCF_013155125.1 of Pseudonocardia broussonetiae. Classification (NCBI taxonomy): domain Bacteria; kingdom Bacillati; phylum Actinomycetota; class Actinomycetes; order Pseudonocardiales; family Pseudonocardiaceae; genus Pseudonocardia; species Pseudonocardia broussonetiae. The sequence continues at coordinate 3,846,396 of NZ_CP053564.1, read as the reverse complement.
CCCACACACCCCACCCGCCTCCTCGCCGCGGCCGCGCTCCTCGCGCTGGCGGCCTGCGGCGCCCCCACCGAGCCCGCGCCCGCTCCCGCTCCCGCCGCCGCGGCGCAGGGCGGGCACGCCGCCCACTCCTCCGCCGCCGCCGGCCTGTACGCCGTGCAGAGCGGCCCGCTCGGCGTCGTCGCGACCGACTCCGAGGGCCACCTCCTCTACCGCTCCGACGCCGACTCCGCCGCCCCGCCGACGTCGGCCTGCACCGGTGCGTGCACGCAGACCTGGCTGCCGCTGACCGTCGCCGACGGTGCCGAGCCGGAGCTGCTCGGCGTCGACGCGGCGCTGGTCGGGCGCCTGGAACGGGCCGACGGCGACGACCAGCTCACCCTCGCCGGCTGGCCGCTCTACCGCCACCGCGACGACACCGGCGGCCTCGCCGACACCGGGCAGAACGGCGCCGACGGCTCCTGGTTCGCGATCACGCCGACCGGGGGGAAGGCTGCGGCGTAACGTCCGCCCCGTGAGCGCACCCCTGGCCGGGATCACCGTCGTCGCGCTGGAGCAGGCGGTGTCGGCCCCGCTGGCCAGCCGCACGCTCGGCGACCTCGGGGCCCGCGTGATCAAGGTCGAGAACCCCCGCGGCGGCGACTTCGCCCGCCACTACGACGACGTCGTCCGCGGCTCGGCGGCGCACTTCGTCTGGGTCAACCGGGGGAAGGAGTCGGTCACGCTCGACCTCAAGGACCCGCGCGGGCTCGACCTGCTGCACCGCCTGCTCGACCGCGCCGACGCGCTCGTCTCCAACCTCGCCCCCGGCGCCGCCGACCGCCTCGGCGTCGGCCCCGACCAGCTCGCCCAGCGCCACCCGCACCTCGTCGCCGTCGAGATCTCGGGGTACGGGCCAGGCGGGCCGCTGTCGGACAAGCGCGCCTACGACCTGCTGGTGCAGGCCGAGTCGGGCGCCTGCTCGATCACCGGCACGGAGGGCGCGCCCGCGAAGGCCGGGCCACCGTTCGCCGACACCTCCAGCGGCCTCTACGCCGCGATCGCCGTGCTCGCGGGCCTGTTCCGGAGGCAGGCGGGCGGCGGGCCCGGCGGCTCCACGCACGTCGCCATGTTCGACGTCATGGCGGAGCTGATGGGGTACGCGCTGACGTTCACGCGCCACAGCGGCGTCGAGCAGCAGCCGCGCGGGATGGGCTCGCCCGCGGTCGTCCCGTACGGCGCCTACGCCACGGCCGACGGCCACACCGTCGTCCTCGGCACGACCAACGACGCCGAGTGGCGGCGCCTGGCCCGCGACCTGCTCGCCCGCCCCGACCTCGCCGACGACCCCCGCTACGCCACCGCCGCCGGCCGCGTGGAGCACCGGGACGCGCTCGACGCGCTCGTCGGCGAGTGGTGCGCCCGCACCGACCTCGCCGCGATCCAGGCCGCCGCCGACGCCGCGGCCATCGGCAACTCCCGCTACAACACCACCTCCGACGTCCTGGAGCACCCGCACCTGGCCGCCCGCGGGCGCTGGGGCGAGGTCGAGACGCCGGGCGGGCCGGTCCCGGCGCTCCTGCCGCCGCTGGGCGAGCGCCTCGACCCGGTCCCCGCGCTGGGCGCGCACACCGACGCGGTGCTGCGCGAGCTCGGCGTCGCCGACGCGGAGATCGCGGTGCTGCGGGCCGAGGGCGTCGTCTGAAGACCCGCGAGTCGGGCTCTCGCTGCGAGCGAGTCGGGCTCTCACTGCGCACGAGTCGCGCTCTCGCTGCGCTCCCTACCGCCGGGTAGCGTGCGGACCGTACCCCGATCGAGGAGCTGGACGTGGACGCTGCCGACCTGACCGACGTGCTCTCCGCCGTGCGCACCTTCGTCCGCGCGGAGGTCGTGCCGATCGAGGAGCAGATCGACGCGAACGACGAGATCCCCGCGTCCGTCATCGCGGCCTGCAAGGACATGGGCCTGTACGGCTTCGCCATCCCCGAGTCCTACGGCGGCCTCGGCCTGACGATGCACGAGGAGGCCCAGCTCGCGTTCGAGCTGGGCTGGACGACGCCCGCGCTGCGCTCTCTGTTCGGCACCAACAACGGCATCGCCGGGCAGGTGCTGATCAAGGGCGGCTCCGAGGAGCAGAAGGCGTCGTGGCTGCCGCGGCTGGCGTCGGGCGAGGTCACGGCGTCGTTCGGGCTCACCGAGGCCGACGCGGGCTCCGACCCGTCGACGCTCGCCACCACCGCCCGCCGCGACGGCTCCGACTGGGTCCTCAACGGCTCCAAGCGCTACATCACCAACGCGCTCGTCGCCGACGTCGTCATGGTGTTCGCGCGCACCAACCCCGACGCCGTCGGCAACCGCGGCATCTCGACGTTCCTCGTGCCCGCCGGCACACCCGGCATGACGTTCGGCGCGCGCGACCACAAGATGGGCCAGATGGGCACGTGGACCTCCGACGTCTACCTCGACGACGTCCGCGTCCCGGCCGAGGCGCTCGTCGGTGGTGAGGACGGGCTCGACGTCGGGTTCCAGATCGCGGCGAAGTGCCTCGCGCACGGCCGCGCGCACATCGCGGCGCTCTGCGTCGGCATGGCGGGGCGGCTGGTGCACGAGTCGGTGGAGTTCGCGAAGACCCGCGAGCAGGGCGGCAAGCCGATCGCGTCGTTCCAGCTGATCCAGGGCCTGATCGCCGACTCGGTCACCGACCACTACGCCGGCCGGGCGCTGATCCTCGACGTCGCCCGCGCCTACGACGCCGGCACCGACACCGTGCAGGGGCCCTCGGCCGCGAAGTACTTCTGCTCGGAGATGGTCGGCCGCGTCGCCGACCGGGCGGTGCAGGTGCACGGCGGCGCGGGCTACATCCGCGGCGTGGCGGTCGAGCGCTTCTACCGCGACGCCCGGCTGTTCCGGATCTACGAGGGCACCAGCCAGATCCAGCAGGTGATCATCGCGCGCCAGTCGCTGGGGAAGGCCGCGCGGGCCTAGTCACCGAGGAACCCCGTCACCTCAATGGTGGTCGGGGACGTCGCCGGGCCGCGGCGCGTCACCGACAGTGCCGCGGCCGCGTTGGCCGTGCGCGCGGCCGCCACCGGATCGGCGCCGCGCAGGAGGCCGGCGAGGAAGACGCCGGTGTGGGTGTCGCCGGCGCCGGTGGTGTCGACGGGCTCGACCGGGAAGCCGGGGACGGTCACCGGCTCCGCACCCGGGGCGACGACGACGCAGCCCGCGGCGCCGGCGCGCAGCACGACGCCGCGGTCCGTCCGCACCGCCAGGTGCGCGGCCGCCTCGGCCGGGGACCCCGACACGGTCGCAGCGAGACCCCGACTCGCGAGGATGGCGGCCACCTCCCCCGCCGCCGCGCTGCACCAGTCGGCCCGCGCCAGCACCGCGTCCAGGGCGTCGGGCGCTGCCGACGGGGCCAGCGGACCGGGATCGCACGCCACCACGACATCCGGCGGGAGCGCCGTCACCCACGCCACCAGCGCGTCGCGGGAGGCCGGGTGCAGCAGCCCGTAGCCCGAGACCGAGACGACGTCGCCGGGCGCGGGCAGCACGCGCGCGAGGTCGTCGGCGGTGACCCCGACGGCCGCCTCCGGCGAGGTCACGAACGTCCGCTCGCCGGTGGCGTCGACGAGCGTGACGACCAGCCCGGTGTCGACGGCCCGCGGCACGCCCACCACGGTCACGCCCTCGGCGGCCAGCGCGGCGCGGACGAGGTCGCCGAACGGGCCCGTCCCGTGCGGCCCCGCGTACACCGCCTCGACGCCTTGGCGCGCCACCGCCGCGAGCAGGTTGAACCCGCCGCCGGGCGTCGGCCGCAGCGCGGTGGCCAGGACGTCGCCGCCGGGCGGGGGCAGCGCCGGCACGTCCGCCACGAGGTCGACGACGACGGACCCGACGTGCACGACCCTCACCGCAGCGCCACCAGAGCGGCGGCCAGCGCGTCCAGGTCGAGGTCGTTGATCCTTCGCACGAGTGCCACCGCCTCCGCCGGCACCTCGCCCCCGCACGCCCCGCCGACGGCGCCGGCCATCGCGGCGATCGTGTCGGTGTCGCCGCCCAGCGACGCGGCGGTCCGGCACGCGAGCCACGGGTCGCCGCCGGCCGCGGCGAGCACGGCGAACGCGGCGGGCACCGACTCCTGCGTCGCGAGGCTCGTCCCGACCAGCGTGCCGATCCGCTCCGGGGGCACCTGCGCGACGGCCCACGCGATCCGCTCCCCCACGTCGGCCGCCGCGACCCAGCGCCCGCGCGCCGCCGCCCGCCCCGCCGCCTCGACGGCCACCGGCACGGCCTCGGCGAAGCCCGCCCCGTCGATCCCGGCGCTCACCGCGGCCGCGACCGCCGCCGCCCCGGCCAGCGCCACTCCCGTGCCGTGGGTGAGCGCGCTGGCCTCGACGACGCGGTCGACGAGCGCGTCGAGATCGTCGGACGCGACCGCCAGCCCGACCGGCGCGATGCGCATGGCCGCGCCGTTGGTGGTGCCCTCGCGGCCCGACTCCTCCGGCGGCACCCCCTCGGCCAGTGCCGCCAGCGCGCGCCGGGTGGACGGACCGAGCAGGTCGAGCGACCCGCGCGCCCGCATCCCGTCCTCCCACGCGACGAGCCGCCGGGCGAGATCCGCCGCGTCGACATGCCCGCGCCCCTCGACGACGAGCCGCCCGAGCAGCACCGCCTGCTCGGTGTCGTCGGTGACGGTCCCGGCGGGCAGCCCGGCGGCGAGCGGGTGGTCGGGCGGCCCGGGGTGGAAGCCGTCGACCAGCGGGCCGTGGCGCTCCACGATCAGCGCGCGCGGCAGCGACTGCGTCGGCATCCCGAGCGCGTCGCCCACCGCGAGCCCCCACAGGGCCGCGGCGCCCCGGTTCACCGCAGCGAGGCGGCGTCGACGACCTCGATCAGCGGCGCGTAGAGGCCCAGGACGTGCAGCGCCGCGCGGTGGCTCTCCTCGTCGACGCCCGCGCACGCGTCGGCCACGACCTGCACCGGCACCCCGGCGTCGGCCGCGGCGACGGCCGTCGAGAGGACGCAGCAGTCGGTGGACACCCCGGCCAGCACGAGGGTCGACCCGCCCACCCGCGCCGCCAGCTCCGGCCCCCACTTGGAGAACGTGGTGGCGTCGACGGTGGAGTCGGCGACGAACGGCGCCGCGAGCCGGTACAGCTCGGCGTCCGGCGAGGCCAGCGCGAACGGCCACTGCGCGTAGTACGCCCGCCAGGCCCCGGCCGGGGCGGCGGGGGCGACGAAGCGGGTGAAGGTCACGTCGTCGCCGAACGCCGCCACCAGCGCCGACACCGGTTCCACGATCGCCGCGAACCCCGGCGTGGCCCACGGGCTGTCCGGGTCGGCGAAGACCCGCTGCATGTCGATGACGGCCAGGTGCACGGCGGACAGTCAACCAGCCCGCGCCCGGACCGTGGAGCGGACGGGGTGCGCGCCGACCGCCCGCGGCCGCCCGCCGGCCTGTGGCCGCCCGATCGCGTTCCGCGGAACGCAGATTCCGCTGCCCCCGCCGCCGACGCTCCCGCGCCGCCCACCGCGTTCCGCGGAACGCGACCCAACCCCCCGCACACACCGACGGCCCCACCCCCAGGAGGGGCAGGGCCGTCGGCAGGAACGATCTAGTGCTCGGCCGGGCGGATGTGGTACTCGAACACCAGCCCACCCACCGCCATGATCAGCATGACGCCGGCGATGACCAGGGCCCAGATGTAGAAGAACGCCAGCGAGATGCCGACGAGCGCGGCGCAGGCCGCGACCGTGATCGGCCAGTAGCTGCCGGGCGAGAAGAAGCCGACGTCACCCGCGCCGTCGGAGATCTCGGCCTCCGGGTTGTCCTCCGGACGCTCCTCCAGCCGCCGCGAGACGAACCGGAAGTAGGTGCCGACGATCAGCGTGAGGCCGCCGGTGAGGAACAGCCCCGCGACGCCGACCGGCTCCTGCGCGAGCACCGCGTACACGATGCCCATGATGAAGACGGCGACGGTGACGATCTCGAAGAGTCGCGATTCGACCTTCATGTCCGGACCTCAGTTCCCGGCGGCGACGGTGCCGGACGCGGTGCGCGCGGCGCGGTCGGTGTTGTACGGAACGGTCGTGGTGGCGGCGGGTGCGCAGTCGACGCCGCAGCCCAGCTCGCCGAGCGCCTCGCCCGCGGTGTAGCCCTCGCCGGTGGCCGGGTTCACCTGGCCGCGCAGGTCGAGCCAGCGGTCGAACAGGTCCTGCGGCAGCGCGCGGACCTCGAAGTTCATCTGCGAGTGGTACGTGCCGCAGAGCTCGGCGCAGCGGCCGACGAAGCTGCCCTGGCGGTCGATGCCGTCGATCTGCCAGACGTTGTCCTGGTTGTTCTTCTCCGGCAGCGGGAAGACGTCGCGCTTGAAGAGGAACTCCGGCACGAAGAAGCTGTGGATGACGTCGCTGGAGGCCTGCGTGAACTGGATGCGCGACTCGGTCGGCAGCACCAGCAGCGGGATCGTCGAGCTGTCACCCAGCGTGCTTACCGGCTGCCCGTCGGGCCCCTGCGAGTCGGGGTAGGTGAACTCCCAGTTCCACTGGAACCCGCGGATGTCGACGGCGAGGTCGGGGTCGGCCGTGTCGTCGTCGACGTAGTTCTGCACGTTGACGGTGAAGCCGAACAGCACCGCCACGATGATCGTCGGGATCACGGTGAACGCGATCTCCACGGGCAGGTTGTACTGCGTCTGCCGCGGCGGGGAGTCGTCGTCGCCCTTCTTCTTGCGGTGGAACGCCACCGCCCAGAACATCGCGCCCCAGGTGACGGCACCGACGACGAGGGCCGCGATCGCGGACCAGGTCCACAGCTCGCGCATCGCCTCGGCCTGCGGCGTGACCCCGCTCGGCCACCCGAAACGGAGAGCGTCCTCCACCGTGCACCCGGTGGTCAGCGGCACGACCAGCGCGGCCAGGAGGGCCAGCTTGACCGCCCGTGCCCGGCCGCGGTGCGCCCCGTGCTGTGCTCGGCCCACTGCTCGCCGCCTCCCCTGCTTCTCGCTCGTGCCGACTGCCCGTCGAGGCGATGCTGGATCCGCCTTCGACCGCGCGTAGAGACTAGCCGAGCGGGGACGATCCGCGCCTGTCGGGTGCGTCGCTCGGACCGCGGCGGGCCCCCTGGGCATACTGACTCGCTGTGTGCGGACTCCTCGGACTCCTGACCGCCGACCGCGACGCCCCGGACAGGGTGGACGCCGTCGGCGCGGCCATGACCTGTGCGCGGCACCGCGGCCCCGACGAGACGGGCACGTGGCACGACGCCGACGTCGCCTTCGGGTTCAACCGGCTGGCGATCATCGACATCGACCACTCGCACCAGCCGCTGCACTACGCGGGCGGCCGGTACACGATCGTCTTCAACGGCGAGGTCTACAACTACCTCGAGCTGCGGGCCGAGCTGGCCGCCGAGTTCGGTGCCGAGTTCGCCACCGACGGCGACACCGAGGCCGTCGTCGCCGCGTACCACCACTGGGGCCCCGACGCCGTGCGCCGGCTGCGCGGGATGTTCGCGTTCCTGATCTGGGACAGCGAGGAGCGCGTGCTGTTCGGCGCCCGCGACCCGTTCGGCATCAAGCCGCTGTTCGTCGCGAGCGGCCCGGCCGGCGTCGCGTTCGGCAGCGAGAAGAAGAGCCTGCTGGAGCTGGGGCCGGTGCTCGGGCTGTCCGGCGCCGGGGGCGTCGCCGCCGACATCGACGTCACCGCGCTGCAGCACTACGTCACCCTGCAGTACGTCCCCGAGCCCGCCACGCTGCACCGCTCCGTGCGCCGCGTCGAGTCCGGCAGCCACGTCACGGTCCGTCCCGGCGGGGAGGTCGAGCAGGAGCGCTACTTCACCCCCGTCCTCACCGCCGACGGCCCGACCGGCGCGCCGCTGCACCACCGCATCGCCGACGTCCTGCGCGGCTCGGTGGCCAAGCACATGCGCGCCGACGTCACGGTGGGCGCGTTCCTCTCCGGCGGCGTCGACTCCACCGCGATCGCCGTGCTCGCCAAGGAGCACAACCCCGACCTCGTCACGTTCACCACGGGGTTCGAGCGCGAGGGCTTCTCCGAGGTCGACGTGGCCTCGGAGACGGCGGCCGCGATCGGCGTCAAGCACGTCGTCCGCACTGTCTCCCCCGGCGAGATGATGGACGTCCTGCCGCTCATCGTCTGGTACCTCGACGACCCGGTGGCCGACCCCGCGCTCGTGCCGCTGTGGTTCATCGCGCGGGAGGCGCGCAACCACGTCAAGGTCGTGCTGTCGGGCGAGGGCGCCGACGAGCTGTTCGGCGGCTACACGATCTACCACGAGCCGATCTCGCTGGCGCCGTTCGAGAAGGTCCCCGGGTTCCTGCGACGCCTGCTGGGCCGCGCCTCGACCCGGCTGCCGGAGGGCACGCGCGGCAAGGACCTGCTGCGCCGCGGCGCGATCCCGCTGGAGCAGCGCTACTACGGCAACGCCCGCATCTTCCGCGACGACCAGCTCGCCGGCGTCCTGCGCCGCTACGACCCCCGCCGCTCGCACACCGACGTCACCGAGGCGCACTACGCCGCGTCCCGCGACTGGGACCCGGTCGCCCGCATGCAGCACGTCGACCTCTTCACCTGGCTGCGCGGCGACATCCTGGTCAAGGCCGACAAGATGACGATGGCCAACTCCCTCGAGCTGCGGGTGCCGTTCCTCGACCCCGAGGTCTTCGAGATCGCGCGCCACCTGCCGCGCTCGGAGAAGGTCTCCAACGGCACCACGAAGTACGCGCTGCGCCGGGCGATGGAGGGCATCGTCCCCGGGCACGTCATCAACCGCCGCAAGCTCGGCTTCCCGGTGCCGATCCGGCACTGGCTGCGCGACGAGATGTACGACTGGGCGCGCGACATCATCCGCGACTCCCAGGCCGACCACCTCGTCGACCTGGGCGCCGTGCAGCGCCTGCTCGACGCCCACCGCGCCGGCCCCGTCGACCACAGCCGCCGCGTCTGGACCCTGCTCGTGTTCCTGCTGTGGCACGGGATCTTCGTGGAGGACCGGATCCACCCGGTGGTCCCGGAGCCGGTCTTCCCGGTCCGCCTCTAGACCCCCGGAAACCTCGAGGGGCTCGCGCGCCCCGTCCCGCTAGCCTCCGCCCGTGGCCGAGGTCCGGACGACGGCGGGGCGCGTGCGCGGCTCCACCGCGGCCGGCGTCCCGGACGTCACGGTCTTCCGCGGCATCCCCTACGCCGCCCCGCCGGTCGGCGGGCTGCGCTTCGCCGCACCGGCCCCTCCCCCGCACTGGGACGGGGTGCGCGACGCGCTCGCGTTCGGGCCGCCGCCCCCGCAGGGCGGCGGCGGGGACCAGCCGGCCGACGCGGACTGGCTCACGCTCAACGTCTGGACGCCCGACCCGGGCCGCGACGCCGGCCTGCCGGTCCTGGTCTGGATCCACGGCGGCGCCTACACGATCGGCTCGTCCGCCCTGCCCGAGTACGACGGCGCCCGACTCGCGCGCGGGGGCGTCGTGCTGGTGACGCTGAACTACCGCGTCGGCATCGAGGGGTTCGCCCAGCTCGACGGGGCGCCGGCGAACCGCGGGCTGCTCGACCAGGTCGCGGCGCTGGAGTGGGTGCGCGAGAACGTCCGCGGCTTCGGCGGCGATCCCGCGCGGGTCACGGTGTTCGGGCAGTCGGCGGGCGGCGGGTCCGTCGCCGCGCTCCGCGCGATGCCGCGGGCGGCCGGGCTGTTCCGGCGCGCCGTCGCCCAGAGCGTCCAGGGCACCACCTTCACCCCGGCGCTCGCGCGCGACATCGCCGCCGCCTGCGCCGGCGAGCTCGGGCTCCGGCCCGCCGCCGCCGACCTGGCCGACGTCGACCCCGACCTGCTGCCCGCCGCGGGTGACGAGGTCACCGCGCACCTCGACCGGCACGTCGGGCGGTGGGGCCGGGCCGTGCACCGGTCCCTGCTGTTCGCGCCGGTCGTCGACGGCGACGTCCTGCCGGTCTGCCCGTGGGAGGCGCCGAGCGGGAGCGATCTCCTCGTCGGCCACACCCGCGACGAGCACCGCCTGTTCAGCGCGTTCGTCGAGGTCACCGCGGAGCAGCTCGCGACCGCCGTGGAGGTCTTCGCGCCGGGACCGTACCCGCCCGACGAGCCCGCCCGGCTCCACGATCGCGTCCTCTCGGACTGGCTGTTCCGCATGCCCTCACTGCACCTGGCCGAGCGGGCCACCGGGCGGACGCACGTCTACGAGCTGACGTGGGCCGGCGTCCTGGGCGCCTGCCACGGCCTCGACGTGCCGCTGGTGTTCGGCACCCTGACCAGCGGGGCGCCCGCGTCGCTCATCGACGACCTCGAGGCCGCCGAGGCGGTGTCGGCCCGCATGCGCGCGGCCTGGATCGCCTACGCCACCACCGGCGACCCCGGCTGGCCCGCCTTCGACGACGACGGGCTCGTGCAGCTGTTCGACACCGAGCCGGCCGTCGTGCCCTACCCGGAGGAGGAGTCGCGCCGCATCTGGCGCGACCACGTGTTCTCCCCGCTGGACCTGCTCTAGGACGAGCGCAGCTTCTCCCGCCACACCCGCTCGAACGGCAGCCGCCACGCGTGCGGGGTGATCAGCTGGTGGATCGCGTTCGGCCCCCAGCTGCCCTCGCCGTAGTGGCGCACCGGCGGCGGGTCGTTGAGCAGCGGCTGCGACCGCTCCCACAGGCTCTCGATGCCCTCGGCCGTGGTGAACAGCGTGTGGTCGCCGCGCATCGCGTCGAGGATCAGCCGCTCGTAGGCCTCCAGCGTGTCGCCGGAGTGCTCGCCCTCCTGCGAGGAGAACTGCATGGAGAGCTTGTCGAGCTTCATGCCCGGCCCGGGCCGCTTGCCGTAGTAGGACAGCGACACCTTCGACTCGTCGGCCAGGTCGAACGTCAGGTGGTCCGGGCCCGCGGAGCCCACGCCGGAGTTGGCCGGGAACATCGTCCGCGGCGCCTCCTTGAACGCGATCGAGATGATCCGCTGCCCCTCGGCCATCTTCTTGCCCGTGCGCAGGTAGAACGGCACGCCGGCCCAGCGCCAGTTGTCGAGCTGGGCGTGCAGGGCGATGAAGGTCTCGGTGTCGGAGTCGCGGGCGACGCCGGGCAGCTCGCGGTAGCCGGTGAACTGCCCGCGCACGACGTGGCTGGGCAGGATCGGCAGCAGCGAGCGGAAGACCTTGTTCTTCTCCTCGCTGATCGGGCGCGGCTCCAGCGCCGTCGGCGGCTCCATCGCCACGAACGCCATCACCTGGAACAGGTGCGTGACGACCATGTCCTTGTACGCGCCGGTCGACTCGTAGAAGTTGGCGCGCTCGTCGAGACCGAGGGTCTCGGGCACGTCGATCTGGACGTGGTCGATGAAGTTGCGGTTCCAGATCGGCTCGAACAGCCCGTTGGCGAAGCGCAGCGCGAGGATGTTCTGCGCCGCCTCCTTGCCCAGGAAGTGGTCGATGCGGAAGATCTGGTCCTCGACGAACGTCTCGTGCACCTCGTTGTTGAGGGCGACGGCACTGGCCAGGTCGGTGCCGAACGGCTTCTCCATGACCACGCGCGAGCGCTCGACGAGCTTGGCCTGGTCGAGCATCGTGATGACGTCGAGCGCGGCCTTGGGCGGCACGCTCAGGTAGTGCAGCCGCCGCGAGGTCTCGTCGAGCTGCTCCTCCGCCTCCGCGACGGCCTGCGCGAGCGCCTCGGGCCCCGCCGTCACCGGGACGTAGCGCAGGTTGCCGGCGAAGGCGTCCCACTGCTCGGGCGTCGGCTTGTGCGTGCCGAACTCGAAGACGGCCTGGCGGGCGAACGCGCGGAAGTCCTCGTCGCTCATCTCCTCCAGCGACGAGCCGACCACGCGGATCGACGGGGCCAGCGCCGACGCCGCGAGGTGGGTGAGGCCCGGCAGCAGCTTGCGCCGCGCCAGGTCGCCCGTGGCGCCGAACAGCACGACGACGTGCGGCGCGATCAGCTCCGAGCCGGGCCCGTAGGGCCGCGAACCGGTGGCGGGGTACGCGATCGTCTGGGGGCGGTGAGCGGACACGCGGTCATCCGGCATGCGGGCATCCTGCCACTCCGCAGCACCCCGGAGAACGTCCGGCAGTTTACGCGGGGAGCACCGTTTCGATGTCGGCCGCGGCGTCGGGGCCGTAGGCGTCGCGCAGGCGCTCGAGGCCGTGCGCGCGGTCCCACGTCCACTCCTGGCCGCCGTCGTTCTCCAGCACCTGCACCGCGATCAGCGAGCCGAGCTGAGCGGCCCGCTCCAGCGACAGCCCGCCCTCGGTGGCCGCGAGGAAGCCGGCGCGGAAGGCGTCGCCGACGCCGGTGGGGTCGACCTTCCCGGTCTCGGGCACGACACCGACCTTGAGCTCGCCGACGTCGCGGCCGGAGATCTGCACGCCGTGCTCGCCGAGGGTGGTGATGCGGATGTCGATGCGCTCGGCGACCTGGGCCTCGGTCCAGCCGGTCTTCTGTTGGAGCAGCTCCCACTCGTAGTCGTTCGTCATGAGGTAGCGGGCGCCCTCGACGAGCTGCCGGATGCCGTCGCCGTCCATGCGCGCGACCTGCTGCGAGACGTCCGCGGCGAACGGCTTGCCCGCGTCGCGGCACTCGCCGGTGAGCTGCACCATCGCGCCCGGGTCGCTGGCGCCGATGAGGACGAGGTCGACGCGGTCGGTGAACGAGTCGAGGTGGATCTGCCCGGAGCGGGCCATCGCGCCGGTGTAGAACGAGCCGATCTGGCGCATGTCGTCGTCGGTGGTGCAGACGAAGCGCGCGGTGTGCACGTCGTCGAAGACGAGGATCGCGGAGCAGTCGACGCCGTGGTTCTCCAGCCACTCGCGGTACTCGGCGAAGTCGGCGCCGACGGCGCCCACGAGCAGCGGCGACTGGCCGAGCACGCCCAGCCCGAACGCGATGTTGCCCGCCGAGCCGCCCTTCTTGATGACGAGCTCGTCGACCAGGAAGCTCAGCGACATCCGGTCGAGCTGGTCGACGACCATCTGGTCGGCGAACCGCCCCGGGAAGTGCATGAGGTGGTCGGTGGCGATGGATCCGGTCACGGCGATGGGCACGAGAGGGCACCCTACCTGCCCCGGACGCACGGGACCCGGTCGCGCGGAGCGACCGGGTCCCGGGTGGTGCGGTGTACGACCAGGCGTCAGTTGAACGAGTCGCCGCAGGCGCAGGAGCCGCCGGCGTTCGGGTTGTCGATCGTGAAACCCTGCTTCTCGATGCTGTCGACGAAGTCGATGACGGCGCCCTCGAGGTACGGCGCGCTCATCCGGTCGACCCCGACCTTGAGGCCGTGGTAGTCGCGGAACAGGTCGCCGTCCAGCGAGCGGTCGTCGAAGAACAGCTGGTAGCGCAGGCCGGCGCAGCCACCGGGCTGCACGGCGATGCGGAGGTGCATGTCGTCGCGACCCTCCTGCTCCAGCAGCGTGCGGGCCTTCAGGGCGGCGGCGTCGGTGAGCTCGACGGCGTGAGTCTCGGTCGCCGGTGTGACGGTGTTCTCGACGGTCATGGCTCTCCCAACAACGAACGGTGCGGTGCGCATTCCAGTGTAGGCCCACCTTGCGCCGAGATGCTCGCAGTGACGACCCTCACCTGGATCTTCACCGGCTCCTCATCCGCTCCACTGGCGCGCCACCCGCGCGGCGAGGGCGGACAGGGTGCCGGCGGGGTCGGCCATCGACGCCGCCACGCCGCCCGCGTCCTCGGCCACGGAGTAGGCGGAGTCGACGCCGGCCGCGCCCGCCTCGCGCCGCCCGACCGACACCTGCCCGGCCAGCACCAGGCACGGGATCCCGCGGTCGGCGGCGCCCCGGGCGACGGTGGTGACGAGCTTGCCGCGCAGCGACTGCCAGTCGAAGCTGCCCTCGCCGGTGACCGCGAGGTCGGCCGCGTCGAGCGCCGCGTCGAGCCCGACCAGCTCGCGCACCAGCCCCGCCCCCGACACCCGCCGCGCGCCCAGCGCCAGCAGCGCCGCGCCGAGCCCGCCCGCGGCGCCCGCGCCCGGCTCGTCGCGGACGTCGCGCGGGAGGAGGTCGGCGAAGGCCGCGAGCACGGCGTCGAGCTCGGCGACGGCCGCGTCGTCGGCGCCCTTCTGCGGGCCGAACACCGCGGCGGCGCCGTGCGGGCCGAGCAGGGGGTTGTCGACGTCGGCGGCCGCGACGAGCGCGATCCCGCCCAGGTCCGGTGCACCGGTGAGCCGGACCGCCCCGGCGGGCGCACCGTCGGGCAGCGGCTCCCCCGCGGCGTCCAGGGCGACGGCCCCGAGCGCGGCGAGCATGCCCGCGCCGCCGTCGGTGGTGGCCGAGCCGCCCAGCCCGACGACGACCTCCGTGACGCCGGCGTCCCGCGCGTCCGCGATGAGCTCGCCTACGCCGCGGGTGCTCGCGCGGCGCGCCGTGGCGGGCGTCCGGTCGGTCACCAGGTGCAGCCCGCAGGCCGCGGCCGACTCCACGTAGGCGGTGCCGTCGAGCTCCAGCCAGCGCGCGTCGACGGGGTCGCCGAGCGGACCGGTGACCGTCCGCGCGTGCCAGGTGCCGCCGCGCGCGGCGTGCAGGACGTCGACGAAGCCGGTGCCGCCGTCGGCGAGCGGGAGCAGCGTCAGCTCGTCGGCGGGCGCGGCCGTGCGCCAGCCCGCCTCGATCGCCCGGGCCGCGGCCGTGGCGCTGAGCGTTCCGCCGAAGGAATCCGGAGCCACGACCACCCGCACGACGGCGACACTAGTGGGCCGTAGGCTGGACCTGTGAGGTTCCTCCGCTCCAAGCCGGCCGACGACGCCACCGACGACGCGTCCTCCGGCGCGCCCACGACCGGGCCGGAGACGGTCCGCGTCGGCGGCAAGGGACGCCCCACGCCCAAGCGGCGCGAGGCCGAGACCAAGCGCCGCGGCCCGGCCCCGCCCCCGCCGCGCACCCAGCGCGAGGCCGCGAAGCTCGCCCGGGCCAACCGCCCGGACAAGTCCGTGCGCCGCGCCGAGGCCGCCGAGCGCCGCGAGCGCATGGCCGCGGGCGACGAGAAGTTCCTCATGCCGCGCGACCGCGGGCCGGTCAAGGCGTTCGTCCGCGACGTCGTCGACTCCCGGCCGCACCTCATGGGCCTGTTCATGCCACTGGCCATCATCGTGGTGCTCTCGCTGCTGGTGCCGATCCCGCAGGTGCAGTCCTACCTCAGCCTGTTCAGCCTCATCGCGCTCACCACGATGATCATCGAGGGCATCTTCCTCGGCGCCACGATCACGAAGAAGGCACGCGCCCGGTTCCCGGACGAGAAGATCAGCGGCCTGGGCACGGGCTGGTACGCCTTCACCCGCGCGTCGCAGCTGCGGCGGCTGCGGATCCCGAAGCCGCGGGTGGAGCGGGGCGCGAACCCCTAGCGTTCCTGCGGGAGCATCAGCCCTCCTGCAGGCTCATCGGGCCGTAGACCTCGGCGTCGCCGTCGAGGAGCACCACCGCGTCGACACCCGACGCGCGCAGCTCCTCCCACGTCGAGCCGAACCAGTCCTCGGCCTCCTGCTGGTCGGCGAACTCCTCGTCGGGTCCGTCGATCTCCGCCGCCTGCGCGTCCAGGTACCTCCACCGGAATGCCACGGGCCTATCGTGCACCGGTGATCACGCTGGTGCTCGGCGGCACGCGGTCGGGCAAGTCCGGGTACGCGGAGCACCTGCTCCCCGCCGATGCCCCCGTCCGCTACCTCGCCACCGCCGCCCGTCGCCCGGGCGACGCCGAGTGGGACGCCCGCCTCGACGCCCACCGGGCCCGCCGCCCGCCGGCGTGGGAGACGGTGGAGGCGCCCGACGTCCCCGCGCTCGTGCGGGCCGGCGGTGGCCCGCTGCTCGTCGACGACCTCGCCACCTGGCTCACGGGCGTCCTCGACGACACCGGCGCCTGGGACTCCCCCACCGTCCCCCCGGCCGTCGCCGAGCGGGTCGCGGCGCTGGTCGACGCGGTCGCGGCCGCCCCGGGCCGGGTGGTGCTGGTGTCGGCCGAGGTGGGACTGGGCGTGGTGCCGGCCACCCGGTCGGGCCGGGTGTTCCGCGACGAGTTGGGGGCCCTGAACGCGGCCCTGGCGGCGGTGGCGGACGAGGTCGTCCTGCTGGTGGCGGGGTTGACGGTGCGGCTGAAGTAGGCCCTCGGGCCCGCCACGCACCACGGCACTCGTTCACCGGTCCGAACTGCGCAGTTGGCCGCCGCACCCGCGCGCCCCTTCCCCGGATCCTCCGGTCGGTGATCACCGGCCGCGCTGCCCGACCACTTCACGTTGATCGCCGAGACCGCACCACCACCGCCCCCACCACGACCCCCACGTCACACTCCTGACGATCACCGCGCGCGGCACCCGACCGATCGGCCTTGATCGCCGGGACCGCACCACCACGGCCCCCGCCGCGACCCTCACTGCACACTCCTGACGATCACCGTCGAGAGGCACCACGCCGTCGCGACCTGCGCACCTCCTGGTCTCCCGCCGCCCACCCGCCGCACCATCCCCGCCGTACCTCCCCCCACCACCCCGCAGCACCACCGACCGCCGTCCACCGCCGGACCGGACTGCGCACCTGATCGCGTCTCGCGAACGTCCGGACGTGCGCGGGAGACCAGGAGCTGCGCAGTTGGCCGCGGACCCTTGCGTCCCCTCCCTCGGATCCTCCGCTCGACGACCATCGGGCCGCGTCGCCCACCACCCCACCTTGATCGCCGAGACCGCACCACCACGGCCCTCGCCGCGACCGTGACGTCACACTTTCGACGATCACCGGGTCGCCCGGCCTGACCAATCGGCCTTGATCGCCGAGACCGCACCACCACGGCCTCCGCCGCGACCCGCACGTCACACTCCCGACGATCACCGGGCCGCGGCGCCCGCCGAGACCGCACCACCACGGCCCCCACCACCACGGCCCCACCGCCGCGACCCTCGCCTCACACTCTCGGCGCCCCCCGGCCGCGGCCCCACTCCCGACGCCCCCCAGCCGCGCCCTCACCCCACCGGTGACCCGCCCCAGAACCACCCGCGCGCAGCCCGAACCCACCCCCACCCGCACCCCCCACGACCCGACCACTAGGAAGACGTCGTGGACTTCCCCGCGATCACCCCGCCCGACGCCGAGGCCCAGCGGGCCGCCGTCGCCCGGCACGCCGAGCTCGCCGTGCCGCTGGGCGGGCTGGGCCGGCTCGCCGAGCTCGGCTGCTGGCTCGCCGCCGCGCAGGGCACCTGCCCGCCGCTCCCGCCCGCGCGGCCCCGGTTGCTGGTGGTCGCGGCCGACCACGGCATCGCCGCGGCCGGTGTCTCGCGCTTCTACCCGGGCGCGACGCCCGCGCAGGTGCGGTCCGTGCGCGAGCACACCGCGCCCGTGTCGGTGCTGGCGCCGGTGAGCGGGGCGTCGATCCGGGTCGTCGACGTCGGCCTCGACCACGAGTCCACCGACCCGCACCACGTCCGCCGCGGCTCGGGCCGCATCGACTTCGAGGACGCCCTCACCGCCGAGGAGGCCGAGCGGGCGCTGGAGGCGGGACGGGCGGTCGTCGACGAGGAGGTCGACGCCGGGGCGGATCTGCTCATCCCCGCCGCGCTCGGAGTGGGGGCCACGACGCCCGCGTCGGCGCTGGTCAGCGCGCTGACCGGAGTGGAGCCGGTCGCGGTGATCGGCCGCGGCAGCGGGATCGACGACCACGGCTGGATGCGCAAGGCCGCCGCCGTCCGCGACGCCCTGCGCCGCGCCCGCCCGCACGTCCGCGAACCGCTGGTGCTGCTGCGGACCGCCGGCGGCGCCGACCTCGCCGCGCTGACCGGGATCCTGGTGCAGGCCGCGGTGCGCCGGACGCCGGTGCTCGTCGACGGGCTCGTCGTGGGCGCGGCGGCGATGGTCGCCGACGAGCTCGCGCCCGGCGCGCGCGACTGGTGGCTGGTGGCGCAGGGCTCCCCCGAACCCGCGATGGCGCTGGTCCTGGAGCACCTCAAGCTCCAGCCCGTGGCCGACCTCGGCATGCGCACCGTCGACGGCACGGGCGCCGTCACCGTCCTCCCGCTCCTGCAGATGGCGGCCCGGCTGCTGGCCGAGACCGCCACCGTCACCGACCTGGCGTGAGGGGCCTGGCCCTCGCGCTGAGCTGGCTGACGGTCCTGCCGGTCCGCACCGGCGCCCCCGACGCGCGCACCGCCGCGGCGGCGATCCGCTGGGCGCCGCTGGTCGGCGGGCTGCTCGGCGCCGCGGCGGGCGGGATCGTGCTCGGGCTGACGGCCCTCGGCGTCGTGCCGCTCGTCGCGGGCCTGCTCGCCGTCGGGTTCCTGGCGCTCGCCACCCGCGGCATGCACCTCGACGGCCTGGCCGACACCGCCGACGGCCTCGGCTGCTACGGCCCGCCCGAGCGCGCGCTCGCCGTGATGCGCGACGGCGGGGCGGGGCCGTTCGGCGTGGTCGCGCTCGTCGTCGTGCTGGGCGTGCAGGCCGCCGCGCTGGCGACGGTGCCCGACCCGCTCCTGGTCGCGCTGGCCGCCGCCGCGGGTCGCGCCGGGTTCGCCTGGGTGTGCCGGCGGGGCGTGCCCGCCGCGCGCCCGGGCGGGCTGGGCGCGACGGTCGCCGGCTCGCAGCCGTGGTGGGTGCCGGCACTCTGGTGGACGGCGCTGGCCGGGGCCGGGTTCGCGCTCGCCGGCGTCCGCGGGGTGCTGGCGGTGGTGCTCGGCGCGGGGCTGGTGGCCCTGCTGTCGTGGCACACGGCCCGCCGCTTCGGCGGCATGACCGGCGACGTGCTCGGCGCCGCCACCGAACTGGCGACGACCGTCGCGCTCGTCCTGCTCACGACCGGGCGCTGACGTGCCCTCGTGAGTGGCGATCGTGGCTGGGGCCACGGTTGCCACTCACGGGCGCGGCAGCGCAGGTCAGCGCACCAGCGTGCGCATCCAGCTGTGGGTGTCGGGCGCGGTGCCGCGCTGGATCCGGGTGAGCAGGTCGCGCAGCTTCATCGTGACCGGCCCGGGGTTGCCCCCGCCGACCACGACCTCGCCGTCGTTGTGCTTGACCATCCCGACCGGCGTGATCACCGCCGCCGTGCCGCACGCGAAGACCTCGCTGATCGCCCCGCTCGCGCAGCCGGTGAGCCACTCCTCGGCGGAGATCCTGCGCTCGGTGACCTCGCAGCCCAGCTCCTTGGCCAGCACGAGCAGGGAGTCGCGGGTGATGCCGGGCAGGATCGAGCCGCTCAGCTCGGGCGTGACGACCTCGACCGACTCGCCGGTGCCGAACACGTAGAACAGGTTCATCCCGCCCATCTCCTCGACCCACCGGTGCTCGGCGGCGTCGAGGTAGGCGACCTGCGCGCACCCGTGCTCGGTGGCCTGGGCCTGCGGCAGCAGCGACGCGGCGTAGTTGCCGCCGCACTTCGCCATGCCGGTGCCGCCCACGGCCGCGCGCGTGTAGTCGGTGCACAGCCAGACGTTGACGGGCTGCACGCCGCCCGGGAAGTACGCGCCCGCGGGCGAGGCGATGAGGACGTAGAGGTACTCCGCCGACGGCCGGACGCCGAGCCCGACCTCCGTGGCCAGCATGAACGGCCGCAGGTACACCGACTCCTCGCCGCCCGCGGGCGGCACCCAGGCCCGGTCGGCCGACAGCAGCTCGCTGAGCGAGGCGAGGAACAGCTCGTCGGGTAGCTCCGCCATCGCCAGCCGCGACGCCGACGCCCGGAAGCGCGCCGCGTTGGCCTCGGGCCGGAACGAGGCCACCGAGCCGTCGGGCTGCTGGTAGGCCTTGAGCCCCTCGAAGATCTCCTGCCCGTAGTGCAGCACCATCGACGCCGGGTCGAGGAGCAGCGGCCCGTAGGGCACGACCGACGGCGTGTGCCAGCCCTTCTCGGCGGTCCACGGGATCGTCACCATGTGGTCGGTGAAGTGCCGCCCGAAACCGGGGTCGGCGACGATGGCGGCGCGCCGCTCCTCCGGCACCGGTGACGGGTGGGGGGTGCGGGAGAACTCGGTCATGGCCGAGACGGTAGCAAGACTCAGCGCACGTGTGACGCGACGAACGGCGGCTTGACGACGGTGCACTCGAGCGCCCGGCCGCGGACGTCGACGGCCACGGTGTCGTCGAGCCCGACGCCCGACGCGGTGTCGATCAGCGCGAGCGCGATCCCGCACTTCAGCGTGGGCGAGAACGTGCCCGACGTGGTGACGCCGACGCGCTCCCCGTCGCGCAGGACGTCCATCCCCGCGCGGGGCACACCGCGCCCGGTGGCGCGCAGGCCGCGCAGCCGCCGCGCCGGCCCGGCCGCCTTCTCCGCCACGAGCGCGTCCCGGCCGCGGAACGCCGCCTTGTCCCAGCCGACGGCCCAGCCGCTGCCCGCCTGCACCGGGGAGATGTCGACGGACAGGTCCTGCCCGTGCAGCGGGTAGCCCATCTCGGTGCGCAGCGTGTCGCGCGCGCCGAGCCCGCACGGCCGGGCGCCCGCGGCGACGAGCGAGTCCCACACCGCGCCCGCGCCGTCGGCCGGCACGAGGAGCTCGTAGCCGCGCTCGCCGGTGTAGCCGGTGCGGCAGACGCGCACGTCGTCGACGTCGGTGAAGGCCATGTAGTCGAGCGCCGGCACGTCGGGCAGCACGGCGGGCAGCACCGCGTCCACGCCGGGACCCTGCACCGCGAGCACGGCGAGGTCGCGGTGCCGGTCGGTGACGGTGACGCCGGCCGGCGCGTCGGCGCGCAGGATCTCCGCCACGGCGGCGGCGTTGGCCGCGTTCGGCACGGCCAGCACCTCCTCGGGCCCGACCAGGTAGACGATGACGTCGTCGACGACCCCGCCGTCCTCGGTGCAGCACAGCGTGTACTGCGCCTGCCCCGGCCCGATCCTCCCCAGGTCGGCGCTGAACGTGCGGTTCACCAGCTCGGCCGCGCCCGGGCCGGTGATCGCGAGCTTGCCGAGGTGGCAGACGTCGAAGACCCCGACGGCCTCGCGCACCGCGGTGTGCTCGGCGACGGTGCCGTCGGCGTAGGACAGCGGCATCGACCACCCGCCGAACGCGCCGAGGGTGGCGCCGAGGGCGAGGTGGCGGTCGTGCAGCGGGCTGGTGAGGAGGTCGTCCACTCCCGCGACGCTACCGGGAGCGCTCGCCGCCCAGCACCGTGACGAGCATCCAGCCGATGGCCAGCACCACGACCGTCATCAGGACCTGCAGCACGGGCAGCAGCGCGGCGAGGGCCAGGCACAGTACGAAGCCGGTCCAGGACGTCCACATCGGCCAGCGCCGCTCGTCGGGGCGCAGGCGCAGCGCGGCGAGGTTGATCACCGCGTAGTAGACGAGGACCGAGCACGCCGACAGCGCGATGGCCGCGGCCGGACCGGCGAGCACGGCGATGACGGCGGCGACGGCGCCGCCCGCGAGGTCGGCCCGCCACGGGGTGCCGCGGCGCCCGATCACGGCCAGCGCGGCGGGCAGCTCGTCGCGCCGGGCCATCGCCAGGCCCGTGCGGCTGACCCCGACCAGCACCGACAGGAGCGCCGACCCCGCCGCCACGGCCGCGCCGACGCGCACGAGCACGCCCAGCGAGGGCGAGGGGCCGGTGTCGACGAGCGTCACCAGCGGCGTGGTCTCGGTGGCGAGCCGGTCGATGCCCAGGCCGACGATCAGCGAGATCCCGACCAGCAGGTAGGTCACCAGCGCGATCGCCAGCGCGACCTCGATGGCGCGGCGCAGCGTGCGCGAGGGGTCGCGGACCTCCTCCCCCAGCGTCGCGATGCGGGCGTACCCGGCGAAGGCGAAGAACAGCAGCCCGGCCGCGGTGAACGCCCCCAGCGGCCCGCCCGCCACCGGTTCGGGCATCTCCTCGGTGGGCACCGCGGCCACGACCGCGGTGTCGTCGCCCGCGCCGAGCAGCCCGCTGACGACGACCAGCGCGAGCACCGCCAGCGTGCCGCCGACCAGGGCGTACGCGCTGGTGGCCGTCCACCGCACGCCGGCGGTGTTCAGCCCCGTGACGACCAGGATGACGACGACCGCGGCCACCACCGGCTGCGACGGCAGCACGTAGCTGCCGAACACCCCCGCCGCCGCGGCGGCCGAGGACGTCTTCCCCGCGAGGAACGCCACCCCCGCCAGCCGCCCGGCACCGGGCGCCAGGCGCTCCCGCCCGTAGACGTACCCGCCGCCGCTCTCGGGGTGCGCGACGGCGAGGTCGGAGGTGGACCCGGCGTTGCAGGCGGCGACCACCGCGGCGAGGCCGACGGCCACCAGCAGCCACGGTCCCGCCGCGGCCGCCGCGGGCCCCCAGACGGCGAAGACCCCCGTGCCGAGCATCGCCGCGAGGCCGAGGACCACCGCGTCGGCGGTCCCCAGCCGTCTCTGCACACTTCCGGGCACCGCGACACGATGTCATCCGCCCCTGCCGACCGGACGACCGCGGCGGTGTCATTAGCATCTCGAAGAGGTCTCACCCGGCCCATGATCGAGAGGAACCCCGTGCCCACGGAACTGCAGCTCGGCAGCGGCGACCCCGCCTCCGCCACCGTCGACGCCGTCGTGATCGGCGTGCTGGCCGGCGACGGGACCCCGGTCCTCGCCCCCGGCGCCGCGGAGATCGACTCGGCCTTCGACGGCGGGCTCGCGGAGCTGCTCGCGGTGGCCGGCGCGTCCGGCAAGGCCGAGGAGGTCGTGCGCGTCCCGACCCGCGGCACGATCACCGCGCCGCTGCTCGTGGCCGTCGGCCTGGGCCCGCTCGACGACGGCGCCGAGCCCGACGCCGACGCCGTCCGCCGCGCCTCCGGGGCGGCCGCCCGCGCGCTGGCCGGCACCGGTCACGCCCTGTCGACGCTGGGCCGCCTCGACCTCGCCGCGGCCGCCGAGGGCACCCTGCTCGGCGCGTACTCCTTCACCGAGTACCGCAGCAACGGCGGCGGGAAGCCCCCGGTCGGGCGGGTCTACCTCCTCTCCGACGCCGACGGGGCCGACGACGCGCTGCGCGTCGCCACCGCGGTGGCCACGGCCGTCACCACGGCGCGCGACCTCGTCAACACCCCGCCCAACGACCTCTACCCCGCCTCGTTCGCCGACCGGGCCGTGGCGCTGGCCGAGGCGGCGGGCGTCGAGGTCGAGGTGCTCGACGAGACCGCGCTCGCCGAGGGCGGCTACGGCGGCGTGCTCGGCGTCGGCCAGGGCTCCTCGCGCAAGCCGCGCCTGGTGCGCCTGCGCTGGTCGGGCGGGGAGTCGCCGCGCGCGACGGTCGCGCTCGTCGGCAAGGGCATCACGTTCGACACCGGCGGCATCTCGATCAAGCCGGCCGCGAACATGGACCAGATGACCTCCGACATGGGCGGGGCCGCCGCCGTCATCGCGACGACGGTGCTGGCCGCGCAGCTCGGGCTGCCTGTCGCGGTCACGGCGACCGTGCCGATGGCCGAGAACATGCCGTCCGACACCGCGTACCGGCCGGGCGACGTGCTGCGGATGTACGGCGGCACGACCGTCGAGGTGCTCAACACCGACGCCGAGGGCCGGCTGATCCTGGCCGACGCGATCGCGCGCGCCGCCGAGGACGGGCCGGACTACCTCGTCGAGACCTCCACGCTGACCGGCGCGCAGCAGGTGGCGCTCGGGATGCGCACCGCGGGCGTCATGGGCAGCGAGGAGCTGCGCGACCGCGTCGCCGGGCACGCGCAGGCCACCGGCGAGGGCGGCTGGGCCATGCCGCTGCCCGAGCACCTGCGCGCCGACCTCGACTCCCGCGTCGCCGATCTCGCCAACGTCTCCGGCACCCGCTGGGGCGGCATGCTCGTGGCCGGGGTGTTCCTCTCGGAGTTCGTGCCCGAGGGCCTGCCGTGGGCGCACATCGACATCGCCGGCCCGAGCTTCCACTCCGGCGGCCCGTACGGCTACACGGCCAAGGGCGGCACCGGCGTGCCGGTCCGCACCCTGTTCGCGCTGCTCAGCGACATCGCCGAGAACGGCTGACGCCACCCGGCGAGTCCGCCGCCCTGCCCGGCACCCCCGACGCGCGGGGGTGCCGCTTCTCTCCCCGCCCGATCGGACCAGGCCCCACACGGGTGCGCCCCGGATGACAAGATGGGAAGCAGGCGGCGTGACATGCCGCGATACCTGACTTCGATAGGGAGTGTTTCGTGCCCGAGCACAACGCGGACCTGGTGATCCTCGGCGGCGGGTCGGGCGGTTACGCCTGCGCGCTGCGCGCTGCGGAGCTGGGGATGTCGGTGGTGCTGATCGAGAAGGACAAGCTCGGCGGGACCTGCCTGCACTACGGCTGCATCCCCACCAAGGCCCTGCTGCACGCGGCCGAGGTCGCCGACTCCGCCCGCGAGGGCGAGCGCATCGGCGTGCGCAGCACCTTCGACGGCATCGACATGGCGGGCGTCAACTCCTACAAGGACGGCGTGATCGCCAAGCTCTACAAGGGACTGCAGGGGCTCGTGAAGTCCCGCAAGATCACCCTCGTCGACGGCACGGGCCGCTTCGAGGGCCCGAACGCGGTCGTCGTGGGCGACGACCGGTACGTCGGCAAGAAGGTCGTGCTGGCCACCGGCAGCTACGCCAAGTCGCTCCCCGGTCTCGACATCGGCGGCCGCATCCTCACCTCCTACGAGGCGATCCACCTCGACGAGGCCCCCAAGCGGGTCGTGGTGCTCGGCGGCGGCGTCATCGGCGTCGAGTTCGCCAGCGTCTTCAAGAGCTTCGGCGCCGACGTCACCATCGTCGAGGCGCTGCCCCACCTGGTGCCCAACGAGGACGAGTTCGCGTCCAAGGCCCTGGAGCGCGCGTACCGCAAGCGCAAGATCACCTTCAAGACCGGTGTGAAGTTCACCGGCGCCAAGCAGACCGACGAGGCCGTCACGGTGTCGCTCGAGTCGGGCGAGGAGATCGAGGCCGACCTGCTGCTCGTCGCGATCGGCCGCGGCCCGAACACCGCCAACGCCGGCTACGAGGAGGCGGGCGTGACGATGGAGCGCGGCTTCGTCCTCACCGACGAGCGGCTGCGCACCAACCTGGAGAACGTCTACGCGCTGGGCGACATCGTCCCCGGCCTGCAGCTCGCGCACCGCGGCTTCGCCCAGGGGATCTTCCTCGCCGAGGACATCGCGGGCCTCAACCCGCCGGTGCTCGACGAGGCCGGCATCCCGCGCGTCACCTACTGCGAGCCCGAGGTGGCGTCGGTCGGCCTCACCGAGGCGCAGGCCAAGGAGAAGTACGGGGAGGTCGAGACGCTGGTCTACGACCTCGCCGGCAACGGCAAGTCGCAGATCCTGCAGACCCAGGGCGCCATCAAGCTGGTGAAGGCGGGCGGCAAGGGCACCGAGGGCCCGGTCGTCGGCATCCACATGGTCGGCGCCCGCGTCGGCGAGCTCATCGGCGAGGCCCAGCTGGTCTACAACTGGGACGCCCAGGCCGAGGACGTCGCTGCGCTGGTCCACGCGCACCCCACCCAGAACGAGGCCTTCGGCGAGGCGTTCCTCGCGCTCGCCGGCAAGCCCCTGCACAGCCACTCCTGACCGCTCCCCCGAACCGCGTAGAAGAAGGAGCCCCGAGAGCCATGGCGTTCTCCGTCCAGATGCCCGCGCTCGGTGAGAGCGTCACCGAGGGCACCGTCACCCGCTGGCTCAAGCAGGAGGGTGACCGGGTCGAGGTCGACGAGCCGTTGCTCGAGGTCTCCACCGACAAGGTCGACACCGAGATCCCGTCCCCCGCCGCGGGCGTGCTGCAGCGCATCGTCGCCGGCGAGGACGAGACCGTCGAGGTCGGCGGTGAGCTGGCCGTGATCGGCGACGGCGACGAGCCCGCGTCCGACGACGGCGGCGACACCCCGGCCGAGTCGGCCGTCGAGGCGCCCGCGGAGGAGGAGCCGGCCGAGGACGAGCCCGCCTCGCCGCCGAACCAGGCCGAGGAGCCGGCGGAGAAGCCGCAGGCCTCGACCAAGCCGAGCGGCTCGGGCGGCGGCACGGCGATCACGATGCCGGAGCTGGGCGAGAGCGTCACCGAGGGCACCGTCACGCGGTGGCTCAAGGAGGTCGGCGACGAGGTCGCGGTCGACGAGCCGCTGCTCGAGGTCTCCACCGACAAGGTCGACACCGAGATCCCCTCCCCGATCGCCGGCACGCTGCTGGAGATCACCGCGGCCGAGGACGAGACCGTCGAGGTCGGCGGGCAGCTCGCCCTCATCGGCGACGCGTCGGCGGCGCCGGCCGAGGAGTCGGCGCCCGAGCCGGAGCCCGAGCAGGAGCAGCCCAAGCAGGAGCAGCCCAAGCAGGAGCAGCCCGAGCAGGAGCAGCCCGAGCAGCCGGAGCCGGCCGAGGCCCCGAAGGCCGAGGCCCCGAAGTCGGGCACCGACGGCGGCCCGGCGCAGGTCGAGGAGAAGGCCGAGCGTGAGGAGGTCGCCTCCGAGCTGCCCTCGCGGCCCGACTCCGGCAGCGCCAGCACCAACGGCAGCGGCGACGCCCCCACCGGTGCGCCGTACGTGACGCCGCTGGTCCGCAAGCTGGCCGCCGAGCACGACGTCGACCTCTCGACGATCACCGGCTCGGGCGTCGGCGGGCGCATCCGCAAGCAGGACGTCCTGGCCGCCGCCGAGGCGGCCGCACCGGAGCCGGAGCCCGCCGCCCCGGCCCCCGCCGCCGCTGCGTCCTCCGGCTCGGGCGGCGCGCCCAGCGCCCCGACCACGATCCCCAAGGCCGCGGCGAACGCGCCGGAGCCGGGCACCACGGTGAAGCTGCCGCGCCTGCGCCAGGTCATCGCGAAGCGGATGAGCGAGTCGCTGGCGGTGTCGGCGCAGCTCACGACGGTGCAGCAGGTCGACGTCACCCGCATCGCGAAGCTGCGGGCGAAGGCGAAGGCCGAGTTCGAGCGCCGCGAGGGCGTCAAGCT
This sequence comes from Pseudonocardia broussonetiae, assembly GCF_013155125.1. Lineage (NCBI taxonomy): Bacteria > Bacillati > Actinomycetota > Actinomycetes > Pseudonocardiales > Pseudonocardiaceae > Pseudonocardia > Pseudonocardia broussonetiae. Next base: position 3,819,584 of record NZ_CP053564.1, on the reverse strand, counting down.
CACCTACCTGCCGTTCTTCGCGAAGGCCACCGTGGAGGCGCTGAAGGCGTTCCCCCAGGTCAACGCGTCGATCAGCGAGGACGGCAAGGAGGTGACCTACCACGGCGGCGTGCACCTGGCCATCGCGGTCGACACCCCGCGCGGCCTGCTCGTGCCGGTCATCAAGAACGCCGAGGACCTCAACCTCGCCGGTCTCGCGCGCAAGATCGCCGACGTGGCGGCCCGCACGCGCGACAACAAGATCGGCCCGGACGAGCTCTCGGGCGGCACGTTCACCATCACCAACATCGGCAGCGCCGGTGCGCTCTTCGACACACCGATCATCAACCAGCCGCAGGTCGCCATCCTCGGCACGGGCGTGATCACGAAGCAGCCGATGGTGATCACCGGCACCGACGGCGACGACGTCATCGCGGTCCGGTCGGTCTGCTACCTGCCGATGACCTACGACCACCGCCTGGTCGACGGCGCCGACGCCGGCCGCTTCGTCTCCGCGATCAAGGCGCGGCTCGAGGAGGGGGCGTTCGAGGCCGACCTGGGTCTCTGACGGCCGATCACACGGAGGGCGCGCGACGACGGGACACCCCGGGTCGCGCGCCCTCCGGCGTTCGGCGAGTATTCACCGCGTGCGCGTCCTCATCGCCGGTTCGTCCGGTCTGATCGGAACAGCCCTCGTCTCCCACCTGCGCGAGACCGGCCACGACGTCCTGCGGCTGGTCCGCCGGACGCCGGCCGCCCCCGACGAGCGGGGCTGGGACCCACCTGCGGGCCGGATCGACGACGGCACGTTCGAGGGCGTCGACGCCGTGATCAACCTCGGCGGCGTCGGCATCGCCGACCGCCCGTGGACCGGGGCGCGCCGCCAGGAGATCCGCGACAGCCGGATCGTCCCCACCGAGGTCCTCGCCGCCGCGGTCGCCGAGCACGGGGTGCCGGCGTTCCTGTCCGGCTCGGCCACGGGCTACTACGGCGACACCGGCGGCGTGGCCGTCGACGAGGCGGCGCCGCACGGGCGGGGCTTCCTCGCCGAGGTGTGCGCCGACTGGGAGGCCGCGACGGGCGCGGCGCGGGACGCGGGCGCCCGGGTGGTGCCGCTGCGCACCGGCCTCGTGCTCTCCCCCGCCGGTGGCCTGCTGGGCCTGCTGCGGCCGCTGTTCAAGGCGTTCCTGGGCGGGCGACTGGGCCCGGGCACGCAGTACATGCCCTGGGTGTCGCTCGACGACGAGGTGGGCGGCATCCGGTTCGCGCTGGAGACGCCGTCGATCACCGGCCCGGTCAACCTGGTCGGGCCCACGCCCGCCACCAACGCCGAGCTGACGAAGGCGCTGGCCGCCGCGGTCGGCCGGCCGACGTCGATCCCGGTGCCCGCGGTCGTCATCCGGACGGTGCTGGGCTCGATGGGCGAGGAACTGCTGCTGTTCGGGCAGCGGGTCGTGCCGGCGGCGCTGGAGTCCTCGGGCTACCAGTTCCGCCACCACGCGGTCGGCGAGGCGCTCTCGGCGGCCGTCGGCTCGTGAGCACGCATGACGTGATCGTGGTCGGCGCCGGCCTGGCGGGGCTGCGCGCCGCGCGGCTGCTCGGCCGCCGGGGGCTCAACGTGCGGGTGCTCGACGCCGCCGACCGCCCCGGCGGGCGGATGGCCACCGACGTCGTCGACGGCTTCCGCTGCGACCGCGGGTTCCAGGTCCTCAACACCTCCTACCCCGCGCTGCGCGCCGCCGCGAACCTCCCCGCGCTCGACCTGCGCGCGTTCGAGCCCGGCGCCGCCGTCCGCGGCGCCGACGGGCGGCTGCACCGGTTCGCGAACCCCGCGCGGCGCCCGTCGCAGGCGTTCGCGACGGCGTTCGACGGGCTGTTCGGCGTCCGCGACAAGGCGAAGCTGGTGGCCTGGACGGCCCGCGTGCTGGGCGCCCCGCCCTCGCGGACCGCCCGCCTCATCGACCGCTCCGCCGCGCATGACCTCGCCGCGGCCGGGCTGGACGGGCCGGTCGTCGAGCGGTTCCTGCGCCCGTTCCTGTCCGGCGTGCTGGGCGAGTCGGCGCTGACGACGTCGGCGGCGTTCGTCCGGCTGGTGTGGCGCAGCTTCGCGCTCGGCACCGTCGCCGTGCCCGCCGAGGGCATGGGCGCGCTGCCCGCGCAGCTCGCCGCGTCCCTGCCCGACGGCGTGCTGGAGCTGGGGCAGCGGGTCACGACGGTCCGCCCGGGCGTCGTGCACACCGCCGACGGGGAGCGCACCGCGCGGGCCGTGCTCGTCGCCGTCGACCCGGTCACCGCGGGCACCCTGCTCCCCGGCCTCGACGTGGCCCCGATGCACGCCCTGACCACCTACTACCACGTCACCGACGCCCCGCCGGCCGAGCTGCCGCTGCTGCACCTCGACGCCACGCGCGGGCCCGTCGCCAACACCGTGGTGCTCACCCGCGCCGCCCCCGGCTACTCCCCCGACCACCGCGCCCTGATCTCCTCGACCGTCGTCGGCTCCCCGATCCCCGAGCCCGACGTGCGCCGGGAGCTCGCGCGGATCTACGGCCGGTCGGCCGCCGACTGGTCGTACCTGCACACCGCCGAGGTGCGGGCCGCCCTCCCGGCGTTCCGGCCGGGCAACCCGGTGCAGCGCGAGGTCGCGCTGGGCGACGGGCTGTTCGTCGCGGGCGACCACCGCGACACCCCGTCGACGCAGGGCGCGCTGGTGAGCGGCCGGCGGGCCGCGGAGGCGGTGCTCGCCCACCTCGGCACCCTTGCCGAAGTCAGGTAAGGCTTGCTTTACTGCCGGGCATGTCACCGTCCCTGTCCCGGCGCACCCTGCTCGGCGGCCTCGCCGCCGCCGGGCTGCTGACCGCCTGCTCCCCGGGCGCCGCCGCCCCCGCACCGACCGCCACCCGCAGCGTCACCCATCCCCTGGGCGTCAGCGAGGTGCCGGCGCAGCCGGCGCGGGTGCTGGCGCTGGACCGGCGATCGACGCTGCCGCACCTGCTCGCGCTGGGCGTCACCCCGGTCGGCGCGCTGACGCACGCGGGGATCATCGGCTCCGACTTCCCGTCGGTGCTGGCGGGCGCGGTCGACGGCGTCACCGTCGTGCCCGTCACCGACGGGTCCGACGTGCCGGCGCTGGAGGCCGTCGCGGCGCTGCAGCCCGACCTGATCGTGGGCTGGGCGCGCGGCCTGGAGGAGGTGCACCCGCAGCTCGCCGAGATCGCCCCGACGGTCGGGGTCGACATCGACTTCTCCGACGCGTCGGTGGCGCTGCGCAGCATCGCCGCCGCGCTGGGCCGGGAGGCGCAGGCCGACGAGGTGATCGCCGGGTTCGACGCGCGCCTCGCCGAGGCCGCGGCGGCCGTCGGCGACCCCGGGCCGGTCACGGTGCTGCTGGGCGTGGGCGGCGGGCAGTTCCGCGTGTACCGGCCGGGCTCGGTCACGGTCGCCCGCTGGGTCGCCGACTTCGGCGGGGAGGTCGTGCCCGACCCGACGACGCTGCCCGGCGACGTCACCGACGACTTCACGACGATCAGCCCGGAGAACCTCTCGCTGATCACCGGCGAGACGATCGTGCTGCTGGCCAACACCGGCGCCGACGGCGAGGCCGCCGTGCGGGAGATCGAGACGTCGCCGCTGTGGCCGACGCTGCCGGCCGTCGCGGCCGGGCGCGTGGTGCGGGTGGAGTCGCAGTCGGCCGTCGGCAACTTCGGGTTCCAGGGCTACGAGGCCGTCCTGCGCACCCTCACCGCGCAGTGGGCGGCGTTCGCCTGATGCGACCGGCGACCCGCCGCGTAGCGTGAGGCCATGGCCTCCCGTGCGAGCTGCCGGCGCAGCACCGACCCCGTCCGCATCGACCGCATCGGCGTCATCGAGTACGTCGCCGCCTGGGACACCCAGCGCGCGAACGCCGGGGCGCGGCGGGCGGGCACCGGCCCCGACGTGCTCATGCTGCTGGAGCACCACTCCGTCTACACCGCGGGCAAGCGGACGCGGCCCGAGGACCGCCCGACCGACGGCAGCCCCGTCGTCGACGTCGACCGCGGCGGCCGCATCACCTGGCACGGCCCCGGTCAGCTCGTCGGCTACCCGATCATCGGGCTGGCCGAGCCGCTGGACGTCGTCGACTTCGTCCGGCGGCTGGAGGAGGCCCTGATCCACGTCGTGCACGGCCTCGGGCTCACCGCGGCCGGGCGCATCGACGGCCGCAGCGGCGTGTGGCTGCCCGCCGACGACCGCGGTCCCGAGCGCAAGGTGGCCGCGATCGGCGTGCGGGTGCAGGGCGGGGTCACGCTGCACGGGTTCTCGATCAACTGCGACCCCGACCTCACCGAGTTCGACCGGATCGTCCCCTGCGGCATCGTCGACGCCGGCGTGAGCTCGCTGAGCCGGGAGCTCGGACGCCCGGTGCCGATCGACGCGGTGATCGACGACGTCACGGTCGCCGTGCTGGACGCCCTCGACGGGCGGCTGCCGGTGGCCGAGCACCCCGTGGCCCGCGTCGCCGCGCCCGCCGGGCTCGACCTGCGCCTGCACCCCTCGCTGCAGTAGCCGACCGCCGCGGCTCACCGCGGCCGCCGACGTGGCGGGGCAGCTCGGCAGCTAGCGCAGCTGCGGCACGACGTCGGAGGCGATGAGGTCGACCTGGTCGAGGTCGGCGAGGTCGAGGAGCTGGCAGTAGACCCGCGACACGCCGGCCCGCTCCCGCCAGGTCCCGAGCCGGTCGACGACCTGCGTGGGCGACCCGGCCAGCCCCTCGGACCGCAGCTCGTCGACGTCGCGGCCGAGCGTGAGCGCGCGGCGGGCGACCTCGGCGTCGTCACGCCCGACGCAGACGACCTGCGCGACCGAGCGCACCAGCTCCGACGGGTCGCGCCCGACGGACTCGCACGCCGCACCGACGCGCTCGAACTGCTCCGCCGCCGCGTCGACGCCGGAGAACGGCACGTTGAACTCCGCGGCGTACCGGGCGGCCAGCTCGGGCGTCCGCTTCTTGCCCCGGCCCCCGACGACGATCGGCGGCCGCGGCTGCTGCACGGGCTTGGGCAGCGCGGGCGAGTCGGTGACGGTGTAGTGCGCGCCGTCGAAGGAGTAGCGCTCGCCCGGCAGCGTCCCCCAGAGGCCCGTGATGATCTCCAGCTGCTCGGTCAGGCGGTCGAAGCGCTCGCCCAGCGGCGGGAACGGGATGCCGTAGGCGGCGTGCTCGGCGTCGAACCAGCCCGAGCCGAGCCCGAGCTCGACGCGCCCGCCCGACATCCGGTCGACCTGCGCCACCGACACCGCGAGCGGGCCGGGCAGCCGGAACGTGGCCGAGGAGACGAGCGTGCCCAGGCGGATGCGGGAGGTCTCGCGGGCGAGGCCGGCGAGCGTCAGCCAGGCGTCGGTCGGGCCGGGCTCGCCGGAGGCCTCCCCCATGGCCAGGTAGTGGTCGGAGCGGAAGAAGGCGTCGTAGCCGGCCGCCTCGGCGGCCTGGGCGACCCGGAGCAGGTCGTCGTAGTCGGCGCCCTGCTGGGGCTCGGTGAAGATCCGGAAGTCCACGGGCCCGAACCTACTGGCACCATCGTGATCATGCCGTGGACGCTGCGCGACCTGGACGACCAGACCGGCCGCACGGTGCTCGTCACCGGCGCCACGTCCGGGCTCGGGCTCGCCTCCGCCGCCGCGCTGGCCGGCGCCGGGGCCCGCGTGCTGCTGGGCGCGCGCGACCCGGAGCGCGGGCGCCGCGCGCTGGAGCGGGAGCCCGGCGGCGAGGTCGTCACGCTCGACCTGGCCGACCTGGAGTCGGTCCGCCGCGCCGCCGCCGACGTCCGCGAGCGCACCGGCGACGCCCTGCACGTCCTCATGAACAACGCCGGCGTGATGGGACTGCCGCCCGGGATCACCGTCGACGGCTTCGAGTCCCAGATCGGCACCAACCACCTCGGGCACGCGGCCCTGACGTGGCTGCTCATGCCGGCGCTGCGCGGGGCGGGGGCCGCCCGGGTGGTGACGCTGTCGAGCCTCGCGCACCGCGGGCCGGGCCTCGACGTCGACGACCTGCACTTCGCCCGCCGCGCCTACACCGGCGCGCGGGCCTACAGCCAGAGCAAGCTCGCCAACCTGCTGTTCGCCCGCGAGCTCGACCGGCGGCTGCGCGCGGCGGGCGAGGACGTGATCTCCGTCGCCGCGCACCCCGGCCTGACCGACACCGCGCTGCTGTCGTCGTCGGTGCGGGCGCGCAGCGGGGCGTGGCTGGTGCTGCCGCTGGCGCGGGTCGTCAACGCCGTCACGACGCAGCGGGTGTCGCGCGGGATGCTGCCCCAGCTCTACGCGGCGACGTCGTCGCAGGTCAGGGGCGGTGACTACGTCGGCCCGGGTGGGCTCGGCGAGACGCGCGGGCTCCCCGCCCCGGCCCGGGCGTCCGCGGCGGCGCGCGACGAGGGCCTGGCCGCGCGGCTGTGGGACGCCACCGCCGCCGAGACGGGCGTGGCGCCCGACCCGGCGTAGCCTGGGCGGCGTGACGATCGCACCCGAAGGTCGCAAGCTCCTGCGTCTGGAGGTCCGCAACAGCGAGACCCCCATCGAGCGCAAGCCCGCGTGGATCCGGACCAAGGCGAAGACCGGACCCCAGTACACCGAGCTCAAGGCGCTGGTGCGCTCCGGTGGGCTGCACACCGTGTGCGAGGAGGCGGGCTGTCCCAACATCTACGAGTGCTGGGAGGACCGCGAGGCCACCTTCCTCATCGGCGGTGAGCAGTGCACCCGGCGCTGCGACTTCTGCCAGATCGACACCGGCCGCCCCGCCGACCTCGACCGCGACGAACCCCGCCGGGTCGCCGAGTCCGTGGCCCAGATGGGGCTGCGCTACTCCACCGTCACCGGGGTGGCCCGCGACGACCAGCCCGACGGCGGGGCCTGGCTCTACGCCGAGACCGTCCGGCTGATCCACGAGCTCAACCCCGGCACCGGCGTCGAGCTGCTGATCCCGGACTTCAACTCGATCGACGCCCAGCTCGACGAGGTCTTCGCCTCCCGCCCCGAGGTCCTGGCCCACAACCTGGAGACCGTGCCGCGGATCTTCAAGCGGATCCGCCCGGCGTTCCGCTACGACCGCTCCCTCGAGGTGATCACCAAGGCCCGCGCGGCCGGGCTGGTGACCAAGTCCAACCTGATCCTGGGCATGGGCGAGACGCCCGAGGAGGTCGTGTCCGCGCTGCGCGACCTGCACGAGGCCGGCTGCGAGATCATCACCATCACCCAGTACCTGCGCCCCTCCGCCCGCCACCACCCGGTCGAGCGCTGGGTCAAGCCCGAGGAGTTCGTCGAGCACTCCGAGGCCGCCAAGGAGATGGGCTTCGCCGGGGTCATGGCCGGCCCGCTGGTGCGCTCCTCCTACCGCGCCGGGCGCCTCTACGCCCAGACCAAGGCCGCCCGCGGCGAGGAGCTCAGCCCCGAGCTGGCCCACCTCGCGGCGGAGGGCACGGCGGCCCAGGAGGCCGGCAGCCTGCTGGCCCGCAGCTAGCTAGCGCCGCGCCTGCTCCCGGTTCGCCCCGTGCGGGCCGGCGAGCCAGTCGGCGGCGGCCAGGCGCGCGTCGGCCGGTTCCTCCCCGCGCCGCAGCGCGTCGACGTAGGCGCGGTCGGCGGCGAGGCGGGCCGCCACCTCCGGGCCCCGCGCGACCGCGCCGTGGCCCGGCACGACGACGTCGACCCGGCGTGCGGCGTCGGCGAGCCGGTCGAGCGCCTCCTCGTAGGCGCCGACCTGGTCGTCCTGGGTGACGTCGAACAGCGGGATGAGGAGGTCGGAGAGCATGTCGCCCGCGAGCAGGACGCCGCGGTCGGCGAGGAGCAGCGCGGCGTGGCCGAGGGCGTGCGCCCGGTGCTCGACGACCTCGCCCGGTACCGGCCCGCCGTCCGCCGGGAGCGGGGTGAGGAGCGCGACCAGCTCGAGGGGCACGCCCGTCGCGCTCTCGGTCGCCATGGCCTGCGCCCGCTCCCGGCGCTCCCCGGCCAGGCGCGCGCAGGCGTCGGTGGCGTAGCGCGGAACGTCGCCGAGGCGGGGGTGCCAGAGCAGGTGGTCCCAGTGCGGGTGGGTGGAGAAGCCCGCGACCACCGGGACGCCGAGCCGGTCCAGGTCGTCGGCCAGGCCGTCCATCTCCGCGCCGTGGATGCCGGGATCGACCACGACCAGCCCGGCGTCGCCCCGCACCACGACCGAGTTGGTCCACACCCACTCGCTCTGCCGGACCCAGACGCCGTCGGCCACCTGCGTCAGCACCGGCCCACCCCGTCGTGCGCGTCCATGTCCGCTCCCCTCGCTCGTGCGCGGTGCCGTCACCGCACTCCGGTGGGACCGGGACCGGCGGCGGAAGTCATCGGTCGGGGCTCAGGGGCGGGCGGCCAGCGCGGCGTCCACCAGCTCCCCCGCCCGGCCCGTCCCCGCACCGTCGGGCACCGACGCCGCCATGCGCTCGGGGTGCACCGTGAGCCCCTCCAGGCTGGTGCGCAGCCGCGAGGCGGCCCCGCCGGTGGCGCGCAGCAGGTCGGCGAGGGTCTCCCACTCGCTGTGCCACGCGCCCGCCGCGCGCTGGTGCTCCCCGTCCATCGCCGCGAGCAGGACGGCGACGAGGCCGGGGGCGCGCCGCGCCGAGGCCCGGGCGGTGACGGCGGCGATCGGGTTGCGCTTGTGCGGCATCGACGACGAGTCGCCGGGCGCGGCCTCGCTGACCTCGCCCAGCTCGGTGCCCGCGAGCAGCACGACGTCGGTGGCCGGTTTGGCGCACGCCCCGCCCGCGACGCCCAGGGCCCCGGCGAGCTCGCCGATCCGGGTGCGCTCGGTGTGCCACGGGACGCCCGGGTCGGCCAGGCCCAGCCGCGCGGCCAGGTCGGCGGCGACCGGCAGCGGCAGGCGGTCGAGCGTGCCCGCCGGGCCCCCGAGCTGCGCCGGCAGCCCGCTCAGGACCGCGGCGAGGCGCGTGCGGGCGCGGTCGAGGCCGGTGCACCAGCCCGCGGCCACGAGGCCGAACGTGGTCGGCAGCGCCTGCTGGCCCAGCGTGCGGGCCATCGTCGGGGTGCCGCGGTGGGCGGCGGCGAGGCGGGCGGCGGCGTCGGCGGCGCCGCGCAGGTCGTCGAGCAGGACCTCCCCGGCCCAGCCGGTGAGCAGCACCGCGGCAGTGTCCATGACGTCCTGGCTGGTGGCGCCGGGATGCACCGACGGCCCGACCTCGGGACCGACGGCCGCGCGCAGCGCGCGGACCAGCGGGATCACCGGGTTGCCGCCCTCGACGGCGGCGGCGCCGAGCGCGGCCGGGTCGACGTCGAGGTCGACGGCGGCGATCGCCTCGGCGTGCTCCGCCGGGATCACGCCGTGGGCGGCCGCGGCCTGCGCGAGCGCCACCTCCACGGCGACGAGTGCGGCCACCCAGGCGGCGTCGTCGAGGCGGGCGGCGACGCGGTCACCGCCGAACAGCGGGTCGAACAACGCTCCGCGCGCCACACGCACCTCCCGGTCGGGTGTGCGAACGGCCCGCTCGCACGTGCTCATTGTGCGAACGGGCCGTTCGGCCGGGACGGGTGGGTGCTGCGTCAGGCCGCCGGGCCGGGCGTCACCGGCATCGTCCGCAGGCCGCGCACCAGGGTGCTGCGCCGGTAGACCAGCTCGGCCGGGTCGACGGCCAGGGCCAGCTCGGGCCGCCGGGCCATCAGGCGCCCGATCGCCTCCTGCCCCTCGATCCGCGCGAGCTGCGCGCCCAGGCAGTGGTGCAGGCCGTGGCCGAAGGCGACGTGGCCGCCGGCGTCCCGGTCGATCTTGAGCTCGGCGGCGTCGGGCAGGCGGGCGTCGTCGCGGTTGGCCGAGGCCAGCGAGAGCGACACGACCGCGCCGGCCGGGATCGTCACGCCCGAGTACTCGACGTCCTCGGCCGCGAAGCGCGCGGGCGCGCTGTGCACCGGGGAGTCCCAGCGCAGGAACTCCTCGACCGCCGACGCGATCAGCTCCGGCCGCTCCGCCAGCAGCGCACGCTGCTCGGGGTGGGTGAGCAGCGCGAGGACGCCGTTGCCGATCAGGTTGACGGTGGTCTCGTGCCCGGCGATGAGCAGCAGCATCGCCATGGCGACGAGCTCCTCCTGCGACAGCACGTCGCCCTCGTCGGCCACCTCGATGAGCCCGCTGATCAGGGCGTCGTCGGGGTTGTCGCGCTTGGCGTCGATGAGCGTCGAGAGGTAGGCGTGCAGCTTCGTCGACGCCTCCATCGCCTGGTCCTGGGTCGACTCGTCGACCATCACGTTGGACCAGGAGGCGAAGTCGTCGCGGTCCTCGGCGGGCACGCCGAGCAGCTCGCAGATGACGAACACGGGCAGGAGGAACGCGTAGCGGGCCATGAGGTCGACGGGGCCGTCCTCGGGCAGCTCGGCGAGCAGCCCGTCGGCGAACTCGGCGATGCGCGGGCGCAGCTCCTCCATCCGGCGCACGGTGAAGGCGCGCGAGACGAGCTTGCGCAGCCGGGTGTGCTCCGGCGGGTCCATGAGGATCATCATCGGGATCGGCGTGGCCGGCTGGCCCGCGCGCTGGTCGGCCGGCAGCGTGTAGCGCCAGTCCTTGCTCAGCCGCGGGTCGGTGAGCGCGGCGCGGACGTCGGCGTGGTCGAACATCATCCAGACCGACCCGCCGGGCTGCTTCACCTCGCGCACCGGGCTGTCGTCGCGCTGCACGCCGTAGACCGGGTACGGGTCGTTCCAGAATGCGCCCTCGAACAGGGCCGGGTCGTCGTGTGTTGCCTGATCATCGTGTGTGGTGGTCACGGTGCTCCCATCGGCGATGTAAGCGTCAGCTTACGTGAAGTCGGGCGGGGGCCAGGGCGGCCGGCGCGGCGGCCCCCCGGACGACGGAGGCGGCCAGTGCCGCGAGCGCGGGCGCGGACTCGATGCCCGAGCCGCCCTGGCCCGCGACGAACCAGAAGCCGGGGTGGTCGGGCCAGGCCCCGACGACGGGACGCCGGTCGGGGGCGAACGAGCGCAGCCCGGCCCAGCTCGTGCGCACCGAGCGCAGGCCCAGCGCGGTGACGGCCTCGACGCGTTCCAGCGCGAGGGCCACGTCGACGTCGTCGGGGCGGGCGTCGCCGGGCGCGGCGGGCGTCTCGTCGGCGCGGGAGACCAGCAGGTCGGGGCCGTCGGACTTGAAGTAGAAGCGCTCGGCGGCGTCGATCACCATCGGGCGGGAGAGCCGGGCGGGGTCGGGCACGCGGGCGACCGCGATGGTGCGCCGCAGCGGGGCGAGCCCGACGCGCGGGACGCCCGCCAGCGCGGCGACCTCGTCGGCCCACGCCCCGGCGGCGTCGACGACCGCTCCCGCGACGACCAGCTCCCCGCCCGCGGTGATCCGCCAGCCGTCGCCGTCGCGGGTGATCGCGGTGGTCCGGGCGCCACTGCGGACGGTGCCGCCGCGCGCCCGCAGGCCGCGGACGTAGCCCTGGTGCAGGGCGTCGGTGTCGATGTCGGCCGCGCCCGCCGTCAGGGCGGCGACGCGCACGGCGCCCGGGGCGAGGGTCGGGCTGCGGCGCTGCGCCTCGGCGGCGTCGATGGCGACCGGGGCGCCCGGCTCCCCCGCGCGCTCGGCGAGGACCTCGGCCAGCGCGCGCTCCCCCTCGTCGTCGCAGCCGACCCACAGCACCGGGCGGGGGTCCAGCAGCGGCGGCGTGCCGAGCTCGTCGGCCAGCGCGGCGAACCGGGGGCCGCTGTCCTCGATCAGCGCGCGGACGACGTCGGCGCCGTGGCCGGGCACGTAGATCGCGGCGGAGCGGGCCGTGGAGTGCCGGCCCAGCACGTCCTCGGCCTCCAGCAGCAGCACCGAGCGGTCGGCCGCCAGCTCGTAGGCCACGGACGCCCCGGCGATGCCGCCCCCGACCACCACCACGTCGGCCACCACCACGTCGGTCACACCGACCACGGTAGGGATATTCGGTGGCGCCGCCGTCCGGGCCGCCGTTACCGTCCTCACATGCGCTACTGAGACGCCGCCGCGCTCGCCGCGGCCCCGCGGCCGGTCGACCCCTCGGTCCCCGCCGCCGGTCATCCCGTTCGGCCCTGTCCACCGGCCGGTCCGGCCGTGCCCGGCCCCGTGCTGCCCTCAGGAGACCCGCATGCGTGCTGTCACCCCGTCCACCCCGTCCACCCCGCCCGCCAACCGCGCCGCCCGGCGCGGGAAGCAGACCGAACCCGTGCCCCCGGCCGCCCGCTACCGCGGTCCGGCGGTACCCGCCCGGCCCGCACAGGGCCGCCGGATCGCCCCGATACGCCGCTCGGGCTGATCCGGTCCCCACCCCGGCGCCGCCGGTCCCGCGTCCACGGGACCGGCGGCGCCCGGCCTCTCCTCGCCGTCCGCCCGGGGCTGTCGGTGCCCCGAACTAGGATCGGCGGCGTGGGTACCTGCACGGTGTGGTGGGCCGCGCCGGTGGCTCCGTCCGGTGCGCCCGGGCTCGTCGGCCTGCTCGACGCCCACGAGCGCGAGCGGCTCGCCCGCTTCCGCCGCGAGGGCGACGCCGCCCGCTACCTCGCCGCCCACGCGCTCACGCGCCGCGCGCTCGGTGAGCGCCTCGACGCCGACCCCGCCGCGCTCGTGTTCGACCGCACCTGCCGGTGCGGGGAGCAGCACGGGAAGCCGCGCCTCGCGCAGGGTCCGGGGTTCTCCTTCACCCACGCCGGCGACGTCGTGGGCCTCGCCGTCCACGACGGCCCGGTCGGCCTCGACGTCGAGCAGGCGCGCCCGCTCACCGACCTCGCCGGTATGGCCGAGCATGCTTGCGCCCCCGACGAGCGCGTCACCGACACCGGCGAGTTCTTCCGGCTGTGGACGCGCAAGGAGGCGCTGCTCAAGTCCACCGGCGAGGGCCTGTCGACGCCGATGGCCGACATCTCGATCGCCGCCGACGGCGCGGTCCGGTGGGGTGGCCGCGCGGTGTGGCTGCTCGACCTGTCCCCCGCCCCCGGCTACCCGGCCGCGCTCGCCGGCCCCGGCCCCGCCCCGCCCGCCGTCATCGAGGCGGACGGGCACGCGCTGCTGCGGCCGTGAGCGGCGCCGGGCGCTGGGTCCTGCACCTGGACATGGACGCCTTCTTCGCCTCCGCCGAGCAGCTCACGCGCCCGACGCTGGCCGGGCGCCCGGTGCTGGTCGGCGGGTTGGGGCCGCGGGCGGTGGTGGCCGGCGCGAGCTACGAGTCGCGCGTGTTCGGCGTCCGCTCGGCCATGCCGATGGGCCAGGCGCGGCGCCGCTGCCCGCACGCGGTCACCGTGCCGCCGCGGTTCGTGCTCTACCAGTCGCTGTCCGAGCAGGTCATGGGCGTGCTGGCGGAGGCGGCGCCGGTGCTGGAGCCGGTGTCGGTCGACGAGGCCTACCTGGAGCCGCCCGCGCTGGCCGGCGCCGACGCGGCCGAGGTCGAGCGGTTCGCCGTCGACCTGCGGGCCGCGGTGCGCGCGGCCACCGGGCTGCCGGCGTCGGTCGGCGCCGGGTCGGGCAAGCAGCTCGCCAAGATCGCCTCCGAGCTGGCGAAGCCCGACGGGCTGCGGGTCGTCACGCCGGCCGAGCAGGAGGCGGTGCTCGCGCCGCTGCCGGTGCGGGCGCTCTCGGGCGTCGGGCCGGTGGCCGAGACGGGGCTGCACCGCCTGGGCATCCGCACGGTCGGCGCGATCGCCGCGATGGACCTGCGCGAGCTCACCGGGCTCCTCGGCACGGCCGTCGGCACCGAGCTGCACCGCCTGGCCCGCGGCGTCGACGAGCGCCCGGTCGCCCCGCGCGGCGCGGCCAAGCAGATCAGCGCCGAGACCACCTTCGACGCCGACCTCACCGCGATGCGCGCCGTCCACGAGGCCGTCGCGCGGATCACCGGGGCGGCGCACCGCAGGCTCGTCGCGTCCGGACGGGCGGCGCGGACGGTCACCGTGAAGGTCCGCAGCGCCGACTTCACCACCCACACCCGCTCGGAGACCTCCGCCGTCGCGAGCACCGACCTGGGCGCGCTCACCGCGGTCGCGCAGCGGCTCGCGCGCACCGCGGTGCCCGAGGGCGGCGTCCGGCTGATCGGGGTGTCGCTGGCCGGCCTGGGCGACGACCCGCCGCCCGCGCTGTTCGAGCCGCCCCGCGAGCCCGACCTCGTCCTCGACGCCGAGCCGGAGAGCACGGCGCAGGAGGAGCCCGACGTCGCGCGCCCCTGGCGCCCCGGCGACGACGTGCGCCACGACGAGCACGGCCACGGCTGGGTGCAGGGCGCCGGGCACGGGCGCGTCACGGTGCGGTTCGAGACGCGCACCACCGGCCCCGGCCGCGCCCGCACCTTCCCCGCCGACGACCCGGCGCTGGTCCGCGCCGACCCGCTGGGCAGCCTGGCCTGAGCGGTCGCGATCAGTCCGGCGGCCGCCACGGCCGGGGCGGCAGCACCGGCAGGCCGCTCGGCGCGCACTGCCCGCCCCGCTCGCCGGCCACCCGGAAGATCGTCCAGCCGATCACGCCCGCGAGGATCGAGCCGGCCAGGATGCCGATCTTGGCCTGGTTGACCAGCGCCTCCTCGTCCAGCGCCAGGTCGGTGACGAACAGGGCCACGGTGAAACCGATGCCGGCGAGCCCGGCCCCGCCGACCAGCTGGCCCCAGCGCAGCGTGTCCGGCACGCGGCCGATCCCGGTGCGCAGCGCCAGCCAGGTGCCCGCCGTGACGCCGATGAGCTTGCCGACGGTGAGCCCGGCGATGATGCCGAGCGTGATCGTCGACGTGAGTGCGGCGGCGATCGTCTCCCCGCTGAGCAGGACACCCGCGTTGGCCAGCACGAACAGCGGCACGATGACGTAGCCGGTCCAGGGCTGGACGCGCATCTGCAGGCGCTCGTTGGGCGACACCGCCTCGGTGACGGCGGCCTGCGCCACCATCGCCCGCTGCGCGCTCGGGTCGACGAGGAAGCTGCGGCCCGCCGTCTGCACCCGCTGGATGTCCTCGGGGCGCGGTGCGTAGGCGTTGACGAGCAGGCCCATCGCCACCCCGACGACGCTGGGGTGCACGCCCGAGCGCAGCGTCGCCCACCACATGAGCACGCCGATCACGACGTAGAGCGGCGTGCGCCAGATCCGGGCGAAGCGCAGGGCGAGCAGCGCGAGGAACAGCGCGCCGGCGAGCAGCAGCGCGACCACGTCGACGTCGTCGGTGTAGAAGACCGCGATCGCCGCGACCGCGCCGATGTCGTCGACGATGGCCAGGGCCAGCAGGAACACCCGCAGCTGGTCGGGGCAGCGGGGCCCGACCAGCGCCAGCACGCCGATCACCACCGCGGTGTCGGTGGAGATCGCGATGCCCCACGCGCCCGCGCCCGGACCGCCCGCGTTGAGCAGCAGGTAGATCCCGGCGGGGACGACGAGCCCGCCGATCGCGGCGATGGTGGGCGCGGCCAGCGCGCGGATCCCGCGCAGCTCGCCCAGCACCATCTCCCGCGAGATCTCCAGCCCGACGGAGAAGAAGAACAGCACCATCAGGCCGTCGTTGACCCAGTGGCGCAGGTCGAGCGTGAGGTCGGCACCGCCGACGCTGAACGCCACCGGGGTGTGCCAGAAGTCCTCGTACCCGCCGACGAGGTTGGCCCAGAGCAGGGCGGCGACGGCGGCGACGAGCAGCAGCACCGCGGACCCGGACTCGGTCGCCAGGAAGGAGCGCGCGGCGCGGCTGAGCTCACCGCGCTCGGTTAGGGTCGTGACGGCCACCGGCACGATCTTGCCACCGACTGCCCGTCGATCACTGCGAGGCGACCATTCCCACGCTCGACCCGCCCATCGGGCCGTACGACCACCTGCAGGGAGTGCTCGGGGCGGAGGTCGACCTCGTCGAGTACGGCGACTTCGAGTGCCCCTACTGCCGGGCCGCCGCGCCCGTCATCGAGGAGGTCCGGCACCGGCTGGGCGACCGTCTCGTCTTCGCGTTCCGGCACTTCCCCCTCGCCGAGCTGCACCCGTACGCGCTGTCGGCCGCGGTCGCGGCGGAGGCCGCCGGGCTCGCCGGGCAGTTCTGGCCGATGCACGCGCTGCTCTACTCCGGCGAGGAGCCCACCCTCACCCAGGCCGACCTGCGCCGCTACGCCGAGACCATCGGCGTCGACCCGGCGACGGTGCTGTGGCCGGCCACCCGGGCGGTCGAGGACCGGGTGGAGGCCGACTTCAACAGCGGCGTGCGCTCCGGGGTGCTCGGCACCCCGCAGCTGTTCGTGCGCGGGGAGCCCTACCGCGGCCCGATCAGCGTCTCCGCGCTGCTCGAGGCGTTCGAGGACTGAGCGCCCGAGGACTGGACGTTCGAGGACTGGGCGTCAGACCTGCTCGCCGGCGTCGGCGGTCGCCGCGTCGGTGACCCCGGCATCGCCGAACGTGGCGACGTCGTGCAGCGCCCGCACCGCCGCCCGCAGCAGGGGCAGGGCCAGCACCGCGCCGGTGCCCTCCCCCAGGCGCAGGCCCAGGTCGAGCAGCGGGTCGAGACCCAGGTGGCCCAGCGCGAGGCGGTGCCCGGGCTCGGCCGAGCGGTGCCCGGCGACGCAGTACGCCACCGACCGCGGCGACAGCGCGGCCGCGACGAGCGCCGCGGCGCCCGCGCTGACGCCGTCGAGCAGCACCGGGATCCGCCGGGCCGCCGCGCCGAGGACGAGCCCGGCGATGGCCGCGTGCTCCAGGCCACCGAACGCGGCGAGGACGCCGATCGGGTCGGAGGGGTCGGGCCGATGGCGGGCCAGCGCGTCGCGGACGACGCCGGTCTTGCGGGCGAGCGTGGCGTCGTCGATGCCGGTGCCGCGGCCGGTCGCCCGATCGGGATCGGCGCCGGTGAACGCGCAGATCAGGAGCGCGGCGGCGGTGGTGTTGGCGATGCCCATGTCGCCGGTGAGGACGCACCCGCGCTCGGGCACGGCCGCGATCCCCGCCTCGACCGCGGCCACGACCTGCTCCCGGGTCAGGGCTGGGCCCACGGCCAGGTCGGCGGTGCCGTCGGCCACGCGGCGGTCGAGCACACCGTCGAGCGCGGGCAACGGCGCGGCGACGCCCACGTCGAGCACCGTCACCCGCACGTCCGCGGCCCGGGCGAACGCGTTGACCACGGCCCCGCCCGCCGCGAAGTTGGCCACCATCTGCCCGGTGACCTCCTGCGGCCACGGCGTGACGCCCTGCGCGTGGACGCCGTGGTCACCGGCGCACACCATGACCACGGCCGGGTCGGGCAGCGGCGGCGGGCAGGTGCCGGCGATGCCGGCGAGGGTGACGGCGAGGTCCTCGATCCGCCCGAGCGAGCCGGGCGGCTTGGTCATCCGGTCGAGCCGGTCGGCCGCGGCGGCGCGGGCGGTGGCCGACGGCGGGGTGATGGCGGCGAGGGTGGCGGAGAGCAGCGAGCTCACTGGGCACCTCCGCGGCGGGTGCGGGCGGGGGTGGTGCCGGCGGGGGCGGTGCCGGCGGGGCCCACCGTCTGCCCTGAGCGAACGGCACTTTCACCCAACGGGACTGGGCGAAAGTGCCGTTCGGACGAGGCGGGGGGGTGGGGAGGGGGGCCGAGCGCGGGGTGGGGGAGGGGGGCAGAGCGCGGGGTGAGGGTGGGGTGCGGGGTGGGGGTCACAGGGCTCCTCCTCGGCCGGTGCGGGCCGGGGGCACGATCAGCGTCGAGAGGTAGGGGCCGGGGGCGTCCGGGTCGAGCTCCGACGCGGGCCGGACGTCCTCCTCGGGCAGGCCGAGCCCCGAGCCGTACACCGCGCCGTCGAGGCGCCCGGTCTCGCGGAGCACCGCGAGGGTCTCGGGCAGCATCCGGCCGAACTTGTAGGCGACGACGGAGTCGCCGCGGCCCAGCGCCTCGCGGAAGCGCTCGGCGCCCGCCGTCATCGGGAACAGCGACAGCACCTCCCGCCCCTCGACGAGCGGGGTGCCGCTGCGCGCGGCGAGGTCCTGCATGGCGGTGATGCCGGGGATGAGCTCGACGGCCAGGTCGCCGACCAGGCCGCGCACGGTGGCGGCGAGGTAGGTGAAGGTGGAGTAGACGCACGGGTCGCCGATCGTGGCGAACGCCGCGGTCCCCCCCGGGTGCTCGGCGAACCAGCGCGCGACCTGCGCCGCGGCGTCGTCCCAGGCCCGCTCGCGGCGGGCGGTGTGCTCGCGGTCGTGCAGTGCGAACACCACCCGCTCGACGCGCCAGGCCTCGGCGTAGAACAGGACGGTCTGCTCGGCGCGCCCGGTCTCGCCGGAGTCGGCGACCGGCACGAACACGACGTCGGCCTTGGCGAGCAGGTTGGCGGCCTTGACCGTGACGAGGTCCGGGTCGCCGGGGCCCACGCCGACCCCCACGAGCGTGCTCATGCGTCGCCCTCCAGGTCGCCCTCGAGCTCCAGGTAGGTCTGCCGCAGCCGGTCGAGCACGGTGTCGTCGGGCTTGGCCCACATCCCGCGCTCGGCCGCCTCCAGCAGCCGCTCGGTGATGCCGCGCAGCGCCCACGGGTTCGACTTCTCCATGAACGCGCGGTTGGTGCCGTCGAACACGTAGCTCTCGGCGAGCTGGGCGTACATCCAGTCGTCGACGACGCCGGCGGTGGCGTCGTAGCCGAAGAGGTAGTCGACGGTGGCGGCGAGCTCGAACGCGCCCTTGTAGCCGTGGCGCTGCATCGCCGCGATCCACTTCGGGTTGACCACGCGCGCCCGGAACACCCGCTTGGTCTCCTCGGCCAGCGTGCGGGTGCGCACGGCGTCGGTGACGGCGGAGTCGCCGACGTAGGCCGCGGGCGTGCGGCCGGTGAGCGCGCGGACCGTGGCGACCATGCCGCCGTGGTACTGGAAGTAGTCGTCGGAGTCGACGATGTCGTGCTCGCGGGTGTCCTGGTTCTTCGCCGCGACCGAGATCCGCCGGAAGGACTGCTCCATGTCGGCGCGGGCCTCGCGCCCGTCGAGGCCGCGGCCGTAGGCGTAGCCGCCCCACACCGCGTAGACCTCGGCGAGGTCGGCGTCGCTGCGCCAGTTGCGGGCGTCGATGAGCGGGAGCAGGCCGGCCCCGTAGGCACCGGGCTTCGAGCCGAAGATGCGGGCGGTGGCGCGGCGGCGGTCGCCGTGCTCGGCGACGTCGGCCTCGACGTGCTCGCGCAGGTAGTTGTCGGGCTCGTCGACCTCGGCCACGGCGGCGAACGCGTCGTCGAGCAGCGTGATGACGTGCGGGAACGCGTCGCGGAAGAAGCCGGAGATGCGGACGGTGACGTCGATGCGCGGCCGCCCCAGCTCCTCGCGCGGCACGATCTCGAAGCCGGTGACGCGCCGCGAGGCCTCGTCCCAGACCGGGCGGGTGCCGATGAGGGCGAGGATCTCGGCGAGGTCGTCGCCCTGGGTGCGCATGGCGCTGGTGCCCCAGACCGTGAGGCCGACGCTGCGCGGGTGCTCGCCGGTGTCGGCCAGGTGCCGGGCGATGAGCGAGTCGGCGAGCATCAACCCGATCTCCCACGCGCTGCGCGACGGGATGGCCTTGGGGTCGACGGAGTAGAAGTTGCGGCCCGTCGGCAGGACGTTGACCAGCCCGCGGGTGGGCGAGCCCGACGGTCCGGCCGGGACGTGCCCGCCGTCGAGGGCGTGCAGGACGCCGGTGACCTCGTCGGTGGTGCGGGCCAGGCGCGGCACGACCTCGGCGCAGCCGAACTCCAGCACTGCGACGACGTCGGCGACGGGTTCCCCGAGCAGCTCGGTGACGACCGCGGCGGCGTCGGACCAGCCGCGCTCCTGCAGGGCGGTCACGAGCTGCCGGGCGACGGACTCGAGGACGTCGACGAGGTCGGCGCCGGTGCGGGAGGGGCCGCCCGCGAGCCGGACCACCCGCTCCCGCGCGGTGTCCTCTCGCGCTTCCCTTTGCTCTGAGCACCCGGACGCACCACCCGGGTGGTGCGTATCGGTGTCCAGAGCAAAGGGGGCGACCGACGCCCCCGGCTCGGCCAGCAGCGCCTGCTCGTCCAGCCCCGCCCACGCCGCCAGCGCCGCCCGCAACCCCGGCAGCGCCCGCTTCCCGCCCCACACCTGGGTGGCCCGCAGGATGCTCAGCACCAGGTTGACCTGCGCCTCGTCCGCCGGCACCCCGCCCAGGACGTGCAGCCCGTCGCGGATCTGGACGTCCTTCACCTCGCACAGGTAGCCGTCGATGTGCAGCACGAAGTCGTCGAAGTCGTCCTCGCCGGGCGCGGTGTCGACGTGCAGGTCGTGGTGCAGCTGCGCGGCCTGCACGACCTCCCAGATCCGGGCGCGCAGGGCGGGCGTCTTGGCCGGGTCCATCGCCTGGACCGTCGCGTACTCGTCGAGCAGCTGCTCCAGCTTCGCCATCTCGCCGTAGGTGTCGGCGCGGGCCATCGGCGGGACGAGGTGGTCGACGACCACGGCGTGCCCGCGCCGCTTGGCCTGCGTCCCCTCCCCCGGGTCGTTGACGATGAACGGGTAGACCAGCGGCAGCTCGCCCAGCACGGCGTCGGGCGCGCACTCCGCCGAGAGCCCGAGCCCCTTGCCCGGCAGCCACTCCAGCGTGCCGTGCTTGCCCAGGTGCACGACCGCGTGCGCGCCGAAGGAGTGCTCCAGCCAGCGGTACGCGGCCAGGTAGTGGTGCGAGGGCGGCAGGTCCGGGTCGTGGTAGATCGCGATCGGGTTCTCCCCGAACCCCCGCGGCGGCTGGATCATCAGCACGACGTTGCCGAAGGTCAGCGAGGCCAGGACGACGTCGGTCCCGTCGACGTAGAGCGACCCGGGCGCCTCGCCCCAGTGCTGGCGGATCCCGTCGGTCAGCGCGGCCGGCAGGGCGTCGAACCAGCGGCGGTAGTCCTCCAGCGGCACCCGCGACGGGGCCGCGGCGAGCTGCTCCTCGGTGAGCCACTCGACGTCGTGCCCGCCCGCGGCGATCAGGGTGTGGATGAGCTCGTCGGAGTCCTCGGGGAAGTCGCCGACGGTGTAGCCCGCGTCGCGCAGGGCGGTGAGCAGCACGACCGCCGACGCCGGGGTGTCGAGACCCACCGCGTTGCCGACCCGCGAGTGCTTGGTCGGGTAGGACGACAGCACGACCGCGAGCTTCCGCTCGGCCACCGGGGTGCGGCGCAGCGAGGCGTGACGCACGGCGAGCCCGGCCAGGCGGGCGGCGCGCTCGGGGTCGGCGCGGTAGACCGGCAGGTCGTCGCCCGGCTCCGTCTCCTTGAACGAGAACGGCACGGTGATCAGCCGGCCGTCGAACTCGGGGATCGCGACCTGCATCGCCGCGTCCATCGGCGACAGGGCCGCGTCGGAGGCCTCCCAGACCGCGCGCGAGGTCGTGAGCGAGAGCCCTTGCAGGACGGGGACGTCGAGCGCGGCGAGCGCACCAGGGTCCCATGCGTCCTCCTCGCCCCCGGCCGACGCCGACGACGCGACGGTCCCGCCCGCGGCGAGCACCGTCGTGACCAGCGCGTCGACGCCCGACAGCAGCGCCATCAGCTCGTCGTCCGCCCGGCGCAGCGAGCCGCAGAACACCGGCAGGGCGTTGGCGCCGCGGGCCTCGACCTGCTCGCACAGCGTCTCGACGAACGCGGTGTTCCCCGACAGCGCGTGCGCCCGGTAGAACACGACGCCGACGGTCGGCCGCTCCGGGTCGTGGGGGCGGTCGCCCAGCACGCCGAACTCGGGGGTCGGTGCCGGCGCCGCGAACCCCTCGCCGGTGAGCAGGACGGTGTCGGAGAGGAAGCGGTGCAGCTCGCGCAGGTTGGCGGTGCCGCCGGCGGCCAGGTAGGCCAGCGCCTCCGACGCCACGCCCGCGGGCACCGTGGAAGCGGCCATCAGCTCGGCGTCGGGGGCGGCCTCCCCGCCCAGCAGCACGACCGGGCGCCCGCTCGCGACCAGCGCGTCGACGCCCTCGGGCCAGGCCCGGCGGCCGCCGAGCAGCCGGAGCACGACGACGTCGACGCCGTCGAGCAGCGCCGGCAGCCCCTCCGGTTCGACGCGGGCGGGGTTGGCGGTGCGGTACACCGCGTCCGACCCGCGGGCGGCGAGCAGCTCGGTGTCGGCGGTGGACAGCAGCAGGACGACGGGCGCCATCGGTGGCTCCTCCTCCGAGGGTCCGCGCCCTCGACTCGGGGTGACGACGACGGCAGCGAGTCTCCTGGCTCCCGGATCGGCACGGGGCGCCCGACCTTCCCGCCTCACGGCAGTGGTCTCGACGGCTGGGCGCCCGCTCCCCGGTGACAGTGGCGGGACCGCGTCGGACTCGCACCGACTTCCTCCACTGCCGTCCGGGGAACCTGACCACACCCCGGGCGCGGGGGTCAACGAGAAGTGACCCAGCGGGGAGGTTTGGCGCGGAGTCCGCTTCGGGAACCACCTGGGAACGGTTCACTCGATCGAGTGTGTCGTCCGCCACACAGAGAGGTGCCCGGTGGAACCCACTGTGATCGTCCTGATCGTCGTCGTCGTGGTGCTCGTCATCGCCCTCGGCGTCGCCGGTGTCCTGCTGTCCCGCCGCCGCCGTTCCGAGCGCCTCCAGGAGCGCTACGGCCCGGAGTACGACCGCACCCTCGCGGAGACGGGCGACCCCCGCGAGGCCGAGTCCCGCCTCGTGGAGCGCGAGAAGCGCCACCGCTCGCTCGACGTCCGCGACCTGCGCCCCGAGGAGCGTGACCGCTTCGGCGCCTCGTGGGCGGAGATCCAGCGCGGCTTCGTCGACGACCCGGTGCAGTCGCTGCGCCGCGCCGACGGCCTCGTCGTGGAGATCATGCGCACCCGCGGCTACCCGGTGGACGACTTCGAGCGCCGCGCCGAGGACATCTCCGTGGAGCACCCGCAGGTCGTCGCGCACTACCGCGAGGCCCGCGCTGTCCGCGACGCCACCGAGCACGGCGCCGTCGACACCGAGCAGCAGCGCCACGCCGTCACGTCCTACCGGTCGCTGGTGGAGGCCCTGCTCGGACACGACGTGCGCCAGGACGCCACGCAGAACGGCCGCCACCACAGCACCGAGGAGCAGACGCGATGACCACTCCCGACCGCCACGACGACCGGAACGCCGACCGCCCCCGCGGCGGGGTCCGCGGGGTCATCGACGACCTGCTGGGCCGCAACGACGACGACGGGCGCCACGGTGAGGCGCGGCAGGAGGACGGCCGCGCACCCGACGGCTCCGAGGACCTGACCCGCCCGGTCCCCTCGGGCCAGGCGCAGGGCACGACGGCCGGCCAGGCCCCGCCGCCCGGGTACGGCCCGAGCGCGGGCACCCCCATCCCGGGTGCGCCGGGCGCCCAGGGCGGTGGGCCCCAGGGCGGTGGGCCCCAGGGCGGGGCTCCCCAGGGCGGGGCTCCCCAGGGCGGGATGTCCCAGGGCGGGATGCCGCAGGGCGGGATGCCGCAGGCCGGCGCCCCGCAGGGCGGGATGCCGCAGGCCGCCCCGCCGCAGGGCGGGATGGCGCAGACGGCCGCGCAGGGTGCCGCGCACCAGACCGCGGGCCAGCAGATAAGCGGGCAGCAGGTCGGCGGCCAGCAGGTGGGCGGCCAGCAGGTGGGCGGCCAGCAGGGCGGTGTCGCCGGCGGTTCCGCGGCCCCCGGCGACCGGTTCGGCGCGCCGCAGAACCAGGCCGCACCGACCACCCCGGCCCCGACGACCCCGATGGGCACCCCGGCCCCGACCACGCCGATGGGCACCGAGCCGGACGCGCACGGCGCCTCGGCCGGGCACGACGACCAGGGACGCGGCGAGGAGCGCGGGCGCGGCCCGGGCGCCGGCGCGATGGCGGCCGGAGCCGCAGCGGCGGCCGGGGTCGCGGGTGCGGCGGTCGCCGCCCACCAGCGGACCGACGACCGGCGGACCGACGACCGGCGGACCGACGACCGGCGGACCGACGACCGGCGGACCGACGACCGAACCGGCACCGCGACCGGGTACGACACCGGCCGCACCGACCCGGGGCGCCGCGACGCCGGGCAGTCGGGCACCGGCCTGACGGGCTCCGGCATGACGGGCTCGGACGGCTCCGACCGGACCGGCACCGACCGCACGGACACCGACCGCACGGACACCGACCGCGGCGACCGCGGCGGGCTGGCCGGGGCCGCGGGTGCGAGCGCCGCCGGGGCCACCGTCGGAGCGACCGCGGGCCGGCACGACGCCGACCAGCGGGGCGAGGACCAGCGCGGCCAGGACCGGTACGGGCAGGACCGGTCCGACCAGGACCGGCGCGGCGCCGACCAGGACGGGATCGGCCAGCACCAGGGCCAACACCAGTCCCGGTCCCAGGGCGGCCACGACGCGAGCACCACGACCGGAGGCACCGCGACCGGAGGCACCGCGACCGCCGGCAGCGCCTCCCTGGGCGACGACGCCAGCGGCCGGGAGCGCCTGTTCCCGGCCTCCCGCGCCGAGGAGTACGGGGCGCGCTGGGACGCCGTGAAGGGCGCGTTCGTCGACGAGCCGCGCCAGGCCGTCCGCCAGGCCGACGCGCTCGTGGGCGAGGTGCTCGACGAGCTCGAGCGGCTGTTCCGCGAGCAGCGCAGCGGACTGGAGCACGGCCTCGACACCGACGACACCTCCACCGAGGACCTGCGCCTGGCCCTGCGCCGCTACCGCAGCTTCTTCGACCGGCTGCTGTCGCTGTAGCTCGGAACCGGTAGTCGTACCGACGTCGGGCTCCGCAGGCGGTTCTACACTCCGCCCGTGGAGCCCGACCGTCCCGACCTCGGGATCCCCGGCCTCACCGACGCGCGCGTGCTGGGCCGCGGCGGGTTCGGCACCGTCTTCGCGGCGCACGAGGCGGAGTTCGGCCGGGACGTCGCCGTCAAGATCCTGCGCGAGCGCCTCGACGACGAATCCGTCCGCCGCGCGTTCGCCCGCGAGTGCCAGGCGATGGGGGCGCTGTCGGGGCACCCGCACATCGTCACCGTGCACCGCGGCGGCACCACCGCCCACGGGCAGCCCTACATCGTCATGGACCTCATGTCGGGCGGGTCGCTCGCCGAGCGGGTCGAGCGCGCACCGCTGCCCTGGCCCGAGGTGCTCGACGTCGGCGTCCTGCTCGGCGGGGCCCTGGAGACCGCGCACCGCCGCGGCATCCTGCACCTGGACCTCAAGCCCGCGAACGTCCTCGTCTCCCGCTACGGCGAGCCCAAGCTCGGCGACTTCGGCATCGCCCGCCTCCCGGGGATCGCCGAGACCACCGGCGGCGTCCGCGTCAGCCCGGCCTACGCCGCGCCGGAGCGCCTCGCCGAGGGCACCAGCACCGTCCGCACCGACCTGTACGGCTTCGGCGCGACCCTGTTCACCCTGCTCACGGGCACGTCCGCGTTCGGCCGGGACACCCCGGAGGAGCTGCTGGTGATGCTCGCCCGGATCATCCGCGACCCGGTGCCCGACCTGCGGCCGCGTGGGGTCCCGGACGCGGTGTGCCGGGTCGTGGAGCGGTTGATGGCGAAGGCGCCCGAGGACCGGTTCGCCTCGGCGGCCGACGCCGTCGCCGCGCTGCAGCACGCGCAGCGCGCCACCGGCCAGCCCGTCACGCGGGCGGTCGTCGAGGGGGCGGCGACGGCGGCGCAGGAGTCGGCGGCCCCGACCAGCCTCGCCCTGGAACCCCCGCCCACGGCCTCCTTCCCCCACCCCGCGCCGCGGCCGCCGCAGCCGCCGTCGCGGCAGGACGTGCCACGGCAGGATGTGCCGCGGTACGCGCCGCAGTACGCCGCGCCTCGGCCGCAGCCGGCCACCTGGCCCCGTCCGGGCGGTCCCACCGGCCCGCCGCCCGCCCGGCCCGCGCGCCGCGGCCTGCTGCTCGGCCTGGTCGCGGTGCTGGTCGTGGCCGCCCTGGCCGTCGGGGGCGTGCTCCTGAGCCGCGGCCTCGGCGGAGGCACTCCCACGCCCACGACGACGACGCCGGCCCCGACACCGCAGACGCCGCCGCCCACGGCTACCGGGACGACCACGGCCCCGCCGGACGCGGCCGTCGCCCTCGCCGCGGGCGTCACCGGCGCCGAGGTCCCCGCCGCCCTCGCGACGATGGACGCCTACGTGGGCTCGATCAACGACGAGCGCTACGCCGACACGTTCGGCCTGTTCAGCCCGGACTCACGGGTCGTGCAGAACGGGCTGCAGGCGTGGCTCGACCAGCAGCGCCCCCGCGAGATCACCGACGCCGAGATCACCTCGGTCCGCGCGGGCCAGGACGGCGACGTGCAGGTCGTCATGACCTTCA
This sequence comes from Pseudonocardia broussonetiae, assembly GCF_013155125.1. Taxonomy (NCBI): domain Bacteria; kingdom Bacillati; phylum Actinomycetota; class Actinomycetes; order Pseudonocardiales; family Pseudonocardiaceae; genus Pseudonocardia; species Pseudonocardia broussonetiae. The sequence continues at coordinate 3,793,444 of NZ_CP053564.1, read as the reverse complement.
CCAGCCGCCAGGCCGCCGCCGACGGACCGGGCGGTGACCAGGCGTGCACCGAGTGGGAGCAGTCCTACGTGCTGACCGGCCCGGAGCGGCTGATCCGCAGCAGCGAGACGTTCACGTCGCGGGCCTGCCCGTCGTGACCGCCTCGCCGAGCCCGGCGACGGGCCCGACGACCACCACCGCGGGCGGGCTGATGCCCTCGGCCCGCACGACGTCGGCGACCGTGGCGAGCGTGGCCCGGACCGAGCGCTGGATGCGCATGGTGCCGTCCTGCACGACCGCGACGGGCGTGTCGGCGGGCCGGCCCCCGTCGATCAGGGCCGTGGCGAACGCCCCCACCCGCTCGACGGCCATGAGCAGCACGACCGTGCCGCGCAGCCGCCCGAGGGCGGGCCAGTCGACGAGGCTGCGGGGGTCGTCGGGCGCGACGTGCCCGGAGACGACGACGATCTCGTGCGCGACCCCGCGGTGGCTCACCGGCACGTCCGCCACGGCCGGGGCGGCGAACGCGCTGGTCACGCCGGGGACGACGGTGACGGGCACGCCCGCCTCCGCGCACGCGAGCGCCTCCTCGAAGCCGCGGCCGAAGACGTAGGGGTCGCCGCCCTTGAGCCGCACGACGAACCGGCCGGCGCGCGCGTGCTCGATGAGCAGGTCGTTGATCGTGGCCTGGTTCATCGCGCGCCCGTAGGGGATCTTCGACGCGTCGACGACCTCGACGTGCGGGGCGAGCGAGTCGAGCAGGTCGCGCGGGCCGAGCCGGTCGGTGACGACGACGTCGGCGCGCGCGAGCAGCCGCCGCCCGCGCACGGTGATCAGCTCGGGGTCGCCGGGGCCCCCTCCGACGAGCGCGACGCCCGGCGTCACGGGGTCGGCGGTGTCGTCGACGAGCCCGGTCTGCAGCGCCTCGACGAGCGCGGTGCGCACAGCGGCCGAGCGGCGGGGGCGGCGCCCGGCCAGCACGCCGACGGTCAGTCCGTCGTGCTGCCCGACGGCCGGGGTGACGGCGCTGCCGCCCTCGGCGTCGTCGGCGCGGACGCAGAAGGTCCGCGCCGCCTCTGCCTCGGCGGCGACGGCGGCGTTGACCTCGGCGGAGTCGGTGCAGGCCACGACGTACCAGGCGCCGTCGAGGTCGCCGGGCGCGTACGCGCGGGGTTCCCACGTCAGCTCGCGGGCGGTCGCCATGCCCTCGACGGCCGGGGTCGCCGCGGGCGCGACGACGAGCACGTCGGCCCCGGCGGCGAGCAGCCCGGTGATCCGGCGCTGCGCCACGGTGCCGGCGCCGACGACGACGACGCGGCGCCCGGCGAGGTCCAGGCCGACCAGGTAGGGGTCCACGGTGATCACCCCGCGTGCCCGTGGGCGTGGCCGTGCCCGTGGCCGTGACCGCCTGCGGGGTCGTCCGGGTGGTGGTGCGGGGTCTGCGGCGCGCCGAGCTTGTCCTCGAACCCGGGCAGGAGCACGCGGTAGGCGCAGGTGTCGCAGTTCATCCGGATGTCGCCGTGCAGGGCCTCGCGGTAGCGCTCGACGACCAGGCCGGCGAGCTCGTCGCAGTCGCCCAGGTAGCCGGCGACGCGGACGTCGACGTCGTCGTGCTCGGCGCCGAAGCCCTCCGCCTGCGCGACGACGCGCCGCGGCAGCACCCCGTCGAACAGGAAGTACGGGGCGACGACGACCCGGCGCGCGCCCAGCGCCCGGCAGCGCGCGAGCCCGGTGACGACGTCGGGCTTCGCGAGCGAGACGAACGCGGTCTCGACGAACTCGTAGCCGCGTCCCTCCTGCAGCAGGCGGGCGACCTTGCAGACCTCGGCGTTCGCGTCGGGGTCGGTCGCGCCGCGCCCGACCAGCAGCACGGCCGTGCCCTCGGGCTCGGCGACCGCCGCGATCCGCTGGGCGAGGATGTCGAGCAGCACCGGGTGCGGTCCGAGCGGGCGGCCGAAGACGTAGCTGGTGCCGGGCTCGCGGCGCACCTCGCGCTCCAGCGCGGCGGGGATGTCGCCCTTCGCGTGGCCCGCGCCGACGAGCACCATCGGCACGGCGGCGCGGTGGGTGTGGCCGCGGCCGGTGAGCCGCTCCCACGCCTCGTGCACGGTGGGCTGCGACAGCTCGATGAACCCGCCGTCGACGTCGACGTCCTCGGCGGCCAGCAGGCGGCGCAGGCGGTCGGTGAAGGAGACGAACTCCGCCACCCCCGCGGCGTCGACCGTGCCGTGGCCGGCCAGCATCAGGGGCGTGTTCACGAGGGGTCCTCTCCATCGGCGTAGAGCAGGGCGTTGACGGCGGCGGCCGCGGCGGCGGCTCCCCCGCGCTCGGAGCGGTTGGACACCGACGGCCAGCCTGCCGCCCGCAGCGCCGCCTTGGCCGCGACCGACCCGACGAACCCGACGGGCAGCCCGATCACGAGCGGGCTCCGCACGCCGGTGCGCAGCAGCTCGTCGAGCGCGGTGGGGGCGTTGCCGATCACCCACACCGCGCCGTCCGGGTACTGCGCCGCGGCGGCGCGGATGCCGGTGGCCGAGCGGGTGAGCCCGGGCGCGGCGACGGGGGCCAGGTCCAGCGCGACGACCGACGGCCGCGCGGTGACCCCGACCGCGACCATCCGCACGTCGGTGACCAGCGGCGCCCCCGCCAGCAGGGCCGCGCGGCCGGCGCGCAGGGCGCCCTCGTCGCAGACCAGGTCGCCCGCCCAGGACGGGTCGGCGGTGGTGTGCACGACCCGCTCGACCACGGCGCGGGTGAGCGGCGGCAGGTCGGCGGTGTCGAGGCGGGTGCGCAGGATCGCGTAGGACTCGGTCTCGATGGGGTGCACGGTGCGCACGGCTGCTCCTCCCCGGGTGTTCCTCGCCCGGTGCGGCGGTGGTGGTGGCGACGTGCGCGAGGTCTGGCTCCCCCGGAGGGACACAGTGGCGGGACCGCCCCGGAGTCGCACCGGGTTCCCACGCAGTCGGATCGCGGCGAGCATAACCCGGGGGTGCGGGCCCGGCCGCCGACCGTGAGGGGGCCGACAGGATCGGACGCCGCCGATCAGATCCGGGACTCACCGCCAGCGGTAGCCCCGCGGCGTCACCATCCGCCCCGCCACCATCCGGGTCGTGCTCGACCCGACGACGACCGTGGTGAACATGTCGACCTCGGCCGGGTCGAACTCCGCGATCGGGGCGGTCCACACCCGCTGCCCGGGGCGCCCGGCCTGCCGCACGGCGCCCACGGGCGTCGACGGCGGGCGGTGGGCCCGGAAGACCTCCAGCGCCGCGCCGAGCTGCCAGTGCCGGTCGCGGCTGCGGGGGTTGTAGAAGCAGGTGACGAGGTCGGCCGCGGCCGCCGCGGCCACGCGCTGCTCGATCACCGGGTACGGGGTGTGCAGGTCCGACAGCGAGATGAGGACGTGGTCGTGGCCGAGCGGGGCGCCCAGCAGCGCGGCGGAGGCGAGCGCGGCGGTCACGCCCGGCACGCCGACGACGTCGATGTCGGCACCCGCGCCTTCCAGCGCCGGGCTGGCCATGGCGTAGATGCCGGCGTCGCCGGACCCGATGAGCGCGACCGCGAGGCCCTTGCCCGCGAGCGCGACGGCGTCGGCGGCGCGCTGCTCCTCGTCGCCCAGGCCGCTGGCGCGGACCTCGGTGCCCGGGCGCAGCAGGTGCCGGACCTGGTCGACGTACTGGTCGAGCCCCACCACGACCGACGCCCGGCGCAGCTCGGCGTCGGCGCGCGGGACGCGCAGGTCGGCGGCCCCCGGGCCGAGGCCGACGATCGCGAGCCGCCCGCGCGCGCGGACCCGCGCCACGGCCACCGTCACGTTGTCGCCCTTGACCTTCTCGACGACGAGCTCCGCGCCCGGCCCCGCGTGGTGCAGCGCCGCGGCCTCGGCGACGCTGGGCGTGCCGACCTCGGCGCGCACCACCTCGCTGGGGTTGGGCACCGCGACGCGCGCCAGCACCTCGGCCGGGTAGGTGTGCAGCGGGTGCGGGGCGATCGCGGCGAGGATGCCGGCCTCGTCGGCCTTGAGGTCGACCGACGCGACGGCCCGCACGGCGCGCAGGTCGAAGCCCAGCTCGTCCTCGACGCGGCGCAGCGTCTGCGCGACGGCGGCGGGGGTCACGCCGCGCGCGCTGCCGATGCCCACGACCAGCGTCCTGGGCACCAGCACCGTCCACGCCGGGGCGGCGCCGGGGGCCGCGCGGTCGCTGATCGTGATGGTGTGGCGCGGCTCGCCGACCAGCGGCGGGAGCGGGGGCAGCGGCAGACCGAGCGGGTTCTCCACGCGGGCGGCGCCGTCGAGCAGCGCGGTGCCGGCCGCGGCGGCGTCGCCGTCGACCTCGGCGTCCAGGAGCGCGGCGAGCTCGTCGAGCCCGGTGGACCCGGCCGCGTCGGAGGCCGTCGTGATGACCGGCTCGGCGCCGAGCAGGGCCGCCACGCGGGTCGCGAGCGCGTTGGCCCCGCCCTCGTGCCCGCCGGTGAGCGCGACGGCGAAGCGGCGGGCCTCGTCGACGCAGACCACGCCGGGGTCGGTGCGCTTGTCGGACAGCAGCGGCGCGATCAGCCGCACGGTGGCGCCGGTGGCCAGGCAGAACACGGCGGCGTCGAGGGCGGGCCACAGCGCCGGGAGCTCGTCGAGCGCCCGGACCTCCGCGCCGAGGGCGGGCGCCAGCTCGGCGGCGGCGCGGCGGCCGGCGTCGGTGACGGCGAACAGCGCGATCCCCGTTGTCGGTCGGTTCACAGTTCTCCCCAGAGCAGCAGGATCGGGTTGGTGGCGGCGAGGCGGACGCTGCCGCCGGGCAGGTCGGCCAGCCGCGACGCCGCGAGCTGGACGCCCTCGACGCGGTAGGCGTGCAGGGCGTCGCGGGTCGGGGCGAGGCGGTCGAGCGCGGCGAGGGCGACGACGACGCGCGGCGCCCCGGTGGCCGCCGCGGCCGCGACGACGTCGGGGCCTCCCCCGCCGACGAACACGGCGTCGGGCTGCGGCAGCCCGGCCAGCGCGGCCGGGGCCCCGCCCTCCACCACCCGCACGTCGACGCCGTGCGCGGCGGCGTTCTCGCGGACGCGGGCGGCGTCGTCGGGGCGGCGCTCGACGGCGACCACGGCCGCGCCGAGCCGCGCGCACTCGACGCCGACCGAGCCGGAGCCCGCGCCGACGTCCCACACGAGCACGCCCGGCGCGGGGGCGAGTCGGGCCAGCGCGAGCGCGCGGACCTCGGCCTTGGTGACCATGCCGGCGCGGTGGGCGAAGGCGTCGTCGGGCAGCGCCCATCCGCCGGGGCGCGGCGGGCCGCCGGCGATCCAGGCGGGGTCGGGCACGGCGTCGGGGTCGCGCAGGCAGAGCACGACGTTCGGGTCGCGCCAGGTGCGGGCGGCGGCCTCGTCCGGGGTCACGGTGCTGACCCGCTCGTGCGGGCCGTCCAGGTCCTCGGCGACGACGAGCGTGCGCTCCCACCCGTGCAGCGCCGCGCCGATCTCGGCGGGACCGGCGCCGGGGGCGGTGAGCACGGCGGTCGCGGGGCGCGCGCGGCAGACGTTGACGGCGGGGCCCAGCGCGCGTCCGTGCGCGCTGACCACGGCGACGTCGTCCCAGGGCCGCCCGATCCGCGCGAACGCCCGCTGCACCGACGAGCGGGCCGGCAGCACGACCGGGTCGTGCCCGCGGGCGCGCAGGAGCCGGACGATGCCGAAGAAGCCGGGGTCGCCGCTGGCCAGGACGACGCCGCGGCGGCCGTCGAGCGCGTCGAGGGCGGCGTCGACCGGCCCCATCGCGACCCGCTCGGCGCCCGCGGGTGCGAGGTGCAGGTAGCGCGCGGCCCCGGCGACGACCTCGGCCTGCGCGAGCGCCGCCGAGGCGGCGGGGGGCAGCGGGGAGCCGTCGACGCCGACGACGGTCAGCACGACGCGACCTCGCACAGCGGGTGGCGACCTCGCACACCGTCGGCGGTGTGCGAGGTGCGCAGCGGGTGTGCGAGGTGGCGGGGCTCCGTCACGGGGTGGCGGCGCGGGCGGCGCGCAGCGCGCGCCGGGCCTCGGCGTCGGGCTTGCGGAAGGTGTGGAAGTGGCCCGCGTGGTAGAGGTGGCTGCGGGTGCCCTTCGCGCCGAGCGCCGCGCCCACCAGGAACAGCGTCTGGCGCCAGAGCTTGCGCTCCTTGCACACGCCCACGACCTCGTCGAGGCGGCAGCGGATCGTCAGCTCGTCGGGCCAGGTGGTGCGGTAGGCGACCACGACCGGGGTGTCGTCGGGGTAGCCGCCCTCGCGCAGCTCCTCGACCATCTGCGACGTCCGCGCCGCCGACAGGAAGATCGCCATCGTGGTGCCGTGGCGGGCGAACTCGCGCAGCTTCTCGCGCTCGGGCATCGGGGTCTTGCCGCCCTCGAGCCGGCACAGCACCACCGACTGCGCGACCTCGGGGATCGTCAGCTCCCGCCCCGCCGCCGCGGCCGCCGCGCCGAACGCCGACACCCCGGGCACGATCTCGACCGACAGCCCCATCTCGACGGCCGCGTCGTACTGCTCCTGCACCGCGCCCCACAGCGAGGGGTCGCCCGAGTGCACCCGCGCGACGGCGAGCCCCTCGGCGGCGGCGCGGCGGTAGAGCGCGAGGACGTCGTCGTGGGCGATCTGGGAGGAGTCGACGAGCTCGGCGTCGGCCCGCGCGTGCTCGGTGACGCACTCCTCCATCACCAGCGACGCCGCCCAGACGACCACGTCGGCCTCGGCGATGCGCCGCGCGCCGCGCAGCGTGATGAGATCGGCCGCTCCGGGCCCGGCTCCGACGAAGGTCACGCTTCCCTGCTTCACCGCGCCAGTGTCGCCCACCGTGCGGACGATCGGACTGCTCGGGGGCACGAGCCGGGAGTCGAGCGGCTGGGCGGTCCGCACCCCGCGCGGCTGCTGCTGGCGTCGGTCGACGTCGCCGGGATCGAGGAGCTCCAGCTCACCGGCGGACCGGGAGCGCGCGGGGGCCGAGCTCGCCGCCGTCGCGCGTTCGCTGCAGGACGGGGGCGCCGACCTGCTGGTCCTGTGCCCCGACACGATGCACCTGGTGGCGGACGTGATCGCCGCCGCCCGTCGACATCGGAGGTGCTGCGCAGCGCCGACGTCACCGCCGCCGCCGTCCGCGCCGCCGTCCTGAGGCACGTCGGGCTGCCGGGCACGGCCTCCACGCTGGAGCAGCCCTGCCTGGAGGAGCGACTGACGTCACACGGCCAGGAGGTGAGGGTCCGGGCGACGAGGACACGCCCTGGCCCCGCAGGACGCTCGGGCCGCGGGATGCGGCCGGAAACCCGCGGATCAAGGACGGATGGTCGCTAGTGGATCACTCGCCGCGAGCGGTCGCGGGCAGGGCGCAACCGCCGGGTCAGGCCGCTGTGGTCCCCGTCTCCGGCCGCACCAGCGCCGCCGCCGACGTCCGCAGCGACGTCTCCAGCACCCGCTCCCGGCGCCGGGGGTTCATGAGGTTGCCGCCCATCGCCGCGAGGTCCTCCGGCCCCGGCGTGAGCACGACGACCCGCACCCCCGCCTCCCGCACCGCCCGCACCTCGGCGTCGAGCCAGCGGGTGAAGACCCGGCGCACCCCGCGCTCGGCCGCGGACAGGGGGTCCATCGGGCGGTCGTAGGCGTGGCTGGCCATCGGCGCGAGCACGTAGACCTCGTCGAGCTCCGGCGCGCCGGGCCGGGCCAGCAGGCCCAGCGACGTGCTGGAGGCGACGCCGCCGTCGACGTAGCGCCGCCCGCCGATCACCTGGGGCTGGAACCAGCCGGGGATCGAGCACGAGGCCAGCACCGCCTCCCCCACCGTCGACGGTGGGGCGCCCGCGCGGCCGAAGACCGTGCGGTGGCCGGAGTCGTAGTCGACGGCCGCGATCCACAGCGGCGCGCCCGGCACCCAGCCGTCGGTGGTGACGCCCAGGCGCGTCTGCAGCGCGCCGACCATCGTCACCAGCGAGCCCATCCGCCCGCGCCCGGCCGGCAGCAGCCCCGACGCCGCGACCCACGGGTTGATGCTGAGCGGGTGCGCCACCGCCGAGGCCAGCAGGCGCGGCGACCCGATCCAGGGCAGCGGGATCGGCGGCAGGCCGTCGCCGGACTCCCGCTCCAGCGTGCGCATGTCGGGCAGGTCGCCGTCGAGGCCGGGGTCGATCTCGCGCGGCGCCATGCCGTGCTGGTGGGCCAGCAGCTCGTCGAGCGTCATGCCACAGCGCAGCGCCGCCCCGAGGACGCTGCCCGCGCTCGTGCCCAGCACGAGGTCGAGGTCGCCGAGCGGGCGGTCCAGGCGCGGCGCCAGTGCCGACAGGGCACCGGCCATCCACGCGGAACCCAGGATGCCGCCCGCACCGAGCACGAGTCCCGTCCGCATCACAGCGTCTCCTTCAGCTCCTCGAGCGACTCCCCCATCGACGCTGCGAGCACGTCGACGTCGGGCATCGCGTCGCGATCGGCGTTGAGTCCGTAGAAGACGCCGCCGTCGTAGGAGGTGATACCGATCGACACCGTCTGGCCCTTGGCCAGCGGCACGACCGGGTACATGTCGCGCATCCGCGCGCCCATCGCGTAGAGCGGGAACTGCGGCCCGGGGACGTTCGTGACGATCACGTTGAACACCCGCGCCGACATCGAGTTCGACAGCCGCGCGCCCAGGCTGTGCAGCGTCGGCGGGGTGAGCCCGACCAGGCCGACGAGCGCGCCCGCCGCGACGGCCTGCCCGCTGCGCTTGTGGGCGAGCATCGCGGCGGTGATCCGCTCCAGCCGGGCGACGGGGTCGGCCTCGCCCACCGGGAGGTCGACGAACAGCGCCGAGATCTGGTTGCCGAGCTGCGCACCCGGGGGCCGCACGCTGACCGGCACCATCGCCCGGACTCCTCCGCCGGGGCGGACGTCCTCGCCGCGCGTGGCGAGCCAGCGCCGCAGCCCTCCCGCGACGACCGTCAGCACCACGTCGTTGACGGTGCCGCCGTGGGCCTTGCGGACGGCCTTGTAGTCGTCGAGCGCCCCCGCCGACGTGCCGTAGCGGCGCTGGCGCCCGATGGCGGCGTTGAGGGGGTGCGTCCGCGCGACCTTCGTGGTGGACACGGCCGCGAGCACCGCCCCTGCCGTCTGAGCGACGGCTCCCGCCGCGGTCTGCACGTCGGCGACGGCCCGGCGGGCGGTGCCCAGCGCGTGCTGCGGGCGGCGGAGCTGGTCGAGCACGGCGCCGACGGCCAGCGACACCGACGACGGCTCGCTCGCCGGCGCCCACCCGTCGGGCTCGGACGGGCGCGGTTCCGGGGTGAGGTCGAGCAGGACCGCGCCGATGTCGATCGAGGACAGGCCGTCGACCATCGCGTGGTGGGTCTTGGTGATGATCGCGAACCCGCCGTCCTCCAGGCCCTCGACCAGGTAGATCTCCCAGAGCGGGCGGTCGCGGTCGAGCGGGCGGCCCTGCAGGCGCCCCACCAGCTCGCGCAGCTGCGCGTCCGTGCCCGGGGCGGGCAGCGCGGAGCGGCGGACGTGGTACTCGAGGTCGAAGTCGGGGTCGTCGACCCACACCGGCAGCCCCAGGCGGGCGGGCACCTCGCGGACCTTCTGCCGGTAGCGCGGCACCGCGGCCAGGCGCTCGCCGATCAGGCGGACGAACCCCTGCAGGTCGACGTCGGTGCCGGGCTCGAACGTCATCAGCCCACCGACGTGCATGTGCGTCGTGACGTCCTCCATGAAGAGGAACGACGCGTCCAGCGGAGACAACCGTTCCACCACGTCGCCTCCTCGGTGAGTGACCTACTCCACAGTAGCTCCTGGAGGGGCGCTCCGGGAGATGATCCGCGCGACGGCGCGCGGGTGCCCCGCCGGGTGCGTGTGCAGGAACGACGCGTGCACCCCACCCGCCACGAACCCCTCCGGGTCGGCGTCGCGCCAGGCCCACGCGGGGTCCGCGCCGGCGCCGGGCGTGACGGCGCAGCGGTGGAACTCGTGCCCGGTGACCCGCTCCCCCGCGGCGAACAGGGCGGAGTCGCCGAGCGCCACGGCGTCGCGGTAGCCCAGGGTCAGCCGGGGCGTCATCGCGGCCTGCGCGGGCAGCACCCCGCACATCGGCAGGCCGTCGAGCGACTCGCACAGGTAGAGCAGCCCGGCGCACTCGGCGTGCACCGGTGCGCCCGTCGCCGCGAGCTCCCGGACCGCGGCGCGCAGCGGGGCGTTCGCGCTCAGGGCGTCGGCGTGCTCCTCGGGGAACCCCCCGGGGACGACGAGCGCGGCGGTGCCGGGGGGCAGCCCCGCGTCGCGCAGCGGGTCGACGACGACGACCTCGGCCCCCGCCGCGGCCAGCAGCTCGGCGTGCTCGGCGTAGCCGAACGTGAACGCCGGGCCGCCGAACACCCCCACCACCGGACGGCCGCGGGTCGCGTCGCCGACCTCCTCGGCCGCGTCCCACACCGGCCCCGGGGGCAGCGGCGCGGCCAACGCGACCACCGCGTCGAGGTCGACGTGCGCGGCCACCAGCTCCGCCATCGCGTCGACGGCGGCGAGCGCGGCGGCGCCGTGCTCCGCCGCCGTGACCAGCCCGAGGTGGCGCGAGGGCACCTCCAACGCGTCGCGGCGGGGCAGCGCGCCGAGCACCGGCAGGCCCACCTCGTCGGCCGCGGCCCGCAGGACGTCCTCGTGGCGCGGGCTGCCGACGCGGTTGAGCACCACGCCGGCCACCCGCACGGCCGGGTCGAAGGTCCGGAACCCGTGCAGCAGCGCGGCCAGGCTGCGCGACTGCCCCCGGACGTCGACGACGAGCACCACCGGCGCCCCGAGCAGCCCCGCGACCTGCGCGGTCGACCCGGCCCCGTCGCGCAGCCGGCCGTCGAACAGCCCCATCACGCCCTCGACCACCGCGATCTCCGCGCCCGCGCTCCCATGGCGGGCCAGCGGGAGGATCCGGTCGGGCCCGACGAGGACCGGGTCGAGGTTGCGACCGGGCCGCCCGGCCGCGAGCGCGTGGTAGCCGGGGTCGATGTAGTCGGGGCCGACCTTGAACGGCGCCACCGCCGTGCCGCGCCGGCGCAGCGCCGCGACGAGGCCGGTGGCGACGGTCGTCTTGCCCGACCCCGACGAGGGCGCCCCGACGACCAGCGCCCGGGCCGTCATGCGTGGCCGAGCACCGGGTGCGGGACGTAGGGCGCCTCGAGCGCGGCGATCTCGTCGTCGGTCAGCTCGACGTCGACCGCGGCGACGGCGTCCTCGATGTGGCGGAGCTTCGTGGCCCCCACGATCGGCGCGCTGATCACCGGCTTGTGCAGCATCCACGCCAGCGCCACCTGCGCCATCGGCAGGTCGCGCGCCTTCGCGACCTCGGCCACCGCGCGCACCACGGCGTCGTCGGCCTCGCCGTACATGCGGTCGGCGATCGGGTCGCTCCCCGCGCGCACGGTGGTGTGCTGCTCGGGCAGGCGCGTGAGGCGGCCGCGCGCCAGCGGGCTCCACGGGATGACCCCGACGCCCTGGTCGAGGCACAGCGGGTGCATCTCCCGCTCCTCCTCGCGGTAGACGAGGTTGTAGTGGTCCTGCATGGAGACGAACCGCGTCCAGCCGTGCGCGTCGGCGACGTGCTGCGCCTTCGCGAACTGCCAGGCGAACATGCTCGACGCCCCGATGTAGCGGGCCTTCCCGGCGCGCACGACGTCGTGCAGCGCCTCCATCGTCTCCTCGATCGGCGTGTGGGGGTCCCACCGGTGGATCTGGTAGAGGTCGAGGTGGTCGGTGCCCAGCCGCCGCAGCGACGCGTCGATGCTCGCCATCACGTGCTTGCGCGACAGCCCGCGGTCGTTGGGGCCCTTCCCCGTCGGCATGAAGACCTTGGAGGCGAGCACGTAGTCGTCGCGGCGCGCGAACAGCTCGCGCAGCAGCGTGCCCGACACCTCCTCGCTGGCGCCGTCGGAGTACATGTCCGCCGTGTCGAAGAACGTGATCCCGGCCTCGACGGCGGCGCGCACGAGCGGGCGCGAGGCGTCGAGGTCGAGGACCCACTCGCGCCACTCCGGCGTGCCGAAGCTCATCATCCCGAGGCAGATCCGCGAGACCCGCAGCCCGGTAGCACCCAGTCTGACCTGCTTCATCACCACTCGATTCCCCGCTGGCCCTTCTGGCCGGCGTCCATCGGATGCTTGACCTTGCCCGTCTCCATGACGAGGTCGGCGGCCGCCACGAGCTCCGGCGCCGCGTCCCTCCCGGTGATGATGACGTGCTGGCGCCCCTGCCTCGCGGCCAGCACCTCCACCACCTCCGCGACGTCGACCCAGCCCCACTTCATCGGGTAGGTGAACTCGTCGAGGACGTAGACCTCGTGGGTCTGCGCCTCGATCCGCCGCCGGATCTCCGCCCAGCCCTCCCGCGCGGCCGCGGCGTGGTCCTCCTCGGTGCCGGGCTTGCGCACCCAGGACCAGCCCTCGCCCATCTTGTGCCACTCCACCGGCCCGCCCTCGCCGGTCTGCTCGTGCACGCGGCCCAGGGCCCGGAACGCGGCCTCCTCGCCGACCTTCCACTTCGCCGACTTCACGAACTGGAACACCCCGATCGACCAGCCCTGCGCCCAGCCGCGCAGCGCCAGCCCGAACGCCGCCGTCGACTTGCCCTTCATCGTGCCGGTGTGCACGACGACGAGCGGCCGGTTGCGGCGCTGGCGGGTGGTGAGCCCGTCGTCGGGCACGGTCTCGACCTGTCCCTGCGGCATGCATGCCCTCCTTCGTCGGGCCCGTGAGTGGCAACCGTGGCCCTGGCCACGGTTGCCACTCACGAGCGGCCGTCAGGCCGCCCGGGCGGCGCGGACGACGCCGGTGACGCCGTCGGCCGACAGCGCCCCGATGGTCACGATCTCCCCGCCCGCGGCCGCGGCGACGCGTGCGGCGAGGCCGAGGCGGACGGGTCCGGACTCGCAGTCGACGACCACCGTCGCCACGCCGTCGGCGGCGAGCAGGGCCGCGGCGCGGCAGGCGTCGGTCACGGGGTCGCCCACCCGCCCGGCGCCCGAGCGCCCGACCGTCGCCCGCCCGTCGGTGAGCAGGACGAGCAGGGCGCGGCGGCGGGGATCGCGCAGCCGCTCGACGCGCAGGACCTCGCGGGCGCGGAGCAGGCCGTCGGCGAGCGGGGTGCGCCCCCCGGTGCGCAGCGACGCCATCCGCGCCTGCGCCGCGGGCACGCTCGACGTCGGAGGCAGCACCAGCTCGGCGCCGCGGGCGCGGAAGGTGACGAGGCCGACCTTGTCGCGGCGCTGGTAGGCGTCGCGCAGCAGCGACAGCACCGCCCCGGACACCGCCGACATGCGCGCGCGGGCGGCCATGGAGCCCGACGCGTCGACGGCGAACAGCACGAGGTTGCCCTCGCGGCCCTCGCGGACGGTGGTGCGCAGGTCGCCGTGGCGCAGGACCAGCGCGGGCCCGCTGCGGCCGCGGGCCCGCTGGTGCGGGGCGGCGGCGGTGATCGAGGCGGCGAGGTGGACGTCGGCGGCGCGGCGCGGGACGTCGTCGGCGGCGCGGACCACCCGGCCCGCGTCGGTGCGGGCGCGGGAGCGGCGGCCGGGGGCGCCCTCGCCCAGGCCCGGCACCTCGAGGCGGCGGGCGCGGAAGGTGCCGGTGGGGGTGGGGGCGGGGTCACCGTCCTGGCCCAACGGCCCGTTCGCGCGGTCCGATTGGTCGGACGGCCCGTTCGCTCGGGGGTGGGGGTGGGACTGCGCGCCGTCGGGGCTGCCGTCAGCGCCGTCACCGGGGCCATCGGCGCTGCCGGAGGCGGGGGCGGGGGTCGCGTCCGCCTCCTCCCCCTCCTGGTCGAACGGGCCGTTCGCGTCATCAGGCTGGGCGGACGAGCCGTTCGCGGGGTTGGGGTCGGGGCTCCCGCCACCTCCGGGGCCCCCGTCGTCGTCGGGGCCGTCGTCGTCGGGGCCCTCGTGCTCCGCCGCCTCGCGCAGCGCCTCGTCGAGGGCGCCGTCGTCCATGCCGGGCTCGTCGAACGGGTCGCGGCGGCGGCGGTGCGGCAGGGCCAGCCGGGCGGCCACGCGCACGTCCTCCTCGGTGACGGCCCCCGCGCCGCGCCACGCCGCGTGCGCCACGGCGGCGCGGGCGATGACGAGGTCGGCGCGCATCCCGTCGACGTCGAACGCCGCGCAGACTGCCGCGATCCGGCGCAGCTCGGCGTCGGGCAGGACGACCGCGCCGACGCGCTCGCGGGCCGCGGCGATCCGCTCGGCCGTCGCGCGCTCGTCGTCGGCGTAGCGGGCGGCGAAGGCGGACGGGTCGGCGTCGAAGCCCATCCGCCGCCGCACGACCTCGACGCGCGTGTCGACGTCGCGCGCGGCGCGCACCTCGACGGCGAGGCCGAAGCGGTCGAGCAGCTGCGGGCGCAGCTCCCCCTCCTCCGGGTTCATCGTCCCGACCAGCAGGAACCGGGCGGCGTGCGAGACCGAGACCCCGTCGCGCTCGACGTGGGCGCGGCCCATCGCGGCGGCGTCGAGCAGGAGGTCGACGAGGTGGTCGTGGAGCAGGTTGACCTCGTCGACGTAGAGCACGCCGCGGTGGGCGTCGGCCAGCAGGCCCGGCTGGTAGGCGCGGACGCCCTCGCTCAGCGCGCGCTCCAGGTCGAGCGAGCCGACGAGCCGGTCCTCGGTGGCGCCGACGGGCAGCTCGACCAGCCGCGCCGGGCGCGACTCCCCCGCGGTTCCCGCGTGCGGGCCGTCCGGGCAGCCGGGGTCGGGCGAGGCGGGGTCGCAGCCGAAGCGGCAGCCCGGCACCACCGTCAGCGCCGGCAGCAGCGCGGCCAGCGCGCGCACGGCCGTCGACTTGGCGGTGCCCTTCTCCCCGCGCACCAGCACGCCGCCGACGCCCGGGTGCACGGCGTTGAGCAGCAGGGCGAGGCGGAGGTCGTCGTGGCCGACGACGGCGGAGAACGGGAACTGCACGACGGTCACGAGGGGGACACTGCCAGACCGGACGTCACCACCGGGAGGTCCCGGGGCGCTCCGTGACTGATCACATGGTCGAGTGCGCCGATGTCGAGGTGCTGCTCGACGAGGTCGCCGAGGAGGTCGAGCTGGCGCTCGCGCTCGTCGGCGAAGCAGGTGTCCGGCGCCGCCACGAACCCCGGACGCCCGACGCGCCCGAGCAGCCGCCGCCGGAACCCGTCGTTCTCCAGCAGGCCGTGCCAGTGGGTGCCCCAGACGCGGTCGGTCTCGGAGCCCTCCGCCCCGATGAGCCCCGGGTCGCCCGAGCGGACCACGCGCCCGTGGTGGATCTCGTAGCCGCTCACGGGCTCGCCCCACGCCGTGCCGTGCGGGGTGGCGAGGTGCTTGTCGACGTCGAACGCGATCTCCAGGTCGAGCAGGCCCAGGCCCTCCGCGTCGCCCGACTCCACCCCGTGCGGGTCGGCGATCGTCCGCCCCAGCATCTGGTAGCCGCCGCAGATCCCGAGCACCGGGCGCCCGGCGCGGGCGTGGGCGAGCACGGCGTCGGCGAGGCCGGTTCGGCGCAGCCAGGCTAGGTCGGCGACGGTGGCCTTCGAGCCGGGCAGCACGACGAGGTCGGCGCCGGCCAGGCGCGAGGGCTCGGTCACGTACCGCACGGCGACGCCGGGCTCGCAGGCCAGCGCCTCGGCGTCGGTGGCGTTGGAGATCCGCGGCAGCCGGACGACGGCCACGTTCAGCCACGCGTCGCCACGGGGCGGCGCGGGGCGGCCGAGGACGCCGTCGGAGACGACGGAGAGCGAGTCCTCGGCGTCGAGCCACAGCCCGTCGGCCCACGGCACGACCCCGAGCGTGGGCCGGCCGGTGAGCGTGCGGAGCTGGTCGAGGCCCGGGGCGAGCAGACCGGGGTCGCCGCGGAACTTGTTGATCACGAACCCGGCGATGCGGGCCTGGTCGGCCGCGTCGAGGACGGCGAGGGTGCCGAAGAGGTGGGCGAGGACGCCGCCGCGGTCGATGTCGCCGACGACGACCACGGGCAGGTCGGCGGCCTGCGCGAGCCCCATGTTGGCGATGTCGGAGGCCCGCAGGTTGATCTCCGCGGGCGAGCCGGCGCCCTCGCACACCACCACGTCGTACTGCGCGCGCAGACCGGCGAGGGTGTCGACGACGACGTCGAGCAGCGCCGACTTCCGCTCGTAGTACGAGCGGGCGCTGACCGTGCCGTCGACGCGGCCGAGCACGACGACCTGCGAGCTCCGGTCGCTGCCCGGCTTGAGCAGCACCGGGTTGAACGCGGTGCTGGGCGCGAGGCCGCACGCGTGGGCCTGCATGGCCTGCGCGCGGCCGATCTCGCCGCCGTCGGGCGTCACGACCGAGTTGTTGCTCATGTTCTGCGCCTTGAACGGCGCCACCCGCACCCCCCGCCGGACCAGCACCCGGCAGATGCCGGCGACGAGCGCGCTCTTGCCCGCGTCGGAGGTCGTCCCGGCCACCAGCAGTCCTCCGCGCACGCCGACTACCGTAAGGGCGTGCGGTTCCTCCTGCGTCCGGGCTGGCTGGCCCTCATCGCCGTGGTGCTCGGCTTCGTGGTGGCCTGCTACACGCTGCTCGCGCCGTGGCAGTTCGGCCGCGAGGCCCAGCGGGAGGCGCAGCAGCAGGCGATCGACGCGGCCAACACCACGCCGCCGGTGCCGCTGGCGCAGCTGGTGGAGCCCGGCGCCGGGGTGACGCCGGACGTCGAGTGGCGCCAGGTCGAGGTCACCGGCACCTACCTGCCCGACGACCAGGGCCTGGTGCGGCTGCGGGTCGTCGACGGGCGCCCGGCCGTCGAGGTGCTGACGCCGTTCCGCACGTCCGACGGGCGGCTGCTGACCGTCGACCGCGGGACCGTCGAGACCTCCAGCGGCGCGGTCACGCCCGACGTCGCCGCCCCGCCCGCGGGTGAGGTGACGCTCACCGCGCGCCTGCGCCTCGACCAGACCGACCCCGAGGGCCGAGTGCTCGACGAGGCCGGGTTCCGGCAGCTCTACGTCGCCGACTCCCGCCTGCTCGCCTCGGCCACCGGCCTCGCCCTCGAACCGGGCTGGCTCCAGCTCGCCGCCGACCAGCCCGGCGTCCTGAGCCCCCTGCCGGTGGCCCCGGTGGCGGGCGGGGCGCCGTTCACGAACCTGTCCTACGCGCTGCAGTGGATCACGTTCGGGGTGATCGCCTTGCTGGCCCTGGGCTACTTCATCCGGCTGGAGCTGCTGCAGCGGCGGGGGCGGCCCGACCGGTCGGCCCTGCGCCGGGCGCTGTCGGGCGAGGACGACGAGGCGCCGCTCCCGCACTGAGCCGGGGTCAGCGGGCGGCGAGCGCCGCCAGCACCGCCGACGCCCCGGCCACCAGCCGGGAGAGGCGGGCGGCGCGGTGCAGGTCGGCGGCGACGGGGGCGGGGCCGTCGCCCAGGCGGGGGCGCTCCTCGACCCCGTGGGCGTACACCGTCCGCCCCCCGAGCCCGACGCCCAGCGCCCCGGCGGCGGCCGCCTCCACCGGCCCGGCGTTCGGGGAGGGGTGGGAGCCCGCGTCCCGGCGCCAGGCGGCGAGCGCGGCCGCCGGGGAACCGCCGACGGCCGGGGCGAGGACCACGCACAGGGCCGCGCAGACCCGGGCCGGCAGCAGGTTGGCGGCGTCGTCGAGGCGGGCCGAGGCCCACCCGAACCGCGCGTACCGGGGCGAGCGGTAGCCCACCATCGCGTCGAGCGTGTTCACCGCCCGGTACCCGAGCAGCCCCGGCACCCCGGCCACCGCGCCCCAGAACAGCGGGGCCACCACGGCGTCGGAGGTGTTCTCCGCCAACGACTCCACGCCCGCCCGCGCCATCCCGGCCGCGTCCAGCGACGCCGGGTCGCGCCCGCACAGCGACGGCAGCCGCCGCCGCGCCGCCGCCAGGCCGTCCCCGTCGGACGCGGTGAGCTCCCCCGCCAGCGCCGCTCCGTGCGCCGCCAGCGACGACCCGCCGAGCACCGTCCACGTGGCCAGTGCGGTCAGCGCGACGCCCAGCAGCGGATGCCGCCGCCCGACCCCCTCCACCGCGACCCCGGCACCGACGACCCCGCCGACGAGCACGGCCGTGTGCACGACCCCCGACGCCCGCCGGTCGGCGTACGTCCGCCGCTCCACCGCCGCCGCGACCGAGCCGAAGCCCGCGACCGGGTGGAAGCGGCGGGGGTCGCCGAGCAGGGCGTCGGCGAGCGCCCCGAGGAGCAGCCCGGCTGCGCGCGTTCTCACGCCGCGAACCTACGGCGGAGCGGGCGCGGCGATCACCCGCGGGGCAGGATCGGGCCATGCGCACCGATCTCGACCCGGCCGGCCTCGGCGTCCGCGGGTTCTACCGCCTGCTCACCTCCGTGGTCGTGCCCCGCCCGATCGCCTGGGTCAGCACGCGCTCGGCCGCGGGCGTCGACAACCTCGCCCCGCACTCGTTCTTCACCGTCTCCTGCGTCGACCCGCCGATGGTCCAGTTCACCAGCGTCGGGGTGAAGGACTCGCTGACCAACGCGCGCGACACCGGCGAGTTCGTCGTCTGCCTGGCCACCGAGCCGCTGTTCGAGCAGGTCAACGCGACGGGCACCGACTTCCCGGCCGGGGTCAGCGAGTTCGCCGAGGTGGGGCTGACGGCCGAGCCGAGCGCGCTGGTGGCGCCGCCGCGGGTCGCCGAGTCACCGGTGGCGCTGGAGTGCCGCCTCGAGCAGGCGCTGACGCTGGGCGACTCGACGGTCGTCATCGGCCGCGTCGTGCACGCCTCGGTCCGCACCGACGTGTTCGACGGCGACCCCCACGACGGCGGCCTCCCCACGATCGCCGGCCTCGCCCCGCTGGCCCGTCTCGGGCGCGACGAGTGGTCGACCGTCGGCGAGCTCCGCGAGATCACGCGGATCCCCTACCGGCACTGGCCCGGGCACTACTCCGCGCCGACCGCCTGACCGAGCTTCAGGTCGTAGAGCCGCTCCGCCTCGGCGGCGACGCGGTGCAGGTTGCAGGGCCACTTCGCGCCCGACCCGCTGGAGTGGCGGCACGACGTGCAGCGCCCCAGCCGGTCGGGCACGTGGGCGGCGAGCAGCCGTCGCCACACCTGCGGCATCGCGGCCATCTCGCCGGCCAGGCCGGACTTCTGCGTGACGTCCACGGATCCCCCTCGTCGCGTCCGGGAGCCGGACGCGCGCGGCATTCGCGGCGCACCCGGTCCCGGTTCAGTGGAGTGGTACCCATTCTGGCGGGCGCGACGCCCGACGGCCTCCCAAGATCACGTACTAGAGGGTGAACTCTCCGGGCGGAGTGGCGCCGTCCTGGGCGTGCAGCTCGCCCTCGCGGCCCCGCAGCTCCACGCGGCGGATCTTGCCGGAGATCGTCTTGGGCAGCTCGAAGAACTCCAGGCGCCGGATCCGCTTGTAGGGGGCGAGGTTGTCGCGGGCGAACTGCAGGATCGAGCGCGCCGTCTCCTCGGTCGGGTCGTACCCCGCGGCGAGCACGACGTACGCCTTCGGGACGGCGAGCCGCACGGGGTCGGGCGAGGGCACGATCGCCGCCTCCGCCACCGCCGGGTGCTCGATCAGCACGCTCTCCAGCTCGAACGGCGAGATCCGGTAGTCCGAGGCCTTGAACACGTCGTCGGCGCGCCCGACGTAGGTGATGTAGCCGTCCTCGTCGCGGGAGCCGACGTCACCGGTGTGGTAGACGCCGTCGGCCATCGCCTCGGCGTTGCGCTCGGGGTCGCCGTGGTAGCCGACCATCAGGCCGAGCGGGCGCCGCTCGAGGTCGATGCAGATCTCGCCCTCGGTGACACCCTTCTCGCCGGTGGCCGGGTCGACCAGGACGATCGGGTAGCCCGGGATCGGGCGGCCCATCGAGCCCGGCTTGACGGTCTGCCCGGGCGGGTTGCCGATCTGCACCGTGGACTCGGTCTGCCCGAAGCCGTCGCGGATCTTGACGCCCCACGCCTTCTCGATCTGCTCGATGACCTCGGGGTTGAGCGGCTCCCCCGCGCCCACGACCTTCTGCGGCGGGGTCTTCAGGCCCGAGAGGTCGGCCTGGATGAGCATGCGCCACACCGTGGGCGGGGCGCAGAAGCTGTCGACGCCGCAGCGGTCGAGCACCGCCAGCACCGACGCCGCGTCGAACTTCGCGTAGTTCATGACGAGCACGCACGACTCGGCGATCCACGGCGCGAAGACGTTGCTCCACGCGTGCTTGGCCCAGCCGGGCGAGGAGATGTTGAGGTGGACGTCGCCGGGCTCGAGCCCGATCCAGTACATCGTGGACAGGTGCCCGACGGGGTAGCTGGCGTGGGTGTGCTCGACGAGCTTGGGCTTCGCGGTGGTGCCGGAGGTGAAGTACAGCAGCAGCGTGTCGGAGCCCTTGGTGACGCCGTCCGGCGTGAACTCCGCGGGGGCGTCGTCGGCGTCGGCGTAGTCGAGCCAGCCCTCGGGGGCGCCGCGGACGGCGATCCTCGTGTAGTCGCCCTCGACGCCGTCGAACTTGCCGGCGTCGGCGCCACCCACGACGACGTGCTTCGCGGCGCCGCGGTCGAGGCGGTCGCGCAGGTCGGACGCCGTGAGCAGCGTCGTCGCCGGGATGACGACCGCGCCGAGCTTCATCGCGGCGAGCATCGTCTCCCACAGCTCGACCTGGTTGCCGAGCATGAGGATGATCCGGTCGCCGCGCGCGACGCCGTGCCCGCGCAGCCAGTTGGCGACGCGGTTCGAGCGCTCGGCCAGCTCCCGATAAGTCCAGTGCGCCTCGGACCCGTCGCCCTCGACGATCCACAGCGCCCGCTTCGCGCCGCGCTCGGGATCGGCGGCGACGGCGTCGATGTGGTCGAGCGCGAAGTTGAACTCGTCGATCTCGGGCCAGGCGAAGTCGCGCAGCGCCGTGTCGTAGTCGAGGCGGTGCTCCTGCAGGAACGCCCGCGCCGCGTAGAAGGCCTCTGCCGAAGGGTTCTGTGCCGAAGGGTTCTGGACCGACCCGGTCATGTGGTTCACCTCGTGATGTCGCCGCCCGTGCTCCGGCGAACCCTAGTGATCCGCCCCGTCGGCCGCTGCCCCTCCTCCCACCCCGACGCGCCGCCCGCGGTGGCTGCCGGGCGCGGCGCGACGCGGCTAGCGTCCGCCGGATGACCCTGCGCCGCCTCCTGGTGACGTCCGCGACCGCCTGCGTCCTGCTGGCCGGCTGCGGCTCCCCCACCCCCGCCGCGACCCCCGACCCGGTCCCGCCGCCGTCGGGCGTCCCCGCCGTCACGGAGCCGGCGGTCGCGCCCGCCGTCGCCGCGCCGTGGCCCGCCCGCAGCGCCGCCGAGTCGGTCGGCCTGCAGGAGAGCGTCGACGACGGGGCGCAGCCCTGGCTGCTCGACCCCGCCGAGCTCGCCCGCTCCTACGTCGCCGCGGCCTACGGCTGGGACGACGCGACGGTGGTGGCGGCCGGCGGGGGCACGGCCGGTGCGGACACCGTCGACGTCACCGGCCCCGACGGCACCCGCCGCGTGCTGACCGTGGCCCAGCCCGGGCGCACCGGCGAGGGCGGCATCTGGGTCGTCACCGCCGACGACCCCGCCTGATCGCCCGGACGGGGCCCGGTCGTGACCGACCGCGACGGCCTCACTTGTTCGGGTGAACAGCGGCCGGAAGTGATGCGCCCGCGGCACCTGCGGCGATTCTCCTCATGACACCGTCGCAGCAGCGGCGGGCACCCGAACCACAGGGGCGATCATGGACACCGTCGACACGGTCTCGCAGGACATGTTCACCGTTCTCCACGGCCAGCCGGCGCCCGTCGTGACGCGCTGGAGCTACTCGGCGACCGACCCCTTCGCCGTCATCCTCGCCGTCCGGACCAGGGCCGACCGCTGGGTCGAGTGGCTCGTCGCCCGCGACCTGGTCCGCGAGGCGCTCGACGAGGCCGCCGGCGAGGGCGACATCCGGATGAGCCCGCAGGTCGTCCAGGGCTACGACATCGTCGAGATCGAGATCCGCTCGACCGACGGCCGCGCCGTCCTGGAGGTCGACCGCGACCTGCTGCGCCACTTCGTCGAGACCACCGCCGAGCTGGTCGCGTTCGGTGACGAGGGCGGCCGGATGGACCTGGACGTGGAGATCGCCAAGCTCACCGCGGGCGCCGAGTAGCACCGACGACCGGGATCAGCGGTACCGCTCCTCGTACCGCCGCGCCGCCGCCTCCCGCCGGGGGGCCGTGCGCTTCTCCCGGACCGCCTCGGCCTGGCCCCGCGCCCAGCCGGCCTTGACCGACCGGTGCTCGGTCGTCAGGTGGACGAACGAGGCCGCGTAGATCATCCCCACCGCCGCCCCGCCGAGCACGGCGACCAGCCGGACCCACAGCTCCCCGGGCACCAGCAGCACCAGCAGGATCCCGATCGGCACCAGCTGCACGATCGAGCGCAGCATCTGACGCAGCGCCCACGTCCTCGTCGTGACGTCGTGCAGCACCCAGTCGCGGTAGCGCGCCGGCAGCCCGCCGCCCATGGCGTACCAGAGCCACCGCAGCGGACCGGGCCGGTGCACCGTCATCCCTCCACCCTCGTCATCCCTCCACTGTCCCCGGGGGAACCGTGCCTGTCACCGCGACCTGCTCACAGGCCCGGTACCGGCCCCGCGTCCGTGCGTCCCGACGCCCCCGCGGCGGAGCCGTCGACCGCCCGGTCGAGGGTGTCGGCGAGGTCGCGGCCCGCGTCGCGGCGGGCGAGCGCGTCCTCGGACCCGTCGATCTCGGCCTCCACCTCCGGGTCGAGGAGCTCCGGGTCGGCGGCCACGGATGGCTCGCCGTCGACGCGCGTGTCGACGTCGACGTCGTGCACGGCCGCCTCCTCCGCCGACGCCGCACCGCCGTCGATGCCGACGTCGACGGCGTCCATGTCGTCGCCGTCGTCGTTGGTGAGCCGTCCGGCGCGGTCGACCTGCGCGTCGACGACCTCCTCGGGGAGCTCCGCGGCGAGCCGGTCGTCGAGGGTCTCGGTGCGGTCGTCGTCCAGGGCGTAGGGGCGGTCCGGCGGCACGTACCCGGCGTCGAGCGGGTCCGCCCCGGGCGGCCCCTCCATCGTCTCGCTGTTCTCGAGCTGCACCGACGCGCCCAGGTCGGGGGCGTCGGACTGGTCGTCGTAGTCGGGCATGCCGGGGCGTACCCCGCGGCGCGGCGCACCACACGCGTGCCCGATGTGGTCTGATCGCCCGATCCCGCCGGAGAGGAAGCGCCGATGACCACCGTCCCGCGCCCCCGCGACTCGGCCGCCACCCGCGGCGCCCTGCTGGCCGCCGCGCGCACGCTGTTCGCCGAGCGCGGCTACGACCGGACGACGGTGCGCGGCGTCGCCGACCGGGCCGGCGTCAACCAGGCGCTGCTGTTCCGGTACTTCGGCAACAAGGAGTCGCTGTTCGCCGAGGCGGTCACCGCGCAGGCGCTCGCCCCGCTGTCGGACGGCCCGCCGGAGACGCTGCTGGAGCGCCTGGTCACCGCCGTGTTCGCCGACGAGCCCGACGGCGCGATGTTCCACGCCGTCCTGCGCTCGGGGGGCACGCCGGCCGAGACGGTGCGCACCGAGCTCGGCGCCGCCTACCGCGCGGCGTTCGCGGCGCAGGCGGGCACCGACGACCCCGACGAGGCCGATCTGCGGGCCACCCTGCTGCTCGCGTGGCTGCTCGGGCTCGGGCAGGTCCGGGCCGAGATCGGCGCGGGGGCGGACCGCGGCGCCGTGGCCCACGTCCTGCGGGCGGCCCGCGTCCTGCTCGACGGGCCCACCCCCAGTGCCTAGCGCTGCACAGCCCGAGGAGCTGCTGCTCAGCTGGTGAGGGACTCCGCGCGGGCCCACAGCTCCGCGCGGTCGGCCGCGCTCTCCCGCGTCCAGGGCACGTAGTGCTCCGGGCGCGGGCGGCGGTCGTGCCAGAACCGCCCCGTCCCGGCGACGTCCGCGGGCGCGGCCGCGAGCCACACCGCGGTGTCGGCTCCCTGCTCGGCGGTGCGCAGCAGCGGGCCGAGCAGCCGCCCGAAGCCGGGCAGCGAGCTGGCGAGGCCCGGGGTGTCGGCCCAGCCCGGGTGCACGGCGTGGACGTCGACGCGGCCCCGCAGCTCCCGCGCCCACAGCCCGGACAGCACCACCTGCATCCGCTTCGTGCGGGCGTAGGCGGTGGTGCCGTCGTAGGGAACGGGCTCGTCGGACCGCAGGCGCTGGGCGTACATCCCGCCCGACGCGATCCACAGCACCCGCCCGCCGCGCTCGCCCAGCGGGCCCGCGAGCAGCCGCGTGAGCAGGTGCGGGCCGAGCACGTGCGTGGCCAGCGTCAGCTCGTGGCCCTGCGCGGTCGTCCTGCGCGCGGGCGGCAGCACCCCGGCGTTGTGCACGAGGAGGTCGGGACGCGCGTCGGCGAGGACGGGGGCGGCGCGGCGCACGTCGTCGAGATCGGAGACGTCGCAGCGCGTGACGCGCAGGTCGGCGCCCGGCAGCTCCGCGGCCAGGCGCGCGCGTGCCTGCTCGCCGCGCCCCTCGTCGCGCACGACCAGGTGGACCGCGGCCCCGAGCCGCGCCAGCCCGGCGACGGTGGCGAGCCCGAGGCCCCCTCCCCCGCCCGTGACCAGCGCGACCCTGCCCGCCAGCGCGCCCGGCGCCGGGTCGGCCTGCGCGCCCGACCACCCCGCCGACCGCGCGAGGTAGCCGAGGCGCGAGTAGCCGGGGGCGACCGTCCGGTCCAGGACGGTGTCGAGCGCGGAGATCAGCACCGCCCCAGGCTAGGGCCGGTCAGACCCCGGGGCCCGGCCGCGCCGCCACGTCCTCCTCGACGACGCGGGTGAGGACGGTGATGCCGTCGCGGACGGTGCCGCCCACCATCTCGGCGACGGCGCTGCAGGTGCGCGTCCACACCGTCAGCTGGATCTCCTTCGCCAGCGGCAGCCGGTTGTAGAGCAGGTGCGACGCGCGGTCGCCCGCGCGGGCCCAGGACTCGATGACGAACCGCAGCGCGCCGCCGGGCAGCGGCTCGGCCCGGAACTGGATCTGGCCCGCCTCCAGGTGCCCCCACAGCGTGGCCAGGCGGAACGAGCGCGGCGTCACGTCGATCACGCGGACCGGGCCGTCCCACGGCGCCGGGATGCGGACGACGTACTCGTCGCCCAGGCTCAGCGGTCCGTCGGTCCCGTCGGGGCGCTGGAAGACGGCGGCGTCGGGGACGGCGCAGTTGGGGTCGCGGCGCAGCTCGGCCATCACCGACTCGGCGGTGCGCTCGGCGCCGTCGACCTCGATGGAGTAGCTCCGGTGCATCAGCGGGCCGACGCCGTCGGAGACGTACTGGATGCGGTCGTCGCGGAGGTCGGCCGGGACGGGGTCGGGCAGGTCGCCCGCGTCGCCCCCGATCTGGGTGCGGTGCAGCACGGGGCCGCCGGGCAGGCGGTGGCGCAGGGCGTTGACGATCCCGTAGGGCCAGCGCAGGACGTGGTCGACGAACTGGAGGCGGGAGCCGGGGGCGGGACGACCGAGTAGGAACACGTCGGTCCGGGTACCCGATCCGCGTGATCATCACCGGAGGCCCGCGCTGAGGGGCCCGGACCTGCCCGCGATCGTCGAGGACCTCGGCCGCCGGCACATCAACTACGACGAGGGCCAGGCCCCGCCGCACGTCACGCACGGGTGGCACCAGGACCGCTGGACCCTCGAGCTCGGCTACGAGCAGCCCGGCGAGCCCGAGCCCCACGGGCTCGTGCACGACGCCGGCGAGCTCGTGAACGGCTACGAGTTCACCGACCCGGCGGTCCTGCGCGCGGTGTACCGCTACCCCGCCGACGTGGTGGGCCGCGACATGCTGCTGCAGGGCCGCTTCGCGAACTTCCGGTTCCTCATGGGCGTGCGGATCACCTCCGAGCTCGACGAGCTGCGCGACGGCCCGAACGGCCCGGAGCGCGTCGTCGGGTGGGCGTACCAGACCCTCGACGGGCACCTGGAGCAGGGGAAGCTCGTCTACGAGGTGGCCAAGGAGCTGCAGACCGGGCGGGTGGAGTTCCGGATCGACGCGTACTCGCGCCAGTCCGAGATCCGCAACCCGCTCTACCGCGTCGGCTTCGCGGTGTTCGGCCGGCGCACCCAGCTGCGGTTCTACCGGGCCGCGCTGGGCCGCCTGCGCGACCGCCTCCCGAACCTGCCCGGCACGGCCGAGCCGGGGCCCGACGGCCTGGTCCGCGTGCCCACCGGTGCCCCGCCGGACCGGGTGACGTGGGCGGAGATCCACGTGGTGCACCCGGGGGTCTGAGCGTCGCCCTCCCCCGCTCTTCCCGTTGCAGGAAAGCCACGTTCATGCAATCCAGTGGCGTGAACGTGGCTTTCCTGCAACTCGGGGGCGGGGCCTCGCGGGCAGAGCGGGCCCCCGGCTACGCCTGCGCACCCTCGATGTGCACCTTCACCGACCGCCCGTCGACCGACAGCCAGCCCGACTTCTCCGCGTAGCCCACCATCTTGTCCCACCGCGCCGGCCAGTCCTCGGCCGTGGCGGCGAGCTGCGCCCGGGAGCGCAGCACGGCCAGGTCGAGCCAGACGGCGCCGTCGGGCGCGACCTCGCCCGTCCCGGTGTCGCGCAGGGCGGCCCGCAGCGCGGGGCCGGTCAGGGAGGTCTCGAGGTGCAGGCGGGTGCAGTCGTCGGCGTCGACGACGACGGCGCCCTGGGCGGTGAGAGTCACGTGCATCGCCCGATAGTGCCCCGTGATCGTCGCCGGCGGCACCCGCGGGCGGCGGTCAGTCCCAGGACGAGCGCGGGGCGGGCGGGCTGAACAGCCCGCCGTCCTTGAGCGTGCCGACGACCACCGCGGTGTCCAGGGCGGTGACGCGGTCGAGCCAGGGGGCGTCGGTGGTGAGGTCGTGCAGGGCGTCGACTCCGGGCACCGCGACCTCGGCCAGCAATGGGCGGTCGCCGGTGACGCGGCACGCCCGCAGCACCCAGGGCTCGCGGCGCAGCCCGGCGGCCACGGCCGCCACGTCCCGCGGCACCGCCGACGCGCGCACGACGGCGCGCAGGGGGAACCCGATCCGGGCCGGGTCGACGACGACGCGGATGCGCAGGCGGCCGTCGCGGCGGAGGCGGTCGACGCGGCGGGGCACGGCGCTGCGCGAGAGCCCGGTGACCTCGGCCAGCTCCTCGTCGCCGCGGCGGGCGTCGAACTGCAGGGCGGTGAGCAGCATGCGGTCGCTCGGGCTCAGCTCCTTGACCTCGCCGAACGGCGCGTCGCCGGGCGGGGGCAGGTGCTCGGACAGGGCGTCGCACTCCTCGGTGGCGAGCAGGCCGGGACGCCACTCGTCCTCGGTGCGGACGTGGCGCAGGACCGTGTCGGCGGTGGCGTCGACGAGGCCGGGCACGCGGGGCAGCTCGTCGCCGACGAGCCGGGCGAGCCGGTCGGGCGGGCAGCGGATCTCCGCGACGCCCCCGGCCGGGCCCGCGAGCAGGTGCGCCCAGCGGGTGTCGCCGCGACGGGCCAGCGCGAGCACGGCCACCCGCTCCTGACCGGGCCCGCAGCGCAGGTGCACGACCGCGCCAGCCTCCGGCGCCGGCACGCCGACGACCCGGACCCCGCCCTCACCCAGCAGCGCCGCCCCGTGCCGGGCGACGGTGCCCTCGGGCTCGCCGAGCACGGCGGCGATCCGCTCCCAGGCGGCGCGGCCGTCGACCTGCAGCGCGCCGACGATGCGGCGGTCGAGCGCGCCGAGGGGGCCGGTCACCGCACACCCCTGCCTCGCCACCCCCGCCGGGGCGGGGTCCGTTCACGTCACGTTCTCCTGGACGCCGGTCAACCTACCGGGCCGGAACGCCGAGGTGGCGCAGCAGGTTCGCGGAGAAGCGGTCGCCCATCCGCTGCATCGTCTCCTTCATCACGGCGGTGACGGCCGGGGCCGCGAGCCGCGGGAGCGGCAGCTCCACGCTCAGACCGAGGCTGATCGCGAGCCGCGTGCCGCCGCCGGGCTCGTCGGTGAGGACGTACCAGCCCTCGGCGCCGGTGCTCTCGCGCACGCCGGGCGGCGGGGCGTGGGTGTAGTCGATGCGGTGGCCGTCACCGTCGCCCTCGTCGAACACCATCCGCTCGGTGAACACCGGGCTGATCCCGACGCCGAGCACCGACAGCCCGACGAGGTGCCACCGCCACCGGTCGCCGTCGGTCTCGATCTTCCGCAGCAGCGGCGTCAGCTGCGGCAGCAGGACGGGGTCGCGCAGCACCGCCCAGATCCGGGAGCGGTCGGCGGCCACGACGGCCTCCGACGCGGTGGTCGCGGAGAAGCGGCTCATCGGGGCAGTCTGCTGATCAGGAGCGCGCGGCGCGAGTCGGCCGGTCCGGGCCGGCATCCAGCAGCGCCAGCACGTCGGCCGGGCGGGCGGCCACCGCCGCGCCGACCGCGCCGGGCCGGTGGTTGTGCCCCCACGCCGCCGCGACCGGGACCGCGCCGGCGTTGACGGCGGTGGTCAGGTCGCTGTCGGTGTCGCCGACGTAGAGCGCCGCGGCGGGCGCCACCCCGAGCCGCCGGCAGGCGAGCTCCAGCCCGTCGGGATGCGGCTTGCGACGGGCCACGTCGTCGCCGGCGACGACGGTGTCGAGCAGGTCGTGCAGGCCGGTCGCGCGCAGCAGGATGCCGGTCGCGACGGCGTTCGAGCCGGTGAACACCCCGGTCGGGACGCGCCCGGCGAGCGCGGCCAGGACGTCGTGGACGCCCGGGTAGGGCTCGACGCCCTCGGCCTCGACGGCCAGCGCCGCGTAGAAGGCGTCGACCTCCGCGGGGCCCGCGTCGGTTCCGGCCAGGTCCGTGAGGATCGCCGCCGGCGTGGGTAACCGGAAGAGGCGCTCGACCTCGGCCGGCGGGATCGGCGGGCGGCCGGTGACCGCCGCGAACGCCGCGGCGATGGCGTCGACCGAGTCGAGGAGCGTGCCGTCCATGTCCCACACCACCGCCGCGACCACGGGACGCACGCTATCCCGCCGTCGCTGCGTGGATACGTTGGCTACAGCAAGATGATGGCACCACCGGAGAAGATCGAGAGAAGGAGCTGCACCGTGGCCCAGTACTCGCTGCCCGACCTCCCCTACGACTACGGCGCGCTCGCGCCGCACATCGCGGGCGAGATCATGGAGCTGCACCACTCGAAGCACCACCAGACCTACGTCAACGCGCTCAACGAGACACTCGACAAGCTCGCCACGGCCCGCGAGGGCGGCGACTTCGGCGCGATCGTCGGCCTGGAGAAGACCCTCGCGTTCAACCTCGGCGGGCACATCAACCACTCGCTGTTCTGGAAGAACCTCTCCCCCGACGGCGGCGGCAAGCCCACCGGCGACCTCGCGAGCGCGATCGACGAGGCCTTCGGGTCCTTCGACGCCTTCCAGGCCCAGTTCACGGCCGCCTCGACCACCATCCAGGGGTCGGGCTGGGGCGTGCTCGCCTACGACCCGCTCGGGCAGCGCCTGCACATCCTGCAGCTGTGGGACCAGCAGGGGAACGTGCCGGTCGGCGTCGTGCCGATCGTCATGCTCGACATGTGGGAGCACGCGTTCTACCTGCAGTACAAGAACGTGAAGCCGGACTACGTCAAGGCCTGGTGGAACGTCGTCAACTGGGACGACGCCGCGCAGCGCTTCGCCGCGGCCCGCGCCGCCTGACGCCCCCGGCGCCGGTCCGGGCCCCCCGCCCGGGCCGGCGCGTAGGGTCGCGGCCGTGTCCGACCGGGAGCTCGTGGTGCTCGGCACCGCCAGCCAGGCCCCGACCCGGCGGCGCAACCACAACGGCTACCTGCTCCGCTGGGACGGCCACGGCCTCCTGTTCGACCCCGGCGAGGGCACCCAGCGCCAGCTGCTGCTGGCCGGCGTCGCGAGCTCGGCGATCACCCGCATCTGCCTGACGCACTTCCACGGCGACCACTGCCTGGGCCTGCCCGGGGTCGTGCAGCGGCTCTCGCTCGACCGCGTGGCGCACCCCGTGCACGCGCACTTCCCGGCGTCGGGGCAGGCGTGGTTCGACCGCCTGCGCCACGCCACCCCGTTCCACGACGTCCTCGACGTGCGCGAGCACCCGATCACCGCAGACGGCCCGGTCGCCGACGAGCCGCACCTCGAGGTGCGCCGCCTCGACCACGGTGTCGAGGCGTACGGCTACCGCCTCGTCGAGCCCGACGGCCGCCGGATGCTGCCTGACCGCCTCGCCGCCGCCGGCGTCCACGGCCCCGCCGTCCGGGAGCTGCAGCGCACCGGGTCCCTCGGGGGCGTCGCGCTCGAGGAGGTCAGCGAGCCGCGGCCGGGCCAGAAGGCCGCGTTCGTCATGGACACCCGCCTGTGCGACGGCGTGCACGCGCTGGCCGAGGGCGTCGACCTGCTGGTGATCGAGTCGACCTTCCTCGACGAGGACGCCGACCTGGCGCACACCTACGGCCACCTGACGGCGGGCCAGGCCGGGGCGGTCGCCGCGCGCGCCGGGGTGCGCACGCTCGTGCTCACCCACTTCTCCCAGCGCTACCCCGACCCCGCCCGGTTCGGCGAGCAGGCGGCCGCGGTGTTCGGCGGGGACGTCGTGGTGGCCGAGGACCTGGTGCGGGTGCCGGTGCCGCCCCGTCGGTGAGCAGGCCGGTGAGTCAGGAGTCGAGCCGCTCCCCGAGCGGCGCCACGGTGAAGGCCCCGCCGACGCGGTGGTGGACGGGACCGGTGAGGTCGGGGCCGTCGGCGTCGCCGAGCAGGCCGGCCGCGTGCGCCTCGGCGTCGTCGAGCGGGTGGTAGCCCAGCGCCGCGCCCTCGTCGAGCGACCACCAGCGGCGGGTGTTCGCCGACACCCCCCACACCGTGTGGAAGCCACGTGCGGCCAGGGCGGCCTCGACCAGCCGGCCGCCGTCGTCGGGCGAGATCCACGTCGACAGGGCGCGGGCGTCGCCCGGGCGCTGCGCCCACGAGCCGATGCGCAGGCAGACGACGTGGGTGCCGCAGCGGTCGTGGTAGAGCCGCCCGAGCGCCTCCAGCGCCGCCTTGCTCCAGCCGTAGAAGGTGTCCGGGCGGGGCTCGGCGGTCGCCGGGAGCGGCCCGGCGGCGTCGCGGGTGTGGAAGCCGGCGGCGTGGTTGCTCGACGCGAGCACGACGTGCCCGACCCCGGCGCGGGCGGCGGCGTCGAGCACCGCCTGGGTGCCGTCGACGTTGGCCGCGACGATGTCGCCCCACGGCGCCTCGTCGGGGATCCCGGCCAGGTGGACGACGGCGTCGACGCCCGCCACCGCCGCGGCGACGGCGTCGCGGTCGGTGACCGACCCCGTGACGACCTCCTCGCCCGGCCCGGGGTCCGGGACGGGGACGAGGTCCATCAGCCGCAGCACCCGGCCGGGCCGGGCGAGACGCGGACGCAGGTCCGTGCCGATGCTGCCGGCGGCCCCGGTGACCAGGAGGCGGGTCACCACCCGCCCAGCCTCCTGCGGTTCGCCACCACCCGCTGGTGCACCGGCGCGAGGACGGCGGCGGCGAGGCGGGCCGTGTCGCGCGGCGGCGTCGTGACCGCCACGACGGCGGCGCGCGTGAACCCCTCCGTCTTCTCCCGCACCATGCGCGAGTACTCGCGACGGGCCTTCGCCGTGGGCGGCCACCCGCCGCGCACCATCCCGACCGTCCTGATCCCGATCACCACCGGTGCCGACACCGCGATCTCCACCATCTGCACCCAGGGCCGCACCCATCCGGTCATGGGGCCCACGGTAGGCGCGCGCGGTGATCATCGGCCACACTCCGCGCCATGGGAGACGCGAACAACAGCCTCTGAGACGGAGTCGATGGGACCCATACCGGCATCCGGGGGCGACCTGGCCGTGCTCCCCCGGGAGTTCCACGCGACCCTGCCCGGCTACCGCCCCACCCCGCTGACGCCGCTGCCCGCCCTCGCGGCGGAGCTGGGCGTGGGGCAGGTGTGGGTCAAGGACGAGTCCGAGCGGCTCGGCCTGCCGGCGTTCAAGGTGCTCGGCGCGTCGTGGGCGGTCAACCGGGCGCTCAGCGCGCGGGCCGGGCACGCGGACCCCGCGCGCTCGCTCGACGAGCTGCGGCGCCGCACGGCCGGAACGGCGCCGACCCTGGTCACGGCCACCGACGGCAACCACGGGCGCGCGCTGGCCCGGATGGCGCGGCTGCTCGGGGTGCGGGCACGCGTCCACCTGCCGGGCGGTCTCGACCCGGCCGTCGCCGACTCCGTCGCGGGCGAGGGGGCCGAGGTCGTCCCGACCGACCTGGTCTACGACGACGTGGTGCGCCACGCCGCGGCGTCGGTGCGGGGCGACGACGTGCTGGTGCAGGACACCGCCCGCCCCGGGTACGAGGACGTCCCCGGCTGGGTCGTCGACGGCTACGGGACGCTGTTCGCCGAGGTCGACGAGCAGCTCGGCGCGGCGCCGGACCTCCTCGTGGTGCCCACGGGCGTCGGCTCGCTGCTGCAGGCCGCGCTGCAGCACCACCGCTCGCGCCCGCCGGCGGTGCTGGCCGTCGAGCCGGTCGGCGCGGCCTGCGTGGGCCGCTCGCTCGCGGCCGGGCGGCCGGTCACCGTCGACACCTCGGCGCCCACGGTGATGGCCGGGCTCAACTGCGGCACCGTGTCCTCGACCGCCTGGCCGGTGATCGCGGAGCGGCTCGACGCCGCGGTCGCGGTCACCGACGACCAGGCGCTGGCCGCGGTGGCCGACCTCCGCGCCGCCGGGGTCCCCCTCGGGCCCTGCGGCGCGGCGGCCCTGGCGGGCCTGCGGGTGCTGGCCGCCGATCCCGGTGCGACCGCGCGCCCCGGCGCCGCGGCGGTCGTGGTGCTGGTGGGGACCGACGGCGGCCCGCCCGTCAGCCCCGGGTGAGGTGCGCGATCACCGTGTCGAACTCCGCGGTGGGCGAGAAGTCGACGTAGGCGCAGTCGGTGAGCGCGAAGGGCGCGTGCCCGGGCGCCCAGTAGAAGGCCTCGCCCGCGGAGTAGGTGCGGTCGCCGCCGGGCACGCGCATGAGCAGGCGCCCCTCCAGCATGTAGCCCCAGTGCGGGCACGAGCAGGTGTCGCCGGGGAGCCCGACGAGCGCCGGCCCGAGGTCGGTGCCCTCGGTGAGGCGGATGAACGAGACGGTCATCTCGCCGACCTGCGTGAGGCGGACCTCGACGTTCTCGTCCTTGATGACGACGGGCACGGTATCGGGGGTGAGTGTCTGCACGGGAGGCTCCTCGGGTCGGTGCAACGGGTGTGCGGCGGAGCCTCCCGCGCGGGCGTTCCTGGAACGTTCTCGATCATCGGGAGCGTTCGGGGGCGCTCGCGAGCGCCGCGCAGCGCGCCGCGTCGAGCGGCTGCCCCGCCGCCCCGAACCCGGCGGCCGCCGCCGCGAAGTGCGCCGCGGACGGCTCCCCCGCCGCCCGCGCCCGGTGGCCGCGGACCTCGTCGAGCGCCGCGTCCCAGCCCGGCAGCCGCATGACGACGCCGGCGAGCCACTCCGCCGACGTCCCGTACTCGGCCGCGCGGTCGAGGTCGCCCCCGCGCGCCGCCGCGATCGCGCCCGGGACGACGAGCGTGATCCGGCAGCCGGGGCAGGTCTCCAGCGGCCCGCGGACGGAGTCCTCGGCGTCGTCGAGGGCGGCCAGCGCGGCGTCGGGGTCGGCCGCCGCGGCGATCCGGGTGCCGTAGATGCGGTCGAGCAGGTGGAACCCGACGTCGGACTCGCGGGCGACGGCGAGCGCCTCGTCGAGCAGCAGGTCGGCGCCTCGGGCGTCGCCCCGGTGCAGGGCGATCTCGGCGCGGCGCTGCAGCGCCAGCGACTCCCCCACCGCGCCGCCGCTCGCCCGGCTCAACCGGATCGCCTCGCCGAGCGCGGTCTCCGCCTCCTCCAGCCGCCCGGACAGCAGCAGCGCCTCGCCCCGCAGCGTCACCGCGTACGCGAGGCCCCGGGCCGCGCCGAGCCGCTCGGCCTCGGCGGCGAAGGCGTCGGCGAACGCCAGGACGTCGGCGTAGGGCCGGGCGCCGTAGAGCAGGCGCTGGTTGATGCAGAGGTGCCCGTCGAAGACGCTGGTGGCGAGCTCGGGCAGGGCCGCGGTCTCCAGCAGGTCGGCGACGACGCTGGCGCGCAGCTCGCCGCGGGCGTGCGCGGCCGCGGCCTGCGCCCAGGAGGCGATGACCAGCGACGGGGCGTCGCCGGACTCCAGCGCGAGGCGCCGGCTCTCCGCGGCCTTCGCCGTGCCCGTCTCGGGGTCGGCGAACCCGAGCACCGCGGCGCCGGCCCAGGCCAGGGCGTGCGCGAGCCGGCCCCCGACCGTGACCGGCTCCAGGCCCCGCAGCGTGACCAGGGCGCCGGGCGGGTCGCCGCGCTTGACCTGGGCCAGCGCCTGCTTCGAGCGGATCTCCTGCGCGGCCGGTTCCCCCGCGGCGTCGGCCGCCAGCCCGTAGGCGGCCGGGGCGCGCAGGTCGCCCAGGGCGTCGAGGACCTCGGCGCGCAGGCACAGCGCGTCGGCGTGGCCCGGGTCGTGCTCCAGCAGGGCGTCGACGTGGCGCAGGGCGTCGCCGAACGCGCCGAGCCGGTGGGCGCGCTCCGCGGCGGCGAGCAGGAAGGGCACGGCCTCGTCGGGCCGGTCGCCGTCGAGCCAGTGCCGGGCGACGCGCGAGGGCTCCGCGCCCGCCCCCGCCAGCCGGCGCGCGGTGTCGCGGTGCATCGCGACCCGGTGGTGCGGGGGCACCTGCTCGGCGAGCGCGCGGCGGACGAGGTCGTGGCGGAACCGGTAGCGCCCGTCGTCGACGACCAGCGCGCCGGCCGCGAGCCCCGCGTCCAGCAGCGCGAACCCGTCGGCCTCGGGCAGCCCGGTCAGGGCGAGCACGCCGCCGGGGCCGAGGTCGCCGCCGGCCACCGCGAGGCGGCGCAGCATGGCGGCGATGGGCTCGTCGAGGTCGAGGAACCGGGCCGCGACCGTCTCCCACACCGACCGCGGCACCGCCGGCGCGTCCCCGGCCCGGGCCAGCTCGAGCGCGAGGAACGGGTTGCCGTGCGCGGTGTCCACGATCCGCGCCAGCGCGGCCGGGCCCGGGCGCTGCGGGGCCCCCGCGACGACGAGCGCCTCGACGTCGGCGCGCGGCATCGGGCCGAGGTCCACGACCGCGCACCGCCCCGCCCGCTCCAGCCCCGCGACGCCGCGCACCAGCGCGGTGCGGGCGGCGTCGGCCCGGTAGGACAGGACCACGAGCAGCGGCCGCGGCCCGCGGGTCCGGGCGACCTGGACGCAGGTCTCGACCGTGGCGTCGTCGGCGAGGTGGGCGTCGTCGACGACGAGCACGACCCCCGCGGGCGGGGCCGCCGCGGTGAGCAGCCGGTGCACGGCGCCGACGATCCGGTGCCGGTGCAGCGCCGGATCGGGGGGCTGCCCCGACCCGGCCAGCGGCGTCAGCCCGGCGAGCACCGCGCGGGTGGCGGCGGGCACGGCGTCGAGCAGGCCCCGGTCGCGCCCCACCAGCTCCTCGACGGCGGCGGCGAGCGGCGCGTACGGGCCGTCGCCCGCCGCGGCCGTGACCGTGACGACGAGCCGCCCCGCCGCCCCGGCCAGGGCCGCGACCTCGCCGCACAGCGCGGACTTGCCGATCCCGGCGGGGCCGCGGACGGCGAGGGCGCCCGGGTCCGCGGCGTCCC
This sequence comes from Pseudonocardia broussonetiae, assembly GCF_013155125.1. NCBI lineage: Bacteria > Bacillati > Actinomycetota > Actinomycetes > Pseudonocardiales > Pseudonocardiaceae > Pseudonocardia > Pseudonocardia broussonetiae. Next base: position 3,757,916 of record NZ_CP053564.1, on the reverse strand, counting down.
CCAGCGCCGCTCCGGCGCGGGCCAGCTCGACCTGCCGCCCGACGAACGCGGTCGCGGCCGGGCCGAGCCCGGCGACGCACTCCTCGTACAGCGCCCGGCTGCGCGGGCCCGGGGCCACCCCCAGCTCGCTCTGCAGGGCCGTGCGCAGTCGCCCGTACCAGCGGATCGCCCCGTGCCGGTCGCCCGCGCGCAGCGCCGCCCGCACCAGCTCCTGGTGGGCGTGCTCGTCGGCGGGCTCGACCTCGACCAGCCGCGCCCACCGCCCGGCCAGCCGCAGCACCTCGACGTGCCGGGCGCGCACCCGCTCGCGCGGGTCCTGCACCCACTCCTCGTAGCGGTACTCGGGCAGCAGCTCGCCGGTGCAGGCGTCCGCCGCGGCGCCCGCCGCCCGCGCGTCGCCGGAGCGGACGGCGTCGGCGGCCAGCAGCAGGAACCGGTCGAGGTCGACCTCCGCGGACGGGAGCAGCGCGACCCGCCCGCCGGCCAGCACGACGCCGTCCTCCCGGCCCAGCACCTGGCGGGCCTGGTGGGCGGCCTTGCGCAGGTTGGCCGCGCCGGCGGCGGGCGCGAGGTGCGGCCACAGGGCCTCGACCACCTGCTCGCGCTGCAGCCGGCGCCGCTCGGCGAGGGCGAGCAGCGCCACCAGCTCGGCCGCCCGGCGTCCCGGCCACCCGTCGGCGGGCACCTCGCGGTCGCCCACCACCACGCGGAACGCACCGAGCAGGGCGATGCGCACGGGTCCGGCGTCGATCACGCCGCCCATCGTGGCGGACCGGTCACGGCAGGTCGAGCACGATCTCGTCGGGATCCCGGTCCGGGCGCAGCCCGCGCCACGCCGCGTGCCGGAGCCGGCCGTCGGTGGTCAGCGTGCGATAGCGCACCTCCCCCACCAGCCGCGGCTCCACCCACCGCACGCCGCGGACGTGCTCGCGGGGCACCTCCTCGTCGAAGGGGCTGCGGTCGCGCCGCAGCGGGGCCATGCGGGCCATCAGGTCGCGCAGCACCGCCTCGGTGAAGCCGGTGCCGACGTGGCCGAGGTAGCGCAGCCGCCCGGCGCGGTCGCGGGCGCCCAGCAGCAGCGCTCCCATCGTCGACGCCCGGCGGCCCTGTCCGGGGCTCCAGCCGCCGACGAGCACCTCCTGGGTCCGCACCAGCGCCGTCTTGACCCACGCCGGTGACCGCCGCCCCGGGTCGTAGCGGGCCGCGCGCCGCTTCGCGACGATGCCCTCCAGCCCGTGCTGCCGGGCGACCTCGAGCATCTGCGCCCCGCTGACGTCGGGCACCGAGGGCGGCACGCCGACACCCGGCAGCGCGTCCAGGCCGAGGCCCAGCAGCACCTCGCGCCGCGCGTCGTAGGGCTCGGGCAGCAGGCTCGCGCCGTCGAGGACCAGCACGTCGAACACGTAGAACAGGACCGGGACGCGCTCGCGCAGCTCGGGCGCGGGGCCGCGCACGTGCATCCGCTGCTGCAGCAGCCCGAAGTCGGGCCGGCCCTGCGCGTCGAGCGCGACGAGCTCCCCGTCGACGAGCACCGAGCGCCCCGCGCCGATCCCGGCCGCGACGATCTCGGGGTAGCCGCCGGTGATGTCGTTGCCGTTGCGGCTGGCGATCCGCACCGCGTCGCCCGCGGCGGCGAGCACGGCGCGCACGCCGTCCCACTTGAACTCGACCGCCCAGCCCGGCCCCGCCGGCGGGTCGCCGGCGGTCGCGAGCATCGGGCTCACCGGCTCCGGCAGCGCGTCCACCCGCCCAGACTGCCCGTCCGGGCCGCCCGGGGGGAGCGTTTCCGCCGATCGGGTGCGGTGCCCGGCCTCAGCCGAGCAGCGGGAGCTGCACGACGTTGTCGGGCGTCTCGGTCCCCTCGTCGACGACGGCCAGCCACTCCGGGTCGAAGTCCGGGTGCTCGGCGAACACGCAGGCGAGGGCCGCGACGAGCGCGTGCGCCGGGTCGGACCCGGGCGGCCCGGCCTCGAGGATGCGCGACACCGCCGCCTTCGTGGCCGCCACCTCGCGCAGGACCCGCAGCGGGCCGTGCCGGGCGCCGTGGTCGGCGGTCTGCAGGATCGACTCGTACGGGAGCAGGTCCCCGGAGAGCACCACCGCCCGCGCCGCCGCCTCGTCCTCGTCGAGCCGCGCCAGCAGGAACCGCGCGAGGCCCTCGAGCCGGGGGTCGGCGTCCGTTCCGCGGGGATCGTCGTGGGTGGTCATCAGGGGTCTCCTCCCGGTGGCCCCGGACGGGGCGGCGGCATGTGCCCGCACCGCCCCGCCCGGAGACGGTGGCCGGCTCGCGCCGGATGTCAGGACGTCACACATGGGGACGGCCCGCACCGGCGGGGATGACGCGGGAGGGAGGAACCCGCTGGTCAGGAGGAGGTGGGGGCGTCGCCTCGCGGCGGCGCCGCGGCGCGGGCCAGGGCCGCGCGGTTCGTCATCTCGAAGGAGGCCAGCACCTCGACGAGGAACGCGGCCGCCGCCTCGGCGACGTCCTCGATCTCGTCGGGGCGGGCCGTGCGCAGGGCGTCGAGGAGGACGGTGTGGTGGACCTGGACGACGTCGAGCAGGCCGACCCCGCCGGTCAGCCCGGCGCGGCCGATCTCGTAGGCCGACAGCAGCGAGCTCTCGTCGCGGCGGCCCAGGTAGCGCAGGAAACCGACGCCGTAGTTGCGGCGCAGGCGCTCGAGGGCGGCGCTCATCGCAGCGGCCCGGCCGGGGGCACCGCGGCCCGGTCGGCGAGCACCTCGAACGCCTCCTCGAGGTCGAGCGCGGTGGTCACGGGGCCCAGCGAGGCGCCGAGCTCCACCATGGCCAGCGCGACGTCGGGCCGGATGCCCACGACGACGGTCTCGGCGCCCCGCAGCCGCGCGACCTCGGCGATGGTGCGCAGCGTGTGGCAGGCGAACGAGTCGATGACGTCGAGCGCGCCGACGTCGATGACCACCCCGCGGGACCGCCGGCTGCCGATCTGGTCGAGGAGGTCGCGCCGGAAGCGCAGGAGCTGGCCGTCGTCGAGCGCCGTGTGCACGGACGCGACGAGGTAGCCGCCCTGCGTCAGGATCGACACGCGGAGCGGCCCGGAGGGCTCGAGGTCAGCGGTCGGCATCATCCGCCCTGACGACGCGGAACCCGAGCAGCCGCTCGGCCTCCTCGATGCCGCCCTGCAGGTCGCCGACGGTGTTCATCTTGCTGAGGTCGACCCCGATCGTCACCAGGGTCTGGGCGATCTCCGAGGACAGCCCGGTGATGATGACGCCCGCGCCCATCAGCCGCGAGGCATCGACGGTCTTGACGAGGTGGTCGGCCACCGACTCGTCGACGTCGGGGACGCCGGTGATGTCGATGACGACCACCCGGGCGCGGTGCGAGCGGATGGCGTGCAGCAGCTGGTCGGTGAGCTGGTGCGCCCGGTCGGTGTCGAGCACGCCGATGATCGGCAGGATGAGCAGCCGCTCCCGGACCTGCAGGACCGGGGTGGACAGCTCGCGCAGCGAGTCCTGCTGCTGGCGGATCACCCGCTCCCGCTCCTCGACGAAGCTCCCCGCGACGGTCGTGGCGATGCGGTTGGCGGCCGGCTCGTAGGCGTTGAGGACCCGGTTGAGCAGGTCGAAGTCGTCGCGGTACTTCTCGAACAGCGAGCGGGCCAGGACGTCGCGCAGCAGCAGCACGATCCCGATGACCTCGTGGGTCTCGACCCCGCGCGGGATGATGCGCTCCGACAGGTCCCGGGCGTAGTCGCGCAGCTCGTCGACGCTGCCCGTCTCCAGCACGCCGACGTAGTTGTCGTACACGGACGTGACCTCGCTGAACACCTCCTGCGGTGTCATCGCGGACAGCAGGTGGGCCTCGTTGATCCGCGACGCCCACTCCTCGCGCAGCACGGTGCGGTGCTCACGCAGATGGGCGACGAGCTCGGGCAGCAGCATCGCGTCCTCCTCGTGCCGGTGGTGCTCCTCCACGTCCGACGGACCGTCCCCTGCCATCGTGCCTCCCTCGTCGTCCATCACGTCACGCCGCCACTCGGTCATCGTCGCCACTTGGTCATCGTCACCGTCGTGCCGCGCCCGACCTCGCTGACCACCTCGAACTCGTCCATCAGCCGCCGCGCGCCCGGGAGCCCCAGCCCCAGGCCGCGGTAGGTGCTGTAGCCGTCCTCCAGGGCCTGCGCGACGTCCCGGATGCCGGGGCCGCTGTCGCGGGCCACGACCCGGACGCCGGTCCGCCCGCCCGCCTCTTCCTCCTCCAGCACGGAGAACACGAACTCGCCGCGCACCGCGAACTTCACGATGTTGCGCGCGATCTCCGAGATCGCGGTGGCGATCACGGTGAGGTCCGTCCCGGAGAACCCGGCGGCGGCGGCCACCTCGCGGCCCTTCTGGCGGACGAGCACCACGTCGGCGTCCTCGCGCACGGGGACGCGGGTGTCGTCGGTCGCCGGGCGGCGCGCCCGCGGCGGGACGAGCCCCGGGGCCAGCCTGCTGCAGAAGTCGCAGGACAGGAGGTGGCCGTCGGCGTCGAGCTCGCGGCGGCGTCGCCGGTCCCCCGACGACACGGCGACCAGCACCGGAAGGCACCGGTCGGTGGGCGGCTCGGACCCGCTCTGCGTGACGAGGTACTCCACGCGCAGCCGCGAGCGCGTCCGGCTCAGCTGGGCGGCGATCGCGCCCGGCGTCGAGCCGCGGTCGGCCGCGAGCGTGGCCGTGTCCGTGCCGTCGACCTCGTGCGCCAGCAGGATCGCCCGTTCCTCCTCCGGGAGCCGGGCGATGGCGGTGGCGACGGTCGACGCCTCCTCCTGGCGCAGCAGCTCCTCGTCGGGGCGGGGCTCGGTGTCGTCGGTGTCGGCCAGCAGGTGCGCGCTGCGCCGGTCCCGCTGCTCGCGCTGCACCAGCGAGGCGATCAGGTTGCGTGCGATCGTCACCGCGTACGGGACGAGCGAGTCGTTCTCGATCCGCGAGCGCGAGGCCACGACCCGGGCCAGCGTCTCCTGCACGATGTCCTCGCGGGTCGCGGCGTCGGCGATCCGCGCCCCCACCACCCGTCGCACGATCGGCACGAGGTCCAGGATCGGGCCCTCGTGCGGCGGATCGGGGTGCGCGGCGCTCATGCCCGCCCCTTTCCACAGACACTCACGGAGCGCGGAGCGTAGCCCTACGGGGTGAGTCCCACCGGCCCTGCGACGCACCGTCACTCGACCGGACGGATCCGTCGGAGTCCGGGACCCGGCCGGGATGACGCGGGAGGCCCGCCCCCCCCTGTGTGATCCCGGTCCGCCGGTGCGCGGCGGCCCCGCCTCGGGGGATACTGCTGCCGCGGTCCAGCAGAGCGGCCGCGAGGAGAGGCATGACCACCATCGACGAGCCCCGCGCCGTCCGACCCGAGCACCCCGGCGACCTCATGACCGTGCTGCCCGCCGACGCCGCGTCGCTGCGCCCCGTGCGCAAGCTGGTGCGCACCTGGCTGAACGGACAGGGTTGGCCCGAGGACGAGGCCGAGGACGTGGAGCTGGCCGTCAACGAGGCCGTCGCCAACGTCGTCGACCACGCCTACCACCCGGGCACGGCCGGGACCGTCACCCTGCACGCCTGGATCCGCCGCACGGCCGGCGCGCGCCGCGTCGTGGCCACGGTGCTCGACCGCGGCCGCTGGGGCGCCCACCAGCCCGCCACCCCGCCCGCCCACACCCGCGGCCACGGCCTGGCCGTGATGAGCGGGTGCATGGAGGAGATGCACATCCAGCGCGGCACCGCCGGCACGACCGTGGTGCTGGTCAGCCGGCCGGTCGGCGCCGCGCCCGACGTCACGGCGGCGCAGGAGGTCAGTGCCGTAGGCCCGCCTGCTTGAGCAGGGGCATGACCTCGTCGCCGAAGTACTTGAGCTCCTCGTTGTAGTCGATGAGCCCGAAGATCATGCCCTCCATGCCGGCCTCGTTGAGCCGGCCGAGCTCCTCGGTGACCTGCTCGGGCGTGCCGACGATCGGGTAGCCGCCCCAGCCGGCGATGAAGCGCTCCTGCATCTCCTTGACGGCGTGGTCGAACGACTGGCTCGCGCCCGACCCGGCGATCTTGATGACGTTGCCGGCCGCGCCCCAGTCGCCCTCGTCGACGACCTGCTGGAACGCCCGCTTCGCCTCCTCCTCGGTGTCGCGGCAGACGACCAGGCCGTAGGTCATCGCGTGGATCTCGCGCTGGTACTCCTCGCGCGCCTTCGCCTTGAGCTTGGTCGTGTACCCCTTGATGTTCTCCAGGGTGTCCAGCGAGGCGAAGTTGAAGTCGACGTTGCGCGCCGAGAACTCGATGCCCGACGGCGAGTTGCCCGCGTTGATCAGCGCGGGCCGCGGGCCCTGGTGCGGCTTCGGGTAGGCCTCGAGCAGCTCCGCGTCGAAGTACGTCGAGTGGATGCCGAACGTCCCCTGCTCGGTCCAGAGCTTGTTCACGAAGTCGAGCCACTCCTGCCCGTAGGCGTAGCGCTCGTCGTGCTCGCGCTGCTCGGAGCCGAACATCTCCATCTCCGGCGGCACCCAGCCCATGACCATGTTCAGCGCGAAGCGGCCCCCGGAGATCCGGTCGACCGTCGTGGCCTGCTTGGCCGCGACGATCGGGTGCATCGTCGGCAGGTGGGAGGTCGCGGCGATCGCGATCCGCTCGGTCGCCTCGGCGACCCCGGCGGCCCAGGTGTAGGTCTCGAAGCAGTTGCCGTTGAAGTTCGTGGACCCGCCGAAGCCCTTCCAGCGGGCGACGGGGACGAGCACGTCGAACCCGAGCCGGTCGGCGCGCTGCGCGATCTCCTTGGTGTGCTCCCAGGTGATCTCGTAGCTGCTGGGCGCGTGGCTCATGATCAGGCCGTAGGAGCAGTTGGTCCCGAACAGGCCCAGCTTCATCTTCTGGTCGCCGAACAGCGGGTTGGTCTCGGTGCGGTCGGCCGCGGGCTGCGTCTCGGCGGGCGGGCGGGGGTCGGTGGGTGCGAGGCCGAGGCGCTCGTTGGCGGTGACGGTCATGGCGGTCTCCTGGTGTGCGGGAAGGGGCGCGGGGGGAGGGTGCTCAGCCGAGCTGGAACGGGTCGCGCGTGCCGCCGGTGAGCTCGACGAACACCGACTTGTTCTCCGTGTACTCACCGATCGCGTCGATGCCGTTCTCCCGGCCGATGCCGCTGGCCCCGAAGCCGCCGAAGGGCATGTTGGGCGCGATGACGCGGTAGGCGTTGATCCAGATCGTGCCGGCGCGGAGCTTCGCGGCGACGCGGTGCGCGCGGTGCACGTCCTTGGTCCACACCGCCCCGGCCAGGCCGTAGGGCGTGTCGTTGGCGAGCTTCAGCGCCTCGTCCTCGTCGGTGAACGTGTACGCGGCCAGCACCGGCCCGAACACCTCCTCGCGGACGATGGTGTTCTCCGGCGTCACGCCGGTGACGACGGTCGGCTTGACGAACAGCCCGCCGCGCTCGGCGTCGGGCTCTCCCCCGCAGGCGAACACGGCGCCCTCGGCGGCGGCGCCCTGCAGGTAGCCGAGCACCTTCTCGTACTGCGGCCGGTTCGCGACGGGCCCCATCTCGGTGGCGGCCTCGTTGGGGTCGCCGAGCACGATCGACTCCGCCCGCGCGACGACCTTCGCCACGAGCTCGTCGTGCACGTCGGCGTGCACGATCAGCCGGGAGCCGGCCATGCAGGTCTGCCCGGTCGCGGCGAACACGCCGGCGACGAGCCCGTTGGCCGCGGCGTCGAGGTCGGCGTCGGGGAAGACGATCTGCGGGCTCTTGCCGCCCAGCTCCAGGGTGACCCGGTTGAAGTTGGCCACCGCGGCCTGCGCGACCTTCGCGCCGGTCGCCGACGAGCCGGTGAACGCGATCTTGTCGACGCCCTCGTGGCTCGCCAGGGCCTCGCCGGTGGAGCGGTCCCAGCCGGTGACGACGTTGAGCACGCCCGCCGGGAGCCCGGCCTCGTGCAGGATCTGCGCGAACGCGACGGTCGAGGCGGGCGCGTGCTCGGACGGCTTCACGACCATGGTGCAGCCCGCGGCCAGCGCCGGGGCCAGCTTGAACGTGAGCAGCAGCAGCGGCGAGTTCCACGGCGTGATCGCCCCGACGACGCCGATCGGCTCGCGCCGGGTGTAGCCGAAGTAGTTCGGGTTGACCGGCGGGACGGTGCGCCCCTCGATCTTGTCGGCCAGCCCGGAGAAGTAGTAGTACCACTGCGGCAGGGCGTTGAGCTGCCCGATCATCTCGCGGTAGAGCTTCCCGGAGTCGTTGACCTCCAGGCGCGCGAGCCGCTCGGCGTTGGCCGCGATCGCGTCGCCGCAGCGGCGCAGGACCGCGGCGCGGGCGAAGCCGGTCATCGCGCCCCACTCGCCCTCGAAGGCGGCGCGGGCGGACGCGACGGCCTCGTCGACGTCGTCGGGCCCGCCGTCGGCGAGCCGGGCCCAGGGCTGCCCGGTGTAGGGGTTCTGGGTCTCGAAGGTGCGCCCCGAGCGGGCGTCCACCGACTTCCCGTGGATGAAGAGCTTGAGCTCCTCGAGCGCTGGTGGTGCGGTGGTCGTCATCGACCTCTCCCTCGTCGTCGGCTGGTGGCGGCCGACGCTAGGGACGGCGGGACCGGCCGCGATATCCGCGCGCGGCGGCCCTCGATCCGCTCCGTGCAGAACCGCCGCCCGCGCTCCACGGCCGCACCCTGCGGATACCGGCCTGCGCTCAGCGGCTGGCCATGACCTCCGTCTCGTCCTACGCTCCGGACGAGGCGGACACGGGGAGGTGTCGCACGGCGATGGAGACCGGTCCCCCTGCACTGCTGACACGGTTCCCGGTGCTGGGCACCCGGAGCCTCGACGAGGCGCGCGACGCCGTCACCCGCATCTACCTCGAGCACGAGCTGACGGCCCCCACCGACCACCTCGAGATGACGCTCAACGCCGTCACCGACCGGCGCTTCACGCTGGGCTACCTCACCTACCGGTCCGCGGCCAAGCTCGTGATGCCCGCGACCGAGGACAACTACCACGTCAACCTCACCGTCGCGGGCCGCACCGACGCCGACCGCACCGACGGCGGGCGCGCCTCCACCCACGGCGGGCGCAGCGGGATCGTGCTCGCGCCCGACCAGCGCAACACCGTGCGCTGGTCGCCCGACGCCGAGCAGCTCATCCTCAAGATCCCGCGCCGCAGCCTGGAGACGCACCTGGGCGACCTGCTCGGGCGGCCGGTGACCGACATCGTCGACTTCGACTTCGCGCTCGACCTCTCGACCGGGCAGGGCACCACGCTGCTGTCCTCGGTCGAGTTCCTGGCCCGCGAGCTCGACCGCCCCGGCGGCCTGGCCGAGCTCCCGCTGGCCCGCGAGCAGTTCGAGGCGTTCGTGATGACGCAGCTGCTGCACACCGGTCGCCACCAGTACAGCGACGACCTGCGCGCGCCCGCCGAGCCCCTGCGCCACGGCCGGCTGCAGCCCGTCCTGGACTACATGGAGCAGCACGCCGACGAGCCGCTGACCCCGCAGGAGCTGGCCCGCGTGGGCTGCATGAGCGTGCGCACGCTGCACGCGTCGTTCCAGCAGGCGCTGGGCGAGTCCCCGATGAGCCACCTGCGCCGGATCCGGCTCGACCACGTGCGCGCGGAGCTGCTGCGCAGCGACCCGTCGGTCACGCTCGTCACCGACGTCGCGGTCCGCTGGGGCTTCCTGCACCAGAGCCGGTTCGCCCAGCAGTACCGCGAGCGGTTCGGCGAGCTGCCGCGCGACACGCTGCGCGCCTAGGACTCCTCGGACTCCCCGCGTCCCGCCGCGATGCCGTAGGCGCCGCGGTGGAACAGCAGCGGGAGCCGGGCGGCGTCGGCGCCGAGGTCGTGCACGCGGCCCAGGACGATGGTGTGGTCGCCGCCGTCGTACTCGTCGGCGAGCGCGCAGTCGATCCAGGCGCAGACGCCGTCGAGGACGGGCGCCCCGGACGTCGACGGCGTCCACGGCACCCCGGCGAACTTGTCGGTGCCCGAGCGCGCGAACGCGGTGCTCAGCTCGCGGTGGTCGTCGGCGAGCACGTTGACGCAGAACCGGCCGATCTCCCGGATCCGCGGCCACGTCGACGACGTCCGGGCCGGGCAGAAGCTGACGAGCGGCGGGTCGAGCGACAGCGACGCGAACGACTGGCAGGTGAAGCCGACCGGGCCGTCCGGGCCCGTCGCGGTCACCACGACGATCCCCGAGGCGAAGTGCCCGAGGACCTCCCGCATGCGTCCGGGCTCCACGGCGGCCGGTGCCTCGATCGTCTCGTCCATGCCGGCCGACGCTAGGGGCGGTCGCGGCGCCCGCGCTATCCGCGGATCGCAGGGTGATAGCCGCGCACCGACGGCCGCGCACGGCGCTTCGCGGAACGGATGGAGCGGCGCGATGCGCGGATAGAGGCGGGCCCGCGCGGCTCGTAGCGTCGCCCGGAACGACCCCGACGAGGAGTGCCGATGACACCCACGACCGACGACCACGGGACGACGATCACCGAGCTGCCGGCCACCGGGGCGGTGCAGCGCGCGGTCGCGGCGCTGGCCGCGGGCCGGATGGTCGTCGTCGTCGACGACGCCGACCGCGAGGACGAGGGCGACCTCGTGCTCGCCGCCGCGACCGTGACGGCGGAGCAGGTGGCGTTCGTCGTGCGGCACACGACCGGCATCGTCTGCGCGCCGATGCCCGCCGAGCGGGTCGAGGCGCTGCACCTGCCGCAGATGGTCGCCGACAACACCGACGCCCACGGCACCGCGTTCACCGTCACCGTCGACCACCTCGACAGCGGCACCGGCGTCTCCGCCGCCGACCGCGCCCGCACCCTGCGCGCGCTCGCCGACCCCGCCACCCGGCCCGACGAGCTGCGCCGTCCCGGGCACGTGTTCCCGCTGCGCGCCCGCGCGGGCGGCGTGCTGGAGCGCGCCGGGCACACCGAGGCCGCCGTCGACCTGATGGGGCTGGCCGGGCAGGTGCCCGTCGCCGTCATCGGGGAGATCGTCGCGGCGGACGGGTCGATGGCCCGCGGCGAGGAGCTGCGCGCGTTCGCCGCGGAGCACGACCTGCCGGTGCTCGCCGTCGCCGACCTCGTGCGCCACCGCCGGGCCACCGAGCAGCTCGTCGAGCACGTCGCGACGTCGGCGATGCCGACGGTGTTCGGCGACTTCCGCGCCGCCGCCTACCGCTCCGCGCTCGACGGCACCGAGCACCTCGCGCTCGTCCTGGGCGACGTGGCCGCCGCGGGCGCGACCGAGCGCGGCGCCCTGATCCGCGTGCACAGCGAGTGCCTCACCGGCGACATCCTCGGCTCGCTGCGCTGCGACTGCGGCGCCCAGCTCGAGCAGGCGCTGCGCGCGATCGCCGAGGAGGGCTGCGGCGCCGTGGTGTACCTGCGCGGGCACGAGGGCCGCGGGATCGGGCTCGCGCACAAGATCCGCGCGTACGCGCTGCAGGAGGAGGGCCTCGACACCGTCGACGCCAACACCGCGCAGGGCCTGCCCGTCGACTCGCGCAGCTACGGCACGGGCGCGCAGATCCTCACCGACCTCGGCGTCCGCCGGATCCGGCTGATCACCAACAACCCGGCGAAGTACGGCGGGCTGGGCGGGCACGGCCTGGAGATCGTCGGCCGGGTGGCGCTGCCGGTGGCCGAGAACCCGCACAACGTGCGCTACCTGCGCACCAAGCGCGACCGGATGGGCCACCACGCCGCCGGGCGGCACGTCGTCTGACGGTGGGGGTGGTCGGGCCGGCCGTCAGGCGAGCGGGGCCCGGTGCCGCCGGTACGGGAGCGCGCACGCCAGGGCGAGCACGGCCAGGTGCGAGGCGAGCAGGGCGGCGACCCAGGCCCCGCGGGCGCCGGTGCCGGGCTCGTCGAGCCCCACCACCGCGGTGGCCACCGACCACGCGACGACGACGGCCACCGGCAGCAGGCCCGCCGCCACCCGGAACGCGGGGCGCCCGGACCCGGCCAGCGCGTACCCGCCCGCCAGGCCGCACAGGACCACGGCGAGCGCGCCGCCGCCCAGGCCACCGGCGATCACGACGCCCGCGGCCGCGGCCCCGGCGACCACCCCGACCGCCGACCGCCCGCGCCCCCCGCGGAGCCGGCCGGGGCCACGGCGGTGCGGCGCGCGGCCGAGCAGGACGCCGACGACGAGCCCCGGGAGCAGGATCCCGGCGAACGTCCCCGCCCACGAGACGTGCGATGGCCCGGGCTCCGCGATCTCCACCATCAGCGAGCGCAGCCCGGCCGCCCACGCCAGCCCGCAGACCGCGCCGATCACGGCCGCCGCCCGCGCGCTCGGCACGAGCGGCCCGCCCGCCGGCCGGTGCGGGACCGCGCAGCCCAGCGACTGCACGGCCAGCAGCGCGGCGAACAGCACCGCCACCCACGCCCCGCGGGCGGTCGTGACGGCGAGCGCCGGGGCGATGGCGGGGGCGCCGACCGCCCAGCCGACCGCCCCGGCCACCGGCAGCGCGCCGGCGACGACCCGTGCCGCGACCGGCCCGCGCCCGCCCAGCGCCCACCCGCCCGCGATCCCGAGCAGCGGCAGGGCGATCGCGCCGCCGCCGATGCCGCCGTCGGTGATTACCGAGACGAGGACACCGGGGGTCGCGACCACGAACGCGAGCGGGGCGAGGGCCAGCCACCCGCGGTGCGGGTGGCCGGTGCGGCGCAGGTGCTCGGCCGCGCCGAGCAGCGCGCCGGCGACGAGACCGGGCAGCAGGATCCCGCCGACGGTGCCGCCCCACTCCACGGTCGACTCCGGGCCCGCGACCTGCACCATCAGCCCGCGCAGTGCGGTGGCCCAGGCGAGGCCGGCCACCGCTCCGATCAGCACCGGGACGGCCGCGGCCCCGCGCGTCGCCGCGGTGGTGGTGGCCTGCGTGCCCGGTGCGCTGCTCATGGTCGTAGACGGTAGGAACCCGAGGCGTCCGCGGCATCCGTGGTGGCACTCAATCCGCCCCCTTCCCCGACCGCGCGATCGAGGCCTCCCGCCGCGCCGCGGTGCGCACGGCGTCGTGCACCTCGGGGACCGACGTGACGTCGGTGTGGTGCTCGGTCGTGTAGAAGCGCACCTCGTGGCCGTCGGGGTCGTGCAGCAGCGGCAGGATCCAGCCGAACGTCGCGAGGTGCACGCCCGCGTGCTCCTCGCCCAGGGCGGTGAGGCGGGCGGCGAGGGAGCGGATCGCGGCCTCGTCGGGCACGCCGATCGCGAAGAAGTCGAAGCCGGCCGAGGCCCGGGCGCGCGCCGGGTCGTGGCGCAGCGCGAGGTCCGGGCCGCCCGCGGGGTGGGTCATGCCGACGCCCGTGCGCACCCCGTCGTCGAACCAGTCCTGCTGCAGCCGGTAGCCGAGACGGGTCACGTACCAGTCGAGCGAGCGGTCGAGGTCGGAGACGGGCAGCTTGAGGTGGTGGACGCCGGCGAGCACCGGAGCCGTGGACACGTCCATGGGAGCCTCCCATTGCAGTGGGACTGCAGAATGCAGTTAGACTGCATCTCGTGGACGAGCCCGTCAAGACGCCGACCGGACGCGACCGCGCGAGCGCGACCCGGATCGCCGCCACCGAGGCGAAGGTGGTCGCCGCGGCCGCGCGGCTGTTCGTCGAGCGCGGCTACGCCGGCACCACGCTGGCCGACGTCGCCGCGGCGGCCGGGGTGGGCGCGCGCACGGTGTACGTGCGCTTCGGGGGCAAGGCCGAGCTGCTGGGACGGGTCGTCGACCAGGCGGTGGTGGGTGACGCCGAGCCGGTCGACGTGCTCGGCCGCGACCGGATGCGGACCGCGCTCACCGCTCCCACGGCCGCCGAGCGGCTGGCCGCGCACGCCGCGGCGGCGCGGGAGATCGTCGAGCGGGCCGGGGCGCTGTTCGCGGTGGCGCAGCAGGCGGCCGCCGTCGAGCCGCTGATCGCCGGGTTCTGGGAGCAGGCCCGCGCGCACACCCGCCACGCCTCGCACGCGTTCTGGACGCGGCTGGCGCAGGACGGCCTGCTCCCCGGCCCCTGCGACGTCGAGGCCCTCGCCGACACCGCGACCGTCCTGGTCGCGGCCGAGACCTACCTGCTCACGACCCGCCTGCACGGCTGGACGCCCGCGCAGTACGAGGCGTGGCTGCTGCGGACGACGACCGCGCTGGCCGGGCTCAGCCCGTCGCCGACCGCGCCGACCCCCACGCCGCACCCGGGTTGACCCGGCCGGGGTGGCGCTCCAGCAGCCCGCGGTAGAGCTCCTCGGTGGTGGGACCGGCGGCGAGCAGCTCCTCGAAGTCGAGGATGTAGCGCCGCGTCCGGTCGATCACCGCGGGGTCGTCGGGCAGCCCCGCGCGCTTGTGCCCGGCGACCACCGCGGTGGGCCGCAGGTCCTCGAGGACGTCGAGCGCGGCGAGCCAGGCCTTGCGCCCCACCGCCGGCGACTCGGCCAGGTAGAGGTGCACGTCGTCGTAGGCCGCGTCGCCGGCGACCACGAGGCCCAGCGACGGCACGTGCAGCGCGGTCGTGTCGTCGGTGTCGGTGTGGCCGAGGTCGACGATCCGCAGCTCCTCGCCCTCCAGCTCGATCACGTCGCCGTCGAGCGGCTCGGGCAGGACCAGCCGGTCGGGCACCTGGCCCGGGAACCGCGTGCGCCAGAACGACTCCACGAACTCCGGGGCGCCCTGCCCCTCCGCGTGGGCCACGGTGCGGGGCGTCGCCACCGCGCGCGCGGTGGGGAAGCGGTCGAGCAGCGTGGCCAGGCCGAACCAGTGGTCGCCGTGTCCGTGCGTGATGTAGATCGTCGTCAGGTCCTTGCCCGACGCCGCGACCCACGCGGCGAGCTCGGTGGCCTGCTCGACGGTGAGGAACGCGTCGACGAGGACGGCGTCGCGCTCGCCCGAGACCAGGGTCGCGGAGATGGGCGACCACCAGCGGCGGTCGAGGTCGGGCGGCAGGTCGGGGATCGCCGTCGGGATCCCGGGGGTGACGTGCACGGCGTAGGACAGCGTCGTCATCGGTCGTCTCCTCTCAGCGGCCCTGGTAGGCCATGCGGGGGCGCGGGCTGCCCGAGCGCAGCGCCTCGACGGCCGTCGGGATGGCCATCGCGGTGTCCTCGGTGTCCCAGAGCGGGAGGGCGACGTCGAACATGACGTCGTCGGCGGCCGCGGTGCCACCGGTCTCCCAGGTCCGCAGCAGCGCCTTGTGCGCCGCGTGCGCCTTCGTCGGGCCCCCGGCGAGGCGGCGCGCGAACGCGGTGGCGGTGTCGAGGAGCTCGTCGTCGGGCACGACCCGGTTGACGACGCCGCACCGCTCCATCTCCGCGGCCGGCACCCGCTCGCCGGTCATCGCCCACTCCAGCGCGCGCACCCTCCCGGCCCGCGCGGCGACGCGGTAGACCCCGCCGAGCAGGGTGACGATCGCGATCGACTGCTCGGGGTGGCCGAACCGCGCGCCCTCCCCCGCGATGATCACGTCACCGCGCAGCGCGAGCTCGAACCCCCCGCCCAGGCACATCCCCTGCACGGCCACGACGGTCGGCACGGACAGCCGCTCGAACCGGTTGAACGCGGCCATGAAGTGCTCGAAGTTCGCGCGCATCTCGCGGCGCGACCACTCCGGCCACGGCCCGATGTCGCCGCCGAGGCTGAAGTCGGGGCCCTCGGCGCGCAGCAGGACCGCCCGGACGTCGCTCGCCTCGATCGCGCGGACCGCCGCGAGCAGTTCGTCGGAGGTGCCGACGCCGATCCGGTTCTGCGGGGGGTGGTGCAGCGTGAGCGTCGCCAGCCCGTCGTCGTCGAGGGTGTGGGTCAGTTGCGTCATGGCAGAACCATAAGTGATACGCCTCGGTCGCAACAGACATATCTGTTCAGTTCTCACCTGTGTCACACTCGGGACCCGAGACGACGGACGAGGCGGAGGACGACGACGTGGATCTGCAGACGCTGCGCGGGCCCTGGGAGGTGGTCCGCGAGGTCGACGTGCCGATGCGGACCCGGGACGGGAAGACGCTGTACGCCGACGTGTACCGGCCGGTGGGGGTCGCCCCGGCGCCGACCCTGCTGCGCCGCACCCCCTACGGCAAGCAGCGCAACGACCTCGCCGAGCCGTTCACCGAGGCGCACTACCACGCGTCGCACGGCTACCTGGTGGTCGTGCAGGACACCCGCGGCCGGTTCGGCTCCGAGGGTGCCTGGTACCCGTTCGCCTACGAGGGGCGCGACGGGTACGACGCCGTCGAGTGGGCGGCGGGGCTGCCCGGGTCGAACGGCCGCGTCGGGATGTTCGGCCAGTCCTACGGCGCGCTGTCGCAGTACCTCGCCGCGGCGCAGCGCCCGCCGCACCTGGTGACGGCGGTGCCGGTGTCGGCGTACCTCGGGGCGTTCGAGAACTACTGGTACAACCACGGGGCGCTCGAGCTGTCGTGGACGCTGTCGTACTTCATGAACATGGCGCAGGACGTGCTCAGCACGCTCGGCGACACCGACCGCCTGGAGGCGCTGGAGAAGCTCCGCGCCGACCCGGAGATGCGGTTCTCCCCGCTCACCGACGAGGCGCTGCGCCACCGGCCCCTGCGCGACTGGGTGGAGCGGTTCGGGGCGGGCGCACCGTTCCTGGCCGACATCCTCCACCACGGCACCGACGGCCCGTACTGGTGGTCGATCGACCTGCGCCGCCAGCTGCAGAACATCGACGTGCCGATGCTGCACGTCGGGTCCTGGTACGACATCGCCAACTGGGACACCCCGCAGTACTTCACCGGCCTGAAGGACGGGGCGATGAGCGAGCGGGCGCGGGCGGGTCAGGCGCTGTTCATGGGCCCGTGGTCGCACCTGCTCCCCTACAGCCAGCCGACGTCGGGCGGCACCGGCGACATCGACTTCGGGCCCGAGGCCGCCTATCCCGTGCTCGAGATGCAGCGCGCCTGGTTCGACCACTTCGTCCGCGACGACCGGCCCGGCCTGCCCCAGCCGCCCGTCCGACTGTTCCTGCTCGGTGCCGACCGCTGGCAGGACGAGGAGACCTGGCCGCCCGCGGGCGCCACGACCACCGCGCTGCACCTGCGCAGCGGCGGCGCGGCGAACACCGCCGAGGGCGACGGGCGGCTCGACGCGGAGCCCGCGGCGGCGTCCGAACCCGCCGACAGCTACGTCTACGACCCCGAGGACCCGGTGCCGACCGCGGGCGGGCGCTACGTCGGCGGCGGCGTCCGCGACCAGCGACCGAACCAGGCCCGGCCCGACGTCCTCGTCTACACCGGCCCCGAGGCGACCACCGGCGTCGAGATGGCGGGCCCGCTGGAGCTGCGGCTGTTCGTCGCGACCGACGCGCCCGACACCGACTTCGTCGCCGTCGTCTCCGACGTGCACCCCGGCGGCTTCGTGCAGAACCTCGCCGAGGGGCTGGTCCGCATGCGCTTCCGCGACTCCTACGACGAGCCGTCGCTGCTGGAGCCGGGCAGCGTCCACGCGATCACCGTGGAGCTGGGCAACCTGGCCCACGTCCTGCGCCCGGGGCACCGGCTGCGCCTGCAGGTCACCTCCAGCGACTTCCCCCGCTGGGACCCGAACCCCAACACCGGGGAGAACCCGGCCGACGCCCGCACCACCCGGCCGGCGAGGCAGACGGTGCTGCACGACGCCGGGCACCCGTCGGCGCTGCTGCTGCCGGTCGTCCGGCGCTGAGACCCCGTGAGTGGATACGAGTGCTCCGGCACTCGTATCCACTCACGGGTGGGGTCAGCCCCGGGGTGGTGTCAGCCCTGGTGGAAGTGGTCGCGGTCGATCGTCCCGGCGAGGCGCTCCCCCAGCTCGCGGGAGAAGGCCAGAGCGGCCGCGAGCGGGCGGTGGTGGATGGCGACGTCGACGATCCGGCCCTCGTCGTCCTTCGTCAGCACGGTCACGCCCTGGAGCCGCGTCCCGCCGAACGCGGTGGCCTCCCACTCGAGGTAGGTGCGCACGCCCGCGCCGGCCTGGTGGGTGAACGTCAGCGACTCGTAGATCCCGCTCGCCGCGGCCATCACCTGCTGCACCGCCTCCGGGCCGACGACGGGCCGGTGCAGGGTGCCGGCCTGCAGCTGCACGGTCGGGGCGAACGCCTGCCCGAACGCGGTGGGCGTCTTCTCCTCGAACGCCGTGGTCCAGCCCTGGCGCTCGACGCCGGCGGCGCGGTTGCCCGCCGGTGCGCCCATCTCCGCGAGCAGGGAGGCCAGGTGCTCGCCCACCGCGCGGGGCTGCTCGGCGTGCACCCAGTGCCCGGCGTCCTCGACGGCGGCGGTGCGCGCCCCGGGGAACCGCGACAGCACCCCGGCCTCCACGACCTCGGCCGTGCAGAAAGGGTCGGCGGCGCCGCGCAGCACGAGGACGGGGCCGGTGAACGCCGACGGCCCGGTGCCCGCGGGGTCGCCGGTGTTCCAGGCGTCGACGAACTGCGGGACGGCGTCGACGGCGATGCGCGCGCCGGCGGTGCTCAGGCGGTCGAGCTCGGCGGGCGGGAAGCTCGCGCTGAGCTGCTGCCGCGCGCAGCGCTGGGCGTCGGCGCTGCCGCCCAGTCCTTTGAAGGGGGCCACGGCCTCCTCGGGCAGGTGCGTGCCGGCGAGCGGCACCGGCGCGAGCAGGGCGAGGCCGGCGACCCGGTCGGGCCGCGCCGCCGCCACGAGCTCGGCGATCTGCGCACCCATGCTCTGCCCGACCAGCACGAGCGGCCCGGTGGTGGCGTCGACGGCCGCGGTGACGTCGTCGACGTAGCGGTCGAGCGTGTAGGGGCCGGGCTCGTCGGGGCGGCCGGACATGCCGGCGAGGTCGACGGCCACCGCCTCCTTCCCGGAGGCGCCGAGCTCGTCGAGCACGGGCTGCCAGATCGCGGCGTCGTCGAGGAAGCCGTGGACGAGGACGAGGAAGGGGGGCGGGTCGGCGTCGACCATGGGGTGCTCCTGGGTGTGGTTCGGGTGTGGTTCGGGTGTGGTTCGGGTGTGGTTCGGGTGTGGGACGTGCGGGCGTGCGTGCGTGCGTGCGTGCGGGTGCAGGCGTGCGTCAGTCGCGGACGGCACCGGAGGCGGACCACGCCGCGGTGTCGATCGGCGAGAACTCCGTGGGGCGGTCGTCGAGGCGCTGCATCCGCGAGCCGCGTCGGCCGTCGACCAGGCCGTCCTCGAGCGGGGTCGTGAACACGTTCTCGACCAGCGTGTACTCGGCGGCGAGGCGGCCGACCGGGTGCAGGGCGGCGATGTCGATGCGGCCGCCGTCGAGGTAGAGGTCGTCGCGGATGTGGAAGCGGCGGACCTCGCCGAACACGACGTGGTCGCCCTGGTCGCCCATCGGGATGATCCGGTCGAGCGTGCACTCGAAGGAGATGGGCGCCCCCTCGACGCGCGGCGCCGAGACGACCTCGCACGCCGCCTTGCGCAGGCCGACGGCCTCGAACTCGTCGATCTCGGAGTCGAACTCGGCCGCACTGCGGTGCGCCTGGTGGGCGTGCGGCAGCGACACGAGGTTGGTGCAGAACTCGCCGGTCTCACGGATGTTGACGAAGGTGTCCTTCAGCTCGCCGGTCGAGCGCGGCTGCATCGACAGCGACACCATCGGCGGGACCCGCCCGACGACGGTGAAGAACGAGATCGGGGCGAGGTTCGCCACGCCCGTCGTCGACACGGTGCTGACCCAGCCGATCGCCCGCGGCAGGACGCTCCCGATGAGCAGCTTGTAGGAGGCGGCGGCGTCCAGGGTCGAGGCGTCGATGATCATCGAGTCGGGCTCCGATCGGTGGGTGCGGAGCCGGGAGGGCCCACGGGAGACATAACCGTAAGCTGCTGAGTTGCGTCACAGCAAGCCCCTGCGCGGCGAGTGGCCGCTTGACGACGACAGGGTCGAGTACAGTACGGATATGTCCCTGTCCGCCTCGGCGCGCTACGACGTCGATCTCGCCCCGACCGGGCTCGCGCTGGTGCACGACTTCCTCAACACCCGCGCCGCCGGGCGTCCCCGCCAGGCCGACCTGCTCGCCGACCTCGGCACGGCCCGCGCGTGGTTCGACGGCGCGGTGGACCTGTGGGCGGAGCGGACGGGGGCGCCGCGGCCCGAGGTCGAGCCGTTCGCCGCGGGCGACCTGCCGCGCCTGCTCCGGATGCGCGAGCAGCTCACGGTCCTGCTGCGCGCGCGCGACGGCGAGGAGTCCGACGCCGCGGAGGGCCGGGCGCTCACCGGGCGCGTCCGCCTGACGCTGGGCCCCGACGGCGTGCTCGTGGCCGAGCCGCGCGGCGACGGGCGCGAATGGCTCACCGGCGCGCTGCTCGCGGAGGTCCAGCGCGCGCAGCAGACCGACACCTGGCGACGGCTGAAGGTCTGCCGCAGCCACCTCTGCTCCGGCGCGTTCTACGACCGCTCGCGCAACAACAGCGGGGTGTGGCACGACGTGCGGGTGTGCGGCAACGCGGTCAACCTCCGCGCCTCCCGCGCCCGGCGGCGGGCGGCGGACCCGGCGACCTGACAGTGGACCTGGGCGCCGACGACCTCCGCGCGGTGAGCGCGTTCGCGGCGATCTGCGCGGAGGAGGTGCTCGGGCTGTTCGAAGCCGACCGCCCCGACGACCCGCGGCCCGCCGCCGCGGTCGCCACGGCGTGGGAGTTCGCCCGCGGTGGCCGGCGCGGGAAGGCCCTGCGCGACGCGGCGTGGGCGGCGATGCGGGCGGCTCAGGAGAGCGCATCGGAGGCCGCCGACGCGGCGGCCCGGTCGGCGATGGCGGCGGCGGGCGCCGCCTACCTCCACCCCCTGCCGAACGCCACGCAGGTCAAGCACGTGCTCGGGGCGGCCGCGTTCGCGGCGCGGGCTCTCGAACTGGCGGCCGGCGACGACCCCGCCGTCGGGGCCGCACACCTCGCGGAGGTGTCGGGGCGGGTGGGGCCGGAGGTGGTGGAGGTCCTGCTGCGCTACCCACCCGCTCCAGCCGGTGGGGGGAGGGTGGGCGAACTGACCCGCCTGCTCGACACCGCCCTCCGCCCCTGACGCACGCGCCCCGGCCGCCCTCCCGACCACCTGCGCAGGTCGGGACGGACCTCCCACGCACCTTCCGGCCTCCCGCGCCCGCTGGGACGTGCGCAGGTGGCCGACAGGTGCGCAGTAGTGCGGCGTGCGCATCGGCGGTTCGCGTTCCGCGGGACGCGGCCGCCCCCGTCCGCCCGGCCCGGCCCCCGCCGATCAAGGGCGGATGGTCGTCAGTCGATCACGAACCACGACCATCTGCGCTTGATCACCGGGCGGTCGAGGCAGCGGCTGTCGGGCCGAAGCAGCGGCGGTCGGCCGAGGCAGCGGCGGTCGGCCGAGGCAGCGGCGGTCGGCCGAGCAGCACCGAGCGGTCGAGGCAGCTCAGCCCCGCCCCCCGGGCTTCCCGCGCGCAGAACATGCTCCCGCGCACACAACATGCTCCCGCGCGCTCCCGGAGGCGCGCGGGAGCCTGGAACGCGCGCGGCAGACGGGAACGCGCGCGGGACGATCGCCGCCTGCGTTCCGCGGAACGCGCACGCCGACCCGACGGACCTGCACACGGGCGGACCTGCCGCCCCTCCCCTGCGTTCCGCGGAACGCTCAACCCCTCGTCCCGACCACCCCGGAACGCGATCCCGGGCCCCGAGGCGACTCCGGCGAGTGCGTTCCGCGGAACGCACTCGTCCGGGACGCCGCCCGGCCGTGCCGCCGACCAGCGCATGCGCGGCGTCACACGGTCAACGGGCCTGCGCGGGGCGTCACCTCCGGAGCGGGGGGGTAATCGGGGGGAACGGGCGGGAGGCAGTGCCCCCGCGTCGAGGAGCCCGCAGGAGTGCTCCACGGGCCGCCGGGCCAGCAGGGCCGCGGCGGCGGGATCGAGCAGTGGACCACGAGAGGCACATCCGGCATGACCCAGCCAGCAGACGTGAACGACCGCGGCACCGGCAAGCGCGGTGGCAAGAAGAACCAGGGTGCGGAGCAGGTCGCTCCGGAGAGCGTCGCGACGGTCGGCGCCCCGGGCGAGCAGGGCGAGAAGGGCCCGCGCGGTCCGATGGGGCCGGCCGGCGAGCGCGGTGACAAGGGCGAGAAGGGCCCGGTCGGGCCGCTCGGCGAGCCCGGTGACAAGGGCGAGAAGGGCCCGGTCGGCCCCGCGGGCGAGCGCGGTGACAAGGGCGACAAGGGCCCGGTCGGGCTCATCGGTGAGCGCGGCGACAAGGGCGACAAGGGCCCGGTCGGGCCGCTCGGCGAGCCCGGTGACAAGGGCGAGAAGGGCCCGGTCGGCCCCGCGGGCGAGCGCGGCGACAAGGGCGACAAGGGACCCGTCGGCGCCACCGGCGAGCCCGGTGACAAGGGCGAGAAGGGCCTGCCCGGGCCCGTCGGCCTGCGCGGCGAGACCGGCGCGAAGGGCGAGACCGGACCGCAGGGACCCGTCGGGCCCGCGGGTGAGCAGGGCCCGCGCGGCATCACGGGCCCGGCGGGGCTGACCGGCGAGCAGGGCGCGCCCGGCGTCCCCGGCTCGACCGGCCGTCCCGGGGAGCCCGGTCCGCGTGGACCGGTCGGGCCGGTGGGTCCGGTCGGCGAGCGCGGCCCGCGCGGGTCGGTCGGCGAGGCCGGCGAGCAGGGGCCGCAGGGCCTCCCGGGCGCGCCCGGCCAGCGCGGCGTGATCGGCGAGACCGGTCCGCAGGGCGACCGCGGTCCGCAGGGCCTGCAGGGCCCGATCGGGGAGGTCGGCGCCAAGGGCCTGACCGGTCCGCAGGGGCTCCAGGGCGAGCAGGGTCCGCAGGGCCCGGTCGGACCGCGCGGCGTCGCCGGCATCCAGGGCCGGCCCGGCCCGGACGGCGTCGTCCTGCTGGCCCAGCCGGTCCCGGCCGACCTGGTGCGCAACGTCGTCAGGGCCGCGCTGGACGTGAGCCCGCGGACGGTGCTCGACCCCCGCGCCGGCTTCCGGTACGTCACGACGCTGGCCTCGCGGCTGGTGAAGCTGCAGGGCGGGCTGCTGCTGCGCGCCGTCCTCACCGACGACGAGGACTCCCGCGCGACGCCGGGCGGCGACCGGTCCAACGTGCGCTCCATCGCCTGACCCGGTAGGACGGGCGGCAGGAGCGGACGAGAGGGGGCCCGTGCCCACCTGGCTCGCGGCGGGGCTGTGGGGCCTGGTCGGCGGCGGCGCGCTGGTGCTGGGCGCCGCCATCGCCTGGTGGGTGCGGGTCCCCCGCGCCGTCATCGCGGGGATCATGGCGTTCGGCGCCGGGGTGCTGATCTCGGCGCTCGCGTTCGAGCTGGTCGACGAGGCGGTCCGGCTGGGCGGCGCACTGCCGACCGTGCTTGGCTTCCTCGCCGGTGCCGTCGTCTACGTGGCCGCGAACACCGCCCTCGACCGGCGCGGCGCCCGCCACCGCAAGCGATCCGGCGGGCAGCAGCCCTCGGAGGCGGAGAGCTCGGGCAGCGGTGCGGCGATCGCGGTCGGCGCACTGCTGGACGGCATCCCGGAGTCGGTGGTGCTCGGCGTCGGGCTGCTGGCGGGGGGCGCGGTCAGCCCGGCCGTGCTGGCGGCCGTCGTCATCTCCAACGTGCCGGAGGGCCTCTCCAGCGCGGCGGGGATGAAGCAGGCCGGACGCAGCGCCCGCTACGTCTTCGGCGTGTGGACCGGCATCGCCGTGCTCAGCGGGCTCGCCGCGATGATCGGGTACCTCGCCCTCGACGGTGTCTCCCCCGCCGTCATCGCGACGATCACCGCGGTGGCGGCGGGGGCCGTGCTCGCGATGGTCGCCGACACGATGATCCCGGAGGCGTTCGAGCGGACGCACGTGCTGACCGGCCTCATCACCGCGGTCGGCTTCCTCACCGCGCTCGTCGTGCACCTGGCGGCGTGACCGGCCGCCTCAGCCCTCGCCGCCCGCCTCGCGCAGGACCTGCCGCGCGAGGCGCTCCACCAGCTCCGGGAGTGCGCCGACCGGCACCCCGGCCAGGTCGCGCAGCGCTCGCACCACCGCCGCGCTGATCTCCGAGAGCGGGACGACGGCCCCGAACTCGGCCATCAGCCGCTCGGTGATGTCGGCGACGGGGACCCCGTCGTGAGCGCGTGGGATCGGTGTGCCGGTCATGTGATGCTCCGTGTCCCGTACCGGGCGGCGGACGTCGCCACCCACCACGGGTGATCCCCGCCCCCGCCGCCGCAAACCTGCAGGCTCAGGCCTCGAACTCGTCGAGGACGCGCTGCGCCGCGTCGAGCTCGGCGCGCAGCTGCTCCACGCGCTCGCGCTGGCGGCGGCGCGCACCCTCGAGCGAGGACTCGACGGCCTCCGCGACCGCGACGGGCAGCGCCCGCGCCGCCGCGGCGACGGCGGTGGCCGGGACCGCCGTGGACGGCACCACGCGCTTCTTCCCGGCCAGCACCTCGACGCTCCACTCCCCCTCGGCGGTGGCGCTGAGGGTGACGCTCAGCTCCGAGGTGCGCGCGGTGTCGCGCCGCGCGCGGGCGGGACGGGCCGGGACGGCGGACGCCGGTGGCGTCGACGGGTCGGCCCCCGTGGCGCCGGGAGCCGGGGCCGGAGCCGCAACCGAGTCCGCCGCAGCCGAAGCGGCCCGGGCCTTCGCCGCCGCCCGGGCCGGAGCCGCTCCGGCCGACAGCTCGCCGGACGAGCCCGCCGGAGGCCCGCCGGACGGGCGGCCCGCCTGGTCGCCGGCCGAGCCGGGCCGCGACGCAGCGGACGACGGCGCGGACGAGGTGGCCGACGACGGCCCACCCGTGCTCGGCGTGCGGGACGGAGAAGGGGACGGCGAGCCGGGCGACGCCGCCGACCGCGCCGGAGCCGACCGCGTGGGCGCGGGTGCCACCGCAGCGGCGGACGCCTTCTCCCCGCGCCCCGCGGACGCGCCGCGCCCCGCGCTCCCGGCCGACGCGGCGCTCCCGCCCGACCCGCCCCACTTCCCCGCCGACGCCCGGCTCGGCCGGACACGGGTGAGCTCGTTGGGCGAGCAGAACATCGTGTCGCGGGAGCCGGAGCGCCGGACCTGGATGAACTCCCCCTCGCCGGCCTCCCCGACCGCCACGACCTTGGCCGAGCCGCCCACCGGCACGCCGACGGCGGCCTCGGTGAACCACACCGTGACCGGCCCGCTCGCGGCCGTCTCCCTGCGCAGTTCCACCACGTCCGGCTCGGTGAGCGCGTGCGGCACCGTCATCGTTCGTCGTCCCCTCGGTCGGCGAGCCGGATTATGCACGCGGCCACCGACAGGACGGCTACTCCGCCTCGCCCGGGGCGGTGCGGGTGGCGGGCGGCGGCGGGGTCACGCCGGTGCGGACCGCCGCGCTGTCCTCGGCGACGGTGCGGCCGTCGAACGGGTCAGCCGAGCCGGCGGCCCCGGTCCCGGTCCCCGTGCCGGCGGCCCCGGTCCCCGAGGTCCTCGTGCCCAGGGTCCCGTTGCCGGACGGCGTCGCCGACCCGGCCTCGGTGCGGATGCCGGGGTCGGTGGCGCCGGTGCCCGAGGACGCGGTGCCCGACGACGAGGACCGGGAGGTCACGGACGACGTCGCCCCCTTCACCTTGCCGACGGCCCGCGCCGCACCCTGTCCGGCGAGGGTCTTGCCGCGCTCGGTGAGCTCGGCGGCCTTCGGGCTCTGGGCGGCCTCCTTGGCCTGTCCCATGAGCTTGTCGAGCTGCCGCCGTCCCGCGGGCTGACCGGCGTAGTAGCCGGCGGCGGCGACCAGTGCGTACCTGAGCAGGGACATCGTGTCCTCCTGTGTGCGGATCGGTGGGATGGTGCCGACGTCTACCCCGGACCGGCCGTCGTCACACCCGCACCACGCGCGAGCGCCGCGCACTGTCGGCCGGGGCCCGTAGCCTGGACGACGTGACTGCCGCGGCCACCCTCCTCGACCTCGACGACGCGTTCGCCCGCGCCCTCCCCGACCTCGCGACGCCGTGGAGCGCCGCGGCGTTCCCCGACCCGCGGCTGGTGGTGCTCAACGAGCCGCTCGCCGCGGAGCTCGGCGTCGACCCCGCCGCCCTGCGCACGCCCGCCGGCACGGGGCTGCTCGTCGGCCGGGTCCCCGACGGCGTCCGCACGGTCGCGCAGGTCTACGCGGGCCACCAGTTCGGCCACTACCAGCCCCGCCTGGGCGACGGCCGCGCGCTGCTGCTCGGCGAGGTCCGCGACGTCGCCGGGCGCCGCCGCGACCTGCACCTCAAGGGCTCCGGCCGCACCCCCTACGCCCGCAACGGCGACGGCAAGGCGGTGCTCGGCCCGATGCTGCGCGAGTACGTGCTGGGCGAGGCGATGCACGCGCTCGGGATCCCGACGACGCGGGCGCTGTCGGTCGTGGCCACGGGCGAGCAGGTCCCGCGCGAGCGGCTGCTGCCCGGGGCCGTGCTGTGCCGGGTCGCGGCGAGCCACCTGCGGGTCGGCACGTTCTCCTACGCCGCCGCCACGGGCGACGCCGCGCTGCTGCGCGACCTCGCCGACCACGCTATCGAGCGCCACCACCCCGATCTCGCGGGCGCCCCGGACCGGTACCTCGGCCTGCTCCGCGGCGTCGCCGACGCCCAGGCCGACCTGGTGGCCCGGTGGATGCTCGTCGGGTTCGTGCACGGCGTGATGAACACCGACAACACCACGATCTCCGGCGAGACCATCGACTACGGCCCCTGCGCCTTCCTCGACGTCCACGACCCCGCCGCCGTCTTCAGCTCCATCGACCACAGGGGCCGCTACGCCTACGGCAACCAGCCCTCGATGGTGCTGTGGAACCTCGCCCGGTTCGCCGAGGCGCTCCTGCCGCTGCTGCACGACGACACCGACGCCGCCGTCGAGGCCGCGACCGAGGTGCTGCAGGGGTTCGCCCCGCGCTACCAGGCCGCCCACGACCGCGGGATGGCCGCCAAGCTCGGGCTCGACGCCCCCGATCCCGCGCTCGCCGCCGACCTGCTCGAGCTCCTGCACGCCCAGCGCGTCGACCACACGGGCTTCTTCCGCGCCCTGTCCGCCGGCTCGGCGCGCGACCTGTTCACCGACCGCGCCCCCTTCGAGGCCTGGGCCGCCCGCCGCGACGCCCTCCTGCCCGCCGACCGCGCGGCCGTCGCCGCCGCGATGGACGCCGTCAACCCGGTGAACATCCCGCGCAACCACCGCGTCGAGCAGGCCCTCGACGCGGCCACCGCGGGCGACACGGGCCCCCTGCACCGGCTGCTCGACGCCGTCACGCACCCCTTCGACGACCGTCCCGACCTGGCCGACCTCGCCGAGCCGCCGGAGGACGCCACGCCCTACGTCACCTACTGCGGCACCTGAGGGAGCGCGTCAGCGCGACGTCTCCGGCCGCTCACCCCTGCGCACCGGGGGCAGCCGCTCCACGGCCCCCGCGGTGGCGGCCAGCGCCCGGTCCACGACGGCGACGACGGGCGCGGCCCGGCCGCCGGTGAGCTCGTCGACCCGCTGGAGCAGGTCCCGGCCGCGGTCGAGCACGGTGAGCGGCAGCGCCGACAGCGGCTGACCGGGCGGGCGGCGCGACACGACCGGGTGCGCGCGCGTCGGCGAGATGCGGCGCACCAGCTCCCACTCCCAGCCCAGGCGCCGCAGCTCCGCGTGCCCGAGGGCCTCCTGCAGCCGCGGCAGCAGCACGTCCTCCTCGGTCCGCACGTCCTCGTCGAGCACGGCGAAGGTCTCGCGCAGCAGGGCGGCGTGCCCGGGGTCGGCGGAGCCGGAGCGGTCCAGCCGCGTCACCAGCTCGTCGACGCGCTGGTGGTCGCGCTCGATGTCGAGGGTGAGGTCGTCGCCCTCGGGCAGCACGCGCCGCGCCGCGGGGAACAGCACCGCCTCCTCGGCGAAGGCGTGCGTGAAGACCAGGCGGGCGACGGCCCGCAGCGCCACCGCGTGGGCCCGGCCCCCGGCCGCCTCGGTGGCGCGGGCGCGGTCCATCAGTCGGTCGAGCCGGGCGTGGTCGGCGCGCTGGCGGGCCAGGATGCTGGTCGGCCCGCCCATCTCGTCGACGCTCTGCGTCGCGATCGAGCGGGGGCCGTCGGGGCTGGGGTCGTCGGGGCTGGGGCCGTCGGGGCGGGGATCGTCGGGTGCGGTCATGGCGCTTCCGATCGTGTGGGGCGGACGGGGACGGGTACCTCCGGGCTCGGGCCGGGACGCCCGGCCGGAGGAGGACGACGTGCTGCCACCGCTGCGAGCCGATCACCGGCCGATCGCTCCCGAACGGTTCGACCTGCGGTTCGACGTCCCCGCGGCGCGGCGGCTGGCCCGGTTGTCGGTCGACCCGGTGTCCGCGGCGGTGCTGGTGGGCGACGGCCTGGTCGACCTGCGGCTGGGTCGCTGGGGGTGGTGCACGCCGCTGCCCAACCTGGCGTCGGTCGAGCTGGTGCGGCCGGCGGCCACCGGACGGCTGCTCGGCGTCCGGGCCGGTCTGCGCGACCGGAGCCTCTGCCTCGGGGCGAGCTGGTGCGAGCGGGTGCGGCTGCGCTTCCACCGCCCGGTCGCCGGTTCCGGGCCGTGGCGGCGGCTGCGCCACCCCGTCGCCGTGCTCGGCGTCGAGGACCCGCACGGGCTGGCCGACCTGCTCCGGCCCCACGTGCGGGACCACCGGTCCGCGGCGGTCGCGCACCGCGCGGCCTCCTGACGACCGGTCCGGCTCCGGACCCGCGGGTCCGGAGCCGGGACGCCGTCACTCGCGGTTGAGCATGTCCTGCGCGCGGCCCGCGACCTTCTCCATCGCGTTGGGGAGGTCGGTCGTGCCGTACATGCGCGCGTCGGGACGCGTGGGGGGCGGCATGGGGGCGGTCGTCGTCGGCCCCTCGTGGTAGGTGAACTCGCCCTTGCCGTCGACCGACGGGCCCTTGGCCCAGCGGCCCTCCGACGCCTGCGTGCCGTCGCTGAAGTTCAGGTACTGGTAGTTGACGTCGGTGTTCTCCATGCTCTGCGGGAAGTTGCTCGGCACCGGCAGCAGCTCGGCGCCCTCCTCCTGCAGCTCGGCGGCCGCGGCCAGCCACATGTTCTGGTGCATGGTGTCGCGCGCGAGCAGGAACGACAGCAGGTCGCGGACGCCGTGGTCGTCGGTCATGTGGTAGAGCCGGGCGACCTGGAGGCGGCCCTGCATCTCGGCGTTCGCGTTGGCCTGGAAGTCGGCGAGCAGGTTGCCGCTCGCGGTGATGTAGCTGCCCTGCCACGGGTTGCCGTTGCTGTCGACCGCGCGGGCGCCCGCACCGGCGACGATGGCGTGCTGCACGTCCATGCCGCCGACGACCGCCGCCACGGTCGGGTCGTCCTGCACGGCGTCGGAGGTGATGCCCAGCGGGGCCTTCTCCAGCAGCTGGGCGATCATCGTCGCCAGCATCTCGACGTGGCCGATCTCCTCGGACGCGATGCCGAAGACGAGGTCGCGGTACTTGCCGGGCGTGTGCATGTTCCAGCCCTGGAACATGTACTGCATGGCCACGCTGATCTCGCCGTACTGCCCGCCCAGCACCTCCTGGAGCTTGCGGGCGTAGACGGCGTCAGGCTTGTCCGGCGTCGACTTGTACTGCAGTTCCTGGCGGTGGAAGAACACGGCTTCTCCTGGGGCGATCGGGATGCGGACTCGCCGGGTGTGCCCGGCGACGGGGCCCCGAAACGGGCGACGGGCGGGCGCGGTACCAGGACGCGAACAGGGCGACGGCGAGCAGGAGCTCGGCCAGGTCGCCGCCGTAGTACATGAGCGGCGCGGCGTCGCGCAGGCCGTGCAGGTCGTGGGCGTGGAGCAGCTTGGCCAGGTGCGCGTGGGCCCCGCCCGCGAGCACGAGCACGACCGCACGGGTCGTCACCGACGGTCGGCGCGGCGCCGGGTCCGGGCCCGCGACCGCCCACGCGAACAGCACCCCGGACAGCAGGACGTGCACGTCGACGAGCGCGCGGACGGTGCCGTCGGCGGCCGCGAGGGCGTGCAGCGGCGTCAGGTACAGGACGTGGAGCCCGCCGACGGACAGGACCGCGGCGGTCACCGGGTGCGTGAGCACGTGCAGCACCCGGCTGCGCAGCACCGCCCGCGCGACGCCCCGGCGGGCGACCGGCAGCGCGCCCAGCAGGAGCGTGCCCGGCGCCCCGAGCACCAGCGCGACGGGCGCGACCATCCCCAGGAGCAGGTGCTGGACCATGTGCCCGCGGGGGTCGTGCGGCCCCAGCAGGGGCGACACGGCCAGCGCCGCCAGCACCAGCCCGGCGACCGTGCTCGCCGTCCGCAGCGGCGGCCACGGCCGCCCGCGGGCCCGGACCAGAGCCGCGTACGCGGCCGCCGGCACCAGCACGAGCAGCACCGTGACCAGCCAGCCCACCACCGGGACGGCGGTGCCGGCGTGGCCGGCGTGCGTCACCGGCCGCTCCCCCGCACCGGAGCGCCCTCGCGCCGCCCGCGCCGCGCGAGGACGGCACCGACCAGCAGCAGGAGCACCCCCGAGCCGCTCCAGGCGAGGTCGTAGGGCAGCAGGTCCTCGACGTAGCGGACCTGGTGCACGCGCAGCAGTTTGTGGTCGACGACGGCGTCGAAGAGCTGGAAGCCCCCGGCCCCCAGGAACAGTCCGGCCCACGCCGACACCGGGGCCAGCGCACCGCGGCGGCGCAGGTCGGCGAACCCGAACCCCGCGGCGACGAGGACGACGATCTCCGCGGTGTGCAGCAGTCCGTCGGACAGCAGCCCGATCGCGGGCGTCGCCCGGTCGTAGAAGTGGTGCCAGGCCAGGATCTGGTGGAACACGATCTCGTCGACCGCGGCCATCAGCCCGACGCCGATCGCGGCCGCCACGAGCATCGACCGACCGCGCTGCACGGGCCCTCCGGGTGCGTCCACGCCGCCGGGCTACCCGGCAGCGCGCGCGCCGAACGGGCGCCGGGGATCGCCGGGGCGCGGGCTTCGGGCGCACGTCAGCGGGTAGCCGCAGGGCCATGACGAGGAGCGCGATCTGGCAGGGTCTGGTCGCCGGCGCCGCCGGGGCCGTGGTGATGACGCTGGGTGAGAAGGTGGAGCAGCGGTTCACCCACCGCCCGGACTCCCTGGTGCCGGCCCGGGTGCTGCAGCGGCTGACCGGGCTCCCCGAGCGGCCCGCGAACCGCTCGGGCGCGGCGAACTGGACGATGCACATCGGGCAGGGCGCGCTGATCGGCGTGCTGCGCAGCGTCATGGCCCACGCCGGGCTGCGCGGGCCGGTGGCGTCGGCGATGTTCGCCGTGGTGCGGCTCACCAACGACCAGGTCCTGGAGAACGCCACCGGCGTCGGCGCGCCGCCGCAGACCTGGCCGCGGCCCGAGCTGGCCGTGGACCTGCTGCACAAGGCGGTGTTCGCCGCGGCCACCGGGATCGTCGCCGATGCGCTGGCCGCCCGGTCCGGCCCGGGACCCGGCCAGCGGCACGCGGCGCAGCACCCCGGACGGGTCTCCGACGCCGGTCCGCTGCCCCGCGACCAGGGGCTGCAGTCCTGAGACGCTAGGTTCGTCGGTGTGAAGGCACTGCTCCTGGAAGGCATCCACCCCGACGCGGCCGAGGCGTTCCGGCGCGCGGGCCACGAGGTCGAGACGCGCGCGGGCTCGCTGAGCGAGGACGAGCTCGTCGACGTGCTCCCGGGGGTGTCGGTGCTCGGGATCCGGTCCAACACCAAGGTCACCGCGCGCGTGCTCGACGCGGGCAAGGACCTGCTGGCGATCGGGTGCTTCTGCATCGGCACCAACCAGGTCGACCTCGCGGGCGCCACCGAGCGCGGGGTCGCGGTCTTCAACGCGCCGTTCTCCAACACGCGCAGCGTCGTCGAGCTGGTGCTGGGCGAGATCATCGCGCTCGCGCGGCGGCTGCCCGAGAAGACCCAGCGGATGCACGAGGGCGTCTGGGACAAGTCGGCGCGCGGCAGCCACGAGGTCCGCGGCCGCACGCTGGGCATCGTCGGCTACGGCAACATCGGCACGCAGCTGTCCAACGTCGCGGAGTCCGTCGGCCTGCGGGTGATCTTCTTCGACACGGCCGACCGGCTCGCCCACGGCAACGCGCGCCGCGTCGGCACGCTCGGCGAGCTGCTGGCCGCCTCCGACGTCGTGAGCCTGCACGTCGACGGCAGGCTCGGCAACGCCGGGCTGTTCGGCGCCGAGCAGTTCGCGCAGATGAAGCCGGGCGCGATCTTCATCAACGCCTCGCGCGGCATGGTCGTCGACGACAACGCGCTGCGCGACAACATCCTGTCCGGGCACCTCGCCGGCGCCGCGATCGACGTCTTCCCGTCCGAGCCCAAGGCCCAGGGCGACCCCTTCGAGTCACCGCTGCGCGGCCTGGACAACGTCATCCTCACCCCGCACGTCGGCGGCTCGACGCAGGAGGCGCAGGAGGAGATCGGGTACTTCGTGTCGGGCAAGCTGCTCGGCTTCGTCGCCGCGGGCGCCACCGAGCTGTCGGTGAACATGCCGCAGGTGGCCGCCCCGCAGCCCGCCGGCTCGTTCCGGATGGGCTACCTGCACACGAGCGTCCCGGGTGTGCTGGCCGAGATCAACAGGTCGCTGGCCGAGGCGGGCGTCAACGTGACCGGCCAGTCCCTGTCGACGCGCGGCGAGCAGGGCTACGTCGTCACCGACACCGACGCCGTGCTGCCCGACTCCGTGCTGGCCGACTTGCTGCGCTCGCCGTACACCGTCTGGCTGCGCTCCTGGCGGCTCGGTCCGTCGGCCGGCGGGGCCCCCCGGCCCTCGCGGGACCCGGTGTAGGCCCACTCCCGCAGCCCGGACAGCAGCCGGACCTGTCGCAGGCCGGGCGCGGTGTGCAGGATCGGGTCGAACGCCACCGGTGCCGGGTCGGTGCGGACGGCGTCGAGCCGCAGTGTCCCGACGCGGCGGCGCGCGCCGCCCACGACGAGCTCGGTCACCGCGCACACGACGGGCCCGCGCCCGACGGCCTCGGCGACCCGCGCGACGTCCGCGCCCTCGCCCGCCGGGCCGTCCGGCGTCTCCAGCCCGGGCCAGACGAGGCGCCCGCCCGCGGTGTAGGGCAGGACCGTGCTCCACGGCCGTCCCCACCAGGAGCGGACCGGGACCAGCACCGGGTGCGCCCACCCGCGCCCGGCGACCGCCGCGAGCAGCAGGTCGAACGGCCCGTGCCCGGCCGGGACGCGCAGGGCGATCCCGAGCAGGTCGGGCCATCCGCCGGGCAGCCCGACCGACCGCGACACCCGCACCAGCGCGGGGCGCGGCCCGGACGCGCCGAGGGCGTGCCCGAGCAGGCTGTCCGGGTCGAGGTCGATCTCGGCGTCGAGCTCCACGCCCGGGGTGTGCACGGCCCGGCCGTGGCGCCACCGCGCCACGCCCCGGAACGCCGTCTCGACGGCCGTCCTCCACGGGTTCATGCCCGGTCGGTACCCGCCGGGGGCGGCGGGAACCGCGGTTGACGGGCCCGGCGACGGGTACCGGTGCGGGCATGGGTCTGTTCCGCAGGACGCGCCGGTTCCCCCTCGACCGCCGAGGTGGGCTCGGCCCCGGCTCGCCCCGCGGCCGCTTCGGGCTGTGGGGCCCCGTCCCGTACTACTCGCGCCGGACCCGGGGCGGGGCCGACGTGTCGGTGGGCGGGTGCGGGTGCTGCCTGCCGATCCCGCTGCTGGTCGCGACCGGGACCGTGGGCGGCGTGCGGGCGCTGTGGCGCCGGCTGCGCTGAGCCCGGCTCAGCGCTGCGCGTCGAGCTCCGCCCGCTGGACGGCGAGCGGTGCGCCGGCGAGGTCCTCCTCGTTGCAGAGCAGCTTGACCTCGTAGTACGGGGACCCGGCGCGGTCGTCGTAGTCGAGGTGCACGGCGATGACGTCGAGCGGCTCCCCCAGCCACTCCTGCGCCGCCCGCAGCCAGGCCGCCGAGCGCTCCAGGGCCGTGGGCAGGTCGTCGTCGCGGAACTGCACCGGGCGGTAGGGCACCTGCTGCACCTCGTCGCGCGGATGCTGCGGCCGGGGCAGGTCGGTGGCCAGTCCGGCCTCGTCCAGGGTCAGGGCGACGGTCTTCTCACTCACGCGCACAGGGTGGCGCACCCCGGCGGGCCGGGCAAGCCGCGGTCACCCGCGCGGTCGCGGGGCCGGCGGCGTCACAGGGCGTCACACGGCGTCACGCGGGGTCGGGCAGGAACAGCCGGCGCAGCAGGTCGGCCATCCAGCGCTCGTAGCGCTCGGGCGACCAGCCCCGCTCGGTCACGGTCTTCCGGTAGACCATCGGCGAGCCGACCGACCACAGCACGTCGGCCACGGCGTCGGCGTCGTAGCCCTCGCGCAGCGCGGTCTTCCCGGCCAAGCGCTCGGCGACCATCCGCGAGCCCGCCAGGCGCTGGGCCTGCAGCGACTCCCAGAGCGCGCCCACGTCGGGGTCGGCGGTCGACGCCGCCTCGACGGCGCTGTAGACCGCGGCGACGCGCCGGCCCATCGTCGTGATGTTGCGGGCGTGCAGGGCGAGCATCCGGTGCGGGTCGGGTTCGTCCATCATCTCGACGAACCACGGGCGCTCGCGCACCGGCACGGGGTCGTCGTCGCCGCTCAGGGCGATGTCGACGACCTCCTTGAGGATCGCCGCCTTGCCCCCCGTCGCGGTGAACACCGTGGGCCGGGCCACCCCGGCGGCCGCCGCGATCTGCTCGATCGACGTCGCCAGGAAGCCCTGCTCGGCGTAGAGCCGCCCCGCGGCGTCGAGGATCGCCTGCCGCGCGCCGCCCCTCGCCATCCTCTTGACCTGCGTCACCTCCTTACTATACTGGCAGTCTGATTAGACCCGCAGTCTAATAGGAGGCGGCCATGTCCTTCCACCTGCCCGACGGCGCCGGCGACGCCTGGTGGTTCCTCGACACGCGGATGACGGTGAAGGCCGACCGCACGAGCACGGGCGGGGCGTACACCCTGCTCGAGTTCGCGGCACCGCAGGGCTTCGGACCACCGCGGCACGTGCACGGGGCGGAGGACGAGGCGTTCCTCGTGCTCACCGGGGCCCTGCACGTGGAGTGCGGCGACGACGCCTTCGACGTCGCCCCCGGCGGGTTCGTGTTCCTGCCCCGGGCGGTGCCGCACGCGTTCGTCGTCAGCTCGGCCGAGCCGGTGCGCGCCCTGCAGATCACCAGCCCGGGCGGGTTCGAGGAGTTCGTGGCGGCGGTCGGCTCCCGGGCGGACGGCCCGGGGCTCCCCCCGCCGTCGGTCCCGGACGTGCCGC
Source organism: Pseudonocardia broussonetiae (assembly GCF_013155125.1). Lineage (NCBI taxonomy): Bacteria > Bacillati > Actinomycetota > Actinomycetes > Pseudonocardiales > Pseudonocardiaceae > Pseudonocardia > Pseudonocardia broussonetiae. The sequence goes on along the minus strand of NZ_CP053564.1, from coordinate 3,722,830 downwards.
GCCTCGCGGCGGCCTCCGCCCGCTTCGGCACGGACATCGTCGGACCTCCCCTCGGGGTCGCCGCCCCTCCCCGCTGACGGTCCCGGCGGTCCGGTCCGGTCCGGTCCGTTGCGGGAGCGGTGCAGCGCCAGCGGTCCGCAGGCAGGGTCGTTACCCTGGTCCCGATCGCCGGAACGCGAGAGGGACGAGATGCACCACCACGACGGGACCGCCGCCGGTCTGGCGGTCACGGCCACCCGGCCGGCGTCGGGACTCGCGGTCGTGCGGGTCCGCGGCGAGATCGACCGGGACACCGAGCCGCAGTTCACCCACTGCCTGCAGACGCTGCTCGACGCGGCCACCGAGGTCGTCGTCGTCGACCTCGCGGAGGTCACGTTCCCCGCCGCGCGCGGGGTCGACGCGGTGGTCGAGGGCGTCACGCGGGCCGGGTCGCGGGACGTGGCGCTGCGGCTGGTCGGGCGCCGCAGCGACGCCGTCGTGCGGGCGTTCTCCGCGGCCGGGGCGCTCGACCTCCTCGATCCCGCGTCCGACGCCGACGACGTGCTGCGCACGCTGCTCCCGCCCCGCGGGGAGGACGGCGGGTCGTGACGGCACAGCACCCCGGTCCGGAGCCGGTCTGGACCGCGGGGGCCGTGGCGCGGCGGATCGGCGTCGCGCCGTCGACGCTGCGGAGCTGGAGCCGGCGCCACGGGCTCACCGCCACCGGCCACCGCGAGGGCGCGCACCGCCGCTACACCGAGCACGACCTCGCCGTGCTGCAGGCGGTGCGCCGCCTCGTCGGCGAGGGCGTGCCGGTCGCGGTCGCGGCCGGGATCGCCCGGGCGACGGCGGAGCGGCCGGCGCCCGCACCGGCGCAGGAGGCCGCCCCGCCGCGGCGGCCGATCACGCAGGCGCTCGTGCGGGGCGCCCTGCGCCTCGACGCCGACGCCGTGCTCGGCGCCCTCACCTCCGCGCTGGCCGCCGACGGGGTCACCCCGGTGTGGGAGCGCTCGTGCGTCCCCGCCCTGCGGAGCGTGGGCCGGCGCGCCGGGGCCGACGAGGCCTGCATCGGCGTCGAGCACCTGCTGTCGTGGTGCCTGACGACGGCGCTGCACCGGCACAGCGCCCGGTACGGCTCGCGCGACGCCCCGTCACCCCGGGTCCTGCTGGGCTGCACCGACGGCGAGCGCCACCAGCTCGGCCTCGACGCCCTGCACGCCGCCCTGGCCGAGCGGGGCGTCGCCGCGACGGCGTTCGGCGCGTCGCTGCCCACCGCCGCCGTCGTGGCCGCCGCGCAGGCCCGGCCCACCGACGTCGCCGTGCTGTGGTCGCAGACCCCGCGCACCGGACGTCCGGGGGTGCTGCGGGAGCTGCTCCCGCTGGCCGGGACGGTCCTCGCCGCCGGGCCGGGCTGGAGCGGAACGCGCCTGCCGGCCGGGGTCGTGCCCGTGACCAGCCTGGGCGGCGCCCTCGACGCGGTGCTCGCGGCACGCCCCCTGGCGGTGGCGGGCGGCTAGACCGGCACCGCGCCGCTCGGGCGGGCCCACACCACCTTGCCGTCGTCGTGGGGCGTCCACCCCCAGCGGTCCGACAGCGCCTGCACCACCTGCAGCCCGCGGCCCCGCGCCGCGCGGACGTCGTGCGGCCGCAGGCTCGGCGGCCGGGGCGAGGAGTCGCGCACCGCCACCTCCAGCACGTCGCCGTCGAGCGTCATCCGCAGCAGCGCGCTCGACCGGGCGTGCTCCAGGGCGTTGGTGACGAGCTCGTTGGCCACCATCACGACGTCGTCGACGTCCCAGCGGCGGCCCCCCGCCGACCACGCCCGGGCGCAGCGGGCCACGACCTGGCGGGCCCGGGCCAGCGACGACGGCTCGTCGTCGACCGTCCACTGCGCCGAGAGCCGGACCGGGCGCTCCCCGCACCGCCTGCGGGCCTGCTCGGCCGACGTCGCCAGGACGACACCGGTCAGCGCGGGCAGCCCGGCCAGCGTCGCGCGCAGGTCCGGGTCCGGGCAGCTCACGACCAGCCGCGCCGCCGGCCACCCGCCGGCCGCGTCCACGGCGTCGACCAGCACCAGGACGAGGCCGGTGACGGTGTCGGGGTCGGTGCTCCCGAGGCGGCCGAGGTCGGCCACGACGCACCCGTGCTCCTGCAGGAGGACGCCCAGGACGCTGCTGAGCTCCCCGTCCCCGTCCGCGGCGACCCTGCCGCGCAGCTCCACCCGCACCCCACCGGGACCGGTGTGCGCTACCAGCCGCACGGCGACGTCCCGGCCGACCCCTCGACGAACACTCGCGCTCCCGTCCTCCGTGCTGGCCCGCTCCGTCGCACCGGCCCGATGGCCCTTCCGGTACCCGGCGGTCGGGGGGCGCAACCGCCGATGTCCCCCCGGCGTCGACCGCGGCGCAGGGGGTATCCGCCCGTGTGCCGCACCACCTGCCGCCCGCCGACGAGCTCTCGTCGCTGCACGCCCGCACCTCGGGCCTGCTGCTCCCGCCGGAGACGGTCGGCACCGCCATCGGACTCCTCACCTCGGTGGCGGCCGAGACCGTCCCGGGGTGCGCGGGAGCCGGGTTGACCCTGGTCGACGACGACGGCGCACCGACCAGCCGCGGGGCCTCCGCCGAGGTGGTCCTGCGCGCCGACGGCCTGCAGTACTCCCTCGGTGAGGGCCCCTGCCTCACGGCGTGCGCCGACCGGCTCCTCGTCCGCGTCGACGACCTCGGCGCGGACCGCCGGTGGCCGCGGTGGACGCGGGAGGCGGCGGCGCTCGGCCTGCGCTCGGCGATGAGCGCGCCCCTGGTCGCGGGCGACCGCGCGCTGGGCGCGCTCAAGGTCTACTCGACGGTGGGCGGCGCCTTCGGGGAGCGCTCCGCCCGGGTGCTGGCGCTGCTGGGCGCGCAGGCGGCGATCGTGCTGGCGCACGCCGGGTCGGCGCAGGCGGCGGGCCGGCTCAGCGACGACCTGCGCTCCGCCCTGCGCAGCCGCGACGTGATCAACACCGCCCGGGGCGTGGTGATGGAGCGCCGCGACGTCGACGGCGACCGCGCCCTCGCCGTCCTGATCGCCGCGGGCCGCCACGAGGGCCGGACGCTGCACGACGTCGCCGTCGACCTGGTGCGCCCGGGGACGCGGCGCCGCCGCCCGCCGGGGCCGTCGTGACCGGCGACGACCGCAGGCCGCGCCCGGGCGCCGAGGAGCAGCGGCGGCTGCTCGCCGTCGGGCTCTCCCGCGCGGACCTCACCGCCGAGCAGCTGTGGCGCCGCTACTTCGCGCTCGGCGGCCTCGAGGGGCCGGTCGAGGTGCGGGAGCACCTCGACGGGGGAACGCCCCTGCCCGCCGCGGAGACCGACCTGCTCGCCCACGCCGTCAACGAGCGGCTCGACGAGATCTCCGGGCGGCGGGTGCCCTACCGGCTCGCCGTGCGGGAACCGCCGCCCCGTTCGGGACCCCTCGCCGCGCTGGTCGAGGCGCTGGAGGGCAGCCACCGGGCGCCGCCCGAGCGGCTGCCGGCCGTCGCGGAGGCCGCCGGGCGGGCCCTGGGCGTGGAGGTGTCGGTGTTCCTCGTCGACTACGACCAGGAGGCACTGGTCCCCGCGGCGGGCGGCCGGGAGCCGCTCGGGATCGACTCCAGCGCCGCGGGGCGCGCCTTCTCCCGCGTGCAGGTGCTGACCTCGGGGTCGTCGGGGGCGCCGCGGATGTGGTTCCCCCTGCTCGACGGGGTGGAGCGCCTCGGCGTCGTCGAGGTCGCGGTGGACGACCCGGCCGATCTCGACGACCCCCACCTGCGTGACCAGTGCCGCTGGCTCAGCGCGCTGCTGGGCCACCTCATCACCGCCACGACCCGCTACGGCGACGGGCTGGACGTCCTGCGCCGCAGCACGCGGCGCACGGCCGCCGCCGAGCTGGTGTGGGAGCTGCTGCCGCCGCTCACCGCGGGCACGGACGCGTTCGTGCTGGCCGGGCTGCTCGAACCCGCCTACGAGGTCGGCGGCGACGCCTTCGACTACGCGCTGAGCGGGACGACGGCCCACCTCGCGGTGTTCGACGCCACCGGCCACTCGCTGTTCTCCGGGCTCGTCGCCGCGGCGGCGCTGTCGGCCTACCGCGCCGCACGCCGCGGCGGCGAGGGCCTCTACCACCAGGCCGCCGCCATCGACGAGACGGTCGGCGACCTGTTCGGCCGCACCACGCGGCTCGTCACCGGGGTGCTCGCCGAGGTCGACCTGGCGTCCGGACGGATGCGCTACGTCACCGCCGGGCACCCACCGCCGATGCTGATGCGCGACGGCCGGGTCGTGCGGTCGCTCGAGGGCGGCCGCCGTCCGCTGTTCGGGATCGCCGCCGCCGCGGCGTCCGCGCCCGCCGCCGCCCGCACCGAGGAGCTGACGGTCGGCGAGGAGGTGCTGCAGCCCGGCGACTGGCTGGTCCTGCACACCGACGGCATCACCGAGGCGCGCGACGCCACGGGCGCGTTCTTCGGCGAGGAGCGGCTCGTCGAATTCCTGCAGCGCGAGGCCGCCGCCGACGCCCCGCCCCCGGAGACGGTCCGGCGGCTGGTCCGGGCCGTGCTGCGCCACCAGGACGGGGTGCTGCAGGACGACGCCACCATCGTGCTGGCGCGGTGGTCGCCCGTCCCCTGACGGCCCGCCGGGCTGTCAGTGCCGCCCCAGCAGGTTGTCGGCGACGTTCTCCAGGTGCCGGCGCATCGCGGCGTGGGCCGCGTCGGCGTCGCGGTCGCGCAGCGCCTCGACGATCGTCGTGTGCTCGGCGTGGTAGCAGCGGCGGCGCTCGGGCGTGGAGGTGCGGCGCTTGAGCGTGCCCCACACGGGGAGTGCGCGGGCGGTGTTCATGACGTCGAACATGCTCATCAGCAGGCCGTTGTGCGCGGCCTCGGCGATGGCCCGGTGCAGGCGGGCGTCCCAGGACTCGAACCCCTCGAAGTCGTCGCTGGCGCCGCCGCGCTCCAGGCACGCGCCGACGCGGTCGAGGTCGGCGGAGGTGGCGACGCGCGCCGCCAGGGCCGCCACCGGCGGCTCGATGACGAGCCGGACCTGCATGATCTCGGCCGGGCTGGTGTCGGCGGGGGCGTCGCCGGCCGGCGCGTGGGCCGCCTCGGTGAGGAACGTGCCGCGCCCGACGTGGCGCACCACCAGCCCCTCCTCCTCCAGCGCGTCGAGCGCGCGGCGGATCGCGCTGCGGGGCGCGGCGAGGCGCTCGACGAGCGCGCGCTCGGTGGGCAGCTTCGCCCCCGGGCCCAGCGACCCGTCCGCCGCCCCGTCGTGGACGAGGGCGCGCAGGGACTGCTCGACGGTCAGCACGCCGACACCGTAACCCGTCGGACCAATCGACACCAATAAATCTGCGTCCCAGCGCCTCTCGACAAGGACGAGAGCAGCGGCGTACGGTCTCGCGGTCCGCATTGGTGTCAAATGGTTCAGATTGGTTCAGCCCATGAAGCTGGTGACGTTCTCGACCGGGGACGGCGACCGACCCGGGGTGGTCGACGCCGAGCGGGAGGTGGTGCGCGACCTGTCCGCCGTCCTGCCGGCCGGCACGGGCGTGCTCGACCTCGTCGAGGGGTGGGCCGGGTACGCCGACGCCGTGGGCCGCGCGGCCCGCGGGGAGGCCGGCGCGCCCGGGCACCCGCTCGGCGCGGTCGTGCTGCGGGCGCCCATCCCGGTGCCGCGGCGCAACGTGTTCTGCGTCGGCAAGAACTACCGCGACCACGTCGTGGAGTTCGGCCGGTCCGGCTACGACAGCCCGGACCGCTCCGAGGACATGCCCGAGCACCCGGTGGTGTTCTCCAAGGCCACGACCGCGGTCACCGGCCCGTTCGACGACGTCGACCCGCACCCCGGCGTCACTTCCGAGCTCGACTACGAGGCCGAGCTCGGGGTGATCATCGGTGTCGGCGGGCGCGGCATCGCACGCGAGGACGCCCACCGCCACGTGTGGGGCTACACGATCGTCAACGACGTCACGGCCCGGGACCTGCAGCGCAGCCACAAGCAGTGGCTGATCGGCAAGTCGCTCGACACGCACTGCCCGATGGGGCCCTACGCCGTCACCGCCGACGAGGTCGTCGACGTCACCGCGCTGGTGGTGGAGAGCCGCGTCAACGGCGAGCCGCGGCAGTCGGCCCCCGTCAAGGACCTGATCTTCGACATCCCCGAGCTGATCGCCGTGATCTCGGCCGGCATCACGCTGCAGCCCGGCGACGTCATCGCCACCGGCACCCCCGCCGGCGTCGGGATCGGCTTCGACCCGCCGCGGTTCCTGGTGGCCGGCGACGTCGTCGAGGTCGCGATCACCGGCCTCGGCGCCCAGCGCAACCGCATCGCCCGACGAGGAGACGCATGAACGTCCACGGCACGGAACTGGCGGTCGAGGTCGACGGGGAGGGCCCCGCGGTCCTGTTCGTCCACGGCCTCGGCGGCACCTCGAACTTCTTCCAGGTCCAGGCCGACGCCCTGGCCGCGGACCACCGCGTGATCCGCGTCGACTCGGCCGGGGCCGGGCGCTCCGGGCTCGCCGAGGGCATCAGCATCGAGAGCCACGCCGACGACCTGGCCGCCGTCCTCGACGCGCTGGACGTCGCCTCCGCCGCGGTGGTCGGGCACTCGATGGGCACGCTGGTGGCCCGGGCCCTGGCCGCGCGCCACCCCGGCCGGGTCTCCGCGCTGGCCCTGCTCGGGGCCGTCGCCGAGCCCGCCGAGGCGGGCCGGCAGGCCCAGCGCGACCGCGCCGCGGTGCTCCGCGCGCAGGGCACGGCCGCCGTCGCGCCCGGGGTCGTCGCCAACGCCCTGTCCGAGGCCACCCGCCGCGACCGGCCCGAGATCGCCGCGTTCGTCCGGGAGCTGGTGATGCGCCAGGACCCCGAGGGCTACGCCCGCAACTGCGAGGCCCTCGCCGCCGCCACCGACCCCGGCCCGGTCGACCCGGCGCTGCCCCTGCTGCTGGTCACCGGCGACGAGGACAGGGTCGGCCCGCCCGCCGTCTCGCACGACCTCGCCGCGGCCCACGGCGACGCGACCGTCGAGATCGTGCCCGGGATCGGCCACTGGACGGCCCTGGAGGCCGCCGGGCCCGTCACCGACCACCTGCGCAAGTTCCTGTAGTCCCGCCTCACCGACGAGGAGTCACCCGCGATGAGCACGACCCTGTTCCGCAACGTCTCGATCCTCGACTCCACGGGAGCCGACCCCTACCCCGGTGACGTCCTCGTCGAGGACGACCGGATCGCCGCCGTCGGCACCGTCGACCCCGCCCGGGCGGCGGGCGCCCGCGTCGTCGAGGGCCGCGGCCGCACCCTGATGTCCGGGCTGTGCGACGCCCACACCCACTTCTCCTGGAACAACAGCGCCGACCTCGACGGCCTGGGCACGATGCCCGTCGAGGAGCACCTGCTGTTCTGCATCGAGTCGGCGCGCACCTACATCGACTCCGGCTACACGATGTGCCTGGGCGCCGCGTCGGCGAAGGACCGCCTCGACGTCGTCTGCCGCGACGCGATCGACGCCGGGCGCATCCCCGGCCCGCGCTACCTCGCCAACGGCCCGGAGATCGCGGTCACCGGCGGCGCCCTCATCAAGTCCATCACCAAGTTCGCCGACGGCCCCGAGGGCATGCGCAAGGCCGTGCGCGAGCTGATCGAGCTCGGCGTCGACCAGATCAAGCTGTCGATGACCGGCGAGGAGATCACCGGCACCCAGCGCGCCGAGGACACCTACTTCTCCGACGAGGAGGTGGCCGCCGCCGTCACCGAGGCCCACCGGCGCGGCAAGCGGGTCTGCGCCCACGCCCGCAGCGCGGAGAGCGTGCGGATGTGCGTCCGCCACGGCGTCGACATCGTCTACCACGCCTCCTTCGTCGACGAGGAGGGCCTGGACATGCTCGAGGAGGCCAAGGACTGGGTGTTCGTCGCGCCCGGCCTGAACTGGCTCGTCGCCACCCTCTACGAGGCGGAGGCGTTCGGCTTCCCGCAGGAGGCCGCCGAGGCCGTCGGCTACAAGAAGGAGCTCGAGCAGGCGGTCAAGGGGCTGCGCGAGATGCACCGGCGCGGGATCAAGCTGCTGCCCGGCGGCGACTACGGGTTCGCCTGGACCCCGCACGGCACCTACGCCCGCGACCTGGAGCACTTCGTCGAGCTGCTCGGCTTCACGCCGATGGAGGCGATCCTGTCGGCCACCGCGCTCGGCGGGGAGATCATGCTGCGGCCCCACGAGCTGGGCAAGGTCCAGCCCGGGTACCTCGCCGACCTGATCCTCGTCGACGGCGACCCGCTCGCCGACATCACCGTGCTGCAGGACCACGACCGGCTGCACTACGTGATGAAGGACGGGCGGTTCCACAAGGAGAGCCCCGCCGACGAGGCGCCGGCCCCCGACCCCGGGAACATGCCGGCCACGGGCACCGAGCAGCTCGTCGGCCGGCGCCCGTAGGCCGCGCGGTGACCCTGCTGGTCTGCCGCACCTGCCCGCGCTACGACACCCGCGCGAGCGGCGAGTTCGGCCGGCGCCTGCTCCGGGCGCTGGCCGGCTCCGGGGTCGCCGTCCGCGGGGTGCCGTGCCTGGGCGGCTGCCCCGAGGACGGCGTGGTCGCCCTCGACGGGCCGGGGAAGGCGCGCGTGCGTCTACCCGGCTCGGCGAGGGCGACGCCGCCGCCGTCCTCGCCGCCGCGGCGGCGCACGAGGCCTCCCCCACCGGCGCGCCCTCGGAGTGGGAGGTGCCCGGGGCGCTGGCCGACCGGCTCGGGTCGGTCACGCTCAAGCGCTTCCCGGCGGCGACGGCCCCTTGGGCGGGCCCGTACCGGGTACGCCCCCGCCATGACGACACAGCGCGAGGACGAGCACGACCAGGACGCCGAGCCCACCATGACCGCACCGCCGGAGGACCGGCCCGACGGTCTGCCCGACGGGGCGTCGACCGGGGGCCGCGACGACGACGCCGACGTGGTCGACACCGACGACGCGCAGGAGGCGGGCTCGTAGGCCTGCGGCGGCGTGGGGCGGCCCGGGTCAGGTCAGCGCGCCGCGCACCAGGCTGGTCCGGGAGTGCCGCTCGTCGCCGTCCCACCGCTCGGCGGAGACGTCGACCGTCGCGAACCGGGCGGTCGGCAGGTCCGCGGGCACGCTGAACTCCCCGCGGTAGCCGTCGCCGTCGCGGGCCAGCGCCCCGAGGGACACCAGTCCCCCGCCCGAGGTGTCCATCAGCCAGGCCTCGAGGTAGTCGGTGCCGGGCGGCGGCACCGCCCCCTCGACGCGGACGACGACCACCCGCCGCCCGCGGTCCTCGGCGAGTCCCGCCGTGCCGGAGGCGCCGGGCTCGGCCGCGTCGACCGTCGCGAGCACGGCCTGCGGCCCGGGCCGCGGCGGCGCGGACGCGACCGCCCAGCCCAGGCCCAGCCCCGCCATGAGTGCGACGAGCGCGGCGGCGACGGGCACCGCGGCGCGGCGCAGGAACCGCCGGGACACGGGGGCGGGAGCGGTGTCCGGCGTGATGTGCAGCTCGCCGGTGATCGCGGCCCAGACGCGGTCCGGCGGCTCGCCGTACTCGCTGCCGTCGGCGGCACCGGCCACCGCCAGGTCGACGGTGCGGCGCAGCGACTCCACGTGGCCACGGCACAGCGCGCACCCCTCGAGGTGCCGCTGGACGGCGGGGTCCCGCGCCTCGGCGGGCAGGGCCGCGAGGGTGAGCAGGTCAGGATCGGGGTGCCACACCGTCGACCTCCCACCGTCGTCGCAACCGCTCCAGCCCGCGCCGGAGATGGCTCTTGACCGTGCCGAGGGGCAGCCCCGTCAGCGTCGCGATCTGCTGGTGCGTCAGGTCGTCGAAGAAGGCCAGTCGCACCACCGTTCGCTGCTGGGGTGGCAACCGGTTCAGCTCGTCGGCCACCACCACCGCCTCCACCACGTGATCCGGGACCCCGCGCGGGCGTCCGTGGGAGCCGGCGAGGTCCACGCCGGCCCGGGCGGCCCGGTCCATGACCTCGTTGTCGCGGTTGCGGGCCGTGAGCCGGTCGGCGACCTGGTGGCGGGCGATGCCCATCAGCCAGGCGCCGGCGCGCCCCCGCTCCGGATCGTAGGTGGCGCGGCTGCGCCAGGCACGGACGAACACCTGCTGGGTGACGTCCTCGGCGTCGTGGTGGCTGCGCAGGCAGCGCAGCGCGAAGCCGTAGACCGACCGGCCGTGGGCGTCCCACAGCGCGCGGAGCGCGACCGGGTCCCCGGCCAGGAAGCTCCTGGCCAGGGCCCGGTCGGGCTCCTCGGTCATGCCGCGCCGCCTCCGGTGGGCGACGCCGTCACGACGACGTTCTCCCGGTACGAGCGGGCCTCGCGGTCGAAGTCGCCGCCGCAGGTCACCAGCGTGAGCACCGGCGCCCCGTCGCGGGCGAAGAGCTCGTCGACGGGCAGCTCCTCCTTGGCGATCCTGCGGACGCGGTCGACGACGTAGGCCACGACCGCGCCGTCGGCCAGCTCGACCTCCACGGCGTCGCCGGGCGCGAGCTCGCTCAGGCGGTAGAACGCGCCCTCGCCCTGCACGCGGTCGTCGACGTGACCCGAGAGCACGGCGGAGCCCGCCGCGGCGCCCGGTCCGGGCCCGAAGCGGTACCAGCCGACGGTCGACACGTCCTGCGGCACCTCCATCTCGCCCCGCTCGTCCACCCCGACGTCGACGACCTCGACGTCCACGTCGAGGGAAGCCAACCGCACCCGAGACGGCGCCGCGACACGATCACCGGGCTCCGGAGGGGCCGTGGACCACGGAGCGGCGGACGGCGAGGGGGCGGGCGACGGTGCGGTGGCCGCGGCGGGCGCCGCCGCGGGAGCGGTCGGTGTGGCCGCGCACCCCGCGAGGGCGAGCACGGCCACCGCGGCCACCGCGCGCGCGATCAGCGCCGTGCGGCCGCGACGCGGGCGGCGCCCACGGTCACGGCGGCCAGGCCACCGACGCCCAGCAGCAGCATCCACGCGGGGGCGCCGGGCTCGTACGGGGAGCCCGAGGGCGCGCCGGACGGGACGCCCGACGGCGCGCTGTGCAGCCCGTCGACCGTGACGACGACGAGGTCGAGGTTGCCGGCCTCCAGCGAGCCGATCGCGTGCACGAACGTCGCGGTGCCCTCGGCCAGGTCGAGGTCGGCCGGGCCGATGACGGGCTCGGTGGTCCCGGCGGCGGCCACGGAGGCCGACACGGTGCCCGCGGGCACCTCCAGCGCCTCCTGGTCCGGGTTGGTCAGCCCGGACACGACCGGCGAGCCGCCGGCGAGCACGTCCACGGCGGGCGCGGCGGCGGTGTGCCGCACGACGAGGCGGGCCTGCCCGGCCGGCACCGACGACACGTCGTTGACGAACGGGGTGACGGTCGGGTCGCCGCCCTCGGTCAGGTGCGCCACGAGCGTGACGTTCCCGCCCGCGGGCAGGTCGGCGGTCGCCGAGAGCAGCGGCTCGCCGGAGCCGTCGGCCGCGTCGGCCGGGAAGACCGCGACCTCGCGGCTGCCCGCGGGCAGGTCGACGGGACCGGCGCTCGTGCCGGGCTGGAAGTCGTCGAGGGCGCGGGTGCCGTCGACGTAGACGTCCACGGGCGTGTCCGGGATGCCGTGGACGACGTAGACGGTGCCGGTCTCCTGAGCGAACGCGGCGGGGGCCACGGCCAGGGTCGTCGCCAGTGCCGCGGCGACGCCGCAGGCGGCGAGGGTGGTTCTGCGCATGGGTGCTTCCTCTGGTGGGCGGTGGGGAGCGTGCATCCGGGACTACCGCCCGGGGGGCGCTCCTGGATGCACCGGCCCGGCGCGTCGGCCGATCTCCGACCGCACGGCTCAGCGCTCGTGCACGACCAGCCGGCGGTCCAGGCCGGTGATCGCGAGGACGCGGGGCAGCAGGCTCCGCGCGTCGACCGCGACCTCCACCGGCCGCCCGACGCACTCGAACAGGACCTTCACCCCGGCGCTGTCGAGGTAGCGGACGGCGGTGAGGTCGAGCACCACCGGCGAGCCCGACGCGACCGCGTCGCCGACGGCGGTGCGCAGCGCGTCGGCGGCGGACAGGTCGACGTCCCCGGCGACGGCGACGGTCACCGTCCCGTCGTCGCCGGGACGCGTCCGGACGTCCAGGCCCATGCGTGCCGTCCCGCTCCCCTCCCGCTCCCCGTCCTCCTTCCGGCGGCGGGTACCCGGGGCGGACCGGTCGTGAACGAGCGGATCGGGCGCACCCGGTCCGGGGACGGCGGGCGTCAGCCGCCCCGCTGGGCCGCGGCGTCACCGGCGGCGAGCCGCTCGCGCTGCGGCACCACCACGTACTTCGGGTCCTTCGTCGACGCCACCCCGGCCTCGAACACCCCGAACCGCTGCAGCGCACTGCCCGCCAGCAGCGCGATCCCGGACGCCGCCGCCGCGCCCCGGCTGCGCGGCGCCGCCGCCAGCGTGCCGAGCAGCCCGGCGGCCGTCAGCAGCTCCGACGCCTTCCGCAGCCGCCCCGGCCCGCCCGTCCGCAGCGCCTCCCCGGCCAGCCCGGCGCGGTGCTCCATGCGCCGGCCCGCGGCCAGCTCGGTCGCGGCGCCCGCCACGGCGAACCACCGGGCCGGGCCCGCCTCGCGGACCGGCGTCGTGAGCATCCCGAACCCACCGCCCGCGGCGGCGGCCGAACCGGTGAAGACGAAGGGCAGCTCGTCGCGCACCGCGTTCCACGCGGGTACGGCCGTGTGCGAGAGCAGCACGGCGGTGTAGGCCGCGACCGCGGGCGCCGCCGCCGCCGACGCCACCCCGGCCGGGCGCGACACCGCGCGCAGCAGGCGCGCGAGCGGGTGCCCCCGCCGGTGCGCGGGCACGAGCTCCCACACCGCGGCGGCGCCCACACCGGGCCCGAACAGGGTGAGGATCCACGTCCCGACGCTCATCGGCGAGGTCGGCTTCGCGACGCGGAGCATGTGGTGGAACCGCTCCGGGCGCCCCAGGTCAGACACCAGGAACCACATGCTCGCCAGCAGCGCCCCGAACGACCCGAGCCAGCCCGCGCGGCGCAGGCGGGGGCGGCCGGTGAGGTCGGCCCCGGCCGCGAGGACGGCGGTCGACGCCGCCAGCCCGCCGCTGAACAGGTAGGCGGCGATCTTCCACTCCCAGACCGGCGCCTTGAGGACCGGCCGCCCGTAGTACGAGCGGAACTCCGCGTCCGGGACGACGGTCTGCTCGCCCCTCCCCCGGCCGGCTCCGGGGCGGCGCCGCGGCAGGGGCTGCTCGCCCTGGAACAGCTGCGCCTCCTGCCCGATCCCGCTGAGGTCGCTGCGCCGCTCGGCGGGCACCGGGTCCCTGCGGCGCGTCACCGGCGCACCCCCGGCAGCGCCGCGCCGAGGAACGCGCCGACGCCCGCCAGCGCGAACGCCACCGCCGCCGCCCCGGCCGCGCGCCACATCGCGGGCGCGTCGCGGGTGGGCACGACGGGGTCGGGCGGCAGGCCGTAGACCTCGGGCTCGTCGAGCAGCAGGAAGAACGCCCCGTCGCCGCCCACGCCGTCGTCGGGGTCGCGGCCGTAGAGCCGGGCCTCCTCGACGCCGAGCCCGTGCAGCTGCTCGAGGCGGCGGTCGGCCCGCTCGCGCAGCTCGTCGAGGTCGCCGAACTGGATCGAGTTCGTCGGGCAGGCCTTGGCGCACGCGGGCTCCAGCCCGTCGCCGATGCGGTCGTAGCAGAGCGTGCACTTCTGGGCGCGGCCGTCGCCCTCGCGGCGGTCGATGACGCCGTACGGGCAGGCCGAGACGCAGTAGCCGCAGCCGTTGCAGATGTCCTGCTGGACGACGACCGTGCCGAACTCGGTGCGGAACAGCGCACCCGTCGGGCAGACGTCGAGGCAGCCGGCGTGCGTGCAGTGCTTGCACACGTCCGACGCCATCAGCCAGCGCACGGAGCTGCGGACCTCGGCCCCGGTCCCGTCGCCCGGGCGGGAGAAGGACGGCATCCCCAGCTCCTCGGGGTCCCGGGGCAGCGGCGAGGTGCCCAGCTCCGACCCGCCCCGCGGCGCCGCCCGCAGCCGCGGCTCGACCGCGTGCGAGGTCTGCGGCAGCCCCGACGGGCCGGTCGGCAGCAGGTCCAGCGCCGGCTCCTGGTGCCCGATCCCGCGCTCCTGCTCGATGAACGCGACGTGGCGCCAGGAGTCGGCGCCGAGCATGCCGGTGTTGTCCATCGACATGCCGAGCAGGTCGAGCCCGTCCTCGGGCACGGTGTTCCACTCCTTGCACGCGACCTCGCAGGCCTTGCAGCCGATGCACACCGAGGTGTCGGTGAAGAACCCGACGCGGGCCGGGTGCTCGGTGTAGCCGGCGTCGGCCGCCACGTCGTCCATCGGCCCGGACAGGCGGTTCCGCTCGGTCATGACGACTCCTCGGGGGACGGCGAGTCGGCGGTGTGCGGCACCCCGTGGACGGTGGCGACGCGCGTGCCGGTCTCGGTCGTGATGCCCGCGCGGGCGCGCAGGTCGGCGAGCATCGCCACCATGTCGGCGCCGCGCGGGCGCGGGCCCGGCCGGACGTCGCAGGTGGCGACCTTGCTCTCCTGGATGAAGACGTTGGCGTCCACGACGATCCCGAACAGGTCGTTGACGACGTCGCCGGACACGAGCCCGGTGTGGCCCCAGTGGTAGGGCAGCCAGACCTGGTGGACCACGCGGTCGTCGACGCGCAGCGGCGCCATCCGGTCGGTGACGACGACGCGCGCCTGCACCGCCGCCCGGCTGGTGACGACGTGCGCGGTGCCCAGGTGCGTCAGCCCGCGGACCCGTGCGAGCTCGGGCGACACCTCGACGAACAGCTCCGGCTGCAGCTCCGCCAGGTAGGGCAGCTGCCGGCTCATCCCGCCCGCGGTGTGGTGCTCGGTGAGCCGCGCCGCGGTGAGCACGAACGGGAACACCTCCGAGTGCGCCTCGGGCGGCGACGGGTTCGACGGGTTGTCCGGGCGCCCGTAGACCTTGCGCGTCGGGCTGCCCTGCTGGGTGTAGAGCGGGTTGCGCACCGGCGACTCGTGCGGCTCGTAGTGCGTCGGCAGCGGCCCGTCGACGACGCCGTGCGGCGCGTACAGCCAGGCCTTGCCGTCGGCCTGCATGATGAACGGGTCGTCACCGCGCAGGGCCGCGGGCCCGCAGGAGCCGTCGGGCGGGACGTGGTCGGGCGGGACGTCCTTCGGGAAGTCCGGCACGTCGTCGCCGGTCCACTCGCCGCGCTCGGCGTCCCACCAGACCAGCTTCTTGCGCTCGCTCCACGGCCGGCCCTGCGGGTCGGCGGACGCCCGGTTGTAGAGCAGCCGCCGGTTCGCGGGCCACGTCCAGCCCCACTCGTTCTCGTAGGGTCCCTGCACGTCGTGGGGCTTGCGGCGCGCGGCCTGGTTGACGCCGTCGGCGTACACGCCGCTGTAGATCCAGCAGCCGGCCATCGTCGTGCCGTCGGCCTTCAGCTCGGTGTAGGCGTTCACCGGCTCGCCCGTCGTCAGGTCGACGCCGTTGATCCGGCGCAGCACGTCGTCGGCGGACGGCTCGTCGCCGTGCATCGCGTAGTCCCAGGCCAGCTTCTGCAGCGGCTCGTCGCGCGGGTCCGTGGACGCCGCGACGCGCTCCCGGATCCGGCGGCCCAGGTGGTAGGTGAACCAGAGCTCGGAGCGCTGGTCGCCCTTCGGCTCGACGGCCTTCTCCCGCCACTGCAGCATCCGCTGGGTCTGGGTGAACGTCCCCTCCTTCTCCACGTGCGACGCGGCGGGGAGGAAGAACACCTCGGTGCGGCACTGCTCGGGGACGATCTCCCCGGTCTCGACCTCCGGGCCGTCCTTCCAGAACGTGGCGCTCTCGATCATGGCGAGGTCGCGGACGACGAGCCAGTCGAGGTTGGCCATGCCCAGGCGCTGCAGCTTGCCGTGCACCGAGCCGACCGCGGGGTTCTGGCCGAGCACGAAGTAGCCCGACACCTTCCCGTCGACCATGTCCATGACCGTGCGGAACGTGCCGTGGTCGCCGTCGATCGCCGGAAGCCAGTCGAACCCGAAGTCGTTCTCCGGCGTGGCGTGCTCGCCGAAGTACTCCTTGAGCAGCGAGACGACGTAGGTGTCGGCGTCGTACCAGAACCCCTTCTGGCAGTCGGCCCGCAGGTGGTCGACGTACGCCGCCAGGTCCGGGTGCAGGCCGGCGGTCGGCATCGGCAGGTAGCCCGGGAGCAGGTTGAACAGCGTCGGGATGTCGGTGGAGCCCTGGATGCTCGCGTGCCCGCGCAGCGCGAACACCCCGCCGCCCGGTCGCCCGATGTTGCCCAGCAGCAGCTGCACGATGGAGCCCGCGCGGATGTACTGCGCGCCGACGCTGTGCTGGGTCCACCCGACGCTGTAGACCAGCGCGGACGTGCGGTCGCGCGTCGAGTTGGCCGTCCACGCGTCGCACACCGCGCGGAACAGCTCCGGCGGCGTCCCGCACACCCGCTCCACCATCTCCGGGGTGTAGCGGGCGTAGTGGCGCTTGAGGATCTGGAAGACGCACCGCGGGTGCTGCAGCGTCGGGTCCTGGACGATCCCGCCGACGTTCTCCAGCGACGGCCCGCCCGAGCCCGCCTGCAGCGCCTCGGTCTGCTCCTTCGCCCCCTCCGGGCTGGCCTCACCCGTCGCCTCGGTGTTCTCGTAGCGCCAGGTCTGCCCGTCGTAGCTCGCGGTCGCGGCGTCGTAGCCGCTGAACAGGCCGTCGAGGTCCTCGGTGTCGGCGTAGCGCTCGTCCACCAGGAAGGAGGCGTTCGTGTACGCCGTCACGTACTCGCGGAAGTCCAGGTCGTTCTCCAGGACGTGGTGGATCACGCCGCCGAGGAACGCGATGTCGGTGCCGGCGCGGATCGGGACGTAGGTGTCGGCGAGCGCGCTGGTCCGCGTGAAGCGCGGGTCGATGTGGAACACGCGGGCGCCGCGCGCCTTCGCCTCCATGACCCACTGGAACCCAACCGGGTGGGCCTCGGCCATGTTCGAGCCCATGATCACGATGCAGTCGGAGTTCGCGAGGTCCTGCTGGTAGTCGGTGGCGCCGCCGCGCCCGAAGGAGGCCCCCAGACCGGGGACGGTGGCGGAGTGTCAAATACGGGCCTGGTTCTCGATCTGGATCGCCCCGAGCGCGGTGAACAGCTTCTTGATGAGGTAGTTCTCCTCGTTGTCCAGCGTGGCGCCGCCCAGGCTCGCGAAGCCGGTCGTGCGGCGCAGCCGGTTGCCGTGCTCGTCGGTGTCCTGCCAGCCGCGCTCCCGGGCGGCGAGGACGCGGTCGGCGATCATGTCCATCGCCGTGTCGAGGTCGAGGTCGGTCCACTCCGTGGCGTACGGGGCGCGGTAGCGGACCTTCTCCTCGCGCTGCGGGCCCGTCACGAGCTGGAGGCTGGCCGAGCCCTTGGGGCACAGGCGCCCGCGCGAGATCGGGGAGTCGGGGTCGCCCTCGATCTGCACGACCTGCTCGTCGCGGACGTACACCTTCTGCGCGCAGCCCACCGCGCAGTACGGGCAGACCGACTTCGCCACGCGGTCGGCCGTGGCCGTCCGCGGCCGCAGGCCGACGTGCCCGGGCGACTGCGCCGCGGCGCCGCGTCCCAGCGGGTCGTTCCCGGTGAGCTGGCGGTACACCGGCCACGACGTCAGCAGGTCCCGGATCCCCACGCGGCACTCCCCCTCGCGGGCGGCGCCGGCGGCCTCCCGTCGCGGCCCGGCTACCCGGGCGCGAGGGGTCGAAACGCGGTGCGGGTGCCGTTTCCGCGGAACCGGCCGGGAGTCAGACGCCCAGGGGCGCGACGCCGGCGGAGGTCTCGTACGGGTTCGCGTAGGGCAGCGGCTCGTCCCCGCCCGCGGTGACGACGTCGAAGATCCCGTTGAGGTCGGTGTCGTCGAACACCAGGTCGGCCAGGCCGTCGGCCTGCTCGGCGACCGCGGCCACATCGGCCACGAAGAGCCCGTCGGCCGGGACGTTGTCGAACTGCGCCACGTCGTCGTAGAAGTCGCCGTCGACGTCGGTGAGGACCGCGTCGATGTGGCCGTCGTAGTTGGAGTCGATCAGGGTGGTCTCGGTGTAGCCGTCGCCGTCGAGGTCGACGTACTCGTGGGCCGTGTCGGTGGCGGAGTACTCGGGCGTGAGCGGGAGCTCGATCTCGTCGGTGGTGTCGACGGCGTGGGACATGTCGGTCATCTCGGGGGCGTAGCACTCGGACATCGGGTCCTCCAGGATCGGCGTGGCTCGTGGTGTCATCAGGAAGGACTCCGGGGAGGGGGCCGGGGTTACAGCAGTTCTCGACGACTTTCCGGGCGTTCCGCACTCGGGCGCTCGGCCCCGGCCCAGCCCGCCGATCAAGGGCGGATGGTCGTCAGTGGATCACTCACCACCATCCGCCCCTTGATCACCGCCGGGATGGGGCGGTCCGGGCTGGTGATCACCGAGAGTGCGACGTGGTGGTCGTCGTGGGGGCCGTGATGTCACGGTTCCCGTGATCACGGCAGGGGCGGGACGCGCCTGGCGCCCGGCCCGCGCGTTCCGCGGAACGCAGCACCCCGCGCACCTCCCGGCGCCGCACACACGTCCGGACGTGGGCGGGAGGCCGACGGGCGTGCAGCCCGAACTCACCCGCCAGCGCCGCGTTCCGCGGAACGCGCCCCACCGCCGACCCGCGCCGCACACACGTCCAGACATGCGGGAGGCCGACGGGCGCGCACCTCGCGCTCCCCGCCAGCACCGCGTTCCGCGGAACGCGCCCCACCGCCGACCCGCGCCGCACAGACGTCCGGACGTGCGGGAGGCCGACGGGCGCGCAGCCCGGACTCACCCGCCAGCGCCGCGTTCCGCGGAACGCTCCGGCCTGCGTCCCGCGCCCGCACCCGCCCGCCCCGTGCCCCCTCGACCGACCCACCCGGCTCGCACCCGCCCCCGCGCACCCCGTGCGCCCGCGCCCCACCCGGCGATCAAGGGCGGATGGTCATCAGTGGATCACTCAGCACGGCCATCTCCCCTTGATCACCGCCGGGAGGGGGCGGACAGTGGCCGGTGATCATCGGGAGTGCGACGTGGTGGTCGTTGTGGGGACCGTGGCGGCACGGTCCCGGTGATCACGGCAGGGCCGGGACGCGCCGACGCCCAGCCCGCGCGTTCCGCGGAACGCAGCACCGTCCGCCGAACTGCGCACCTCCCGGCTCCGTGCACCCGACCGGACATGCGCGGGAGGCCGGAGGGTGCGCACCTCGCGCTCCCACACCAGCGCTGCGTTCCGCGGAACGCGCCTCACCGCCGCCGACCCGCGCACCGCCCAGCTCGCACACGTCCGAACGTGCGCTCGAAGCCGACGGGTGCAGCCCGCGCTCACCCAGCGACGTCGCGTTCCGCGGAACGCTCCGGCCTGCGCCCCGCACCGCACCCGCACCTGCCCGCCCCGCGCACCCTCGACCAAGCCACCTGACTCGCACCGCCCCGCGCCCCCCGACGCACCCTCGGCCCCCGCCCGCCGATCGAAGGCGAATGGTCGTCAGTGGATCACCCAACACGACCATCCTGCCTTGATCACCGCCGGGAGGGGGCGGCCCGGCCCCGGTGATCGCGGAAGTGCGACGTGGTGGTCGTCGTGCGGGCCGCGGCGTCACGGTCTCGGTGATCACGGCAGGGGGGACGCGCCGGCGCCCAGCCCGCGCGTTCCGCGGAACGCAGCACCGTCCGCCGAACTGCGCACCTCCCGACGCCGCGCACCCGACCGGACATGCGCGGGAGGCCGAAGGGTGCGCACCTCCCGCTCCCCGCCACGCCCCGCGTTGCGCGGAACGCGCCCCACCGCCGACCCGCGCCGCCCACCCCTCCGGACCTGCGCCGGACACCGACGCGTGCGCCGCCCACCCCCGACACGACCCCGACGGGCGGAAGGCGACGACCGCCCTACCCCGCCTCCACCCGCTCCCGAACCTCCGCCAGCACCGTCCTCCGCACCAACCGGGCGAACTCGTCCGCCCGCTCCACCTGTGGCACGTGCCCCGTGTCGGCGAAGACGTGGGTGCGGGCGTGCGGGAGCAGGGCCCGGGCGGCGCGCAGGTGGTGGGGCGGGAGGACGAGGTCGCGGTCGCCCCACACCACCAGCGTGGGGCGGGGGTGGCGGGCCACCTCCTCGAGCAGCGCCGACCGCCACGCCGCCCGGATCCCGCGGAACGTCCCGAGCTCGCGGGCCGCCTCCAGGAACACCTCGGCCTGGCCGGGCTGCCGCGCCACCTCCATCGCGTGCTCGACGCGCTCGTCGGTGACGAAGGAGGGATCGAAGAACAGGGCGCGCTCGGTGCGCCGTGCGGCCGTGCGGTCGACCCCGTCGAGCAGCCGCCTGCCTACCCCGGGCACGGCGAGGATGCGCAGCGCGATCGCCACCTCCTTGCCGAACCCGGCGCTGTTGACCAGCGTCAGCGTCGCCACCCGCTCCGGCGCGAGCGCCAGCTCCTGCAGCGAGACGGCCCCGCCGAGCGAGTTGCCCATGAGGTGCACGGGGCGGTGCTCGCCGAGGGCGTCCAGCGTCGCCAGCACGCCGTCGGCCAGCGAGCGCAGCGTGACCGGCCCGGGCAGGCGCTGCGAGAACCCGAAGCCGGGCATGTCGAGGCTGATCACGCGGTGGTCGTCGGCGAGGCGCTCGTGCTGGGGCTCCCAGTCCTCCAGGCTCCGGCCGATGCCGTGCAGCAGCACGACCGGCGGGAGCGCGGGGTCGCCGCTCTCGTGCACCCGGACCCGCGCGCCGCGGACGTCGACGAACGCCCCGTTCACGCCCGCGCCCGCTTCGCCAGCACGGCGGTCAGCCTGTCGAGCACCCCGCCGTAGGAGCCGGGCAGCACGCGCGCCAGCACGTCGGGGACCTTCGCGCTCGCCGCGATCAGCACGCGCGTCCGCCGGCGCTCGACGCCGTCGAGGATCTCCTCGGCCGCCTTCTCGGGCGGGTAGGTCAGCAGCGACCGGAACGCCTGCTGGCTCCGCTCGACCTCCTCGGCCGACACCCCGGACCCCACCCGCGCGCTCTCCGCGACGCGCGTGCGGATCCCGCCGGGGTGCACCTGCGTGACGCCGGTGCCCAGCGGCGCGAGCTCGTGGCGCAGCACCTCGCTGAACCCGCGGATCGCGAACTTGCTCGACGAGTACGCCGACTGCCCCGCCGGGCCGATCAGCCCGTACAGGCTGGAGACGTTGACGAGGTGCCCGCCGGGCTCGGCGGTCAGCGCCGGCAGCAGCGTGTGGGTGAGCACGACGGGCGCACGGAAGTTGACGTCCATGACCCACTCGAACTCCTCGAGCGTGAGCTGCGCGAACCGCCCGCCGAGCGCGACCCCGGCGTTGTTGATCAGCAGCCCGATCCGCGGGTGCTCGGCGAGGACCTCCTGCGCGAGCGCGGCGGTCGCGGCCCGGTCGGCGAGGTCGACGACCTTCGTCGACACCGCGATCCCGGGGTGCCGCTCGCGCACCGCGGCGGCGACGGCGTCGAGGCGCTCGGCGTCGCGGTCGACCAGCACGAGGTCGCTGCCGCGCAGGCCGAGGCCGTGCGCGAGCTGCTCGCCGATGCCGCTGGCGGCACCGGTCAGGACGGCGGTGCGGCCGGCGAACCGGTAGGGCTTCATCGGGCGCTCTCCTGCAGGGCGGTCTCCGGGGAAACGGGACGGGCGGCGGGCGCAGGCGCAGGCACAGGCACAGGCGCGGGCGCGGACACAGGTGTGAACGCCATGTCCCGGCGCAGGTCGGCCCACGGCGCGGTGAGGGCGTCGAGCACGTAGTTCTGGCGCGTCGTCCACGGGTTCCGGGCGCCCTGGCGCGGGAAGCGGTCGATGGCGCGCTGCACGTAGCCCGAGCTGAGGTCCAGCAGCGGCCGGCGCCCCTCCCCCGCGGCCTCGCGCGACGGCGTGGCGATGGCGTACCCGCGGCGCTGCATGTAGCCGAGCAGGCGGGTGACGTAGCGGGAGGACAGGTCGGCGCGCAGCGTCCACGACGCGTTGGTGTAGCCGATGCAGTACGCGAAGTTGGGGACGCCGCTGAGCATCACGCCGCGGTACGTGACCTCCTCGCCGAGGTCGACCGGCGTGCCGTCGAC
This sequence comes from Pseudonocardia broussonetiae, assembly GCF_013155125.1. Classification (NCBI taxonomy): domain Bacteria; kingdom Bacillati; phylum Actinomycetota; class Actinomycetes; order Pseudonocardiales; family Pseudonocardiaceae; genus Pseudonocardia; species Pseudonocardia broussonetiae. The sequence continues at coordinate 3,700,787 of NZ_CP053564.1, read as the reverse complement.
GCTCAGCTCGATGCCGCCGAAGGCCAGCAGGGAGAGCCCGGTCGCCGACACCACGACGTCGGCCTCCACGACCTCGCCGGTCGTCATCCGGATGCCCGAGGGCACGAAGCGGTCGATGTGCCCGGTCACGACCGACGCGTCGCCGCGGCGGACGGCGCGGAAGAAGTCGCCGTCCGGGACGACGCACAGGCGCTGGTCCCAGGGCTGGTAGGTCGGCGTGAAGTGCTCGTCGACGTACGCGGGGTCCTTGAGGAAGCGCAGCGCGATGCTCCGCAGGATCGCCTTGACGCGCTCCGGGCGGCGCCGGCTGAGCTGGTAGAACGCCTGCGTCAGGGCGACGTTCTTGGCCCGCACGAGCTTGTGCGCGAGCCCGGCGGGCAGGACGCGGCGCAGCCTGTCGGCGAGCGCGTCGGTGCCGGGCAGCGCCGTCAGGTACGACGGGGAGCGCTGCACCATCGTCACGTGGGCGGCGGTCCCGGCCATCGCCGGGACGAGCGTGACGGCCGTGGCGCCGCTGCCGATCACGGCGACCCGCTTGCCGGTGTGGTCGAGGTCGGCGGGCCAGGACTGCGGGTGGACGAACTCGCCCGTGAAGTCGTCGAGCCCGGCGAACGCGGGCTGGTGGCCGTGCGCGTAGTCGTAGTAGCCGGTGCAGACGTAGAGGAAGCCGCAGGTCAGCTCCTGCACGCCGGCCGCGGAGCGCGTGCGGACCGTCCAGCGGGCGTCGGCCGACGACCAGGACGCGCTCACGACGCGCGTGCCGAACCGGATGTGCCGGTCGATCCCGCCCTCGGCGGCGGTCTCGGTGATGTAGCGCCGGATGCTCTCGCCGTCGGCCATCGACTTCGGGTCGGTCCACGGCCGGAACGGGTAGCTGAGGGTGAACATGTCCGAGTCCGAGCGCACGCCCGGGTAGCGGAAGAGGTCCCAGGTGCCGCCGATGGCGTCGCGCGCCTCGATGATCGCGTACGTGGAGCCCGGGCGCTCCTGCTGCAGGCGCCACGCGGCGCCGATGCCGGACAGCCCGGCTCCGACGACGAGGACGTCCACGTGCTCCGGCGGGGTCACGGCACTGCTGCTCTGGTCGGCGGTCACGGCCCCAGTGTGCCCGCCGGCGCCGACCACCACTTGACCCTGCACGACAACCATTTACCCTTGCGCGACATGGGGTCCATGGTGCGCGCCGCGGCGCTGCGGGGTCTGCAACCGCTGGTCGACGAGCTCGGCGGCGACGGCGCCGCGCTGCTGGCCCGGTTCCGCGTGCCTCCGGAGGCCGTCGACGTCGACGACGCCGTGATCCCCGCGCACACCGCGGGCCGCCTCCTGGAGACCGCCGCCGCCGAGCTCGGGTGCCCCGACCTCGGGCTGCGGCTGGCCGAGCACCAGGGCCCCGAGGTGCTGGGACCGCTGGCGATCGCCGTCGAGAGCGCCCAGACGATGGGCGACGCGCTGGACTGCGCCTCGCGCTTCCTGTTCGTGCACAGCCCCGCCCTGAGCGTCGAGCAGGTGCCCGATCCCGAGGGCGCGCGCGGCGTCGTCGGCCTGCGCTACGGCAGCCGCGACGCCGAGACCATCCCGCCGCAGTCGATCGACCTGGGCCTGGGGCTGCTGCACCGCGTCGTCGGCCTGCTGCGCGCCGGGCCGTACGGGCTGCGTGCGGCGCACCTGCCGCACCCGCCGCTCGCGCCGGTGTCGCGCTACATCGCGTTCTTCGGCGCCGACGTCCTGTTCGACCGCCCGCACGCCGTGCTCCGCGTGCCGGCCGAGCTCGCCGCCACCCCGGTGCGCGGGGGCGACGAGATGCTGCACGGCATCGCCGTCGAGTTCCTGGAGAGCCACTTCCCCGAGCCCGGGCGGATCGTCGCGCCCCGCGTCCGGGGTGCGCTGGCGCAGTCGCTGGGCACCTCGCCCGCGCGGGTCGACGCCGTCGCCCGGCTGCTGGCGCTGCACCCGCGGACCCTGCAGCGCTACCTGGCCGTCGAGGGCACGACGTTCGGCGCGATCCTCGACGACGTGCGCCGCGACACCGCGCACCGCCTGCTCACCCGCACCGACCTGCCGCTGTCGCAGGTCGCCGCGATGGTCGGGCTCGCCGAGCAGTCGGCGCTGACGCGGGCGGTGCGACGCTGGTTCGGCGCGCCGCCGCGGGAGGTGCGGCGGCGCGCCGGGACGTGAGCTGTTCGGGCCCGGGAGCCCCTCAGCTGTCGAAGTCGATCGTGACCGAGTCGGAGACCGGCAGCGTCTGGCAGGTCAGCACGAACCCGGCCTCGACCTCGTCGTCCTCCAGCGCGAAGTTGCGGCGCATCGTCACGTCGCCGTCGACGACCTTCGCCCGGCACGTCCCGCACACCCCGCCCTTGCAGGCGAAGGGCAGGTCGCCGCGAACCTTCTGCGCGGCGTCGAGCACCGACACGTCCCGCGGCAGCGTGAGCGTCGTCGACCGGCCGTTGAGCACGACCGTGACCTCGCTGCCCTCGCCGTCGGGCGCCTCGTCGTCGGCGCGGGTGGGCTCGGGCGGCGGCTCGTCGACGTAGAACAGCTCGCGGTGGATCCGCTTGCGGTCCACGCCCAGCTCGGTGAGCACCGTGACCGCGTCCTCGGTCATCCCGAGCGGGCCGCACAGCCACCAGTGGTCGGTGTCCTCGACGTCGACGAGCGCGCCGAACAGCGTGCGCATCCGCTCGGCGTCGAGGCGGCCGTTGAAGATGTCGGCCTCGGTGGGTTCGCGGGAGAGCACGTTGAGCAGGTGCAGCCGCGGGCCGTAGGCGTTCTTGAGGTCGGCGATCTCCTCGGTGAACATGACGGTGTCGGTGCGGCGGTTGCCGTAGAGCAGGGTGACGTGGGTGTCGTCGTGCGCGGCGAGCAGCGACGCGGCGATCGACAACACCGGTGTGATGCCCGACCCGGCCGCGACCAGCCCGTGGCGGGTGCCGGCCTCGAGCTCGGGGGTGAACGCGCCCGCGGGCGGCCCGACCTCGACCTCGTCGCCCGCCTCCAGCCGGTCGACCAGCCACTCGGAGAACAGCCCGCCCGCGACGCGGCGCACCCCGACCCGCGGGGCGGCGCCGGCGGGCGCGCAGATCGAGTACGACCGGCGCTCCTCGCCGTCGGCGGTCTCCTGGCGCAGCGTGAGGTACTGGCCGGGGCGGAAGGCGTAGGTCTCGCGGAGCTCGTCGGGGACGTCGAAGGTGACGGCGACGGCGTCCTCGCAGAGGCGCTCGACGGCCGCGACCCGCAGCGGGTGGAACCCGCTGGTGCGCGGCTCGACGACCTCGGTGGTGGCGGCCGTCATCAGATCTCCTTCATGTGCTCGAAGGGCTCGCGGCACGACGGGCAGCGGCGCAGGGACGTGCACGCGGTGGGCCCGAAGCGGGAGAGCTCGTCGGTGGCGGGCGCGCCGCAGTGCGGGCAGCGCACCGACGACGACGGCGCGCCGAGCGTCAGCGGGATCGGGCCGGTGGGCCGGGTGGCGGCGCGGCCGGGCGGGGCGATGCCCGCCTCGGCGAGCTTGCGGCGGCCGGCGTCGCTGATCCAGTCGGTGCTCCAGGCCGGCGAGAACACCGTCCGGACGTCGACGCGCGCGTACCCGGCGCGGGTGAGGGCGGCGCCGATGTCGTGGCGCATCTCGTCGATGGCGGGGCAGCCCGAGTAGGTCGGGGTGATGGTGACGGTGACCGCGTCGCCGTCGACGTCGACGGAGCGGACGACGCCGAGGTCGTCGAGGGTGAGCATCGGCATCTCGGGGTCGACGACGTCGGCGACGACGGCGCGTGCCACCCGTGAGTGGATACGAGTGCTGGAGCACTCGTTACCACTCACGGCCCGGGTCACCACGTCGCACCCGGGTGCTGCCGCGCCAGGCTCTGCATCTCGGCCAGCACGTGCCCCAGCTGCTCGGTGTGCAGCCCCTGCCGCCCGCTGCGCCCGCCGATGGTGCCGATGAACGGGCGGTCGGGGCGGGTCAGCGTCGAGCGCTCGAGGACCTGGTCGAGCACGCCGTCCACCTCCTCGCGCACCGCGGCCGGGTCGACGGCCACCCCGGCGTCGACGAGCCGGCGCTCCTCGTCGGACGTGCGGAACAGCTCGCCGACGTAGGGCCACAGCGCGTCGAGCGCGTCCTGCGCGCGGCGGTGCGACTCGGCGGTGCCGTCGCCCAGGCGCAGCATCCAGCGGGCCGCGTAGTCGCGGTGGTAGGTCAGCTCCTTGACGCCCTTGGCCGCGACGGCGGCGACGACCGGGTCGGCCGAGTCCTGCAGGCGGTGCAGGACCGCGAGGCGCCAGGTCGAGAACAGCAGCAGCCGGACGACGGCGCGGGCGAAGTCGAGGTCGTCGGACAGCTCGGCGAGGCCGACGTTGCGGAACTCCCCGTCGGTGCGCAGGTAGGCCAGCGAGTCCTCGGTGGCCCCGCCCCCGTGCAGGTGCGCGGCGCGGGCGAGCAGCACGCGGGCCTGGCCGAGCAGGTCGAGCGCGGTGTTGGCCAGCGCGACCTCCTCCTCCAGCTCCGGGGCGTTGCTGACCCACTCCGACAGGCGGTGGCTGTAGATCAGCGCGTCGTCGCCGAGCATGAGGCAGTAGGCGGCGAGGTCGGCCGGGTCGACGCCGTCGGGCACCGGCGACGTGATCTCCGCGCCGGCCTCCTCGACGATGCCGGTCCCGAACGCCCAGCGCGGGTCGTCGTGGCCGGTGGTCTCCGACAGCGACTGGTACGCGTTCGTCGCGTCGTGCTCCTCGACCTCGGTGTGGTGGGTGTTCACAGGTGCGGCACCTCCTCCGGGATCGCGTAGAACGTCGGGTGCCGGTAGACCTTGTCGCCGGCCGGCGCGAAGAACGGGTCCTTCTCCGCCGGGCTCGACGCCGTGATCGCGTCGGCGCGCACGACCCAGATCGAGACGCCCTCGTTGCGGCGGGTGTAGACGTCGCGGGCGTTGTGCAGGGCCATCTCGTCGTCGGCGGCGTGCAGCGAGCCGACGTGGACGTGGTTGAGCCCGCGCTTGCCGCGGACGAACACCTCGTAGAGCGGCCAGGCGCGGCGCGAAGGCTTGACGCCCTGCCCCGTCTCGACGCCCTCGGTCGGCACGGCCCCGTGGCCGCCCTCCGCGGTGAACTCCCCGCTCATGCCCGGACCCCCGCCTGCTTCTCCGCGTACGCCTGCGCCGCCTCGCGCACCCAGGCGCCGCCCTCGTGGGCGCGGCGCCGGTGCGCCACGCGCTGGGCGTTGGCCGGGCCGGAGCCGGCGATGACGGCCTTGAACTCGTCCCAGTCCGGCTCCCCGTAGTCGTGCGCCTTGCGCTCGGGGTTCCAGACCAGCTCCGGGTCCGGCAGCGTGACGCCGAGCGCGGCGGCCTGCGGCACCGACATGTCGACGAAGCGCTGGCGCAGCTCGTCGTTGGTGTGGCGCTTGATGCCCCACGCCATCGACTGCGCGGAGTTGGGCGAGTCGTCGTCGGGCGGGCCGAACATCATCAGCGACGGCCACCACCAGCGGTTCACCGACTCCTGCACCATCTCGCGCTGCGCGTCGGTGCCGTTGACCATCGCCAGCAGGAGCTCGAAGCCCTGCCGCTGGTGGAACGACTCCTCCTTGCAGATGCGGACCATGGCGCGCGCGTACGGGCCGTAGGAGCAGCGGCACAGCGGCACCTGGTTGCAGATCGCGGCGCCGTCGACGAGCCACCCGATGACGCCGATGTCGGCGTAGCTCAGCGTCGGGTAGTTGAAGATCGACGAGTACTTCTGCTTGCTGTCGATGAGCTTCTCGGTGAGCTCCTCGCGGTCGACGCCGAGCGTCTCGGCCGCGGCGTAGAGGTACATGCCGTGCCCGGCCTCGTCCTGCACCTTGGCCAGCAGGATCGCCTTGCGGCGCAGCGACGGCGCCCGCAGGATCCAGTTGCCCTCCGGCTGCATCCCGATGATCTCGGAGTGCGCGTGCTGGGCGATCTGGCGGATGAGGGTCTTCCGGTAGGCCTCGGGCATCCAGTCGCGCGGCTCGATCCGCTGGTCGGCCTCGATCGTCCGGTCGAAGCCGGCCTCGAGGTCCAGTGCAGGACCGGGGCGGTCCTCGGTCACCGTCATGGGAATCCTCCGTAACCGAATGTTCGTTCGTCTGATGATGGCGCACCCGTGCCCGCGGCGCAACCGGGCGGACGTGTGACGCGCTGCGTCAGGCGGGCGGGATGATGCCGTCGGAGACGACCCGGACGATGTCGTCGGGCAGCTCCTCGGTCCCCGGGCGCCCCGGGCGGTACCACTCGATGATCGAGTTGACGGTGCCCGAGAGCAGCCGCGCGGCCAGCAGCGGGTCGACGCCCGAGCGGACCTCGCCGTCGGCCACGGCCTCGGCCACCAGCGACGCGATCGACGCGTCGAACGCGCGGCGCCGGGCCAGCGCCCAGCGCTCGGTCCCGGTGTTGCCCCGGACCCGCAGCAGCAGCGTGACGTACGGGAGCTCGGAGGTCAGCACCTCGACCTGGCGGCGGATGATGTGCTGCAGCCGCTCCAGCGCTGGTCCGTCCTGCGCCGCCGGCTCCTCGAGGATGCCGAACAGCCCGTCGAGCGCGCGGTGCAGGGCCGCCCGGAGCAGCTCCTCCTTGCCCCGCACGTGGTGGTAGAACGACGACTTCGTGATGCCGGCCGCGCGGGAGAGGTCCTCCATGCTGGTGGCGTCGTAGCCGCGGGTGTTGAACTCCGCGACGGCCACCGCGAGCAGCGACGACGCGTCGTAGACGGGCCGGCGGGCGCCCGCCTCGCCACGCGCGCGGCGCGTGCGGACGACCGGCGCCGGCGGCTCCGAGGGGGCCGCGCTCATGCGCCCTCGAACGACGGCCGCCGCTTCGCGAGGAACGCGTCCACGGCCTCGCGGTGGTCACGGGTGACGCCGAGGCGGCCCTGCCCGGCGCTCTCCTCCTCCAGGACGCGGTCCAGCGGCGACACCGCCCCGATCGCGACGGCCCGCTTGATCTCGGCGTAGGCCAGCGTCGGGCCGGCGGCGAGCGTGCGCGCGAGGTCCAGCGCCGCACCCAGCACCTCCTCGACCGGCACGACGGCCCGGACCAGCCCGGACGCCTGCGCGGCGGCGGCGTCGAAGGACTCGCCGAGCAGCAGGAGCTCGGTGGCGCGGGCGGCGCCGAGGGAGTGCACGAGCGTGGCCGAGAGGCCGGAGTCGGCGGTGAGGCCGATGGCCGCGAAGGCCGTGGCGAACGTGGCGGTGTCGGCGGTGACGCGCAGGTCGCAGGCGAGCGCGAGGCCCAGGCCGGCGCCCACCGCTCCCCCGTTGAGGGCCGCGATCACCGGCTTGGGCATCGTGGCGAGCAACCGGACGATCGGGTTGTAGTGCTTCTCGACGGTCGCGAACGCGGTGGCCGCGTCGGCCTCGAGCGCCTGCACGTGCTCGCCGAGGTCCTGCCCGACGCAGAACGACTTGCCCGTCCCGGTCAGCACGACGGCCCGCACGGACCGGTCCGCCGCCACGCCCTCGAGGGCGCTGAGCAGCGCCTCCTTCAGCTCGACGGTGAGCGCGTTGCGCCTGGCCGGCCGGTTGAGCGTGACGATCGCGACGGCCGGGTCCTTCTCGTCGGCGGTGACGAGGACGGCGGCGTCGCCTGCAGCACTGTTGGTCTCCACCCGGGTCATGCTAGCCTCCCCCACAACCGAACGATCGTTCGCCGACGACGCTGGAACGGACTCAGATGACCGACGTGTTCCTGGTGAGCGGGGCCCGCACCCCGCAGGGCAAGTACGGCGGAGCGCTCGCGGGCGTCCGCCCCGACGACCTCGCCGCGCTGGTCGTGGCCGAGGCCGTGCGGCGGGCCGGGGTGCCCGGCGACGCGGTCGACGAGGTCGTCCTCGGCGCCGCCAACCAGGCCGGCGAGGACAACCGCGACGTCGCGCGCATGGCGCTGCTGCTGGCCGGCCTGCCGTCGACGGTGCCCGGCTACACCGTCAACCGCCTCTGCGCGAGCGGCCTGACGGCCGTCACGAACGCGGCGCACGCGATCCGCGCGGGCGAGGCCGACGTCGTCGTGGCCGGCGGCGTCGAGTCGATGACGCGCGCGCCCTGGGTGATGGCCAAGCCGGGCACGCCGTGGGCGAAGCCGGGCGAGGTCGCCGACACCTCGCTGGGCTGGCGCTTCACCAACCCGCGCTTCACCGCGATGGACCGCGCCGCGCCCGAGGTGCACACCGAGACCGAGGGACCGGTCACGCTGTCGATGGGCGAGACGGCCGAGGAGGTCGCCGCGCTCGACGGCATCACGCGCGCCGAGTGCGACGAGTTCGCCGTGCGCAGCCACGCCCGCGCCACCGCCGCGGCCAAGGACGGCCGCTTCGACGACGAGCTCGTGCCCGTCCCCGTCCCCCAGCGCAAGGGCGACCCGGTCGTCGTCACCGCCGACGAGGGGCCCCGGCCCGACGCGTCGGCGGAGTCGCTCGGGCGCCTGCGCCCGGTCTTCCGCGAGGGCGGCGTCGTCACCGCCGGCAACGCGTCGCCGCTGTCGGACGGGGCCGCCGCGCTCGTGGTCGCGAGCGAGCGGGCGGTCCGCGAGCACGGCCTGACGCCGCTCGCGCGGATCGTGGTCGGCGCGAGCGCCGGCGTCGCCCCGCACGTCATGGGCCTGGGCCCGGTGCCCGCCACGCGCAGGGCGCTCGACCGCGCTGGCTGGTCGGTCGGCGACCTCGACGCCGTCGAGCTCAACGAGGCCTTCGCCGCGCAGAGCCTCGCGTGCGTGCGGCGCCTCGGGCTCGACCCCGAGACCGTCAACGCCGACGGCGGCGCCATCGCCCTGGGCCACCCCCTGGGCTGCTCCGGCGCCCGCATCACCCTCACCCTCGCCCACCGGCTGCGCCGGGAGGGCGGCCGCCGCGGCCTCGCCTCGCTCTGCGTGGGCGTGGGTCAGGGCGTGGCCCTCCTGATCGAGCGCGTCTGACCTTCCCCGACCGAGAACTGGGAGACACCTCTTGAGCACCCCCACACTCCGCAGCCACGTCATGGGCGACTGGCACACCGCGACCGGCGAGGGACGCCCCCTGCACGACGCCGTCACCGGTGCGGAGATCGCCCGCATCTCCTCCGACGGCCTCGACTTCGCCGGAGCCCTGGAGTACGGCCGCACCGTCGGCGGGCCCGCGCTGCGCGCGCTGACCTTCCACCAGCGCGCCGCGCTGCTCAAGGCGCTCGGCCAGCACCTGCGCGAGCACCGCGAGGAGCTGTACGCGGTGTCGGCGCAGACCGGCGCCACGCTCGGGGACTCCAAGTTCGACGTCGACGGCGGCATCGGCGTCCTGCTCGCCTACGCCTCTAAGGCCAAGCGCGAGCTGCCCAACGACACCGTCTACGTCGACGGCGACGTGGAGCCGCTGGGCCGCGGCGGCACGTTCCTCGGCCAGCACGTGTGCACCCCGCTGCACGGCGTCGCGGTGCAGGTCAACGCGTTCAACTTCCCGGTGTGGGGGCCGCTGGAGAAGTTCGCGCCCGCGTTCCTCGCCGGGGTGCCCAGCATCGTCAAGCCGGCGAGCCCGACGGCGTTCCTCACCGCGAAGCTCACCGAGCTGGTCGTCGGCTCGGGGCTGCTGCCCGAGGGCGCGTGGCAGTTCGTCGCGGGCTCGGTCGGCGACCTGTTCGACCACCTCACCGGCCAGGACCTCGTCTCCTTCACCGGCTCGGCGTCCACGGCGCAGACCCTGCGGACGCACCCCGCGATCGTCCGGCACGCCGTGCGGTTCACCGCGGAGGCCGACTCGCTCAACCTCTCCGCGCTCGGCCCGGACGCCGCGCCCGGCACCGACGAGTTCGACCTGTTCGTCAAGGGCCTCGTCGCCGAGATGACGGTCAAGGCGGGCCAGAAGTGCACCGCGATCCGCCGCGCCTTCGTGCCCGAGGAGCACGTCGACGCCGTGGTCGAGGCGGCGTCGGCGCGGCTGGCGAAGGTCACCGTCGGCAACCCCGCGTCGGCCCGGATGGGCGCGCTGGCGAGCCTGGAGCAGCGCGAGGAGGTCCGGCGCAGCGTCAAGGCGCTGGCCGACGCCGGGCGCATCGTGTTCGGCGACCCCGACCGCGTCGACGTGGAGGACGGCGACGCCGACCGCGGCGCGTTCCTCTCCCCGATCCTGCTGGTGGGCGACCCGGAGCGCACCGAGCCCCACGAGGTCGAGGCGTTCGGCCCGGTCTCGACGATCCTCCCGTACTCCTCCACCGCCCAGCTGATCGACTACGCCGCCCGCGGCCAGGGCAGCCTCGCCGGCTCGCTCGTCACGGCCGACACGGCGTGGGCCCGCGAGGTCGTCCTCGGCGTCGCACCCTGGCACGGCCGGCTGCTGGTGCTCAACGCCCGCGACGCGAAGGAGTCGACGGGCCACGGCTCGCCGATGCCGCAGCTCGTCCACGGCGGTCCCGGCCGCGCCGGCGGCGGCGAGGAGATGGGCGGCATCCGCGGCGTGCTGCACCACATGCAGCGCACGGCGATCCAGGGCGACCCCGACACGCTCGCCGCGATCACCGGCCGCTGGGTCACCGGTGCCGAGCGCCGCGAGTCCGACGTCCACCCGTTCCGCAAGCACCTCGAGGAGCTGCGGCCGGGCGACACGCTCGTCGCCGGGCCCCGGACCGTCACGCAGGAGGACGTGGAGCACTTCGCCGAGTTCACCGGCGACACGTTCTACGCCCACATGGACGCCGAGGCCGCCGCGGCCAACCCGCTGTTCGGGGAGCGCGTCGCGCACGGCTACCTCATCGTCTCCCTCGCCGCGGGCCTGTTCGTCGACCCCGACCCGGGCCCCGTGCTCGCCAACTTCGGCGTCGACAACCTGCGGTTCCTGACGCCGGTCAAGTTCGGCGACGCCCTCACGGTCACGCTCACCTGCAAGCAGCTGACCCCGCGCGACTCCGCGGCCTACGGTGAGGTCCGCTGGGACGCCGACGTCACGCGCCAGGACGGCGAGTCGGTGGCCCGCTACGACGTCCTCACCCTCGTCGCGAAGAAGGAGTCATGACCACCACCGCCCGCCGGCTCGGCGACGCCCCGGCCCCCGACACCCTCGACCCGGCCGAGCGGATGTCGGTCGACGAGCTGCGCGCGCTGCAGCTCGGCCGGCTGCAGTGGACGCTGCGCCACGCCTACGAGAACGTGGCGCACTACCGCCACGCCTTCGACGCGCACGGCGTGCACCCCGACGACTGCCGCGAGCTCGGCGACATCGCGAAGTTCCCGACCACGAGCAAGGCCGACCTGCGCGACAACTACCCGTTCGGGATGTTCGCGGTGCCGCAGGCCGACGTCCGCCGGGTGCACGCGTCGTCGGGCACCACGGGCAAGCCCACGGTCGTCGGCTACACCGAGGGCGACATCGACCGCTGGTCCGACCTCATCGCCCGGTCCCTGCGCGCGGCGGGCGCCCGTCCGGGGCAGAAGGTGCACAACGCCTACGGCTACGGCCTGTTCACCGGCGGCCTCGGCGCGCACTACGGCATCGAGAAGCTGGGCGCCACGGCCATCCCGATCTCCGGCGGCATGACCCCGCGCCAGGTCCAGCTGATCACCGACTTCGAGCCCGACGTCATCATGGTGACGCCGTCCTACCTGCTCACGATCATCGACGAGTTCGAGCGCCAGGGCATCGACCCGCGCTCGTCGTCGCTCAAGGTCGGGGTGTTCGGGGCCGAGCCGTGGACCGAGCAGATGCGCCTGGAGATCGAGGAGCGCATGGACATCCACGCGGTCGACATCTACGGGCTGTCGGAGGTGATGGGCCCGGGCGTCTCGCAGGAGTGCGTCGAGACCAAGGACGGGCTGCACGTGTGGGAGGACCACTTCCTCCCCGAGGTCGTCGACCCGCTCGACGCCACGCCGCTCGCCGACGGCGAGGAGGGCGAGCTGCTGTTCACCTCGCTCACCAAGGAGGCGCTGCCGATCATCCGGTACCGCACCCGCGACCTCACCCGCCTGCTCCCCGGCACCGCCCGCCCCGCGATGCGGCGGATGCAGAAGATCACCGGCCGCAGCGACGACATGATCATCCTGCGCGGGGTCAACCTGTTCCCCACGCAGATCGAGGAGATCGTCCTGCGCACGCCGGGGTTCGCGCCGCACTTCCAGCTCGAGCTGACGACGCAGGGCCGGCTCGACGCCTTGTCGGTGCGCGTCGAGGCCCGCCACGACACCACGCCGGAGCGCCGCGCGGCCGCGGCCGCCGAGCTGGTGAAGGCGGTCAAGGACGGCATCGGCGTCAGCGTCACCTGCGAGGTCGTCGAGCCCGACTCGCTGGAGCGCTCGGTCGGCAAGCTGCAGCGCATCCGCGACCGCCGCACGACGTAGAGGAGCCCGATGACCACCGGCTACCTGTGGGACGAGATCTTCGGCTGGCACGACACGGGCAGCGGCACGCTGTTCCCGGCCGACCCCGACCTCGGCCACCAGCCCATCTCCCACCACGTCGCGCACCCGGACACGAAGCGCCGGATGCACGAGCTGATCTGCGTGTCCGGGCTCGTCGACCACCTCACGCGGATCGCGCCGCGCACCGCGTCCGTCGAGGAGCTCACGCGGGTCCACACCCCGGAGCACGTCGAGCGGATCGTGCGGGAGAGCGCGCAGCCCAAGGGCGGCGACGCGGGCGACGGCATCTCGCCCTTCGGCAAGGGCGCCTACCGCATCGCCGCGCTCGGGGCGGGCAGCGCGATCGCGATGACCGAGGCCGTCGTCGCTGGCACCGTCGACAACGGCTACGCGCTCGTCAACCCGGCCGGGCACCACGCCCTGCCCGAGACCGGGCTCGGGTTCTGCATCTTCAACAACGTCGCGATCGCGGCGAAGCACGCGCAGGCGGTGCTCGGGATCGAGCGGATCGCGATCGTCGACTGGGACGTGCACCACGGCAACGGCGCCCAGGCGATCTTCGCCGAGGACCCGTCGGTGCTGACGATCTCGCTGCACCAGGACCGCTGCTTCCCGCCCAACTCCGGCCTGGTCGAGGAGCGCGGCACGGCCGCGGGCGAGCACTACAACGTCAACATCCCGATGCCGGTCGGCTGCGGCGACGGCGCGTACCAGTACGCGGCGCGCACCGTGATCGGGCCGGCGCTGGAGGCGTTCGCGCCCGAGCTGATCATCGTCGCCTCGGGCTTCGACCCCAACGCGATGGACCCGCTGGCCCGCCAGCTCGTCACGACGCGCGGGTTCATCACGCTGACCGAGACCGTCATGGAGGCCGCGGCGCGCTCGGCCGGCGGGCGGCTGGTGCTCGTGCAGGAGGGCGGGTACAGCCCGGTCTACGTGCCGTTCTGCGGCCTTGCCACGATCGAGACGCTCGCCGGGGTGCACGTGATGGACGACGGCCTGCTGCCCGTCGTCGGCGGGATGGGCGGGCACGACCTGGAGCCCCACCAGAAGGAGCTCGTCGACCGCGTGGCCGCGTTCGTGGGCGACATCGCGCGGGCCTGACGCCCCTGGGGTGGTGTGGCTGGCGGAGTGGTGTGGCCGGCCGGTCTGCGGGTAAGCCCGGACCGGCCGCCCACCACTCCTCCGGAGGCACCGTGACCGACGCATCCCTCTCCGACACCTCCATCCCCGACGTCCCGACCCCGCCCGGCACCGTCCGCCGCGTCGGCCAGTGGGCGGTGGGGACGAGCAGGGGCGAGGACTTCGCGGTGTCGCGGCGCTGCCGCCACCAGCTCGCCGACCTGAGCAAGGGCACCGTCGACGCCGACGGCTGCCTGGTCTGCCCCTGGCACGCCAGCCGCTACGACGTGCGGACCGGCCGGATGGTCGACGGCCCCCGCGGCTTCCTGTTCTACCGCGGCCCCACCCCCGGCTACAGCGCCCTGGTGCTGGGCTACGCCAAGCACCTGGCCTTGCGCGTGGGGCGGGTGGTGCGGACGGCGGGGAGGATCACGGTCCAGCGCTGACGCCCCCATGATCACCGCCTGGGAAGCGAAAGCGGCGGGAGGCGTCGCATTCGCTTCCCAGACGACGATCACCGGCGGGTGGCGCGGCCTCGGGGCGGGTGAGCCTCGGGGCAGTGAGCCTCCGGGCGGTGAGCCCCGGGCGGTGAACCCCGGGCGGTGAGCCTCCGGGCGAGCGGGACTCGAAGCGCGCGAGCCTCGGGGCGCGCGAGCCTCGGGGCCGGGCGTGACTCGGGGGCCAGCGAGCCTCCGGGGCGGCCGAGCCTCAGGCCGACGAGATGCCGGCGCCGGCAAGCGGGCAGCCCCCGCAGTGTCAGGAGTGGGGCGCTCGGCCACTTCTCCCCGCGAGTCGGGGTCTCGTTGCGAGCGAGTCGGGGTGTGGTGGTGCACGCGTCGCGGCCTCATCACGTACGAGTCGGGTGGAAGCCGCGCGCCGTTCCCGACGCACCGGTCTCGTGCGCCACGCACCAACTGCAACCGGTGTGCCGGGCGCGGAACCGGTGTGCGGCGGCAGGCGGCGGGCCGAGCGAGGCGGTCTCGCACACCCTGTGGCGAGCTGCGCACGTCCGGCCGCGCGCAGGACGCCACCAGGAGCGCAGCTCGCGACCCCGTCGGCCGACAGCGCGCGGTCCACGGTGGCCGCGGTCGACACACCGGTTCCGTACTTCGCACACCGGTCGCAGCCGGTGTGTCGCGCACGGAGCCGGTGCTGAGCGGCGCCGGCGCCGGACTCGCGCGCAACCAGACCCCGACTCGCTCGCAACGAGACCCCGACTCGCGGGGGGTGTCTCTATGGGGTTGTCAAGCGGCGGCGGGCGCCGGGCGAGGCTCCGAGGACGTTGGCGGTGCGTAGGGCGTGCGGTCGCGGAGCATGGCGTAGATGACGTCGGTGCGGCGGCGGGCGAGGCAGATCAATGCGGCGTTGTGCCGCTTGCCTTGGGCTCGTTTGCGGTCGTAGTAGGCGCGGCTTGTCGGGTCGGCGAGGCTGGCGAACGCCGACAAGAACAGCGCGGACTTCAGGGCGTGGTTCCCGCGCTGGGAGCGGGTCTCGCCCTTGATCGAGGTCCCGGATCTGCGGGTGACGGGAGCGAGGCCGGCGTAGGCGGCGAGGTGCCCGGCGGTGGGGAACGCGGCGCCGTCCCCGACGATGGTGAGGATCTTGAGGGCGGTCCTGAACCCGAGGCCGGGCATCGAGATCAGGACCTCGGCAAGAGGGTGGGCCTCCAGGCGGGACTCGAGCTCGGCGGCCAATGTGTCGCGCTCGGCGCGGACCTCCCGCAGTTGGGTGGCGACGCCGACGATGACGCGGCCGAACGCGGTGGTGCCGGGGACGACGACGGTCTGGGCGTCGAGCGCGGCGAGGATCTGCGCGGGCAGGGTCTTGGCCAGCCGCGGCGAGCGAGGGCGCATCGCGGCGGTGATGCCGTCCTCGCCGAGCTGGCGCAGCGCGTCGGGTGTGGGGGCGGCGGCGAGCAGGTCGAGTACCCCCGCCGCGGTCCATACGGGGTCCGAGCAGGCGTTCCAGCGCGGGATGGACGTGCAGCAGGGCGTCGCGCAGGCGGTTGATGAGCCGGGTGGACTGAGCGGCGAGGTCGTCGTCGTAGCCGGCGAGCACGGTGAGTTCGGCGAGGATCTCGTCGTCGGTGCCGACCCGGCGCAGGGTGTGGGGCATGGTGCGGGCTGCGTCGGCGATGACGTAGGCGTCACGGGCGTCGGTCTTGCCCTGTCTGGGGTGCAGGTCGGCGATGCGGCGCATCGCCAACCCGGGCAGGTAGGCGACCTCGATCCCCAGTGACCGGGCGACCGCGACGGCCAGGGCACCGATCGAGGCGGGCTGATCGACGACCACCAGCACCCGTCCGTGCACGGACAGCTGCTGGAAGATTTCGGCCAGCGCGGTCTCGTCGTTGGGCAGCGGCTTGTCGTGCAGCCGCTGCCCGGTCGGGTCCAGCGCGCAGGCGTGGTGCACCGATTTGCCTACGTCGAGCCCACAGAACACGGTGAAGTCGTGCTCGGGGATCTTGTCGGACTTCGACAACGACGCCTCCTTAGCCGCTGGGGCAGGCCGACCCGGGCACCCGCGCCGGCAGCCACGTTACGAGCAGACCACGCGAGCGGGTCAGGTCTCTATCAGCGGTCGTTGGCGCCCTCCGACCACGGTGACAACACCCCCCAGATCATCGACGACAGGGGCGACAAGTCATGCCGTGACCGGTGGCCTGCAAGCCCTCATCGGGCTTGATCAAGAAGGTAACGGGGGTGGTGGCGCCCCGGTCGTGAGGGTCACCCGCAACCCGGCAACACGGCACCCCGCCTCCACGACGCCCCGAGTCCACGTCACCCCGACACGCTCGCAACGAGACCCCGACTCGCGGGGTGGGGCTCCCGTCGGCGGGCGAGGCCGGTGGGCGCGGTCGGCGGGCCCCCTCCGGGGACCGCGCCCGCCGCTACCGCTCCCGCGGCTCCAGCCGCTCGGCCCCGATCGTCACCGGCCAGCTCTGCACCGTCCGCTCCGCCACCACCCCCTGCACGCAGAACGGGTCGGCGTCGGCGAGCTCGTGCACCCGCTCGGCGGAGGGCACGTCGAACACGAGCAGGCCGCCCGCCGGGCCGGGCTCGCCCAGGCGCCCCGCCACCACCAGCTCCCCCGTCCCGACCAGGCCGTCGAGGTACTCGCGGTGGACGGGACGGTGGGCGGCGACGGCGTCGGGGTCGTCGATGTAGCGGTAGGTCAGGGCGAACAGGGCCACGGATCCTCCTGGGTCGGCTGGCTGCAGCGTGCCACCCGGGTGGCCGGCGCCGGGCCGTCAGGCCCCCGCCGCGTAGGCCGCGACCACCGGCTCCAGCTCGGCGGGCGTCGAGCAGTGCAGGATGACGCCGTCGACGCCGAGGTCGAACTGCGCGCGCACGCGCTTCGCGCACTCCTCGGGCGAGCCCGTGGCGGCGGCGGACAGCCACTCGTCGGGCAGCACCCCGGCGATGTGCTCGATCTCCTCGCGCGTGGCCACCGCGTCGGCCCAGCCGGTGAGGCCGGCGACGACCGGGTCGGCGCGGAAGCGCTCCAGCGCCGACGGGTCCCACGCGTTGGTGCGGACCAGGAGGTCGCCGTACACCTGCAGGTAGGTGGCGAGCCGGGCGACGGTCCTGCGCAGCCGCACCTCCTCCGGCACCGGGTCGGGCACGGTGGCGAAGCACGACCAGACCCGCACCGACGCCGGGTCGCGCCCGGCCTGCTCCGCCGCCCGCCGCACCCGCTCGACGCAGCGCACGACCGTCTCGTCGGCGAAGTAGGTGTGCAGCACGACGACGTCGGCGGCGCGCCCGGCCAGCGCGAGGGTCGCCGGCCCGAACGCGGTGAGGCCGATCGGGATGTCCTCGTCGAAGGAGGGGTCCAGTCGGAGCTTCGGGTAGCGGCCGGCGGGGCCGTCGTGGCCGGTCACGGTCTCGCCGCGCCACAGCCGTCGCATGAGGCCGATGAAGTCCTCGAGCTGGGCCGTCGTGACCGGCGGCAGCCCGAACGCCTCCAGCTGCGGGGCCAGGCCGCGACCGAGGCCGAGGGTGAACCGGCCGCCGGTGAGCCGGTGCATCGTCGTCGCCCACGCCGCGGTGACGGCGGGGTGGCGCGTGTTGTGGTTCGTCGCGGCGGTCGCGATCGTCATCCGCTCGGTCACGGCCCCGGCCGCCCCGCTCAGCGAGGCCGCCTCCTTGACGTTGAACCGCTCCGAGAGGAACGCCGTGCCGAACCCGATCCGCTCGGCGAGCCGGAGCTCGTCGAGCATCTCCCGCGGGTTCTCGACGTGCCCGCCGAGGGTGTAGAAGCCCAGCTCGGGGGTGGTCACCGGCCCGGCGCCCCGTCGACGGCCGCCACCGCGTCCCAGTCGCGCGCCGCCGCGCAGTTGCGCTCGAGCAGCGCCACGATCAGCGTGTTGACGACGTCGTTGTCCGGCAGCACGGCGATCGCCGCGGTCGTGATCATCAGCCCGCTCAGCACCTGGGTGCGGTAGTCCGCCATCGCCTCGGCCTCGGGATAGGCGGGCCCGGTGCGCGCGAACGTGCGCAGGTAGTGGTCGAGCAGCCGGGGCTCGTGCGCCCGCCGCTCCTCGACGGGGAGGCTGCCCGAGAGGAAGTAGCCGACGTCGTACATCGGGTTGCGCAGCCCGGTGACCTGCCAGTCGATGAGCACCGCGCGCGTGCCGCCCGGCGTCTGCTCGAACAGCACGTTGTCGACGCGCGGGTCGCCGTGGCTCAGGGTCAGGCGCGACTGCGGCAGCAGGTACCAGTCGCGGACGATCCGGCCGGCCGCGGCGACGACCTGCAGATCGGCCTCGTCCAGCCGCCCGCGGTAGCGCTCGAGCGCCGCGGCGACGCCGGTGCGGGTGGCCGCGGTCCAGTAGTCGGCCACCGCCGCCATCCGGATCGGCCACTCCGGCGCGGTGGCCTCCTCCACCGGCGCGAACGCCGCGTGCAGGTTCGCGAGCTCGGTCAGGACGGCCTCGGCCTCGGCCGCCCCGCACCCGGCGACCTGGTTGCCCGGGACGGCTGAGGTGAGGTCCTCGAGCACGAGGTTGATGTTGGTCTCGTCGCCGGCGACGTGGAAGGCGTGCGGGATGCGGCAGGCCGCGCGCTCGCCGATGGCGCGGTAGGCGCCGATCTCGCGGTGGTAGGCGCCGCTGCCGAGACCGTGGGCGTGCACCTCCGGCACGCTGGGCCGGAACTTCGCGACGACCGCGTCGGGCGCGCCCTCGGGCCGCGTCGCGTAGTCGATGGTGACGCGGACGGTGTCACTGACGTTGCCGGCGCCGATCGGGGTCGTCGCGACCGAGCGGACGGCGACGTCCGGGTGGGTCGCGGACAGGACCGACCCGATCCAGGCGGCGTCGATCTCGGCGACGGTGTCCAGCAGTGCGGGCGTGGTCGTTGCGGCGGTGCTCACGATGGTCCTCCGGGGCCTGGGGTGGCGTGCCGTGCTCGGGGCCGTGCGCAGTACTGGTCTCGGTGCTCAGTGCCAGCGTTCGGTGGCGTAGGGGGCGTTCCACACGTCGGTGATGCGGCCGTCGGCGACGCGGAAGACCTCGATGCCGCTGAGCGTGCGCTCCGCGGTGCGGCCGGTGGCGTTCCAGACGAGGACGGCGTGCTCGGCGTCGCCCGCCAGCACCTCGTGGGTGAACCACGGCTGCCACGCGGGGAGGTCGGCCGAGATGCGGTCGATCTGCTGCTGGTGGCTCAGCGACGTCGTGGAGCCGGGGTCGTGCCGGACCAGCGGGTCACCGCAGATCTCGCGGACGACCTCGACCCGGCCCTGGTGGTAGATCTCGTCGAGGTAGCGGCGGACGACCTCGACGGGCGGGCTGTGCGTCATCGGTGTGCTCCTGGGGTGCGGGTGGCCCGGGGCGCCGAGCGGCTCGGCGCCCCGGGGCGTGCGTCCTCAGACCTCGAGGATCGTGACGATCGCGCTCGTGCCGTCGACCTCGATCAGCGCGCCGTCCGGGATGCGGCCGGTCGCGTCGGTGGCCGAGACCACGCACGGGATGCCCAGCTCGCGACTGACGATCGCCGCGTGCGAGAAGGGCGCCCCCACGTCGACGACGACGCCCGCGGCCGCCACGAACAGCGGCGTCCACGACGGGTCGGTGATCGGGGCGACGAGGATGTCGCCCGGCTCCAGCGCCGACGGGTCGTTCGGGTCGGTCAGTACCCGGGCCCGCCCGCGCGTGACGCCCGTGCAGCCGGAGACGCCCTGGATGGTCTCCCCCGCCACGGCGGCGGTGTGCGTGCGGTCGGAGCGGCGCTTCCACTCCGACAGCGGCGGGACCTCGCCGACGACGACGAACGGCGGCTCGTAGTCGAACAGCTCGACGTAGGTCTTCTCCCGCGCGCGGACCTGCTCGGTGAACGAGCCCGGGTCGGCGAGGTAGGCGGGCAGCTCGTCGCCGAACAGCATGAAGACCTGCTTGGCGTCGTCGAGGTGACCCGCCTCGACGCCGCGGCGCCCGAGCTCCAGCGCCGGCAGGCGCAGCTCGTGGACGAGCATCGCCGACGTGGTGCGCGACCGCTCACGACCCCGCAGCCACAGCGCCGCGGCCTTCAGCGCGACCTCGAACTGGCCCAGCGCCTCCGCGTTGCCCGCCAGCAGCTCGCGGACGGTGGCCGCGGCGGCCTCCCGGTCCTGCACGCGCACCGCGTTCTTGACCTGCGGCGCTTCGTCGTCGCCGATGCCGCGCATCCGGTCGACGGTGTGCAGCGCGAGCTCGGGCCTGAGGCTCCAGGTGTCGGCACGCAGCTCCCACTCGGCGGGGCCGCGGAAGTCCCAGTCGGCCAGGAAGGCGTCGAGCTCGGCGCGGAAGGCGACCACGCCGGCGTCGTCGCTCGCCGCGATGCGCCCGTAGAGCCCGGGGACGCCCGCGTCGAACAGGGCCGCGACCGCGCCGGTACGGGCGTTGCGACTCAGTGCCCACATGCCGCTGGACGGGCCGGTGGAGTCGACGTCGCCGATGCCGCTGACGAGCGTCAGCCCGAGCTCGGGCTTCCCGACGGCCGCGGCGAGCTGACCGATCGCGCCGAGGCCGACGCCGGACTTCAGGCTCGACTCGATGTGGTGCTGGAACAGCCGCGTCTGCAGGTCGCCGTAGGACGTGAGGCGCTCGACGAGCTGCTCGTCGGTGAGCGTCGACAGGTCGGGGCGGGAGCCGCGCACGGCGAGGACGTCGGCGCGGTCGGCGTCGTAGGTGCCCAGGTTGTCGGCGAGCAGCACCTCGTTCATGAGCCAGCCACCGGCCTGCTCGGAGAACGCGGGGTCGTCGTCGAAGTCGCGCTTCTCGCTCTCGTAGGACGGGATGCCCGGCATGTCGCCGAAGTACTGCAGGTCGACGGCCTCGGCGCCCATCCCGGGCACCCGCACGCCGAACAGCCGCATCAGCGACATGTTGATGTAGAGGTAGCTGCCGAAGGCCGGCAGGACGTTGCGGTCGACCGTCTTGTCGTAGATGTCGTGGTCCCACACCTTGCAGGCCACGAAGGCGGCCTCCCAGCCGGGCTCCAGGTTGGCCTGGAAGCCGATCGAGGCGTTCAGCGGGGAGATCGGGTCGGGGAAGATCTCCCCCACGTTCGCGCGGGAGTACAGCGGAAATGTCTTCGAGGTGCGGTCGAAGATCGGCCAGTCGGTCACGGAAGCGGTCTCCCTCGTCACTGGGGCTCGAGTGGCACGGTCGCTCGTGCTCGGGCCGGGGCCTGCAGCCCGGCAGGAAGCTCCCGGGACCGCGTCGGGCGTCGCGGAGCCGGAGCACTCTCCCCGTTCTGCGACGAACGAGTCACATCGTGGCGCGGTGGAGAACGGCTGTCAACCCGTCGGGGGCACGTCGCGGCCCCGATCCGGAGGGAAGCTCAGCCCGCGGAGACGGGACCGGCGTGCGCGCCGTCGACCAGCGGCAGCGCGCGGTGCCACACGGCACCGACGACGGCCGCGAGCGCGTGGATCCGCTCCGGCCGGGGCGCCTCGGGGGCGAGGCCGATGTGGACGTACGCCGTCTGCTCGATGGTCGAGCCGAGGACGTCGGCCAGCAGGTCGAAGTCGGTCTCGGCGATCACGCCCTGCTGGTGCAGCCGCCGCAGCCAGCGCCCGGTGCGCTCGACGTAGCCGGCGCGCTGCTGCAGCCACAGCTGCGTGAAGCCCTCCTCGGCGCTGGACGCCGCGGCCTCGCGCATGACCCGCAGGATGTGCCGGTTGCGCGTGTAGGAGGTGAGGTAGGAGGTGGCGAGCACGACCATCGTGTCGAGGTCGACGCCGCTGCCGACGACGGAGCGCCCGGTCGAGGCGGTGAGCTCGTCGAGGCTGGGGCGCAGCGACTCGAGGAAGATCTCGTTCTTGCTCTCGAAGTGCCGGTAGAAGTTGCCCTGCGAGACCCCGGCGCGGAAGACGATGTCGGAGATCCGCGTGCGGGCGTAGCCGTACTCGGAGAAGCAGCTCAGCGCGGCGTCGAGCAGCTCCTGGCGCGTGCGGAGCCCGCGGACGTTCTTGCCGCGCCGCACCGGCTGCTTCACCGCCGCCGCGGCGTCCTCGGCCGCGGGCGACGCATCCTGCTGGGCCACCGGCACCTCCGAGGCGAGTTTGTGAACGCCTCTCACCATATCGTGGCGGCGGGCGGACGCCGTCGCGGCGCTCAGCCCAGCAGCGAGGTGATCTCGACGAACTCGTCGATGCCGTAGCGGCCGAGCTCCCGGCCCAGCCCCGACCGGCCGTAGCCGCCGAAGGGCGCGTCGAGGCTGTCGCGGGTGCGCACGCCGTTGACCTTCACCTGCCCGGCCCGGATCCGGGCGCCGACGGCCCGTGCGCGCTCGCGGTCGGCCGACCAGACGCCCGCGGCGAGGCCGTAGTCGGTGCTGTCGGCCAGCGCGACGGCCGCCGCGTCGCCGGAGCCGTAGACCTGCACCGCGAGCACCGGACCGAACACCTCCTCGCGGGCGAGCGCGAGGTCGGGCGGGACGTCGGTGAAGACGGTAGGCCGGTAGTAGTAGCCGACGTCGAGACCATCGGGGGCCTCGGGCCCGCCGGTCAGGAGCCGGGCACCGTCGGCGGAGGCGCGCCGGACGTGCCCGCGCACGCGCTCCCGCTGCGCCGCACTGACCAGCGGGCCGAGGTCGCTGCTGGCGTCGAACGGGTCGCCCGTCCGGATCTCCCCGACGGCGGCGACCAGCCGCTCGCAGACCTCGTCGTGCAGCGCGGCCGGCACCACGAGCCGGGTGAGCGCGTTGCAGGCCTGGCCGGAGTTGAAGAACGCCTGCTGCACCGCGCTCGGCACGGCGACGTCGAGCGGGGCGTCGTCGAGCAGGACGTTCGCCGACTTGCCGCCCAGCTCCAGACAGACGCGCTTGATCCCGGGCGCGGCGAGCCCGGCGACCCGCGCCCCGGCGTCGACGCTGCCGGTGAAGGAGACGACGGCCGTGCGGGGATCGCGCACCAGCGCCTCCCCGACGACGGGACCGGTGCCCGACACGACGTTGACGACGCCCGGCGGCAGCCCGACCGCGACGACGAGCTCGGCGAGGGCGTAGGCGCACAGCGGCGCGACCTCGCTCGGCTTGAGCACCACGGTGCAGCCCGCGACCAGCGCGGGGCCGATCTTGGCCGCGATCTGGTGCAGCGGCATGTTCCACGGCGTGATCGCGACGACGACGCCCGCGGGCCGGCGCAGCACCTCCCCCGCCGACGTCGGCTCGCGCCACGGGTAGCCCTCGGCGAGGTCGGCGGTGGTGCGCAGGACCTGCGCGGGCATCCGCACCTGCGCCGGGACGGCCAGGTGCCACGGCATCCCGACCTCGGTGGCGACGACGCCGCCGATTTCCTCCGCCGCCGCGTCGAGCGCGGCGGCCAGCGCACGGACGTACCCGACACGCTCCGCGACGGCGGTGGCCGCCCACGCCGGCCAGGCGGCGTGCGCGGCGTCGACGGCCGCCGTGGCCTCGGCCGCGGTGCCGGCCGGGACGTGCGCGACGACCCGCTCGGTCGCCGGGTCGACGACCGCGACCGGCTCGCCCGCCGAGCGGACCCACCGGCCGCCGATCAGGTGGTCGGTGCGGTCGCGGACGAGGTCGGCTCCCGGGCGCCGGGTGCCGACGCCGGCCGTCACCGGCGGCCCTGCGTCATCCGCACCGGCAGCCGCTTGATGCCGCGGAACCAGTTGGACAGCAGGCGGTCGGGCTCGCCGAGCAGCTCGACGTGGATGTCGCGCGCGATGAGCTGCTCGTAGAAGACGCGGGTCTCCATGCGTGCGAGGTGCGCGCCGAGGCAGAAGTGCGGGCCGGCGCCGAACCCGAGGTGCCGGTTGGGCGTGCGGTCGAGCCGGAACTCCTCGGGCGCCTCGAACTGCCGCTCGTCGCGGTTGGCCGAGGAGAACCACAGGACGACCTTCTCCCCCGCCTTCACCGTCCGCCCGTGCAGCTCGACGTCGGTGGTGGCGGTGCGGCGCATGTGCACCACCGGCGACATCCAGCGCACCATCTCCTCGATGCCGGTGCGCAGCAGCTCCGGGCCGCCCTCGCGCAGCCGCGGCCACAGGTCCCGCTGCCCGAGCACGGCGACCGAGCCGCTGAGCAGGTTGCGGGTCGTCTCGTTGCCCGCGACCGTCAGCACCATGTAGTAGGGGTTGAGCCAGTCCTGCGTGAGCGGCGCGTCCCGGAACCGCGACTGCACCAGCGTGCTGACGATGTCCTCGCGCGGGCAGCCGCGGCGCTCCTCGCTGAGGGCGGCGTAGTAGGCGAACAGCTCCTCGCGGGCCTTCGCGGCCGTCTCGGGCCCGGCCGAGTACTCCGGGTCCTCGCTGCTGGACTCGTTGGTCCAGCGCAGCAGCAGGTCGGCGTCCTCGGTGGGGACGCCGAGCATCGGGGCGAACACCAGCAGCGGCAGCCGCGAGGAGATCACCTTGACGAAGTCGAACTCGCCCAGCTCGAGGGCCTCGTCGAGCAGCGCCGTGGTGACCTCCTCCACGCGCCCGGCCAGCTTCTCGACCGCGCGGGGCATGAAGGTGCTGGTGAGCAGGCGGCGCATCGGGCCGTGGTCGGGGGCGTCCATGTTGTGGATCTGCCGCGGCCCGTTCCCCTCGGCGCGGCGGCTGGGGATCTGCGTGCCCTCGCCGTTGCCGAACCGGGTGGCGTCCTTGGCGACGGCCTCGATGTCGGCGTAGCGGGTGAGCGACCAGAAGCCGGCCTCGTCGCCGGGTCCGGGGTTCCAGAACAGCGGCGAGTCCTCGCGCAGCCGGCGGAACACGTCGCCGTCGCGGTCGTCGGCGAACAGCCGGGTGTCGAGCAGGTCGAACTCGTCCGGCCCGTCGTCGGGCGCCCCGCTCCCGTGGGGCACCGGACCCGTCTGCGCCCCGGGGCACACCCTCGTCGTGGCCATCGTCCGCTCCATCCGTCAATTTGCGACTGACGCTATACATCTTGGCGGACGGATGGCAGGGTGCGCAACATGTCCAGCCACCCCACCGGCACCGGGAGCCGGCGCGTCGTCGTCACCGGAGCGGCGTCGGGCATCGGCGCGGCGCTGGCCGCCCGCCTCGTCGCCGCCGGGCACGAGGTGATCGGTGTCGACCGCGCGCCCGCCACGATCCCGGACGGCGCCGTCCGCGTCACCTGCGACCTGGCCGATCCGGCGTCGGTGGCCGCGGCGGTCGGCGAGATCGACGGGATCGGCGCGGGCCCTCTGCACGGCCTCGCCGCCGTCGCGGGCGTCCCGGGCACGGCGCCCCCGGAGACGGTCTACGCCGTCAACCTCCTGGGCCTGCGCCGGCTCACCGAGGCGCTCCTCCCCCGCCTGGCCGACGGCGGCGCGATCGTGCTGCTGTCCTCGATGGCGGGCTACCGGGGCACGGCGACCGACGAGGAGGCGGCCGCGCTGGTCGCCCTGCCCGACGACGTGCTCGCCGCCCGCCTGGCCGCCCTCGGCCTGGCCGGACCGGAGGCCTACCAGCTCTCCAAGCAGCTGGTGCAGCGCTACGCGCTCGACCTGGCGGCCCGGCTGCACCCCCGGGCCGTGCGCGCCACGAGCATCAGCCCGGGACCGGTGCAGACGCCGATCCTCGCCGACTTCCGCGCCACGATGCCCTCGCTCGACGTCGCGGCCGAGCTGGTCGGGCGGCACGCGCGGCCCGAGGAGGTCGCCGCCGTGGTGGAGTTCGCGCTCTCGCCGGAGGCGTCCTGGCTCAACGGCGTCGACCTGCGGCTCGACGGCGGCCTCACCGCGCTGCGCTCCACTACTGCGACTCGCTAGTCACGTCTCGGCTTGTCCCCGCGCCCCCGGGCTCGTACCGTGGGCCCACATCGTCGACTCGGAGGTCGTGTGCACCCCGGCAGCGTCGCCCAGACGGTCCCCGACCGTCCGGCCATCGTCCTCGCGGAGAGCGGGGAGTCCCGCACCTACGCGGAGCTCGACGACCGCAGCGCGCGGCTCGCCGCCCTGCTGCGCGCCCGCGGCGTGGCCCCCGGCGACACCGTCCTGCTGCTCCTGGGCAACGACGTGCGCTGGGGCGAGGTGCCGTGGGCCTGCTGGCGCAGCGGCCTCTACCTCGGCGCGGCCAACCGCCACCTCACCGCCGACGAGCTGGTGCCCGTGCTCGAGGAGGCCGCGCCGCGCGCCGTCGTCACGTCGGTGGACCTGGCGCCGACCGTCCGCGAGGCCGCCGCGCGGGCGGGGCTGGGCGACGACGTCCTGTGGCTGGTCGTGGGCTCGGGCGGCCACGACGACTACGACACCGCCCTCGACGCCACCCCGCGCGATCCCGGCCTCGTCGAGACGCTCGGCGGGCGCCTGCTGTTCAGCTCGGGCACGACCGGGCGGCCCAAGCCGTTCCGGGTGCACCCGCAGGACCGCCACCCCGCCGACGCCCCCGTCCGCTCCGGCGGCCTGATGCGCTCGCTCGGCTTCGACGACACCGGCAACGTCCTGCTCGTCCCCGGCCCGGCCTACCACGCGGGCCCGCTCGGCTTCCTGCAGTCGGTGCACCAGCTCGGCGGCACCGTCGTGCTCATGGAGCGGTTCGACGCCGAGGGCGCGCTCGCCGCGATCGAGCGCCACGGCGTCACGCACAGCCAGTGGGTGCCGACGATGTTCGTGCGGCTGCTGCGCCTGCCCGAGGCGGTGCGCACGCGCTACGACCTCTCGACCCACCGCGTCGCCGTGCACGCCGCCGCGCCCTGTCCGCCGGACGTCAAGCGGGCGGTGCTCGACTGGTGGGGCCCGATCGTCCACGAGTACTACGGCGCGAGCGAGGGCTACGGCCGCACCACGATCGGCCCGCACGAGTGGCTGGCCCACCCCGGTTCGGTCGGGCGGTCGGTGGAGAGCGCGGTGCACGTCGCCGACGCCGAGGGCCGGCTGCTGCCGCCCGGCGAGGTGGGGACGGTGTGGTTCGCCCGGCCCGGCGCCGCCGACCCCGCCCGTGCCGACGACGGCACCGCCGACCTCGCCGCGACGCCGGGCTGGGGCACCGTCGGCGACCTCGGCCGCCTCGACGACGACGGCTACCTGTACCTCACCGGCCGCCTCGGCCAGACGATCATCACCGGCGGCGTCAACGTCTACCCGCGCGAGATCGAGGACGCCCTGGCGCTGCACCCCGCCGTCGACGACGTCGCGGTGCTCGGCGTGCCCGACCCCGAGTTCGGGGAGCAGGTGAAGGCCGTCGTCGTGCCCTCCCCCGCAGCGCGGCCCGGCGACGACCTGGCCGCGGAGCTGATCGCCCACTGCCGCACGCGTCTCGCCGGCTTCAAGTGCCCCCGCACGGTCGACTTCGTCGACGCCCTGCCCCGCAGCGACGCCGGGAAGATCCTGCTGCAGCCCCTTCGTGACCGCTACCGGCCCGTGGAGACGACCTGATGGAGCTGCTGCTCATCCGCCACGGCCGGCCCCGGCCCGAGGAGTCGGCCACCGGTGCGGGCGTCGACCCGCCGCTGACCGAGCCCGGCCGCGCCGAGGCCGACCTGCTCGGCCGCTACCTCGCGGCCGAGACCGGACCCGACGTCGTCTACACGAGCCCGATGCGCCGCGCGCGGGAGACGGCCGAGGCGATCACCGCCCGCAGCGTCGTCCCGCTCACCGTCGACGACCGCCTGCGCGAGTTCGACCACGGCGCCACCAGCTACACCCCGCCCGAGCTGAGCACCGCGGGCCCGGAGGCGCGGCGCACGCTGTGGCGGGCGCTGGAGACCGGGGTGTGGGGCGCGCACACGTTCGACCCCGACGAGTTCGAGGCGCGCGTCGCCGCCGCGTTCACCGACATCATCGCCGCGCACACGTCGTCGGTGGTGGCGGTCGTGTGCCACTCCGGGGTGATCAACTCCTTCCTCGGCACCGTCCTGCGCCGCCCGCGTGGCATGTTCTTCCAGCCCGCGTACACCTCGATCAGCCGCGTCGCCGCCTCCCGCGACGGCCGCCGCCAGCTGCTCACCCTGAACGAGACCAGCCACCTCCAGCTCGCCGCGGTGCACGAGCCGCGGCGGTCCTGACCGTCCGACCGAGAGGCCATCCGGTGCGCACCGACGACGATCCCACCGCCACCCCCACCGACACCGACCCGCGGCTGCTCGTGCTGCACCTGCTGCGCCTGGGCGGGTTCGTCGCGGCCGACCGCGTCGCGCGCGGCACCGGGCTCGACGTCGACGTCGTCACCGGCATCCTGGAGACCGCCCGCGCCGACGGCCTGGCCACCGAGCGCTCGGGCCGGATCAGCGGCTGGGTGCTCACCCCGGACGGCCGGGCGGCGCACGCGGCCCTGCTCGCCGAGGAGCTGGACCGGCGCGGGGCGCAGGCCGCCGTGGAGGAGGCGAGCACGGCGTTCCTCGCGCTCAACGAGCCGTTCAAGGCGCTGTGCACGCGCTGGCAGATGCTCCCCGACGGCTCGATCAACGACCACGGCGACGCGGCGTACGACGCGTCCGTCGTCGAGGACCTGGGGCCGGTGCACGAGCGGGTCGTCGCCCTCACCGCCCGGCTCGCCGGGACCCTGCCCCGCTACGACCGCTACCCGCGCGCCTTCACCGCCGCCCGCGAGCGGCTCCTCGCGGGCGACCGGAAGGCGTTCGCCGCGCCGCTGTCGGAGAGCTACCACGACGCGTGGATGGAGCTGCACCAGGACCTGCTCAGCACCCTGGGCCGCGAGCGGTCCGCGGCGGACGGGCACTGACGTGACGACGACAACGGCGACGCTCGGGCTCTACGCGTTCGACCATCCGCACGACCGGCCCCCGCGCCAGCTCGCCGACCTGCTGGGCGGCAAGGGCGCGGGGCTCGCAGAGATGACCTCGGTGCTCGGCCTCCCGGTCCCGCCCGGCTTCACGATCGCGCTGCCGGTGTGCCGGGCGTACCGCGAGGGCGGCTGGCCGGACGGTCTCGACGCCGCCGTCGAGGAGCACTGCGCGGCGCTGGAGGCGCGGATCGGGCGGCGCCTGGGCGACCCGGCCGACCCGCTGCTCGTCGCGGTGCGCAGCGGCGCCCCGCGCTCGATGCCGGGGATGCTCGACACCGTCCTCAACCTGGGGCTGAACGACGAGACCGTCGAGGGGCTGGCCGCGGTCTCCGGCGACGCCGCCTTCGCCTGGGACAGCTACCGCCGCTTCCTCACCATGTACGCGACCACCGTCCTCGGCGTGGACGCCGGCGCGCTCGGGCACGCCCCGGCCCCGGTGGGCGCCGAGGCACTGCGGGGGCGCGTCGCGGAGATCCGGGACGTGCTCGCGCGGCTCGGGGCGACCGTGCCGCAGGACCCGCGCGCGCAGCTGCGCGGCGCGGTCGAGGCCGTGTTCCGCAGCTGGGACAGCCCGCGCGCGCAGACCTACCGCGCCCGCGAGGGCATCGACGGCGACGTCGGCACCGCCGTGAACGTGCAGGCCATGGTCTTCGGCAACCTCGACGACGCCTCGGGCACCGGCGTCGTGTTCACCCGTGACCCGTCCACCGGGGCGAACCGCCCCTACGGCGACTTCCTTCCCCGCGCGCAGGGCGAGGACGTCGTCGCCGGAACCGCCCGCACGCTCACCCTCGACGACATGGCCGCGCACCTGCCCGGCGCGCACGCCGACCTCCTCGGGCACCTCGCCCGGCTGGAGCGCCACTACCGCGACATGTGCGACGTCGAGTTCACCGTCGAGCGCGGCACCCTGTGGATCCTGCAGACCCGCGTCGGCAAGCGCGGCGCGGTGGCGGCGGTGCGGCTGGCCGCGCAGATGGTCGACGACCCCGCGATCGCGCTGACCCCCGCCGAGGCCGCGGCCCGCGTCACCGACGACGAGCGGCAACGGGCGCGGGGCGAGGTCGTCGCGGCGGCGAGGCAGGGCGCGATCGCCGGTGCGGTCGCGACCGGCCTCGGGGCGTCGCCGGGGCGGGTGAGCGGAGCCGCTGTGCTCGACGCCGACGCGGCGGCCGACTCCGAGGGCGACGTCATCCTCGTCCGGCCCGAGACCAGCCCCGAGGACGTGCACGGCATGTCGGTCTCGGTCGGCATCCTCACCAGCACGGGCGGGCTCGTCAGCCACGCGGCCGTCGTCGCGCGCGGCTGGGGCATCCCCGCCGTCGTCGGTGCGGCGGAGCTCGTCGTGGGGGCGGCGGAGGTGACGACGGCCGACGGCGCCGTGGTGTTCCGCGCGGGCGACCTCATCACGATCGACGGGACCACCGGCGAGGTGTGGTTGGGCGGTGCGGCCGACGGCGGGGCCGCGGACCTCACCGACGACGAGATCGTGGAGCGGGACCTGCCGGAGCTGCTGCGGCTCCGCCACCCGTGAGTGGAAACAGGTGCTATAGCCCTGGTTTCCACTCACGGGTCAGTTCCCGGTGAACCTCGGCGCCCGCCTCTCGATCACCGCGGCCAGGCCCTCGAGGGAGTCGGCCGTGCCCGACAGCTCCGCCACCGTGCGGGCCTCCTCGGGCAGCTGCGCCTCCACCCGGCCCCCGAGGCCCGACCACACCAGGCGCTTGGTGGCGGCCAGGGCCTTCGGCGCGCCCGCGGCCAGGGTGCGGGCCAGGGCGAGGGCCTCGTCGTGCAGGTCGGCGTCGGGGACCACGCGGGTGACCAGGCCGATGTCGAGGGCGTCGGCGGCCGTCAGCGTCGGGTTGGTCAGGAAGATCTCCATCGCCTTCCGCACTCCGACGATCTGCGGCAGCGTCACCGAGGACCCGGCGTCCGGCGCCATCCCGACGCGCGTGGCGCCCGACATGAACCGCGCCGACTCCGCCGCCAGCACGATGTCGGACGCGCAGACCAGCCCGAACCCGCCCCCGCCCGCGGCGAAGCCCTGCACCGCCGTGACCACCGGCGCCTGCAGGCCGAGCAGGCCCTGCACCGAGATCTGCAGCCAGGACGTGGCCTCGCGCAGGTAGTCGGGCAGTGCGTCGCCCTTGCTCGCGAACGTCTTCACGTCGCCGCCCGCGCAGAAGTTGCGGCCCTCCCCGGTGAGCAGCAGGACCCGCAGGCCCGGCTCGCCGTGCGCGCGCATGACCGCGTCGTAGAGGGCGCGCAGGAACGGCACGTCCATGCCGTTGGACGCCTCGGGCCGGTTGAGGCGCAGGTGCCCGACGCCGTCGTCGTCGAGGTCGAGCAGGACCTGCCCCGTGTCGATGAGCTTCATCGTTCCCTTCCCGTGAACCGGCCGATCCCGGCGCCGGCCTGCTCCCCCGCCAGGTGCTCGAGGGTCGATGCGGTCTCGGCCGCGAGCCCGTCGCGCAGCGAGCCGCGCAGGCCGGAGCGGACGAGATGCTTGGTGCGGGCCAGCGCGGCCCGGTCCTTGCCCGTGAGGTTCGCGACCAGGTCGGCAGCGCCCCGCTCGAACTCCTCCGCCGGCAGCGACCGGTAGACCAGGCCCCACGCGGCGGCCTCGGCTCCGGTCAGCCGGTCGCCGGTGAGGAGGTGGCCCAGGGCTCGCTGCGTCCCGACGATGCGCGGCAGCCGCTGCGACCCGCCGCCACCCGGGATCATGCCGAAGTTGGCGTGGTTGTCGGCGAGCACGGCGTCGTCGCGGACCACCGCGATGTCGACGGACTGCACCAGCTCGAACCCGCCCGCCATCGCGACGCCCTCGACCACGGCGACGACCGGCACCGGCAGCTCCGCGATCAGCTCGCACGCCCGCACGAACGTCTCGAACAGCGGCCGCAGCGCCTCGGGACCCTCCTCGCGGAGCCGGGAGACCTCGTGGAAGTCACCGCCCGCGCAGAAGTGCCCGCCCGCCCCGCGGACGACGACGACGTCGGCGCGCTCGGCGGCGTCGGCCAGGGCCGCGTGCAGCGCGGCGGCCAGCTCCAGGGTGATCGCGTTGCGCGCGTGCGGCCGGTTCAGCGTCACGTGCGCGACCGGACCCTCGACGCGCAGCAGCACGGGGGCGGTCACGCGCCGCTCCAGCGGTCGGCCGACGGGTCGAGCAGCTGCACGAGATGACCCTCGGGCAGCCACACCAGTGTCTCCAGCTCCAGGGCGTCGAGGAAGCGGACGCGGCCGGTGCGCAGGTCCTCCAACCTCAGGCGCGGGCTGTTGGCCGTGGTGTCCACGCGGACGGCGACGTCGGCGAACTCGTTGCCGACCACCCCGTCGCCCACCCCGCCGCCCATCAGATGAGGAACGACATCGTCGGCAGGACGCGCGCGTTGTCGACGAGCGCGACCTTCTTGTACGACATCCGCAGCTCCCCGTCGACGAGCCGCAGCCGGTAGGTGCAGCGCCCGGCCCACACGTGCGTGCCCCGCTCGCGCGACTCGACGAGCACGAAGTTGGCCTCCACCACCACGTCCTCGCCCACGGCCTCGTCGAGGACCTCCACGTTGGACACCACCCGCCGCAGCCGCGACGCCGGGATCTGCGAGTGCCGCCGCCCCGTGCGGAACTGCTTGATCCGCGTGGCGATGCGGTTGCGGTTGTCGTGCACCACCGACATCCGCGTCATCGGGTCGGCGTCGTCGGACCCGGCGGGCACCCAGTAGAGGGCGTCGTCGGTCCAGAGCGCCTCCCACTCCTCGTAGCGGTGCTCGTCGGCGAGCCGGGCCTCGCGGTAGAGGAAGCGCTCGACCGTCCGGATGTCGAGGTCCACGACGGAGCTCATCGCGTCATCAGCTCCCGGTAGTGCGCCCAGAAGCCGCGCATCGCGGTCTCGTCGGTGGCGCCGCCGACGGTGTGGCCGCGCTCGTCGACGTGCTCGCGGTGCGACCCCCGCCGCACGTCGACCCACTCCGGCCGCAGCTCGCCCAGGCCCACCTGGTTGCGCTCGTACATCTCGGTGTCGTCGGCCAGCAGCAGCCCCGCGGGCCCGACCGAGCCGACGCACTGCTGCAGCATCCGCCGGTTCATCTCGGGTGCACCCTTGAGCTGCACCGCCGTGACGTGCTGGACGGTGACGTCGTGCGCGAGCGGCTGGATCGTGAACATCTGGATCTCGGCGATGAACAGGTTCGGGAAGATCATCACGTGCGGGGCGCCCTCGACGAGGATCTCCTGCGCCGCCTCCCCGTGCGCCGCGCGCATCGCCGCGACGTAGCCGGGCATCCGCTCCTCGGTGGTGCCGAACCAGCCCAGCGGCGCCCCGAGCCGGCGGAACTCCGGGCGCAGGTCGTTCTCGCTGTGCCCGTGGCCGAACGCGCGGGTGACGGCGCTCGACTTCTCCCCGTACAGCGCTCCGATCCCGCTCTCGGCGACGCTGAAGATCGAGGCGTGGACGAACTGCGGGTGGTAACCGTCGGTCTCGTTCTCGGCCAGGAGCTTCCAGTTGGCGCGCGCCCGGTGCTGCAGCCAGCCGGCCGTCAGCTCGATCTCGCCCTCGGGCGAGAGGCGCACGAGCCGGTCGATCTCGCCCGCGGCGTCGCCCAGGTGCTCGGCCAGCGACGGGCCGTCGGGGGCGAAGCTGCCGAAGACGAACCCCTGGTGGACGGCGACGCGCGGCACGCGACCCAGCCCCAGATCGAGCTTGCCGCGGCCGCCGTAGCCCTGGTGGAACGGGTAGCCGACGAGCTCGCCGGAGTTGCGGTAGGTCCAGCCGTGGTAGGCGCAGCGGAAGGAGCTGGAGTTGCCGGCGGCGGCCTCGCAGACGAGGTTGCCGCGGTGCGCGCAGCGGTTGAGCAGCAGGTGCACCTCGCCGTCGGCGCTGCGGCTCATGATCACGTCCTGCGGCCCGATGGCCTTGCGCACGTAGTCGTTCGGCTTCGCGACCTCGCTGACGTGGCCGACGTAGACCCAGGTGGAGTACCAGATGCGCGCCAACTCGTCGGCGAAGACCTCGGGCGAGGTGTAGAGCGAGCCGTGCACGCGCTCGGGCTGCACGAGCTCGTCGTAGCGCGCCCGGGTGTCGGCGTGAGTCACCGGTACTCCCTCCGGAGGGGGACGGAAATTAATCTGAGTTAAAGACTAGCAGCTACCCTGCCCGCAGGGACTCGGGAGGCGTCATGGATCTGGGACACGCGGGGGCCCGCGTCGTCGTCACCGGCGGGGCGGCCAACATCGGCCGGGGCATCGCCCGCGGCTTCGCGCGGGAGGGCGCGCGGGTGCTGGTCGCCGACCGCGACGCCGAGCGGGGCGACGCCGTGCGCGACGAGCTGCGGACCCTCGGCGCGCCGGACGCCGTCGCGCTCGCCGTCGACCTGACCGACGACGGCGCGGGCGGGCGGGTCGTCGACCGGGCCGTCGCGGAGTGGGGCGGCGTCGACGTCCTGGTGAACAACGCCGGCTGGAGCGCGCCCGGCTGGTTCGCCGAGCAGACCGACCGGGAGCTGTGGCGGCGGACCGTCGAGGTCAACCTGTTCTCCGCCATCGACTGCACCCAGGCCGCGCTCGGCCCGATGCGCGAGGCGGGCCGCGGCAGCGTCGTGTTCCTCTCCAGCGACTCGGCGTTCGGCGCGGTCCGCCAGGGCATCTACGGCGCCACCAAGGCGGGCGTCATCGCGCTGGCGCGGACCGTCGCGCGCGAGCACGGGCGGCACGGGATCCGCGCGAACGTCGTCGCGCCGGGGCTCGTCGTGCCGGCCGCGGACGAGCCGGTCGGGCCGGGCAGCGTCTGGGCCACCCCGGACGGCGAGCCGCTGTTCACCGACGAGCAGCTCGCGTCGATCGTCCGGACGCAGGCGCTGCGGCGCCCGACCACGGCCGACGACGTCGCGCACGCCGTGCTGTGGCTCGCGTCGGACACGGCGGCGCGGCAGGTGACCGGGCAGCTGGTGGCCGTGGGCGGGGGGTCGTCGATGCCCTGAGGTGGGGCCGCGAGGTTGCCCGCGCCGCGAACCCGTGTCTATTCTCGGTTAGAAAAAGGAGGCACGAGTGACGGACTCGCCCGCCATCGCGCGGCAGCTCTACGAGGCGCTGGCCACCGGTGACGGCCCGGCGCTCGACGCCCTGCTCGACCCGGCCTTCCGCGGCGTGCTGGCCGACGGCATGCCCTTCGGCGCGGGCGGCGGGCACGACGGGGCCGACGCCATGCGCCGCGACGGGTGGGCCGTGATCGGGCGGCACTTCGCCGCGCGGGCCGAGCCCGAGCGGTTCACGGCCCTGGAGGACGGGCGGCTGCTCGTCACCGGTCGCTACGGCGGGCGCGGGCGGCACGGGGGCGGCCCGCTCGACGCCGCGTTCGCGCACGTCCTCTCGATCGCGCACGGCCGCGTCACCGCGCTGGAGCAGTACACCGACACCGCGCGCTGGGAGCGGGCCGCGTCGCCGTTCTCGACGCTGGCGCTGCAGGTCGTCGACGGCGTCGCGACCGTCCGGCTCGACCGTCCCGACCGCGGCAACGCCATCGACCCCGCCATGACCCGCGACCTCGCCGAGGTCGCCACCCGGCTGCGCGAGGACGACGCGGTGCGCGCGGTGCTGCTGGCCGGCAACGGGCCGATGTTCACCGCGGGCGGCGACCTCGCGCTGCTGTCCGGGCTCCCGGCCGACGAGCTCCCACGGGTGCTGCGCCGCATGATCGACGACTACCACCTGGCGCTGGCGCGGCTCTCCGCCCTGGACGCCCCGATCGTCGCCGCGGTGCACGGCGCCGCGGCGGGCGGCGGGCTCGGGATGGTGCACGTCGCCGACATCGTCATCGCCTCCGAGGAGGCCACGTTCGCGCTGGGCTACGGCGGCATCGGCCTGACCTCCGACGGCGGAAACACCTGGTACCTGCCGCGGCTGGTCGGGATGCGCCGGGCGCAGGAGCTGTTCCTGCTCAACCACCGCTTCTCCGCCGCGGAGGCGCTGGAGTGGGGCCTGGTCACGCGCGTGGTCCCGGCCGCCGACGTCGAGGCGGAGGCCGGCGCCGTCGTCGCCCGGCTCGCGGCGGGCCCGACCCGCGCCTTCGGCGGCATGCGCCGCCTCCTCCGCCAGAGCCTCGAGACCGGCCTGCGCGACCAGCTCGCCGCCGAGCAGGACCTCATCGTCGAGGCCTGCACCACGCCCGACGCCGCGGAGGGCCTGGCCGCCTTCATCGGGAAGCGGCGCCCGCAGTTCACCGGCCACCGATCACGGGAGACCCCATGAACGCCTCGCTCATCGTCGCCGACACCGAGGAGCGCGCCGCGCTGCGCGAGGCCGTCGGGAAGCTCGTCGCGAAGTACGGGCACGACTACTTCATGGAGAAGGCGCGCCTGCACGAGGAGCCCACCGCGCTGTGGCAGGACCTCGGTGCGGCCGGGTTCCTCGGCGTGCACCTGTCGGAGGAGTACGGGGGCGGCGGCGGCACGATGGCCGACCTCGCCGTCGTCGTCGAGGAGGTGTCGACGCAGGGCTGCCCGCTGCTGATGATGGTCATCTCCCCCGCGATCTGCGGCACGATCATCGACGAGCACGGCAGCCACGAGCTCAAGTCGCGCTGGCTGCCCGGCATCGCCGACGGCTCGCTGAAGATGGCGTTCGCGATCACCGAGCCCGACGCGGGCTCCAACAGCCACGCGATCACGACGACGGCCCGGGCCGACGCCTCCGCCGATGGACGCAGTGGGTGGCGCATCTCCGGGACCAAGTACTGGACCAGCGGGATCGACGAGGCCGACGCCGTCCTCGTCGTCACGCGCTCGGCCGAGGCGCTGCCGAACGGGCGCCACCCGCTGTCGCTGTTCGTGGTGCCGACCGACGCGCCGGGCCTGACGTACACCCCGATCCCGGCGGCGCTGCAGCAGCCCGAGCACCAGTTCACGGTGTTCCTCGACGACGTCGCCGTCGGTCCGGAGGCGCTCATCGGCGAGGCGGGCAACGGGCTGCGGCAGGTGTTCTCCGGCCTCAACCCGGAGCGGATCACCGCGGCCTGCATCAGCAACGGCATCGCCCGCTACGCGCTGGGCAAGGCCACCCGCTACGCCACCGAGCGCCAGGTCTGGGGGACGCCGATCGGGGCGCACCAGGGCGTGGCCCACCCGCTGGCCGAGTCCTACATCGGCGTGCAGCTCGCCCGGCTGATGGCGTTCCGCGCCGCCGAGCTGTTCGACGCGGGCGCCGACGCCGCGGAGGCGTCGAACATCGCGAAGTTCGCCGCCGCCGACGCCTCGCTCAAGGCCCTGGACCAGGCGATGCAGACCCACGGCGGCAACGGCCTGTCGCTGGAGTACGGGCTCGCCGACCTGTGGTTCGTCGCCCGGATGCTCAAGACGGCCCCGGTCAGCCGCGAGATGGTGCTCAACTTCGTCGCCCAGACCAGCCTCGGCCTCCCCCGGTCGTACTAGCCGCTCTCGGGCTGCGAGCCGCTAGTGTCGTTCCTTAATATTGATTCGACGAGTGGTCGCGGTCACGTCTGTGGAGGTCAGTGATGAGCACGGACGCGGGGACGCGCACGCTGTCGGAGGTGGCGCCCGAGCCGGGCGTCGCCCTGCTGGAGAGCACGGTCGGCGGACTGCTGCGCGAGCAGGCGCGGCTGCGGCCCGACGCCGTCGCGCTGGTGGGCACGACCCACGCCGGTGAGTCGCGCCGCTGGACCTACGCCGAGCTGCTGGCCGCGGCCCGCCACACCGCGGGCAGCCTGCTCACCGTCGCCGACCCGGGCGACCACGTGGCGCTGTGGGCGCCGAACGTCGCCGAGTGGCCGATCGTGCAGTACGGGGCGGCGCTCGCCGGCGTCACGCTGGTGGCGCTCAACCCGGCGCTGCGCGCGGCCGAGCTCGAGTACTGCCTGCGGCTGTCGAAGGCGTCGGTCCTCGTGCACGCCGACGACCTGCGCGGCTACGACATGGCCGCCGTCGCCGCCGAGGTGGCGCCGTCGCTGCCGGAGCTCGTCGAGCGGATCAGCCTGTCCGACGTCGGGCTGTTCTACGGCAGCCCGGTCGAGCCCGAGGAGCTGAGCACCCCCGACTCCCCCGCGATGATGCAGTTCACCTCCGGCACCACCGGGCGTCCCAAGGGCGTGCTGCTCTCGCACCGCTCGCTGGTCAACAACGCGCACCTGACGATGCACACGGCGGGGGTCGCGCCCGGTGCCGTCGCGATCGCCCCGCTGCCCTCGTTCCACACCGCGGGCTGCGTGATCTCCCACCTCGGCCCGGCGTTCCTCGGCGGCACGGTGGTGCTGATCGAGAAGTTCGACCCCGCCGCGGTGCTCGCCGCGATCGCCGACGAGGGCGCGTCGGTGCTGATGAGCGTGCCGACCGTGCTCGGCGCCGTGCTGCACGCGGCCCGGCGGTCCGACGCTCCCGCGCCGCACCTGGACACCGTGCTCGTCGGGGCGTCGACGGTGCCGGGGAGCATGATCGAGGCCGTCTCGGAGACCTTCGGCGCGTTCGTGCACAACCTCTACGGCCAGACCGAGCTGTCGCCGGTGATGACGCTGACGCGCCGCACCGACACGCGCGAGGACCAGGTCACCGCCGTGGGCCGCCCGCTGCCGCACACCGGGGCGCGGATCGTCGACCCGGTCACCGGCGAGGTCGTGCCGCTCGGGACGGTCGGCGAGGTCTGCGCGCGCGGCTACAACCAGATGATCGGCTACGTCGACGATCCCGACGCGACGGCGACCACCGTCGACGCCGAGGGCTGGCTGCACACCGGCGACCTCGGCTCCATGGACGCGCGCGGCATGATCACGCTGTCTGGCCGGCTCAAGGAGCTGATCATCCGCGGGGGCGAGAACATCTCCCCCGCCGAGATCGAGATCGCCCTGGCCGCGCACCCGGGCGTCGCGGAGTCGGCGGTGATCGGCCTGCCCGACCCGACGTGGGGCGAGGTGGTGGCGGCGGTGGTGACGACGCACGACCCCGCCCCGTCCGAGCAGGAGCTCGTGGACCACTGCCTGGCGCGGCTGACGCCGTACAAGGTGCCGGTGCGGTGGTTCTTCCGGGACGAGCTGCCGCACACGGCGTCGGGGAAGGTGCAGAAGTTCGTGCTGCGGGAGGAGCTGGGGGGCTGACGTCCCGTCCGCCCCCTCGCCGCCCGCGCGCCCCGCTTTCGCGCCCGGCCTGCGCGTCCGCACCGCCGCGCGTGCCAGCGCGCCCGGCCTCGCCCGCGCGACCTGGTGCGCGGCCTGGTGCGCGCGCCCTGGTGCGCCCGGCCTCGTGCGCGCGCACCTCGCGCCCGCACCTCGCGCCCATCCCGCCCCCGCCCCGGGCCCGCACACTCGGTGATCAAGGGCAGATGGTCGCCGCTGGTGATCCACGAGCAGCCATCCGCCCTTGATCAGCGGGATCGGGAGGCGATCAGGCCCGCCCCCCGGCCCACCGCCTCTGAACCTCGGTTGCAGCCGGTCGGCGCTGCTCGACGATCAAGGCGAGGTGGTGGCCTCCCGTGTTCCACGAGCGTTCCGCGCGCGTTCCCGGTTGCCGCGCGCGTTCCCAGCTCCCGCGCGCCCCCGGAAGCGCGCGGGACCTTGTTGGGTGCGCGGGACCCTGTTCGGCGCGCGGGAAGGGTCGGCGCCGGCGTGCGGCCCGGTCCGCCGACCATCCGCCTCTGATCAGCGAGATGGAGCCGGTTCGCGGTCGCTCCGCTCCACGGTCGTCCCGCGCGCGTTCCCGGTTGCCGCGCGCGTTCCCAGCTCCCGCGCGCCCCCGGAAGCGCGCGGGACCTTGTCGGGTGCGCGGGACCCTGTTCGGCGCGCGGGAAGGGTCGGCGCCGGCGTGCGGCCCGGTCCGCCGACCATCCGCCCTTGATCAGCGAGATGAAGCCGGTCCACGATCGATCCGCTCCACGCGACGGCCTTGCAGCCCGCGCCCGGCCCGCAGCGCCGCGTTCGGCCCCACGCCCCGCACCCGGCCCGCCGCCCCACACCCCGGCGCCGCCGCCCTACACCCCGGCCCCGCCGCCCCACGCCCGGCCCCGCGGCCCCGCGCCCCGGCCCCGCCGCTCCGCGATCAAGGCGAGATGGTCGCGCCCAGTGATCCACGAGCGACCATCCGCCCTTGATCAGCGGGCTCGGGCAGCCGCGGGCTCGGGCGAACGCTGGCGCCGGGGCACGGACCGTCGAGGGCAACGGACGCGCGAAGGGGCTCGGCCGCAGGCACGCGGTGCCCAAAGGCCTCAGCCTCGGGCGGTCGGACCGCCACGGGTGCCCGCGTCGGCCAGCGGCGGGACCGGCGGTGCGTCAGGAACTCAACCGCTCCGCCGCCCGCCGGGCCAGCCGGAACTTCTGGACCTTCCCCGTCGGCGTCGTCGGCAGCTCCTCCGCCGTGGTCAGCAGGACGTGCTTGGGCACCTTGAACCGGGCCAGCTTGTCCTTGCACAGCGCGATCAGGTCGTCGGGCCGCACGTCGGCACCGGGCTCCGGCACCACCCACACGCATCCGACCTCGCCCCACCGCTCGTCGGGCACGCCCACCGCGTACGCCTGGCTGACGCCCGGGTGCCGGGTGAGCAGCTCCTCGATCTCCTTGGGCATCACGAGCTCGCCGCCGCTCTTGTACAGCTCCTTGCTGCGCCCGGTGAGCTGCAGGTAACCGTCATCGCGGATGCGGCCGAGGTCGCCGGAGTGCACGCCGTCGGCCCGCAGCGTCTCCGCGGTCTCGGCGGGCTTCTCCCAGTAGCCGAGCATGTGGGTGGGGCCGTGGCTGACGAGCTCGCCCTCGCCGCCGTCGGGCAGCGGGTCGCCGGTGAGGGGGTCGATGGTGGTGTAGGCGCAGAGGTCGCCGCCGGGCAGCCCGGCCACGCCCGCGAGCTTCGGGCGCCCGACCGTGGCCGAGTGGCGCTCCAGGTCGTCCTCGGGCAGCGACATGGTCATCGCGCCGCCGCACTCGGTCATGCCGTAGCCGGTGGTCATCTCGGTGATGCCCAGCTCGTCGCGGACCTTCTCCCACAGCCCCACCGGCGCCGGCGCCGCGCCTGAGAGCAGCGCGAACACCGACGAGAGGTCGCGCGTGCGCCGGTCGGGGTGCTCCAGCAGCGCGACGGTCATCGTCGGCACGGCCAGCAGCTCGGTGGCGCGATGCCGCTCGACGGAGGCGAAGTAGTCGGCGGGGGCGAACGCTGTGCGCGGCACGATCGCCCCGCCGACGACCATCGCCGCGAGCAGGCCCTCGACGTAGCCGAACATGTGGTAGCAGGGCAGCGAGAACAGGATCCGCCGCCCGTCCTCGAACGCGCGGGTCAGCGCGGAGGCGTACGCGGTGCGCAGGACGGCGTCGTGGGTGACCATCACGCCCTTGGGCGAACCGGTCGTGCCCGAGGTGTAGAGGATGTCGCCGAGGTCGTCGGGCGCGGCCGCCCCCGCCGCCGCGCCGCCGGGGTGGGCGTCGCCGAGTGCCGCGAGGTCGTCGAGGGTGCGGACTCCCGGCACGCTCCGCCCGTCCGTCGGGAACTGCACGACGTGGCGCAGCTCCGGAAGCGCGTCGGTCGGGCCCTCGGTCCAGCCGGGCGCGATCTCGTCGAGCATCTCGGGGTGGGCGAGCCCGGCGAACCCGGTCATCGTCACCAGCACCGCGCAGCGCGACTGCGCCAGCACGTAGGCCAGCTCGTCGCGCCGGTAGAGGAAGTTGAACGGGACGGCGACGGCCCCGGCCCGCGCGATCGCGAACTTCAGCGGCACGAACTCGAGGTAGTTGGCCATCAGGACGCCGACGCGGTCGCCGGGGCGCACGCCGAGCGCGGCCAGGCCGTCGGCGAGGCGGACCGACCAGGCGGCGATCTCGGCGTAGGTGGCCGTGCGGTCGTCGGTGAGCACCAGCGGGCGGTCCGGGAACTCCCCCGCGCACCGGTCGAGGAACCCGTCCAGCGTGGTGGGCGCCCAGACCGGGAACCGCGACGCGAGTGCCGCCCGGCGTCGCTCGATGGTGTCGGTCATCGACGTCCTCCTTGACGGTGGCATTCTTTAATCGCAGATAGATTAGAGGGCCGGAACCGCGTCTGGCAACGACGCCGTGCCTAGACTCCCGCCATGGCGCGGCGGCAGGTGGTCACGGCGGACGCGTCGTCGAAGTCGGCACGCACGCGGGAACGCATCCTCGACGCCGCCGCCGAGGTCCTGAACCGCAAGGGCTACGCCGGCACGCGGCTCTCCGACATCGCCGACGTCGCCGGCCTGCAGGCGCCCGCGATCTACTACTACTTCCCCTCGCGTGACGACGTGATCCAGGAGGTCGTGCAGGTCGGGCTGCGCCGGACGCTCGCGGAGGTGCAGGCGGCGCTCGCCGCGCTGCCCGCCGACGCCCCGCGCCTGGACCGCATCCTCGCCGCCGTGGCCGCGCACCTGCGGGTGGTCCTGGAGGACTCGCGGTTCGCCTCGGCCGCGATCCGCAACGCCCAGCAGCTCCCGGCCGCGATCCGCGAGGTGCAGCTGCTCGACGAACGGCGCTACGGCGCGCTGTGGCGCGGGCTCGTCGACGACGCCGTGGCGGCCGGCGAGATCGACCCCGACCTCGACCCCCGCGCCGCCCGCATGCTCGTGATCGGCGCGCTGAACTGGGCGCCGGAGTGGTGGGACCCGGCGCGCGGGACGCTGGCCGAGACGGTCGCGACGGCCCAGCGGCTCGTCCGCCGGGGCCTCGCCGCCCGCTGACCCGACGCCCGCCGACCCGGCGCCCGCGACCCGGCACCCGCCGAGCCCGAGCTCGCACACACCTTCCGGGGCCGCACACGGGTTCGGCCCTGTGTGCGAGCACCGCAGCCTGTGTGCGAGCACCCGAGCGGGAGGGGCTGCGAGCCGCCGGGGCGGGAGGCCACCCGGGCGGGAGCGCTGTCCGAGCCACCCGAGCGCGACCCGCTCGCGTCGCACCCTTTTCGAAGCTACGTTAGAAGGATGGCCTACGACGACATCCGCTACCACCACGACGCGGGGGTCGCGCACATCGAGCTCCACCGGCCCGAGGCGCTCAACGCCTGGACCCCGGGAATGGGGCGCGAGCTGCTGCACGCCGTGCGCCGGGCGTCGGCCGACGACGCCGTGCGGGCCGTGCTGGTCACCGGCGCCGGGCGCGCCTTCTGC
Source organism: Pseudonocardia broussonetiae (assembly GCF_013155125.1). Lineage (NCBI taxonomy): Bacteria > Bacillati > Actinomycetota > Actinomycetes > Pseudonocardiales > Pseudonocardiaceae > Pseudonocardia > Pseudonocardia broussonetiae. The sequence goes on along the minus strand of NZ_CP053564.1, from coordinate 3,658,069 downwards.
GCGGGCGCCGACGTCAAGAACGCCCGGGACCTCATGCCCGACGGCAGCCCCGACCTGTCGTCGCGGCTGCGCGAGATGTACAACCCGCTGGTCCTGGCGCTGCGGGCCGCGCCGAAGCCGTGCGTCGCCGCGGTCCAGGGCGCGTGCGCGGGCATCGGGGTCTCGCTGGCGCTGGCGTGCGACCTCGTCCTCGCCGCCGACGACGCCTACCTGCTGCTCGCCTTCGTCCGGATCGGCGTGATGCCCGACGGCGGGGCCACCGCGTTCCTGGCCGAGCGGGTCGGCCTCGCGCGGGCCGCGGAGCTCTGCATGCTCGGCGACCGGCTGCCCGCCGAGCGCGCGCGGGACTGGGGCCTGGTCAACGCCGTGCACCCGGTCGCCGATCTCCCCGCCGTCGCGCGCGAGCTGGCCGCGCGGCTCGCGGCGGCGCCCACCGTCGCCATCGCCTCGACGAAGCGCGCGCTGGCGGCCGCAACGCAGCGCTCGCTGGCCGACCACCTGGAGCTGGAGGCCGGCCTGCAGCAGGGCCACGCCGCCACCCACGACTACGCCGAGGGGCGCGCCGCGTTCGTCGAGCGCCGCCCGGCCCGCTTCCTCGGCCGGTGACGCCCGGCGTCGCGTGTGCCACACTCGCTTAATCAACGTTCGAAAAAGGAGCTGACGATGACCGACGGCACCACGTTCGACGCGCTGGTCGTCGGCGCCGGGGCGGGCGGCCTGTTCGCCGCGGCCCGCCTCGCCCACGCCGGGTACCGCACGCTGGTCGTCGAGCGGCTGCCCAAGGTCGGCGGCCGCGCCTCCACCACCGACATCGACGGCTTCAGGGTCAACGACGGCGCCATCGTCATCGAGGTCGGCGGGATCACCGAGGAGACGTTCGCCGAGGTCGGGGCGGAGTTCGACGTCCGCACGCCCGCGGTGCCGGTGCTCTACCGCGTCGGCGGCAAGGACCTCGACGTCACCCGCGGCGGCTGGGGCCTGCTGCTCTCGACGCTCACCCGCCAGGGCGCCAAGCTCGTCAGCGGCATCGGCGCCGCCCGCAAGGACGACGACGCGCTGCCCGGCGAGGAGCTGTCGACGGCCGAGTGGGTCGGGCGCTACTCGAAGAACGCGGCCGTGCAGGGCGTGTTCCGCAACATGTGCGCGTCGGTGTTCGCCGTCGGGTCCGAGGAGCTGCCCGCGCGGGTGTTCCTCACCTACTTCACCCGCAAGTCGGCGTTCAAGCGCTTCGGGTTCTGCCCCGACGGCACGATCGGCGTCTGGGAGTCCCTCGCGGCCACGATCACCGCGCGGGGCGGGGAGGTCTGGCTCTCCAGCACGGTCGAGGCGCTGCACGTCGACGGCGGGCGGGTCACCGGAGCGACCGTGCTGCGCGGCGGCGAGCGCGTCGAGGTCACCTGCGGGGTGGCCGTGAGCGACACCGGCCCCGCCGCCACCGTCGGGCTCGTCGGCGCGGAGCACCTGCCCGAGGACTACCGCGAGCAGGTGCGGCGCAAGGACCGGCCGTGCTCGATGCTGGCGCTGAACTTCGCCAGCCGCGACCGCCTCGTCGACGTCCCCGGCATGCTGCTGTTCTCCACGACCAGGCGCCTCTGCTACGTCGCGAACTTCACCGACACCTGCCCGGAGATGGCGCCGCCCGGCTGGAACCTCTACGTCGGGGCCTCGGTCCCGAAGCCCGCCGTCGGCGACTTCGACGAGGCCGCCGAGATCGCGCTCCTGCGCGCCGACCTGCGCGAGCACGTCCCCGGCTTCGACGACGCCCGCGAGCTCTCGGTCGCCGTCATGCGCGACGGCTGGCCGCCCCAGCGCGCCGTGGCCGGCCACGACCTCCCCCACACCACGCCGATCGCGAACCTCTGGAACGTCGGCGACGGCGTCAAGGAGTACGCCAACGGCGGCACGACGGCGTGCGCGGAGACCGCGAAGCTGGTCGTCGAGCAGATCACGACGCACCACCCGCTCCCCGCTGCCGTCTGACCCCGAGAGGCGCCCCCATGCAGCGCACGCTCTACACCGAGGACCACGAGCAGTACCGCGCCACGGTCCGCGCCTTCCTCGCCCGCGAGGTCGAGCCGCACTTCCTGCGGTGGGACGAGGAGCGGCTGATCGACACCTCGGTGTTCCGGACGGCCGCCGAACAGGGCGTGTACGCGCTGGCGGTGCCCGAGGAGCACGGCGGCGCGGGCGAGACGGACTACCGCTACCGGATGGTCGTCAACGAGGAGGTCGCCCGCGTCGGCGCCACCGCCTTCGGCATGACCCTGGGCCTGCAGGACGACCTCGTGCTCGCCTACCTGCTCGACCTCACCACCGACGAGCAGAAGGAGCGCTGGCTGGAGCCCTTCGCGCGGGGCGAGCTGCTCGGGGCGCTCGCGATGACCGAGCCGGGCACCGGCAGCGACCTGCAGGGCATCACGACGCACGCCCACCGCGACGGCGACGGGAACTGGGTCCTGTCGGGCGCGAAGACGTTCATCAGCAGCGCCACCACGGCCGACCTCGTGATCGTCGCGGTCCGGACCGACCCGGAGGCGGGCTCGCGCGGGTTCAGCCTGCTCGTCGTCGAGCGCGACACCCCCGGGTTCACCCGCGGGCGGAAGCTCTCCAAGGTCGGCCTGCACGGCCAGGACACCGGCGAGCTGTACTTCGACCGCGCGGTGGTCCCGGCCGAGAACCTCCTCGGCGTCGAGGGCCGGGGCATGCAGCACCTCATGAGCCACCTGCCCCAGGAGCGGCTCGGGCTCGTGGCGTCGGCCTACACCGCGGCCCGCGCCGTCTACGAGCTGACGGCCCGCTACTGCTTCGAACGCACCGCGTTCGGCACGGCCGTCGGCGACTTCCAGAACTCCCGGTTCGTGCTGGCCGAGATGGAGACCGAGCTCGACGTCGCCGAGGCCTACGTCGACCGCTGCGTCCTCGCCTTCAACGCCGGCGAGCTGACGCCCGTCGAGGCGGCCAAGGGCAAGTGGTACCTCACCGAGCTGCAGAAGCGCGTCACCGACCGCTGCGTGCAGCTGCACGGCGGCTACGGCTACATGCTGGAGTACCCGGTGGCCCGGGCGTTCGCCGACGGCCGCATCCAGACGATCTACGGCGGCACCACCGAGATCATGAAGGAGATCATCGGCCGCGACATCGCCGGGCGGCACCGGCCCGCGCGCTGACCCTAGGCTGACCGCGTGCCCCGCAAGCTGCCCGCAGACCCGGTCGAGCCCGACGCGGCGGAGACCAAGTCGGCCCGCACCCGCGCCCGACTGCTCGACGCCACGGCGAAGGTGCTGGCCCGGCGCGGGTTCGCGGGCACGCGGCTCTCCGACATCGCCGAGCAGGCGCACGTGCAGGCACCGGCGATCTACTACTACTACCCCTCGCGCGAGGACCTGATCGAGGCCGTCATGTTCGCCGGCGCGTCGGCGATGCGCGAGCACCTGGAGCAGGCGCTCGCCGCACTGCCGCCGGGCACGCCGCCCGCCGACCGGATCGCCGCCGCCGTCGACGCGCACCTGCGCCACGAGCTGGAGATCTCCGACTACACGCGCGCCGTCGTCCGCAACACCAACCAGCTCCCGCCCCAGCTCAGCGCGCGGGCCCTCACCGAGATCGCCGCCTACAACGACATCTGGCGCGAGCTGGTGGCCGACCTCGCCGCGGCCGGGCAGCTGCGCGCCGACGTCCACCCGTCGATCGGGCGGATGACGGTGCTGGGCGCGCTCAACTGGACCGTCGAGTGGTGGGACCCCGAGGCGGGCAGCCTCGAGGACGTCATCCGCACGGTCCAGTCGATGGTGCTGCACGCCCTGCGGCCCTGACGCCTCAGCCGCGCAGCGCCTGCCCGATCCGCGCCGCCTGCTTCGCGAGGTGGTGGCGCTCGGCGAGGTTCGGGGCGCGGCGCGCCGCCTCGGCGTAGAGCCGCGCCGCCTCCGCCCGGTCCCCCGCCCGCTCGTGCAGGTACGCCGCGGCCGCGGTGCGGCGGGGCAGGCCGGGGTCGACGTCGGCCAGCGCCGCGAGCCCGGCCGCCGGCCCGTCGGCCTCCCCCACGGCGACGGCCCGGTTGAGCCGCACGACCGGGCTGCCGGTGATCCGCAGCAGCTCGTCGTACCAGCCGACGATCTGCGGCCAGTCGGTCTCCTCGGCGCGCGGGGCGTCGGCGTGCAGGGCGGCGATCGCGGCCTGCGCCTGGAACTCGCCGAGCCGGTCGCGGGCCAGCGCCGCCTGCAGGACGGCGACGCCCTCGGTGATCAGCGCGGTGTCCCACAGCGAGCGGTCCTGCTCGGCCAGCGGGACCAGGCTGCCGTCCGCCCGCGTGCGCGCCGGCCGCCGCGCGTGGTGCAGCAGCACCAGCGCGAGCAGGCCCGCGGTCTCCTCGTCGTCGGTGCGCCCGGCCACCTGCCGGACCAGCCGGAGCGCCTCCTCCGCGAGGTCGACGTCGCCGGTGTAGCCCTCGTTGAACACCAGGTAGAGCACCCGGAGCACGGTCGCGAGGTCGCCCGGCGCGTCGAACCGCACGTCGCGCACCGTCCGCTTGGCCCGGCTGATGCGCTGGGCCATCGTCGCCTCCGGCACGAGGTAGGCCTGCGCGATCTGCCGGGTCGTGAGGCCGCCGACGGCGCGCAGCGTGAGCGCCACCGCCGACGCCGGGGGCAGCGACGGGTGCGCGCACAGGAAGAACAGCGCGAGCGTGTCGTCCACCGCCGCGGCCGGGCCGGGCGGCGGCTCGACCGCCACCCGGTCCTCCCGGTCGCGCCGCGCGGCCTCGGACCGGCGGGCGTCGAGGAGCTTGCGCCACGCGACCGTGACCAGCCAGCCCTTCGGGTCCTCGGGCGGGCGCTCCGGCCAGGTCAGCGCGGCCTGGACGAGCGCCTCCTGCACGGCGTCCTCGGCCGTCGCGAAGTCGGCGCCGCGGCGCACGAGGATCCCGATGACGCCGGGCGCCACCTCCCGCAGCAGCCGCCCGTCGACGACCCGGCCGGGCCCGGTCACTCGGTGACCGTCGGCGGTGCGGTGAGGAACGGGCGCAGCTCCAGCCACTCGTGGATCGGCTTCCCGCCGGCCCCGGGCGCCGCCGACAGCTCCCCCGCGAGCTCCAGCGCCCGGTCGTGGCTCTCGACGTCGATGATCATCCAGCCCGCGATCAGGTCCTTCGTCTCCGCGAACGGCCCGTCGGTGACCGGCGGGCGCCCCTCCCCGTCGTGCCGGACCCACGCGCCCTCGGGCGAGAGCGCCTGGCTGTCGACGAACTCCCCCGTGGTCTCCAGGCGCGCGGCGAACTCGTCCATGTACCGCACGTGGTCCTCGACCTCGGCCGGCGTCCACCGGTCCATCGGCACGTCGTTGACGGCCTCGGGCGCGCCGCGGTAGTGCTTGAGGAGCAGGTACCTCATGGTGGTCTCCCTCTCTGCGGTGCGACCCCGTCGGCCGCATCCACCCCGGGGACGGGGCAGCCGGACCGTTCTCGACACCCGCGCCCACATTCTTCCGAAGAGATTCGCCGCCGCAGTGGACGGCCGGGACGTTGCTCCGTTCGGTCGCCAACCGTCGTCCCGTCGCGGCGTCTCTTCCTGTGGCTGGCCGCGGCACCACCGCCCGGCCCGGACGAGAGCAGGCCCCACCGATGTCGATCGCGCAGTTCGTGCTGGAGAGCGCGGAGGGGACCCTGCGGGTCCTGAGCGGGTACCAGTACCAGGAGCCGCCTGCGGACGCCAAGCGCTTCAGCGCCGGGCGCCCGAGCGGGGGGCTCCCGCCCAAGGTCGACCTGCGCGAGTGGATGACCACGGTCGAGGACCAGGGCCAGACCAACACCTGCACGGCCAACGCCACCGCGGGCGCGTACGAGTACCTGATGAAGCGGCACCTGGGCGACGACGCCTACGACGTCAGCCGCATGTTCATCTACTACAACGCGCGGACGCAGTCGGGCGGCGAGATCGCCGACGAGGGCGCGGTGCTCGTCGACGTCATCGAGGGCCTGCGCCAGCACGGGGCCTGCGCCGAGGACTCGTGGCCCTTCGAGCTCGACACCGTGAACGACGAGCCCCACGCGGACGCCTACACCGAGGCCGAGTCGTTCCTCGTCGAGGACGTCCAGCTGGTGCCCACCGACCTCGACGAGTGGCGCGGCGCGCTGGCCGAGGGCTACCCGATCATCTTCGGCATCTCCCTCTACGACTCGTTCTACAAGCAGCGCCGGCCCGGGCTGGTGCCGATGCCGACGCAGCAGGAGTCTCAGCTGGAGCGCCACGGCGGCCACGCGATGCTGTGCGTCGGCTACTCCGACGCCGACGAGGTCTTCATCGTCCGCAACTCCTGGGGAGCGGAGTGGGGCGACCAGGGCTACTGCTACATGCCCTACGGCTACCTCATGGACCCCCGGCAGAACGACGGCGACTCCTGGATCATCCGCCAGGTCGAGGTCGTCGACGAGGAGGCCGGCTGGGGCGACGAGGAGTCGGTGCTCACCGAGGTCGGCACGTTCCTGGCCGAGATGGACGAGGACGCCTACGGCGAGCTCGTCGACGCGATGGGCGAGGTCGCCTTCGAGCGCCGCATCGCGCTGCTGTTCGTGGCGGTGGCGGCGGCCGACGGGGAGGTCGACGACGCGGAGCTCGCCCAGGCGGCCCTGCTGCTGCAGCCGGTGCTCGACTCGCTGAGCTCCTCGATGTCGCCGGAGAAGCTGCTGCGCAAGGCGCAGGCGCTGTTCGACGGCGACGACGCCGAGGACCTCATCGGCGAGACCATCGTCCTGTTCGCCGAGCACGTCCCGGCCGACGTCCTGGCGAGCCTGCTCGGCCAGCTGCGCGAGGTCGTGGAGGCCGGGGACGGGGAGGACGAGGACGAGACCGAGGTGCTCGACGCGATCGTCGTGGCCTGGCAGGTGGAGGAGTTCGTCAGCGACGAGGCCGAGGTGGAGGGCGAGGAAGAGGGCGAGGAGTCGGACGAGTCCGAGGAGGACGAGGAGTCCGACGAGGAGGACGCCGACGAGTCCGAGGACGAGGAGTCCGAAGACGAGGAGTCCGAAGAGGAGGAGTCCGAAGAGGAGGACTCCGAGGACGACGAGGGCTACGAAGAGGAAGAGGAGTCGGAGGACGACGAGGAGTACGAGGAGGAAGAGGAGCAGCGCTAGGGGGTGCGTCAGGGGTGGTGCAGCGCTGCCGGGCTGTGCTCGGCTGCCAGCGAGGCCAGCAGCCTGAGGCGCTCGGCGGAGGCCGAGCCGGGTTCGGCGGTGTAGACCAGAAGGACCAGCCCGGGCTCCGCGGTGATCGCCAGCTCCTCGTAGGCGAGCACGAGCTCCCCCACCTCGGGGTGGGCGAAGCGCTTGGTCCCCGTGCCGTGGGTGCGCACGTCGTGGGCGCCCCACAGCGTGCGGAACACCGGGCTCTGCATCGACAGCTCGCCGACGAGGTCCTGCAGGCCGCGGTCGTGCGGGTCGCGCCCGGCCTCGGCCCGCATGATCGCGACGCACATCTCCGCGAACGCCTCCCAGTCCGGGTAGAACGCGCGGGAGGCGGGGTCGAGGAACTGGAAGCGCGCGAGGTTGGGCGTGCGGCCGCCGTCGCCGATCACCGGTGAGTAGAAGCGCCGGCCCAGCGCGTTGGTGGCGAGCAGGTCCTGCTGCGGGTTGCGGACGAACGCGACGCCGTCGGTGATCGCGTCCAGCGCCCAGGCCAGGCTCGGCCGCGCCGCGCCCGGGCGGCTCGCGCGGCGGCGGGCGCGGCCCGAGGTGGGGATGCCGTCGGCGGCGCGGGCGAGGTCGAGCAGGTGCGCGCGCTCGGTGTCGTCCAGGCGCAGGGCCCGCGAGACCGCGTCGAGCACCGACGCCGACGCGCCGGCGATCGCGCCGCGCTCGAGCTTCGCGTAGTACTCGACGCTGACCCCCGCCAGCACCGCGACCTCCGCGCGCCGCAGCCCGCGCACGCGCCGGTTGCCCCCGGCGGGGATCCCGACGTCGGCCGGGGACACCTTGGCCCGGCGCGACATCAGGAACTCGCGGACCTCGTCCCGGTTGCGCATGTCCCGAGCCTAGGCGCGGTGCCGCTGAGCTGGGGCGCTCTGCGGGTACACCCTTCGGCAGGGACTCCCACCCCGCCCGCCCGGGGCCTTGACTGGGTCGCGTGAACCGCTCCTCCCGCCTCCTGCCGGCGCTGCTGCTCCTGCTCACCGTGTTCGGCCCGGTCTCGATGGACCTCTACCTGCCGGTGCTCCCCGCGCTGACCGCCGAGCTCGGCGCCGCCACCTCCACGGCCCAGCTGACGATCACCGCGTGCCTGCTCGGCCTCGCGCTGGGCCAGCTCGTCGCGGGCCCGCTGTCGGACCGGTACGGGCGGTCGGTGCCGCTGCGCGTCGGCGTCGTCGCCTACGTGGTGACGTCGCTGCTGTGCGCCGCGAGCCCGACGGTCGAGGCGCTCGTCGCGGCGCGGCTGGTGCAGGGCGTCGCGGGCGGGGTGGGCATCGTCATCGCCCAGGCCGCGGGCCGCGACCTCTACTCCGGCGGCGCGCTGATCCGCTACTACGCACGCCTGACGGTGCTCGGCGGGCTCGCGGCCGTCGTCGGGCCGGTGCTGGGTGGGCAGCTCGCCCGGTTCACCGACTGGCGCGGCCTGTTCGTGTTCCTCGCCGCGCTCGGGGGGCTGGTCCTGCTGGCCGTCGCGCTGGTGCACCGCGAGACCCTGCCGCCGCACCTGCGCACCACCGGCGGGTCCGCGCAGACCGGCCGCGACGTCCGCGCGCTGCTGGCCGACCGCGTGTTCACCGGCGCCGTCCTCGTGCAGGGGTTCGTCCACGCCGCCCTGTTCGCCTACCTCAGCGGCGCGACCTACGTGCTGCAGGGCGTCTACGGCCTCACGCCGCAGCAGTACGCGCTCGCGTTCGGCCTCAACTCCGCCGGGTTCATGCTCTGCGGCCACCTCGCCGGCCGCGCGACCGAGCGGTGGAGCGCGACGGGCACGCTCACCGTCGGCCTGGTGCTGTGCGGCGCCGGCGCGCTCGGGCTGCTCGCGGCCGGGCTCGTCGCGCTGCCGCTGGCCGCGGTGGTGGTCTCGCTGCTGGTGATGGTCGGCGGGGTCGCCGCCACCACCCCTCCGACGACCACGCTCGCCCTCGCCGACCACCCGCGCACGGCGGGCACGGCGTCCTCCCTGCTCGGCACCGCCCGGTTCGCCTTCGGCGCGGTGTCGGCCCCGCTGGTCGGGATCGCCGGCGCGGCCGCGGTGCTGCCGCTGGGCCTGGTCACCGTCGTCTCCACCGTCCTGGCCGCCGTCGCGGCGGCCCGCATCCACCGTCCCGTCCCCGGGCGCGCCGAGCCCCAGCTCGTCGCCTGAGCACATCACCACTGACCGAGAAGGAGACCACCACCATGCGTGGAGTCGTCATGCACGCCCCCGGCGACGTCCGGGTCGAGCAGCGCGAGCGCCCGACCGTCGTCGAGCCCACCGACGCGGTCATCCGCGTCACCGCCGCCTGCGTCTGCGGGTCGGACCTGTGGCCCTACCGCGGCGTCGAGGAGCTGGCGGGGCCGACGCCGATGGGCCACGAGTACGTCGGCGTCGTCGAGGAGATCGGCGCCGACGTGCGGAACGTCGCCGTCGGCGACTTCGTCGTCGGGTCGTTCTTCGCCTCCGACGACACCTGCGAGATCTGCCGCGCCGGCTACCAGAGCCGCTGCGTGCACGCCGTGCCGATGGGCTCGATCGGCACCCAGGCCGAGTACGCCCGCATCCCGCTGGCCGACGGCACGCTCGTCGCCACCCCCACCGCCCCGACGCCCGAGCAGGTGCCGCACCTGCTCGCCGCGTCCGACGTCCTGGGCACCGGCTGGTTCGCCGCCGTCGCCGCCGAGGCGGGCCCCGGCAGGACCGTCGCCGTGGTCGGCGACGGCGCCGTCGGGCTGCTCGCCGTGCTCGCCGCCCGCCGCCTGGGCGCGGAGCGGGTCATCGCGATGAGCCGCCACGCCGACCGCCAGGCCCTGGCCCGCCGCTTCGGCGCCACCGACGTGGTCACCGAGCGCGGGGCCGAGGGCGTCGCGGCCATCAAGGAGCTGACGGGCGGGCTCGGAGCGCACAGCGTCGTCGAGGCCGTCGGCACGCAGGAGTCGATGATGCAGGCGATCCGCTCGACCCGGCCCGGTGGGCACGTCGGCTACGTCGGCGTGACCCACGACGTCTCCCTCGACGGCATGGAGCTGTTCTTCTCCGGCGTGCACCTGCACGGCGGCCCCGCCCCCGTGCGGCGGTTCCTGCCCGAGCTGGTCGAGCTGATCCTCGCCGGCGAGATCCACCCCGGCGACGTCTTCGACCTCACCCTCCCCCTCGACGACGCCGCCGAGGCCTACCGGGCGATGGACGAGCGCCGCGCCACGAAGGTCCTGCTGACGCCCTGACTCCCCCACCCCCACCGCACGTCATGGAGGAGGGGTGGGCGTCAGGTTCCGGACTGGCGCGGGCCCAGGTAGCCGGTCTGGCCGGCCTCGGAGCCCAGGGCGAGCACGGGCCCGTCGAGCTCCTCCTGCCACACCAGCGACTCCATCGCGATCTGCAGCGGGTGGTCCTGCACGGTGAAGGCGCCGAAGCCCTCGTCGCCCCAGAAGTGGGCGTGCTCGGACCAGCCCGGTGCGGACAGCAGCAGGTCGCCGGCCTTCCAGCTGATCTCCCGGCCGTCGACGACGCTCGAGCCGCGGCCGCGGAAGTGGTAGTTGATCGCCACGGACGTGTGCCGGTGGCCGGGCCCCGCCTCCTTGCGCGGGCTGCCCGGCGGCACGGTCATCGCGGTGACGAAGAAGCTCTGCGTGGCGCCGGAGCGCCGTCCGGTGGCCGGGTTGTAGTAGGCCATGATCGGCCGCTTGCCGTCGCCGGGCCGTGACGACAGGTGCTGCTCGACCTCGCTCCACGGCCACAGCAGCGGCGGGTTGTCGACCACCTCGATGTCGACGAGGTGCTCGTAGCCGCGCAGCCGCGCCCCCTCCGTGCCGATCGGGACGTCCGGCGACTTCTCCCGCACGTAGTCCCCGCCGTCGACGACCTCCCGCTCCGGCGGCACGACCGACGCCAGGCGCTCCACGTAGTGCACGCCGAGCGCGGCGAGCAGCGGCGAGTTCGAGTAGCTCAGCCGCACCCACGGCTGCGACGACTCGTTGCGGAACACGTAGGGCCGCATCGCCGGCACCGTGGCGACGTCCCAGCGGCGCTGCACGTGCGCGACCCCGGCGACGTCGACGACGCCCTCCCCGCGGAGGCCGATCTGTACCAGGCTCGCGTTCTGGCGCACCGGCGCCGTCGCCTCGCCCGGCAGGAGCACCTCCACCGCGACCTGCACGCCCGGGGCCAGCCCCAGCCCCGGGCCGGTGGCCTCGGGGTGCACCAGCAGCGCGACCCGGCGGCCGTCCGGCGGGGTCGGTCCCTGCGACAGCCGCTCGATCTCGGCGTCGATCCGCTCCCCCTCGATCTTGACCGGGGCCCAGGGCACCACCCCGTTGCGGACCGCGCCGCTGGCGTCGACCAGGCGGACCCCTTCCGCGCTCGTGCCGCCGAGCTGCGCCTCGACATCGACGTCGATCGTGGTCATCGCTCCTCCTCCGAACTCCCCGGACGGGTGGACGGACGTCCGCCCCGTCGTGTCCGTCCGACGCTAGGCAGGGCCGACCCATAACGCCAATGCCGAGTTCCGGATGGACTGATAACCTCCGCGCTATGGACCTGCGCGCGCCGTTGCGTCGCCTCGAGATCTTCTGCCTGGTGGTCGACGAGGGCGGGGTGACGCGGGCGGCCGAGCGGCTGCTCGTCGTGCAGCCCGCGGTGTCGGCGCAGCTGCGCGCGCTGGAGAAGTCGCTGGGCGCGGTGCTGTTCGCGCGCAGCGGCAACACCCTCGCGCTCACCGAGGCGGGCGAGCGCGTGTACGTCTGGGCCAAGGAGGTGCTCGCCGGCTGCGCGCAGGTGCAGCGCGACGTCGACCAGCTGGCGGCGGGCCAGGCGGGCTCGCTCGTCGTGCACGCGAGCATGGCCGTCGGCACCTACCTGCTCCCGCCCGTGCTGACGGCGCTGCGGGCCGACCGCGCGGGCGCCCGGATCACGGTGCACGTCGGCGAGCCCGCGGTGGCCATCCGGGCGGCCGAGGTCGGCAGCGCCGACTTCGCCGTGACGACGCTGCTGGACACCCCCACCCCGGAGACGCTGACCTCGACCCGGCTGTGGGAGGAGCCGATCGTGCTCGGCGTCGGGCCGAACGGGCCGGCCGTGGGCGAGAGCGTGAGCCTCGCCGAGATCGCCGCGATGCCGCTCGTCGCCGCCCCGCAGGACGTCGCCTTCGACCGGATGCTGCGCGCGCAGCTGCAGCGGATCGGCGCCCCCGAGCTCGACGTCATCATCCGGCTCGGGCACGCCGAGGCGATCAAGCAGGCGGCCGTCGAGAACGGGTGGGCGTGCCTGCTGCCCTCCTACATCATCGCGAACGACCCGCCCGGGCGGCTGCGCGGCGTGCCGATCCGCGACGCGCACCTCGTCGAGGGCATCGGGCTCTACCACCGGCCGACGAAGTACTTCTCGCCGCTGCAGCAGGCCGCCCTGGACGCCCTGCGGGCGCGGGGCCGCGAGCGCGCCGCGGCGGGCTGACCCCGCGGCCGGGGCCGGCCCGCCGCAGGTCACGCGCGCACGCGGACGGGCAGCGTGCGCAGCGAGGGGAACATCAGCGACGGGTACCGGGCGGACTCCCCCGCGGCCTCGATCGCGGAGAACCGGCGGACCAGGCCGAGCACCGCCTCCTGCAGCTGGACCCGGGCGAGCGGCGCGCCCAGGCAGTGGTGCAGACCGCCGCCGAAGGAGGTGTGCCGGCCGGCGTTGGGCCGGGCCGGGTCGGCGACGGCGGGATCGGGGAACACGCTCTCGTCGAGGTTCGCCGCCCCGGCCGCGCACAGGACGGTGGCCCCGGACGGCACCACCGTGCCGTCGGACGCGGTGTGGTCGGCGGTGAGGATCCGCGGGATCGTCTGCACCGGGGCGCGCAGGCGCAGCGTCTCCTCCACCACGCCCGGCACGAGCGCGGTGTCCGCGCGCACCCGGTCGAACAGCCCCGGCTCGGCCGTGAACAGCTCGATCGCGTTCGAGATCGAGGTCCGCGTCGTCTCGAAGCCGGCGTCGAGCACCGTGTGCATCAGCGACAGCACCTCGTCACGGGATAGGTCGCCCGCCTCCTCCGCGTCGAGCAGGCGCCGCACGAGCTCGGTGGGCTCGGCGGTGCGGCCGAGCAGCCCGTCGAAGTAGTCGAGGTAGAACTGCGCGACCTCGTCGAGGCGGGCCCGCTGCTCGTCGGGCAGCGGGAACGGCGAGAAGATCATCAGGAAGTCGGTCTGCACCCGCAGCAGGTCCGCCCAGTCCTCGTCGGGCATCCCGACCAGCAGGCGCAGGACGCCCTTCGGCACGCGGGCGGCGAGGTCGGTGACGGCGTCGAACACGCCTCCGCGGGCGGCCACCGCGTCGAGCTCCACCTCGACCTCCGCGGCCGCCGCGGCCCGCATCCGCTCGGCCGGGCGGGCCGTGAACAGCGGCCCGACGACGCCGCGCAGCCGGGTGTGCACCGGGCGGTCGGTCTGCACCATGTTGGCCCGCAGCCGGCGCGCGGCCGGGCCGGAGCCCATCCAGGCGGGGGCGTCGACGCCGGCGGGGTGCATCCGGCTGGTCGTGTCGCGCAGGACGGCCTGCACGTCGACGTACCGCGACACCACCCAGGGGGCGCCGCCGTCCCCCAGCGGGATCGCCGGCGCGGTGTCGCGCAGGAGGCGGTAGGCCTCGTGCCGGTCGCCGACGAGGAAGGCGGGGTCGTGCAGGTCCGGGAGTGCCGTGGTGGGCATGGTGACCTCTCAGTCGGGCGGGGTCCGGGGACGGTCAGGCCGTCTCGGCGACGGCCGGGGCGGGTGCGGCGGTGGAGTGCTCGACGGTGTGCGGGCTGCGCAGCGCCCGCGCGGCCGCCAGGCTCACCAGCCCGAGCAGGACGAGGTAGGCCGACAGCGCGGTGGCCGACCCGGTCGCGGCGACGAGCAGCGTCGCGACGATCGGGGCGATGGCCCCGCCCAGGACGCTGCCGATCGCGTACGACACCGAGGCGCCGCTGTAGCGGACGGCTGTCGGGAAGGCCTCGGCGATGAAGGCGCCGTACGGCCCGGACGTCATCCCGATGCCGGCCCCGGCGACCAGGCAGGCCACGAGCACGCCCGCGGTGCCGCCGCCGTCGACCAGCCAGAAGTAGGGGAACGCCCACAGCGTCAGCACGACGAGCGACGCGGTGATCACCGCGCGCCGCCCGAACCGCTGCGCCAGCAGCGCGCCGACCGGGATGGCCGCCGCCCAGACGAGCGCGGTGACGGTGGTGATCGCGAGCATCGTCGACGCGCCGACCAGGCCCCGCGCCGCGACGTAGGACAGGGTGAAGACGAGCAGCACGTTGCCGAGCCCGGACGCCAGGATGTTGACGCCCGACGCGGGCATCAACCTCCGCGGCGCGCGCAGCACGTCACGCAGCGGGGACCGGCGGACCTCCTGCTGCGCCCGCGCCCGCTCGAACTCCGGGCTCTCGTCGAGCCGCAGCCGCAGCACGAGCCCGAAGACCACCAGCAGTGCACTGAGCAGGAACGGGATCCGCCAGCCCCAGGCCGCGAACGCCGCCTCGTCGACCGAGAGGCGCAGGACCAGGAAGACCAGGCTGGCCAGGACGACGCCGAGCGGCAGCCCGACCTGGGGCAGCGAGCTGTAGAGCGTGCGCCGCGACGGCGGGGCGTGCTCCAGCGCGAGCAGCGTGGCTCCGCCCCACTCGCCGCCGACGCCCAGGCCCTGGGCGAAGCGGAGCACCACGAGCAGGATCGGCGCGGCGACGCCGATCGTGGCGTAGGTGGGCAGCAGCCCGATCAGCAGCGTGCCCACGCCCATGACCAGCAGCGACAGCACCAGCATGCTGCGGCGGCCGATCCGGTCGCCCCAGTGCCCCATCAGCGCGCCGCCGACCGGCCGGGCGACGAACCCGATGGCGAACGTGGACAGGGCCGCGAGGGTGCCGGCGACCGGGGAGGCGCCGGGGAAGAACTGCGGCCCGAACACCAGTGCGGCGGCCGTGCCGTAGATGAAGAAGTCGTACCACTCGATCGTCGTCCCGATGAGGCCCGCGAGGGCGACCCGGCGGGCCGCCGGGCGCGGCGGGGCGGCGGATTCGGACATCGTCGTCTCTTCTCGTCGGGTCCGGCAGCGCCGGACGGCGTGCGCACGGGCGGCCCGACGGGCCGGCGCGGTCCCGGGTGCGCGTCCCGCTCGCGGGTCGGCGGTCCTGCGGGCCGTCGTGACGCAGACCACGCTAGGCAGCGACTTCCCATAGCGCCAGTACGTGACTCGGCATGAGCCGATCACGCATTCCTGATGTGTTAGGGCAGCCGGGCGGTGACGACCCCCAGGGCCATCGCGGCGACGCGGTCGGCGAAGCCGTCGGCGGGGGGTGTCCCGGCGGGCGAGAGCGGCCGCACGAGGGTCTCGGTCATGACGCCGACGACCGCGGCGGACGAGACGGCGACGTCGTGCGCCGGCACCGCATTCTCGGTCACGGCGAGCGCGACGAGGTCGGCCAGCACCTCCCGGAACGCCTCCCTCAGCTGGATCCGCAGCGCCTCGACGGCCGGCCCCGACGGCTCGAACATGAGCGCGTACGCCAGCGGCCCGGCCTGCAGGGAGCGCTCGCAGAAGCCGCGCACGGCCACGGCGAGGCGCGCCAGCGCCGGCCCCCCGTCGGCCGCGACGGCCTCCCGCATGACGCCGAGCTCACGCCGGACGACCCGCTGGTAGATCTCCGCGAACAGGTCGGCCTGGGACGGGAAGTGCGTGTAGAGCGAGCCGACGCCGACCCCCGCGCGCAGCGCGATGAGCGACATCTGGGCGCCGCGGAAGCCGCCCGAGCGGATCACCTCGACGGCGGCCTCGAGGATCCGCTCGCGCGCCTCGTCGCGGCGGCGTGCGGTCGAGGTGCGGGGCATGGCTTGACCGTACCCGAATCGTGAATCAGGATTCACGGAAGCCGGTGCGTTACCGAGGCCGGCCCCGTCGCCCGTCGTCCCAGGAGGAACCCGTGATCAGGACCGAGAAGGACGGCGACGTCTGGACCGTCGTGCACAGCCGCTACGACGAGGCGCGCAACGCGATGGACCCCGACAGCGCCGACGCCCTCGTCGAGGCGATGCTGGAGTTCGACCGCGACCCGACCGCGTCCGTGGCGGTGCTCTGGGGCGAGGGCGGCGCGTTCTGCGCGGGCTGGGACCTCAAGTACGCGAGCACGCTGGACGACCGCGACCGGTTCCACGACGAGTTCGTCGCCGAGCTGAACTTCCCGATGGGCGCGAACCCCGCCCCGCGCGGGCCGCTCGGGCCGACGCGCCTGGAGCTGTCCAAGCCGGTGATCGCCGCCGTCGAGGGCCCGGCCGTGGCCGGGGGCATGGAGCTCGCGCTGTGGTGCGACGTCCGCGTGATGGCCGCCGACGCCTACTTCGGCGTGTACTGCCGCCGCTGGGGCATCCCGCTGCTCGACGGCGGCTCCGTCCGCCTCCCCCGCCTCGTCGGCCAGGGCCGGGCGATGGAGATCATCCTGACCGGCCGCCAGGTGCCCGCCGAGGAGTCGCTGCGCATCGGGCTGTGCGAGCAGGTCGTCGAGCCCGGCGGCGCCCGGACCGCCGCCGAGGCGATGGCCCGCGACATCGCCCGGTTCCCGCAGGAGGCCGTGCGCGCCGACCGCCGCTCCGCGATCGAGAGCTACGGCCTCCCCGTCCGCGAGGCCCTGCGCCGGGAGTGGGCCAACGGCGTCGAGGCGCACTACGCGGAGGGGGCGTCGGGAGCCGGCCGGTTCGTCGGGGGTCGGGGGCGGCACGGGGACTTCAGCGCGATCTGACCCGCCTCCCGCCCCTCCCGCGCGCGTTCCCGCCTCCCGCGCGCGTTCCCGCCTCCCGCGCGCGTTCCCGCCTCCCGCGCGCGTTCCCGCCTCCCGCGCGCTTTCCCGCCTCCCGCGCACGTTCCCGCCTCCCGCGCACGTCCCGCCTCCCGCGCACGTTCCCAGCTGCCGCGCACGTTCCGAGTCCCGCGCGCGTTTCCCGCTCCCGCGCGCTTTCGGGGCCGCGCGGGAACCGGTTCGGTGCGCGGGAACCGGTTCGGCGCGCGGCGACACCGACCGAGGACCCCGCGGCGGCGGGGGCGGCTGGACCGAACGGGGGGGAACCTCGAGCCCCGCGTCAGCACACCTGCAGCGGCGGCTCCGCAGCCACCGCCCCCACGCACGCCGCAGACGACTCCCGCGCACGTTCCCGGCTGCCGCGCGCGTTTCCCGCTCCCGCGCGCTCCCGGGGCCGCGCGGGAACCTGTTCGGTGCGCGGGAACCCCAACGGCGCGCGGGAAGCGGCGGCGCCGGCGACCCCGCGGCGACGAGGGCCTCTGGCCGAACGGGGGCAGCTCGAGCCCTGCCGCGTCGAGCACATCCCCAACGGCAGCTCCGCAGTCACCGCGACGCACGCCGCGGACGACTCCCGCGCACGTTCCCGGTTGCCGCGCGCGTTTCCCGCTCCCGCGCGCTCCCGGGGCCGCGCGGGAACCTGTTCGGTGCGCGGGAACCCCAACGGCGCGCGGGAACCGTCGAGAACGACCGAGCACCGCCGTCCAGCGACGGCGGTGCTCGGGGCGATCAGTGCTGCGGGGCGGGGCTCAGGAGGCCTCCACCTTCGGCATGATGTCGTTCTTGATCCGCTTCAGGTCGTCGAGCGTCTTCGACACCGGCACGTCCGCGAACGGCGGCCAGATCAACGGCATCGTCAACCCCGCCTCCTTGTACGACTTCAACCGGTCGGTGATCTGCCCCTCCGACCCCACCATCAAGTTCGTCACCTTCCCCGCCGGCGACTGGTCCACATCCACATCCGTGATCACCGTCCACAACATCGAACAGATGTCCAGATCATCCACCGACCGCGGCGTGTCCAACTCATCGAGCTCCCGCTGGATCGACCCCCGCCAGTTCCGGATGTCCTCCGGCGAGTCCTGGATCCCGATCCACCCCGACAACCCGTACTTCGCGATCCGCGCCGCCGACCGCTTCGGATCCTTCAACCCCGAGAAGTAGATCGGCGGACCCGGCTGCTGCACCGGCTTCGCCCCGAAACCACACGACTCGAAATCCGCGAACTCCCCGTGGTACTCGAACAGCTCGTTACCCCAGATCCCCTGCATGATCTCGATCGTCTCCCGCACGTGCTTGTGCCGCTTCGGGAAGATGTGCGCCGCACTCGCCGCCGCGAACTCCTCCGGCATCCACCCCGACCCCACACCCACGTTCAACCGCCCGTTGGACAGGTGGTCGATCGTGGCCAACTCCGCCGCCAACACCCCCGGCGACCGGTACGGCGTATCGATGATGCTCATCCCGATCCGCACCTTCGACGTCTTCGCCGCCAACCACGGGATCAACGGCATCCCCTGGAACCACTCCCCCCGCGCGGAGACCGGCAGCGCCTTGGGCAGACCCTCCATCATCCCGAACGAGTACTGCAGCTCCTGACGGTCCGAGGACTCCGGCACCACGATCCGGTCCAGCGTCCACACCGAGTCGAAGTCCAGCTCCTCAGCCAGCTCGGTGAGGTCCTCCAACTCCTTCACCGTCACCTTGTCACGGAAGTTGGGCAGGTAGAGAGCGAGCTTCACGGGATACGGCCTCCTTGCCGGACACTGTGGACGACGGGCCGGCGCAGACCTCGAACCGGCACGTGTGCGCACGTGTCGGCCCGACACGCACGGTTGGGGATGACCTTAACGGGCCGCGTGACCTGGGTCACGAGGAAGATCGTGTCGGGTACGAGCCGGTCGTCGTCGACACGGTGGTCCCCGTCGCGTCCCCCCTCTAGGTTGACCGGCAGGAGATCCCGTCCGGCGGCCACCGTCGCCGGCGACCGCACGGCGAAGGCGACGCGCATGACCGACACGATCTGGAGTCCGACGCAGGCCCGCATCGAGGGCTCGGCGCTGCGCGGGTACCTCGACTGGCTGCAGGAGCGCGAGGGGCGCGCCTTCCCCGACCACGACGCCCTCTGGGCCTGGTCGGTCGAGGACGTCGGCCGGTTCTGGGTCTCCCTGGTCGACTACTACGGGGTGGAGCCCTCCGCGCCGTGGACCGAGGTCCGCACCGACGACCCGATGCCGCGCACCCGTTGGTTCACCGGGGCGACGCTGAACTGGGCCGAGCAGGCGCTGCGCCGCGGGGCCGGCGACGCCGTCGCGCTGGTGTGCGTCCAGGAGGGCGGCCGGCCCGCGCGCGAGATCACCTTCGACGAGCTGCGCCGCTCGGTCGCGGGCGTCGCCGGCTGGCTGCGACGCGCGGGCGTGCGCCCCGGTGACCGCGTCGGCGCCTACCTCCCCAACACCGAGCACGCCGTGATCGGCGCGCTCGCCGCCGCCGCGGTCGGCGCGGTGTGGGCGTGCTGCTCCCCCGACTTCGGCGCCGAGGGCACCACCGGCCGCCTCGCCCAGCTCGAGCCCACCGTCCTGATCGCGACCGACGGCTACCACTGGAACGGCAAGGAGGTCGACCGCGCCGACGTCGTGGCGCACCTGCGCGAGAACCTCCCGACGCTGCGCCACATCGTCCACGTCGCCTGCGTGTTCGACCGGCCCCACCCCGAGGGCGCGACGCCGTGGGACGAGGTGGTGGCGACCGAGGCCCCGCTCGAGTTCGAGCAGGTCGAGTTCTCCCACCCGCTGTGGGTGCTGTTCACCTCCGGCACCACCGGCCTGCCCAAGGGCCTGGTGCACGGGCACGGCGGCATCACGCTGGAGGGCCTGAAGTGGTCGGGCCTCTACGCCGGGATGCGCCCGGGCGAGCGGCTGTTCGCGTTCACCTCCACCGGCTGGGCGCTGTGGAACATGCAGGTGAACGTGCTCATGCAGGGCGCGGGGATCGTCCTGTACGAGGGCAGCCCGGGCTACCCGGCCGGCGCGGTGTGGGAGGTCGCGGCGCGCACCGGGGCGCAGGTCGTGCTGATCGGCGCCGCGGTGATCACGGCGACGGCGGGCACCGGCGTCCGCCCGGCGCAGGAGCACGACCTGAGCCGGCTGCGGCACGTCATGGTCAGCGGCTCGGCGCTGCCCGAGGCGGGCTACCACTGGGTCATGGAGAACATCGGCGCGGACGTGCGCATCGACTCCACGAGCGGCGGCACCGACGTCTCCGGCGCGTTCGTCGGCGCCAACGAGTACACGCCGGTGCGGCCGGGCCGGATCGGCGGGCGGCTCGCGGGCGTCGACTGCGCGGCGTGGGACGAGGACGGGAACCCGGTCGTCGAGTCGGTGGGCGACCTCGTGATCACGCAGCCGA
This sequence comes from Pseudonocardia broussonetiae, assembly GCF_013155125.1. Taxonomy (NCBI): domain Bacteria; kingdom Bacillati; phylum Actinomycetota; class Actinomycetes; order Pseudonocardiales; family Pseudonocardiaceae; genus Pseudonocardia; species Pseudonocardia broussonetiae. The sequence continues at coordinate 3,637,708 of NZ_CP053564.1, read as the reverse complement.
TGCCGTCGATGCCGATCCACCTGTGGAACGACCCCGACGACGCCCGCTACACCGAGTCCTACTTCGACACCTGGCCCGGCGTCTGGCGCCACGGCGACTGGGTGACGATGCACGCCGACGGCAGCGTCTCGGTGCACGGCCGCTCGGACTCCACGCTCAACCGCCAGGGCGTGCGGCTGGGCAGCAGCGACTTCTACGACGTGCTGGAGACCCTGCCGGAGATCAGCGAGACCCTCGTCGTCGGCGTCGACCTCCCCGACGACGGCTACTGGCTCGGGCTGTTCGTCGTGCCGGCGCCGGGCCAGGTGCTCGACGACGCACTGAAGCAGAAGATCGTCTCGACGCTGCGCACGCGCCTGACGCCGCGGCACGTCCCCGACGAGATCGTCGAGGCGCCCGCCGTGCCGCACACCCTGTCGGGCAAGCGCCTCGAGGTGCCGATCAAGAAGCTGCTCAGCGGCCGGCCGCTGGAGAAGGCGGCCAACCTCGCCTCCGTCGACGACCCCGACGCCCTGCGCTGGTACGCCCGGTTCGCCGAGGGCCGGCAGGCCTGATGCGCCTGGGTGCGACGCTCGCCCACCTGTCCGACGCCCCGCCCCACCCGGTCGCGGAGTGGGCGCGGCGCCTGGCGGGTGCGGGGTTCGAGAGCCTGTGGACCCCGCAGATCATCGGGCGCGGCCCGCTGGTGCCGGACCCGTTCGTCACGCTCGCGGCGGCGGCCGCCGCGACCGGGGGCGTGGCGCTGGGGACGGCCACGGTGCAGGTGCCGCTGCACCACCCCGCCGACCTCGCCCACCGCGTCCTCTCGCTGATGGCCGTGTGCGGCGACCGGCTGTCGCTGGGCGTCAGCCCCGGCTCGACGCGGGACGACTACGCCGCGCTCGACCGCCCCTACCCCGCCCGCTTCCGCACCTTCGACGAGAGCGTGGCCCGGCTGCGGGTCCTGCTCACCGAGGGCCGCGACGAGCACGCGGTCCTGGCCCCCGCGCCGCCCACCGGCCCTCCGCCGGTGCTGCTCGGCTCGTGGGGCGCGAAGGTCGAGCGGGCCGCCCGCGAGTTCGACGGCTGGCTGGCCTCGGCCTACCGCACCACGCCCGACGAGATCGTCGCCGCGCACGCGCGGTACCGGGCGGCGGGGGGCCGGCGGGCGGTCGTGTGCGCCGTGCCGGTGGCGGCCGACCCGGGCCCCACGGGCGAGGTCCTGCACCGCTACGCCGAGGCCGGCTTCGACGAGGCGGTCGTGCTGATCGGGCCGGACGGGCCGGACCCCGAGGACGTCCGGGCGGTCTTCCCGTAGGACGCTCAGGCGTCGGTGGAGCGGTGCACGCCGATCAGCCGGTCGACCGCGGTGACCACGGCCAGCGCCTCGGTCACGATCTCCCGCGGCAGCGAGGCGACCTGGCGGCCGACGGCGTCGAGCAGCGAGGCCTGCGCCTTGCCCAGGTCGCCGCGGAACGGGTCGGTGCGCGCGTCGTGCTGGGCGGAGATGCGGAGCATCTGCGCGGTCTCGGCGATCGCCGCACTGTTCGCGCGCACGTAGGCCGCGCGGCGCTGCGCCGGGGTCAGTTCGGCAGAGGACACGGCAGGGCCTTCCCGTGGACGGCATCGGCCCGGCGGCCGGGCGCCCTTCCCCGGCGTCCGGCCACCGGAGACCCGACCCTACGGCAGATCGAACATCAGTTCGACACCCCCGCCGGGTGACGCGCGCCCCACGTCGGTCAGTAGTCGGCCGACAGCGCCGCGCTCAGCGCCGACCGCAGCCGGGCCAGGGCGTCGTCGTCGTCCCGCACCGCGTCGCCGTGGCGCCAGGCGACGTAGCCGTCGGGCCGGACCAGCAGCGCCCCGGCCTCGTGCACCTCGCGCAGCCGCGCCCAGTCGCGGTAGGCGTCCTCGGCGCCCGGCGCCCCGATGACGACGGTGCGCAGGAACGGCAGGTCGAGCTTCGCCGCCGCGCGCACCCACGAGCCGCCCGACAGCCCGGTGACCAGCGACATCCGCCCCTTGCCGGTGACGTCGAGGGTCGACGTGCGCCGCCCGGCCCCGTCGACCAGCCACGCGTGCGGCAGCTTGGCCCCGGGCCGGGTCGTGGCCTGCAGGTGCAGCTCGCGGTCGCGGGCGAACACCTCCTCCCCCGCGTCCCCGTCGGGCACGACCGCGGTGGAGGCGTAGCGCTGGTTGAGCTCGACGCCCTGGGCGTTGAACTCATGGTTCTTCAGCTCCAGCGCCGCGGTGAGGGCCTCGCGCACGGCGACGCCGTCCGGGCCGGGGTCGCGCAGCTTCGCGAGTCCCGCGGCGACCGGGTCGGCCTCCCCCGTCGTGCGGAAGCACTCGTTGAGCGGGGCGTAGTCGACGCGCGACCGGTTGGCCCGCGCGACGACCTGCGCCCCCACGGGCACCCGCTCGTCGGAGTAGGTCTCCAGCAGCTCCGGCCCGGCGTGGCCGTGGACGACGAACGCGAGCTTCCAGGCGAGGTTGAACGCGTCCTGGATCGAGGTGTTGGACCCCAGCCCGCTCGAGGGCGGGTGGCGGTGCACCGCGTCGCCGCCGCAGAACACCCGGCCCGAGGAGTACCGGGTGGCGTGCGCCTGGTTGACGTACCAGCTGGAGCAGGACTCGATCTCGATCTCCAGGTCCGGGTCGCCGACGTAGCCGCGGATGCGCGCCGTCACGGACTCCGGGTCGAAGTCGGGTCCGGGGCCGTCGAGGGCGTAGCCCCAGCCGGCGATCCAGGTGTGCCACGGCCGGATCGCCCGCAGCAGGCCCATGCCGATCTCGCCGAACGCCGCGCTCGGGGTCATCAGCCAGTGCAGGATCGACGGGCGGTGCTCGACGTAGCGGCTCAGGTCGGCGCGGAACAGCACGTAGGCGGTGGCCGCGCGGGCCAGCTCGCCCTCCATCGGCAGCCCGAGCTCCTCGACGACCTGCGAGCGCGCGCCGTCGGCGCCGATCATGTAGCGGGCGCGCAGGGTGTACTCCCGCGACGTCGTGAGGTCGCGCAGCGCGACCGTGACGCCGCTGTCGTCCTGGGTGTGGCCGAGGTACTCGGTGGTGAAGGCGAACGTCGCGCCGCGCGCCGCCGCGGCGCCCACCAGCACCGGCTCCAGGTGCGGCTGCGGGATGTCGAGCATCGGGCAGGGGCTGCCGGTGAGGTAGTCGGTGGCGCGGTCGGGCCCGGTCCCCCACGTGCGCAACCGCGCGATCTCGGGGCCGGCGAGGCTGGTGGCGAACAGCGTGTCGCCCATCTGCTCCCACGGCGTGGCGTGCTTCGTGGCCTCGGCCTCGACGCCCAGGTCGCGCAGCACCTCGACCGTGCGCTGGTTGGTGATGTGCGCGCGCGGGGTGTTGGCCAGCCAGTTCCAGCGGGTCACCGCGTGCACGCGGACGCCGTAGGTGGCCAGGGCGAGCGCCGCGGCCCCGCCGGTGGGGCCGGTGCCCACGACGAGGACGTCGGCGTCGTACCCGTCGGCGTCGGGCCCGCCGGCGTCGGGCCCGCTCACGGCGTCCCCTCCCCCGTCAGGAACGCCAGCGCCACCTCGTTGAACCGCTCGCGCTGCTCCCACTGCGGCCAGTGCCCCGCGTCGGTGATCAGCTCGAACCGGCCGCCGCGGATCTTCTCGGCCATCTCCAGGCCCGCCCCGGCCGGGCCGGACGGGTCGTCGCTGGTCCAGATGACGAGCGCCGGACCGGGCACGGCGGCCAGGTCGGCGTCGGTGACCATGTTGCGCCGCCGCACGTCGGGGTCCTGCAGGCACAGGATGTGGCGCATCGACTCCGCGAACCCGGGGCGGGAGTAGATCGCGCGCCGGATCGCCACGAGCTCGTCGGTGACGGTGGCCGGATCGGCCATCAGCCACTCCAGGCGCGCCCGGATCCGCTCCTCGGACGGGTCGTCGGCGGCGGCCTGGGACAGCCCGCGGATGCGGTCCATCACCTCGGGGCTCGCCATCGTGCCGCCGGGGGTGTTGAGCACGAGCCTCCCCACGCGTCCCGGGTGTGCGGCGGCGAACTTGACCGCGACCCAGCCGCCGAGGGACTCCCCGTTGAGGTGGGCCCGTTCGACGCCGAGCGCGTCGAGCAGCCCGGCGAGGTGCTCCACGTAGGTGTCGAGCTCCAGGTCGGCCGTCGCGTGGGTGGTGTAGCCGTGGCCCGGGTAGTCGTAGGCGATCACGCGGAAGCGGCCGGCCAGCGCAGCGACGTTGTGGGCGTATGCCTCCAGGTGCCCGCCCGTGCCCGGCATGAGGACCAGCGGCTCGCCCTCGCCGGCCTCCAGGACCCGGGTGCGCCAGGGCGCGACGTCGACGTAGTGGACGCGGTGCTCGACCGCGCCCAGCGCCACCCAGACCGGGACGTCCGTCCGCGGGACGACGGCCGCGCTCACGCGCCCACCCCGGCCCCGGCCGTCAGACCGGCGAGCAGCTCGTCGGTGCTGACGACCTCGGCGAGCAGGCCGAGCGAGGCCAGCGACGCCTCGTGCGCCTCCGGTGACCCGGCCGAGCACGCGTCGGAGACGACGACGGTGCGGTAGCCCAGGTCCGACGCGACGCGGGCGGTGCCCTCGACCGAGGCGTTGGTCGCGACGCCGCAGAACACGACGGTGTCGACGCCCGCGGCGCGCAGGACGGCGTCGAGCTCGCTGCCCTGGAACCCGCCGACGCGGTGGTGGGTGACGACGCGGTCGCCGTCGCGCGGGGCCAGCTCGTCGGTGACGGCGGCGCCGGGGCTGCCCTCGGCCAGGCACCCGGTCTGCGCCACCATCCCGAGCAGCGGGGAGTTCGCGTCCAGGTCGGCGGACCCGGGACGGAACGCCACCCGCGTGTGGACGACGGCGGCACCGGCGGCCCGGGCGGCGTCGAGCAGGCGCGCGGCGGTCGCGAGCACGCCGGTGCGCTCGACCTCGGCGCGGAAGAACCCGGCGAACGCGCCGTCCGGGCCGACGACGTCGTTCTGGAAGTGCACCGCGACGATCGCCGTGGTCTTCGGGTCGAAGCTGGTCATCTTCGATCGGTTCCTCTCGGAGGGTGGGTCAGACGCGGGCGAGGATGGACGAGCCGATGTCGGCGATGTCGCGGGTGGCGGTGAAGGGGTTGGAGAGGAAGACGCTGACCATGTCGCAACCGGCCTCGCGCATGAGCTGGGTCTTCTCCAGCAGGTCGTCGGGGCTGCCGTAGAGGCACCAGTAGTCGACGAGCTCCTTGGTGATCAGCGGGCGGTGCACGGGGTCGAGGCCGCGCAGGTACTTCGCCCACGTCTCCAGGTAGTGCGGGGCGTCGGCGGCGGTGGGGTCGCCGATGTAGGCCGTGGCCGCGTCGGTGGAGGCCTTCACGATGCCCTCGCCGAGCTCGTCGACGTGGGCGTTCATGAACCCCGCGTTGGTGATGCAGGAGCTGATCGGGCCCGAGCCGAACCCGTTGTCGATCCCGTCCTCCCAGGTCTCGCCGTCGCGCAGCCGGTAGAACCAGGACAGGGCGACGAGCTTGACCGAGCCGGGCGGGCGTCCGGCCTCGGCGACGGCCTTGTCCAGCTCGCGGCGGACGACGCCGATCATCTCGGGGTTCGGGCCGAGGCAGTAGGTCATGTAGTCGGCGTGCTTCGCGGCGACCGCGAAGCCGCGCGGGCCGCCTGCCGACATCCACACGTCGATCGGGTCGTCGAGGTTGTACCAGTGGCCCTGCTTGTCGAGGAACTCGATCTCGCGCCGCTGCCCGAGCCAGTCCTGCGTCACGCGCTCCCCTGCGAGCAGGCCGCGGGTCGTGTCGAGCGCGGTGTCGAGCTCGTGGATCGTCGCGGGGCGGTGCCCCATCGAGCGCAGCGCGTTGTTGGCCGTCCCGATCCCCAGGAACGTCCGGCCGGGAGCCAGCGCGTTGAGGGTCGCGATCGAGTTGGCGGTGACCGGGGGGATCCGGGTCAGCGGGTTGGTCACCCACGTCCCGAGCTTGATCGTCGAGGTCTCGCGGGCCGCCAGCGCCAGGTACTGGTAGGGGTCGCTGAACAGCAGCGGCCCCTCGCCGACGCCGAAGTGGCTCGCGCCGAGGTCCTCGGCCTGCCTGGCCCAGCCGACCTCGTCGATCTTCGCGCAACTGCCGATGCAGAACTCCATGACTGCTCCCTCGCTCAGGTGACGGCCGCGGTGGCGGCCGTGGTGATGCCGAAGCCGGCGATCCACTCCGGGACGGGCCGGTAGAACGACGACCGGACCTCGTAGGGGCCGGCGGTGGACAGCGCGGCGTAGGCGGCGATCCAGGTGCGGACCTCGTGGGAGGAGTGGCCGGCCTGCTCCACGAACTCCTCGGGGGTCCACGTGTCGATCTCGTCGAGTTCGCCCGCGGCCAGCAGCGCCATCAGCCGCCGGTCCCACTCCGGGTTGAGCGGGGCGATCGTCGAGGTGCCGGCCGCGAAGGCGCGACCCGCGGCGTAGACGCGCTGCTCGTGCTCGGCGCGCTGGGCCGCCGTCGGGTGGCGCCCGGCGATCAGCCGCTCGGCCACGGCCGGAGGTGCGCCGTCGAGCCGCGGCACGGGCGGGTCGTGCGACAGCCCGCCCGACCCGAGCACGAGGACCCGGCGGTCCAGCGCCGCCGCCGCCCGCCCGAGGGCCTCGCCCAGGCGCCGCACCCGCGACATCGGCCCCAGCGGCTCGGCCACGGAGTTGATGAACACCGGCACCAGCGGTACCGCGTCCAGGCCGCCGAACAGGATCTCCAGCGGCTGCGCGAGGCCGTGGTCGACGAACATCCGCTCGGAGTAGGCGAGGTCCAGCCCCTCGGCCAGCACGTGCCGGACCAGCGCGTACGCCGCGTCGCGGTCGACGGGCAGCGGGCCCGCGGCGGTCCGGTAGTCGCCCACCGACGTGGCGCCGGTGCCCAGGCAGAACGGCGGCATCATGTCGTAGAAGAAGCCGTTGTAGTGATCGGGACCGAGCAGCAGGACCAGGTCCGGTGCGAAGTCGGCGACGAAGGCCCGGGCGTCGGCGAAGGCCTCCTCCACGGCGGCCGCGACCTCCGGCGCCGGGTCGTTCTCCCCCATCAACGGCGAGTGCGACGTCGTGCACACGGCCAACGGCATCTGCGTCCTCCACTCCGAGTCGCTCTGTCACTATCCGTAACTGACATGCTAGCGTGCTTGCAGCACAGTAGGGCTCGGGGCACAGCAGCGCAAGGGAGGGGACGCAGTGGTGTCGGAGGCGTCCGTCGGCCGCGGTTACGCTCGCCCGGTGACCAGCCCCCGCCCCGTGCGACTCGACCGGGCGACGAGCCGGCTCAACCACGCCGTGTACGACCAGCTCAAGGAGCGCCTGCTGGACGGCGTCCACGCGGCGGGCGAGCAGCTCTCCACCGAGCGGCTCCGGCTGGAGTTCGGCGTCAGCAAGCAGCCGGTGATGGAGGCGCTGCGCCGGCTCTCCGGCGACGGCCTGATCGACATCTACCCGCAGGTCGGGTCCCGGGTCGCGATCTACCCGCCCCAGGAGGTCGACGACTTCTTCGTCATGTTCGGCGGCTTCGAGGGCACCATCGCCGGCATCGCCGCCACCCGGCGGACCCCCGAGCAGCTCGCCGAGATGGACGCCGTCTCGCGGCAGATCGACGCCCTGCGCTCCGAGGTCGACCCCGCCGCCCGCGCGCGCGGGTACCGGCTGCTCAACCGCCGCTTCCACGAGGTGGTCCACCTCATGGCGCACTCCCGGGTCATGGCCCAGACCAGCAGCCGGATGTGGGACCTGTCGGACTTCCTCATCAACACCACCGGGTCGGCGCACCCGCTCAGCGACGCCCTGGACCAGCGCCACGACGACCACGAGCGCATCCGCGCCGCGCTGCACGACGGCGACCGGGCCGCGGCGCGCGCGGAGATGGAGCGCCACATCGTCGGCACCGTCGACGTCATCGCCGAGCCGGGCGCCTGATCCCGGCCGCCCGACGCCGCCTCAGAGCCGGTAGGTGCGGATCTTCGAGTACAGCGCGGTGCGGGAGATGCCGAGCTCGCGGGCGGCGAGGGACTTGTTGCCGTCGTGCTCGCGCAGGACCGACGCGATGACGCCCGCCTCGGCCCGCTCGATCGGGCTCAGCGCCCGGCGCTCGGCGGCGCCGCGGACCTCGGCGGGCAGACCGGCGAGGACGATCGTCGGGCCGTCGGCGTCGCGCGCGGCGTCCCGCACGACGCGGGCGAGCTCGGCCAGGTTGCCGGGCCAGTCGTAGCGGCGCAGCGCGGCGTGGGCGTCGGCGGCGAAGGACAGCCCGCGGCCGTGGCGGGCCAGCTCGGACCGGGTGTGGGCGACGATCGCGTCCGGCCGGCCCCGCAGCGGCGCCAGGTGCACCGAGCCCGCGGCCAGCCCGTCGACCAGGCGCATCACCGGCGCCGCGGGCGCGGCGCCGTCGGCCGCGGTGGCGGTCAGGCCGAGCGGCGGGAGGGCTCCGGCCGCGTCGAGGACGGCCGAGACCGCCGCCGCCGCGCCGGCGTCGAGCAGGTCGACGTGGTGCAGCAGCACCGGCGCGGGACCGTCGAGCGCCGCGCGCAGCCGGTCGACCCACGCAGCGGGGTCGAGCACGCAGGTCGCGGCGTCGAGCACGACCGGGTCGGCGTCGAACGCGGCCGTGAGCAGGGTGCGTTTGCCGGTGCCGGGCTCCCCGAGGACGACGACCGGGCCCTGCGCGGCGAGCGACCGGGCCCGGCGCGCCGCCGCCTCCCACTCGCTCCCCGGATCGGCCGCGGCCGCGCGCCGCGCGCGCCGCGCCGGTGCGGGCGGCACCTCCGGCGACGCGGCGGCCTCCGCCACCGTGACGACCGCGCCGGCCGGCGCCCCCGCCTCCCGCACGAGCCGGACCCGCGCGGTGAGGTCGGCCGGCAGCGCGATCCGGGCGTCGTCCCCCGCCCCGCGCAGGGCGCGGATCTCGTCCCACAGGTCGAGGCGGTCGAGCCCGAGGTCGGCGGCCTGCGGGTTGGCGATGATCAGCCCGTCCCCGACGACGGCGACGGGACCGCCGCCGCGGCGCTGCTCCTCCAGGAACGCCGAGAGCAGGTGCCGCTCCCGCGCCGTGGCCGCGTCGTAGAGCGCGGCCCGGATCTCCTCGACGAGCTTGCGCACCACTACCGCGAGCAGCGAGTTGGTGTCGGCGGCGCGGCAGGTCACGTTGACCGCGCCGACGACCCGGCGGGTCACCGGGTGGCGCACCGGCGCCGCCACGCAGGTGACGTCGTGGAAGCGCTGGACGAAGTGCTCCGACCCCCGGACGACGGCCAGCCCGCCGGTCTCCAGCGCGGTGCCGAGGCCGTTGGTGCCGACGAACTCCTCGTTGAAGCAGAAACCCTCGACGACCGACAGGCCGTCGAGGGTGTTCCGCAGCATCGGCTCGGAGACCCACCGCCACACCACGCTGCCCGACGCGTCGGACAGCGCGAGGCACGAGCTGTCGCCGACCAGCAGGTCGGCCATCCCGGTCATGATCGGGACGGCGACCCGGGCGAAGTGGGTGTCGAGGTCGGTCTCGAGGTAGGGGACGTCGACGTACTCGGGGTCGACGCCGCTGAACCGCGAGCGGCGCCACGACGTGAGCACCTCCGCGCGCACGTCACGGGGCTCCTCCCCCGCCTGGAAGCGTTCCCAGGTGCGCGTGGTCGTCATCGACCCCCCTCTCCCGCCCCCCATCCTGACCCACCGCACCGCGCGGGGGCCAGGGTCGCCGGGATCAGGCGCGGGCCGCCTTCTCCTGCTCGTACTTCTTCGTCATGTGGTCGACGGCGTCGAGCTGGGTCTGGGCGTGGGCGGTGCGGGTCGCGCTCGCCCGGTCCTTCGCCGCCACGGTGCTCGCGGCCTGGCCCTGGAACTCCGGGAACACGTTCTGGGCGATGAGCTCGTAGGAGCGCCGGGTGGCCTCCGGGTTGGCCCACTCGTGGCCCAGCAGCAGGAACGCGCCGAAGCCGCCGGACTGGTCGGCGAGCTTCTGCACCTGCGCCTTCGCGTCCTCGACCGTGCCGATGGCGCCGATGCCGGCCTCGTTGATGAAGTCGATCATCTCCTTGACGTCGCCGCCCGAGACCGCCATCTGCGGGAACGCCGCGACCTTCTGGAAGTAGTGGAACCAGTGCTCGATGCCGTGCTCGACCTCGCGGTAGGCCTGCTCCTTGGTCTCGGCGATGTGCATCAGCCCGACCAGGCGCCAGCCGGAGCGGTCCGGCGTCGGGCGGCCGAAGTGCGCGGCCTGCTCCTCGACGACGTTCCAGTGGTGCGCCAGCGCGTCGAACCCGTCCTGGGTCAGCGTGGCGCCGATCGAGAGCAGGCCCGTGCCGTACTTGCCGGCCAGGCGCGGCCCGGTGGGCGAGGCGACGGCGGCGACGGTGATGTCGAAGCACGGGTCGGTGTAGGGCCGCAGCTGGAGCTGGGCGTCGACGAGGTTGTGGGTGCGGGTCTGCTTCGTGACGGTCTCGCCGGCGAGCAGGCGCGTGATGATGTCGAGGTTGTCCTCCATCAGCTCGCGGGTGTCGGTCGGGTTGAGCCCGATCATCGAGGAGTCCGTCGGGAGCGAGCCGGGGCCGCAGCCGAGCATCGAGCGCCCGCGCGTCAGGTGGTCGAGCAGCACCATGCGGTCGGCCACCCACAGCGGGTTGTGGTAGGCCACCGAGGTGACGCCGGTGCCCAGCCGGATCTGCCGGGTCCGCTCGGCGGCGGCGGCGATGAAGATCTCGGGCGAGGCGATGATCTCGCTGCCCGCCGAGTGGTGCTCGCCGATCCAGGCCTCGTCGTACCCCAGCCGGTCGAGGTGCTCGACGAGCTCGAGGTCGCGCTGCAGCGCGAGGGTCGGGTTCTGGCCCGGCTTGTGGAAGGGCGCGAGGAAGGTGCCGAAACGCAGACGGCTCACGGGTGCTCCTGCTGGTCGATCGGCGGCCGCGGTCCCGACCGCCCTGTGGCCCCAGCATGACCGGCGTCACGCGCGCCGGACTGTGCGGAAACTGGACACCTCCGACCCGTCCGGCGGGGCCGCGTTCCGGGTACCCCCTGGTGTGGACCTCAACTTCTGCATCACGTGCGCCGCTCCCCTGGCGGCCCGCGACGACACCGAGTACGTGTGCGACAACGGCCACCCGTACTGGAACGAGCCGCGGGCCAGCACGTGCGTGGTCCTGCTCGACGGCGACCGCGTGCTGGTCGCCGAGCGCGCCGTCGAGCCGCGGAAGGGCAGCTACATCTTCCCCGGCGGGTTCCTGCACTTCGGGGAGGACCCGCGCGAGGGGGCGCGGCGCGAGATCCGCGAGGAGACCGGGCTGAGCTGCGGCGAGCTGACGCTGCTCGACGTGCACAACCTGCGCTACCAGGAGAACGAGGCCTCGCTGAGCATCGTGTTCCTGGCCCACGACTGGCAGGGCGCGCCCGCCGCGGACGACGACGCCGCCGCGCTCGTCTGGCAGCCGCTCGACGTCGTCGACGGCGACCGGTTCGCCTGGCCGTTCCCCGGGCTCACCGACCGCATCCGCGGAATCACCGGGGCGGGGGCCGACGTTGCACACTCCTGAACACCCCGGCCATGACGACGCCGTCCACGACAGGGGAGAACCCGTGCCGCACCAGGTGCTCGACGCGTCCACCACCACCACGCAGGCCCCGCGCCGGCGCCGCCCGTGGCGCCTCGCCGCCGTCGTCGCCGCGGTGGCGATCGCCGTGCCCGTCGGCGTGCAGGTCGCAGGCTCGCTGCCCGGCTTCGGCCCGCCGGAGCAGACCGTGATCGACCGCAGCCCGGCCCCGCTGCTCCTCGCGCTGGCCGACCTGTCGGAGTACCACGCCGCGACGGGCACGTTCCAGGCCGTCGTCGACCTGGAGCGCGACACGCCCTACCTCCCGTCCGTGATCAGCGGCGAGCGCACGACGCTGCTCGCCACCGGCGGCGTCGACGCGGTCGTCGACTTCGGCGGGCTCGGGCCCGACGCCGTGCGCCCGTCGGCCGACCGCCGGTCGGTCACGATCACGCTGCCCCCGCCGCGCCTGGCCCCGGCCACGCTCGACCCGGCGCAGACCCGCGTGCTCGACCGCGACCGCGGCGCCGTCGAGCGGGTGGGCGGGCTGTTCGCCGACGACCCGGTGGACGACGCCGAGCTCTACCGGCTCGCCGCGCAGCGGATCGACGACGCCGCCCGCGGCAGCGACCTGCTCGCCCGGGCCGAGACCGGCACGCGCGACATGCTGACGGGCCTGGCCGGGTCGCTGGGCTACGAGCGGGTCGAGGTCGTCTTCGACGCCGTCCCCGCCGATTGACAGGAGAGTTTCTCTACGCAACTCTGGTGCTCGCAGGTGGTGGCGGGGCGAGCGTGAGGAGCCGACGGCATGGGTGACGCGCAGGCGCGGAGCACCGGGATCCTCGTGGAGGCCGAGGCCTTCGACGACCACGGCGGCTGGACGCTCGACTCGCAGTTCGAGTCGGTGATGGGGTCGCCGTACCTGCTCGCCCACGGCCTGGGCCGCCCCGTCGCGGACGCGACGACCGTCGTCGAGGTGCCGGAGGCGGGCGAGTACGGCGTCTGGGTGCGCACCAAGGACTGGATGCCCGCGGGCCACCCCGGCCGCTTCACGCTGTCGGTCGGCGGCACGGCGCTCGGGGTCGAGTTCGGCGCCGACGGCCGCGACTGGGCGTGGACCTCCGGCGGCACGGTGCGGCTCGACCGCGGCCCGACGGCGCTGGCCCTGCACGACCTGACGGGCTTCGACGGCCGGTGCGACGCGGTCTACCTCTCCCGCGACGGCGCGCCCCCGCCCGACGAGCCCACCCGCGAGTGGCGCCGGGCGCTGCTCGGGCTGCCGTCCGAGCCGCAGGACGCGGGCGCGTTCGACGTCGTCGTCGTCGGGGGCGGCGTGTCGGGGTGCGCCGCGGCGCTCGCGGCAGCCCGTCTGGGCCGCCGGGTCGCACTGGTGCAGGACCGTCCGGTGCTCGGCGGCAACGCGAGCACCGAGGTCGGCCTCACCCCGCAGGGGCGGTCGAACCCGCTGATCGCCGAGCTCACCACCCGCAGCGACGACGGCGACCTGCTCGCGCGGAAGGTCCTCGAGGCCGAGCCGACCCTGTCGCTCGCCCTGGAGCAGCGCGTCGTCGGCCTCGCGATGGACGGGTCGCGGATCGTGTCGGTCGACACCCGCGACGCCCGCACCGGGCACGAGCACCGCTACCGGGCGCCGGTGTTCGTCGACTGCACCGGCACCGCGCTGCTGGGCCTGCTGTCCGGCGCCCGCACCCTGTTCGGTCAGGAGTCCCGCGCCGAGTACGGCGAGCCGCTCGCCCCCCGCCGCCGCGTCGAGGCGCACCACGGCCACACCGTCTTCTTCCGCACCCGCCGCGCCGAGGGCCCCGTCCCGTTCCCCGACGTGCCGTGGGCCCGGGCGGTGGCCCGCGACTTCGCGAAGCTCACCGGCCAGCTCGTGCGGCCGGGCGTCGACAACGCGCCGGGGCCGGTCGCCGGGCGGGGGCCGCGGGCCTGGTTCGCCCGGACCGGGGAGAAGGGCGCACCGGGCCGCACGACCGTCGGCAAGATCCTGCGCAAGCTCCCGGAGCAGCTGCGGATGCGGCTGAACATGGAGCGGTTCCCGGCCACCCACTTCTGGGAGTACGGGCAGTGGCTCGACCCCTACACCGACGGCGAGCACATCCGCGACCACCTGCTCGCCGCGCTCTACGGCACGTTCTCCAACGTCAAGCGCCGCGAGCCCGACGCCTGCGCCGACCTCGAGCTGGAGTGGGTCGGGTTCGTCGCGGGGCAGGGCGAGTTCCGCCGCTACCTGGGCGACCACGTCCTCACCGAGAACGACATCCGCGGCCACACCGTCTTCCCCGACGCCGTCGTGCAGAACTCGGGGGCGTTCTGCCTGCACCACGCGGGGCACCGCCGGTACGACTTCCGCCTGCGCGGCTGGACCTGGGACACCCGCGACGGGAAGCCGTACGACATCCCGTTCCGGTGCCTCTACTCCGCCGACACCACGAACCTGATGATGGCCGGCAAGCACATCAGCGTCACCCACATCGCGGGGTCGTCGGCGAAGTTCATGGCCAACGGCGCCCAGCACGGGATCGCGACGGCCGCCGCCGCCCACCTCTGCGTCGAGCACGGCACGACGCCCCGCGGGGTCTACGAGGAGCACCTCGACGAGCTGCGGGCGGTGGTCGCCGGGCTGACCGGCGGCGCCTGAGCGGTCACCCGTCCGCCCCCGCGCCCGCCGTGGTGTGCGGCAGCGCGGTCAGGGTCATGATCTGGTCGGCCGGGCTGCCGGGGGGCGCCGAGAGCAGCAGCCCCGGCGCGGCCCGGCCGGTGCCGACCAGCTCGTGCAGCACGGCGACGCCCGCACTGGCCAGGTACGTCACCCCGGACAGGTCCACCGCCAGCGGACGCGTCCCGCCCCGCGTGCGGCGCTGCAGCTCGTCGCGCAGGTCCGGTGCGGTGAGGGCGTCGATCGGGCCGACGAGCCGCACCCCGCCACCGGTCCCGGGCGGGTCGAGCACGGCGAGCCGGTCCGGGAGGGCCGCCGGGTCGGCGCGCGGCCGCGGGACCCCGCCCAGGGCCGCACCCACGGTCAGCAGCCGGGCCGGGGTGAGCACCCGCCTCGTGACCGTCGCCGTGGTGCCGCCCGCGCGGCGGTCGAGGTCGAGGCCGTCGGTCAGCTCCCCGGCCATCGTGAGGCCGCGACCGCGGCCGCTGCCGGTCGTCTCGCGGTCCACCCACCGGCCCTGGTCCGCGACCTCGACCTGCACCGTCCCGGCCGGGGTGAGCACCCCGCGCACCCTCACCCGGGCGTCCGCGGCGGCGGCCGGGTCGTGGGTGAACGCGTGCTCGACGGCGTTGGTGACCAGCTCCCCGACCGCGTGCTCCAGCATCGTCCGGTCGGCGCCGCTCACCCCGAGCCCGTGCAGCCACACCCGCAGCGCCGACCGCGTCACCGGCAGCGCGGTGGGCTCGCTGCGCACGCTCTGCTCCAGGGCCGGGGGCGCCGCACGGCGCTGCACGGCCAGCAGGGTGACGTCGTCGGCGTGCCCGGTCGCGCGCACCAGCAGCTCGAGGGTTTGGGTGCACACCCGCTGCGCGGGCGACGCCCCGCCGGCACCGGGCACCCGACCGGCCGCGGCGTCGGCCGCGACCTGCGCCAGCTCCACCGTGCTCGCCCCCAGCTCGCGCCCGGGCCGCTCGACGATCCCGTCGGTGTGCAGCAGCAGCACGTCACCGACGTCGAGGTGGTCACGCCAGACGGCGCGCGGACCCGACGCCCCCCGCACCCCCAGCGGCGGGGCACCGGTCGGCGCCAGGAACCGCGCCTCGCGGCCCCCGGGGAGCAGCAGCGGCGGCGGATGGCCCGCCGTGGAGTACGACAGGTCGCCGGTGCCCGGGTCGAGCACCGCCACGCACACCGTCGCCGCCCGCCCGCCCGGACCCCGGGCCGCCACCCGGTCCAGCGCGTCCAGCGCCTCGGCCGGGCCCGCGCCCGCCGCGAGCCGCTCGGCCAGCACCGCCCGCAGCTGCGCCATCACCGCCGACGCGGCCACCCCGTGCCCGACCACGTCGCCGACCACCAGCGCCAACCGGCCGTCCGGGACCACGACGGCGTCGAACCAGTCCCCGCCCGCGGCGAGGTCCTGCTCGGCGAGCAGGTAGCTCGACGCCACCTCCGCCTGCGGGACGACCGGTAGCCCCGCCGGGAGCAGCGCGCGCTGGATCTCGGCAACGACCTCACGCGCGGTCTCGTAGCGCCGCTGGGCCTCCTCGGCCCGGGCCTGCGCCGCCCGCCGCTCCCGCACCTGCGCGGTGACGTCGACGGAGGACAGGAACAACCCCACGACCTCGCCCGAGCCGTCGCGACGCGGGGTCACGGTGAAGTCGAGGACCATCTCCTCGGGTTCACCGTCGGCACTCCGGGCGACCTGGATCCGCCATTCCTGGCCCGTGTGCGCCCGGCCGGAGGTGTACACCCGGTCCAGCAGCTCGAAGACCTGCTGACCCGCGACCTCCGGATAGGCGTCACGGACCAACGATCCGACGAGGTCCGGACGACCGATCCACTCGCGGTAGGCCCGGTTGGCCGCGACGATCCGGTACTCCGGCCCGGCCATGTAGATCATCATGATCGGGTTGTCCTCGAACACCCCGACCACCACGCCGGGGTCACCCACGTGGCCCGCCTCGGTGCCCTCCAGGGTCATGTTCCGGCCCCCGCTCCTCGCGCGCCTGCCGATCGGACGCCCACTCTCCACCCTCCCCGCCGGGCGCGCCGCTCGGGATGCGCTCGGGGCCCGGCCCGGCCCGGCCCGGCCCAGCTCGGGCTCGGGCTCGGTGGCCGGCCTGGGTGACGACGAGTCCACGTGTTCTCAGCGGCCGTGAGGGGTGGTGGAGGTGGTGGCGCACCGTGCCCGGCGGGGCGCAGCCGAGGGCATGATCGTCGGGAATGTGACGTCGCGGCCCTCCCGACGACCGTGGTGGCGCACTCCCGCCGATCAAGGGCGGTTGGTGGGCCGGAGCGGGGCGGCCGGGTGGTGGGCGGCTGGCCGCGGACGGCGGACGGCTGGCCGGCTGGACGGCGGGGCGCGGGGCGGCGGGCGCGGGGCGGCGAGGCACGGGGCGGCGAGGCGCGGGGCGGCGGGCGCGGGGCGGCGGGCGCGGGGGGCGGCGGGCGCGGGGGCGGGGGGCGCGGGGCGGCGGGCGCGGGGCGGCGGGCGCGGGGCGGCGGGCGCGGGGCGGCGGGCGCGGGGGCGGCGGGCCGCATCGGAGCGTCGTGGCGGCGTCCCGCGCGCGTTCCCGTCTGCCGCGCATGTTTCCCGGTCCCGCGCGCCCCCGGGGACGCGCGGGAGCAGGTTCAGCGCGCGGGAGCAGGTTCGGCGCGCCGGAGCAGGTTCAGCGCGTGGGAGCAGGTTCAGCGCGCCGGAGCAGGTTCAGCGCGCCGGAGGGGCGGAGGGTGGCGGGGCGCATCGGAACCTCGTAGCGGCCGTCCCGCGCGCGTTCCCGTCTGCCGCGCACGTTTCCACGTCCCGCGCGCCCCCGGGGACGCGCGGGAGCAGGTTCAGCGCGCGGGAACAGGTTCAGCGCGCCGGAGGGGCGGAGGGGCGGAGGGGCGGAGGGGCGGAGGGGCGGAGGGGCGCATCGGAGCCTCCTAGCGGCCGTCCCGCGCGCCTTCCCGTCTGCCGCGCACGTTTCCACGTCCCGCGCGCCCCCGGGGACGCGCGGGAGCAGGTTCAGCGCGCGGGAACAGGTTCAGCGCGCGGGAACAGGTTCAGCGCGCGGGAGGATGGCAGCGGTCGTGGTGGGCGGACTGCACGCGGCGGAGGGGTCGCGGCTGGCGTGCGTGATCGTCGGAAGTGTGACATCGCAGCCCTCCCGACGACCGTGGTGACGCAGTCCCGCCGATCAAGGCCGGTTGGTGAGTCGGCAGGGCGGCGAGGCGGCGAGGCGGCGGACGACTCGTGGCGGCCGTCCCGCTCTCCTCCCGACGACCGTGGTGGTGCACAACCGCCGATCAAGGGCGATTGGTGGAAAGGCCGGAGCGGAGGGGCGGATGCTCGCGGCGGCCGTCCCGCGCACGTTCCCGTCTGCCGCGCGCGTTCCCAGGTCCCGCGCGCCCCCGGGGACGCGCGGGAGCAGGTTCAGCGCGGGAGCATGTTCGGCGCGCGGGAGCAGGTTCGGCGCGCGGGAGCAGGTTCAGCGCGCGGGAGCAGGTTCGGCGCGCGGGAGGGGTGGGCCGCGTCATCCTCGCCGCAGGTGCAGCAGCGGGAACGGCCGCCCCTCCCCGTCCCGCTCCGACCGCCCCACCCGCACGAAGCCGTGCCGCTCGTAGAAGGCCAGCGCCGACGGGTTCTGCTCGTTGACGTCCAGCTCCACCCGGCCCATCGCTGGGGTGGCCGCCCCGAGCAGCGCGGTGCCGACGCCGAGGCGGTGCGCGGCGGGGTCGACGAACAGCGCCTCCACGCGAACCGCCCGAGCACGTCGGTCGCCGTGCACGCCGACCCAGCCCAGCAGCGCGCCGTCGGACCGCTGCGCGACCGTCAGCGCCAGTGCGGGCAGTGCTGCCGCCCGGACCTGCTCCTCGATCTCGTCGACGTCGGCCGGGGTCAGGAAGCCGTGCGTCGCCTCGACCGCGCGGCGCCAGATCCGCAGCAGGGCGGGCCGGTCGCCGTCGGCGGCGGGGCGCAGGGTGGTGCCGTCGTCCACAGCGACCAGCGTGCCAGGGCCGTCGAGCCGTTTCGCGGTGCCAGGACTTGAACCAGTCAGGTCTTCGTGCTGGAATCGGGGCATGCGGAACGAGCCGCAGATCGAGGGTCTGCTCCGTGGCGCCGCGCTGAGGATCACCGCCCAGCGCAAGGCCGTGCTGGCCGCCGTGCACGACCACCCGCACTCCGACACCGACACCGTGCTCGCCATGACGCGCGCCCGGATCGGGTCGGTGTCGCACCAGGCCGTGTACGACGCCCTGCGCACGCTCACCGACGCCGGCCTCGTCCGGCGCATCCAACCCGCGGGCTCGCTCGCCCGGTACGAGGCGCGGGTCGGCGACAACCACCACCACCTCGTGTGCCGCTCCTGCGGGGTGGTGCGCGACGTCGACTGCGCCGTCGGCGAGGCGCCCTGCCTCACCGCGTCCGACGACGGCGGCTTCGTCGTCGACGAGGCGGAGGTCGTGTACTGGGGCCTGTGCCCCGACTGCCGGTCCGCTCCCCCGGACCGCTGAGCACCGCGAACCCGACACAACCGAGCATCGCGAACCACCGCAACCGAGCACCGCGAACCACCGCAACCGAGCACCGCGAACCGATGCACCCACCCACCAGGCCGGCCGAGCCCCACGACCGGCACCCCTGAGGAAGGATCGACGTGTCCGACAGCGAGAACCCCGCCCTGGCCGACCCGAAGCCCCGTGACTCCTCCGCGAGCCCGCAGGGCACCGACGAGACCGCCAGCCGGAGCGAGAGCGAGAACCCGGCCCTCGCCGGCCCCAGCTTCGACGGAGACGGCCGGCCGCGCAGCAACCGCGACTGGTGGCCCAACCAGGTCGACCTGGGCGTGCTCAACCGGCCCTCGCGCGAGTCCGACCCCCTGGGTGCGGACTTCGACTACAAGCAGGCCGTCTCCCGCCTCGACTTCGACGCCGTGAAGGCCGACATCGTCTCGGTCATGCGCACCTCGCAGGACTGGTGGCCGGCCGACTGGGGCCACTACGGCCCGCTGTTCATCCGCATGTCGTGGCACGCCGCCGGCACCTACCGCCAGCTCGACGGCCGCGGCGGCGCGGGCGCGGGCGAGCAGCGCTTCGCCCCGCTCAACAGCTGGCCCGACAACGGCAACCTCGACAAGGCCCGCCGCCTGCTGCTGCCGGTCAAGCAGAAGTACGGGCGCAGCCTGTCCTGGGCCGACCTGCTGGTGCTCGCCGGCAACGTCGCCCACGAGGACATGGGCTTCGAGACCTTCGGGTTCGCCTTCGGCCGCGAGGACGTGTGGCAGCCCGAGGAGGTCTTCTGGGGTCCGGAGGACACCTGGCTCGGCGACGAGCGCTACAGCACCGACGGCCCGCTCGAGCTCGAGGGCGACCTCGGCGCCGTCACCATGGGCCTGATCTACGTCAACCCGGAGGGCCCGAAGGGCCAGCCCGACCCGCTGGCGTCGGCCCACGACATCCGCCTGACCTTCGGCCGGATGGCGATGAACGACGAGGAGACCGTCGCCCTCATCGCCGGCGGCCACACGTTCGGCAAGGCGCACGGCAACGGCGACCCGAACCTGGTCGGCCCGGAGCCCGAGGGCTGCCCGGTGCACTCCGGCGGCCTCGGCTGGAAGAACCAGAACGGCAGCGGCAAGGGCGCCGACACCGTCACCAGCGGTCTCGAGGGCGCCTGGACGCCGAACCCCACGCAGTGGGACAACGGCTACTGGGACACGCTGTTCGGCTTCGAGTGGCAGCTCACCCAGAGCCCCGCGGGCGCCAACCAGTGGAAGCCCAAGGAGGCCGAGGGCCAGGAGCTCGTGCCCGACGCGCACATCGAGGGCAAGAAGAACCCGCCCATGATGGCCACGAGCGACCTCGCGCTGCTCGCCGACCCGGAGTACCGCAAGATCGCCGAGCGGTTCCGCGAC
Source organism: Pseudonocardia broussonetiae (assembly GCF_013155125.1). Lineage (NCBI taxonomy): Bacteria > Bacillati > Actinomycetota > Actinomycetes > Pseudonocardiales > Pseudonocardiaceae > Pseudonocardia > Pseudonocardia broussonetiae. The sequence goes on along the minus strand of NZ_CP053564.1, from coordinate 3,617,635 downwards.
AACCCCGAGCAGTTCGCCGACGCCTACCGCCGCGCGTGGTTCAAGCTGCTGCACCGCGACATGGGCCCGGTCTCGCGCTACGTCGGCCCGTGGGTGCCGCAGGAGGTGCAGCTCTGGCAGGACCCGCTCCCGCCCGTCGAGCACGAGCTGCTCTCCGAGGCCGACGCCGCCGAGCTCAAGCAGCAGGTCCTGGCCTCGGGCCTGACGGTGTCGCAGCTCGTGCACACCGCCTGGTCGTCCGCGGCGTCCTACCGCGGCACCGACAAGCGCGGCGGCGCGAACGGCGCCCGCCTGCGCCTGGAGCCGCAGAAGAGCTGGGCGGTCAACGCCGGCACGCAGGAGGTCGTCGCGAAGCTCGACGAGGTGCGGCAGGCGTTCGGCAAGCCCGTCTCGCTCGCCGACACGATCGTGCTCGCCGGTGCCGCCGCCGTCGAGAAGGCCGCGGCGGACGCGGGCGTCACCGTCACCGTGCCGTTCAGCCCGGGCCGGACCGACGCCTCGCAGGAGCAGACCGACGTCGAGACCTTCGCGTTCCTGGAGCCCCGCGCCGACGGGTTCCGCAGCTGGATCTCCCCCGACGTCAAGCTCTCGCCGGAGACGCTGCTCATCGACCGCGCCTACAACCTGGAGCTCACGCCCAAGGAGCTGACGGTGCTGGTCGGCGGCCTGCGCGTGCTGGGCGCCAACACCGGTGGGGTGCAGCACGGCGTGTTCACCGACCGGCCCGGCGTCCTGTCGCAGGACTTCTTCCGCACCCTGCTCGACCTCGGCGTCGAGTGGAGCACCTCCCGCGACGAGGAGGGCGTCTACGAGGGCCGCGACGCCCAGGGCACCGTGGTGCGCACCGCCACCGCGACCGACCTGGTCTTCGGCTCGAACTCCATCCTGCGCGGCATCGCCGAGGTGTACTCCTTCGACGACACCAAGGAGAAGTTCGTGCAGGACTTCGTCACGGCGTGGGACAAGGTCATGAACCTGGACCGCTTCGACCTGCGCTGACCCGCAGTCCGACGACGCCCCCGTCCGCCGCACCCCGCGGTGGGCGGGGGCGTCGGCCGTCCGGGGGTCCGGTCAGACCCGCAGGCGCGACCACAGCGGCGCGGCGCGCTGCGCGGGCAGGCTCGGCTCGGGCTCCGCGGGCGGCGCCGCGGCGGCGGGCTCCGGCCGGTCCAGCGACTCCGCGCCGGCCGTCATGTGCGCCGCGACCCACTGGTAGAGCGCGATCCACGACGAGCTCAGCGACCCGGTGTACTGCGGGCCGGCGACCTCGCGCACCGCGCGCGTCAGGGCGTGGCCGATGTAGCCGTAGTGCTCGGCCTCGACCCCGTAGCGCGTGCGGTGGTCGGCGCCCAGGCGGTGCAGCAGGGCCTCCAGCTCGGCGGTGTCGGTCTCGGCGAGGTGCGAGATCGCGGCGAGCAGCGTGTCGGTCATCTTCTGCATCTGGCCGGACATGTCGGCCGGGAACATCGCCCGCAGCTGCGGGGCCATCTCGAACAGCTCCCGGTAGAACTCCTCGGCCAGGCGCACCGGACGGTCGGCCACGGCGCGGCACGAGGCCCGGACCGCCTCGATCACCGCAGGTGCCGGACGCCGTGGGGACGTCGCACCGATGATCGGACCTTCGTCGAGCTGAGACACCCTGCCACCTTCCGGTCCCCGTCCGGACCGTGTCCCGTGCACCGGCCCGCACCCTCGTATCGGTCGCGGGGCCCGATCCGTTGCGCCCTCGGCACAACCGGCTGCGCCGCCTAGGCAGCGGGCGGCCCCGGCCTGAGGCATCCTCCGCCCATGACCGAGCGAGAGACCCTGGCCGAGAGGATCGCGACCGCCCTGGACGACGAGGTCCCGGGGCTGCACCCGTGCGTCTCGGACAAGGTCGCCCGCGTGGCGGCCCGGGTCGCGATCGAGAACCTCTCGCTGGTCGTCGGCGCGATGCCGGAGGACCTCATGCCGCAGACCCGGCCGAACCTGACGGTGGTGGAGGACCCCGAGGCGCCCTGAGCGGCGCCGCACGCATCGTCACGGTAGGAACGTCGCATGGGTGACGAAGAGGACGTCTACGCGGTCGAGCCCTGGGTCGTGCGCGAGCCGCGCCCCCGGCTGGACTCGCAGGCCGACACCGAGACGGTCTTCGCGCTGTCCAACGGCTGCCTGGGGATCCGCGGCACGCTCGACGAGGGCGGTCCGGTCGGCATGCCCGGCACCTACCTCGCCGGGCTGCACGAGCTGCGCACGATGGTCTACACCGAGACGGGCTACGGCGACCCCGAGCAGACCCAGACACTGGTCAACACGATCGACGGCACGCTCGTGGCGCTGTCGGTCGACGGGCACCCGCTGGACCTGCGGGCCGGCGGGGTGCTCGACCACGAGCGCGTGCTGGACCTGCGCGCGGGCACGCTGGTCCGCGAGCTGCGGTGGCGGTGCCCGGCGGGGCAGGTCGTCGAGGTGCGCTCGGAGCGGCTGGTGTCGTTCCGGCACCGCGGGGTCGCCGCGATCCGCTACACCGTGCGCGCGGTCGACGGGCCCGCCGAGGTCGCGCTGACCTCCAGCCTCGTCGCCAACGTGCAGCTGCCGCACCTGCCCAGCCACCCCGGGGCGCAGGACCTGCTCCGGCACCCGCTCGACGCCCAGGAGCACCACGCCGACGGGCAGCGGATCACCCTGGTGCACCGCACCTGCCGGTCGGGCTTCGCGGTGGCGGCCGCCGCCGACCACCGGCTGGAGAGCCCCGCCGAGCTGGAGACCCACGTCGACAGCGACCAGGACTGGGCGCGGCTGACCACCACCGCCCGCCTCGAGCCCGGCCAGGAGATCACCCTGGTCAAGCTGCTCGCCTACGCCTGGTCGGAGGACCGCTCGCTCACCGCGGTGCGCGACGAGGTCTCGGCCACCCTGACGACCGCCCGCCACACCGGCTGGGACGCGCTCGTCGCCGCCCAGCGCGAGTACCTCGACGCCTACTGGGACGACGTGGACGTCGAGATCGAGGGCGACGACGAGCTGCAGCAGGCGCTGCGCTTCGCGCTGTGGCACCTCCTGCAGGCCACCGCCCGCGCCGAGGGCCGCGGCATCGCGGGCAAGGCCCTCACCGGCACCGGCTACGAGGGCCACGTCTTCTGGGACACCGAGACCTTCGTCCTGCAGGCGATGACGGCCCTGCGCCCGGAGATCACCCGCCACGCGCTGGAGTGGCGGCACTCGACGCTCGACCGGGCCCGCGACCGCGCCCGCCAGCTGGACCTGCGCGGCGCGGCGTTCCCGTGGCGCACGATCGACGGCATCGAGTGCTCGGGCTACTGGCCGGCCGGCGCCGCCGCGTTCCACGTCAACGCCGACATCGCCGACGCCGCCATCCGGTACGTCGAGTGCACGGGCGACGAGGCGTTCGCGCGGAGCACCGGGATCGACCTGCTCGTGGAGACCGCGCGGCTGTGGGCGTCGCAGGCGCACCAGGGCCGTGACGGCGTGTTCCACATCCTCGGCGTGACCGGCCCGGACGAGTACAGCGCCCTGTCCGACGACAACGTCTACACGAACCTCATGGCCCAGCGGAACCTGCTCCACGCCGCGCGCTGGGCCCGTCGGTACCCCGACTGCGCCGCCCGGCTCGCTGTCGACGCCGAGGAGATCGACGGCTGGGAGGCCGCGGGCAAGGCCATGGCGGTGCCCTACGACGCCGACCGGGGCGTGCACCCGCAGGCCGCCGGGTTCACCGACCAGCCCCGCTGGGACTTCGAGGGGACCGGCCCGGACCGCTACCCCCTGCACTCGCACTTCCCCTACCTGCAGCTCTACCGCAAGCAGGTCATCAAGCAGGCCGACCTCGTCCTGGCCATGCTGCTGCGCGGCGACGCCTTCACCGACGAGGACAAGGCGCGCAACGTCGCCTACTACGAGGCGGTGACGGTGCGCGACTCGTCGCTGTCGGCGTGCTGCCAGGCCGTGCTGTGCGCCGAGGTGGGGCACCTGGACCTGGCGCACGCCTACCTGGCCGAGTCGGCGCTCGCCGACCTGCGCGACACGTCGCACGACTCGTCGGACGGGCTGCACCTCGCCGCGCTGGCCGGGACCTGGATCGCGGTCGCCGCCGGGTTCGGCGGGATGCGGCAGGTCGACGGCGAGCTGCGCTTCCGGCCCGCCCTGCCCGCGGCGCTGCCCCGCGTCGCGTTCCGGCTGCGGCACCTGGGCCGGCGGCTGCGGGTGACCGTCACCTCCGACCGGACGCGCTACGAGCTCGTCGACGGCGAGCCGCTCACGGTCCGCCACGAGCAGGAGACCCTGCGGCTGTCGGTGGGCGAGCCGGTGGAGCGGCCCACCGTCCCCCGCGTCGCCGACGCCGAGCCGCGCCAGCCCGAGCACTGCGCGCCGCGCCGCCGGTCGCGGCCCCCGGCGGCCTGACGCCCCGACGGGCGGTGGGCCGCCCGCGTCCGCGGACGGCCCACCTCCTCTCAGCCGCTCCGGCGGGCGGTGAGGACCAGGTACTCCCAGTCCATCACCGTGGAGCCGGTGCCGCGGTCGGCGCTGGCGGCGACGGCGGCGAGGTCGCGGTCGAGCGCCGCCACCTTGTCCGCGTCGTCGGCGATGCCGCGGTAGACCGCGACCGTCGGGCCGTACACGGTCTTCCAGTGGTCCCGCCACGCCTCGGGCGTGGCGAACCGGTCGGTCGTCAGCACCTCCCGCGTCGTGGTGACGTCGGTGACGCGGTCGCCGAGCAGCGCCCGGACGTGGTCCTCGTCGCCCCACAGCGGCGGCGGCTGCGCACCGGGCGGCGGCGCGGGCGCGAAGGGCTTCATCGCCCGGAACATGTCGCCGACGAACCCCTGCGGGGTCCAGCTGAGCAGCCCGATCGTGCCGCCGGGGCGGCACACGCGGACCAGCTCGTCGGCCGCACGCTGGTGGTGCGGCGCGAACATCACGCCGATGCAGGACAGGACGACGTCGAACGCGCCGTCCTCGTAGGGCAGCGCCTCGGCGTCGCCCTCCTCCCACTCCACCTGCACGCCGTGGCGCGCGGCGAACGCCCGCCCGGCCACGAACAGCTCCGGCGTCAGGTCCGACGCCGTCACCCGCGCGCCCGCCACCGCCGCCGGTACCGCCGCGTTCCCGGCGCCCGCGCCCACGTCCAGCACCCGGTCCCCGGGGCGCACCCCGGCGGCCGCCACGAGCACGGGCCCCAGCTCGGGGATCAGCTCGACGGCCACGCTCGGGTAGTCCCCCAGCGCCCACATCGCCCGGTGCCGGGCCTTGAGCGCCCGGTCTGCCGCAGCGTCGGTGTCCGTCGTGTCGATCGTTCCCGTCATCGTCTTCTCCTCCTGGTCGGTGCGCCTCCGGCTGTGCCCGGTGCGCGCCTCCGACGCTAGGAACGCGGCGTTCGCGTGCCGTTCGCGTCCGGGAGGAGGTCGGCGGGCTCCGGGGGAACGCCGAACGGCCCGTCGGGAACGCCGCGGGCGGCGAGGTCGGCGCGGCACCGGGCGAGCAGGACGACGCTGCCGTGCGCGGCGGCGAGCCGGGCGCCCTCGCGCAGGCGGGCCACGGCCCCGTCCGCGTCGTCGCCGAGGGCGGCCCGCGCGCGCAGCACCTCGGGCAGCCACCACACGTCGTCGCGGGCCCGCCCGCTCTCCAGGGCGGCGTCCAGCATCGCGCGGGCGGCGTCGGGGCGGCCCTCCCGCCGCTCGATGTCGGCGCAGAGCGACAGCCAGTACGGCATGCGGGCCAGCGCCCCGTCGGCGGTGAGCGCCTCCACGCCGCGCCGGGCGAGGGCGGCCCCGGTGCCGTCGTCGCGGCTCCAGCCGGTGAGCACGAGCCCCCACTCCCGGTAGTAGGCGAAGGAGTAGCGCCCGCACAGCTCGCCGAGCTCGGCGACGGCGCGGCCGAGCTCGTCGCGGTCGCCGCGGAGCTGGCGGGTGACGGCGGCGTAGGCCAGCGCGACGGCGAGCTGGTGCGCGCTGTCCCCGGCCCGCGCGCGGGCGACGGCGTCGGCGGCGCACTCGCGGGCCCGGTCGGCGTCGCCGAGCAGCCAGTGCACGTGCGCGGTCCACGCGGGCCCGTGGACGTCGGTCCGCGTGCCGACGGTCAGCTCGTGCGCCCCGCCGTAGCGGGCCGCGAGCGCGAAGTGCTCCACGGACTCCGCGAGCCGCCCCAGGCTCGCGGCCGACCCGGCGAAGCCGAAGTGCACCGGCCCGCGCAGGGGCGAGTCGGGGGGCACGATCTCCAGGGCGCGCGTGGCCGTGCGGTGGGCCACCGCGGTGTCGCCGTGCACGAACTGCGCGGCCCACAGCCCGACGAGCGCGTCCAGGGCGGACTCGCGCCGCCCGAGCGTCTCGGCGAGGCCGATGGCCCGCTCCAGCGCGTCCCGGATCAGCGGCGACGCGGGCCCGTACCGGGCGGTCAGCGGCCGGACCAGCGACTCGATGAGGGTCAGCTCGCGGCCGAGCCGGTCGCGCCCGTCCGGCAGCCCGCGCACGATCTCCAGGGCGGCCTCGTGCAGCCGGATCGCCTCGTCGTGGGCGAACATCGACGCGGCGACGGCGGCGGCCCGCCGGTAGTTGTCGACCGCCCGGTCCGGGCGCCCGCCGCGGGCGTACTGCTCGGCGAGCTGCGCGGACACCGCGTCGGGCTCGTCGGCGTGCAGCAGCTCCAGGCCCTGCGCGACGCGCCGGTGCAGCAGCCACCGCCGGGGCGGGCTCACGCCCGCGTAGGCGACGTCGCGCAGCAGGTCGTGGGAGAAGTCGTAGCCGTCGCCGACCTCCCGCAGGATGCGACTGCGCCACAGCTCGTCCACCGCGCGGACGACGGCGTCGGCGGGCAGGTCGGCGGCCTCGGTGAGCAGGTCGAGGGTGACGTCGCGGCCCACGGCGGCGGCCAGCCCGGCGAGGTCGCGGGCCTCGTCGCTCACCTGGGCGAGCCTGCTCTGCAGGACCGACGCCAGCTGGTCGCCCGCGGGGGCCGCGGCGTCGGCGCGCCCGGCCTCGACGATGTAGAGCGGGAAACCGCCGGTCGTCGCGTGCAGCAGGTCCGCCTCGGCCGCGGTCAGGGCGCTGCCGGTGACGGCCGCGGCGAGGGCGGCCGTGTCGGCGACCTCGAACGGGCCCAGGGCGATCTCTGTGAGCCGGCCGGTGGCGCGCATCCGGGCGATCCACTCCCCCACCGCCGGGTCGTGGTCCTCGCGCAGCGTCGCCACCACCAGGACGGGCTCGTCCGTCGCGAGGCCGAGGCAGAACGTCGTGAACGCCAGCGTCTCCTGGTCGCACCACTGCAGGTTGTCGATCGTCAGCAGGACGGGCCGGTCGACGGCGAACACCGCCCTGCTCAGTCCCTCGAAGAAGCGGTGGCGCTGCCAGGCGTCGACCATCGCGCGCGGGCCGGGCCGCGCGGGTTCGGCGCGCGGCCCCGCCGGGGGCAGCAGGCGCTCCACCTCGGCCCGCCACACCGGGTCGACCGACGGCAGCGCCGCGCGGACCGCGGGGGTGCGCAGCCAGTCCGCGACCGGGGCCAGCGCGAGCCGCCCCGACGTGCCGAAGCACTGCGCCTGCGCCACCACCGCGCCGCCGTGGCGGACCTCGTCGGCCAGCTCGGCCATCAACCGGGACTTGCCGATCCCCGGGTCCCCGCGCAGCAGGACGAGCCCGGCGACGCCGGTGGTCGCGGTGCCCCACCGCCCGCGCAGCGCCTGCAGCTCGGCCGCGCGGCCGACGAACCGCCCGCCCCCGCCCGTCCGCCGGCGGGGCGGTTCGACGACCGCGGCGACGGCCGGGCCCGAGCGGGCCAGCAGCCGGTTCAGCGCGGCGCGGGTGAGCGGGTCGGGCTCGACGCCGAGCTCGCGCTCGAGCACCGAGGCGCAGTGGTGGTAGGCGCTCACCGCACCCGCCCGGTCGCCCTGCTCGCCGTGCAGCTCGATCAGCGTGCGGTAGCCGGACTCCTCCACGGGGCGCAGCGCCACGCGACGCCGCGCGGCCCCGATCGCCCGGTCGGGGTCGCCGGCCCCGCGGTGCGCCGCGACGCACCGGTCGAGCAGGTCGACGCACTGCTGCTCCAGCTCGGCGCGGGTGTCGCGGGCCCAGTCCTCGTCGCTGCCGGGCAGGAACTCGCCCCCGTAGCGGGCGACGGCGGCCGACGCGCGGGCCAGGAACGCGTCCCGGTCGGTGGCCGCGAGCGCGGCGGCGCGGTCGGCGCGGAAGGCCCGGACGTCGACGACGCAGGTCGGGCTGTCGCGCCAGGCGAGGTCGCGCGGGGTGACGACGAGCGCGGGCTCGTCGCCGAGGACGGCGCGCAGCTGGTGCAGCTCGCGCCGCAGGTTGGTCAGCGCCTGCTCGTCGGAGGAGTCCGGCCAGAAGGCGGCGGCGATGCGCTGGCGGGTCTGCGGCGCGTCCCCGTGCGCGACCAGGAACGCGATGAGCGCGATCGTCCGCGACGACCGCGCCCGCACGACGCCGTCGGGCCCGGCGAGCAGCTGCTCGCCGAGCAGGGTGACGTCCATCGTCGCCGCTCCTCCCCCGCGCGGACCGCACGGCCAGCCTCCCGGCCGACCGGCCCGCGCGGCAGGGGCCGGTCGGGGGACCTCGTCAGCCCAGCACCGCGTGGGCCAGCACCGACAGGCCGAGACCGGCGAACAGCGCCAGCGGCAGGCTCCGCGTGCGCCGCCACACGAGCGCGGCGACCGAGGCGGCCAGCAGCGCGGGCACGGTGTCGACGACCGTCACGGCCCCCCGCGGGGCGATCAGGGCGGGCAGCGTGATCGCGGCCAGCACCGCGGGCCCGACGTGCGGCAGCAGCCGGGCCAGCGGCCCCGGGGGCCGGTCCTGTGCCGTGACCAGGAACGCCGCGCGCAGGGCGTAGGTGCCCAGTGCGGCGACGAGGAGCACCAGCAGCGGCTCAGCCACCGTGATCGTCTCAGCCACGGGGACCACCCGCCGCCCCGCTCCGGGCGGCCAGCGCGCCGGCCGCCACACCGGCAGCGGCGCCGACCAGCACGTCCAGGCCCAGCGGCAGCGCGAGGACCGCAGCGGCCGCGAGGCCCCCGGACGCGGCGGCGACCACCGCGGCGCGGGTCCCGAGCATCGGCAGCAGCAGGAGCAGGAACGTCAGCGGCGCGGCGTCGTCGAGCCGCAGACCGGCGGGCAGCGCCCCGGCCAGCAGCATCCCGAGCCCCGTGACCAGCGACCAGACGACCCACAGCGTCACGCCGACGCCGGCGTAGTAGGCCCTGCGCTCCCGCGGCGGCCCGGACCCGGCGGGGCCCGCGAACCGGGCGGCGACCAGCGCGTAGACGGGGTCGGCGAGCAGGTGCGCCGCGGCCCAGCGGGTGCGCCGGGGCCAGTCCGCGACGTGCGGGGCGAGCGCGGCGCCGTAGAGCAGGAACCGCGCGTTGACCACGAGCACGGCCGACACGGTGACCACGGCGCCCGCGCCCGCGCCGAGCAGCTGGACCGCGAGCAGCTGCCCGGCCCCGCCGAACAGCAGCGGCGACGACGCCCACGCCACGAGCGGGGGCACGTCCGCGTGCGCGAGCGCCGCGCCGACGGCCATGCCGAACGGGAGGTAGGCGACGATCACCGCGACCGTGTCGCGCGCGCCGCGCCGCAGCTGGGCGGCGACCGCCGGGTTCGCCGGGGCGCTCATGCCGCCACCCGCCAGGTGCCCCAGGTGCGGGAGCAGGCGGCCTCGGCGGCGACGAACGCCTCCACCGACCACCACGTCCGCACCCGTTCCTCGCCGACGGCCGCGATCAGTCCGGTCGTCTGGCCGGCCTGCGCGCGCAGCGCCACGACCTTCCGGTCGAGCGCCGCGCCGTCCAGCCGCAGGTGCACCGCCAGCGCCGACTCGGGCGTCCGCAGCGGCAGCCCGTCGGCGAGGAACACCGGGAACGCGTCGCGGGCGGGCTCCCACGCGTCGACGAACTCGCCGGTGGTGGTCGCGTGCAGCAGGCGCGTCCCCGGCGCGACGGCGGCCCGGGCGTCGGTGACCCAGGCGGAGACGGTCTGGTGGTCCTCGTGGCCGGTCAGGCCGTCGGGCCCGAACGTCAGGATCGTGTCGGGCGCGACGGCCTCGATCACGCGGCCGAGGTGGCGCACGAGCGCGTCGTGGGGCTGCGCGGCGCAGGTGCCGTCGGTGATGCCGAGCAGGTGGTGCTCGTCGACGCCGAGGACGGCCAGCGACGCCTCGAGCTCGTGGCGCCGGACGCGGGCCAACCGGTCGGGTGGCCACTCGTGCGGGTCGTCGGTGCCGCGCTCGCCGAGCGTCGCGGTCACGCAGACCACCCGCTGCCCGGCGTCGCGGGCGGCGGCCATCAGGCCGGCGGACAGGAACGCCTCGTCGTCGGGGTGGGCCCAGACGCCGAGCACCGTCCCGAGGGCGGTGACGTCGGTGGTGGCGGGCCCGGTGGCCCGCGGGGTGAGGGGGATGACGGACAACGGAAGAGCTCCTCGTGGGTCCGCGGCCGACCGGCCGCAGGATCACCCGCGTCCGGGTCCTCCCCGGTCCGCGGCGGCCGGTGGCTCCGGCGCTCCTGCGACGCTAGGAACCGGCCGTTCCGCACGCGTTCGGGTCGCGGCCCGCCCGTGCGGGGGCGGGGCGAACGGCGAGCGGGGCGGCGAACGGCCGCGGCGCCTCCTCCCTGCACCGCCGCTGTGGCACACTCCCCGCACGGCGTCGGCCACGCCGGACCTCCAGACCGGGCTCCCACGCGACCCGGCGACGCGGGGGCGAAGGGGACTGCGGGAGCCTCGGCCCCGACCAGACCGGTGCACGACCAGCTCGAACCGGCCGGGGCGGCGTGCGGGGCGTGGTGACCGCACCCGCCGTCCGGCCGTGGGGAGCGGTCATGACCCGTCAGAAGCAGCTCAAGGCCCGGATCCGCGCGCGGATGGCGCGCACCGGCGAGAGCTACAGCACCGCCCGGCTGCACGTCGCCGGGCCGTCCGGACCCGTCGAGCACGCCGGCTACCGGCTGCGCGGCGGGACCCACCCGGCGTCGGCCGCGCTCGCGAACGTCCTGGCGCACCACGGCGTCCGGGCGGCGGGCGCGGAGCTCTCCGAGGCGCTGGTGTTCGGGATCGCCGGCGGACCGGGCGCGGGCTACATCCTGTGGGAGTTCGCGCACGACGGCAGCCGCCCGGTCGTGCTCGGGTTCTCCTCCCAGTGGCAGTACGCCGACCGGGCGCCGCTGGCCGCGCTGTCCCGGCTGGGGGTGCCGGCCGCCGTCGAGCGGACCGGGGGCGCCGTCGGCGCGGCCCGGGCCCTGGACGCCGCGCTCGACGCCGGCACGCCCGCCCTGGTCTGGCCGGACCGCCACGTCGTCGGCTACGGGCACCTGCCGGCGAGCTTCGACGGCATGGGCGGGCACCCGGTCGTCGTGCACGGGCGGGACGGCGACCGCTACCGCGTCGACGACCGCACCCTCGCCCCGCTCGGCGTCCCCGCCGACCGCCTGCGGGCCGCCCGCGCACGGGTGGGCTCGTACAAGAACCTGCTGGTCGTCCCGCGGCCCGAGGGCGACGTGCCCGAGCAGGTCCTGCACGCGGCGGTCGCCGACGCGATCACCGACGGCGCCACCCGCCTCGGCGGCACGTCCGCGTCGTTCGCGCTGCCGGCGTGGGCGAAGTGGGCGCGCACCCTCACCGACGCGGGGGCGGCGAAGGGCTGGCCGCGCGTGTTCGCCGACGGCCGCGGCCTCACCGGCGCGCTGGCCTCGGTCTGGGAGGGCGCCTCTCCCGCCGGCGCGACGGGCGGGCACCTGCGCGACCTCACCGCCGCGTTCCTCGACGACGCCGGACCCCTCGTCGGCGGCACCGCGCCGGCCGCGCGGGCGTGGCGCGCGGCCGCCGCGGCCTGGCACGGGGTGGCCGAGGCGGCGCTGCCGGTCGACGTCCCGCCGTTCGCGCGGCTGCGCGAGCTCACCGCGGCCGTGCAGCAGGCCGTTGTGGCCGAGGGCGACGCCGGCGCCGCGGCCGCGGAGGAGTCCGCGGGCGAGCTGTGGGCGCTGCGGGCCGAGCTGGACGCCACCCCTCCCCTCTCCACGCCCGAGCGCGACGACCTGTTCGCCGCCCTGGCCGCCCGCCTCCGTGCCGCGCACGCGGCGGAGGTGGTGGCGGTGGCCGAGATGGCGGCGTGGTCGGCGAGCCGCGCGCGCTGACCCGGGGCGTCACGCACCGGCCGTCGACCATCGCCCGGTCATGATCCCGTGAGATATGGTGAGGGTCACCTAACCCGGAGGCACGCGTGGACCTGCAACTCACCCGTCGTACGGCGCTCACATGGAGCCTGATCTCGGTGGCCGGGCTGGTCACCGGGTGTGCGGGCGACGATCCGGGAACGGACGCGGGCGCCGCGGCCGGTCCCGCGGAGCCCGGCGCCTACCCCGTGACGCTGGAACACGTGCACGGGTCGACCACCGTCACCTCGGCGCCGAGCCGCGTCGCGGCCGTCGGGATCGGTGACGCCGACGTGCTGCTGGCGCTGGGCGTGATGCCGGTGCTGGTCCCGGTCTGGACGGGCTCCACCGACGACGGCGTCGGCGAGTGGGCCGAGCCGCACCTCGGCGCGGCGGCACCGGCCCCGCTGGCCGACGCGACCACCGACTTCGACCTCGAGTCGATCGCGGCGGCGCGCCCGGACCTGATCGTCGCGGTCAACAACGCGATCGAGGAGGACACCTACCGCAAGCTCGCGGCCATCGCGCCGACCGTCCTGCACGCCCCGGGGCAGACCGACTGGGCACTGCCGTGGAAGGACGTCACGGCGCGCATCGGCTCGGCGGTCGGGATGCCGGGCCGGGCGGCGGCCGAGATCCGGGAGGTCGAGGAGGTCTTCGCCCGGACCAGGGCCGATCACCCGCAGTTCGCCGAGCGGACCGCGGCGCTGGTCCGGGTGCTCGAGGGCGGGACGCTGCGCGTGTTCAGCCCGGCCTCGGCGCGCGGACAGCTGCTGACCGAGATGGGCTTCGGCCCGGTCGCCGGCGTCCGCGACGCGTTCGGCAGCGAGCTCTACGTCGACGTCGCCGCGGAGAACCTCTCGCAGGTGGAGGGCGACCTGCTCGTCGTCGACAACTACGCGAAGGCCGAGCCCGTGCTCGCCGCGGTGCCGACGTTCGCCGCGCTCGGGGTGGTCCGCTCCGGCGGCATGATCGGCCTGGACCCCGTGACGAGCGACGCCGTGTCGATGCCGAACTCGTTGACCATCCCGTTCGTCATCGACGAGATGCTGGAGCGGATCGGGCGAGTGCCGCTGGGCTGAGTCGGTCGCGACCGCTCCACAGCCACATCGCCCCCGCCGACGCGGCGACGACCGCGGCCAGCGCCAGCCACGGCGCGGCCGCGGTCGTGCGGCCGGCGTCGACCAGGTCGTAGATCCACCCGACCAGCACCGAGCCGACCAGCGTCGCCAGTCCCCCGACCGTGCTGAGCATCCCGAAGTGCGCGCCCAGGTTGCGCTCGCCGGCGAGCCGACCGATGACGTCGCGCATCGGCGGCACCATCAGCATCTGCCCGACGTGCAGCAGCGCGACCCACCCGACGAGCCCGGCGAGCGCCCGTCCCGGGTCGGCGAGCAGCAGCGGCGGGACGAGGAAGGACAGCGCGATCAGCGCGAGCCCGCCGACGATCGCGTTCCGGTGCCCGAGGCGGCGGGCGCACGCGACCGCCGGTCCCTGCCCGACGATGACGAGCACGGCCGCGCCGGCGAAGAACCAGCCCAGCGCGGCCTGCGACCCCGTCGAGCGGTCCAGCTGCTCGGGCAGGACGAGGTAGAGCTGGTTGTAGGCGAGCAGCTGCGTGGCGCACAGCACGACGAAGAACAGGAACGACCGGTTCACCAGCACGGTCCGCCACACCTGGCGCAGGGTCGGCGCGACCGCGCCGGGCTCGGCCGCGCTGGTGCTCGCGTCGTCGGGCAGCCAGCGGGCGAACGCGAGCCACAGCAGCGCGAACAGGCCGGCGGCGGCGACGGCGGTCCACCGGAACGGGACGACCAGCAGCACCGCACCCAGCGCCGGCCCCACCACCGAGCCCAACCGGCTGCACATCTGCTCCAGACCGAACAGCTCGGTGCGCGCCAGCACCCCGTCGGCCTCGAGCCGGTGGCCGTACACGGCGTTGGTCGACTCGACCGCGGGGGCGAACAGCGCGGCGGCGAGCCCGACCAGCACCACCCCGACGATCATCGACCAGAGGTGCTCCGCGAACCCCAGCGCGACGAACGCGACCACCCGCAGCGCGACGCCCAGCAGCACGATCGGGCGCGCCCCGAACCGGTCGGCCAGGCTCCCACCGAGGAAGAACAGCCCCTGCTGGCTGAACGTGCGCAGCCCCAGCACGAGCCCGATCGCCCACGCCGCGAGGTGCAGCTCGTCGGCCAGGTGGACCGCGAGGAACGGCACGACGAGGTAGAACCCGACGTTGAACAGCACCATGGAGGCGAGGATCAGCCGCACGGGGGGCGGCAGGATCCTCACGATCCTCAGCCGGCCGACCAGGGATCGCTTCACCGGCTCACCCGCACGGGATCATCCTAGGTCGCGGTGATCCCGGTCCGGCGCGCGTGCCGGAGGTACCGCCGTCACGCACCGTGCGCGGCACACGGGCTGCCACCGGTGTCCCGGTCGTGGAACCGGTGCGTCAGGGCCCGGTCAGGTGCATCCCCCTTGGCGGATCCCGTGTCCGATCCGACGATGCGTGCGGGCTGAGGCAATGGATCGTGAAGACTGGGCAGATGGCGAACTGGGTCCTGCTGACCGAACGGTTGGTCCGCGAGAGCGGGCCCGTGCGCATGACCTGGGCCGAGTTGCAGGCGCTCGTGGGTGAGCTGCCGGCGTCGGCCGAGAAGCACCGGGCGTGGTGGGGCGGCGACCGCTCGCACGTGCGCGCGTGGCGCAACGCCGGCTTCACGGTCGGCGGACTCGATCCGGGCCGAGAGGTGACCTTCGTTCCTGCCCCCGGCGTTCCTCCTCGCACCACACCCGTCGAGCTCCGCGACGAAGCGGCGCTGCAGGACGAGCCGCGGCCTGCTGACGTGCTCCTCGTGGGCTGTGTGAAGACGAAGTCGGCCTCCCCGTGCGCCGCCAAGGACCTCTACGTCTCGCCGCTGTTCCTCAGTGAGCGCCGGTACGCCGAGGCCCGTGGTCTGCCCTGGTTCATCCTCTCCGCGGAGTACGGGCTGGTCGCGCCCGATGAATGGATCTCGCCCTACGAGCGGTACCTGCCTGACACCCCGGCGTCCTACCGAGCGGCATGGGCCGCGTGGGTGGCAGCACGACTCGAGATGATCGTCGGTCCGCTGAGCGGCACGACCATCGAGGTGCATGCCGGCGAGACCTACCTCCAGGCCGTCTCACCGCCCCTCAACGCCAGGAGCGCCGTGGTGACGGCCCCCCTGGCGGGGCTCGGCTTGGGAAAGCGGATGGGCTGGTACGCAGCGCAGCCGTCCGGCTTGAACGCGGTCCGGGAGGACTCCGCGCCGCCACCGGACGCCGCCCCGGAGGCGGTGGACTCCATGGTGGCGACCCTGCTCGACGACACCGCCGCCATGACCGCCGCGACGTTCCTCGGCAGCCGACGTGATGTGCTGAACGCACCAGGTCTCTACAGCTGGTGGGTCGACGCCACCGGCGCCGCGGACCTCTCCGCCGGACTCGGCCTCACGGTTCGCCCCGGGCTGATCTACGCAGGCTTGGCCGGCGCGACGCGCTGGCCCAGCGGGAAGCGTTCGACGAACACGCTGTGGTCACGGATCGCAGGCATGCACCTGGGAGGCCGACACGAGTTCTCCACGTTCCGGCGCACCCTCGGATCCGTCCTCGCCTCCGCGCACGGTGCTGTGACCATCGATGAGGAGGCCCTGACCCGCTGGATGAACCAGCACCTCGCCGTCCGCGTCGCCGTCGTCCCCGATGCCGATGCGCTCGGACGGCTCGAACGGGACGTCCTGGGTGTCATCGATCCGCCGCTCAACCTGAAGGGCATGACCGGCACGCCCGTCCGCTCGCGCCTCACGGAACTGCGGCACATCTACGGACGAACCTGATGCCGACCGCCGATCTCGCGCGCTGCCCACGTCTCCATCCACCCGACCCTCAGGTGCGATGTCGAGGTGTTCGTCGGCGTCGCTCCTCTGCCCGCGACCCACGAAGCTGAGACCCGCAGCGCCGAACGGGACACGCACTAACCCGTAGTCCTGCTCGGCGCATCCGGGTCGACGACGTCCGCCGCCGGTGCGTCAGGGCCCCCTCAGGCCGATTCCTCCGGCGGCTCGTCGGCGTCCGCCGGGGTCGCGGAGATGTCCCGCGGCAGCTCCGTCCGGTCGATCCGGTCCTCCGCCGCGGCGCGCGGTTCGGTCTCCGCCCACTCCTCGCGGTGGCCACCGGCACCACCGGTGCGCCCCCGCACCTCCCGGCCGAGCTCCTCGTCGACGCGGGCCCCGTGCTTGCTGCTCCCTCGCTCCACCGTCGTCTCCTCCGTCCGGTACTCGAATCCCGACGACGCGGGCGTACCCGGCGCGGCACCGGCGAACCCGACCGACCGATCCCGGCGGGGACTCCCCCGCGCTCGGTCTGGTCTGCGGCGGCCTCCGCGCCTAGCCTTTTTCGGACACAGGTCCGGGAGAGGAAGGCTGACGCCGTGCCGCACGAGGTCTTCGAGTTGGGTGACACCGCACTGCAGAAGGGCGGCGTCCTGCCCGCCGCGCGGCTGGGGTACACGACGCTGGGCGAGCTCAACGAGGCCCGGGACAACGTCGTCGTCTGCCCGACCTGGTTCACGGCGACGCCGTCGGACACCGCGGCCACGATGACGGGCGCGGGGCGCGCGCTCGACCCCGAGCGCTACTTCATCGTCGTCCCCAACCACTTCGGCGCGGGCGTCTCCTCCTCCCCCAGCAACACCCCGCCGCCGTTCGACCGGGGCAGGTTCCCGCACGTCACTACCTACGACAACGTCGCCGCGCAGCACCGCCTGCTCACCGAGGAGCTGGGGGTGGAGCGGATCAGGCTGGTCACGAGCTGGTCGATGGGCGCGTGCCAGACCTACGCCTGGGCGGCGCGGCACCCGGAGATGGTGCGGGCCATCGCGCCGATCTCGGGGTCGGCCCGCACCGCGCACTTCAACAAGGTCTTCCTGGCCGGCAACATCCGCGCCATCACCTCCGATCCCGACTGGAACGACGGCTTCTACACCGACAAGCCGCCCGTCCGGGGCGTCCGGGCGATGGCCGCGCTGTACGCCGGCTGGGGCTTCTCGGAGCCCTTCTACCGGGCCGAGCTCTTCCGGGCGTTCGGCGCGAAGGACGTCGACGAGTTCATCGACCGGTTCTGGGACCCGTTCTTCCTCAAGTGCGACGCGAACGACCTGCTCGCCCAGATGTGGACGTGGTGGAACAACGACCTCGGCGACCACGCCGACTTCGGCGGCGACTTCGACGCGGCCCTGGGCGCGATCACCGCGCGGACGATCATCCTGAACGCCGAGACCGACTCCTACTTCCCGCCCGTCGACAGCGAGTACGAGGCGAGCCGCATCGCCGGGGCCGAGTCCCGGCCGATCCCGACCGTCTGGGGCCACCTCGCCCCCTTCAACCCGCAGGACCAGGAGTTCATCGACGCCGCCCTCCGGGAGCTCCTCGAGGACTGAGAGGGCGACCAGTCACGACTTCCCCCTCCACGCCAGGCTCCGCGCGTCGTGCTCGCGGACCAGCGGGTCGCCCTCGACGGCCATGCGCTCGGCCAGCTCCACGGCCGCGGCCAGCTGCGCGTCGTCGAGCTGCGCGAACGCGGGCGAGCGGCGCCGGTCGAGCACGTCGTACCAGCACCCGCCGACCGCGGCGTCGAGCACGATCCGCCCGAAGCAGTGGTCGGCGGTGACGACCCACCGGCCCGCGCGGGCCCGGCGGGGCAGCTCGTGCAGCACCAGCTCCCGGTAGCGGGCCAGCAGCTCCTCGCGGGTCACCGCTCCACGGTGCCCAGCTCGTCGAGCACGACGCGGGCCTGCAGCGCGCTCGCCTCCTTGTTCTTGATCTCCAGCATGACGTCGACGTCGCGGCGGCGCAGCCGGCGGACGAAGCTGCGGAAGTGCTCGACGTCGAGCGTGACGGCGTGCGCGCCGGGCCGCCGGGCGGGGTCCTGGGTCGAGTAGTCGACCATCGGGGTGCCGTCGGCCGGGCCCCAGGTCGCCGCGGCCAGGTCGAGGCCGCGGAGCTCGGTCTCGCCGTCGTTGCGGATGCTGTGGTGCAGGGTGTCGAACAGCACCGGGACGCCGACGGCGGCGTGCAGGCGCAGGCACTCCGCCAGGCTCGCGTCGCGCTCGTCGTTCTCGATCACCAGGCGCTCGCGCACCGCCTCCGGCAGCGCGGCGTACCGCTCGGCGAACACCTCCATGCTGCGCTCGGCGTCGCCGTGCCGTCCGCCGAGGTGGATCTGCACCTTGTGGGTCCGGTCGAGGCCGAGCGCGTCGAGCAGCTCGGCGTGGTAGACGAGCTCGGCCACGCTGCTCGCGTACGTGGCCTCCGACGGGGAGTTCAGCACCACGAACTGCCCGGGGTGCAGGGAGATCCGGACGCCGTGGGCGCGCACGTACGCACCGATGTCGGCCAGCTCGCCGGCGAACCGGCCGCGCCAGTCGTACCCCGCCGACACCGGGTGCGACGCGAACGGGACCAGGTTCGAGGTGATCCGGAAGAACATCAGCCGGTGCTCGGTGTTCCAGGCCAGCACCCGGCGCAGGCAGGCGAGGTTCGCGGTGATCGTCTCCGTCATCCGCTCCTCGGAGAAGGACGCGAGGCGGAACGTGCCCGAGCACCGGCACGCGAGGGCCTGGTTGATCGCGGGGTAGCCGAGCTTCACGGCCGTCACGCTACGACGGCGGATGGCAGTCTGCCGGGATGGACGACCGGCCCCTGATCCTCACGCTCCGCCTGGACCCGGCGTCGCAGGAGCGGTTCGACGCACTGCGCCGCGCGCACTTCCCGTCCGGTCGCAACCACCTCGCCGCGCACGTCACGCTGTTCCACGCGCTACCGGCCGTGCACGCGGACGACGTGCGCGCGGACCTCGCGGAGGCGACCGGCCGCGCGCCGTTCGCCGTCGAGGTCGCGGGCCTCCGGTCGCTCGGCCGCGGCGTCGCGTACGTCCTGCGCAGCCCCGAGCTCGACGCGCTGCGCGCCGCGCTCGCCGGCCGCTGGCGTCCGTGGCTCACTCCCCAGGACGCCCAGCGGTTCTCCGCCCACGTCACGGTGCAGAACAAGGTGGCGCCCGACGCCGCCCGCGCCCTGCTCGACGCGCTGACGGCCGAGTTCGTCCCCGGCACCGCCCGCGCCGAGGGCCTGGACCTCTGGCGCTACGCCGGCGGGCCGTGGGAGTTCGACGGCGGGTACGGGTTCCGGCCCGGTCCCCCGGACTGACCCGACGTCCGACGCGGCTCAGCCGCGCAGGTGGGCCAGCACCGCGAGGACGCGCCGGTTGTCGTCGGCGTCCTGGTGCAGGCCCAGCTTCGTGAACACCCCGCGCACGTAGGCCTCGACCGTCTTCGGGCTGAGGTGCAGCCGCTCGCACACCGCCTGGTTCGACCGACCCTCGGCCATCAGCGCCAGCACGTCGCGTTCCCGGTGGGTCAGGTCGTCGAGCGGGTTGCGGGCCCTCCTCCGCCCGACGAGCTCGGCCACCACGGACGGGTCGATCACGAGCCCTCCCGCCGCCACCCTCCGGACGGCCTCGGTGAGCTCGTCGAGGTCGGAGACGCGCTCCTTGAGGAGGTAGCCGGCACCCCGGGCGCCGTCCTCGATCAACTGCAGCGCGTAGTGCGGCTCGACGTGCGCGGAGAGCACCAGCACCCCCGTCGACGGGTGGCTCGTCGCCAGCGCGCGGGCGGCGTCGAGTCCCTCGGTGGTGTGGGTCGGGGGCATCCGGATGTCGACGACGGCGCAGTCGGGCGGGTCGTCGCGCACCGCGTCGAGCAGCGCCTGTGCGTCGCCGACGCGGGCGACGACGTCGAACCCGGCCTCGGTCAGCACGCGGGACAGCCCCTCGCGGAACAGCACCGCATCGTCGGCCACGACCACCCGCATGCGGCCGGAGCGTACTGACCGCGCGGCAGCCGGGGAACGGATCGCCGGGTGCGCCGGGTGCACCCGGACCGGTCGTGCAGGGAAAGCCCTGCCCGGAGCCCGGTGCTGGGCCCGTGGTGGCCGCGGGTCCCCGGGCGGAGGCTCGACCGATGACCACGACACCGCCGTACACCGTCCGGATCCGACCCGTCGACCCGCCGCGCCGACGGAGGACGGGCCTGGCACTGATCGTGGGCGCCGGGGTCGTGCTGCTCGCCACCGGCGGCGCCGTCGCGTTCGGCGTCGCCACCGCCGCATCCCTCCGGACCGAGTCCTCGTCGGAGTCCGTGGCCGGCGTGGCGGAGGTCGTCATCGACGTCGACGCGGGCTTCGTGGCCCTGCGCGGAGGCACCGGGCCGGACGTCGAGGTGCGCACCACCCGGATCTGGGCGCCGGGATCCGAGCCCGTCGTCGAGCGCCGCCTCGAGGGTGGCGTGCTCACGCTCACCTCGGACTGCCCCGCGTTCGACCTGGGATGCGAGGTCGAGCGGGAGATCGTCGTACCTGCCGGGACGAGCGTCCGCGCGCGGACCGTGGCGAGCGACGTCGAGGCCGTCGGGATCGACGTTCCGCGGTTCACCGCCACGACCGTCGGCGGTTCGGTCACGGCCTCCTTCTCGGTGCCCCCGGACGAGGTCGCGGTCCAGACCGTGTCGGGCGACGCCCTGCTGACCGTTCCGCCCGCCGCCTACCGCGTCACCACCGCGACCGTGACCGGCCGCGAGCGCGTCGACGTCGCGCAGGACCCGGCCGACGGCCGGACCGTCTCCGTCCGCACCGTGTCCGGGGCCATCGAGATCCTGCCCGGCTGAGCACCCCGTCAGCGCACCCCCCTCCCCCACCGCAACCGCTTCGAGGAGCGCTCATGTCATCGATCGTCACGTGGACCCGTCAGCACCGGCTGGTCGCCTTCTTCGGTCTCGCCTTCGCCGTGTCGTGGTGGGTGTGGCCGTTCCACGCCCTCGGTCTCGCGCCGACGGCGTTCTTCCCGTGCGGGCCGCTCGTGGCCGCGCTCGTCGTCATCGGTGTCACCGAGGGCCGGCCGGGCTACCGGACGCTCGGCGCCCGGATGGTCCGCTGGCGGGTCGGCCGGCGCTGGTGGGCGGTGGCGATCGGCACACCGCTCGCAGTGCTGGCCGTGGCCGCAGCCGCGAACGTCGTGGTCTGGGGGGCTCCCGCTCCGGTGCCGGCCGACATGGCGTGGGGAGCTCTGGCGGTCGGCCTCGCCGTCCGGTTCGTCAACCCGCTCGACGGCCCGCTCGGTGAGGAGCCGGGCTGGCGCGGCTACGCCCTCCCGCAGCTGCAGACCACCCGGTCGCCGCTGGTCGCCGGCCTGGTCCTGGGCGGGTTCGCCGCGCTGTGGCACCTCCCCCTGGTCGTCACGGGGCAGCTCGCCGCGAACGGGCTGGTCGTGACGTTCGCGATCACGCTGGTCTACGTGTGGCTGTTCAACCGCACGGGCGGCAGCGTCCTGATGACGATGGTGTTCCACATCGCCCAGGGCCTCGGGCACGCCGCTCTGGGGTTCGCCGGGGCCGACGCGGCGCGGATGGACCTGCTCACCGGCGCCCTCTGGTGCGCCATCGCGGTCGGGGTGATCGTGCTGGACCGGGGGGCGTGGCGGGTCGCACCCGTGTCGGCGGTGGCGGAACCGCCGGCGGAACCCGTCCTGCGCTGACGGGCGCGACGCGCACCGGGCCGGGTCCGCACCGTTCAGCGGTGCCGGCCCGGCCCGTGCGGGCGCTACCGTGCTCGTCCCGACCGGCCACGTCCGGCGGAGAGGAGTGGCGCGATGCCCGGCGACGCGGTCACCGGACTGCTGAGCCAGGGCAACGAACGCGTGGCGAGCCGGTTCACGAGGCCCGAACCGCACCGCGCGTTCTGGATCGCGCTGTGGACCGTCGCCGCGGCCGCCGAGTTCGGGGCGCTCGCGCCGGTGCTGTTCCGCCACGTGGCTTTCGAGCCCGTCGACGTCGTCTTCCGCCTGGTCGGCGGCTCGTTCGCGGCGTGCGGGTTGATCGCCTGGCACCGGCGTCCGGACAACCACAGCGGCCGGTTGATGACCGCGACCGGCTTCGCGTTCTTCGTCAGTCCCCTGTTGGGCCAGCTCGACACGCCACTCACCCGGACGGCCGCGCTGTGGCTGCCCGACCTCTGGATCCTGTTCTTCGTCCCGCTCGTGCTGACGCTCCTGACCGGTGGACGGCTGCGGACCGGGGCGGACCGGGCCCTCGTCGGGACGATCCTCGTCGCGCTGCTGGTCCTCGCCCCGCTGTGGCTGATGTTCTCCCCCGAGGAGGACAACCTCCTCCGGATCGTCGGGGAGGGGCGGCTCGCCGGCGTCGTCGACACCGTTCAGCGCGCCGTGTTCGTCGCGGTCCCGGTCGCCACCGCGGTGGTGCTGGCCACCCGCTGGCGGACGGCGTCCGCACCGGGACGACGCGCCCTGCTCCCGGGCGTGGCCGGGGCGGTGTGCCTGCTGCTCTTCGCGCTGCTGCTGGTCGTGCACCTGGTCACGGGCGAACGATCGCAGCTGCTGCTCTGGATCGCGGCCTGCTCGATCGCGACCGTTCCGCTGGCCTTCCTGGTCGGGCTCCTGCGCTCCCGGCTCGCGCGCGGCGGACTCGCCGACCTGTTCCGCGGGCTCCGGACGATGCGACCGGACGAGCTCCAGCCGGCGCTGGCCAGGGCACTCGGGGACCCCGGACTGCTCGTCGCCTACCCGCTCCCGGACCACCGGGGCCACGTCGACGGCGACGGCGTCCCCGTCACCCTCCCCGCACCGGGGGGCGACCGCTCGGTGGCCGTGGTCGAGCGCGACGGCGAGCAGGTCGCCTCCCTCGTCTACGACAGGTCTCTGGACGACGACCCGGAACTGGTCGAGGCGATCGGCGGGGCGGCCGCCATCGCGCTGGAGAACGCCCAGCTGCACGCCGAGGCACAGGCGCGCCTGGTCGAGCTCCGGGCCTCCCGCGAACGGATCATCACCGCCGCCGACGCCGAACGGCGCCGCATCGAGCGCAACCTGCACGACGGCGCCCAGCAGCGCCTGGTCACCCTCGCCCTGCAGCTCTCGCTCATCGGCCGGCAGATCCGCCACGACCCGAGCGACGCCGAGCAGCTCGTCACCTCCGCCGCCGAGGAACTGGCCCGGTCCCTGGAGGAGCTGCGGGAGCTCGCCCGCGGCATCCACCCCGCCGCTCTCGACCAGGGCCTGGAGTACGCCCTCGACGCTCTGGTCCTGCGCTCGGCGGTACCGACGACCCTGATCGTCGAGCCCGGCGGCCGCCTGCCCGAGCACGTCGAGTTCGCCGCGTACTTCGTCGCGTCGGAGGCGTTGGCCAACGTCGCGAAGCACGCGCACGCGAGCGCCGCCACCGTCCGCGTCGTGCGGACCGGACCGGATGCCGTCGTCGAGATCACCGATGACGGTGTCGGCGGTGCGGACCCGACGCTCGGGTCGGGGCTGCGCGGATTGACCGACCGCGTCGAGGCGCTCGGCGGGCGGCTGCGGTTGTCCGGCTCGGCAGACGGCGGAACCGTCGTCACCGCAGTGCTCCCACAGCGGCGACGAGCGCGCACGCACTGACCGGCACCGGCCCCCGGTCCAGGGTTTTCCCTGGTCACGGCGGAGGGCCCGCACGATGGTCGGCCGCGTGGGCCCGGCGAACACTGGGGACGCACCGCCGGGTCGTCGACCCGGCGGACCACGCCCCAGGAGGATCGTCATGCCTCGTCCTCGTCCGACCGGGCCCCGGGTGCCCGGTCGTCCACGCGATCACCGTGCGGCCGAGCCGTCGCGCTCCGGTCCTGTCCTGACGGTCGGTCGGCCCCCGGTCGTGACGGCCCTGCAGCGCGGGACCGGACCGGCGGCGGTGCTCGCCGGAGGGCTCTGGGCCGCTCAGGGACTGATCTGGACGCTCGGACCCGCGGTCCAGGCGGTGGACCCGCCGTACCGGATCACGGACCGGCCGCTCTTCGCACTGTTCTGGCTCGCGATCGTCGGCGCCGTCCTCTGCTCGGCAGCGGCGCTGCTCGGGCTGCTGCACCGCGGCGGGGACCGGCCGGACCGCGCCGCACGGGCGACCGGCACGAGCGCCACCGCCGCGGGGGCGGCGCTCGGCACGGCCGGGGTGGCGGGCATCGCCGTCGTCGTGGCCGCGCTCGACGTCGCGGAGGAGCTCGGCCTCGCCGTTCTGACCCCGGCTCTGAACCTGGCCGGGCTCCTGCTCCTGGTGGCACTCTCGCTCGCCGGCTCCGCGGTACCGCGGACCGGGATCCTCACCGGCCGGCCGGCCGCCCTGCCCGCGGTGCTGGCCGTCCTCACGCTGCTCAGCCTGGGTGCGATCGCGGCCGCCGCATCGACCGCCGTGATCGGGCTGGTCTTCGCCGTGGTCGTCGTCACCCTCCTCGGTGCGACGTGGGCGCTCCTCGGGTGGGCCCTCCGCCCGCAGTCGGGGCGGTGATGCGCCGGCCCCCTCGACGCAGGCCGGCGCCGGCCCGGTGCCGCACCGTCCTGCGGATCGCGACAGAGCTCTGCAGGCGACCGAACCACGGAGGAACGATGATCGAGACCCGCAGTCTGACCAAGCGCTACGGCCCCACCCTGGCCGTCGACGACCTGTCCTTCACCGTCCGGCCCGGACGGGTGACCGGCTTCCTGGGCCCCAACGGATCGGGCAAGTCCACCACGATGCGGATGATCCTCGGGCTGGACGGACCGACCAGCGGCGAGGCGTTGGTCCAGGGGAAGCCCTACCGGCAGCTCGACCGTCCGCTGCGCACGGTCGGGGCCCTGCTCGACGCCGGGTGGGTCCATCCCCACCGCTCGGCCCGCGCGCACCTGCGCTGGCTGGCGAGGTCGAACGAGCTGCCCCCGAGCCGCGTCGACGACGTGCTCGACCAGGTGGGACTCACCGCCGTCGCCGACCGCAGGGCCGGCGGGTTCTCCCTCGGCATGTCCCAGCGCCTGGGCATCGCGGGAGCCCTGCTGGGCGATCCGGAGATCCTGCTGTTCGACGAACCCGTCAACGGGCTCGACCCGGAGGGCATCGTCTGGATCCGGCACTTCATGCAGCGCCTCGCCGGTGAGGGCCGCACCGTGCTCGTCTCCAGCCACCTCCTGCCGGAGATGGCGCTCACCGCCACCGACCTCGTCGTCATCGGGCGCGGCCGGCTGATCACCCAGTGCAGTACGGCGGCGTTCGTCGACGGGGCGGCGGAGTCGACCGTCCGGGTGCGCAGCCCGCAGGTCCCGGAGCTGGCCGTGGCGCTGAGGCGGCACGGACTCGGCGTCGCCCCCGGCGAGGAC
This sequence comes from Pseudonocardia broussonetiae, assembly GCF_013155125.1. Taxonomy (NCBI): domain Bacteria; kingdom Bacillati; phylum Actinomycetota; class Actinomycetes; order Pseudonocardiales; family Pseudonocardiaceae; genus Pseudonocardia; species Pseudonocardia broussonetiae. The sequence goes on along the minus strand of NZ_CP053564.1, from coordinate 3,592,239 downwards.
GGCCACGCGCTGGTCGTCACCGGGGCCGACACCGCCCGCGTCGGCGAGCTCGCCGCGGGGGCGGGTGTGGTGCTGCACGAACTCTCCGCGGTCCGCGGATCACTCGAGGAGGCCTTCATGCAGATCACCGGGCACGACGTGGAGTACGTCGCCGGAGGACCCGTGGACGACGACCGGGCCGTGGCACTCGCCGCGGCGAGGAGGTGACAGGCCATGTCGGTACTCGCAGCTGAACGGATCAAGCTGACCTCGACCCGCTCGCCCTGGTGGTGCGTGGGCTCCGCCGTGGCTCTCACGATGGGGCTGAACGCGATCGTCGTCGTCGCCGCGACGCGGGAGGACGGCATCCCCGCGACGGTGGCAGCGACGCAGTTCGGCTACACCACCGGGATGGCGGTGCTGATGGTGATGGCCACCCTCGCCGTCACCACCGAGTACTCCGTCGGGACCATCCGCACGACGTTCCTCGCCGTGCCGGGCCGCACCGCCGCCCTCGCGGCGAAGACCGCCGTCGTCGCGGCGGTCGCGGGCGTGGTCGGACTGGTGACCGGGTTCGGGAGCTGGGCGATGGGCCGGCTCCTGCTCCCCTCGGCCGATCTGGCACTGGCCGGCGCGACCGAGTGGCGCCAGGTCGCCGGCGTGGGCCTGGTCTACCTCGTGGCGTCCGTGGTGGCCGTCGCCGTCGGCATCCTGGTCCGGCACACCGCAGGTGCGGTCTCGCTCGTGCTGGTGTGGGCACTGATGGCCGAGCAACTGCTCACCCTGGTCCCCGGCGTCGGGAACGCGATCGGGCCGTGGCTCCCGTTCCAGGCCGCGAAGCGCTTCCTGACCGCCGGGGAGGCACCGACCGGCGCCGGCCTGCTGGACGGACCGTGGGCCGCGATGGGCTACTTCGCCGCGGTCGCCGCCGTCCTGCTCGCCGTCGCGATCGGGCTGGCGAAGCACCGCGACGCCTGACCGGCAGGACCGCGCCCGCGCCCGCCCCGGGTCATGGGGCGGGCGCGGAGGCGCGGGGCCCGGAGGCGCGGGGCCCGGCGGAGCGGGAGGTCACCGCCGCCGGCGGGCGGCGGAGCGCGGCGGCGCCGCGCGCATGTGGTCGCGCACCGGCGACAGCAGGGCGGCCAGGGCCTGGGCGTCCTCGCGGGAGAGCGGCCCGAACAGCTGCTGCTCCAGCACCTCGGTGTGGCCGGGCAGCACCTTCGCCAGCAGCGCCCGTCCGGCGTCGGTGATCGTGACCGTGACCCCCCGCTCGTCGTCCGCCGAGGGCGATCGCGAGACCAGGCCGGCCTTCTCGAGGAGCCCGGCCTGGTAGGTCAGGCCGCTGCGGCTGTAGACGACGCCGTCGGCCAGGTCGGTCATCCGCCTGCTGCCCGTCGGCGAGCCGAGACCGAGCTGCGCCAGCAGCTGGAACTGCACGTAGCTGAGGCCGCCCGCCTCGCGCAGCTGCTGCTCGACCGCGTGCCGGAGCAGGTTCGCCACCTCCATGAGGGCGAAGTACGCGCCCAGCTGCACGGAGTCCAGGGACGACGGCTCCTCGGTCACGGCGTCGACCCTAACAGTCGCTTCGGATTCGCAGTACTTGCTTCATCTTCGAAGCACTGCTAGCGTCGATGACGTGCTTCGAAGTCGAAGCAGTAGCCCGAGCGAGAGCGAGAGACCAGTGATGAAGGCAGTCCGCTTCCACGAGTACGGCGAGCCCGACGTCCTGCGCTACGAGGACGTCGAGGTGCCCGTCGCCGGCCCCGGGCAGGTGCGGGTGCGGGTCGCCGCGACGACGTTCAACGGCGTCGACGGCAACATCCGCGCCGGGTTCATGCAGGGCCCGATGCCCCTGAGCCTCCCGCACGTCCCCGGCCTGGACGTCGCGGGAACGATCGACGCGCTGGGCGAGGGCGTGAGCGGCCTCGCGGTCGGCGACGAGGTGATCGGCTTCCTCCCGTTCGTCGCCGACGGCGCCGCCGCGGAGTACGTCCTCGCCCCCGCCGAGGTCCTGGCGCCGGCCCCGACGAGCATCCCGCTCGCCGACGCGGCCGCACTGCCCGTGGTCGGCCTCACGGCCTGGCAGGCCCTCGTCGACCACGCCCGGCTCGAGCCCGGGCAGCGCCTCCTGATCAGCGGCGCCGGTGGGGCCGTGGGCGGCTACGCGGTGCAGCTGGCCAAGGCGACGGGCGCCCACGTGATCGCCACCGCGAGCCCCCGCAGCAGCGAGCGCGTGGCGAGGGCGGGTGCCGACGAGGTCGTCGACCACACCACCACCGACCTGGTCGCCGCCGTCACCGAGCCGGTCGACGTCCTGCTCAACCTCGCCCCGATCGACCCCGCCCGGTTCGCGGCCCTGACCGCCCTGGTCCGCGACGGCGGCGTCGTGGTCAGCACCACCGTCTGGATGCCCGCCCCCGCCGACGAGGACCGCGGCGTGCGCGCCGTCGACCTGTACGTCCGCAGCGACCCGGCCCAGCTGTCGGAGCTCGTCGCGCGGGTGGACCGGGGCGAGCTGACCGTCGACGTCGCCGAGCGCGTCGCACTGGCCGAGCTGGCACCGGTCCACGCCCGCGCGGCGGCGGGAACCCTGCCGGGCAAGGTCGTGGTCCTGCCGACCCCGGCCTGACCCGACCCCCGGACGCCGGTCAGCGCAGCCCGGCGAAGAAGGCGCGGATGTCGCCGGCGAGGACGTCGGGCACCTCCAGCGCGGCGAAGTGGCCGCCGCGCTCGAACCGGCTCCAGTGCACGATGGCGGAGTTGTCCCGCTCGGCGAACACCCGGATCGTCTGGAAGTCGTCGGCGAAGACGGCGACGCCCGTGGGTGCGGCGTTCACCCGCGGCTCGCCCTCGGCGCGGGCGTTCTCCAGGTAGCTGCGGCTCATGCCCGCCGCCGCGTTGGCGAACCAGTTCACCGTGACCTCGGTGAGGATCGCGTCGAGCGGCACGAGCGAGGTGCCGTTGCCGAAGGAGTTGAACAGCTCGCTGTAGGCGAGCAGGGCGACCGGGGAGTCGCTGAGCCCGACCGCGACGGTCTGGGGCCGGCTCGCGTTCATCGTGTTGTAGCCGCCCACCGACTGGAACCACTGCATGTGCTCGAGGCCCGCGTAGTCCTGGGGCTCCAGGCGCTCGAACTCGCTGGGGTCGCCGGACGGGAACGAGAAGAGCTGCAGCACGTGCAGGCCGAGGAAGCCCTCGGGCGCCAGCAGGCCGAGCTCCCTGGCCACCATCGCCCCGTGGTCCGAGCCGTGGACGCCGTAGCGGGTGTAGCCCAGGCGCCGCATGAGCTGGTCGTAGGCGCGGGCGATCCGCGCGGTGTCCCACCCGGCCTCGGTGACGGGCTGGGAGAAGCCGTAGCCGGGGGCGTCGGGGATCACGACGTCGAAGGCGTCCTCGGCGCGGCCGCCGTGCGCCACCGGGTCGGTGAGCAGGTCGACCAGGTCGAGGTAGTCGACCGACGAGCCGGGGTAGGTGTGGGCCAGCAGGAGCGGCGTCGCGCCGGCGTGCGGGGAGCGCACGTGGACGAAGTGGACGAGCTGCCCGTCGACCTCGGTCGTGAAGTGCGGCACGGCGTTGATGCGCTCCTGCTGCGCCGCCCAGTCGTAGCCGGTGCGCCAGCGCTCGACGGCGTCGCGCAGGTAGCTGTTCGGGGTGCCGTAGCTCCAGTCGTCGCCGGGCGCGGGCTGCGGCAGGCGGGTGCGGGCAAGCCGGTCCATCAGGTCGTCCAGCTCGGCGGCGGTGACCTCGACGCGGAAGGGGCGGACCTCGGTGTTCGTCATGACCATGACACTATGGGCAATATAGGAGCATTCAGTTCCTATATGGAGGAGGAGTTTCCGCCGTGGCCGACAGCGCTGCCCGACTCCTGGCCCTGCTCTCCCTGCTCCAGGTGCGGCCCGACTGGACGGGCACGGAGCTGGCCGACCGCCTCGGCGTCACCAGCCGGACCGTCCGGCACGACGTCGGCCGGCTGCGCGAGCTCGGCTACCCCGTCGACGCCACGCGGGGCGCGGCGGGCGGCTACCGCCTCGGCGCGGGCGGCAAGCTGCCGCCGCTGCTGCTCGACGACGAGGAGGCCGTGGCCGTCGCGGTCGGCCTGCGCGCGGCGACGGGCATCGCCGGGATCGGCGAGTCGAGCGGGCGGGCACTGGCGAAGCTGCTGCAGGTGCTCCCGCACCGGCTGCGCCCGACGGTGGCGGCGCTGTCGTCGGTGCTGGACCGGGCCCCGGAGAACACCGACACCGACGCGCCGGACCCGGAGGTGGACCACGCCGTGCTCACGGCGATCGCGAAGGCGGTCAGCGACGCCCACCTCCTGCGCTTCGACTACCGCGGCGCGCTGCGGCTCGTCGAGCCCTACCGCCTGCTGAGCTGGACCCGCCGCTGGTACCTCGTGGCCCGCGACCCGGCGTCGGGCGACTGGGAGACGTTCCGGGCCGACTGGGTCGAGCCCCGGATGCCGACGGGGCGCCGCTTCCCGCCGCAGCCGCTGCACGGCGGCGACTACACGGCCTTCGCGATGCAGTCGATCGCCGCGAGCGGCTGGAAGGTGCACGCCCGGCTGCGCATCGCCGCGCCCGCGGAGGCGGTGCTCGACCGCATCCACGCGGCGGTCGGCGTGGTGGAGTCGGTCTCGGCGACGGAGTCGGTGCTGGTCACCGGGGCCGACAGCCTCGAGACCATCGCCGCCTACATCGGCATGCTCGGCATGGACTTCACCGTCGAGTCCCCGCCCGAGCTGCTCCCCCACCTGCGGCACCTCGCGGAGGTCTACCTGCGGGCCGTGGCGCCGGGCGTCACGGGCGGGTAGCGCCGGCCGCTCGGTCGGCCAGGAACGGGACGAGCTGCTCGACGAAGGAGTCGGGCTGCTCCTCGGCGACGAAGTGCCCCGCCCCGTCGACGACGATCGCCCGCAGGTCGGGCGCGGCGGGGGCGAGGTCCTGCGCGACGCGCTCGCCGAGCGAGAGCCCTCCCCCGACGGCGGCGACCGGCATCGGCAGCCGCCCGCCGCCGTCGAGCCAGGCCGCGGTGGCGCGGCCGTCGTCGAGCAGCGCGCGGTAGTGGCCGAAGCCGCGGTCCAGCGCGGCGCGGCCGCGGTAGGCGGCCGTCGTCGCGGCGACCTCGGCCGGCGGGAAGGCATCCCGGTCGCCGGCGAGCCGGCCGAACCACCAGGTGAAGAACTCGTCCTCGGTGCCGGCGACGAGCATCGCCGGCACGTCCGGGGTCATGAAGAACCCGTGGTGCCAGCGTCCGCCGCGCGCGACGTCCATCGCGCGCTCCAGGCCCAGACCGGGCAGCCCGGTGTCGACGACGACGAGCCGCGCCACCTCGTCGGGGTGGGTGCGCGCCCACGCGAACGCGACCATCCCGCCGATGTCGTGCCCGACCACCCGCACCGGGCCCGCACCGACCAGGTCGTGCACCAGGGTCCGGAGCGCTCCGGCCACCGCGTCCTTGCCGTACCCCGCCGGCAGCGGGTCGGACCCGCCCAGGCCCGGCAGGTCGGGCGCGACCACCGTGTACCCGGCCGCGGCGAGCGCCGGGGCGACCCGCCGCCAGGCCCGCGAGGTCTGGGGCCAGCCGTGCAGGAGGACCAGCGGCGGCCCGTCCCCGCCGACGAGCGCGGTGGTGCCCGCGCCGTCGACGGTGCGCGTCTCCCGCCGGAACCCGGCGGGGACGCCGCCCGTCCCGGCGTCGCCTGTCACAGCGCTGCCCGTCACAGGCGTCGCCCCGCGAGCAGTCCACCTTCGACGGGCAGGAGCGCGCCGGTCACGAAGGAGGCCTCGTCCGACAGCAGCCACCGCGCCAGGTGCCCGACCTCCTGCGGCTCGGCCATGCGCCCGAGGAGGTGCAGCCGCCGGGCCCGCTCCTGCGAGGCCTGCGCGTCGACCGAGCCGTGCGCGGCCGTCTGCATCGGCGTGTCGACGACCCCCGGGAGGATCGCGTTGACCCGGATGCCCCGCTCCGCGCCCTCGACGGCCGCCGCCCGGGTCAGGCCGCACACGGCGTGCTTCGAGGCGATGTACCCCGCCTGCCCGAGCGCGCCCATCACGCCGAGGGCCGAGGAGGTGTTGACGACGGAACCGCCGTCCGCCATCGCCGCCATCTGGTGCTTGAGGCAGAGGAAGACGCTCAGCGCGTTCGTGCGCAGGACGCTCTCGAACGCCTCCGAGGTGAGCTCGACGAGCGGCGTCCCGGCCTGGGAGACGCCGGCGTTGTTGAACGCCCCGTCGAGCCGGCCGAACCAGTCGACGGCGTGCTGCACGAGCGCCTGCACCTGCGCCTCGTCGGTGAGGTCGGCCGGGACGAACGACGCCTCTCCCCGCAGGCCGGACAGCTCCTCGGCGAGGTCCTTCCCGCCGTCGTCGACGACGTCGGTGACCACCACCCGGGCACCCGCCCCGGCCAGCAGCCGGGCCGTGGCCGCGCCGATGCCCCCGAGGCCACCGGTGACGATGACGACCTTCCCGTCGAGCGACCCCGTCGGTGCCGTCACCGGACGCCCTGCTCGTCGTCGAGCAGCTCCTCGACCGGCTCGGGCCGGGCCGGACGGGCCAGGACCGCGAGGAAGTTCACCACGATCAGCACCGTGCCGTAGGCGGTCACGGCCCACACTCCCCCGCCGGTCAGGCTCAGCAGCCACGCGGCGACGACGGCCGCGGTGCCGCCGAAGAGGACGTTGGTCGTCGCGTAGGAGATCGACGACCCGAAGTAGCGCATGCGCACCGGGAAGGAGTAGGCGTAGAACGACGCCTGGGCGGCCATGACGAAGATGATCGACGCGACGGAGCCGGCGGTGCAGACCCCGATGAGCAGGACGTTGCCCGTGTGCACGACCGGGAACAGCGGGACGAAGGCGACGGCGAGGGTGACCAGCCCGATCAGCATCGTGTTGCGGGAGCCGATGCGGTCGGCGACCCGCCCGCCCAGCAGTGCCGCGCCGATCGCGACGAGCTGGGCGCACAGGAACAGGACGAAGGTCGTGCTCGGGGCCAGGCCGCCCGCCGAGGTCATGTAGGCGACGCCGAAGGCGGTGACCATCGGGAAGATGCAGGCGGGCGCGGCGTAGCTGAGCACCAGCAGGACGATGGTGCCGGGGTAGCGCTTGAGGACCTCGACCGGGCTGGTGCGCCGGGCGTTGCGCACCTCGGCCGCGACGAACTCCGGGGTCTCGGTGACCCCGGACCGGACCCACGCCGCGAAGGCCAGCAGGACGATGCTCGCGACCAGCGGGACGCGCCAGCCCCAGGAGACGAAGTCCTCCCTGCTCAGTCCGGCCGTCAGACCCGCGAGGACCAGGGTGGCCAGCGCCTGGGCGAGCGGGGAGGCGATCGCGACCGACGATCCGGCCCGTCCGCGCCGCTCGGTCGGCGCGTGCTCGAGGGCGAGGATCTGCGCACCGCTGATCTCGCCGCCCGAGGCGACGCCCTGGATGAACCGGAGCACGACCAGGATGATCGGGGCCGCGATCCCGATGGTGGCGTAGCCCGGCAGCAGCCCCATCAGCACCGTCGCGAGCCCCATGATCCACAGAGTGGCGATCAGGACACCGCGGCGTCCGCGCCGGTCGCCGATCGTGGAGAAGACCACGCTGCCGACGGGCCTGGCCACGAACGCCACCCCGTAGGTGGCGAACGACGCGATGAGCGCCGCCGGGCCGTCCAGGTCCTGGAAGAACACGGTCGGGAAGACCGTGGCGGCCAGCAGGCCGAAGATCGCGAAGTCGAAGTACTCGAGCACGGTGCCGCCGGAGGCGGCGAGAGCGGCGCGCCGCTCCATGCGCCGGTCCTTCCGCACCACGGGGGTCGCCGCCACGGCGGACGTCGACATGTCTGTCTCACTCATTCCGAGCACTCCTCGTCACTGAGAGTCCGTTGGGAAAGGTCATCGGGAAAGGGGTCGGGACCCGGGGAGGGCCCGGGGCACGAAGCCGTACAGGTCGTCGTGCCCGGCGGGCACCAGGAGCTGCTCGACGGACAGGCCGTCGGCCAGGCGCAGGTAGACCGAGCCGGCGACCTCCGGGACGGCGGTCGTCGCGGTCGCCCCGAGGGCGGTCGCGGCCGCGGTGGCGCGGGCCATCCCGGCGCGGTCGCGGTAGCCGAGGGCGGCGTTCATGATCCCCTGGTCGCTGAGCAGGGCGTCGGCCGCGGGCGGCCGCCCGGCGGGGGTCTCGTACTGCACCACCTCGAGCACCGCGTCCCCGGCGCGGAAGGCCGCGCAGGTGCGCCGCGCGCCGTCGAGGCCCCAGAGGCGCTCGTGCTCGGGGCGGTGGACCGGTTCGACCTCCTCGAGCCCGAAGGCGCCGCCGAAGCACCGCCGGGCGCCCTCGAGGTCCGCGACCGAGGCGGCCGCGTACGCCAGCGCCGGGCCCGGATCCGACGCCTCGACGATCTCGACGACCGCGTCCGCGCCGGGCTCCCGGAAGCAGACCCGACGGGCGCCGTCGACGCCGGCGGGCGCGGTCAGGGTCCTGAGCCCGGCCGCGTCCAGCCGCCGCAGGGTGGCGTCGAAGTCCGCGACCGCGACGCCGAAGCGGACCCAGCCCAGGTCCGACGGCCGCCACCCCGGCCGCCGCGCGCGCTGGGCCGGGCTCGTGTGGTGGAACAGCTCCAGCTGGACGAGTTCCTGCCGCCCGACGAGCCACCACATCATGCAGCGGGTGTCGTCGCCGGTGGGCAGCTGCTGGATGCGCGCCGCGTCCGCTCCCCAGCGGGGCCTGCCGCCGGCGTCGGCGAACCCGAGCACCTCGACGAGGATCCGGGCCGTGCGGGGGATGTCTGCCGTGCACAGCGCGACCTGGGCGAGGTTCGCCGTCGTCGCGCAGGCCTCGCTCATCGCGCGACGAACCGGTTCGTCATCGTGCCGACGCCCTCGATCGTGCTGGTGAGGACGTCGCCGGGCCGGAGGAACAGGCCGCGCGGCGCACCGACACCCGCGGGCGTGCCGGTGAAGACGACGTCGCCGGGGTGGAGGGTCACGACCTGGGAGAGGTCGGAGACGATGCGCTCGACCGGGAAGATGAGGTCGGCGGTGGTGCCGTCCTGCAGCGTGACGACGGCCTCGTCGCCGGCGCTCGGCCCCTCCAGGACGGCGGTGAGGCGCAGCTTGCCGGGATCGTCGAGCTCGTCCTCGGTCACCACCGCCGGCCCGAACGGGGCGAAGTTCGGGTAGGACTTGCCCAGGCTGAACTGCGGCACGGGCCCCCGGAGCTGGACGGCCCGCTCGCTGTAGTCCTGCCCGACGGCGTAGCCCGCGATCGCCCGCACCGCCTCCTCCGGCCCCACCCGGTGCACCCGCCGGCCGATGACGACGACGAGCTCGATCTCGTAGTCCACCCGGTCGCTGGGCAGCTCGACCGTGACATCCGGTCCGGCGAGGGCCGAGGCGAACTTCGTGAACACCACGAGGTCCTCGGGGTGGTCGAGGTTCGCCTCGTCGGCGTGGTCGCGGTAGTTGAGCCCGATCGCGAAGACCTGGCGCGGGTCCGGCACCGGGGCCCCGAGCTCGGCGGGGTCGAACGGGCGGCCGGCCCCGTGGTCGGCCTCCGCCGCCCAGGCGGTGAACTCGTCCCACGCCTCGAACACCGCACGCGGGGAGGGGCCGAACCGGCCCCCGCTCGCGTCGGCGACGTCGACGGCGGTCCCGTCCCCGGTGAGGAGGACGGCTCGGTCCGCGAGGTTGGCGATGCGCATGGGGTCAGGCCTCCGGGCTCGGGGGAAGGGGCACGCCGTCGGCCAGCGACGGGTCCGCCGCCACCCGGGCGGGCCAGGGATCGTCGAAGGTCACGGTGGTGCGGGGCCGGTCGGGCAGGAACTCGCCCTTGCGGGCACGGACGTGGATCTCGTCGCGCGTCGCGCCGAGCCGGTAGGCAGCCAGCACCTTCTCCGGGTCGAACTGCGGCCCGATCTGGTCCTCGCTGAACTCCTGCGAGGCCCACATCCACTCCTTGGACACGGCCCAGTCGTCGAACACGTCCACCTGGATCTCGACGCCGTTGCCGTCGGGGTCCTGGTAGTACATCGACATCGTCATGCCGTGGTCGAGGCAGACGGTCGGGGTGGTCCCGGCGTCGCGGAGCCGCTCGTAGTTGTCGATCCAGCCGTCGAAGGAGTCGTACTCGAAGGCCGTGTGGTGCAGCCCCGCGCTGTGCGGCTTGTCCACCGGCGGGTGCGTGCCCGGCAGCCGCAGCAGCGCGATGCGGTGGTTCGCCTCGTCGTTGGTCAACCAGGCGGCGTGCTCCGCGTAGTACACCGGCTGGAGGCCGGCGACGAGCTCGTAGAAGGCGACCATCGCGTCGACGTCCATGGTCATGAACGTGGCGTGGTGCAACCTGGGCGGTCGGATCGGGCGCGGCCTCGGCGTCCGGAGGTACGGGCTGTGCTGCGTGCTCACGGGTCTGCTCTCCCTGCCTGCTCACCATCGAGTGACGCCACTGTGGCCCACGATTCCCGAACAAGCAACAGATTTTTGAAAACCTGCCGATTCACGAACACCGGTGCTAGCGTGGCGCCGTGACCGAAGCGAAGACGCCGACGCGGGCCGCCCAGCTCCACGAAGCCATCCGCTCCGACGTCCTGCGCGGCGAGCTCCCACCCGGCACGCCGCTGCGCCTCGCCGCGCTCGCGGCGCGGTACGGCGCCGGCCAGTCGGTGGTGCGCGAGGCGCTCGGCCGCCTGGCCGAGAACAACCTCGCCGTGCTCGTCCCGAACCAGGGCTTCCGCGTCGTGGACGCCTCGCGCGCCGACCTCGTCGCGCTCACCGAGCTGCGCGTGATGATCGAGTGCGAGGCGCTGCGCCGCTCGATCGCGCACGGCGACGTCCGGTGGGAGGCCGCCGTCGTCTCCGCCCACCACGTGCTCGAGCGCGCCACCTTCATGCTGGACGACAGCCCCGGCAGCACCGAGGAGTGGAGCCGCGCGCACGCCGGGTTCCACGACGCCCTCGTGTCGGCCTGCGACAACGCCCGCATGCTCGCCCTGACGACCTCCCTGCGCGACGGCGCCGAGATCTACCGCCAGCTCGGCGTGAACGCCCGCTTCGAGGAGCTCGCCGAGCGCGACATCCCGTGCGAGCACCGGCAGCTGATGGAGCTGAGCACCGCGCGCGACCTCCGCGCGGTCGACGCGCTCGCGCGCCACATCCAGCGCACCACCGACGACCTCATCACGGCAGGAGCACTGTGACCACCACGGCAGGAGCACTGTGACCGCGGGCGACGTCGAGACGATCACCCAGCTCGTCCTGCACGAGCGCCGGGCCCGCGACCGCGGCTGGTGGGACCGGATGCGGGACGCGTACTGGCCGGAGGCCGTGGTGTCGATCAGCTGGTTCACCGGTCCGGCGCACGAGTTCGTCACCGCCTCGGAGGCGATGAGCGGCGGGGGCACGGTCGCGACGCACCGCCTCGCCCCCGTCGTCGTCGAGACCGCGGGCGAGCGCGCCCTGGCCGAGGCGCCCGCCGCGATCGAGGTGGTCACGACCGTCGACGGGGCCCCCGCCGTGCTCACCTCCTTCACGCGGCTGCAGTTCCGGGCCCTGCGGCGCGAGGGCCGGTGGCGCCTGCTCGGCCTCGACGCGGTCTACGAGCGCGACGCCCTGGAACCCGCGACGCCGGGCGCGACCGTCGCCGTCGACGCGGCCGCCCTCGCGCCGTTCCGGTCGTCCTACCGCCTGCTGTCCTGGCACCTGACCGGCCGCGGCCACACGATCGGCGCGGACCTGCTCGGCGACGACCGCCCGGCCGAGGTGGCCGCCTTCTACGAGCGCGAGCACCGCTGGCTCCACGACGACCACCTCGACGGGGGTCACCGGTGAGGGGGCTGGACGGCAAGGTCGCGATGGTGGTGGGGGGCGGTTCGGGCATCGGGCGGGCCGCGGCCCGTCGCCTGGCCGAGGAGGGTGCGAGCGTCGCCGTCGTGGACGTCGCCGCGGACGCCGCGGACGCGACGGCCGCCGGGATCGCCGCCGCGGGCGGTCGCGGGCTGGCCCTGCACGCCGACGCGACCGCACCCGAGGACGTCGACCGTGCCGTCGACCGGGTCGTCACGGACCTCGGCGGCATCGACGTCCTCGTCAACTCGGTCGCCCGCGTCCCGCGCAGGACCATGTACGACATCACGCCGCAGGAGTGGCAGGACACCGTCGACGCGTGTCTGTTCAGCTACTTCCTCACCACCCGGGCGGCGCTGCCCCACCTCGTCGCGCGCGGCGGCGGCAAGATCGTCAACGTCTGCTCCGTCACCGCGCACGTCGGCGCGCAGCTGCCGGCGTACTCGGCGGCGAAGGGGGCCGTCCTGTCCTGGTCCCGCGAGATCGCCGTGGAGTTCGCCCACCACGGGATCACCGTCAACACCGTCAGCCCCGGCGTGATCGAGACCCCGATCAACACCGAGGTCCTGCGCTCCGACGCCGTGCGGGCGACGATGCTCGACGCCATCCCCCTCGGCCGGTTCGGGCGGCCGGAGGACGTGGCCGCCACGATCGCGTTCCTGGCCTCGTCCGACGCCGACTTCGTCTCGGGCACCGACGTCGTCGTGGACGGGGCGATGATCGCGTCCACCTCGTGGGGCACCGCGCGGACCGCCTGGCGGACGCACGACGCCGCGCGCTGACCCTCAGGCGGGCGGCGGCCAGCTCGCCAGGACCGTGTCGACGACCTCCTGCAGCTCGTCGGGGCCGACCCCGCCTCGCGTTCCTCGCCTCCGACCAGAGCACCTTCGTCGTCGGCACCGCCATCTACGTCGACGGCGGCGAGATGCAGTTCTGACGCCGTCCGGTCACGGGCGCTGCTGGTCCTCCAGGCTCCACGCCACCAGGGGGTGGATGGCGCGCATCAGCCCGCGGGCGCGCTCGCTCGGGCGGTAGGTGACGAGCACGGGCGTCGTCGGGGTGACGGTGCGGACGACGAGGTGCTCCTCCTCGAGCTCCCGCAGCCGCTGCGCGAGGAGCCGGTCGGAGATCCCGACGACGTGCGCGCGGTACTCGACGAACCGCCGCGCGCCCCTCAGTCCGGCCAGCAGGATGCCCGCCGTCCACTTCTTGCCGACGAGCTCCGCCGCGTGCTGGAAGCTGCGGCACTTCTCCTCGTCGATGTGGTCGTACGCGGTGGTCTCGGCGGCCGGCTGACCGCCCGTGGAGCTCGACATGGGGTCGAGGGTACGCCGGTCACTTACGAAAGGTGAGTCGCTCACTCCCTGGTTGCTGCTTCCCGTGCGTGAGCAGATCCTGGGGCCATGCAAGCAGGTACAGCACCCCGTCCGCGGGGCTACGGGCACCGCGTGGAGTTCGGCGTCGCACTCGTCCCCGACGCCCGGGACCCGCACACGCCGGTGCGGCTCGCCCTCCTGGGCGAGCAGCTCGGGTACGACCTCGTCACCGTGGCGGACGACCCGTCGCAGCCCGACCTCGACGAGACCTGGACCCTGCTGTCCTGGATCGCCGGCGTCACGTCCCGGATCCGGCTCGCGGCGGACCTGCGCAGCCCCTCCGTGGGCAACCCGGCGGTGCTGGCCCGCAGCGCGGCGAGCCTCGACCACCTCTCCGGTGGGCGGGTCGTGCTGGTGCTGGGCCCGGTCGCGCACGACCACACCGGGGCGGTCGCCGAGGTGATCGACGTGGTGCGGGCGCTCTGGGACGTCGACGAGCGCGGCCTCGCCCGCTACGACGGCCGCCACCACCACCTCCGGGGCGCGCAGCGGGCGGCCCCCGCGCACGACGTCCCGATCGTCGTGGCCGGCTCGACGCCGGAGGTGCTGGAGCTGGCCGGGGCGCAGGCGGACGGCTGGTCCGGCGACCACGCCGACCTCTGCTCCGAGGGACTCCGGGGCCCCGAGGGGCTCCGGCTCGCCCACCTGGCACTCGACGCCGCCGCCCGGGCCGCCGGCCGCGACCCGCGCGAGGTCCGCCGGCAGCTGACGGTGTCGGGCCGGTTCGCCGGGCGGCGCACCGGGTTCCTCGAGGGCTCCCCCGCGGACTGGGTCGACGACCTGCTGCCGCTCCTGGTGGAGCACGGCGTCGGCACCGTCGTGGTGCGGTCCGCCGACCCCGCGACGCTGACGGCGTTCGCCCGCGAGGTCGTCCCCGGGCTGCGCGCCGCCGTCGACCGGGTCACCCCGTTCGGGTCGGCCGGCGTCCGGGTCCGCCGGGCCTCCGCGCTGGCGAAGCGCCGCGGCGGGATCGCCTACGACGACGTCCCCGCCTCGATCGCCCAGGTGGTCGAGCCCGGCGACCACGACTACCACCGGTTCCGGTCCGGCTACCTGCGCGGCGGCTCGCCCGGGATCGTGCTGCGCGCGGCGGACGCGCGGCAGGTCGTCGACGCGCTGGCGTTCGCCCGGGCGCACCCCGGCGTCCCGCTGTCCGTCCGCAGCGCCGGCCACGGGATCAGCGGGCGCTCGACCAACGACGGCGGCATCGTCGTCGACGTCTCGCTGATGAACGCCGTCGAGGTCCTCGACGAGCCCACCCGGCGCGTCCGGATCGGTCCGGGCGCCCGCTGGACGGACGTCGCCGCGGCGCTCGCGCCGCACGGGTGGGCGCTGAGCTCGGGCGACTACGGCGGCGTCGGGGTCGGCGGCCTCGCGACGGCCGGTGGGATCGGCTACCTGTCCCGGGCGCACGGGCTGACCATCGACCACCTCCGCGCCGTCGAGATCGTGCTGGCGGACGGCACCGTCACCCGCGCCGACGCCACCGAGAACCCCGAGCTCTTCTGGGCCGTCCGCGGCGCCGGGGCCAACTTCGGCGTCGTGACCTCCTTCGAGTTCGAGGTCGACGAGGTGGGCGCGGTCGGCCACGCCCGCCTGGTCTCCGGCACCGACGACATCGCGGGGTTCCTGCGGGAGTGGGGCCGGGTGGTGGAGGACTCGCCGCGCGACCTGACCAGCTTCCTGATCACCGGTCCGTCGCGCGCCGGGCAGCCGTCCGTGGTGCAGACGCTGTCCGTCGTGGACTCCGCCGACCCGGAGACCGTGGTCGCGCGGCTGCAGCCGATCGCCGACCTCGGCGCGCTCCACGAGCAGGACGTCCGGATCCTCCCCTACGCCGCGGTGATGGCGAACGCGAGCGACGCCGAGCACCACGCCCGCGGTGAGCCGATCTCGCGCAGCGGGCTGGTCGACCACATCACCCCGGAGTTCGCCGCCGCGGCCGCGGCCGCCCTGCGCAGCGGGTCCCTGCACTGGTTCCAGATCCGCTCGGTGGGCGGTGCGGTGTCCGACGTCGACCCCGACGCGACCGCCTACGCCGGGCGGGAGGCGAACTTCCAGGTCGTCGCCATGGGGTCGCGGGAGGAGGCCGTCGACCGCGCCTGGGCGACGCTGCGACCCTTCTTCCAGGGCCTCTACCTGAGCTTCGACAGCAGCACCGACCCGCGGCGGATCACCGACGCGTTCCCGCCCCGGACCCTCGCGCGACTGCGCGCGCTCAAGGCCGACCTCGACCCGCACAACCTGTTCCGCGACAACTTCAACATCACCCCCGACTCCGCCGTCGAGAGGAGCGCGTCATGACCGACTACGCACAGGACCTGGTCTTCGGCAGCTTCGTCACCCCGACGGCCCGGCCCCCGCTGCGGCCGGTCGAGCTCGCCGTCCTGTCGGAGCGGGTCGGCCTGGACCTCGTGACGTTCCAGGACCACCCGTACCAGCCGGCGTTGCAGGACGCCTGGACCCTGATGTCCTTCGCCGCCGCCCGCACCGAGCGCATCCGCATCAGCGGCAACGTCCTGAACCTGCCCCTGCGCCGACCGGCGGTGCTCGCCCGCAGCGCGGCGACGCTCGACCGGCTCAGCGGCGGTCGGATCGAGATGGGGATCGGCGCCGGCGGCTTCTGGGACGCCATCGCCGGCATGGGCGGGCCGCGCCTCACACCCGGGCAGTCCATCCAGGCGCTCGAGGAGGCCATCACGATCATGCGCGGCATCTGGGCCGCCGACGAGCGGGGCGGGCTGACCGTCGAGGGCGAGTTCCACCGGGTCCGCGGGGCCAAGCGCGGGCCGGCACCCGCCCACGACATCGGCGTGTGGGTCGGCGCCTACAAGCCCCGCATCCTGCGGCTGGTCGGCCGCGTGGCCGACGGCTGGATCCCGTCGCTGCCCTACCTCCCCGACGGCCCCGCCTCGCTGACGGAGATGAGCAGGCACGTCGACGACGCCGCGCACGCCGCAGGCCGCGACCCGGCCGCGATCACCCGGTTCCTCAACATCGGCGGCGAGTTCCGGCGCGACAGCGGGGGCCTGCTCGTCGGGCCGCCCGGCCAGTGGGCCGAGGAGCTGACCGACATCGCCCTGGTCCACGGCGTCTCGGGCTTCATCATGATGGGCGACGAGCCCGCCGCGCTGGAGCTGTTCGCCCGGGAGGTCGCCCCCCGCGTCCGGGAGCTGGTGGCCGACGAACGGGCCGCCTGACGCCCCGGGCGCAGGATCCTCAGGCGGGCGATCGTCGCCCCTGCTCCAGCAGCGCCGCCAGGTACGCCCGCAGGGCCGGCGAGACGGGCGCGTCGCGGGTCACGACGAACAGCCGCCGCGCCAGGTCGACCCCCGCGACGTCGCGGACGGCCAACCGGGGGTCGACGGCGGGCAGCGCGAGGTCGGGCAGGAGCGTGACGACCCCGGCGGACCGGACGAGCTCGAGCTGGACGTCCGCGTCGTCGGAGCGGTGCCGGAGGTCGGGCTCGTAGCCGCCGTGCGCCCGGCAGGTCCCCAGCACCATCGCGTGGTGCCCGGTGCCCTCCCCGGAGGCCGCCCAGACCTCGTCGCGCAGTGCGGCGACCGGGACCGCCGCCTCACCCTGCGCGAGGGGGTGGGCCGCCGGCAGCACGAGCCGGACCGCCTCCCGGTGGAGCGGGGTGTGGACGAGACCGGCCGGTCGCGGGCGGGGGAAGCCGTCGTAGTCGTCGCTGATCACCAGGTCGACCGCGCCCAGCCGGAGCTCGGGGAGCGCGAGCTCGACCTCGAGCTCGGTGATCTCCACCGCGACGCCCGGGTGCTCCCCCGCGAGCTCGACCAGCGCGGGGATGAGCAGCCGACGCGCCGCGGACTGCACACCCACCGCCCGGACCCTGCCCCGCACCTCGTCGGTGAGCGAGGCGAGATCGGTCTCCGCCTCCTCCACGGCGCGCAGCAGGATCGCGGCGTGCCCGGCGAGCACCCGGCCCGCATCGGTGAGCCGCACCCCGCGCCCGGCCGGCTCCAGCAGGCCCACCCCGGCCTCCTTCTCCAGCACCGCGAGCTGCTGCGACACCGCCGACGGGCTGTAGCCCAGCGCCGAGGCCACCGCCGTCAGGGTCCGGCGCTCGGCCAGCTCCCGGAGCATCCGCAGGCGGCGCAGATCGGCGAGCACCATGCACGAACCCTAACTGTTGTGGTCCAGGAATCGTCGCTGGAGCTGACAGGTCCGATCGGACAGGCTGGTCCCCGTGACCGGACCGGCCCGCGAGGTCTCCCCCAGCGGCGTGCTGGCGTCCCTGGGGGCGTCGGTCCTCTTCGGCTTCACCTTCCTGCTCCCGCCCCGGTTGCTGCCGCTCGATCCCGGGCAGGTCCTCGCCTACCGGATCGTCGTGACGCTGGCCGTCCTCGTGCCGCTGTTCACGGCGCTGCGGGTGTGGCCCGAGGTGCTCGCGATCCTGCGGCGCTGCCGGCGGGCCCCGCACCTGGCCGCCGTCCTCGTGGTGGACGCGGCGCTGCTGGGGCTGCAGCTGTGGCTGTTCGGGTGGGCGCCCCAGAGCGGCCACGGCCTCGAGCTGTCCCTCGGGTACCTCGTCCTGCCGCTCGTCATGGTGCTCACGGGCGCCGTCGTGTACCGCGAGAGGCTGTCGGCGCTGCGGGTCGCGGCCGTCGGCACCGCCTCCGTCGGGGTGGTCGCCGCCGTCGTCCTCGCCGGCGGCCTGAGCTGGCCGACCCTGCTCGTGGCGCTGGGCCTGCCGCTGTACTTCGTCAGCAGGCGCGCGTTCGGGCTCGACAGCACCGGGGCGCAGTTCCTGGAGCTCACGGCGATGCTGCCGTTCTCGGTGGTCGTCATGACCGTGCGCCCGTCGTTCGGCACGGTCACCGCCGAACCGCAGCTGGTCGGCGGCCTCCTGGTGCTCGGGCTGGTGAGCGCGGGCGGGTTCACCCTCTACCTCACCGCGAGCCGGGTGCTGCCGTTCGCCCTGTTCGGGGTGCTGAGCTACGTCGAACCGGTGCTCCTGGTGCTGGTGGCGCTGACCGTGCTCGGCGAGCCCTGGACCTGGACGGACTCCTTCGTCTACCTACCGATCTGCGCGGGGCTGTGCGTCCTGGCGGTCGAGGTGCACCGCGAGGGCCGGCGCCGGGCGGTCGCGGTCCTCACGCACTGAGGCGTCCGCGCCCGCTCCACGGCTGCCGTCGGGCCGCGGTTCAGCGGTGGTCGGCGACGACCGTGCCGGCACCCCACGGCGCCACCGTGGCGTCGCGGTCGTGGAAGCGTTCGGGGAGGTCGTCGACGATGTCCCAGGTCGCCGACAGCCGTCCGAACCCGACGAAGACCGCGATCTGCACGCCGAGCTCGACGATGTCGGGCTCGCCGAAGTGCGCGGGCAGGAGGTCGAACACGGCGTCGCCCGCCGCGAGGTGGTCGGTGGCGAACAGGTCGGCGTAGCGCAGCGCGGCCTTCTCGGCGTCGGTCAGGTCCGGCGCCTCCTGCGGCTGCTCCAGCGAGCACACCAGGTCCTCCGTGACGCCGTCCGCCGCACCGCTCGCGGTCCGCAGCGCCATGCAGCTGCGGCACTGGTTGTGGAACGCGATGCGCAGCCGCACCAGCTCGACCAGCCGGGGCGGGAGCGTCGACGTCGCGGTGAGGGCGCTGCGGAAGGCCAGGAACGCCGCGGTGACGTCGGGCCGCTGTGCGAGGACGCGCAACAGGCCGAGACCCTGCGGGTCGTCGAAGGCGGGGCCGAGCGCCGCGCGCAGAGCGGGGTCGAAGTCGGCGGGCGTGACGGGGTGCAGACGGGCCACGGAACCTCTCCTCGTCGGGTCGCCGTCCCACGGTGCCGGAGGCGACGGCCATCGGGCCGAGCGGACGTCGTCAAGGTTATGGCGACGCACCGTCGAGCAGCCGCGGATCGCGCGGGGGCGGGTTCCGCGTGGTGTGCGCGCGCGGCGCGCGGTGGTGGGATCGCGTGCATGTCCGAGCGCGCGCCGACCGTCCCGCCGTCCGGCGTCCCCCGGTTCGCGCGCACCGCCGTGCTGACGGTCGCCGGCGTCGTCGCGCTGGCGCACCTGGCCGCAGCCGCGGTGACCGACGGCTACTGGTTCGACGAGGCCTACGTGCTGGCGATCGGGCGCCACCACCTTGCGTCCGCGACGACCGGCTGCTGCTCGTGCTGGGCGTGGTCGCCGGGATCGCGGCGCAGACGAAGTTCCAGGTGCTGCCGCTGTGCGCAGCGCTCCTGCTGGGTGTGGCCGCGGTGGGCCCGCGCGCGCTGCTCGCCCGGCCGCTGCTGTGGGTCGGAGCGCTGGTCGGGGCCGCGATCACCGCGCCGACGCTCGTCTGGCAGGCGGCGAACGGCTGGCCGCAGCTGCGGATGGGCCCGGTGGTCGCGGCGGAGTCGGAGTTCCTCTACGCGGGCCGGCCCGGGGTGGCGGTGCTGCTGGCTGGTGCTGCTCGCGGGCGTCGCCGGGGTCGTGCTCAGTGGCTACGGGTTGGCGCGCCTGGTACGTACGCCCGACCACCGCTACCTCGGCGTCGCGACCCTGGTGCTCTGCGCCTTCTTCGTCGCGACGGCGGCCCGTCCGACCTACATCGGCGGCCTGTACGGCGTGCTCGCCGCGGCCGGTGCGGTCGGGCTGATGCACCGCCGGGAGGCCGGGCGGGTGCGGTGGCGGTGGGTGGCGTGGCCGGCGTACGCGCTCAGCGGACTCGTGGCCCTACGTCGGCTCCGACCCCGACGAGCTGGCGCCGTACTTCGCCGAGGTCTGCCGGCTGGCCGATCCTGCCGCCGGCACCGGGGTCTGGCTGCTGACCGGCCGGACGCAGCCGTGGGAGACGATCTGGACCCGCGAGCGCGGCCTCACGGTGTCCTGACCGGCCCCCGTCTTCCCCTCCCGGGGACGATCTCCTACCGTCGACCCGGGTGGGCGTCGCGGAGACCGGGCCCACCACCCGTGCGGGCGGTCCGACGAGAGCGGTGGCGCAGCTGAACCGGAAGGGCCTCACGGCGGTCGTGCTGGGCGGCGGTGGCGTGCTCGGCGCGGTCCAGGTGGGGATGCTGCGGGCGCTGGTCGAGGCCGACATCCGCCCGGACCTGGTCCTGGGCACGTCGGTCGGGGCGCTCAACGGTGCGGTGCTGGCCGCACTGCCGCCCGGCGAGGTCGCCGACCGGCTCGACGCGATGTGGGACTCCCCCGACGCGCGGGGGCTGTTCGCCGCCGGGACCGTCGCGCGGCTGCGCGAGTTCGCCCGCAGCGGGGTGGCGGCCCACACCTCGGCCCCGCTGCGGCGGGCGGTCACCGCGGTGCTGGGTGACCGGCTCATCGAGGACATGCCGGTGCCGTTCGCCTGCTGCGCGGCCGGCGTCGAGGACGCGGCGGAGCACTGGTTCGACCGCGGCCCGGCCGTGGACGCCGTGCTGGCCTCGGCCGCGGTGCCGGGCCTCCTGCCGCCCGTCGTCGTCGACGGCCGGCACTACCTCGACGGCGGGCTGGTCAACAGCATCCCGCTGGGCGCGGCGGTCGAGCGCGGCGCCACCCGCGTGTTCGTGCTCCAGGTCGGGCGCATCGACCAGCCGCTGCGCCCGCCCCGACGGCCGTGGGAGGTCGCGATGGTCGCGTTCGAGATCGCCCGCAGGCACCGCTACGCCCGCGACCTGGCGGCGGTGCCCGCCGACGTCGAGGTGCACGTGCTGCCGACCGGGGGCTCACCACCGCGCTGGGACAGCCGTGCCGCGCTGCGCTACGGCGACGTCTCCGCCTCGCGGGCCCGCACCGACGCGGCCTACCGGGCGTCGGCCGAGTACCTGAGCGACGTGACCGGGGGTGTCCGGTGACCCTCCCCCCGCGGTGGGTCCGACGGCTGGTGCTCGCGCCCGCGGTGGTGGCCCTGACGTTCCTCGTGCTGGTCACGCTGCCCGCGTGGCTCGTGCTCGCCGCCGCCCTGTCGCCGCTCCTGCCGGGCCGGCTGCGGGTGCTGCGGGTGACCTGGGTCGTCGTGGTGGCCCTGGTGCTGGAGAGCGCCGTGCTCGGGATCCTGCTGGGACTGTGGGTCGCAGCCGGGTTCGGGCTCGCGCTGCGCACGCCGCGGTTCCAGTACCTGCACTACCGGGTGGTGGGCTGGTACCTGCGCGTGCTCTACCGCGAGGCCGCCCGGGTGCTGCGGCTGCGGGTGGAGATCGAGGGCCCCGACCCGGACGAGTACCTCGACCGGCCGCTGGTGGTGTGCTGCCGCCACGCCGGGCCCGGTGACTCGTTCCTGCTCGTGCACGCACTGGTGAACTGGTACGCCCGGGAGCCGCGCATCGTGCTGGCCGCGGCGCTGCAGTGGGACCCGGCGCTCGACGTGCTGCTCAACCGGCTGCCCAACCGGTTCGTCAGCGCGGGCGGCGGGGACCGGTTGGAGGGACGGATCGGTGAGCTCGCCACCGGGCTGGACCACGACGACGCCTTCGTGATCTTCCCCGAGGGCGGCAACTTCACCGAGCGCCGCCGCCTGGCCGGGATCGCCCGGCTGCGGGCGCGGGGCCTGGAGGAGATGGCCCGCCGGTCCGAGGCCATGCGGCACGTGCTGCCGCCACGCCCCGGCGGGCTCACCGCCGCGCTCGCCGCGGCACCGGACGCCGACGTCGTCTGGGTGGCCCACGCCGGACTCGACCACCTCTTCACGGTGGCCGGCATCTGGCGGGAGCTGCCGCTCGACGCCACGGTCCGGATGCGCTGGTGGCGGGTGCCGGCCGCCGACGTCCCCCGCACGCAGGAGGCCCAGGTCGACTGGCTCTACGGCTGGTGGGAGCGGATCGACGACTGGGTGGACCGCACGCGCTGACCGCGGGACCCCGACGGCCGGGGTCCCGGTCGGGTCAGAGGCGACCGCTGCAGGAGACCGCCGAGTACTCGCTGTCCGTCGCCTCCGCCAGGACGACCCCGTCGACGACGATCCGGCAGGAGACGTCGCCGGACGCACCGGCGGCGGCGAGCGAGTAGTCGGTGGGCCCGTCGGCCGCCGGGACGGTGTACTGCCAGGGCAGCTCCACGTCCGAGACCTGGCCGACCGAGGTCCCCCGGCTGTAGCTGATCACGCCGGCCGACCCGGACCCGGTCACCTCGAAGACCACCTCCGCCGGCGCGGGCGCCGCGGCGGGGTCACCGGTCGCGGCCGCGCCGGTCGGGCCGCTGTCGGCCGACACTCCGAACGCGACCGCGCTCCCCGTCCGTGAGGCTGCGGGCTCGCCGTCCGGGCCGCCGAGGGCGGTCAGCGCGATCGGCACGGCGACGGCGACGGCCGCGGCGGCGCCGGCCACCCACAGCCACTTCCGGCGGCGGGCTGCGCGGACGTCGTCCCGGCCGGTCCGGCCCCGCGGGCTCCGCGGGCCGCTGGTCGCGCCCCGCCCGGGCCCGGCCGACGCCTGCCCGGGCTCCTCGTGCCCGGCCCGCCCCCAGTCGCGCCGCGGGGCGTCCGCGGGCCGCCGGTCGTCGGGCCGGGCCGGAGCACCGCGGGGGTCGGCCCCGACGGCCCGGCCGTGCCGGGCGGTCGGGCGGTCGTCGCCGTCGGACCGGGCCGGACGGCGTCCCTCCCGGCGCGGGTCGGGCGGGGGCGCTCCCGGTCCGGGCGCCTCCGGAGCGCGGCGGTGCCCGCCCCGTGGCCCCTGGTCGCCCCGGCCTGCCGCCGGCCGCTCGGCACCGTGACGGCGGTCGCGGGCCGCGGACGGTCCGGCCGCGTGCTCCCGGTCCGGCGCAGGGACGACCCCGCGCCGTGGTGCCGGGGGCGGCGCGTCGTCGAGCACCCAGCGACCCGTGGCCGGATCGAACCTCGGTCCTGGCACGACGCTCCCCTCGTTGGTCGTACCCGTTCAACGAGGGGGTTGACGGTCGGTGACGGGACGGGTCTGCTCCCCCGGTGCGCCCTCGCCGAGGAACGTCGCCGCCGGGCGTGGGGCGACATCGACCGTGAGACCGAAGACGTCGGGTCTCGAGTAGTGGCCCACGGGGTCGAACTCGCGTCGGGACAGCGCCGCGGTGCGGCGGTCGATCTCGGCGTAGAGGACGCCCTCCTCGCCGTACAACGGGCCGGCCAGCACCGTTCCGTCCGGGCCCACGATCGCGGTTCCGCCGCGCGAGAGCACGTCGTCCTCGTCGCCGTACAGGTCGTCGCGGCCCGGCAGCACCCCGGGCACGTCGGTCCCGCGCAGGAACGAGTTGGCGCCGATGACGAAGACCCGGCCCTCCTTCGCGATGTGGCGCAGGGTCGCGAGCCAGCAGTCGCTCGTGTCCCAGGTGGGGGCGAGGTACACGTCGATCCCGCGGGCGTAGAGCGCGGCCCGGGCGAGCGGCATGTAGTTCTCCCAGCAGATCAGACCGCCGAGCCGCCCGAACGGCGTGTCGAACACCGGCAGCGTGGAACCGTCGCCCTGGCCCCAGATCGTGCGCTCGCCGCCGGTGGCGATCAACTTGCGGTGCCGGCCGGCGAGGGCGCCGTCGGGCGCGAAGTAGAGCAGCGTGTTGTAGAGCGTCCCGCCGACCAGCTCGTTCACCCCGACCGCCACCCACGCCTGCGCCGCGCGGGCCGCCTCGCCCATCCGGTCCGTGGACGCGGACGGCACCGTGACCGCCTCCCGCTCCAGCGCCTCGTAGAACACCCCGTCCCGCCAGGCCGGGGTGCGCCAGACCCAGTCCGGGTAGGTCGGCACGAACGCCTCCGGGAACACCACCAGCCCCGCCCCCTCTGCGGCGGCCTTCGCGGTGAGCTCCACGACCTTATCGACAGTGCCGGCGCGGTCCAGGAACACCGGCGTGGCCTGCACGGCGGCGACGAGCACGGCGCTCACTTCACACCCCACGCGACGACCAGCTCGCACGGTCCCTCGAACCCGCCGGCCCCCTCGAACGCCGCCAGCTCCGTGGCGATCTCCGCCCAGGCCGCGTCGCGCGCGTCCGGGGTGAGCCCGCCGAGCATCTGGTGGAGGGCGCCGAAGGACTCCCGCTCGAACCGGACGCAGTCGGCGGCCGCCGGCAGCCGCAGCGGCGCCGGGACCGACTGGGACCCCACGTCCCGGAACCCGGCGGCCCGCAGCTCCTCCTCCAGCACGCCGGGGCCGCCGAGGCTGAACGGCCCGGGCTGTCCCGGTGCCGGCGAAGGCAGCTGCGCGCGCCGCCGGATGATCGACACCGGCACCGAGAAGAACCCGTTGCGGTCCGGGGTCGAGTAGACGACGGCGGACATCCGGCCGCCGGGGCGGAGCGCCCGGTACTGGCCGGCCAGCGCGCCGGCCCGGTCCGGGAAGTAGATGAGCCCGAGCCGGGAGATCACGGCGTCGAAGGCGGCGGGCCCGACGTCGAGACGCTCGCCGTCCAGCTCCTGGGTGCGGACGGTCGTCAGCCCCTCGGCGGCCGCCGCGGCGGCCGCGTGCCGCAGGATCGCCGGCGAGATGTCGGTGGCGAGCACCTCGCCGGTCGGGCCGACCCGTCGTGCGGCGGCGAGGGTCTGCCCGCCCGCACCGGCGGCGACGTCGAGGACGCGGCTGCCGGTGCCGACGCCCGCCGTGTCCAGCATCAGCTCGGTCGCCTCCCCCAGCCACTCCTCCAGCGTCGGGCCCCAGGCGTGCCACGCGTCGGCGGCGTCCTGCCACTGGGCGCGGGTGGTGTTCTTGTACGAGGTGGGATCGAAGGTGACGGTCACGGCGTGCTCCTCGGGGTCTCGTGGTGGTGCCGACGCCCCTCCTGCGCCAGACGGGCCCCGCGGCCGCCAGATCCCGTCACGCGGTTCCGCCAGGTGGACGCCACGCCGGGGCGCGAACGGGCACAATCCGCGCCATGGCCTTCGTCGGGCGCGCCCGCGCGTTGTCCCGGCTCCTCGCCGCCGTGGAGGAGGCGGAGGGCGGGTGTGCCCGGCTCGTACTGGTCGGCGGCGAGGCCGGCATGGGGAAGACGACGCTGCTCACCGAGGTGGCGGGCCGCTCCGGGCTGCGCGTCGGATGGGGCACCTGCGCCGACGCGGACCGGCTTCCCGCGCTGTGGCCGTGGACCACGGCGCTGCGGGGCCTGACCACCGGCCTCGACCCGGCCGCGGTGAGCGCCCTGGCCCACCCCGATGCCGCCGAACTGGCTCGGCTGCTGCCGGAGCTGGCGGCCGGCGGAGCCGTCACCGATCCGGCCGGCAGTGCCGACGACGCCCGGCTGCGGCTGTTCGACGCCGTGGCCCGGTTCCTGGAGCGGCTCGCCCGGCACGCGCCGGTGCTGCTGGTCCTCGACGACCTGCAGTGGGCCGACGAGTCGACCCTGGCACTGCTGCAGTTCGTGACGCGGGTCTACCGCCCGGTGCCGCTGGTCGTCGTCGTCGCCTACCGGCACGACGAACTCGGGCCCGGCGCCGGGCGGGCCGTGGCCGAGCTGGTCCGCAGCGGTGACCCGGTGCAGCTGAGCGGCTTGTCGGCCGCGGAGGTGTCCGAGCTGGTGACGGGGGTGATCGGCGACGCAGGTGCGCAGCGCTGGGCGGCCGAGGTGCACCGGCGCACCTCCGGGCACCCGTTCCTCGCCCGTCAGCTGGCCGAGCTGCTCGCCGACCCGACGCGGCCGCCGGACGCGGTCCCGCCGGTCGCCCACGAGCTCCTCGCCCGGCGTGTCGACCGGCTCTCCCCCGGTGGTCGGGCCCTGATCGAGGCCGCCGCTCTGGGCGGGGGTCCGCTGCTGCCCGACGTGCTGGCCGAGGTGTGCGGGATGCCGGCGGCCGCCGTCGCGTCGTTCGTCGAGGAGGGGGTGCGGGAGGGTGTCCTGGTTCGCGACACCCACGGGGGTCGTCCGCGGCTCACCCACGACCTGTTCCGCGAAGCCCTCGCCGCCCGGCTCGACGTCGCGGCCCGGATGGAGCTGCACCGCCGCACCGCCGACGCGCTGGAGCACCGGCACCGCCGCGGCGCCGCCGTGGTCGCGGCCGAGCTGGCCCGCCACTGCGCCGCGGCGGTCCCCCTGGAGGGCGGAGAACGGGCGGTCGTCTGGGCGCGGGCGGCGGCGCTGGCGGACTCCGCGCGGTTGGCGTACGGGGAGGCGGCCGCGCACCTCGCACGGGCCCGCCGCGCGCTGGACGACGCCGGCGTGGCCGGGGAGGTGGCGGTCGACCTGCTCGTCGAGGAGGCCGCGGCCCGCGCCCGGTCCGGCGAGCGCGGCGCCAGGGCCCTGCTCGACGACGCCTGGGCGCGCGCCACCGCGCTGGGCGACCCCGAGCGACTGGGCGCCGTCGCGCTGGGCGTGCAACGGCTCGGCGCGCGCTTCGCGATGGCCCGCGACGCGGTGGTGGCGATGCTGGAGACCGCCCGCGCCGCACTGGACGGCACCGGCAGCGCGCTGGAGGCTCAGCTCACCGCCAGCCTGGCCCGCGAGCTGCACCACTCCGTGCCTGCGCACCGGGCGCGCGCCCGGCCGCTGTCGGAACGGGCCATCGAGCTCGCTCGCCGGCGCGGGGACCCGGCCACGCTGGCCGCCTGTCTGCTCGCCCGCCACGACGTGCTCTGGACGCCGGGCCGGGCCGCTGAACGGGTCGGCCTGGCTCGGGAGATCGCCGACCTCGCCGCGCGCACCGGCGACGCCGAGCGGCACGCCGAGGGCCTGCTGCTGCTGGCCAACGCGCTGCTGGAGGAGGGCTCCCCCGCGTTCCGCGCGGCGCTCGCCGACTACCTGGCGGTGACCGACGGGTTCGGGCAGCCCCGCCACGACTACCTGGCCCTCACCCGGCGGGGTGCGCTCGCACTGATCGACGGGCGCCTCGACGAGGCCGACCGGCTCATCGGGGAGGCGAGCACCCTCGGTGAGCGGATCGGCGAGCCCGACACCGGCAACGTCCGGATGTCCCAGCTCCTGGGCCTGGTGCGCGCCCGCCGGGATCCCGACCGGTTGCGCGCGACCGCCGCGGAGGCGATCCGCTGGTGGGTGGGGGTCCCGTCGCACGCCTACGCGGTCGCCGCGGGCCTGCTCGCGATGGCGGGAGAGCCCGGTGACATCGAGGCGGCCCGCCGCGCGCTCGACACGGTCGTCGCCCTCGACGAGTGGCGCAGCGACCACTCCTACCTCTGGTCGGTGTTCGTCGGCGGCATGGCGACGGCTGCGGTCCGCCTGGGCGACACCCAGGTCTGCCGGCAGCTGCTCACCGAGCTGGAACCCGTGGCCGGCTCGTGCGGCGTGAACGGGGCGCTGGTCTGCTTCGTGGGCAGCAACGCGCACTGGGCCGGCGTCCTCGCCGGTGCGCTCGGACGGCCCGACGACGCCCGGCGGCTGCTGACCCGTGCTCTGACGGTGCACCGGCGGCTCGGCGCGCACGACTGGGCCGCCGAGACCGAGCGGGAGCTGGCCGGGCTCGACACGGCACCCGCCCAGGCGGTGGCCGACGCCGAGCTGCGCCGCGACGGGGAGCTGTGGCGCGTCCGCCACCGCGACGTCACCGCCCACCTGCCCGACCTCAAGGGCCTCGCCGACCTGGCGGCGCTCCTGGCGCGGCCGGGGAGGGACGTGCACGTCCTGGAGCTGGCCGGCGCCGGCAACCGGGAACGGGACTCCGGCACCCTGCTCGACGCCACCGCTCGCGCGACCTACCGGCACCGGCTCGCCGAGCTCGACGAGGACCTGGCCGACGCCCGGGCCGACCACGATGCAGGACGTGCGCAGCAGCTCGACGTCCAGCGGGACGCGCTGATCGCCGAGCTCGGCCGGGCCGCGGGGCTCGGCGGGCGCGGGCGGGCGCTCGGCACCAGCACCACCGAGCGCGCCCGCAAGGCCGTCACCGCGCGACTGCGCGACGCGATCGGGCGCATCGCGTCGGTGCACCCGGGGCTCGGAGCACACCTGGACCGCGCCGTGGTCACCGGCACGGTGTGCCGGTACGAGCCCGCCGACCCGTGCACCTGGCAGCTCTAGGCACGATGGATCGCGTGGATCGGGGCGTCCGGCGCCGACCTGGACACCGGGACCACGTTCGCGATCGAGGAGGGACATGACCGCACCGGATGTGGACGTCGTGATCGTCGGCGGCGGCATCGGCGGCCTGGGCAACGCTCTCGCACTCGCCCGGGCGGGCCACACCGTCCGGGTCCTCGAGCAGGCCCCGGAGTTCGGCGAGGTCGGGGCGGGCCTGCAGATGGCGCCCAACGCCACCCGCATCCTGCGCTCGTGGGGTCTGCTCGACGACGTCGTCGGACTCGGGGTCACCCCCCGCCGGCTCGTCCTGCGCGACGCGGTCGACGGCCGGGAGCTCACCCACCTCGACCTCGCCGACGTGGCCCGCCGCTACGGCGCCCCCTACGTCGTGATCCACCGCAGCGACCTGCACTCGATCCTCGTCCGGGCCTGCCGCGACGCCGGCGTCGACCTCGTCACCAGCGCCGCCGTGGACGACGTCGAGACCGACGCCGAGCACGCCACCGCCGTGGGCACGACCCGCCGGGACACCGGCCGGATCGTCGTCGCCGCCGACGGCCTCCACTCGCGGCTGCGCCGCCGGTTCAGCGACGACGAACCGGTCAGCTCGGGCTACGCCGCCTACCGGGGCGTGCTGCCCCTCGCCGACCTCCCCGACACCCGCGACCTCGCCCTCGACGACGTCGTCGTGCACGTCGGCCCCGGCTGCCACCTCGTCCAGTACCCCCTGCGCCGGGGCGAGGTGTTCAACCAGGTCGCGGTCTTCCACTCCCCCGGCGCCCAGGCCGGCGAGGCGGAGTGGGGCACCCCCGACGAGCTCGATGCCGCCTTCGCCGGCACCTGCGCGACCGTCCGCGCCGCCCTGCCCCACCTCTGGCGGGACCGGTGGTGGCGGATGCACGACCGCGAACCGATCGACACCTGGGTCCAGGACCGGCTCGTCCTCACCGGCGACGCCGCGCACCCCATGCTCCAGTACCTCGCGCAGGGCGCCTGCCAGGCGATCGAGGACGCCGACACCCTGGCCGGCCACCTCGCCGGGACCCCCGGGGACTGGGACGCCGCCCTCGTCGCCTATGCGAAGGCCCGCACCGCCCGGACGGCCCTCGTGCAGCGCACGGCCCGCCGGTGGGGCGAGCTCTGGCACTGCGACGGGCTCTTCCGCGCCACCCGCAACGCCCTGCTCACCGACCGGTCACCCACGGACTACCGGCACGTGGACTGGCTCTACGGCGCCTGACCCGGCCCCCCGTCGGAGGTCCGTCCCCCGCGCGCGGAGGCTCGCGAGCAGCTCCTCTGCCGCCGGCGACGGGGCCGCATGGGCCATCCGGCGGTTGCGACCCGGCGTAGCTTGGATCGTCTCCCACCGTGACTCTGACCAGGAGGAACCCGCCATGGCCCGCATGATGATCGACTGCCGGGACCTGCCCAGCGACAGCGGCTGCACGCTCGCCATCGCCGGGGACGACATCGACGACCTGCTGGACGCGGCGGTCCTGCACGCCACCAGCAAGCACGGCCACCCGGACGCCCCCGAGCTCCGCGAGGGCATCCGCAGCGGACTCAAGCCGGCCGACGCCGCGATGGCCTGAGCGCCCACTGACCCGGACGTCCGCCGCCCGCCGAGCCTGCGCGGCTCAGGACATGGTGGGGATGACGAACGAGGATCCGTCCTTGATGCCGCTGGGCCACCGAGAGGTGACGGTCTTGGTCTTCGTGTAGAAGCGGAACGCATCGGTGCCGTGCTGGTTGAGATCGCCGAAACCGGAGGCCTTCCATCCTCCGAACGTGTAGTAGGCGATCGGTACCGGGATGGGGACGTTGATGCCGACCATGCCGGTGTCCACGCGGGCGGCGAAGTCGCGGGCGGCGTCGCCGTCGCGGGTGAAGATGGCGACGCCGTTGCCGTACTCGTGTTCGCTGGGCAGACGGAGCGCTTCCTCGTAGTCGGCCGCGCGGACCACGATGAGCACCGGCCCGAAGATCTCCTCGCGGTAGAGCGTCATGTCGGGGGTCACGTCGTCGAACAGCGAACCCCCCAGGAAGAAGCCGTCCTCGTGGCCCGGCAGGGTGAAGTCGCGGCCGTCGACGACCAGCCGGGCGCCTTCCTGCACCCCGAGTCCGATGGAGTCGGTGACCCGCTGTCTCGCTGCAGCGGTGACGAGCGGCCCGAGGTCCGCGTCGTCGTCGGAGGAGACGCCGATGCGGAGGGCGCGCGTCCTGTCCGCGAGCTTCGCCACGAGCCGGTCCGCGGTCTCCGCACCGACGGGCACGGCGACGGAGATGGCCATGCACCGCTCGCCGGCCGATCCGAACGCCGCCCCGATCAGGGCGTCGGCGGTGCGGTCCAGGTCGGCCCACGACCTCCGGCCCGAGGCGCGGTAGGCCTCACTTCGCGTCGCGGCATGCGCAGGCCTCACGCAGCTGCGTCCGGTTGACCCCCAGGCGCTTCGCCAGCTTGACCTGCGACACCACGGCGCCCGCCGGCAACTGCCCGTGCAGGATCTCGTTGCGCAGGAGCTCGAAGATGGCGTCGACGGTGAGGGAGCCTCCCGGTGCGGCGCGATCGTCCGAGTCGGCCATCTCCTCGGCTGCCGGCTCGGCGGTCACGGCTCCTCCTCCACTGGGCTCCACCGCGACCACGAGCACGCGAAGTGGCGGCAGAAGAACGATCGCGAGGACGAGGGCGGACACGGCGAACTGCTCCGTTGGGCAGTTCTGTCGACAGTAACACGCTGGATGCGGACGATCGGACGGCTGCCGCCGCGCCCGTCCGGTCGTCGCGCGCCGCCGTTGACGGCCGCCGCCCGCCGTCGGGACACCACAGGTCGCCCTTCCGCTGCGGCGACCGACCGTGTCACCCTGGAAGCGATGGCAGCCCGCTTCCCGGCTCAGCGCACGGCAGTCGCTCACTGCGGAGGAACGACCGCATCGTGAACGGCGTCGAGCACGCCACCGTGGCGATGCGGAGGCTGGGGCTCCGGATCGTCGCCCTCGGTGCCGTCGTCGCGGTGTTCGCCCTGGCGGGCGTCGCCGTGTTCATCGCCATGACGGCGTTGATGACTCCCGCAGGCCGCCCGGGTGGGTGCGTGCCCGATTCCGCCGCGGTGCCGATCGAGGCGGCGGGTGGTGCCGATGTCGGGCAGGAGCAGCTGGCCAACGCATCGGTGATCGTCGCGACGGGCCGTGAGCTCGGCGTCCCGGAGCGCGGGCTGTGGGTGGCGCTGGGCACCGCGTTGCAGGAGTCCGGGCTCAGGAACCTCGACTACGGCGACCGGGACTCGCTCGGCCTGTTCCAGCAGCGCCCGTCGCAGGGCTGGGGCAGTCCGGCGGAGGTCCGCGACCCCCGGTACGCGTCGACGCAGTTCTACCAGCGCCTCGTGGCGGTGCCCGGCTGGGTGGACATGCCGCTGTGGCAGGCCGCGCAGACCGTTCAGCGCTCCGCGTTCCCCCTGGCCTACGCGAAGTGGGAGCAGACCGCCGCCGACATCCTGGCCGCCGTGGGCACCGCCACCGGGTCGCGGGGAGCGACCTACGGATGTGCGCCCGAAGGATCGGTGGCCGCGCTGGAAGGCGCCGCGAGCGGGTGCACGGAGGACGATCCCACCACCGCCGGCTGCGTCACGCCGACGACCCGGTACGCGCTGGCCCAGGCCGAGGCGGCCTTCGGAGGGCTGCGCAACGGCCTCCTCGTCCGGTCCACCGGATGCTTCGCGCAGCGGCCCGCCAACGCCACCAGCGACCACCCGCTGGGCAAGGGCTGCGACCTGTTCCCCGGTCGGGGAGGGAGGTTCGCGACCGGCGTCGAGGTCGAGAACGGGTGGCGCGTCGCCGGTTGGTTCCGCACCAACGCCGAGGCGCTCGGCGTGTCCTACGTGATCTGGCAGGGCCGGATCTGGGCGCCCGGCGACGTCGACGCCGGCGGCTGGGGCCGCCGCTACACCGGCGGCGGCGTCTACGATCCCCTCGACGCCGTGGGCGGGCACTACGACCACATCCACGTCAGCTTCCTGCGCTGACGAGGATCATCCGGCCTCGCCCCGGCGGCCGCGGGACGGCCCGTTCGTCGGGCGGCCCGCCCCACGCCCGAACCCCGTGGGACCGCGGGGCTTGAAGATCGAGAGGGCCAGCGGGACGAGCAGCACGACCAGCCCGCCTCCGGCGTGCACCACCAGCGACATCCGGGCCTCGCCGAGGAGCCCCTCCGCCCCTGCCGAGCGCGCCGACACGTCGGCGAGGTAGCCGATCGACTCCATCTGCAGCAGCAGGACGGCCACGGCGACCACGGTGACGGCGAGCTTGACCACGACCCAGTAGTGCCTGATCAGCCCCCACTCCGTGCCCAGCGCCTGCACCAGACCGGTGAGCAGCGAGGCCAGCGCGAGCGGCACGACGGCGAACCGCGCGACCAGGTCCATCCCCACGTAGGAGCTCCGCACGACGACCTCGTCGGACGCGCCCACCCCGGCGACGGCGAGGACGAGGAAGGCCGCGACCGCGCCGATCCAGCCCACGGAGCACGAGACGTGGACGAGGAGCGCCGCCTTGCGCACCGGGCCGCGCATGCTCATGGAGCCGGCGCCGCACCGCTCGACGACTCCACCGGGGCGAGGTGCCGACCGGCCCCCCGAGCGGGTTTCCGGCCCCGGTGGGCGCCTGACCTGGCTCGCCGTACAGCGGCCGCCAGGCTGTTCGTCGCTGTTCTTCCGCGACAGGACGGGCCGGCGGCCGCTGGACGGGACTACTGCTCGGGGGTCAGGACGGGGCTGTTGTGGTAGGCGGCGATCAGCCAGTGGGCGTCGCGCTTCTCGAAGACCCAGGTGGCGTTGACCTTGCGCTGGTCGTCGGTGATCCCGGTCTCGCCGGGGAAGAGGATGGCGGATCGGCTGATGACGATCGCGGCGTCCTGGCCGAGGAAGCGGATGCTGAGCTGCTCGTTGTGGGTGGAGCTGCCCTTGAGGGGACCCGCGAAGCCCTGGGCCATGCTCTGGCGGATCGTCTCGCGGCCGTCGCGGAGAGAGCCGGTCATGATGGCGGTCGCGTCCGTGGTGTAGTCGGCGACCATGCCGTCGGCGTCGCCGGCCTCCCACGCCCCGTACGATTCGGCCAGCACGGCCTGGATCGCGGACTCGTCCTCGACACGGGTGTTCGACATGGGGTGCTCCCTCGTGATCGGCTCGCCCGGGGTGTTCCGGTGAGCTCGCCGATACATACCGACGGCGCGGGCCGAACTCATCGCACCGTCGTCAGGAGATTTCGGCGGGCAGGCCGAAGGCCGCGAAGATCTCGGGGTCCTGGAACACCGAGTTCCGACTGATGCCCTCGGCGGTGACGGTGAAGATCTGCAGCGTGTGCAGCTGGTACCCGTCGCCGACGCGCCGGTAGGCGGCGAATCCGGGCTGGCCGCCGTTGGCGGTGGTCTCCTCGAGGCGCCAGTCCTTGCCGGCGGCGTCGAACACCCAGCCCATGAACAGGGCGTAGTTCGCGCGTCCGATGAACCAGTTGAGCATCGGCGGCATCTCCATGAGGACGTCCTCGGTGATCAGCCGTTTGAGGGCCTCGACGTCGGCGACCTCGAACGCGTTCATGTAGCGCTCGACCCAGGCGCGCTGCTCGGCCGCGGACGGCTCGTCGACCAGTTCCTGCCGGAGCCCGGTCTCCTTCAGACGGGCTCGTGCCCGCTGCAGGGAGCTGTTCACCGACGCGCCGGTGGTGTCGAGGATCTCCGCCGTCTCCGACGCCGAGAAGCCGAGCACGTCACGCAGGATCAGCGCGCCGCGCTGCCGCGCCGACAGGTGCTGCAGGGCGGAGGCGAACGCCAGCCGCAGGCTGCTGCGTTCGATCACGGTCACGGCCGGGTCACCCGCCTGCAGCAGCGAGTCCGGCAGGGGCTGGAGCCAGGCGTGCTCCCCCGGGGCGAGCGGCGCGAGCGGATCCGACGCGGCCACCAGGCCCGACGGCAGCGGCCTGCCGCCGCGGGACTTCAGCGCGGTCAGGCAGGCGTTCGTCGCGATCCGGTACAGCCAGGTCCGCACCGAACTGCGCATCTCGTCGTACTGCTCCCGAGCGCGCCACGCCCGCAGGTACGTCTCCTGAACGAGGTCCTCCGCGTCGTGGACCGACCCGAGCATCCGGTAGCAGTACGCGAGCAGCTCCGTCCGGAACGGCTCGATCCGACGGTCGAAGCCCTCTTCCCCCGACATCACTGCACGCCCCTCCCGCACCGCCGCCCGCAACCATCATGGTCGGCACCCATCGGTGGGGTGTGCCGGGCCCGGCGGGGGCCGCGCCTGCCACCGGAAGCGGTTCGCCTGGAGGGCTTCGCGGCGGGATCACCTCCGCCGATCCGGAGGAACGCTGCGGGCAGCCGGCGGCGGCGACCGGCCGGAACGTGGCCCGGAACGCACTAGCCTGAGCCCATGACGAGGGCGGGGACGGGCTCGAAGGCGGGTGACAAGCGTCGGCGGCTGATCGAAGCGGGGCTCGAGCTGATGGAGGAGCTGCCCTACGCGGACATCACCGTCGCCATGATCGCCGAGAGGGCGAAGATGGCCCGCAGCTTGATCTTCTACTACTTCACGGACAAGGACGCTCTCTTCCGCGGCGTCGTCCACGACCTGCTCGACGGGCTCCGCCGAGTGTTCGAGACGAACGACCTGTCCCTCGCGCAGGACCCTGCGGTGTGGCTGCGCCGTGAGGTGGAGATCTTCCTCGAGTTCATGGCGGCGCACCCGCAGGCCATGGCCACGATCGTCAGCCAGGGGTGGGAGGACGTGGAGGACGACTCCGGGGCCACGATGATGGACTTCACCGCGGGGCGCGTGCAGCAGGCGTTCGGCGCGCACCCGCAGGACCCGCTGCTCGACGCGGCCCTGCACAGCTGGGCCAGCCACTGCGTGGACCTCGCGATCCGCACCCGGAAGACGGCTCCGCAAGCCGACCCGGAGACCGTCGCCGCCCTCCTCATCGGCCAGCTCGAAGCCGTCTTCAGCACCCTCCGGACCGACGCACGCACGGGTTGAGCACCCCTCGACGAATTTGACCGCCAGTCAAGAAATTTCTTGACTGGCGGTCAAATCCTGCGTCATCCTCCTCCGTACGAGGCCGCCGCCAGCGGCAGCCCGGACGAGGAGGTCCCCAGTGAAGTTCGGTGTCTTCTACAACCCGATGGTGCCCAAGGCGCCGGGCCAGGACGATTGGGAGCCCGGCCAGGAGCGCAAGGTCCTGACCGAGATGCTCGAGCAGATCCGCTTCGCGGACAGCCTCGGCTTCGACTACGCGTTCCTCGGCGAGCACCACTTCATGCCCGAGTACGCGCACAACTCGGCCACCGAGGTGATCCTCGGCGCGCTCGCCGAGTCCACGAGCCGGATCCGGATCGCCACCGGGATCGTGCACACCTCGCACAACGACCCGATCCGCACGGCCGAGCGCATCGCCACCCTCGACCAGCTCTCCGGCGGCCGGGTCGAGTTCGGGTTCGGTCCGGGGACGACGCCGGAGATCGCGCACTGGCTCAAGGACGACCTGCCGCGCAAGCGGGAGCGTTCCGACGCGTCCGCTCAGGTCTCGATCGACGTCCTCGGTTCGACCGGCGTGTGGCCGGGCGTGGACAACGAGTGGTTCCGGTTCCCGGCGGGGAACGTCGTGCCGAAGTCGTACCAGAGGCCCCACCCGCCGCTGTGGACGTCGACCGCGCTGCCGAACATGGCGCCCGGGGTCGCGGCGCGCGGGCTGGGGCAGCTGATGCTGACGCTGGCGGGCCCGGACACCGTCGCCGCCGAGGTGCAGGCCTACTGGGACACCCTGCGGTCGGGCTCCGTCAACCCGATGGGCAAGGGGATCAACCCCGCGGTGTTCACCTTCACGATGGGCCTGGTGGCGCCGACCGACGAGCTCGCCGAGGAGCGCGCCCGCGAGGGCGTGGAGTACTACGGCTACGGACTCACCGGTGGCGCGATGGCCCGCATCGGTGACCCGACCCACCACCTCTACGACTCGTTCCAGGACTTCAAGGCGGGTCGGAGTGACATCCGTCCGGAGTCCGGGCTGCCGCAGTTCCTGCTCGACCTGGGCCGCCACTTCGCCGACCTGCCGGGGACGATGATGTGCGGACCCGAGCGTGCTCGGGAGTTCACCCGCCAGATCGAGGCGACCCACGCCGACGGGCTGCTGCTCAACCAGCAGTTCGGCTGGACCAGGCACGAGCACCTCATGGAGTCGCTGGAGATCTGGGCGACCGAGGTGATCCCCGAGTTCCGCGAGCGCGACGCCGAGCACCAGGCGTGGCGCAAGCAGCAGCTCGACGGCATCGACCTCCCGGTCGTGAGCTCACTGTGACCGGCCGGCCGATCACGATCGAGGACCTGACCGTCGACGGCGTCCCCTGCAAGATGGCACGACCCCTCGGGCCAGCGGGAACGGGCGTGGTCGTCCTGCACCAGGCGCCCGGCTACTCCCCCCAGATCGCCGACTGGCTGGAACGGCTCGCCGCCGACGGCCACCTGGTGATCGCGCCGCTGCTCCTGCACCACCGCGGGGAGCAGGCGGTCGACCCCTTCGAGCGGTTCGGCGGGGACCTCGCCGCCTTCGCGGCGTTCCTCCCCGGCGACGAGGAGGTCCGCGGTGACGTCACCGCGGTCCTGGGCTTCCTCCGCGGCTCCGGTGTGGAACCAGGACGGACCGGGATCCTCGGGTTCTCCTACGGCGGCCGGGCAGCCTTCCTGACGGCCACGGAGCACCGCCTCGGCGCCGCGGTCACGTTCTACGGCAACGGGATCCAGAACGACGGCTACCCCGGCAACGACGGGGCGCCGGCGCTGGCCGACCGGGTGCCGCGACTGCGGACCCCGTGGCTCGGTCTCTACGGCGACCGCGACGTCCTGCTGGCCGAGGGGGAGCTCGACGAGTTCGAGGTGTCGCTCCGGGAGGCGCCGGGGTTCACCGAGCTCGTCCGGTACCCCACCGCCGGGCACGCCTTCGACGTCGACACGACCTTCGGTCCCGGGGCACCGAGCACCCTGGACCCCGACGCCGCGACGGACGCCACGGAGAGGACGCGGGCCTTCCTGCGCACCCACCTGTCCGGCGACCCGAACGGTGCCACGCAGGGTCCCCGACCGCTCGAGGGGCAGACGTGACCCGGCCGCTCGACGGCCTGCGCGTGGTCGACCTCGGACAGTGGCTCGCCGCCCCGCTCGTCGCGGCGTGGCTGGCCGACGCCGGCGCCGACGTCGTCCGCGTCGACCCGCCCGGCGGGCCGCGGTGGGCCCACCCCGCCGACGCCGTGCTCCAGCGCGGCAAGCGCAGCATCGTGCTGGACCTCAGATCCGACGGGGACCTCGACGTCGCGCAGCAGCTGGTCGCACGCGCCGACGTCGTCCTGGAGAGCTTCCGGCCCGGCGTCATGGACCGGCTGGGCCTCGGAGCGGAGGCGATGACCACCGCCCACCCCCGCCTGCTCTACTGCTCGATCCCCGGCTTCTCCGCCGACGACCCCCGCGCCGGCCTGCCCGGATGGGAAGGGGTGGTGGAGTCGGCGGCGGGCCTCTACCTCTTCCCCGGCTGCCGCCCGATGGACTACGTCGGCCACCGCGACGGCGAGCCGATCTTCAGTGCGCTGCCGCTGGCGTCGGCGTACGGGGCGTTCGTCGCGGCCCACTCGATCGCCGCCGCGCTCGTCGCCCGCGAACGGTCGGGTCGCGGCCAGCGCATCGAGGTACCGCTGTTCGACGCCGCCTTCGAGCTCATCGGCGCCAACGTCATGCAGACCGAGCGGCCCCGCCCGCCGACCACGGCACCGAAGGTCACCCTCGAGTCCCCCCAGCTGGGTCACTACCGCTGCGCCGACGGGAAGTGGCTCGAGCTGTGCCTGTTCCAGGACCAGCACCTGCGGTGGTTCGCCGACACCTTCCTGCCCCAGGAGCACATCGACGACGGCATGGGCGACGCGGACCGCATGCTGACCGACCCCGACCTGCAGGTTCGAGCCCGCGAGCGCTACGCCCGCCTGCTCGCGACCCGTCCCGCACGGGAGTGGGAGATCGCGATCAACGACGAGAGCGGTGCTTCGGCCGCGCTGTGCCAGACCGCCGAGGAGTGGCTGACCACCGACAGCCACGCCCGGGACTCCGGCGCGGTCATCGACCTCGACGATCACGAGTACGGCACGACCGCGCAGGCCGGCTTCCCCGTCCGCATGTCGAGGACGCCGTGGAGCGTGGCGTTCCCCCGCCGGCCCCTGGACGCGGACCGTGCCGAGATCCTCGGGGAACTCGCCCGGCCGGAGCCCACCCCGGCAGACCCGCCGGCGACTCCCGGTGACGACCCGGCACAGGCCCTCGCCGGCGTTCGCGTCCTGGACATGGCCCAGGTGCTGGCCGGACCGACGGTCGGCCGGATCCTGGCCGAGTACGGCGCGGAGGTCGTCAAGGTCCACAGCCTCCTGGACCGCCAACTGGCCATGCACCTCTACACCAACAGCGGCAAGAGCTCGGTCATGCTGGACCTCAAGACCGCCGAGGGGATGGACGTCTTCCGCACCCTCAGCGCCGATGCCGACATCGTCGTGCAGAACTTCACTCGCGGGGTCGCCGACCGCATGGGCATCGGCGAGCAGTCGGTGCGCACGTACAACCCCGACGTCGTGTACGTGTCGATCAGCGCCTTCGGGCACGAGGGCTACCGCGGCGGGTGGCGGGGCCGTGAACAGCTCGGACAGGGTCCGACCGGGATACAGGTCCGGGTGGGCGGAGACGGCGAACCCGTCATGTCGCCCTACCCGCTCAACGACTACGGGTCGGGGAACCTCGCCGCGTTCGGCGCGCTCCTCGCGCTGTACCACCGGATGCGCGGGGGCGAGGGTCAGCACGTCCAGTCCTCACTGACCCACAGCGCGACGTTCCTGCAGCTCCCGTTCATGGTCGCGTTCCCGGGCCGGGAGTGGGACGAGCCCGCCGGGCCCCGGGCGAGGGGGTGGGGCCCGTTCGACCGGCTCTACGCCGGCTCCGACGACTGGTTCTACCTGTGCGCACCGCGCGGTCTGGACGCCCTACCGGACCTCGCCGGTCTCGACGAGGAGCAGCTCGCGACGACGTTCGCATCGGCCCCGGCCCAGGAGTGGGTCGATCGACTCGTCGCGGCGGGTGTCGCCGCGCACGTCCTGGTCGACCAGTCCGACCTCATGACCGACCCCGTGACCAGGGCCCGCGGCCTGGCGATCGAACGCGAGCACCCGGGCGAGGGCCGGGTGCGCATGGCGGGTCCGTCGGCCCGCCTGAGCCACACGCCCGCACGGGCGACCCGACCTGCAGGACGCCCGGGCTCGGACACCCGCGCGGTGCTCGACGGGCTCGGTCTCGACAGCGCCGACCTCATCGCCCGGGGCGTCGCGAGCGACGGACTGCCCGACGGCACGGAGTTCATCGGGCTCTTCCGCTGAGTCAGCGCGAAGTGCCACCCACCGCACACGAGAGGTGATCCGTTGACCACGACCCCCCGCTTCGAGCTGGCGCACATGGCCCACGCCGAACTCCACACCCCCGACCTCGAGGGCAGCCTCTGGTTCTTCACCCGGCTCCTCGGCATGCGCGAGACCGCCCGCCACCAGGACTCGATCTACCTGCGCTGCTACGAAGACCCCTACCACCACAGCCTCAAACTCACCGCCCACGACCGACCCGGCCTGGGCAACATCGGCTGGCGCACCACCTCCCCCGACGCCCTCCAACGCCGCGCCACCGCCCTCGACCAAGCCGGCCTCGGCACCGGCTGGACCACCGGCGACATCGGCGTCGGCCGCACCTTCGGCTTCACCTCCCCCGACGGACACCCCATGGAACTCGTCTGGGACATCGAGAAGTACACCGCCCCACCCGCACTGCAGTCCCGGATCCTCACCCGCCGCTCCAAGCGCCCCCTCCACGGCCTCCCCCCGCGACGCCTGGACCACGTCAACCTCATGGCCTCCGACGTCACCACCCAGAAGGAACTCTTCGAACACACCCTCGGGTTCCAGACCCGCGAACGCGTCATCGACGCCGCCGACGGCGGCACCGAGATCGGCGCCTGGCTCAGCGTCAACAACCTCGGCCACGAGATGGCCGTCATGCGCGACCAGACCGGCACCCGGGGCCGCCTGCACCACCTCGCCTTCTGGTACGGCGTCCCCCAGCACAACACCGACGCCGCCGAACTCTGCCGCGAGTACGGCATCCAGATCGAAGCCGGCCCCGACGTCCACGGCATCACCCAAGGCGCGTTCCTCTACGTCTTCGAACCCGGCGGCAACCGCATCGAACTGTTCGGCAACTCCGGCATCCTCCAGTTCGAACCCGACCACGACACCGTCACCTGGGACCTCGCCGACTTCGACACCGGCCTGGCCATCGGCGGCGCCACCCTGCCCGCCGAGACCTACTTCGTCTACGGCACCCCCGGCACCGACGGCCAGGACAAGCTCCTCGACGGCTGGAAGGACCGCGACCTCGTCCCGGGCGGGGAAGCACCATGACGAACCGCTTCACCGGCAAGATCGCCCTGGTCTCCGGGGCGGCTCGGGGCCAGGGCCGCAACCACTGCGTCCGGCTGGCGGCGGAGGGCGCCGAGATCATCGCGTTCGACGTCGCCGGACCTGTCCCCGGGCAGGGGACGCCGGTGGCGACACCGGAGGACCTCGCCGAGACCGTGCGCCTGGTCGAGGAACTCGGTCGGCGGATCGTCGTCGGCGTGGCCGACGTCCGGGACGCCGACGCCGTCGCCGACCTCGTCGACCGCGGCGTCGACGAGCTCGGCGGACTGGACGTCGTCGTGGCGAACGCCGGCATCTCCGGCATCCCCGGTCCCGTCGCGCAGACGACACCCGCCAACTGGGCGGCGGTCGTCGACACCAACCTCAGCGGAACGTTCCACACCGTGCGCCCGGCGATCCCGCACCTCATCGCGCGGGGCGGCGGCGCGATCGTCATCGCGAGCTCGTCGATCGGGCTGAGGTCCGTGCCGAACATGGCCGCCTACGGCGCCACGAAAGCCGGTCTCACGGGCCTGATGCGGACCCTGGCCCTGGAACTGGCCGAGCACTCCATCCGTGTCAACACCGTCAACCCCACCACCGTCGCCACGCCGATGGTGCGGAACGCGGTCAGCTACCGGCTGTTCCGGCCCGACCTCGACGACCCGACGGAGGCCGACGTCCTGCCCGTCTTCCGGACGCTGAACGCACTCCCGACACCCTGGGTCGAGTCGGACGACGTCAGCAACGCCGTGCTGTTCCTCGCCTCCGAGGAATGCCGCTACGTCACCGGTATCGCCATGCCGATCGACGCCGGATACGCCGTGAGATGACGACCACTCCCCCTCGAGAGGCACATCGACGAACAGCGGCCGCAGCGCCGCTACCGCGCCGGCGCCCGGTGCGCCGTCCGGACCCGGCGATGGGCGACCGTGACAGCGGTTCGCACCACGTTCGACCCCATGACGGTTCGCGAGCTGACCGGTGAGCTGGATGAGAGCGGGTCAGGAGGGTGGGCGCGGCAGGGTTCGAACCTGCGACCGCTCGGGTGTAAGCCGAGAGCTCTTCCGCTGAGCTACGCGCCCGCCGGGCCGGGACCCTCGGGCCCCGGCGCGGGTGTCACACGGCCGCGAGGGCCTTCTTCCAGACGTCCTGGTCGCGGGCCTCGCCGGGCCCGTTGACCTCGGCGAAGCGCACCACGCCGGTCTTGTCGACGAGGAACGTGCCGCGGACGGCCATGCCGGCCTTGTCGTGGAACACGCCGTAGGTCTGCGCGGTCCGGCCGTGCGGCCAGAAGTCGGAGAGCAGGGGGAACTCGTAGCCCTGCGCGTCGGCCCAGGCCTTCAGCGAGAAGGTGGGGTCGACGGAGACGCCCAGCACCTGCACGTCGTCGTTCTGGAACGTGGGGAGGTCGTCGCGGATCGCGCACAGCTCGCCGGTGCACGTGCCGGAGAACGCGAACGGGTAGAACACGACCAGCACGTTCTTCTCGCCGCGGAACGACGAGAGGGTCACCTCTTCGTTGTTCTGGTTCTTCAGGGTGAAGTCGGGGGCTTCGGTTCCCACCTCGGGCGCCATGTGTACGTGCCTCTCCAGAATTGCCGGTTGCTCGGGCAACAGGAGCCTACTGTTCAGCGGCGGGACTTGGCCGCCTTCGGGGCGACCAGGCGGGCCCCGGCCCACTTGTCGCCCACGCTGACGTTGGAGGTCTGGGAGAGCCCGGCCGTCGGTGCGGCCTCGGCGATCTCGCTGGGCTCGACGTGCCCGGGGCGGCCGGTCTTGGGGGTGAGCACCCAGATCACGCCGCTCTCGGCGAGGGGCCCGCCCGCGTCGACGAGCGCGTCGACGAGGTCGCCGTCGCCCTCCCGCCACCACATCAGCACGAGATCGACGACGTCGACGGCGTCCTCGTCGAGCAGGTCGTCGCCCGCTCTCTCCTCGACGGCGTCGCGCACCGCCTCGTCGACGTCGGTGTCCCACCCGAGTTCCTGGACGACCATGCCCGGCTCCACGCCGAGCTTGCCCGCGATGTCGGACTGCCGTCCGGCATCTTCCGCGGCGACCACGCCTGTGTACCCCACTCTCCTGCTGTCGGTCCGGATCTCAAATCCGAACACGTGACCCGATGACGCGCAACCACGCGTTACGGGATCCTACGTCGGAGGGCACGATAGGGGATGACCCCGACGGACACCGAGTCCGAGACCCCACGAGCTACGCCATGCAGGGAGATCCCTTGACCGGCCAGACCACCGGCGGAGCACCGCGCGTCAACATCATCCGCGACGGGCTCGCCGCCCACCTGCCCGACATCGACCCGGAGGAGACCGCGGAGTGGATCGACTCGTTCGACGCGGTCCTCGACGCGGCCGGGCAGCAGCGCGCCCGCTACCTGATGCTGCGGATGCTGCAGCGCGCCCGGGAGCGCCACGTCGGTGTCCCCTCGCTGACCAGCACCGACTACGTCAACACCATCCCCACCGACCGCGAGCCGTGGTTCCCCGGTGACGAGGAGGCGGAGCGCACGTTCCGCCGCTGGATCCGCTGGAACGCCGCGATGACGGTGCACCGGGCACAGCGTCCCGGGATCGGCGTCGGCGGCCACATCTCCTCCTACGCCTCCTCGGCGACCCTCTACGAGGTCGGGTTCAACCACTTCTTCCGCGGCAAGGACCACCCGGGCGGGGGCGACCAGATCTACATCCAGGGCCACGCCTCCCCCGGCGTCTACGCCCGCG
The DNA here is from genome assembly GCF_013155125.1 of Pseudonocardia broussonetiae. Taxonomy (NCBI): domain Bacteria; kingdom Bacillati; phylum Actinomycetota; class Actinomycetes; order Pseudonocardiales; family Pseudonocardiaceae; genus Pseudonocardia; species Pseudonocardia broussonetiae. Next base: position 3,548,948 of record NZ_CP053564.1, on the reverse strand, counting down.
CCTACCTCGAGGGCCGCCTCACCGAGGACCGCCTCGACGGCTTCCGCCAGGAGCTCAGCCACGGCGGCCCCGGCCACGGGCTGCCCTCCTACCCGCACCCGCGGCTGATGCCGGACTTCTGGGAGTTCCCCACGGTCTCGATGGGCCTGGGCCCGATGAACGCGATCATGCAGGCGCGCTACAACCGCTACCTGGGCGATCGCGGCTTCACCAACACCGAGGACCAGCACGTGTGGGCCTTCCTCGGCGACGGCGAGATGGACGAGCCCGAGTCGCGCGGCCAGCTGCAGATCGCGGCCACCGAGGGGCTCGACAACCTCACGTTCGTCGTCAACTGCAACCTGCAGCGCCTCGACGGCCCGGTCCGCGGCAACGGCAAGATCATCCAGGAGCTGGAGGCGTTCTTCCGGGGCGCCGGCTGGAACGTCATCAAGGTCGTGTGGGGCCGGGAGTGGGACGCCCTGCTGCACGCCGACCGCGACGGCGCGCTGATCAACCTCATGAACACCACGCCCGACGGCGACTTCCAGACCTACAAGGCCAACGACGGCGCCTACGTCCGCGACCACTTCTTCGGGCGCGACCCGCGCACGAAGGCGCTGGTCGAGCCGATGACCGACGCGCAGGTCTGGAACCTCAAGCGCGGCGGGCACGACTACCGCAAGGTGCACGCGGCCTACGCGGCGGCGCTGGAGCACCACGGCCAGCCCACCGTCATCCTGGCCAAGACGATCAAGGGCTACGGCCTGGGCTCGCACTTCGCCGGCCGCAACGCCACGCACCAGATGAAGAAGCTGTCCCTGGCCGACCTCAAGGAGTTCCGCGACTCCCAGCGCATCCCGATCACCGACGCGCAGCTCGAGGCCGACCCGTACCTGCCGCCGTACTACCACCCCGGCGAGGACGACGACGCCCTGCAGTACATGCGGGAGCGCCGTCGCAACCTGGGCGGACCGCTGCCCAGCCGCCGCGTCACGGCCAAGCCGCTCGTGCTGCCCGGCGACAAGGTCTACGACTTCGTGCGCAAGGGGTCGGGCAAGCAGGAGGTCGCCACGACGATGGCGTTCGTCCGGCTGCTGCGCGAGCTCATCAAGGACAAGGACGTCGGCAACCGGTTCGTGCCGATCATCCCCGACGAGGCGCGCACGTTCGGGATGGACTCCATGTTCCCGACGCAGAAGATCTACAACCCGAACGGGCAGCAGTACACCTCGGTCGACGCCGAGCTCATGCTCGCCTACCGCGAGTCCGAGCAGGGCCAGCTGCTGCACGAGGGCATCAACGAGGCGGGGTCGGTGGGCTCGTTCACCGCCGTCGGCACCTCGTACGCCACGCACGGGCAGCCGATGATCCCGGTGTACGTCTTCTACTCGATGTTCGGCTTCCAGCGCACCGGCGACTCGATCTGGGCCGCCGCCGACCAGATGGCCCGCGGGTTCCTGATCGGCGCCACCGCCGGGCGCACCACGCTCACCGGCGAGGGCCTGCAGCACAACGACGGCCACTCGCTGCTGCTCGCGGCCACCAACCCGGCCGTGCTGGCCTACGACCCGGCGTTCTCCTACGAGGTCGCGCACATCGTCAAGGACGGCCTGCGGCGGATGTACGGCGAGGGCGGCGACACCCTCGAGGGCGAGAACGTCATCTACTACATGACGGTCTACAACGAGCCCTACGTGCAGCCGGCCGAGCCCGCGGACGTGGACGTCGACGGCCTGCTGCGCGGCATCCACCGGATCGCCACGACCGCGCGCGAGGACGGGCCGCAGGTCCGGCTGCTCGCGTCGGGCGTCGCGGTGCCGTGGGCGCTGCAGGCGCGCGACATGCTCGCCGAGCAGTGGGGCGTCGGGGCCGAGGTGTTCTCGGTGACGTCGTGGGGCGAGCTGCGCCGCGACGGCGTCGAGACCGAGCAGCACAACCTGCTCCACCCCGACGGCGAGCGCCGCACGGCCTTCGTCGCCGAGGCGCTGGCCGGGGACGCCCCGGTCGTCGCGGTGTCGGACTGGATGCGGGCCGTGCCCGACCTGATCCGCCAGTGGGTCCCGGCGCGCTTCACGACGCTGGGCACCGACGGGTTCGGCCTGTCCGACACCCGGCCCGCGGTGCGGCGCCACTTCAACGTCGACGCGGAGTCCATCGTGGTCGCGGCGCTGCAGTCGCTGGGCGCCGAGGGCGCCCTCGACACGTCCGCGGCGGCCGAGGCGGCGGCGAAGTACCGGATCGACGACCCCCGGGCCGCGGGGCCGCAGACGAGCGACAGCGGCGTCGCCTGACGGGCGCGGGGCCGCCTCCGGCGCACCGGCGGCGGCCCCGTGCGCGGCTCTTTACCACCTCGGCGCCCCGGAACCACAAACACACAGGTCATTTGGGTCTCGGCAGACGGCGATTCTCGCGATACGCTCCGCGCGACGCCGACCTCGTGATCGCGGACGGCGTCCCGACCGGGCCGCGTACTCCAGGTCTCCGGGCGGACGTTGCCGGGGCGTGGGCCCTGGCTGAAGGTACGAGGAGAGCAAGAATGGCAGAGGGCACCGTCAAGTGGTTCAACAGCGAGAAGGGCTACGGCTTCCTCGCTCCTGACGGTGGTGGCGCGGACGTGTTCGTGCACTACTCGGCAATCCAGACCAACGGCTACAAGAGCCTCGACGAGGGCCAGCGCGTGTCGTTCGACATCGAGCAGGGCCAGAAGGGGCCGCAGGCCACCAAGGTCGAGCCGCTCGGCTGAGCACCCCGCACGTGGTCACGCCGGACGGTGGGCTCCGTCCGGCGTGACACCCCTGTCGAGCCGCCCTCCGGGGCCGCTCAGCCGAGGGTCGCGTGCATCTCCCACACGAGCACCTCGGCGCCGTCGGGGCCGGCCGCCAGCGTGCGGCCGTCCGACGCCGTGACCCGCGCCGAGTCGCCCGCCTGCAGGACCCCGACCCCCTCCAGGTCCACCGCGCCGCGCGCCACGAACAGGTGCGCCAGCGGGGACGTCGGGAGGGACACGACCGCGCCCGCCGCCGGGCGGGCCGCGTAGAGCGCCGCGTGCCGCTGGCTGATCGAGATGGCCCGGTCCGAGGCGTGCTTCCCCATGCCCGAGGCCACGACCACGAGCCCTCCCCCGTCGAGCTCGGAGGAGATGTCGAGCTGCTCGTAGCCGGGCGCCACGCCGCTCTCGTCGGGCACCACCCACATCTGCACGAAGTGGACGTCGGTGGCCGCGCCGACGGCGTCGTTCTTCTCGGAGTGCAGGATCCCGGTGCCGGCGCTCATCCGCTGCGCCAGCCCGGGCGTGATGAGGCCGGAGTGCCCGGTCGAGTCCTGGTGCACCAGCGAGCCGTCGAGCACCCAGGTGACGATCTCCATGTCGCGGTGCGGGTGCGTGTCGAAACCGCTCCCCGCGCGCACGACGTCGTCGTTGCTCACCATCAGCACGCCGAAGTGGGTGTTGTCCGGGTCGTAGTGCGGGCCGAACGAGAAGCTGTGCTTCGAGTCGAGCCAGTCGATCCGGGTGGCGTACCGGTCACCGGCGCGCCGGACGTCGACGGCCGGGGTCAGGGTGGTGGACATCAGGGCCTCCTCACGTGGTTGTTGACTCTGCAACTACCGGTGGTCTCGCGCCATTCCCGGCGCTCGCGCGCGTGCCTGCGATGATGCCCCACGTGCCGGTCCGCAGGTCCACCGTGCGCCGCCTGGAGCTCGCGGCGGGCGGCCTCGCCACGGCCTGCCTGGGTGCCATGGAGGACCGCCTCCCCTGGTTCGCGCGCCTGCCCGCCGAGCAGCGGGCCGGGGTCCTGCTCGTCACCCAGACCGGCGTCAGCAACTTCGCCGCCTGGCTGACCCATCCCGGCGAGACCATCCGCCTGACGGCCGAGGCCTTCCGGATCGCCCCCCGCGACCTGGCCCGCCGGCTCTCGCTGCGCCAGACCGTCGAGCTCGTGCGCGTGGCCACTGACGTGTTCGAGCAGCACCTGCCCCCGCTCGCGGCCGACGACGACGAGCACCGGGTGCTCGTCGAGGCCATCCTGCGCTTCGGCCGGGAGATCGCGTTCGCCGCGGCCACGGTCTACGCGGGGGCGGCCGAGACCCGCGGCGCGTGGGACGCGCGGCTGGAGGCACTCGTCGTCGACGCCGTGGTGCGCGGCGAAGCCGATGACGCCATGGTCTCCCGCGCCGCCGCGCTGGGCTTCGACCCCGCCGCCGCGCTGCGGGTCGTCGTCGGCTCCACGCCCGTCGACGTCCCGGAGGAGGCGTTGGGCGAGGTGCGCCGCCACGCCCACCGCTCGGGCCGCTCGGTCCTCGTCGGGGTGCAGGGGCAGCGGCTGATCGTGCTGCTGTCGGAGCCGTCGGGGGGCGCCGCGCGCACGCCGGCGGGGTCGCTGCGCGGGCTGGGGCGGATCGTCGACGGCTTCGGCCCCGGCCCCGTCGTCCTGGGGCCGGTGGTGGGCGACCTGACCGCCGCCCGGGCCAGCGCCCGCGAGGCGCTGGGCGGGCTGCGCGCCGCTCCGGGGCGCCCGGACGCGCCCCGCCCCGTCGCGGCCGACGACCTGCTCCCCGAGCGCGCGCTCTGCGGCGACGCCGACGCCCACCGCGCGCTGACCGCCCTGCTCGCCCCGCTGCACGCCGCGGGCGGGGCGCTGCTCGACACCCTCACCGCCTACCTCGACGGCGGCGGCGCGCTGGAGTCCTGCGCCCGCGCGCTGTTCGTGCACCCCAACACCGTGCGCTACCGGCTGCGCCGGGTGAGCGAACTCACCGGCCGCCACCCGTCCGAACCGCGCGACGCCCAGGTGTTGCGCACGGCGCTCGTGACGGCCAGGTTGAACGCCGATGAGCTGCGGAATCCCTACAACGAACGGCAGGACGGCGATGTGCTCCGGTGAGGTCGGCACGCGTGGCTTGGTAGGAGTCCCACAAAAGGGCGCGGGAGGATTCGTGCCCCCCGGCATGCCCGCGACGGCCCTGCGCCGTGTTGGGTTCGAGCTGTGATCGCGCTGCTCGCTCCCGGACAGGGATCCCAGACCCCCGGCATGCTCGCCCCCTGGCTCGCCGACCCCGACGCCGAGAAGCAGCTGGCGGCGTGGTCCGACGTCGCGGGGCTCGACCTCGTGCGCCTGGGCACCACCGCGGAGGCCGCGGAGATCAAGGACACGGCGGTGACGCAGCCGCTCGTCGTCGCCGCGGCGCTGCTGGCCGCCGCCCGCCTCGACCTCCCCCTCGACGTCCCGGTCGCCGGGCACTCGGTCGGTGAGCTCGCCGCGCTGGCGGTCGCGGGCGTCATCACCCCCGACGCCGCCGTGGCGCTGGCCGCCGTGCGCGGCCGGGAGATGGCCGCGGCCTGCGCGCTGGAGCCCACGGGCATGAGTGCGGTCCTGGGCGGGGACCCCGACGCCGTGCTCGCGCGCCTCGAGGAGCTGGGACTGGACCCGGCCAACCGCAACGGCGGCGGCCAGGTCGTGGCCGCCGGGCCCGTCGACGCGCTCGCCGCGCTCGCCGAGAACCCCCCGGAGCGGGCGCGGGTGATGCCGCTGCCGGTGGCCGGCGCGTTCCACACGCGCTTCATGGCGACCGCCCAGGACGCCCTGCGCACCCACGCCGAGGGACTGTCGACGAGCGACCCGGTCCGGCCCCTGCTGTCCAACGCCGACGGGGCCGTCGTCACCGACGGCGCCGACGCCCTGCGCCGCCTGGTGGACCAGGTCACCCGCCCCGTACGGTGGGACGCCTGCATGGACGCGCTGCGCGAGCTCGGCGTCACCGCGACGGCCGAGCTGCCGCCGGCGGGGGCGCTCACCGGGCTCGTGAAGCGGGCCCTGAAGGGCACCACCACGCTCGCGCTCAAGACCCCCGGGGACCTCGACGCGGCGCACGAGCTGATCGGAGCCGACCGATGACACCGGTACTGCGTCTGGCCGAACCCGCCGCCGGGGCCCGCCTGCTGGGGCTGGGCAGCCACTCGCCCGAGCGCGTCGTCACCAACGACGAGCTCGCGCAGCGCATCGACACCAACGACCAGTGGATCCGCGAGCGCGTCGGCATCCAGAGCCGCCGCGTCGCCGCCGAGGACGTCTCGCTCGTCGACATGGCGTCCGACGCCGGGGCCCGCGCGGTCAAGGACTCCGGGCTCGACCCGTCGGAGATCGACGGCGTGCTCGTCGCGACCTGCACGATGCCCAACTTCATCCCGAACGCCGCGGCGCAGACCGCCGAGCGCATCGGCATCCGCGCGCCCGCCGCGTTCGACCTCAACGCCGCCTGCGCCGGGTTCTGCTACGGCCTGGGCATGGCCGCCGACATGGTGCGCGGCGGCTCCGCCCGCAACGTGCTCGTCATCGGCGCCGAGAAGCTGTCGGACTGGCTCGACTGGGACGACCGCTCCACCGCGATCATCTTCGCCGACGGCGCGGGTGCCGCGGTGATCGGTCCGGCGGCCGACGCGGCGTCGGTGGGCGTCGGCCCCGTCGCCTGGGGCAGCGCGGGTGACATGAACCAGGCCATCCGGATCCTCGACGGCCACGGCTCCAAGGCGGGCGGCGCGCTGCACCAGGAGGGCCAGGCGGTGTTCCGCTGGGCCACCACGCAGGTCGCGCCGGTCGCGCTGCGCGCGATCGAGCTGGCCGGGCTCACCCCCGCCGACATCGACGTGTTCGTGCCGCACCAGGCCAACCTGCGGATCGTCGAGGCCGTCGCGAAGAAGCTGCGCAAGCAGGGTGCCCGCGAGGACATGCGGGTGGCCGACGACATCGTGCACTCCGGCAACACCTCGTCGGCGTCGGTGCCGCTCGCCCTGGACCACATGCGCGCCGACGGCCGCATCCGCTCGGGCGACACCGTGCTGCTCGTAGGCTTCGGCGCGGGCCTGTCCTACGCCGGGCAGGTCGTCCGCTTCCCGTGAGCGGCGCGGTCGCCAGCACCACCCCCTGATTCCCCCACCACCAGAAGGAGTTCCCGTGGCAGACAAGACCGAGATCCTCGCCGGCCTGGCCGAGATCGTGGAGGAGGTCGCCGGCATCGACACCGCCGAGGTCGACGCCGACAAGTCCTTCGTGGACGACCTCGACATCGACTCGCTGTCGATGGTGGAGATCGCCGTGCAGGCCGAGGACAAGTTCGGCGTGAAGATCCCGGACGACCAGCTGGCCGAGCTCAAGACGGTCGGTGACGCGGTGGACTACATCGCGAAGAACCAGTGACGGCAGTAGGCACACACATCCCCGCGGAGGCGCGATGAGCACGGGCGACATCGAGGTCGTCGTCACCGGACTGGGAGCGACGACCCCACTGGGTGGCGACGTCACGTCCACCTGGGAGGCGCTGCTGGCCGGCAAGTCCGGCGTCCGGCGCATCGACGACGACGAGCACGAGTGGGTCACCCGGCACGACCTGCCGGTGAAGATCGCCTCGCCGCTCGCGGTGTCGCCGCTCGAGGTCATCCCGCGCGTCCAGGCGCGCCGGCTCGACCGCTGCGAGCAGGTGGCGATCGTGGCGGCAAAGGAGGCGTGGGCGCATGCTGGTCTGGGTGGGCGGGACGACATGCAGGTGGAGCCCGAGCGGCTCGCCGTCGTGATCGGCACCGGGATCGGCGGCGCGGTCACCCTGCTCGACCAGGACGACCTGCTGGAGGGGCCCGGCCTGCGCAAGGTCTCCCCCCTCACCGTGCCCATGCTCATGCCGAACGGGCCCGCGGCCTGGGTCGGTCTCGAGCTGGGCGCCAAGGGCGGGGTGCACGCGCCGGTCTCGGCGTGCGCGTCCGGCGCCGAGGCGATGGCGTGGGCGATGCGCCTGCTCCAGGCGGGCGAGGTCGACGTCGTGGTCGCCGGCGGCGCGGAGGCCTGCATCACGGGCATCACCGTCGCCGGGTTCGTGCAGGCGCGCACCCTGAGCCAGCGCAACGACGACCCGGCGCGGGCCTCGCGCCCGTTCGACACCGGGCGCGACGGCTTCGTCCTCGGCGAGGGCGCCGGGATCATGGTCCTGGAGCGCGCGGAGTTCGCGGCGGCCCGCGGGGCCACGGTGCACGGCCGGCTCGCCGGTTTCGGCATCACCGCCGACGCGTACCACATCACCGGGCCCGACCCCGAGGGCACGGGACAGGCCCGCGCGATCACGAAGTCGATCGAGAAGGCCGGGGTCGCCGCGGCGGACGTCACGCACGTCAACTGCCACGCGACCTCCACGGTGGCCGGCGACGTCGGCGAGACCCGCGCGGTCCGCAAGGCGCTCGGCGACCACCCGGTCCTCACGGCGCCGAAATCGGCGATGGGTCACCTGGTCGGCGCGGCCGGGGCGGTCGAGGGCATCATCACGCTGCTCTCGATCAAGGAGGGGATCATCCCCGCCACGCTCAACCTCGACGAGCTCGACCCGGGCGTCGAGCTGGACGTGGTGGCGGGCGAGCCCCGCAAGCTCGACATCACCGCGGCCGTCAACGACTCGTTCGGCTTCGGCGGGCACAACGTCGCGCTGACGTTCGTGAAGTAGGAGGCCTGCTCAGCAGGGCACGGCGATCGAGCTGCCGGCCCCGGTCTGCTCGATGAGCGGCGGTTCGCCGCTCATCGGCAGCGAGCTGTGCCAGCAGATGCGGCGGGCCGGCACGCTCGGCGGGGCGTCCTCGACGTCCTGGATGCTCACGAAGCGGACGCGGACCAGCACCCGCGCGCCCTCCAGGTCGTCGATCCGGTCGATCCGGACGGTGCCGTCCTGCGAGGAGTCGTAGGCCTCCCGCCACGCGGCCTCGTCGAGCGCGGCGCTCCGCTCGGGCACGACGGTGGTCACCCACGCGGCGTAGTCCTTGGCGTTGATGGCGTCGTAGTGGCGCTGGAGCTGGGCCCGCACGAGCTCGTGCGCGGGGTGGGCCAGCGCGTCGGCGGAGAACAGCACCTCCGACGACCCGACGCCCGACGCGGGCACGGGCGGGGCCGCGCGCAGCGGCGGCGCGAGCGAGGCGCCCGACCCCGTCCCGAGCCGCGCCAGCAGGAACCCGGCCAGCAGCAGGACGCCGAGCAGCGCCACCGTCAGCGTCGCGCTCCTGATCCGCACGCGGTGCATCCTGCCGCAGGCGGCACGCGGAGCAGTCCCGGGTACTCCGGTGGGCGGACTACCCGACCTGGTGCAGCCAGGTGACCGGGGCGCCGTCGCCGGCGAGCCGGAACGGCTCCAGGGCCTCGTCCCACGCGGTGCCCAGCAGGTCGTGCAGGCGGCCGGGGATCTGCGCGGGCGTCGAGCTCGCCATCAGCGTCCGCAGCTGGTCCTCGGCCACGACGATGTCGCCGTTGGCGCTCGTGCGCCCGCTCCACAGCCCCAGGTTCGGGACGTGGCAGAACCGCTCCCCGTCGACGCCCGGCGTGGGCTCCTCGGTCACCTCGAACCGGAGCATCGACCACGCCCGCAGGGCGCCCGCGATCGCGCCCCCGCTGCCGGCCGGGCCGTTCCAGGTGCACTCCGCGCGGAGCTGACCCTGGACGGCGGCCTGGGGGGTCCAGTGCAACGAGACCTTGGTCCCGAGCACGCCAGAGATCGCCCACTCGACGTGCGGACAGACCGCAGTCGGCGACGAGTGGACGAAGACCACGCCGCGTGCGTTCACTGCAGACCTCCAACGTCGACGAGGATCGTCTTCCCCTACGTCCTCGCGTCGTGGCGCGCCTGCTGCTTGAAGCTGTCCGGGTGGCACCCGGGCTCGGTGATGTTGGGCGCGAGTCTGCCCGGTCCCGCCCGCCGCTGCCAACACCCGCGGCACGCCGGGCGTGTCGCGCGGTCAGCGCACCGGCGCCCCGTCGACGTAGGTGTTGCCCGCGGCCTCGGCGGCCGCCGGGAGGCGCAGCGGGGCCCGCACGGCGTCGTGGGCGAAGCGGTTGTCGACGACGTGCACGTCGTCGCCCGTGCCCTCGTCCTGCAGCACGGAGTACTGCCCGCCGCCCAGCACGTTGGAGCGGACGACGATCGGCCCGTCGCCGCCCGCGGGCGAGACGCGGACCGCGCTGCGGTGCTCACCGCCCATCCGCACGGTCGTGTCCTCGACGACCACGTCGGACGCCGTCAGCGTCAGCCCGTCGACGTCGGAGCCGGGGGCGAAGCGCGACAGGACGCTCGCGCGGAGCCTGCTCCCCCGCCCCGCGTGCGCGCCGTCGCCGCCGACGCCGACGACCTCGATCCGCTCGGCGGTCCACCGGTCACCGCCCACGGCGGCCTCGGTGAAGCGCCCGGTGAGCGTGGTGTCCTCGATCCGCACCGACCCCGCCGCGGTCGTGACGATCCCGTAGGCGCGCGACCCGTCGCCGGTGATCCGGCTGCGGCGCACCACGACGTCCGCCGCGTCGACGACGATGCCGCCGCGCAGGTCCATCCCGTCGACGACCGTGCCCGGCGTCGTGATCGTCAACGGGCCGGCCGTGCAGAGGCGGACCGAGGGCGGCAGGCCGACGCTCCCCCGCTCCGGCGCGGCGTAGGGCCCGGCGGCCGCGCACCCCGTCGACGCCACGGGCGCGAGCGCGACGACGGGCGGCGCGACGGCGGGCACGACCCCGTCGGTGGCGACCACCACCCCGGACACGGCGACGCCGAACGCGACGAGGGCGAGGCACAGGCGCCCCGCTCCGGGAACGGACACGGCGGCGAGAGTACGGCCGATCGGAGCAGCACCAGCGCGGATCGCCTACCTGGAGTGAATCGTTATCACGATGTGTAGTGAGCGACTCCGTCCTGCAACGTGATCGTCACGGCGCCCCGCTCGACGAGCACGTCGAGGTGCGCCAGCGTCTCCATGACCGCCAGCATCGCGTTGAAGGTGTCCATGTCGGGCAGGCGCCTGCGGTGGCGCGTCCAGGGCAGCGCCTCCGCCACGGCCAGGCCCGTCGAGCGGCCCTCGCGGACGGCGGCGAGGGTGGCGTCGAGGCGCTCGCCGTGGTGCTCGAGCAGGGCGTCGACGCGCTCGTGCACGCGCATCCCGACCGCCCCGTGCGCGGGCAGCAGCACCGCGTCCTTGCGCGAGCGGATGAGCTGCAGGGAGGTCAGGAAGTCGGTCAGCGGGCTCACCGAGGGGTTGGGCTCGAAGCCGATCGACGGGGTGATCCGCGGCAGCACGTGGTCGCCGGCGAACAGCAGCCCGGCGGTGTCGTCGGCGAAGACGACGTGCCCCCGCGTGTGGCCCGGCGTCTCGACGGCCGTGAGCACCCGCTGCTCCCCCACCGCGATCTCGGCGCCGTCCTCGATCCACTCGTCGGGCATCTCCCACACCGAGAGGTCACCCGCGTCCATCTCGCGCCGCTCGATCTGCTCGACGAGCGCGGAGGCCCCCGCGCGCAGGAGGCGGACGCGGTGGACCTTGAACGGGTCGCGGGCCGAGCGGTTGACCTCCTCCAGGCCGACCTGCTCGCCGCGCCCGACCGCGACCCGCGAGCCGAACTCGCGCCGCAGCGTCACGGCCTGGGTGTAGTGGTCGCGGTGGATGTGGGTGACCAGGAACCGGCGGACGTCGCCGAGGCCCGCGCCCAGCTGCCCCAACGCCGCCGCGAGCAGCTCGCGCGACTCCGCGAGCGCCCATCCCGAGTCGATGAGCGTCCAGCCGTCGCCGTCGGGCACCGCGTACACGTTGACCGCCCGGAGGCCGTCCTGCGGGAGCGGCAGCGGGATGCGGTACACGTCGGGGGCGCAGCGGAACAGACCGGCGCTGGTCCAGTCGCCGTCCGGGTCGTCGTCGAGGATCACCGCCCGACCTTATGCGCTGCCACCCGCGGGCACCGCGCACCACCCGGCCGCGCCCCGCGATCACGCACTCCGCGTGCCGAACCGGACGGATCGGGCCCCGACGCCACCCGTCGGTGCAGGTCGGATCACCCCGGAGGGTGGCCCCTGCTCCCGTACTGTCCCACCCACGGTGAACAGCGCCCCTGGGGGCGGGACGAGAGGCGTGGGCAGGATGGCTGCAGAAGTGCCGGGGATGATCGGCGCACCGTTCCTCACCGTGGCCGAGGTGGCGGACCGGATGCGGGTCTCGAAGATGACGGTGTACCGGCTCGTGCACAGCGGGGAGCTGCCGGCGGTGCGGTTCGGGAGGTCGTTCCGCGTGCAGCGCAGCGCGGTGGAGGAGCTGATCCGCGCCGCGCGGTACGAGGCGGGGTGAGGGCGGACGGCGGTGCGGACACGTGGTCGTCATCGACGGCTGCGACGATCACGGCGTGCACCGTCGTCACGTCACCGCGTTCCTCGAGCTGGACGTCACCGAGCCCGCCCTCCTCGCCTTCCAGGTCGCGGCCGCGACCCGGCCCGCCGAGGAGCGGCTCTCCATCACCCGCGACGGGGAGGCGGTCCCCTTCAGGGAGGTCGCGGCCCCGCACGAGGGGCGCCTGCACGTGATCGACGCGCAGGTGGGGCGCACGGTGCTGGAGTACTCGGCCACCGTCGAGGGCGCCCTGCCCGCGCCGGAGACCACCGAGCTCGACCTGCTGGCCTACCGCCGGCCCAGCCGCTACTGCCCGTCGGACCGGCTGCTCTCGATCGCCAACGCGCAGTTCGACGGCATCGACGACACCGGTGAGCTCGTGTCCGCGGTCCGCGACTTCGTGCACGGGCGCCTGTTCTACCTGGGCGGCTCCAGCAAGCCCACCGACGACGCGATCGACACGCTGCTGCTCGGCGAGGGCGTGTGCCGCGACTACGCCCACCTCGTCGTCGCCCTGCTGCGGGCCCGCGACGTGCCCGCACGGCTCGTCGCCGTCTACGCGCCGGGGCTCGACCCGATGGACTTCCACGCCGTCGTCGAGGCGTGGGTGGACGGGTCGTGGCGGGTCGTCGACGCCACCGGGCTCGCGCCGCGGCCGTCGATGCTGCGGATCGGCACCGGCCGCGACGCCGCCGACACCGCGTTCCTCTCGGTGCACCACGGCCTGGCCGAGCTGCTGTCGGTCAACGTGCTCGCCGTCGTCGACGAGCTGCCGAACGACGACGGGACCGCGGTCGTCGCGCTCTCCTGACCCCCGAGCACGTCACGTCGTGGAAACGGCGCGGTGACCGGGCGCTCCTACCCTCGGCCGGACCATGGCCACCGTCCACGCCCTGCCGACCGGCACCGAGCTGCAGTTCCGCATGGTGCACGGCTACCGGCGGGCGTTCCGGATCGCCGGGTCCGGCCCGCCGGTGGTGCTCGTGCACGGCATCGGCGACAGCTCGGCCACGTGGGCGCCGGTGCTCCCCGCGCTGGCCCGCCGGCACCTGGTGATCGCCCCCGACCTGCTCGGCCACGGCAGCTCCGACAAGCCGCGCGCCGACTACTCGGTGGCCGCCTACGCCAACGGCGTGCGCGACCTGCTCGGCGTCCTGGGCGTCGAGAGGGCCACGCTGGTCGGGCACTCCCTCGGCGGCGGGGTGGCGATGCAGTTCGCCTACCAGTTCCCCGAGCGCACCGAGCGGCTCGTGCTGGTGGGCAGCGGGGGCGCCGGGCCCGACGTCACCCCGGTGCTGCGGGCGATGACGCTGCCCGGGGCCGCCGCGGCGCTCGGGCTGCTGCGGATGCCGACCGCGCGGCTGCAGGTCGGCGCCGGCGTCGCGCTGCTGCGGCTGCTCGGCACCGACCTCGGGCAGGACGCGCCCGACCTGCTCCGCATGGTCGACGCCCTGCCGGACGCGACCGCCCGCGCCGCGTTCATCCGGACGCTGCGCGCCGTCGTCGACTGGCGGGGGCAGGTGGTGACGATGCTCGACCGCTGCTACCTCACCCGCGGCATGCCCACGATGCTCGTGTGGGGCGCCCGCGACGCCGTCGTGCCCGTGGCGCACGCCCACCGCGCGCACGACGCGATGCCCGGCAGCAGGCTGGAGATCTTCCCGGGCGCGGGTCACTTCCCGTTCCACACCGACCCGGTGCGGTTCGTCGACCTGCTCGAGGACTTCCTGACGACCACCGCGGCGGCGCGCTGGAGCCCGCACCAGTGGCGGGAGCTGCTGCGCGACCCCGAACCCGGCCCCCTGCACGCGCCGGACCAGCGCAACGCGACCTGACCGGGCGGGCCCGGTGCCGTGCCGGTTAGGCGCCGGTGCCGGCCAGCTCCCGGGCGGGGAGCCAGCCGTTGCGGACGTCGGTGGCCTGCCAGCGGTCGATGGTCAGCCGGACGACCGCGTGCGGCGTCGACAGGAAGGGCTCGACCGAGGGGACCTTCGCCACCAGCACCCGGACGGCCTCGTCGGCCTCCGGCCCCTCGGGCAGGATCTCCGCGGCGGCGCGGGCCTGCAGGAACGGGTCGAAGGGCGTTCCCGAGGAGACGACCAGCCCCACCGTCGGGTTGGCCCGGACCGCCTGCAGGGTGTGGCCGTGCCGGGCGAGGACCAGCACGAGCGAGTACAGGCCCGTCTCGGCGAAGTGCACCCCGCTCGCCCACGGGACGTTGTCGGTGCAGACCGCCAGGAACATCGACCCGTGGCTCGCGAGGGTCTCGCGCACCTTGTCCTCGACCTGCGCCCGTTCTACGGTCACGCTCATCGGACCATCCTCTGCGGATCCATGCGGTGCGGGGATCCAGGATGAGGGGCGACGGGCGGGCGCGCCAGCGACCGTTCGGCCCCTGACCTGCGGCAACCGGCCGCAGGTCAGGGGCGGGACGGGTCAGCTGCAGCCGCTGGTGCTGCCGCAGCCCTCGCACAGGTAGCAGGAGCCCGCGGGGCGCATCTTCGTGCCGCAGGTCATGCAGAGCGGGGCGTCGGCGGCCTTGCCCAGGCGCAGCTCGAGCAGCTCGGTGGAGCTGCCCACCTCGACCGGGGCCTTCGACGCGCCGGTCGGGACCGCCGGGGCGGCCGGCTCGGTCTCGACGCCCTGGCGCAGGCCCTCGACGTCGACGACCTCGCCGTACTGGTCGGCCACCTGGGCGGTGCGCTCGTCGGCGGAGAAGATGCCGAGCTGCGCGCGCTTCTCGTAGGGCAGGTGGTCGAGCGCGAGGCGCCGGAACAGGTAGTCCAGCACGCTCGTGGCGATCCGGACGTCCGGGTCGTCGGTCATGCCCGCCGGCTCGAAGCGCAGGTTCGAGAACTTCGAGACGTAGAACTCCAGCGGGATGCCGTACTGCAGGCCCACCGAGATGGACATGGAGAACGCGTCCATGACGCCCGAGAGCGTGGAGCCCTGCTTGCCGAGCTTGACGAAGATCTCGCCGAGGCCGTCGTCGGGGTAGGAGCCCGCGGTGAGGTAGCCCTCGGCGCCGCCGACGGTGAACGAGACCGTCTCGCTGGGGCGCTTCTTGGGCAGGCGGCGCCGGACCGGCCGCTGCTCGACGACGGTGACGGTCTCCTTCTCCCCGCCGCCCGAGGACTTCGCCGACTTGCCCGCCGACAGCGGCTGGCCGACCTTGCAGTTGTCGCGGTAGATCGCGAGGGCCTTGAGGCCGAGCTTCCAGCCCTCCATGTAGACGCGCTCGACGTCCTCGACGGTGGCCGTCTCGGGCATGTTGACCGTCTTGGAGATCGCGCCGGACAGGAACGGCTGCACCGCGGCCATCATCCGGACGTGCCCCATGGCGGCGATGACCCGCTCGCCCATGGCGCAGTCGAACACCTCGTAGTGCTCGGGGCGCATGCCCGGGGCGTCGATGACGTGCCCGTGCTCGCCGACGAACTCGACGATCGCCTCGGCCTGCTCGGGCTGGTAGCCCAGCTTCGCCAGCGCGCGCGGCACCGTCTGGTTGACGATCTGCATCGACCCGCCGCCGACCAGCTTCTTGAACTTGACCAGCGCCAGGTCCGGCTCGATGCCGGTGGTGTCGCAGTCCATCATCAGGCCGATGGTGCCGGTGGGGGCGAGCACGGAGGCCTGCGCGTTGCGCCAGCCGTTGCGCTCGCCGATGGCCAGGCAGTCCTTCCACGCGGTGGTGGCCAGCTGGTGGATGCCGCTGCTCGCCGGGAACGTGCGGACGTCGTCGTTGGCGGCGGCGTGCTTGCGCATGACCCGCTGGTGGGCGCTCGCGTTGCGGGCGTAGCCCTCGTACGGGCCGACGACGCCGGCCAGCTCCGCGGAGCGCTTGTAGGACGCGCCGGTCATCAGCGAGGTGATGGCCGCGGCCAGCGAGCGGCCGCCCTCGGAGTCGTAGGCGTGGCCGGTGGCCATCAGCAGCGCGCCGAGGTTGGCGTAGCCGATGCCGAGCTGGCGGAAGGCGCGGGTGGTCTCGCCGATCGGCTCGGTCGGGAAGTCGGCGAAGCAGATGGAGATGTCCATCGCCGTGATGATGAGCTCGACCGACCTCTGGAACCGGACGGCGTCGAACCGGCCGTCGTCGCCCAGGAACGTGAGCAGGTTCAGCGAGGCGAGGTTGCAGCTCGAGTTGTCGAGGTGCATGTACTCCGAACACGGGTTGGACGCGGTGATCCGGCCCGATTCCGGAGTGGTGTGCCAGTCGTTGATGGTGCCGTCGTACTGGATACCGGGATCGGCGCACGCCCAGGCGGCCTCGGCGATTCCGCGGAACAGGTTCTTCGCGTCGACGGATTCGATGACCTCACCGGTCATCCGCGCGCGCAGGCCGAACTGCGAACCCGATTCGACGGCGCGCATGAACTCGTCGGTGACGCGGACGGAGTTGTTGGCGTTCTGGTACTGCACCGAGGTGATGTCGGCGCCGCCGAGGTCCATGTCGAAGCCGGCGTCGCGCAGCACGCGGACCTTGGCCTCCTCCTTGGCCTTGGTCTGGACGAACTCCTCGATGTCGGGGTGGTCGACGTCGAGGACGACCATCTTCGCCGCGCGCCGCGTGGCGCCGCCGGACTTGATGGTGCCCGCGCTGGCGTCGGCGCCCCGCATGAACGAGACCGGGCCCGACGCGGTGCCGCCCGAGGACAGCAGCTCCTTCGAGCTGCGGATCCGGGAGAGGTTCAGGCCCGCGCCCGAGCCGCCCTTGAAGATCAGCCCCTCCTCGCGGTACCAGTTGAGGATCGACTCCATCTCGTCGTCGACGGCGAGGATGAAGCAGGCGCTGACCTGCTGCGGGGAGCTCGTGCCGACGTTGAACCAGACCGGGGAGTTGAAGCTGAACACCTGGTGCAGCAGCATCCAGGTGAGCTCGTGGGCGAAGACCTCGGCGTCGGCGTCGGTGGCGAAGTAGCCGTTCTCCAGGCCCGAGCGGTGGTACACCCCGACCACGCGGTCGATGAGCTGGCGCAGGCTCGACTCGCGCTCCGGGGAGCCGACGGCCCCGCGGAAGTACTTGCTGGTGACGATGTTGGTGGCGTTCACCGACCAGCTGCTCGGGAACTCGACGCCGCGCTGCTCGAAGTTGACCGTGCCGTCGCGCCAGTTGGTCATGACGACGTCGCGGCGCTCCCACGTGACCTCGTCGTAGGGGTGCACGCCTGCGGTGGTGTGGATCCGCTCGATCGTGAGGCCCGCTGGGCGGGACGAGCGCGAGGCCTTCTTCCCGCGTCCGGACGTGGTGCCGACGGTCTCGGTCATGGGTGTTCCCTCTCCTGCGCGCACGACGGACGGGGTCCGGGCGCGCCAAGTACGGCATGGGTGTCGGGGCGTGGCGGTCGAGCTGCGCGCTGTCGTAGAGACAACGGCACGGGGTGCGGTGACGGCGCGGCGATGCGTCGGGCGGCCGCGTGCGGCCGCCGATCGGACGGGTCGGTCAGGTGGGCGCGGCGCGGGCTGGTGTGTCGCGCGCCGGCGTGTCGCGCAGGTCGGCGATCTCCTTCTCGAAGTCCTCGATCGAGGAGAAGGAGCGGTAGACGCTCGCGAACCGGAGGTAGGCGACCTCGTCGAGCTCGCGGAGCGGCCCGAGGATGGCCAGGCCGACCTCGTGGCTGGGGATCTCGGCGGTGCCGCCCGCGCGGACGGCCTCCTCGACGCGGGCCGCGAGCTGGGCCAGCGCGTCCTCGTCGACGGGACGGCCCTGGCAGGCCCGGCGGACACCGCTGACGACCTTGTCGCGGCTGAAGGGCTCCGTGACCCCGCTGCGCTTGACGACGGCCAGCACCGCCTCCTCGACGGTGGTGAACCGGCGCCCGCAGGAGGCGCAGGAGCGCCGACGGCGGGTGGCGACCCCGTCGTCGACCTCACGGGAATCGATGACCCGGCAGTCGGAGTGACGGCAGAAAGGGCAGCGCACGAACACCACCTCCGACGAGCCGGAACCCCATCCCTGGGCTAACGACGTCCATGTAACCACAACATGTAGGGGCGGCAAAACCGGGGAGGCACTATCCGTGCCCCATGTCGTCCGAACGGGAACGCGGCCGCGACGGCGCCCGGCGCCGCGCGCGGAGCGTCAGTCGCCGACGGCCCCCGTCACCTGCAGGGACGGCGGCACCACCGCTGTGGGGGACGTGCTCGTCACCTCCGCGGGACGGTCGGTGTGCCGGGCTGCCGCGGCGACGTCGGCCAGCAGCCCCAGCAGGACGACGACCGCGGCCGACAGCAGCGCCATGCCGATCGTCGCCACCACCCGCCGGCGGCGCAGGACCTCCGGCGGGAGCACCGGGACCGTGCGCAGCAGGACGCGCTCGCCGCGGCGGCCGGGCTCGCCGACCCACCGCTCGTCGGCCCACCGCTCCCCCGTCCGCTGCTCCCCCGGCCGGTGCTCCCCGGGCCGCTGGTCGCCGGGCCGCTGCGGGCGCGGCGGCTGCACCGGGCGCGCGGCCGTGGCCACCACCCGCGGGCGGACCGGGCGCGGCCCGTGGGCCCGCCCGCGGCGCGGCACCGCCCGCGCCGGGCGCACCGCGGCCTGCGGGGCCTGCGGGGCCTGCGCGGCCTGCTGGGCCTGCTGAGTCTGGGCGGCCTGCGCGGCCGCGGAGCGCGCGGCCGCCCGCGGCGCCGCCGGGTGCGGTGCCACCGGGTGCAGTGCCGTGCCGCCCCGCCGCATTCCGTCCTCGATCTGATCGTGCACCGGACTCCACCTTCCGCTCGGACCCGCTCGTGCCGTTCGCCGTTCCGTTCCTGGTGGCCGTTCGAACGACGAACAGGTGTTCGAACGAGCTCTCCGCGATGTGTACCACCCACCACCGACAGAATCGAGGAATCGGGGCGTGTCGTTCGAACATGTGTTTGGCGGGAGCCGGGATCGGGGCTACGGTCGTGGTCACGACGGCGGAACCGGTGCGCGCGAGCGCGCCCGTCCGCCACGGCACGAACGGTTCCCGGACACTCCGGGAACCGCGCGGAATCGACGAGGAGGCGCGAGCACATGGCACGGGACGAGCCCGGCCGGACGGGTGGCGACGACGAGGGGGTGCGCCCCGGGCCCACCGCCCAGGTGAGCACGTTCCCCGACCCCGCGAGCGCCCCCGTCGGCCTCACTCCCCGCCAGCGCAAGGTGCTGGAGGTCATCCGCGACTGGGTGGAGCGCCACGGCTACCCGCCGAGCGTGCGCGAGATCGGCGACGCCGTCGGCCTGACGTCGACGTCGTCGGTGCACCACCAGCTCCGCACGCTGGAGCGCAAGGGCTACCTGCGGCGCGACCCCAACCGCACGCGCGCGGTCGACGTCCGCCCGCCCGACGACCAGCCCGAGGCGCCGCCGTCGGAGTCCGGCGTCGTCGAGCGGCCGGCGCCCGCGTTCGTCCCGCTCCTGGGCACGATCGCCGCCGGTGGGCCGATCCTGGCCGAGCAGGCGGTGGAGAGCGTCTTCCCGCTGCCCCGCGAGATCGTCGGCGAGGGCACGCTGTTCCTGCTGCGGGTCCGCGGTGACTCGATGGTCGAGGCGGCCATCACCGACGGCGACTGGGTCGTCGTGCGTCAGCAGCCCGTCGCCGAGAACGGCGAGATCGTGGCCGCGATGATCGACGGGGAGGCCACCGTCAAGACGTTCACCCGCCGCGACGGGCACGTCTGGCTGATGCCGGCCAACGCCGCCTACGACCCGATCCCCGGCGACGACGCCACCGTGCTCGGGCGCGTCGTCACGGTGCTGCGCCGCCTCTGATGCCACCTCCGGCACCGGCGTGGTCCGGACCGGGCACCACGATCACCGGGTAGCGGGCGGTGCGCACCAGCACCCCCGCCACCCCGCCGAGCAGCAGGCGCTGCATGAACCGGTAGCCGCGCGACCCGACCACCAGCACGTCGGTGCGGTCGGGCAGCGCGGCGAGGGTGGCGGCCACCGGTCCGACCACGACGTCGCTCAGGGCGTCGATCTCCACGGGCAGCGACGCGATGCCCTTGTGCGCGAGCGCCTGCGCGGCGGGCACGCCGTCGTCGTCCTCGGCCACGGTCACGACCCGCACCGCGGCCCCGGTCCGCCCGGCCAGGTGCACGGCCACGGTCATCGCCCGGTCGGCCTCCGCGCTGCCGTCGTAGGCCACCGCCACCACGGTCATCGTCCCCGTGCCGGTGTGCCGGTACCCCCGCGGGGCGATCGCCACCGGGCAGCGCGCGAGCGGCAGCAGCCGCTGCACCGTCCGGCCCGGCGCGAGGCGGCCCAGCAGCCCGTGGCCGGTGGAGCCCACCACGAGCACGGCCGCGCCCACGTCGTCGGCGTGGTCGGCCAGCACGTCGGCCACCGAGCCCGGTGTGAGCGCGGTGAACTGCGGTTCGGCGTCGCCCCAGCCGTCGCCGATGATCTCCCGCGCCCGCCGGAACCGGCCGGCGGCGACCGCGCGGGCCTTCTCCCGCCACCGCGGGTCGCGGGCGACGACGGCGAGGCCGCGGGCATCGACCGGGTACACCGTGGCGACCACCGCGCTCAGCCCCGTGAGCCGGGCCAGCTGCGCGCCCAGGACGAGCGCGTCGTGCCCGCCCGGCGTGTCCTCGTAACCGGTGACGATCGGCACCGCGCCCCCCTCCGACCGTGATCACGGTATCCGCGGGTGCGGCGGGTCCGGTTACGCGCGTGCTACGGCGCCCGCTCGTCCTCAGCGCCGCCGCGCGCGCAGCGACAGGGCCGCGGCGAGCAGGACGAGCACGCCGATCGTCACGCCGCCGCCGATCAGCGCGGGCAGCCACTCCGGCGCGGGTGGCTCCGCCGGGGCGGCGGGCTCCACCGCGGGCGGGGTGAACGGCTCCGCGGCGAGGGCGGCGGCCCCGGGCACGGCCCGCAGCTCGCCGGGCTCCCCGCCGCGCGTCTCGGAGCCCGAGAGCAGGGTGCCGTCGGGCTCGAACGCCACGGCCTCGCCCTGCGGCTCGCCGGGCAGCGGCACGCGGGCCGGCTCCGCCGCGAGCGCGGCGGCGAGGTCCCCGTCGGGCACCGGGAAGAGCCAGGCGTCGGTGTAGGTCCGCAGCGCGACGACCCGGCCGTCGGCGGACGCGCCGGCACCGGTGACGGTGCGCGAGCCCACGCCGCCGATCGGCCCGCCCTCGGTGTCCGACGCCGGCAGCGACACCTGCCCCACCCGCTCCAGCGGGAACGGCCCGCGGCCCTCGGGCGGCGCGGCCGGGCGGTACACCCCGGCGGGCGTGCCGACCTCCTTGGTGATCACGTACGGCACCCCGGACGCGTCGACGAGCAGCGCCTCGGCGTCGTGCGGGCCGTCGGGGTAGGTGAAGCGGTGCAGCCGGGCGTCGCCGCCGCGCTCCAGCACGATCGCGGCGACGGTGTCGCGGGAGCGGTCGTTGTCGCCGGTGTCGGCGATCCACAGCTCGCCGTCGGGCCCGAGCGCGAGGTCCTCGGCGTCGAACGGGTCGACGTCGGCCGTGCGCGTCTCCGCGACCTCGCAGTCGCCGTCGAGCCGGTGCAGGTCGACGCGGCGGCCGCCGTCGCTCATCGCCCACACCCGCCCGCCGTCGACGACGAGCCCGGACAGCTCCGCCAGCCGGTCGTCGGTGACGGTGCAGCGGGTCTCGGGCGCGGCGGGCGGCGCGGCCACCGCCGCGACGAGGGCGGCCGCGGCGAGCAGGCGGATCAGCGCGCGCCCTCCACCAGCACGTACGGCAGCACGGCGGTGGCCAGCTCGGCACCGACCCGCGCGTGCATCCGGGTGCCCTCGGGCGTGTGCTCCTCCGCGAGCACCTCGCCCTCGGCGTGCACCCGCGCGACGAGCGAGCCCTCGGTGAAGGGCACGAGCACGTCGACGTCGACCTCGGGCCGCGGCAGCATCTCCGCGATCCGCGCCTGCAGCTTGTCGATGCCGTCGCCCCGGCGGGCGGAGACGAACACGGCGTCGGGCAGCAGGTGGCGCAGCCGGGCGAGCTGGAGGTCGCCCGCCGCATCGGTCTTGTTGACGACGAGCAGCTCCTGGGGCATCCGACCCTGCTGCTCCTCGCCGACCTCGACCAGCACCTGGCGCACGGCCTTGATCTGGTCCTCGGGCAGAGCATCGGAGGCGTCGACGACGTGCACGAGCAGGTCGGCGCCCGCCGTCTCCTCCAGCGTGGACCGGAACGCCTCCACGAGCTGGTGGGGCAGGTGGCGCACGAACCCGACCGTGTCGGTGAGGGTGTAGGTGCGCCCGTCGCTCGTGGACGTGCGGCGCGTCGTCGGGTCGAGGGTGGCGAACAGCGCGTCCTCGACGAGCACGCCCGCGCCCGTCAGCGCGTTGAGCAGGCTCGACTTGCCGGCGTTGGTGTAGCCGACGATCGCGACGCCCGGGATCTCGTTGCGCCGCCGGGAGCCGCGCTGCGTCTCGCGGATCTGCTTCATCGAGCCGATCTCGCGGCGCAGCTTGGACATGCGGTTGCGGATGCGCCGCCGGTCGAGCTCGATCTTGGTCTCACCGGGGCCGCGGCCGCCGATGCCGACACCGCCGGCGGCACGGCCACCGACCTGCCGGGACAGCGCCTCGCCCCAGCCGCGCAGGCGCGGCAGCAGGTAGGACAGCTGGGCCAGCTCGACCTGCGCCTTGCCGTCCCGGCTGCGGGCGTGCTGGGCGAAGATGTCGAGGATCAGCGCGGTGCGGTCGACGACCTTGACCTTGAGCTTGTCCTCCAGCTGGCGCAGCTGGCCGGGCGAGAGCTCGCCGTCGCAGATCACGGTGTCGGCGCCGGTGGACTGCACGACGTCGCGCAGCTCGTCGACCTTGCCGGAGCCGATGTAGGTGGCGGGGTCGGGCCGCGGGCGGCGCTGGATGAGCGCGTCCATGACCTGGGAGCCGGCGGTCTCGGCGAGCCGGGCCAGCTCCTCCATCGACCCGCGGGCCTGTTCGGAGGTTCCCTCGGTCCACACGCCGACGAGGACCACGCGCTCCAGCCGGAGCTTGCGGTACTCGACCTCGGTGACGTCGGTGAGTTCGGTGGAGAGCCCGGCCACGCGGCGGAGCGAGGAGCGTTCCTCGAGCTCGTAGTCGCCGGTGGTGGGGCGCAGCTGCGTCGGAGGGGTCTGGGCGGGTTCCGTCATCGTGTTCGTCATGCTCCCACGACAACGCCGGTTCTAGGCGAGGGATTCCCAGTCGAGGTCGCCGTGGGCGACCAGGACGGCGGGCCCGTGCAGCACGGTCGTCGTGTCCGTGACGGTGACGCGCAGCCGCCCGCCCGGCGTCGAGACGCCGACGGTGCCGGTGTCGCGCCCGGCGTGGCGCAGGGCCGCGACCACCGCGGCGACGGTGCCGGTGCCGCACGAGCGGGTCTCCCCCACGCCGCGCTCGTGGACGCGCATCGTGATCTCGTCGTCGTGCAGGGGCGTCACGAACTCGACGTTGACCCCGTGCGGGAACAGCGCCGGGTCGTGGCCGGGCGGGCGGGTGAGGTCGAGGTGGTCGACGGGCACCTCGGTGACGCACGCCAGGTGCGGGTTGCCCACGTCGACGGCCACGCCCGGGAACGCCACCCCGTCGATGCTCGCGGTGCTCGACTCGCCGACGGCGGCGTGGCCCATGTCGACCGAGACCTCGTCGCCCTCGATGCGCACGGTGCGCACCCCGCCGCGGGTGCCCAGCGGCAGCTCGTCACCGGTCAGCCAGCCCCGGTGGGCGAGGTAGCGGGCGTAGACGCGCACGCCGTTGCCGCACATCTCGGCGAGGCTGCCGTCGCCGTTGCGGTAGTCCATGAACCACTCGACGCCCGGCTCCGGCGGCGGCCCGTCGCCCAGCGCGGCCCACCGGACCACGCGCAGCACGCCGTCGGCCCCGAGGCCGCGGCGGCGGTCGCACAGGGCGGCGACGCGCTCGGGCGTCAGGTCCAGGGACCCGT
This sequence comes from Pseudonocardia broussonetiae, assembly GCF_013155125.1. Classification (NCBI taxonomy): domain Bacteria; kingdom Bacillati; phylum Actinomycetota; class Actinomycetes; order Pseudonocardiales; family Pseudonocardiaceae; genus Pseudonocardia; species Pseudonocardia broussonetiae. The sequence goes on along the minus strand of NZ_CP053564.1, from coordinate 3,524,938 downwards.
CCGGGTCGGGGAGCACCACGAAGTCGTTCTCGGTGCCGTGACCCTTGCTGAACTCCACGTCACGACGATAGCGCCGTCAGGGCCCGCCCGAGCAGGTCGGGCGCGGCGGCGTCGAGCCAGCGGGTGCGGGCGTCGCGGCGGAACCAGGAGCGCTGGCGCCGGACGAACCTCCGGGTGGCGCGGACGGTGTCGGCGGCGGCGGTGCTCATCGACCCGCCGGCGAGCACCTGCTGGTACCCCAGCGCGCGCGAGGCCGTGAGGCCGTCGCGCAGGCCGGCGGGCTCCAGCGCGCGCGTCTCGTCGACGAGGCCGGCGGCGAACATCCGGGCGACGCGGCGGGCGACGCGGGCGTCGAGGTCGTCGGTGGGGCGGTCGACGCCGAGCAGCACGGCGTCATAGCGGGGCACCGCGGCGGCCGGCATCCGCGCCGGGAACGGGCGTCCGGTGAGCGCGATGACCTCCAGCGCCCGCACGATCCGCCGCCCGTTGCCCGGCAGCACGACCTCCGCGGCCGCCGGGTCGAGCGCCTCGAGCCGGGCGTGCAGGGCGGCCGGACCGTGCGCGGCCAGCTCGGTCTCCAGCTCGGCACGCAGGGCCGGGTCGGTGCCGGGGAACTCCAGCTCGTCGACGACGGCCTGCACGTACAGCCCCGACCCGCCCACCAGCACCGGGGTCCGCCCGGCGGCCAGCAGCGCCTCGACCGCCGCACGGGCGTCGCGCTGGTAGGCGGCGACGGACGCGGTCTCGGTGACGTCGAGGACGTCGAGCAGGTGGTGGGGCACCGCGGCGCGCTCGGCGGGCGTCGGCTTGGCGGTGCCGATGTCCAGGCCGCGGTAGAGCGCCATGGCGTCGGCGTTGACGATCTCGCCGTCGAGGCGGCGGGCGAGCTCCAGCCCCAGCGCCGACTTGCCGGCCGCCGTCGGCCCGACGACCACGACCAGGCGGTTCACGGCGTCCAGACCGCCACGTGGTAGCCGACGCCGTAGGGGGCGCCGGAGTACAGCAGCTCGCCGGTCCACGAGCGGCCGGCGGTGGCGCCCGCGAGCACCTGCCACGGCGCGCGCCCGATGGCCCACAGCTCGCGGCCCAGCTCGGGGTCGAGCGCGGCGAGCGCGGCCGGGTCGGCGTCGCGCAGTGCGGCGGCGACGGCGTCGTCGAAGGGGCCGGAGCGCTCGTCGAGGTGCCCGGGTGCCTTGAGCGTGTGCTTGGCCGAGCCGTCGCCGACGACCAGCAGCCCGACCGGCTCGCCCGCCAGCGACGCCCCGAGCTCCGCGCACTCCCGCGGCGACGCGTCCGGCGCCACCAGCTCGCCGCGGATCCGCGCCCCCGTGCCCGCCGCGGCCCAGCCGGCGACGAGCAGCGGGAGCGGGAGGTCGGGGTCGACCGGGGCCGTCGAGGACGGGTCGAGGGCGACGACGACGTCGGCGCCGAACCCGACGAACGAGCCGCGCGTGTCGGGGTCGACGGTGCGGCGCCCGCCGGCGTCGGCGCCGACGGCGACCCACGTCGACGCGGCGGCGCCCAGGCGGGCGGCGGCGGCGCGGCAGGCGGCGCGCAGGTCGGCGGTCTCCGCGGCCGCGGCCCCGGCCAGCTCCGGCACGAGCAGCGGGGGTTGCGGGAGCACGACGACCATCGACAGCACGGACGCGAGCCTAGGCGTGCCCGGCAGGTCCACGCCGGGCCGCGGCGTTCCCGGCCGTTCCCCGCCGGGCGGCGGCGTGCCCGTCGTTCCCCGCCGGGCGGCGGCCTTCCCGGTCGTTCCCCGCCGGGCGGAGGCCTTCCCGGTCGTTGCCCATCGGGCAGGGCCGGACTCCTCGCCGCCCGGGAGCGGCCGCTGGCGGCGCACCAGCCACCCGGGCGGTTCCCGTGGCCAGGCCGAGCTGTTTGGATGGCCGGACGGCCGCCGGTCACCACGACCGGCCTCGGCCGCTGTGCACGGCCCCGCCACGGCGGGGCGCCCGCCGTCCGCGGCGGGCCGGACTACAGGAGGACACGGTGTCGGAGCAGCACACGACGGAGGACCAGGCCACCGGGACGCCCCCGGCCCCGGACGAGCAGGGAGCGGCCCCGGACGAGGTGGGGACGGACGGAGCCACGGCCGGCGCGGACGCTGCGGACGCCGAGGCCGCCTCCTCGGAGGCCGGTTCCGCGGACGCTCCCTCCGCGGACGCCCCGTCGTCGGACGCCCCGGTCGTGGACGCCCTGTCGTCGGACACCCCGGTCGTGGACGCCCCGTCGTCGGACACCCCTTCGTCGGACGCCCCTTCGTCGGACGCCCCTTCGTCGGACGCGCCCTCGTCTGATGGCCCGGCGGCGGATGCCCCGGTGGCGGACGGTGCCGCCTCCTCGCCCGACGCCTCGACTCCGGACGAGCCTCGGGTGGTGCCCGGTCCCCCGGCTCCGGCCGACCCGCCCGGCACCGCGGCCGCCTCTCCGACCGGGGCAGGGGACGCCGCTCCTACCGGGGACGGGGGCGCCGCTCCGACCGGGGACGGGGGCGCCGACCCGGCAGCCGCCGGGCCCGCCGCAGCGGCCACCGACGCCCCGCCCACCGAGGCCCCGCCCACCGAGGCCCCGCCCGCCGAGGTCCCGCCCGCCGAGACCCCGGCCGCCGAGGTCCCCGCCGTCGCACCCACCGAGGGCCCCGCCGCGGATGCGGAAGCGCCCGCCGAGGCCCCCGCCGCCGAGGCCGGCTCCGCCGCCGCCGTGGCGCGCCCGCCCGTCACGCCGGCGCCGTCCGCCCCGCAGCCGGGTTCCGCGTCCGGGGCACCCCGGCCCGGCCCGCCGCGCCCGGCCCCCCCGCGCCCCGGGCCGCCGCCCGCCGCCGCGCGTCCGGCCGCCCGGCCCACGGCCGTCGCGGCCGCAGTGGAGCCCGAGGCCGTGCCCGTCGCCCAGCCCTCGCCGGTCACGGCGGCGAGCACCGACCCGTCGCGGTGGGGCCGCGTCGACGAGGAGGGCACCGTCTACCTGCGCACTCCCGACGGCGAGCGGGTCGTCGGCTCCTGGCAGGCCGGGGCCCCCGTCGAGGGGCTCGCGCACTTCGCCCGCCGCTTCGACGACGTCCTCACCGAGGTCGAGCTGCTCGTCGCGCGCCTGGGCGCGGGCGGCGGCGACCCGAAGCAGACCCTCACCGCGGCCCGCGGGCTGCGCAGCGGCCTGGACGAGGCGTCGATCGTCGGGGACGTGCCCGGCCTCGCCGCCCGCCTGGACGAGCTGATCGGGATGGCGGAGCAGGGCGTCGCCGCGGCGCGCACGGCCCGCGACGAGCAGCGCGCGGCGGCCGTCGCGCGCAAGGAGGAGCTGGCCGCCGAGGCCGAGGCGCTCGCCCAGGAGGCGACGCAGTGGAAGCAGGCGGGCGACCGCTTCACCGCGATCCTCGACGAGTGGCGCACCATCCGCGGCATCGACCGCAAGACCGACGAGCAGCTGTGGAAGCGCTTCTCCAAGGCGCGCGAAGCGTTCAACCGCCGCCGCGGCTCGCACTTCGCCGACCTCGACCGCCAGCGCGGCGCCGCCCGCGCCCGCAAGGAGGAGCTGGCCGTCGAGGCCGAGAAGCTCGCCGGCTCCGACGACTGGGCCCCCACCGCCGCCCGCTTCCGCGACCTGATGGCGGAGTGGAAGGCCGCGGGCCGCGCGCAGAAGGACACCGACGACGCCCTCTGGCAGCGCTTCCGCTCCGCCCAGGACGCGTTCTTCGCCCGCCGCTCGGCCACCTTCGACGAGCGCGACGCCGAGTTCGCCGCCAACGCGGAGGCGAAGAAGGCGCTGCTCGCCGAGGCCGAGAAGATCGACGTCTCCGACCCGACCGCGGCCCGCAACGCCCTGCGCGGCTTCCAGGAGCGCTGGGAGGAGATCGGCAAGGTCCCCCGCGACGACATCCGGCCCCTGGAGGCCCGGATGCGCGCCGTCGAGGAGAAGGTGCGCGAGGCGGGCGACCGCCAGTGGCGGCGCACCGACCCCGAGGCCGAGGCGCGCGTCGCCCAGTTCCGCGACCGCGTCGCCCAGTTCGAGGCGCAGGCGGAGAAGGCCGAGGCGGCGGGCGACAAGCGGCGCGCCGAGCAGGCCCGCAGCCAGGCCGAGCAGTGGCGGGAGTGGCTGACGACCGCGGAGCAGGCGGTCCAGTCCCGCTGATGATCACCGGTTGGGCAGCGGATCCGTCGTTCCGCGTCGGTTCTGCTGCCCGGACGGTGATCATGCTCGACGGGTTGTCCGGAACGGCCACGGCGCGCCCCTGCCCGCGGCCATCCTCACCGGATGCGCAACCGCCGGGTGCACGACCTGCTGGCCCGCCAGGACGGGCTCATCACCCTGGCCCAGGCCGCTGACCGCGGGATGTCGGCCGCCACCGTGCAGCGCCTGGTGCGCTCCGGCGAGTGGCTGCGTCTGGCGCCCCGGGTGTTCCTGGCCGCCGGCCACCCGCCGACGGACGCGGTACGCGTGCGGGTCGTCGGGCTGTGGGCCGGCGCCGACTCCGCGGTGCACGGACAGGCCGCCGCCTGGTGGCACGGCATGGGCGTCCCGGCCCCGTCCGAGGTGGGGGTGACGGTGCCGCGGCGCCGCGCACCCGTCGCACCGGCCGGTGCCCGGGTCCGGCGCCGCGACCTGAACCCCGCCGACCGGATGCTCGACCGCGGGCTCTGGCTGACGGCCGAGCCGCTCACCGCGCTCGAGACGGCGATCAGCGTCGCCGAGGGCTCGGTGTTCCTCGACCGGGCCCTGCAGCGCCACGTCCGCTTCCCGGCCGTGTACGCGGCCTACTGCCGCAACCTGGGCGCCGAGGGGTCCGCCGCGATCGCCGCGATGCTGACCGCGGCCGCCGACCGCGCCGACTCCGCGGCGGAGCGCCTGATGATCGCCCTCCTGCGCGGAGCGGGTCTGGGCGGCTGGGAGCACGGCGCACCGTTCGGCCGGTGGACGATCGACTTCGCCTTCCACGAGGCCAAGCTGGCCATCGAGGTCGACGGGTGGGCGTGGCACGTCGACGTGGCCCGGTTCCGCGCGGACCGGCACAAGGGCAACGCGCTGCACCGCGGAGGCTGGGACCTGCTGCGGTTCACCTGGCACGACCTGGACCAGCGGCCCGGGTACGTCCTCGCGGAGGTCCGGGCGGCGCTGCGGGCCGCTGCATGATCACCGGTTCGGCAGCGGACGGTGCGGTTTCGCGAGCTTCCGCTGCCGAAACGGTGATCTTGGGGGCGGGGCGGGGCGGGGCGGAGGCGGCGGAGCGGGGGCAGCGGGCAGGAGCGGCGGCGGGCGGGAGCGGCGGCCGGCGGCGGGCGGGAGCGGTGGCCGGCGGCGGGCGGGAGCGGTGGCCGGCGGCGGGCGTCAGCGCCGCAGCGCGATCCGCGACCACGAAGCGGCCAGGACCACCATCGCCAGGACCGCCAGCACCATGCCCACGTGCGGGCCGGTGCCGCCGTCGGGCACCACCGTCTGCCGCGACCACACCGCCCAGATCCCGGTGACGACCGAGATGCCGCTGCCCACCGCGCACACCCAGGCCAGCGCCCACCAGCGCGTCGAGAGGGCCAGGGCCGAGCCGAGGACGCCGAACCCCACGGAGGTGAAGGTGAACAGACGCGGCAGCACGCCGAGGTCGGGGGCGAGCCCGGCGAGGACCTGCCAGCCCAGCACCGCGCCCGTCCACGGCAGGGCCAGGGAGCCGAGCACGACCAGCACCGCGACGGCGACGGTGACCGCGGTGGCGCCCGGGTCGGTGCGCCGCTCCATCGTGCGGGCGATGCCGCGGATCTCCGCCTCGAGCGCGGGGTCCGACGAGGGGTCGGTCATGAGGTCTCTCCACATCCACCGGTGACCGGCGCGGGTGCGCCGAAGCCGGGGAGGCCCAGTCCCGTGCCGCGCCGGACGCCCGCCTCGGACGCGTCGCCCGCGCGGGTCCTGCGGTGCGAGAGCAGCGGCGAGTCCGAGACGAGGTGGTGCGGTGCGCCGTAGGTGACCTCGACCTCGACGACGTCGCCGGGGCGCACGCGGGCCTCCCCCGGTGTGAAGTGCACCAGACGCCCGTCGCGCGCGCGACCCGACAGCCGCTGCGTGGCGCTGTCCTTCTTGCCCTCCCCCGCGGCGACGAGGACCTCGACGACCCGGCCCTCCAGCGCGCGGTTGGCCGACCAGGAGATCTCCTCCTGCAGTGCGACGAGCCGCATGTAGCGCTCCTGCACGACGGCCTTGGGCAGCTGGTCGGGCAGGTCGGCGGCGGGGGTGCCGGGCCGCTTCGAGTACTGGAACGTGAACGCCGAGGCGAACCGCGCCTGCGCGACGACGTCGAGCGTGGCCTGGAAGTCCTCCTCGGTCTCGCCGGGGAAGCCCACGATGATGTCGGTGGTGATCGCGGCGTCGGGGAGCGACGCGCGCACCTCGTCGATGATCGACAGGTACCGCGACGACCGGTACGAGCGGCGCATCGCCCTCAGCATCCGGTCGGAGCCCGACTGCAGCGGCATGTGCAGCTGCGGGCAGACGTTGGGCGTCTCGGCCATGGCCGCGATGACGTCGGAGGTGAAGTCGCGGGGGTGCGGCGAGGTGAAGCGGACGCGCTCGAGCCCGTCGATCGACCCGCACGCGCGCAGCAGCGAGGCGAAGGCACCGCGGTCGCCGAACTCGACCCCGTAGGCGTTGACGTTCTGGCCCAGCAGCGTCACCTCGAGCACGCCGTCGGCGGCCAGCGACTGCACCTCGGCGAGCACGTCGCCGGGACGCCGGTCCTTCTCCGTGCCGCGCAGCGCCGGGACGATGCAGAACGTGCAGGTGTTGTTGCAGCCGACCGAGATCGAGACCCAGCCCGCGTAGGTGCTCTCGCGGCGCGCGGGCAGCGTCGACGGGAAGACCTCCAACGACTCGGCGATCTCGACCTGCGCCTCGGCGTTGTGCCGCGCGCGCTCCAGCAGGACCGGCAGCGCGTGCACGTTGTGGGTGCCGAACACGACGTCGACCCAGGGCGCGCGGCGCACGATCTCGGCGCGGTCCTTCTGGGCGAGGCAGCCGCCGACGGCGATCTGCATGCCGGGGCGGTCGCGCTTGACCGGCGCGAGGTGGCTGAGGTTGCCGTAGAGGCGGTTGTCGGCGTTCTCGCGCACGGCGCAGGTGTTGAACACGACGACGTCGGCGCCGTCGTCGGTGGCCGAGCGGGTGTAGCCGGCGGACTCGAGGAGCCCGGCCATCCGCTCGGAGTCGTGCACGTTCATCTGGCAGCCGTACGTGCGGACGGTGTAGCTGAGACTCACTCCTGCAGGGTAGGCCGCCGCAGCTCGACGGCCCGGCCCGGGACCGGCAGGATGCGCCCATGACGGGGGCGCTCTCGCGGCGCACCGTGCTGGCCGCGCTCGCCGCGGCGGGTGCGGTGGGGGTCCTGCCCGGCTGCGCCGCCCCGTTCGCGCAGGCCCGGCTGCGGCTGGCCACGGGTTCCGCGCGCGGCGTCTACTACCGCCTGGGCACGGCGCTGGCGCAGGCGTGGAAGTCCCAGCTCGACCTGGAGCGGCCCCCGGTCGTGCTCAGCACCGCCGGATCGCTGCAGAACGTGTCGATGCTCGCGGCGGGCGACGCCGACGTCGTGTTCAGCCAGGTCGACGCCGCGGCCGAGCAGCTGGTCGGCACCGCCGCCGACGGCGCGGACGCCCCGCGCGCCCTCGCCCGCATCTACGACGACGTGCTGCACGTCGTCGTCCCCGCCGCGTCGGCGTTCACGACGGTCTCCGGCCTGCGCGGTGCCCGGGTGTCGGTGGGGGCGGCCGACTCGGGGGTCTCGGTCGTGGCCCGCCGCATCCTCGACGCCGCCGCCCTGGGCGCCGCCGACGTCCGCGCGACCCAGCTCGGCCTCGACGACTCGGTCGAGGCGATGGCCGCGGGCTCCATCGACGCCTTCTTCTGGTCCGGCGGCCTGCCCACGCCCGCCGTCGAGCAGCTGGCCGCCGCGGTCCCGATCCGGCTGCTCGACCTCACCGAGGACGGCGTGCTCGACGTCGTCCGCGCCCGCTACCCCGTCTACGCCCCCGGCACCGTCCCCGCGCTGAGCTACGCCGGCATCGCGGCGCCGGTCACGACGATGCTGGTGCGCAACCTGCTGCTGGTGGCCGCGTCGATGCCCGACGACTTCGCCGAGGCGCTGGTCCGGGTCCTGTTCACCGAGCAGGAGCAGCTCGCGCAGGCCGGCCCGGCGGCGCTGACGATCGACCCCCGCGCCGCGATCGGCACCGAGCCGGTGCTGCTGCACCCCGGCGCGGAGCGGTTCTACCGGTCGCAGCGGGACTGACCCGCGACGGTGGCGGCCGCCGCGGTGTGCCGGGCGTCGATCTCGGTGCTCATGTGGTGCATGGCCCCGGCGAACAGCGCGGCCGCGTGCTCCTGCAGGGGCTTCAGGTGGCCGAGCAGCTCCAGCACGACGAGCCCGTGCATGCGGGCGCGCAGCTCCAGGAAGAAGGCGAGGGCCCCGGGAGGGAGCGGGACCTGCGGCGCGTCGACCCCGGCGATGTCCTCGGCCCCGGGCGCCAGGGGCAGCGCGGCCAGCTCCTCGGGGGTCCAGCCGGCGAACACGACCTCGAGGAACGGCGCCGCGAGCCGGATGGCGGCCTCGCCGGTGCGCCCCTCGGGCAGCGGGGCGAAGTCGGGCACCGGCGTGCCGTAGAGCAGGAGGAACTCCGAGCCGTGGCCCAGCGCCCACGCCCGGTACGCCTCCGTCGTGACCCGGCGGCGTTCCGCCGGCGGACGGCCCAGGGACCCCTCGGCGGCGGCCGCCACGGCGTCGGCGAGCGCGTGGTGCGCGTCGGCGATGAGGGTGTCGAGCAGGGCGTCGCGACTGTCGAAGTAGTGGTAGAGCGACTGCACGGTCATGCCGACCTCGCGGGCGACCGCCCGCAGCGAGAGCGCCGCCGGTCCGACGGCGGCCAGCTGGGCCCGGGCCGCGGCCGTGATCTCGCGCAGCGTCTCGGCCCGCCGGCGCTCTCTCACCGTGTTCTCAGCTGACACCGCTCGCCTTCCTTGACACTGTTAGGCAGACAGTCGCACACTGACGCCGTTCGACGAGACTAACACTGTCAGACGGGGGTCCTCATGAACGTCCTCTCCACCGCCCGCCGCGGGCATCCCGGGCTGTACTGGTGGGCGGTCGCGATGGCCGCCCTCGCCGTCGTCCTCGCCGTGGCGGCCGTCGTCGACCAGCGGACGCTGATGGGCGCCCCGCTGTGGTTCAAGCCGCTGAAGTTCGCGGTCTCCTTCGTCGCCTACGGCGGCGCGCTGGCCTGGATGCTCGGGCAGCTGCGGGTGCCGGCGCTGCGGCGCACCGGCTGGGTGATCGTCGCGGCGTCGGCGGTCGAGATGGCGGTCATCGTCGGGCAGGCGGCGCGCGGGGTCCGCAGCCACTTCAACGACGACACCGTCGGCGACCAGCTCCTCTTCGGGCTCATGGGCGCGACGATCGTGGTGCTCTACCTCGCCACCGCCGCGATCGCGCTGCGCTTCCTGCGCGAGCCGGGCCGCGACCGCGCAGCCGGCACCGCGATCCGGCTCGGGCTGCTCGTCGGGCTCGTCGGACTGGGGGTCGGGTTCGTGATGTCGGCGATCGGGTCGCACGCCGTGGGCGTCGCGGACGGCGGTCCGGGGCTGCCGTTCGTCGGCTGGAGCACCACCGGCGGCGACCTGCGCGTCGCGCACTTCGTCGGCATGCACGCCCTGCAGGCGCTCCCGCTGCTCGCCGCGGCGCTGGCGGCGACGGGGCGGTTCACCGAGGAGGCGCGCACGCGGGCCGTCACGGTCGCGGCGCTCACCTACGGCGCGGTCGTCCTGCTGCTGACCTGGCAGGCGCTGCGCGGGCAGCCGCTGCTCGCCCCGGACGCGCTGACCCTCGGCACGCTCGCGGTGGTCGTGCTGGGCGCGGCGGGCGCGCTCGCGACCGGCCGCGAGCGGGTGCCGCGATGAGCCCGGAACTGCTCTTCTCCCTGGCCTTCCCGCTCGCCCTCCCGTTCTGGGCTCTGATGATCGTGGCCCCGGGCTGGTAGTGGACGCAGCGGATCGTCTCCTCCCCGCTGATCGTCGTGCCGCCCGCACTGGTCTACGCCCTCGCCGTGCTGCCCGACCTCGGCACGGTGCTGCCGGCCGTCGCGGACCCGCGGATCGCGGGCGTGGCCGCGCTCCTCGGCACGCCGGTCGGCGCGGCGGCCGGGTGGGCCCACTTCATCGCGTTCGACCTGTTCGTCGGCCGTTGGTGCCACCTCGACGCCCGCGAGCGCGGGATCCACCCGCTCGTCATGGCGCCGGTGCTGCTGCTGACGATCCTGCTCGCCCCGCTGGGGCTGCTCGCGCACCTCGTGGTGCGCGCGGTGGCGCCGGTGCGCGAGCCGTCACGCGCGGGGTAGCCGCGCCGTCACCCGCAGCCCGCCCCCGGCGGGCAGGTCCAGGCCCAGCTCGCCGCCCCCGAGCTCGACCGTGCGCGCGGCGATGGCCAGCCCGAGCCCCGAGCCCTCGGTGTTGATCTGGCCGGGGCTGCGCCAGAAGCGGTCGGTGGCGCGCTCGAGCTCGTCGGGGGCCAGCCCCGGGCCGGTGTCGCGGACGGCGATCTCCACCTGCCCGTCGACGACACCGGTCCGCACCCGCACCGTCCCGCCGGGCGGGGTGAACTTCACGGCGTTGTCGAGCACCGCGTCCAGCACCGTCTCGACCGCGCCCTCCGGCCCGATCGCCCGCAGCCCGCGGGTGCCCTCGCGGACCAGGTGCAGGCCGCTGTGCTCGGCGAGCGGGCGCCAGGCCTCCAGCCGGTCGTCGACGCCGGCGTCGATCCCGAGCGGTACGACCGGCCGGGTGCGCTCGGCGCGGGCGAGCGCCAGCAGCCCGTCGAGCAGCGTGGAGAGGCGCTCGGCCTCCTCCAGCGCGGCGACGTGGTCGTCGGCGGCGTCCTCGGCGACGTGGCCGTGCAGGTTGGACAGGCGCAGCCGCAGCGCCGTGAGCGGGTTGCGCAGCTGGTGGCTGGCGTCGGCGACGAACGCGCGCTGCGCCGAGTAGGCCTGCGTGACCTGCTCGGCCATGCGGTCGAACGACGCCGACAGCCGCCGCAGCTCGGGCGGCCCGGAGCCGTCCGCGACCGGGTCGGGCCGCTCCCCCGCCAGCACCGCGACGGCGACGCGCCCGGTGCCCTCGTCGAGGCGGCGCACCGGGCGCAGGATCCAGCGCACCACCGGCAGCGCGACGAGCACGCCGACGGCCAGCGCGACCAGCGCCGCCGCGGCCACCAGCGTCCAGGTGCGCAGCTCGTCGGCGCGGAGCGGGGCCGTCGAGGAGATCGTGACGACGACCCCGCGCACCTCGGTGTCGGCCAGCACCGGCTCGGCGAGCACCATCGGCCGGTCGTCCCAGGGCAGGAGCAGCGGGTAGGGCTTGGACGGCTGGCGGGCCAGCGCCAGCACCACGCGCTCGCGCCCGTCCTCGTCGAGCACCGGCGCGGGCGTCCGGGAGGCCACGACCGGCTCGCCGGCGGCGTCGAGCACCAGCACGGCGTCGCCGTAGACCTCGTCGTAACGGCGCAGGGCGGCGGCGAGCTGGGAGGTGTCGGCCTCGGTGAGCGGGCGCTCGGCCGACGAGGCGTAGTAGATGGTGTCGATGAGGCGCCGGGTGAACAGGTCCTGCTGGGCGGCCGCGGCGCTGGCCAGCGCGAGCGGCACCCCCAGGCCGGCGGCGAGCAGCCCCACCACCACGACCATGATCACCAGCAGGCGCGTGCCCACGCGTCACTCCGCCCCGGGGAGCCCGAGGCGGTACCCGACCCCGCGGACGGTCTGCACGAGCTCGGGCCGCCCGAGCTTCGTGCGCAGCGTGGCCACGTGGACGTCGAGCGTCCGGTTGGCCCCCGCCCAGCTGCGCCCCCACACCTCGGCGACGATCCGGCTGCGGGTGCACACCGCCCCGCCCGAGCTGGCCAGCAGCGCGAGCACCTGGAACTCCTTGCGCGTGAGCGTGACCGGGCGGCCCGACACCGTGACCGCGTGCCGGGTGAGGTCGACGCTCACGCCGTCGACCTCCACGACGTCGGGCGCCCCGTCGACGGCGGCCTCCGCGCGCCGGCGCCGGTACACCGCGTGCACCCGCGCCACGAGCTCGCCGATGTCGTAGGGCTTGACGATGTAGTCGTCGGCGCCGGAGTGCAGGCCCAGGATCCGGTCGTCGACCTCGCCGCGCGCGGACACCACGATCACCGGCACCCCGCTGACGGCGCGGATCTCCCGGCACACGTCGACGCCGTCGACGTCGGGCAGGCCGAGGTCGAGCAGCACCACGTCGACGCCGGCCAGGTGCTCGACGGCCCCGCGCCCCCTGGCGAGCCGCGCGGTCGTCATCCCGTGCCGGTGCAGGGCGGGGCGCAGCGCGGCCGCGATGCGGTCGTCGTCCTCCACGAGCAGGATGTGCACCGGCCCAGCATCCCCGAGAACGATCTCGTTATGGGAGCGAAACCCTATGGGTCCCTCAAGATGCTGGACTGTGCTGTCCGATCCGCCCTAGCGTCCCGCCATGCTCGGAGGCCACGCATGACCACAGCCGGCACGCCCATGATCAGGATGGCGGCCGTCGACAAGCACTTCGGCGACCTCCACGTCCTGCGCGACATCAACCTCGAGGTCGAGCCGGGCCAGGTCGTGGTGGTGCTCGGACCGTCGGGGTCCGGCAAGTCGACGCTGTGCCGGACGATCAACCGCCTGGAGCCGATCGACTCCGGCACCATCCAGGTCGACGGCACCGACCTGCCGGCCGAGGGCAAGGCCCTGGCCGGCCTGCGCGCCGACGTCGGCATGGTGTTCCAGAGCTTCAACCTGTTCGCCCACAAGACGATCCTCGAGAACGTCACGCTCGCGCCGCTCAAGGTGCGCAAGGTGAACAAGGCCGAGGCGGAGAAGGACGGGCTCGCGCTGCTCGAGCGCGTCGGCATCGCCAACCAGAAGGACAAGTACCCCGCCCAGCTCTCCGGCGGGCAGCAGCAGCGCGCCGCGATCGCCCGCGCGCTCGCGATGAAGCCCAAGGTCATGCTGTTCGACGAGCCCACCTCCGCGCTCGACCCGGAGATGGTCAACGAGGTCCTCGACGTCATGACCACGCTGGCCAAGGAGGGCATGACCATGCTCGTGGTCACCCACGAGATGGGCTTCGCCCGCCGGGCCGCGCACCGCGTCGTGTTCATGTCCGACGGCGAGATCGTCGAGGACGCCGCACCGGAGACCTTCTTCTCCAGCCCCACCTCCGACCGCGCCAAGGACTTCCTCGGCAAGATCCTCTCCCACTAGTCGCTCGTACGTAGTTCCCGACGGAAGGACCCGCTCCAGATGCGCCTCTCCACCCTCACGAAGGTCGCGGCCGTCGTCGCGGCCGTCGTCCTCACGGCCACCGCCTGCGGTGGCTCGTCGCCCGAGAGCGGCGACGGTCCCCCGGTCGCCGACGCCCCGACGTTCGAGGCCGGCACCACGATGGCCCGTCTGGCTGAGGCGGGCACGCTGCGCGTCGGCACCAAGTTCGACCAGCCCGGCTTCGGCCTGCAGGGCCTGGACGGCACCCCCACCGGCTTCGACGTCGAGATCGCCAAGATCATCGCGGCCGGCCTGGGCATCGCGCCCGACGGCATCACCTACACCGAGGCGCCGTCGGCGCTGCGCGAGGAGGTCCTCGAGACCGACCGCGTCGACATCGTCGCCGCCACCTACACCATCAACGACGCCCGCAAGGAGCGCATCAGCTTCGCGGGGCCGTACTACGAGGCCGGCCAGACCCTGATGATCCGCAGTGACTACACCGCGGTCACCGACAAGGAGTCGCTCCGCGCCTCCGGCGCCCGGGTGTGCACCGTGGCCGGCTCCACCCCCGAGAAGAACATCGCCGAGTTCATCGACCCGGCCCAGCTGACGAGGTTCGACGTCTACAGCAAGTGCGCCGACGCGCTGCGCACCAACCAGGTCGACGTGGTCACGACCGACAACGTCATCCTGACCGGCTTCGTCGCCGACAGCGACGGCGCGTTCAAGCTGACCGGCGAGTCCTTCACCCAGGAGCCCTACGGCATCGGCATCACCAAGGGCGACGTGGCGTTCTGCGAGTTCATCAACACCACGCTGCAGGCCGCTGCCGCGGACGGCAGCTACGCGGCGGCGTGGGACTCCACCGCCGGCGAGATCTCCGGGGAGCCCGCTCCCGAGCTGCCCGCGGCCGCCCCCTGCAGCTGATCACCGCCTGAACGTCGTCGGGGACGTCGACCGCCCTACCGGGTCGGCGTCCCCGACGTGCTGTGCGGGCCCCATCGAACCAGGAGGACCGGCGTGAACGCCGTCACCGACAACCTCGGGCTGTACGGGACGGGGGTGCTGACCACCCTGCAGATCTCGCTGCTGTCCGGGATCGGGGCCCTCGTCCTCGGCACGATCATGGCGGGGTTCCGGGTCTCCCCGGCCCCGCCCCTGCAGTGGGTGGGCAGCGCCTGGGTCACGGTGCTGCGCAACACGCCCCTGAGCGTCGTGCTGTTCACCATCGCGTTCGGCCTGCCGGAGATCGGCGTCAACGGGTCGTTCTTCTGGTTCGGCGTGACCGGCCTGGCGCTCTACACGTCCGCGTTCGTCTGCGAGGCGATCCGCAGCGGCATCAACTCCGTCGCGCCGGGCCAGGCCGAGGCGGCGCGGTCGGTGGGCATGACGTTCGGTCAGACGCTGACCGTCGTGGTCCTCCCCCAGGCCGTCCGGACCGTGGTGCCCCCGCTCGGCAACGTCTTCATCGCCATGATCAAGAACTCGGCGATCGTCGGCGCCGTCGGCGTCGGCGGCGACCTGTACTCCGTCGGGGTGCAGCTCACCGGGGCCGGCGGTCTCGCCGTGATCCCGGTGCTCATCGGGGTCGCGCTGGGCTACCTCGTCCTGACCATCCCGGCGGGGCTGCTGCTGGGCCTGGCCGAGCGGAAGGTGGCGATCGCGCGATGAGCGTCCTCTACGACATCCCGGGGCCGCAGGCGCGGCGCCGGATCCTGATCGGCAGCCTCATCGCGGGGGTCGTCGTCCTGGCCGTCCTCGTGGTGGTGATCCTGCGGCTGGCGGAGCAGGAGCAGTTCACGGCGGAGAAGTGGGGGCCCCTGCTCGACCCCACGACCGAGGAGTTCCCGCTGGTCTGGCAGCGCATCGGCCTGGGGCTGCAGGCCACGCTCGCCGCCGCGGCGCTGGCGGTCGTGTTCTCGCTCGTGGTCGGCACCCTGCTGGCCGTGACCAGGATCGTCAGCGCCCCCTGGTACCGCTGGCTGGTCGTCGGGGTGGTCGAGCTGCTGCGCGGCCTGCCGGTCGTGGTCACGATCTTCTTCGCGGCCCGGGCGCTCCCCGCGCTCGGCATCGACCTGCCCACGCTGGCCTACCTGGTGATCGGCCTCACCCTCTACAACTCGGTGATCATCGCCGAGATCGTCCGGGCGGGCGTCGCGTCGCTGCCGCGCGGTCAGGCCGAGGCCGCCGCGGCGGTGGGGATGACCCGGGGGCAGAGCCTGCGCCTGATCCAGCTCCCGCAGGCGTTCCGGGTGATGCTCCCGGCGCTGATCAGCCAGCTCGTCGTGGTGCTCAAGGACACCGCTCTGGGCTTCATCATCCTCTACCCGGAGCTGCTGCGGACGGCGCAGATCATCGTGCAGACGACCAAGAACCCGCTGCAGATGTTCTTCGTCGTCGCCGTCATCTTCATCATCATCAACTACGCACTGAGCCGGCTCGCGACGTACGTCGAGAAGCGCCTGTCGCGCAGCAGGACCACACCCGACGGCGCGGCGCCCGCGCCGGTCGTCCAGGAGGGCGCGGTCGTGTGAGGCGCCGGGTTCAGAGGTTCTCGACGGCCACGGGCTCGATGCCCTCGCCCTCGGGGAGCGCGAAGCCCAGCACCTGGCTGTAGAAGCTCAGCTCGGCGTCCAGCGCGCGGCGGATGTTCTCCGCGCGCCGGAAGCCGTGCTGCTCGCCCTCGAAGAGCAGGTACGCGACGGGCACGCCCTTGGCCCGCAGCGCGTCGACGATCATCTCCGACTGCTCCGGCGGCACGATCGCGTCCTCCGCGCCCTGCAGCACGATCAGCGGCGCCGAGAACTGCGTGAGCTGGTGGATCGGCGAGCGCTCGACGTAGGTCGCGCGCTCCTCCGGGTAGGGCCCCACGAGCCGGTCGAGGTAGCGGCTCTCGAACTTGTGCGTGTCGCGGGCCAGCGCCTCGAGGTCGGCCACGCCGAAGTGGTCGGCGCCCGCCGCGAAGGGCGACTCGGCCCGGGCCAGCGCCGAGAGCACCGTGAAGCCTCCCGCGGAGCCGCCGCGGATGAGCAGGCGGCCGGGGTCGGCGCGGCCGGTGCCCGCGAGGCGCCGGGCCACGGCGAGGCAGTCCAGGACGTCGATGACGCCCCACTGCCCGAGCAGCTCGTCGCGGAAGGCGCGGCCGTAGCCGGTGGAGCCGCCGTGGTCGACGCTGACGACGGCGAACCCGCGGCTGGTCCAGTACTGCACCGCCACCGAGAACGACGACGACGCCGACGACGTCGGCCCACCGTGGATGACGACGAGCAGCGGCGGCAGCTCGCCCTCGGGGCCGGTGTGCGTGGCGCTGGCCGGCGGGAAGTGCAGGGCGTGCGCGGTGCGCGGCTCCCCCGCCGCGTCGGTGGACGGGACCGTCAGGTGCTCGGCGACGGAGATCCCGGCGGGGTCGAGCTCGAGGTCGCGCGGCGCGCACAGCACGACGGCGGTGGTGTCGGTGTCGGGCCCGGGCGGGGTGACGCGGTAGACGCCGGGCTCCGCGGTCGGCGTCCCGGCGACGACGACGGCCGACTCCCCCGCCGCGCGCAGCACCGCGACCTCGCAGAACGGCAGGTCGAGGTCGGCGATGAGGCCGCCGGTGCCGCGCACGGACAGGGCGTCGGAGCCGGCGCGGCGGCGGGCGAACACGACCGACCCGTCGGCCAGCACCGCGTAGCGCGACCCGGCCAGGCGCCAGCCGGGCACGCCGACCTCGGCGTCGATGCGGACGATCGGCTCGATGTCGGAGCCGGGGAGCCAGCGGTAGAGGTTCCACCAGTCGGTGCGGTCGGAGATGAACCACAGCGATCCGTCGGGCTGCCACGACGGCTCCGACACCGACTCCCACGGCCCGCCCGCGACGACGGTCTCCTCGCCGGTCGAGAGCTCGCGCACGACGAGCTCGACGGCGTCCCAGGGCATCGACGGGTGGTTCCACTGCAACCAGGCGAGCGTGGCGCCGTCGGGGCTGATCCGGGGCGCGGCGACGAAGTCGGGGCCGCTGACCAGCACCTCGGGCTCCGACGGGCGGTCGGCGGCGAGCCGGACGACCTCGTTGCGCGGCTCCCCGTCGCCGTGCCGCTCGCGGACGCAGACGATGACGTCGCCGTCGGGGCCGGCGTGCACGTCGCCGTCGGCGTAGCGGTCGCCGCGGGGCTGCGCGGGCTCGGGCGTCAGGGCCTGCGGGGTGCCGCCGGGCGCGAGCCGGTAGAGGCGCTGGTCGGCCCACTCGGTGAACCACACGACGCCGTCGCGGACCCACCAGGCGCCGCCGCCGTACTCGTGCACCGCGGTCCGGGCGTTCGCCCCGGCGGGCAGCAGGTCGGCGGTGGCGCCGTCGGCGGCGCGGCGGACGAGCTGCGTGCGGCCCCCGTCGGCGGGGCGGGCCTCGGACCAGTAGACCTCGGCGCCGTCGACGCGGACCTCGGAGAGCGACACGGCCGCCGCGACGACGAGCTCGGAGGTGATCGGGGTGGGCCAGGATCCGAACGGCGCGGTCGTCACGGCCCCAACGCTAGTGTCTCGGGGTGCGGAAAGCGCTCCACAGGAGCGCCACGGCCTCGCGCGCCGCCCCCGGCCGCACGACCGGCAGCACCCCGACCGCACCCGTCAGCCCCGTCCACCAGCGCACGGAGCCGTCGGGGCGCACCGTGCCCAGTGCCGGGGTGCCGCAGCGGCGCACCGCGGCCGGCACCGAGGCGGGCAGCTCCGGGTCGCGGCAGGAGCGCACCGTGACGGGCACGCGGAGCAGCTCGGGCAGCTCGCGCGCGATCTCCGAGCAGCTGGGGCAGGACACGTCGTAGACCGCGACGACCGACACCGTCTTCACGCGCCCAGCATGATCCCCGCCAGCGCGCCCACCACGGTCAGGGCCAGCAGCGGCCGCACCCGGGCCTGTGTGCGCTCCCACACCGCGGTCCAGCCGCCGTCGTCGCTCCAGGCGTTGGAGAGCAGGGGCATCGCCAGCCGGCCCGCCGCGAACCCGGCCGCCACGGCGAACGCCGCCGGGAACGGCACCACCAGCACGACGGCCAGCAGGACCAGGTGCGGCAGCGCCGACGGCGAGTACGTCCGCATCCCGGTGCCCATCTCGAACCCGAACTGCAGCGCGCCCCACTCGCGCAGGTGCTGCACGTCCTCGGGCACGAGCCGCGCGTTCTCCGGCACCCGGAACGCCACCAGGCCGCACTCGCGCGCCAGCACCGCGAGCGCCGCCGCGCCGAGCAGGGCCCAGCGGACGGGCGCGGGCACGAGCGCCTGGGGCACCGCCCCCACGACGCCCGCGACGAACGCCACGAGCACCGCGCCGAGGAGCAGGCCGGCACCGAAGTACCGCACGACCGGGGATCCGCGCCAGACCGACGCGCTCAGCAGGAACGCCGAGTTGTGGCTTCAAGTGCTGCCGGAGTTGGCGAACCCGGCGCCCGCGCCGGCCACCGCGGCGAGCAGCAGCGGTGCGGGCAGCCACGCGCCGAGCCCGGCCAGCACGAGCAGCGCCACCGCGGTGGTGGCGGGGTGCAGGGCGTGGCGGGTCACCGCGCCGGGACCGGGGCCCAGCGCCCGGCCGGGAAGCGCGCGCCGATGCCGGACAGCAGGCCGCCGCCCTCGTCGTCGCCGCGGCCGGGATCGCTCTGCGTGTCGTCGTCACCGCGGCCGGGGTCGCTCTGCCCGTCGTCGCCGCCGGTGCGCTCGGGGGTCTCGGCCGGCGGGTCGGGCTCCGGGGTGTTCGCGGGCGAGCCGGCCGGCACGGGGCAGGCGGCGATGGTGATGCCGCGGTAGTCGGTGCCGTCGGCGTAGACGACCGTCGTCGTCGCGTCCGAGCAGCGGTAGCCGTTCCACCGCCAGGCGTTGCGGCCGTGGCAGCTCTGGGTGACGCGCGTGGACTCGTAGGAGTCGGGGCCGTCGGTGTAGCTGCCCTCGCGGTGGTATCCGTTGGAGCAGGGGAAGCCGCCGCGGCGCCAGCCGCCGTAGCAGACCGCCGTGCCGGTGGAGGGCCAGTTGTCGGCCTCCTCGCGGTAGCTCTCGGGCTTGCAGCCCAGGTGCTCGGCCTTGTCGTCGCCCTCGGTCGACTGCGCCGCGGCCTCGCGCCGCACCAGGAACCAGTCCAGCGGCACGAGCGCGGCGGCGGCCGCGGCGATCACGAGCCCGCGCAGCACCGTGCGCCGGCTCGGGCGCACGGCCCGGATGCGCGCGACGACGGCGCTGGGCACCGCGCCGGCGGGCGGCTGGGACGCCGTGGGGATCTCGTCGAGGCGCGTCATGCGCGGGCCACCTCGTGCTCCGCGACCAGGTCGAGCAGCAGGGCCCGGACGTCGGTGTCGGCGTAGACGAAGCGGCGGCGGACGACGACGCCGCGGGCGTCGAGGGCGAGCACGGTCGGCGAGTAGCCCTCGAACAGCGCGCCGCGGACCTCGGGGTCGACGACGAGCTCGGCCAGCGACTCGGCGAAGTCGGCGCGGTCGGCCACCGCGGCGAACCGGACGCCCGGGCGGCTGACCTCGCCGAGGAGGGCGTAGACGTCGTGGCACTGCGCGCAGTCGGCGTCGAGGACGGCCACCAGCGCGCCGCTCTCCCCCTCGCGGGGGCGCACCGCGGCGGGCGCCGGGCGTCCGACGAGCGGGGCGTAGCCCGACAGCTCGGCCGCGCGGCCGGTCTCCAGGGCGCGCACCCGCGCGTACACGGCGACGAGCGCGACGAGCGCGAACAGGGCGACGAGCAGCGCGATCAGCGCCACGGCGAGCGTGAGGGTCATGTGTCCGTTCCCGTCAGGTCCAGCGTCCGGACAGTGCGCCGAGCGCGTCGACGATCTGGTCCTCGGCCATCGTGGTGGGCGCGCGGCCGGACTCCGGGCCGAGCAGCACCAGGTCCATCGCGACGCTGTCGCCGGCGAGGACGTAGCGCCAGCTGTGCGGGCCGCCCGCGGTCAGCGCGGCGGCGCGGGCGTCCATCTCGCGCCCGGCGCGCCACAGCTCGCCGCCGGGCAGGGCGAGCCCGGCCCACTCCGGCAGGCTCGGCAGGACGTCGACGGAGCGGCGGACGATCAGCGTGGCCGACTCGCTGTGCCCGATCAGCGCGACGTCGGGCTGCGACACCAGCAGCGGCGCCGCCGGCGTCAGCGCCGCGCCGCGCGGGCCGTCGTCGTAGCGGAAGGAGGTGAGCATCGTGCTGACGCCCATGAGGTCGGGCGCGGGCCCGCCGAACCAGGTGGTGGCCTCGTGGTGCGGGCCGGCGAGGACGAGCGCGGAGTCGGAGCGGTCGCGCGCCTCGTAGACGACGGCGTCGTAGCCGCGCATCGGCTGCACGCGCTCGGTCGCGCCCGGCATCACGTGCGTCGGGATCGCGCGGTGCTGCCCGAGCGGCGCCAGGAAGAACTGCCGCGACATGTACGGCCCGGCGAACCGGGTGCTGCCGTACCACCGGAAGTCACCGAACGCGTCCGGCACCTCCAGCTCCACCGGCGCGCCGGAGGGGGCGACCAGCGACACCGCCCGGGTGGTGGCAGCCACCATCGTCGACCTCCGCGTCCGTTCCGGGACGCCGTGCGGGTCCCACGTCGTCCAACGACCGGGTGACGGTCGCGTGACGCCGCCACGCGGGTCGCGAGCTGAGCCGATCGGGTGGTCGCGGGGGTAGCGTGGCCGGGGCCCGCACCGCCCGCGCGAAAGGTCCCCGATGACCGAACCGACGCCCTCGCAGGAGCCGATCGACGCCGAGATCGTCGCGTCCGAGGAGGTCCCACCGGTCGAGGCGCCCCGTCCCGACTACGACGAGCACGGCGTCCCGAGCTTCGACTACGTCCGTGACCGGATCGAGGGTCGTCACGCCGTGTCACAGGGGGCGTCCGAGCTGGCCGACGCCACCCCGGAGGGCCGCAGCGTCGAGGAGCAGTTCACCGAGCGTGAGCGGGCGGCGAAGGCGCGGCTCGAGGAGATCCGGCGCTCGATGGGCTGACGGCGGCCGCTCTCCCGCGGCCCCCACCCCGGAATTGCAGGAAGGCCACCTTGTGGACGTTTATCGTCCACAGGGTGGCCTTCCTGCAACTCGGGCCCGTGGTTACTGCTGCGCGCGCGAGTCCCCGCGCTTGAAGATCTTGCTGCCCAGCCACACCAGCGGGTCGTACTTCCGGTCGACGACGCGCTCCTTGAGCGGGATCAGCGCGTTGTCGGTGATCTTGATGTGCTCGGGGCAGACCTCGGTGCAGCACTTGGTGATGTTGCAGTACCCGAGGCCGTGCTCCTCCTGGGCCGCCTTCTGGCGGTCGGCGGAGTCGAGCGGGTGCATGTCGAGCTCCGCGATCCGCATGAGGTAGCGCGGGCCGGCGAAGTTCTCCTTGTTCTCCTCGTGGTCGCGGACCACGTGGCAGGTGTTCTGGCACAGGTAGCACTCGATGCACTTGCGGAACTCCTGGCTCCGCTCGACGTCGACCTGCGCCATCCGGTACTCGCCCGGCTCGACACCCTCCGGCGGCGCGAACGACGGGATCTCGCGCGCCTTCGTGTAGTTGAACGACACGTCGGTGACGAGGTCCCGGATCACCGGGAACGTCCGCAGCGGCGTGACCGTGATGACCTCGTCCTCGGCGAACGTGCTCATCCGGGTCATGCAGGCCAGGCGCGGGCGCCCGTTGATCTCGACGCTGCACGAGCCGCACTTGCCGGCCTTGCAGTTCCAGCGCACGGCCATGTCCTGGGCCTGGGTCGCCTGCAGGCGGTGGATGATGTCGAGGACGACCTCGCCCTCGTTCACCTCCACCGGGTAGTCGACGAGCTCGCCCTTCTCGTCGTCGCCGCGCCAGACGCGGAAGTGCTGGTCGTGGGTCATGCCTTCTCCCCCTTGTCGGCCGCCGAACCCGCGCGGTGACCGCCCAGCTCCTCGCCGGTGTAGTACTTCTTCAGCTCGTCGAGCTCGAACAGGTCGAACAGCTCGGGCCGCATCGGGACCTGCTCCTTGCGGACAAGGTCGACGTTGTCCTCGCCGAGCGCGGACAGCACCAGCAGCACGTGCCGCCAGTCGGAGTCCATGACCGGGTAGTCGTCGCGGGTGTGCCCGCCGCGGCTCTCCTGGCGCTCGAGCGCCGCCTTCGCGACGCAGAGCGACACGAGCAGCATGTTGCGCAGGTCCAGTGCGAGGTGCCAGCCCGGGTTGAAGATCCGCTCGCCCTCGACGCTGACGGTGCGGGTGCGGACGGCGATGTCCTGCAGCGCCTTGAGCGCCAGCTCCATCTCGTCTTCCTTGCGGATGATGCCGACGAGGTCGTTCATCGTCTTCTGCAGCTCCTGGTGCACGACGAACGGGTTCTCCCCGCCCTCCGTGGCGCTGGAGAACGGCAGCAGCGCGCGCTTCTCGGCCTCGACGACGTCGTCGACGAGGACGGCGGGACGCGTGCCGCCGAGCGCGTCGACGTACTCCGACGCCCCGGCGCCGGCACGGCGGCCGAAGACCAGCAGGTCGGACAGCGAGTTGCCGCCCAGCCGGTTGGAGCCGTGCATGCCGCCCGAGCACTCACCGGCCGAGAACAGGCCCGGCACGACCGACATCGCGGTGTCGGGGTCGACCTCGACGCCACCCATCACGTAGTGGCAGGTGGGCCCGACCTCCATCGGCTCCTTGGTGATGTCGACGTCGGCCAGCTCCTTGAACTGGTGGTACATCGACGGGAGCCGCTTCTGGATCTCCTCGGGCGACAGGCGCGAGGCGATGTCGAGGAACACGCCGCCGTGGGGCGACCCGCGGCCGGCCTTGACCTCGGAGTTGATCGCGCGCGCGACCTCGTCACGGGGCAGCAGCTCCGGGGGGCGCCGGTTGTTGTCGGCGTCGGTGTACCAGCGGTCGCCCTCCTCGGGCGTCGTGGCGTACTGGTCCTTGAACACGTCCGGCACGTAGTCGAACATGAACCGCTTGCCCTCGGAGTTCTTGAGGATGCCGCCGTCGCCGCGCACCGACTCCGTGACCAGGATCCCCTTCACCGACGGCGGCCAGACCATGCCCGTCGGGTGGAACTGCAGGAACTCCATGTTGATCAGCGTGGCGCCCGCGCGCAGGGCGAGCGCGTGGCCGTCGCCGGTGTACTCCCAGGAGTTCGACGTGACCTGGTAGCTCTTGCCGACACCGCCGGTGGCCAGCACGACGGCCGGGGCGTCGAAGCGGACGAACTGCCCCGTCGACCGGTAGTAGGCGAACGCGCCCGCGATGCGGCCGTCGGCCTTGAACAGCTCGGTGATGGTGCACTCGTGGAAGACCCGGATGTTGGACTCGTAGTCGCCGGTGGCGATGTAGTCCTCCTGCTGCAGCGACACGATCTTCTGCTGCAGGGTGCGGATCATCTCCAGGCCCGTGCGGTCGCCGACGTGCGCGAGCCGCGGGTAGGTGTGCCCGCCGAAGTTGCGCTGGCTGATCTTGCCGTCCTTGGTGCGGTCGAACAGCGCACCGTAGGTCTCGAGCTCCCAGACGCGGTCGGGCGCCTCCTTGGCGTGGAGCTCGGCCATCCGCCAGTTGTTGAGGAACTTCCCGCCGCGCATGGTGTCGCGGTAGTGGACCATCCAGTTGTCGTTGCTGTTGACGTTGCCCATGGCGGCCGCACAGCCGCCCTCGGCCATCACGGTGTGGGCCTTGCCGAACAGCGACTTGGAGATGATCGCGGTGCGCTTGCCCCGGGCGCGGGCCTCGATGGCCGCGCGCAGCCCGGCGCCGCCGGCGCCGATCACGACGACGTCGTACTCGTGCCGCTCGATCTGGGTCTCGGTCCGGTCGTTCTCGTTCGAGGTCATGTCAGATCACCCCACGATCCGAAGGTCGGAGATCCACCCGGCCGCGACGGCCATGATGTAGAAGTCCGTGAAGGCCAAGGTCCCCAGTGTGAGCCACGCGAGCTGCATGTGCTTGGCGTTGAGCCGCGAGACGAACTGCCAGCTCTTGTAGCGCATCGGGTGCTTGGAGAAGTTGTTGATGCGGCCGCCGACGATGCTGCGGCAGGAGTGGCACGAGATCGTGTACGCCCACAGGGCGACGACGTTGACCAGCAGGATGATGTTGCCCAGACCGATGCCGGTCGTGAACGACAGGACCATGTCGTAGGTGTTGATCACCGAGATGATCGCGGCGGCGTAGAAGAAGTACCGGTGCAGGTTCTGCCCGAGCAGCGGGAAGCGCGTCTCGCCGGTGTACTTCTTGTGCGGCTCGGCCACCGCGCACGCGGGCGGCGACAGCCAGAAGGCCCGGTAGTAGGCCTTGCGGTAGTAGTAGCAGGTGAGCCGGAACAGCAGCAGGAACGGCAGCGTCAGCGACGCGTAGGGCAGCCACCAGACGTCGGGCAGGAACTGGCCGAAGTGCGCCGACTCCGGGACGCAGCCCACCGAGACGCAGGGCGAGTAGAACGGTGTCAGGTACTCGTACTCGCCCACCCAGTAGTTGTCCTGCTGGAAGGCGCGCACGGTCGCGTAGACGACCCAGGCGGTGAGCCCGGCGAAGTTGAGCAGTGGTGGCAGCCACCACCGGTCGGTGCGCAGCGTCCTGGCCGAGATCTGAGCCCGGCCCGTGGACGCGTCTGTGGTGGATGACACGTCAGTGGGTCCTCAATCTTCCGCGGTCGAATCTGGGCGGAGCGTACGACGTAACGCCTGCCACTTCAGTGACGGGTCGGGAACAAAGAGCGTGGTCGAGACAGGCGTCACAGTCGGCGCGACGGGCCCGGGCACGACGAGTGGCCCGGCCCCCGTGGGGGCCGGGCCGTCGTCGGCGGCGGGTCAGGCCGAGTGGCGCCTCCCGGTCGTGGCGGTGAGGTAGTCGCGGTTCAGCTGGGAGATCACGTCGAGCGGGATCTCCTTTGGGCACGAGACGGTGCACGCGCCGGTGTTGGTGCAGCCGCCGAAGCCCTCGGCGTCGTGCTGCTCGACCATCCGCACCACGCGCGCGTCGCGCTCGGGCTGGCCCTGGGGCAGCTCACCGAGGTGGGTGATCTTCGCGCCGAGGAACAGCGACGCCGAGCCGTTGGGGCACGCCGCGACGCACGCGCCGCAGCCGATGCAGGCCGCCGCGGAGAACGCGCGCTCCGCGTTGGGCTTGGGCACCGGGGTGGCGTGGGCGTCCGGGGCGGCACCGGTCGGGGCGCTGATGTAACCGCCCGCGGCGATGATCCGGTCGAACGACGTGCGGTCGACGACCAGGTCCTTGACGACGGGGAACGCCGACGCGCGCCACGGCTCGACGTAGATCGTCTCGCCGTCGCGGAAGTGCCGCAGGTGCAGCTGGCAGGCCGTGGTGGCCTTCTCCGGGCCGTGCGGGTCGCCGTTGATGACCATCGCGCACGAGCCGCAGATGCCCTCGCGGCAGTCGTGGTCGAACGCCACCGGCTCGTCGCCGGACAGGATCAGCTTCTCGTTGAGGACGTCGAGGAGCTCCAGGAACGACATGTCCTCGTCGGCGTCGTCGACCTGGTAGCCGACCATGCGGCCCTTCTCCTCGGCCGAGGCCTGGCGCCAGATCTTCAGGGTCAACTTCACTTGTAGCTCCGCTGGCTCGGGGTGACGTAGTCGAAGGTCAGGTCCTCCTTGTGCAGGACCGGGGCCTCGCCGACACCGGTGAACTCCCACGCCGCGGCGTAGGAGAAGTGCTCGTCGTCGCGCTCGGCCTCGCCGTCCTCGGTCTGGCTCTCGGCGCGGAAGTGGCCGCCGCAGGACTCGGCGCGGTGCAGCGCGTCGAGGCACATGAGCTCGCCCAGCTCGAGGAAGTCGGCCACGCGGCCGGCCTTCTCCAGCGACTGGTTCAGCGTCGCCGCCGCGCCCGGGACCTTGACCGTGCGCCAGAACTCGCGGCGCAGCTCGGCGATGAGGTCGAGCGCCTTGCGCAGGCCGTCCTCGGTGCGCTCCATGCCGCAGTAGTCCCACATGATGTGGCCCAGCTCGCGGTGGAAGGAGTCGACGGTGCGCGTGCCGTCGATCGAGAGGAGCTTCTCGATGCGGCCGGTGACCTCGTCGCGCGCCTCCACCACCTCGGGCGCGTCCGGGGAGACCGGCTGCAGGTGGCTCTTGGCCAGGTAGTCGCCGATCGTGTTCGGCAGCACGAAGTAGCCGTCGGCCAGGCCCTGCATCAGCGCGGACGCGCCGAGCCGGTTGGCGCCGTGGTCGGAGAAGTTGGCCTCACCGACCACGAACATGCCGGGGATCGTGCTCTGCAGGTCGTAGTCGACCCACAGCCCGCCCATCGTGTAGTGCACGGCGGGGAAGATGCGCATCGGGACCTCGTAGGGGTCCTCGCCGGTGATGCGCTGGTACATCTGGAACAGGTTCCCGTACTTCGCGGCGATGGCCGGGCGCCCGAGGCGGTCGATGGCGTCGGCGAAGTCCAGGTAGACGCCCAGGCCCGTCGGGCCGACGCCGCGCCCCGCGTCGCACACGTTCTTGGCGGCGCGGCTGGCGATGTCGCGGGGCACCAGGTTGCCGAAGCTCGGGTACTGGCGCTCGAGGAAGTAGTCGCGCTCGTCCTCGGGGATGTCCTGCGGCGGGCGGGCGTCGCCCATCTCCTTGGGCACCCAGATGCGGCCGTCGTTGCGCAGCGACTCGCTCATCAGCGTCAGCTTCGACTGGTGGTCGCCGCTGACCGGGATGCACGTCGGGTGGATCTGCGTGAAGCACGGGTTGGCGAACAGCGCGCCCTTGCGGTGCGCCCGCCAGCTCGCCGTGACGTTGCAGCCCTTGGCGTTCGTCGAGAGGTAGAAGACGTTGCCGTAGCCGCCGCTGGCCAGCACCACGGCGTCGGCGAGGTGGGTCTCGACCTCGCCGGTCACCATGTCGCGGGCGATGATGCCGCGCGCCCGGCCGTCGACGACGACGAGCTCGAGCATCTCGTGGCGGGAGTACATCGTGACGCCGCCGGCGTCGATCTGGCGCTCCAGGGCCTGGTAGGCGCCCAGCAGCAGCTGCTGGCCGGTCTGGCCCTTCGCGTAGAAGGTGCGCGAGACCTGCACGCCGCCGAAGGAGCGGTTGTCGAGCAGGCCGCCGTACTCGCGGGCGAACGGGACGCCCTGCGCGACGCACTGGTCGATGATCTGCACGCTGATCTCGGCCAGGCGGTGCACGTTCGACTCGCGGGCGCGGAAGTCGCCGCCCTTGACGGTGTCGTAGAACAGCCGCTGCACGGAGTCGCCGTCGTTGCGGTAGTTCTTCGCGGCGTTGATCCCGCCCTGCGCGGCGATCGAGTGGGCGCGGCGCGGGCTGTCCTGGTAGCAGAAGCTCGACACCTGGTAGCCGGCCTCGGCGAGCGTCGCCGCCGCCGAGCCGCCGGCCAGGCCGGTGCCCACCACGATGATCTTCATCTTGCGCTTGTTGGCCGGGTTGACCAGCTTGACGCCGAAGCGGCGGCGCTCCCACCGGGTCTCGATGGGGCCGTCCGGGGCGGCGGTGTCGACGATCGGGTCGCCGATCTGGAAGTCCGAGTACATGTCTAACCCACCCATCCGAAGGTGACGGAGATCGGGACGGCGAGGAAGCCGACGGCGAGGCCGATCGCGACGACGTTCGCCGTGGCGCGGACCGCCCTGCGGTTGCGCTCGCTCGTGCGCCCCAGCGACTGCAGCGCGCTCCAGAGGCCGTGGCGCAGGTGGAGGGCGACCGCGACGACGGCGAGGACGTAGAACAGCGTCACGTACCAGCGCTGCGGCGCGAAGTCGGCCACGACGTTGGCGTACACCTCGCCGTACTGCCCGTTCGGGTTCAGCGTGCCCGTGGTCAGGTCGAGGATGTGGTAGACGATGAACAGCGCGATGATCACGCCGCCCCAGCGCATCGTGCGGGCGGCGTAGGAGCCCTCCACGCGGCTGCGGTGCGCGTACTTGACCGGCCGGGCCTTCGCGGCACGGCGGGCGAGCATCGTGGCGGCGACGATGTGTCCGATCACGGCGGCCAGCAGGACGACGCGGACGATCCACAGCACCGTCTGCGCGGGCACCGCGGGCTCGCCGACGACCCGGAGCCACTCCGCGTAGAGGTCGATCGACTCGGCCCCCAGGAAGATCTTCAGGTTGCCGACCATGTGCGCGACGAGGTAGAGGAACATGATCGCGCCGGAGACGGCCATCACGTACTTGAGCTGCACGGACGACGGCCGCGGAGCACGACGGGGCGGCGCGCCCACATCACCGCGCTGAGCCAGGGACACCATGCAGCAAGGGTGACTACCGGAGCAGGGGGTCGTCCAATGCATCGAACCCGCGCCGTCCATGCCCGTTCGCTATGCGTGTCGCTGCCGCCCTGCTCAGCGGGACGGCCGCGGCCGTCGACGTGGGCCGGTTCACTCGGGCGGAGGAGCGCCCGCCGCTCCCCCGCCGCGGCATGAGCGGCACAGGTTCGATGCTCCTACGCTATGGCCCGTGACGTTGACGCAGCTCGCGTACCTGGTGGCGCTGGCCGACTCCCGCAGCTTCACGCGCGCCGCCGACGCCGTGGGGGTCGCGCAGCCGACGCTGTCGCGGCAGCTGCGCGTGCTGGAGGACGAGTTCGGGGCGGCGCTGGTGGAGCGGGGCGGGCGCGAGGGCGTCACGCTCACCCCGGCCGGTGAGGTGGTGCTGCCGCTGGCCCGGCGGATGCTGGCCGACGCCGACCGCGCCCGCACCGGCGTCGCGGAGCTGATCGGGCTGCGCAGCGGGCGCGTGCGCGTCGGCGGCACCCCGTCGCTGTGCATCGGCGTGCTGGCCGACGTGCTGCGGGTGTTCCACGAGCAGCACCCCGACGTGCGGCTGGAGCTGGTGGAGAGCGGGTCGCAGCCCCTGGTGCGCTCGCTGGTGCGCGGGGAGCTCGACGTCGCGCTGGTGATCGTGCCGACCGCCGGCATCGACACCGCGCTGCACACCACGCCGGTGCTGCGCGAGCGGCTGTCGGTGGCCTCCCCCGCCTCCGACCGCGCGCCGACCACCCGGGCGTCGCTGACGATCCACGAGCTCGCCCGCCGCCCGCTCATCGTGCCGCGGCAGGGCTACGACGTGCGGGAGGCGACGCTGCAGGCCTACGCCGACGCCGGCGAGACCCCGCGGTTCGCCGTCGAGGGCGGGGAGATGGACGCGGTGCTGCGCCTGGTCGAGGCCGGGACGGGCGTCGCGGTGGTGCCCGACCTCGTGTTCGCCGGGCGCCCGCGGCTGCGCCGCACCGTCCTCACGCCCGCGCTGTACCGCACGGTCGCACTGGCCCGCCGCGCCGACCTCGCCCCGACCCACGCGATGCAGGCCTTCCGCGACACCCTCCTGTCCTTCCTCGCCGACCTGTCGGCCGGCGACAACCTGCCCGGCGACGTGCAGGTGCTGCGCCGCCCCGATCCGCTCCCGGGCTGATTGACTGGCCGCATGGCCGACGTGCACTTCTACTTCGATCCCGTGTGCCCCTTCGCGTGGATGACCAGCAAGTGGGTGCGGCAGGTGCAGGCGGCGCGCGACTACACCGTCGACTGGCGGTTCATCTCGCTGCGGCTGCTCAACGCCCACATCGACTACGACGCCCACTTCCCGCCGGAGTACGAGGCCGGGCACACCGCGGGCCTGCGCCTGCTGCGCCTGGCCGCCGCCACGCGGCAGGCGCACGGGCGCGAGGCGGTCGACGGGCTGTACGCCGCGCTCGGCGCCGAGGTCTTCGACCGCGCCCCGGTGCCCGACGCCCCCGCCGACCACGGCCGCCGCGGTACCGCGGACTTCGTGGCCCCGGTGCTCGCCGGGCTCGGTCTGCCCGCCGACCTCGCCGACGCCCTCGACGACGACTCCCACGACGCGGTGATCCAGGCCGAGACCGACGAGGCGCTGGCGCTCACCGGCAAGGACGTCGGCACGCCGATCCTGCACTTCGAGCCGCCGCAGGGCGTGGCGTTCTTCGGGCCGGTGATCAGCCGCCTGCCCGCGCCCGACGAGGCCGCGGAGCTGTGGGACCACGTCATCGCGCTCGCCCGCTTCCCCGGGTTCGCCGAGCTCAAGCGGAGCCTGCGCGAGCTCCCCCGTCTGCGCGCGCTCGGGGTGGCCGACGACGAGGTCGGGGTGGAGCAGGACTGGCACGCGGGGAGCAGGCGGCAGAAGCGCTAGTGCCCTGCTGCGCCGGGGCGCGGGCCTCGGTCCGCCGGCTCGCACACAGGGTGCGGGGGTCGCACACAGGTCCGGGCCTGTGTGCGGGCACCCGGGCCTGTGTGCGAGCTGCGCTCTACAGGTCGGGGCCGTCGAGCTCGTCGATCTCGGCCCCGTGGGCGGCGAGTGCCTCCCGCACGACGCGGTAGGCGATGCCGCCGCCGTAGCCCTTGCGGGCGAGCATGCCGACCAGCCGGTTGGCCGCCTTCTTCCGCTGCTCCGGGGTGTCGGCGGGGACCGTGCGGAGCTTGCGGTCGACGAGCTCGCGGGCGCGCAGCTCCTCCGACGCCGGGTCGACCTCCTCCAGCGCCTCCCCCGCCACCTCGTCGTCGACGCCCTTGCGGCGCAGCTCCATCGCGATCGCGCGTCGCGAGAGGCCGCGGTAGGTGTGGCGGGAGCGCACGTACTGCCCCGCGAACGCGGCGTCGTCGATGAGGCCGACCTCGTCGAAACGGCTCAGCACCGACTCGGACGCCTCGTCGGGCACGCCCCGCTGCTTCAGCGCCTGGGCCAGCTCGTGCCGGGTACGGGCGCGGTCGGTGAGCAGCCGCAGGCAGATCTCCCGGGCCGCGACCAGCGGGTCGGCGTCGGGGTCGATCTGCCGGGGGCCCCAGCCGCGCCGGGGCTTCTCGCTCCCGGCCCTGCGGTCGTCCGGCGCCTCCTCGGGCGGGGACCCTGGAGGGCCGTCGCTGGTGACGGACGTGTCGGGGCTGGATGGGGTGTCGGGGCTGGATGAGGTGCCGGCGCTCCGCCGGGTGCGGGTTGCCGCAGCGTCGCGCCGGGTCCGGCGCTCGGTGGACCGTGCCTCCCCGGCCCGCCCACCCCCACCGGAGCGCGCCTGCCGGACGCGCCCCTCGCCGAAGCGCGCCGTGCGGGTGGGCGCAGTGGCTCCGGCACCCTCAGCCGCGTCCAGCTCGGCCAGCGGTGCGGCCGGCGGGGCGGCGGCCACCGCGTCGAGACGGGCGACCGCTGACGCCGTCGCGTCGCCGACCGGGGCATGGTCGGCGTCGGCCTCGGCCCCGCCGTCGAGCCCCTCGAACCCCGCCACCGCCGCGGCGGGGCCGTCGGCGCCGATCCGGTCGAGCCGGGCCTCGGCGGCCGGCGCGGACTCCGCACCGGCCTCACCGAACCGCGCGACCCGACCCACGATCAGAAGTCGACGGGAGCGGGGAGGGCGGCGTCGGCGTCGACGACGGCCCCGATGCCGAGCTTCTCCTTGATGCGCTTCTCGATCTCGTTGGCGACGTCGGGGTTCTCGCGCAGGAACTTGCGGGCGTTCTCCTTGCCCTGGCCGAGCTGGTCGCCCTCGTAGGTGTACCAGGCACCCGACTTGCGGACGAGGCCCTGCTCGACGCCCACGTCGACCAGCGAGCCCTCGCGGCTGATGCCGACGCCGTAGAGGATGTCGAACTCCGCCTGCTTGAACGGCGGGGCGACCTTGTTCTTCACGACCTTGACGCGGGTGCGGTTGCCGACCATGTCGGAGCCGTCCTTGAGCGTCTCGATGCGGCGGATGTCGAGGCGCACGGAGGCGTAGAACTTGAGCGCCTTGCCACCGGTGGTGGTCTCCGGCGAGCCGAACATGACGCCGATCTTCTCGCGCAGCTGGTTGATGAAGATCATCGTGGTGCCGGAGTTGCTGAGCGCACCGGTGATCTTGCGCAGCGCCTGGCTCATGAGCCGGGCCTGCAGGCCGACGTGGCTGTCGCCCATCTCGCCCTCGATCTCCGCGCGCGGGACGAGCGCGGCCACCGAGTCGACGACGATCAGGTCGAGCGCGCCGGAGCGGATCAGCATGTCGGCGATCTCGAGCGCCTGCTCCCCCGTGTCGGGCTGGGAGACGAGCAGGTTGTCGGTGTCGACGCCCAGCGCCTTCGCGTACTCCGGGTCGAGCGCGTGCTCGGCGTCGATGAAGGCCGCGATGCCGCCCGCGGCCTGGGCGTTGGCCACCGCGTGCAGCGCGACCGTGGTCTTGCCGCTGGACTCGGGGCCGTAGATCTCCACGACGCGGCCGCGGGGCAGGCCGCCCACGCCGAGCGCGACGTCGAGCGCGATGGAGCCCGTGGGGATGATCCCCACCGGCGGGCGGGTGTCGTCGCCGAGGCGCATCACCGAGCCCTTGCCGTGGTTCTTCTCGATCTGGGCGAGGGCGAGTTCGAGCGCCTTCTCGCGGTCGGGTGCTGCGGTCATCGCCGGCTCCACATCGTGCTCGTGTCGGACTGGAAGGTCGTTGTCGACGGTAGGGGCGACCACCGACATTCTGCGGGCGAGGTCCGAACCTGTGGACGGCCACCGCGCCATGTGGACAACACGATAGCGAACACTTGTTCGATCGTGACCCCGACACGCCGGACGGCTAGGATCCCGCGCCGGGCGGCACCCCTACTGGCGCGCGGGCGGCACGTCGTAGGCCGCGCAGACCGCCCGCCAGACCTCGCGGGGGTCGTAGCCGTGCTCCAGCGCCTGCTCCACCGTGCGGCCGCCGAGCTCGGCGAACACGTGGTCGCGGGCGAGCGAGGAGGCGCGAACGGCCCCGAACTCGCCCTCCATCAGCTCGCGGAACTGGGTCAGGCGCACGCCGACCAGGCTAGCGTCGCGGGCATGACGACGCCGTTGCGGCAGGTGTGGGCCCGGCTCGGCGGCGACCCCGCAGGCCCGGACCGGCTCGCGGTGACGGGCCCGCCGGCCGTGCTGCGCTCGACGTTCGCCGTGACCGACGCCGGCGTCGCCGCGGTCGGCGCGAGCCTGCTGGCCGCCACCGACCACCCAGTCGGCCTCGACACCCGCGCGCTCGCGGTCGCCCTGCGCAGCGAGCGGTACGTGCTGCGCGGCGGGGCGTCGCTCGGGGCGCCGTTCGACCCGCTCTCGGCGTTCCACCGCACCGCCGACGGCTGGCTGCGGCTGCACGCCAACTACCCGTGGCACCGGGCCGCGGCGCTGCGGGTGCTCGGGTGCACCGAGGCGCAGGTGCCGGCGGCGGTCGCGGAGCGCGCGGGCGTCGAGCTGGAGGCGGCGGTGCACGCGGCGGGCGGGGTCGCCGCCGCGGTGCGCACGCAGGAGCGGTGGCGCGAGGAGACGGGCGCACCGCCGCCGCTGGTGGAGCAGCGGGTCGTCGGCGACGCCCCGCCCCGGCCCGTCCGCCGCCCCCGCGTCCTGGACCTGACCCGCGTCATCGCGGGCCCGGTCGCCACCCGCACGCTGGCCCTGCACGGCGCCGACGTCCTGCGCCTGGACGCCCCGGACCGCCCGGAGATGCCGCTGCAGGCCGCCGACACGCTGCCCGGCAAGCGGTCCGCCCTGCTCGACCTGGCCGACGCCGCGCGGCGCGAGGAGCTGCTGGCCGGCGCCGACGTCGTCGTCACGGGCTACCGACCGGGCGCCCTGGACGCGTTCGGCCTCGCCCCGGAGGCGCTGGCGCAGCGCCACCCCGGCCTGGTCGTCGTCACCCTCTCCGCGTGGGGCGAGCGGGGGGCGTGGGGCGGGCGGCGCGGGTTCGACTCGCTCGTGCAGGCGGCGTGCGGGATCGCCGCGGACGAGGGGACGGCCGAGGCCCCGGGGGCGCTGCCCGCGCAGGCGCTCGACCACACCACCGGCTACCTCGGCGCCGCCGCGGCCCTGCTGGCGCTGGCCGCGCAGCGCCGCGAGGGCGGCACGCGGCACGTGCGGCTGTCCCTCGTCGGCACGGCGGCGTGGCTGCAGGGCCTGCCCCGCGGCGGCGCGGCCGACGTGCCGGACGTCGATCCCACCCCTCATCTGCAGGAGATCGACGACCTCACGCTGGCCGCGCCGCCCGGCACCGTCGACGGCTCACCCCTGCGCTGGCCGCGGCCCGCGCCGTCGTTCGGCACCGCGGCCCCGACCTGGAGGTAGCGTCGAGCTCATGGACTACTCGGGCGATCCCACCGGCTTCTCCTCGCCGCTCGGGCAGCTCGTGGTGCTGATGATGCTGCTCACGTCGCTGACGCTGCTGCTGCGCTGGTGGTGGCAGAACCGGAGGCGCTGAGCCGGGTGGCTCAGGTGTGCTCGGCCATGTACTCCTCGGCGCCGGTGTCCGAGTAGTCGAGACCGGCGCCGTGGGCGTGCTCGCGCTTGTACGCGGCGAACTTCTCGCCGACCTCCTGGCGCACCTCGAGCGAGGCCTTCTCCAGGAAGGGGGCGAGGTCGTCGCTCTCCTCCTCCGCGAGGTGCTCGTCGTTGGCCTCGCGGGCCTCCTGGATCCCGGCCCACCACTCGTCGCTGCCCGGCTCGTGGCCGGCGGCGCGGCGGATGCCCTGGCGGATCTCGTCGTGGTCGGAGACGGCGTCCTCGGTCTCGTCCTCGATGTCCTCGACGCGCTTGAGCAGCTGCGGGTAGAAGAACTGCTCCTCGGCACTGGCGTGGACCTCGAGGTCGGCAGCCAGCGGGGCCCAGACGGCGGCGGCGGCGGTGGGGTCGTCGCGGAGCTGCTCGAGCTCGGCGAAGCGCGCGCGGAACGACTCGTGGTCGTCGAGGATCAGGCGGATCACATCGGGCATGGGGTGCTGTTCCCGCAGGCCGGGGCGTCCAAACGGGAAAGTGTCGGACCCCCGGCGCATGATGGGGCCCGTGACCGCTCTCGACGGCTTCTCCCCCGCCACCCGGGACTGGTTCTCGGGTGCCTTCGCCGCGCCCACCGCGGCGCAGGAGGGCGCGTGGAGCGCGGCGCAGGCGGGCCGGCACGCGCTCGTCGTCGCCCCCACCGGGTCGGGCAAGACGCTGGCGGCGTTCCTGTGGGCGCTCGACAAGCTGGCGGCCGGCCCGGTGCCCGAGGAGCCCAAGCACCGCTGCCGGGTGCTGTACGTGTCGCCGCTCAAGGCCCTGGCCGTCGACGTCCAGCGCAACCTGCGCTCGCCGCTCACCGGCATCCGCCAGGCCGCGCAGCGCCTCGGCCTCGCGGTCCCCGACGTCACGGTCGGGATGCGCACGGGCGACACGCCGGCCGACGAGCGCCGCTCGTTCATGCGCACCCCGCCCGACGTGCTCGTCACCACGCCGGAGTCGCTGTTCCTCATCCTGACGTCGGCGGCGCGCGAGTCGCTCAAGGGCGTCGAGACGGTGATCCTCGACGAGGTGCACGCCGTGGCCGGCACCAAGCGCGGCGCGCACCTGGCGCTGTCGCTGGAGCGCCTCGACGAGCTCCTGCCCGCCCCGGCGCAGCGGATCGGGCTCTCGGCCACGGTGCGCCCGATCGACGAGGTGTCCACGTTCCTCGCGGGCGCGCGGCCGGTGGAGGTCGTGCAGCCGACGATCCCGAAGACGATCGAGGTCACGGTCGAGGTGCCGGTGCCCGATCTCGCCGCGCTCGACCAGCGACCCGCGCCGGGCAGCTCCGACGAGGAGGTCATCGGCTCGGCCGCGGGCACGGCCGAGCGGCCCTCGATCTGGCCGGCGGTGGAGCGGCGGCTGCTGGAGCTCGTGCGCGCGCACCGGTCGACCATCGTGTTCTCCAACTCCCGGCGCCTGGCCGAGCGGCTCACGTCGCGGCTCAACGAGCTGGCCGCCGAGGAGGCCGAGGGCGCCCAGGACCTCGACGACCTGGCGTTCCCGGCCGAGGCGGTCGGGCAGTCCGGCATCGGCGGCGGCGCTCCCCCGGTGGTCGCGAAGGCGCACCACGGGTCGATGTCGCGCGAGCAGCGCACGCTCGTGGAGGAGGAGCTCAAGGGCGGGCTGCTGCCGTGCGTGGTGGCCACCTCCAGCCTGGAGCTGGGCATCGACATGGGCGCGGTCGACCTCGTGGTGCAGGTCGAGGCGCCGCCGAGCGTGGCGTCGGGCCTGCAGCGCGTCGGCCGGGCCGGGCACCAGGTCGGCGCCGTGTCCACCGGCGTCGTGTTCCCCAAGTACCGGGGCGACCTCGTCTCGTGCGCGGTCGTGGCCGAGCGGATGACGTCGGGCGCGATCGAGTCGATGCGCTACCCGCGCAACCCGCTCGACGTCCTCGCCCAGCAGATCGTGGCCATGGTCGCGCTGGAGCCGTGGGCCCTCGACGACCTCACGCGCCTCGTCCGCCGCGCCGCCCCGTTCGCCGCACTGCCCGACTCGGCGCTGCACTCGGTGCTCGACATGCTGGCCGGGCGCTACCCGTCCGAGGAGTTCGGCGAGCTGCGGGCCCGCATCACGTGGGACCGCGTCACCGACACCCTGGCCGGACGCCCCGGCGCGCAGCGCCTCGCCGTCACCTCCGGCGGCACGATCCCCGACCGCGGCCTGTTCACCGTGATGACGCCGGGCGGGGCCGACGGCGCCGGGTCGCGGGTCGGCGAGCTCGACGAGGAGATGGTCTACGAGTCGCGGGTCGGCGACACGTTCCTGCTCGGCACGTCGAGCTGGCGGGTCGAGGACATCACCCACGACCGCGTGATCGTCACGCCCGCCCCGGGCGTGCCCGCGCGGATGCCGTTCTGGAAGGGCGAGTCGATCGGGCGTCCGCTGGAGCTGGGCCGCGCGGTCGGGGCGTTCGTGCGCGAGATGTCGGCGCTCGACACCGCCGACGCGCGGGCGCGCGCCGCGGCGGCCGGGCTCGACGAGTGGGCCATCGACAACCTGCTCGCCTACCTGCACGAGCAGCGCGACGCCACCCGCCACGTGCCGAGCGACCGCACGGTCCTCGTCGAGCGCTTCCGCGACGAGCTGGGCGACTGGCGGCTCGTCGTGCACTCGCCGTTCGGGCGGCAGGTCAACGGCCCGTGGGCGCTCGCGATCACCGCGCGGATGCGCGAGCGGCGCGGGGTCGAGTGCCAGGCGTCCGCGGGCGACGACGGGATCGTGCTGCGGCTGCCCGACGCCGTCGACGACTCGGGCACCGAGGTCGTCCCCACCGCGGAGGACGTGCTGCTCGACCCGGCCGAGGTCGAGCAGATCGTCGTGGCGGAGCTGGGCGGGTCCTCGCTCTACGCGTCGCGGTTCCGGGAGTGCGCGGCCCGCTCGCTGCTGCTCCCCCGCCGCGACCCGAGGCGGCGCAGCCCGCTGTGGCAGCAGCGGCAGAAGTCGGCGCAGCTGCTGGCGGTGGCCGGGCGCTACGAGCAGTTCCCGGTCACGCTCGAGGCGATGCGCGAGTGCGTGCAGGACGTCTACGACCTGCCCGGGCTGCGCTCGCTGATGGCCGACGTGCAGGCGCGGAAGGTGCACGTCGTCGAGGTGCAGACGCCGTCGCCGTCGCCGTTCGCGCGCAGCCTGCTCTTCGGCTACGTCGGGATGTTCCTCTACGAGGCCGACGCGCCGCTGGCCGAGCGCCGCGCCGCGGCCCTCTCGCTCGACTCCACGCTGCTCGCCGAGCTGCTGGGCTCCGAGGCGATCCGCGAGCTGCTCGACCCCGAGGTGCTCGCCGAGGTGGAGGCCTCGCTGCAGCGCCTCGCCGAGGACCGCCACGTGCGCGACGCGGAGGGCACCGCCGACCTGCTGCGGTTCCTGGGCGACCTCACCACCGAGGAGGCCGCCGCCCGCGGCGCGGCTCCGGAGTGGCTCGCCGGCCTGGAGTCGGCGCGGCGCGCGATCCGCGTGCGGATGGGCGGCGAGGAGCGCTGGCTCGCCATCGAGGACGCCGGGCGGGTGCGCGACGCGCTCGGCGCGCCGCTGCCGGTCGGGGTGCCGGAGGCGTTCACCGAGCCGGTCGCCGACCCGCTGGGCGACCTCGTGCTGCGCTACGCCCGCAGCCACGGCCCCTTCGCCGCGGCGCAGTGCGCGGCGCGGTTCGGGCTGGGTGTCGCGGTGGTGGCGGGCGTGCTCGACCGGCTGGTCGGGTCCGGCCGGGTCGTGCGCGGGGAGCTGCGGCCGGGCGCCGAGGGCATCGAGTACTGCGACGCCGAGGTGCTGCGGCGGCTGCGGCGGGGGTCGCTGGCGCGGCTGCGCGCCGAGGTCGAGCCCGTCGAGCAGCGGGCGCTGGGCCGGTTCCTGCCCGCGTGGCAGGGCGTGCGCACCGGCGCCGACGACGGCCGGCGCGGCCGGATGCGCCGTGCTCCCGGCGCGGAGGACGTGCTCGGCGTGGTCGAGCAGCTCGCCGGGGCGCCGCTGCCGGCCAGCGCGCTGGAGTCGCTGATCCTGCCCGCGCGGCTGCCCGGCTACACCCCCGCCCTGCTCGACGAGCTCACCGCGGCGGGCGAGGTCACCTGGACCGGGTGCGGCCCGCTGACCGGCAGCGACGGCTGGCTGGCGATCGCCCCGGCCGACGTCGCCGACCTGCTGCTGCCCGAACCCGAGCCCGACGTCGCCGACGCGCCGCTGCACCGCGCCCTGCTCGCCGCGCTCGACGGCGGCGGCGCGCTGTTCTTCCGGGAGCTGGCCGACCGGGCCGGGCGCGCGCTGGTCGAGGCCGGCGACGCGGGCCCCGGCGACGACGCCGTGGTCGCCGCGATCTGGGACCTCGTGTGGGCCGGGCTGCTCACCAACGACACGCTCGGCCCGCTGCGGGCCCGGCTCGGCGGCGGCAAGGGTGGGGCCCACCGCACCCGGCGCACCGCCTCCCGCGGCCGGTACGCGCAGTTGCGGGCGGGGCGGCCCACGATGCCCAGCCGGGGCGGGCCGCCGTCGGTGGGCGGGCGGTGGGCGCTCGCCGTCGACCGCGAGCCCGACGCCACCCGCCGCGCGCACGCCCGCGCGGAGGCGTTCCTGGAGCGGCACGGCGTGCTCACCCGCGGGGCGCTGAGCACGGAGCGGGTGGTCGGCGGGTTCGCCGCGGTCTACCGGGTGCTCCGCGCGATGGAGGACTCCGGGCGCGCGCGGCGCGGGTACGTCGTCGAGGGGCTGGGGGCGGCGCAGTTCGCGGTCCCGGGGGCGATCGACCGGCTGCGCGCGATGTCACGGCCCGACGGCGCGCCGGGCGAGGACGGGCTCTCGCGGGTGGTCCTCGCGGCCGCCGACCCGGCGCAGCCCTACGGCGCGGCGCTGCCCTGGCCCCCCACCGCGGGCGACACGAAGCACCGGCCCGGGCGCAAGGCGGGCGCGCTCGTGGTGCTGGTGGAGGGGGCGCCGGCGCTGTACGTGGAGCGGGGCGGCAAGTCGCTGCTCTCGTTCACCGCCGAGCACGACGAGCTGGCGGCGGCCGCGCAGGCGCTGGCCGGGGCGGTGCACGAGGGGTGGCTCGGGTCGCTGGCGGTGGAGAAGGCCGACGGGGTCGGGTCGCTGGGCTCCGAGCTCGCCGACGTGCTCACCGAGGCCGGGTTCCGCGTGACGCCGAAGGGGCTGCGCCTGCGGGCCTGACCTGGCGCCGGTTCACAGCCAGGAGGCGGTCGCGCACGTAGCGGGCGGTCGCACGGGTTGCAGCGTGTGCGACGGGCCGGTGGGGGTGCGACGAGCGCCGGGAACCCTCCCGCCCGCCGTGCGGCAGACTTCCGCCGGAGCGAACGGACGAGGAGGCGGTATGCGGGCCGGTCCCGGTGACGAGACCCCGGCGCAGCGGCGTCGGCGGCGCGAGGAGGAGGAGCGCCGCCGGCGGCAGGAGGAGGCCGCCCGGCGGCGCCAGGAGCAGCGGGAGGACGCGAGCGACGCCGTCGAGGGGGCGGCGGACGTGGTCGAGGCCGGGTCGGGCCTGGGGGTGCCCACCGGTCTCGGCCGCGGCCGCACCTCCGGCGGGCGCTCCGACGGCGGCAGCGGCGGGTGGGGCTGCGACGGCTGGCCCGGCGGGGGCTCGCGCGGGTCGGGATCGTCCGGGGTGTCCGGGCCGTCCGGCGGCGGAGGGAGCAGCCGGGGCGGTGGGAGCGGCAGCGGGTGGGGCTGCGGTGGCGGCTCCGGCGGACGCTCGGGAGGCGGCGCGTGCGACAGCTGCGACGGGTGCGACTGCAACCTCTCGCTGCTCGCGATCACCCGGCTCTCGACCCTGCTCCTGCTGGCCGCGGCGGTACTGCCCGACCGCGGCGGCAGCGCGCTGGCCCGCGGCCTGATCCGGCTCTACCGACGCCGGCTCACCCGGTTCACGCCCCGCTGCCCGTCGACGCCGAGCTGCAGCGCGTTCGCCCTCGCCGCCGTGCAGGAGCGCGGCGCGCGCCGGGGCCTGGTGGCGGCCGCCCGGCGGGTGCGCGACTGCGGCACGACCG
This sequence comes from Pseudonocardia broussonetiae, assembly GCF_013155125.1. Lineage (NCBI taxonomy): Bacteria > Bacillati > Actinomycetota > Actinomycetes > Pseudonocardiales > Pseudonocardiaceae > Pseudonocardia > Pseudonocardia broussonetiae. Next base: position 3,484,532 of record NZ_CP053564.1, on the reverse strand, counting down.
GCACGACCGGCACGACCGGGGGCAGGGCTCAGTAGAAGTCCGGCGACCCGAGCAGCCGCCCGACGACCAGGTCGACGTAGCCCTCGACGACGTCGTCGAGGCAGAGGTCGCGGTCGTCGTGGAACCAGTGCGAGAAGCCGTTGAGCATGTCGCAGATGGCGAAGGCGGCCAGCCGGGCGTCGGGCACCGCGAACTCCCCCGACGCCGCCCCCGCGGCGACGCACCCGCGGACGCGGCGCTGGTAGTAGCGGCGGTGGTCGTCGACGACCGCCCGGTGCTCCGGCGTCAGCGCGGCCATCTCGTGTAGGCCGACGAGGTGCTCGACGCGGCGGCGGTGCAGGTGCTCGAGGTGCGCGCGCACGAGCGCGGCGAGCCGCTGCGAGGGGGTGCCGGCGGCGTCGAGCAGGGGCAGGTTGAGGGTGTTGGGCTCCTCGGTGACCGTCAGGCAGATCGCGTAGAGGATCTCCTCCTTGGCCGCGAAGTGGTGGTAGAGGCTGGCCCCGCGGATGCCGACGGCGTCGGCGATCTCCCGCATGCCGACGGCGGCGTAGCCCTGCTCGGCGAAGATCCGCGCCGCGGCGGTGACGATCTGCTCGCGCCGGGCTGCGCCCCGACCTCCGACGGCCGCCGCCCGAGCGGGCGGGGCGGAGGAGGCGCCGGCCGGGCGGGCGGGCGGACCGGACGCCGACCCGGCGGGTGCCCCGCCTGCGGACGGGGCCCCCGGCCGGCCGGGTGCCCCGCCGGCGGCCGGCGCCCCGGGCGCGCTCACGCCGGCAGCTCCACCTTGCGCAGCTCCCGCTTGAGCACCTTGCCCTGGGCGTCGACCGGCAGCGCGTCGACGAGGTGCACCGCCTTGGGCGCCTTGAACGTCGCGAGCCGCTCGCGGCAGAACGCGACGACCTCGGCCGGGTCGGGGCTCTCCCCCGGCTTCACGACGACGAACGCCGTGACGGCCTCCGACCAGTACGGGTCGGGCCGGCCGACGACCGCGGCGCGCAGCACGGCGGGGTGCGTGTGCAGGACCCGCTCCACCTCCTGCGACGACACGTTCATCCCGCCGGACTTGATCATGTCGCCCTTGCGGTCGGCGAAGAACAGGTTGCCCGCGTCGTCGACGCGGACGATGTCGCCGGTGCGCAGCCAGCCGTCGCGCAGCACCGCGGCGGTGCGCTCGGGCTCGCGGTGGTAGCCGAGCATGACCGAGGGCGAGCGGCAGATCAGCTCGCCGACCTCCGCGTCGTCGTCGTTCTCGTCGACGACGCGGGTCTCCAGGTGCGTGACCGGCCGCCCGATCCACGACGGGTCGCCGCCGGGGACGTCGTCGAGGGTGGCGAACCAGCCGACCGTGCCGAGCTGCGAGAGCTCGGACTGGCCCCAGTAGGTGCCCCACCGGGCGTCGGGCGCGGCCGCCGACCACGCCTCGACCGCCGCCGGGGCGACCTGCCCGCCGTAGGTCATGCACCGCCGGACGGCCCCGACGGCGTCGGGACCGAAGCCGGGCTGCGCGGCGAGCGCGAGGTAGAACGTGGGCGTCTGCGCGATCACCGTGACGCCCTCGCGCGCGACGATCTCCAGCGCGCTCGCCGGCTCGACCGTCGCGGGCAGCACGAGCGTGGCGCCCATCAGTGTCAGCGTCGTCATCGACCCGAGCCCGGCGATCGTGAAGAACGGCATGACGAACAGCCACGTGTCGTCCGGCCCGGTCTGCAGCCCCCAGCTCCACGCCGGCGCGGTGGAGATCAGGTAGTTGCGGTGCGGGATGAGCACGCCCTTGGGCTCGGCGGTCGTGCCGCTGGTGTAGACCAGCATGGCGACGTCGTGCTCGTCGACCTCGGCCTCGGGCTCGGTGTCGGGCTGCGCGCCCAGCTCCGCCTCCAGGCCCGGCCCGAGCACCACGGGCTCCCCGGGCACGGCGCCCGCGAACTCCGGGGCGACGAGCACGGCCGCGGGCCGCGCGTGGTCGAGCTGCCAGGCCACCTCGTGCTCGCGCAGCATCGGGTTGACCACGGTGAACGCCGCACCGAGCTTGAGCGCGCCGTAGTAGGCCGCGACCACGTCGACGGAGTTGCGCGCCATCGCCGCGACGACGTCGCCGCGGCCCACCCCGCGCCCGGCGAGCAGGTGCGCGAACCGGTTGGCCCGGGCGTCGAGCTCGCCGTACGTCGTCTCGACCCGGTCGGGGGTGTAGCTGACGAACGCGACCTTGCCCGGCTGCGTGCGGGCGTGACGGCGGAGTTGGTCGCCGATCGTGGCGCGGCCGATCGGCGAGCGGTGCTGCGGGGCGAGCGTGCCGGTCATGCGAACAGGGGCTTCGCGAACGACTCGGCGTACACGATCTCGTCCACCGGCGTGCGGGTGAGCTTGGTCGGGAACGGCTTCTCCGGGTAGCCGACGGCGATGTGCGCGGCGGTGATGAAGCCCTCCGGTATCGCCAGCAGCTCGCGCACCTTCGGCTCCTCGATGCACAGCAGCGTGGTGAACGCGGTGCCGACGCCCTGGTCGCGCAGCGCGAGGCAGAGGTTCTGCACGGTCGGGTAGATCGATCCGCCGCCGACGACGGAGAGCCGGCCGAGCTCGGTGTCGGTGGGGTGCAGGCCGTCGAGCTCCGCGCACGCGACGACGATCGCGGGCACCTCGGCGAGGTGCTCGGCGAAGAAGTCGGCGTCGGTGACGGTCTTGGGCAGCGCGCCGACGTTGACGTCACCGCTGGAGATCGCGTTGAAGTACGCCTTCCAGAGCGGCAGGTACAGGTCGGCCAGCGCCTGCTTGGTCGCGGGCTCGCGCACGACGACCCAGCGGACCGGCTGGCGGTTGCCGCCCTGCGGCCCGAAGCGGGCCACGTCGAACGCGGCGCGGAGCACCTCGTCGGGCACCGGGTCGGGTCGGAAGTAGCGGCACGTGCCGGTGGTGCGCATCGCCTCGGTCAGCTCCATCGCTGCTCCCTGTCCGCTGTGAGGTGGAGTAGGCAGCATGGTGGCGGATGTGATGCAGGTCAAGCGTCCGTCTTCCGCAATTCCCTAACCACGGTTAGGCTCGGTCGGGTGAGCGACGACGCCCTGACCGAGCCCGTGCCGTCCGCCGTGCCCGGGCGCGAGGCGCTCGCCGCCGCGATGCTCGACGCCAACCTGCCGACGCTGGTGGCCGTGCTCTTCCAGCTCACCGGCGACCCGCGCTGGCTCGCCGACCCCTACCGCCCGACGCGCAGCCGCGGCATGGAGGACAACGACTCCGGGGGCTTCCCGCCGGAGGTCCAGGAGCAGATCCGCGCGGCGGCCGTCGAGGCGGTGCTCGACTGGGCCGCCGGCCGCCCGCCCGCCGTGCCCGCCCCGACCGGTGACGACCTCGTCGCGCTGATGAGCCTGGCCGTCGGGGAGGAGGTCGGCGCGGAGTACGAGCCGATGACCGCGGCCGACATGGGCTTCCGCGACGAGCCCCCGCGCCGCGTCGACACCGACCTGCGCGTCGTCGTCATCGGGGCGGGCGTCTCCGGGATGCTCGCCGCGATCAAGCTGCGCGAGGCCGGGATCGAGCCGGTCGTGCTCGAGAAGAACCTCGACGTCGGCGGCACCTGGCTGGAGAACGCCTACCCCGGCGCGGGCGTCGACACCCCGAGCCACCTGTACTCGTACTCCTTCGCGCCGCGGCAGTGGTCGACGCACTTCGGCAAGCGCGACGAGGTGCTCGACTACCTGCGCTCCGTCGCCGACGCGCACGACCTGCGCCGCACCGTCCGCTTCGGCGTCGAGGTGGCGAGCGCGCACCAGCACGACCAGGGCTGGACGGTGACGACGACGGCGGGCGAGGTGCTCGAGGCCGACGTCGTCATCACGGCGGTGGGCCAGCTCAACCGGCCGAAGGTGCCCGACCTGCCCGGGCTCGCGGAGTTCCGCGGACCGCTGTTCCACTCCGCGCGCTGGCCCGAGGACCTCGACGTCACCGGCAAGCGCGTCGCCGTCGTCGGCACCGGGGCGAGCGCGATGCAGATCGTGCCCGCGATCGCCGGGAGGGCCGGGCACGTCACGGTGTTCCAGCGCTCCGCGCAGTGGGCCGCACCGAACGACGTCTACTTCTCCGAGGTCGCCGAAGGTGCGCGGCTGCTGCTCGCGCACGTGCCGTTCTACCGCCGCTGGTACCGCACGCGGCTGTCCTGGAACACCGGGGACCGCGTGCACCCGGCGCTGCAGGTCGACCCCGACTGGGAGCACCCCGAGCGCTCGGTCAACGCGGTCAACGACGGCCACCGCCGCGTGTTCACCCGCTACCTGCAGTCCGAGCTCGACGGGCGCGAGGACCTGCTGGAGCGCGCGCTGCCCGACTACCCGCCGTTCGGCAAGCGGATGCTGCTCGACAACGGCTGGTTCGCCGCCCTGCGCCGCGACGACGTCGACCTGGTGACGCAGCCGGTCGCGGCGGTCACTGCCACGGGCCTGCGCGCCGCCGACGGCACCGAGGTCGAGGCCGACGTGATCGTGCTGTGCACCGGGTTCGAGACGACGCGACAGCTCTGGCCGATGGACGTCCGCGGCCGCGACGGCGCCGTCCTGGCCGACGTCTGGGGCCCCGACGACGCCGACGCGCACCTCGGGATCACCGTCGCCGGGTTCCCCAACCTGTTCCTGACCTGCGGCCCGGGCACCGTGCTGGGCCACGGCGGCAGCTACATCACCGTCGCCGAGTGCCAGGTGCGGTGGATCGTCGACGCGATCACGACGATGGCCGAGCGCGGCTACGGCACCGTCGAGATCACGCCCGAGGCGCACGCCGACTACGCCGCCCGCCACGACGCCGCGCACGACGCCATGATCTGGACGCACCCCGGCATGCGGAACTGGTACCGCAACCCCGCGGGCCGGGTCGTCTGCGCCATGCCGTGGCGGATCGTCGACTACTGGCGGATGACGCGCGAGGTCGACTGGTCCGAGCTGGTGGTCGAGCCGCGCAGGAGTCGGGTGCACGCGCCCGGACACCCGACGCCCGGCGGGTGACCGCGGTCACCGCCGTCGCGCAGGATCAGGGCATGACCAGCCACGCGATCGACCCGGAGCTCGCCGCCGTCGTGCCGATGCTCCCGCAGCTCGACCTGACCGACCTGCCCTCCGCCCGCGCGAGCATGACGGCCCTGGTGGCCCAGCTCGGCGCGCCGGACGCGACCGGCGTGCGGGTCGAGGAGGTGTCGGCGCCCGGGCCGGAGGGGGCGCCCGACGTCCGCCTGCGCGTGTACCGGCCCGAGCGCGTCGCCGCGCCGGCGGCCGTCTACGACGTGCACGGCGGGGGCTTCGTCCTCGGCGACCTCGAGACCGACCACGCCCGCAACCTGGAGATCGCCCGCGAGCTCGGCGTCGTCGTGGTGTCGGTGGACTACCGGCTCGCGCCGGAGACCCCGTTTCCCGGCCCGCTCGAGGACGTCTACGCCGGGCTGGTGTGGACCGCGAAGAACGCCGCGGAGCTGGGCGTCGACCCGGAGCGCATCGCCGTGCACGGGGTGAGCGCGGGCGGCGGGCTCGCCGCGGGGCTGACCCTGCTGGCGCGCGACCGCGGCGGCCCGTCGATCGCGTTCCAGTACCTCGGCGTCCCCGAGGTCGACGACCGCCTGACGACGCCGTCGATGACCGCGTTCACCGACACCCCGATCTGGAACCGTGCCCGCGCCGTCGTCAGCTGGACCTCCTACCTCGGCGCCGGCGTGCCCGGGACCGACGGCGTGTCGCCCTACGCCGCTCCGGCCCGGGCCACCGACCTGTCCGGGCTGCCCCCGGCGTACGTGTCGGCGATGCACTTCGACCCGCTGCGCGACGAGGGCATCGCCTACGCCTTGGCCCTGCTCGCCGCGGGCGTGACCGTCGAGCTGCACCTGTTCCCCGGCACGTTCCACGGGTCGGGGCTGGCCCGGCACGCGGCCGTGTCGCAGCGCGAGCACGCCGAGGAGACGACCGTGCTGGCGCGGGGGTTGGGTCTCTAGCTCAGGCGCGCGCGAGCCGGTGCGCCAGCAGCGCGCAGCGGGCGCGGAACCGGCCGGCGGGGTCGTCGAGGGTCCAGCCGACGGCGGCCTGGACGTGCGCGAGGCGGCCCGCCACGGAGCTGTGGTGCAGGTGCAGCGCCGCGGCGGCGCCGCGCAGGGAGCCGGTGCGGCAGAAGGCGTCGAGCGTCGCGAGGTCGAGGGCGGGCAGCGCGGCGAGCGCCACGACGTCGGGGTGGGCCGCCAGCACGGCGGACGGGACCTCGGCGAGCAGCGCCGGGGCGCCGAGCGCGTCGTGGTCGACGAGCTCGCCGGGGGCGTCGGCGAAGCGCAGGGCCAGGCGGGCCTGACGCCAGGAGGTCCCGGCGTCCAGCGCCGCGACCGCCCCGCCCAGCCCGCCGCGGGGGCCGCCGTCGAGCGCCGCGCGCAGGGCGTCGACGGTGCCGGTGCCGCCCCGGGCCTGCAGCAGCGCGGCGACGACCCCGCCGACCTCCGCGGCGCGGACGGCGTGCCCGGTGCCGGTGGCGAGCGCGCGCAGGTCGGCCCCGGGCTCCAGGGCCGCGACGCGCAGCGGCCGCCCGGGCTCCAGGCCCAGCAGGTGCAGCGCGCGGGAGCGGTCCTCCTCGGCCTCCCGCCCCGAGAGCACCAGCTCGACGAGCGCTGGGTCGGCGAGGTGCGGGGCCGCGGGGACGGCGCCGAGCAGGCGCGCGGACAGCGCGAACCGCTCCAGCACCAGCTCGTCGAACGGGCCGGGCGGACCGTCGCGCTCCAGGCGGACCGAGCCGCCGCCGGGCAGCGCCACCTCCCCCGACGCCGCGGCCTCGGCGACCGGCCGCCCGTCCGGACCGGAGCGCAGGACCGGCTCGGCGGGCCGCACGAGCGCGGCCGGGCACTCCGCGAGCGCGGCCGTGGCCCGGACCAGTGCGGGCAGCGTCGCACCCCGCTCCACCAGGGCGTCGAACCAGGCGATGACGCGCACCGCGGCCTCCGCGTCGGCGTCGACGGCGGACAGGCGCAGCAGCAGACCCTCCATCGCGGCGACGCTACGGCGCGCCGGTCGTCGCGGGAACCCGCTCAGGCCCGGGCGCGGCCCCGCTTGCGGCTGGGCCGGTGGCCCGAGGGGTGCCTGCGGGGCGCGGCCCGCCTGATCGGCTTCGGGCCCGGGATCGGCGCGGGTGCCGGGGCGGGGGCGGGGGCGACCGGCACCGGCGGGCCGGCGGCGTCGAGGCGGGTGAGGACGACGTGCTGCTGCACGAGCGTCCACACGTTGTTGGTCAGCCAGTACAGCAGGATCGCGACCGGGAACGGGAAGAACAGGCCGCCGACCAGCGCGCCGAGCGGGAAGATCCACGGCGTCAGGCGCAGGACCGACGCGGCGGGGCCGGTGGGCGCGGTCTGGCGCGCGAGCGAGTGCCGGGCCGTGACGTGCGTGGCGACCGCCGCGACCACCATCAGCGGCAGCGCGACGGCCGCGACCTCCCAGCGGTCGACGTGGGCGCCGAAGGAGTCGAGCAGGTCCTGCGGCATCGACAGGTAGGACGACAGCGGCGCGCCGAACAGCCGCGCCTCCAGGAACGAGCGGACGTCGCCGGGCGGGAAGACGTAGTTGGCGATCGCGGCGTTCTGCTCGAACGACAGGCCGGCGCGGTTGAAGCCGTGCAGCACGTGCAGCAGGCCGACGAACACGGGGATCTGCAGCAGCGCGGGCAGGCAGCCGCCGAGGGCGCTCACCCCGTGCTCCCGCTGGAGGTCCTGGGTGGCGCGGGCGAGCGCGGCGCGGTCGTCGCCGTGGCGGGTCTTCAGCTCGGCCATCCGCGGGGCCAGCGCGCGCATCGCGCGCCCCGACCGCACCGACGCGAGGAACGGTTTGATCATGACGGCGCGCAGGGTGAGGACGAGGAAGACGACGGACAGCGCCCAGCCCAGGCCGCTGGACGGGCCGAGCAGCAGGGCGAAGAGCTGGTGCCACGCCCACATGACGGCGGACACGGCGTAGTAGATCGGATCGAGCACGGGAGACACTCCGGGGGCAGCCGGGACGGGGGACGCGTGTCCGGCAGGAGCGTCGAGCAGCTACACCGCCGGGAACGGGTCCGCCGGGGCGCGTGAACGGGTGCGGCCCGCGGCGTCGGGGTCGCGCTGGCGGGGCACGGCGCGGCGGGCCAGCGCACGGCGGCGCTCGCGGGCGGCGACGGCCGGTCCGGTGACCAGCGCCGACGGCGGCACCGCGGGGTGCGCGACCCCCCAGGCCAGCAGCAGCGCGCCGACCGCGCCGAGCACGAGCGACGAGCCGCCGCCGTCGGGGCCCGCGTCGAGGAGCCCGGCGTCGAGCAGGACGGAGAACAGCAGCGCGCACAGGAGCAGGACCGACCCGCCCACCCGCGCCCGCGCGTCCCGCATGCGGCCACGGTACCCCGGCGTGGGCGGGAAACGGCTGGCCTGCGGCACGGCGGCGGGGCACGGTGGCGCGCGTGCTCACCGCGCCCGACGTCCGCCTCCTCGCGCCGCTGTTCCCGCCCGAGCGACCCGGGCCCCTGATCCACGCCCACGCCGCGGCCACCGGCGTCGGGTGCGCGCGGGTCGACCGGTGGCCGGACCCGCGCGCCGCGCTCGTCACGCTGCCCGGCGGCAACCACGCCCTGGGCGGCGATCCCGACGCCCTCACCCCCGACGACCTCGCCGGCGTCGCCGGGTTCGTCGACGCCCCCGGGCACTGGCGACCGCTCCTGACCGGCGCCGACCCGCACGTCGGGACGTGGCGCCGGCTGTTCGCCGAGCTCCCCGCGTCGGTGCCGGTCCCCCGGTCCGACGCCCGGTTGCTGGGCCCCGCCGACGTCGATGCCCTCGCCGCGCTCGACCCCGGCAGCGCCTGGATCCACGACACCTGGGGCGGGGCGGCGGCGCTCGCGGCGGCCGGGGTGGCGCGGGCGGTCGTCGTGGACGGGCGGGCGGTGTCGGTGGCCGTCCCGTTCTACCGGGGCGAGCGCTACGAGGACATCGGCGTCGTCACCGATCCGGCGTTCCGGGGGCGGGGGCTGTCGACGGCCTGCGCGGCCGCGGTGGTGCACGACGTCCGCGCGCGGGGGCGGACACCGACCTGGACCACCTCCCCGCCCAACCTCGCGAGCCGGGCGGTGGCGGCGCGGCTGGGGTTCGTGGGGGTCGGGGAGGGGGTGCTGCACGCCCTGGGGGTGCCGGTGCCGGACTGACCGCCCGCCGCCTCCGCACCCGCGCGCGCCCGCCGACCGCCCCCGCCCCACCCCGAGCCCTTGCCAAACCCACCCACCGCCGCACTTCGCCCTCCCCCACGCGCCTCCGCCCGCCCTCCTCGCGCGCCCTCCTCGCGCGCCCTCCTCGCGCGCCCTCCCGCGCTCCCCGCGCGCCCGGCCCGCGCCCTCCGCCCCCGCCCACTCGCCCACGCGCCCCCGTCCAAGTGACAGTGGAGTGGCTTTACTGCCACTGGACGCCAGTAAAGCCACTCCACTGTCACTCGCAGGGGGGGGGGCGGGGCGGGGCGGGGCGGGGCGGGGCGGGGCAGGGCGGCGGGGCGGGCGGGGGGCGGCGCGGGGGGCGGGGGGCGGGGCGGGGCGGGCGAGGCCGGGGCGGGCCGCTACTCCTGGTCCGCCCTCAGCAGGCCCCGCTGGTACGCCGCGGCCACCGCCGAGGCCCGGTCCCGCACCTCCAGCTTCGCGTAGACGTGAAGCAGGTGGGTCTTCACCGTCGCCTCGCTGATGAACAGGGCGCGGGCGGTCTCGCGGTTGGTGGACCCGGCCGCCACGAACCGCAGCACCTCCATCTCGCGCGCGCTCAGGGCGTCGGCGGTGCCGCCACCCCGCCCGACCCCACGGACCTGCCCCATCAGGCGCCCGGCGACGGCGGGCGAGAGCACGGCCTCGCCCCGGTGCGCGGCGCGGACGGCGCGCAGGAGCTCGTCGCGCGGGGTGTCCTTGAGGAGGTAGCCGGTGGCGCCGGCCTCGACGGCGGGCAGGACGTCACGGTCGGTGTCGAACGTCGTGAGCACCAGGACGCGCACCGCCGGGGCCGCGCGGCGCAGCTCCCGGATGGCGTCGACGCCGCCCATCACCGGCATCCGCAGGTCCATGAGGACGACGTCGGGCGCGGCGGCGGCGACGCGGGCCAGCGCCTCCGCCCCGTGCCCGGCCTCGCCGACGACCTCCATGTCCGGCTCCGCGTCGAGCACCCCGCGCAGTCCGTCGCGGACCACCGGGTGGTCGTCGACGACCATCACGCGGATCACGCCTCGCCCCGTTCCGCCGGGATCGCCGGCACGCTCGCGCTGATCGCCGTGCCGTCGCCCGGCGCGCTCTCGACCGTGAACGTGCCCGACACCCGCCGGACCCGCTGCTCCATCGCGGTGAGGCCGAACCCGGTCCTGGCGGCGGTGGGATCGAAGCCGGTGCCGTCGTCACGCACGTCGAGCACCACGACGTCGTCCATGTAGGACAGCGTCAGCCCGGCGCGGGTCGCGCCCGCGTGCCTGCCCACGTTGGCCAGCGACTCCTGCGCCACGCGGTAGAGCGTCACCTCGATGTCGGGCAGCAGCGGCACCGGGTCGCCCGTGACCTCCACGTGCACGCCCACCTCCGCCGTCTCCGCCCACTCCTTGGCCATGTCGGTGATCGCGTCGGGCAGGCGGGCCCCGGCGAGGCGGCCGGGGGCCAGCGCGTCGACGGAGCGGCGGGCCTCGGTCAGGCTCTCGCGGGCGAGCGCGCGGGCGGTGTCGACGTGCCGGCGCCGCGCCGCCTCGTCGGCGCTGTCGGCCGCCTCCAGCTGCGTGACGATGCCGGTCAGGCCCTGGGCGAGGGTGTCGTGGATCTCGCGCGCCATCCGCGCCCGCTCGTCGGAGACGCCGGCCTCGCGAGCCTGGGCGAGCAGCCGGGTGTGCAGCTCGGCGTTCTCGTCGAGGCTCTCGGCGAGGCGCCGGTTGGTCTCGTTGAGGTCCGCGATGGTCCGGGCCCGGCGCTGCGACAGCTCGGCGGTCCGGGCGCCCATCACGGTGAAGGTGGTCGCGACGGTGGCGATCAGCACCGTGATGACCGCCCACGCGACGACCAGGAGCGGACCGAGCTCGTTCAGGCCGCCCCCGATGGTTCCGTAGGCGTGCAGCACCGCCATCGCGGCGATGCCGACGTAGCGCCAGCGTCCGCGCAGGTACTCGTAGGAGTGGGCGTACCCGGCGAGGGCCAGGAAGGCGAACCAGGGCGAGAGGTGCACCAGCGCGGCGGTCAGCAGGAGGAGGACCACGACGTAGACGGGACCCACCCGCGGGTCCGACGCCCGCACGCGCGGCCGACCGCAGTCGCCCGCCGCCGGTGCGCTCGTCCGGAACGCCAGCACGTACGCCCAGACCGCGGCGGCCGCCACCAGCGCCGCGAGCGGCCTCGCCGCGGGGCCGCTCACGGTCTGCGTGGCCGCGGTGATCGCGCTGCCGATCGCCAGGCCGGCGAACGGCCCGTAGCGGCCGATCGCCCACTCGACGCGGGCGCCGATGTCGACGGGTTCGGGCTCCGTGGTCACTCCCACCGGAAGAACCTAGCCGCGACCGCGGTCGCCGCAACGGCCACGAGCGCCATCACGAGGAGCTGCACCGGCTGCGGACCGGCGCCGGTCCAGGCGTCCTGGAAGGCCGTGATGCCCGGCGGCACGTACGCCCCGATCGCCACGACGGGCTCGGGCAGCAGGAACTTCGGCAGGTACACCCCCGCGAAGAACTGGGTGAGCATGAACAGGACCGTGCCGATCGCCGTCGCGGTGCGGGCGCGCGGCGCGACCCCGGCGACGACCAGCCCGAGCGCGAACACCGCCGAGGTCCCCAGCAGGAACGCCGCCGCGAAGCCGAGCGGGTGCCGGGGCGCGGGCACGTCGAACACGCCGACGGCGACCGCGACCATGAGCAGCGAGCCCGCCGCCGCCGTCACCAGGTTGATGAGCAGCTGCGCGACGATCACGGCCTGTGGGCGCACCGGCGTCGTCGACAGGCGGCGCAGCACGCCCTTCTCGCGGTAGGTCGCGAGCCCGACCGGCAGGGTCTGCAGGCCGAGCACGGCGATGCTGACGGCCAGCAGCGACGGCGCGAAGTACTCGGTGAACCGCAGACCGCCGAACACCTCCGCCGGCTCCCGCAGCGCCGGGATCGAACCCAGGCCGGTGAGGATCGCGGCCGGCAGCAGGATCCCGAACAGCGTGGTGGCCGGGTCCCGCAGGAACAGGCGCAGCTCGGTGCGGGCGAGGACGGTGGTCATCGGGTTCCCTTCGTGCCGGTGAGCGCCAGGAAGGCGTCGTCGAGGTCGGCCTGCTCCAGGCGCAGGTCGACGGGGACGACCCCGCGGGCGGCGAGGGCGGAGGTGACGGCCGTGAGCAGGTCGCCGTGGCCGGTGACCTCGATCCGGGCGCCGCGGCGGGTGACCGTGCGCACCTGCGGCAGCGCGGTGAGCACGGCGTCGAACCGGTCGTCCGGGTCGTCGACGTCGGCGCGGAAGCGCAGGGTCTGGCCCGCGGGCAGGGCGGCGACCAGCCCGGACGGGGTGTCGAGCGCGACGACGCGGCCCCCGTCGATCACGGCGAGGCGGTCGCAGAGGCGCTCGGCCTCCTCCATGAAGTGCGTGACGAGCACGACCGTGACGCCGGAGTCGCGGATCTGCTCGATCGCGTCCCAGGTGTCGCGGCGGGCCTGCGGGTCGAGGCCGGTGGTGAGCTCGTCGAGGATGGCGACGCGCGGGTTGCCGACGAGCGCCAGCACGATCGACAGCCGCTGCTTCTGCCCGCCCGACAGCTGGCCGAAGGGGGTCTCGCGCTTGTCCGCGAGGCCCCAGCGCTCGATGAGCGTGCCGGGGTCGGCGGGGGCCGGGTAGAACGACGCGAACAGCTCGACGGCCTCGCGCACCCGCAGCTTGTCGGGCAGCTCGCTCGCCTGGAGCTGGATGCCGAGGATCTCGCGGACGGCGGCGCGGTCGCGGCGGGGGTCGAGCCCGCACACCGAGACGCGGCCGCCGTCGGGGCGGCGGAGCCCGCCGACGCACTCGACGGTCGTGGTCTTCCCGGCCCCGTTCGGCCCGAGCACGCCGAAGACCTCGCCCTCCTCGACGGTGAAGGACACGTCGTGCACGGCGACGTGGTCGCGGTAGCGCTTGTGCAGGTCCTGCACCTCGATGACGGCCATGGGAACGATCCTGCGCGGCCGCGGCGCCGGGCGGATCGACCGCGGAGGCGGGGCCGGTCAACCGATCGGTGGACCCCGCACCTCACCTCCCCGCGAGTCGGGCTCTCGTTGTGCGCGAGTCGGGGTCTCGTGGCGCGCGAGTCGGGCTCTCGCTGCGCGTGAGTCGGGGTCTCGTCGCGCGCGAGCCGGGCGGGCCGGCGCCGCCCGGACTAGGTTCGGTCCGTGCCTGAGGGTGACACCGTCTACCTGGCCGGGAAGCGCCTGCGGGCCGCGCTCACCGGCGAGACGCTCGTGCGCGGGGAGCTGCGCCACCCCCGCCTCGCCGAGCACGACCTCACCGGCCGGACCGTCACGGGCGTCGCGTCGGTGGGCAAGCACCTGTTCACCCGCTTCGACGACGGCCGCAGCCTGCACAGCCACTTCCGCATGGACGGCTCGTGGCACCTCTACCGGCCCGGCATGTCGTGGCAGCGTCCGGCGTACGAGGCGCGGGCGGTCCTGGCGACCGCGGAGCGCGTCGCCGTCGGGTTCGCGCTGCACGACATGGAGCTGCTGCCCACCGCCGACGAGTCGCGGCTGGTCGGGCACCTCGGCCCCGACCTGCTCGACCCCGACTGGTCCGACGCCCACGCCGCCGAGGCCCTGCGCCGCCTCACCGCGCGCGGCGACTCCGAGATCGGGCCGGTGCTGCTGGAGCAGCGGGTGATGGCGGGCGTCGGCAACCTCTACAAGACCGAGGTCTGCTTCCTGCGCGGGATCTCGCCGTGGACGCTCACCCGCGACGTCCCCGACCCCGCGGCCGTCATCGCCCTGTCCCGCGAGCTGCTGCTGCGCAACGCCGACCGCCCCGAGCAGTCCACCACCGGCGACCTCGGCCGCAACCAGCACTGGGTCTTCGAGCGCGGCGGCCAGCGCTGCCGCCGGTGCGGCACCCGGATCCGCGTGGCCGAGCAGGGCGAGAGCGTCTACGCCCGCCTGTCCTACTGGTGCCCGGTGTGCCAGCCCGGCCCCGCCCCGGCCCCCCACCCCCCGCCGCGCCCCCCGCCGCCGCTGACCCTCCCGCCGAGTTTGCGGATCGGGCACGGGGTGTTGGCCGATCGCGTACGACCTCCGCCCGCAGGACCGGAGATCACCGGCTCGGCACGTTCCCGGCCACATGCGTCCCCGAACGCGCCGAAGTGGCGATCACCGACCGCCGGGGCCGCGGCGACTCCCCGGACGCCGGCGGCGAACTCGCCGGACACCAGCGACGAACTCGCGCGGCTCAGCGGCGAACTCGCCGGGCGACAGCGGCGAACTCCCCGGGCAGCGGCGGCGAACTCGCGCGGCGCGGCGAACTCGCGCGGATCCCGTCGCCCAGCCCCCAGCCCCCACCCCGTTGCAGGAAGGCCACCTTCATGCCGTGAACCGTCCACAAGGTGGCCTTCCTGCAACAGAGAGGGCGCGGGACACAGGGGGCCGGAACGCAGGACGCCGCCCTCCCGTCAGGGAGGGCGGCGTCGTCGAGCGCGGGACGTCAGGCCGTGCCGGGCTGCTGCTGCTTGTCGAGCTGGGGGGTGGAGGCGGGGGTCGGGGCCGCCGTGACCTCACCGGCCACCGGCGTGCCGTGCAGCGACGCCCGGATCTGCTCCAGGCGGCTCGCCCCGGCCATGTCGGCCGTGGAGGCCTGCACCTCGAGCATGCGGCCCTGCACCGAGTTCTGCGCCAGCTCGCCCGCACCGAGGGCGTTGGCGTAGCGCCGCTCGATCTTCTCCCGGACCTCTTCCAGCGAGGGGGTGTTGCCCGGGGCGGCCAGCTCGCTCATCTGCCGCAGCGACGCCGCGGCCTGCTCCTGCATCTTCGCCTGCTCGAGCTGGCTGAGCAGCTTCGTGCGCTCGGCGATCTTCTGCTGCAGCATCATCGCGTTGCGCTCGACCGCCTGCTTCGCCTGGCCCGCGGCCTGGATCGACTGGTCGTGCAGCGTCTTCATGTCCTCGACGGACTGCTCCGCGGTGACGAGCTGCGTGGCGAACGCCTGGGCGGACTGCTCGTACTGCCCGGCCTTCACCTCGTCCCCGGCCGCGCGGGCCTGGTCGGCGAGCACGAGGGCCTGGCGGGCCGAGGCCTGCAGCTTCTCGATGTCGCCGAGCTGGCGGTTGAGCTTCATCTCCAGCTGGCGCTGGTTGCCGATGACGGCCGCCGCCTGCTGCGACAGCGCCTGGTGCTGGCGCTGGGCGTCCTCGATGGCCTGCTGGATCTGCACCTTCGGGTCGGCGTACTCGTCGACCTTCGACGAGAACAGCGCCATGAGGTACTTCCAGGACTTCACGAACGGGTTGGCCATCTCTTCCGCTACCTCCGGGTGCCGTCTACGCGCTGTCCGATCCGGCCGCCGGTGCGCTGCTGCGCCCCATCGTGGCACTGCACACCGCCCGGCTTCCACCGGGCGCCGACGATATCCGGGAAGATCCCGACCTCGGTGTCGGGGCGCTCCCCGAGATCCAGGCTAGCGGCCCGGGGGCGCGGGCGCCCGTACTCGGGGTGGACCGCGCGATCAGGCGGCGGCGCGGGCCACCGGCTGCGGCAGCGGGACGGGCGCGACGGGGGCCAGCGGCATGCCCGCGGGCGCGGCGACCGTGGCGGGCTCGTCGACGCCGGCGATGCGGAGGTCGGTGTGGCGCAGACCCACCGGGCGGCGGCCGACGACGTCGAGCGCGGCGGCGGACAGCGCCTCGGCGGCGTCGCCCAGGAGGTCGGACAGCGTGATGTCGAGGGCGTCGCAGATCGCGGCGAGCAGCTCGCTGGAGGGCTCCTTGCGCCCGCGCTCGACCTCGGAGAGGTATCCGAGGCTCACGCGCGCCCGCCGCGACACGTCGCGCAGGGTGCGCCGCCGGCCCGTACGGGCCCGGCGGAGGCTGCCACCGATCGCCTCTCGCATCAGCACGGCATCCTCCGATCGACGAACCACGAACGCACGGCCGGTGTCCGGCCGTGGGTCAACCGTACCCAGTCCGGGGCTCGCACGCCTCGACCCGAACGGCGGCGTCGCGTCCGCCCACGGCGAACACGGCACCCGTCCGGCTCAGGACGCGGACGCCGCCCGCAGCCGCGCGGCCCGCAGCACGTAGTCCAGACCGGTGACGACGGTGAGCACGACGGCTGCCGCGAGCACCGCCCACCGCACGACGTCGATGGTCGTGGACGGCCCGAGCAGCTCCGTCAGCGGCAGCAGGTAGAGCCCGATCGCGAGCGTCTGCAGGGCCGTCTTGGCCTTGCCGCCGCGGCTGGCCGGGATGACGCCGTGGCGCAGCACGAGCAGCCGCAGCAGCGTGACGCCCAGCTCCCGGCCCATGATCACGACGGTGACCCACCACGGGACGATGCCCAGCACCGACAGCCCGATCAGCGCGGACCCGGTGAGCGCCTTGTCGGCGATCGGGTCGGCGATCGTGCCGAACGCGGTGACGAGGCCGCGGCGGCGGGCGATGTCGCCGTCGAGGCTGTCGGTGAACGACGCGAGCGCGAACACGCCGAACGCGGTGAGCCGCCAGGTGGTGCTCCGGCCGTCGTCGGTGAGCAGCGCGGCGAGGAACACCGGAACGAGCAGCAGCCGGATGCCGGTGAGCACGTTGGCGATGTTGAGCACCGGCGGCGGACCCGTCGGCCGCGAGGTCACCCCCCGCTCCCCGACACGCCCGCCGTGGCGCGCGCCAGGGTGCTGCGCGGGACCTGCTCCCGTGCGGAGACGACCAGGTCGGCCCCCTCGGTGCCGACGACGACCGCCTTCACCAGGTCGCCGACCGCCAGCCCGGAGCCGCGCTCGAACACGCACTCCCCGTCGACGTCGGGCGCCTGGTGCGCGGCCCGCCCGGTGCACTCGAAGTCCTCGTCCTCGGCGACCTCGACGAGCACCTCGACCTCGGTGCCGATCCGCTCCTCGGCCCGCTGGCTCATCAGCTCCTCGACCAGCGACGACAGCCGCGCCAGGCGCTCGGTGATCACCTCGGCCGGCACCTTGTCGGGCAGCGAGAGGGCCTCGGTGCCGTCCTCGTCGGAGTAGCCGAACAGGCCCACCGCGTCGAGCCGGGCCTCGGACAGGAACGCCTCCAGCTCGGCGAACTCCTCGTCGGTCTCCCCCGGGAACCCGACGATGAAGTTGCTGCGGATCCCCGCCTCGGGGGCGAGGGCGCGGATGCGTGCGCACAGGTCGAGGAAGTCGGCGCGCGAGCCGAAGCGGCGCATCCGGCGCAGCAGCGTGGGCGCGGCGTGCTGGAACGACAGGTCGAAGTACGGCGCGACGCCGGGCGTCGAGGCGATCACCTCGATGAGGTCGGGGCGCATCTCGGCGGGCTGCAGGTAGCTGACGCGGACGCGGTCGATGCCGGGCACCTGCGTGAGCCGCGGCAGCAGCCGGACCAGCGCGCGCGTGCCGCCGGGCAGGTCCTTGCCGTAGGACGTGGAGTTCTCGCTGACGAGGTACAGCTCGCGCACGCCCTCCATGCCCAGCCACGCCGCCTCGGCGACGACGTCGTCGGCCGGGCGCGAGACGAACGAGCCGCGGAAGGACGGGATGGCGCAGAAGGTGCAGCGGCGGTCGCAGCCCGAGGCGAGCTTGAGGTTGGCGACCGGGCCCTCGGTGAGGCGGGTGCGGGCGAGGTTGGGAACCCAGGCGTGCCCGGGGACGGCGACGTCGGCGGACGCGGCGGGCCGCTCGACCGGGGAGATCGGCAGCAGCGTGCGGCGGTCGACGGGGACGTGCGCGGCGGGCGCGTGGCCGCCGAGGACGTCGCCCAGGCGCTCGGCGAGGTCGGGGTAGGCGTCGAAGCCGAGCACGGCGTCGGCCTCGGGGAGCTGGTCGGCGAGCTCCTTGCCGTAGCGCTCGGCCAGGCACCCGACGGCGACGACCTTCGCGCCGCTCTCCTGCGCGGAGTCCGACGCGGCGAGCAGCGTGTCGATGGAGTCCTTCTTGGCCTGCTCGACGAAGCCGCACGTGTTGACCAGGATCACGTCGGCGCCGTCGTCGGCGTCGACGAGCTCCCACCCGCTGTCGGTCAGCCGGCCGGCGATCTCCTCCGAGTCGACCTCGTTGCGGGCACAGCCCAGGGTGAGCAGGGCGGCGCGACGTGGGGTTGACACGGGGCCAGAGTACGGCGCGGCCCGCCGCTAGGGTGACGGGCCATGACGGCCGTTGTCGTCCGGCGGGCGCGCACGTCCGACGTGACCACCATCAAGGACCTCGTCGACGAGTACGCGGGGCGCGTCCTGCTCGCCAAGGAGATCGTCACCCTCTACGAGGCGGTGCCGGAGTTCCTCGTCGCGGAGGTCGACGGGCAGGTGGTCGGCTGCGGCGCGCTGCACGTGCTGTGGGAGGACCTGGGCGAGATCCGCACGGTGGCCGTGCACCCCCGGGTCCTCGGGCGCGGCGTCGGGCACGCGCTGGTCCGCGGCCTGATCGCGGGGGCGCGCGAGCTCGGGCTGCAGCGGCTGTTCGTGCTGACGTTCGAGAAGCAGTTCTTCTCCCGGCACGGGTTCGCCGAGATCGACGGCACCCCGGTCGAGCCCGACGTCTTCGCCGCGATGCTGCGCTCCTACGACGCCGGTGTGGCCGAGTTCCTCGACCTCGCACACGTCAAGCCCAACACGCTGGGCAACGTGCGGATGCTGCTGCGCCTGACCTGATCGCGGCGGTAGCCTCGGCCCCATGTTCTGGGCGCGCCCGGCACCTGCGCTGCGGCGATGGGTGGGCGCCTACACGGGCTACCGGATGAACGCGGGCCCGCCCGGGGTCCACCAGGGCGTCCCCTCGGCCCACCTGACGTTCCTGCTCTGCCTCGACGGGCAGGTCGAGATCCTCGCCAACCCCGATCCGGCGCGGCCGCCCGGCAGGTTCACCGCGATGGTCGCGGGCCTGCACGACGGCCCGGCCACCATCGCGACCGGCCCGGCCCAGACGGGCATGCAGCTGCGGCTGAGCTGGCGCGGCACGCGCGCGCTGCTCGGGGTGCCCGCCGGCGAGCTCGCGGGCGACACCGTCGACCTCGCCGCGCTGCTCGGCGCCCGCACCGGTCCGCTGCTCGACCGCCTCGCCGAGCCCGGCACCTGGCCCGAGCGCTTCGCCCGGCTCGACGCGGCGCTGGCCGGGCTGGCCGCCGACGCCGCCGATGACGCCGACGCCGGCGTCCGCCCCGAGGTGTCCTACGCCTGGGACCGCCTGGTGGCCACCGGCGGCACGCTGCGCATCGCCGACCTCGCCGACGAGGTCGGGTGGAGCCGGCGCCACCTCGCCGACCAGCTCCGCCGCGAGACCGGCCTCGCCCCGAAGGCGGCCGCCCGCGTGATCCGGTTCGAGCGGGCGTGCGACCGCCTGCGCTTCACCGACGCCCCGCTGTCCGCCGTGGCCGCCGACTGCGGCTACGTCGACCAGGCCCACCTCTCGCGCGACTTCCGCGACCTCGCCGGCCTCACCGCCACGCAGTGGCGCGGCGAGCTGCTGACGGCCCACGACTGACGCGCGCGCGACCGGGGCCGGGGTCCGTTTCCTCCACGACACCGCCGCCCCACCCGGGCAGCATCGACGCCATGACGACCACCGTCCCGACCGTCTGGCCCACCTTCGTCTGCCGCGACCCCCACGCCCAGCTGCGGTTCCTCGTCGACGCCTTCGGCTTCACCGAGCGCGCGGTGCACACCGACGAGGGCGTGGTGGAGCACGCCGAGCTCGTCTGGGACGGCCCGGACGGCGCCCCCGCGGGCGGGGTGATGTTCGGCCAGCACCGGCCCGACGACCCGTGCGGGCAGCCGCCCGGAGGGGCCTCGGTGCACGTCGTGGTGACCGCGCCGGACGACCTCTACGACCGCGCCGTGGCCGCCGGGGCGGTGGTGCTGCGCCCCATCGAGAACACCGACTACGGCAGCCGCCAGTTCGTCGTCCGCGACCCCGAGGGCAACGTGTGGAGCTTCGGCACCTGGTACGAGTGAGGCCTACTGCTGCAGCACGCCCTGCACGTCGAGGGTGATCTCGATCGTCGAGCCGACGACCGGCACCCCGCGGGCCAGCATCTGCTGCCAGTTGACGGTGAAGTGCTCGCGGTGCAGCTGCGTGGTGGCGAGGCAGCCCGCGCGCAGGCCGTTCCACTCCTGCATGCCCAGGTAGGTCGTGTCGAGCTGCACGTCGCTGGTCATGCCGTGCAGCGTCAGCTCGCCGTCGATCAGCCAGCGGTTGCCGCCCGCGCGGGCGAAGCGGTGGCTGGTGAAGTGCAGCTTGGGGAAGCGCGCGACGTCGAGGAAGTCGGCCGAGCGCAGGTGCTCGTCGCGCTTCTCGACGTTGGTGAACACGCTGGCCGCGTCGATCAGCACCTCGACGTGCGAGTCCTCGAACTCCTCGGCGATGCGGACCTGCCCGGAGAACTCCTGGAACTGGCCGTACACCCGCGACATCGCGATGTGGCGGGCCACGAAGCGGACGGCGGAGTGGTCGGGGTCGATCTCGTAGACGCCGGGGACCGGGGTCGTCAGCGTCTCGTCGGGGACGAGCGTGAGCTGTCCGACGGCGTGGTGCGCGCCCCACTCGACGGCCGCCCGCTCGTGCAGGCTCTGGTAGCCGCCCGCCTCGGCGCGGATGCGGTAGTCACCGGGCTGCACGGCGTGGGCGAAGAAGCCGTAGGCGTCGGTGTCGGAGTGCGCGACGCGCTTGCTGGACCGGTCGAACACGGAGATCTCCGCGCCCGCCAGCGGCTTCCCGTCGACGTCACGGACCTCACCGGAGAGCAGTCCGCCGGTCAACGGGATGGGCATGACGGCCTGCCGGGCGCCACCGCTCCCCTGCGACCGGCCGTTACCCCGACCGCGCTTGCTCCAGAACATGCCGACCCTCCGACTCGTAGACACCCTCATCGTGTCACGGGTCCCCGCGGCACCGCCTGCCCGCAACGGACGAGCGCGGTGACGGTCCGTCGCCGCGCGACGGACGGCCGTCATTCGTCCGGCTCCTCCGGCTCGCTTCCGCCGCCGCCGCGCATGAGCCAGATCACACCGTCGAGCTCGTCGGGCTTGATGAGGACGTCGCGCGCCTTCGACCCCTCCGACGGCCCGACGACCCCGCGCGTCTCCAGCAGGTCCATCAGGCGGCCCGCCTTCGCGAACCCGACGCGCAGCTTGCGCTGCAGCATCGACGTCGAGCCGAACTGCGAGGTGACGATCAGCTCGGTGGCCTGGACGAGCAGCTCCAGGTCGTCGCCGATCTCCGGGTCGACCTCCTTGGCCTCGCCGGCCTTCTGCGCGGTGACACCCTCGGTGTAGGTGGGCTCGGCCTGGTCCTTGGTGAACGCGACGACGGCGGAGATCTCGTCGTCGTCGACGAACGCGCCCTGCATGCGGACGGGCTTGCTCATGCCCATCGGCAGGTACAGCGCGTCGCCCATGCCGATGAGCTTCTCGGCGCCGGGCTGGTCGAGGATGACGCGGCTGTCGGTGAGCGACGAGGTGGCGAACGCCAGGCGCGAGGGCACGTTGGTCTTGATCAGGCCGGTGACGACGTCGACGGAGGGCCGCTGCGTCGCGAGCACCAGGTGGATGCCGGCGGCGCGGGCCTTCTGCGTGATCCGCACGACGGCGTCCTCGACGTCGCGGGGGGCGGTCATCATGAGGTCGGCGAGCTCGTCGACGATGCACAGGATGTAGGGGTAGGGCCGGTAGACGCGCTCGGAGCCCAGCGGCGCGGTGATCTCGCCGTTGCGCACCTTGCGGTTGAACTCGTCG
Organism: Pseudonocardia broussonetiae; assembly: GCF_013155125.1. Taxonomy (NCBI): domain Bacteria; kingdom Bacillati; phylum Actinomycetota; class Actinomycetes; order Pseudonocardiales; family Pseudonocardiaceae; genus Pseudonocardia; species Pseudonocardia broussonetiae. The sequence goes on along the minus strand of NZ_CP053564.1, from coordinate 3,462,660 downwards.
ACGTGGCGGACCTTGTTGACCTGCATGTCCTGGTAGCGCTGCTCCATCTCCTCCACCAGCCAGGCCAGCGCGGACGCCGCCTTCTTGGGCTGGGTGATGATGGGCGTGATGAGGTGCGGGATGCCCTCGTAGGGCGTCAGCTCGACCATCTTGGGGTCGATGAGGATCATCCGGACCTCGTCGGGCGTGGCCCGGCTCAGCAGCGACACGAGCATGGAGTTGACGAAGCTCGACTTGCCCGAGCCGGTGGAGCCCGCGACCAGCAGGTGGGGCATCTTCGCGAGGTTCGCGGTGAGGAAGTGGCCCTCGATGTCCTTGCCCAGCCCGACGACGAGCGGGTGCTGCTCGGCGCGCGCGGTGCCGCTGCGCAGGACGTCGCCCAGGCGGACCATCTCGCGGTCGGTGTTGGGCACCTCGATGCCGACGGCCGACTTGCCCGGGATCGGCGCCAGGATGCGCACGTTGTCGGTGGCGACGGCGTAGGAGATGTTCTTCGTCAGCTGGGTGATCTTCTCGACCTTGACGGCCGGGCCCAGCTCGATCTCGTAGCGGGTGACGGTCGGGCCGCGCGTGAAGCCGGTGACCTGCGCGTCGATGGAGAACTGCTCCAGCACGCCGGTGATCCGCTCGATCATGGCGTCGTTCGCGCTGCTGCGGGTCTTCGGGACGGGCCCGGTGGGCAGCAGGTCGGCGGGCGGCAGGACGTAGGGCGGCTCGCCCTCGCGGTCGGGCACGGTGAGGCGCAGCTGCTCGCCGACGGGGCCGTCCGGCTCGTCGACGACGGGCGGCGTGGCGACGATCGCGGCCGGCGGGCGGCGGCGCACCGGCGGCGGGGGCTCCTCCATCGGCGGCTCGTCGGGGAGCGGGACGTCCTCCTGGTCGATGACGACGGGCGGCTCGCCCAGCTCGTCGCGGACGACGTCGGCGACCCTGGCCTGCCGGCGGCGCGCCGGGCGGCGCAGCGCCGTCTCCGCCTCGATGACGGGGTCGGGGACGATCTCCTCGGCCTCGCCGCCCTCGGACCCGGTCTCGCCCTCGGCCGGCTCGACGGCCCGGCCGAGCAGGCGCCGGACGCGGTCGGGCACCGCGCGGACCGGCGTGGCGGTGAGCACGAGGAACGCGTACCCGGTGAGCAGGACGAGCACGGGCGCGGCGACCCAGGCCGTGAGCCCGGTGGCGAGCGGCGTGGCCGCGAGGTAGCCGACGGCCCCTCCTCCGGTGGCCCACAGCGCGGGCTCGACGGGCGAGCCGGACACCAGGTGCACGAGCCCGAGCCCGCCGAGGGCGAGCAGCAGCGTCCCGACGGCGACGCGCGGGCGCGAGTCGGGCTGCGGCTCGGTGGCCACCAGCACGATGCCGACGACGAGCAGGATCAGCGGCAGCAGGTACGCGCCGCGCCCGATGACCGAGCCGACGGCGCCGGAGAGCCACTGCCCCACCGGCCCGCCCGCGCCCCACCACACGCCCGCCGCGGTGACGACGGCGAGCACGAGCAGGGCGACGCCGAGGCCGTCGCGGCGGTGGGCCGGGTCGATCTCGCGGGTGCGCCCGACGGCCTTGCCGGTGGCGCGCCCGAGGCGGGCCATGCCGCGGCCGGTGGCGTCGATGGCCTTGTCGAGCAGGTCGCGGCGCGGGGGCGCCTTGCGGGCCGGGGGCCGCCGCGCGGGGGCCCGGCGCGTCGACGACGGGCGCTTGCGGGGGGACGACGCGCGCGCCGTGCTGCTGGTCGTCGTCCGTCCTGCCATGGATCCACGGTATCGGGCGGCAGACCATGATCCGGTGACCGACGCACCCCCGCCCGGAGGTCACACCGGGAGCGGGGGCGTCACCGCCGTGAACGTGCCCCCCGGCAGCCACGTGTCGGTGGCGTGCGCGTGGTCCCCCGGCATGACCGAGACCTGCACGGCCGTGAAGATCCGCGGCCCCCCGTCGGCGGTCGCGCCCCAGGCCGCGAGGCCCGCGGGCGAGGCGAGCCCGGTGACCCCGGACGCGCGCAGGTCGGCGACGTAGCGCTGTGCGGGTTCGGCGCGCGGGTCGACCGTGAGCGCGGTGACCGCCCCGGTCTGGCGCCCCAGCACCGGTCCGGTGGCCAGCCACGGCGCGGCGTAGGTGCCGAAGACCGTCGACAGGCCCAGCGCCTCGTCGACCAGCCGCCGGCCCCCGGTCTCCCAGCCGGCGACGACGAGCACGGCCCCCGACGTCGCGACGCCGTCCGAGAGCGGCAGCCCGTGGGCGGCCGCGGCGTCGCGCGCCACGGCGGCGGCCGCCGTCGAGCGGGGCGAGCCGTCGTCGACGACGTGCAGCGAGGGGGCGTCCCGGTCGGCGAGGAAGCGCACCGTGGACCGCAGCGTCGCCGCGTCGGTGTCGGTGAGCGCGCCCGCCGGGCAGGCCGCCGGGACCTCGGCGCCCTCGCGCACCAGCGCGCCGACCACGGCGCTGAGGCACTCCGGGCCGTCCGGGCCGGTCAGCCCGGCGACGAGGTCCGCGGGGGCCGGGTCCGCGCCGGTGCGCAGCCGCAGGACCGCGCGGTGCGCGCCGGAGGTGACGACGAGCTCGCCCGCACCCGCCGGGAGGTCGACGACCGCCCAGTGCCCGGGGGCGCCGTCGCGGGCCGCCGCCGGGACTCCCCCGGCGGTGACGTCCGTGACGGGAGCGGGACCGGTGGGTGCGGTGCCGGGCGGGTCACCGACGAAGACCAGGTTCGGGCCGGGCCGCTGCGGGACGACGGCGACGGGCACGGTGAGGCCGCCGAGCGCGACCGTCCGCAGCAGCGGGCGGCCCTCGTCGGGCAGGGCGACCGGGGCGGGCAGCGCGAGCAGCGCGGTGAGGGAGACGAGCGCGACCGAACCCGCCGCGGCGGCGCCTGCCGCTGCCCGGCGGTGCGCCGGGTCGCGGCCGCGCACCCAGCCCGCCGCCGTGACGGCGAGCAGCAGGAGTCCCGTGACGAGCACGACGCCCGCCCCGGACGTCGCCGAGACGGCGTCGGGGCGCAGGCCGTCGACGACGGCGCCGGCGGCGGCCGCGGCCGCCGCACCGACGAGCGCCACCGCGGCGAGCGGGGTGCGGCGGCGCAGCTCGGCGACGGGGTCGTCGGCGCAGGCCACAGCGGCCAGCACGCCCAGCCCGGCGACGACGGACACGACGAGGCCGGCCGCGGCGGGGCCGAAGGTCAGGAGGGTCTCGACGGCGAGCAGCCCGGCGAGCAGGACGCCCGCGGCCACGGTCGGGACGCGCCGGGCGCGGGCCACGAGCACCGCCGCCGCGACGACCGCGAGGGTGCGGGGCACGGACGCGAGCGCGCCCGCCCCGCCGCCGAGCCAGCCCAGGGCCAGCACGGCGACGGCGTACCCCGCGCCCGCCTCGGCGGCGATCGCGGTCCGGCGGGTGGGGGCGTCCGCGCCGCGGAGCAGCGCGGTCCCGGCGACGAGCGCCGCGGCGAGGAGCCCGGTGATCCCGAGCGCCGCGGCCAACGGCGCGGTGAGGAAGGAGGCGGCCTCGCCGCCGGACAGGTGGCCGTGCCCGTCCGGGAGCGGCGAGGCCGCCCCCGTGACGAGCAGGCCGAGCAGGGGGGCGGCGCCCCGGAGGGCGGGCCGCGTCGGGCCCGCCCCCCGGTCCGTGACGCCGTCAGCGGACGTCGCCACCGGCCACCGCGAAGATCATCGAGTGCGGCTTGGCGTTGCCGGTCTCGCCGTGCGGCCAGGCCAGGCGGTTGAAGTCGACGCAGGTGCCGCCGCGGGCCTCGTCGCGGAAGTCCTCGTCGACGGTCATCACGCCGTCCTGCACGTCGGCGAGGCAGACCCGGTGGTTGCCGTCGATCCCCGTGCGCGCCACGAAGTAGTTCGAGTACGCGATGCGGGTGACGTCCGTGGTCTCGCTGTAGGTGCCGTCGCCGTTGGCGGCGTAGTTGTCCAGCGCGCCCCAGTGCGGGCCGCCCGACGTCGTGTCGGTCACCTCGAGCACGTCGACCAGCGCCGGGCAGTCGGCCTCCTCGCCGCCCTCGGCGACCTCGAGGATCGTGTCGATGCTGCAGTCGGGCGAGTCACCGGCGGCGAGCAGGGCCCGGATGTCCAGCGTGTAGATCATCTTGGTGGTGCCCTGGTCCTCCGGGAACTGCGCGCCCGGGCCGCGGCCGATCACCGCGTGGTAGAGGTACCTGTCGTCCAGCGAGGTCTGCACCCAGCCGCCGCCGTCGCAGCCGCCGCCCTCGATGACGTCGGGGTCCACCGACAGCGCCGCGGTCGTGTTGTCGAAGACCTCGCGCCACGCCGGCTCCGGCACGGTGATGTCGGGCGCGTAGAAGATCGCGCCGCCGCACATGGACTCGGCGAACGCCCCCCGGTGCTCCGGCAGGTTCGTCACCGTCGTCTCCATGATCGCCTGGTTCTCCTCGTGCGCCGGGTTGGTCTCGCGGCGCGGACCGTCGGGCAGCTTGGCGACGGAGACGACCTGCGGGTTGTTCCGGTCGGAGATGTCCCAGGTGCGGATCGTCGGCCGGCACAGCTTGTGGTCGGGCGCCTTCACCGGGTCGAGGATGATGTTGCGCGGCTCGCAGTAGTCGCTCGTGACCATCGTGTCCAGGTCCTCGCGGACCTGGATGCCGTGCGGGTTCGCGCAGGTCGGGACCGGGAGTGCCGGGAGGTTGTGGCAGTCCTCCGGGAACTCCGCGGTCGGGAGCGCGGCCGGGACCTCGGCCAGCGTGCGGCCCTGCTGGTCCAGCCGCACGACCGAGCCGGGGCTGCCGGCGAAGCCGTTGCCGACGCGGACCTCGCCGTTGGTGTACCGGCACGGCCCCGGGACGTCCGGCCCGCCCATGTAGGTGCCGTAGGCGGTGCCGTCGTCGAGCACCCAGTAGGCGTCGGGCACCGAGCCGCAGGGGGTGTCGACCGGGTTGCTGACTCCCGAGAGCTCCAGCAGCGGGAGCTTCGCGGTGTCGAAGACGTAGGTGATGTCGGAGAACAGGCCGCCGGCGTAGATGCTGTCGCCCGCCGTGTGGATGTACTGCATGTGGTGCGGCTCGTTCTCCGGCACCGGGCCGAGCGTGACCGTGTTGACGACCTTCCCGTAGGTCGGCGAGTCGGCGTCGGCGTCGATGACGGCGAGGAAGTCCTGGCCGGGCAGGTCGGTGGGCAGCTCGGAGAGCTCCTTGACCGCGCCGACCGCGAGCGGGGTGTCGGCGATGTCCTGGCCGCTGGTGTCGGCGACGTTCTCGTCACCGGCCCAGACGACGAGGTACTCCTTGCCCTCGTGGCCGGGCTCCCCCACCGGGACGACGCCCGGCAGGTCGACGAGGTGGTTCGTCGCGGTGAACAGCGTGCCGACGCTGTCGTGGAACTCGGAGGTGACGGTGTGGATCGGGGAGTCGGCGGTGGCCTGGCCGGCCAGCGCCGTGGCGCCCGCGACGAGCGGGACGGCCACGGCGACGGCGGTCCAGCGCCGTCGTCGGGTGTGCAGGGGGGACAAGCGGTTCTCCTGGGGAGCAGGGGGAGCGGATCGGGGGCGGGCACGGCCGCGCGCACGGCCGCCTCCCCCCGGTGCCGGGCACGGGGGGTTCACGAGGCGACGGGTCACGCGACCGGGCGACACCACTGGTCGAACAGGCCGGCGCGACGGCCGGTCCAGAACGGTTCGAGCGGGGGCACGGGGCTCCGGAGGGGGATGTGCGGTCGACGGGTCAGCGGGGGTCGGACACCCGCGGACACAGCTCGTCGAAGGAGTTCTGGCGACGGGTCACCCAGAAGACCTCGAGCAGGACGATCGGCACATCCGGTCAACGCGCTGCTCCGTCCGGTGGGTGCGAGCCGGGCCGAACATGATCGTTGTCTGGGAGCGGCCCGAGAAAGGTCCGGACTCCATCACCCGTCCGTGGCGCTGTTCCCGTTCAGCGGTACCGCCGCAGCACCACCCAGGTCGTCGTGCGGACGGTCTCGCGCCAGCCGTGCACGCGGTCGAGCAGCGCGTCGAGCTGCACCGCCGTGGGGGCGGTCAGGAGCACGACGAGGTCGTACTCCCCCGTCACCGCCTCGATCTCCGCGCAGCCGGGGAGCTCCGCGAGGCGGGCGGCGTAGGCGGCGACGTCGGTCGTGCGGACGACGACGCCGACCCGCGCCCGGTGCGCCGCCGCGACGTCGGGCAGCGCGACGTCGGCGTGGTAGCCGCGCAGCACGCCGTCGCGCTCCAGGCGCTGGACGCGGGCGAGCACGGCGGTGCGGGACAGGCCGACCGCGCGGCCGAGGTCGGCCATCGTCGCGCGGGCGTCGTCCTGCAGGAGGGCGAGCAGGCGGCGGTCCAGGTCGTCGGGCTGACGATCCGTCGGTGGCACGACCGACATCGTGGCAGGTCGTCACCGCATCCCGACGGTCGGCGTCGTGCCTGCGGGCCGGTGGCTCAGGACACTTCTCCCATGAACCCGGAGGACGTCCACGACACCCTGCGCCGCCACCTGCTCGTCGACGGCTTCGACCTCGTGCTCGACACGCGCGCCTCCCACGGCTCCTGGATCGTGGACGCCCGCGACGGCACCCGCTACCTCGACCTGTTCAGCTTCTTCGCCTCCGCGCCGCTCGGGATGAACCCGCCCGCGCTCGTCGACGACCCGGCGTTCCTCGCCGAGCTCACCGAGGTGGCGGTGAACAAGCCGTCGAACTCCGACGTCTACACCGTCGCGATGGCGCGGTTCGTCGAGGTGTTCGCGCGCGTCGTCGGGGACCCGGCGCTGCCGCACCTGTTCTTCGTCGAGGGCGGCGGGCCGGCCGTCGAGAACGCGCTGAAGACGGCGTTCGACTGGAAGCGGCGCCACAACGCGGCGCACGGGCGGCCCGCGCACCTCGGGACGCGGGTGCTGCACCTGACCCGCGCGTTCCACGGCCGCGGCGGCTACTCGCTCTCGCTCACCAACACCGACCCGGTGAAGACCGCGCTGTACCCGGTCTTCGACTGGCCCCGCATCGACGTGCCGGCCACCCACTTCCCCGGCGACGTCCGGCTCGCCGAGGCCCGCGCGCTGGAGCAGGCCCGCGCGGCGTTCGCGGCGCACCCGCACGACATCGCGTGCTTCGTCGCCGAGCCGATCCAGGGCGAGGGCGGCGACAACCACCTGCGCCCGGAGTTCCTGCAGGCGGTGCAGGCGCTGTGCGTGGAGCACGACGCGCTGTTCGTCCTCGACGAGGTGCAGACCGGCGGCGGGATGACCGGCACCGCGTGGGCCTACCAGCAGCTCGGGGTGGCGCCCGACGTCGTCGCGTTCGGCAAGAAGCTGCAGGTGTGCGGCGTGATGGCCGGGGGCCGCGTCGACGAGGTGCCCGACAACGTGTTCCGGACCTCGTCGCGGATCAACTCGACGTGGGGCGGCAATCTCACCGACATGGTCCGGGCGCGGCGCTACCTGGAGGTGATGGAGTCCGACGGCCTGTTCGCGCGGGCCGCGGCGCTCGGGACGCACCTGCGCGACGCCCTGTCCGCCGTGCCCGGCCTCGCGTCGGTGCGGGGCCGGGGCCTGTTCTGCGCGGCCGACCTCCCCACCCCCGCCGCCCGCGACGCCGTCCTGGCCCACCTGCGGCGCGAGGAGCACGTGCTGATGCTGGGCAGTGGGGACCGTTCGGTGCGCTTCCGCCCGGCGCTGACGATCACCGCCGAGGAGCTGGACCTCGCGGTGGCGGCCCTGGCCCGGGCGGTGGCGGCGACGGGCGGGGCGGCGGCGGCAGCCTGACCCGTGAGTGGATACCGGTGCTGGAGCACCGGTATCCACTCACGACCTGACGTCCGCCCGGCCCGTGGGATCATCACGGCGAGACCGGACGGCGACGGGAGCAGCCATGCAGGACGAGGTGTGGGCCGAGGTGGACGCCGACCGCCTCGACGCGGTCTGCCGGCGCTACGGGATCGCGGCCCTCGAGGTGTTCGGCTCCGCCGCCCGCGGCGAGTCGGGGCCCGACAGCGACCTCGACCTGCTCTACGAACTCGTTCCCGGTGCCCGTCTCGGCTGGGAGATCGAGGACCTCACCGACGCGCTGGCCGCGCTCTTCGGCCGGCCGGTCGATCTGGTGGCCCGATCCGCGCTCCACCCGATGCTCCGCAGCACGGTCCTGCACGACGCCAGGCCGATCTGTGCAGCGTGATCTGCTCCTGCTGCGCGAGATGATCGACGCCGCCGAGCAGGCGCGCAGCATCGTCGCGGGCCGCACTGTCACGGAGGTCGCTGATGACCGGCTGCGGCGCGACGCGCTGCTCGGGAACTCCACCGTCCTCGGCGAGGCCGCCACCCTGGTCTCCGACGAGACGAAGGCCCGCTTCCCCGCGCTGCCGTGGCGCAACCCGGTGCGTCTGCGCAACCGCGTCGTGCACGGGTACTGGTCGGTCGACGTCGCGCTCCTGCACACCACCGCCACCGATCAGCTCGACGGCTTCGTCGTCGGGCTGGTCGAGGTGCTCGCCGTACTCACTGCGGACGCGGAACAGCCTGACCCGTGAGTGGATACGGGTGCCGGAGCACCCGTATCCACTCACGGGGTCAGACGGCGATGACCGTGGGCACGATCATCGGGCGGCGGCGGTAGGTCTCCCCCACCCACTTCCCGACGACCCGGCGCACCTGCTGGGCCACGCGGTGGGTGTCGACGATCCCGTCGCTGCCGGTGCGGGCCAGCTCCTGCTCGACGATCGGCAGCACGGCCTCCAGCGCCTTCGGGTCCTCGGAGAACCCGCGCCCGGACAGCGTCGGCGGGGCGACGGCCCGGCCGGTGGTGGCGTCGATGGCCACGGTGATGGAGATGAAGCCGCCCTCGCCCAGCACGATGCGGTCGGCCAGCGTGGGCTGCTCGATGTCGCCGGTGGCGACGCCGTCGACGTAGGCCCGGCCCACCTCGACGCGCCCGGAGATCACGGCGCGGCCGTCGACGAGGTCGACGGTGATCCCGTTCTCGGTGACGACGACGGCGTCGTGCGCGACACCGGTCTTCTCGGCCAGCGCGGCGTTGGCGCGCAGGTGGCGCCACTCGCCGTGCACCGGCATGACGTTGCTCGGGCGCACCGCGTTGTAGAGGAACAGCAGCTCCCCCGCGAACGCGTGCCCGGAGACGTGCACGTTGGCGTTGCGGTTGTCGATCACCTGGATGCCCGCGCGGCGCAGCCGGTTGACCACGCCGAACACGGCGTGCTCGTTGCCCGGGATGAGCGAGCTGGACAGGATGACGGTGTCGGTCGAGCGCATCTGGAACGTGCGGTGCTCGCCGCGCGCGATCCGCGACAGCGCCGCCATCGGCTCGCCCTGCGACCCGGTGCACACGACGAGCAGCTTGTCCTCGGGCACCTCCTCGACGTCGTCGAGCGCGACCATGACGCCCTCGGGCACCGACAGCAGCTCGAGGTCGGTGGCGATCTCCATGTTGCGCAGCATCGAGCGCCCGATCAGGCACACGCGACGGCCGTGGAGCACCGCGCCGTCGATGATCTGCTGCACGCGGTGCACGTTGGAGGCGAAGCACGCCACGAACGCACGCCCCGACGCCTGGCCGATCGCCTGCGCGATGGCCGGGCCGAGCGAGGCCTCCGAGGGCGACACCCCGGGCACGTCGGCGTTGGTGGAGTCGCACAGGAACAGGTCGACGCCCTCGTCGCCCAGGCGCGAGAAGCCGGGCAGGTCGGTGAGGCGCCCGTCGAGCGGGAGCTGGTCGAGCTTGATGTCGCCGGTGTGCAGGACGACGCCGGCCGGCGTGCGGATCGCGACCGCGAGGCACTGCGGGATCGAGTGCGCGACGGCGAAGTACTCGCACTCGAACGTGCCGTGGCGCAGGCGGTCGCCCTCGTTGACGACCAGCATGTGCGGGGTGAGGCGGTGCTCCTTGCACTTGGCCGCCACCAGCGCGAGCGTGAACGGCGACCCGACGATCAGCAGGTCGGGGCGCTGGCGCAGCAGGAACGGCACCGCGCCGATGTGGTCCTCGTGGCCGTGGGTGAGCACGAGCGCGTCGATGTCGCCGAGGCGGTCGAGGATGGGGCGGAAGTCGGGCAGGATCAGGTCGACGCCGGGGGCGTCGGCGTCGGGGAACAGCACCCCGGAGTCGACGACGAGCAGGCGGCCGTCGTACTCGAAGACGGTCATGTTGCGGCCGATCTCGCCGATGCCGCCCAGGGTGAGCACGCGCAGCGCGCCCTCGGGCAGCGGGCCCGGGGGTTGCGTGGGCAGGCCGGGCTGGGTGGCTTCGACGACGGCCGGGGGTCGGTTCTGGTCGCGCCGGGGCGGGCGGGACCGACGGTCGGACCTGTTGCGGTCGGACCGTGCAGGGGGACGGCTCAAGGATCTCCTCGGATCAGGTGGACTGCACGTGCATCAGCGGTAGGCGACCTCGGCCCCGAGGTCGACGGAGGCCCGGGCGCCCAGCGCGCCGTGGCCACGGGAACGGCGGCCCGAGCGGGCCCCCGGGTCGAGCGCGACGCCGGCGGCGTCGAGGTCGGCGACGATCGCGGCCACCTCGGCGTCGGTGGCCGGCGGCAGCGGCAGGCGCGGGTCGCCCACGTCGAGGCCGCGCAGGCGCATCGCCGTCTTGGCGAACACCGCACCGCCGACGCGACCCATCGCGCGCAGCACCGGCAGCATCGAGGCGTTGAGGTTGCGGGCGCGGTCGGTCTGGCCGGCGTCGAACGCGTCGATCATCGCCTTCAACCGGTCGGCGACGACGTGCCCGGTGACGCTCACCACGCCCACGGCCCCGACCGAGAGCCACGGCAGGTTCACCGGGTCGTCGCCGGAGTAGTAGGCGAGCGTGGTGGTGGCGATGATCTCGGTGCCGACGCGCAGGTCGTTGCGCGCGTCCTTCACCGCGACGATCCGCGGGTGCTGGGCCAGGCGCTGCAGCGTCTCCAGGTCGATCGGGATGACGCTGCGCGGCGGGATGTCGTAGAGCATGACCGGCAGCCCGGTGGCGTCGGCGATGGCCGAGAAGTGCAGCACGAGCCCGCTCTGCGGCGGCCGCGAGTAGTACGGCGTGACCAGCAGCAGCCCGTGGGCGCCCGCCTCCTCGGCGGCGCGGGCCAGGTGGATGCTGTGCGCGGTGTCGTACGTGCCGGCCCCGGCGACGACCGTGGCGCGGTCGCCCACCGCCGCGACGACGGCCCGGACCAGCGCCGACTTCTCCTCGTCGGTGGTGGTGGGGCCCTCGCCGGTGGTGCCGTTGACGACCAGGCCGTCGTTGCCGAGGTCGACCAGCCGGGTGGCCAGCTCCTGCGCCGTGTCGAGGTCGAGACGACCCTCGGCGTCGAAGGGCGTGACCATGGCCGTGAGCACCCGACCGAACGGGCGTCCCGGCGTGCGCGCGGATTCGGGGCTCATGGGTCGACGGTACCGCCCCGGTCCGACGGGCCCCGCCCCCGCGGCCCCGTCAGATGCCGCGGGAGCTGCCGGCGAGCGCCGCGACGTCGGCCGGCGCGCCCTCCAGCTCGACGCGGACGGCGTCGCGGCCGAACGCGTGCAGCACGAGCTCGCCCGGCTCGCCGACGATCGTCACCACGCCCGACCCGGTGCGCAGCACGTGCTGCTCCCCCGTCGGCCGCCGCACGACGACCCCGGTGGGGCTGCCGCGGTGCAGGAAGCGGCCCGTCTTGAGCAGCAGGGCCCAGAGCTGGGCGTCGCGCGTGGCGTCGGCCGGGCGCGGCTCCCACCCGGGCGCGCCGCGGCGCACGTCCTCGTGGTGGACGAAGAACTCGGCGCCGTTGGCCAGGTCGTCGACGGCGGGGATGCGGTAGGGCGACCAGACCGGGGCGCCGCCGCGCAGCTGGTCGACCATCTGCCCCCACGGCGTGTCGGCGTAGGAGGCCATGGCGCGGTCGGCCAGCGGGGCGAGCGCGGCGACGAGGATGCCCGGGGCGGCCCACGGCTTGCGCTCGCGGACCAGGAGGTGGGCGAGCAGGTCGCGGGTCTTCCAGTCGCCGGACAGCGTGGGCCGGTCGTCACCGACCCGCTCGAACTCGTCGCAGATCGCCGCACGCTCGTCGGAGGCCAGACTCATGCGGCCGACACTACTGATCCCCCGCCGCGGCGCACGGTCCGACGGTGACGGCCACCCCGCGGTGCGAGGAACCGGGCAGCTCCTCGCGGCGCGCGCCGTCGCCGCACCAGCCCGGGGCGACGAGGACGTGGTCGATGCGACCCAGCAGCGGCAGCCACTTGCCGACCGACGTGGGCCCGCCGGTGGTCTCGCGCATGGCGTCGGGGAGCACGTCGGTGAGCACGCGGTAGTCGCGCCCGCGGTCGGTGCTGTTGAGGTCGCCGACCAGCACCACCGGCAGCGACTCGGCCCGGACCCGGTCGGCCACCGCCGCGGCGAGCGCGTAGTGCTCGGGCACCGAGACCTCGTAGCCCTCCTCGCTCGCGCCGAACCAGGGACGCGGGACGTGCAGCGCGTAGAGCACGAACTCCCCGTCGGGCCCGTCGACGAGCACGCGCATCCCGGGCAGGTCGGGCCCGGCGTCCTCCAGCAGCCGCGCCGGGTAGCGGCTGAACACCCCGACGGGCGAGTTCTGCGGCCCGCCGACGACCGAGTGCGGGTACTCCTCGCCGAAGTCCTCCGCGGTGTCGGGCGCGAGCTCGGCGGCGACCACCACGTCGGCGCCGACGTCGATCATCGCCGGGGTGGGGGTGTCCTGGAAGTCGACGTTGCCGCCCAGGACGCCGACGCCGGTGCCCGCCACCGCGCCGGTGTCGGCGGGCAGCCACGGCCCGGCGACGGCGACGACGCCGACCAGCAGCGCGGACAGCCCGAACACCCCGGCGCGCGTGCGCCGCACCCGGGAGCCGGGCACCAGCGCGGCGACCAGGGCCACCAGCACGATGCCCGCGACCAGCAGCGGCATCGCGATCGCGACGACGTCGGCGGCCGTGCCCGCGTCGCGCACGGCGAACCACAGCCACGGCAGCGCCGCGACCAGCACCGTCAGCGCGACGGCGCCCGAGCGCCCGCGGCCCGCCTCGGGAGTGCGCTCCCGGTGCCCGACCACGTCCGTGGCCCCGTTCCCCCGGCCCCGCTCAGCCCTCGGCCACGAACGGGCTGGACGCGATCTCGGTGCCGTCCTCGAGAGCGGCGATCTCGAAGTCGCGGAACACGTTGGGCACCTCGCGGTGCAGCTGGCGCAGGCACTCGATGGCCAGCGCGCGGATCTCGACGTCGGCGTGCTCGGTGGCGCGCATCGCGATGAAGTGGCGCCAGGCGCGGTAGTTGCCCGTGACGACGATCCGCGTCTCGGTGGCGTTGGGCAGGATCGCCCGCGCCGCCTGCCGGGCCTGCTTGCGGCGCAGCGTGGCGTTCGGGACGTCGGCGAAGCGCTTCTCCAGCCCCTCCAGCAGCTCCTCGTAGGCCTGCGCCGATGCGGCGGTGGCCCGCGCGAACAGCTCGTGCAGCTCCGGGTCGGCCGCGATCACCTCGGGCTCGACCATCGACGCGTCGCGCTCGGGCACGTAGCGCTGCGAGAGCTGGCTGTAGGAGAAGTGGCGGTGGCGGATCAGCTCGTGGGTGAGGCTGCGCGAGACGCCGGTGAGGTAGAAGCTCACCGACCCGTGCTCCAGGACCGACAGGTGGCCGACCTCGAGGATGTGGCGCAGGTAGCCCTCGTTGGTGGCCGTGGCCGGGTTGGGCTTGCCCCACGACTGGTAGCAGGCGCGGCCGGCGAACTCGGCCAGCGCCTGGCCGCCGTCGGCGTCGGTGCTCCAGGGCACGTCCGGAGGGGCCGTGAACTCCGTCTTGGCCACGAGCTGGACGGTGAGCGGCACGGTCTCGGGCATGGCGGCAGCGTAACCGGGGCCACCGACGGCCCCGGATGACATCACCGGATTCCTTGACTGGCGTCATGAGTGACGTCATGGTGGTGTCATGGACATCAGCCAGTACGTCACCCGGCTGCGCGAGGACCTCGCGTCGGCCGCCGCGGCCGGTGACGAGCAGACGCAGCGCACCGCCGCCCTGCTCGGCGCCGCCGTCGAGCCCGCGGCGCGGCTCGCGATGATGAACGCCCTCGCCGACCTGGCCGCGGAGGTCACCGCGGCGCTCGGCGACCGCACCGTCGACGTCCGGCTCGACGGGCGCGACGTCCGCGTCGTCGTCTCGCCCGACACCACCCCGGCCCCGGAGCCCGAGCCGCAGCCGTCCTTCCGCGGCTTCGGCGGCGCCGACGCCGGCGACATCAGCCGCATCACGCTGCGGCTCGTCGAGCAGATCAAGAGCCAGGCCGAGCAGGCCGCCGCCACGCAGGGGGTGTCGCTCAACTCCTGGGTGGCGCAGGCCGTGCAGGGCGCGCTGCACGGGCAGGACCGGGGCTCCCGCAAGGGCGGCCGCGACGGCAACCGGATCCAGGGATGGGTGCAGGGATGAACGACGACGTGATCGACTTCACGAAGGACCACTTCCCGGACGACGGCCCGTCCGAGCCCACGGTCCGCCAGCAGTCCTGGCCGTGCGACCGGCCCGCGGAGCTGGAGCTGACGATCGACGTCGGCCGGATCCGCGTCGACCTCGTCACCGGCGACGAGGTGCGCGTCGAGGTCCGCCACGACCCGCACGCGGGCGGCGCCGTCGCCCAGGGCATCGGCGGGCTGATGAGCTGGCTCGGCACCGGCGGCGCCGGGTTCGGGATCGACCCCGACCAGCTCATCGTCGACGCCGTCCGGGCCGCGGAGATCACCTGGTCCGAGAGCGGCAGGCGGCTCGTGGTGCGCTCCTCGCAGGAGCTGCCGCTGCGGGTCGTGCCGCTGGCGGTCACGGTCACGGCCCCGGAGGGCTCGCGGCTGGCGGCCCGCACCGGCTCCGGTGACGTCACGGTCGGCGGCACCGCCGGGTGGGCCGCGGTCCGCACCGGCTCGGGCCGGGTCGAGCTGGGCCCCGTCGACGGCGACGCCGACGTCACCACCGGCTCCGGCGACGTCGAGGTCGGCGCGGTGGCCGGGCGCGGGCGCGTCCGCACCGGTTCGGGCGGCGTCCGGATCGCCGCCGTGCGCGGCTCCACCGAGGTCCGAGCCAGCAGCGGCGACGTCGAGGTGCTGGAGGTGGCCGCCGACCTGGGCGTGCGCACCGGCTCCGGCGGGGTCTCCGTGCGCGACGCCCGCGCCGGGAGCCTCGACCTCACCACCGGCTCGGGCGACCTGCGCGTCGGCGTGCACGGCGGGGTCGCGGCGAAGCTCGACCTGACGTCGGGCTCCGGGCGGGCCCGCAGCGAGCTCGAGGTCGGGGCCGTGCCCCCCGCCGACGCCGGCTCGCTCACCGTCCGCGGCCGCACCGGCAGCGGTGACGTGCTGGTGACGCGGGCAGCGGTCCCGGTCTGACAGCTCCGGTCTGACCTCCCGCGCGAACGGCACTCTCACCCGACCGGGTTGGGCGGGAGTGCCGTTCGCTCACCGCAGGGCCGCCGCCAGCCCCCCCGCCAGCCCGCCCCGCTCCCCCACCACCACGCCGTCGAGCTCCAGCCACTGCGCCATCTCCCGCAGCGCCCCGGCCAGCTCGGCCACCACCCGCGGCTCGTCGACCCCGGGCTCCGCGAACGCGCCGGGCACCCGCAGGACGCCCGCGGCGCGGTCGGCCTTGAGGTCGACGCGCGCCACCAGCTCGCCGTCGAGCAGGAACGGGAAGACGTAGTAGCCGAACTCCCGCTTCGCCTCCGGCACGTAGATCTCGATGCGGTAGCGGAAGCCGAAGATCCGCTCGGTGCGCTCGCGCTCCCAGATCAGGGGGTCGAACGGGCAGAGCAGCGCCCGTCCGGTGACCTTGCGCGGGACCTTCGCGCCGGGCAGCCGGTAGGCCGGGCGGTTCCAGCCGCGCACCGCCACCGGGGCCAGCGCGCCCGCGTCGACGAGCTGGGCCACCGCCCGCTGCGACGTGGTGGGCCCGAGGCGGTAGTAGTCGCGCAGCTCGGGCTCGGTGGCCACCCCCAGCGCCGACGCCGAGCGCAGCACCAGCGTGCGCGCCGACTGCTCCGGGTCGGCGGGCCCGGCGGCCAGCACCTCCGGCGGCAGGACGCGCTCGGGCAGGTCGTAGAGCCGCTGGAAGTGGCGGCGCGTGCCGGTGGTGAGCGCGCCGGTGCCGAACAGGTACTCGCAGATCCGCTTGACGTCGGAGCGCTCCCACCACGTGGCCCCCGGCGGGCGGCGGCGCGAGCTGCCGCCCAGCACGGCCTCCAGCTCCCCCGCCCCGACCGGCCCGAGCTCGCGCACGGCGGCCAGCACGTCGTCGACCAGGCCGGGGTTGGCCTCCACCAGCGCCCCGTAGTGCCGCCACCAGCCGCTGCGCTTGGCCCCGGACTGCAGCAGCGGCCAGTCGGCCACCGGCAGCAGGCTCGCCTCGTGCGCCCAGTACTCCACGAGCATCCGCGGCCGCCGCGCCGAGTGCGACCACGCCGCCTCGTCGAGCAGCGGCCGGGCGTACGGGCCGAGCCGGCTGAACACCGGCATGTAGTGCGCCCGCACGGCCACGTTGACGGAGTCGAGCTGGAGCAGCCGCACGCGGTCGAGCACCCGCTGCAGGTGCCGGCGCGTGACCGGGCCGCCCGGGGCCGGGTCGGTGAAGCCCTGGGCGGCCAGTGCCGCCCGGCGGGCGGCCGGGGCTCCGATCGTCTCGATGCTCACGACCGGTGATCGTGCCACCGACCCCCGACGGTCAGCCGCCGTTGCGGTCGAGCCACTCGTCGAGCGCGGCGACGGCGTCGAGGTGGTTCGCCTCGACCAGCGGGAAGTGCGAGGCGTCCGCGATCGTCACCGTCGTGACCTCGGGGCTGCCGAGGTAGCGCAGCGACTGCTGGGCGGCGGCCGGCGGCAGGAACACGGAGTCGGCGTCGCCGAACACCACCAGCACCGGCACGTCGATGCGGGCGAGGTTCGCGACGTCGAGGGCGACCGCGGCCGGGATCGACGCGAGCTGGCCGCACGGGTCGGGGTTCAGCGCGGGCACGACCGCGCGGACGTCCGGCGTGGCGCTGGAGAAGTAGAACCGGTCCTGCTGCCCGCGGAAGATCGCCGCGTAGCCGGGGTCGGCGCCGGGGTCACCGCCCAGCGCGCAGCGGGCCAGCACGTCGGTCAGCGCGGCGCCGGTGAACGGCGAGGCCGCGAAGTCGCCCCACGACATGTTGAGCACGCCGTCGACGTTGCCGAAGGTGTACGCCGTCGTGTGCGCGATCAGCGCGCCCACCGACGACCCGGCGAGGAAGACGTCGTCGAACGCCGCGGGCTCCGCCCCGTCGAGCGCGTAGTCGCCCGAGCGCAGCGCGTCGACCATCTGCCCTGCGACGTCGGCCTCGGACCCGATGCAGGTGCCGTAGCCCGCCGGGCGGTCGCTGTCGCCGTAGCCCAGGCGGTCGATCGTGACGGAGACGTGGCCCTCCTCGGCCAGCTGGTGCGCGGCGTCGTAGCCGGGGACCTCCTGGAAGCGCCAGTAGTACTCGCCCCACGTCACGGCGTGCAGGTACAGCGTGGCGGCGTCGCCGCTCTCCAGGGCCTCGCGCGGGGCGACGAGCGTGCCCCGCACGGTGTGCGTGGCGCCGTCGGAGGCGCAGGGCACGGCGGTGCGGTTGGTGTTGGCGACCTCGAAGGAGATCGGGAGCTCGACGACGTCGGACTTCGACGGCGAGGCCGACGCGACGGCCGGGACGGCCGCCAGCACCGTGGCGGCGACGGCGCACACGGCGGCGATCAGGGGGGTTCTGCGCATGGGGGAGGTCTCCTCGTCGAGCCCTGGGGAGGGGGGGCTGACGCGGAGCGTACTAGGCCATTCGGGCTACACGCGTGAGGCCACGCGCTCCGCCGCGATGACCAGCACCACGGAGCACACCACCACCGCCCCGCCGACGAGCTGCAGCGCCGTGAACCGCTCCCCCACCACCAGCACGCCGAGCAGCACGGCGATGACCGGGTTGACGTAGGCGTAGGTCGCGACGGTCGACACCGGCAGCGACGCCAGCGCGTAGGCGTAGGCGCTGAACGCGCCCAGCGACACGACGACCATCATGTACGCCCACGCCCACCAGGCGACGGGCGAGACGGCGGCGGGGTCCAGGCGGTCGCCCTTGCCCAGGCTGACGGCCAGCAGCACCGCACCGCCGACGAGCATCTGCACCGCGGCCAGCGCGAACGGATTGGGCGGCACGGGCAGCCGGGTCGTCGCGAACGTGCCCGTCGCCCAGCCCAGGCCGGCCAGCAGGATCAGCCACGGCCCCCACCAGGCGCTGCCGACGGTGCCGCCCGACCCCGACGACCCGGTCAGCACGAGCAGCGCGAGGCCCACCACCCCGACGGCGACGCCGCCGACGGTCGCCGGGCGCGGGCGGTCGCCGGTGAGCGCGCGGAGCACGACGATGTAGAGCGGCACGGCCGCGATCAGCAGCGCCGCGAGGCCCGACGACACGTGCTGCTGCCCGAGCGTCACGATCCCGTTGCCCCACGCGGGCAGCAGGACCCCCGACAGCGCGGTGGTGCCGAACTGGGCGCGCGTCATCCGCAGCGCCGAGGGCCCCGCCACCACGGCGACGACCACGGCCAGCAGCCCCCCGCCGACCGCGAACCGCACACCGCCCGACAGCAGCGGCGGGACGTCGGTGATGATCAGGCGGTTGGCCAGGTAGGTCGATCCCCACAGGACGTAGACCACCCCGAGGGCGGCCCAGGCGACGCGACGGCTCGACACCCCCGCGACGGTGCCACGGCCGCCGACCCCCTGCCGTGCCGGGCGGTCCGGTGGGGTATCCATGCGCCATGGCCATCGCCGCGGTCCGTGCCGCCACGCCCGCCGACGTCGCCGAGATCGTGCGCATCCAGGGCGACACCTGGGAGGCCGCGTACTCCGCGTTCGTCCCGGCCGAGGCGCTCGCGCAGCTGCGCGGGCCGGGCGCGCGCGCCGCGTGGACCGCCGCCGTCGAGGGTGGGGACGGGCACGTGCTCGTGGCCACCGAGGGCGAGTGGACCGTCGGGTTCTGCGCGGCCGCCGCCGCCCTGCCGCCCGAGGGGGCCGCGACGCCCGAGCAGGCCTGGGGCGAGATCGGCGCGCTGCTGGTGGAGCCGCGGTGGGGCCGCCGCGGGCACGCGGGGCGCCTGCTCGCCACGGCGGCCGAGCACCTGCGCGGGGCGGGCGCCCTGTACGGGCTGGCCTGGGTGCCCGAGCCCGACGAGGCGTCGCGCCGGTTCTACGCCCGCGCCGGCTGGGAGGCCGACGGCGGCGTGCGCGCGCTCGACACCGGTGCCGGCACGCTCCGCGAGATCCGCATGACGGGTTCGCTGGACCTCGAGCTGGGCTAGGGACCGCTGCTCAGAGGCCGAGCAGGCTCTCCAGCCCCACCGTCAGGCCCGGGTGCTCCCGGACCCCCCGCACGGCCAGGACGACGCCGGGCATGAAGCCCGCGCGGTCGATCGAGTCGTGGCGCAGCGTGAGCGTCTCCCCCGCCATCCCCAGGATGACCTCCTGGTGCGCGACGAGGCCCGGCATCCGCACCGAGTGCACGTGCACCCCGTCGACGACGGCGCCGCGCGCCCCGTCGACCTCGCTGGTCGTGGCGTCGGGCACCGGGCCCATCCCGGCGCGGGCCGCCGCGATCCGCGACGCCGTGCTCACCGCCGTGCCCGACGGGGCGTCGACCTTGCGCTCGTGGTGCAGTTCGATGATCTCCACGGACTCGAAGAACCGGGCGGCCTGCTCGGCGAAGCGCATCATCAGCACCGCGCCGACGCCGAAGTTCGGGGCGACGAGGACGTGCCCGGCCCGCGCGGAGAGCCAGCCGCGCACGGTGTCGAGCTTGTCGGCGCCGAACCCGCTCGTGCCGACGACGGCGGCGATGTCGTGGTCGACGCAGAACGCGACGTTGTCGAGCGCGACGCCGGGGTGGGTGAAGTCGACGGCGACCTCGGCGCCCGCGTCGGTGAGCAGCGTCAGCGCGTCGCCCTCGTCGACCTGCGCCACCAGCTCCATGCCCTCGGCGGCGGTGACCGCGCGGCACACCTCGGCACCCATCCGCCCGCGCGCGCCGAGCACGCCCACCCTGATCGTCATGCGCGCCAGCCTAGGGCCGACCACCGTCACCGTCAGCCGAGGACGAGCCCGCCGATCCACACCCCGGTGGCCAGCAGGGCGGTCAGCAGCTCGATGACGATGCTCCAGCCGACGGCCGCGAGCGCACCGCGCGTGGAGGGCCAGGCCTGCGCGTGCTCGCGGAGCCGGGCGCGCTCGGCCAGGTAGACGCCGAGCACGAACCCGAGGAACAGGCCGACGACCGGGACCACGAAGAACCCGACGACGCCCAGCACCCCGCCCGCGGCGATCGTGCGCCCCGGCACCCCGGAGTCGCGCAGCCGCCGCCCGGGCAGCAGGTACTTCGCGACGGTGCCGGCCACCACGATCGCGACCGCGAGGCCCAGCACCGTCCACCCGACGGCGTCGTTGCGCGGCACCGCCCACACCGCCACGCCGGCGAGCACCAGGATCAGCCCCGGCAGCACCGGCAGCAGGATCCCGACGATGCCCGCAACGATCAGCACGCCCGCGATCAGGGTCTCGACGCTCACCGGCGCAGCATCGCACGCCGGGTCAGGGCGCGGGCACGGTCTCCGGGTCGCCCGCCACGGCCCGGTCCAGCAGCGGCACCAGCCGGTCGAGCACGTACGGCAGGCTCAGCGGGGTGGCGAAGTAGATCGCCCCGGCGAGCTCGCCGTAGGTGAAGACCAGGTTGCCCCCGCGCACGGCGGCGAGCTGGCGGTAGAGGGGCTGCGCCTCCAGCTCGGCGCGGGCGGTGGTGTCCTCGGTGGCCCAGAGCAGGACGTCGGCGCTGTCGAGGACGCCGAGGTTCTCCAGCGGGATGTAGGCCTGCGCGGTGTCCCCCTCCGGCGCGAACCGGTCGATCTCCGACGGCACCACGAAGCCGAGGTCGGTGAGGAACTCGGTGCTCAGCCCGTCCTGGTAGGCGATCGCGGAGCCGTCGTAGTAGGGCGCCTGCAGGAACACGGCGGGGACGCCGGCGAACTGCGGGTGCGCGGCCGCCTCGGCCGCGAACCGGTCCTTGATACCGGTGATCAGCGCCTGCGCCTCGTCGGCGCGGCCCAGCGCCTGCCCGACGATCAGTGTCTGCGCGTCCCAGGGCGCGAAGTTCGACGGGCCGTCGGTGGGCTGCGCGACGGTCGGCGCGATGGCCGAGAGCCGGTCGTAGGACGCCTGGTCGAGACCGGCGTTGACGGCGACGATGAGGTCGGGGGCCAGACCGGCGATCTTCTCGTACTCGAAGGTGTCGGCGACCGACAGCACCTCGGGCGTCGCACCGCCGAGCTCGTCCTGGGCCCAGGGCCAGGTGGCGTAGGGCTGGTCGCCGTACCACTCGGTGACCCCGACGGGCGTGACGCCCAGTGCCAGCACGACGTCCTGCTCGGTGAGCCCGGCGGTCACGACGCGCACCGGCTCGGCCGGCACGACCGTCTCTCCGAACGCGTGCGTGACGGTGACCGGGAAGGCCCCGGCGGCGGGGGCGGCGGCCTCGGGGGCGGGGGCGGCGGGGGCGCAGGCCACGGCGGCGAGCAGCACCAGCGCGCAGGACGTTCTCGTCAGGACGGACACGACGGTTAGGCTAACCTCACCACCAGCTCGGATCGACCCGCCGAGCGTTCACCCCGGACCGCTCGGCGGTCACCGCAGGGAGGCCGGATGACCTCGGCGCTCGACGTCCACGAGGACACCGACGAGCTCGACATGTGGGTCTGCCGCTTCGGCCGCGACGAGCCCGGCGGCTGGGGGCTGCACCACCACCGCGAGCACCAGATCATCTGGGTCGGCGACGGGCGCACGACCGCCGTCGCCGGCGACCGCACCTACGTGCTCCCGCCGACCCGGGCGCTGTTCGTTCCCGGCGGCGTCCCGCACGACACGCGCAACCGGCCGCCGTCGGCGCTGCACTGCGTCTACGTCCGCCCCGAGGCCTGCCCGCTGGACTGGACCGAGCCGACGGTGCTCGACATGACCCCGCTGCTGCGCGAGCTCACGCTGGCCCTCGCCGGGGCGGGCGTGCACGCCGAGGTCGAGGAGCAGGCGCGCAGCCTGTTCTTCGCGCTGGTGCGGCAGGTGCCCGACCCGGGCGTCGCCGTGCCGATGCCCGACGACCCGCGCGCCCGCGTGGTCGCCGTGCACCTCGTGGCCGCACCCGCCGACCCGCGCACGCTGGAGGACTGGGCCGCCCAGCTCAGCACGAGCGTCAGCACGCTGCGGCGGGCGTTCGTGGCGGGCACGGGGATGACGTTCACCGACTGGCGCACGCAGGTGCGGCTGCGCGCGGCGCTGCCGATGCTGGCCGACGGCCTGCCGGTGGCCAGCGCCGGGCGCCGCGCCGGGTTCTCGTCACGGGCGGGGTTCGTCGACGCGTTCCGCCGCCACTTCGGCCGCAGCCCGGGCGCGTACGCCCGGGGCGGCCGGTAGCGGTCAGGCCAGCGCGCGCAGCACGTCGGGGAGGTCGGACTCCTCGTCGTACGGACCCACGACCGCGGCCGTCAGCGGCACCGACAGCAGGTCGCGCGCCACCTCCGACACCTGCTCGGGGGTGACCGCGGCGATCCGGTCGAGGCTCTCGGCGATGCTGCGCTGGCGGCCGTGGTCGAGCTCGGCGCGGCCGAGGCGGTTCATCCGCGACGGCGTGTCCTCCAGCCCGAGGACGAGCCCGCCGCGCAGGTTGCCCTGGGCGCGCGCGACCTCGACCGGGGAGAGGCCGTGCGCGGCGACGTCGGCGAGGACGTCGCGGATCACGGTCGTGACCTCGTCGAGCCGCTCCGGCGCGCACCCGGCGTAGACGCTGAGGATGCCGGCGTCGGTGTAGCTCGACAGCCCGGAGTACACCGAGTACGCGAGCCCGCGCTGCTCGCGGACCTGCTGGAACAGCCGGGAGCTGGGCCCGCCGCCGAGCGCGGTGTTGAGCACGCCCAGTGCGCTGCGCCGCGGGTCGTGCCGCGAGATCCCGGGGACGCCGAGCATGACGTGCGCCTGCTCGGTGTCCTCGCCCCGCAGCACCAGCCGCGGGCCGCTCTCCAGCACGGCGACGCCGGACGCGCGCGGCGGCACCGGCGGCACCGACCCCGCCCGCGCCGCGGCCGCCGCGAAGGCCTCCTCCACGAGCGCGACCAGCACGTCGTGGTCGAGGTTGCCCGCGGCCGCGACGACCATCCGCGGCGTCGTGTACTCCCCGCGCCAGAAGTCGTGCAGCGTCTCGCGCCGCATCCCCGTGATCGACTCCTCGGACCCGATCACCGGGCGCCCCAGCGGGTGCCCGCCGAACAGCGTCTCGTCGAACAGCTCGCCGAGCAGGTCCTCGGGGTCGTCGTCGCGGATCGCGATCTCCTCGAGCACCACGCTGCGCTCGACCTCGACGTCGGCCGGCGCCATCACGGCGTCGGTGACGACCCCGGCGAGCACGTCCACGGCCAGTGCCAGGTCGGTGTCGAGGACCTGCGCGTAGTAGCAGGTGTGCTCCTTCGCGGTGAACGCGTTGAGCTCCCCGCCGACGGCGTCGACGTCCTCGGCGATCTGCGCGGCCGTCCGCGTCGACGTGCCCTTGAACAGCAGGTGCTCGAGGTAGTGCGCCGCGCCCGCCTGCGTCTCGGACTCGTCGCGCGAGCCGACGCCGATCCACACGCCGATCGACACCGAGCGCACGCCGGGCACCGCCTCGGAGACGACCCGCAGGCCGCCGCCGAGGTGGGAACGAGAAACGCCGGGAACGGGGACGAGCCCCGTTCCCGGCGTGACCAGGTCGGTCAAGAGGACGTGACCTCGGCGGGCTCGGCCGGCACGGTGACGTCGCCCGCGGGGGCGGCGTCCTCGACGACCGGCAGCAGGCTGATCTTGCCGCGGTTGTCGATGTCGGAGACCTCGACGCGGATCTTGTCGCCGACGTTCACGACGTCCTCGACCTTGTTGATCCGCTTGCCGTTGCCCAGCTTCGAGATGTGGACGAGGCCGTCCTTGCCGGGCACCAGCGAGACGAACGCGCCGAAGGCGGCGGTCTTGACGACCGTGCCCAGGAAGCGCTCGCCGATCTTCGGCAGCTGCGGGTTGGCGATGGCGTTGACCATGCCGATCGCGGCGTCCGCCGACTCGCCGTCGGAGGCGCCGACGTAGACGGTGCCGTCGTCGTCGATCGAGATGTCGGCACCGGTCTGCTCGGTGATCGAGTTGATCATCTTGCCCTTCGGGCCGATCAGCTCGCCGATCTTGTCGACCGGGATCTTGATCGCGATGACGCGCGGCGCGAACCGGCTCATCTCGTCGGGGCGGTCGATCGCCTCGCCGATGACCTCGAGGATCGTCATGCGGGCGTCCTTGGCCTGGGACAGCGCCCCGGCCAGGACCGCCGACGGGATGCCGTCGAGCTTCGTGTCGAGCTGCAGCGCCGTGACGAACTCCGGCGTGCCCGCGACCTTGAAGTCCATGTCGCCGAACGCGTCCTCGGCACCGAGGATGTCGGTCAGGGCGACGTAGCGCGTCTCGCCGTCGACGGTGTCGGTGACCAGGCCCATCGCGATGCCCGCGACCGGCGCCTTGAGCGGCACGCCGGCGTTGTAGAGCGACATCGTGGAGGCGCAGACCGAGCCCATCGACGTGGAGCCGTTGGAGCCCAGCGCCTCGGAGACCTGGCGGATCGCGTACGGGAACTCCTCGCGCGTGGGCAGCACGGGCAGCAGCGCCCGCTCGGCCAGCGCGCCGTGGCCGATCTCGCGGCGCTTCGGCGACCCGACGCGACCGGTCTCACCGGTCGAGTACGGCGGGAAGTTGTAGTGGTGCAGGTAGCGCTTGTGCGTCTCCGGCCCCAGCGAGTCGATCTGCTGCTCCATGCGCAGCATGTTGAGCGTGGTGACGCCCATGATCTGGGTCTCGCCGCGCTCGAACAGCGCCGAGCCGTGGGCGCGCGGGATGACCTCGACCTCGGCCGAGAGCGGCCGGATGTCGGTGATGCCGCGGCCGTCGATGCGGACCTGGTCGCGCAGGATGCGCTGGCGCACGAGCTTCTTGTTCAGCGAGCGGAACGCCGCGCCGAGCTCCTTCTCGCGGCCCTCGAACTTGCCCTCGAGGGCGGAGAGCACGGAGAGCTTGACCTCGTCGAGCTTGGCCTCGCGCTCCTGCTTGCCGCCGATCGTCAGCGCGGCGGCGAGGTCGGACCCGCCCTGGGCCTCGACGGCGTCGAAGACGTCGGGCTGGTAGGCCGGGAACGTCGGGAACTCGCGCGTGGGCTTGGCGGCCACGTCGGCGAGCTGCTGCTGCGCCACGCACAGGCTGCGGATGAACGGCTTCGCCGCCTCCAGTCCGGCCGCGACGACCTCCTCGGTGGGCGCCTGGGCACCCTCGGCGACGAGGTTGTTGGTCTCGACGGTGGCCTCGGCCTCGACCATCATGATCGCGACGTCATCACCGACGATGCGGCCCGCGACGACCATGTCGAACACGGCACGCTTGAGGTCGTCGTGCTGCGGGAACGCGATCCACTGGCCGTCGATCAGGGCGATGCGCACGCCACCGATCGGGCCCGAGAACGGCAGGCCGGACAGCTGCGTGGACGCCGACGCGGCGTTGATCGCCAGGGCGTCGTAGGGGTCCTGCGGGTCCAGGCTCATCACCGTGACGACGATCTGGATCTCGTTGCGCAGGCCGTCGACGAACGACGGGCGCAGCGGCCGGTCGATCAGGCGGCAGGTCAGGATCGCGTCGGTGCTGGGGCGACCCTCGCGGCGGAAGAACGAGCCGGGGATCTTGCCGATCGCGTACATGCGCTCCTCGACGTCCACCGTGAGGGGGAAGAAGTCGAAGTGCTCCTTGGGGTGCTTCGACGCCGTGGTGGCCGACAGCAGCATGGTCTCGTCGTCGAGGTAGGCGACGACGGAGCCGGCGGCCTGGCGCGCGAGGCGCCCGGTCTCGAACCGGACGGTGCGGGAGCCGAAGCTCCCGTTGTCGATGACGGCGGTCGTCTCGTGGACAGCGTCGTCGATGGGGTCGGTCAAGGTGCATCTCCTCGTGAGATGTCAGCCCCTGCCCCGGTGATCCTCGTCGGGCCGGCCTTCGATCGAAGCCCTCGGGACGCCGTGTCGGTTCGTCTCGGCTCCCGGGGGCCACTACCGAGGACCGGCGGATCTGCTGCCGGGCGCGGGGGTGCGGTGGAGTTGTGGGGCGGGCCGGGCCGCGTCAGGCGGCCCGGCCCTGGCGGGTCAGCGGCGGATGCCGAGGCGCTCGATGAGCGACCGGTAGCGCGCGACGTCGACCTCGCGGAGGTACTTGATGAGCCGGCGACGGCGACCGACGAGCAGCAGCAGTCCGCGGCGGGAGTGGTGGTCGTGCTTGTGCATCTTCAGGTGCTCGGTGAGGTCGACGATCCGCTTGGTCAGCAGGGCGATCTGGGCCTCGGGGGAACCGGTGTCACCCTCGTGGGTGGCGTACTGGTCGAGCACGGTCTTCTTCTGTGCGGCGTCGAGAGCCACGGTCTGTCCTCTTCCGTTGCTGTGCCGTGAGGCCGGCGCCGGACGGTTCGCGGCGACGGGAGACGGTCACGGCCGCCACGGACTGCAGCCGGACCCGTCAGCGAGTTTACCAGGGGCGATCCGTCCGCCCCGGTCAGCCCGGTCGGCCCGCGGCCTGGCGCAGCACCTCGGCCAGCTCGGGGAAGCCCGGCCCCAGCGCGGCCGCCGCGGCCGCGAGCCGCGCCGGTGCGGCGACCCGGCGCAGCGCGTCGGCGGCCGACCCGCGCGACGCCCCCGGGCCCGGGGCGGGCGGGCGCGGACGGGGCGCGGGGGCGCCCGCCGCGGCCGGCGACCAGCGCAGCTGCGCCCGCGCGACCTCCGCCAGCAGCGCCTCGACCGCGGCCGGCGGGAGCGGCCGGGCGACCGCCGCGCACCGGTGGTCGAGCATCTGCAGCCGGGCCAGCACCGCCGGGCTCCCGATCTTGACGCGGCGCCCGCTGGCGAGCTGGCTCAGCATCGCCGGGCTCATGCCCAGGGTGCGCGCCAGCCGCGCCTGCGAGATGCCGAGCACCGTGACGAGGGTGCGGACCCGGTCGCCCAGCGGGGCGCCGTAGAGCGCGGCCTGGCGGGCGCGGTTCGCGGCGAAGTCGTCGGCACCGGTCATGGGCCGATGCTGGCACCCGGACCCCGCTCCCCGTGGGCGAACGGGAGAACTCGTCGCGCCTATCCGACGAGCTCGCGCGTGCGGGCCACGTCGCGGTGCATCTGCTCGACGAGCGCGTCGACGTCGGCGTAGTGCTCCTGGCCGCGCAGGCGGTGGGTGATGTCGACGGCGACCTCGTGGCCGTAGAAGTCCTCGTCGACGTCGAGCACGTAGGCCTCGAGCGTCCGCTCCCGGCCGGAGAACGTGGGGTTGGTGCCGACCGAGATGGCCGTGGGCAGCAGGCGGTCGCCGATCGCGAACCGGCCCGCGTAGACGCCGTCGGCGGGCAGGGCGCTGTAGGGCGGTGAGGCGATGTTGGCGGTCGGGAAGCCGAGGTCGCGGCCGCGGCGGGCGCCGTGCACGACCACGCCCTCGACGCGGTGCGGGCGGCCCAGCGCGGCCGCGGCCGCCTCGACGTCGCCCGCGTCGATGCAGGCGCGGATGTAGGTGGAGGAGAAGGTGACGCCGTCGTCGCCGGTGAGGTCGAGGCCCTCCACCGCGAACCCGAAGCGCTGGCCCAGCTCCCCGAGCAGCGCGACGTCGCCCGCCGCCCGGTGCCCGAACCGGAAGTTCCGCCCGACCACCACGGTGGCCGTGTGCAGCCGCTCCACCAGCACGTGGTGGGCGAACGCGGCCGGCTCGGTGCGGGCGAGCTCGGGGGTGAACGGGAGGACGCAGAACGCGTCGATGCCCAGCTCGGCGGCCAGGTCGGCCCGGCGGCGCAGGGTGGTGAGCATCGCCGGGTGGCTGCCGGGGCGCACCAGCTCGGCGGGGTGCGGGTCGAACGTCACGAGCACCGCGGGCAGGCCCCGCTCGCTCCCCCGCGCCACCGCGCGGGCCACGAGCTGCTGGTGGCCGCGGTGCATGCCGTCGAAGACGCCGACGGTCACGACGCTGCGTCCCCACCCCGTCGGCACGCCCTCCAGCCCCCGCCAGCGCTCCACGCCCCGGAGCCTACGGTCCGCCTCCCGGCCCCGCCTCCCACCCCCCGCCCGCCCCGCGCCGGCGGGGGGCCTGTGCGGCGCACCCGGCGCGATGTCGGGTGGTCGTGATCGCGGGGAGTGGTGTGGGGCTGTCACGGGTGGGCCCTGCGACCACTCCTGGCGATCCCCACCGGCCCGCACCCACGGGCCCGCCGACACACCGCTCCGCCGCGCCCCTGCCTTCGCGCGCCTCTGCTCCGGCGCGCCCCTGCTCCGCCCTGGGCGGTGCGGTGATCGTCTGAACTGTGACACCACGGTCCCCCGGGCGACCGTGAGGGCGCACTCCTGCCGTGAGCCAGCCGGTGATCACCGGGAGTGCGACGCCACGGTCGTCGGCGGGGCCGTGGCGGTGCGGTCCCGACGATCACGGTTACGACGCCATCTGGCCTTGATCGCGGAGAGTGGTGCGAGGCGGTGATCGTCGGAACTGTGACCTCACGGTCTCCCGGGCGACCGTGAGGGCGCACTCCTGGCGTGAGCCAGCCGGTGATCACCGGGAGTGCGACGCCACGGTCGTCGGCGGGGCCGTGGCGGTGCGGTCCCGACGATCATGGTCACGACGCCGTGTGGCCTTGATCGCGGAGAGTGGTGCGAGGCGGTCACCGGTGGCCTGATCCGACCACTCCTGGCGATCACCCACCCGGCCGGGGGCGGCGGATCCGTGTCCGTGGCCGTGTCCCGCGGCGGGGGCGGCACCTACGTGGCCCCGCCACCGGTCGACGGCCCGCCGCCCGGCCGCGCCCCTGCCCAGCCACGCCCCCGCCCCCGCCCGTGCCCGTGCCCACCCGCGCCCCTGCCCCGATGCCCCGCCCCGGCGCAATGATCATCGGGACTGTGACACCACGGTCTCCCGGGCGACCGTGAGGGCGCACTCCTGGCGAATTCGACCCGGTGATCGCCACGAGTGCGACACCACGGTCCTTGGAGGGGCCGTGGTGGTGCGGTTCCGGCGATCATGGTCACGACGCCATCTGGCCTTGCGGTCACCGGTGGCCTGATCCGACCACTCCTGGCGATCACCCACCGGCCGCACCACCGGCCGACCGGCCCGCCGCGCCCACGCCCTGGCGGCCGGCCGGCGCGGTGATCGTCGGGACTGTGACCACACGGTCCCGCGGGAGACCGCGAGGACGCACTCCTGCCGCGAGCCAGCCGGTGATCGCGGTGAGTGGTGCCAGGCGGTCACCCGTGGCCGGATCCGACCACTCCCGACGATCACCCACCGGCCCCGCCACCAACCTGCCGGCCGATCGGTCCGCCGCCCCGCCCCTGCCCCTGCGGCCCCGGCCGCGCGGTGATCGTCGGAACCGTGACACCACGGCCCCCCAGGCGACCGTGAGGACGCACTCCTGCCGAGATCGAGCCGGTGATCGTCGGAAGTGTGACGCCAGGGTCGAAAGAGGGGCCGTGGCGGCGGGAGGGAGGGCAGTCCCTCAGTCCCCCGCCGGCGCCAGCACCACGAGGGGGCGGGCGGGGCCGCCGTCGGCCTCCCGCACCAGGGCCAGGGCGCGGCCCTCGGGGCTGAACACCCCGTACGTGCCGGCGCGGCCGTCGGCGGGGAGGGGGCGGCCGTGGCGGATGTCGGTGGTGGCGTCCTCGTCGAGGTCGCGGCGCGGGAAGGCGACGGAGACGGCGTCGTCGAGCGGCAGGGACAGGGTCGGGTCGGCCTCGAGCTGCTCGAGGGTCCGGGCGTGCCCGAGGTCGAACGGGCCGACGCGGGTGCGCCGCAGCGCGGTGAGGTGCCCGCCCACGCCGCGGCCGTCGACGAGCAGGCCGGCGCCGAGGTCGCGGGCCAGCGCCCGGACGTAGGTGCCCGAGGTGCACTCGACGAGGACGTCGAGGTCGTCGCCGCGCCGGGCGAGCAGCGTGAACGCCGAGACCGTGACCGGCCGGGCCGCCAGCACGACCTCCTCCCCCGCCCGCACCCTCTTGTACGCCCGCTGCCCGTCGACCTTGATCGCGCTGACCGAGCTCGGGACCTGCGCGATGTCGCCGGTGAGCGCGGCGATCCCCGCCGCGACCGCCTCGTCCGTGACCGTCGACGCGTCGGCCGTCGAGACGACCTCCCCCTCGGCGTCGTCGGTGGTCGTGGCGGCGCCGAGCCGGATCGTCGCGGTGTAGGCCTTCGTGTCGAGCGCGAGGTGGCCGAGCAGCTTGGTGCCGCGCCCGATCCCGCAGACCAGGACACCGGTGGCCATCGGGTCGAGCGTGCCCGCGTGCCCGACCTTGCGCGTGCGCAGGATGCGGCGCAGGCGGCCGACGACGTCGTGCGAGGTCAGGCCGCCGGGCTTGTCGACGACGACGAGCCCGGAGGGCGGTGCGGGGGTCACGCGCGCCGATTCTGCCCCGGTCCCGGCGGGACACCGGCGCCCGGGTGCGGAAGGGTCTGCGGTCATGCAGCTGCGCACCGACGGTCCGACCACCTGGCCCGACCAGCTGACGGGGCGACTGGTCCTCGTCCTGTCCGACGACCTCCACGCCGACCCCGACGCCGCCCGCACCGCGCTCGCCGAGGTGACCGGGGCAGCCGAGGAGGGGACCGCGGACGGGTCGCTGCTGTTCCCGCGCCTCGGGATCGCCGTCCTGCCGGTCGAGGCCACCGACACCGACGCCGTCACGGCGATGATCGCCGACCGGCGGATCGTCGCGGCCGAGCCGGAGCGCGTGCACCACGTGCGCGGCGCGCTGTCGGAGGAGTACCTGCGCGGGTTCGCCGACGCGGCGGCGTTCCTGCACGGCCAGGCCGTGGACCCGCCCGTCGAGGAGGCCGCCGGGCCCGTCGCCGAGGACACCGACGAGCTGACGTGGGGCCTGCAGGTCACCAACGCGGCCACGGTCGCGGAGAGCGGCGCGGGCATCACCGTCGCGATCCTCGACACCGGCCTCGACCTCGAGCACCCCGACTTCGCCGGCCGCGACGTCCTCGCCGAGTCCTTCGTCGAGGGCGAGACCGCGCAGGACGGCAACGGCCACGGCACGCACTGCGCCGGCACCTCGTGCGGCGCGCTGCTGCCCGGCACCGGGCGCCGCTACGGCGTGGCGCACGAGGCCCGGATCCTCGCGGGCAAGGTGCTGAGCGACGCGGGCTCGGGCACCGACGCCGAGATCCTGGCCGGCATGGCGTGGGCGATCGAGAACGGCGCGCACGTCATCTCGATGTCGCTGGGCGCCGACGTCGACGAGGTCTCGACGGTGTACGAGACGGTCGGGCGGCGCGCCCTGGCCGCGGGCGTGCTCGTCATCGCCGCGGCGGGCAACAACGCGGACCGCGCGTCGGGCGACCCGGGCTTCGTCGGCATCCCGGCCAACAGCCCGTCGATCATGGCGGTGGCCGCGGTCGACAACGCGCTGGACATCGCGCCGTTCTCGGCGCGCAGCTCGGGCGTGGAGGGCGGGCAGGTCGACGTCGCCGGGCCCGGCGTCGACGTCTACTCGTCCTGGCCGATGCCCGAGCGCTACACCACCATCTCCGGCACCAGCATGGCGACGCCGCACGTCGCCGGCATCGCGGCGCTCTGGGCGCAGCGCAGCGGGGCCCGCGGTGAGGCACTCTGGGGGGCGCTGGTGCGCGGTGCGAGCCGTCTGCCGCTCCCGTCCGACGACGTGGGCGCCGGGCTCGTGCAGGCACCGCCGGTGGTCTGAGGAGCAGCCATGACCGAGCACGTGACGATCTCCGTCGACGACGCCCACGTGGCGCGGATCCAGGAGGTGGCCGAGCGCCTGCGGGCCGCCGGGATGGACGTGCAGCAGGTGCTCGCCCCGCTCGGGGTGATCACCGGCTCCATCGGCACGGGCGAGCTGCGGGCCGCGCTCGGCGCGCTGGACGGCGTGGCGGCCGTCGAGCCGCGGCGGACCTTCCGGCCGCGGACGGCCGGACCCGATATCGGCTAGATCGTTCGGGAGGAACGGTTAGCCTCCCCTGCGTGCCCCCACCCAGCGCCGGTCCGGTCCTCCGCTCGGCCGCCGGGGGTCAGCGGCGCCACCTGGCCGTGTCGTCGCTGCTCGTCGCCGGGCACCAGCTGTCCGAGGCGGCCGTGCCGGTGGTGGTCGGCGCGGTCATCGACCTGGCCGTGTCGACGGGCGACGCGGGCGCGCTGCTGCTCTGGTCGGCCGTGGTCGCGGGCGTGTTCGTCGTGCTCGCCACCAGCGCCTACTACGGCTACTGGCTGGAGGTGCTCGCCGGCAAGCGCGCCGCGCACGCCGTCCGGATGGACGTGACCGCCCGCGTGCTGCACCCCGGTGGCGGGGCCCCGGGACGCCCGGGCGAGCTGGTCAGCCTGGCCGGCTCCGACGCCGACCGCACCGGTGAGGTCGCCTACGCCCTGGTCACCGCGGTGGCGGCGCTCGCCGCGCTGGCCGGCGGCGCGGTCGTGCTGCTGAGCAGCTCGGTGCTGCTCGGGCTCGTCGTCCTGGGCGGGGTGCCCGTGGTGCTGGTGGCGTCGCGACTGCTGGCCCGCCCGCTCGTCGGGCGCGCGGAGGCCGAGCAGGAGACGCTGGCCGCGGCCACCGGCGTCGCCACCGACCTGGTCACCGGCCTGCGGGTCGTCAAGGGCATCGGGGCCGAGGACGCCGCCGCGCAGACCTACCGCCGCGCCAGCCGCTCGGCGCTGACCGCCCGGCTCGCCGCCGCCCGCGCCGAGGGCGTCTACACGGGCGCGACCGGCGTCCTGACCGGCGTCTTCCTGGTGCTCGTGGCCTGGGTCGGCGGGCGGCTCGCGCTCGCCGGGACGATCAGCGTCGGCGAGCTCGTGGCCGGCGTCGGGCTCGCGCAGTTCCTCATCGGCCCGCTGGAGCGGCTCACGGCCGTCGGACCCCAGCTGGCCGGGGCGCGCGGCGCGGCCCGGCGGGTCGCGGCGCTGCTCGCCGCCCCGCCCGCCGTCACCGCGGGCCACGCCCTGCTGCCCGCCGACCCGCCCGGCGCCGTCGACGTCCGCGACGTCGCGGTGGCCGCGGGCGAGCACCTCGGGGTGGTCACGCTCGCCGCCGCCGACGCCGCGGCGCTGCTCGACGTGCTCGCCCGCGACGTCGACGGGCCGGTGGCGCTCGACGGCACCGACCTGCGCGGCGTCGACCTCGACGACGCCCGCCGCGTGCTGCTCGTGGCCCGCCACGACGCCGTGCTGTTCGAGGGCACCGTCCGCGCCACGATCGGCACCGACCCCGCCGCGCTGGCCGCCGCCGGCGCCGACGAGGTGCTCGACGCCCTGCCCGGCGGCCTCGACGCCGAGCTCGGCGAGCGCGGCCGCACCCTCTCGGGCGGGCAGCGCCAGCGCCTGGCCCTGGCCCGCGCGCTCACCGCGGACCCGCCGGTGCTGGTGCTGCACGACCCGACCACCGCCGTCGACGCCGCCACCGAGGACCGCATCGCCGACGGCCTCGCCCGCCTCCGCGCCGGGCGCACGACCGTGGTGCTCACCTCCAGCCCCGCGCTGCTGGCCCGCTGCCACCGGGTGCTGCTCGTCGCGGACGGGGCGGTGGTCGCGTCGGGCACGCACGCCGACCTGGTCGACGACGAGCGCTACCGGACGGCGGTGCTGTCATGACGGGTCCGGCTGTGAACCTCCTCCCCATCGCGACGGGCGCCCGCACCCGCGGCGCCGTCGCCGGGCTCGTCCGCCCGCACCGGCTGCTGTCGGCCGGGACCGTGCTCACCCTCGTCGCCGCGGCCGTGGCCCTGCTGGCGGTGCCGCCGCTGCTGGGCCGGATCGTCGACATCGCGATCGCCGGCACCGGCTCCGTCGACGGCCCGGCGCTGGGCATCCTCGTCGCGCTCGTCCTGCGGGCGCTGCTCGCCGCCGTCGCCGGGGTGCTGGTGGCGCGCCTGGGCGAGCAGGTGCTGGCCGGGCTGCGCGAGCGCGTGGTGGAGCGCGCGCTGCAGGTCCGCCTCGCCGACGTCGAGCGGGCCGGGTCGGGCGACCTCCTCCAGCGCGTCGGCGGCGACATCTCGGTGATCTCCGAAGCCGTCCGCCAGGCCGTCCCGATGCTGGTCATCGCCGGTCTCGACGTCGTGCTCACCCTCGTCGGCCTGGCCCTGCTCGACTGGCGCCTCGCGCTGGCCGGGCTCGTCCCGCTGCCGATCTGGATCCTCGCGACCCGCTGGTACGCGCGCGTCTCCGGCCCCCTCTACGCCGCCGAGCGGGTGGCCGAGGGCGACCGCACGCAGTCGCTGCTCGCGGGCGTCGGCGGCGCGGCCACCGTGCGCGCCCACCGGCTGCGCGCCCCGGTCACGGCGCGGATCGACGGGCACTCGGCGCAGGCGGTGGCCGCGTCGATGCGGGCGATGACCGCGCAGTCCCGGTTCGGCGCGGTCCTCAACGGCGCCGAGATGACGGGCGTGCTCGCGATCCTCGTCGTCGGGTTCTGGCTGGTCCGGGCGGACGCGGTGACGGTCGGCGCGGCCACCGCGGCCGCGCTGTACTTCCTGCGGCTGTTCGACCCCATCGGTGCCGTGCTGTTCCTGCTCGACGAGGCGCAGTCGGCGGGCGCGGCGCTGGCCCGGCTCGTCGGCGTCACCGACATGCCGGTGCCGCCCGCCCCGCAGGCCCCCCGCGAGCCGCGCGACGGCGGCGTGCGCCTGACCGGCGTCCGGCACTCCTACGACGGCGGGCCGGAGGTGCTGCACGGCGTCGACCTGGAGATCGCGCCGGGCGAGCGCGTCGCGGTGGTCGGGCCCAGCGGCGCGGGCAAGACGACGCTCGGGGCCGTGCTGGCCGGCGTGCACGCGCCCACCGCGGGGTCGGTGGAGATCGGCGGGGTGCCCCTGGCCGAGCTGGACCGGCCGCGGCGGCACGTCGCCGTCGTGACGCAGGAGGTGCACGTGTTCGCCGGGACCGTCGCCGACAACCTGCGCCTGGCCCGCCCGGACGCCACCGACGGCGAGCTCGTCGACGCGCTGGCCCGCGTCGGCGCCCCGCTCGCGCCCGGCGACGTGGTCGGCGACGGCGGCGGCGAGATCGGCGCCACCCAGGCCCAGCTGCTCGCGCTGGCCCGGCTGCTGCTGGCCGACCCGGCCGTCGCCGTGCTCGACGAGGCCACCGCGGAGGCGGGCAGCGCGGGCGCGCGCGTGCTGGAGGTCGCCGCCGACGCCGTGCTGGCCGGGCGCACGTCCGTCGTCGTCGCGCACCGGCTCACCCAGGCGCGGGCGGCCGACCGGGTCGTCATGCTCGACAAGGGCCGGGTCGTCGAGAGCGGCCCGCACGACGAGCTCGTGGAGCGGGGCGGGCCGTACGCGGAGCTGTGGAAGGCGTGGTCGAGCCCGCGCGGGTGATCAGCGCGATGGACGATCAGCCCGGCCGCACCGCACCCGTCACGACCCAGCGCCCCGACCGCGTCCGCAGCCCCACGGCGACCAGCCGCAGCAGCATGAACACCGTGAGCCCCGTCCAGATCCCGGCCAGGCCCCAGCCGAACACCAGCGACGCCCAGATCAGCGGCAGGAAGCCGAGGACGGCCGCGCCGAGGGTCGTGGTGCGCAGGAACGCGGCGTCACCGGCGCCGAGCAGCACGCCGTCGAGGGCGAACACCACCCCCGCCACCGGCTGCATCGCCACGAAGAACCACCAGGCCACGGGCACGAGCGCGAGCACCGCGGCGTCGCCGGTGAACACCGGGGGCAGGACGCCGACGAGCGCGGCGAACAGCACCCCGAACCCGACGCCGAGCACCAGGCCGTACCGCGTGACCTGCCCGGCCAGCGCCCGCGCCCGCCCCGCCCCGGCCGCGCCCGCACCCAGCGCCGCCCCGACCAGCGACTGGGCCGCGATCGCGACGGCGTCGAGGACGAGCGCCATGAAGAACCACAGCTGCAGCACGATCTGGTGCGCCGCGACGGCCGCCGCCCCGAACCGCGCGGCCACCGCGGCCGCCGAGAGGAAGCAGGCCTGGAAGGCGAGGCTGCGGGCGATGAGGTCGCGGCCGAGGACGAGCTGCGCGCGCATCGTCGCGACGTCGGGTCGCCCGAAGCCGCGCTCGCGGCGCAGCGCGAGCAGGAACAGCCCCGCGCCCAGCGCCTGGCCGGTGACGTTGGCCGCGGCCGATCCGGGCAGGCCCCACCCGGCGCCGTGCACCAGCACCGGGCACAGGACGGCGGACAGGCCGTTGCCCGCGAGGACGTAGCGCAGCGGGCGCACGGTGTCCTGCACGCCGCGCATCCAGCCGTTGCCGGCGAGGGTGACGAGGATCAGCGGGGCGCCGAACAGCGCGATCCGCAGCCACGAGACGGCGGCGTCGGCGATCTCGCCGCCACCCGTCCCCGGGCTGCCCGCGAACGCCTCGGCCACCGGCCGGGCGACCACCTGCCCGACGACGAGCAGCGCCAGCCCGACGGCGAGCGCGAGCCACGTCGCCTGCCCGCCCTCCGCCACGGCGTCGGCCCGGCGACCCGCTCCGTGCAGGCGGGCGGCGCGGGCGGTGGTGCCGTAGGACAGGAAGTTCAGCTGGCTCGTGACCTGCGCGAACAGCACCCCCGCGATCGCCAGCCCGGCCAGCGGGACGACGCCCAGGCGCCCGACCACGGCGGTGTCGACGAGCAGGTAGAGCGGCTCGGCGGCCAGCACGGGCAGGGCCGGGGCCGCTAGGCGCAGGACCTCGCGGAGCGGGACGCGGTCGGCGCTCACCCGAGGGGGCGGCGGCACACGTAGACGAAGGCGGGCGGCACGTTGCGCCACACCGTGGAGCTGACGAGCACCTCCTCGAACGCGCCGCGCAGCTTGGCCCGGAAGCGGTGCGCGGCGGGCAGCGCCATGCCCTGGACGTAGGCGAACCTCGTGAACGCGCCGGTGTCGCCGATCGCGCGGCCGATCTCGGCCAGCACCTCGCTCTGCACGGTGTCGTCGAACAGCGCCCACGGCAGGCCGCAGATGATCGCGTCGACCCGGTCGACGCCGTGCTCGGCCAGCAGCTTTCCGAGCTCGCGGGCGTCGCCGGGCACGACCTCCAGGCCCGGGCGCGTGCGGCGCAGGTAGGCGACCATGTCGGGGTCGAGCTCGACGGCGAGGTGGCGCCCGCCCGCGGGCAGCCGCTGCGCGATCACCGCGCTCACCGCGCCGGTGCCGGGGCCGAGCTCGACGACGACCGGGGCGCCCGCGCGGGGCACCACCGACGACAGCACCGACGCCAGCCGCGCCGAGCTGGGGGCGACGGCCCCCATCGTCCCGGGGCGGCGCAGGAACGCGGAGAAGAAGGCCCCCAGGGCCTCGGACCGGGAGGGTGCTGCGGACCGGGAGGGTGCGTCGGAGCTCACCGGTGCACCGTAACCGTCAGCCGGCGCGGGCCGCCGTCGCCGGGGCGAGGGCGGCGCGCAGGGCGTCGAGGACCTCGTCGGCCGTGCCGTCGAGGGTGGCCCCCGCGGCCGCGCTGTGGCCGCCGCCGCCGACCAGCCCCGCCGCCGCGGCGACGTCGACGGCGCCCTTGGAGCGCAGCGACACCGACCAGCGCCGGTCGCCGACCTGCTTGAGCGCCACGGCGACCTCGGCCTCCGCGGTGGTCCGGATGACGTCGACGATCCGGTCGACCTCCTCCGTGCGGAAGCGTGCGACGTCGCGGGCCTCCACCCGCGTGTGCACCAGCCCGAGCCCCCCGGCCTCCGCGGGCTCCAGGACGCTGCGGGCGAGCACCGACCCGAGCGCTGCGAGCCAGTCGAACGGGTGGGTGTCCATGATCGGGCGGATGAGGCCCTCGGGATCGACGCCCGCCTCGATCAGCTCGGCCGCCATGCGGTGCGCGTCGGCGCCCGCGGTGCGGAACCCGCGGGTGTCGGTGACCAGACCCGCGTAGAGGCAGCGGGCGACGTCGGGGTCGAGCGGCACGCTCATCGCCCGCAGCACGCGGTGGGCCAGCACGACCGTGGCCTCGGCGTGCGGGTCGAGCACGCGGACGTCGCCGAAGCCGGGGTTGGAGCGGTGGTGGTCGATCATCACGGTGGTGCCGGCGGCGTCGAGCAGGTGGCGCAGGCTCCCCAGCCGCGACGGCTCGGCGGCGTCGCAGGCGACCAGCAGCTCGGGCCGCGCGGGGACCTCCGACGGCGGCACGACCAGGCCGAGGACGTCGAGCGGGCGCAGCGTCTCGGGCACGGAGTCGGGCGTCGCGAAGGAGACGCGGACGACCGCGCCGCGGCGGCGCAGCGCGATGCCGAGGGCGAGCGCGCTGCCCAGCGAGTCGGCGTCGGGCTGGACGTGCGCCAGCAGGGTCACGTCACGAGCATCGGTGAGCAACGCGGCGGCCGAGCGGACGGGATCGGCGACCACGTGCGGGTCCTTCCTGGTCCGGACAGATGTACAGCAACGGAGGGTAGCCGCGTTCACCCGATCTGACTGCATCCCACCACCCTTCCGGGTGGGTGATACCACTCTCCGTTGACCTCTGTCACTCCTCGTCGTCGCGCTCCCGCGGCACCCGGTACGGGTCGGCCTCGCCCGCCGGGCTGGCCGTGGCGGCGAGGCGCGCCACCTCGGCGTCGGACTCGCGGGTGCGCGCGAGGAGCTCCTCCATGCGGCGGGACTCGGTGGGCACCACGTCGGCCACGAACGTCAGCGACGGCGTGCGCCGGACGCCGGTGCCCGCGCCCACGAGGGTGCGCAGCACCCCGGTGGCGCTGGTCAGCGCGGCGGCCACCCCCGCGGTGTCCGGGTCCTCGTCGACGGTGTCGCCGATGACCGTGTAGAAGACCGTGGCCTCCTGCAGGTCGCCCGTGACGCGGGTGTCGGTGATCGTCACCATCTTGAGCCGCGGGTCCTTGATCTCGCTCTCCAGCGCGGCGGCCACGATCTGCGAGATGCGCTTCGCGAGCCGCCGGGAGCGCGCCTGGTCCACCATCTGGGTACTCCTCGTAGGGGATGGAAGGGCCGAGGAAGGAGGCCCGGGGGCAGGTAGGGCTAGTCGTCGGGGCCCAGCATCCGGTGCCGGGCCGAGAGCAGTTCGATCTCGGGGCGGGCGGCGACGAGCCGCTCGCACCGGTCCAGGACCTCGGTCGCGTGGGCGTGGTCGGGCGCCACGACGGACACCCCGACCAGTGCGCGCCGGTGCAGGTCCAGGTGGCCCGCCTCGGCGGCGGCCACCTCGAAGCGCCGCCGCAGCTCGGCCACCAGGGGCCGCACCAGCGAACGCTTCTCCTTGAGGGAGTGGACGTCCCCGAGGAGGACGTCCAGCTCCAGCACTCCCACGTACATGCCGCTCCGCGGCCCGTGAGCGGATACCGGTGCCGGAGCACCGGTATCCGCTCACGAGGGGTCAGGCGCGGGGCTTCTCGCGCAGCTCGTAGGTCTCGATCATGTCGCCGTCCTTGACGTCGTTGAAGCTGCCGAGCGTCAGACCGCACTCGAAGCCCTCGCGGACCTCGACCACGTCGTCCTTGACCCGCCGGAGCGAGTTGATCGACAGGTTCTCGGCCACCACGACGCTGTCGCGCAGCAGGCGGGCCTTGGCGTTGCGACGGATGATCCCGTCCATGACCAGGCAGCCGGCGATCGAGCCGAAGCGCGAGGAGCGGAAGACCTGGCGGACCTCCGCGTGGCCGAGGACGACCTCCTCGAACTCGGGCTTGAGCAGGCCCTTGAGCGCCTGCTCGATCTCGTCGATCGCCTGGTAGATCACCGAGTAGTACCGGATCTCCACGCCCTCGCGGTTGGCCAGCTCCGTCGCCTTGCCCTCGGCCCGGACGTTGAAGCCCAGGACGATGACGTTGTCGGCGATGGCGAGGTTGACGTCGCCCTCGGTGATGCCACCGACACCGCGGTGGATCACGCGCAGCTCGACGTCGTCGCCGACCTCGATCTTCATGAGCGCGTCCTCGAGAGCCTCGACGGTTCCCGAGTTGTCACCCTTGATGATCAGGTTGAGCTGGTTGGTCTCCTTCAGCGCGGCGTCGAGGTCCTCGAGCGACACGCGCTTGCGACGGCTCGCCAGCTCGGCGTTGCGCTCGCGGGCGCGGCGCCGGTCGGCGATCTGCCGGGCCACGCGGTCCTCGTCGACGACGAGGAACGTGTCGCCCGCGCCGGGCACCGACGTGAAGCCGACGACCGCCACGGGACGCGACGGGTAGGCCTCGACGATGTCCTCGCCGTGCTCGTCGAACATCCGCCGGACGCGCCCGGAGGCGTCGCCCGCGACGATCGAGTCGCCGACGCGCAGCGTGCCGCGCTGCACCAGCACCGTGGCCACCGGACCGCGGCCGCGGTCGAGGTGGGCCTCGATCGCGACGCCCTGGGCCTCCATGTCCGGGTTGGCCCGGAGGTCCAGCGAGGCGTCCGCCGTGAGGAGGATGGCCTCGAGCAGCTGGTCGATGTTGGTGCCCTGCTTGGCGGAGATGTCGACGAACATCGTGTCGCCGCCGTACTCCTCGGCCACGAGGTTGTACTCGGTGAGCTGCTGCCGGATCTTGTCCGGGTTCGCGCCCTCCTTGTCGATCTTGTTGACCGCCACGACCACCGGCACGTCGGCCGCCTGGGCGTGGTTGATCGCCTCCACCGTCTGCGGCATGACGCCGTCGTCGGCGGCGACCACGATCACCGCGATGTCCGTGGACTTCGCGCCACGGGCACGCATGGCGGTGAACGCCTCGTGACCCGGGGTGTCGATGAAGGTGATCGGGCGCTCGTAGCCCTCCAGCTCGGTGACGACCTGGTAGGCGCCGATGTGCTGGGTGATGCCACCGGCCTCCCCGCCCATCACGTTCGCCTTGCGGATCGTGTCGAGCAGGCGCGTCTTTCCGTGGTCGACGTGACCCATGACCGTGACGACCGGGGGCCGCACGACCAGGTCCTCCTCGCCGCCGGCGTCCTCGCCGTAGGAGATGGAGAAGCTGTCGAGCAGCTCGCGGTCCTCCTCCTCGGGGCTGACGACCTGCACGACGTAGTTCATCTCGCTGCCGAGCAGCTCGAGGATCTCGTCGGACACCGACTGCGTGTTGGTGACCATCTCACCGAGGTGGAACAGCACCTGCACGAGCGACGCCGGGTTGGCGCCGATCTTGTCGGCGAAGTCGGTCAGCGACGCGCCGCGGGCGAGCTTGATCGTCTCGCCGTTACCCCGGGGCAGGCGGACGCCGCCGGCCGAAGGGGCCTGCATCGACTCGAACTCCTGGCGCTTCGCGCGCTTCGACTTGCGGCCCTTGCGCACCGGCCCACCGGGACGGCCGAACGCACCCGCGGCACCGCCGCGACCGCGCGGGCCACCGGGGCGACCGCCGCCGCCGCCACCGGGACGGAAACCGCCACCGGCGGGGGCACCGCCACCACCGGGACCGCCGCCACCGGGACGGAAGCCTCCGCCGCCGCCGCCACCGGGACGACCACCGGGACCGCCCGGGCGTCCACCCGGACCACCGGGACGTCCACCGGGTCCACCGGGGCCGCCGCGGCCGCCGGGCGCGGGACGCCCACCGGCCGGACGCGCCGGCATCATGCCGGGGTTCGGGCGCGGGGGCATGTTGCCCGGGTTGGGCGGACGCGGGCCACCGGGACGGGGGCCGGCCGGACGGGGACCGCCCTGACCGGGACCGCCGGGGCGGGGACCGCCCTGGCCGGGGGCCGGCCGGTCACCCTGTGCGGGCGGGCCGGACGGGGCGCCACCGGGCTGGGCCGGCGGGCCGGGGCGCGGCGCGGCCGGACGGGGCGGTGCCCCGGAGCCGACGCCGAACGGGTTGTTGCCGACGCGCGGCGTGCGCGGACCCGGGCGCGGGCCCGAGGTCCGCGGCGGGACGACGGCGGAACCGGCGTCGGCCGCGGCGGGCTGCACCGGCTCGGGACGGCCCTGGTCGGGGCGCGCCTGCGGGCCGGGACGGCCGGCCTGCGGCGCCGGGGCGCGCTCGGCCACGGGAGCCTCGGCGCGGATCGGCTCCGGCTTGGCGGCCGGGCCCGGACGCGGGCCGGGACGCGGGCCGCTCGGACGAGCGGACTCGTCGGTGCGCTGCTGGGCCGCCGGGCGCTCGGGCTGGGCCGGAGCGGCCGGACGGGACGGGGCCGCGGGGGCCGCCGCCTCGGCGGGGGCCGCCGGCGCGGGCGCGGGCGGACGCGGGCCGGGACGGGGTCCCGGGACGCCACCGGACCGCGGGGGGCCGGGAACGGCGGAGGGGGACGACGCGCCGCCACGGGGGCGACCGCCGCCGTTGCCACCACCGGACACGGACTCCCGCAGCTTGCGGGCGACCGGGGCCTCGACGGTGGAGGACGGCGACTTCACGTACTCGCCGAGGTCCTGCAACTTGCTCAGGACCTGCTTGCTGGAGATGCCGAGCTCTTTCGCGAGCTCGTGCACACGGGCCTTGCCTGCCACTGCACTCCCTGTTACTCGGAGGCCGGCGGCTGGTCCCGCTCGACCTCGAACCTAGTGTCGAAGCACGTTCATGGTGCGATCTTCACGACTGGCTCATGACGGGTCGACCTTGCTCTCCTCGATGACGGACCCGGGTGTGTCCCGGGCCCCGGTGACTGCTCCGGCGCCGGCTAGATGCGCCCGGACCGCGGTGGTGTCCAGCGGTCCCGGGACGCGGAGCGCCCGCGGGAACGCCGAGCGCCGCTCGGCACGGTGGAGGCACTCCGGATCGGGGTGCAGCCAGGCACCTCGGCCGGGGAACCGTCGTCGCGGGTCCGGGACCAGGGCCCCGTGCTCCGCGACGACCCGCAGCAGATCGTCGGCCTGCGACCGCGTCCGGCACCCGACGCAGGTGCGGACCGGAGAGTTCTCCGGGGCGCGCCGTGCGGCGACCGGGCCCGGGTCGTGGGCCGTTGCTGAGTGTAGCCCACCACCCGGCGGGTGGTCGCCACGGCGGGAGCCGCTCAGCCGACCGACTCCGACTCCGAGCCCGCCGGGCGGGCCGGCGCGTCGCCCGCGCCGCGGGGGTCGGCGTCGCTGCGGATGTCGATCCGCCAGCCGGTGAGACGGGCCGCGAGCCGCGCGTTCTGCCCCTCCTTGCCGATGGCGAGGGAGAGCTGGAAGTCCGGCACGACCACGCGCGCCGAGCGCGTGGCGGCGTCGATCACCGTGACCGACACCACCTTCGACGGGGACAGCGCGTTGCCGACGAACGTGGCGGGGTCCGGGTCCCAGTCGATGATGTCGATCTTCTCGCCGGCCAGCTCGCTCATCACGCCGCGGACGCGCTGCCCCATCGGGCCGATGCAGCTGCCCTTGGGGTTGACGCCGGGCACGGTCGAGCGGACCGCGATCTTGGAGCGGTGCCCGGCCTCGCGGGCCACGGCGACGATCTCCACCGTGCCGTCGACGAGCTCGGGCACCTCGAACGCGAACAGCTTGCGCACGAGGTTGGGGTGCGTGCGGCTCAGGGTGATCTGCGTGCCGCGCATCCCGCGCGTCACGCCGACGACGTAGCAGCGGATGCGCTCGCCGTGCTGGTAGGTCTCCCCCGGCACCTGCTCGGCCGCGGGCAGCACGCCCTCGGTCTGCCCGCCCAGGGAGACGATGACGACGCCGCGGGCGTTGGCGCGGGCGTCGCGCGAGACGATGCCCGAGACGATCTCGCCCTCCTTGGTGGCGAACTCGCCGTAGGTGCGCTCGTGCTCGGCGTCGC
The DNA here is from genome assembly GCF_013155125.1 of Pseudonocardia broussonetiae. NCBI lineage: Bacteria > Bacillati > Actinomycetota > Actinomycetes > Pseudonocardiales > Pseudonocardiaceae > Pseudonocardia > Pseudonocardia broussonetiae. Next base: position 3,419,026 of record NZ_CP053564.1, on the reverse strand, counting down.
GCAGGCGCTGCAGGATGACCTGCCGCGCGGTGGTGGCCGCGATCCGGCCGAAGCCCTCGGGGGTGTCGTCCCACTCGCGGTCGACGGCGCCGCCCTCGCCCAGCTCCTGCGCCATCACGCGGACCAGGCCGGACTTGCGGTCGATGTCGATGCGGGCGTGCGGCTCGTGGCCGTCGGTGTGCTTGTACGCGGTGAGCAGTGCGGTCTCGATGGCCTCGATCACCGTCTCGAACGGGATGTCCTTGTCGCGCTCGATGGCGCGCAGGGCGGCGATGTCGACGTTCATGCCAGGTCCTCTTCGTCGTCTTCAGTTGTTTCTGTGTCGTGGTCCGCGTCGTGGTCCGCTCCGGGGGCGGGTCCGCCGAGCTTCGTGATCTCCGCGGCGGGCGGCTTGCGGAACTCGACCTGCACGGCCGCGTGCGCCACGTCGGCGTAGCGCAGCTCGCGCAGCGCGCCGTCGACGAGCACGGTGACCGACTCGTCGCCGGCGTCCCCGACGCGCACCGTCAGGGTGCGGCCGTCGGTGGTGCGGACGAGCGCCTGCCGCAGGTGGGCGCGGCGCCAGTGCCGGGGCAGGGTGAGCGGCCGGTCGACGCCGGGCGAGGTGACCTCGAGGGTGTAGGACCCGGCGATCAGGTCCTCGTGCTCCTCGAGCTCGGCCGACGCCGCCCGGGAGACCCGCGCGATGTCGTCCAGGCCCACCCCGGAGTCGGCGTCCACCACGAGGCGCACGGTGTGCCGCCTGCCCACGGTGTGCACGTCGAGCTCGTCGAGCTCGAACCCCGCGGCGCGCACGACGGGCTCCAGCACGCCGTGCAGCGGGCTGCCCTCCTGCGCGGGGCGGTGGGTGGACATGCGCTCTCCTGATCGTCGAGTGTCCCGCCCGGGGCGGGGTCCGTCGGCACGGCCGGACGGGCCCGCAAGGGTAGCGCGCCGCCCGCAACCCCACGGCCGCCAGCGCTCCGGCGGCGGGACGCCCCGGGCGGCCTGGCAGGATGGGCGCCCGCCCGGCCGAGGACCGGTGGCGGGCGTCGAGGAGGGGTCGTGCCAGGAGGGCTCGTGCGGGTCGACGCCGTCCCGCGCCGCCGGGTGCTCGCCGCGCTCGCGCTGGCTCCGGTCGCCCTGTCCCCCGGCCTGCTCTCCGGGTGCGCCGCGGTCCGCGACGACGGCCCCGACCCGCTGATCGGGCTCGCCGGCGCCGCCCGCTCCGACGCCGCACTGGCCGCCGCCCTGGTCGCCGCCGACCCCGACCTGGCCGAGCGCGTGAACCCCCTGGTCGACGCCCGCACCGCGCACGCGGCCCGCCTCGACGCCGAGATCGCCCGCCTGGCAGGCGACACCGCGCCCGCCGCCCCCGCCGCTCCCCCGCCCGCTGCCCCCGCCGTCGCCGACCTGCCCGCCCTGCGCGCCGCCGTCACGGCGTCGGCGCGGGCGGCCGCGGAGGCCGTGCTCTCGCTGCCGGCCGAGCGCGTCGGGCTCGTGGCCTCGATCTCTGCCTGCTGCGGGACCTACGCGGCGGTGCTGGGCTGATGGAGCCGCGACGGTCGAGCGTGCTCGACGAGGAGTCCACCGACGCCCTGCAGGGGGCGCTGGCCGCCGAGCACGCGGCGCTGTGGTGCTACGGCCTGGCGGTCGCGTTCCTCGGGCCGCAGAACCGGGCGCAGGCCCGCGAGGACGCCGAGGCCCACCGCACGCTGCGGGCGGCGGTCGAGACGACGCTGTCGCAGATCGGGGCGCGGGCGGTGTCGGCGCAGCCGGCGTACGCCGTGCCGCAGCCGGTCGTCGACGCCGCGTCGGCCGCGGCGCTGGCGGTCGTCGCGGAGACCGACGCGCTCGCCGCATGGCGGTCGGTGATCGAGCGCACCACGGACCGCCCGCTGCGCCAGGCGGCCCTCGACGCGATGACCCAGGGCACCCTGCGGTGCGCCCGGTGGCGGGTGGTGGTCGGCAGCCCGCCCGCCATCCCCCTCTTCCCCGGTCTCTGACGCCCCTTCCCCGCGCGAGTCGGGGTGTGAGGGCGCGCGAGTCGGGGTGTGGCTGCGCGCGAGTCGGGGTGTGGCTGCGCGCGAGTCGGGGTGTGGCTGCGCGCGAGTCGGGGCGGGGGCCGACGAGGGCCCGGTCAGGTGAGGGCCTCCAGCGCGCGGTCGACGTCGGCCCGGGTGTTGTAGAGGTGGAAGGACAGGCGGGCGGCGCCGGCCCGGGCGGCGCCGACGACCCCGGCCGCGTCGAGCTTCTCCTGGGCGCCCGGGGCGCGGACCGCCACGATCGCCGACCCGGCGGGCTCCAGGCCGAGGCCGGTGCGCAGGGCGTCGGCGAGGCCGGTGCAGTGGGCCCGGACGGCGGCGCGGTCGAGATCCGCGAGCAGGGGCAGCGCGACGGCGGCGCCGACGTGGCAGAGCCAGGCCGGGGAGGTGTCGAGCGCCCGGGCGTCGGCGGCCAGGCGCAGCGGCAGGCCGTAGACGCTGTCCCAGACCCGGGCGCCCGCGAACCAGCCGGCCTGCTCGGCCGGCACCTCCCAGTCCGGGTGCACCGCGAGCCAGGCCGCCCCGCGCGGGCTGAGCAGCCACTTGTAGGCGCCGCCGGTGACGGCGTCGGCCCAGCCGAGGTCGGCGTCGAACCAGCCGGTGGCCTGCGTGGCGTCCAGGACGACCCGGGTGCCGGAGGCGCGGGCGGCGCGCAGGGCGTCGAGGTCGACGATCGCGCCGTCGGCGGACTGCACCACGGAAACGGCGACGGCGTCGAACTCCGCGGCCCGCGCGCCGACCTCGTCGAGCGGCACCTCGGTGAGCTCGTGCCCGCGCGCCGCGAACGGCCACGTCACGCTCGTGAACTCCCCCTCCGCGACGAGCACCCGCGAGCGGGGCGGCAGCGCGGCGGCGAGCAGCGACACGAGCCCGGACACCGTCGCCCCGACCGCGACCCGCTCGACCGGCACCCCCACCAGCCGCGCCCAGGCGGCGCGGGCGGTGGCGACGGGGGCGTCGAAGTCGGTGGGCCGGCCCGTGCCGGAGCGCCACCCCTGCACCGCGTCGGCGACGGCGTCGGCCGCCTGCGCGGGCGGGACGCCGATGCTGGCGGTGTTGAGGTAGCCGTCGGGGACGTCGAACCGGAGTCCGAAGGCGTCGCGCGGGGATGCGGGGTTCACAACTGAGAACCTAGTGAGGCCGTGAACCTGACGATGCTGGGAACCTGGCGAGGCTGGGAACCTGGTGGCATGCGCAGCGAGCTGATCGAGGTCCGTACCGGCACCCGCGAGACCGTCGTCGACCTGACCGCGGAGATCGACGCCTTCCTGTCCGCGGGCGACGGCGGCGACGGACTGCTGCACGTCTGGGTGCCGCACGCGACGGCGGGCCTCGCGGTGATCGAGACGGGCGCGGGCAGCGACACCGACCTGCTCGCCGCCCTGCGCGACCTGCTCCCCGCCGACGACCGGTGGCGCCACCGGCACGGCAGCGCCGGGCACGGGCGCGACCACGTGCTGCCCGGGATCGTCGCCCCGTCGATGACGGTGCCGGTGCTCGGCGGGCGTCCGGCGCTGGGCACGTGGCAGTCGGTCTGCCTCGTGGACACCAACGGCGACAACCCCGTCCGCTCGGTGCGGCTGTCGTTCCTGGCCGGGTGACCGGCCCGGTCGGGGCGGCCGCGGTGTCCTAGAGTCGCGCCCGTGGGGACGCCGCAGGGGGGCTCGCCGGACGACGGTCCGGACGCGGCGCGCGAGCGCCCGGAACCGGACCCGAGCGTCACGTCGTTCGCCGCGCCGCCGCAGGACCCGCCGTGGCCCGCGCCCGGGCAGGCGGCCGCCGCGCAGCCACCCGCCGACGCGGCGCCCGCCGACCCGCCGCCCGCAGACCTGCCGCCCGCAGACCCGCCGCCCGCCGAACCCCCGCCGCCCGCCGCGAGCTGGCCGCCCCCCGCCGGGCCCACCGACGCGACGAAGGTCGGCGGCTGGGGACGTCCCCCGGCGGACCCGTGGGCGAAGCCCGTTCCCGAGGCGCCCGAGACGCGCATGGGGTGGACGCACCCGGCCGCGCCGCCGTCCTGGCCCCCGCCCGACCCCGCCGCACAGCCGTGGAGCGGGCAGGCGGGGAGCGGGCAGCCGGGGAGCGGGCAGGCGCCGTGGGGCGCGCCCGGACCCACCGGCCCGCTGACGGCCGCGCAGCCGGCGTGGACGCCGGGCCCGGACCCGTCGCAGCAGGCCTGGGCGCCGGGCCAGCAGGGCACGGCCGGACCCCCCACGCAGGTCGGCGGGCCGTGGACCGGCCCGCAGCCCGGTTGGCCGCCCCCGACCGGCACTCAGCCGGAAGTGGCCCAGCAGGGATGGCCGCAGCAGGGGTGGCCCCAGCAGGGCGCGCCCCACCCCGGCGCCCCGTACCCCGGCTCCCCCTACCCCGGCTCGCCGTACCCCGCGAGCCAGTACCAGGGCGCCCAGTACCCGGGCACCCAGTACGCGGCCGCCCCGTACCCGGGGACCCAGTACTCGGCCGCCCAGTACGCGGGAGGCCCGTACACGGGTGGCCAGTACGCGGCAGGCCGGTACCCGGGAGCCCCGTACCCCGGCGCACCCCACCCCGGCCCCCGGCGCCGCCGCGGACGCCTGGTCGCGCTGGTCGTCGTCGGCGTCCTGCTGCTCGCCGCGCTCGGCGTCGGCGGCTACCTGCTGCTCACCCGCACCACCGGCACCGTCGTCCCCGCCGACTTCCGCCCGATCACGACCGCGACCCTGTCCTACAGCGTGCCCCCGGACTGGCTCGACTCGGCCGACGCCGGCTCCGTGCTCGGCGCCCCGCTGGAGGGCCGCGCCGACGCTCCCGGCTACGAGTGCGACGGCAACCAGTACTACCGCGGGGTCGTCGCGAGCGCCTTCGTGCCCGGCGAGCGCCCCGCGGCCGCCGTGGCCTCGGCGTTCGCGCGGGAGACCGGCTCGTCGTTCTACGTCTCGGCCGCGGGGGCGTCACCGGACGTGCAGGTCTCCGACGCGCGGCCGTTCGAGGTCGACGGCGTGCCGGGCCAGCTCGTCGAGGCGACCTCCCGCACCCCCACCGACGACGGCTGCCTGGCCACCGAGGGCACCGTGCTGATCCTCGCGGTGCCCACGACCGGACCCGACGGCGCACCCGGCACGGCCGTGCTCGTCGTCAACGGCGACACCACCGGCGGACCCTCGACGGCGCCGCCGGTGCCCGACCGGTCGACGCTGGAGGCGGTGCTGGCGAGCGCGCGCCTGCCGTCGGTCTGACCCGCCCGGCATACTCGGCGCGGGCGAGGGGAGCGGGAGGGTCGTGGCGGAGGTGTTCGGGCCGTACCGGCTCGAGGGGCTGCTCGGCAGCGGCGGCATGGGCGAGGTCCACCGCGCCTACCACGTCGCCCAGGACCGCACCGTCGCGCTCAAGCTCCTGCACGCCGACATCGGCGAGGACGAGGAGTACCGGCGCCGGTTCCTGCGGGAGTCGCGGGTGACGGCCCGGCTCACCGACCCGCACGTCATCCCGATCCACAACTGGGGCGAGATCGACGGCCGGCTCTACCTCGACATGCGCCTGGTCGAGGGCGAGGACCTCTCCGAGGTGCTCGGGCGCACCGGGCGCCTGTCCCCCGCCCGCACCGTGGCGCTGGTGTCGCAGGTGGCGCGGGCGCTCGACAGCGCGCACCGGTCGGGGCTGGTGCACCGGGACGTGAAGCCGTCGAACGTCCTGCTCGCCGCCAACGACGACGGCCACGACTTCGCCTACCTCGTCGACTTCGGCATCGCCCGCTCCCTGACCGGCGACACCACCGGCGCCGGGATCACGCGCGCGGGCACCGCCGTCGGCACGCTCGACTACATGGCCCCGGAGCGGTTCCTGGAGCAGCCCGTCGACGGCCGCGCCGACGTCTACGCCCTGGCCTGCGTCCTGTACGAGTGCCTGACCGGGGAGAAGCCGTTCCCGGTGCAGGGCCTGCCCGCGCTCATGCGGGGGCACCTGCGGACGCCGCCGCCGAAGCCGTCGCAGCACCGGATCGCGGCGCCGGCGACGATCGACGACGTCGTCGCGCGCGGCATGGCCAAGGACCCCGCGCAGCGCTTCCCCACCGCGGGCGCGCTGGCCGCGGCGGCGCGCAAGGCGCTCGACGGGTCGGTGACGCTGCCGGCCGGGGTCCTGCGCCCCGACCCGCCCCGGGCCGCGCCGCCCCGCCGGGAGCCCGCCGAGCCGGCGCCCGCCGACCGCGGCGTCGCCCCGGGCGACGACACGGTCGTCCCCGAGGTCCCCGCCGCTCCCGAGGTCCCCGCCTCTCCCGAGGTCCCCGCCCCCGGGCCGCTGGTCTCCGACCACGCCATGCTGCTGGACCGCGCGGCCCTGCTGGAGCAGGCCCGCCGCCGCGGCCCCCGGCCGGCGCCGCCCCCGCCGCCCCGCCCGGCCACGCCCCGCCCGCTCACCGGGCCGGGTCGCCCCGCGCCCGCCTGGAACCCGCCCGAGGGCCGCACCGTCCCCGCGGGCATCGGCCCTCCGCGCGGCGCCACGGCGCGCCTGCACCACGACCCGCCGGCCGCGCGCCGGGGCCCCGCGCTCGTCGTCGCCGGGGCGGTGCTCGCGGCGGTGGCCGTCGTGGTCGCGGTGCTCCTGCTGCGCCCGACCCGGACCGCGCCCCCGGCCGTCGAGCTGACCGCGCCGCAGCAGTCGCTGCTCGCCGTGCTGCCGATCGGGTTCTCCGCGGCGAACTGCGCGCCCGCGCCGGAGCGCGAGGACGCCGTCGTCGACGCGGCGCTGACCTGCACCGGCGGGCCGGCCAACGGCCCGGACACGGCGACGTTCCTGCGCTACCGCGACGCCGGCGCGCTGACCTCCACCCACTCCGCCGACGCCACCGCCCGCGGCCTCACCAGCGGCGACATCACCGGCTGCCGCACCGGCACCGCCGCCACCGGCGGTTGGACCCGCAACGCCGAGAACGGTGCGCTGACCTGCTGGTCCGAGCCGTCGGTCGGCGCCACGATCGACTGGACCGACCCCCGCAACCGGGCCCGCGCGATCGTCGTCCGCGCCGACGGCGACACCGCCGTGCTCTACGACTGGTGGTCGCTGGGCGGGTTCCTCTAGGACGCGAGCGCGGCGAGGCGGTCGGCGACCTGCTCGGCCGTGGCCGGGCGGCCGGTGCCCGGCGTCAGGCAGGCGCGGACCAGCGCCGCGTCCTCCGGGTCGAGCCCCGGGTCGATCTCCGGGCGGGCGGTCAGCACGATCCGGATCGAGGAGATCGGCCGCGAGGCGGGCAGCTCGCCGTACAGGCCGGTGCCGGCCAGCGCGCGGTGGATCGTGGCGCCCAGCGCCCACACCTCGGTGCGCCGCGACGGCCGCGCCCCGGCGAGCAGGGCGGGGTCGGTGAACTCGACGGACCCCGCCCGGCCCATGCCGGTGAGCGTGGTGCCCGGGGTGAGGTGGCGGGCCAGGTTCGGCTCGGCGAGCCGTCCGCCGCGCGGCGGCCCGTCGGGGTCGGGATCGGGGCCGCCGTCGAGCAGCACGTTGGCCGGCGTGATGGCCCCGTGCGCGATCCCGGCCTGGTGCAGGGCGTGCGCGGCGCGGGCCGCGTGCTCCAGGGCGAGCAGCGTCGCGACCCGGTCCGGGGTGCGGACGGGCGCGGCGAGCGAGCCGAGCGGCAGGTGCTCGCTCACGTGGACGAATCCGTGGCCCAGCACCGCCTCGTGCACCCGCACCAGGTGCGGCGACCCGACGGCGGCGTAGGCCCGCAGCTCCTGCACGCCCCGCTCGTAGGCCTGCTCCCCCACCGCGTCGGCGAACACCTTGAGCACGACCGGCCGGTCCACCCCGAGCCGCGCGGGCGGGTGGGCGAGGTAGCAGCGGCCGTGGTCGCCCTCGCCGAGCAGGCGCACGATCTCGTAGTCGGCCACCGCGGAGGCGGCCGTCAGCACAGCGTCCACGTCGTCTCAGCTCGCCCCGGACGTCGACTCGAACGTGAAGGTGCGCCCGCCCAGGCGCACGCGCGTGCCCGGCAGCAGCCGCCGCGCCTGCCCGGGCGGGAGCTGCGACCAGGACGGGTCCCCGGGAGCGGCGAGGAACGTGCCGTTGCGGGACCCGGCGTCGAGCAGCACGACGTCCCAGTCCTCGACGCGCACCTCGGCGTGCACGCGCGACACCGCCCCCGACCGGTCCTCGACGACGATCGAGCGCAGCTCCCCGGACCGGACCCGCTCGTCGGACTCGGGCATGCGGCCGGCGAGGTACCCGCCGTCGACGGTGTACGCGGCGCCGTCGTCGAACACCAGCAGGCCCAGCGGCGGGCGCGTGCCGATGACGAGGACGCCGGTGCGCTCGTTCATCCGGACCCCGCACAGGACGCACGCCCGCGAGCGGGGGTCGTTGAGGTGGCCGTTGGAGCACAGGTGACCGCGGGCCTCGCCCGGGCCCGGACCGGTCGGGGTGGCCGCCGACGGCCCGCCCGACGCCGAGCGGGTGCCGGTGCCTCCGGGGTCGCCGGCCTCCAGCGGCGGGCGCGGCGGACCGTCGGGCGGCACGCCGTGGATGGCGTCGGAGCGACGGGGCGGGGTCCGCGGGCCGGGGGCGGGGGGCTGCCCTGCACCGGGGCGCTCCCCGACGGCGGGCAGCTGCCCGGTGCCGGGGACGACCGGGGGCGGGGCCGGGGCCGGCCCGGGCTTCCCGAGCGCCACCGCCGCCGCGGGCGCGGCCTCCGGCGGGGCGGGTGCGGTGCCGGCGGCGCGCCCGGTCTCCATCCCGACCAGCGTCGGCTGGGCGTTGATGCTGCCCGGCGGGGCGGTGGCGGCCGCCGCCGGAGCGGACACGGGCGGCGCGACGGTCGGCGCCCCGACGAGCTCGATCCCCCCACCCCCGACGACCCCCTCACGCAGGTCGTGCAGGCCGGCCAGCGGCGCGGGCGGCGCCGCCGGGCCGTCGAGGGCGAGCCGGACGGGGCCGGGGGCGACGAGCCGGTCGGTCCAGGCGGCCGCGTCGGCGCCGGACAGCACCGCCCCGCCCACCCGCGCGCCGACCGGCCCGGTCAGGAACACCGCGGTGGCCTCCCCGGCGGCGCAGACGGTGCCGAAGACCAGGGCGTCGGGCGGGGCGTCGGGGCCGCCGAGCCACGAGGCGAGCCGGCGGGCCAGCGGGCGCCCGGGCTCGGCCCCCGCGACCTCCCGGCACAGGTCCAGCAGCCGCGCGAGCGGGGCCGGGTCGGGGCAGCGGGCGACGCAGAGGATCCCGGGGAAGCGCGCGACCACCCCGTCACCGGGGAGCACCACCGCGCGCGGCGCACCGCCGTCCACGTCCCGACCACCCCGCATCGTCTGTCCCTGCCGGCTCCCGCCGGGGGATCACATCCTGCCGTTCCCGGGACCGGTCCCGGCATCGGGTGTTACCCATTCGGTGCACCGGAGTGGTAGCACCCGTGCCGTCGGCGACGACAAGATCCACGATGGGTCGGGTCTAAGGTCGCGGAGACGGACCGGCAGAGGTGGGGAGATCGGCGTGCTGGATTCGACGTTCGGGCCGTACCGGATCGAGGAGCTCCTCGGTCGCGGCGGCATGGGTGAGGTCTACCGCGCCCACGACTCCGACACCGACCGCACGGTCGCCCTCAAGGTCCTCCCGCCGCACCTGGCCGAGGACCAGGAGTACCAGGAGCGGTTCCGCCGCGAGTGCCGCTCGGCGGCGCGCCTGCGCGAGCCGCACATCGTCCCGATCCACCGCTTCGGCGAGATCGACGGCCGGCTGTACCTGGACATGCGCCTGGTCGAGGGCATGGACCTGGCGACGTGGCTCAAGAGCTACGGCCCGATGCCGCCGGTCGCGGCCGTGTCGGTGATCTCGCAGGTCGCCGCCGCGCTGGACGCCGCGCACGCCGAGGGGCTGGTGCACCGCGACGTCAAGCCGTCCAACGTGCTGCTCGCGGGCGTGCACGGGCCCACCGTCGACCGCGAGGTCTTCGCCTACCTGTTCGACTTCGGCATCGCGCGCGCCCAGGAGGGCGTCGGCGAGGACCCGGCGCTCACCCGCGCGGGCACGATGCCCGGCTCGCTCGCCTACATCGCGCCGGAGCGGTTCGCGGGCGTCGAGGGCGACCCCCGGGCCGACGTCTACGCCCTGGCGTGCGTGCTGCACCAGGCGCTCACCGGCCGCCCGCCGTTCGAGGGCGACATGGCGACGCTGATGAACGCCCACCTCAACGCCCCTCCGCCGCGGCCGAGCACCTCGCGCCCGGACCTGCCGACGGGGCTGGACCAGGTCGTCGCCCAGGGCATGGCCAAGGACCCGGCGCAGCGCCCGTCGAGCGCGGGCGCGCTGGCCGCGGCGGCCCGCGCCGAGATCGGGGGCTGGGCCACCGACCCGAGCACCTCGGGCGCCACCGTCGCGTTCGGCGGCTCGTCGACGCCCGACCTGCGCAAGCCGGCCACGGCCGTCATGCCGCCGGCCTACCCGTCGAACCCGTCCAACCCGCAGAACCCCTCGGACCCCTGGGGCGCGGCGCAGCCCGCCTACGGCGCGGAGCAGGCGTGGGGCCAGCAGCCGGGCTACGGCCAGCAGCCGGCGTACGGGCAGCAGACCGCCTACGGCCAGCAGACCGCGTACGGCCAGCAGCCGGGCTACGGGCAGGGCGGCCAGCAGGGCGCCTACGGGCCGGGCTACGGCCAGCAGCCGCCCGGCTGGGGCGGCGGCGGCTCCTACGCCGGGCAGCAGCCGCCGAAGAAGGACCGCACCGCGCTCATCGCGATCGCCGTGGTCACGGTGCTGGCGCTGATCGGCGGAGGGATCGTCTGGTTCGTGACGTCGGGCAGCGGCGGCGGCGGGTCCACCCCGCCCACGACGGTCGCGGCGCCGACCACCACCACGGTGCCCCCGACCACCACCGTCACCCCGACGACCGCCCCGTCGACGCCCGAGACCGACCTGCTGCTCGCCGAGCTGCCCGCCGGCTACGGGGTGTCGACCTGCAACCCCGACACCCTCGACGGCGCCACGGCGTTCGTCGTCTGCCCGGGCCCGCCCTCGACCGGCACCGGGCCCACGAGCGCCACGTTCGCCCGCTACGCCTCGATCGACGACATGAACACGACGTTCACCAGCCTCGCCGACGTCGAGGAGATCCCGGGCACGACGGGCTCGATCGAGGAGTGCGCCGAGCCGGCGTCGGTCCGGGCCGTCTACTCGCGGCAGAACGGCGGCCTCGGCGGGCAGGTCGCCTGCTTCACCGAGACCGACACCGGCACGTCCTACCTGTTCTGGACCGACGAGGCCGCCCTGGCGATCGGGTACGTCGCCGAGTCGTCCGGCAACGCCGGCGCCCTCTACACCTGGTGGAACTCGGTCGACTTCGTCGCCGACCGGTGAACGGCACCGGCCGCCGGGCCTCAGCCGGTCGCCCGCCCCGTCAGGTGGGCGACCGCGTCGGCCAGGGCGACCTCGACCCGCTCGCCGCTGCGCCGGTCCTTGACCTCGATCACGCCGGTGGCCAGCCCGCGGCCCGCCACGACGATCGTCGGCACGCCGATGAGCTCCGCGTCGGCGAACTTGACGCCGGGCGAGGCCTTGCGGTCGTCGAGCAGGACGCGCAGGCCCGCGGCCTCGAGCTCGGCGGCCAGGGCGGCACCGCCCGTCGTGATCTCCTCGTTCTTGCCGGCGACCACGACGTGCACGTCGTAGGGCGTCACGGCGGCCGGCCAGAGCAGGCCCGAGTCGTCGTGGTTCTGCTCCGCGATCACCGCGACGAGCCGCGAGACGCCGATGCCGTAGGAGCCCATCGTGATCCGGACGGGCCTCGAGTCCGGACCCAGCGCGTCGAGCGCGAAGGCGTCGGCGTACTTGCGGCCGAGTTGGAACACGTGGCCGATCTCGATGCCGCGGGCCGTGGAGAGGGGGCCGGAGCCGTCGGGGGCCGGGTCGCCCTCGCGGACGTCGGCGGCCTCGATCGTGCCGTCGGGGGTGAAGTCGCGGCCGGCCACGAGGTCGACGACGTGGTGGTCGGGCTTGTCGGCGCCGGTCACCCAGGCCGAGCCGGTGACCACGCGGGGGTCGACGAGGTAGCGCACGCCGTTGGCGGCCAGCGACACCGGGCCGATGTAGCCCTTGACGAGGAACGCGTTCTTCGCGAAGTCGGCCTCGTCGAGCAGCGCCACCTCGGCGGGCTCGAGCGCGGCCTCCAGGCGCTTCATGTCGACCTCGCGGTCGCCGGGGACGCCGACGCCGAGCAGCGTCCACTCCGTCGCACCCGGGGCGCGCGTCTTGAGCAGCACGTTCTTCAGGGTGTCGGCCGCGGTGAAGGTGCGCCCCAGGCCGGCGCCGTTGAGGAACGCCACCAGCGTCTCGATGGTCGGGGTGTTCGGCGTGTGGTGCGCCTGCGCCTCGGGCAGCCCGTCGAGCGGGATCGCCGGGGGTGCCGTCGTCGTGACGGCCTCGACGTTGGCCGCGTAGCCGCCGGGGCTCTGGACGAAGGTGTCCTCGCCGGTCGGCGCGACGGCCAGGAACTCCTCCGAGGCGGAGCCGCCCATCGCGCCCGATGTGGCCGCGACGACGACGTACTCGAGGCCGAGCCGCTCGAAGATCTTCACGTAGGCGGCGCGGTGCGCGGCGTAGGACTCCGAGAGCCCCTCGTCGGTGAGGTCGAAGGAGTAGGAGTCCTTCATGAGGAACTCGCGGCCGCGCAGGATGCCCGCGCGGGGGCGCGCCTCGTCGCGGTACTTGTTCTGGATCTGGTAGAGCACGACCGGGTAGTCCTTGTAGGACGCGTACTCGCCCTTGACGACCTGGGTGAACAGCTCCTCGTGCGTGGGGCCGAGCAGGTAGTCGCCGCCCTTGCGATCCTTGAGCCGGAACAGGTTCGGGCCGTACTCGGTCCACCGGCCGGTGGCCTCGTAGGGCTCGCGGGGCAGCAGCGCGGGCAGCTGGATCTCCTGGGCGCCGATGGCGTCCATCTCCTCGCGGACGATCTGCTCGACCGCGCGCAGCACCTTCAGGCCCAGCGGCAGCCAGGTGTAGATCCCCGGGGCGACGCGGCGGACGTAGCCGGCGCGGACGAGCAGCTTGTGGCTCGGCACCTCCGCGTCGGCCGGGTCGTCCCGCAGGGTCCGGAGGAACAACGACGACATCCTGGTCAGCACCCGGAGAAGACTAGCGACGCCCCCGGGGCCCGGTCGCGGCGGTTCTCCCGCGCGGACCCTCGACGGTCGGGGCGCCGGGTCGTAACGTGTGGCACCGGCCGCGCGACGAGCACAGCAGGCACAGGGACGGCCTCGAAGGTGGCGACGTGATGATCCCGCGGCAGTTCGGCCCCTACGAGCTCCAGGACCTGCTCGGCACGGGCGGCATGGGCGAGGTCTTCCGCGCGCACGACACCCGCCGCGACCGGCAGGTCGCGCTCAAGCTGCTGCCCGAGGTCTTCACCGGCGACGGCGAGTACACCCGCCGCTTCGAGCGCGAGTCCTACGTCGCCGCCCGGCTGCGCGAGCCGCACGTCATCCCCATCCACGACTTCGGCGAGATCGACGGCCGCCTCTACATCGACATGCGCCTGGTCGACGGCCGCGACATCGGCGTCATGCTGTCCCAGGACGGCGCGCTGGCCCCGCAGCGCGCGGTGCACCTGATCGGGCAGATCGCCGAGGCGCTCGACGCCGCGCACGCCGACGGGCTGGTGCACCGCGACGTGAAGCCGTCGAACGTGCTGGTCACCGCGAGCGACTTCGTCTACGTCGTCGACTTCGGGATCGCCCGCTCCATCGGCACCGCCCGGACCTCGCTGACGATGACCGGCGCCACCGTCGGCACGCTCGACTACATGGCGCCCGAGCGGTTCACCAACCAGCCGGTCGACTCCCGCGCCGACGTCTACTCGCTGGCCTGCCTGCTCTACGAGTGCCTCACGGCGCGGCGCCCGTTCGCCGGCGAGGACCTGCCCGCGCTGATGTACGCGCACCTGTTCACCGACGCGCCCGTGCCGAGCGCGGTCAGCACGGCGGTGCCGCCCGGGCTCGACGCCGTCGTCGCGAAGGGGATGGCCAAGGACCCCGCCGACCGCTACGACTCCGCGGGCGCCTTCGCCGCGGCGGCCCGCGCGGCCGTCTCCGGCCTGACGGCCACCCACGACCTCGGCGACGCCCGCCCCACCGTCCGCGTCCCGACCGCCCCGCCGCCGCGCCCGGTGGAGCCGGTGCGGATGCTGCCGGTCGCCTCGCTGGGGCTCGCCTCCGCCGACGGCCGGCACCGCTCGTCGGAGCAGCTCCCCGCTCCCGCGCCCGCCGCCCCCGCGTCGCGGCGCAGCCCGCTGCTCATCGCGATGAGCGTGCTCGTGGTGCTCTCGCTCGCCGCGCTGGTGCTCACCGTCGTCCGCACGTTCGGGACGGGGCAGACGGCAGCCGCCGCACCGACGACGACCACGGGCGGGCCGGTCGTCGAGACCGCGCCGCTGGAGATCCTGCCCGCCGTCGCGATCCCCACGGTGGCGGGCACGTTCCCGGCCGGCGACACCCCCGGCTACGCCCACGTCACCCCGAACGGCCGCACGCTCTACATCTGCAACCGCAACGCCGGCGTCGTCACGGTGTTCGACACGACGATCAACGGCATCGTCGCCTCCATCCCGGTGCCGGCGGGGCCGCCGCGGTTCGTGTCGTTCTCCCCGGACGGCTCCGAGGCCTACATCAGCGTCTACAACGACGAGTTCACCGAGAACTTCGTGTCGGTGCTCGACACCGCCACCAACGAGATCACCGCGACGGTGCCGGTCGGGAAGCGGCCGTTCGCGTCGTCGACGAACCCCGACGGGTCGCTGCTGTTCGTGCCCAGCCACGACGACGGCCGCGTCGACGTCATCGACCTCGCCACCGACACCGTCGCCCGCGAGATCCCGGTCGCGCGCAACCCCCACTGGGTGGCGTTCGGCCGCGACGGCACGACGTTCTACACCGCCAACCACGAGTCCAACGTCGTGTCCGTGATCGAGCCCGACACGGGGCGGATCATCACCGAGATCCCGGTCGGGACCTCGCCGCACAGCACCACGGTCTCGCCGGACGGCTCGCGCGTCGTGGTCGTCAATTACGACAGCGACGAGGTCTCGGTGATCGACACGGCGTCGAACACCGTCGTCGGGACCGTGCCGGTCGGGCAGTCGCCGCAGGACATCGCCTACTCCCCCGACGGGCGGTTCTTCTACACGACCGACATCGAGAGCGACGTCGTCACGGTGGTCAACGCCGCTACGCTCGCGGTCACCGCCCAGATCCCCGCCGTGGACGGCCCGTCGAGCGTCACCGTGCTGCCCGACGGCAGTCGCGCCTACGTCTCGCTGCTGAACACGGGGCAGATCATGGTGCTGGACACCGCCGCCACGTAGGAGCCGCCCGCAGATGCCAGGCACCGATCCGACGCAGATCGCCGGGTACCGGATCGTCCGCACCATCGGGCGCGGCGGCATGAGCACCGTCTACCTCGCCCAGCACCTGCACCTCAACCGGCAGGTCGCGCTCAAGGTTCTCGACCCCGAGCTGGCCGACGCCGGGACGTTCCGGGCCCGGTTCGCGCGCGAGGCGCAGATCGTCGCCGAGCTGGACCACCCGCACATCGTCCCCGTCTACGACGCCGGGGAGGCCGACGGGCTGCTCTACCTGGTGATGCGCTACGTCGAGAACCGCGACCTGCGCAGCCTCCTCCCGCCCGGCGCGACCCTGCCGCACGAACGCGTCCGGACGCTGGTGGCGCAGGTGGCGGGCGCGCTGGAGGTCGCTCACGACGCCGGGCTGGTGCACCGCGACATCAAGCCCGCCAACGTCCTCGCCAGCACCGACCGCCGCGGCCGCGACCACTTCTACCTCAGCGACTTCGGCATCACCAAGCGCACCGACGGCCCCCCGCTCACCGCCACCGGCCAGGTCCTGGGCTCCGCCGACTTCATCGCCCCCGAGCAGATCAGCGGCCGTCCCCTCGACCGCCGCACCGACGTCTACGCACTCGGGGTGCTCGTCTACCGCTGCCTCACCGGGCACCTGCCGTTCGAGCGCGACCACGAAGTGGCGGTGCTGCTCGCGCACGCCCGCGAGGTCCCGCAGCCGGCGTCGTCGGTGCGGCCGGAGCTGACGCCCGCGATCGACGCCGTGCTGGCCCGGGTGCTGTCCAAGGACCCGGGCGACCGGCCCGCCACCGCCCAGCAGTTCAGCGACGAGCTCGGGGCGGCGCTGGACGCCCCTCCCCCGCCCGTCGTCGTCCCTCCTGTCGATGCTTCGCTCGACGGCGGCACCCTCGTCGACGCCCCGACGCTGGCGACGGCCGCCGTCCCTCCTCCGGTCGTCGCGCCGTCGGACGCCACCACGGTCTCGCCGCCCCCCACCGGTGCACCGGATCCGGCGACGTCCCGGTCCGGGTCGACGGCGGCCGCGTCCCCACCCGCCCCGGTGGCCGGATCCCCGTCGCGCGAGGCCCCCACCTCCGTCGCGCCGGCGCCCGCCGATCCCTCTGCCGCCTCAGCCTCCTCCTCCTCTGCCTCCTCCTCTGCCTCCTCCTCTGCCTCCTCGGCCGCCGAGCCCTCCGCCGCCGATTCCGCGCCCGCCGCCGCGGCGTCCGCCGGGCCCACTGCGGCCGACCACACCCTCGCCGAGCCGACATCCGACGCCCTCCCCTCCGGCGGCACCTCCCCCACCGGCACCTCCCCCACCGGCACCTCCTCCGCCGGCACCTCGTCCGCCGGCACCTCGTCCGCCGGCACCTCGTCCGCCGGCACCTCGGACGGGAGTGCCCGCCCCGAGGAGACCCGCGCGACGTCGGGCTCCGGCGGGTCGGGCCCCGCTGACGTGATCGCCGCCGAACCGACGCGCACCGGCGCCTCTGCCACGGATCCGACCCCGGTCGAACCCACCTCGGCCACATCGGCCGCGACCGACCGCGCGGCCACCGACTCCGCCCCCGACTCCGCCACCGAGGCGACGCCCGCCGATCCGGCGCCGGCCGATCCGTCACCCGCCGGAGCCTCGTCCACTGACTCCAGCCTGGCCGGGCCGACGGTGGACGGAACGCCGGTCCTCACGAAGGCCGCTCCCGCCTCCACCGACGGACAGCCACCGACCGCCCGGACCCCTGGCCCTGCCGCGGCCACCGGTCATACGGACAGCGCGAGCACGGCGTCCGCCGAACCGGACGACGACGCCCCGGCCCGACCGTCCCCGCGCGCCCGGGGCGCGTCGGCCCCGACGCCGGCCGCAGCCCCGAAGCCGCCCGGACCAGGTGCGGAGGCCGCGACCACCCGACACGACACGGGCACCGAGCCCCCGACCACTCCCACCGGCCAACCGGGGCAGACCGGCCGGCCCCGCACGCTCGTCATCGGTTCCTCGGGACTGCCGGTCCCGGTCCCCGTCCCGGTCCCGGTCCCCGTCCCGACCCCCGAGGCCTCCCCCGACGCCCCGACCACCCGGACCCCGGTCACCGAACCACCGACCCGCCCCGTCGCCCGGGACCGCCGGGCCGAGCGGCGCTGGGCGATCCTGCTCGGCCTGCTGTCCCTGCTGCTGATCCTGGCCACGGTCGCCGTGGCCCTGCTCGGAGCCCGCTGACCCGCACCCGCGTTCCGCGGAACACCCCGCACCCACCGCCTTTCGCGGAACACCCCGCACCCACCGCGTTCCGCGGAACACCCCGCACCCACCGCGTTCCGCGGAACACCGCGCACCCACCGCGTTCCGCGGAACACCGCATCCCCGCGTTCCGCGGAACACCGACCGGGAGTGTGACGGGGCGGCCGCCTGGACGACCGTGACGGTGCGGTCCTGGCGATCACCGCGCCGGTGATCGCTCCCGACCGCACCTCACGGTTCCCGGCACGACCGTGCTGTGCGACGCGCGGCGATCACGTCGCGAGTGCGAGCAACCGGCGGCGATCCCGCGTCCCGCAGACACCACCCGACCGGCGTTCCGAGGAACAGCCGAACCCGCGGAACACCCGACCCCGCGTTCCGCGGAACGCGAACGAGGAACGCCGAACGTCCCGCGGAGCCACCGACCGGAGCGTGACGTGGCGGCCGGCCGGCCGGCCGGAGGACCCTGTCGGCACGGTTGCGATGATCACAGCTCCAGTGACCGCACCTCCCCGGCTCCGAACACAACCTGACGTGGCGTGCGCGCCGCTCACGCCGTGTTCAGCGGCAACCGACGCGCTCCGCGGAACCCGACACAGCCGCATTCCGCGGAACACCACGAACGCCCCCGGCCCGGCTCCCGAGACCAGCGCCCCCTCGTGAGTGCAAACCAGGGCTATAGCACTCGTTCCCACTCACGGGCGGCGCCAGCCGCTACTCCCCCGCCTCCAGCAGCTCCCCCACCAGCGCCCCCACCGCATCGGCCTCGATCAGGAAGCCGTCGTGCCCGTAGGGCGACTCGATGATCCGGGCCGGGCCCGAGCCGGGGATGCCCTCGGCCAGCTCCTCCTGCTGCGCGGGCGGGTAGAGCCGGTCGGAGCTGATGCCCCCGACGATCGTCCGGGCCGTCACCCGGGCCAGACCGGCCGCGACCCCGCCCCGGTCGCGCCCCACGTCGTGCGCGTTCATCATCTCGGTCAGCCGCACGTAGGAGCCGGCGTCGAAGCGGCGGACCAGCTTGGCCGCGTGGTGGTCGAGGTAGCTCTCCACCGCGTAGCGCCCGCCGTGCCACGGGTCCTCGTCGGCCTGGGCGTCGCGCCCGAACCGCTCGGCCAGCTCGAAGCCGCTGCGGTAGCTCAGGTGCGCGATCCGCCGGGCGACCCCGAGGCCCAGGTGCGGGCCCTGGCCGGGCGCCGCGTGGTGGTAGTCGCCGCCGTGCCAGCCCGGGTCGGCGCGGATCGCCGCGATCTGGGGCGAGGCCCAGCCGATCTGGTCGGCGGAGGTGGCCGCGGGGCCGGCGAGCAGGCACAGCCGGGCGACGCGGTCGGGCTCGGTGGCGGCCCACTCGAGCGCCCGCATCGCGCCCATCGACCCGCCGACGACGCACGCCCACCGCGCCACGCCGAGCTCGTCGGCCAGCACCGTCTCCGCCGCGACCGCGTCGCGCGGGGTGACGACCGGGAACCGGCTCCCCCACGGCTTCCCGTCCGGCGCCGTCGACGACGGGCCGGTGCTGCCCTGGCAGCCGCCGATCACGTTGGGGGCCACCACGAACCAGCGCTGCGGGTCGAGCGCGCGGCCGGGGCCGACGAGGGTGTCCCACCAGCCCGCCGTCGGGTGCCCGGGCCCGGCGGGGCCGGTGACGTGGCTGTCGCCGGTGAGGGCGTGCAGCACCAGCACCGCGTTCGACGCGTCGGCGTTCAGCTCCCCCCACGTCTCGTACGCCAGGCGCACTCCGGGGAGCTCCGCGCCGGACTCGACGCGGAGCGGGGCGGGCGGGGTCCAGAGCCGCCCGCCGGGGTCGTCCCCCTCCCGCCACGCACCCGTGGCGGGAGGGGAGTCGAGTGTGGTCGTCACCCGTCGATCATGCGCCCTTGGACGCCCGGAAGCCCGCGTCGAGGTCGGCCTTCAGGTCCTCGATGCCCTCGAGGCCGACGGACAGCCGCACCAGGCCCGGCGTGACGCCGGTGCTCGCCTGCTCGTCGCCCGACAGCTGCGAGTGCGTGGTGCTCGCCGGGTGGATGACGAGGCTGCGCACGTCGCCGATGTTGGCGAGGTGGCTGAACAGCTCGAGGGCGTCGACGAACTTCTTGCCCGCCTCGACGCCGCCGCGCAGCTCGAACGCGACGATCGCGCCGCCGCCCTTGGGCAGGTACTTCTGCTGCAGCGCGTGCCACGGGCTGCTCGGGAGGCCCGCGTAGTGGACGGTCTCCACCTCGTCGCGCCCCTCCAGCCACTCCGCGAGCGCCTGCGCGTTCTGCACGTGGCGCTCCATGCGCAGCGACAGCGTCTCGATGCCCTGGATGAGCAGGAAGCTGTTCTGCGGCGCGATGGCCGGGCCGAGGTCGCGCAGCAGCTGCACGCGCAGCTTGATCAGGTACGACACCGGGCCGAGCGCGTCCCAGTAGTTCAGGCCGTGGTAGCTCGGGTCCGGGGTGGTGAGCCCGGGGAAGCGGTCGGCGTGGTCGCCCCAGGAGAAGTTCCCGGAGTCGACGACGACGCCGCCGATCGACGTGCCGTGGCCGCCGAGGAACTTGGTGGCCGAGTGGATGACGATGTCGGCGCCGTGCTCGAGCGGGCGGAGCAGGTAGGGCGTCGGCACGGTGTTGTCGACGAGCAGCGGCACCCCGACCTCGTGCGCGATGTCGGCGACGAGCCGCACGTCGAGCACGTTGCCGCGCGGGTTGCCCAGCGTCTCGGCGTAGAACAGCTTGGTGTTCGGGCGGACGGCGGCCTTCCACGCCTCGGCGTCGTCGGGGTCGTCGACGAACGAGACCTCGATGCCGAGCTTGGGCAGCGTGTAGTGGAACAGGTTGTACGTGCCGCCGTAGAGCGAGGCGCTGGAGACGAAGTGGTCGCCCGCCTCGGCGATGTTGAGGATCGCGAGGGTCTGCGCGGCCTGGCCGGACGCGAACGCCACCGCGCCGATGCCGCCCTCGAGCGCGGCGACGCGCTGCTCCAGCACGTCCTGCGTCGGGTTCATGATCCGCGTGTAGATGTTGCCCATCTCGGCGAGGCCGAACAGCGCGGCGGCGTGCTCGGTGTCGCGGAACGTGTACGACGTCGTCTGGTAGATCGGGGTGGCGCGGGCGCCGGTGGCCGGGTCGGAGGTGGCGCCGGCGTGGACCTGCTTGGTCTCGAACGACCAGTTGGCCGTCGGATCGGGCGTGTCGGACACAGAGTTCTCCCTGGAGTGGACGTGCGAGGTGAGCGGCGGGGACGCGTCAGGCGCGGCGACAGGCGGCACTCGTGACGCGCATGTAGTCCACATGCCGGCGGGTCACGAGGCGGATCACGCCGCGACCGTAACCGCCCCGTCATCGGGCCACAACAGCGCCCGTCGTTACCGTTCGGGTGTGCTCGTGCTGCTCCCGCCCTCGGAGACCAAGATCGACGGCGGTGACGGCCCGCCCCTGCGGCTCGACGCGCTGCGCCACCCCGAGCTCGGCCCGCTGCGGTCGGCGCTCGTCGACGAGGTCGTGGCCCTGTCCGCCGACGTCCCGGCGGCGCGCGCCGCGCTGGGCCTGTCACCGAAGCAGGACGCCGAGATCGCCCGCAACGCGGCGCTGCGCGCCTCCCCCACGACCCCCGCGCTGCTGCGCTACACCGGCGTCCTCTACGACGCGCTCGACGTCCGCAGCCTGCGCGGCACCGCGGCGGCCCGGGCGCGCGAGCGGCTCGCCGTCGGGTCCGCGCTGTTCGGCCTGGTCCGCGCCGACGACCCAATCCCGGCCTACCGCCTCTCCGCGGGCTCCGCCCTGCCCGGGCGCGGCACGCTGGCCGCGGCGTGGCGGCCGCTGCTCGAACCGGTGCTGCGCGCGATCGCCGACGGCGAGCTCGTCGTCGACCTCCGCTCGGGCTCCTACGCCGCATTGGCCCGCGTGCCCGGCGCGGTGGACGTCGACGTCCTCGCCGAGCGCCCCGACGGCACCCGCACGGTCATCAGCCACTTCAACAAGGCTCACAAGGGCCGCCTCGCCCGCCTGCTCGCCGGCACCCGGGCCGAGCCGTCCGACGCCGGCGCGGTGGCCGCGCTCGCCCGGCGCGCCGGGATGCGGGTGGAGCGCCCGGGACCGGCCGTGCTGCACGTGGTCGTCCCGGCCTGACGACCCCGCTCCCGGCGGCTTGACCGGCCCGATCCGGGGCCGGACGATCACGCGATGAGCGGACGCCGGATCCACGTCATCGGGAGCTACCCGGCGCCGACCGCCGAGGAGGCGATGCGCGAGCTGCTCGAGCGGGCCGGGCCGCACCTCGCGTACCTGCCCGACGGCGAGACCGGCGAGCGCCGCGACTGGATCGTCCACATCATCGAGGGCCTGCGCGACCACCCCGACCTCGCCGTGCGCCGCGAGGGCGGCTGGACGGCCTACGACGACCAGCTCAACTACAAGGTCCGCCGTGGGCACCGGCTCTCCGGCGACGACCTCGACTTCGGCCACACCGCCGCGTACGCCGCCGCGCGCCCGGTGTTCGAGGCGCTGCGCGCGGAGCACGGGCGTCCGGGGCTCACCTTCCAGGTCGGCATCCCCGGCGACCTCGACATGGC
This sequence comes from Pseudonocardia broussonetiae, assembly GCF_013155125.1. Taxonomy (NCBI): domain Bacteria; kingdom Bacillati; phylum Actinomycetota; class Actinomycetes; order Pseudonocardiales; family Pseudonocardiaceae; genus Pseudonocardia; species Pseudonocardia broussonetiae. The sequence goes on along the minus strand of NZ_CP053564.1, from coordinate 3,396,911 downwards.
GATGTTCACCCTGGGCCCTACCGGCCCGTTCACGCACCGGCACCCGTTCACCGAGGCGGCCGTGCAGGAGATCGGCCGGATCCACGAGCAGGCGGGCCCGGAGGTGGTGTTCCAGCTGGAGGTGCCCGCGGAGCAGGTGTTCGTCGCGATGGCCCCGGGGCCGCTGCGCCGGGCCGTGGCCCGGTGGGCGGGCGGCGGGGTGGCCGCGCTGGCCCGCCGCGCCCCCGAGGGTGCGCGGTTCGGCGTCCACCTGTGCCTGGGCGACCTCGCGCACAAGGCGCTCGCCCGTACCCGCGACGCCTCGCCGCTCGTCGTGCTGGCGAACGCGGTGGCGCGGGCCTGGCCCGCGGGGCGGCCGCTGGAGTACGTGCACGCCCCGCTGGCCGCGGGCGACGAACCGCCTTCGCTCGACCCTTCCTTCTACGCCCCGCTGTCCGGCCTGCGCCTGCCCGTGGGCACCCGGTTCGTCGCCGGGCTGCTCCACGAGGGCCGCACCACCGACGAGCTGCGCGGCGTGCTCGCCGCCGTCGAGCGCGCCGTGGGCCACCCGGTCGACGTCGCCGCCGCCTGCGGGTACGGCCGGCGCAGCCGCGAGGACGCCCTGCGGACCCTCGAGCAGGGCGTCGCGCTCTGCGCCGGCTGACCGTCCTCGGGCGACCTCGACCACGGCCTTGCCGCGCGAGTGCCCCGCCTCCACGCCAGTCCCCGGCCGACCACCGCGGGAAAACCGGTTGTGGCCGGCAGACCGGCTGCGGGAGGGTCTGCGTCGACCGGCCGGGTGGCCGGGTGGTGGCCGAGGAGAGGGAGGTGCGTCGTGTCCATCGCTGTCACGGACGTGCCGCGAGCCCGTCCCCCCTCCGCCCCCGGTCCGCGCTGACCTGCTGACCCCGGGGCGCCCTCACCAGGAGAACCCCCGTTGTCCCAGCACTACGAGCCCACCCGCAAGCGCCGTCGCTTCGACGACGACGAACCCCGCCCGCGCGGCCGCGCGCGGATCGACCTGTCCGCGCTCGACGAGCGCGGCGGCGCCGATCCCGACGGCCCGCCCGAGGGCGACCGCTGGTCCACCTGGGACGGGGCCGACCACGGCCCCGAGCCCCGCCCGGACTGGGTCGTCACCGACCACGCCGCCGTCGACACCGAGCTCGGCGCGCTGAAGTCGGGCAAGGAGGCCGACGTCGGCCTGCTCGAGCGCGCGGTGCCCGGCACCGACCGCCGCGCGCTCATGGCCGTCAAGCGCTACCGCACGGCCGAGCACCGCATGTTCCACCGCGACGCGGGCTACCTGGAGGGCCGCCGCGTGCGGCGCTCCCGGGAGATGCGCGCCATGTCCCACCGCACCGCGTTCGGCCGCGACCTGCTCGCCGGGCAGTGGGCGGGCGCGGAGTTCGCGGCGCTGTCGCGGCTGTGGTCCGACGGCGTGCCCGTGCCCTACCCGGTGCAGTGCACCGGGACCGAGCTCCTCATGGAGTTCGTGGGCGACGCCGACGGCACCGCCGCGCCGCGGCTCGCGCAGTGCCGTCCCGACCGCGACGAGCTGTGTGATCTCTGGCACCAGCTCGTCGACGCCCTGCTCGGGCTGGCCCGCCGCGGGCTGACCCACGGCGACCTGTCCGCCTACAACGTCCTCGTCCACCGCGGGCCCGACCGCTCGCCGCGGCTGGTGCTCATCGACCTCCCGCAGGTCGTGGACGTGGTCGCCAACCCGCAGGGGCCGCAGTTCCTGGCGCGGGACGTGGAGCGGATCGGCGAGTGGTTCACCGCGCGGGGCCTCCCGCCGGAGGTCGGGCAGCCCGGAACGCTGCTGCCGGAGCTGCTGGTGGCGGCGGGTGCGGCAACGTCACAGCCGGAGTGGTGAGACGTGGTCGGGCCGGCCCGCTAGACTCGATCACGAGCGCCCGGCCCGACCACGGTCCTTCCCCTTCGCCGGGCGCACCCGCACCACCCCATTCAGGGCGCAACGTCTGCGCCCGGGCTCGTCCCTCGAGATCTCAGCCGCCGCCATCTCGGCGCTGCCTCTCCGTGCTGACGTGCCACGTCCCGGAGGTTTCCTTTCTTGTCTTCCCCCAGCTCTTCTCGCCGTGCGGACTTCTCGTCGGCGAGCTCGCGTCCCCGCCGCTCCGGCGGCGGCGGGCGCCCCGCGTCGAGCCGCTCCCGCGGCCCGGCGCGCCCCTCGGCGCCGAGCACCCCCGCCCCGCCCGAGGTCCTGTGGAGCGTGCCGGAGTCCGGCATGCCGTCCTTCGCCCAGCTCGGCCTGCCCGAGCCGGTCGTCAAGGCCCTGGCCGCGGAGGGCTTCACCGAGCCCTTCCCGATCCAGGCCGCCACGCTGCCCGACACGATCGCCGGGCGCGACCTGCTCGGCCGGGGCCAGACCGGCTCGGGCAAGACCCTGGCGTTCGGGCTCGCGCTGCTGTCCCGCCTCGCCGGCGGCCGCTCGCAGGCCCGCCGCCCGCGCGGGCTGGTGCTCGTGCCCACCCGTGAGCTCGCGACGCAGGTCGTCGACGCGCTCACCCCGTTCGCCCGGGCGCTCGGTCTCACCACCACCTCGGTCGTCGGGGGCATGTCGTTCAACCGGCAGGTCGCCGAGCTCAACCGGGGCGTCGACCTGTTGGTCGCCACGCCGGGCCGGCTCACCGACCACACCACGCAGCGCACCTGCGACCTGTCGGGCGTCGAGATCACCGCGATCGACGAGGCCGACCGCATGGCCGACATGGGCTTCCTGCCCCAGGTCCGCCGGATCCTCGACCTGACCCCGGCCGACGGCCAGCGGCTGCTGTTCTCGGCCACGCTCGACGGCGAGGTCGGCACCCTGGTGCGCCAGTACCTGACCGACCCGGTCACGCGGTCGATCGCGTCCTCCACCGCGCAGGTCGAGACGATGGACCACCACGTGCTGCACGTGGACCTCGCGGCCAAGCCGCGCGTCGTCACCGAGATCGCGGCCCGCGACGGGCGCACGATCCTGTTCGTGCGCACCAAGCACGGCGTCGACCGGCTGGTCAAGACGCTGCGCCGCGACGGCATCAACGCCGGCGCGCTGCACGGCGGCAAGGCCCAGAACGCCCGCAACCGGGCGATCGCGGAGTTCAAGGACGGGCGCACGCCGGTCCTGGTCGCCACGGACGTCGCCGCGCGCGGCATCCACGTCGACGACGTGTCGCTCGTCGTGCACGTCGACCCGCCGGCCGACCCCAAGGACTACCTGCACCGCGCGGGCCGCACCGCGCGCGCGGGCGACTCGGGCGTCGTCGTCACCATGGTGACGCCGCAGGAGCGCCGCGACGTCGACCGGCTCACCCGCCTGGCCGGCGTCCGCGCCACCAACACCGACGTCGCCCCCGGCGACGCGGCGCTGGAGCGCATCACCGGTGCCCGCACCCCGTCGGGCGTGCCGATCATCGAGCCCCCCAAGCCGGCCCAGCAGCCGCGCGGCTCCGGCCGTCGCTCCCGCAGCGGCGGCGGCGCCCCCCGCGGGGCCGGCGCACCCGGCGTCGGTCGCAGCGGCGGCGGTCGTCCGCGCTCCGGCGGACGCCGCTCCGCGGCCTGATCCACCGACGCACCCACGAGGCGCGGCTCCCCACCGGGGGGCCGCGCCTCGCGTCGTCGGGCGGTCGGCGCGCCGCCGGGACCCGGGGCTCCCCGGGCGGCATCCTGGGACCGGTGCGCCGGCCCCTGATCCCGATCCTGCTCGCCGTCCTGCTGCTCTCCGGCTGTGCCGGACTGGAGTTCCCGGACCTCTACGACCTTCCCGACCTGACCGTCCCCGCGGCCCCCTCGGCGCCCGTCGGCGACGCCGCCACCGCGCTGGCCGCCCTGCCCGTCAAGGGCCGCGCCCCCAAGACCGGCTACGACCGCGACCAGTTCGGCCGCCGCTGGGCCGACGTCGACCGCGACGGCTGCGACCAGCGCAACCAGGTGCTCGCCCGCGACCTCACCTCCGTCGAGTTCAAGCCCGGCACGCACGACTGCGTGGTCCTGAGCGGCGCGCTGCTCGACCCCTACACCGGCGACGGCGTCCCGTTCCTGCGCGGCGAGGCCACCAGCGCCGACGTGCAGATCGACCACGTCGTGGCTCTGTCGAACGCCTGGCAGACCGGTGCGCAGCAGCTCGACCCGGTCACCCGCGAGCTGTTCGCCAACGACCCGCTCAACCTGCTCGCCGTCGACGGCCCCACCAACGGCTCCAAGGGCGACGGCGACGCCGCCACCTGGCTGCCGCCGGCGCGCGGCTACCGCTGCGCGTACGTGGCGCGGCAGGTGGCGGTGAAGGCGACGTACGGTCTGTGGGTGACCGCCGCCGAGGCCGACGCCATCGCCCGGATCCTGGAGGGCTGCCCCGGCGAGCCCCTGCCGGTGTCGGCGCTGCCCGCGTCGCGGGCGGCGGGCTGACCGTGGGCCCGGCCGATCCGGCGGCGTTCGAGGTCGAGCGCGCCCACCTGCTGCGGGTGGGCTACCGGATCACCGGGCGCCTCGCCGACGCCGAGGACGCGGTGCAGGAGGCGTGGCTGCGCTACGCGGCGCAGGACACCGCGCCCGACGACCTGCGCGCCTGGCTCACGACCGTCGTCGCCCGCCTGTGTCTGGACCGGCTCCGGTCGAGCGCGGCCCGCCGCGAGCGCTACGTCGGCCCGTGGCTGCCCGAGCCGCTGCTCACCGGCGACGACCCGGACGACCCGCTGCACGCCGTGGTGCTCCACGAGGACGTGCGGATGGCCGCGATGGTCGTGCTGGAGCGGCTCAGCGCGCCCCAGCGGGTCGCGTTCGTGCTGCACGAGGCGCTCGCGCTCCCCTACGCCGAGATCGCCGCCGTGCTCGACTGCCCGGAGCCGACGGCCCGCCAGCACGCGGCGCGGGCGCGCCGGATCGTCGCCGCCGCGCCGGTCCCGCCCCGGCCGCGCACCGAGGAGCAGCAGGCGGCGCTGGCCGCGTTCGCCGACGCGATGGCCCACGCCGACGTGCGGGCGCTGCTCGCCGTCCTGCACCCCGACGTCGTGCTCGTCAACGACGGCGGCGGCGAGGTGGCCGCGGCGCGGCGGCCCGTCGTCGGGGCCGAGAAGGTCGCGCGGCTGCTGCTGGGCCTGCTGGTCCGCTACGGGCCGGGGATGCTGCAGGGCGAGGTGGCGCTGGTCAACGGCGACCTGGGCCTCGTCACGCACGACCCGGCCGCCGTCACCGTGCTCACGGTGGACGACGGCCGGATCGTCGGCCTGCACAGCGTGCTCAACCCCGCGAAGATCGCACCGCGCACGCCGCGTCGAAGCCCTGGTCGGTGATCCCCAGCGCGTGGTTCATCCGGGCGCGCATGTTCTCCAGCGCGATCGCGTGCGTGAGCTCCAGCAGCCCGGCGGGCCCCAGCGCCGCCTCCAGCTCCGCGACCTGCGCGTCGGTGACGGTCGGCGGCTGCGCCGTCACGGCGTCGGCGTAGGCGATCGCGAGGCGCTCGTCGTCGGTGAACAGCGGGCTCGTCGCGTGGTCGTCGACGTGGCGCAGGCGCTCCACGTCCAGGCCCTCCAGGCGCTGCAGCATCGTGCCGAAGTCGACGCACCACGCGCACCCGACGACCGTCGCGACCCGGTAGACCGCGAGGTCGCGCAGCCGCGCGGGCAGCACCCGCGACGCGCGCTCGTAGGACAGCTCCGACACCAGCCCCGCCCAGAACAGGCCGCGGTGGTGCCGCGCGACCGCGATCGGCTCCGGCACCGCCCCGAACCGCTTCTCCAGCACCCGGTACACCAGTCGCCCGAGCACCCCGGCCCGCTGCGCGGGCACCGCCTCGATCCGTGCCATGCCGTCCTCCACCGCTCGTCGTGCGTCCTGCCCGTGGGACGGGGAGCCGGAGGCCGGCGTGACGGGACATGACGGGCGTCACACCTGCGGGTCCTACGCCTGCGCCGCACCGACCCCCTCGGTCAGCGCGCGGTGGCGGGCGACGGCCTGCTGGTCGGTGAGCAGCGCGACCTGGTCGACGACCACGCGCCGCCGGGCCGCGTCGTCGGCGGCGGCGAGCCAGTCCTCGGCGAGCACCGGGTCCAGCGCGGCGGGCGCCCCGGCGAGCAGGGCGTCGGCGAGCTCGGCGAGCAGCTCGCGCTGGCGCCGCTGCATGGCCAGGCGCTGTGGGTCGCTCATGACGTAGCGCAGGGCGACGGCCTTGAGCAGCGCCACCTCGGCGGCCGCGCGGGGCGGGACGACGAGGTCGGCGGCGTAGCGGACGAGCGGGCGGTCGCCGTGCGTCGCACGCGTGGCGTCGACGGCGGCGAGCACGAACCGGCCGACGAGCTCGCTGGTCAGCCGCTTGAGCGCGACGTGCGCGGACGTCGTGGCCGTGGACGGGCGGAACCCCCGCACCGCGGCGACGACGGGCAGCGCGAGCAGCACGGAACCGGCCTCGTCGAGCGCGCCGGGGTCGGCGCCGAAGTGCGACACCGCGGCGGCGGCGAGCGCGGCGCGCTCGGTGGGCGAGCCCAGCGCGGCGAGGTCGATCCGGCCGGACAGGATGCCGTCCTCGACGTCGTGCACCGAGTACGCGACGTCGTCGGACCAGTCCATGACCTGCGACTCCAGGCACCGCCGGCCCGCGGGCGCGCCGTCGCGGACCCAGGCCAGCACGGCCGCGTCGTCGGCGTACGCGCCGTACTTCGTCGTGTCGGGCCGGCGCTCCCACGGGTACTTGGCCGACGCGTCGAGGGTGGCGCGGGTGAGGTTCAGCCCGGCCGCGACGTCGCCGTGGCCGATCTTGGGCTCGAGCCGGGTGAGGATCCGCAGCGTCTGCGCGTTGCCCTCGAACCCGCCGCACGCGGCACCCCACGCGTCGAGCGCGACCTCGCCGTTGTGCCCGAACGGCGGGTGCCCGATGTCGTGCGCGAGCCCCGCGGTGTCGACGACGTCGGGGTCGCAGCCCAGCTCCTCGGCGATCCCGCGCCCGATCTGCGCGACCTCCAGGGAGTGCGTGAGCCGGGTCCGCGGCACGCCGCTGATTTCCGCGCCCTCCCCCGGCCCGACGACCTGCGTCTTGCCCGCGAGCCGCCGCAGCGCCGCGGAGTGCAGGACGCGCGCGCGGTCGCGGGAGAACGGCGTGCGCCGCTCGCTGCCGGTCTTGGGCGGCTCGGGCAGCAGGCGCTCCCGGTCGTGCGCGGAGTAGGCAGGCACGGAGTAGGCGGGCACGGGGTACGTGTCGGGCACGCTCAGCCGAGGCCCGAGTCGTCGCCGCCGGTGTCGACCGAGGCGTGCGTCAGCCGGTAGAACAGCAGCGCCGCGGTCTCGCGCAGGATGTAGCGGAACTGCGTCTCGCGCGTCTGCACCGCGGGCCCGCTGCGGGTGGGCGAGCTCCACGCCTCGAGCCCGGCGTCGCGGGCCATCGTGCGGGCGCGCAGCGAGTGCCACGGGTCGCTGACGACGAGCGCGGTGCTCCAGCCGTCGGCCTCGGCGCGCGCGGCGACGGCCTCCAGGCTGCGCAGGGTGTCGGAGCCCTCCCCCACCGCGACGATCGCGTCGGCGGGCACGCCACGCTCGATCAGGTAGTCACGCCCGGCCTGCGCCTCGGTGAAGGCGTCGCCGACGGCCGAGCCCCCGGTGGTGACGATCAGCGGCGCGACGCCCTCCTCGTAGAGCACCTGCGCGTGCCGCAGCCGCCACGCGAAGATCGAGCTGGGCTCCCCGTCGTACTGGGCGGCGCCGAGCACCACGACGGCGTCGACGGGGCGGCGGTCGTCGACGCGCGCCACCTGCCACACCCGGAAGGCGGTGCCGCCGACGATGAGCGCGGCCAGCAGCAGCGCACCGGCGACGAGCCGGGTGAACCACGCGGCCCGGCGGCGGGCGGGCGGGCGCAGGCGGACGGTCGGCGCCTCGTCGCGGTGGTACGGCGACGCCGGGACGCTCATGCGCCGATCCGCCCCGGTGCCGCGGCCAGCGCGGCGCCCGCGCGGCCGGCCCGCTCGGCCACGACCTGCGCGACGATCGACACCGCGGTCTCGGCCGGTGTGCGCGCGCCGATGTCGAGCCCGACCGGGCCGTGCACGCGGGCCAGCCCGTCCTCGGTGACGCCCGCGGCCAGCAACCGCTCGCGCCGCGCGGCCTGGGTGCGGCGGGAGCCGAGCGCGCCGAGGAAGCCCCGGCCGTGGCGCAGACCGGCGAGCAGGGCGGCGTCGAAGGCGGGGTCGTGGTCGAGCAGCACCAGGACGTCGGCGTCGGTGAACGCCTCGACGGCGGCGACGGTGGCGTCGAGGTCGGACTCGGAGCGCGCCGCCCAGCCGAGCAGGTCGGCCTGGCGCGCCAGGGCGTCGCCGATCGCCCCCGCGCCCACGACCAGCACCGACGGCACCGGCACCCACAGGTCGAGCAGCAGGTCGCCGGCCTCGGTGGGCACGACCTCGGTGACGGTCGCGCCGCGCCGCAGCAGGGCGCGGGCGGCGGTGACGGCCGCTTCGTCGAGGGCCGCGGAACCCAGCGCACCGGTGACGGTCTCCAGGCCCGGCCCGGTGAGGACCAGCACCGTGGCGCCGTCGGCGGTGGACACCAGCGCGGCGGGCGTGCCGTTCTCCAGCGCCGCGCCGAGCACCTCGGCGTGGCCGGCGGGCAGCGGGTGCCCGAGCAGCGTGGCGCCGCCCGCGCAGGCGAGCCCGGCGTCGATCGCCGCGGACTCGGCGACGTGCGCGTCGCGCGTGCCGGGGCCGGCGACGGACTCGGCGACCAGCGGCAGGGCGGAGTCGTCGAGCGCGCCGCGGTAGAGCTCGCCCGCGCGCTCCCCGCCCGCCGTGCCGACGACGATCTGCCCGCTCTCGACGGTGCCGAAGCCGTGGCGCGACAGCACCCGCACGACGCCCACGCCCGAACCGGACAGGCGGCGCAGGGACGAACCGAGATCACGGAGGGAGGCACTCACAGTCGCCAGGGTAGCGGTGCCCCGGAGGGTGAAGCCGGTGACAGCGGCCCGTCCGGACGCGACGACCGGGGACCGGGGCCCGTATCCTGGCGAAGATCGCCGGGCGCCCCGGGAACCATCGGCAGGCGCCCCGCGTCGAACCGGGCGGAACGCCCGAGTTCGGGCCCTCACGAGACAGGAACCATGGACCCGTCCGACAGTACGTGCACCGCCCTCGCAGGGCGGTGCACGTGATCAGCACGATCCTCTCCCTCCTCCTCGGCATCGCCGTCGTCCTCGCCATCACCGCGCTGACCGGCTACTTCGTCGCCCAGGAGTTCGGCTACATGGCCGTCGACCGCTCCCGGCTCAAGGCCCGCGCAGGCGCGGGCGACGCCGGTGCGCAGCGGGCGCTCGGCATCACCGACCGCACCTCGTTCATGCTCTCGGGCGCCCAGCTCGGCATCACCGTCACCGGCCTGCTGGTCGGGTACGTGGCCGAGCCGCTGATCGGCGAGAGCGTCGGCACGCTGCTCGGCGGCGTCGGCGTGCCGCAGGGCGTCGGCATCGCGATCGGCACGGGCCTGGCCCTGCTGTTCGCGACCGTCGTCCAGATGGTCTTCGGCGAGCTGTTCCCGAAGAACCTCGCCATCGCCCGTCCCGAGCCGGTGGCCCGCGCGCTCGCGCTGTCCACCGCCGTCTACCTGCGCGTGTTCGGCTGGCTCATCCGGATCTTCGACGCGGCCTCGAACCTGCTGCTCAGGGCCCTGCGGATCGAGCCCGTGCACGACGTCGAGCACTCGGCCACGCCGCGCGACCTGGAGGCCATCGTCGACGAGTCCCGCGACAGCGGCGACATCGACGAGGAGCTCTCGGTCCTGCTCGACCGCGTCCTCGACTTCACCGACCGCACGGCCCGCGCCGCGATGATCCCCCGCCCGCGGGTGGCGTCGGTGCAGGCCGACCAGACGGTGGCCGAGCTCGTCGCGATCATGGCGTCGGGGCACTCCCGGCTGCCGGTGCTCGGTGACGGCGCCGACGACGTCGTGGGCGTCATCTGCCTGCGCGACGTGCTGTCGCTGGAGGGCCCCGACGGTTATGGGCAGAGCCTCAGCGCAGTCCGGGTGGCCGACATAGCCCGCACGCCCGTCCTCGTGCCCGCGTCCCTGCCGCTGCCCGCGGTGCTGGAGCGGCTGCGCGAGGCCGACGACGAGTTCGCCTGCGTCGTCGACGAGTACGGCGGCCTGGCCGGCGTCGTCACGATGGAGGACATCGCCGAGGAGCTGATCGGCGAGATCACCGACGAGCACGACCCCGCCGGGCGCGACGCCATCCGCGTCGGCGACGGCGACTGGACCGTGCCCGGCACGCTCAACATCGACGAGGTCGAGCGCCTCGTCGACGCCGACCTGCCCGACGGCGACTTCCACACCATCGGCGGTCTGGTCATCGACCGGCTGCAGCAGCTGCCCGAGGTCGGCGACACCGTCGTCCTGGAGGCCGACGAGGGGCGGCGGCTGTCCGTCGAGGTCGTCACGGTGGAGCGGCGCGTGCCGGCCACCGTCCGCCTGGCCTTCGTCCCGGCCCCGGTCGCCGCGGAGGTGCCGGCATGAGCACCGCCGTCTCCCTCTGGATCACCGTCGCGCTCGTCGCGCTGAGCGCGTTCTTCGTCGCCATCGAGTTCGCGCTCGTGGCGGCCCGCCGCTACCGGCTCGAGGAGGCCGCCGAGACCAGCGCGGCCGCCCGGGCCGCGCTGAGGAGCGCGAAGGACCTCTCGCTGCTGCTCGCCGGCTCGCAGCTGGGCATCACGCTGTGCGTGCTCGGCCTCGGCGCGGTGAGCAAGCCCGCCGTGGAGTCGCTGCTGGCCCCGCTGTTCGGGGGCCTCAACGAGTCGCTGGCCGGGGTGCTGTCGTTCGTGCTGTCGCTCGTCGTCGTCACGTTCCTGCACCTCGTGGTGGGTGAGATGGCCCCGAAGTCGTGGGCCATCGCGCACCCCGAGCGCTCGGCGACGCTGCTCGCGCTGCCCATGCGCGGGTTCATGGTCCTCACCCGGCCGCTGCTGCTCGCGCTCAACGGCATGGCGAACTGGTGCCTGCGCCGCGTCGGCGTGGAGCCGGTCGACGAGCTCGGCGAGGGCCGCAACCCCGACGACCTGCGCGAGCTGGTCGACCACTCGGCCAGCACCGGCGACCTGGACTCCGACCAGCGCGACCAGATCCTCTCCGCGCTCGACCTCGACCGCGCCCCGCTGCGCGACATCGTGCGCCCGCGCGCGGAGGTGGCCGGCGTGCCGGCGACCGCCACCGTCGAGCAGATCCGGGAGGCCTCGCGCACCAGCGGGCACCTGCGGCTCGTCGTCGGTGACGCGCAGGAGCGCCCGGTCGGCGTCGTGCACGTCCGCGACGCGCTGGCCGGCCCGGCCACCACCACGGCGGCCGACCTGATGCGGCCGGTGGCCACGCTGTCCGCCGACACCGCCATCCACGACGCGCTGCGGGCGATGCGCGAGGAGCGCAACCACCTGGCGCTCGTGGAGTCCGACGGCGAGCTGCTCGGCCTGGTCACGCTGCAGGACCTGCTCGACCGGCTGATGCCCGCTCCGGCCTGAGCCCACCCGGCTTGAGCCACCCGGCCTGAGCCACCCGGTCGGGGTGCCGCGGACTCGCGGCACCCCCGCCGGCGGTCCTACGATGCCGCGATGAGCGCCCCGACCCTGCGACCGGCCGATCTCGACGACACCGCGCTGGCGAAGGTCCGCGCGCTGGAGTCGCAGCTCGGCGTGCCCCTCGTCGCGTACGCCCCGCAGACCCCCTACGCCCCGCTCACCGACGCGCAGGTCGCGGAGCTGCAGCGGGCGGAGGCGGAGCTGGGCGTCCAGCTCCTGGCCTACCGCCCCTGACGCCGCTTCCCGGGGCGCGTCCGCTCAGCAGCCGAGCAGGCGCGTCGCGAGGTAGCCCTCCACCTGGTCCAGGGCCACGCGCTCCTGGGCCATGGAGTCGCGCTCGCGGATGGTCACGGCCTCGTCGTTGAGGGTGTCGAAGTCGACCGTGATGCAGAACGGCGTGCCGATCTCGTCCTGGCGGCGGTAGCGGCGGCCGATGGCGCCGGCGTCGTCGAACTCGATGTTCCAGTTCTTGCGCAGCTGTGCGGCGAGGTCGCGGGCCTTGGGCGAGAGGTCGGCGTTGCGGCTCAGCGGCAGCACCGCGGCCTTGACCGGCGCGAGGCGGCGGTCCAGGCGCAGCACGACGCGCTTGTCGACCCCGCCCTTCGCGTTGGGCGCCTCGTCCTCGGAGTAGGCCTCGATGAGGAACGCCATCATCGAGCGGCCGACGCCCGCCGCGGGCTCGATCACGTACGGCTTGTAGCGGGTGCCCGAGGCCTGGTCGTAGAACGACAGGTCGACGCCCGAGTGGTTGCTGTGCGTCGTGAGGTCGAAGTCGGTGCGGTTGGCGATGCCCTCGAGCTCACCCCACTCCTGCCCCTGGAAGTGGAACTTGTACTCGATGTCGACGGTGCGCTTCGAGTAGTGGCTCAACTTCTCCTTGGGGTGCTCGTAGTGGCGCAGGTTCTCGCGGGCGATGCCGAGGTCGACGTACCAGTCGGTGCGCTGGTCGATCCAGTACTGGTGGATCTCCTCGTCGGTGCCGGGCTCGACGAAGTACTCCATCTCCATCTGCTCGAACTCGCGCGTGCGGAAGATGAAGTTGCCGGGCGTGATCTCGTTGCGGAAGCTCTTGCCCATCTGGCCGATGCCGAACGGCGGCTTCTTGCGCGAGGTCGTCTGCACGTTGAGGAAGTTGACGAAGATGCCCTGCGCGGTCTCGGGCCGCAGGTAGTGCAGGCCCTCCTCGGTCTCGATCGGGCCGAGGTGCGTCTTGAGCATCATGTTGAAGTCGCGCGGCTCGGTGTACTGACCGCGCGTGCCGCAGTTGGGGCACGGGACGTCGGAGAGGTCCTCCTCGGTCGCCGCCTTGCCGGTGCGCTCCACGTACTCCTCGGCCAGCTGGTCGGCCCGGAACCGCTTGTGGCAGCTCTGGCACTCCACCAGCGGGTCGGTGAACACGCCGACGTGCCCGGACGCGATCCACACCTGGCGGGGCAGGATGACCGAGGAGTCGAGGCCCACGACGTCGTCGCGGCCGGTGACGACGGTCCGCCACCACTGCTTCTTGATGTTCTCCTTGAGCTCCACACCCAGGGGCCCGTAGTCCCACGCCGACCGCGTACCGCCGTAGATCTCGCCGGAGGCGAAGACGAATCCGCGGCGCTTAGCGAGCGCGACGATGGTCTCGATCTTGGCGGAACTGGGCGAGCTGGCCACGGGGTTGTACTCCTGGACTGCGGGGACGAACGGAAGAGTCCAGCGTAGCGACCTCCCCCCACCGGCCTTCCCGCGCGTTGTCCGCCTTCCCGCGGGGCCGTGGTGGTCCCGCGGCGTCCGGGCTCCCGCGCGCTGTCCGTGCTCCCGCGAGGCCTCCGTGCCCCCGCGCGGCTGACCCGCGTTCCCGCGCAGCCTCCGTGCTCCCGCGCGCCGTTCGTGTTCCCGCGCGCCGTCCGTGCTCCCGCGCGCCGTTCGCGTTCCCGCGCGGCCTCCCTGCTCCCGCGAGGCCTCCGTGCCCCCGCGCGGGCTCCCTGCTCCCGCGCGGCCTCCGTGCTCCCGCGCGCCTTTCGTGTTCCTGCGCGGTCCCGGGGGCGCGCGGGAGCCGGGAACGTGCGCGTGACGGGATCCGACCTACTCCAGCGCACGGCGGAGCCTGCGGTCGACGGCGTCGAAGGGCCGGATCTCGGACCAGGTCCAGCGGACGACGCTCCGGGCGACCTCGCGCAGCGCGTCCTCCCGCACCTTCTCGGCAAACACGACGTCGCCGGCGGTCTGCCCCGGCCGCAGCAGGCGGCCGTACTTCACGAGCCCGTCGAACTCCCCGACGACACCGCGATCCGGCCACCAGAAGTCGACCCGGCCCAGCGCGGCACCGTCGGCCGAGAGCAGCGGAACCTGCAGCACCGGCGCCGGCAGCCCGGCCAGCATGATCGCCACCCGGCTCCGCGACTCCCCCGGGCTCTCCGCGCGCCCGTCGGCGAAGGCCAGGACCCGCAGGGCCGCCGCGGTGCCGCAGCGGCGGCCGGGACGCCCGACGGCGGCGGCGAGCGAGGCCGGCGTCACCAGCCCGCGGTGCAGGGCGTCGTCCGCGACGACCACGGCCTGCTCGAACGGCAGCGTCCGCGCCAGCGCGGCGACCGTCGCGGCCGCCGAGGTCACGGCGATCCCGTCGACCGTCACGACATCGTCGGCCTCCAGCGGCGCCACGTGCAGGTGCAGCTGCGCGCTGCGCCGCCCGCCGGAGCGGCCGTCGCGGCTGACGTGCACCCGCGACAGCGGCACGTCCCACAGCGCGATCCCGTGCAGGACCGCGGCGGAGGCGTGGCTGACGACGACGCCCTCCCCCAGCTGCGCCACCGCCGCCCGCACCGCGAGGGCGTGCCGGTCCTCGGGCCGCCGCAGCCGCTCGTCGCCGGGCTCGACGTAGGCTCCGCGCCGCACCGACACCACGCCCCGGCCGCCGCACAGCCGCCGGACCTCGTCGTCGCTGTAGCCGCGGGCGGTCAGCTGCGACCGCAGCACCGGTGGGCGTCCCATGAGGACAGCGTCCCGGCGCGCGAGCCTCCGCGACACCCCCACCGCCCGGCCTGTGGACAACTCCCCCGCACTCCCGCCGCGCTCCCACCCCACTCCCCCCGCACTCCCGCGCGCGTTCCGGGTTCCCGCGCACCGACCACGCTCCCGCGCGCCCCCGGGACCGCGCGGGAGCAGGAAACGCGCGCGGCAGCCGGGAACGCGCGCGGGAGCGGGGTCAGCGCAGCGCCCCGACCCGCTGCCGGCATGTGCACAACTCGGCCGAGGTGGCGCACTACACGTTGCCGCCCGCCCCCGCGCGTCTCGATTCCCACGCCGTCGACGTTCCCCCGCTCCGCTCCCGCGCGCGTTCCGGGCTCCCGCGCACCGACCACGCTCCCGCGCGCCCCCGGGACCGCGCGGGAGCAGGAAACGCGCGCGGCAACCGAGAACGCGCGTGTGAACGGGGTCAGGCCGCGCCACGAGCCCGCCGCCCAGCCTGTGCAACTCCGGGCAACTCCCGCACCGTCCACGTCCACGTCCGCTCCCGGCGCCTTCCGTACTCCCGCGCACCGTTCACGCTCCCGCGCGCCCCCGGGACGCGCGGGAGCACGAAACGTGCGCAGCAACCAGGAACGCGTGCGGCAGCGGGAGACACGCGCGGCAGCAACCGCGCGACAGCGGAAACGCGTGCGGCAGCCGGAAACGCACGCCGCAGCCGGGAACGCGGGCGGGAACGAGGATCCAGAGGGAGCGAGGATCAAGCGGCCCGCGTCAGGCCAGCAGGCTCGGGTGCTCCGTCACCACCCCACCCACCCCGTCCACCAGGGTCTCGTAGGTGGCCGGCTCGTCGGCCAGCGCCTCCGACAGCAGCGGCACCACGTGCTCCCGCACCGGGAACGGGGAGAGGGCGCGGCGGTAGGCGTCGACCCCGGTGAACCGGACCGACAGCACCCACCGCCGCGGGTCGTCGACGGCACGGCCGAGCTGCCCGCCCAGCGCGCCCTCGGCGGCGGTCAGCAGCTCCAGGGCGCGGGTGCCGCGGGCGAGGAAGGCGGGGGCGTCGGCGGGGTCGACGGCGAAGCGGCACAGGAGCAGCACGACCGCGAACGTACTGCGGGCCTACCATGGGGGCGCGGCCGACATCGATACTCGATACCGACTGGCGGGCCGCAGGATGGGGAACACCGATGTCGATCGTGGCCGAGGACTCCGCGCACGAGGCCGGACGGGCCGCGCCCGCCCCGGTGCGCACGCCGCGCACGCTGGAGGCCGCGGGCGACCTGCTGCGCGCGCTCGCCGCGCCGGTGCGGATCGCGATCGTGCTGCAGCTGCACGAGTCGCCGCGCTGCGTGCACGACCTCGTCGACGCGCTCGGCGTCACCCAACCGCTGATCAGCCAGCACCTGCGCGTCCTCAAGTCCGCCGGGGTCGTGCACGGCGAGCGGCACGGCCGCGAGGTCCTGTACTCGCTGGTCGACGACCACCTCGCCCACATCGTCGTCGACGCCGTGGCGCACGCGGAGGAGGGCCGGTGACCCAGCCGACCGCCCAGCACGGCCCCGCGACGCGCGTCCTGCGGGCCACCCGCCAGCGGGCCGCCGTGTCGGCCCTGCTCGACCGGCTCGACGACTTCCGCTCCGCTCAGGAGATCCACGAGGAGCTGCGCCGCGCGGGCGACGGCATCGGCCTGACGACGGTCTACCGGACGCTGCAGAACCTGGCCGACGCCGGCGAGGTCGACGTCCTGCGCACGGGGTCGGGCGAGGCGGTGTACCGGCGCTGCGAGTCCGCGCACCACCACCACCACCTCGTCTGCCGGCGCTGCGGGGCGACCGTCGAGATCGAGGGACCCGACGTCGAGAGCTGGGCCCAGCGCGTCGCCGAGCAGCACGGGTTCTCCGAGCTCAGCCACACCGCGGAGATCTTCGGGCTGTGCCGCGACTGCTCCGCGGCGGTGTGAGACCTGCGTCTCAGACTGAGTCATCCGGATATCGGGTGCGGCGTTAACGTCCGGCTCCTGCACGGTCGATGTCGCAGGTGGAAGCAAGGAGACGTCCCCCATGAGTGAGCCCGGAACCAACGGCGACGAGGCCGCTGCGGACGAGACGAACGGGGCCTCCCCGAACGCGGTCCGCAAGCTCGACGCCCCCGAGTCCGAGGAGCTCGCGCAGCTGGCGGCGGTCTTCGAGGACCTCCAGTACGTGCTGCGCTGCTGCGAGCACCTCGTCACCGCGCTCGCCGCGCCCGACGCCGGTCCCGTCCAGGTCGCCACCGACGACGCGCTGGTCGAGGCGCTGTGGACGGGCGCGCTGATCGGCTACGTCCGCTGCTTCTCAGCCCGCATCGGCATCCTCTCCGACGACGACGTCAAGGAGCTGGAGCTGCCGGGCACCGAGATCACCGCGGCCGACTTCCACTCCATGCTCAAGAAGCTGCGCGACCACTACGCCTCGCGGCACGTCAACCCGCGCGAGGCGTTCACCATCGGCGCGGCGCAGGCCAACGACGGCTCGCTGATGGGGGTCGCGGTCGTCTCGGCGCCGCGCCCGATCGTCGACGACACCACCGTGCGCCTGCTGGGCCGCATCGCCTACTCGCTCTCGGGCTACATCGACGGCCGCATGCAGGAGGCGCAGAACAAGGTGCTGGGCGTCGCGCGCGACATGAGCACGCTGCAGCTCAGCTCGCTGCCGCTCGTGCACCTCGCCGAGGTCTAGTCCCCGTCAGGAGGAGCCGACCAGCTCCGCCCGCAGGCCGGACGCGCTGCTCACGACGAGCATGAGCAGCGTGCCCATCGCCTTCTCGTCCAGTCCGTTGGCCGGGAACGCGTAGCGCAGGGTGACGTCCCAGCCGTGCTCGCCGCGGATGACCTTCGGCGTGCCGAACAGCCCCTCCCCCGCCCCGAGCGCGATGCGGGTGGGCACGTCCTGCTCGACCGGCAGGTCCCAGGCCACGACGCACATGAGGTTGAGGACGGGCAGGCCCTCCTCCAGGTCCATGCCCTGCACCACGCACAGCACGCCGCCGTGGGCGAAGGTGAGCGAGCCGTCGTCGTCGACGGTGACGTCGTGGTAGTTCTCCAGCGCCTTGCGCGCGACGTCCAGGCTCACGAGTCCTCCTCGCTGTCGCTCGTCGGCCGCGTTCGCGGCTGCTGCGTCGATGACGAGCTCGCACGCTCGCTCATGAAGCACTCTCCGGGGTGTCGAGCGCGCCGCCGAAGCGGCGGTCGCGCCGGGCGTAGATCTCGACGGCCTGCCAGAGGTGGCGGCGGTCGAAGTCGGGGAACAGGGTGTCGAGGAAGACCATCTCGGCGTAGGCCGACTGCCACAGCAGGAAGTTCGACGTCCGCTGCTCCCCCGAGCTGCGCACGAACAGGTCGACGTCGGGCATGTCGGGCTCGTCGAGGTACCGCGCGATCGTCCGCTCGTCGATCTTGCCGGGCTTGATGCGGCCGTCGGCCACCTGCTGCGCGATCTGGCGCACCGCGTCGGCGATCTCCGCGCGGCCGCCGTAGTTGACGCACATCGTCAGCGTGAGGACATCGTTGTCGCGCGTCTTCTCCTCCGCGACCTCGAGCTCCCGGATCACGCTGCGCCACAGCCGCGGGCGCCGCCCGGCCCAGCGGACGCGCACGCCGTGCTCGTGCATCTCGTCGACGCGGCGGCGGATGACGTCGCGGTTGAAGCCCATGAGGAAGCGCACCTCGTCGGGGCTGCGCTTCCAGTTCTCCGTGGAGAAGGCGTAGGCCGACAGCCAGCGGACGCCGACGTCGATGCAGCCCCACGCGACGTCCATCAGTGACGCCTCGCCGCGCCGGTGCCCCTCGATCCGCGGCAGCCCGCGCGCGTTGGCCCACCGGCCGTTGCCGTCCATCACGAGGGCGACGTGGTTCGGCACGAGCTCGCGCGGGATCGCCGGGGGGCGCGCGCCCGTCGGGTGCTGCGGCGGGGGTGAGACCACGACCCGCACCCTACGGAGGGGATACTCCTGGGCGTGCAGGAGCACTACTTCACGTCGAGCCCTTCGACACCGAGCCGTCCGGACTCCGTCCGCGTCGTGCTGCCCGACGTCGACCTGACGCTGGCCACCGACAGCGGCGTCTTCTCCGGCTCCCGGCTCGACCGCGGCACCCGCATCCTGCTCGAGCACGCCCCGATGCCGCCCCGGCGCGGCCCGCTGCTCGACCTGGGGTGCGGCTACGGCCCCATCGCGATCACCCTGGCCACGCGGCGCCGCCGGCTGCCGGTGTGGGCCGTCGACGTCAACGACCGCGCGCTCGACCTCACCCGCGCCAACGCCGCCGCCCTGGGCAACGTCACCGTCGCCCGCCCGGACGAGGTGCCCGACGACGTCGCGTTCGCCGGCATCTACTCCAACCCCCCGATCCGCTCGGGCAAGGGCGTGCTGCACGGGATGATGGAGCGCTGGCTGCCCCGCCTGGCGCCCGAGGGCCGCGCGTTCCTCGTCGTGCACAAGCACCTGGGGTCCGACTCGTTCGCCGACTGGCTCACCGGCCGCGGCTGGCCCACCACCCGCCTGACGTCCGTGCAGGGCTACCGCATCCTGGAGGTGTCGTGCAGCAGCTCGGAGGCACCGCGCTCAAGCGCCTGAACCGCACGTGGCGGCGGCGGGCGACCATGCAGGTCGGGCTGATGCTGCAGGACGTGGAGTCGCCGTTCAACGTCGGCGCGATCGTGCGCTCGGCCGCCGTGCTGGGCGTCGACCACCTCTACCTGATCGGCCGCTCCGCCGACCCGACCACGCCCAAGGCGCAGAAGCTCGCCATGGGCACCGACCGGTACCTGCAGGTCCGGGGGTGCGCGACGGTGCGCGAGGCCGTCGACGCCGCCCACGCCGACGGCTACCACGTCGTCGGGCTGGAGCTCACCGACACCGCGAAGCCGCTGCACGAGCTCGACCTGCGCCGCGACGTGTGCGTGGCGGTGGGCAACGAGGCGCGGGGCATGTCGACGGAGATGCTGAACGCCTGCGACGGCGTCGGCTACATCCCGCAGCTGGGCAAGGTCGGCTCGTTCAACGTGGCCTCGGCGGTGAGCATCGCGACCTACGAGGTGCGGCGCCAGGAGTGGGCGGACGCGACGGACGAGCCGGACGACTAGCTCAGTCCTGCGCCACCGGCAGCGGCCCGTCGGGCGTGGGCGCCGTGGCCGCCCGCCGCTCCACGAACGGCAGCGAGCGGAGCTGGCGCTCCAGGTGCCACTGCAGGTGCGCCGCGACCAGGCCGCTGGTGTCGCGGCGCGTGGCGGGGCCGGTGGCGTCGGCGGTGGCCCAGTCGCCGTGCAGCAGGGCGTCGAGCAGGCGGTAGGTCTCGGGCGTCGGCAGGACCGAGCCGGGCGGGCGGCAGCGGGGGCAGACGGCCCCGCCGGCGGCGATGTTGAACGCGGCGTGCGGCCCGGGCTCGGCGCACCGGGCGCACTCGGTGATCGCGGGGGCCCAGCCGGCGTGGGTCATGGCCCGCAGGAAGAACGCGTCGAGCACCAGGGACGCGTCGCGCTCGCGCGCCGACAGCGCCCGGATCGCGCCCACCACCAGCAGGTACACCCGGACGGCCGGCTCCCCCTCCTCGGCGACGAGCCGGTCGGCGGTCTCCAGGACCGCGCAGCCCGCCGTGTACCGGGAGTAGTCGGCGATGATGCCGGCGCCGAACGCGTCGACGGTCTGGGCCTGCGTGACGATGTCGAGCGAGCGCCCGGTGTAGCACTGCACATCGACGTGGTTGAACGGCTCGAGCCGCGCCCCCCAGCGCGACTTCGTGCGCCGCACCCCCTTCGCGACGGCGCGGACCTTGCCGTGGCGGCTCGTGAGGATCGTGACGATGCGGTCGGCCTCGCCGAGCTTCTGCACGCGCAGCACCACGCCGGTGTCGCGGTACAGGGTCACGCTCCGAGCCTACGGATGTCCGGCCGCGCACGCACTTGACGCAGGGCACCCTTACCGGGTGGAGTGCCCGCATGGGCACCCCGCAGAGCGCGACCGAGGCCACCGACGCCGAGCGGGCGCGCACGCTGGCCGCGACCGTCCACACGGGGGCGCTGTCCACCGTCGGGCGCGGCGGGTTCCCCTTCGGGTCGGTCGTCACGCACGCCGTCGACGGGCTCGGCCGGCCGTTGCTGCTGCTCAGCGACCTGGCCGAGCACACCGGCAACCTCACCTCCGACCCCCGCGCGTCGCTGCTCGTCGCGCAGCAGGACGTCGGCGACCCCCTGTCGCTGGCTCGCGTCACGCTCGTCGGCAACGTCAGCCAGCCGCCCCCCGACGAGCGCGACGCCGCGCTGGAGGCCTACCGCGCCGTCCACGACGCCTTCATCGGCACCGACCACGGCTTCCGCATCTACCGCATGGAGATCGGCTCGGTGCGCTACGTCGGCGGGTTCGCGCGGATGAGCTGGGTGCGCGCGGAGGACTACGCGGCCGCCGAGCCCGACCCGCTGGTGCCGCACGTCGCCCGGATCGTCGAGCACATGAACGACGACCACGCCGACGCCCTCGTGACGTTCTGCCGCACCTACGGCGAGCGGCCCGACACCGCCACCGCGGAGATGACGGGCTGCGACCGCTACGGCTTCACGGTCCTCGCCGACGGCGCCCCGCTGCGCCTGGCGTTCCCGCGGCGCGTCGACACCCCCGACGAGGTGCGCGCGGCGATGGTCGAGATGGTGCGGGCGGCGCGGGCGCTGTCGACCTGACCCCTCAGGCCACGTCCCGCGAGAACGACGTCAGCGCGTGCGGCTCGACGTCGGGCTCGCTGATGCCGAAGCTGATGATCCGCGCCGGGTGCAGGCGGATGAGGTCGCCCACCACCTCCGCCCGGCCCCGGACCTCCAGGCACCGCACGCGCCACGGGTCGCGCGACGCCAGGTCGTCGACGACGAACGCCGCCCGCCCGTTGTCGGCGACGTTGCGGTACTTGCGGCTCGCGGTGTTGTGGAAGCCGCCGATGTCGATCGTGCCGAGCTCGGCGTTGTAGGTGAACCCGACGGGGCTGTTCTGCAGCGTCCCGTCGGGCCGCTGCGTGGCGAGGCGCCCCAGGTCCTGGCTGCGGAGGTAGGCGATCTCGAAGTCGTGGAAGGTCACGCGGCCCAGTGTCGGACCTGCACCCGACTCGAGGTCAAGGCCCTAGAAGCCCAGCTTGCGGAGCTGCCGGGGGTCGCGCTGCCAGTCCTTGGCGATCTTCACGTGCAGGTCGAGGAACACCTTCGTGCCCAGCAGCGCCTCGATCTGGCGGCGCGAGTCGGTGCCGACCTGCCGCAGCCGCTCCCCGCCCTTGCCGATCACGATCCCCTTCTGGCTGGACCGCTCGACGTAGATGTTGGCCGTGATGTTGAGCATCGGCTCGGCCTTGGGGTGCCGCTCGCGCGGCGCCATCTCCTCGATGACGACGGCGATGGAGTGCGGCAGCTCGTCGCGCACGCCCTCCAGCGACGCCTCGCGGATCAGCTCCGCGACGAGGATCTCCTCGGGCTCGTCGGTGAGGTCGCCGTCGGGGTAGAGCGGCATGCCCTCGGGCAGCCGCTTGACGAGCAGGTCGGCCACCAGCTGCGTCTGGTACCCGTCCTTCGCCGAGCACGGCACGATCTCGGCGAACTCCATGAGCTGGGAGAGCTCGGTGAGCCGGGCCAGCACCTGCTCGGGCTCGGCGAGGTCGGTCTTGGTGACGACGCCGATCACCGGGGTACGGTGCGCGACCCCGCGCAGCTCGTTGACGATGAACTCGTCGCCGCGGCCCACCGGCACGTCGGCCGGCACGCAGAAGCCCACGACGTCGACCTCCGCCCACGTCTCGCGGACGACGTCGTTGAGCCGGCTCCCGAGCAGCGTGCGCGGCTTGTGCAGCCCCGGGGTGTCGATGACGATCAGCTGCGCGTCGGGGCGGTGCAGGATGCCCCGGATCGCGTGCCGGGTCGTCTGCGGCCGGCTCGACGTGATGGCAATCTTCTGCCCGATCAGGGCGTTCGTCAGCGTCGACTTGCCTGCGTTGGGGCGGCCGACGAAGCACGCGAAGCCCGAGCGGTAGCCGTCGGGGACGTCGGCGAACCTCACGACGCCCACCGGGGTCGTGAGTGAAAAGCAGTGCTCTGGCACTCTTTTCCACTCACGGGTGCCGCAGGCGCACTCACGCCGCCCCCAGCGGGGCGATGCGCTCGCCCGTCAGGCGCTCCAGGATCTCGCGGCCGATCGGCAGCGCCGCGGTGGCGGCCGGCGAGGGCGCGTTGAGCACGTGCAGCACCGAGCCGGCGCCGGAGCCCTGGTCGACGAACAGGAAGTCGTCGACGAGCGTGCCGTCGCGCTTCACGGCCTGCGCCCGCACCCCGGCGCCCGCGGGCGAGAGGTCGGAGGCCTGCACGTCGGGCAGCATCCGCTGGATCTGCTTGACCATCGCCTTCTTCGACAGCGACCGGTGCATCTCGCCGAAGCCGTACTTCCAGTGCGTCCGCGCGATCCGCAGCATGCCGGGGTAGGCGATCGTCGACAGGAACTCCTTGGGCTTGACCGTGCCCCAGGAGTAGCCCTCGCGCGCCAGCGCCAGCACGGCGTTGGGGCCGGCGTGGACGTGGCCGTCGATGCCGCGGGTGGCGTGCACGCCCAGGAACGGGAACGCGGGGTCGGGCACCGGGTAGATCAGGCCCTTCACCAGCGCCGCGGCCCGGTCGGAGAAGCCGGAGTACTCGCCGCGGAACGGGATGATCCGGATGCCGGGGTCGGCGCCCGAGGCCACCGCGAGCTCGTCGCAGCGCAGGCCGCCGCAGACGACGACCTGGGTGCCGAGCAGGTCGCCCCGCTCGGTGCGCACGACGACGTCGGCGCCGCGGCGCACGATCTGGGTGACCGCGCGGCCCGTGTGGACCTCCCCTCCCTCCTTGACGACGAGCTCGCCGAGCTTCTCCGCGATCAGCCGGTAGTCGGTGATCCCGGTGGACGGCACGTGCAGCGCGGCGATCCCGCGGACGTTGGGCTCGTACCGCCGCATCCCGGCCTGGTCGAGCTCGGTGACCTCGACGCCGTTGGCCGCGCCCCGGCGCACGAGCTCCGCCATGCGGGGCAGCTCCTCGGGCTCGGTGGCCACGACGAGCTTGCCGCACACCTGGTGGGGCAGGTCGTGCTCGCGGCAGAACGCCACGGTCTCCGCGCACCCGGCCACGGCCAGGCGGGCCTTGAGACCGCCCGGGGCGTAGTAGAGGCCGGAGTGGATGACGTTGGAGTTGTGGCCGGTCTGGTGGTTCGCCAGGCGGGGCTCGCGCTCCACGACCGCGACGGAGCGGCCGGTGCGGGCGACGGCGTGCGCGGTGGCGAGGCCGACGATCCC
Source organism: Pseudonocardia broussonetiae (assembly GCF_013155125.1). Taxonomy (NCBI): domain Bacteria; kingdom Bacillati; phylum Actinomycetota; class Actinomycetes; order Pseudonocardiales; family Pseudonocardiaceae; genus Pseudonocardia; species Pseudonocardia broussonetiae. Next base: position 3,373,106 of record NZ_CP053564.1, on the reverse strand, counting down.
GCCGCCGACCACGACGACGTCGAAGGTGGGGGTGGTCATCCTGTGGACTCCAAGCTGGTGGGGGTGGCGGTCGTGTCGTCGTCGGGCCGGTCGAGCTGCTCGACCAGCACCGTGGTGATGCGGATGCGTCCGCGGGCGTCCTTGCCGCCCTCGGCCCGCAGCCGCAGGCCGGCGACCTCCGCCACCGCGCCGGGGAGCGGGACGCGCCCCAGCCGCTGGGCGAGCAGGCCGCCGACGGTCTCGACGTCGGCGGCCTCGACCGCCTCGGTCAGGTCGTTGTCGTCGGCGTCGATGCCGGGGAACAGGTCGGCGAGGTCGTCGACGGGCAGCCGCGCCGCCAGCCGCAGGCGCCCGTTCTCCAGCGGCTGGACGTCGGGCACCTCCTCGGCGTCGTACTCGTCGGCGATCTCCCCGACGATCTCCTCGAGGATGTCCTCGATCGTGACGACGCCCGCGGTGCCGCCGTACTCGTCGACGACGATCGCCATGTGCTTGCGCTGCGCCTGCATCTCCTTGAGGAGCTCGTCGACGCGCTTGCTGTCGGGCACGAACGCGGGCGGGCGCATGACGGACGACAGCGTCGTCTCCCCCGTGTGCGACGCCGCCACCAGGTCCTTGAGGTAGGCGACGCCGACGATGTCGTCGATGTTCTCCCCGAGCACCGGGATGCGCGAGTAGCCGCTCTTGAGCGCCAGCCGCAGGACCTTCTCGACGGGGGTGTCGTACTCGGTCCACACGACGTCGGGCCGGGGCACCATGACCTCGCGGACCAGGGTGTCGCCCAGCTCGAACACCGAGTGGATCATCTGGCGCTCGTCCTCGTCGACGACGCCGGTGGTGCTGGCCATGTCGACCAGCTCCCGCAGCTCGACCTCCGAGGAGAACGGCCCCTGCCGGAAGCCCTGCCCCGGGGTGATCGCGTTGCCGACCAGGATCAGCAGCGACGTGAGCGGCCCCAGCAGCCGGGCCAGCGCGCGGACCGGCGCGGCCACCAGCATCGCGAGGCGGTAGGGGTGCTGGCGGCCCAGGGTGCGCGGCCCGACGCCGATGAGCACGTAGGACACGACCAGCATGATCCCGCCGGCGAGCAGCGCGGCCGGCCACACCGGTGCCGTGTCCTCGAACAGCGAGGACTCGACCAGCGCGACGGTGAGCAGCACCGTGGCCGCCGTCTCCGCGGCCAGGCGCAGGAGCAGCAGCAGGTTGACGTGGCGGGGGCGGTCGTCGACGACGGCCGCGAGCGCCCGCGCACCGGGCCGGCCCATCCGCACCAGCGAGTCGACGCGGGCGCGCGACACCGACAGCAGCGCCGCGTCGGCGGCGGCGAACAGCCCGGCCAGCGGCACCAGGACGACGGCCGCGACGATCAGGCTCCAGTTCACGCCCGACTCCGGTCCATGCTCAGCCGTCCTCGAGGCCGGCGGCACCGAGCACGGCCGAGTCGGTGCGGCGCTGGGCCGCGCGGGCCGCGGCCTCCTCGCGCGAGCTGCGCCAGGTGGCGAGCAGCCGGGCCTGGAGCGAGAACATCTCGCGCTCCTCCTCGGGTTCGCCGTGGTCGTAGCCGAGCAGGTGCAGGACGCCGTGCACGGTGAGCAGGTGCAGCTCGTCGGCGAGCGGGTGCCCGGCCTTGCGCGCGTTGCCCTTCGCGAACTCCGGGCACAGCACGATGTCGCCGAGCAGGGCGGGGCCGATGTCGGGGGCGTCGGGGCGGCGGGACTCGTCGAGCAGCTCGTCCATCGGGAACGACATGACGTCGGTCGGGCCGGGCTCCTCCATCCACCGCTCGTGCAGCTCGCTCATCGCGTCCTCCGTGACCGCGGTGATCGCCAGCTCGACGGCGGGGCTCACCCGCATGGCGTCGAGGGCGAACCGCGCCACCGACACGATGAGCGACTCGTCCATCGCGACGCCGGACTCGTTGCTGACCTCGATGGACACGAGACCCAGGGTAGTCGGTGGGTCCGGGTAGGTTCCCCGCGGTGACTCGCGCGCGGAACTGGGCCGGCAACGTCGTCTTCTCCGCCCGTGAGGTGCACCACCCGCGGTCGGTGCCGGAGCTGCAGGAGCTGGTCGCGGGGTCCGACCGCGTGCGCGCCCTGGGCACCGGCCACTCGTTCTCCCCGATCGCCGACACCCCCGGTGACCTGGTCGTCCTCGACAGCCTGCCGGCGGAGACCGACCTCGACGGCGACCTCGTCACCGTGCCGGGCGGGATGCCCTACGCCGAGCTGGCGCGCCGGCTGCACGCCGCCGGGCGCGCGCTGCCCAACCTCGGTTCCCTGCCCCACATCTCCGTCGCGGGCGCCTGCGCCACCGGCACCCACGGTTCCGGCGACGGCAACGGCGTGCTCGCCACGGCCGTCGTCTCGGCCGACGTGGTGCGCGCCGACGGGTCCCTCGACACGGTGTCCGGCCCGTCGTCGGTGGTGGCGCTGGGCGCGCTCGGGATCGTCACGTCGCTGACGCTGCGGACGGTGCCGGCCTTCGACGTCGCGCAGTGGGTGGTGCTCGACGTCCCCTTCCACGGCTTCGACCACCTCGGCGAGCTGCTGGCCGACGCCTACAGCGTCAGCGCCTTCACCTACTGGGAGCGCCCGGTGTTCGACCAGGTCTGGCTCAAGCGGCGCGTCGGCCAGGGGCCGCCGGAGGACCACTGGATGGGCGGGCGGCCCGCCGACGGCGCCCGGCACATGACCCGCGGCGAGCCCACCGGCAACTGCACCGACCAGGGCGGGCGCCCCGGCCCGTGGCACGAGCGGCTGCCCCACTTCCGCGCCGGGTTCCGCCCGAGCAGTGGCGAGGAGCTGCAGTCGGAGTACCTGCTGCCGCGCGCGGCGGCCCCGGCGGCGCTGCGGGCGCTGGAGGCGGTGGCGGGCGTGATCGCGCCGGTGCTGCTGGTCTCGGAGGTCCGCAGCGTCGCCGCCGACGACCTGTGGCTGTCGGCCGCGCAGGGCCGCGACTCCGTCGCCGTGCACTTCACCTGGGTCCCCGACGCCGCGGCCGTCGCCCCGGCCGTCGCCGCCGTGGAGGCCGCGCTCGACCCGTTCGACGCCCGCCCGCACTGGGGCAAGGTCTTCACGACCCCGCCGCAGCGGGTGCGCGAGCTGTGGAAGCACCTGCCGGAGTTCGCCGACCTGGCCCGGGGCACCGACCCGACGGGCAAGCTGCGCAACGCGATGCTCGACCGGTACCTGCCGGCCTGAGCGCCCCGGTGCCGGGTCGGGCGCCGGGTCAGGAGGCGGGGGCGGGCGGCCGCGCGCAGGTCATGTCGGCGGGCGGCAGGACGAGATCGACGAGGTAGCGGGTGGTCACCTCGTCGGCGCAGGCGTTGACCCCCTGCAGCACGACGGTGTGGCCGTCGTTGTCGACCGAGAGCAGCCGGGCCGAGAGCTGGCGCGCCAGCGACACGCCGTCCTCGTAGGGCGTGGCGGGGTCCCCGGTGGACGAGGCCACCAGCACCGGCGGCAGGCCGGGCGCGTCGACGGGGCCAGGGTCGCTCGTCGGCGGCACCGGCCAGAACGAGCACAGCTCCAGCACGTCCGACGCGCCGTACCCGGCGTCGAGGAACGGCGCGAGCGCCAGGTTCGCCTCGTTGACCTCGCGGGCGACCGCGCGGTCGGTGAGCCGGTCCCCGTCCATGCAGCTGATCACCGGGAACGCCTCCAGCAGGTTGCCGTAGGAGCCGTCCGGGGCCCGGTCGTAGTAGATGTCGGAGAGGATCAGCAGGTTCGTGCCGTCGCCGCGGGCGACCTGGCGCAGGCCGTCGAGCAGCGGCGGCCACAGCGAGTCGGCGTAGAGCGCCTGGACCATCCCCGTGACGGCGTCGGCGTAGCCCAGCTCGCGCCCGGCGTCCGACGTCGGGACGGGCGCGTCGACCAGCGGCGTGAGCAGCTCCTGCACCCGCGCCGACGCCCCGGCCGCGTCGGTGCCCAGCGGGCACTCCGGCTGCGCGGCGCAGTACGCGGCGAAGCCGTCGAACGCGCGCTGGAAGCCGCGGGCCTGGGTGGTGCGCGACGCGACCGGGTCGAGCGAGGGGTCGACCGCGCCGTCGAGGACGAGCGCGCGCACCTCCGTCGGGAACTGCTCGGCGAACTCGGTCCCGATCGACGTGCCGTAGGAGTAGCCGAGGTAGGTCAGCTGCGGGTCGCCGACGACCTCGTGCGCGATCTGCAGGTCGCGGGCCACGTCACGGGTGCCGACGTTCTCCAGGACGTCGAGCCCGACGCGCTCGGCGCAGCGGTCCGCGAACTCCCGGAACTCGGCCTCGGTCTGCGCGACGCCCTCGGGCGAGGTGTCGAGGTCGAGGTCGGCGCGCTCGGCGTCGACCTCCTCGGTCGTGGAGCAGTCGATCGACGGCTCGCTGACGCCGACGCCGCGCGGGTCGAAGCCGATGAGGTCGAACCGGCGCGCGACCTCCCCGTCGCCGAGCAGCCCGGCCAGTGCGGGCAGGAAGCTCACGCCGGAGCCACCGGGGCCCCCGGGGTCGACGAACAGCGATCCGATCCGCGCGGCCGGGTCGAGGGCCCTCTGCCGCAGCATCGCGATGCGGGCGGTGGACGCCGCCGGGTCGCCGTAGTCGAGCGGCACCTCGAGGAACGCGCAGTCGTACTGCGGGTTCGCGTAGGCCTCGCGGTCGGCGGCGGTGCGCGCGAGGTCCGTGCACGCGCCCCAGGTGAGCTCCTGCGCGAAGTAGGGGTTCAGCGCGGGCGCCAGCGGCGAGACGACGGGGTCGGCCGCGGCCGGACCGGCCACCGGGAGCAGCAGCGCCGCCGCCAGGACGACGGCGGACGCGACGCGGCGGGAGGACCTCACCGCGCCATCCTCACCCCGGACGGACGCGCCGCCGCGGCCACACGCCGACCCCGATCGGCTTGATGAGCCGATCGGGGTGCGGGGTCAGCGCCGGCGGGCCCGGCGGTCCTGCGGCGGGCCGTTGCGCGGCGCCGCCGAGCGCAGGTCGGGGCGGGCGGTCTCGGCGTCCCAGCGGGAGTACGCGTCGACGATGTCGGCCACCAGCCGGTGACGCACGACGTCCTGGCTCGACAGCGCGGAGAAGTGCACGTCGTCGACGCCGTCGAGGATGTCGCGCACCACGTGCAGGCCCGAACGGGTGCCGCCACCGGGCAGGTCGACCTGCGTGACGTCGCCGGTGACGACGATCTTCGAGCCGAAGCCCAGCCGCGTCAGGAACATCTTCATCTGCTCGGGCGTGGTGTTCTGGGCCTCGTCGAGGATGATGAAGGCGTCGTTGAGCGTGCGGCCGCGCATGTAGGCCAGCGGCGCCACCTCGATCGTGCCGGCGGCCATCAGCTTCGGGATGGACTCCGGGTCGATCATGTCGTGCAGCGCGTCGTAGAGCGGGCGCAGGTACGGGTCGATCTTCTCGAACAGCGTGCCGGGCAGGTACCCCAGCCGCTCCCCCGCCTCGACGGCCGGGCGCGTGAGGATGATGCGGTTGACCATCTTGGCCTGCAGCGCCTGCACGGCCTTGGCCATGGCGAGGTAGGTCTTGCCCGTGCCCGCGGGGCCGATGCCGAAGACGATCGTGTGCGCGTCGATGGCGTCGACGTAGCGCTTCTGGTTGAGCGTCTTCGGGCGGATCGTCTTGCCGCGGCGGGACAGGATGTCGAGCGAGAGCACCTCGGCGGGCGACTCCCCCAGCGTCTCCTCGCCGGCACCGAGCATCTCGACGGTGCGGCGCACGGCGTCGGGGGCGACCTGCTGGCCGCGCTCGGCCAGCGTGATCAGCTCGGTGAAGACGCGCTCGGCGAACGCGACGTCGGCCGGGGCGCCGGAGAGGGTGAGCTCGTTGCCGCGGACGTGCACGTCGGCGTCGAGCATCTCCTCGGCCATGCGCAGCGTCTCGTCGCGGCGCCCCAGGAGGGCGAGCAGTGCGGCGTCCGGAACGGCCATGCGGGACTGGACGGACTGGACCGGCTGGACCGAATCCGGGTCGGGATGGGTCAAGGGCTGCGCCGCCTGCTCTCTGCGTCCGGGCCGTCTGGCACGAGTCGGTGTGACGGCGTCGATGCTACCGCCATCCCCCCTCCCACCGCCCGGTGTTTGCCCGGCGTGAACTCCCGCACGTCCCCGCCCGCGCGGCGTCATCTCCCGTTAACGTGTCCGCCGACCGCTGCGCCCCGCGTGCCCCCGCCGCCTGCTCCGCAGCCCCCCGCCCCGGAAGGCACCGTGACCCTCGCGCTCGCGCCCGCACTCGTCCCTGCCCGCTTCACGGCGGGTCCGACGCCCCCCGGGCGCACCCTCCTCGACGTCCTCGCGGCCACGGCCGAACTCGTCCCGCACGAGCCCGCCGTCGACGCCGCCGGGACGCTGCTGACCTACCGCGGCCTGGCCCAGGAGGTCGACGCGCTGCGCGCGGAGCTGGTCGCGGCCGGGATCGGCGTGGGCGACCGCGTCGGCGTCCGCCGCTCGTCGGGCACCGCCGGGCTCTACGTCGCCGTCCTCGGCGTGCTCGCGGCGGGCGCCGCGTACGTGCCGGTCGACGCCGACGACCCCGAGGAGCGCGCCGCGCTCGTGTTCGGCGAGGCCGCGGTCTGCGCGGTGCTGACCGACGCGGGCCTCGACGTCGTCGGCGCGCCCAACGGCCGTCCCGGACGCCCGGGGCCCGACGACGACGCCTGGATCATCTTCACCTCCGGCTCCACCGGCACGCCGAAGGGCGTCGCGGTCACCCACCGGTCCGCGGCCGCCTTCGTCGACGCCGAGGCGCGGCTGTTCCTGGGCGGCGAGGAGCACGGCGACGAGCCGATCGGCCCCGGGGACCGCGTCCTGGCCGGGCTCTCGGTCGCCTTCGACGCCTCCTGCGAGGAGATGTGGCTGGCCTGGCGCCACGGCGCCTGCCTGGTGCCGGCGCCGCGCGCGCTGGTGCGCACCGGCGTCGACCTCGGGCCGTGGCTGCGCGCCCAGCGCATCACCGTCGTCTCCACCGTGCCGACGCTCGCCGCGCTGTGGCCCGCCGACGCGCTGGAGGAGGTCCGGCTGCTGATCTTCGGCGGCGAGGCCTGCCCGCCGGAGCTGGCCGCGCGCGTCGCCGTCGAGGGGCGCGAGGTCTGGAACACCTACGGCCCCACCGAGGCCACCGTCGTCGCCTGCGCGGCGCCGCTGCACGCCGACGCCCCCGTGCGGATCGGGCTGCCCCTGGACGGCTGGGAGCTCGCCGTCGTCGACGCGGCGGGCGAGCCGGTCGCGATGGGCGGCACCGGCGAGCTCGTGATCGGCGGCGTCGGGCTGGCCCGCTACCTCGACGCGGCCAAGGACGCCGAGAAGTTCGCGCCCGCCCCCGCGTTGGGCTGGGACCGCGCCTACCGCAGCGGCGACGTCGTGCGCGCCGAGCCCGAGGGCCTGGTGTTCCTGGGCCGCGCCGACGAGCAGGTCAAGCTGGGCGGGCGGCGCATCGAGCTCGGCGAGGTCGACGCCGCGCTGGCCGCGCTGCCCGGCGTCCGCGGGGCCGCGGCGGCGGTCCGGCGCACGACGGCGGGCAACCAGGTCCTCGTCGGGTACGTGGCGGCGGCCGACCTCGACCACGACGCCGCGGCGGCCGCCCTGCGCGAGCGCCTACCGGCCGCGCTGGTGCCGCTGCTCGCCGTCGTCGACGAGCTGCCGACCCGCACCTCGGGCAAGGTCGACCGCGATGCGCTGCCCTGGCCGCTGGCCACCGCCTCCGCCGCCGGGCTGACGCCGACCGAGGCCTGGCTCGCGGAGGGCTTCGCGGAGATCCTCGGCGCGGGCGTGTCCGGGCCGTCGGCCGACTTCTTCTCCCTGGGCGGGGGCAGCCTCACCGCGGCCCAGCTCGTCGCGCGGATCCGGACGCGGCACCCGCAGGTGGCCGTCGACGACCTCTACCGCCACCCGCGCCTGGGCGCGCTCGCCGCCCACGTCGACGCGCTGCGCGGCGGGGAGGCCACGGTCCGCGAGGTCGCCCCGGTGCCCGCGCGCACCGGGTTCCTGCAGGCGCTGCTGTCGCTGCCGGTGCTGCTGCTGGTCGGGCTGCGCTGGACGGCCGTCGCGGGCGCGGTGTCGACCGTCGCCGCGCTCGTCGGCACCGGGCCCGGCATCGTTGTGCCGTGGTGGGCGCTCGCCCTGGCCTGGGTCGCGCTGTTCAGCCCGGCCGGGCGCGTCGCGGTGGCGGCGGGCGGCGCCCGGCTGCTGCTGCGCGGGGTCGGGCCGGGCACCTACCCGCGCGCCGGGTCGGTGCACCTGCGGATCTGGGCGGCGGAGCGGCTCGCCGAGCGCTCCGGCGTCACCGGTGTGGCCGGGGCGTCCTGGACGCTGCGCTACGCCCGGCTGCTGGGCGCGCGGGTCGGCGCCGACGTCCACCTGCACGCCCCGCCGCCCGTCACCGGCCTGCTCAAGGTGGGCCGCGGCGCGTCGGTGGAGCCCGAGGTGGACCTGTCCGGGCACTGGGTCGACGGCGACCTCGTGCACGTCGGGCGCATCCGGATCGGCGCCGGCGCCCGCGTCGGCGCGCGCAGCACGCTGCTGCCGGGCACCCGGATCGGGAAGGGCGCCGAGTTCGTCGCCGGGTCGACGGTGGAGGGCGCGGTGCCCGCCGGGCAGCGCGTCGCCGGCTCCCCCGCCGCCCGCACCGGCCGCTCGCGGCTGGAGTGGCCCGCCGACCCGGCCCCGCGGTCGCGCGCCTGGGTCGCGGTCTACGCCCTGACCTCGGCCGCGCTCGGGCTGCTGCCCGCCGTGGCCGCGCTGCCCGGGCTCGCGCTCGTCGTCGGCACCGGGTCGCTGCTGGCCGTCCCCGTCGCCACGCTGGCCCACCTCGTCACGTACGCCCTGCTCGTGCTGGTGGCCGTGCGGCTGCTCGGCGTCGGCATGGCGGCGGGCTACCACCCCGTCCACGGGCGCACCGGCTGGCAGGTCTGGACCACCGAGCGGCTGATGGGCATGGCCCGCACCGGCCTGTTCCCCCTCTACGCGAGCTCGCTGACGCCGCACTGGCTGCGCGCGCTCGGCGCGACGGTCGGGCGCGACGTCGAGATCTCGACGGTCGTCGCGCTGCCCCGCATGACGACCGTCGCGGACGGCGCGTTCCTCGCCGACGACACCCTCGTCGGCACCTACGAGCTGCGCGGCGGGTGGCTGCACGTGGCGCCGAGCCGGATCGGCAAGCAGGCGTTCCTGGGCAACTCCGGGATGACGGCGCCGGGGCGCTCGGTGCCCAACCGCGGGCTGGTCGGCGTGCTGTCGGCGACGCCGCGCAAGGCCAAGAAGGGCTCGTCCTACCTGGGCCTGCCGCCGATGCCGCTGCAGCGCTCCGCGGGCGACGCCGACACCGCCCGCACGTTCCACCCGCCGCGGCGGCTGCGGCTGGCCCGGGCGCTCGTCGAGTTGTGCCGGGTGGTGCCGGTCGTGCTGTCCGCGACGCTCGCCGTCCTCGTCCTGACCGCCGTGCTGGCCGTCTGGCAGGCCGCGGGCGTCCTCGTGGCGGCGGCGCTGGCCGGGCCGTTCGTGCTGGTCGCGGGCGTGCTGGCCGCGTCGACCGCCGTGCTGGCGAAGTGGGTGCTGGTCGGCCGGTTCCGCGCCGTCGAGCACCCGCTGTGGAGCGCGTTCGTGTGGCGCGACGAGCTCGCCGACACGTTCGTCGAGGTCCTGGCCGTGCCGTGGCTGGTCGGCCCGGCCACCGGGACGCCGGTGCTGTCGGCGTGGCTGCGCGCGATGGGGGCGTCGATCGGGCGCGGGGCGTGGGTCGAGACGTACTGGCTGCCGGAGTCCGACCTCGTCGCGATCGGGGACGGCGCCACCGTCAACCGCGGGTGCGTCGTGCAGACCCACCTGTTCCATGATCGGATCATGAGCATGTCCCCGGTCCGGCTCGCGGACGGCGCCACCCTCGGCCCGCACGGCATCGTGCTGCCCGGCGCGGGCATCGGCGCCGGCACGACGGTCGGCCCCGGCTCGCTCGTCACCCGCGGCGACGAGGTGCCCGCGGGCACGCGGTGGCGGGGCAACCCGATCACGTCGTGGTCCTGAGGTGACGGGTCCTGAGGTGGGCGCCGATCCCTACCTCCCCGGGCACGGCACCACCGACCTGCGCGTGCGGCACTACGACCTGGAGCTCGACTACCGCGTCGGCGCCAACCGGCTCGCCGCCCGCGCCGTCCTCACCGCGGAGTGCGACGCGCCGCTGCCCCGCTTCGCCCTGGACCTCGCCGGGCTGACGGTCCGCCGGGTCGCCGTCGACGGCCGGGTCGCCCGGTTCACCCACCGCGGCGGGAAGCTCCGCGTCACCCCGGCGCGTCCGGTGAGCGGGCAGTTCGTCGTGGAGGTCCGCTACGGCGGCAACCCGCGGCCGGTGCGCGGGCGCTGGGGCGACATCGGCTGGGACGAGCTGACCGACGGCGCGCTGGTCGCGAGCCAGCCCGTCGGGGCGCCGTCGTGGTTCCCGTGCAACGACCACGTCGGCGACAAGGCCGCGTACCGGATGACGGTCACCGCCGAGGCGCCCTACACGGTGCGCGCCACGGGCGTGCTGACCGGGCGGCGGCGCTCCGCGGGCACCCGGACCTGGGTGTTCGAGCGGCCCGAGCCGACCGCGACCTACCTCGCCGGCGTCCAGATCGGGCGCTACGAGGAGCTGCCGCTCGGGCCGGGGCAGACGGCGTTCGTGCCGCCCCGGCTGCGCCGCGCCGCCGCCCGCGACCTGGGCCGCCACGCCGCGATGATGCGGACGCTCACCGGCTGGTTCGGCCCGTACCCCTTCGCCGAGCACCAGGTCGTCGTCGCCGACGACGACCTCGACGTGCCGATCGAGGCGCAGGGCATGTCGGTGTTCGGCGCCAACCACGTCGACGGCCGCCGCACCCACGAGCGGCTGGTGCTCCACGAGCTCGCGCACCAGTGGTTCGGCAACAGCCTCACGATCGCGGGCTGGCGCCACATCTGGCTCAACGAGGGCTTCGCGACGTACGCGGAGTGGCTGTGGTCGGAGGCGTCGGGCGGGCGGTCCGCGGCCGCGCACGCCGCCGAGTGGCACGCCGCGATCGCGCCCCGGCGCCCGGACCTGGTGCTGGCCGATCCCGGCGTCGGCGGCCTGTTCGACGAGCGCGTCTACAAGCGCGGCGCGCTCACCCTGCACGCCCTGCGCGGGCGCGTCGGCGACCCGGTGTTCTTCGCGCTGCTGCGCGACTGGGCCGTGCGGCACCGGCACGGCTCGGTGACCACGGAGCAGTTCGTCGCGCTGGCCGGGGAGCACGCGGGCACGGACCCGTCCGGCCTGTTCGACGCCTGGCTGCACCGGAAGCCGCTGCCGCCCCTCACCTGATCAGCTTGTGCACCTCCCGGAACCGCGGGTGGTGCGAGTCGCGCAGCCACTCGAACAGCACCATCTCGGTGCTGACCACCTCGGCGCCGTGGCGCTGCATGCGGTCGATCGCGAGGTCGCGGTTGCGGGGGTCGCGCGACCCCACCGCGTCGGCCACCAGCAGCACCCGGTGCCGCTTCGCGAGCAGGCCCAGCACGGTCTGCAGCACGCAGACGTGCGCCTCGCACCCGGCCACGACGACCTCCTCGGTGCCCGGCGGCAGGAGCGTCGCGAACCCGGCCTCGGCGACCGCCCCGAACGACGTCTTGGCCATCACCAGCTGGGGGAACGCCGCGACCTCGGGCACCGTGGGGCCGAGCCCCGCCGGGTTCTGCTCGGTGGCGCAGACCGGAACGTCGAGCAGGCCCGCCCCCTCGGCGAGGCGCCGGGCGTTGGCCACGACGGACGGCCCGTCGTGGATGACGGGCATGAGGCGCTCCTGCAGGTCCACCAGCAGCAGCGTCGACGACTCGGCGGTGAGCAGCATCGGGCCACCGTAGAGCGCCCACGAGCACCCGTGAGTGGCAACCACGGCCAGAGCCACGATCGCCGCTCACGAGCACCCGTGAGTGGATACGAGTGCCCCAGCACTCGTATCCACTCACGGGGGCGTCAGCCCAGCAGGCGCACCGCCGCGTCCCGGCAGGCCCGCCACGCGTCGGTCGAGGGGTCGATCACCGCGAAGTGGTCGACGCCGGGCAGCGTCACGAGCTCGTCGCCCGAGGCCGCCGTGAACCGCTCGCTCTGGCGGATCGGCACGTTCGCGTCGGCCGTGCCGTGCACGCACACGACCGGCACCCCGATCGGCACGCGCGCCACCGGCGACCCGACGGCGTAGCGGTCGGGGAGCTCCGCGGGCGACCCGCCCATCAGGTCCGGCACCGCCGACGCCCCGACGGCCCGCTCGGCGGCGTCGACGAGGTCGAGCACCCCGGCCTGGCTGACGGCCCCGCGCAGGCGCACCCGCGGGCCCGCACCGGGCGCGCCCGCGGGGAGGCCGGGGCGGGCGGCGAGCCAGGCCACGAGGTGCCCGCCCGCGGAGTGCCCGACGGCGACGACGCGGTCGAGGTCGAGCCGGGCGCCCATCTCGGACGCGGCGGCGTCGGCCAGCCGGTCGACCGCGGCGGCGACGTCGTCGAAGGTGGCCGTCCAGCCGCCCCCGTTTCCGACCCGCCGGTACTCGACGTTCCACGCCGCCACCCCGCTGTTCGCGAGGTCGACGGCCAGCGGGCGGCCCAGCTCCAGGCCGTAGGAGCTCCGCCAGAACCCGCCGTGCACGACCACCACGACGGGCACAGGCCCGTCGCCGGCGGGCAGCGTCAGCTCGCCGAACTGGCTCGCGTCCGGCCCGTAGTCCAGGCGCACGGGCTCGGCGGTGCCCTCGGCCGGGCGGGGCCCGGTGGAGCACGCGGCGAGCAGGCCGGCGGGCAGGGCGAGCGCGAGGCGGGAGAGCACGCTGCGGCGGGACACGCGTCCGATCATGGCAGGCGTTCGCGGGCCGGGAGCGGCGAGTTCACGCGCCCTGGTCGCCGCGCCGCGGTGGACGTGGGGGGACGCCCACCGCGGCGCGGCTCCGCCGGACGAGGGGGGACTCCCCGGCGGCCCACGGGTGCGAGCACCCGCGTCTGCGGTCCGGCCTCGCGCTGCGGCCGGGACGCGCGAACGATAGACCCACGGACCCCGCCACACCCAGCCCCACCACCGGGAACACCGCGTGGCGCCGGTGCGTCCACCATCCGGGTCAGCCCGTGTGGAGAGGGTTCCACCGCCCGGTCAGCACACCGAGCGCCCCGAGTGCGACGGCGGCCGCGGTGGAGGCCCGCAGGACCTCCGCGCCGAGCCGCACCGGCTGCGCGCCGGCGGCCACGAGCACGTCCAGCTCCTCGTCGGTGACGCCCCCCTCGGGACCGACGACGAGGAGCAGGTCGCCGTCGGCCGGGAGCGCGACCGACGCCAGCGGCGCGGTGGCCGACTCGTGCAGCACGAGCGCCCCGGCGACCGACCCGACCCGGCGGGCGAGCGCGGCCGTCGTCACCGGTTCCTCGACGACGGGCAGCCACGGCCGCCGCGCCTGCTTCCCCGCCTCCCGCGCGGTGCTGCGCCATCGCGCCAGCGCCTTGTCCCCGCGCGGGCCGTCCTCCCACCGCGCGACGCAGCGGGCCGCGCGCCAGGGCAGCACCCCGTCGACGCCCGCCTCGGTGGCGAGCTCGACGGCCAGCTCGCCGCGGTCGCCCTTGACCAGGGCCTGCGCGAGCAGCACCCGCGGGGCGGGCGGCGCGACGGCGGCGCGGTCGGTGATGCGCAGGTCGACGCGGTCGCGCCCGACCGACCCGACGACGGCGAGCGCCGTGCCGCCGACCCCGTCGCCCAGCTGCACGACCTCGCCCGCCCGGATCCGGCGGACGGTCGCGGCGTGCCGGCCCTCGGCGCCGTCGAGCACGGCGTCCGGGCCGGCGGGCAGGGCGTCGACGAGGAACAGCGGGGCGGTGCCCACGCCCGTCAGCGGCCGAACGAGTCGCGCAGCCGCCCGAACAGGCCGTGGCCGTTGCGCCCCGACCCGACCCCGGGCTGCTCCTCCTCGCGCAGCGCGGCGAGGCGGCGCAGCAGCTCGGTCTGCTCGCGGTCGAGCTTGGTGGGCGTGACGACCTCGACGTGCACCATCAGGTCGCCGTGGCCGTCGACGCGGCCGGTGGAGCGCAGCCGCGGCATGCCCTGGCCGCGCAGCGTGCGCACGGCGCCGGTCTGCGTGCCGGGCTCGATGGTGATCTCGTGCGTGCCGTCGAGGGTGGGCAGCGGCAGGTTCGTGCCCAGCGCGGCCGCGGTCATCGGCAGCTTGACGGTGCAGTGCAGGTCGGCGCCGTCGCGGGTGAAGAGCTCGTGCGGCTCCTCCTCGACCTCGACGTACAGGTCGCCCGCCGGGCCGCCGCCCGAGCCGACCTCGCCCTGCCCGGCCAGCCGCACGCGCATGCCGTCGGCCACGCCCGCGGGGATGCGGACGCCGACGGTGCGCCGCGAGCGCACCCGCCCGTCGCCCCCGCACTGGTGGCAGGGGTCGGGGATGACCTCGCCGAAGCCGCGGCAGTTGGGGCACACCCGCGAGGTGACGACCTGGCCGAGGAAGGAGCGCTGCACGCTCTGGACCTCGCCGCGGCCGGCGCAGATGTCGCACATCGTGGGCGCGCTGCCGGGCGCGCAGCCCGAGCCGGTGCACTCGGTGCACAGCACCGCGGTGTCCACGGCCAGGTCGCGCGTGACGCCGACGGCGCACTCCTCGAGCGTCAGCTGCATCCGGATCAGCGCGTCGGCACCGGGCTGCACGCGGCTGCGCGGGCCGCGCCCGCGGCCGCCGCCCTGGCCGCCGAAGAACGCGTCCATGATGTCGCCGAAGCCGAAGGCACCGAAGTCGCCGGCGCCCCCTCCCCCGCCGCCGCCGTTGCCCAGCGGGTCGCCACCGAGGTCGACGATGCGCCGCTTCTCGGGGTCGGACAGCACCTCGTACGCCGCACCGACCTCCGCGAAGCGCTCCTGCGCCCCCGGGTCGGGGTTGACGTCGGGGTGCAGCTCGCGGGCTAGCTTGCGGTAGGCGCGCTTGATCTCGTCTGCTCCGGCGTCGCTCGAGACACCCAGAATCCCGTAGTAGTCCCGTGCCACGTGCGTGTTCCCCATGGTCCTTCTCGATAGTCGTGCGTGTGGAAAGCGGTACTAGCGTCCCGCCAGGATCTCACCCACGTACCGGGCGACGGCATGCACCGCCGCGATGCTGCCCGGGTAGTCCATCCGCGTGGGGCCGACGACGCCCATCCCACCCAGCACCGTGCCCGTGCCGTAGCCGATCGACAGCACGGACGTGTCGCGCATCTCCTCGGCCTCGTTCTCCTCGCCGATCCGGACGGTGACGGTGCCCGGGTCCTGCGCCGCGGCCAGCAGCTTGAGCACGACGACCTGCTCCTCCAGCGCCTCCAGCACGGTGCGCAGGGAGCCGGGGAAGTCGGCGACGTTGCGGGTGAGGTTGCCGGTGCCGCCCAGCACCAGCCGCTCCTCGGGGTGCTCGACGAGCGTCTCGATCAGCACGGTGGCGACCGTGGTGACGACGTCGCGGAGCTCCGCGGGCGCGGTGCCGGGGAGGTCGGCGACGGCGACGGACGCCGCGGCCAGCGGGCGCCCGGTCAGCGACGCTCCGAGCAGCGTGCGGATCTGCGCCACGTCGTCGTCGGTGAGGACCTGGCCCAGGTCGACGACCCGCTGGTCGACGCGGCCGGAGTCGGTGATCAGCACCAGCATCAGCCGGGCCGGGGTGAGGGCGACGACCTCGCAGTGGCGCACCGTCGAGCGCGTCAGCGTCGGGTACTGCACGACGGCCACCTGACGGGTGAGCTGCGCGAGCAGCCGGACGCTGCGGCGCATGACGTCGTCGAGGTCGACGGCGCCGTCGAGGAACGCGGTGACGGCCCGGCGCTCGGCCGCGCTCAGCGGCTTGACCTGCGTCAACCGGTCGACGAACATCCGGTAGCCCTTGTCGGTGGGCACCCGGCCCGCGCTGGTGTGGGGCTGGGCGATGAGCCCGTCCTCCTCCAGCACGGCCATGTCGTTGCGCACCGTGGCACTGGAGACACCCAGGTTGTGGCGCTCCACGATCATCTTCGAACCGACCGGCTCCTGCGTGGAGACGTAGTCGGCGACGATGGCGCGGAGCACGGCGAACCGCCGCTCGTCGGCGTTCATGCGGCACCTCCCCGGGGTACTGGCGTCGCCACCAGTCTAGATGTGGGATGGACCCCGTGCTCATCCGTCGACCGGTGCTCGACGCCATCGCGGCGGGCAGCGTCGACATGGCCTTCCGCCGCTGGTCACACGCCCGCGTCCGCGCCGGGACGCGCCTGCGCACGGCCGTCGGGCTGCTGGAGGTCGTCGCCGTGGACGTGGTGGAGGAGTCCGATCTCACGGCCGAGGACGCCCGCCGCTCCGGCCACGACTCCCTCGACGCCCTGCGCGCCGCGAACGCCCGCCGCGACGGCGCGCTGTTCCGCGTCACGCTGCGCCCGGCGGGGCCCGACCCGCGCATCGCGCTGCGCGAGTCCGCCGTCCTCTCCGACGACGACCGCACCGCCCTCGACGCCCGACTGGCCCGGATGGACCGCACCGCGCCCTGGACCGGCGCCGTCCTGCGCCTGATCGCCGACCACCCGGGCGTGCGCGCGCCCGACCTCGCCGCGCGGCTCGGCCGCGAGACCGCGCCGTTCAAGCGCGACGTCCGCAAGCTCAAGGAGCTGGGCCTCACCGAGAGCCTGGAGGTCGGCTACCGCCTCTCACCCCGCGGCACCGCCTACCTGCACATGCTAATGTAGGTGCATGTTGGACCACCGTCTGCAGATCCTCCTCGACGAGGAGCGCTACCAGCGCATCTCCTCGCTCGCGAAGGCGCGCGGGGTGTCCGTCGCCGCCGTCGTGCGCGATGCCATCGACCGTGGACTGCCGTCGGTGCCGGCGCGGCGCACCGCGGCGATGCGCCGGGTCCGGGAGGCCGTACCGATGGACGTCGGGCCGCCCGAGGACCTCCGCGCCGAGCTCGACGAGCTCCGGGGCCGGCACGCGTGATCGTGCTCGACACCACCGTGCTCGTGTACTCCGTCGGCACCGAGCACCGCTTCCGCGAGCCGTGCGCCCGGCTGCTCGACGCGGTCGCGAGCGGGATGGTCGTCGCGACGACCACTCCCGAGGTCCTCCAGGAGTTCGCGCACGTCCGCGCCCGGCGCCGCGACCGGGACGACGCCGCCGACCTGGCCGAGGCGTTCTCCGATCTCCTCGCACCGCTGATCACCGTCGACGAGGACGCGTTCCGAGCCGGACTGCGCCTCTTCCGCCGGCATCCCCGTCTCGGGTCCTTCGACGCGGCACTCGCCGCCTCGGCCGTCGCGGCGGGTGCCACGACGGTGGTGTCCGCCGACGCCGCGTTCGCCGGTCTCGCCGACGTCCGGCACGTCGTCCCGGACGAGGCGGGCGTCTCGGGGCTCGTCCCGACCGGCGCGACCTGACCCGGAGGCCACGCGGTCCTCACGCCCGCGGTGGCATCGTGGGACCACGTGGCCGCCCCCCGCTTCTCCCGGCGCTGGCTGCTGGTCGGCGCCGGGGCGCTCGCCCTGGTGGGCGTCGACGCGCTGCCGCGCCCGGCCGGCCCCGTCTCCGACCTGCCCGCCGACGCCCTGCGCGAGCGCGTGCTCGCCGCGACCGGGCCCTACGTCGGCGTCGCGGAGAGCACCGCGCGGCTCGGGCTGCCGCCGCTGCCCCAGCTGGAGTCGGCCGTCGCCCTGCTCACCGGCACGACCCGGATCCGGGCGTTCGTGGCGTCGCCGGAGCGGTTCCGCGTCGACGAGCTGACGCCGGTGGGCGAGCGCGGCACCTACCGCCTCGACGGCCGCGAGTACGGCTGGGACTCCGACGCCGACCAGCTCACCGTGATCACCGGCGCCGCACCGCTGCGCCTGCCCCGCGCCGCCGACCTGCTGCCGCCGGAGCTGGCCCGGCGCCTGCTGCGCCTCGCGCCCGGCGACCCGGTGCAGCCGATCGCCGCGCGTCGCGTCGCCGGGCGCACCGCCGCCGGGCTGCGGCTCGTGCCGACCGACCCGGCCACGACGATCGGGCGGATCGACGTCTGGGCCGACGACGCGACGGGCCTGCCGCTGCGGGTCGAGGTCGCGCCGCGCTCGGCGCCCGACGAGCCGCTGCTGGCCACCGCGTTCACCGAGGTGGACGACCGCACGCCCGACGACGCCGACCTGCTCCCCGAGGTGCCGCCCGGCGCCGGGTTCGTGCGCGCCGACGCCGGGCAGATCGCGGGCGCGCTGCGCCAGCTCGACGCCCCGGACCCGCCGGCGGCCCTCGCCGGGCGCGCCCTCGTGCCGCTCACCGCCACGCCGGGCTCCGAGCTGCCCGGCGTCGGCCTCTACGGCACCGGGCCCGCCGGGTTCGCGCTGTTCCCGGTCAGCCGCGAGATCGCCGACCGCGCCGTCGACGGGGCGGCGCTGGCCGGTGGCGCGGGCGTCGCCGCCGGACGCGGGCGGGCGGTCGTCCTCGCCACCCCGCTGCTCACGCTCGCCGTGCTGGCCCGCGGCCGGCGCGGGACACTGCTCGTCGGCACCGTCGCCGCCGACCAGCTCGAGCAGGCCCTGCTCGAGCTCCCCGACCGGAGGCGGACCTGACCGTGCACCAGCCGTGACCCTCACCGACTCCTCGCCCCGCACCACCGGGCGGCGCGAGGGCGACCTCGCGATCCGCACCACCGGCCTGACCAAGCGCTACGGCCGCGTCACCGCCGTCGACGGGGTGGACCTGCACGTCCCGACCGGCGTCCGGTTCGGCCTGCTCGGCCCCAACGGCTCCGGCAAGACGACGCTCGTGCGGATGCTGCTCGGGCTCGTGCACCCCACCGCGGGGTCGGTCGAGCTGCTCGGCTCCGCGATGCCGCGGCACGCCGCCACGGTCCTGCCGCGCGTCGGCGCCCTGGTGGAGAACCCGGCGTCCTGGGCGCACCTGTCGGGCCGGGCCAACCTCCGCCTGCTCGACGCCGCCGGTCCCGGGGGGCGGCGCCGCGACCGCCGGGCCCGCGTCGACGACGCCCTGGAGCGCGTCGGCCTGGGCGGCGTCGACCGCCGCCCCGTCCGCGCCTACTCCCTGGGCATGCGCCAGCGGCTCGGCATCGCCGCCGCCCTGCTGCGCGCGCCCGCGCTCCTGCTGCTCGACGAGCCCACCAACGGCCTCGACCCCCGCGGCATCGGCGAGATGCGCACCCTGCTCACGGCGCTGAACGAGGGCGGGACGACGGTGGTGCTGTCGAGCCACCTGCTCAGCGAGGTCGAGGCGCTGTGCACGCGGGTCGGGGTGATGGACGCCGGGCGGCTGGTGCTCGCCGAGGACCTCGACGCGCTGCGGACGCCCACCGGGCTGGTCACGGTGCGCACGCCCGACCCGGCCCGCGCGGCCGGCGTGCTCGGTGACGCGGTCACCGCGCGCAGCGGCGACGTGCTCACCGTCCGCGACGCCGACCCGGCCGCGGTCAACGCCCGGCTCGTCGCGGCCGGGGTGGCCGTGGCCGGGCTGTCGGAGCAGCGGCGCAGCCTGGAGCAGGTGGTGCTGGAGCTGACCGGCTCCGGGTCCGACCGGATCGGGAGTCACCGGTGATCGGCGTCGAGCTGCGGCTGATGCTGCGCCGCAGGCGGGTGTGGCTGTGCTGGGGGCTGCTCTGCGCGCTGCCCGCCCTGATCGCGGCGCTGCTCGCAGGCACCGGCATCGCGCCCGCGCCGGGTCAGGGCGGGGCGTTCCTGTCGGCCGTCGTGAGCAACGGGCAGCTGTTCCCCGCGGCCGCGCTCGCGATCGTGCTGCCGGTGTTCCTGCCGATCACGGTCGCGGTGGTCTCCGGCGACGCGGTGGCGGGCGAGGCGGGTGCCGGCATGCTGCGCTACCTGCTGGTCCGCCCCGTCGGGAGGCTGCGGCTGCTGCTCGCGAAGCTCGTGTCGACGGCGGCGTTCGTGCTGCTCGCGGTGCTGTTCGTGACGGTCACGGCGTACGTCGTCGGGGTGGCGGCGTTCGGGTTCGGCCCCGACGCGGCGGCGGGCGGCGGCGGTGCGGTGACGTCGCTGTCGGGCACGGTCCTGACCCCCGCGCAGCTCGCCGAGCGCACGCTGTTCACCGTCGGGTACCTCGCGCTGTGCATGCTCGCGATCGGCGCGATCGGGCTGTTCTTCTCGACGCTCACCGACTCCCCGCTGGCCGCCGCGCTCGGCGTCCTCGCCGTCGTGGTGACGAGCGCGGCGCTGCTCCCGCTGGAGGCCGCCGACGCGATCGAGCGCTACCTGCCCACCACCCACTGGCTGGCCTGGATCGACCTCTACCGCGACCCGATCGCCTGGTCCGCCGTCCGCGAGGGGGCAGGCGTGCAGCTCGCCTACGTCGCCGTCGCGTTCGGGGCGGCCTGGGCGAACTTCGCGACGAAGGACATCACGAGCTGACGCACGCTCCGACGGCCACCGGACCCGGACCGAGTGCGCCGAGCACCAGGTCGGCGACCGCCGGGGCCGACGGGAGCTGCCCGTGCGCCACGACCGCGCCCGGGCACACGTCCTGGACCAGCACGTTCGTCGCGCCGTCGAGGACCGCCGTGTCGACCGGGGTGACCACCTCGTCGTCGGCGGTGCGCACCGACAGCCACGGCACGAGCGTCCCGACCCGCGCCGCGTCGAGCTCGGCGATCTCCGCGCTGCCCGGGGCGACCTGGCGGCAGGCGGGCGGGCAGGCGTCGGGGAGCGCGGCGGCGCCCGCCCCGGCCAGCGAGGTGCCGTGCAGCGGGGAGCCGAGCGTGACCACCCGCCGGGCCTTCGCCGGGCCGTCGTCGCGGGCCAGCCACAGGCCGGTGACGACCCCGCCCGCCGAGTAGCCGACGACGTCGACCGACGGCGCCCCCGCCGCCAGCTCGGCGTCGGCGGCGTCGTCGAGGACGCGGACCTGGGCGGAGAGGTCGCCGGTGCCGTCGCCCGGCAGCGCGAGCACCCGCACCTCCCGCCCGCTCGCGGTGAGCCGGGCGGCCAGCGCGCCGAGGGCGGCGGAGTCGCCGCCGTACCCGGGCACGAGCAGCACCGGCCCCGGCACGTCCTGGGCCGGCCGGGAGGCCGGGTCGACCGACGCGCCGGGCCACACCCGCACCCCCACCAGCACGAGCCCCACCAGCAGCGCCGCGAGGACGACCAGCACCAGCACCCGCCGCCGCGGACTCACCCCGACACGCCCGCAACGAGACCCCGACTCGCGGGGGTTGCGCCGGAAAAGCCCGCGAGTCGGGGTGTCGTGGCGACCGTGTCGGGCTCTGCGTGCGACCCGCTCACACCGGGGCCGCGGCGAGCAGGGCGTGCACGACCCCGTCGGCCAGCAGGCGGCCGCGGCGGGTCAGCACGGCGACCCCGCCCTCGACCTCCAGCAGGCCGTCGGCCACGGCCTGCGCGGCGGCGGCGCGGCCGGGGTCGTCGAGCAGGTCCAGGGGCAGGCCCGAGCGCAGCCGCAGCCGCAGCATCACGCGCTCGGTGTGCCGCTCGGACTCCGTCAGCTCCTCGCGCCCGGCCTCCGCCGACCCGGCCGCCACCGCCGCGGCGTAGCGCGCCGGGTGCTTCACGTTCCACCAGCGCGCCCCGGCGAGGTGCGAGTGCGCGCCGGGGCCCAGGCCCCACCAGTCGCCGTCGAGCCAGTAGCCGAGGTTGTGCCGGCACTCGGCGTCGGGCGACGACGCCCAGTTCGACACCTCGTACCAGCCCAGGCCGGCCGCGGAGAGCCGGTCGTCGATCAGCTCGTAGCGGGCGGCCGCGACGTCGTCGTCGGGCGCGGGCAGCTCGCCGCGGGCCACGCGCCGGGCCAGCGCCGTGCCGTCCTCGACGATCAGCGCGTACGCCGAGACGTGGTCCACCCCCGCATCGAGGACGGCGTCGAGCGAGGCGCGCAGGTCGTCGTCGGTCTCGCCGGGCGTGGCGTAGATGAGATCGAGGTTGACGTGCCCGAGCCCCGCCGCCCGGGCCTCCCGCGCCGCGGCGACGGCCCGGCCCGGCGTGTGGCGGCGGTCGAGCACCCGCAGCACGTGCGGCGCGGCCGACTGCATGCCCAGCGACACCCGCGTGAACCCCGCGTCGACGAGACCGGCGAAGAACTCCGGCGACGTCGACTCGGGGTTGGACTCGGTGGTGACCTCCGCACCCGGCGCGAGCCCGAACGTCGACCGCACGGCGTCGAGGACGGCGCCCAGGCGCTCCGCCCCGATCAGCGACGGCGTGCCGCCCCCGACGAAGACGGTGTCGACGGCCCGCTCCCCCACGGTCGCGGCGGCGAGGTCGAGCTCGCGGCGCACGGCGTCGAGCCACCCGCCGACCGACGCGCCGGAGCCGTCGAGCTCGGAGGCGGTGTAGGTGTTGAAGTCGCAGTAGCCGCAGCGGGCCGCGCAGAACGGCACGTGGACGTAGATCCCGAACGGAGGCGGCACGCTTCCCGAGTGTGCCACCGGTGTGAATCCCCTCCCAGCATGCGGGCGCCGATGGATCGCTGCCCGGACAAGTGGCACTCTGGGCGGGTGACCGCGCCCATGCCCGCCCCGTTCGCCGGGGCCGCGGCATTGGTCCTGCGCCTCGTCGCCCGGCGCCACGTGGACCTGAGCCGCGTGAGCAGCGCGATCTGTCGCTGACGCGTTCTCCTCGCGTCCCCTCGAACACCTCGGCGCACCACCGCCATCGGAGGCACTGCTTTGCCGCCCACCACACCTGCCCGCGTCCCCGCCAAGCGCAAGCGCGGCGAGGGCCAGTGGAAGCTCGGCCACCGCGAGCCGCTCAACCCGAACGAGCGCACCAAGAAGGACGACGACGGGCTCAACGTCCGCGCGCGGATCGAGAACGTCTACGCCAAGCGCGGCTTCGACTCGATCGACCCGGCCGACCTGCGCGGCCGGATGCGCTGGTGGGGGCTCTACACGCAGCGCAAGCCCGGGATCGACGGCGGCCGCACGGCGGCGCTGGAGCCCGAGGAGCTCGACGACTCCTACTTCATGCTCCGCGTCCGGCTCGACGGCGGCGCGCTGACCACCGAGCAGCTGCGCGCCCTCGGCGAGATCAGCCAGACCTACGCCCGCGACACCGCCGACGTCACCGACCGGCAGAACATCCAGTACCACTGGATCGACGTCGTCGACATGCCCGCGATCTGGAAGAAGCTCGAGGGCCTGGGCATGGTCACCACCGAGGCCTGCGGCGACACCCCGCGCGTCGTGCTGGGCTCCCCGGTCGCGAGCGTCAGCGCCGACGAGGTGCTCGACCCGCAGCCTGCCATCGACGAGATCGTCGAGCGCTACGTCGGCAACCCGGAGTTCTCGAACCTCCCCCGCAAGTTCAAGACGGCGATCTCGTGGCAGCAGGACGTCGCCCACGAGATCAACGACGTGTCGTTCATCGGCTCGGTGCACCCCGAGCACGGCCCCGGCTTCGACGTGTGGGTCGGCGGCGGCCTGTCGACGAACCCGAAGATCGCGCAGCGCCTGGGCGCGTGGGTGCCGCTCGACGAGGTCCCCGACGTGTGGGCCGGGATCATCGGCGTCTTCCGCGACTACGGCTACCGCCGCCTGCGCCACCGCGCGCGCATCAAGTTCCTCGTGGCCGACTGGGGCGTCGAGGAGTTCCGCCGCGTGCTGGAGGACGAGTACCTGGGCCGGAAGATGGTCGACGGCCCGGCGCCCGCCACGCCCGAGCACCCGATCGACCACGTCGGCGTCCACAAGCAGGTCGACGGCCGCAACTACGTCGGCGTCGCCCCGGCCTCCGGACGCGTCTCGGGCACCACGCTCGTCGCGCTCGCCGACGCCGTCGAGAAGGCGGGCTCGCGCCGCGTGCGGCTCACCGCGCAGCAGAAGATCGTCGTGCTCGACGTCGCCGACGGCAAGGTCGACGCCCTGGTCGCCCGGCTCAACACGCTGGGCCTGCAGGCCGACCCGTCGCCGTGGCGCCGCGCCACGATGGCGTGCACGGGCATCGAGTTCTGCAAGCTCGCGATCGTCGAGACCAAGGAGCGGGCGATCCGGCTGGTCGAGGAGCTGGAGAAGCGCCTGGCCGACGTCGTGCCGGAGCACCCGATCTCCATCCACCTCAACGGCTGCCCCAACTCCTGCGCCCGCACGCAGGTCGCCGACATCGGGCTCAAGGGCCAGATCGTCACCGACGCCGCGGGCAACCAGGTCGAGGGCTTCCAGGTGCACCTGGGCGGCGGGCTCGGGCTGGACTCGGGCTTCGGGCGCAAGCTGCGCGGCCTGAAGGTCACCAGCGCGGAGCTCGGCGACTACGTCGACCGGGTGGTCCGCAAGTTCGCGGAACAACGCACCGACGGCGAGCGCTTCGCCCAGTGGGTGCTGCGGGCCGACGAGGACGACCTGAAGTGAGTGAGCGGGCCGTCCCGTTCTACTGCCCGTACTGCGGCGACGAGGACCTGCGGCCCGCGGAGGCCGCGCACGGGGCCTGGTACTGCGGCTCGTGCCTGCGCACGTTCACGCTGAAGATGATCGGGATCGGAGTTCCCTCATGAGTGTCGCCACCGAGCTGGACCTGCGCGCCACCGCCGAGCGCGGTGCCGCCGAGCTGGGCCCGGACGCCACCGCGCAGCAGCTGCTCGACTGGGCCGCGCGGACGTTCGGCGGCCGGCTGATCGTCGCGTCGAACATGCAGGACGCCGTGCTCGTCGACCTCGCCGCGAAGGCCGCCCCCGGCGTCGAGGTCCTGTTCCTCGAGACCGGCTACCACTTCGCCGAGACCATCGGCACGCGCGACGCGGTCGAGCACGTCTACGACGTCCGGATCGTCAACGCGCAGGCGCGGCGGTCGGTGGCCCAGCAGGACCTCGAGTTCGGCAAGGACCTGTTCGCGCGCGACCCGGGGGCCTGCTGCGCGATGCGCAAGGTCGAGCCCCTGCAGGACACGCTCGCCGGCTACGACGCCTGGGTCACCGGCGTCCGCCGCGTCGAGGCGCCGACCCGCGCGGGCACGCCGCTGATCCAGTTCGACGAGAAGTTCGGGCTGGTGAAGATCAACCCGATCGCGGCCTGGAGCGACGAGGATATGGACGCCTACATCGCGGCGAACGGGATCCTGGTCAACCCGCTCGTCAGCGAGGGCTACCCGAGCATCGGCTGCGCCCCCTGCACCGCGAAGCCGGCGCCCGGCGCCGACCCCCGATCCGGCCGGTGGGCCGGTACCGCCAAGATCGAATGTGGGTTGCACCCGGCATGACGGTTCCCGTGATGGACGCCCTCGACGCGCTGGAGTCGGAGGCCATCCACATCTTCCGCGAGGTCGCGGGCGAGTTCGACCGCCCCGTGATCCTGTTCTCCGGCGGCAAGGACTCCACGCTGCTGGTGCACCTGGCCGTCAAGGCCTTTGCGCCCGCGCCCGTGCCGTTCCCGCTGCTGCACGTCGACACCGGGCACAACTACGCCGAGGTCATCGCGTTCCGCGACGCGATCGTCGAGCGGCTGGGCCTGCGGCTGGAGGTGGCGCACGTCCAGGACTGGATCGACGACGGGCGCCTCACCGAGCGCCCCGACGGCACCCGCAACCCGCTCCAGACCGTGCCGCTGCTCGACTCCATCGTCGAGAAGAAGTACGACGCGGTGTTCGGCGGCGGGCGCCGCGACGAGGAGCGCGCCCGCGCCAAGGAGCGGATCATGTCCCTGCGCGACGGCTTCGGCCGCTGGGACCCCCGCAGCCAGCGCCCCGAGCTGTGGAACCTCTACAACGGCCGGCACGCCCCCGGCGAGCACGTCCGCGTGTTCCCGATCAGCAACTGGACCGAGCTCGACGTCTGGCGCTACATCCAGCGCGAGCGCATCGAGCTCCCGTCGATCTACTACTCCCACCGGCGCGAGGTGTTCCGCCGCGACGGGATGTGGCTGGCCGAGGGCCCGTGGGGCGGCCCGCGCGGCGGCGAGGCGCTCGAGGAGCGCACCGTCCGCTACCGGACGGTGGGCGACGGCTCGTGCACCGGCGCCGTCGAGTCCACCGCCACCACGCTGGACGAGATCATCGCCGAGGTCACGGCCTCGCGGCTCACCGAGCGCGGGGCCACCCGCGCCGACGACCGGCTCTCCGAGGCCGCCATGGAAGACCGGAAGCGCGAGGGCTACTTCTGATGAAGGATCTGCTTCGATTCGCCACGGCGGGCTCCGTCGACGACGGGAAGTCCACGCTGGTCGGCCGGCTGCTCTACGACACCAAGTCGGTGCTGGCCGACCAGATCGAGGCCGTGCAGCGGGCGTCGGTCGACAAGGGCCTCTCCACGCCCGACCTGTCGCTGCTCGTCGACGGCCTGCGCGCCGAGCGCGAGCAGGGCATCACCATCGACGTCGCGTACCGCTACTTCTCCACGCCGACGCGCGAGTTCGTCCTCGCCGACACCCCCGGCCACGTGCAGTACACCCGCAACACCGTCACCGGCGCCTCCACCGCGGAGCTCGCGGTCCTGCTGGTCGACGCCCGGTACGGCGTGGTGGAGCAGACCCGCCGGCACGCGGCCGTGCTCGCGCTGCTGCAGGTCCCGCGGCTGGTGCTGGCCATCAACAAGATCGACCTGATCGGCTACGACCAGGCCGCGCTGGAGGCGATCGGCAAGGACTTCGCCGGGCTCGCCCGCTCCCTGGGCTTCGCCGACGACGCCGTCGTCACGATCCCGGTGTCGGCGCTCGTCGGCGACAACGTCGTCGACCGCTCCGGGCACACCCCCTGGTACACCGGCCCGACGCTGCTCGGGCACCTGGAGTCCGTGCCGGTCACCCCGCCCGAGGCGGACTCGCCGTTCCGGATGCCGGTGCAGTACGTGATCCGCGAGCACGCGAGCGACTACCGCGGCTACGCGGGCCAGGTCGCGTCCGGCACCGTCCGCCCCGGCGACGCGGTGGTCGTGCTGCCCGGCGGCGCCACCACGACGGTCGCGGGCGTCGACACCGCCGACGGCCCGCTCGACGCCGCCGGCGCGGGCCGCAGCGTCACCGTCCGGCTGGCCGACGACATCGACCTCTCCCGGGGCGACGTCCTGGCCGCCGCCGGCGCCGCCCCGCGCGTCACCAACGAGCTGGACGCCACGCTCTGCTGGCTCTCGGACAAGCCCCTGCGACCGGGCGCGCGGCTGCTGCTCAAGCACGGCACCCGCACCACGCAGGTGATCGTCGGCGCGCTGGGCCAGCGGCTCGACACCGACACCGTGTCCTACGTCGACGCGCCGGAGCAGCTGGCGATCAACGACATCGCGCGGGTCTCCCTGCGCACCGCCGACGCCCTGCCCGTCGACGACTACGCCGACATCCGCGCCACCGGCGGCTTCCTGCTCATCGACCCGCCCACCGGCAACACCCTCGCCGCGGGCCTCGTGGGCGACCCGCTGCGCCTGCAGGCCTGACGGCACCCCCGACACCGCCGGCTCGCACACACCTCGCGGGGCTCGCACACAGGTCCGGACCTGTGTGCGGGCCCCGCGGCCTGTGTGCGAGCCGTCCCCCGACCGTGTCTCCTGTCACGTCCGGACACGTCGGCGGGCGGAACCGGCCCGTCCGGGCCCGCCGTGGGTGCGGCACGGGCGACCAGATCGGCGTCGTCGCAGGTCAGCGGGCCGGCGCCCCGTCACACGGCCTTTGACCGGACATTCGCGCCGCCGTCCTGCATGCCGGATGGCTCCTTGAACCCCGGCGCCGCGCGGCTCACGATGGAGCGGTGACGCCGACGGAGACCAGCGCGACGCCTTCCGGCGTGCCCGCGGCCCCGGCGCACCGCCTCGCCACGGACCTCGAGCGCTTCTGGCCGTCCCGCCGCGGCCACGCGTTCGACGAGTTCTGTCGCTGATCCTTCCGTTCCACCCCTGCGCGGCCCCCTCGTGCCCGCACCCGCCCGCTCCGGCGCGCGCCGACGAGATCGGCCTGCCGCGCCCCCCGAACCGAAGGACCACCACCCCCGATGTCCCGCCTCCGGACCACCCTGGTCGTCGCCGTCACCGCGGCGCTGGCCCTCGCCGGCTGCTCCCGCGCCGAACGCACCCCCGACGCCGCCGCCCCCGCGGCCGGCGGCACCGCCGCCGAGCTGCGGCTGGGCTACTTCCCCAACGTCACCCACGCCGCCGCCATCATCGGCGACCAGGAGGGCCTGTTCACCGCCGAGCTCGGTGACACCACGCTCACCACCCAGAACTTCAACGCGGGCGGCGACGCCGTCAACGCGCTGTTCGGCGGCTCGATCGACGCCACCTACATCGGCTCCGGCCCGGCGATCAACGCGTTCGCGCAGTCCGACGGCGAGGCCGTGCGGCTCGTCGCGGGCGCCACGGACGGCGGCGCGCAGCTCGTCGTCCGCCCCGACATCACCTCGCCCGAGCAGCTGCGCGGCACCACCATCGCCACCCCGCAGCTGGGCAACACGCAGGACATCGCGCTCAAGGTCTGGCTGAAGGACCAGGGCCTGACCGTGGGCGAGGCGCCCGACCAGGTGCAGATCGCCAACCTGGAGAACCCCCGCACGCTCGACGCCTTCCGCCAGGGCAGCGTGCAGGCCGCGTGGCTGCCGGAGCCGTGGAGCTCCCGCCTGGTCCTCGACGCCGGCGCCAGCGTGCTGCTCGACGAGCGCGAGCTGTGGGACGGCGGGCACTTCCCGACCACGGTGCTGCTCGTGTCGACCGACTTCGTCACGCAGTACCCGGACACCGTGCGCGCGCTGCTGCGCGGGCACATCGCCGCCACCGAGCTCGCGAACGCCGACCCGGCGCGCGCCGCCACGATCGTCAACGACGGCATCGAGGAGCTGACCGGCAACCGGCTCGCCGACCCCGTCATCGCCCGCGCCTTCACCGAGCTGACCCTCTCCACCGACCCGCTGGCCTCCACCTTCCCGCAGCTCGCCCAGGACAGCGTCGACGCCGGCATCGCCGACGAGCTCGTCGACCTGGCCGGGTTCGTCGACGTGGGCCCGCTCAACGCCGAACTCGAGGCGACCGGGCAGCCGGCCGTCGACGCCGCCGGACTCGACACTCCCTGAGGACTGATCTGATGACCGCCACGCTCGATCGCACCGTGCAGGCCCCGACCCGGCCCGCGGCCCAGCTCACCGGGGTCTCCAAGGTCTTCGGCGCCGGCGCGGGCGCCGTCACCGCGCTCACCGGCGTCGACCTGCGGGTCGAGCCGGGCGAGTTCGTGTGCCTGCTCGGCGCGTCGGGCTGCGGCAAGACCACCCTGCTCAACATGCTGGCCGGGCTCGACGAGCCCACGGTCGGCACGGTGGACGTCGCCACCGACCGCCCGGCGGTCATGTTCCAGGAGCCCGCGCTGCTGCCGTGGCTGACCGCCACCCGCAACGTCGAGCTGCCGCTGCGCCTCGCCGGGGTCGGCCGGTCGGCGCGGCGGAACACCGCGGGCGAGCTGCTGGAGCTGGTGCGGCTCGACGGCCAGGCCGCGAAGCGCCCGCACGAGCTGTCCGGCGGCATGCGCCAGCGCGTGGCCCTGGCCCGCGCGCTGGCGGCCACCACGGTCGGCTCCGAGCGCGGCAGCCGCCTGATGCTGATGGACGAGCCGTTCGCCGCGCTCGACGCCATCACCCGCGACGTGCTCCAGGGCGAGCTCGCGCGCGTGTGGCGGGCCACCGGCACCGCGGTCGTCTTCGTCACCCACGACGTCCGCGAGGCCGTCCGGCTGGGGCAGCGCGTCGTGCTGCTGTCCTCGCGCCCGGGCACCGTCGTCGGCGAGTGGGACCTCACCTCCGGCGACCGCGAGGTCCTGACCGAGGAGATCACCGACCGCCTGCGGGAGGTGATCTCGACGCATGGCCGCGCCGCCTGACGCCCTCACCCGCGACGACGCCGCCGCCGTCGCCGGGCTCGACGCGCTCGACACCCCGACCGCGCAGCGGGTCCCGCTCTGGCGGCGCCTGCTGTCGTCGTCGGTGCCGCCGCTGCTCACGCTCGTCGTCGTCATCGTGGCGTGGCAGGTGCTGTGGGCGTCGGCGATCTGGCCGGAGTTCAAGCTGCCCGCGCCGATCGCGGTGGCCGAGCAGTTCACCGAGATCGTCGTCGACGGCTCGATCTGGTCGATCACCTGGACCTCGGTCGGCCGCGCGATCGTCGGCTTCCTCGTGTCGGTCGCGATCGCCACCCCGCTGGGCCTGCTCGTCGCCAAGGTGTCGTTCGTGCGCCGCGCGATCGGGCCGCTGCTCTCGGGGATGCAGAGCCTGCCGTCGGTGGCCTGGGTGCCCGCGGCGGTGCTGTGGTTCGGGCTCACCGACGCCACGATCTACTTCGTCGTCCTGCTGGGCTCGGTGCCCTCGATCGCCAACGGGCTGGTCTCGGGCATCGACCAGGTGCCGCCGATCCTGGGCCGCGTCGGCGACGTCATGGGTGCGGGGCGCCTCGCCTCGGCCCGCCTGATCCTGCTGCCCGCCGCGCTGCCCGGCTACATCGCGGGCTGCAAGCAGGGCTGGGCGTTCGCCTGGCGCTCGCTGATGGCCGCGGAGATCATCGCGACCTCGCCGCAGCTGGGGGTGGGCCTGGGCGCCTACCTCAAGGAGGGCAGCGACGTGAACAACATCGCCGGGGTGATCTCGGCGATCGTGCTCATCCTGCTGGTCGGCGTCGGCATCGAGCTGCTGGTGTTCAAGCCGCTGGAGCGGCGCGTGCTGCAGGCGCGGGGGCTGGCGCTGTGAGCCCCGCTCCGCACCGGGACCTGGAACCGTTCTGGCCCTCGCGGCGGTTCCACGCGTTCGACGAGCGCTGTCGCTGACCCCGGTCAGCGCACCCCTCGTCCCCCCTCCCGGTTCGGAGCACACCCATGTCCACGTCCACTCGTGACGAGTCCCGACGCCACATCGCCGACCGCCTGCTGAGCTCGCTCGACGACCTCGTGCGGCGGCACCGGGCCCTCGCCCTGCACACCGAGCACGTCGACCTGCACGCCGAGCTGATCAGCGCCGAGGTGGCCCACCACCTCGCGATGACGCGCACCGCCCTGCACCGGCACCCGCAGCTGGGCTGAGCGCCCAGCCCGACTCACACGCAACGAGACCCCGACTCGCGAACGAGCCCGCGAGTCGCGGTCTCGTTGCGGCCGTGTCGGGGTCTCGTCGCGCGGCGCTCAGGCCGCCCGGTCCGCCGTCCGCGCCGCCGGGAGGCTGCGCAGCACGGCCCGGGCGACGGCGTCGTTGTAGCGCAGGCTCTGGGCGTTCATCCCGGGCCGGGTGAACGCGCCGGCCACCTTGACCGTCGTGTGCGGCCCCACCGCGAACCGCCGCGGGTGCACGTTGCCGTCGGCGTCGACCAGTGCGCCGTCCTCGGGCCGCACGCGGACCAGCCCGGTGTTGCGCAGGACGGTGCCGTCGGCGTCGACGAGGACGTCCTCGATGACGGCCCCTCGCCGCACCAGGTCGGCGAGCAGGGGGTCGGACGTGCGCGCGGCGCTCGGGTCGGGCAGCCGCGCGTCGACCAGCGCGGTGGCGCGCACCGGCTCCGCGCCGGCCAGGGTGGCGCTGCCCGCGGCGAACTCCCCGTCGACGACGTCGACCCACATCCCCGAACCCAGGAACCGGACGAACCCGGCCTCGGACAGCGCCAGCAGCTGCCGCACGCGGAACCCGGGCGGGCCGCTGGCCACGGAGTTGAAGAAGCCCTGCCACCAGGCCATGTCCGACGCCCGCGAGCGCGCGGTGAGCGAGCCCGACAGCCGCGTGGTCTCGCCGTAGACCGACAGCATCGCGACGAACGCGCCGAGGTGCGGGGTGTTG
The DNA here is from genome assembly GCF_013155125.1 of Pseudonocardia broussonetiae. Lineage (NCBI taxonomy): Bacteria > Bacillati > Actinomycetota > Actinomycetes > Pseudonocardiales > Pseudonocardiaceae > Pseudonocardia > Pseudonocardia broussonetiae. The sequence continues at coordinate 3,341,474 of NZ_CP053564.1, read as the reverse complement.
GCGTCGTCGACGTGCTGGCGCAGGTCCTCGGCGATCCGGGCGCGCACGAGCGGCTGCAGGGCGTCGAGGTCGGGGGCGCTGAGGCCGTCGAGGGGGCGGTCGAGCGCGGCGAAGTCGATGCGGTCGACCGGGTCCGGCACGGTCGACGCCAGCAGCGCGGCCATCTCCGGCGTGCCCCAGCGCAGCGCCGCGTAGGCGTCGGCGAACTCCTCCCACGGCACCGTGACGCGGTCGGGGTGGCCCACGAACAGCTCGTGGTACCAGCCCCAGGCGATCTCCTGGGCCATCAGCGGCCACGCCTGCTCACGCAGGTCGACGTCGCCGGCGGCGATCAGCGGGTCGACGGCGTCGGGCCCGAAGAACCGCGGCAGCGGCGGGCGCCCGGCCTTGAGCCCGTAGTGGGTCTTCGAGTGGTAGGGCGCCCCGCGCGGGGACCCGACGACCAGCCGCGGCTCGCGGCCCGAGGGCACGTAGCCGGCGTCGGTGTAGCGGCCGCCGCGGCCCTCGAACAGCAGGACCACGAGGTCGATGAACGCGAGCCCCATCCCGCGCACGATCACCGTCTCCCCCGGTTCCAGCACCGACAGGTCGGAGTCGGTCGTCTGCTCCGGCGCGAGGTAGCGCAGGCCGGGCACGGCGGCGAGGTCGAGCTCGTCGGGCGTGGGGCGGGCGTCGAGGTGGCCCGAGGCGAGCACGACGGAGTCGACGCGCAGCGGCGCCCCGTCCTCCAGGTGCACGACCTGCGCGCCACCCTCCTCGGTGAGCGCGGTGGCGCGGGTGCGGTGCACGTGCGCGCGCATCCCGGCAGGCAGCCCGGCGATGACCCGGTCGAGCACCCACGTCAGGTAGGCGCTCTGCAGGCGCCGGCTCGGGAACGTCGACGCCGTGACGGCGGCCAGCTCGTCGGCGAGGTCCGGGCCGACGTCGGGCCGGCTCTGCACCCAGTCCCACATCGACGGCCCGGGCCGGATCGGGCCTTCGCAGACGACGGTGTCGTCGGTGAACATCGTGACGTCGGCCGACATCGAGTTCATGGCCAGCAGCGGCGACTGCTCGTGGCGCCAGATCCGGCCCGCCCCGGCCGGGAACGGGTCGATCAGGTGCACGTCCAGGCCCCCGGGGTGCAGCTCGGGGGCGCTGGCGGCGAGGCGCTCCAGGATGCCGGCGCCACGCGGCCCTGCGCCGACGATCGCGATGGAGGAGGTCATGGGGTCCTCGGGGAGGGGGCGGACGGTGGACGGCCGCCGGCCTACAGCGCCGCGCTGGTGCGGCAGAGGTCGACGTGCCTCCGGCGCTTCAGCGGGATCCCCATGCCCTCGACGGTACGGGCGGATCACGGCCACGGCCAGCGCACCGGGCCCGCGTCACGCCTGGTGCGCCGGATCTGTTCCCGGTGCTCGACCACGTCACCCGTCCTTGCGCGGGCCCCGGCGCCGGTGTGGAGTGGAGCCATGCCCGTCCCGCTGGTGAGCCGCCGGCACGTCGACCTCGGTCGCGTGTGGTCGGCGGTGTGTCCGGGGTCCTGAGCCCCGCACACCCACCCACCGGAAGGACGCACCATGCCCGTCGAGTTCCTCGGGATCGGCGCCACGAACGACGGCTCCGAGACCCACGCCCGCTCCGGCCCCGCCTTCGACAAGGCCTTCACGCTCGCGCTGGCCCGCGCGCACGAGGAGAACGGCTGGGACCGCGTGCTCACCGCGTACGGCTCCGGCAGCCCCGACCCGGCCCAGGCCGCCGCGCTGATCGCCACCCACACCGACCGGCTGCAGCTGCTGCTCGCGCACCGCCCCAACGTCTCCTACCCGACGTTCGCCGCGAAGACGGTCGCCACGCTCGACCAGATCTCCGACGGCCGCCTCACCCTGCACGTGATCACCGGCGGAAACGACCACGAGCAGCAGCGCGAGGGCGACACGCTGCCCAAGGACCAGCGCTACGCCCGCACGCGCGAGGCGATCCAGATCTACAAGAAGGCGTGGACGTCGCGGGAGCCCTTCGACTTCCACGGCGAGCACTACTCCTTCGAGGACTTCGTGCTCGACGTCGAGCCCGCGCAGCGGCCGCGTCCGCTCATCTCCTTCGGCGGCTCGTCGCCCGCGGCCTACCGCGTGGGCGCCGAGGAGGCCGACATCTACGCGCTGTGGGGCGAGCCGCTGGCCGGCACCGCCGAGCAGATCGCCACGATCACCGACCTCGCCGTCGCGGCCGGGCGCCCGGCGCCGCGGTTCCAGGTGGCGTTCCGCCCCATCCTCGGCCGCACCGAGGAGGAGGCTTGGGAGAAGGCGTACGCCACCGTCGCCCGCATCCAGGACCGCACGCAGGGCGGGCAGCAGCTCACCCGCCGCCACAAGCTGACCGACCCGGAGAACGCGGGCTCGCAGCGGCTGCTGGCCGTGGCCGCGCAGGGCGAGCGGCACGACCGGGCGCTCTGGACGGTCACCGCGCAGGCCACCGGCGGCGCCGGCAACTCGACGGCGCTGGTCGGCACGCCGGAGACGGTGGCCGCCGCGCTGATGGACTACTACGACCTCGGCGTCCGCATCCTGTCCGCCCGCGGCTACGACATGATCGCCGACGCCCGCGAGTTCGGCCGCGAGGTGATCCCGCTGGTGCGCCAGGAGGTGGCGCGCCGGGACGCGGCCGCCGCCGCCGTCCCCGCCTGACGGCCGGCCTCCCGAGCCGCGCCCCGGGCATGACCTCCGAGGGCATCGAACCGCGTCGACGGGGCCGCTAGCGTCGACGCCGTGACCACCGCCACGCGAGCGACCACCGGCACCACGGCGTCGGCCTTCGGGTCCCTGCTCCGCGACTGGCGGCAGCGCCGCCGGCTCACCCAGCTCGACCTCGGGCTGGCCGCCGACGTCTCCGCCCGGCACCTGAGCTTCCTGGAGACCGGGCGCTCGCGGCCGAGCCGGGAGATGGTGCTGCACCTGTCGGAGGAGCTGGACGTGCCGCTGCGGGCGCGCAACGAGATGATGACCGCCGCCGGCTTCGCCCCGGCCTACAGCCACCACGACCTGGGCGACGCCGAGATGGACGAGGTCCGCGCCTCGCTGCAGCGGATCCTCGACGGGCACTCGCCCTACCCCGCGGTCCTCGTCGACGGCATGTGGAACCTGCTCGCCTCCAACACGGCGGTCGGCGTGCTCACCGAGCTCGTCGACCGCTCGCTGCTGACGGGACCGACCAACATCGTGCGGCTGGCGCTGCACCCGCGCGGGCTCGCGCGCCACGTCGTCGACCTGCCGGAGTACGCGGCGCACCTGGTGTCCCGGCTGCGGCGGCAGGCCGAGCGCTCGGCCACGACGGGGCTGCGGGCGCTGCTCGCCGAGGCGGTCGAGCACTGCCACGCCCAGGGCCTGGACGCCTCGGCCCAGCCGCGCGACCGGATCGTGCTGCCGCTGCGCCTGCGCCACCCCGACGCCGAGCTGACGTTCTTCTCGACCGTCGCCGTGCTCGGCGCCCCGCTCGACGTCACCCTCGACGAGGTCTGCATCGAGTCGTTCTTCCCCGGCGACGCGGCCACCGCCGACTACCTGCGGCGACGGGTCGGCTAGCGATCCCCCTGCCGATTTCCCCCCGCTCGGGGAGGATGGTGGGAGTGACCACTCCGCTGATCGGTGTCGAGGACGTGAAGACACCGGCCTGGGCGGTGGGCTACGAGAACGCGGCGGCGGCCGGGCTGCGCACGGTGGCCCGCACGACGCTGCGCACGTCCGGGCTGCTCGTCGGCTGGGCGTGGCGGGCGTCGCCGCGGCTGACGCTGCTCACCGGCGTCGTGCAGCTCGTCGCCGGGGCCGTCACCGCGTTCGGGCTCCTGGCCACCGCGAACGTGTTCACCTCGCTGCTGGAGCAGGGCCCGACGCCCGAGCGCCTGCTGGGCGCGCTGCCCGGGCTGGCGCTCGTCGTCGCGGCGTACGCGCTGCGCGGGCTGCTCGACTCGGCGGTGGCGACGGTGCAGGCCGCGCTCGTGCCGCTGGTGGAGCGCCGCGCGCAGGACGACCTGCACGCCGCCGTGCTCGGGCTCGACCTCGTCGCCTTCGACGACGCCGACTTCACCGAGCTCGTCGACCGCGTCGCCGAGCAGAGCATCACCCGCATCCGGATGGGCACGAACGTCACCGGCGACCTGCTGGCGTCGCTGGTGTCGATGCTGGCCGCGGTCGTCACCGCCGGGCTGCTGCACCCGCTGCTGCCGCTCGCGGTGCTCGCCGCCGCGGCGCCGCAGGGCTGGGCGACGCTCACCTCGGCCCGCGCGGGCTACCAGACCTTCGTCCGCACGCTCTCGCGCGTGCGGCGGATGGGCGTCACCGGGCACCTCATCACCCACCGCGACAACGCCGCCGAGCTGCGGGCGTTCACCGCCGAGCCGGTGCTGCTCGCCGAGCACCGGCGGATCAGCGGCGAGCTCGCGGAGGAGGCGGTGCGGCTCGGGCACCGCCGCACGCGCATCCAGCTGGCCGGCCGCACGCTGTCGGGCGTCGGCACCGCGGCGGGCTACGCGCTGCTGGGCGCGCTCGTCTACGTCGCCGCGATCCCGCTGGCGCTGGCCGGGGCGGCGGCGCTGGCCATGCGGATCGCGGGGCAGGCCGTGTCGTCGACGGTCTACGAGAGCAACCAGCTCGTCGACGCCGGCTACTACATCGAGCTCTACCGCACCTGCCTCGCCGGCGCCGCGGGCCGCCGCCGGCCCCCGCCCACCGCGGTGCTGCGCGGCGACCCCGAGGTCGTCACGCTCACCGACGTGGCGTTCCGGTACCCCGGCGCCGAGGAGCCGGCCGTCGACGGGGTGAGCGTGACGATGCGCCGCGGCGAGGTCATCGCGCTGGTCGGGGAGAACGGGTCGGGCAAGTCGACGCTGGCCAAGCTCATGGTCGGGCTCTACGTCGCCGAGCGCGGGCGCGTCGACTGGGACGGGGTGGACCTCGCGCACGCCGATCCGGCCGACGTGCTGTCGCGGGTGGCGGTCGTCCTGCAGGAACCGGTGCACTGGCCGACGTCGGCGGAGAACAACGTCCGGATCGGGCGGCTCGACCGCGCCGACGACGGCGACGCCGCCCGGGACGCCGCGGCGCGCGACTCCGGCGCCGACGCCGTGGTCGCCGAGCTGCCCGACGGCTGGCCGACCGTCCTGAGCCGGGAGTTCCAGGCCGGGCGCGACCTGTCGGGCGGGCAGTGGCAGCGGATGTCGGTGGCGCGCGGGCTCTACCGCGACGCCCCGTTCGTCGTCGCCGACGAGCCGACGGCGGCGCTGGACGCCCGCGCCGAGCACGCCGTCTTCGCCACCCTGCACGGGCGCACCGGGGCCGGCGCCGACCGCATCACGGTGCTGGTGACGCACCGGCTCGCCAACGTCCGCTACGCCGACCGGATCCTCGTGCTCGACCGCGGGCGGCTCGTGGAGTCGGGCCGCCACGACGAGCTGATCGCGCTGGGCGGGGTGTACCAGGAGCTGTTCGCGCTGCAGGCGAGCGCCTATACGGTCGACGCATGACCGAGCTGGTGCACCTCGACGTCGAGTCCGGGATCGCGACGATCACGCTGGACTCCCCCGACAACCGCAACGCCCTGTCCGCCCAGCTGCGCCGCGAGCTGATCGCGCACCTCGAGACCGCGCTGGCCGACGACTCCGCGCGCGTGATCGTGCTGAGCCACACCGGGCGCGTGTTCTGCTCGGGCATGGACCTCAAGGAGACGCGCGGCGCGGGCGTGTCCGAGCAGGGCGTCAACGAGGTGCCGGCGATCCTGACGACGATCTGGACCTCGCCCAAGCCGGTCGTCGCGCGCGTCGCGGGGCCGGCCCGGGCGGGCGGGGTCGGCCTGGTGTCGGCGTGCGACATCGCCGTGGCCGCCACCGACGCCACGTTCGCCTTCAGCGAGGTGCGGATCGGCGTGGTGCCGGCCGTCATCTCGGTGACGGTGCTGCCGCGGCTGCTCCCCCGCGCGGCGCACGAGCTGTTCCTCACCGGCGAGACGTTCGACGCCGCGCGCGCCGTGACCGTCGGCCTCGTCAACTCCGCGGTGCCCGCCGACGGGCTCGACGCCGAGGTCGCCCGCTACGCGGAGATGCTCCGCCTCGGGGCCCCCGGCGCCCTGGCCGCGACGAAGCGGATGCTGCGCGCGGAGCGCCCGGCGTCGATGGCGGGGCAGTTCGCGGAGATGCAGGAGCTCTCGGCCGGGTTCTTCGCGGGCGAGGAGGGGCAGGAGGGCATGCGCGCGTTCGCCGAGAAGCGCAAGCCCGCCTGGGTCGTCGAGGGCTGAGCTCAGGTCCGTCGCGGGTCGCGCCCGGACGCCGACAGCGCCCGCTCCCACGCGCTCGCGCCCTCGTCCAGCGGGACCTCCGGGCCGTACCAGCCGCCGTCGCGCCCCATCTGGGCCACCGGGCCGACGCCGTCGAGCACGACCTGCCCGAGGTCGTCCGGGACGTCGAGGCGCTGCCCGGTGGCGACGGCGAGGTCCCAGGCGTGCAGCGCGAACTCCGCGGTCATCAGCGAGCCGATCATCGCGGCCGGCATCGGCGTCTCGGCCATGTGCGCCTCGCCCTCCCAGGCGCCCGGGTCGTCCCAGGCGGCGGCGGTGGCGGCGGCCTGGGCCGCGCAGGCCTTCGCCCACTCCTCGTGGGCGACGCCGCCGAGCACCGGTGAGCTGCCGGGGTCCCACGGGCGGACCACGCGCCGGGCCGAGTTCTCGGCGAGCAGCATCCCCGACGCCATGTGGTCGATCAGGGCGGCGACGGTGAAGTCGGGGCACGGGGTGGGGTCGGTGAAGCGGGCGGGGTCGGCGCCGCGGATCGCGGTCACGGCCAGGTCGATCGTGCGGGACATGTCGTTCATGACGACGAGCCTGCCGCGCCGGCTCGGTCCGGTCTTGGAGGAACGCGACACGGTTACGCTGGATCCGTGCAGATGCTCGACGTCCTGGCCGGGCGGCCGCTGGTGGCGCTGACCGGTGCCGGCCTGTCCACCGACTCCGGCATCCCCGACTACCGCGGGCCCGGCTCGCCGCGCCGCACCCCGATGACCTACCAGGAGTTCGTGTCCGGGCCCGACGCGCAGCGCCGGTACTGGGCGCGCAGCCACGTCGGCTGGGCCCGGATGGCGCACGCCGCCCCCAACGCCGGGCACCACGCGCTCGCCGCACTGGAGGCGTGCGGGGTGCTGCGCGGGCTGATCACGCAGAACGTCGACGGCCTGCACTCCGAGGCCGGGCACCGCGACCTCATCGACCTGCACGGCCGCATCGACACCGTCGTCTGCCTCGGCTGCCGCGAGCGCACCGCCCGCGCCGCCCTGCAGGAGCGCTTCGCCGCCCTCAACCCCGGCTTCCTCGAGGTGGCGGCCGTCGAGATCCGCCCCGACGGCGACGCCGACCTCGACGACGTCGAGGGCTTCGAGCTGGCCTGGTGCACCTCCTGCGGCGGCGTCCTCAAGCCCGACGTCGTGTTCTTCGGGGAGAACGTGCCGCGCGAGCGCGTCGCCCGCGCCTACGCCCTCGTCGACGACCTGGTGCCCGTCGGCGGGGCGCTGCTCGTCGCGGGGTCGTCGTTGACGGTGATGTCCGGGCTGCGGTTCGTCCGGCACGCCCACAAGCACGGCGTGCCCGTCGTCATCGTCAACCGGGGCACCACCCGCGGCGACGACCTGGCCACCCTCCTCGTCGACGCCGGCTGCTCCGACGTCCTCCCGGCCCTGGTGGCCGCGGCGGCGTGAGGGCCGGGTTCCGCCGAGATGTGCGCCCGGCCGCGAGGACCAGGCGGGTGATCACCGAAAGCGCACCACCACGGTCCTCGGCGCGACGCTGAGGGCGCGCTCCCGACGATCACCGCTCCGTGATCACCGGGACCGCACCGCCAGGGTCGTCCGCACGACCCCCACGTCACACTCCCGACGATCACCGGTCCCACCGGCCGCAGCTGGGCGCTGCTGGGCGCTGCCGGCGGCACGACCCGAGCCGCGAGCGCCCCGATCGCCACCCGCCGCGGAGGCTGCCCCGCGACCGAGATGAGCGGCCGGAAGCGATGACCGGTCGGGTGATCGCCAAACCGCACCACTACGGCCCTCGGCCCGACCCTGACGGCGCACTCCCGACGATCACCGCCCGGTGATCACTGAAAGCGCACCACCACGGCCCTCGGCGCGACGCTGAGGGCGCACTCCCGACGATCACAGGCCGGTGATCACCGGAACCGCAGCACCACGGTCCTCCGCACGGCCCCCACGTCACACTCCCGACGATCACGGCCGCGGCCGGACACGGCCGGCCGCACCACCGGGCGCGAGCGCCCTGATCGCCACCCGCCGTGCGGAGGCCGCCCGCCGATCGGGATGTGGGCCCTGCCGCGACGACTGGCCAGTGATCACCGAGACCGCACCACCACAGCCCTCGGCGCGACGATGAGGTCACATTCCCGACGATCACCGAGACCGCGCCAGCCCGATCCCCCGGACACGTGAGACCACCCCCGAAAGCGGGGGCGGGCTACAGCCGCGTCACCAGCTCCGACACCCGGTCCAGGGCCAGTGCCACCAGGAAGCACAGGGGCAGCACCACCACCACGGCCAGCAGGACCTGCAGGGGGAAGGCCAGCTGCGTGACCCACAGCTCGACCGCGTCGTACCAGTCGGCGAGCGCACGTGTCACGGTCCACACGGTACCGACGGCCGCCGCCGACTAGGTTCCCACCCATGTTCGCCGTATACGCCGCAGAGCCCAACGCCGACGCTCCGCTCTCCTCCCTCACGGTCGGGGACCGGCCCGAGCCCGAGGCCCCCGAGGGGTGGGTCACGGTCGACGTCAAGGCCGCCAGCCTCAACATGCACGACATCTGGACGCTGCGGGGCGTCGGGATCAAGCCCGAGCAGTTCCCGATGATCCTGGGCTGCGACGGCGCCGGGACGCTGGAGGACGGCACCGAGGTCGTCCTGCACTCGGTGATCGGCGACCCCACGTGGGGCGGCGACGAGACGCTCGACCCCAAGCGCACGCTGCTGACCGAGAAGCACCAGGGCAGCTTCGCCGAGCGCGTGGTCGTGCCGGCCCGCAACGCGATCCCCAAGCCCGAGGGCCTGACGCTCGTGCAGGGCGCGTGCATGGGCACCGCGTGGCTCACGGCGTACCGCATGCTGTTCACCAAGTCCGGCCTGCGCCCCGGGCAGACGATGCTCGTGCAGGGTGCGTCGGGCGGGGTGTCGACCGCGCTGGTCCAGCTCGGCCGCGCGGCCGGGATGCAGGTGTGGGTGACCGGACGCACGGAGGAGAAGCGCGCGGTCGCCGAGCGGCTCGGCGCGCACGCCGTGTTCCCGTCCGGCGAGCGCCTGCCCGGCAAGGTCGACGCCGTGTTCGAGACCGTCGGCGAGGCCACCTGGTCGCACTCCATGCGCGCGCTGCGCCCCGGCGGCACCATCGTCATCTCCGGCACCACCAGCGGACCGAACCCGCCCGCCGACCTGCAGCGCCTGTTCTTCCTGCAGCTCCGCGTCGTGGGCTCGACGATGGGCACGCGCGACGAGCTGGCCGACATGCTGGCGTTCATCGCGACCGCCGGGATCACCCCGGAGGTCGGCCTGGAGCTGCCGCTCGAGCAGGCCGAGGAGGGCTTCCGGGCGATGCTGGACGGCACCGCGGCGGGCAAGATCGTGTTCACGCGCTGAGTAGTCGGACAGGACCGTCCGGGGCGAATCTGCACGGACAGACGCACGTGCAGCGAAACGCACGTACAGTGTGTCACCGTGTCCGAACCACGAAGTCGAACGGCGCCGGGGACCGTCTACGCCCCGGTGCCACCAGTGACAGGTCTGGTCGAGCTCCTGGACCGGTTGGACCGCGCGCTCGCCTCGGCGCTGTCCCCGGCCACCTCGGCGGAGGGCGTCAGCCGCGACGGCTGGCGCGTCCTCCTCATGCTCGCCCGCGGAGGCGGTCGGAGCATGGGGGAGATCGCCTCCCACACCGCGCTCCCGGCGCCCACCGCCACCCGGGTCGTCGACCGCCTGGTCGCCTCCCAGCTGGCCTTCCGGCGCACCGACCCGCTCGACCGGCGGCGCGTGCTGGTCCACCTGGCCGGTGACGGGAGAGCTGTCGTCGAGCGCGTCTGCGGACGCGTCGAGCGCGGCGCGGGCGAGGCGCTGGGTGCCTCGCACACCCCCGAGCGCGCCCAGCTCGCCGAACTCCTGGAGGCACTGGCGACCCAGCCGCTCGCCGTGCAGCGCCGCTAGCTCCCCGGAACCGACCGCCGCTCCCACCACCCCGGGCCCCCGCCGCCCTCCGACGGCACCGGCCCGTGGCGGCCGCGCACGACCCGCTCCCCCGCCTCCCCGTGCATGATCCGTCGCCCAGAGTGACGAACGCCACGGTCACCGTGCGTGATCGGAGATCAGGGGACGAGCGCCCCTGCCGTCGCCGCCCCCGCCGCCGCGTACGGGAACGCGGCCAGCAGCAGCACCCCCACGCCGACGACGAGCGCGCGGCGGAACCACGTGCCGCGCGTGGCCAGCCAGCCCGTGACGAACGCGATCGCCGGCGGCAGGACCGCCGCGTAGACGCCGGCGAGCCGGACGGCGAGGTCCTCGCGCGGCCCGGACAGGTCGACGCCCGAGACCCCCGCGACGACCAGCCCCAGCACGACGACGGCCAGCAGCCCGCCCAGCAGCAGCCCGGCCCGCTTCTTCGCGAGCCCGGCCAGCACGCCGAGGACGAACACCGCCACGAGGACGGCGGCGCCCACGGCGTTCGGGTCGGCGACGGTCACGGCGCTACTTCTTGGCCTTGTCCGCCGTCGAGTCGGTGGAGAGCGCGGCCACGAAGGCCTCCTGCGGCACCTCGACCCGACCGATGGTCTTCATGCGCTTCTTGCCCTCCTTCTGCTTCTCCAGGAGCTTGCGCTTGCGGGTGATGTCGCCGCCGTAGCACTTGGCGAGCACATCCTTGCGGATCGCGCGGATGTTCTCGCGCGCGATGATCCGCGACCCGATCGCCGCCTGGATCGGCACCTCGAACTGCTGGCGCGGGATCAGCTCGCGCAGCTTCGTGGTCATCGACGTGCCGTAGGAGTAGGCGTCGTCCTTGTGCCGGATCGCCGAGAAGGCGTCGACGGGCTCGCCCTGCAGCATGATGTCGACCTTCACCAGCTCCGACTCCTGCTCCCCCGCCTCCTCGTAGTCGAGCGAGGCGTAGCCGCGGGTGCGCGACTTGAGGGCGTCGAAGAAGTCGAAGATGATCTCGGCGAGCGGCATGGTGTAGCGCAGCTCGACACGGGTCTCGGACAGGTAGTCCATGCCGCCGAGCTGGCCGCGCCGGCTCTGGCACAGCTCCATGATCGCGCCGATGAACTCCGACGGCGCCAGGATCGTGGTCTTCACGATCGGCTCGTAGATCTGCGCGACCTTGCCGGTCGGCCAGTCGGACGGGTTGGTCACCGTCGTCTCCGAGCCGTCGTCCTTGACCACGCGGTAGACGACGTTGGGCGCGGTGGAGATGAGGTCCAGCCCGGCCTCGCGCTCGAGGCGGTCGCGGGTGATCTCCAGGTGCAGCAGGCCCAGGAAGCCGCAGCGGAACCCGAAGCCCAGCGCGGCGGACGTCTCGGGCTCGTAGGTGAGCGCGGCGTCGTTGAGCTGGAGCTTGTCGAGCGCCTCGCGCAGCTCGGGGTACTGCGAGCCGTCGACGGGGTAGAGCCCGGAGTAGACCATCGGGCGCGGCTCGCGGTAGCCCGTGAGCGGGGTCTCGGCGCCCTTGCGCTGGCTGGTGACGGTGTCGCCGACCTTGCTCTGGCGTACGTCCTTCACGCCGGTGATCAGGTAGCCCACCTCGCCGACGCCGAGCCCGACCGTGGCCTTGGGCTCCGGCGACACGATCCCGATCTCCAGGATCTCGTGCGTGGCGCCCGTCGACATCATCTTGATCCGCTCGCGCGGGGTGATCTTCCCGTCGACGACGCGGATGTAGGTGATGACGCCGCGGTAGGTGTCGTAGACCGAGTCGAAGATCATCGCGCGGGCCGGGGCGTCGGACTCGCCGACGGGGGCGGGCGTCACGCGGACGACCTCGTCGAGCACCTCCGCCACGCCGACGCCGGTCTTCGCGCTGACGCGCAGGACGTCGTCGGGCGCGCAGCCGATGATGTGCGCGATCTCCTTGGCGTAGCGGTCGGGGTCGGCCGCCGGGAGGTCGATCTTGTTGAGGACCGGGATGATCGTGAGGTCCTTCTCCATGGCCAGGTACAGGTTGGCCAGGGTCTGCGCCTCGATGCCCTGCGCGGCGTCGACGAGCAGGATCGCGCCCTCGCAGGCCTCGAGCGCGCGGCTCACCTCGTAGGTGAAGTCGACGTGGCCGGGAGTGTCGATCATGTGCAGGACGTGCTCGACGTCCCCGACCTTCCACGGCAGGCGCACGTTCTGCGCCTTGATCGTGATCCCGCGCTCCCGCTCGATGTCCATGCGGTCGAGGTACTGGGCGCGCATGGCGCGCTCCTCCACGACCCCGGTGATCTGCAGCATGCGGTCGGCCAGCGTCGACTTGCCGTGGTCGATGTGGGCGATGATGCAGAAGTTCCGGATCAGCTCCGGCGGGGTGAAGGTCTTGTCGGCGTACGAGGCCACTCACGGTTCCATTCAGCTGCGGGTTCCCCCCATGGTCCCACGGCGGCGGCGCGGCCCCGGCCACCCCGTCCGGGCACCGGTCGTAGCGCCCCGATCACGGAGTGCTCGACCATGTCGTACCCGACCGACCCGCGCTGTTGCATGTGCGCCTGCACGTGCGAACATGACCGCGTCGCTCAGGTCGCCGGGACCTTCGGGGATCTCGTCACCTGATCGCGCCGGGACCCCAGCCCCGGCGTGGACGAGCAGACCGACCGGCCCGAAGGGGGCGACCGGTGACCGTGCCCGCCGTCGACCGCATCGAGTACGACGGATGCAGTCTCATCGCCGGAGCCGCCGAGTGCGGCTGCCCGGCCGACGCACCGCGCCTGGGCGACGCCGGCGTCGAGGCCCGCGCGCGCGACATGTTCATCTGGCAGCAGAAGGCCCCGCCCGCCGGCCGCGCCGCCGCCCGCCGGGGCATCGACGGTCTGCTCGCGCACGCGCGCACGCGCGGGCCGTCCGACCTCGTCGCCGAGCTGCTGCGGATGTCCGCCCTGCTGCGGATCATGGAGGAGGACCCGGTCCACCTCGGCGAGATCGACACCCTGCTCGACGCCTACGCCGAGCTGGCCGAGCTCGACGACGACGCCTGCCGCCTGGCCGAGGTCGCCGTGCTGCGCGCGCACCGGTCGGCGATCTTCGACCACGGCGACGCGGCGCTGCCCGACACCGCGGCCGCGCTCGCGATCCTCGCCGACATCGGCGACCCGGAGCCAGGCCAGGGCGGCCTCGCGTGGACCCAGCGGATGTCGCGCACGCTCAACGGGCTGCTGCTGGTCCTGCTCAAGCTGGGCGCGCACGAGCTCGCCGACGAGGTCTCGCAGCGCGCGGTGGCCGTCGCCGAGTCCGGCAGCGGCCCGATCGACCGGCTCATCCACCAGCTCAACCGCGTGCGGCTGCAGCTGTCGTGGGCGCTGCGGCTCGAGCGCGGCGGGCGCGAGGCCGCGGCCGCCACGCGGTTCGTCGCCGCCGCCCAGATCGCGCACATCGCGGCGCGGCTGTGGACCAACGCCCGCGAGCGGCACTCCGGCATCGGCCTGCCGCCCGTCGAGGACTGCATCGTCGTCGGGGCCGCCTACGCGATGCAGCACCCCGGCCCGCAGCACCTGCAGCGGCTGGACCGGTTGGGCCGCATGGCCTTCCTGCTCGACGACCGCATCCTGCTGGCCATCGCCGCCGCCCGCTGCCACATGAAGGGCGGCAGCCCGTTCGACGCCGTGCGCGCCCTGGAGCCGCTGCGCGGCGAGCTGCTCGCGCGCGAGGGGCCCGAGCCGCTGCTCGCCCTCGCGCTGCACCGGGAGTTCGCGCGGGTCGAGGGCGCCGCTCGCGCCGACGTGCCGCGCCTGCCGGGGCTCGAGCACTACGCCGCCGCGCTCGAGGACGAGCTGTGGGCGCTGCGCGAGGCCCGGCTGCTCGCGCTGCGCAGCCACTCCGAGCACCACCGGCTCACCCGCGAGCACGGCGCCGTGGCCGCGCAGGCCCTGCAGGACCCGCTCACCGGCCTGCCCAACCGCCGTGCGCTCGACCTGCGCCTGGCCGAGGAGATGGGCGCGCCCACCAGCCAGCCGTGCGCGGTGGCGCTGGTCGACCTCGACCGCTTCAAGGACGTCAACGACGCCCGCTCGCACGCCGCGGGCGACCGCGTCCTGCGGGCCGTCGCCGCGTGCCTGCGCACCGCGCTCCGCGCCCCCGACATGGTCGCGCGCTACGGCGGCGACGAGTTCGTCGTCGTCATGCCGGCCACGCCGCTGCCGGTGGCGCGCGCGGCGCTGCTGCGGGCCGCGGAGGCGGTCGCGAGCCTGCCCGAGGACGTCGCGGCGGGCGTCACGATGTCGGTCGGGGTGGTCCGCGCCCCGCTCGACGCCGACCCGTCCGCCGCGCTGGCCGGCGCCGACGCCGCGATGTACCGGGCGAAGCGCCAGGGCGGCAACACGGTCGTCATCGGCGCGTCCGGCGACGTGCCGACCGGTCCCGTCGAGCGCACCGGGCGGCTGCGGCGGGTGATGTCGCAGGTCGGGTCCGGCCCGGGCAGGTCGGCCCGGGCCGGTGCGCCGCCCGGACCGCCGGAGACGGCCGGGCTGTAGGCGCCGGGCTCAGGCCAGGCGCGTCATGTCGACGGTGACGTCGAGCGCGGCCGCGGTGCCGCCGGAGTAGATGCCCTTGAGCGGCGGCACGTCGGAGTAGTCGCGGCCGACCGCGACCCAGACGTGGCGGTGCCCGATCTCGATGTCGTTGGTCGGGTCGTAGCCCCACCAGCCGCCGGTCCACGCCTCGATCCACGCGTGGCTCTCCCCCGTGACGGTCTGGCGGACCTCGGTCTCCGCGCGCGGCAGCAGGTACCCCGAGACGTAGCGCGCCGGGATCCCCATCTCGCGCAGCAGCAGCAGCGTGAGGTGTGCGAAGTCCTGGCAGACGCCCTTGCGCGTCTCCCACGCCTCCACCGCGTTGGTGTGCACGCCGGTGGTGCCGGCCTGGTAGGTCAGGTGCTCGCGGACCCAGCGGCACGCGGCGAGCACGGCGTCGGCCGGGTCCCGGCCCCGCTTGAGAGCCTCGGCCGCGCGGGAGAGGTCGCGGTTGCGCACGACGTAGTCGGTGAACTCCAGGGTCTCGGTGAACCGGTCGCGCGCCGGCTCCCCCGCGAGCTCCTCCCAGGTGGCCGACCGCGCGGGCGCCAGTGCGTCGGCCGTCTCCACGACCGAGGTGGCGGTGACGGCGAGCTCGGTGTGCGGGGCGTGCAGGTCGAACGCGGTGACCGTCGTGCCCCAGTAGTCGGAGTAGCGGTAGGACCGCGTCGGCGGCACCGTCTCCACGCGGCTGACGATGACGTTCTGCCGGCTGTCGCTGCGCGGGGTCAGCCGCACCTCGTTGTAGGACTCGTGGACGGGCGCGGCGTACCGGTAGCCCGTCTCGTGCACGACGCGGATCCGCCAGCCCATCAGGAGACCTCCGGTGCGGTCCAGGCGACCCAGGGGGCGGCGTGGAAGTACTGCAGCGACACGGCCTCGCCGACGTCGCGGATGGTCGCCTGCAGGCCCATGAGCTGGGTCGGCAGGTCGTCGAGAAGCTCCTCGGGACGCAGGAACTCCAGCTCGGAGCGGGCCCGGCCGAGCAGCCGCAGCGCCTCGGCCTTGGCCCCGATCCGGGCGGTGGGGCGGTTGTCCAGGTCGGCCAGGCAGGTCTCGGCCTGGCGCAGCGCGTGGAACACCGACCGCGGGAACAGCTTGTCCATCAGCAGGAACTGCACGACGCGGGTGGCGTCGAGCGCGCCGCGGTAGGTGCGCAGGTAGGTGTCGGCGGCACCGGCGCTGCGGAGCACGGTGAGCCAGCCGGGGCTCGACATGCGGTCCGAGACCCGCGAGAGCAGCAGCCGCACCACCATGTCGACGCGCTCGACGGAGCGGCCGAGCAGGTAGAACCGCCAGCTGTCGTCGCGGCTCATCGTCGACGCCGCGAGTCCGGAGAACATGGCCGCGCGGTCCTCGACGTAGGAGAAGAACGCGTGCGGGCCGACCCAGCGGGCGTAGCGCTGCCGCTCGGGCAGCGCGTTCCAGGTGGCGTTGAGGCACTCCCACATCTCCGACGACACGACCTCGCGCGCGCCGCGGGCGTTCTCCCGCGCGCTCGACACGGACGCGACGATCGACCCGGCCTGCTCCGCCGAGTAGCCGACGAGCTCGGTGAGCGACCAGGCGTCGAGCGGGTCGCCCTCCGGCGCCTCGACGCCGAGCACCGCGAGCAGCGTGCGCGCGGTGGTGTCGGGGTCGACGGTGGCGTCCTCCAGGAGCTGGTGGACCGAGACGTCGAGGATGCGGGCGGTGTCGTCGGCGCGCTCGACGTAGCGCCCGATCCAGTACAGGGACTCGGCGTTGCGGGCTAGCACGGTGCGACTCCGTCGCCCGTGAGCGGCAACCCTGGCTGGAGCAACGATTCCCACTCACGACCCTGTTGCTGCTGCTGTTGCTGTTGCTGCTGGCCGATCGTCAGCTCGGGGCCGTGCTCGGCGGCGGGCGACCCGGCGGGCGAGGCCATCGCGAGCCCGCGCTGGCCCAGCTCCCGCTCGGCCTCCGGCGAGCGCTGCGCGGCGAGCACCCAGGTGTCCTTGCTCCCGCCGCCCTGGCTGGAGTTGACGACCAGGCTCCCCTTCGGCAGCGCGACGCGCGTCAGGCCGCCGGGCAGCACGAACACGCTCTCCCCGTCGTTCACCGCGAACGGCCGGAGGTCGACGTGGCGCGGCACCAGCCGGTCGTCGACCTTCGTCGGCACGGTCGAGAGCTGCACGACCGGCTGCGCGATCCAGCCGCGCGGGTCGTCGCGGATGTCCTTGCGCGCGGCCGCGAGCTGGCTGCGGGAGGCGTTGGGGCCGAACAGGATCCCGTAGCCGCCGGAACCCTCGACGGGCTTGAGCACCAGCTCGTCGAGCCGGTCGAGCACGTGGCCGCACTCGTCGTCGAGCCAGCAGCGGAACGTGTCGACGTTGGGCAGCAGCGGCTTCTCCCCGAGGTAGTAGGAGATCATCTCCGGGACGTAGGTGTAGACGAGCTTGTCGTCGCCGACGCCGTTGCCCACCGCGTTGGCGATGACGACGTTGCCCGCGCGGGCCGCGTTCATCACCCCCGCGACGCCGAGCACCGAGCTGGGCTTGAACTGCAGCGGGTCGAGGAACTCGTCGTCGATGCGGCGGTAGATGACGTCGACCTGCTGCTCGCCCTGCGTCGTGCGCATGTAGACGACGTTGTCGCGGCAGAACAGGTCGCGCCCCTCGACGAGCTCCACGCCCATCTGGCGCGCGAGCAGCGAGTGCTCGAAGTAGGCGGAGTTGAACACGCCCGGGGTGAGCACGACGACCGTCGGGTCGGCCTCGTTGGCCGCCGCCGCCGAGCGCAGGGCCCGCAGCAGGTGCGTCGAGTAGTCGCCGACGGCGCGCACGCGCTGGCGGCTGAACAGGTCGGGGAAGACCCGCGCCATCGTGCGGCGGTTCTCCATCACGTACGACACGCCCGAGGGGTTGCGGAGGTTGTCCTCCAGCACCCGGAACGTGCCGGCCTCGTCGCGGACCAGGTCGATCCCGGCGACGTGGATCCGCACGCCGTTCGGCGGGTTCAGCGCGTGCGCGGCGCGGTGGTAGTGCTCGCAGCTGGTGATCAGCCGGCGCGGCAGCACGCCGTCGCGGACGATCTCGGCGTCGCCGTAGATGTCGGCGAGGAACGCCTCCAGCGCCTGCACCCGCTGCACGATGCCCTTCTGCAGCTTGGCCCACTCCCCCGCGCTGATGACGCGCGGCACGATGTCGAGGGGGAACGGCCGCTCCTGGCCCGACAGCGAGAACGTGATGCCCTGGTCGACGTAGGCGCGGTCGAGCGCCTCGGAGCGCACGGCCAGGTCGGCCGCCGCGGTGGGGGCGATGGCGTCGTGCAGGGCGCGGTAGTGCGACCGGATCCGGCCGTCGGAGTGGAACATCTCGTCGTACGCACCGGCGTAGGGGCGGTCGGGCTCCAGGTAGCCGTCGAACAGTGCGGAGCCCTCGACCGGCGCGCCCTGCTCCGCGACGTCCCCCGACCTGGGATCGCCGGTCCGCTCGGTGGCCTTGGCGGGCGCGGGGCGACGGCGCTCGGTTGCGCGGCTCACGGTCCTCCTCGCCGCGGCCGCAGGGTGCGGCCGACGGTGGTCATCCTCGCCCAGCGCGGCGCGCCCGAGCCAGTTCGGGATGCTACGGCCACGTAACGGCACGTAGTGTCCCCGCGGTGGACGGGCGCAGCGGGTGGATCACCGTCGCGGTGGCGTTCACGTCCATGGCCGTCGTGTTCGGGGTCGCGTACAGCTTCGGGGCGTTCTTCGCGCCGATGGCCGCCGAGTTCGGCACCGGCAGCGGCGCCACCTCGCTCGTCTTCGGGGTCACGGCGTGCTGCTGGTTCGTGCTCGGGTCGGTCAGCGGCCGCGCGGTCGACCGGTTCGGGCCGCGCCCCGTGCTGCTGGTCGCGGCGCTCGCGCTGGGCGCCGGGCTGCTCGTCACGGCGGCGGTGCGCGACCTGTGGGTCGGCTACCTCACCTACGGCCTCGGCGTCGGGGTCGCCGTCGCCTGCGGGTACGTGCCGATGGTGGCGGTCGTCGGCGCCTGGTTCGAGCGACGGCGGGCGATCGCGCTCGCCGTGGCCGTGTCCGGCATCGGGATCGGGACGCTCGCCGGCGCGCCGCTGGCCGCCGCCCTGATCGACGCCGTCGGCTGGCGGCAGACGCACGTCGTCTTCGGGATCGGCGGCGCGGCGCTGCTGCTGGTGTGCGCGCTCGTCGTGCGCCGCCCGCCCGCGCCCACGTCGGGCCCGTCGATGCCGGTCGGGGAGCTCGTGCGGACCGTCGCGTTCCGCTCGATGTACGCCGCCACGCTGCTGTCCTCGCTCGCGCTGTTCGTGCCGTTCGTGTTCCTGCCCGCCACCGCGCTCGCCCTCGGCGCGTCGGCGGTCGCCGCGGCCGCGCTCGTCGGCGTCATCGGGGTGTCGAGCGTCGTCGGGCGGCTGGCGATGGGCACGGTGGCCGAGCGGTTCGGGCGGATCGCCACGTTCCGGGCGTCGTTCGCGGTGCTCGGCGCGAGCTTCGCGATCTGGTTCGTGGCGGGCTCCTACCCGGTGCTCGTGGTCTTCGCCGCCGTGCTCGGGGTGGGCTACGGCGGGTGGATCGCGCTGCAGCCCGCCGTCATCGCCGAGCTGTTCGGGCTGCGCGGACTCGGCGGCGTCGTCGGGCTCGTCTACACCTCCGGCGGGATCGGCGCGCTGCTCGGCGCGCCGGTGGCCGGCCTGCTGGTCGACGTCACCGGCGGCTACGGGTGGGCCATCGTGTTCGCGGGCGTGTGCGGGGTGGGGTCGTTCCTGGCGCTCATCCCGCTGCGGGGCCCTGCACGGGGTGATGTCGTGTCCGCGGAGACCCCGCTGTAGCATGGATCGTCGAGCGCCCGGCGAGATGTGTGAAACCGCCGCCAGGGCCTTCCGAACAGACACCAGCGGCAGGAAGAACCGAGGCACAGCGCGTGGCGAACATCAAGTCCCAGATCAAGCGGGTCAAGACCAACGAGAAGGCGCGTCAGCGCAACAAGTCGGTCAAGTCCGCCGTCCGCACCGCGGTGCGCCGCTTCCGCGAGGCCGCGGCCGCCGGCGACACCGAGAAGGCCGTGGAGCTGCAGCGCGCCGCCGCCAAGGCTCTGGACAAGGCCGCCAGCAAGGGCGTCATCCACAAGAACCAGGCGGCCAACCGCAAGTCGGCGATGGCCAAGAAGGTCACCACCGCCGCCTGATCACGGCATCCACGACGGCGCCGTCCCCTGTGGGGACGGCGCCGTCGTCGTGCGCGGGCCGGGTCGTCGTGCGCGGGCCGTGCCGCGCACGGGCCGCGGCGACGCGCGCGGGCGCCGGCGGCGCCGGCGTCGTGCGTCAGCGCCGGTCCCGGGCCGCGCAGATGCCGAGGACCGCGCGCTCGAGCGCGTAGCCCGGCTCCGGGGACGCGCCCTTGACCTCGGCGTTGAGCCGCGCCGTCGCGGCGAACGCCTCCACCAGACCGTTCGGGTGCCAGTCGCGCACCTGCTGCTGAGCGCGGCGGACCTTGCCCGGCGGCATCCCCAGCGCACCCGCGATCCGGTTCGGGTCGCCGCGGCCGGCGGAGCTGACGCGGGCCAGCGCGCGGATGCCCGCCGCCAGCGCGTCGGCGATCACGACGGCCGGCACGCCCAGGGACTCGGCGGACCGCAGGGCCTCCAGCGCGCCGGCGCGGTCGCCCGCCACCGCCAGGTCGGAGATGTCCCAGCCGAAGACCTCGGCCCGACCGCGGTGGTAGCGCCGCACCGCGGCCTCGTCGATCCGGCCCCCGGTGTCGGCGACGAGCTGGGACGCCGCCGAGGCGAGCTCGCGCAGGTCGGAGCCGACCGCCTCGACGAAGACCTCGGCCGTGCGCGCCGACATCGTGCCGCCCAGGCGCTTGATCTCCGACCGCACGAACGCCGTGCGCTCGTTGGGCCAGCGGACCTGCGGGCACACGACCACCTCGGCGCCCCGGGCGCGCAGCGCCTCCACGAGGGCCTTGTTGCGGGCGCCGCCCGCGTGCGTGACGACGAGCGTGATGCCCTCCGCGACGTCGGCGGCGTGCTCCGCGATCGCCGTGGCGAGGTCCTTGCCCGCCTCGTGCGCGGACGCCACCACGACGATCCGGGCCTCGGCGAACAGCGAGGGGCTCAGGGCGTCGGCCAGGTCGACCGGCGAGAGCTCGGTGGCCCGGTAGCGCCGCAGCTCCGCCCCCGCCTCGCCGGCGCGCACCTCCGACGTGACGTCCTGCACGGCGCGTTCGACCAGCAGTTCCTCCTCGCCGAGGACGAGCCGGACCGGTGCGGGAGCCACGCCCGCCATCGTCGCGCACGGCACCGACGACCGGTGATCCGGCTCCCACATGCCGGACAAGTGTTGGGATCGGGGTCGCTCATGTCGTAGCGTCATCGGCACAACTGCACATGGCTCATCCAGAGGGGCAGAGGGAACGGCCCGTTGAAGCCCCGGCAACCGGCGAGACACGCACCAGCGGCGTGCTCGATCACGGTGCCAATTCCGACCCGCACGGTGCGGGGAAGATGAGGAGATCTTCGATGTCGCTGCTCGCTGACGTGTCCACGTCCACCTCCACGTTCGATCTCGGGCCCGCTCGTGCCCTGTCCTGCCGGGAGTGCGGCCACCGCATCCCGCTGGCCGCCGAGTTCGCCTGTCCCCAGTGCTTCGGCCCGCTCGAGGTCGCCTACGAGTTCGGCGACGTCACCCGCGCCTCCATCGAGGCCGGCCCGCAGTCGATCTGGCGCTACCGCGGCCTCCTGCCCGTGCCCAGCACCGTGCAGGACGTGCCCAACACCGAGCCGGGCATGACCCGCCTGATCAAGGCCGACCGCCTCGGCGCCGCCCTCGGCATCCGCAACCTGTGGGTCAAGGACGACACCGGCAACCCGACGCACTCGTTCAAGGACCGCGTCGTCGCCGTCGCGCTGGCCGCGGCCCGCGAGCTCGGCTTCACCGTCCTGTGCTGCCCCTCCACCGGCAACCTCGCCAACGCCGTGGCCGCCGCGGCCGCCCGCGCCGGGTGGGACTCCGTCGTCCTCATCCCGAAGTCGCTGGAGCAGGCCAAGGTCCTCACCACCGCGGTGTACGACGGCACGCTGCTCGCCGTCGACGGCAACTACGACGACGTCAACCGCCTGGCCACCGAGCTGGCGGCAGAGCACGAGGACTGGGCGTTCGTGAACGTCAACGTGCGGCCCTACTACGCCGAGGGCTCCAAGACCCTCGGCTACGAGGTCGCCGAGCAGCTGGGCTGGCGCCTGCCGGAGCAGATCGTGGTGCCGGTGGCGTCGGGCTCGCAGCTCACGAAGGTCGACAAGGGCTTCCAGGAGTTCGGCTCGCTCGGGCTCGTCGAGGCCACGCCGTACACGATCTTCGGCGCCCAGGCCACCGGCTGCTCGCCGGTCGCGAAGGCCTTCGACGACGGCCACGACTGGATCCAGCCCGTGCGGCCGGACACCATCGCCCGCTCGCTCGCGATCGGCAACCCGGCCGACGGCCCCTACGTCCTCGACGCCGTGCGCCGCACCGGTGGCGCGGTCGGGCACGTCAGCGACGAGGAGGTCGTGGAGGGGATCCGGCTGCTGGCCCGCACCGAGGGCGTGTTCGCCGAGACCGCGGGCGGGGTCACCGTGGCCACCACCCGCAAGCTGCTCGCCGAGGGCAAGCTCGACCCGGACGCCGAGACCGTCCTGCTGATCACCGGCGACGGCCTCAAGACCCTCGACGCCGTGGCCGGGCAGATCGGGCCGACCGCCACGGTGCCCGCCACCAGCGCGGCGGTGCGCGAGGCGCTCGAGAACCGCTGACGAGCACGCGGCGGCGGCGGGCCGGCAACGGGTCGCCCCGCCGCACCAGCTCGGCCGTCCCCGTGCCCTCGGGCCCGAGCACGGCGACGTCGCCGGCCTGGTCGGTGCGCGCCACCGCGACCCCGGCGCGCTCCAGCCCGGACATCAGCCCCGGGTCGGGGTGGCGGTAGATGTTGCCCTGCCCGACGCTCACCAGCACCGCGCGCGGCGCGACCGCGTTGAGGAACTCGACGCTGGTGTAGCGGCTGCCGTGGTGCGGCATCTTCAGCACGTCGGAGCGCAGGTCCGTCCCGGACGCCACGAGGTCGGCCTGCGCAGCGAGCTCGACGTCGCCGCTGAGCAGGACCGTGCCGGCGGCCGTGCGGGCGCGCAGCACGAGCGAGCCGTCGTTGACGGCGGTGCCGTCGTCGGGGTCGAGGTGCGGGTCGGGCCGCAGCGGGCCGATCACGTCGAGGACGAGGCCGGGCCACTCCAGGCGCTGCCCGGCCGCCAGCGCCACCACCGCGACGCCGTGCGCCGCCGCCGCCCGCCCCACCCCCGCGAGCCCGCCCGCGGGCAGGAGCACCGGCCCCACGGCCACGCCGCCGGTCGGCCGCCCGCGCAGCGCGCCGTCGAGCCCGCCGATGTGATCGGCGTGCAGGTGGCTGAGCACCACCAGCGCGAGGCTCCGCACCCCGAGGCGGTCGAGGCACGCGTCGACCGGGCCGGTGTCGGGGCCCGCGTCGACGAGCACGGCCCGGCCCGGCTCCCCCGTGGCGAGCACGATGGCGTCCCCCTGCCCGACGTCGCACGCGACCACCGCCCAGCCCGGCGGCGGCCAGCCCGGCGGCACCACCCGCGTCGGGACCAGCACGAGCGCCAGCCCCAGCAGGACCGCGAGGAGCAGCGCCCGCCCGCGTCGCGCCCGCCAGAACAGGACGAGCACGACGAGAGCCACGGCCAGCAGCAGGGCGCCCGGCACGCCGTCGGGCCAGGGCAGCGCCGCGTCCGGCACGGCCGCCGCGCGGTCGGCCACCTCCACCAGCCACCCGGCGAACGGCCACGCGAGCCAGGCGCACACCTGCGCCGCGCCCGCGCTCACCGGCGAGACCAGGGCGGCCAGCACGCCGAGGACCGTGGCAGGCGCGACGGCCGGCACGGCGAGCAGGTTGGCCAGCACCGCCACCGGCGCGACCTGACCGGACAGCCCCGCCACCACCGGTGCCGTGGCCAGGAACGCCGCCGCCGGGACGACGACGGCCTCCGCCGCCCACCCCGGCGTCCCGCGCGCCCGCAGCGCCGCCGCCCAGCCCGGCGCGACGAGCACCAGCGCGCCCGTGGCCAGCACCGACAGCGCGAAACCCGGGTCGACGGCCAGGGCGGGGTCGGCGAGCAGGAGCGCGAGCACGGCGACGGCGAGCGCCGGCACCGCCGAGCGCCCGCGGCCCAGCGCCAGGGCGAGCAGCACCACCGCCCCCATCGCGGCAGCCCGTACCACGCTGGGCGAGGGCCGGGCCAGCACGACGAACCCGAGCACCGCCAGCCCGCCCGCGACGGCCGACACCCGGGGGTCGGCCCGGAACAGGCGCAGCAGCGCGAGCACGGCCCCTGCGACGATGGCGAGGTTGGCGCCCGACACCGCCGTGAGGTGCGTGAGACCGGACGCGCGGAAGTCGTCCTGCACCTCGGTGGTCATCCGGGTCGTGTCGCCGACCGCGAGTCCGGGCAGCAGCCCGCCCGGGGCCTCGGGCAGCGCGGACGCGGCGTCGCGCAGGCCGGTGCGCAGCGCGCCGGCGCCGGTCTGCCACCACGGCGGCGGCGTGACGTCGTCGGGTGCGCCGCGGGCCCGCAGGACGGCGACGGTGAGGTCGGCGCGCCCGGCCGGAGCGAGCAGGCCGTGCGCGGTGAGGGCCTGGCCGGGCAGCAGCCCGCGCCACTCCTCGCCCGGCGCGATGAGCAGGACCCGGCCACCGGCGTCCCACACCCCGCCCGCCGCCTCGGCGCGCACCAGCCGGGCCGCGACGAGCACCTGCGGCTCCCCCGGCACGGCCGACCGGATGGGCTGCGGGTCGTCGGTGGTGACGACGTGCAGCGTGGCCGCCGCCCCGGCCTCGGCCGCCGCGCGCACGGGGTGCCCGGCGACGAGGACGCCGTGCGCCGCGACCACCAGGCCGGCCGCGGCGGCGCACCCCGCGGCCGCGAGCAGCACCGCCGACCGGCGGCGCACCCCGACCGCCGCGGCCACGGCGGCCAGGGCGGTGACGACGGCCGCGGCCACCGGCCCGAGCACCAGCCCGACGAGGACCACGGCCCACGCGGCCAGGGCGGCCGGGACCAGGCGCAGGTCGGGCGGGCGGAGCTGGTCGGGCGTTCGGCGCTGGTCGGCTGGCCGGCGCGGGTCGGCCGGGCGGCGCGGGTCGGCCGGGCGGCGCGGGTCGGCCGGGCGGCGCGGGTTCGCTGGACGCCGCGGATCTGCCGGACGGCGCGGGTCGGACGGCCGGCCCTGGCCGGGTGGCGGACGTGGCGCCGGCGGCGGGCGCCCGGGCGTGCTCACACGACCACCAGCTCGCGGAGCTGCGCGAACCGGCGCTCGCCGATCCCCTCGATCTCCCGGAGCTGCTCCACCCGGGTGAAGCGCCCGTTGCGCCCGCGCCACTCCAGGATCCGCTGCGCGGTGACCGGCCCGACCCCGGGCAGCGCGTCGAGCTGCGCATGCGTGGCGGTGTTGAGGTCGACCGGGCCGGCCGCCGCGCCCACCCCCGCGGCGTCGCCACCCCCGCCGCCGGGGTCCGCCGGCGCCGGGGCGGCGTCCACGGCCGCCGGCACCCCGACCGCGATCTGCTCCCCGTCGACGACGCGGCGGGCCAGGTTGAGCGTGGAGAGGTCGGTGCCGGGCAGCGCGCCGCCCGCGGCCTGCAGCGCGTCGGCCACCCGGGAGCCGTCGGGCACCTCGACCAGGCCCGGGCGCGCGACCTTCCCGGACACGCTGAGCACCAGCGGCCCGGCCGGGGCCGCGACCGTCGCCGAGGCGGCCGGTCCGGCGCTCGGCGCGGGCGCGTCCGGCGCCGACGTCACCACCACGGCCGGCAGTGCCGCCACCGGTTCGGACCGCGGCCGGTCGAGCCACACCCCCGCGGCGGCGACGGCCGCGGCCAGGGCCGCCACCAGGGCCAGCGCCGTGGCGCCCGGCCGGCCCGGGTCGACCCGGGCCCCGCGCCAGGCCGCGGGGACGACCGCGGCCAGAACCCGAGCCCGCCACCCCGACGGCGGCTCGCCGCCGAGCCCCCCACCATCGGACCCGCCACCATCGGACCCGCCACCGCCGGACCCGCCACCGCCGAACCCGCCACCGCCGAACCTGCCACCGTCGCCCGCGGCGCCGCGGGACACCGCACCGGCGACGCCACGGCGGCCGGAGACCGGGCCACGGCCGACGCCGGAGCCGGCATCGGCGTCAGGGGTCGGACCAGGCGCGAACCCCGCCAGCAGCAGCGGCACCGTCGGCGGGTCGATGGAGCCCCCGGGCTCCCGCAGCCCCGGCGGCCACGCCCCGCCCGGTGGCATGCGCTCGGGCACCGGCCCGACCGCCGCCGCGAGCCGGCCACCGGGGTCTCCTCGTCTGGCCACCCCCCGACGCTAGGACCGGATCGGCCCCGCGGACGGACGAGTCGTTCCCCTGTGGACGGAGCGGGCCCGATGTGGACAACTCCCCCGCGACGGCCCGTGGCCCGCCGGTCCGCCTGCGACGATCGTGCGGCGGCCGGGGTCAGCCCGAGCCGACCGCCGGCGCCGGCGGCTCACCCGGCACCACCACGACCCCGAGCACCCCGAGGCCCACGTGCGCACCGATCACCGCTCCCACCTCGCTCACCAGCAGCCGGGCGATCGCCGGCACCCGCTCCCGCAGCCGGGCCGCCACCTCCTCGGCCCGCGCCGCCGCCCCGAGGTGGTGCACGGCGAGGTCGACCGGGCCGTCGCCGGCCGCCCGCACCGCCAGGTCGACGAGACGCTGCGCCGCCCGCGCCGTGGTGCGCACCTTCTCCAGCGGCACGATCCGGCCCTGCACGACGTGCAGCAGCGGCTTCACCGCGAGCGCCGTGCCGAGCAGCGCGGCGGCGGCGCCGATGCGGCCCCCGCGGCGCAACCGGTCGAGCGTCTCCACGGAGAAGAACACCCGGCACCGCGCGGCGACAGCGGCGGCGGCCGCCTCGGCCTCGGCACCCGAGGCTCCGGCGTCGGCCGCGTCGGCGGCGGCCAGCACCGCGTACCCGAGCCCCATCGCCGCGGCGCGCGAGTCGACCACCCGCACGCGGTCGGAGCCCACCTCGTCGGCCGCGATCCGCGCGGCCTCCCACGTGCCCGACAGCTCCCGCGACAGGTGCACCGACACCACCGACGCGGCCCCGGCGTCGAGCGCCTCCCGGTAGCACGCGGCGAACTGGGCCGGCGCCGGCCGCGAGGTCTGCACGTCGACGCGGTGGTCGGCGAGCGCCGCCGTGAGCGCGGCGGTGTCGATGTCGACGCCCTCACGCCCCGTGCGCGACCCGAGGCGGACCTCCAGCGGCACGATCCGCACGCCGCGCTCGTCGGCCACGCCCGGGGGCAGGTACGCGGTGGAGTCGGTGACGATCGCCGTCGGACCGGAGGAAGGGGACACGGGCGGACACTAACCGGCCCGGAGCAGGCCGCGCACGACGTCGGCGCAGGCCCGGCCGACGGCGGCGTGGGCCTCCCAGCCCCAGTGCATGCCGTCGGGGTTGCCGTGGCCGCCCAGCACGTGCTCGCCGACGAGTGCGCGCAGGTCCAGCAGCGGCACGCCGGCCGGCCCCGCCCAGGCCCGGATCGCCCTCTCCGCCGCGGGGCGCCCGGGGTGCACCGGCCCGTAGACCGCCGCCCGGTGCACCGGCGGCACCGACGCGACGACGGGGATCCCGGGGCGGATCGCCCGCACGGCCGCGGTGGTCCGCTCGAGGTACTCGACGGTGAGGCGCGGGGGCAGCGCCACCGGCCCGCCGCCGGGCAGCGTCCGCGCGAACGCCCGCGCCAGCCGCGGCTGGGCACGCAGGTACCCGGACCGGACGCGGCGGCGCAGGCCCTCGGGGCGCAGCACCGGGATGAGCTCGCGCAGCGCGGTCGGCAGCGGCGAGGGCAGCGTGTCCATCCCCCCGATGCCGAACACCAGGACGTCGACGTGCGGCAGCAGCGTCCAGACGTGCGGGTCGTGGGTGAGCGCGTGCCAGGCGTGACGCGCCGTCCACCCGATCCCCGCCACGAGGTCTGCCCGTCCGCCGAGCGCGGCGGCGGCCACGTTGGGCCACAGCCGCGGCTCGTCGGCGGGCTCGGCGCGGTCGGGGCCGTGGAAGCTCAGCGAGTCGCCGAACACCAGGAGCCGGGGGGACACCTACCCCTCGGTGCCGACGTTGTAGGCGACGAGGCGCCAGCGGGGGTGGTCGGCGCGGCGGGCGAGCGCGGCCCACCGGCAGTTGCCGATGCCCCCGATCGCGGGCCACGACTCGATCGGCATGGCCAGCAGCCCGCAGACCAGTCCGGCGATCATGCCGCCGTGCGCCACCAGGACCGCGGTGGACGACTCGGAGCCGTCGGCCAGCGAGTCGTCGAGCTCGTCGACGACCGGCGTGCACCGGCGGACGACCTCGATGCGCGACTCCCCGCCGGGCGGTGCCCAACCCGGGTCCTGGCGCCACGCGGCGATGGCGCCGGGCCACTGCTCCTCGATCTCGGGGACCGTGCGGCCCTGCCAGTCGCCCAGGTGGGTCTCGCGCAGCCGCGGGTCGATCTCGACGTCCAGCGCGCACGCCTTGGCGACGATGTCGGCCGTGGCCGCGGCCCGCAGCAGGTCGGAGCTGATCAGCCGCGCCGGCTTGAGCCGCGCGACCTCCGGCGCCACCACGGCGGCCTGGGCGAGGCCCTCCTCGGTGAGGTGGGAGTTGAGGTGCCCCTGCATGCGGCCGGTGGCATTGAAGTCGGTCTGCCCGTGCCGCAGGAGCACGAGCTGGCGCAGGGTCACTCGACGCCGGTCTCGAGCGCCGGCCCGTCGGGCGTGAGCGCCTCGGGGAACTCGATGCGCGGGCAGTCCTTCCACAGGCGGTCGAGCCCGTAGAAGCCGCGCTCCTCGGTGTGCTGGACGTGCACCACGACGTCGACGAAGTCCAGCAGCACCCAGCGGCCCTCGCGGGTGCCCTCGCGCCGGGTCGGCTTGGCGCCGTGCAGCCGCAGCTTCTCCTCGACCTCGTCGACGATGGCCTGCACCTGGCGCTCGTTGGGCGCCGAGGCGATCACGAAGCAGTCGGTGATGACGAGCTGCTCGGACACGTCGAGCACGACGATGTCCTGGGCCTTCTTGTCCGCGGCGGCCGTCACGGCCACCCGGGCCATGTCCAGCGCCTGGTCGGTGGCGGTCACGCGTCCCCTCTCCCGCGGGTGGGGCCACCCGGGTCTCACCCGCCAGTGTCCCAGCCGCCGGTCGAGCCGACCCGACGGGTGGGGGCCGACGGGTCCGGCGGAGGTGACGAGGACCTACGCGTGCCCCACCAGCGCCGAGATCCGCTCGCGGAACCCGGCCAGCAGCTCGTCGCGCTGAGCCGGGGTCATCGTGGTGGGGCGCACCTCGTCGCGCCAGCGGTAGTCCTCGAGCCAGGTGGCGACGGGCAGGGCCTCCCAGCGCAGGCCGCCGGTGCCGACGAACTCGCGCAGCGCGTCGATGCTGCGCGCCGCGGGCGAGGACCCGCCGGGGCCGTGAGTGGCCCGCAGCGCCGGCAGCTCGGGCACGTAGAGGTCGCTCTTGGCCAGCGCCAGCACGAGCCAGCGCGGGCGTCGGTGCGCGGCGATCGCCATCTTGAGGTGCGTGAGCGTCTCGTCGAGCTCGGCCTGCTCCTCGCGGCGGTGGTGCTCGACGAGCTCGTCGAGCGAGAGCGCGGCGGTGGCCGGCTCGGCGCCGTCCTCGCGACGGCTGCGGAACCCGTTGGCGACGACGTGCACCACGCCGACGACCGGCTCCGTGTGCAGCAGCCGCGCCAGCGACGCGTAGCGCACGCCGCCCTCGCCGTGCCCGGGGACGACCCGGAACCGCACGCCCCGGCCGCGCCACAGCGGCTGGTCGATGTGCTCCTCCTGCTCCGACCGCGCCTGCGACGGCGTGTAACTCCGCAGACGCGAGCGCTGCAGGTGCTGGGCGAGCACGGTCTTGCCCGACCCCGCCGCCCCCGTCACCACGACGAGCGGGAAGCGCTTCCCGCGGGCCTCGGTGACGGCCCCGAGCGCGTCGCGCCCGGCCTCGGCCGCGAGCCGCGCGAGCCCCGCCGCGGTGCCGATGACGGCTCCGCCCCCGGCCCTGCTCACTGGTCTGGTCACTGCTCCCCCTGCTCCCGGTACAGCCCGCGCTTCGCGATGTACTGCACCACGCCGTCCGGAACGAGGTACCAGACCGGGTGCCCCTCCGCCACGCGGCGACGGCAGTCGGTGGACGAGATCGCCATCGCCGGCACCTCGACGAGCGTGACCGCGCCCTCGGGCAGGTGGTCGTCCTCGAGCTCGTAGCCGGGCCGCGTGACCCCGACGAAGTGGGCGAGGGAGAACAGGTCCTCGACATCGCGCCACGACAGGATCGCGCCGAGCGCGTCGGCGCCGGTGATGAAGAACAGCGACGCGTCGGGCATCTCCGCGTGCAGGTCGGTCAGCGTGTCCTTGGTGTAGGTGGGGCCGGAGCGGTCGATGTCGACGCGGCTCACCCCGAACCGCGGGTTCGACGCCGTCGCCACGACCGTCATCAGGTAGCGGTCTTCGGCCGGGGTGACCGACCGCGCGCCCTTCTGCCACGGCTGCCCCGTGGGCACGAAGACGACCTCGTCGAGACCGAACAGGTCGGCCACCTCACTGGCGGCCACGAGGTGGCCGTGGTGGATCGGGTCGAACGTCCCGCCCATCACTCCGATCTTGCGCTGCACGGGCGAAGCGTAGTGCGCGACGGGATCAGCGCTGGTAGGCGTGCCGGAACTGCACGCTGATCCGCGGCCCGGACACCGCGCACCGCGGCACCGCGTGCTGCCAGGTGCGCTGGCAGGACCCGCCCATGACCAGCAGGTCCCCCGGCCCGGGGAGGTAGCCGACCGACGCGCCACCGCCGTGCGGGCGCAGCCGGAACGGGCGCACCGCACCCAGCGACACGAGCGCGACGACGGCCGAGGGCAGCTCCCGCGCGACCCGGTCGCCGTGCCAGGCCACCGCGTCGTCGCCGTCGCGGTAGAGGTTGGCGCCGACCTGGGTGAACGCGACGCCGTAGCGCTCCCCCAGCCGCGCGGCCATGACCCGCAGCCGCTCCGGCGCGTCGACGGCTTCCCAGCGGTGCGTCAATCGCGGCTCGGCGACGACCCGGTCGTACATCCGGACCCGCCGCTGCGGGCCCCAGGGCGTGTGCGCGAGCAGGTCGGCGAACAGGTCGTCGGCGTCGGGGCACCAGCCGGGCTCGTGGTCGACCCACGCGCCGCCGGCCAGCTCCTGCCGCACGCACCCGCCGCCGACCTCCGCACCGTCGAGGAGGGCGGGCTGCCAGGCGAGGTCCACGAGCCCAGGTTAGCCGATATCGAACATCAGTTCGACCCCCTTCTCGCGAGCGAACGGCACTCTCGCCCAAGCACGTTGGGAGAAAGTGCCGTTCGCGCGGGGAGGGGGTGGGTCAGGAGGCCAGTGTGTACGTCGCGTACGCCACCGCATCGGCGTTCTGGTCGAGCACCGCGGTGTCGACGTTGTCGAAGGTGTCGCACGCGGCGTGGTAGCAGGGGTCGTAGGCCTCCCCCGCCGTGCCGCCGTGGCGCTGCGCCTGCTCCGGGGTCTTCACGCCCTCGGCCCCGGTGAACAGCCCGCCGGCCGGGATGCCCGCGGCGATGAAGGGGCCGTAGTCGGAGCGGCCGTTGAAGTCGGTGCCCTCGTGGGTCAGGCCGCGGTCGTCGTAGAACTCCTCGAACACGTCCTCGATCGCCGCGGAGCCCTCCGGGCCGGCCGGGGCGCCGACGGCGTCGGAGTCGTCGCCGTCGTAGACGAAGCGGACCGCGTTGGGCGAGCCGACCATGTCGAAGTTGAGGTAGGCGCTGATCCGCGCGCGCTCGGGCTCGGGCAGGTTCGTCACGTAGGAGGTGGCGCCGACCAGGCCCAGCTCCTCGGCGCCCCACCAGGCGAACCGGACGGTCCGCGCGGTCTCCGCTCCCGCCATGGCCTGCGCGACGGCGAGGACCGCGGCGCTGCCGCTGCCGTTGTCGTTGATGCCGGGACCCTCGGGCACCGAGTCGAGGTGCGCGCCGACCATCAGCACCTCGTCGCCGGTGCCGGGCTTCTCCGCGAGGACGTTGGTGGTGGTGCGGGTGCCGCTCTGCGAGGTGGTCGCCAGCGAGACGGTGGCCCCGGCCAGCGCGTCGGCGAGCGCCGCCGTCGCGCCGACGACGGGGAGGTCGACCGGCTCGCCCAGGGTGGCCTGCAGGAGCCCGGAGTTCTCCGGCGTCTCCCCGGAGTTGACGACGATCGCAGCCGCGGCACCGGCGTCGAGCGCGTTGGCCGCCTTGACCCCGAACGGGCACGTGCCGCGCTGCAGCAGCGCGATCTCGCCGTCGGGGAAGTCGGCGAAGTCGACCGGCTCGCACCCGCTGGTCGACGAGCCGCGCGGCGGGACCTGCAGGTCGACGGGCACCGCGGTGCCCGTGACGTCGCCGCTCCCGGAGAACGACATCGTGGCGAAGTCGGTGCCGGCCACGTACTCGGTGCCGTCGGACTCCAGCGACTCGCTCTCCACCTCGAAGAACGGGAACTCGAGGGCCTCGGTGGTGACGGTCAGCCCGGCCTCGCGCGCGGTGCGCACCACGTACTCCACCGACGCGTCGTAACCCGGCGTGCCCGACGCGCGGTTGCCGCCGTTCGCGTCGGCGACGTCCTGCAGCGCCCGCTGGTGCGCCCGCACGGTGTCGACGGTGACGCACTCCAGCAGCGCCGCCGCGTCCGCGGGCGCGGCGCCCTCGCACCCGGGAGCGCTCGACGCGGCGGTGGTGGCGACGACGGAGGCGGCGAGCCCCACGACCGTCGTGACCGCGATGGCCCAGCCTCGTACCGACATCCGTCAGACAGTGCCGACACCGCCCGTGGGCCGTCAAATCGGCTCGCCCGGCGGCTCACACGGGCAGCAGCGCCTCCACGACGTCGGCCAGCTGGGCGGCCGTGCGGCACTCGTGCATCGGGAGGACGTCGGCGTAGCGCAGGGCCGCGGAGTCGCCGCTGCCCCACTGGCGGCGGGGTTCGGGGTTGAGCCAGTGGGCGTGCCGGGCCGCGCCGGTGATGCGGCGCAGCACCGTGAGGTTGGGGTCGCGGTAGTTGGTGCGGCCGTCGCCGAGGATGAGCAGCGAGGTCTTCGAGGTGATCGCCTCGCCCCAGTGCTCGGCAAAGCCGCCGAAGGAGCTGCCGTAGTCGCTGTGGCCGTCGAAGGCGACGAGCTCGGCCTCGCGCAGCACCCGCTGCATGACGCCCGACAGCTCGGCCCCGGGCTCGAACAGGTGCGTGACCTCGTCGGCGCGCTCGACGAACGCGAACACCCGCACCTTGGAGAACTGCTCGCGCAGCGCCTGGACCAGCAGCAGCGTGAAGTGGCTGAACCCGGCGACGGACCCGGACACGTCGCAGAGGATCACCAGCTCGGGGCGCCCGGGGCGGCGCGTGCGGTAGGCCGGGCGCATCGGCACGCCGCCCGTGGACATCGAGCGCCGCAGCGTCCGGCGCATGTCCAGCGTGCCGCGCTTGGCGTGCTTGCGGCGCACCGCGAGCCGCGACGCGAGGCGCCGGGCCAGCGGGTGCACGGTGCGGCGCAGGGCCGTGAGCTGCTCGGCGTAGGCGGAGAGGAACTCGACCTGCTCGGTCTGCTTGGGCACCGCGGTCTTCGCGACCTGGTCGCGCCCGCGCGTCTCGGCGGTCCTGCGGCGCACCTCGTCGGTGATCATCTTCCGGAAGGCGGCGATCCGGTCGCGGATCTCGCGGCGCAGGACCTCGTCGGCGAAGGCGTTCTCCCCGTCCTCGCCGGACCGGAGGTCGGCCATGATCCGGGCCAGCAGCGTCTCCGGGGAGAGCATCCGCAGTGCCTGGTAGGCCGACCAGCTCGGCTGCCCGCCCGTGCCGCGGATGCCGGTGCCCGCCGCGCCGGCGCTGCCCAGGGCGTCGACGACGGCGCGGGCGAGGTCCTCCAGCGCGGCGGTGTCGCCGTCGCGGAGCAGGTCGGCGAGGATGTCGCGCAGGGCGTCGATGTCGACGGGACCGCCCTCGGCGTCGTCGACGCGCGGCACCTCCACCTCCCCGACGCCCCCGCCCAGCGCGGCCGGGAAGTACAGCTCGAAGAGCGTGTCGAACACCTGCCGCTGCCCCGACCGGCGCAGGACCGCGCTCGCGAGGCCCTCGCGCAGGTGCTCGCGGTGCAGCAGGTCCAGGGCGGCGAGCACCCGGGCGGCGTCGATCGTCTCCCCCGGCCCGACGGCGACGCCGTGGCGGCGCAGCGCGGCCACGAAGTCGACCAGGTGCCCGGGCATACCGTGGTCGGAGGCGATGCGCGCGGTGTCCACACCACCATCATGCATCGCGGGGAGCGACGGGAGGAGGTCCGATGGGTGTCGACGTCCGCACGGAGACCGTGATCCGCAGGCCGGTCGAGGAGGTGGCGGCGTTCGCGGCGGACCCGTCGAACGCGCCGCGGTGGTACGCGAACATCTCCTCGGTGGAGTGGGAGACGGCCCCGCCCGCCGCCGTCGGCTCGCGGATCGCGTTCGTGGCGCGGTTCCTGGGCAGGCGCATCGCCTACACCTACGAGATCACGGAGCTGGTCCCCGGCGAGCGGCTGGTCATGCGGACCGCGCAGGGCCCGTTCCCGATGCGGACGACCTACACGTGGGAGCCCGTCGAGGGCGGCACCCGGATGACCCTGCGCAACGACGGGGAGCCCGGCGGGTTCGGCGCCCTCACCGCTCCGCTCCTGGAACGGGCGATGCGTGGCGCCAACCGCAAGGACCTGGCCGCGCTCGCCGCGATCCTGGAGGGCTGACCTCCACAGGATCTCCACACCGGTCCCGGGACCCCTCCACGGATCCTCACTAGGTTTCCCGGCATGGCTGCACGCAGGGTCCTGGTCGTCGACGACGAGCCGACGATCGCCGCGTCGGTCGCCGCGCGGCTGCGGTCGGAGGGGTTCGCGGTCGAGGTGGCGCACGACGGGCCCTCGGCGATGGCCGCGTTCGAGGCCGTCGAGCCCGACCTGGTCGTCCTCGACGTCATGCTCCCCGGGTTCGACGGCCTCGAGGTCTGCCGCCGCATCCAGGCCCGCCGGGCGGTCCCCGTGCTCATGCTCACCGCGCGCGACGCCGAGACCGACCTGCTCGTCGGGCTCGCCGTCGGCGCCGACGACTACCTCACGAAGCCGTTCTCGATCCGCGAGCTCGCCGCGCGGGTGCACGTCCTGCTGCGGCGCGTCGACCGGGCGCAGGAGCGCGCGGAGACCCGGATCGTGCTGGGCGAGCTGGAGATCGACGTCGCGCAGCGCCGGGTCGCGCGCGCCGGGGAGGCCGCGCACCTGACGCCGCTGGAGTTCGACCTGCTCGTGCACCTGGCCGGGCGACCGCGCACGGTCGTCACGCGGGAGGCGCTGCTGGCGAGCGTGTGGGGCTGGTCGGACGGCGCGGGAGCGCGGACCGTCGACTCCCACGTCAAGGCCCTGCGCCGCAAGCTCGGCGCCGACCTGATCCGGACCGTGCACGGCGTCGGCTACGCGTGCGAGGTGCCGGCGTGATGCGACCGCCGAGCATCCGACCGCTCGACCGCGTGCGGTCGATCAAGCTCAAGATCAGCATCCTGCTGCTCGTGTCGGGCGGGGTGGGCCTGGCCTACCTCTACCTCGAGTTCCGGTGGCAGCCGCCGATCCCGACGACGCTGGTGACGATCGCACTGGTCCTGCTGACCGCGCAGGTGCTGGGCAACGGGATGACCCGCCCGGTGCGCGAGATGATCGACGCCGCGCGCGCGATGGCGTCGGGCGACTACACCCGGCGCGTCCGCGCGACCTCCCGCGACGAGGTCGGCGAGCTGGCCGCGGCGTTCAACCGGATGGCCGCCGACCTCGCCGAGGCCGACCAGCGGCGCCGCGAGCTGATCGCCAACGTCTCCCACGAGCTGCGCACGCCGATCGCGGCGCTGCAGGCCGTGCTGGAGAACGTCGTCGACGGGGTGGCCGAGCCCGACCCGGCCACGCTCGGCACGGCGCTGGCGCAGACCCAGCGGCTGGGGCGGCTGGTGACCGAACTGCTCGACCTGTCCCGGATCGACGCCGGCACGCACGTCCTCGACGCCCACGACGCCGACCTCGAGCCGCTGCTGGCCCAGGCCGTCGCGGAGGCGGAGGTGGCGGCGCGGGTGGCCGGGCGCGGCATCCGGTTCGTCGTCGACGTCCCGCCGGGCACGTCGGTGCACGCCGACCCGGAACGACTCCACCAGGTGGTGGTCAACCTGCTCGACAACGCGGCGCGGCACGGGCCGCCCGGCAGCGAGGTGCACGTGAGCGGACGGCGCGAGGGAGGGGACATCGTGATCGAGGTGCGCGACGAGGGCCCGGGGATCGCCCCGGAGGACCGGGAGCGGGTGTTCGGCCGCTTCACCCGCGGCGAGCGGGCGGTCGGCGGCGGCACGGGGCTGGGGCTGGCGATCGCGCGGTGGGTCGTCGACCTGCACGGCGGGCGGATCCAGGTCGCGCCGACGACGCCCGGCTGCCGGATCCGCGTGACCCTGCCCGTCGCCGGTGTGCGGAGCGCCGCGTGAGCGCCCCGGCCGTCGACCTCGTCAAGCGCGCCCCGGAGCGGCTGCTGCCGCCGGCTCCCCCGCTGTTCCCGGCGCGCTGGCCCGGCCCGCCGCCGCCCGCGCCGCGCACGGTGCTCGCGGTGTGCGGCGTCGCGGGGCTGGGGGCGGCCGTCGCGGTGCCGGCGGGGGCGCCCGGGCTGGGCTGGGCCGTCGTCGCCGTGCTGCTGGCCGCGCTGACGGCAGTGGTCCGGCGCCGTCCGCACCCCGTCGACGCGGCGTGGGGGCTGCTCGCCGTCGCGCTGGCGTCGGTGGCCGCGGTGCGCGACGCGCAGTGGCTCGTGGAGCTGTGCCTGCTGGCGGCGTGCGGCGCGGGGTCGCTCGCCGTCGCGGGCCGCTCGTTCCGCGGCGTCCTCACCGGCGCGCTGGTGCTGCCGGTGGCCGCCGTGCGCGGGCTGCCGTGGGTGGTGCGGGGGCTGCCGGGATTGCGCGGCCACGCCCGGCTGCTCGTCTCGGGCGCCGTCGGGATCGGGCTGGTGGCGGTGTTCGGGGCGCTGCTGACCTCGGCGGACGCGGCGTTCGCCGGCCTCGTCGACGGGCTGGTGCCCGCCGTCGACCTCGACGGCGCCGCCCGCGGCCTGTGGCTGTCCGGGCTGGGCGCCACGGGGATGGCCGGCGCGTGCTTCCTGCTGGCCGCGCCGCCCGACGCGCCCGAGCCGCGCGCGCCGGCGCCGTCGCGGCTGCGCCCGGCGGAGTGGGCGCTGCCCGTCGGGCTGCTGGTCGGGCTGTTCGCGGCGTTCGTCGCCACGCAGTTCGCGACGCTGTTCGGCTCCGACGCCCACGTCCTCGCCACCACCGGCCTCACCTACGCCGAGTACGCCCGCAGCGGCTTCTGGCAGCTCCTCGCGGTCACCGTGCTCGCGCTCGGCGTCATCGTGCTCGGGGCGCGCTGGGCGCCGCCGCGGGCCGGGCGGCGCGGGCTGCTCGCGGCCCTCGCCGTGCTCACGCTGGTGATCGTGGCGTCGGCGCTGGGCCGGATGTGGCTCTACCAGGAGGCGTACGGCTTCACGGTGGCGCGGCTGCTCGTGCTGGCCTGCGAGCTGTGGCTGGGGTTCGGGTTCGTGCTGGTCCTGGGCTCGGTGCTGGCCCGGCGCCCGCGGCGGCCGCTGCGCGGGATGGTCGTCTCGGGGGCGGTGGCCCTGCTCGCGCTGGCCGTGCTCGACCCGGAGCGGTTCGTGGCGCAGCGCAACGTCGAGCGGTTCGCGGTGACCGGGCAGATCGACGTCGGCCACCTCTCCGGGCTCTCCGCCGACGCGGTGCCGGTGCTGGCCGGGCTGCCCGAGCCGCTGCGCCTCTGCGCGCTGGGGCCGATCGCGGCGAGCACGGGGTCGGGTGACTGGCGGTCGGCCAACCTGAGCCGGGCGGCGGCGCAGGAGGTGCTGACCGGCGTTGCGCCGTCGCGGGGGTGCTGAGCACGGCTCGATGCTGTGCCCTTGAGCTAAGTGTGTTCCTCTGCCACACTTAGCCGCGTGGCACAGTATTCGACGGAGCTCGACGGCGTGCTCGTCGCACTCGCCGACCCGACGCGGCGCGGCGTCATCCGACGCCTCGGCCGCGGCCCGAGGAGCGTGGGCGACCTCGCCGGCGAGTTCCCGATGACCCTGCCGTCCTTCATGAAGCACGTGCGCGTGCTGGAGACGAACGGCCTGATCAGCACGGTCAAGCACGGCCGGGTGCGCACCTGCGCGCTGCGGCCCGGACGCCTCGCGCTCGTCGACGACTGGCTCGCCGAGCAGCGCCGCATCTGGGAGGACCGCACCGACCGGCTCGAGCACCTCCTCACCGATCCCCCGGAGGAACGACGATGAACCCCGATCTCGACCTGACCCTGGAACGGGTCATCCGCGCCCCGCGGGACGCCGTGTGGAGCGCGTGGACCGACCCGTCCCGCCTGGAGCAGTGGTGGGTCCCGGCCCCGACGGCGTGCCGCGTCGACCGCCTGGACGTCCGGTCCGGCGGCGCGTTCGTGACGCGGATGAGCGAGGACGGGGCGCGGTTCGTCCCGCAGATCGACGCGACCTTCCTCGTCGTCGACGAGCGGGAGCGGATCGTGTTCACGAACGCGATCGACAGCGCGTGGCGGCCCGCGGTCCCCGCCCCGGTGGCCATGACGGCCGAGATCACGCTCGCCGACCACCCGGACGGCACCCGCTACCGGGTGCTCGTCCGGCACGGCGATCCGGCCGCCCGCGCCCTCCACGCGGAGCTCGGGTTCGCCGACGGCTGGGGCACGGTCACCGGCCAGCTCGCCGGGGTCGTCGAGAGCCGGGCCGTGCGATGAGGGTCGTCCTCACGGAGTTCGTCACCCTCGACGGCGTCAGCCAGGGCCCCGGCTCGCCGACCGAGGACACCAGCGACAGCTTCACCATGGGCGGCTGGCTCGTCCCCCACCTGGACGACGTGTTCGTCCAGCGCACCTCCGAGTGGCTGGACCTCGCCGACGGCCTGCTGCTCGGGCGGCGCACCTACGAGGCGTTCGCCCGGGACTGGCCGCGCATCACCGACCCGGACCCGTTCACCGAGCGGATGAACGCGCTGCCGAAGTACGTGGTCACCAGCACCCTCACCGAGGGGTCCTGGCACCCGACGACCGTGCTCCGCGGCGACCCGGTCCGGACCGTCGGGGAGCTCCGGGACCGTCCGGGACGGGAGCTGCAGATCCACGGCAGTGCGCGCCTGGGCCGCACCCTGCTGGCGGCCGGCCTCGTCGACGCGCTCCGGCTCGTCGTCGCACCGACCGTCGTCGGGTCCGGGCGGCGGCTGCTCGACCCGGGCGGGCCCGTCGGCCTCCGGCTCGTCGGTCACGAGGTGACGGGGAACGGCCTGCTGCTGCTGGAGTACGAGGCGGTCGGCGCCGCCCCGGTGGCGGAGTACGAGGGCCTCGCGGCCTTCGTCTGACGCCGGACAGGCCGCCCCCTCGCCGTGCGTCAGGCCGTCACGGGGGCGCCGAGCAGGGCGTCGGCCGTCGTCCGAGCCAGCCAGGACTCGAAGCGGTCCCAGCCCCAGCCGCGGCGGCGGACGAGCCGGTCGGCGAGGTCGGGGGCGGTCAGGGCCCAGAGCACGGCCGCCGCGTCCTCGACGTCGAGGGCGTCGCGCAGCCCGAACCGCTGCGCGACCAGCCCCGCCACGGCGCGGGTGCCCATCGCGCGCTCCTCCTCCACGGTCTCGGCGAACGCCCGCAGGTCGGGGTCGTCGGCCGTGAGCAGCACCCGGAGCAGCGGATGGGTGCGCTCGCCGACGGCGCGGGCCGTGCCGGCGTAGAGGGCCAGGCACTCCCGTCCGTCGACGGCCGCCCGCATCGCCCGCGCGGCCGGGCGCTCCGCCATCGGCACGGGGTCGTCGTCGCCCGCGAGCGCCACGTCGTAGACCGCCTTGAGCAGCGCGGGCTTCCCGCCCACCGCGTTGTAGACGGTCTGGACGCTGACCTGCGCCGCCGCCGCGACGGCGGCGAGCGTGGTCCCGGTGTAGCCGCCGTCGACGAAGGCGGCGTGCGCGGCCTCCAGGACGCGGCGGCGGGCCTGCGCGGCCTGCTCGGTGCGCAGGGCCGTGGAGTAGCGGCGGACCATCCGGACCCCCTTGCGTTCTCGGTGGAACCAGGATCAAATGGATTGAAGCAGGTTCCATCGTAACTCCGGGAGCGACCGTGATCAGCACCGATGTCCGCGAGGTCGCCGTCCGCTCGATCGGGCTGATGGCCCGGGGCACCCTCGCCGAGTTCGCCGAGGTCGTGCACCCCGACGCCGTCAACCGCGAGGCCGCCTCGGAGCCGCCCGCCTGCCGTGGCCGGGGCCCCGCCGCCTTCCACGCGACGGCGGAGTGGATGCGCGGGATCTTCGACGACCTGGCCTGGGAGGTCCACGAGGCGGTGGTCGACGGCGACCTGGTGGCCGTGCACACGACGATGTCGGGCCGCCAGACCGGCGTGTTCGTCGGCTACGGCGCCGACGGCCGGCCCGCGCAGGCGTTCCCGGCCAGGGGGCGGTCCTTCGCGACCACGCAGACGCACTGGCTGCGCGTGCGCGACGGGAAGGTCGTGGAGCACTGGGCGAACCGCGACGACCTGGGCACCTCGCAGCAGCTCGGCTGGACGCCCCCGTCCCCCGCGTACCTCGTGCGCGTGCTGCTGGCCACGCGCAAGGCCCGGCGGGGCTAGCCTCTCCGTCGTGGAGGCCCTGCTCACCGTCGCCGTGCTGGGTGCGCCGCTGGCCGGGCTGGTCTGGCTCGCGCGCCGCGTCCGGAACCGGGGCACCTCCGGCGGCTACTCGCTGATGGGCCCGTTCGACGAGCTGTGGCACCCGGCGGCGGTGGCCGCCCGGGTGGAGGTGCAGGTGCAGGAGGAGCGCCAGGAGCCGTCACCGGCTCCCGGCGACCGCCTCCTCTGAGGCGCGCTCCCACGCCCCGCGCCGCTGCGCGGCCAGCTCACGGCGGGCCGGGGCCCCCACGACGTCGACGACGGTCACGACCAGGGCCAGCAGCACCATCAGGGCCGCGCCCACGCACATCAGCAGGATCACCATGCGCAGAGCGTGCGCCGGTCGAGCGCTCCGGAGATCGTCCCCGGACCGGCCCGAACGTGCATTTCTCCTAGTTGAGCCGCAGCTCCGACGCCGCCTTCACGGTGTCGGACTGGTGCTTGAGCACGACGCCCAGGGTGGCGCGGACGGCGTCGTCGTCGAGGGTGTCGAGGCCCAGCGCGAGCAGGGTGCGGCCCCAGTCGATCGTCTCGGCCACGCTGGGCGACTTGCGCAGCTCCAGCGTGCGCAGCACCCGGACCGTGCGGACCAGCGCGTCGACCATCGCCTCCGTCAGCTCCGGCACCCGCGACGCCACGATGCGGCGCTCCAGGTCGGCGTCGGGGAAGTCGAGGTGCAGGAACAGGCAGCGGCGCTTGAGCGCCTCCGACAGCTCGCGGGTGGAGTTCGACGTCAGCAGCGCGAACGGGCGGCGGGTGGCGCTGATCGTGCCCATCTCCGGGACGGTCACCTGGAAGTCCGACAGCACCTCCAGCAGCAGGCCCTCGACCTCGACGTCGGCCTTGTCCATCTCGTCGATGAGCAGCACCGTCGGGTCGCTGCGCCGGATCGCGGTGAGCAGCGGGCGCGGCAGCAGGAACTCCTCGGAGAACACGTCGTCGCGCGTCTCGTCCCACGACTCCTGGCCCTGGCCCGCGGTGATCCGCAGCAGCTGCTTGGCGTGGTTCCACTCGTAGAGCGCGCGGGCCTCGTCGATGCCCTCGTAGCACTGCAGGCGCACCAGGCCCGAGCCCGTCGCCTGCGCCACGGCCTTGGCCAGCTCGGTCTTGCCGACGCCCGCGGGGCCCTCGACGAGCAGCGGCTTGCCGAGGCGGTCGGCCAGGTAGACCGTGGTGGCGACGGCGGTGGAGGCGAGGTACCCGACCCCGGCCAGCCGCTCGGCCACGTCGGCCACGGACCCGAACAGCGGCGACTGGGGAGCACTCACGCGGCCCATCCTGCCTTGAGCGCCGCCGATCCGCCCAGGGCGGCCGTCACACGTCACTGCACCGCCGTCGTGGGGTCCGCACCGCTGTTGCGGCGGCGGTGCGGACGACGAGACGGCGGTGCGGTCAGCGCGGCAGCCGGCGCGCCACCTCCGCGAAGGCGGCGAGCTCGCCCCACGTCCACCGGGTGAACCCGCGCAGGACCGTGCGCATGGCGTCCTCGCGGCGCTTCTCGGCCACGACGACGTCCGCCGCCTGCTGCCCGGTCCGTCCGTACTTCACGAGACCGTCGAACTCCCCCGCCCACCCGTGCTCCGGCCAGCCGAAGTCGGCCGTGCCGAGCACCACGCCGCCGGGCGAGCGCACCTCCCACTGCAGCACCGGCGTCGCCACACCGAGCCGGGCCATCGCCACCCGGCTGCGCGACTCCCCCGGGCTGTCGGCACCCGGGTCGGCGAACGCGACGGCGCGGCGCGCCGCCGGGACGCCCGGCCAGCGGGGCATCCGCGCGAGCACGGCCTGCAGCTCCTCGCGGGTGACCAGGTGCCGGCGCAGCGCCGCGTCGAGGACCACGACGGCCTGCTCGAACGCTGACGTGCGGGCGACGTCGGCGAGCGTCCGCGCCACCGACGTCGCGCGGACGCCGCCGACCTCGCAGACGTCCTCCGCGCGGAGCGGGGCGGTGTGGACGTGCAGCCGCCCGGTGCGCACGGCGCTCGTGCGCCGCGGGCGGGTCGTGTGGACGCGGTCCAGCGCGATGGCCCAGACCGGCAGGCCGTGCAGCACGGCCGCGGACACGTGGCTGACGACCGCGTCGGCCGCGACCCGCGGGACCGCGGCGGCGACGAGCAGGGCGTGCCGGTCCTCGGGACGGCGCAGGCGGGGGTCTGCGGGGTCGGCGTACGCGCCGCGGGCCAGCACGGCCAGCCCGCCGGTGCGGCGCAACCGGCGCAGCTCGTGATCGGTGACGCCGGCGGCGAGCAGGCCGGGCCTCAGCAGGGGCCCGGAGAGCGGGAGGTCCACCGGCGCAGCATGCGCGGGGCACCACGTCGTCCGTGGCCGTTCCGCAGATCCCCTCCACCGCACCGCCGCCCTGGGCACCGCACCGCCGTCGGAGCGGCGGTGCGGACGCGGCAACGGCGGTGCGGTGCCCGGACTGTCGGACCCCTGGTGAACCATCGACGCCATGACCACCACCGAGCAGGACCTGCGCGCCCGGGCCGAGGAGGTCCTCACCACCCTCGCCGGGCCGGAGGCGCGGCTGCGCGAGGACCAGTGGACGGCGATCCACGCGCTCGTCGCGGAGCGGCGGCGGGCGCTGGTGGTGCAGCGCACGGGGTGGGGCAAGTCCGCGGTGTACTTCGTGGCCACCGCGCTGCTGCGCGAGCAGGGCGCGGGCGCCACGGTGATCGTCTCCCCGCTGCTCGCGCTGATGCGCAACCAGATCGACGCCGCCGCGCGGGCCGGGATCCGCGCGGCCACGGTCAACTCCGCCAACACCGCCGACTGGGAGCGCACCTACGCCGCGGTCGAGGCCGGGGAGGTCGACGTGCTGCTGGTCAGCCCGGAGCGGCTCAACAACCCCGACTTCCGCGACCGCGTGCTCCCCCGGCTCACCGCGTCGGCGGGGATGCTCGTCGTCGACGAGGCGCACTGCGTGTCCGACTGGGGCCACGACTTCCGCCCCGACTACCGCCGCCTGCGCGCGCTGATCGCCGAGCTGCCCGACGGCATCCCGGTGCTCGCCACCACGGCCACGGCCAACGACCGCGTGGTCGTCGACGTCACCGAGCAGCTGGGGTTGGCGGCGGGTGAGCCGCTGGTGCTGCGCGGCTCGCTCGACCGCGAGAGCCTGCGGCTCTCGGTCGTCACGCTCCGCACGGCGGCCGACCGGCTGGGCTGGCTCGCCGCGCAGATGGACGCACTGCCGGGCGCCGGCATCGTCTACACGCTCACGATCCAGGCGGCCGAGGAGGTCGCGGAGTTCCTGCGCGAGCGCGGCCACCCGGTCGCCTCCTACACCGGCAAGACCCCGCCCGAGGAGCGCCTCGCCGCGGAGGGCGACCTGCTGGCCAACCGCGTCAAGGCGCTGGTGGCCACGTCGGCGCTGGGCATGGGGTTCGACAAGCCCGACCTCGGCTTCGTCGTGCACCTGGGCGCACCCGCGTCGCCGGTGGCCTACTACCAGCAGATCGGCCGCGCCGGCCGCGCCGTGGAACGCGCCGAGGTGGTCCTGCTGCCCGGCCACGAGGACCAGGACATCTGGCGCTACTTCGCCTCCCTGGCGTTCCCGCCCGAGCCCGTCGTGCGCCAGACGCTGGCCGTGCTCGGCGACGAGCCGCTGTCCACCGCCGCCATCGAGACGCGCGTCGACCTCTCGCGCACGCGGCTGGAGATGCTGCTCAAGGTCCTCGACAGCGACGGCGCGGCGAAGCGGGTCAAGGGCGGGTGGGTCGCCACCGGCCGGGACTGGGTCTACGACGAGGAGCGCCACCGCCGGATCGCGCAGGCCCGCAAGGCCGAGCAGCAGGCGATGCTCGACTACCTCGCCACCGACCGCTGCCGGCTCGTGTTCCTGCGCGAGCAGCTCGACGACCCGGGCGCCGCCCCGTGCGGGCGCTGCGACGTGTGCGCGGGCACGGCGTGGAGCACCGACGTCGACGCCGGGGCGGCCGAGGCGGCCGCCGAGCGGATCGCGCGCCCGGGCGTCGAGGTGGCGCCCCGCAAGCAGTGGCCCACCGGCATGGCCGAGCTCGACGTGCCCGCGTCCGGGAAGATCCCGGCCGGCGAGCTGGCCGGCACCGGCCGGGTGA
This sequence comes from Pseudonocardia broussonetiae, assembly GCF_013155125.1. Taxonomy (NCBI): domain Bacteria; kingdom Bacillati; phylum Actinomycetota; class Actinomycetes; order Pseudonocardiales; family Pseudonocardiaceae; genus Pseudonocardia; species Pseudonocardia broussonetiae. The sequence goes on along the minus strand of NZ_CP053564.1, from coordinate 3,296,825 downwards.
TCGGGCGCCTGTCCGACATCGGCTGGGGCACCCGGCTGCGCGAGCTGCTCGACCCCACCCCGCCCGCCGACGACGAGTTCGGGCCCGACGTCGACCCGGAGACCGGCGAGGCCGTCAGCGGTACCGACCTCCCCGTGCCCAAGGACGTGCTCGACGCCGTCGTGCGCGTGCTCGCCGGGTGGGGCTGGGAGGAGCGACCGGTCGGGGTCGTCGGCATCGGCTCGCGCACCCGCCCGCACCAGCTCGAGCACCTGGCCCGCCGGATCAGCGAGATCGGCCGCCTCCCCCTGCTCGGCACGCTCGTGCCGGCCGGGCCGCGGCCCGGCGCGCACGCCAACTCGGCGCAGCGGCTCGCCGCGGTGTGGCACGGGTTCGAGGAGCCGTCGTTCGCGCTGCCCGACGGGCCGGTCCTGCTCGTCGACGACCTCATCGACTCGGGCTGGACGATGACGGTCGCCGCCCGGCTGCTGCGCCGGGCCGGGGCCGGGTCGGTGCTGCCGTTCGCGCTGGCGCAGTCGGGGTGAGCCGGGTCAGACGCCGGCCACCGAGGCGGCCCGCTCCAGCAGGTCGACGGCGTTGCGGTGCAGCCGGTCGCCGACCGCGCGGTCGGCCTGCCCGGCCTGCGCGCGGGCGTGCGTGCCCTCGATGACGATGGCGAGCTTGAAGCCGGCGAGGACGGTGTACCAGTCGAGCGCGGAGAGGTTGCGGTCGCTGCGGGCGCCGTAGTGGGCGGCCAGGTCGGCGGGGGCGGGCAGGCCGCCCAGCGCGGCCAGCGCGCCCCCCGCGATCGGGTCGGCGAACCCGTCGGGCCAGGTGACGAGCAGCCAGCCGAGGTCGAGCAGCGGGTCGCCGATGGTGCACATCTCCCAGTCGACGACGGCCGCCACGCGCGGCGCGTCGAGCGCGAGCAGCACGTTGTTGAGGTGGTAGTCGCCGTGCACGATGCCGGGCCGCCCGTCGGGCGGGCGGTGGTCGGTGAGCCAGCGGGCCAGCGCGTCGACGTGCGGCAGGGTGGAGCCGGGGTAGCCCTCGATCCGGTCGTAGGACGCCAGGTGCTCGACCCAGCGCGGCACCTGCCGGGCCAGGAACCCCTCGGGTCGACCGAGGTCGCCGAGCCCGACGGCCTCGTGGTCGAGGGCGGCGAGGCGGGCCAGCGCGGCCGCCGTGTCGAGCGCGGCGGCGTGCCGGGCGGCCGGGTCGGTGGCGCAGACGCCGCGGATCCCGTCGCCCGGGTTGATCCCGTCGACGGCCTCCATCAGGTAGAACACGACGCCGCCGAGCACCGACTCGTCGTCGCAGCCCAGGACGAACCCGGGGTGCGGCACGTCGGAGCCGGCGAGCGCGGCCAGCACCCGCATCTCGCGGCGGAGCACGCCGTTGCTGGAGGGGCGCGGGTGCTCGGGCGGGCGGCGCAGCACGAGGTCGCGCCCCGCCCACGTCATCCGCAGCACGATGTTCTGCGTGCCGCCGCCGATCCGCCGCACGTCCTCGACCGGGCCGTCGGGCAGGCCGCACTCCGCGCCCCAGCGGACGACGGCGGCGAGGTCGACGACCTCCGGGGGGAGCCAGTCGGGCTGGGCCGTGGTCGTCACGCCCGCCACCGTATCGGCGGCGCCGGGCGCGGGCCGGGCACCGGGAGCGCGGCGTTGGTGGAGTCGACAACGGCCCGCACCCGGCGGTCGTGACACGCGCCACAGGGGCGGCCACGCTGCGGGCATGACCGAGCAGAGCGCGGCGAGCGGCCCGACCTTCGGACTCTGGTACGACTTCCGCAACCCCGACCCCGACCGGCCGTTCAGCTCCTTCTACGCGGAGGTCCTCGACCAGATCGCGTGGGCCGAGCAGCGCGGCCTGGACTCGGCCTGGCTCACCGAGCACCACTTCTGCGCCGACGGCTACAGCCCCTCGCCGTTCGTGCTGGCCTCGGCGATCCTGCAGCGGACCTCGCGGATGCACGTCGGGACGAACCTCATCGTGTCGCCGCTGCACGACCCGGTGCGACTGGCCGAGGACTCCGCGACGCTGTCGCTGCTCTCGGGCGGGCGCTTCGACCTCGGCGTCGGCCAGGGCTACTGGGTGCGCGAGTTCGAGGCGTTCGGCAAGCAGGTCCGCCAGCGGCCGAGCCTGCTGGAGGAGGGCGTCGAGGTCATCCGGCGCGCGTGGTCGGGATCGGCCGAGGGCTTCGCGGGCAAGCGGTACACGCTGCCGCCCGTCGCCGTCACGCCCGTGCCCGAGCGCACGCCGCAGCTGCTGGTGGGGGCCATGGCCGACGTCGCGATCGAGCGCGCCGCCCGCATCGCCGACGGCTTCCTCAGCACCCAGAACGCCCACCACGCCACCTACCTCGCCGCCGTCGAGCGGACCGGCGGGTCGGTGGCCGACGCGAGGATCTACGCCGGGCAGTGGTCGATCATCGCCGAGGACCCGGAGGAGGTCTGGTCGCGGATCGGGAAGCACGCGCTCTACCAGCTCAACGAGTACATCTCCTGGGGCGCGTTCGGCCCGCCGGACGACGTCCCGCGCTTCGCCGACCCCGCCCAGATCCTGGAGGCGGGCGCCTACCGGCTGATGGACGCCGAGACGGCCGTGACCGAGCTGACCGACATGCTGCGCGCCTGTCCGCAGATCAAGGACGTGCACTTCTGGGCGCAGCTGCCCGGCGAGCCCGTCGACTCGGGGTCCGAGCGGATCGCGTACCTGGCCGACAAGGTGGTGCCGGCCGTGCGGGAGCGGCTGGCGGGATGAGCGAGCTGCTCGTCACCGACTTCCTGGAGCGCGCGCGGCGCCACCACCCGCGCCGCGCGATCGTCGGCTACGACGACGGCGCCGAGGTCGTCCGCTACGACTACGGCGCCTACGCGGCACGGGTGTCGCGGCTGGCCGGGGCGCTGCGCGCGCTCGGGGTCCGGCCGGGCGACCGCGTGGCGAGCCTGTCCTGGAACCACCACCGCCACCTCGAGCTGTACGCCGCGGTGCCGCTGGCCGGGGCCGTCCTGCACACGCTCAACCTGCGCCTCTCGGCAGAGGAGATCGCCTACATCGCCGGCCACGCCGACGACCGGCTGATCCTCGCCGATCCCGACCTCGTGGGCCTGCTCGACGGCGTGCACCCGGAACTGGGCGTCATCGACACCGGCGACGCCTACGAGGCGCTGGTCGCGGCCGGGCCGGAGCTCACCGAGCCGCCGCCGCGCTCCGAGCACGACCTCGCCGTCCTCTGCTACACCTCGGGCACCACGGGCCGGCCCAAGGGCGTCGGCTACACCCACCGCGGGCTCGTCCTGCACACCTTCGCCGCCTGCCTCGCCGACGGCCACGCGATCTCCGCGCGCGACACCGTCCTGCACGTCGTGCCGCTGTTCCACGCCAACGGCTGGGGCGTGCCGTTCGCGGCGACGATGGCCGGGGCGGCGCAGGTGCTGCCCGGCCCGCACCCGACCGTCGCGCAGATCGCCGACATCATCGCCCGCGAGCGCGTCACCTACGTCGGGATGGTGCCGACCGTCGCCGTCGACCTGCTCGACCACGTCCGCACCCACGGCGGCGACCTGTCGAGCCTGCGGGCGCTGGTGCTCGGCGGGTCGACGCCCCCGCTGGACCTGGTCCGCGGCCTCGACAAGCTCGGCGTGCCGGTCTTCCAGGGCTGGGGGATGACCGAGATCTCGCCGATGGCGACGTTCACGCGGCCGCCCGCGCCGATCGAGGACGCCGAGGAGCGGTACCGCGACACCCGCACCCAGGGCAGGCTGCTGCCCGGGCTGCGGTGGCGGATCGTCGACGACGCGGGGCACGAGCTGCCCTGGGACGGCACGGCCGTCGGCGAGCTGCACGTCCGCGGCCCGTGGGTGGCCACGTCCTACTACCTCGGGGAGGCGCCCGACCGGTTCGACGACGGCTGGCTGCGCACCGGGGACGTCGCGACGATCGACGGGCAGGGCCGGCTGCACGTCGTCGACCGCACCAAGGACCTCATCAAGAGCGGCGGCGAGTGGATCAGCTCGGTGGCCCTGGAGCAGGCGCTGCTGGCCGACCCGGACGTCGCCGACGCCGCGGTGGTGGCGGTGCCCCACCACCGCTGGCAGGAGCGGCCGCTGGCGGTCGCGGTGCTGCGCCCGGGCGCGGGCGCCACCGGGGCGGAGCTGCTCGCGCGGCTGGAGGAGCGCGTACCGCGCTGGTGGCTGCCCGAGGAGGTGCTGGTGGTGGACGCGCTGCCGCGGACCAGCGTGGGCAAGACCGACAAGCGGCGGCTGCGCAGCCGGTACGCCGGACGCACCTGACCCGACCACGAACCCGATCACGACGACGAAGGAGGCAGGACATGGCGTTCCTCGAGGTGGAGGACGGCAAGCGGGTCTACTACGAGCACCACGCGGGCGCGGGTCGCCCGGTGGTCCTCGTGCACGGCTGGGGCGTGACCTCGCGCTGCTGGGACACGACGCTGCCCGCGCTGCGCGCCGCGGGCCACGCGGTGGTGACGTTCGACCACCGCGCCTGCGGGCGGTCGGACAAGGACTTCGCCGACACCTCGATCGCGGCGATCGCCTCCGACGTGGTCGCGCTCGTCGAGCACCTCGGGCTGCGCGCGCCGGTGCTGAACGGCTGGTCGCTGGGCGGCGCGGTCGCCACCGAGGCCGCGGCCCGGCTGGGTTCGAACATCAGCGGCCTGGTGCTGACCGGTGGCGCCACGCCGCGGTACACGTCGGCGGAGGGGTGGCCCTACGGCGGCACGCCCGCCGACGTCGAGGGCGTGCTCGCCGGGCTGGCCGCCGACCGGGCGTCGACGTTCCGGGCGGTGGCGGGCGCGGTCTGCGTGAAGCCGGTCGGGGCCGACGTCGTCGAGTCGATGTGGCTGCAGTTCATGGAGTCCGGCCCCCGCGCCGACGACACGCTGCGCGACCTCGCCGGCATCGACCAGCGCGAGATCCTGCCGGAGCTGCCGTGCCCGGTGCTGCTGCTGTGCGGGCGCGAGGACGGGTTCGTGTCCTTCGACGGCGTGAGCGCGTCCCGCACGCTCTTCCGCGACGCCCGGCTGGTCGAGTTCGGCGGGGTCGGGCACGCGCCGTTCGCCGAGGACGGCGAGACCTACCGCACCGAGCTGCTCTCCTTCGTCGGCGGGCTGCCGGACTGACATGGGTCGCACGTGGGTGGTCACGGGGGGATCCCGCGGGATCGGGCGCGCGGTCGTCGACCGCGCGCTCGCCGCGGGCGACGCGGTCTACGTGCTGGCCCGGTCGGCGGCGCGGGCGGGGTGGCCGGCCGGGGGGCGGGTCGTGCCGGTGCCCGTCGACGTGGCCGACCCGGAGTCGGTGGCGGCCGCGTTCGCGCGGGTCCGGGAGGGCACCGGCTCCGTCGACGTGCTCGTCAACTCCGCGGGGGTGCACCGCGGCGGGCTCATCGAGCAGGTCGGCGACGCCGCCTGGAACGAGGTGCTCGCCACCAACCTGACCGGCGCGTTCACCGTGGTCCGGGCCGCGCGTCCGCTGCTCGCGGCGGGCTCGTCGGTCGTCAACATCGGGGCGGTGGTCGGGCTGCGGGGCTTCGCGGGCGACGTCGCCTACGGCTCGGCGAAGGCCGGGCTGTCCGGGCTGACGCAGACGCTCGCGATGGAGTTCGCGCGCGACGGCGTCCGGGTCAACCTGGTCGTGCCCGGGTTCGTGGAGACCGACATGACCGACGGCATCCCGCCCGCCGCGAAGGCGCGCATCATGGCCGGCATCCCGCTGGGGCGCCCCGCGCGGGCCGAGGAGATCGCCGACGTCGTGTGGTCGGTGGCGGGGTCGTCGTACATGACCGGTTCGACGGTCGCGGTCGACGGCGGGCTGCTCGCCTCGTTCGGCGCGCCGGCGGGGCGGCCGAGGACCGTCAGGGAGTGAGCTGGCGCACCGCGAGGGAGGCGTAGCGGTCGGCGATCTCGTCGATCGTGAGCCGTCCGGCGGGGTCGAACCACTCGTTGAGCCCGTTGATCATGTCCAGGATCGCGAGGCTGACCAGCCGCGGGTCGTCGCAGTCGAACTCGCCGGCGCGGACGCCGTCGGCCAGGTGCTGCGCGATCCGGTGCTGGTAGCGGCGGCGGTAGACCTGCACCTCGTCGAACCGGTCGGGCGAGAGCGCCCGCAGCTCGCGCGCGGCGACCCACCAGGCGTCGCGGTTGTCGGCGATGTGGCGGACGTGCCCCCGCACGAGCCGGACGAGCCGCTCGCGGTGCGTGCCGGGGCCGTCGAGGATCGGGAGCTGGTCGGCGATCAGGTCGCGGTCGACGACGAAGATCGCCTCGAGGAGCAGCTCCTCCTTGTTGCGGAAGTGGTGGTAGAGCGAGGCGGCCTGCATGTCGGCGGCCTCGGCGAGGGTGCGCATGCCGACGCCGTGGTAGCCGCGCTCGCGGAACAGGCGGCTGGCCAGCGCGACGAGCTCCGCGCGCCGGGCGCCGCCGCGGCGGGCCGGGGGCGTCTCGCGCTCCTCGGCGGTGGTCATCCCCGGTCCTTCCGGTCGTGGTGGCGCGGGACCCGGTGCGCCGGGGCGCACCAGGATCCCACCCCGGGACGGGCGGCGGTCACCGCCCGCCCCGCGACCGTCAGGCCGGTACGGCGGTCTTGACGCCCATCTTGTGCAGCTCGGGCACGACCTTCTCGGCGAACAGCTTGAGGCTCGCGCGCACCTTGTCGAACGGCAGCCCGGCGAACGAGGGCGCGACGTTGGGCTGGTGGTCGCCGAACAGCTCCACGCGGTGGCGGTACTTCTCCACGATCTGCTCGGGCGTGCCCCAGATCTGGGTGTCGGCGTAGCCCGCGCCGGCCGCCTCCATGCCCGCCTCGCGGATCATGTCGGCGCCGGACTGGTAGGCCTCGTAGCCCTTGGTCTCGCGCCAGTGCTTCCCCGCGAAGTCGTAGTGCTTGATGACGGAGAGGAAGTAGCGGCTCAGGTGCTCGCGGGCGGTCTGCTCGGCGACCTCGGCGTCCTCGTGGCAGTAGATGAAATCCTGGGTGAGGACCGGGCCCGGCTCGCGGTGGTGGGTCTCGCGGTAGACCTCGCGGTAGCGCTCGATGGCCGGCACGTGCATCTCCGCCGGGTACTGCATGAACGTCATCATCCGGGCGCCGAGCTTGGCGACGGCGGGCACCGAGTCCGGCGACATCGCGACGCCGTAGATCCGGTCGGCCCACTGCGTGCCGGCCTCCGGGCCGGGGCGGACGTCGACCCGCGGCTGCACGTAGATCGGGCCGTCGTTCTCGACGTAGCCGTTCTCCAGCCCGCGGATGATCAGCTCGGCGGCCTCGTCGAACCGGCCGCGCGAGGTGTTCATGTCGACGCCGAAGCCCTCGTACTCCATCTTCGCGAGGCCGCGGCCCATGCCGAACAGGGTGCGCCCGTTGGACAGGATGTCGAGCATCGTGACCTTCTCGACGACCCGCAGCGGGTCGTTCCACGGCAGGATCACCGCGCCCGTGCCGAGCTTGATCCGGCTGGTCCGCGCCGCGAGGTAGCTCATCAGCTGCAGGTTGTCCGGGCACATCGAGTAGTCGTCGAAGTGGTGCTCGGCGGCCCAGACCGAGTCGAAGCCGTACTCCTCGGCCAGCACGCCCAGCTCGGCCTCCTGGCGGAACATTTCGCCGTCACTGAGGTTCTCGTGCCAGTTCTGGAAGACCAGCAGTACACCGACGTCCATGGGGGTGTCCTTTCCCGACAGATCGAGCCCAGGGGCTTGCCTAACGATCGTTAGGGCTGTCACGGTAGTGCGGTTGCTCACACGGGGCAAGCACACCGACGGAGGTGACCGGACGCATGCCGAGCCCGACGGCGGTCGACCCGGTCGCGCCCGCAGCCCCGACGCCGGGGGCGGACCCGGTGCTGTCGTTCCTGGTCGGGGCCGTGCGCGACCGCCTGCGCCTGGCCCGCTGCGCCGTGCTCCTCGGCGAGGACGGGGGCGCGTCCGCCGGTGACGGCGACGTCTCCCCCGCCGCCCGCGCCGCCCTGCGCGACCGCGTCACCGTGCGGGACGCGGGTGCGCTGGCCGTGGCGCTGCGGGTCGGCGGCGAGGTGCGCGGGGTGCTGGAGCTGGTGCCCGGCCCCGTCGACGGGCCGGACCTGGCGGGCGCCGTCGCGCTGGCGGAGGCGGCGCTCGGGCGGTGCGCGCGGCCGTCCCTCCCCGATCCCCTGCGCTCGCTCCCGGCCCGGCTCTCCCGCGCGGTGCTCGGCGGCGCCGAGCCCGACGACGTCGTCGCGCTGCTGGCCGAGCTGCTCGGCCGGCCCGTCGCCCTGCTCGGCCCCGACCTGCGCGTCCGCACCTGGGCGGCGCCGCCCGTGCTGCACCTGGTCGAGCCGCCCGCCCTGCCGGCCGCACTGCCCGCCGCCGCGGCCGGGGAGCTCGACGCGCTCGGCCCCGACCGGCCGTCGACGGTGCTGCTGCCCCGTCCGCTGTCCGGGCTCACCCGCCGCCACCTCGTCGCGGTGCTCGTCGCCGAGGGCGCGACCGCGGGCTACCTCGACCTGATCGAGATGGGGCGCCCGCTGGCCCCCGCCGAGACCCCGCTCGCCGAGCACGCCGCGACGCTGCTGTCGCTGCAGGTCCTGGGCGAGACCCGGCGGCTGCGGGCTGCCGCGCTCGCCCGCGACGACGTGCTGGCCGACCTGCTGCTCGGCTCCCGCGGGGGCAGTCCCCGGTCTCTGGACGACCTGCGCCGCCTCGCCGCGCACGTCGGCCTGGACCTGACGCGCCCGCAGCTCGTCGTCCGCCTGCCGGTGGCACCGCACCGCTCCCCCGCCGCGTGCCGCGACGCCGTCGCCGACGCGCTCGCGCCCGTCCTCGACGGGCCGCCGCCCGCCCACGCCGGGCCCGACGACGTCGTCCTGCTCGTCGCGCTGCCCGCCGACGCCGACCCGTCGGCGCTGCGGCGGGTGCACGCGGCCCTGCGGACCGGCCTGGACGCGGTGGCCCGGCACACAGGCGTCCGGCGGGCGGTGGTGTCGGGCGTCTGCCACGACCTGCCCGACCTCCCGCCCGCGCTCGCCGAGACCCGGGAGGTCGACCGGATCGTCGACGCGCTGGGCGGGCGCGCCGACGTCGTCGCGGTCACCGAGCTGTCGACGCTGCGGCTGGTCGTCAACGGCGACCGGGCGGACGTCGCCCTGCGCTTCGCCGAGCAGTGCCTCGGGCCGCTGCGGCGGAGCGACGAGACGGGTGGCGGCGACCTCGTCGAGACGCTGCGGCGCTACCTCGACTGCGGCGCGCAGGTCCGCGCGACGGCGAAGGCGCTGGGCGTCCACGAGAACACCGTGCGGTACCGGCTCGGGCGTATCGAGCACGTCACGGGCATGGACGTCCGCCGCTTCGACACCCTGCTCGCCGCGCAGCTCGCGTTCCAGGTCGAGGGGCTCGGAGCCGGCCTGGAGACCTCCACAACCGCCGCGGCCGACGCGGTTGCCGCCCGCGGCGCCCGCTCCTAGCGTCGCGACGATGTGGGACTTCGAGACCGAGCCCGGCTACCAGCGCGACCTGGACTGGGTCGACGCGTTCGTGCGCGACGAGGTCGAGCCGCTCGACCTCGTCCTCGGCGACCCCTACGACAAGACCGACGAGCGGGCGCGGCGGCTGGTCCGCCCGCTGCAGGACCAGGTGCGCGAGCGCGGGCTGTGGGCGTGCCACCTGCGTCCCGAGCTCGGCGGCCAGGGCTACGGGCAGGTGCGCCTGGCCCTGCTCAACGAGCTGCTCGGGCGCTCGCGCTGGGCGCCGTCGGTGTTCGGGTGCCAGGCGCCCGACTCGGGCAACGCCGAGATCCTCGCCCGCTACGGCACCGAGGAGCAGAAGGCGCGCTACCTGCAGCCGCTGCTCGACGGCGAGATCTCGTCGTGCTACTCGATGACCGAGCCGCACGCCGGGGCCGACCCGACGCTGTTCACGACCCGCGCGGTCCGCGAGGGCGACGAGTGGGTGATCGACGGCGAGAAGTGGTTCTCCTCCAACGCCCGGCACGCCGCGTTCCTGCTGGTCATGGTCGTGACGAACCCCGAGGCCGGGCCGCACCGCAGCATGTCGATGTTCATCGTGCCGGCCGGCGCCCCGGGGCTGGTGAACGTCCGCGACGCCGGGATCGGCACCGAGTCCCCCGAGCACTCCAGCCACGGCTACCTGCGCTTCACCGGCGTGCGGGTGCCGGCGGAGAACCTGCTCGGCGAGCCCGGTGAGGCGTTCGCGATCGCGCAGACCCGCCTGGGCGGCGGGCGGATCCACCACGGCATGCGGACCATCGCGCAGATGCGGCGCGCCTTCGACCTCATGACCGAGCGCGCGGTCTCGCGCACCACCCGGCACGGGCGCCTCGCCGACATGCAGTCGACGCAGGACAAGATCGCCGAGAGCTGGATCGACATCGAGCAGTTCCGGCTGCTCCTGCTGCGCACGGCGTGGCTGATCGACCGGCACCAGGACTACCGGGCCGTGCGCAAGGACATCGCGGCGGTGAAGGTCGCGATGCCGCGGGTCTACCACGACGTCGTGCAGCGGGCGATGCACCTGCACGGGGCGCTGGGGATCTCCAACGAGATGCCGTTCTCGGCGATGATGGTCGACGCGCAGGTGATGGCCACCGCCGACGGCCCCACCGAGGTGCACCGCCAGACCCTCGCGCGCCAGGTGCTGCGCGACGTCGCCCCCGGAGAGCCGCTGTTCGGCTCGGGCCACCTCCCCACCCGCACCGAGGCGGCCCGGCGCCACGTCGCCGCCCGGCTCGAGCACGAGGTCGCCGCGCTCTGACAACATCGGGGAATGCCCGCCGACTTCGTGCTCAAAGCCATGAACACCGCGCACCGCCTGCTGGTGAAGGTCACCGGCGGCCGGGTGGGCTACGACGCCATGGGCATGGACGTGGTCGAGCTGACGACCGTGGGCCGCAAGTCCGGCGAGCCCCGCTCGGTGATGCTCACCGTGCCGCTGCACGAGGACGGCCACCCGGTGGTCGTGGCCTCGCGCGGCGGCGACGACCGCCACCCCGCCTGGTTCCACAACCTGCGCGCCCGGCCGGAGGTGGAGGTCTCGGTCAAGGGCGGCCCCCGCACCCCGATGACCGCCCGCGTCGCCTCGCCGGAGGAGCGGGCGCGGATGTGGCCGCAGATCGCGGGGAAGTACCGCAACTACGCGGGCTACCAGCAGCGGACGGAGCGCGAGATCCCGCTGGTGGTGCTGGAGCCGCGAGCCTGACGCCCGCCACCCCTCCCGCCCCTCCCGCCCCCGCCCCCCGCCCTCCCCGCCAGTCCCTCCCCACCCTGCCCCCGCCCCGCCCCCGCCCCGCCCCGCCCCGCCCCGCCCCGCCCCGCCAGAACTTTGCAGCAAGGCCACCTTGTGGACGCTTCATGGCATGAAGGTGGCCTTGCTGCAACGGGGGACGGGTCGCGTTCCGCGGAACGCACGGATCGGCGGTCGGCGCATCCCTCCGGGGTGACAGCTGCCGAGGAGCGGCCCGGTGATGCCGCCAGCCGCACCTCACGGTCCTCACCGCGACGGGTGTTGTGCGGTTCGCGGTCGATCCGCGTTCCGCGGAACGCGACCTGCGCGCGACGGCAGCGTTCCGCGGAACGCACTCGACGTCGGCAGTCCGCCCCGCCAGGACTTGCAGCAAGGCCACCTTGGGGACGCTTCCCGTCATGAAGGTGGCTCTGCTGCACCGGGGTCAGGGCTGCGCTTCCCGCCGACCTCCCGGCCTGCGTTCCGCGAAACGCGATCCACTCCGCGTCGGCAGCGTTCCGCAGAACGCACGGATCGGCGGTCGGCGCATCCCTCCCGCATGACGGCTGCCGAGCACCGGCCCGGTGATCACCGTCGACCGCACCTGACGGGGGTCCGAGCAGCCGTGGTGTGCGTCCGGCGACGACCACCACCGCGGCGATCACCACGCACCGCACCTCACGGTCCTCACCGCGACGGTGCTGTGCGGTTCGCGGTCGGTTCGCGTTCCGCGGAACGCGACCTGCTCCGTGGCGACTGCGTCCCGCGGAACGCACTCGACGTCGGCAGCCCTCCCCGCCCGAACTTGCAGCAAGGCCACCTTGTGGACGCTTTACGTCATCAAGGTGGCCTTGCTGCAACAGGGAGTGGGGCGCAGGGCTACCGCGCCAGCTCCAGCAGCAGGTGGTTGTGCGCCGTCCGCACGACCCGTGAACCCGACGGCGGATCGCCGAGCCCCGGCACCACCACCACCCTCCAGTCCGGTCCACCCGGCGAGCCGGCCGCGCTCCACGCCCGCAGCGCCGATCCCAGCCGCCGGCCCACCTCGGCACCCTCCGACCCGAACACGTGCACCCGCGCCCCCGCCCCGGGCACGACGGCGGCCACGCCCGCGGGCTCCACCAGCACCAGTGCCGGCGAGTCGAGACCCGGTGGCGGCTCGGCGGCCGGCAGCAGGCGCCCCGCACCCGGCTCGGTCAGCGCGAGCCACAGCCCGAACCCGTCCCACAGGTCGGCGCGGCCCAGGGAGACCGGCGGGCCGGAGGCTCCGCGGGGGTCGGCCAGCACCGCCGCCACCGCCTCGGCGTCCACCCGCGGGCCGTCGGAGGGCACCAGCAGCGACCCCACCCCGGGCACCTCGACCGCCCCCTCGTCGACCGCGCCCATCCCCCGCAGCCGGATGAACCCGCAGCTGCGCACGGAGTGGCTGCGCAGCACGCCGTCGGGGCCGAGGTCCAGCGCGGTCGAGAGCTGGGTGCCGCGCACGGCCAGCGGCAGCAGCAGCCGCCCGCCCGGCGCGAGCTGCTCCACCCAGGCCGGCCAGACGTCGTCGCTGCCGACGGTCAGCACGATCCGGTCGTAGGGCGCGCCGTCGGGGACGCCCAGCACCCCGTCGCCGCTGCGCAGCCGCACGTCGGTGACGCCCGCCGCGGCGAGGTGCCGGCCGGCGGAGTCGACGAGGTGCGGGTCGATGTCGACGGTCGTGACCGACCCGGTCGGCCCGACGATCCGCGCCATCAGCGCGGCGTTCCAGCCCGTGCCGGCGCCGATCTCGAGCACGCGCATCCCCGGCCGCAGGTCGAGCTGCTCCAGCATGATCGCCACCATCGACGGCTGCGACGCCGAGCTGGTCGCCACCCCTTCGACGTGCTGCACCGCGATCGCGTCGTCGGCGTAGGCGGTCTCGACGGTGGCGTCGGGCAGGAACAGGTGCCGCGGCACCGACCGGAACGCGTCCTCGACGGCCGGGCTGCGGATGCGGCCCGACGCCCTCAGCGCATCGACGAGAGCGGCGCGGGCGACGTCCTCGGCGGCGGGCACCCCACCGAGTCTGCCGCTCCGCGCCGATCACGCAACCCGCTAGGGCCGTATCTCGTAGACGTGGTTGAAGGGGGTCTCGGCCGCGCGCCGGAACCGGGTGAAGCCCGCGTCGGTGGCGACCTGGCGGATCGCGGCCTCGCCGGCCTGCGCGCCGAGCGCGTAGCCGCCGGGCTGCGACAGCCCGTTGGGGACGCACAGGAACGTCGACGCCGAGTAGTACAGCCGGCCCACCGGGTTCATGTTGTCCTCGGGCCGGTCGGCCGCCGCGGGCTCGACCACCATCCAGGTGCCGTCGTCGGCCAGCGCCCCGCGCACGTGCTGCGCGGCACCGAGCGGGTCGCCCATGTCGTGCAGGCAGTCGAAGGAGGTGACGAGGTCGTAGCCGGTGCCGGTGAACGTCTGCGCGGACGCCTCCTCGAAGCCCACGCGCGACGCCACACCGGCCTCGGCCGCGGCCTTGCGCGCCCGCTCGATCGACGGGCCGTGGTAGTCGGAGCCGACCAGCCGCGCGCGCGGGTAGGCCTGCGCGAGGAGCACCGTCGACGCCCCGAGGCCGCAGCCGATGTCGGCGACGGCGGCCCCGTCGATGAGCTTGTCCACCACGCCGTCCAGGGCGGGCAGCCAGTTCGTCGTCAGGTTCGCCAGGTAGCCGGGCCGGAAGAACAGCTCGGTGCCGATGAAAAGGTCCTCGTGGTGCTCGTGCCAGCCGACGCCCTCGCCCGTGCGGAACGCCTGCGTGATCGCCGGCTCCGACCGGAGCATCGCCAGCGCCAGGACGAACGCCCCGGGCAGGTACACCGGGCCGTTCGGGTCGGTCAGGGCGAAGGCCTGCTCCTCGGTCATCGAGAACGCGCCGGTGGCGGCGTCGTACTCGACGTAGCCGCCGGCGGCCTGGCCGCGCAGCCACTCGGTGAGGTAGCGCGGGTGGCACCCGGTGCGCCCGGCGAACTCCTCGGGCGTGGCGGGACCCTGAGCCAGGGCCGCGTAGAGGCCGAGCCGATGCCCGACGACCACGTTCCCGGCGGCGGCCGTCGCACCCATGTCCCCCACGAACTTGCCCAGCAGGTCCATCAGCCTGCCCTCGTCGACGGCCATCCCGGCGCTCCCGTCCTCCCGGGCGGCGCGCCGGGCGGACGGCCCGCCGGTCACGCTCGCCGCGCGCCACCCTCGGCCGGAGTGTTTCACCGCTGTCGCAGCCGGACCGCAACCTCGCGTGGCCGCACCGGCCCGGCGCGCGGCCCGGCGAGGACGGACGCGTGGTCGGCGGCCCGCACCGCGACGGGCGTCGAGGCGCGCAGGACCTCGTGGACGACCTCGTTCGCGAACGCGTAGGAGCGCCCGGCCGGCACGAGCAGCCCCGCGTCGGCGGCCCGCTGGCACCTCCGCGCGGCGACGTGCGGGGCGACGGCGAGCACGCCGGCCAGGACGAGGGGGTCGACGACGTCGCCGAGCACCGCCCCCGCGCGCAGCAGCTCCTCGACGCCGGCACCGAGGCGTCGGGCGCGCGCGAGCACGACGGCCCGCACCACCTCCGGCACGCCGCGCTCCCCCGCGGCCCGGCGGCGCAGCTCCTCGACGACGAGCAGCGTGTGCCCGCGGGTGCGGCGCAGCACCTCCGGGGCCCGCGCGCCCTGCCCCGCGTCCGCGGCCAGCACCGCCACCGCCTCGGCGGGCAGCGGGCCCAGGTCGATCCGGTCGACGAGGCCCCCGAGGGCGTCCCAGACGGCCGTGCCCTCCTCCGGGCGCACCGTGGCGAGGACCAGCAGCCGCGAGCGGCCCCGGTGCCGGGCCAGGAAGTGCAGGAACTCGACGGTCGCCGGGCCCGCGTCGTGCAGGTCGTCGAGCACGAGCAGCGTCGGCCGCAGCGCCGCCATGCCGCGCAGCGCCGCCGCCACGACCTCGTAGGCCCGCCGCACCGCGACGTCGGCCGGATCGGGGCCGGCGGCCGGGCCCACCGCGTCGGCGAGGTCGGGGAACAGCCCGGCGAGCGCGGCCGCCCGCGGGCCGGCCAGCTCCCGCAGCCGCGCCACCGGCAGCCCCGCCAGCGCCGGCCCGAGCCCGTCGACCAGCGGCTGCAGGAACATCCGGCGCTCGCTGCGGAAGCACCGCGCGCCGACGACCTGCCCGCCGGTGGCCCGCACGACGGCCTCGACCTCGGCCACCAGCCGCGTCTTGCCGATGCCGCACTCGCCGACCACCAGCACGACGCCGCCCTCGCCCCCGGTGGCGGCCGCCCAGGCGCGGGTCAGCGCGGCGATCTCGCCCGACCGCCCCGGGAGCGGCCGGGAGGTCGGCACCGCGACCGGGCGCGCGGCGGGCGGCCCGGCGTCGGCCAGCACGGCGAGGTGCAGGGCGCGGGTCTCCGGGGCGGGGTCGACGCCCAGCTCCTCGGCCAGCTCGGCTCGCAGCCTCTCGAACTCCGCGAGCGCCCGCGCGGGCTCGCCCGCGGAGCGGTGCGCGGCCATGAGCAGGCGGTGCGCGGTCTCGTCGAACCGGTCGGCCGCGACGGCCGCGGCGGCGATCCCGGCCGCGCCGACGGGGTCGGCGGCCTCGAGCAGCGCCCGCGCGGTGGCGTGGCGCGCCGCGCGCAGGAGGGCGCCGTGGCCGGTGCGGACGTCGCGGACCCACGCCGCGTCCGGCTCGCCGGCCAGCGCCGGACCGTCGCCGAGCAGGTCGCAGGCGCGGCGACCGGCTGCGGCGGCCAGCCGCGGGTCACCGCGCGTCCGGCACTCGCCCACGAGCCGCGCCGCCTCGTCGACGTCGACGTGGATCGCGGGCGGGCGGCCCAGCCGGTAGCCGTGCGGGCCGCCCTGCACCGCGTCGGGCCCCAGCGCCGCCCGCAGCCGGCTCACGAGCGTGGCGACCGCGCGGGGTGGCCGTG
The DNA here is from genome assembly GCF_013155125.1 of Pseudonocardia broussonetiae. NCBI lineage: Bacteria > Bacillati > Actinomycetota > Actinomycetes > Pseudonocardiales > Pseudonocardiaceae > Pseudonocardia > Pseudonocardia broussonetiae. Next base: position 3,280,689 of record NZ_CP053564.1, on the reverse strand, counting down.
CCGGCGCGCCGGCCGGCCAGAGGACCTCGACGATCGTGTCGACGGGAACCGGCCCGCCCCCGCGGGCGGCGAGCAGCGCCAGCAGTGTGCGGGCCTTCCGACCGCACACTGCCGTCCCGGAACCCGGAGCACCGTCCCGCAGCACCTCGACGGGCCCGGCCAGCCGGACCGTCGGCCCGCCCATCCGGAGAGGGTAGCGACGCCGGGACCCGCCGCGGGAGGGCCGGACGGCCCATCCCGGCGTCCCTAGGGGCCGGTGAGCGGCACCAGGTCGTCGGCGTGGACGACCTCCCGGCGCTGCTCGGGGGCCAGGTCGCGGCTGCGGCGCCCGATCAGGGCGGGCAGCTCGGCGGCGTCGAACCCGACCACCCCGCGCGCGACGACCGTGCCGTCGGCCCCCACGAGGTCGACGACGTCGCCCGCCACGAAGTCGCCGGAGGTGCCGTGGATGCCGGCCGCGAGCAGCGAGCGCCGCTTGCCGATCACCGCGGCGACCGCGCCCTCGTCGAGGTCCAGGCGCCCGCGGACGTCGGCGGCGTGGCGCAGCCAGAACCGCCGGGCCGACATCCGCCGACCCGACGGCCGGAACGCGGTGCCCACCTTCGGGCCCGCCGGATCGAGCGCGTCGGCGACGTCCTCGGCCGCGGCCAGCAGCACCGGGATCCCCGACGCCGACGCCATCGCCGCCGCGGTGATCTTCGTGGCCATCCCGCCGCGGCCCAGGCTGCCCTGCCCGGGGGCCGCGATCCGCACCGCGTCGAGCTCGTCGGGCGCCCCGACCTCGGGGATCAGCGCCGACCCCGCGCGGCGGGGGTCGCCGTCGTAGAGGCCGTCGACGTCGGAGAGCAGGACGAGCGCGTCGGCGCCGATCAGGTGCGCGACCAGCGCGGCGAGGCGGTCGTTGTCGCCCACCCGGATCTCGTCGGTGGCCACCGTGTCGTTCTCGTTGACGACCGGCAGCACGTCGAGCCCGAGCAGGCGCTCCAGCGTGCGCTGGGCGTTGCGGTAGTGCGCGCGCCGGATCATGTCGTCGGCGGTGAGCAGCACCTGCCCGATCGCGCGGCCGTGCCGGGCGAACGACGCCGCGTAGGCCTGCGCGAGCAGCAGCTGGCCGACGGCGGCCGCGGCCTGCTGCGTGGCGAGGTCGCGGGGGCGCCTCGTCAGCCCGAGCGGCGCGAGGCCGGCCGCGATGGCCCCGGAGGAGACGAGCACGACCTGGCTGCCGGCCGCGCGGCGGGCGGCGAGGGCGTCGACGAGCCGGTCGAGCCTGGCGGGGTCGAGCCCGCCCGACAGGGACGTCAGCGACGACGACCCGACCTTGACGACGACCCGCCGCGCCGCGCCCAGCAGCGCCCGGGGCGCGGGCGCGGCGCCCGTCATCGGGTGGAGGGCGGGGCGGCCTCGGCCGGGCGGGCGTCGTCCCAGACGCCCTCGTCCCAGGCGTCCTCGCGCTCGGCGGCGGCGAGGCGGTCGCGCTCGTCGGCCGCCTCCGCCTCGGCGCGCTCCTCGGCCAGCTCCGCGTCGGTGCGGTGCAGGCGGCGCGCGTTGCGGGCGACCTTGCGCTCGGAGGCGGGGATGCGGTCGTCGGTCTCCAGGCGCCGGTCGGTGCCGCGCCCGGACATGAGGACCGAGACCCCGGCCGGGGTGGTCGGCTCCCAGTCGAACGTGACGTCGCCGATCGTGACCGGCGAGCCGCGGTGCGCCCCGGCCCGGGCCAGCGCGTCCTCGACGCCGAGGCGGGCGAGGCGGTCGGCCAGGTAGCCGACGGCCTCGTCGTTGTCGAACGACGTCTGGCGGATCCAGCGCTCGGGCCGCGCGCCGAGCACGAGGAACCCGCCCTCGTTCTCCGGGTCGGGCTCGATCGTGAACCCGGCGTCGTCGACGGCGGTGGGCCGCAGCACGATCCGGGTGGCCTCGACGACCGGCTGGGCGGCGCGGAACGCCGCGACCTCCTCGGCCATCGCGAACGTCAGCTCGCGCAGGCCCGCGTGGCTCGCCGTGGAGATCGGGAACACGCGCCAGCCGAAGCGCTCGTGCAGGTCGGCGGCGACGATGTCGGCCATGTCGCGGGCGTCCGGGACGTCGATCTTGTTGAGCGCGATCAGCCTGGGCCGGTCGGACAGCTCGCCGCCCAGCGCGGGCGTGTACTGCGCGAGCTCGTCCTCCAGCGCCTGCACGTCGGCGGCCGGGTCGCGGCCGGGCTCGAACGTGGCGCAGTCGACGACGTGCACGAGCACCGAGCAGCGCTCGATGTGACGCAGGAAGTCCAGGCCCAGGCCGCGGCCCTGCGAGGCGCCGGGGATGAGCCCGGGCACGTCGGCGACGGTGAAGACCTCGGAGCCCGCGGTGACGACCCCGAGCTGCGGGACGAGCGTGGTGAACGGGTAGTCGGCGATCTTCGGCCGGGCCGCCGACAGCGCCGCGACCAGGGACGACTTGCCCGCGGACGGGAACCCGACCAGGCCGACGTCGGCCATCGAGCGCAGCTCCAGCACGAGGTCGCGCTGCTCGCCGGGCTCGCCGAGCAGGGCGAAGCCGGGCGCCTTGCGCGCGGCGGAGGCCAGCGCGGCGTTGCCCAGCCCGCCGCGACCGCCCTCGGCGGCGACGAACCGCGTGCCGGGCCCCACCAGGTCGGCGACGATCTCGCCGTCCTCGGAGAACACGACCGTGCCGTCGGGCACGAGCATCTCGACGTCCTCGGCGTTGGCGCCCGCCTTGAACCCGCCCTGCCCCTGCTTGCCGTTGCGCCCCATCGCGTGCGGGCGGTGGTGGAAGTCCAGCAGCGTGTGCACGCCGGGGTCGACGACGAGCACGATCGACCCGCCGCGCCCGCCGTTGCCCCCGTCGGGACCGCCCAGCGGCTTGAACTTCTCGCGGTGCACCGAGGCGCAGCCGTTGCCGCCCGCCCCCGCCGTGGCGTGCAGCACCACGCGGTCCACGAACCTCGACATCGACCTACTCCTTCAACAGACGAACGGCGGGCCACCCCCAGGGCGGCCCGCCGTCGTCAGGAACTCTGTGGTGGTGCTGGTCTCAGACCGAGACCGGCACGATGTTGATGACCTTGCGGCCACGCGTGTAGCCGAACTCGACGGCGCCCGCGGCGAGGGCGAACAGCGTGTCGTCGCCGCCCCGGCCGACGTTGACGCCCGGGTGGAACTTGGTGCCGCGCTGGCGGATCAGGATCTCGCCGGACTTGACGACCTGGCCGCCGAAGCGCTTGACGCCCAGGTACTGGGCGTTCGAGTCGCGGCCGTTGCGGGAGCTGGACGCACCCTTCTTGTGTGCCATGGAACTAGTCTCCCCTGCGCAGTTAGTCGTTACCGCGAGATCTTGGTGACCTGGACCTTCGTCAGGGGCTGACGGTGCCCCTGACGCTTGTGGTACCCGGTCTTGTTCTTGAACTTGTGGATGCGGATCTTCGGGCCCTTGGTGTGCTCGACGACCGTGGCCGTCACCGCCACCGAGGCCAGCGCGTCCGCGGCGCTGGTGACGTCGTCACCGTCGACCAGGAGCACGGCCGGGAACGAGATCTCCGCGCCGGGCTTGCCGACGATCTTCTCGACGGTGAGCACGTCGTCGACGGCCACCTTGTACTGCTTGCCGCCGGTCTTGACGATCGCGTACATGGACGCACTGCTCCTGAAGCTCGGGGGACGAAGCGGGGAGTCACCTCTCCGCGGGCCGCGACTCGCAGGGTGCACGGAGTGCGGCGCAGGGGTCCCAGAGTACGGAAGGGCTCACGCAGGGGTCAAACCGGGTCTCCCCCACCCGTCTGCGCGGTCGTGCCCGCGTCGGCGGGCGGCGGTCCGGCCGGCCGTGACGCGGTCCGCCGGGTGCGGCGCACCCGGGTCGTGGCGGGGGCGGGCTCCGGCTGCGGGGGCACCGCGGCGAGCGCGGGGTCCACGACCGGGGCCGGGGCCGGGTCGGCCACCGGGGCGGCGGCCGGGGCCGCCTCCGGGGTGCTCGACGAGGTGGCCGACGGCGTGCTCGGCGGGGTGGCCGGCACCGTGAGGACCACGGCGGCCGGGGTGTCGCCCGCGGTGGCCGTGGGGGCCCCCGCGGTGCGGGTGACGCGGCCGCGGCGGCGGGCGGGCCGGGCCTGGTGGCCGGCCTCTTCGCCGATGCCGGGGTCGACGTCGGTCAGCGCCGCCGGGGCGGGCGAGGCGGCCGCGGGCGCAGCAACGACCGGCACGGGCTCGGCGACGGCGGGCTCGGCCACGGCGGGCTCGGCGACGGCGGGCTCGGCCACGGCGGGCTCGGCCACGGCGGGCTCGGCCACCGGCTCGCTCCGCGCCACCGACCGCTCCACCACGGCCTCCTCCACGGCGTCCTCGACTCCCCCGGCGACGACGCCGGTGGTCTCGGGCTCCGGGGCGGCCGCGGGCGCGCCCACGTCCAGGGAGGCGGTGGCCGACGACGCGGCGACCGTGGACCCGGCGACCGTGGACCCGGCGACCGTGGACGCGGCACCGGCGATCGCACCGGCCGACGCCGCCGCCACCTCGGCCACGCCGTGGCGGGCGTGCCCGTTGCGGCCGTTGTCGGCGGGAACCGGGTCGTGCCCGTTGCGGTCTGTGCCGTTGCGCTCCTCGTCGCGGCGCCCGCGGCCCCCGCGGGAGCGACGGGCGGGGCCCTCGCCCGGGCGGGGCTGCTCGCGCCCGGCGTCGACCTTCTCCGGCGCCGGGTCGGCGTCGATGAGGACGCCGCGGCCGCGGCAGTGCTCGCAGGTGGTCGAGAAGTGCTCGAGCAGCCCGCCGCCGACGCGCTTGCGCGTCATCTGCACCAGGCCCAGCGAGGTGACCTCGGCGACCTGGTGCCGCGTGCGGTCGCGCGAGAGGCACTCGGTGAGGCGCCGCAGCACGAGGTCGCGGTTGGCCTCGAGCACCATGTCGATGAAGTCGATGACGATGATGCCGCCGATGTCGCGCAGCCGGAGCTGGCGGACGATCTCCTCGGCCGACTCCAGGTTGTTGCGCGTGACCGTCTCCTCGAGGTTGCCCCCGGAGCCGGTGTACTTGCCGGTGTTGACGTCGATGACCGTCATGGCCTCGGTGCGGTCGATCACCAGCGTGCCGCCCGAGGGCAGCCAGACCTTGCGGTCGAGCGCCTTGAGCAGCTGCTCGTCGATGCGGTACTCGGCGAAGACGTCCTTCGTGCCCACGTGCCGGTGCATCCGGTCGACGAGCTCGGGCGCCACGTGGCCGATGTAGTTGTGCAGCGTGTCCCAGGAGTCGTCGCCCTGGATCACGAGGCTGGAGAAGTCCTCGTTGAACTGGTCGCGGACGACCTTGATCAGCAGGTCGGGCTCCTCGTAGAGCAGCACGGGCGCCTTCGGCTTGCTCGGGCCGGTGGCCTTCGCCTTGGCGTCGACGACCTCCCACTGCGCCTGCAGGCGGCGGACGTCGCGCTCCAGCGCCTCGTGGCTGACGCCCTCCGACGCGGTGCGGATGATCACCCCGGCCTCCGGCGGGACGATCTCCTTGAGCATGTCCTTGAGCCGCTTGCGCTCGACGTCGGGCAGCTTGCGGCTGATCCCCGCCGCACCGCCGCCGGGCACGTAGACCAGGAAGCGGCCGGCCAGGCTGATCTGGGTGGTGAGGCGCGCGCCCTTGTGCCCGACCGGGTCCTTGGTGACCTGCACCAGGACGCTGTCGCCGCTGCTCAGGGCCTGCTCGATGCGCCGGGCCTTGCCGCCGAGACCGGCGGCGTCCCAGTCGACCTCGCCCGCGTAGAGCACGGCGTTGCGGCCGCGGCCGATGTCGACGAACGCGGCCTCCATCGACGGCAGCACGTTCTGCACGCGGCCGAGGTAGATGTTGCCGACCATGGAGCCGCCGTCGCGCCCGGCGACGAAGTGCTCGACGAGGACGCCGTCCTCCAGGACGCCGATCTCGACGCGGTCGCCGCGCTCGCGGGCGACCATCACCCGGTCGACGGCCTCGCGGCGCGCCAGGAACTCGGCCTCGGACAGGATCGGGACGCGGCGGCGGCCGGCGTCGCGGCCGTCGCGGCGGCGCTGGCGCTTGGCCTCCAGGCGGGTCGACCCGCGGACGCCCTGCACGCCGTCGCCCTCGACGTCCTCGGAGCGCTCGGAGCGCTCCGGACGCTCGCGCGGGGCGCGGATGCGCGTGACGGTGCCGGGCGGGTCGGACTCGTCGCCCGCGTCGTCACCCGATCCGCGACGGCGGCGGCGACGCCGGCGGCGCGACCCGGAGGCGCGCTCGTCGTCGCCGTCCTCGTCGGAGCCCTGGTCGTCGGAACCCTGGTCCTCGGACCCGGAGTCCTCGGAGCCTGACTCCTCGGACGACCCGCCGGACCCGTCGGCGTCGGACTCCTCGTCGGCCTCGGCGTCGCCGGTGGAGGCGTCGTCGTCGGCCCCGGACTCGGCGCCGTCGGTGGTCTCGTCGTCGGACTCGTCGTCGGCACCGCGGCCGCGGCCCCGGCCGCGACGGCCCCGGCGACGGCGGCGGCGCGCGCCGTCGTCCCCGTCGTCGTCGCCCTCGGGCCCGCCTGCGGGCGCCTCGGACGCGGCCTCGGGCTCGTTCTCGGGGGCGGCCTCGGCGGGCTCCACGACCTCGGGCTCGGGGGCCGCCTCCTCGGCGGGCTCCTCCACGACCGCGCGGCGGCGGGTGCGCGTGGGCCGCGACGGGGCCTGGAACAGCGGCGCGGGCGGCGCGAACAGCGGCGCGAGCGCGGAGGGCTCGGCCGTGGCGGAGGGGGCGGGCTCGTCGGCGCCGAACGGCACGGCGACGCCGGGCACCGGCACGCCGGACGCGGCGGGGACGGCGTCGGCGAGGTCGGAGAGGGAGAGCTCGGAGAGGGCGGCGTCGACGGAGGCCTGGCCCGGGTCCGCGGGGGCCTGCTCGGCGGGCGTCGTGTCGGCGGGCGGCGCAGCGGCGGAGGCCGGCTCGGCGGTGGCCGGCTCCCCGGGCGCCGTGGTGGCGCCGGCCGCCCGCGTGGCGCGGCGGCGGCGGGCCCGGGGCGCCGGGGCGTCGGCGGGGGCCTCGGCGGGGGCCTCGGCGGCCGGCTCCTCGAGGACGGGCGCAGGCGCCTCGACCACCGGGGCCTCGGCCACCGGCGACTCGGCCACCGGCGCGGCGGGCTGCAGCGCCGACACCACCTGCTCGGCGGCCTTGCGGTCGATGCTCGACTGGGGGCTGCGCGCCGCGATCTCGAGGTCGGCCAGTGCGGCCAGGACCTCCTTGCTGGTGCGGCCCAGCAGCCGGGCGAGCGCGTGCACCCGCATCTTGTCGGGCAGTTCGGGCAGTTCGGGTACTGCGTTGTCAGACATCGAGCTCCTCCGCCCCCGGGCGCCTCCGGTGAGGGGGGCGGCCGCTCAGGGGCCACGTGCGTCTCTCCCCGCGCGGTGCGCGGGCAGCAATCCTGGTCTGCTCGGCGGCGTGGGCGTCCGGGCCGCTCAGGCCTGGGTGGTGACCCGGGGCGGACCGAGCGGATCGGCGAGGTCACCCCGGTCGTCGAGCAGTCCCTGAGCCATCCGGGTCGCCTTCGCGGGGACCGGAGGCCTGAGGCCTGCGACAACGTCGAGTGCACCCAACACGTCGTCGGGCCGAACGGCGGGTGTCGTCTGCCGCACGACCGCGGTCAGTATCGCACAGACTCCGGCTCCCCCGGTCGTGCTCGCGCGAGAGTCGTCCGACGTCACGTCGACCGAGGCCGAGGCGACGGCGGCCCGGACGTCGATCTGGCGACGTCCCGAGGGCATCACGCGGTCGACGACGAGCGTCTCCAGCGCGAGCAGCGCGTCGACCGCGGCGCGCAGCTCGGCGGGGTCGACGCCGGGCAGCTCGACGACCCAGCGGCTCGCGTCGATCCGGTCGGGCAGCGACGGGGCCTCGGCGACCACGGCGTCGAGGATGTCGAGGCCGTCGGGCAGCGCGGCGTCCAGCGCGGAGACCAGCGCCGCGGGCTCGACGGGCGAGGTCAGCCCGATCTCCAGGTACTCGGCCTCGCTGGCCGTGCCGGTGGGGGCGGCGCCGACCCAGGACAGCCGCGGGTGCGGGCTGAAGCCGTGGGAGTGCGCGACGGGGACGCCGGCGCGGCGCACGGCCCGCTCGACCGAGCGCGCGACGTCGCGGTGGGACAGGAACCGCAGCCGCCCGCGCTTCGCGAACCGGATGCGGATCCGCTGCACCGTGGGTGGGGCGGGGTTCGCCGCCTCCCCCGCCTTCACTCGGGCCATGGGCCCAGCCTACTGACCGCGGTCGCGCCCCTCGGCGGGCGCCGCGGACTCCGGGCCCAGTACCAGCAGCGTCTCGCCCGCGGGGGCGACCCGGCGCGCCGGTAGAACGGGGCGCTGCCCGGCGTGGGCGCGAGGACGAGGCGGCGGTAGCGCCGCTGCCGGGCGTGCGCGACGGCGCGGGCGAGCAGCGCGCGGGGCACCCCGCGGTCGGCCCAGGAGGCGATCACGAACGCGTTGCCGACGTGCCCGATCGCTCCTCCGCGCGCGCCCGGGCGGGGCATGTGCACGATCTCGACGACGTTGAGCGAGCCCACCGCGACGAACCCGGTGCGCTCCGTGCCCGTCTCGGCGATCCAGAACGTCCGCCGGGGCAGCTCCGAGCGCCACCACTGCGCGAACGCGGGCTCGAACGCCGGGTCGTCGACGGGCCGGCCGACCCGCTCCTCCAGCCAGGCGCGCCGGAGCCGGGCCAGCGCGTCGACGTCGCGCTCGTCGGCGACGCGGACGGTGAAGTCCGGCCTGTCCGCCACCCCGCCGGTCAGCGCTGCGTGAGCGGGTTGACGACGGTCAGCGGGAGCAGGGTCGTGCCGCTGGGGCCCACCTCGATGTCGGTGCCGGTCGACGGGCACACGCCGCAGTCGAAGCACGGCGTCCAGCGGCAGTCGTCCTGCTCGCGGCCGGCCAGCGCGTCCTGCCAGTCGTCCCACAGCCAGTCGCGCTCGAGGCCGGAGTCGAGGTGGTCCCAGGGCAGGACCTCGTCGCGGCCGCGCTCGCGGGTGGTGTACCAGTCGACGGAGACGCCGAGCGGCTCGAGCTCCGCGGCCGCCGCGGTCATCCAGCGCTCGTAGGAGAAGTGCTCGCTCCAGCCGTCGAACCGGCCGCCCTCGCGCCACACCCGCTCGATGACCGCGCCGACGCGCCGGTCGCCGCGGGCCAGCAGGCCCTCGACCAGCGACGGCTGCCCGTCGTGGTAGCGCATCCCGATGTTGCGGCCGATCTTGCGGTCGGCGTTGACGGCGGCGCGCAGCTTGCGCAGCCGGTCGTCGACGACGTCGGGGTGCGCCTGCGCGGCCCACTGGAACGGGGTGTGCGGCTTGGGCACGAACCCGCCGATGGAGATGGTGCAGCGGACGTCGTTGCGCCCCGACGCCGCGCGCCCGGCCTTGATCACGCGGTGCGCCATGCCCGCGATCTCCAGGACGTCCTCGTCCTCCTCGGTGGGCAGCCCGCACATGAAGTACAGCTTCACCTGCCGCCAGCCCTGGGCGAACGCCTCGGAGACGGTGCGGATCAGGTCCTCCTCCGACACCATCTTGTTGATCACGCGGCGGATGCGCTCGGAGCCGCCCTCGGGGGCGAAGGTGAGCCCGGAGCGGCGGCCGTTGCGGGAGATCTCGTTGGCGAGGTCGATGTTGAAGGCGTCGACGCGGGTGCTCGGCAGCGACAGCGAGGTGTTGGTGCCCTCGTAGCGGTCGGCGAGGCCCTTGGTGATCTCGGCGATCTCGGAGTGGTCGGCGCTGCTCAGCGACAGCAGGCCGACCTCGTCGAACCCGCTCGCGCGCACCGAGGCGTCGACCATCTTGCCGATGCCCTCCAGCGACCGCTCCCGCACCGGACGCGTGATCATCCCGGCCTGGCAGAACCGGCAGCCGCGGGTGCAGCCGCGGAAGATCTCGACCGACGCGCGCTCGTGCACCGTCTCGGCCAGCGGCACCAGCGGCGCCTTCGGGTAGGGCCACTCGTCGAGCTCGGTGGTGGTGCGCTTGGTGACCGTGCGCGGCACCCGGGCGTCGACGGGCTCGACCGCGGCGATCCCGCCGTCCTCGCCGTACGTGACCTCGTAGAGCGAGGGCACGTAGCAGCCGTCGGTGGCCGCGAGGCGCAGCAGCAGCTCGCGACGCCCGCCGGGGCGGCCTTGGGCCTTCCAGTCGCGGACGACGTCGGTGATGTCGCCGACGACCTCCTCGCCGTCGCCGATCGCCGCCACGTCGACGAAGCGCGAGACCGGCTCCGGGTTGAACGCCGCGTGCCCGCCCGCGACGACCACGGGGTGGGTCTCGTCGCGGTCGACCGCGTGCAGCGGGATGCCGGCGAGGTCGAGCGCGGTGAGCAGGTTGGTGTAGCCGAGCTCGGTGGAGAAGCTGACGCCGAGCAGGTCGAACGCGCCCAGCGGGCGGTGGCCGTCGACGGTGAACGCGGGGACGCCGTGCTCGCGCATCAGCGCCTCGAGGTCGGGCCACACGGAGTAGCAGCGCTCGGCGAGGGCGTCGACGCGCTCGTTGAGGACCTCGTAGAGGATCTGGACTCCCTGGTTGGGCAGCCCCACCTCGTACGCGTCGGGATACATGAGCGCCCACCGGACGTCCGCGGCGTCCCAGTCCTTCAGCTGCGCGTTCAGCTCACCGCCCACGTACTGCACGGGCTTGGAGACGCGCGGGAGCAGGGCTTCGAGGTCAGGGAACACGGACGCGGCAGTCACGCTGCCCCAGGGTAGCCCCCGACCCGGAGGCGCACGCCCCCGCACGACGCACACGCCCGACGCACACGCTCCCGCACACGCCCGGCCGCCACGGTGGGCCCATGACCACGACCACCACCCCAGACCTGTCCGCCATCGGCACCAAGCACCGGGCCCTGTGGGCGTCCGGCGACTACCCGGCCGTCGCGGCCGACCTCATCCCCGACCTCGGGCCGACCCTCGTCGAGGCCGCCGGGGTCGCCGCGGGCCAGCGCGTCCTCGACATCGGCGCGGGCACCGGCAACGCGGCCATCCCGGCCGCGCTCACCGGCGCCGACGTCGTCGCGTCCGACCTCACCCCGGAGCTGCTCGCCGCGGGCGAGCGGATCGCCGCGGAGCGCGGGGCGCGCCTGCAGTGGGTCGAGGCCGACGCCCACGCGCTGCCGTTCGAGACCGGCGAGTTCGACACCGTGCTGTCCTGCGTCGGCATCATGTTCGCGCCCTTCCACGACCGCTCCTCGGCCGAGCTGCTGCGCGTCTGCCGGCCCGGCGGCACGATCGGCCTGCTCAGCTGGACGCCGGAGGGCTTCGTCGGGCGGCTGTTCGCGACGATGAAGCCGTTCGCGCCCGCGCCCCCGCCCGGCGCCTCGCCCGCGCCGCTCTGGGGCAGCGAGGACCACCTGCGGACGCTGTTCGGCGACGGCGTGCGCGAGCTGCGGGCAGAGCGGCGCACCACGACCTTCGCCGTGTCCGACTCCCCGGAGGCCTTCCGCGAGTGGTGGAAGCAGAACTACGGGCCCACCATCGCCGTCTACCGCAGCCTGGACGCCGAGCGGGCGGCCGAGCTCGACGCGTCGTTCCTGCGGATGCTGGAGGAGACGCGGTCGGACGGCACGTGGGAGGCGGAGTTCCTGCTGGTCACCGCCGTTCGGGCCTGATCAGGGGTATCGTCCGGCCAGCACCTTTCGGAGGCGCCATGACCGTCGTGCGTCTGCTGGGCCCACCCCACCTGCCGGGGGCCGCGCCCGTGCCCGGGCGCGGCCGCAAGCCGTGGGCGCTGGTCGCGCTGCTGCTGTGCTCCACCGGTCCGGTGCCGCGCAGCCGCGTGATCGACCTGCTGTTCCCCGACGCCGCCGACCCGCAGGCGGCGCTGCGCTGGACGCTGAGCCAGGCGCGGCGCACCCTCGGCGACGCGGTGCGGATCGGCGGCGACCCGCTCACCTGGGAGCTCGCCGACGGCGTGCGCGTCGACCTGCTCGACGTGCTCGCCGGCCGCACGCCGGTCGGGTGGCCGACGTCGGAGGCCACGCTGCCGCTGCTGGAGGGCGCCGAGCCCGACGTACCGGAGTTCTCGGCGTGGCTGCACGGCCGCCGGCTCGACCTCGCGGCGGCCGGGGCGCGGCTGCAGCGTGCGCAGCGCTCGCGGACCTGCTCCCCCGCGGGGCGGGGGGCGGTCCGCGACCTGGTGCGGGTCGGCGAGCAGGTGATGGACGCCGGCGCGCCCCGCGACGGGGCCTCGATCCTCGCCGGGGCCGTGCGGCGGGCCCGCGCCCTGGGCGACGACGCCGTGCTGGCGGAGGCGCTGGCGCACTACGGGCACGGGGTCGTGCACGCCGTGGCGAGCACCGACCCCGGCGCGGCCGCGGCGCTGCGGGAGGCCGACCGCCTGGCCACCCGCCACGGGCTGGCCGACGTCGCCGTGCTCGCGCGCCGCGAGCTGGGGTTCGTCGCCACCGCCACCGGCGACCAGGCGGGTGCGCTGCTCCAGCTCGCCCGGGCCGACGCCGCCGCGGAGGGCCGCCCGGAGCAGGAGGCCGGCGTGGCCTGCGGGCGCGGGTTCGCGCTCGTCGACACGCTCGCCTCGGGCGGCGCGGTGCGGGAGCTCGACCGCGCGGTCGCGCTCACCGAGGCCGCCGACCGGCCCCGCGCCGCGGCCGCCGCGCTCGCCATGCGCGCGCGGGCCCGGCTGCAGCGCGACGAGGAGGAGCTCGCCGAGGAGGACGTCACCCGGGCGCGCGTCCTGGTCGGCGAGCTGGGCTGGACCGCGATCCGCCCGTGGGTGGAGTTCCTGCACGGCGAGGTGCTGATGCGGGCCGGCCGGCCCGCGGAGGCCGAGGCGGTGTTCGCCGACGCCCGCACGCTGGCCGAGGTCCTCCACGACGCCTGCTGGATCGCGCTGAACGCCCGCGGCGTGGCGTCGGCCCGGGCCCGGCTGGGCGACCCGGCCGGCGCGGCGGCCGCGCTGCGGGCCGTCTGCGACGCGCTCGTCGCCGACGCCGACATCTGCTGCTGGATCGAGCTGCACGTGCGCGACACGCTGTGCGCGGTCACGGGGTCGTTCGACGGGCCCGCGGCCGTCGCGGAGTCCCGCCTGCTGGCGGAGCGGGCCGAGCGGACCGGGTTGGGCGAGTTCGCCGTCCGCGCGGCGCGCCACCGGGCCCGTCTCGGCGATCCGGACGCCGCCGGCGAGCAGCGGGTGCGGGCCGGGCGGTTCGACAACCCGGCGCTGCTGCGCGTCTGACCGCGTCCCCCGAACCGGACCGGGCGCGGCGCCGAACGCCGGGTCGATGAACGAGCGATTCGTGCGGGTCGGGGACGTCGAGCTCTGCTACGAGTCCCTCGGCGACCCCGCGCACCCCACCGTCCTGCTGGTCATGGGCCTGAACCTGTCGATGGACTGGTGGCGCGACGACTTCTGCGCCGACCTCGCCGGGCGCGGGTTCCACGTCGTCCGCTTCGACAACCGCGACGTCGGCCGCTCCACGCACGTCGGCGGTCCCGGGATCACGGCGTGGCAGTTCCTGCGCCGGCGGGCCACGCCCGTCTACACGCTCGGCGACATGGCCGACGACGCCGCGGGCCTGATCGCGCACGTCGACCCGCGCGGCGCGCACGTGGTCGGGGCGTCACTGGGGTCGATGGTGGCGCAGGAGGTGGCGATCCGGCACCCGCGGCTGACGCGGTCGCTCGTGTCGATCATGGGACGGCCCGGCGACGGGCGCACCGGCAGGGTGCACTGGACGCGCGTGCCCGACTTCCTGCGCCCGCCCGCGGCCGACCCCGTCGAGGGGATGGTGGCGGCGTTCCGCCGGATCGGCTCCGAGGACCGGACCGCGCAGGACGACGAGGACGTGCGCGTGACGATGCGCCGGTCGATGGCCCGGGAGACCGGCGACGGCAGCAGCCGCCAGCTCGCGGCCTGCGTCGGCGAGCGCGACCGCACCGCCGACCTGCGCGGGCTCCGGGTGCCGGCGCTGGTGCTGCACGGCGAGCGCGACCGGGTGATCGTCCCGTCCGGCGGGCGCGCGACGGCCGCGGCGATCCCGGGCGCGGAGCTCCTGGAGGTGCCCGACATGGGCCACGACCTGGCCCGCTGGGTGTGGCCGACGGTGCTCGACGGGATCGAGCGGACGGCGCGGCGGGCGCCGGTGGCGCCGGGTTGAGTCCGGCTCGCACACACCTCCGGGGGCTCGCACACAGCTCCGGCCCTGTGTGCGGACCCCGGAGCCTGTGTGCGAGCGCTGCACACCGTCAGCTCAGCAGGCCCGCCGACCGCAGCGCCGCCCGCACGTCCTCGTGGTGCACCGGGTCGAGCGGCACCAGCGGCAGCCGGATGCCCGGCGGGATGAGCCCGAGCTCGGCCAGCGCCCACTTCACCGGGATCGGGTTGGGCTCGGCGAACAGCGAGCGGTGCAGCCCGGCCAGGTCGGCGTCGATCTGCGCGGCGAGCTCGGCGTCGCCCGCGAGCGCGGCCGCGCACATGCGCGCCATCGCCCCGGGCGCGACGTTCGCGGTGACGGAGATGTCGCCGTGGAAGCCCGCGAGGATGCTCGCGCGGGCCGTGGCGTCGTCGCCGGAGTAGAGGGCGAAGTCGGGCAGGCCGAGCGCGACGAGGTCGCGGACGCGGTCGAGGTCGCCCAGCGCCTCCTTGAGCCCGACGATGTTGGGCACGGCGGCGAGCCGCTCGACGGTGGAGGGCAGCATGTCGCAGGCCGTGCGGCCGGGGACGTTGTAGAGGATCTGCGGGATGTCCACGGCCTCGGCGACGGCCTTGAAGTGCCGGTACAGCCCCTCCTGCGGGGGCTTGTTGTAGTACGGCGTGACGAGCAGGGCGGCGTCGGCACCGGCGGCCTTAGCGGCGGCGGTGAGGTGGATCGCCTCGGCCGTGGAGTTCGCGCCGGTGCCCGCGACGACCGGCACCCGCCCGGCGGCGACGTCGATCGTGCGGCGGATGACGTCGGTGTGCTCGGAGACGTCGAGCGTGGCCGACTCCCCCGTCGTGCCGACCGACACGATGGCCGCGGTGCCCGCCTCGATCGCGCGGTCGACGACCTTCGCGAGCGCCTCGTGGTCGACCGCACCGTCCTCCCGCATCGGGGTGACCAGGGCGACCAGACTTCCGGTGATCATGACTCTCCTCCGCGCTCCGTCGGACCGGCACGCTACCTCCTCGCGCCCCCGCGGTCACACGATCGTGACCCGGTACCGGCGCGGGGGCGGCTACCGTCGCGGCGCCGGTCCACACCGGCCGGGAGGGGCGATGGCGGGGCGAGCGGAGGGCCGTCCGGGACTGCCGTGGGTCGTCGCGGCGACGGTCCTGGCCGCGGGTTCCGCAGCGGCGCTGCTCCTGCCCTGGTGGCGGGCCGGTGGGCCGCCCCCGGTGCTGCTGACCGACGGCCTCCCGCTCCCCCTCCCACCGGACGCCCGCGCCGGGTGGGAGGTCGTCGGGGGGCCGGTGGCGGTGCTGCTCGTGGCGCTCGCACCGGTGGCCGTGGTGGCGACGGCGGTGGCCGTGCTCGCGCGGACCGGGCTCGCCGGGGCGCGGACCGCTGCCGCCGCAGCGGGCGCGGCCGGTGTGGCCGCGGCCGGCACCGGGCTGGTGGCGTGGCCGGGCAGCACCGCGGGCGGGGCGTGGGTCACGGGACTCGCCGGGCTGGCGGCGGTGGTCCTGGCCGTGCTCACGCCGGGCGGGAACGGCCGGCGCACCGGGCGGGAGCGGCGAACCCGGCGGGTGGGGGTGGTGGTCACCGCGGTCGCCCTCGTCACCGCCGTCCTCACGGCGCTGCTGCCCGGCGTCCCGCGCGTGCCGGGGCCCGCGGCGGAGGGCCCGTTCGTCCGCCTCGCCGTCCTCGACGCCCGGGCGCCGCTGCGGGCGGGTGAGCCCGCACTCGGCCTCGACCCGGGCTCCGCCCTCACCCTCGCCCTCGACGACGGCGGGCCGGTCGTCGTCGGCGACCGCGGCGTCGTCGGCCTCGACCCCACCGGCCGGGCGCGGGTCGTGGCGCGCACGGAGGAGGACGTGCGGGTCGGGGACGGTGGCCGGGTGCTCGGCGTCGCGGCCGGCCGGGTGGCGCGCCTGCTCGGCGACACCGTGCTCGTCACCGGCCTCGCCCCGGGCGACCCGACGCTCGTCGCGGTGCCGGAGGTGGCGGCGACGAGCCCCGTCGGCTCCGACGGCTCCGTGTGGCTGCGCGGTCGCGCCGACCCGCCCGGCACGCTGCGCCGTCTCGACCTCGACTCCTACGACGGCGGGCAGCGCCTCCCGGTCGTCTACCTGCCGGTGGTCACCGTCCGCGAGCCCGAGGACGGCGTGCCGGTGGACGTCACCGAGGTCCGGCCGGTCGACGCCGGCGCGCTCCGGGTCGTGCGCGAGGGACCCGGCACCCGTCTCGAGCGCCTCGCCCCGACCGCCACCGGCCTCGACGCCACTAGGCTCGCCGGCGCTCCCGACCCGGCGTGCGGGCTCACCTCCGGCGGCCCGACGAGCCTGCTCCCCGACGGTGGTCCGGTCGCCGTCGACGCGGGCGGCGGCACCTGGCTCCCCGCCGGCGGGCGGCTCGTCCGCCTCGCGCCCGACGGCGTGCTCCGCGCGGTGCCCGCCGCGCTCCCCGGCCCCGTCACCGCCCTGCTCGCGACGCCCGACGGCGCCGTCGTGCTCGCCACCCGCGGCCCCGGGGCGGCGCTGTGGCGCATGCCCGACGCAGCCGCCGCGCTCGCCGACCTCCCGCCGGTCCCCGCCGACTGCGTCGCCGACCCCCCGGCCGTCGGGCCGCCGGTCGTGCTCGTGCCGGTGGCGAACACGGCGGGCGACCCCGTCGGCTCCCCGCTCGGTGCCGACGGGCGCTTCGCGAGCGGCGACCGCGGCACCGGCGCCGTCGCCGCGGTGCCCCCGGGCGGCGCTCCCCCGGTGCCCCTGGGCACCCGCGACGACGGCGCGACCGGCCCGGTCTGGCCCGACGGCAGCGGCGGGGCGTGGTGGCTGGAGACCGCCGACGAGCTCCTGACTCCGGTGCACGCGCCCGCCGGCGGACCGCTGCAGCGGCTGGCGCCCGTACCGGACCCGGCACCCCGCGAGGGCGCGGTCCTGCTCCCCGACCTCGGCGGCGCCGTCCCGCTGCTGGCCGGCGTCGCCGGGGCGTTCGCGCTCGACGGCGGCACCGCCGCCCGGGTCGCCGACGGCCCCGTGACGGGCGGGGTCGTGCGGGCCGACGGCCGCGGCTGGGTCCTGTCCGACGGCCGCCTGCTCGCCCTCGACGCCGGGCGCGTGACCGGCGCGGTGATCGACGCCGGCCCGCAGCGCGGGGCCGGCGTCCCGGTCGTCGTGCAGCTCGCCCGCGGCGTCGCCCCGGACCGGCTCGACCTCCCCGGCGCCTCGGTCGGCCTCGACGCGACCGGGCGGGCGGTGGTGCTCAGCGGCGGGGTGGTGCTGGCCGTCGACGACGCGGGCGCGGTGCGCGTGGTGGCGCAGGACCGCCGGCTCGACCGGCTCGTCACCGTCGAGGGCGGGCTGGTCGACGTCGAGGACGGCGTGCTGCGCCGGGTGGAGCTGCCGGGCTGACGCCCGGGCGGGAGGGTCAGCCGAAGGCCGCGCGCACCGGGTTGCCCGCCGTGGTGATGCGGCGGGCGGTGGCGGCCAGCACCGCGATGATCGCGACGAGCGCGGTGGCGGCGACGGCGGCGGGCGGCTCGTTCAGCGCGATCCCGGACAGCGCCCACACGGCCGCGGCCGTGTAGCCGACGACGGCCGTGCCCGACAGCACGACCCACATCAGGATCGCGGCCGCCGCCAGCAGGACGACGACGGCGGCGATGGTCGCCAGCGCTCCGGTGCCCGGGAGCCCGGCCCACACACCGGTGGACGCGGTGCCGAGCACCGTGGCCAGCGAGACCCACCCGGTGTAGAGCGCGATCGACCCGCGGAAGACCACCCGCTCGAGCACCCCGGAGGCGGGCTCGCGGCTGAGCCGGCCGAACACGACCGCCAGGCAGACCAGCAGCGCGATGATGAGCAGCTCGGCGACCGGCACCCAGCGCGCCCCGAACGCGAGGATCCACGCGGGGTTGAGCACGGCCGACGCGACGAGCCACCAGCCCGTGGTGCGGTGCACCTGGCGGCCGCGCTGCGACGGGAGGAGCTGGTAGCCCGCGTAGGCGAGGAACCCCAGGTAGATGAGGCCCCAGATGGAGAACGCCCAGCCGGCGGCGAGCAGCGGCGTGGCGTAGTCACGGGCGACGACGCCGACCGACTCGCCGACCGTCCCGCTGCCCCCGAGGGCGGACACCACGATCTGCACGACCGCGAGCACCGCCACGGTGGAGCTCCGGACGAGGTCGCTGGTGGCGGAGCGCCGGGACGTGACGGTCATAGGGCCATCATCGCCCCGATCCGACGGCCCCGGCCACCCGAGTCGCCCGACGGGCGCAGTACCCGGCGCGTCGCGCTACCGCAGGAGCAGCGCGTCGAGCCGCCGGGCCGCGACCGCCACCCCGACGACGATCATCACCCCGAAGTAGGCCAGGTTGCCGAGCATCCCGACGTGCACCGCCCCGGTCGTGAGGCCCCGCATCAGCTCGACGGCGTGGTAGAGCGGCAGGCACTGCACCACGGTCTGCAGCACCGGCGGGTACACCGAGAGCGGGTAGAAGGTGGTGGAGAACAGGAACATCGGCAGGATCGCGAGCGTGACCAGGTCGAAGTCCTGCCAGGACCGCATGAACGACGTGGCCGCCATCCCCACCGCGGCGAACGCGAACGCCACCACCAGCGCGGCGGGCAGCGCGAGCAGCGCCCACGGCGAGACGAGCAACCCGAAGCCGGCCATGACCGAGAGGAAGCCGAGCGCGTAGAGCCCGCCGCGGATCAGCGCCCAGCCGATCTCGCCCAGGGCGATGTCGACCGGCCCGAGCGGCGTGGCCAGCATCGCGTCGTAGAGCTTGGCGTACCTGAGCTTGAAGAAGACGTTGAAGGTGGAGTCGAACACCGCCCCGTTCATCGCCGACGCCGCGAGCAGCCCGGGCGCGATGAAGGCCGCGTAGCTGATCGGGCTGCCGTCGGGGCCGGGCAGCGTGCCGACCAGCGACCCGAGCCCCTGCCCCATCGCCACGAGGTAGAACACCGGCTCGAAGAACCCGGACACGAACGCCAGCCAGCCCCGCCGCGACACGATCGCCGAGCGCTCCAGCAGCACGCCGGGCCGCCCCGCGTAGTTGGTGCCCGGCATGAGCCGCAGCATCCCGACCGCCCCCGTCACCGCGTCAGCCTCCGCCGGTAGAGCCGCGTGACCAGCACGGTCCCGACGGCGAGCAGCCCGAGCAGCACCGCCGTGTGCCCGAGCACGGCGAGCGGGCGCCACACGCCGAGGGCGGCGTCGCGGGCGAGCTCGGTGCCGTGCCACAGCGGCGAGAGGACGGTGAGCGGGCGGATCCACTCGGGCAGCCGGTCGACGGGGAAGAACGTGCCCGAGAACAGCGTCATCGGGATGACGACGAACCGGAACAGCGCGTTGAACGGCCCGCCCTCGTTCTCGACGGTGGACGCGAACGCCATCACCAGCGACGCCACGGCCGCGCCGGTGAGCACGGCCGCCAGCAGCGACAGCACGATCCCCGGCCCGACGACGCCGCCGAACACGGCGATGACCGCGACGTAGATCGCACCGGACAGGGCCATCTTCGCGACGGTCCAGGACAGGTGCCCGAGCGCGATCTGCGCCGGCGTGATCGGCCCCGCCGCCATCGCGTGGTAGACCCGCTGCCACTTGAACGCCGAGAGCACCGGGTAGGTCGACTCGAACGCGGCGCTCTGCACGGCCGACACCGCGAGCAGCGCGGGCGCCAGCCACACCAGGTACGGGGCGCCGCCGGTGGCCTGCGCGGCCTGCCCGCCGCCGGCGACGAGCGAGCCGAACCCCACCCCGAACGCGAGCAGGAACAGCAGCGGCTGCAGCACCGACGAGACGGCGGTGGCCCGCCAGTTGCGCCGGTACCAGGTCCAGAAGCCCTCGACGACGATGAGCACGCCGCGCGGCCAGGACGGGACGCGGCCGGTGGAGCGCGGGGCGAGGACACCCGCGGGGACGACGGCCATCAGTCGACCAGCGTCCGGCCGGTGAGCCGCAGGAACACGTCCTCCAGCGACGCCCGGCGCACCAGCGCCGAGAGCGGGTGGTGCCCCGCGGCCGCCACCTCGGCCTGCGTGCGCTCGCCGTCGGCGGTGTAGAGCAGCAGCCGGTCGGGCAGCTCCTCCACGCGGTCGGCCACGCGGGCGAACGCGTCGGCCGGGGGCCGGTCCTCCGGGGCGAACCGCAGCTCCAGCACCTCGCGGGTGGCGTGGCGCTCGATCAGCTCGGCGGGCGAGCCCTCGGCGGCGATCACCCCGCCGTCCATGACGACGAGCCGGTCGCACAGCTGCTCGGCCTCGTCCATGTAGTGCGTGGTGATGATCTGGGTGACGCCCTCGCGCTTGAGCCGGTAGAGCCGCTCCCACAGCAGGTGGCGGGCCTGCGGGTCGAGCCCCGTGGTGGGCTCGTCGAGCAGCAGCAGCTCGGGGTCGTTGACCAGGGCGCGCGCGATCGTCAACCGCCGCTTCATGCCGCCCGACAGCGGCTCCACCGCGTCGTCGGCGCGGTCGGTGAGCTGTGCGAACTCCATCAGCTCGACGGCCTTGCCGCGCACGTGCCGCTTCGACAGCCCGAAGTAGCGCCCGTAGACCTGCAGGTTCTGGCGGACCGTGAGCTCGGCGTCGAGGTTGTCGAGCTGCGGCACGACGCCGATCCGGGCGCGGATCCGCGGGCCGTCGACGTCGGGGTCCATCCCCAGGACCTGCAGCGTGCCGCCGGTGCGCGGCGACACGCACGCCACCATCCGCATCGTCGACGACTTGCCGGCGCCGTTGGGCCCGAGGAACCCGAAGACCTCCCCCGGCGCGACGTCGACGTCGATGCCGCGCACCGCCTCGAACTCCCCGAAGCGCTTGCTCAGGCCGCGGGCCTGGACCAGTCCGTCCCCCATGCAGGCACGGTAACCGCCACCCCCGACACCCGCCTTGGACGTTCCGGAGCTGCTAGAGGGCGAGCTGGAACCAGTGCTCGTCGCGGAACTCCCCGGGGTGCAGCTGCAGGGCGTCGGGGAAGACGCCGACCTCGGTCCAACCCCGGGCGGCGTAGAACGCGGGCAGCGCGGTGCCGCCGCGGGTCGAGAGGCGCAGCTGGCGGAGCCCGAGCCGGCGGGCGTGCGCGGCGGCCGCGTCGAGCAGGGCGCCGCCCCACCCCCTGCCCTGGAGGCCGGGGTCGACCATCAGCCGGACCACGTCGGCCCGGTGGGTCATGCGCGGACCGGTGCCCGGGCGCAGGAAGACGGTGCCGACCAGCGCCGGCCCGTCGTCGAGGGTGAGCAGGGCCAGTTCGCCGGACCGGACCTCGGCGACGGCGGCCTCCGCGGCCGTGCGGATCTCGGACTCCGGGGAGTCGGTCAGGAAGTTCACGGCCCCGCCCGCCCGGCTGACGGCCAGCCACAGCCGGTGCAGCTGCTCCACCGGCGGCGGCTCGGACCGCAGGCGGATCAGAGGTTCGGCCACCAGAGCTTGATCTCCCGGGCGGCGGACTCGGGCGAGTCCGAGCCGTGGACCAGGTTGAACTGGGTCTCCAGGCCGAAGTCGCCGCGGATCGTGCCGGGCGTGGCCTTCTCGACGGGGTCGGTGCCACCGGCGAGCTGGCGCCACGCCGCGATCGCGCGGGGTCCCTCGACCACGGCCGAGAGCACCGGGCCGGAGGTGATGAACTCCAGGAGGGACTCGAAGAAGGGCTTGCCGTCGTGCTCGGCGTAGTGCTGGGAGGCCGTCTCGCGGTCGACGGTGCGGAGCTCGAGGGCCACGAGGTGCAGGCCCTTGCGCTCGATGCGGGCGAGGACCTCGCCGACGAGCTTGCGCTCCACGCCGTCGGGCTTGACGAGGACCAGGGTGCGTTCAGTCACGCGGACGAGGGTAGCGAGGGGCTCTGCGGCCGACCGCACCGCCGTCACCCCGGACGGGGTGCGGTGCTCAGGCGACCGGACGCAGCTCCGCCGCGGCGAAGGAGACGTCGAACCGGTCGCACCAGATGCTGACGCTGGTGAGGGCGTCGAGGTCGGCGTCCGCCGGGACCGGGTAGTTCGAGCTGCCGATGTTGCCCTTGAGCTCGCCGAGCTCCACGTGCGCGCCGTCGTCGAAGACGTGCCAGCCCGCCCGGCCCTCGACCACCGGGGCGTCGGTCAGCCACACCTCCAGCTGCGGGCCGTCGCTGGTCTCGAGGTCCTCCAGCCGCAGCACGCGCGAGCCGTCGGGCAGCTCCAGGAGCACCACCGCACCGCTGCTGGCGTGCTCGTGGCTGATCAGCTCCCCGCGCGCGAGCTCCACGGGCCCGGACGCGACGGCGGGCGCGGCGACGGGTGCGGCGGCGACCGGTGCCGCGGCGACCGGGGCCGCGGCCACGGCCACGGGCAGCGCCTCGTCCACCGTGCGGTCGACGAACAGCTTCCACGGCTGGAACACCGACAGCGCGACGACGAGGAGGACGGCGGCGACGCCGAGCCCGGTCAGCACGACGGGGCGGCGGAGGAGGGTCACGAGCCGATCCTGCCGCGTCCGGCCCCCGGTGCTCCTTACGGCTCGCGTACCTGCTGGCTCGGCAGCTCGCCGCGCTCCATCCGCAGGGCCACGTCGCGGCGCAGGAGCAGCAGGCCCGCCCAGACCAGCACGAACACCACCCCCACGATCACCAGGGCCGGCACCAGGAACCCGCACAGCAGGACGGCGACCTGCAGCGCCAGCGCGAGCCCGAGGCCCCACGGCCGCCGCTGCAGCCCCGCGGCGACGATCATGCCGACGGCCACCGCCGTGATGGCGAGGACGGCGGGGGCGGTGGCGCCGCCGCCGAACTTGGGCAGCACCAGCAGCGCCAGCAGGACCACGATCGACTCGAGGACCAGCGTGGCCGCGAAGACGCCCCGGATCCCCTTCATCGGGTCCGGTGGGGCCGGGGTCGCCGAAGGGTCGGGAGCCGTCACGACGGCTCCTTGCCGAAGACCGTGCGCGTCTCCCCCGCCGTGACGACCGACCCGGTGACGACGACGCCGACGCCGGACTCCCCGCCCTCC
This sequence comes from Pseudonocardia broussonetiae, assembly GCF_013155125.1. Classification (NCBI taxonomy): domain Bacteria; kingdom Bacillati; phylum Actinomycetota; class Actinomycetes; order Pseudonocardiales; family Pseudonocardiaceae; genus Pseudonocardia; species Pseudonocardia broussonetiae. Next base: position 3,257,617 of record NZ_CP053564.1, on the reverse strand, counting down.
TCCGCGAGCTCGCCCGCCTGCTCGACGGCGGCGCGCAGCACCGGCTCGACGCTCACGCGGTCGGGCCCGAACACCTCGGTGGCCAGCGCGCCGAGCTCGTCGGCGTCCATCGCGCGCGCCGAGGAGCTCGAGGTGACGACGACCTCGTGCAGCACGGGCTCCAGCTCGGTGAGGATGCCGCGGGCGTCCTTGTCGCGCATGACGGCCAGCACGCCGACGAGCCGCGTGAAGCGGAACTCGGTGGTGAGCGCGGCGGCCAGCGCACGGGCGCCGTGCGGGTTGTGCGCGGCGTCGACGAGGACCGTCGGCACGCCCTGCCCGGCCGCGAGCCGCTCCAGGCGCCCGGGCGAGGTGACGCCGGCGAACGCGGCGCGCACGGCGTCGGGGTCGAGCGGCTGCTTGGGCCCGGCGCCGATGAGCGCCTCGGCCGCGGCCAGGGCCAGCGCCGCGTTCGACGCCTGGTGCTCGCCGTGCAGCGGCAGGAAGATGTCGTCGTACATGCCGGACAGGCCGCGCAGCGCGATCCGCTGCCCGCCCACCGCGATCTCCCGCTCGGCCACGCCGAACTCCGCGCCCTCGCGCGCCACCTGGGCATCGACCTCGACGCAGCGCTCCAGCAGCACCGCCGCCACGTCCTTGTCCTGGGTGGCGAGCACCGCGACGGAGCCGGGCTTGATGATCCCGGCCTTCTCGCGCGCGATCCCCAGGATGTCGGAGCCCAGGAACTCGGCGTGGTCGAGCCCGATCGGCGTGATCACGGCGACCGTGGCGTCGGCGACGTTGGTGGCGTCCCAGCGCCCGCCCAGCCCGACCTCGACGATCCCGGCCTCGACGGGCGCGTCGGCGAACGCCGAGAAGCCCATCGCGGTGAGGACCTCGAACTTGCTGAGCCGGCCCGCCTTCGCGTCGATGATGTCGAGGAACGGCTCCACGTCGCGGTAGACGCCGACGTAGCGCTCGGGGGTGATCGGCCGGTTGTCGATGTTGATGCGCTCGGTGGCCCGCTGCAGGTGCGGGCTGGTGTAGCGGCCGGTGCGCAGGCCGATCTCGGTGAGCAGCGCGTCGACCATCCGGGCGGTGGAGGTCTTGCCGTTGGTGCCGGTCAGGTGCACGACGGGGTAGCCGCGGTGCGGCTCGCCGAGCACGTCGACCAGCGCCGCGATCCGCTCCGTCGAGGGCTCCATGACCGTCTCGGGCCAGCGCCGGTCGAGCTCGGCCTCGACGGCCAGGAACTCCGCGAAGCTCGCGACCGTCGACGTCGGCGGGACGACGTCGGGCGAGTCGCCGCCGCGGATGGCGTCGAGGACGTGGGAGATGACCGCGTCCTCGGGCTCCGGGACCTCCCCCTCGCCCTCGGGGCCGGTCACGACGACGGGTCGGCGGGCAGCGCGGCGAGGCGCGCGGTGACCCGCTCGATGTCGGCGACGGCCGTGGCCCGCCGCGCGCGGATGCCCTCGACGACGCTCGAAGGGGCACCCCCGACGAACTTCGGGTTGCCGAGCTTCTTGTCGGCGGCGTCGAGCTCCTTCTGCGCGGCGGCGAGGTCGCGGCCCAGCCGGGCGCGCTCGGCGGCGACGTCGATCGCCCCCGAGGTGTCGAGCTCGACGTGGACCGACGTGCCGCCCAGCGCGACCTCCAGCGTGGCCGTGGCGGCGAAGTCGTCGCCCGGCGCGTCGAGCCGGACCAGCGACGCGATGGCCGCGCGGTGCCCGCCGAGGCCGGCCTCGTCGAGCCCGACCAGGCGGGCGGCGACGCGGCGGCTGTCGGGGACGCGCTGCTCGGTGCGGAATCGGCGCACCTCGGTGACCAGCTTCTGCAGCGCCACGATCCGCTCGGTGGCGGCGGCGTCCACGGGCCGCCCGGCCGCCGTCGGCCACTCGGCGACGACGACGGAGCTGCCGTCGCCGTGCAGGCCCTGCCACAGCGCCTCGGTGATGAAGGGCATGACGGGGTGCAGCAGCCGCACCAGCGCGTCGAGGACGTGGCCGAGCACGGCGCGCGTGCCGTCGGCGGTGGCCCCGTCGGCGAGCTGGGGCTTGGCCAGCTCCAGGTACCAGGAGCAGAACTCGGTCCACGTGAAGTGGTAGAGCGCCTCGGTGGCCTTGGCGAACTGGTAGTCCTCCAGCAGCGCGTCGACCTGCTCGCGCACCTGCGACAGGCGCCCCAGGATCCAGGCGTCGGCGTCGGTGGGCTCGGCCGGCAGCGGCAGGGCGGGCGAGGCGTGGTGGCTCAGCGCGAGGCGCGTGGCGTTCCACAGCTTCGTGCCGAAGCTGCGCGCGGCGAGCACGGCGTCGTCGCCGATGGGCATGTCGGTGCCGGGGTTGGCGCCGCGGGCGAGCGCGAACCGCAGCGCGTCGGTGCCGTAGGCGTCCATCCACTGCAGCGGGTCGACGGTGTTGCCCGCCGACTTCGACATCTTCTTGCCGAACTGGTCGCGCACCATGCCGTGCAGCGCGATGGTGTCGAAGGGCCGCTCGCCCATCGCGTAGTGGCCCATCATCATCATCCGGGCGACCCAGAAGAAGAGGATGTCGTAGCCCGTGACCAGCACGGACGTCGGGTAGAACTTCTCCAGGTCCGGGGTCTGCTCCGGCCAGCCCAGCGTGGAGAACGGCCACAGGCCCGAGGAGAACCAGGTGTCGAGGACGTCCTCGTCCTGGGTCCAGCCCGCGGGCGGCTCCTCGTCGGGGCCCAGGCACACGACCTCGCCGTCGGGGCCGTACCAGACCGGGATGCGGTGGCCCCACCACAGCTGCCGGGAGATGCACCAGTCGTGCATGTTGTCGACCCACGCGAACCAGCGCGGCTCCATCTCCTTCGGGTGGACCGCGACCGACCCGTCGCGGACGGCGTCGCCGGCGACCTGGGCCAGCGGCCCGACCTTGACCCACCACTGCAGCGACAGGCGCGGCTCGATGGGCTCCTTGTTGCCGCGGCTCGAATGCCCGACGCTGTGCAGGTAGGGCCGCTTCTCGGCGACGATCCGGCCCTGGGCGGCGAGCGCCTCGCGGACCTTCACCCGGGCCTCGAACCGGTCCATGCCGTCGAACTCGGTGCCCGTGCCGCTGATCCGGCCGGACTCGTCCATGATCGTCGGCATCGGCAGGTCGTGGCGGCGGCCGATCTCGAAGTCGTTGGGGTCGTGCGCCGGCGTCACCTTGACCGCGCCGGTGCCGAACTCCGGGTCGACGTGCTCGTCGGCTACGATCCTGATCATGCGCCCGACCAGCGGGAGCTCGATCTCGGTGCCGACGAGGTGGGCGTACCGCTCGTCGTCGGGGTGCACCGCGACGGCCGTGTCGCCCAGCATCGTCTCGACCCGGGTGGTGGCGACGACGACGGCGTTCTCGCCGTCGCCGTAGCGCATCGAGACGAGCTCGCCCTCGACCTCGCGGTGCTCGACCTCGACGTCGGAGAGCACGCTGCGCATCTCCGGGGACCAGTTGACCAGCCGCTCCGCGCGGTAGATCAGGCCCTCGTCGAACAGCCGCTTGAAGATGGTGCGGACCGCGCGGTTGGAGCGGTCGTCCATGGTGAAGCGCTCGCGGGTCCAGTCGACGCTGTCGCCCAGGCGCCGCATCTGGGCGAGGATCGCGCCGCCGTGCTCGGCCTTCCACTCCCAGGTGCGCTCGATGAACGCCTCGCGGCCGAGCTCGCGGCGGCTCGTGCCCTCGGCGGCGAGCGCCTTCTCGACGAGCGCGTGCACCGCGATCGAGGCGTGGTCCATGCCGGGCAGCCACAGCGCCTCGTAGCCCTGCATGCGGCGGCGCCGGACCAGGACGTCGATGAGCGTGTGCTCGAAGGCGTGCCCGATGTGCAGGCTGCCGGTGACGTTCGGCGGCGGGATGACGATGCAGAACGGCGGCTTGTCGCTCGTGGCGTCGGCGGTGAAGTAGCCGGCGTCGACCCAGCCCTGGTACATGCCCGCCTCCACCTCGCCCGGGTTCCACTGGGCAGGGAGGTCGGCAGTGCGCGGAGGGAGGGTGTCGGTCACCCCGCCAAGTCTACGAGCCGCCGTCGAACCCCTTGCCCAGGAGGGTTCGGCAGGGGTGTCAGGAGGGCAGCAGCGCCGCGTGCAGCCGGTCGAAACCGAGCAGCCTCCCGAGCGTGCGGCGCCCCACCAGGGACGGGTCGACCGCGCGGATCTGCCCGCTCGTGGGCTCGTAGACCTTCCACGCGCCCTCGTGCAGGCCCACGGCCATGACGTAGTGGCGCGGCACCATCGCCCCGACCAGCAGCGGCACCGGCCGGCCGGACCGCAGCGCCGACTCCACCGCCGCGACGACGCCGGCGACGTCGCGGGCGTCGACGTCGTCGACGAGCCGGACGCGGTAGGGCCCCGCCGACGGCAGGTGGCGCCGCAGCCACGCCACCATCCCCCACGGCGACGTGCCCAGCGCCTGCGGCCAGAACCGCGTGGACTCGCGGTGGACCTGCTTCTGCCGGGCGTCGTAGCGGGAGCCGAAGAGCACCGGCGCGGTGGCGGGCGCGGCCACCGGTGCGCCGACCGCGGCGCGGCCGTCGGGGGCGTCGTCGCCGGGGCCGTCGAGGCGGCGCACCTCGGCCGGGTCGGCCCACGCCGCGAGGGCCACGAGCACGGCGCTGCCGCACGTCGTGCCGTCGACCTGGTCGAGCGGCACGCCGGCGCGGCGCTGGTCGCCGAGGCGCTCGGAGAGCAGGGGGTTGCGCCCCGCGGCGAGCGGCCGCACCGCCGCCACCGGGACGACGGCGGGGCGCCAGGCCCCGACGAGCACCTGCACCCGCCGCGCCGTGCCGCAGACCGTCCGCATCGCCCGTGCTCCCCTCGCCGACCCGGTGCCGATCCTAACGATCCGCGGGCCCCGTGCGCGCGCCGTGCGACGGCTCCGCGACGGATCGTCACCACCCGGGGACCGGGTCCGCCTCGGGCCTACGCTCGCCCCATGAACGAACTGACCCCCGAGATCCGCGCGTTCCTCTCGGCCGGCACGCGGACGGGCAAGCTCGGCTTCGTCGCCGCCGACGGCCGGCCGCTGGTGGCGCCGGTCTGGTTCGTCGTCGACGGCGACGACCTGCTGTTCAACACCGGGGCCGGCACCGCCAAGGGCCGGGCGATCGCGCGCGACCCGCGGCTGGTGGTCTGCGTCGACTCCGAGGTGCCGCCGTTCGCGTTCGTCCAGGTCCAGGGCGTCGCGGAGACGTCGGAGGACCCGGACGAGCTGCTGCGCTCGGCCACCGAGATCGGCGGCCGCTACATGGGCGCCGACCGGGCCGAGGAGTTCGGGCGGCGCAACGGCGTGCCCGGGGAGCTCCTCGTCCGGCTGCGGCCCACGAAGGTCATCGCCGAGCTGGACATGACGGCCTGACTCCTCAGCCGCGCTGCTCCTGGTCGTTGGCCGGCTCGGCGCGCTCGGTGTCGGCGCCCCAGCCCTCGGCCAGCTTGCTGATCTTCCCGGCGTAGTCGCGCGCGGCGACCGCCGGGTCGTCGGCGCGGCCCGCGGCCACGCCGATCAGGAACGCTGTCACGGGCGCCCCGGGACGGCTGACGCCGTGGGCGACGTCGGAGGTCAGGTCGAGCACCATGTCCACGGTGCTCGCCGACTCGACGGCGTCCTCGAGGCCCAGCTCCCGCGAGACCGCGGTGACCCACTCGGACAGGGCGTTGGCATCTGCGCTTCCACTCACGCCTCCGACGGTAGCCGCGATGCCGCGACCCCGCCGGGTCAACCGGCGAACAGCGCCGGGATCTTGACGACCAGCTGGTAGAGGCCGTAGCCGAAGGGCACGACGACCCAGAGCCAGGCCAGGACGAGCAGGACGTAGTAGACCGGGGTGCGGTTCCCCGTGGTGCCGAGTGTGCTCATGCCTGCGCTCCCGCGGTCGCGGAGTCCGTCGTCTCGGTCTCGTGGAACTTCTCGTTCACCGGCCTGATCAGCTCGTTGCAGACGAACGCGACCACCAGCAGCCCGATCATGATCGAGAACGCCAGCGTGTAGCGCCCCGGCCCCTCGACCCCGGCGGCGATCTGCGCGTCGGCGATCGCGTTGACGATCACCGGCCCGAGCACGCCCGCCGTCGACCACGCCGTGAGCAGGCGGCCGTGGATGGCGCCCACCTGGTAGGTGCCGAACAGGTCGCGCAGGTAGGCCGGCACGGTGGCGAACCCGGCGCCGTAGAAGGACAGGATGAACAGCGCGCTGATCAGGAAGACGGCGCGGTTGGTGTTCGTCGTCAGCGTGATGAGCAGGTACAGCAGCGCGCCGACGCCCAGGTAGATCCGGTACATGTTCTTGCGGCCCAGCACGTCCGACAGCGACGACCACAGGATCCGGCCGAGCGCGTTGGCCAGCGACAGGATCGCGACGAAGCCGGCGGCCGAGGCCGCGATGGTCTCGGCGGGGCTGGAGTCCTTGAAGAAGTCCTGGAAGATCGGCGAGGCCCGCTCCAGGATGCCGATGCCGGCCGTGACGTTGAAGCAAAGCACGACCCACAGCAGCCAGAACTGCGGCGTCTTGATCGCGTTGGACGCCGACACGTTCGCCGTGCTGATCAGCGAGCCGGTCTTCTGCTTCTCGGGCTGGAAGCCCTCGGGCTTCCAGTCGGGCGCGGGCACGCGGATCAGCAGCCAGCCCACCGACATGAACACCGCGTAGATCAGGCCCATGACGAGGAACGTCTGCCCGATGCCGGCGGCCTGCGCGCCGTCGCCGGAGCCGCCGAACGCGCCCAGCAGCGACGTCGTCAGCGGGGTGGCGATGAGCGCGCCACCGCCGAAGCCCATGATCGCGATGCCGGTCGAGAGACCGGGGCGGTCGGGGAACCACTTGATCAGCGTCGACACCGGCGAGATGTAGCCGACGCCCAGCCCGATGCCGCCGACGAAGCCGTAGCCGACGATCACCAGCCAGTACTGGCCGAGGTACATGCCGGCCGCGGAGATGAGGAACCCCGCGACGAAGCACGAGCTGGCGACGACCATCGCCCAGCGCGGCCCGTTGGCGTCGACCTTCGTGCCGAACAGCGCCGCCGAGAGGCCGAGCATGATGATGCCGAGCGTGAACGGCAGGGCGCTGAGCACGCCCGCGCTCGGGTTGCCGGCCAGGATCGTGTCGGCGAGCGGCGTCTTGAACACGCTCCACGCGTACGCCTGCCCGATCGCCAGGTGGATCGAGAGGGCGGCCGGGGGGATCAGCCACCGGCTCCAGCCCGGAGGGGCCACGATCCGCTCACGTTGCAGGAAACCTGCTGCCATCGTCTCGCCCCTCTGCGGCCGGCGTACCGGGTCGGGCCGAAACTAGGTGCGACCCGGGTCACCCGCAACCGCAGGCCCGGGACGTGCCGAACGCCGGCCCCGACGTGCGGGACCGGCGTTCGGAGGGTGATCGGACTGCTACGCGGAGCGCTCGCGCCGCTCCCGGCGGGCCGGGGTGCGGGGCACGATCGTCGGGTTCACGTTGCTGCGGACCGTCTGTTCGGTGACCACGACCTTGGCGACGTCGTCGCGGCTCGGGATGTCGTACATCACGGGGAGCAGGACCTCCTCCATGATGGCGCGCAGCCCGCGGGCCCCGGTGCCGCGCAGGATGGCCTGGTCGGCCACCGCCTCCAGCGCGCCCTCGGTGAACTCGAGCTCCACGCCGTCCATCTCGAACAGCTTGCAGTACTGCTTGACCAGCGCGTTCCGGGGCTCGGTCAGGATCTTGACCAGGGCCTCCTTGTCGAGCGACGTCACCGAGGCGACGACCGGCAGGCGGCCGATGAACTCGGGGATGAGGCCGAACTTGATGAGGTCCTCGGGCATGGTGTCGCCGAAGCTCTCGGCCGCGTCGAGGTCGTTCTTCGAGCGGATCTCCGCGCCGAAGCCCAGCCCGCGCCGGCCGACCCGGTCGCCGATGATCTTCTCGAGGCCCGCGAAGGCCCCGGCCACGATGAACAGCACGTTCGTCGTGTCGATCTGGATGAACTCCTGGTGCGGGTGCTTGCGCCCGCCCTGCGGCGGCACGCTCGCCGTGGTGCCCTCGAGGATCTTCAGCAGCGCCTGCTGGACGCCCTCGCCGGACACGTCGCGCGTGATCGACGGGTTCTCGCTCTTGCGGGCGATCTTGTCGACCTCGTCGATGTAGATGATGCCGGTCTCGGCGCGCTTGACGTCGTAGTCGGCCGCCTGGATGAGCTTCAGGAGGATGTTCTCGACGTCCTCGCCGACGTACCCGGCCTCGGTGAGGGCGGTGGCGTCGGCGATCGCGAACGGCACGTTGAGCAGCTTCGCCAGCGTCTGCGCGAGGTAGGTCTTGCCGCAGCCGGTCGGGCCGAGCATGAGGATGTTGGACTTCGACAGCTCCACGCCGTCGCCGTCGGCCCCGCGCGCCTTGTCGCCCGCCTGGATGCGCTTGTAGTGGTTGTAGACCGCCACCGAGAGCGTCCGCTTGGTCCGGCTCTGGCCGACGACGTACTGGTCGAGGAAGTCGTGGATCTCGGCGGGCTTGGGCAGCTCGTCGAGCTTGACCTCACCGGCCTCGGCCAGCTCTTCCTCGATGATCTCGTTGCAGAGATCGATGCACTCGTCGCAGATGTAGACGCCAGGTCCGGCGATCAGTTTCTTGACCTGCTTCTGGCTCTTGCCGCAGAACGAGCACTTGAGCAGGTCACCACCATCACCGATGCGTGCCATGAGTGCAGACCCCAAATCTCATCAGCGCGACCCCAGCCGGCGTGCCCGGTAGGCGCGGCCCTCGTGACGGTACCCGCCCGACCCGTCCCCCGGGGAGCACCAGCGTGCTCCGATCCGGGGGCGTGTCGGCGGACGGCCGGTGCCGGGCGTCAGGAGCCCCGCACCGACCGGGTGGTGCAGCCGGCCCGACTAGGAGACGGCGGACAGCTTCCGGCTCTGGATGATCTCGTCGACGATCCCGTACTCCTTGGCCTCGACGGCCGTCAGGATCTTGTCGCGCTCGACGTCGCGGCGGACCTGCTCCTCGCTCTTGCCCGTGTGCTTGGCGAGCGTGGCCTCCATCAGCTTGCGGACCCGGGAGATCTCCGCGGCCTGGATCTCGAGGTCCGAGACCTGGCCGTAGGTGCCCTCGGTGGCCGGCTGGTGGATGAGGACCCGCGCGTTCTGCACCGCGAGGCGACGCCCCGGGGTGCCGGCGGCGAGCAGGACGGCCGCGGCCGACGCGGCCTGCCCGAGGCAGACCGTCTGGATGTCGGGACGGATGAACTGCATCGTGTCGTAGATCGCCATCAGCGACGTGAACGAGCCGCCGGGCGAGTTGATGTACATGCTGATCTCGCGGTCCGGGTCGGCCGACTCCAGGCACAGCAGCTGCGCCATGACGTCGTTGGCCGACGCGTCGTCGATCTGCACGCCGAGGAAGATGATGCGCTCCTCGAACAGCTTGTTGTACGGGTTCGACTCCTTGACCCCGTAGCTCGTGCGCTCCACGAAGGACGGCAGCACGTACCGCGACTGCGGCGAGTGGAACTGGCTCCCGCTGGAGATGGTCACTGTGCGCTCCCGTTGCCGTTGCTCTCGACGCCGATGCTCTCGTTGCCGGCGGGCAGCTGCCCGGCGCGGGTGATGACGTGGTCGACGAAGCCGTACTCCAGCGCCTCCGGGGCGCGGAACCAGCGGTCGCGCTCCGAGTCGGCCGTGACCTTCTCGACCGTCTGCCCGGTGTGCTGCGCGATGAGCTCGGCGAGCTCCCGCTTGAGCAGCCGCGACTGCTCGGCCTGGATGACGATGTCGGACTCCTGACCACCCACGCCGGAGGACGGCTGGTGCATCATGATCCGCGCGTGCGGCAGGGCGTAGCGCTTGCCCCGGGCACCGGCCGAGAGCAGGAACTGCCCCATCGACGCGGCCAGGCCCATCGCGAACGTGGCCACGTCGCAGGGCACGAACTCCATGGTGTCGAAGATGGCCATGCCGGCCGACACCGACCCGCCGGGTGAGTTGATGTAGAGCTGGATGTCCGACTCGGGGTCCTCCGCGGACAGCAGCAGCATCTGCGCGGCGATCCGGTTGGCGATGTCGTCGTCGACCTGCTGGCCGAGCACGATGATCCGCTGCTGGAGCAGGCGCTCGTAGACCGAGTCCGACAGCGTCAGCGACGAGGGCGCGCCCCGTCGCATCGACGCTCCGTCGAGGCGGTCCGCGGTACGCGAACCGGTTTCGTGGGTCGTCACTTCACCCTCTGCTTTCTGGTGCTGGTCAGCTCGCGTGTGCATCGTGGCCGACCCTACGCGGACGGGCGTCGCGCCCGCCGCGTTCGGACCGGTTGTTCGCTCTGGGCGTGTCCGCGGCTCAGGAACCGCTGGTCTTCCCGTCCTCGGTGGACGCGGTGGCGGCCTCGTCGGTGGCCTCGTCGGCGTCCTCGTCGGTGACCTCGTCGCTCGCCTCGACGGCCGCGGCCTCCTCGGCAGCGGCGGCGTCCTCGGCCTCCACGACCTCGCCGGGGACCTCGGTGACCTCGATGCCGTCGCCCTCGTCACCGAGGAGGTCGGACAGGTCGACCGGGGCGCCCGAGGCGTCGGTGACCGTGGCCGCGCGGACCGCGGTGATGAGGGCCTTGGTGCGGCGGACGTCGGCGTAGATCGCGCCGAGCTGGCCGGCCTCCTGGATGCGGCGCACGAACTCCTCGGGCGGCATCCGGTACTGCTGGGCCTGGTAGACGATGCGCTCGGTGAGCTCCTGGTCGTTGACGCTCACCTGCTCGGCGTCGGCCAGCGCGTCGAGGACGAGGCGCGTGCGGACCGACTTCTCGGCCTCCTCGCGCGTCTCGGTGTCGAACTGCTCGCGGGTGCGGCCGTCACTGGCCAGCGCCTGCGCGAAGCGCTCCTCGTCGTGGTCGAAGCCGTGCACCGCGTCGTGGGTGACCGACTCGACCTCGGCGGCGACGATGCTCTCGGGCAGCGGCACCTCGGTGCCGTCGACGAGGGCCTCGAGGATCCGGTCGCGGGCCTGCGAGACCTGCTCCATCCGCTTGACGCGCCCGAGGCGCTCGCGCAGGTCGGCGGTGAGCTCGTCGAGGGTGTCGAACTCGCTCGCCAGCTGGGCGAACTCGTCGTCGGCCTCGGGGAGCTGGCGCTCCTTGACCGCGGTGACCTTGACGGTGACCTCGGCGTCGGAGTCGGCGTGCTCGCCGGCCACCAGCTTCGTGGTGAAGGTCTTCTCCTCGTCGGCCGACAGGCCCTGGACGGCCTCGTCGAGGCCGTCGATCAGGCCGCCCTGGCCCACCTGGTAGGAGAAACCGCTGGTGGTGGCCTCCTCGACGGGCTCGCCGTCGACGGTGGCGGAGAGGTCGATGAGCACGAAGTCGTCGGTGCCCGCGGCGCGCTCGACGCCGGTCAGCGTGCCGAAGCGGGCGCGCAGGCTCTCGAGCTGCTCGTCGACGTCGGCGTCGGTGACCTCGACGTCGTCGACGGTGACGGCCAGCGTGGAGAGGTCGGGCAGCGCCAGGTCGGGGCGGACGTCGACCTCGGCGGTGAACGCGAGGCGCTCCCCGTCGGCGATCTCGGTGACCTCGATGTCGGGGCGCCCGATCGGGTTGACCTCGTCGGCCGCGGTGACGGCCTCGGTGTACTTGTTCGGGACGGCGGCGTTGACGACCTCGTCCAGGACGACCCCGCGGCCCAGGCGGGCCTCGATGATGCGCGCCGGCACCTTGCCCTTGCGGAAGCCGGGGACGGAGACCTGCTGCGCGATCTTCTTGTAGGCGCGGTCGAAGTCCGGCTTGAGCTCGTCGAACGGCACCTCGACGTTGATCCGGACCCGCGTCGGGCTCAGCCGCTCGATGGTGCTCTTCACGGTGGGGACACTCCTCATTCTGCGAACACGGCGCATGGCGGGGCACGGGCACGGGACCCGTGCCGACGGCAGTCCGCCGAGTCTAGGTGAACCGGCGCCGGGGCCGTCGCGCGGCCGCTACGCCCTGGGGGCGGCGGTGACCGCGGCGACCACGTCGGAGAACGTCACGTCGACGGGCACCGGGCCCAGCACCCCGCGCACGGCGGCGGCCAGCTCGTCGGCCAGCTGCGGCAGCGGGACGCCCAGGCGGGCGACGACGGCGATCTCCACGGGCTCGGTCCCGGCACCGAGGCGGACGCCGTCGACGCGGGCGCGGCCGGGCAGGTGCGACGCGACCGTGCCCCACGGGCCGCCGTCCAGGCGGGCGACACCGGGGTGCGCCGACACGGCCGCGGCGACCGCGAGCGCGGTGGCGGCGGTGGGGTCGGGGGCGCGGTGGGCCGGGTGCACGTGATCACGGTAGACGTGGTCGCGGTGGTCCGGGGACGACGACCGGCGGCGCGCCCCGGGGCGCCGGTCCTCCTCGTCGCCAGTGGTGCCGGGAGGGACTACCGTGGCCGGTGGTGGTGGGACCTCGCGCCGACCGCCGTCATCCCGGTGGAGCGCGTCGCACGCGGTCCACGGATCGGAGCGCGGTGCAGCTGAGCCAGGGTGTCGCGGCCTCCGCCGCACCGGTGCGGCGCGCGCCGGAACCCCCCGTCCCGGAGGCCGGACCGCCCGTGCCCGACGAGCTCGACGAGCAGACGCTGGTGGTGCGCGCCCAGGAGGGCGACGCGCGGGCCTTCGAGGCCCTGGCCCGGCGCCACCAGGACGCGCTCTACCGCGTCGCCGTGCGCGTGATGGGCGACCGCGCCGAGGCCGAGGACGCGCTGCAGGAGGCCCTGCTGGACGCGTGGCGGCGGATCGGGCGGTTCCGCGGCGAGTCCGCGTTCTCCACGTGGATGTACCGCGTCGTCACCAACCGGTGCCTGGCGATGCTGCGCAAGCGGCGCCCGGTCCCGGTCGAGGAGATCGAGGCCCCGGCACCCGCGCAGGACTCCCCCGAGCGCACCGCCGAGCGCGACGCCGGCATGGCCGCGCTGCACCGCGCGATCGCCGCACTGCCCGACGACCTGCGGGTCTGCTGGGTGCTGCGTGAGGTGGAGGGCCAGGGGTACTCCGAGATCGCGGAGATCACCGGGGCCACCGAGGACGCGGTGCGCGGGCGCATCCACCGGGCCCGCACGAAGCTGGCGGAGGCGATGCGCTCATGGCGGTGAACCCCGCTCCCCTGCCCGGCCCCGACGGCCGACTGGCCTGCGGCCGCGACGCCGCGCTGGTCTGGGACCGCGCCGCCGCGGGCGAGGCCCCCGACGAGCACGAGCGCGGGTGCCCGCACTGCCGCGCCGCGGCGGCCGACGCCCGGGGCCTGGACGCGCTGGTGCACCGGCTGGCCGACGAGCGGCCGCAGCCGCCGCCGTCGGTGCTCGACACGGTGATGGTCGCGGTGCGCACCGAGCTGCGCCCGCACGACGTCCTCACCCTCCCCTCGCCGTACGGGCCGGCCCGGCTCTCACGCGCCGCGGCGGCCGCGGTGCTGCGGCACACCGTCGACGCGATGGAGGGCGTGCGCGCCCGCAGCTGCCGGATCGAGCAGGTCACCGACACGTCCTCCGGCGGGCCCGGCCACGCCGCCGACGTGCGGATCACGGTGACCGCGCGGTTCGGCGTCGACCTGGCGTCGGTCACGGCGCGCGTCCGCCAGATGGTGGCGGCGGCGGGCGAGCAGGCGCTCGGGGTGCCCGTGCGGCGGGTCGACATCGAGGTCGTCGACGTGTTCGGGGGCGAGTGGTGAGCGGGGTGGCGGAGGGCGCCCCGGAGGTGCGCGTGCACGTCGGCGACGCCGTCGTGGCGCGGGTGGCCGCGCACCGCGCCCGCCGCGTGCCCGGGGTCGTGGCCCTGCGCGCCGACCTCACCCAGGCCCTGCTCGGGCTGGCCGGCTCCTGGCTCGACCCCGCCCGCGACCGCGGCTCCCTGCCCGCCGGCGGCGTGCACGCGGAGGTGCGCGGCCACACCGCGGACGTCACGATCACCCTGGCCACCCGGCTGGGGTTCACCTGCCGCGACGTCGCCCAGGCCGTGCAGCGCGAGGTGGCCGCCGAGGTCGGGGCCTACACCGGCCTCGACGTCGTCGTGACCGTCGTCGTCGCCGAGGTGCTGCTCGACTAGGAGCGTGCTGAAGAACTCCGGTCGTAGCGAGCGGCGCGCAGTAGGCCCGAGTTGTTCAGCGCGCTCCTAGTCCGCCGGGCGCGGCGCGAGCACGCAGTCGCCGCACAGCCCGCCGTCGCGGGCCCGGTAGTAGAGGCAGCAGGACCGGCGGCGGAAGCTCCACCCGCGGTCCGGCGGCCGCGGCGCGAGCCGCTCCCCCGTGCCCGCGAGCACCCCGGTGTCGAGCAGGCGCTCGGCCACCTCGGTGGCCCGGTCGTGCACCGCGGGCCACTGCGCGACGACCAGCCGCCGCGTCGCGGCCACGGTGGACGCGGTGTTGCCGTGCAGCACCTTCTCCGACACCGCCACCCGCTCCCGGACCGCCGCCGCGAGCGGGCGCAGGTGCTGGTCGAGCAGCAGGTCGGCGAGGCCGGCCGCGGCGTCGGCCGGGTCCGGCACCGGACGGCCGCCGGGGTCGGCGCACCACAGCTCCCACGGCCCGTCGGTGCGCGGGGCCCAGTGCAGCGCCGACGGGCTGAGGGCGGGCAGCACCCCGTGCACGACGGCCGCCGCGAACGGCGCCGCCACGAGCAGCGCCGCGAGCCCCTGGAACGTGACGGACGCCGCGACGCGGTCGTCGGAGCCGAGGACGGTGCGTACGTGCGCGATGCGCCGGACGAGTGCATCGGTGCGGCCTGCACAGGCGTCGGCGACGGGGTGGGCGCCGTCCGGGGCGGAGCCGGCGGGGCCGGTGGCGACGGTGAAGAAGGGGCCGGCGCGGGCCACGTCGTGCAGGGCTCCGGCGACGTCCACGGCGCCAGTCTGACGGGTCGGGCGCGGTGGCGCCCCCACCGGCGCCGCTGCAGGTCACCGGGCTCACGTCCCTGACCACTGGCGGATCGTCGGCGTCGCGTGCGACGCTGGTGGGCGCGCCAGAGCACCCACTGCAGCGTGCCTGCGCACCACGGAGCACCACCGGCCGACGCCCACCCCCGGCGTCAGGTCGTCGTGCCGGCACCGGGTCTCCACCACGACCTCTCGTCGGCGCATCCAGATGCACCCGTTCGGACCAGGACCGGCCAGCGGACGGGCGTGTCGCTTATCCTTTCCCCTCAACCATCACGTCGTCCCGATTGCCCCAAGCAGTAGTGGGTCAGTGTCGGGGTGCACCGAGACGACAGGAGGCACTGTTGGCTGCCACGACGAACGCGACCGGCACCGCGGTCCCCTCGGAGGGGCTGTACGCCCCGGACTTCGAGCACGACGCGTGCGGTGTCGCCATGGTCGCCGATCTCTCCGGGCGGCGCGGCCACTCCATCGTCCGCAAGGCCCTGACCGCGCTGCTGCGCCTGGAGCACCGCGGCGCACGCGGCGCCGAGGCGAACACCGGCGACGGCGCGGGCATCCTGATCCAGCTGCCGGACGCCTTCTTCCGCGAGGTCGTCGACTTCGCGCTCCCCGAGGACGGCTCCTACGCCGTCGGCACGGCGTTCCTGCCGGCCGACCGCGAGGCCGCCGACGCCGCCGTCACCGAGATCGACCGCCTCGCCGCCGAGGAGGGCCTCACCGTCCTCGGCTGGCGCGAGCTCCCCGTCGACCCGGACGGCGCCGACATCGGCCCGTCCGCGCGCGCCGCCATGCCCGGCTTCCGCCAGCTGTTCGTCGCCGGCGCGCAGGGCGAGACCGGCATCGCGCTCGAGCGCCTGGCGTTCTGCCTGCGCAAGCGCGCCGAGCACGGCACCGGCACCTACTTCCCGTCGCTCTCGCCGCGCACCATCGTCTACAAGGGGATGCTGGCCGAGCCGCAGGTCGAGGCGTTCTACCCCGACCTCTCCGACGAGCGCGTGACGTCGGCGCTGGCCGTCGTGCACTCGCGCTTCTCCACCAACACGTTCCCGGCGTGGCCGCTCGCGCACCCCTACCGCTACGTCGCGCACAACGGGGAGATCAACACCCTGCGCGGCAACCGCAACTGGATGGCCTCCCGCGAGGCGCTGCTGCAGTCCGACGTCATCCCCGGCGACCTGGCGCGCCTGTCGCCGATCGTCACGCCGGACGCGAGCGACTCCGCCACGTTCGACGAGGTCCTCGAGCTGCTGCACCTGGGCGGGCGCAGCCTGCCGCACGCGGTGCTCATGATGATCCCGGAGGCGTGGGAGAACCACGACGAGATGGACCCGGCCCGCCGGGCCTTCTACGAGTTCCACTCCACGCTGATGGAGCCGTGGGACGGCCCCGCGCTCGTCGCGTTCACCGACGGCACGCTCGTCGGCGCGGTCCTCGACCGCAACGGCCTGCGCCCCGCGCGCTACTGGGTCACCGACGACGGCATCGTCGTGCTGGCCTCCGAGGTCGGCGTGCTCGACGTCGAGCCGTCGTCCGTCGTCCGCAAGGGCCGCCTCGAGCCCGGCCGGATGTTCCTGGTCGACACGGCCGCGGGCAAGCTCGTCGACGACGCCGAGATCAAGGGCGCGCTGGCCGCCGAGCACCCCTACGCCGACTGGCTGCACGCCGGCCTGATCCGGCTCGAGGACCTGCCCGCGCGCGACCGCGAGGTCCCGAGCCACGCCGCGCTGACGCACCGCCAGCAGTCCTTCGGCTACACCGAGGAGGAGCTCTCGCTCCTGCTCAAGCCGATGGCGGCGGCGGGTGCGGAGCCGATCGGCTCGATGGGCAACGACGCCCCGATCGCGGCGATCTCGGAGCGGCCGCGGTCGCTGTTCGACTACTTCATCCAGCTGTTCGCGCAGGTCACCAACCCGCCGCTGGACGCGATCCGCGAGGAGCTCGTCACCTCGCTGCAGAGCCAGCTCGGGCCGGAGCAGAACCTGCTCGACGCCACCCCGGCCAACTGCCGCACGATCCTGCTGCCGTTCCCGGTGCTCGGCAACGACGACCTGGCCAAGATCGTCCACATCAACGACGACGGCGAGCTCCCCGGCTTCGCCTGCGTCACGGCCAAGGGCGTGTTCCGGGCTGCCGACGGCGGTGCCGGCATGAAGGCGCGGCTCGCGGAGATCTGCCGCGAGGTGTCCGAGGCCATCGAGGACGGCGCGCGGCTGATCGTGCTGTCCAACCGCGGCGTCGACGCCACCCACGCGCCGATCCCGTCGCTGCTGCTCACCGGCGCGGTCCACCACCACCTGGTGCGCGAGAAGACCCGCAGCCGGGTGGGCCTGGTCGTCGAGTCCGGCGACGCCCGCGAGGTGCACCACATCGCGCTGCTCATCGGCTACGGCGCGGCCGCCGTCAACCCGTACCTGGCCATGGCCACCGTCGAGGACCTCGCCGAGCGCGGCGACATCCCCGGCGTCGACCCGGCCACCGCGGCGAAGAACCTCGTCAAGGCGCTCGGCAAGGGCGTCCGCAAGACGATGTCGAAGATCGGCGTCTCCACCGTGGCGTCGTACACGGGCGCGCAGATCTTCGAGGCGATCGGCCTGGGCAAGGAGGTCGTGGACGAGTGCTTCTGCGGCACCACCTCGCGCCTGGGCGGCGTCGGCTACGACGTCCTCGCCGAGGAGGTGCTGCGGGCCCACCGCCGCGCCTTCCCGCGCGACGAGGTCCGCGCGCACCACCGCGCGCTGGAGGTCGGCGGCGAGTACCAGTGGCGCCGCGAGGGCGAGCTGCACCTGTTCAACCCGCAGACGGTGTTCAAGCTGCAGCACTCCACGCGGGCCGGGCGCTACGACATCTTCAAGGACTACACGCGCGCGGTCGACGAGCAGGCGCACCGCCTGATGACGCTGCGCGGGCTGTTCGCCTTCAAGGAGGGCCTGCGCCCGCCGGTGCCGCTCGACGAGGTCGAGCCGGTCGAGGAGATCGTCAAGCGCTTCGGCACCGGCGCCATCTCCTACGGCTCCATCAGCCAGGAGATGCACGAGACGCTGGCGATCGCCATGAACCGGCTCGGCGGCCGGTCCAACACCGGCGAGGGCGGCGAGGACTCCGAGCGCTGGACCCCCGACGCCAACGGCGACTCCCGCCGCTCCGCGGTCAAGCAGGTGGCCTCGGGCCGCTTCGGCGTCACGAGCGAGTACCTCGTCAACGCCGACGACATCCAGATCAAGATCGCGCAGGGCGCCAAGCCCGGCGAGGGCGGCCAGCTGCCCGGCGGCAAGGTCTACCCGTGGATCGCCAAGACCCGCTACGCCACCCCCGGCGTCGGGCTGATCTCGCCGCCGCCGCACCACGACATCTACTCCATCGAGGACATCAAGCAGCTCATCCACGACCTGAAGAACGCCAACCCGCGGGCCCGCATCCACGTGAAGCTGGTCAGCCAGGTCGGCGTCGGCACGGTCGCGGCGGGCGTGGCGAAGGCCTACTCCGACGTCGTGCTCATCTCGGGCCACGACGGCGGCACGGGCGCGTCGCCGCTGTCGTCGATCAAGCACGCGGGCGGCCCGTGGGAGCTCGGCCTGGCCGAGACGCAGCAGACGCTGCTGCGCAACAACCTGCGCGACCGGATCGTCGTGCAGGCCGACGGGCAGCTCAAGACCGGCCGCGACGTCGTCATCGCCGCGCTGCTGGGCGCGGAGGAGTTCGGCTTCGCCACGGCCCCGCTCGTCGTCAGCGGCTGCATCATGATGCGCGTCTGCCACCTCGACACCTGCCCGGTGGGCGTCGCCACGCAGAACCCGGAGCTGCGCAAGCGGTTCGACGGGCGTCCGGAGTACGTCGTCAACTTCATGCGGTTCATCGCCGAGGAGGTGCGCGAGTACCTGGCGGCGCTGGGCTTCCGCTCGATCGACGAGGCCGTCGGCCACGCCGAGGTGCTGGAGACCGACGACGCCGTGCGGCACTGGAAGACCGAGGGCATCGACCTGTCCCCGATCTTCGCGACGCCCGACGTCGGCCCCGACACGGTCCTGCACCGGACGAAGGCGCAGGACCACGGCCTGGAGAAGGCGCTCGACAACACGCTGATCCAGCTGTGCGAGGGCGCCCTGCGCTCGGGCGACAAGGTGCACCTCGACCTGCCCGTCCGCAACGTCAACCGCACCGTCGGCACGATGCTGGGCTACGAGCTCACGAAGCAGTGGGGCGGCGAGGGCCTGCCCGACGACACGATCGACGTCACGCTCACCGGCTCGGCCGGCCAGAGCTTCGGCGCGTTCGTGCCGCGGGGCATCACGCTGCGGCTGGTCGGCGACACGAACGACTTCTTCGGCAAGGGCCTGTCCGGCGGGCGGCTCACGCTGCGGCCCGACCCGACGGCGCCGTTCGCCGCCGAGGACAACATCATCGCCGGCAACGTGATCCTGTACGGGGCCACGTCGGGCGAGATCTTCGTCCGCGGCATCGTCGGCGAGCGGTTCTGCGTCCGGAACTCCGGTGCGCTGGCCGTCGTCGAGGGCGTCGGCGACCACGGCTGCGAGTACATGACCGGTGGGCGCGTCGTCGTGCTCGGCCGGATCGGGCGCAACTTCGCGGCGGGCATGTCCGGCGGCGTGGCCTACGTGCTCGACCTGCCGGCGCACCGCGTCAACCCCGAGATGGTCGACCTCGACCCGCTCGACGACGACGACCGCGCGTTCCTGCGCGAGGCCGTCGAGAAGCACTACGCGGAGACGGAGTCGGCCGTCGCGAAGAAGCTCCTCACCGACTGGGACGACAACGTAGCCCGCTTCGGCAAGGTCATGCCGCGCGACTTCAAGCGGGTGCTGCAGGCCCGCGAGGCCGCGGAGCGCGAGGGACGGAACGTGGACGAAGCCGTTATGGAGGCCGCTCATGGGTGACCCGAAGGGATTCCTGACCACCAAGCGGGAGGGGCCCACCCGCCGCCCGGTCGACCTGCGGCTGATGGACTGGCGGGAGGTCTACGAGGACTTCCCCCGCGACCACCTGGAGAAGCAGGCCGGGCGCTGCATGAACTGCGGCATCCCGTTCTGCCACCAGGGCTGCCCGCTGGGCAACCTCATCCCGGAGTGGAACGACCTCGTCTACCGCAAGGACTGGCGCGAGGCCACCGAGCGGCTGCACGCCACGAACAACTTCCCGGAGTTCACCGGCACGCTCTGCCCCGCCCCGTGCGAGGCGGCCTGCGTGCTGGCGATCAACGACGACGCCGTCACGATCAAGCAGGTCGAGATCGAGATCGTCGACCGGGCGTGGGACGAGGGCTGGGTGCCGCCGCAGCCGGCGCGGACGAAGACGGGCAAGAAGGTCGCCGTCGTCGGTTCCGGGCCGGCCGGGCTGGCCGCCGCGCAGCAGCTCACGCGCGTGGGCCACGACGTCGTGGTGTTCGAGCGCTCCGACCGCATCGGCGGCCTGCTGCGCTACGGCATCCCCGAGTTCAAGATGGAGAAGGCGCGGCTCGACCGGCGCCTCAAGCAGATGCAGGACGAGGGCACGATGTTCCGGGCGTCGGTCGACGTCGGCACGGACATCACCGTCGAGCAGCTGCGCGACGAGTTCGACGCCGTCGTGCTCGCGGGCGGGGCCACGGCGTGGCGCGACCTGCCCGCCGCCGGCCGCGAGACCGAGGGCGTCTACCAGGCGATGGAGTTCCTGCCGTGGGCCAACCACGTGCAGCAGGGCGACATCGACGCACCGCCGATCACGGCCGAGGGCAAGGACGTCGTGATCATCGGCGGCGGTGACACCGGCGCCGACTGCCTCGGCACGAGCCACCGGCAGGGCGCCCGCTCGGTCACCCAGCTCGAGATCATGCCGACGCCCCCGGAGAAGCGCACCGAGGGCATGCCCTGGCCGACGTACCCGATGGTCTACCGGGTGTCGAGCGCGCACGAGGAGGGTGGCGACCGGCTGTTCTCGGTCAACACCACCGAGTTCGTCGCCGACGACGAGGGCAAGCTCGCCGGCATCCGCATCGTCGAGGTCAAGCGCGGCGAGAAGGGCTTCGACCCCGTCGAGGGCACCGAGAAGCTCCTGCCCGCGCAGCTCGTGCTGCTCGCGATGGGCTTCGTCGGGCCGGAGAAGGGCAAGCTGCTCTCCGACCTCGGGGTGGAGCTCGACGAGCGCGGCAACGTCGCGCGCGACCGCAGCTTCATGACCAGCGTCGACGGGGTGTTCTCCGCGGGCGACATGGGCCGCGGCCAGTCGCTGATCGTGTGGGCCATCGCCGAGGGCCGGGCCGCCGCGGCCGGGGTCGACGCCTACCTCACCGGGCGCGACGTCCTGCCCCGGCCGATCGAGCCGACCGACCGGCCGCTGACGTGACAGCGCTGTTCTGACGTGACGGTGCGGGCCGGGGGCGTCTACGCCTCCGGCCCGTACCCCTTCCCCACCCTGCTCGACCTTCAGCCCGCGCCCGGCGTGCGCCAGCCGCGCGATGAGCAGGTGCTTGTTCGTCGGCCTCGGTGAGCACCGCGGCGGAGCCGGTGAGGATCCCGGCCATCCGGGCCGGTGATCACCGAGACCGCACCAGCACGGCCCTCCCGACGACCCTGACGTCACACTCTCGACGATCACCGCCCGGTGATCACCGAGACCGCACCGGCAGGGCCCTCCGCACGACCCCCACGTCACACTTCCGACGATCACCAGATCGGGCCGCGGGCTGGCGCGGTGGGGCGCGGGCGGCGGAGCGCGGGCGGCTGCCGCGAGGCGGTGGGGCGCGGGTTGGTGGGGCGCGGGTTGGTGGGGCGCGGGTTGGTGGGGCGCGGGTTGGCGGGGCGCGGGTTGGCGGGAGCTTCCGGTGATCACCGAGACCGCACCGCCAGGGCCCTCCGCACGACCCCCACGTCACACTCCCGACGATCACCGCCCGGTGATCACCGAGACCGCACCACCAGGGCCCTCCGCACGACCCCCACGTCACATTCCCGACGATCACCGGTGGGCCCGGGCCCGGGGGCGGGGTGGTGGGGCGGTTGGCGATGGGGCGCGGGGCGATGGGGCGCGCAGTGAGTGCGGCCGGCAGGCCGCGACGCGATCAGGCGCCCCGTTGCGGATCACGACCCGCACCACGTCGCGCGGAGCGGACGCGGCGGTGGGGGTTGGCGGTGGAGGCCGGGCGATGGAGCGCGAGCGGCCGGCCGCGGGGCGATCAGGCGCAAGCCGATCAGGCGCGGAAACCCGGAACCCAGGGACCGAGGGCGGTGATCACCGGGACCGCACCACCACGGCCCTCCCCACGACCCTGGCGACACACTCCCGGCGATCACTGCCCGGTGATCACCGAGACCGCACCCTCAGCGCCCTCCGCAAGACCGCCAGGTCACACTCCCGACGATCACCGGTGGGTGGGCGGGTGGGGCAGGTGCCGGACGGGCGCGAGGGCGAGCGGGGGCGGCCCCGAGGACCCGACCCCGCGTGCGGAGCGGCGGCACCGGTCGAGACGGGCTCCCCGATGCCCCGCACACCAGCCACGTACGCCCCACACCGGCTCCAGACGGTGCGTGGGGTGCGGAACCGGTGTGCAGCCGCGTCCGGCGTCGGGGGGCAGCACCGCTACCCAGGTCGGCAACCCCGCCGTCGGCACACAGGTCACCTGGCCGCAGCCGCCCGACGGTCGCCGACGGCCCCCGCCGCCGAGCGCGTCAGACCTCGATCTCCTCCAGCTCGAACGCGTCGTCCCCGATCCACACCCGCAGTCCCTCGGCGTCGTCGGTGAGGTAGCCGTCCTCCTCCTCCCCCAGCTCGCGGGCCGAGCCGAGGGCGCGGTAGCTGTAGCTGATCCGGCCGTCGCCCAGGTCCACCGGGCGGTACTCGCGGGCGAGGCGGGCGGTGCGGCTCTCGGTGGCGAGCCAGGTGGCGTTCTCGGCGCCGACGTCGGCGACCCAGCTGCTAGTGCGCATGCGGCGCAGTATGAGCCGCCCGCTGCCGCAGATGGATCTCATCCTGAGATCGTCGGGGCGCGGACCACATGATCGGCACCGGGAATGTGGGTGCGCGCCACACAGCGGAGCGCCTCACTCTGTCTTAACGTTCCCGGTCATGACGATCCTGGACGGTCGGACGGCGCTGGTCACGGGCGCGGCGTCCGGCATCGGCAAGGCCATCGTGCAGCGCATGGCCGCCGACGGTGCGCACGTCGTCGCCGTCGACCGTGACGAGGCGGGCCTCAAGGCGCTGGCGGACGAGGTGGCGGGGGTCGAGACGGTCGTCTGCGACCTCTCCGACCTCGACGCCGTCGACGCGCTGCCGTCCGCCGTGGACGTGCTCGTCAACAACGCCGGCATCCAGCACGTGGCGCCGGTGCACGAGTTCGACCCCGAGCGGTTCGGCCTCATCCTGCGCGTGATGCTGGAGGCGCCGTTCCGGCTCTCCCGGCGGGTCCTGCCGCACATGTACGAGCGCGGCTGGGGGCGGATCGTCAACGTCTCCAGCGTGCACGGGGTGCGCGCGAGCCCGTTCAAGTCGGCCTACGTCAGCGCCAAGCACGGGCTGGAGGGGCTGTCGAAGGTGATCGCGCTGGAGGGCGCCGCGCACGGCGTCACCAGCAACTGCCTCAACC
Source organism: Pseudonocardia broussonetiae (assembly GCF_013155125.1). NCBI lineage: Bacteria > Bacillati > Actinomycetota > Actinomycetes > Pseudonocardiales > Pseudonocardiaceae > Pseudonocardia > Pseudonocardia broussonetiae. The sequence continues at coordinate 3,234,221 of NZ_CP053564.1, read as the reverse complement.
CCGCCTACGTGCGGACGCCGCTGGTCGAGAAGCAGATCGCCGACCAGGCGCGCACGCACGGCATCGACGAGTCGCAGGTCCTGGAGCAGATCATGCTCACGCCCGTGGCCGTGAAGCGGCTCGTCGAACCCGCCGAGGTCGCCGAACTCGCCGCCGTGCTCTACGGCCCGGCGTCCGGCTCGATCTCCGGCACCTCCTACCTCATGGACGGCGGCTGGACCGCCCACTAGCCAGAAAGGGTTGCCCCATGGCTGAGAACCAGCCGCGCAGCTCCATCGTCAAGATCGTCGGCGCGAGCATGGCCGGCACCACCGTCGAGTGGTACGACTTCTTCCTCTACGGCGTCGCCGCGGCGCTGGTGTTCCCGCAGGTCTTCTTCCCCGGCAACGACCCCGCCACCGGGACGCTGCTGTCGCTGGGCACGTTCGCCGTCGGGTTCATCGCGCGGCCGGTCGGCGGCCTCGTCTTCGGCCACTACGGCGACAAGATCGGCCGCAAGACGCTGCTCGTCGTCAGCCTGCTGATGATGGGGGTGGCGACGTTCCTCATCGGCGTCCTGCCCGGCTACGCCACCATCGGGCTCGCGGCGCCGATCATCCTCGTGCTGCTGCGCCTCGTGCAGGGCTTCGCCCTCGGCGGCGAGTGGGGCGGCGCGGTGCTCATCGTCTCCGAGCACGGCGACCCGGCCCGCCGCGGCTACTGGGCGAGCTGGCCGCAGGCCGGCGCCCCCGGCGGGCAGCTGCTCGCCAACGGCATCCTGGCGCTGCTCGCGGCGTTCCAGAGCGAGGCCGACTTCCTGGCCTGGGGCTGGCGCATCCCGTTCCTGCTCTCGGCGGTGCTCGTGCTGATCGGGCTCTACATCCGGCTCTCGGTCGAGGAGTCGCCGGTGTTCCGCGAGGCGCAGCGGCAGGCCGAGGAGCGCGCCGCCGCCGGCACCGCCGACGCCATGCCAATCCTCGAGGTGCTGCGCAGCTACCCCCGCGAGGTGCTCACGGCGATGGGCGCGCGGTTCGCGGAGAACGTCTCGTACTACATCTTCACCATCGTCGTGACGACGTACGCGACGACGCAGCTGGGGCTGTCGAGCTCGTTCGTGCTGGGTGCGGTGCTGATCGGCGCGGCCGTGCACTTCGTGACGATCCCGGTCTGGGGCGCGCTGTCGGACCGCTTCGGCCGCAAGCCGCTCTACATCCTGGGCGCCGCGGGCGTCGGGATCTGGGCGTTCGCGTTCATCGCGCTGCTCGACACGCGCAACTTCGGCGCGGCCGTGCTCGCGGTCGTCGGCGGGCTGCTGTTCCACGGCGCCATGTACGGGCCGCAGGCCGCGTTCCTGTCCGAGCTGTTCGGGACGAAGGTGCGCTACTCGGGCGTCTCGATCGGCTACCAGCTGGCCTCGATCCTGGCCGGCGGGCTCGCCCCGATCATCGCGGTCGCGCTGATCACCACGTACGGCAGCGGCTACCCCGTGGCCGTCTACGTGGCGGCGTCGGCGGTGCTGACGATCATCGCCGTGGCGTCCTACTCCGAGACCCGCCACCGCGACCTGGCCGACGACCCGGCCCTGCCGAAGTCGGCGGCGCGCTGAGCCGACGGGCCCGGGGCATGTTGCAGGAAGGCCACCTTGATGACAATAACCGTCAGCAAGGTGGCCTACCTGCAACTCCGGACGAGCGCACCCTCGACGATCCAACCCCGGACGAGGCGCAGCCCACTGCCCACGGCACGGCGGGTGGCATCATCCCCGCCGTGCCGCAGACCGCGCTGGACCTGCTGCGCCTGCTCGCCCAGGACGCACCCGCCGACCTCATCGAGGCCCGTGCGCTGCAGGCCACCGACAGCGAGACCGCGGCCGTCGCGCGGGCGCTGGCCCTGCGCGTCCGGGCCGGCATCGACGAGCACCGCCGCCGCGAGGCCGAGCTCTCGGCGCTGGTCGAGACCGCCCGCGACCTCGCCTCGGCCGCCGACCCCCGCGGCGTCCTCGACGCCATCGTCCGCCGCGCCCGCGGCCTGATCGGCACCGACGTCGCCTACCTGACCCTGTACGACCCGCAGCGCGGCGACACGTTCATGCGCGCCACCGCAGGCTCGGTGTCGGCGCGGTTCCAGGGCCTGCGGCTGCCGCTGGGGGCCGGGCTCGGCGGGCTCGTCGCGCAGACCCGCCGCCCCTACTGGACCGCCGACTACCCCGCCGACGGCCGCTACGCCCACACCTCCGAGATCGACGACGCCGTCGACGAGGAGGGGCTGGTCGCGATCTGCGGCACGCCGCTGCTCGTCGACGGCGAGTTCGTCGGCGTGCTGTTCGCCGCCAACCGCACGCGCCGCCCGTTCACCCGCGAGGAGGTCGCGCTGCTCGGCTCGCTGGCCGCGCTGGCCGCCGTCTCGCTCGTGCAGGCCCGCCGGACGGCCGAGACCGCCGACGCCCTCGCCGCGCTGTCCGCCGCCCACGCGGGCATCGAGAGCGCCGCCACCGCACACGACCGGTTCTCCGAGGTCGTGCTCTCGGGCGGCGGCGTCGACGACATCGCGGCCACCCTCGGCGAGCTGCTCGGCTGCTGGGTCGCCGTCCTCGACGTCGACGACGGGCGCCTCGCCGCGCACGGCCCGGTGCCGCCCGGCGACCTCGCCGCCTCCCCCGCCGTGACGCGCTCCGCCGAGACCGGCCGCCTCGCCGGGGCCGACGGGCGCTGGGCGGTCTCGGTGCACGCCGCCGGGCAGCGGCTGGGCTCGCTGGTGCTCGGCGGCCGCGGCGACCTCGACGACGGGCAGGGCCGCACCGTCGAGCGCGCGGCCATGGTCACCGCGCTCGTGCTGCTGTTCCGGCTGCGGGCCGCCGAGTCCGACCAGCGCGTCCGCGCCGACCTGCTGGCCGAGCTGCTCGCCCGTCCCGAGGGCGGGCCCGACGCCGGGCTGGTCGAGCGCGGCCGCCTGCTCGGCCTGCGCCTGGGCGTCCCGCACGTGGTGGCAGTGTGCCGCGGCCCGGTCCGCGGCCTCGCGGTCACCGCGGGCGGGGGCGGCGGACTCGCGGGCCCGCACGGCGAGGACCTCGTCGCGGTCGTGCCGGGCACCGACCCGTCCGCCGTCGCCGAGGCCCTGTCCCGGCGCCTGCCCGACGGCGTCACGACCGGCACGGCGGGCCCGGTCGTGCCGGGCTGCGGGCTGCGCGAGGTCCACGAGCGGGCGCAGCGGACGACGGGGGCTCTCGTCGCGCTGGGGCGGCCGTTCGGGTCGGCGCGGGAGCTGGGCTTCGCCGGGCTGGTCGGGCCGGGCGACGTCGGCGCCTTCCTCGACGACGTGCTCGGCCCCGTCACCGGGTACGACGCCCGCCGCGGCAGCGACCTCCTCGGCACCCTCGACGCCTACTTCGCCGCCGGCGGGAGCCCGAGCCGCGCGGCGGGCGCGCTGCACGTGCACGTCAACACCGTGACCCAGCGCCTCGACCGCGTCGCCACCCTGCTCGGCGACGACTGGTCGACCCCGGCGCGCGCCCTGGAGCTCCAGCTCGCGCTCCACCTGCGCCGCCTCGGCGGCCCCCCGACGTGATCACCGGGGTGATCGCCCCGGCGTGACCGCCGCGGGGCTCTACTCCCCCACGTGAGGGACGGGCGCGCCGAGCACTCGCCCGTCGGCCGCCGCCCGTCGCTCGGCGGAGACCGTTGATCCGACAACCGCCGCCCGACCGGTCACCGATGGTGATGAGCCGCTCGACGGAGAGCGAGAAAGCGCCGCATCCCCGGCGAGTGCGATCCGTTGGAGGCTATGACCGGTGTCGGTGGAACGGGGAGCCTCCGCCGACACCGGTCGATCCACGTCCGGGCTCCGGCGGCCCCGCCGGCGCAGCACCCGCCGGGCCAGCGCGAACACCACGGCCGTCACCGCCGCGAGCACCCCGGCACCGACGACGCAGAGCAGCGGGTTGCCCCCCGTCATCGGCTCCAGGATCCGCCCGACGACCAGCATGTAGACCGCCCAGGCCGCCGAGCTGGCCAGCGACCAGCCGACGAACCGGTGCAGCGGCAGCCCGAAGCGACCGGCGGCCGCGGTGCTCACCAGGCGCCCTCCGGGCACGAACCGGGCCAGGACCAGGACCGGCCCCGGCCGGTTGAGCAGGTGCCGGCGCACCCACGCCGAGCCGTGGCCCTGCGAGGAGCCCGCGATCAGCTTGTGGGACGTGCGGCCGAGCCCGTAGACGAGCAGGTCGCCGATCGCCGACCCGAGGACGGCGGCCACGAACAGCCCGACCAGCAGGGCCACGTCACCCTCGGTGAACGCGACGGCCGCGGCCGTCATCAGCAGCGTCTCGCTCGGCAGCATGGGCACGGGCCCGTCGGCCGCGATCATCAGCACCAGCACCGGCAGCAGCCAGGCGCTGTGCACGACGGCATCGAGACCTGCCACGACGTCCACTCGGCCGTCCCCTCCCGTGAACCCCGCGACCCGATCGGGGTCCAGAGTGACAGACGCCGGCGGCGTCCCACCACTGGCGTCGTCGCCCGACCCCGCAGGGTTACCTCTCCCGGGCGTCCGCCCACCGGGGCCCGTCGGCGCGGTAGCGTCCGTCCGTGGAGGAACTGATGACGATCCGGAGCGCCGAGGTCCGGGGGCACGTCGTGGTGCACGTGCGGGGCGAGGTCGAGGCGCTGACGGCCGAGCGGCTCGGCGCGGCCGTCGCCGCCGCGCTCGACGGCGACCTGCCCGTCGTCCTGGATCTCACCGACGTCCACTTCCTCGACTCCGCCGGCCTGTCCACGCTCGTCCGCGTCACCGAGCGCGGCGAGGAGCTCGGCGAACCCCTGCGCATCGCGGTCGACTCCAACCGCCCGGTCGTGCGCCCGATCGAGATCACCGGCCTGGAGCGGCGCCTCGCGCTCTACGACTCCGTCGACGACGCGATCACCGGACCGGTCTGATCCCGCTCGCTGGTCCGTCCGGCGGAGCCGCGGGAACCTTGGCACACTCGCGGGCGATGGCCCCCGTGGAACGCGACACCAGCACCTTCCGGGTGCGGCTGCTCGGTGTGCCTGCGGCCGCCTCGATCGTCCGGGAGCGGCTGCGGGCCTGGCTCGACGGGTTCGGCTGGCCCGAGTACGAGGCCGACGACGTCGTGCTGGCGGTGCACGAGGCCGTCACCAACTCCGTCGAGCACGGGTACGGCGGCCGCGAGCCGGGCGAGGTCGACGTCACCGGCGTCCGCATCCTCGACGACGACGGGCAGCGCGTCCGCCTCCTCGTCCACGACGACGGGCGCTGGCGCCCACCGGGCGACCCCGGCTACCGCGGCCGCGGGATCGCCGTGATGCGCGGGTGCGTGGCCGAGGTGGGGGTCCACCCCGGCGACGAGGGCACCGAGGTCGTGCTGGTCAGCCGGCCGGTGCCGGTGCCGCGCGCCAGGGGGGCCGCGCCGATGTCCGTGGCGGTGCTGCAGGTGCGCAGCCGGGTGCGCGCCCCGGGGGAAACCGGTCGCTGACGCCGGCCGGCGGGCCTACCGTCGGGGCGTGCTCGTCACCTTCACCCGCACCGGGGAGCGGCGCTACGCGGTCACGGCGGAGCGGCCGGCCGGCGACCGCGTCGCGGCGGACCCGGCACCCGGCTTCCACACCCACGTGCCGCACGACCTCGTGCACTTCGTCGTCGAGCGGCACCTCGGGCTGCGCGAGGGCATCTACGGCACGCTGGCCGACGGCGGCGACGCGGGCACGTTCCGGCCGCTCGACGAGCCGTACTCGAAGAAGTGGGCGCGCCGCAACGCCCGCCCGACCGGCCGCCCGGACATGGCCCGCTCCGAGCGGTTCGCCCAGCTCGTGCAGGGTGCGTGGGAGGTTCGCCACGCCGCGCGCCCGACCCCGTCCGGCGTCCGGGCCTGGCTCGACGAGCGGGCCGCGGGCGTCGACCCGGCCCTGGTCGACGCGCTGGTCGACCGGCTCGACGAGCTCGCGCCGCGGTGGCACGCCCTGGGCGTGGGCGGGTCGCTCGCGCTCGACTGGCCCGCCCCCGCCCGCTCCGGACGCCGGTAGCGGGGTCAGGACGACGGGACCTCGAAGACGTCGTCGCCCGAGGGGCCGCTCCAGCTCTGGCCCCAGGTGCCGCCGTAGGGGTTGGAGTCGGCGAGGACCGTGCCGGGGCCGGTGGTGACGTCGTCGAAGGTCCCGTCGAGGTCGGTGTCGTCGAGGATCACGTCGGCCACGCCGTCACCGGTGTGGTCGACCGCCACGACGTCGGGCACGAACTCGCCGTCGGGCGCGTTGTCGAACGCCGCCACGTCGTCGTACCCGTCGCCGTCGACGTCGGTGAGCGCGGTGTCGACGTAGCCGTCGGAGTCGGAGTCCACGAGGGTGGTCTCCAGGTGGCCGTCGCCGTCGAGGTCCACGAACTCGGTGGCGAGGGCGGTGTCGGGGCCGAGGAAGTCGGACATCTCGTTCTCCTGCGTGGTGGGGCGTCGCGTGCTGTCCCCCGTAGGACGCTCGCGGGCGCCCGGGGGTTACACCCCGGATCCGCGAGGCGTTCCGCGGAGTGAATGTCCGGACCGGCGGACGTCACTCCCAGGCGCTGGACGACCGGCGCCGCGGCGTTGCGGACGCGTCCGGACGCGGGAAAGGATCGGGCCCATGACGGCCGGAGTGCCCCTCGTGGGACGCATCACCCTGGACCTGTGCCGTCTGCACTCGGTCGGGCTCTGTAGCTGACGCACCCGTCGCGGGCACCACGCCGCGACCGGCCGCTCGACGGCCCCCCGACCCACCGCCCCTGGAGTACCGGACGTCCGGCCGCGCCCCGCCGCGCGCCGGACTCCGGGAGAGGACTGCCCGATGACCACCCTGGCCGCACCCCTGACCCACTCCCCCGCATCCGCGGGGATCCTCGACGTCGACCGGCTGGGCCCGCGCTTCGGCGCGCGGGTGCGCGGCCTCGACCTGGCCGCCGCCTCCGACGCCGAGGTCGCCGCCGTCCGGGCCGCCCTGACCGAGCACAAGGTGCTGTTCTTCACCGGCCAGCGCCTCGACCCCGACAGCCACGTCGCCCTGGGCAACCGGCTGGGCCGCCTCACCGCGTCGCACCCGGTCGTGCCCGGCATCGACGACGCGCACGCCGAGATCTACGCCCTCGACAGCGCCGACAACGGGTTCGCCGACGTCTGGCACACCGACGTCACGTTCGTCCGGCGCCCGCCGCTGGGCTCGATCCTGCGCGCGGTCACCGTGCCCCCGCAGGGCGGCGACACCAACTGGGCCGACCTGGAGCTCGCGTTCTCCTCGCTCTCGGAGCCGCTGCAGCGCCTGGCCGAGCAGCTCACCGCGGTGCACGACGGCACCCGCGAGTTCGGCTACTACCTCGCGCAGCGCCGCCAGGGCGAGGGCAGCCTGTGGGAGGGGGAGCGCTTCACCGCGCTGGAGCCCGTCGAGCACCCCGTGGTGCGCGTGCACCCGGAGACCGGGCGCCGCTCGCTGTTCGTCAACCCGGGCTTCACCAGCCACATCGCCGGGGTGTCCGACGCCGAGAGCCGCCACCTGCTCGACCTGTTCTACGCCCACATCACCAAGCCCGAGCACATCGTGCGCCACCGCTGGACCGCCGGTGACGTGGCCATGTGGGACAACCGCGCCACCGCCCACTACGCCAACCGCGACTACGGCGACGCCCGCCGCGTCATGCACCGCATCACGATCCAGGGCGACGAGCCCGTCGGCGTCGCCGCGCTGCGCCGGGCCTGACCCCCACCCCGCCCGACCCCGCCGCGGCGGCCCGGCCCGGTCCGGCGCCGCCGCTGCGCGCTGCCGCCTGCCCCGAACAGACCTACCGTGGCTCACTCCGGCCCGCCCCCGCCGCAGGACCACCGAGAGGACACACCGATGCCCGCCCCGTACCGACGCCGCCCAGCCGGCCGTGCGCTCGCCTCCCTGCTCGTCGCCGCCGCGGCCCTCACCGCCTGCGGCGGGGCCGAGCAGGCCTCCGGCGGCGGCGGCGAGGGCATCACGATCACCGCCGCCGAGTTCCCGTGGAGCGCCGCGGCGCTCACCACCGCGCTCATCACCGAGGTCACCGCGCAGCACCCCGAGCTGGGCGTCGCGGAGATCGAGACGACGGCCCTGGGCCCGGCCCCGGCCTGGGCGGGCGCGCAGCGCGGTGACGTCGACCTGCTCACCGAGGTCGCCCTGCCCAACCAGCAGGAGCTGGCCGACCAGGCCGCCGCCACCGTCCAGATCGTCCACCAGACCTACGGCGACGCCGAGCAGGGCTGGTTCGTGCCCACCTACGCGACGCAGCCGGGGCAGCCGCTCGCCGGCCTGACCAGCGTCACCCAGCTCAACGACTACGCCGCCGCGCTCGGCGGCAAGCTCGTCGACGCCGACCCGAGCTTCATCACCACCGAGCAGAACGCGAAGCGGCTGCAGGGCTACGGGTTGGACCTGGAGCAGGTCACCTCCAGCGAGGCCGCCCAGCTCGCCGAGCTGCGCCGCGCCTACGAGCGCCAGGAGCCGATCCTGGTGTACCTCTACCACCCGCACTGGGTCTTCGGTGAGTTCGAGATGACCCAGCTCGAGGAGCCGACCCCGAACACGCCCGACTGCCTCACCACCGGCGACGGCGCCTGCGCGATGCCCTCCTACTCCGCCTCCGTGGCCGCCAGCAACCGCGTCCGCGACGAGGCCCCGGCCTTCTACGCGATGCTGCAGCGCTTCGAGCTGCCGCTGGCCGACATCGAGCCGCTGCTCAAGCGGATCGACGTCGACAACGAGGACGCCGAGGACGTGGCGAAGGACTGGCTGTCCGCCAACCCGGACGCGGTGGCGCAGTGGCTCGCGAGCTGACGCCGGACGCCTCCCCGGACGGGCCGCTGATCTCGGTCAGCGACCTCGGGAAGGTCTTCGGCACCCCGCAGCAGATCGCGCAGGCGCAGGAGCTCGCGGCGGCGGGCGTCCCGCGCGCCGACATCCAGCGGCGCACCGGCGCCACCCTGGCCGTCCACGACGTGTCGTTCGACATCCACCCCGGTGAGCTGTTCGTCGTGATGGGGCTGTCGGGCTCGGGCAAGTCGACGCTCGTGCGGCTGCTCAACCGGCTCATCGAACCGACCAGCGGCTCCATCCGCATCGACGGCCGCGAGCTCGGCGGGCTCGGCGACGCCGACCTGCGCACGCTGCGCAACCGGCGGATGAGCATGGTGTTCCAGCAGTTCGCGCTGCTGCCGCACAAGACCGTGCTGGACAACGCCGGCTACGGCCTGCAGATCCGCGGCGTCGCCGACGGGGAACGCCGGGAGCGGGCGCAGTGGGCGCTGGACGAGGTCGGGCTCGGCGACCGCGGCGACGCGTTCCCGGCGCAGCTCTCGGGCGGCATGAAGCAGCGGGTCGGGCTCGCGCGGGCGCTGGCCAGCGACACCGACGTGCTGCTGATGGACGAGCCGTACTCCGCGCTCGACCCGCTGATCCGCCGCGACATGCAGGCGCTGCTGATCCGCCTGCAGAAGGACCTGCGCAAGACGGTCGTGTTCATCACCCACGACCTCAACGAGGCGATGCGCCTGGGCGACCGGATCCTGCTGCTCAAGGACGGGCGGCTGGTCCAGTTGGGCACCGGCCCGGCGATCCTCGCCGAGCCGGCCGACGACTACGTGGCCGACTTCGTCTCCGACGTCGACCGCAGCCGGGTGCTCACCGCCGAGGACGTCCTCGCCGAGCCGCGCGTGGTCGTGCGCCTCGACGAGCGCCCCGGTGACGTGCTGCGCCGCCTGGGCGCGGCCGAGGCGAACGGCGCGTACGTCGTCGACGCCGAGCAGCGCCTGCTCGGCGTCGTCCGCGACGACTGGCTCGCGCACTCGGCGAGCCTGGGTGCCGAGACCATCGGGCGCGACGGCCTGGTGGCCGACTACCTCACGACCGAGCGCGACCGCCCGCTGATCGACATCCTCGGGCACCTCGGGCGCCACGTCGTCCCGCTGGCCGTCGTCGACGAGGAGCGGCGGCTGCTGGGCGTCGTCCCGCGCGCCGCCGTCCTCGCGTCGCTGGCCGGCGCCCCGCAACCCGCGACCAGGAGCTGACGTGCCCCGCATCCCCCTCGGCGACTACGTCGACGACGGCATCTCCTGGCTCCTGGTCACCATCCCGGGCCTGCTCGACGCGATCAGCGCCGTGATGACGCTGCTCGTCGACTCACTGACCGACCTGCTCACCGGTCCCCCGTTCTGGGTGTGGGTGCTGGTGTTCACCCTCGGCTCGCTGCTCGTCAGCGGGTACGGGCTGGCCGGGTTCACGCTCGTCGCGTTCCTGCTGGTCGACGCGCTCGACCTGTGGAAGGAGACGATGGAGTCGCTCGCGGTGGTGCTGGTCGCCGCCGTGATCGCGACGGCGATCGGGGTGCCGCTGGGCATCTGGGCGGCCCGGCGGCGCAGCGTCAGCACGGTGCTGCGCCCGGTCCTGGACTTCATGCAGACCACGCCGGTGTTCGTCTACCTGATCCCGGCCGTGTTCTTCTTCGGCATCGGCGTGGTGCCCGGCGTCGCCGCCACCACGATCTTCTCGATCCCCCCGGCGGTCCGGCTCACCGAGCTCGGCATCCGCGGGGTCGACCCCGAGGTCGTCGAGGCCGCGCACGCGTTCGGCGCCCACCCGCGCCAGATCCTGCGCGAGGTCCAGCTCCCGATGGCGCTGCCCTCGATCATGGCCGGCGTCAACCAGGTGATCATGCTGGCGCTGTCGATGGTCGTCGTCGCGGGGCTGGCGGGTGCGGGCGGGCTCGGCACGGTCGTCGTCAGCGCGGTGACCCAGCTCGACGTGGCGGCGGGCTTCGAGGGCGGGCTCGCCGTCGTCATCCTGGCGATCTTCCTCGACCGCTTCACCGCGGCGCTCGCCCGGCGGCCCAACCGCGGCCTGTGGGGGACGCTGCGGCGCCGCCGGGTGCCGGAGGAGGCGGTGGAGCCGACGCCGGTGCCGGTCACGACCGGTGTGCCGGCGCGGGAAGGGGTCTAGGAGGAGGGCTCACGGCAGGAGCGCGAGGCCCTCGCGCTCCGCCGTCGCGGCGGCCTCCGCGCGGGATCCGACGCCGAGCTTGCCGAAGATCCGCTCGAGGTGGTGGGCGACCGTGCGCTCGCTGAGCTGCAGCCGGCGCGACATCCCTCGAACCCGCACCTCACGCTGCCGACGACACTGTGCCGTCGGCCGACAAGTCGGTGCGGCGGGCCTCAACGGGCAGAACTGCCCCTGGCCGGGGCGGGCGCGGCGGTCACCGCCGGCGCCGCGACGCCGCCGAACCTGTCCCGCGAGGTCTCCCGCGTGATCGCGACGACCACCAGTCCGACCAGGGCTGCGACGATCAGGTAGAAGGACGGCGCGAGGGTGTTGCCGGTGAGCGAGACCAGACCGGTGGCGACGACCGAGACGAGCCCGGAGCCGAGCACGCCGCCGATGTTGAAGCCGATGGAGATGCCGGTGTAGCGCACCTTCGTCGGGAACAGTTCCGGGAGGACCGTGTAGAGCACGCCCTGCTGGATCGCGAACGGGACGTTGAGGACGACGGCCGCGACCATGGCCCAGAACAACGAGCCCTGCTGCATCACCCAGAAGCACGGCACGGCGAGGACGATGAAGCCGGTCATGGCGACCGCGAGGACCCGCCTGCGGCCGAACCGGTCGCTGAGCGCTCCGGACCACGGCACGAGCCCGATCGGGAGGAGCACGATCAGCACGACCAGCCACAGCGAGCCCGTGAGCGGGTACTCCAGCACCGCGGACAGGTGCACGAGGATGTAGACCGAGGCCAGGCTCCCGGCGGTGAGGGCGGCGTAGACGATGCCGATGGTGCGCAGCACCGCCGGCCCGTGGTGGCGCAGGACCTCGGTGATCGGCGCCTTCTCCGGTTCGGACTCCTGGACCAGCTCCTGGAAGACCGGTGAGTCCTCGACCCGCATCCGGTACAGCACGGCGCCGACGAGCAGCGGACCCGCGATCAGGAACGGGATCCGCCAGCCCCAGGCGGCCAGCTGCTCGGCCGTGGTCAGGGCGGTGACCGTGCCGACGACCGCCGCGGCACCCGCCAGCCCGAGGCTGACGCCGATCGAGGTCGCCGACCCGAACAGGCCGCGCCGCCCCTCCGGGGCGGACTCGGTGGCCAGCGACGCGGCGCCGCCGATCTCGCCGCCCGCGGAGAGCCCCTGGGCGATGCGGAGCACGGTCAGCAGCACCGGCGCGGCGACACCGATGGACGCGTAGGTGGGCAGCAGCCCGGTGAGGACGGTCGAGACGCCCATCAGGGCCACCGTCACCAGGAGCACGGCCCGCCGGCCGCGCCGGTCGCCCAGCCTGCCGAAGATGAGCCCGCCGACCGGTCGTGCGGCGAAGCCGCTCGCCACCACCACGAGCGTGGCGAGCAGCCCGACCAGGCCGTCGCCACCGGGGAAGAACAGCGGGGCCAGGACCACGGCCAGGTAGCCGTAGATGGCGAAGTCGTAGTACTCGATGGCGGTGCCCACCGCCGCGGCGGTGCTCGCCCGCCGTCCGGTACGGGTCGCTTCCTCCGTCGTGACCTGGGACATCGACGCTCCTTCGCGCTGGTACGGGTGGGTCGGGCCGGTCGCCTCAGGCGGTCGCGCCGTCGCGCAGCTCACGGGCGATCCGGGCGGCGTCGGGCCGGGAGAGCTTGCCCACCCGGTTCTGCGGCAGGGAGTCCACGCGGAACAGGAACTCGGGCCACTTGCCCTTGGTCAGGCCGGTGTCCGCCAGGTGCCGCTGGATCTCCACGAGGTCCAGCTCCTCCCCGTCGGTCACGGCGAGCAGGGCGATCCGCTCGCCCAGGAGCTCGTCCGGAACGGGCACCACGCACACCTGCTCGACGTGCGGGTGACGGGCGACCGCGGACTCGACCTCGGTGATGTCGATGTTGCGACCGCCCCGGATGATGATGTCCTTCTCGCGCCCCTTGATCGCGACGGTGCCGTCGGCCGCGACCTCGACCAGGTCGCCGGTGGGGAAGAAGCCGTCGGCGGTCAGCTCGGGCGGCACGACCGCCCCGTCGCGCGCATAGCCCGCGAACAGCGACGGCCCCCGGACCTGCGCCCGGCCCGTCACGCCGACCGGCAGCGGAGCCCCCGCGGCGTCGACGGCGCGCAGCTCCGTCCCGGGGAACGGTGTCCCGTCCGTGCCGAGCCGGACAGCGACCTCCTGGTCGGGCAGGGAGGTGGTGTGCCCCAGGCACTCCGACATCCCGAAGACGCGCAGGATCCGCGTGCCGAGCCGGCGCTCGGCGCGACCGAGGGCGCCGGCATCCATCGGGCCGCCGCCCACCGTCATCGCCGCCATCGGGGTCAGCAGACCCTCGGTGCGGGCGGCGGAGCCCATCTGCAGGGCCATGGTGGGCACGCACATCGTCCAGCGCGCCTCGTGCTCGGCCATCAGGTCGACGGCGGCAGCGGGGTCCCAGCGGTCCGCCAGCAGCACCCGTCCCCCGATCATCAGGGGCAGGTAGAGCCCGAAGCAGATCGCGGCCGCGGAGGACAGCGGCACCAGGGCCGCGACGGTGTCCCCGGCGCGCAGGCCGACGGCGTCGACCGTGGCGCGTCCGGCATAGCGCAGCGCCGCCTCGGTCTGGACCACGCCCTTGGCCCGGCCGGTCGAGCCGGAGGTCAGGCCGATGACGACCCCGTCCCGCCAGCGCCGCCCGCCGCGGGCCGGCCTGCCGGTGAGGGACCAGCCGTCGAGGACGGCGTCGCCGGCCGACGGATCGACCGCCCACGCGTCGGCCGTCGGGCGCGAGGCGAGGACCGCGTCCGGGTCCAGGTCCTCGCGGGCGGCCTCGAACTCCTGACGCGTGGCGTGCCTGCTCAGGAGGGCGAGCGTGCCCCCGACCCGACCGAGGGCGAGCGCGGCGACCACCGTGCGCCAGGAGTTGTCGGCCTGCACCAGCAGGGTGGGAGCCCCGCCCGTCCGCGCGGTGAGCGCCGCGGCGAGGTCGTCCGCGGCGGCACGCAGCTCGCCGACGGTGTGGGCGCCGTCCGCGTCGAGGGCGAGGACGTCCCCCGGGTCGCGCCGGTCGACGTCCGAGACGAGCTCCCTCATCCCCGGAACATCTCGCGCTCGTCGCCCAGCAGGGCGATCCGCTTGCCGCGCATCGACCCGACGTGCCGGATCGCGGCCTGCCACTGCTCGCTGGCGAGCGCGGCACGGGCGGCGGCCTCGTCGTCGAAGCTCAGGACCGACAACCCGTCCCAGCCCTCCGAACGCGGCTCGAGCGCGCTCGACACCGCGGTGTGCCGCCAGGCCCGGAGGCCGGGGAGCGGATAGGTGACCTCGGCGTGCTCGCCGCGCCACCAGGTGATGAACTGCTCGTGGGTCCAGTCCGAGGGCCGGGCGGCGAGCAGGGCGAGGTTGAACATGGGGGCTCCTTGTCCGGGAACGGTCAGGCCTCGATGTCGAGCAGGGGCGAGCGGCCGATCATCAGTGACGCCACCTTCCCGTCCTCGTCGATCCGGGCGACCGCCACGAAGGTCGACTCGAAGGCCGCGCCGCGGCGTGCCTGGCCGAGCACGTGCTCGTCGCTCCCGACCGTGGCCGCGGAGAGGACGTGGTGGGTGAGGACGCTCTTCTCGCGCTGGGCGAGGTAGCCCTCCATCGCCTCGCGGCCGCCGGCGAAGTCGCGCGCCTCGCCGCCGCCGGTGCCGAAGACGATCGAGAACCGGAATCCGGGGGCGATCATGCCGAGGACGTCCTCGGGGCTGTCCGAGTCCATCGCCGCGAACCACCGGGTCAGGACGTCGGCGGTCACCGCCCCCCTCCGGGGAGGGGGAACATGCCGAAGCTCGGGTGGAAGAAGGCCTGGTACCGCGCGACCCGCTCGTCGGCCGAGATCAGCGCGACCGAGGAGAACGAGCCGGTGCCGCGCCCGTCGCCCTCGGTGATGATCCCGTAGACCATCTCCAGGTCGCCGTCGACGCTGCGCCGCAGGACGGTGTGCCGTCTGCCGACCGCCGGGCGGCCCTCGATGTAGTCCCGCAGAGCGGCGTGTCCGGTGCCGGTGACCTCGGTGCCCGGCAGGGCGATCAGGAACGAGACGTCCGGCTCGACGAGGTCGAGTGCGGTGAGCGACTCGGATCCGTCCAGACGGGTGTAGTACTCCTCGATGATCATCGTGCCGTCCTCCCTGACGACTACCGCCTGAACTGACTTGAGTTCAGTTCGATGTGCCTACTGTAGTTCCCCCCACCGCGTGGGACAAGGGACTCAGCTCGCGGCGGCCGTGGCGTCCGTCGCGGGGAGCTCCCCCGCGACCATCCGGACGCAGCAGCCCACGACGAACTCCGACACCGCGGCCAACGGCTGCGGTCCGCCCGGCCGGTACCAGCGCCACACGCTCACCAGCAGTCCGAGCAGGGTGCGCGACATGATGACCGGGTCGTGCGCGGGGAACTCCCCGGACCGGGTGCCGCGCTCGATCAGGTCGACCCAGTTGCGTTCGACACGGGCCACCAGCTCCCGGCACGCCTGCCGCTCGGTCTCCTCCCGCTCCGAGGAACGGGGATTCGCCAGCAGGGCGATGTTCGCCTGCAGGATCCGGTTCTGCTGCACCTCCTGGGGCGAGAGGGCGTACGCCGCTCCCGCCGCCGCGCGCAGCGCCGCCAGCGCGGTCGGCGAGTCCTCGGTGGCCCGCCGGAAGGCGGCGTCGGAGTTGCGCAGGCCCAGCCGCATGATCGTGAGCAGGCAGTGGGCCTTGGACTCGAAGTAGTGGTAGAGCGCGGTCTGCCCGATCCCCACCCGGTCGGCCACCTCGGACCACTTCGTGGCCTCGTAGCCCACCTCGCCGAAGCACTCCACGGCCGCGGCCAGGATCGCCGGCCGCTTCGACCGCGGACCGTCCGACGCGTCGGTCAACGCCTCGATGCTCACTGAACCACTCCCTCGGGCCGCTACGAGGGCCAGGGTAGCCGTCGGACCCGAACCGGGTTCACCTCGGCGCGGGCTGCCGGGCACGCTCACACCCCCAGGTGGTCGAGCACCGCGTCCCGGTTCGTCGCGGCGGTGCCGAACAGGGCGGCACCGGTCGCCGCCCGGCGGACGTGCAGGTGGGCCGGGTGCTCCCAGGTGAACCCGATGCCGCCGTGCACCTGGACGGTCTCGCCCGCGACCCAGGTGTAGGCGTGCCCGCAGACGAGCGCCGCGGTCGCCGCGGCGACCGGGAGCTCGCCGACGTCGTCGGCGGCCGCCGCCGCGGCCCACGCCGCGGCGGACCGCGCGGCCTCCACCTGCACCGCCATGTCCGCGCACCGGTGCTTGACGGCCTGGAAGGTCGCGATCGGCCTGCCGAACTGGACGCGCTGCCCCGCGTAGCGGACCGTCATGTCGAGTGCGGCCGCGGCTCCGCCGACCTGCTCGGCGGCGAGCGCGGCCCGGGCCCGGTCGAGGACCTTCGGCACGACGGAGCGCGCACCCCCCACGAGCAGCGCGGCCGGTGTGCCGTCGAGCAGCAGCTCCGCGAGCGGACGGGTGGGATCGAGGCTCGGCAGCGGCCTGCGCACGAGCCCTTCCGCGCCGTCGTCCACGACGAAGATCGCGGGCGCGCCCTCGATCGAGGCCACGACGAACAGGACGTCCGCCGTGTCCCCCTCGACCACCAGCGTCTTCGTCCCGGACAGCCGCCAGCCGTCGGCACCGTCGGGTTCGGCGACCGTGCGCACGGTGTCGGGGTCCCAGCCGTCGAAGCCCTCGAGGTGCGCCAGTGTCGCGGTCACCTCCCCGGAGGCCAGCTCCGCGAGCAGGTCGGGCGCGTCGCCGTGCAGCAGCACCCCGATTCCGAGCACCGCGGTGGAGAACCACGGGAGCCGCACGAGGGACCGTCCGAGCTCCTCGGCGACGATCGCGACCTCGCGGAACGTCGCGCCCGCACCCCCGCGCTCCTCGGGGACGTCGAGGCCGACGACGCCGAGCTCGCCGGCGAAGCGGCGCCACGCCTCCCGGTCCCAGCCGCCGCTCCCGATCCCGCGGAACACCGTCTCGGTGTCCCCGTGCCGGGCGAGGAAGTCCCGCACGACCTCGCGCAGGTCCTCGGCATCGGCGTCCGGGGTGAGTCGGAGGCTCATGCGGGATCCTCCCCGTCGTCGGCGGCCGCCACGAGCACCTCGGCGAAGCGCTCCTGCGCCTCGGCCCGGCGGGTCGGGAGGATGTAGGGCGGGAACAGACCATCATCGGGCTCGGTACCGCGCAGCAGGAACTGGGCCAGGTTGACCTTGTGCACCTCGGTGGCGCCGTCGGCCAGTCCCATGTGGAAGGACTCCATGACCCACTTGCCGAAGGGCAGCTCCTTGGAGATGCCCAGCGAGCCGTGGATCTGGATCGCCCGGCCGGCGACGTCGAGCAGCACCTTCGGCATCGCCGCCTTGACCGCCGAGATGTCGGCGCGGACCCGGCGGTAGTCGTCGTACCGGTCGATCCGCCACGCCGTGCGCAGCACGAGCAGCCGGAACTGCTCGATCTGGATCCAGGAGTCGGCGATCATCTCCTGGACCAGCTGCTTGTCCGCGAGCCGCCCACCCCTGCTCGAGCGCGACACGGCACGGCGCTTCATCATCTCGAAGGCGCTGGTCACGAGCCCGACGGTGCGCATGGCGTGGTGGATCCGGCCGCCGCCGAGGCGGGTCTGCGCGACGGCGAAGGCCTGGCCGCGCTCACCGAGGATGTTCTCCGCGGGCACCCGGACGTCGGTGTACCGCAGGTAGTTGTGGGTGCCGACGGGCTCGTCGTGCCCCCACACGCTGACGTCACGGACGCGCTCGATGCCGGGGGTGTCGGCGGGAACGACGAACATCGACATCGACTGGTGCGGCGGGGCGTCGGGGTCGGTGACCGCCATGACGATGAGGAACTCCGCCCACAGCGCGTGGGAGGAGAACCACTTCTCGCCGTTGATCACCCACTCGTCGCCGTCGAGGACCGCGGTGGTGCGGAACCCGGTGGGGTCCGATCCGCCGTGCGGCTCGGTCATCGAGAAGCACGACACGATCTCGCCCTCGATGAGCGGCTCGAGGTAGGTCTTCTTGAGGTGGTCCGTGCCGTAGTGCGCCAGGATCTCGGCGTTGCCCGAGTCCGGGGCCTGGCAGCCGAACACGACCGGGCCGGAGTGGGTCCGGCCGAGCTTCTCGTTCAGCAGCGCCAGGCGCAGCTGTCCGTACCCGGGCCCGCCCAGCTCCGGGCCCAGGTGGCAGGCCCACAGCTTCCGCTCGCGGACCCGCTGCTGCAGCGGCTTGATCACCGCGTTGCGCACCGGGTCGCGCGGGTTCCACGCGTGCTCGACCACCTGGTCCACGGGCTCGATCTCGTCCCGGACGAACGCCTCGACCCAGTCGAGCTCCTCCTGGACCTCGGGGTCGTTCTCGAATCCCCAGCTCATCTTCTCGCGCCCCCTCAGCGGGTCAGGACGGTGCAGGCGGAGATGCCCGGCGCCCCGTAGACGTGGGTGAACCCGACGCGCGGGTCCCCCGGTACCTGGTGCTCCCCCGCGTCCCCGCGCAGCTGGAGCACGTTCTCGTAGACCTGCCGCAGCCCCGACGCGCCGATCGGCTCGCCGTTGGCGATGCAGCCGCCGTCGGTGTTGACCGGCAGCCGGCCCTCGATGGCGGTGGCCCCGGAGGTGATCAGCTCCTCCTGCTCGCCGTGGGCGCACAGCCCGGTCTCGGCCATGTGCATCAGCTCCGCGCCGGACTCGGTGTCCTGGATCTGCGCCACGTCCACCTCGGACGGGGCGATCCCGGCCGCGGCGAACGCCGCCGCCGACGCCTCGACCGTCGGCGAGTCCGCGCGGTCGGTGGCGAGCCACGGCGAGAACACCTCGAAGGAGCCGTACCGCCGGCTGCGGAACGCCGCGCCCTGCAGGAACACGGGATGCCGGGTGTACGTGTGGGCCCGGTCGGCGCGGCAGAGGACCAGCGCGACCGCCCCCTCGCCGGGCGAGCAGTACATGTACTGCGTGAGCGGGTCGGAGATCATCGGGGCCGCGGCGATCTCCGCGGCGTCGATCTCCTTGCGCCGCCACGCCATCGGGTTGCGCGCGCCGTTGCGGAAGGACTTCTCCGCGATCGTCGCCAGCACGCCCGGCCCGAGGTCGTGGTCGTGCAGGTAGCGCTGGATCTTCATCCCGAAGAACTGGGTGGTGACCATCAACCCGGTCTCGCCGTACCAGGCCCCGATGCCGTGCTCGGCCGGGTCGGTGTTGAACGCGCCCCGGGCGTGCTTGTCGAAGCCGATGACGATCCCGACGTCGTGCTGCCCGGAGCGGATCGCCGCGTCCGCCGCGATGAGGGCGGACCCGCCGGTGGCGCAGCCGTTGGCCACGTTGATGAACGGCAGCCCCGTCAGCCCCAGCTCGGAGACCAGCGTGTCCGCGTCCCCGGCGGAGTGCGAGCCGCCGAACCCGAACTGCATGTCCGAGAAGCGCAACCCGCTGTCGCGCAACGCCTCCCGCGCCGCGTGCACGGCCTGGGCCCGTCCCGACACCCCGTCGGCGCGTCCGAACCGGTGCATGCCGATCCCGACGATCGCGACCTCGCTCATGCCGCCACCCCCACGAAGGCGAAGGTGTGCACGGGCCGGCCGGACTCGTCGTCCCGGAAGGGGGTCAGCGTCAGCTCAACGGGCATCCCGATCTCCAGCTGCTGCGGGTCGGTCTGGACGAGGCGGGCCTCCACGATCAGCTGCCCGGGCAGCTCCACGTAGGCCACGCCGTAGGGCTCGTAGGCCTCGGTCCCGGTGTACGGCGTCTTCGGGCGGAAGCCCTGCACCGTCCAGGACCACAGCGTCCCGGTCCGGGAGAGCGGCACCTCCCGCATCGACGATCCGGTGCAGCGCGGGCACCCGCCCTGGCGGGGGAACGTGTACGCCGCGCAGTCGGTGCAACGGCTGCCCAGCAGCGCCGGCCCCTCGGCCGTCTCGACGAACAGCGCGTCGTCGACGGTCTGCTTCCCGGCGATCACGGCGCGGCCAGCCTTCCACCGTCGACGGCGAGCAGCGCGCCCGTCGTGTAGCCCGCGTCCGGCCCGCACAGGTACAGCGCCGCGCCGGCGATCTCCGACGGCTGCCCCACCCGCCTCGACGGCCAGTCCCGTGCCATCCGCTCCACCGCGGCCGGGTCCCACGCCCTGCTGATGTCCGTCGCGAACGGCCCGGCCAGGATCGTGTTCACCCGCACGCTCGGCCCGTACTCCTGCGCGAACCCCGCGGTCAGCGTGTTCAACGCCGACTTCGCCGCCGTGTAGGGCAGGTCGCCCGCGGTGGGGCGCTGCGAGCCCATCGACGAGATGTTCAGCATGACCCCGCCGTCCCGCGCGGCCATCCGGGCTCCCGCCACGGCCAGCAGCCGGAACGGGCCCTTGACGTTGACGGCGAACACCTTGTCGAACAGCTCCTCGGACACCTCCTGCAGCGACGGGTAGGTGGGCGCGATGCCGGCGTTGTTCACCAGCACGTCCACCGGGCCCAGGTCCTGCTCCACCTCGTCGAGCAGCGTGCCCAACCGGTCCCAGTCCCCGACGTGCGCGGCGTGCGCCGTCACCCGCTGCCCGGTGGCCGCGGCGAGCTCCTCGGCGAGGGCCTCGCAGGCGTCCTTCTTCCGGGACACGACCGCCACGTCCGCACCGGCCGCCGCGAAGGCGATCGCGATCTCCCGGCCCAGCCCGCGCGATCCGCCGGTGACCAGCGCCGTCCGTCCTGCCAGCGGCCGCCGCGTCGCCCGGACGGCGGCGACGGCCTCGTCGACCGTGCTCACGACCCCGTCCTCATGACACTGTCCTCATGCCACGGTGTTGATGACACTGTGCTCATCTCGGGATGTCCTTCCACGCCACGCCCCGGTCGGCGCGCGGCTCCGGCGGCAGCCCCAGCAGGCGCTCCGCGATGATCGTTCGTTGCACCTCGTCCGAGCCCCCGGCGATCCGGTAGCCCGGTGCGCCCAGGTAGTGCTCGATCCAGCGATAGGTCCCGTCCCCGGCATCGGCCACCAGCCGCGGCCCCAGCACCACGGCGGCCGCCTCGGAGACCAGCTTCAGCCGCTGCGCCCAGTCCAGCTTGCGCAGCGACCCGATGGGCCCCGGTTCACCCCCGGCCAGCCGGGTCTCGCGGTCCCGCTGCGCCGACAGCGCCGCGACCTTCTCGGCCACCCACACCTCCGCCAGCACCCGGCGGACGTCGGGGTCGCGGGTGCGGCCCGTCCGCCGGGCGTCGGAGAGGAGCTGGGCGTAGCCGCCGCCCAGGTCCAGGTTGGCCCCGGACGACCCGCGCTCGAAGCCGAGGGTCGCCAGCGTGACGCCCCAGCCGCCGCCGACCTCGCCCAGGCGCAGGGAGTCCGGGATCCGGACGTCGTCGAGGAACACCTCGCAGAAGGAGGTCCCGCCCGACATCTGGCGCAGCGGCCGCACCTCCACCCCCGGGGTGTCCATCGGCAGCAGGAAGGCGGTGAGCCCCTGGTGCTTGGGCACGTCCGGATCGGTCCGCGCGATCAGCTCCCCCCACCCGGCGAACTGGGCGCCCGAGCTCCACACCTTCTGCCCGTTGACCACCCACCCGTCGCCGTCGCGGACCGCCCGCGTCGAGAGCCCGGCCAGGTCCGACCCGGCCGAGGGTTCGGAGAACAGCTGGCACGCCAGCGCGTCCCCGCGCAGCAGCGGCCGGACCAGCCGCTCCTTCTGCTCCGGTGTCCCGAACAGCTGCACCGTGGGCGCGATCAGCTCCGTGGACACCGACGTCAGCTCGTGCTGGCCGGGGTGGGCGAACTCCCGCTCGACCTCGGCGTACGCCTCCTCGTGCAGCGCCGACAGCCCGGCGCCGCCCTGGTCCGCGGGCCAGGAGATCGCGCCGTACCCGGCGTCGAACCGCGTGCTCAGCCACCCCTGGATGCGGCCGATCAGGGCCTTCTCCTCGTCGAAGGGCAGATCGTGGAAGACGGCCACCGACCCGCGGGGATCGTCCTCGCGCGGGGCGAGCTGCTCGGTCAGCCACTTCCGGGCGGTGTCCGCGTACTCGGCGGGCGTCTGCTCGGCGGTCATCGCGCCGTCCACCCCCCGTCGACGGCGAGCACCTGTCCGGTGCAGTAGGTCGACGCGGCGGAGGCGAGGAAGAGCAGCGCGCCGTCGAGCTCGCCCGCGTCCCCCGGCCGGCGCAGCATGGTGTTGCGCTCGATCCACCGGTTCGACGCGTCGTCGGTGAACATGGCGTCGTTCATCTCCGTCCGGAACCAGCCGGGAGCCAGTGCGTTCACCCGCACGCCGTCCCGGCCCCAGTGCCCGGCGAGCTGCCGGGTCAGCCCGATGAGGCCCGCCTTGCTCGCCGCGTAGCTCGCCCCGCCGCGCGGGGCGGTGGACACCAGCCCCACGATCGAGCCCACGTTGACGATCGAGAGCGGCCGCCCGGCCGAGGCCGCGGCCACCAGCTGGGCCAGGTGGAAGGGCGCCACGAGGTTGGTGCCCAGGACGTCGACGAACTGGCTCGACGACTCGGCGTGCGGCTTCGCCGGACTGCCGGTCCCCGCGTTGTTGACCAGCACGTCCAGCGGCCCGGTCGCCTCGACCACCCGCTCGACCAGCGCCGCCCGGTCCGCCTCCGACGACACGTCGCACGGCACCGGGCGCACCCCCGTGACCTCCGCGGCCAGCCGCTCCAGGCGCTCCTTGCGACGGGCGGTGGCCCACACCGTCGCCCCTGCCGCGGCGAGCACCCGGGCGAACCGCTCCCCCAGTCCGGACGACGCCCCGGTGACGAGCGCGGTGCGCCCGGTCAGGTCGAACAGTCCGGCCGGGTCGACCGATGCGGCGGTCCCCGTCATCGGAGGCCCTCCGCCAGGAGCCGTCGACCGTCGGCGATCAACGCGGCGATGGCGGGCGGCAGCTGTTCCTGCACGGGATCGTGGTGCGCCCCGGTCCGGTGCCGCAGGAGGTTGTGCCCCATGATCGCGGCCATCTTCATCCGGCCCAGGGCACTGAACCAGGCGGCGTCGGCGGTGGTGCCGCCGTCCTCGCCGCGGGCCTCGCGGTAGGCCTCGCCCAGCTCGCGCTCGGTCGGCAGGCCCTCGACGACCCGGCCCGATCCCGGGAACAGCCGGCCGTCGGTGAACACGCCGAACCAGCCGAGGTCCACCCGGGGATCGCCGACGCCCCAGATCTCCCAGTCCACCAGCGCGACCGGGTCCGCGCCCTCGAACAGGAGGTTGCCCAACCGGAAGTCCCCGTGCACGACGACCGCGGGCACCGGCCCGGGCACGGTGGTGAGCAGCTCCTCGACCAGGGCGGCACCACCGGGCCGGAGGTCCTCCGGGACCGCCTGCATCGTCTGCGCCCACCGGTCGACCTCGGCACCCGCGCCCGCCGCGGGCGGCACGTCGCGACCGCTCGCGGCGACCGCGTGCTCCACCGCGTCGAGCGGCACGGCGTGCAGGGCGCCGAGCACCCTCGCCGCCACCAGCATGCGGGTGCGGGCCAGCGCGGGCGCGGTCTCGGCGTCCACGAGCAGGATCGGCTCCGCCGCGCCGCCGCGGGCGAACTCCATGGCGAACCAGGCGGGAGGCTCGGCGTCCACGGCCCGCACGCCGGGCACCGGCACCGCCGAGCCCGCCAGCGCGGTCAGGATCGCGGCCTGGTGCAGGACGTCGTTGCGTCCGCGCGCCCGGCGCCCGGGCGGAACCGCCTTGACGACGCAGCGGTCCGCACCCGTGCCGATCTCGTAGGTCAGCCCCGAACGCCCGCCCTCCAGCACGGCCAGCCGATCCGCGGGCGGCAGGCCGAGTGCGTGCCGCACGCGCGTCGCGAGCACCGGATCGGCGTCGACGACGGCGTCCACCGCGGTCTCGGTCATCTCACTCCCTCACTCGGGGCCGCACCCGTCCAGGACGGGCCGGCACGGTCACCTCGTCGGTCAGCGGCCCGTCCACTTGGGATCGCGCTTCTCCAGGAAGGCCGCGACACCCTCGGCGGCGTCCTGGGAGTTGAGCGTGACGCCGACCGCGAGGTGCTCCAGCACCATCAGCGAGGCGATGTCCGCATCCAGGCCGCGGTCGATCGCCATCTTGGTCAGCTTCATCTGGAACGGGCTCTTGTCCGTGAGGTGGCTGATGAACTCCTCGACGGTCTCGTCCAGCTGCTCGGCCGGGGCGCTGTCGTTGACCAGCTCGAAGTCGGCGGCCTCCTTGCCCGACAGCAGCTTGCCGGTGAGCATGAGCTCCTTGGTCTTGCGGATGCCGAGCATCCGGGGCAGCCGGTAGATCGGGCCCGCGCCGCCGAAGAGCGCCCGGCGGATGTGGAAGTCGCCGATCTGGGCGGACTCGTCCGCGATCGCGAAGTCGCAGGAGATCATGATCTCGAAGCCGCCGGCCGTGACGTAGCCCTCGAGGACAGCGACGGAGGGCTTGCTCATGTTGTAGAGGCGGTCGCAGACCTTGGCGGACACGACCGCGACGTCCATCGCGGTGCTCGTGCCGATGAACTCCGCCTGCAGGCTGTCGAGGTCGAAGCCGGAGGAGAAGGTGTTGCCGCGCCCGCGGACCACGACGACCCGCAGCTCCGGGTCGGCCTCGATCTCGGTGATGTACTCGTCGAGCTTGTGCAGCATCGGCACGGTGATGCAGTTGCGCTTGTGGGGCCGGTTCAGCCAGATGCGCGCGACGTGACCGTCCCGCTCGAACTGGATGTCGTCTTCGGCAGCCATGTCATCCTCCAAGTTGAACTGAATTCAAGTCAGATAGTTCGCGGAGATCCGGGCGTTGTCAAGGGCTCACCGGGTCCTCCGACGTCGACGACCCGAAGTAGGCGCGCTCCGCGCGCCCGGCGAACGTCGGGTCGTCCGGCGAGCCGGTCGCGCCGATCGCCCCCTCGTGGAGCACCACGACCTCGTGCGCGACCGTCAGCGCGCGCGTCAGGAGCTGTTCCAGCACGACGACGGTGACGCCGTCCTCGGTCAGCCGGGCGATCCGGCCGTAGACCTCGTCCACCAGCGCGGGCGCCAGGCCGAGGGCCGGCTCGTCGACCACGAGCAGGCGCGGTCCGGCGATCAGGGCGCGCGCCACGGCCAGCAGCTGCTGCTCCCCGCCGGACAGCGCGGCGGCGGGCAGCTCGAGCCGGGTCCGGACGCGTTCGGGCAGCCACCCGGCCGCGTCGTCGATCCGGGACCGGAGCTCGCGGCCCTTCACCCCGGCCGCGTAGCCCGCGACCTCGAGGTTCTCGCGGACCGACAGGGTCCGGAAGAGCGCCCGCCCCTCCGGGACCAGGCTGCTCCGGAGCAGGTCCGGGACCGTCCGCTCGCCCGTGGTCGGGGCGAGGGTGCCGTGCAGGATCTGGCCCAGGGTGCTCTTCCCCGCACCGTTGGCGCCCACCACGGCGAGGATCGCGCCCCCGCGCACGACCAGGTCGATCCCGGTGAGAGCGGTGACCCCGCCGTAGCGCCGGGTCACGCCGCTCAGCGTCAGGACCGGGGCGGCCCCCGTAGGGGCGGGCGCGCGCGGGCGCTCCGCGGACGTGACCCCGAGGTAGCTGCGGCGCACCTGCTCGTCGGCCATGATCTCCGCCGGCGGGCCCTCCCCGATCGGCCGACCGAAGTCGAAGGCGACCACGCGGTCGGCGACCGCGAACAGGTCCTCCAGGACGTGGTCGATGATGATCACCGAGGTCCCCGCTGCACGCACCCGCTCGATCTGCGCGGCGAGCAGGCCGCGCTCGGCGGAGTCCAACCCGCCGAAGGGCTCGTCCATGATCAGCAGCCGCGCCCGCTCGGCCATCGCGCGTGCGAGGTCGAGCCGCTTCTGCGGACCGAACGGCAGCTGGTCGGGATAGCGCCCGCCGAGGCCGGCGAGTCCGACCTGCGCCAGCAGCGCCTCCGCCTCGCGCCGTCGGGCGGAGGTGACCCACCGGGTGGCGCACAGGAGGTTCTCGGCCACGGTCAGCTCGCCGAAGACCTCGGCGTGCTGGAACGTCCGGCCGATCCCCAGTGCGCGGCGCCGGATCGCCCGGACGCGGAGCAGGTCCGCGCCGGCGAAGGTCGCCGACCCGCTCGTCCTCCCGCCGGACAGCAACCCGCACAGGGCGTTGACCAGCGTCGTCTTTCCCGCCCCGTTCGGTCCGATGATCGCCACGACCTCGCCGGGCCGCACGGTCAGGGACACGCCGTCGAGAGCCTGCAGGCCGCCGAAGGCGACCCCGAGACCGCCCACCTCGAGCACCGCGTCGTGCGTGCGCCGGACCGGCGGTCCGTCGAGGGGCGGCGGAGGTTGCGCCGTCGTCACGGCGGCCGGTCGCAGTCGGCGCAGCAGCGTGCGCAGCAGGCTGCCGACCGCCGGGACGATCCCGGTCGGCAGCAGCAGCAGGGTGAGGACGAGCAGCGACCCCTGCAGGATGAGCTGGTCGATGCCGAGCAGATCGGCGAGGGAGGGCGCGAACGCGAGGAACACCCCGCCGAACACGCCGCCCGCGACCGTCCCCACGCCGCCGAGCACCGCCGCCGCGACCGTGTTGATGCCCAGCGTCAGGGAGAAGGTCTCGGGGCTGACGAATCCGGTGATCAGGCCGAGCAGCACCCCGGCCAGCCCCGTCACGGCGCCACTCACGCCGAACGCCAGGGCGCTCTGCGCCTCCGGCGCGATGCCGACCGAGCGGGCGACGACCGGGTGCGACTTGGCCGCCATCATCCGCATCCGCAGGCTGGTCCCGCGGGCGAGCACGGCGACGGCGACGACGACGCCCGCGGTGAGGATCGCCGCCACGACGGCCTCCGAGCCTCCGCCGCCCAACACTCCCAGGCCGAACACACTGGTGAGCTCCCCGACCGCGACCCCCTGGTCCCCCCCGGTCACGTCCACCCAGCGGTTGATGACCTCCAGGGCCACCAGGCTGAACGCCAGGGTCAGCAGGGCGATGTAGAGGACGGAGAAGCGGGCGCCCGCGAAGCCGAGGAACGCACCGCAGCCCCCCGCGAGCAGCATCGCCACCAGGACGGTCGGCTCCAGCGCCCAGCCGTGCGCCGAGCCGTACGCCACGGTGTAGGCACCGATCGCGAAGAGCGCCGGGTGCCCGACGGACCAGATGCCCGCCCATCCCGCCAGGAGGCCGACGCTCAGCACCAGGACCGTGTAGGTCGCGGCCAGCGCCACCGAGTAGGCCTGGAACGCGGGCAGCGCGCCGCCCTCGATGGCCAGCACCAGTACGACTGCGGCCAGCGGGGCGAGAAGCGCCCGGCCCAGGAGCCGCCATGACCAGAGCACGCCGGTCACACCCTCTCGAAGCTGCGGGTGCCGAAGATGCCCTGCGGCCGCAGCAGCAGGATCAGCACGGTGAGCGCGAACACGAACGTGTCGCGGAAGTTCGCCGAGACGTACGAGGCCGCCAGGTTCTCCAGCACACCGATGGTCACGCCGCCGATCACGGCGCCGTGCATGCTCGTCAGGCCACCCAGGAAGATCCCCGCGAACGCGCGGAACAGGGGCGCCGACAGCACCATCGGGGCCAGCCCCACCCGGGGGGCGTAGAGCACCGAGGCGAGTGCGGCGAGCCCGAGCCCGAGGGCCCAGGCGATCCGCGCCACCTTCTGCGCGGGCACACCGATGATCTGGGCCGTGGTGGCCGACTCCGCCGCGGCGCGCATCGCCGACCCCAGCGTGGTGCGGGTGAACAGCCAGCCCACCGCGAGCATCGCCGCGGCGGACACCCCGATCACCACCAGGTCCTGGGTCGCGAGCGCCGCGGAGCCGAACGAGACGCTGCCGGCGACCAGCGGCGGGAACGCCCGCGGCTCGGTGCCCCACATCGCGCTGACCAGCGCCTCGATGACGAGCGAGACGCCCATCGTCATGACCAGCGCCGCGAACAGCCGGCCCGAGCCGAGCGGACGCAGCAGGACCTCACGCACGAGGAGCCCGACCACGACGGCCACGAGCACGGCCGCGAGCAGGCCCGCCCACACGCCGAGACCGCGGTCCACGACCATCAGCGCGACGTACACGGCGAGGGTGGCCATGCTGGCCAGGGCGAAGTTCACCACGTCCGTGGCCCGGTAGATGATCACCAGCCCCAGGCCGAGCAGGCCGTAGACGGCGCCGCTGGCGATACCGCTCACCACGACGAGGAAGAGCTGCTCCATCGGTGGGCCTCCTTCAGACCGGGTCGGCGATCGGGCGGCGCGCCACCGCGGGCGGGGCGGGGTGCACCTCGTGGGCGTCCACCGGCCTCAGCTCCGGTCCGGCGCGCTGACGAAGTCGCCCTCGGCGTTCCACTGCCCGTCCCGGACGGTCACCCGCTGCACGTCCCGGGTGCCCACGTGCTGGTCCGCGGAGAAGGACATGGTGGGGGCCACCCCGGTGTCCACGGCGGAGGCGCCGCGGTAGGCCTCGACGATCGACTCGGCCGTGACCGGGCCCTGGATCGTCTTCACCACCTCGGCGAACACGGCGGCGTTCGCGTAGCCGAGCAGCGTGGAGAAGTCCGCGGGCTGGCTGGGCGCGTAGGTCGCCATGACCTCGCGGAACTGCTGCATCGCCGGGCTCTGGTCGGTGGGCGCCCGCACCAGCGAGACCGCCCGGAACCCCTCCGCCGCCGCGCCCGCCAGCGTCACGGTCGTGCTCGACGCGGTGGGCGAGTAGCCGTAGGTGGGCAGCGTGACGCCCTGCAGCTGGGCCGCCTTGAGGTAGGCCGCGGCCTCGGGGGCGGGGAGGATCAGCATCACGGCGTCGCCACCCGCGGCCTCGACCTGGCTGACCGCCGGGGCGAAGTCGGTGGTGCCGAGCTTGACCGGCACCGCGGTCGTGGTCGTGGACCCGTCCGCGCGGGTCGCCGCCGGGCCGATCTGGGCGGCGACGTCCGCGAAGGCCTTGGGGTCGTCGTGCACCACGACGAGCCTGCGCGCGCCGGACTCGACGGCCCACTGGGCCATCGCCGCGGCCTGGTCCTCGTACAGCGTCTGGGTCCCGAACAGCAGCGGTCGCGGCGGGTCGTACCAGGCGGCGATGCCGCCGTAGTGGTCGACGATCGGGACCTCCGACTGCTCGAGGACGAACGGGAAGGCCGCCTCGGACGGCGCGACGCCGTTGGCGTTGACGATGGCGACGACCTCGTCCTGCCCGATCAGCGCCCGCGCTGCCTGCACGGTCTGCTGCGGGTCGTAGGCGTTGTCCTTGACGATCCAGTCCACCTGCCGTCCGTTGATGCCGCCGTTCTCGTTCAACCAGCTGAAGTAGGCCTTGGCCCCCTCCATCTGCGGCACCCCGGAGGCGGCCTGTGCACCGGTGAGCGGGATCCAGGCGCCGATCGTGATCGGGCCGGACCCGTCGTCACCGGGAGCGGCGGACTGTGGTCCGCCGCCGCAGGCGGCCAGTACCAGGGCGAGGACCGCGGCGAGGACCGCGAGCACCCCTGTGCGTCGATCGAGCATCTCTACTCCCTTGGAGAGGATTTAACTGAGACGAGTTCAGTTCAGGTTGGGAACCGTAGGCCGGAGTGGCGTCCCCCACAAGACGGCAGTAGGATGAACTGACCTCAGTTCGAAGGAGTTCCATGCGACGACTCGACGACCGACGCGTGCTGCTGACCGGCGCCACCGGTGGCCTCGGCACGGCGATCGCGACCCGACTGGCGGCCGAGGGCGCCTCGGTCGCACTGACCGACCTCGACCCGGCGGCCTGCGCGGCGCTCGCCGACCGCCTCGACGGGGAGACCGTCGCGCTGGGACTCGACGTGGCCGACGAGGACGGGTGGCAGCGGACGGTCGCGGCGGTGCACGAGCGGTGGGGCGCGATCCACGCACTGGTCAACAACGCCGGGATCGGCAGCCTGGCGACCGTCGAGGACGAGGACCGCACGCGCTGGGACCAGGTCGTCGACGTCGACCAGACCGGCACCTGGCTGGGGATGAAGCACGTGGGGCCGCTCATCGAGCGCAGCGGTGGCGGCGCGATCGTCAACATCGCCTCGGTCCTGGGCGCCACCGGCGGCCTCGCGAACAGCGTCGCCTACGCCGCGGCGAAGGGCGCGGTCCGCGCGATGACCATGAACGCGGCGCTGCACTGGGCCACCCGCGGGGTCCGGGTCAACTCCGTCGTCCCGGGGTTCATCGGCACGGCGCAGCTGCAGGAGCGCTTCGGCGGCACCGAGCGGCACGCGGCGATGCTGGCGAACACCCCGATGCGACGGCTCGGGAGACCGGCCGACGTCGCCGCCGCCGTGGCCTTCCTGGCGAGCGACGACTCCGCCTACACGACCGGTTCCGAGGTCTTCGTCGACGGGGGCTGGTCCGCCCGCTGAACGGGGTCAGGCCCGGTCCGGCACCAGCACCGCCCGCCCGACGATCGCGCCGCGGCGCAGCTCGTCGAACGCCTCCTCGGCCTCCCCCAGCCCGAAGGTCCGCGTCCGGGCCCGGACCGCCCCGGCCCGCGCGAGCTCGACGACCTCGACCAGCTCCTTCCGCGAACCCCAGAACGGCAGCCGGATCCCCGCACCCGAGGGCAGGGGACCCGGCTTGGTGACCGGCAGGACGCCGCCCCCGCTCCCGACGACGACGAGCTCCCCCGCCGTGCGCAGCAGCACCGCCACCAGGTCGAGACTCGACTGGACCGCGGCGAAGTCGAGCACCGCGTCGGCTCCGCGCCCGCCGGACGCGCCGCGGACCGCCGCCTCGGCACCCGCGGGAGCGACGGCCACGTCAGCACCGGCCCACCGTCCCAGGTCCAGGGCCTCCTCCCGGGTGTCCACGGCCACGATGCGCGACGCTCCGGCCGCGCGCAGGATCCCGATCGCCAGGTGCCCCAGGCCGCCGACCCCGATGACGACGGCGACCGACCCGGCGGCCGCGAGCGCGTCCCGACACCCCTCGACGGCGTGGAACGAGGTGAGCCCCGCGTCGGTCAGCGTGGCGGCCAGTGCCGGATCCAGCCCGTCCGCCGCGACCAGTCGCTCCTGCCCGACGACGAGGGCCGCGGCCATTCCCCCGTCGACCCCCAGCCCGACGCCCGCGGCCGGCAGGGTGCGGCGCTCGTCGCAGTAGTTCGTCCGGCCCTGCACGCACCGCGGACAGCGCCCGCAGCCCACCGGGGCGTGGACCACGACCTGGGCCCCGACCGCCGGCCCCTCGACCCCGGCACCCAGCGCCGCCACCCGGCCGCAGATCTCGTGGCCGAGGGTGAACGGCAGCGCCCACGCGGCACCTGCGCCGTGGTCGACGACGTGGAGGTCGGAGTGGCAGATCCCCACCGCGAGCACGTCGAGCCGCACCTGTCCCGGACCGGGCTCCGGCACGCCGACGTCGACGAGCGCGGCTCTGCCTGGTTCCACCATCCGGTACGCGAGCACTGCGGATCCTTCCTCGAGGCCAGGTGTGCACCTCCACCCTAAGGCCTGAAATGAACTCAGTTGTGTGCATCTCCCGCTGCCGTACGGACAGCATCGGACGGAGCCGGGGCACCGCGGCTGCGGAGTACGCTCCCGGACCCGGGGCTCGTCCGCGTGGAGGTGCTGACCGTGCTCGAGGTCCGGCTGCTCGGGGATCAGGGGATCACAGCAGGGCGTGCCTCGGACGTCCGACCGGTCTCGTCGCGCACGATCGCGCTGCTGGCCCACCTCGTCCTCCACGCGGACGTGCCGCAGTTCCGGCAGCGTCTCGCGGTCCTCTTCTGGCCCGACTCGGGCGGGGCGCAGGCGCGCACGAACCTGCGACGTGAGTTGCACGACCTGCGTGCGGCCCTCGGGGACGACGCGCCGTTGGCGGTCGGTCCGACGACGCTCGTCTGGCACGACGTGCCGTCGTGCCGGGTGGACGTCCTCGTGTTCCGCCGTGAGCGGAACGCGGCGTCGGCGGCCCGGTCGGCCGGGGACCGGGAGGCCGTGCGGAGCCACGCCGACGCGGCGCTGCAGGCGTACCGGGGCGACCTCCTGCCCGCGATGGACGACGAGTGGGTGATCGACGAACGGGAACGGCTGCGCCGGGACTGCCTGGAGGTCTGCGATCTCGCGATCGCGGCCGAGCGGGAGTGCGGGGACGTGGCCGGCGCCGTGCGGATCGCCCGTCGCCGGATCCGGCTCGAGCCGCTCGAGGAGGCGGGGTACCGCGCCCTGATGGCGGTGCACCTGGAGTCCGGGGACGTCGGGGCGGCGGTCAGCACCTACCACCGGTGCGCCGCCGTCCTCGAGCAGGAGCTCGGCGTCCGGCCCGGGGCGCAGACCACCGCGGTCGTCGCCCGGCTGCTCGACGACGGCGCCGGACCCCGGGCACGCGCCGTGGAGGTGGGCCGTCCCGGCAGGGTCACCGGACTCGTCGGCCGGGACCGCGAGCTGCAGTCCCTGCTGCGGCAGTGGGAGCACGCCGCCGGCGGCGGGGGTGCCGGGCTCGTGGCGGTGGCCGGAGAGGCGGGCGTCGGGAAGAGCAGGCTGGTCGCCGAACTGGCGGCCGTCCTGCGCAGCGGTGGCGTCGCGGCGGCCACGACGCGCTGCTTCGGCACCTCGGGGCGGCTGCCCCTGGCCCCGGTGGCGGAGTGGTTGCGCAGCAGCGCGCTGCAGGACGGCGTGCGCCGGCTGGACCCGGTGTGGCAGGTCGAGGTCGACCGGCTCGTTCCTCGCCCGGGCCGGCCGGGCCGGGGGTCCGGCTCGGTCCGCGCGCGCCCGGCGGGCGCATCCCGCGCCGCGGCGGACGCCTGGCGGCGGCACCGGTTCTTCGAGGGGCTGGGCCGCGCCGTGCTGTCCGCGGAACGTCCCGTCCTCCTGGTGCTCGACGACCTGCACTGGTGCGACCCGGAGACCACCGCGTGGTTGACCTTCCTGCTCGGTCTCGCCGGCCGCGCACCCCTGCTGGTCGCCGCGACCGTGCGACCGGAGGAGGTCGAGCACAACGAGGACGCCTCCACGATGCTGTCGTCGATGCGCTCGGACGGGCGTGCCACGGTGCTCCGCCTGGCTCCGCTCGACCCGGCGGGCACCGCCGAGCTCGCCCGCTCGGTCCTGGGCCGTCCGGTCGGGCCCGGCGAGCAGGCGCTGCTGCACGGCACCACCGGGGGCTACCCGCTGTTCGTCGTGGAGGCCGCCCGCACCCTGCCGGACGACCCGACGGGCGCGGAGCAGCCGCTGGGGGCCGCCGACCTCGACGCCGTCCTGGTGCGCCGCCTGGAGCAGGCCTCGCCCACCGCCCGGCAGGTGGCGGGGCTCGCCGCGGCGGTGGGGCGGGACTTCGGCCTCGACCTGCTCGGGCAGGCGTGCGACCTCGACCCCGAACTGCTGGTGCGGGCGGTCGACGAGCTGTGGCGCCGCCGGATCCTGCGGGAGCAGGGCGGCGAGTACGACTTCTCCCACGACCTCCTGCGCGACGCCGCCTACTCCTCGGTCAGCCCACCGCGCCGGTGGCTGCTGCACCGGCGTCTGGCGCAGGGGCTGGAGGTCCTGCACGCGGGGCACCTCGACGACGTCGCCGCCCAGCTCGCCGAGCAGTACGACCGCGGCGGGCGCCCCGACCACGCCCTGTCGTACTCGGTCCGCGCGGCCGGGACCGCAGCGGAGGTCTTCGCGTACGGCGAGGCGATCCGGCACTACCGGCGCTGCCTGGACGTCCTCGGCCGGCGCAGGGCCGGACGCGACCGCGACGGGCGCGAGCTCGAGATCCTGCAGGCGATGCTGGCCCCGCTCGCCGCGCTCCGCGGGTTCTCCTCCGACGAGCTGCAGTCGATGCTCGAACGCTGCGTCGGGCTCGCCGACCGGCTCGACCGGCCGGAGGCGCTGCTGCGCGGCCTGATCGGCCTGTACGGCGCGCGGTTCGTGCAGGGCCACATCGTCGAGGCGCACGGGCTGGCGACGCGGGCGCTCGAACTCGGCGTCGCGGACCCCGTGCTGCTCGGGCAGGCGCACTACGCGTTCGCGGGAACGGCCGCCAGCCTGGGGCTACCGGCCACCGCGGTCGAGCACTTCGAGCTCTCGCGCACCCTGCTGGACGACGAGGTCTCGCTCCTGCTCGGGCTGCGTCCCGACCTGCACGCCCAGGCGTGGTCGGCGCACTCCCACTGGCTGCTCGGCGACGACGAGCAGGCGGCGTTCCGGTCCGCCGACGCGGTCGAGGGCGGACGCGCCTCCCACCACCCCTTCAGCCTCGCCGTGTGCCTCGCCTACGCCGGTCTCACGCACCAGCTGCGCGACGACGCGGTGGCCCTCGCGCCCGTCGTCGGCGAACTGCTCGAGCTGTGCCGGCGCTACGGGTTCGCCTACTACCTGCACTGGGCCACGATGCTCGACGGCTGGCTGACCGGGGGCGAGGCCGGAGCCGCGCGCATCGAGGAGGGGCTCGACGGGCTGCGGTCGCTGGGGGCGCACACCCGCATGCCGTACTGGCTGGCCCTGCTCGCGCAGACGCTCCTCGGCGCCGGGCGGCGCGATGCCGCGCGGGCCGTCCTCGACGCCGCACGGTCGAGCGCCGAGCAGCGGGACGACCTGTGGTGGCTCCCGGAGGTGCTCCGGCTGATGGCGGGGCTGGAGTCGGGTCCGACCGCGGTCGGCCTGCTCCGCCACGCGGTGGACCTCGCCGCGGCCCAGGGAAGTCGGACGCTGCACGCACGGTGCTGCTCCGACCTCGCGGCGCTGGGCGTGGAGGTCGACCCGTCGGCCACCGCGGACGGGCGACGCGACGCGAACGGTCTGCGAACGCCGGGGCCCTAACCTCACCCGGACCGAGCCCGAGCCGGCCCGACGAGGAGCACGCGGTGACGATCAGACTGTTCCCGGCACCACCCCCGCTGTCCGGTGACGCACCCGCCCTCGACTACGGGGACCGCGCTCGATGTCTGGCGGCCGCCCATCGTGCGCGGCGGACGTACCCGGGCCCACTGGGCGAACTGGTCGCGCGGGAGCTGACGTCCTACGCCGAGTTCGGGCACCGCTTCGGTGACGGGCTGATCCCGCGGCTGGTGGCCGCGGTGCTGTCCGAGCACGTCGACTCCGCATCGGAGCCGGGCTCCGGCCCGCGTGCGTGAGTCCGCGTCGACGGTCCTCATTGCAGGAAAGCCACGTTCACGCAACGGCGTTGCGTGAACGTGGCTTTCCTGCAAGTCGGGGACGGGCCGAGGTCCGACGGTGGGCGGCCGCAGGACCGGATCAGCCCCGCGACCTCACCATCGGCGCCGAACCGCCACGATCGGTCCGCGCCTGTGCACTCGACCGCACGCCGGTGGGCCGCCTCCTGGGTGGCCACGATCCCCGGCGCGTCGGGGCTAGGCGTTGTTCGGCTCCACCCGCTGCTGGTGCAGCCAGGCCTCCACGCTGAGAGCGGCGGGATGGATGGCTCGGGCCACGCCGAGATCCGCGTCGAAACCGGTCGCTCGAAGCCAGCGCCACAGTGCGACGGTGTCTGCCGAGAACCGCTGGAGCATCCAGACGGGCATCGGGAAGCGTCGGGGGTTCCGCCCGTGCACGCGGGCGTAGATGTGGCGGCACTCGTCGAGGGATCGGCGGTCCGCGGCGAGCGTCAGGTCCCCTCCGAGGTAGCGCTGCGGATCGGCGAACACCTTCGCGGCGATCACCCCGAGGTCCCGGCAGGACAGCCACAGGACCTCGAACGAGCCGCCCGCGATCCTGGGCCAGACGTGCCAGACGCCCGCCGCGGGGTAGAACGCCGGGTCGGTCATCAGCTCCATGAAGGCGGTCGGGCGGAGCACCGTGACGGGCACCTCGAGCTCGCGCAGGCGCTGCTCGACGTCGAGCTTGGACTCCCACGACCCGATCCCGGTGCCCCGCTCGCCCGTCCCCGCGGACGCGTACACCAGGTGCTGCACATCGGCCCGCTCGGCAGCCTCGGCGACCTTGCAGCCTTGTCGGATCTCGCCCGCGAGGCCGCTGATCTGGGGGTTCTGCACGCTGTAGACCCCGTGGACGCCGGCGAACGCGCGGTCCAAGGCCGCGGGGTCCTCCATGTCGGCCGGCACCATCTCGGCGCCGAGCACCGCGAGCGCTCGGGCCCGCTCGCTTTCCGGGTCGCGGGTCAGCCCCCGCACCCGCCACCCGTCGGCGAGCAGGGCCCGCGCAACGGCACTGCCCTGGCGACCGGTCGCTCCGGTCACGGCGACGATTCCGCGGTCCATCTCGACGCTCCCCCGGCGGGGCGGTACCTCCGGTGTGGAGGCTGCGCGCATGATCTCCATCCCGGCGTGGGATGGCAACCCTCCACCGGGCTGCGTCAGTCCAGGCTGTGTGAGTCGCCGAGCACGGCCCGTCTCACGTGCAGGGCCGCAGCGTCGTGGTCAGGACGGGAGCCCTGGTCGAACGTGGAGCGGGCGACGGGAATCGAACCCGCGTAGCTAGTTTGGAAGACTAGGGCTCTACCATTGAGCTACGCCCGCGTGCCCGGTAGAACCGGACGTCGTCACTCTAGCGGACGCCTCCCCTGCCGGTTCCCGGCAGCGCCCCTCCTCCGCTCAGGGGTGTTGTGTGCCGGTCTGTCCGGTATCGGCCGCAGAGCAGCGACCGGCGGGGCGGAGAGTGCGGCGATCGGCTTACACTCGCGCCGACGGGGTGTGGCGCAGCTTGGTAGCGCACTCGCTTTGGGAGCGAGGGGCCGTGGGTTCAAATCCCGCCACCCCGACCAGGTCAGGGAACGGGACGATCCGGTGGTGACCGACGACCCCGACCTCCAGGACGTCATCGCTCGCGAGCGGCGGCTGCACGACCCTGCCGTGCGGCGGGCGCCGGAGGTCGCCGGTGAGCTCCTCGACCCGGACTTCCGCGAGTTCGGCGCGTCCGGGCGCGTGTGGGACCGGGCGTCGATCCTCGCGATGATGGCCTCCTCCGACGACGGCCCCCCGGTCGTCGCCGACGAGTGGTGCGCGACCCGCCTCGCCGACGACGTCGTCCTGCTCACCTACCGCACCCGCCGCGCAGACCGCACAGCGCTGCGCAGCTCGCTCTGGCGCCGGAGCGGTGGCGGTCCGTGGCGCGTGGTCTTCCACCAGGCCACCGTGCAGCCGGTGAGCTGACCTCCGCACACCGGTTCTGCTTCCGCACACCACCTGCAACCGGTGTGCGGCGCACGGGACCGGTGCGCCGCGGGCTCAAGCCACCCGCGCGAGGAACGCGAGCGCCCGTTCCACCACCAGGTCGGTGGCCGCCGCGTCGTGCACGGGCAGCTCGCGTCGGTGAACAGGTGGGCGTCGCCGGGGTGGAGGAGGAGCTCCACCTCCGCGACGTCGGCGGCGAGCGCGCGGGCCACGTCGACGTCACCCGGCTCGTCGCCCTCCATCGTGTGGACCTGCGCCGGGAGCCCGGGCAGCCACCCCCCGAACTCCGACGGCGGGACGCAGCCGTGCAGCAGCAGCGCGCCGCGGACGCCGGGGCGGGTTGGGCGATCTGCTGCGCGGGCAGGACGCCGAGGGACAGGCCGACGGTCACCAGCGCGTCGGGCAGCGGCTCGACGGCGAGGCGGCCGCGCTCCACGACGTCAGCTCCCGCGCGCGTTCCCTGCTCCCGCGCGCCCCAGGGGCCTCGCGGGAGCAGGTTCGGCGCGCGGGACCCGGATCCGCGCGCCGGACGCGGGGCGGCGCGGGGCGGCGAGGGGCGGCGAGGGGGTCGGACCGCTGTGGCGGGCCGGCAGCACCGGTTGCCATGGCGCCATTCAGGCGCCACAATGGCGCCGTGGACCTCACCCCCTACGTCGACGCGCTGCGCCGCGAGCTCGCGGTCGTCGCCGACGCCGGCGGCGAGGAGGCGCGGGCGCTGACCGAGCGCCTCACCGCCGCGCTCGACGCCGCCGTCCGCCTGACGCTGCTCGAGGCCCTGTCGGGGGCTGCGGCCGAGATCACCCGCGACCTGGCGCCCGGATCGGTCGACCTCCGCCTGCGCGGGCGGGAGCCCTCGTTCGTCGTCACGGCCCCATCTGGCGCCACGGTGGCGCCACCGGCCGTGGAACCGGGCGACGACGCCGCCTCCGCCCGGATCAACTTCCGGCTGCCCGAGAACCTCAAGGCCCGCATCGAGGCGGCCGCCGCGGCCGAGGGCCTGTCGGTCAACGCCTGGCTCGGCCGCGCCGCGGCCGCGGCCGTCGAACCCGAGCGCCGCACGCACCGCGGCACCCAGCGCTACACCGGCTGGGTCCGCTAGCAGCCCCACCCGCCACGGCCGAGACCCAGGAGGCGCCCCATGCCCGTCTTCGACACGCCCCGCCCGATCACCGTCGCGCTCGACGTCCCGTCCGCGGAGGTACGGGTCGCCGCGGGCGAGCGCGCCGAGACCGTGGTCGATGTGCGGGCGAGCGACCCGTCCGACCCCGTCGCCGCCGAGTCCGCCGCGGGCGCCCGGATCACGCTCGACGACGGCGTCCTCACCGTCTCGGTGCCCGCGCAGCGCCGCCGCGGGCTGCGCGACCTGTTCCGCACCGGCTCCGTCGAGGTCACGATCGACCTCCCCGCCGGGTCCGGGCTGCGCGGCACCGTCGGCGGCGGGCTGAGCGCCACCGGTCGCCTCGGGGACTGCCGGCTGCGCACCACCGACGGCGAGATCGAGCTGGAGGAGGCGGGGGCGCTGCACCTCACCGCGTCGAGCGGCGGCATCGACGTCGACCGCGCCACCGGCACCACGGAGATCACCGGACGGGACGGCGACATCCGCGTCGGCTCCGTCGAGGGCGCCGCCACCATCCGGAACACCGACGGCGAGATCACCGTCGGCCAGGTCACCGGCGCGCTGCGGCTCGTGGGCGTCGACGGGGAGATCGACGTGGAGCGCGCCCTGGGCGACGTCGACGCCCGGACCGCGCACGGCGGCGTCCGCATCGGCGAGGTGGTGCGCGGCACGGTCTCCCTGACCACCGCCTACGGCGAGCTCGACATCGGCATCCGCCGCGGCACCGCCGCCTGGCTCGACCTCGACTCCGCCGAGGGCGAGGTGCACAACGGCCTCGACGCGACCGACGGCCCCGCCACCGGGGAGGACACGGTCGAGGTGCGCGCCCGCACCTCCGGCGGCGACATCCACGTGCACCGCTCCTGAGGAAGGCGCCCGGCCGACCGATGATTCCGGGGCCGCGCCGTCGTCCATCCTCCGTACGCACCCACGCAGCACGACCGCGAGATGGAGGAGTCCGATGCCCACCACCGTCCCCTGCCTGTGGTTCGACCACGGCGTCGCCGAGCAGGCCGCGGCGTTCTACGTCTCGGTGTTCCCGAACTCGGCGGTCGGCACCGTCACCCGGTACGGCCCGGACACGCCCGGCCCCGAGGGCGGCGTGATGACCGTCGAGTTCACGCTCGACGGGCAGCCCTACATCGGCCTCAACGGCGGCGACCAGTTCCGCTTCAGCGAGGCGATCTCGTTCCAGATCCGCTGCTCGGGGCAGGAGGAGGCCGACCACTACTGGGACGCGCTGTCCGACGGCGGCCAGGAGGGCCCGTGCGGCTGGGTGACCGACAGGTTCGGGGTGTCCTGGCAGGTCGACCCGGTGGAGCTGCACGAGCTGGTCGAGGACCCCGACCGCGAGCGGGCGGAGCGCGCCGTGCAGGCGATGCTGCGCATGGGCCGCATCGACATCGCCGAGCTGCGCCGCGCCGCCGACGCCGTCCCGGCCTGAGGCGGCTCCGGATATGACGGCCGTACTGTCGGAGCCCGGTTGTAGGGTCGCCCGCGTGACGACCACCACGGATCGCGGCGACGTCCGTCCCGAGGAGATGGAGCAGTACCGGCGCGAGCTCACCGGCTACTGCTACCGGATGCTGGGCTCCTCCTTCGAGGCCGACGACGCCGTCCAGGAGACGCTCGTGCGGGCGTGGCGCAAGGCCGACGGCTTCGAGGGGCGCTCGGCGGTGCGGTCGTGGCTCTACCGCATCGCCACGAACGTCTGCCTCGACATGCTGCGCAGCAGCAAGCGGCGGGCGCGGCCGGTCGACCTGGGGCCGTCGTCGCTGGTGGAGGAGTTCACGCGGAGCACCCGCTCGGAGTACGAGTGGGTGGGGCCGGTGCCCGACGAGCGCGTGCTGCCCACCACGGCCGACCCCGCCGAGCTCACGGCGGCGCGGGAGAGCATCAAGCTCGCGTTCGTCGCGGCGCTGCAGCACCTGCCCGCCCGCCAGCGGTCGGTGCTCATCCTGCGCGAGGTCCTCGCCTGGCAGGCCAGCGAGGTGGCGGAGCTGCTGGAGACGTCCGTGGCGTCGGTCAACAGCGCGCTGCAGCGGGCCCGCGCCACGCTGGCCGCGCGCGACGTCGCGCAGACCGAGCCCGTCACCGCCGACCAGCAGGTGCTGCTCACCCGCTACCTCACGGCGTTCGAGAGCTACGACATCCCGGCGCTGGTCTCGCTGCTCCACGAGGACGCCGTCCTGTCCATGCCGCCCTACGAGCTGTGGCTGCAGGGGCGCGACCAGCTGGCGGAGTGGTTCGTCGGTCCGGGCAGCGGCTGCCGCGGCTCCCGGTTGCTCCCCGTCACGGGCAACGGCCTGCACGGCTTCGGCTCCTACCGCCCCGACGGGCAGGGCGGCCACGCCCCGTGGGGCATCCAGCTGCTGGAGTTCCGGGGCGACCGGATCGCCGCGCAGCACAGCTTCATCGACGCGAAGCTGTTCCCCGAGTTCGGCCTGCCGACCCACCTCGCCCCCGGGCAGCCGTGGCCGGCGCCCGCCCCGTCCGCGTCCTGACGGAGCACTGCTGACCCGTCCGGGGAGCGGCCCTGCCGCCGCCCGGGTGGTCGCCGGTGCGCGGCGCTGCGCACATCGGTGGAACCCGGCGCGCGACCCGAACCGGAAGCCCCGTCCCGCGCGGACGAGGTGGACTGGAGTCGGGTGCAACTCGGGGAGTCGGTATGCCGAAGGACCTGTTCACGGAGTGCGCCGACGAGCTCGCGGCGTCGCCGGACCTCGTCGCGCAGCTGCTCGTCGAGCACTCCGCTGATCCCGACGGGTGGTGCCGCGGCCACAGCGCGCACCGCGAGCGCCACCCCTGCTCCATCCGCCGGCTGGCCGAGCTCGCCGGCGGTCCCTCACCCGCAGTAGCGGTGTAGCGGCCAGGTCAGGCCGCGGCGTCCCAGCGCCACTGCTCGGTCATGTCTCCCGTGCAGTCGGGGCAGGGCACGGCGACCCCGCCGTCGACCCCGGCCAGCTCCACGTCGATCCCGCAGTCGGTGCAGGCCCACCAGACCGTCGTGCTCGTCAGTGCGTCCATGCCCCCGATGGTAAATGACACCCCTGTCATTCGCGCCTCCGTCACTGCGCGTGCGTAACGGAACGATCATCGGCACCGACTCTCCCGCTGTGGCGCGGGCTTCCCGCGCCACGGCGCCGGTGGCGGCCCCCCTCCCGCCACCGGCCGGGTCCGCGTCGTCCGTGCCCGGACGACGCGGACCCACCTCACCGGGGCCGGGGGCTCAGGCCGCGGGC
Organism: Pseudonocardia broussonetiae; assembly: GCF_013155125.1. Classification (NCBI taxonomy): domain Bacteria; kingdom Bacillati; phylum Actinomycetota; class Actinomycetes; order Pseudonocardiales; family Pseudonocardiaceae; genus Pseudonocardia; species Pseudonocardia broussonetiae. The sequence continues at coordinate 3,192,908 of NZ_CP053564.1, read as the reverse complement.
TGGCAGGTCGGGCACCAGAACAGGTTGCGGGCGAGGTGGCGCTCGTGGGCGATCGGCGTGCCGCAGACCAGGCAGGGCCGCCCGGTGCGGCGGTAGGCGTAGACCTTGCGGGCGCACAGCGCGCCGCGGTCGGGGGCGTCGAGCATGCGGGGGTCGTCCTCGGGCCGCAGCGTCTCGATCTTGCCGCGCTTCACGCCGTCGCGGAGCATCTCGACGAGGTCGGCCCACAGCGCGTCCCAGGTGGGACGGTCGAGCGCCTTCCCCGGCAGCTGGGGGTCGAGGCCGAGCCGGAACAGCGCCTCGGCCCGGTAGACGTTGCCGACGCCGGCGATGACCGTCTGGTCCATGAGCAGCGTGGCCAGCGGCGCGCGGGAGCGGGAGATGCGGGCCCAGGCGCGGTCGGGGTCGGCGTCGGGGCGCAGCGGGTCGGCGCCCAGGCGGTCGTGGATCGCGTCGACCTCGGCGTCGGTGATCAGCTCGCAGGCCGTGGGGCCGCGCAGGTCGGCGTAGTGCGTCGGCCCGACCATGCGCATCCGCACGAGCCCGCGCGGCGGGTCGACGGGCGTCCGCACGTCGCTGAACGTGCCGTAGAGCCCGAGGTGGACGTGCACGACGAGGTCGGGGCCGTAGTGGTGGAACAGGTGCTTGCCGTGGGCCTCGGTGCGCTCCAGCATCCGCCCGTCGACGATCTCGGCGCTGGTCGCGAACCGGCCCTGCGGGCTGGAGACCTCCACCGGCTTCCCCACGAAGCGGCGCCGGTGGGTGCGGGCGAGGCGGTGGAGCGTGTGTCCCTCAGGCATGCGGCAGGGCGGGGGCCTCGCCCGATCTCTCGTACTCGGCGAGCATCTCGATGCGCCGCGCGTGGCGCGGGTTCTCGGAGAACGGCGTGGTCAGGAACGTCTCGACGATCGCCAGCGCCTCCTCGAGGATGTGCATCCGCGCCCCGATCGCGACGACCTGCGCGTCGTTGTGCTCGCGGGCGAGCTTCGCGGTCTCGTCGTTGTAGGCCAGCGCGGCGCGGCAGCCGGGGACCTTGTTGGCCGCGATCTGCTCGCCGTTGCCGGAGCCGCCGATGACGACGCCGAGGCTCTCGCCGTCCTCGACCGTGCGCAGCGCCGTCTCGACGCAGTAGGGCGGGTAGTCGTCGTCGGGGTCGTAGGTGGCCGGGCCGACGTCGATCGGCTCCAGGCCCAGGGTGGTCAGGTGCTCCACCAGCTTCGCCTTGAGCTCGAAGCCGGCGTGGTCGGAACCCAGGTAGACGCGCACGGGCACAATCGTGCCCCATGAGCGCGGTGGCCGGGGTGGACGGGGTTCCCGGCGGCTGGGTCGTGGCCCGGGTCGAGGACGGGCGCGTCGGCTGGGCGGTGTGCGCGGACGCCGCCGCGGTGCTCGTCGCGACCGCCGGATGCGCGGCGGTGGGCGTCGACATCCCGCTGGGGCTGACCGCCGGGCCGGAGCCCCGCGCGTGCGACGTCGCGACGGCGCGGGCGCTGGGCCGGGCGCGGTCGTCGGTGTTCCCGGCGCCGCCGCGCGCGGTGCTGCAGGCGCCGACCCACGCCGCGGCCTGCGTGGTCGCCCGGGAGCTGACCGGCCGCGCGATCAGCCTGCAGAGCTTCCACATCGGCCCGAAGATCCTCGACTGGGACGCGCTGCCCGACCGGCCCGCGCACGTCGTCGAGGTGCACCCGGAGCTCGCGCTGCGCCGGATCGCGCCCGATGTGGCGTTCGCGCCGAAGAAGTCGGCGCGCGGCGCGGGGCAGCGCGTGGCGGCGCTGCACCGCTGGCTCGACGCGCCCGCCGCCCTGGCCGACCTGCCCGCCGGGGCGCGGCTGGACGACGTGCTCGACGCGCTGGCTGCGGCGTGGTCGGCGCGGCGGTACGCGGACGGGGCGGCGGAGGTGCTGGGCGCGGAGGTCGACGACCGGGGGCGGCCGATGAGGGTGGTGGTGTAGCTCCCTTTGCTCTGGACACCGATACGCACCGCCTTCGGTGGTGCGTATCGGTGCTCAGAGCAAAGGCGGCGGGCTACTTGCGGCCGCCGCCCAGCAGCCCGCCGAGCAGGTCGCCGATGTTCGGGGCGCTGCCGGAACCGCCGCCGGCGAGCACACCGCCGAGGATGCCGCCCAGCACGTCACCGATGCCGCCGCCGCCCGCGGGGGCCTGCGGGGCGGGCGCGGGGGTGGGGGCCGGGGCCGCCGCCGCGCCGCCCGTGAGCTTCGACGCGATCCACGACATGACGATCGGCGCGAGGATCGGCAGCAGCTTCGCGATCAGCTCCTGGCCCACCTGCCCGCCGAGCGGCCCCGTGCTGCCCAGCTGCTGCACGACCTGACCGCGGTTGGCGCCGAACACGTGCCCGACGATCTTGTCGCCCTGCACGGTGTCGACCTGCCCGAGGTCGACGCCGCCGTCGACCAGCCCGGAGTCGTGCTGCTGCACCGCGCTCGCGAACGACGACGCGCCGCCGGGGTCGTCGGTGTTGGCCTGGATCCCGCCGAGCAGTGCGGGCAGCGCCTGGCGCGTGGCCTGCTCGGCCGTCGTCTCGTCGACGCCGAGCCGATCGGCCAGCAGGCCCATCGGGATCTGCGCCAGGATCTCGTCCACAGGGCTCATGAGGGCCGCCTTCTCGAGGGGCCACCCCCTCGGGTGGCGACGCCGGGCAGCCTAGCGGTGATCATTCCCGCTTCTCGACGACCGGTTCCGGCTCGACCTCGCCGTCCCTCGCAGCGGCCGCCCGCTCGTCCTCCGGCGGCGTCGGGCCGTCGGTGTAGGTGGCCGGGCCCGGGTCGGGCATCGAGGCGGCCTCCGTGCCGGCGACGCCCGCGCGCTCGTCGATCCGCTCCCCCATGTACCGGATGACGACCGCCCCGGCCGCCGCCGCCGGGACCGCGAGGAACGCACCGGCGATGCCGTAGAGCGTGCTGCCGCCGGTGACCGCGAGCAGGACCACGGCCGAGTGCAGGCCGAGGCTGCGCGACTGCAGGATCGGCTGCAGGACGTTGCCCTCGATCTGCTGCACCGCGACGATGATCGCCAGAACGATCAGCGCGGTCGTGAAGCCGTTGCTGACCAGCGCGACCAGCACGCCCAGCACACCCGCGACGATCGCCCCGACGATCGGGACGAACCCACCGAGGAAGGTGAGCACGGCCAGCGGCAGAGCGAGCGGGACGCCGAGGACCAGCAGCCCGGCACCGATGAGGACCGCGTCGGCGAAGGCGACGATCGCCTGCGTGCGGATGAAGTCGCCGACCGTCTTCCAGATCCGGCGCAGCACCTCGGCGATGTGGCCCCCCGCGCCGTCGCCCGCGACGGTCCGGACCCAGGGCAGGAAGCGCGGCCCGTCCTTGACGAACAGGAACGCGAGCACCAGCGTCAGCAGGGCCGTGACGACGCCGGACGCGACGCTGCCGGCACCGGTCACGACGCTCGTGGCGATCGTCGACACGCTCTGCTGCAGCTGCGCCGTGGCCTGCCGGACGTACTCGTCGAGCTGGCTCTGGGCGAGGTTGAGCGGGGGCCCCGACAGCCACTGCTGGATGGCCTGGATGCCGCTGGTGGCGCTGGCGGCGATCTGGCCGATGCTGCCCGAGACCGACGTGCCGATCAGCGTGACCAGCCCGGCGAGCACGATGATCCCGCCCAGCAGGACCGTGCCGGCGGCGACCGCGGGCGGGAACCTGTGCCGGCGCAGGAAGGCCGTGGGCGGCCACAGCACCGTCGCCAGGATCACGGCGAGCAGCGTCGGCAGCACCACCGACCACAGCGCCCCGATCAGCAGCCACAGCAGCACCGAGCCCGCCGCGACGAGCAGCAGCCGCAGGCTCCACCGGGCCGCCCAGCTCACCCCGTCACCGATCGCGGTGCCGCGCCCGCGGTTGGTCCCGTCCGTCGTCGTCACGGCGACAGGTTCTCAGAGATCGGCCACCCGCGACGGATGGGATTGACCTGCACCGCGGTTCAACTCCTAGCGTCGGCGCCGGAACTGTCGGTGGTTCCCGCCACACTGGCGCGACGACGGACGGGGAGCGGCACGATGAGCATGGAGATGGTGGCCTGGACCTCGATGTACCAGGCCGCGCACGCGCACGACGAGCGCCGCGCGTTCTCGCGGGCCACGCTGCGGCGGATCGCGGGGTTCGCGCGGCCGCACCGGCGCCGGCTCGCGCTGTTCCTCGTGCTCAGCGTCGTGGGCGCCGCGCTGGGGGTGGCCACGCCGGTGCTGGCCGGGCGGGTCGTCGACGCGATCGTCGGCGGGGGTCCGGCGAGTGCGGTCGTCGGGCTCGCTGGGCTGATCGCGGTCATCGCGGTGGCCGTCGCCGGGCTCGGGGTGGTGCAGCGGTGGCTGTCGTCCACGCTGGGCGAGGGGCTGATCCTCGACCTGCGGGCCGCGGTGTTCGACCACGTCCAGCGCCAGCCCGTCGCGTTCTTCACGCGCACCCGCACCGGTGCGCTGGTCAGCCGGCTCAACAACGACGTCATCGGCGCGCAGCGGGCGTTCAGCGACACGCTGTCCGGGGTCGCGGGCAACGTCGTCACGCTCGCGCTCACGCTCGGGGTGATGCTGACGCTGTCGTGGCAGGTCACGCTGCTCGCGCTGGTGCTGCTGCCGGTGTTCGTGATCCCCGCGCGGCGGGTGGGGCGGCGCCTCGCGGCGCTGCAGCGCGAGGCCGCCGAGCACGACGCACGGATGGGCACGCAGATGACGGAGCGGTTCTCCGCGCCCGGGGCCACGCTCGTCAAGCTGTTCGGGCGGCCGTCGGAGGAGACGGCGGAGTTCGTGGCGCGGGCGGCGCGGGTGCGCGACATCGGCGTCCGCACGGCGATGGTCCAGTGGGTCTTCGTCACGGCGCTGACGCTGGTCTCGGCGCTCGCTCTCGCGCTGGTCTACGGCCTCGGCGGCTACCTGGCACTCACCGGCGGCATGGCCACCGGCGACGTCGTCGCGCTGTCGCTGCTGATCACCGGCCTGTACGCCCCGCTCACGGCACTGGCCGGGGCCCGGCTCGACGTCATGACGGCGCTGGTCAGCTTCGAGCGGGTCTTCGAGATCCTCGACCTGCCGCCGCTCATCGCCGAGCCCGCCGATCCAGCGCCGCTGCCCGACGGGCCGCTGTCGGTGGAGTTCGACGCGGTGCGCTTCGGCTACCCCTCGGCCGACAAGGTGTCGCTGGCGTCGCTGGAGGAGGTGGCCCAGCTCGACGCGCGCGGCGGCGAGGAGGTGCTGCACGAGGTGTCGTTCCACGCGCCGGCCGGGCAGATGATCGCGCTGGTGGGCTCGTCGGGGGCCGGCAAGTCGACGATCGCGCAGCTGCTCCCCCGGCTCTACGACGTCGACTCGGGCGCGGTGCGGGTCGGCGGGGTCGACGTGCGCGACCTCTCGTTCGACGCGCTGCGCGCCGCGATCGGACTGGTCACGCAGGACGGGCACCTGTTCCACGAGTCGATCCGGTCGAACCTGCTGCTGGCCCGTCCCGGCGCGAGCGAGGACGAGATCTGGTCGGCGCTGCGCCGGGCACGGCTGGCCGACCTCATCGCCTCGCTGCCCGACGGTCTCGACACGGTGGTCGGCGAGCGCGGCTACCGGCTGTCGGGCGGGGAGCGCCAGCGGCTCACGATCGCGCGCCTGCTGCTGGTCTCGCCCCGGGTGGTGGTGCTCGACGAGGCCACCGCCCACCTCGACTCCACCTCCGAGGCCGCGGTGCAGGAGGCGCTGGCCGAGGCGCTGGAGGGCCGCACCGCGCTGGTCATCGCGCACCGCCTGTCGACGATCCGCGCGGCCGACCAGATCCTCGTCCTGGAGGCCGGGCGGGTGGTGGAGCGGGGCACGCACGTCGAGCTGCTGGCCCGCGGGGGTCGCTACGCCGAGCTGCATCGCACCCAGTTCGCCGAGCCGGTGGCTACCGTCGCCGGGTGAGCGTCCGCCCCGAGCACCGCCAGCAGGCCCACCGCGTCCGTCTGGAGTGGGGCGTCGAGGGTGCCGCGCTGCTCGCGGCGGAGTGCGCGGCCGTCGTCGTGGTCGACGTGCTGTCGTTCTGCACGGCCGTCGACGTCGCCGTCGGGCGCGGGGCGTCGGTGCTGCCGCAGCGGGGGTCGAGCGCGGGGGCGGTCGACGAGGCGGCCGCGCGGGCGGCGGGGGCCGAGCCCGCGGCCGACCGGCGCGGGCCCGGCCCGTCGCTGCGGCCGTCGTCGCTGGTCGGGCTGGCGCCCGGCACCCGGCTGGCGCTCGCCTCGCCCAACGGCGCGACGCTGTGCGCGGCCGTCGGGCCGGGCGTCGCGCTGTTCGCGGGGTGCCTGCGCAACGCCTCCGCCGTGGCCGCGGCGCTGCGGGAGGTCGACGGGCCGGTCGGCCTCGTGCCCGCGGGCGAGCGGTGGCCGGACGGCGCGATGCGCGTCGCCGTCGAGGACGCGCTGGGCGCCGGGGCGATCGCGGCGGCGCTCGACGACCGCTCCCCCGAGGCCGACGCCGCCGTCGACCTGTTCCTCGCGGCGCGCGCCCGCGGCCTGCGCGGGGTGCTGGGGCGGCTGGCCTCCGGGCTGGAGCTGGAGGCCGACGGGTTCGGCGCCGACGTCGACCTGGCCGCGGAGCTCGACGCGAGCGGTACCGCCCCGCGGCGCGTCGACGGGTTCCTCGCGTGAGCGGGCGGTGGATCGAGGTCGGCGACGGGGTGCTGGCCCGGCGCTACGCCGAGCTCGACCTCACGGTGGGGCTGGTGGTCGGCGCCGAGCGGGCCCTGGTCGTCGACACGCGCGGCGACGTCCGGCAGGGCGCGGAGTGGGCGGCGGCGGTGCGGGCGGTGACGGTGCTGCCGCTGGTCGTCGCGATCACCCACGCGCACTTCGACCACTGCTTCGGCACCGCCGCGTTCCTGCCGTGCCCGGTGCACGCCCACCCCGCCTGCCGGGAGGCGGTCCTCGCGACGGCCGCGGCGCAGCGGGCGGAGTGGTCGGCGTACTACCGCGAGCGCGGCGACGCGGCGACCGCCGCCGCGCTCGCCGGCACCGATCCCCCGCTGCCCGACCACCCGCTGCCCGACCACCCGCTGCCCGACCACCCGCTGCCCGACCGCGCCGCCCCCGCGGTGCTCGACCTCGGCGGGCGGACGGTCGCGCTCCTGCACCCCGGCCGCGGCCACACCGACCACGACCTGGTGGTGCACGTCGACGACGTGGTGTTCGCGGGCGACCTCGTCGAGCAGGGCGCCCCGCCGTCGGTCGGGCCGGACTCGGTGGTGGCGGAGTGGCCCGCCACCCTCGACGCCCTGCTCGCCCTGGGGCCGCGGGTGGTGGTGCCGGGGCACGGCGACCCGGTGGAGCCCGAGTTCGTCGCCGCGCAGCGGGACGGGCTGCGGTAGGCGGGTGGGCCGGGTCAGGCCAGCGTGATCGTCCCGTCCACCACCGCGACCGCCTTCTCCGGCAGCGGGGAGGGGGCCGGGCCGCCGGTCACCGTGCCGTCGAGGGCGAAGCTGCTGCCGTGGCAGGTGCAGTGGATCGTGCCGTCGGTGACGTCGGCGACCACGCAGCCCTGGTGGGTGCAGGTGGCGGAGAAGGCGCGGATGGTGCCGGCCTCGGGCTGGGTCAGGACGACGTCCTGCGCCGCCAGGATGATGCCGCCGCCGACGGGGACGTCCGCGACGGCCGCGAGCGCGGCCCCGGTGGGGGCCGGGGCGGCGGCCGCGGCCCGCCCGGGGCCGTAGCCGGCGCACCCGGCGAGCGCGGCGCAGGCCGCCCCGCACAGGAGGGCGCGACGGCCCACGGCGGCGATCGGCAGGGGAAGCGGGGTGCTCATCGTCGACTCCTAGAAGCTCAGGCCGGAGGTGGTGAAGAACCAGACCGAGGACGTCAGCCAGAGGGCGACGAGCGCGGTGAACACGGCCCCGCCGAACACCGGCAGGGCCCACTTCGGCGTGCCGGACCGCTGCAGCAGCAGCATCTTGGCCACGAACACGCCGTAGAAGAAGCAGCCGAACAGCGAGTGCACGAGCACCCGCGGCTCGCCGGACTGGAAGCCGAGCGCGTAGAGGCAGTGGACCGCGACCGGCACCGTCAGCAGCACGGCGAGGCGGCCCGACCAGCGGTGCACCGTGCCGGTCCAGGACGGGGCGGTGACCCGCGGGAAGCGCCCGTACATCAGCAGGGCCGAGAGCAGCTGCACCAGGGCCAGCGCGAAGGCGGCGGTCGCCAGCCACGCCTTCGCCGCCGTGCCGCTGGAGAAGCCGCCGAGGTTGACCGCGAAGAACGTCGGCTCGTGGATCCGCCCGTAGACGCCGAGACCGACGGCGACGAGCGCCCCGATCCCGGCGGCGACGAGCCAGCCGGCCCGCGGGGCCGGTGCGGGAGCCGGCGCGGGAGGGGGCACCGCCGGGCCCGGCTGCGTCCCGGGGTCGGTGTACGGCGAGCTCATCGCACGACCCCCTCGGACGCGCCGTCCACCACGGTGACGGTGACGGGCGCGCCGTCCAGCACGACCGCGTCCGGCGCGGACGGGTCGAGCGCCGGAGCGTCGACGACCTCGCCCGCGGCCCGCGCACCGCCGGTCACCGTGCCGTCGACGGAGATCCAGCCGATGCGGGTGGCGACGCCGTCGACGTTGGCGCGGCCGTCGTAGAGACCGTCCGGCGCCTGCACGACCTTCGCCGCGAACGGCCACGTCCCGCCCCCGGCGGTCACCGAGCCCAGCGCCGCGGTCGCGTCGACGGTGCCGGTGAGCACCGCGCCGTCGGCGCCCTCCAGCGCCAGCGCGGAGCCGGTGAGGGTGCCCTCCAGCCAGGCCTCGACCTGCTCGCCGTCGCACACGTAGGCGACGGCCCGGCCGTCCTTGACGGCGATCGCGACCGTCACCTCGTTCCCCGACGACCGCCCGGCCCACACGGACTCGGCGACGGCGGGCGGGTCGGGCACGACGGCGACGGGCTCGGCGGCGGGTGCGGCGGCCGGTGCCGCGGCGGCCGCGGGGGCGGGCGGCGGCGCCTGCCCCGGATCGCTGAGCACGTCGACGGCCAGCAGCGCGCCGCCGAGCGCGGCGACCGCCCCGAGCGTCAGCAGTGGTGCGTACCTGGTCATCGGGGGTCCCCTCGGGTGCGTCGGACGGTGCCCGCACACGGTCCCGCCCCGGCGCCCGCCGCAGCAGGCACGACGACCGGTGCGAACCGGTACGCAGACACAGAGCGGAGCGGGGAGCCTGCGATACCTAGGCGGGCAGGGCCTTCAGGCGGAACGCCGTGACGGGCCCGCGGCGGCCCTTGACCGCGAGCTCCCCCAGCGCCTCGACGTCCGTGTCCGCGGGCAGCAGCGCCCGCGTGGCCTCCCCGATCACGACCTGCCCCGGCTCGGCGACCGACTCCAGCCGCGCGGCGACGTTCACGGCGTCGCCCATCGCGTTGAAGTTGCGCAGCGCGGTGCTGCCGATGTTGCCGACGAGCGCGGGCCCGGTGTTGACCCCGACGCGGAACGTGGGGCCGTCGTCGTCGGCGATCGCGGCGATGCCCTCCTGCAGGGCGAGCGCGGCGCGGACGGCCCGCACGGCGTGGTCGGGCTGGCGGGCGGGCGCGCCGAACAGCGCCATCATCGCGTCGCCGACGAACTGCACGACCGTGCCGCCCTCGGCCAGCACGGCCGCCGTCGCCACCTCGAAGTAGCGGTTGAGCAGCACGACGATCTCCTCCGGGCTCGACCGCTCGGAGAACGTCGTGAAGCCGCGGAGGTCGGCGAACACCGCCGTGACGTCGACGACCGCGCCGCCGAGCGCGGCCTGCGCGGGGTCGGCGAGCAGCGCCGTGGCGACGTCGGGCGACATGTACGCGCGGAACAGCCCGTCGAGCTGGTGGTAGAGCCGTGCGTTCTCCATGCCCATCGAGAGCTGGCTGGCCAGGGACGCGAGCAGGGAGCGGTCGCGGTCGCCGAACCCGCCGGGGCGCCGGACGAGGAGCACGCCGGCGGGGAGGTCCTTGACGGTCAGCGGGCAGGCGAGCACGTCGTCGCCGGTCTCGACGGGGTCGAGCCCCTCGGGCAGCGCGACGGGCGCGGTCCACGTGGGGTCGGTGCTCAGGGCGCCGGGCCAGCGCAGGTCGCCGTCCTCGAGCAGGCCGATGCGGACGGCGTGGCCGTCGAAGCCGTCGGCGACGCGGGTGACGGCGCGGCGCAGGAGGTCGTCCTCGGCGAGCCGGACGCGCGACTCGTGCCCGATCGCCACCAGCACGCCCAGGCGCCCGATCTGCTCGCGCTCCCCCCGCAGCGCCGACGCGGCCCGCCCGAGCACCGCGGTCTGGCCCTCGGTCAGCCCGAACCGCGACGCCATCCCCGCGGTGATCAGCCCCATCTCGTCGGCGGAGATCTCCCCCGCCTCCTGCCGGCGCACCGCCGACACCAGCGCCTCCAGCGCGGCCCCGTACTCCGCGCGCACGGCCTGCACCGTCTCCTCGGTGCGCACCCCGTCGAACAGCCCGGTGGTGGCGCCCTCGGCCTGGTACCCCGCGTACGCGCTGTAGCCGATGTAGCCGAACGCCAGCGCCATCAGCACGTGCCACAGCCACCACGTCAGGTGCCAGCTCGGCCCCAGCACCACGGCGACCATGGCCTCGGCCAGCAGCACGTTGGCCGTGAGGATCGACAGCAGCATCACCGAGCGGCGGCGGCGGTAGAGCTGGTAGTAGCGGACGGTGACGACGCCGTAGAGCACCACCGAGATCCCCGCGACGACGACGAGCGGGCCGGAGAGCCGCTCCGCCAGCGCCGGGTCGGCCAGCGGCGGCAGCCCGGCGAGCGACACCACGCCCCACAGGGCGGCGATCGCGAGCAGCCCGCGGCGCAGCCACGGGGCCAGGCGCAGGACCGTCGCCGACGGCAGGTCGACGACCGACGCGGCGGTGCACAGCGCCGCCAGCGCCAGCCCGACCGGCGTGGCGAGCGCGAACCCGCCGTTGCGGCTCCCGAGCAGCACCCCGGGCGTGGCCAGCGCGTGCAGCCCGAGGAACAGCGCGGCGGCCAGGAACCCGAGCCCGACCAGCAGCAGGCGGGCGTCGTCGTGGCGGCGGGCGGCGCGCGCGACCAGCACCGACAGGCCGACGTTGAGCGCGGCGGCGAGCGCGATCAGCCAGAAGTGCGTCGGGTGGTGCTCCAGGCGCACGTCGGCGGCGGGCACGGCGAGCAGCAGCCACAGCCCGGCCAGCGGCAGCGCGAGGTGGAACGCCCAGACCACGACGCGCGCGGGCACGCCCCGGGTGTCAGCCACGGGCCCTCCGGCGCAGGCCGTCGAGGTCGAGCACGGTCATCGTCCGGCGTCCGGTGGTGAGCAGGCCGCGGTCGCGCAGCACCCGCAGCGCCTTCGCCACGGCCTCCCGCGACGCCCCGACCCACCCGGCGAGCTCGTCCTGCGAGAGCGGCACCGGGATGCGGACGCCGTCGGGCACGGGCTCGCCGAACCGGTCGGCGAGCTCGACGAGGCGCCCGGCGACGCGCGCGGCGATGTCGAAGGCGCCGAACTCGACGCGCTTGCGGTCGGCGTCGCGCAGGCGGGAGGTGACCAGCCGCAGCAGCGCCATCGCCGCGCCCGGCTCGCTGGAGAGGAAGGCGACGAAGTCCGGCACCGGCACGACGAGCGCCACCACCGGCTCCAGCGCGGCCACCGACGCGCCGCGCTCGGTGCCGTCGATCGCCGACAGCTCGCCCAGCAGGGCGCCGGGCCCGCGCACCGCGAGCAGCACCTCCTCGCCCTGCTCGGTGATCGAGAAGACCTTCACGCGGCCGCTGACGACGACCACCACGGTGCTCGACCGGTCGCCCTCCAGGAACAGCGTGGCGCCCGCGGGCCAGCGCCGGTGCCGGCCCCGCGCGGACAGCGCGGTGCGCCCCGCGTCGTCCAGACCGGCCAGGAACTCCTCGGGTTCGAGCATGCGACCTCCGCGCCGACCGGTGCCGGAGTCTTCCACCGCCGACGGCGCGGGGCCAGGGTCACGCCGCTCCGGTCGGATCGGCGGCGGGGGCGAGGTCCGCGGGATCGACCGCGGGCGCGTCCGGGACGACGGGCACGACCGCACCCTCGACGGCCGCCGGGGCCGCCGACGTCGAGCCCTCGGCCGCCCCGGTGTCCGGCGGGGCGGTGGTGGGGTCGGTCGTCGTGGGCGGTGCTGTGGTCGGGTCGATCGTGGGCGGGGCCGTGGTCGGGGCGGGCGGCGCCGCGGTCCGGGGGGCGGTGCGTGGGGCCGGCTCGGGCTCGGGCTCCGGGGCCGGCGGCTCGGGCTCGGGCTCGGGCTCGACCGGTTCCGGCGCGGCGGTCGTGGTGGTCGGGGCGGCGGGCTCGACCCGGCTCAGCGTCGTCGGGTCCGGCGTCGCGGCGGAGGCGTCCGGTCCCGCGCGGTTCGCGAACAGGATCGCCCCGCCCAGCACGCCGGCGGCCAGCACGCTCGCCGCCGCCGCGGCGAGGACGCGCCGCGGGATCGCGCGCCGCGTCGCGGCCGCCTCGACCTCCGCGAACGGGCGCGCCGGCCGGGGCGGCCGCAGGGCCCGGGTGACCGGCGGCTCCCCCGCCGGCCCGGGCCCGGCGGCCCCGCGGCCCGGACCCCCGACGGCCGCGCCACCCACCGCAGCACCGCCCGCGGCAGCACCGCCCACCGCAGCACCGCCCGCGGCCGCACTCCCGACCGCCGCCCCCCGCACCGGCACGGCGCGCACGGTCGCGTCCCGCGCCGCCGCGTCCCGCACCGACCCCTCCCGCGACGCCGCGGCCCGCAGCGCCGCCACCCGGGCGGCCGAGCCGTCGTCGGTGGACATCGCCCCGGCGCCGTGCGCGGCCAGCGCCTCCGCCGCGGGCGCCGACGCCCCCCGCGCGACGAGCGCCGCCCCGGCCGCGATGACGCCCTTCGGGTCGACGTCGGCCGATGCGGGACGCCCGATGCCGGCGGACACGAGCTCGGTCACCAGCGGCATCCGCGACGAGCCCCCGACCAGCAGCAGCGTCGCGACGTCGGCGGGCGCGACCCCCGCGGACGCCAGCGCCCGCGCCAGCGCGTCGACCGTCTCGGCGATCGCCGGCCGGACCATGTCCTCGAACTCGGCGCGCCCCAGCCGCACCCGCGTGTGCAGCCCGGGCAGCATCACCGGCACCTGCACGACGGTGTCGACCGACAGCGCCTCCTTCGCCGCGGTGCACTCCCGCCGCAGCCGCGCGACGGCCTCCAGGACCGCGGGGTCGGTGCCGTCCAGCTCCGCCCAGGCGGGTCCGATCGCGTCGCGGACGTGGGCGAACACGGCCTCGTCGAAGTCGACGCCGCCGAGCCGCTCGATCCCCTCCGGCGTCCCGAGCAGCGCGAACCCGCCCCGCGGGTCCTTGCGCACCACGGCGGCGTCGAAGGTGCCGCCGCCCAGGTCGTAGACGGCGACGACCGACCCGGCCTCGACGCGCTCGGCGCTCGCGTACCCGACGGCGGCGGCCTGCGGCTCGGAGAGCAGCACCAGCGGCCCGACGCCCTGCGCGGCCAGCGCGGCCCGCAGCGCGGCGGTCTTGTGCGGACCCCAGCCGGCCGGGTGCGTCACCGCGATCCGCGACGGCGGGCCGCCCTCGCGCTGCGACACCTGCCGGACCAGCGCAGCGACGAACCGCGCCGCCAGCACCTCCGCCGGCACGGGCTCGCGGCCGACGAGGACGGGCGTCGGGTCGCCGATGCGGCGCTTGAACTCGCGCACGACGCGGTCGGGGTCCGACAGCGCGCGGCGCTCGGCGGCCTCACCGAGCAGGAACGAGCCGTCGGCGCCCGCGAACACCGCGGAGGCGACGGCGTGCCCGTGCTCGCCGAGCGGCACGGGCTCGGCCGTGCGGGCGCCGTCGCGGCAGACGGCGGCCGCCGACCACGTCGTGCCCAGGTCCACACCCAGCTGGTACATCGCTTCTCCTCCGTGACCGCTCGCCGGGGCCCGTCGGGGTACGGGGCGCCGTGAGGAGCAGGACGTCAGCATCACCGCGGCGGATGCCCGCGGGCCGGAAGTACCGGGCGGATCCCCTACCGCCCGCCGGTACCGGCCCGGGATCCCGGTACGGCGGCCGCGGCGGACCGGGGGTCGCCCGGATCCGCGGGGGTGCCCCCGGAGCCCATGGTTCTCGGCAACCGGCAAGCAGCGCCGGTGGGCGCGACCCGGCGCCGACCCGACACGCAGGAGAACACCATGACCGGCTCGTTCAACGTCGAGAGCTTCATCGCCAACCTCAACGAGGACCTCGACCTCGACCAGAACCTCCTCCAGGACTCCGACCAGCAGAACGAGAGCGCTCAGGTCTCCGACCAGGAGACGACGCAGGTCGGCGACCAGGACCAGGACGTCACCACGGCCACCAGCACCGAGGGCGGCAACGGCGGCGACGGCGGCCTGGCCGTCGGCGGCGACGCCAGCGGCGGTTCCGGCCTCGGGATCGGCGGCAGCTCGGGCGGCATCGCCCAGGGCGGCGGCAACAACGCCGACGGCGTCAACATCAACTTCGGTGACACCGGCGACGCCAACGGCACCGGCACGGGCGGCGACGGCGGCTTCGGCGGCAACGCCGACGCCTCCGGCGGGCGCGGCGGCGACGCCGACTCCGACGTCGACGTGGACGCCGACGCCACCCAGGTCCTCGACTCGGACCAGGACAACGACCAGGACTCGGACCAGGACAACGACTCCGACCAGGACGCCGACGCCGACGCCGACCTGGACCTGACCAACTTCATCAGCTGACGCACTCCCCACCGGCCCCGCCCGCGCGCGTCGCGGACGGGGCCGGTGGCCGACCCGGAGGTGGACCGCCGTGCTCGCCATGTCCCAAGTGATCGAATTCCTCCTCGACCTGATGGGCGACGAGGGCAAGCTGCAGCAGTTCGAGCTGAACCCGCACCGCACCATCGAGGAGGCCGGCCTCCAGGGCCTGACCGGCCAGGACGTGCGCGACGCGCAGCTCCAGATGTCGGACTCCGGCGTGCTCCGCCCCGACGGGGACGGCGGCGGAGGCAGTGGCGGAGGCGGCGGGGGCGGGGGGCGGCGGCGGTGGCGGTGGCGGGGGTGGCGGCGGGAGCCAGCGCTCCCAGCACGACGACCCCGTCCGCGAGATCCACCACACGACCACGCACTACGAGGTGACCGAGGTCGGCCCGCAGATCATCCAGATCGACGACCGCGACGTCATCTTCAACGACTCGTTCAACTCCGACGACGACGTCACGATCATCGACGACTCGTTCAACGACAGCTCGTCGGTCGTCAACGACGTCACGGCGATCCAGGACAACGACACGATCATCAACGACAACGACACGATCGACATCGAGGACAACGACACCACGGTCGAGGACGACGACGCCGTCGCCGAGGACGGCACCCCCGAGCCCGTGAACCCGCCGGTCGGCATCGGGATCGAGGACGTCGTCGGGCCCGCCGAGGAGCCGGAGGCCACCACGCAGGTCGAGCCGGAGCAGGGCGAGCCGGAGCCGGTGGTGGAGGAACCGGTCGTGGCGGAGGTCGAGCCGGAACCCGAACCGGAGCCCGAGTCCGAGGTCGAGGCCGACGTCGAGCCCGAGCTCGAGGCCGACGTCGACGCCGCGATCGTCTAGGTGACGCCATGAGCGGGACAGCAGGGACCGACCCCGCGCAGGCCGTCGACCGCGCCCTCGCGGCGATCGCCCGCTACGAGCGCCCCGACCTCGACGAGCGGCTGCGCGTCTCGCGCACCCGCGTGCTCGACGGGCGGGTGCGGGTGCTGGTCGTCGGCGAGTTCAAGCAGGGCAAGTCGATGCTGGTCAACGGCCTGGTCGGGGCCCCGGTCTGCCCGACGTTCGACGACATCGCCACCGCGGTGCCGACGGTCGTGCGGCACGCCGAGGCCGTCACCGTCACGCTGGTGCGCCGCGGCGGGCCGGGCACCGAGCCCGTGCGCGTCGACGTCCCGGCCGCCGACCTGGCCGCGCACGTCTGCGAGCAGGGCAACCCGGGCAACCGCGAGGGCTGGAGCCACGTCGAGGTCGGCGTGCCCCGGCCGGTGCTCGCGGGCGGGCTGGAGCTCGTCGACACCCCCGGCGTCGGCGGGCTCCAGTCGGTGCACGGCGCGGCGACGATGTCGGCCCTGCCGTCGGCCGACGCCGTGCTGCTCGTCTCCGACGCCTCCCAGGAGTACACGGCGTCGGAGATGGAGTTCCTGCGCCACGCCGCGTCGGTCTGCCCGACGGTCGCCTGCGTGCTCACCAAGACCGACCTCTACCCGGAGTCGGCGCGCATCGCCGAGCTCGACCGCGGGCACCTGGCGGCGGCGGGGATCAGCGCCGAGCTGTTCGAGGTGTCGTCGACGCTGCGCTGGCACGCCGTCGTCACCAACGACGCCGAGGCCAACGCGGAGTCGGGGTTCCCCGCGCTCGTCGGCTACGTCCGCAAGCGGGTGCTGGGCCAGGCCGACCGCATCGCGCGGCGCGGGGTCGTCCACGACGTCCTCGCCGTGACCGACCAGATCGCCGGGAGCCTGCGCGCCGAGCTGACGGCCCAGGACCCGGAGGCCGCGGCCGCGCTGATGGCCGGGCTGACGGCGGCGCAGGAGCGGGCGACCGCGCTCAAGGAGCGCTCGGCGCGCTGGCAGCAGACGCTCAACGACGGCGTCGCCGACCTCAACGCCGACATCGACTACGACCTGCGCGACCGCATGCGCGAGATCAGCCGCCTCGCCGAGGACGAGCTCGCGGCCGTCGGCGACCCGACGAAGGTGTGGGACCAGTTCGCGGGCTGGGTGCAGCAGGAGGTCGCGAACGCGGCCGCGGCCAACTTCGTCTGGGCCACCCAGCGCGCCCGCCACCTCGCCCACCAGGTCGCCGAGCACTTCTCCTCCGACCGCGACCAGCTGCTGCCCGCCCTGCGCAACGACCCGTCGGACGCGCTGCGCTCGGTGCGCGGGATGGCGGTGCCCGGCGCGGAGTCGTTCGGCGTCGGGGCCAAGGCGCTGACCGGCATGAAGGGCGGCTACATGGGCATGCTGATGTTCGGCATGATCGGCAGCATCGTGTTCGGCTCGATCTTCAACCCGATCGGGATCGGCGCCGGCATCGTGATGGCCGGCAAGTCGGTCGGCGACGAGCGCAAGCGGATCGTCACCAAGCGGCAGAACGAGGCCAAGACGGCGGCCAAGCGCTACGTCGACGACGTCACGTTCCAGGTCGGCAAGGACTCCCGTGACCGCCTGCGCGCGGTGCAGCGCGACCTGCGCGACCACTTCACCGAGCAGGCCGAGCAGCTCAAGCGCTCGCTGGCGGAGTCGCAGCAGGCGGCCGAGCGGGCGGTCAAGCAGTCCCACGCCGAGCGGGCCGCGCGGCACGCCGAGATCACGGCGGAGCTGGCGGCGCTCGAGGCGGTGCGGGCGGACGCGCGGGCGCTGCTGCCCCGGCCCGCCAAGCAGGCGGTCGCGTCGTGAGCCTCCTGGCCGCCACCCGCCGCGTGCTGCTGCTGGCGATCGAGACCCACCGCGACGACCCGGCCGTCGTCGCGCGGATGCAGGCGCAGCTCGCGCGGCTCGACGAGCCGCTGCGCGTCGCGATCGCCGGGAAGGTCAAGGCGGGCAAGTCGACGCTGCTCAACGCGCTGGTCGGCGAGCACGTCGCCCCGACCGACGCCGGGGAGTGCACGCGGGTCGTCACCTGGTACCGCGACGGCCGCGTCCCGCGGATCGTGCTGCACCCCAAGGTCGGCGGTCCCGTCCCGCTGACGGTCCGGCGCGCGGACGGCGCGCTCGTCATCGACATGGAGGGCGCGTCGGCCGACGACGTCGAGCGGCTCGTCGTCGACTGGCCGTCGGAGAGCCTGCGGTCCTCGACGCTGATCGACACCCCCGGGATCGCGTCGACCTCGGTGCAGACGTCCCGGCGGACCGTGGCCTTCCTCGACCCCGACGACGACACCCCCACCGAGGCCGACACCGTCGTCTACCTCATGCGCCACCTGCACGCCGCCGACGCCGAGTTCCTGGAGTCCTTCCGCGATCGCGGGGTCGCCCGGGCGACGGCCGTCAACACCGTCGCGGTGATCTCCCGCGCCGACGAGATCGGCGGCGGGCGCGTCGACGCGATGTTCTCCGCACGCGGCATCGCGGCGCGCTACCGGTCGGACCCGACGGTGCGCGGGCTGTGCCAGGACGTCGTCGCCGTCGCGGGGCTGCTCGCGCAGACCGGGCGGACGCTGCGCCACGCCGAGCACACCGCGCTCTCCGCGCTCGCGGCGCTGCCGCGCGAGGACCTCGAGTCGGCTCTGCTGTCGGTCGCCCGCTTCCGCCGCGGCGGCACGGCCCCGGGCGACGGGCCCGACGAGCGCGAGCGGCTGGTGCGCCGGTTCGGGCTGTTCGGCATCCGGCTCTCGGCCAGCCTGATCCGCCAGGGCGCGACGACGCCCGACGCTCTCGCGGCCGAGCTCGTCGCGCGCAGCGGGCTCACCGAGCTGCAGAACGTGCTGCACACGCAGTTCACCGGCCGCCGCGACCTGCTCAAGTCGCGGTCGGCACTGCTGGCCGTGGAGTCGCTGCTGACGGGCACGCGCCGCGACGGCTCGCTGGCCCGCGAGGTCGAGCGGGTGCTCGCCGGGGCGCACGAGTTCGCCGAGCTGCGCCTGCTGGGGGCGCTGCGCTCGGGCGCGGTCGCCCTGCCGGAGGCGGCGGCGCGGGAGGCCGAGCAGCTGCTCGGCGACGCCGGCGCGGCCCCCGCCGCGCGCCTGGGCCTGCCGGTCGGGGCCCCGCCCGGCGAGGTGCGGCACGCCGCGTTCGGCGCGCTGGAGCGCTGGCGGCGCCACGCCGCCAACCCGATGCTGGCCCGGGGCGCGACCGACGCCTGCCACACCGTGATCCGCACGTGCGAGGGCATCCTCGCCGGGCTGCCGCGGCCGGTCCGCGCGCCCTGAGCGGTATCAGGCGGCCCGGGGCGTCCTCCTCCGTGTCGGGTCCGACGGACACTCCGCAGTGTGTACGGGCACACGGAGTGCCACGCCGATCCGGCACAGCATGGGCGGACACCACAGCAGGGGGTAGCAGCCATGCCGCACACCGAGAAGCGGAGCACACCGTGACCGCGCCCGCGGTCACCGAGGCCGGCGACGCGGCCCGCGCCGAGCAGGCGTGGGCGCGCGGGGACGCCCTGGCCGCCATCGACGCCGCCGACCGCGCGCTCGCCGGGGGCGAGGACCCCGGGGCCCGCGCCGCCGGGGTCGCCGCCGCGGCCGGGGCCGCCGACGGCGCCCTCCTCGACGCGGCGGGCCGCTGGCGCGCCATCTCCGCCGTCCTCGACACCGACGGCGCGCAGGCCGCCGCGGTGTGGGCCACCGCCCGCGCCGCGCTGCTCCGCGCGCTGGCCGGGGACGTCGCCGGCGGCACCGCCGACCTCGCGGACGCCCGCGACCGGCTGCCCGACCCCGCCCCGCGCGGCCTGACCGTCCTCGTCGACGGGTCCGCGGCGGCCCTCGACGCGCTGCGCGGGGCCGTCGAGCCCGCGGCGCGGCGCCTCGCGGGCCTCGCCGCCGCGACCGTCCCGCCCGACGCGCTGGCGCCCGAGCAGTGGGGCGAGCTGGCGGCCACCGTCGCCGCCGCGGGCGGGCACGAGCGGGCCGCCCGCGCGATGCTCGAGCCGGTCCCCGGCACGCTGCCGACCACCCGCCAGCGCCTGCTCGCCGCCTGGCTGGACCTGCGCTCGGGACGCCTGTCCGACGCCCGCGAGGCCCTGGCCGACGTCGGCGGCACCGCCGTGCTGCGCCGCAACGCCGTGCTGGCCGCGGCCGTCGGCGTCGGGCTGGCCCGCCGCGGCAGCGACCCGGCCGCGCTCGCCGTCACCTGGGACCGGGTCGCGCCGGTGGTGGCCGGAGCCGACGTCGAGCCGTTCCTGATCGACGCCTGGGGCGAGCTGTCCGTCGCCGCCGCGCTCGTCGGCGACCCCTCGGCCGACCTGCCCGGCGCGATCGCCGCCGCCGTCGCCGCCGCCGGGTCGCCCTGGTGGGCCGAGGCGTCGCGGCTGTGGTGGGCGCTGGAGCGGGCGGTCGTCGCCGACGACGCCGCCGCCGCCCGCGCCGCGGCCGGGCCGCTGGCGGCGCTGGCCGTCGACCAGCCCCTGCTGCGGGTCCGCGCCCAGGCCGCCGCCGTCTGGGCCGCGGTGCTCGACGGGGACGTCGACGCGACCGCCGTCGACGCCGTCGCCACCGCCCTGGATCGGGCCGGGCGGCCGTGGGAGGCCGCGGCGCTGTGCCGCGAGGCGACTGCGCGGGCCGGCGCCCCGGCCGTGGCCCGGGCGCTGATGGAGACCGGCCGCCGCCTGCGCCCGGCCCGCGGACCCCGCCGGGCCGCCGGCTCCGACGAGCTGTCGGACCGGGAGCGCGAGGTCGGCGCGCTGGTGGTCGACGGGCTCACGCACAAGGAGATCGGGGCGCGGCTCTACATCTCCCCCAAGACCGTGGAGCAGCACGTGGCGCGGCTGCGGCAGAAGCTCGCCGCCGCGACGCGCGCCGACCTCGTCGCCGCCCTCCGGTCCCGCCTGGGCCCGGCGTGACCGCCGGGTGCGCCGTCCGGTTCGTCCGACCGGCGCAACTCAGGTTGGAGGACGGCCCGGGTGGGGCAGTCTGCGCCCGTGACCGAGCATCCGCGGGACACCGCCACGCAGCACGCCCGTAACAACCGCCACCTAGCGTCGCGGGCATGACCGCGCTGCCCCTGCTCGGGGCGGAGGAGGAGTTCCACGTCGTCGACCTGGAGTCCCGACGCTCCGCTCCCGAGGTCGACGCCCTGCTCGCCCGCCTCGACGGTGCCGAGTTCGCCCCCGAGCTGCAGCGCTCGCTCGTGGAGACCAACTCGCCGGTCTGCGCCACCCTCGACGACCTGCGCCACCACCTGCGCCGGCTCCGCGCCTCCCTGGAGTCGGCCGCCGAGCCGCTCGGGCTGGGCGTGGTGGCGGCGGGCACCGTGCCGCTGACCCACGAGGGCGACGCGATCTCCGCGGGCGCCCGGTTCGAGCGGATGCAGCACGAGTACCAGCTGCTGGTCAGCGAGCAGCACATCTGCGGGGCGCAGGTGCACGTCGACGTCCCCGACCGCGACGTGGCCGTGCAGGTCGTCCGCCGCGTCGCCCCCTACCTGCCGACGCTGCTGGCGATCTCGGCCAGCTCGCCGTACTGGCGCGGGCGCGACTCCGGCTACGCGAGCTTCCGGTCGATGGTGTGGTCGCGCTGGCCCACCGCCGGCCCGCCCGGGAACGTCGAGACCGCCGCCGACTACGACGCGATGGTGGCCGAGCTGATCGCGTCGGGGACGATCAGCGACCCCGGGATGGTCTACTTCGACATCCGGCCGAGTTCCCACCTGCCCACGGTCGAGCTGCGCGTGTGCGACGCCTGCCCCCAGGTCGACGACGTCGTGCTCATCGCCGGGCTGTTCCGGGCGCTGGTCGGGCGCGCCCGCGCCGACCTCGACGCCGGGCTGCCGCTGCCGGCGTCGCGCCACGAGCTGCTGCGCGCGGCGAGCTGGCGCGCGGCGCGGTCGGGCCTGGAGGGCGACCTCGTCGACCTCGTCGGGCCGAGCCTGGTCTCGCCTCCCCTGGTCGTCGGCCAGCTCGTCGACCACCTGCGCCCACAGCTGGAGGAGCTCGGCGACTGGGAGCAGGTGCTGGAGCTCTCGCAGGCCGCGCTGGGCCGGGGCAGCGCGGCGGCCCGCCAGCGCCGGGCCTACGGGCGGCGCGGCGAGTTCACCGACGTCGTCGACGCCCTGCTGGCCCACACCCAGGGCCGCACCCCCGCCTTCGAGCCCCCCGCGACCGTGCCCCGCAGCCCGGCGCTGCTCACCGCCTACCACCCGACGGCGTTCGACGAGGCCGTCAGCGAGGGCGGCACCGTCCTGCCGCACTACGGCTTCCTGTTCCGCGCGCTCGACCGCATGGGCCCGCGCGGGATGGTCGCCGCGGAGAGCGCTCTGCGCACCGAGCAGCGGGCCCGCGGCGTCACCTTCCGCGTCGCCGACGGGGAGCCCGACCGGCTGTTCCCGCTCGACCTGGTGCCCCGGATCGTCACCGCCGAGGAGTGGTCCGGGCTCAGCGCCGGGCTGGCGCAGCGCGTCCGCGCCCTCGAGGCGTTCGTCCGCGACGTCTACGGCGAGCGGCGCATCGTCGCCGACGGCGTCGTGCCGGCCGCGGTCGTGGAGAACGCGCCGGGCTGGAGCCGGCTGGGCAAGCTCTGCCCCGCCGACGCCGTCCGGATCGCCGTGGCCGGCATCGACCTCGTGCGCGACCACGCCGACCACTGGCTCGTGCTCGAGGACAACCTCCGCGTCCCCTCCGGCATCGGCTACTCGATCACCAGCCGGCGCCTGATCCGCAGCGTGATGCCCGACCTGGAGCCGCCGGCGGGCGTCGTCGGGCTGGAGCCGGTGCCCGGACGCCTGCGCTCCGCGCTGCTCTCGGCCACCGAGCCCGACGAGCCCGGCGCCGACGAGGTCGCGCTGCTGTCGCAGGGCCCGGCCGACTCGGCGTACTTCGAGCACCGCCTGCTCGCCGACCAGATGGGCGTGCCGCTGGTGACCCCGCGCGAGCTGCAGGTCACCGAGGAGGGCGTGTACCTGGTGGGCACCGGGGCGCGGAGGCGGCTCTCCGCGCTCTACCGCCGCATCGACGAGAACGCGCTGATGGCCGCGCCCGGTGCCGACCAGCGGCTCATCGGCCGCGCGATCGGCAACGCGGTGGCGCGCGGCAAGGTCGCGCTGCTCAACGCGCTGGGCAACGGCGTGGCCGACGACAAGCTCGTCTACGCCTACGTCCCCGAGATGATCACCTACTACCTCGACGAGCCGGTGCTGCTCGCCAACGTCCCCACCTACCCCTGCGTCGACGCCGACCGGCGGGCCGAGGTGCTCGACCGGCTCGACCAGCTCGTCCTCAAGCCCGTCGACGGCTACGGAGGGCAGGGCATCGTCATCGGCCCGCACGCCGACCGCGCCGAGCTGGCCGAGGTGGCAGCCGCCATCCGGGCCGATCCCGCGGGCTGGGTGGCGCAGGACCTCGTCGCCCTCTCCACCCACCCCACCTTCTCGGAGGGCAAGCTCGAACCGCGGGCGGTCGACCTGCGGGCGTTCGTGCTGCAGTCCCGGCACGGCGACGGCGCGCAGGTGGAGGTGCTGCCCGCGGCGCTGAGCCGGGTCGCCCCGGCCGGCAGCATGATCGTCAACTCCTCGCGCGGGGGCGGGGCGAAGGACACCTGGGTCCTGCGCTGACCGACCGGATCCCTGCCACCCCGTTCACACGACGGAAACATTCGGCGGAGACGCTGTCGTCATGTGCGGTATCGCGGGAGAGATCAGCTGGCGGGGTGCGGCGGACGTCGAGGCCGTCGCCCGGATCACCGCGGCCATGGAGCCGCGGGGCCCGGACGGCTCGGGCGTGCACGCGAGCGGCCCGATCGCGCTCGGCCACCGCCGCCTGAAGATCATCGATCTCTCCGAGCGCGGGTCGCAGCCGATGGTCGACCCCGAGCTGGGGCTGGCCGCGGTGTTCAACGGGTGCATCTACAACTACCGGGAGCTGCGGGTCGAGCTCGAGGGCCACGGCTACCGCTTCTTCTCCGACTCCGACACCGAGGTCCTGCTCAAGGCGTTCCACCGCTGGGGCGCGGCGTGCGTCGAGCACTTCCTGGGGATGTTCGCCTTCGCCGTGGCCGAGCGCGACACCGGCGTGCTGGTGCTGGGCCGCGACCGCCTGGGCATCAAGCCGCTGTACCTGGCCGAGGGGCCGGGGCGGCTGCGGTTCGCCTCGTCGCTGCCGGCGCTGGTCGCGGGCGGTGACGTCGACACCTCGATCGACCCGGTCGCCCTGCACCACTACATGAGCTTCCACGCCATCGTCCCGGCCCCGCTCACGATCCTGGCCGGGGTGCGCAAGCTGCCGCCCGCGACCGTCCGCACGGTGAAGCCCGACGGGTCGTCGACCGAGCACGTCTACTGGCGCCCCCAGCACGTCCGCCGCCCCGCCGACGCCGGGATGGACGCCCGCGACTGGGCCGACGCGACCCTGGAGGCGCTGCGCCTGGCCGTGCGCCGGCGGATGGTGGCCGACGTCCCGGTCGGCGTGCTGCTCTCGGGCGGGCTCGACTCCTCCCTCGTCGTCGCCCTGCTCGCCGAGGAGGGCCAGACCGGGCTCAAGACGTTCAGCGTCGGGTTCCACGCCGCCGGCGGGGAGTCCGGCGACGAGTTCGTCTACTCCGACCTCGTCGCCGAGCACTTCTCCACCGACCACCGCCAGATCCTCGTCGACCCGGCCCGGATGCTGCCCGCCGTCGACGCCGCGATCGCGGCGATGGCCGAGCCGATGGTCAGCCACGACTGCGTCGCGTTCCACCTGCTGTCCGAGGAGGTCGCGAAGGACGTCACGGTCGTGCAGTCCGGGCAGGGCGCCGACGAGGTGCTGGCCGGCTACAGCTGGTACCCGCCGCTGGCCGAGGTGCCGCGCGAGCACGCCGTCGAGGCCTACCTCGCCGGGTTCGCCGACCGGCCGCACGGCGACATGGCCACGGTGCTGCAACCGCAGTGGCTGCTCGACCACGACCCCAGCCGCGCGTTCGTCGCCGCGCACTTCGCCGAGCCCGGCGCCGACAGCACGCTCGACGCCGCCCTGCGCATCGACTCCACCGTCATGCTGGTCGACGACCCGGTCAAGCGCGTCGACAACATGACGATGGCGTGGGGGCTGGAGGCGCGCGTGCCGTTCCTCGACCACGAGCTCGTCGAGCTCGCCGCGGCGTGCCCGCCCGAGCACAAGCTCGCGCTCGGGGGGAAGGGCGTCCTGAAGTCCGCGGCACGCGGTGTCGTGCCCGACGGAATCATCGACCGCCCCAAGGGGTACTTTCCGGTACCGGCCATCCGGCACCTGTCGGGGCCGTTCCTCGACCGCGTCCGCGACGCCGTCACCGATCCGGTGGCCGTCCGCAGGGGCCTCGCCCGTCCCGAGTGGATCGCGGAGATGCTGGCCGACCCGAACACGACCCGCACCAACCTGGGCTCCAACGCGTTGTGGCAGGTAGCGCTGCTGGAGATGTGGTTGCAGGAGAGGGGGATCTGATCGCCGAGATCACCGGGCCCACCACCGGCCCCACCAGCTACCTCGACGCCGTCACGGCTCCGGACGGCGCGTCACTGGCGTGGGTCTCCGACGCCTCCGGGCGCCCGCGCGCGTGGACGGGTGCCTTCGACGGGCTCGTCCTCGGTCCCGCCCGGCCGGTGCCGCAGTTCGACGAGGACGTGCAGGCGCTGAGCTGGTCGCCCGACGGCCTGTGGCTGGCCGCGCAGCTCGCCCCTGGCGGCGGCGAGCGCACCCGCGTGCGCCTGATCGGGCCCGACGGCACCGTCGACATCGCGCCGGCCGCGCGGGCGGTCACGCTCGGGTCCTGGTCGAAGGGCTGCGGGCGGCTCGGTGTGACGATCCTGGGCGACGACGGCGACGGCCAGGCGTGCCTCGTCGACGTCCGCGACGGCACCTCCACGGTCCTCGCCTCCGGCCCCGCCGCCCGCGTCTGCGCGATCAGCGGCGACGGGAAGCGCGCGGTCGTGCGACTGGGCCGGCGCGGTGCGCGCGAGCTCGAGCTCGTCGACCTGCGCTCGGGCCTGCGCACCCCGCTGCTGCCCGGCGGCGGCGCCGTCGTCGCCGACGCCCGGTTCGACCGCTCCCGCCTCTACGTCCACACCGACGCGGGCCACGACCGGCCGGTGCTGCTCGCCGTCGACCTGCGCGGCCGCTCGGCCACCCGCGTGATCGCCGCGCGCGACGACGCCGACCTCGACGTCGTCGCCCTCGACCCGGAGGCGTCGCGGCTCACGCTCGTCTGGAACGTCGACGGGCGCAGCGAGCTGGAGCTGCTCGACCTGCGGTCCGGGCGGGCCGAGCCGCTCACCGCACCCCCCGGCGACGTCGTCACCTCCGTCGCGTTCACCCGGGACGGCCGCGCGCTGCTGGTCGGCAGCGAGGGCCCGACGGTGCCGCCGCGGATCTCGCACGTGCCGCTGTGGCCCGGCGGGGTCGCGGCGCCGCTGCTGGCCGACGCCCCGCCGCCCGGGCTCGTCGACCCCGACCTCGAGCGGTTCACCGCCGAGGACGGGCTGCCCCTCTCGGGCTGGCTGTTCCGGCCGCGGAGCACGCCCCGCGCCACCGGGGCGCGGCGCCCGCTCGGCCCGGTGCCGGTGCTGATCTGGCTGCACGGCGGGCCGGAGTGGCAGGAGCGGCCGGTGTACCAGCCGCTGTTCCAGGCGCTGCTCGCCGCCGGGATCGCGGTGTTCGCGCCGAACGTGCGCGGGTCGACCGGGTACGGCCGCGCGTTCGTCTCGGCCGACGACGGGCCGCGGCGGCACCAGTCGATCACCGACGTGCGCGCCGCGGTGCGGTTCCTCGTCGACTCCGGGCACGCCGACCCCGCGCGCGTCGGCGTCGGCGGGCGCTCCTACGGCGGCTACCTGACGCTCGTCGCGCTGGCCTGGTACCCGGAGTTGTTCGTCGTCGGCGTCGACGTGTGCGGCATGTCCGACCTGCACACCTTCTACCGCGACACCGAGCCGTGGATCGCGACGGCGGCCACCACCGAGTACGGCGACCCGTCGACCGAGGCGGCCCTGCTGCGCGAGCTGTCCCCCATCCACCGCGCCGACCGGATCACCGCGCCGCTGCTGGTCGTGCACGGCGAGGAGGACACGAACGTGCCGATCGGCGAGGCCTCGCAGATCGTCGCGGCGCTGCGCGAGCGCGGCCGGGCGCCGGGGTTGCTGCTGTTCCCGGGCGAGGGCCACGAGGTGCGCGGGGTCGAGAACCGGGAGCGGTTCGTCGACGAGGTGGTGCGGTGGGTGTCGGGTCCGCTGCTCGACGCGGACCTCGACGTCATCGACGGCCGAAGGACTGGATGACGGGCGAGCCGCCCTCCTCGGCGACGACGAACCGGTAGGCCTCGCTCGAGGTGGCGCCGTCGCGCGGGTCGAAGACGACGGTGGCCTCCACGACGCCGTCGCCGGCCGAGCGCGCGTCCTGCAGCGTCACCGAGTCCATGCCGCCGTAGAAGTTGTCGAACCCCGACTTCCCGCCCGACGCGGACTGCGCCTGCGGGCTGAGCAGCGCCCACGCGGAGTCGGTGTCGCCGGGCAGCAGCGAGTAGTAGCCCTGCACGAACGACACCGCGTCGACCGGGGCCGCCGGGGGCTCGGTGCTGCTGGGCGTGGGCGTCGGCGTCGGTGTGGTGGTGGACGGCGGCGCGCTCGTGGTGGTCGTGGCGGACTCGGTGGTCGTGGCGGGCTCCGAGGTCGGCGTGGCCGGGACCTGCGCCTGCGGTGTCTCGCCCGACTGGTTGAGCAGCAGCGCCGTGACGATCCCGCCGGCGACGACGAGCGCGGCCAGCACCCCGGCGAGCACCGCGACCCGGCGGCGGCGCCGACCTGCGGGCGCGGGGGCCGCGGGCGCGGCGGCGGCCGACCCGACGACCGTGCCCGGGTTCGGCTCGGCGCCGCGCGGCGGCAGCACCGCTGCCGTCCGGACCGTCGGGCGCGGGGCGACCACGGTGGTCGCCGTGTACCCGTCCTTGCCCGTCGCGACGAGGGCGAGCTCGTCGCGGGCCTGCGCGGCCGTGGGGCGGTCCTGGGGCTCCTTGGCCAGCAGCCGCATCAGCACGGGCGCGAGCGGCCCGGCCTGCTGCGGCGGGTCGACCTCGCCGGTGGCGACCTTGTGCAGCAGCGCGTACGCGTTCTCGTCGAGCCCGAACGGCGGGATGCCCTCGACGGCCGCGTAGAGCGTGGCGCCGAGCGCGAACACGTCCGACGGCGCCGCGGGCTCGTGGCCGCGCGCGATCTCCGGGGCGAGGAACGCGGGGGTGCCGGCGATGAGGCCGGTGCGGGTGAGCTGCACGTCGTCGACCGCGCGGGAGACACCGAAGTCGGTGAGCTTGACCCGCCCGTCCTCCCCGATCAGGACGTTGCCCGGCTTGACGTCGCGGTGCACGACCCCCGCGAGGTGCGCGGCGGCGAGGCCGTCGGCGACCTGGCGGCCCATGTCGGCCGCGGCGCGCGGCTCCATCGGGCCCTTGCTGGAGAGCACCTGGGCCAGCGACTGCGACGGCAGGTACTCCATGACCAGCCACGGCCGGTCCTCGTGGATGACGACGTCGAACATGCTGATGACGTGCGCGTGCTGCAGCCGCGCCCCGATCCGGCCCTCCCGCATCAGGCGCTGGCGGGCCTCCTCGGCCCCCTCCGCCCCGTTGCCGCGCGAGGCGGCCGCGAGCAGCTCCTTGAGAGCGACGGGCCGGTTGAGCAGCTCGTCGGTGCCCCGCCAGACCGCTCCCATGGCCCCGGCACCGATCCGCTCCTCGAGGCGGTACCGGTCGCCGATGCGGGTCGGGGGGTCCTCGGGCGCATTCATCACCCGCAAGGGTAGCGAGCGATCCTGGACACACCGACCGCACGGCCCCCACCCGCGTCCGCGGTCGTCGTGGCTGCTCGCCGGGCTGCTCGCCGGGCGGCGCGCAGAGGGCGGCGATCAAGGGCGGATGGTCGTGGTTCGTGATCCACTGGCGACCATCCGGCCTTGATCATCGCTGCTGGCGGCGCGTAGGTGGCCGTGGGGGACGGGCGGGCGGAAGGGACGGAGCGCGGGCGGCCGGGGCCGGTGCGCAGCGACCGCCGCACGCCGGTTCCGGTCCCCGCACACCAGTTGCAACCGGTGTGGGGGCGACGGAACTGGTGTGCGGGGCCTCGGGGGGTGGGTCAGCGGGGCAGGCCGAGTTTGGTGGCGCAGCCGGGCCAGGATCCGTAGCCGCCGCGGTCGTCGCGGACGCGGGTGGCGACGTCGATCTGCTGCTCGCGGGTGGCCTGGTCGGCGCGCGGGGCGTAGTCGGTGCCGCCGTAGTCGCTCCAGGTCCCCTCGTCGAACTGCAGACCGCCGTAGTAGCCGTTGCCGGTGTCGATGTCCCAGTCGCCGCTCGACTCGCACTGCGCCAGGCGGTCCCAGTCCTCGCCTCCCGCGGCGGGCTCCGGCTCGGCCGCCGGTTCGGGCTCGGCGGCGGGTTCGGGCTCGGCGGCCGGCTCGGGCTCGGGCGCGGGTTCAGGGGCGGGTTCGGCGGCGGGGTCCCCGGCATCCTCGGCCTCCGAGGCGGAGGCCGCGTCCTCCGAACCGGGGTCCCGGCCGCCCGCGCCGGTCAGGTCCTGGAGCGGGTCGTCCGCGTCCCCGGTCAGCGGGTCCTCGGTCAGCGGCTCCTCGGCGGGCGACTCGTCGGCAGGCGACTCGTCGGTCCCGTCCTCGACGCTCTCCTTCTCGGCGCCGTCGCCGGCGGAGTCCGAGCCGGCGGAGTCCGAGCCGCCGGAGTCGGCACCCTCGTCCCCGGCACCCTCGTCTCCCGAATCGGCCCCGGAACCGTCCTCCTCGGAGTCGCCGTCCTCGGACGAGGCGCCGTCCTCGGACGAGGCGTCCTCCGAGTCACCGTCCTCCGACTCGTCCACCTCGGAGTCGTCCACCTCGGAGTCGGCCCCATCGGAACCGTCCCCCGGCGCCCCCCTCCCCGCCCCCTCGTCGTCCACCACGAGCACCCAGTCCTCCTCGTCGGGAGGGCTGAAGGTCGTCGACCCGTCCGTCTCCACCGCGTCGAGCTCCGTCGCCTCCCCCGTCCGCGGGTCGAACCACCACGGCCGGCCGGTGTCGCCGTCGAGCGCCCCGAGGTCCAGGTCGACGTCCCCGCCCTCGGTGTACGCGACGACCGTGCTCCCGTCCTCCGCCAGCGCAGCGGGGACGTCGCCGTCGAGGGGCTCCAGCCGCGGCCGCGACTCCACCAGCGCCCGCACCCACCGCACCTGCTCCGCGCCGGGGGCGTCGAGGGCGTCCTCCCAGTCGTCCCGCGCCCCGTCGACGGCCGTGCGCCCGTCGTCGAGGAACTGCCCGACGGAGGTGTGGCCGTAGGTGGCGCCGGCCGCTCCGGACAGCACCGCCGACCACGCGTCCCGGCGCACGTCCTGCGCCGTGGCCCGCTCCCCCGGGGTCGACGACGGGCCGCAGCCCGGCCGGTCCTCCTCCACCGCCGCCCCGTCGACGAACGGCTCCCCCGCCTCGTACGCGCGCGTCCGCACCTCGGAGCGGTCGGCGCAGCCCTCGCCCGGGAGGACCGCGAAGCGGGGGTCGTCCGGCACCAGCACGACGTCACCGGCGGGAGCGAGGCGCTCACTGAGGAAGTCGGCCTGCTCGGCGCCGTCGGTCAGCGCCACGACGAGCCCCCGCGCGGACGCCTCGGACACGACGAACTCGGCGTGGTCCCAGAAGTCGTACGCCGCGTCGTCGGCCGGGTCCTCCCCCGCCGTGACGACGGGCTCCCCGCCGGCGAGCGGGGCGTCGCCGTACTGGTCGGCCGGGACGTCCAGCGACGCCCGGACCACGGTGAAGCCCTGCGCGGCGCGGGCGTCGAGGTAGCGGGTGACCTCGGTGCGGTTGAGGTCCTCCAGCAGGTCGGTCGCGGAGTCGGCCAGCCAGAAGAACGGCTCGCCGTCCCGCGTGAGCGACCGGCCCGCGACGGCGAGCGCCCCCGACCCGGCGCACCCGACCACGCCGAACAGGCAGTCGCGCGGCGGCCGGGGCCGGTCGAGCAGGAGCAGGCTCGCGGCGAGCACCGCGGCCACCGCGACGACGGCGACCAGCGGCAGGAACGGACGGGTCCGGGGCATGGGCGCGGACGCTAGGCACGGCGGCACCGCGGGCGGGGCCGGAACGGCAGGACCCGCGGACGCGACGACGGCCCCCACCGGGTGCGGTGGGGGCCGTCGTCGCAGGTCAGCGCTGGATCGACTTGATCTCCAGGAACTCCTCCAGGCCGAACCGGCCGAGTTCACGCCCGTTACCGCTCTGCTTGTAGCCGCCGAAGGGCGCGAGCGGGTTGAACGCGCCCCCGTTGACGTCGACCTGCCCGGTCCGCATCCGGCGCGCCACCGCCAGCGCGTGGTCGGGCTCGCCGAACACCGCGCCCGCGAGGCCGTAGACGGTGCTGTTCGCGATCTCGACCGCCTGCTCCTCGTCGGCGTACGGGATCACCGACAGCACCGGGCCGAAGATCTCCTCCTGCGCGATGACGGCGTCCGGCGCGACGCCGGAGAAGATCGTCGGGCGCACGTAGGCGCCCGGCCCGTCGACCTCCGCCCCGCTGAACGCGACGGTGGCGCCGTCGGCGCTGCCCCGCTCGATGTAGCCGTTGACGCGCTCCTGCTGCGCCGCCGACGACATCGGGCCGATGCGGGTGGTGTCCTGCGTCGGGTCGCCGACGGTGTACTTCGCGGCCGCGGCGACGGCCATCTCGACGATCTCGTCGTGCCGCGACGCGGGCACCAGCATGCGCGTCCACGCGGTGCAGGTCTGCCCGCCGTTGATCCAGGCGTTGCCCAGCCCGACCTTGACCGCCTTGGCGAGGTCGGCGTCCTCCAGGATCACGTTGGCCGACTTGCCGCCGAGCTCCAGCGCGACCCGCTTGACGGTGTCGGCCGCGACCACCGAGACGCGCTTGCCGGCGCGGGTCGAGCCCGTGAACGACACCATGTCGACGCCCGGGTGCCCGGCGATCGCCTCGCCGACGACCGGGCCCTCGCCGTGGACGATGTTGAACGCACCCGCGGGCAGCCCGGCCTCGGCCGCCACCTCGGCCAGGATCTGCGCCGACAGCGGCGCGACCTCGCTGGGCTTGAGCACGACCGTGCACCCCGCCAGCAGCGCGGGCGCGACCTTCGCGACGACCTGGTGCAGCGGGTAGTTCCACGGCGTGATCGCGCCGACGACGCCCACCGGCTCGCGGACGACCAGCGAGTTGCCGATCTCCTCGGTCCACGGGAACGACGACGCGAGCGACGCCACCCCGGCCGACGTGTACACGGGGAGCCCGGCCTGCACGGCCTTGGAGAACCCGATCGGCGAGCCCATCTCCGACGTCACCGCGGCCGCGATCTCCGCGCCGCGCGCCTTGAGGCCCTCGGAGATCCGCATGACGACGGCGGCCCGCTCGGCCACGTCGACCTGCGACCACTCGCGGAACGCGGCCTGCGCCGCCGTCACCGCCCGGTCGACCTCCGCGCCGGTGCCCTTCGGCACCGCCGAGACCACCTCACCGGTGGCCGGGTCGACCACCTCGATGCGCTCGCTCCCGCCGGCGACCCGCTCGCCGCCGATCCAGTGCCCGGTCACGTCCTCGCTCGATGCCATGCCCCGATCCTCACACGCCCGGCCGGGTGACGTCGCGACGACCGTTCGGCGCACCGATACCGGCACCCGGGTACAGCCGGGTCGATCGCGGGCGGGAGATCGCCCGGAGGGCTCCTCACCGGGGCCGGAGCGGGAGGACCATCGGCGGTGACGACGTCGAGCGGCTGGGAGATGCGATGAAGATTGCCGACATCCTCGCGACCAAGGGCCGGACGGTGCACTCCGTCCTGCCGTTCCGCACCGTGACCGAGGTGGCCAGACGCCTCGACGACCTCGGCATCGGCGCCGTGCTGGTCTGCGACGAGCACCGCACCGTCCGCGGCATCGTCTCCGAGCGCGACATCGTGCGGGCGGTCGCGCGGCAGGGGGCGGCGGTGCTGGACCGGCCGGTCTCCGAGGTGATGACGAGCAAGGTCCGCACGTGCGGCTCGCAGGAGACGGTGGCGCGCGCGATGGCGCAAATGACGGCGGGCCGCTACCGCCACCTGCCCGTCGTCGACGCCGGGCGCCTGGTGGGCATGGTCAGCATCGGCGACCTGGTCAAGCACCGCCTGCGCGAGATGGAGATGGAGACGGGCGTGCTGCGCGACGTCGTCATCGCCCGCTCGTAGGAACCACTCGCCCGCAGGGGCCCCGGACCACGCGGGGGCCCCTGCGGGCGGCGTGGATCAGGAGAAGTCGAGGTCCCCGCTGCGGGTCCGCTTCAGCTCGAAGAAGTAGGGGTAGCCGGCGAGCAGCACGGCCCCGTCGAAGACCTTGCCGGCCTCCTCGCCCTTCGGGATCTTCGTGAGCACCGGGCCGAAGAACGCGACGCCGTCGATGTGGATCGTCGGCGTGCCGACGTCCATGCCCACCGGGTCCATGCCGCGGTGGTGGCTCGCCTTGAGCTCCTCGTCGTACTCGGTGCTGGTGGCGGCGTCGGCGAGGGACTCGGGCAGCCCGACCTCGGCGAGGGACTCCGCGATCACCACGTCGAAGTCCTGGATCCCCTGGTTGTGGATCCGGGTGCCCATCGCGGTGTAGAGCGGGAGCAGGACGTCGGGGCCCTTCTCCTTCGCGGCGGCGATGGCGACGCGCACCGGCCCCCACGCCTTCTTCATCATCTCCTGGTACTCCTCCGGGAGGTCGCGGCCCTCGTTGAGCACCGCCAGGCTCATGACGTTCCAGGTCACCTCGACGTCGCGCACCTTCTCGACCTCGAGCATCCAGCGCGAGGTGATCCAGGCGAAGGGGCAGAGCGGGTCGAACCAGAAGTCGACCTTGCTGGGAGTGGTCATGTGAAGGGTCAACCCCGGCGGGACCGGACCGATTCCCGGGCGTCGGCCGGAGCCGTGTGGTGGGATGGCGCCCACTGCCCCCGAGAGAAGGTCGACTCCCGCATGGCTCCGCCGAACCTGACCCGATCCGACGCCGAGCGCCGCGCCGCACAGCTGGACGTCGCCGACTACACCGTCGCGATCGACCTCACCGACGGTGGCGGCAAGCCCGGCGAGGACACCTTCTCCACCGTCACGACCGTGCGCTTCACCTGCGCCGAGCCGGGGTCCGACAGCTGGATCGACCTGGTCGCCGCGGAGGTCGGCTCGGCCGTGCTGAACGGCGAGGCGCTCGACGTCTCGGGCTACCGCGAGGAGGACGGCATCGCGCTGCCGGGCCTCGCGGAGGAGAACGAGCTCCGCGTCGAGGCGCGGGGCCGCTACATGCACACCGGCGAGGGGCTGCACCGGTTCGTCGACCCCGTCGACGGCAGCGTCTACCTCTACTCCCAGTTCGAGACGGCCGACGCCAAGCGCATGTTCGCCTGCTTCGACCAGCCCGACCTCAAGGCCCGCTACACCCTCACGATCACCGCGCCCGCCGACTGGCAGGTCGTCGTCAACTCGGTGGTCGAGGAGACCTCCGAGGGCCCGGGCGGCTCGACCGTCCACCGGTTCACGACCAGCGAGATCATGAGCACCTACCTGGTGGCGCTGGTCGCCGGGCCGTACGCGGTGTGGCGCGACGAGCACGACGGGATCCCGCTGGGCATCTTCTGCCGCGCCAGCCTCGCGCCGCACATGGACCACGAGCGGCTGTTCACCGAGACCAAGCAGGGCTTCGACTTCTACCACCGCAACTTCGGGGTGCGGTACCCGTTCGGCAAGTACGACCAGCTGTTCGTCCCGGAGTTCAACGCGGGCGCGATGGAGAACGCCGGGGCCGTCACGTTCCTGGAGGACTACGTCTTCCGCTCCCGCGTCACGCGCCCGGTCTACGAGCGGCGCGCCGAGACGGTGCTGCACGAGATGGCGCACATGTGGTTCGGCGACCTCGTCACGATGACGTGGTGGGACGACCTGTGGCTCAACGAGTCGTTCGCGACGTTCGCCAGCGTCCTGTGCCAGGCCGACGCCACCGAGTACACAGAGGCCTGGACGACGTTCGCCAACGTCGAGAAGAGCTGGGCCTACCGCCAGGACCAGCTCCCCTCGACGCACCCGGTGGCCGCCGACATCCCCGACCTGCAGGCGGTCGAGGTCAACTTCGACGGCATCACCTACGCCAAGGGCGCGAGCGTGCTCAAGCAGCTCGTCGCCTACGTCGGGCTGGAGCCGTTCCTGGCCGGCCTGCGCGCCTACTTCACCAAGCACGCCTGGGGCAACGCCACGTTCGACGACCTGCTGGGCGCGCTCGAGCACTCCTCGGGCCGCGACCTGTCGGGCTGGGGCGCGCAGTGGCTGCGCACCACCGGGCTCAACATGCTCCGCCCCTCCTTCGACGTCGACACCGCGGGCGCGTTCGCCCGCTTCGAGGTCGTGCAGGGCGGCGCCCGCCCCGGCGCCGGAGAGCTGCGCACGCACCGCATCGCCGTGGGCGTCTACGACGACGACGGCTCGGGCGCGCTGGTGCGCACGCACCGCGTCGAGGTCGACGTCGAGGGCGAGCGCACCCCGGTCCCGGAGCTGGTCGGCGTGCCGCGCGGCAAGCTCGTGCTGGTCAACGACGACGACCTCACCTACTGCGCGCTGCGCCTGGACCCCGACTCGCTGGTCACCCTGATCGACCGCATCGGTGACATCGCCGAGCCGCTGCCGCGCACGCTGTGCTGGTCGGCGGCCTGGGAGATGACCCGCGAGGCCGAGCTCAAGGCCCGCGACTTCGTGGCGCTGGTGGCCGGCGGGTTCGGCGGGGAGACCGAGATCGGCGTGCTGCAGCGGCTGCTGCTGCAGGCCCAGACCGCCGTCTCCTCCTACGCCGACGACCGGTGGGCGGCCGAGCGCGGCTGGCCCCTGCTGGTCGACGCGCTGCTGTTCCGCCTCGACACCTCCCGCGGCGGGTCCGACACCCAGCTCGCCGTCGTCAACGCGCTGACCAGCAGCGTGCTCTACACCTCGGTGCTCGACGGGTTCGCGGGCTGGCTGGTCGACGTCGAGGTGCCCGAGGGCCTCACCGTCGACACCGACCTGCGCTGGCGCCTGCTGCAGGCGCTGGTGGCGCACGGCGCGGCCGCGCCGGAGCGCATCGAGGAGGAGCTCGCGGCCGACCCGACGTCGACAGGCCGGCGGCAGGCCGAGCGGGCCCGCTCGCTGGTGCCCACCGCCGAAGCCAAGGAGGAGGCCTGGCAGCGGGCCGTGCACGACGACTCGCTGCCCAACGCCGTCACCGAGTCGATCATCAGCGGGTTCGCGCACCCGACGCAGAAGGCGCTGCTCGCGCCGTACGTGGAGCGCTACTTCGCCGAGGTCGCGGGCGTGTGGGAGCGCCGCACGAGCGAGCACGCGCAGGCCGTGGTGATCGGGCTGTTCCCGTCGTGGGCCGTGGAGCAGGCGACGGTCGACGCCGCCGACGCCTGGCTCGCCGACGAGTCGCACCCGCCTGCGCTGCGCCGCCTGGTCACCGAGGGCCGGGCGGGCATCGTCCGGGCGCTCGGGGCGCGGGAGTTCGACCGCTCCTAGCCCGCCGCCGCTCGCTCCCGCCAGCAGCCGCGGGAGCGGCGCGGCCCTGGGCACCGCGGCCACGGCGCCCTCGGCCGGCGCGGCGCCGACCCGGGCCGCGCGAGCCGCCGACAGGTCCGGCGGTCGTCGGGGGGTGTCTCTATGGGGTTGTCAAGCGGCGGCGGGCGCCGGGCGAGGCTCCGAGGACGTTGGCGGTGCGTAGGGCGTGCGGTCGCGGAGCATGGCGTAGATGACGTCGGTGCGGCGGCGGGCGAGGCAGATCAATGCGGCGTTGTGCCGCTTGCCTTGGGCTCGTTTGCGGTCGTAGTAGGCGCGGCTTGTCGGGTCGGCGAGGCTGGCGAACGCCGACAAGAACAGCGCGGACTTCAGGGCGTGGTTCCCGCGCTGGGAGCGGGTCTCGCCCTTGATCGAGGTCCCGGATCTGCGGGTGACGGGAGCGAGGCCGGCGTAGGCGGCGAGGTGCCCGGCGGTGGGGAACGCGGCGCCGTCCCCGACGATGGTGAGGATCTTGAGGGCGGTCCTGAACCCGAGGCCGGGCATCGAGATCAGGACCTCGGCAAGAGGGTGGGCCTCCAGGCGGGACTCGAGCTCGGCGGCCAATGTGTCGCGCTCGGCGCGGACCTCCCGCAGTTGGGTGGCGACGCCGACGATGACGCGGCCGAACGCGGTGGTGCCGGGGACGACGACGGTCTGGGCGTCGAGCGCGGCGAGGATCTGCGCGGGCAGGGTCTTGGCCAGCCGCGGCGAGCGAGGGCGCATCGCGGCGGTGATGCCGTCCTCGCCGAGCTGGCGCAGCGCGTCGGGTGTGGGGGCGGCGGCGAGCAGGTCGAGTACCCCGCCGCGGTCCATACGGGGTCCGAGCAGGCGTTCCAGCGCGGGATGGACGTGCAGCAGGGCGTCGCGCAGGCGGTTGATGAGCCGGGTGGACTGAGCGGCGAGGTCGTCGTCGTAGCCGGCGAGCACGGTGAGTTCGGCGAGGATCTCGTCGTCGGTGCCGACCCGGCGCAGGGTGTGGGGCATGGTGCGGGCTGCGTCGGCGATGACGTAGGCGTCACGGGCGTCGGTCTTGCCCTGTCCGGGGTGCAGGTCGGCGATGCGGCGCATCGCCAACCCGGGCAGGTAGGCGACCTCGATCCCCAGTGACCGGGCGACCGCGACGGCCAGGGCACCGATCGAGGCGGGCTGATCGACGACCACCAGCACCCGTCCGTGCACGGACAGCTGCTGGAAGATTTCGGCCAGCGCGGTCTCGTCGTTGGGCAGCGGCTTGTCGTGCAGCCGCTGCCCGGTCGGGTCCAGCGCGCAGGCGTGGTGCACCGATTTGCCTACGTCGAGCCCGCAGAACACGGTGAAGTCGTGCTCGGGGATCTTGTCGGACTTCGACAACGACGCCTCCTTAGCCGCTGGGGCAGGCCGACCCGGGCACCCGCGCCGGCAGCCACGTTACGAGCAGACCACGCGAGCGGGTCAGGTCTCTATCAGCGGTCGTTGGCGCCCTCCGACCACGGTGACAACACCCCCCAGATCATCGACGACAGGGGCGACAAGTCATGCCGTGACCGGTGGCCTGCAAGCCCTCATCGGGCTTGATCAAGAAGGTAACGGGGTGATCGTCGCGCGTGTGCCGTCACGGTCGCCGGCGGGACCGTGACGGCACACTCCTGGTGATCATGCGCCGGCGCTCGTCCATGATCATCGTCTGGGCAGCTGAGCGACCGCATTCGGCCGGAAAAGCTGCCGATACGGTGATCATGGGATGTCGACCACCCACTGCAGCCCCGCCTCGGCCCGCTGAGCGCGGCCCGCCGAGCCCGGCCCGCTGAGCCCGGCCCGCTGAGCCCGACCCGGTCCGAGGTCCCCGACAGCACCAGGACCGTCCACCCGGCGCTCCGCAGCGGCTCCACGAGCGCGACCCCGTCGACGGGGCGCCCTGGCGCCGATCACCTGCGGGTTCAGGGCCGGACGCCGGGCAGGTGCGTGTTCGCCGCGCGCACCAGCCGGGCCAGCTCCGGCACCTCGACGACCTCGCGGCCGGCGGCGCGCAGCAGCTCGTCGCCCTCGCAGTCGACGAACAGGGAGGGCTCGCGCCAGGCGTAGACGACGCGCGGCACGCCCGCGTCGAGGATCAGCTGGGTGCACGACGCCGGGCGGGAGGCGCGGGTGCTGCAGGGCTCCAGCGACGTGTAGATCGTGGCCCCGGCCAGGCGCGGGTCGCCCGCGAGCTCGGCCAGCGCGCTCTCCTCGGCGTGGTCGCGGGCGTCGCGGCGGCCCGACCAGCCCTCGGCCAGCGTCGTGCCGTCGGCGGCGACGACCAGCGCGCCCACCCGGAACGTCGCCGACGGCGGGCAGCGCCCGGCCAGCGCGACGGCGCGGCGCAGCAGCCGGTGGTCGTCCCGGACGGTCATGCCGGGCCCCGGAGCAGGCGCAGGACGGCGACGTCGCCGACGGTGTCGACGCCCGCGAGCCGCCAGCGGTCGGCGGGGAACGCGGCGGGGTGCACGAACGGCGGCCCGGAGCCGACCAGCAGCGGGGCCACGGCGAGGTGCAGCTCGTCGACGAGCCCGGCCGCGAGGAACGCGGTGTGCACGGCCGCGCCGCCCTCCACGAGCAGCCGCCGCACCCCGCGCTCGTGCAGCAGCGCGAGCGCCGCGGGGAGGTCGGAGACGGTCTCCACCGCTGCCGGGACGTCCGGCGCCGCGCCCGTCGTCAGCACCAGCGTCGGGGGGCCGGTGAACACGCGCGCGGCCGGGTCGAGCGGGCCGCCGCGGGAGAGCACGACCCGCAGCGGCGTCTCCGGGAGCCCGCGGGCGACCCGCGCGTCACGGCGGGCGGCCGAGCGCACGAGCAGGCGCGGGTCGTCGGCGCGGACGGTGCCCGCCCCGACGAGGATCGCGTCGACGCCGGCGCGCACGTCGTCGACGCGGTCGAGGTCCTCGGGGCCCGAGAGCACCAGCCGCGCGGGCGTGGCGTCGTCGATGCGCCCGTCGAGGGAGACCGCGACGGAGGAGACGACGTGCGGGTACGCGGTGCTCAGCGCGTGCGCCGCCGGCCCCCGGCCTGGTCGGCCAGCATGCGCAGGCCGCTGAGCAGCCCGCCGAGGAGGTCGCCCTCGCGGAACGAGGCCACCATGCTCATCACGGCGAGCTTCGCGCCGCGGTCGGGCAGGCGCACGCGCGCCTCGGCGCCGGTGAGCACCTCCACGACCCGCTGCTCGGGGCTGACCGCCACGAGCACCGCCTCGCCGGAGCCCTCCAGCTGGGAGTGCAGCTCGGCGACGCGGGCGGTGACGTCGGGCCCGAGGTCGCCCAGGTAGACCGAGAAGCGCAGGCCGGTCTCGCGGCTGGCGAGCGTGAGCGCCTCGTCGAGCCGGGTGAGCTGCACGGGCGTGAACGGCTGGGCGTCGCGGTCGGGCTCGGTGAAGACCTCGGCCGCGGACACGCGTCCCGACGACGTGACGACGGTGCCCGGCGGCAGGTCCTCGGGGACCGCGACCTGACCGTGTCCGTGTCCCTCACCAGCTGCCACGGGCACCTCCTCGTTCACCGGTCACCGCGTGACCGTGCGCCGCGGGCAGCTGCGCGCCCTGCGGGTTGGCCGTCCACCACATCGGCTCGTGCGGCCACGGCTGCCCGACCCGGTAGCGGGGCCGGCGCGCGAGGCGCGGCCCGACCACGAGAGCGGCCACGAGCAGGTACAACGCGATCGACGGCACCGCGTACCAGAGGATCGACACCACCACGTCCACGGGCGAGAACCTAACCCACGCGGCCGCCGCGCGGGGGTCGGGGCCGACCCCGTTAGCGTGTCGGTATGCGTGCCGTGGTCACCGGTGGAGCCGGGTTCATCGGATCGAACGTCGTCGACGCGCTGGTGGCGTCCGGCGACGAGGTCCTCGTGCTGGACGACCTGAGCCGCGGCAGCGAGACCAACCTCACCGGCGCGCTCGCCGCGGGCGCCCGGCTCGCGCGCGTGGACGTCCGGGACGCCGCGGCCGTCGCCGAGCAGGTCACGGCGTTCGGGCCGGAGGTCGTCTACCACCTCGCCGCGCAGATCGACGTGCGCACCTCGATGGCCGAGCCCGCCCTCGACGCGCACACCAACGTCGTCGGCTCGCTCAACGTCTTCGCCGCCGCCCACCGCGCGGGCGTCCGGCGCGTCGTCAACACCTCCACCGGCGGCGCGATCTACGGCGACACCACCGCCGTGCCCACGCCCGAGACGCACCCGGCGGTGCCGCTGTCGGCGTACGGGCTGAGCAAGCTGACCACCGAGGCCTACGGGGCCTGGTTCGGGCGGTCGCACGGGCTGGACGTCACCACGCTGCGCTACGGCAACGTCTACGGCCCGCGGCAGGACCCGCACGGCGACGCCGGGGTGATCGCGATCCTGTGCGACCGCGCGCTCACCGGCACCCCGCCCACCGTGTTCGGCGACGGCCGCCAGACCCGCGACTACGTCTTCGTCGGCGACATCGTGCGCGCCAACCTGGCCGCGGCCCGGGCCGGGGCGCTCGGGCACGACGTCTACAACGTCGGCACCGGCACCGAGGTCGACCTGCTGGCGCTGGTCGACGCGGTGGCCGCCGCCGCCGACCTGCCCGCCGGGTCGTTCGCGCCCGAGTTCCGGCCCGAGCGGCCCGGCGAGGTGCGCCGCAGCTGCCTCGACGTCACCCGCGCCCGCGCCGACCTCGGGCTCGGCGACCCGACCCCGCTGGCCGACGGGCTACGCGCCACTGTCAACTGGGTGCGCACCCTCGCGCGCCCCTGACGCCGGGACCTGGTCGCGACCGGTGCCCTCGCGCACCTCCTCGCGCAGGCGCCCGACGAACTCCTCGACCTCCTCGACGTAGCGGCGCAGCTTCTGCAGCCGCCGGTCGGCGAGGTCGGCGAACGCGGCGAGACCCTCGGCGAGCTCCGAGCGGCAGGCTCCGGCGTCGCTCGTGCGGGGCCAGACCAGGGCCTCGACGCGGTCGGTCGGGCTCTCGGTGCCCTCCGTCAGCTGCTCCCGGATGTGCAGCAGCTCGCGCATCTGCTCGAGCGAGAGGTTGAGCGGCTTCATGAAGCGCAGCAGCCGGATGCGGGAGACGTCCTCCTCGCTGTACAGGCGGAAACCACCGGAGCTGCGGGCGGTCGGCGTGACCAGCCCCATCTCCTCCCAGTGGCGGATCGTGCGGATCGACAGGTCGACCCGTCGGGCGACCTCGCCGATCTGCAGCGTCGCGGCCGTCGAGGGGTGGGCCGCCGTGTTCTCGGTGGCTGGCATCGAGCCATCATGCCCCATGGGTGTAGGTCACCCTTCGTCGCCGCGTCGCCGGTGTCACCACATCGGGGGCCGCCGGCCCGCGTCGCGACCGGACGCGGCGTCGAGCTGGGCGCCCAGCTCCAGCAGCAGCGCGTCGTCGCCCGCGCGGCCCACGAGCTGCACCGACACCGGCAGCTCGGGCCCGTCGGCCGGGCCGTCGACGGGGCGGGCGAACGCCACCGGCAGGCTCAGCGCGGGCTGGCCGGTGATGTTGTAGGTCGCCGTGAACGGGGTGAAGCGCTTCTGCCGCGCGAAGTCCTCCGCCGGGTCGCCGCCGTCGGTGAACCACCCGACCGGGCGCGGCAGCTGGGCGAGCATCGGGGTCAGGACGACGTCGACGCCCGCGGCGGCCTGCGCCCCGACGACCCGCCGCGTCACCACCAGCGCCGACTGCGTGGCGGCCAGGTACTCCGGCCCGGACACCGCGCTGCCGCGGTCGCGCCACCACCGCGTCAGCGGGGCGAGCAGCGGTTCGGCCTCCGGCGGCACCGGGTGACCGTGCGCGAGCACCGCCCACAGCGTCTCGAACACCGGCAGGAACGACCCGTCGATGCCGGGCTCGAACTCGACGACCTCGTGCCCGAGCCCGGTCAGCAGCTCGGTGACCT
The DNA here is from genome assembly GCF_013155125.1 of Pseudonocardia broussonetiae. Lineage (NCBI taxonomy): Bacteria > Bacillati > Actinomycetota > Actinomycetes > Pseudonocardiales > Pseudonocardiaceae > Pseudonocardia > Pseudonocardia broussonetiae. The sequence goes on along the minus strand of NZ_CP053564.1, from coordinate 3,150,869 downwards.
GCTCGTAGGCCGTCACGCAGGCCGGGTCGAGCACGGCCTGGGGCACCGGCGGTGTGCGGTAGCGGCCGATCCGCAGCCGGCGCGGGGCGGCGCGCAGGGCGGCGGCCAGGTAGGTCTCCGGGCGCGGCGCGAGCAGCGGGTACGGCTCCCCCGGGACGGCGACGGCCAGCGCGTCGAGCATCGCCGCGGCGTCGTCGACGGTGCGGGCGAGCGGACCCGACACCGACATGCCCAGCGGATCGCCGCCGGCCGGGCCGCGCGAGACGAGCCCGCGGCTGGTCTTGAGCCCGACGAGCCCGCAGGCCGCGGCCGGGATGCGGATGGAGCCGCCGCCGTCGGTGCCGTGGGCGAAGGCGACGAGGCCGGCCGCGGTGGCCGCGCCCGCACCGCCGCTGGAGCCGCCCGCGAGCCGGGTGCGGTCCCACGGCGTCACGGCGGGGGGCCGACCGGCGGGCTCGGTGTAGGGCGGCAGCCCGAACTCGGGGGTGGCGGTCTTGCCGAGGCTGATCGTGCCGGCGGCGCGCAGCAGCCGGGCGGAGTCGTCGTCGACGTCGGGGACCCAGCCCGCGTACACCGGCGACCCGAACGACGTGGGCACGCCGGCCGTCATCGCCAGGTCCTTGATCGCGGTCGGCACCCCGAGGAACGGCGGGAGGTCGTCCCCGCCCGCCGCGAGCCTCTTCTCCGCCGCGCGGGCCTCGTCGAGGGCGCGGTCGGCGGTGACGGTGACGAACGCGCCCAGCCCGGCGTCGAGCGCCTCCACCCGGCGCAGCGCGTGCTCCACCAGCTCGACGGCGCCCAGGTCCCCGCGGCGCAGGGCGGCGGCCTGGTCGCGCGCGGTCATCTCGTGCGGCTCGGTCACCCGTGAGGTCTACCACGGCCCCGCGGGCCCGCCCTGGGACGATCCCGCGGTGCCCGCGCCCCGCCGCTCCCGCCCCGCCCTGCGCCCGTCGCTGCGTCCCGCGGCCGCCGGGGCCGCGCTGGCCGGGGCAGCGCTCGCGGCCGGGCTGGGCGCGCGCTACGCCGGCGGCACCGCGCCCGGGCGCCTCGACGACGGGCTGAGCACGGTGGTCGAGCGCGTCCCGGCCGGGCGGGGCGGGCTCGCGTGGCGGGTGTTCTCGGTGGGCGACCCGGCCCGGGCGGTCGCCCTGACCGCGGGGCTGGCCGCGGCCGGGCTGGCGCTGGGGCGGCCGCGGCTCGCGCTCGTCGCCGTCGCGGGGCCGGTGCTGACGGGCGTCGCGACGTCCGCGCTCAAGCCGCTCGTCGGCCGCCGCTTCGGCCGCCGGGGCGAGCACGCGTTCCCGAGCGGGCACACCGGGCTGGCGACGGCGCTCGCCGCGGCCGGGATGCTGCTCGTCGTCGACGTGCTGGCGCCGCGGCGTCCGTGGGACGCCATGGCGGTCGCCGCGGGCACCGTCGCGGTCGGCGCCGGGACCGGCGTGGCGCTCACCGCGATCGAGGTCCACTACCCGACGGACACGGTCGGGGGAGCCGCGACCGCGGTGGCCGTCGTCCTCGGTACGGCACACCTCGTCGACGCGGTGGCCGCCCACCGTCGGTGACCGACCGCTCGGCCTCCGAGAGCCTCCGCCGGGCGCGGGGTCGCCTCTCTCGTCACACACGCCACTCCTGTACCGAGAGTCACCGTTCCGGCCGATTGCTCACGGTTCGCACACGTAGCGCTCCGTATCCCCCCATCGTGAGTCCCTCGTTCGACGGAGATCGCTAGGGAACCCGTCACCGTCGCTGCATGGTCGGTCCTGCTCCCCCAATCGACCGCACCCGGACCTCCGGATGCAGCAGAGGCAGGTACGGCTCATGAACCGCAACGGCACCCACTCCCGCCGGCGCTCCGGCCCGTCGCGGCGCCTCCTCGGCGCGGCGGTGGCGGCGCTCTCGCTCGCGCTCCTCCCGACAGTCCCGGCGCTCGCCGCCGCGGCCGGCCCGGCCGTCGTGCCGGTGGCGGCGCCCGCAGCGCCGGCCCCGGGGCTCACCCAGCCCCCGCCCGACCCCGGCACCGATCCCGCGGCGCCCCCGGCACCGCCGGTGCCCCCGGTGCCGTCCGTCGCGCCGGTGCCCCCGGTCCCGTCCGTGCCGTCCGTGCCGTCCGTGCCCTCCGCGCCCGTCGCCGCCGCCGCGCCCGCCGCACCCACCACGGCGCCCGCGCCCACCGCGCCCGCCGTTCCCGCGGCACCGGTGGCGCCCGCCGCGCCGGTGGCGCCCACGACCGGTCCCGAGCCCACCCCCGCCCCCGAGCCGGCCCCGGCCGGGACGCCCGCGGAGACGCCCGCCGAGGCCCCGGCCGAGGAGCCCGCCACCGACGCCATGCCGGCGATCACCGTCGAGGGCGACCGGATCATGCGCGGCGACGAGCCCTGGTGGTTCCTGGGCTACAACTCCTTCGTCTGGTCCGCCGACTGCGGCACCGACGAGGAGATGATGTCGGCCGAGCAGGTCGACGCCTGGTTCCAGAGCATGCGCCACGACGGCCACGGCGCCGTCCGCCTCTTCTTCTTCGACGGCTGGAACCTCGACCGCCTCGACGCGGCCGTCGAGTCGGCGAAGGAGAACAACGTCTACCTGACGATCACCCTCGACGACGCCATCGGCGGCTGCGGGGAGAACGACAAGGAGGCCGGCTGGTTCGCCGACCAGTCCGAGCGCGACACCTTCCGCGAGCACATGACGATGCTGCTCGAGCGCTACCGGGGCGAGACGTCGATCGCCTGGTTCGAGTACTTCAACGAGCCCTCCTACGAGGGCGGCGCGCTGCGCGAGTTCTACGACGAGATGGGCGCCGCGGCCGACGAGGTCGACCCCACCCGCCTCTTCTCCTCCGGCACCGTCGCCCCCTACTGGCTCGACGGCGAGGACAACTTCCGCGACGTCCACGAGTCCCCCGGCGTCGACATCGCCTCCATGCACGAGTACGACGAGAACGAGGTCGAGTCCAACCACGGCCCCGGCGTCCGCGCCAACTCCGGCGGCAAGCCCACCATCGTCGGCGAGTACGGCATCACCGCGGGCGAGGGCTGCGACGTCGACTACGCGGGCCGCGCCGAGCTGATCCGGCAGAAGGCCGAGGTCTACACGGACACGACGATCGGCTACGCCGGCGCGCTGGCCTGGGCCTGGCAGCCCGGCACGGGCGGCTGCGACATCAGCAACCTCGACGAGGACGAGACCAGCCAGAGCGCGATGCGCGAGTTCGGTGCGGTGGCCGGCCAGGTCGGCGACACGGTCGGCGACCTCGTCGGTGACGTGGTCGGGGACGAGGCGCCCGCGGCGGACGACGACTCCGCTGCCGACGACTCCGGCTCCGGCTCCGGCTCCGGCTCCGGCGACTCCGGCTCGGACGACTCGGCGGACGACGGCGGCCAGTCAGACGACGGCTCCGGCGACGACGGCGGCTCGTCCGACGACGACACCGAGGGACGGCGTACGACGATCGGGTGATCCTCCCCGTTCGCCCACGGGGACGGCCCGGGCGGCGCAGGGTGGAGCCCGCCGCCGACGACGAGGACCCCGATGCCCACCTCCACCGACGTCCGACCCGCGCCACCCGCCGCCCCGCCCTCGCGCGGGCGGCGGGTGGCGCTCGTCGTCGCCCTGGTGCTGGCCGTGGTCCTGCCCGCGCAGCTGTGGACGGGCGGCTTCCCCGCCGGCGCCCCGGGCGACGACCCCGGCTCGGCCACCCGCGCGCGCTCCGGCACCGCCGCCGCGCCCCGCGAGCCCGCCGCCCGCTCCGCTCCCCCGGCCGCCCCCGCAACCGGCGCCGTGCCGGCGATCACCGTCGACGGCGACCGGATCCTGCGCGGCGGCGAGCCCTGGTGGTTCCTGGGCTACAACTCCTTCGTCTGGTCCGGCGACTGCGGCACCGACGAGGAGAAGATGTCGGCCGCCGACGTCGAGGCCTGGTTCGCCTCGATGCGCCACGACGGCCACGGCGCCGTCCGCCTCTTCTTCTACGACGGCTGGAGCACCGAGCGCCTCGACGCCGCGGTCGCCGCCGCGCGCGAGAACGGCGTGTACCTCGCGATCACCCTCGACGACGCGATCGGCGGCTGCGGGGAGAACGACAAGGACGAGGCGTGGTTCGCCGACTCCTCCGAGCGCGCCGTCTTCCGCGACCACATGACGGCGCTGCTGGAGCGCTACCGCGGTGAGACCGCGATCGCCTGGTTCGAGTACTTCAACGAACCGGACTACGCGGGCGGGGCGCTGCGGGAGTTCACGACGAGATGGGTGCGGCGGCCGACGCGGTCGACCCGGACCGGCTGTTCTCCTCCGGCACGGTGGCCCCCTACTGGCTCGACGGCGAGGAGAACTTCCGCGACGTCCACGAGTCGCCGGGCGTCGACATCGCCTCGATGCACGAGTACGACGAGAACGAGGTCGAGTCCAACCACGGCCCCGGCGTGCGGGCCAACTCCGGCGGGAAGCCGGTGATCGTCGGCGAGTACGGGATCACCGCCGGCGAGGGCTGCGACCTCGACTACGCCGCGCGGGCCGCGCTGATCGCCGAGAAGGCCGAGGTCTACACCGACACCGCGGGCGGCTACGCCGGCGCGCTGGCCTGGGCCTGGCAGCCCGGCACCGGGGGCTGCGACATCAGCAACCTCGACCAGGACGACGCGAGCCAGGAGGTCCTGCGCACCTTCGGGTGACGGCGGCCCCCGGGGCGGTCACCGCCCGCGGGTAGCCTCCCGTCCGTGTCCGCCGACCCCGCCGCCGCCGACGCCGACCCCCGCGTGCGCGGCCTCGACTACGAGATCGTGCTCGTCGCCTACAAGAGCGCGGGGCTCGTGCGCGCGCTCCTCGACGCGCTGCCGGGCCGCCCGGTCGCCGTCGTCGACAACTCCCACGACGTCGACGGCCTGTCCGCGGTCGTGGCCGGGCGCCCCGGTGTCCGCTACCTCGACGGCCCCGGCCGCGGGTTCGCCTCGGGCGCCAACCTGGGGGTCCGCACCTCCACCCACGACATCGTCGTGTTCGTGAACCCCGACAGCTCCCCCGACCTCGCCACCCTCGACGCGCTGGCCGCCGACGTCGCGGCCGACCCGGGCCTGGGCGCGGTCAGCGCCACGACGGTGCTGCCCGACGGCAGCGTCGAGATCGGCGTCGGCGGGTGGGAGCCGACGGCCCGGCGCGCGTTCGTGCACGCCGTCGGCGCGCACAAGCTCTTCCCCACCGCGGGGCTGTGGGCGCGACCGGTGCCCGGCAGGCCCATCGAGCTCGACTGGCTCAGCGGTGCCTGCATGGCCGTCCGCCGCGCCACCTTCGACCGGCTCGGCGGCTTCGACGAGCAGTTCTTCGTCTACAACGAGGACGTCGCCTTCGGCCGCGCGATCCGCGAGGCCGGGCTGCGCCAGCGCGTCCGCACCGACCTGCTCGTCCCGCACCTGGGCGGCGGCTCGGGCGAGGGCAAGACGCACATGCTGCAGCTGCGCGGCGCGTCGCTCGTGCGCTACGTCCGCCAGCACCATCCGGCCGCGACCGTCCTGGGCGTCCGGCTGGCCCTCACGCTGGGGTACGCGCCCCGGTACCTGCTGGCCCGCGCGCGCGGCCGGGGGGCGCTCGCGGCCGAGCACGCGGCCTACGTCACGGGGCTGTGGCGGGGCGCTCCGGCGGGCACCTCGAGTTAGGACAGCCTCAATCGAGCCTCACACCTTCGGCTGACACACTTGCCGGGCGTCGATGCGGGCCGAGTGGTCCGTCGGGAGCAGTCGATCGCCCGAGTGCAGGAGGATGTGTTGGCGGAGGTGCGGGCCCACGGCCACCCCCCCGAGAACAACCCGGTCCTGGTGGTCGCCGACTCCCTGCGCGACAACGGCGGCGTCCGCGTGGCCCTGGAGTACGCGCGGCAGTGGCGGATGATCGATGCTCCGGTGCAGGTCGCGGTCGTGCAGGACGTCGAGGACGAGGCGCACGCGCCCGTCGACCCCATCGTGCCGCTGGTGTTCCTCACCGCCCGCGGGAGCCGCTTCCGCTGGACCTGGCCGGTCGCGCTCGCCCGCCTCGTGCGCCGCGCGCGGCGCTCCGGCGTGGTGCTCGCAGGCTCCGAGACCGGCGTCGGTCTGCTGCTGGGCTACGTCGCCGCGCGGCTGGCGCGCCGCCCGTTCGGGGTGCTCGTGCAGGCCGACCTGGACGACGCCATCGCCACCTGGGTCGCCCGCCCGATCCGGCCGCTCACCCGCTTCGTGCACTCCCACGCCGACCTCGCGATCAGCGTCGCCGACAGCATCGTGCCCGGCGTGGTGGCCAACGGCCTGCCGCGCGAGCGGGTCCGGGTCGTCGTCAACGGGATCGACGTGGGCCGGGTCCGGGCGCAGGCCGGGCTGCCGGCCGAGCCCGACCCGGGCACGCCGCTGCGGCCCGTGGGCGTCCCGCCGGTCGTCGTGGGCCAGGGCCGGCTCAGCGTGCAGAAGGACTTCCCGCTGCTGGTGCGCGCCCACGCGCGCGTGCTCGCCGCGGGCGTCGACCACCGCCTGGTGATCATCGGTGACGGCCCGGTGCGCGGCGAGATCGAGGCGGCCGTCGCGGAGGAGGGCGTCGGCGGCACCGTCGAGCTCGCGGGGTACGTCGACAACCCGTACCCGATCACCTCCACGGCAGATCTGTTCGTGCTGTCGTCCAACTCCGAGGGCATGCCGCTCACGATCCTCGAGGCGCTGGCGGTCGGCGTGCCGATCGTCGCCACGCGCTGCGGCACGGGCGTCGACCTCCTGCTGGAGGACGGCGCGTACGGCGACCTGGTGCCCGTCGGCGCACTCGACGAGCTCAGCGCGGCGATCGAGCGGCACCTGCGCGATCCGTCGGTGCTCGGCGAGCGCGCGCACCGGGGCCCGCAGCAGGCGATGTCGTTCGACGTCTCCCGCTCGGCCCGCACCATCCTCGACCTGCTCACGGGCCTGCACCGGCCCGGTCCGGCGCGCCGGACGCCGACGCCCGTCTCCTGACGGCGCGCGGTCGCACCAGCTGTAACACGGGCGGGGGCCCGTGCCGACCGAACACACGACGGGATCGGAGATGTTGTGGGGGACCTGAAGGCCGTGATCCAGGCGGGGGGCAAGGGCACCCGGCTGGCTCCGTACTCCACCGTGCTGCCCAAGGCGCTGATGCCGATCGGCGAGGGCACCGTGGTGGACAACCTGCTCGAGCAGTTCGCCGCGGCGGGCGTGCGCGAGGTGGTCATCACCGTCAGCTCGTTCGGACCGCTGATCCGCAGCTACTGCGGCGACGGCAGCCGCTGGGGCGTCACGATCGACTACGTCGGCGAGGACGAGCCGCTGGGCACCATCGGCCCGCTGAGCGCGCTGCGCGAGCGGCTCGACGGGCCGTTCTTCGTCTCGAACTCCGACGTCTACACCGACCTCGACCTGACCGAGGTGCTGCGCTTCCACGAGAAGGGCGCCGGCCCGTTGACCGTGGTGCTGACGCCGCAGACGGTGAACATCCCCTACGGCGTGCTGACCCACCGGGACGGGCGGGTCGTCGGGTTCCAGGAGAAGCCGACCGAGACCTTCCACGTCAGCACCGGGATCTACTGCATGAGCCCCGAGGTGTTCGAGTACATCCCGCAGGCCGGGCCGTTCGGCTTCGACCAGCTCATGGCGGTGATGCTGGAGCAGGACCGGCCGGTCAACGCCTACCAGCACACCGGCCGCTGGGTCGACATCGGGCGCATCGAGGACCTCCGCCGCGCCCAGACCCAGCTCACGACCCTCATGGACGGGATGGGCGATGACGTCGCAGGCCTCTGACGTGCAGACCACCGACGTGACCGAGCTGCCGCTGGTGGAGCTCGGCGCCCCGATCCTGGGCGAGCCCGAGAAGCGGGCGCTGGCCGAGGTGATCGACAGCGGCTGGCTCGCGATGGGCGAGCGGGTCAAGCGGTTCGAGCAGGCGTTCGCGACGGTGCACGGCGCGGCCGACGCGGTGGCCGTCAACTCCGCCACGGCGGGGCTCTCGCTCATGCTCGCCGCGTTCGACGTCGGCGCGGGCGACGAGGTGCTCGTCCCGTCGATGACGTTCGTGGCCACCGCGGCCACCGTCGTGCACGCCGGCGCCACGCCGGTGTTCGTCGACCTGGAGGGCCCGGACCGGCCGCACATGGCCCTGGCCGACGCCCGGGCCAAGATCACGCCGCGCACGCGCGCGATCGTCGTCATGCACTACGGCGGCTACCTCATGGACCTGCCCGCCTGGCGCGCGCTGGCCGACGAGCACGGCCTGCTCCTGCTCGAGGACGCCGCGCACGTCGCCGGGATGGCCGAGGGCATCGGCGTGCACTCCGACGCCGCCGCGTTCAGCTTCTTCGCCAACAAGAACATGACCACCGCCGAGGGCGGCATGGTCCTCGCCCGCGACCCGGAGCGGCTCGCCCGCGTGCGCCTGCTGCGCGCGCACGGCATGACCGCGAGCACGCTGGACCGCGACCGGGGCCGGGCCGTCGGGTACGACGTCGTCGAGTTCGGGCACAACTTCCGGATGGACGAGCTGCGCGCGGCCGTCGGGATCGTCCAGCTCGAGCGCCTCCCCGGCTGGAACGCCACCCGCCTCGAGCTCACCTCGACCTACCGGGAGGTGCTGGCCCGGGCGCTGCCCGAGGTCACGGTGCCCTTCGACGAGGGGCACCCGAGCACCGCGCACATCCTGCCGGTCCTGCTGCCCGCGGGCGCCGACCGCACCGCCGTGATGGCGGGGCTGCGCGCGGTCCGCGTGCAGAGCTCGATGCACTACCCGCCCGTGCACCGCTTCAGCCGGTACGTCGACGCCTACGGCGAGGCCGACCTCCCGCACACCGACGCCTACGCCGACCGCGAACTGACCCTGCCCCTGCACCCCCGCCTCTCCCCCGCCGACGTCGAGCGGGTGGTGGCCTCGCTCGCCGGGGCCCTCTGAAAGGATCTTCCTCGTGGCCTTCGACCTCTCTGACCGCACGGTCCTCGTCGTCGGCGGCGCCGGCTACGTCGGCTCCGTCATGGTGCCCCTGCTGCTCGACGCGGGCGCCTCGGTGCGCGTGCTCGACCAGTTCGTCTACGACAACGGCTTCTCCCTCGCCCCGGTGCTCGACGACCCGCGGGTCGCGCTGCACCGCGGCGACCTGCGCGACGCCGCCGTGTTCGCCGAGGCCGCCCGCGGCGCCACCGACGTCGTCATGCTGGCCTCGCTCGTCGGCGACCCGGTGTGCAAGAAGTACCCGGAGCTCGCGCAGCAGGTGAACGCCGACGCCACCAAGGCGATCATCGACTCGCTCGACGGCCTGGGCGTGCAGCGCTTCGTCTTCACCTCCACGTGCAGCAACTACGGCATCCACGACTCGGCGACGCTGGCCGACGAGGAGAGCGAGCTCAACCCGCAGTCGCTCTACGCCCGCACGAAGATCGAGGTCGAGGAGCACCTGCTCAAGTCGGCCGCCTCCACCGACGCGTCGATGACGGTGCTGCGCATCGCCACCGCCTACGGCCTGTCGCCGCGGATGCGCTTCGACCTCACCGTGTCGCAGTTCGCCTGGGAGATCGCCTCGGGCCAGGACCTGCTCGTGTTCGACGCCGACACCTGGCGCCCGTACTGCCACATCCGCGACATCTCCAAGGCCGTCATGACGGTGCTCACCGCCGCGCCGGAGAAGGTCCGCGGCGAGGTGTTCAACGTCGGCGACACCACCCAGTGCTTCACCAAGCGGATGATCGTCGAGGAGGTGCAGAAGCACGTCCCCGACGCCGTGGTCTCCTACCGCGAGGGCGACACCGACCCGCGCAACTACCGCGTCTCGTTCGCCAAGATCACCGAGCGGCTCGGCTTCACCGTCGACCACACGGTGCAGGACTACCTGGCCCAGCTCACCACCGCGGTGCAGGCGGGCGTGTTCCCCGACGTCGCGGGCAGCACCCGCTACGGCAACTACGAGGTCCGCCACCTGGAGCCCCGCACGTGATCCGTCGGGTCACCCCCGCCCGGGTCGTCCACGCGGTCGGGCGCCGGCTGGGGCTCGCGCGCAACGAGCTCAAGGTGCGCCGCCAGCCGCTGCACAGCTACGCGCCGCGGTCCGCGCTCACCGGGCCCGAGACGGCCGTCGGGCGGGCGCGGGTGCCGGCCGTCGACGTCCACAACCACCTCGGGCTGTGGCTCAACCAGGGCCACGCGTGGATGGCGCCCGACGTCGGGGCGCTGCTGGCGTCGATGGACGAGCTGGGCGTCGCCACGATCGTCAACCTCGACGGCCGCTGGGACGCCGAGCTCGAGGCCAACCTCGACCGCTACGACCGCACCCACCCGGGCCGGTTCCTCACGTTCTGCCACCTGGACTGGTCGCTGCTCACCGACCGCCGCTTCCCCGAGCTGCTGCCGGCGGTGCTGCACCGGGCGAAGGCCGCGGGCGCGGGCGGGATCAAGGTCTGGAAGGACCTCGGCCTCGACGTCCGCGACCACGACGGCCTGCTCGTGCAGCCCGACGACCCCCGCCTGTACGACGTGTGGGAGACCGCGGCCGACCTCGACCTGCCGGTCCTCATGCACACCGCCGACCCGGTGGCGTTCTGGCAGCCGGTCGACCGCACGAACGAGCGGTTCGAGGAGCTCACCCGCCACCCCGACTGGCACCACGGCTCCCGCGACGTGCCCGGCCACGACGAGCTCGTCACCGCGTTCGAGCGGGTGGTGGCGGCGCACCCGCGCACCACGTTCATCGGGGCGCACGTCGCGAGCTCGGCGGAGGACCTCGACCGCGCGTCGCGGATGCTCGACCGGCTGCCGAACCTCACCGTCGACCTGTCGGCCCGCGAGGCCGAGCTGGGCCGCCAGCCCCGCCGCGCCGCCGCGTTCCTGGCCCGGCACGCCGACCGCGTGCTGTGGGGCACCGACTCGTTCCCGTTCCGCCCCGAGCAGTACCGCACCTGGTTCCGCCTGCTGGAGAGCGACGACGAGTACTTCCCCTACGGCGCCGACCCACCCCAACAGGGCCGCTGGTCGGTGTACGGGATGGGGCTCGACGGCGCGCTCCTGCAGGCGGTCTACGCCGACAACGCCCGGCGCGTCGTGCCCGGGCTGCGCGTGTAGCTTGGGCGCCCCGATCACGCGCCGCAGCGCGATCACGCCATCGTGCACCTCGAAGGATGATTCGGACACCTGATGCCGCACACCGCGACCGACCTGCCCCGCGCCATCATCCTGCACCCCAACGACGGGTGCCTGACGGTGGCGCGGGCGCTGGTGCGCCGCGGCATCGAGGTGCACGTCGTCACGAGCCCGTCCACTACCCACGTCCTCGCCAGCCGCGGGGTCACCGGACGGGCCCTGCCCGACCCGCGCACCGACGCGGCCGCGTGGCTCGCGGAGCTCGCCTCGCTCTCCGCCACCGGGGGCGGTGTCGTCATCTGCGGTTCCGACGCCGCGAGCGAGTTCGTCAGCGCCCACCGCACCGAGCTGGCCGAGAACCTGCGGACGTTCGAGTCCACCGACGGCGTGCACACCGCCGTCATGGACAAGAAGCGGCTCTACGAGATGGCTGCGGAGATCGGCGTGCGCGCTCCGTGGATGCACCTCGTCTCCACCCACGCCGAGCTGGCCGAGCGCGCCGCCGCGATCACCTACCCGTGCGTGCTCAAGGCCACCCTCGCGCACGTCGCGCGGGCCGCCGTCGGGCACGGGACGATCCGCGTGGAGAGCGAGGCCGACCTCCTGGAGAGCGCGGGCCGGCTGCTCGACCACGGCATCGACGTGCTGGTCACCGAGGTCGTCCCCGGTCCGGAGACCGACCTCGAGTGCGCGGTGACCATCCGCGACCGCGACGGCTCGTACCCGCTGGACTACACGCGCAGCAAGGTGCGGCAGTGGCCGCCTGACTACGGCGTCGGGTCGGTCATGGAGTCGCGCCGGCTCCCGGGCACGGCGGCGATCAACCGGCAGCTGCTCGACCACGCCGGGTTCGTCGGCATCTCGGCGTGCGAGACGAAGCGGCACAGCGGCAACGGCGAGCTGTACCTCATCGAGATCAACGTCCGTGTGCCCAACGGCTTCGGCCTGGCCGACGCGATGGGCGTCGACGGGTCGTGGCGGCTGTACGCGTCCGCGGCCGGGATCCCGCTGGGCCCGCAGCCCGAGCAGGTCGACGGGCGCAAGGCGATCTTCCCGGACCTCGAGTTCCGGGCCGCCGCCGCCCGCGTCCGCGCCGGCGACCAGACCCCGCTGCAGGTGCTCCGCAGCTACCGCGGCGCGCGGGACTTCGGGATCGTGTCGCTGCGCGACCCGGGTCCCGCGGTCGCGATGTTCGCACCGATGGTGCGCCGGCGGCTCACCCGCGTGCTCCGCGAGGCGTGGCAGCGGGTGCTGCGCCGCGGGGCACCGGCCCCGGCCCCGGAGGTCTCCGCACCGGTGTCCGAGATCACCCCGGAGCCGCGCCGCACCGCCTGACGCCGGTGCTCCGCCGCCGGTCCGTCGGGCTCCTCCTCCCGACGCTCCGCCGAACGGGTGAGCGCGCCGGATCCCCACACCCCTCTCCGCCCGTCCCCGGCCGGTAGGCTCTCGTCGGCGGAGAGTGTGCGTCCCTGGGCCGATCCGGGGTACGACGGAGGAGATGACGATGCCGGCACGACCCCACGGCCCGCGGTGCCGCCGTGTCGTGCGCGCATGGTGAGGATCCCCGCCGTCGCCCGCCGCGCCGGGTGGAACCTCGGCGACCAGATGCTCGTCAGCCTCACCAACTCGGTGCTGTCGTTCATGGTCGCCAACTCGGTCGACGCCCCGTCCTTCGGTGGCTTCTCCGTCGCCTTCACCGTGTTCGCGCTGGTCATCAGCGGCAGCCGGGCCCTGGCGACGTCGCCGCTGAACATCCGGTTCTCCGACGCCGAGAAGGACGAGGCCCACCGCTCGGCGGGCCACGCCACCGGCACTGCGCTGACCATCGGCTTCGTCACCGGCATCGGCTGCGGCATCGCCGGGCTGCTGCTCGACGGGCCCGCGTCGGCCGCGCTGCTCGCGCTGGCCATCGTGATGCCGATCGTCGTGGTGCAGGACTCCTACCGCTACGTCTTCTTCTCCCGCGGCCGCCCGTCGGCCGCCGCGCTGAGCGACGGCACGTGGACGCTGTTCCAGCTCAGCGCCGTCGCCGCGCTCCTCGTCTTCGGCGCCGAGTCGGTCGGCCTGCTCATCCTCGCCTGGGGCGTCTCGGCCCTGGCCGCCGTCGGGATGGGCATCAAGCAGTCGGGAACGTTCCCCGACCCCCGCCGCGCCCCCGCCTGGTTCCGCGAGCACCGCGACCTCACCGGCTACCTCTTCGCCTCCGCCGCCACCGCCCACGGCGCCAACCAGGGCGCGATGCTGGTGATCGCGGGAGTCGGCACGGTGCAGGCGCTCGGCTCCCTGCGCGGCGCCGCCCTGATCCTGGGGCCGACCTCGATCCTGTCCTCGGCCGCGATGAGCTTCGCGATCCCCGAGTTCTCCCGGCGTCGCAAGAACATGACCGACCGGCAGTGGCTGCTCGCCGCCGTCGGCGTCTCCGGCGCCGTCGCGTTCCTGGGGCTGTGCTGGGGCTCGTTCTTCCTGCTCGTGCCCGACCAGGTCGGCATCTTCCTGCTCGACGACACCTGGCAGGGCACCTCGGAGATCCTGCTCGCGGCGGTCGTGGCGCAGGTCTTCGCCTGCGGCACCATCGGCCCGGTCGTGATGCTCTACGCGATCGACCGCGCGTCGTCGACGCTGCCGATCCAGATCGTCCTCGGCTCGCTCACCTTCCTCTGCGGCGTCGGTGGCGTCGTGCTCGCCGGGGCGCCCGGAGCGCAGTGGGGCTTCGCGCTCGCCAACCTCGTCGTCATCCCGTTCTGGTTCTACCGGCTGTGGCGCGAGCTCAGGAAGCGCCGCGACCTCCTCGACCAGGAGGCCGAGGTCGATCCGGACCCGGTCGACGACCAGACCACCGCGATGGCCGCCCGCCCGTCGCGCAGCAACCACTTCATGGACGACCTGTCGTCGGCCCAGATGCAGACGATGATCATGCCGCGGATCGAGCCGCGCCCGCCCGCGCAGCGGCCGGTCCCCCGGCCCGTCCCGGCCCCCGCGCCCGACGCCGCCGCCACCCAGGCCGTCCCCACCCTGTCCGCCGCCGAGGCGACGCAGGCCGTGGCCGTCCCGTCGGCGAGCTCCGAGCCGGCCCCCACCCCCTCCTCCACCCCCGACGCCTCCGCCGACTCGGAGGCCACGCAGGTCACGCAGGCGCGTCCGCCGGACTCCTCCCCCGCTCCGGCCGTCGACGAACCCACCCGCGCGGTCCAGCTCCCCGACCGCGCTCCGGCCGACGCCGCCCCGGCCGACGCCGGCGGGACCGACGCCACCGGGGCCGACCCGAACGGCGCCGAGCGCACACGGCAGGATCGCATCCCGGCCGGCGCCAGCCTCTCCGGCGCCGACCTGTTCCGCTCGGGCGCCCGCCCCGACGCCCCGCACCCCGACGACGCCCACACCGGTGACGCCCGGTCCGACGCCCGGTCCGACGCCCGGTCCGACGCCCGGTCCGACGCCCGGTCCGACGCCGACGGTGCCCGGTCCGACGAGGCCGCCCCGCGGCCCGGCTACCTGCCCCCCGTCGGCCCGCCGCGGCCCGACGGCCGACCCGTCGGCGGCGGCGTCCCCCAGCCCGGCCCTCAGCAGTCGCCGCAGGTGCCGCAGCCGCAGGTCGACCAGCCCCGGGTTCCCCAGCCTCAGATGTCACAGCCTCAGGTTGCCCAGCCTCAGGTTGCCCAGCCTCAGGTTCCCCAGCCGATGCGGTCCGGCCCCGCGCCCCGCCCCGTGCCCGGCGGCCCCGTTCCCGCCGGACCCCTTCCTGCCGGCCCTCTCCCTGGATCCGCCCCCGGGCAGGGGCCCGGTGGGCAGGGACCCGGTGGACAGGGTCCCGGTGGTCAGGGACCCGGTGGGCAGGGACCCGGTGGGCAGGGACCCGGTGGGCAGGGGCCGCGCCCGTACGGCCCACCTCCCGGCAACGGTCCCGTCCCGCCCTACGGCCGCCCGCCCGGCGGCCCGCACCCCCAGGGCCCCGGCCCCGGTGGCCACCGCCCGCCCGCGCCCTACCCCGGCGGGCCCCAGCCCTACGGCCCGCCCCCTGTCCCCGGCGCCTTCGGTCCCGGTCCGCAGGGTCCTGGTCAGCAAGGTCCTGGTCCGCAGCGGCCCGGCCCACAGGGTCCCGGCGCCTACGGTCCCAGCCCGCAAGGCCCGCACCGACCGGGTCCCTACCAGCACGGCCCGGGTCAGCAGGGCCCCGACCAGCGCGGCCCCGGGCAGCAGGGCCCGGGTCAGCACGGCTCCGGACAGCCCGGCCCCGGACAGCCGAACCCGCCGCACCACGGTGCCGGACAGCACGCCCCCGTCCAGCACGGTCCCAGGCAGCCGGGCCCCGGCCAGCACGCCCCCGGACAGCCGAGCCCGTACGGTCCACAGCCTCCGCGTCCGACGCCCGGCGCGAGTGGACCTCCCCGTCCCGGGCACCAGAACCCGGGCCAGCCCCAACCCGGCCAGCCCCAACCCGGCCAGCCGCACCCCGACCAGCCCCGCTCCGACCACCAGGCCCCCGGCCGGCCCCACCCGGCCCCGCAGGGCGCGCACACCGACCAGCAGGGCCCGGACCGGTCGCACGCCGGCCAGCAGCGGTCCGGCGAGCAGCGGTCCGGCGAGCAGCGGTCCGGCGGGCCCCACCCCGGTCAGCAGGGCCCGCACCAGCAGGGCCAGGCACCCCACGCCCCCCAGCCCCAGCCCGGTCCCACTCCCGACGGCTCGCGCGCCGGCGACCCCGGCCGCCCCCCGCGTCCCACTCCCCGCGGCGACCGCCCGCAGCCGTCCCCTCGACCGTCCCCCGGCAACAGCGGCGGCAACGGGAACGGCCGGACCACCGAGCACGGGAACGGCCGGACCGCGAACAGCGGCAACGGGAACAGCGGCAACGGGAACAGCCACCCCACCGACGGGAACGGCGGCAACGGGAACGGCGGAGCCAACGGCACCGACAGGGCCGCTGGGAGCGCCGGAACAAACGGGAACAGCGGCACGAACGCCGGCGACGACCGCGACCGCGTCTCCTCCCCCTCCGACGCCGATCGGCCCGACGAGTCCCGCCGCAACGGCCACCCCCGCCCCTGACCCCGCTCTTGACCCCGCAGGCCCCGCAGTGATCGCCGAGAACGTCACCTCAACGCCCCGGCGGCGACCCTGACGGCACACTCTCGACGATCACCGCCTCATGATCACCAGGAGTGCGACCACACGGCCGTCCGCACGACCATGACGTCACACTCCTGACGATCTCCCGCCCTCGCGACCACCCGGGCCACCCCCACCCCGCCGCACCACACAGCCCGCCCTACCTCGGCGGCCCCACCCACCTCAGCCGCCCCACCCACCTCAGCCGACCACCACGGCCCCACCCCACCTCAGCCGACCACCACGGCCCCACCCCACCTCAGCCGACCACCACGGCCGCCCCACCACGGCCGCCCCACCTCACCTCGGTCTCCCCAACTCGGCCGCCCCCACCCCAGCCCGCCCCACCACGGCCGCACCACTCACGGCCGGCCAGCCCCAGCGCCTGAGCAGACGCCACAGACGAACCGCGGGCCCGCTCGCGCGCACGTTTCCAGTTCCCGCGCGCCGCCGGGGGCACGCGGGAGCCGGTCAGGTGCGCGGGAGCCGGTTACGCGCGCGCGAGACCGGCTCGGCGCGCCGGAGGACCCGCGCCTCCACACCGGCGTCCGCGTCGGTTCGCGGTGCGGAAACGGCGAGCCGGAAGCGCGGGCCGACCGCCGGAACGCGGGCCGACCGCCGGAGCGCAGACCCAAGCCGCCCCGCACCCACCGGCCCTCCATCCCACGACCCCGGCCACCAGCCCGACACACAACAGGCCCGACCCACGAGCAACCCACCACCCAGCCCAACCCGAGAACCACGACCGATCACCGAGCGTCCACCACCCCCACCCCCACACCGCCGTCCGTGGAAGTCTACTGTCACGTGAGAGTAGAGATCCCCGGAAGGAGCACATGATCGACATCCCGTCGGCCCTCCACCAGACCCCGCTCGCGCAGGCCTTCGACCCGCGCCGCAACAGCGTGAACGCCCTGCGCCTGGGTCTGGCCGGGCTCGTCCTGCTCTCCCACTCCCTGAAGTTCCAGGGCCACGAGGACCCGCTGGGCCACCTCACGGGCGGTGACGTCGACCTGGGCACCCTGGCCGTCGACGGGTTCTTCGCGCTGAGCGGTTTCCTCATCGCCGGCAGCTGGGCGGCCTCGCCGTCCACCGCCCGCTACCTCTGGCGCCGCTGCCTGCGGATCCTGCCGGCGTTCTGGGTGTGCCTGCTCGTCAGCGCGTTCGTGCTGCTCCCGCTGGCCCGACTGCTGGAGTTCGGCTCGCTCGCGGGGTTCCCGTGGACCGGGGAGCGGTCGGCGCTGTCCTACGTCACCTCCAACGCCGCGCTGTTCATCCAGCAGTACGAGGTGCCGGGGACGCTCGGGGGCGAGCCCGTCAACGGCTCCCTCTACACGCTGTTCTACGAGTTCGCGTGCTACCTCGGCATCGGTGCGCTCGGCGCGCTCGGCCTGCTGCGCGACCGGGTGTGGCCGCTGCTCGCCGTGACGGCGGCGGTGTGGCTGCTCACCGTCTCCGAGCTCCTCGACGGCGCGCTGCTCACCAGCCGCAGCGAGACCCTGGAGACCGCACTGCGCTTCGGGTCGATGTTCCTCGCCGGCGCGGTGGCCGCACGGCTCGCGCCGCGGCTGCCGATGGGGCCGGCGGGCGGTGCGCTCGCCGCGGTCGTGCTCGTGCAGTCCCTGGTGCTCGCGTCGATGGCGCCCACCCCGGAGGCGTCGACGCTGGTCCACGTCGCGATCGCGCCGGCCGCGGTCGCCTACCTGGTGCTGCTGGCCGGGTCGAGCCCGCGGCTGCACCGGGTCGGCGCGCGCCGCGACCTGTCCTACGGCCTCTACGTCTACGCCTGGCCGGCGCAGGCGCTGCTGCTGCTCGTCGGCGGTGCCGCCTGGCCGCTGCCCGTGTACGCCGCGGCCTCGCTCGGCGCCGGGCTGCTGCTCGCGCTGGCGAGCTGGACGTGGGTCGAGTCACCCGCGCTGCGCCTGAAGTCCTGGACGCCCGCGGCCCTGCGGCGGGACCGGCCTCAGGGCGTGTAGGTGCGCAGCATCTCCTGGACCGTCGGGTCGACGTCCAGGTTGCCGTACTCGCACTCCGACGCGTTGTCCGGGCCGGGCTGCCAGGCCCACATCATCGCGCCGGCGTAGCCCGCGCCCGTGGTGTAGGCCTCGGCCTTGAGGCGGGCCTGCTCGGCGCGCTCGGCGAAGTCCCGGTCGCACTCCTCGCCGGACTCCGAGGCGTAGAGCCCGAACTCCCCGACGATCACCGGCTTGCCCGCGGAGCCGCCGCGGACGTCGGGGCCGTGGTTGGACTCGACCTCGTTCTCGTCGTACTCGTGCAGCGAGGCGATGTCGACGCCGGGCGACTCGTTGAGCGTCGCGAAGTCGGCGTCCTCCCCGACGGCGTACGGGGCGATGGTGCCGGTCGCGAACAGGCGGTCGGGGTCGACCTCCTCGGCCGCGGCGCCCATCTCGTCGTAGAACTCGCGCAGCGCGCCGCCCTCGTAGGACGGCTCGTTGAAGTACTCGAACCAGGCGATGGTGGGCTCGCCGCGGTAGCGCTCCAGCAGCGAGGTCATGTGCGCGCGGAAGGCGTCGCGCTCGCCCTGGTCGTCGAACCAGCTCTCGTCCTTCTCCGTCTCGCCGCAGCCGGCGATGGCGTCGTCGAGCGTGATCGTCAGGTAGAGGTCGTGCCGCTTGGCCGACTCGACCGCCGCGTCGAGCCGGTCGATGTCCCAGTTCTCGAAGAAGAACAGGCGGACGGCGCCGTGGCCGTCGTGGCGCATCGAGGAGAACCAGGCGTCGACCTGCTCGGCCGACATCCGCTCGTCCTCGTCGCCGCAGTTGCCGGACCAGACGAACGAGTTGTAGCCCAGCAGCCACCACGGCTGCCCGTTGCGCAGGATCCGGTCGCCGTCGACGGTGATCGGGACGTCGGTGCCCAGCCCGTCGGCCGGGGGCGGGCTCGCGGTCGGGCCGGTGCCCCCCGACGGTGCCGGGTCACGGCCGACGACCACCGCGGCGACGACACCGATCACGACCAGCAGGGCCACGGCCGCGCCGATCACGAGGCGGCGACGGCGGCCGCCGGAGGGAGGGGTGACGCGCAGTGGGGTGGTGGACGGATCGCGGCCCGGTGCGTCGGACATGGTCAGGCGTTCCGGGCTCTCTCGATCACGGCGCGAAAGCTAGCACGGTCTACCGTTACGTCAGTGTCAGCCCGGCGGGGGCCAGCGGAGGCACGCCCAGCAGCACGTCAGCGGCCTTCTCGGCGATCATCATGACGGGCGCGTAGGTGTTGGCGTTGACGATGGTCGGCATCACCGACGCGTCGACGACCCGCAGCCCGTCGAGCCCGTGCACCCGCAGCGTCGACGGGTCGACCACCGAGTCGGGACCCGTGCCCATCCGGCACGACGACGTCGGGTGCAGCCCGGTCCGCGCGCGGCTGCGCACCCAGGCGATGAGCTCCTCGTCGGTGCGCAGGTCGCGGCCCGGCACGGTCTCGCCGCCGTCGAACGGGGCGAAGGACGGCTGGTCGAGCAGGTCGCGCGCCACCCGGATCGCCCGCGGCCACCACTCGCGCTCGGCCTGCCTCGACAGGTAGTCGAAGCGCAGCGAGGGGTGGTCGGCCGGGTCGGCGGAGCGCAGCCGGACGCGGCCGCGCGACTCGGGCCGCGCCGCCATCAGGTAGAGCTGGTAGCCGTGCTCGTCGACGACCGACGCCGGGTCGGTGCGCGTGGCGATCGGCGCGAAGGCGAGCATGAGGTCGGGGCGGTCCAGCGACGGGTCGGTGCGCACGAAGCCGCCGGCCTCGATCTGCGATGACGCCCCCGGCCCGCGCCCGGCCAGCAGCCACTGCAGCCCGATCGACGGCCAGCGGCTGCGGTGGCGCATCGTCATCATCGACACCGGCTGCGTGCAGCGGTTCTGCAGGTGGATCCCGAGGTGGTCCTGCAGGCCGAGTCCGACGGCGGGCAGGTCGAGCACCGTCTCGACGCCCACCTTCGCCAGGTGCTCCGCGTCGCCGACGCCGGAGAGCTGCAGCAGCTGCGGCGTCTGGATCGCCCCCGCCGACAGCACGACCTCCCCCGCCCGCACCTCGGTCTCCGGGCCGCCGTCCTGGCGCAGCCGCACGCCGACCGCGCGGGTGCCCTCGAACAGGACCTTCGTGACGAGCACGCCGCAGCGCACGACCAGGTTGGGGCGGCTGCGCACCGGGTCGAGGTAGGCCTTCGCGGCGGAGACCCGGCGGCCGCGGCGCACGGCGCGGTCGAAGGCGCCGAACGCCTCCTGCTCCTCGTTGACGTCGCCGGTCACGGCGTAGCCGGCCTCGCGGGCGGCACCGAGGAACGCGTCGAACAGCGGGTTGTCGACGGGCGCGGGCACCAGGTCCTGGGGGCCGCAGCGGCCCCGGCTCGGCCCGGCGACGGGGTTGCGGCTGTTCTCCAGGCGCGCGAAGTAGGGCAGGCAGTGCGCCCAGCTCCAGTGCTCCATGCCCGGCTCGGCCGCCCAGCGGTCGTAGTCGCCGGCGTGCCCGCGCTGGTAGACGACGCCGTTGATCGCGCTCGACCCGCCGAGGACCTTCCCGCGCGGGTGCACGAGCCGGCGCCCGTCCAGGTGCGGCTCGGGCTCGGACTCGAAGCTCCAGTCGTGGGTGCGGCTGCCGACGGCGTAGGCCATCGCCGCCGGCATCTCGACGAGCAGGTCCCACCAGCGGCTCTCCCGCCCGGCCTCGAGCACCAGCACCCGGACGCCCGGGTCGGCGCTGAGCCGGTGGGCGAGCACGCAGCCCGCCGAACCGCCGCCGACGACGACGACGTCGAACACGGGGCCGTCGAAAGAGGGCCCGCTCACCGCGCCGCCCCCGTCCACTCGCCGGTCTCCCGCGCCACCTTCTCCCAGTCGCGGCCGGTGGCCAGGTACGCCGTCTCCAGGTGCGTCGCGAGGTTCGGCGAGGCCGCCACCAGGACGTGGCGGTGGCGCGGCAGGCGGTGCGAGCGCAGGTTCATGCCCATCTTGAACGGCGCGAGCACCGCCGAGCGGACGCGGTCGCGCAGGGACGCGGCCGGGGTGAGCAGCACGAGGTCGCGCAGCAGCCCGCCCCAGCGGTAGGGCTCGAAGCCCTGGTAGGCGAGGCTGACGTCCCAGTCGCGGTACATGTTCGTGTGCGGCACCTTCGCCTGCCGGACGAGCGGCAGGTCCGTGCGCAGCGCGCCGACCCGCACGCCGAAGGTGCTGGTGGTGCCGAGCACGCGCACCCACACCTGCCCGTCGACGTCCCACTCCTGCGCCCGCCAGCCCCGCGGCTGCACGTGCGAGGGGTCGCTGACCCGACCGGCCGCGCGCTCGGCGGGCAGGGTCCCGTAGAGGGCGAAGTAGTGCGCGGGCACCTGCGCGGCGGCGCGGACGAGGTGCTCCAGCGCGTCGGCGGTGTGCAGGTAGTCGTCCTCGCAGAAGTAGACGAGGTCGTCGTCGGCCCAGCCGCGCTCGCCGGGCAGCCGCAGCGCCGCCATCAGGGAGCCGAACAGGCCCAGCCCGGGCAGCGCGACGATCTCGCCACGGCCGCGCATGAGCTCCAGCACCGGCTCGGCGACCGGGCCGTCGTTGAGGAACACGAGCTCGTGGTCGACGGCGTCCGCGGCCGTGAGCAGCGACCGCAGCGCGGTCTGCTTGCTGTAGTAGGGCGGCCGGGCCTTCGCATTGTCGCCGCCGTAGGAGCGGTACACGATCCGCAGGGTCACCCTCGCTGCTCCCTCGAACGGACGACAGGTCGAGGGGCAAGAGTGATCGCTGAGAGCGACGAGCTGCAACACGTCCGTCACGTGAGGGACGAGTTGACCACTACGCCGCGGGCCGGTGGGCGTCGAGCCGCTGTTACCGTCCTACCGACCTGACGTACCGGACGCACCTGGAGCGGAATGCCCGAGACCGCGCTCATCATCAGCGCGACGGCCCCGGTGCCCGTCGACAACGGGAAGCGCGTCGTCCTGCACGGCCTGCTGGAGTACCTCGTCGGCCGACTCGGCCCGGAGAACGTGCACTACGCCATCGTGGACGGTCGCGGCGGGGAACGACCCGACTTCCCGGGCGTCGCCCACCGGCTCGACCGGCCCGGCCCCGTCCGCCAGCTCGCCACCCTGGCCCGCCGCGTTCCCGTCGACCGCGCCTACACGGTCCAGGAGGCGATGTTCGGCTCCGCGACCCTGCGTGACCAGATCCACGACCTCGTCACCTGGCTGCGCCCCGACATCGAGATCTACGACACGCTGCGCCTGGGCCAGCACGCGCCCGCGTCCCCGCGTGGCCGGCGCCGCGTGCTCTACCTCGACGACCTCTTCTCCGTGCGCTACGACCGCATGCTCGCCGTCGACGAGCGCGGCGACGTCGACATCAACCCCCTCGGCGAGTTCGCGGCCAACGTGCCCGCGCCGCTGCGCTCGCTGATCCGCCACCGCGCGGTCTACCGCCCTGTGCTGCGCATGGAGCGCGACCGGATCCGCCGCGCCGAGGCCCGGGTCGTGCACGGCTTCGACACGAGCCTGCTCGTCAACATCGACGAGGTGCACCAATTGCGCGCGCTCGCGGGCGTCGACTCGGTGCGGGTCGTGCACGGGATGCTCCCGCCGGTCACGCCGCCGCAGCGCACCCCCGCGCAGCCGCCGGAGCTGGTGTTCCTGGGCCGGCTCAACATCCCGCACAACGACGACGCCGTGTGCGCCTTCATCCGCGAGGCCATGCCCGAGCTGGTGCGGCGCCACCCGGCCCTGCGCCTGCGCATCATCGGCAAGGACCCGAGCGAGGCGCTGCTGGCGCTGGTCGGGCGGCACCGGGACAACATCGTCCTGGAGGGCTTCGTCGCCGACCTCGACGACGTGTTCGCCACCGCCACCGTCTCGCTGGCCCCGCTCCGGTTCGGCAGCGGCGTCAAGATCAAGATGCTGGACGCGCTCGCCCGCGGGGTGCCCACGCTGGCCACCACGGTCTCCGTCGAGGGCGTGCCGGTGGCCGCCGACGGCGCGAGCGGCTGCTACGTCGAGGACGACCTGAGCCGCTGGCCCGACCTCGTCGACGAGATGGTCGAGCCGACGCAGAACGCGCAGCTGTCGAAGGCGGCCGTGGAGTTCTTCGAGTCCGTCTACGGCCGCGAGGTCGTCACGAGGCAGTACGACGAGATCTTCGGTCTCAGCGCGCCGGGAGCGCCCCGACCAGGCGCCTGATCTGGGCCACGCCGTCGAGCTCGTCGGTGACGAACCGGCGGCCGGCCCCGGCGAGCGCGGCCCGGCGCTCCGGGTCGTCGAGCAGCGCCCGCACGGCCGCGGTGAAGGCGGCGGGCCCGTCGGCGACGAGCAGGTGCTCGCCGTCGCGCCAGTGCAGCCCGCGGGCCCCGACCGGCGTCGTCACGACGGGCAGCCCGGCCGCCATCGCCTCGATCATCTTGATGTTGATGCCGGCGCCGTTGCGGACCGGGTTGACGAACACGTCGGCGGCCGCGAGGTGCGAGGCCGCCTCCGGGGCGTCGACGGTGACGCGCGCGCCCGCCGCCTCCAGCTCCGCCACCAGCGCCGCGGGGGCGCGCCTGCCGACGACGTTCAGCTCGGCGTCGGGCCGGCGCAGGTCGGGCCAGCACCGCCGGGCGAACCAGGCGATGCCGTCGGAGTTGTTGGCGTTGTCCAGCGCGCCCAGGAACAGGACGGTGCCCCCGGGCTCG
Source organism: Pseudonocardia broussonetiae (assembly GCF_013155125.1). NCBI lineage: Bacteria > Bacillati > Actinomycetota > Actinomycetes > Pseudonocardiales > Pseudonocardiaceae > Pseudonocardia > Pseudonocardia broussonetiae. Next base: position 3,127,037 of record NZ_CP053564.1, on the reverse strand, counting down.
GTGCGCGGAGCGCGGGTGGCGGCCTCCTGCGGCGGCAGGAACGGCGGCACGTGGATCACCGGGGTGGAGGTCGCCGCGGCGCGCACCGCGGCCTCCTCCTCGGCGATCTCGGCGAACACCGCGATCCGCGGCGCGGCGTGCACGGCGGCCTCCGCGCGGCGCAGCTTCCAGGCCTCCGCGGCGTAGGGCAGGTTGCGCGGGAAGCGGGAGCTGCGCGCGAGCTGGTCGAAGTAGGCCGACTCGACGTTGTGCGGGCGCACGACGGCCGGCACGTCGAGCTCCTCGGCCAGCGCGACGGCCAGGTGCGCCACCCGGAAGCTGACCGCGAGCACCGCGGTGAAGCCCTCGCCGCGCAGCCCGTCGGCCAGACCGGCGGGCAGCGGGCGCGACGCGAACAGGTACGGCGTGAGCGACAGGTGCGACAGCGGGCCGGTGCGCCGCGGGATCGCGGTCACCACGGCGCCGGGCAGCGCCGCGCGGTGCGCCGCGAGCTCCGCCCCGTCGACGCCGGGCACGAGCACGTGCAGCGCGACCCCCGCCGCCAGTGCCGCGCGCAGCTGGTTGAGCGACTCGACGCGGCCGCCCGCGTCGGCCGGCACGAAGGCCTCCTCGGCGATCGCGAGCCAGCGCTGTCCTCGGGTGTCCGGAGCCTCGGGATGCACGCCGCCATCCTGTCGCGCACCGTCCGGGGGCCGCCTTCGGGTGACGACCGTCGGGGCGGCGGGCACGGTTGGTTAGTATGACGGCCGACCGACGCCTGATCACGCGGATCGACGGTCACCCCGTCGTCACGGGATCCGCCCGGTCGATCCCCGGCGCCGGGCCCGTCACGCCCGAAGGAGTTCCTGTGCCCGACGTCCCGCTCGACTCGACCTCCGAGCGCACGAGATCGGGGGTACTGGCGACGGTCCGCACGCACGCGGCGGCGATCGCCATCGGTCTCGTCGCCGGTGCGGTCGTCGGCTACGTCGGCTCCCAGTTCCTGCCCACCGAGTACACGGCCACCTCGAAGATCTTCTTCGAGGCCAACGGGCCGTTCAGCCCGGACCAGGGCGGGGGCGGTGACGACGCCGTGCGGTTCGTCGCCAACCAGGCCGCGCTCGTGCTCACCTCCGACGTGCTGCAGCCCGCGGCCGACGCCGTGGCCGTCCCCATCGAGGACGTCCGCGAGAGCGTCACCGCGGTGGCCGGCACCGACACGAGCGACGTCACGATCACCGCGATCGCGCCCGCCGCCGAGCAGGCGCAGGCCATCGCCGACGCCGTCGCCAACTCCTACCGGACGGTCGCGGGCCAGCGGGTCACCGCCGAGGCCGACGCCGCCGTCGCCGCGGTCACCGACAACGCCCCGACCGGCGCGGGTGCGGCGGCCGCCGCCGCGGCCACCGACAACGGCGCCACCGCGAGCGCGATCCGGCTGCGCGCCGCCGCGTACGGCGACGGCGTCTCCGCGATCGAGCCGGCGATCCTTCCCGAGGCCGCCTCGGCCCCGCTGCCGCTGCAGAACGCGCTGATCGGCGGCCTCATCGGGCTGTTCCTGGTCACCGGCGTCAACCTGCTGCGCGACCAGCGCAAGGCCGGCACCGCCTCTGTCGCCGACCTCGACCTCATGCTCGGCGCGCCGCTGCTCTCCCGCTACCCGGCGCCGGGCTCGCGGGCGATCTCCGACCTGGTCAACGCCGACTCCAACTCCGACCGCTTCCGCGCGGCCAACGACGTGCTCACCGCGATCGACGTGCGCCTGGAGGGCATCCGCCGCCCGAGCGTGCTGTTCCTGAGCTGGCAGAACCACCTCTCCACCACCGCGCTCACCGTCTCGGTGTCGCTCGCCGCGGCCCGCGAGGGCCGCCCGGTCGTGCTCGTCGACGGCGGCGGCAAGGAGCGCGGCATCTCCTCGCTCACCGACGTCAGCCCGGGCCGCGGCCTGGAGGGCCTGGCCAACCTGGCCACCCCGATCAGCGCCTCGCTGCGCACCTGGCGCGTCGCGAAGGCCGAGCTCGGCGTCGTCCCGCTCAGCGACTGGTCGCCCACGCCGACGAGCGCCGCGGCCCGGCCGCAGGTGCTGCGCGCGGCGATGGAGCGGCTGCGCGAGAGCTCGGTGCTCAACCTCGTCGACGGCCCGCCGCTGACCGAGCGCTCGCTGGGCCTCGCGCTCGGCCGCGGCGTCGACGGCGTGGTGCTCGTCCTCGACGAGGACACCTCCGTCGACGACGCCCAGGAGATGGGCCGCCGCATCGGCATCGCCGGGATCTCGGCCATCGGCTACGTCCTGGTGCGCGCCCCGCGCCGCCGCCTGCGCGAGAGCGACCGCTCCGGCGGGCGCGGCGAGAGCGCCTACGAGAGCGACATGGTCATCGAGGAGGACCGCGCGCGTGCCTGAGCGGCCGGGCGGCGACGGGGAGTTCCCGGGGAGCGGGTCGTTCGACGACGCGCGCACCCAGCTGCTGCCCGTCGTCGCACCGCGCGCCGGGTACGCCCCGCGGCGGCGCCCCGGCGCCCCGCCCCCGCAGCCGCGGCGCATCGCCCGGCTCGCCGAGCGCGTGCCGCTGGCGTCGGTCTACCTGCTGATCGTCACCATCACGCTGTTCCAGCGGTTCGTCGTGCCGGGCACCGTGGTGTCGGTCGCGCTGCCGGTCGCGTTCGTCGTGCTGATCGGCCTGGCCGCGCGCGGGCAGCTGTCGGCCGACGTCACGCGGGTGGCGCTCTACCTCGCCGCCGTCGCGGCCAGCCTGCTGTGCACCGTGGTGGTGTCGGCGGGGTCGGGCCCCGCCCCCTCGTTCACGTCGCTGCTGCTGCTGCTCGTCCTCTACATCCCGCTGTGCTTCCGGGTGAAGGACCGCCTGCGCGACCAGTTCCCGCGGGTGCTGGAGTTCTACCAGCGGATCATGCTCGTGGGCGCGGTGTTCTGCATCCTGCAGACGGCGATCCAGCTCGCGGGGGTGGGCTACGAGGACCTGTTCGACACCTACCTGCCCCCCACGCTGATCTTCACCGAGTACAACACGACCTACCCGATCTACTACGGGTCGCCGATCCTCAAGGCCAACGGCTTCGTCTTCCTCGAGCCCAGCTTCGCGTCCCAGTTCCTGGCGATCGCGATCATCGTGCAGCTCATGCTCGACGGGAAGCGCTGGGGCCGTCTCGCCCTCTTCGGCGCCGCGCTGCTCGCGACGGTGTCCGGCACCGGCATCGCGCTGCTGGGCGTCGGCCTGGTGGTGCTGGCGATCCGCCGCGGCGGCCGCTGGACGGCCCGCGCGATCACCGCCACGTTCGTCGTCGCCGTGGCCGTCAGCTTCACCCCGGTGGGCGCGCTGCTCGCCGAGCGCACCGGCGAGAGCTCGACGTCGGGCTCCAGCGGCAACGCGCGGTTCGTCGCGCCCTACGTCGTCATCGCCGACGCGATCGGCCGCGACGAGAGCGTGTTCCTGGTCGGGCGCGGGGCGGGCACCGTCGACTCCGACGTCGCCTTCTTCAACCCGCAGGGCCTGCTGGTCAACTACCCGGCGCTGCCCAAGTTCATCGGCGAGTACGGCGTGCCGACGGCGCTGGTGTTCCTCGCGTTCATCCTGACGGTGCTGCTGCGCAACGTCCCGTCGCCCACGCTGGGGTTGATGGCCGCCACCGTCTACTTCGTGCTGTCCGGGAGCCTGCTGCAGCCGCAGACGGTGTACCTGTGCTGGCTGCTGACCGGCCTGTTCGCCGCGGCGCGGGCCGGTGAGGTCGCGGGCAGACGGGTGCGCCTGAGCTCGGCGGCGGCGGTCGAGCCGGCGCGGCGGCGCTCCCCCGCCCCGGCACCGCCCGTGCACGCCTCGCCGGTGCCCGGTCCCCGCCTGGCCGCGTTCGACAACGCCCCCGACCGGACGATGGCGGTGCCCGTCCTGCGCCGCCCCGCTCCCCCGGCCGGACCCCCTCCCCTCACCAACGGGCACCGCCCCACCCACCAGCGGTAGCCGTCCCGTCCGGACGAGTGCCGGGTGCGGGCCCGGACGGGTCCGATGAGAGAGTGTCCGGGCCGATCCGCGCACGCTCGAGCGATGCGGGTCGGCTCCACGGCAGGTGCGTGACGGAGATGGCGGTCACGCTGAGCGCCACCGCGAACGGAGTGACATGACGACGGCCACGAGCCGGCCCCTGCGGGTCCTGCACCGGTCCTACGGCGGGGACAACGCGAAGCCACGCCCGGAGTACTACAGCAAGCTGCTGGCCCTCGCCGCACTGCTGCGCGCCGCCGACGCGCTGGACGTCGCCCCGGAGCTCGTGTTCATCAACGACGGACCGATGCCCGACGAGCGCCTGCGCGTGATGGAGCGCTTCGGCGAGGTCGTGCCGGTCCGCAGGGGCGGCAGCGACACCAACTCCTACCGCGAGATGCTCGCCGACGAGAACGCGCGCACCGGCGAGCCCGACGACCTGCTCTGGCTCGCCGAGGACGACTACCTCTACGTGCCCGACGCCCTGCGCCAGCTCGTCGCCGCTGCCGCCGCCCTGCCCGCCGACTACTTCACCCTCTACGGCTCCCGCGCCGTCGACGTCGAGCGCAGCGGGCGCCGCCCCGTCATCCGCCCGGAGCCGGCCGCCGAGGGCACCGGGCAGTACGTCGAGGTCGGCGACGTGGCGTGGTACCGGGCCGCGGCCACCACCAGCACCTTCGCGATCACCCGCCGCGCGCTGGCCGAGGACGTGCGGCTGCTGCGCCACTTCGCCCTCACCGGCGGAGCGTGGGACAGCGCGACCTGCAAGGCCATCCAGGGCTTCGCGCCGTTCACCGGGCAGCGCCTGCGCCGCGACTTCCTCCCCTTCGGCGAGGTGCCGCCCGCGCAGTGGCCCAAGTCGGTCGTGCGCGGCGCGCTGCGCGTGGCGTCGATCCCGGTGTCGGTGCGCCGCCCGCAGCGGCGCCGCGCCCTCCTGGGCAGCGACCCCGAGCTGATCCTGCACATGGAGGCGCCGGACGACCCGCCGCGCCGGCTCAGCACGCGCACGCAGAAGATCGACTGGGCGGCCGTCGCGGCGGAGACCGCGGAGTGGGCCAATGACCACGGCATCCCCGTGGTGATCCCGGCACCGTCCGGCGGGTCCCGTGGCTGAGCACGCGCCCGTCCCGTTCCTGCGCCCGCAGCTCCCCCCGCTCACCGAGGTGCAGCGCTACTTCACCCTCGCCGAGCAGGCCCGCTTCTACTCCAACGGCGGCCCGTGCGAGCGGCTGCTGCGCGAGCGCCTGTCCGACTACCTCGACGGCGCCACCTGCATCCCGGTCAACAACGCCACGAGCGGGATCATCGTCGCCGTGCTCGGGGCCGTGCACCAGGCCGGCACCCGCGGCCGCGGGCTGGTCGTCACGCCCGCCTACACGTTCGTCGCCACCGCCGGGTCGATCGAGGCGCTGGGCTACCGCCCGCTGTTCGTCGACGTCGACCCGGACGGCTGGCAGATGGATCCCGACGCCCTGGAGCGGGCGCTGGCGGAGCACGGCCACGACGTCGCCGCGGTGCTCGCCACCCACACCTTCGGCACTCCTCCGCCCGCCGGGCTGCAGGACCGCTGGGCGGGCGCGTGCGCGGCGCGGGGCGTGCCGCTCGTCGTCGACACGGCGGCCGCGTTCGGCGCCGTCGACGAGGCCGGGTCCCGCACCGGCACCGCCACCGGCACGCACGTCTTCTCCTTCCACGCCACCAAGCCGTTCGGCGTGGGCGAGGCCGGGATGATCTCCACCCGCGACCCCGAGCTGGCCCGCCTGCTCGACGGCATCCGGCAGTTCGGCTTCGCCGAGGGCCGGGTGGCCTCCCTGCCCGGGATCAACGCGAAGATGGACGAGCTGCACGCGGCCACGGCGCTCACGGTGCTCGACACCTACGCCGACGTCCTCGCCGCCCGCCGCTCCACCGCCGAGTTCTACCGGCAGCACCTGGAGCCCGCGGGCTTCCGCTTCCAGACCGGCTCGGCCGGCGGCACCTGGCAGGCGGGCTACCTGCAGGCCCCCGACCCCGCCGCCCGCGACGCCCTGCTGGTGGCCGGGCGCGAGGCGCAGGTCGGCATCACGGCGTACTACGAGCGCCCCCTGCACCACCACCCCGCCTACGCCCACGCCCTGCTCGAGAGCGCCCTGCCGGTGTCCGAGGCCCTCTCCGCGAGCGCCCTGGCCCTGCCGATGGCCAACGACCTCACCGAGGTGGAGCGGGCGCGGGTGGTGGAGGTGGTGCTGGCGACGGTGGGGGCGGCGGCCTGACGCCTGCATCGTTCGCGGCGCTGCCGCCCGGCCTCGGCGAGCGGGTGCCGACGGGGTGATCGTCGAGAGGGTGACGTCACGGCCCCTGCACCGACCGCAGGGTGACGGTCTCGGCGATCACTGTGGTCCGCGCGACCCGGCCCCTCCTCGCTCCCCTGCAGGCTCGCGTTCCGCGGAACGCTCCGAACCGCGCACCCTCCTGCTCCGCACCCTTCCGGACGTTCGGGACACCGACGTCGGCTCCGTCGTCGTCCGCGTTCCGCGGAACGCACAGGACCGGTCGGAGCCAGGTGATCACCGAGAACGTCACCGTCACGGTCCCTGCGACGACCGTGACGGTGCGGTCCTGACGATCACCGTGATCCCCCTGGGCCCACCCGCCCGTACGCCGCAGCGCCGGGCCCACAGCCGTCCGCGTTCCGCGGAACGCAGAACTCCGGGTCCGGGCCCGCGTGATCACCGAGAACGTCACCTCACGGTCCCTGCAACGACCGTGAGGGTGCGGTCCTGACGATCACCCGCGTTCCGCGGAACGCGGCCGAGGCGACGGCGGCCGGCGCTCGCGCCGGCCATCGCCTCCCAACTTCCGAAGGCGCCGGAGCGGGTGCCGACGCATGATCGTCGGGAACGTGACCCCACGGCCCCGGCACCGACCGCAGCGTCACACTTCCGGCGATCACCGCGATCACCGCGATCACCGCGATCACCGCGATCACCGCGATCCCCGCGATCCCCGCGGCCCCACCCGTCCGCACGCCACCGCGCCGGATTCACAGCCGGTCCGCGTTCCGCGGAACGCACACAAATCGGTCGGGCCGCGTGATCACCGAGAACGTCACTCACGGCCCTTGCGACGACCGTGACGGCGCGGTCCTGACGATCACCCACGTACAACGGAACGGAGCGTTCCGCGGAACGCGACCGGAGCGCAGGGCCGGCCCCGATGCCCAGGGCCACAACCCCGTCGCACCTCCGTGTTCCGAGCGCGCCGGAGCAGGTGCCGAGACATGATCGTCGAGAAGGCGCCACCACGGCCCCCGCACCGACCGCAGCGTCACGATCCCGGCGATCCCGTGGTCCGCGCACCCGACCCGGGCCCACAGCCGCCCGCGTTCCGCGAAACGCAGAACTCCGGTTCGGGGCCGCATGATCACCGAGAACGCGACCTCACAGCCCCAGCGACAACCGTGACAGCACGGTCCTGACGATCACCCGCGCCCCGCGTAAGACCGGGCAGAACAGCTCAGCCCGCGCCCCCGAGGACCCACCAGGAACCTCAGCCGCCCCACAGGCTGCGGTACACCTCGGCCGACTGCGGGTTGGCCCCGTCGTCGAGCGTGGTGGCGAAGGCCGACTCGTTGAAGTACGTCTCGTACTCCATCACGTCGGCCCCGGCCAGGAACGTCTCGTGCATCTTCTCCATGTACACCGGGTTGTCGCCGATGCCGGAGCTGATCACGCCCCACTCCGTGACGCCGACGCCCTTGCCGTGGGCGCGGGCGAAGTCGATGACCGAGCACAGGCCCTCGCTGTCGCGGCACTGCTCGTCGAACTCAGCGGCGGTGGTGGAGGTCGGGTAGTGGTCGTAGGGGTCGATGCCGACCACGTCGACGACGTCGTCGCCCGGGTAGGACTTCCAGGCGTCGCCGTCGGAGGTCTGGGAGCCGTGGGCGTTCATGTTCCACTCGAAGCGCGCGTCCGGGGCGGTGGAGCGGACGGCCTGCACGACCTGGCGGTAGCACTGCTTCCACGCCGTGACGTCGGTGGCGCTCCACTCGAACCAGTCGCCGTTGAACTCCCAGGCGAGCCGGGTGTAGGCGTCGGTGCGGCCGGCGTTCGAGAGCGCGGTGCCGTAGCGGGCCCAGTTGGCGTCGTACGCACCGCTCGCGCACTCCGACAGGCTCCCGCCGGAGCCCTCCGGCCAGAACGGCTGGGAGATGACGAGGGCGTGCGGCGAGTCGCCCCAGGCCGACAGGATCCAGCTCGCGGACTCGATCTCCTCCCACGAGGAGCGGTCGCTGAAGCCGTGCACGACGTCGATGGGGCGGCCGCGGAAGCTCTCCCAGCGGTCGACCTCGCTCTGCGTCCCGATGACCAGCCCGGAGCGCCACGGCAGGCCGCCGGGGGCGTTGCCGGTGACGCGACGACGCGTGGTGCCCGTGGCGGCCGGCTCCCCGGAGCCCTCCGCCGCGGCCTCCCCCGACCCCGCTCCCGATCCCGCCTCCTCGGTGGCGGGTCCCGTGGCCTCGGGCTCGGCGCTGGGCGCGCTGTCGACGGCGGCGGGCGCGGCGAGCACCGGGGGCACGTCGGGGGTGGGCGGGATCAGCGACAGCAGGTCGGGCTGCGCGATCTCCGGGGGCACCGTGAGCTGGTCGACGACGTACACGCCCGCGCACACCGCCGCCACCGCCATGACGACGCCCACCGGGAGCCAGCGGCCACCGAACCCGCGCCGCGGCGCCGGCGCGGCGGACCGGCGGTGCCTCGGCTCGATCGGGGGTGCCTCGGGAGCGCGCATGTGGTGACCTCTGTGCTGGTTCGCGCCGGGCGGAGCGGGGAGCGCACCCGGCAGGGCAGGACCGGGGGCGAACCTATCACCCGAAAGCGTGACGATCCGGATCACTCGGCCGGCCGCCCCGGTCTGCGCCGAGCGTGCGGGGAGCGTCGACGAAAGGATGGGCCGTCCGCAGTACGGTCGGCCCGTGTTCGCCCGCCGCATCACCGTCGTCGGGGCCGGTTACGTCGGCCTCACCACCGGGGCCTGCCTCGCCGCGCTCGGGCACTGGGTCACCTGCGCCGACCCGGACGCGGCGCTGATCGCCCGCCTCCGTGCGGGTGACGAGCCCCTGCGCGAGCCCGGCCTCCCCGCGCTCGTCGACGAGGGACTGAGCGCGGGGCGGCTGTCGCTCGTCGCGGGTGCGGCGGCGGCGCTGTCGACCCCGCGCGGCGCCGCCGAGGTCGTGATCCTCTGCGTGCCGACGCCGGTCGGCGCGGGGGGCGTCGCCGACCTCACCGCGCTGCAGGCCGCCGTCGAGGAGGTCGGGCCGCACCTGGCGCCGGGCTGCGTGCTCGTCGTCAAGTCGACGGTGCCGGTGGGCACCGCGCCGCGCGTCCGCGAGCTGCTGGGCCGCGACGACGTGCCGGTCGTGAGCAACCCGGAGTTCCTGCGCGAGGGCACCGCGGTGCACGACTTCCGCCACCCCGACCGGATCGTCGTCGGCTCCGACTCGCAGGACGCGGCCGAGCGCGTGGCGGCCCTGTACTCCCGCCTGGGCGCGCCGACGGTGCTGACCGACGCGGCGAGCGCCGAGCTCGTCAAGTACGCCGCGAACGCCTTCCTGGCGCTGAAGCTGAGCTACGTCAACGCGCTGGCGGAGCTGTGCGAGCGCGTCGGGGCCGACGTCGGCGACGTCACCGAGGGCATCGGCCACGACAAGCGCATCGGCCAGGCGTTCCTGTCGCCCGGGCCCGGCTGGGGCGGCGCGACGCTGCCCAAGGACACGCACGCCCTGCTCGAGGCGGCCGACGCCGCCGACTTCGAGTTCCGGATCGTGCGCGCGGCGATCGACACCAACACCCGCCAGCGCCGCCGCATGGTCGACAAGGTGCGCCTCGCGGTCACCGGCAGCCGCACCGGCTCGCTCTCGCGCTGCCGGATCGGGCTGCTCGGGCTGACGTTCAAGGCGGGCACCGACGACCTGCGCGACTCCCCCGCGCTCGCCGTGGCCGCGCTGCTGCGCCAGGCCGGGGCCGAGCTCGTCGCCCACGACCCCGCCGTGGCGCCCGGCCGCGCCGATCCGGAGCTCGCCGGTATCGAGGTGGTGGCCACGGCCGAGGCCGCGGCGCGGGACGTCGAGGCGCTCGTCGTGCTCACCGAGTGGCCGCAGTTCCGCACGCTGGACTGGCCGGCGCTGGCCGGGCTGACGGTCCGCCCGATCGTCGTGGACACCCGCAACCTGCTCGACCCGGACGTCCTGCGCCGGGCCGGCTTCACCTGCCACCCCCTCGGGCGGCGGGTGCGGACGGTGACTCAGTAGGCGCCGTCACCGCGCAGCACGGCACCGACGGTCTTCCACAGGATGAGCGCGTCGAGGGCGAGCGACCAGTTCTCGACGTAGCGCAGGTCGAGCCGGATCGACTCGTCCCACGACAGGTCGCTGCGGCCGCTGACCTGCCACAGCCCGGTGAGGCCGGGGCGCACGTGCAGGCGGCGGTGGGTCTCGGTGGAGTAGCCCTCGACCTCGGCCGGCAGCGGCGGGCGCGGGCCGACCAGCGACATCGAGCCGCCGAGCACGTTGAACAGCTGCGGGAGCTCGTCGAGGGAGTAGCGGCGCAGCCACTGCCCGACCGCGGTGACCCGGGGGTCGCGGCGCATCTTGAACAGCGGGCCGGCGCCCTCGTTCATCGTGACGAGGTCGGCGCGCAGCTTCTCGGCGTCGACGACCATCGAGCGGAACTTGACCATCCGGAACGTCTCGCCGTGGCGCCCGACGCGGATCTGCCGGAAGAACACCGGCCCGCCGTCGAGCTTCACGGCGATCGCGACCCCGATCAGCAGCGGGAGCAGCAGGAACAGCAGGACGACGGCGCAGAAGCGGTCGAAGCAGCCCTTCATCACCTTCGCGATGCCGCTGAAGCGCGGCTCGGTGAGGCGCAGCAGCGGCAGGCCGTCGACCGGCTTGACGTGCAGGCGCGGACCGGCGACCTCGAGCAGGCCCGGGTCGACGACGATCTCGGCCTGCGAGTTCTCGAACTCCCACGACAGCCGCTGCAGCCGCCGCGGCGACCAGTCGGGCGTGGGCGTGACGGCGACGACGCGGTAGTGCCCGGCGTCAACGACGCGGTGCAGCGCCTCCAGGTCGCCCACGACGGGGACGCCCGCGATGGTGGTGTCGCCGTCGAGGCCGTAGCCGCTGGCGGTGCACGCGCCCGCGACCTGCCAGCCGAAGTGGGGGTTGTCGCGCGTGCGGACGACGAGCTCCGCGATCGACTGCGGCGTGCCGACGGCGAGCACGCGGTGCATGCACTGCCCGGTGAACCGGCGGCGGTGCAGCGCGCGGCGCATGACGTAGCGGGCGGCGGCGATGGCGATGCCGATCACCGGGATGAACGCGAAGGCCCACGGCCGCACCGAGCTGAGCTCGAAGGCGAGGCCGAACAGGCCGAGCAGGACCAGGCTGGTGATGGTGCCGCGCAGGACCGAGCTGAACTCCTCGGAGCCCTGGCCGAGCGTCCGCGGCTCCCAGGCGCGCCAGACCCACAGGCAGATCAGCGTGAGCAGGCCGGCGATGCCGGCGAGGCCCCAGGCGTTCGGCACGGCCGGCACGCCCAGGAACGTGGAGCTGATCCATCCCCCCAGGAGCGTCCCCGCTCCCACGACCAGCACGTCCGCCAGCACCACGAGGGCGGTGTAGCGGCCCTCCCACGACGTGCGCGGAGCCTCCACGGCCGGCTGGCCGTGCTCGCTCCCCAGGTCACCCCGTACGTGACGCGGTTCCCCGATGACCGGCAATGGACCGGTCCCGACCTCGCTGCTCAACACATCCTCCTTGCAGTGATCCGCGTCGTCGCGCGCGAACTCCGGCGCGCCGGCACGGCCCCTGAAAAGTCCCCCACCTACTCAACGCAGGAGGTGGCGCACTGTTACGTGACCTAGGTCACAGTGCGCTGCCGGCTTCGCGTCCTGACGTGCACATCCGCAGGTCGAGGCGACACGCCGCCCCCACACCGTTTCCCACTCCGTCGGAGCGGCTGATCACCCGATCGGGGAGCGTCGGCGGTGACACTCCGGATCTTGTGGACGCTTCGTCACCACTCGGGCACGCACGGACGCAGGACAGCACTCACGCGCTGTACCCCGCAACCGGGTTCCCAGTCCCCGTCTTCCGCTCACGGCCAGAAGGGAGGGATGCGTCTCAGTCGCGCCCGGCGGGGCGGCCGGTGCGGACGCACCCGGCGCGGGGGTCGCGGCGCGGGAGGGCGGTCCGGGGCTGCGGGACGATCTCGGCTGCGGTGGGCGTGCCGGCGGTGCGCGCCGCGGCGGGCACGGACGCCAAGGCGGAGGACAGGGCACCGGACGACAGGGCACCGGAGGACGGGACACCGGCCCGCAGGGCGGCCGACGGTGCGGTGCGCACGGTCCCGGACCTCAGGATCACCCCTCCGAGGACGACCGCGACGACCCACGCGCACGCGATCCACAGGGTTCCGAGGCCCATCACCCAGCCGAGCACCGCCATGTCCGCTCCCGACGCCTGCGACGGCCACGTTCATGACCGCGCGTCAGCATGCCGTCGGGAGGCGGGGAGGTTGCCTCGCTCGCGCCGACCGGCCCGATCGACGCGCCGACCGGACGGGATCGCGGGACGTGCGGGCGGTCACCGGCAGTGCACGGCCCGTACCGGAGCGCTGAACCGCTCGTCGCGGACGGCGTAACGCCGCTGCGCCGTCCGACGACTCCATCGGCCGCGGGGGCATCCGGCCCCGCCCGGCCGGCGGAGGTGCGGGAGCGATGACGGCGCGCAGGTGGGCGCTCGGGGCCGTCGAGGTCCTGCGCGCGCTCGGGCCGATGGTCGCGGTCGAGGTGCTGCTGCGCACGACCGACCTGCCGACGACGTGCCGCCGGCTCGGCGTCGCCCACGACCTGACCGCGCCTGCGGCGCCGGCACGGGCGACGACGGACCCGATCTCCCGCGCCGGACCGACCGCCGTGCTCCCCCGCCGGACCCGCCGCGTCGTGCGCGCCTGCGCGCTCGTCGTCGCGCACTGGCCCGCGGGCGACACCTGCCTGCGCCGCTGCCTGCTCACCGGTCACCGGCTGCGCGGCCTGGGGCCCGTCCTGCGGATCGGCGTCCGCCGCACCGGCGACGGCCGGTTCTCGGCGCACTCCTGGCTCGAGGTCGACGGCCGTCCGCTCGATCCGGCCGCTGGGGCCTTCGCAGCACTGGGCGCGGCCCGCCCGTGACCCTCCACCGCTACCGCGCGCACGGACTGCGCGTCCGCAGCACCGTCGCGCTGGCGCTGCCGGCCGACGCGGTCACCCGCGCGGGCCGCAGCGGCGGCCGGCCCGACCTCGTCCTGCGGGCCGGGCTGCGTCGCCCGGTCCCCTGCGCCGACCCGCCGGGGACGCTGCTCGCCGCGCTCGACCGCCCCGGCGGCGGGCGGTACTACTGCTTCACCCGCACCGCGGACGCCGTCGTGCTGCGCTACCCGGGCCTGTGCGACTTCGTCGGTGACGCCGCGCTGCGCCAGGTCACCGTCCACCTCGACCCGGCGGCCGACGCCGGGCTGGTCCCGGTGCTGGCCGCGGGCGCGCTGCTCGCCGTGCACCTGACCCTGCGGCACGCGCTGGTGCTGCACGCGAGCGCCGTGGACGTCGACGGCCGGGCGCTGGCGTTCGTCGGGGCGTCCGGGACCGGCAAGTCGACGCTCGCGGCGGCCCTGGCCGGCGCCGGCCACGCCCTGGTCTCCGACGACGTGCTGCGCGTCGAGCCCGGCGACGTACCCCGCGTGCATCCGGGCAGCACCGAGGCGCGTCTGCGGCCGGCCGCGCAGGCCCTCGCCGACGACGCCCCGCCCGGCGCCGTCCGCGCCACCGCCGACGGACGGCTGGCGCTGGCGCTGCCCGTCCGCGCGGGCGCCCCGCTGCCCCTGGCGGCGTGCGTGCTGCCGGCCCCGAACCGGACGGCGTCGGAGGTCGCGGTGCGCCCGCTGTCGCCCGCCCAGGCCCTCGTGCGACTCGTGCAGTTCCCGCGGGTCGTGGGCTGGCGGGAGCCGGCAGCCGCGGCCGCGCAGTTCCAGGCGCTGGCCGACCTGGTCCAGGTCGTGCCGGTCGTGCAGGCCTCGATCCCGTGGGGTCCGCCGTTCCCGCCCGGGGTGCTGGCCGAGCTGGTCGAGGCGGTCACCGGTCCGGCCCGGTCGCGCCGGGACCGGACACGGGGGGCGTAACGGGCCCGCCCGCGGGTCCGAGTCCCACTCCACGAGGGCGTCCCGGCGTCGTCCGCGCCCCCGTCCCGTCCCGTCGACGCGCGAGAGGAGGTGTACATGCGCCAGCCCTACGAACCCCCGGAGATCGAGCTGCTGGGCTCCGTCATCGAGGAGACCCAGGGGTTCCGGTTCACGGCACAGCAGGACTCGATCTTCGGGGTCAACGTGCCGTTCGGCGGTAGTCCGGTGCACTCCTGACCGCCCGTCGCGGGGCCGGTGGCCCGTCCACCGGCCCCGCTCCCGCGCCGAGAGGAGCGACCGTGGCTCTCCACCGGATGGAGCCGCTGGAGATCGCGAGCGGCTGGCTCGCCGACAGCCCCTGCCCCCCGCTGCCCGCGCCACCCGGCCCGGCACCGCGCCGGCTGCTCGACGCCCTGCTCGTGCCGCTGCTCGCCCGGCCGCCGTGCCTCGTCGCCTTCTCCGGGGGGCGCGACTCCTCCGCGCTGCTCGCCGCCGCCGTCGCGGCCGCCCACCGCGAGGGCCTGCCCCCGCCCGTCGCGATCACGCTCACCTATCCCGACGCCCCCGGCGCCCAGGAGTCGGACTGGCAGCGCCGGGTGCTCGACCACCTCGGCGTCACCGAGCGGGTCGTGCTGGTCGTGCACGACGAGCACGACGCCGTCGGGCCCGTGGCGGCACCGCTCCTGCGCCGCCACGGCGTGATCTGGCCGCCGAACGTCGCCCCGACCTGGCGGATGATGGACCGCGCCCGCGGCGGCTCGCTGCTGACCGGGGAGGGCGGCGACGAGGTGTTCGGCGTCAAGCGGATCACCGCGCTGACCAAGCTGCTGCACACGCGCACCCGGGCCGACCGCAGGCTGGTCCCGCTGGCGGCGCAGGCGCTCGCGCCCGCCGCGTTCCGCCGCCGGACCGCCCGGCGGGAGAGCTACCGGCCCCCGTGGCTGCGCGCGGACGCGTGGCGCGAGGTGCTGCGCCGCCACCTCGACGACGTCGCCGCCGAGGAGCTGCACGCGGGCCGCCAGACCTGGCAGCTCGCCTCGCACCGCGGTTCCCGGATCGGGTACGCCACGCTGCGGGCGCTGGGCGAGGAGATCGGCGTGCGCTACGTCCAGCCGTTCGTCGACCCCGGTTTCGTCGCCGCGACGGCGGCCGAGGCCGGCTTCTGGGGCTGGACCGGGCGCACGACGGCGATGCGCCACCTCTTCGACGACCTGCTGCCCCGCGCCGTGCTCGAGCGCGCCACGAAGGCGACCTTCAACGGCGCGGTGTTCGCCGCGCACACCCGCGACTTCGCGCGCGGCTGGACCGGCGACGGCGTCGACCACGACCTCGTCGACGCCGCGGTGCTGCGGGAGCACTGGCTCTCCCCGCTGCCGCACGCCCCCTCGATGGCCCTGCTGCACCAGGCGTGGCTGGCGGAGGGTGGGACGACCGGTCAGACGATCTCCAACCGCGGGATCGGGAACACCAGCCTCCCGCCCCACTCCCGCACGTAGGACAGCTGCTCGACGAGCTCGTCGCGCAGGTTCCAGGGCAGCACGAGGACGTAGTCGGGGCGGTCGTGGGCGATCCGCTCGACGGGGCACACCGGGATCCGCGTGCCGGGCGTGAGCCGTCCGTGCTTGTAGGGGTTGCGGTCGACCGTGTAGGGCAGCAGGTCGGGGCGGATGCCGCAGAAGTTGAGCAGCGTGTTGCCCTTGCCGGGCGCGCCGTAGCCGACGACGGTGCGCCCGTCGCGGCGCGCCTCGATGAGGAACTCGACGAGGTCGTCGCGCACGCGGGACACCGCGGTGGCGAAGCCGTCGTACCCCTCGACGGTGTGCAGCCCGGCCGCGGCCTCCGCGGCCAGCACGTCGCGCACGCGGTCCGACACGTCGTCCGGCCCGACCGCGGCGGCGGGGCGGGCCCACATGCGGATGGAGCCGCCGTGGGTGTCGAGCAGCTCGACGTCGACGAGCGCGAGCCCGCCCTCGGCGAGCGCCCGCTGCCCGGTGAGCAGCGTGTAGTACTGGAAGTGCTCGTGGTAGACGGTGTCGAACTGGGTGCGCTGCACGAGCGTCAGCAGGTGCTGCACCTCGATCGACACCCAGCCGTCGTCGGCCACCAGCGAGCGCAGCCCGCGCGTGAAGCCCAGGACGTCGGGGATGTGGGCGTAGACGTTGTTGGCGACGACGAGGTCGGCCGGCCCGTGCTGCGCGCGCACGCGCGGCCCGGTCTCGGGGGTGAGGAAGCAGGTGACCGTGGGGACCCCCCGCTCGCGGGCGGCGTCGCCGACGTTGGCCGACGGCTCGATCCCCAGGCAGCGCACCCCGTGCGGCGCCAGGTGCTGCAGCAGGTAGCCGTCGTTGCTGGCGACCTCCACGACGAAGGAGTCGGGACCGAGCCCGAGCCGCTCCACCGCACCGTCGACGAAGGCCGCGGCGTGGCGCACCCACGACGTCGAGAACGAGGAGAAGTAGGCGTACTCGGTGAAGGTCTCCTCGGGCGTGATCAGCGGCGGCAGCTGCACCAGCAGGCAGCCGGCGCACACGAGCACGTGCAGCGGGTAGGTCACCTCCGCGGCGCCCGCCGCCTCGGCCGTCAGGAACAGCTCGCACGGGGGCGTCGCTCCGAGGTCGAGGAAGCTGCGCAGGTCGGGGGAACCGCACAGCCGGCACGACGGGGTGGCGGGGACCACCGACGAGAGGTTCGGACCGATCTCGCTGAGAATCGCGGTCACGGCTCCTCCAGGTGTGTCGCTGCACGCCAGGAGCGTGCGCGGGGAACAGGTGCCGACAGACTCGGGCGCCGTGCACGTTGCGTTACCTCCCTGCCGTCGGGTAACGCCCCGGACCGCGCCCGCGAGTCCTGTCGCGGAACACCCGATCCGGACGAGACGAGGTGTGCACGATGAAGGTCGTCCTCTTCTGCGGCGGTTACGGGATGCGGATGCGCGACGGGACGTCGGACCTGCCGAAGCCGATGCACACGGTCGGGCCGCGCCCCCTGATCTGGCACGTCATGCGCTACTACGCCCACTTCGGCCACACCGACTTCGTGCTGTGCCTCGGGTACGGCGCCGAGCACGTCAAGGACTACTTCCTGCACTACTCCGAGACCGCGTCCAACGACTTCCGCCTGCGCGGCGGCCGCATCGAGATGCTGGGCTCCGACATCCAGGACTGGACGATCACCTTCGTCCACACGGGACTCGACTCCGCCATCGGCGAGCGCCTGCGGCGGGTCCGCGAGCACGTCGAGGGCGAGGAGATGTTCCTGGCCAACTACGCCGACGTGCTCACCGACCTGCCGCTGGCCGACATGATCGACCGGTTCAAGGCGAGCGAGGCCGTGGGCGCGCTGCTCGCGGTGCCGCCGCAGTCGGCCTTCCACTGCGTCGACCTGGGCGACGACGACCGCATCTCGGCGATCAGCACGCTGCAGCAGCTCCCGCTCTGGGAGAACGGCGGCTACTTCGTGCTGCGGCCGGAGGTCTTCGACTACCTGCCGCCGGGCGGGGACCTCGTCGCCGACGCCTGTGCCGCGCTCGCCCGGGAGGGCCGGATGCTCGCCCACCGGCACCGCGGGTTCTGGCAGCCGGCCGACACGGTGAAGGAGCGCAACGCGCTGGAGATCGCCTACCAGACCGGCCACCGGCCGTGGATGCTGTGGGAGCACCACGCCGCCGAGGAGGCGCTCCCGCCCGTCGCCCTCGCCGTCCCGGTCCCGCGCTGAGGTGCGGCCCGCCCGGACCGGCCGGTCGGCGGCCGACGCGACGGCGGCCCTGTGCGCGCTCGTCCTGCTCGGGCTCGGGCTCGCCGTGCTCGGCGGCACCGCGCCGTGGGCGGTCGACCGGGCGGCCGCGGCCGCGACGGCCGGGCTGACCGCGTCCTCCTACGACCTGCTCCTCGCCGTCGACCTCGTCGGGGAACCGGTGGTGGCGGTCGGGCTGGCCGTGCTGATCGCGCTCGCCTGCCTGCTGTGCGGGCGCGCGCGCCTCGCCGCCGTCGCGCCGCTCGCGCTGGCCCTGACCGCGGTGGCGGTCGCCTCGCTGAAGCCGCTGATCGGCCGCACGATCCACGGCCCGGAGAACCTGGCCTACCCCAGCGGGCACACCGCCACGGCCGCCGTGCTCGCGCTGGTCCTGCTGCTGCTCCTCGTCGACCTGGTACGGCCGGGGAGGTTGGCGGCCGCGGCGCTGGTCGTCACGGGCACCGTCGTCGCGGCCGGCGTCATGGCCGTGGCGCAGGTCGCGCTGTCGGCCCACTACGCCACCGACACCCTCGGCGGGCTGTGCCTGGCCGTCGTCACCGTCACCGTCACCGTCCGCCTGGTGGCCGCCGTACCGGCCCGCACCGCCGTGCCGGCCGCACCGAGGGGGGACCCGCCGTGACCACGACCGCGCCCGTCGACGGGGCGGTCGCCCGCTCCGCCGTGCCGCGCTCCGCCGAGATCGCCGCCCGGCTGCACCGGATGGTGCCCGGCGGCTCCCACACCTACGCCAAGGGCGACGACCAGTACCCCGAGGACATGGCCCCGGTCATCTCCCACGGCCGCGGCGCGCACGTGTGGGACGTCGACGGCAACGCCTACATCGAGTACGGGTCGGGCCTGCGGTCGGTCGGGCTGGGCCACGCCCACCCGCGGGTCGTCGAGGCGGTGCGCCGCGAGGTCGGCCGGGGCACCAACTTCGTGCGGCCCAGCGCCATCGAGGCCGAGGCCGCCCAGGAGTTCCTGGAGACGGTGCCGACCGCGGAGATGGTCAAGTTCGCGAAGAACGGGTCGGACGCGACCACGGCGGCGGTCCGGCTGGCCCGCGCCGCGACCGGGCGACCGCTCGTCGCGATCTGCCGCGACCAGCCCTTCTTCTCCACCGACGACTGGTTCATCGGCACGACGGCGATGTCGGCGGGGATCCCCGCGGTCACCACCGACCTGACCGTCACGTTCCCCTACGGCGACCTCGACGCCGTCGCGGAGGTGCTGGAGCTCCACGCGGGCCGGGTGGCCTGCCTGGTCCTGGAGGCGGCCACCGCCGTCGAGCCGCCGCCGGGCTACCTGCAGGGCCTGCGCGCGCTGGCCGACCGGCACGGCTGCGTCCTCGTGCTCGACGAGATGATCACCGGCTTCCGCTGGTCGGAGGCCGGGGCGCAGGGGGTCTACGGCGTCACCCCGGACCTGTCGACGTTCGGCAAGGCGCTGGGCAACGGGTTCGCCGTCTCCGCGCTGGCCGGTCGGCGCGAGCTCATGGAGCTGGGCGGCCTGCGCGACGAACGCGAGCGGGTGTTCCTGCTGTCCACCACCCACGGTGCCGAGACGCACGCGCTGGCCGCGGCGATCGCGGTGATGCGCACCTACCGCGAGGAGGGCGTCGTCGCCCGGATGCACGCGCTGGGCGACCGGCTCGCCGCCGGTGTGCGCGCGGTCGCCGCCGCGGCGGGGGTGGGCGAGCACGTGCTCGTCCGCGGACGGGCCAGCAACCTCGTGTTCGCGACCCTCGACGCCGACCTCCGGCCGTCGCAGGCCTACCGCACGCTGTTCCTGCGGCAGCTGCTCGCGGGCGGGGTGATCGGACCGTCCTTCGTGGTCAGCAGTGCGCTCTCCGACGACGACGTCGACCGCACGGTCGAGGTCGTCGCGCGGGCCTGCGCGGTGTACCGGCGCGCGCTCGACGTGGGCGACCCCGCCCCGTGGAGCGGCGGGCGCCCGGTCCGTCCGGTGTTCCGGCCGTTCGCCTGACAGGTGTAACGGGCACGGGCGGATGCCCGACTCACGGGGCATGCGGATGCGGGCGGGCGACTACTCGGCGCGCACGATCGGGAACGAGACGATCGTGCTCAGCCTGCCGACGTCGCGGTACTTCACGGTGACCGGCGTCGGGACGCGGCTGTTCGAGCTGCTCGCATCGGAGACCACTGTGGACGAGATGGTCGAGACCGTCGTGGCGGAGTACGAGGTGGACGCGGTGACCGCGCGCCGCGACGTGGAGCGGTTCGTCGGCCGGCTCCGCGAGGTGCAGCTGCTCGGGTGAGCGCTAGCTGTACTGATCGGACAGGTTGGTCAACCTGGTGATCGGTGGGTGTCCGCCGCAGGCGGTGTGGGGTCGGTGATGGTTGTACTCGTGAATCCAGCCGGGTAGGGCTTTGCGGCGGTGGGTTTCGCTGGCGTAGAGCCGGCGGAACGCCCACCCCTCGACCAGCGTCCGGTGAAACCGTTCGACCTTGCCGTTGGTCTGCGGGCGGTAGGGGCGGGTGCGGCGGTGGCGGATCTCGAGCTCGGCGCAGGCCTCGCGCCACAGGTGTGAGCGGTAGCAGGCTCCGTTGTCGGTCAGGACCGCTCGGACGGTGATGTGGCGGGCGGCGAACCAGGCCACTGCCCGGTGTAGCACCGCGACCGCGGTGGTGGCGGTTTCGTCGTCGCATATCTCGGTGTAGGCGACGCGGGAGTGGTCGTCGAGGACGGTGTGCAGGTAGCCGGTGCCCATCTTGGGCTGGTGGTGGCGGTTGCGCGGCTTGCCCGGGGTCGCGGCTCGATGACGCTTGCCTTGGGCTCGTCCGACGAAGCGCCATCCGCCGCCGTCGGGGATGTTGCCCAGCTTCTTCACATCCACGTGGGCCAGGTCGCCGGGGTGGGGGTGTTCGTAGCGGCGCACCGGTTCCCCGGGTGGCCCGATCCAGGTGGGAGAGCCGGTTGATCCGGCATGAGGTCAGGATGCGGTGCACCGTGGAGGTCGACAGCCCGAGGATCGCGGCGATCCCGACCGGGCCCAGGCGTTGCTTCCAGCGCAGGTGCACGATTTTGCGCACCGCCGGGGCCGGGGTCGCCAGCGGCGAGTGGTGCGGGCGGGAGGACCGGTCCTGCATCCCGGCCTCGCCCTCGCAGGCGTAGCGGTCGGCCCAGCGTTTCGCCGTCGGCCAGGACACCTGGAACCGTTCCGCGGCCCGGGCGACGGGCCAGTCCTGCTCGACGACCAGCTTCCCCAGGCGTAGTCGTGCGGTCGGGGTCAGCGCAGCGTTAGCGTGCACGGTGAGGACCTCCTGGGGTCGTGGTGTGGGTGCCGTCAGACAGCTCCACACCACCCCAGGGGGTCCTCACCTATCAAGATCAGTCAGACCGTGTCGTCACACGACCTCGACCAACGTCTCCGATCAGTACAGCTAGCCGTAGGCCGACGACTGGAGCGTGTAGAGCTCCGCGTAGCTCCCCGCGCGGGCCATGAGCTCGTCGTGGGTGCCGCACTCGACGACCCGGCCCGCCTCCAGCACGTAGATGCGGTCGGCGAGGCGGGTGCTGGAGAAGCGGTGCGACACGAGCAGGGCCGCGCGACCGTCGAGGACCGCGCGGACGTCGCGGAACAGGGCGTGCTCGGCGCGGGGGTCCAGGGCCGCTGCGGGCTCGTCGAGCACGACCACCGGCGCGTCGCGGTAGAGCGCCCGGGCCAGGGCGACCCGCTGCCACTGGCCGCCGGACAGGTCGGTGCCCTCGTCGAGGTCGCGCCCGAGCATGGTGTCGAGCCCGTCGGGCAGCTCGTCCGCGGCCGCGAGCAGGCGCGCGCGCTCCGCCGCGGCCTGCACCGCGGCGGCGTCGGCGGGGCGCTCGGGGTCGCCGAGCTCGATGTTGTGGCGCAGCGTCATCTGGTAGCGCACGAAGTCCTGCAGGACGACCCCGACCGACGCGCGGACGTCGGCGGCGGGCACCTCCTCGCCGTCCCACTCCCGCACGCCCGGTGCGGGGTCGAGCAGCCCGGCCACGATCTTCGCCAGCGTCGTCTTCCCCGAACCGTTCTCCCCCACCAGCGCGACGACCTCGCCCGCCCGGACCTCCAGGTCGACGCCGTCGAGCGCGGGCCGCGCCTGGTCGGGGTACCGGAAGCCGACGCCGCGCAGCGCGATCCGGTCGGTGAGCGGCAGCGCCCGCCCGGGCTCGGAGGCGCGCGGGGCGCGGGCGACGAACTCCTCCAGGTCGTCGAGGAACGGCACCGACTCCAGCAGCTCGCCGATCGAGCCGAACACCACGGCGAGCTGGCCGCTGAGCAGGCGCACCGCGATGGCCGCGGCCCCGGCCTCGGCCAGGTCGATGCGCCCGACCCGGACCAGCTCGACGATCGCGAGCAGCGCCCCGGCCAGCGCGAGGCCGACCCCGAGCGTGGTGAGCAGCCCGATCCACTGGCGCCGCCGCACCTGCCCGCGCAGGGCGCCGACGACGCCGGCCCCGAGCGCGTCGTAGCGCCCGCGCAGGACGCCGGCCGTGCCGAACGCCCGCATCTCGGCGGCGTAGGGGCGGGTGCTGAGCAGCTCGCGCAGGTACACCTGGCGGCGGTGGGCGGCGGTGATCCGGCGCGCGAAGGCGAACTCGGTGGCCCCGGCCCAGCGCGACAGCAGCACCGCGGGCAGACCGGCGGCGAGCAGCACCGGCACCAGCAGCGGCTCGACGCCGATCAGCACGGCCGACATCGTGACGACGCCCAGCACGCTCCCGCCCAGGCCCAGGAGCGAGGTGGTGACGAGGAACGGGCGGGTCAGCGCGTTCTGCTGCACCCGCTCCAGCGCGGTGGCGAACCCCGCGGACTCGTAGGTGGCCAGGTCGACGCGGGTGGTGGTGTCGAGCAGCCGGTCCCACACGCGCAGCGACACCCGCTCGCCGAGCAGCCGCTGCTGCTGGCGCTGCAGCGAGCCGGCCGAACCGGACAGGGCGGTGGCGAGCGCGAGGGCCAGCAGCGCCGGGCCGATCCCGACGTCGGCGGTCGCCGGCTGCAGCAGGGCATCGAGGGTGAGCTTGCCCGCGGCGACGACGCCGAGCGCCGCGACGGCTCCGACCAGCTGCAGGGCGCAGGCGACGGCGGTGCCGCGGGCGTCGGCCCGGCGCACCTCGCGGGCCGCGGCGACGACCAGGCGCGGCGCGGCGGCCACCGACCTCGCCCTCCCCGTCGCGCGCATCGCAAGATCGTAGCCGCCCGGGTCGGCCCGGGTCCGCGTCGTGACCGGGGTCAGCCGCCCGGCTCGTCGCGCGCCCCGCGCCGGGAGCGACCGGCCCGGACCTGCGCGACGGCGTACGCCAGGCGGGCGGCGGGCGTGCGGTGGCGGCCCGCCGTGTAGCCGCGCTGCGGGAGCGCGAGGGCGTAGAGGTAGGCCGCGCGGTCGCGCCACCGCGGCAGCACCGGCACCGTGGCGAGGGCCTGCGCCGCGAACGTCTTGTCCGCCCGGGTGTGCAGGGCGAGCCAGCGCTCGTCGCGGCGGCTCGGCACGAACCCGCGCGCCCACCCCGTGAGCGCGTCGTCCGGGCCACCGAGCAGCCGGTGCGCGTCGGCCACCGCGGCCGTCACGACGGCCTCGACGCCCCAGCCGGCCGCGGCGGCCCGCACCCGGGCGGTGTCGTCGGCGCCGCCCGGTGACCGCAGCCCCCGCAGCAGCTCCGCGACGTCGCGCAGCGAGCCCAGCCGCAGCGGCCAGTCGCCCAGCGCGGCGTGGAAGCAGGCGTGCAGGAAGCGGTGCGGACGGTCGAGCGCCCGCAGCGGCCGCCCCGCGACGGTGAACTCCTGTCCGGGCCCGCTCCACAGCGCGTCGAGGTCGACGAGCCGGCCCCACGGGCCCAGGACGAACGTCCGGTGCAGGTCCAGCTCGTAGCCCGCGTCGGGCACCATCGTCAGGCCCTTGTCGAAGCGCCGGTCGAACCCGGGGCGCGGCTCGGCCAGGGTCCGCCGGAAGCCGGCCGCGGACAGGACGGCGACGACCCGATCGATCTCGGCGGGCCGCACGAGCAGGTCCAGGTCGCCGAACGACCGCAGGGCCGGGTCGGGGTGGTCGAGGTGGGCCAGCGCGGCGCCCTTGAGCACGCGCACGCCGAGCCCGTGCCCGGCCAGCAGCGCGGTCACGGCGAGGAGCTGCTGCTCCAGCGCGAGCACCCGCAGCTGCCCGGCGCGGTGGGCCGCGGCCGCGCGGCGCGCCTGCTCGGCCGTGGTGGGCAGCGCGCCCTCGCGCACCGCCGCCGCCAGCAGACCCGTGACCCGGTGGGCGGCGGCCCCGCGCACCAGCGCGTCGAACGCGTCGTCGGACGGCGGCCGGGCCGGCAGCGCGTGCGCCGGCTCGGGCAGCCGGTGCGCGGCCACCGCCGCCAGCCCGGCCGGGTACTCCCCCGCACCGCAGAGCATGCGCGCCATCCCCGGACCTCCGGCCGGTGAGTGTAGGGCGGTAACGGCGCCCGGCGCGGGGACGAGTCCACGGGCGCGGCCCGTCGCGGGGACGGGCCGGGTGGACGGGAGCCGACGATGAGCCACACGACGCCCACCGGCCGACGCCGCCGGGGCGCGGCGCTCGCGTCGGCGGTGGCCGGCCTCGTGCTGATCACCGCGTGCCAGGTCGCGCCGCCGGCCGCCCCGGGCGGCGGGGCGGAGGGCGGCCCCACCGGCGCCGGACCGGGCCTGCCCACGGGACCCGTCGGCGCGGTCTGCGACAACACCGTCCCCGGGCCCGCGGAACCGCCGCCGGGCGCGGTCGTGGTCCGCGCCGGGGTCGTCGGCGACCTGCGCGCGCAGGTCGACGCCAGTCCGCCCGGCGCGGTGTTCTGGCTCGAGCCCGGCACCCACACCCTGACCCCCGACCAGTACGCGTCGATCACCCCGCGCGACGGCGACACGTTCCTCGGCGCGCCCGGCGCGGTCCTCGACGGGCGCGGGGTCAACCAGTACGCCTTCGTCTCCACCGCCGTCGACGTGACGGTGGCGCACCTCGTCGTCACCGGGTTCGTGCCGCCCGCCGACCAGGGAGTGGTCAACCACGACTCGGGCGACGGATGGGTCATCGAGCACAACACGATCCAGGGGAACAAGGGCGCCGGGATGATGGCGGGGGACCGCCAGGTGGTGCGCGGCAACTGCCTGCGCGCCAACGGCCAGTACGGGATGAACGCCTACCAGCCCGGCAACGGCATCACCGGACTCCTCGTGGAGGGCAACGAGATCGTCGGCAACAACACCGACGACTGGGAGGCGCGGGTCGAGGGCTGCGGCTGCACCGGGGGCGTCAAGTTCTGGGCCGTGAACGGGGCCGACGTCCGCGGCAACTGGGTGCACGACAACCGCGGCCCCGGACTGTGGGGCGACACCAACAACAACGACTTCCTCGTCGAGGGCAACGTCATCGAGGACAACGACGGCGAGGCCCTCTTCTACGAGACGAGCTACAACCTCGTGTTCCGCGACAACGTCGTGCGCCGCAACGCGATCGTCAGCGGGAAGACCTTCGCGCAGGACACCGACGACTTCCCGGTCGGCTCGGTGTACCTGAGCGAGTCGGGCGGGGAGCCGCGCGTCCCGGCCCGCACCGACCGCATCGAGATCACCGGCAACGCGTTCGAGGACAACTGGTCGGGCATCACGCTGTGGGAGAACGCCGACCGGTTCTGCAACAGCGCCGCGAACACCTCCACCGGCAACTGCACCCTGCTCGTCCCCGACGTCACGGCCTGCTCGCAGCCCGCCATCGCCAGCGAACCGCTGTACTCGGACTGCCGGTGGAAGACCCAGCGCGTCGACATCCACGGCAACACCTTCACCGCCGACCCGGCGGTCACCGGGTGCGCGCCGGGCTACGCCGACCGGATGGCCGTGCTGTCCAACGTCGGCACCTACCCCGACTGGTCCCCCTACCAGGGCGACGTCGTGCAGCAGGCGATCGTGCGCGACCAGGACGTCCAGTGGTTCGACAACGCCTACGTCGGGTCCTGGACGTTCCTCGTGGGCAGCACCGGCCGCTCGGTGCCCGTCACCGAGTGGCAGGCGGGGGAGACCGCCCAGGACGACGGCAGCACGTTCTCCCCGGGCCCCGGGGGCTGCTGAACGGGGTAACACCCACGCCCGCGGGATCGACATCACCCGCGTCCGCAAGGCCGTTCCACGAGGGAGCCGGGGGGATCGGAAGTGGCCGTGCCCGCCCGCACCGCACCCGCGGCCGACCGGTCCCGCCTCCTGCGGGCCGCCCGCCGCATCGGCTGGGGCATCGCCGACCAGGGCGTCTCCAGCCTGACGAACTTCGCGCTCGGCATCGTCGTCGCGCGGGCGCTCGACCCGGCGGGCTTCGGCGTCTTCGGGCTGGCGTGGGTCACCTACGGCGTCGTCCTCAACGTCTCGCGCGGCCTGTGCAGCGACCCGTTCACGGTGCGGTTCAGCGCCGCCGACCCGGCCGACCGCGCCCGGGCCGTCGCCCGGATGACGGGCTGCACGCTGCTCGTGGGGACCGTCGCGGGTGCGGTCACCGCCGCGGTCGGCGCAGGCCTGGGCGACCGGCTCGGGGCGGCGTTCGTCGCGCTGGGCCTGGTGCTGCCGGGGATCCTGCTGCAGGACGCCTGGCGGTTCGCCTTCTTCGCCGCCGGCACCGGGCGTCGCGCCTTCGTCAACGACGTCGCCTGGGCCGTGGCGCTCGTCCCGGCCCTCGCGATCGCCTCGGCCCGGCCGTCGGTGTTCGCGTTCGTGCTGGCGTGGGGCCTCTCGGGCGGGCTCGCCGGGCTGCTCGGGTGCCTGCAGGCCGGGATCCGGCCCCGGCCGCACCTGTCCCTGCAGTGGGTCCGCGAGCAGCGCGACCTCGGCCCGCGCTACCTCGTGGAGAACGTGAGCCTCAGCGGGGCCGCGCAGCTGCGGCTCTACGGCCTCGGGGCGGTCGCGGGGCTGGCCGCGGTCGGTGCGATCCGCGGCGGCGAGCTGCTGATCGGCCCGTTCCTCGCCCTGCTCATGGGGATCTCGGTGATCTCGGTGCCCGAGGCCACCCGGGTGCGCCGGGCCGCACCGCACCGGCTGGTGCACTTCTGCCTGCTCCTGGGCGCGGTGCAGGCGCTCGCGGCCGCGGTGTGGGGGGCGTTCCTGCTGGTGCTGCCCGACGCCTGGGGCCGCGCGCTGCTCGGCGACGTCTGGCCCGCGGCGGCGGTGCTGATCGTGCCGATGACGCTCACCGTGATGGGCTCGAGCCTCTCCAGCGGCGCGATGACCGGGCTGCGGTCCCTCGGCGCGGCGCGGCGCAGCCTGCGCGCCCAACTCGTGGCCGCCGCGGCCTACGCCGTGCTCGGCATCGCGGGCGCGGTCCTCGGCGGCGCCCCCGGCTCGGCCTGGGGCCTCGTCGCCGCCACCTCGCTGGCCGCCGCCGTGTGGTGGTCCCAGCTCCGCGCGGGCCTGCGCGACCCGGCCGCGCTCGCGCCGCCCCCGACCGGGAGGACCCCATGACGTCCCGCGACACCGCGCACCGCGACGGACCCCCGCGCGTCGGGCTGTTCGGCCTGCTCGGCGGCGGCAACATCGGCAACGACGGGTCGATGGAGGCCGTGCTCGCGCACCTGCGGGCGGAGCGGCCCGACGCCGTGCTCGACTGCTTCTGCAGCGGCCCCGAACAGGTCACCGCGCGGTACGGCGTGCCGGCCACGCCGATGCAGCAGTGGGCGTCCTACCGGCTGGAGCGCCGCGGCCCGGCGGCGGCCGTGCTCAAGGGTGTGGGCAAGGTCGTCGACGCGGGCCGGACGCTGGCCTGGGTGCGCCGCCACGACGCCGTGGTCGTTCCGGGCGCCGGGGTGCTGGAGGCGACGCTGCCGGTGCGCCCGTGGGGCTTCCCGTACGCGCTGTTCCTGCTGTGCCTCTCGGGACGCCTGGTCGGCACCCGGGTCGCGCTGCTCGACGTCGGCGCCGAGGTGATCGACAGCCCGGCCACCCGGCTGCTGGTGCGCACGGCCGCCCGGCTCGCCCACCACCGCTCCTTCCGCGACGCGCACTCCCGGCGGGTCATGGGCGACATGGGTGTCGACACCTCCGGCGACGAGGTGGGCGCCGACCTCACGTTCGCCCTGCCTCCGGTGGCGCGGCCGCCGGAGGAGCCGACCGGGATCGTGGGGGTCGGACTCATGGCGTGGAGCGGCGGCAGCGGCGACCGCCGCCGGGCCGGGGAGATCCACGACGCCTACCTCGCCGCGATGACCGAGTTCGTCGGCCGGCTCGTCGACGAGGGGCGGCGCGTGCGGCTGCTCGGCGGCGACGCCGTCGACGACGCCGTCGCCGCCCGGCTCCTCGACGCGGTCCGCGCCGCCCGGTCCGGTCACGCCCCGCTGTCCGTCGAGGCCGACCCGGTCCGCTCGCTGGACGACCTGGAGCGCGCGATGCACGACGTCGACGTCGTGGTGGCCACCCGCTACCACAACGTCGTCGCGGCGCTGCGGCTCGGCAAGCCCGTGCTGGCGCTGTCGTACGCCCCCAAGACCGACGCGGTGATGGCCGAGATGGGCCTCGCCGGGTTCTGCCACCCGGCCCGCTTCCCCGACGCCGACCGGCTGGCCGCGCAGTTCGCGGAGCTGGAGTCCCGGCGCGCGGAGCTGGGCGGGGTCGTCGCGGCCCGGGCGGCCGTGGTGGTCGCCCGGCTGCGGCGCCAGCTCTCCGGCCTGTGCGGGGAGCTGCTCGGGGAGCGTCCGCCCGCGGCACCGGTCGTGGGGAGCGCCGCATGAGCCGCACGAGGAGCAGGAGGAGGACGGGATGGGCACCGTGATCGACCGGGCCCGCCGGGTGGGCGGCGCCGCGCTCGACGTCGTCGAGCGGACGCTCACCGCGGCCGGACTGGGCGAGTCCCCAGAGAAGCTCGGCGCGGACGCCCGGCGCTACTGGGAGCAGCCCGACGGCGACCGGTGGCGCGCCGACTCCCACTGGCGCGACGCGAGCGTGTTCGCGGGCACCGACCTGTGGTCGGAGACCGGGCGCCGGCACCTCGACCTGTTGCGGCGGATGGCCCGCGTCGTCGAGCACCCCGGGCCGCGGGGCACCGTGCTGGAGTGGGGCTGCGGCGGCGGCGCCAACGCCGTGCACCTCGCCCCGGAGGCCACCGCGTTCGTCGGCGTCGACCTGTCGGCGGCCACGCTCGAGGAGTGCGGGCGGCAGGTCGCCGCCGTCACGGCGACACCGTTCCGCCCGGTGCTGA
Organism: Pseudonocardia broussonetiae; assembly: GCF_013155125.1. NCBI lineage: Bacteria > Bacillati > Actinomycetota > Actinomycetes > Pseudonocardiales > Pseudonocardiaceae > Pseudonocardia > Pseudonocardia broussonetiae. The sequence continues at coordinate 3,097,952 of NZ_CP053564.1, read as the reverse complement.
TCGACCCCGCGGAGCCGGAGGCCGCGGTGGCGGCGCTGCGCGGCACCGTCGACGTGTTCACCTGCTTCTACGTCTTCGAGCTCATCGTCTCCCAGGAGTACGGCGCCCGGCTGCTGCGGATCGCCGCCGACCTGCTCACCGACGACGGCCTGGCGCTCGTGCAGATCAAGTACGACACGGGGTCCTTCGGCACCCGGCCCCGGCGGCGCAACTACCGGTCGCGGCTGGCCAGCATGACGACCTACCGCATCGACGAGTTCTGGGAGCTGGCGCACGACTGCGGGCTCGTCCCGCACGCCGTGCACCTGGTCCCGCGCAACGAGCTCGACGAGCGCTACGCCTACTTCCTGCTCACCCGGGCCGGCGGCCCCCGCGCGGAGGCCGCCCGGTGACCGAGCAGCGCACGAGCGAGATCCCGCTCCCGCGGACGCCGCCGGAGGCCGGGGCCGCGGCCCGCACCCCGCGGCTGAGCATCGGTCTGCCCGTCTACAACGGCGAGCGCTACCTGCCCGAGGCCCTGGGCGGGCTGCTCGGGCAGAGCTTCACCGACTTCGAGCTCGTCGTCTCCGACAACGGGTCGACCGACGCCACCGAAGCCATCTGCCGCGGGTTCGCCGAGCGCGACCCGCGCGTGCGCTACGTCCGCCAGCCGCGCAACATCGGGCTGGCCGGCAACCACAACGCGGTGTTCGCGCTCTCGCGCGGGGAGCTGTTCAAGTGGGCCGCGGACGACGACGTGTACGACCCGGACCTGCTGGCCCGCTGCGTGGCCGCACTGGACGCGACGCCCGGGGCCGTGCTCGCGCACTGCTACACGGCCGTGCTCGACGAGGACACCGGCGTGACGACGCCGCTGACCTACCCCCTGGCCAGCGCCGCCCCGCGCCCGGCCGACCGGCTGCACAGCCTGCTGTGGGACAGCGGCGGCGACGACGACTACGGGGTGATCCGCTCGTCGGTGCTGCGCCGCGTCCGGCCCTACGACAGCTTCTACAACGCCGACCGCACGCTGGTCGCGGAGCTGGCGCTGCACGGCCCGTTCGTGCAGGTGCCCGAGTGGCTCTACGTGCGGCGCGAGCACGCGGCCCGGTCCAGCCGGGGCCGCCGCGACATCCGCGCCTGGTGCGCGAGCTACGACGAGCGCCGTGCCGACCGGCTGCGCCACCCCGTCGTGCGCCTGCTCGCCGAGTACGTCTGGGCCTACGCGAGCGCCATCCACCGCGCGCCGCTGGGCCGCCGCGACCGGCTCGCCTGCTACGGCCGGCTCGGCGGCTGGCTGGTCGGCCGGACCGTCACGTCGGCGACGCGGGGCATCGGCAACGAGCGCCTCCCGGATCCGCGCCCGGCCGTGCCCTGATCGCCCCTCCCCCGATGCCCCGATCCCCGACCCCGGGCGACCGCCTCCCGGTAGCACCGCTCGAGCGCGTCGAGCCCGGCCGCAGGGGTGAACCCCGCCTCGTAGCGCCGCCTGCCCGCCTCCCCCATGGCCGCGTTGCGGTCCGGATCGGCCACGGCGGCGCGCAGGGCCGCGGCCAGCGACCCGGCGTCGCCCGGCCCGTGCAGCAGGCCGGTCACGCCGTCGTCGACCAGCTCGGCGGGCGCACCGTGCCCCGCCGCCACCACCGGCACGCCCGCAGCCATCGCCTCCACCACCACGAGGCCGAACGCCTCCAGCCACGTCGAGGGCACGGCCACGGCGGCGGCGCGGGCGGTGAGGGTGGCGCACGCGCCGGCGTCGAGCAGGCCGTGGAAGCGCACGTCGTCGCGCCCCGCGGCCCACGCGCGCACCTGCGCCTCCAGCGGCCCGGCGCCGGCTAGCACGAGCGGCAGCCCGATCCCGCCCGACGCGGCGATCTCGTCCCACGCCGCCATGAGCAGCGGCACGCCCTTCTCCGCCGTGAGCCGTCCCAGGAACAGCACGTGCTCACCGGGGCCCGCACGGCGCTGCGCGGGCTCGGGCACCACGTTGTGGCGCACGACGAGCTTGCCGGCGGGCATCCCCGCGTCCACCAGCTCGCGGCGCTGGGCGGCGGAGATGCAGAGGAAGGTGTCGACCCCGTCCCACCAGCGGCGGCGGTTGACGGCGTGGCCGATCGCGAGCGGCACCGTGGCGATCCGGGAGCCGCGGTAGCAGCCGTGCGCGACGGCCGGGAGCGGGGAGCGCCCGACGCAGGCGCGGCAGGGCCCGCCGTCGCGGTGCAGCGTGCCCGAGGGGCACACCTGCAGGTAGTTGTGCAGCGTCGCGACGACCGGCACGCCCTCGTCAGCGCAGGCCGCCACGACCGACGCCGACAGCAGCGGGAAGACGTTGTGCACGTGCACCACGTCGGGCGCCGACGCGCGCAGGCGCGCCCGCAGGTCGGCGCGGACCGCGGGGTTCCACGGCACGAGCAGCGGCACCGCGGCGCGGTGCGCGAGCGGCAGCGCGGCGATGTCGTCGCTGCGCCGCTCGTAGCGCTCGACGGCGTGCCCGCCCGCGGTGAGCAGCTCGACGTCGCGGTCGACGACCCGGTCCTCCCCGCTGGGCTGCCCCGACCGGTACCGGTTGTGGACGACGAGCACGCGCAGCGGGGCCGTCACGGCGCGACCGGCACCGCGACCGGGCCGGGCGGTGCCACCGCCCGGGACGGGCCCGGGACCAGCAGCGACGCCGCCACGGCCAGGTGCAGCAGGTAGGCCGACGCATCGCTCAGACCGACCTCGGTGTAGGACGCCACCGCGCAGTAGACGACCAGGAACAGTGCGCACGCCCGCGCGGGCCCGGGCGGGCGCAGCAGCGCCACCCCGAGCAGCACCAGCAGCATCGCGGCCGTGATCGCCACGCCGAGGATCCCGAGCTCGTGGTAGGCCGAGAGCCAGCTGCTGTCGATGGCCAGACCCCGGAACGACTTGTCGGTGAGCCCGATCCCGAGCAACTGCTCGCGCGGTGTGCGGTCGACCGCGAGCAGCGCGTCCCACACCTTCTGGCGCCCGGTGAGCCCGACCAGCTCGTCGGCGTCCTGGCCGCGGGCGAGCCAGGTCAGCACCGCGTCCCCGACCACCACCGCCCCGACCAGGCCGACGGCGGCGGCCCCGAGCAGGGCGCGGCGGGCGCGCCCGTCGGACGCCACCATGCTCAGCACGGCGACGGCGAGCCCGGCGACGAGCCCGGCGAGCGCGGTGCGGGTGTGGCTGAGCAGGAGCATGACGACGGCGGGCGCCACCACGAGCAGCACGTCGCGCCCGCGCAGCCGCCCCGCGATGCCGAGGAGCACCGCGAGCCCGATGGCCACCGCGCAGTACTGCCCGACCTGCGGCGCGGGGATCGGCCACAGCGCCCCGACCAGCCGCCCGTCCGGGCCGGAGAACGCCGGACCCGGCGTGACGACGATGCCCAGCAGCACGACCAGCAGCACGCCCCCGATCGCGCGCAGGTGGGTGCGCACCAGCACGAGGTCCGGGCGCCACCAGCACCCGATCAGCCACAGCGTCGCCACGAACACCACGAGCCGCGCCGTGCGCAGCAGCGCCCCGGCGCCGGACTCCAGCAGCATGCTCGACGCGACGGCCACCAGCGCCAGCGCGGCGAGCAGCACCAGGTACGCCGAGGGCCGCACCCGGATCCGCGGGTTCATGAGCAGCGCCAGCCCGAACGCGACGGCCAGCGCCCCCATCGTGATCACCTGCCCGCCCGCCTTGGGGATCGGGATGACGGTGCCGGCGCTGGGCAGGAAGCCCAGGACGTTGACCAGGAGGAGCCCCCAGACCACCGGGAGCAGGCGGGGTGGGTCGGCCGGCTCCGCCGCCGGGACCGGGGCCGTCATGCCGCCCCCGCCGGGGTGATCGGCCCGCCCCTGGCCTGCAGCCGCAGCCAGAGGTGCCAGCCGAGGTGCCGTTCGAGCCGCGCGGCCCCGGGCAGCCTGCGCACCGGCAGCGGGGGGGCGTGCAGGTAGCGGCGGAACGACTCCACGAGTGTGAAGTCGGGGAAGTCGGCGACCACCTCGCGCGGGGAGTACACCCGGGCGTAGGGGTTGTGCGGGCCGTCGGTGCTGCGGTGGGTGAACGCGTCGAGGTCCAGGTAGCGGCGCAGCCCGGCCCGCTCGGCCCCGTCGAGGTGCGCGCGCAGCAGCGGCGGCGCCGCCCGCATGAGCCGCGTGCGGCGCAGCGGGTAGGCGGCGGCGAGGACCGCGCGGCGCAGCACGCGGATGCTCACCTGGTAGTTGAGCGACCGGCGCGCGTACACCATCGCCACCAGCGTGCCGCCGGGCCGCAGCACGCGGTGGATCTCGGCCTGCGCCGCCCGGATGTCCGGTACGTGGTGCAGCACCCCGTGGCTGAACACGACGTCGAACGAGTCGTCGGGCCACGGGATCGCGGTCGCGCTGCCCTGGCGCAGGTCGACGTGCGGCAGGCGGCGCAGCGCCAGCCGGGTGCGGACGCGCTCGACGGACTCGGGGGTGAGGTCGAGCCCCGACCAGCGGGCCCCGCGGCGGATCAGCTGCTCGGACTCCGCGCCCTGCCCGAGCCCGATCTCCAGCACCCGCCGGTCGCGGAAGTCGAAGTGGTCCAGGCACGCCGGGATGTGGCCCTCCTGGTCGTAGCGCCAGGCGTCGTAGGCGGCGAAGAAGCGCTCGTGGTCGTCGGCGAAGCCGCCGTGCAGCCCGCCGACGATGTGGTCGCCGCAGGGGTGGGCGTTCCAGAACTCTCGGACGTCGCTCTCGTTCACGGGTGGGTCCTCTCCGGGCGGGGCACGTCGGCGAAGCACAGGACGGTCGCGAGCCCGGACGGGCCGACCTCGCCGGAGCCGATCAGGGTCACGGCGGGCTCGCGGCGGCCGAAGCCGGGCGAGTACCAGCCGCGCGGCGGGTCGGTCTCGCCGCGGTGCGCGGTCCAGGTGAGCTCGCCGGGCAGCTCCAGCAGCCCGTCGTGCGACGGGCCGCCGGTCCAGCTCAGCAGGACGCGGTGGCCGGCCAGCTCGGCCGTGACGGCCGGGCCCAGGTGCAGGGCGAGCCGGCACGGCTGCCGCCCGGGCCCGCGGACCTCGTCGTGGATGCGCAGCTCGCGCGCGGCGGCGTCGAGCTCGACGGTGCGGCGGTGCACGACCGGGCGCCCGCGGGCGGCGTAGCCGTCGTGCTCGGCCCGCCAGCGCGAGGTGCCGTCCGGCCGGTCCTCGGCGAGCAGGACGCGGCTGCGCGCGTGGCGCATCCACAGGAACGGCCCGCCGGAGCGGCTCTGGTCGGTGCCGTGCAGCTCGAGGGTGTTGTGGCCCAGCGTGGAGCGGAACCAGGCCCGCCACTCCGGCTCGCCGTGGTAGCAGTAGGTGCCGGGGTCGGCGAGGACGTCGACGCCGCCGTGGCGCACCTCCACCGACAGCGCGTCGGCGTGGGCGTGGGCGGCGATCGCGCCGAAGCCGTGCGGGCCGCCATCGCAGCGGCACCACAGCTCCGCGGCGCTGCCGCACGCGGGGGCGCGCAGCAGCGTCAGCCCGGCGTCGGCGAAGTGGTGCGGGCGCGTCGCGGGCCGCCCGGTGAGCGGGGGCCGCGGGTGGGCGAGCGCCGTGAGCAGCGGCGTCGCCAGGTCGTCGCCGAGGGGGGTGGGCCACCAGGGCAGCGCGCCGAACAGCGCGGCCCCGGTGGAGAGCAGCGAGGCCCAGCGGTCGGTGCCGTCGCCGTCGAGGACGAGGCCGCGCCCGTCGTCGCCGTCGCCCTGGCGGGGCGGGCGCCCCGACGCGTCCACGACGGCGGCCAGCGCGTCGGACATGCGCGACAGCGTCGCCCACACCGGGCCCGGCACGGGCAGCCCGGCCGCGTCGGCCTCGACGACGGCCGCGATCCCCAGCTCCAGGACCAGGCCGTGGTACTCGGAGGCCTGCTCCCGGTTCAGCCCGGACGGGAAGGTGTTGCGGGCCAGGTGCACCTCCAGCGACTGCATCGCCGCACGGCCCCAGCGGCCCGACTCGGGGAACCAGCCGAACGCGCAGGACGCCACGACCTGCCCGGCCAGCTCCGCGACGACGTGGTTGTTGGCCGAGGTCCCCCGGCTGGGGAACGCCTCGAGCCAGCGCTGGTGGAAGCGGATCTGGTGCAGCGCCTCCGGGTTGTGCTCGAACAGGGCGGGGGCGCCCGGCCAGCCGTCGAGCAGGCGCCGCGTCCACGCCCAGGAGATCAGCCGGATGCCCAGCTCGATCCCGCTGGTCCAGTGCACGCCCCGCATCGGGGGGTTGGCCGCCCACCACGACGCGAGGTGCTCGGCGACCCGGTGGGCGTAGCGCTCGTCGCCGGTCAGCGCGTACGCCGCGGCCAGCACGGTGAGGTGCTGGTGGCGCGAGGGCTCCCAGAGCTGCTTGACGTCGCCCACGGCCTGCTCGTCGCGGTAGGGGACGTCGAAGGCGTAGAGGTCCGAGGGACTGCGCAGGCCCGTCTTCGGGTCGCGGGACCAGTCCGGGTCGACCATGTCGTCGCGCAGCACCCCGAAGTACTCCGCGACGCCGTCCATCAGCCGGTCGGCCGTGCCGACCAGCCCCGCGGCGGGCTCCAGCGGGAGCAGGTCGGCGAGCCCGGCCGGCAGGGTCGCGGTGAACCGGCGCCGCGGCAGCACCGCGTCGGACCGGTCCGCCTCGCGCCGCCACTGGTGGACGCGCCGCGCGGTGACGACCCGCCCGGCGACCTCGGCGGGGCCCATCCGCGAGAGCCGCCGGAGGTACCACCCGGCGCCGCCCGCGGGCGCGCCGGTCACGGCAGCGCCCCCACCGGCTCCGGCAGCGGCGCGCGCACCGCCCCGGCCGGCCGCACCGGCACCCCGGACGCGAGGCTGGTCGCGACGGCGAGTGTGGCGCGGGTGGTGGCGACGAGGTCGGTGAGCGGCACCGGCATCGGGCCGCCGGAGCGCACGGCCGCGAGGAAGGCCTCGAGCTGCGCGGCCTGGCCCTTGTCCCGGCCGCGCGGGATCCGCGGCGAGGACCAGCGCCCGCGCCCGTGCACGGCCGCGCGGGCGAAGTCGTCCAGGTGCAGCACCCGGCCGTCGGCGAGCAGGTCCAGGGTCTCCTTGGGGAACGCGCTGTGACCCGCGGTGGAGTAGGTGATCACCGCGTTCGAGCCGTCCGGGTAGCCGAGCAGGACCTGCAGGTCGGTGCCGCCGGGGGTGCCGGTGGCGAAGACCGACTCCGGGGAGGCGCCCAGCAGCCAGCTCACGGTGTCGACGAAGTGGCCGCCCTCCCCGGTGAACCGCGACCCCTCCCCCGCGGCGTCGAGGTACCAGCTGCCGTGCTCGAGTCGCCCCGCGTTGACCAGGTAGCGGACCGTGGCGGGGCCGGTGCGGCGCCCGAACCGCTCGCGGGCCGCCACCAGCAGCGGCGCGAAGCGGCGGTTGAACCCGACCTGGACCCGGTCGTTGCCCGACTCGGCGACGGCGTCGAGGACCGAGTCCAGCTCGTCGGGCGTCAGCGCGAGCGGCTTCTCCACGAACACGGCCCGGCCGGCGAGCAGGGCGCGGCGGGTGAGCGCCGCGTGCGTGGCGTGCCGGGTGGCGACGACGACCGCGTCGACCGCCGGGTCGTCGAACACGGCCTCGACGTCGGTGCCGCACGCGGCGAAGCCGAACCGCCGCTGCGCGTTGGCCGCCGACAGCGCCGACGTGGTGACCACCCGGGCCAGCTCCACGTCGGGGCGCCCGGCGAGGTGCGGCAGCAGCATCGACGAGGCGTAGTTCCCGGCGCCCACGAACGCGAGGCGGACCGGACGCCCGCCCGGCACCGGCGGCGCGGGGCGCCCGGCGGGGACGGCGGTGACGGCGGGCGGGGCGGTCACCGGCGGCTCGACGGGCTGCGCGTCGGCGTAGCGGAACAGGACCGCGACGGCCGACAGGGAGCCCGACCCCAGCGCGCGGTAGGTCGCGACCGCGTCGTCGAACGGGGCGACGTGGCTGGTCAGCGGGGCCACGTCGAGCCGACCGCGGGCCATCAGGTCCAGCACGCACTCGAGGTTGCGGCGCTCGGTCCAGCGCACGTAGCCGATCGGGTAGTCACGGCCCTCGAGCTCGTAGGACGGGTCGTAGCGGCCCGGACCGTACGAGCGGGAGAACCGGACGTCGAGCTCCTTCTCGTAGTAGGCGTTCCACGGCAGGTCGAGGCGGCACTTGCCGATGTCGACGACCCGCCCGCGGTCCCGCGCCAGCGCGGCGGCCAGCTCGACGGGCTGGTTGCTGCCGCCGCCCGCGGCCAGGTACACCTGGTCGGCGCCGTGGCCCCCGGTGATCTCCGCGACGGCCGCGTCGACGACGCCCGACCCCGGGTCGGCGCACACGAGCGCGCCGAGCGACTCGGCCAGCGCGCACCGCCCCGGGTCCGGGTCGACGCCCACGACCCGCACGCCCGCCGCCACGAGCAGCTGCACGACGAGCTGCCCGACCAACCCGAGCCCGATCACCAGCGCGGCCTCGCCGAGCTGCGGCTCGCCGCGGCGCACGCCCTGCATGGCGATCGCGCCGACGGTGCCGAAGGCGGCGTGCTCGGCCGCGACCCCGGCCGGCACGCGGCAGAACAGGTTGCGCGGCACCCAGTTCAGCTCGCCGTGCAGCGCGTGCTCGTTGCCCGCGCAGGCCACGAGGTCCCCGGCCACCACCTCGGTGACGCCCTCGCCCACCTCCTCGACGACGCCCGCCAGCGAGTAGCCCAGCGGGGTCCAGGAGTCGAGCTTCGTGGTGACCTTGCGGTAGGTGGCGGCCACGCCGACCGTCGACGCGCTCTGCAGGACCTTCGCGACCTGGTCGGGGCGCGCCCGGGCCTTCGCGAGCAGCGACATGCTCGCCTCGCCGACCTTCATCAGCTCGGTGCCGGTGGAGATCAGCGAGTACCGGGTGCGGACGAGCACCCCGCCCGGCCGGCACCGCGGCTCGGGCACCTCGAGCAGCGCGAGCTCGCCCGAGCGGTAGTTCTGCACGACCTGCTTCATCGGTCGGTTCCTCTCAGGCCAGGGAGGCGGTCGTGTCGCCGGACGGGGCGCCGACGGCGCCACCCGCGCCGAGGGCGACGGCGTCGCGGTACCAGTGCTCGAGCGTGAGCACGTGCCACAGGTGCTTGGAGTGGTCCTCCCGGCCCGCCGCGTCCTCGGCGACGAGCCGGACGAGCGCGTCGCGCGAGAGCAGGCCCGACGACACCAGCAGCCCCTCGTGCACGACCTCGCGCACCTCGGTGGCCAGGTCGCGGCGCATCCAGGCCCGCAGCGGGGCGCTGAACAGGCCCTTGGGCCGGTGGACGATCTCGCGGGGCAGGGTGCCGAGCGCGGCCCGCTTGAGCGCGGCCTTGCCCTGGCGCCCGACGATCTTGCGGTTCCCCGGGATCCGGAACGCGGCCCGCACCACCTCGACGTCCACGAACGGCACCCGCACCTCGACCGACGCCGCCATGCTGGCGCGGTCGGTGTAAGTGAGGTTCAGCCCGGGCAGGAACAGCCGGGCGTCGGTCAGGCACATCCGGTTCACGTGGTCGGTCAGCGCGCTGTCGGCGTAGACCTCGGCGTGCTCGGCCAGCACCTCGTCGACCGGTCCCGCGAGATCGGGGTGCACCAGGTCGAGCAGGTCGCCGCGGTCGTACATCGTGTAGCTGCGCCGGAAGGCGGTCTCCTCGGGCAGGTCGGCGAAGCTCAGGAAGCGCTTGGCGAACCGCACGGACCGGTAGCCGCGGCGGGCGCTCGCCACCGGCAGCCGTCCCACCCCGGCCCCGATCGCCCCGCGCAGGCCCGCCGGTAGGCCCCGGTAGCGGACCGCGAGGGTGTTGGCCAGGTGCTTGCGGTACCCGCCGAACAGCTCGTCGGCCCCCATCCCCGAGAGCATCACCCGCACCCCGGCCTCGCGCGCGGCGCGGCAGATGAGGTAGGTGTTGATCGCCGCCGGGTCGCCGATCGGCTCGTCGAGGTGGTGGGCGAGCAGCGGCAGCAGCTCGGTGACGTCCGGCGCGATCTCGATCTCGTGCAGGTCGACGCCGTACCGCCGCGCGACGCTGCGGGCGTAGCGCAGGTCGTCGGGCATCGCCTCGAAGCGGGCGTCCTGCGCGCGGAAGCCGACGGTGTACGCGGCGATGCCCGGGTTCTGCTGCGCCGCGATGGCGGTGAGGTAGCTGGAGTCGAGCCCGCCGGAGAGGAACGTGGCCACCGGGACGTCGGCGGTGAGGTGCCGGCGGGTCGACCCGGCGATCACGTCGTGCAGGTCCGGGCCGCCGTGCGGGTCGGCCGCGGCCTCCTCGGCGGTGTCGCGCAGCGAGTACCACGTGCCGCTCGCGGACCGGCCGTCCGGGCTCAGCCGCAGCCAGGTGCCCGGCTGCAGCTTCTCCGCCTCCCGGAACATGCACCGGCTGTCGGGCACCCAGTAGTAGAGCAGCGACGCCACCAGCGAGGTGTCGTCGACGGTCAGGCCGGGGCCGAGCGAGCCCGCGAGCGCCTTGAGCTCCGAGGCGAACGCGACCCCGCCGTCGCGGCGCACCAGGAACAGCGGCTTGATGCCCAGCTGGTCGCGCACCAGCACCAGCTCGCCGGTCCGCTCGTCGAAGACGCCGAACGCGAACATCCCGCGCAGCCGCGGCAGGCACGCCGTCCCCCAGCGGCGCCAGGCCTCCAGCAGCACCTCCGTGTCGGAGGTGCCGCGGAACCGCACGCCCAGCGCCCGCAGGTCCGTCCGCAGCTCGGCGGCGTTGTACAGCTCGCCGTTGTAGGTCAGCGCGAGGCCGTCGGACACCATCGGCTGCGCCCCGGTCGGCGACAGGTCGACGATCGAGAGCCGCCGATGCCCGAGGTGCACCTCACCGGGCCCGGCCCGGTGGCGGTAGAGGCCCGACCCGTCGGGGCCGCGGTGGGCGACCGCGGCGGTCATCCGCCGCGTGAGCGCGCCGCCGCCCGGCCAGAGGTAGGTGCCTGCGACACCGCACATCGTCCGTGCTCCCTATCGCCCGGTCAGCCGGTCGTACACGTCGACGTACGGCGGGATCTGGTGGCGCCACGCCAGGAGGTCCTCGACGCGGCGGCGACCCGCCTCGCCCATCTCCTTGCGGCGCACCTCGTCACCGAGCAGCTCGAGGATCGCCGCGGCGTAGACGTCGACGCGGTTGGGCTCGGCGTACACGGCGGCACCGGCCGCCGAGACCCGCGTCTCCACCAGGTCGTACGCGACGACCGGCAGCTCGAACGCCATGTACTCCATGGTCTTGTTCATGGTCGACACGTCGTTGAGCGGGTTGCGCGGGTCCGGCGACAGACCGATGTCGGCGGTCGACAGCAGCGTCGCGACGAGCGCGTCGGGAGCGCGGCCGGTGAAGTGGACGTGCTCGCCGAGCTCGAGGTCCTCGGCCAGGCGGCGCAGGTCGGCGCCCGAGTCGCCGTCGCCGATCAGGGTGAGCGCGACGTCGGTGCGCCCGTGCACGTGCACGATCTGGTGCATCGCGCGCAGTGCGTGGTCGACCCCGTCCTGCGGGCCCATGACCCCGAGGTAGACCAGCAGGAACGGGTGGCCGCGACGGAGCTCCTCGTCCTCGTCGACGCGGCGCATCCGCTCCGGGTCGGGCCCGGTCCGCACCACCGTGACGTCCGCGGGCCGCTTGCGCCCGCGCGTGAGCGCCACCTCCCGGTAGGAGTCGTTGGTGGAGATCACGTGCGCGGCCAGCAGGTAGGTGACCCGCTCCGCGAGCTGCAGCGCCCGGTAGGGCAGGCCGGTGGAGCCGCCGAACCGCGACAGGTACAGCTCCGGGCACAGGTCGTGCTGGTCGTAGACCATGCGCGCGCCGCGCAGCAGGAACGGCAGCACCGCCACCCACAGCACGTCCGGCGGGTTGCAGACCTGCACGACGGTGATCGGCTCCCGCCGCCACACCCGCGTCAGCATCACGAAGGTGGCGAGGATCGACCACAGGTACTCGGCGACGAACATGATCTTGCGTGTGATCGGTGGGAAGGCGCGGTACTTGTGCAGCGCCACCCCCTCCAGCTCCTCGAACGCGGGGTCCCCCGGACCCTTCGGGCAGACGACGGACACGGTGTAGCCCGCGTCCCGCAGTGCCCGGCACTCCAGCCAGACCCGCCGGTCGAAGGGCACCGGGAGGTTCTGGACGACGATGCAGACGTGCTTCCCGCGGGCGCTCACCACCCCACCCCCTGGTAGCCGGCGAGGGACTCGACGGAGCGGCCGAGGCGGCCGTCGAGGTCGATGACCACCGGCGGCGCGGCGGCCAGCACGGTGGCGACGACGGACGGGTCGCTGGTGGAGACCAGCACCACCTGCGCGTCGCGCAGGGCGTCGGCGGCGTCGTCGTGGAGCACCTTCTGCAGGTGCGGCAGGCGGGCGTGGACGTAGCGCAGGTTCGCCCCGGTGAGCATCGCCGTGTTGACGTGCGGATCGTGTATCCGCACGTCCAGGCCCTTGCCGAGCATCATCTCGGCGAGCGCGACGTTCGGGCTCTCCCGCAGGTCGTCGGTGTTGTGCTTGAACGACAGCCCGAGCAGTGCCACGCGGCGGTTCTGGCCGCCGCCGGACTCGACGGCGTCCAGGACGCGCTCGGCCACGTCGCGCACGACCATCTCGTTGGACGCGAGCGCGCCCTGCAGCACCGGCAGGTCGACGCAGTTCATCCGGGCCAGGTGCAGCAGGCTGCGCAGGTCCTTGGGCAGGCAGGAGCCGCCGAACGCGAAGCCGGGCCGCAGGTAGGCCGGCGAGATGTTGAGCTGGCGGTCGCCGACGAAGACCTCCATCACCTCCCGGCTGTCGACGTCGAGCAGCCGGTAGAGCCGGGACAGCTCGTTGGTGAACGACACCTTGAGCGCGTGGAAGGCGTTGCAGGCGTACTTGAGGCTCTCCGCCGAGCGGAGCTCCACCTCGTGCACGGGGCCGCGCACGAACCCGAACAGCTCGCGCACCACGGCCGCCGCTCCGGGCGAGCCGCCGACCACCAGGAACGGCGGGTCGAAGAAGTCGGCCACGCTCGTGCCCTCGCGCAGGAACTCCGGGCACATCGCGACCTGCAGGTCGTCGCCGATGCGCCGGCCCGACGCCTCCTCGAGCAGCGGCGCGACGACCTCCTCGACCGTGCCGGGCGGCACCGTCGAGCGGACCACCACGGTGTGCGGCCGCGTCGAGCCGGCCAGCACGGACCCGATCTCGCGCACCACCCGTTCGACCTGCCGCAGGTCGGTGCTGCCGTTGTGCGCCGACGGCGTGCCGACGCAGATGAGCGAGACGTCGGAGTCGGCGAGCGCGTCGCGCACCGAGTCGGTGGCCCGCAGGGCGCCACGGGCGACGACGTCGACGAGCAGCGCGTCGAGTCCGGCCTCCAGGACCGGCGGGACGCCGGCGTTGAGCGCCGCCACCTTGCCGGGGTCGGTGTCGACGCCGACGACGTGGTGCCCGCGACTCGCCAGGCACGTGGCGGTGACCGACCCGACGTAGCCGAGTCCGAACAGTGTGACGTTCACGTGACCTCCACGCCATCGCCCGCCGTGACGCCCACGGCCGGATCCGTCCCGTTCCTCGTGCCGTTCTTCTCCGCGGCGCCGTTCCCGCCCGCGCCGTTCCTCGTCCCGCCGTTCTTCGTCCGCTTGCTCGTCCCGCGGTCCGTCGTCCTGTCGTCCCCGGCACCGTTCCCGCCGCCGTCCGCGTCTTCCTGGGCCGCGGGGTCGGCCGCGGGCACGAGCACCAGCTCGTCGGGGTGCCGCTCCGCCGCCGCCGCCCGGCCGCGCAGGGCGTGGTGCAGGCCGTCCCAGAGGGTGCCGTCGGTGCGGTCGCGCGGATCCGGGTGCACGAGCACGACGCCGAGGACGTGGATGCCGACGTCCGCGAGCTGCCGCGCCACCTCGTGCAGCCGGGCCGTCGACTCCGCCCCGGCCCGCACCACCAGCAGCGTCTCGCCGCCGAGCCGCGCGAGGTCGGTCCACGACGTGCCGGGCCCGGCCGAGCCCACCCCGAGGTGGAGGGTGCCCTCCGCAGCCGGAACGGTCGGGTGCGCTGCGCCGTCGACGACCTCGACCGGGGCCTCCACGCCCAGTGCCTGCACCTCGCGGCCGGGCAGGTCGTCGACGACGACGACGTCGTGGTCGACGGCGAGCTCGGCCGCGATGTCGGCGGCGAGCGAGGCCGCGAGCCGGGCGCAGCCCAGCTCCAGCAGCGACACGGGACCGGGCGCCGTCGTGACGAGCCGGGCGAGGACGGCCGCCGCCCGCCGCCGCTCCGACACCGGCCGGGACCGCCGCCACAGCCGCGACGGCCCGCGCAGCGGAGCGGGCAGCTGGGCGACGACCGACGCCCCGAGGTGCGCGGCGACGTCGCGGCGCAGCACCGGGCGGTCCGCGACGACGGCTCCGACGAGCGCGAGGCCCAGCCCGAGCCCCAGCCCGAGCAGCAGCCCCACCGCGCCCGCGATGCCCGCGGCGACGAGCGGCGAGCGCCCGGAGATCCGCGGCGCGTCCACGATCGTCGTCCCCGCGGCGACCCGCGGCGCGCCGATGCCGGCCTCCTCGGCCCGCTGCCCGAGGTCCTGGATCTGCCCGTCGAGACCCGCCCGGGCGGCGTAGAGCGCCTCGAGCTGGGCGGCCGTCGCCGGTGTCGCGGCCTGTGCGGCGACGTCGGCGATCTGGTCGCCCAGCTCGTCGAGCTGCGACCGGGCCGTGGCGCGCCGCTCGGAGAGCGCGGCGGCCTCCGCGTCGGCGGCGGCCTGGATGCGGGCGACGTGCGTGGCGATGTAGGCCTCGGCGAGGGCCTGCGCCCTGGCCAGCGCGTCGGGGCCGTCGCGCCCGGTCACCGTCAGCTCCAGGATGTTCGCCGCGACCGACCGGACCCGGTAGTCACCCAGCAGGTCCTGCGGGCGGACGTCGGTGGTGCCGAGCACGTCGAGAGCCCGCGCGGCCACCTGCGTGGTCTCGAACAGCGCGACGTCGGTCTCACCGATCGTCGTCGCGTTGGTGAACGACTCCTCCTCGTGCGCCACGTACACGCGGGTGACGGCCGTGCTGCCGGCGGGCAGCACCACCGTGCTCGCGACGCCGAGGAGCAGGCCGAGCAGGGCCAGGCCCAGCCAGGTGCGGCGGCGCCAGCGGAGCCCGGCGGCCAGGCCGCTCAGGTCGACCAGGGGCTGGGGCGCGGTGGCCGTCGGGGTGCTCACGACGTGCCCGCCAGCGCCGCGTCGGTCGGCTCCGCGCCGTCGACGGCCGGTTCCCCGGGCGCCGGGTCGTCGTCCGGCGACGACACCGCGGGCGCCACCGCGACGACCCCGCGCAGCGCCGTTCCCGCCTCGGCGAGCGCCGCGGCCACGCCGAGGAGCTGCCAGGCCGTGGCGGTACCCACCGCGACGACGACGACGGCCGCCACCGGGCCGTCCCCGAGATCGGGGCGCGGCCGGTCCAGGTCGACCTCGACGACGTCGGGCCGCGGGTCGCGTCCGTCGGCGACCGCCTCCGCGGCGCGTCGCACGAACGGGTCGGCGGCGGGGACGAGCAGCACCGTGCGCGCGTCCGGCACCGCGGGGACCGCCCGGTCGAGCACGCGGCGCAGCCGCACGGGGTCCTCCGGTCGGTCGGCCGGCGCTCCGGGGTCCCACGACCCGTCGCCGCGCAGGGCGTCCACCAGGGCCGCCGGGTGCCGCAGCGCGCGCAGGGCCGCGCCGACGCGCCGCACGGGACCGCGCGGTGCGGCCGGCCGGTCGCCGTCGGCCGTGGCCACCGCGAGCGGCGGGTCGGCCAGCAGCGGGGCGCCCAGCGCCTCGCCGATGCGGTGCGGGTCGCGCAGGCGCCGGTCGGTGTGCCGGGCCACCAGCAGCGCGACCAGCCCGAGCAGCGGGAGCAGCAGTGCCCCTCCGACGACGGACTGCACGAACGTCGGCGACGCCGCGCCGACCGGCACGGCCGACTCCAGCACCGCGAACCGGCCCTGGCCCGCCGCGGCCTCGGCCGCGGCCTCCTGCGCGCGGCCCTCCACGTCCTGCATCTCCGTGGTCGTGCTGGTCAGGCTGTCGCCGAGCCGGTCCAGCTCGGCGCGGGCCCGCACGCCGTCAGGGGTCGCCGCGGTCACGGCCTGTGAGCCCTGCAGCGTCGTGATGTCGCCCCGGATCTCGTCGATGCGCTTCTCGAGGTCCTCGCGGCGGCGGTCGAGCACCGCGGTCGCCGCGCTCGCGGCCTGGCCGACGAGCTCGGCGGAGAACTCCATGTACGAGCGGGTGGCCGACTCGGCGAGGCGCGCCGCCTCGGCGGGGGTGCCGGCGGTCGCCGCGATCCGCACGACGCTGCCCTCCACCACGGACGCCTGCACGCTGCCCCGCAGGTCGGCGCCGGTGCCGCCGCGCCCGACGTCCTGCGCGGTGCGGTCGAGCACGGTCAGGCTCGACGCGATCTGCGCCTCGGCGGCGATCTCCTCCTCCTCGACCGACCCGATCAGCAGCACCTCGCTGGCCGCGGTCCACCCCGGCGCGAGCACCAGCCACGCCGCGGACCCCAGCAGCGCGCCGATCACCACGAGGACGGCCAGTGACCGTCGGTAGCGACCGGCGACGGCAGACACGACCGACAGCCGCACGACGTCGTCCACGGTCACGTCCTCCGGTCCCGGATCCGCTGATCACCCATGTCGATCCCCTCGTCCCCGAACTGCCGCGTCAATCCGTTCGGCCTACTGCCGGCGTGGCGTGCTCACGCTCGGCGACATGCTCGCTGGGGTGAGCGCGAGCGTTACTCGAACGAGTGAACGGAACGGATCGCGCTATAGCAGGTAACGGTGAGCGCCCCTCGTGCGACCCCCGCCCTGCACGCAGGACGAGGACGGACAGGACACCGCGGTCGGGCGCGGGTTCCGGGGCATGCCGATGACGGCAGAGCTGAGGACGTGGATGACGTCGGAAGTCATGGCGAACGGACGGGTCACCGGTCACGCACCGGTCCGTCCACCGACGCCGATACCGCCCGCGGGCTGGGTCCGCCGCTACGCCGCGGCGGTCGTCGCCGGCGACGTCCTGGCCGTCGCGGTCGTGGTCCCCGCCGGCATCTGGCTGGAGCTGGGCACGAACGACCTCAACTACGGCGGCCTCGTCTCCCCCTGGCTGCCGCTGTTCTGCGGCCTGGTGACGATCGTGTGCCTGCTGCTCGCCCGGGCCTGGGACCCGCCGGTGCTCGGGCAGGGGTCCGAGGAGCTCAGCCGGCTGGCACGGGGGGTCGGCGGCAGCTCGGTCCTCGTCGGCATGGGCGGTCTCGCGCTGCAGGTGCCGTCCGTCCGGCCGTGGGCGTTCGGCCTGATCCCGGCCATGGGCCTGCTGGCGCTGCTCGGCCGCTACGCCCTGCGCCGCAAGCTGCACGCCCACCGCTTCGAGGGGCGGTGCGTGCACCACGCGCTGGCCGTCGGGTCACCGGAGTCGATCTCCGACCTCATCCACCGCACGCGGCGGGAGCGGTCCAACGGCTGGGTGGTGCACGGCGCGTGCACGCCCGGCCGTGGCGCGGAGGACGGCGCCGACATCCTCGGGGTGCCGGTCATCGGCGACCTCGACGCCGTCGCGGAGGCCGTCCGCGCCGGCGGCTACCGGGTGGTCGCGATCGGTCGCGCCCCGGGCTGGACGCCCCGGCGGCTGCACCAGCTCGCCTGGGACCTGGAGGGGCTCGGCGCGGACCTCGTCGTCGACCCGGGGCTGATGGAGGTCGCCGGGCCGCGCCTGCACGTCGCCCCGGTCGACGGCCTGCCGCTGCTGAGGCTCACCCAGCCGTCGCTGACCGGCCTGCCCCGCGTCGTCAAGGCCGTGATCGACCGGATCGGCGCCGCGCTGGTGCTGGCGCTGGTCACGCCGCTGCTCGTCGGGATCGCCGCCGCGGTCAAGCTCGACGGCGGGCCGGCCTTCTTCCGCCAGACCCGGATCGGGCGTCACGGCCGGTCCTTCACGATGATCAAGTTCCGGTCGATGGTGCCCGACGCGGAGTCCCGGCGCACCGAGCTCGCCCCCGCCAACGACGGCGACGGCCCGCTGTTCAAGATCCGTGAGGACCCGCGCGTCACGCGCGTCGGGGCGTGGCTGCGGCGCTACTCCCTCGACGAGCTGCCCCAGCTGTTCAACGTCCTCGGCGGGTCGATGTCGCTGATCGGGCCCCGCCCGCCGCTGCCCGAGGAGGTCGCCACCTACGACCGGACGGCCAAGCGGAAGCTCCGCGTGCGGCCGGGCCTCACCGGCCTCTGGCAGGTCAGCGGGCGCAGCGACCTGTCGTGGGAGGAGTCGGTGCGGCTGGACCTGCGCTACGTCGAGAACTGGTCGCTGGCACTCGACGCGCTGATCCTGTGGAAGACCGTCGGTGCGGTGCTGCGGTCGGACGGGGCCTACTGAGCCGGGCCCGCCCCGCAGTCGACCCACCGACCGCCCGACGCCTCGACCTCCGGCAGCGCGCGCCGGACCTCGGGCAGCAGGTCGGAGACGAACAGCAGGACCGTCCGCGGGCGGGCGGCCAGCAGCCGCTCCGGCGCCACGATCGGGATGTCGGTGCCCGGCATCCGGCGGCCCTGCTTGGCCGGGGACGCGTCGGCGACGGCGGGCAGGTCGGCGCGGCGCAGGCCCGCGAGGTGGACCAGCGCCACCGCCCGGGAGGCCGCGCTGTAGCCGAAGCCCGGCGCGTCCGCGTCGCGGCAGGCGTGCACGAGCACGCGCAGCGCGTCCGTCGACCGGGCCACGGCGTCCTGCAGTCCCCCGACGACCCCGGCGTCCAGCACGCCCGCGGCGGTCTCCGAGGCGACCAGGGCGGCGACGGACGCGTCGGGCCGCCCGCCCCGCCGCGCGACGAGGAGCACCGTGCCGCCGTAGAGGGGGAACCAGAGAGCGTCGGTGACGGTCAGGCCGGCGCGGGCGAGCATGCCGACGGCGGCGGGCGCGGAGTAGTAGGCGTAGTGGCCCAGCCGGACCGCGTTCCACTGCTCCCCCGCGAGGATCGCGGCCAGGGAGTGGAAGCCGAACAGGAGCACGCCGTCGGGGGCGAGGGCGTCGACGAGCCGCGCGAGCGCCGCGCGCTGGTCCGGCTCGTGCATGAGACCGAACGTGGCGTCGACGACGAGGTCGGCCGGCTCCCCGTCGGCGGCCGGGTGCACGCCCAGCGCCGCGAGCTCGGGCAGCCAGGACCCGCCGTGCGGCGTCGCGCCCTCGGTCACGGTGGCGCCCGCGGGCAGCAGCCCCCGCTCGCGCACCGCCGCGATCGCGTCGGCCCGCTGTCGCGCCAGCGCCGCGGGCTCGGCGCCGACGGGCTCGTCGGGCAGGGCGGCGTCGTCGGGGAGCTGCGCGAGGCCGCACGCGGCGCACAGCCACAGCCGCAGGGGGAAGACCGGCTCGGGCCCGGGATCCTCCAGCGGGGGGAAGTACTCGCAGGCGGGCTGCTCGCCGAGGTCGAGCACGAGGTGCCCCGACGGGGCGGCGCACGAGCGGCAGCGGATCACGGGCACGCGGTCCCCCCGGTGACGGGCAGGTCCGACCGGCGCATCCGGTGCTGCACGACGAGCACCCCGGTGCTGTACGCGAGGCCGGCCGTCACGCTCGCCGCTCCGGCGCCGAGCAGGCCGAACTCGGTGGTCAGCACGACCACCGCCACGATCGACAGCACGGCGCTCACCGCCCGTCCCGCCCACAGCTGCCGCATCCGGCCCGCGGCCTTCACGGCCTGGCCCGCACCGAAGCTCACCGCGACGAGGACGTACTGCAGGGCGATCAGGCGCGTGACACCCGCGGCGGGCACGAACTCGTCCCCGTAGACCAGGCGCAGCAGCGGCTCGGCCGCCAGCGCCACGAACCCGCAGTAGAGGACGGTGACGGCCAGGACGACCAGCGTGAGCGAGCGCGCGTAGCCCGCCAGGGCGGCCGCCCCGCCGTCGCGCAGCCGGCGGACCGACTCGGGGAGCCCGATGTTGCCCCCCGCGATGAACACGACGACCACCGGCCCGATCAGCCCCATCCCGGCGCGGAAGTAGCCGAACGGTCCCGCCCCGAGCAGCACGGGCAGGAGCAGCAGGTAGCCCTGGTCGGCGGGGAACGCCGTGCCGAACTCCGCGACGAACCAGCGGCTGCGCCCCCACAGGCGGCGCAGGTGGGCCGGGCCGCCCCGCACCGTCGGGCGGATGCGCAGCAGCAGCACCCCGGCGACGGCGCCGGCCGTCGCGCCCAGGCCCCACGCGGAGATGAACGCGGCCGTGCTCCGCACGCCGCCGAGGTAGAGGGCGCACGACACCGCCACCTGCACGACGGCGAAGACCGTATCGCTGACCAGCGCATGGTCGGGACGCCGCAGCCGGAACGCCATGGACCGGCAGTAGTCCTGCGCGAGCAGGCTCGGGATCCACACCGCCACCGACACCAGCGCCGCCGTACCGACGCCGCCCAGGTGCATGAGGATCCCGACGCCGGCGATCCCGCCGCCCGCCACGATCCCGACCAGCAGCACGGACAGGAGCCCCTCGGGCAGGTCCGCGTCCTCGCGGGTGCCGCTCCCGCCGACCGTCATCGGCTCGGTGACCAGCGCGCGGTTCAACCCCACAGCGGCCAGGAACACCAGGAAGGCGATGCCGAACGTGCCGAGGCCCTCGGCGCCGCCCGCACGGGCGACGAGGACGCCGAGCAGGAAGTTGGACGCCGAGGAGACGACCTGGTCGGCGAGGGTCACCACCGCCCGCTGCGCCGTGCGGTGGCGCAGGCGGTCGAGCACGGCGCGGCGGGATCCGGCCACCGCGGACCTAGCCGCGCCCGCGGTCGGTCCGGCTGAGCGTCATGCGCCCCTCCCTGTCCCCGGGGCCGTGGCCGCCACCTCGGTCGTCCGGCGCGCGGCCGGGCGTGCGATCAGGGGTGGGGTCGTCGCGGGGGCACCGGGCGTTACCCGCGTCCCGGCCGGGTCAGGCCGCGGTCGTCAGCCAGGGCTCCCAGGACGGCAGCGGCTCCACGGCGAGCACGAGGACGCCTCCCGCCGCCCGGTTGGGCGGGCGCGGCACGAAGGGCAGGGACCAGCCCAGCTCGTCGAGCATCCGGTCGGCCTTCTTGGAGTTGCAGGCCTTGCAGGCGGCCACGCAGTTGTCCCACGAGTGCGAGCCCCCGCGGCTGCGCGGGACGACGTGGTCGATGGTGTCGGCGCGGCGGGTGCAGTAGGCGCAGCGGCGCGCGTCGCGGCGGAGCACGCCGGCGCGGGTCATCGGGACGGCGCGGCGGTAGGGCACGCGCACGTACCGGGACAGCCGCATGACCGACGGAGCGGGGAGCGTGAGGTTCTCGGAGTGGAAGGCGCCGCCGACGGCGGCTTCGACGCACTCGGCCTTGCCGGAGAGCATGAGCACCACGGCGCGCTTGGCGGTGACGACCGCCAGCGGCTCGAACGTGGCGTTGAGGAGCAGTACCCGGGACCCCGTCGGGATCACGCCCGGGACTGGCGCGATCCCCGGCACCTCCCCTGGATCGGGGTCGGTACCGGTGGGGTCCGGTTGTCGATGCTTCACGCGACCACCTCCCTGGCGAATCAGACCATAGAGGGGGTGGGTTACGTAAGTGTGATATCGCGGCGACGCCGCGGCGGCGCGACGCCGCGGCGGTGCCCGGCCCCCACCCACCCCGCCCAGTTGCAGGAAGGCCACCTTGTGGACGGTTCGTTGCGTGAAGGTGGCCTTGCTGCAACTCGAGGCGGGGTCGGCGCGGGCGGAGGTGGCGCAGGTGGGGGGCCGTCGCGGGTCGGAGGTCGGCGCGGGTCGGCGTCAGCGCGGGTCGGCGTCAGCGCCGGTCGGCGTCAGCGCGGCCGGATCGTCAGGGCGGGGCGCGGGCGGGTGGCCGCGTGGGCGTGCGCCGCCCGCAGCTGCGCGATCACCGCGGCCCCCGCCCGTCGGACGTCGCCGGGCTTGCTCGGGAACACGATCGCCCCCGCCGCGCCGAAGGCCGCCGCCCGGCGCACCGTGCGGTCGTGGTCGGCCGGGCTGAGGTGCCACTCGGTGGAGTCGATCTCCCAGGCGAGCGCGACGTCGTCGAACCAGCAGTCGGCGACGCCGAGCAGCCGACCCCGGGCGTCGAACACCTCGACGTTCCACACGGCCGGCGGCAGACCGGCCCGGGCGAGCAGCTTCTTCGCGTCGAGCTCCGCCGCCGACCGGACGCCCTCGCTGACCTCGCGCAGCACCGCCCGCGGGTTCGCCGTTCCGCGCCGGCTGCCCAGCTCCATCTCCGTCCACAGCGCGCCGACGGTCGTGAGCCCGCGCTGCACGGCCTCGGAGAACAGCTCCGCGATCTCCCGGTAGTCGTGCAGCCTGCGGGCCACGGCCAGGAGGGCCCGCTCGGGCGGGGCCAGCGGGAAGCCGCCGTGCAGCCGCGGCTCGGGCATGCGGTGCGTGCGCTCGACGTGCACGAAACCCACGCCGCGCACCTGCCGGCCGTGCGGGAGGATCAGCTCCACCTCCGGGGGTGGGCCGGCCCGGCGCAGCGCCGCCGGCCCGCGGCGCAGCCCGTAGCGGCGGCAGGCCTCCATGCCCGACACCACCGCGTCCGGTCCGCCGAGCAGCAGCGCGGCCATGACGACCTGGTCGTCGGTGACGTGCCCCGACGACAGCACGATGATCCCCGGCAGCGGGCGCTGCCACGGCCCGCCCGGTCTGCACCGGTGGTAGGTGGTGCGCTGCGGCACCCCGCACGCCTCGAGCTGGCGGGCGCTGGCGACGCCGTGCGGGAAGCGGGCGCGGAGGTCGAGGCGGGTGCGGGCGCGGGAGGAGGTCATGGCGCGGATGCTGCCCACGTCGGCCGCGTCCGGAGGCGTTTCGGCGGAAGACGTTGCGGCCGCACACCCCGTCCCGCCGCCAACCACCACCGCACACCCGTTCCCACCCGCCGCGCATCCCCGCCGCCGAGTTGCAGCAAGGCCACCTTCACGCAACGAACCATCCACAAGGTGGCCTTGCTGCAAGTTTTCGGGGCGGGGGCGGGGGGCGAGGGCGAGGGGCTGGCGAGGCGGGGCAGGCGCGGGGGGCGGGGCCCGGGCTCACACCCGCGCCGGCGCCTCCGCCCCGAGCCGCTCCAGGAGCCCGTCCACCACCCGGTTCGACAGGCCCGTGCTGGAGTTCCAGCTCGTGACGTCGGGATAGATCTGCGCCGTCGTCGCCAGCAGCAGCCGGGTGCCCGGCACCTCCGCCGACGGCTTGGCCGCGGCGTAGCCCAGGGGGTACACCGGCTCCACGAAGGGCGCGGTGAACACCCGGACGTCGACGACGTCCTCGGCGGTGAGCAGGTCGGGGTAGGTCGCGAGCAGCTGGGCGGTCCAGCGGCGGGCGATCTCCTCGGGGTCGGTGCGGTAGAGCTCACTCGTGCGGTCGCAGTAGTGCATCGCGTACGCGAGGTGCAGGCCGTCGTGCGTGCCGTTGAGCGCCGACATCTCGATGACGCCGTCGAAGTCGGTGCCCGAGTGCAGCACCGGGGCCCAGTAGTGCCCGTCGAGGCCGCGGCGCAGGAAGAACAGCGCGTTGACGACGCCCTGGTACGCGAGCTGCACGGTCGGCAGCGCGGGCGCGAGCGCCTCGTCGGCCACCGCGCGCAGGGTCGGCAGCGGGAGCGTGGAGATCGCCCAGTCGGCCGTGAGCCGCTCCCCCGACGCCAGCGTGACGGCGACGCCGTCGGCCGCGGCGCTCAGCTCGGCCACCGGCACGCCGGTGCGCACCGTGCCGCCGCCCGCCTCGATCGCCGCGCGCAGGGCGTCGATGATCGACTCGTAGCCGCCGGAGGGGTAGCCGCGGACGGCCACGTTCTTCTCCCGGCCCAGCCGCTGCCACAGGTACAGCGCCGGGACGTCCCCGAAGGCGGCACCGAACTTGGAGCCGAACATCGGGGAGAACAGCCGCTCCCAGATGACGTCGCCGTAGAGGCGGCGCAGCCAGTCCTCGGTGCGCAGGTTGTCGAGGTCGCGGCCGCGGCCCAGGAAGCGCAGCAGCAGCGACACGACGCCGAAGCGCACGCGCTGGACCAGCGTCAGCGGCGTGAACCGCAGCAGGTCGAACGCCGTGTTGAACGGGTAGCGCTCGCCCTCGACGACCATGCCCATCCGCGTCGGCGCCCAGTCGACGGTGTCGGCGAGCCCGAGCTCGTCGAGCAGCGGCAGCAGGTGCTCGTCGCTGGGCATGACGCAGTGGTAGAAGCGCTCGACCGTGCGGCCCTCGCGCTCGAAGAACGTGCCGAGCCCGCCGAGCTGGTCGGAGGCCTCGAGCAGCGTGACGGACACCCCGGCCCGGACGAGCCGGTGGGTGGCGGCGAGGCCGGAGATCCCGCCGCCGACGACGATCACCCGGGCCGTCTCCCGATCCGCCACGTCACAGCGCCCGGTACGGGGCGGGCGCGAGGCGGTCGCGGACGAGGAGCTTCACGTACTGCCCCATCGTGCGCTTGAGGCGCAGCTTGCTCTCGCCCTGCTTGCGGTCGTACTGGAGCACGAGCGGCACCTCCGAGATGACGGGGTCGCAGTGTCGCAGCTTGAGCAGCAGCTCGACCATGCACGCGAAGCCCTGCTCCTCGACCAGGCGCTCGCCCCAGTGCTTGGCGGCGCGGGCCAGGATGCTGACGCGGTAGGCGCGGAAGCCGCTGGTGAAGTCGTTGACGCCCTCGACCTGCAGCGCCCGCTTGAACGTGACGGCGGCACCGCGGGAGAGCAGTCGGCGGAACGGGGGGACGGTCGAGTCGTCGCCGCCCTCGACGAACCGCGAGCAGATGACGACGTCGGATCCCGCGTCGAGGCCGCGGTGCATCTCGGCGATCATCGCCGGGTCGTGGGTGTCGTCGGCGTCCATCACGACCACGAAGTCGTCGGGGTCGGCGGCGGCGAGCACGGCGCGGATGCCGGACTGCACGGCCTGGCCGAGGCCGAGGTTCCGCGGGTGGCTCACGAGGCGGACGTCCAGCCCGGGCTCGCCCGCGGCGGCGATCTCGGCGGTGCGGTCGGCGGAGCCGTCGTCGATCACCCAGGCGACGATCCGCTCGGTGCGCGCGGTCTGCGCGAGCCGCGCGAGCAGCGAGGGCAGCGAGCCCTCCTCGTTGTACGCGGGGAGCACGACGTGGGCGACGCCCCCGGTCGCGGAGGGCTGGGGCAGTGCCCGGGAGCCGGCGACGGAGCTCGGCCGCTCGAACAGTTGCTCGGTCACGTCATTCACCCGTTCGGAAGGAGTGCGACCACGGAACGTGATCTCATGGACGACTCGCATACGTCCGAGGCCGCGTTACACCGTGCGGCCGTACGTCAGGAGAACTGACGAAGGCCCCGCCTGAAACACCAGCTCAGGACGGATTAGCCTTCCGGTCGTGCACGACCCATCGAGACGCGCATCACAAGAAGCTAACAACGCGTGCACACTCGACGAGCAAACGTCTGCCGCACAGCCACTCCGTGCGTCGGTCTCGGTTAGACCGAACGAGCACTACACCTGGCACGACGTAACGCGCAGTAGCGCACGGTGATCACCCGCCTCCAGGGAGACAGCACGTTGACGACCACCGACAGCCCCAGCCGGACCCCCGGGTCGCTGGTCGTCCGTCCCCTGTCCACCGCGGAGACGGCGGTCCCCGTCGCGGTCCCCCCGCGCCCGGCCGGCCGGCCCGCCGCGGCCGAGCGCCCGCTCGACGAGCGCGTCAGCGGCGTCACCGTCCTGCTCGCGGCCGTCGACCTCGCCGCGGTGGCCGTCGCGGTCCTCCTCGTCTCCCCGCAGTGGATCTGGGGCCTCGTCACCGGGGCGGTCCTCATCGCCTCGCGGGTGGCCGCGCGCCTGTACCGCAGGCGGCTGTGGCTGTCCTACTACCACGACCTCCCGCGCTCGATCGCCGCCGCGGCCGCCGCCTTCGGGCTCGTCGCCGCCGTCGCGCTGCTCGCCGGCCAGCACGACGCCACCATCCGCTCGATCGGCGAGGTCGTCGTCCTGTTCTTCCTGATCGCCGCCGTCCCGCGCGGGACGGTCTTCCAGGTCGGCCGCTGGGCCCGGCGCCGCTTCGGCCGCGGCGAGCGCACGATCGTGCTCGGCACCGGTGCGATGGGCGTCGCCCTCGCGGGCTCGATGCTGGACCTGCCCGAGTTCGGACTGCGCCCGGTCGGCTTCATCGACCCCTCGCCGCCCGCGGGCGGCACCGAGCTCCCCGTCCCGCTGCTCGGCGCCACGCTGCACGACGCCATCGCCGCGCACCGCGCCGGCGTGGTCGTCATCGCCTTCACCAACGCGACCGACGCCCAGATCGTCGACGCCACGATCACCGCGCACAGCCAGGGCGCGACCATCCTCATGGTCCCCCGCATGTGGGAGCTCTACCCCGACTCCGCGGACATCGAGCGGCTGCGCGGCTACCCGCTCGTCCGCGTCGCCACGGCGCCGACCGAGCGCCCGAGCTGGTGGGTCAAGCGCGCTCTGGACTCGCTGATCGCCGCCGTCGCGCTCGTCGCCCTGTCGCCGGTGCTGATCGCCGCGGCCGCCGCGGTCGTGATCGAGAGCGGGCGCCCGATCCTGTTCCGCCAGGAGCGCGTCGGCCTCGACGGCCGGACCTTCCCACTGCTCAAGCTGCGCAGCATGCGCCCCGCCGACGAGACCGAGTCGCAGACGCGCTGGAACATCGCGGGCGACCCGCGCATCGGCCCCGTGGGCCGCGTCCTGCGCCGCACCTCGCTCGACGAGCTGCCCCAGCTGTGGAACATCCTCCGCGGCGACATGAGCCTGGTCGGCCCCCGCCCCGAGCGGCCCGGGTTCGTCGCCGAGTTCTCCCAGGTGCACGACCGCTACTGGGCGCGGCACCGCGTGCCGGCCGGGCTCACCGGGCTCGCGCAGGTCAACGGCCTGCGCGGCGACACCTCGATCGCCGACCGCAGCCGCTACGACAACTACTACATCGCCAACTGGTCGCTGTGGCTCGACCTCAAGATCCTGCTGCTGACGATCCGCGAGGTCTTCCGCGGCGGGCAGCACTGACGCCGGCGACCGACGGGCCATACTGATCATCGTGCGACGGGCCGGGCTGGTGATCGCGCTCGTCCTCGTGCTGGCGGGTGCGTGCGCCGCGGGCGCGGCCGCGCCCCGCGGGCCGGCGGGCGACCGGTGCGCGCTCTGGTACGGCATCGGCGACACCCCCACCGACGCCGAGCTCGACGACGCCGCGGGCCGCTACGGCGTGGTCGTCCTCAACGCCTGGGAGACCGCGGCGCTGCGCCGGATCAAGGACCGCGCCCCGGACACCACCGTCCTGGTCTACAAGGACCTCTCCTCCACCCGCGACTACGCGGGCGCGCTGCGCGGCCCCGGCGAGGACGCGGAGCGGCTGCCGACCGGCGTCGGGTTCGCCCGGGCCGAGCGGGAGGAACCGGGGTGGTTCGCCCGCGACTCCGCGGGCGCGCGCATCGAGTGGGGCCCGTACCCGCAGCACTGGCAGATGGCGGTGTGGGACCCGTCCTACCAGCGCGCGTGGGCGCAGGACGTCACCGCGGAGGCCGTGGAGCAGGGCTGGGACGGCGTGTTCGCCGACAACGACTTCGCCAGCCTGCGCTTCTACTCCGACGCCGTGCTCGAGGGCACCGCCGACGCCGCGGCCACCGACCGCCTGGTCCGCGACGGCCTCGACGGGCTCGTCACCACCGCGGGCGAGCACCTCGCCGCGGAGGGGAAGGTGTTCGTGCCCAACGTGTCCGAGGCCCGGCTGTTCCCCGGGCGCTGGACCACGCACTCGCGCTTCGGCGGCGCGATGGACGAGAACTTCGCCCTGCGCGGCGACGACGGCCTGCTCACCTGGCAGGGCGCCGGCTGGACCGAGCTGCTGGCCACCGCGGCCGACCCCGACCGGTTGACGCTGCTGGTCACGGCGGGCGGCGAGGCGCAGGCGCGCACCGGCGACGCGGCCGCCGCCCTGCTCGCCGCCCCCGGCACCTGCTGGAGCGCGTCGACGGAGCCGGGCTACCTCGTCCCGGAGTGGACGCGCACGCAGGAGCTGACGCTGGGCGCCACGCGGGGCCCGGCGCGGGAGGCCGGGGGCGGGGTGTGGGTCCGCGAGTTCGCCCGTGGTTGGGCCGCGGTCAACCCCACGACGGGCGCGGTCGACGTCGACCCGCCGGCCGGGCTGGCCACCGCCGACGGCGCCGCGGTGCGGGGGACGCTGCGGCTCGAGGCCGGGGACGGCGTGCTGCTGGTGCGCCCGCCGGTCTGAGCGCTGTCGCTCAGGCGAGCAGCCCCGCGTAGAGGTCGAGGTGGGCGCGCGCGCAGACCGGGGCGGCGAACCGCTGCCGGGCCCGCTCGGCGAGCAGGCGCCCGGTCCGCGCCGGGTCGGGGTCGGCGAGGAGCTCGCGCAGGCGCGCCGCCAGGTCGTCGACGTCGCCGGGCTCGGCGAGCCAAGAGGCCGCGCCGGGCACGGTGAGCATGTCGGCGACGCCGCCGCACCGGGTGGCCAGCACGGGCTTGCCCGCGGCCATCGCCTCGGCGACGACGAGGGGCTGCTGCTCCATGCGCGACGGCAGCACGAGCGCGTCGGCGTCGGCGAGCAGCGCGGGGACGTCGGACCGGAAGCCCAGGAACCGGACGCGGTCGCCCAGCGGCGCGGCCCGGCGCTCCAGCGCGGCGCGCTCGGGGCCGTCACCGGCGACGGTGAGGTCGCAGCCGGCGGGGAAGGCGCCGGGGCGCGCGAGGGCGTCGACCAGGTCGGCCAGGCCCTTGCGCTCGACCAGCAGCCCGACGAACAGCAGGTGCCGGACGGGCGCGGCGGGCGGTGAGGACGGCGGCAGCCCCACCGCGTTGTCGACGTGCACGACCTTCCCGGCCGGCACCCGCAGCCGGCTCCGCAGGAACTCCCCCATCGACGGCGACGGCACCACGGTGGTGGCCACCGCCCGCGCGACGAGGGCGTCGGCGGCGAGCACCGCGCGCGTGTAGCGGCTCGGCGCGGGCGTGCCGGGGGTGCCGCGGAACCACGGCTCGGTCACGTCGTCGGGCACGCCGTGGTAGGTGTGCACGACGGCGGCGGGGCCGCCGCGGGTGCGCTCGAGCCCGGCCGCGACCAGCCCGGCGCGGCGGTCCTGGGCGTGCACGACGTCGGGGCGCCAGGCGCGCAGCGCGGCACGGGCCGCGCGGGCCGCTCCGAGGCTGCCCTTGCTGTCGACGGCGACGGCCTCGAGGTGCCCGTCGAGCAGGTCGGCGTCGCGCGCGGGTTTCGGGCCGAACACCCGCACCTCCGCGGAGCCCGAGGAGAGCAGCTCCGCGGCCAGGCGCACGGTGACGTCGACGGGGCCGCCGCGGTCCTGGGTGAGCAGGTAGGCGATCCGGGGCGCCATCAGCGGCCGCCCGCGGCGGCGGGGACGGCGAGCGCCGCGACGACGTCGGCCACCTGGGCGGCCACGCGGCGGCGGTCGAACCCGCGGACGGCGCGGTCGCGGCCGCGCACGCCCTCCAGGTCGGCGGAGGTGGGGTCGGCGAGGCGGCTCACCAGCGCGGCCGCCAGCGCGTCGACGTCACCCCGGGCGACGACGGCGCCGGTGCCCTCGCCCAGGCTCTCCCGCACCCCGCCCACGTCGAACGCGACGACGGACCGCGCGCAGGACATCGCCTCCAGCGGCACGAGCGCCATCCCCTCCGAGCGCGAGGGCAGCGCGACGACGTCGGCGGCGGCGAACCAGGACCCCGGGTCGTCGGTCGGGCCCGCCCAGCGCACCGACGGCGAGTCCGGGTGCGCGGCGCGCCAGCGCGCCTGCATCGGGCCCTCCCCGACGAGCACGAGCCGGGCGTCCGGCACCGCGTCGAGCACGGCGGGCCAGGCGGCGAGCAGCAGGTCCTGGCCCTTCTGCTCGGCGAGGCGACCGACGCAGACCACGGTGGGGGCGGTCGGCAGCCCGTGCGCGCGGCGGGCGGCGGCGCGGTCGGCCGGGCGCAGCACCGCGGTGTCGACGCCGTTGGGCACGACGACCGCCTCCCCCGTGACGCCCGCGGCCCGCCCGGCGGCGAGCTCGTCGGCGCCGACGCAGAGCAGCCGGTGCGTCCAGCGCGCCCCGGCGCGCTCCCAGGCCAGCGACGCCGCCCCGACCGGCCCGGACGACGCCTGGAACGACCACATGTGCGGCTGGAAGACCGTGGGGATCCGGCCGCGGACCGCGAGCCGCCCGGTGAGGCCGGCCTTGGAGCTGTGCAGGTGCACCACGTCGGGGGCGACGGCGTCGACCACCGCGGCCAGGCGGCGGGTCTCCCCCAGCACGCCGGGGCCCGGCGAGCGGCCCGCGGCCCAGGGGTGCACGACGGCGCCGAGCGCGGCCGCCCGCTCGGCGAGCCACCCCTCGGGGGAGGCGACGTGGACGTCCCAGCCGCGCTCGACCTGGTCGGCGACGAGCTGGGTGACGACGACGGCCACGCCCGCCGTGACGGGCTGGCTGACGTGCAGGACGACGGGGCTCACGCGGGCACCTCCGGTCGGAGCATGGTGCGCAGCTCGCGCAGCGCACCGCGGTCGACGACGGCCACGACGCCGGCGTAGCAGGCCACCAGCAGGACGCCCTCGACGAGCGCCCCGGGCAGCGACGACGGGGCGCCGAGCAGGCCCAGCGCCCCCGCGGCGCGGACGGCGGCGAGGCAGACCAGCGCGCCCAGGACGGGGCCGAGCAGCCCGCGCAGCAGGACCCGGGCGCGCGGTGCGGCCCCGGCGCGCCACAGCGCCACCCACGCGACGGGCACCAGCACGGCCGCGGCGGCGAGCTGCGCGCCGGCCGCGGCGACCAGGCCGTGGGGGGTGGCCACGAGCAGCCCGGCGACGAGCAGGACCAGGTGGGAGACCTGCAGCGCGAGGTACCAGCGCGGCCGCCCCGCCGCGCGGATCGCCTCGTACCAGGTCTGCAGCACGCTGATCGCGAGGCCGTAGAGGCAGAGCAGCACGAGCACCGGCACCGCGGGCGCCCACCGCTCCCCCAGCACGACGATCCGGTCGGCCAGCAGCGCGGTGATCGCGTAGAGGCCGCCGACGACGACGAGCAGGACGTGCGTGAACCGCCCGACGGCCGCCGGCAGCTCCGCCGGGCCGCGCTCGGCGAGCAGCCGGGTGTAGACCGGGAACGCCACGGCGCCCAGCACGATCGCGATCATGATGTAGGGCACCCAGGCGATCCGGAACGCCAGCGAGTAGACGCCGACCGCGTCCGGCCCGAGCACCCGGGAGACCAGCGGGTAGTGCACCGAGATCAGCAGGATCGCGACGACGGCGGCCGGCCCGACCACGGCGGTCCAGCGCCCGGCCTCGGCGGCGGCGGCCGCGTCCCAGCGCGGGCGCACCCGGACCCCGGCGAGCGTGCCGAACACCGGCTGCAGCACGGCGCTGACCAGCAGCCCTACCGCCAGCGAGTACGAGCCGACGCCCGCCACGGCCAGCGCCACCGTGACACCGGCGCCGACGACGGCGCTCCCGGCGTCGGGCAGCATCCGGCGGCGGAAGTCCAGCGCGCGGTGCAGCACGCCCATCTGCACGCCGCCCGCGGCGGTGAAGGGCAGGCTGAGCGCGGTGAGCACGACGAGCGGGGCCGCGGCGGGGGCGCCGAGCGCGGCGGCGATCGGGTCGGCGGCCAGCACGCCGACCGCGGCGAGCACCAGCCCGACCGCGACGCTCGCGGTGAGCACCGTCCCGGCCATCGCGCCGGGGTCGCGGCGGGTGCGGGTGATGACGTCGTAGACGCCCATCGACTGGACGACCTGCCCGATGTTCACCAGCGACACGGCCAGCGTCGCCAGGCCGAGCTCGGTCTCGGTGAGGAACGCGGCCAGCACCACGGTGACGGCCATCTGGCTGCCCTTGCTGACCAGGTTGACCAGGCCGAGCCAGAGCGTCCCGCGGGCGGCGCTGGCGCCCAGGGCGGTGGTCACCCCGACACCGCGACCGGTACCGGCGCGGCGCGGCGCACCCGCAGCACGGCCAGCGCCACCAGGACGGCCCAGCAGGCGACGAGCGCGACCCCGTCGACCGTGACGGCGAACCGGTCGCCCAGCGCGGCCCGGACCGGGACGTCGACGGCGTAGAGGTGCAGGTGCGGCACGGCCATGAGCAGCAGGGCCACCGGCACGAGCCGGGCTGCCCCGTGCTCGTGGCGGCGGACCCACCACCAGCCGGCGGCGCCGACGGCGGCGGGCAGCGCGATGAGCACGTCACCGGGCTGGTGCACCAGGGCGACGACGACGCCGACCCCGACGAGCAGGTCGCCCAGCACCGGGTCCTCGCGCCGGTCGAGCAGCCGCGCGAGCACCGCCGTGGCGCCCAGCACCGCGACGAGCACGAACGCCTCCGAGGGCACGGACCCGGTGACGCGGAAGACGACCGCGGCGACGTCGACGCGCTCGGCGATCGGCGAGTCGACCGCGCCGTAGGTGGTGCCCTGGGCGTGGCCGAGGTTGGCCGCGATGACGTGGAGGAAGCCGCCGACGCCGCCCGCGCGGGCGACGAGGATCCCGACCACCGGCAGGCTGGCCAGCGCGGCGATGCCGGTGCCACCCAGCGCGGTGCGCCACGAGCCGCGCGCGGCCAGCAGCAGCGCCAGGGGCAGCCCGAACTGCGGCTTGATCCACGCGACGCCGAGCGCGGCGGCCGCCCAGGCGGGGTGCGTGCGGGTCAGCACGAGCGCGCCCGCCGCGCCGACGGCGACGAGCGGGTTGATCTGGCCGAGGTAGAGCTGCGCCTTGCCCAGCTGGCTCGACAGCAGCAGCGCCGCGACGACCGCGGTACCCACCAGCACCGGCACGGGCACCCAGCGGCGCAGCTCCCGGGCCGAGAGGACGGCGAGCAGCACCAGCAGCGCGAGCGAGACCAGCGCGAACGCGGCCGCCCCCGCGGTGTAGGAGCCGAGCCCGAACGGCAGGTGCAGGGCCAGGTGGTAGGGCTGGTAGAGGTTGAACGTCTGGCGCACCGGCCAGGTCTCCAGCATGACGTCGGGCTGGTACGGGTCGCCGCCCGCGAGGAACTCGCGCACCGGGAAGTAGGTGGCGTCGCGGAAGTCCTGCATCGGCACCAGCGCCCGGTTGGCCGCCGTCGGCTCGGCGACGGTGAACGCGGGCAGCAGCGCGCGGGCCGCGCCGGCCAGGGCGGCCAGCCCGGCGACCACGGCCACGACGAGCGTCGCGCGGCCGGTCGGGGCGGGGCCGGCGCTCACGTCAGCACCACCGCGACCAGCGCCGACGTGTCGGGCAGCGCGCCGACCGCGGCGTCGATGTCCTCCTCGGCGGTGCGGGTCCGGTCCAGCACGGCCACGACGGCCGCCCGGTCGGCGTGCCCGTTGACCTGCAGGACCGCTCCCCCGGCGTGCAGCCGCCCGGTGAGCGACTCGGCGCGGGCCAGCGACCCGGGGCCGGTGCCGACCACCCGCAGCGGGCGGGCGGAGACCTGCTGGAGCACCGACAGGCGGGCCACGAGGTCGGGGTCGGCGGCGTCGAGGACGGTGACCGGGCGCGGCGCCCCGGCGAGGGTGAGCGCGTCGGTGATGCGCAGGCGTCGGGCGGGCGACGGGGCCGCGAGGTGGCGCAGCGCGAGCACCACGACCGCGGCGATCAGGGCCGCCACCAGCGCGAGGCCGGTGGCCAGCAGGCCGTCGGGACTGACCTGGCTGACGTCGGCGCGGACGTCGAGCGTGCGCAGCTGCGCGACCGGCGCGAGGACGTCGGCGTCGACGACCCCGCCCGCGACGGCCATCGCCAGCGCGTCGGCGTGCTCGGGCGTGTCGGCCAGGACGGTGATCCGGGCGACGCCGGTGTCCTCGACGTACTCGACGGCGATCGCGCCGCCCAGCTCCCCGGCGTCGGTGCCGGGCACGGCGCGCGTCGCGGCCTCCAGGACCGTCGGGGTGCGCACGAGCTCGGCGACGGCGGGCATGGCGAGCTGCACGACCTCACCGAACTGCGCGCCGCCCGCCGGCACGCCGTCGCGCTGCAGCGTCGGCCCGGCGACCAGCCCGACCCGCCCCTGGTACTCCGGGGCCTGCAGCGCCACGGCGCCGTAGGTGCCGGCGCCGACGAGCACGGCGGCGAGCAGGGCCAGGGCGGCGGTGGCGGTGCGGCGACCGGCCAGTGGGCGCGGCACCGGGCGGCGGCGGGTCAGCAGGTCCTCGTAGCGCGCGACCATCACGGCGGGGTCGTAGTCGCGGGCGATCGTGCGCAGGCCGGCGTCGGCGGCCGCGGTGCGGGCCGCCTTGTCGGTGAGCAGCGTCCCGAGCGCCTCGGCGACGGCCGCGGGGTGCCGCGGCGGCACGAGCACGCCGCCGCCCGAGCCGAGCACCTCGGCCACGCCGTCGACGTCGCTGGCCACGACGGGCGTACCCGACGCGAGCGACTCCAGCACCGAGACGGGCAGGCCCTCCCAGTCGCTGGTGAGCACGGTGGCGTCGGCCGCGGCGAGCAGGTCGGGCACGTCGTCGCGGTTGCCCAGGAAGCGGACGGACCCGGTGATGCCGAGACGCCCGGCCTGCGCCTCCAGGTCGGCGCGCAGCGGGCCGTCGCCGGCGACGAGCAGGACGGCCTTCTTCCGCGCGCCGGCGCCCGCGACGAGCTCGGCCCACGCGTCGAGGAGCACGTCGTGGCGCTTCTGCGGCACCAGCCGGGCCATGCACAGCGCGACGGGCGCGGTGGCGGCGAGGCCGAGCGCCTTGCGGGCCGCGGCGCGCGGCGAGGCGGTGCGGGCGGTCACCGCGTTGCGGACGACGACGGGCGCGGGCTCGTCGAGCCCGGCGTCGCGCAGCCGGCGGGCGATCACGTCGGAGACCGCGACGACGGCACCGGAGCTGCGGGACAGCAGCCGCGCGGCGCGCGGGTAGTCCCCGGCGGCGACGCCGTGGAAGACCGTGACGAGCGGGACCGCGCCGCGGGAGGCGAGCCGCCCGACGACCGTGGCCCCGACGTTGTGGGCGACGACGACGTCCGGGCGCGCGGCGCGCACCGCGCGCCGGGCCGCGAGCGCGGCGCGCAGCACGCCGAACGGGGACCGCCCGGCGGTCGGCACGGTGTGCAGCGCGAACCCCTCGGCGGCGAGCTCGTCGGCGCGCACGCCGCCCGAGCTGGCCACCGCCGAGGTCCAGCCGCGGTCGCGACCGCGCCGCACCAGCTCACCGACCAGCGACTCCGCCCCGCCGACACCCATCTCGCTGATGAGGTGCAGCACGCGCAGTTCCGTCACCGGGACCGTCCTCTCGCTCGGCCCTGCTGCCGTTGCGACAGCTCGAGCCCACAGGCCACGGCCACGAGCGACCACAGCGGTAGGTAGTACTGCTCGGACAGGAAGATCGACGCGACGACGACGGCCACCAGGCTCGCCTGCACCGCCGCGACCACCCGGCGGTCGGCGCCCAGGCGCAGCGCGCGCTCCGACGCGACGAACCCCGACGCGACGACGCCCAGGAACAGCAGCAGGCCCGGCAGGCCCAGCTCCGCGCCGACCTCGAGGTACATGGAGTGCGCCACCGGCGTCTGCTCGACCAGCTCGGCGACGTGCGACGCCTCGGCGTACTCGGAGCGGAACCCGCCGGGGCCGACGCCCAGCAGCGGGTCGCCGGCGAGCATCCGGGCGGCGGCCTGCCAGCGCAGCTCGCGGGTGTCGATGTTGGTGCCGGCGATGTAGGCCTTCTCGTCCAGCGCCCGGTCGAGCTGCGCGGGCGCCACCAGCAGCAGCATCCCGGCCCCGACCGCGACCAGCGCCAGCACGCCGCCGATCGCCCTCGCCGGGACCGCCCGGCGGGCCAGCAGCACCGCCACCGCGGCCGCCGCGGCGAAGCCCCCACCGCGGGAGAACGTGATCCCGGCGCCGACGACGAGCACGGCGGCGGCCAGGAGCAGCAGCGTCCCGCGCGCGACGGCCGGCAGGCGGCGGGCACCCGGCCCGGGGGTGAGCGCCACCAGCAGCGGCAGCGCCGCGACGAGCACGCACGCCAGGTCGTTGGGGTCCTCGAGCGGGCCCGAGGCCCGCGCCTCGCCCAGGACCAGGACGCTGTAGACGGCGCCGAACCCGGCCGCGCAGGCACCGACGACGGCGGCGGCGAGCAGGTGGCGCACCGGCACGTCCCGCCCGGCGACGTCGACCAGCAGCGCGGCCAGCGCCAGGAACGGCAGCCAGCGGATCGCGTACTCCACCGCGTAGGGCTCGCGCAGGTGCACCGCGGTGGAGACGAGCACGACCGCGGCGAGCGCGGCGACGAGCACGTGCACCCCGTGCAGCCGCGGCCGGGAGCGCTGCCGCACCCGGGACGCGGCCCACGCGAGGACGAACAGGACGGTGGGCACCTTGGCGAGCTGGCCGCCGAGGTCGAGCAGGTAGCCCTCGACGGGCGCGAGCCCGACGACGAGCAGCGCCGTGAGGTGCACCAGGCGCTCGTCGAGCGGGCGCCGGGCCGCGGGCGCCGGGCCGAGGCTCGGACCGGCCACGAGGGCCTGCGACACGCTCATCCCGCCTCCTCCGCGCCGGCGGCGCGCCGGGCCTGCGGACCCGTCGTCGATGCCGTCGCTGCCGGACCAGCGGACGTTAGCCCGATCTGCGCAGTGGTGATCCTCCCCATACGGGTGCTCGTGCAGGTCACCGGCGCGTGGAGCGCGTTGCGGAGAGCGCTACGATCCCGCGACCATGACCCACATCGCCGCGACCCGCATCGCCGCCGCCCCGGTCCCGTCGTGAACGTGCTGCGCGCCGACCGCAGGCAGCGGCTCGTCGCCGGGCTGGTGGCAGGGGTGCTGGTGGGCGCCGCCGTCGCCGGCGCCCTGCTGGCCCGCCCCGCGGTGTTCGAGGGCGAGTCCAGCCTGATCGCCCGCCCGGTCTCCGACATCCTCACGCCCGCCTCGACGCAGTTCGGCGAGGTCGTCGCGCTGGGGCTGCCCGCGCTGCCCGAGCTGGCCGCGAGCCCGACGGTGCTCGGCCGCGTCGTCGCCGCGGTGCCCGGCGCGCCGTCCGCCGACGAGCTGGCCGGGGACGTCGACGTCGCGCTGGTGCCGGGGGCCGGCGTCGCGCGGGTGACGGTCCGCGCCGCCAGCGCGGAGCTCGCGGGCGCGCTCACCGTCGCCGTGGTCGAGGCGCTGATCGCCACCGACGTGCTCGAGCCCGCCGCGCGCTTCGAGGCGCTCGACGACACCCCGCGCGTCAGCGACGTCGGCCCGACGCCCGCGTCGGCGCTCGCGATCGGGCTGGCCGCCGCGATCGTCGCGGGGCTGGTGGCGGCGCTGGTCGCGGGCCGGCTGCGCTCGCGGGCCACCGACGTCCAGGGCATCCAGGCGGCGCTGGAGCGCGCCGGGCACCCGCCGGTGGCCGTCCTCGACGGCAGCGACCGCACGCTCGGCGACCGCATCTCCGCCCTGCAGCGCGCCAGCGGGCGCCCCGTCCGCGTGCTCGCGGTGGGCCCCGGCCGGGCCGACCGGGTGGTGGAGATCCGGCGCGGGCTGGGCGAGCACGACGTGCCCGTCGACGGCGACGACGCCGACCCGACGGCGGTGCGCGCCCCGGCCTCGGTGGTGGCCGTGCTCGACGCGCGGGCGACCACGCCCGACGAGCTCGCTGCCGCCACCGCCACCCTCCCCGAGAAGTCCGCCGTGATCGCGGTCGTGCTGGACTGAGCCGGCTAGCGCGCCACCGCGGCCGTGCCGCGGTGGCGCCGGATGCCGGCGTCGCGCAGGCGGGCGACGTGCTCGCCGGTGCCGACGACGTCGAACCGGGACCGCAGCGAGGCCAGCACGTGGCCCAGCAGCGCGGCCTTCTCGCGCCCGGGCACCGCCATGCCGGGGAAGAACTCCATGCCGGGCGCCTCGGCGGCGTCGAGCACGTCGGTGGGGTGCAGCAGCAGCGAGGGCTGCACGCCGCGCAGCCGGCACAGCGCCAGCGCGGTGGCGAGGTAGGCCCGCGCCAGCCGCGGCGAGGCCTGGTGCAGCTGCAGCAGGTAGGAGCCGTGGATGGGCAGGCGGGTGAGCGGCATGGTGGTGACCGGCAGCTCGACGAGGCCGCCCGCGTCGCTCCAGCGGTACGGGTGGATCGGCGCGCGGACGTCGGAGACCGGGCCGAACAGCTCGCCGCGCTCCTCCTTCGGCGTGCCGCGGTAGTGGTAGGCGCGGGCCAGCGGGCCGATCCAGGTGGGCAGCGTCGTGGCGTCGTAGAGGTACCCGCGGCGGTGCAGCAGCGCCAGCAGCTCCGGGGTGATGCTGTAGCCCGGGCCGCGGAACCCGACCGGGCGGGGCGCGCCGGCGGCCACGATCGCGTCCTCGGTGCGGGAGAGCTCGGCCTCCAGCTCGTCGGGGCCGTAGCGGTGCAGCCAGGGCTCGTGGCCCCAGCTGTGGTTGGCGACCTCGTGCCCGGCCGCGGCGATCGCGGCCACGGCCTTCGCGCCGTCCTCGCGCTCGGCGTCGGCGCCGACCACGAACACCGTGGTGGCGAGGCGGTGCTCGCCGAGCAGCTCCAGCAGCCGCGGGACGGCGGTGGGCAGGAAGCTCGGACGGGACTCCCAGCCCGGGTCGCCGTGGGTCTTGAGGTAGGCCCAGAGGTTGTCGAGGTCGAGCGAGACGCTCGCGGTGGGGCGGGTCACGCGGCGACTCCCGCGACGGGCGCGGGCAGCTGCTCGCGCGAGGGGCGGCCGACGACGGCCATGGCGACGACGGCCGCGACCACCAGCGTCAGGCCCGCGGCGACCCACCAGCCGCGACCGGCGGCGATCTGGTCGCCGAGCACGGTGACGCCGAGGACGGAGGCGAGGACGACGGTGGTGGCGTCCATCGAGGCGGCGGCGACGGTCGTGGACGAGCGCTGCAGCGCGGCGGCCAGCAGCGCCTGCCCGACGAGCGCGGAGGCGACCATCAGCCAGGCCAGTGGCTGCAGCGGGAGCTCCAGCAGCGGGCCCGCGGCGAGCGGGCGCCCGCAGAGGGCGAGCACGGCGAACGCGACGCCGGCCAGCGCGCCCATCGCGACGGCCCCCGGCGCGCCGGGGATCCGGGCGGCCGGGAACGCGAGGGCGACGACGGCGAGCAGCGCGGCGAGCAGGCCGAACCCCAGCGCGGGCGGCATCGGGGCGGCCACCGACGACTCGGCGGCTCCCACGAGGAGCAGCAGCCCGACCGCCAGGACGCCGAGCGCGGCGATCTCCCGGCCGCTGACCCGCCAGCCCAGCACGACCAGCCCGATCACCGCGGCGAGGCCGACGGCCGAGGACGAACCGGCCTGCACGATGTAGAGCGGCAGCGTCGCGCGGGCGAGGAAGGCGAGGACCTGGGAGCCGAACCCGAACAGGTACACGCGGTCGGTGGCCAGCCGCACGAGGATGCCGGGGTCGACGGCGTCGCGCTGCTCGGTGCGCCGCGCGGCGACCGTCTGCGCGACGATGCCGACCGCGGCGGCCAGGGCCGAGAGGACGAGGAGGGCGTAGCCCCCGTACTCCCCGATGACGTCCGGCACGGGCCTGTCCCTCCTGCGGCGGGTCGGAGCAGACCCGGTTCGTCCGTTCAGTCGCGTCCGGGTCGACCGCCGTTAGCGCGGGTGACCCAGGACATAACCGCTGGTCGCGAGCGTGAGCAGCTGCCTACTCAGCGCAGCGAGGCGTAGACGACGATGTTGTCGCGGTAGGAGCGCGCCGCCCGGTCGAAGCTGCCGCCGCACGTGATGAGCCGCAGCTGCGCGTCGGCCGTGGGGCCGTAGACGCGCTCGGTGGGGAAGCCGTCCTTGGGGTACTGCTCCACGGCGTCGACGACGAACCGGGCCGTGCTGCCGTCCTCGCGCGGCACGAGGACCTCCGCGCCCGGCGTCAGCTCGCGGATCCGGAAGAACACGGCCGGCCCGCGCCAGGAGTCGACGTGGCCGACCAGGACCGCGGGGCCGGGGTCGCCCGGGGCGACGCCGCCGGTGTACCAGCCGACGCGGGAGAAGTCCTCCGGCGCCTGCAGGCGGCCGTCGCCGGCGATGCCCAGGTCGACGAGCGCGGGCTCGGCCAGCCCGATGGCGGGCACGGTGAGCCCGACCGGCCGCGCGGCGGGCGCCGGCTGGTCGACCCGCACGACCCGGGCGGCCGACGCGAGCGGCACCTCGGTGGTGACCGCCTCCGGCTCGTCGACGCCGAACAGGTCGAACGGGCCCATCAGCGGCACGCAGATCAGCAGCGCCGCCGCGGTGGCCCGCAGCGGGGCGGACGACCGCGGGGGCGGTGCGGACGGGGCGGCTCCCTGGTCGGCGGAGTGCCGGCCCAGCGTCGGCGCGCTCACCGGGTCAGCGGTGCCGCGAGCGGCGCAGCGGGGACGATCCGGAGACGCCGAAGACCAGCAGCAGCGCTCCGGCCAGGGCGAGCAGGATCGGCCCGGGGTCGGACCCGCCGGCCGTCGCACCGCCGCCGGCGGGGACGCCGCCCTGGGGCAGCGCGGGACCGGTGGCGGCGGGCGCCTCCTCCTCGCCGGGCCCGGCGACGGGGGCGCCGCTGAGCTCGGGGAGGCCGGGCAGGGCCGGGGCGAGGCTGCCGGTGACGTCGGCGAGCGGGGTGACGGCCAGCGTGCCCGCGGCGTCGCGGGTGAGGACGACCGTGCTCACCGAGCCGTCGGTCACGTCGAGGGTGGCCTGCAGCCGCTCCTCGCCCGAGGCGATGGCGACGTCCCAGGCGCGGGCGTCGACGGTGGCGTAGTCGGTGACCGAGCCGTACGCCAGGTCGGTGGCCAGCCGGGGACCGCCCGCGGCCTGCATCTCGACCGGGGCGCCGCCCTCGGCGCCCTGGATGATCCGGACGCGGCCGGAGCCGGCCGGGGCGACCGCCAGGTCGTCGGTGAGGAGCTGCCCCTGCACGGTGCCGCCCTCACCGGTGTCGAAGAACAGCAGCGACTGCGCCGAGCCGGGTGAGACCTCCAGCGCCGCGCTGAGCGGGGCCGGGGTGTCGGGCGAGGTGCCGGCGGGCCGCATCTCCACGGTCCAGCGACCGGCCGTCAGCGACTGGTACGGGGTGACCGCGCCGTACCCGGCGTCGGCGACGAGCGGGGTGCGTGAGGCGACCGCGCCCGGTTCCGTCAGGTAGACGTCGACGGCGGGCGTGCTGGGCGAGAGGTGCCCCAGGCGCACCTGCCCGGTCTCGGGGGCCTGCGCCGCGTGCGCGGGGACCGCGGCGAGCAGCGAGGCCGTGCCGAGCATCAGCAGGCCGACGATGCCGCTCGCGCGGTGCGTGCGGCGCGGAGCAGGGCGCCCGGCGGCGCGGTGCTGGCCCATGGTGATCTCCCGGTGATCGAGGTGGTCTGCCGGGACGTTCGTGCGCACCGTCCGCAGTGGATCGACCTTTCTGATCACGTGATCGTCACGGAAGTACGAGACGTTACACCGATCGGCCTAGTGTTTCGCGACCGAATGGTCACCCAGCGTGATCCACCGCGAAGTCCGCGGGACGGTCGCCGAGGCCGAGCAGCCAGGCCAGGGCGTCGGCGCTGCGCCGCGCGGCGCGGCCGTCCCCGAACGGGTTGCCCGTGCGCGGGACGGTGCGGTCGCCGTCGAGGACGCCCTTGGCCGCCGCGACGATCCGGGCGGTGTCGGTGCCGACGAGCTGCGCCCAGCCGACGTCGACGGCCTCCATCCGCTCGGTGACCTCGCGCAGCACCACCACCGGCACCCCGAACGAGGGCGCCTCCTCCTGGATGCCGCCGGAGTCGCTGAGCACGAGCGCGGCGCGGGCCAGCAGGCGGCAGAGCTCCGGGTAGGGCAGCGGGTCGGTGACGACGACGCGCGGGTGGTCGCCGAGCGCGGCGTCGACCTGGGCGCGCACGGCCGGGTTGGCGTGCGCGGGGAGCACGCAGACGAGGTCGGGGTGGGCGTCGACGACCTGGCGGGTCGCGGCCAGCACCCGGTCCAGCGGCGCGCCCCACGACTCGCGGCGGTGCGCGGTGACCAGCAGCAGGCGCGAGCGCCCCGCGGTGACGGCCTCGTGCACGGCCGCCAGGCGCGGGTCCTGCGGCGCCGGGGCGTCGGCGGCGATCACCGACGCCGCCACCTCCAGCACGGCGTCGACGACGGTGTTGCCGACGAGCAGCACCCGGTCGGTGCCCGCGCCGACGGCCGCGGCCTCGGCGCGCAGCGCGTCGGCGGCCCGCCGGGTGGGCGCGAGGTGCAGGTCGGCGAACACCCCGAGCAGGCGGCGGTTGGCCTCCTCCGGGAACGGCGCGGCCAGGTCGCCCGAGCGCAGGCCCGCCTCCAGGTGCACCACCGGCACCCGCCGCCACATCGCCACCAGGCCGCCCACCAGGGCGGACGTGGTGTCGCCCTGCACGACCACCGCCGCCGACCCCTCGGCGACCACCGCGTCGAGCGCGGGCACCAGCTGCGCGACGAGCTCCGCCTGCTCCCCCGTCGTCCGGTGCAGCGCGCAGACGACGTCGGGCGCCAGCCCGAACGCCTCCAGCGCCTGCGCCACCATCGTCGGGTGCTGGCCGGTGGCGACGAGCACCGGCTCCAGCACCCCCGCCCGGCGCAGCGCGAGCGCCAGGGGCGCCATCTTCACCGCCTCCGGCCGCGTGCCGATCACGAGGTGCACGCGGGGTGCGGTGGGCATGGCGGACCTCCGGGGCCGGGGAGCGATCACTGATCAGGTCGGCCGGACGGCCCGGAACGTTTCGGCCGGAAGGAGTGACCAGCGCTACCCCGTTCGGCACGCCCCGGCCGCCACCGGCACCGTCAGACCGCCTCCAGCGCCGCCACCACGTCCGCCACCAGGTCGTCGGGGTCCTCGCACCCCGCCGAGAACCGCAGCAGGCCCGGGGCCACGTCGTCGCCCCACCGCGCCCGCCGGTCGGCCGTGCTGCGCAGGCCGCCGAAGCTGGTGGCCGAGCCGACCAGCCGGCTCGCCGCGAGGAACCGCCCCACCGCCTGCTGGGAGTCGAGGGTGAACCGCAGCACCCCGTTCCACCGCCGCATCTGGCGGGCGGCGACGGCGTGGGCGGGGTCGCCCACGTGTCCCGGCCACCGGACGTCGGTGACGGCCGGGTGCCCGAGCAGCGCGTCGACGACGGCGCGGGCGTTGCCGGCCTGGCGCTCCAGCCGCAGGTCGAGCGTCCCGAGCCCGCGGTGGGCGAGCCAGGCCTCCATCGGCCCCGGCACGGCGCCGCCGCGCGAGCGGGCCTCCCGCAGCGAGGCGGCGAGGCCGGGGTCGCGGGTGCTGACGTGGCCGAGCACGACGTCGCCGTGCCCGGCGAGCGCCTTGGTGTCGCTGGCGACGACCAGGTCGGCGCCGAGGTCGAGCGGGCGCTGGCCCAGCGGCGTGGCCGTGGTGTTGTCCACGGCGAGCAGCGCCCCCACCGCGTGCGCGGCGGCCGCGGCGGCGGCGATGTCGGCGACGTCGAGCCCCGGGTTGGAGGGCGTCTCCACCAGCACGAGCGCGGCGCCCGCCAGCCCGTCGAAGGGGCCCGTGGTGGGCACCTCCCGCACCGGCACGCCGAGCGGCGCGAGCTCGCCGTGGGCCAGCGCGCGGGCGAGGTAGTAGCCGTCCGAGGGCAGGACCAGCGCGCCGTCGCGGCCGGTGAGGCGCAGGACGGCCCCGATCGCGGCCATGCCGGAGGAGAACAGGACGCACTCGCCGCCGTCGAGGTCGCCGATGGCCGACTCCAGCGCCCGCCACGTCGGATTGCCCGCCCGGCCGTAGAAGTCGGTGGGCAGCGGCTCGTCGGCACCGAGGTCGAAGGTGGACGACAGCACTGGTCCGGGGTGCAGGGGGTCCCCCGGCGCGCCGGGTGGGTGTCCGCCGTGCACGCACCGCGTCCCGTCGCCGCTCACGCCCCGCACCCTACGGTCGTGAGTGGCAACGAGTGCCCTGGCACTCGTTGCCACTCACGGGTCACTCCGGACGCGGCGCCCGGCTGATCAGCTCCTTGCCCATCTCCGCCGCCGACAGGCCCTCGTGGCACACGCGGCGCACGGCGTCGGCGATCGGCAGCTCCACCCCGTGGCGCAGGCCCAGCTCGCAGATCGACGTGCACGACTTCACGCCCTCCGCGACCTGCCCGTGGTTGGCCTCCTCGGCCTGCGCGAGCGACTCCCCGCGCCCCAGCCGCTCCCCGAACGTCCGGTTGCGCGACAGCGGCGACGAGCAGGTGGCGACGAGGTCGCCCAGCCCGGCGAGCCCGGCGAACGTGATCGGGTCGGCCCCCAGCGCGACGCCCAGGCGCGCGGTCTCGGCCAGCCCGCGCGTGATCAGCGACGCGCGGGTGTTGTCGCCGAAGCCCATGCCCGCCGCCATGCCGGTGGCCAGCGCGATGACGTTCTTGCCCGCCCCGCCGACCTCGCACCCCACGACGTCGGTGTTGGTGTAGGCGCGGAAGTAGCCGGTGGTGCAGGCGTGCTGCAGGGCGACGGCGCGGTCGTGGTCGGCGCACGCGATGACCGTGGCGGTCGGCTCCTCCGCGGCGATCTCGCGCGCCAGGTTCGGGCCGGACACCACGGCCACCTGGTCGGGCGTGACGCCCGCGACCTCGACGACCACCTCGCTCATCCGCTTGAGCGTGCCCAGCTCCACCCCCTTCGCCAGGCTGACGAGCGTGACGCCGGGGGGCAGCAGGTGCCGCCAGCCGTCGAGGTTGGAGCGCAGGGTCTGCGAGGGCACGGCGAGCACCACCGCGTCGACGCCGTCGA
Organism: Pseudonocardia broussonetiae; assembly: GCF_013155125.1. Lineage (NCBI taxonomy): Bacteria > Bacillati > Actinomycetota > Actinomycetes > Pseudonocardiales > Pseudonocardiaceae > Pseudonocardia > Pseudonocardia broussonetiae. The sequence goes on along the minus strand of NZ_CP053564.1, from coordinate 3,053,437 downwards.
GCGCGGCCGCGGCGTTGGTCGTGGCCGAGAGCAGCCCGGGGAGCTCGATGCCGGGCAGGTAGTCGGGGTTGGTGTGCCGCTCGTTGACCGCCGCCGCGACCTCGGGCCGGCGCGCCCACAGGCGGACCTCGCGCCCGGAGTCGGCCAGCACCTTCGCGAACGCCGTGCCCCACGAGCCGCCGCCCAGCACGGCGACGCGCCGGACCTGCCCGCTCACGAGGCCCTCCGGAAGAACGCGGTGGGCGCCGGTTCCCCGCGCACCTCGGCGAGCAGGTCGCGCACCCGCCCCATCAGCAGGTCGGTGACCTCCCGCAGCAGCGCCGCGTCGATCGGCTTCCCCCGGTAGTCCGACAGGTCGACGGGCTCGCCGCAGCGCACCACGATCGGCCCGCGCGGCAGCGGCCGGAACTTCTTGTTGTAGCCGTCGAGGACGCGGTGGGTGCCCCAGTGGACCATCGGCACGACCGGCACGTCGGCCGTCAGCGCCAGGCGCGCGACGCCGGTGCGCGCGTGCATCGGCCAGGTCTGCGGGTCGCGGGTGATCGTCCCCTCCGGGTAGATGATGACGACCTTGCCCTCCTGCAGCGCCGCGGTGCCCTCGCGCAGGCTCTGCTGGGCGTCGGCCGACTCGCGGTAGACCGGGATCTGCCCGCTGCCGGCCAGCGCCTGCCCGAGCACGGGCACCTTCCACAGGCTGTGCTTGGCCAGGAACCGCGGCACGCGCCCGGAGCGCTCGACGATCAGCCCCGAGAAGATCGGGTCGAGGTGCGAGATGTGGTTGGCGACCAGGAGAGCACCGCCGTGCGCCGGGATGTGCTCGCGGCCCTCGTAGCGGCTGCGACCCGTGAGCCAGCCGATCGGGTAGAAGAAGACCGCGCAGAACGCGATCCAGAAGCCGCGCTTCTCACGCCTCACCCCATGCACTCCTCACGCCGGGCACCACAACCTGCCGGAAGTGTCCCCGGTGACCGGCCCGCCGGTCCACCCGACCCGATCGTGGAGATCTTTTCCCGAACCCGACGCAACCTCCCCCGGCGCGGCACGTCTCTGGTTGTGAGGACCAGTTACGGCAGTACCCGGTGAAGAGAAGGACAGTGATGACGGCCGCAGTGCAGACCGCCACGGTGCACCCCCTGAACAGGGTTACCGACCTGCGCGAGCCCGCGCGGATCGTTCCGACGCTGCGGCTCGTGGAGAACCCCGCCCCGGCTCCGGTCGACGCCCCCCTGGTCCCCGGCCGCGCGGTGCGCGGGTTCGTCGGGGTCGCGAAGGTCGTGGTCGACGTCACGGCCACCGCCCTGCTCCTGCTGCTCGTCGCGCCGGTGCTCCTGGTCGTCGCCCTCGCCGTGAAGCTCGACGGCGGCCCCGTGTTCTTCCTGCAGACCCGCATCGGCCGCGACGGCCGCGCGTTCCGCATGGTCAAGTTCCGCTCGATGGTCGTCGACGCCGAGAAGCACCGCGCCCTGCTCGCCGCCGACGACGAGGGCGCCGGCCCGCTGTTCAAGATGCGCCGCGACCCCCGCATCACCCGGGTCGGCAGCGTCCTGCGCCGCTACTCGATCGACGAGCTGCCCCAGCTGTTCAACGTGCTCAACGGCTCGATGTCGCTGATCGGCCCGCGCCCCCCGCTCCCGCAGGAGGCCGAGACCTACACCGCCCGCGAGCGCCGCCGCCTCTCGGTCCGCCCGGGCATGACCGGCCTGTGGCAGGTCAGCGGCCGCAGCGACCTCTCCTGGGACGAGTCGATCGCCCTGGACCTGCGCTACGTCGACGAGTGGACCCTCGGCCTCGAGATGCACATCGTCGCCGGCACCGCCCGCGCCGTCCTCGGCGGCCGCGGCGCCTACTGACCGTCCCCTCCCTCTCCTCCCGCGAGTCGGGCTCTCGCTGCGCCCGAGTCGGGCTCCGTGAGCCCCCGCCCCGCAGCCTGCGACGATGGACCCCGTGGATCTGGTGGTGCCGGTCAAGCGGCTGGTCGAGGCGAAGACCCGGCTGCGCGGCGCCGCCGGTGACGACCCCGCCGCGCACGCCCGCCTCGCCCTCGCGCTGGCCCACGACACCGTCGCCGCCGCCCGCGCCGCGCGCCTCGTGCACCGGCTGCTCGTCGTCAGCTCCGACCCGGTGGTGACCCTCGAGCTCACCGCCGCGGGCGTCGAGGTCGTCCCGGACGGTCCCGAGCCCGGCCTGAACGCCGCCTACTCCCACGGCGCCGCCGTCCTGCGGGCCCGCCGCCCCGGGGTCCCGGTCGCCGCGCTGCAGGCCGACCTCCCCGCCCTGCGTCCCGAGGAGCTCGACGCCGCCCTCGCCGCCGCCACGGGGTTCGCCCGCGCGTTCGTCGCCGACGCCGACGGCACCGGCACCGCGCTGCTCACCGCCGCCGCGGGCGTCGACCTCGACCCGCGGTTCGGCGTCGGCTCGGCCGCCGACCACGCCGCGTCAGGCGCGGTTCCGCTGGTCGGTGAGTGGCCGGGCCTGCGCCGGGACGTCGACACCCCCGCCGACTTGGCCGCGGCGGGCCTGCTCGGCCTGGGCGGGCGCACCCGCGGCGTCCTGGCGCCCTGCGCGCACCCCTGAGGAGCGCAGCGCGACCCGCTCCGGCCGGTGCGCCCCCGTCCGCGGCGCCGGCACGACCGGCGCCGGGGCGCGGCGCGGGCGCGGCGCCCGGTCGTGCACCAGGGTGATCAGCGGCGCCTCGACCCACCGGTAGAACAGCATCCCGCCGGCCACGGCGACGGCCGCGACCAGCACGAGCAGCAGCAGGCGCACCGGCAGCACGACCTCGGCGACCACCAGACCCAGCGCGATGCCGACGACCTTGAGCACCGGCACGTGCACGAGGTACAGCGAGTAGGACGCGTCCCCGGCCGCCACGAGCGACCGCGGCGCCCGCCACCCGTGCCGCAGCTCGCCGCCGACGACGCCGTACACCAGCAGCGTCGTCGGCAGCCCGACGGCGGCCAGGCGCAGCCAGCCCTCGACCGGCCCGTCGACGGGCCCCAGCGCGGCCGCGACCACCAGCAGCGCCACCGCCAGCGGGCACAGCAGCCGCGGCGCCGTGATCCGGCCGGCGAGCACCAGCGCCGCGAGGCCCACGCCCAGCACGAACTCGAGGTTGCGCGGGCCCAGCAGCAGCCCGACCCACAGGTTCGACGACGCCTGCTCCAGCGGCGCCAGGACGACGATCAGCGCCACCCACGTCCCGAGCGCCCACCACAGCCACGAGCGGCGCACCAGCAGCGTCGCCCCGAGGACGACGTAGAAGAGCATCTCGTAGACCAGCGTCCAGCCCACGAGCAGCAGCGGCAGCCCCGCCTGCGGCAGCAGCAGGAACGACGCCAGGACGTCGGGGCGGACGTCCTCGCTGGAGTTCACCAGGTCCGGCCGCCAGAGGAAGACGGCCAGGACCGCCGCGGTGACCAGCACGTAGCAGGGGTAGATCCGCGTGACCCGCCGCAGCAGGAACGCCGAGGCGGGCTGCAGGCCGGAGGCCACGTTCCGCGTGGTCACGGCCATGATGAAGCCGCTCACCACGAAGAAGAGGTCGACGCCCATCGGCCCCACGTGCTCGGTCCAGCCCAGCAGCACCGGGGAGCCGAAGAGCTTGTCCTCGAAGCCGGTCGGCCCCCCGAGGTGGGCGCCGACGACGAGCAGCGCGGCGACGGCGCGCAGCGCCTGGACCGTGCCGTACCGGGGAGCGGAGGTCACCCCACCCGATCGGGGGTGACGCACCTCGCGTTACGCCCCGGTTCACCTGGTGGACACCCTCGGGATGAGACGGGAGGGACACCAGTGGGCAACAATGGCCCGTGTGGGTGCAGACGTGAACGGTTCAGCAGGGCCCGAACCGACGCCGGGCGGTCGTCGCAAGGCCCGGGACAGCGCGTCGAAGCGGGCCCCGCGCCCGTCGACCCGCCGGGTGCACGCGGCCGCGCGGCCGCTGAGCACCGCCACCGTCGACGCCGGGCTCGAGATCCTCGACCAGCCGGGCCCGACGGCCGCGGCCACCGGGGCCCGCACCGACACCGCGGGCGCCGCGGTGCCCGTCAGCCCGCCCGCGCGCACGCCCGTGCCCGGCTCGGGCCTGCCCGACGACCGGTACCTCAACCGCGAGCTGTCCTGGCTCGACTTCAACGCCCGCGTGCTGGCCCTGGCCGAGGACACCAGCCAGCCGCTGCTGGAGCGGGCCAAGTTCCTGGCGATCTTCGCGAGCAACCTCGACGAGTTCTACATGGTCCGCGTGGCCGGGCTGAAGCGCCGCGACGACACCGGCCTCGCCGTCCGCAGCGCCGACGGCCTGTCCCCCACCGCGCAGCTCACCCGCATCGCCGCGCGCACGCAGGCGATCGCCGAGGCGCACGCGCGGGTGTTCCTCGACCACGTCCGCCCCGAGCTCGCCCAGCAGGGCATCAACATCCTGCGCTGGAGCGACCTGTCCCACGACCAGCGCGTGCGGCTGTCGGCCTACTTCTCCGCGCAGGTCTTCCCGGTGCTGACGCCGCTGGCCGTCGACCCGGCGCACCCGTTCCCCTACATCTCCGGGCTCTCCCTCAACCTCGCCGTCACCGTGCGCGACCCGGAAGGGCGCACCGAGCGGTTCGCGCGCGTCAAGGTGCCCAACAACGTGCCGCGGCTGGTCAACGTCGCCACCGAGGACGACACGATCACGTTCCTGCCGATCGAGGACCTCATCTCCGCGCACCTCGGTGACCTGTTCACCGGCATGGAGGTCGCGGAGGTGCACGCGTTCCGCGTCACCCGCAACGCCGACGTCGAGGTCGAGGAGGACCGCGACGAGGACCTGCTGCAGTCCCTCGAGCGCGAGCTCGCGCGGCGCCGCTTCGGCCCGCCGGTGCGCCTCGAGGTCACCGACACCATGAGCGAGCACGTCCTGGAGCTGCTGCTGCGCGAGCTCGACGTGCACCCCGGCGACGTCGTCACGGTCCCGGGCCTGCTCGACCTCACCGCGCTGTGGGCCGTGCACGGCGTCGACCGCCCCGACCTCAAGGACGACCCCTTCGTCCCCGCCACGCACCCGGCGTTCGCCGAGCGGGAGACCCCGCGCAGCATCTTCGCCACCCTGCGCGAGGGCGACGTCCTGGTGCACCACCCCTACGACTCGTTCTCGACGTCGGTGCAGCGCTTCATCGAGCAGGCCGCCGCCGACCCGCACGTGCTCGCGATCAAGCAGACGCTCTACCGCACCTCCGGCGACTCCCCCATCGTCGACGCCCTGGTCGACGCCGCCGCCGCCGGCAAGCAGGTTGTCGCGCTGGTGGAGATCAAGGCCCGGTTCGACGAGCAGGCCAACATCCGCTGGGCGCGCGAGCTGGAGAAGGCGGGCGTGCACGTCGTCTACGGGCTGGTGGGGCTCAAGACGCACTGCAAGACCTCGCTCGTCGTGCGCCAGGAGGGCGAGTCGATCCGCCGCTACTGCCACATCGGCACCGGGAACTACCACCCCAAGACCGCGCGGCTCTACGAGGACGTCGGCGTGCTCACGGCCGACCCGACGATCGGCGCCGACCTCACCGACCTGTTCAACTCCCTCACCGGCTACTCCCGCCAGACCTCCTACCGGTCGCTGCTCGTCGCGCCCTACGGCGTGCGGCGCGGCATCGTGCGGCGCATCGAGGACGAGATCGAGGCGCACCGGGCGGGCCAGCCGGGCGCGTGCGTCCGGGTCAAGGTCAACTCGCTGGTCGACGAGCAGGTGATCGACGCGCTGTACCGGGCGTCGCAGGCGGGGGTGCCCGTCGACGTGGTCGTGCGCGGCATCTGCGCGCTGCGTCCGGGCCGCGAGGGCCTCAGCGAGAACATCAGCGTGCGGTCGATCCTGGGCCGGTTCCTGGAGCACAGCCGGGTCTTCCACTTCGGCTCCGCCGACGAGTACTGGCTCGGCAGCGCCGACATGATGCACCGCAACCTCGACCGCCGCGTCGAGGTGCTGCTGCGCGTCGCCGACCCCGCGCTCGCCGCGCAGCTCGGCGAGATGATCGACAGCTGCATGGACCCGGCCACGCGGTGCTGGACGCTGCAGGCCGACGGGCGCTGGGAGCCCTCGCCGCCGCTCGACTCCGGCGTCTCCCCCGTCCGCGACCACCAGGCCGAGATGATGCTGCGCCACGCGCTGGTGGCCGAGTCGGAATGAGCACGCCGATCCTCGCGGCCGGCGCCGTCCTCTGGCGCCGCGCCGGGTCCGGTGCCGAGGTGGCGCTGGTGCACCGCCCGCGCTACGACGACTGGTCGCTGCCCAAGGGCAAGCTCGACCGCGGCGAGTCGATGCCGCACGCCGCCGTCCGCGAGACCGCGGAGGAGACCGGCTTCGCCGCCCGGCTCGGACCGCTCCTGCTCGACGTGCACTACGACGTCATCGAGGGCCCCAAGGTCGTGCGGTACTGGGCCGCGCAGGCCTGCTCGGGCGCCTTCGAGCCCAACGCGGAGACCGACGAGCTGCGCTGGTGCTCCCCCGACGACGCCGCCGCACTGCTGTCCTACCGCCGCGACCTCGACGTCCTCGCCCGCTTCGCCGACACCGGCCCGCCCGACTCGGTGGTCGTGCTGGTGCGCCACGCCAAGGCCGGCAGCCGCAACCAGTGGGACGGCCCCGACGAGGACCGCCCGCTGTCGGGCACCGGCCGCGAGCAGGCCCGCCAGCTCGCGACCCTGCTCCCCCTGTTCGGCCCCGACCGCCTCGCCTCCGCCCCGCCGATCCGCTGCCGCGACACCATCGCGCCGATCGCCGCGGCCCACGGCCTCCCCGTGGCCGACGAGCCGCTCCTGGGCGAGGAGGGCTACTGGGACGACCCCGCCGCCGGCCTCGCCCGCTTCCGCGAGATCGCCGCGCAGCCCGGCGTCAGCCTGGTCTGCAGCCAGGGCGGTGTGATCCCCGACGTCGTCGGCGCCCTGAGCGGACTCGACGACGTGCCGAGCCGCAAGGCCAGCACCTGGGTGCTGGGCTTCACCGGGGGCCGGTTGCGGACGTGGGACCACTACCCGCACCCCACCGGCTGAACACGGTGCCCGCTCACGCCGGTGGCCAACCCGTCGCGCTCGGCCACTCCCGCCACGCGCGGCGCTCCAGGTGCGCCTGCACCCCGGCGACGTAGGCCAGCGCCGGCGCGTCGCGCCACCCCCCGGAGTAGTGCATGCCGACGCACCCCCACAGGTCCCCGCGGCCCTGCGGAGCCGGGGAGAGCTGGCCCTCGTAGCAGGCCCGCCGCAGGCCCAGCGACCAGTCCACGTTGAACGCGGTGCTCGTGGCCGACCAGGGGGCGGTGCCGGTCCACACCGTCGACTTGATCTGGAGCAGGCCGAGGCTGACGCCGCCGTCGCCGCGCGCCGACTGGACCCAGCCGGACTCCTGGACCGCCTGGGCCCGCGTGACGTCCGGGTCGAACCCCCACTTGCACGAGGCCCAGCGGATGATCTCGTCGGTCGTGCCGGTGAAGCGGCCGGTGACGCGGGTGCGCAGCGCCTCGGCCGCGGGACCGCCCCAGGCCCGCGAGGCGACCGGCCCGGGCGGCACCGTGCGGTTCGCCCCGGTGTTCTCCGGCCGCGGCTCCCAGGGGTCGCGGCGGGTCGAGCGGGCGCAGTCCCCGTCGGACGGGAGCGGGGCTCCGGGAGGCAGCACCGCCACACCGAGGACGGGCGCACCCACGACCGCGGACGCGGCGACGGGCGCGGGGGGCGTGGGGACCGGGACCGCGACGGCCAGGCACAGGGCCACCGCGACGCCGGCCGCGGCTCGGAGCGGCACACCCGGATGCTCCCCCGAGAACCCGCAGGTGATCACGCACAGTCGCTCCGACGAGGAGTTCTGTCCTCCCTTCGTGGACGCTCCGCTATCGGGGTAACAGAGAGCGTCACCCGTCCGATCTACGGCTGAACTCGCCGGTCGTCCGACCGTGCCGACTTCCCAGTGATCGGAGCAGGATGCCAGCCGCTCGGACCAACGTCGCCGTCGTCGGGTACGGGTACTGGGGCTCCAAGCACGTCCGCGTGCTGAGCAGCCTCGCCGACGTGAGCGTGACCGTAGTGGACGGGAACGAGGACCGCCTGGCGGAAGCCGCGCACCACTACCCGGCCGCCCGGCTCGCCGGCTCGCTCGACGCCGTCGTCGAGGACGTCGACGCGGTGGTCGTGGCCACGCCGCCCGCCGCGCACACGCTGGTCGCGCTGGTCGCGCTGGAGGCGGGCAAGCCGACCCTCGTCGAGAAGCCCCTCGCGACGTCGGTCGCCGAGGCCGAGCTGCTCGTCGAGACGGCGGAGTCGCGGGGCGTCCCGCTGATGGTCGGCCACACCTTCGAGTACAACGCGGCCGTCCGCACGCTGCGCGACATCGTGCGCTCGGGCTCGCTGGGCCGCGTGCTCTACATCGACACCGCGCGGCTGAGCCTCGGGCGCTACCAGCGCGACGTCAACGTCATCTGGGACCTCGCGCCGCACGACATCTCCATCGTCTCCTACCTCCTCGACGAGATGCCGAGCTCGACGAGCGTCTGGGCGCAGTGCAACATCGGCGACCGCCACGCGGACGTCGCCTACCTGCGCCTGCAGTTCCCGCGCTCCGACGCCCACGCGTTCGTCCACGTGAGCTGGCTGAACCCCGACAAGGTCCGGCGCGTCACCGTCGTCGGCGAGCGCAAGATGGTCGTCTACGACGACATGTCCGACAACGAGCGCATCCGCATCTACGACATCGGCGTCGACCCCGCGGAGGTCGACGACCCGTCGTCGGCCCACGCGATGCCCGTCACCTACCGCTCCGGTGACATCACCTCGCCGTTCATCCCGTTCGACGAGCCCCTGCGGGTGCAGGACCAGCACTTCGTCGACTGCGTGCGCAGCGGCGCCACCCCCGCCACGACGGGGCGGCGCGGCCTCGACATCGTCCGGGTCCTGAGCGCCACCGACCGCGCCCGGCTCGACGGAGGGGTCGTCCCGGTCGACGACGGCCCGGTCGCGATCACGGAGCCGGCGCCGGCCACCGTGATCGTCGAGCAGCGCTCCCCGGTGCTCTCGTGACGCGCCCCGCCCCCGTCCCGTTCCTCGACCTGGGAGCGGTCAACGCACCGCTGCGCGACGCCCTCGACGTCGCCTGGAAGACCGTGCTGGGGCACGGGCGCTTCGTCGGCGGCCCGGAGGTGGCCGCGTTCGAGGACGACTTCGCCGCGTACTGCGGCACCGACCACTGCGTCGGCGTCGCCAACGGCACCGACGCGCTGGAACTGGTCCTCGACGGGCTGGGGATCGGGCCGGGCGACGAGGTCGTCCTCCCCGCCAACACGTTCGTCGCCACGGCGGAGGCCGTCCGGGCCGTCGGGGCCCGCCCGCGCTTCGTCGACGTCCGGCCCGACACGCTGCTCGTCGACCCCGACGCGGTCGCCGCGGCGATCGGGCCGCGCACGGCCGCGGTCGTCGCCGTGCACCTGTTCGGGCAGATGGCCGACGTCGACGGGCTGCTCGCGGTCACCGACCGCCACGGCGTCCCGCTCGTCGAGGACGCCGCCCAGGCCCACGGCGCCCGGTACGCGGGCCGGCGCGCGGGCGGGGCGGGGCGCGCCGCCGCGTTCAGCTTCTACCCGGGCAAGAACCTCGGCGCGTTCGGTGACGGCGGGGCGGTCGTCTCGGACGACGCCGAGCTCGTCGCCCGCATCCGGCGGACGGCCGACCACGGACGCAGCGCCACCAGCCGCCACCACCACGACGTGTCGGGCCGCAACAGCCGCCTCGACACCCTGCAGGCCGCGGTGCTGGGCATCAAGCTCGGCGGCCTCGACGCCGCCAACGCCCGTCGCGTGGAGGCGGTGGAGCGGTACCGGGAGCAGCTCCCCGACTGGTGCGCACCCGTCGCGCAGGACCCGCTCGCCGAGTCCGTCCACCACCTCGCGGTCGTGCGGGTGCCCGACCGCGCGGCGGCCGTCGCCGCGCTCGACGCCGGCGGGATCGGCTGGGGCGTGCACTACCCCGTCCCCTGCCACCTGCAGCCGGCGTTCGCGGAGTTCGCCGACGACCCCTGCCCGGTGGCCGAGAGGGCGGCCGGTGAGATCCTCTCGCTGCCGCTGTTCCCGGGCATCGCGCCGGCGCAGGTCGACCGCGTCTGCTCCGTCCTGGCAGGGGTGTGACACCGGTGCCCCCCTACGACCGGCTCCCGTCCGCGGGTGTCGAGGAGCGCACCGAGGCCATCGCCCTCGCGGCCGCCCCCTCGACGAACGGACGTCCACCCATGGTCACCGACGACCCCGGCACCCGCACCGCGGCGGCGGGCGGAGGCCCGTCGCGCCGCACGTGGACGACCCTGGCTCTGCTCGCCGTGCTGCTCGTCGTCGCGGGGGCCGGGGCGGGCTTCGGCATCGGCACGCTGCTGCCGACGCAGTACGCGGCCCGCGCCGACGTGCTCTACCTGCTGACCCGCGAGCAGCCCACCGGTTTCCTGCGGGAGGACCGCAACCTCAGCACCCAGCTCGTCCTGCTGACCAGCCGCACGGTGCTGGGCCCGGTGTCGGCCGGGTCCGGCGTGCCGGTCGAGGACCTCGCGGAGTCCCTGCAGGCCACGGTGCTGGAGGAGAGCGAGGTCATCAGCATCGAGTTCCGCGACGCCGACCCGGACCGCGCGACACGGATCCTCGACGCGATCGTGACCCGGTACCTGGCGGTGTCCAACAACGACGAGCGCTCGGACGTCCGCGGCTACCTCGAGACCGAGCTCGCCACGGTGCTCGACCGGATCGAGGCCGCCCGGACCGACACGGCGCTGGGTGCCGAGCTCTCCCCGCTGGTCGACCGCGAGCAGCAGCTGCGCAGCCAGCTCGACGAGCTGAACATCAGCGACCTCGCCGGGCCGGGCGCCCGCGTCCTCGTCCCGCCCTACGCCGACGTCGACCCCGTCAGCCCCCGCCCGCTGGTCACCGCGGCGACCGGCGCGCTCACCGCCCTGCTCGTCGCGGCGCTCGGCCTGCTCCTCGTCGTCCGGCGGCAGTTCCGCCCCTCAGGGGGGAGCGGTCATCACCACGACACTGCGCCGGACTCCCGGCGCGCCTGAGCGCGTCCGGCGGCGCCGGGTCTCCACCGCCAGGAGCTCGGCGACCGTCGCCGTCTGGACGCTGGTCAGCCGGGTCACCGGTCTGCTGCGGGTGGTCGTCGTCGGCGCCGTGCTGGGGCCGACCTTCCTCGCGAACGCCTTCCTGGCCACCAACACCGTCCCGAGCCTGACCTACTCGGTCGTCGCGGGCCCGGTGCTCGCGCTCGTCGTGGTGCCCGCCGTCGTCGGGTCGCTGGCCGAGCGGGGCGTCGCGGAGAGCGCGCTGCTGCTCCGGCGCCTCAGCACCCGGCTGGTCCTGATCGCGACCGCGCTGGCGCTCCTGCTCGTGCTCGTCTCGCCGGCGCTGGCCTGGTCGCTGACCCTCGGCGTGTCCGCGGGCGCGGAGCGCGAGCAGGCGCAGCGCCTGACCACGACGCTGCTCGTGCTCGTCGCCCCCCAGGTCGTGCTCTACACCGTGGCCGCGCTGGGCGCGGCGGCGCAGCAGGCCCGGGAGCGGTTCGCGCTCGCAGCCGCGGCCCCCGCGCTGGAGAACGTCGGGCTGATGCTGACCATGGTCGCCGCGGCCGTCCTGCACGGCTCGGGCCGCGACGTCGCCGAGGCGCCCGACGGCCTCGTCGTGCTGCTCGGCGCCGGCGCCACGCTCTCGGTCGCGGTGCACGCGGCCGTGCAGGTGTTCGGGGCCGCCCGCGTCGGCCTCTCGGTCCGCCCGGTGCGCGGGTGGCGGACCGACCCGGCGGCGCGCCGGACCGCCGACCGGCTGCGCAGCTCGGTCGCGGTGGCCGCCCTCCCCGCCGGGGCCTTCTACGCCCTGCTGGCCTGCTCGGCGACGGTGCGCGGCGGGGTGCTCGTGTTCCAGATGGCCTACTCGGTCTACAGCCTCCCCGCGGCGCTCGGGGCCCGTTCGATCACCACCGCCGTGCTGCCGGGCCTGTCCGCCGCGGCCAGGGCCGGCGACCGCTGGCGCTACGCGTCGTCGTGGCGCCAGGCGTTCTCCTACGTCCTCATGGCCGGGGTGCCGGCGCTGTTCCTGCTGGTCGGCTTCTCCGGTCCCGCCGCGGACCTCCTCGCCAACGGTGAGCTGCGCACCCCGGAGCTGGTCGCCGCGCTGGCCGCGTGCATCGCCGTGCTCGGCGTCGCGCAGCTCTCGGCCGGGGTCCACGAGATCGGCAGGCAGGCGCTGTTCGCGCGGCTGGACGTGTCCGGGCCGCGCCGGGCCGGGACGGTCGTGTTCGTCGCCACGGTGCTGCTCGCCCCCGCCTGCCTGCTCGTGCCCACCGGCACGCCCCGGCTCGTCGCGCTCTGCGGGGTGGTCCTGCTCGCCGACACCGCCGCCGCCGCGATCGTGCTGGTGCTGCTGCGCCGCGCGATCCGCCCGGCGGCCGTGCTCGACCGGGCGGCGACGGCCGCCACCGCCGCCGGAGCGGTCGCGGCCATGCCGGTGATCGGCGCGGGCGCCGTGCTCACCGGCACCGCCGACGGCGGGCGGCTGCTCGACGTGCTCGTCGTGACCCCGCTCGCGCTGCTGGCCGTGGCGCTGTTCCTGCTGGCGTGGACCGCGGTCCGCACCCGGCTGCCGGGTGCGCGGTGAGCGCGCCGCCGCTGGCTCCGCAGCGGGAGCCCGGGACGCCGGCCCGGCTGCGGGCCGCCCTGCCGCTGGGTGCGGCGCTGCTGGGTGCGGCGATCGTGGCCGGGGCCGCCGGGGCGGTCGGGGGCCTGCTCGCGGTGGCCGCCGTGGCCGGAGCCGCGGTGCTGGTCGTCACCGCGCTGCGCCCCGCCCTCGCCGTCCACGTCTACCTGGTCTCGCTGCCGTTCCTGTCGGGCATCGAGCGCGACCAGCTCATCCCGGTCGTTCGTCCCAACGAGGCCGTGCTGGTGCTCGTCCTGGCCGGCGCGCTGCTCGGCGGCTACGTCCGGCTGCTGCGGGGCGGGCGCAGCGGGTTGCGCCCGGGCCCGCTCGACGTGCCGATCCTCGTGTTCGTGCTGCTGTCCACGCTGTGGCCGGTCGTGTCGATGCTGCTGCGCGGGGTGGTGCCCGCCGGCTCGGACCTGATGGCGCTGCTGCCGATCTGCAAGCTGGCCGCGCTGCTGCTGCTCGTGCGGCTCACCGTGCGGACCGACCGGGAGCTGCTGCGGCTCGGGCGGGTCGTCCTGTGGCCCGCGGCCGCGGTGGCGACGATCGCCGTGCTCCAGACGGCGGGCTTCCCGCCCGTGCTGGCCGCGCTCGGGACGCTGTGGGCCGACGGCGGGGACGCCGCCGACCTCACCGAGCGCGGCACCACGACGTTCGCCTCGTCGATCGCGACCGGCGACTACGTCGTGCTCGCGCTGGCCCTGCTGACCGCGCTGACGGTCCGGGGACTGATCGGCCGCACCGAGCGGGTCGTCCTGGGTCTGCTGCTGGCCGCGGGGGTGCTGGCCGCGGGCCAGTTCTCCACGTGGGCGTCGGCGATCGTGGTCGGGGTCGTGGCGCTGCACCAGAACCCGCCGCTGCGCCGCACCGCGGTGCGCCTGCTCCCGCTCGCCGGGATCGCCGTGCTCGCCGGGCTGCCGGCGTTCGCGGAGCGGCTGTCGCAGTTCGGCGACGGGTTCGGCGTGCCGCGCAGCTGGCTCGGCCGGTGGGACAACCTCACGAACTTCTACCTCCCCCGCCTCGCCGACGGCAGCTTCGTGCTCGGGGTCTCCCCCGACTCGGTGCTGGTGGCGCCCGAGACGTGGCGCGAGGTCATCTACCTCGAGTACGGCTACCTGCAGCTGCTCTGGGTCGGCGGGCTGCCGCTGCTCGCCGGGTTCGCCTGGCTGTCGGTCGTCGTCCTGCGGGAGTCGCGGGAGCAGGCCCTGCGGACGGACGTGACCGGGGCGTACGCGGCGACGCTCGTGGCGGCGTGGTGGATGGTCCTGCTGCTGTCGGTGATCGACATCCACCTGGTCCTGCGCGGCACCGGCGAACTGCTGTTCCTCTTCTTGGCGATCATCAGCGGGAGGGTCGATGTCCGGACGCACCGGTGACGCGCGGTCGACGGCGTGGGAGAGCGGGATCCGGCGGGGGGCCGACGTCCTCCTGGCCGCGGTCGCCCTCGTCGTGCTCGCCCCGCTCCTGCTGGCCATCGTGCTGTCGATCCGGCTCGACAGCCCCGGGCCCGCGCTGTTCCGGCAGCCGCGGGTGGGCGCCGGGCGTCGCACCTTCACCGTCTACAAGTTCCGGTCGATGCGGGTCGGCGGGGACGACACCGCGCTGCGCGACCTGATCTCGGCCGAGCTGCGCGGCGAGGACACCTCCTCGGAGGGCAGCTGGAAGATCGACGCCGACCCGCGCGTCACCCGGACCGGGCGCCTGCTCCGCCGCACGAGCTTCGACGAGCTCCCGCAGCTGGTCAACGTGCTGCGCGGGGACATGTCACTGGTGGGGCCGCGGCCGTGCCTGCCGTGGGAGGCCACCATGTTCCCCGCCGAGTACGCCGACCGCTTCAGCGTGCGGCCCGGGCTCACCGGCCTCTGGCAGGTCAACGGCCGCAGCACCGTCGGCACGCTCGACATGCTCCGGATGGACGTCGAGTACGTGCGCACCCGGAACCTCGCGCTCGACGCGCGGATCCTGCTCGCGACGGTGCCGTCGATGCTCGGCGGGGACGGTGCGCGGTGACCACCCTGTTCCTCGCCACCACCGGCGGTCACCTCGAGCAGCTCGCCGGGCTCGCCGGGCGCATCGCGCCCGACGGCGACGAGCTGTGGGTGACCCACGCCAACGAGCAGAGCCGGTCGCTGCTGCGCGACCGCGACGTCGAGTACGTGCCCTACGTCCGCGTCCGCAACGTCCCCGACGTCGTGCGCTGCGTCCCCACCGCCCACCGCCTGTGGCGGCGGCGCGGCGTCACGCGGGTGGTGTCGACGGGCTCCGGGATCGCGCTGGGGTACCTCCCCTACCTCGCCGCGCGGGGCGTGGCGTGCCACTACATCGAGAGCGCGGCCCGCGTCGCCGCCCCTTCGGCGACCGGGACGGTGCTGCAGCGGGTGCCCCGGATCCACCGCTACACCCAGTACCCGCACTGGGCCGGCCCGCGGTGGGGGTTCGCGGGCAGCGTCTTCGACAGCTTCCGGGCCGAGCCCGCGGTCCCCGCCGCGACCGGCGTCCTGCGCGTCGTCGTCACCGTCGGCACCGCGGCCGAGTTCCCCTTCGCGCGGCTGATCGAGGGCCTGGTCCCGGTGCTGGGCCCGGGCGGAGCGCTGGAGTCGGCGACGGGGCGGCCCGTCGAGGTGCTCTGGCAGACCGGCTGCACCCCCACCGACGGGCTCCCGATCACGCCCGTGCCGTTCCTGCCCGCCGCCGACCTCGGCGCCGCGCTGGCGGCCGCGCACGTCGTCGTCAGCCACGCCGGGACGGGCTCCGCGCTGGCCTCGCTGGCCGCGGGCCGGCACCCGGTGCTGGTCACCCGGTCCGCCGCCCTCGGTGAGGCGGGCGACGACCACCAGGGCGAGCTGGCCGACGAGCTGGTGCGGCGCGGGCTCGCCACGCGCCGCGAGGCCGGATCGGTGACCGCCGAGGACCTCCTGGCATCGATGGGCACCACCGTGCACCGCGCGGACCCCCCGGCGTTCGAGCTGGTCGGATGAGCGCCGCCCCGACCGCCGCGCCGGCGATCCTGCGCGTCGACCCGCGCACCGACCCCCTCTGGGCGGCGCTGGCCGCCGGGCCCCACGGCGGCCTGTTCACCTCACCGCCGTGGATCGGCGCCGTCTGCGCGACGTACGGCTTCGAGCCGGTCGCGGCCGTCGCCGTCGACGACGCGGGGGTGCCGCGGGCCGGGCTCGCCTGGGTCGACGTCGACGACCTGCGCGGGCGGCGCCGCCTCGCCCTGCCGTTCTGCGACAGGGCCGACCCCCTCGTCGGCGACGCCGCCGCCTGGGCCGCCGTGTCCGGCGACGCCCTGGCGGGTGACCTCCCGTTCACGCTGCGCTGCCTCGACGGCTCCCCCGCCGCCGACGACCCGCGGCTGACCCGCACCGGCGAGGCCGCCTGGCACCGCACGCCGCTCGCCGGCCCGCTCGACGACCTGCACGCGCGGTTCCGCTCCCAGACCCGCCGCAACATCGCCACGGCCGGCCGCTCGGGCGTGGAGGTCGTGGTCGACGACGGGCTCGACGCCGTCCACGCCTACCACGACCTGCACGTCGCGCTGCGCAAGCACAAGTACCGGCTGCTCGCCCAGCCCCGGGGTTTCCTGGACGCGATCTGGGGCGCCTTCGCCCCCCTCGACGGGATCCGCACCACGCTCGCGCTGGTGGACGGGCGGCCCGTCGCGGGAGCGGTCCACCTCGTGTGGCAGGACACCGTCTACTACAAGTTCGGGGCGTCGGAGGCCGCGTCGCTCCCCCTGCGCCCCAACGACGCCGTGCACTGGGCGGCCCTGCGCTGGGCGCACGGGCGCGGTCTCGCGCACCTGGACTGGGGGCTGTCCGACCTCGACCAGCCCGGCCTGGTCGGCTACAAGCGCAAGTGGGCCACCGAGGAGCGGCGGATCCTGACGCTCAACGCGGGCGGGCCCCCGCACGGGCGCCGCGACGACACCGAACGGCTGCTGCGGACGCTCACCGACCTGTTCACCGACGACGCCGTGCCCGACGCGGTCACCGCGCGCGCCGGGGCCGCCCTCTACGGACTGTTCTGCTGATGACGACCGCGCGCCCGCTACTCCTCCGGCCGGTCGGTGCCGAAACCGGCGCTCGACTCCCCGTCGAGCTGGTACCCGGCCACGCCGTCCGGCACGGTGTTGTCGTAGAAGCCCGCGCCCGTCGACCCGTCCAGGAAGATCGCGGCCCGGTAGAGGCCGGGGCCGGTGAAGGTGTTGCCGCGCACCAGGACGTCGGGGATCCACTGGACGAGCACCGCCTGCGACCCCTCGACGTCGCAGACGTTGTCGGTGAACTCGATGCCGCGCGAGCGCCCGACCACCCCGTCCCCGCCGGACTCCTCGGCCGTCGCGATGAGGCACTGGTGGTCGACGTTGCGGCACACGTTGCCGGTGACCACGGCCCCGACCGTGGGCAGGCGGCTGTTGTCGTAGGTCTGGAAGCAGTCGGTGTGGGGCGGCTCGCCGTCGTACCCGTCGTCCTTGATGTCGCTCACGGTGTTGCCCGAGACGGTGATGCCGGTGCCGAAGAAGCGGATGCCGTCGGCGTCGTTCGCCGCGCGCATGACCGAGCCGCTGACCGCGTTGCCGCGCACCGTGATCCGCTCGCCCTCGACGATGATCCCGCTGCCGTCGGCGCCGGTCACGGTGTTGTCCTCGACGAGGACGTCGCGGCACCGCTGCTCGCACGAGATGCCGTCCTGGGTGGCGTCGCGCACCGCGTTGCCGCGCACGGTGATCCCGGTGCCCGCCAGGACCAGGCCCGTGCCGCCCTCGGTCGTGACCCCCTCGACGACCACGTGGTCGGCGTCGACCTCGACCGAGCGGACGACGACCGCGCCCAGCGCCCGCACCACCACGGGCCGCCCGGCCGTCCCGGACGCGGTGACGACGAGGTCGGTGGCGCGCAGGTCGTCCCCGGTCAGGCAGACCGTCGCCCCGGCAGGCGCCCCGGCCAGCGCCGCGCGCGCCGCGTCGGCGGTCCGGGCCTCAGCGGTGCACCCGGGCGTCAGGGGTGTGACGGGCGCCGGCACGGTGCAGGCCGCCACGGCCAGCACCGCGAGGACCGTCGCCGCGCGCGCCGCTGCGCTCGCCATGCAGCCCACGCTCCCTCCGGTCCACCCCGTGCGCCCGCCATCGTAGGGACAGCCCCCATGAGCCCCCGCAGCACGACCACCCGATCAGGGACCACCCGGTCCACCGTCGACAGGAGACGTCCATGACCGCCGCGCAGGGTCCCGACCGGGTCGTCGTCGTCGGGCAGGGCTACGTGGGCCTGCCACTGACCGTCCGGGCCGTGGAGGCCGGGTTCGACGTCGTCGGGTTCGACGTCGACAAGTCCCGCGTCGACCGGCTGGGCCACGGGCTGACGTTCATCGACGACGTCACCGACGACGACGTGGCCGCCGCGCTCGCCACCGGCAGGTTCCGCCCGAGCGCCGACCCGGCCGACCTGGCCGGGTTCGACGTCGCGGTCGTGACCGTCCCGACGCCGCTGGCCGACGGCGCCCCCGACCTCTCCGCCGTCAGCGCCGCGGCGACGGCCCTCGCGCCGCACGTGCGGGCCGGCTGCTGCGTCGTGCTGGAGTCGACGACCTACCCGGGCACGACCGAGGAGGTGTTCGTCCCGCTGCTCGAGGCCGACGGCCCGCTGCGGGCGGGGCGGGACTTCCGGGTCGGCTACAGCCCCGAGCGCATCGACCCGTCCAACCCCACGTGGGGCTTCCGGAACACCCCGAAGATCGTGTCCGGGGTCGACGCCGGGTCCGCGGACGCCGTCGCCGCCTTCTACGCGCGGCTGGTGGACCGGGTCGTCCCGGTCTCCGGCACGCGCGAGGCCGAGCTGGCGAAGCTGCTGGAGAACACGTTCCGGCACGTCAACATCGCGCTGGTCAACGAGCTGGCCGTCTTCTGCCACGGGCTGGGCATCGACGTGTGGTCGGTGGTCGACGCCGCGGCCACCAAGCCGTTCGGGTTCATGCCGTTCACGCCGGGCCCGGGCGTCGGCGGCCACTGCCTGCCGATCGACCCGTCGTACCTGTCGTGGCAGGTCCGCCGCACGCTCGGGCAGAACTTCCGGTTCGTCGAGATCGCCAACGACGTCAACGAGCACATGCCCGACTACGTGGCGAGCCGCGCGACCGCGCACCTGAACCGGGAGCGCAAGGCCGTCAACGGCAGCACCGTGCTGCTGCTGGGGCTGGCCTACAAGCGCAACTCCGGCGACGCCCGCAACTCCCCCGCGATCACCGTGGCGCACCGCCTGCTCGACCTCGGCGCCACCGTGCTCGCCGCCGACCCCCTGATCGACGCCGCCCAGGTACCGCCGGGCGTCGCGCTGGTGGAGGTCTCCGAGGAGACCCTCGCCGCGGCCGACCTGGTCGTGGTCCTGACCGACCACGACGTCCTCGACTGGGAGCTGGTGGGCCGGTTCGCCGACCGCGTCCTCGACACCCGCCGCCGGCTCGTCGAGCCGGGGACGGACCGGCTGTGAACCGCCCGGGGTCAGCGGCTCCCGGTGCCCGCCGGGAGCACCCGGTAGAGCCGGAAGGAGTTCGAGCGCGACCACTCGCGGCCCGGGCGCATGCCGCGCAGGCGGCGGACCTCCTCGAATCGGCCGGTCGCCCGCAGCACCTCCTCCTCGACGGGGTTGCCGTAGATGACGCGCAGCTCGCGGGGGGCGCGGTCCACCGACTCGAGCAGGCGGTCGACCACGGTCCGGAAGACCTCGCCGAAGAACGGGTTGTAGAGGAACACGACGGTGAGGTCGTCCGGGATCGGGAAGTCGAGCACGTCGGCGTGCACCAGGGTGACGTCGCGGACGCGGAGCCGGTCGCGGTTGCGCTCCAGGTTGCCGGTGGCGATCTCGTGCAGCTCGGTGGACAGCTCGACACCGACCACCCGGCGGAACGGGTAGGCGAGCGCGGCCTGGAGCACGACGCGGCCCATCCCGGACCCGAGGTCGGCGAACACGTCGTCCGGGCCGACCTCGCCCTTGCGCAGGATGCGGCGCAGGCTCGTCAGGCCGGCGGGCAGGTAGCGGTTGTAGTCCTCGTCGGAGAAGCCCAGCTCCTCGCGGCTGCGGGCGCCTGCCGTCGTCACCCCGTAGCGCCGCTCGAACAGCGCGCCGGTCACGGCCTGGCGGGCCGCCACGTAGGGCGGCTTGGCCAGGGAGACGAAGAGCTGACCCAGCATGGGATCTCCTGTCACGGCCGACGGCGTCGGCGGGGCGGGCGGTTCCGGGCGAACCACCGGTTCCTGCGTACGTCGTCACAGGGACCCGATCGTTACCGGAGGTGCGGCCGTGCATGAGGACCCGATCGTCACGGCGTCGGTCGATCCCGGCCCCGCCGCGCGGGCGGAGTGGGACGCGCTGGTGGCCGCCGCCCCCGCGGGCGACGTCGCGCAGCTCTCGGGATGGGCCGTGCTGCGGGGGGAGGCGGGGTTCGAGCCGCTGCACGTCCTCGCCCGGCTGCGGGGCGCGGTCGTGGGCGGCGCGCTCGTGCTGTGCCGGCGCCTGCCGGTGGGCGGGCGCGTCGGCTACGTCTCCTACGGGCCGCTGGTCGGCCCCGGTCTCGACGACGGCGACCGGCGGGCCGTGCTGGAGGCGCTGTGCGCCGGGCTGGAGCGGGTGGGGCGCGAGCGCACCCGCATGCTGTTCGTCCAGCCGCCCGAGGGCGGGGAGGACGTGACGCGGGCCCTGCTCGCGCGCGGCTTCCGCGGCTCGGACGCCGGCATCGCCCCGGCCGCGTCGCTGCGCGTGGACCTCACCGTCGGCGAGGACGAGCTGCGCCGGGGGCTGAGCAGGCGGCTGCGGACGTGGACCAACCAGTGGCCGGCCCGCGGCGTCAGCGTCCGCCGGGGCGGCGCGGCGGACCTCGCCCTGCTGGCCGGGCTGCTCGGCGACACCGCGCGGCACCAGGGCTTCACCCCGTTCTCGGCGGCGTACCTGGAGATCCTGCACCGCGAGCTGGTCGCGACCGGGCGGGCGGTCGTGTTCGTCGGCGAGGTCGACGGGGCCGCGGTCGCCGCCGACGTCGTGACGGTGTGCGGGGACTCGGCGAAGGTGCGGCTGGTGGGCCTGGACCGGTCCAGCGCCGCCACCCACCTCAACGTCCCCGGCGCGATCCGGTGGGAGTCGATGAAGTGGGCGAAGGCCGACGGACGGCGGTGGTTCGACTTCGGCGGGCTGCAGACGGCGTCGGTCGACGTGCTGTTCGCCGAGGGCGGCGTCGACGTCGAGGCGCTCGCCGGGCCCGACCGGTACAAGGTGAAGTTCGGTGGCGTGCCGTTCCGCTACCCGCCGGCGGTGGAGCTCGTGCCCTCCCCGGTCGTCCGCGGTGCCTACGACATGGTCCGCCGGTCGACGCGCGGGCGCCGGCTGCTGGACCTCACGAAGCGCCGCATCCGGGGCGGTCCGGCGGGCCGGGGCACCGGCGACCGGCAGGCCGCCCGCCGCCCGGTGAGCCCGGTGCCGGAATGATCGACTCCGTGCGGGAATCCACCTCCACCGTCGTCGTCGAGCGCGTCGCCGATCCCGGTCCCGACACCTGCGCCGAGTGGGACCGGCTCGTCGCCCGGACGCCCGGCACCGACGTGACGCAGCTGTCGGTGTGGGCGCGCGTCCGCGCGGGCCAGCGCTTCGTCCCGCTGCACCTGCTCGCCCGCCGCGACGGGGTGCTGGTCGGCGGTGCGCTGGTCCTGGTCCGCCGCGTCCGCGGGTTCGGCTCGCTGGGCTACGTGCCCTACGGGCCGGTCGCCGGGTTCGCCGACGGGCGCGCCGAGGTCGTGGCCGCGCTGGCCGACGCGCTGTCCTCGCTCCGGCTGCGCATGCTGTTCGTGCAGCCCCCCGAGGGCGCCGAGGACGTCAGCGGCGCGCTGGTGGACCGCGGCTTCCGGCCGTCCGCGGCGGAGATCGCCCCGACCGGGTCCATGCGGATCGACCTCGGTCCCGACGAGGCGGCTTTGCGGGCGGCCCTGTCGCGCAGGCTGCGCTACTGGACGGGCCGGTGGGCCGACCGCGGGGTCACGGTGCGCCGGGGCGACGAGCGCGACGTGCCGCTGCTCGTCGAGCTGATGGGCACGGCGGCGGCGGCGCGCGGCTACCCGCGACCGCCCCGCCTCGACTACGTGACGACGCTGTACGCGGAGCTGGCGCGGACGGGGAACGTCGCGCTGTTCGTCGGGGAGGTGCACGGGGTCCCGGTGAGCGCCGACCTGGTCACCGTCTGCGGCGACACCGTCCGCGGGAAGCTGTGCGGCTTCGACCGCGACGGCGACGGCAGGCGGCTCAGCGTCCCGGCCGCCGCCCGCTGGGAGATCATCCGCTGGGCCCGCCGCTCGGGCCACCGGTTCATCGACTTCGGCGGGCTGTCGGAGGCGACGCTGTGCGGCGCCACCGCCGGGGTCCGGGACGACGAGTCCTGGCCCAGCGCGGACCGCGCCAAGATGGCCTTCGGCGGCACCGCCTTCCGCTACCCGGCGCCGGTCGAGCTGATCCGCCCGGTGCCGCTGCGGTGGGCCTACGACGCGGCGGGGCGCAGCGCTGCCGGTCGCGCCCTGGTCGCCCGCGCGCGGATCGTGCTGCGCAGCAGTGCCCCGACCCGACCGGCGGCGGAGGCGGGGCCGTGAGGATCACCTGCGTCGGCGGCGGTCCCGCCGGGCTGTACTTCGCGCTGCTCGCCCGGCTGCGCGATCCGCGGCACCGGGTCACCGTCGTCGAGCGCACCCTCCCCGACGCCACCTACGGCTGGGGCTTCGGCTACTGGGACGACCTCCTCGCCGGGCTCGACGAGCACGACCCGCCGACGGCGCGGGAGATCCGGGCGGCCTCGGTGCGCTGGACCGGCCAGCAGGTGCGCATCCGGGACCGCCGTCCCGTGCACCTCGGCGGCTACGGCTACGGGATGGGCCGGCAGCGGCTGCTGGAGATCCTCACGCGGCGGGCGCTCGAGGTCGGCGTCGACGTCGAGCACCGGCGGGAGGTCGCGTCCCTCGACGAGCTCGGCGACGCCGACCTCGTGGTGCTCTCCGACGGCCACGGGAGCAGGCTCCGGCGCGGCCGGGCCGGCGCCTTCGGGACCACCGAGGAGGCGGGCGCGACGGTGCACCTCTGGCTCGGCACGGCGGCCTCCTTCCCGAGCTTCACGTTCGCGTTCGAGCCGACCCGCGCCGGGTGGGTCTGGTTCCACGGCTACCAGTACGCGCCGGGCGCGAGCACGGCCATCGTCGAGTGCTCCCGCGCGACCTGGAGCGGGCTGGGCTTCGACGCCCTCCCCGTCGAGGAGGCCGTCGAGCGCCTGTCGGAGGTCTTCGCGCGGCACCTGGGCGGGCACCCGCTGCGGTGCCGGCCCCCCGGAGCGGGTGCGGCCGCGGCGTGGCGGAGCTTCACCACCGTGGGCAACGCCCGGTGGCACGACGGGAACGTCGTGCTGATCGGGGACGCCGCGCACACCGCGCACTTCTCCGTCGGGTCGGGCACGAAGCTGGCCCTGCAGGACGCGATGGCGCTGGCCGACGTCCTGGGGTCGGGACCGCCCGCGGGCGGCCTCGAGGCGGCGCTGCGGTCCTACGAGGAGCTGCGCAGGCCGACCGTCGTGCGGCTGCAGGGCGAGGCGGCCCGCAGCGCGGCGTGGTTCGAGAACGCCGACCGGCACCTCCTGATGGCGCCGACGGACGTCGGCTACTCGCTGCGGACGCGCCGGGCCGCGGAGGTCGAGGGGGCCGCACCGCCCCTGCGCCGCCGGTCGCTGCCCTACCTGCTGCACCGGGCGACGCAGCTCCGGGCGGGCCGGGCGGCCCGGCGCGGGGTGAGCGCGCTCAAGCGGAGCTACGCGCGGCACCTGCGCCGCTGAGCCAGCCCGCCCCCGCCTCGCGTCCCGCCACTCCCCCGCTCGCACACAGGCCGCGGGGCCCGCACACAGGGCCGGACCTGTGTGCGGGCCCCGGACCCTGTGTGCGAATGGGGGCTACTTCTTCGCCTTCGCCTTCTTCGGCTTCGCGGCGGGCGCCTCGGCCACGGCCGCGGCCTTCGCCTTCGGCGCCGCCTTGGTCTTCGGCGCCTTGGTCTCCACGGCCGGGGTGGCGGCCTTCGCCTTCGGCGCCGCCTTCTTCGCGGCCTTGGGCGCCTTCGCCGCGGGCGCCGCGGCGGCGGGCTCCGGAGCCGCGGGCTCCGCTGCCGCCGCGAACGACGCCTTGGCCTTCGCCGGCTTGCGGGCGGGCTTCGCCGGAGCCGCCGCGGGCGCCTCCACTGCGGGCGCCTCCACGGCGGGAGCCTCGACCGCCGGAGCGGCGGCGGCCGCGGACCGGCGGGCCGGGGTGGCGCGGGGGGCGGGGGCCGACCCGCCGCCGACCGCCGCGCGGAAGCCGGTGCCGGGCCGGAAGGCGGGCACGGTGGTGGCGGCGACCTCCACCGTCTCCCCCGTGCGCGGGTTGCGCGCCACGCGCGCGGCGCGGGCGCGGGGCTCGAAGACCCCGAAACCGGTGATGGAGACGGAATCCCCGGATCCGACGGTGTCGACGATGGTGTCCAGCAGGCCGTCGACCGCGGTGGCCGCGGTCCGCCGGTCGCCGATGCGGGCCGCGAGCGCGTCCACGAGCTGCGTCTTGTTCATGGGCGACAACGTAGCCGCTGGTCAGGGGCGCGCACCAGGGACACGCGGAGGCGGATCCGTTGTGCGGCAACGGATCCGCCTCGCGAGGTCAGCGGGTGACGGGCATCCGGGCCGGTCGGGACGCCTCGAACGCCGTGATGTCCTCGGCGTGGCGCAGCGTCAGGCCGATGTCGTCGAGGCCCTCCAACAGCCGCCAGCGGGTGTAGTCGTCGATCTCGAACGGCACGGTGAGGTCGGCGGCCTGCACCGTCTTCTCGGTGAGGTCGACGGTGATCTCGGTGCCGGGCTGGTTCTCGAGCAGCTTCCAGAGCAGTTCGACGTCGGGCTGCGCGACCTCCGCCGCGAGCAGGCCGGCCTTGGCCGAGTTGCCGCGGAAGATGTCGGCGAACCGCGAGGAGATGACGACGCGGAACCCGTAGTTCATCAGCGCCCACACCGCGTGCTCGCGCGAGGAGCCGGTGCCGAAGTCGGACCCCGCGACCAGCACCGAGCCGCGGTCGAACGGCTCCTGGTTGAGGATGAACGACGGGTCGTTGCGCCAGGCCGAGAACAGGCCGTCCTCGAACCCGGTGCGCGTGACGCGCTTGAGGTAGACCGCCGGGATGATCTGGTCGGTGTCCACGTTGGAGCGCCGCAGGGGCACCCCGATGCCGGTGTGGGTGGAGAAGGCGTCCATCAGCTCAGGTCCTCGGGGCTGCTCAGGGTGCCGCGCACGGCCGTGGCCGCGGCCACGAGCGGGGACACCAGGTGGGTGCGGCCGCCCTTGCCCTGGCGGCCCTCGAAGTTGCGGTTGGACGTCGACGCGCTGCGCTCGCCCGGCGCGAGCTGGTCGGGGTTCATGCCCAGGCACATCGAGCAGCCCGCGGAGCGCCACTCGGCGCCCGCCTCGGTGAAGACCTCGTTCAGGCCCTCCTCCTCGGCCTGGAACCGCACGCGCATCGAGCCCGGCACGACCAGCATCCGGACGCCGTCGGCGACCTTGCGGCCGCGGATGACGTCGGCGGCCGCGCGCAGGTCCTCGATGCGGCCGTTGGTGCAGGAACCCACGAAGACGGTGTCGACGGCGACCTCGCGCAGCGGCTGACCGGCCGTCAGGCCCATGTAGGTCAGCGCCTTCTCCGCGGAGACGCGCTCGTTCTCGTCGACGATCTGGGCCGGGTCGGGCACGTTCTCGCCCAGCGGGAGGCCCTGGCCGGGGTTGGTGCCCCACGTGACGAACGGGGTGAGCGCGTCGCCGTCGATGTGCACCTCGGCGTCGAAGACGGCGTCGTCGTCGGTGCGCAGCTCGCGCCACGCCGCGACGGCCTCGTTCCAGTCGGCGCCCTTCGGCGCGCGGTCGCGGCCCTCCAGGTACGCGAACGTGGTCTCGTCGGGGGCGATCATGCCGGCGCGCGCGCCCGCCTCGATCGACATGTTGCAGATCGTCATGCGCCCCTCCATGGAGAGGTTCTCGATGACGTTGCCGCGGTACTCGAGCACGTAGCCCTGCCCGCCGCCGGTGCCGATCTGCGCGATGATCGCCAGCACGACGTCCTTGCTCGTGACGCCCGGGCGCAACGTGCCGTCGGCGCTCGTCACCGTGATCGACATGGTCTTGAACCGCTTGAGCGGCAGCGTCTGCGTGGCCAGCACGTGCTCGACCTCGGAGGTGCCGATGCCGAACGCCATGGCGCCGAACGCGCCGTGCGTGGACGTGTGGCTGTCGCCGCAGACGACCGTGGTGCCCGGCTGCGTGAGGCCGAGCTGCGGGCCGACGACGTGGACGATGCCCTGCTCGGCGTGGTTCATCGGGTAGAGCGGGACGCCGAACTCGGCGCAGTTCTTGCGCAGCGTCTCGACCTGCGTGCGCGACACCGGGTCGGCGATCGGCAGCTCGACGTCGGTGGTGGGGACGTTGTGGTCCTCGGTCGCCAGCGTCAGGTCCGGCCGCCGGACCGGCCGCCCGGCGAGGCGGAGGCCGTCGAACGCCTGCGGACTCGTCACCTCGTGCACGAGGTGCAGGTCGATGTAGAGGAGGTCGGGCTCGCTTCCGCTCTGCCCATCCTCTCGGCCCTCGCGGACGAGGTGCAGGTCCCACACCTTCTCGGCCAGTGTGCGCGGCGCCATCAGTTGCTTCTCCCAGCTGTTGGGACGTTAGTATCGCGGTGTGAGACAGCATAGCGGGATCGGCGTGCTCGACAAGGCCGTGGGTGTCCTCCGCGCCGTGGCCACCGAGCCCTGCGGCCTGGCCGAGCTGTGCCAGCGCACGGGGCTGCCGCGCGCCACCGCGCACCGGCTCGCCGTCGGCCTGGAGGTGCACGGGCTGCTCAACCGCGGATCCGACGGGCGCTGGCGCCCCGGCCCGGCACTGGCCGAGCTGGCCGCGGGCGGGGCGGACCCCCTCCTGGAGGCCGCCGCGGCCGTGCTCCCCCGCCTGCGCGACATCACCGGCGAGAGCGTGCAGCTCTACCGCCGCGACGGCACCCAGCGCGTCTGCGTCGCCACCGCCGAGCCGGCGAGCGGGTTGCGCGACACGGTGCCCGTGGGATCGCGGCTGCCGATGACGGCCGGGTCGGGCGCCAAGGTGCTCGCCGCGTGGGCCGAGCCGGCCGTGCAGCGCGCGGTGCTGGCCGACGCCACGTTCACCGAGCGGGTCCTGCTCGACGTCCGCAGGCGCGGGTGGGCGCAGAGCGTCGCGGAGCGCGAGTCCGGTGTGGCGAGCGTCTCGGCCCCCGTGCGCGACGGCAGCGGGCAGGTCGTCGCCGCGGTGTCGGTGTCGGGGCCCGTCGACCGCATCGGCCGCCGACCGGGCGTCCGCTGGGCCGCCGACCTGCTCGCGGCCGCGGAGGCCCTGCAGCACCGGCTGTGATCGAGACCCGCCCGAAAGGGTCACCGGCGGCCCGATACCGTGACGCGATTGCACGCAGGGTGAGGATCGGCGGCGGGAACGGGAGACGATGACCTACTTGCTCGGGATCGATCTGGGTACGACGAGGACGTCTGCCGCCGTCGGTCACCCGGGCGCGCGGCCCGGCGAGATCGAGATCGTCAACCTCGGCGACCGGTCCAGCTCGATCCCCTCCGTCTTCTACGCCGGCACCGACGGCTCGGTCCTGGTCGGCGAGGCGGCCGAGCGGCGCGCGCTCACCGACCCGGCCCGCGTCGTGCGCGAGTTCAAGCGCCGCATCGGCGACCCCACGCCGCTCGTCGTCGCCGGGGTGCCGTGGTCGCCGCAGGAGCTCTCCGCGCGCGTCGTGCGCTGGGTCGTCGACCGGGTGGGCGAGCGCGAGGGCGGCCCCGCCGCCCGGATCGCCGTCACGCACCCCGCGTCGTGGGGCCCGCTGAAGAAGGAGCTCCTCGGCGGCGCGCTGGCCGGGCAGGGCATGCAGGTGTCGTTCCTGGCCGAGCCGCAGGCGGCGGCGCTGCACTACGCGTCGGCCGAGCGGCTGGAGTCCGGCTCGACCATCGCCGTCTACGACCTCGGCGGTGGCACGTTCGACGCCGCCGTCGTGCACAAGGGCCCCCAGGGCTTCGGCACGGTGGGGCGCCCGGAGGGCATCGAGCGGCTCGGCGGCGTCGACTTCGACCAGGTCGTGTTCGACCACGTCCGCGCGGCCATGCCCGAGGCGTTCGCCGGGCTCGACGACACCGACCCCTCCGTGCTCTCCGCCGTCGCCGCGGTGCGCCGCGAGTGCTCGGAGGCCAAGGAGGCGCTGAGCAGCGACACCGAGGTGTCGATCCCGGTGCTGCTGCCCGGCTCGCAGGGCTCGGTGCGGCTGCACCGCAGCGAGTTCGAGGCCATGATCCGGCCGCAGCTCGAGGACACGGTCTCCGCGCTGCGCCGCGCCGTCGCCTCGGCGGGGATGACGCCCGACCAGCTCACCGCGGTGCTGCTGGTGGGCGGGTCGTCGCGGATCCCGCTGGTGGCGCAGCTCGTGTCGGAGCAGCTGGGCCGCCCGGTCGCGGTCGACGCCGACCCGAAGAACGCGATCGCCATGGGCGCCGCGCTCTCGCTCGACCCGGCGGCGCTCGCCGGGACCGGGCCGCACGTCCCCGCGCCGCGGGGCGGTTCGTCCGCCCCCGTGGGCGCCCGTCCGGCCGGTTCCCGGTCGACCGGCTCCCAGTGGGCGGCCGGTCCGGGCGGTGCGGTCGCGGCTGCCGGCCTCGGGGTCGCCGGCCTCGGGGTCGCCGCGGGCGCCGGTATGGCGTCGGCGGGGCCGTCGGCCGGGCCGGTGGCGTCGGCGGGCTTCCGGCCGCCGGGCGTGCCGCCGCAGCGGGTCGCCGGGGAGAGGGCCACGCAGGTCGTGCCGCCGCAGCGGCCGATGCCCGGGTCCCCCGGCTCCGGTCAGATGTCGGCCTACCCCGTCCGGCCGCCGATGGACCTCGAGGTCACCGAGTACCGCGAGGACGACTACGACCGCCCCGAGCCGCCCCGCCGCCGCGGCGGCGCGTTCCTCGTGTCGGTCGGCGGCCTGGCCGCGGCGCTCGGCGTCGTCGCCACGGTGTTCCTCATGCCGAGCCCCACCCCGACGCCCACGGCCAACACCGACCCGGCGTCCACGGTGCCGGTGCTGCCGCCCGTCTCGTCGGAGGTGCTGGGCACACCCACGCCGGTGGAGTCGACGGAGGCGCCGGTCGACGACGATCGTCCCGCCCCAGCAGCCCCCACCCGCCGCCCCGACCCGACCACGGCCCCACCCACCACGCAGGTGGAACCGCCTCCGCCGGTGACGACGGAGCCCCCGCCGCCGACGACAGAGCCCACTACGCCGCCCACGACGACGCCGCCCACCAGCAGTGTTGTCGAGCCACCTCCGCAGGCCGACGCGCAGCGGAACCTGCCGGTCGCCTGAGCCGGCTCGACCACCGGGACTGCGCTGTGGCGGCCCTCGGTGGGGCCGTGCGGTCACACTCCTGACGATCACGGTGTCGTCGGCCCGCCGCGCGACCCCGTGCCGCCGCCCGGGGCCGCAGCGCGCCATGATCGTCGAGACCGCGCCACCACGGTCGCCGCGACGACCCACACGTCGCACTTCCGACGATCACCGAGCCGCGATCACCAGGACCGCACCGCTGCGGCCCTCCCCAGGGCCGTGCGGTCACACTCCCGACGATCACCGGTGTCGTCGGCCCGCCTCGCGACTCCGCCGGCGCCCGGGGCCGCAGCGGCCACCCCGGGTTGTTGATCGCTGGCACCGCGCCACCACGGTCGCCGCGACGACCCACACGTCACATTTCCGACGATCACCGAGCCGTGATCACCGAGACCGCACCATGGCGGCCCTCAGCAGGGCCGTGCGGTCACACTCCCGACGATCACCGGTGTCGTCGACCCGCCCCCCGCGACTCCGCCGGCGCCCGGGGCCGCAGCGGCCGCCCCGGGTTGTTGATCGCTGGCACCGCGCCACCACGACTGCCGAGACGACCCTCACGTCACACTCCCGACGATCGTTGGCCAGTGATCGCCGAGACCGCACCGCTGCGGCCCTCCCCAGAGCCGTGACGTCACACTCCTGACGATCACCGGCTTGTGATCAGCGAGACCGCACCGTGGCGGCCCTCGCCAGGGCCGCGCGGTCACACTCCTGGCGATCACCGGTCTCGTCGATCCACCCCGCCCCTCCGTGCCGCCCGCGACCGCCGCACCGGCGGCCGCGGATTCATGATCACCAAAACCGCACCGTGGCGGCCCTCGCCAGGGCCGTGACGTCACACTTCAGACGATCACCGGCCTGTGATCACCGAGACCGCACCGCTGCGACCCTCGCCAGGACCCTCACATCACACTTCCGACGATCACCAGCCCGCACCCCCGGCCGCCTGCCCCCACCGCCGGCGCCGGACCAGAGACCGCGCCTCCGACGCCCGACCCACGCACAACACCCGAAAACGCAGAAACCCTCTCGACTCCGAACCGGAGTGAGAGGGTTTGTGCGTTGTAGCCCCGACGGGATTTGAACCCGCGCTACCGCCTTGAGAGGGCGGCGTCCTAGGCCGCTAGACGACGGGGCCAGAGACTCGCTGATATGTACTTGGCTTGCTCGAACTGCTCGGGAGAACAGTACAGGAAGGCTTTCTGGAGCTTTCCGCTGGGGTACCAGGACTCGAACCTAGACTAACTGAACCAGAATCAGTCGTGCTGCCAATTACACCATACCCCACTGGACGACGGTCACTCGGTGACCGCGTCCTGCGCGAACCACTCTAGCCGAGCCCCCCGGCGCGCTCCACACCGGCCCTCAGCCGCCGCAGCGACCGCTCGCGCCCCAGCAGCTCCATGGACTCGTAGAGCGGCGGCGACACGGTCCGGCCGCTGACGGCCACCCGCACGGGCGCGAACGCCTTGCGCGGCTTGAGCTCCAGACCGTCGATCAGGGTGGCCTTGAGCGAGCCCTCGATCTCCGCGGCCGACCACGTCGACAGCGCATCGAGGCCGGTCAGGGCCGCTTCGAGCACCGGGGCGGCGTCGGCGCCGAGGTTCTTCGCGGCCGCGTCCTCGTCGAGGGAGAAGCCGTCCTCGGACACGAACAGGAAGCGGAGCATGCGGGCGGCGTCGGAGAGGACGACGCTGCGCTCCTGTACGAGCGGGGCCGCGGCGGCGAGCAGCGCACGCTGGTCGTCGGTGTCGATGCTCACTCCCTCCGCGACGAGGTAGGGCTCGACGCGGCGGGCGAAGTCCTCGACCGGCAGCGCCCGCAGGTGCGCCGCGTTGATCGCCTCGGCCTTCTTCAGGTCGAACCGCGCGGAATTGCCGGAGACGCGCCCGACCTCGAATGCGTCGACCATCTCCGCCATCGTGAAGACGTCGCGGTCCTCGGCGATCGCCCACCCCAGCAGTGCCAGGTAGTTGAGCAGCCCCTCGGGCACGAATCCGCGCTCGCGGTAGAGGAACAGGTTCGATTCCGGGTCGCGCTTGGAGAGCTTGCGGTTGCCCTCCCCGGTGACGAGCGGGAGGTGCCCGTAGCGGAAGGGGCCGTCGCCGAGGCCCACGCGCTGCAGCGCCTCGAGCAGCGCGATCTGGCGGGGCGTGGAGGAGAGCAGGTCCTCGCCGCGCAGCACGTCGGTGATGCCCATGAGCGCGTCGTCGAGCGGGTTGGTCAGCGGGTAGAGCGGGCTGCCGTCGCCGCGGGCGAGCACGAAGTCGGGGACGGTGCCGGCGCGGAAGGTGACGTCGCCGCGGACGAGGTCGGTGAAGGTGATGTCGCGGTCGGGCATCCGCAGCCGGTAGACGGGCGCGCGGCCCTCGGCGCGGTAGGCGTCGCGCTGGGCGTCGGTGAGGTCGCGGTCGGCGTTGTCGTAGCCGAGCTTCGGGTCCCGCCCGGCGGCCTTGTGCCGCGCCTCGATCTCGTCGGCCTTCGAGTACGACTCGTAGACCTCGCCCGCGTCGATCAGGCGGCGCAGCGCGTCGGCGTAGAGGTCGCCGCGCTCGCTCTGCCGGTACGGCCCGTGCGGGCCGCCGACCTCGGGGCCCTCGTCCCAGTCGAGGCCGAGCCAGCGCAGGGCGTCGAGCAGGGCCTCGTAGGACTCGACCGAGTCGCGGCTGGCGTCGGTGTCCTCGATGCGGAACACGAACGCGCCGCCGGAGTGCCGGGCGTGGGCCCAGTTGAACAGGGCTGTGCGGATGAGCCCGACGTGCGGAGTGCCCGTCGGGGACGGGCAGAAGCGGACGCGGACCGGCCGAGTCGGTGAGTTCTGGGACGCAGTCATGGTCTTGCCAGGCTAGCGGACCCGCGCTAAATTCAACGCATGACGAATAACGAGCGCACGACCTGCCTCGTCGTCGGTGGTGGACCGGCCGGGATGGTGCTGGGGCTGCTGATGGCCCGCGCGGGCGTCCCTGTCACGGTCCTGGAGAAGCACGCCGACTTCCTGCGCGACTTCCGCGGCGACACCGTCCACGCCTCCACGCTGAACCTGCTCGACGAGCTCGGCCTCGGTGAGCGGTTCGCCGCCGTCCCGCACCGGCTCCTGGAGCGGGTCACCGTCCAGCTCGACTCGGGCACCGTCGTGATGTCCGACATGCGTCGGCTCCCGGGGCGGCACAAGCACATCGCGCTCGTCCCGCAGTGGGACTTCCTCGACATGCTGGCCGACTCCGCCGCCGAGGAGCCGGCGTTCACGCTGCGGCGCAACGCCGAGGTCGTCGACCTGCTGCGCGAGGGTGACCGCGTCATCGGCGTCCGGTACGTCGACCGCACCGACGGCAGCGAGCACGAGCTGCGCGCCGACCTCACCGTCGCCTGCGACGGCCGCGGCTCCGCGGTGCGCGCCGCCGCCCGGCTGCGGCCGCGCACGTTCGGCGTGCCGATGGACGTCTGGTGGTTCCGGCTGCCGCGCCGCGAGAGCGACCCCGTCGGCGGCGTCGGGCGGTTCTCCACCGGCCACTTCTGCGTGATGATCGACCGGGGCGACTACTGGCAGTGCGGCTACCTCATCCGCAAGGGCAGCGACACCGAGCTGCGGGCGGGCGGCATCGAGCTGATGCGCGAGCGGTTCGCCGGGCTGCTGCCGTGGATGGCGGACCGGATGGGCGCGCTGGAGTCGTGGGACGACGTCAAGCTGCTCGATGTGAAGCTGGAGCGGTTGCGGCGCTGGGAGCGCGACGGCCTGCTGCTCATCGGCGACGCCGCGCACGCCATGTCGCCGGTCGGGGGCGTCGGGATCAACCTGGCCGTGGCCGACGCCGTCGCCGCCGCCCGGATCCTGGCCCCCGCGCTGCGCAGCGGCGGGATCGTGCCGCGCTCGGTGCTGCGCCGCGTGCAGTGGCGGCGCTGGCTGCCGACGGCGCTGGTGCAGGGCGCGCAGCGGATCGCCCACCGCGCGGTGCTCGGCCCGACGATCATGGCCGCCCCCGCCGACGCGGCCGTCACGCCTATCGGGATGGCCGACGACGACGGCGGCCTCGCGCCCGCGCCGCTCGAGAGCCTGCCGTTCCCGATGCGGATGTCGCAGCGCTTCCCGGTGCTGCAGGGGATCCCGGCGCGGCTGGTCGCGATCGGCCCGCTGCCCGAGCACGCGCCGGAGTGGGCGCGGCGGGCGCCGCAGCCGGTCCAGACGCAGCCTGCCGGGGCGCAGCCCGTCGAGGCTGCCGCTGCTGCTCAGGCGGGCTCCGCGACGCCGCACTCCCCCACCTGACGGAAGCCGACGCGCTCGTAGACGCGGGTGGCGTCGGCGCTCCCGGCGGCGAGGAACACGAGGTCCGCGTCGGTGGCGCCGGCGAGCGCGGCGGTGACCGCGCCGCCGAGCCCCCGGCCCCGCGCCGCGGGGACGGTCCCGATGCCGACGAGCTCGGCGACGTCCCCCGCCCGCTGCACCTGACCGGCGGCGAGCGGGCCGTCCGGCCCCGTGACGAGGGCCATCGCGGTCCGGCCGCTCGCCAGGCCCGCCCGGGCCGCGGCGACGGCGTCCGGACCGGGAGCGTCGGGGGCCGGCGCCCCGAACGCGGCCGCGCCGACGAGCGCGACCGCGTGCAGCGCGTCGACCAGGTCGGGGTCGTCGGCGCCCAGCAGCCGCACGCCCTCGGCAGCGACGGCAGGACCGTCGAGCACCAGCAGCGGGCAGACGTGCACGGCCAGCCCGGCCTCGCGCACGGCCGCGTCCATGGTCGGCGCGGCGGCGTGCACCCACTCGAACGCCTCCGGCACCCCGGCGGCCCGCTGCCGGGCGCGGACCCGCGTGACGTCCGCGGCCGTGACCGTCGCCCCGGGCACCGGGCGGGCGTAGAGCGGGTGCCCGGGGCCGTCGGGCAGGAACAGCCGCAGCGGCCCGTCGTCGGTCGCCGTCGCGCGGGCGCGCGGCACCGCGTCGCAGAACGCGTCGATGCGCGTGAGGATCGGGGTCACCCCGCGATGGTGACGGGTACGGCAACCGGTTTGCGGGCGAGCGGCACCGCCACCGCGACGACGACGGCCGCGGCGACCGCCACCCAGCCCAGCCCGGCCGCCTCGTACAGCGGTCCGGCGAGCAGCCCGGCGACCGCGGCCCCGCCGTAGGTGGCGGCGGAGTTGAGGGCCAGGACCGCGCCGCGCGCGTGCGGGGCGGCGTCGGCGAGCCGGCTGACCACCAGCGTCAGCACGACGTGGTTGACCACGCCCCAGGCGACGGCCACGGCGAGCAGCGCCGGCAGCAGGCCGACCGTCGCCCCGAGCGCCAGGTAGACCAGCACGAGCCCGGCGAGGACGGGGGCGAGGCCGGTGCGGGCGGCGAAGCGGTCGGTGACCGCGCCCAGGCCGAACCCGACGCCGTAGGAGAGCGCGAGCAGCCCGGCCCCGGCCGCGCCGCCGCCGTGCAGCAGGCGGATCTCGGCGCCGGCGAACGCGAACACGGCGTAGAAGGCGGTCATGAACGCGAGCGTCGTCACGAGCAGCGGCACGACGCCGGGGACCCGCAGCGCGGCGGAGAGACGCGGTCGCGGCGCCGTCGGCACCGGCGTCGCGGGCAGCGTCCGGACCAGCACGGCCTGGGCGGCGGCGAGCACGGCCAGCGCGCCGAGCACCCCGCGCCAGCCGACGGCGTCGGCCAGCACCGTCGACACCGGGACCCCGGCGACGAGCGCGATCGACCAGCCCGTCAGGACCCGCCCGGTGGCCCGCGCGCCGTCACCGGGCGCGGCGAGCTCGGCGGCGAGGGCGTAGGTCGCGGGCAGCACCACGCCCGCGGCGGCGCCGGCGAGCACCTGCGCGCCCGCGAGCACCTCCCAGTTGGGCGCCAGCGCGGAGACCGCGGAGCTCAGGGCGAGCGCGAGCGCGCCGGCGGTCAGCGCGGTGGCCCGCGGGACGCGGTCGAGGCGCGAGCCCAGCAGCACGGCCACCGCGACGACGCCGACGCCGTACGCGGCGAGCGCGCGGCCGATCTCGGTGGGGGTGGCGGACAGGGAGGCGGCGAGGTCGGGCAGCAGCGGGGCGAGCAGGAAGGACTGCGCCCCGACCGCGACGACGCCCGCGGTCAGGACGGGGAGGTGACGGGCCATGCACCGAAGATGCTTCGGTCGTGACGCCGTTTCCAGTGCTCCAGGACCATGGCGAAGACTGTTCGGCCGAAGGGCTGTCAGGATGGCGGCATGGACCAGATCGACCGGAGGATCGTCGGTCTCCTCCTCGACGACGCCGACCGCACCTACGCCCAGCTCGGCCGCGACGTCTCGCTCTCCCCCGCCGCGGTGCACGAGCGGGTGCGCCGGCTGCGGGCGTCGGGGGTGGTGCGGCGCACGACGGTGGAGGTCGATCCCGACGCGCTCGGCGTCGACGTGCTCGCCTTCGTGCTGCTGGACACCGAGGGCTGGGCGCGCGACCACGTGTTCGCCGCGGCCGAGGCCGACCGCCGCGTCGAGGAGGCGCACTCGGTGGCCGGCAACAGCAACTTCCTGCTCAAGGTCCGCGCGGCCGGCCCCGACGAGCTGGAGGAGGTGCTGCGGATGCTCTACCAGGTCGAGGGGGTGGTGCGGACCCGCACGATCATGGTGCTGCGCCGCGGGTTCGAGCGGGGCGTCAGCCTGCCGTGACCGCTCCTGGCGCCCGCAGCGCGGCGTAGGCGAGGGCGTCGACCAGCGCCAGCCAGGACGCCTCGACGACGTTGCCGTGCACGCCGACCGTCGTCCACTCCCCCGCCTTGTCCGACGACTCGATCAGCACGCGCGTCACGGCGCCGGTGCCGCGGGTGAGGATGCGGACCTTGTAGTCGGTGAGGTCGACGTCGGCGAGCCACGGGCAGGACGGGGCGAGCGCGCCGCGCAGGGCGGCGTCGAGGGCGTTGACGGGGCCGTTGCCCTCGCGCGTGGCGATGAGGCGCTCCCCGTCGACGAGGATCTTGACGGTCGCCTCGGCCACGATCTCGCCGTCGGCGCGCCGCTCGGTGATGACGCGGTAGGACTCCAGGTCGAACGGCGCGGTGCCCGCGTCGCCGCGCGCGGTGCGCATGAGCAGCTCGAGCGAGGCGTCGGCCGCCTCGAACGACCAGCCCTGCGCCTCGCGCTCCTTGACCGTCGCCACGACCGACGACACGGCGTCCGGACGGCCGGCCAGGTCGACGCCGAGCTCCTCGCTCTTGAGCTCGACGCTGGCCCGGCCGGCCATCTCGGTGACGAGGATCCGCTGCCCGTTGCCGACGTCCACGGGGTTCATGTGGTTGTACAGCTCCGGGTCCACCTTGATCGCACTCGCGTGCAGGCCCGCCTTGTGGGCGAACGCTGACGTCCCGACATAGGCCTGGTGGGTGTCGGGAGCGATGTTGGCGATCTCCGCCAACGTGTGCGAGGTGCGGGTCATCTCCGCCAGGGCTCCGTCCGGTAGGACGGGCATCCCCAGCTTGGTCACCAGGTTCCCGACCACGGCGAACAGGTCGGCGTTGCCGGCCCGCTCCCCGTAGCCGTTCGCCGTGCACTGGACGTGCGTGGCACCGGCCTGCACGGCCGCGACGCTGTTCGCGACCGCGCAGCCGGTGTCGTCCTGGCAGTGGATCCCGAGGCGGAAGCCGGTGCGCCCGGCGACCTCGGTGACCACCTCGGCGATGCCCAGGGGGAGCATGCCGCCGTTCGTGTCGCACAGCACCGCGACGTCCGCGCCGGCCGTGACCGCCGCGTCGAGCACGCGCAGCGCGGTGTCGGGGTCGAAGGCGTAGCCGTCGAAGAAGTGCTCGGCGTCGAGGAACACGCGCCGGCCCTCCCCGACGAGGAACGCCACCGTGTCGGCGACCATCGCGCAGTTCTCGGCCGCGTCGGTGCGCAGCGCGCGCTCGACGTGGCGGCGGTCGGACTTGGCCACCAGCGTGACGACGGGCGCCTGGCTGTCGAGCAGCGCGCGGACCTGCGGGTCGTTCGCCGCCGTCGTGCCGGGGCGCCGGGTCGCGCCGAACGCCACCAGCGCGGCGTGGCGCAGGTCCAGCTCCCCCGCCGCGGCGCGGGCGAAGAACTCGGTGTCCTTCGGCAGCGCGCCGGGCCAGCCGCCCTCGACGTAGCCGACGCCCAGGGCGTCGAGGTGGCGGGCGACGGCCAGCTTGTCGGCCACCGAGTAGGAGATCCCCTCGCGCTGGGCGCCGTCGCGCAGCGTCGTGTCGTAGACGTGGAAGGCGTCGCCGAGCGGCGTGGCCGTGGGCTCGGTGCGGGACATCGGGGTTCTCCTGGGGCTCCGTGGGCAACAAAAAAGACCCCTCGCGGGATGCGAGAGGTCTGCGCGTCGGCCGGGTACTGCTAGCCGACGCGCCTGCCGATAATGATCACGGTGCTGTGCACGTCGGCGAGCATGGCACGCGGCGTCCCGCCGTGTCACACGCGGGGTCCACATGCTGGGACGGGTGTAGGCGGGCCGTGGCGTGATCCAGCAGGGTGGCGCACGGAGTCCCGCGCACCGACGCGCGAGGGCACGCGTCCGCGAGGAGTCGCCTTGTACCAGCTCACCGCCCTCTACAACCACCCCGAGGACCCGGCGGCGTTCGACAAGCACTACACCGAGGTGCACGCGGAGATCGCCAAGAAGATCCCCGGCATCCTCCGCTACACGATCAGCCACCCCGGCCCCGGTCCCGAGGGCGACAAGCCCCCGTACTACCTGGTCGCGGTGCTCGACTTCGCCGACGAGGCGTCGTTCGGGGCGGGCATGGGCGGCGAGCAGGGACAGGCGGCGGTGGCGGACCTGCCCAACTTCGCGGGGGCCGGGGTGACCCTGCTGACGGGGCCGGCGAACGAGGCCTGACCGCCTCTTCCCGCACTCGCGATTGCAGGAAAGCCACGTTCACGCAGCGAGATTGCGTGAACGTGGCTTTCCTGCAAGTCGGCGGGCGGAGCGGCGGAGCGGCGCCGCGGGCGTCAGCTGCTCGGCACCCCGGCGTGGCTGCTCACCAGCGCCGCGAGCCGATCGCCGATGCTGCGGGTGTGGCCGGTGGCGGAGTGGTCGCGGGTGGCCAGGTCGAAGGCCACCGCGGCCTCGATCCGCCGGGCCTCCTCGACGTTGCCGAGGTGGTCGAGCAGCAGGGCGACCGAGAGCACCGCGGCGGTGGGGTCGGCGATGCCCTGTCCGGCGATGTCGGGCGCGCTGCCGTGCACCGGCTCGAACATGCTGGGGTTCTTGCGGCTGACGTCGAGGTTGCCGCTGGCGGCGAGCCCGATGCCCCCGGTGACGGCGGCGGCGAGGTCGGTGAGGATGTCGCCGAACAGGTTGTCGGTGACGATCACGTCGAACCGCGCCGGGTCGGTGACCATGTGGATGGTCGTGGCGTCGATGTGCTGGTAGGCGACCGAGACGTCGGGGTGCTCCAGCGACACCTCCTCGACGAGCCGTGACCACAGCCGCCCGGAGTAGGTGAGGACGTTCGTCTTGTGCACCAGCGTCAGGTGCTTGCGGGGGCGGCGCTCGGCCCGGGTGAACGCGTCGCGCACGACCCGCTCGACGCCGAACGCGGTGTTCGTCGACACCTCGGTGGCGATCTCCTGAGGGGTGTCCTTGCGCAGCAGGCCGCCGGTGCCGACGTAGGGGCCCTCGGTGCCCTCGCGCACGACGACCATGTCGATCTCGGCGTTGCCGGCCAGCGGCCCTCGGACGCCCGGGTACAGGCGGGCGGGGCGCAGGTTGACGTGGTGGTCGAGCTCGAAG
The DNA here is from genome assembly GCF_013155125.1 of Pseudonocardia broussonetiae. Taxonomy (NCBI): domain Bacteria; kingdom Bacillati; phylum Actinomycetota; class Actinomycetes; order Pseudonocardiales; family Pseudonocardiaceae; genus Pseudonocardia; species Pseudonocardia broussonetiae. Next base: position 3,014,598 of record NZ_CP053564.1, on the reverse strand, counting down.
CGCAGGCGCAGCAGCAGGCCGCGCTCGAGGATGCCGCTGGGGACCGACGGGTCGCCGACCGCGCCGAGCAGGATCGCGTCGTGCTGCTGGAGCTCGGTCAGCACCGACTCCGGCAGGAGCTCGCCCGTGGAGTGCCAGCGCGCCGCGCCGAGGTCGTAGGTGGTCGTCTCCGCGCCGGGTGCGACCTCCTCGAGAACCTTCAGCGCCTCCTCGATGACCTCCGGCCCGATGCCGTCGCCGGGAATGACCGCAAGGCGCATGACTGGTGTTCCTCTCGTGGCTGGACCCGCGCGTGCCTCCGATTACCGGCGGGCCGCTGGGCACGTTACCGGCCGCTACCGGGGCGGATCGCCGCGCCTCACCCGTACGGGGTCACTCGCCCGGGTGAAACCACGCCGGAACGGGCCCGACCGGCCCGCGACACGCCCCCGAGCGGGCCATTCGGGCGCCCGCCCGAAGGCCGCGCCTCGGGAGGGATCAGTCGTCGAAGGAGATCAGCCGGGTGATGCGCGCCCCGACCGAGGCGCCGATCGGCTCGAGCACGCCCGGGTCGACGGGACGGTCGACGCGCAGCAGCATGATCGCGTCCTCGCCGTCGGTGGTCTGGCTGATCTGCGCGGCCTCGATGTTGACCGCGGCCTCCCCCAGCAGCGACCCGACGCGGCCCATGACGCCGGGGCGGTCGGCGTACTCCAGGAGCAGCACCTCGCCCTCGGCGCGCAGGTCGAAGTGCCGGCCGTTGACCTCGACGAGCTTCTGCACCTGCGACCGCCCGGTGAGCGTGCCCGACACGGTGATCGACTCACCGTCGGGCATCGCCGCGCGCAGCTGCACGACCGACCGGAAGTTCTCGCTCTCCGGGGCGGTGGTCAGCTCGACGTCGACGCCCCGCTCCGCGGCCAGCGCCGGCGTGTTGACGAACGTGACCTGGTCCTCGACGACGTGCGTGAACACCCCGCGCAGCGCCGCGAGCTGCAGCACCGAGACGTCCTCCGACGCCAGCTCACCGGAGACGTCGACGGTGATCGTGCTCGGCACGCGCCCGGCCACCGCGTAGAGCACGGTGCCCAGCTTCTGCGTCAGCGGCAGCCACGGGCGCACCTCCTCGCCGACGGCGCCGCCGACCTGCACGTTGACGGCGTCCGGCACGAACTCGCCGGCCAGCGCGAGCTGCACCGACCGCGCGACGTCGGTGCCCGCGCGGTCCTGCGCCTCGTCGGTGGACGCGCCCAGGTGCGGCGTGACGACGATCTGCGGGATCTCGAACAGCGGGCTCGACGTGGTCGGCTCGCTGACGTAGACGTCGATCCCGGCACCGCCGACGTGGCCCGAGCGCACCGCCTCGGCGAGCGCGTCCTCGTCGACCAGGCCACCGCGGGCCGCGTTGACGATGATCACGCCCGGCTTCGTCAGCGCCAGCTGGTCCTTGCCGATGAGCCCGAGCGTCTCCGGGGTCTTGGGCAGGTGGATCGAGATCAGCTCGGCGCGGCGCAGCAGCTCGTCGAGCGGGACGAGCTCGATGCCGAGCTGCGCGGCGCGGGCCGGGGCGACGTAGGGGTCGTAGGCGATGAGCTCGACGCCGAACGCCGCGAGGCGCTGCGCGACGAGCTGGCCGATCTTGCCCAGCCCGACGATGCCGGCGATCTTGCCGTTGATCTCGACGCCGGTCAGCGAGCTGCGGGCCCACCTGCCGGCGCGCAGGCTGGCGTCGGCGGCCGGGATGCGGCGCGCGGCGGCGAGCAGCAGCGCGACGGCGTGCTCGGCGGCGGAGACGATGTTGGAGGTCGGCGCGTTGACGACCATCACCCCGCGATGCGTGGCCGCCGGGACGTCGACGTTGTCCAGGCCCACCCCCGCCCGCGCGACGACCTTGAGCCGGGGCGCCGCGGCGAGCAGCTCGGCGTCGACCTGGGTGGCCGAGCGCACCAGCAGCGCATCGGCTCCCGCGATGGCGGCGAGCAGCGCGGGGCGGTCGGTGCCGTCCACGTGACGGATGTCGACGTCGTCGCCCAGCAGCGCGACCGCGGACGGGGCGAGCTTCTCGGCGAGCAGGACGACGGGGCGGGTGGCGGCGTTGCTCACGGCGGTGCAGGGCTCCCGGATCGGAGGGGTGGTACCCGCTGATCCTAGGGTCCGCGGGAGGGCCGTGGGCGCGGTGGGCGACACACCCCGACGTCAGGAAAGCCACTTTCCTGCCACCGGATGGCGGGAAAGTGGCTTTCCTGCAACGCGAGGAACGAGCAGCGACGATCAGGTCGCCTTGCTGCCCACCCAGCTCATCAGGCCGCGCAGCTTCTCGCCGACCTCCTCGATCGGGTGCGCCGCACCCTCCTGCTGGAGCTTGGTGAAGTTCGGGCGCCCGGCCTCGTCCTCGGCCACCCACTCGCGCGCGAACGTGCCGTCCTGGATCTCGCCCAGGATCTTCTTCATCTCCTCCTTGGTCTGCGCGTTGACGACGCGCGGACCGCGGGTGAGGTCGCCGTACTCGGCGGTGTCGGAGATGGAGAAGCGCTCGTTGGCGATGCCGCCCTCGTACATGAGGTCGACGATCAGCTTGAGCTCGTGCAGGCACTCGAAGTAGGCGATCTCCGGGGCGTAGCCGGCCTCGGTGAGCACCTCGAACCCGGTCTGGACCAGCGCCGCGGCACCGCCGCAGAGCACGGCCTGCTCGCCGAACAGGTCGGTCTCGGTCTCCTCGGTGAAGGTCGTCTCGATGACGCCAGCGCGGGCGCCGCCGATGGCGGCCGCGTAGGAGAGGGCGAGGGCCTTCGCGCCGCCGGTGGCGTCCTGCTCCACCGCGATGAGCGCGGGCACGCCCTTGCCGTCGACGAACTGGCGGCGCACGAGGTGGCCGGGGCCCTTGGGGGCGACCATGGCGACGTCGACGTCAGCCGGGGGCTTGATCAGGTCGAACCGGATGTTGAAGCCGTGCCCGAAGAAGATCGCGTCGCCGGCCTTGAGGTTCGGGGCGATGTCGTCGGCGTAGATGAAGCGCTGCTTGGTGTCCGGCGCCAGGATCATGATCAGGTCGGCCCAGGCGGAGACCTCGGCGGGCGTGCCCACCGTCAGCCCCTCGTCGGCGGCCTTGGCGCGGCTCTTGGAGCCCTCGGGCAGGCCGATGCGCACGTCGACGCCGGAGTCCCGCAGCGAGAGCGAGTGGGCGTGGCCCTGGGAGCCGTAGCCGATCACGGCGACCTTGCGGCCCTGGATGATCGACAGATCGGCGTCGGCGTCGTAGTAGATGTTCACGCTCATGACGGGTGGAGGTGTCCTCTCGGTTGGATGTCTGGGGGGGTCGTGAGCGGCAACCGTGGCCAGGGCGACGGTCGCCGCGCACGGGCGCGTCAGCGCACGGCGGTGGCGGTGATCGAGCGCGGCCCGCGGCCGACGGCGATCGTGCCGGACTGCACCATCTCCCGGATCCCGTAGGGCTCCAGGTTCTTGAGCAGCGCCGCGATCTTCTCGGCCGTGCCGGTGGCCTCGACGGTCAGGGCCTCCGGCGTGACGTCGACGGCGTGCGCGCGGAACAGGTCGACGATCTCCAGGACCTGGCTCCGCACCGCGGGATCGGCGCGGACCTTCACCAGCAGCAGCTCCCGCTGCACCGACGCGGCCGGCTCCAGCTCCACGATCTTGATGACGTGCACCAGCTTGTTGAGCTGCTTGGTGACCTGCTCGAGCGGCAGGTCGTCGACGGCCACGACGATCGTCATGCGGGAGACGCCCGCCTGCTCGGTCGGGCCGACGGCCAGGGAGACGATGTTGAAGCCGCGCCGGGAGAACAGGCCCGAGACGCGCGCGAGCACGCCGGGCTTGTCCTCGACGAGGACGGACAGGGTGTGCCGCTCGATCATGACTCGTCCCGGTCGTTCGCTGCCTGGTCCTGCTGGGCCTCGGCGGTGACCGCGGCGATCGTCCCGGTGTCGGCGACGAGCTCGTCGCCGTCGAACAGCGGGCGGATGTTGCGCGCGGCCATGATCTCGTCGTTGCCGGTGCCGGCGGCGACCATGGGCCACACCTGCGCGTCGGCGCCGACCACGAAGTCGATGACGACCGGGCGGTCGTTGATCGCCATGGCCTCGTGGATCACGCGGTCGACGTCCTCCTTCGACTCCGCGCGCAGCCCGACGCAGCCCATGGCCTCGGCGAGCAGCAGGAAGTCGGGGATGCGGTGCTTGTGCGTGCCGAGGTCGGTGTTGGAGTAGCGCTCCTTGTAGAACAGGTTCTGCCACTGCCGGACCATGCCGAGGTTGCCGTTGTTGATGACGGCGACCTTGATCGGGATGCCCTCGATCGCGCAGGTCGCGAGCTCCTGGTTGGTCATCTGGAAGCAGCCGTCGCCGTCGATGCACCACACGACGTCGTCGGGACGGGCCATCTTCGCGCCCATCGCGGCCGGCACGGCGAAGCCCATCGTGCCCAGGCCGCCGGAGTTCAGCCACGAGCGCGGCTTCTCGTACTTGATGAACTGCGCGGCCCACATCTGGTGCTGGCCGACACCCGCGGCGTAGACCGCGTCCGGGCCGGCGATCTGCCCGATCCGCTCGATGACGTACTCCGGCGACAGCGAGCCGTCGGCGGGCCAGGTGTAGCCGAGCGGGAAGCGCTGCCGCAGCTCGTCGAGCTGCCCCCACCAGGCCGTGAGGTCGGCGGGGTCGGTCGCCGCGCGCTCGGCCGTGACGGCCTCGATCAGGTCGGTGATGACCTCCTTGCAGTCGCCCACGATCGGGACGTCCGCGCGGCGGTTCTTGGAGATCTCGGCCGGGTCGATGTCGGCGTGGACGATCTGCGCGTGCGGGGCGAAGCTCGACAGCACGCCCGTGACGCGGTCGTCGAAGCGCGAGCCGAGCGCGATCAGCAGGTCGGCCTTCTGCATCGCGGCGACGGCGGCGACGGTGCCGTGCATGCCCGGCATGCCGACGTGCTGCGGGTGACTGTCGGGGAAGGCGCCCCGCGCCATCAGCGTGGTGACGACCGGGATCCCGGTGAGCTCGACGAGCTCCTTGAGCTCGTCCCAGGCACGCGCCTTGAGGACGCCGCCGCCGACGTAGAAGACCGGCTGCGCCGCCGAGTTGATCAGCTTCGCGGCCTCGCGGATCTGCTTGCCGTGCGGCCGGGTCGTCGGCCGGTAGCCGGGCAGCTCCATCTCGGCGGGCCAGGTGAACGTCGTCTGCTCCTGCAGGACGTCCTTGGGGATGTCGACGAGGACGGGTCCCGGACGGCCGGTGCTGGCGAGGTGGAACGCCTCGGTGATCGCGCGCGGGATGTCCTTGGCGTCGGTGACCAGCATATTGTGCTTGGTGACCGGCATCGTGATGCCGGTGATGTCGGCCTCCTGGAACGCGTCCGTGCCGATCAGCGCCCGGGACTGCTGCCCGGTGATCGCGACCAGCGGGATCGAGTCCATGTGGGCGTCGGCGATCGGGGTGACGAGGTTCGTCGCGCCCGGACCGGAGGTCGCCATGCAGACGCCGACCTTGCCCGTGGCCTGCGCGTACCCGGTGGCCGCGTGGCCCCCGCCCTGCTCGTGGCGGACGAGGACGTGGCGCACCCGGGTGGAGTCGAGCAGGGGGTCGTACGCCGGGAGGATCGTGCCGCCGGGGATCCCGAACACCACCTCGCAGCCGATCTCCTCGAGTGAGCGCACGAGGGACTGCGCGCCGGTCATCGGCACCGCGTCGAAGCGCGGGGACTCGGCCCGGGGGCCGGGGACGGCCTGCGGAGCCTGGCCGGGGCGGCCGGGCGGCGGCGCCGGTTTCGGTCCGGATCGGGGCGTGGCGGTGGTCATCGGCTGCTCTGCCTCGCTGATGGTGGGAATGGGCATGAAAAAACCCCCGACCGCCGGCTACGGCGGAACGAGGGTGGCGCGTCGACGACCGAGAACCCGCTCAGGCGTGGACGCGCCTGGCGATTACGAGGACCCGGGAGTCGGACATGGCGGCGACGCTAGCACGGCGCTGCCGGTGGGCGTCAACTGCGTGGGACGCCGGGCCCGCATGGTGAGACGCAGCCGACAGGACCGGGTGGCAGCATGGCGGAGTGCCCGCCGTCGTCTTCCAACCGTCCCGCCTGCAGCTGCTCGTCGCGACCGTCGTCGCGCTCTGCGCCACCCCCGTGGCGTTCGGCGCGCCGTACCTGTGGCTGCTCTACCTGCTGCCGATCGGGTTCGCGGTGTGGGTCGTCCGCACCCGCACGACGGTCGACGCCGACGCCGTCACCATCCGTTCTGTCCTGCGGCGCAGGCGCGTACCGTGGTCGGAGATCAGCTCGCTGCGCCTGGCCGGTACGGGCCGGGTCCGCGCGGTGCTGAACGACGGTGCCGAGCTACCGCTCCCCGCCGTCGGCGTCCGTGACCTGCCCCAGCTCGCCGCCGCCTCCGGCGGCCGGCTGCCCGACCCGGCTGGAGACTGAAGTGCCGGCACTGCGTTCCCGCGTCACCACCCACGGCCGCAACGCCGCCGGAGCGCGTTCGCTCTGGCGCGCCACCGGCATGACCGACGGCGACTTCGGCAAGCCGATCGTCGCGATCGCCAACTCCTACACGCAGTTCGTGCCCGGTCACGTGCACCTCAAGGACATGGGCGACCTCGTCGCGGGCGCGATCACCGAGGCCGGGGGCGTCCCGCGGGAGTTCCACACCATCGCCGTCGACGACGGCATCGCGATGGGCCACGGCGGGATGCTCTACTCGCTGCCCTCGCGCGAGGTGATCGCCGACGCCGTCGAGTACATGGTCAACGGTCACGCCGCCGACGCGCTCGTCTGCATCTCCAACTGCGACAAGATCACGCCCGGCATGCTCAACGCCGCGATGCGCCTCAACATCCCCACCGTGTTCGTGTCCGGCGGGCCGATGGAGGCCGGCAAGGCCGTCGTCGTCGGGGGCGTCGCGCAGGCGCCGACCGACCTGATCACGGCGATCTCGGCGTCGGCGTCGTCGGAGGTCGACGACGAGGGGCTCACCGAGGTCGAGCGCTCGGCGTGCCCGACCTGCGGCTCCTGCTCGGGCATGTTCACCGCCAACTCGATGAACTGCCTCACCGAGGCCCTCGGGCTCGCGCTGCCCGGCAACGGTTCCACGCTGGCCACGCACAGCGCGCGTCGCGAGCTCTTCCTGAACGCCGGGCGCACCGTCATGGACCTGGCCACGCGCTGGTACCGCGACGACGACGCGTCCGCGCTGCCGCGCAGCATCGCCACCCGCGCGGCCTTCGAGAACGCGATGGCGCTCGACGTCGCCATGGGCGGCTCCACCAACACCGTCCTGCACATCCTGGCCGCGGCGCAGGAGGGAGAGATCGACTTCGACCTCGCCGCCATCGACGCCGTGTCCAAGCGCGTGCCGACGCTGTCGAAGGTCTCCCCCAGCTCGGACTACCACATGGAGGACGTCCACCGCGCCGGTGGCATCCCCGCGATCCTGGGCGAGCTGTGGCGCGCGGGGCTGCTGCGCACCGACGTCCACACCGTCCACTCCCCGTCGGTCGAGCAGTGGCTCGGCACCTGGGACGTGCGGGCGGAGTCGCCGTCGGCGGAGGCGGTCGAGCTGTTCCACGCCGCGCCCGGCGGGGTGCGCACGACGCAGGCGTTCTCCACGTCGAACCGGTGGTCCTCGCTCGACACCGACGCCGCGGGCGGCTGCATCCGCGACCTCGAGCACGCCTACACCACCGAGGGCGGCCTCGCGGTGCTCCGCGGCAACATCGCCCCCGAGGGCGCGATCATCAAGACCGCGGGCATTCCCGAGGAGCTGTGGAACTTCTCCGGCCCGGCGCGCGTCGTCGAGAGCCAGGAAGAGGCCGTGTCGGTCATCCTCACCAAGCAGATCCAGCCCGGCGACGTCCTGGTGGTCCGCTACGAGGGCCCGGCCGGCGGGCCCGGGATGCAGGAGATGCTGCACCCGACGGCGTTCCTCAAGGGCTCGGGCCTGGGCGCGAAGTGCGCGCTGATCACCGACGGCCGGTTCTCCGGCGGGTCGAGCGGCATCTCGGTCGGGCACATCTCCCCCGAGGCGGCCGACGGCGGCGTGATCGGGCTGATCGAGGACGGCGACACCGTGCTCATCGACGTCCGGTCCCGGACGCTGTCGGTCGACGTGCCCGACGACGTGCTGGCCGAGCGGCGCCAGAAGATGGACGCCTCCGAGCGCCCGTGGCAGCCGCGCGACCGCGAGCGGGTGGTGTCGAAGGCGCTGCGCGCGTACGCGGCGCTGGCCACCAGCGCGCACACCGGAGCGGTGCGCCGGACGGTGTAGGCCGCGCCCCCGGCGCGACACGATCGCCACGAGACCCCGACTCGCGGGGTTGCCCGTCGAAGCCCGCGAGTCGGGGTCTCGTTGCGCGCGAGTCGGGGTCTCGTTGCGCGCGAGTCGGGGTCAGGTCGCGAGCAGGGGGCCGAGGGTGCGGAGCCCGCGCTCCGCGACCGCCGCCATCTCGCCCACCCGCTCCGCGCCGAGGTGGTCGGCGGCGAAGCCGAGGTAGTGGACGTGGACGTGCACCTCGGCCCACGCCCGCTCCACCTCCGCGACGCCCGGTGGCTGGGCTCCCGGGCGCAGGGCGTCGAACAGTGCGGTGTACGCCCGCGGGGCCGTCGCACCGGGCACGCCGGCCAGGGTGAGGACGTCGACGCCCGCCGGCGCGACGCGCGCGTTCCCCCAGTCGATCAGCGCGCCGCCGAGGAGGTTGCCGCGGTGGGCGTCGCCGTGCACGAGCGTGCGGGGCAGGCCGGCGAGCGCGGCGTCGATCCGCGGGTCGGTGCGCCACGCGGCCAGCGCGTCGGCCACCTCGGTGAACGCGGGGTCACCGGTGCGCGCGGCGGCACCGCGAACGGCCACCAGCGTGCGGTCGCACAGCGCGCGCCAGTGCGCGGCGTCGACCAGCGGGATCCCGCGGGGGCGCCGGCGCCACCAGTGCGCGTGCACCCGGGCCAGCGCCTCCCACGCCGCGTCCGGCACGGGCTCCCCGTCGGCGGGCGGCGTCCCGTCGACGAAGGGCACGACGATCCACCCGTCACCGGCGGCGAGCAGACCGGGGCCGGGGGCGACCGGACGCACGACGGCCACCGCGCGCATCGCCGCCACCTCCACCGGCGACGCCGCCTTCAGGACGACGGGCACGGTGCGGCCGGCGACGTCGAGGTCGACCCGCTCGACGCTCGCCGCGACGTACCCGCCTGCCAGCGGCGTCCGCGCGACGACCACGGCCGTTCCACCGAGCGCCCGGCCCGCCGCGGGCAGCCACGCGGCGTCGGGCGGGGCCGTCACGGGCCGACCGGCACCGGGCTGCGCAGCAGGAAGAAGACGAGCAGGCCCGCGGCCACACCGATGATCATCGCGAGCACGCCCCACGGGGCGGGGCGGCGGTTCCAGGTGCGCCCCCGCTCCAGCGCGACGTGCCCGGCGCCGGTGAGCACCAGCGCCGCGGCCCCGAGGCCGAGCACCGCCTCGAGCTCGACGCCGCGCGGGTCGGTCGCGAAGAAGCCGCCACCGGCGCCGAGCTTGAGCAGCACCACGTTGAGCATGATCGCGACCAGCCCCGCGGCCGCGAGCGGCGTGCCGACGCCGAGCACGACGAACGCACCCGCCACGAGCTCGGTGATGCCGGTGGCCCACGAGAGCGCGAGGGTCTCGCGGAACCCGAACCCGTCGAGCTCCCGGGCGAACCCGCCGATCCCCGGGCCGCCCCACAGCCCGAACACCTTCTGCATGCCGTGGGCGACGAACGTCCCGCCGATCGCGAACCGCAGCAGCAGCAGGCCGGCGTCGGTGCCGGCGTTCCACTCCAGCGGGCGGCGCGTCGGGCGGGTCTTCGTCGGCTCGGCCTCACCGAAGTTGCCGGGAGTGAACACCGAGGTCGGCTGGTCGCTCATGTCCGCGAGACTAGTGGGCGGGGACCGATGAGTCCGGTGATCGGCCGTCGTCTCCCCCGATGACAGCACGGCACGACGAACGGAGAACGCGATGTCCTTCCAGGCCTACCTCGACACCATCGAGAAGAAGACCGGCCGCATCCCGGCCGACCTGGTGGCGCTCGCCCACGAGCGCGGCTACGGCCCCGACACGAAGGCCGGCGTGATGGTCGAGTGGCTGAAGACCGACTTCGACCTCGGCCGCGGCCACGCCATGGCCCTCATCCACGTGATCAAGAACGGGGCGGGGATCAGCGACAAGCACGTCGGGACGACGGGCGCGCACCGCGACGAGTCCGACAGGCTCCGGCTCGACGGGCTGGCGAACCGCTAGTACCCGCCCTCCACGAGGTTCGGCGGCTGCTCCCCCCGCGCGAACGCCGCGATCTGCTCCGCGGCCACGCCGTACGCGCGCCGCAGGCCACCCGGGACGCTGCCGCCGACGTGCGGCGTGAGGAGGAGGCCGGGTGCCGACCAGAGCGGGTGGTCGGCGGGCAGCGGCTCGGGCTCGGTGACGTCGACCGCGGCGCGCAGGCGCCCCGACACCAGCTCGGCGGTGAGCGCGTCGGTGTCGGCGACGGGGCCGCGCGCGGCGTTGACCAGCACCGACCCGTCCGGCATCGCGGCGAGGAACCCGGCGTCGATCAGGCCGCGGGTGTCGTCGGTGAGCGGGACGATGACGACGCAGGCGTCGTGGTCGGGCAGCAGGTCGCGTACCTCGTCGATGCCGTGGACGCCGTCGCGGGCGCGGCGGCCGACGAGCGTCGTCGTCACCCCGAAGGGCGTCAGGCGTCGCACGGTGTTCTCCGCGACGTCCCCCGCGCCGACGATCAGCACGCGCTTCCCGTCCATCTCCTCGGTCTGGTGGTAGTCCCAGCGGGCCTCGTCCTGCGCGCGGACGAACTGCGGCAGGTGCCGGTAGACCGCGAGGAGCGCGGCCACGACCCACTCCGCGGTGGCGCCGCCGTGCGCGCCGCGGCAGTCGGAGAGCATGACGCCCTCGGGCAGCTTCCCGACCCACGCCTCGGCGCCCGCGGTGAGCAGCTGCACCAGCTCCAGCCGCGGGAGCTTCTCGGTGAGCGCGACGGCCTCCCCGGTCGCCAGGAACGGCGGCACGAGGACCTGCGCGTGCGCGGCCTCCTCGGGGAGCTCGCCGTCGGGGTCGTAGACGACGGCGGTGACCCCCTCGAGCTGCTCGGTCCCCTGGGCGTGCGGGACCAGGACGGTGATCGTGTCGGCCATGCCCGGGACGGTACTCACGGCCCGCTCACCCGGCCCGGCCTAACCTGGCGCGCGTGAGGGGACGGGTGCCGCGCGCACTGGCTGCGGCGCTGCTCGCCGTCGGCCTGGTCGGCTGCGCCACGTTCCCGGACAACGGTCCCCGCGAGTGGCAGGAGCAGATCGAGGGCGCGGGCGAGCTGGGCGGGATCCCGCGCGTGCCCGAGTCGGTGGAGCCGACCGCGCCGCCGACCGGCGAGCCGGCGCCGCAGGGCGGCACGCCGCCCGAGCCCGAGCCGTGCGACGACCCTGACCCGGCCGTGATCGCCACCTGCCTCGACCCCGTCGGCGCGATCGCCGTGCTGCCCGACGGCGTCACCGCGCTGGTCGCCGAGCGCCGCACCGGCCGGGTGCTGCGGGTGGCGCGGGACGTCGAGCCGCAGCTGGTGGCGACCGTCGACGTCGACGCGTCGGGGGGCGGCGGCCTGACCGGGCTCGTCCTCTCATCGTCCTACGCCGAGGACCGCCTGCTCTACGCCTACGCGACGACGCCCGAGGACAACCGGGTCGTGCGGATCGCGGAGGGCGAGCCGCCGGAGGCCGTGCTCACCGGCATCCCGCGGGGGCCGGTCAACAACGGCGGGGCGCTGGGCGTCGACGTCGACGGGTCGCTGCTCGTGGCCACCGGCGACGCGGGCGGCGCCGATCCGGCGTCGCTGGCGGGCAAGCTGCTGCGCGTCGACGCCTTCGGCCGCCCCGCCACCGGCAACCCCGACGCCGCCTCCCCGGTGCTCAGCTCCGGGCTGGTCGCGCCCGGCGGCGTCTGCGTCAACGCCGCCACCACGGCGGCGTGGGTCACCGATCGCCGCGGCGGGCAGGACGTGCTGCACCTGGTGGTGCCGGGTGCACTGGGCCCGGCGGCGTGGAGCTGGCCGGAGCGGCCCGGGGTGGCCGGCTGCGTCGCCCAGCAGGACGTCGTGGCCGTGGCGCAGAGCGGGGCCGGCGCACTGTTCGTGCTGCGCACCGACCCGCTGACCACGGCCTTCACGGCGACCGAGATCCAGCTCCCCGGCGTCTACGGCCGGCTCTCCGCCGCCTCGCTGGGCCCGGACGGCCTGATCTGGCTGGGCACGGTGAACAAGGACGGTGGGGTGCCGGTGCCGTCGGACGACCGGGTGCTGGTGCTGCCGCCGGTGGCGTCGGGCGGCCAGTCCCGGGCGTGACCCGTGAGTGGATACGAGTGCTGGAGCACTCGTATCCACTCACGGGCAGCGGGCGCACCGCACCGGCTCCCCCGCCCAGCCTCCGCGGCTCAGCACCGTGACGACCTCGCCGGCCACGCCGCACGGGTCGGCGCTGACGTCCCGCCACCCGAAGGTGAGCCGGGCCCGACCTGCCAGCTCGGCCGCGTTGTCGCGGCGGCGGTCGCGCCACGCCACGCTGTGCAGCAGGTGGGTGCGGCCGTCCAGTCGGACGGTGAGACCGGCGCCGACGTCGTACATGACGTCCTCGAACAGCGTGACGCCGTCGACGTGGACCGCACCCTGCCGTCGACCGTCCGGTAGGCCGTGCGCGGCCTCGACGTCGACCGCGTAGCACTCCTCCAGCACGGACTGGACCCCGTGCCGGACGAGCGCGACGGACCGGGTGAGCGCCCGGCCGTACCGCGGCGGCGGACGTTCGACGATGCGCTGCTCGACCTCGACGGGCCGCACGCGACCGGTCACCAGCAGGCTCGTGAGCATCCGCTGCGCCGCCCGCACGTCCGGCTCGGCCACCGACATGTCGAGCACGGTGTCGGCCCGGCTCGTCAGCGGAGGATCCTGCGCGACGACGATGTGGGCGAACGCGCGTGACCGGTGGACGATCACGAGCGGCGGCTGCGACACAGCGGAGGCGCCGTACGGGAGCGTGATGTGCACCGGCCCGTCCGACGGCGGCACCATGCCCCAGTGCTCGGCGGCCGTCCGGTGGCTCAGGACCGCCGCGGCCCCGCCGTAGCGCCTGGCCGCCTCCACCTTCGCCTCGGGCGTGAGCGGGCCCGTGAACGTCGCGTACGTGCGGGGAAGCACCCACTGCCAGCGGCCCGCCTCGACCGCCGCGACGATCATGTCGCGCGTGACGCCGGCGGACCGGAGCTGAGCGAGGTCGGTGATGCCGTGCTGGACGGTGTCGATCCGATCCCAGACGGTCGCGTGCGCGGTGGCGGACATCCTGCGAGGGTCCCGGACCCGAAGCGGCCGCTACCGACCGATCGGAAACCTGTGGATCACTCGGGCCGGATGTGGATACCTCACCCCGACCCGTGAGTGGATACGAGTGCCAGAGCACTCATATCCACTCACGGGTGGCGTCAGCCGCAGCGCTCGATGATCAGCTCCCGGACGCGCTTGGCGTCCGCCTGACCCTTCGTCGCCTTCATCACCGCACCCACGATCGCCCCCGCCGCCTGCACCTTGCCGCCGCGGATCTTCTCCGCGACGTCGGGCTGGGCGGCCAGGGCCTCGTCGACGGCGGCGATCAGCGGGCCGTCGTCGGAGACCACCTTCAGCCCGCGCGCTGCCACGACCTCGTCGGGACCGCCCTCACCGGCCAGCACCCCGTCGACGGCCTGGCGGGCGAGCTTGTTGTTCAGTTCCCCGCTCGCCACCAGCTCGATGACCCGGGCCACCTGGGCCGGCGTGATCGGCAGGGCGTCGAGCGCGACCTCGCGGGCGTTGGCCTGCTGCGCCAGGTACGCCACCCACCACGACCGCGCCTCGCCCGCGGGGGCGCCCGCGGCGACCGTGGCCTCGATGAGGTCGAGCGCACCGGCGTTGACCAGGTCGCGCAGCTCCTCGTCCGACAGCGACCAGTCGGCCTGCAACCGCGCGCGGCGGGCCCAGGGCAGCTCCGGCAGCGTCCCCCGCAGCTCCTCCACCCACTCGGCCGACGGCGCGATCGGCACCAGGTCGGGCTCGGGGAAGTAGCGGTAGTCCTCGGAGGTCTCCTTGATCCGGCCCGAGCGCGTGCTGGCCGTGTCCTCCTGGAAGTGCCGCGTCTCCTGCACGACCTTCTCGCCCGCGTCGAGCACGGCGGCGTGGCGGCTCATCTCGTAGCGCACCGCGCGCTCGACCGACCGCAGCGAGTTGACGTTCTTCGTCTCCGACCGCGTGCCCAGCACGCCCGAGCCGCGCGGCGACAGCGACAGGTTCACGTCGCAGCGCATCGAGCCCTGGTCCATGCGGACGTCGGACACACCGAGCGCCTTGATCAGGTCGCGCAGCGCGGTGACGTAGGCGCGCGCCACCTCCGGCGCCCGCTCCCGGGTGCCGGGGATCATCTTCGTGACGATCTCGATCAGCGGGACGCCGGCGCGGTTGTAGTCGAGCAGCGAGTACTCCGCGCCGTGGATCCGCCCGGTCGCGCCGCCGACGTGCAGCGACTTGCCGGTGTCCTCCTCCATGTGCGCGCGCTCGATCTCCACGCGGACGACCTCGCCGTCGTCGAGCGTGACGTCGAGGTACCCGTCGACGGCGATCGGCTCGTCGTACTGCGAGGTCTGGAAGTTCTTCGGCATGTCCGGGTAGAAGTAGTTCTTCCGGGCGAACCGGCCCCACGGGGCGATCGTGCAGTTCAGGGCCAGGCCGATGCGCATGGCCGACTCCACCGCTGTGCGGTTGACGACCGGCAGCGACCCGGGCAGCCCCAGGCACGTCGGGCAGACCTGCGTGTTGGGCTCCGCGCCGAAGCCCGTCGGGCAGCCGCAGAACATCTTCGTGGCCGTGTTGAGCTCGACGTGCACCTCGAGCCCGAGCATCGGGTCGTAGCGCTCGACGACGTCGTCGAAGTCGACCAGGGACGCGGTCATCGGGACACCTCCGGGGCGACGAGGGGCTCGCGCGTGGCTTCGTAGGCGGCGGCCGCGCGGTACATGACCGCCTCGCCGAGCGCCGGGGCCATGATCTGCAGGCCGACCGGCAGGCCGTCGGACAGGCCCGACGGCACCGACATCGCCGCCGTGCCGGCGAGGTTGGTCGGGATCGTGGCGAGGTCGTTGAGGTACATCGCCAGCGGGTCGTCGACCTTGTCGCCGATCGGGAACGCCGTGGTCGGCGTGGTCGGCGAGACGAGGACGTCGGCCTGGCCGAACGCGGCGGTGAAGTCGCGCGCGATGAGCGTGCGGACCTTCTGCGCCTGGCCGTAGTAGGCGTCGTAGTAGCCGCTGGACAGCGCGTAGGTGCCCAGGATGATGCGGCGCTTGACCTCCGGGCCGAAGCCGGCCTCGCGGGTGGCGGCCATGACCGCCTCCGCCGAGGCTCCCTCGCTCACCCGCAGGCCGTAGCGCATGGCGTCGAAGCGGGCCAGGTTGGACGAGACCTCGCTGGGCAGGATCAGGTAGTAGGCCGCGAGCCCGTACTCGAAGTGCGGGCAGGAGACCTCGACGACCTCGGCGCCCAGCTTCTCGAGCTGGCGCAGCGCCGCGTCGAAGGAGGCCTGGACGCCGGGCTGGTAACCCTCGCCGGTGAGCTCGCGGACGACGCCGACGCGCAGGCCGGACAGGTCGCCGTCGGCCCCCTGGCGCGCGGCCGCGACGACCGACGGGACGGGCGCGTCGATCGAGGTGGAGTCGAGCGGGTCGTGCCCGCCGATGACCTCGTGCAGCAGCGCGGCGTCGAGGACGGTGCGCGCGCACGGCCCGCCCTGGTCCAGCGAGGACGCGCAGGCGATGAGGCCGTAGCGCGAGACGCCGCCGTAGGTGGGCTTGACGCCCACGGTGCCGGTGAACGCGGCCGGCTGGCGGATCGAGCCGCCGGTGTCGGTGCCGATCGCGAGCGGCGCCTCGAACGCGGCGAGCGCCGCCGCCGAGCCGCCGCCGGAGCCGCCCGGCACGCGCGAGGCGTCCCACGGGTTGCGGGTGACGCCGTAGGCCGAGTACTCGGTGGACGAGCCCATCGCGAACTCGTCCATGTTGGTCTTGCCCAGGATCGTGACGCCGGCGCCGCGCAGCCGCCCGGTGACGGTGGCGTCGTAGGGCGGGCGCCAGCCCTCGAGGATCCGGGAGCCCGCCGTGGTGGGCATGTCGGAGGTGGTGAAGACGTCCTTGAGCGCGAGCGGCACCCCGGCCAGCGGGGACGCGGGCGCACTGCCGGCGGCCAGCGAGTCGTCGACGAGGGCGGCCGAGGCGAGCGCGGCGTCCGTGGCGACGTGCAGGAACGCGTGGACGCCGCCGTCGCCGTCGACCGCGGCGATGCGGTCGAGGTGGGCCTGCGCGACCTCGACGGCCGACACCTCGCGGGAGTGGATCCGCGACGCCAGGTCGGCGGCGGTCATCCGGGTGAGGTCCTCGCTCATGCCTCCTCCCCCAGGATCCGCGGCACGCGGAAGCGGCCGTCCTCGGCGGCGGGGGCGCCCGAGAGCGCCTGCTCCTGGCTCAGCCCGGGGCGCAGCTCGTCGGGGCGGAACACGTTCTCCAGCGGCACCGCGTGCGACGTCGGCGGGATGTCGTCGGCGGCGACCTCCCCCACCCGGGCGACCGACCCCAGGATCACGTCGAGCTGGCCGGCGAACAGTTCGAGCTCGTCGTCGGTGACGGCGAGCCGGGCCAGCCGGGCGAGGTGCGCGACCTCGTCACGGGTGATCGCGGCGGACAATGGACCCTCCAGGAGGTTCTGCGGCGGGGGTGGAGTCGGTCGGGGCGCGGCGGCGCGGCAGCCCGACACCGTGAGTCTAGTCCCCGGCCCGACACGCTCCGTTGTTGCGTGCGGAGCCCCGGACCCTGACAGAATCGCCACCCAGTGCCGCGCCTGCGGGACGGGTCGAGGAGGCGTGGCGTGTCGTTCCTGCTCCGGGTGGTGCTCCCGGACAAGCCGGGCAGTCTCGGGGCCGTGGCCACCGCGCTCGGCAACGCGGGCGCCGACATCCTGGGCGTCGACGTCGTCGAGCGCTCGCGCGGGCACGCCGTCGACGACCTCGCCGTGGAGCTCCCCGCGGGCCGCCCGCCGGACGTCCTCATCACGGCCGCGGAGTCGGTGCCGGGCGTGCAGGTGGAGTCGGTGCGGCCGCACTCGGGCAAGCTCGACACCCACCGCGAGCTGGAGCTGATCGAGGCCGTCACCGTCGACCCCGGGCACGGCCTGCAGCTGCTCGCCGAGGGCGTGCCGCGGATCTTCCGGGCCGGTTGGGCGCTGGTCGCGGCGCGCGAGGGCACGCGCGCCTACCGGATCGCGGAGAGCAGCGCGGCACCCGAGACGATCGCCGCCGACCTGCCGTGGCTGCCGCTCAAGCGCGCGATCGCCGTCGACCCGTCGGTGCACGAGGTCCCGCAGCCCTGGACCGAGCTCGACACCGAGCTCGCCGCCGCGCCCTTCGGCCCGTCGACGCCGCACGCGCTGGTCGTGGGCCGTCCGGGCGGGCCGGCGTTCCGGCCCTCGGAGCTGGCCCGCCTCGCCCACCTCGCCGGGATCGTGACGACCATCCTCGGGTCGTAGCCCGGTGGACCGTCCCTGGGCGCGCGTCCCGAGCTGGGTCGGGGCCGCCGTGCGGCCCGAGCTGGCCGGGGCCGTCGAGGAGATCATCACGGTCGTCCGGGCGGAGGTGCCCGACTACGCCCGCCCGCTGACCGGCCGCTTCGGCATGCGGATCACCGAGGGCGTGTCGGTCGCGCTGGGCCAGTTCGTCGACCTGCTGGGCCGCGACGAGGCCCTCACCGACACCCGCGTCTACCGCGCGCTCGGCCAGCTCGAGCACCGCGAGGGGCGGACGCTGGCCGCGCTGCAGTCGGCCTACCAGGTCGGCAGCCGGCTGCTGTGGCGCCGGCTCGGCGGCAGCGCCACGGCCCGCCAGCTCCCGCCGGAGGTCATCTTCGCCCTGGCCGAGGCCCTGTTCACCTACATCGAGCAGCTCTCGGCGGCATCGGTGGCGGGGTGGGCGGCGGAGGAGTCGAGCCGCGCGGGGTCGCTGCAGACGCGGCGCCACGCGCTCGTCGAGCTGCTCTCCCAGCAGCCGCCCGCACCCGTCGCCGAGGTGGAGCGGGCCGCGGCCGCCGCGGGCTGGCCCCTGCCGCCGCGGCTGGCGGCGCTGGCCGTCACCGACGTCGTGGAGGTGGCCGCGCGGATCCCGTCGGCCGTGGCCGCGGACGTCGACCCGGTGGGTCTGGCGCTGGTGCCCGTCGTCGACCGGACGGGGTGGCTCGAGCGGGTCCGCGCCGGCACCGGCGAGCGCCGCGCGGTGCTCGGGCCGGTCGTCGAGATCGGGGAGGCGCACCGCTCGATCGCCCGCGCGCGCACGGCGTGGCCGCTGCACGCGGCGGGACGGCTGGGCCCGACGGCCGACCGGCTCGTGCGCGCCGACGAGCACCTGCTCGCGCTGCTGCTCGCGGGCCAGCCGGAACTGGCCGACGACCTGCGCGCCCGCGCGCTCGCCCCGCTCCGGGACCTCCCCGCCGGGGCCGCGGCCCGCGCCGAGGAGACGCTGCGGGCGTGGCTGGACGCGCACGGCGACGTCACCGCCACCGCGGGCGCCCTGCACGTGCACCCGCAGACCGTGCGCTACCGCCTGGCCCAGCTCCGCGACACGTTCGACGGGGCGCTGGACGACCCGCTCACGCGCCTGGAGCTGGCGGTGGCGCTGCGCAGCGCGCCACCCGCCGAGCCCGACGCTCCGGGTCAGGCAGCCTTCGGGCCGCCGCCGGGGAACGCGTAACGGATGATCTTGCGGACCACCTTGGCGTACTGCTTGGGCAGCGGGCCGGCGGTGTAGGGCAGGCCGTAGCGCTCGCAGATCTCGCGCACCCGCGGGGCGATCCGGGCGTAGTGGTTGCTCGGGACGTCCGGGAACAGGTGGTGCTCGATCTGGTGGCTCAGGTTGCCCGTCATCAGGTGGAAGGCCGGGCTGCCGGTGAGGTTGGCCGAGCCGAGCATCTGGCGGACGTACCACTCGCCCTGCGTCTCGTTCTCCAGCCGCGACTCCTCGAACGACTCGACGCCGTCCGGGAAGTGCCCGCAGAAGATCACCGCGTGGGACCAGAGGTTGCGGACGGTGTTGGCCGTCAGGTTCGCGACGGCCGTCGACACGAAGCCGGGGCCCGACAGCAGCGGGAACAGCACGTAGTCCTTGGCGAGCTGCTTGCGCGTCTTGCGCCAGAGCGCCTTGAGCTCCTGCTTGGCCTGCGCCCAGGGCTTGGTGCCCTCCTGGACCTTCTCGAGCTCGATGTCGTAGATCGCGATGCCCCACTCGAAGATCAGCGAGAGGCCGACGTTCGTGAGCGGCTGGATCAGGTCGATCGGGCGCCACGGCTGTTCGGGCGTGACGCGCATGACCGCGTAGCCGAGGTCGCGGTCCTTGCCCCGCACGTTGGTGAACGTGTGGTGCTCGTAGTTGTGCGACTTCTGCCAGGCCTTGGACGTGGACGCGTGGTCCCACTCCCAGGTCGTGGAGTGGATCTTCGGGTCCTTCATCCAGTCCCACTGGCCGTGGAGGACGTTGTGCCCGATCTCCATGTTGTCGAGGATCTTGGCGACCGAGAGCGCCGCCGTGCCGGCCACCCAGGCCGCCGGGTTGAGCGAGAAGATCAGCGCGCCGCGGCCGGCGATCTCCAGGCCGCGCTGCAGCTTGATGACGTTGTGGATGTAGCGGGCGTCGGTCTCGCCGAGGCTGCCGATCACCTCGTCGCGGATCGCGTCGAGCTCGACGGCGAGCGCGTCGTACTGCTCGGGCGTGAGGTGCGCGGCGGCGCTCGGGGCGATGGTCGGCACGCTGCCGGCGATGCGGCTGGGCAGCGGGTTCTCGACGACGAGCGGCTCGGACTTGCGCATCGAGGTGGTGCGCGTGACGGGTCTGTCGATGGCGATGGTCATGAGGATGTCTCCTAGAGCTCGATCTCGACGTCACCGGCGGCACCCGACACGCAGGTCCGGACGTGGTCGCCCGGGGTGTCGTGCAGCTCGCCGGTGTTGAGGTCACGGACGGCGCCCGAGCGCAGGCGCCCGACGCAGGTGTGGCAGATGCCCATGCGGCAGCCGCTGGGCAGGACCGCGCCCGCCGCCTCGCCGGCCACCATGAGCGGCGTACCGGGGGCGACCTCCGCGGCGATGCCGCTGGTGGTGAACGAGACGGTGCCGCCCGCGCTGTCGCCGGCGAAGGCCGGGGGGACGAAGCGCTCGATGTGCAGCGTGTCGGGGTCGCCGGAGCGGGCCCAGTGGGCGGTGAGGTCGTCGATCATCCCGGCGGGGCCGCAGAGCCAGGTCTGGCGCGCGGCCCAGTCGGGGACGCAGTCGCCCAGCGAGTCGGCGGTGAGCCGGCCCTCGAGCGCGGTGTGGCGCTCGATGAGGCGCAGCCCGGTGGACGCGGCGAGCGCGCGCAGCTCGAGGCCGAAGACGACGTCGCGCGGCGTGCGGTCGCAGTGCACGAGCACCGCGCCGTCGAGCGCCTCGGGACGGGACACGGCCAGCTCGCGCAGCATGCCCATCACCGGGGTGATGCCGCTGCCCGCGGTGACGAACAGCAGCTTCTCGGGCACCGGCGACGGCAGGACGAACTCGCCCGCGGGCGGGCCGAGCCGGACCACCGTGCCGACCGGCGTGCGGTGGGCCAGCGCGCCGGACACCGCGCCGCCGGGCACCGCGGTGACGGTGACGGCGAGCAGGTCGTCGGCGGGGCGCGACGTGGCCGAGTAGGTGCGCCAGTGCCAGACCCCGTCGAGCCGGACGCCGAGGCCGACGAACTGGCCGGGGACGTGGCGCGTGCGCGCCCGGCCCGGGCGCAGCAGCAGGGTGGTGGTGTCGGCGGTCTCACGACGCAGGCCGACGACCTTGGCGTGGGGCTCGCTCGCCGACCACATCGGGTTGAGCGTGCCCAGCACGTCGTCGGGCAGCAGGGGCTGGGTCAGCCATCCCGCTGCCGTGTAGGCCCGTCGGCCGATCGCACTGAGAACTCCCATGACCGCAACGGTATTGCGCTTTTCGACAGGTCGCCACGGCCCCGGCCACGACCACGACACCGTTTCTGTTGCGTACGCCAAGAACCGGTGGTCAGAAGCGGAGTTTGAGCGCCGTCTCGACGAGGTCGTCGTTCCCTGTACCCAGCCAGCCGTCCGGCCTAACCAGGACGTCCTCGAACCCGATGCGGGTGTCGAGGTTGTTGCGCATCGCGTACTCGAGCACCGGCCACGCGCCGTCCTCCTCCCCGTGCAGCAGCACGGGGACGTGGAGCGAGCCGAGCGCGCGCAGGATGCGGACGCCCTCGGCGACGGCCGTGTCGGGATCGGGCACCGTCGACTCGGCGAGGACCCGGACCGTGCCGGGCGGAACGCCGGTCGTGCGCAGGGTCACGGCGTCGCCGCCGGTCCACACCCCGAGCTCGACGCCGATGCCGACGGACGCCGCGGCGGCGCACACGTCGGTCCAGCCCTTCTCGTGGACGTTCACCGAGCACACGTCGGGCTTGCCCATCCCGAGCCGCCCCCAGGCGAGCACGGCCTCGATGCGCAGCCGCGGGTCGGGCTGGATCCACCGGCCGGTGGTGACCCCGATCTCCATGTGCGGCACCTCGGCGCGGATCGCGGCGACGGCGTCGGCCACGTGGACCGGGTCGAGCGTCTCCTCCGCGCCGGGACCCCTCGGGTGCACGTGCACCGAGGAGATGCCGTGCAGGGCGACCGCCCGCGCGTCCCGGGCCAGGTGGCGGGCGAGGACAGGCAGGGCGGGGTGCGCGTCGGCGGGACGCGATCCGTTCAGCACCGCTTGCAGCACCAGTACACCCTCGTCACACGAGGATCCTAGCCCCGGGGCTCCCGGCCCGGCCCCACCGAGTGGAGACCCCGCTGACCCTCTGGCGAGGTGCCGAGCGGAGTGGCAAGGACTGCGCATCTCCTGGCCGTTCCCGCACGTCCGGACGTGCGCGGTAGTCGAGGGGTGCGGGGATCGACGGTGGGTGCGCGGGTGGTCACGGAGGGCGTCGGCGGGCCGGTGGCGATCGTGACGGGGGCGTGGGGGCGGGACCGTGGTGGTGCGCTTTCGGTGATCACCGGGCCGGCGTCGGTGCGACGGGCCCCTGCCGGTCGTTCGGCGGCGCGTCGGGCCGCGCCCGCGCACGCGTCCTGGCGTCTCGCCCGCCCGGGCATGCGCGGAACGCAGACAGGTGCGCCGTTCGGGCGGTCGGGTGTGCTGATCGCCGAGAGTGTGACCAGGAGGTCGCGGCGGGGGCCGTGAGGGTGCGGTCCCGACGATCACCGGCCCGTGATCGTGGAGAGTGCGACGTGGCGGTCGTTGGTGGGGCCGTTGTGGTGCGGTTCAGGTGATCACGGTGCGGGTGCGGGTGCGGCCGAGGACCGGCGATCGTCCCGCGCGCGTTCTCGGCTCCCGCGCGCCATCCCGCCTCCCGCCCGCCATCCCGCCTCCCGCGCACCTTCCCGCCTCCCGCGCACCCCCGGGGACGCGCGGGAACCTGCTCGGCGCGCGGGAGCGTGCGGGACGAGCGCACGGGCGGAGAGGGTGTGCTCGCACCGCGACCGGGGACTCGCGGCCATCCCGCGCACGTTCTCGCCTGCCGCGCGCGTTCCCTGCTCCCGCGCGCGTTGCTCTGCTCCCGCGCGCCCCCGGGAGCGCGCGGGAGCCTGCTCGGTGCGCGGGACCCCGCTCAGCGCGCGGGAAGGGGCGCGGGCGGCGGGGAGGGCGTCGACCCCGACCGCGCACCCTCCGGTCGCCTACGCGCGCTGCGCATCGACGGGTGCGTGGGTGGGGCAACGGGCAAGTGCCGCCCGGGGACTCGCGGCCGTCCCGCGCACGTTCTCGGCTGCCGCGCGCGGGAAGGCGCGCGGGAAGGCGGGCGGGCGGGGGGGCGCCGGCAGTGGCGCGCGCACCGGGCACGAGCAACCCGTGGGACAACGACCGAACTGCGCACCTCGCGGCCCCGCGACAACGTGCCGGCATGCGCAAAGGGTCAGAGGGTGCGCGGACGGCCAGAGGTTGCGCGGGTGGCGGCCGGTGCGCGGGTGGCGGCCGGCCGGTGCGCGGGTGGCGGCCGGCCGGTGCGCGGTGGCACACCCGGCCGGTGCGCGGGTGGTCGGCCGGTGCGCGGTCGGCACACCGGCCGGCGCGGCGCGCGGGACGCGGGGAGGGCGGGCGAGAGGCGGCGGCGCGGCGAGGGCGGGTGGAGGGCGGTGGCGTCAGGCCCCGGCCGTCGCCACCTCCGTGGCCGCCTCCGGCCCGCGCTCGAGCAGCACGCGGAAGCCCGCCTCGTCGAGGACGGGCACACCGATCTCCAGGGCCTTGTCGTACTTCGAGCCGGGGGCGTCGCCCGCCACCACGAACGCGGTCTTCTTCGACACCGAGCTCGCGGCCCGGCCGCCGCGGGCGGTGATGGCCTCCTTGGCCTCGTCGCGGGAGAAGCCCTCCATCGAGCCGGTGACGACGATCGAGAGGCCCTCCAGCGAGCGGGGCACCGAGGCGTCGACCTCGTCGACCATCCGCACCCCGGCCGCGCGCCAGCGGGCGACGACGTCGCGGTGCCAGTCGACGGAGAACCAGTCGCGCAGGGCCGCCGCGATGGTGGGCCCCACGCCCTCGACGCCGGCGATCGGCGCCAGCGCCGCGGCCAGTGCCTTCGTCCGCGCCCGCGTCTCGGCGCGCGCCTGCTTCTCCGCCGCCGCGGCCCGCTCCTCGTCGGACAGCTCCGCGGGCGCCTCCGCGCCCGCGTCGAGGGCCTCGGCCTCGGCCTCGACCTCGGCGGCGGGCACCGGCTCGGCCGGGTCGTCGGCCGAGCCGTCGGAGGTGATGACCAGGCCGGCGGCCTCGGTGTCGCGGGCGGCCGAGTCGGCCGCCGCCTCGATCGCGTCCATCGACCGGAACTCGCGCGCCAGCGCCTGCGCGGCGGTGGGCCCGACGTGGCGGACCGACAGCCCGACGAGCACCCGCCACAGCGGCCGGTCCTTCGCCGACTCGAGGTTGACGAGCAGCTTGCGGCCGTTGGCCGACAGCTCCCCCGCCTTGGTGCGGAACAGGTCGGTGCGCAGCAGGTCGTCCTCGGTGAGCGCGAAGACGTCGCCCTCGTCGCGCACCACCCCGGCCTGCAGCAGCGCGACGGCGGCCTCGTAGCCCAGTCCCTCGATGTCGAACGCGCCGCGGCCCGCGACGTGGAACAGCCGCTCCCGCAGCTGCGCGGGGCAGGACCGGGAGTTGGGGCAGCGCAGGTCGGCGTCGCCCGCCTTCTGCTGCGCGAGCGCCGTGCCGCACTCCGGGCAGTGGGTGGGCATGACGAACTCGCGCTCGCTGCCGTTGCGCGCATCGACCACCGGCCCGAGCACCTCGGGGATGACGTCGCCCGCCTTGCGGATGACGACGCGGTCGCCGATCAGCACGCCCTTGCGCTTGACCTCGTGCGCGTTGTGCAGCGTGGCCATCGACACCGTCGACCCCGCGACGACGACCGGCTCCATCTGCGCGAACGGCGTGACGCGCCCGGTGCGCCCGACGTTGACGGCGATGTCGAGCAGCGTGGTGATGGCCTCCTCGGGCGGGTACTTGAACGCGATCGCCCAGCGCGGCGCGCGCGAGGTGGAGCCGAGCCTGCGCTGCAAGGCCACCTCGTCGACCTTGACCACCACGCCGTCGATCTCGTGCTCGATGTCGTGGCGGTGCTCGCCCCAGTACTCGGTGTGCGCCACCACCTCGTCGACGCCCGACAGCACCACGGTGCGCTCCGACACCGGCAGCCCCCACGCCCGCAGCGCGTCGTAGCCCTGCGACTGGCGGACCAGCGCGAACCCCTCGCGCTTGCCGAAGCCGTGGCAGATGAGGCGCAGGTTGCGCGACGCCGTGACCCGCGGGTCCTTCTGCCGCAGCGAGCCCGCCGCGGTGTTGCGCGGGTTGGCGTACACCGGCTTGCCGGCCTCGACCATCTGCGCGTTGAGCGCCTGGAAGTCCTCCAGCCGGAAGTAGACCTCGCCCCGCACCTCGACCAGCGCCGGCACCGGGAACTCGTCGGTGCCGGTGAGCCGCTCCGGCACCTCGACGAGCGTGCGCATGTTGAGCGTGACGTCCTCGCCCGTGCGGCCGTCGCCCCGGGTGAGCGCGCGCGTGAGCCTGCCGTCCTCGTAGAGCAGGTTGACCGCCAACCCGTCGATCTTGAGCTCGCAGAGGTAGTGCACCTCCTCCGAGCCGACGTCGCGGGCCACGCGCTCGGCCCACGCGCGCAGCTCGTCGGCGGCGAACGCGTTGTCGAGGCTGAGCATCCGCTCGAGGTGGTCGTGCGCGGTGAAGATCGTCGAGAACCCGCCGACCCGCTGCGTGGGCGACTCCGGCGTGACCAGCTCGGGGTGCGCCTCCTCCAGCGCCAGCAGCTCGCGCCACAGCTCGTCGAACTGGCCGTCGGAGATGATCGGCGCGTCGAGGACGTGGTAGCGGAAGAGGTGCCCGGAGACCTCCTCGGCCAGCTGCGCGTGCCGCTCCGCGGCGTTGACTGGGCTCACGACCGGCAGGTTACCCAGGACCACCGACGGTTTCCGGGCGCTCACCCGAACCGGCGTCGCGCTCGGCCTCCAGCGCGGCGAGCAGGGTGCGCAGCAGGTGGTCGAGGGTGCGGCGCTCGTCGGCCGTGAGCGCGTCGAGCAGCCGCTCCTCGTTGGCGACGTGCTCGGTGACGGCCGCGTCGACGGTGGCGCGCCCCTGCGCCGTGAGGCTCACGCGCATGCTGCGGCGGTTGTCCGGGTCGAGCGCGCGGTCGACCAGGCCGGCGGCCTCGAGGCGGTCGAGCCGGTTGGTCATCGCGGCGGGCGAGAGCATCAGGCCCCGCGCGAGCACCGACGGCGTGAGCGTCCACGGCTCGCCGGAGCGGCGCAGCGACGCGAGGACGTCGAAGTCGCCGGTGGTGAGCCCGTGCGCGGCGAACACGCGCTCGATCAGCGGCCCGGCGACGCCGAGCAGCCGGCCGAGCCGCCCGAACGTGCCCATCGCGTCCAGCGGCAGGTCGGGGCGCTCGGCGCGCCACTGGGCGATGTACCGGTCGACGGCGTCCACGCGGGAAGAGTACTTGACTCCGTACATTTCGACGTCGTACTTTTCGCGTCATGAACAGCATCGAGTACAGCGCGGAGACCGACGTCGACGCCCCCGCCGCCGCGGTGTGGGCCCTGGTCGCCGACTACGGCCGCGACCCCGAGTGGCGCGACGGCGTCGCCACGATGGCTCCGTCGCCGCCGGGCCCCGTGCGGCCGGGCACCACCACCGACGAGCGGATGCGGGCGATGGGCCGGGCGTACCGCAACGGCGGCGTCGTCGGGGAGGTGGAGCCGGGCGTCCGCTTCACGTGGCGCACGACCTCGGGCGTCGACGCCGACGGCGCCCGCACCGTCCGCGACCTCGGCGACGGGCGCAGCCGCGTGCGGCTGGAGGTGCGGCTGCGCCCGCAGGGCGCGCAGCGGCTGCTCGCCCCGGTGCTGCGGGCCGTGCTGCGCCGCGGGCTCGTCGCCGACGCCGCCCGCCTGCGCGCGCTCGCCGAGCGGGCGGTGCAGCGGACCTGACGGGTCAGCGCCGCTCGCGGTCCTCGTCCCGGGCGTCGCGCTCGTCGTCGGGGTCCGCGTCGGGGTCGACGTCGGGCGGGTCCAGGAAGGCCGCGCCCAGCTCGCGGCACAGCTCCAGGGCGCGCCGCGCCCACGCCGGCGACGTGCCCGCGAGCCCGCACGTGGGAGTGGGCACGCAGAGCGAGGAGAGGCGGACGCGGTCGAAGCCCAGGCGGTCGGCCAGGTCGAACGCGGGCTGCGCGAGCCGCCGGGACGTGACGCGCCCCCGCGGCTCGACCGACGGCACGAGCCCGAGCAGCAGCGGCGTGCCGGCGTCCCAGATCTCGCCGATCCGGTCGAGCGCCGCGGGCACGGCGGTGCGCCCGGACACCGCGGGGCGGGTGGCGTCGACCGACACCGCCGACGCCCCGACGCCCGCCAGCAGCTCCAGCGGGGCGTCGTCGGCGCAGCAGTGCAGGACGGCGGGCACCCCGACGTCGGCGATCAGGTCGCGCAGCACGTCCGCCGCGACCGACGCGGCGACCGCCCGCACCGTGCCGTAGCCGGACGGCGTGGGGATCCGGGCGCCGAGCACGGCGGGCAGCGACGGTTCGTCGATCTGCAGGAGCACCTGGGCACCGGTGCGCGCGGCGACCTCGGCGACGTGCACGCGCAGGCCCTCGGTGAGGCTGGCCGCGAACTCGTGCACGGCCCCGTGGTCGGTGAGGACGCGGTGCCCGGTGCGCAGCTCGACGCCCGCCGCGAGCGTCCACGGGCCCGCGGCCTGCACCTTCACCCAACCCGGGCGGACCGGGTCGCACGCCTCCTGGAGGGCGTCGAGGTCGAAGCGGAGCAGGTCGAGGGCGCGGCGGTGGTCGTGACCGGGCCGGGACACGACCCGGTAGCCCGAGGGCCGGACCTCCACCGCGATGTCGACGAGCAGCGCCGCCGTGCGCCCGACCATGTCGGCGCCGACGCCGCGCGCGGGCAGCTCGGCCAGGTGCGGCAGCAGCGGCAGCTCGCCGACGATCGTGGCCGAAGCCTCGGCGACGTCGGTGCCGGGCATCGAGCCGACGCCGGTGGCCGCGCCGTCGGGCCAGCGGGGCCGCTCGCGCGGGGTCTCGTCCTCCTCCTCGACGACGACGGCGCGCGGCGCGGGCGGGGGCGGCGGCGGGTCGCCGGGACGGGCGCCGCCCAGCCCGGCGGCCGCCAGCGCGGCGGCCAGCGGGTCCTGCGGCTCGGGCCCCGCGGGGGCGAGCCCGGCGGCGGCGAGCGCGGCGGCCAGCGGATCGTCGGTGCTCATGGCGCGTGTCTACCAGTGCGGGCTCAGCCGGCGCGGTAGCGGGCGTCGAAGAAGCAGTAGATGCCGAACGCCGTCAGCCCCAGCGCGAGCAGCACCAGCAGCGGCGGCCCGTAGGGCTGGTCGGCGAGCGCCTGCAGCCCCGCGTCGAGGGTGGTCGGCTGCTTCGGGTCGTACCGGACGGCGGCGACGACGAGCAGCACCCCCGGCACCCCGTACGCGAAGCCCGCCGCGACCCAGCCGACCTGCCCCGTCCGCGTGACGAGCGTGGAGCGGCGCAGCCCGGCGCCGCGCAGGTCGAGCTCGCGCAGGAACGTGTGGCGCACCCCGCGCCGCACCGCGTACGCCGACCCGACCACCACGCCGACGCCCGCCAGCCCCACCAGCACCGGGCCGGCCGGCCACCCGAGCACCACCGACGCGAACGACGGCTGCGTCGACGGCGCCCCGCCCTTCGCCGCGATCGACCCGGCCGACCACGCGAGGACCCCGAACAGCCCGGCCTCGGCCAGGTTGATCGCGACCCGCCGCGCGCGCTGGCGCGGGGGGAGCTCGCGGTGCCCCAGCACGGCCTCGGCGAGCTGCCACAGCACCAGCGCGACGAGCCCCGCGGTGACGATCCACAGCAGCACCACCCCCGGCCCGGTGGCCGCGACGGCCTGCAGCGCGCCCTTCTTGTCGGCCCGCTCCGGGTCGCCGAACGGGACCTGCACGGCCAGCGCCGCGACGAACAGGTGCACCAGCCCGTAGGCGACGAGCCCGATCCGGCCGATGGTGCGCACGAGGATCCCCGCGCCCTCCGTGGCGTCGTCGCGCGAGACATCGGCGGTGATGTCGGACATCTCGGGCCTCCCGGGGTCGGCGCATCGTGGCAGGCGGCGGGCCCGCGGCGCCAGCCGTGACCGGGCGCCGGGGCCAGGTGCGGCCGAACGGCCGAACGGGCGTGCTGGCGTCCTCCGGAACGGGTGCTGGCACCCTCCCCCGCCCGGCCCGCGGCGCCGACGCTCGACGTCGTGGACACCGGACGGCTCCTGCGCTCCCTGCCCGCCCTGCTCGCCGCCGGGGCGGTCGCGCTGCTGGGCGCCGGGGTCGTGACGGTCGCGACGCACGCCGGGGGCACCGAGGCCGCGCCCGTGGTGCACGCCGGCGATCACCCCGGCGGTCACGGCGGCGGTCACGGCGCGGGTCACGGGGCGGGTCACGGCACGGGTCACGGCACGGGTCACGGGGAGCCCGGTCGCAGCGTCACCGACCTCACCGGCCCCCGCGACGGCGAGCCCGACGTGCGGTTCACCCTCACCGCGCGGCACGCGCCCGTCGGGGGCGTCGACGCCCTCACCTTCGACGGCACCGCGCCCGGCCCGGAGCTGCGGGTGCGGGCGGGGCAGCTGGTCGAGGTCGAGCTGCGCAACGCCGACGTCGAGGAGGGCGTCACGCTGCACTGGCACGGCCTCGACGTCCCCAACGCCGAGGACGGGGTGGCGGGCGTGACGCAGGACGCCGTCGCGCCGGGCGGCACGCACGTCTACCGCTTCCGGCCCGAGCAGGCAGGCTCGTACTGGTACCACTCCCACCAGGACTCGGCGCGGACCGTGGCGCGGGGGCTGTTCGGCGCGCTGGTGGTCGAGCCGGCCGGCGGCGGCGGGCCCGACGCCGTGCTGCTCGCGCACACGTTCCCCGACCCCGGTGCCGTGACCGAGCCCGTGATCGACGGGCCGGTGCGCCGCGACCCGGTCGAGCGCGTCCGGATCGTCAACACCGACTCGACGACGCAGACCTGGGCCGTCGACGGCGCCCCGTTCACGGTCCTCGCGATCGACGGCACCGACCTCACCGGTCCGACCCCGCTCGACGGTGCGGTGCTGCGCGTCCCGGCGGGCGGGCGCGTCGACGTCGGACTGGCCGGGCCCGCGACCGTCGGGCTGGTGGACGGGCCGTCGGTCGGCTTCGGCGTCGACCCGGTGCCGCTGACCGGGGGCGGGCCGGAGTTCGACCCGCTCGCCTACGGCACCCCGGCGGCGCCGGAGACCGGGCCGTTCGACCGCGAGCTCCTCCAGGTCCTCGACACCGAGCGCGTGACGCGGCGCGGCGTGCCGTCCGTCGTCTGGACGATCAACGGGTCGCTCGACCCGGAGCCCGCGACCGTCGCCGAGGGCGAGCTCGTCCGCGTGACGATCCGCAACGACGGCACCGACGCGCACCCCATGCACCTGCACGGCCACCACGTGCGCGTGCTCTCGCGCGACGGCGTCCCGGCGACCGGGAGCGCGTGGTGGACCGACTCGCTCGACGTCGGCCCCGGCGAGACCTTCGAGGTCGCGTTCCGCGCCGACAACCCCGGCATCTGGATGGACCACTGCCACAACCTGAATCACGCCGCCGCCGGGATGGTCATGCACCTGACCTACGAGGGGGTCAGCACCCCCTTCCGGCACGACGGGGGTGCGGGAAACACCCCCGAATGATCGCGGTAGCACTCCTGACCAGCGGTAACAGCGTTCCTAGGCTTTCCCCAGAACGACCGAGACCCGACCCGGAGGACCCGATGGACACCCGACGCCCCCTCACCGCGGCCGTCTTCGCCGCCGCGCTGATCAGCGTGACGACCGCGTGCGGCGGCGCCGCGGCGCCGGCCCCCGCGGCGGCCGACCAGCCCGCCCCGACCACCGCCGCCTCGTCCGTCGACACCGCCTGCACCAACCTGCTGGGCATCGACGCCACGCCGACGCCGGAGGAGGGCCCGGAGAGCCCGCCGGCGCCCGAGGAGGTCAAGGCGTGGGGGGCGACGATCACCACGATGCTCGACGCCGCGCTCGCCGCCGCACCCCCCGAGCTGACCCCCTCGCTCACCGCGCTCCAGCCCTTCGTGCAGACCGCCGCGAACGACGGCGTCCTCCCCGCGTTCGACGACCCGGGCCTGAACGCCGCCCTCGCGGGCTACGAGACGTGGGCCCACGACAACTGCGGCTACCAGAACATCGACCTGGTCGGCCGCGACTTCGAGTTCACCGGCGCCCCCGCCACCCTGGAGCCCGGCCCGATCAGCGTGCTGATGGAGAACCGGAGCGAGGACGAGCAGTTCCACGTCGCGCTCCTGGCCCGGGCCAAGGACCCCGCGATGACGGCCGAGCAGTTCACCGCGATGCCGATGGAGGAGCTGTTCGGGGCGGTCGACCTCGTGCCGGGCGCCGCGGCGGCGGCTCCGGGGCAGACCGGCGGCACGCTCGCGGACCTGGAGCCGGGGACCTACTTCCTGTTCTGCCCGGTCGGTGACGAGGGCGAGATCCCGCACCACCTGCAGGGGATGATCACGACGATCACGGTGGCCTGAGGGCGTTGCAGGAAAGCCACGTTCATGCAGCCCGGTTGCATGAACGTGGCTTTCCTGCAATTCCGTGGGTGCCCGAAGAGGTCAGGCCGTGCCGGTGATCCGCGCGCTCCCCCGCACCACGTCCCCGTCGTACAGCGCCACCGCCTGGCCCGGGGCCACCCCGCGCAGCGGCTCGCCCAGCTCCACCCGCAGCACCCCGCCGGGGCCGGGGTGCACGACCGCGGGCGCCAGGCCCCCGTGCGCGCGCACCTGCACCGTGCAGGCGAACGGCCCCGCGGGCGCCTCGCCCGAGCTCCACACCACGGCCGTGGCGTCGATCGCGCGCACGTCGAGCGCGTCGGCCGGACCCACCCGCACCGTGCCCGACACCGGCTCGATCCCCAGCACGTAGCGGGGGCGGCCGTCGGCGGCGGGGGCGTCGACGCCCAGGCCCTTGCGCTGCCCGACGGTGAACCCGTGGACGCCGTCGTGGCGGCCCAGCTCCGCGCCCGTGGCGTCGTCGACGATCGGGCCGGGCCGGGCGCCGATGCGCGCGCCGAGGAACGCGCGGGTGTCGCCGGAGGGGATGAAGCAGATGTCGTGGCTGTCGGGCTTGTCGGCGACGCGCAGCCCGCGGGCCGCGGCCTCCGCGCGCACGGCGGGCTTGGGGGTGTCGCCGAGCGGGAACATCGCGTGCCGCAGCTGGTGCGCGGTGAGCACCGCGAGGACGTAGGACTGGTCCTTGTCGACGTCGACGGCCCGGCGGAGCTCGCCCTGGCGCAGCTGCGCGTAGTGCCCGGTGCAGACGGCGTCGAAGCCCAGCCCGAGCGCCCGGTCGAGCAGCGCCGCGAACTTGATCTTCTCGTTGCACCGCAGGCACGGGTTGGGGGTCTCCCCCGCCGCGTAGGCCGCCACGAAGTCGTCGACGACGTCCTCGGTGAAGCGCGCCGCGAAGTCCCACACGTAGAACGGGATGTCGAGGACGTCGGCGGCGCGGCGGGCGTCGCCGGCGTCCTCCTTGGAGCAGCAGCCGCGCGACCCGCCGCGCAGCGCGGCCGGCGTCTCCGACAGCGCCAGGTGCACCCCGACGACGTCGTGCCCGGCGTCGACGGCGCGCGCCGCGGCCACCGCGGAGTCGACGCCGCCGCTCATCGCGGCCAGAACCCTCATGTCAGGACCCTCATGCGCTCAGCGCCCCGCCCCGGCCCGCCGCGCGCGCTCCACGACCTGCCCGATCACCGCCGCCACCGCGTCGACGTCCTCGGGGCGCGAGGTGTGCCCCAGGGAGAAGCGCAGCGAGCCGCGGGCGGTGGCCTCGTCGGTGCCCATCGCGAGCAGGACGTGGCTGGGCTGCGCCACGCCCGCGGTGCAGGCGGAGCCGGTGGAGCACTCGATGCCGTGGGCGTCGAGCAGCATGAGCAGCGAGTCGCCCTCGCAGCCGGGGAACGACAGGTGGGCGTTGCCGGGCAGCCGCGACGGCCCGCCGTCGATGGTGCCGGTGCCGGGGTCGCCGTTGAGCGTGGCGTCGCCGACGGTGGCCAGGACCTTGCCGACGAGGTCGTCGCGCAGGCCGGTGAGCATCGCGGCGCGGCGCGGGGCGTCGGCCACCGACAGGTCGACGGCGGTGGCCAGCCCGACGACGGCCGGCGTGTCGAGCGTGCCGGAGCGCACGTCGCGCTCCTGGCCGCCGCCGTGCAGCAGCGGCGTGAGCTGCACGGACCGCCCCAGCAGCAGCGCGCCCGCGCCGTAGGGGCCGCCGAGCTTGTGGCCGGTGAGGGTGAGCGCGTCGACGCCGGACGCGGCGAAGTCGACCGGCAGGATCCCGACGGCCTGCACGGCGTCGGTGTGCAGCGGCACGTCGAACTCGTGGGCGATCTCGGCGAGCTCGCGGACCGGGTTGACGGTGCCGACCTCGTTGTTGGCCCACATCACCGACACGAGCGCGACGGTCTCCGGCGCGGACTCCAGCGCCGCCCGCAGCACCTCCGGCCGGACGCGGCCGACGCCGTCGACGGGCAGGTGCTCGACGGTGGCGCCGGAGTGCTCGGCGAGCCACTGCGCCGAGTCGAGGACGGCGTGGTGCTCGATGCCGGGCAGGAGGACGCGGACGCGGCGGGGGTCGGCGGCGTGGCGGGCCCAGTACAGGCCCTTGACGGCGAGGTTGTCGCTCTCGGTGCCGCCGGTGGTGAGCACGACCTCCGACGGGCGCGCGCCGACGGCCGCGGCGATGCGCTCGCGCGACTCCTCGACCTCGCGCCGGGCGCGGCGGCCCGCCGAGTGCAGGGACGACGCGTTGCCGGTGCGGGCCAGTGCCTCGCACATCGCGGCCACGGCCTCGGGCAGCATGGGTGTGGTCGCCGCGTGGTCGAGGTAGGTGGAGCCGGCGCTCGGTGGCGTCACGTCACATGGCCTTCCCGTGTCGCTGGGTCGACCCGAGGATAGTCGCCCGGGCTCCCGCCTACGCGGCGACGGGGACGGGCCGGGCGTCGGGACGGGGCGCGACGGGGACGGGGTGGGACACACCGGTCACGGCACCGACCGCGGTGGCCGCGGCCGCGGCGAGCGCCCGCCGGTCGGACCCGGCCGGGTCCAGCGCGGGCAGCACGGTCATCTCGCAGGTCAGGGCGGGTGCACGCAGGACGCGGCACAGCGAGTCCCACAGCGTCTGGTCGCCGACGAAGGCGCCCGTCGCGGTGGCGGGGCCGGCGCCGTCGCGCAGCACGAACGCGACGGGTGTGACGGGCGTCCCGGCGTCGACAGCGGCCTGGAACGCGGCCCGACGGAACGTCCCGGCCGCGGCGCCGCACCAGGTCGTGCCCTCGGGGAACACGCCGACGACGGCGCCCGAGCGCAGCGCGGCGGCGGTCTCGGCGACGGTGGCGGGGAGCGCCCGCAGGCCCGAGCGGTCGACGAACAGGGCGCCGGTGCGGGCGGCGAGCGGGCCGAGGACGGGCCAGTCGCGGACCTCGCGCTTGGCCTGCATGCGCACCGGCCCGGCGGCGAACAAGGCGAGCACGTCGATCCAGGACAGGTGGTTGGCGACGACGAGCGCGCGCTGGCGCGGCAGCCGCCCGGAGACGACGGCCCGCACCCCCGCGGCCCGCAGCGCGGCACCGGCGCAGGTGCGCACCCAGCCCCGGCGCGCCCGTCCGCGCAGCACGGCGACGCCCGCGACCGTCCCCGCCAGCACGACGACGAGCCCCGCGAGCCGGGCGGCGAAGCACGCCGCGCCGACGCGGGGGCCGTCGCCGGGCAGACAGCCGGGCCCGCAGACCGGCACGGGCACCCAGGCCGCCGGGGCGCGGTGCAGCGCGCTCACGCCCCCTCCCCCAGGAAGAACCGGGCGTAGCGGGGGTCCATGTGGTCGAGGCCGAGCAGGACCGGGAAGTCGGCGCAGCCGAAGTCGGGGTCGTGCGCGGGGTCGCCGCACACCTGCGCGCCCAGGCGCAGGTAGCCGCGCAGCAGGGGTGGGAGCGGCGCGCGGACGACCGGGCCGTCGTGCGTCCAGGGGCGGTGGGGCGTCACGCGCCGGTCGGGGGGTGAGAGGTGCCCGTCGCGGACCCTCGCGGCCACCGACGCGGCGAGCGCTCCCCCGTCGGCCAGCGGGACGCTCGCGCAGCCGATCAGCCAGCGGTGGCCGGTGAGCAGCATGTAGCGGGCGATGCCGGCCCACACGAGGTTGATGACGGCGCCGTCGCGGTGGTCGGGGTGCACGCACGAGCGCCCGGTCTCGACCAGCGAGCCGCGCAGCGGGGCCAGCGCGTCGAGCGCGAACTCGCCCTCGGCGTAGAGGCCCCCGGCGTCGCGGGCCCGGGCGGGCGGCAGCATCCGGTAGGTCCCGACGATCTCGCCCGTGGCGTCCTCGCGGACGACGAGGTGGTCGCAGTGGGCGTCGAACCTGTCGACGTCCAGGCCGGGCTCGGGGCTGTGCAGCCGGGCGCCGAGCTCACCCGCGAACACGCGGTGGCGCAGCCGCTGGGCGGCGCGGACCTCGGCGGCGTCGGTGGTGAGCAGCAGGGAGTAGCGGGAGGCGGCGGCCGGCGGGGTCGCGGCGAGCACCTGCGATGCGGTCACCCGCTGTTCGTAGCCCTCGGAGGTGACCCGGACCCCGACCCCTCATTGCAGGAAAGCCACGTTCACGCAACCAGATGGCGTGAACGTGGCTTTCCTGCAAGAACTAGCGGCGGCAGATCAGGACTTGCGCTTCGCGATCTCGTCCTTGAGCTGCGGAGCGACGGTGAACAGGTCGCCCACCACACCGAAGTCGGCGATCTCGAAGATCGGCGCCTCGGCGTCCTTGTTCACCGCGATGATCGTCTTCGACGTCTGCATCCCGGCCCGGTGCTGGATCGCACCCGAGATCCCCAGCGCGATGTAGAGCTGCGGGGACACCGTCTTCCCGGTCTGCCCGACCTGGAACTGGTGCGGGTAGTAGCCCGAGTCGACCGCCGCGCGCGAGGCGCCCACGGCCGCACCCAGGGTGTCGGCCAGGCCCTCGACCACACCGAAGTCGTCCGCCGAGCCCACACCGCGGCCACCGGACACGACCACCGAGGCCTCGGTCAGCTCCGGGCGGTCACCGCCCACGATCGGCTCGCGGCTGGTGACCGTGGCGTTGCGCCCGTCGACCGTCACCGTGACGGTCTCCTGCGCGCCGGCGCCCGCGGTGGGCTCGATGTCGACCGAGCCCGGGCGCAGCGTGATCACCGGGTGCTCGGTGTTGGCCTTGGCCTCGGCGACGAACGCGCCACCGAACACCGAGTGCGTGACACCGTCACCGGCGATGGCGACGACGTCGTTGAGCCACGCCGAGTTCGTCCGGACCGCCAGGCGACCGGCGATCTCCTTGCCGTCCGGGGTGACCGCGATCAGCACCGCCGCCGGCGACGCCGACTCGACCAGCGAGGCCAGCACCGACACCTCCGGGGTCAGGAACGACGCGTCGTCGGTCTCGGCCACGTAGATCTTCTCCGCGCCGTGCCCGGCCAGGCCGTCGGCCAGCTTGGCCGCCGTGCCCGCCGCACCCACCACGACGGCGGACGGCTCGCCCAGCGTGCGGGCGGCGGTCAGCAGCTCGTAGGTCGACTTCTTGATCTCACCCTCGAGGTGGTCGACGAGGACCAGTACCTCAGCCATATCGGTCTTCCTTCCTCAGATGAGCTTCTGGGAGACCAGGAACGCGGCGATCTTCGACCCGCCGTCGCCCTCGTCCTCGATCTTCTCGCCCGCGCTCTTGGGCGGCTTGGGCGACGCGGAGGTCACCAGCGACAGCGCGTTGGCCAGACCGACCTCGGAGGCGTCGATCCCGGCGTCGGCCAGGCCGATCGTGGAGACCGGCTTCTTCTTCGCGGCCATGATCCCCTTGAACGAGGGGTAGCGCGGCTCGTTGATCTTCTCTCCGACCGAGATCACGGCGGGCAGCTCCGCGGACAGCATCGTGATGCCGTCGTCGGTCTCGCGCTTCACCGTGACCGCCGACCCGTCGATCGTGATCTCGCGGGCGTGGGTGAGCGCGGGGAACCCGAGCAGGTCGGCCACCATCGCCGGCACCGCACCGCCGCGGCCGTCCGAGGCCTCGTTGCCGGCGATGACCAGGTCGACGCCCTCGACGGTGCCGATCGCCTTGGCCAGCGCCTTCGCGGTGCCCACGGCGTCGGTCCCGGCCAGCGCCTCGTCCGACAGGTGCACCGCCTTGTCCGCACCCATCGACAGCGCCTTGCGGATCGCGTCGGTGGCCCGGTCGGGGCCCATCGTCAGCACGGTGACCTCGGAGCCGTCGTTGGCCTCCTTGAGCACCAGCGCGGCCTCCACGGCCCGCTCGTTGATCTCGTCCAGGACCGCGTCGGTGGCGTCCCGGTCCAGAACACCGTCCGACGGGTTGAGCTTGCGTTCGGAGTAGGTGTCAGGCACCTGCTTGACCAGCACGACGATGTTCATCGGACCTCTTCGACCTCCTGCCGGTGCGGACGCTGCCGCTCGTGGGTCTCGTGGGGACGAGAACCCCACGGATGTATCGACTCTGCCACCCGTTGCGGACTCTCGGCGCGGCGGGCGACGCTGCAGGTCATTGTTACCGGGCGGTATCCGCGCGGCAAACGCACAGGGTGGTGAGGCTGCTCACCGAGGGTCGCTGAACCGTGTGTGATCGGCGTCACGATGGCGGTTGCCTGCCCGGACGGAACGGGCACCCAGGACGTGGATCGAGTGACGGACGACCGGCGCATCCCGGCCGGCCCGCACCGATGGAAACGGAGTCTTCACCATGCCTCTCATGAACCGCCTCCTCGGAGCCCTGCGCGGTGCCACGAACCCCGGCCACCAGGGCGGCCACGGCCGTCCCGTCGGCGGCGTGACCCCCGGCGCGGGCCGTCCCGCCGGACGCAGCGGCGGACTCGCCGGCCTCGTCACCTCGGTGCTGGGCAACCGCCGCCGGCGCTACTGAGCCCGACCGCTCCACCTCCCTGACGAACGGCGTCCGCGACCACGCGGGCGCCGTTCGTCGTCCGTTCGCGTCCTCCCGCGCACGCCCCGGAGCCGATAGGGTCCGCCGGTACCTCCCGGATGACCCGGACAGGCCGACGGGAACCCGTCTGCGGGGTGCGCGTGAGAGGGGTGCCGCCGTGGTGGTGACCGGGTACGACGACCGTCACGGCTGCGGCTACGTCCTCAGCACCGGGGCCGACGCCACGGCCCCCGCCTCGCACACGCAGTCGGTCACGCACAACGGGCTCACCGTCCGGGCCACCCCGGAGCTGGCCGCGGCCCTGCGCGACGCGCTGACCCACCGGCCCGTCGCACTGCTGGGGTGGTCGGGACCCGAGGTCCCCCTGACCTTCGACGACCGCATCCTGCTGGCCTGGCTCCGGCACACGGTGGGCGGCGTGCTGACGGTGGCGGGCGGCCCGGAGCGCTGAGGGGCCCAGCCCACCGCGCCCTCCCCGCGCCCTCCCGCGCCCTCTCGGCCATCGCCAGACGCGCCGCTCCCGCGCCCTCCAGCGCCCACCCGCCTCGCCGCTCCTGCGTCCTCCCGCGCCCCCCGCGTCCTCCCGCGCCCTCCCGCGCCCGCCCTCGCCCTCCCGCGCCCTCCCGCGCCCGCCCTCGCCCTCACCCGCGTGACAGTGGAGTGGCTTTACTGCCACTGGATGCAAGTAAAGCCACTCCACTGTCATCGGGGCGGGGGGCGGGGGGCGGGGGGCGGGGGGCGGGGGCGGGGGGCGCGGGCGGCGGGCGCGGGGGCGCCGGGGCGGCCGTGCGTCGCCCTGCTCCGTCTGTCACCGTCGGCGCGTGACATCCCACCCGGCCCCCCTGCCGCTGACCGGCGAGCGGACCGTCCCCGGCATCCCCGAGGAGAACTACTGGTTCTTGATCGCTTAGACGGCATGCGCACGATCATTAGCGCTGCTGGTCACTGAGCGTCATGCGCATAGTTCTCGTGGCACCGACGGCCCTATAGGCGGCCCGGACCGGTGCGGGAACACCGGCTCCCCGGGCCTTGATCGCCCCAGGAGGCGACCCGCGGTGACCGTATCCGACCCGTCCGGCTCCGGCCAGGCACCACCGGCCGTCGAGCAGACCCCCGCAGCGACCACCGTCGTCAGCGCCCTCCGTGCGCAGGCCGCGCAGCTGCGGCGCGCCGTCGAGCACATCGCCGCGCAGCCGATCGACGAGCCTTCTCCCGTCATGGCCAGCATCGGCGTCACGGTCGAGACACGGCTCCGAGAGCGCGCCTCGTTCGTCGGCGGCCTGGAGGCAGCCGCGTCGCAGCTCGACGACGAGGCCACCCGCACCGAGCGCTACGGCCTGCGGTGAGCACCGCCGTCCTGCTCGATGTCGTGTTCTGCGCCCTGGTCGCCGTCCTGACCGGCTCTCTCGCCGTCGTCCTGCGCGGCCCCTACCTGTCCGCCCGCAGCTCTGCGCGCGGCCGCCACACCCACACCACCAACACCACCCGAGCACCTGGAGATCACGATGCGCGCCATCCCCGTCGACACGACCCGAGTCCGGTTCATCGCCACCGGCAAGCACGCGGCCCGCGCGGTCTACGCCGAGCTCTCCGACGGCAGCCGCAAGCGCGTCCCTGACAGCCACGACAAGGACGAGCAGGGTCGCCCGATGTGGGTGGTTGACGTGATGGTCGACGACCCCGACGCCGAGCGCGCCGAGATCGCCGCGGTCAAGGTCGCCTCCTACGAGGTGCCGGAGACCCGCCTCGGCGACGAGGTCCGGTTCCTCAACCTCGTGGCGGTCCCCTACGTCGCGCAGGGCACCGGCCGGGTCGCGCTGTCCTTCCGCGCCGACGGCATCGAGAACACCAAGCCGAAGGCCGCCGCGGCCTGACCGCGACCTGACCCCGAGCCGTTCAAGCTCGGACCCGCGGCCCGTCCCCCTGCCTGGCATCCACTCCCCTGGGCAGGGTGGCGGGCCGTCGTCGTCTCTGGAGGACGTCGTGACTCTGCTCGACTGGCACCACCGCCGCACCGACCGCGTCGCCAACTACGAGTTCGCCGCCTCGATGCGGTGGGCGTTCAGACAGGCCTGCATCGGCGCGGGTGTGTGCCTGGCCGTGGACTCCCCGATCGCAGGCACCTCGTTCCGCACACCCGAGGTCACCAACGTCGAACTCGGGACACCGCTGCGGATGACCGTGCGGATGCTGGAGGGCACCGTCCCCGCCGCGCTCGCCCGCGCAGGACACCTGATCGCGCCCCACCTGGGCGGGGTGGCGCTGCGGGTCGCCGACCGCGGGTTCGGCTGGGCCGTGGTCACCGTGCTGACCTCGGATCCGCTGGCCGGGTCGCTCGAGCTGCCGCCGTCGCCGCGCGCGGGTGTGCTCCTGGGGCGGGACGAGGGCGGCGAGAACCTTGAGGTCGACCCGGTCGAGCTGCCGCACCTGATCGTGCAGGGCCAGACCCGTAGCGGGAAGAGCACGTGGCTGTACGCGCTGATCGTGCAGCTGCTCCGCCACCTCAACGTTGTGGTGGCCGGCGTCGACCCGTCCGGGATCACGCTGCGCCCGTTCACCGGCACCGCGCACGCGAGGTGGCAGGCGTCGGGGCTGGCCGACCCGCACGCGCTGGAGGCCGTCCTTGTCGCCCTGGTCGCCGACATGGACGCCCGGCTCGCCGCGATGCCACTGGACCGAGACATCCTCCCGATCTCCGCCGAGCACCCGCTGGTCGTCACGATCCTCGACGAGTACCCGGCGCTGCTCCGCGCGCTCGACGCCGCCGACCCGAAGCAGGGCAAGCGCGTCCGGGCCCTGGTCGCTCGCCTGCTCGCCGAGTCCCACAAGGTCGGGCATCGGATGGTGATCGCAGCGCAGCGGGCGGAGGCGTCGATCGTGGGCGCCGCGGAACGGGCCCAGTGCGGCGGTCGGCTCTCGTTCCGCGTCGACTCCGCGGACTCGGTGAAGCTGCTGCACTCCGACGCCGAGCTGCTTGCCGGCGGCCACACCTCCGCACGCCCCGGGATCGCGCTATGCAGCTGGCCCGGCCGCCCACTCACCCGCATCCGCGGCCCCTACCTCGGCGGGTACGGCGCCTACGCCGCGGCCGTCACCGCAGCCACCCGCGGTGCCGCGTGATCCCCACCGAGCTTCTCCCAGCTCCCCTGCCCTCGTCGCGGCGTGCGTGCACCTGCATGGTCGTCGTGTGGGCCGCACCCTGCCCGCGAGCCGGCGGCCGTCCTACCCATGCGTGCGGCCCACACGACGACCATGCCGCCCTCTGGGGCCGTGACGAGGGCAGGGGAGCGACCCCCCTGCCCGAGACCGGTGCCCCCGGCAGGGCCGCCGGAGGCAGCTCGTGACCGCCGCGGGGCCCGCACAGCGCCAGCGCGCCGCGCGCGCCGGAGGCGTGAGCGCGGCGCGGGAGGCCGCGCAGCGGCCGACCCTTGGTAATAACGCACCTACTTCTTCCGGCGGCGCCGATGCAGCCCGGGAACGTCGGAACCAGGCGTGGGCCCTGCGTCGTCGCTTGTGGGAGATCAGCTCGCTTCCGCGGGTCCGGGCATGTGGGCGGGTGTCGCGCAACGCTGTAGGGGGTCCGACGCTGCGGGTGTCCGGTGACGAGGGTTCACGAGCTGCAGGTTTCGCCGGGCTGGTGCACTGCGGTAGCCCGTGGGCGTGTCCGTGCTGTGCCCGCCGGATCGGCGCTCAGCGGGCCCAGGAGATCCGCGAGGTTGTGTCTGCTGTGGACGCCGACGGTGGCGGTTGCGGGCTCGTGACGTTGACGTTGAGGCACCACCGCGGGCACCGGCTCACCGACTCGTGGAGCGCACTGCGGCACGCATGGGCCCGGGTCACATCCGGCCGCGCCTACCAGCGGGAGGTCGAGCAGTTCGGCATCACCGGGTGGATCGCCGCCGTCGAGGTCACCCACTCCGACCGGAACGGCCACCATCCGCACCTGCACGTCGTGTTGTGCTTCGACACGCCCGTATCCGACGATCTGCTCGGCGAGCTGGGCAGCCGCTGGTTCGCCCGCTACCAGCGCGCTCTGGCCCGGCGAGGGTTCGACGCGCTGGAGTTCGACGGCGGCCTGGACACCCGCACCGTCACCGCCGACTCGTCCGGGGCGCTCGCGGTGTACCTGGCGAAGTTGTCACTGGAGGTCACCGGATCGACCCGGAAGACCGGCCGGCGGCACTCGTCGCGCACCATGTGGGAGGTCCTCGCCGACGGTGTCGCCACCGGGCTCGCGGACGATCTTGAGGCGTGGTTCGAGTACGAACGCGCCAGCCACGGGCGCAAGCAGGTCACCTTCTCCCGCGGCCTGCGCCAGCGCTACCGGCTCGCCGAGGAGGAGACCGACGAGGACATCGCCGCCGCCGACCTCGGTAGCGACGACCTGATCGCTCTACCTGCGGAAACGTGGCGTGCAGTCCGCGACGTCGCTGAGGAGCTGCTTACCGTCGCTGAGGCCGAGGGTCTGGAAGGTGCGGTGCGGTGGCTCAGTGCGCGCCGCCTCGCTTGGAGCTGGGCTAGGCCGGCGCCGCCGACGTAGGATCGCCGCGCCGCGCTCCCCCGCGGCGGACATGTCGTCCGACCGGGGAGCAGCTCGTGAACGTAGGACGGCCCGGGTGCGCGGCCACACCGTCGAGCGGGGTACACGGCCAGGGCGGGCACTGCCTCGGCGAGCCGACGCACACAGCGGTGGTCCGGTGGCGCCAGCGCCGGTGCTGGGTCCGTGTCTTCCTCTGCCGGCGCCACGTCGACCTCGCCCCGGACGCCGAGCCGATGACCGCGCGTCACGTCGAGCTGCTCGCCGCCCGGCACGAGGACTGGTCGCGCGCCCTGGCCGGGCTCGGCTACGTCGGGCCGCCGACGTCGACCGATCGAGCCGGCGTGTGACCCTCGGCGCGCTTGACGGCGGCGAGGCGACCCGTTGAGATCCGCAGGTGTCGGTCATCTACAAGATCACCTACCCAAACGGGAAGATCTACGTCGGCCAGGACCGGACCGACACCCTCAACTACTACGGCAGCGCCGACAGTCGGCTCATCGAGCAGGACTTCACCCGAGAGCAGCAGCGCGACTTCACCATCCGCAAGGAGATCCTGTGGGAGTCGGCAACGGCCACTCACAGCGAGGTCACGCAGCGCGAGGTCGCACTGATCCGCCAGCTCCGATCGAACGACCCTGCGGTGGGATACAACCGCTGGCCGAGGCCTGCGACCGCCTGACCTGCGGGGATGGCGTGCCCCGGGTCGCGCGCTGCTCCTGGCCGACCCGGGGCGCAAGCCGCCGTGCAGGTTCCATCCCGCCGTGCGGCGCTTCCCTTCCCTGTTGCGGGCCATGTTGACCCGCACACGCAGCGTAACCGCTCGCCGTGCCCGGTCGCACTTCTAGCGACTGGTCACGGTGGGTAGCCGTTGACGGGGAGATGATCTTACTCCGAGTGCCGGGGCAGTCCATGATCGTCCGCCGGGTCCGCGCCACCCTCGCCTGCGCTGCGAGCCCGTCACCGGCCACCAGGGGGCGCGCTGTACGGGCCCAGGACGGCTCACGCGCAGGACAGGAGCGCAGGACCGAGGCTCGCACGGGGCGGCCGTCAGCGGCCGCTCAGGGCCGCGACGGGCTGGGCGCGCCGCGAGCGCGGGGAGAGGGATTCATAGGGGCATGGGTCCCAACGCGCGCAGGGGGTCGGGAGAAACGGGGCCTCGACCACGCAGCGACCAGGGGCGGCCGGCGCGCGAGGTACGCACCGGCCGCCCCTGGGATGGTGGGGGCTACGACCCCCCACCGGCGAGGAGCTCGCGGGCCTGGCCGAGGAAGCTCGGCGGCTCGGAGGCGAGGATGCCGCCGCCGACGAGGTCGTCCCGGACCCGACGCAGGCGCGCCTGCTCGTCGACCGCGGCCGCCCTCACCGCCCACGCGCTCGCCGTCGCCCGCCCCTTGCCCATGGCGTCTGTGCTGTCCTGTACGCCCGCGGCGCGCAGGGTGGCGGTCGCGTCCGCCATGTCCTTCTG
Organism: Pseudonocardia broussonetiae; assembly: GCF_013155125.1. Lineage (NCBI taxonomy): Bacteria > Bacillati > Actinomycetota > Actinomycetes > Pseudonocardiales > Pseudonocardiaceae > Pseudonocardia > Pseudonocardia broussonetiae. Next base: position 2,970,921 of record NZ_CP053564.1, on the reverse strand, counting down.
CGCGGCCTTCACGCGCGCCTTGAGCGCCTTCTCGATGGCCGGCGCGTCCTCGGCCAGCAGCCGGATCGCCTCGTAGCGCCGCTTCTCGCTCACCTCCCGCTGGATCGAGCCGAGCAGGTGACCCTGCCTGGCGTCGAGCACGGCCAGGCGCGTGTCGACCTCGTCGATCCCGATGCGCTGCTCGGCCAGGCCGTTCACGAGCTCCTCGAACAGGACCGCGGTGCGCTCGAGGTAGCCGTCGGGCAGCGTGGGCAGGCTGATGCGAGCCTGCGCGGCTCGCATGCCGGGGGTGTCGAGGCCGAGGTCGGTGAGCGTGGACAAGTAGTAGCTCGGGCTGTAGCTCATGATCGTGATCCTTCAGTCGGCGAGCGGTAGCGGGAGGGTGCGGGCGCCCGGGTAGGCCCCCTTGACGACGATCGCGCAGTGGTCGACGGCGACCAGGCGCTGACGGACCTGCGGTAGGCCGTCGAAGGACATCCCGACGGCGTCGGGCGGAACGAGCTCCTCGAACCCGATCGAGAGCCGGTGCGGCTTGCGCAGCCACTCACCGAGCTCGTCCAGGACGTCCTCGTCGAGCCGCCACCGCACATGCAGGTCGTAGGCGCGCCGGTTGAACGACACGCACTCGCCGATCACGGGGGCGTCGCGCTCGTGGCCGATCTGGAGCCGGGGCCACCCGTCGGCGGCGACGGCGTCGGGGCCGGAGAACCACTCGACGACGTCGCCGGAGCGGTGGTGCACGGTCGCCGGTTCCCGCCACTTCAGCGCGATCCCCTCCAGGATCTGCGAGTAGCGACTACGGGTCCTCGGCGAGGCAAGGCCGGCGCGGTGGTGGGTGTCGGCGACCTCGGCGTGCATCCCGAACCGGCGGTAGATGACGCTCTGGTCCGGGCTGGGCTCGTCGTCGGTGTAGATGGGTGGGGCCATGTCGTTCTCCTCGTTGAAGGGGTGCTGCGTAGGTGAGAGATCCGGTCGTCCCCGAACTCGCGCGCGCGAACGCCAGGATCCGAATGTCCGAGAGACCCCCTGACCTGCGTATATAGGATCCGAGAGGTCTCCGAGAGACCTTCCGAGAGACCCGGATGCGTCCGAGAGAGGCGCCCGTCCGAGAGACCCCTCTCGGACGACCTCTCGGAGACCTCTCGGATCGCGTTTGCGCAGGTGGGACGGTCTCTCGGACACTCGGATGCGGGCACGGGTTCAGGCACTTTCGGCCTCGGGCATGACGGGGGCTTTGCCAGCCCGTCGCGCGCCGCTTTCGGTCAGGGTCCATACCCAGGTGGTGACCGCGCCGCGCTGCTGGCGGCTGACGAGCAGGCCGGACCGGCGGGCCTTGCGGCTGACGGTGTCCCACTTGAACCCGCGGCGTTCGGCCTCGTCGGCGCACTTCTTCGCGTGCAGCGGCAGAGGGTGACCTGCGGCGACGAGCTCGAACAGCCACGCGGTGTCGTCGGGCAGATCGGCGCGGTCGTTGGCGCCGCCGAGCAGGACGTCGGACAGGGTGTCGTCGGTGGTGCCGGTGATCGTGAACACTGGCTGGCTGACCGGAGCTCCGCCGATGAGCACGTCGACCGATGCCATGTCGTAGGTCAGGCGGGGCACGTCGTCGCCTGCGCGGCCGAGGTTGTTCTTGTCCTGCCCGAGCACCCGCTCGCCGTCGGGGCGCTCGACGAACGCCAGGACGGCGCGCACGGTGTCGCGTAGCCCGTGGCTGCCCGAGAGCAGTGACGCCACGTCGCCGGTGCGCTGCTTGTTGAAGTGGGCGACACCAGCGACGGCGGCCCCGGTGCGGTGTGCCAGGGCGACGAGGGGGCGCAGGCCGGCGCGGACGTCGTCGGTGCGGTCGGTGTTGGCGCCGCCGCGGTGCACGTCGATCAGGGGGTCGATCACGAGCAGTTGCGCACGGGTCTGTTCGACGGCGTCGCGGATGAGATCGATGTCGCGCGCCCACACGAGCGGCATCTCCGGGTCCTCGTCGGTCTCGGTGCCGTTGAGCAGGTGCACCCGGTCGAGGTCGGCGCCCGCGGCGGTGAGGCGGGGCACGGTGGTGTGTTCGTGGCTGTCCTCGGATGCGTAGATCAGGACGTCGGCGGGGCTGCCGGACAGCTCGCCAGGCAGGTCGCCGCGGGTGATGCGCGCTGCGCACCAGAGCGCGAACGGCGACTTGCCGACGTTGCCGCGGCCGGCGAGCACGCTGACCTCGCCGAGTGGGATCCGCCCGTACTCGCCGGTCTGCCACAACCACCGCGCGGCCTGCGGCTGGACAGCCGACGCTCGGACCATGCGCAGCCGACGCCCACCCGGCGTGGACTTGTCCCCGCTCGAAGTCGTCGCGCCTCCGCCGCCGGAGATCGTGGCGTCGGCGACCCAGGCCAACGGGCCTTCGTCGCAGTCGCACCCGCGCTCGTCCTCGGGTGTTGGGTCGCTGAGGACGATCTTCCGCGCATCGCGCAGGACCCTGTTGAAGTCTCGCTCGTCCTTCGCCCGGACCTGCCAGAGCTGGTCGACGGCCGTGGCGAGGCCGCGGTGTTCGCGCTCGTCGAGCCGGATCACGGCCAGCGCCCCGGAGAACTGCCCGGCCCGGGATCCGTCGGCCCACTTGTCCACGGCCCGCTGCATCGCTGCGCACGGCTCCACGTCCGCCGCCGTGCTGCGCAGGTTGAGCTGCCAGCGGGCGGTCTCAGCGGTCATGTCCGGGTCGTCGAGCTCGCGCACGACCGTGTTGGACCGCATCCGATCGGCGTCGCGCACGAACGCGCCCAGGTCTGTGTCGAGGGTGTCGGCGTGGTACCGCCAGTCCCGCTCACCCGCGACGATTGGGGCCAGGTCGCCGAAGTGGTCGTTCTCGTCGGCGACGGCGGGCGTGGTCATGGCGGTCATGGCGCGAACAGCCGGCGGGCCTGGACCACGACCGGGCACCTGGCGTGGCTATGGGCCATGATCGTGACGCCGTCCGAGTCGGTCACGGTGGGGCACCCCGGGGGGATCTCCGCGGTGCCCTGGAAGATGCGGATCGGCGTGGAGCCGTCCTCGTCGACGAGGTACGCGAGGTACCCGCCGTAGCCGGGGTCCTCCCCATCGGCGCGGACGATCACGACGATCTCGGCCACGTCCGCCGTGGTCATGTGCTGGCCGTGTCGACGTGAGGTCGTTCGTCGGGGTGTCCCGCGGTCGGTACGGCGGGCTATCCTGTTCCTGCGGTTGGATGACATGTCGCGTCGTCCTTCGGTAACGACACACGCGGGCCCGTTGTTCTGGCTGGGGAGCTGGGGAGCGGGCCCTCGTCGTGCCTGGGGAGTGGATCAGGCAGACACGGCGGCACGCCGGGCCTTGCTGGAGGCCAGCGCGAGACGCTGGAAGTGGGCGCGGCGGGCGCACTCCACTCGTCGTTCGCGCTCGGCGGGGTCGAGGTCGCCGCGGGGGTCTACTTCACGCTCGAACCGAGCGGTGAGACCGGCCTGCCCGCGATGGGCGTTCACGGCGGGGTCCTCGCGGGACCATCGGGCGTTCGCTGCGATCTGCGCGCGCAGCCGGCGCTGAGCTCGATCTAGAGCCATGGAACCGCACTACTTCCTGTTGCTCGACCAGTCCCCTGGTCGATGTGGCCTGTGGACTGATCCACTGCGCGCATGTGCGGTTACGCGCAGCCACTCCCTTGCCGAGAAACGTATAGCACGCCGTTACTTTGTGCAAACCCCCCCGCGCTGCGCCACGCTTTTGAGCAGGGACAGCGCCTGGCGCCGTTGCAGAGAGCTACAGTAGAGCGATGAACTAGACCCGATCGCCGCGCGCGAGCCGGCGCGCGGAGTCACGTGCTCGTCGGTCCGCCACGGATCGCCCGTACCGGCGGACCATGAGCGGTGACCGCCACCCTGCGAGCCGCTCGACGTCGCCCTCGTTCGCGCCGTGCGACAGCAGGTCGTCAGCCCAGGTGTGCCGGAACTGATGAGCGTGGATCGGGTCCATGCCAGCGACGGCGCACCGGCGGGTCAGCATCTCGCCGACGCCGCCGCCGGTCATTCGCCCGTCCCCTGCGCCGTCCCATCGCGCCGACAGGAACAGGGCCGGCGACTCCCGGCCGGCGCGGCGCTGATCCCGAGCCCGCAGGTACTTCCGCAGCGCGATCGCAGTCTTGCCTCCGAACGGCACGATCCGGGGGCGGCCGCCCTTCGTCCGGTGGAGCGTCACTTCCTGCTGTTGCAGGTCCAGGTCGGCGACGTCGATCCCGACCAGTTCGCCGCGGCGGACACCGGTGTCGAGCAGCATGCGGATGATCGCGGTGTCGCGGCGGTCGATGAACGTAGGACCGGCCATCGTCTGGAGCAGCCCCGTGAGGTCCCCGTCGGGGATCACGGGTACGGGCGGGAGGCTCTCCTCGGGCAATGCGACGCCCGCAGCAGGGTTCTGGACGACACCGCTGCCGTCCTGCGTGGCGAGGTACCCGAACCACAGCCGCAGGCTCTTGAGCCGGATGCGCAGGGTGTTCTGCCCGCGGCCCTCGTCTGCCATGCCCGACAGGAACTCCCCGACGTGGCGAGCGGTGACCTGACCGGGGGTCGTCACGGTCGGGTGGCGCTCAGCGAGGAACGCCCGTAGCTGACGCACCGCTCGGACGTACGTCACGCGCGAGAGGTCGGCGACCTTGCGCTCATGGGTCAGGACTAGTTCCCACTCGTCTTGCCAGTCCGCCAGCGCATCCACGGGGAGACTGTACGCTGCTGCGAGGTTCTCGTCTCGCAAGGCGGCATGCGGAACTCAGGACGTCAGGAGGTCATGTCGGGTGCGCGACACAATGCCAGGTGGCGAGGGTTGCCTTCCGCTCACGGGGGAGCGTACAGTCCCGGGAGTCAGCCACGAGAACTACTGGTTCCGCCGCCACGAGGTGGTCTACGAGGCCCTGCGCGAGCGCTGCCGCGGCGCCGTCGTGCTCGAGGCCGGGTGCGGCGAGGGGTACGGGGCGGACCTGCTGGCCGGGGTCGCGCGCCGGGTCGTCGCCCTCGACTACGACTCCCTCACCACCGCCCACGTCACCCACCGCTACCCCCGCGTCGACGTCGCCCGCACCAACCTCGTCGCGCTGCCGGTGCGCGACGGGGCCGTCGACGTGGTCGTGTCGCTGCAGGTCGTCGAGCACCTGTGGGAGCAGGAGCGGTTCCTGCGGGAGTGCCGGCGCGTGCTGCGCCCGGGCGGCGCACTGCTGCTCTCGACGCCCAACCGCATCACCTTCTCCCCCGGCCGCGACACGCCGCTCAACCCGTTCCACACGCGTGAGCTGTCGGGCGCGGAGCTGGCCGGGCTGGTGGGCGACGCCGGGTTCACGGGCGTCGAGGTGCAGGGTCTGCACCACGGGCCGCGGCTGCGCGCGCTGGACGCGCGGCACGGGGGGTCGGTCGTCGACGCGCAGGTGGCGGTCGTCGTCGACGGGAACCCGTGGCCCGACGCCCTGCTCGCGGACGTCGGGTCGGTGACGACCGACGACTTCCTGCTGCACGGCGACGACGTCGACGCGAGCCTCGACCTGCTCGTCCTGGCCACCCGCGGATGACCGCCCCCGTCGGCACCTTCTGCCTGGTCCTGCACAGCCACCTGCCCTGGCTGGCGCACCACGGGCGCTGGCCGGTCGGCGAGGAGTGGCTCTACCAGTCGTGGGCGCACTCCTACCTGCCCGTCGTCGACGTGCTGGAGCGCCTCGCCGCCGAGGGCCGCCGCGACCTGGTGGCGCTCGGCGTCACCCCCGTCCTCGCCGCGCAGCTCGACGACCCCTACTCCCTGCGCGGCGTCCACGACTGGATCGGCGGCTGGCTCCTGCGCGCCCACGAGGCCGCGGCGCGCCTGCCCGAGCTGGGCGCGCACGAGCACCGCGCCGCCACCACCGCGTTGGAGCTGTTCGAGCGCCGCTGGCGCCACGGGGCGTCGCCCGTGCTGCGCGGGTTGTCCGACGCGGGGGCCGTCGAGCTGCTCGGCGGGCCCGCGACGCACCCGTTCGCCCCCCTGCTGGAGCCGCCGGTGCGGGCGTTCGCGCTGGCCACGGGCCTGGCCGACGCCCGGCTGCGGCTGGGCGCGACGCCCGCGGGGATCTGGGCGCCGGAGTGCGGCTACGCGCCGGGGATGGAGCGGGAGTACGCCGACGCGGGCGTGGCGCGGTTCCTCGTCGACGGTCCGGCGGTGCGCGGCGACACGGCGTTCGCGCGGCCCGTCGGAGACTCCGGCGTGCTCGCGTTCGCCCGCGACCTCGACGTCACCTACCGCGTCTGGTCGCCCCGCGCGGGCTACCCCGGCGGGCGCGACTACCGCGACTTCCACACCTACGACCACCCGTCGGGCCTCAAGCCGGCCCGGGTCACCGGTCGGTCGGTGCCGCCGCACGAGAAGGCGCCCTACGACCCCGCGCGGGCCGCGGCCGCCGTCGAGCGCGACGCCGCCGACTTCGTGTCCGTCGTCCGCGACCGGCTCGTCCGCCTGTACGAGCAGCACGGCCGGCCGGCGCTGACCGTCGCCGCCTTCGACACCGAGCTGTTCGGCCACTGGTGGCACGAGGGCCCGGCCTGGCTGGAGGCGGTGCTGCGCGCGCTGCCCGACGCCGGGGTGCGGGTGACGACGCCGGCCGGGGCCGTCGAGCACGGCCTCGTCGGCGAGGCGGTGGAGCTGCCGCCGTCGTCGTGGGGGTCGGGCAAGGACTGGCGGGTGTGGGCCGGGGTCGAGGACCTCGTCGCGCTGAACGCGCGGGTGCAGAAGGCGCTGCTGTCGGTGCCGGCCGGCGGCCCCGCCCGCGACCCCCTCCGCGACGCGCTCGCCCAGGAGGCGCTGCTCGCGCTGTCGAGCGACTGGGCCTTCATGGTGACCAAGGACTCGGCGGCCGGGTACGCCCGCGACCGCGCGCACGCCCATGCCGCCCGCGTCGACGAGCTGGCGGCGCTGCTGCACGCCAGCCGCCGCGCGGCCGCGGAGCACCGCGTGCGGGAGTGGCCCGCCCACCCGTTCGGCCACGTGGACGCGCGCGACCTGCGCCCCTGACTCCGGTACCGGGGGTTCGCACACAGGCTGCGGGGCCGGCACACAGGGCCGGACCTGTGTGCGAGCCCCGGAAGCTGTGTGCGAGCCAGCGCCCTCAGCGCACGCGCGCGATCACCATGTCCAGCGGGTGCGGCACGTGCCCGTCGTCCTCGATGCCGCGCAGGTGGTCGAGCACCGCGGCGCGCACCGCGGGCGTCATCGCGGCCGTGCGGGCGCCGACGAGGAAGTCGAACACCGCCTCGCCGCGCCCGCACGGGTCGGCCAGGACGTCGGTGACGTCGAGGCGCCCGACCAGGGTCTCGGTGCGGACCTCGAGGCCGCGGAGGTCGAGCTCGTCGCGGACGTCGGAAGCGAACCACGGCCGGTGCCCGCCCCACGGGCACAGCAGCTCGGTGAGCACGCAGAGCGGCTCGAGCGGGGCCGTCGCGGCGACGACCAGACCGCCCGGCCGGACCATGGTGAGCGCGTGGTCGAGCGAGGCGCCGAGGTCGTCGACGTAGTAGAGCGAGTGGACGAAGTGCACCAGGTCGGCGGGGTGGCCGGCGTCGTGGTCGGCGAAGTCACCGATGACGACCGACGGCGTCAGCGCCTCGGCGGGCAGCGCCGACAGCCGCCCCGCGAACCCCATCGCCGACGGCGCGTGCGGCTCCACGCCCGTGTAGCGGACGCGGCGACCGTCGGCGGCCAACGCGGCGGCGAGCGGGGCGTCGACGCTGCCGTCGCCCACCCCGACCCCGACGACCCGCACCGGGTCGCACCCCACCAGCAGCGGCGGCAGCACCCGGGCCAGCCACTCCTGCAGCCGCGGGCGCTGGTCGCTCGCCGCCTCGTAGGCCGCGTGGGTGAGCGCGTAGCGCTCGCCGGACAGCGGCGGCAGGGGTGCGCAGCCCCGGACCTCCTCGCGCAGGCGGTCGAGCGGGAGGGTCGAGCCGGCGGTGGTCACCGTTCCACGCTAGGGCCGCTACCCGTTCGGGGCGCGGCGAAACCTGAGCTGTGGTTCGCTCGGAAGGTGACCTCCCCCGACACGGCCCGCCGCAGTCTCGACCACTGGAGCGAGGCGGGACGCGCCGAGATGGAGGCGTTCTACGCGCTCGCGACCGAGGACTACCGGCAGCTCGCCTCGGCCCGCGACTGGGCCGCCGACCTGCGCGCGCACGCCGTCGACGACCGCGTCCGGCTCCTCGACGTGGCCTGCGGCAGCGGCAAGTTCCCGTCCGCGCTGCTGGCCTCGGGGCTGCCGGAGCGGCCCGAGGTCGCCGTCGACCTGCTCGACCCGTCCGCCTTCTCCATCGCCGAGGCCCGCGCCGTCCTGCGTCCCCCGTTCGTCGCCGCCGGCGAGCACGAGGTGTTCCTGCAGGACCTGTGCGCCGAGGGCGCGTTCGACGTCGCGTGGGCCACGCACGCGCTCTACGCCATCCCGCCCGCCGAGCTCGGCGCGGGCGTCGCGCGGATGGTGGCGGCGCTGCGGCCCGGCGGGTTCGGCGTCGTCGCCCAGGCCTGCGCGCGGTCGCACTACCTGGCCTTCTACGAGGCCTACCGCGCGGAGATCGCGCCGGACGTCACCCCCTACACCGACGCCGAGGGCGTGGCCGACGCGCTGCGCGCCGCGGGCGTCGAACCGCAGGTGGTGCCGATCCACTACACGACCGGGTCGGCCGACCGCGCCGTCGTCGAGGGCTTCCTGCAGCGCTGCGCGTTCGACGACACGGTGCCGCTCGAGGCCATGGAGGCCGACGGTCCGCTGGGCGAGTACCTCGCCGGCTGCCGCGACGCCTCCGGCGCCTACACCTTCACCCACGAGACACACCTGATGACGTGGGAGAACGCGTGAACCCGTTCCTGTCCGCCACGACGGCGGCCGGCGGCGCGTCCGACGTGGCCGTCGCGTGGGACCGGGGCAACGACCAGTGGTGGGACTGGTACATGTCCCTCGCCGACGGTCCCGCGGCGTCCGGCCCGCTGACCAGCCCCGCTCCGCACGACCCCGGCCCGCTGCCCACCGACGACGCGCTGGCCGCCGAACTGGCCGAGCCCTACCCGCTGACCGGTGCGCAGGTCGCGCACTTCCGGGCGGAGTCGTTCGTCAAGCTCCCCGGGGTGCTGTCGCCGGGCGGGCTGGAGCGCCTGCGGGCGCGGCTGCGGGAGATGCTCGACGCGGCCGTCGACCCGGCGGTGGGGTTCCAGAGCCTGGAGATGATGTGGCTCGAGGACCCGCTGCTGCGCGCCGCCGTCCTCTCCCCCCGGATCGGCGGCATCGCGGCCGGGCTCCTCGGCGCCGACCGGGTGCGGCTCTACCACGACAACGCGCTGTCCAAGGAGCCCGGAGCCGGCCGCACGCCGTGGCACTTCGACGCCCACCACTTCCCGCTCGCCTCGGCCGACGTGCTGACGGCCTGGATCCCGCTGCAGCCGACGCCCCGCGAGATGGGGCCGCTCGCCTTCGCCCGCGGTGCCGACACGTGGCGACTGGTCGAGGACGTCGCGTTCGACAAGCACGGCACGTCCTACGACCGCGGCGTGTCCGAGGCGTTCCGGGCGCGCGAGGTGGCGGTGGAGGACGGGCCGTTCGCGGCGGGTGAGATGAGCTTCCACTCCGCCCACTGCTTCCACACCGCGGGCGCCAACCTCACCACCGTCCCCCGCATGGTGCTGGCCACCACGTACTTCGCCGACGGCGTGCGGGTGGTCGACGCCCCGACGATGGTGAGCGGGGACTGGCGCAAGTTCATCCCGGGCGCAGAACCCGGTGAGGTCGTGGAGAGCGACCACAACCCCGTCCTCTGAAGCGCCCTCCCGTCCCCCACCCCCGCGAGTCGGGGTCTCGTTGCGAGCGAGTCGGGGTCGAGGCGTCACCCCACCCCGACTCGCCCGCCACCACACCCCGACTCGCGGGGTTTGCGGGTCAGGGTCGACCGCGCCGCGGGGCCTACCGGCTAGTAGGTTCGTCCGATGCGGGTGCTGATGGTGTCCTGGGAGTACCCCCCGGTCGTGATCGGCGGCCTGGGCCGGCACGTGCACGCGCTGGCCACCGAGCTCGCCGCGGCCGGGCACGACGTCGTCGTCCTCACCCGTCATCCGGCGGGCAGCGACGCCACCACCCACCCCACCTCCGACGCCACGGACGAGGGCGTGCGGGTGCTGCGCGTCGCCGAGGACCCGGCGCACCTGGAGTTCACCCGGGACATGGTCGCGTGGACGCTCGCGATGGGCCACGCGATGGTGCGCGCGGCACTGACCCGCGTGGGCGGTTGGCGCCCCGACGTCGTCCACGCCCACGACTGGCTCGTCGCGCACCCGGCGATCGCGCTGGCCGACGTGCTCGGCGTCCCGCTCGTCGCCACGATCCACGCCACGGAGGCGGGACGCTTCAACGGCTGGCTCTCCTCGCGGACGAGCCGCCAGGTCCACTCCACGGAGTGGTGGCTGGCGAACCGCGCCGACACCGTCGTCACCTGCTCGGCCGCCATGCGCGCCGAGGTCGCGGAGCTGTTCGACCTCGACCCGGAGCCGATCGCGGTGCTGCACAACGGCATCGAGCCGCGCGGCTGGCGGGTGCCGCGGCGGCGGGTGGCGGCCGCGCGGGAGCGCTACGGCCCCGGGGGCGGGCCGCTGCTGCTCTACTTCGGCCGGCTGGAGTACGAGAAGGGCGTCCACGACCTCGTCGCGGCCCTGCCCCGGATCCGGCGCGCCCACCCGGGCACGCGGCTGCTGGTCGCCGGCACCGGCACCGCGACCGAGCTCCTCGACGACGCCGTGCGCGCCCACCGCGTGCGGCGCAGCGTCGACTTCCTCGGGCACCTGCCCGACGCCGACCTCGCCGCGCTGCTGTCGGCCGTCGACGCGGTGGTCCTGCCCAGCCGCTACGAGCCGTTCGGCATCGTGGCGCTGGAGGCGGCCGCCGCGGGGGCGCCGCTCGTCGCGTCGCGGGCGGGCGGGCTCGGCGACATCGTCGTCGACGGGGTCAGCGGGGTGTCGTTCCCGCCGGGCGACGTGCCGGCGCTGGCGCGGGCCGTCGGCAGCGTGCTCGCCGATCCCGCGGCCGCCCGTCGTCGGGCCCGGACCGCGCGGACGCGCCTGGGCGCCGAGTTCGACTGGACGCGCATCGCCGCCGGCACCGCGGACGTGTACGCCCGCACGGAGGCCGGCGGCCCGCAGGAGCTGCCGCGCCCGAAGATCCCCTCGGGGAACGTCTTCGGGCGGAGGTGACGGCTCAGGCGGCGTCCTGGCTCATGACCTTGGCGATGGCGTCGGGGTACTCGGCGACGAGGTCGCGGACCAGGTCGTCGCGGTCCTCGGCCACGGCCTCGTTGACGGCGACGGTGTAGGAGGCCTCGAGGGCCTGCAGGCGGGAGACGGTGCGGTCGTTCATCGGGGGTTCCTCCAGTCGTGGATCGTTCCTCTCCATCCAACGGCGACACCCCCCGACACGTTAGCGAACCGGGCGCAGATCACAACGATTCGATGCAGGTCACAGCGGCGACGCTAGATCGACTCGGACCGCTCGATCCGCACCTGCACCGCGGCCGCGGTCTTGCGGGCGATGTCGGCGACGGCGGCGCGCTCCTCGGCGGCGGCGCGGTAGTCGTCGACCCGGTTGCGCACCACCCGCGCCGGCGCGCCGACCGCGATCGAGTACTCCGGGATCTCCCCGCGCACGACCGCGTGCGCGCCCAGCACCGACCCGCGACCGACGCGCGTGCCGCGCAGCACGGAGACCTTCGTGCCGATCCAGCAGTCCGGGCCGATCCGCACGGGCGTCTTGACGATGCCCTGGTCCTTGATCGGGATGGTGACGTCGGCGATGCGGTGGTCGAAGTCGGTGACGTAGACCCAGTCGGCGACGATCGTGGCCGCGCCGATCTCGACGTCGAGGTAGCAGTTGACGGTGTTGTCCTTGCCGAAGACGACCTTGTCGCCGATCCGCAGGGAGCCCTCGTGGCAGCGCAGGGAGTTGCCGTCGCCGATGTGCACCCAGCGACCGATCTCCAGCCGCCCGTACCCGGCGCGCGCGTGCAGCTCGACCCGCTTGCCGAGGAACACCATCCCCCGCAGGACGACGTGCGGGTGCGCCGCGCGGAAGCGCAGCAGCCGCCAGTACCGCACCAGGTACCAGGGCGTGTACGCGCGGTTGCGCAGCACCCAGCGCAGCGAGGCGAGGGTGAGGAAGCGGGCCTGGCGCGGGTCGCGGCGCCCGGCCCAGCGGTCGCGCAGCGGCGACCCCCACATGCTCGTCATCCCCCGATGATGCCGGACGGCCCTGCGCCGGTCCGGGGCACCGTGTGGCGGGCGCGCCGGTCGGGTACCCGCGCCGATGACCACCCAGAGCGACACCCCCGACGAGGACCTGGACCGCGTCGTGTCCCGCCGCGTCGACCACCCGACGAGCGCCGACGCCGACGACGAGCGCGCCTACGCCGCCGCCGACCCGGGCAGCACCGACGACACCGACACCGACCCCGGAGGCAGCGGCGGGGAGTCGGAGCGGGCGGCGCGGGACGTGGAGGGGGAGAACCAGAGCGAGCCGACGCGGTCGGAGTAGGACGGCCGCGGCGTCAGCCCGCCGCCTCGATCTCCCCCACCGTCGGCATGCCGGCCCGCGCGCCGACGGCCCCCACCGAGAGCGACGCGGCGCGCACCGCCGTCCGCACGGCGTCGAGGAGCCCGTCCCCCGCCGCCAGCCGCGCGGCGAGGACCCCGTTGAACGTGTCGCCCGCCCCCGTCGTGTCGCGGACGGTGGCGGCGGGGGCGGGCACCCGCTCCACCGACGAGTCGACGACGAGCGCCCCCTCCCCGCCGAGCGTGACGACCACCGCGGCCCCGGTCCGCTCCCGGATCCGCTGCGCCGCCTCCACCACGTCGTCGGTCGCGGCCCCGAGCCGCGCCGCGAGGTCGAGGCACTCGCCGCGGTTGGGGGTGAGCAGGGGCCCGGCGTCCAGCGCCGCCACCACGGCGTCGGTGACGGGCGCCGGGTTGAGCACGCACGGCACCCCGGACGCCGCGCGGACCGCCGCGAGCACGGCGTCGTCGTTGATCTCGGTGCTGACCAGCAGGCACCCCAGGTCGTCCGGCACGTCCACCCGGGCCGGGACCAGCGCGTTCGCCCCCGCCCCGACCGCGATCTGGTTCTCCCCCGCCCCGTCGACGACGATCAGCGCCACCCCGGTGGCCCGCCCCGCCAGCACCGCCACCCCGGTGACGTCGACGCCCTCGGCGCGGAGCTCGTCGAGCGCGCCGGCGCCCAGGTCGTCGTCGCCCACGGCCCCGACCAGAGCGACCGCGGCACCCGCCCGTGCCGCCGCCACGGCCGCGTTCGCGCCCTTGCCGCCGCCGAAGCGCTGCGTCCCGTCGCCGACGACCGTCTCCCCCGGCCCGGGCAGCCGGGGCGCGGCCACGACGAGGTCGACGTTGACCGCACCGACCACCAGCACCGTTCCCGGGAGCGACGTCACGCCCGGGAAGCTACCCCGGCCTCCGGTCCCCAGCGCGCGAGCAGCGCGGCCTCGACGATCGTCATCAGCTCGTACAGCACGATCGACACCAGCACCGACATCGCGACGACGGTCCACACGCCGCCGTAGTTGCCCGAGCCCTTGTAGCCCGAGAGCACGCCGCCCATCCCCTCGAACCCGACGAGCCACTCGGCCAGCATCGCGCCGACGATCGCGCCGGGCACCGAGATCCGCGCCGACGCCAGGAACTGCGGCAGCGCCGACGGGATCCGCACCGTGACCAGCGCGCGGAGCGCCGAGCCGCCGTTGACGCGGACGACGTCGAGCGCCTGCGGGTGCGCCGAGCCCAGCCCCAGGACGATGTTCACCAGCGCCGGGAACAGCACGACGATCGCCGCGATCACCGCGATCCCCACCTTGCCCTGCCCGAACACCAGCAGCAGCAGCGGCGCCATGGCGACGAGCGGCACCGACCGCAGCAGCATCGCGATCGGCAGGAACGCCACCTCGAACGGCTTCCACAGCACGAACCCGATCGCGACGGCCGTGGCGATCACCATGCCGGAGGCGAACCCGATCGCGGCGTTGACCAGCGTCGTGCCCAGCGCCGCGAGGCTGTCGGCGCGCGCCTGCTCCGCCGACAGCGACGCCGGGCGGATCCCGCGCTCGGGGGCGTCGGAGAAGAGGTAGGCCCACACGTCCGACGGCGACTTGCCCACGAACGCCGAGACGTCGAACAGCGCGAGCAGCCCCGCCCACAGCGCCACCAGCACCACGACGGCGATGCCGACCGTGAGCAGCGCCCGCCCGAGCCGCGCGGCGATCACGCGCTCGTCCAGGGCGTGACGATCCGGGCGACGATCCCGACCAGCAGGTACCCGACGCCGGAGATCAGCCCGCTGACCAGCGCGAGGTACCACAGCAGCGGCGCGTCCGACTGGGTCTGCGCCGCGATCAGCGCGCGTCCGAGCGTGGAGTCGCCGCCGCTGCCGAGGTACTCGGCGAGGATCGCGCCCAGGAACGCGGCGGGCGCGGCGATCCGCAGCGCGGCGAACAGGCTGGGCAGCGCGGAGATCACCCGCACCTTCCGCAGTGTCGTCCACGCCGTGCCGCCGTAGGCCCGGACCAGGTCGACGCTCGCGCGCGGCGCGGCCCGCAGCCCGACCAGGCAGCCGACGACGGTCGTGAAGAACACGCTCATCGCCGCCAGCACGACCGACGCCCCGGACGGCGCGTCCCGGCCCGCGACGATGACGATCACCGGCCCGATCGCGACGAGCGGGATGCAGTAGCTGACGATCGCGATCTGGTTGGCGAGCTCCTCCAGCCGCGGGACGAGCAGGACGAGCACGGCCAGCGCGATCGCGGCCAGGTTGCCCCAGAGGTAGCCCTGCGCGGCCGAGGTGACCGTCGAGGTCGCGTTGGTGACCGTCGACGACCAGCGCTGCGGGTCGAGGAACTCCGCGACGACCGACGGTGGTGTCGGGATCGCGCCGCTGCCCTGGAACAGCACGACCGACGCCACCCACCAGACGGCGACGATGGCGAGCACGCCCGCGGCCCCACCCGTGAGCGGCGATCGTCGCCGGAGCCACGGTTGCCGCTCACGAGTCATGCGGAACCCCCGAACAGGATCTCCGACAGCCGGTCGACGTAGGCGTGGAACTCCGGCGTGCGCATGAGGTCCGGCGTCCGCGGCCGGGGCAGGTCGATCTCCACGAGCTCGGCGATCCGGCCCGGCCGCGCACTCATCACGGCCACGACGTCGGAGAGGAACACGGCCTCGGAGATGCCGTGGGTGACCATCAGCGTGGTCGCCGGCCGCTCGGTCCAGATCCGCAGCAGCTCGACGTTCAGCCGCTGGCGGGTCATGTCGTCCAGCGCGCCGAACGGCTCGTCGAGCAGCATCACCGTCGGCTGGACGACGAGGCACCGGGCGATCGCGACCCGCTGCCGCATGCCGCCCGACAGCTGCGCGGGCTTGGCCTTCTCGAAGCCGGTGAGCCCGACCAGCTCGATGAGCCCGTCGACGAGGCCGGGCTCCGGGGTGATCCCGGCGACCTCCAGCGGCAGCCGGATGTTGCCCGCCACGCTGCGCCACGGCAGCAGCGCGGCCTCCTGGAACGCGATGCCGAGCTCGTGGTCGCGCTGGATCTCCCGGGTCGACCGGCCGTTGATCAGCGCCTCGCCGGCCGTCGGGGTCTCCAGGCCGGCGAGGATCCGCAGGATCGTCGACTTCCCGCAGCCCGACGGCCCGAGCAGCGACAGGAACGAGTTCGCCGTGGTGCCGAGGTCGATCGGCGCGAGCGCCTCCACCGACTGCCGGCCCATGGAGAACCGCTTGGTCAGCCCGCGGATGTTGATGCCCGTGGCCGACGCCGGGTGCGCGTGCGGGTCCAGCGTGGACCGGGTCTCGGTGGAGGTCACGTCAGCCCACGATCAGGTCGGGGTTCTCCGCGTACACCTCGTCGAGGAGCGAGAAGTCGAACAGCTCCTCGGCGGTGATCGTGATGCCGATGGCGGCGAGCGCGCCGATGACGTCGGTGATCGCGGCGTCCGTGGCGGTGAACAGGCCGTTGGCCTTCGTGTCGGCGCTGACGATCAGGTCGTTCTGCGCGGTGGCCTGCTCGGTCTGGCCGGGGACGTCGAGGCCGAGGTCGGCGCCGTAGGTGGTGACGGCGAGCTCGGCCGCGGCGGCCGGGTCGGCGACGGCGTCGTTCCAGCCCTTGATCTCGGCCAGCAGGAACGCCTTGAGCTTGTCGCGCTCGGAGTCGATCGTCTCCTGCAGCACGACGAACGACTCCGAGGTCAGCGGCAGGCCGTTGTCGGCGAAGGCGAGCGTCACCGGGGTGAAGCCGTCGGCCTTCACCAGGAACGGCTCGTTGGTGAGGAAGGACATGAAGCCGTCGACGGTCTTCTCCGTCAGCGGCGTCGGTTCGTACTGCACGACGACCTGCTCGAGGCTCGCCGGGTCGATCCCGTTGGCGGCCAGCAGGCCCGCGAAGATCTGCTGGTTGGTGCCGGCCTGGATGCCGATGCGCTTGCCCGCGAGGTCGGCGACCGTGCGGATCGGCGCGCCCTCCTCGATCGAGAGGATGCAGAACGGGTTCTTCTGGAACGTGTTGCCGATGATCTTGAGCGGGGCGCCCTGCTCCACGATGAAGCGGGCGGTGGCGTCCGGCGCGGAGATGCCGACGTCGACGTTGCCGGCGAGGACGAGGGCGTCGGCGCTGTCGACGGGGCCGCTGACGAGCTCGACCGCGTCGAAGCCCGCCTCGGTGTAGTAGCCCTTCGAGTCGGCCATGTACTCGCCGCCGAACTCGATGTTCTTGATCCACGACAGCTGCACGGAGAGGTTGCCGAACGAGCCGGCCGCACCCGCGGCGGCGGGCGCCGGCGTCGTCGAACCACCCCCGCAGGCGGACAGCACCAGTCCGGCGGCGCCGAGGCCGGACAGGCGGAGGACATCACGGCGGGACACGATCATGCGGGGACTCCTGACGGTCTGCGACGGCGAGCGGGGACGGCCGTCGACCCGGTGAATCTAGGAACCGCATGACGCCTGGCGGTTAACGCGCCGTTACGGCCACGCAACCCCGTTTACGCTGACCGCATGCCGATCCCGCTGATCATCGACACCGACCCCGGGGTCGACGACGCCGTGGCGCTCATGCTGGCCGCCGCGTCGCCGGAGGTGGACCTGCGCGCCGTCACGACCGTGTTCGGCAACGTGCCGCTGCCGATGACCACCCGCAACGCCGGGCGGGTGCTCGCGCTGGCCGGCCGCGCCGCTGTGCCGGTCGCGGCCGGGGCCGCCCGGCCGCTGGTCCACGACCGGGCGTTGCGCGCCGAGGAGTGGCACGGCGGCGACGGGCTGGGCGGCCGCGCGTCGGCGCTGCCCGACCCGATTGCCGCTCCCGACCCGCGCGGCGCGATCGTCGTCATGGCCGCGGTGCTGCGCGAGTCCGCCGAACCCGTGACGATCGCGCCGATCGGGCCGCTGACGAACGTCGCGCTGCTGCTCGCGGTGCACCCGGAGCTCGCGCCGCGGATCGGGCGGATCGTGTGGATGGGCGGCTCGCTGGGCGCGGGCAACGTCACGGGGGCGGCGGAGTTCAACGCCCACTGCGACCCCGAGGCCGCGCACCGCGTGCTCACCCAGGCCGACGTGCCGGTGACGGTGGTGCCGCTCGACCTCACGCTCCGGTGCCCGGCCGACCCACAGTGGGTGGCCGCGCTCGGCGCGGGCGGGCCGCGCGGGCACGAGCTCGCGCAGGTCCTCGCGCACTACCGCGCGGCCTACCTGACCCACTACGGGCGCGACGCGGTCGCGCTGCACGACGCCGTCGCCGTGCTGGAGGCGATCCGGCCCGGCGTGCTGCGCACCGAGGCGATGCCGGTGCAGGTGGCCTGCGACCTCGGCCCGGCCCGCGGGGCGACCGTCCCCGTGCCCGGCGGCGGTCCGGACGTGGCGGTCGCGCTGGACGCCGACGTCGACGCCGTGCTGGCCGACGTGCTCGAGCGGGTCGGGCGGCTCGGCTGAGACCCGGGCGAACCGGGCCGCTCAGGCGAACCCGTGCTCGATCGCGTAGCGGACGAGCGCGGCGCGGTTGCTGACCGGGAGCTTGCCGAGCAGGCGCTGCACGTGGTTCTCCACAGTCCGCGGCGAGAGCCCGAGCCGGGTCGCGATCTGACGGGCCGTGAGCCCCTCGACGACCAGCCGCAGCACGTCGGTCTCGCGCTCGGTGAGGCGCACGTCGGGCGGCCCGGCGCCGCCGCTGGCCTCCAGCACGACGGCCGCGAGCCCCGGCCCGTAGGCGGGCTCGCCGCGCGCGAGGCGCGCCACGGCGTCGGCGACGTCCCAGGGCCGCCCGGTGTCGACGACGAACCCGGTGGCCCCCGCCCGCACCGCGGCCAGCACCTGCTCGTGCTCCGCGGACGCCGAGACGGCCAGCACCGCCGCGCCGGCGTCGGTGGCGGCGGCCACGGCGGCGAGCGCGTCCGGGGCGGCCATGTCGATCACGACGACGTCGGCGCGCAGCGCCAGCAGCTCCTGCGCCGTGGCGACGACGCCGAGCACCTCGAGCCCCTCGTCGCGCAGCACCTGCGCCCGGGACGCCGGTCCGTGCAGGAGAGCCACGGACGTCACGCCGACGATCCTGCCAGCCCGGGCGGCCCGCCCCGCCACCGCGGCGCCGCCGGTCCCCCGAGCGAGTGACGGGCGCGGTCAGTCGTCGGTCAGGCCCTGGTCGATCGCGTAGCGCACCAGCTGGACGCGGTTGTGCAGCTGCAGCTTGCGCAGCGTGTTCTGCACGTGGCTCTCCACGGTCCGGTGCGACACCACGAGCCGCTCCCCGATCTGCTTCGCCGTGAGCCCCTTCGCCACCAGCCGCAGGACCTCGGTCTCGCGCTCGGTGAGCACCGGCGCCTCCTCCGCGGCGGGCTCGCCGGCCAGGCGCCGGAACTCCCCCAGCACCAGCCCGGCCAGGCCCGGCGTGAAGACGGGGAACCCGGCCGCCGTGCGCTGCACCGCCGCCAGCAGCTCCTCCGCGCCCGCCGACTTCACGAGGTAGCCCGACGCCCCCGCCTTCACCGCCTCCAGCACGTCGGCCTGCTCGCCGCTGGCCGAGAGCACCAGCACCTTCGTGCCGGGCAGCGCCGCGAGGATGCCCTCGATCGCGTCGACGCCGGACGTGGCGCCGAGGTTGAGGTCCATCAGCACGACGTGCGGGCGGGTGGCCTTCGCGATGCGCACGGCCGCGGCGGCGTCCGGCGCGGTGGCGACGACGTCGAGGCCGCGCTCGGTGAGGTCGCGCGCCACGCCCTCGCGCCAGATCGGGTGGTCGTCGACGACCATCACGGTGATCCCGTCCGTCACGTCTGCTCCCTCGGCATCCGGATGATCCATTCCGTGCCCCGTCCGGGCCCGGTCTCGCAGGTGATCGTGGCGCCCAGGTCGCGCACGCGGCCCCGCATCGAGCGCGCCACGCCCAGCCTGCCCTGCTCCGCGGCCTCGTCGAGCCGCCCGTCGGGGATGCCCGGGCCCTCGTCGCGGACGCTGATCTCGACCTCGTCGCCCAGGTCCTCCACCAGCACCCACGCGGGCGCGTCCGGCCCGACGTGCCGGGCGACGTTCGCCAGCGCCGCCCCGACCACGGCCACCAGCTCCTCGACGGCGGCCGCGGGCAGCCGCACCGGGTGCGCCGGCGTCGAGACGCTGACGCGGCCCGCCCCGAGCATGCGCAGGGCGTCGGCGACGTCGCGCAGGCCGTCGGCGCCGGTCGGGGCGCCGTCCGTGGTGAGCAGGGTGCGCAGTGCGATCTCCTGCTCCCCGGCCATCGCGGCGAGCGCCGCGGCGTCGCCGCCGAGCTCCTGGCCGCGGCGGTGGACGTAGCCCAGCACCTGCAGCACCCCGTCGTGGACGACGCGGGCGAGCCGCTCGCGCTCGGCCATCGCGGCCTGCTGGCCGATCGCGGCGCGCAGCCGCTCGGCCTGGCGGCGCAGCACCGTCGACGCGTAGCCGATGCTGACCGCGACGAGGACGATCAGCTGGATGTCGCCCAGCTCGGCCTCGGCCCGTGCCGAGACCGCCAGCAGCACCGAGCACAGCACGGCCGCGCCGCCCAGCCCGCCGCGGACGCCGAACGCCAACGCGCAGGCGAGCACCGCGCAGGGCGTCCAGATCGAGCCGGAGACGGGCGCGTCGGCGTCGATCTGCGCCGCCGTCTGCACGAGCGGGGTGGTGGCGATGACCCCGCTGGTGACGACGAGGTCGGCGAGCGCGAGCCGCCCGCGCGGCATCCCGCCGAGGTAGCCGCGGCCGATGACGGCGGTCCACGCCGCCATCACCGCCTGCACCGCGACGGCGCCGGCCGGGGAGCCGTGCTCGTCGAGCGTCCAGAGGACGACGGCCGTGGTCGTGACCAGCGTCAGCACGCGGTAGAAGAGCAGGCCGCGCCAGAGCGGTTCGAGCGGGCGCTCGACGGTGGCGTCGCTCACGTCGGCCGTCCGCTCATGTCACCGGCTCGCGGGTCCCGCCCGGCCACACGCACGGCGACTCCCCCACCAGCACCCCTCCACCGACGGTCCGGACGGTGAGAACGTAGCCGCCGCCCGCCCGCACCTCGACAGCCGAGGCGTCGCGGGAGACCACCTCGCCCGCCGCCACGGCCGCGGCGACGAGTGCGGCCGGGTCGCCCGGGACGGCCAGCTCGACGCGGCTGCGCACCTGCCGGCTCGCCGGCCAGCCCGGCACGCCGAGCCAGGGGCACGCGACCTCCCCGGCCACGGCGGGCTCGACGGCCTCTCCGGCCACGGCCCGCACCAGCCCGTCCAGGTGCGCGCGGGCCTGCGCGGCCGTCTCGGTCGGGGCGGTCTGCACGGCCAGCAGGACCGCGGCGACGGCGAGCACGGCGGCCAGCAGCGCACTCACCGCGCCGACCAGCACGGGCACCCGACGGCGCAGTTCGTCCACGCGCCCATCGTGGCCGCGCGGCCCGCGCCCGCGGATCCGTAGGACTACCCGACCGGCCCGCCCTTGGTGCCGGTGACGAGCGCGTTGTAGAACCACGCCCGCGGCACGACCCGCGACAGCACGTTCTGGTCGAGCCACGACAGCCGCTGCCAGCTGCGGTAGGCGAACATCGCCCAGCCCATCCCGAGCTTCCCGGGCGGCACGGCGGCCTCGAACGTCCGGACCGGCCAGCCCAGCATCGCCGCGCTGAACTCCTCGGTGACCACCGTCGCGCCCATCGCGCCCGCGCGGCGGGCGGTGTCCTCGAGCTCGGCCGGGTCGAACACGTGGATGTCGACGACGGCCTCCAGCGCCGCGGCCCGGCTCGACTCGTCCAGCTCCGCCTGCGGCCGCCGCCACCCCTGCAGCACCGGCAGGCGCGTCAGCGTCGTGGTCGCCTTCCAGGTGGCCGCGCCGAGGCGGCGGGCGTAGGCGTCGCCGATGCGCGTGGGCTCCCCGGCGAACACGAACCGCCCGCCCGGCTTGAGCACGCGCAGCACCTCGCGCAGCGCCAGCTCGACGTCGGGGATGTGGTGCAGCACGGCGTGCCCGACGACGAGGTCGAACGTGCCGTCGTCGTAGGGGATGCGCTCGGCGTCGGCCACGCGGCCGTCGACGTCGAGGCCCAGGTGCTCGGCGTTGCGCAGCGCGGCCTGGACCATGCCCGGCGAGAGGTCGGTGACCGAGCCGGAGGTCGCGACCCCGGCCTGCATGAGGTTGAGCAGGAAGAAGCCGGTGCCGCTGCCCAGCTCCAGCGCCCGGCCGTAGGGCCAACCGGTCTCGCCGGCGACGAGCCGGAAGCGGTCGGCGGCGTAGGTGATGCAGCGCTCGTCGTAGGAGATGGACCACTTGTCGTCGTAGGAGCCCGCCTCCCAGTCGTGGTACAGCACGTTCGCGAGCTTGGCGTCGTGCCGCGCCGCCTCCACCTCCTCGGCGGTGGCGTGCGGGTTCGGGAGCGGCTCCGTACTCATGGGTAGGAGCCTAGCGGCGGCCCCGCGCCATGGGCTCGCACACAGGCCGCGGGGCCCGCACACAGGGCCGGACCTGTGTGCGGGCCCCGCGAGGTGTGTGCGAGCCGCCGGAAGCTCCTAGCGCCCGGTGAACTCCGCCTTGCCCGGGCCGTTGGCCACGAACGACTCCATGCCGATGCGCTGGTCGTCGGTGGCGAACAGCGCGGCGAAGGCCTCGGACTCGATGTCGAGGCCCGTGCGCAGGTCGACGTCGAGGCCGCTGTCGATGGCCTTCTTCGCCGCCGCGTAGGCCGAGGCGGGCCCGTTCACGAACTGCTCGGCCCAGCGGCGCGCGGCCGCGTAGACGTCGTCGGCCGGGACGACCTCGTCGACCAGCCCGATGGCCAGCGCCTCCTCGGCCTTCACCATCCGCCCGGTGAAGATCAGGTCCTTGGCGCGGGGCGCACCGATCAGCCGCGTGAGGCGCTGCGTGCCGCCGCCGCCGGGGATGATGCCGAGCAGGATCTCGGGCTGGCCGAGCTTGGCGTTGTCGCCGGCGATGCGGCGGTCGGCGCCCAGCGCGAGCTCCAGCCCGCCGCCCAGCGCGTAGCCGGTGATGGCCGCGACCGTCGGCTTCGGGATGGTCGACAGCGCGCCGAACCCGGCGGAGAGCCGCCGCGCGACCGCCGCCATCTCGGCGTAGGACATGCCCGCCATCTCCTTGACGTCGGCGCCCGCGGCGAGCACCTTCTCCCCGCCGTAGACGACGACGGCGCGCACGTCGTCGCGCTGCGTGGCCTCCGCGGAAGCGGCGAGCAGCTCCTCCTGCACCTGCCTGCTGATGGCGTTCATCGGCGGCCGGTCCAGCCGGATCGTGCCGACACCGCCGTCGACCTCGAGCCTCACGAATTCGGTCATGGCCCGACCCTAGATCAACGCAACCACGCCGTGTAGCGGCCGCGGCGGCGCAGGACGCCGAGCGGGAGGCCGAAGGTCTCGGTGAGGTTGTCGTCGGTCAGCACGTCGTCGAGCAGCCCGGCCGCGACGACCCGGCCCTCGCGCAGCAGCAGCCCGTGGCTGTAGCCGACCGGGATCTCCTCGACGTGGTGGGTGACCAGGATCGACGCCGGCGCGTCGGCGTCGGCGGCCAGCGCGGTGAGGCGGGAGACGAGGTCCTCCCGGCCGCCGAGGTCGAGGCCCGCGGCGGGCTCGTCGAGGAGCAGGAGCTCGGGGTCGGTCATCAGCGCGCGGGCGATCAGGGTGCGCTTGCGCTCGCCCTCGCTGAGCGTGCCGAACGCGCGGTCGCCCAGCGTCCGGACGCCGAGGGCGTCGAGGAGCTGGTCGGCGCGGTCGGTGTCGGCGTGCTCGTACTCCTCCCGCCAGCGGCCCAGCACGCCGTAGCCGGCGCTGACGACGACGTCGCGCACGGTCTCCTCGCCCGGGACGCGCAGGCCGAGCGCGGCGGACGTCAGCCCGATCCGGGTGCGCAGCTCGGCCAGGTTGACCCGCCCGATCCGCTCGCCGAGCACGTGCACGGAGCCGGTGGTGGGGTGCATCTCGGCGGCGGCCAGGCGCAGCAGCGTCGTCTTGCCGGCGCCGTTGGGGCCCAGGACGACCCAGCGCTCGTCGAGCTCCACCGACCAGTCGACGTCGCGGAGCAGCATCGTCGTCCCGCGCCGGACGGAGACACCGTCCATCCGGACGACGAGGTCGGTCAGGTCCGGAGCGGGGATAGGCGCAGCCACCCCCCCATCCTCGCGGATGCGACGACGGCGCTCACGGGTGCCCGGGTGCCTTAGGGTGGCTCCACGTGCCGGTCTTCCCGTTGGGTGCCCATGTCGACGACGCGGGGACGCGGTTCGCCGTCGCCTCCACCAGCGCCGACGCCGTCGAGGTCTGTCTGGTCGACGGCGAGGACGGGGCGCTCACGGAGCGGCGGGTCGAGCTGACGGAGCGGACGTTCGGCGTCTGGCACGGCCACCTGCCCGGCGTCGGGGTCGGGCAGCGCTACGGCTACCGCGTGCACGGCCCGTACCGCCCGTGGCAGGGGCTGCGCGCCAACCCGGCGAAGATCCTCGTCGACCCCTACGCCCGCCGGATCACCGGCCGCGTCACCGATCTGGGCGCCGCCCGCGGCTGGGTCGACGACCCGATGACCGGGGCGCTCAACGAGCGCGACTCGCTCGGCCACGTCCCGCTCTCGGTCGTCACCGCGCCGGACGGGGGCCCGGCGCACCCGCGCCCGGACGTCCCGTGGTCGGAGACGGTGGTCAGCGAGCTGCACGTCCGCGGCTACACGCAGTGCCACCCCGAGGTGCCGCCGGAGCACCGCGGCACCTACCTCGGGCTCGCGCACCCCGCCGTCGTCGCGCACCTGTCGCGGATCGGGGTGACGGCCGTCGAGCTGCTGCCCGTCACCTCCATCGCCGACGAGCCGCCGCTGCTCGAGCGCGGCCTGCCCAACTACTGGGGCTACGCGACGCTGGGCTTCCTCGCCCCGCACGCCGGGTACGCGAGCGTGCCGGGGGCGGAGGTGGAGGAGTTCCGCACGATGGTCGGCGCGCTGCACGCCGCCGGCATCGAGGTGATCCTCGACGTCGTCCCCAACCACACCGCCGAGGGCGGGGTCGGCGGCACGACGCTGTCCTACCGCGGCCTCGACGCCCCCGCCTACTACTCGCTGGGCGGCAACGGCCACGACGCCGACATCACCGGCACCGGCAACACGCTCGACGCCGGCTCCCCCACCGTCATCCGCCTGGTGTGCGACGCGATGCGGCACTGGGTCACGACCTACGGCGTCGACGGGTTCCGGATCGACCTCGCCTCCGTGCTCGGGCGTCCGCGCTCCGGGGCCTTCGACCCGCACGCCCCGCTGCTCACCGCGATCGCCGTCGATCCGATCCTGTCGCGCGTCAAGCTGATCGCCGAGCCGTGGGACGCCACCGGTGAGGGCTACCGCGTCGGCGGCTTCGGAGTGGCGTGGTCGGAGTGGAACGGGCGCTTCCGCGACGCCGTGCGCGACTTCTGGCGCGGCCACGGCGGCATCGCCGAGGTGGCGTCGCGGCTGTCGGGCAGCTCGGACCTCTACGCCGGCAACGGGCGGCGGCCCTGGGCGTCGGTCAACTTCGTCACCGCGCACGACGGGTTCACCCTGCGCGACCTGCTGTCCTACGAGCGCAAGCACAACGAGGCCAACGGCGAGCACAACCGCGACGGCACCGACGACAACCGCTCGCAGAACTTCGGCGTCGAGGGGCCGACGGCGTCGCCGGTGATCGCGGAGCGGCGCCTGTCGGCCGCGCGCGGGATGCTCGCCACGATGCTGCTGTCCACCGGCACCCCGATGCTGTTGGGCGGCGACGAGATCTGGCGGACGCAGGGCGGCAACAACAACGCCTACTGCCAGGACAACACGATCTCGTGGGTCGACTGGGACGGCGGGGAGGCGGCGGCGTCGCTCACGGCGTTCGTCGCGCGCGTCACCGCGATCCGCCGCAGCTCCCCCGCGCTGCACCGCGACCGCTTCTACCGCGACGGCGAGGTGCTGTGGTGGCACCCGGCGGGCCGGCGCCTGCGCGGCCACGACTGGCACGACGGCGGGCTGCACAGCCTGGGCCTGCTGCGCGGCGAGTGGCTGCTGCTGCTGCACTCCGGGCCGGACGCGATCGCCTGCACGCTGCCCGCGGGCGGGCCGTTCGTGCCGGAGCTGGACTCGACGCGGCCCGACGGCGCGCCGGTGAGCGCCCGTCCGCTGCCCGGGGGCACCACGATCACCCAGCCCGCCCGCTCGCTGCTCCTGCTGCGCGCGGCGGCGGACTGAGGGCTCGCTACCGGCGCCCCCGGCGACCTACGATCCCCCCATGCCGCGCTACGACTTCCGCTGCCGCGAGTGTGCGGACACCTTCGTGGTCAGCCGCCCGATGAGCGAGTCGGGCGAGCCCGCTCCCTGCCCCGCGGGCCACGCCGACACCGTCAAGCTGCTCACGACCGTCTCCGTCGGCGGCCGCAGCGGCGCCCCCCGCGTACCGGCCCGGGCCGGGGGCGGCGGCGGTGGGGGCGGCGGGTGCTGCGGCGGCGGCTGCTGCGGATGACGCACGGGTGACCGCCGGGTGGCCGAGCGCCGCCCGGTGATCACGCTCGGTCCCTCGCGCCCTATTCTCCGCGCGGCCGGAGCGGCCCGCGTCCGACGCGGGCGCGGGCGGGACTCCGGATCGAGCGAAGGACGTACACACGTGAGCACTCTCAGCGGCGGAAGCAGCCTCGCGGCGGGTCAGGCGGGCATCACCTCCGCCAACGGCCGCTACACCCTGGCCCTGCAGGCGGACGGCGACCTGACCGTCACCGACGGCTCGGGCGCGGTCGCCTGGAGCACCGGCACCGCGGGCAAGGGCGTCGCCCGCGCCGACATGCAGGCCGACGGCAACTTCGTGCTCTACACGGCCGACAACGGCGTCGTCTGGGCCTCGGACACCGACGCGCCCGGCGGCGTCCTCGAGCTGCAGGACGACCGCAACCTGGTGCTCTACACGGCCGACCGGAAGGTCGCCTGGTCGCCCAACTCCTACATCAGCGAGTCCGACAAGGCGGCCCTGGACGCCGCCGAGGCCGCGGGCCGCGCCCGGGCCGAGGCCGACGCCGCGGCGGCCGCCGCGGCCGCTCCGGCGCCCGTCGCGGAGCGCCGCTACACCGTGCAGCGCGGCGACTCGCTGTCGAAGATCGCCAAGCAGTTCTACGGCAACGCCAACGACTACATGCGGATCGCGCAGGCGAACGGCATCGCGAACCCCGACCTGATCCACCCGGGGCAGGACCTGCTGATCCCCTGATCTTCCGGTCCCTCGTTGCAGGAAAGCCACGTTCACGCAACGTCGTTGCGTGAACGTGGCTTTCCTGCAAGTCGGGGACGGCGGGGACGGGGCGGGCGGGGACGAGCCGGAGGGCCGATCAGCCCGCCAGCACGACCTTCCCCAGCTCCGCCGGGCTCGCCAGCAGCGGGTGGGCCGGCAGCACCCGGACCGTGTAGCCCGTGAGCCCCGCGTGCGGCAGCGGCACCACGGCCTCGAATCGCTCCCCCGCCCCGTCGGCCGCGCCCACGTGCTTCATCGCGGCCGTGCGCTTGCGGGCGTCGAGCTGGTCGGTCTCGTCGACCGGCCCCACGACCGCCTCCACGACGACGTCCGACGGGTCCAGCCCCGCCAGCTCCACCACCGCGCGCACCGTCATCGGCGCACCGACGACGGGCGTGTCCGGCAGCCCGGACGCGTCGACGCCGACGACCTGCACGCGGTTCCACGCGTCGCCGAGGCGCTGGCGGTAGGCCGCGAGCTCGCGCGCCGGCCCGAACGAGTCGGCGACGATCCCGGCCGCCGCGCGGGCCGCCGGGTGGTAGAGCGTCTCGGTGTACTCCTGCACCATCCGCGCGGCCTGGACCTGCGGGCGCAGCGTGGTCAGCGTGTGGCGCACGAGCTCGACCCAGCGCGGCGGCACGCCGTCGGTGCGGTCGTAGAACGCCGGCCCGACCTGCGTGGCCAGCAGCTCGTAGAGCGCGTTGGCCTCGAGGTCGTCGCGGCGGGTCGGGTCGGAGATGCCGTCGGCGGTAGGGATGGCCCAGCCGTTGCGGCCGTCGTAGAACTCGTCCCACCAGCCGTCGCGGATCGACAGGTTGAGCCCGCCGTTGAGCGCCGACTTCATGCCCGAGGTCCCGCACGCCTCCAGCGGGCGCAGCGGGTTGTTCAGCCACACGTCGCAGCCCCAGTAGAGGTACCGGGCCATCGACATGTCGTAGTCGGGCAGGAACGTGATGCGGTGGCGCACCGCCGGGTCGTCGGCGAAGCGCACGATCTCCTGGATCAGCGCCTTACCGCCGTCGTCGGCGGGGTGGCTCTTGCCCGCGACGACCAGCTGCACCGGGCGGTGCGGGTCGAGCAGGAGGTCGCGCAGCCGGTCCTTGTCGCGCAGCATCAGCGTGAGCCGCTTGTAGGTCGGCACGCGCCGGGCGAAGCCGACGGTGAGCACGTTCTCGTCGAACACGTGCTCGGTCCAGCCCAGCTCCGGCAGCGACGCGCCGCGCTCCAGCCAGGCCTTGCGGACGCGGCGGCGCACCTCGGCGACCAGGCGCGAGCGCAGCGCGGTGCGCAGGTCCCACAGCTCGGCGTCGGTGACGGACGCCGCGGGGGCGTCCGGCGTGCCGATCAGCGCCGTGACCTCGCGGGCCTCCCAGGTGGCACCGTGGACGCCGTTGGTGACCGAGCCGATCGGCACCTCGTCGGCGTCGAAGCCCTCCCACAGCCCGCCGAACATGCCGCGCGAGACGGCGCCGTGCAGCTGGGAGACGCCGTTGGCGCGCTGGGCCAGGCGCAGCCCCATGTGCGCCATGTTGAACATCGCGGGGTTCTCCTCGGCGCCGAGCGCGAGGACGCGGTCCATCGGGACGCCGGGGAGCAGGGCCCGCGCGGGGTCCCCCGCGCCGAAGTAGTGGCGCACCATGTCGACCGGGAAGCGGTCGATGCCGGCGGGCACCGGGGTGTGCGTGGTGAAGACGGTGCCCGCGCGGACGGCGGCGAGCGACTCGTCGAAGGAGAGGCCGTGGGCGTCCTGCAGCTCGCGGATGCGCTCCAGCCCGAGGAAGCCGGCGTGGCCCTCGTTGGTGTGGAACACGGCGGGCTGGGGGTGGCCGGTGGCGTCGCAGAACGCGCGGACGGCCCGCACGCCGCCGACGCCGACCAGGATCTCCTGGCGGATGCGCTGGTCCTGGTCGCCGCCGTAGAGGCGGTCGGTGACGCCGCGCAGGTCGGGCTCGTTCTCCTCGATGTCGGAGTCGAGCAGCAGCAGCGGGACGCGGCCGACGGCGGCCTGCCAGACCCGCGCGTGCAGCGTCCGCCCGCCGGGCATGGCGATCGCGACGAGCACGGGCGTGCCGTCGGCGGCGGAGAGCAGCTGCAGCGGCAGGCCCTGGGGGTCGAGCGCGGGGTAGTGCTCGAGCTGCCAGCCGTCCAGCGACAGGGACTGGCGGAAGTACCCGGAGCGGTAGAGCAGCCCGACCGCGACCAGCGGGACGCCGAGGTCGGACGCGGCCTTGAGGTGGTCGCCGGCCAGCACGCCGAGGCCGCCGGAGTAGTTGGGCAGCACCTCCGAGACGCCGAACTCCATCGAGAAGTAGCCGACCGCCGCGGGCAGCGAGTCGTCGTCCTCGCGCTCGGACTGGTACCAGCGCGGGCCCTCCAGGTAGGCCGCGAGATCGTCGGCCAGCTCCCGAACGGTGACGACGGTGTCGGCGTCCTGGGCGAGCGCCTCGAACCGCTCGGTCGGGATCTCGCCGAGCAGGCGCACCGGGTCGTGCCCCGCGCGCTCCCACGCGTCGGGGTCGAGCGCGGCGAACAGGTCCTGCGTCGGCGGGTGCCAGCTCCAGCGCAGGTTGGTGGCCAGCGACTGGAGCGGCGCGAGCGCGGGCGGCAGCTGGGCGCGGACGGTGAACCGGCGGAGAGCTCTCACGCGCGGCAGGATAGATGAATCGAGTCCGAGATCGGTCAAGCAGAGGGTTCGCGACCGGCCCCTCCGCCGTCCCGCGCACCGGGCGGGCTCCCGCGCGCCGCCGGGAGCGCGCGGCGGACGGACCGCGCCGGAGCGACACGATCGGGTCGCTCACGCCCGCCCCGGAGTCGTCCTCCGCGGGGGTCACGGAACCGTCTGACCGGCCCGGGTGACGATCGCGTGAATCTTGCGGAATCGGTTCCGACCCGTTCCTTTCGTGGCGCGAGCGGGTAGGTACGGTTGTGACTCACGTGACGGCTGCTCAGTGGGGGTGTGTGCCGAGATGACCGGACGAATCGGGATCGACGACGTCACTCCCTCGGTGAGCGGCGGTCGACAGGCCGCCAAGGCCGTCGTCGGCGAGGTCATCCCGATCACCGCCGCGGTGTGGCGCGAGGGCCACGACGCCGTCGCCGCCAACGTGGTGTGGAAGCGGATCGGCAGCAAGGGCACCGCGCACCACGTGCGCATGGAGCCCGTCGGGGTCGGCGGCGACACGTTCGGCGCCACCGTGGCCGCCGACGAGCCGGGCATGTGGACCTTCCGCATCGACGCCTGGAGCGACCCGTGGGCCACGTGGCGCCACGCCGTCACCAAGAAGATGGAAGCGGGCCAGAGCCCCGACGAGCTGGCCAACGACCTCGAGATCGGCGCCCGCCTGCTGCAGCGCGTCGGCCGCCGCCCCGCCGAGCGCGGCAACCGCGACCTCCTCTTCGGCGCCGCGAACGCCCTGCGCGACACCGCGATGCCGCTGCACGCCCGCGTCGCCCCGGCGCTGTTCCCCGCCGTCCAGCAGATCATGACCGAGCGCCCCGTCCGCGAGCTGATCACGCGCGGCCGCGCCCAGCAGGTCTACGTCGACCGCGAGCGCGCGCTCTTCGGTTCCTGGTACGAGTTCTTCCCCCGCTCCACCGGCGGCCGCGACGAGACCGGCCGCGCCGTGCACGGCTCGTTCGTCACGTCCGCGAAGCAGCTCGACCGCATCGCCGCGATGGGCTTCGACGTCGTCTACCTCCCGCCGATCCACCCGGTCGGCACGAAGCACCGCAAGGGCCGCAACAACAGCGTCAACGCCGGGCCCGGCGACGTCGGCTCGCCGTGGGCGATCGGCTCGGCCGAGGGCGGCCACGACGCCATCGACCCCGAGCTGGGCACGCTGGAGGACTTCGACGCGTTCGTCCAGCGCACGAACGACCTCGGCATGGAGGTCGCTCTCGACTTCGCGCTGCAGTGCGCGCCCGACCACCCGTGGGTCGCCGAGCACCCGGAGTGGTTCACCGTCCGCCCCGACGGCTCGATCGCCTACGCGGAGAACCCGCCGAAGAAGTACCAGGACATCTACCCGATCAACTTCGACAACGACCCGGCCGGGATCTACGCCGAGTCGCTGCGCGTGGTGCTGCACTGGGTCGAGCACGGCGTCAAGATCTTCCGCGTCGACAACCCGCACACCAAGCCGCCGAACTTCTGGCACTGGCTGATCTGGCAGGTCAAGGCCCGCCACCCCGAGGTGCTGTTCCTGGCCGAGGCGTTCACCCGCCCCGCGCGGCTGTTCGGCCTCGCGCGCCTGGGCTTCACCCAGAGCTACACCTACTTCACCTGGCGCACCACGAAGTCCGAGCTCACCGAGTTCGCCCTCATGCACGCCGAGCGCGCCGACGAGGCCCGTCCGAACCTGTTCGTCAACACCCCGGACATCCTCCACGAGTCGCTGCAGACCGGCGGGCCGGGCATGTTCGCCATCCGGGCAACCCTGGCCGCCACGATGGCGCCGACGTGGGGCGTCTACTCCGGGTTCGAGCTCTACGAGGGCGAGCCGGTCAAGCCGGGCAGCGAGGAGTACCTCAACTCCGAGAAGTACGAGCTGCGCCCGCGCGACTTCGAGGCGGCCGCGGCGTCGGGCAACTCCCTGGAGCCCTACCTGACGCGGCTCAACGAGATCCGCAAGGCGCACCCCGCCCTGCAGCAGCTGCGCGACATCACGTTCCACCACGTCGACAACGAGCAGATCATCGCCTACTCCAAGACCGAGCCCGCCACGGGCGACACGGTCCTGGTCGTCTGCACGCTCGACTCCCACGACGCCCAGATCGGCACGACCTCGCTCGACATGCCGGCGCTGGGCCTGGGGTGGAACGACCGCTTCACGGTGCACGACGAGGTGAGCGGCGAGACCTACGAGTGGGGCCAGTTCAACTACGTCGACCTCCGGCCGTGGCACCACGTGGCGCACATCCTCCGCGTCCAGCGGGGCTGAGCGCGGCGGCCGCGCCGCACCGGTCAGGAATCGAGAAGCACCGGGCGGGCGGCCGCACCTAGCGTGACCTGCATGAACCTCACGTTCCGGCAGGTGCACCGCTGGCTCTCCGTCGTCTTCACGCTCTCGATCGTCGTCACGGCGGTCGCGCTCGCGCAGGAGGCGCCCCCGGTCTGGGTGGCCTACCTGCCGCTGTTCCCGCTCGCGCTCCTCCTGCTGACGGGCCTGTACCTGTTCGCGCTCCCGTACACCGCACGACGCCGCAGGGCCGCCCGCGGGCGGTGACGTCACCGCCCGCGGATGAGACGTTCGGGTCGACGGCACCGCCACGTGCTGTGGACCCCGCGCCGTCCGATTAACCTCGTCGGCGATGAGTGAGAAGGTGGAGCCGGGCGTCGTGGTCGAGCAGGACGCCGAGGACTACGGGCATGCGCGCACGCTGGACGTCGACCACGACTGGTACAAACGCGCGGTCTTCTACGAGGTGCTGGTCCGCGCGTTCCAGGACTCGAACCGCGACGGCACCGGCGACCTGCGCGGGCTGACGTCCAAGCTGGACTACCTCCAGTGGCTGGGCGTCGACTGCCTGTGGCTGCCGCCGTTCTACGACTCCCCCCTGCGCGACGGCGGCTACGACATCCGCGACTTCCGGCAGGTGCTGCCCGAGTTCGGCACCGTCGAGGACTTCGTCTACCTGCTCGACGAGGCGCACAAGCGCGGCATCCGCGTCATCACCGACCTGGTCATGAACCACACCTCCGACCAGCACCCCTGGTTCGAGGAGTCGCGCCGCAACCCCGACGGGCCCTACGGCGACTACTACATGTGGGAGGACGACGACTCGCGCTACCCCGAGGCGCGGATCATCTTCGTCGACACCGAGCAGTCCAACTGGACCTACGACCCGGTGCGCGGCCAGTTCTACTGGCACCGCTTCTTCTCCCACCAGCCCGACCTCAACTACGACAACCCCGAGGTCCAGGACGCGATGCTCGACGTCCTGCGCTTCTGGCTGGACATCGGCATCGACGGATTCCGCCTCGACGCGGTGCCCTACCTCTACGCCCGCGACGGCACGAACTGCGAGAACCTCCCCGAGACCCACCAGTTCCTCAAGCGCGCCCGCAAGGTGATGGAGGACGAGTACCCCGGCCGGGTGATGCTCGCCGAGGCCAACCAGTGGCCGTCGGACGTGGTGGAGTACTTCGGCGACCCGGAGGTCGGCGGCGACGAGTGCCACATGGCGTTCCACTTCCCGCTGATGCCGCGCATCTTCATGGCGGTGCGGCGGGAGAACCGCTTCCCGATCTCGGAGATCCTGGCCCAGACGCCCGCGATCCCGGACAACGCGCAGTGGGGCATCTTCCTCCGCAACCACGACGAGCTCACGCTCGAGATGGTCACCGACGAGGAACGCGACTACATGTACGCGGAGTACGCCAAGGACCCGCGGATGAAGGCCAACATCGGGATCCGCCGCCGCCTGGCGCCGCTGCTCGACAACGACCGCAACCAGCTCGAGCTGTTCACGGCGCTGCTGATGTCGCTGCCCGGCTCCCCCGTCCTGTACTACGGCGACGAGATCGGGATGGGCGACAACATCTGGCTCGGCGACCGCGACGCCGTGCGCAGCCCGATGCAGTGGAGCCCCGACCGCAACGCCGGGTTCTCCATGTCCGACCCGGGCCGGCTGTACCTGCCGGTGATCATGGACCCGCTGTACGGCTACCAGGCCGTCAACGTCGAGGCGCAGCTCAACTCCTCGACGTCGCTGCTGCACTGGACGCGGCACATGATCGAGGTCCGCAAGCGCCACCAGGCGTTCGGCCTCGGCGAGTACCACGAGCTGGGCGGCACGAACCCGACCGTCCTGGCCTACGTCCGCAGCTGTGGCGACGACGTCGTGCTCTGCGTCAACAACATGTCGCGCTTCCCCCAGCCCGTCGAGCTCGACCTCTCGGCCTGGGTGGGCTGCGCCCCGCACGAGCTCACCGGTGGCGTGCCGTTCCCGAAGATCGGCGACCTCCCCTACCTGCTGACCCTCCCGGGGCACGGCTTCTACTGGTTCTCGATCACCCCGGCGGAGGAATCTGCGTGAACGAACTCCCCGACCTGCTCACCACCTGGCTCCCCCAGCAGCGCTGGTTCGCCGCGAAGGGCCGCCCCGTCGGCTCGGTCGAGATCGCGGCCCGGACGCCCCTGATGACCGACGGGGAGCCGCTGGTCGACCACCTGCTGCTCGCCGTGTCCTTCACCGACGGCTCGCCGGTGCAGCACTACCAGCTGTGGCTCGGTCGTCGCGAGCACCCGCGCGCCGACCTGGAGCACGTCGTCATCGGTCACCTCGACGGCGCGCTGGCCTACGACGCGCTGTGGGACGCCGAGGTCACCGCCTGGCTCATCGAGACGCTGCGCGCGGGCGCCACCATCGGCGACGTCGTGTTCGTGCCCGAGCCCGGCGCGGAGATCGCCCAGGGGGTGCCCGGCCGCGTGCTGGGCATCGAGCAGTCCAACACCTCGGTGTCGTGGGGCGAGCGGTCGATCCTCAAGGTCTTCCGCCGGGTCGTCCCCGGCCTCAACCCCGACCTGGAGCTGCACCGGGCGCTGCGCTCGGTCGACTCGAACGAGGTCGCGGCCCTGCAGGGCGCGATCGAGGGCACCCTCGACGGCGCCCCCGCCACGCTCGGGATGCTGCAGGACTTCGCGGCCAACTCCGCCGACGGCTGGTCGATGGCGCTGGCCAGCGTCCGCGACCTGCTCGCCGAGGGCGACCTGCGCGCCGACGAGGTGGGCGGCGACTTCGCCGCGGAGGCCTCGCGGCTGGGCGAGACGATCGGCGTGGTCCACGACGAGCTGCGCCGCGCGCTGGGCACCGGGGAGCGCGACGCCCGCGAGATCGCCGCGGTGTGGCACCAGCGCCTGGCCGTCACCACGGCGGAGGTGCCGGCGCTCGCGCCGCACGTCGACGCCATCCGGGCCACCTACGACGCCGTCGCCGGGCTGGGGGCGCCGCTGCCCGCGCAGCGCGTCCACGGCGACCTGCACCTGGGCCAGACCCTGCGCACGCCCTACGGCTGGCTGGTCATCGACTTCGAGGGCGAGCCCGCCGCGCCGCTGGAGGAGCGGGTGCGGCCCGACTCGTTCCTGCGCGACGTCGCCGGGATGCTGCGCTCGTTCGACTACGCCGCGTTCCACCAGATCCTGCAGTGGGAGCCGGGCACGTTCGCCGACCCCGACCACGACTCGCAGCTGGTCTGGCGCGCCAACGAGTGGGCCGAGCGCAACCGCGGCGCCTTCTGCGACGGCTACACGTTGCGCGCCGGCACCGACCCCCGCGACCAGCGCATGCTGCTGCGGGCGTTCGAGCTCGACAAGGCCGTCTACGAGCTGCTCTACGAGACCCGCAGCCGCCCGGCCTGGGCCCCGATCCCGCTGGCCTCCATCGCCCGGCTCACGTCCGAGGAGACGGTGCGCTGACGGGCGTACGCTGCGCGCCGTGACCCCGGACGCGATCGGCGCGCTGCTCGCCCGGCGGCCCGGCGTCCTCCTCGCGGTGTTGCACGGGTCGCGGGCGCGCGGTGACGGCGGTCCGGCGTCCGACTGGGACATCGGCGTGGTCACCGACGGCGACGTCGACCTCGCCGCCCTCACCGCGGACCTCACGTCCGCGCTGGGCACCGACGCGGTGGACGTCGTCGACCTCGGCCGTGCGAGCGCGCTCCTGCGCTACCGCGCCGCGAGGGACGGGGTGGCGCTCCTGGAGCGCACGCCCGACGCCTTCCTGGAGTTCCGGATCGAGGCCACCCGGTTCTGGTGCGATGCGGGTCCGGTGATCCGCGCGGCGCAGGAGCGCGTGCTGGCGGATCTCGGATGACGGGGATCGGCCGATGACCGGGATCGACCGCGAGCTCCTCGCGGAACGCGCGGCCTCCGTGGGTCGCCACCTCGACCGGGTCGCCGCACATCTGCCCGCCGACCCGGACGGGCTGGGCCCGCTCAGCGCGGCCACCGACACGGTCGTGCTCCACCTGTGGCAGGCCGTGCAGGTGACGATCGACCTCGCCGTCTCCTCGTGCGTCCGACTCGGACTCGGCAGCCCGCCGACGTACGGCGACGCGGTCCGCACTCTGGCCGCCGCCGGGGTGGTCGACGGGGAGCTGGCCGACCGGCTCGCGCGGGCCGCAGGGTTCCGGAACCTCGTCGTGCACGCCAACGCGGACCTGGACCTGCGCCGGGTGCACGCGATCGCCTCGGACGGCCCCGCCGACCTGCGCGCCTTCCTGGCCGCGCTGCGCGACCGCGCCGCCGGCTGAGGGCCGCCGGAGCCGTCCCGCTCACCCGCACGGCCGAACACCGACCCCGATGCGGGTGACGCGGCCGGGTCGGTGCCGCCTGGGTCGGCGTTCCGGGTGCCGGGGCCATAGGGTGCGCGGGTGGATCGCGAGGAGAACCGAACCCAGACGATCAACCCGATGATCGACGCCTGCCCGCCCGACCCGGCCACCGTCGACCGGGTCCTCGGCGGCGCCCACCACGACCCGCACTCCGTGCTGGGTGCCCACCCGCACGCCGACGGCACGGTGGTGCGCGTCCTGCGCCCGCACGCCGACGAGGTGCACGTGGTGCGCGCGGGCGGCGAGGGCCATCCGCTGGTCAAGGTGCACGACGCGGGGCTGTTCTCCGCCGTCGTGCCCGGCCCGCCCGCGGACTACCGCCTCGCGGTGCGCTACGGCGACCGCGTCGACATCGTGGACGATCCCTACCGCTGGCTGCCCACCCTGGGCGAGATGGACCTGCACCTCATCGGTGAGGGCAGGCACGAGCGCCTGTGGGACGTCCTCGGCGCCCACGTGCGCACCTACGAGACGCCCGCGGGCACCGTCACCGGCACGAGCTTCGCCGTGTGGGCGCCGGCCGCGCAGGGCGTGCGCGTCACCGGCGACTTCGACGGCTGGGCCGGGTGGGCGCACCCGATGCGCGTGCTCGGCTCGTCGGGCGTGTGGGAGCTGTTCGTGCCCGGCGTCGAGCCCGCCACCCGGTACAAGTTCCGGGTGCTGGGCCGCGACGGCCGCTGGCGCGACAAGGCCGACCCGATGGCGTTCCGCACGGAGGTCCCGCCGGCCACGGCGTCGGTCATCGACGTCGACACCCACGAGTGGGGCGACGCCGAGTGGCTGACGGCGCGCGCGCAGAAGCAGGCGCACGCCGAGCCGATGAGCGTCTACGAGGTGCACCTCGGCTCGTGGCGCCAGGGGCTGTCCTACCGCGAGGCCGCGGAGCAGCTCGTCGCCCACCTCGACGAGACCGGTTTCACGCACGTCGAGCTGCTGCCGGTGGCCGAGCACCCGTTCGGCGGGTCGTGGGGCTACCAGGTCACGTCGTACTACGCGCCGACCTCGCGCTTCGGCACGCCCGACGACTTCCGCTGGTTCGTCGACCACCTGCACCAGCACGGCTACGGCGTCATCGTCGACTGGGTGCCCGCGCATTTCCCGCGCGACGAGTGGGCGCTGGCGAAGTTCGACGGCGCCGCGCTCTACGAGCACGCCGACCCGCGCCGCGGCGAGCAGCCCGACTGGGGCACGCTCGTGTTCGACTTCGGGCGCAAGGAGGTGCGCAACTTCCTCGTCGCCAACGCGCTGTACTGGCTGGAGTCGTTCCACATCGACGGGCTGCGCGTCGACGCCGTCGCCTCGATGCTCTACCTCGACTACTCCCGCAAGGACGGGCAGTGGCTGCCCAACATCTACGGCGGGCGCGAGAACCTCGACGCCGTGGCGTTCCTGCAGGAGATGAACGCGACGGTCTACCGCGAGCACCCCGGCGTCGTCACGATCGCCGAGGAGTCGACGGCGTGGCCGGGCGTCACGCGGCCCACCCACCTCGGAGGGCTCGGCTTCGGGTTCAAGTGGAACATGGGCTGGATGCACGACACGCTCGACTACACCGGCCGCGACCCGGTGTACCGCGGCTACCACCACAACCAGATGACGTTCTCGCTGATGTACGCGTTCAGCGAGAACTACGTCCTGCCGATCAGCCACGACGAGGTCGTGCACGGCAAGGGCTCGCTCTGGGAGCGGATGCCCGGCGACGCGTGGAACAAGTCGGCCAACATCCGGGCCCTGCTCGCCTTCATGTGGGCGCACCCGGGCAAGCAGTTGCTGTTCCAGGGCCTGGAGTTCGGCCAGGAGCGGGAGTGGTCGGAGTCGCGCTCGCTCGACTGGGAGCTGCTCGAGGACCCGCTGCACAGCGGGATCAAGACGATGGTCGGCGACCTCAACCGCGCCTACCGCTCCCACTCCGCGCTGTGGACGAAGGACGTCTCCCCCGAGGGCTTCTCGTGGATCGACGCCAACGACACGGCGGGCAACGTCTTCAGCTTCCTGCGCCACGGCGTCGACGCCGACGGCAAGCCCACGGTGCTCGCGTGCGTCGCCAACTTCTCCGGCGGCGCCCGTGAGGGCTACCGCGTCGGCCTGCCGTTCGCCGGCCGGTGGCGCGAGGTCCTCAACACCGACGCCGAGCAGTACGGCGGGTCCGGGGTGGGCAACCTCGGGGCCGTCGAGGCCGACGAGATGGTGTGGCACGGGCGCCCCGCGTCCGCGGTGCTGCGGCTGCCCCCGTCGGGGGTGCTGTGGCTGGCACCCGAGCCGTTCGAGGGGGCCGTGCGGCGGTCGCGGATCGCGGCGGCGCCGGCGGAGCCGGTGGCGGAGGAGGCCGTTCCTGCTCCGGCCGTCGCTCCGGTCGTCGAGGCCCCGCCCGCCGACGCTCCGCTCGCCGACGAGGCCGTCTCGGCTCCGGTGGCGGACGAGGTGACCGACGAGGTGGTCGCGGCCGACGGTGTCGTGGAGGCGCCCGGGGACGTGGTCGCCGAGCCGGTCGTCGCCGAGCCCGTCATCGCCGAGCCCGTCATCGCCGAGCCCGTCGTCACCGAGCCGGTCGTCACCGAGCCCGTCGTCACCGAGCCCGTCATCGCCGAGCCCGTCATCGCCGAGCCCGTCATCGCCGAGCCGGCTCCGGCCGTGGAGCCGGGGCCCGTCGCCGACGACCCCGCCACCGGTCCGGTCCTGGACGGCGCGCCGGCCGCGCCCGTCACCGACGACGTCCCGGTGCAGGCCCCGGTGACGCCCGACGACCCGCCGGTGCCGGCCGTCGCGCAGACGCGCGTCGACCGGGCGGTGGTCGTCGAGCCCGTCGTCGAGCCCGTCGTCGAGCCCGTCGTCGAGGAGGCCGAGCCCGTCGACGAGGACGTCGCGGCGCCGACCGGCCGGCACGCGCTGGCTCAGCCGGCGGGTGCACCCGCTGCGGCCGACTCGGGCGCGTCTCCCGCGGCCGAGCCGACCGGGGACCGGCGCAACGGGGCGGCTCCGAGCAGCGCCAGCCAGTAGGCCACGAGGACCGCGCAGTACAGCGACCGGCCCAGGTCCGATCCGAGCTCCGCGATCGGACCCGGGTCGGTCGGCCAGATCGCGTTCCAGGAGACCGGGACGACCGCCACCGCGAGCAGCGCCGCCGCGAGGGCGCCCCGGCCCAGCGAGATCAGCACGAGCATGCCGGGCACGAGCAGCAGCAGGTAGTTGTGCCAGGCGATCGGGGAGAGCAGGAGCCCGGCCGCGACCACCGCCCACGGGGCGGTGCCGGCCGGGTCGACGCGGTCGCGGTGGCGTCCCAGCCACCCGAGCGTCCCGACGAGCACGGCCAGCCCGGCGACGAGGCCGAGCACCGTCGGCACGCCGAAGCGCATGGCGAGCCCGGGGAACGAGGCGTTGTCGACGGTGTCCGGGACGCCCTCGCTCAGCGCGATCCGCAGCCACTCGAGCGCGCTCGACGGGCCCGCGACCAGCACGCCGACCAGCGTCGCGACCGCCGCGGAGGCCAACCCGGCCCGCAGCGGCACCCACCGGCGCTGCACCGCGGGCAGCAGCAGGAGAGGTGCGAGCGAGGGCTTCAGCGCGACCGCCAGGCCGTAGCAGACCGCGGCGAGCACCGGGTGGCCGCGGCGCTCGGCGATCCAGCCCGCCACCAGCGCGACCAGCAGCAGCGGGTAGATCTGGCCGAGCACCAGCGTGCCGTGCAGCGGCGACGACACCAGCACCGCGACCACGACGGCCGCCGTCGTCCCGGCGCCCAGGCGCAGCTCCCGCGCCACCGCCAGCACCGCGACCACCACGAGCACGGCCGTCAGGACCAGGAAGATCCGGTAGGCGGTGAGGGCGTCGAGCCCGGCGAACGGCACGAGCAGCACCGTGAGCAGCGGCGGGTTGAGGTTGGTGAGCTTCGCGGGCGTCTCGTAGATGTCGGCGCCCTGGGTGAGCGCGACGGCGGAGTGCCAGAAGGTGTCGAAGTCGACGTGCAGGTCGCGCATGTCGGGCAGCGGCAGGAGCGTCACCAGTGCGTCGGGGTACCGGACGTGCAGCACCACCGCCGTCACCAGCGACGCGAGCACCACCACCGCCGCCAGCACGGTCGTCGGCGCGGAGCGGGTGGTGCGCGGGTGGGACACGGGGATCGACGCTATCCGACGGGGTGGACCGGCTCCCGTGGCGGGCCGGTCCGGGGGAGGATGGATGCGTGCGTGCCGTACTCGTCCTGCTGCTGGCGCTGGTGCTCGTCGGGTGCACGCAGGCCGTGCCCGGGCGCGGGGTGGCCGCGGACCTCCGTCCGCCCGAGCCGGCCGTGGTCCCGGCCGTCGCCGATGCCGACGCCGCGGCCGCCGCGGTGACCGCCGCGGTCGAGGACTTCTGGCGCACCGAGTTCCCCGCGTCCTTCGGGCAGCCGTGGGAGGACATCCGCACGCTGCTGCCCGCCTCCCCCGGCGACGGCACCCCGCCGTGCGTGCAGGACCTGTCCGAGGTCGCCGACCAGGCCTACTACTGCCCCGCCGCCGACGCCGTGGTGTGGGACGCCGCGGGGCTGGTCCCGGACCTGTTCGCGCAGTTCGGGCACGTCGGGGTCGTCGTCGTCCTCGCGCACGAGATCGGGCACGCGGTGGAGACCCGGCTGGGCCTCGACGAGGCGCAGGCCCGCGACCCGGGCGCCTACCCGACGATCCTGCTGGAGGCGATGGCCGACTGCTACACCGGCGTCGTCGTGCGCCAGTTCGCCGACGTCCCGGTGCCCGGCCTGCCGATCGGCACCGCCGAGCGCGACGCCGCGCTGCGCACGCTGGTCGGCTTCCGCGACCCGCTCGGCGTCGCGGCGGGCGACGAGGGCGCGCACGGCAACGCGTTCGACCGCGTCTCGGCCTTCCGGGCGGGCTACGACGACGGGGCGACGCGCTGCGCGGGGATGACCGTGCCGGAGCGCGGGTTCACGCAGGTGCGCTTCGGGTCGGCGGCCGACCAGGCCCGCGCGGGCGACCTGCCGCTGCGCGACCTGCTGGCCGCGATCGGCGTCGACGCCCGCGAGTGGGCCACCGAGCTGGCCGGGGTGGCGGGGTGGACCGCGCCGCCGCTCACCACCGGCGCCTGCCCGGAGGCCGCGGCGCAGGGGCCGGCGCGGCTGTGCCCGGCGGCCGACCCGCTGGCCGAGAGCGCGGTCGACGTCGACGTGCCCGCGCTGGCCCCGCTGCACACCGGGCTCGGCGACTTCGCCGGCGCCACGCTGGTGACCGGCCGCTACGGCCTGGCCGCGCTGCGGGCGGCGGGCACGCCCGTGGAGGGGGCCGCGGCCGGTCACGCCGCGGTCTGCCTGTCGGGGGCCTACGCGGGGCAGCTGCTGGTGGCGCCGGTCGACTTCCGGCTCTCCCCCGGCGACCTCGACGAGGCCGTGCAGGTCCTGCTCGCCGACGACTGGGCCGCGCGCGACGCGGCCGGCCGGGCCGACCCCGCCGAGCACGGGTACGAGCGCGTCGCCCGCTACGAGGACGGGCTGCGCGGCGGGCCGGCCGTCTGCTGACGCCGGCCCGGCCGCCCGGTCAGCCGCAGGAGCGGCGCAGGATCAGAACAGGACGCGCGCGAGCGCCCGGCGGGCCGCGGTGACCCGGGCGTCGTCGGCCGGGAACAGCTCGAACAGCCCGACGAGGTGCTCGCGCACCCGGTCGCGGTCGTCGCCGAAGACCCGGCCCGCGGTGGCCACGAGCCGCGCGAAGGCGGCCTCGACCCCGTCGCCGGCGATCTCGGCGTCGGCCGCGGCGAGCTGCGCGTCGACGTCGTCGGGAGCGGCGTCGGCCTTCGTGACCGCGTCCGGGTCGACCGCCTCGGCGCGGGCCAGGAACCGCACCTGCGCGAGCGCGGCGACGGCCTGCTCGTTGGCCGGCTCCACGTTGAGGATGTCCTGGTAGGCGGCCTCGGCGGCGGCGTAGTCGCCCTGCTCGAGGGCGTCCTCGGCCGCGGTGAAGCGCGGGTCCTCCGGCTCCTCCTCGGGCTCGGGCGCACCACCGGCGGCGGCCTCGGCCGCCGCGATGGCCGGCATCCGCTCGCGCAGGGCGTCGAGCAGGGAGGCGATCCACTGCCGGACCTGCGGCTCGGGCTGGGCGCCGTTGAACGCGTCGACCGGCTGCCCGCCGACGACGGCGACCACCATCGGGATCGACTGCGCGCCGAAAGCCTGCGCGATCCGCGGGTTGGCGTCGACGTCGACCT
This sequence comes from Pseudonocardia broussonetiae, assembly GCF_013155125.1. NCBI lineage: Bacteria > Bacillati > Actinomycetota > Actinomycetes > Pseudonocardiales > Pseudonocardiaceae > Pseudonocardia > Pseudonocardia broussonetiae. Next base: position 2,928,619 of record NZ_CP053564.1, on the reverse strand, counting down.
TCGCGAGGATCCAGGACCCGTTGCCCGCGGCCGCGAGGCGCTCGAGCACCGGCGAGAGCTGCTTGCACGGCCCGCACCACTCGGCCCACAGGTCGACGACGACCGGCACCTCCATCGAGCGCTCGAGGACGTCGGCCTGGAACGTGGCCTCGGAGACGTCGACGACGAACCCGGAGGGCGGGGCACCACCCGACGGGGCGCCACCGGGCGGGGGGCCGGCGGGGGCGGGACGGTTGGCGGCGTCGGAGCGGGCCTTCAGCGCGGAGAGATCGACCGCACCGGACATCGCGGAGGACAGCGCAGCCGTCTGGGCCGCCCGACGGGGATCAGGTCGTGACACGGCACCATCCTGGCACGTGGAGAGCGGTGACGACGCCCGGGTCGGCCCGGGCGCCCGCCCCGCCCCCTCACCCCGCGTCCCTCACCCCGCCTCCGGCAGCAGGCGCAGCCCCATGGGGTTGTCGGGGCTGAAGACGCCACCCGCGGGGAGCGTCGCGACGACCGGAGTCGTCAGTGCGACCAGCCGCTCGGCGGCCTCGTCGCCGACCGCCGCCCACGGGACGTCGGCCAGGGCGTCGGTGTACGCCTCGACCTCGGCGCGCAGCACGCTGCCCTCCTCGGTGAGGGCCCCGGAGTCCTCGGTGATCCCGCGCGCGGTCAGCCGCGCCACCGCCGCGTCCCACTCCTGCTCCGACCAGCCCCGCCGCGCGCGCAGCGCCGCCGGGTCGAGGCCCACGTCGGCGGCGAAGACGACCAGCGCCTCCACCGGGTCGAGCCCGGCCGTCAGCAGCGCGGCCACGTGGCCGTCGCCGCGGTGCTCGCGCAGCACGGTCTGCGCGTGCCACAGCACCAGGTGCGGCCGGTCGGGCCACGGCAGCGCGGCGTTGGCCGCGGCCAGCGCGCGCCCCGCCGTGGGGGCGGCGAGCGCGGCGTCGCGGGCGATGGCGGCGGCCTCGGCCACCTCCGGGGAGCCGAGCACCTCCGCCCCGACGACCCGGTGCAGCGCCGCGTCGACGGCGTCGAGCCGCGCGGCCAGGTACCGCTCGGGCGGGGCCACCGCCCAGACGGCGGGCACCGCGCGGGCGACGTGCGCCGGGTGGAAGTTGTAGAACAGCGCGGTGACGACCTCGGGCGGCGCCGCGCCCAGCGGGGCGGCCCGCAGCCCGAAGTAGCTCATCCAGTAGCCCTTCGTGCCCAGCGCGTCGCACCTCTCCTTCGACTCCGGGGCGAAGTAGGTGACGGCGTGGATCGGCTCCACGGCCCGCCACATCCGCCGCGCCCGGTGTTCGTGCTGCTCAACCACGTCGTCCTCCTCGTTCCGGTACCGCACCACCCGGTCGGTGTCACCCGACCCGGGCCCTACACGTGACTCTGCGTGACTGATCATCGTGCCGAACCCGCCGTGTCGATCACCGGACCGGCGGAGCACCACGACCGGCGGGCAGTCGTTGAGGATGTGTGAGTGACGCGCGCGTCGCTCTCCGTAGAACTTCTCGGCCGCCCCGCGCGGCCCCCACACGGAGGACCTGCCATGAGCACGGACAAGACCGTCGCCGACCGCCTGCTCGAGGACGCCCGCGCCAAGACCGCGCGCGAGGAGAGCCCGACCCTGGGCAAGATCGCCCTGATCGTGGGCGTGCTGGCCGTGCTCGTCAGCCCGATCTCCATCCTCGGCTGGGTGTTCGGCGCGGCCGCCCTGGGCCTCGGCGTGGCCGCCGTGCGCCGCCCGGCCGCGGCGCAGCAGGCCAAGATCGCCATGGTGCTCGGCGTCGCCGCCATCCTCGTGGGCGTCTTCTTCTTCACGCTCAACGTCGCCCAGGGCTGACCCGCACCACCGTCACCGCCGACCCCCCGCGCCCGCGTGCGCCGGGGGTCCTCGGCGTCGGCGCCCCTCATCCGGCCCGGCCGACGACCCCGGCCAGCAGGTCGGCCAGCTCCGCGGGACGCGTGAGCATCGGGAAGTGGCCGCCGGCGAGCTCGACGACCTCCGCCCCGGGCACGACGCCGCCGGTGCGGGACCACTGCGGGTCGACCACACGGTCGGCCGCGCAGACCACCTGCACGGTGCGCACGGCGGGCCACTCCGCGAGCGGCGTGACCTCCCGGGTGAGCGTCCAGTCCTGCGGCCGGACCGCGGCCACCGCCGCGGCGACGGCGGCCGGCCCGTCCTGCGTCCCGGTGCCCGCGAGCTCCTCCGCCACCCCGGCGTAGAGGTTCGCGGCCGCCGCGTCCGGCGGCCACGACGTCGTGCCGTCGTCGCCGCGGACCTGCCCCCGCCCGAACCCGGCCGCCATGATCCCCGGCTCGGCGCGCGTCCGGTCGGCCCACGACGATCCGGGGAGCGGCACGAGCGCGGCCACCAGGACGAGTGCGGCCACCCGGTCGGGACCGAGCCGCTGCGCCGCCACCGGGACGGTGAGCCCGCCCAGCGAGTGCCCGACGAGGACCACGCGGCCCTGAGGGCCCGCCGCGGCCAGCACGGCCTCGACGTACTCGTCGGTCGTGGCACCCGGCCGGTCGCTCGGCAGGTCGACCGCGACCACGTCGTGGCCCCGCCCGGCCAGCAGCTCGGCCACCGGCGCCCAGCAGGAGCCGTCGTGCCACGCCCCGTGCACCAGGACGACCCGCGGACTCACGCCGAGGCCTCCGGCGATCCGTCGCCGCTGCCGGCGGAGCCGCCCGCTCCCCCCAGCGCCTCCTCGACGCGCTCCACCTTGGCCCGGAGCTGGCCGCTGTCGAACCCGGGCCGGATGTCGGCCTTGAGCACGAGGCTGACGCGCGGGGCGCGGGCCTGCACGGCCTCGACCGCGGCCTTGACCACGGCCATCCCCTCGTCCCAGGTGGCGGACTCGATCGTGGTGAACATGGACGTGGTCTCGTGCGGCAGCCCGGAGGCGCGGACGACGCGGACGGCCTCGGCGACGACGTCACCGACGCTGTCGGAGCCGCCGCCCGCTGGGGCGATGCTGAAGGCGAAGAGCATGGTCGACAGCGTGCCCCAGCGCGGCGGCCGAGCGCGAGGCCCGGGACGGCGACGCTGCTAGCGTCGTCGTCCATGGCCCGCCACGATCCCCTGCCGTTCGACCCGATCATGCGGGCGGCGGACCTGTGGGCCGAGCGCATCGGCCCGTCGCGCTCGATGGCCGCCGTGACCAGCGTGATGCGCGTGCAGCAGATCCTGCTCTCCGCCGTGGACGCCGCCCTGCGCCCGCACGGCCTCACCTTCGCCCGGTACGAGGCCCTGGTGCTCCTCACGTTCGCGCGCAGCGGGCGGCTGCCCATGCGGGTGATGGGCGAGCGCCTGCAGCTGCACCCGACGAGCGTGACCAACATCGTCGACCGGCTGCAGGCCGACGGCCTCGTACGCCGCATCCCGCACCCCACCGACCGCCGGGCCACCCTCGTGGAGATCACCGACGAGGGTGCGGCGCTGCGGGCGCGCGCCACCGAGTCGGTGACGGCCGTCGACTTCGGCCTCGCCGGCCTCGACGACGAGCAGCAGACGCAGCTCACCGCCCTGCTCGGCGAGATCCGCCGGGCCGCGGGCGACTTCGCCTGACACCGGCCTCCCACCGGCCCTCACGACGGCCCGCCCGGCTCGTCCTCCGGCGCGCGCCGCCCGGGCCACCGCCGTGCAGCGCGGCTCCACGGCCGGCGCCGGCCCCTGCGGCACCCCCGGCGCCGGGCCGCGCCGAACCCCACCAGCGCTCCCCCGGCCGATCCGGCCACCACGCACACCGAGCACGTCGTCAGGTCCACGTCCGCCTCCCCGTCCCGCTGTTGACGGCGGTTGCGTCAACAGCGTTGACAGTACGGCCGGGGTCCGACAACCTGGGTCCGTGAGCACACCGACCGGCGCCGACGGCGTCCCCACCAGCGCGCTGCGCGAGGCCCGGGCCGCGCGCGGCTGGTCGCAGTCGGGGGCGGCGGGGGCGCTGCGGGCGCTCGCCGAACGGCGCGGTGGGCCCGACGCCTCCGCGGCCAGCCTCAAGACGCAGCTCTCCCGCTGGGAGAACGGCCACGCGCGGCCCGAGCCGGAGTACCGGGCCCTGCTGGCCGAGCTGTACGGGCGCAGCGCCGAGGAGCTCGGCCTCGCCGTCGGGCCGCCCGGGCCGCCCGACGGCCGCGAGCGCCTGCGCGGTGCGCTGGCCGCGGCCGCCGCGGTCGACGACGGGGTGGTGCGGCAGTGGGCGGCGCAGCTGGAGTCCGCCCGCCGCGTCGACGACGAACTGGGAGCCGCCGGGTCCGCCGGCGTCACGGCGGCACTGGTCGCACAGCTCGTCTCCACCCTGCGGCACACCGCGGCGCCCGCCCGGCGCCCCGCGCTGGCCGCCGTGCTGTCGGGCGCCGCCGCGCTCGCGGGGCGCCACGCCCTCGACGACGACGACCCCGACGCCGCGTGGGGCCACCTCGACACGGCCGCCGCGGCGGCGCGCGAGGCCGGGTCGCCCGTGCTCGTCGTGGCCGCGCTCGTCGGACGGGCCGAGGTGCTGCGCGAGATCGGCGACGCCCGCGGCGCCGCGGCCCTGCTCGCCGACCCGGCCCTCCCCACGGACCCGAACATCCCTACCGGCCCGGCCGTCCCCACCGAGCCGGCCTTTCCTGACGACGCGGCGCGGGCGCCGGAGCAGGAGCCGCTCCCGGCGGCCGACCGGGCCCGCCTGGACGCCGCGCGGGCCGTCGCCCTCGCCGCCGCGGGCAAGGCGGAGGCGGCACGGCGAGCCCTGGCCGCTCCTCCGATCGACGCCGCGCACCCCCAGGGGGTCGGTATCGAGTGGGCCGACGTCCACCACCGGCACGGGCAGGCGCTGCTCGAGCTGGGCGACCCGGCGGCCGCCGCGCGGCTGGAGTCCGGCCTGGCCGCGGGTCCGCGGTCGGCCCGCACCCGGGCCGGCCTGCACGCCGACCTGGCGCGGGCCCTGGCCGGCAGCGATCCCGGCAGCGCGGCCGGGCACGCCCGGGAGGCCCGGGCGCTGGCCCTGCGCATCGGCGCCCGCCGCCTGACGGCCCGCCTGGGCAGCACGTCGTGAGCCCGCGCAGGGCGGCGGCCGGGCGCGAGAGCAGGCGCGCCGGGCGGCTAGTGCTGCGGCGCGACCACCGTGCCGGCCAGCTCGTCGGCCGCGCCGTAGGGGTCGAGCTCGCCGTCCACGACGCGCTCCGCGAGCGTGGCGAGGCCGTCGGCGCCGGACACGTCGCCGATGCGCGCGCGCACCCGCTCCAGCGTGATCGCCTGGATCTCCGAGCGGGCGCGGGCCAGGCGCCGCCGCCGCCGCTCGCCCCCGGCGTCCATCCAGTCGCGGTGCGCGTCCAGGGCCGCCACCAGCTCCTCCACGCCCTCGGCGCGGGCGGCCACCGTCGGCACCACCGGCCGCTCCCACCCGCGCTCGTCGCCGTCGAGCGACATCATGTGCCGCAGGTCGCGCACGGTCTGCGCAGCGCCGTCGCGGTCGGCCTTGTTCACCACGAACACGTCGGCGATCTCCAGGATCCCGGCCTTCGCGGCCTGCACGCCGTCACCCATGCCGGGGGCGAGCAGCACCACGGTGGTGTCGGCGAGCGCCACGACCTCCACCTCGCTCTGGCCGACGCCGACGGTCTCCACGAGGACGACGTCGCAGCCGGCGGCATCGAGCACACGCAGCGCCTGCGGCGTGGCCCAGGCGAGGCCGCCCAGGTGCCCGCGCGTGGCCATCGACCGGATGAAGACGCCCTCATCGGTGGCGTGCTCGCCCATCCGCACGCGGTCCCCGAGCAGGGCGCCACCGGAGAACGGCGACGACGGGTCCACGGCCAGCACGCCGACCCGCCGCCCCCGGGCGCGCAGCGCGCCCACGAGCACCGAGGTCGACGTCGACTTCCCCACGCCCGGAGGTCCGGTCAGGCCCACGACGTGCGCCCGCCCCGTGTGCGGGGCGAGCGCGGCCGCCACGGCGCGCAGGTCGGCGGTGGCAGCGTCACCCGCACCGTCCATCCCGTTCTCCACCAGGGAGATCAGGCGGGCGACGGCGCGGGCCTCGCCGCGGCGGGCCCGCTCCACGAGATCGGGCACGTCGGGGCGGGGCATCGCCGGTACCGGTCAGCTCGTGGCGGGCACGCGCAGGATCAGCGCGTCACCCTGGCCACCGCCGCCGCACAGGGCCGCCGCGCCGACGCCGCCACCGCGGCGCTGGAGCTCCAGCGCCAGGTGCAGCGCGAGGCGCGCGCCCGAGGCGCCGATGGGGTGGCCGAGCGCGATGGCGCCGCCGTTCGGGTTGACGATCGCCGGGTCGACGCCGAGCTTGCGGGTCGACACCACGCCCACGGCGGCGAACGCCTCGTTGATCTCGATGATGTCGAGGTCGCCGACCTCGATGCCCTCCTTGCGGCACGCGGCGGCGATCGCGTTGGCGGGCTGCTCGTGCAGGCTGGAGTCGTCCGGGCCGGCCACCATGCCCTGGGCGCCGATCTCGGCGAGCCAGGTGAGGCCCAGCTCCTCGGCCTTGGCCTTGCTCATCACCACGACGGCCGCGGCACCGTCGGAGATCGGCGAGGAGGAGCCCGCCGTGATGGTGCCGTCGGCGGAGAACGCCGGGCGGAGCTTGCCCAGGCCCTCGGCGGTGGTCTCGGGGCGGATGCCCTCGTCGGCGTCGACGACCAGCGCGTCGCCCTTGCGCTGGGGCACGTGCACCGGCGTGATCTCGTCGCCGAACAGCCCGCTCTCCACGGCCTTGCCGGCGCGCTGGTGCGACTGCGCGGCGAACTCGTCCTGGTCGGCGCGCGTGATCTCGTAGCGGGCGTTGTGCTTCTCCGTGGAGGCGCCCATCGAGACCTGGTCGAAGGAGTCGTAGAGGCCGTCGTGGGCCATGTGGTCGAGCATGGTGACGTCGCCGTACTTGAAGCCCGAGCGGGACTTCGAGAGCAGGTGCGGCGCCTGCGTCATCGACTCCTGGCCGCCGGCCACGATGACGTCGTACTCCCCGGCGCGGATCAGCTGGTCGGCCAGCGCGATCGCGTTGAGGCCGGAGAGGCAGACCTTGTTGATCGTGAGCGCGGGCACGTCCATCCCGATGCCTGCGGCCGTCGCGGCCTGGCGGGCGGGGATCTGGCCGGCGCCGGCCGTGAGCACCTGGCCCATGATCACGTATTCGACCTGGTCCGGCGACACGCCGGCGCGCTCGAGCGCGCCCTTGATCGCGACGCCGCCGAGCTGCGCGCCGGTGAAGTCCTTCAGTTGGCCGAGCAGGCGCCCCATCGGGGTGCGGGCGCCGGCGACGATGACGGATCCGGACACGGAGACCTCCAGCAGCTGCGATGCGGTCGAGATGGTGCGAGTGACCCTGAGTTGCTGCGAACATACCCGCCGTCGGCGTGCCCGACCGGCCCCCGTGACGCCGTCCACGGCGTGACCCGGCACACAACCGCACGTCAGCGGCCCGGGGCGGCTACATTCCCGCCATGGCTGAGCACGCACCTTCGGGAGAGCACACGATCACCGCGGTCGACCACGTCGGCATCGCCGTCGCCGACCTCGACGAGGCGATCGCCTGGTACGCCGACACGCTCGGGCTGGTCGCGACGCACGTCGAGACCAACGAGGAGCAGGGCGTCCGCGAGGCGATGCTGTCCGCACCGGGCGACGCCGGCGCGGCCATCCAGCTCCTCGCCCCCCTGCGGCCCGACTCGCCGATCGGCAAGTTCCTCGACCGCAACGGCCCCGGCATCCAGCAGATGGCCTACCGGGTCACCGACATCGACGCCACCAGCGCCGCGCTCCGGGCCAAGGGCGTCCGCCTGCTCTACGACGAGCCGCGGCGCGGCACCGCCGACTCGCGCATCAACTTCCTGCACCCCAAGGACGCGGGCGGCGTGCTCGTCGAGCTCGTGGAGCCGGCGGCCTCGGGGCACTGATCCGAGGGCGGGTCCGACGGATCGGGTCACGACGGGCCGGGTCCGACGGGCCGGTCCAGCAGGACAGGTCGGGCCCGGTCCCTCGGGCGAGTGGTCCTGGCCACGTGGACGGGGTGCGGAAGCACCCGAACGGGTACCATACCGCGCAGTAACTTTCGGGATGCCAAGCATCTAACCCACGACTCAGCCATCGGAGGCCAGCCGTGCTGGAGATCCGCGACGCCATCCTCGCCGGGCAGTTCGACGCCGTCGGCGGGCTCGATGTCCCCGACCACTACCGCGGGGTCACCGTGCACGCCGACGAGGCGGAGATGTTCGCCGGTATCCCGTCGAAGGAGAAGGACCCGCGCAAGTCCCTGCACGTGGAGGACGTGGCCACCCCGGAGCTGGGCCCGGGTGAGGCGGTCGTGGCGGTGATGGCCTCGGCGATCAACTACAACACCGTGTGGACCTCGATCTTCGAGCCGGTGTCGACGTTCAGCTTCCTGCGCCGCTACGGCCGGATCTCCCCGCTCACCGCCCGGCACGACCTGCCCTACCACGTGGTCGGCTCGGACCTGGCCGGTGTGGTGCTGCGCACCGGGCCCGGGGTGAACGCCTGGAAGCCCGGTGACCAGGTCGTGGCGCACTGCCTGTCGGTGGAGATGGAGAGCCCCGACGGGCACGGGGACTCGATGATGGACCCCGAGCAGCGGATCTGGGGGTTCGAGACCAACTTCGGTGGGCTGGCCGAGCTGGCGCTGGTCAAGTCCAACCAGCTGATGCCCAAGCCCGCCCACCTGACCTGGGAGGAGGCCGCCGCGCCCGGGCTGGTCAACTCCACCGCCTACCGCCAGCTGGTCTCGCGCAACGGGGCCGGGATGAAGCAGGGCGACAACGTCCTGATCTGGGGCGCCTCGGGCGGCCTGGGCTCCTACGCCACCCAGTTCGCCCTCAACGGCGGCGCCACCCCGATCTGCGTGGTGTCCTCCCCGGAGAAGGCCGAGGTCTGCCGCAGGATGGGCGCCGAGCTGATCATCGACCGCTCCGCGGAGGGCTACCGGTTCTGGAGCGACGAGCACCACCAGGACCCCAAGGAGTGGAAGCGCCTCGGGGCGAAGATCCGCGAGCTCACCGGCGGTGAGGACCCCGACATCGTGTTCGAGCACCCCGGCCGGGAGACCTTCGGCGCCTCGGTCTACGTCGCCCGCAAGGGCGGCACCATCGTCACCTGCGCCTCCACCTCCGGCTACGAGCACACCTACGACAACCGCTACCTGTGGATGAACCTCAAGCGCATCATCGGCTCGCACTTCGCGAACTACCGCGAGTCGTATGAGGCCAACCGGCTCATCGACAAGGGCCTGATCCACCCCACCCTGTCCCAGGTCTACCCCCTCGCCGACACCGGACAGGCCGCCCTCGACGTCCACACCAACAGCCACCAGGGCAAGGTCGGCGTCCTCGCCCTCGCCCCCGAAGAAGGCCTCGGCGTCACCGACCCCGACAAGCGCGCCCGCCACCTCGAGGGCATCAACCGCTTCCGCGGCGTCTGACCTCGTCCGAGTGAGGAAGCCCACCACGGGCCGAGCACGTCTGAAGCGCCCGTGGTGGGCCCGGTACGGTGAGGTGCATGCCAGTCGACCCCGCTGAGGCCATGCCGGACGCCGGATTCGACGTCGTGCGCCGGGGCTACGACCAGGGCCAGGTCGACATGCACCTCCGCCGGATCGACGCGGAGATCAGCATCCTGGCCGCCGACCGTGACGCCGCCGTCGACCAGGCGACCCAGCTGGGGCGCGAGCTGGAGGATGCGCGGGCCCGTGCCGAGAAGCTGCGGGCGCAGGTCCGGACGCTCGCCGGGCCGCCGCAGAGCGTGCAGGGCATGAGCGAGCGCATGCGGTCGATGCTGCGCCTCGCCGAGGACGAGGTCTCCGACATGCTCGCCGGCGCGGAGAAGGACGCCGCCCGCCGCCGCGAGGAGGCGGAGCAGGAGGCCGAGCGGACGCTGGCCGCCGCGAAGGAGGAGGCCGAGCGCACCCTCACCGCCGCCCGCGACGAGGCGGCGTCCTACCTGGGCCCGGCGCAGGTCGAGGCGACCGAGCTCGCCGAGCGCACGGCCCGCGAGAAGGCCCGGCTGGTCACCGACCGGATCGCGATGGAGCGCGCCGTCGCCGCCGACCGCGAGGCGATGGAGCGCGAGATCGCCGAGCTGCGCGCCACCACCGAGGCCCGGCTGGCCGAGGAGCGCGCCACGGTCGAGCAGGCGCTCGCCGCGCAGCGGGCCGGGGTCGAGCGCGAGGTCGCCGAGCTGACGCGCCGCTCCGAGGAGGAGCGCGCCCGCCTCTGGGCGCAGGCGCAGGCGCAGCGCGACGAGGTGGAGCAGGACTTCGCCATCGCAATGGACCAGCGCCGCACCGAGGCGCTGGCCGCCCTCGCCGCCGAGCGCGCGTCGACGCGTCGGGAGATCGACGGATTGCACCAGGCCCACGCCGAGCGCGTCCGCGTCGAGGTCCTGCGCGCCGAGGAGCACGCCCACCGCATCGTCGCCGCCGCGGAGCGCCGCGTCGCCGAGCTCACCACCCTGCGCGGCCGGATCGCCGAGCAGCTCGGCGGCACGCAGTACGTGCTGAGCCGGGCCCTCGCCTCGCTCGCCCCCGTCGAGGGCGAGCCGGGCGCGCGCACCAACGGCCGCACCCCGTCCCCCACGCCCGCCCAGGCCCCGGCTGCGCCGGTCACCCCCGCTCCGGCCGCCCCCGCGCCGGTCACCCCGGCGCCGGCCGCCCAGACCGCGCCGGCGCCGACTGCCCGGACCGCGCCGCCCGCCCCCCGCGCCCAGACCGAGCCGCCGACCGTGCAGCTCAAGCCCGACACCCTGACCGATCTCGAGCCCGTCCCGGCGCCGAACGGCTCGACGGCCGCGCCGGCCGTCGGGGCCGGGGACGGCGCGAGGAACGGCGCAGCGGCCGAGGCCCCGGCCGGCACCACGACGAACGGTGCGACGGACCCCGCCACCACCGGCGCGGCCGACAGCACCCCGGCTGACAGCACCCCGGACGACAGCACCCCGGACGACAGCACCCCGGACGACAGCACCCCGGACGACAGCACCCCGGACGACGGCACGGCCGACGCGCCGGACGGCACGGCCGACACCCGGCCCAGCCCCCGGCGGCGCGACCGCCGCCGCGCCCGCGCCGCCGCCGGCCGCCGCTGACCCGTCGAACGCTGACCCGTCGACGACCCTGACCCGTCCCGAGGGACGAGGACGGGCACACCGCCCGAGCAGGTCACCGTCGGGCGAACCGGCAGCGCGAGCGTCAGCGCCGCCGCCCGGGCCCCCGCCGGTCGCGCGCGGCCCAGCAGCCGGCGTGCCAGTGCCGCCGGTCCTCGACCGAGCCGTACTCCCCCGCGGGCCAGGCGACGACGTGCGGCGCCGTGCCCGGGATCGCGTGGTCGCACCCCGGGCAGCGGTAGGAGCGGTCCGACGCCGTCGACCCGGGCACGCTGCGGACGATCCACTCGCCCTCGACGCGGGTGTAGGTCGCCGACCGCAGCGGCACGTGCGGCGGCCGCTGCGGTCGGCGTCCCCTGGCCATCAGGTGTCGGCCCGTCTCCGGATCAGCGCGCCGCGTAGTCCCGGAACCCGTGCCCGGTCTTGCGCCCGAGGCGCCCGGCCGTGACGAGGTGCTCCAGCAGCGGGGCGGGGGCGAAGCCGGACTCGCGGAACTCCTGGTAGAGCGACCGCTCGATGGCCAGCGAGACGTCCAGCCCGACGACGTCGAGCAGCTCGAACGGACCCATCGGCAGGGCGCAGCCGGTCTTCATCGCGGAGTCGATGTCGTCGGCGGTGGCGTAGTGCGCCTCCAGCATCTTCACCGCGTCGTTCAGGTACGGGAACAGCAGCGCGTTGACGATGAACCCGGCGCGGTCGCCGCAGCTCACCGGCACCTTCCCGATCCGCTCGCACAGCGCCAGCACCGACGCCGCCACCTCGGGCGCGGTCGTGATCGTGGAGACGACCTCGACCAGCTTCATCGCGGGCGCGGGGTTGAAGAAGTGCATGCCGATGACGTCCTGGGGCCGCGTCGTGGCCGCCGCGCACTCCACGACGGGCAGCGACGACGTGGTCGTGGCCAGGATCGCGCCGGGCTTGCAGATGTCGTCGAGCGCGGAGAACACGGCGCGCTTGACGTCGAGCTCCTCGGCGATGGCCTCCACGACGAGGTCGACGTCGGCGAAGTCCTCCAGGCGCGTGGTGCCGGTGATCCGGGCCAGCGTGGCGTCCTTGTCCTCCTCGGTGACCTTGCCGCGCACGACGGCCTTCTCCAGGGACTTCTTGATCCCCGCGATCGACGCGGACACCTTGGAGTCGCTGCGCCCGCGCACGACCACGTCGAGCCCCGCCGTGGCGAGGACCTGGACGATGCCCGAGGCCATCGTCCCGGTGCCGACGACGCCGACCCGGGCGATCTCGCGGATCGCGACGTCCTCGGGGACGGTGCCCGACGGCGTGAGGGCGTCGGGCACGACCTCGGAGCTGTGCGCGCCGGCGTAGGTGTAGAAGCCGCGCCCGGTCTTCCGGCCGAGCAGCCCGGCGGTGATCATCTGCTTGAGCACCGGCGCCGGCGCGTGCTGCTGGTTGCGCGACTGCTTGTACATCGTGTCGAGGATCTCGTAGCTCGTGTCGAGCCCGATCAGGTCGAGCAGCGCGAGCGGGCCCATCGGGTAGCCGCAGCCGTAGCGCATGGCGGCGTCGAGGTCCTCGCGGCTGGCGTAGCGCTGCTCGTACATCTTCGCGGCGTGGTTGAGGTAGCCGAACAGCAGCGCGTTGGCGATGAAGCCGGCGCGGTCGCCGATCACGACCGGGACCTTGTCGAGCGTGGCCGCGAACGCCGCCACGTCGTCGGCCACGTCCTGCTCGGTGACGACGGTGCGCACGATCTCGACGAGCTTCTGGACCGGCGCCGGGTTGAAGAAGTGCAGGCCGACGACCTTGCCGGGACGCCCGGTGCGCACGGCCAGCTCGGTGACCGACAGCGAGGACGTGTTCGACGCGAGGATCACCTCGGGGCGGCACACCGTGTCGAGCTCGGCGAACACCTTCGCCTTGAGGTCCAGGCTCTCGGGCACGGCCTCGATGACGAGGTCGGCGTCGGCCAGGTCGGCCAGCGACGTGCTGGTCGTGATGCGGGCCAGCAGCGCGTCGGCGTCCTCCTGGGTGAGCTTGCCGCGGCCCACGGCGCGGGACGTGGAGGTCTCGAGGTGGCTGCGCCCGCGCTCGACGGCCTCGGCGTCGGTCTCGACGGCGATCACCTGCAGGCCCTTGCGGGCGAACACCTCGACGATGCCCGCACCCATGGTGCCCAGGCCGACCACTCCGACCGTCCGGAACTCGCGTGCCACGCTGCCGCCGTTCAAAGTCACAGCCTCCGACGTTGGGGGATTCGGGTCGCCGAGCATCCTGTCATCCGGCGGCGCTCCCCGCCCCGTCCGTGTCGCCGGGAACACGGCCCGCGTCCACGGCGGACAGCAGGCGGTCGAGCGTGCGGCAGGCCTCCTCGAACGCCGCCGGCCCGACGAGGTCGCCCCAGGCCGTCTCGATCTCCGCGACCCGCACCGCCGCGGCCCGCAGCGCCCGCTCCCCCCGCGCGGTGGGCCGGATCAGCCGCGCGCGCCCGTCGGTGGGGTCCGGGACGCGCTCCAGGTAGCCGCGCCGCTGCAGGTCGTCGACCAGCTCGGCGGTGGCGGCCCGGCTCAGGTGCGCCCGGGCGGCCAGCGTGGTGAGGCGGACGTTCTCCCCGCGCAGGTTGCCGAAGACCTGCAGGTGCGCCTCGCGGATGTCGTCGAAGCCGGCGTCGTGCGAAGCGGCGAACACCTCCAGCCGGAAGTGCTGGAGCAGCCGCCCGAGCAGCTGGCCGATCGCGGGGCGGTCGGCGGGCAGCGGCCGGACGGCGCTTGACGGATCCACGACCGGCACTATACAACGGTTTCCGAAACTTCGGAAACCTGCGCATCTGCACCGACACATCGGGGAAGAAGGACCGTGGACATCACCACCGACGCCGGTCGGCTGCACGTCACGACGCTCGGCTCCGGCCCGCCCGCACTGCTGTGGCACTCCATGCTGGTCGACTCCCGGCAGTGGTCCCGCGTCACGGGGCGGCTCGCGGAGCACCGCACGCTGGTGCTCGTCGACGGGCCGGGCCACGGCCGCAGCGGCCCGCCGCCGCGGGGAACCGGCCTCGCCGACTGCGCGACCGCCGCGTCGCAGGTCCTGGCGGCGCTGGGGCTCGGCGCGGTGGACTGGGTCGGCAACGCCTGGGGCGGGCACGTGGGCCTCGTCCTCGCCGCCCGGCACCCGCACCTGTGCCGCACGCTGACCGCCGCCGCGGCTCCGCCCGCGCCGCTGCCGCCCGCGCAGCGGCGCCGGATCGGCACCCTCGTCGCCGCCTACCGGGTGCTCGGCGCGGCCCGGCCCCTGCGCTCGGCCGTGGCGGCGAGCCTGCTGTCGCCCGCGACCGCGGCGGACGACCCCGAGGCCCTCGACCTGGTGACCAGTGCGTTCGCCGCGGCCCCGCGCACCGGGATGCACCGGGTGATGACGGAGATGATGCTGCGCCGGCCGGACCTGACCGACGAGGTCTCGCGGATCGCCGCGCCGACCCTGCTTGTCGCCGGGGCGGCGGACCCGATCTGGTCACCCCCCCGCGCCGCGGCCGCCGCGGCCCGGATGCCCCGCGCCACGGCCGCCGGCGTCGCCGGGGCGGGGCACCTGCCGCCGCTGGAGGCCCCGGACGCCTTCGGCGACCTCGTCCTCGAACTGTGGGGGGTCAGCGCCCCCGCAGCACCCGCACCAGCCCGAGCAGCGCACCCATCCCCGCGGACGTCCGCCGGAAGCTCGTGACCGCGATCGGCAGGGCGAACCGCTGGCGCGCCACGGCCTGCGGGCGGGTGAACTCGCGCAGCCCGTCCTCGCCGTGGATGCGCCCGAACCCGGAGTCGCCCACTCCCCCGAAGGGCAGGGCGGGGATGCCGGCGAAGGAGATGACGGAGTTGACCGAGACCATGCCGCAGCGCAGCCGGGCGGCGATCTCGGCGCCGCGGGCCTTCGAGAACACCGTGGCGCCCAGTCCGTAGCCGGTGGCGTTGGCGCGGCGCACGGCCTCGTCGACGTCGGGCACCCGGTTGACGACGAGCAGCGGCCCGAACGTCTCCTCGGTGACGGCGGTGGAGTCCTCGGGCACGTCCAGGATCACGACCGGCTTGACGAACCCGGTGGCGGCGCTGTCGGCCCCGCCGACGACGGCCGTGCCGCCCTTCTCCAGCGCGTCGGCGACGTGGCGGCGCACCACCTCGGTCTGCGACGCCATCGTCATCGGCCCGAACTCCGCCCCCGCCGTCAGCGCGTTCGCCTTGGCGACCACCTTGTCGGTGAACTCCTGCGCCACCGAATCGAGCACGTACACGCGCTCCACGCCGACGCAGGTCTGGCCGGCGTTGGACATCCCGCCCCAGACGGCGGCGTCGGCGGCGGCCTCCAGGTCGGCGTCGGCGTCGACGATCAGCGGGTCCTTGCCGCCGCACTCGATCAGCACCGGCGTGAGGGTCTCGGCGCAGGTGGCCATCACGCGCTTGCCGGTGGCCGTCGAGCCGGTGAACGCGATCTTGGAGACGCCGGCCGCGCGGCAGAGCGCCGCGCCCGTCTCACCCGACCCGGTGACGACCTGGAGCACCGGGCGGCCGCCGACGATCTCGGCGAGCGAGTCGGCCAGCGCCACCCCGACGCCGGGCGTCAGCTCGCTGGGCTTGAACACGACCGCGTTGCCGGCGGCCAGCGCGTAGGCGATCGAGCCCATCGGCGTGAACACCGGGTAGTTCCACGGCCCGATGACGCCGACGACGCCGAGCGGCGCGTAGGTGAGCGTCGCGGCCTGGTTGGCCATCAGCAGCCCCGAGGAGACCTTCCGCCTGCCGAGCACCTTCTCCGCGTGCTTGGCGGCCCAGTCGAGGTGGTCGATCGCCAGCACGAGCTCGAGGCGGGCGTCGTCGAACGGCTTCCCGGTCTCCTCGACGACGATGCGCGCGAGGGCGTCGAGGCCCTTCACGAGCGCGCGGCGCCACTGCACCAGCAGCGCGCGGCGGCCGTCGAAGCCGAGCTCGGCCCACCAGGTCGCGGCGTCGGCGGCGCGGGTCACGGCGGCCTCGACGTCGGCGGCGGTGTGCACCGGGTACGTGCCGACGACCGCGCCCGTGCGCGGGTCGAGGGACTCGAACGTGGCCTGGACGGGCGCCTGCGTCGTGGTCATTACCGAAGAGTAGGCCGTGGGCCCCGGCCCGCACAGGCCGTGCGCGGCCCACGGGGGCCGGTACGGTCGCCGCCATGACGGGTGCGGACAGGGAGCTGCTGACCGGCCGGGACGTCGACGGCGAGGGACTCGCCGACTGGCGGCCGGTGTTCGACGAGCTGCACGCCCGGTTCCGGACGGCCGACTTCGCCTCCGCACTGGAGCTGGTCGACCGGATCGGGGCCGCGGCGGAGGAGGCGGACCACCACCCGGACCTGGGCCTGACCTGGGGCCGGGTCGACGTCCGGCTGTCCTCGCACGACGTCGGCGGGCTGACCCGGCGCGACGTCCGCCTCGCCCGCACGATCTCCGGCATCGCCGCCGACCTGGGCGCCACGGCCTCGACCGACGGCCTCACCGCGCTGGAGCTCGCGCTCGACACCCCCGACGTCGCGGCCGTCCGCCCGTTCTGGGCCGCGGTGCTGGGCTACGAACCGGGCCCGGGCGACGACGAGATCAGCGACCCGACCGGGACGCGTCCGACGATCTGGTTCCAGCGGTCCGCCGACGGCGGGGAGGCTCCGCAGCGCTGGCACCTCGACGTCCGCGTGCCGCCGGAGGTCGCGGCCGGGCGCATCGGGGCGGCGCTGGCCGCGGGCGGAGTCCTGGTCGACGACTCCGCCGCCCCCGCCTTCGTCGTGCTGGCCGACCCCCAGGGCAACAAGGCCTGCGTCACGACCTGGCAGGGGCGCGACTGACGCTCAGAACAGCCGCAGGTCCTTCGACTCCGTGCCGCGCAGCGCGTCGTAGTCGACGACGACGCAGCGGATGCCGCGGTCCTCGGCCAGCGTCCGGGCCTGCGGCTTGATCTGCTGCGCCGCGTAGACGCCGGTGACGGGGGCGAGCAGCGGGTCGCGGTTCATGAGCTCGAGGTAGCGGGTGAGCTGCTCGACGCCGTCGATCTCACCGCGGCGCTTGACCTCGATGGCGACGTGGCGACCGGCGGGGTCGCGGCAGAGCAGGTCGACGGGGCCGATCGCCGTCATGTACTCGCGGCGGACCAGCGTGAAGTCGTCACCCAGCACCGTGGGGTGCGCGGCGAGCAGCTCCTGCAGGTGCGCCTCGACGCCGTCCTTGACCAGGCCGGGGTCGACGCCGAGCTCGTGGCGCGAGTCGTGCAGCACCTCCTCGATGGTGATGACGAGCGACTCGTCGGCCTTGTTGCGGACGGTCCAGACGCCGGGCTGCTCCTCCAGCCAGCACGGCGGGCTCATCCAGTTCAACGGCTTGTAGGCGCGGTCGTCGGCGTGCACCGACACCGACCCGTCGGCCTTGACCAGCAGCAGCCGGGGCGCCATCGGCAGGTGGGCGGTGAGTCGGCCGACGTAGTCGACCTGGCAACGGGCGATGACGAGACGCACGGCGAGCGACCCTAGCCGGGGGCGGGAGGAGCGGGTCAGCCGAGCCCCTGCCGGGCGACCCACGCGGCGATCTGGCTCCGGCCGGTGAAACCGAGCTTGGCCAGCACGTGCTGCACGTGCGTCTCCACCGTGCGCTCGGAGATGTGGGCCTGCGCCGCGATCTGCCGGTTGGTGAGCCCGGCGCCCACCAGCCGGGCGATCTCGGTCTCGCGCGGGCTGAGCACCCCGCCGTCGCACAGCCCGGTGGCCAGGTCCGCGGCCGCCTGCGCGAGCGGGACCATCCCGAGCCGCTCCGCGCCCGTCCGGGCCTCGCGCGCGGCGGCGAGCGCGGTGTCGGTGTCGCCGCGCCGCCCGCGCGCCCGCAGCGCCCCCGCCAGCCGGAACCGCGCCTGCGCCGCCCACGGCGCCAGCCCCGTGGCGTCGTTCTCGGCGACGGCGGCCTCCTGGTGGCGCACCGCCAGGTCCGGACGCCCGGTGGCCAGCGCGGCGACACCGAGCGGGCCGTGCACCGACCCGTGGGTCGTGATCGCGCCCGCCCCGCCCGTGACGTGCAGCTCGGCGTGCGGGAGCAGCAGGCGGTAGCAGGTGGCGGCGGTCGCGGTGTCGCCCAGGTCGACGGCCAGCTCCGTGCGCCACGCCTCCAGCGGCAGTGCGACGAACGGCGGGATCCGCGGCGAGCCCGCCTCCGGCAGCCCGGCGTACCAGGCGCGGGCGTCGTCGGCGTCTCCCCGGTCGAGCGCCAGCCGCGCGTACGCGGCCCGGGCCAGCGCCGTGAACGGCGACGCCGTCTGCGGGTCCTGCCGGAACCAGGTGAGGTCGCCCGCCGAGCCGCCCGTGCAGCGGGCGACGATGATCCGGATGGACTTGGCCGTCGCGAACGCGCCGATGTCGCCGGCCCGCCCGGCCAGCTCGACGGCCTCCTCGTTGAGCCGCTCCGCCTCGGCGAACCGGCCGCGGCCGAACAGCAGCGCGAACCGCCCGCGCAGCAGGTGCAGCCGGGGCAGCGGGCTGCGCAGGCGCGCGACCACCGGGTCGACGCGGTCGAGCTCGGCCTCCGCCTCGGTGACGCGGCCGAGCTGCATCAGGGCGTCGAAGCGCCAGAGGTGGCCCCAGAGCACGTCCACGGGGTCGGCGGACCGCTGCGCCACGGCGAGCAGCCGCCCGCCCAGCACGAGCCGCTCCGCCGCTCCCCCGGCACCCGACCGCGCGAGCTGGCGGGCCCGCAGCGCCTCGCGGAGCGCCGCGGGGTCGTCGAGCCGCTCGGCCATGGTGAGGGACTCCGCGCTGGCGCGCGTCAGCACCTCGGTGTCGACGGCCAGCACCGCGGTGTGCGCGAGCTGGGCGAGCAGCCGGCTGCGCAGCACGGAGTCGGCGGGGTCCAGCGCGGCGAGCGCCTCGGTGCACCAGCCGCGGGTGAGGTCGAGCCAGTCGATCTCGGTCACCCCGGGCAGCACGAGCGCGACCTCGCCCAGCGCCGCGGCGTCGCCGGCGTGGCGGGCCAGGTCGGCCGCGGCGCGGCAGAGCGCCATCGCGCCCGGGACGTCGTGCCCGCCGGCCCGGGCGCGCGCCGCGGCGAGCAGCAGCGTCCGCCGCTCGTCCGGCCCGAGCACGCCCCGCGCCGCCTCGACCGCGCCGTCGTAGAGCCGGGCGGCGTCCTCGTGGGCGCGCCGGTCCGTCGCGAGCTCGGCCGCCCGCACCGCCCAGCCCACCGCGTCGGCCCGGTCGCCGTGCGGCCCCGCGGCGAGCGCGTGGGCGGCGAGGACGGGCAGGACGTCGGGGTCGCCGGCCCGGTCGGCGAGCGCGGCGGCGGCCCGCGCGTGCACCCGTCCGGCGTCGACGTCGACGAGCACGGCCTCGCGGACCAGGTCGTGGGCGAAGCGCAGCCCGGTGCGGCCCACGGGACGCTCCAGCAGGCCGTCGGCGACGGCCGGGGCCAGGTCGTCGAGCGCGCGGCCCGCCGGTACCCCCGCGACGGCCCCGAGGAGGTCGGCGTCGATCTCGCGGCCGAGCACCGCGGCCTCGGACAGCCGCGCCCGGCAGCCGGACGGGAGGTGGTCCAGGCGGGCGCGCACGACGTCGCGGACGGCCGAGGGCACGGCGTCGTCGGGCATCCCCGCCCGCCACGCCCGCACCAGCTCCCCGACCAGGAACGGGTTGCCCTCGGCCCGCGCGACGACGGCGGCGGCCCGTTCGGGCGGCACACCGGGCAGCGCGGTGCCCACCTCGTCCGGGGTCAGCCCGCGCAGCTCCAGCCGCGTGCCGGGCAGCCGCGAGGTCAGCTCCGCGGGCCGGTACGCCCCGACGACGAGCAGGCGCGCGTCGGCGGCGTCCCGGGCGAGGTGGCCGAGCAGCTCCAGCGACGGCGCGTCCGCCCACTGGAGGTCGTCGAGCACGACCACGAGGCCGGTGCCCGCCGCCGCGGCCGCCAGGAAGCGCGTCACGGCGTCGGCGAGGGCGAACCGCCCCTCGGGCCGGGCGACCGGGCCGGTGCCGGACGCGAGCGCCGCGAGCTCGGCGGGCAGCTCCCCCGGCCAGCTCCGCAGGGCGCGCCGCCACGGCCAGTACACCGGCACCCCGGGGGCGTCGCTGCAGCCGCCCGCCAGCACCGGCACCGCACGGGCGCTCGCCAGCCGCGCGAACTCCGCCGCGAGGCGCGATTTCCCGATGCCCGGCTCGCCGGCCAGGCAGACGACGCCGGCGCGGCCGTCGAGGGCGTCGTCCAGCCGCGCGACGAGCTCCTCCAGCTCGGCCGCGCGTCCGGCGAACCTCGGTTCCACGGCACCTCCCGCACGACGGAGTGCGTACCCGTACCACGGATACGTGGTTCCCACGATGGCCCGAGCTCCGGATGATCGTAGACATCCCGCCATGAGCCGAACCGCACTGCGCGCCGCCCGCCTCTTCGACGGCACCACCTGCACCGACGACCCGGTCGTCCTGGTCGAGGACGGCCGGATCACCGAGGTCCGCCACGGCCGGGGCGCCGCCGTGCCCGACGACGCCGAACTGGTCGACCTGCCCGGCGCCACGCTGCTGCCCGGGCTCGTCGACACCCACGTCCACCTGTCCTTCGACGGCGGCTGGGACCCGGTGGCCGCGCTCGCGGAGCGCGACGACGACGCGCTGCTGGACGCGATGGAGCAGGCCGCGGCGGCGCAGCTGGCCGCGGGCGTGACGACGGTGCGCGACCTCGGCGACCGCGACTACTCCGCGCTCACCCTGCGCGCCTCGGGCCGCGGGCCGCTGCCCACGATCGTCGCGGCCGGTCCCCCGATCACGTCCGCCGGCGGGCACTGCCACTTCCTGGGTGGCGCCGCGACGGGAACGGCGGGGGTGCGCGCCGCCGTGCGCGAGCACGCCGAGCGCGGGGCCGACGTCATCAAGGTGATGGCCAGCGGCGGCATCCTGACGCCCGGCACCGACGTCGAGGGGACGCAGTTCGGCCCGGCGGAGCTGCGGATCGTCGTCGAGGAGGCGCACCGGCACGGGCTGCCGGTCACGGCCCACGCGCACGCGCTGGCCGCCGTGCGCGACGCGATCGCCGCGCGGGTCGACGGGATCGAGCACTGCACCTGCGTCGAGGGCGGGAAGGTCGTGCTGCCCCCGGACGTCGCCGACGCGCTGGTGACCCGCCGGATCGCGGTCGGCGCGACCGTCGGGCTGTCGCCGGCCTTCGCCGGCCTCGCACCGCCCCCGGAGCTCGCCCGCCTGCTGCCCGGCCTGCGCCTCACCCTCGCCGAGCTGGTCCGCGCCGGTGCGCTGGTCGTCGCGGGCACGGACGCCGGCATCGCCCCGCCCAAGCCGCACGGCGTCCTGCCGCACGGGCTTGCCGAGCTGGTCTCGCTGGGGATGACCCCGCTGCAGGCGCTGGTCGCGGGCACGGCGACGGCGGCGCAGGTCTGCGGGGTGGCCGACCGCAAGGGCCGCGTCGCCCCGGGGATGGACGCCGACCTGCTCGCCGTCGCCGGCGACCCGACGACCGACATCACCGCGCTGACCTCGCCGGTCGCCGTGCTGGTGGCCGGGACGGTCGTCGTGTCCGGGGCGGTGGCGGCGTGATGGCCGTGCTGCTCCGGTGGGGCTCCGCGTTCGTGCGGCACCTCGGTGAGGCCGACGGCCGGCTGGGGCTCTGGTACGGCTACCCGTCGCCCTGGTTGTGGGCGGCCAGCGCGGACCCGGCCTCGTACAGCGCCGCCCGCAGCTCGGGCGGGTCGAGCGCCTCGACCTCCCCGGCCAGCCCGACGAGCTGACCCGCGGCCACCCGGACGTCCTCGACGGCCAGCTCGACGACGCACCAGCCGTCGGCGTCGGGCGGGCCGGCCCCGTCCAGGGCCCGCAGCGCGGCCTCGGTGTCGGTGACGTGAGCCAGCCACCGCCGCCCGTGCGGGCCCAGCCGCAGCCGGACCGTGGTGCGCAGCATCGTGGCCTCGAAGCCCGCCGAGGACTCCGCCCACCACTTGACCAGGTCGAACCCCTCGGGCCGCACGAACACCTCGCCGGTGGGCTCGGCGCCGGTGATCCGGTCGACGCGGTAGGTGAGGATCCGCTCGCCGCCGCGCGCGGCCAGGTACCAGGTGCCGCCCTTGACCACGAGCCCCAGCGGGTCGACGGTCCGCTCGACCTCCCCGTCGCGGCGGCGGTAGGTGATCCGCAGCCGCCGGTCGGCCCAGACGGCGTCAGACACCGCGGCGAGCTGCGTGACCTCCTGGGTCGTGTGGAACCAGCCGGGCGCGTCGAGGTGGAAGCGCTCGGCGACGGTGCGGGCGTGCTCGCGCAGCCCGTCGGGCAGGGTCGCCAGCAGCTTCGCCTGCGCCCCGGCCAGCGCCGCGCTCATCCCCAGCTCGGCCAGCACCTGCGGCGCGCCGACGGCGAACAGCGCGGCGGCCTCCTGCGCGGTGAGGCCGTCGAGGCGGGTGCGCCAGCCGTCGACGAGCCGGATGCCGCCGCCGGGCCCGGTCTCGGTGAACAGCGGCACGCCCGCGTCGGCGAGCGCGGCGACGTCGCGGTAGATCGTGCGCTCGGAGACCTCCAGCTCGCGCGCGAGCTCGGCCGCCGTCGCCCCGCGGCGGCGCTGCAGCGTGAAGAGCAGGGTCACGAGGCGGGACGCGCGCACCCCGCGATACTGCCCCGGTGGAGACGATCAGCACCCGCCAGGTCTACGCGAACAGCTGGATGACCGTCCGCGAGGACGCGATCCGCCGCCCCGACGGCTCCGACGGCATCTTCGGCGTCGTCGACAAGCCCACGGCGGCCGTCGTGATCCCGCTCGACGGCGACCGCCTGCACCTCGTCGAGCAGTTCCGCTACCCGGTCGGCGAGCGGCGCTGGGAGTTCCCGATGGGCACCGCGCCCGAGCGCGCCGAGATCGACCCCGCCGAGCTGGCCGCGCGCGAGCTGGCCGAGGAGACCGGGCTCGTCGCCGGGCGGATGGAGCTCCTGGGGCGCCTGGACATCGCGCCGGGCATGTCGAGCCAGCGCGAGCACGTGTTCCTGGCGACCGAGCTGACCGAGGGCCCGCCGAGCCGGGAGCACCAGGAGCAGGACATGCGGGCGGAGTGGTGCACGACGGCGGAGTTCGAGCGGCGGGTGCGCGACGGGGAGATCGTCGACGCCCAGACGCTCGCGGCCTACCTGCTGCTGCGCCTGAGGTAGCTGCGTCTGCGGTAGAAACGCGCGTACGGCACCGACCGACGCCTGGAGGCACGAGATGGACCTGCGCGAGACCGACGAGCAGCAGCTGCTGCGGAGGTCCGTCGCCTCGATGGCGTCGAAGTACGGCCACGACTACCTCGTGGAGAAGGCCCGCACCGGCGGCAAGACCACCGAGCTGTGGAAGGAGGCCGGCGACAACGGCTACCTCGGCGTGGCCGTCCCCGCCGAGTACGGCGGCGGCGGCGCGGGGATGGTGGAGCTGGCGATCGTCGCCGAGGAGATCGCGGCCGCGGGCTGCCCGCTGCTGCTCATCGTCGTCTCCCCGGCCATCGCGGCGACGGTGATCGCCACCAGCGGCACCGTCGACCAGAAGGAGCGCTGGCTCCCCCGCTTCGCCGACGGCAGCGCGAAGGTGTCGTTCGCGATCACCGAGCCGGACGCGGGCTCGAACTCCCACAACATCACCACGACGGCGCGGCGCGACCCGGACGGGAAGGGCTGGCGGCTCTCGGGCACCAAGTACTACATCTCCGGCGTCGACGAGACCGAGGCGACGCTCGTCGTCGCGCGGCTGGAGGGCGCGGGCGGGACGCTGCGCCCGGCCATGTTCATCGTCCCCACCGACACGCCGGGGATGACCTACCAGCCCATCGAGATGGCGATCCACTCGCCGGAGAAGCAGTTCACCGTCTTCTTCGACGACGCGCTGCTCCCCGACGACGCCCTGGTCGGCGGCGAGGAGGCCGGGCTCGCCGCGCTGTTCGCCGGGCTCAACCCCGAGCGCATCACGGTGGCCGCGTACTCCAACGGCCTCGCCCGCTACGCCCTGCGCAAGGGCACCGACTACGCGCGCGACCGCACCGTCTGGAAGACCCCGATCGGCGCGCACCAGGCGATCGCGCACCCGCTGGCCAAGGCGCACATCGAGGTCGAGCTCGCCCGGATGGCGACGACGCGGGCAGCCTGGTTCTACGACGCGGGCGACATGACGGCGGCCGCCGAGGCCGCGAACATCGCCAAGTACGCGGCGGCCGAGGCCGCGATCGGCGCCGTCGACGCGGCGGTGCAGGCGCACGGCGGCAACGGGATGTCGGTGGAGTACGGCGTCGGCACGCTCGTCGGCGCGGTCCGCACCGCCCGGATCGCGCCCGTCAGCCGGGAGATGATCCTCAACTTCGTCGCCCAGCACACGTTGGGCCTGCCGCGCAGCTACTGACAGGATGCGGGACGTGGCCCCCGACCAGGACCGGCACCTGCCGACCACCCACGCGAGCCTCGCGCACGGCGTGCCGCCCGCGGCGCGCGCGACGATCTTCGCGCTGTCGGTGGCCGGCGGCATCTCGGTCGGCCCCAAGGAGGGGCGCACGCTCGTGTTCGGGCGCAACCGGCCCGAGGTGCACGTGTGCGTCGGCGAGGACGACCCGCGGGTGAGCCGTCAGCACGGCGTGCTGACCCACACCGGCGAGCGCTGGTGGATCCGCAACACCGGCCGGCTGCCGGTGCGGCTGCCCGGCGGGCGGCTGCTGTTCGCCGAGGAGGAGCCGGTGCCGCTCGCGGAGGGCTACACGCCGGTGTTCGTGCGGGGGTCGAGCGGGCGCGAGCACCTGCTGGAGCTGTTCGTCACCGGCGCCGACGGCGGGCGCCCCGCGGCCCGGCACCGCGACGCCACCCAGCAGCCCGTCCTCTGGCGCCTCGACGACGACGAGCGCCTCGTCCTCGTCGTCCTGGGCCAGCGCTACCTGCTCCACGAGCACCGCCCGCAGCCGCTGTCCTGGCGCCAGGCCGCCGACCAGCTCGCCGAGCTGCAGCCCGACGCCGGCTGGACGCCCAAGCGCGTCGAGCACGCCGTCACCGCGATCCGCACCCGCATGTCGCGCGGCGGGGTGCCGGGGCTGACGCGCGAGGAGGTCGGCGAGCCGGTCGGCAACGCGCTCAACGACAACCTCATCCGCGAGCTCGTGCTCTCCACGACCCTCGTCCCGCCGGACCTGGAGATGCTCGGCGACACGTGAGCGAACCCACGGGCCCGCCGGGGCTGCCGGTCGGGCCGCGCGGCGGTTACCGTCAGACCATGGGCGACTACGAGTACCTCCTGGTCAAGCACGACGGTGACACCGTGCGGATCACGATGAACCGTCCCGAGCGCCGCAACGCGCTCTCCGAGCCGCACATGCGGGAGCTGCTGCGCGCGTTCACCGAGGCGGGCGACTCCGACGCCACCGGCATCGTGCTCTCCGGCGAGGGCAGGGCGTTCTCCGCGGGCCACGACTTCGCCGACGTCGCCGCGCGCGACGTGGGGGGCGTCCGCGACCTGCTCCGGCTGTGCACGCGCGTCATGACCACGGTGCAGCAGGTGCCGCAGGTCGTCGTCGCCAAGGTCGCGTCGATCGCCACCGCGGCCGGCTGCCAGCTCGTGGCCACCTGCGACCTCGCCGTCGCCGCGGAGTCGGCGTCGTTCTCGCTGCCCGGCGGCAAGGGCGGCTGGTTCTGCCACACCCCCGCCGTGCCCGTCGCCCGGAACATCGGCCGCAAGCGCCTGATGGAGATGACGCTGACGGGCGACGCGATCGACGCCCGCACCGCCGTCGAGTGGGGGCTCGTCAACTACGCCGTCCCCGACGACGAGCTCGACGCCCGCACCGACGAGCTGCTCGCCCGCGCCACCCGCGGCTCCCGCTACGGCAAGGGCGTCGGCAAGCAGACCCTCTACGCGCACCTCGACCGCCCCGAGGCCGACGCGTACGCGATCGCCGTCGAGGTGATGACGGCGATGTCGCAGAGCCCGGGCGCCCGCGAGGGCATGGCGTCGTTCCTGGAGAAGCGCAAGCCGGTCTGGACGGACTGACCCGCCCGGTCCGGCGGGCCCCGCCTGGCCCGCCTAGCCTGCTCGGCGATGCTCTCCCGCCGTGACCTGCTCCTGCTCGCGCCGCTCGCGCTGGCCGCGTGCGCGCAGCCGACGGGCACCACGCTGGAGCGGGCGCGGCAGTCCGGCGTGCTGCGCATCGGGATCTCCGGCGAGCGGCCCTACGGCTACGTCGGCGGAGCCGGCGAGGTCACCGGCGCGCAGCCGGTCGTGGCGCGCGCCGTGCTCTCCCGGATCGGCGTCGGCGGGCTGGAGGCCGTGCAGGTGCGGTTCGCCGACCTGATCCCCGGCCTGCGCGAGGGCCGGTTCGACATGGTCGCGGCCGGCCTGACGGTCACGCCGCAGCGCTGCACGGAGATCGCGTTCTCCCGTCCCGACTTCGTGGCCCCGCCCGCGTTCCTGGTGCCCGACGGCAACCCGCGCGGGATCGGGACGTTCCAGGGCGTCCGCCGCTCGGGCGTCCGGCTGGCGGTGCTGGAGGGATCGTCGGAGCTGACCTACGCGCGCGCCGCGGGCATCCCGGACGACCGCCTGCTGCGGAGCGACTCCCAGGGCTCGCTGTTCCGCGACGTCGTCGGCGGCCGGGCGCAGGCCGGTGCGCTCACCGCCGTCTCGCTGGCCGACGAGCTGCGCCGCAACCCCGGCTCGGGCGTGGAGATCACCCAGCCGGTCGAGCCCACCGTCGACGGCCGCACGGTCGTCCCGGCCGCCGCGTTCGCCGTCCGCCTGGGCGAGGACGACCTGCTGGCCGCGTTCGATGCCGCCCTCGCCGACCTGCAGGCGTCCGGCGAGTGGCTGGAGCTGACGGAGCCCTTCGGCCTCGACGCCCGCAACCTCCCCGACCCCGACCTCACCACCGCCCGCCTCTGCGCCCAGCCCTGACGGCCTGTGGGGCCGGGCGACGGGGACCCTCGCGGTGCCGGCCGGTGGTGGCGAGCGGGCCGGGCGGGCGAGCGGGCCCGCGCGGGCGAGCGGGCCGGCGCGGGCGAGCGGGCCCGCGCGGGCGAGCGGGCCGGCGCGGGCGAGCGGGCCGGCGCGGCGCCCTTCCCGGCGCCCTCCCCGGCGCGAGCCCCAGCGCGCGCCCCCGCGGTGATCAAGGGCAGATGGTCGTGCTCGGTGATCCACTAGCGACCTCTTGCCCTTGATCAGCGAGTCGGGAGGCGGGGCGGGGTGATGCGAGCCGGGGGGGGCGACGCGGGCGGGGAGGCGGTGCGGGGTGACGGCGGGCTGGGGGCGGGCGCGGGGCCGAACGCAACCGCCCTCGGACACGCAGCGCTCCATGATCGTCAGGAGTGGCGCCAGGCGGTCATCGGTGACCGCCTCGCACCATTCTTGGTGATCTTGGGCCGGTTCAGGCCGCTACGAGGTGGGCGTGGGGTTTGCGGCGGGGGGTCTGGTGCGGGTCGATCCACTTCGGGGGCAGGAACTCGGGGAGGCCGTCCCGGATCCGAACCTGCCAGTCGGTGTGGTGGATCTGGCGGTGGTGGGCCTTGCAGAGCATCACCAGGTTGTCGAGCCTGGTGGGTCCGCCGTGTTCCCAGTGGTGGATGTGGTGGATCTCGGACCAGGAGGGGGGTCGGTCGCAGCCGGGGTGGGCGCAGCCGCGGTCGCGGGCGGTGACCGCGCGCCGGAGGCCGTCGGGGATGGTGCGGGTGGCGCGTCCGATGTCGAGGGGTTGTCCGGCGCCGTTCATGACCACCGGGATGACGCCGGCGTCGCAGGCCAGCGTCCGCAGCGCGGCGGGCGTCAGCGTGCCGCCGAACTCCAGCATGGCGGAGCGGGCCCGGTGCTCGAGGTCTTCGAGTCGGACGGTGACGGTGAGCAGGGGTCGGCGGCCGCCGGTGTCGGGGAGGTCGCCGTGGTCGAGGACGTACCCGCAGATGTCGGCGAGGGCTTCGGCGTGGCGTTGCGGCGCAAGGCGGTCGTCGTCGGCGGTCAGTGGTGCGGCTTTGGCGTCGATGACCGCGGCGATGGCGTCGTAGAGGGCGGGGTCCTCGAACCGGCCCTTGATCGACCCACCGGACGCGTGGCGGGTGAGGCGCAGTTCGTTCACCGGTGCCGGGGTGTGGTCGTCGGGTTCGGCGCCGTCCTGGTCGAGCAGCGCGACCAGGGCGGCACCGAGGGTCTGGAGCTCGGAGGGGTTGAGGCGGGCGGCGTCGGCGGCGAGCTGGGTCTCGACTCCGGCCCACTGCTCGGGCGAGAGCCGGAAGGCGGCGTCGGTGGACAGGATCCGCCCGATCACCTCGACGTGCCGCAGCGCCATGTCACCCGCAGAAAACGCGGCCGCAGCGGACGGCAGGCGAGCGGGCAGAGGGGTCCCGTCGAGCGTGGTCCGGGCGTGGACATCGGCAGCCACGGCTGCACGACGCCGGGCCTCGACGTAGTCCCACGACAGCAGATCGGAGAGGGCACGGGCGGCGGACCGGTAGCCGCGGGTGAGGAAAGCGCCTTGGTCGTCGAGCGTGGCGATGGCAGAGGTGGAGATCGCATCCACGCGACGGACAGCGCCCTCGCACAGGCTCAACAACGCGAGGAGCTCGGTCTCGGATCCGGTGGCCGCGACCGACGCGAGCTCGTCGAGTGCATCAGCGAGAAGTGGACCCGGAGCCATGCCAGGGCAAACAGCACCACAAGCTAGTCGCAGCACTCAGAACGGGGACCGTTCTGTACCCGGGTCCGGAGGCATCGGGACCACGACGGCCATCGACCCGGTACACGTTCTTCACAGCAGGCGATCAGCGCCCCAGCACCGCCTTGAGGAACTCCTGAGTCCGAGGCTGAACAGGGGCCGTGAACAAGGAGGAAGGAGGCCCGTCCTCCACGATCCGCCCCTTGTCGAACATCATCACCCGGTCCGAGAAGTCGCGGGCGAACCCCATCTCGTGCGTGACGCACAAGATCGTGATGTCGGTCGACGACCCGATGTCCTGCAGGAGGGCGAGAACCCCGGCCACGAGCTCCGGATCCAGCGCCGACGTCACCTCGTCCAGCAGCAGGACGTCGGGCCGCATCGCCAGGGCCCGCGCGATCGCCACCCGCTGCTGCTGCCCACCGGACAACCGCGAGGGGTGCTCGTCGATCTTCTCCCCGAGCCCGACGAGGTCCAGCAGCTCGACGGCCCGCGCGTTCGCCTCGTCCTTCGACAGCCCCAGCACCCGCGTCGGCGCCTCGACGAGGTTCCCGCGCACCGTCATGTTCGGGAACAGGTTGAACTGCTGGAACACCATCCCGATGCGCCGGCGCACCTCGCGCGAGCGCCGCTCGTCGCCGGTGAGCTCCTGCCCCGCGACGCGGATGGTCCCGGACGTGACCGTCTCCAGGCACATGAGCAGCCGCAGGATCGTGGTCTTCCCCGACCCCGACGGCCCGATCAGCGTGACGTGCTCCCCCGGCGCGACGGTGAAGTGCAGGTCCGACAGCACGACGGCGTCGCCGTAGCGCTTCTCCACGCCGTCGAACACGATCATGGGCTCAGAGGGTCCCGACACCGGCACGGCGCTCCAATCTCCGCACCGCGAGCGCGGCCGGGTAGCTCAGCAGCAGGAACAGCAGGCCGGCCAGCGTGTAGGCCTCGACGTAGCGGAACGACACACCGCCGACCTCCCGCGCCTGCCCGACGATCTCCAGCACGCTGATCCCGATCAGCAGCGGGGTCTCCTTGAACATCGAGATCACGTAGTTGCCCAGCGCCGGCAGCACCCGCGGGACCGCCTGGGGCAGGATCACGCCGGTCCACACCCGCGAGCGCGGCAGGCTCAGCGCGGCCGCCGCCTCCCACTGCCCGACCGGGACGGCGTCGATGCCGGCGCGGTAGATGTCGGCGGTGTAGGTGGCGTAGTGCACCCCCAGCGCGATGACGCCGACCGCGAGCGTCGACAGCAGGATCCCGAAGTCGGGCAGCACGAAGTACAGGAAGAAGATCTGCACGAGCAGCGGCGTGCTCCGGACGAACTCGACGAACCCGCGCACGACGACCGCGAGCACCCGCGGCCCGCGCAGCGCGAGCGCGAGCACCAGCCCGAGGCTGAACGCGACGAGCGAGCCGAGCACCGTGATCTGCAGCGTCAGGACGAGCCCGGACAGCAGCTCGGGCAGGATCGAGAACGCGAACCCCCAGTCCCAGACGGGGTTCACGCGACACCCGCCGTGCTCAGCCGGGTGCGCTTCGGCGGACGCCTGCCGAGGCGCCGCGCGCCCACGCGCTCCAGCGCCCGCATCACGCCGGTGATCACCAGCGAGAGCAGCAGGTAGATCACCAGCACGACGAGCCAGATGACGAGGTCCTGCGAGCCGAAGTTGGGGATGAGCCGCTGCTGGGTGATGCCGGTGATGTCGAGGACCGACACGAACGACAGCAGCGCGGTGCTCTTGAGCAGCTGGATGAACAGGGTGTTGAACGGCGGCAGCATCTCCACCACCGCCTGCGGCAGCACGACCCGCCGCATCCGCTGCGCGGGCGTCAGCGAGAGCGCCATCGCCCCCTCGATCTGCGCGCGCGGCACCGACTGCACCGCGCCGCGCACGATCTCCGCCCCGTACGCGCCGTGGTTGAGCCCCAGCACGAGGATGCCGGCCCAGATCGGCACGATCTGGAAGCCGACGAGCAGCGGCAGCGCGAAGAACACCCAGAACAGCTGCACGACCTCCGACGTGCCGCGCAGCCCCTCGACGTAGATCCGCGCGACCACCCGCACCGCCCGCGAGGCCGACAGCAGGGCCAGCCCCGCCACGAACGACAGCACGATGGTCAGCGCGATGCCGCCGACCGTCGCGCCGACCGTGACGGGCAGTCCCTGCAGGATCACCCGCAGGAACAGCCCGAGGTCACCGGACATCAGGCGGAGCAGAGCTGCTCGGTGGTGAGCCCCTCCGCGGGCAGGTTGGCCTCGGAGAACCCGAACGGCGACGCGATCTCCACCCAGCGCCCGCTCTGCTGCAGCGCCAGCAGCTCCGCGTCGAACGCCTCGCGCAGCGGGGTGTCGGCGGTGCGGAACACGAAGCCGCCCGCCGACACCACCGGCTGGCCGTCGACCAGCGGGTCGAAGCTCTCGGTGACCTCCACGGGCGCGCCCGGGTTCAGCGTGCCGGTGAGCCAGCGCAGCGAGATGTCGGTGAGCGCGGCGCAGGCGACGCGCCCGTCGGTGACGGCCTGCAGCAGCGCGTTCTGCGAGTCGAAGGCCTGGATGTCGGTGACGCCCGCGGTCTCGGCGTAGCCCTGCTCGACCGCCGCGCTCAGCACCGCGATGCCCAGGCCCTGCGCGGCGACGTCCTCGAACGTCGCGATGCCCTGCGGGTTGCCCGTCGGGACCAGGAACGCCGTCTTCGCCGAGTAGTCCGGCACCGAGAACGCCGCCTGGCCGCAGCGCTCGGGCGTGATGTTCATGCCCGCGCAGACCATGTCGTAGTTGCCGGCGTTGAGCGACGGGATGAGGGCGCTGAACTCCGGCACCTGCGTGGCGACCACCTCGCCGATGCCCAGTGCCGACAGCACCGCGCGGGCCACCTCGGGCGCCTCGCCGGTGGTCTCGCCCTCCGGCGTGGTGAAGCCGTAGGGCTGCTCCCCCGCGATGCCGATGCGGATGCTGCCGGCGCTGCGCGCGGCCTCGAGCGCGTTGCTGCCGGGCGCGCCCGGCGGTGGTGTGGCGGCGGTGCAGGCCGACAGCAGCGCCGGCCCGCCGAGGGCCACCGCCCCCGCCACGGCGCCGCGCCGCAGGAAGTCACGACGGCTCCACGTTCGGTCGGTCATACCCGGACCCCCTCCGGACGACGATGACGACGGCAGCGAAGGTAGGCGACCTGCGGCGACCCCGCTGGGCGCGTTACGGGACTGCAACGCGGCGCCCGGCGGCCGCGCAGGGCACTATCGGCTCCATGCGCATCGCCGGGCTACCCGTGTGGGGTCCCTCCGACATGATCTCGGCCACTCGTGCCGTCCTCGGGTGGACCGACGAGGCGGTGGGGGTCGTCGCCGCCCTCCCCGGCCGCGTCGACGACCTGCTCGGCGAGGTGGAGTCGCTGGTCGGGCGCATCTCGACGATCGCGGGCTCGGTCGAGCAGATCCTCGGCCGGGCCGACGGGATCGTCGGCGAGATCGAGGGCGTGCTGGTCTCGGCGCGCCGCGCCGTCACCGACATCGACGCCGTCGTGCGCGACGCCGACGGCATGGTGCAGAAGGTCGACCCGCTGCTCGGCGAGGTCCGCGAGGTGGCCGGGAAGGCGGCCGGCCTGGTCGCCGACGCGGGCGACGTCGCCGCCGGCGCCGCGCACCTGGTCTCCCGCGCCGACGGGGTCGCCGGCGACGCCGCGCAGCTCGTCGCGCGCGCGGGCAGCGTGGCCGACGACGCCTCCGGTCTCGTGGGCCGCGCCGACGGCGTCGCGGGCAAGGCGGCCGAGCTGGTGGGCCGGGCCGACGACGTCGCGGGCAAGGCCGCCGAGCTCGTCGGCCGGGCCGACGTCGTGGCGCAGGACGCGTCCGGCCTGGTCGGGCGCGCCGGTGGCGTCGCCGACGACGCCGGCGACCTGATCACGAAGGCCGACGGCCTCAGCGACGGGGCGATGCACATCCTCGAGCTCTACCGGCCCGTGGCCACGAAGGCCGCACCCCTCGCGCAGCGCTTCGTCGCGGACTTCACCGAGGTCGAGCTGCAGGCCGCGATCCGGCTCATCGACCAGCTCCCGCAGCTCACGCTGCACCTCGAGAACGACATCATGCCGATCCTCGTCACGCTCGACCGCGTCGGTCCCGACGTCCACGAGCTGCTCGACGTGCTCCAGGACGTCCGCCACGCGATCCAGGGCGTCCCCGGCTTCCGGATGTTCCGCCGGCGCGGCGAGGAGCGGGAGCGCGAGGAGATCGAGCGCGACGAGGCCGGGACGCGGTAGTCAGCGCACCGGTCAGACCCCGTGGGCGCCCCGCACCAGGGTGACGATCTCGTCCATCATCTCGGTGAGCTTGTAGTCCTTGGGCGTGAAGACCGCGGCCACGCCCCGCTCCTTGAGCACGGCGGCGTCCTCGGGCGGGATGATCCCGCCGACGATCACCGGGACGTCGTCGGCCCCGGCCGCCCGCAGCCCCTCGACGACGGCGGGCACGACCTCCAGGTGCGAGCCCGACAGGATCGACAGCCCGACGACGTGCACGCCCTCCTGCACCGCCGCCGACACGATCTGGGCGGGCGTGAGCCGGATGCCCTGGTAGATCACCTCGAAGCCGACGTCGCGGGCGCGCACGGCCACCTGCTCGGCGCCGTTGGAGTGCCCGTCGAGCCCGGGCTTGCCGACGAGCATCCGCAGCCGCGAGCCGATGTCCTGCCCGGCCTGCTTGACGCGCTCGCGCACCTCGGCGATCTCGACGGCCGCCTCGCCGCCGGAGACGGCGGCCGACACCCCGGTGGGGGCCCGGAACTCGCCGAACACCTCGCGCAGCACCCCCGCCCACTCCCCGGTGGTGACGCCGGCCTTCGCGCAGGCGATCGAGGCGTCCATCAGGTTGGTGTCGGTCTTGGCGGCGTCGCGCAGCGCGTTCAGCGCCGACTCGACGACGGCGGCGTCCCGGTCGGCGCGCCAGGCCCGGATGGCCTCGACGGCGGCGGCCTCGGTGGCCGGGTCGACCGTCTCGATCGCGGCCGCGCCCTCGGCCTGCAGCGGCGACGGTTCGGTGGTGTCGAACTTGTTCACCCCGACGACGACGTGCTCGCCGGACTCCATCAGGCGCCGCCGCTCCGACAGCGACGACACGAGCTGGCCCTTCATGTACCCGGACTCGACGGCGGCCACGGCCCCGCCCATCTCCTGGACGCGGTCGATCTCGGCGCGCGCCCCCTCGACGAGCTCCGCGACCTTCGCCTCGACGACGACGGAGCCGGTGAACAGGTCCTCGTACTCGAGCAGGTCGGTCTCGTAGGCCAGCACCTGCTGCATGCGCAGCGCCCACTGCTGGTCCCACGGCCGCGGCAGGCCGAGCGCCTCGTTCCACGCCGGCAGCTGGATGGCGCGCGCCCGCGCGTCCTTCGACAGCGTGACGGCGAGCATCTCCAGCACGATCCGCTGGACGTTGTTCTCCGGCTGCGCCTCGGTCAGGCCCAGCGAGTTGACCTGCACGCCGTAGCGCAGGCGGCGCTTCTTCGGGTCCTCGACGCCGTAGCGCTGCTCGGTGATCTCGTCCCAGAGCTGCCCGAGGGCGCGCATCTTGCACATCTCCTCGACGAACCGGAGCCCGGCGTTGACGAAGAAGGAGATGCGCGCGACGACGTCCGGGAACTTCTCTGCGGGCACCTGGCCCGAGTCGCGGACGGAGTCGAGCACCGCGATCGCGGTCGACAGCGCGTAGGCGAGCTCCTGCGCGGGCGTGGCCCCGGCCTCCTGCAGGTGGTAGCTGCAGATGTTGATCGGGTTCCACTTCGGGATCTCGGCCACCGACCAGGCCACCATGTCGGTGATCAGGCGCATGCTCGGCGCGGGCGGGAACACGTAGGTCCCGCGCGAGAGGTACTCCTTGACGATGTCGTTCTGCGTGGTCCCGGCGAGCGTGGCGCGCGGCGCCTCGTGCTCGTCGGCCACGGCGACGTAGAGCGCGAGCAGGTACATCGCGGGGGCGTTGATGGTCATCGAGGTGTTGGCCTCGGCCATCGGGATCCCGTCGAACAGCGCGCGCATGTCGCCGATGTGGCTGACCGGCACGCCGACCTTGCCCACCTCGCCCTT
Organism: Pseudonocardia broussonetiae; assembly: GCF_013155125.1. Lineage (NCBI taxonomy): Bacteria > Bacillati > Actinomycetota > Actinomycetes > Pseudonocardiales > Pseudonocardiaceae > Pseudonocardia > Pseudonocardia broussonetiae. The sequence goes on along the minus strand of NZ_CP053564.1, from coordinate 2,893,826 downwards.
GGCGAGCTCGTCGTCGGGGTCGTAGCCGGTCTGCGTCGGCAGGTCGAAGGCCACCGACAGCCCGGTCTGGCCCTTGGCGAGGTTGCGCCGGTAGAGCTCGTTGGACTTGCGCGCCGAGGAGTGACCGGCGTAGGTGCGGATCACCCAGGGTCGGTCACGCTCACGGTCGGTCGGGTACGGCACCGGACACCTCCGCCACGTTGGTTGCGGCCGATCGAAGTTCAGCGCAGCCTACTGTCGCGTAGCGCTCACACCCGGTCCGCACGACGGTCGTCACATGCGCGGATCGATCCAGCGGGTGAAGATGGGGCCATGGCCGACCAGGCGACGCGCTTCTTCGCCCTCTTCGGCGGGTTGATCATGATGGGGGTCATGGCGCTGGCCCTGCGGTGGACGTTCGGCACCGGGAAGGACCAGCCCGGGCCGCGCATCCCCGACCCCGACGACCCCACCGGCGACGGGCTGCTCGAGGAGGTCTCCCGGGTGCCCACCGAGGCCGCCGCGCAGGTCCTGCGGGGGCGGCTGGTGGCCGCCGGGATCCGTGCGACGGTCGGTCGCACGCCCGACGGCTACCGGCTGCTCGTGTTCCCGCAGGACCTGGTCGACGCGAAGCTCGTGCTCTCCGGGCGGTAGCTCAGACCCGGTGGTAGCGGGCGTCGAAGAAGCAGAAGACGCCGTACGCGACGAGCCCGACCGCCACCGCGATCAGCAGGTAGGGCCCGTAGGGCTGGGCCGCGAGGCCCTTGAGCGCCGCGTCCAGCCCGGTCGCCTCGTCCGGGCGCCGCTGGATCGCGGCGACGGCCAGCAGGATGCCGATCAGGCCGATCGCGACGCCCTTGGCGATGTTGCCGACCTGCCCGACGCGCTCCAGCACCATCCGCGCGCGGTGGTCCGACGGCGCCGACATGTCCTCGAGGAACTTCTTCTTGTAGCCCTCGTAGACCTTCACGACGCCGACGACGAGCACGACGAGGCCGGCCAGCCCGACGAGCCACTGGCCGCCCGGGAGCCCGAACACGCCCGCGGTGGCCTGCTGCTGCCCGCCACCGCCCCCGCCGCCCGACGCGGTGCGCCCGGCCAGGACGGCCAGCACGACGAAGATGACGGCCTTGACCGCGCTGGTGACCTTCTTGCGGATCATCTTCGTGCGGTCGGACTCGTAGGAGAAGCCCCAGACGGCCTGCTCCGCGCGCCACAGCGCGGCGGCGACGAAGCCGACCGCCAGCAGCCAGAGCAGGACCTGTCCGAACGGCTGCTGGGCCAGCGCCTGGAAGGCCCCGGTCTGGTCGGCCTGCTGGCCGCCCTGGCCGAACGCGACCTGCAGAGCGAGGCCGCCGATGATGAGGTGCGTGATGCCGTAGGCCAGGATGCCGCCGCGGGCGGCGATCTTGAGGGGCCTGCTGTTCGCGGCCTGGCGGGCCGAGTCGTTCGCGGATCGTGCTGCGCTGGTCATCCGCGGGTGTACCCGATCGGGTGACGCTTCACACGCGCCTCACGCGGCCGGTTCGCCCACCACGCGGGAGATGGCGGCGCCCAGTCCGCCGAGGTTCTCCACGAACCGCGGGTAGCCGCGGTCGATGTGGTCGACGTCCCAGACGGCCGTGCGGCCCTCGGCGCACAGACCGGCCAGCACGAGCCCGGCGCCGGCGCGGATGTCGCTGGCCCACACCGGCGCGCTGGACAGCCGCTCCACGCCGCGGACGACGGCGTGGTGGCCGTCGGTGCGGGCGTCGGCGCCCAGGCGCACCATCTCGTCGACGAAGCGGAAGCGCGCCTCGAACACGTTCTCGGTGATCATCGACGTGCCGTCGGCCACCGCGGACAGCGCGATCGCCATGGGCTGCAGGTCGGTGGGGAAGCCCGGGTAGGGCAGCGTCACGAAGTCGACGGCGCGCGGCCGCCCGTCCATCGCGACGGTGAACCCCTCGGGGCCGATGTCGGTGGTGGCGCCGGCGCTGCGCAGCTTGTCGAGGACCAGGTCGATGTGGTGCGGGTCGACGCCGCGCACGGTGACCTCGCCGCGCGTCATCACCGCCGCGAACGCCCACGTCGCCCCGACGATCCGGTCGCCGATCACGCGGTGCTGCGTGGGCTCCAGCCCGGTGACGCCGTGCACGGTGAGCGTGGAGCTGCCGACGCCGTCGATCTTGGCGCCCATCTGCTGCAGCATCCGGCAGAGGTCGACCATCTCCGGCTCGCGCGCGGCGTTGTCGATCACCGTGGTGCCCTCGGCCAGCACCGCGGCCATGAGGATGTTCTCCGTGGCGCCGACGCTGGGGAAGTCGAGCCAGATCTGCGCGCCCCGCAGCGTCTCCGCCGAGGCGACGACGCGCCCGTGCGCGATCTCGGTGGTGGCGCCCAGCTTGCGCAGCCCGGCCTGGTGCATGTCCAGGGGCCGCGAGCCGATCGCGTCGCCACCGGGCAGCGGCACGACCGCGCGGCGGCAGCGGGCCACCAGCGGGCCCAGCACGCACACCGACGCGCGCAGCTTCGACACCGACCGGTAGTCGGCCTCCGCGCTCGGGTGGGCGGGGACGTCGATCGTCACCGTGCCGTGGTCGACGGTGACCGTGCAGCCCAGGCTGCGCAGCACGTCGGCCATCAGCGGCACGTCGAGGATCTCGGGACAGTTGGTGAGCGTCGTGGTGCCCTCGGCCAGCAGCGCCGCCGCCATGAGCTTCAACACGCTGTTCTTGGCGCCCACCACGTCGACGGTGCCCTGCAGGCGCGCGCCGCCGTCCACCGCGAAATGCTCAGCCACGAGCGACGACGGTAGCCGCCCCGCCATCCCGGCTAGATTCGACCCATGGCCGTGCACCTGACGAGGATCTACACCAAGACCGGCGACGACGGGACCACCGCGCTCGGCGACTTCAGCCGCGTGCGCAAGACCGACGTCCGCCTCGCCGCGTACGCCGACACCGACGAGGCCAACGCGGCCATCGGCGTCGCCGTCACGGTCGGGGGGCTGTCGGACGCGCTGCTGGTGCCGCTGGCGCAGGTGCAGAACGACCTGTTCGACGTGGGGGCCGACCTGTGCTCCCCCATCGCCCTGGACCCCGAGTACCCGCCGCTGCGCGTCACCGAGGAGTACGTGACGCGGCTGGAGGGCTGGTGCGACGAGTTCAACGAGGACCTGCCCAAGCTGGCGTCGTTCATCCTGCCCGGCGGCACCCCGGGGGCGGCGTACCTGCACGTGGCCCGCACCGTGACCCGGCGGGCGGAGCGCAGCGTGTGGGCCCTGCTCGACGACGACCCGGAGCGCACGAACCCGCTCACCGCGCAGTACCTCAACCGCCTGTCGGACCTGCTGTTCATCCTGGGCCGCGCCGCCAACCCCGACGGCGACGTGCTGTGGCAGCCGGGCGGCCCGCAGGCGGGCGGCTGAGGGGCCTCAGGAGGCCTGGCGGTACCCGGTGCTCCGCCCGGGCGGAGCGGCCTCCAGCCAGGCCAGGAAGCCCATGAGGACGCCGGGGGTCATCGCCAGCTCCACGTCGACGCCGTGGCTGCGGCAGCGCAGCACGGCCGACGTCGTGGGCATGACGTACGCCTCGGCGTCGGCCGGCAGCCGCCGGTCGACGATCTCGAGCTGGTTGCGGTCGAGCTGCAGGGACGCGCCGGGGCGGAACGAGGTGAGCCGGAACCAGGCCAGCTCGTCGCCGCGGTAGCGGGCGACCCCGGAGTGCCATCCGGCCGAGGCGTCGCGGGAGGCGAACCGGGAGACGCCTGCGGGGCGGCGGCGCAGATTGAGGTCCACACCACCGCCCCGCATGAGGCGCACTCGCCGGAAGGCGAGGTATCCGAGGCACAGGCACGCGGCGATCAGGACGATGCCGAGCGCCGTGGCCGCCATGGTCGGCCGCTACTCGCCCGCGGCCTGCAGGCGCGCCTCGGCCCACGCGGCGTCGGCCGCGCCCTGTGGGTCCGAGGTGTCGGCCTTGTCGCGGGCGGCGCGCGCCCCCGCGACGTCGATCTCGTCGGCCAGCTCCGCGAACTCCGCCAGCACCGTCACGTTCTCGGCGGTGATGTGCAGGAAGCCGCCGCGCACGGCCAGCGTGGTGGACGTGCCGTCGGTGCCGTCGACGCGCACGACACCGGCGTCCTCGAGCTGCGCCAGCAGGGCCTGGTGGCCCGGCAGGACACCGATCTCGCCGACCGTGGTGCGGGCCTTGAGGAAGGTGGCCTGACCGGACCAGATCTTCCGCTCGACCGCGACCAGGTCGACCGTCATCTCAGCCATCCGGGTCAGCCCTCGAGCTTCTTCTTGTTCTTCTCCAGGTCCTCGATGCCACCGCAGAGGAAGAACGCCTGCTCGGGGTAGTCGTCGAACTCACCCTTGGCGATCTTGTCGAAGGCCTCGATGGTCTCCTTGAGCGGGACCGTCGAGCCCTTCTGCTGGGTGAACTGCTCGGCGACCAGCAGGTTCTGCGACAGGAAGCGCTCGATGCGGCGGGCCCGGCCCACGAGCTGCCGGTCCTCCTCGGAGAGCTCGTCGATGCCGAGGATCGCGATGATGTCCTGCAGGTCCTGGTACTTCTGCAGGATCCGCTTGACCTCGTTGGCGACCCGGAAGTGCTCGTTGCCGACGTACTGCGGGTCGAGGATCCGCGAGGTGGACGTCAGCGGGTCGACCGCCGGGTAGATGCCCTTCTGCGAGATGGGGCGGGAGAGCTCCGTCGTCGCGTCCAGGTGGGCGAAGGTCGTGGCCGGCGCGGGGTCGGTGTAGTCGTCCGCGGGCACGTAGATCGCCTGCATCGAGGTGATCGAGCGGCCGCGCGTCGAGGTGATGCGCTCCTGCAGCTCGCCCATCTCGTCGGCCAGGGTCGGCTGGTACCCCACCGCGGACGGCATCCGGCCGAGCAGCGTGGAGACCTCGGACCCGGCCTGCGTGAACCGGAAGATGTTGTCGATGAACAGCAGCACGTCCTGGCTGAGCTCGTCGCGGAAGTACTCCGCCATCGTCAGCGCGGACAGGGCGACGCGCATGCGCGTGCCCGGCGGCTCGTCCATCTGGCCGAACACCAGCGCGGTGTTCTGGATGACGCCGGACTCGGTCATCTCCGTGATGAGGTCGTTGCCCTCACGGGTGCGCTCGCCGACACCGGCGAACACCGAGGTGCCACCGAAGTTCAGCGCGACGCGCTGGATCATCTCCTGGATCAGCACCGTCTTGCCGACGCCGGCCCCGCCGAACAGGCCGATCTTGCCGCCGACCACGTACGGGGTCATCAGGTCGAGGACCTTGATGCCGGTCTCCAGCATCTCGGTCTTGCCCTCGAGCTGGTCGAAGTTCGGCGCCTTGCGGTGGATGCCCCACAGGTCGCCGGTGATCTCGAGGTCGGGCTTGTCCAGGCACTCGCCGAGCGCGTTGAACACGTGCCCCTTGACCTGGTCGCCGACCGGCACCGAGATCGGGCGGCCGAGGTCGGTGACCGTCTGGCCGCGGACCACGCCGTCGGTGGGCTGCATGGAGATCGTGCGGACGAGGTTGTCGCCGAGGTGCTGGGCGATCTCCAGCGTCAGCGTCTTGGCGAGGTCGCCGAACGCGACCTCGACGGTGAGGGCGCTGTAGAGCTCGGGCACCTCGTTGCGGGGGAACTCGACGTCGACGACCGGGCCGGTGACCCGGACGACCCGGCCGGTCCTGGTGCCGGTGGGGGCGTCAGCGGTGGCGGTCATCAGCTCTCACTTCCTGTGCTCACGAGAGCGTCGGCGCCACCGACGATCTCACTGATCTCCTGGGTGATCTGGGCCTGACGGGCCTGGTTCGACTCCAGCGTCAGGGTACGGATCAGTTCGTTGGCGTTGTCGGTGGCGGCCTTCATGGCCCGCTGCCGGTTCGCCGACTCCGACGCGGCCGACTCCAGCAGCGCGGCGAACAGCCGCGCGCCGATGTACTTCGGCAGCAGCGCGTCGAACAGCGCCTCCGCGTTCGGCTCGAACTCGTAGAGGGGCTGCATCTTCTTCTCGTCGCCGCCGGCGGCCTGCGGCGTGCCGCCGCCCGCCGCCGCACCGATGGGCTCGTCCGCCGCGATGCGGTCGGTCTCGCTGCCGGTGTACTCGACCTCCATGGGCGCCATCCGCCGCGCCTGCGGCGTCTGCGTGACCATGTTGACGAACTGGGTGTAGACGAGGTGCAGCTCGTCGACGCCGCGCACGCCGTCGTCGCCGGCCTCCCGCTCGCCGTCGGTGGCGACGGTGTCGTCGCTGCCGGCCATGAAGGCCGCCACGAGGGTGCGCGCCACCTCGGCGGCGTTCTCGTAGTCGGGCTGCTCGGAGAACCCGGTCCACGACTGCTCGACCGTGCGCCGGCGGAACCGGTAGTAGTTCACGCCCTTGCGCCCGATCACGTAGAGCACCGGCTCCTTGCCCTGCTCGCGCAGGAGCGACTGGAGCTGCTCGGCCTCCTTGAGCACGCCGGCGTTGTAGCCGCCGGCCTGGCCGCGGTCGCTGGTGACGACCAGCACCGCGGCCCGGGAGGCGTTCTCCCGCTCGACGAGCAGCGGGTGGTCGAGCGCGGAGTTGCTGGCCAGCTCGGAGAGCACGGCCGTCATCTGCTCGGCGTAGGGCTTGGACTCCTCGACCCGGGCCCGGGCCTTGACGATCCGGGAGGTCGCGATCAGCTCCATCGCGCGGGTGATCTTCTTGATGGACTGCGTCGACTTGATCCGCCGCCGCAGCACACGGATCTGCGCTGCCATGTGTCCGCCCGCCTACTTCGCGCTGCTGCCGGACGGGGCCGGCTTGTTGACCTTGACGGACTCGCGGTCGACGTCGTCCTCGTCCAGGGCCTCGGCGTCCTTCTCCTTCGGCACCACGGACGAGCCGTCGGTGGCCGTGAAGTTCTCCTTGAAGGACTTCACCGCGGTGGCGATGCGGTCGGCGAGCTCGTCGGACATCTTCTTCTCGTCGCGGATCTCGGCGAGGATGCCCTCCTCGTTGCGCCGCAGGTGGTCGAGGAACTCCGACTCGAAGCGCTGGATGTCGGGCACGGGGACCGAGTCGAGGTGGCCGCGGGTGCCGAGCAGGATCGAGACGACCTGCTCCTCGACGGGCTGGGGCGCGTACTGCCCCTGCTTGAGCAGCTCCACCAGGCGGCTGCCGCGGCCCAGGGTCGCGGCCGACGCGGCGTCGAGGTCGGAACCGAAGGCGGCGAACGCCTCCAGCTCGCGGTACTGCGACAGGTCCAGGCGCAGCGAGCCCGAGACCGTCTTCATGGCCTTGATCTGCGCGTCGCCGCCGACCCGGGAGACCGAGATGCCGACGTTGATCGCCGGCCGGACGCCCTGGTTGAACAGGTCGGACTCGAGGAACACCTGGCCGTCGGTGATCGAGATGACGTTGGTCGGGATGTAGGCCGAGACGTCACCCGCCTTGGTCTCGATGATCGGGAGGCCGGTCATCGAGCCGGCGCCCTTCTCGTCGGACAGCTTGGCGCAGCGCTCCAGCAGGCGGGAGTGCAGGTAGAAGACGTCGCCGGGGTAGGCCTCGCGGCCCGGCGGGCGGCGCAGCAGCAGCGAGATGGCGCGGTAGGCCTCGGCCTGCTTGGACAGGTCGTCGAAGATGATGAGGACGTGCTTGCCCTCGTACATCCAGTGCTGGCCGATGGCCGAGCCGGTGTAGGGCGCGAGCCACTTGAAGCCGGCCGGGTCGTTGGCGGGGGACGCGACGATGGTCGTGTACTCCAGCGCGCCCGCCTCCTCCAGCGACTGCCGGATGCCGGCGATCGTGGAGCCCTTCTGGCCGATGGCGACGTAGATGCAGCGCACCTGCTGCTTCGGGTCGCCGCTCGCCCAGTTCTGCTTCTGGTTGATGATCGTGTCGACGCAGACCGCGGTCTTGCCGGTCTTGCGGTCACCGATGATCAGCTGGCGCTGGCCGCGGCCGATCGGCGTCATGGCGTCGATCGCCTTGATGCCGGTCTGCAGCGGCTCGCTGACGCCCTGGCGGTCCATGACGCCCGCGGCCTGGAGCTCCAGCACGCGCTGGGTCTCCGCCTCGATGTCGCCGAGCCCGTCGATCGGGTTGCCCAGGGGGTCGACGACCCGGCCCAGGAAGTTGTCGCCGACCGGCACCGAGAGGATGTTGCCGGTGCGCTTGACCGGCTGGCCCTCCTCGATCCCGGCGTAGTCGCCGAGGATGACCGCGCCGATCTCGCGCTGGTCGAGGTTCAGTGCGACACCCAGCACGCCGCCTTCGAACTCGAGGAGCTCGTTGGTCATCGCCGAGGGCAGGCCCTCGACGTGGGCGATGCCGTCACCGGTGTCGGATACGTGGCCCACCTCGTCGCGGGACGTACCGGTCTCCAGCGACGAGACGTAGCTGGAGATCGCGCTCCGGATCTCCTCCGGGGAGATCGTCAGCTCTGTCATGGCTGTCGTCTGTCCTTATCTCTGTAAGAAGGGGTGTCAGCTCGGGAGGTGGCGGCCGGCGGCGGCGAGCCGGCCCGCGACGCTGCCGTCGATGACCTCTCCGCCGACCGCGACGACCAGTCCGCCGAGCAGGGATTCGTCCAGCTCGACCTGCAGCGACATCGGACGCCCGTAGAGGCGCGTGAGCGAGTCGGCGAGCCGGCGCTCCTGCTCGTCGGTGAGCGCGACGGCGGTGGTGACCCGGGCGACGTACCGGTCGCGCCGGGCGGCGGCCAGCTCGGCCAGCTCCTCGGCCGCGAGGTCGAGGTGGCGGCCCCGCGGGATGCGGACGGTCTGGCGCAGCAGTGCGGCGGTGACCGGGGAGACCCGGTCCCCCAGCACGGTGTCGAGCAGCGCGGCGCGCTTCTCCTCCGGCTGCCCCGTGTCGGAGAGCAGCGTCTTGAGCTCGGGCTCGCGGTCGAGGATGCGGCCGAAGCGGAACAGCTGGTCCTCGACGTCGTCGAGGCTGCCGTCCTTCTCCGCGACGGCGAGCGTGGCCCGCCGCGCGATGGTCTCCAGCGCCTCGACCAGGTCGGACGCCTTGGACCAGCGCGAGCCGACCAGGCCGTCGACGACCCCGAGGGTCGTCTCCCCCACCTGCGTGCCCACGACGTTGCGCAGCAGGCCGGTGCGGGCCTCCTCGGGGACGGCGGGGTCGCCCAGCGCCCGGCGCAGCGCCGTCTGCGCCACGACCAGCCGCGTGATCGCGAACAGCTCGTCGCCGAGCGTCGAGAGGTCGCGGGCGGAGGCGGAGTCGACGATCGCGTCGAGCCGCTCGCCCGCCGCGCGCAGGGACTCCCGGCTCGCGGCCTGGAGGACCACGGCCATCAGCTCGCTCCGGTGGTCTGCCGGGGCGCCATGCCGTCGAGCTCGGCGAGGAAGGAGTCGACCGTGCCGCGGCGGGCCTCGGTGTCGGCCAGCTCGGCGCCGATCAGCCGGGAGGCGAGCTGGACGGACAGGCCGCCGATCTCGCCCCGGAGCTGGCGCACGGCCTGCTCGCGGGACGCGACGATCTGCTCCTCGCCGCGCTGCTTGATCCGCGCGGCCTCCTCCTCGGCCTGGGCGCGCAGCTCGGCCTTGATCTGCGCCCCCTCGGCACGGGCGTCGTCGCGGATGCGGGCGGCCTCGGCGCGGAGCCCGGCGATCTGCTCCTCGTACTCGGCCTTGAGCCGCTCGGCCTGCTCCTGGGCGTCCTGGGCGCGCTTGATGCCGCCCTCGATGGCGTCGGTGCGCTCCGCGTACATCGCCTCGAAGCGCGGCACGGCGTACTTGTTGAGCACGAAGAGCAGGATGGCGAAGGCGACGATGCCGACGATCAGCTCACCGGGCAGCGGAAGGACCGGGAGCGGCTCCTCGGCGGCGAGGATCACAGTGTCCACCGTGTTTCCTTTCTACGGAGCGGCTCGGCAGGTGCGGCCGCGGTGAGCGGGATCAGCCGGCCGACGCGATGAAGAAGACGACCAGGCCGATCAGGGCGAGCAGCTCGACGAGGACGAAGGTGGTCCACGCGATGCCCATCAGGGTGCCGCGGGCCTCGGGCTGGCGGGCGGTGCCGCTGATGACGGCGGCCCAGATCATGCCCACGCCGATGGCCGCGCCGATGGCGCTGGTGCCGTACCCGATGGCCGCGAGGCCCGGGTTGATGTTCACGGCCTCGGCGGCCTGGGCGAGGACGATGTCGGTGCTCACGTTCGGTGTTCCTTCCATTGGGTCCGCCCCGGGGAGCGGATCGTTCGTGGGGGGAGCCTGCCGGCCCGTGGGGGCCGGGTGGGTCAGTGTTCCGAGGAGACCGCCGCGCCGATGTAGACCGCGGCGAGCAGCGCGAACACGTACGCCTGGATGGACATGACCAGCACCTCGAGGAAGGTGAAGGCGATGGCCGCGACGAACGCGAACGGTGCGGCCACGACCAGCGCGCTCCCGGAGAACAGCAGGAACTCGCCACCGACGACGGCCAGCACCAGGATCAGGTGCCCCGCGAACATGGCGGCGAAGACTCGGAGGGCCAGCGACAGCGGCTGGAAGATGAACTTCGTGAACAGCTCGATGACCACGATCAGCGGCGCCACGAAGATCGGGACGCCCGGCGGCAGCGCCGCGTGCTTGATGTAGCCGACGAAGCCGTGCTTCCGGAAGCCCGCGTAGTGGTACGTGACGTACACGAACAGCGCGAGCGCGATCGGGAAGCCGATGCGCGACATCGAGGGGAACTGGATGAACGGGATGATCCCGAACAGGTTGTTCACCAGCACGAAGCTGAACAGGCCCAGCACCAGCGGGATGAACGGCTTGAACTCCGCCCCGCCGATCTGGTCACGGGCCATGGTGTTGCGCGCGAGGCCGTAGATCGTCTCGGCCGCGAACTGCGACCGGCTCGGCACGAGCGTCAGCTTGCGCGTGACGAAGGTGAAGTACGCCATCACGATCACCGCGGCGAGGACGACCTGGAAGATCGGCTTCGTGATCTCCCCGAAGATGGGGGGGTAGATGAAGGTGCCGACGCCCGGGGGCGTGAACTCCTCGGCCGCCAGTACGAACTCGCCCAATGGGGATCCTTCCGGTGCTCCCGGCCTCGACGGAGGCTGTTCGGGAGATCGCCATGACCTGCGTTGTGCCGCGATCCCGCGGTATCAGCACCGCGTTTCGCTCACGTTGCGCACATTATCAGCCGGTCGGCGCTGCTCCGACGGCCCTACCTCGCACGTCACCAGCGGCGACGCGCCCGCGAGTGGATCACGGGGAGGTCTCGGGCCGCCCGGGCGCCGGGGAGGCGCCACCGCCGGGCCCGCCGGCCGCGTCCGCGGCCGACCCGGACATACCGGTCGGCGAACCGCTGGTCGCGGGCGTGGTGTCCGGCACGACGAGCAGCGTGCGCAGCCGGTACCCGGCCCACCCCTCGGCCGCGGTGGTGGCGAGCAGGCCCACGATCGTCGCCACGGCGAGCGACATCCGGTGCACATCGGGTACGGACGCGAGTCCGAAGAGCGCGATCAACAGGAAGATCATCTTCTGCACGAAGCCGCCCAGTGAGGCCATCATCACAGCCTTCGGCTCCTTGCCGGCCGTGCGGTGCATGAGCCAGAGCGTGAACAGCGCGGCCAGCAGCGCGAGCGCGATGCCCGCGAACGCGCTGACCGCGCCCCGCAGCCCGACCAGCACGCCCGCGACGACGACCGTCGGGACGCCCGCGACGGCGGTGGCCACGAGCACCCCGCGGCGCATGGACGAGGCCAGCGCGAGCAGCGTCTGCTCCTGGCCCTCGGGGAGGGTGCGGATCACCGGGTGGTCCTCGCTCTCGGTACGGACGAGGCGAGCACGGCCACGACGAGGCCGACCCCCACCGTCCACAGGACGACGAACGGGTCGTCGATCAGCGCCAGCGCCACGGCGCCGAACGCGAGCACGCCCGCCCAGAGGTAGATCAGGAGCACCGCGCGGCGCTGGCTGTGCCCGATCTCCAGCAGCCGGTGGTGCAGGTGCATCTTGTCCGGCGCGAACGGGCTGCGTCCGGCCCGGGTGCGCCGGACGACGGCCATCAGCAGGTCCAGGACCGGGATGAACACGACCGCGGCGAGCACGATCAGCGGGGCGAACAGCGCCAGCAGGTCGCCGCCGGTGGTGACGTCGGTGAGCCGGCCGGACGCCATCGTGGTGGCCGCGGCGAGCAGCAGGCCGATCAGCATGGAGCCGGAGTCGCCCATGAAGATGCGCGCGGGGTTGAAGTTGTGCGGCAGGAAGCCCAGGCACGCGCCGGCCAGCACGAACGCGATGAGCGCCGGCGTGAAGACGAAGGGGTCGTTGCCGTTGCGCAGCACCAGGCCCATCGTGAACAGCGCGGTGGCCCCGGCGGCGATCAGCCCGATCCCGGCGGCGAGCCCGTCGAGGCCGTCGACGAAGTTCATGGCGTTCACCAGCGCGACGGTGAGCAGCACCGTCAGCAGCACGCCCTGCTCGCGCCCGAGCCCGACCTGGCCGCCGAGGAACACGTCCGGCAGCACGGTCCACTGCACGCCGAACAGCGTCATCACCCCGGCCGCGGTGGTCTGGCCGGCCAGCTTGGTGAGCGCGTCGAGCTCGTAGCGGTCGTCGAGCGCGCCGACCAGCACGAGGATCAGCGAGGCCAGCACGACCCCGACCATCTCCTCGGAGTACGCGAACGCCAGGCGCATCGCCGGGAGCTGGTAGGCCATGGCGACCCCCGCCAGCACCCCGGCCAGCATCGCGAGCCCGCCCCAGCGGGCCGTCGGCGTGACGTGCACGTCGCGGCCGCGGGGCCAGGCCACCGCGCCGACCTGCAGCGCGAGCACCCGCACCGGCCCGACCAGCAGGAACGTGACGACCGCGGCCGTCATGCCGGAGAGCAGGTACTCCTTGATCGGGAGGATCTGCGCCGGCAGCGCCTGGGCGAGCACGGCGTGGGCGAGCACGGCGGCGGAGGGGCTCAGGGGCGCGGGTAGGCGGGCGCGCGGGCCACGAGCGCACCCACGCCCTCGGCGACCGAGGCGAGCTCGGCGTCGCCCGCCTGCGTGCCGTGCTCCGCCTTGATCGCCCGCGCGAGCAGCGACCCGACCTCGGCCATGTCGGCCTCGGTCATGCCCTGCGTGGTGAGGCTGGGCGAGCCGACGCGCACGCCCGAGGGCTTGAGCGGCGGCGCCGGGTCGTACGGGATCGCGTTCTTGTTGAGCGTGATGCGCGCGGCGTCGCAGCGGGTCTCGGCGTCGGCGCCGGTGACGCCGATCGGGCGCAGGTCGATGAGCGCGAGGTGCGTGTCGGTGCCGCCGGAGGTGGCCCGCATCCCCTCGGCCTCGAGGCTCTTGGACAGCGCCTGCGCGTTGGCGACGACCTGGTGCGCGTACGACCGGTACGCGGGCTGCGCCGCCTCCTTCATCGCCACGGCCTTGGCGGCGACGGCGTGCATCAGCGGCCCGCCCTGGGAGAACGGGAACACGGCCTTGTCGAGCGCCTTGGCGTGCTCGGCCTTCGACAGGAGCATGCCGCCGCGCGGGCCGCGCAGGACCTTGTGCGTGGTGGCCGAGACGACGTCGGCGTAGGGCACCGGCGACGGGATCGCCCGGCCCGCGACCAGGCCGATGAAGTGCGCCGCGTCGACCCACAGGATCGCGCCGACCTCGTCGCAGATCTCGCGGAACGCCGCGAAGTCGATCAGGCGCGGGTACGCCGTGGCCCCGGCGATGACCATCTTGGGCCGGTGCTGCCGGGCGAGGTCGCGGACCTCGTCGTAGTCGATCAGCTCGGTGTCCTGGCGGACCGAGTAGCTGATGTTGTTGAACCACTTGCCCGAGAAGCTCACCTTGGACCCGTGGGTCAGGTGGCCGCCCTGCTTGAGGTCCATCGCGAGCACCGTGTCGCCGGGCTGGGTGAAGGCGCCGTAGACCGCGAAGTTGGCCGACGCGCCCGAGTGCGGCTGCAGGTTGGCGTGCTCGGCGCCGAACAGCTCGCGCGTGCGCGCGTTGCCGATCTCCTCGGCCTGGTCGACGACCTCGCAGCCGCCGTAGTACCGCTTGCCGGGGTAGCCCTCGGCGTACTTGTTCGACAGCGTGGATCCCAGGGCCGCGAGCACCGCGGGGCTGGTGAGGTTCTCGCTCGCGATGAGCTGGAGGCCGCCGCGCAGGCGGTCCAGCTCGGCGAGCACCACTCCCGCGATCTCGGGGTCCTGCTGCTGCAGTGCGTCGAAGTCCGGGCCCCAGAACGGTGTCGTCACGGCGACTACGGTACCCGCCGCTCAGGCCGCCGCCCGCGCCTGCTCCCGCCACCAGTCGACCGTCGCAGCGAGGCCCTCCTCGAGCGGGGTGGGCTCCAGCCCGAAGGTCCGCTGTGCCGCCGAGGAGTCGAGGACGAACGGCTCCGCGAACTGGTAGCGGACCTCGGCCAGCTCCCGCAGGAACGGCACCGCGAGCCCGCCCAGGCGCACGGCGAGCACCGGGATCACCTGGACCGGCCGCTCGGGCACACCCGCCGTGCGCGCCATCCGCGACAGCATCCCGTTCACCGACAGCGCGGGGCCGGTCGGGACGTGCCACGCCCGGCCCCACGCCCGCTCGTCGGAGGCCAGCACCGCGAGGGTCTCCACGACGTCGCCGACGTAGGTCCACGAGTGCAGGGCGTCCGGGTCGCCCTGCACCAGGCGCGGCCGCTTGCCGGCGAGGAGGCGGGGCACGGCGTACTCGGCGAGGTGGCCGGTGGTGCGCAGACCCGGGCCGTAGAAGTCCGACGCCCGCGCCTCGGTCATCCGGATCCGCCCGGCCTCGTGCAGGGCGAGCGCGTCGGACCACATCCGGTTGCGGATCGCGCCCTTCGTGCCGGGCGCCGAGCCCAGCGGGGTGTCCTCGGTCATCGGGCCGTCGACGGGGCCGTAGCCGTAGAGGCTCGACATCGTCGTGAGGACGGCACCGGAGCGCTCGGCCGCCAGCAGCAGGGCGGCCGCGAGCGGCGGCCAGTCGGTGGCCCAGCGGTGGTAGGGCGGGTTGGCGCAGTTGTAGAGCGCGGCGGCGCCGGCCGTCAGGTCGCTCAGGATGGCGCCGTCGGAGGCGTCGGCCGCGACCCGCTCGATGCGCTCGCCCACCGGGCCCGATCCGCTGCGGGAGACGATGCGGACGTCGTGGCCCTGCCCGGCCAGGAGCCGGGCGAGGCCGTTGCCGATCGTTCCGGCTCCGACGATCACGTGCTGTGCCATAGGGTTCTCCTCGTTGTGCGAGCAGTGCTCTCTGTTCCGCACACTGTTCACGCTTCGGTGCTCCGCGTCAAGAGCACTGCTCTCGTTCCTGTGCGACACTCCCCCGGTGACCGCCTCCGGAACCCGCGCCCGCGTCCGCGCCGAGCTCACCCGCGAGATCACCGAGGCGGCGCGCCGCCACCTCGCCACCGGCGGCGCGGGCGCGCTGTCGCTGCGGGCCGTCGCGCGCGAGCTGGGCATGGCGTCGTCGGCGGTCTACCGGTACTTCCCCAGCCGCGACGACCTGCTGACCGCCCTGATCGTCGAGGCCTACGACGCCCTGGGCGCCGCCGCGGAGCAGGCCGACGCGGCCGCTGCGGACTCCGGCCTGCGCGGCCGCTGGCACGCCGTCTGCCGGTCGGCGCGGGAGTGGGCGCTCGCGCACCCGCACGAGTACGCGCTGGTCTACGGCTCCCCCGTGCCCGGCTACGCCGCCCCGCAGACCACGATCGGCCCGGCGTCCCGGGTGGGCGAGGTGCTGTGCCGGCTCGTCGCCGATGGCCTGGCCGCCGGGACCGTCCCGGTGCCGCAGGGCGGCGGCGACGCGGTGCTTGCCCCCGGCGTCGCGGAGCGGGTCGGCCTGTCGGCCGACGACCCCGGCTCCTCACTCGCCGCCCGCTCGATCCTGGCCTGGACCAGCGTGTTCGGCATGATCAGCTTCGAGCTGTTCGGCCACACGCACAACGTGGTGGCCGACCACGAGCGGTTCTTCCGGGACGGCGCCGACCACCTGGCCGACCTGCTCGGCCTTCCCGCCCATCCCGGCCATCCCGTCCATCACGCTGGAACGTGACGCCACGGTCGTGCGCGCGACCCTGACGTCGCACCCCCGACGATCATGACTGCGACAGCAGAGCCCACCCCCGGCGACCACCAACCAGGTCACACTCCCGACGATCACCGATCCAGTGCCGCGGCCGCAGGACGGCCGCCGGCCAGATCTAGGTGATCACCGGAACCGTGACAACACGGCCGTCGCAGCGACCCTGAGCGCACACTCCCGGCGATCACCGGCCGGCCGCGGCAGGACTGCGACACCAGCGCCCTCACGACGACCACCACGGCGCACTCCCGACGATCACCGGTCCCGCGCCGACGCTGCCGAACGGCCGCCGACCGGATGCCGGTGATCACCGGAACCGCGACACCACGGTCGTCCCCGCGACCCTGAGCGCACACTCCCCGCGATCACCAGCCCGACCGCGGCAGGAATGTGACACGAGCGCCCTCCCAGCGACCAACGCGGCGCACTCCCGACGATCACCGGTCCCGCGCCGACGCTGCCGAACGGCCGCCGACCGGATGCCGGTGATCACCGGAACCGCGACACCATGGTCGTCCCCGCGGCGCTCACGTCACACTCCCGGCGATCACCGGCGGGGGCCCCGGGGCACAGCCCTGTGATCACCGAGAACGTGACACTGCAGCCGTCCCAGCGACCCTGAGCGCACACTCCCGGCGATCACCAGCCCGACCGCTTCAGGAATGTGACACCGGCGCCGTCACCGCGACTCACACCCCCGACGATCCGGGAGGTCAGGCCGTGAGGACCGTCCGCCCCAGCACCTCACGCACCTCGTCGATCGTCACCGCACCCTGCCGGAGGACCAGGGGCTCGTCGCCGGTGAGGTCGACGATGGTGCTCGCGACGGGGTCGCCGGAGTCGCCGCCGTCGAGGTAGACCGCGACCTTCTCACCCAGCTGCTCCAGCGCCCCGCCCATGGTGGCGGGGGCGGGCGAGCCGGAGATGTTGGCGCTGGACACGGCCATCGGGCCGACGTCGCGCAGCAGCTCCAGGGCCACCGGGTGCAGCGGCATCCGCAGCATCACCGTGCCCTTGGTGGAGCCGAGGTCCCAGGCCAGCGAGGGGGCGTGCGGCAGGACCAGGGACAGGCCACCCGGCCAGAACGCCTCGATCAGCTGCCGGGCGGTGCGCGGGACGCCGAGCACGAGGCCGTCGATCGTGGACCAGGAGCCCACGAGCACCGGCACGGGCATGTCCGGGCCGCGGTTCTTGGCCTTGAGCAGGGAGCGCACGGCCGTGGCGGAGAACGCGTCGCAGCCCAGGCCGTAGACGGTGTCGGTGGGGAGCACGACCAGGCGCCCGGCGCGGACGGCTCGGGCGGCGGCGGCGAGGCCGTCGCGGCGGGCGTCCGCGTCGGCGCAGTCGTAGGTGGGAGGCACGGCGCGAGCCTACGAGGGGCGCCCGCGGCCTCAGGCGGGGGCGTCGACCCGGCGGGCGGTGGCGAAGCGGGGGCGGCCGGTGAGGTCGGTGTGCTCGGTGACGTCGGTGAGCACCCGGCGGCGGCGCAGCAGCGCGGGCACGGCCTCGCCGTGGGTGTCGTCGTGCTCGATCGCGAGGTGGCCGCCGTAGCGCAGCAGACCCGCCGAGGTGGCGATCACCGCGCGGATGATCTCCAGGCCGTCCGGCCCGCCGAACACCGCGCCGGGCGGGTCCCACTCGGTGACCTCGGGCGGCAGCTCCGTGTCGTCGGGGACGTAGGGCGGGTTGCACAGCACGAGGTCGACGTGGGACTCCAGGTCGAGCAGCAGGTCGCTCCACCGGACGTCACCGGCGTGCAGCGTGACCGTGCCGCCGTGCGCGGCGATGTTGTGCCGCGCCCACACCAGCGCACCGGGGTCGGCCTCGACGGCGTGCACCTGCGCGTCCGGCCGGCTCGCGGCCACGGCCAGCGCGAGCGCGCCGGTGCCGGTGCACAGGTCGACGACCAGCGGCGACGCGACGCCGGCGATCGCCCGGAGCCCCCACTCCAGCAGCAGCTCGGTCTCCGGGCGCGGGGTGAACACGCCCGGCCCGACGGCCACCTC
The DNA here is from genome assembly GCF_013155125.1 of Pseudonocardia broussonetiae. NCBI lineage: Bacteria > Bacillati > Actinomycetota > Actinomycetes > Pseudonocardiales > Pseudonocardiaceae > Pseudonocardia > Pseudonocardia broussonetiae. The sequence goes on along the minus strand of NZ_CP053564.1, from coordinate 2,875,853 downwards.
GACCGGGCCCAGCACCGCGGTGCCCAGCAGGTGCTGCAGCGGCTCGCGGGCGGCCCGGCGGACGACGAGCTGCCGCAGCGCCTCCACCACCGGCGGGTCGACGAGCGGGTGCAGCATCAGCCGCCCGCGCTCGACGCCGACGACGTGCGCGGCGAGGAGCTCCGCGTCGACCCGGGGCGAGGACACCCCCGCGGCGGCCAGCAGGCGCTCGGCCTCGGCGATGGCCAGTCGCAGCGGCTGACGGCTCACCGGGCCGCCCTCCGTTGCAGGAAAGCCACGTTCACGCAACCAGATGGCGTGAACGTGGCTTTCCTGCAGTGCGCCGGCGAGATCACGAGCTGAGCTGATCCGCGCGGTCGGCCGCCGTGAGCGCGGTGAGCAGGTCGTCGAGCTCGCCGTCGAGCACCGTGCTCAGGTTGTGCGCCTTGTAGCCGACGCGGTGGTCGGAGATGCGGTTCTCCGGGAAGTTGTAGGTGCGGATGCGCTCCGAGCGGTCGACCGTGCGCACCTGCGACCGCCGCTCCGCCGACGCCTCCGCGGCGAGCTCCGCCTCGTGCTGCGCCTGCAGCCGCGAGCGGAGCACCTCCATCGCGCGGGCGCGGTTCTGCAGCTGGCTGCGCTCGTTCTGGCAGCTCACGACGATGCCGCTGGGCTGGTGCGTGATGCGCACGGCCGAGTCGGTGGTGTTGACGCTCTGGCCGCCGTGCCCCGAGGAGCGGAAGACGTCGACGCGCAGGTCCTTCTCGTCGATCTCGACGTCGGCGTCCTCGCCGGTGTCGGGGTACACGAGCACGCCGGCCGCGGAGGTGTGGATGCGGCCCTGCGACTCGGTGACCGGCACCCGCTGCACGCGGTGCACGCCGCCCTCGAACTTCAGCGCGCTCCACACGCCGTCGGGCTCGGGGGTCCGGGAGCGCAGGATCAGCGTGATGTCCTTGTAGCCGCCGAGGTCGGAGACGGTGGCGTCGAGCACCTCGGTCTTCCAGCCGCGCTTCTCCGCGTACCGGGTGTACATGCGGACGAGGTCGCCCGCGAACAGCGCCGACTCCTCGCCGCCCTCCCCGGACTTGACCTCCATGACGACGTCGTCGCCGTCGTGCGGGTCGCGCGGCACGAGCAGCTCGGCCAGGCGCGTCTCCAGCGCGGGGAGGTGGGCCGCGATCTCGTCGGCCTCGGCGGCGAAGGACGGCTCGTCGGCCGCCAGCTCGCGGGCGGCGGCGAGGTCGTCGCGGGCGGCGTCGAGAGCGCGCGCGGCGGCGACCACCGGGCCCAGCTCGGCGTAGCGGCGGCCCAGCTTGCGGGCCAGCGCGGCGTCGGCGTGGATCGACGGGTCGGCGAGGCGCAGCTCCAGCTCGGCGTGCTCGGCGAGCAGCGCGTCGACGGCCGGTGCCGGCATCGTCGCCTCCCTCTCTGGCTCGGTCCCTCGTGACATGCGAACGGCGCCCACCCGGATCGGGTGGGCGCCGTCGGCGGAGCTACTTGCCGGCCCGCTTGCCGTAGCGCGCCTCGAAGCGCGCCACGCGGCCACCGGAGTCCAGGATCCGCTGCTTGCCCGTGTAGAACGGGTGGCAGGCGGAGCAGGTCTCGGCGACGATCGAGCCGCTAGTCTTGGTGCTGCGCGTGGTGAACGAGTTGCCGCAGCTGCAGGTCACCTGGGTGGTGACGTACTCGGGGTGGATGCCAGATCGCACGGTGGTTCCTCTCGAAGTGGCGCCGGGTCCTCGCTGACGAGGTGAACCGGGGCCGGAGCGTGACTCTGTCCTTGAACCAGACAGAGCATTCAACCATCCACCCCGGCCCCTGATTCCCAGCGGGTCAGTCGTCGTTCCCGACCGGCAGGCCCTTGGCGACCTGCATGAGGAACTCGATGTTGGTGCGGGTCTTCTTGAGCTGGGTGAGCAGCAGGTCGATGGCCTGCTGGTCGTCCAGCGCCGAGAGCACGCGGCGCAGCTTGACCATGACGGCCAGCTCGTCGGGCGAGAGCAGCAGCTCCTCCTTGCGGGTGCCCGAGTCGCCGACGTCGACGGCGGGGAAGACGCGCTTGTCGGCGATGCGGCGGTCGAGCTTGAGCTCGGCGTTGCCGGTGCCCTTGAACTCCTCGAAGATCACCGTGTCCATCGTGGACCCGGTCTCGACGAGCGCGGTGGCGAGGATGGTGAGCGAGCCACCGTTCTCGATGTTGCGCGCGGCGCCGAGGAAGCGCTTGGGCGGGTAGAGCGCCGTGGAGTCGACACCACCGGACAGGATCCGGCCCGACGCGGGTGCGGCCAGGTTGTAGGCGCGGCCCAGGCGGGTGATCGAGTCGAGCAGCACGACGACGTCGTGGCCCATCTCCACCAGGCGCTTCGCGCGCTCGATGGCGAGCTCGGCGACCGTGGTGTGGTCGGTGGCCGGGCGGTCGAAGGTGGAGGCGATGACCTCGCCCTTCACCGACCGGGTCATGTCGGTGACCTCCTCCGGCCGCTCGTCCACGAGGACGACCATGAGGTGGCACTCCGGGTTGTTCGTGGTGATCGCGTTGGCGATCGCCTGGAGCACCATCGTCTTGCCGGCCTTGGGCGGGCTGACGATGAGCGCGCGCTGGCCCTTCCCGATCGGCATGACCAGGTCGATGATCCGCGTGGTCATGATGTGCGACTCGGTCTCGAGGCGCAGCCGGTCGTTCGGGTAGAGCGGCGTGAGCTTGGTGAACTCCGCTCGGTGGCGCGACGCCTCCGGGTCCTGCCCGTTGATGGTGTCGACGCGGACGAGCGGGTTGAACTTCTGGCGCGACTGCTCGCCCTCGCGGCTCTCGCGGACCGCACCGGTGATCGCGTCGCCGCGGCGCAGGCCGTGCTTGCGCACGAGCGAGAGCGAGACGTAGCAGTCGGTGGGGCCGGAGAGGTAGCCCGTGGTCCGGACGAAGGCGTAGTTGTCCAGGATGTCGACGATGCCGGCGACGGGCAGCAGCACGTCGTCGTCGCGCACCTCGGTGTCGACGTTGCCCTGGCCGCCGCCACCGCCCGCGCCACCCCCGGTGCGGTCGCGGTCGCGGCCCCGCCGGCGGTCGCGGAAGCGGCGACCGCGGCGGCCGCGGCCGTCGCCGTCCTCGTCGCCGTCGTCGTCCGGACGGTTGTCGCGCGGGCCGCGGTTGTCGTTGCCGCCGCGGTCGCGGTCGGCGCGGTCGCGGTCGGCGCGGTCCCGGTCGGCGCGGTCGCGGTCCCGGTCGCGGTCGGCACGGTCCCGGTCGTTCCGGTCACGGTCGCCGCGGGTGTCGCCCTGCCCGCTCTGCACGCCGTTCTGGGCCGCGGCGCTGCCGTTCTGCGTGGTGGCGGGAGCGGCGTCCTGGACGGCGGCGGCGGGCGCCTGGACGGCGTCGTTCTGCGCGGTGTTCTGCGCGGCGTTCTGGCCGGCGTTCTGGTCGCGCCGGTTGCGGTTGCGTCCGCCGCGCACCACCTCGCCGGACTCGCCGGCGTCGGCGGCCACGGGCTCGGCCTGCTGGTCGGCGCCGCGGCCGCGGCGGCTGCGGCTGCGCCGGCCACCGCCCTCGGACGGGGCGTCGGTGTCGGCCGCGGGGGCGGACCCGTTGGTGGCCGGGGCCCGGTCGACGGCGGGAGCCTCGACGACCGGCGCCTCGACCACAGGGGCCTCGACGACCGGCGCCTCCGCGACGGGGGCGGGCACGACCGGGGCCGGCTCGGCGACCGGGGCCGGCTCGGCGGCGGCCGGGACGGCCGCGGGGGCCGGGGTCTCGACCGGGGCCGCGGCGGCGGGCGCCGACGTCGCGTCGGGCGCTCCGGCCGGGCGCGACGCCGTGCGGCGGCGGCGCGTGGTGGGCGCCGGCGCGGCGGGCGCGGCCTCGGCGACCACGGGCTCGGCGGCCGGGACCTCGGCGGCGGGCGCCGGGGTGGCCGGGGTGGCGGCCGGGGCCGCGCTGTCCGGGAGGGACAGCTGGGGGGCCGGGGCCGCGCCCTGGCGCTCCTTGATGGCGGCGATGAGGTCGCCCTTGCGCATCCCGGTGGTGCCGGTGATGTTCAGCTCCTCGGCCAGCTGGCGGAGCTCCGCCAGCACCATGCCGGTGAGGCCGCCCCGCTTGCGGGCGGGCGCGGTGCTGACGAGATCGGTCTCGCTCACAGATGTCCTTCCTGACCGACCGGGTCTCATGCCCTGGTCAGCGGATGTCACACACTCGCCCGGACGGTGTGCCGGACGACATGTCGGTCTACGGATCGAGGGCCATCGGACCTCACGGCCGCCCCGACAGGCAGGGGCGACGATCGCTGCGACTGTTCGCGGGGGCGGCCGCTCGGGGCCGGGCGCGGGTCTGGCTCCAGCACTGGTCCGGTGTGGACCTGGGTGCCGGGGTTGCGCAGATGGCCCGAGTGGCCACGCGGAAGACGCGTGGATCGCCGTTGCGTGGCCGAGACTAGACTCCCCCGCTGGTCACGGCAACCACCACCCCCGGCGTGGCGGACCCTCAGTCGATCTCCACCTGCGCACCGACCGTGTCGACGGGCAGCGGCAGCGTGGAGAAGCCGTGCAGGTCCAGGCCCGCGGGCAGGGTGCCGTCGGTGGTGAGGGCGAGCACGGTGGGCCCGGCACCGGAGATGGCGGCCGGGACGCCGTGGGCGCGCAGCGCGTCGACCAGGTCGGCCGAGTCCGGGTACGCCGGACGCCGGTAGCCCTGGTGCAGGCGGTCCTCGGTGGCGGGAAGCAGCAGCTCGGGGCGCTGCGTGAACGCCAGCACCGACAGGGCGGTGCGACTGCCGGTGAAGGCGGCGTCGACCAGGGGGACCCGGTCGGGCAGCAGGCCGCGGGTCGTCGAGGTCGACGACTCCGTCCCCGCGACGAGCGCCACGGGGTGGATGCCCGGGTGCGCGTCGAGCCGTACAGCGTGGAAGCGCCCCGCGGTATTCCCGACGGTCTCCCAGGCGATGACGAACCCGCCGAGCAGGCTGGCCGCCGCGTTGTCGGCGTGCCCCTCCATACCGGCCGTGACCTGCAGCAGCGTGTCGCGCTCGAGCTCGACGTCGCGGCCCGCGAGCACGACGGCGGCGACGGCCCCGGCCACCGCGGCCGCGGCGGAGCTGCCGAGCCCGCGCGAGTGCGGGATGGCGTTGACGCAGCGCAGCCGCAAGCCCGCGGGCGCGTCGCCGGTGATGTTCCAGGCGGTGCGCATGGCGCGGACGACGAGGTGCCGGTCGTCGCAGGGCACCTGGCCCGCGCCCTCGCCGACCACCTCGACGGCGACGCCGTCGTCGGCCGCGCACGCCTCGACCTCGTCGTAGAGGCCCAGGGCGAGGCCGAGGGAGTCGAACCCGGGGCCGAGGTTGGCCGACGACGCCGGCACGCGGACGCGGACCTGACGGGGCCTGCCCATCAGACGAGGTCCGTCAGCGGACGGGACACCGGGGCAGGGCGCATCAACGCAGCTCCAGCGCGTCGGCGACGGCGCTCGGGTCGATGGGGATGACCGTCGGCGCGGGCGCCGTGAGCAGCGCCGTGTCGGGGTCCTTGAGACCGTGCCCCGTGACGGTGCACACCACCAGGGAGCCGCGCGGCAGCGTTCCGTCGGCGCCGGACTGCAGCAGCCCCGCGACGCTCGCCGCCGACGCGGGCTCGACGAACACCGCCTCGCGGGAGGACAGCAGCAGGTAGGCGTCGAGGATCTCCTCGTCGGTGACGGCGGCGAAGCGCCCGTCGGACTCCTCGCGGGCGGTCTGCGCCTGCGCCCAGGACGCGGGCGACCCGATCCGGATGGCCGTGGCGATCGTCTCCGGGTTCTTCACGGGCGCGCCGTGCACGAGGGGCGCGGCGCCCGCGGCCTGGTAGCCGAACATCCGCGGCGGGGAGTCGATCAGCCCGTCGGCGGCGTAGGCGCGGTAGCCGGCCCAGTAGGCGGTGATGTTGCCCGCGTTGCCGACCGGCAGGCAGTGGACGTCGGGCGCGCGGCCGAGCTCGTCGCAGATCTCGTACGCCGCGCTCGCCTGCCCGGCGATCCGGGTCGGGTTCACGGAGTTGACCAGCGCGGCCACCGGGTACTCGGCCGCGGTCTTGCGCGCGAGCTCCAGGCAGTCGTCGAAGTTGCCCTGGACCTGCACGATCCGCGCCCCGTGCGCCACGGCCTGCGCGAGCTTGCCGAGCGCGATCTTGCCCTGCGGCACGAGGACGGCGCAGGTCATGCCCGCGCGGGCGGCGTACGCGGCGGCCGACGCGGAGGTGTTGCCGGTGGACGCGCAGATCACGCCCTGTTTGCCCTGGGCGAGCGCGTCGGTGACCGCCATCGTCATCCCGCGGTCCTTGAACGAGCCCGTGGGGTTGGCGCCGTCGACCTTGAGGAACACCTCGCAGCCGGTCAGCTGCGACAGGTGCGGCGCCGGGAGCAGCGGCGTGCCGCCCTCCCCGAGCGTGACGACGGTCCAGCCCGGCTCGACCGGCATCCGGTCGCGGAACGCCTCGATGACGCCCGGCCAGCGGGTCGACCGCCCCACCGGGGCGAGCGGGGTGGTCGCGGAGGGGGAGGTCACGGGGCAACGCCCTTTCGTCCGAGGTCCTCGACGCGCAGCACGCTGTCGACGGCGTGCACGGCGTCGAGCCCGGCCAGCACCCGGACCGTGGCGGCGAGCGCCGCCTCCGGGGCCGCGTGCGTGACGACGACGAGCCGCGCGGCGCTGACCGTGTCGGCTCCGGCGGAGTCGGCGACACCGCCGGTCTGGCGCACCGCGGCGATGCTGACGCCCTGCGCGGAGAACTCCCCCGCGATGGCCGCCAGCACGCCCGCGCGGTCGGCCACCTCGAGGCTCACGTGGTAGCGGGTGGCGACCGCGCCGATCGGCAGCACGGGCAGGCGGGCGTAGGCCGACTCGCGCGCACCGCGCCCGCCGTGCACGCGGTTGCGCGCGACGGCGACGAGGTCGCCGAGCACGGCGCTCGCGGTGGGCGCGCCGCCCGCGCCCTGGCCGTAGAACATGAGCTGCCCCGCGGCCTCGGCCTCGACGAACACGGCGTTGAACGCGCCGTCGACGGCGGCCAGCGGGTGCGTGGCGGGGATCATCGCCGGGTAGACGCGGGCCGACACCGACTCCGGGGTGTCGGGCGTGGCGGGCGTGCGCTCGCAGATCGCCAGCAGCTTGATCACGCAGCCGATGCCGCGCGCGGCCGCGATGTCCGACGCGGTGACGTGCCGGATGCCCTCGCAGTGCACGTCGGCGGCCGTGACGCGGGTGTGGAAGGCCAGCGTCGCGAGGATGGCGGCCTTGGACGCGGCGTCGTAGCCATCGACGTCGGCGCTCGGGTCGGCCTCGGCGTAGCCGAGCCGGGTGGCCTCCTCCAGCGCGTCGGCGTAGCCGGCGCCCGACTCCGTCATCGCGGAGAGGATGAAGTTGGTGGTGCCGTTGACGATGCCGGCGACGCGGGTGATGCGGTCGCCGGCCAGGCTCTCGCGCAGCGGCCGCAGCAGCGGGATCGCGCCGGCGACCGAGGCCTCGTAGAACAGGTCGACGCCCGACGCGTCGGCGGCCTCGGCCAGCGCCGCGCCCTCCTCGGCGAGCAGCGCCTTGTTGGCCGTGACCACCGACTTGCCGGCCTTGAGCGCCTCCAGCAGCAGGGTGCGCGCGGGCTCGATGCCGCCGATCACCTCGACGACCACGTCGACGTCCTCGCGCGTGGCCAGCGCCGTGGCGTCGGTGGTGAGCAGGTCGCCGAGCTCGGGGTGCTTGTGCGGGCGCCGCACGGCCACGCCGACGAGCTCGACCGGGGCCCCGGCCCGCGCGGCCAGCTCCCCCGCCTGCTCGCGCAGCAGCCGCACGATCTCGCCCCCGACGGTGCCGCAGCCCAGCAGTGCGACCCGCACCGCGTTCCCGTTCACGCTCGCTCCTCGCTGACGACAGTGGGGGTCATGCTCCGGTGCGGACCCGCGCCGCCGCCCGCGCGCGTGACACGACTCACGGGCCGACCTCCAGCCGGAACTGGTCCTCGACGGTCTCGCGGCGCAGCAGCACCCGCGCCTCCCCGTTGCGCACCGCGACCACCGCGGGCCGCGGCAGGCGGTTGTAGGAGCTGGCCATCGAGTAGCAGTACGCCCCCGTGGCCGCGACGCCGAGCAGGTCGCCCGGGGCGAGGTCGGCGGGCAGCCAGCAGTCGCGCACGACGATGTCGCCGCTCTCGCAGTGCTTGCCGACCACGCGCGAGAGCACGGCCTCGCCGGTGCCGTCGCGCTCCGAGGACCGCGACACCAGCCTGCAGTCGTAGACCGCGTCGTAGAGGGCGGTGCGGATGTTGTCGCTCATGCCGCCGTCGACGCTGACGTAGCGGCGGCCCGACGACGTACCCAGCGGGACGTCCTTGAGCGTGCCGACCTCGTAGAGCGTGACGGTGCCCGGGCCGGCGATCGCGCGCCCGGGCTCGACGGCGATCTCCGGCACGTCGAGCTCCTCGGCGTGGCACTCCTTCTTGACGATGCCGCGCAGCTCCTCGGCCAGCTCGGCGACGTCGAGCGGGGTCTCGTCCGCCCGGTAGGCGATGCCGAAGCCGCCGCCGAGGTCGAGCGTGGTGAGCGCGGTCAGCGCGTCGCCGCCGTGCTCCTTGTGCAGCGCCGCCAGGAACCGCACGACGCGGTGCGCGGCGACCTCGAAGCCCTCGGTGTCGAAGATCTGGCTGCCGATGTGGCTGTGCAGCCCGACCAGCGACAGCCCCGGGGAGCGCAGCACCCGCCGCGCCGCCTCGGCCGCCGCGCTCGCCTCACCCCCCGCGATCGAGAAGCCGAACTTCTGGTCCTCGTGCGCGGTGGCGATGAACTCGTGCGTGTGCGCCTCGACCCCGACCGTCAGCCGGATCATCACCGGCGTGACGACACCGTGCGCGGTGGCGATCGCGTCGAGGCGGGCGATCTCGTGGAAGGAGTCGAGCACGACCCGGCCCACGCCCGCCTCGACGGCGGCCGTGAGCTCCTCGGTGGACTTGTTGTTGCCGTGCACCGCGATCCGCTCGGCCGGGAAGCCCGCGCGCAGGGCGACGGCCAGCTCGCCGCCGCTCGCGACGTCGAGCGAGAGGCCCTCCTGCGCGACCCAGCGCGCCACCTCGACCGACAGGAACGCCTTCGCCGCGTAGTGCACCGACGCGGCGCCGAACGCGGCGGCGAACTCCGCGGCGCGCGAGCGGAAGTCGTCCTCGTCGACGACGAACAGCGGGGTGCCGTAGCGCTCGGCGAGGTCGCGGACGTCGACGCCCGCCACCTCCAGCGCGCCGGTCTCCCCGCGCGCGGCGTGGCGCGGCCAGACCGAGGGGGCCAGCTCGTCGAACCCGGCGGCGTCGACGGGACGCGGGCCTGCGGTCTCGGGCGGTGCCGTGATGCCGGCGTGCAGCGGCCCGGCCGGATGCGCCCTCATGACTGCGCCTCCGCGGAGAAGAGCACGTCGGCGCTCACATCCGCTCCGGCGCGCTGACGCCCAGCAGGCCCAGCCCGTTGGCCAGCACCTGCCGCGCGGCGACGCACAGCGCGAGGCGGGCGCGGTGCAGGTCGGAGATCTCCTCGTCGCCCATCGGCAGGACGCGGCAGGAGTCGTAGAAGCGGTGGTAGGTGGCGGCGAGCGTCTCCAGGTAGCGGGCGACGCGGTGCGGCTCGCGCAGCTCCGCCGCCGTGGCGACGACGGCCGGGAACTCGCCGATCGTGCGGATCAGCTCGCCCTCGCGCGGGTGCTCCAGCAGGCCGAACGCCGTGCCGGGCTCCAGCCCGACGTCGGCGGCGTTGCGCGCCAGCGACGAGAGCCGCGCGTGGGCGTACTGGACGTAGAAGACGGGGTTGTCGTTGGTCCGGCGGCTCAGGATGTCGAGGTCGAGGTCGAGCACCGAGTCGATCGAGCTGCGGATCAGCGAGTAGCGGGCGGCGTCGACGCCGACGAACCCGACCAGGTCGTCCATGCTCACCGCCGTGCCGGCGCGCTTGCTCATCTTCAGCATCTGGCCGTCCTTGAACAGTCGCACCATCTGCCCGATGAGCACCTCGACCGTGTTCGGGTCGTCGCCGAACGCCGCCGCGGCCGCGCGGAGCCGGGCGATGTAGCCGTGGTGGTCGGCGCCGAGCATGTAGATGCACAGGTCGAAGCCGCGGGCGCGCTTGTCGAGGTAGTAGGCGAGGTCGCCGGCGATGTAGGCGGGCTTGCCGTCGCTCTTGATGACGGGCCGGTCCTTGTCGTCGCCCTCGTCGGTGCTGCGCAGCCACCAGGCGCCGTCGGAGAAGTAGAGGTTGCCCGAGTCCTTGAGCCGCTGCACCGCGGTGTCGACGGCCCCGTTGTCGTGCAGCGTCCTCTCGTGGAACCACACGTCGAAGTCGGTGCCGAACGCGTGCAGGGCGCGCTTGATCTCGTCGAACATGAGGTCGACGCCGATCTTGCGGAACACCTCGTCGCGGTCCGGGTCGGTGAGCGCCCCGGGCTCGGCGGCCAGCACCTGCGCCGCGATCTCGCCGATGTAGGCGCCGCCGTAGCCGCCCTCGGGCGTCGGGCGTCCCTCGGCCGCGGCCACCAGGGAGGAGACGAAGCGGTCGATCTGGCCGCCCGCGTCGTTGAAGTAGTACTCGCGGGTGACCTTCGCGCCGCGCGCGGCCAGCACCCGGCCCAGGGCGTCGCCGACGGCGGCCCAGCGGGTGTGGCCCAGGTGCAGCGGGCCCGTCGGGTTCGCCGAGACGAACTCGAGGTTGACGACGCGGTCGGCGTACTCGTCGCCGGTGCCGTAGGCCTCCCCCGCCGCCAGCACCTCGCCGACGACCGCGCCCTGGGCGTCGGCCGCGAGGCGCAGGTTGATGAAGCCGGGGCCGGCGATCTCGGCGGAGGCGATGCCGTCGCGGCCGGTGAGGGCCTCGACGAGCCAGCCGGCCAGGTCGCGCGGCGCGACCCCCGCCTTCTTCGCCGTGCGCATGGCGACGTTGGTGGCGTAGTCGCCGTGGTCGGGGTTGCGGGGGCGCTCGACACCGACGTCGTCGGGCAGCGCCGCGACGTCCAGGCCGCGCGTCGTGAGGACCTCGGTCGCAGTGGCGCGGACCAGGTCGGCGAGCTGGGCGGGAGTCACTCCAAGAGTCTAGGTCCACCCGCCCCGGGGCCTCCTCCGTCGGCCCCTCCATCCCCCGAGGAGGTGCTGCTCATGGGTTTCTCAGGCACCGCTCCTAGACTCGGGGGCCGCAAGGGCCGTCCGGGTGACGGCACCCGGACGCGACGGTGGGACGGTTCATGGTCAGCGGCAAGAACAGCAAGGCGGTGCGCAACGCGCGCGCGGCGGTCGTGACCCGGCGGTCGACACCGTGGGGCCTCATCTCGGCGGTGGTCGTCGTCGTGCTGTTCGCCGGCGCCGTCTTCGGCTACGCGTTCCTGCGCGGGGAGGAGAACGCCGAGCGGCTGTCCGCGCTCGCGCCGTTCACCCCCAGCGCGGAGAACCCCGACCCGTCGACGCAGATCGAGGGCGTCCAGGCGATCGAGTACACCGGCGGGCAGCACGTCGACCCCGTCACGCAGGTCGCCTACACCCAGAGCCCGCCCTTCGGCGGCGCGCACGACGCGGTCTGGGCCGCCTGCAACGGCGTCGTCTACGACCAGGCCGTGCGCAGCGAGAACCTCGTGCACTCCCTGGAGCACGGCGCGGTGTGGATCGCCTACAACCCCGACCAGGTCAGCGGCGCGGCGCTCGACACGCTGCGCGCGAAGGTCGAGGGCCAGCAGTACATGGTCATGTCGCCGTTCCCGGGCCTCGACACCCCGTTCTCGCTGCAGTCCTGGGGCCACCAGCTCAAGCTGACCGACGTCGACGACGTCCGGATCGACCAGTTCGTGGCCGCGCTGCGCGTGAACCGCAACACCCACCCCGAGCCCGGCGCGAGCTGCGCCGAGGTCGGGGTCTCCGGTGGCTTCGTCCGCACCTCCCCGCCGCCCTTCGTCCCCGCCCCCGCGCCCGGCACCCCCGGCACGCAGGCCGAGACCACCGCGGGCGCCGACCCGGTCACGCCCGACGCGGGATCGTGACCGTCTCGGTGGAGCGTCCGCCGACCTCGCCGTCCCCCGCCGACGGCGAGGCCCGGTGGGTGCGCCCGTTCGTCGCGGTCGTCGCGGTGGTGGGGCTGCTCCTGCTCGGCGCCGCGGGCGGGCTGCTGCTGGGCGTCCCGGGCTCGTCGACGACGGCCGAGCCCGGCACCGTCGACGTCGGGTTCTCCCAGGACATGTCGGTGCACCACCTGCAGGGCGTCGACATGGCGAGCTGGGAGCGCGACCACACCACCGACCCGGTGCTCGCCCAGCTCGCCACCGACATCGAGAAGACGCAGAACAACCAGGTCGGCCAGATGCAGGGCTGGCTCGCGCTGTGGGACGCCCCGGCCCTGCCCATCGGCGGCTACATGGCGTGGATGACCGGCGAGCACGGCCACGCGGGCACGGGCACGGGCACCGCGGACGGCCCCGTCGCCACGATGCCGGGGATGGCGACCGCCGCCGACCTCGACGCCCTGCGCGCCGCCACCGGCCCCGAGCTCGACGTCCTGTTCCTGCAGCTGATGCTGCGCCACCACGAGGGCGGTGCCGAGATGCTGCGCTACGCCGCGGAGAGCGCGTCGGTCCCGCAGGTCCGCAGCCTGGCCGCCCAGATGCTCGGCTCGCAGACCTCGGAGGCCGAGTACCTGCGCCAGCTGCTGCTCGCCCGCGGCGGGACGCCCCTGCCGCTGTGACGGTCCGGGTGCGCTAGGCTTGACGCACCCGAGCCCCCGTAGCTCAGGGGATAGAGCGTCGCCCTCCGGAGGCGAAAGCGCAGGTTCGAATCCTGCCGGGGGCACCACCACCTCTCCTCTTCCCCCGTGCGGTCCGCTCGTCCACACTCGCCGGTGCGCGGGTGTCGGCGGACGGAGACCGGACATGGCGGAGCGGGTCGAGGGCGTCGCGCGGTGGCCGTTGCGCGGGGCCTGGCGCACGTGGCTGCGGGTGTCCGCGCTCATCGGCCTGGTCCTGCTCGCCGGCGGCGCGGTGCTCGTCGCGCTGGCCCTGGCCGGCGGGGCTCCGGCGGCGGCGCTGCCGGGGCTGGTCCTGCTCGCGGTCGGCGCGGTCGTCGGCCGGCAGGTCGCGCACACCGCGCACGACGTGGTCCTGCACGCCGACGGCACCCTCGTCGTGCGGCGGATGCGCGGGCCGCTGCACACCCGCGTCGACGCCGTGACGGCGGTGCGGCCGTCGAGGCTGCGGTCGTCACGCACCCCGACGGTCCTCGAGACGACCGACGGCTGGGCGTACCTGATCCACGACGAGCGGACGAGAGCGACGCTGAAGGCGGCACTGGAGGAGGGCACTCACCCCTGAGCGGTTCTCAGGGGAGGTGGCGGGTGACCGCTGCCTCTGCCAGGGCTCGCACCTCAGGCTTCTTGCGAGGTCCCGTGATCGCCCTCCGCGCTCTCGCGGCCAGGGCGCCGTCGTAGAGCAGGAGGAGCTCGGTCGCGAGGGCGTCCGGGTCGGCCGCGCCCGTGCCCGCGGCCAGCTCGCGCAGGCGCTCGTCGAGCAGGTGGGTGTCGGCGGCGAGCCACTCCTGCGCGGGGTGCCGCGGGTCCACGACCTCGACCGCGGCGGCCAGGAACGCGCAGCCGCGCGCCGCCTCCTCCCGGCGGTGCAGCTCGTCGAGGGCGTCGAAGACCGACAGAGCGCGCTCGACGGCGTCGTCGCCGCAGCGCCGCAGCACCTCGTCCCAGATCGCGCGCCACCGCTCGTGCCGCCGCTGCAGGGCGGCGGCGACGAGGTCGTCCTTGCCGCCGAAGTGCGCGTAGAGGGTCGCCGGCGCGACGTGGGCGCGCTTGAGGACCGCGTCGACGCCCGTCGCGGCGATGCCGCGCTCGGCGAACAGCTCCTCGGCCGCGTCGAGGAGCCGCTCCCGCGCGCCGAGTCCGCCCATGACCCGTACTGTAACGACCACTATGGCGAAACGATCGTTACAGTCAGGGCTCGTGGCGTCCGGGACGGGCCTCATCGCGGTGACCTACGGAGTGGTCCGCTACGGGTACGGGCTGCAACTCCCCCAGCTCGCGGCGGAGTTCGCGCTGTCGGCGCCGGCGGCCGGGGCCGTCGCGGCGGGCGGGTTCGCCGCCTACTGCGTGAGCGCGCTGGCGGCGCAGCGCCTGCTCGCCCGGGGCTCGGCCCGCACGGTGCTGTGGCTGGCCGCGGCGGTGGCGGCGGTCGGCGCACTGGTGGTTGCGACGGCCGGGTCCGCCCCGGTGCTGGCGCTCGGCGTGCTGGTGGCCGGCAGCGCGGCGGGCGCCGCGTCCCCGGCGATGGTCGTCGCGGTCGCCTCGACGGTGCGCGGGCCGCGGGTCGCCCGCGCGCAGGCCGTGGTCAACGCGGGCACCGGCGTGGGCGTCGCGGTCACCGGCGCCGCGGTGCTCGCCGCGCCCCAGGTCTGGCGCCCGGTCTGGTTCGGTGCCGCCGCGGCCGCCCTGCTCACCGCCGCGGCCGTCGACCGCCTCGCGCGGTGGCCCGCCGCCGGCCCGCGCCCCGTGGACGGAGCGACGACCGGGATGCTGCGGCCCCTGCTGGCCGCCGGCGTCGCGGGCGTCGGCAGCGCCGCGGTGTGGACGTTCGGGCGCGACCTGGTCACGACCACCGGCGGCCTCCCCGGGCGGACCACCGCCGCGCTGTGGGTCCTGCTCGGCGCGGCGGCCGTGCTCGGCGCCCTGAGCGGCGACGCCGTCCGCCTGCTCGGCCTGCGGCGCGCCTGGGCGCTCACGGTGGCGCTGACGGCCGCCGGCACGGCCGCGCTCGCCCTCGCACCCGGTGCGGTGCTCGTCGCCGCCGTGGCCGGGGCGGCCTTCGGGGGCGCCTACACCGCGATGAGCGGGGTCCTCATCGCGTGGGGCAGCGCGCTGCGCCCGCAGGCCGCCGGGGAGGCCACGGCCGTCCTGTTCGTCGCCCTGACCGCCGGGCAGGCCCTCGGCGCGGTGGCGACGGGTGCGCTGGCCGGGCGCGTCGGCGCCCCGGCGGCGTTCGGGGTCAGCGCCGCGGTCCTGCTGGCGGCGGCGGGCGTCCTGCCGGCGCGGGTGCGCTCGTCCGCCGGCGTCTGAACGGGGGGGTGCGGTGGCGCGGCGCCCGGGGAGCCGAGGCGCCGCGCCACCGCCGCAGGGTGGTCGGTCGGGAGTGGATCAGGCCTGGACGGTCTCGTCGACCTGCTCGTGCTCGAGCGCCCGGTTGCGGGTCTCGGGCAGCAGCGACACGCAGACCAGCGACAGCACGCCGATCAGCGAGAGCATGACGCCGATCGCGAACGAGCCGAACGACGCCGCCAGGCTCGCGGCGAGCAGCGGCGGGATCGCCCCGCCCAGCACGCCGGCGAGGTTGTAGCCCAGCCCGGCACCGGTGTAGCGGTAGCGCGCGGCGAACAGCTCGGGCAGGTAGGACCCGGCCGGGCCGTACGCGATCGCGAAGATCACCATCGTGACCGACAGGCCGATCGCGAACGCCGTCGCGCTGCCGGTGTCCAGCAGCGGGAACAGCACGAGCGCCCAGACGATCCCGGCGACGCAGGACGTGCGGATGACGTTGCGCCGCCCGAACCGGTCCGACAGCACGCCCGCCACGACGATCGCGATGCCGAACACCACCGCCACCACGATCCCGATGCCCAGCACGACCGGGCGCGCGAGCGCCGCGCCGTCGGGGTTGGTGCCGTAGGAGGTCAGGTAGGCGGTGCCCATGTAGAAGAACGCGAACAGCATGGCCAGCGCGCCGGCCGAGAGCAGCACCTCGCGGGGCTGGGCGCGCACGGCGTCCAGGAACGGCAGGCGTCGCGACCGGTCCGGCGACGCCGCCTCGGCCTGCGCCCGCAGCTGGAGCTCCTTGAACGCGGGGGTCTCCTCGATCGAGAGCCGCACCCACAGCCCGACCCCGACGAGCAGGATCGAGAGCAGGAACGGGATCCGCCAGCCGTAGGACAGGAACGCCTCGTCGGTGTCGCCCATGACGAGGCCGGTGATGAGGAACGTGGCCGACGACAGCGCGAAGGCGATCGCCGGGCCGAGCTGCGGGAAGACCCCGTACAGCCCGCGCTTCTCCTTCGGGGCGTACTCGGCCGTGAGCAGCGTCGCCCCGGCCCACTCCCCGCCGACGGCGAAGCCCTGCGCGAACCGCAGCACCACCAGGATGATCGGCGCGGCCACACCGATGGTCTCGGCGCCGGGCAGCAGCCCGATGAGGACGGTCGCGATGCCCATCAGCAGCAGCGTCGAGATCAGGGTGCGCTTGCGGCCGATGCGGTCGCCGTAGTGGCCGAACACGATCGCGCCGACGGGGCGGGCGAAGAACGCCACCGCGAACGTCGCGAACGAGGCGACGATGCCGGCCGTGGAGCCCAGCGCGGGGAAGAAGACCTTCGGGAACACCAGCGCGGCGGCGGTGCCGTAGATGAAGAAGTCGTAGAACTCGATCGTCGTGCCGGCGCAGCTCGCGGCCGCGACCCGGCCGAGCGGCACCGGCGGGGACGGCGTCCGTCCCGGGGAAGACGTGGTGGACATCGGGGAGCTCCTCGGCGTTCGGTGCACAACGGCATCCGCAGCGTCACCGCTCCCGGGCGGGGCGCACTACCGACCGAAGTCGGTAGAGGCGGCACAACTCCGGGCCGGGTCACTCGTTGGACCAGCGACGACGCCGTCAGCGGGCCGCGCCCGCCCCGACCGGGAGGAGCCCGCCGTGCTCGACGACGACACGGTGTCCCGGGCCGTGGACCGGGTACTCGCGCAGCGCCTGGCCGATCTCCGCAGCCGGACCGGCCTGCCCGTGGTCTTCGGCGGCAGCACCCGGTCGGCCCCCGACGGCCAGCAGCTCACGATCAACCGCCTCGCCGGCACGCTCGGCGACTCGCTGCGGCTGCTCAGCGTCATCACCGGCCGCGGCCTGGGCGGCGCCGCGATGGCCCGCAAGGTGCCGTGCCGCGTCTCCGACTACGCCTCCACCACCGGCATCACGCACGACTACGACCACGTCGTCGTCGAGCACGAGCGCCTGACCTCGATCCTGGCCTACCCGCTGCTCGTGCACGGGACGGTGCGCGGCGTCCTCTACGGCGCCGTGCGCGAGGACGCGCCGATCGGCGACGTCGCCGTCCGGAACGCGGGGGTCGTCGCGGCCACCATCACGCGCGACGTGACCGCGCTGCTCGACCGGCACCCGCCGGCCACCGCGACGCCCCGCTGGGCCGGCGAGCTCGGCGCGGGCGCCCTCGAGGAGCTCGCTGCCCTCGCCCGCACCACGTCCGACCCGGAGCTCCGCGCGCGGCTTCGGCGCATCCACGAGGACCTCGCCGGGCCGGCCGGGCAGCCTCCCCGCCCGGCGGAGGGCCCCTCGCTGTCACCGCGGGAGGTCGAGGCCCTGCGGCTCGTCGCGGTCGGGTCGACGAACGCCGAGATCGCCGCGCAGCTCGGCATCTCGGTGCCCACGGTGAAGGCCTACCTGCACAGCGCCATGCGCAAGCTCGACGTCCACAACCGCGGCCGGGCCGTCGTCGTGGCGCGGGAGGCCGGGCTGCTCTGACGCGCGTGCGCCGTCAGGCCCCCGGCGTCCGGGCGCGGAAGCGCAGGCGGTCGCCGTCGCTGTCCACCAGCACCTCGGCGAACCCGGCGGCGCGCAGGCGGGCGGGGAGCCCGGCGGGGTCGACCGGCACGAACACGTCGTCGACGTGCAGGGCGCGGCGCGCCGGGGTGTCCTCGCCGTCGGTGCCGACGAGCAGGCCGCCCGGGCGCAGCACGCGGGCGACCTCCGCCAGCGCCCGGTCCTGCAGGTCGGGGTGCGGGATGTGGTGCAGCATCGTGAAGCAGGCCGCGGCGGAGAAGCGGCCGTCGGGCAGGGGCAGGGCGGTGGCGTCGCCCATCACGACGTCGACGGGCAGGCCCGCCGTCCGCGCCCGCAGGCCCTCGGCGAGCCGCTCGTCGATCTCGACGGCGGTGACGCGCGCCGCGCGCTCGACGAGCAGGTCGGTGACCAGGCCCGGCCCGGCGCCGATCTCCAGGACGTCGTCGCCGAGGTCGTCGTCGCCCAGGACCCAGGGCAGCAGCTCGTCCCGCACGAGCGACGCCCACCCCGCGCTGGCGCACAGCCGCAGGTGCTCCTCGTTCACCGCGCCGGGCCGCGCTGGACGACGTCGCTGACGGTGGCGACGTGCTCCTGCATCGCCCGCGCGGCCTCGAAGGGGTCGCGCGCGCGGATCGCCTCGGTGACGCGGCGGTGCCCGCCCAGCGCGTCGCGCGGGCGGTCCGGGCGCGACAGCGAGGCGATGCGGGTCTCCTTGATGAGGTCGCTGATCTCGTCCATCAGCCGGCCGAGCAGGCCCGAGTGGGCCGCGGCGGTGACGGCGGCGTGGAACTGCTCGTCGCCCTCGACACCCCGGCCACCCGCGGCGATGTCGCGCTCCATCTCGTCGAGCGAGGCCTCGATGGCCGCGAGGTCGTCGTCGGTGCGGCGCTCGGCGGCCAGCGCGGCGATCTTGGTCTCGAGCGCCTCGCGGGCGTCGATGATCTCCGGGAGCTGCTGCGCGTGCCGGCGCAGGGCGCTGACGATCTTCGCCGAGCCGCCGACGGGCTCGACCAGGATCACGCCGTCGCCGTGGCGCACCGCCACGATGCCGACGACCTCCATCGCCACGAGCGCCTGGCTGACCGTCGCCCGGCTCACCCCGAGGCGCGCGGCGAGCTCGCGCTCGGGGGGCAGGCGCTGCCCGACCTCGAGCCCGTTCTCGGTGATCCACTCCTGGATCTGGCTCACGACCTGCTCGTACAGGCGGGGGCGGACGACCGGCCGCAGCGTGCCTTCGACTGACATGGCGCCAGTCTATTGACATCTGGACGAGTCTGCTATTGGCTAGGCCACTCAGCCAACAGGCCAGCGTCCTCCGTCAACGTCGACGCCTGTTCTCACGGGCCCCGCGCCCTGGACTCAAGGACCGCCACATGTCACCCGAGCTGGTATCGATCATCGCGCTCGTGCTGCTGTTCGTCGTCGGCACCGTCCTGCCGATCAACATGGGGGCGCTCGGCTTCGTCGCCGCCTGGCTGGTCGGGATGTACGCGCTCGGCCTGACCGAGCGGGAGATCATCGCCGGGATCAGCGGCGACCTCGTGCTCACCCTGGTCGGCGTCACGTACCTCTTCGCGATCGCCCGCAACAACGGCACGGTCGACCTCATCGTGCGGGCCGCGGTGCGGTCGGTCGGCGGGCGGGTGGTGCTCATCCCCTGGGTGATGTTCAGCGTCACCGCCGTGCTCACCGCGATCGGCGCGGCCAGCCCGGCCGCCTGCGCGATCGTCGGGCCCATCGCGCTCGGTTTCGCGGGCAAGTACAGGATCAACCCGCTGATGATGGGCATGCTCGTCGTGCACGGGGCGCAGGCCGGCGGCTTCTCCCCCATCAGCATCTACGGCGTCATCACGAACTCGGTGATGGCGGAGAACGGCCTCCCGGTCGACGAGATGACCATCTTCCTGGCCAGCCTGCTGTTCAACCTCGCCATCGCCGTCGCGCTGTTCTTCACCCTCGGCGGCCGGCAGCTCCGGTCGCAGCGCCTGGGCCGCGACGAGCTCGACGAGAGCGGCCCGGCGACCGGCGGCCCGGCGGGCGGCGGGGCCGCCGGGGGCGCCGTCACGCTGACGAAGGGCGCCACGGCCACGGCCGTCGAGGCCCCGGCCGACCAGCGCCGGCGCCTCGCCGACCAGGTCATCACGCTCGTGGCGTTCGCCGCCGTCGCCTTCGTCGCGCTGGTCTTCGAGCGCAACATCGGCTTCACCGCGATCACCGCCGCCGTCATCCTCACCGCACTGTTCCCGAAGGAGCAGAAGGGCGCCATCAAGCAGATCGCGTGGCCGACGGTCCTGCTCGTCGCGGGGGTCAGCACGTTCGCGACCATCCTCAACACGGCCGGGGCCCCGGAGGCCGTCGGCGTCTGGGCGGCCGGTCTGGGCGCGGTCCTCGTCGGCGCGCTGGTCCTCTGCTACGTCGGCGGCATCACCTCGGCCTTCGCCTCGTCGACGGCCCTGCTGCCGATCATCGTGCCGATCTCGATCCCGCTGATCGCGTCCGGCGACGTCAGCGCGGTCGCCGTCGTGGCCGCGCTCGCCGTGGCCTCGACGATCGTCGACGTCAGCCCGTTCTCGACCAACGGCGCCCTGATGGTCGCCAACCGGCCCGACACCATCACCGAAGAGGCGTACTACCGCCAGGTCCTCTACTACAGCGTGATCGTCACGCTCGTCGGACCACTGCTCGCCTGGGCCGCCATCGTGGTCCCCGGCTGGATCTGAGAGGGATCACCATGACCGACACCGCACACGGCCCGCTGACCGGGACCCTCGTCGTCGACCTGTCCCGCGCGCTGGCCGGGCCGCACGCCACGATGATGCTCGGCGACCTCGGCGCCCGGATCATCAAGGTCGAGGTCCCCGGCACCGGCGACGACACCCGCGGCTGGGGCCCGCCCTTCGTGCAGCCACCGGGCACCGACGAGCCGGGCGCCCGCGAGTCCACGTACTTCCTCTCGGCCAACCGCAACAAGGAGTCGATCGCGCTCGACCTCAAGGCCGACGCCGACCGGCTGCTCCTGCTCGACCTCGTCCGCCGCGCCGACGTGCTGGTCGAGAACTTCCGCACCGGCGTGCTCGAGCGCCTCGGGCTCGGCGTCGACGTCCTGCGCGCCGCCAACCCCGGGCTGGTGGTCCTGTCGATCACCGGGTTCGGGCACGACGGGCCGGAGGGCGGCCGGTCCGGCTACGACCAGATCGCGCAGGGCGAGGCCGGCCTGATGTCGCTGACCGGCTCCGGCCCCGACGACCCGCAGAAGCTCGGCACGCCGATCGCGGACCTGCTCGCCGGGATGTACGGCGCGTACGGCGTGCTGGCCGCGCTGCGCGAGCGGGAGCGCACCGGCGCCGGGACCGTCGTGCGGACGTCGCTGCTCGCCGCCGTGGTCGGGGTGCACGGCTTCCAGTCGACGCGCTGGACCGTGGCGGGCGAGGTGGGGCGCGCCCAGGGCAACCACCACGCGTCGATCTCGCCGTACGGCCTGTTCCGCTGCGGCGACGGCGCCGTGCAGATCGCGGTCGGCAGCGAGGGCCTGTGGCAGCGCTTCTGCGCCGGCTTCGACCTGGACCCGGCCACGCCCGGGCTGGAGACCAACGGGCAGCGCGTCGCCCGCCGCGACGAGGTCATCGCGCTCGTCGAGCGGGTGTTCGCGGACTGGAAGGCGTCCGACCTGCTCGCGCACCTCGACCGGATCGGCGTCCCCGCGGGCAAGGTCCGCACGCTCGACGAGGTCTACGAGTGGGAGCAGACCCGCAGCCAGGGCCTGCTCGTCGACGTCGAGCACAGCACGCTCGGCACCGTCCGGCTCGCCGGGCCGCCGCTGCGGTTCTTCGACCACGACGGCCACGAGGTCACCCGGACCGCGCACACCGCGCCTCCGACGCTCGACGCCGACGGCACCGCCGTCCGCGCCTGGCTCGCCGCGAGCTGACACCCCGCCCGTCCCCCCGCCCGCCCGCTCGCCGATCGGAGGCTGCCGTGCAGCCGTTCGTGATCAACGGCCATGGCCGCATGGTCTTCCCGTCCAACTTCCTGCCCGAGCTCGACTTCACCCTGCTCGACGACCTCGACCAGCTCGGCGCCGTGATCCACCGCGACTTCGAGGCCAAGGCCCCCAGCGGCACCGAGATCCTGCGCCGGATCGAGGCGGGCGACCACTACGCCACCCGCTACGACGTGCTGCGCGACGTCGCGCTGAACCTGTTCTGGAGCAACCGCTTCACGATGACGATGTACGAGAAGCGCCCGACGCGGTGGCGCGACGTGCCGCGCCGGCGCGACGACGTGTTCCTGCCGGTCCTCACGCCGTGGGTCGACGCGGACCGCAAGGTCGCCGCCGTGCGGGACGTCTACGCGTCGCTGCCCGCCGCGTGGGAGGGCGACGCGGAGGACCGGATCTTCGACGTCCTGTTCGACGTGCTGCGCCACCGCCGCTTCCACGCCGCGGAGCTGCCGGCCGTCAAGCCGACGGTCGCGCAGGCGCTGGCCGACCCGACGAGCCTCACCTACCGGCTCACGTCCTACGACCCGGACCACCCGGTGTACGACCACCGGCGGATCCTCGACTGCGCGGAGGACGTGCCCGAGCTGGAGGCCCTGCACCGCTGGGCGATGGTGCTGCACGACCAGTACCCGTGGGACCGCGCGGCCACGACGCTGGCGCCGGTCGGCGACCTGCGCGACGACGACTACGTGGTCGTGCTGCACCCGCGCAACCGCGACGTGCTCGACTTCGTCCGCCGGGTGACCCGGGACGGCCGGCCCGCGGCGCGGCGCCGGATCGCCGACCACCCGCCGGCCCGCACCCGGCCGCCCGTGCGCCCCTACCCGCCGCTGCGGGTGCGGGAGCGCTTCGCCGTCCTGCCGAGGATCGAGGCGCTGACCGTGGTCCGCGGCGAGCACCTGTGCACCAACGACGACCTCATCCGCAACAGCGCCTACAGCTGGTCGCCGATGTCGGCGCAGGAGATCGTCGACAAGACCGGGATCGAGTCGCGCGTCTACACCGAGCGCCCGCTCGAGGACCTCGCGCTGGAGGCCGCGCAGGCCGCGCTGCGGCACGCGGGCCGCGAGCCCGAGGAGATCGGGGCCGTGCTGTTCTGCACGTGCACCAGCACGAAGCTGATGCCGTCGACCTCGACCTGGCTGTCGGGGCAGCTCGGCATGCAGCAGACGCACTCCTCGTGCGACGTCGTCGCCGCCTGCGCCGGCCTGCCCTACGGGCTCGCCGAGGCGACGCGGCTGCTGCAGGAGGTGGAGCGGCCCGTCCTGCTGGTGTGCGGCGAGAAGTTCTCCGACAAGATCGGCACCGGGCGCCCGGCCCGCATGATCTTCGGTGACGCCGCCGCGGCCATCGTGATCGCGCCGGCAGGCCCCGGCGAGCAGACCGACGTCGAGGTGCTGCAGACCTACGCGAGCGGCCCGGTCGAGGAGGTCAACTCGATCATCTGGCCCAACCCGGACTTCGACGGGAACGTCACCGTCCTGGGACCCGACGTGCGCGCGCTCGCCGGGCGCTACCTGCAGCAGATGATCGACGAGCTGCGCGACCAGAGCGACCCCGACGGCCGCGCGCCGACCCTGCTGGAGAGCATCGACCTCGTCGTCCCCCACCAGGCCAACAAGACGATGGTGCTGAAGCTCGCCGCCGCGGCGGGCCTCGCGGCCGACCGGCTGTTCTTCAACATCGAGACCGTCGGCAACACCTCGGCCGCGAGCATCCCGCTCGCGCTCGCCGACGCGAAGGCCCGCGGCGCGCTCACCGGGCCGATGCGGATCTTCGCCCCGGGCTTCGGCGCCGGAGCGGTGGGCGGGTACGCGGTGCTGCGGGTCGACCCGGCCGTCATCGCGCCCGAGCGGGTCTAGCCGGCGACCGCGGCGCGCGGGACGGACAGCCCGCGCGGCGCACCGGGGCGGTCGAGCAGGAGCACCCGCCCGCCCTTGGCCGCGGTCACGACGAGCACGTCGAGCCCCGGGCCCGCGAAGCACAGGTTGGTCGGGAAGGTCGGCTCCCCGAACGCGATCGTCTCGACCGGGCGGCCGTCGGGTTCGAAGACGAAGACCGCGTCGGCGTCCGGGGCGGCGGCGTACAGCCGCCCGGCGGCGTCGACCGCGAGCCCGTCCGGCCCCCCGGCCGGCAGGACGGCGGGCTCCCCCTCCGGGACGAGCCGGTCGCCGGTCCAGCGGTGGCGGGTCACCCGTCCCTCGTCGGTGCGGGCGAGGTGCAGCAGGTCGCCCCCCGGCCCGAGGGCGAGCCCGTTCGGGAAGGCGACCCCGTCGAGGAGCACCTCGGTCGTGCCGGTGCCCGGGTCGTGGGCGCAGAGCCGGCCGCCGGCCGCCCCCGGCGGGCCGGGATCGGTGAACCAGACGCGCCCGTCGGGTCCGGTGGCCAGGTCGTTGGGGGCCTGCGCCCCCGCCACGACGATGTCGTCGACACCGTCACCGACGATGCGCTGCAGCCCCGGCAGGACGGGGCGGCGGGAGCGGCTGGGGCGGACCGCACCGGCGTTCTGCGCGACCCAGACCGCACCGTCCGGCCCCTCGGCGAGCCCGTTCGGGCCACCACCGGTCTCGACCGTCCCCAGCACCCCTCCGCCGTCGAGGTCGATCTCGACGACCAGGCCGCGCGACATCGACACGGCGAGGAGGCGGTGGTCGGCCGTCCACAGCGGTCCCTCGGTGAAACCGATCCCCGCGGCCAGGGTGCGGGCGCTCACGCCCCGCCCCCGGTGAGCAGGTCGCGGATGCCCCGCTTGCTGACCTTGCCGGTGTCGGTCAGCGGGAGCTGGTCCTGGGAGAGGACGACGACGCGCGAGGGGACCTTGTACGCCGCGGCCCGCGCCCGGACGTGCGCCGTGAGCTCCGCGGCCAGGTCGTCTGCCACCGGGTGCGGCCCCCGCGCGACGACGGCGGCGGCCATCACCTCGTCGCCGGCGGGATCGGGCAGGCCCACCACGTAGGCCTGGTCGACGCCGGGATGGGTGGCGAGGAGCTCCTCGACCTCGAGCGGCGCGATGTTGATGCCCTTCACCTTGAGCATCTCCTTGCGCCGGCCGACGACGTGCAGCCGCCCGCCCTCGTCGAGGAGGCCGAGGTCGCCGGTCCGGAACCACCCGCCGGGCCGGAAGGCCCCGTCGTTCAGCTCGGGCCCGCCGAGGTAGTGGTCGATGACGCACCCGCGCAGCTCGACCTCCCCGGTCTCGCCCCCCGGCAGCGGGGTCCCGTCCTCAGCGGTGATCCGGATCTCCTGGGTCGGGACGACGGTGCCCGAGGTGCGCAGCCGGACGTCGAGCGGGTCGTGCGCGTCGGAGACCGTCGAGTGCCCGTAGCCCTCGGTCAACCCGTACATGCTGCAGATCTGCCGCACGCCGAGCTCCTCGGCGACCAGCCGCTTGTCCTCGGCCGTGAAACCGGTCGTGCCGGTGCGCAGCGCCGACAGGTCGTGCGCGCCGAACGAGGGCGCCGCGAGCAGGTTACGGGTGGTCGCGGCGAGGCCGTAGTAGACGGTGCAGCGCTCGCGGGCGAGGAAGGCCAGCGACCGGTCGCCGTCCACCCGCTCCTCCAGGCACAGCGTGACGCCGTGGGTGAGCGCGACGGGCAGGGCGTTCGCGCAGCCGTAGCCGAAGAAGAACGGGGCTGCGATCCACAGCCGGTCGCCGGGCACGAGGTGCTGGCGGCGGCCGATCTCGTACCCGTTGCGCAGGAGCTTGCCGTGCTCCAGCGGGACCGGCTTCGGCCGGGCGGTGCTGCCGCTGGTGAACAGCAGCAGTGCGAGGTCGGACGGGTCGGGGCCGGGCAGGGCGACCGGTTCGGCCCGGCCCGGCAGGTCCGTGCCGGACGGCCACAGGAGCGCGCCCAGGTAGTCGCCCGTCGCCGGGAACACCTCCGGCAGCCCGGCCCCGGCCAGCTCGGCCAGCACGTCGCGGCCGAACACCGTGGCGTCGGTGACCACCAGCCGGACGTCGCTGCCGCGCAGCACGTGCTCGAGCTCCGCCGCGCGGTACCAGGTGTTGACGGGCACGACCGTCAGCCCGGCCCGGTGCGCGGCGAGCGCCGCGGTGATCCAGCGCAGACCGTTGGGCAGCAGGATCCCGACCCGGTCGCCGCGACGCAGGCCCGCGGCGGTGAGGAAGGACGCGAACCGGGCGGTGCGGTCGGCGAGCTCGGCGTAGGTCAGCCGCCCCTCGGGCCCGACCACGGCCTCCGCGGACGGGGTCCGGGCGGCCAGGTCGTCGAGCACGGCGGGAACGGTCAGGGCGGTCGGGCCGGTGTCCTGCGGGGCGGGAGGTGCCGTCGGGACGCTCATCGCGCTGCTCCTTCGCGGTGGGGCGCGGATCGCGCCGTGGTGTCGGGACCGGGCGGGGTTGGGGGGAGGGCGGGGCGGAACACCACCCGAGGCGGATCGCTGCGGGCGTCGACCTCCGCGGTCACCGGGGCGCCGACGACGAGGCCGCCGGGTGCGCCGGGTGCCAAGCCGTCGGCCGCCGCGCCGACGAGGCGGGGCCCCTCGGCCAGCTCCACGACCAGCACCGCGTAGGGCGCGGGGTGCTCCGGGAGGTAGGTCCTGCGGAACACGGCGAACGACCAGAGGGTGCCGCGGCCGGACGCGGTGAACCACTCCGCGGCGTCCTCCGCTCCGCAGGACGGGCAGGTGCGCGGCAAGGGGAACGCGGGCAGGCCGCAGCCGCCGCACCGGGTCACCCGCAGCTCACCGCGGCGCAGCGCCGCGACGTGGGGCTCGACGTCCATCACGCCTCCGTCCCGAACAGCACCGACGACACGATGGGGGCCGCGCAGGCGTACTGCACGGTCCGGGCCCCGGTCACCTGGCGCCCGCCGCAGCCGCCCCGCAGCTGCCGGACCGCCTCCACGACGAGTCCCCATCCCTGCAGGTAGCCCTCCGACAGCTGCCCGCCGGAGGTGTTGACGGGCAGCTCGCCACCGAGGCCGATCCGGCCCCCGCCGATCCACTCCCCGGCCTCGCCGCGGCCGCAGAACCCGAGTCCCTCCAGCACGAACAGGACGTTCGGGCTGAAGTTGTCGTAGGCCATCAGCGCGTCGACGTCGCGGCGGTCGCGCCCGGCGCTGCGCAGCACGGCCTCCCCGACCTCCTGCAGCGCGCCGGCCCAGAAGTCGTCCGGCGGCAGGTCCGAGCCGACCATCCGGGCCCGCTGCGCCGCGCCCAGCACGTGCACCGGCGGGCGGGGCAGGTCACGGGCGCGGTCGGCGGCGGTGAGCACGAGCGCCGTGCCGCCGTCGTTGATCTGGCAGTAGTCCAGCACGTGCAGCGGCTCGACCACGTACCGCGACGCCAGGTAGTCCTCGACGGTGAGCGGTTCCCGGCGCAGCGCCGCCGGGTTGAGCCCGGCGTGGGCGCGGAACGTCGTCGCCACGGTCGCGAGCTGCTCCTCGCTCGTGCCGTGCAGGTGGCGGTGGCGCTGGAGCATGAGCGCGGAGAACGCACCGGGCGAGGTCATGCCGTAGGGGGCCGTGAGCGCCGGAGTGGTGCCGTAGCCCTCGCCCGCGGCGGTCGACCCCGAGCCACCCGCGCCGTAGGTGGCGCCCCGGGTGCGGCCGTCGTTGCCGTAGACGAGGGCGACGGTGCGGCACAGCCCGGCCCGGACGGCCGTGGCGGCCAGCTGGATCGCCGGCCCCGTCATCCGCCCCTCGGGCGGGACCTGCGCGGTCCAGACCGGGTCGAGGGCGTGCTCCGCGGCCAGCCCCTCGTAGCTGCGGACGCGGTGGGTCACCAGCCCGTCGACGTCGGCGGCGCCCAGGCCGGCGTCGTCGAGGGCGGCGCGCAGTGCCTCGCCGGCCAGGTCGTCGGCCGAACGGCCCAGCGCGCCGAACGCGGTGGTGCCGACGCCGACGACGGCGACGCCTGATCCGTCGTTCATCTGCGCCTCCTTCGGATACTTGATACAGAACGCACGCGTCGTGTTTCGCTCGGAAGAGCACGGCTCAGTCGGCCAGCACGCCCTTGCGCGTGAGCGCGGCGACCACCTGGTCGCCCTCCTGCTGGACGTGCTCCCGGTTCACCAGGTCGGCCTGCACCGCGTCGCCCGCCCGCAGCGCCGCGATGATCCGCGCGTGCCCCCGGTTGGCCTGCGGGCTCGCCGCCGCGGGGAGGCTGTAGACCTCGCGGGGCAGGTTCTGCGACAGGTGC
The DNA here is from genome assembly GCF_013155125.1 of Pseudonocardia broussonetiae. Lineage (NCBI taxonomy): Bacteria > Bacillati > Actinomycetota > Actinomycetes > Pseudonocardiales > Pseudonocardiaceae > Pseudonocardia > Pseudonocardia broussonetiae. The sequence goes on along the minus strand of NZ_CP053564.1, from coordinate 2,848,139 downwards.
CGCAGCACCGACAGCGTGCGCCGGCTCGCGCCCGTCTTGTTGATGAGCGCGTGGAACTCCCAGTTCAGGTCGTGCAGCAGGTCCGGGTCGTCGCTCGCGGTCATCTGCTCGTGCAGCTGCTCCAGCCGCTCGAGCACGGGCTCGGTGATCCTGCGGACCGCGCCGGCGGCCGCCATGCCCTGCGCCATGCCGTAGATCCGGTAGTGGTCGGCGATGTCCTCGGACCTGATCGGCACCACGAACGTGCCGCGGTGCGGCTCGGAGGCGACCAGGCCGTCGGCCTCGAGCGTGATCAGGGCCTCGCGGACCGGGAGGCGGCTGACGCCGAGCTCGGCGGCGATCGCGTCCTGGGGCACGCGCTGCTCGGCCTGCAGCCTCCCGTCGAAGATCATCGACCGGATGTGCTCGGCGACGTCGGCGCTCATCGCGCGGCGGTGGACCCGCGGTCGGGCACCGGACCGCGCCCGTCCGGTCACCGCCGCCCCCTCGGGTCGCCCCTGCACCTCTGGATAATCTATCAGCACCCTGCGGCGCTCCCGGCTCGGCGCGCTCATCGGGCACCCACCCCCGCCGCGATCCCCCAACGGGCGAGCGCGGCGTCCAGATCGGTGGCCGCGCGGGCGCGCAGGGGCGTGCGGCTCAGCCGGGGCGCCGCGGCGGGCTGCGGCCCGTCGGGACGCGGCACCAGGGTCCCCCGCGCGGCGAGGTGCGCGTCACCCGGCGCCTCCGCCAGGCCGAGCACCGGCGTGACGCACGCGTCCCGGCCGGCGAAGACCTCGGTCCACTCCGCCCGGGTGCGACGGGCGAAGCGCGCGGCGAGCACCTGCTTGGTCTCCGGCCAGCGCTCCCGGTCCCACTGCGCGGGCAGGCTCCCCTGGTCCACGTCGAGCCCCTCGAGCAGCCGGGCCCAGAACTGCGGCTCGATGCTGCCGACGGCCATGTACCCGCCGTCCGCGGTGGCGTAGACGTCGTAGAAGGGAGCGCCGGAGTCGATGTCGTTCGTGCCCGGCTCCCCCGACCAGCGGCCCTGCGCGGCTCGGCTCCAGATGCCGGTCATGAGCAGGCTGACCCCGTCGACCATGGCGGCGTCGACGACCTGCCCGCGACCGCTGGTCCGGCGCTCCAGCAGCGCGGCGAGGACGCCGAAGGCCAGCAGCATGCCCCCGCCGCCGTAGTCCCCGACGAGGTTGAGCGGTGGGACCGGCGCCTCGCCCCGGCGCGCGATGGAGCGCAGCGCACCGGTCAGCGCGAGGTAGTTGATGTCGTGCCCGGCCTCCCGCGCCCGCGGACCGTCCTGGCCCCAGCCCGTCATCCGGCCGTAGACCAGGGCCGGGTTCTCCGCCAGGCACTGCTCCGGTCCGAGCCCGAGGCGTTCCATCACCCCCGGGCGGAACCCCTCGACCACGACGTCCGCCCGGCGGACGAGGTCGAGCGCGACGTCCCGGCCGGTGGCCGTCTTGAGGTCCAGCCCCATCAGGGGCCGGCCCCGGGTGAGCGCGCCCCCGTCGACCGGCCCGGTGGGGCGGTCGACGCGGATCACGTCGGCACCGGCGTCGGCCAGCAGCATGGCGGCGAAGGGTCCCGGCCCGAGGCCGGCGAACTCCACGACGCGCAGGCCGGCGAGCGGGCCGGACGGGTGGTCGTCCCTGTCGGTGGTGGTCATGGTGAGCTCCTCATGCCGCGTAGGGGTCGCCGATGCTGCGGCCGCCGCAGACCACGAGCACCTGGCCGGTGACGTACGGGGCGTCGGCGAGGTGGGCGACGGTGCCCGCCACGTCCTCGGGGCGCCCCGCACGGCCGACCGGGATCGCGTCGAGCGTCCGGCGCCGGACCTCCGGCGGCAGGTCGTCGGTCATCGGGGTCTCGACGAACCCGGGCGCGACCGCGTTGACGGTGACGCCGGCCGGGCCCAGCTCCAGCGCGAGCGAGCGGGTCGCGCCGACGAGGCCGCCCTTGGCCGTCGAGTAGGCGCTCGACCCGAAGGTGCCCAGCCACGCCCGCGACGTGACGTGGACCACCGAGCCCCGTCCGCGCTCGGCCAGGGGACCGGCCAGGAGCCGCGTCAGGGCGAGCGGCCCGATCAGGTTGATCTCCAGGAGCCGCCGGAAGACGGCGGGGTCGAGCCGGCCGATCCGCGCGTCGCGCAGCACCCCCGCGCAGTTCACCAGGACGTCGACGCCGCCGAGGGCGGCGCACCGCGCGGCGACGTCGCGCCGCGAGGCCGGGTCGGTCACGTCGAGCGCCGCGGGGTGCAGGTCGCCGTCGGTGGTGCCGACCACGGCGTCCACCGCCGTCGCATCCAGGTCGGCGACGACGACGCGGGCGCCCTCGGCCGCGAGTCGGGCGCAGATGCCGCGGCCGATCCCGCCGGCCCCGCCGGTGACCAGCGCGGTCCTGCCCTCGAGCCTCACGGTCGCAGCCTCCCCAGGTCGGTGCCGGCGGTCAGGTAGGTCTCCTGACCGGTCACGGCCTCGCCGCCGGGGCCGAGCAGCGCGGCGAGGTGCCCGGCGAGGGCGGCCTCCGCGGGCCGGGCGGCGTCGAGCGCGACGACGTTGACGGTGATCCCGTCGCGGGCGAGTTCGATCGCGAGCGTCCGGGCCAGCGACAGCACGCCGCCGGCCACGGCCGCGGCGGCACCGAGCCCCGCCGCGCCCATCAGCGGGGCGTGCGGCAGGACGACGACCAGCCGGCCCCCGCCCCGCAGCGCCGGCAGCGCGCGCTGCACCGCGGCCAGGACGGCGTCGAGCGCGTCACCGACATCGGTGGCGAGCCGCTCGTCGGTGAGCTCGGCCAGCGGCGCGGGGTCCGGGACGCGGGGGACGACGCACGCGGCGGGCTCGACGGGGGGCGCGGTGGAGCGGAGCGCGGCGGAGACCGCGGAGCGGAGCGCGCCGTCGCCGAGGACCTCGACGCGCGGCACGGCCGGTGCGGCGCTCATCGGGCCATCACCACCGTCGTCACCGAGCCGCCGTCGGTCCCGTTGACGGTGCCGCCCTTGCAGTAGGCGAGCCCGGTGCGCGCGCCCTCGACCTGCCGGCCGCCCGCGGTGCCGCGCAGCTGCCAGGTGAGCTCGCAGACCTGCGCCGCGCCGGTGGCCCCGACCGGGTGCCCGCGGGAGAGCAGGCCGCCGCTGGGGTTCACGGGCAGCCGCCCGCCCAGTGAGGTCCGCCCGTCGGCGGTCCACGCCGCACCCTGCCCGCGGGGGACGAGACCGAGCCCCTCCATGCGAACGATCTCGGCGATGGTGAAGCAGTCGTGCATCTCGACCAGGTCGACGTCGGCGGGGCCGACCCCGGAGAGCTTCCAGGCCTCCTCCCCCGCGCGGTGGGACACGTCCTCGGCGTTGAGGTCGCCGGTGCCGGTCTGGACCGCGCCGCTGACCAGCCCGACCGCGAGCACGCGCGGCACCGGGCCCTCGATCCCGAGCCGCCGCAGCCCGGCCGGGCTGCAGAGCAGGACCGCGGCCGCGCCGTCGGAGATCGGGCTGCAGTCGAGCAGCCCCAGGGGTTCGGCGATCGGCCGGGCCGCGAGGACCTCGTGCAGGGCGACCGGCCGCTGGTACTGGGCGTAGGGGTTGTGGACGGAGTGCGCGTGGTTCTTCACGGCCACCGCCGCGATCTGCTCGCGCGTGGCCCCGTGGTCGGCCATGTAGCGGCGGGCGCTCATGGCGTGGCCGGCGGCCATCACGTAGCCGACGGCGGCGTCGAGGTCGCCGGGGTCGGGCCGGACGCCTCCCGAGACGCGGTCGGTCATCTTCTCGACGCCGATCACCAGGACGACGTCGTGCAGCCCCGCGGCGAGCGCGACCCAGGCCTCGCGGACCGCGGTCGCACCGCTGGCGCAGTAGTTCTCGTGGTTGGAGACCGGCCTGCCGTCGAGCCCGAGCTGGGCCGCGATGCGCTGGCCCGCCACGGGTCCGCCGAAGACGTGCCCGACGTGCAGGGCGTCGACGGCCCCGAGGTCGGCACCGGCGTCGGCGAGGGCCGACCGGGCCGCACCGACCGCCATCCGCTCGAGGGTGACCTCGGCGGGGTACCTGCCGAACCGCACCATGCCGACCCCGGCGACGTGCGCGGGTGCGAGGCTCATCGCGCCACCTCCGCGGCCGCAGTGAACCGGTGGCCGAGCAGCACGGTGCCGTCCTCGGCGGTGCCGAACGGGGCGAGCTCGAGCGTGACGGGCATGTCGAGGACGACCTCCTCCGGTGCGACGCCGACCACGCGCGCCATGAGGCGCACGTCGTCGGCCGGCAGGTCGACCTGGGCGAGCACGTAGGGGACCTCGACCCCGGGCGGGGCCTGGCGCACGACGGTGAACGAGTGCACCCGGCCCTCGACGCCCAGCTCGGTCTCGACGAGGCCGTCGCCCGCGCGGCAGCGCGGGCAGAACGTGCGGGACGGGAACGCCGTCGTCCCGCACGCCGGGCAGTGCGAGCCCAGGAGCCGGGGCGGGTCGAGGCGCAGCAGGCCGTCCCGGAACGGCCGGGCGCGGGCAGCGGTCTGGGGTGGGGACACCAGGGCCTCCTGGGGCGGTGGGAAGGTCGAGCAACGAGTCCCAAGGTAGATACTTGATACAATCTGCGCAACCTGCGAGAGTGGTCGGGGCCACCACCAGCACGACCATCACGCGTTCGCATCCGGCGCCGCGCTGATTGGATCAAAGATACGAAGGGACACCGATGACCCTCTCCGTTGCCGATCCCCCCGTCTCCTCGGCGGTCGCCGCACGTCTGGCCCTCCCGCCGCACGTGTTCGTCGACGGCCGGGCCGAGCAGCCGCTGAGCGGGGACGCCCTTCCGGTCCTCGACCCCGCCACCGGGCGCGCGCTGGGAACCGCCGCGGACGCCGGACCCGCGGACGTCGCCCGCGCGGTCGCCGCGGCCTCGCGCGCCGGTGATCCGGCCGGCCAGTGGCGCCGCACGACCCCGATCGAGCGCGGCCGCGTGCTGCACCGCATCGGGGACGCGATCCTCGCCCGCGCCGCGGAGTTCGCCGAGCTCGAGGTCCTCGACGCCGGGAAGCTGCTCGGGGCCGCACGGGCCATCGACGTGGACTTCGCCGCACGGGCCTTCCACTACTACGCCGGCTGGCCCACCAAGATCGTCGGTTCCACCGTGCCGGTCTCGCACCCCGGCGTCCACGTGCGCACCGAGAAGGACCCGGTCGGCGTGGTCGGTGCGATCACCGCGTGGAACTTCCCGCTCCTGCTCTGCGGGTGGAAGCTCGCACCCGCGCTCGCCGCGGGCTGCACCGTCGTGCTCAAACCGTCCGAGGAGACCCCGCACTCGGCGCTCTGGCTCGCCGAGCTGGCCCTCGAGGCGGGCCTGCCGCCCGGCGTGCTCAACGTCGTGCCGGGCCGCGGCGACACCGCCGGACGGGCGCTCGTCGAGCACCCGGGCGTCGACAAGATCTCCTTCACCGGCTCGACCGCGGTCGGCACGGACATCGCACGGCGGGCCGCCCACCACCTCACGCGCGTGACCCTCGAGCTCGGCGGCAAGAGCGCGAACATCGTCTTCCCGGACGCGGACCTCGACGCGGCGGTCGAGGGCTCGGCGGGCGGCATCTTCTGGCACGCGGGCCAGACGTGCAGCGCCCCGTCGCGGCTGTTCGTGCACCGGTCGGTGCACGACGAGGTCGTCGAGCGGCTGCGGGCCGTCGCCTCGGGCCTGCGGCCCGGTCACGGCCTCGACGCCACCACCGAGCTCGGCCCGCTGGTCAACGCCCGGCAGCGGGAGCGGGTGGCCGGGCACGTGCGGCGCGCGGGCGAGCAGGGCGCGGTCGTCCACGTGGGGGCCGACGTCCCGGACGACGGCTTCTTCCACCCGGCGACCATCCTGTCCGGCGCGCGGGACGACATGGCGTGCGCGCGCGAGGAGATCTTCGGCCCGGTCCTGACCGTGCTGCCGTTCGACGACACCGACGAGGTCCTGCGCCGCGCGGACGCCAGCGAGTACGGCCTCGCCGCCGGCCTGTGGACCCGCAGCGTCGACACCGCCCACCGCGCCACGAAGGCACTGCGCGCCGGGACCGTCTACGTCAACGGCTGGGGCCTGACCGACCCGGCCGCCCCCTTCGGCGGCTTCCGCCACTCCGGCTACGGCCGGGACCTCGGCCCCGACGCGCTCGAGGGCTACCTCGAGACCAAGTCCGTCTGGACCTTCCACGCCTGACCAGCGCCGACCCATCGCGAGGAGACACCGTGAAGACCCGTGCCGCCGTCCTGACCGGACCCCACCGGCCCTTCGAGATCCGTGAGCTCGAGCTCGACGAGCCGGGGCCCCACGAGGTGCTGCTGAAGATGTCCGCCGCCGGCCTGTGCCACTCCGACCTGCACATCGTGGACGGCGACAACGTCGTGCGCTTCCCCATCGTCGGCGGGCACGAGGCCGCCGGTGTCGTGGAGCGGGTGGGGCCGGGGGTCACCCGCGTGGCGCCCGGCGACCACGTCGTGTGCAGCTTCACCCCCGCCTGCGGCGTCTGCCGCTACTGCTCGACCGGCCGGCAGAACCTCTGCAACTCCGGCGCCACCATCCTCGAGGGCTCGATGCCCGACGGCACCTTCCGCATGCGCGACGAGGAGCTGGGCGAGATCGGCGCCTTCTGCATGCTGGGCGCGTTCTCCGAGTACTCGACCGTCTCCGAGCTGTCCTGCGTGAAGGTCGACGACTGGCTGCCGCTGGACCGGGCCGTGCTGGTCGGCTGCGGCGTCCCGACCGGCTGGGGCAGCGCCGTCAACGCGGGCGCCGTGCAGCCGGGCGACACGACCGTGGTCTACGGCCTCGGGGGGGTGGGCATGAACGCGGTGCAGGGGGCCGCCCACGCCGGCGCCAAGTACGTCATCGGCGTGGACCCCGTGCCGTTCAAGCGCGAGACGGCGCTGCGGTTCGGCGCCACGCACGTCTTCGCCACCGCCGAGGAGGCGGCCGCCACCGTCACGGAGCTGACCTGGGGCGAGGGCGCCGACCAGGCGATCTGCGTGGTCGGCGTGATGACCGAGGAGGTGATCACCGATGCCTTCAACGTGATCGGGAAGGGCAGCACGGTCGTGGTCACCGGGGTGTCCAACCCGGCCAACCTCACCGTGCACGTCTCCGGCTCCGACATGGTGTTCAACCAGAAGACGATCAAGGGAACGCTGTTCGGCTCGTCCAACCCGCAGTACGACATCGTGAAGATGCTGCGGCTCTACGACGCCGGTCGGCTCAGGCTCGACGAGCTGGTCACCGCCCGCTACACGCTCGACCAGATCAACGACGGGTACCAGGACCTCCGCGACGGCGTGATCATCCGCGGGGTCATCGACTACAGCAAGTGACCGCCGGCGGGGCCGGCCGGTCCGGCCCCGCCCTCCGCACGCCCGAACCAGCCACGGAGGCCGAGATGGACCCCGCCCCGCACGACGCACCCCCGGACGGACCGCAGGAAGGGAGGCCGGCGCCTGCGGCACCCCCCCGCGCGCGACGCGCCCGCCTCGCCGCCGCGTCCTTCGCCGGATCGACCCTGGAGTACTACGACTTCTTCATCTACGGCACCGCCTCGGCGCTCGTGCTCGGGCCGCTGTTCTTCCCGGGCACCAGCCCGCTGGCCGGCACGCTGCTCTCCTTCGCGACCTTCGCGGTCGGGTTCCTGGCGCGTCCCGTCGGCGCGGTCCTGTTCGGCGCGCTCGGCGACCGCCTGGGACGGCGCACGTCGATGATCTGGTCGATCGCGGTCATGGGCGTCACCACGTTCCTGATCGGGTGCCTGCCGACCTACGAGACCCTCGGCGCGGCGGCGCCGCTGCTGCTGGTCGTCCTCCGGCTCCTCCAGGGCGTCGCCCTCGGCGGCGAGTGGGGTGGCGCCAGCCTCATGATGGTCGAGCACGCCCCCGCCCACCGGCGCGGCCTCTACGGCAGCGTCGTGCAGATGGGCGTTCCCGGCGGGCTCATCCTGTCGGCGCTCGCGATGAACGCCAGCCAGGCGTTCTCCGGCCCCGCCTTCGCGGCGTGGGGCTGGCGGCTGCCGTTCCTGTTCAGCGTCGTCCTGCTGGGGGTGTCGCTGTACATCCGGCTGCACCTGGAGGAGACGCCCGTCTTCACCGCCATGCAGCGCACGCACCGCACCGTGCGGGCGCCGCTGCGCGACCTCGTCCGCACCCAGTGGCGCGACATCGGCCTCGCGATGGGCGTCGTCGCGCCGGGCGCCGTGCTGTTCTTCCTGGTGAGCACGTACGCGGTCTCCTACGGCACGAGCATCGTGGGCATGGACGGGTCGACCGTCCTCACCGCCCTGCTGGTCGCCTCGGTCGTCTACACCGTCACGATCCCGCTGGCGGGGTGGCTCAGCGACGTCGTGTCCCGTCGGGCCGTCCTCCTCGCGGGGTGCCTCGCGGCCGCCCCGTCGGGGTTCCTGCTGTTCGGGCTGCTGGGCACCGGCGACTTCCCGGGGGTGGTGGTCGGGATGACCGTCGCGCTGGCGGTCGCCCACGCCGCGCTGCAGGCGCCGCAGCCCGCGCTGTTCGCCTCGCGCTTCGACGCCCGGGTGCGCTTCAGCGGCGTCGCGCTCAGCCAGAGCCTCGCCACCAGCCTGCTGTCCGGGCCCGCACCGATCCTCGCCGCCCTGTTCTTCGCCTGGGTCGGGTCGTCCTGGCTGATCAGCGCCTACGTCGCGGTGTGGGCGGCCGTCGGTGCGGTCGCGGTGGTCGTGCTCTGCCGGCGGCCCGACGTCACCGGCGGGGAGGCCGTTCCCGACGCCCCGGCCGCACAGGAGTCCCTGCCGACCGTCGCCGGCAGGGAGTGAGCACCCAGCCGGGTGTCAGCGCTCGTCCACCACCCGGCGGGCCTTGAAGGTGGTCTCCGGCAGCGTCCCGGGCTCCAGCAGCTCCACCGGGACGCGGATGGCGACGGTCCGCTTGAGCGCCTCCTCCGTCCGCCGGACGAGGTCGGCGCGGCGGGCGTCGCCCTCCCCCGGCGCGGCGGCGGCGAGCTCGGCGCGCGCGGTGTGGCCGAGCTCGGCCTGCACGCACAGCTCGTCGAGCGCGCCGACCCGGCGGACCAGGATGCGGAACTCCGGGCCGAGCTCGTGGACGCTGCGCAGGGCCGTCTCGATCGCGCTGGGGAACACGTTGGCGCCCCGGATGAGCAGCATGTCGTCGAGGCGGCCGAGGATGCCCTCGGGCAGGCGGGGGTAGGTGCGGCCGCACGGGCACGGGTCGGTGGCGAGGTAGGTCTCGTCGCCGGGGGCGAAGCGGATCATCGGCTGGGAGTCGCGCCAGAGGTGGGTGTAGACGACCGCGCCCCGCTGCCCGACCGGGACCGGCGCGTTCGGGTCGCCCGCGTCGACGACCTCGGTGTACACCTCGTCGGTGAACAGGTGCGTCCCCGTGCCCTCGGTGCAGGCGACGCTGGTCTGGAACGGGTACATCTCCGAGGTCGACCCGGCGTCGGCCGCGGTGGCGCCCCAGCCCTCCTCGATGATCGTGCGGGTGCCGGGCAGGCTGCCGCCCGGCTCGCCCCCGACGAGCAGGTGGCGGACGGTGTTCTCCCGCAGGTCGATGCCCATGCGCTCGGCGACCGACAGCAGGTGGATGCAGTAGGACGGGGTGGCGCTGAAGATCGTCGAGCCCAGGCGGGCGATCAGCTCCAGGTGCTTCTCGGAGTCGGTGACGCCCAGCGGGAACAGCGTCGCCCCGATCCGCTCGGCGCCCTGCACCACGCCCCAGCCGCCGAAGAACAGGCCGAACGGGAACCCGACCTGCACGATGTCGTCGGGCCGCACGCCCGCGCACCACTGGGCCATGGCGTGCACGTCGCCCGCGCGCTCCCAGTCGGTGCGCGAGACCGCGTACATCGTCGGGACGCCCGAGGTGCCCGACGAGCCGTGGATCCGCGCGATCTCCCCCGGCGGCACCGCCCGGCTGTAGCTGCCGAACGGCGGGTGCTCCTGCTGGTCGGCGACCAGCATCTTCTTGGTGATCACCGGGACCTTCGTCGTGAAGTCCTCGACCGCGCGCACCTGGTCGGGGTGGAACCCGTGCGCGTCGTAGAGCCGGCGGTAGAACGGCAGCTCGGCGTAGGCGTAGCGGAGCTGGTGCTGCATCCGCTCCAGGATCACCCGGTCGCGCTGCGCGGGCGCGAGGGTCTCCCGCTCCTCGTCCCAGTAGCGGGGGTAGCCCCGCGGCCCTGCCGTGCTGCCCATGCGTTCCTCGTTCCTCGTGCCGGTTCCGCGTGCGTCAGGGGCGGGTGACGAGGCCCTGCGCCTCGGCGACGTCCCAGTAGGAGTGCAGCCCTCGCACGTGCTGGCCGCCGTCGACGGGCACGAAGTGGCCCGTGATCCGCCCGGCGGCCGGCGAGAGGAGCCACAGGGCGACGTCGGCGACGTCGGAGGCCTCCTGGTGCCGCGGCGGGGCGACCAGCGTGCGGTCGAGGAACTCCTGCCCGATCCGACCCACCGTGAACCCGGCGCCGAGCGGGGTGTTGACGGTGCCCGGGCCGATCGAGTTGGTCCGGATGCCATGGCGGCCCAGCTCCCCGGCGCAGACCTGGGTGAACTGCATGATCCCGGCCTTCGCCGCGCAGTAGTGGCCCAGGCCGTCGGTGGCGGCGACGGCGTTGAGCGAGGCGATGTTGACGATCGCGCCCCCCTCACCCGCCGCGACGGCCTGCCGCGCGAACGCTCTCGTACAGAGGAATGTGCCCTTGAGGCAGGTGTCGACGATCAGGTCCCAGTCGTCCTCGGAGGTGTCGACGACGAGCGAGAGCGACGCCGTGCCCGCGTTGTTGACGAGGTGGCGCACCGTGCCGAAGCGCTCGGCGGCGAGCGCGAAGGCCGCCTCGACGTCGGCGGCGACGGCCACCGACCCCTCGTACCAGGCCAGGCGGTCGCCCCCGTCCAGCTCCTTCGTCGCCGACTCGATGTTCGCCGCCGAGACCTCCAGCGAGACGACGTTGGCGCCGCCCGCGAGCAGCGCGGCCGCGATCGCCTTGCCGATCCCGCTGCCCGCTCCGGTCACGACCGCCGTCTGTCCGGACAGGTCCGTCATCCGGCGCTCCCCTTCGCGTTCCAGCCCCCGTCGACGGGCATCGACTGGCCCGTGCAGAAGCTCGCGTCGTCGGAGAACAGGAACGCGGCCGCGGCCGCGATGTCCTCCGCCCGGCCCAGGCGCGGGATCATGTGCGCCGCCACGAAGTTCTCCCGCATGCTGTCGGTGATGCCCGCCAGGATGGGGGTGTCGATCGTGCCGGGGCAGATGCAGTTCACGCGGATCCCGCGCGGGCTGTACTCCATCGCCACCTGCTGGGTCAGGCTGACGACCCCGCCCTTGGCCGCGGAGTAGGCGGCCAGGTTCTCCAGCCCCTTGAGCGCGGCCATCGACCCGATGTTGACGATGCTGCCGCCACCGCCGTCGAGCATCCGCGGGATGGCGGCCTGCATGCCCAGCCAGACGCCCCGGAGGTCGGTGCCGATCACGTGGTCCCAGCCGGCGTCGTCGAGGTCGACGACGTTGTCGGGCCCGGGGGTGTTGGTGACGCCGGCGATGTTGCCCAGCAGGTGCAGGCCGCCGAACCCGCCGACGGCCTCGTCGACGAGCCGCTTCCAGTCGCCGCGCTGCCGCACGTCCATCGTGATGTGCACGGCGCGGCCGCCGGCGTCGACGATCTCCCGGGCCGTCGCGTCGTCGTCCTGCAGGTCGCCGACGACGACGGCGGCGCCCTCCGACGCGCACCGCAGCGCCACTGCGCGGCCGATGCCCTGCACGCCGCCGGTGATGACGGCGACCTTGCCCTCGAGCCGGTTCACGCCGCCGCCCTCAGGCGATGCCGAGCGCGACGTTCGCCATGTGCTGGCGCCGGGCCATGCGCTCGCGCGCGGTGAACTGCGGCGTGACGTAGCGGGCGAACAGCTCCAGCGAGCGGTTCCACTTGTCGGTGGTGACCCAGTCTCGGCAGTTGATCAGCAGCGTGCCGAAGCCGCCGGTGGCCTCCTCCAGCTCCTTGACCTGGCGGATGCAGTCGTCCGGGCTGCCGATGATCCACGGGATGTTGTCGACCATCCACTCGAAGGTGAGGTCGGGGTCCTCCATGCCCTCGCCCTTCTTCATGAGGGCACCGAGGCCGAGGCCGAACAGGTAGTCGTAGGAGCGCTTGACGCCCTCGCGGATGTCGCGCATCGCCTGGTTCTTGTCGTCGGTCACGTAGACCTCGCGCACGACGCGCCAGTTGTCGCGGGTGACGGCGGGGTCGATGCCCGACGCCGCGCCGGCCTCCAGCATCGCCCTGCCCATCCCGACCAGGTCGGGGGCGAGGTCGTAGGTGCCGTTGTCGATGGGGGCGAAGTGCACGCTCAGCGGCTTCCAGCCGTTGGCGCCGCACTTGGCGTAGTTGTGCAGGCCGGTCAGGCCGGCGATCGCGAACGGCGGGACGTCCTGGTACGGGCCGACCTGCAGCTGGCGGTTCTCGTACTTCCAGTAGACGCCCTCGTAGGTCACCGGGTCGTCGGACGTGAGGAGCTGCCAGATGATCTCGAGCGCCTCGTTGGTGCGCGGCGCGGCCTCCGACGGCTCCAGGCCGAACAGCGCCTTGTCCGTGGGCAGCCCGCCGCCGCCGAAGCCGTACTCGAGGCGGCCGTGGGTGAGGTGGTCGAGGAACGCGAGGCGCTCGGCCACCATGAACGGGTCCTGGTAGGGCAGGTTGACGACGCCGGTGCCGAGCCGGATCCGGCTGGTGACGGCCGACGCCTTCGCGATCATGTACTCGGGCACCGGCACGTTCTCGTACCCGCCGGTGTGGTGCTCACCGATCCAGAACTCCGAGAAGCCGAGCCGCTCCGCCTCGACGATGGCGGCGATGTCGCGGTCGTAGGACAGCGTCCAGTTCTCGATCGGGGGGTGTTCCGGCATGGTGAAAAACCCGAACTTCATCGGTCGGTCCTCCTGCTGTGAGCGTGTCCGAGTGCAAACCGCGGTTCGGCTACCTGGTGCGGCAACTGTGGCGGCACTCACCTGCGGCTGTCAACCACCGGACGCGTGCTGCCGCCCTTGCGATCGGGGGGACCGTCCGCCACCCTGTGTCCGACCCGTGGTTTGGTAACCGAGCCGATCACCGCCCCTGGAGGAACCGTGACCCAGCCGAGTGCCGCCGACCCGCGGCCCCGCGTGCAGGCGGGCCCCGACGGCCACCGCCGCGTCGCCGGTGCCCGGTGCCGGTCGTGCGCCGAGGTCACCGCGTTCGACTGGCCCCGCTGCCCGGCGTGCCGCGGCGAGGTCGAGCCCGCCGACTTCGGCCCGGAGGGCGTGGTGTGGAGCTCCACGGTCGTGCGGATCCCGGTCCCGGGCCGCGTCCCGCCCTACTCGCTCGCCTACGTCGACCTCGACGACGGCCCCCGCGTCCTGGCCCACGTCGTCGACGGCTCGTGGCCGGCCCCGGACGCGGCGCCGATCGGGGGCCGGGTGCGCCTGGTCCCGCCCTCCCCCGACGGCGACGTCCGCGTCGAGCTGCTCGCGAGCGGGGTGCCCGCGTGAACGCGGTCGCGGTGCACGGCGTCGGCACCTCCCACTTCGGCCGCCAGCCCGGCCGCGACCTCATCGCGCTGGCTGAGGACGCCGTGCGCGAGGCGTTCGCCGACGCCGCCGTCACGGGCGTCGACGCGGTCTGGGTGGGCACCGTCTTCGGCCCCGCCGGCGTGGCGCAGCGCGTGCTGCGGGCGCTGGGCGTCACCGGGATCCCGGTGATCACGGTGGAGAACGCCTGCGCGAGCGGCACGACGGCGTTCCTCGAGGCGCACGAGGCCGTGCGCACCGGCCGCTACGGGCGCGTGCTCGCGCTCGGGCTGGAGCAGATGAGCACGGCGTTCGCCGGGGCCATCACGCCGGAGCCCACCGATCCGGAGGGCCGCTCGGGCCTCGCGCTCCCGGCCCTCTACGCGATGGCCGCCGCCCGCTACCTGCACCTGGGCGCCGTCACGCCCGAGCAGCTCGCCGCGGTGTCGGTGAAGAACCACGCGCACGCCCTGCACAACCCGCGCGCGCAGTACTCCGGGCGCTACACCGTCGACGAGGTGCTCGCCTCCCGCATGATCGCCGACCCGCTGACGGTGCTGCAGTGCTGCCCGACCTCCGACGGCGCCGCGGCCGCCGTGCTCGCCCCGGCCGAGCGCGGCTCGCGCGGGGTGGGCGTCCGCGGGATCGCGCTGCGCACGGGCGCGCCGTGGAACCACCGCTCCCCCCACGTCTGGGGCCACGACGTCGTGCGCGACACCGCCGCCGACGCCTACGCCGCCGCCGGGCTGGCCGCCGCCGGCGACGTCGACCTCGCCGAGGTGCACGACGCCTTCACCATCGGCGAGATCGTCACGACCGAGGCGCTCGGGCTCGTGCCGCCCGGCGACGGCGGGAAGGCCGCCGCGGCCGGCGTCACCGCGCTCGGTGGCGCGCACCCCGTCAACCCGTCGGGCGGGCTGCTCTCCCGCGGCCACCCGCTCGGCGCGACCGGCCTCGCGCAGGTCGCCGAGGTCGTCTGGCAGCTGCGCGGGGAGGCCGGCGGGCGGCAGGTCGAGGGCGCCCGGCTGGGCCTGGTGGAGACGATGGGCGGCGGGGTGTCCGTCCTCGACGGCAACGCCTGCGTCGTCGCCGTCCTGGAGGCCCCGTGAGCGCGTCCGTCGACCTCACCCGCGCCGACCTGCTCGGCGAGGACGCCGTGCGGGACCCCTACCCGCTCCTCGCGGCCCTGCGCGAGCACGACCCGGTGCACTGGAGCGAGCGCTACCGGTCGTGGTTCGTCACCCGCTTCGACGACGTCTCGGCCGCGCTGCGCGACGAGCGCTTCTCCTCCGACCGCATCTCGCCCTACCGCCGCGCGAAGCTGGAGGGTCCCGACGCGGACCCGGGCGTGCGCGCGGCGTTCGGCGTCCTCGAGGACTGGATGGTCTTCAAGGACCCGCCCGACCACACCCGCCTGCGCAAGCTGCTGAGCCGGGCGTTCACCCCGCGCACCGTCGAGCGGATGCGCCCGCGGATCGTCGCGATCACCGACGAGCTCCTCGACGCCGCCACCGCCGACGGCTCGGGGCGCACCGACCTGGTCGCCGACTACGCCTACCCGCTCACGGCGTCGGTGATCGCCGAGATGCTCGGGGTGCCCCGCCAGGACCGCGACCGCTTCAAGGACTGGTCCGACGAGATCACCGGGCTGGTCTTCGGCGGGATGGGCGACGCCGACCGGCACGCCGCCGGGGCCAACGGCATGGCCGAGCTGACGGCCTACCTCGCCGACCTGGTCCGCGCGCACGAGCGCGAGCCCGCCGACGACCTGCTGTCCGCGCTGATCAGCGCCCGCGACGACGACGACGCGCTGAGCCACGACGAGGTCATCTCGACCGGGGTGCTGCTCCTGTTCGCCGGGCACGAGACCACCACCAACCTCATCGGCAACGGCCTGCTGGCCCTGCTGCGCCACCCCGACCAGCGCCGCCTGCTCGACGCCGACCCGTCGCTGGTCGGCGGGACGGTCGAGGAGCTGCTGCGCTATGACGGGCCGGCCAAGACGGTGGCGCGCCTGATGGCGGCCGACGTCGAGCTGCGCGGCCGCACGCTGCGCCGCGGCGACCGCGTGTTCCTGTGCCCGTCCTCGGCCAACCGCGACCCGGCCGTCTTCGACCACCCCGACGACCTCGACGTCACCCGCCGGCAGGGCCGCCAGCTGGGGTTCGGCGTCGGGCTGCACTACTGCCTGGGCGCCCCGTTGGCCCGGCTGGAGGCGTCCGTCGCCATCCCGCGGGCCCTGGAGCGGCTGCCCGGGCTGCGTCCCGACGGCGACGGGCAGCGCTGGCACCCGGTGCTGCTGTCGCGGGGGCTGCGGGAGTTCCCGGTGCGCTTCGACGCCTGAGCGGGCCCCGGGGTCGGGGTCAGGCGTTCGGGGGCATCGACCGCGCCAGCGCCCGCATGCTCCCGCCCGCGACGAGCCCGCCCAGCGCCAGCGCGAACACCTCGTCGGCGAGCTCGAGGTCGGCGGCCTCGCCGCGCGGGGTGAACCAGTGCTGCATCCAGTCGAGCATCCCGACCAGCGCCCGGGCGACGGTCCGCGGCTCGGCGGGCAGCGAGAACTCGCCCGACGCGGCGCCCTCGGCCAGCAGCCCCTCGACGGCGGCCATGTACCGGGCGTCCATCTCCCGGAACTCGGCGAACTTGGGCGACTGCTCCATGTGCCCGATGTGGCGCAGGTACACGAACGCCGCCGGGTACCACTCGCTGAAGATCCGCACCTGCATCCGGATCAGCTCGCGCAGCCGCACGGCGACCGAGCTGCCGGTGTCCAGGCGCAGCCGGTCCAGCTCGGCCAGCAGGGCCCGGGCGGGCTGCTCGACGACCGCGAGGAGCAGCTCCTCCTTGCCCCCGACGTAGTTGTAGATGCTGCCCTTGAGGATCCCGACGCGCGCGCCGATGCCCTCCAGCGTCGCGTTCTCGTAGCCGTGGTCGCGGAACTCCTCCCCCGCGGCGTGCAGGATCTCCGGCCAGCGGCTGGGACGGGGCATGACGACTCCGGGGATGGGGGCGCGGGGGCTCCCGCATCGTAGGCTCCACCCGTGCCGCAGAGGCTGTTCGGCCGCGACGCGGAGCTCGCCGCGCTGCGGGGTGCCGCCGACCCGCGCGCGCTCCCCCGGCCCCGGCTCGTCGTGGTCGAGGGCGAGGGCGGGATCGGCAAGACCAGCCTGGTGCGGGAGTTCGCCGACGCGACGCCGGTCCGCGTCCGGTGGGCGCAGGGCGCCGAGGAGGGCGCGCCGCCGTTCTGGCTGTGGCGCCAGCTCGTGCCCGAGGTCGTGCCCGACCCCGACGGCGACCGGTTCGCGCTGTTCGCCGACCTGCGCGACGCCCTGGCCGGCGACGGCGCCTGCCTGCTCGTCGTCGACGACGTGCAGTGGGTGGACGAGCCCTCGCTGCTCGCCCTGCGCACACTGCTGCGCGATCCGGCGTGCGGCGCGACGGTCTGCTGCGCGACGCGCCGCACCGGTGAGGCCGGTCCGGGCTGGGAGCGGGTCGGCCCCGACCTGCTGTCCGGGCCGGACGTCGAGCGGCTGGTGCTGCGCGGCCTCGACGACGGCGCCGTCGCCGACGTCCTGCGCGCGGCGGCGGGCCGCGACCTCGCCGACGCCGAGGTGCGCGAGGCGACCCGCGCGAGCGGCGGCAACCCGCTGTTCCTGCGCGAGCTCGGCCGGCTCATCGCCGCGGGCACCGCACCCGCCCGCGCGGACCTCGGCGAGATCGTCGCGGCACGGGTGCGGCGGCTCCCGCCCGACGCCCAGCGGCTGCTCGGCGCGGCGGCGCTGCTCGCCGAGGAGTTCGAGCTGACCGTCGTCGCCCGGCTGCTCGACCTCCCGACGTCGGCGTGCCTGCCGGCCGTCGGCGACGCGCTGGCCGCGGGCCTGCTGCACGACGCGGGAGGCGGGCGGTTCCGCTTCTCCCACGGGCTGGTGCGCACCGCGCTGGACGCGACGACGCCGCTGCAGCGGGCCGTCGTCCTGCACATCCGCGCGGCGCGGGCCCTGGAGGACCTGCACCGCGACGGCCTGTCGCGGGTGTCGGCCGACATCGCCCGCCACTGGGCCGCCGTCGCGGTCACCGGGGAGCGGGAGCCCGCCGTCGCGTGGGCGCGCCGCGCCGCGCAGGACGCCACCCGCGCGCTGGCCCACGAGGAGGCGGCGCGGCTGTGGGCCTCGGCCCTGCACTGCGGCGGGCCCGCGCTCGCCGCCGGCGAGCGGGCGGGGCTGCTCCTCGGGCTCGGCGCGGCGCAGGTCGCGTCCGGCCGGTTCGCCGAGGCGCTGGCCGCGTGCCGGGAGGCCGTGGCGCTGGCCGAGGACGCGGGGCGCCTCGACCTCGTCGCGGAGGCGGCGCTGACGCTGGACGCCGTCGGCGACGGCAGCTGGGACCGCAGCGTCCGCACCTGGTGCCGGCGCGCCCTCGACGACCCGGACGCCGGCCCCGCACGGCGCGCACGGCTGCTGGCCCGCCTGGCCGAGGCGCTCGTGTACGGCGGCGACACCGCGGCGGCCGTCGAGCCGGCGGCGCGGGCCCTGGAGCTGGCCGAGGCCGGCGGCGACGGCGGCAGCGACGGCGACGCGCTCGTCGCCGCCCTCCGCGCCCGGCAGCTGACCTGCAGCGGCCCCGACCACACCGCCGTGCGGGCCGACCTCGCCGCCCGCATGACCGCGCTCGGGGAGCGGCTGCGCCGGCCCGCGGTCGAGATGTGGGGGCGGCTGTGGGCGGTCGACGTGGCCTTCGAGCACGGCGACCTGGCGCGGGTCGCGACCGAGGCCACCGCGCTGGCCTGGTGCGTGGAGCAGCAGCGCAGCCCGTTCGCGGCCTGGCACCTCTCGGTCGTGCGGGCGGCGCTGGCGCAGGCGCGCGGCGAGCTCGACCGGGCCCGCGAGCTGGGCGACGAGGCGTTCCGGGCCGTGGCCGGTACCGGGCACCCGGCCGCGATGGGCAGCCGCCTGTCCCTGCTCGGGGCGATCGGGCACCACGGCGGGTACGCCGAGGAGACGTTCGGGCCGCCCGGCGGGACGTTCGTGGATCCCGGCGACGTCCGCACGGCGTTGTTCGGCCGGCTCGGCCCCGCCCTCGCGCTCGCCGAGAGCGGCCGGCTCGACGAGGCCGCGCACCTCTACCGGCTCACCGGGCCGCCCCGCACCTGGGACGTCCCGCCCTACTTCCTCCTGCCCGCGCTGGCCGTCGGCGCCGGGGTCGCCGTCCTGCTCGACCTCCCCGACGACGTCGCCTGGTTCCGGGCGGCGCTGCGGGGCCGGCGGTCCGGGCACCTCGTGGGCGGGGGCGGCACCGCGAGCTACCTCGGCCCCGTCGACCTGGTCCTGGGCCGGTGCGCGGCCGCACTGGGCGACCTCGACGACGCCGCCGCGCTGCTCGCCGACGCCCTGGCCACGAGCGAGCGGATGGGTGCACCGGGGTTCGCCGTGGAGGCGGCCTGCGAGCTCGCCGCGGTCCGCCTGCGCCGGCGCGAGCCCGACGCGGCCCGGGCGCTGCTGGCCCGGGTGCGCCCGGACGCGCAGCGGATGGGGATGGCGCCGTGGGTCCGGCGCATCGACGCCCTGCTGGGCGGCGGCTCGGGCCCGCTGACGCCGCGCGAGCAGGAGATCGCCGACCTCGTGGCGCTGGGCCGGTCGAACCGGGAGATCGCCGAGGCGCTCGTCCTGTCGACCCGGACGGTCGGCAACCACGTCCAGCACATCCTCACCAAGCTCGGCTTCGCCAACCGCAGCCAGGTCGCGGCGTGGGTGGTCGCCCGCGGGGAGCGGGCGTGAGGGCACGGAGATGAGTAGCAGGTTGAGTACTTCCCCCGGCGCCCCCGCGGCCGCGCGTCCCTAACGTCCTGCGCGTCACCTCCCGACGCGGCACCAGGAGCACCCGATGACCTACGTCCACATCACCCGCGGGCCCGAAGGGCTCGCCGACTACCGGCGGGTCGAGCACGAGCTGGGGCCGGGCGCCGTCCCCGGGCGGCTCGGCCACCACGTCGGGACCGCCGACGGGCGGCTCGTCGTCGTCGACGTCTGGGACTCCCGCGCCGACGCCGACCGGTTCGCCGCCGAGCGCCTGTTCCCCGCGTTCGAGCGGGCCGGGGTGCGCCCCGACGCCTCGGCCGACGTCACGGCGTTCGAGCCGGTCGACTCGCGGACGTCGTCGTGAACGCGCGTCCCCTGGCGTCGGTCGGGGCCGCGCTCGCCGGCCTGGGCGCCCTCTACGCGTTCGCGCTGCTGCTCGGGATGCCCGACCCGGCGTGGTCGTACCTGGCCCGCGGCGTGGTGCACCTGGGCGAGCTCGCCGTGCTCCTGGCCGTCGCCGTGAGCGGGCTGGCCGGCTCCGGGGTGCTCGCGCGCGTCGGCGTCGGGCTGGCCGTGCTGGGGCAGCTGGCGCTCGCGGTGGCCGAGTGGACGCTGCTGAGCGCCCCTGACCTCAGCTTGGCCCTGTTCGCCGTCGGGCCGATCCTCACCGGGCTCGGTCTGGTCCTGACCGGGATCGCGGTGCTCCGCACCGGCCTGCTGACCGGGTGGCACCGGTGGACGGTGCTCGCGCTCGGCGCCTACGTGTTCCTCGTGATGATGCCGGCGATCATCGTGTCGGGCGGCCCGCCGGCCCCCCTCGGGCTGTGGGCGCTCGCCGTCTGGGGCCTGCTGTGGGTCCTCATCGCGGTGTCCGTGCTCACCGGGACGACGGCGGTGCGGCGGGCCGGCGCCCCGACCGCCGCGTAGACCCCCGGACGCACGGAACCGGCCCGGCCGAGGTGGCCGGGCCGGTTCCGCGTGGTGGTGGGATCAGGCGACGTCGTAGCGGTCGAGGTTCATGACCTTGTCGAACGCGGCGACGAAGTCGCGGACGAACTTCTCCTTCGCGTCGTCGCTGGCGTAGACCTCGGCCACGGCCCGCAGCTCGGAGTTCGAGCCGAAGACCAGGTCGGCGCGCGTGCCGGTCCAGACCACCGCGCCCGAGGCGTCGCGCGCCTCGAACGAGTCGTCGTCACCGGCGACCGACGACCACTGCGTGTCCATCGACAGCAGGTTCACGAAGAAGTCGTTGGTGAGCGTGCCGGGCGCGTCGGTGAGCACGCCGGCCGTGGAGCCGCCGGCGTTGGCGCCCAGGACCCGCAGGCCGCCGACGAGGACCGTGAGCTCCGGCGCGGTCAGGCTCAGCAGGTTGGCCCGGTCGACGAGCAGGTACTCCGCCGGGAGGCGGTGGCCCTTGCCGCGGTAGTTGCGGAAGCCGTCGGAG
Organism: Pseudonocardia broussonetiae; assembly: GCF_013155125.1. NCBI lineage: Bacteria > Bacillati > Actinomycetota > Actinomycetes > Pseudonocardiales > Pseudonocardiaceae > Pseudonocardia > Pseudonocardia broussonetiae. Next base: position 2,827,385 of record NZ_CP053564.1, on the reverse strand, counting down.
GTCGGCTCCAGGTAGGAGAACGACTCGACGTCGGTCTGCTCCTGGGTGGCGTCGGTGCGCCCCGGGGTGAACGGGACGGTCACGGCGTGCCCGGCGTCGCGGGCCGCCTTCTCGACGGCGGCGACGCCACCGAGGACGACGAGGTCGGCGAAGGACACCGGCTTGCCGAAGGACGACTGCACGCCCTCCAGCACCCGCACGACCTGCGCGAGCTCGTCGGGACCGTTGACCTCCCAGGTGCTCTGCGGCTCGAGGCGGATGCGGCCGCCGTTGGCGCCGCCCCGCTTGTCGCTGATCCGGAACGTCGAGGCCGAGGCCCAGGCGGTCGAGACGAGCTGCGAGACCGTGAGGCCCGACTCCAGGATCGACGCCTTGAGCGCGGCGACGTCCTCGTCGGACAGGGTGTAGTCGCCGCGGGCGGGCACCGGGTCCTGCCAGAGCAGGTCCTCCGCGGGGACGAGCGGGCCGAGGTAGCGCTCCTTCGGGCCCATGTCGCGGTGGGTCAGCTTGTACCAGGCGCGGGCGAACGCGTCGGCGAACTGGTCCGGGTTCTCCAGGAAGCGGCGCGAGATCGCCTCGTAGACCGGGTCGACGCGCAGCGCGAGGTCGCTGGTCAGCATCGTGACGGGCCGGTTGAGCTCGCCGGTCTCCGGGTCCGGGATCTTGTTGTCCCCGGTGCCGTCCTTGGCGACCCACTGCCAGGCACCCGCCGGGCTCTTGGTGACCTCGTACTCGTAGCCGAACAGGTTCTCGAAGTACTTGTTCGTCCACTTCGTGGGCTCGTCGGTCCAGGTGACCTCGAGGCCGGAGGTGATCGTGTCGCGGCCGGTGCCGGAGCCGAAGCCCTGCTTCCAGCCGAAGCCCTGCTGCTCGATGGGCGCGCCCTCGGGCTCGGCACCGACGTACTGGTCGGGGTCGGCGGCACCGTGGGTCTTGCCGAAGGTGTGCCCGCCGGCGATGAGCGCGACGGTCTCCTCGTCGTTCATCGCCATGCGGCCGAAGGTCTCGCGGATGTCGCGCGCCGAGCCGAGCGGGTCGGGGTTGGCGTTGGGGCCCTCGGGGTTGACGTAGATCAGGCCCATCTGGACGGCGCCGAGCGGCTTCTCCAGCTCGCGGTCACCGGTGTAGCGCTCGTCGCCCAGCCAGGTGCGCTCCGGGCCCCAGTAGACGTCCTCGTCGGGCTCCCACACGTCGGCGCGGCCGCCGGCGAAGCCGAAGGTCGTGAAGCCCATCGTCTCCAGGGCGCGGTTGCCCGTGAAGACCATGAGGTCGGCCCACGAGACCTTCTTGCCGTACTTCTGCTTGACCGGCCACAGCAGGCGGCGGGCCTTGTCCAGGTTCCCGTTGTCCGGCCAGCTGTTGAGCGGGGCGAAGCGCTGCATGCCCGCGCCCGCGCCGCCGCGGCCGTCCTCGACGCGGTAGGTGCCCGCGCTGTGCCACGCCATGCGGATCATGAAGCCGCCGTAGTGGCCGAAGTCGGCGGGCCACCAGTCCTGCGAGGTCGTGAGGACCGCGTCGACGTCGGCCGCGAGCGCGTCGAGGTCGAGGCTCGCGAACGCCTCCGCGTAGTCGAAGTCGCCGTCCATCGGGTCGGACGCCTTCGTGTGCTTGCGCAGGATCTTCAGGTTGAGCTGGTTCGGCCACCAGTCGGTGTTGCCCGCGCCCTCGGTGGGGTGTCCGAGGCGGCCCGAGTGCACGGGGCACCCTCCCGCCTCGGAGGTGTTCATGTCGGCTTCGACCGTCTCGTGGTCGTTCGCCTGGGCCTGGTCGTCAGACACGGGGCTTCTCTCCCTGATCAAGGTGGTGGGACGTGGAGCAGCCGGGGCACAGGCCCCAGTAGACGACCTCGGCCTCGTCGATCTCGAAGCCGTGGTCGTCGGACGCGGTGAGGCAGGGGGTGGCACCGGCGGCGCAGTCGACGTCGGCGATCACCCCGCACGAACGGCAGACGACGTGGTGGTGGTTGTCGTCGACCCGCGACTCGTAGCGCGCGAGGGAACCCCGCGGTTGGATGCGCCGGACGATGCCGGCGTCGGTGAGGACCCGCAGGACGTCGTAGACGGCCTGGTGCGACACCTCACCGTGCTGCTCCCGCACGACCCCGATGATCGAATCGGTGTCGGCGTGCGGATGGTCGTGCACGGCGGAGAGCACCGCCACCCGCTGGCGCGTGACGCGCAGTGCGGCCGCCCGCAGCCGGCGTTCGAGTTCCGTCGGCGTGGGCACGCGGCGAACTATGGCGCACTTCCTTGAATGAATCAAGATTGTGCTCGCCGCGCCCGCGGTTGCCCCGGCGGCGGCGGCTCGCTCATGCTGACGGCGCAGCCCCCATCCGCCTCAACGACGAGGAGCCCCCGTGGCGCCCTTCCCCGGCATCCAGCACGTCGCGATCACCGTGACCGACCTGGAGCGCAGCACCGCCTGGTACACGAACCTCTTCGGCGCCGGGCCCGTCCTGGACGAGGACGAGGAGTCGGGCACGTTCCACCACACGGTCTTCGCGCTCGACGGCGGCATGCTGTTCGGCCTGCACACGCACATGGGCGCGGAGAGCAGCGAGCCGGCCGACGAGCGGCGCACCGGCCTCGACCACATCGGCTTCGCCCTCCCGGGCTTCGTCGCCCTGGAGCAGTGGGCCGCCCGCCTGACGGCGCTGGGCATCGAGCACGGCGGCATCAAGAAGGCGAGCTACGGCAGCGGCATCTCGTTCCGCGACCCCGACAACATCGCGCTCGAGTTCTTCATCGCCCCCGGCACCTGACCACCCGGTGAGGGCGGGTCCGCGGCCGGCGCGGCACCCGCTCGTCCGTCACGGACGGTAGCGGCCCGCCACCGCCGATGACCCCTCGCTGACCGCCTGCAGGGGCGGAACCCGGCCCGCCGCCCGGCGATGTCACCCGTTGTCCACCGCCCTCCCCCTTGCGCCGCCACACGTTCGGGTGCGGTCGCTCGCCCGCTCCCCGCCGCCGTCGCAGACTGGCGCCGCCGGCAGGGGGGTGCAGCGATGACCACGACGGACGTCACGACGACGACGCAGCGCAACCGGACGACGCAGCGCGACCGGCTGCTCGTCCTCGGGCTGGGCAGCGCGCTCGTGTTCGGCGTCCTCAGCCGCGGCGGCTTCCCCACCGGCGACGCCGTGACGGTCCTGCTGCTGGTCGCGGTGGCAGCGGTGGCGCGCGCCCGGGTCCGGCGCGAGGTGCCGCGGCCGGTCGCGGTCTGCGTGGCGGCGCTGCTGGGCCTCGCCGTCTGGTCGGTCGGGCTCGCCCTGCTGCACGGCGACGTCGTGGACGGGGTGCCCGCCGCGGCGCTGCTCTGCGGCCTCGCCGCGGCGGCCTGGACCGCGTCCGCCCTCGACGCCACCGGCCGCCGGGTCCTGCACGCCGTGGTCCTGGCCTGCGGGGTCGTCGTCGCAGGGACGGGCTGGGCCGGTGTCGCCCTGCACGTCGAGCCGCTGGCGCTGGTGTCGTCGGGCCTGTGGCGGGCGTCCTCGACGCTGACCTACGCCAACGCGGCGGCGGCCTTCCTCGTGGCGGCCCTGCTGCTCGCCGTCACCGTCCTGCCCGCGCGCCGCCGGACCACGCTCCTCACGGTGTCGGTGCTGCTGCTCGGGCTGGTGGCCACGATGAGCCGGGCCGGGCTGGTGACGCTCGGCGTCGGGGTGCTGGTGCTCCTCGCGTCCGGCCCGCACCGGGCCCGGCTGCGCCCGCTGTGGCGGGTGCCGCCGGCCGTGGCGGTCGCCGCCGCCGGGCTCCTGCCCGCTCTCCCCGCCGACGCCGCGCCGCAGCCCCTGGCCGCGCTGGCCGGTCTCGCGTGCGGGACGGGCATCCTGTTCCTGCGCCGGCGCGCGATGGCGGTCCTGCTGGTCGCCGTAGCCGCCGCCGTCGCGCTCGCCGTGCCGGCGAGCACCCTCGCGGGGATCGCGTCGACCCGGCTGTCGGCGACCTCCGCCGAGCGCGACGACCTGCGCCGCGTCACGACCGCGCAGTTCCTGGCCTCACCGCTCACCGGCACCGGCCCCGGACGGCTCGACCTGGTCTACGTCGACCACACCGGGACGCTGGTGCAGGCGCAGTACACGCACGACGAGTACCTGCAGACCGCGGCCGAGACCGGCGTGGTCGGGCTCGCCCTCGCCGTGGCGGCCCTGGGCGCCCTCGCGGTCGGCGCAGCCCGCCGGTGGCGCAGCGCCGCCGGGCCGCCCGTGCTCGCGCTCGTCGCCGCCTTCGCGGTGCACAGCACCGCCGACTTCCTCTGGCACGTCCCGGTGCTGCCGCTGCTCCTGGTGGTCTGCGCCGTCACCCAACCCCCACACCCCTCGGAGGAACCGTGAAGACCGCTCGCAGGACCCTTGCCGAGAGCGCGCTGGTGCTCACCGTCGGCGCCGTGCTGGCCACCTCCGGCGGCGCCACCACCGCGCTGTCGCTGGTCGGCCACGAGACCACGCCGGTTCAGGCGTCGAGCGTCCCGGTGGCCGGCAGCAGCGCGCCGGGCCGGTGCGTCGACGTGACCGTGCCGGGCGTGCAGGTCAGCGTCGGGTCGGCCAGCGCACCGGCCGGCTGCGTCGTGGTCACCGTGCCCGGCACGGTCGGCGGCGCGAGCCTCCCCGTGGCCGCCGTCAGCGCACCGGTGGCGCAGTGGAGCGCGCCGCGGTGCGTGAGCGTGACGACGCCCGTCGGGGAGGTCCGCGCCGGCTGCTGACCGTCAGCGGGCCGTCGCCTCGCGGCGGGGCAGCACCCAGTCGGGCCGCACGAAGTGGCAGGTGTAGCCGTAGGGGTACTTCTGCAGGTAGTCCTGGTGCTCCTCCTCCGCCTCCCAGAACGGGCCGGCGGGGGCGACGTCGGTGGTGACGCGGCCGGGCCAGATGCCCGAGGCGTCGACGTCGGCGATCGTGTCCAGGGCGACCCGCTTCTGCTCGTCGCTCGTGTAGTAGATCGCCGAGCGGTAGCTGCGGCCGACGTCGTTGCCCTGGCGGTCCTTCGTCGACGGGTCGTGGATCTGGAAGAAGAACTCCAGGATCTCGCGGTAGGAGATGACGTCGGGGTCGTAGACGACCTCGACGGCCTCGGCGTGGTCGCCGTGGTTGCGGTAGGTCGCGTTCGGGGTGTCGCCGCCGGAGTAGCCGACGCGGGTCGAGACGATGCCGGGACGCTTGCGCAGCAGCTCCTGGGCACCCCAGAAGCACCCGCCCGCGAGGATGGCCGTGTCGGTCATGGTGCGAACCTCCAAAAGGTCGTTGCTCAAGGACGAACGCACCGATCGTGGACGATGTTCCGCGCGTCCACCACACTGCCGCGGTGCTCACCGTCCTGGGCGTGCCCGCCCACCCGCTCCTCGTCCACGCCGTCGTCGTCCTCCTGCCGCTCGCGACCGCGGGGTCGGTGGCGGTCGCCGTGCGCCCGTCGTGGGCCCGCCCGTACGGCCCGCTCGTCGCCATCGCCGCACTGGGCGGGGCCGTGTCGGCGGTGCTGGCGCGGCTCGCGGGCGAGCAGCTGGAGGCCGCCATCGAGATCACCCCGGGCTTCCAGCCGGTGATCGACCAGCACGAGCGCCTGGGCACGTTCACGGTGTTCGCCGCCTGGCCGTTCGCGCTGCTGGCCGTCGCGGCGGTCGGGCTGGCGTGGCGGGGGCGGGAGCGGGCGGCGCGGGTCGTCGGGGTGCTGGCGGCGCTGGCGGGTCTCGTCGCGCTCGTCATGGTGTCCCTGGCCGGGCACAGCGGTGCGGCGGCCGTGTGGGGTGACGTCGTTGGCTGACGCGGCCCTCGCGCGCCTGCGCGGCATCGTCCGCTCGCTCGCGATGTACCACGGCATCCCGGGGCGGCACCGGCGGATGGTCGCGTTCTACGGGCGGTTCCTGGGCCCCGGCGACGTCGCCTTCGACGTCGGCGCGCACGTCGGCAGCCGCGTGCGGGCGTGGCGGAAGCTCGGGGCGCACGTCGTCGCGATCGAGCCGCAGCCCGACTGCCTGCGCGTGCTGCGCCTGCTCTTCCGCCGCGACCCGGGCGTGACGATCGCGCCGGTCGCGGTGGGTGCGGCGCCGGGCACCGCGCGGCTCGGGCTGTCCAGCGCGACGCCGACGGTCTCGTCGATGTCGCCGGACTGGGTCGGCACCGTCGGGCGCGACGCCGGGTTCTCCCGGGTGCGCTGGGACCGGTCCGTCGAGGTCCCGGTGACGACGCTGGACGCGCTGGTGGCCGAGCACGGCGAGCCCGCGTTCTGCAAGATCGACGTCGAGGGGTTCGAGCTCGACGTGCTGCGCGGCCTGAGCCGCCCGGTGCGCGCGCTGTCGTTCGAGTACCTGCCGCCCGCGCACGACGCCGCGCTGGCCGCGCTCGACCTCGTCGACGGCCTGGGCGACTACGCCTACAACTACTCGCCGGTGGAGACCCTGCGGTTCGCCTCCGACGCCTGGCTCGACGCCGACGGCCTGCGCGCGCTGCTCGACCGGTACCGCCCGCTCGGCCGGTCCGGGGACGTGTACGCGCGGCTCCGCTGACCGTCAGGCGGGCGAGCTGAAGCAGCGCAGCACGGGGACCGGCGCGCTCGTGTCGATCCGGCACACGGCGGCGTCGCCCAGGAACAGCCGCCACACCGCGGTGTCCCCCACGCCGAGCGCCCACGCCACCGCCGCCTTGATGGGCGAGACGTGGCTGACGACCACGACGTCCCCTCGGGCGGCGTCGTCGGCGAGGTCGAGGCACGCCTCCCGCACCCGCTTCCCGACCGCGGCCAGCGACTCCCCGCCCGGGGGCGCGAAGTCGGGGTCGGTGTGCCAGCGCGTCCAGGTGCCGCCGTCGACGTCGGTGGGGACGACGCCGTCGAGGCGGCCGTAGTCCATCTCGATCCAGCGCTCGTCCACCTCGACGGGCCGGTCGCCCGCGAGCACGGCGGCGGTCTGCCGGGCCCGGCCGAGCGGGCTCGTCACGATCCGCGCGGGCCGGGGCAGCGCCGCGGCCAGCGCACGGGCCTGGCGGCGGCCGAGGTCGGTGAGCGGGTGGTCGACGTGCCCGCAGAGCAGGCCGCGCGCGTTGGCGTCGGTCTGGCCGTGGCGCACGAGGATCAGCACGGGACCGGCTCCGGCACCGCCGTGGGGCGCGGCGCCCGGGCGAGCAGCACCACCGCGAGCCCGGGCAGGCAGGCGATCATGCCCAGCACCCCGTAGACGACGGCCGCGGTGAGCCCCTGCGCCGCACCCAGCCCGGCCGCGGAGAACGCGACCGCGCCGACCGCCTCGCGCGGCCCCCACCCGCCGACGTTGAGCGGCAGCACCATCGCGAGCAGCGACAGCACCAGCAGCGGCAGCAGCTCCGCCACCGGCGCGGTGGCGCCCGCGGCCCGCGCGGCCACGACGAACAGGGCGAGGTACCCGGCCAGCGCCGTCAGGGAGAGGGCGACGACGGCGGGGCCGGTGCGCCGCGCGAGCACCCGCACGTCGGACGCCGCCGCGCCCAGCAGCGCCCGCAGCCGCGGCACGCGCCGCGCGACGAGGCCGACGGTCCCGAGCAGCGCCAGCCCGAGGCCCAGCGCCGGCAGCAGCCCGCCGAGCAGCACCGGCCGGGCGAGCAGCACCGCCAGCCCCGCGACGACGACCACCACCTGCCCGGCCGTCCGCTCCAGCACGACCGCGCGCAGCCCGCGCCCGTCGTCACGGCCGTGACGCACCGCCCGGTGGACGTCGCCGAGCACGCCCGCGGGCAGGACGGAGTTGAGGAACGAGGCCCGGTAGGTGTCGGCGACGGCCGTGCCGAACGGCAGCGCCACCCCCAGCCCGCGCGCGACGAGGCACCAGCGGCCGGCGGCGCACAGCGTCGTGAGCAGGCCGACGGCGAGCGCGGCGAGCACCGCGGCGGCGTCGATCGCGGCGAGCCCGTCGAGCACGGCGTCGGTGCCGACCCACACCGCGAGCGCGACGAGCACGGCCGCCCCGGCCAGCGCCTTCACAGCGGGGCCCTCATCGCGGCACCGCCAGCAGGTCCACGTGCCCGACCGTCACCCGCAGCACCCCGGCGGCCGCGGCGACGAGCCGGCGGCGCAGGTAGCCGCCCGCCTCCCGGTCCAGGTCGGGCCGCTGCTCGACCGCCGCGGCGACCCAGCCGCGCAGCCACTCCTCGGCCAGCGCGGTCTCCCCCGCCCCGAGCCGCCACGGGCTGGGCCGGGTCTCGACGGCCATGCCGTGGCGCGCGAACGCCTCCGCGGCGACGCGCCCGGCGTCGGGTCCGAGCAGCCGCCTGCCGTCGACGGTGCGGCGCTGGTGGGCGTCGAACGCGGCGGCGAGCACGGCGTCGAGCGGGTCGGCCGGGGAGATCGCGACCTCCCCGCTGACCGACAGCGCCAGCAGCGCCGCGCAGCCCGCCCCGGCGCAGGCGGCGGCCAGCGCGTCGACCTCCTCGGCGGTGAGCAGGTCGAGCAGCGCCGACGCGGTGACCAGGGAGGTCCCGGCGAGGTCGGCGGCGCGCAGGGCCGTCAGGTCGCCCCGGCTCGCCTGCGCGTCGACGCCCGGCGGGAGGTCCGCGAGGGCCCGGTCGAGCAGGACGGGGTCGCGGTCGTGCAGGACCCACCGCGCCGGCGACGCTGTTCCGCCCGGCGAGAGCCGCGGGGCGAGCCAGCGCACCATCGAGCCGGAGCCGCAGCCCAGGTCGCGGACCACGGCGGGAGCGCGCCGAGCGGTGAGCGCGGCCAGCTCGGCCGAGCGCGCCGCGGCGTCGGCGGGCTCACGCAGGGCCAGCCAGTCGGGCGTGCACACCGGCGAGCCGACGACGCTCAGACGGGCGTCCCGGCCTTCTCGAGCACGGAGATCAGGCACCGCGAGGTCACCTCCCACCCGGTCAGCTCGCCGCGGCGCGCGCGGGCGCCGGCGCGAAGCTCGGCGCGCAGGTCCGGGAGGTCGAACCAGCGCGCGAGCGCCATCGCCAGCGCGGGCACCTCGGCGGGCGGCACGAGCAGGCCGGTGCCGCCCAGCGCCGACCGCACCCCGCCGACGTCGGCCGCCAGCACCGGGATGCCGCGGGCCAGCGCCTCGGTCACGACCATCCCGTAGGCCTCGGCCCGCGAGGGCAGCACCAGCAGGTCGGCGGCGGCGAACGCGGCGGCCAGCGGCGCACCGACCAGCGCCCCGGGCATCCGGATGCGGCTGTCGAGCCCGTGCGCGGTGATCAGCGCCTGCACGTCGGCGACGTGGACGGGCGCGCGCCCGAGCGGGCCGACGAGGTCGCAGGTCCAGTGGCGGTCGGCGACGTCGGCGAGGGCGTCGACGAGCAGGTCCTGGCCCTTCGTCTGGGTCACCGACCCGACGCAGAGCAGCCGGCTCGCGCCGTCGGTGCCGGGTGCGAGCGGCGCCGGGTCCACGCCCGGGGTGACGACCTCGACGTGCGGCAGGTCGTGCTGGGTGCGCAGCCGCTGCGCCGTCCACGGGCTGGTGGCGACGACGGCGGCCGCGGCGTGCAGCACCTCGCGCTCGCGGTGCGCGAGGTCGGCGGCGCCCACCTCGTCGCCCAGCGGCAGGTGCACGAGCACGACGACCTCGAGGCGCCGCGACTGCGGCACCAGCACGTCGGGGACGCCGCAGGCCACGAGGCCGTCGACCAGGACGGTCGAGCCCGCGGGCAGGCCGGCGAGGGCGCGCTGCAGCGCGCCTCGGTCGGGCACCGAGGGCCGCGGCCAGCGCCCGGCCACCGGGACCTGGCGCACGGTCCAGCCGGCCGCGCGCATCCCGGCCACGACCCGGCGGTCGTAGGTGTTGCCGCCGCTGGGGCGGCTCGCGTCGTCGACGTCGGCGGGGACGACGACGTGCACGGTGCGCCCGGCGCCCGCGCTCACAGCGCACGCTCGTAGGACGCCCAGGCGACGTGCGACTCGTGCAGGGTGACCGTGATCCCGGCCAGCCCGCGCGCGCCCTCGCCGAGCGCGCCGGCGTGCACCCGGTCGGCCAGGCGGTCGGCGACGACCTTCGCCAGGAACTCCGTGGACGTGTTGACGCCCGCGAAGGCCGGGTCGTCGTCGAGGTTGCGGTACGTGAGGTCGGCCAGCACGCCCTTGAGCTCGGTGCCGGCCAGGCCGATGTCGACGACGATGCCGTCCGCGTCGAGGTCGGGCCGGCGGAACGCGGCGTCGACGACGAACGTCGCCCCGTGCAACCGCTGCGCCGGTCCGAAGACCTCGCCGCGGAAGCTGTGCGCGACCATCATGTGGTCGCGGACCGTGATGCTGAACAAGCGGATGCCCCTTCCCGTGCAGCTGATGACTCAGCCGTAGGTGACACGGACGCAGGGCGCGAACGGTTCACCGGCCGCGAGACGCGGCATCAGCGCAGGCAGATCCTCGAACGGGACGGCGTCGGTGACCAGCGCGTCGTAGCGCGGATCGGCCAGCAGGCGCAGCGCGAGGGCGACCCGGTCGGCGAAGCTGCGGCGGCCGCGGCGCGCGGGCGCGACCATCCCGACCTGCGTGCTGCGGATCGCGAGGCGCCGGCTGTGGAAGCCGGCGCCCAGCGGCACCGTGACGTCCCGGTCGCCGTACCAGCTCAGCTCCAGCACCTCCCCCTCGACGGCGAGCAGCTCGAGGCTCCGCGCGAGGCCGGCGCCGGTGGCGCTCGCGTGGACGACGAGGTCGCAGTCGCCGGCCGCGTCGGCGGGGTGCGCGAACGGCACGCCCAGCGCCTGCGCGACGGCCGCGCGCGCCGGGTCGACGTCGACGAGCTCCACGCGCACCCCCGGGAACCCGGCGAGCACCGCCGCGACGCAGCAGCCGACCATCCCGGCCCCGACGACGGCGATCCGGTCGCCGACCAGCGGCGCCGCGTCCCACAGCGCGTTGACGGCGGTCTCCACGGTGCCCGCCAGCACCGCCCGCGACGCCGGCACGTCGTCGGGCACCACCGTGACCGCCCCGGCCGGCACCACCCAGCGGGTCTGGTGCGGGTGCAGGGCGAAGACGGTGCGACCGCGCAGCGCTTCCGGACCGTGCTCGACGACCCCGACGGCGAGGTAGCCGTACTTGACCGGCCCGGGGAAGTCGCCGGCCTGGAACGGCGCCCGCATCGCGCCGTGCTGGCTCTCCGGCACGCCGCCGCGGAACACCAGCAGCTCGGTGCCGCGGCTGACGCCGGACACGAGCGCGCGGACCACCACGTCGCCGGGGCCCGGGTCGGGCAGCACCTCGTCGCGGATCTCGCCGTGGCCGGTGCCCGACGACCAGAACGCCCGCGCGCGGTGATCCACGTCGAACCTCCCTGAACCGCGACGGCGTCCGGGCCGTGTCCCTGGGGTGTACACACGCCCCATGACGACCGTAACGCGGCAGACCACGCAGCAGGCCTGCGCGGCCGTGTTCCAGGTCGTGCTGCTCGCCGCCCTCACCGCGGCGGTCGGCCTCGGCGCGCTCGGCTGGGCCGCCGGCACCGTGTTCGCCGCCGGGTTGTGGCTCCTGCTCGACGGCGCCGCCCGGCGCGCGGGCACCGACGCCCTCGGTCCGGCCGACCTCGTCACGCTCGCCCGTGCGGCGCTGGTCGGCGGGGTCGCGGCGCTGGTCGTCGACCGGTCGGGGGCGGTCCCGATCGTCGTCCTGGCGTCGGTGGCGCTGGTGCTCGACGCCGTCGACGGCCGGGTCGCGCGCCGCACCGGCACCGCCTCGGCGCTGGGGGCCCGGTTCGACATGGAGGTCGACGCGGTCCTGCTGCTCGTGCTCAGCGCGCACGTGGCGACGCTGCTCGGGCCGTGGGTGCTCGCGATCGGGCTGATGCGCTACGCGTTCGTCGCCGCGGCCCGCGCGCTGCCGTGGCTGCACGGCCCGCTCCCGGTGCGGTGGTCGGCGAAGGCCGTGGCCGCGCTGCAGGGGATCGTGCTGGTCGCCGCCGTCGCGGGGGCGCCGGGGTGGCTCGTCGGCCTCGCGCTGGTGCTGCTGGTGTGGTCGTTCGGGCAGAGCGTGCTGTGGCTCCGGCGTTCCCGGTGAGAGCGCTGCCCGTGTCCTCCCTGCGGACCGTCGTCGCCGCGCTGGTCGTCCTCGCCGCCCTCGTGGTGCCGGCCGAGCCGCTGGGCCTGCTCGCCCTGTCCGTCGAGGGCCTGCTCGGCGCCGCGCTGCTGCTCCTGCTCCCCGCCCGCGCCGTCCGCCAGGCCGCCACCGTCCTGGGCCTGGTGCTGGGGGCCGTCGGCGTCGTCGCCGTCCTCGACGCCGCGTTCCGCTCCGTGCTGGCCCGCCCGTTCGACCCGCTCCTCGACGCCGCCTCCGTGAGCGCCGGCGTCGAGTTCGTCGCGGGCTCGGCCGGTCCGCTCGCCGCCACTGCCGCCGTGCTCGGTGCGGTGCTCGTCGCGCTCGCCGTCCTCGTCGGCGTCACGCTCTCGGTCCGGCACCTCGCCGGGCTCGCCGTCGCCCACCGCCGCACCACCGCCCGCACGCTCGCCGCCCTCACCCCGGTCTGGCTGGCGTGCGCCCTGCTCGGCGCGCCCGTCGCCTCGGCCGGTGCGGCGCTGCTGGTCCGCGACCACGCCGTGCAGATCCGCGACGGCCTCGCCGACGCCGAGGCCTTCGCCGCCGAGCTCGCCGTCGACGCCCACCGCGACACCGACGGCCTCCTCTCCGCGCTCGCCGGCAAGGACGTCGTCGTCGCGTTCGTCGAGAGCTACGGCCGCGACGCCCTCCCCCTCGTCGCCCCCCGCCTCGCCGCCGGCACCGCGGAACTCGACGCCGCCGGCTTCGCCTCCCGCTCGGGCTTCCTCACCTCGCCCGTCGTCGGCGGCAACAGCTGGCTCGCCCACGCCACCTTCCTGTCGGGCCTGCGCGTCCACGACCAGCGCCGCTACGCAGCACTCGTCGACAGCGACCGCACGACCCTGACCAGCGCCTTCGGCGCCGCCGGCTGGCGCACCGCCGGCGTCATGCCCGGCACCACCCGCGAGTGGCCGGAGGCCGCCTTCTACGGCTACGACACCCTGCTCGACCACCCCGCCCTCGCCTACCGCGGCCCCGACCACGGCTGGGCCACCGTGCCCGACCAGTACACGCTCGCCGCCTTCCAGCGCGCCGAGCGCCAGGAGCCGCACGAGCCCGTGATGGCCGAGATCGCGCTGGTGACCAGCCACGCTCCCTGGGCCTACGTCCCGCCGGTCCTCGACTGGGCCGCCGTCGGCGACGGCTCGGTCTACGCCGACATCCCGCCGGGCCCCGCCGAGTACGGCGGCGCGGTCGCCTACTCCCTCGACAGCCTCGTGTCCTGGGTCCAGACCTACGGCGACGACGACCTGGTGCTGCTCGTGCTCGGCGACCACCAGCCCTCGGCCGCCGTGACGGGCGGCGGCGACACCGCGGACGTCCCGATCTCGGTGGTCACCCGCGACGAGGCCGTGCTCGACCGCATCGCCGACTGGGGCTGGACCCCCGGCCTGCACCCCGACGACGACGCGCCGGTCTGGCCGATGGAGTCGTTCCGCGACCGCTTCCTCACGGCCTTCTCGGCCGAGCCCGACCACCCGGCCCGCTGACTCCCGTCCGGTGGTCGTGGCGCCCGGTCCGGTAGCGGTGCCCGGTCGGGGTGGTCCATTCCAGGGCGCGGTCGGGCCCGAGTTCGGTCTGCCAGCCGGGATGTTCCTTGAGGTCGTGGTGGGCAGGGCAGAGAGCGACGAGGTTGTCCTCGCCGGTGGTCCCGTCGGGGTCCCAGGGGACGACGTGGTCGAGTTCGCAGGTGGCGGCGGGGCGGCGGCAGCCGGGTGCGCGGCAGGTGATGTCGCGGGCCCGGACGTGGTCGGCGAGGGCGGCGGGGGGCCGGTAGGTGGTGCGCCCGTACTCCAGCACCGTGCCGGTGAGGGGGTCGCTGACCAGGCGCCGCCACACGGCGTCGGCGGCGACCTCCCGGGCCAGTAGCGCGGGGATCGGGCCGTACCCGACGAGTTCGCAGGGGGCGTCGTCGGCGCCGGTGAGGGTGGAGTGCGGGACGAGCACGGTGATGAGTGGCTTCCCCGGGGTCACCGGCACGACCGCGACGGTGTCAGCGGCGGCGGCGGCGGGGTCGCGCAGGACGAGTCGTCCGGTGAGGACGGCGGCGAGCAGGTCGGCGCGGCGCTGGTCCAACGTCCGCGGATCCTCCGAGCCGAGACCCCGGGCGAGCCGGGTCAGCCACGCGTACGAGGAGGCGGCGTCCGGGGCGGTCAGCCGGGCCCACAGGGTCGCCATCCCGTCCTCGCCGGCGAACACGTCCACCCGCCGCTCCGCCCGAGCGGACCGGTGCCGAGCAGCGGCACCGTCCGGGTCCAGGGCGAGGATCGCCCGCCGCAGGGCGGCGTCGAGCTGCGCCCAGGTCTGCCCGGGCGCAGCGGGCAGCACCCGGTCCTGGACGGCGGCGGCGAGCGTGTCGTCGAGCAGGGCGAGCCGATCGCACACCAGCCGTGCACGCGACCAACACAGCCGCCCGCCCTCCAACAGGTCACGGGTAGGCCGCAGCACCCCGGAGAGCCGCCGGGCCTGAGCCAACCGCACCTGCGCCGTCCCTCGGGACACGGTCAGCGCCATCCCGATCTCATCGGAGGCCCACTCCCGCAGAGGAACCGCAGCGCTGACGGCGCGCACAGAGCCGTCCCCGGAACGTCCCTGGAACTCGGCCAACACGGCGGCCTGCCGGGCAGCAGCCCACGCAGCCAACCGCTCGAACCCGACAGCGGCATCCACCAGCTCGGCGTCGGACAGCGAGCCGACGGACTCGGTGGCGAACTCCAGCTCGAGTCCGAACAGTCCGGAGGGCGCGGTGTTGCCCAGCGTCTGCTCGGGGGGCAGAACGAGCACATCGCTGTCGAACATGTGTTCGATCATATCACTTCCACCAGCGGTAATCCACACTGGACCGAGGGCTTCGAGGGCAAGGCGACCCGGACCGCAGGCGCCCGCCAGGGCGCCGAGGACCGGAAGCGCCGCGGCAGCACATGCCAAGGTGACCCCCATGCCCGACAGGCACCTGAGCTCACACCACCTCAACAGGGCACTGCTGACCCGCCAGCACCTCCTCACCAGAACCCACCACGAACTCCGGAGAACGGTGGAAGACGTGGGAGGCCTGCAGACCCAGTACAGCCCGTCGGCCTACGTAGGTCTCTGGTCCCGCATGAGCATCTTCCAGAAGAACCACCTGACGGACGCCCTGGGAAGAGGGGAGATCATCCAGAGCTGGGTCATGCGCTGCACCATCCACATGGTCTCCGCCGACGACCACCCCCTCCTCACCGAAGCCGTCAGGGAGCACCGCAGGCAGCTCTGGACCCGCACCACGAAGGTCGACGCCGACATGGACGCCGTCGCGGACACCGTCCGGGAAGCGCTCCAGGAAGGCCCCAGGACCCAGGCCCAGCTCGTCGAGGCCATCACCGCAGCCGGCCACCCCAAGGAGGCCTTCTCCGGCGCCCAGCTCTGGGTCGACCTCGTCCGCGTCCCCCCGGCCGGCACCTGGGACCGCCCCCGCGCCCACGTCTACGGCCTGGCCGCACCCCTCATCGCCCCCGTCGACCGGGAGCGGGCCGAGGAGCACCTCGCCCGCCGCTACCTGGGCGGCTTCGGCCCCGCCACCCCCGGTGACCTCGCCCGCTACGCCGGCTGGACGATCACCTTCACGAAGGGCGTGCTCGCCCGCCTCACCCTCCGGACGTTCCGCGACCCCGACGGCGCCGTCCTCGTCGACCTCCCCGACGCCCCGCTCCCCGACCCCGACGTCCCCGCCCCGGTCCGGTTCCTCGGCACCTGGGACGCCGTGCTGCTCCTCGGCCACGCCGTCCGCGCGCAGCTGCTCCCGCCCGAGCACCGGCACCACGTGTTCCACACGCGCAAGCCGCAGTCGGCGCCCACGTTCCTCGTCGACGGCCGGGTCGCCGGGACCTGGCGCCGCACCGACGACCGGGTGGAGGTCACGCCGTTCGAGCCGCTGACGACCGCCGTGCGCGAGGAGGTCGAGGCAGAGGCCGAGCGGCTCGCGACGTTCCACGTCAGCGGTTGACGGAGATCAGCGGCTGAGCCACTCCCGAGCGTCCTCCACGCCGACCCACACGTGCGCCTCCCACCCGTGCACCCGGGCCGCCTCGACGTTCTCCGCCTTGTCGTCGAGGAACACCGCCTCCCCCGGCCCGAGCAGCGCCGACGCGCGGGCGAACAGCGCCGGGTCGGGCTTGCCCACGCCGAGGTCGCAGGAGAACACGAGCACGTCGAACGGCTCGCTCCACGCCGCCGCCCGCACCGCGGCGGCCAGCGGCACCGGGGCGTTCGACAGCAGCGCCAGCCGGTCGCCCGCCGCCGCCCGCTCCGCCACCAGCGCCGCCTGCTCGTCGGGCAGCACCGACCAGCGGTGGGCGTCGCGGCGCTCCAGCTCGGCCATCAGCTCCGCATCGGCGTCGCGGCCCCACGCCCGCAGCACGCCCGCCCAGTACTCCGACGACGCACCGCCCAGGTCGTAGGCGCCGCGCCCGGACCAGAACCCGGAGAGGAACTCGGCCTCCGGCAGCCCGAGCCCCTCGCCCACGACCGCGTGCAGGGAGAGCGTTGGCACCAGCACGTCACCGACGTCGAACACCACCGTGCGCGTCACGCCACCGCGGCCTTCCGCGGTGCCACCAGCAGCGACGTCCCGATCGCGAGCAGCGAGATCACGGCCGCCGTCAGGAACGCCACGCGCACGCCGGCGGCGTCGATCGCCCCGCCGGACGCCGACGCCAGCGTCATCACCGTGACGAACAGCGCCGTGCCCGCCGCCCCCGCCACCTGCTGCAGCGTCGTGATGATCGCGCTGCCGTGCGAGTAGAGCGACGTCGGCAGCGCGCTGAGCGCGTCGGTCATCAGCGGCGTGAGCATCACCGCGATGCCCGCGCTGAGCACGACGTGCGCGGCGACGACGGTCCACAGCGGCCCGCCGACGAGCGCGGTGAGCAGCCACAGCGCCGCGCTGAGCACCACCGCGCCGGGGATGACGAGCGGGCGGGCGCCGACGCGGTCGTAGGTGCGCCCGACGACCGGCCCGAGCAGCCCCATCACCAGCCCGCCGGGCAGCACGACCAGCCCCGTGACGAACGGGTCGGTGCCGAGCACCTCCTGCAGGTAGAGCGGCAGCAGGATCAGCGCGCCGAAGAGCGCCATCATGCTGAGCACGACGAGCACCACCGACACGACGAACGAGCGGTGGGCGAAGGGCCGCAGGTCGAGCAGGGCGCGGTCGTCGCGCTGCAGGCGCCGCTGCCGCGCCACGAACACGACCATCGCCACCGCCCCGACGACGACCGGGATCCACGGCGGCACCGCGGTCCCGCCGCGCGCGGCCTCGCCGATCGCGCTCAGGCCGTACACGAGCCCGCTGAACGCGATCGCGGAGATCAGCACCGACGGGACGTCGAGCGGGACCTTCCGCGTCTCCACCGGCACCTGCAGCAGCGACGCCCCCGCGACGAGCGCGACCAGCGCGATCGGCAGGACGATCCAGAACATCCAGCGCCAGTCGAGCGCGGAGAGGATCAGGCCCGAGATCGTCGGACCGACGGCCGGAGCCACCGCGATGACGATCGAGATCGTGCCCATCGTCGATCCGCGGCGCTCCGCGGGGATGAGCGTCATCACGGTCGTGAACAGCAGCGGCACCATCACCGCCGTGCCGACGGCCTGCACGATCCGGCCGGTCAGCAGCACCTCGAAGCCGGGCGCGAGGCCCGCGACCAGGGTGCCGAGGCTGAACAGCGTCATCGACGCGACGAACACCTGCCGCGGCGTGAACCGCTGCAGCAGGAACCCCGTGACCGGGATGACCACGGCCATCGTGAGCAGGAACCCGCTGGTCAGCCACTGCGCCGTGCTCGGGCTGATCCCCAGGTCGGTGATCAGCACGGGCAGGGCGACGCTCATGATCGTCTCGTTGAGGATCATGACGAAGGCGGACCCGACGAGCAGTCCGATCGCGAGACCCACGCGCGTGACCGGCGCCGCCGGCTTCTCGAGACCGACGTTCGTGCCGGACATTCTTCTTCCCCCCGGTTCCGGCGGCCGGACGGCGCCACCGTGATCCGAGCTTAGGCGGACCCGTCGCCCGGGCGCAGCCGCATTGCGGGAGGCACCTCCTGCGCCGCCACCCGCCCCCGCGACTCGACGTACGCCGCCACGAAGCCGATCACCAGCGCCAGGAGCACGCCGAGGTTGGCGTAGGCCCAGTCGCCCTCGCGCCCGCCGATCGGCCCGAGCAGGTAGCCCTGCCACGTCAGCCACTCGGCGCTCGCGTTCGTCACCAGCCCCCAGCCCAGCGCCGTCGCGACCGCGATGACCGCGATCGGGAACCACTGGACGTCGCCGTAGCGGCCCGACGGGCGGTAGAGGTCGTCCTCGGCGTAGTCGCCGCGGCGCAGCAGGATGTCGGCCAGCACGATCCCGCACCAGGCCGCGACCGGCACGCCGAGCGTGATGAGGAAGCCCTGGAACTGCACGAGGAAGTCGCCCGCCACGAACACGACGTAGACGGTGCCCAGCACCATGATCACGCCGTCGATCAGCGCGGCCGTCGGCCGCGTGACCTGGAGGCCGGTGGCCATCAGCGCGAGCCCCGACGAGTAGATGTCGAGCACCGCCCCGCCCACCAGGCCGAGCACCGCGACCAGCGCGAACGGCACCAGGAACCACGTCGGCAGCGCGGCGGCCAGGGCGCCGACCGGGTCGGAGGCGATGTTCTCGCTGAGCTCCGCCGACGAGCCGGCCAGCAGCAGCCCGAACAGCAGCAGGACCACCGGCCCGACGGACGCGCCGAACACCGTCCATCCGACGACCCCGCGGCTCGACGAGGAGCGCGGCAGGTACCGCGAGTAGTCGGCGGCGACGTTGACCCAGCCCAGCCCGAAGCCGGTCATGAGGAACACCACGGCCCCGACGACGGCGGCCGTGGAGCCCGAGGGCAGCGCGGTGACCGCGCCCAGGTCGATCGTGCCGGCGACCAGCACCAGGTAGACGACCGTCAGCACCGCCGCGACGACCGTGATCACCGACGACACCCGCATGATCACGTCGAACCCGAGCACCCCCGCGCCGACGACCAAGCCCGCCACCACGATCAGCGCGACGACGAGCGTGCCGGTGCCCCCGCCCGCTCCGAGGCGCTCGAACACCGTGGCCGTGGCGAGGGTGGCGGTGATCGTCAGGACGGTCTCCCAGCCGACGGTCAGCAGCCACGAGATCGCCGACGGCAGCCGGTTGCCGCGCACGCCGAACGCCGCCCGTGACAGCACCATCGTCGGCGCCGACCCGCGCTTGCCCGCGACCGCGACGAACCCGCACAGCAGGAACGAGAACAGCACCCCGAACACGCCCGCGATCGCGGCCTGCCAGAACGAGATGCCGAACGCGAGGGTGAAGGCGCCGTAGCTGATGCCGAGGACCGAGATGTTGGCGCTGAACCAGGGCCAGAACAGCTGGCGCGGGACGCCCTTGCGCTCGTCGTCGACGATGACGTTGATGCCGTTCTGCTCGACGGGCAGCGTGCGGCCGGTGGGCCGCGTCGCGTCCGCCGCGTGGCGAGGTGTGGCCACTGGCCCTCCTGGTACGCCGGGGCGTGTCGCGCACAACCTACGTCCCGGCCCGGTCCGCGTCGCGCCTTGATCCACCGTCCGGGTGAACCCGTTCAGGAACGGCCACAGCGGGTAACCGGACGGCATGGGGAGACACCGGCCCGCACCGGACCGCCGCCCGGTCACCCACCTCGTGGGCACCGGCCCCCGGACGGCCGGCAGGCCCGCAGTGATGGTGGCGGGCGGCCTGCTCGTGTGCGGTGCGGCCGTCGGGATCGGGATCGCGGTCGACGACGCCACCGAGCCCCGCGGCGTCCCCCTGCCCGGCGCGAGCGCAGTGCCGGAGCGGACGGCAGCGGAGCGGACGACGACCCCGAGCCGGACCAGCACCTCCGTGACGCCCGCCGCGACCTCCGCCGTCGCCGCACCCCCGCCGCACCACCGCCCGCCGCACCACGACCCGTCACCGCCGACGACGACGAGCAGCGGGAGGCGCCGGTGCAGGCGGTGGCCGCGCGGCCCGCCGAACCGCGGCCGGTTCGGGCGCCGGTGGCGCGGGAGCCGGAGCGGCCGCCCGCACCGGCCCCGGCGACCACCACCCCACCGCTCACGACCCCGACCACGACCACGCCGCCCACGACCCCGACCCCGCCACCCACGCCCACGCCGCCCGCGATCGCCGCAGCGCCCCCCGTACGACCCCACCGGCCACCACGCTCACCACACCTCCGACATCCGCCCCGACATCCACCCCGACGACGGCCCCCTCGTCCACCCGCCCCCGCCCCTACGCCCCGCCGGTGACGGCGACGACGGACGAGGAGGTCGAGGAGATCGAGGAGGCCGTGGCGGCGATCGACGAGGAGGTCGACGAGCGGGGCTTCGACGAGGAGGAGGCCGACGAGGACCGCGACCTGAGCGACGACCGCGACGACGACCGGGACGACCCGGACGACGACCGGGGCGAGGTGCGACTGCACAGCAGCCCCGCCGGCAGCCCCGCCCGCAGCCTCGACAGCAGCCCCGCCCGCAGCACGGACCCGACCGCCCTCACGACCTCCGGTACGCCGGCGCCCGGGACGGGCCGGGACGGGTGCGCCGCTCCAGCAGCGGGAGGGTCCGCCGCTCCACCACCGTCGACAGGATGACCACGCTCGTCGACCGGGCCACCGTGCCCGACCGGTTGAGCAGCAGCAGGGTCTCCTGCAGGTCCTCGTGCGACGCCGCACCGAGCCGGCACAGCACGTCCGACGCGCCGGTCGTGGCGTAGGCCTCCAGCACCGCGGGCAGGGCCGTGAGCTCGGCGGTGACGTCGTCGAGCGCCCCCTGCGCGATCTCCAGCGTCACGAAGGCCTGCACCGGGAACCCGGCCGCGGTGACGTCGACGTCGGGTCCGTAGCCGGTGACCACGCCGTCGCGCTCGAGGCGGTCGAGCCGCGACTGCACCGTGCCGCGGGCCACTCCGAGCGTGCGTGACAGCTCCAGCACCCCCGCGCGGGGGCTGTCGTGCAGCGCGCGGAGCAGGTCGACGTCGAGGGCGTCCAACATGGGCGGACTGTACAGCTGTACAGGGGTCCGAGGGGTTGATCTGTCCACTGCGAGCAGCTCGGAGAGGGGCTGTTGCGCAGTGCCCGTCCGAGGGGCTGTCATGGTGCCCATGAGCCTCGACGCGACCCTGACCAGCCAGGAACGCCTGGCGGAGCTCGACCTGGAGCAGCTGCGGCGGCTCGTCGGGCTCGTCGACCACGACCCGACCACCGACCCGTTCCCCGTGACCGGCTGGGACGCCGTCGTGTGGGCCGTCGGCAACGCCACGCAGGCAGCGCTGGTCTACCAGGCGGTGTGGGGCATGGAGCTGGTCGCCTACTCCGGCCCGGAGACCGGCAACCGCGACCACCACGCCTACGTCCTGCGGTCGGGCGCCGTGCGGTTCGTCGTCCAGGGCGGCGTCGACCCGGCCTCCGAGCTGCTCGACCACCACCGCCGCCACGGCGACGGCATCGTCGACATCGCGCTCGAGGTGCCCGACGTCGACCGCTGCGTCGCCCACGCCCGCAGCCAGGGGGCGACGGTGCTCGTGGAGCCGCACGACGTGTCCGACGAGCACGGCACCGTGCGCACCGCCGCCATCGCGGCCTACGGCGACACGCGCCACACGCTCGTCGACCGCTCCCGCTACACCGGCCCGTACCTGCCCGGCTACGTCGCCCGCACCGGTGTCACGGCCGGACCCCGCCTGTTCGAGGCGCTCGACCACGTCGTCGGCAACGTCGAGCTCGGCCGCATGGACGAGTGGGTGTCGTTCTACAACCGCGTCATGGGCTTCACGAACATGGCGGAGTTCGTCGGCGAGGACATCGCCACGGAGTACTCCGCGCTGATGAGCAAGGTCGTGGCCAGCGGCAACCACCGCGTGAAGTTCCCGCTCAACGAGCCGGCGATCGCGAAGAAGCGCTCGCAGATCGACGAGTACCTGGAGTTCTACGGCGGCCCCGGCGCGCAGCACCTCGCGCTGGCCACCAGCGACATCCTGGCGACGGTCGACGCGCTGCGCGCCCGCGGCGTCGAGTTCCTCGCCACCCCGGAATCCTACTACTCGGACCCGGAGCTGCGGGCCCGCATCGGCCACGTCCGCGTGCCGATCGAGGAGCTCGCGAGCCGCGGCATCCTGGTCGACCGCGACGAGGACGGCTACCTGCTGCAGATCTTCACCAGGCCCCTGGGCGACCGGCCGACGGTCTTCTTCGAGCTGATCGAGCGGCACGGCTCGCTGGGCTTCGGCGCGGGCAACTTCCAGGCGCTGTTCGAGGCGATCGAGCGCGAGCAGGCCCGCCGCGGCAACTTCTAGCGGCGGGACCCCGGTCCCGTTGTGAGACACCACGGGCGGCCGCGCTTCGCTAGGTTGCCGCCCATGGACGACGTACTGCCGATCCTGGAGAAGGTGCCGTTCCTCGTGGACGCCCAGCTCTGGGAGATCGCCTCCCGCTGCCGGATCTTCCGCTCGCGGGCCGACGGCGAGGACCAGACCGTGGAGCTGGAGCTGAGCCGGGACACCGCCGGGAGGTGGATGGTGGTGGCGCGCGACGACGAGCGCGACCTCACCGCGCAGGGCGTGCCCATGCCCGGCCTCAACGGCGCGATCAACATGGTGCCCTGGTACCTGCTCGACGACCCCGTCGCCGACTGACCCGCACGCCCCGCGAACGACAGGAGCCCGCCACCCCCGAGGGGGTGACGGGCTCCTGTGACGAGCTGTGGATCAGGCGACGACGCGCACGCCGGTGGCCTGGGGGCCCTTGGCGCCCTGGCCGACCTCGAACTCCACGCGCTGCCCCTCGTCGAGCGAGCGGAAGCCGCTCGCGTCGATCTCGGAGTAGTGCACGAAGACGTCAGCGCCGCCCCCGTCGACGGAGATGAAGCCGAAGCCCTTCTCCCCGTTGAACCACTTCACAGTTCCCTGCGCCATGCGATGAGCTCCTAGCAGATGGTGGTGGGGGCCGCACTGCGCAGCCACCCGGCCGACCGACCCTGACGAACGACCACCCGGGCCTCTGTGGACCGGACCGTCGTGCGCCAACTTGTTCCTGCGGGCGTGCATCACACGAACACCGAAACCGACGGACGAACACCGCAACCCTACACCTGTCGATCAGGTCGCGGAACCGGGTCACCGATCCGGGTCCGGACCGGCTCGACCGTGGGCGAACGCCGGGTCGACGGAGGTAGTGAGCAGTGGCAACGACCGCCTCCGCCCGATAGGTTCCGACACCGGAACGAGTGAACCGCCCGAACGGAGCCCGCCGCCGTGCCCACCCGCCGCACCTTCCTCGCCGCCGTCCCCGCGGCCGCCGCGACGCTCGTCCTGACCTCGTGCGGCGCCGCCGGCGCGACCTCGGCCCCGCCGGCGACGGGCACCCCCGCGGCGACGTCCCCTCCGCCCGCCGCGCCGGGCGCGCAGCAGAGCCCGATCGCGCTCGACACCGCCACGGCGCAGCCCGCGCCCGACCTCCCCGAGCTCGTCCTGGACTACCCGGGCGACGTCGAGGTCCGCGTCCGCTACGTCAGCCGCGACCCCGAGGACCCCACCGGCTGCACCACCCGCGGGCGCGAGGAGACCGTCGAGGCGGAGGTGCCCCCGGGCACGGCCGCGGTCCTGCTCGGCGACGTCCGGTACGAGCTCGTGCAGTTCCACTTCCACACCGCCTCCGAGCACACCCTCGACGGGCGGCGTTTCCCGGTGGAGCAGCACTTCGTGCACCGCGGCCCGGCCGGCGAGACGCTCGTGATCGGGCTGTTCCTCACCGACGACGGGCCGGGCGGCACGCTGCAGGACACCGTGCTCGGCGAGCTGCCCGACGAGTGCGGCGAGGAGGAGACCGTCGGCGGGCTCGACCTCGCGGGCGCCCTGCCCGCCGACCTGTCGACGCTGCGCTACCCCGGCTCGCTCACGACCCGGCCGAACACCGAGGGCGTGTCGTGGCTGGTGCTGCGGACGCCGGCCGCGGTGGCGGCGTCGACCGTGCAGGGGTTCCGGGAGCTGTTCCCCGAGGGCGACTCCCGCGACCTGCAGCCCCTCGGCGACCGGGTGGTGCGTCTGCGGGAGCAGTGAGAGGGCCTTCCCTGTTCCGAGTGGAGCAGTGGGGCGCCGTTCGTCGCACGCTGCGTCACGGTCGTCGTAGCGGGGCGCGTCCGAGAGAGCGGGACGGCCGGAGGTTGCCTAGGTTCGGTCCCGGGTCAGTGACGGCACGGTCACGAACTGGACACGGGACTCCCCACCCGACCGGCTCCCCCGAACCGGATGTCCAGCCGCGCCGTCGTCCCGGAAGGTTGGTCGTGGCTCGGCATCGCTCCCCCCGAGGCCGCCGCGCGCACGAGGGCAGTCCGTTCCCGGCACCGCGCCGGGCCACCGGAACCCCCTCCCTGCGCCGGACGGCGTCCGTCTCCACCCCCTCGCTCGCGCCCGCGTTCCCCGGGCCGCTCGCGTCCACCCCGGTGCGCCGGGGTGCCGCCGTCGTCGCCGTCGCCGGTGGCGCGCTGTCGCTGATGGGGGCCGCGGCCCCGGCGGCCGCGCCGCAGGTCGCCGACGTCGCGGCGCTCGCCCAGCTCCCCGCGCAGGACCTGCCCGCGCAGGGGGACGTCGCGGACGTGCTGCTCCGCTCGTCGGTCGAGCCCGTCGCGCCCGACCCCGACGTCCTCGACGACCCGTCGCCGCTCGTGAAGGCCGTGCAGATGGCCGAGGAGCGGCTCGTCCGGGCCGAGGAGGAGCGCGTCGCCGCCGAGGAGCGCGCCCGCGAGGAGGCCGAGGAGGCCGCCGCCGCGGCCGCCGAGGCCGAGCGTCGCGCCTCCGTCGGCGCCGACTGCGGCCTGGACACCGGCCAGCTCGGCGCCGTCCAGGACTACGTCCGCGAGGCCGCGGAGTTCCTGGGCTGCCTGTTCGGCGAGCCCACCATGCACGGGGTCGCAGGCCGCGCCGGCACGTCCGACCACCCGTCGGGCAAGGCCATCGACTTCATGGTCGACCGCGCCACCGGCGACCAGCTCGCCGCGTGCGCGCTGCGCAACCAGGACGCGCTGGGCATCAGCTACGTCATCTGGGAGCAGCGGATCAACCACGGGAGCGGCTGGGAGCCGATGGAGGACCGCGGCGGCGCCACGGCCAACCACTTCGACCACGTGCACATCTCGTTCGAGTCCGCGGGCGGCGGCGAGCTCACCGGGTGCTGAGCGCCACTCGTCGCGGTCCGCGACACGCCCACCTCACTTTCGGTGACAATTGACTCCGATCCGTGACCGATTCGCTATCGTTCCCGGCGGAAGAGCCCGCACGGCACCGGAGTCCCCGCTCCGGCCGGTCCCCGAACCGGACGCCCGACGGCCCGACGAAGAGGTAGACGTGTCCCGGCACCGCTCCCCCGCCGGCCGGCACGCGCACCCGCGGTCCGCTCCCCCGACCGCGATCCCCGGTGCGTGGCCGCGTCGCGCCGACGCGCCGCCCGCCCCTGCGCGGGACGGCGGTGGCGTCGCCCTGCTCGAACGGCCCGCCGCACTCGCGCACGACCCGCACGACCCGCACGCCGCGCACGCGTTCGCCGATCCCCGCGAGTTCGCCGCACCCCCGCGCGAGTTCGCCGCACCTCCCCGCGAGTTCGCCGCACCCCCGCGCGAGTTCGCCGCACCGCCGCGCGAGTTCGCCGATCCCGCCCGCCCCACGGCCCCCGCCGGTCGCCCGGCGGGCCCCCGCCACTCCGCCCCGGCCGTCCGCAACGGGCTGGTGGCCGCCGCGGCCACCGCCGGCCTGCTGTCGGTGGCCGCACCGCTCGTGCCGGCGCTGCCCGCCGCGGACCCCGCCGGCTCCACCACGCTCGCCCTGGCCGCCGAGGCCGAGGCCGCCGCCGACACGCCGGAGAGCGCGGCCCCCTCGCCGGTGCAGGCCTTGTCCGCGCCCGTCGACGGCCGGCTGCTCGCCGCCAGCATCCTCCCCGTCCCGGGGCAGACCGACGTGCTCCCGCCGCAGGCCGACGCCGAGTCGCTGCTCAAGGCGGCCGGGCTCGCCGACGCCGCCCGCGCGCTGGAGGAGCAGCGCCTGGCGCGCGAGGCCGCCGCGCAGTGCGACGTGCCCCTGCGCGGCCTCGGCTCCGTCAAGGGCTTCGTCCGCGACGCCGCCCGCTTCATCTCCTGCCTCTACGACCAGCCCGCGCTGATCGGCGTCGCCGGGCGCGCCCGCGTCTCCGACCACCCCCGCGGCCTGGCCATCGACTTCATGACCGACCGCGAGCGCGGCGACCGGATCGCCGACTGCGCCCTGGCCAACCAGGACGAGCTGGGCATCAGCTACGTGATCTGGCGCCAGCGCGTCAACTACGGCGACGGCTGGGAGCCGATGTCCGACCGCGGCGGCGCCACGGAGAACCACTACGACCACGTGCACGTGTCGTTCGAGCGCGGAGGCGGGTCGGGCGGCCCGCTCGCCGCCGCCTGCTCGTAGGCGCCCCTGCTCGTCGGCGCTCCTGCTCGCTCAGCTCCCGGGCGTCGCCTCGTGACCGGGGCGTCCCGCGGTGCGGCGGCGCTGCTTCATCTCGGCCTCGAGGACGTGGCGGCGCCCGTCCATCGTCTTCTCGCGGACGGTGCGCTCCAGCTCGCGCCAGGTCGCGTAGTAGCCGTCGTCGAACTCCTCGACGATCTGGAACGTCCAGCGCCCGGCGAGCACGTTGCGCCCGACGAGCTCGGTCTCGATGCGCTCGGCGAGGTCGGCGTGCCCCTCGGCGCGCAGGCCCTCGGTCACGTCGTCGAGCATGGCGTCGGCGCCGCCCATGAGCTGGTGGAACTCGTAGAGGGCGCCGCGGGCGCGCTCGATGCGCTCCAGCGCCTCGGAGAGCGCGCCGACCGCGGACACGAGGTCGTCGGAGGCGCCGGCGGGACGGGCGTGGTCGTCGTCGAGGGGTTCCACGGCCGACACGTGCCCCGTTCGCCCAGGGCGCAAACGCGGGCCCCCGGCGAACACGGCCCGCAGGCCGCGCCGGCGGTCCTAGCGTCGGGCCACCGACGACACCCGAGGAGTCACCGTGCCCCCGCAGCCCGTCCCGCCCCTGCCCGTCCCTCCCCTGCCCGTCCCCCCGCTGCCCGCACCACAGCCGTCCCACCCCACCGCCTCCGCCTCGTCGACGGTGCTCGTCGCCGGCGCCGACCCGGTCCTCGACCATCTGCTCGACGTCCGGGTCGTGCACGTCGGCGGCGTCCTCGACGACGACGCCGCGCAGCGGGTCTGCGCCCGCCTGCGCCTGCTCGCCGCCCGCGACGCGCGCCACGACGTCGTGCTGACGGTGTCCTGCACGGGCGGTCCGGCCGGGGCCGCGCTCGCCGTCGTCGACACGATGGAGCTGATCGGCCCCGACGTCGCGACGTGCGTCGTCGGCGCCGCGGCCGGGGTCGGGCTGCTGGTCGCGGCGAGCGGCGCTCCCGGGAAGCGGACGGCCACCGCGCACGCCCGCCTCACCCTGCTGACGCCCGCGGAGCCGTTCGGGATGGCCGTGCTCGCACCCGGGCAGCGGGCCGACGTCGTCGCGCTGCTCGCCGCGCGCACCGGCCAGGGGGCCGACCGGATCACCGCCGACACCGCCGCGCGGCGCTGGTTCACCACACCCGAGGCGATCGCGTACGGGCTGGTCGACGGGCAGGCGTGACTAGGCCGCCCAGTGCCCGGGCCGGTCGCGCCCGGCCGGCAGCGTGGTCGCGGCGTCGCCGCGGGCCGCGTCGAGCTGGGACTGGACGCCGAACAGGACGCCGGTGAGGTCGGCGCCCGAGAGGTCGGCACCGCGGAGGTCGGCGCCCAGGAGGTCGGCTCCGCGCAGGTCCGCCCCGCGCAGGTCCGCGCCCAGCAGGACGGCCCCGCGCAGGCAGGCGCGGCGCAGGTCGCGCTTCCGTGCGCCGACGAGGTCGGCGCCGGCGAGGTCCGGCCCGGCCGGGTCGCGGACCTCCGCGCTCACCGCGCGCAGCAGCGCCGCCACCTCCGCCCGGTGCGCCGAGGGGTCGAGCGCGGCGAGCGCGTCGGGGGTGCCGTCGGCCAAGCGCAGCGTCTCGTCGCGGGCGCGGCGGACGGCGGCGTCGTGGCTGCTGCCGCGCTCGAGCGCCTCGGTCACGTAGGCCAGGAGCTCGTGCAGCACCCGCACCACCGGGAACACCGCGCCGACCCGGGCGTCGAGCCGCCCGCCGAAGGTCAGCTGGACGACCCGCTGGCCCGCGCCGAAGCAGTCGTAGACGGTGCAACCGGGGAAGCCGCGCTCGCGCAGCGAGGAGTGGATGCCGCAGCCGTGGTCGGGGCGCAGGTTCGGGCACGGCGTGCCGGCGGGCTTGTCGAGGGCGAAGTCGGCCGACGCGGCGAACGCGGGGAGGACGCAGCAGAGGCCGGCGCAGCGCGCGCAGTCGGCCCGCAGGTCGGTCGGGGCGAGCACCCGTCCACGGTACGGGGCCGACCGGACGCCCCTGCGCGCACGGCGCTAGCGTGTGTCCACTTCTGCATCGATGGAGAGGCCCCTCACATGCGCGTCGGCGTGCTCACCGGTGGCGGCGACTGCCCCGGACTGAACGCGGTCATCCGGGCGATCGTCCGCAAGGGCGTCCCCGAGTACGGCTACTCGTTCCTCGGCTTCCGCGACGGCTGGCGCGGTCCGCTGGAGGCGCTCACCAAGCCCCTCGACATCCCCGCCGTGCGCGGGCTGCTGCCGCGCGGCGGCACGATCCTGGGGTCGTCGCGGACCAACCCCTTCGCGGTCGAGGACGGCGTCCAGAAGATCCGCACGAACCTGCAGAACCTGGGCGTCGACGCGCTCATCGCGATCGGCGGGGAGGACACCCTCGGCGTCGCGACGAAGCTGCACGAGATCGGCGTCAACGTCATCGGGGTGCCGAAGACGATCGACAACGACCTGTCCGGCACCGACTACACGTTCGGCTTCGACACCGCGGTCAACATCGCGACCGAGGCCATCGACCGGCTGCACACCACCGCGGAGAGCCACCACCGCGCGCTCATCGTCGAGGTGATGGGGCGCCACGCCGGCTGGATCGCGCTGCACGCGGGCATGGCCGGCGGGGCCAACATCATCCTCATCCCCGAGGTGCGGTTCGACATCGAGCAGGTCTGCCGCTGGGTCGAGTCGCGGTTCCGCCTCGACTACGCGCCGATCATCGTCGTGTCCGAGGGCGCCATGCCCAAGGACCGCGACGAGTCGCTGCTGAACGGGGAGAAGGACGCGTTCGGCCACGTCCGCCTCGGCGGGATCGGCGACTGGCTGGCCAAGGAGATCGAGTCGCGCACCGGCAAGGAGGCCCGCACCACGGTGCTCGGGCACGTGCAGCGCGGCGGCACGCCGACCGCCCGCGACCGCTGGCTCGCCACCCGCTTCGGCCTGCACGCGATCGACGCCGTGCACGCCGGGCAGTGGGGGCAGATGACGGCGCTGCGCGGCACCGACATCACGATGGTGCCGCTGTCGGAGGCCACCAAGGAGCTCAAGGTCGTCGACCCGGCGCTCTACGCCGAGGCCGAGGTGTTCTTCGGGTAGTAGCTGCCGGTCCGCCGCTCCCGCCACGCGCGGTAGCGGCGGTACCCGCGGCGGACGTTGCGCCACAGCACCACCAGCAGGATGACGCCGACCACCAGCAGGACCGCGGCGATTCCGAACGCCACCACCGGCGCGACGACGACGAGCGTCGCCACCCCGGCCACGGCGACGTCCTCCCCCAGGCTCACGCCGATGTTCGTGACGGGCTCGGGCGAGGTGTTGACGATCAGCCGCAGACCGCCCTTGACGAGGTGGCTCACCAGCGCGGCCGCCCCGCCGCTCGCGGCCAGCACCGCCTGCTCCAGCGAGGTCGCGTCGCCGGCCAGCAGCAGCCCGATCACCGCGCCCGCCGTCGGGCGGATCGCGGTGGACACCGCGTCCCACAGCGAGTCGACGTAGGGGATCTTGTCGGTGACGAACTCCAGCAGGTAGAGCACCGCGGCGACGACCAGCACGTCGGTGCGGGTCAGCGCCTCGGGCACCGCCTCGATCCCGCCGAAGCGGCCCAGCACGCCGAGCACGACCACGCAGAGGTAGGCGTTGACCCCGCTCGCCCACCCGCTCGCCAGCACCGCCGGCACCAGCTCCATGCGGTCAGGCTAGGTCGGGAAGATCACGGAGCGGCCTCAGACGATGCCCTGCCGGGTGGCGGTGTAGACGATCTCGGTGCGGCGGCGGACCTCGAGCTTGTCGCGCAGGTTGCGCACGTGGAACTTGACGGTGGCCTCGCTGATCAGCAGCCGGGCGCCGATCTCGCGGTTGGACATGCCGACGGCGAGCAGGCGCAGCACCTGGTTCTCGCGGTCGGTGAGCATCGCGCCGCCGAGCTGGCGGACGGCGGGGCGGTCGTCGTCGCGCACGACGTCGACGGAGGCCTCGGCGCCGCGGGGGCGGGAGTCGAAGACGCTCTCGCCGCGCAGCAGCGCGTGGATCGCGCGGAGGATGTCGGCGGTCTCGGCGCCCTTGCGGAGGTAGCCGTGCACGCCGAGGCGCACCGTCCGCATCATGACCTCGCGGTCGCGGTTGCCCGTCAGCACGAGGATCCGGGCGCCGCGGTGGCGCTCGAGCAGCATCCGGGCGAGGTCGACGCCCGCCGAGTCGCCGCGACCCAGGTCGACGTCGAGGATCACCAGGTCGGGCGGGCAGCGGTCGGCGACCACGAGCGCGTCGCGCGGGGAGGCGGCCTCGCCGACGACGGCGAGCTCGGGGTCGGGGGCGACGAGCTGCCGCAGCCCGAAGCGGACGATGGCCTCGGAGTCGACGAGCAGCAGGCGGGCGGTCCGGCGCGCCGTCGGGGGGGCGATGCCGGTCATCGCGCGGTCGAGCAGGGCCACGTCCGGTTCGAGCACGGCTTCGGTCGTCACGGGCGAACCTCCTTGGGGCCGTCGGGCGTGTCACGCGTCACTGGTCCCGGACCCTAGGTACCGCCACGTTGCCTCGACGTTGCACGCGCAAGGAGGGCCCGCTTGCCCCGTTCGGAGGCCTGGGCGATGATGTCGCCGGGGCAAGTCCTGGAGCGACGACGCTCGGAGCACACATGACGACGCGCGGTACGCAAGGCCTGCCCGTGCCCGATCCGGTGGAGCACGCCCGCGCGCTGACCGGCATCTACGACTCGGCGATGTCCGGCGGCACGGGTGCGGAGGCGCCGCGGTCGCTGGTGTCCGCGAGCTGGCAGCGCAGCCTCGCCGCGCAGGTCGACCCCGAGCGGCAGATGCCGCGGGCGGTGCTGGCCGAGGACGACCTGCCCGACCTGCGCGACACCCACCCGCTCAACGAGGTCCTGCCGCTGCTGCGCAGCACGCTCGTGAGCATCGCCGACGAGGCCATGCACGTCATGCTCGTCACCGACGCCGACGGCACCATCCTCTGGCGCGAGGGCGCGGCCCGCCTGCTGCACATCGCCGACGACACCGGCCTGTCCCCCGGCTTCCGGATGTCCGAGGACGCGATCGGCACCAACGCGATGGGCACCACGCTGGCCATCGACGCCCCCGTGCAGATCCACTCCGCCGAGCACCTCGTGCGCGCGTTCCACGCCTGGACCTGCGCCGCCGCGCCCGTCCACGACCCCGACACCGGCGCGATCCTCGGCGCGATCGACATCAGCGGCCCGTTGCACACGGTGCACCCGGCGATGGTGCAGCTCGTCTCGGCCACCGCGCAGCTCGCCGAGAACCAGCTGCGCGTGCGCCTCGCCATCGCCGACGAGCGGCTGCGCGTGCGCAACATGCCCCACCTCACGAGCCTGCGCGGGCAGGGCGCGCTCGTCACCCCGACCGGCCGGATCATCGCCGGCGAGCCCTACGGCACCTGGCCCGAGCGCGTCGCGCTGCCCCCGGGGTCGGGCCGCGTGCTGCTCGAGGACGGCCGCGAGATGGAGGTCGAGCCGCTCGCCGAGGGCTACCTGCTGCGCACACCGCGCGCCGCCGTGCGCGCCGCGAAGCGCAGCGCGCTGTCGCTGCGGTTCACCGGGGAGTCCGGCCCGCGGGTCGTGCTCAACGGCAAGCCGGTGCAGGTCACGCTGCGCCCGGCCGAGATCCTCACCGCGCTCGCGCTGCACCCCGGCGGCCTCACCGCCGAGCGCCTGGCGCTGCTGCTCTACGGCGACGACGGCAACCCCACCACCGTCCGCGGCGAGATCCTGCGCCTGCGCGGGCTGATCGGTGCCGACGTCCTGCGCACCCGGCCCTACCGCCTCGACGCCGTCGTCGACAGCGACTTCGAGGCCGTCCGCACGGCCCTGCGCGAGGGCCGGGCCGCCGACGCGCTGCAGGCGTGCGCCGGGCCGCTGCTGCCGCGCTCGGACGCCCCGGAGATCCGCGAGCTGCGCGACCAGATCGAGGCCGGGTTGCGCCGCGCCGTCCTCGACGCCGACGACCTCGACCTGCTCGTCACGTTCGCCGCCCACCCGCTGGGCCGCGACGACCTGGAGGTGCACGACCTGCTGGTGGAGCGGCTGCCCGAGCAGGACCGCCGCCGCCCCGGCATCGTCACCCGCCGGGAGCGGCTGCTCGCCGACGGCTAGTCAGCGCGGGCCCGCGTACGGGTCGGCGATCTCGCGCAGCCGCTCCAGCGCCGCCCGCAGTTCGCGCATGGCGCGCGGCCCGAGGTGCGCCGCCCACTCGGCCTCCACCTCGGCCACGGCGGCCGCGGCAACCGGCAGCACGCGCTCCCCGCGGGCCGCGATCCGCACGAGCCGCGCGCGGCCGTCGGTGGGGTCGGGCACCCGCTCGACGTAGCCGGCGCCCTCGAGCTGGTCGACGAGGAACCCGGCCGACTGCTTGGTGATCTGCGCCTGCTCGGCGAGGTCGGTGAGCCGGCTCCCGCCCGGCGCGATGCGCTGGACGACCCGGGCCTGCGCGAGCGTCACGTCGTCGAAGCCCGCGGCGGCGACGGCGGCCATCACGCGCTGCTCCATCGCGCGGTAGGGCAGGAACAGCAGCAGCCCGGTGTTCACGCGTCCCCTCTCGACACTGGTCAGAGAATCTGACAAGATTGGTCAGCCTCTCTGACGAAAGGATAGGTGACGTGGACGAGGACGCGAGCTGGCGGGTGATCGCCGCGGAACGCCGGGCACTGGCCGATCTGCTCGACGGTCTCACGCCGCAGGAGTGGGAGGGCCCGACGCTGTGCGACGGCTGGCGGGTGCGCGACGTGGCCGCGCACGTCGCGCTGACGCCGCAGCACCCGAGCACCGGTGCGATGCTCGTCGGCGCGGTGCGGGCCCGCGGCGACTTCGACCGCCTCAACCACGACCTCTCCGTCGCCCACGCCGCGCGGCCGCCCGCGCGGCTCGTCGAGGAGCTGCGGATGCACGCGGAGAGCCGCAGGCTGCCGTTCGTCACGTCGTACCGGAACCTGCTGATGGACGTCATCACGCACGTCCAGGACGTCGCGGTCCCGCTGGGCCTGCACCACGACCCGCCCGCCGACGGCGCGCAGGCCGCGGCGCAGCGCGTGTGGGACATGGGGTGGCCCTTCCACGCGCGGCGCCGGCTGCGCGGGCTGCGGCTCGTGGCCACCGACGGCCCGTTCGCCGCGGGCGAGGGCGAGGAGGTCCGGGGCTCGACCGTCGCCCTGCTGCTCCTGATGAGCGGGCGCACCGCCGCGGCCGCCCGGGACCTCACCGGCCCCGGGACGGCCCGGCTCGCTACTCGACCGTGACGCTCTTGGCCAGGTTGCGCGGCTTGTCGACGTCGCGCTCCAGGGCCACGGCGGCGTGGTAGGCCAGGAACTGCAGCGGGATCGAGAGCAGGATCGGGTCGAGCTCCGGCTCGTTGCGCGGGATGACGATCGTGCGGTCGGCCAGCTCGACGGGCAGCTTGCGGTGCGCGAGCGCGATCACCGGGCCGCTGCGGGCCTTGATCTCCGACAGCGTCGAGGTGTTCTTGTCGAGCAGGTCGTCGTCGGGGACGATCGCGACCGTCGGCATCTCCGGGCTGATCAGCGCCAGCGGGCCGTGCTTGAGCTCGGCCGACGGGTACGCCTCGGCGTGGATGTAGGAGATCTCCTTGAGCTTCTGCGCGCCCTCGCGGGCCACCGGCCAGCCGCGGCGGCGGCCCACGAACATCATGCTGGGGCTGGGCGCGATCTCCCGCGCCACCTCGGCGATCTCGTCG
This sequence comes from Pseudonocardia broussonetiae, assembly GCF_013155125.1. Taxonomy (NCBI): domain Bacteria; kingdom Bacillati; phylum Actinomycetota; class Actinomycetes; order Pseudonocardiales; family Pseudonocardiaceae; genus Pseudonocardia; species Pseudonocardia broussonetiae. The sequence continues at coordinate 2,793,210 of NZ_CP053564.1, read as the reverse complement.
GAGAGCGTGAGGATCTCGCGCACCTGCTCGGGCAGCCGCTTGAGGCCTTCGAGGATGCGGGTGCCGTCGGTGGGCGAGAGGTCCCGGATCCGGCCCAGGTGCAGGGCCAGCAGCGCGAACGCCGTCACGGTCGAGGTGAACGACTTGGTCGCCGCCACCGACATCTCCGCGCCGGCGTGGATGTAGATGCCGCCGTCCACCTGCCGCGCGATCGTCGATCCGACCACGTTGACGATCCCGATGACGCGCCCGCCCTTGCGCTGCAGCTCCTGCACCGCGGCGAGCGTGTCGACGGTCTCGCCGGACTGGCTGACCGCGACGTAGAGCGTGTCGGGCTCGACCACCGGGTTGCGGTAGCGGAACTCGCTGGCCGCCTCGCTCGTGGCGGGGAGCCGGGCGAGGTCCTCGATGAGCTGCGCGCCGAGGTCACCCGCGTAGCAGGCGCTGCCGCAGCCCAGGATCTTGACGCGGCGGAACTCGCGCGCCTCGCGGACGCTGAGGTTGAGCCCGCCCAGGTGCGCGGTCGAGAAGCGCTCGTCGAGGCGCCCGGCCAGCGCGCGCGTGATCGTCGTCGGCTGCTCCTCGATCTCCTTGATCAGGAAGTGGGCGTGGTCGCCGATCTCGGCGCCGACGACGTCCCAGTCGATCGTCGACGGGCTCTTCGCCGTGGAGGTGTCGTCGAGGGTGAAGGTGCGGTAGCCGCCCGCGGTGAGCGAGGCGAGCTCGCCGTCGTCGAGGTAGACGACCTGGCGGGTGTAGCCGACGAGCGCGGCGACGTCGGACGCCACGAACATCTCCTTCTCGCCGACGCCCAGCAGCACCGGGCTGCCGTTGCGGGCGACGACGACGCGGTCCGGGTGCTCGGCGTCGACGACGGCCAGGCCGTAGGCGCCGACGACCTGGCGCAGCGCCCAGCGCACGGCCTGCTCGAGGTCGGTCGCGCCCGCGGAGAAGGCGGCGGCGACGAGGTGCGCGACGCACTCGGTGTCGGTCTGGCTGACGAACTCGACGCCGTCGGCCGTCAGCTTCGCGCGCAGCTCCTCGGCGTTCTCGATGATGCCGTTGTGCACCACCGCGATCCGGCCGGCGGAGTCGGTGTGCGGGTGGGCGTTCTCCGGCGTCGGGCCTCCGTGGGTGGCCCAGCGGGTGTGGCCGATGCCGGGGGCGCCCTTGAAGCGCGCGGGCAGGTCGGCGGCCAGCGCCGAGACCCGGCCGCTGACCTTGCGCACCTTCAGCCCGGCCTTCGTCATCACCGCGACGCCCGCGGAGTCGTAGCCGCGGTACTCGAGCCGGCCCAGACCCTCGAGGAGGATCGGTGCCGCGTCCTGCGGGCCGACGTAGCCGACGATTCCGCACATGGAGGTTCTCCCAGGGTCGTTGTTCCGGCGTCAGCCGTAGACGAGGCGGCGCAGCTGCCGGGCCGACAGCGCGGGCGGGGACACCCGCCGCGTCGCCAGCTCGGGGCCGAGCGCCGCGAAGATCCGGTCGTTGTGCCAGCCGCGGTTCCTGAGCTCGGCGTGGCGGCGGCGGACGTAGTCCTGCACCGGCTCCGCGAAGTAGCTCAGCACCTCGGCCACCACCCGCTCGGCCTCGCTCGCGCTCAGCGGGGAGCTGCGCACGAGGTGGTCGACGAGATCGTCGTACGGACCGGGCACCCGGAGGATGCTGCCGGAGAACCGGCGGAACGCCAAATCCCTGCCCGGAATCGGGCAGGACTCGGCGCGGCGTCGGACTACGGCCAAAAGAAGCCCGCGAGTCGGGGTCTCGTGGCGAGTGTGTCGGGGCGGTGGTGCGGACGTGGTGGCGCCTTCGCGGACGGGCGCCGTCTCTTCGGCTGCGCCTGCCGCCTCACGATGCTCGTGATCGCCGGGAGTGAGCCGTCACGGCCCTCCCGACGACCGCCACGACGCACTCCCGACGATCACGGGGCCCGGAACGGCTCCCCGCCGAGACCGTCACCAGCGGTGCGGATCCGGCCCCGCACCCGGCGCGTCACCCCCGAGCTGCGCACCTTCACGCGTCCTGCGCGTGCCGGGCCGTGCGCAGACCGCCGGGAGCCGCGCAGTTAGCGGTCCGGCGACGGGCGCGTGGTCGCTGCTGCCGCGCGTTCTGCGGAACGCAGATCCCCTGCCGGGCAATGATCACCGGAAGTGCGCACTCACGGCCCTCTCTGCGACCGTCACGTCACTCTCCCGGCGATCACGGATCGCGAGCTCTGCCGGCACCACCCGCAACGAGAGCCCGACACGGTCGCAACGAGAGCCCGACTCGCGGGGCTTCAGCGGCAAACTCGCGGGGCTTCAGCGGCGAACTCGCCGGGCGGCGGCGGCGAACTCGCGGGGCTTGAGCGGCAAACTCGCCGGGCAGCGGCGGACTCGGCGGGGGTCAGGCTGCCGGCTCCAGCTCCCCCGCCCTCCACAGCCGGGCGTAGGGGCCGCCGGCCGCCACCAGCACCGCGTGCGGGCCCTCCTCCACGATCCGGCCCCCCTCCAGCACCACGATCCGGTCCGACCGGGCGGCCGTGGCGAGGCGGTGGGCGACCACGAAGGCGGTGCGGCGGGAGACCACGCGATCGCCCGCCGCGAGGACCGCGGCCTCGGTGGCGGGATCGAGCGCGGCGGTGGCCTCGTCGAACAGCAGGATGTCGGGGTCGACCAGCTCGGCCCGGGCCAGCGCGATGAGCTGGCGCTGCCCCGCCGACAGGCCCTGCCCGCGCTCGCCGACCGGGTGCCGGAACCCGCCGGGCAGCGTGCGGACGAGGTCGAGCGCCCCGACCGCGCGGGCCGCCGCCTCGATCTCGGCGGGCGTCGCCGAGGGGCGGCCGTAGGCGATGTTGGCGGCCACGTCGCCGGTGAACAGGTGCGGCTCCTGCGGGACGATCCCCAGCCGGTGCCGGTAGTCGGCGAGGGCGAAGCGCCGCACGTCGACCCCGTCGACGAGGACGGCCCCCGACCCGGCGTCGTAGAACCGCGCGAGCAGCTTCACCAGCGTCGACTTCCCCGCGCCGGTCGCCCCGACCAGCGCCACCGTCTCCCCCGGGGCGACCCGCAGCGACACGTGGTCCAGGGCCGGGCCGGGTGCGCCGGGGTAGGCGAAGCAGACCTCGCGCAGCTCGACCTCGCCGCGCAGCCGATCGGGCACCGGGGTGGGCTCGCCGTCGGGCACGGGCTGCACGGAGGTGGGCGTGCGCAGCAGGTCGGAGATCCGGCTGAGGCCGACGCGCGCCTGCTGGTAGGCGTCGAACACCTGCGAGAGCTGCTGCACCGGGGAGAAGAACAGGCCGAGGTAGAGCAGGAACGCGGTGAGCACGCCGGGGGTGAGGTCGCCGGCCGCGACCCGGGCTGCGCCGACGCCGAGCACCGCCACCTGCGAGACGTCCGAGAGCAGCGCGACGAACGGGAAGTACGTCGCGATGTAGCGCTGGGCCCGCATGCGGCTGCGGCGGTAGGCGTCGCTGCGGTCGGAGAAGGCGGCGGCGCTGCGCTCCTCGCGGACGTAGGCCTGCGCGATCCGGACGCCGGAGACGTTCTCCTGCATGTCGGCGTTGACGGCGCCGACCTTCTCCCGCGCCTCCGCGTACGCCCGCGACGACAGCCGCCGGAACACCACGGTGGCCACGACCAGCACCGGCAGCACCGCCAGTGCGACGAGCGCCAGCGACGCGTCGGTGACCAGCAGCGCCACCGCCACCCCGACGACGGTGAGCAGGCTGACGACGGCCTGCGCGAGCCCGGTCTGCAGGAACGTCGAGAGCGCGTCGACGTCGGTCGTCATCCGCGTCATGATCCGGCCGGACAGCTCGCGCTCGTAGTAGTCGAGCCCGAGCCGCTGCAGATGGGCGTAGCTGCGCACGCGCAGCAGGTAGAGCAGGCTCTCCCCGGCCCGCGACGTGACGACGGTCTGCGCGGCGACGACGAACCACCCCAGCGCGACGACGCCCAGCCCGAGCAGCGTGGCGGTGAGCAGCGTGCTGGGCGAGCCGGCGGTGATGCCGCCGTCGACGGCGAGCCGGGCGACGGTCGGGAAGGCGAGCGTGGTGAGCGCGTCGAGCGACACCAGCACGATCGTCAGCGCGAGCAGCCAGCGCACCGGCCGCAGCAGCTTGACGAGCCGGAAGCCGGGGTCGGGGGCGGTGGGCTCCTCGTCGCCCAGGCGGGGGGTCTCGCGGGCGGGCGGGAGCGCGTCGACGGCCGCGGCGAGCGCGGGCGTCATGGGCAGCGCCCCGGCCATCGCCGACGGCCCCCCGACGCCCGACGCCCGACCCGTCCCGGTGCCCGCCGACGCCGCGGCCGCGCGCAGCGCCCCGTCCGACGCCGTGGCGGCCGCGGGCTCGGGCCACAGCTCGGGGGTGACGCCGCCGGGCCCGGCCGTGGTGGCGGCGGGCGACGGCGCGTCCTCGACGGCGAGCAGCTCGCGGAACAGCGGGCAGCGCGCCGTCAGCTCCGCCTCGGTGCCGACGTCGACGAGCTTCCCGGCGTCGAGCACGGCCACCCGGTCGGCGAGCGCGAGCGTGGAGCGGCGGTGCGCGACGAGCAGCGTCGTGCGCCCCGCCGTGAGCGTGCGGAGGGTGTCGTGGATGGCGGCCTCGGTGGCGCTGTCGACGGCCGAGGTGGCGTCGTCGAGCACCAGGACCCGGGGGTCGGTGAGCACCGCGCGGGCCAGGGCGATGCGCTGGCGCTGCCCGCCCGAGAGCGTCAGGCCGCGCTCGCCGACCATCGTGTCGTAGCCGTCGGGGAGGCGGTCGACGAACTCGTCGACCTGGGCGGCGCGGGCGGCGGCGCGCACCTCGGCGTCGGAGGCGTCCGGGCTGCCGTAGGCGATGTTGGCGCGGACGGTGTCGGAGAACAGGAACGCCTCCTCGAACACCACCCCGAGCTCGCGGCGCAGGTCGACCAGGCGCAGGTCGGGCAGCGGGACGCCGCCCAGGCGCAGCTCCCCGTCCTGCGGGTCGTAGAACCGCGGCAGCAGCAGTGCGACCGTCGACTTGCCGGACCCGGCCGTGCCGACCAGCGCGAGCGTCTCCCCCGGCGCGACCGTCAGCGACACCCCGTCGAGGACGGGCTCCTTGCGCGAGTAGCCGAACCGGACGCCGTCGAGCTCGACCGACAGCGGCCCCTCGGGCAGCTGCGCCGGGACGGGCGGGTCGACGACGTCGGGCTGGGAGTCGACGAGGTCGTACACCCGCTCGACGCCCGCTCGCGCGAGCTGCGCCGACACGACGAGCGAGCCGAGCAGCCGCGCGGGGCCGACGAGCCCGGCGACGTAGGTCGTGAAGGCGAGGAACGTGCCCAGCGTGATCGAGCCGGTGAGCGCGAGGTACCCGCCGAGGCCGATGACGCCGACCTGGCCGAGCGTGGGCAGCGCGAGCAGCGTCGGGTTGAGCCGCGCGGTGAGGCGGGCGGCGCGCATCCGCTCGGCGTAGAGCGTGCGGGCGCGGCCCTCCAGCGTCCCGACCTCGCGCGCCTCCTGCCCGAACCCCTTGACGACCCGGACGCCGGTGACGGTCTCCTCCACCTGCTGCGCGACGTCGGCCGCCCGCTGCTGCGCCGACCACGTCGCCGGGAACAGCGACGCCCGCGACCGCGCGGTGACGAACCCGGCGAGCGGCAGCAGCACCAGCGCGACGAGCGTCAGCAGCGGCGAGAGCCACAGCATCGCCGCCACCGAGGCGACGACGAGCACCACCGAGCCCAGCGCGAGCGGCACCATCGACAGCAGCGACTGGACGAGCTGCAGGTCGGTGATCGAGCGCGACACCACCTGGCCGGTGCGCAGGGCGTCCTGCCGGTGGCCGTCGAGGCGCTGGACCGACGCGAACACCTGGCGGCGCAGGTCGTGCTGGACGTCGAGCGCGAGGCGCCCGGCCAGGAAGCGCCGCAGGAACGACGCCCCGAACCGGACGAGCGCGAGCGCGCCGATCGCCGCGACGACCGGGCCGAGGACGGCGGTGGAGCCGGCCACGGCGTCGTCGACGGCCACGCGCGTCAGCAGCGGGCCGACGGCCTCGAGGCTGACGCCGAGCGCGGACGCCACGAGCGCGCCGATCGCGACGCCGCGGTGGCGCAGGCACGCGCCGACGAGGCGGCGGATCCATCCGGGTGGTGGGGAGCCGGGTGGTGGGGAGTCGGGCACGTCAGGGAACAGCGCCGGGACGGGCGGTGGCATTCCGCCGCGCACCCGGTTGCAGGAAAGCCACGTTCATGCAACGGAGCTGCATGAACGTGGCTTTCCTGCAAGTCACGTCGAGCGTCACGTCACGTCCCGCCGCCCGCCCACCCACCCGGCCAGCGCGGCCCCCACCGCCGTCCACCCGCCCAGCACCAGCAGCGCCCCCCACCACGGCGGCGGTGCGGCCACCCCGGCGGCGAGGCCCAGCAGGTCCGACGCGCTCTCCGGCCCGCCCAGCACCCGCGCCGGCACGTCGTAGACCGCCACCTCGCCCGCGTTCACCGGCAGCCACGCGCTGAGCGCCGCGACCGACGCCGAGTCGTTCGCGGTGAGCAGCAGCGACAGCAGCGGCTCGCCGAGCAGCACGTACACCAGCAGCAGCACGAGCACGGTGACCTGGTTGCTCAGCACCGTGCCCAGCGCGACGCCGAACGCGCCCCACAGCGCGCACACGGCCGCGCCGATCCCGACCACGGCGAGCAGCGCGCCCGGCTCGGGGACCTGCGCGCTCTCCTGCCCCGCCAGCCCGCCCGCGACGCCGACCGCCGACGCCACCAGCGCGTAGACGGCGCCGACCGCGGCCGCCACCAGCACCTTCGCCGCGAGCACCCCGCCCCGGCCCGGGGCCGTGAGGTAGGTCGTGGTGATCGTGCGGTGCCGGAACTCCCCCGCCGCCGAGACCGCGCCGTGCACGCCGGCGAAGGTGGCCGTCAGCGCGAGCGAGTAGGCCAGCGAGGCGAGCAGCAGCGGCAGGGTGTCCTCCGCGTCGGAGCCCCCGCCGAGCGCGAGCGTGAAGACGCCGCCGAACAGGTTGACCAGCAGCGTCAGCAGGGCGACCGGGACCAGCAACCCCCACCACAGCTTCGTCGACAGCGTCTTGCGCAGCTCGCTGCGCACCAGCGCGGCGATCACCGGGCACCCGCCGTCAGTCCGAAGTAGAGCTGTTCGAGGTCGACGCGCTCGGCCTCCAGGCCGTGCAGAGCGACGCCCGCGGCCAGCGCGACGTCGCCGACGCGGGCCGGGTCGGCACCGGTGACGGCCAGGCGCCCGTCGCGCCGCGCCTCGACCTCGGGCATCCCGGCCTTCGCGAGCGCCTCGGCCAGGCGCGCCGGGTCGGGCGTGGCGACGAGCACCCGCGGGCGCCCCCGCAGCCGCGCCAGCGGGCCCTGGTGCACGCAGTGCCCCCGGTTGATGACGACGACGTGGTCGACGGTCTGCTCGACCTCCGCGAGCGCGTGGCTCGACACCAGCACCGTGCGCCCCTGCCCGGCGAAGCCGCGGACGAACGCGCGCAGCCAGGCGATGCCCTCCGGGTCGAGCCCGTTGGCCGGCTCGTCGAGCACGAGGACCTGCGGGTCGCCCAGCAGCGCGGTGGCCAGCGACAGGCGCTGCTTCATGCCCAGGGAGAAGCCGCCGACGGGCCGGTTGGCCGCGGTGTCGAGTCCGACCGCGCGCAGCACGTGCCCGACCGCGGCGTCGGGCACGCGGATCGCCGCCGCGCACGCCGCGAGGTGCGCCCGCGGCGTGCGCGCCGGGTGGAAGCCCTGCGCCTCCAGCACGGCGCCGACGACCCGCGCCGGGTGCGGCAGCTCCCCGAAGCGCAGGGCGTTGATCCGCGCCTCACCGGACGTCGGCGCGACGAGCCCGAGCAGCATCCGCAGCGTCGTCGTCTTCCCGGACCCGTTGGGGCCCAGGAAGCCGGTGACGGTGCCGCGCTCGACGGCGAAGCTCAGGTCCTCCACCGCGCTCACCGGCCCGAACCGCTTCGTGAGCCGCTGCACGGTGATCCGCCCGCTGCCGTCGTCGCCCCGCGCTGCCGTCACCGGCCCGATCCTGCCGCACCGCCCCCGGGCGGGGTCCCGGACGCCCGGGTCAGACCGCGAGCGCGGCCCGGACGGCGGCCCCCGCCTCCTCGTAGGACCCGCGCGTGTGCCCGATCGCGCCGGCCAGCCACCAGAAGCCGTGGATCATCGACGGGTTCTGCAGGTGCGTCACCGGCACGCCCGCCCCGGACAGGGCGGCGGCGTAGGCGTCGCCCTCGTCGCGCAGCGGGTCGAACCCGGCGGTGATCACCGTGGCCGGCGGCAGGTCGGCGTGGCTCGCGGCCCGCAGCGGCGACACGTAGGGGTCCTCCACCAGCGTCGGGCTGGAGAGGTAGTGGCTGTAGAACCAGTCCATCGCGCTCTTCGTGAGCAGGTAGCCCTCGCCGTTCTCCACCCGCGAGACGTACTCGCCGCCCGCGTCGACGGCCGGGTAGATGAGCAGCTGGTGGGCGATCGCGGGGCCGCCGCGGTCGCGCGCCATCAGCGTGACGGCCGCGGCCAGGTTGCCGCCCGCGCTGTCGCCGGCCACCACGAGCCGGGTGGCGTCGACGCCCAGCTCGGACGCGTGCTCGGCCACCCACGCCGTCGCGGCGTAGCAGTCGTCGGGTGCCGCCGGGTAGACGTCCTCGGGCGCCTTGCGGTAGCCGACGGACACGACGACGGCGTCGACGATGGTCGCCAGCAGGCGGCACGGCTTGTCGGCCACCTCGATCGAGCCGATCACCCACCCGCCGCCGTGGAAGTAGAGGATCACGGGCTTGGGGCCGTCGCCCGCGGTCCGGTAGACCCGGACCGGGATCTCGCCCGCGGGGCCGGGTACGACGGTGTCGGTCACCTCGGCGACCTCGGGCTCGCCCTGCAGGTCGATGAAGGCCATGCCCATCTCCCGCGCCTCCGGCACGGTCATCTCGGCGAAGTCCTTGGCCCCCTGCGCCGCCATGGCGTCGAGGAGCCCCCTGGCCTGTGCGTCGAGCGTCATCGCTCTCCTCCGGTTCGTGGATGTGGATCGGACGCAACACCGTCGTGGCCGTCCCGTCAACGCCTTCTCCCCGGTTGTCCGAATCGCTATCGTCGGCTCGCGCATGTGCCGTGCGCCACAGGGAGGAACGCATGACCGGCTCGACCCTCGATCTCTCCACCGCGGCCGCCGACTTCACCGCCATCCTGGGCCACTGGGAGGCCGAGCGGCCCGACGCGCCCGCCGTCACCTTCGCGGGCACCACCCGCACCTGGGCCGAGTTCGCCCGCCGGGTGCGCCAGAACGCGGCCGCGCAGCGGGCCGCCGGGCTGCGGCCGGGCGACCGGGTGGCCGTGCTCGACCTCAACCACCCCTCCTGCGTCGAGATGACGCTGGCCTGCGCGCAGGTCGGCACGGCCAACGCCGTCGTCAACTTCCGGCTCGCGCCGCCCGAGATCGTGTACGTCGTCAACGACTCGCAGGCGCGGATCCTGTTCGTCGGCCCGGAGTTCGCCGCGGCCGTGGCGCAGGTGCGCGACAAGCTGCCCGCGATCGAGCAGATCGTCCACGTGGGCGGCGACGCCGACGAGTACGAGGCCTGGATCGGCGCGCACGAGCCCGACCACGACGTGCACCCGTCGGCGCCCGGCGACTGCTTCGTGCAGCTCTACACCTCGGGCACCACCGGCTTCCCCAAGGGCGCGATGCTCACCCACGCCGGGATGCTCGCGCACGCCACGAACGTCATGGCCGACTTCGACGTCGACGCCGACTCGCGCGTGCAGGTCGCCATGCCGCTGTTCCACGTCGGCGGCACGAGCTACGTGCTGCTCGCGATCGCGTCGGGCGCGCACTCGTTCATGATGCGGATGCCCGACCCGGCCGCCGCGCTGGAGATGCTGGAGCGCGAGCGGATCACGCACACGTTCTACGTCCCGGCGCTGATGGCCGCGATGCTGCAGGTGCCCGGCGTCGCCGACCGCGACTTCTCGTCGGTGAAGGCCCTGTCCTACGGCGCGTCGCCGATGCCGCTGCCCGTCATGCGCGGCTGCCTGAAGCTGTTCCCGGACGTGATGCACCAGGTCTACGGCATGACCGAGCAGTGCGGCGTCGTCAGCTCGCTGGGCCCGGAGGACCACACCGACCCGGCCGTCGAGCACCGCCTGATCTCCGCGGGCACGCCGATCCACGGGGTCGAGATCGAGATCCGCGACCCGGCCACCGGCGACCCCGTCGCCACCGGGGAGCCCGGCGAGATCTGGGTGCGCTCGGCGCAGGTCATGGGCGGCTACTGGGGCAAGCCCGAGGCCACGGCGGCCGCGATCACCGAGGACGGCTGGCTGCGCTCGGGCGACGGCGGGCACATGGACGCCGACGGCTACGTCTACGTCACCGACCGCATCAAGGACATGATCATCAGCGGCGGGGAGAACATCTACCCGGCCGAGATCGAGCGCGTGCTGGCCGAGCACCCGAGCGTCGCCGACGTCGCCGTGATCGGGGTGCCCGACGAGCGGTGGGGCGAGGTGCCCAAGGCCGTCGTCGTGGCGGCCCCCGGCGCCGGGATCGACGAGGCCGCGCTGCTGGCCTGGTGCCGCGAGCACCTGGCGGCCTTCAAGTGCCCCAAGTCGGTGGACGTGCTCGACGAGCTCCCCCGCAACCCCACGGGCAAGATCCTCAAGAAGGACCTGCGCAAGCCGTACTGGGAGGGCAAGGAGCGGCAGGTGGTCTGACGCTCGGCGGACCACGCCGTCGACGGCCACCGCGGCGGCGCGGCGGGCGGTGATCAGCGCTGGGGCGCGAAGCCGAAGGCGGTGATCACCGGCAGGTCGCCGCGACGCAGGCCGTCGAGCACGAACCGTTCGTGCGGGACGACAGGCTCGGGCAGCGCGTCGAGCGGGTACCAGCCCAGCCCGGCGCTCCGCTCGGGCTCCATCGTGCGCGGCTCGCCGGTCCAGCGGCGGCAGGAGAAGAAGAAGTCGACGCGCTCGTCGATCTCCAGGCCGTTGGCGTGCGTGCGGTGCATGGTCGTCAGGGGGACGAGGTCGCGCTGCTCGACGACGATCCCCAGCTCCTCGACGGCCTCCCGGCACGCCGCCGCGAACACCGGCTCGTCGGCCTCCACGTGCCCCGCGGCCGCGGCGGCCCAGTAGCCGTCGCGGTAGCCGGTGCCCTGGCGCAGCTGCAGCAGGACGCGCCCGTCGCCGTCGATCAGCAGCACGTACGCGGCAGGCACGACCCGGAACCCCACGGGCGGCGACCCTACCCGGGGCCCCGCACCCGGGCTCGCACACAGGCCGCGGGGCTCGCACACAGGGCCGGGCCTGTGTGCGACCCCCCGGAGCTGTGTGCGAGCCGGGGGTTGCGCGGCGGAGGACAGTCGTCCCCATGGCGGTTCGGATGGCGGAGCACGTGGCGACCTCGTTCGGCGACCTGCGGGTCGAACCCACCCCGGTGCGGCTGCGCGGCAGCGTCGACGGAGCCCCGGCCCTCGACACGACCGAGGCGCTGCTCGTGTGGGAGCCGGGGCGGGTGGTGCCGCAGTACGCGGTGCCCGTCGCGGACGTCGTGGCCGAGCTCGTCCCCGGGGGCGACGGACCCCGCCACGGCCCGGGCGCCCAGCCGCTGGGCCCCGACGGCCGGTCGGTGCTGACGCCCGACACCGGCTTCGGCGTGCACACCTCCGACGGCGAGCCCCTGACGATCCGACTCGGGGGCGTCGAGCGGGTGGGCGCCGCGTTCCGCCCGGCCGACCCCGCGCTCGCGGGCTACGTCGTCGTCGACTTCGCGGCGCTGGACTGGACCGAGGAGGACGAGCCCGTCGTCAGCCACCCCCGCGACCCGTTCCACCGCGTCGACGCCCGGCCGTCCTCGCGCCACGTCCGGATCGCGCTGGACGGGCAGGTGCTCGCCGACAGCCGCCGCCCGCTGCTGGTCACCGAGACGTGGCTGCCAGTGCGCTGGTACCTCCCGCCCGGCGACGTCCGCACCGACCTGCTGACGCCCAGCGGCACCGTCACGGCGTGCGCGTACAAGGGCGTCGCCCGCTACGACGCCATCGGGGGCCGCGACATCGCCTGGCGCTACCCGGCGCCGCTGCCGGGCATGGAGGCGCTCGCCGGGCTCGTCTCGTTCTTCACCGAGCACGTCGACGTGAGCATCGACGGCGTCGACGTGACGCGTCCCGTCTCCCCCTGGACGTGACGTGACCCGTCGGTAACATCGCCGCATGCTGCTGTCGACTCAACTCCAGTACGGCGACGACCCGATCAACAACGCCGAGGCGGTGGTCGGCCTGGAGAAGGCGGGGCTCGACGTCGTCTGGGTGGCGGAGGCGTACAGCTTCGACGCCGTCTCGCTGATGGGGTACCTCGCGGCGCGCACCGAGCGCCTGCAGATCGGCTCGGGGATCCTGCCGATCTACAGCCGCACCCCCACCCTCACCGCGATGACGGCGGCCGGGCTCGACGCCCTGAGCGGCGGCCGCACGATCCTCGGTCTCGGCGCGTCCGGCCCGCAGGTCATCGAGGGCTTCCACGGCGTCCCCTACGACAAGCCGGTGGCCCGCACCCGCGAGGTCATCGACATCTGCCGGCAGGTCTGGCGCCGGGAGAAGGTGCAGCACGAGGGGCTCTACTCGATCCCGCTGCCCGAGGGGCAGGGCACCGGCCTGGGCAAGCCGCTCAAGCTGATCAACCACCCGAAGCGCTCCGACATCCCGATCTGGATCGCCGCGCTGGGCGACAAGAACGTCGAGCTGACCGCGGAGCTCGCGCAGGGCTGGCTGCCGCACGTCGTGCTGCCGGAGCGGATGCGCGAGACGTTCGGTGCCGCCCTCGACGCCGGCACCGCGAAGCGCGCCCCGGAGCTCGGTCCGCTGCAGATCACCGGCGGCGGGATCCTCGCCATCGAGGACGACATGATGGACGGCGCCCGGCAGCTGCACCGGCACATGAGCGCGCTGTACCTGGGCGGCATGGGCGCGCGCGGCAAGAACTTCTACAACACCGTCTTCCAGCGCCAGGGCTACGCCGACGAGGCGAAGACGGTGCAGGACCTCTACCTCGACGGCAAGAAGGAGGAGGCCGCGGCGTCGCTGCCCGACGAGTTCCTCGCGCACACCTCGCTGATCGGCCCGCCGTCGTTCGTGAAGGAGCGGATCGCTGCGCTGCGTGAGGCGGGAGTGACCCACCTCCACGTCAACCCGATCAGCTCGGACCCGCAGAAGGTGTTGTCGCAGGTGAAGGAGTGGCTGCAGTAGGTGACGGGGGGGCCGTGTCGGTGACGAGCGGTGACCGGATCACACTCTGAGGTGTACCGGTCCTCGTCACCGATCCCCGGGAGCGTGCGTTGCTCGACCTCGTCATCGCCACGTCCGACGACCCGATGGGGCCGGAGCAGTACCGGTTCGTGGCGACGGACGCGTGGTGGCTGGGCAGCTTCGGCGCGCACCAGCACCTCACCGAGCACCGGCTGCGCACCTGGATCCCCGCGCAGCCCGATCGCGACTGGCTGCTCGACCGCTCGCTGACCGGCCGCCAGCGCTGGCTCACCGGCTCCCTGGAGCAGGCGCAGGAGGACGGGTTCGAGCTGCACGACGTCGCCCCGGTCGGGCTGTTCCGGGCGCCCTACGGCGAGTTCCACCGCGAGCGCGACCGCTGCGTCGAGCCCTCCCAGCGCCGCCGCGGCAGCTGGCAGGCCCCGACGCCGGAGTTCCTCGACCGCCTCCCCCGCGATCCCGCCGCGCTCCTGCAGCGCCTGCAGGACGACCACCCCGGCCGGTGGGCCTCGCCGTTCAGCGGCGCCGTCGACGCCCTGCGCACCTGCCTCGTGCCCGCCGACCTGCGCGCCGCGCTCTACCAGGCGCTCACCGGGCTGCCGGGCGTCACGCTCGCCGGCGGGACGTCCGCGTTCGACGGCCGCGAGTGCCTCGTGCTCGTCCACGACGCCGGGCGCACCCGCACCGAGCTGATGATCGACATCGCCGACGGCCAGTTCGCGGGCGAGCGCGACACCACCCGCACCGAGTCCCGCTGCGACCTCCCGCTCCACACGCTCATCGGCGAGACGGCCGTGCACAGCGCGGTCGTCGACGAGCTGGGCGAGCAGCCGTAGCCGACGCGCCATCTACCGGAGCGGCTGCTCCGGCCCGCCGTGGTCGGCCTCGGCCCGCGGCCCGTGGATGCGCCGCTCGGACTCCGCGATCGGCACGTCGTTGATGCTGGCCTCGCGGCGGCGCATGTAGCCCTCGGCGTCGAACTCCCAGAGCTCGTTGCCGTAGGAGCGCCACCACTGCCCGTCGACGTCGCGGCACTCGTACTGGAAGCGCACGGCGATCCGGTTCCCCTCGAACGCCCACAGGTCCTTGCGCAGCGCGTACTCGAGCTCCCGGTCCCACTTCCCGCGCAGGAACTCGGCGATCTCGGCGCGGCCGGTGACGAACCGGTCGCGGTTGCGCCAGACGGAGTCCTCGCTGTAGGCCGCCGCGACCTTCTCCGGGTCGCGCGTGTTCCAGGCGTCCTCGGCGGCCTGGACCTTCCGGGCGGCGGTCGTGGCGTCGAACGGGGGAAGCGGTGGGCGGCTCACGGGAGTCCTCTCGTCGGGGGCCCGGATCATCCCGCGCGCGGCCGTACGGCGCACCGGGCACCACCTCGTGCCCGATGTCTCCCCGCCGTCACCTCTGCCGCGATACCCGGGCCGCACGCCGGGGACTAACCTGGCGTGAAGTCCCGGCGAAGACGCGATCCGATCAAGGCGGTCCTCAGCGTGTCCAGCAGCAGTACCTCGAACCCGGCCAGTGACTTCGGTCCCAACGAGTGGCTCGTCGAGGAGATGTACCAGCGCTTCCTCGACGACCCGTCCACGGTCGACCCGGCATGGCACGAGTTCTTCGCCGACTACCGCCCCGGGGACGGCACGCCCGCCGACACCAACGGCGCCGCCTCCCCGTCGACGCCACCGGGACCGCCCCCGACGCCCACCGCCGAGCCCGCGGAGCCCACCGAGGAGCGCCGCACGGCCGACCGCGCCGCGATGGAGCCCCCGGCCGCCAACGGCGCCGCGCCGGCGAAGAGCGAGCCCGGGAGGACGGCTCCGGAGAAGGCCGCTCCCGAGAAGAAGGCCCCCGCGCAGGCGGAGAAGAAGGCCGCGCCGGCCGCGGAGAAGGAGAAGGCCAAGCCGGCCGCCGGCTCGTCGAGCCAGGCCGCGAAGCCCGCCGCCCCCATCGGCGGCGACGGCGAGTCCACGCCGATCCGCGGCGCCGCCAACGCCGTCGTCAAGAACATGAACGCCTCGCTGGCCGTGCCCACGGCCACGAGCGTGCGCGCGGTGCCCGCGAAGCTGCTCGCCGACAACCGCGTCGTCATCAACAACCAGCTCAAGCGCACCCGCGGCGGCAAGATCAGCTTCACGCACCTGATCGGCTACGCGGTCGTCAAGGCGCTGGCCGCCTTCCCGGTGATGAACCGGCACTTCGTCGAGGTCGAGGGCAAGCCCACCGTCGTCCAGCCCGACCACGTCAACCTCGGCCTGGCCATCGACCTGCCCGGCAAGAACGGGCAGCGCTCGCTCGTCGTCGTCTCCATCAAGGGCTGCGAGGCGATGACGTTCGCGCAGTTCTGGTCGGCCTACGAGGACATCGTCCGCAAGGCTCGCAACGGCGCGCTCACCGGCGAGGACTTCGCCGGCACCACGATCAGCCTCACCAACCCGGGCACGCTGGGCACCAACCACTCCGTGCCGCGCCTGATGCAGGGCCAGGGCACGATCGTCGGCGTCGGCGCGATGGAGTACCCGGCCGAGTTCCAGGGCGCCAGCGACGAGCGGCTCGCCCAGATCGGCATCAGCAAGATCATCACGCTGACGTCGACGTACGACCACCGCATCATCCAGGGCGCGGAGTCCGGCGACTTCCTGCGCCGCGTGCACCAGCTCCTGCTGGGCGAGGACGACTTCTACGACGACATCTTCCGCTCGCTGCGGGTGCCCTACGAGCCCGTGCGCTGGGTGCAGGACATCCCCGACGGCGCCGTCGACAAGACCGCCCGCGTCATCGAGCTGATCGACGCCTACCGCACGCGCGGCCACCTGATGGCCGACACCGACCCGCTCAACTACCGCCAGCGCCGCCACCCCGACCTCGACGTGCTCTCGCACAGCCTCACGCTGTGGGACCTCGACCGCGAGTTCGCCTGCGGCGGCTTCGGCGGGCGCGAGCGGATGAAGCTGCGCGACGTGCTGGGCCTGCTGCGCGACTCCTACTGCCGCACCATCGGCACCGAGTACATGCACATCGCCGACCCCGAGCAGCGCACCTGGCTGCAGGAGCGCATCGAGGTGCCGCACCAGAAGCCGCACGCGGCCGAGCAGAAGTACATCCTGTCCAAGCTCAACGCGGCCGAGGCGTTCGAGACGTTCCTGCAGACCAAGTACGTCGGGCAGAAGCGGTTCTCGCTCGAGGGCGGCGAGACCGTCATCCCGCTGCTCGACGCGGTGCTCGACAAGGCCGCCGAGCACGAGCTCGACGAGGTCGTCGTCGGCATGCCGCACCGCGGCCGGCTCAACGTGCTCGCCAACATCGTCGGCAAGCCGATCAGCCAGATCTTCCGCGAGTTCGAGGGCAACCTCGACCCGGGCCAGGCCCACGGCTCCGGCGACGTCAAGTACCACCTGGGCGCCGAGGGCAAGTACTTCCGGATGTTCGGCGACGGCGAGACCGTGGTGTCGCTGGCGTCCAACCCGTCGCACCTCGAGGCCGTCGACCCGGTCCTGGAGGGCCTCGTCCGCGCCAAGCAGGACCTGCTCGACAAGGGCGAGGGCGGCTTCACGGTCCTGCCGCTGATGATGCACGGCGACGCGGCGTTCGCCGGGCAGGGCGTCGTGGCCGAGACGCTCAACCTCGCGAAGCTGCGCGGCTACCGCACCGGCGGCACCGTGCACGTCGTCGTCAACAACCAGGTCGGCTTCACCACCGCCCCGGAGCACTCGCGGTCCTCGCAGTACTGCACCGACGTCGCGAAGATGATCGACGCGCCGGTCTTCCACGTGAACGGCGACGACCCCGAGGCGTGCGTCTGGGTGGCCAAGCTGGCGGTCGAGTACCGCGAGCGCTGGCACAACGACGTCGTGATCGACATGATCTGCTACCGCCGCCGCGGCCACAACGAGGGCGACGACCCCTCGATGACGCAGCCCGCGATGTACGACGTCATCGACGCCAAGCGCAGCGTCCGCAAGATCTACACCGAGTCCCTGATCGGGCGCGGCGACATCTCCATGGAGGAGGCCGAGCACGCGCTCAAGGACTTCTCCAACCAGCTCGACCACGTGTTCAACGAGGTCCGCGAGCTGGAGAAGACCCCGGCCGTCGCGTCGCCGTCGGTGGAGGACGAGCAGTCCATCCCCACCGACCTCGACACCTCGATCCCGCTGGAGGTGCTGCACCGCATCGGCGACGCGCACGTCGAGCTGCCCGAGGGCTTCACCGTGCACCAGCGCGTCAAGCCGGTGCTGGAGAAGCGCCACAAGATGTCGCGCGAGGGCGACATCGACTGGGCCTTCGCCGAGCTCATCGCGATGGGCGCGCTGGTGATGGACGGCAAGCTCGTGCGCCTGTCCGGGCAGGACAGCCGCCGCGGCACGTTCGTCCAGCGGCACTCGGTCGTGATCGACCGCCGCACCGGCGAGGAGTACTACCCGCTGCGCAACCTGAGCAAGGACCAGGAGCGCTTCCTGCCCTACGACTCGGCGCTGTCGGAGTTCGCGGCCGTCGGCTTCGAGTACGGCTACTCCGTGGCCAACCCCAGCGCGTTCGTGGCCTGGGAGGCGCAGTTCGGCGACTTCGTCAACGGCGCGCAGTCGATCATCGACGAGTTCATCTCGTCCGGCGAGGCGAAGTGGGGCCAGACCTCCGACGTCGCGCTGCTGCTGCCGCACGGCCTCGAGGGCCAGGGCCCCGACCACTCGTCGGGCCGCATCGAGCGGTTCCTGACGCTGTGCGCGGAGGGGTCGATGACGGTCGCCGTGCCGTCGGAGCCCGCCAACTACTTCCACCTGCTGCGCCGCCACGCCATGGACGGGATGCAGCGCCCGCTGATCTGCTTCACGCCGAAGTCGATGCTGCGCAACCGCGCGGTCGTCAGCCCGGTCTCCGACTTCACCGGCGGCCGGTTCCGCTCGGTCATCGACGACCCGCGCTACCGCGAGAACGACGGGCCCGCGGGCGACGTCCGCCGCGTCCTGCTGTGCAGCGGCAAGATCTACTGGGAGCTGGCGGCGCAGCGCGAGAAGCGCGGCGTCGACGGCGTGGCGCTGGTCCGCATCGAGCAGCTCTACCCGGTGGCCGACCGCCAGCTCGCCGCGGTCCTCGACCGCTACCCGAACGCGGAGGACATCCGCTGGGTGCAGGAGGAGCCGGCCAACCAGGGCGCCTGGCCGTTCCTCGGGCTGGTGCTGCCGGAGAAGCTGCCGCGCCTCGTCGGGTGGCGCCGCGTCTCGCGCCGCCGGATGGCCGCCCCCGCCGCGGGGTCGTCGAAGGTGCACGAGGTCGAGCAGAACGCCCTCATCGACGAGGCCTACGAGGACCTGTAGCCGTGTACTCCACCGACCGGGGCATCGAGGAGCTCGCGCAGCGCCGGGAGGGCGAGTCGGTCAGCATCGAGTGGCTGGCCGACCGCCTGCAGGCGTTCGTCGACCTCAACCCGGCCTTCGAGGACGCCGTGGAGCGGCTCTCGACGTTCCTGGCCCGCGACGACGCCGACGACGACCCCGACGCCTGACGCCGCGCCGGCCCTCGGCACCCGGTACCGGCGCGACGAGACCCCGACACGGCCGCAACGAGACCCCGACTCGCGGGCCTTTCGAGCCCGCGAGTCGGGGTCTCGTTGCGCGTGTGTCGGGGTCTCGTTGCGCGTGTGTCGGGGCGTCAGCGGGGGCGCAGGCCGAAGCGGCGCCGCCGGGCCGCCTCCTGGAGCGCCTCGAAGCTCCGGGTGGCCTCGGCGTCCAGCTCGTCCACCCGCGCCGGGTCGACGCCCGGGGCCGGGGCGGGCGGGGGGCGCAGCGTCAGCCACGACTCCTCCCACAGCATCTCCAGCGCCGCCTCCCACCGCACCGCCACGACCAGGCGGGTGAGGCCGGCGCGGGCGGCGGCCTCGCTCATCGCGTCGTGCTGGGCGACGCGGCGGTAGCCCAGCGCCGTCGCGCGCTCGGCGTCCTGCTCCCGCAGGTCCTGGGCGGCGCCGCTCAGCCCCTCAACGATGTCCTTGTACTCCCGCGCGGCGCTCACGGCTCCTCCGACGACGGCACGATCACGACCTCCGGGCGGGAGTGCTGGGCGCGGTCGTAGAACAGCCCCCGGCCCGGCCGCGGCGACCAGGACAGCATCATCCCGGGCACCAGCGCCCCGAGCTCGCTGCCCTGGACGTCGAGCGCCACCCACGCGCCGACGTCGTCGGGCGTGGCGCTGATCGAGAGCGTCGACCGCAACCGCGCGACGCTGCGCCACCAGCCCAGCACGTGCACGCCGGTCTCCGGGCCCGACCGCAGCACCCGGCGCAGCGCCTCGATCCCCTCGCGCTCCAGCACGGGATCGGCCGCGTCGGCGCCGAGGAGCACCAGCAGCACCGGGTGGCGCGGGCCGCCGCCGAGCCGGGCCACCACGTCGGCGGCGAGCGCCTCGATCCGCTGCCGCACCCCGTCGAGCATCACGACCTCCGGCGCGTGCCCCGCGGCGGTGAAGCGGGCCAGCAGCGCGCGGGCGTCGGCCAGCAGCGGCGCGACGACGACGTCGACCGACCCGGCCGGGTACTGCGCGGCCAGCGACCCGGCCGCCGCCCCGATCACGCGCCCTGCGTCCTCGGCGTCGGCACCGAGCACGGCGACGTTGCGGCCGGGGGTGTCGGCGAGCGCGGCCGTGGCGGGGCGTCCGGCCACGTCGATGCACTGCCCCAGCAGCGCCTGCGGCGGGCCGCCCGCGGGCAGCAGCGGCAGCAGGTCGGCCACGGCGGGGGCGCGGCTGCCGTCGAACAGCACGGGCTCCGGCCTGCCGGTGGACCAGGTCTCGTGCAGCACGCGCTGCACCTCGTCGGTGGTGCCGCGGGCGGTGGCGTCGGGGATGCGCACGACCTCGTTGCCGTGGCGCACGCCGGAGTCGTGGTTGACGATCGCGTGCCAGCGCGGGAGGTCCATCGCGGCCTCGTTGAGCTCGCCCAGCACCCGGCGCGCGCGGGGCAGCGCGATCCGCAGCACGAACTGCTCGAACACCGCGGGCCGCCCCCAGAACGCCTCGATCCCCGACACGTCCTGGCTGGCCAGCACGAGGTGGATGCCCTGGCTGCGCCCGCGCCGGGCGACGTCCTCGAGCAGCGCGGTGGCCTTCTTCGTGACGTCGTCGCGCTCGGAGAACAGGAGCTGGAACTCGTCGATGACGGCGACGATCCGCGGCCACCGCCCCTCGGGGTCGGCCCCGCGCAGCTCCTCCAGCTTCGTGACCTCGTGGTCCTTCGCGGCCTCGGCGCGGCGGCGCATCTCGTCGGCGAGGAACTGCAGCAGGGCCAGCCCGAACTCGCGGTCGGTGTTGATGTTGACGCCGACGAGCCGCGCGTGCGGCAGCCACGTCGTGTCCCGCCGCCCGCGCGTGAACTGGGCGAACGAGACGCCCTCCTTGAAGTCCAGGAGGTAGAACTCCAGCTCGTCGGGGTCGTACCGCGCGGCCATCGAGCTGATCATCGTGAGCAGCAGGTTGGTCTTTCCGGTGCCGCTCGGGCCGCCGATCAGGGCGTGCGGCGACTCGTCGGCCAGCACCACGTCCAGCGGCATCCCGTCGGCGAACCCGATCGGCGCGCGCAGCCCGGTGACCGACCGCTCGCGGCCCCAGCGCCCGGCCGCGGGCAGCAGGTCGGCGAACGCGCGGGCGTGGCCGTGCTCGTGGGCGTCGGCCAGGGTGTGCGCCGCGCGGGTGACGGCGTCGCGGGGCAGCGGCGGGTCCGGCGTGACGACGACGTGCTCCCCCGTCATCGACGACGTGGCCGCGCCGCCGTCGTGCAGCCGCACCGTCTCGTGCGGCGCCTGCAGCGTGACCGGCACGTCGACGAGCACCAGCGAGACCCCGGACGCGAGCCCGCCGCGGGAGATGCGCTGGAGCTGCCAGTGGTCCTCGTCGGCGAGCGGGCGGCCGTTGCCGACCAGCACCGTGACGATCCAGGGCTTGACCCGCGTGCCCGTGGCGGCGACGTGCGAGGCCAGCGTGGGGTGGCCGTCGATGAGCAGGCGGGTGTGCACCCGGCGGATCCGGTCGGACAGCTCCTCCAGCAGGTGGGAGAGCCGGCCGGGGTCGTGGACGGTGAGCAGGCCGCTGCGGGTGAGCGGGTAGAGGCCGGGGACGACGCCGGTGAACTGGCCGACGTCCCACACGTGCAGCCGCACCAGCCCGGGCGTGAAGTGGCTGACCACCCGCATCAGCAGCGTCTCGACGAGCGCCTCGGCGTGCGCGCGCCCGTCGCCCGACGAGGTGATCTGCAGGTGCGACTCGTCGAGCAGCGGCACCCCCACCGGCCACGTGACGGCCCGGGTCAGCGACTTCCCGGCGGCGCGGGTCGGCGACCCGATCCGCGCCTCCCCGATCCGCCAGAGCCCGGGCACCTCCTCGATGCCGTCGGACTTGCCGACCTGCCCGAGCCAGCGCCCCGGCTCGAGGCCGGCCGACAGCGGCGCCGCGCGCTCCAGGAGCTCGGTCAGCGCGGCGGGCCCGGTGCGCAGCCACGGGTCGAACGCGGCGGCCCGGTCGGCCTCCACCCGCGCGACGACGTCGGCGAGCTGCGGGTTGGCCAGCGGCACGGCGAGCGCGGGGTCGGCTCGGGCGTCGTCGAGGCCCTCGGTGCGCAGCCACTGCTCGACGAGGGTCTCCGCGTGCGCGCGGACGGCCGCGTCCTGCAGGCCGTCGGCGGCGCCGAGCGCGGCCGCCAGCGCGCCGTGGAGCTCGTCGAACGCCTCGGTGATCCGCTGCCTGCGGCCGGACCGCCCACCCACCATGGAGAAGAGACCTCAGATGCCGGTCGCGTAGCCCTGCGCGGTCTGCGTCGCGGCCGTGACGGTGTGCTGCACCTCGACGATGTCCGACATCGCCTTGGACAGCAGCGCGATCGCCTCGTGCGCGGTGTCCTGCGCACTGGACTCGGCGGTCTGCACCGTGGCCGCGCGGGCGTCCGCCAGCACGTCGTGGGCCTGCTGCAGGTGCCCGAGGCTCTGCAGCGCGATCTCGGCGGCCCGCGCCATGCTCGCCCGGACCTCGTCGACGCTCGCCATCGTCTTCCCTCCCGTGGAACGGGGCCTCGTGGTCGGCCCCCGCGACCCCGCGCGGACCTTAGCGCCCAGTGCACCGCACCCCGGACCGCCCCGCCACCGCGGCGGCCAGCAGTGGCCGCGGTCACGCCGCCCCGATACGTTGCCGGGAACGGCGGCGACGGGGGCCACAGCGGATGACGACCGGGGTCACCAGCACAGCACCGACGGGGCTCGGGTCGCGGTTGCGCCAGGTCGGGCCCGGCCTGCTCGCCGCGGCCGCGGGGGTCGGGGCGGGCGACCTGGTCGCCACGATGGTCGCCGGCTCGCGCTACGGCACCGCGCTGCTGTGGGCCGCGGTGCTCGGCACGGTGCTGAAGCTGGCGCTGGCCGAGGGCGTCGGCCGCTGGCACCTCGCCTCGGGCGCCACCCTGCTCGACGGCTGGCGCCGCATCGGGCGCTGGGCGACGGTGTTCTTCGGCATCTACATCGTCATCTGGGGCTTCGTCTACGGCGCCACGGCGATGTCGGCGGTCGGGCTGCCGCTCAACGCGCTGTTCGGCGGCCTGCCGGTGCGCTACTGGGCGATGATCGCCGGCGTCGTCGGCCTCGGGCTCGTCTGGGCGCAGCGCTACGCGGTGTTCGAGAAGTTCATCACCGTGCTGGTACTGATCAAGTTCGTGTCGGTCGTGTCGGTGGCGGCCCTCATCGGCCCCGACCTCGGCGCGCTCGCCGGCGGCCTCGTCCCCACGCTCCCCGACGGCTCGATCGTCTACGTCCTGGGCCTGATCGGCGGCGTCGGCGGCACGATCACGATGGCCGCCTACGGCTACTGGATGATCGCCAAGGGCTGGCGCGGCACCGGGTGGCTGTCGGTGATGCGGCTGGACAACGCCGTCGGCTACGTCATGACCGGCATCTTCGTCGTCGCGATGCTGATCATCGGCGCGGAGATCCTGCTCGGCCAGGACCTCGCCTCGGGCGACACCGGCCTGCTCACGCTGGGCACCGAGCTCGGCGAGCGCTACGGCGACTGGGCGCGCGTGCTGTTCCTCGTCGGCTTCCTCGCGGTCACCACGACCTCGCTGCTCGGCGTGTGGAACGGCGTCAGCCTGCTGTTCACCGACTGGGTCCGCACGATCCGGCTGCCGCACGGGCGCGACGCCGACCCCACCGCGCCCGAGCGGCCCTACGAGGCGGGCGCGGCCGAGCGCAGCCTCCCGTTCCGCGGCTACCTGCTCTGGCTGACGATCCCGCCGATGGGGCTGCTGTTCTTCGACCAGCCCTTCGCGCTCACGCTGGTCTACGGCGTGCTCGGCGCGGCGTTCATGCCGTTCCTCGGCGGCACGCTGCTCATCCTGCTCAACGCGAAGCGGTTCGTCCACGACGGGCGCAGCGGCTGGCTGTCCAACGTGCTGGTCGGCGCCGCGGCCGCGCTGTTCGTCGTGCTGCTGGTGACCGACCTGGTCAACCGCTTCGGCTGACGCGCGGCGGCCCCCTCAGACCATCCCGACCAGCATGACCGTCATCGCCCCGGCCATGGCGACGTGCGCGAGCGCGGCGGTGCGGGCGTCGCGCAGGACGGCGGTGCGCACGAGGACGGCACCGGGGGCGGGCACGCTCCCGAGGCGGTCGCCGCAGCGCAGGGCGTGCCAGGCGAACCAGCCCGCCAGCACCATCGCGAGCAGCGGCGCCGGGCCCCACCCGCCCCCGTGCCCGCCCAGCAGCATGAACAGCATCGCCCCGCTGCCGACGACGTGCTGCACGGCGTCGTCGCGACCGCGCCCGGCCGGGAGGCGCAGGGCCGCGGCGGCGAACCAGGCGCCGCACACCAGGAAGACCGCCGCCCAGACGGGTCCGGGCACGGGGTCGCCGAGCGGCGAGAACATCGCCGCCATCCCGAACCCCATCGCGGCGTGCGCGGCCTCGCCGGGCGGGTCGAGGCGCAGGCGCAGCAGGTGCACGGCGGCCACCGCGAGACAACCGACGGCGAGCACGACCGCCAGCGTCGTCATCAGCACGGGTGAACGATAAGCACGCCCGCGCCCCCGGATCCAGGTCCGTCACACGGTGTTCACGGCGACCATCATCGCCATGTCCTCGTGCTCGAGGTTGTGGCAGTGCAGCACGTAGCGGCCGCGGTAGCCGGTGAACCGCACCGCCACGTCGACGACCTCGCCCGGCCGCACGTCGACGGTGTCCTTCCAGCCGGCGTCGAACGGGCCCGGTCCCCCGCTGCCGCGGCGCAGCACCCGGAACGGGTCGAGGTGCACGTGCACCGGGTGGTGGACGTCGGTCACGAAGCGCCACACCTCCGGCTGCCCGAGCGGCGTCTCGTACCGCCGCGAGTCCGGGTCGAAGCCCTCGTCGTTGATCGTCCAGCCGCTGTGCCCGCCGGTGTCGCCGCGGGCGAAGGTGAACGTGCGCAGCGGCGCCCCGGCCGGCACGGCGGGCGGCTCGACGTCGGAGAGGCGCTCGGGCACGGCGCTGTCGTCGCGCGCGGTGCGGACGACCCGGAACGCCATGACGTCGGCGGTGCGGCCCTCGCCCAGCGCGTTCGTCATCCGGACCTCGGTGCCGACGGGCACCGCGGAGAGGTCGACGACGACGTCGAACCGCTCCCCGGGCGCGATGTCGAGGACGTCGTGGCGCACCGGTGCCGCGAGCAGCCCGCCGTCGGACCCGATCTGCACGAACGGGACGCCGCCGTCCAGCACGAGCCGGTAGCGGCGGGCGTTGGAGGCGTTGAGGATGCGGAGGCGGTACCGGGCGGCGTCGGCCTCGTGCACCGGCCACGGCGCCCCGTTGACCAGCACGACGTCGCCGAGCACACCCGCGCTCCACGCGTCCTCGACGCCGGGCAGACCGCGCATCCCCCGGTCCAGACCGGGGTAGGCGAACTCGCCGTCGGCGGTGAAGGAGCGGTCGCAGAGCATCAGCGGCAGCTCGCGGTCACCGCGCGGCAGCGGCAGGGCGTCCTCGACGTCGTCGCGCACGAGGTGGAAGCCCGCGAGGCCGCGGTAGACGGCCGGGGCGGTGAAGTCCATGCGGTGGTCGTGGTACCAGAGCGTGGCCGCGCGCTGCGTCATCGGGTAGCGGTGGTCGCGCTCGCCCGCGACGACGTCGCCGGTCATCCGGTGGTGCCCGGTCCAGCCCTGCGCGTCGCCGACGGGCAGCAGGAGGTCGAGCGGCCAGCCGTCGTGCTCGGGCGGGGTGTGGCCGCCGTGCAGGTGCACGACGGTGGGCACCGGGAGCTCGTTGCGGTGGCGCACCACGACCTCCTGGCCGGAGCGGCTCTCGATCGTCGGCCCGGGGA
Source organism: Pseudonocardia broussonetiae (assembly GCF_013155125.1). Taxonomy (NCBI): domain Bacteria; kingdom Bacillati; phylum Actinomycetota; class Actinomycetes; order Pseudonocardiales; family Pseudonocardiaceae; genus Pseudonocardia; species Pseudonocardia broussonetiae. The sequence continues at coordinate 2,767,670 of NZ_CP053564.1, read as the reverse complement.
AGATCCCGTCGTAGCCGAGCACCGGCGTGCGGACCCCGGGCAGCACCTCCTGCTCGGCCACGCGCTGGGTGATCAGGTACCGGCCGGGCGCCACGGGCCGCGCCACCGGCGGTACCGGCAGCGGCACGCGGTAGGGCGCCGGCAGCGGCAGCGCGCTCACGAGCTGCCGCCCGGTCGACCCGGTCGCCGGCCCGCACCCGACGAGCGCGGCGCCGGCGGCGGCCCCGCCCAGCAGCGCGAGGAACCGGCGACGCCCGATCGGGCTCACCGGGACCGCCCCGCCGACGGGCTCCACACCCAGATCGCGAGCAGCACCGACGCCAGCACCACCGCGACGCCGAGCGGCACGTGCAGGGCGAGGTCGCGGGAGTACCCGGCGCCGACCTGGATGCCGATGGCGAGGAACAGCACCACCCCGGCCGGGGCCACCCACAGCCGCCCGCGCCCGGCGAGGACGTAGAGCAGCGTGAGCCCGATCAGGACCAGCCCCGACGCCGCGAGCAGGCTGCCGACCAGGCCGTGCGCCGCGATGGCGTCGATGTCGCCGGTGAGGAACCGCCCGGCCAGCACGGGCTGGGCGAGCACGGCGACCAGGTGCAGGGTGAGCAGGAGGCGCAGCGGCCACAGCGTGAGCCGCATCGAGGTGTCCACGACGGCCACGCTATAGGTAGTGGCGCTACCTATGGATCAGGGTTTCCCCCGATGGGACCCGCGGATCCGGGGAGTAGGTTCCCTACCTGTGAAGCCCGATGCCGTCCGCGGCCACCTCGACGGCCTGATCCTCGCCGTCCTGGAGCGGGGGCCCCGGCACGGGTACGCCGTGATCGAGGCGCTGCAGGCGAGCAGCGGTGGCGCGCTCGACCTGCCGACCGGCACCGTCTACCCCGCCCTGCGCCGCCTGGAGCGCGCGGGCCGGCTGTCCGGCTCGTGGAGCACGGTCGGCGGGCGCGAGCGCCGCACCTACACCCTCACCCGCGCCGGCCGCCACGCGCTGGCGCTGCAGCGGGCGGAGTGGGACGAGTTCAGCCGGGTCGTCGGTGACGTGCTGGGGCGCGGACCGGAGGGGCGGGCGACGTGACCGGCCCCGGCCTCGATCCCGTCGACCTCCACGTCGCCGCACTCGCTCGACGGCTGCGCGGTCCGGCCCGGCTGCGCCGGAGCATGCTGGCCGAGACCCGGGCGGGGCTGCTCGACGCCGCCGCCGCACACCGGGACGCGGCCGTCGCGGTGGCCGAGTTCGGGTCCGTGGCCGAGATCGCCCCGGCCTACCAGGCCGAGCTGACCGCGGCGCAGAGCCGGCGCACCGCACTCCTGCTCGTGGCGCTGTTCCCCGCGATGGTCCTGGGCTGGGACCTGCTCTGGTCCTCCGGTGTCGCCTGGACGGGGCCCGCGCCGGCCGCCGTCCGACTGCTGGCCCGGGTGCAGGACCTCGTGAGCTGGGGGATCACGGCGCTGGCCGCGACGCTGCTGGTCCTGACGCTGCGCAGTCGGGCCGACGAACGGCGCCTCGCCCTGGCCGCCGGCGGGCTCGGGGCACTCGGCGCGGTCCTGTGCGGGGGCACGGCGGTGGCGATGAACCTCGCGAACCTCGACCGGACCGTCGACATGCTCGCCACCCACCCGGCGGCCCTGCTCGCGATCGTCCTCAGCGGGGTGGCCCTCGTGCTCGTGCTGGCCTCCACGACCCGGGCGCTGCGCCTGGGCGTCCGGGCGGATCACCGACCGGTCGGGCCGTCGGTCAGACGAACGACCGGACCGTGAGCTCCGGCAGCGCGGCGGCGAGCACGTCGAAGTCCCGGTCGCGGTGCACGAGTGCGGCCCCGGTCCGCACCGCCACCACGGCGATGAGGCAGTCGACCAGCTTGCGCACGGTGCCCCCGCGCGCCCGGACGGCGCGGTACACCACGGCCGCGTCCCGGTAGTCGAGAGCCGCGTCGACCGGGAGCAGCACCACGCCGTCGACCAGCTTCTCGATCTGGGCGAGGGAACGGTCGGAGTTCGCACCTGCCAGCAGTTCCACCACCACCGGCTCGGTGATCGCGACACTCCCCGGCTCCTCGCGCAGCAACCGGCGCACCTCGAGGTTCGCCGCCGACCCCGTCCGCCGCAGGAACTCGATCCAGGCCGAGGAGTCGACCAGGTTCACGACGCGTCGACGCCGTCCCCGTCGTGGATCCGCGATCCGCGCATCTCGTCGAGGTCACCGTCCCAGCCGATGCCTTCGAGGCCCTCGAAGAACTCCGGGGACAGCCGCGGGCCGACCAGCCGTCGCAGCGCCAGGTCGACCGCCTCCTTCTTGGTCCGCAGGCTGTGCCTCCGCATGACCTCGGCGATCAGCTCGTCATCGATGTCGATGTTGGTGCGGCCCATACACCAACGATACACCGATTCAGTGCGCCCTCAGGCCAGCTCCACGACGTCCCCGCTGCGCACGGAGCCGCCGACGGCCACCTCCGCGTAGGCCCCCGCGCACGGCAGCACGCCGAACCCGGTGACCTCGACGCGGTTCTGCTCCATCGGCCCCCGCACGGCGTGCGGGGCGCGGGGCAGGGTGCCGTGCTCCAGCGTGGGCACCGAGCACCGCGGGGTGGGCAGCGTCAGGTGCAGGCGCACGTCACCGACCACCAGGTCGCGGCCCAGCCAGGTGTTCTCGACGAACGGGGCCGTGCCCGGCGGCGTCGCGATCACCAGGTTGGGCCGGTAGCGCACGGCCTCGACGCCGAGGTGGTCGAGCGTGGCGGTGGTGACGAGGTGCAGCGGCGAGTGGTCGACGAACGACCCGCCGGGCGTGCCCTGCGCGATCTCCAGGGTGGGCGCCTCGACCTCGGCCTCGACGCCGTGCTCCAGCACCTCGAGGGGGTCGGGGCGCTCGACGCTCGCCCCGTCCGGCCGCTGCGCCACCAGGCGCACCGGCCGGCCGAGGAACGCCGACAGCTCCTCGTCGGCCGCGGGGCCGACGACCTTCCCGTCCGGGAGCGTGATCCGCACCCCGGCGCCCTCCGGCGCGGCCGAGCACTGCAGCAGCGAGCGCCACAGGCGCGGGTGCTTGGCCGTGGCCACCCGGCCGGTGCCGACGTCGACCAGCGCGAGCGCGCGGTCGCCGTCGGCCCCGCCGGGGCCCAGCTGCAGCTGCTCGACCTCGACGCCGAGCATGGACTTCACCGGGTAGCGCCGGAGCGCGTGGATCCGCACGGTCAGACGAGGCCCTTCTCGGTCAGCCACGTCTTCGCGATCTGGGCGTCGGTCTGGCTCTGCTCGCCGATGATGACGTTGAGGTTGAGCAGCTCCTCCTGGGTCAGCGCCGCGGAGACGCCGTTGAGGGCCTCCTCCACCTGCGGGGTGACCTTGGCGGCGTTGATCAGCGGCACGATGTTCTGCGCCGGGAAGTTGTTCTTGGGGTCCTCGAGCGTCACGAAGTCGTTGGCGGGGATGGCCGGGTCGGTCGTGAACAGGTCGGCGCCCTGGATGGTGCCGTCGGCCAGCGCGGCGACGGTCAGCGGGCCACCGGTGTCGAGCGGGGTGAAGCCCTTGAACTCGCAGCCGTAGTTGTTGCGCATGCCCTCGATGCCGTACGAGCGCTCCTGGAACTGCGTCGGCCCGCCGAACTGGATGGTCGGGCAGAGCGGCACGACGTCCTCGATCGAGGTGAGGTTGTTGGCCTCGGCGAAGGCGCGCGTGACGGTGAACGCGTCCTTGTTCTCCGCGGCGGCCTGCTCCAGCAGCGTCAGCTCGGGCGGCAGCGCCGACTGCAGCGCGGCGTAGACCTCCTCGGGCGAGGACTCGGTGGCCTCGGGCACGACGTAGCGCAGGAGGTTGCCGTTGTAGTCGGGGACGACGTCGATCGACCCGTCGAGCAGGGCCGGGTAGTAGGTCTCGCGCGAGCCGATGGCGAAGCGCCGCTCGACGGTGACGCCGTTGGCCTCCAGCGCCTGCGCGTAGATCTCACCGAGGAGCTGGTTCTCGGGGAACTGCTCGGAGCCCACGCGGATCACGTCGGCGGGCGCGGCGGCCTCGCCGCCACCGGCGAGGGGGTCGCCGCTCCCTCCGCCGCCGCCGCCGCAGGCGGCGAGCAGCAGCATGCCGGCCAGTCCGGCCGCGATCGTGGCACCCAGGCGAGTCGTCTTCACGGGGTCAGCTCCTAGCGAGTTCGGGTTCGGGGGTGGAGCGGGTCGGGGAGGGAGCGGGGGGAGCGGGCTCCGACGGCGGGGCCGCGGCGCGGCGACCGGCCGAGGCCGAGGTGCGCAGGCCGGGCGAGACCACCAGGCGCTGCACGCCGGCGAGCACGGCCTCCGCGGTGAGGGCGAGCGCGGCGATGAGGAGCGCGCCGGCCGCCATCTGCGTGTAGTCGCGGACGCCGAGGCCGTCGATCAGGTAGCGGCCGAGGCCGCCGACGCCGACCAGCGCCGCCACCGCTGCGGTGGCGATGACCTGCAGCGTCGCCGTGCGCAGCCCGCCGATGATGAGCGGGAGCGCGTTGGGGAGCTCGACCTTGGTGAGGATCTCGCGCTCGGTCATGCCCATGCCGCGGGCGGCGTCGACGGTGGCGCGGTCGACGTTGCGGACACCGGCGTAGGTGCCGCCCAGCAGCGGCGGGATGGCCAGCACGACCAGCGCGATCGTCACCGGCGTGAGGCTGACGCCGCCACCGAACGTGACGAGCAGCAGCACCACGCCGATCTCGGGCAGCGAGCGCATCCCGTTGGCCACGCCGACGACGGCGAAGCCGCCGCGCCCGGTGTGCCCGACGTACGCGCCGATCGGCACGGCGATCAGCACCGCGATGACCAGCGCGACGCCGCTGTACTGGATGTGCTCGAGGATCCGCGCGGGCACGCCGGTGGACCCGGTGAGGTTCGACGGGTCGGCGAACCAGGCGAGGACGTCGCTCACGAGGCCGCCCATCAGCGCGACGCCCCGGCGCCGACCCACGGGGTGGCGAGCTTGCCGACCAGCACGAGCAGCGAGTCGAAGATCAGCGCGATGACGAAGATGAGGACCGTCCCGACGAGGATGGAGGTGGACGAGCCGCGCAGGAAGCCGTCGGTGAGGAAGTAGCCCAGGCCGCCGATGCCGATCAGGGCGCCGACCGCGACGAGGCTGATGTTGGTGACGGTCGCGACCCGCAGCCCCGAGATCAGGACGGGCAGCGACAGCGGCAGCTCCACCTGCGCGAACCGCCGCGCGGGCTTGTAGCCCATCGCCGTGGCCGCGGCGACGACCATGCCCGGCACGGCGGCCAGCGCGTCGGCGACCGAGCGCACGAGCAGCGCCACGGTGTAGACCGACAGCGCGACGACGACGTTGAGCGGGTCGAGGATCTGCGTGCCGAGGATGCCGGGCAGCACGATGAACAGCACCAGCGACGGGATCGTGTAGAGCAGCCCTGCGGCCGGCACGAGCACCGCGCGCGCGGCGCGCGACCGGTTGGCCAGCCACCCCACCGGCACCGCGACGACGAGCCCGATCAGCACCGGGACCAGCGCCAGCACCAGGTGCTGCAGGATCGCCGGGCCGAGCCGGTCGGCGTTGGCCGGGATCCAGCTCCAGTCGATCACGGAACGATCCGGGCGCTCACGCCGCGTCCTCGTGCTTGCGCGCGGTGGCCAGCGCGGTGAGCACGTCGTCGGCGCGGACCGAGCCGACGACCGCACCCGTGGCGTCGACGGCCACCCCGAGCCCCGACGGGGAGGACAGGGCGGAGTCGAGCGCGCCGCGCAGCGAGTCGGCGGCGGTGTCGTAGAGCGAGCCGCCCGCCACGAGGTCGTCGGGCGTGGACGGCAGCGTCGCGCGGCCGTCGACCTGCACCCAGCCCAGCGGCTTGCGGGCGTCGTCGACGACGAGCGCCCAGCCGTCGCGCGCGGCGTCGCGGACCTGGTCGGCCCCCGCCCCCATCGTCACGGTCGGCAGGTCGCCGACGGGCAGCCCCTCGGCGGGCAGGAACCCGAGGCCGCGGTAGCCGCGGTCGCGGCCCACGAAGCCGTCGACGAAGTCGTCGGCGGGACGGGCGAGCAGGTGCCCCGGCTCGTCGTACTGGGCGAGGATGCCGCCGGTGCGGAACACCGCGACCTTGTCGCCGAGCTTCACGGCCTCGTCGATGTCGTGGGTGACGAAGACGATCGTCTTGCCCAGCTCCGCCTGCAGGCGCAGCAGCTCGTCCTGCAGGTTCTCCCGGACGACCGGGTCGACCGCGCTGAACGGCTCGTCCATCAGGAGGATCGGCGGGTCGGCCGCGAGCGCGCGGGCCACCCCGACGCGCTGCTGCTGGCCGCCCGAGAGCTGCGTCGGGTAGCGCTTGGCCATCTCCGGCGCGAGGCCGACGATCTCCATCAGCTCAGCCGCGCGCGTGCGGGCCTTCGCCTTGCTCCAGCCGAGCAGCATCGGCACGGTGGCGATGTTGTCGAGGATCGTGCGGTGCGGGAACAGACCGGCCTGCTGGATCACGTAGCCGATCCCCCGGCGCAGCTGCGCCGGGTCCCCCGACATGATGTCGGTGCCGTCGATCAGGATCGTGCCACCTGTCGGCTCGACCATGCGATTGATCATCCGCAGTGACGTGGTCTTGCCGCATCCGGACGGCCCCACGAACACCGTGATGCCGCCGTCGTCGACGGTGAGGTCGAGTGCGTCGACCGCCACCGTGCCGTCGGGGAATCGCTTGGTCACGCCCCGGAACTCGATCATCCGAGGGACCCCCTGTCCAGCGGGAACCGCTTGCCGGTCCCCGTGAGAGCAGAAGGCTAACCCGACCGGTCGTGACCCCGCGACCGTTGTGATGAGCCTGAGATTCTGCGGGCACCTCAGCCGGCGAGCGCCGCGGAGGCCGCCGGGGTGGCCAGCCGACCGCCCGCGAAGACCTCGCGCAGGCGCTCCGCGGGGAGCGGCCGGGAGAACAGCCAGCCCTGGTAGGCGTCCACGCCGATGCCCCGCAGCACGTGGAACTGCTCGGCGGTCTCGACGCCCTCGGCCACCGTCGAACGGCCCATCGCCCGGGCCATGTCGACGACCGCGCGCGCCACCGCGAAGGCTGCCGGGTCGTCCGCGACGCCCGTGACGAACGCGCGGTCGACCTTCACCGTCTGCGCCGGCAGGTCCTTGAGCCGGGCCAGCGACGAGTAGCCGGTGCCGAAGTCGTCGACGGCGAACCGCACGCCCCGGTCGACGAGCTCGGCCATCGCGGCGAGCGCGTGCGGCGGCAGCGCCACCAGGCTCGTCTCGACGAGCTCCAGCACGAGGTGGTCCCAGTCGAGCCCGGAGCCGGTGACGATCTCGTCGACGACGGTCAGGAAGTCGACGTCGCCGGGCAGCAGCCCCGCGAGGTTGACCGCCACCGACGGGCGGCGCCCGCGGTGCTCGGGCCACGACGCGGCCTCGGCGCAGGCGGTGCGCAGGACCCACAGGTCCAGCTCGCGCAGCAGCCCGCTGCGCTGCGCGACCGGCAGGAAGTCGTTCGGCGGGATCACCCCGCGCTCGGGGTGGTGCCAGCGCACGAGCGCCTCGGCGCTGGTGATCGTGCCGTCCGGGCCGACCACGGGCTGGTACTGCAGCACCAGCCCGGTGCCGGTGATCGCGGCACGCAGCTCTGCCTCGAGCGCGAGCGCCTGCGTGGCGGAACTGACGACTCCGTCGGTGGCCATGCCGATCCCTCCGCGGCACTGCCGCCGCTTGGCGTCCTGCATCGCGACCTCGGCGAACCGCAGCAGGTCCGCCGCCCGGACGTCGCCGAGAGGGACCGGCGTCGCCAGCCCCACCGACGCCGTCATCTGCACCGGCTGGCCGTGCACCGTGATCGTGGTGCGCAGCAGGTCGGAGACGAGGCGGGCGAGCTGGTCGGGCCCGCCCACCTCCGCGTGGTCGGCGCAGATGACGACGAACTCGTCGCCCGAGAGCCGCGCCGCCGTGCAGCCCACCGGCAGCTCGCGCTGCAGGCGCCCCGCCAGCGAGACCAGCAGGTCGTCGCCGACCTCGTGGCCCAGGGAGGAGTTGACGCGCGAGAAGTCGTCCAGGTCGCCGCAGACGACGGCGACGCGGTCGCGCGCCGGGCCGGCCAGCAGCGCGTCGACCAGCGACAGGCAGGCGGCGCGGTTGGGCAGGCGGGTCAGCTCGTCGACGGTGCCCGCGCTGCGCAGCAGCTCCGCGGCCCGGCGGCGCTCGCCGATGTCGGTGCAGGCCACCAGCCAGAACCAGCTGCCGTCGTCGGCCGTGGAGACCGACGCGCTGACCTCGCACCACACCGTCGTGCCGTCGGCGCGCAGCAGCGGGGCGGCGTCGACGCGGTAGCCGTGCCGGGCGCCGGGCGCCACGGGCCGCAGCCAGCCGGGCAGCGCCGCGCGGTCCGGGCCGAGCAGGTCGAGCGGGCCCTCGGCGGTGAGGTCGGCGGCCGAGACGCCGCGCAGCGCGTGCGGCGGGACGTCGAGCAGGGCGCACATGTTGGCGTTGGCGTCGATCACGACGCCGTTCGGGTCGATCATGGCGACGCCCGAGGGCACCATCTCCATGAGGTCGGCGAAGCGCCGCCCGGCGTGCCGGACGCGGTCCTGCGCCTGCCGCTGCTCGGACAGGTCGCGCACCACGCCGACCAGCCGGACCGGCACGCCGTCGGCGGAGGTCTCGACCTCGGCGCGGCAGCTCAGCAGCCGCTCGCCGGGCAGGCGCAGCTCGACGTGGTGGTCGGTGGCGGTGCCGCCGCCGCGCAGGCCGCGGCACAGCAGGGCGACCTGCTCGCCCTCCACCGGACCCTCGACGCCCTCCGGCTCGACGCCGGCCGACCGGTAGAGCTCCAGCAGCGTCTCGCTGCGGCGCAGCGTGGCCGTGGCCAGCTCGTAGCTCCAGGTGCCGACGCCCGCGAGGCGCTCCAGCTCGGCGACCCAGCGGCGGTCGACGCGCTGCTGCTCGGTGCCGCCGCCCTCGGGCAGCTCGACGAGCACGACGGCGCGCAGCTCGCGCCCGGGCAGCTCCCAGCGCACGACCCGCACCCGCACGAGCTCGCCGTCGGGCCGGACCAGCCGGGCGTCGGTGTCGGGGCCGACGACGAGCTGCGGGAGGCGCAGGCCGAACAGCCCCGCCTCGGCCTCGGCGGCGTTGTCCGCGGCGCCCGCCCGCCCGCCGACGCGCCCGGCCAGGCGCAGCAGCGGGGCGTTGACGCGGACGATCCGGTCGTCGCGGTCGCACACGAGCGCGGGGGCCGAGGGCAGCGAGACGATCTCCGGCCCGCCGACGACGCCCCCGCCGGGCAGCGGCCCGCCCAGGTCCGACGCGCCGCGGCCGGCGCCGAAGACCGCGGTGCGCAGCGCCGGGAGCGCCGGCGAGCCCTCGGGGTCGGTGCGCTCGTCGGGGTCCAGGTCGTGCAGGTCCGCCATCGACGTGCCGTTCTCCCCGCCCGGCGCGGGGATGGTGTCGGCGGCCCGGCGGCCGGGGCCCTCGGCGTCGGGGAGGCGGTGCGCCGCGACCCGCACGCCCGACTCGGGTGTGACGGGCGACGGCTCGGGGGTCTCGGCGACGGCGCGGCCGACGGCGCGGGCGAACAGCGCCCGGTCGGCCGGCACCGCGCCGCCGAGGACGGCCTGCCGCGCGCGGCGCAGCTCGGCCCGCGCGACGGCCTCACCGGCGGGCCGGTCTCCGAGCTCGTCCACGGGCACTCCCACCGTCACGCAATGTTGGTCACTCGTCACAACGACGCAGGGACGCACCCGATCCGGGTCTTTCTCCCGATCGGCCTACGCCGCCCCGAGTGAGTGATCATCAAAGCCTGCACGGAGAGTGACGACGAGTGACGCAGGAGCACGAACCCCCAGGCCCCGAGCCCAGTTGGAGGTCACTCCGAGTCAGGTCGGCTCAGGCGCCCACCTGCGCGGCCGCGGAGACCGCCTGCGACACGGCGGGCGCGACACGCGGGTCGAACGGGCTCGGGACGATCCGGTCGGGCGCCAGGTCGTCGAGCGCGACCGCCGCGATGGCGTCCGCGGCGGCCAGCTTCATCGCCTCGGTGATCCGCCGCGCGCCCGCGTCGAGCGCCCCGCGGAACACGCCGGGGAAGGCCAGCACGTTGTTGATCTGGTTCGGGAAGTCGCTGCGCCCGGTGGCGACGATCGAGGCGTAGCGGCGCGCGACGTCCGGGTGCACCTCGGGGTCCGGGTTGGACAGCGCGAACACGAACGCCTCGGGCGCCATGAGCGAGAGCAGCTCCTCGGGCAGGCGCGCGCTGGACAGGCCCACGAACACGTCGGCGCCCGCGAGCGCCTCGGCGGTGGCGCCCGACAGGCGACGCGGGTTGGTCACCTCGGCGAGCGCGGCCTTCTCCCCCGTGACGCCGGAGCGGCCGGGCAGCAGGATGCCGCGGGAGTCGAGGACGGTCACGTCCGTCGCGCCGGCGGCCAGCAGGATGCGCGCGCAGGCGACGCCCGCGGCCCCGGCGCCGGAGATGACGACGCGCAGGTCGCACAGCTCGCGGCGCTGCACGGTGCACGCACCGCGCAGGGCGGCGAGCAGCACGATCGCCGTGCCGTGCTGGTCGTCGTGCATGACGGGGCAGTCCAGCGCCTCGACCAGGCGCCGCTCCAGCTCGAAGCAGCGCGGCGCGGAGACGTCCTCGAGGTTGACCGCCCCGAAGCTCGGGCGCAGGCGGACGAGGGTCTCCACGATCTCGTCGACGTCGGTGGTGTCGAGCACGAGCGGGATGGAGTCGAGCCCGCCGAACGCCTTGAACAGCGCCGACTTGCCCTCCATCACCGGCAGCGACGCGCGCGGCCCGATGTCGCCGAGCCCGAGCACCGCCGTGCCGTCGCTGACGACCGCGACGAGCCGGCTCGTCCACGTGTAGCGGGAGACCAGCGAGGGGTCGGCGGCGATCGCGCGGCTGACGTCGGCCACCCCGGGGGTGTAGGCGATCGCCAGGTCGCGGGCGTCGTCGAGCGGGGTCGTCAGCCCGGTGGAGAGCTTGCCGCCCAGGTGCGCGGCGAAGACGTCCTCGCGGGTCGGGGCGGGGACGGACAGGGGTGTGGACACGGTGGACGAGCTCATGGGGGATGCACTGCTTCCGGTCGCGGGGCGCTGGATCGCCGTGCACCGGAGGGCGGGTGGCTGCCCTGTCGCGGTGCCGGACGGCCTCCCGCGGATCACGCGCTGCCGGGATGGAGCGGCGCGGAACGACGGGGTTCGGCTGTCGGGTACGCCGGGATCCTAACCCGTGGGACGCCCTCCGGCTGCGTCGTTCGCATCACGCCCCGCTGCGCCCGGCGCACTACGTTGGCCCCATGACCGGTCGGGTGCACCTGCTGCGACACGGTGAGACGGAGTGGTCGCTCTCGGGCAGGCACACCGGTCGCACCGACATCCCGCTCACCGAGCGCGGCCGCGAGCTCGCCGTCGCCGCGGGCGAGCTCGGCAGGCGGCTGCGCGACGGCGCCGCCCCCGCACTGGTGCTGAGCAGCCCGCGCAGCCGGGCGGTGGTCACGGCCGAGCTGGCCGGGCTCACCGTCGACCGCGTCGACGAGCGGCTCGGCGAGTGGGACTACGGCGACTGCGAGGGCCGCACGACGCCGCAGATCCGCGAGACCGTCCCCGGCTGGACGGTGTGGACCCACCCCTGCCCGAACGGCGAGACCCCCGAGGACGTCGGGGCCCGCGCCGACGCGGTGCTGGCGCAGGCCCGGGAGGCCGACGGCGACGTCGTCCTCGTCGGGCACGGCCACTTCTCGCGCGTGCTCATCGCGCGCTGGATCGGGCTGCCCGCCACCGAGGGCGTGCGGTTCACGATGGACGCCGCCGCCTGGTCGGTGCTGGGCGACGAGCGCGGCGTGCCGAGCCTGGTGCACGTCAACCTGCGGGCGGTGGCGTGACGGACGGCGGTGGCGTGACGGACGGCGGTGCCGTGACGGAGGGCGGTGTCGCGGCGGTCCGGCCGGTGGCGCCCGGCGACGTCGCGGCCGTCGTGGGGCTGGTGCACGAGCTGGCCGCGTACGAGCGCGAGCCCGACTCGTGCCTGCTCACCGCCGAGCAGCTCACCGCCGCGCTGTTCGGCCCGTCGCCCGCGCTGTTCGGGCACGTGGCCGAGGTCGACGGCCGGGTCGTGGGCTGCGCGCTGTGGTTCCTCAACTTCTCCACCTGGCGCGGCGTGCACGGCGTGTACCTGGAGGACCTCTACGTGCAGCCCGCGCACCGCGGCGCCGGCCTGGGCCGCGCCCTGCTCGCCACGCTGGCCGGGGTGTGCGCCGAGCGCGGCTACGGCCGGCTGGAGTGGTCGGTGCTGGACTGGAACGCCCCGTCCATCGCCTTCTACCGCGGGCTGGGGGCGTACCCGATGGACGGCTGGTCCACCTTCCGCCTCGACGGCGACGCCCTCACCGCCCTGGGGCGTCGGGCAGGTCCAGACCCATCGACCACCCGCGCGACCGCTCGCTGATCAGCAGCAGGAACGTGGCGACCACCAGCACGCCGGTGACGATCCCGAGCACGAGCTGGCGCGACGGGCCGATCAGGGAGTAGACGACGGGCAGCAGCAGCAGCTGCGTGACGATCGCGGGCGTGCGGGCCCAGCGGCGGCCGGCCACCAGCCCGGCCCCGACGGCCACCAGCGCCAGGCCGATCACCGCGAAGTAGGCCGACTCCCCCAGGACGAAGTCGACGGGCAGGTCGGCCGAGCCCGCGCGGAGCGCCAGCAGCACGGCGAAGACGACGGCGGCGAGCCCCTGCAGGGCCACCGACGCCCCCGCGATGCGCACCTGGGGGGGTGGACCGGCGGACACGGGGGGCTCTTCTGACCTCACGGCACCGAGGATAGGACCCCGACCGGGTGGTGACGTGCAGTTCCCGCCCGTACCCGGTGAGCGACGAGTCGTCGTGCGAAAGGCGCTTCTCGTCGCGTCGAGCGGTTCGGGTCACCCGATTCGGGGACCGTGACGGTCCATTCACCGATCACCGCTGACCGTCGAGCCGATAAGGGCTCGCACCTGGGCAAACGAGAGCGCACTGTAGGCACCGGACAGGCGAGGGACCCGCAGCCACCACGGTGTCGGCGACCACGCATGGTCCGTCGGGAACCGGGTAACCGCGACCCGATGGGCGGGCAGAGGTTCACGCCCTTCGTGACGGACGATGCGGAGCAGTAACCGAACGTGTCGGAACTCGTTGCGAAGAGTGGGTGGAAGCACTCACCGGGGTGGACCTTGACCCCTTGAAAGACGTACGCGCTCGTGAAACAATTCACAAGCGCGGAAACACCGTGACGGACGATCGGCGCGACCCCGATCGCGCAAGTACGAGGAGCAAAGCAATCATGGACTGGCGCCACCGCGCAATCTGCCGCGACGAGGACCCCGAGCTGTTCTTCCCCGTGGGGACGAGCGGGCCTGCGCTGCTCCAGATCGCCGAGGCCAAGACCGTATGCCGACGCTGCCCCGTGGTCACCGAGTGCCTGACGTGGGCGCTCGAGAGCGGCCAGGACGCGGGCGTCTGGGGCGGCATGAGCGAGGACGAGCGTCGGGCGCTGAAGCGCCGCAACGCGCGCACCCGCGCTCGCACGGCCTGAGCACGGCGAAGCTGATCAGAGCAGCAGCAGTATCCGTACCCGCACGACCGGTACGGACGGAAGTGGAAGTCTCCCCCACCGAGGGCCCGAAGCCGGACTGCACCCGGCAACGGGCCCTCGGTCGTTCCACCGGGCGCACGCGGGGGCTGCTCCGGGTGGGGAGTCGGCGGCCCGCCAGTGCGACCTGCGTGCCGTCAACCACAGTCCTAGGCTAACGCCCCCGTAACGAGAGCCTGATGAGGGCCTCCGTTCCGCCCCCGGCCCTGGCCCGCACCTGCAGCGCCGAGTCGAGCTCCGAGTCGAGCAGCGTGCGGACGATCTGCAGCCCCAGCCCGTCGGCGGTCTCGACGTCGAACCCCGGGGGCAGGCCCAGCCCGTCGTCGAGGACGCCCACGTCCAACGTGGACGCCGTGCGCCGCGCCGTGACCACGACCTCGCCGGCCCGCCCGGGCTCGAACGCGTGGGCGAGCGCGTTGTGCACGAGCTCGGTGAGCACCAGCACGAGCGGCGTCGCGAGCTCGGCGGGCAGCTCGCCGAAGCTGCCGTCGCGGCGCACCTTGGCGCGCGACTCGGCGGTGGCGCCGTCGCCGATGGCCGGCAGCACCTTGTCGACGAGCTCGTCGAGGTCGACGCGCTCGGCCACCGACGCCGAGAGCGTCTCGTGGACCAGCGCGATCGAGTCGACGCGCCGCACGCTCTCCGCCAGCGCCCGGCGGGCCTCCGGGATCGCCGTGCGGCGGGCCTGCAGGCGCAGCAGCGCGGCGACGGTCTGCAGGTTGTTCTTCACCCGGTGGTGGATCTCCCGGATGGTGGCGTCCTTGGACAGCAGCGCCATGTCGCGCCGGCGCAGGTCGGTGATGTCGCGGACGAGCACCAGCGCGCCCGCCGCGTCGCCGCGCGGGCGCAGCGGCAGCGCGCGCAGCAGCATGACGGCGCCGCGGGCCCGGATCTCCATGCGCAGCGAGTGCCGCCCGGCCAGCGCGGACTCGATGCGCCCGGCGACCTCGGCGGCGTCGAACGGATCGAGGACGAGCGCGCGGGTGGCGCGGTCGAGCGGCAGCCCGACGAGGTCGCTGGCGTGGCCCATCCGGTGGTAGGCCGAGAGCGCGTTGGGGCTGGCGTAGGCGACGAGGCCGTGGGCGTCGAGCCGGACCAGCCCGTCGCCCGCCCGCGGGCTCGTGTCGGCACCGGCGACGGTGGCCTTCGGCGGGAACGTGCCGTCGGCGACCATCTGGCACAGGTCCGACGCGCTGCCCAGGTAGGCGATCTCCAGCGGGCTGGGCACGCGCGGCATCGCGAGGTTGGTGTCGCGGGAGAGCACGGCGACGACCGCGCCACCGTGCCGCACCGGGATCGTCTCGGTGCGGACCGGCACCTCCAGGTGCCAGCGCGGGTCCTCGTCACGGCAGATCCGGCCCTCGACGACCGCCCGGCGCAGCTGCGGGGTCTCCGCGACCGGGACCCGGCGCGCCACCATGTCCTCGCCGTGCGCGGTGGGGGCGGTGGTGGGCCGGGCCTGGGCGACGCACAGGAAGTCGGTCTCGACCGGCACCCACAGCAGGAAGTCGGCGAACGACATGTCGGCGAGCAGCTGCCACTCCGCGACGACCCGCTGCAGGTGCTCGACGACGTCGCCGGCCAGCTGGGTGTGCTCGGCCAGCAGCTCGCTCAGGGTGGACACCGGAGGAAGTCAACCACGTGGGACGATGGGTCCAGTGACCACGACCGTGTGAGGGAGGGAACCATGTCGAAGCGCGCACGCAAGCGCCGCGACCGCAAGAAGGGCGGCGCGAACCACGGCAAGCGCCCCAACACCTGAGACGCGATCAGCCGCAGGACCGACGATGCCGGGGTCCCCGTGGGGGCCCCGGCATCGTCGTGCGTGCGGTGGTGGAGCTGCGGTGGTGGTGGAGCTCAGTACGAGCGGCGCTCGACGCGCGTGGTGCGGACCGTGGTGGTCGTGCCCTCGGGGCCCGACTCGACGGTGACCTCGGCCTGCTCCAGCACCGCGGTGCGGATCTGCTGGCGCAGCTTGTCCTTGAGGCCCGCGGGCGCCTGCTCGCCGCCGCACTTGGTGGCCAGCAGCCGCTTGAGCTTCTCGTCGAGCCCGTACTCCGCGAGGCAGGGCCCGCACTCGTCGAGGTGCTTGGACAGCAGTGCGCGGCGCTCGCCGTCGCACTCCTGGTCGAGGAACAGCCAGACCTCGGCGAGGACCTCGGAGCAGTCGGTCTCGTGGTGGTTGCCGCAGCTCACGACGTGACCTCCTGACCACGTGCGCCGTCGCGGAGGCCCTGTTCACCCCGGAGGAAGCCCCGCTCGCGGGCGGTCTCGGTGAGCATCTCGCGCAGCTGGCGCCGGCCCCGGTGCAGCCGCGACATCACGGTGCCGATCGGCGTGCCCATGATCTCGGCGATCTCCTTATAGGCGAACCCCTCGACGTCGGCGTAGTACACCGCCATCCGGAAGTCCTCCGGCAGCGCCTGGAGCGCGGCCTTCACGTCGTCGTCGGGCAGCCCGTCGAGCGCCTCGGCCTCGGCCGAGGGCAGTCCCTTCGACGTGTGCTCGCCCGCCTGCGCGATCTGCCAGTCGGTGATCTCGTCGGTCGGCGACTGCAGCGGCTGGCGCTGCTTCTTGCGGTAGCCGTTGATGTAGGTGTTCGTCAGGATCCGGTACAGCCACGCCTTGAGGTTGGTGCCGGCGCGGAACGTGCCGAAGGCGGAGTACGCCTTCAGGTAGGTCTCCTGGACGAGGTCCTCGGCGTCGGCCGGGTTGCGCGTCATCCGCAGGCCCGCCCCGTAGAGCTGGTCGATGAGCGGCATCGCGTCGCGCTCGAAGCGCGCCATGCGCTCCTCGGGGGTCTCCGCCTCCTGGTCGACCACCACGGGCTCGGGAGCCGCGTCGGTGACCGGGGCGGTGCGGTCGGACGTGCTGCCGGGCACCGTGCTCCTCTCGCGCCGGACCACGCGGGTCCCGGGGCCGGCCACCGGTGTGGTGGCCGTACGACGGGACGAGCCTACGCGCCTCGTCGCGGAGCGGCCCGGTGATACCGGGGGGGAGTCCATCAGTGCGTGCGTCACGGCTCGTACAACACCCGGCCCCCGCCGGGTGATTCCCGCGCCGCTAGCGTCGGCGCCATGGCAGGCAGGGGAACCCCCGCGACGGCACTGCTCGCGCGCGAGCGGGTGGCGCACGTGCTGCACTCCTACGAGCACGGCTCCGGGCAGGCGTACGGGCCCGAGGCCGCGCAGCTGCTCGGGCTGGACCCGGCGCGGGTGTTCAAGACGCTCGTCGCCGAGGTCGACGGGCGGCTCACCGTCGCCGTGGTGCCGGTCGCGGACTCCCTCGACCTCAAGGGGCTGGCCGCGGCCGTCGGCGGGAAGCGGGCGCGGATGGCCGACGTCGCCGACGCCGAGCGCGCCACCGGGTACGTCGCCGGCGGGATCTCGCCGCTCGGGCAGCGCAAGCGGCTGCCGACCGTCGTCGACTCCTCGGCGCAGGGGCTGGACACGATGTTCTGCAGCGCGGGGCGCCGCGGCCTGGAGGTCGAGCTGGCCCCGGCCGACCTGGCCCGCCTGGCCGGCGCAGTGTTCGCACCCATCGCGACGTAGGCCGGGCCGGGCCGGGGCCAGGCCGGGCCGGGGCCAGGCCGGGTTGGGCGAACGGCACGTTCGTCCGGTGGGGTCGTGCGGGAGTGCCGTTCGCGCAACCGCTCAGAACCGCGCCAGCCAGTCGGTGACGGCCGCGCGCAGCCGCGGGTGCCCGGCCTTCAGGCAGTGGTCCCCGGGCAGGACCACCACCTCGCGGCCCGGTGCGGGGTCGGGCACGCCGAACGGGTCGTTCGCGCCCTGCACCACCAGCACCGGGACGGTCGGCGCGGCGAGCTCGGCGAGCCGGTGCTTCTCCGGGGTCCGCGGCGGCGCGACGGGGAACGCCAGGCACAGCACGCCCACCGCTCCCCCGGCGCCGGCCGTGCGGCAGGCCACGCGGGCGCCGGAGCTGCGGCCGCCGAACAGCAGCGGCAGGTCGGCGCGCACGTGCTCGACCACCGCCAGCCACGCCGTGTCGAGCTGCCCCGCCGGGGCGGGGGCGCGGCGCCCGGCCACCCGGTAGGGCTGCTCCACGAGCACGACCGACACCCCGGCCGCCGTGGCCGCCGCGGTGGCCGACACCAGGTCGGGGGCACCGACGCCGCCGCCCGCGCCGTGCCCGAGCAGCAGCACCGCGCGCGGGTCGGCCGCGTCGTGGCGGGTGAGGCGGGCGGGCCCGTGCGGGGTGTCGACCTCGTCGGACGTCATGCGGGGACGGGCGTCATGCCGGGTTCGGACCCGCCAGCAGGTCGAGCTGCAGGGGCTCCGGGACGTCCTCGAACGGCTCCAGCAGCTCGGGCCCGTTGTTGCGGACGCTGTTGACCTTCGGCGACACCGGCCGCAGCTCCAGCGCGCCGACCAGCTCCTCGGACGGCGGGGCGAGCAGCGCGGCCACCGACGGGTCGTCGGCGCCCACGTCGGGGTCGAGCCAGGCGTCCCAGGCCGAGGCCGGCAGCAGCAGCGGCATCCGGTCGTGGACCTGGGCCAGCACGCCCACCGCGGACGTGGTGAGCACCGAGGCCGTGACGAGCCCGTCGGGGTAGGCGCCCTCGGGGTCGTCCTTGGGCTTCCAGTACTCCCAGATGCCGGCCATCGCGAGCGACGAGCCGTCGGCGTGGTGGGTGTAGTAGGGCTGTTTGTGGTCGGGACCGCGCTGCCACTCGTACCAGCCGTCGGCGGGCACCAGGCAGCGCCGCGCCTGCATCGCCCGCTTGAACGCGGGCTTCTCCGCGGCCGTCTCCGACCGGGCGTTGATCATGCGGGCGCCGCCCTTCGGGTCCTTGGCCCACGACGGCACGAGCCCCCAGCGCACCAGGCGCAGCGTGCGCTCGGTGGTGTCGGGGTCGGGCGTGCCGTCGGCGTCGCGCGGGTGGCGCTGCACGACCGCGACGATCTGCTTGGTGGGCGCGACGTTGTAGTCGGGCTGGGCCGCACCGTCCGTGGCGTCGACGGCGCGGAACTCGTCGGCGAGGTCGGTGGGGGCCTTGATCGAGGCGTAGCGACCGCACATGGGTCCATCGTGGCACCCCACCCCGACAGCCCGCCGACCGGAACGAATGGGGGATCATGGGCACCGTGAGCAGCCCCTGGACCGCCCCCGTCGCGACCGGCCCCGTCCGCGGCCGGGTCTCCGTGCCCGGCTCCAAGTCCGTGACGAACCGGGCCCTGCTGCTCGCCGCGCTCTCCGGTGGCGCCGCCTCGGTCTCCGGGGCCCCGGCCACCCGGGACACGGCGCTGATGGTCGGCGCGCTGCGGGCGCTGGGCGTCGGGGTCACCGTCGACGGCGAGCACGTCGCGTTCGCGCCGTCCGCGGGCCTGCACGGCGGCGAGGTCGACTGCGGGCTGGCCGGCACCGTCATGCGGTTCGTGCCGCCCGCCGCGGTCCTCGCCGATGGCCCGGTCCGCTTCGACGGCGACCCGCGCGCCCGCGAGCGCCCGATGGGCACCGTGCTCGGCGCGCTGCGGGCCCTGGGCGCCCGGGTCGACGGCGACGCGCTGCCGTTCACCGTCGTCGGCACCGGCGGGCTGACCGGCGGCGACGTCGTCGTCGACGCGTCGGCGTCGAGCCAGTTCGTGTCCGGGCTGCTGCTGTCGGCGGCGCGCTACGAGAAGGGCGTCACCGTCCACCACGACGGCAAGCCGGTGCCCTCGCTGCCGCACATCGAGATGACGGTGGAGATGCTGCGCACGGCGGGGGTCGGGGTCGACGACTCGTCGCCGAACACCTGGCACGTCGCCCCCGGTCCGATCGCCGCGCGCGACTGGGCGGTGGAGCCCGACCTCTCCAACGCCTCGGTCTTCCTCGCCGCGGCCGCGCTGACCGGCGGCTCGGTCACCGTCACCGGCTGGCCCGCGGGGTCCACGCAGCCCG
The DNA here is from genome assembly GCF_013155125.1 of Pseudonocardia broussonetiae. Lineage (NCBI taxonomy): Bacteria > Bacillati > Actinomycetota > Actinomycetes > Pseudonocardiales > Pseudonocardiaceae > Pseudonocardia > Pseudonocardia broussonetiae. The sequence continues at coordinate 2,748,190 of NZ_CP053564.1, read as the reverse complement.
GCGCCGAGATCCTGTCGGTGCTCGCGCAGGCCGGCTGCACCGTGGAGCCCGGTCCGGACGGGATGACGGTGCACGGTCCCGACCGGCTCCACGGCGTCGACGTCGACCTGCACGACGCCAGCGAGCTCACCCCCACCGTCGCCGCGATGGCCGCACTGGCCGCGGGTCCGTCGCGGATCCGGGGCGTCGCGCACATCCGCGGCCACGAGACCGACCGGCTCGCCGCGCTCGCGCACGAGATCACCGCGGTCGGCGGCGACGTCACCGAGACCGAGGACGGGCTGGAGATCCGCCCGGCGCCCCTGCACGGCGCGCCGTGGGGCGCCTACGCCGACCACCGGATGGCCACGGCGGGCGCGCTGGTCGGGCTCGTCGTGCCCGGCGTCGAGATCGACGACATCGGGTGCACGGACAAGACGATCCCCGACTTCCCCGGACGCTGGACGGCGCTGCTCGGGTGATCGGCGCATGAGCAAGCGGGAGTACGACGAGTCCGACGTCCGGATCCGCCCCGGGCGGCGCGGATCGCGGCCGCGTACCAAGCAGCGCCCCGACCACGCCGACGCCGAGGGCGCGATGGTCACCCTCGTCGACCGGGGCCGCTGGACCTGCGCCCCCGACGGCGACAGCTCCCGCCCGCCGGTCACCGCGATGCGCGCCCGCGAGCTCGGCCGCACACCGATCGTGGTCGGCGACCGGGTGGGGCTGGTCGGCGACCTCACCGGCGACCCCGACACGCTGGCCCGCATCGTGCGCGTCGACCCGCGCGCCACCGTGCTGCGGCGCACCGCCGAGGACGACGACCCCTACGAGCGGGTCGTCGTCGCCAACGCGCAGCAGCTCGTCATCGTCACCGCGGTGGCCGACCCGGTGCCGCGCACGGGGTTCGTCGACCGCTGCCTGGTCGCCGCCTACGCCGGGGGCCTGTCCCCCGTCCTGTGCCTGACGAAGGCCGACCTCGCCGACGCCGAGCCGTTCGCCGCCACCTACCGCGAGCTGGACTTCCCGGTCGTCGTGACCCGCCGCGACCAGCCTCCGACCGAGCTGGCCGCGCTGCTCGCCGGGAAGGTGTCGGCGCTGGTCGGGCACTCGGGCGTCGGCAAGTCGACGCTGGTCAACGCGCTCCTGCCGGGCGTCGACCGCGCCGTCGGGGTGGTGTCGGCCGTCGGCAAGGGGCGGCACACCACCGTCGCCGCGCTGGCGCTGCCGCTGCCCCGCACCGCCGACGGGCGCGACGGCTGGGTCGTCGACACGCCGGGCGTCCGGTCGTTCGGGCTGGCCCACGTCACCCCCGACGACGTGCCCGCCGCCTTCGAGGACCTGGCCGCCGCGATCGAGGACTGCCCCCGCGGCTGCGGGCACCTCGGGCCGCCCGCCGACCCCGAGTGCGCCCTCGACGCGCGGGTCGAGCAGGGCCTGCTGCGGCCCGGCCGGTTGGCTGCGCTCCGCCGGGTGCTCGTCGCTCTCCGGTAACGGTTCGCTACGGTTCCTCGACCCTCTGGAGGCGCCGTCGTGGCATCGTGGTTGTCCCGCCTGCTCGCCGTACTGCTCGTCACCGGTGCCGTGGCGGGGTGCGGCGGGGCCGAGCCGGCCCCGGCCACCCTCACGCGCTACTACGACATCGGCGAGCTCATCACGGCCGTGTCGGCGCAGCAGCGGGTCGACGAGACGGCGCGGTTCACGCTGCGCGGCGAGCTCACCGGGGCGCAGGACGCGCGGCTGCGGTTCACCGGCGCCGGCGAGGTGCGGATCAGCGACGCCGACGTCGAGCTGGCGTTCACCCAGGTCGTCACGCAGTCGGGGGCCGACCCGCAGGAGACCGGCTTCGTGGTCCTGCCGGACGCGGTCTACCTGCGGATGCCCGCCGACGGCGGCAACGACGACCGCCCGTGGGTGAGGGTCGACCCGAGCTCGACCGACCCCGCCGACCAGCAGATGATCGCGCTCGCGAACCAGCTCACCGAGCGGGCCGACCTCACCGTCACGCTGGCGCGCTACGCCGACGCCACGCTGATCAGCGACGCCACCGACGACGTCATCGGCGGCGACCCGGCGGTGCGCTACACGATCGTCACCGACCTCGCCCGCGCCGCGGCCACCACGGCCGACCCGGCGCTGCGCGAGCAGCTCGAGCAGCAGGTCCGCTCGGGGCTGGACCGGATCACCTCGACGCTGTGGGTCGACGCCGCGCACCGCCCGCTGCGCAGCGCCGCCCGCCAGGAGCTGCCGGGGATCGGGACGCTGGTGGTGACCAGCAGCTACCGGGACTGGGGCCAGGCCGCGACGATCGCGCCGCCGCCGGAGGACCAGGTGCGCTAGCGCGCCCGTGAGTGGATACGAGTGCTCCGGCACTCGTATCCACTCACGAGCGCCGCAGGCGCAGAGCCCCGAGACTGGACCGCGTGCTGCTCCCCACCCCCGCGCCGGACACCGCTTCCTCACCGGACGCCGCCACCGCGTGGGTCCGCGCGCACCTGGCCGACCTCTGCCGCGACGAGCCCGTCGCCTCGCCCGCCTTCCGCGGCGGCCAGCAGGCCGCCGACACCGCGCTCGCCGCGCTCGACCTCACCGGCTACGCCGCCCGACGCAACGAGGTGCTGCCCGTCGGGCGGCGCGGGGCGACCCGGCTCTCCCCGTGGATCCGCTACGGCCTCATCGACCTGCCGACGGCGTGGGCCGCCGCGGCCGACGCCCCCGCCCGCGACCGCACCAAGTTCCGCGACGAGCTCGCCTGGCAGGAGTACGCCCGCCACCTCTACGCCCGGGTCGGGCACCGCACCGCCACGGCGCTGCGGGCGGCCCCGGCGCGCCCGGGGCAGGCGTGGGACGAGCCGTGGCCCGCCGCGATGAACTGCGTCGCGACCTGCGTCGAGGAGCTGGAGACCGACGGCTGGCTGGTCAACCAGACGCGGATGTGGCTGTCCTCGCAGTGGACCGTGCGCGCCGGGGCCGAGTGGACCGAGGGCGAGGACCGCTTCTTCACCCACCTGCTCGACGGGTCGCGCGCGGCCAACCGGCTCGGCTGGCAGTGGACGGTCGGCGGCGGCACCGGGAAGCCCTACGGCTTCTCCCGCTGGCAGGTCCGCAAGCGCGCACCGCAGCTGTGCCGCGGCTGCGCCCTGCGCGACGCGTGCCCCATCGAGCACTGGCCCGCCGACGCCCCGCCGCAGCCGCGCCCCGAGCCCGACCCCCGCCTGCGCGCCGACCCCGACCCGGAGGCCACCGGCGGGCCCCGCGAGCCGACGGGCGACGCCGAGCCCGACGCCGTGTGGCTCACCGCGGAGTCGCTCGGCGACGCCGACCCGGCCCTGGCCGCGCACCCCGACCTGCCGGCGGTGTTCGTCTTCGACGAGCCGCTGCTGGCGCGGCTGCGGCTGTCGGGCAAGCGGCTCGTGTTCCTCGCCGAGACCCTCGCCGACCTCGGCACCCGCCGCCCGGTCGAGGTGCACCGCGGCACGGTGCCCGACGTGCTGCGCGGGCGCGCGGTGGCCGTCACGCACGCCCCGGTGCCCGGGTTCCGGAGCCGCGCCGCGGAGGTCGGGCCGGTGCGGGTGCACCCCTGGCCGTGGCTGTTCCGCCCGCACTCGGGGCCGGTCAGCTCCTACACGGCGTGGCGGAGGAAGGCCCGTTAGCGCCGGGGGCCTAGTCCGAGAGCTCCACCAGGAACGCCACCTCGGACGGCGCGTACCAGGCCAGCTCGTGGTCCTCGGCCTCGCCGATGAGGAACTCGGCGTCGAGGTCGCCCATGTCGGCGGCGTCCACCGCGCCCGCGGCCTGCCGCACCGCGTACTCGGCCTCCTCGGTGTCGACGTGGACCGCCGCCACCGCCGACATCGGCACGCCGCCGGAGATGCGGACGGCACCGTCGTCGAGGTCGGGGCGCAGCGTGGCCTCGACGTCGGCCGCCACGACCACCCGCCGGGCGGGCACGCCGTCCTCCCCGAGCCCGAACTCGACGCCGAGCAGCCGCAGCGACGCGCGCGCGGCCTCGGCCATCGCGGCGTACTCGAGCTCCTCCTCGTCGCCCGCGGTGTAGCTCTCCCGCAGCTTCGGGGTGAGCGCGAACGCCGTGCCGCCCATCGGGTCGAGCCGGCCGTTCTTCACCATCCGCGCCAGTAGCGGCCACGTGGCCGGGATGTAGACCCGCATCAGCTCACCGTCCCCACGAGCTCGTCGAGCGCCTCGTCGACGAGGCCGGCCAGCACGTCGACGTCGGGCATGGCGTCGCGGTCGCCGTTGAAGCCGTAGTAGACACCACCGTCGTAGGACGTCAATCCGATGGCCAGCGCCTGCCCCTTCGCGAGCGGCACGACCGGGAACATCTCCAGCATCCGCGCCCCCGCCGCGTACAGCGGGAACTGCGGGCCGGGGACGTTCGTGACGACCAGGTTGAAGATCCGCTTCGACATCCCGCTCGCCGCGCGGGCCCCCAGCGCGTGCAGCGTGGGCGGGGCGAAACCGCCGATCCGGACCAGCGTGTCGGCGCCGACGGAGTGCGCCGAGGCCGTGTGCTCGCGCATCGCGTGCGTGACGTGGTGCAGCCGCACCACCGGGCTGGGCTCGCCGACGGGCAGGTCGACGATGAACGACGACACGCGGTTGCCGAGCGAGCCCGCCGTCGCGGTGCTGGGGACGTCGGCCTCGCCGCGCACCGACAGCGGCACCATCGCCCGCACCGTCGACGACGCCGTGACCGGCTCGCCGCGGGAGAGCAGCCAGTCGCGCAGGGCCCCGGCGACGACGCTGAGCACGACGTCGTTGACGGTGCAGCCGTGCGCGGCCCGCACGCGCCGGTAGTCCTCGAGCTCGGTGCGCGCGATCGCGAACCGGCGCTGCGTGGAGATGTCGACGTTGAGCGGGGTGCCCGGCGCGCGCCTGCTGGCCGCGCGCGCCATCGAGAACAGCTGCGCGAACCCGCCGGCGACCTTCCCGACGGTGGCGACGGCGTCGCCCGCCGCGGCCACGGCCGTCTCGACCACCAAACCGGGCCGCGCCACCGCCTCGGCCACCGCCCCCATCACGAGCTGCACGTCGGTGGGCTCGGGGCGCGGCATCCACAGCTCGGGGTGCCGGCCGTTGGTCGGGGCCTGCTCGCTGGGCGCGGCGACGTCGAGGATGACCTGGCCGATGTCGATGGCGCTGATGCCGTCGACCATGGCCTGGTGGGTCTTGGTGAGGATCGCGGAGCGACCGCCCTCCAGTCCCTCCACCAGGTACATCTCCCACAGCGGGCGGGTGGGGTCGAGCGGGCGCGACACGAGCCGCGCCACGAGCTCGGTGAGCTGCTCGTCGGAGCCCGGCTTGGGCAGCGCGGAGCGGCGGACGTGGTAGGCCACGTCGAAGTCGACGTCGTCGACCCACACCGGGCGGGCGAGGTTGGCCGGGACGTGCCGGACCTTCTGCCGGTAGCGGGGCACGAGCGCGATGCGCTGCTCGACGAGGTCGACGAGCGCGTCGTAGTCGAAGCCGGACGGGGGCCGCTCGAAGATCGACACACCGCCGACGTGCATGGGCGTGGACGCCTGCTCGAGGTAGAGGAACGAGGCGTCGAGGGGCGAGAGCCGGGGCGGCATGGCACCGATCCTAGGCTGACACCGTGGCCGCGCCCCGTTCCCCGAAGGACACCTTCATCACCGTCTACGGCCGCAAGCCCGTGCAGGAGGCCCTGGACGACGCGGACCTGCGCGTCGACAAGGTGATCGTCGCCGAGGGCCTGCGCGGCGAGCCGGTGCGCGCGATCCTCGACGCCGCACGCTCCCGCGGCGTGCCGGTGCAGCGCGCCACCGCCCACCGCGTCAAGGTGCTGGCCGGCAACGGGCGCCACGACCAGGGCGTCCTCGCCGACGTCGTCGCGCCGCGGATGGCACCGGTCGGCGAGTTCCTCGACGCGCTCGCGCCCGGCGCGCCCGCCGCCGTGCTGGTGCTCGACCGCGTCACGAACCCCGCCAACGTCGGCATGATCCTGCGCAGCGCCACGGCCGCGGGGCTCGACGGCGTGCTGCTCCCCCGCCGCGGCGTGCCCGCGATCGACCCGCTCGTCGTCAAGGCGTCGGCGGGGGTGGCGTTCCGGGCGCCGGTGCTGCGCTCGGGCACGGTCGAGGAGGGCTGCGAGGCGCTGCGCGAGGCCGGCTTCACCCTCTACGGCCTCGACGCCGGCGGCTCCTCGCTGCTCGACGCGGAGCTCCCGCCGCGGGTCGCGCTGGTGCTGGGCAACGAGACCGACGGCCTCTCCGACACCGTCGCACCCCTGCTCGACGGCGTGCTGGCGATCCCGATGCACGGCGGCGTGGAGTCGCTGGGCGTCGCGAGCGCGGGCGCCGTGGCCTCGTTCGAGCTGGCCCGGCGCCGGTAGCGGCACCTACCGTGGGGTCATGGTCCAGCGCCGCCTGCCCCGCCCCTCCGAACTGGCCCCGCTCCTGCGGCCCGCCCCGTTCATCCGCGACGCCACCGAGCGCCGCCTGAGCCGGGCGGCGAGCATCGCCGACCTGCGCCGCATCGCCCGGCGGCGGACCCCCCGCGCGGTGTTCGACTACACCGACGGCGCCGCCGACGGGGAGCTGTCGCTGAAGCGGGCGCGCGACGCGTTCGACCGGGTCGAGTTCAGTCCCACCGTGCTCCGCGACGTCTCCGAGGTCGACACCGGCCGCGACGTCCTCGGGCAGCGCTCCACCCTGCCCTTCGCCTTCGGCCCCACCGGCTTCACGCGGATGATGAACCACGAGGGCGAGCGGGCCGTGGCGGCGGTGGCGCAGGAGGTCGGCATCCCGTACGCGCTGTCGACGATGGGCACGACCACCATCGAGGACGTCGCCGCGGCAGCGCCCGGAGCGCGCAAGTGGTTCCAGCTCTACCTCTGGCGCGACCGCTCGGTGGCCAAGGACCTCGTCCAGCGCGCCGCCGACGCCGGCTACGACACGCTGATGCTCACCGTCGACACCCCCGTCGGCGGGGCCCGGCTGCGCGACGTCCACAACGGCCTGACGATCCCGCCCGCGCTGTCGCTGAAGACGTTCGTCGACGGGGCGCTGCACCCGAACTGGTGGGCCAACCTCCTCACCACCGAGCCGCTCGCGTTCGCGAGCCTGGAGTCCACCGACGGCACCGTCGCCGACCTCATCAACCGCGTCTTCGACCCGGCGCTCACGATGGACGACGTCGACTGGCTGCGCGGCACGTGGCCCGGCAAGCTCGTGATCAAGGGCATCCAGAGCGTCGACGACGCCCGCCGCGTCGTCGACGCCGGGGCCGACGCGGTCCTGCTGTCCAACCACGGCGGCCGCCAGCTCGACCGCGCGCCCGTGCCGCTGGAGCTGGTGCCGCCCGTCGTCGACGCGGTGGGCGACCGCGCCGAGGTGTGGGTCGACACCGGCATCACGCACGGCGCCGACATCGTCGCCGCGATCGCGTTCGGGGCGCGCACGGCGCTGATCGGCCGCGCCTACCTGTACGGGCTGATGGCCGGCGGGCAGCAGGGCGTGCGCAAGGCGGTGGAGATCCTGGCCGGCGAGATCGTGCGGACGATGCAGCTCCTGGGCGTGAACAGCGTCGACGAGCTGCGCCCGTCACACGTCCGGCTTCGCTCGAACGGGTGAACGCCGGCGTGCATCCGCGGGCGATAAGGGCCAAGGTGCGGGTATGAGTTTCCTGGACAAGGCCAAGGACCTGCTCAACCAGCACGACGACAAGGTGGACCAGGCGCTCGACAAGGGCGGCGAGGCCGCCAAGGCCCGTTTCGCCGGGCACGAGGGCCACATCGACGGGATCGTCGACCAGGCGCAGCAGCGCACCGGCGCCGGCGACACCACCCAGCAGGCGCCCCCCGCGCCCGCGCAGGGCGTGCCCGCCGACGAGCAGCAGTTCGAGGCGCCCGCCCCCGGGCAGAACCAGCCGGGCGAGCCCGAGCCGGGAGCGGTGCCGCCCCACCAGCAGTGACCGGCCGGCCGATCCGGCCGACCGCATCCGGGCCCGTGGTCCCGGTGGCGCACCGCGCCGCCGGGCCGCGGGCCCTCCTCATGCTCCCGGCAGGCCCAGCAGCACCTCGACCTCGTCGACGGTCGTGCCGGCGTCGACGTGGTGCACGACCACCGCACCCGCCGCCCGGGCGCCGCGGACGTTGGCGGCCAGGTCGTCGACGACCACGCACTCCGTGACGTCGACGCCGAGCCGCTGCGCGGTCCGCCGGAACACCTCCGGGTCGGGCTTGCGCACGCCCAGCACCGGCCCCAGGACGAGCACGTCGAACAGCGCGGCGACGTCGTCGGACACGGCGTGGGCGTCGGACACCAGCGCCGTCGGGTGGCCGGCGGCGCGGGCGCGGCGGACGAGGTCGAGCACCTCGGGGCCGTCGGTGAGCACGCCGCCGTAGTCCATGACCAGGGCGCGCAGCATCCGGCGAACCTACCGGCCCGTGCGGTGCGGGCGCGGGCGGTGCGGGCGCGGGCGGTGCGGGCGCGGACGGTGCGGGCGCGGACGGTGCGGGCGCCGATTGTGCGGCCCTGACAGTGCGGATCCGGACGGTGCGGCTCCGGACCCACCGGCGCCGTACGGTACGGCGCCGAACCGGTCGGAACGGCCCCGCCGCCGGGGCGGTGCGGCGCACGCTGCCGCCGTGACCAGCACCCTCGCGCCGCCCGCCCCCGCCGGCACCGCACCCACCGGCACCGTCCCCGCCGACACCGTCCCCGCCGACACCGCCCCCACCCCCAGCAGCGCCCTCGTCGCCCCGGTATCCACGCCCCCGCGCCCCGGCCCGCACCTGCGACTGGTGCGCTACGAGCCCGCTCCGGGCGAGGCTCCCCCGGAACCGCCCGCCGCACCCCGCCCGAGCGGCCCGCCCGCCGGCGTCACCGACGACCCGCCGGGCGCCCGCGAGGCGATCACCCGGCTGCTGCGCCTGGGCTGCGAGGTGCTCGACGGGCGCCGCCCCACCGCGCAGCTCGCCGCGCACTCCGAGGAGGAGGTGGTGCGGTACTGGCGGGTGGTGGCGGCGCGGCGCCCCGCCGCGCGGCGCTCACCGGCCCGGTTCCGCCGGGTCCGGCTCTGCCACCCGCGCCCCGACGCCGCCGAGGTCGCGGTGGCCGTCGAGCTCGACGGAGGGGTCCGCGCGCTGGCCGCCCGCTTCGACCTGCGCGACGGGCGCTGGCGCTGGACCGTCGTCCGGATCGGCTGAGGCACCCCGCGCAGCCACGACCGCCGCCCCCTCGGCACCGGCCCCGTCGACGCGGGTAGCGGCACCCGGGAGAGCCTGCCCCGGGACCGCCGCCCCCTCGGCCGCCGCGACCACGGCGAGCAGGTAGTCGCGCACGGCGTCGGCCACGGCACCGGGCGGCGTGGGGACGCGCTCGCCCAGCTCGCGGGCCGCGGCGTCGACGGCACCGGCGTACCGCGTCAGCCCGGCGTCGGTGGCGCGGACCTGCACGACCCGGCGGTCCACGGTGTCGCGCACGCGCCGCACGAGGCCGCCGCGCTCCAGGGCGTCGACGGCGGGGGTCAGGGTGGCCGGGGCGATCCCGAGCGCGGCGGCCAGGTCCCGGTGCGAGGCCGGACGGCCGCGCGCGAGCACGCCCAGCACCCCCAGCGAGGTGGGGGTGAGGCCGTGGGCGGCGACCGCGCGGCGGAGCAGGCGGTCGACCGCCTGCCCGGCGCGGGGCAGCAGCAGCCCGGCGGCGAGGGCGTCGGGGACGGGGTGCACGCCCCGCACGCTAGGGCCGTGGACCCGGGCGGCGGGGCGGTTCCGGAGAACCCGGCCCGCCGCTCAGGTGCTCAGGTGCTCAGGGGCGCGCCGCGGTGGCGGACCCGTGGCACTGCTTGTACTTGCGCCCCGACCCGCACGGGCAGGGCCGGTTGCGCGACGGCTCGCTCTCCGAGCGCGCGGCCCCGCGGGCGGTGCGGCCGCCGCCCCCGCTGGTGGCCGTGCCGCCGTCCTCGGTGGGCCCGCTGTAGCGCAGGTCCGCGGGGCGGGCGCCCTGGTAGGCGGTGGGCAGCACGCTGGTGGTGGCCGCGTCGTCGCTCGGCGCGGACACCGCGGGCTCGGGGCGGCGGCGTCGTCCCGACGGGCGGGCCGAGGAGGCGGCGGGGGCGGCCGCCGGAGCGGCGGGCGCGGCCGGGGCGGCCTGGGCAGGCGGGGCAGCGGCGGGCGCAGGTGCAGCAGTCGCAGGTGCAGCAGCCGCGGGTACGGCAGCCGCGGGTACGGCGGCCGGGGCGGCGGCCGCCGCCGGTGCCGCACCGTCGACGGGGGCTGCCGCCGGCGGGGCCGGAGCCTGCACCTTCACGTTGAACAGGTGCCCGACCGTCTCCTCCTTGATGCCCTCGAGCATCGCGGAGAACATGTCGTAGCCCTCGCGCTGGTACTCGATGACCGGGTCGCGCTGGGCCATCGCGCGCAGGCCGATGCCCTCCTTGAGGTAGTCCATCTCGTAGAGGTGCTCGCGCCACTTGCGGTCGATGACCTGCAGGAGGACCTGGCGCTCGAGCTCGCGCATGCCGCCCTGCGCGCCGATGATCGCGTCGATCTCGGCCTCGCGACGGGCGTAGGCGCCGCGGGCGTCCTCCAGCACGGCGGTCAGCAGGCGGTCCTTCGTGAGGTCACCCGGGTCGTCGAGGTCGCCCTCGTCGTCGGAGTCGGCGAGGTCCTGCCAGCGGATGCCGATGGGGTAGATCGTGCCCAGCGCCGTCCAGAGCTTGTCGAGGTCCCAGTCCTCGGAGTAGCCCTGACCGGTCTCGCCCTCGACGTAGGCCGTGACCACGTCGGTGAGCATGTGCTCGATCTGCTCCTGGATGTTCTCGCCCGCGAGCACGCGCCGGCGCTCGGAGTAGATGACGGTGCGCTGCTGGTTGAGCACCTCGTCGTACTTGAGCACGTTCTTGCGGATCTCGAAGTTCTGCTGCTCGACCTGCGTCTGCGCGCTGCGGATGGCCTTGGTGACCATGCCGGCCTCGATCGGCACATCATCGGGCAGGTTGAACCGGTTCATGATCGACTCGACCATGTGGCCGTTGAAGCGGCGCATGAGGTCGTCGCCCAGCGAGAGGTAGAACCGCGACTCGCCCGCGTCGCCCTGCCGGCCGGACCGGCCGCGCAGCTGGTTGTCGATGCGGCGCGACTCGTGGCGCTCGGTGCCGAGCACGTAGAGCCCGCCCGCGGCCTTGACCTCCTCCGCCTCCGCCGCGACCTGCGCCTTCATCGCCGCGACCGTCTCGTCCCAGGCCGCCTCGTACTCCTCGCGCTTCTCCACGGGGTCGAGCCCGCGGCGGCGCAGCTCCAGGTCGGCGAGGAACTCGGGGTTGCCGCCCAGCACGATGTCGGTGCCTCGGCCGGCCATGTTCGTGGCGACGGTGACCGCGCCCGCGTGCCCGGCCTGCGCGACGATCGCGGCCTCGCGCTCGTGCTGCTTGGCGTTGAGGACCTCGTGCGGCACCTGCCGCTTCACCAGCAGCTTCGACAGGTACTCGGACTTCTCGACGCTCGTGGTGCCCACCAGCACCGGCTGCCCGGCGGCGTGCTTCTCGGCGATGTCGTCGGCGACCGCCTCGAACTTCGCCTCCTCGGTCTTGTAGATGAGGTCGGGCTGGTCCTTGCGGATCATGTCCTTGTTGGTGGGGATCGGGACGACGCCCAGCTTGTAGATCTGGTTGAGCTCGGCGGCCTCGGTCTGGGCCGTACCGGTCATCCCCGAGAGGCGCTCGTAGAGGCGGAAGTAGTTCTGCAGGGTGATGGTGGCCAGCGTCTGGTTCTCCGCCTTGACCTCCACGCCCTCCTTCGCCTCGATCGCCTGGTGCATGCCCTCGTTGTAGCGGCGCCCCGCCAGCACGCGGCCGGTGAACTCGTCGACGATGAGGACCTGCCCGTCGCGGACGATGTAGTCCTTGTCCTTCTTGAACAGCTCCTTGACCTTGATCGCGTTGTTCAGGTAGCCGACGAGCGGGGTGTTGGCGGCCTCGTAGAGGTTGTCGATGCCGAGCTGGTCCTCGACGAGGGCGACGCCCTCCTCGGTGACGCCGACGGTGCGCTTGCGCTCGTCGACCTCGTAGTGCACGTCGCGCTTGAGCATCGGGGCCATGCGCGCGAACTCCTGGTACCAGCGGGCGCTCTGCTCGGCCGGTCCGGAGATGATCAGCGGCGTGCGGGCCTCGTCGATGAGGATCGAGTCGGCCTCGTCGACGACGGCGAAGTTGTGGCCGCGCTGCACCATGTCGGCCTTGTTCCAGGCCATGTTGTCGCGCAGGTAGTCGAAGCCGAACTCGTTGTTCGTGCCGTAGGTGATGTCGGCCTGGTACTGGCCCCGGCGGATCAGCGGCGGCATCTCCGAGAGGATCACGCCGACCGACAGCCCGAGGAAGCGGTGGATGCGGCCCATGTTCTCGGCGTCGCGCTTGGCCAGGTAGTCGTTGACGGTGACCAGGTGCACGCCCTCGCCCGAGATGGCGTTGAGGTAGGCGGGCAGCGTCGAGGTCAGGGTCTTGCCCTCACCGGTCTTCATCTCCGCGATGTTGCCCAGGTGCAGCGCCGCCCCGCCCATGAGCTGGACGGTGAAGGGGCGCTGGCCGATCGTGCGGCGGGCGGCCTCGCGGACGACCGAGAAGGCCTCGGGCAGCATCTCGTCGAGGGTCTCGCCGTCGGCGTAGCGGGAGCGGAACTCATCGGTCTTCGCGCGCAGCTCGGCGTCGGTCAGGCCCTCGACATCGGCCTCGAGGGTGTCGATGTGCGCGGCGATCCGGCCCAGCCGCTTGACCAGCTTCGTCTCTCCGGCGCGCAGCAGGCGGTCCAAAAGCGGCACAGCTCGACCTCATTCACGTGGCGGTCAGGTCGCAGCACGCGCCCGGGGGCGCAGCGCTGCCCGGTCCAGGGTAGCGAAGCACCCGGACCCACCTGCACAACGCCGAGGGGGCGACCCGCGTTCCTCGCGGAACGCCGGCCGCCCCCTCGGGGTCGGTGGGCGGGCTACCTGCCGAGCCGGATGACGCCGTAGTCGTAGCCCTTGCGCCGGTAGACGACGCTGGGCTCCCCGCTCTCGGAGTCGGAGAAGAGGTAGAAGTCGTGGCCGACGAGCTCCATGTGGGAGAGCGCCTCGTCGACCGACATCGGGTCGGCCGTGTGCACCTTGCGGCGCACGACGCGGCCGGGGGCCGGATCGTCGTCGGTGGCCTCGGGCGGGAGGTGGTCGGGCAGGGCGTCGTCGACGGCGTCGCGCGGGAACGGGATGTCCACGTCGGTCTCGGTGTCGAGGGGCGGCGCCTCCTCGAGCAGGGCGGTGCCCCGGCCGTTCGACGCGGCGCGGCCCACGAGCACCTGGGTGCGGCGTCCGGTGACGCGGCGGCGGTCGTGCGAGCGGCGCAGGCGCGCCTCGAGCTTGGCCACGGCGGCGTCGAGCGCGGCGTAGAAGTCCTGGGCGCAGGCCTCCGCACGGGCGACCGGGCCGCAGCCCCGGCCGGTGAGCTCGACGCGTTGACAGGTCTTGAGCTGGCGGCGGTTGGGCTCGTGGAAGAGCTCGACCTCCAGCCCGACGATCTTGTGGTCGTAGCGTTCCAGGCGAGCGACCTTCTCGGCGACGTGCACCCGGAAGTGCTCGGGCACCTCGACGTTCCGGCCGGTGACAACGATCTCCACGCAGACTTCCCTCGCTTTCGGCGTCGGGTTGGCGGTGCAGATGCGCCAGGACAGGAGTCCCGGCACTGGATCGGTGCGTTCCTCCTCGAATGCCCCGTTCGACGGGGCGGGTCGGATGAGAAGGGACCGTAGCCCGGATCACAGGACGGCAACAGACCCGTGCGGTGAGTGACCCCGGGCCGTGTGGTTGCGCTCGGTGACATTCCCCGAACACCGTCCCGAGGGTACGATTCCATCCGCTGTTCATGATCAACATGCGCCGGTCGCGTCGCACAGGACGAGCGCGCCGTCGACGCGCACACCCGCCGCCGCGAACGCCCCGACCGCCGCCCGCAGCGTCGCGCCGCTGGTCACGACGTCGTCGACGAGGAGCACGTCCGCCCCCGGCCGCGGGCGCAGCGGCGCGCGGACGTGCACCCGCCCGCGCAGGTTGGCCGTGCGCTGCGCCGCGTCGAGCCCCACCGAGTCGGCCGCCCCGCGCGCCAGCCCGAGCACGGGCACGACCCGCACCCCCGCCCGTCCCGCGGCCGCGGCGCGGGCGAGCCGCACCACGTGGTCGCCGCCGCGCGCCCGGGCCGCGGCCGCCCGCGACGGGGCCGGCACGAGGTCGACCGGGGCCCCGCTGAGCCCGGCGGCGAGCAGCGCGGCGAGCGGGACGGCGAGATCGCGCCGGCCGCGCTCCTTGTAGCGCAGCAGCGCGGTGCGCAGCGGGCCCGCGTACCGCCCGACGGCGAGCGTCGGCGGCAGACCGGGCAGCCCGACGCGGTGCGGCCCGGTGAGCAGGGATGCGCACGCGGGGCACCACGGCGCCTCCGGCGCACCGCACGCCGCGCAGCCTGCGGGCAGCACGAGGTCGGTCAGCGCCGCGGCGAGCAGGCGGGGTCCCATCCGCCCAGGGTGCCGGGTGGGGCCGACGGCGGGCGGGAGTTGTCCACAGGCGCGGCTCCGGCCACCCCACCCCCGGTTGCAGGAAGGCCACCTTGCTGACGTCCCGTTGCGTCAAGGTGGCCTTGCTGCAACTCGGCCTCGGGAGGCGGTCGCCCGCCGGCGGACGACAGGTGGTCGCCCGCCGGCGAGCCGCGCGCTCAGCCCGGGTAGAACGGCACCGCGTCCGGCGCCCCGCCCAGCACCTGGCGCCAGGCGTCCTGGTCGCCGCCCGCGAAGCTCCACACCCCGCTCTGGTCGGTCACCAGGAACGCCCGGCTCGGGGCGGCCGCGACCGCACCCAGCGGAGGCGTCAGGTTGTTGACCAGCAGCCCCTGCACCGACAGGCCGTCCACCGACACCTGCGCGACGAGCCGGTCGGCCCGGCGCGTGATCGCGACGACCGCCTCCGCCGAGCGCCAGTCGGCGCTCACGACCTCGCCGAGGTCGGCCGGGCGCAGCCGCCGGATGTTGCGGACCGCCGCCTCGCCGTCGAGGCTGCGCGTCACGGCGGCCGTGTAGAGCCCGCCCGCGACGACCGCGACCACGCGCATCCCGTCGCGCGAGAGGCGCAGGTCCTGGATCGGGCCGAACGCGGCGAGCTCGTCGGCGTTGACCTGCCCCGTCCGCGGCGTCCCCGCCCCGTCGACGAGCACGCGCGCCACCGTCGTCGAGTCCATGACGGTCCAGACCTCGCTGCCCGTCGGCGTCCACGACGGCCGGGTCATGTCGACGGCCGACAGCCCGATCTCGGCCACCCCGCCGTCGGCGCCGCCACCGACCAGCAGCAGCCGCCGCCCCGACGAGCGCGCGACCGCGGCGACCCGCTGCCCGTCGACCGACGACGCCGCCGACTCCACGTCGTAGGCCCCGTTGCCCAGCGGCCCGGGCTGCTCGGACCCGGCGGACCCGGCCCCCAGCCCGCGCAGCCGCCCGCCCGCGACGACGAGCGCGGGCACGTCGGCGGCGGGCTGGACGTCGCCGTTGAGGTCGGCCACGTCCTCGCGCGTGAGCTCGGGCCTGCCGGTGATCAGCGGGATCCCGTCGACGAGCAGCCGCACCCGCGCGACGTTGACCTCGCCGAGCGACAGCACGACCTGCGCGGCGAGCAGCCGGCGGCCGGGCTCGTCGAGGTCGCCGACCCGGGTGAGGTCGACGATGAGCGCGCCGGTCTCGGTGAGCGCCACGTTCGACCGCAGCCGCGCGCCCGCGTCGAGCTGGGAGTCGACGGCGCCGAGCAGCGCCCCCGACGGACCCGCCAGCAGCAGCTCCATCGCCCGCGAGGCCTGCGCGCGGGACGGGAACGCGGGCAGGTAGCGCAGGTCGGGGACGACGACGCGGCGGGCGGGGTCGACGAACCAGGTGCGGACGTCGCGGTAGCTCGTGCGGAACTCGTCCAGCGGCAGGACGACGCCGTCGGGGAGCTCGGAGATGCGCCACTGACCGTTGCGCCGCACGACCGTGACGTCGATCTGCACCGGCGCCTGCTCCGGCTCGAACGACCCCGACGCCGTCACCCGCCCGACGGAGCTGCCGCGGATCCGGATGCGCGTCGTGTCGGAGGACGGGTCGGGCGCGCCGGGCGAGGGGACGGTGTCGAACTGGGAGTCCAGCACGGTGAAGCCGGCACCCGCGTCCCAGTCCTGCGCCTCGGGGGCGAGGAACAGCCGGGCGGCGCCGTGGTCGTCGGCGCTGCTGCCCGAGGCCTCGACGAACCCGCGGACCAGCCCGCCCGCGTCCGTGCCGTCGACGGGCCCGGGCGGGAGCACCGCGGTCTCCCCGTCGGTGACGTCGCGCAGGATCTGCACCGGGGAGCTGCCGGGCACGCTCGCGCAGCCGGCCACGCCGCTCAGCGCGAGCAGCACGGCCAGCGCGACCGTCGCCCGCCTCACCGCTGCTCCCCCGCCAGGTCGGCCGCGGGTCGGGCTCCGTCTCCGCGGTCGTCGTCGGGCTCGTCGACGTCGTCGCCGGGCAGCCACTGCACGGCCGGCTCGACGAGCGGCATCCCGCGCGCCGGCGTGGGCACCGACGTCATCGGCGCGGGCGGGGTGCTCTCGTCGGGGCCGAGCGGGAGCGGGCTGTCGACGAGCACGCCGCCGGCGACGCGCGGGAGCGTCAGCCGGAACGCCGCGCCCCGGCCGACCTCGCCCCACGCCTGCAGCCAGCCGCCGTGCAGCCGGGCGTCCTCGACGCTGATCGAGAGCCCGAGCCCGCTGCCGCCGCTGCGCCGGGCGCGGCTCTCCTCGGCGCGCCAGAACCGGTTGAACACCAGCCCGGCCTCGCCCGGTCGCAGGCCGACGCCCTGGTCGCGGACCAGCACCGCCACCGCTCGGTCGTCGGCGGCCAGCTGCACCCGCACCGGTCGGCCCTCGCCGTGGTCGACGGCGTTGGCGACGAGGTTGCGCACGATCCGCTCGACGCGCCGGTTGTCAATCTCGGCGAGGATGCCCTCGGGCAGGTCGAGGTCGAGCTCGGTGCCGGTCTCGTCGGCGATGCCCCGGACGGCCTCGACGGCGCGCAGCACGACCGACCGCACGTCGACGTTCTCGGCCACCAGGTCGGCGACGCCCGCGTCGAGCCGGCTGATCTCCAGCAGGTCGGCGAGCAGCGCCTCGAACCGGTCGAGCTCGGTGACCAGCAGCTCCGAGCTGCGCCGCAGCGCCGGGAGCAGCTCCTCGCGGGAGGCGTAGAGGACGTCGGCGGCCATCCGGACCGTCGTCAGCGGGGTGCGCAGCTCGTGGCTGACGTCGGAGGTGAAGCGCCGCTGCAGCGCCCCGAACTCCTCGAGCTGCTGGATCTGGCTCTGGATGCTCTGCGCCATCTCGTTGTACGACTCGCCCAGCCGCGCGACCTCGTCGTCGCCCTGCACGCGCATGCGCTCGTCGAGGTGGCCGTCGGCGAAGCGCTCGGCGATCTCCGCGGCCTCGCGGACCGGGCGCACGACCAGCCGCGTGACGATGCTGACGATGCCCGCGAGCAGCAGGAGCAGCAGCAGCCCGGCGACGATGAGCGTGCTCTGGACCAGCCCGAGCGTGCGCTGCTCGGAGTCGAGCGGGAACAGCATGTAGAACTCGAGCCCGCGCGGGCCGGCGGTGCGCACCGGCTGCCCGACGACGAGCGTCGGCACGGCCACGCCGTTCTGCGTGATCGTCGCGTACTGGCGGGCCAGCGTGCTGTCCTCGCCGACGTCACGGCGCAGCTCGGCCGGCACGTCGTCGACGGGACCGGCGGAGATCTCCTCGCCCCCGTCGCGCCGCCCGGTGGTGAGCACGGCCCGGAACTCCCCCGCCGCGGTGGCCTCGCCGTCGGAGTCGGCGCTGGTCAGCTGCGCGAGGGCGTTGTTGAGTTCGCCCTCGGCACCTTCGCGGTCGGGGTCGACGCCGGACAGGTCGCGCTCCAGCAGCGAGACGCCGGCCTCGAAGCGCAGCAGCGTGTCGGCCTCCTTGCCCTGCACCAGGCGCTGCGCGATCTGCGTCTGCAGCACCAGGCCGAGCACGAGCACGACCGCCGTCGACAGGGCGAGGGTGCTGATCACCACCCGCAGCTGCAGCGAGCGCCGCCAGACCGCACCCGAGGCCTCGGCGACCTCGCCCCCGAACTGGCGCGCCTGGGCCAGGCCGCGGCGGAGGCGGCCGGGGCTCACTGCACCGGTGCGGGGCGTCCGCTCACGGCGGGCCCGCCTTGTACCCGACGCCGCGGACGGTCAGCACGACCTCCGGGTGCTCCGGGTCGCGCTCGACCTTCGACCGCAGCCGCTGGACGTGCACGTTGACCAGGCGCGTGTCGGCGGCGTGCCGGTAGCCCCACACCTGCTCGAGCAGCACCTCGCGCGTGAACACCTGGCGCGGCTTGCGGGCCAGCGCCACCAGCAGGTCGAACTCGAGCGGGGTGAGCGCGATCTGCTCGCCATGGCGCACGACCTGGTGGGCGGGGACGTCGATCGTGACGTCGCCGATCGCGAGCTGCTCGGCCGGCTCGTTCTCGGTGCGCCGCACGCGCGCGCGGATCCTCGCGACCAGCTCCTTGGGCTTGAACGGCTTCACGACGTAGTCGTCGGCGCCGGACTCCAGGCCCAGGACGATGTCGACGGTGTCGCTCTTGGCCGTCAGCATGACGATCGGCACGCCCGACTCCGAGCGGATGGCCCGGCAGACGTCGATGCCGTTCATGCCCGGGAGCATGAGGTCGAGCAGGACGACGTCGGGCCGCAGCTCGCGCACCGCGGGCAGCGCGCGGGTGCCGTCGGCGACGACGGCGGTGTCGAAACCCTCGCCCCGCAGCACGATGGTGAGCATCTCGGCCAGGGCCGGGTCGTCGTCGACCACCAGCACGCGCGACTTCATGCGGGTCAGCATCCCACTACCCGTGCGCGGGCCGCGCAGAGACCGGCTCCTCGCCCAGCAGCCGGGCCGCGAGGGCGTCCGCGTCGACGCCCGCCACCCCGTCCAGCACCGTCCACGGCGCCACCCACGACGCCGCCGCGAGCCCCGCGTAGACCGCGCCCGTGCGCTCCTGGAGCCCGCCGTCGGACTCGTAGGTGTCGCGCTCGCGCCCGGCCTCGGTGCGCTCGCGGTGCGCGGCGCGGTCGGCGGCCACGGCGTGGGGCACGGCCAGCAGCAGGTGGTGGTCGGGCACCGGGATCCCGAACCGCCCGAACTCCAGCTCCCGCACCCACTCCACGAACTCCCCCGCCGCGTCCTGGTGCAGCCGCGCCGCCCCGTACGCCGCGGCGGAGGCGGCGTAGCGGTCGACGAGGACGACGTCGTGGGCCTCGAGGTCGGCCCGCAGCAGCGGCCCCGCCGCCCGGCGGTCGAGCGCGAAGAGCAGCGTCATGCCGTGGACGGAGCCCGAGAGGTCGCCGAGGCGGCCGTAGAGGGCGTCGCGCACCAGCTCGGCGTGCACGTCGTCGTCGTAGCGGGGGAAGGCCGTGCGGGCCACGCGGGCGCCGCGGGCGGCCAGGGCGGTGGAGAGGGCGTCGGTCAGTGTCCGCTTGCCCGCCCCGTCGAGGCCCTCGACGACGACCAGTGCTCCCACGGCGCCGATCCTGCCGCACGGCCCGGGGAGGTGGGCGGGGGCCTGGTGACCCCCACCTCGCGCTTCCGCCGATCACTGCACCCCGACCGGGCGAACTGCGCACCGTCCGGCGTCCCGCGCATGTCCGGTGGCGCGCGGGAGACCAGCAGGTGCGCCGACGGGGGGCGCGGGCGCGGCCCGACGTGCCGTCCGAGCGACCGGCAGGGCCGCTTCTACCGGCGCCGGCCCGGTGATCACCGAAAGCGCACCGCCACGGCCCCACCAACGACCCTCACGTCACAGTCCCGGCGATCACGGGCCGGTGATCGTCGGGACCGCACCACCACGGCCCCCGCGGAGACCTCCTGGTCACACTCTCGACGATCACCACGCCCCGACCGCCCCAACTGCGCACCTATCCGCGTTCCACGCATGTCCGGGCGCGCGCGGGACACCAGAACGTGCGCAATCGGGCGCGGGGGGCGCGGGTGGCGGGGGGGCCGCGGAGCGGGGGGCGCGGGCGCGGCCCGACGCGCTGTCCAAGCGATCGGCAGGGCCGCTCGGACCGGCGCCGGGCCAATGATCACCGAAAGCGCACCGCCACCGCCCCACCAACGACCCCCACGTCACACTCCCGGCGATCACGAGCCGGTGATCACCGGGACCGCACCCTCACGGCCCCCGCGACGACCCTGGAGTCACACTCCCGACGATCACCACACCCCGACCGCCCCAACTGCGCACCTATCCGGGTCCCGCGAATGCCCGGACGCGCGTGGGAGACCAGAACGTGCGGAGCCGGGGCGCGGCCCGACGCGCCGTCCGAGCGACCGCTTCACCGGCACCCGGGCCGGTGATCACCAAAAGCGCACCGCCACCGCCCCACCAACGACCCCCACGTCACACTCCCGACGATCACGGGCCGGTGATCACCGAAACCGCACCCTCACGGCCCCCGCGACGACCTTGAGGTCACAGTCTCGACGATCACGAGCCGGTGATCACCGGGACCGCACCCTCACGGCCCCACCAAGCCCCCGCGACAGACGATCACGCCGCCATCGTCCGCACCACGTCCCACGTCGCGGCGAAGCCGGGGTGCAGGGGCAGGCCGCCCAGGCCCTCGGCCGGCACCCACCGCACCTCCAGGGTCTCGGCCGTCAGGGCGGTGAGCAGGAGCGGTTCGGCGGTGCGGGCGACGACGGTGGTGTAGGTCCAGCCGCCGTGGTCGTCGACGAACTCCCCCAGCGTCGTGACCGCCGCCGGGTCGAGCCCGGCCTCCTCCGACGCCTCCCGCAGCGCCGCGTCCTGCGCGCTCTCCCCGCGGTTGCGGGCGCCGCCGAGGATGCCCCAGGTGCCGCCGTGGTGGCTCCAGTGGGCGCGGTGCTGCAGCAGGACCTGGTCGTCGTGGCGCAGGAGCAGGCCGGCGGCGCCGAACAGGCCCCAGTGGCGGTGGCCCTGGTCGCAGTGGGTCCAGCCGTCACCGTCACCGCGGAGGAGGAGCACACCGCCAGCCTAGGCCGACACGAGCCCCGCTACGGGAACGCGTCGAGCGCGACCTCACCCTGCACGACGGTCGGCGGGTTCGGCGCCCACCCCGCGAGGTTGTCGCTGACGAACTTCGCTCCCGCCCGCGTCGACTCCTCGGCTCCGGCGCGGTCGGAGAACACGCTGACGGTCGTGACGCGGCCGGGGCCGGCGTCGATGAGGTAGTAGGCGACGAACCCGTCGATCCCGCGCAGCACCTCCCGGAAGCCGTCCCCCCTGGCTCGGATCTGCTCGACGACGTCGGGCGCCTCGTCCTCGTAGTTGCGCACCACTGCGTACACGTGTGCTCCTTCCTGCGCGAGGGGAACCGCTACGCGGGCGGCTGCAGGCCCAGCTGCTGGACCAGGCCCATCGTGTCGTAGGCGCACCACTCCTCGACGATGCGACCGTCGGCGAAGCGCAGCAGGTGCTGGCCGGTCATGTCGAGCGACCGGCCGGTGGGCTCCTGGCCGAGGGCCGGGCCGGTCATCGTGCCGGTGACCCGCCACGTCGAGAGCACGCGGTCGCCGAACTCGAACATCTCGATGACCGGGACCTGCAGGTCCGGGAGGCCGTCGCGGTAGGCGGTGACCAGGCCCTTGAACGCCTCGCGGCCGGTGACCCCTCCGCCCTCGACGTCGGGACCGTGCCGGACGAAGTCCTCGGCGATCAGCTCGTGGGTGACGTCGAGGTTGCCCTTGCCCCAGACCTCGTCGAGCAGGCGTCGTGCGGCGGCGAGCTGTGCGGTGTCGGCCATGTCGGGTGCCTCCTCGGGCTCCACGGCGTCGTGAGGGGCGACCGAGCGTAGGCCGAGGATCATGGGACGGCTGCCGCCTACCGGCGCAACCCCGGGCCGCCGGACGCGGACGCGCCGACGGCCGGCGGTGCGGGTGCACCACCGGCCGTCGGCGGGGAGGACGGGGAGGACGGGGAGGATCAGTAGCGGTAGTGCTCCGGCTTGAACGGGCCCTCGACGTCCACGCCGATGTACTCGGCCTGGTCCTTCGACAGCTTCGTCAGCTCCCCGCCCAGCGCCAGGACGTGGATCTTCGCGACCTTCTCGTCCAGGTGCTTGGGCAGCCGGTAGACGTCCTTGTTGTACTCCTCGAACTTCGTGAACAGCTCCACCTGCGCGATGACCTGGTTGGCGAAGCTGTTGCTCATCACGAACGACGGGTGGCCGGTGGCGTTGCCCAGGTTCATCAGGCGGCCCTCGGACAGCAGGATGATCGAGTGCCCGTCCGGGAACACCCACTCGTCCACCTGCGGCTTGATGTTGATCTTGATGATGCCGGGGATCCGGCCCAGGCCGGCCACGTCGATCTCGTTGTCGAAGTGACCGACGTTGGCCACGATCGCCTGGTGCTTCATCCGCTTCATGGCATCGGTGGTGATGATGTCCTTGTTGCCGGTGGTCGTGACGATGATGTCGGCCTTCTCGATCGTCGACTCCAGCGTCGCGACCTGGAAGCCCTGCAGCAGCGCCTGCAGCGCGCAGATCGGGTCCACCTCGGACACGATCACCCGCGCGCCCTGGCCGGCCAGCGCGGCCGCCGAGCCCTTGCCCACGTCGCCGAAGCCGCAGACCAGCGCGACCTTGCCGCCGATCAGGACGTCGGTGGCGCGGTTGAGGCCGTCGACCAGCGAGTGCCGGATGCCGTAGACGTTGTCGAACTTGCTCTTGGTGACCGAGTCGTTGACGTTGATCGCCGGGAACAGCAGCGCACCCTGCTCCGCCAGCTGGTAGAGCCGGTGGACGCCGGTGGTGGTCTCCTCGGTGACGCCGCGGATGTCCGAGGCGACCTTGGTCCAGCGCTGCGGGTCCGCGGTCAGCGAGCGGCGCAGCGTGTCGAGGATGATCCGGTACTCGTCGGAGACGGTCAGGTCCTCGTCCTCGACGGTCGGGACGACGCCGGTCTTCTCGTACTCGACGCCCTTGTGGATCAGCAGGGTGGCGTCGCCGCCGTCGTCGAGGATCATGTTCGGGCCGACGATCTCGCCCTGGTCGTCACGGAACAGGAACAGCTGCTCGGTGCACCACCAGTACTCCTCCAGCGTCTCGCCCTTCCAGGCGAACACCGGGACGCCCTTGGGCTCCTCGGGAGTGCCGGAGCCGACGACGATCGCCGCCGCCGCGTGGTCCTGGGTGGAGAAGATGTTGCACGACACCCAGCGCACCTCGGCGCCGAGCGACACCAGGGTCTCGATGAGCACCGCGGTCTGGATGGTCATGTGCAGCGAGCCCACGATCCGCGCGCCGTGCAGCGGACGGGCCTCGGCGTACTCGCGGCGCAGCTCCATCAGACCGGGCATCTCGTGCTCGGCCAGACGGATCTCCTTGCGCCCGAACTCGTGCAGCGACAGGTCGGCGACCGCGAAGTCGATGCCGTTGCGGGTCTGGAGCTTGCCGGTGGGGTCGGCGGTGGTGTCGACGGACATGACGGTGTGACGCCTCCTGGAGAACTTCGGATGACGGCGGCTCGCGGACAGCGGTGCGGGCAGCCTCTGTGGTCAGAGGCGCCCTTCTCACCATGGCCCGTACACCCCGAGCGTGGCGGACCCAGTGGTCCGTCGCAGCGCCTCTCGGGGAACGGCTACGCCAGTGCCCCACCAGCGTGGCCGCGTGCGGTCCGCGCTGTCAACCCGGGGTGAGCAAGTCGACGGCTGCAACGCGGCGGCCGCGCCACCGCGTCACAGGGTCGACGTCCCCGACCCCAGGAGCTCCCCGTGACCCCCTCTCCCCGCCGCGTCCTCGCCTCGTCCGTCCTCGGGATCGCCCTGCTCACGGCGTGGCCCGCGACGGCGTCGGCGCAGACGCCGCCCCCGCCCCCGTCGCCGCCGGTGACCGTCGCGCCCGTCCCCGCGACGCCCGGCCCGGCCGTGGCGCCCACCGCCGTGCCCGCGGTGCCGGCGGCTCCGGCGGAGGGCGGGCAGGTCGCGGTCGTGCCGCGCGGGGGCGCCGACACCGGTGGTGGCGCACTGGCCACGGCCGGCCCCGACCCGGCGCTGCTCGGCGGCGCCCTGCTCCTCGGGCTCGTGGGCGCCGGCGCGGCGGGGGTGGCCCGGACCCGTCGCGGCCGCGGATGAGCCGCGTCGCGGCCCTGGTGCTCCTGGTCCTCGCGCTCGTCGCCGGGTGCGCCGCCGGGCCGGCGCCCGCGTCGGGGACCCCGGCGCCCGCCGCCGCACGACCGGCCGCCGGCCCGGTGGCGCTCGACATCCCGGCCCTGGGCGTGCGGACCCCCCTCCTGTCGCTGGGGCTGCAGCCCGACGGCACGGTCGAGGTGCCGCCGCTCGACGACGTCGGCGTGGCGGGCTGGTACCGGCACTCCCCCGTCCCCGGCGAGGTGGGTCCGGCGGTGCTGCTCGGGCACGTCGACTCCGCCCGCGACGGCCCGGGCGTCTTCGCCGGGCTCACGCGGCTGCGGCCCGGCGACGCCGTGACGGTCGTCCGGGGCGACGGGTCGACCGAGGCGTTCCGCGTCGACCGGGTGGAGTCGTTCGCCAAGGACGCGTTCCCGACGCAGCAGGTCTACGGCGACCTCGACCACCCCGGCCTGCGCCTGATCACCTGCGGCGGCACCTTCGACGAGGAGCGGCGCAGCTACCGCGACAATGTCGTCGTGTTCGCCTCCGGAGCGCCGTGAACAGCGGGGACCGGGCCGCCTTCGAGGCGTTCGTGCTGGCCCACGGCCCGGGGCTCGTCGCGTTCGCGCGGCGGCTCACCCTCGACCACCACCGCGCCGAGGACGTCGTGCAGGACGTCCTCGCACGGATGGCACCGACCTGGCCGCCCGACGCGCGCGACCCGCTGGCCTACGTGCACACCGCGGTGCTGCGCCAGTTCCTGTCCTGGCGGCGCCGGTTCTCCTCGCGGGAGCGCCCCGGACCCGACGTCGGCGCCGACGTCGGCGCGCACGGCGGCTTCGCCGACGACGTCGTCGAGCGCCACCGCGTGCACCGCGCGCTCGCCGCGCTCCCGCCCGCCCAGCGCGCGGTACTGGTGCTGCGCTACCACCACGACCGGGCCGACGCCGAGATCGCCGCGCTCATGGGCTGCCGCGAGTCGACCGTGCGCTCGCACGCCCGCCGCGGGATCGCCGCGCTGCGGGCCGCGGGCCTGCTCGACCCCACCAGCGAGGAGACGCTGCGATGACCGACCACGACGGGACGGCCGACGAGGACGCGGTGCGCGACCTGCTGCGCGCCGCCGCACCGGAGCGGCCCGTCTCCGGTGCCGCGCTGCTCGCCGGGGTGCGGGTGCGCGTGGAACGGCGACGCCGTCGCCGCCGCACCGCGACCGTGGCGGCCGCGGCGCTGGCGGCCGCCGCGGTGGTCGGCGGGAGCGGCCTGCTGGCCGCGCGGACGTCGGCGCCGCTCCTGGTGCCGGCCGGGCAGCCGACGTCCACCCCGGTGCCGCAGGCCCCGGCCGTGCCCGGACCGCCGGCGGAGACCGCCGTCCCGGTGCCGGCACCTCCGGTCACCACCCTCGCCCCGGTGCCCGCGAGCGCGGTCCCGCAGGCCACCCCGGCGAAACCCCCACCCCTGGCGACCACGGCCACGCCGTCGCCCGCCGCGCCGCCACCCGCGGCCGTGCCCCCGCCCTGACCTGCCGCGGGAGCGGTCAGCCGAGCAGGTGGTCGCGCAGCAGCGCCTCGGCGGCGTCGGCGCGGCCGTGGGTGGCGAGCAGGCCGGCCGGCGCCACGGTGAAGTCGGCGTCGACCACGACCTCCACGTCGCCCAGCGCAGCGGCGAGCACGGGGTCGGCGCACAGCGTGGCGATCACCGAGCCCAGGCCGTTGCCCGACGCGCGCTGGCGGAACACGCCGCCGGTGAGCACGACGAGCCCCAGCCCGTCGGCCGCGTCGGCCCGGGCGCGCAGGTGCCGGCGCACGGCGACGACGGACGCGAGCGCCGCGATCCGCCGGTCCTCCGCGGCGCTGCCCGCGTCGCTGGGCACGAAGGCGACCTCGCTGGCCATCCGCGCGACGGTGGGCGCGAGCAGGTCGGCCTCCACCGGGTCGACGACGCCCTCGGCCTGCCCCTCGACGAGCACGCTCGCGGCGGCCGCGCGGACGCCCAGGTCGCCCTCGACGGTGCGCACCGCGCCGGTCGCGTCGACGGAGTGCACGTCGGTGGTGGCGCAGCCGACGTCGACGAGCAGCACCTTGCCGCCGCGGATCCGCGCGAGCTCGGCGGCGCCGCGGGCCACCGCATCGGGCGTGACGACCCGCACGAGCCGCCGGAACCGGGGCGCGACGGTGGCGCCGCGGCCGCCGATCGCGTGGCGCTGGTAGAGCCCCGCGAGCGCGGCGCGGGCCGGCTCCGGAACCACCTCACCGAGCCGCGGCAGCACGTTCTCGCTGGTCACGACGGTGCGTCCGGTGGCCAGCAGCGTGGCGAGCGCCTCGGCGCGGCCCTCGGTGTTGCCGGCCAGCAGGATCGGCGGGCGGATCCGGGCGCGGGCGAGGCGGCTCGCGTTGTGCAGCAGCAGGGCGGGGTCGTCGCCGTCGGAGCCGCCGATCAGGAGCACGACGCCGGGCCGGGAGTTGCGCAGCGCGCGGACGTCGGCGGGCTCGAGCGGGCCGGCGTGGACGTGGACGACGTGCGCTCCCGCCGAGCACGCGACGCGGTGCCCCGCCTCGGTGGAGGACAGCGTGTCCGAGCCGACGACGGCGAGGCGCAGGCCGCCGCCCGCCGAGGAGCAGGCCAGCAGCTCCGGCTCGGCCGCCGACCCGCCGGCCGCCGAGACCGCGCGGACCGTGGCGTCCATGCCCGCGAGGACGTCGCCGGTGGTGGTCGGGTGCTCGGCGAAGCCGGCCAGCCCGCCGTCGGCGCGCACGAGCACCGCCTTGGTCCAGGTGGACCCCACGTCGAGGCACACCGCGGCGGTGTCGGGATGGACGGGCGTCACGACGACCGAGCCTAACCCCCCGGAGCCGCGCTCGGCGCGTGGTCAACACCCCGGCGTCCCGGTACGTTCCGCGGAGACCTGGTCCCACCACGCCGCGGGAGTCCCCATGCTCGGCCTCATGCAGGATCGCCCCCTCACCCTGCCGCACGTGTTCCACCGCGCCGAGCAGTACTTCGCGCACAAGACCGTGGTCACCGCGGAGGCCGACGGCGAGACGTCGATGACGATCGGCGAGTGGGCCGGGCGCGTCCGCCGCCTCGCCACGGTCCTCGACACCCTCGGCGTGTCGGCCGACGGGCGCGTCGGCACGTTCTGCTGGAACACCGGCCGCCACCTCGAGCTGTACCTGGCCGCGCCCTGCACCGGGCGGGTGCTGCACACGCTCAACATCCGGCTGTTCCCCGAGCAGCTCGTCTACATCGTCGACCACGCCGAGGACGAGGTCGTGTTCGTCGACCGCTCGCTGATCCCGGTGATCGCGCCCCTGGCCGCCAAGATGGGCACGGTGCGGCAGTTCGTCGTGATCGACGACGGCGCCGACGCGGAGGTCCCCGAGGGCTGGCTCGACTACGAGGAGCTCCTCGCGGCGGCCGAGCCGTTCACCGGCACGTTCGTCGTGGAGGACGAGAACACCGCCGCGGCCATGTGCTACACCTCCGGCACCACGGGCAACCCGAAGGGCGTGGTCTACAGCCACCGCTCGGCGGTGCTGCACTCGCTGATCACGCTGACGGCCGACGCGTTCGCGCTGTCCGAGCGCGACGTCGTGCTGCCGGTCGTCCCGATGTTCCACGCCAACTCCTGGGGCCTGCCCTACGGCTGCCTGCTCGCCGGGTCCGACCTCGTCATGCCGGGGCCGAACATGACCCCGCAGGCCATCGCGTCGCTGCTGGCCCGCCACCGCGTCACCGTCACCGGCGGCGTCCCCACCATCTGGATGGGGATGCTGCCGATGGTCGGCGACCACGACCTGTCGCACCTGCGGATGATCGTCTGCGGCGGGTCGGCCGTGCCGCGGTCGCTGTCGGAGTCCTACCGCACGACGGTCGGCATCCCCCTGACGCAGGCGTGGGGCATGACCGAGACCAGCCCGATCGCCACGATGTCGACGCCACGCAGCCACCACGACGCCCTCACCGAGGACGAGCGCGCCGACATCCGCGCCCGGCAGGGCCAGCCCGTGCCCTTCGTCGACATGCGGCTCGTCGACCCCGACTCGGGCGAGGTCCAGCCCTGGGACGACACCGCCACCGGCGAGATCCAGGCCGCGGGGCCGTGGATCGCGAAGGAGTACTACCGCGGCGAGGGCGGCGGCGCGCAGTACACCGAGGACGGCTGGCTGCGCACCGGCGACGTCGGCACCGGCGACCGCTACGGCTTCGTCCGCCTCGTCGACCGCACCAAGGACCTCATCAAGTCCGGCGGCGAGTGGATCGGCTCGGTCGAGCTGGAGAACGAGATCATGGCGCACCCCAAGGTCGCGGAGGCCGCGGTGATCGCCATCCCCAGCGAGAAGTGGGTGGAGCGCCCGCTCGCCTGCGTCGTCGTGAAGCCGGGCGAGACGCTCACCGGCGAGGAGGTCATCGAGTTCCTCACCCCGCGGGTGGCGAAGTGGTGGCTGCCCGACGCCGTCGAGTTCATCGACGAGGTGCCCAAGACCAGCGTCGGCAAGTTCTCCAAGAAGACGCTGCGCGAGAAGTTCGGGGGCTACCAGGTCGCGGGGCCGACCAGCCACGAGCCGGCCTGACGCCCCCGTCGGGGCCGGCGTCCCGGCGGGACCGCGCACGGAGGTGCTGATGGAGGACGAGGTCATGGCCCGGGTCACCGCCGCGGTCCAGCGGGGGCAGGGCGGCGAGCGGACGGCCGCCCGCCGCGAGCTGGAGTCCCTGTGGGACGGCGACGGGCGCGCCGACGCCTTCCACCGCTGCGTGATCGCGCACTTCCTCGCCGACCTGCAGGACGACACCGGCGACGAGCTGAGGTGGGACGAGCGCGCCCTGGCCGCGGTCGACGGCGTCACCGACGAGCGCGCGCAGGAGTACGGCACCGCGCTGCGGGTCCGGGGCTTCCTGCCCTCGCTCCTCGGCAGCCTCGCCGACGACCACCGGCGCCTGGGGGACGCGGAACAGGCCCGGGGGTTCCTCGAGCAGGCGCGCGCCGCGTCCGACGCCCTGGGCGACGATGGCTACGGCGACCTGGTCCGCGGGATCCTCGACCGCGTCGGCCGGGCGCTGGACGAGGGCTCGACCGCACCGCTGCCGGACGCCTGACGTGGACGTCCTCGACGCGCACCTCCCCGTCCGCCTGCCCGTCCTCGCGCTCGTCACGTCGGCGGGCGGGCTCGCCGCGCTCACCGCCGTCCTGGCCGGGCTGCCCGCCGACCTCCCCGCCGCGGTGCTCGTCGTGCAGCACCAGGACCCGGAGCGCCGCCAGCCCGACGCCCTGGCGGCGCTGCTCGACGGGCGCACCCCGCTCTCCGTGCGGGTGGCCCGCGACGGCGACCGCCTGGAGCCCGGCGTCGTGCTGGTCGCCCCGCCGGCCACGCACATGATCGTGACGTCGACGTCGGCGATCGGGCTCATCGAGACCGGCGCGCTGCCGCCGGCCCGGCCGTCGGCCGACCTGCTGCTCGCCACCCTCGCCGTGACGTGCGGCCCGCGGTCGCTGGCCGTCGTCCTCACCGGCAAGGGCCACGACGCGCAGGCCGGCATCCGAGCCATGCACCGCTGCGGCGCGACGGTGCTGGCGCAGGACGAGGCGACCGCCGAGCACTTCGGCATGCCCGGCTCGGCCATCGCCACCGGCCTGGTGCAGGCCGTGCACCCGCTGGACGGGCTGGCCGCGGCGATCGTCGAGCACCTGGACCGCACGGTGCAGCGCGCCGGGGGCCAGGGCACGACCGGGTAGCGCTCCGGGACCGAGCCCGTGGACCGTCGGCCACCGGGGTCCGGTGTGCGACGGTGGGGCGTGCCGTCCGACCCCCTGCCGACGCTCGTCGAGCGGGTCCGGGCGACGCCGCCGCGGTGCGGCGCGACGCGGCTCGTCTGCGTCGACGGGCCGTCGGGGTCGGGCAAGACGACGTTCGCCGGACGGCTCGGCGACGCCCTGGACGCACCCGTGCTGCACCTCGACGACCTCTACCCCGGCTGGGACGGGCTCGCCGCGGTCGTGCCGCTGCTGCACGACGGCGTGGTCGCGCCGCTGCGCCGCGGGGAGGCCGCCGCGTACCGCCGGTGGGACTGGGCCCGCTCCGCGCCCGGCGGGACCGTCGTCGTCGGGCGGCCGCCGGTGCTCGTCGTCGAGGGGGTGGGCAGCGGGGCGCGGGTGGTCGCCTCGCACGCGGTGCTGCTCGTGTTCCTCGACGCGCCGGTGGAGCAGCGGTACCGGCGCGGCATTGCCCGCGACGGCGAGTCCTACCGCCCGCACTGGGAGCGGTGGGCCGCCCAGGAGGACGCGCTGTTCGCGGCGGAGGGCACCCGCGCCCGAGCCGACGTCGTGATCGACACCGGGGACCGCGCCGACACCGGCGACCGCTGACCGGGCCCCTGCCGCCGTTCGGACGGCGCGTCGGGCGGCGCCGGCGCCCCCCGCGCCCGGCTGCGCACGTTCTGGTCACCCACGCGCGCCCGGGCATGCGCTGAACGCGGATGGGCGCGGAGTTCGCGCGGTCGGGTGTGGTGATCGTCGAGAGTGTGACCAGGAGGTCGCCGCGGGGGCCGTGGCGGTGCGGTTTCGGCGATCACCGGCGCGTGATCGCCGGGAGTGTGACGTGGGGGTCGTCGGCGGGGCCGTGGCGGTGCGCTTTCGGTGATCACCGGCCCTGCGCCGGTGGGAGCGGGCCCTTACCGTCGCGGACGGCGCGTCGGACGGCGCGTCGGGCCGCGCCCACACCCCCCGCGCCCGCGCCCCCCGCGCCCGATTGCGCACCTTCTGGTCTCCCGCGCGCGTCCGGCGTGCGCGGGAGACCAAAGATGCGCGGTTCGTGGGGTGATCGTCGAGAGTGTGACCAGGAGGTCGCCGCGGGGGTGGCCGTGAGGGCGCGGTCCCGACGATCACCGGCCCGTGATCGCCGGGAGTGTGACGTGGGGGTCGCCGCAGGGGCTGTGAGGGCGCGGTCCCGACGATCACCTACCCGTGATCGCCGGGAGTGTGACGTGGGGGTCGTCGGCGGGGCCGTGGCGGTGCGCTTTCGGTGATCACCGGCCAGGAGCCGGTCTGAGCGGGCCTCCGCCATCGCTCGGACGGCGCGTCGGGCCGCGCCCGCGTACCCGGCGCCCGACTGCGCACGTTCTGGTCTCCCACGCGCGCCCGGGCATGCGCTGAACGCGGATGGGCGCGGAGTTCGCGCGGTCGGTGTGGTGATCGTCGAGAGTGCGACCAGGAGGTCGCCGCGGGGGCCGTGGCGGTGCGGTCCCGGCGATCACCGGCGCGTGATCGCCGGGAGTGTGACCAGGAGGTCGCCGCGGGGGCCGTGAAGGCGCGGTCCCGACGATCACCTACCCGTGATCGCCGGGAGTGTGACGTGGGGGTCGTCGGCGGGGCCGTGGCGGTGCGCTTTCGGTGATCACCGGCCCGGCGCCGGTCCGAGCGGGCCACTGCCATCGCGGACGGCGCGTCGGGCCGCGCCCACGCCCCCCGCGCCCACGCCCCCGCGCCCCCGCGCCCACGCCCCCCGCGCCCCATTGCGCACCTTCTGGTCGCCCGCGCGAGTCCGGCGTGCGGGAGACCAAAGATGCCCGGTTCGTGGGGTGATCGTCGAGAGTGTGACCAGGAGATCGGCGTCAGGCGTGCTGCGCCACCGGGAGCCGGTCGACCAGCGCGGCGACGGCGGCGGGCACCTCGACCCGCGCGCGGTCGCGCTCCTGCGCGGTGGCGGCGGTGCGCGAGTGCCGCACGCGGGCGCCGTGCCCCGTGCCCTCCGGCAGCTCCCATCGCCCGTCCAGCCCGGCGACGAGCGGTGCGACGACCTCGGGCGGGTGCACGAGCTGGCGCTCCAGCGCGACCTCCCACCCGCCCTGCGTCTCGGTGACGACGGGCTCCAGCAGGCCCAGCACGTCGACGTACTCCTCGTGCAGCGCGCGGTGGTCGAGCCCCGGGTCCTCGCCGGGCCGCCCGTCGAGCACGAGGCCCAGCGCGGCCAGGCAGGTGTGCCATCCGGCGGCGAAGCTCGCGGCGCCCGGGCCGTCGTCGAAGGCGTGGGTGAGCAGCAGGACCGAGCCGTCGCCGTCGGGGCGCAGCTCGAAGCGCAGGTGGTCGGTGTCCCAGGTGAACGCGATCAGCCGGGGCGGATCGAGGTCGGTGACGGTGCCGTCGGCACCGAACCCGAACTCCACCCTCCCGCCGACGCGCTGCTCGATCGTCGCGGTGCTGGGGAACCAGTCCGCGAGGCGCTCGGGTTCGACGAGCGCGGGCCACACGCGCTCGGGCGGGTGGGCGAGCCGGCGCTCCATGCGGAGCACCGAGCGGCCGTCGGACCTGGTCAGGATGGGGTTCACGGCGTCTCCTCGTCGACTGCGTCGAGTGGGCGTGCGGTGTCGAGCGGGCGTGGGGTGTCGAGGTGGCGCTCGAGCAGGTCGAGGCGGTCGGCCCACATCCAGCGGTAGGGGGCCAGCCAGGCGTCGATCTCGGCCAGCGGGGCCGGGTCGAGCTCGTAGAAGCGCCGCTGGGCCTCCGCGCGCACGCGGACGAGCCCGGCCTCGCGCAGCACCCGCAGGTGCTTGGACGTGCCGGGCTGGCTCAGCCCGAGGGCCTCGGTGAGCTCCCCGACCGGCCGCGGGCGCTCCCGGAGCAGGTCCAGGATCCGCCGGCGCACCGGCTCGGCGAGCACGTCGAACGTCACCCGTCGAACATACCTCGCCGGTTATATGCCTGGCAAGGAATACTCAACCCGTCTCGCCGCGGCCGATCCGCTCGGCGAGCCGGGAGTGGTGGCGGCCGTAGGCGAAGTAGACGACCACGCCGACGGCCATCCAGACGATGAACCGCAGCCAGGTCTCCACCGACAGGTTGAGCATCAGCCACAGGCAGGCCAGCACCGCGAGGACCGGCACCAGCGGCACGAGCGGGGTCCGGAACGCGCGGGGCAGGTCCGGGCGGGTGCGCCGCAGCACGACGACCCCGACGGAGACGAGCACGAACGCGAACAGGGTGCCGATGTTGACCATCTGCTCGAGGTCGCCCGCCGGGAAGAACGTCGCCACGGCGGCGACGACGACCCCGACCAGCAGCGTCGCCCGCGCGGGGGTGCCGCGCTCGCCGGTGCGCGACAGCGCGCGCGGGAGCAGGCCGTCGCGCGACATCGCGAACAGCACCCGGATCTGCCCGAGCATCAGCACCATGACGACGGTCGTGAGCCCGACGAGCGCGCCGATCGCGATGACGGTGGCCGCCCAGTCGACGCCGAGCGAGGCGAACGCGGTGGCGAGCGTGGCGCGCGTGCCGTCGTCGGCGGTCTGCAGCTCGGTGTAGGGCACCATCCCCGTCAGGACGAGCGCGACGCCGACGTAGAGGACCGTGACGATCACCAGCGAGCCGAGGATGCCGCGCGGCAGGGCCTTCTGCGGCTCCTTCGTCTCCTCCGCGGTGGTGGCCACGACGTCGAAGCCGATGAACGCGAAGAACACCAGCGACGCCGCGGCCAGCAGCCCGTAGATGCCGTAGACGCTGCCGCTCTCGCCGCCGAACAGCGACAGCAGCGACTGCGTGATGCCGCCCTCGGCGTCGCCGCCCTCCGCCGGCGGCGGGACGAACGGCGAGTAGTTGGCCGGGTTGACGTACATCAGCCCGACGACGATCACCAGCAGCACGATCAGCACCTTGATCGTGGTGAAGACCAGGCTCACGCGGCTCGACAGCTTCGTGCCCAGCACCAGCAGCGTCGCGAGCCCGGCGACGAGCAGCAGCGCGCCCCAGTCGAACGTGAGCCAGCCCAGCGAGAACGACGTCGGCACGTCGAGGCCGAACTGGCCGAACACCGTGGCCAGGTACTCCGACCAGCCCTTGGACACCACCGCGGAGCCGACGGCGAACTCCAGGACGAGGTCCCAGCCGATGATCCAGGCGACGAACTCGCCGAAGGTCGCGTAGGAGAACGTGTAGGCGCTGCCGGCCACCGGCACCGTCGAGGCGAACTCGGCGTAGCAGAGCGCGGCGAGCCCGCAGGCGACCGCGGCCAGCACGAACGCCAGCGACACCGAGGGCCCCGCGACGTCGCCCGCCGTGCTCGCGGCCAGGGTGAAGATCCCCGCGCCGACGACGACCGCGACGCCGAAGACGATGAGGTCCCAGGTCCCGAGGTCCTTGCGGAGCTTGGTGTCCGGCTCGTCGGTGTCGGCGATGGACTGCTCCACCGACTTCGTGCGCATGATCCCGTTCTGCCTGTCCCTCACCGCCATGACCGGCAACGTACGGAGAGGCGGGCGCGGTGTCACCCGCTGGCGCGTCAGACCGGTGCGGTGCGGGTGCGGTCCAGATCGGGCTCCAGGTAGATCAGCCGGGCGTCCGGTACGGCGGCGCGGACGCGGCCCTCGGCGGCGTCGATGGCGCGGGCGACGGCCTCCACCGGGAGCCCGGGCGTCAGCGCGATCTTCGCCGCGACGAGCAGCTCCTCCGGCCCGATGTACTGGGTGCGGACGTGCACGTCGCCGCCGACGAGGCCGTCGGTGATGCGGGAGAGCACCGGCCCGGTGGCGCCCTCGCCGATCAGCAGCGACTTCATCTCGACGATGAGGATGATCGCGATGGCGCCGAGCAGCAGGCCGATCCCGATCGTGCCCAGCGCGTCGAAGACGGAGTTGCCGGTGAGCACGGTCAGGCCGACGCCGAGCAGCGCCAGGACCAGCCCGATCAGCGCGCCGAAGTCCTCCAGCAGCACGACGGGCAGCTCGGGCACCTTCGACTGGCGGATGAACTGCCACCACGTGCCGCCGCCCTTGAGCGGACGCGACTCGGTGACCGCGGTGCGGAACGAGTACGACTCCAGCCCGATCGCGATGACGAGGATCGCCACGGCCACCAACGGCGAGGTGAGCGGCTCGTGCGACTCCAGCTTGTGGATGCCCTCGTAGAGCGCGAACACCGAGCCGAGCGTGAACAGCAGCAGCGCCACGACGAACGAGTAGAAGTAGCGGTCGCGACCGTAGCCGAAGGGGTGCTCCGCGGTGGCCGCGCGCTTCGCCTGCCGGCCGCCGAGCAGCAGCAGTCCCTGGTTGGAGGTGTCGGCGACCGAGTGCACGGACTCCGCCAGCATCGACGACGACCCGGTGATCAGCCAGCCGACGAACTTCGCCGCCGCGATCCCCGCGTTGGCGAGCAGCGCCGCCACGATCGCCCGCGTACCACCGTGTCCCGCCACGACGCCTCCCGCTCACCGCTCGACGGGGCAGCACACTACCCAGCGCGGGCCCGGTCGGCCGGGTCAGAGACCGTCGCCCGCCAGGAAGAGCTGGGTGCCCTCGGCGCGCGCCGTCACGACGACCTCGCCGTCCTCGTCGTCGATCCAGACCGACCCGCCGCGCTTGACCGACAGGTCGTTACCGGCACTGCGCACCGACGCCGCGCCCGCGGTGCAGAGCAGGATGCGCGGGCCGTCACCGGGCACCCGGACGTCGTCGGGCCCGCCCTCGAACCGGCGCAGCCGGAACTCGTGCGCGGGGGTGTCGTAGCGGATCCACCCACCGTCGGACTCGCCGTGCAGGACCGGGCAGACCGGGGCGGTGAAGTCGAGGACCCGCAGCAGCTCGGGGACGTCGACGTGCTTGGGGGTGAGGCCGCCGCGCAGCACGTTGTCGGAGTTGGCCATCAGCTCGACGGCCGCCCCGGACAGGTAGGCGTGCAGGTTGCCCGCGGGCAGGTACAGGGCCTCCCCCGGCGCGAGCGTGACCCGGTGCAGCAGCAGCGCGGCGAGCACGCCCGCGTCGCCGGGGTAGCGCTCGGAGAGCTCCAGGACCGTGCGGGCCTCCGCGCTGAACTCCTCCGACGCCCCGGCGAGCCGCACGCAGCCCTCCTGCAGCGCCGGCACGAGCGCGTCGAGCGAGGACTGCGGCAGCGTGATCCACGTCGTGAACAGCGCGCGCAGGCCGTGGTGGTCGGGCTGGGCCGCGAGGAGCTCGGCGTGCGCGGCGAGCGCGTCGACGTCGAGCGCGCGCAGCAGTGCGACGGTGGCCGTCGGCTCCCGGAACCCGACGAGCGCGTCGAACTCGGTGAGCGCGCAGACGAGCTCGGGCTTGTGGTGCGGGTCGCGGTAGTTGCGGTCGGGGGCCCCGCGGTCGAGGCCCGCCGCGTCCTCGCGGGCGTAGCCCTCCGCCGCCTGCGCCGCGCTCGGGTGCGCCTGCAGCGACAGCGGCTCGTCGGCGGCGAGCACCTTGAACAGGAACGGCAGCCGCCCCTCCCACCGCTCGGCGCGGTAGGCGCCGAGCCGTCCCGCCGGGTCGGCGGTGATCGCGTCGAGCAGCGAGGTCCGGGTGCCGTCGACGCCGACCAGGTGCGACGGGGCGCCGGGGTGCGCGCCCAGCCACAGCTCGGCCTGCGGGTGCGGGGAGGGGACCTCCTCGCCCAGCAGGTCGGCGATGACGGTGCGCGAGCCCCACGAGTAGGGCCGCACGGGGTTGTCCAGCAGCTCCACGGCGCCGGTGCTCCAGTCGGTCGTCAGGCGGGTTCGATGGTGCGGGTGGCCAGCCCCAGGTAGACGGAGGCGACGTCCACGCGCGAGGCCAGCAGCGCCGCCCGCAGCAGCGCGGAGTGCGGAGTGCCGCGGGCGACCTCGTCGACGGGGTGCAGCACGTCCCCGTCGGGCAGCGTGCGACCGGTGCGACGCAGCACCGCCTGCCCCGGATCGTCCTCCTCCGTGGCCACCAGCACCAGCCTCGGCGGCGGTGGCTCGCTGCCGTCGGCGGGGTCGTCGAACGGGTCGTGGAAGACGTCGCGGGCGCCGCCGGTGCGGTCGAGCGCGCGCAGCAGCCCGGAGGCGGCGACCCCCTCGCCCACGTCCCCGGCGTGCGCGACGACGCCGGCGTGGGTGGCCAGCGAGGTCGCGGCGTGCCGCGCGACGGCGGTGCCCAGCGGGTCGGTGCCCCACAGCAGCGGCGTGTGCTCGGCCAGGCGCAGCGCGAGCGACTTGGCCGGGTTCATGAACGGCTCGTGGCCGGGCTGGTTGCGCTCCGCCTCGGCGTCGAGCAGGTCGGCGAGGACGTCCATCCCGGGGTCCAGCGGCGCGGTGAGCAGCCCCAGCGCGCGCAGCACGGCGAGGCCGACGGCGAGCGCGCGCGGCAGGTCGAGACCGGGCGGCACCGGGATCCGCGGCTCCACCAGCCGCATCCGGCCCGCGCCGGCCGAGGCGACCGGGCCGTCACCGGGGGCCGACAGCACGACCTCGGCCCCGCGGCGCACCGAGCGCGCGACGGAGTCGGCGAGCTCGACGTCGGTGGCCTCGTCGGTGTGCGCGACGACCACGTCGAGCGGCCCGATCCAGCTCGGCACCGACTCGGCGACGACGACCGGCACCGGGCACGCCGGGCCGAGGAGCGCGGCGAGCAGCGCGGACGAGGACGTCGACGCCCCCGGCCTGCGGACCAGCACCAGGGCGCGCGGCCTCGCGCCCCCGAGGTCGGCGACGCCCGCCTCCTGCGCGCCGTGGGCGGCCGATCGCACCTGCGCGCCCGCCGTGGCGGCGGACCGCAGGACCCCGCGCGTGTCGAGCGCCGCCAGGGCCCGCGGGTCGGCCAGCAGCGTGTCGTCGAGCATCTAGCCCTGTTCCCCGGGGGCCACCGGTGGGGTGGCCTCCTCCAGCAGCAGGACCGGGATGCCGTCGACGACCGGGTAGCCGCGACCGCACGCCGTGCAGGTCAGCACGTCCGCCTCCGGGTCGGCCGGCGTGCCCGCGCGCAGCGGCGCGTGGTCGTCGGACGGGCAGGCGAGGATGTCCATCAGCTGGGGGTCGAGCTTGACGGTCACGTCGTCTCCTCCTGGAGGGGTGGTCTCTCTCGACTCTGCCAGTGCGCGGGCGCGGGCGCCGGGGCCGACCGGGTCGTTCCCGGTCACCGCGCGTGCGGTATCAGGCCCGGACCACGGCCAGCACCTCGTCGCGCAGCCGGGCGACGGCCGCGTCGTCGGCCGCCTCCACGTTGAGCCGCAGCAGCGGCTCGGTGTTCGACGGGCGCAGGTTGAACCAGGAGCGGTCGGGCAGCCGGACGGTGAGACCGTCGAGCTCGTCGGTCTCGACGCCCTCGCGCGCGGTGTACGCCGCGCGCACGGCCTCGATCCGGCCGGGCACGTCGGCGACGGTCGAGTTGACCTCGCCGGACGCCGCGTAGCGCTCGAAGTCGCGCATCAGCTCCGACGCGGTGCCGCCGGAGGCGCCGAGCTCGGCGAGCACGTGCAGCGCGGCGAGCATGCCGGAGTCGGCCTTCCAGAAGTCGCGGAAGTAGTAGTGCGCCGAGTGCTCGCCGCCGAACACCGCACCGGTGTCGGCCATCGTCTGCTTGATGAAGGAGTGCCCCACGCGGGTGCGCACCGGCGTGCCGCCGTGCTCGGCGACGATCTCGGGCACCGCGTTCGAGGTGATGCAGTTGTGGATCACCGTGGCTCCGGGGGTGACGGCCAGCGCGCGCACCGCGACCAGCGCGGTGATCGCGCTCGGGCTCACCGGCTCGCCCCGCTCGTCGACGACGAAGCAGCGGTCGGCGTCGCCGTCGAAGGCCAGGCCGAGGTCGGCCCCCTCCGCGACGACGGCCTTCTGCAGGTCGACGAGGTTGGCCGGCTCGAGCGGGTTGGCCTCGTGGTTGGGGAAGCTGCCGTCGAGCTCGAAGTACAGCGGCACGACGTCGATCGGCTCGCCCAGCACGGCGGGGACCGTGTGCCCGCCCATCCCGTTGCCGGCGTCGACGACCACGCGCAGCGGGCGGCTCCCGGACAGGTCGACGAGCTCGCGGAGGTACGCGGCGTAGTCGGCGAGCACGTCGCGGCGGGTCTCCGTGCCGCCGCCCGGGCCGTCGGGGACGCCCTGCTCGACGGCCTCGCGGATCGCCGCCAGACCGGTGTCCTGCCCGATCGGCGTCGCGCCCGCGCGGCAGAGCTTGATGCCGTTGTACTTCGCCGGGTTGTGGCTCGCGGTGAACATCGCGCCCGGCAGGTGCAGCCGGCCCGAGGCGAAGTAGAGCTGGTCGGTGCTGGCCAGGCCGATGTGGACGACGTCGAGGCCCTGGTCGGTGACGCCTCCGGCGAAGGCGGCGGCCAGCGACGGCGACGAGTCGCGCATGTCGTGGCCGACCACGACCGCGGTGGTCGCGGCGTCCTCGGAGCGCAGCAGGCGGGCGAGCGCGGCGCCGATCGCGCGGACCGTCGGCTCGTCGACGCCCTCCCCGACCACACCGCGGATGTCGTAGGCCTTGATGACGGCGGAGAGGTCCCTCATGGGGGTGAGCCTATCGACGCCCCGTCAGGACTCGGACGGCCCCGGCAGGACGCGCAGGTGACCGCGGCGGCCGGTGCCCGCGACCGGGGCGTGCTCGACGGGGCGGTCGGCCCGGCCCGCCTCGCGGACGGCCTCGGCGAGCGCCGTGAGGTCGTCGCTGGAGTGCTGCGGCGGGGCGAACTCGCCCTCGAACCGCACGACCTCCCAGCCCCGGGGGGCGGTGAGGCGGTGGGCGTGCCGGTTGCACAGGTCGTAGGAGTGCGGCTCGGCCTGCGTGGCGAGCGGCCCGACGACGGCCGTGGAGTCGGCGTAGACGTAGGTGAGCGTGGCCACCGCGAGCTCGGTGCACCCGGTCCGTGAACACCGCCTCACGCTCAGCACGTCGACGACGATAGCGCGTGCCCGACCCGCGACCCCGTTCCGACGCGCGGGCGTCCGCGCGCGGCGCCCCCGGCGAGCCGAGCGGGGATTACGATCCACCGATGACCACCGCACGACGGACGCTGCGCCGGTCCCCGCGCCGGCGGGACCGCCGGGGGCGCGGCCTGCGGGGGCTGCTGTACCCCACCACCACGCCGGCCGCCCGCACGCGCGCCGAGAAGTTCGACGCGCTGGTGCTGGAGGCGCTGGAGCCGATCGAGCTGCGCTGGGGGTCGGAGCTGACCGACCTGGACCTCGCCGTCGACGACGTGCCGGAGGTCGAGCGCACCTCGCCGGACGAGGTCGCCTGGGCCGCGGGCACGCTGGCCGACGCGGGCGTGCCGCTCGCGCAGCTGGTGCCGGCCGGGGTCGACCCCGACGGGCTGCCGTCGCGGGCCCGGATCGTCGTCTACCGGCGCCCGCTGGAGGCCCGCGCCAAGGGCGGGGCCGATCTCGCCGACCTGCTGCACGAGGTGCTCGTGGAGCAGGTGGCGGAGTACCTCAACATCGAGCCCGACGCCGTGGACGGCGGGGCGGAGTAGCGCTCCCCCTTCGGGGACGGCTCAGATGACGGCGCCGAGCTCGCCGCGGCGCAGCCGACGGCGCTCGCGCTCGGACAGCCCGCCCCAGATCCCGAAGCGCTCGTCGTGCGCGAGCGCGTAGTCCAGGCACTCGGCCCGCACGTCGCAGCCGCCGCAGATGCGCTTGGCCTCGCGGGTGGAGCCGCCCTTCTCCGGGAAGAAGGCCTCGGGGTCGGTCTGGGCGCAGAGCGCCCGCTCCTGCCACTCGGGGGCCTCCTCCGCACCGCCGTCGATCAC
Organism: Pseudonocardia broussonetiae; assembly: GCF_013155125.1. NCBI lineage: Bacteria > Bacillati > Actinomycetota > Actinomycetes > Pseudonocardiales > Pseudonocardiaceae > Pseudonocardia > Pseudonocardia broussonetiae. The sequence continues at coordinate 2,707,562 of NZ_CP053564.1, read as the reverse complement.
GGTGAACGGCCCGGAGAGACGGTCGGGTAGCAAGCCCACGATCCCGGCACCGGCCTCGAACGTTCCCTCGCCCAGGACCCCTGCAACGATGTTCATGCGCCCACCTCCCCGCTACCACCCGGCGTGACCCACGTGCCCCCGCGAATCACAGCGATGTAAGTACAGCGCTGTCGGTTGGTGGTTGTCCAGCCGGAGCTGCCATCCGGGTGACGCGGTCCACCCCATCGGTCCCCCGTTCAGCACAATGGTCCGATGCGCGGAGTGTCGAGTCGGGTCAGCCCGTGGTTCCTGGTGCTGGTGTTGGTCACTGTGGGCGGCGGAGCGCTCACGGCGCTGGGCTCCGGAGTGCTCCTGACCACAGGCGTGGTGCTCCTCGTCCTGGGCGGCTGGGCGGTGTCGCTGTGCCTGCACGAGTTCGGCCACGCCTACGTCGCCTACCGCAACGGCGACCTCTCCGTCCGCGACAAGGGCTACCTCACCCTCGACATCCGCAGGTACACCGACCCCGTCCTCTCCTTCGGCCTGCCGGTGGTGTTCCTGCTGCTCGGGGGCATCCCGCTGCCCGGCGGCGCGGTCTGGATCCAGCACGGGGCGATCCGCTCCCGGGCCGCGCGGAGCCTCGTCTCGCTCGCCGGCCCGGCGATCAACCTCGTGCTCGGGGCGGCGCTGACGGTCACCGTCGCGGCCGTGTCGATGCCGATCGGGCTCGCCGTCGGACTGTCCTGCCTCGCGCTGATCCAGGTCCTCGCGTTCGTCCTGAACATCCTCCCGGTGCCCGGGCTCGACGGGTTCGGCGTCCTGGAGCCGTTCCTGTCCTTCCCCGCCCGCCGGTTCGCGGCCCGCGTCCGACCGTGGGCGCCGCTCGCCCTGTTCGTGCTGCTGATCGGGGTGCCGGGCGTCGCGTCGGCGTTCTTCGACCTGGCGTACGCGGCGTTCAGCGCCGTCGGCGGGGACGGGCGGCTGGCGGCGCTGGGCTACGGGGAGCTGTTGTTCTGGCGCTGACCCTCCGTGACGGGGTTTCACCATGGCGTTGCACCGATCGAGGGATTCAGCTACTGCCCGTCACCGACGTCCGGGCCCTCGACGGCCCCGCGGCCCGGGATGATCACCGGGCGCCACGGAGCCGGTGCCGCTGCCGTCCGGAGCACGGCCGCGTGTCGGTGCGACACGCCCGAACGGCCGCCGGTCGCTACGCCACGTGCCCACGCTCACCCGCTCTCGCGACCCCGCCCCCGCCGCCGCCGCCGCCCGACGTCCCGCCCCGGAGCCCGGCGATCAAGGGCGGATGGTCGTGGTGGGTGATCCACTGGCGACCATGTGCCCGTGATCGCTGGTGGCCGCACCTGACGGCCGTTGCGGGAGCCGTGGTGTGCGGTGGGTGATGATCACCCGATCTTGTGATCGTCGCGGACCGCACCTCACGGTCGTCGCCCCAGCCGTGGCGTGCGGCTGACAGCGATCATGGCGCCGCCGGGCCCTGTGATCGGCGCGAACCGCACCTCACGGTCGCCTCGAGGACCGTGATGTGCGGGCGGCGGTGATCACAGCGGCGTGTACGGTCGCCACGATCTCGGCTCCGAGGGGAACCGGGAGCGCTCAGGGGCCGTCCATGCCCGGTGCTGACCCGACCCTTCCTCGGTTCCGTCGCGATCGCGCGGGGCCTGCTGACGCCCGGACTCCTCCGCGGGCCGCGCTTCCGGCGCCTGTTCCCCGACGTCTACGTCCGCTCCGACGTCGAGGTCGACCTCGCCCTGCTGTCGGAGGCCGCGTTCGTCCTCACCCGCGGGCGGGGCGTGCTCGGCGGGTGGTCGGCGGCCGAGGTGCTCGGTGCCTCGTGCGGTCCGCTCGGCGCGCCGGCCGAGATCGTGGTGCCGGGCCGGCGGCGCGCGCGCCCGGGGCTGGTGGTCCGCGAGGAGGTGCTGCCCGATGACGAAGTCGTCGAGGTGGACGGGATGCTCGCCACGATCCCGCTCCGCGCGGCGTTCGACCTCGGCCGCAGGCCACCGCTCGTCGAGGCGGTGGTGGCGGTCGACGCGCTGGCGCGGGTGGGGCGGTTCGCGCCGCGCGACCTCGTCGCCTTCGGCTACGGGCACCTCGGCGCGCGGGGATCGCGGTTGCTCGCGGCGGCGGTCGCGCGGGCCGATGCGCGGTCGGGCTCACCGATGGAGACCCGCATCCGCATGGCGCTGGTCGACGGCGGCCTGCCCGCGCCGGTGCTGCAGCACGTCGTCGGCCCGTACGAGCTCGACCTCGCCCATCCCGACTTCCTGCTCGCCGTCGAGTACGACGGTCGCGACCACCTGACCCAGGAGCGGGCGATGCGGGACCTCGCGCGACAGGCGCACCTCTCGCGCCTGGGCTGGGACGTCCTCCGCTCCACCGCGGCCGACGTCCTGCTGCGGCCGCGGTCGGTGGCGGCCCGGGTGCGCTCGGAACTCGTGCGCCGAGGAGCCCCCGCCGCGTGAGCGCCGCACCGCGGGAGAGATCAGGCCGGCACCAGCCGCCGCCGTGCCGCCGCCACCATCTCCCGGACCGTGGGGCTGTCGGTGGGGAGGGCGTCGACCGGCCACCAGCGCAGGTCGTCGGACTCGTCGCTGATCCGCTCGACCGCACCGACCGGGGCGCGCACCAGGAACCGGACGTCGAGGTGGTGGGTGGGGACGCCCAGCGAGCAGGTGATCGGGTGGACGTCGACGTGCAGCGGCACCGGGTCGATCGTCAGCCCCTCGATCCCCGACTCCTCGGTGGCCTCCCGCAGCGCCGCCGCGACCAGTGAGTCGTCGCCGGGCTCGCAGTGCCCGCCGAGCTGGATCCACTTGCCGACGCGCGGGTGCAGCGTCAACAGGGTGTGGGTGCCGGGGGCGTCGAGCAGCAGCGCCGACGCGGTGAGGTGCCCCGGCTCGCACGACCGCTCGCACGCGTCGGGGCGAGCGGCCAGGAACGCGAGCAGGGCGTGCTTGAGGCCGCGCTGGTCGGAGCCCTCGGGCTCCCACCCGCGCAGCTCGGCGGCGGCCATCGCGGCGGCTACCACTCGACGAGCTCCCCGTCGCGCGCCGGCCGCGGCTCCAGCGGCGCGAGCGGGTGCCCGACGGCGATCGCGCCGAGCGGCTGCCAATCGGGCGGGAGGTCGAGGACGGTGCGCACGACGTCGGGCGCGAAGATCGTCGACCCGACCCAGCAGGACGCCAGCCCCTCCGCCGCCAGGGCGACGAGCAGCGACTGCACCGCCGCCCCGCCCGCGACGGTGAACATCGTGCGCTCGCCGAGGCGGCGCGCGGCGTCGGGGTAGGTGTGCATGCCGTCGCCGGTGCGGAAGGCGAGGACGAGCTCGGGGGCGCGGCGCAGCAGGTCGCCGCGCGACATCCGCCGCGACACCTCCTCGTCGGGACGCCCGTCGGCGGCGAGGTGCTCGCGCCAGCGGCGGGCCATCGCGTCGAGCAGCTCGTCGCGGCGCTCGCGCACCACCCCGAACCGGAACGGCGTGCTGTGGTGCGGCGCGGGCGCGGTCTGCGCGACGCCGACCGCCCGGCGCACCGCGGCGAGGTCGACGGGGGTGTCGGCGAAGTCGCGGGTGCTGCGGCGCAGCAGCACCGCCTCGGACCGCCCGCGCGCGATCGCCTCGTTCGTGCCGAGCCAGAACATGTCGTCGGCGACCGGGCGCACGAGGTCGCGCGCGGTCGACCCGTCGTCGACCGGTGTCATCCCCCGCACCACCGCGACCGGCACGCCGCCGAGCTTGCCCTTCGCGAGGTCGGCGGCCGCGGCCAGCTCGTCGGCCATCGCCACCTGCGTGACGAGCAGCTCGTTGCCCTGGTCGTCGCGCTGCCCGTCGTAGCCGTGCAGCACGGCGATCCCGGCCGAGCCGATGGCGAGGTCGGTCTGCCCGATCCGCCACGACCGCCCCAGGGTGTCGGTGACGACCACGGCCACCTCGACGCCGAGCAGCGCGCGCAGCTCCGACCGCAGCCGCGACGCGCTGGCGTCGGGGTCCGACGGCAGCAGCGCGAGCTCGTCGCGCCGCACGTTGGAGCCGTCGATGCCGGCCGCGGCCTGCACGATCCCGAGCTTGCCGACGACGATCGACGTCGGGCCGCGGCGCGCGACCACCCGCTCGGTCTCGGCGTCGATCAGCTCGCGGCGCAGGGCGTCGCGCTCGGCGGGGTCGGTGGGCGCGGTGACGAGCCGGCCCTCGACCTTCGAGAACACCTTGCTGGTGACGACGACGACGTCCCCGTCGGTGATCCACGGCGCGGCCGCGGCGAGCGCGGCGGCGAGGTCGTCACCGGGGCGGAACTCGGGCAGCCCGCGGACGGGCCGGACGGTGATGCCGTCGTGCGCGGCGTGGTCGGACACCTCGCGCTCAGGCACCCGCCAGCTCCACCGCGTCGCGCGCCATCTGCGCGGTCGCCTCGGTGCTCGACATCAGCAGCGGCACCGACCGGACCGCGACGCCGGGCACGTCGGCCGTCTCGCCGGAGTGCACCAGCCAGCCGTCGAGGACGCCCCCGGTCGTGCGGGCGCCGTAGTGGCGGCCGACGGCCTCGGCCGTGGTGTCGACGCCGATCGCGGTGAGGCAGCGGTCGGCCATGCCGCGCAGCGGGCGGCCACCGATGATCGGGGAGACGCCGACGACCTTCGCGGGCGTCGCCGCCAGCGCCACGCGGGCCCCGGGCACCTCCAGCAGCGTGCCGATGCTGACGACGGGGTTCGACGGCGCCATCAGCACGACGTCGGCGCCGGTGATCGCGTCGCGGGCGGCGGGCAGGATCGTGGCCTCGTCGGCCCCGATGCTGGCGAACCGGTGCGCGGGCAGCTCGCCCTTGTGCCGGATCCACCACTCCTGGAAGTGGATGGCCTTCTGCGCCTTCGGGCCGGTGGCCGGGTCGTCGACGACGACGTGGGTCTCGACGCGGTCGTCGGTGACCGGCAGCAGCGTGACGCCGGGCTGCCAGCGGTGGCACAGCGCCGCGGTGACGTCGGAGAGCGGGTAGCCCGCGCGCAGCATCCGCGAGCGGACGAGGTGCGTGGCGGTGTCCTTGTCGCCCAGGCCGAACCAGTCGGGGTCGGCCCCGTAGGCGGCGAGCTCGTCGCGCACCGACCACGTCTCCCCCGCGTGCCCCCACCCGCGCTCGGGGTCGATGCCCCCGCCGAGGGTGTACATGCACGTGTCGAGGTCCGGACAGATGCGCAGCCCGTGCAGCCAGATGTCGTCGCCGACGTTGACGACGGCGGTGATCTCGGCCTCGGGGTACGCGGCCCGGACCCCGACGAGGAACCGGGCGCCGCCGACCCCGCCGACCAGCACGGTGACCTTCACGCCACCGAGCCTACGACGCGCCGCGCCGGTCGTGCGGAACCGGGACACCGATGAGTCCCCGACGCCCCTGTCGTCCACAGGGCGTGAACGATGCACACGAGATCCACGAGGCCGTCGTCGCGGAGCGCCGCGGGCAGGTCGCGCTGTACTCCTCGCTCGACGAGCGGCAGTGGTCCGCACCGAGCCTGTGCGCGGGCTGGACCGTCCACCAGCTCCTCGCGCACACCACCATGCCGTTCCGCTACTCGCTGCCGAGGGTGGTGCTGGAGGTCGTCAGGGCGCGCGGCGACTTCGACCGCATGGCCGACCGCCGCGCCCGCGCCGACGCCGCCCGGCTGGCGCCCGCGGTGCTGCTGGAGTCGTTGCGCGCCCACGTCGACCACCCGTGGGCGCCGCCGGGCGGGGGCCCGCTGGGGGCTCTGTCGCACGACGTCATCCACGGGCTCGACGCCGCGGTCGCGCTGGGCCGGGAGCAGCACGTGTCGCGGGAGCGGGTGGTCGCGGTGCTCGCCGGGCTGGGCCCGAAGCACCTCGCGTCGTTCGGGACCGACCTCGACGGCGTCGCGCTGGAGGCGACCGACGCCGACTGGACCCGCGGCGCGGGCGCACCGGTCCGCGGCCGCGCCCAGGACCTGCTGCTGGCCGTCTGCGGGCGCCCGGTGCCCGCCGGGCGGCTCGAGGGCGCCGGCGCGGCGCGGTTCGCGCCCGGTCACATCGCGCGGTAGTCGCGCGGGGAGAAGCGGGGGCCGAAGCGGGGGCGCCGGAAGCCGCTGACCTCGACGTACCGCACGGCCCGCTGCCGCTGCGGGACGTAGGGCGCGAGGACGTCGAGCATCCCGGCGTCGTCGAGCGGGCGGCCCAGCAGAGCCCAGCCGACGACGGTGGGGATGTGGAAGTCGCCGAAGCTGACGGCGTCGGGGTCGCCCCAGGCGCGCTGGGCCACCTCGGCGGCGGTCCAGACGCCGATGCCGGGGACGCGGCGCAGCAGCTCGCGGCCCTCGTGCCCGCCCAGCTCGGCGGCCTTCTCCAGCCGGTGCGCGACCGCCGCGCAGGCCAGGATCGCGCGCCGCCGCGCCGAGTCGACGCCGGCGCGGTGCCACTCCCAGTCGGGCACGGCCCGGATCTGGGCCGGGGTGGGCGGCACGCGCATGCCGGCGGGGACGGGACCGGGCGCCGGGTCGCCGAAGCGCCGGCACAGCTCGCGCCACGACCGCCGCGCCTCGGTGCCGGTGACCTTCTGCTCCAGCACCGCCGGCACCAGCTGGTCCCACACCCGCCGCGAGCTGCCGAAACGCAGCCCGGGCAGCCGCCGGTGGGCGTCGGCGACGAGCGGGTGGTGCGCCACGAACTCCTCGGGCCGGTCGTCGGCGCCGAGCAGCGCGGGCAGCCCGTCGAGCGCCCACTGCGCGCCCGCGCCCCAGGCCAGCGCGCGCACCGCACCGTCGGGCAGGCGGCGCAGGACCGTCGTCGCCGGGCCGTCGGGCGTGGTGCCGACCCGCCAGATCCCCTCGCCGGCCCGCTGGAACGTCGGGTCGCCCGCGCCGCGGCGCAGCGGGGCGAGGACGCCGGCGAGGTCGAGCGGGAAGTCCGGCGCCCACTCCCTCGCGAGGTGCTCAGGCATCCGGGGAGAAGCGGATGCCGCTGACCTGCGCGTCGGGCCACACCCGGGCCCCGCCGCGCAGCTCGCAGCCGCCGGTGACGACCGCGCGGTCGCCCAGCACCGTGTCGACGACGACCGCGCCGTCCGCCACGCAGGCCCCGGCCCCGACCACGGAGTCGACGACGACCGCCCCCGCCCCGACGACCGCCCCGTCGAACAGCATCGAGCCCTCGACCGACGCACCGGCGCCGACCCGCGCGCGGCGCCCGACGGTGGACCCGCCCGACACCTTCGCCGACGGGTCGACCTGCGCGCCCTCGAGCACCAGCGCGTCGCCGACGGGTCCGGGGAGCGCGTCGGAGGGGGCGATGCCGCGGACGAGGTCGGCCGAGCCGTGCACCAGGTCGGCGGGGGTGCCCATGTCGCGCCAGTAGGCGGAGTCGACGTGCCCGGACACCCGGCGCCCCTGCGCGAGCAGCCCGGGGAACGTCTCGCGCTCCACCGACACCGCGCGCCCGGCCGGGATCGAGTCGATGACCTCGCGACGGAAGACGTAGCAACCGGCGTTGATCTGGTCGGTCGGCGGGTCGGGCGTCTTCTCCAGGAAGGCGGTGACGCGGCCGTCGGCGTCGGTCGGCACGCAGCCGAACGCGCGCGGGTCGGGCACGCGCACGAGGTGCAGGGTGACGTCGGCCGCGGTGCGCCGGTGGGTGCCGACGACGGCGGTGAGGTCGGTGCCCGCGAGGACGTCGCCGTTGAACACCAGGACGTGCTCGGCGCTCAGGTGCCCGGCGACGTTGCGGATGCCGCCGCCGGTGCCCAGCGGCTCGTCCTCGACGACGTAGGTGAGGTCCAGGCCGAGCGCGGCGCCGTCGCCGAAGTGGTCGGAGAAGGTCTCGGCGAGGTAGGAGGTGCCCAGCACGACGTGCCGCACCCCGGACGCCCGGATCCGCGAGAGCAGGTGCGCGAGGAACGGGACCCCGGCCGTCGGCAGCATCGGCTTGGGCGCGGACAGCGTGAGCGGGCGCAGGCGGGTGCCCTTGCCGCCCACCAGCACCACGGCCTCGACGTCGTGCATCGGGTCGGAACCCATTGCGCTACCTCCTCCGGTCCCGCGCGTACCGGCGCAGGCCGCGATCGACGGGCTCCAGCATGCCGGTCGCCGGACCGGGCCCGACGACGACCTCCGCCCCAGGCACGTGCACGGCCAGCCAGCCGGCCCGGCCCAGCCGCGCGCCGAGGTCGACGGCGTCGAGCGGGCCGAGGTGGCGCGGGTCGAACCCGTCGACGGACTCCAGCGCCGCGCGCCGCAGCAGCACGCACTCCGCGGCCACCCAGCCGACCGGCGCGGTGCGCCGGGGCGCGCCCGTCGGGATCCGGCTCCGGCGCAGGTCGGCGGCGGTGGGCAGGGCTCCGGCCGAGGGCAGCACGGCGCCGTCGGTGCCGCGCAGGAGCGGCCCGAGCGCGCCGGCGCGGGGGTGGCGCGCGGCCGCGTCGAGCAGGGCGTCGAGCGCCCCGGGGCCGGGTGCGGCGCGGGGGTCGAGGACCAGCACCCCGTCGACGCCCGCCGGCAGCGCCGCGACCCCGCGGTTCACCGCCGCCGCCCGCGCGAGCTCCTCGCCGACCGCGACGACCTGCGCCCCGGGCACCGACGCCCCCTCCGCGGTGACGACGACGAGCGGGCCGGGGAGGTGCGCGAACCCGTCGCCGGGCGCTCCCCACGTGACGACGCCGATCTGCACGCGGGAGACCCTAGTCGTCCGCCGGATCCAGCCCGTCGAGCTCCACCAGGATGTCGGCCGCCACGCGGTCGCCGGTGTCGGCGGCGACCTGCAGGAACTCGCGGGCGTCGTCGGGGCGTCCGACGTCGAGCAGGAAGCGGCCCATCGTGTACGCCCAGCCCGGCTCGGCGTGCCGGCGCGCCTCGGCGAACTCGGCCTGCGCGCCCAGGACGTCGCCGCGCGCGGCCAGCAGGAACTGGCCGAAGGCGGTGTGGGCGCGCAGCGCGCCCAGCTCCCCCGCCTCGCGGAACAGCACCTCCGCCTCGTCGAGCCGGGCCTGCGCGGCGCGCACCTCGGCCAGCGCGAGCACGGTGTCGGGGCGGGCCGGGTCGACGTAGACCTCGGCGGCCTCGGCCGCGGCGAGCAGGTCGCCCGCCTCGAGCTGCAGGGCGACGAGGTTGGCCGGGGCGAGCGGGTCGCCCTCCTCGGCGGCCCGGGCGAGCACGAGGATCCCCTCGGCGAGGCGGCCCTCGTCGCGCAGCAGGATGCCGAGGTCGTTGGCCGCGGCGATCTCGCCGGAGTGGATGGCGAGGCGCAGCGCGTCCTCGGCCCGCTCGCGGTCGCCGATCTCGCTGAGCGCCACGCCGAGCGGCCCGGCGAACCGCACGTGCCCCTGCGCCACCAGCGGCGTGAGCCACTCGGCCGCGGCGTGCCAGCTGCCGCTGTCGAGGTAGGCGCGGACCAGCAGGTCGGGCGCCGACTGCTCCCCGGTCGCGACGGCCTGGCGCAGCACGTCGACGGCCTCCAGCGGGCGACCCGCCTCCAGCAGCGCGGCGCCCTCCGCGGCGAGCGGCTCGACCGGGAGCGACGTCATGGAACCTCCTCGTTGGGGTGGCCCATGCTGTCAGTTCGCGCGGTCGTCGTCACCCTCTGTAGGTAGCGATCACCCTCCGGTAGGCCATTCGGCGGAGCGACTCCGGCACCAGCCGGTACCCGCCGCGCACGACGACGTTGCGGGCGAACTGCCCGCGCGAGGTGAAGCCCAGCTCCCGGAAGCGGCGCTGCACCGCGAGCTCGGCGCGCAGCTGGCCCAGCCCGCCGCGCCGCGCGTAGGCGCCCGCGCCCACCCGGTACTTGACGAGCGGCTCCGCCACGTTGGCCACCCGCGCGCCCGCGACGAGCATCTTCGCCCAGAGCAGGTAGTCCTCCATCAGCGCGAAGTCGCTGTAGCCGCCGACGGCGCGCACCAGGTCGCGGCGGTAGACGACGGTGGGGTGGTTGAACGGGTCGACGAAGCGGGCGCGGACCGCGATGTCGTCGGCGTCGACGGGCGGGGTGCGCAGCCCGACGACCTCGTCCGGGTCGTCGCCGAACTCCTGCAGCCCCGAGCCGACCAGGTCGACGCCCGACTCGATGATCGGCAGCTGGACGGCGAACCGGTGCGGCAGCGAGATGTCGTCGGCGTCCATCCGCGCGACGACGTCGTGCGCGCAGGCCTCGAGCCCGGCGTCCAGCGCGGGGCCCAGGCCGTCGTTGCGGTCGAGCTCCAGGACGTCGACGGGCACCGGGCTCTCCGCGGCCAGCCGCGCGATCGCCGCCTCCAGCGGCGCCGGCACCGGACCGTCACGCACGATGACGACGTGGTCGGGCCGGCGGGTCTGGTCCTGCACGCTCGACCGGAACGCCTCGGTGAGGAAATCGGCCCGGTCACCGGCCCAGACCGGCAACAACAGCGAGAACTGCTCGGCCACCGCCGGTTCCTCCGCCTCTCCCTGGGGGTCACGTTCCGTGAGCGTGCGGTGCGCGGTCGCGATCACCCGCGACACGCCCGCAACCTCCCGCGAGGCCGCGCCCGATGCTGCACCCTAGAGAGCAGGAGACACCGGGCACGCCGTCGGGGATGGAGCGAGGTGGAGCATGGACCCGCGCGATCTCGGGCTCTCGGGCGCCGCACTCCCCGAACCGCCCTGGCTGGCCCGCGCCGACCGGGAGCGTGACGCCCGCGCGGCGGCCCTGCGCACCGGTCTCCGCGCCGACCCGACCCGGGCCGCGGCGCACCCGCTGCGCACCGGCTCGCCGGTGCGGTCCCCCCGGGGCACCGGGTCGACGGCCCAACGGCCCGACGGCGAGCCCTGGGCCCCCGCCCCCCGCAGCTCCTCGACGCCCCGCGGCACGACGGGCGCCCGGGGAACGTCGACCGCTTCCCGTCCGCCGGGACCGGGCGCCGCCCGCCGCGGGCCGCGCGCCCCCCGCCCCGCGAAGGCCCCGCGCGCGCCCGGCCGGCTCGCGCGGAGGCTGCGGACCGCCACCGTCGTCGCCTCGGTGCTCGTGCTGACCGTCACCGGCACGGCGTGGGGCCTCTACCGCGACATCACCGCGGGCATCGTCACCACCGACGTCATCGTGGGCGGCAGCGACGGCGGCGACCAGAACATCCTGCTCGTCGGCGTCGACAGCCGCACCGACGCGCAGGGGAACCCGCTGCCGCCGGAGATCCTGCGCGAGCTCAACAGCGGCGCCGACACCGGCGTCCTGAACTCCGACACGATCATGATGCTGCACCTGCCGGCCGACGGCGGGGCCGCGGCCGCGTTCTCCATCCCCCGCGACGCCTACGTCGACATCCCCGGCTACCGCCGCGACAAGATCAACGCGGCCTACCCCGCGGTGAAGGCGCTGACCGCCGAACGACTGGTGGGCGACGGCATCGGCACCGGGGCGCAGGTCGAGGCGGAGGCCGCCCGCGCCGGGCGCAGCGCGCTGATCGGGGCCGTCGAGCGGCTCACCGGCCAGCAGATCGACCACTACGCCGAGCTCAACCTCGTCGGCTTCTACGACCTGACCCGCGCGATCGGCGGCGTCGACGTCTGCCTCACCGCACCCGTCGACGAGCCGCTGTCGGGCGCCCGCTTCGGCGCCGGCCCGCAGACGATCTCCGGGCGCGACGCGCTCGCGTTCGTCCGCCAGCGCCACGGCCTGCCCGACGGCGACCTCTCCCGCATCCGGCGCCAGCAGGTGTTCCTCGCCGCGGTCGCCGACAAGGTGCTGTCGGCGGGCACGCTGACCGACCCGGCCGCGCTGGGCGCCCTGATCGAGGTCGTGCAGCAGTCGGTCGTGCTCGACGAGGGCTGGGACCTGCTCGCGTTCGCCCGGCAGGCCTCCGACATCGCCGCCGGCAACCTCGAGTTCGTGACGATCCCGACCGCCGGGCAGGAGCGCAACGACCGCGGGGACGTGGTGCTCGTCGACCCCGACGTCGTCAGCGACTTCGTCGAGGAGCGCATCGAGGCGCAGCGGGTCGCGGCCGAGGCCGCCGCCGAGGTGCGCGCCGCGGAGCCCCCGCCGCCCGTCACCGTCATCGCCTCGCGCTACATCGTCAACGTCCGCAACGGGTCGGAGGCCGGCGGCCTGGCGGGCGACGCCCGCGCCTACCTGACCGGCCTCGGGTTCACCGGCGGCACGGTCGACAACACCGAGCCCGCCGAGACGAGCGTCGTGCGCTACTCCGGCGCCGACGGCGAGGCCGCGCGGTCGGTGGCCGACCAGCTCGGCGGCATCGACGTCGAGCGCGACGACACCGTCCCGCAGGGGCACCTCCTCGTGGTGCTCGGCGGCGACTTCGACCCGTCGGTGCTGCCCGCGCCCGCCCCGGTCGTCGACGCGTCCGCGCCGCCCCCTCCGGTGCAGGCCCCGATCACCGCGGCCGGGGTGCCCTGCATCGACTGAGGCGACCCGGGAGACTGGCGCCGTGTCCCTCACCGATGCGCTCCTGGACCGCTCCTCGGCCCGCCCCCTGATCACCTTCTACGACGACGCTACCGGCGAGCGGATCGAGCTCTCCGGCGTGACCACGGCGAACTGGGCCGCGAAGACCGCCAACCTGCTGCGCGACGAGTGCGACGTCGAACCGGGCTCGACGGTGGCGGTGCTGCTGCCCGCGCACTGGCAGACGGCCGCCGTCCTGCTGGGGGCGTGGTGGTGCGGCGCGGAGGTGGTCGGCGACCCGGTGGGCGCCGACGTCGTCCTGTGCGACAGCGACCGGATCGACCTCGCGCTGTCGGCCGCGCCGCCGCTGGGGGTCGTGGCGCTCTCGCTCGACGCGTTCGGCAAGGGCCTCACCGGCCTGCCCGACGGGGTCGTCGACTACGCCACCGAGGTGCGCCTGCACGGCGACGAGTTCGCGCCGTGGGAGCCGGTGCCCGCCACCGCGCCCGCGCTGGACGGGGCGTCGGTGGAGCGGGTGCTCGCCACCGCCCGCGACCGGGCGGCGGCGCTGGGCCTCTCGGCGTCGGACCGGGCGCTCTCGACGCTGGAGTGGTCGGCCGACGGCCTCACCGACGGGCTGCTCGCCGTGCTGGCCGCGGGGGCGTCGCTCGTGCAGTGCCGCCACGCCGACCCCGCGGCGCTGGAACGGCGGGCGCAGGCCGAGCGCACCACCGTGCGGCTGGGCGCCTGAGCCCCGTCAGCGCCCCATCGGTCAGCGCAGCAGCGAGCGCGCCATCACCAGGCGCTGCACCTGGTTGGTGCCCTCGTAGATCTGCGTGATCTTGGCGTCGCGCATCATGCGCTCCACCGGGAAGTCCTTCGTGTAGCCGGCGCCGCCGAGGAGCTGCACGGCGTCGGTGGTGACCGACATGGCGACGTCGGAGGCCAGGCACTTCGCGGCGCTGGAGATGAAGCCCAGGTTGGCCTCGCCGCGCTCGGCGCGCGAGGTGGCGACGTAGACGAGCTGGCGCGCCGACTCCACCTTCATCGCCATGTCGGCGATCATGAACTGGAGGCCCTGGAACTCGGCGAGGTGCTTGCCGAACTGCTTGCGCTCCTTGACGTAGGAGATCGCGACGTCGAGCGCGCCCTGGGCGATGCCGACGGCCTGCGCACCGATCGTGGGGCGCGTGTGGTCGAGGGTCTTGAGCGCGGTCTTGAAGCCGGTGCCCTCGGCGCCGATGATCCGGTCGGCCGGGATCCGGCAGTTCTGGAAGTAGATCTCGCGGGTGGGCGAGCCGTTGATGCCGAGCTTGCGCTCCTTGGGGCCGACCTCGAAGCCCGGGTCGTCCTTGTGCACGACGAACGCGGAGATGCCGTTGGCCTTCTTCTCCGGGTCGGTGACGGCCATGACCGTGTACCAGGTGGAGACGCCGGCGTTGGTGATCCAGCACTTGGTGCCGTTGAGCACCCAGCTGTCGCCGTCGCGCACCGCGCGGGTCTTCATCGCCGCGGCGTCGGAGCCGGCCTCGCGCTCGGACAGCGCGTAGCTGATCATCGCCTCGCCGGAGGCGATCGACGGGAAGACCTGCTGCTTGAGCTCGTCGGAGGCCGACAGCAGGATCGGGGTGAGGCCCAGGCCGTTGACGCCGGGGATGAGCGACGAGGACGCGCACACCCGCGCGACCTCCTCGATGACGATGCAGCCCGCGAGCTCGTCGGCACCCTCGCCGCCGAACTGCTCGGGGATCGTGATCGCGTGGAAGCCCGCCTTGGTCAGGGCCTCCTGCGCCTCGACGGGGTAGCGGCCCTGCTCGTCGACCTCCGCCGCGTACGGGGCGATCTCCTTCTCGGCCAGCGTGCGCACGGCGTCGCGAAGGGCCTCGTGCTCGTCGCTGAGCCGGTAGCTGTCGAAGTCGGAGTTCATGGCGCCGATCGTAACGGCACTGCGTGCCATCCGGCAAGCTCGCTGTTACCCTCCGTGCCATGACGGGCGCGACACGGCGGGGCCGCTCCGCCGAGGGCCGGGCGGAGGTCCGGCGCGACCTCGTGGCCGCCGCCGTCGCGCTGTTCCGCGACCGGGGCTACGAGGACACCACCGTCGACGACATCGCGGCGGCCGCCGGCGTCGGGCGCCGCACGTTCTTCCGCTACTTCCGCAGCAAGGAGGACGCGATCTCGCCCGACCACGAGACCGCGCTCGCCCGCATCGCGGAGGTCTTCGCGACCGCGCACCCCGACGAGCCCGTGACGAGCCTGGTGCTGCGCGCGGGCGAGACCGTGTTCGACCTCTACACCGACGACCCGCCGCTCTCCGTGGCCCGCTTCCGCCTCACCCACGAGGTGCCCGTGCTGCGCGACCGCGAGTCGGCCAGCGTCGACCACTACCGCCGCCTGTTCACCCGCAACCTGCGCCGGCGCTTCGCCGGGGAGCGCGACGGCGACCTGCGCGCCGCCGTCACCGGAGCCGCGGTGGTCGCGGCGCACAACCTCGCGCTGCGCGCCTGGCTCGACGACGGCGCCCCGCCGGCCCGGCTGCCCGAGTACCGCGACCGCTTCCGCCGCGTCGCCGACCTGCTGCCCGCCGACGAGGGGCTGCGCGGGGTCGCCGAGCGCCTGGAGATCGCGGTCGGGCGGCTGGAGCGCGGCGCCGCCTCCTGACCCCGGCGGGGCGTCAGCAGGGCGCGGTGAACGGCAGGTCCGGCACGTGCCGGGCCCACTCGGCCGCCGTCAGCGGGGCCCCGGCCGCGGCGCAGATCGCCGCCACGGCCTCCTCGGGATCGGTGAACCACACCCGCACGGTGCGGTCGGCCGCGCCGCCGAGCAGGCGGGTGCCGTCGGGCGTCCAGGCCACCGAGAACACGGCCTCCTCCGGACCGGTCAGGACGGCCCGGACCTGCGGCGCGCCCGGATCACGGACGTCCCAGGTGCGGACGGTGCCGTCGGTGCTGGCGGCCGCGAGCGCGGTGCCGTCCGGGCTGAACGCCACCGCGTAGACGTAGTTGGCCGGGCCCTCCAGCGGCGCGCCCAGCGCGATCGGCAGGTCGGGGTCGGAGACGTCGAACAGGCGGACCGTCCGGTCGGCGCTCCCGACGGCGAGCAGGCGCCCGTCGGGGCTGAACGCCGGTGAGTAGGCGAACCCGGTCGGCCCGTCGACGGTCGCCCGCAGCCGCGGCGTGGGGCCCGCGACGTCCCAGAGGTAGGTGGAGGTGTCGGCGCTCGCGGCGGCGAGCAGGCGCCCGTCCGGGCTGAACGCCGACGCGAAGACGTAGTTCGTCGCGGCCACCAGCGACGCCGTGCGCCGCGGCGCCGAGGGGTCGGTGATGTCCCAGGTCCGCACGAGCGCGTCGTCGCCCGAGGCCGCGAGCCGCGTGCCGTTCGGGCTGATCACGAGGTGCTCGACGAGCGCGCCGCTGCCGGGCAGGGGCGCCCCCAGGACGGCCGGGCGGGCGGGGTCGCGCACGTCCCACAGCCGGATGCTGCCGTCGGCCCGGCCCACCGCGAGCACGGTGCCGTCGGGGGTGAGCGCGGCCGACCCGGACACCGTCGGCCCGGGCTCCGGGTCGTCCAGCGCCGGGCCGAGCGGCTGCGCCCCGCCCGCCCCGGTGACGGTCCACAGCCGGGCCGTGTCGTCCTTGCTCCCGGGCCCGATCGCCAGCACGGCGCCGGAGTCGTCGAAGTCGAGGGCGAACACCGCGTCGTCGAAGCCGGTGAGGACGGGCCCGCGGACCGCCCACAGGTGCCCGACGCCGTCGGCCTCGCCGGTGAGCACCGTCGCGTCGTCGAGGAAGGCCGCCGTCGTGACGGGGGCGGGGTGCGGGAAGGTCGCGGTCACCGCGCCGCTGGCGGCGTCGTGCAGGCGCGTGTTGCCGTCGGAACCGCCGACGGCGACCGTCGCGCCGTCCGGGCTGACGGCCACCGCGTTGACCCAGTTCGTCGCCCCGGTGAGGGCGGGCACGGCCACCGGCGCGGCCGGGTCGGTGACGTCCCAGCGGTGCACGGCGCGGTCGGCGCTCCCCGCGAGCAGCGTGCGCCCGTCCGGGCCGAACGCCACGGCGTGCACCCGCCCGCCCGGCCCGCTGAGCGGCACCGCGCCCGGCCACAGGGCCACCCGCCCGGTCTGGTCGCCCGCGGCGACCAGCCCGCCCGACGCGGCGAGCGCGGTGAACCCGGCCGAGCCCGGCAGCGAGGACACCGCTCCGGTGCCGGGTGCCCAGGCGCGCACGTCCTCGCCCGGCACGGCCCCGTGGAGCGTGCCGTCGGCGGTGAACGCGAGCGCGGACACGGTCGCGGTGTCGAGCACGACCGCCGCCGACGGGTCGGCCACCGGCCGCAGCACCACCCCGTCGGCCTCCCCCACGGCGAGCGTCGCGCCGTCCGGGCTCAGCGCCAGCACCGCCACCTCCGACGTCGGGACGGGTGGGCCGAGCGGGCGCGGCGGGCCGTTGCCGTCGATGTCCCAGAGCTGCACCTGCGAGCCGGTCGCCGACGCCAGGATGCGCCGCGCGTCGTCGACGGCGAGGGTGGAGCCGAGCGCGGACAGCCCCGGCAACCGCGTCGGCAGGGGCGCACCCGTCGTGTTGAGCACGCTCGAGCGCGCCTCGGGCGTCGGCGCGACGCGGAAGGCGGCGACGGCGAGCTGCGCGGCCAGCGCGGGGTCCTCGGCGCGCAGCGCGTCGGCGCGCACGGCGACCTGGCGGGACACCGCGACGTCGCGGGCCTGCGCCGTCCGCCCGTCCTGCACGACGGCGTGGGCCGCGAGCGCGCCCACCACCAGCACCAGCACCGTCAGCGCTGCGACGAGCGCCCGCAGCGCCGTGGTGCGCCGCCGCTCCCGCGCCTCGCACTCCGCCTCCTGCTCCCGCCCGGCGCGCAGGAACTCCGCCTCCGTGCGGGTCAGGTCGTCACCGACCTGCTCGACGACCACCGCGAGCCGCACGCCGCGCAGCAGCAGGTGCGGGTCGCGGCCCTGCTCGCGCCAGGTGCGGGCGGCGTCGGCCAGGCTGCGGCGCGCGGCCAGCCCGGCGCGGTCGGCGTCGAGCCAGCCGTGCAGGCGGGGCCAGGCGACGAGCAGCGCCTCGTGCGCGATCTCGACGGTGTCCCGGTCGACGACGAGCAGCCGCCGCGCCACGAACGCGTCGACGTCGGTGTCCGCGACGGTCGGCGGCAGCTCGTCGCGCGCGATCCGCCGGCGCGTGTCGACGGCGTCGGGGGCGACGGTGACCAGGCGCAGGAACAGCTGGCGCACGGCGTGCTCGCGGTCGGGGCCCAGCGCCGCGAACGCCTCCTCGGCCGACGCCGCCACCGCCCCCGCGACGCCCCCCGTGCCGAGGTAGCCGCCCACGGTCATGGTGAGCCCGTCCCCGGCGCGCCAGGTGGCGAGCAGCGCGTGCCCGAGCAGCGGCAGCGCACCGGCCGGACCGCGGTCGCGGACGTCGGCGAGCAGCAGCGCGACCAGCGCCTCCTCGACGTCGACCCCGGCGGCGACGGCGGGCGCGGTGATGGCCTCGCGCAGCTCGTCGTCGGTCATCGGCCCGACCACCACCTGGTCGTGCTGCAGGGCCGCGGCCAGGGCGGGGTGCGCCAGCGCCGGACCGTAGAAGTCGGCGCGCAGCGCGAGCACGACGGCGGCCGGCAGGTCGGCCAGCGCGGCGACGAACGCGGCCCGGTCGTGCTCGGGCACCGCGGGGGCGAACAGCTCCTCGAACTGGTCGACGACGAGCACCGTGCGCACGGCGGGGTCGAGCTCGTCGCGCACGGCCGCGAGCACGTCCAGGGGCGCCCGGCCGGGCGTCCGCACCAGCGCGGCCGTGCCGGGGCGCGCCCGCAGCGCGGGGACCACGCCGGCCCGCAGCACCGACGACTTGCCCGACCCCGACGCGCCGACGACGACCAGCGGCCCGGTCGCGGCGTCGAGGCCGTCGAGCACCGCCGCGGTGAGGGCGGAGCGCCCGTGGAAGCGCTCCGCGTCGCCGGGCTCGAACGGCGCGAGACCGGGGTAGGGCGGCTGCTCCGGGGCCGCGCGGCGCCCGCCGTGGCGCAGCCGGAGGAGCGCCTCGCGCCAGGCGTCGAGGTCGGTGACGCCGCAGGCGGCGAGCACCAGCTCCATCGACGCCAGGGGCGGGCGGTGCCGGCCGGTGTAGTAGCCGCCGAGCGTGCTCGGCAGCAGGCGGGTGCGCCGGGCGACCTCGCGGATCGTCAGCCCGGCCCGTTCGCGCGCGAGCGTCAGCTCCCGGCCGAGGTCGGCCGGGGACCGGATGCGCGCCGGGTCCGGCGTCAGGTCGGTCACGGGTCCTCCGCACGTCGCAGGCCCGTGCGGTGGCACGGGCCCGTGCCGAGGGGTTCGTCCCGGACGTCCCGGACGTCACAGGTAGTTGCGCGTTCACAGACTTGCGGGGACCGGTCGCCCGGCCCCGGACGTGCGTGATCCCCGGGCCGCACCATCGGGTGCGCAAGCCGAGCTGGACGGGCTCGGGCCCGGGGATCACGGGTGACTGCCTGGGAGTCGCCGGCACCTACCGGCATTCCACGCGGTCGGAACTGCGTCCTCAGGTGCTAGCGGACAGCCACCTCACGAGTCCGGTTGCTACTCAACGCTGGACCACCTCCTCTCACGTGTGACACCACCCTACGACCGCACGGGCGGGGTGCGCCACGACTATTTTCCGGCGCCGTGCGACCACCGCAGGGGTGCGCCGGGGACGTGGTCCAGGACGGCCCGGCGCAGGTCCGCCACCGACGCCGCGCCGTCGGCGGTCGCCCCGGCGAGCACCGCGGCGACGCGGACGAACCGCGCCCACTCGACGCCCCCGGCGGTGGCGTGCACGGGCACCCCGCGCAGCGCGGCCCAGTGCTCGACGGGCGCGGTCGCGCCGGACACCAGCAGCCGCAGCCGGGCGGACGGCACGGCGTCGAGGCGCGCCAGGACGCCGGCGGGCGGATCGGCGGACGCACCGAGGTCGAGTCCGCCGAAGCGGGCGCCGAGGCGGGGGCGCGACCGCAGCGGGGTCGGGGCGGGGGCGGGGCCGTCGTCGATCCCAGCGTCGTCGGCGCCGTCGTCGTCAGCGCGGTCGTCGTCAGCGCGGTCGTCCGCGAGCAGCGCCAGCACCGCCACCGCGGCGTCGGCGTGCAGGGCGGCGAACGCGGCGGGCACCGCGTCCAGCGGCGGCCGGGTCGC
This sequence comes from Pseudonocardia broussonetiae, assembly GCF_013155125.1. Lineage (NCBI taxonomy): Bacteria > Bacillati > Actinomycetota > Actinomycetes > Pseudonocardiales > Pseudonocardiaceae > Pseudonocardia > Pseudonocardia broussonetiae. The sequence continues at coordinate 2,688,042 of NZ_CP053564.1, read as the reverse complement.
CAGGCGCACGTGCCCGTCGTCGAGCGGGGCCAGGCCCCAGCAGCGCCACACCTTCGCGACCGCGACGTTGCTGATCCCCAGGTGGTCGGCCAGCAGCCGGCTCGACCAGCGCCGGGTGCCCGGGGGCGGCCGGCGCAGCGTCCGCTCGACCACCGCCACCGGGTCGACCGTGACCGGACGCCCGGCGCGCGGGGCGTCGCGCAGCCCGGGGAGGCCGTCGGACCGGTAGCGCTCCCGCCAGGTCAGGACCGTCCCCGGGGAGCAGCCGAGCTCCGCGGCGATGGCGGCCGGACCGTGGCCCTCCGCGGAGAGCAGCACGATCCGGGCCCGCCGGGCCCCCGACGACCCGGCGGAGCCCGTCTCCGCCCAGGCGCGCAGTGCGGCCGCATCCGTGGCCCCCAGTCGCAGCGGTGCAGTCGTGCGCATGGAGAGGGTGCTCCGCAACCACTCGACGGTGGCCGGGGACACGATCCCCGGGCGCCTGACGGGGAGGTGTTCGTGCGGGAGCGGACGGCCGGACGTCGGCCGATCGGGTGACGGCTCAGGCGCCGGCGGCGCGCTCGCGCAGGGCGGCGTCCTTGGTGAGGACGAGGTCGTGCAGGTCTGCCTGGAACGCCGTCATCCGCTCGCGCAGCGCGGCGTCGGAGGCGGCGAGGATGCGGACGGCGAGCAGGCCGGCGTTGCGGGCGCCGCCGACCGACACCGTGGCGACCGGCACGCCCGCGGGCATCTGCACGATCGACAGCAGCGAGTCGAGCCCGTCGAGGTGCGCGAGCGGCACGGGCACGCCGATCACCGGCAGCGGCGTGGCCGAGGCGACCATCCCCGGCAGGTGCGCGGCCCCGCCCGCGCCGGCGACGACCACGCGCAGGCCGCGGCCGGCGGCGTCGCGGGCGTAGTCGAGCATCCGCTGCGGGGTGCGGTGCGCGGAGTACACGCCCACCTCCCACGGCACGTCGAACTCGTCCAGCGCGGTGGTGGCCGCCTCCATGACGCGCCAGTCCGAGTCGCTGCCCATGATCACGCCGACGACGGGCTCAGGCATGCGTGGTCTCCTTCTCCGCCTCGGCGCCGTGGATGGACCAGCCGTCGGCCCACTCCGCGGTGGAGAGCCAGTGGGCCGCGAGCGCGGCGCGGGCGCGGACGGCGGCCATGTCGTCACCGAGCACCGTGACGTGCCCGACCTTGCGCGCGGGGCGCTCGGCCTTGCCGTAGAGGTGCACCTTGACGTCGGGGAACCGCGCGAACAGGTGGTGCACCCGCTCGTCCACCGACATGTCGACCGGCCCGTCGGCGCCCAGCACGTTGGCCATCACGACCGCGGGGGCGGTGGGGCCGGTGGCGCCGAGGGGGTAGTCGAGGACGGCACGCAGGTGCTGCTCGAACTGCGAGGTCCGCGCGCCCTCGATCGTCCAGTGCCCCGAGTTGTGCGGGCGCATGGCGAGCTCGTTGACGAGCAGGGACCCGTCGGTCCGCTCGAACAGCTCGACGGCCAGCAGCCCGGTGACGCCGAGCGCGCCGGCCAGGCGCAGGGCGAGCCGCTGCGCGCCCGCGGCGACCTCCTCGTCGAGGCCGGGGGCGGGCGCGAGGACCTGCACGCACTGCCCCGCCTCCTGCACCGTCTCGACGACGGGCCACGCCGCCGCCTGCCCGTACGGCGAGCGGGCCACCAGCGCGGCGAGCTCGCGGCGCAGCGGCACGGCCTGCTCGACCATCAGCGGAGTCCCGGCCGCCAGCAGCTCGTCGACCAGCGCGGGGTCGGCGGCGTCGAGCATCCAGACCCCGCGCCCGTCGTAGCCGCCGCGGACGGCCTTGAGCACGACCGGCCAGCCGTGCTCGCCGCCGAACGCGTCGACGTCGGCCGGGGAGTCGACGGTCGCGAACGGCGGCACCGCGGCCCCCAGCTCCGACAGCCTGCGGCGCATCACGAGCTTGTCCTGGGCGAACAGCAGGGCGTCGGGCCCGGGGTGGACGGTGACGCCGTCGGCGACGAGCGCGCGCAGGACGTCCTGCGGCACCTGCTCGTGGTCGAACGTGACGGCCGCGCAGCCCGTGGCGAACGCGCGGACCGCGGCGAGGTCGTCGGCGGCCCCCGCCCGGACGTCGGCGCACACCTGCGCGGCGGGCTCACCGGTGCCCGCGGCGAGCACCCGCAGCGACTGCCCCAGTGCGATCGCGGCCTGGTGGGTCATGCGGGCGAGCTGTCCGGCACCGACCATGCCGACGACGGGGAGGGGGGACGGGTCCACGGTGACGGGAGCCTACGCGAGCGCCGCCGTCGGCCCCGGGACGGCGTCTGGAAGGATCGTCCGGGTGTCCGTCGTCGAGTCGGTGCTGGCCCGGATCCCCCAGCCGTACCGCTCCGTCGCCATCAGGCACCGCGAGCTGATCAAGTTCGCCATGGTCGGCGGCACCACGTGGATCATCGACACCGCCCTGTTCCTGCTGCTGAAGAACACCGTGCTGATCGAGAAGCCGCTCACCGCCAAGATCATCGCGGTGCTGGTGGCGACCATCGCGTCCTACGTCCTCAACCGCGAGTGGTCCTTCCGCACCCGCGGCGGCCGCGAGACCCACCACGAGGCCCTGCTGTTCTTCGTGGTCAGCGGGATCGGGGTGGCCGTCTACACCGCCCCGCTCGCCGTCTCGCGCTACCTGCTGCACCTGAGCGTGCCCGACGTCAGCCTGTTCACCCAGGAGGTCGCCGACTTCGCCAGCGGCCAGATCGTCGGCGTCCTGCTGGGCATGGCGTTCCGGTGGTGGGCCTTCCGCCGGTTCGTCTTCCCGGACGAGGACGTGCGGCGGCAGGTGCCGGACCGCGGTGCCGACGAGCCCGCCCCGGCCGAGGCGCCGGACCGGCCGTAGGCCTGACCGGCCTTCCCTCGATCACCGAGACCCGGCGACCGCCCTCGCGCCGCGCACGGCCGGGTGATCATCGAAAGCGCACCACCACGGCCCCACCGACGGCGCTGACGTCACACTCCCGACGATCACCAGCCGGGCGGGTCGAAGCCGGCCTCCGGCGGCCGGGATCACCGAGACCGCACCGTCAAGGTCCCGGCCACGACCCTGGCGTCACACTCCCGACGATCACCGCCGCCGAGCAGCCGTGATCACCAGAACCGCACCACCAAGGCCCCACCGGCGACCCTGACGTCACACTCCCGACGATCACCCTGTTCCCTCCCGGGTGATCACCAGGACCGCACCCCCACGGCCCCACCGGCGACCCTGACGTCACACTCCTGACGATCACCAGCCGGGCGGGTCGAAGCCGGCCCCCCACGACCGTGATCACCGAAACCGCACCGTCAAGGTCCCGCCGACGACCCTGGCGTCACACTCCCGACGATCACCGCGGCGAGCAGCCGGTGATCGCCGAAATCGCACCGACACGGCCCCTCGGACGACCCTCATGGCACGTTCTCGGTGATCACCGGACAACCTCACCGCGGACTGCTCGGCAACCGCCCCGGCGCCACGACGTCGTCCGCACGCGCGGCGGGCAGGAAGATCGTGAAGGTCGGGGGGCGGGCGCGGGAGAGCTCCAGCCGCCCCCCGTCGGCCTCGACCAGCGCACGGGCCAGGGCCAGGCCGATGCCGGTGGACGAGCCGACCGACACCCCGCGCTCGAACACGTGGGCCACGAGCTCCTCGGGCACGCCGTCGCCGGCGTCGGTCACCTCGATCACCAGGCTCTTCTCGGTGGCCCGCGCGGCGATCACGACCGTGCCGCCGCCGTGGCGCAGGGCGTTGTCCAGCAGCGCGCCGACCGACTCGCGGATGCGGGCGGGAGTCACCCGGGCGAGCAGGCCGTCGGGCACGCGCACCTTCAGCGCCCGCCCCGCCGCCCGCAGCGCCGGGCGCCACTCCTGCGCGACCGCCTCCAGCCCGGCCCGCAGGTCCACCGGCTCCGCGCCGGCCGCGCGGGCGGCGCGGGCGGCCTCCAGCAGGTCGTCGAGGACGGCGGCCAGCTTCTCGGCCTGCTCCAGCGCGGCGAGGGCCTCGGAGCGGGCGCTGGGGTCGGGGTGGGTGGTGAGCTCGTCGAGGCGCAGCTGCAGGGCGGTGAGCCGGCTGCGGAGCTGGTGGGAGACGTCGCCGACGAGCTGGCGCTCGCGCTGCACGAGCTCGGCGAGCGCGGCGGCGGAGGCGTCGAGGACCTCGGAGACGGCGTCCAGCTCGGGGATGCCGTGGCGGGCGGGCGCGGAGCGGAAGTCGCCGGCGCCGAGGCGGGCCGCGCGGTCGGCGACGTCACGCAGGGGCTCGGCGAGGCGGCGAGCCGTCAAGGTGGCGACGACGGTCCCGACGGCGACCGACAGCACCACGAGCAGCAGCACCACGAGCGTGACCTGCACCTGCTGCCCGAGCAGCACCGCCCGCGGCTCCTGCATCGTGGCCGTGCCGCCGGAGCCGAGCGGGAGGGTCTCGGTGACCGGGTCCGCGCCCACGTCCGCGCCGATCACCAGAGGCGGGCGCCCGGCCTGCTCGAGCACCAGCCGTCCGCCGGCGGGCACGGCCAGCTCCAGCCCGGGGACGTCGACGGCCTCGCCGGGGCCCTCCAGCCGGGTCGCGACCTGCTCGAGGCGCGAGGTCAGCTCGGCGCGGTCGAAGTCGTCGACGAGCTGCCAGGTGGTGATCGCCAGCGGCCCGCCCAGCACGAGGGCGGTGAGGGCGACGACCAGCAGGGTCGACTGGAGGATCCGGCGGCGCACGGCGTGGGCCTAGTCGTGGTTGAAGCGGAAGCCGACCCCGCGGACCGTCGCGATCCGCCGCTCCCCGCCGATCTTGCGACGCAGCCAGGACATGTGCATGTCCAGCGTCTTCGACGTCTTCATCTCCGGGTCGTTCCACACCTCGCGCAGGATCTCCTCGCGCGTGACGACCTGCCCCGCGCGCAGCAGCAGCACGCGCAGCAGCTCGAACTCCTTGTTGGCGAGCCCGACCTCCTCGCCGTCGACGAGCACGCGCCTCCCGGACAGCTCCATCCGCACCCCGGCCACCTCCACCGCCTCCGGCGTGAGCCGCCGCAGCAGCGCCCGGACCCGCGCGAGCAGCTCCGCGAGCCGGAACGGCTTGCCGACGTAGTCGTCGGCGCCCGCGTCGAGCCCGACGACGAAGTCGACCTCGTCGGTGCGCGCGGTGAGCATGAGCACCGGCAGGTCGGGGTGGTCCAGCCGCACCCGCCGGCAGACCTCGAGGCCGTCCATGCCGGGCAGGCCGAGGTCGAGGACGAGCAGGTCGACGTCGCCGGCCTGCACGCGGTCCAGCGCGGCGAGACCGTCGGTGGCCACCGCGACGGCGTAGCCCTCCCGGGTCAGTGCGCGGGAGAGCGGCTCGGCGATCGCGGCGTCGTCCTCGGCGAGCAGGACGGTCGTCATGGTGGTCACACTAGGCGGGGCAGACTGCGGCACGTGAGCGACTCCGATCTCGATCTCGCCCTCCGCATGGCCGACGCCGCCGACGCCCTGAGCCTCGACCGCTTCCTGGCCGCCGACCTGCGGGTCGAGCGCAAGCCGGACCGCACGCCGGTCACCGACGCCGACACCGCCGTCGAGGAGGCCCTGCGCGCGCTGCTGGCGGCCGAGCGACCCGGCGACGCGGTGCTCGGCGAAGAGGAGGGCGGCACCGTCGACGGGGCGGCGCGCGGGTGGGTCATCGATCCGATCGACGGCACCAAGAACTTCTCCCGCGGCGTGCCGGTGTGGGCCACGCTGATCGGGCTGACGGCCGCGGGCACCGCGACGGTCGGCGTCGTCAGCGCCCCCGCGCTGGGCCGGCGCTGGTGGGCCGCGCCCGGGGAGGGCGCCTGGACCCGCGACTCCCCCACCGCGGCGCCGCGCCGGATCTCGGTGTCGGGGGTGGCCGACCTCGGCGACGCCTACGCCTCCACCACCGACGCCCGCGGGCTGGGCGAGCGCTGGGCGCGCCTGGGCGCGGCGGTGTGGGAGACGCGCGCGTTCGGCGACTTCTGGCAGCACTGCCTGGTCGCCGAGGGCGCGATCGACGTCGCCGTCGACGCCGCCGCGAACCCCTGGGACCTCGCGGCCCTGGTGCCGATCGTCCGCGAGGCCGGCGGGCGACTGGGCTCACTGGACGGGGCCGACGGCTTCGCCGGTGGCGACGGCATCTCCTCCAACGGCCTCCTGCACGACGCCACCCTGGCCATCCTCACCCCCTGACCGCACCCCGGAGACCCGCGAGTCGGGGTCTGAGTGCGAGCGAGTCGGGCTCTCGTGGCGAGGCTGTGACCGGGGCGCTGCCGGGTGACGTGCCACGGGCAGCCACCCGACCGCGACTCGCGCACCACGAGACCCCGACTCGCGGGCAACGAGACCGCGACTCGCGCGCAACGAGACCCCGACTCGCGGGGAGGGGGGCGGTGCGGACGGCTCGCGGGTGTCGGGTGTGTCGGGGCCGGTGGCGGGACCGCCGTAACCTGGAACCACCATGACCGAGCCGCTCACCCGCCCCGCCCCCGCCGGCTCCATCGCCGCCCAGGCGCTGCGCCGGCGCACCTTCGCCGTGATCTCCCACCCCGACGCGGGCAAGTCGACGCTCACCGAGGCGCTGGCCCTGCACGCCGAGGTGATCGACTCCGCGGGCGCGGTGCACGGCAAGGCCGGGCGCAAGGGCGTGACCTCGGACTGGATGGAGATGGAGCGCGCCCGCGGCATCTCCATCACCTCCGCGGTGCTGCAGTTCAGCTACCGCGACCACGTGATCAACCTGCTCGACACCCCCGGCCACGGCGACTTCTCCGAGGACACCTACCGCGTCCTCGCCGCCGTCGACGCCGCGGTGATGCTGCTCGACGCGTCGAAGGGCCTCGAGGCGCAGACCCTCAAGCTCTTCGACGTCTGCCGCAGCCGCGGGATCCCGGTGCTCACGTTCGTCAACAAGTGGGACGTGCCCGGCCGCGAGGCCCTGGAGCTGCTCGACGAGGTGGAGCAGACGATCGGGCTGCGGCCGATGCCCGTCACGTGGCCGGTCGGCATCGCGGGCGACCTGCGCGGCGTCGTCGAGTGCGCCACCGGCGAGCTGCGCCGCTACGCCCGCACCGCGGGCGGCGCGACGAAGGGCGAGGTCGAGGTCCTCACGCCCGAGCAGGCCGCCGAGCAGGAGCCGCTCTACACCGAGACCGTGCTCGACGAGCTGGAGCTGCTGCGCGAGATCGGCGCCGGGTTCGACGAGGACGACTACCTCGCCGGCACCGCGACGCCCGTCCTGTTCGGCGCCGCCCGCCACGGCGTCGGTGTCGGTCGCCTACTCGACGCGCTCGTCGACCTCGCCCCGGCCCCCGCCCCGCGCCCGGACGCCGAGGGCACGCCCCGCGAGCTCGACACCCCGCTGTCCGGCCTGGTGTTCAAGGTGCAGGCGGGCATGGACCGCAGCCACCGCGACCGCACCGCGTTCCTGCGCATCAACTCCGGCCGCTTCGAGCGCGGCATGGTCCTCACCCACGCCGGCACCGGCCGCCCGTTCGCCACGAAGTACGCGCAGGCGGTGTTCGGCCAGCAGCGCACCACGCTGGAGGAGGCCTTCCCCGGCGACATCGTGGGCCTGGTCAACGCGGGCGCGCTGCGCCCGGGCGACACGCTCTACGCCGACGAGCCGGTGCAGTTCCCGGCGATCCCGAGCTTCGCCCCCGAGCACTTCGCGGTGGTGCGTGCCAAGGACGCGGGCCGCTACAAGCAGTTCCGGCGCGGGATCTCCCAGCTCGACTCCGAGGGCGTCATCCAGGTGCTGCGCTCGGACCGCCGCGGCGACCAGGCCCCCGTGCTCGCCGCCGTCGGCCCGCTGCAGTTCGAGGTGGTCACGGCGCGGCTGGCCGACGAGTTCGGCGCGCCGGTGTCGCTGGAGCAGCTCAACTACACCGTCGCCCGGCTCACCGACGAGGCCGGTGCGCTCGTGCTGAACAAGGAGAGCGAGACCGAGGTGCTGCAGCGCTCGGTCGACGGCGCGCTGCTCGCGGTGTTCGTCAACAAGTGGCGGATGGAGACGATCCGCCGCAAGCACGAGGGCGTCATGATGGAGCCGCTGCTCGCCGGGGCCGTCGACCGCTGAGCCCTCGCGCCGGGCCAACTCTCACGTGCCGGTAGGGTCACGCTCCGTGACCCGCCCCGCCTGGCTCGCTCCCCGCGTCCTGCGCACCGAGGCCCTCTCCGGACTCGTCGTCGCCCTCGCCCTCATCCCCGAGGCCATCGCGTTCTCGATCATCGCGGGGGTCGACCCGCGCGTCGGCCTGTTCGCCTCGGTGACGATGGCGGTCACCATCGCGTTCACCGGCGGGCGCCCGGCGATGATCTCCGCGGCCACCGGGGCGGTGGCGCTCGTCGTCGCCCCGCTGGTCCGCGACCACGGCCTGCAGCACCTCATCGCGGCCGTGCTCCTGGGCGGCGCCATCCAGATCGCGCTGGGCCTGGCCGGCACGGCGCGGCTGATGCGGTTCGTGCCGCGCAGCGTGATGGTCGGCTTCGTCAACGCGCTGGCGATCCTGATCTTCGCCTCGCAGCTGCCCTACCTGGTGGGGATCCCGTGGGTGGGGTGGGCGCTGCTCGCGGTGGCGCTGGCCGTGCTCGTCGTGCTGCCCCGGCTGACCTCGGCCGTGCCGGCGCCGCTGGTGGCCATCGTGGCGCTCACCGCGTTCACCGTGTCCGCGGGCGTCACCGTGCCGACGGTCGGCGACCAGGGCGAGCTGCCCGACGGCCTCCCCGTCCTCGGCCTGCCCGACGTCCCGTTCACGTTCGGCACGCTGGCGGTCATCGCGCCCTACGCGCTCGCGATGGCCGTGGTCGGGCTGCTGGAGTCGCTCATGACGGCCAAGCTCGTCGACGAGATCACCGACACGCCCTCGGACAAGACGCACGAGTCGTGGGGCCAGGGCGTCGCGAACATCGTCACCGGCCTGTTCGGCGGCATGGGCGGCTGCGCGATGATCGGCCAGACGATGATCAACGTGCGGTCCGGCGGGGCCCGCACCCGCGCGTCGACGTTCCTCGCGGGCGCGTTCCTGCTGGTGCTGATGCTCGCGCTGGGTGACGTCGTCGGGACGATCCCGATGGTCGCGCTCGTCGCCGTGATGGTGATGGTCGCGGTCGGCACGTTCGACTGGCACAGCGTCGCCCCGGCCACCCTGCGCCGGATGCCCTACAGCGAGACCGCGGTGACGGTGGCGACGGTCGCGGTCACGGTGGCCACCCACAACCTCGCCTACGGCGTGGGCGTCGGCGTCGTGGTGGCGTCGGTGCTGTTCGCGAGGCGCGTGGCGCACGTCGTCGAGGTGACGGCGGAGCGTGACGGCGAGAAGGCCGTCTACCGCGTCACGGGCCAGCTGTTCTTCGCCTCCTCCGGCGAGCTCGTCACGGCCTTCGACTACGCGGGCGACCCGCCGTCGGTCGTCGTCGACCTCTCCGGAGCGCAGGTGTGGGACGCCTCGACGGTCGCCGTCCTCGACACGATCACGGCGAAGTACCGCGCCCGCGGCACCACCGTGACGATCACCGGGATGGATCCGCGCAGCGCCTCGCGGCACGCGGCCCTGGCGGGGCACCTGGACGCGGGGTGAGCGATGATCGCCCCGTGACCGAACTGGCCTTCGAGGACCTCACCCCCGGCCGGGTGTTCGAGCTGGGCACGACGGTGGTCGACCGCGACGAGATGGTCGCCTTCGCCCGCCGCTTCGACCCCCAGCCCTTCCACCTCGACGACGACGCCGCCAAGACCTCGCTCTTCGGCGCCCTCGCCGCGTCGGGCTGGTTCACCGCCGGGCTGTGGATGCGCCTCTACGTCGACACGGTCCTCAACAACGCGACGTCGCTGGGCTCCCCCGGCGGCAAGGACATCGCCTGGCCCGCGCCGGTGTTCGCCGGCGACGAGCTCCGCGCCACCATGGAGATCCTCGACGCGCGCCGCTCCCGCAGCCGTCCGGGCCTGGGCCTGGTCACCCTGCGGGCGCAGCTGCACCGGGGCGACACCGAGGTCTTCCGGAGCACGTTCACCGGGATGTTCGGCACCCGCGACGCGTGAGGCCGCCGGGAGCCTGCACGGGTCAGCCGGCCAGCGCGCGCACCACCCGCGAGGGCGACGGCCGCCCCAGCTGCCCGGCCATCCAGGCGCTGGTGGCGACGAGCGCGTCGAGGTCGACGCCGTGGGCGATACCGAGCCCGTCGAGCATCCAGACGAGGTCCTCCGTGGCGAGGTTGCCGGTGGCCGACTCCGCGTAGGGGCAGCCGCCGAGGCCGCCCGCGCTGGCGTCGACGGTGGTGACGCCGCGGCGCAGCGCGGCCAGGGTGTTCGACAGCGCCTGCCCGTAGGTGTCGTGGAAGTGCACCGCCAGGCGCTCGACGGGGACCCCGCCCGCCACGCAGGCGTCGAGCACGGCGTCGACGTGGCCGGGGGTGCCGGTGCCGATGGTGTCGCCGAGGGAGAGCTGGTCGCAGCCCATGTCGACGAGCCGGCGCCCGACGGCGGCCACCTGCGCCGGGTCGACGGCGCCCTCCCACGGGTCGCCGAAGCACATCGAGACGTAGCCGCGCACGCGCAGGCCCTCCGCGACCGCCCGCGTGACGACGGCGTCGAACATCGCGAACTGGGCGTCGAGGGAGCGGTTGAGGTTCCGCTGCGCGAACGTCTCGGTGGCGCTGGCGAACACCGCGACGTGCTCCACGCCCGACTCGAGCGCGCGGTCGAGGCCGCGCTCGTTGGGCACCAGCACCGGGTAGTCGACGCCGGGCGCGCGGGTCAGCCGGGCGAGCAGGTCGGCGGCGTCGGCGAGCTGGGGCACCCACTTCGGGTGCACGAAGCTCGTGGCCTCCAGGGTGCGCAGGCCGGTGCCGGCGAGGCGGTCGAGGAACTCCGCCTTGACCTCCACGGGCACCACGGTCCCCTCGTTCTGCAGGCCGTCGCGGGCCCCGACCTCGTAGATCGTGACGGACGCGGGCAGCCCCCCGGCGGGGACGGCCTGGGGAAGGGCTCGGTCAGACATCGTCGGCGACCTCCTGGTACAGCAGTGCGTGGACCCGCTCGACCCGCGGGACGTCGGTGAACTCGAGCGGCTCGTCGGACGCCGACTCGATCACCAGGGTGCCGCACCCGAGCACCCTCTCGAGCACGGTGTGACGGAACTGGACGCTGTGGATGCGGCTCATCGGGATGTCGATGCCGGTGCGCGCGAGGACGCCCTCGCGGACGAGCACCCGCCGCGTCGTGACGACGAAGTGCGTGGTGCGCCAGCGGACGACCGGCACGAGCGTCAGCCGGACGGCGAGCCCGGCCCCCACGACGCCCAGCACGAGCCACGCCCACGGCGCCCAGGCCTGCTCGCGCACGAGCGCGGCGAGGAACACGCCCACGGCGACGACGAGCAGCAGGTACAGGACCGGCCCGAGCAGCATCTTCGCGTGCGGATGGGTGTGCAGCACGACCCGCTCGCCGTCGACGAGCAGGTCATCGGGGTAGGCCACCGGCCCACCGTAGTTGCGGCTACTCCGCGGGCCGGAGGTGGACGACGTCGCCCGCGGCGACCGCGCGGCGGTGCCCCGCGGCGTCGAGCAGGAGCAGGCGGCCGTCGCCGTCGACGTCCTCGGCGATGCCGCTCACCGACGTCCCGCCGGGCAGCTCGACGCGCACCGGCGAGCCCAGGCTCAGGCACCCGGCGCGGTAGTCGGCGCGCAGGCGCGTGGCGTCGGGGTCGCCGCGCCCGGCGCGCCACTGCTCCTCGCGCGCGGACAGCCGGGTGAGCAGCTCGACGAGCACGGCCGCGCGGTCGATCTCGCGGTCGCTCTCGGCGGCGAGCGAGGTGGCGCCGGGCTGGTCGGACGGGGCGGACTCGACGTTGAGGCCGATCCCGACGACGACCGCCGGGCGCGCCGGGTCGGCCACCTCGGCGAGGATCCCGGCGACCTTCCGCGGGCCGCCGCGCTCCGCGGAGCCCACCAGGAGGTCGTTGGGCCACTTGAGGCCGGCGGGGGCGTCGGTGAAGGCGCGCACGGTGTCGAGCGCGGCCAGCCCGGCCAGCAGCGGCAGCCAGCTGAACCGCGACGGCGACACCCCGGCCGGCCGGAACAGCACGCTCACGGTGAGCCCGGACCCGGGCGGGGACACCCAGCTGCGGGCCAGGCGGCCGCGCCCGGCGTCCTGGTGCTCGGCCACGAGGACGGTGCGGTCGGGCGCCCCGGCGAGCGCCGCGGCCATGAGGTCGGCGTTCGTGGAACCGGTGCGCTCGACGACGTCGAGGCGGTTCCACGGGCCCACGCACGCCGCGCGCAGCGCCCCGGCGTCGAGTGGCTGCGCGGTGCGGTTCATGACCCGGGACGGTACCGGCGGGACCCCCCGGCCGCGGGACGGGAGGCCGCCGCGCGACCGGCGGGCGCCCCGGGTCGCCGGGCGCGCGCGGGCCGCCGCCGACCGGTCATCCCGCGCCGGGGCCGGTCATCCCGAGGCGGGGCCGGTGACCGAGGCGGGGCCGGTGACCGAGGCGGGGCCGGCGAGCACCTGGGTGCTCGGGGCCGGGATCCCGATCGCCGACGCCGCCCGGGCCCCGACCCAGCGGGCGACTGGGGGGAAGGCCGCCGCCAGCTTCAGGATCCGGACCGGATCCGGGTCGCCGCGGCGCATCCGGTCGAGGCTGCCCCGCTCGGAGCGGACCTGCGCGCGCTGCTCGCGGTCGGACACCGCCCGGCGGCGCACCTCGAACTCCCCGCACGCGGCGTCGAGCCCCGCGTCGAGGTCGGCCGGGTCGCCGCCGAGGACCGCGGCCAGCGTGTTGCCGGCGTCGGCCGCGTCGGCGATGGCGATGTTGATGCCGTTGCCGCCCACCGGGGAGATGACGTGCGCGGCGTCGCCGAGCAGCAGCAGGCCGGGCCGGTACCACGACGGGAGCCGCGTGATCCGGACGTTGAGCAGCGTGAGCTGGGTGAACTCGGTGAGGCCGTCGAGGCGGTCGCCCAGCCACGGCATCCGGTCGCGCGCCAGCGCCACCACCGGACCGACGCCGGCCTCGCGCGCCTGCGCGATCGTCCCCGTCGGGATGATGTACCCGAGCTGCCAGGTGGCCCCCTGCCCGAGCGCGACGACCGCCGCGCCGGGCACGGAGAAGTAGTCCAGGCCCGACAGCGGGGGGTCGCCGTCGCGGCGCGGCACCTCGAACCACAGGATGTCGAGTCCGGCGCCCAGCTCCTCGGTCCCGAACCCGCCCAGGCGCCGGACCTGCGAGAACCGCCCGTCGGCCCCGACGACGAGCGGCGCGCGGATCTCTCGCACCTCCCCGTCGGCGGCGCGGTACCGCACGCCGCGCACCCGCCCGTCCTCCTCGACGAGCTCGTTGACCCGCGCCGACATCTCCAGCCGGAAGCCCGGCAGCTCCGCGGCCCGCGCGGTGAGCAGCCCCAGGAACTCCGGCTGCGGGACGAGCACGTAGTGCGGGAAGCGGCGGCTGGCGCTGCCGTAGTCGGCGATCCGGTATGCCGCGGTCGGCGTGTGCCAGGTGAACGCGTCGGCCGTGGCGTGCGGGCGGGCGAGCACCTCGTCCGCCAGGCCGAGGGCGTCGAGCCACTCCATGACCGGCGGGGCGAGGGAGTCGCCCCGGAAGCGGCGGGCGAAGTCCGACCGGGCTTCGAGCAGCGTCACCCGCCGCCCCGCCCGGGCCAGCAGGTAGGCCAGCACGGCCCCGCCCGGTCCGCCTCCGACGACGACGCAGTCGGTCTCGTCCATCTCTCTCATCCCTCGATCATCTCGACCATCGAGAGACTACCGCCGATCGGCACTCCGCGCGAAGTACGCCGACGCCGCGGGGCGGAACATGAACCAGATCGCCGCGGCGACGAGGACCACCTGGATCGCGGTGGCGACCACGCTGACGATCCCGAGGGCCCCCAGCGACAGCATCTGCCCGGCGGTGAACAGGGAGTAGACCCCGCTGAGCAGCGACAGGCCCCCGAGCACGGTCAGCAGGATGCGGGCCCAGTTGCGGCCGTTGCGCATCGCGAAGACCGCGGCCGCCACCAGCGCCAGCAGGACCAGCGACACCACGATCCCGCCGATCGCCCCGCCGCGGGCGGCGCCGAGGACCTCGGCCGGGACGTCACCCTCGGCCACGCCGGCGTCCTCCAGGGCGGCCCCGACGATGGAGTCGATGAGGAAGAAGGCGGCGACCGCGCCGACGACCCCCAGCGCCAGGTTGGCCAGCCACAGGAGGAACGCGGTGCGCACCTCGGGCGGCGGCGCGCCGGGCCCGCCCTGACCGGCCCGCTTCTCGAGGCTCGGCCGGTCGTCGCGGTCGGGCCGGTCGCCGGGGTCGCCGTAGCCCTGCTGACCGCCGTACCCCTGCTCGCCGCCGTAGCCCTGCTCGCCGCCGTAGCCCTGCTGACCGCCGGGCCCCTGCTGACCGCCGGGCCCCTGCTGACCGCCGTAGCCCTGCTGACCGCCGTAGCCCTGCTGGCCGCCGTAGCCCTGCTGGCCGCCGGGCCCCTGCTGGCCGTAGCCGGGCTGCTGGCCGTAGCCCGGCTGCTGCCCGCCGTACCCGGGCTGGCCGCCGGACCCGGGCTGGCCCCCGTACCCGGGCTGGCCTCCGTACCCGGGCTGGCCTCCGTAGCCGGGCTGGCCCCCGTAACCAGGCTGACCCCCGTAGCCCGGCTGCCCGCCGTAGCCCGGCTGCCCGCCGTAGCCCGGCTGCCCGCCGTGACCAGGCTGGCCCCCGTAGCCGGGCTGCCCGCCGTAGCCCGGCTGCTGACCCTGGCCGGGCGGGGGGCCGTAGCCGGGCGGCGGGCCGTACCCGGGCGGCGGGCCGTAGCCGGGCTGCCCGCCCTGTCCCCCCGGTCCGCCCTGTCCGCCCTGCCCGCCGTACCCGGGCGGCGGGCCGTAGTCCGGCCTCCCCCGGCCGGGCTGCTCAGCCGGCTGGTCCTGCGCCGACTCACCGGGGTGCGGCTCGGACGGTGGCTGCGACATGCGACTCTCCGCTCACGTGAGGTGCCTGGCTGTGACCAGCACCACAAGTGCCGGTGGCAGGATCCAAGCCGGAGCGCCCGGGACGTGCAAGCACGAGGTGCCACGACCGGCGGACGTGACCAGGCACGCACGGACGAGGGGTTACCAGCCGGTAGGGGCGGCGGTCCTAGTGGTCGTCTGGGGAGCGCTCGACCGGAAAGGGATGCCTGCTAGCAGTTCCATCGGGCTCATCCCGAGCGCGTCAGCAATGCGCTCCAGGTCGGCAGTGCTGAGGGCCACCGCGCCGCGAGTGCGCTGTGACACCCACTGAGATGAGACGTGGAGTCGGCGTGCCAATTCGCGGCCGGTGACTTGCCGTCGGACGAGATGGACGCGCAGCTCCTCGGCAACGGTCTCGGTGAACGAGGGCGGCGGGGCTGCGTCGCTCTGAGCTGCAGTCATACCGTGAGGCTAGATGTTTCACGGTGACCGTGTCAACGATGCCGGCACGCGCAACACGCTCGTGTTGCATTGCACTTTCACGGTGAGCGTGGCATGTTGCCCGCATGCCTGAAACCGCCACCGACCCGATCGCAGCTTGCGTGCGCGCCGAGCTTGCGCGGATCAACAAGAGCGGGAGACAGCTGGCCGCAGAGCTGAGCTGGCACTACCCGCACCTCATGCGTCGCCTCACCGGTGGAGTTCCGTTCAGTGCGTCTGAGCTGGGGCGGATCTCCGCTCACCTCGACGTGCCCATCACGCGGTTCTACGGACCGGACAGCCCCATCGAGCAGGCGTCGTGACGGCGCCCGCCGCCGGCGTCAACGAGGACCTGCTCCGCCGCGTGCTCGACCACATCACCACCCACCCCGACCAGCACAGCCAGGACTGGTGGGCCCGCCGCACCGACTGCGGGACCGTCGCCTGCATCGCCGGGCACACCGTCCTCCTGACCGGGCACACGATCGACTTCGAGACGCCCGACGAGTACGGCAACCACGGCACGAAGCTCATCGACCGCCGCCGCGTCGAGGACGTCGCCGCCGAGCTGCTCGGCCTCAACGCAGAGCAGGCATGGCGCCTGTTCCACGACGCCGTCGACCTGCAGGCCTGCTGGGCCGCCGCCCGGTCCATCACCGGCGGCCGCATCCAGCGCTACGTGCCCCGCTCCACCCCGCCCACGAAGTAGCGACCCGGCGCCGCACGCGCCGAGCCGCCCGACCACGAGGAGATCACCCTCATGACCACCATCAGTCTGACGAACGCCACCCCCACCGGGCCACTGCCGATCACCGCGCGCTGGCCCCGCCGCGACCACGTCACCACCACCGCGCACCGGCGCAGCACCGACCTGATCGGCAAGGTGCCCGGCCTGCGGCACGTGTCCACGTTCCCCGACGTCGACCTCGCCAGGCCCGCGATGCGGCGCCAGGAGCCCGGCCAGCCGGTCACGGTGTCGGCGCTGCTCGCCCGGATCGGCGGCGGGCGATGAGCGGCGCCTACGACTTCCAGATCGCCTCGACCAGCCTGCGCGGTGCGCCCGTCGACGCGCTGCTGATGGCGGCCATCCTCGGCGCCGACACCGACAACCTCGCACGGCTCGCCACGGCGTTCCCGCAGCTGGTCGCCGAGACCCGCGCCCGGTTCAACGCGCCTGGCGGCGTGCTGCCCGAGGACGGGGCGACCTCGTGAACTTCCTCGCCTGGCTGTTCCCCACCCCACTCGACCCCACCGTCACCGCCGCCACCCGCACCTGGCTCCACACCCAGGACGAGGCCCGCGCCGAGCGGTCCGCCCGCGAGCAGCTCGTCGAGTGGAAGGTGCGGGAGGCCGCCGCACGACACCAGCTGCGGGAGCGGAACCGGATGTACGGGCGGGCGTCGCAGACCGTCGGCGAGCAGCGGGGCGTCATCGCGCGGCTCCGCGCCGAGCGGGACGCCTGGTGCGCCTCCCACGAGGACCAGGCGATCGAGCTGCGGGACGTGCGCCAGGGCGCGTTCGTCGAGCAGCGCGACCGGGCGACGGCCATCGAGGGTGCGGCGATCACGCTGCGCGCGCACGTCTTCGACTGGTCGAGCAAGTGCGAGTGCGGCTGGCGCCCCACGGAGACGACGGCGGACCACTCGCTGCACGTCGCCGAGCAGCTCGCCGCCGTCGGCGCGCTGGGCAACGTTCAACTCTCGGTTGAGAGTTCGGTTGCGAGCTCGCCGGTGCTGGTTGACCGAGACGGTGACGAGTGGCTGCCGAGACCAGGCGGGTCGTACTACTGCCCTGCCGGGGACATCTCCCGCACCTCGCGCGATGAGCTCGACGCCTCCTACGGCCCGCTCAGCGAGAAGGCGGCCACGTCATGACCCTCGAACGCATCCAGGTCGACGTCCCCGACCAGCCCCCCAACGGCAGCGTCGTCCTCGCCGGCGGCGTCGCCTGGCAGCGCCGCGACTTCATCGGCAACGCCGGCACCTGGTACGCCGCGAACGAGAGCGAGAACGGTCTCCACTGGTCGCACCTCGTCGTCGACTGCGGCCCCCTCGACGTGCTGCACATCCCCACCGAGAAGGCCACGCGATGAGCGCTGACTACGCCGACTTCCTCGCCGCGAAGGCGCGCCGCGTCGAGCAGGCGGGTCCCGACATCGACGCAGGCCAGATGCACCCAATGCTGCACGACTGGCAGGCCGAGCTCACCGCCTGGGCGGTCCGCACCGGCCGCGCCGCGCTGTGGGAGGACACCGGCCTCGGCAAGACCGTCCAGCAGATCGAATGGGCCCGCCATTCCGGCGACACCAGCCTCATCGTCGCCCCCCTGGCCGTCTGCCACCAGACCGCCCGCGAAGCGGCGAAGCTCGGCATCGACGCCCGCTACACCCGCGACGGCGGCGCCCCCCCGCCCGGCGTGTGGATCACCAACTACGAGCAGGTCGCCAAGTTCGACCCGGCCAGCATCGACGCCGTCGTCCTCGACGAGGCGTCGATCCTCAAGAACAGCGACGGCAAGACCCGCCGCCTGCTCACCGACCACTTCGCCGGTGTCCCCCGCCGCCTCGCCTGCACCGCCACACCCGCCCCGAACGAGCCCGAGGAGCTGTGCAGTCAGGCCGAGTTCCTCGGCCACGCCACCCGCGCCAACATGCTCGCCGCCTACTTCGTCCACGACGACCAGGGGTGGCGGCTCAAGGGCCACGCCCGCGGCCCCATGTTCGCGTGGATGGCGTCCTGGGCCGTGGCGCTGCGCCGCCCCTCCGACCTCGGCTACCCCGACACCGGCTACGACCTCCCCGGCCTGGAGATCGTGCCCGAGCTGCTGCCCGTCGCGATCGAAGCCGAAGGGCAGCTGTTCCCCACCGACCTCGGCGGAGTCGGCGGCCGGGCGAAGGTGCGGCGCGACACCCTCGACGCTCGCTGCGGTCGCGCAGTCGACCTCGTCGCCGCCGAGCCTGACGAGCCGTGGCTGCTGTGGTGCGGCCTCAACGACGAGGCCGACGTCCTGACCCGAGCCATCCCGGGGGCGGTCAACGTGGGCGGCTCCATGTCTCCGGAGGAGAAGGCTGAAGCGCTTCTCGGGTTCGCCGACGGACACATCCGGGTCCTCGTCACGAAGCCGGCGATCGCGTCGCAGGGGCTCAACTGGCAGCACTGCGCACGCATGGCGTTCGTCGGGCTGTCCGACTCCTACGAGCAGTACTACCAGGCGATCCGCCGCTGCTACCGCTACGGCCAAACCCGCGTCGTCCGCGCCCACATCGTGCTATCGGAGCTGGAGTCGCAGATCGCCGCGAACGTCGCCCGCAAGGAACGCGACGCCGCCGCCATGACTGGAGAGCTCGTCGCCGCGATGGCCGCCAACACCCACCACCGGAGGGCCGCATGAGCACCGACCTGTACCTCGAGGACGAAGCCCACGGCGACATGTGGTCGCTGCTGCTGGGCGACTCCTGCACCCGCCTCGCCGAGCTCGCCACCGGCTCCGTCGACCTGTCGGTCTGCTCGCCGCCGTTCGACTCCCTGTACACGTACTCGCCCAGCGCCCGGGACCTCGGCAACTCCGCGACCCGCGGCGAGTTCCTCGACCACTACGGCTACGTCATCGCCGAGCAGCTGCGCGTCACGAAGCCCGGCCGCGTCGCCTGCGTGCACGTGCAGCAGGTCGCCACGAAGAAGGCCGTTGACGGGTACAGCGGCCTCACCGACTTCCGCGGCGACGTCATCCGCGCCTTCCAGGGCGCCGGGTGGCTGTTCCACGGCGAGGTCACGGTGTGGAAGGACCCGCAGGCCCAGTCGATCCGCACGAAGGCGCACGCGCTGGCGTTCCAGACGAAGAACCGGGACAGCGCCGGCACTCGCCCCGCGCTGGCCGACTACCTGCTGAAGTTCGTGAAGCCCGGCGACAACGCCGTCCCGATCCCGCACCACGCGACCCGCGGCGAGGTGACCAACGACGACTGGATCGAGTGGGCGTCCCCCATCTGGTTCGACCGCACCGACGGCGGCACGGTCGGCGGTGAGCAGCTGGCGCCGGTGTGGCTCGACATCAAGGAGACCCGCACCCTCAACGTCCGCGCCGGCCGGGAGCACGCCGACGAGCGGCACATCTGCCCGCTGCAGCTCGACTTCATCGAGCGGTGTATCCGGCTGTGGTCCAATCCCGGCGAGACCGTCCTGACCCCGTTCGCCGGTATCGGCTCCGAGGTGTTCGTTGCCCGCAAACTGGGCCGCCGCGGTGTTGGTGTCGAGCTGAAGCCCAGCTACTGGCGGACCGCGGTCGACAACCTGCGCCGCCTCGACGCCGAGCTCGACACTCCGGCCCTGCTGGACCTTGACGGCGCGGCGGCCTTCTCGTGACCGCCGTCCGCGACCTCAACACCGACGACCGCGCCCGCCTCGCCGCGCTCCCCATCGAGCAGGTCGGCATGGCCGCCGTCGACCGCATGCGCGACGGCATCACCGTCCTCCCGCCCGACCCCGGCGTCGCCGTCCTTGGTTGCGGCATCTGCGGGCGAGTAGTCGACCTCGCATCTCTCGTCCGCGTCGAGCGCCAGTTCGTCGCGGGCCCTCCGGTCAGTCCCATCGCGTGCAGGAGTTGCGCCTCATGCCGTTGATCTCCGCGCACTACGAGCCGAACGTGCCCGTCCAGGGGTGCCCGTCCTCCGAGCGCTACCTCGCAGAAGCGGGCGCGGGCCGCGACCGCACTGAGTGCTGGCCCTGGCCCGGCGGCTTGAGCAGCTACGGGTACGGCCGCTTCCTCCTGGAGCGCCGCTTCCGGTGGGCCAGCGTCGGCGCGCACCGCGTAAGCCTGGAGCGACACCTCGGTCGGCGACTCCTGCCAACCGAGCAGGCGTGCCACCGCTGCGACAACCCCTCCTGCGTCAACCCGACCCACCTCTTCGTAGGCACGAACGCCGACAACTGCCGCGACATGCGCCTGAAGCAGCGGCAGAAGAAGAAGCTGACCGATGCTCAGGTGCTCGAACTGCGGGCCCGCTACGCGGCCGGCGGGGTGCTCCAGCGCGAGCTGGGTGATGAGTACGGAATCGGTCAGTCCTACGTGTCGACCCTGGTCCGCGGCGACTGGACGACAGGGCAGCCGAGGCCACGGCGATGACCCCCACCGACACCGACCACCTCGACCGCGTCATCCACCGCCTCCACCAGGCCAGCACCTGGGCCAGCTGGGGCGACAACGGCCGGCTCCTCACCCAGCGCCTCGACGACATGACGCCGGCACACTTGCGGTCCGTCCTCGCCTGGCTCCGCGACCGCGCCGTCGCCCTCCACGCCGAGCAGCTCGCCCACCACCACCGCGAGCTCAGCCGCGACCGCGACTACTTCGACACCCTCGCCGACATCGCGCA
The DNA here is from genome assembly GCF_013155125.1 of Pseudonocardia broussonetiae. Lineage (NCBI taxonomy): Bacteria > Bacillati > Actinomycetota > Actinomycetes > Pseudonocardiales > Pseudonocardiaceae > Pseudonocardia > Pseudonocardia broussonetiae. The sequence continues at coordinate 2,667,269 of NZ_CP053564.1, read as the reverse complement.
CCTGCAGCGGACCCCGCCCGGGCACTGGCTCGACGAGACCCCACTCGTCCGCCGCCTCGCCCAGCTCGTACCCCACCAGCCCGCGCCCCGACGCGGCCTGCTGCGGAGGTGGCGGCGATGACCGAGGGCCCCGCCATCGAGCACGCCGAGTACGACCGCGAGCACCCCGAGATCGACCCCGCCCACGAGCAGCACCTCGAGGCCGTGCAGACGCGGTACGAGGAGAGCATCGGGTGGCACCGTGACTGAGCCCTGGATCACCGAGCCCGGCGTCTACGACCTCAGCTCCGAGGACTACCACTGCGACCCCGTCGTCGGCGGCAGCCTCTCCCACTCCGGCGCGAAGAAGCTTCTCCTCCCCTCCTGTCCCGCCATCTACCAGGCGTGGCGAACCGGGCCGCCCGAGGTCAAGGCCGCGTTCGACTTCGGCCGGGCCGCGCACCGCGAGGTCCTCGGCGCCGGCGACGACATCGTCGTCATCCGCGGCAGCGGGAAGGACGAGAACACCTGGCGCACCGCCAAGGACGACGCCGCTGTCGCCGAAGCACGCGCCGCCGGCCTCACCCCGATCAAGCCCCGCGACGCGGACACCGTGCAGGCGATGGCCACGCAGCTGCGCGAGCACCCCATCGCGTCAGCCCTGCTCAACCCGGCCTCCGGCAAGGCCGAGCAGACCCTCGTCTGGCGCGACGGCGACAGCGGCGTCATGTGCCGCGCCCTCGTCGACTTCCTCCGCCACCCCGTCACCGGGCAGCGCCTCGTCATGCCCGACTACAAGACCGCCAACGAGGTCGACCCCGACTCCATCGCCAAGGCGATCGCCGACTTCGCCTACCACGGGCAAGGCGCCTGGTACAGCGACGGCGCCGAGCACCTCGGCCTCACCACCGGCAGCCCCGCGTTCGTCCTCATCTTCCAGCGCAAGACCGCGCCCTACCTCGTCGTCTGCGTCCAGGTCACCCCCGAAGACATCGGCCGCGGGTACGAGCGCAACCGCGCCGCACGCCACCTCTACCGGTGGTGCACCGACAACGACCGCTGGCCCTCGTACCGCGACGGGTTCGGCAACTGGGCCGACGACCACGTCCTGTCCCTGCAGATCCCGCCGTGGGCGCAGAACCGCCACGACGGCGCATCCGAGCGCGGCGAGTACGAGCCGCACCGCCAAGGAGTGTTCGCATGAGCGTCCCCGTCCACCTCCCGCACCCCTCCACCCCTGCCCGCGTCGGGCAGGGCACCGCGATCGAGCAGTCCCGCGCCCAGGCCGAGGTGTACTTCCGCCTCCTCGCCGCGAAGGAACTGCCCCGCGACGAGGCCGCCGCCACCGAGGCGATGCGCGCAGCCTGCTCCAACCTGCGCCTCGCCGAGAAGGCGTTCTACAGCGTCCCGAAGGGCGGCGACCGGGCCATCGGCCCGTCGGTCCACCTCGCCCGCGAGCTCGCCCGCATCTGGACGAACCTCGACTACGGCGTCGTCGAGCTCCGCCGCGACGACGACTACCACCAGTCGGAGATGCAGGCCTTCGCGCTCGACCTGCAGACCAACACGCGCCCGTCGTCGCTGTGGATCCAGCCGCACAAGATGGACACGAAGCGCGGCGTCAAGCACCTCACAGAGGTGCAGGCCATCTACGAGTCGAACTCGAACGCTGGCGCCCGCCGGGTCCGCGAGTGCATCTTCAACATCCTCCCGCAGGCGTTCGTCGAGGAAGCGCAGGACATCTGCCGGGCCACGATCGAGCGCGGCAACGGCGAGCCGATTAGCGAGCGCCGCACGAAGGCGATCGCCGCGTTCGAGAAGACGTTCGGCGTCGTCGAGCAGCAGCTCGTGGACCGGCTCCGCCGGCCCGTGGATCGGTGGGACGAGCACGACGTCGCCGACCTGCAGGTGCTGTTCCAGTCGCTGAAGCGCGGCGAGGTGCAGAAGGACGTCGAGTTCCCCGCGGCCGCCGTCGTGGTCACACCTGGCGAGCTGACTGCGCCCGCAAAGGCCGAGCCCGAGGTGCCGGCCGACGAGGACGAGGACGCGCGACTGCAGGAGCAGCTCGACATGGAGGCCGAGCTCGCGGCGCAGGGCGCGGCCGACGACGACGCCCGCACCGAGTCGTGAGCCGGGTCGAGCGCCTGCGCTGGCGCATCGTGAGGCTGGTCGACAAGCTGCCCGGCCAGTGCTGGTCCGAGCTCGCCGACTGGGCCGGCCGCTGGTTCGCGGGCGACGACCCCGACGAGCAGTACGGCCTGCCGTGGCGCCCGCAGGGCTGGATGTGCCGCGAGGACGCCGCCCGCGTCGGGTCCTGCTACTGCGGGAAGCTGCAGGACCCGGCAGGCGCGGCTCGTGCTGTCGCCGAGCAGGCCGTGCGCGACGCGCATCGGCAGGGCCCGCGCGCTGATGGCTCGTGGGGCTGCGCCTGCGGCTGGGAGCAGGACAAGCCGCACCACGAGCACCTCGCCGACATGCTCGCGCCGGCCGTCCCGGGCGAGTCGTCGTGACCGTCCGCCCGATCACCGCCGTCGCCGTCGAGTGCGACCACCGCGACGGCCGCGACACCTGCGACTCGGCCCTCCTCCTGCGCGCCACCGACCCCGGCGACATCGACCGCCCGGCCGTCCTCGTCGCCGCCGCGATGCGCGGCTGGACCGTCGACGACCAGCAGCTGTGCCCGAAGCACCGACCCATCACCCCGGCCGCCCCGATGGCCGAGACAGGAGCCTGACCATGACCGAGACCTACGTGCGCTTCCGCGGCACCAACGCCAGCGTCGACAAGCTCGACATCGGACTCGGCGACCGCGTCGAGTTCACCGCCTCCGGCGAGTGCGTCGCCATCGGCACCGAGAAGCGAGCCGACGGCGAGGAGCGCCCCGTCGTCACCGTCAAGGTCGACGAGGTCGAGCTGGGCGACGTGACCGAGGGGTCGCGCGACGAGCAGCTGCCGTTCGACGACAGCCCGGACGCCGAGCTGTGAGCGTCGAGACCCGCGCCTACGACAACGAGCACGGCGACCCCGTTGTCGTGCTCGTGGCCACCGGCACGCACGACGTCTCCCGGCTCGTGAACCTGCTCTCCGGCGGCAGCCCGAACTCCGAACAGCGTCGGCTCGGCGCGACGATCGTGCGGCAGGTGCGGCGCCACAACGCCGGTCGCGCAGCGCTCCGACTGCTGCGCGACCACGGCGGCCCCGACTTCACCGCCGAGGTCGTGACGGCGGTCGCCTCGTGATCCCCCTCGGCGACCGCACCGTCACCGTCGCCTACCTCGGCGGCCCCGCCGACGGGCACACCCGCCCCTACCAGCGCGCCGCCGGCTGCATGCCCGACCTCGTCGACGGCTACCAGCTCGTCGGCCCCCACCCCTTCGACGCCACCGTCTGGCGCTACGCCTGGGCGTACACCCACACCGGCCGCCGGCAGCCCTGCAGCGCCGGATGCGAGCAGTACCCCGGCAGCCGGTGCCCCTCCGCCGGACGGCGACGACAGACCGCATGACGACCCTCACGCCGGCCCGCCACGCGCGGGCCGGCGCCCCGACAGCACGGCCCCCACGCTCCCCGCACCGGGCCAGGAAGGCAGGCCCCCTCGTGAGCGTGCAGGCCATCAGGTGGGCACGACGGCAACGCACTGGCTCGCCGGTGTCGAAGGCCGTGCTCTACGTCCTCGCCGATCACCACAACTCGGGTAGCGGCCTGTGCTGCCCGAGCACCCGGACGATCGCCGAGGAGGCCGACACCGACCAGCGCACGGCGCGCCGGCACCTCGAGGCGCTCCGCGACCGCGGTCTGCTGTCGTGGTCCGGCGGCTACGGCCGGGGCCGGAACCGGTACGTCCTGCCCCTCGATGGTGAGGGGTCTGACCCCTCACAAGTAGACGCCGGTAATGAGGGGCAGGACCCCTCACTAGACCTCGACGACATGAGGGGTGAGACCCCTCATAACGAGAACCGTAGTGAGGCGCAGCAGGATCGTAGTGAGGCGTTGATCTTGCGTAGTGAGGCAAACCGAGCCTCTGACCTGCAAGAACAGAAATCTAAGCGTACTACGTACAGAAGCGAAGAACATAAGGGGACGGCTACGCCGCCCCCCGCGCAGGCGCGGACGCGCGGCGGCGAGCGGCCCCGCGAGCACGCCTCGCCCGCCGAGCTCAACGCGACCGCCGCGAGCGGTGCCGCCTACGGCCTCGTCGCCGCCTGGGTCGAGCGCAACCCCGGCGTCGCGAACGGTCACCGCCGCGAGCTCAGCAAGGCCGTCGACCTCCTCCTCGCCCAGGGCGCAGACCGCGCCCACATCCCCGCCGCCCTCGACGGCGCGCACGCCTCGCACTGGCGCAACCCCGTGAAGGCGCTGCCGATGGCCTACGAGGACGTCCGCCGCGCAGCTGCCGCCCCGACGAGCAGCGCTCGCGCCGCCCGCAACACCACCGACGACAACATCCGCGCGCTCCTCGCCAGCAGCGAGCGCCCCACGACAGCCCGACGCGCCATCGGAGGACCACGATGAGCCTGACCGACGACGAGATCAAGATCGTGCTCGCGGTCGCGATGTCCTACGACAACCGCAAGCTCCCCGGCGAGGCAAACCGGATGGCGTGGGTCGAAGCCTCGCGCCGCGCGAACTGGACCGTCGACGCCGCCGTCGAGGCCGTGCACGAGCACTACTCGGCGCGCACCGACTTCGTCATGCCCGGCCACATCACGCAGCTCATCCGCGCCGAGCGCCGCCAGCCCGCCCCGTACCAGCCCCCGCCGCCGCGGCCGGCCGTCGAGGCCGCCGTCCGCGACGCCCTGCCATCGGTCGACGACCCCGCGCCGCCCCGGCCGCTCATCGCCCGCATGGCCCGCCGCGCCCGCCGGCCCCGCATGACCGCCGAGGACCGCGCCCGCATCGCCGCCGAGCTCGACGCGAAGCGCCCCGCCGCCGAGGGTGAGGCGTCGTGACCGACCAGCCCAGCACCAGCCGCGGCGGCGCGAAGGTCAGCGGCGGCACCTGCCCCAACGGGACGTGCCCGCACGTGCTTTGGCTGCACGACATCGTCGAGGCGCCGGGCCCGCCCGTGCAGGTGTGCACCGTCTTCGACTGCCCCTGCCGGGGCACCTCGTGAACCTCGACGACGTCGCCGACCGCGAGCAGGCCGAGACCGTGCCGTGCCCCGACCGGCCCCGGGGCTGCGGCGCCCGCCCCGACGAGCCGTGCCGCAACCTGCACACCGGGGGGCCGTTGCAGCACCTGCCCGCGCACGCCGCCCGCCTCGCCGCGGCCGGTGTCCGGCACGCCCCGCTCGACCCGCGGGAGATCACCTCGCCGCACGAGCGGACCCCGCGGTGACCCGCCCGATCTGGCGGGCCGACGACATCGTCATCGAACCGGCCGTCCCCGGCGTCGCCGGCTACGGCGTGTTCGTCGTGATCCGCGGCCGCCGCCTCGCCCTGGGCGCCGAGCAGACCCGCTCGCTCGCCGCCTGGCTCACCGCGCACGCCGGCGCGCTCCCGCCCCCGGCCGCCCCCGACGCGGTGCGGCTGGAGATCGACCGGCAGCGCGCCGCGCTCGCCGTCCGCTCCGAGCGCACCGACTCCCCCGACTTCCGTGTCGGGCTGGCGTGGTGCGACCACGCGCTCGACGCGATCGCCGCCGCCGCTGGCGCCCCCACCGAGAGGACCACCCGATGACCCACCAGGACCAGGACCGCTACACCGCCGCCATGCACGCGATGCAGAGCGGCGTGGCTGCCGACCAGAGCGGCGGGAGCGAGGACGGCACCCCGAAGCACCTGCGCGTTGGCGTGAACAGCGCGCTCGTCAGCGTCGCCGGGATCGGACGCCTTCTGATCGACAAGGGCGTGATCACGCAGGACGAGTACGAGGCCGCGGTGGCCGACGCGATGGAGAACGAGGTCCGGCTGTACGAGCGGCGGCTCTCCGAGCGCCTCGGCTCGACGGTGACGCTGTCGTGACCACCGCGACCGGCCCCGCGCAGGCCGTCCAGCGCGCCCTGCCCGGCCAGGGCCCGCGCACCCGCGTCCGCCTCGACGGCCCCGGCGCCGAACCCGACGTCCGGGCCGCACTCACCCGCGCCTGGCGCCTCGCCGGCCAGCCCCTGATCGTCGTGCTCCCGCTGCACCGCGACCCCGTCGGCGACGTCGCCGCCGCCTGGGCCGCCGAGCACGAGCTCGCCGGGATCCGCACCGAGCACCAGACCAGCGCGGCGTCGTCCGAGCCGTGCGTGGTCGTGCCCGCCGACGGGCCGGTGCCGTGGTGCGGGTGTGTCCACCCGCCGTGCCCGCGGTGCCTCGACGGTGACCGATGACCACGGCCACCGACCTGTTCGCCGGGGCTGGCGGATCCAGCGAAGGCCTCACCCAGGCCGGGGTGCGCGTCGAGGTCGCCGCCAACCACTGGCAGCTCGCCGTCGACACCCACGCCGCCAACCACCCCGACACCGAGCACCGCATCGCGAACCTGTCCGAGGTCGACTGGCGCACCTTCCCCAGCACCGACATCGCCTGGGTGTCCCCGTCCTGCGTGTGGCACACCCGCTCCGGCGGCCGGCGCCGCCAGCTCTCCGCCGACGCCGAGCGCAGTCGCACCGACGCTGGGGCCGTCGACCGCGCCACCGCGTTCGCCGTCATCGCCGCCGCCGAGGTCCACGCCTACCCCGTCGTGCTCGTCGAGAACGTCGTCGAGTTCCGCGACTGGGTCCTCTACGACTGGTGGCTCGCCGGGCTGACCGCGATCGGCTACCGCGTGCGGGAGCTCGTCCTCGACGCCGTCGACTTCGGGCACGCCCAGCACCGACGCCGGCTCTTCGTCGTCGCCACCCGCGACGGCGTCGAGCTCGACCTCACCCCGCCCGCGCGGCTCCCCGTCACAGCCGCCGAGATCCTCGACCCGCACCCCGGCCAGCCGGTCACCCGCCGGCTCTACGTCGCCGACCAGATCGACTCGATCACCGACTCCGGCGTCCCGCACCTGGTGACCTACCGCAAGCACGCCCGTGCCCGCCGGGCCGACCAGCACGCGCTGGCGACCGTCACCGCGGGTGGCAACCACCACGCCGTCGCCCAGCTCGTCGACGGCGTGCAGCACCACCGGATGCTGAGCAACCGCGAGTGCGCACGCGCCCAGGGGTTCGGCGACCACTACCAGTTCCGGGGCACGGCCGAGCAGGTGAAGCGGCAGATCGGGAACGCGGTGCCCGTCGGGATCGCGCGCTGGCTCGGCGAGCGTGCGACCGCTGCTCTGGGCGCCGACGCGGCCCTCGGTGGTGCGGCATGACCGCGCACGTCCTCGGCCTCGACCTGGCCCTCGCCAACTCCGGCGCCGCGGCCATCACCACCGACGGCCACGTCACTACCTGGGTCAAGACCACCGACGCGCTCCCCGCCGACGCCGCCATCCTCGACGTCGACGCCCGCATCAGCGACGTCGCCCGCTGGGCAGTCGGGCTGTGCACGACCGGCACCAAGCTTGTCGCCATCGAAGGCCCCTCCCACGGATCGCAGCACGGCCAGCCGCACGAACGCGCCGGACTCTGGTGGCGCGTCATCCGAGGCCTCATCGCCCGCGAGCTCCCCGTCGCCGTCCTGTCGCCCTCCACCGTCAAGGGCTACATCGCGGGCAAGGGCAACGCCGACAAGGCGCTCGTGCAGTACGCCGTCGACGCCGCCTGGCCCGGCCGCGGCCTCAAGCGGAAGACCAGCCACGAGTGCGACGCCGTCGCGCTCGCCACCGCGGGGGTGGATTGGTGCGGGTGGCCAGGTCCGTTCCTGGAGGGCAGGCGAGGTGCGGCCTGGCTGCTGAAGGGCCAGTGGCCGGAACGGGAGAGCGTCAGTGCGTGAGTGCAGCATCGAGGGTTGCGGTCGAAGGCGACACGGGACGCACGGCTGGTGCTCGATGCATCACCGCCGCTGGCAGCGAAACGGTGACCCGCTGCGCCTGGTCGTCGACAGGGTGCCGCCAGGGCTCACACCGCAGCAGCGGTTGGCGGCGAAGAGCGAGCGGCGCGGAGAGTGCTTGATCTACGCGCCGAACTGGAAGTCGGCGGACCACCGGAAGTTGATCCTGGCGTCCGGCAGGTGGGTCGGCGCGCACGTGCTCGCCTGGGAGCTCGCCAACGAACGCAGCGTGCCGTCCGGCCTGTTCGTCTGCCACAAGTGCGACACGCCGCCGTGCATCGAACCGGCCCACCTGTTCCTCGGCACGCCGCGCGACAACAACGAGGACCGCGACCGCAAGGGCCGCAAGGTCATCGTCCGCGGCACCAAGTCGTCGCGCTGGAAGCTCACCGAGCACCAGGTTCAGCAGGTACGGACCGCCATCCTGGCCGGTGAACAGGCGCGCGATCTGGCCATCCGCTTCGGCGTGCACCCCGAGACCATCACCGGCGCGGCGGTCGGTCGTCGCTGGAGCCACGTCACGGACCCGCCGCCGCTGGTGTTCGTCGGACGCGGCAGGCACGGCCGCTGGGCGGTGGCCGACCCGTGACCACCCGCGACCGCGCAGCCCTCGCCTGCATCCTCGCCTCCCTCACCACCCTCGCCCTCTACACCGCCGCCGCGCTGCAGTCCGGCATCGGGTACGCCGTCGCGTTCTTCCTCGGCGGCTCCGCGATCGCCCTCACGTTCCCCGACCCGAAGGACACCCCTCGTGACCACCACCGAGACCAGGCCCCGCCCGACCAGCCGCAGCCGCCACGCAGCGACGTCGACGGCACGGTGCGGCCCGTACCTGGACCAGTGCAGGTGCCGACACAGCGGACCGCAGGCGCTCACCGAGGCGGGCGTGCGGGCGCGGCACGCCGCCTCCGTCGCCCGCGCTGAGCGCAGCGGGTGGGACAGCGCCGAGGAGCGGATGCGCGCGCTGGAGGGTGCGCGTTGACCGAGCCCGAGCAGGCCGCGCCCGTCGACGTCGACGCCGCCCACCTCGCCCTCGACGCCGCCATCACCCAGCTCGTCCAGCCCTCCACCGAGAAGGTCGACCGCGCCGACGGCCTCATCGACTCCCAGGTCGCGCAGCAGCGCGCCGAGGAGCGGGCCACGACCGCCGAGCTGCAGCGGCGACTCGCCGGACACCGGGCGGCCGGCCAGCAGATGCAGGCGCACCTCGTCATGCGGCAGCTGCGCGACCACCGCCGGCGCGTCGTCAAGCGGCGGACCAACGGCAGAGCCACCACCGCCGTCGTGCCCAGCCTGCTCGTCCAGCTCCGCAGCGAGATCGGCGCCAGCAGCAACACCGGCGCCGGAGGCAGCGCCGGCCCGTACCGCAGCATCATCGCCATCCCGGCCACCGAGTTGCACGCCGAGATTCAGCGCACCACCCACGCGCCGCGTGGCGCGCTCGACCTCCGGCCCCACGTCACCCGATGGGCCGCCACAACCACCGACCTCGTGCACGCCGCCACCAAGGCCAGCGCATGGGTCGAGCAGATCCGCACCCTGCTCAACCCGCCCAAGCGCTGGCACCACCCCGGCGCCTGCCCCGACTGCGGCCAGGCCACCGCCCACGTCGTCGACACCAGTGGCGACCTCGTGCGCCGTCCCGCCATCGAGTTCGACCGCGACCGAGGCCGAGCACGCTGCCTCCGATGCCCCGCCCACTGGGACACCGAAGCCCAGCTCCACCAGCTCGCCCGAGTCCTCGTCGAACAACAACACGATCTCCGCATCTCGTGAACCCGCAGGTGATCAGCTACCGTGTGCTCACCGCGGTAGAGCCTGCCCAAATACAGGAGCGCTCCCGCATGCCGCACCGCCACTCCCGTCTCGGCCGCAGCACCCACCAGTCGCTCAAGCGGATCTGGCAGGACAGGCCCAAGGACGACGACACCGCGAGCCGCAGCACCACGCCGACCCTCGCCTACGGATGCGTCGCCCACGACCACTGCGACCGGCCACTGATCGACGGGTGTCCCATCCCGCTCTGTGCCCACCACGTGCGCGAGGTCTACGTCTACGCGCAGGAGCTGATCAGCGAGCGCCTGATCCCGGTCGTCGACGAGCTGGTCGCCGAGTACCAGCAGCAGGACCCGCAGACAGGCTGACCGCGAGGGGCCGCCGGTGACCAGACGCCGAGGTGGCCGAGCCTGGCGCGAAGCCCGCGCCGCGTTCCTCGCCACCACCGACGAGACCAACTGCTGGCTCTGCGGCCGCCACGTCGACCGCACCCTGCCCGGCAACCACAGGTGGGGACCCACCGCCGACCACCTCGTCTCCCTCATGGACGGCGGCCTCGAGTTACCCGAGCACGGCGCAGTCCTGCGCCTCGCGCACAACCGGTGCAACGCAGCCAGGTCCAACACCGCCCGCGCCCGCACCGGACTCCGACCACTCGGAGCCACCGGCCACGCATCGAGAGAGTGGTGACGATGCCCCGACTCACCCGAGCCCAGCTCGTCGGCCTCGGCGCCGGCGTCATGCTCGCCATCGGCATCGCGATCAGCACCGGCCTGCTGCTGCTCTACATCGTCGCCGACGTCCTCGCAGAGGGCTGACCAGCACAAACGCGGCATATCGGCAGGTCAGAGGCCCAATAAGATCCAGAGGGGGGTGCCGGTCACCCCGGCCTCTCCGGCCCCGTACCCCCCCTGGCGGGCGCCCAAATGGACGATCTAGGGGCGGTAAATGCCTCGAAAATGCCAAGAATGGGCCTCTGAGGCCATTTTTTAGCAAAAAGTCGGACTTTTTAGCAAACTTTTCCGGGAGGTGGCCGAAATGCGCGTTCCTGTGTGCGATACGTGCCCGGCCCCCGTCCTGCGCCGCAAGGGCTCCCGCGGGCCCCTGCCCAAGCGGTGTGACGCCTGCCGCGCCCCGAAGCCGGCCGCGAAGAAGCCCGCGGCCGCCCGCGCGCCGCGCACACCTGCACGCGGTGAGGTCGGGACCGCGCTGGCCGCCGAGCTCGCCGCGATGCCCGAGCGGGTGCAGGCGTCCACGGAGGCCGCGGCCGCCCGCGCGCTGGCCGTGCAGGTCGACCAGGGCCTGTCGATGACGGCGGCGACGCGGGAGTTGACGCGAGTCGTGGCGCTGCTGCGCGCGATGTCGCCCGCTGAGCGTGCGCTTGATGTGCGCGCCGAGGTCGCCGAGCAGGAGGTTCCGACAGGTGTCGCTCGCTTTACTGCCCGAGCCGCTGCGCGGCGCGCTGCGGCCGCGGGTTGAGGTCCGCCCGCCCGGGATCGTCGACTCGCTCGCCGATGACGCGGTCGACCTCGTCAAGGCGGGTGGGCTGACGCCGGACGACTGGCAGCGCGACGGGCTCGACCTGATGCTGTCGATCCGCGGCGATGGCGGCTGGGCGTGCCCGGACTACGCGGAGTGGGTGTCGCGGCAGAACGGGAAGTCTGCCGGGCTGCTGACGCCGCGAGCGCTGTACGGGTTCCTCGCGCTGGACGAGCACCTGATTCTGTGGTCTTCGCACCGGGTCGACACGACGATGCGGTCGTTCAAGTTCGTCGAGAAGATCCTGCGGAAGCTCGGCCAGCCGGCTCCGGGGCGGCTCGGCGAGTTCTACATCGAGTTCCCGGACCTCGGCACCACCGTGAAGATCAATGGGACGCACGGGCACGAGTCGTTCGAGCGCCTTGACACGCAGGCCGAGCTCAAGTTCGTCGCCCGGTCGGCGCGCGGTGGTCGTGGAATGGACCCCGAGTGTCTGATCCTCGACGAGGCGTTCGCGCTGAACGACGCGCAGATGGAGGCGCAGGCGCCGGCGACGGCGGCCCAGCCGAATGCGCAGGTGATCCTGACCTCGACACCGCCGCTGGACGGCGCGCAGGGCGAGGTGATGTTCCGGACCCGGGAGCGTGCCGAGTCGGACGACCCGGGCCTGATCGGGTACCGCGACTGGGGCCTCGCGGCGTCGCTGGACGAGCTCGCGGCGATGGCGCCGGAGGTGCGGCGCGCGTTCCTCGACGATCGGGCGAACTGGACACCGCCGAACCCGTCGCTGGGCTCGGGCCGGCTCACCGAGGCGGCGCTGGTGCGGCTGCGCCGGGTGATGTCCGAGGAGGGGTTCGCCCGCGAGTGCTTCGGCATGTGGCCGACGAAGGGCGCTGCAGGGTCGCGGCTGATCCCGGCGCAGGCGTGGCGGCTGCGGGAGGCGCCGGGCTCGTCGATCGAGGGCACGCCGGTGTTCGCGGTCGATGTGAACCCGGAGCGGACGGCGGCGGCGATCGTGGCGGCAGGGTTCCGGCCGAACGGCGGCGTGCTGGTGGAGGCGCCTCGCCCGGACCGGAACGCCGACCCGGACGAGGCGTGGCCGGTGGGTATGGACTGGGTCGTGCCGCGAGCGGTCGAGATCGACGGGTCGCATGGGCCTACGCGCTGGGGGATCGACCCGAACGGCCCGGCTGGGCCGCTCGCGCAGCAGCTGGAGGACGCAGGCCTGCAGGTGGTGCGGCTCAAGGGCCCGGATCTGGCGCGGGCGTGCATGAGCTACGTCGACGAGCTGCCGTTCCACCTCGGCGACGAGGTGCTGGACACGGCGGCAGAGGCGGTCCGGAAGCGCCCGATCGGTGATGGGGCGTGGGCGTTCGGTCGGCGCAACAGCGGGGCGAACATCGCCCCGAAGGTCGCGGCGGCGATCGCCCGGCATGTGCTGCTGGTGCACGGCGCGCTGGGGCCGTCCCCTGAGCCGCTTGCGGTGGAGCAGTCGAGCGCTCGGCTCGAGACGGCGGATCTGGCTCGGATGGGCTTCTGACGTGGCAAGGGAGGTGGACCTCGGATGACTGCACCGATCGGCGCGCCGACGTCGGAGCTGGGCTACGCGAACGCGGCGGGCTCGTGGTGGATGGCGCCGTCGGAGGAGACCACGCCGGAGCTGCGGTGGCCGCTGTCGGTCGCGGTGTACGACCAGATGCGCAAGCAGGACGCGCAGGTGGCGTCGGTGCTGCGGGCGGTGACGCTGCCGGTGCTGCGGACGCGGTGGCGGATCGCGCCGTCGGGTGCGCGCGACGAGGTGGTGTCGCAGCTGTCGGAGGACCTAGGGCTGCCGGTGCAGGGCGTCGACGAGCAGGCGGCGCCGTCGCGGCGGGTGCGGGACCGGTTCTCGTGGGCGGAGCACCTGCGGATGGCGATGCTGTCGCTGCCGTTCGGGCACTCCTACTTCGAGCAGGTGTGCCGGCTGGACGAGGCGGGGCGGGTGCGGCTGCGGAAGCTGGCGCTGCGCCCGGCTCGGTCGATCGCGAGCATTCAGGTGGCGCGTGACGGCGGCCTGGAGGGCATCGAGCAGTACGCGGGTGCGGACACGCTGGCCACGGTGAAGATCCCGGTGTCGCGGCTGGTCGCGTACGTGCACGAGCGCGAGGCGGGGAACTGGGTGGGGTCGTCGCTGCTCCGCCCGGCGTACAAGCACTGGCTGATCAAGGACCGGCTGCTGCGGGTGCAGGCGCAGACGATCGAGCGCAACGGGATGGGCGTGCCGCTGTACAAGGGCGGCGAGAAGGAGGCCAGCCTCGACGCCGGCCGGAAGCTGGCGCAGGACTGGCGCTCCGGTGACGCCGCCGGCGCCGCGGTGCCGTACGGCGCGGACCTGCTGCTGCGCGGCGTGGACGGGTCCCTGCCGGACGCCGACACCCCGATCCGGTACCACGACGAGCAGATTGCCCGCGCGGTGCTCGCGCACTTCCTGAACCTCGGCACGCAGACCGGGTCGTGGGCGCTGGGCACGACGTTCGCGGACTTCTTCACGCTGTCGCTGCAGACGGTCGCCGAGTCGATCGCCGATGTCGCGCAGCAGCACATCGTCGAGGACCTCGTCGACTGGAACTGGGGCCCGGACGAGCCGGCGCCGCGGATCGTGTTCGACGAGATCGGCAGCCGGCACGCCGCGACCGCGCAGGCGATCAAGCTGCTCGTCGACGCCGGCGCGCTGTCGAACGACCCGGCGCTGGAGCGGCACCTGCGCCAGCAGTACGGCCTGCCCGCGGCCGACGACACCGACCGGCCCCCGGCCGGCGACCCTGGAGGCACGGATGCCTGATCGTCCCCGTCTGCGCGCGGCCGCAGGCGCACCCCGGCCGTGGTATCGAGTCGGCCCGGTCCTGGCGCTGGCGGAGGGCCAGGCCGCCACCGAGGAGGCCGAGCCGGGTACGGCGTCGTCCTCGGCCGACGTCTACCTCTTCGACACCATCGGCGGCTGGTTCGGCGTCACCGCCGATGCGTTCGTCCGGGACGTGGCCACCCTCGACGTCGACCGGATCGTGCTGCATCTGAACTCGCCGGGCGGGGACGCGTCGGAGGGCGTGACGATCGCGAACATGCTGCGCGCGCACCGCGCCCAGGTCGAGGTGCGCGTCGACGGCCTGGCGGCGTCGGCGGCCTCGGTCATCGCGATGGCCGGCGACGAGGTCGTGATGGGCATCGGCTCGCAGCTGATGGTTCACGACGCGTGGGGTGTCGCGATCGGCAACGCCGCGGAGATGGCGCAGGCGCAGCGGATGCTCGACTCGACGTCGGACGCGCTCGCCTCGACCTACGCGGCGAAGGCCGGCGGGACCACGGAGCAGTGGCGCGAGGTGATGCGCGCCGAGACCTGGTACACCGCCGACGAGGCCGTCGCCGCGGGCCTCGCGGACCGGGTCGCAGCAGCCGACGAGACCGGCACCGCCGCGGGTGAGCAGATCACCCCGGGCGGCAGCAGCGGCTCGTTCTGGGACATGTGGGACAGCCTCGCCGCGCCGGACCGGTTCGACCTGTCCGCGTTCACCTACGCCGGGCGCGATCGTGCGCCCGCGCCCGCCATGCCGGGCCGTACAACTCCCGCCGCGTCCGCGGCCGGGCGATCCACAACTGAGAGGAGCGGCCTCGTGCCCTTCCTGGATGACGTCCGGCAGCGGCTCGGAGTCGCTGCCAACGCCGACGAGACCACCGTGCTCGCCGCGCTGGAGGAGGCGCTCGACGAGCGCGCCGACGGCGACGACGAGGACGACGACGAGACGAACACCCCGGCGCAGCTGCCCGAGGGCGTCGAGCCGGTCGACTCGCAGGCGCTGGCGCAGCTGCGTCGCGATGCCGAGCTCGGCCGGCAGGCGCACGCCCGGCAGGAGCGCGAGGACCGGGAGGCGCTCGTCGACGCGGCGATCGCCGACGGCCGGATCGCGCCGGCGAGCCGCGCCGCGTGGCTGACCAACCTCGAGGCCGACCCGGGTACGGGCGCGCGCGACACGCTCGCGTCCCTGCAGAAGGGCCTGATCCCGGTCGGCCCGCCGGTCGGGCACAACGGCGGCGCCGAGACCTCGGTGGATCCGCTCTACGCGAGCATCTTCGGGTCGGAGGCCTGAGTCATGGCTGACTACATCCCCGTGTTCAAGCCGGGCACGGACGTCACGTTCACCGCCGGCGCCGCCATCACCGGTGGCCGGCTGGTCGCGCTGTCCGCGGCCGAGACCGTCATCGAGACCTCGGCGACCACGGCGGCCTGGATGGGCGCCGCGGTGCAGGACGCCGCGTCGGGCGCGATGGTCGGAGTCACCTCGGGTGGCGTGCAGGAGCTGATCGTGAACGCCGCGGTCGCGGTGGGCGACATCCTCGTCCCGGCGGCGAACGGCCGGGTCACGCCGATCGCGGCCGGCACGAACTACGCCCACGTGGTCGGGATCGCGACGACCGCACAGTCGACGGCGGGGCAGACCTGCCGCGTCAAGATGGCCCGCTGACGGAGGACGAACGATGCCCTACACCTACCCGCCGGCGGCTCCCACCGTCACCGGCGATGTCACCAGCATCCACCGGCTGCTGCAGAGCCCGGAGCTGATCGCGCGTCGGCTCCGCACCATCGCCGAGCAGCGGTTCATCGCGGACGCCCTGCTGACGGGCCGCTTCACCGCGGTCGGCGGCGCGATCCAGTTCGAGCAGGGCGAGTCGCTCTACACCGACCGCGACCCGCGGGTCGTGCGGCCGGGCATGGAGTACCCGCTGGCCGGGATCACGCTCGGCACGACGCAGATCGCCGAGGTCCAGAAGTGGGGCCAGGACGTGCCCGTCACGGACGAGGCGATCGCCCGGCTGCTGCGCAACCCGATCGACCGCGCGTTCCTCAAGCTGGTCAACCAGATGGTCAAGAAGGTCGACAGCGTCGCGATCGCCGCGATCGCATCGGCGGTCACGCAGACCGCCGCTGCCGCCGCGGTGTGGACGACCGCCACGGCGAAGCAGATCTTCCTCGACGTGGCGAAGGCGAAGGCCGCCGTCATCGACCTCAACGACGGGTTCGAGCCCGACACCGTCGTCGTGTCCACCACCGCGTGGACGCACGCGATGGCGACGTTCGCCGACGCCGGCTACCTGCCCCGCGAGGACGGGAACTCCCCGGTCCTCACCGGCAACTTCCCGGTGATCGACGGGATGCGGTGGCTCGCCACCCCGAACATCCCGCTCGCGAACGCCGCGCTGGTCGTCGACTCGACGCAGCTCGGCGGCATGGCCGACGAGAACCTCGGCGGGCCGGGCTACGCCGGGTCGGTCGCGGGCATCGAGACCAAGAGCATCCGCGAGGACGAGACCGACGCGTACCGGCTGCGTGCTCGCCGCATCACGGTCCCCGTGGTGCTCGAGCCGAACGCCGGCTACGAGATCACGGGGGTGACCTCGTGAGCGAGTACATCGTGACCGGGCCGTGCGCGGTGGTGCACGTCGGCGACAAGATCCAGTACCTGTACCAGGGTGCGCCGCTGCCCGACGGGCTCGACGCCGACGAGGTGAAGCGCCTCGAGGGCCGCGGGCTGGTCGGGAAGCGGGACCAGGGCGACCTGGTCGTCGGCAGCGCCGCGGCGGACAAGCCGCGTCGGCCGGCCGCGTCGAAGGACTGACCGGTGTCCGCGCTCGACGTGCTGTCCGTGGCCGAGGCGCGGGAGTACCTGAACATCCGGCTGTCGTTCGATGCGTCGAAGACGGCCGAGATGGAGGGCTTCATCGCCGCGGCGGTGCGTCGGGTCGACCGGCACCTGTTCGGCGGCGACGGCCGGTCGCTGGCCGACGACCCTGACGCCGTCGAGCCGGAGCAGTCGCTCGCGGTCCGGGTGGTGCTGGCGGACTACTACCGCCCGCAGTCCCGGGCCGCGACGGTCGCCACCGGGCCGACCGTCGAGGACGTCGGCGTCGGCGGCCGGGCCCCGCTCGGTGCGCGCCTGACCGAGCTCCTCGGCCCGCCCGCGGCTGACGTGTCGGAGTCGGCTGTCGCCGCGGCAACAGCCAGCGGCCCGCAGGGGTCGTTCCCGGCGCCGATGGCGTGGCCCGACCCGGCCCCGTGCTGGGTGGTTCGGTGACCGGCAGCCCGGCGCCGCTGCTGGTGGTGGCGCTGCACGCCACGGTGGCCGCGTACGCCCGCACGTTGGCCGATCCGGACGTCGCGGAGGACTTCCCGCGGGTGGTGCGGGTCGACCTGGGCGTGCTCGGCGAGGAAGGCGCGGACGGCCAGTACGACGAGCTCGCCGCGATCGGCATCGGCGTCACCGGCAGCACCGACCGCGACGTCGACCAGCAGGTTCGGCGCCGTCTCGGCGGCCAGGACCTGACGGTGGACGTGGGATGCCGGGTGCAGGCGATGGCCGAGGACGAGACGCGGGCGTCGGCGCTGGTCCGCGCGTACGAGGTGCTGGACATGATCCCGGCGGCGGTCGCGGCTACGCCGGATCTGGACCTGCCGTCCGGGGTGCTGACGTCTCGGCCCTGGGTGGCGCGGGTGGCGCTGTCGTGGCTCGAGGACCCGCAGCTTCCGCCGCAGGCCGCGCTCGACGTGACCGTGCGGGCCTCGGCGTTCCAGCCCCGCGCCTGATCGCAGTCCGAAGTAGTTCCGCCCCCGGCGTCCGCTGCGGGGCTCGTTCGCATGCAAGGAGGAGCCCTCGTGGCAGAGCAGAAGGTCGTCGGGTTGGTCGCCAACCCGAACGCCCCGGAGGACTGGGTCGAGATCGAGCAGAAGGGCATCGACGGGACGACGCGCGTGCACCCCCGCTCGGTGAAGCACTGGGAGGCCCGCGGCTGGTCCGCGGTCAAGGAGACGAAGGCGCGGCCCGCCGCGTCCGGTAAGGAGTCCTGAGACATGGCCGCCACTCCACTGAACGTCGCCGAGCCGTTCTCCGCGCTCGACGGCCTCGAGGTCGTCTACGTGCCGGTCATCGCGGCGACGACGAACATCCCGACCCGTGTCGAGATCAACGCCGGCACCGACCTCACCTCGGAGATCACGGCGTGGGAGGGGTTCGAGGTCGAGCCCGGTGAGATCGAGATCCGCCGTCTGGGCAAGCGTCTGCGCGGCAGCATCCCCGGCGAGATCACGATCACCTCGGGGCGGCTCGACATCCTCGCCGACCGCGGCAACGACGACGTGCGCGACGTCCTGCCCGACGGCACGGTCGGCTACATCGTCTTCATGGACGAGGGCGACACCCCGACGAAGCTGATGGACATCTGGCCGGTCCGGGTCAACCGGCTGTCGAAGATCCGCTCGATGGAGAACGCGACGCTGCTCCGCGTGCGGTTCACGCACGACGAGCTGCCCGTCGAGGACATCGTCATCCCGGCTGCAGTGTGAGCCTGCGGGGGCGGCTGGTCGCACAGCAGCTCCCGACGCGCACGGTCACCCTGGCGCCAGCTGTGCAGGGCGCGGATCCCGACGTCGTCGAGGTCCGCGCCCTTCCCGCTCCCGAGTGGGACGCGCTGGTGCAGCTCCACCCACCGACCGAGCAGCAGGCCGAGGACGGGTGGGGGTGGAACCTCGCGACGTTCCGGCCGGCGCTGCTCGCGGCGTGCGTGGTGTCCCCGGACGACGAGGGCGACCCGCTCACCGAGGCCGAGTGGGCGCAGCTGCTGCTGAAGATGCCCGTCGGTGACCGCGAGCTGCTGTACCGCACCGCGGTCGACGTGAACGAGAACCGTTGGCCGGGCGCTGACGTGGGAAAAGGTTCCGGGTAGACCCGCTGTTCGATCTGCAGATGGACTACTGCGGGCCGCGTGGTCTACCCCGCTCGAAGTTCCTCGGCTGGCCGAAGGACGACCAGGACGCGGCGATCGTGTGGGTCATCCGGGAACGGTCGGTGCACGCGGCGTGCGGGACCCGCCGTGAGGACTGGGACCCGGAGCAGGGCGGTCATCCGCGCGCGTTCGTCGCGACGGTCGACGTGTGCCCGGGCTGCGCTGCACTGGAGAACCGGCAGGCCAGGTTCGACAAGCAGCGCGAGAAGGGCGACCTCGAGCCGGGGTCGTCGCTGGTGCTGCGCAGGCAGGAGGGGCTCCCGTGAAGATCACGGTACGGATCCCGAAGCACCGCCAGTTCGGAGCGCTGGCGCGCCGGTTCCGGGCTGCCGGGGACGGCACGCTGGAGCGCGACCTCGGCGCCGGGCTGCAGCAGTCGGCGCCGCCGGTGCTGGCGAAGGTCCACGCCCGCGTGATGGCCGCGTCGTTCCCGGCGTCGCCGTCGAAGGGCGGCGGCCGCTCGACCGGGTTCCGGGCGGCGCTGGCGGGCGCGACGAAGACCGAACCGCTCGCGTCGCCGGTCGGCGTGCGGTTCTTCGTCGACGGCGACGCGCTCGGCCGCGGCGGCACGGGCAGGGCCGGGCACCGGCTCGCGATGTACACCGAGGGCATCGCCCGCAACCGGTGGCGGCACCGGGCGTTCGGCCGCGACCCGGAGGACCCGAAGAGCTGGTTCAACCAGCTGCCCGACCCGTGGTTCTTCCCGACCTTCCCCGGCGAGGAGTCGCGGTTCGTGCGGGTCGTTGAGCAGGCGATGGACAAGACCGCGCGGCGGATCTTGGGATGAGGAGCGCATAGGTGAAGTGGCTGATCCCGTACGCGGGCGAGACGTTCACGTTCGACGACGAGCGACTGTCGGCGTCGGAGGCCCGGCTGCAGAAGCGGATCACCGTCGGCATGGCGCCCTTCGTGGCCGAGCGGGCGCGTGAGCAGATGGACCCGGACGCCTGGGTCGCGGCGCTGGTGATCGGCCGGCTGCGGTCGGGCCTCGACGCGATCGCCGCGGCCGACATCGACGCCGACGAGGTCGACCTCATGGCTGCGATGAAGCTGACCCGCGAGGCCGGCCAGGCGGAGGTGCGCGACCTGCGCGCCGCAGCGAAGGCCGCCCCCGACGCCCCGGCCGATGTCGAGGCGCCCGCCGCGCCGGAGGCCGCCGCCTCCTGACCCTGCTCGACCACCCCCGCCCACCTGCTCGGAAGCGCACACGGAGAGGGGGTGATGACGCATGTCCCGGTCGATGAACTTCGACGTCACCGCGAACGACAACGCCTCGCGCGAGTTCCTCGCGATGGCCGCAGCGGCGGAGAAGCTCGAGGACAGGCTCAAGAAGCTCGACCGGCTGACGGTCGAGCCGACGGCGCAGCTGAACATCACGCCGGCGACGCGGTCGGCGCAGCAGCTGCAGACCCGCCTCGACGCGCTGAAGAACGTGCGCGCCACGGTGGAGACGCCGGGCGCCGCGGAGGCACGCCGCGACGTCACGGCCCTGGTCGTGGAGATGCGGAAGCTGCGCAACGTCCGCGTGCGCCTGGACGTCGACGGCACCGCGAAGGCCGACGTCGCCGCCCTGGCGACGGCGCTGCGCACCATGTCGCGCGACGTCAAGGTCAAGGTCGAGCTCGACGACGGCACGTTCCTGCGGGACGTCACCCGCCTCAACGAGCAGGTCGCCGCGCTGACCGGGTCGACGGTCCGGATCGACTTCGACATCCAGCCACCCGACATCGAGGCCCGGCTCGCCTCGATCGCCGCGTCGCTGCGGACCCTGCGCGGCACCACCACGCACAAGGTGCAGGTCGACACCGGCGACGCCGAGGGGTCGGTCGCGGAGATGACCGCGTCTCTCGCCGGCCTCGCTCGCGCCCTGGCCGTGCCGATCGCCGTCCCCGCGCTGATCTCCGCCGCGGCCGGGCTGGGCGCGCTCGGCGCGTCAGCACAGGATCTCGTCGGCGCCATCGGCCTGATCCCCGGCGCCGGTGCGGCGGCCGGCGCCGCGCTCGCGACTCTCGGCCTGGGCATGGCGCACGTCGCCGACGCCCTCGGCCCGACGGGCACCGCCGCGCAGGTCAAGAAGGTCAACGAGGCCCTCGCCGCGCTGTCGCCGTCCGCCCGCGAGGTCGTCGGCACGCTGCGCGGGCTGGGCCCGGCGTTCTCCGAGATGCGCCTGTCGGTGCAGGAGGAGCTGTTCCGGGACCTGACCGACGTCATCGAGCCGCTGGCGAAGTCCTACCTGCCCTCCCTCGAGTTCGGGCTGTCCGGCATCGCCAAGGAGATGAACAACAGCGCGGCCTCCTTCGCGAAGTGGGCGATGTCGGAGCCCGTGATCGCCGACGTCAACACGATCCTGGCGAACACCCGCACCACGATGCGCGAGCTCGCCCCGGCCGGGGTGAACGTCGCCGCC
Organism: Pseudonocardia broussonetiae; assembly: GCF_013155125.1. Lineage (NCBI taxonomy): Bacteria > Bacillati > Actinomycetota > Actinomycetes > Pseudonocardiales > Pseudonocardiaceae > Pseudonocardia > Pseudonocardia broussonetiae. Next base: position 2,645,916 of record NZ_CP053564.1, on the reverse strand, counting down.
GCCCTCACCGACATCGCGACCGTCGGCTCGGAGTTCCTGCCCGAGCTCGCCGCCGGTGCGACGACCGCGACCGCGAAGTTCCGCGAGTTCGTCGCCGAGGCCCGGAAGTCCGGCGAGCTGGAGCGGTGGATCTCCGGCGGCATCACCTCGCTGCAGCAGCTCGGCAACATCGCCGGGAACGTCGGCTCGGTCCTCGGGTCGTTCTTCGCCGCCAGCATCGACTCCGGGTTCGACCTGCTCGGCTCGGTCGAGCGACTCACCGGTGAGCTGTCGACGCTGATGTCCTCGGTCGAGGGCCGCACCGCGCTGGTCGACACCTTCCGCGAGTCGGGGGAGGCGGTCCGCGCGCTGCTGCCTGGCATCCGCGAGCTGTCTGGCGCGGCGCTGTCGACCATCGGGTCGTTCGCGCAGACCGACGGGCTGGAGCGGTTCACCACCTTGGTGTCGAACCTCGCGATCGCGGTGTCCCCGCTGGTCGCGCAGCTCGGCGAGCTCGCCGGTGGCACCCTGGGCGCGCTCGCGGGCGGCGCACAGATCGCCGTCGGGGCGCTCACCCCTGTCATCGCGCTGGTGTCCGGGCTGGTCGACGGCCTCGGTCCGGTCGGGCCCGCCGTCCTGGCCGCGGTGCTCGCGTTCAAGGGGCTGGGCCTGGTGGCCGGGCCGGTCGCGGCGCTGGGCGCCTCGATGCAGGTGGCCGCCGTGTCCGCGGCGGCGTTCGCGGGCCGCATGACAGGCTCGGCGGCGATCGCGGCCGCGGCCGGGACGTCCACGCTGGCGCTCGGTTCGGCGGTCGGCGCGCTGGGCAGGGCGCTCCCGATCGTCGGTGTCGCCGCCGTCGGGCTGGGCCTGGCGCTGTCGTCAATGTCGGTGTCGGCCGACGACGCGGTCACCGCACTGCGCTCCGGCGGTGTCGCCGCGGACAACATGCGCACGGCACTGCTTGAGCAGCAGGGCGTGTCGCAGGCCGGCCGCTCCGGGTTCGACGACTGGGCGAACAGCGTCAACACCTGGGTCAACAGCAACGTGTTCGGCATCGCGTCGATCGAGTCGACGAACGAGGCGATCGGGCAGCAGCGCACCGAGATGTCGTCGCTGCAGATCGCGCAGGAGGCGGCCACGGTCGCGCAGAACGAGTACCAGGAGGCGGTCAACGAGACCGGCTCCGGCTCGCAGCGATCCCGGGACGCGGCCTACGAGCTCGCCACCGCGACCGACCGGGTCGAGGCCGCGCAGCGCGCCGCAGAGGACGCGACGCAGTCGTACTCCGATCGGCTCCGCGACCAGGTGTCTGCTGTCCAGTCCGCACTGGGGGCGAACGTCCAACTGGAGGACGCGATCGCCCGCGTCGCCGAGGCCGAGAAGGCCGCGAACGACGCCGCGGCCGAGTACGGCGCCGGGTCGAACCAGGCGGCCGAAGCGACGCGCGAGTACGTGCTCGCGGCCGACCAGGCCGCGAAGGCGGCGCAGCAAGTGGCCGAGGAGTTCGGCGGGGCGGACGCCGGATCGGCTGCCTATGGGGCCACCCTCTTGAACCTTGCCGCGAATGCCCAGGGCCCGGCGCGCGACGCGCTGCTGTCGCAACTGTCGATGCTCAGCCAGACGCGGCTGGACTACCTCTCGGCCGGTGCCGCGGCGCTGGGGTTCGCGACGCAGGTCATCGAACTGCCGGACGGGAAGACCGTCACCATCGCGATCGACCCCGAGACGGGCGAGATCGTTGACACCCAGACCCTGATCGACAGCATGCGGGACGGCGAGGTCGAGATCAACCTGGAGACCCAGGAGGCGCTCACCGACCTCGAAAGCCTGGTCGGGGTGATCAACGGCTCCGGTGGGTCCATCCGCATCGACGGCAACCCACAGGCGGCCGGTGTTGCGCTGCAGTCGGTGCTCACCGCGATCTCCGAAGGCCGGGAGACGGTCGAGATCAACGGCGAGTCCATGCCTGCGCAGCAGGCCCTTGACTTGGTGATGGCGCAGATCCGGGCGTCGAACGCCGAGGTCACGATCGGCGGCCAGAACTACCCGGCGGCCAGAGTCCTCGACGACACCCTCGCCGCGATCCGGTCGGGCCGCGACGACGTCACGATCGGCGGCCAGTCGCTCCCGGCGCGGAGCGTGCTCGGGGTCCTGCTCGGCGACGTCGGCCGGGCGAGCTCGACCATGACGATCCTGGCCCGCGACGGCGGGGTCGGCGCGATGAAGGCGGCGCTGTCCCGGCCGTCGTCGTCGACGCACACCATCACCGTGGTGACCCGCGGCGGCGACTACCGGACCATCGGCGTCGGCACCCAGACCCGCAACCACGACGGCAACGTCATCCCCGCCTCGTCGACCTGGTACGCCGGCGGCGGCACCTTCCCCGGCCGCCCGTTCCGGGCCGGGACCGCGCAGCGGTTCCCCCCGCGGCACCTGCGCTACACCGGCGACCGCACGGACAAGGACGAGTTCTACCTGCCCGACAACGGGGTGCCGCGCACGATGGCGCTCGGCACCGAGTGGGCCCGCCGCCGCGGCATGGACCTGGTGCCGCGCAACACGATGAGCACCGCCGGTGCGGGCGCGCCGCGCGGCGGCGTCGCCGCTCTCGCGCGCGTCCTCGACACCCGCACCGGCACCGGCGGCGGCCCGGTCACGGTCAACCAGCAGGAGGTGGTGGCCGCGGTGCGCCAGCTGTCCGCGATGATGCGCGCCGGGTACAGCCCGCCCGACGCCGTCGCCGGCCCCATCGTGGCCGGCCTCGTGCGGATCGAGCGGGCACTCGGCGCCGGCCCCTCCGGTGCGGCGCGCGCCCAGGCGTCGAGGTCCAGCGCCGAGCTGCTGCCGGGCTGGTCCTGACGTGGCCGACTACGACGACACCTACCTCGTCGATGGCGTCGACCTGCACAACTACGCGACCCGCATCGAGGTCGCCGAGAACCTGCAGTCGACACCGGACCCCGTCGGGGAGGACATCGTGCTGCCCGGGCGGGACGGCGCGATCGAGGTGTACGGCCTGCCGGGGCAGCCGCGCCGCCCCGACAGCACGGCCAGCATCACGTTCACGATGTCGCTGATGGGCGTCGACCCCGACACCGGCGAGTTCGTCGGTGACGACGGCAGCGCCGAGCACTACTTCGCCCGCTGGGACGAGCTGGTGCGACTGTTCCACCGGCGCCGGTTCCCGATCGACCATCCCCGCCCGGACGGGACCCGGCGCGCGTACGGCCACCTCGAGGCAGGGCTCGCGCCGTCGCGGGAGCCAGCGTCGCCGTGGTTCGGCCGGTTCTCCGCGTCGGTCGCGATCCCGGCCGGGCACTGGGAGGACCTCACCGACACCAGCACCGGCACGGTGTCGCTGACCACCGGGGGCACGTTGCCGCTCGCGGTGTTCGCCGCGGCGACGGCGCCGTGCACGGGGCTGCGGGTGCGGTTCGGGGCCGGGTCGAACCCGCGGCTCACGCTGTCGACGGGCTACCTCGGCTGGGCCGGGGTCATCTCGTCGGGGCGGCAGCTGCTCGTCGACGCCGCGACCGGGCTGACGAGCCAGGGCACCGGGACGGCGTGGACCCCTGGCTACGCCGGCCTGGACTACTCGCCCGGCCCGGGCCTGTTCGAGATCGATCCGTCCGAGCCGCTGTCGGCTGTGCTCACGCACACCGGCGGCGGGTCGATGTCCGTCGAGGTGGCCGGGCGCCGCCGCTACCGAAGCAGTTGAGGAGCACAGCGTGGCGTTCACCCTGATCACGGTCACGGCGACGGTGAAGAACCCGGACGGCTCCAACGCGACCGGGTCGGCGGTGTTCCGGCCGGTGACGACGATGCGCAACAGCGCGGGCACGTCCCAGACCACCGCGGCCGCCGAGGTCCCGGCCGCGATCACCGCGGGGGCGCTGTCGGTGCAGCTCGCGGCGACTACCGACACCGGCACCACCCCGACCGGGGTGATGTACGAGGCGGTGTTCTACCTCAACGGGCAGCGGAAGCCGCGGAAGTTCTACTTCGCGGTACCCCACGACGGGGGGGCGCTCGATCTCGACTCGGCGACGATCGTAGAGACGCACCCGAACGCGATCACCGTGCCGACGCCTGGGCCTACCGGCCCCGCGGGGCCTACCGGCGCGACGGGAAGCACCGGCCCTGCCGGACCGACGGGACCGGCCGGACCGACGGGCCCTGCCGGGCCGACCGGCGCCACGGGCCCGACCGGACCCGCCGGCCCGGAGGGGACCGCGAGCGTCGCCGCCACCACGCAGGCGGGCACCGCCTACACCCTCGCCCTTGCCGACGCCGGCACCGCGGTCGAGCTGACTGCGGCGACCGCGACCGCGGTCACGGTGCCGCCGAACAGCGACGTCGCTTTCCCGGTCGGGGCGGTGCTGGAGCTGCTGCAGTACGGCGCCGGTCAGGTCACGGTCGCGCCCGGCGCGGGAGTCACGATCCGCACCGCGGGCACGCTCGCCACTCGGGTGCAGTACTCGGCGCTGTCGCTGCGCAAGCGCGGCACGAACGAGTGGGTTCTCACCGGGGACACCGCGTGATCGGGGTGCAGTCGCGGCGCGCCGTCGCGCGGCGGCCGCTGCACCGCCGCGCCACCGCGCCGGTTCGCACGGAGGTCCGGAACGCGGCCGGGACGCTGCTCGCGACGTTCACCGACGGCGCCCGCACTGTGTCGCTGCTGGGCGCCGAGCGGACGTTCACCGAGACGAAGCCGCCCGTGCTCGACCAGTTCGCCCGCACCGTGTCGTCAGGGTGGGGGCCCTCCCCCAACGGCGGCACCTGGGGCAACTTCGGCGGCGTCGACGCCGACTTCTCCGTGTCAGCAGGCAAGGGCCGCATCTCCGCGCCGACCACGAACACCTCCCGGTACACCCGCCTCGCCGACGACGTCACCACCTACGACATGCGGACCACGGTCACGACGGACACCATGCCCGTCGGCGCCGCGAACGTGGCCGCGCTGATCGGCGGCTGGGCCTCGACGACTGCGCACATGCGCTACCAGCTCACGCTCAACCCGTCCGGGCTGGTGTCCTGTCTGATCTCCCGTGTCGTCGGCGGCACCGCAACCACCATCGCCGGGTCGACCACCGTCGGGACTTCCGGCACCTACGTGGCCGGGCAGGTGTGGCACATCCGGGCCACCTTCGACGGCACGACGCACACCATGCGGGCGTGGAAGGACGGCGACACCGAACCCGTCTCGCCCAACCTCTCGGTCGCCGACACCACCTACCCGACCGGGCGCATGGGCGTGCGGACCCTCGCCGCGACGTCCTCGACAAACAACCCTGTGTTCCTGTTCGACGACTTCACCGCAACCGCGGCCTGGCCCGCCAACCCGACGATCACGCACTCGACATGGGTCCGGGTCCTGCCCGCCGCGTTCGCCGGCATCGTCAACCCGACGTGGCTCGCGGCTGCGCTGGCGGACACCAGCCTCGACGTGCTGGCGCTGTCGATGCAGTACATCACCGGCGCCGCGACCGTCATGGACGGGCCGCAGAAGATCGCGGGCGACGCCCACTACGGGCCGCTCAACGCGGCAGGCGGCCGCGACGTCGGCGCCGACTTCAACGACTACCTGGGTCTCGACTGGACCTACACCGGCGTGGACAGCGCAGAGTCGGCCGAGCTCGACTCGCTCGACTGCTCGGGCTTCCTCCGGATCGTGTGGGGCTACCGCGCCGGCCTGCCCCTGTCGCTCAACGCCGTCGGCAGCGGGCAGCTGCCCCGCGTGTCCCGTGACCAGCTCGACTCCGGGCCGGGGGTGATCATTGTTCCGCGTACCGGGGCGCAGATCACGGACCTGACCCCGCTCCGGATCGGTGACATCGTCGGCTTTGACGCCACGGCCGATCTCGACGAGTACGACGGCGAGATCGACCATACCGGCATTTACCTCGGCCTGGGCACCGACGGTGCCTACCGCTTCATCTCGTCCCGGAAGACGCCCGACGGGCCGACGTTCGCCGATATGGGCGGACCCTCCCGGCTCGACGGAAGCGGCATATACGCGCGCAAGCTGCGCACGATCCGGCGGTTCTGACCGGTGGCCGCGCTGACTCCTGCCCTCTTCGCGGTCGACGGGTCAACCCTGATCCCGCTGCCTGCCTGGACGAAGCTGCAGCTCGCGCCGCAGCGCAACTCGCCTGGCTCGGTCACCGTCGACTACCTCGCCGGCGCCGACGGGTTCGACGTCCTGCACGACGGCGTCGGCGCCCGCCCTCCCCGCGCGCTCGAGATCGAGGTGTGGCTCGGCGGCAACGCCACCGGCGCGCTGCGCGGCTACCTGCTCCGCAAGGGCGGCGACGCGCTCTCCCCGGACAGCTCGTGGACGTTCGGCGGGCACTTCCTCGAGTGGCTCCTCGGCAAGGCCCTCGTCGCCCCGCAGACGAAGACCAGCGCCAACCCCAAGGGCGAGCTCATCTTCTCGGCCGTCACCTACGGCACGATCCTCATCACCGTCCTACAGCAGGCCCAGGCCCGCGGCGCGCTCACCGGCGTCACGTGGGACTTCTCGACCACCCACGACAGCAACGGCGTCGCGTGGGCGTCGAACGTCACCAGCCTCAAGTTCAGCCCGAAGACGACCGTCCTGCAGGTCGCCGAGAAGGGCGTCGAGCTCGGCATGGGTGAGTTCGACATGACCGGGGCCCGGGTGCTGCGCGCCTACAACCCCGACGGGCGCGGCGTCGACCGCACCCTCGACGCGCCCCCGCTCACGTTCGCGCACACGATCAACCTCGCCGAGCACTCGCGCCGAGAGACCGCCGAGCAGGCCGGGTCCGCCGTCCTCGCCGCCGGCGGCCAGGGCCTCTACGACTGGGCGGAGAACGCGACCGCGCTGGCCTCGCTCGGGTTCCGCGCCGAGGTCGCCGCCGACGCCGGGCAGATCGCCACCCTCAGCGGGGTCGAGGCGTTCGCCGCCGCGCAGGCGCAGACCCTGTCGACGGGCGCCGCCGAGTACGCCTCCACCGTCGCGCTCGCCGCCGGCGCGCCCCGTCCGCTGCTCGACTACGGCGTCGGCGACTGGGGCTACGCCGTCACCGGCACCGAGCGGCGCCGCCTCCGGGTCGCGCAGCTCGACCTGGAGTTCCTGCGCGGCAGCCCCCCGCAGATCACCGTCGTGCAGTCGGACCTGATGACCGACGCCCTCGCCGCCCTCTACCGGCGCCTGGCCGCGGTCTCGTCGGGCGACGCTGTCGTCGGCACCTCGACCGCCACCCCGGGCGACGACACCACCGCCCCGGCCGCCCCGACCGGGCTGGTGGTCGACTCGATCGCCTACCAGGACGACGAGCACTCGCAGACCCTCGCCGCGGTCACCGTCGGCTGGTCGGCGGTCGTGACGAACGCAGACGGCCCGAACACCCCGCAGGCACAGGCCGCGCAGCTGATCCTCGAACGCTTCCAGTCGGGCCTCGCCGTGTCCGAGGAGTGGACGTGGCCCGAGGCGCCGCAGCTGGTGAACGACCACAACGACGAGCTCCTCGCCGGGTGGAACAACACCGGCGACGCCGAGACCTGGCTGGCCGGCTACGTCAGCGACCACAGCTCCGGCGCGTCCGCCGCCGACGACATTGCCGGCTACAAGGTGGCGCTCGCCTACCTCGGCATGTCGCAGGTCGGCGGCATCCCCAGCTCCAACCCGGTCGACGCGATCATCGCGTTCAACGAGGTCACCCCGTCCACCGGCACCACGGCGACGACGTTCACGTTCGGCGGGGTCGAGGCCGACGCGAGCATCGCGGTGCGCGTCGCCGCGTTCGACAACTCCGGGAACCAGGGCCCGTGGTCGGTGCCGTTGCAGCACACCACGGCCGTCGACAACGTGCCCCCGCCGCAGGCCGCCGCGCCGACGCTGCGGGTCTGGTTCGAGACCCTCGACATCGCCTCGAGCGGGCTCGGGTCGGTCGGCGAGCCCATGCCCAGCGACTACGACCACACCCGCGTGTTCCTGTCCCGCTCGGCCAGCATCACCGCGCCGGCCGGGGCGAGTTCACCGGTCGCGTTCGTCCCCGCCGAGACGGGCCGTCAGCACGTGGCGAACCTGTTCGGCGCCGGGACGTGGAACCAGCCGGACCTGCCGATCGGCATCGGCTACTACGCGGCGCTGCAGCACGTGGACCGGGCGGGCAACGCCGGCCCGATCTCGACCGTCGCGGGACCGGCCACGGCCGAGCAGCTGGTCTCGGCGCAGCTCATCGACTCGATCGTCACCGCGCCGAAGATCGCGGACTTCGCCGTCGGCAGCGTGAAGATCGTGGACGCCGCGATCATCACCGCGAAGATCGCCGACCTCGCCGTGAACTCGGCGAAGATCAGCGCGCTCGACGTCGGGAAGCTCACCGCCGGCACCATGACGGCGACGGTCACCCAGTCCGGACTGATGCGCACCGCGGCCTCGGGGAACCGGGTCGAGTTCGACGCCTCCGGGCTGCGGCTCTACAGCGGCTCCACCGTCGTGGGCCGCTGGCAGACCTCCGACGCGTCGATGCTGATGACCGGCACCTACATGTCGGCACTGTCCGGCGAGCGGATCAACATCCTCCCGGACGGCACCCAGCGGTTCTACCCGGCGTCGGGCAGCAACTACAGCCAGATCAACAACTTCGGCAACGACCTCATGATCCGGGGCATCCTCGACGGGAACGGCCGCTCGGGCCGGATGAACGTCAACGCGCTCGGCGCCGGCATGAACTTCTCCGCCGAGTCCGAGATCCCCAGCGACCTGCGGTCGGAGATGGTCGTCTTCGACCGCCGCGCCCGGGTCACCGCCCCGCTCATCAACTTCGAGGTCAACGGGAAGCTCACCCCGCCCGACGGCTCGTTCCGCCGGATCGCGTTCTCCCAGACCAACTCCTCCGGGGTGCAGATCGCCTCGTCGGTGCTGGAGTACAAGCTCGACACCGGCTCCAACCCGGGCATGGTCGCAATCTCCCGCAACGCCGGCTGGAAGGCCGAGGCCGGGTCGATGCTCGTCGTCAACGCCGCGATGGACACCTTCGTCGCGGTCAAGGCCAGCGACTTCGTCATCTCCTCCTCGGAGACGGTGAAGGAGGAGATCGCCGACATCCGGGCCGTCGTAGACCCGCTCGCCGCGATCCGGGCCGCGCGCGCCCGGAAGTACGTCTACACGTCCGACCGCTGGTACACCCCGCCCCCAACCGAGGCCGACCCCGACCCCGACCCGGTGCCGGTCGCCGACCCGCCGACTCGGCTCGGTGTGCTCGCCGAGGAGATGCCGGCCGTCCTGGTCCGGGACACGCCCGACGCGAACGGCGGCACGGTCGCGAGCATCAGCATCCCCGACCACCTCGCGCTGCTGCACGGTGCGCTCAACCAGATCAGCGACCGGGAGATCCGGTCCGTCGCCGGGCGCACGCTGGTCCCGTCCGGGCCGTCCCTCGCCGGCGCCGTCCGGGAGCTCGCCGTCACCTGGGACGAGGAGCCGCTCGAGGTGCCCACCGGCGGCATCACCACGATCTACGCCGCGATCGAGTGGCTGGGCAAGACGACGGCCCAGATCAAGCCCGGGTCGCTGACCCTGACCGGCTGCACCGTCGTCGTGAAGACGCTCGCCACGATCTCGCCGAGCTCGGGCAGCCCGATCACCGTCGAGGCGCAAGCGCTCTACGACTACGTCCCGCCCTACGTCCCGGAGGAACCGTGAGCAACCAGCAGGCGACCGTCTCACCCGAGCGGATTGTCGCGATCCTGCAGCGCACCGAGCTCGGCGCGGCGATGTGGCGGGCCGCCACCTACGAGGCCATCTCCGAGGTGCAGGCCGAGCGGATCTCCGAGCTCGAGCGGCAGCACGGCCCGGCCGCGGACGAGGGCAGCCCGGCGGCCACGGATGTCTGAGCACGACTGGCCGAAGCGCTACCACCCCGCCCGCTACGTCGACGGCGACTACGTCATCGACGAGGCAGTCACCGTGGAGGGCTACCAGCTGCAGCCGGCCACCTGGAACGCGCTCGCCGCATGGTGCGGCGGGGTCCGAGTCCTCGACTACGCCGGCAACCAGGCGCTCGCCGTGAACAGCTCCCTCGACGAGGACGACGTCGCGCACCTCGGCGACTTCGTGATGCGCACCGACGACAGCTGGACGGTCTCGCGCGCTGACGGGCACTACCAGCGGTGGGCCGCGTCCTGACCACGACCGCGACCACGCAGGCCGCCACCGTCATGCCCGCGCTGCTGGAGTACGGCGTCCTCGGCATCGTCGTCCTGCTCGCACTGGCGGCCATCCGCGTGCTGTTCTCCCGCGAGACCGCGGCCCACGACCGGGAACGCGAGCGCGCCGACAACAACGCCGACCACATCCGCGAGCTCAACCAGGTCATGCGGGACCAGGTCATCCCGGCCGTGACCAGCGCAACCGCCACCGTCGCCAACGCGGCCGCGGTCCTGCGCGACGTAGTGGAGCTGATCTCTCGTGACAAGGAGCGGTGAGGCCATGCCGTGCCCGCGCACCAGCGAGCAGACCAAGCGCGAGCGGGAGCAGCTGCGCGCCGAGACCGTGGCGGTCACAGCGGAGCTCGCCGCCATCACCTCCCGCCTGCAGGAGTACGTCGTCGACCTGCAGGGCCTGATCCGCCAGATGCAACGCACGAACGGGGAGACCAGTGGATGAGCTCAAGGCCCGGGCGAAGGCGCTCGGCGACGACGTCGAGGCGCTGACCGAGTCTGTCGACCGCCTCGCGGAGCGGCAGACGAAGACCGAGCAGAACAACCGGGCGCTCGTCGTGGCGCTGCTGCTCGTCGTCGCCCTGGGCGGGTTCGTGGGGTACGTCGCGTTCCGCGCGGAGCGCGCCATCGACGATGGCATCGCGGTGCGGCAGGACGTGCTGTGCCCGGTGTTCGACCTCGTCGTCGGCGGCTACGACCCCGAGTCCCGGCCGGCCGGCCCGGCGCGCGAGACCTACATCGAGAACCAGCGGGTGATGCGCGAGGCCCGCGACTCCCTCGACTGCCGGGGCGACCTCGTGCCGCGGCGGACAGGGTGACCTGCGCCGGCTGGATCGCGGTCGGCGTGGCCGCGTGGGCCGCGGCGTCGGTCGCCGCCGGCCTGGCCATCGGCCGGGCCATCCGACTCCGCGACCGGAACGACGGGAGATCGCCATGACCGACACCGAGACGGCCCGGCTCCGCGCCGAGCTCGCCGAGGTCCGCGCCGACGCCGAGGTGCGGCTGCTGATCCTGGCGATGACCCCGTACCTGCCCAGCAACGGACACCGCCTGCCGCCGCTGTTCGAGCGCCGCCGCGTATCCATCCCGGCCCCGCGCGTCACCCCGGAAGGAGCCCGCCATGCCCGACCCGCACGAGCCGCCCGTCGAGCTCGCTGACGTCGACGTAGACGAGCAGCTGATCGAGGACCTGCGCGCCGGCGCCCAGCCGCCGTCACACGACCACGTCGCCCAACACCTCGCGGCGTTGCGGGACGAGGTGAACCGGTGCCCGATCCCGAGCCTCTGATTTACCGGCAGCTCTCCGACGAGCACCACGTCGACGTGCCCGCCGTCCCGCCCGGACAGGACCCGGCGACGACGATGCTGCCCGCCTACCAGGTCCGGTACGGCCCCGCCGTCGACTGGGCATGGCCGCCCGGCGACGACGACGACCGCGCCGACGGCTGGTGCGAAGACCGATCCCCCGAGCTCGGCGAGATCACCCGCAACGACGGCGAGGACTGACGTGCTCCTCACCGACCTCGGCCTCACCCTGCGCGCCGCCGGCTGCCGCGTCGAGGTCGACCCCGGCGCGGCCACCCGTGGGCAGGGCCAGCTCGCCGGCGTCCGCGCCATCGTCTGCCACCACACCGGCAGCGTCTCCGCGAACACCTGGAAGGTCGTCCGCGACGGCCGCGCCGGGCTGGAGGGACTCCTGTCGCAGCTCGTCCTCGAACGCGACGGCCTGTGGCGATTCCTCGGGTCCGGGCAGGCGTGGCACGCCGGGTCGGGCGGCCCGCTGCTGGGCATCCCGGCGAACTCGGCGAACGCCTGGACGATCGGCATCGAGGCCGTCTCCGCGGGCACCGCCGCCGGCGATTGGACGGCCGCGCAGCTCGCCGAGTACCCGCGCGGTGTCGCCGCGCTGTGCCGCCGCTACGGCCTCACCGAGCGGCACGTGATCTTCCACAAGACGTGGGCGCCCGGCCGGAAGGTCGACCTCGCCGGCTGGCCCGGCGACCTGCCCGCGTTCCGGGCCGCCGTCGCCCGCCACCTCGCCGCCCCCGCCCCAGGCCCCCGCATGGAGGACGACATGTTCAGCGACCAGGACCGGGCCCTGCTGCAGCAGCTCGCCCGCCGCGACGACATCGGCCACGCCCGCTCCCAGATCCTGTCCCGCCTCGGCGTCGCCGACCCCGTCGGCTACCCCGCGCAGCGCAGCGCCGAGGACCTCGCCGCCGACGCACCCCGCGCCGCCGGCGGCCCGCCCGCGCTCACTGCGGCCGACCACGACGCCATCGCCCGCCGGGTGCTGGCGCTGCTCACCGAGCACCCGCTCACCCCGCGCGCGACCTGATCGAAGGGCTGACCGTGATCGACCTCAACTGGCTGCTGCTCCTGACCGGCACCGTGCTGCCGATCCTGACCGGGCTCGTCACCGCCCGCGTCGCCCATCCCGGCCTCAAGGCCGTCGTGCTCGCCGCGCTGTCCGCCGTGGCCGGCCTGCTCAACGAGCTGTACAGCGTCGCCGGCGACACCACCGCCTACGACTGGTCCGCTGGCGGCGCGAACGCCGTGACGGTGTTCCTGCTCGGCGTCGGCCTGCACTACGGCCTGCTCAAGCCGACCGGCATCACCGGCTCCGAGGGCGGCGTGCAGCGCGCCGTTCCTGCCGGCATCGGTGGCGGCCACCCCGAGCACGCCTGATCGTCCGCTCCCCGCACGCGACAGCGCCCCCCGGCATCCAGCCGGGGGGCGCTTTGGCGTGTCAGTGACCCGGTGGCCCGCGGGGTGTAACGCGGCGGGTTGATGCTGCGATTGCCGTGTGAGGCGCGGCGGGTATCGCGGCTGTTGAAGCTGGGGAGTGGATCCAGTCGCGATATCCGCCGCGCCTCACGACGCCCCGCTCGTGGTCACTCACCACGAGCGGGGCGTCATCTATATGTCGGGGACCGCGTCGAGATCGGCGATCACAGGACGCCCCTCATCGCGTTGTCCCGCCACCGGTCCGCGGCCCGCGCGTACTGGATGACGACCGGGGACTTCGGGGACCAGCGCCCGTGCGCCGCGGCCACGCCCAGCGGGACGCCCGCACGCAGCGCCGAGGTGAGACCGCCGGCGCGGAGCGAGTGCGCCGAGTACCCGTCCGGCTCCGGCAGCCCGGCGGCGGCCACGCAGCGGCGCACGATGCTGTTGATGCTCTGCGGCTGCAGCGCGCCGCCGACGACGCCTGTGCGCGACACCGTGCGCAGCAGCGGGCCCGACGTGATGCCCAGGTCGGCCAGCACCGCCGTCCACCCGCGGACCAGCCGCACCGGATCCACCTCCGGGTGCGACCCGGCCGGCAGCGCGACCACCGTGCCGCGCGAGTCCTTGTCCGTCTTCGACGTCCGGATCCCGACCTCGAGCCCGTCGTCGGTCTCCCGCACGTCCTGCATCGTCAGCGCCGCCAGCTCGGATCGGCGCGCCATCATCGTGAACCCGAGCACGAGCAGGAGCTGGTCCCGCTTCCCGCTGGTGGTGTCCAGCGGCAGGTGGTCGATGACCCGCCGCAGCGCCTCGGCGACCAGTGGCGTCGCCGCGCGGTCGACCACCCCGTTCTCGGCCCGCTCGCGGCGGTACCCGCGGAGCAGCTGCTGCGCCTGCTCGGCGTCGGGACGGCCCTTGTGCCCGGCGATGCTGTGCAGCTTCCGGATCGCGCCGATGTGCTGGCTGATCGTCGCCGGCGCAACCTCGGCCGTGATCAGGTGCGACACGTAAGCGGTCAGGGTCGCGTCGTGGGCGGGCAGCGCGGTCCGGCCAGCACGCGCACACCACCGCTCGAACGCGTCGCGGACGGCCCCGTACGCGAGCCGCGTGTTGGTCGGCACGGACCGCGCGAGGCGCTCGGCCGTGACGGGGTCGAGGAGGTCGTCGACGATCGTCGGCGCCGGACCCCCGCTGTTCCGGGCGATTTGGTCCACAGTCATAACCTGCCTTATGGGGAGCTTCAACCTGCATGGTGCCGGAGTTTCGGGCCCTGATCCACACCTCCCTGACGGGGAGTTCTCCCTACCCCGCCTCCCTGCCGGTCTCCCTGACTTGACCTGCGGAAACATGATCAGGGAGGCGCGTCACGACGCCTCCCCGCGGGCCGTCAGAACCCGCTCCGAGACCACGTACATGACGCCGCTCGACTTCAACGGCGGCGCGCCCGCCAGTGTCAGCACCTCGGTCAGGCGCGGCAGGTCCCAGCCCTCGTACGCGGCCGCGTCGGCCTCCATCAGCCGAGCCAGAACCACCGTCGTGCGCACCCGCGTCTCGCCCCGCAGCGCCGCCTCGATCGCAGCCATGTGGTCCGGCTCGCCCGACGTCACCGCCGGCCCGCGCGCCCGCTTCCGGCGACGCTCCACTGCCCGGCGCGCGACCTGCGCGGCTGGCTCGGTGTCGATGAAGTGCGTGCGGATGGTGGTGGACACCTGCCCGGCCGGCAGGTCGACCCCGTCGCCGGCCACGACGAGCGCGCCCTTGTCGAGGCCCTGGCGCAGCAGGTGCGGCGCGGCCCCGCCGTCGACGGCCTTGTCCCCGACGGCCATGCGCGCCTGCTCCTCGGTGCCCACCACGAGGGACGCCCGGATGTGAGCGCCCTCGCGGATCAGCTTCGGCAGGTTCTGGTTCGTCGGATCCTGCGTGCCCTGGTGCAGCAGCACGTCCACCGCGCGGCCCTGGTTCTGGATCTTCCGCGCAGCCATGAAGAACCGGCTGGTGTTCTTCGCGCCGCCGTACGGGCGCTTCTCGTCGTCGATCTCCGGGCACAGGTACGCCACCTGCGCCTCGTCGACGATCACGATCAGCGGGTCGTGCTGGCCGCCCTGCTGCAGCCGGCGGTCCATCTCGTAGACGGCGCGCTCCAGCATCTCGGTCGCGGCGATGACGTGGTCGTCGGTCGGGCCCTCGATGAGCACCTCGGCCAGCGGGCTGAACATCGACCAGTCGCCGAAGCCCTTCAGGTCGGCGATCCAGAACTGCACGCGCACGTCGAACGCCAGCCACAGCGCGAGCGCCCGCAACGCCGCCGTCTTGCCCTGGTTCGACAGGCCCGTGATGAGCAGGTGCCGCTGGTAGAGGCTGATCGCGACCGGGTCGCCGCGCAGGGACAGGCCCCACGGCGCGCGCCCGGACCGGTAGTGCGAGCGCTGCGCCTTGTCGGTGACCAGCGGCGACGGCCCGATCGGCTCGTCGAGCGCACCGGAGTCGGCGATCCACAGCCGCACGGTGCGCGCCGCGGACACGGTGATGTGCAGCTCGTGCTCGTGCCGGTCGAGGTTCTCGGCCAGGCGCCGACGTCGGGCCTGGATCTGGTCGGTCGACACCCCGGACGGCAGGAGCACGTCGACCTCGACGCCGCAGCCGGCGACCGCGATGGGGGACAGCAGCGCAGCTCCGGCGTCGCCGGCCTCCTTGAGCGCGGCGCGCAGCGGCGCGATGCCGAGGTCGCGCAGGGCGACGATCACCTTGGACGGGGTGATCAGCTCGTCGCGGGGCCGGTCCTCGGGCGCGAGCAGCCACATCGGTGGCTCGGCGGCGCGCTGCCCCTCCCGCCACGCCGCGTAGACGAGCACGGGCACGGCGAGCACGGGCCCGAGTACGACGACGAGCACGTGCAGCACCGTCGACACCACGGCGAGCACGGACCCGACGCCGGCCCACCAGCCTGCCCAGTCGGTGCCGCCCGGCGTCACCTGCGCGACGACGGCCCCAGCGAACAGCAGCACCAGCAGCAGCCCGAGCACGGCGGCGGCGAGCACGGCGAGCCCGAGCACCGCCCGGGGCAGCTCGAGCAGCCGCTTCATCCGCTCCGTCTTCGCGTCCCGCAGGTCTGCGGCTGCCTTCCCGACGGCCTCCCGATCGCCGGCGAGCTCGGCGAGGCGCACCTGCTCGCGCTCCACGCCGTGCGTCATCCCGCGCCATGCCCGCCGGGCGGTCGACCGCACGCCCTGCCCGGTGGTCCACCCGACGGCGAGCACGCGGCGCCCGGCCCGCCCTGTGGTGGCGGCGGTGGTGCTGGCGCCGAGCACGGTGACGACCTCGGCCCGGGCCCGGATGGCCCGCCCGATCAGGTGCGGGCGCGGCCGCGGGATGGCCTGCTCGTCGATGAGCTCGCCGTCGAGCACGGCGGG
Organism: Pseudonocardia broussonetiae; assembly: GCF_013155125.1. Taxonomy (NCBI): domain Bacteria; kingdom Bacillati; phylum Actinomycetota; class Actinomycetes; order Pseudonocardiales; family Pseudonocardiaceae; genus Pseudonocardia; species Pseudonocardia broussonetiae. The sequence goes on along the minus strand of NZ_CP053564.1, from coordinate 2,629,603 downwards.
CCGCACGTCGGCGCTCTGCCGCTTCTCGAGGTCGACGCCAGGCTGGTCGGTCATCGGCGCTTCTTGCCCTTCTTCGTGCCCGGCCAGACGGTGATGCTGACGCGGCCGGTCTTCCGGTCGGTGGTGATGAACCCGGCGACGGCCTTCTTGCCGGGCTTGGTGAACGCGGCGAGGAGCAGCGCGGCCAGCACGATGGCGAGCACGAGCGCCTCGACGTTCACGCGGACTGCTCCCCGGTCGGCACCTCGTCGCGGGCCGGCCGCGGCTGGGGCCACGCGGGCAGCTGCACGTGGTGCGCGTGCTCGGCCGCCCAGGCGAGCACGGTGACGGCGGCGGGCAGCTGGGAGAGAGCGAGCGCGACCGGGATGCGGTCGAGCCACGCCCACCCGAACCAGGACATGGCGGCCGCCAGGAGGACGTGCGTCACCGGGCACCTCCCGCCGCCAGGAGCTGGCGCGCCTTCCACTCGCTGATCTCCAGCTCCTTGATGAGGCGCTGGCGGCCGGCGCCGTCGGCGATCAGGCGGGCGGCTCGCTGCTCCACCGTCTCCGGCTCGTCCTCCAGCGGTTGGAGATCGACCACCACGTCATCTCCAACGTCTGGAGGATCTGACAGCACGGTTGGAGTTCCCTCCGGCTCGGCCTCCACCTCGGCGGGAGGGGCTGGCGGCGCCGCTGGAGGCGTGGTGGCGAGCACCTCCAGCGCCGGATGGCGCACGAGCAGGACGACGAGGTGCACCGTCGCCCCGACCACGGCCGGCGGGATGGACCCGACGGCGACCGCCACCCACCACGGCGGGTCGACGTTGTGGGCGTGCATCCCGAGCTGCCCGGCGTTCCCAGCGACGGTGACGACGAGCAGCGCCCACGTCATCCGCCCGGCGAACCGCGCCGCGTCCCGGGTGGTGCGCCCGCCCAGCCACGTCGCGCAGGACACGGCGGCGCCGGCGTCGACGGCGATCGGGAGGAGCCACGCGAGGTGGCCGGGGATCGCGACGGCGACGGCCAGCGCGCGGAGGGCGTCGAAGGACAGGACCGCCGCCGCGGCGAGCACGACGGCGAGCCCCGCCCACACGACCTTCGGGGGTCGAGTCACAGGCGGCCGGCGATCGAGTAGTTCCCGTCGAGCGCCATGTGGCTGCGCCCGAGCGCGTCCTCCAGCGACGCGATCATCGCCGTCAGCACGGCGACCTGCTGCTCGGCGTCGGCCTGACTGCTGCCCTCCATGCTCGCCTGAATCGCCGCGCGGGCGGAGGTGGCGTCGTCGATGGCCCGCTGGATCGGACCCTGCGCGTCCCCGATGCTGGTGTTGGCCTGCGCCAACGCCTGCTTGATCTCCATGATGCTGGCGGACATGGCGGTTCCTCCGGTGGTAGGTCGAGCGGTGGGTGTGTGCGGCTTCGCCGCGGGTGGGGCAGGGGCCGGCGGTGCCGGGTGGTCCCAGTCGGGCTGGGCGAGGCGGTCCCACAGCAGGCTGTGCGCGCCCCACTCGGGGTCGACGATCGTCACCTGCCACATCGCGGCCAGCTCGTCGACGACGAGGTCGCGCACCCCGGCGAACGAGAACACGATGTCGCGAGGCGGGAGCCGCGCACCGAACGACGTCACGTAGTGCTCGCCGACCCGGGTCACGTCGACGGCCGCGCCGTAGTCGCGCCGCCACTTCGACGGCCGGTGCGCCACGATCTGCAGCCGCGTCCCCGCGGTCAGCGCGCGCAGCTTGGCGAGCACCTCGGCGGTGGCGAGACCGTCGACGGCGGCGCGCTGCTCGAACCCGTCCTCAGGGTCGCGGTCGATTCCCGGCTGCGAGCCGGTGGTGATGAAGCCGGAGCGGCAGGCGTGGGCGAGGACCGGCCCGAGGTTCGCCTCCCGCGTCTCGGGATCGGTCGGCCCGTCGTGCCCCGGCCAAGACTGCAGCTCGCCAAGGCAAAACCACGCCATCAGCTCGGCGACGTGGCCGACGGTCGGCGCTCGGTTCCACAGCCGCCGCTCGGCGAGGCAGCCGCGGGCGCCGTGGACGAGCTCGCGCAGCGACGGCACGGCTCACCACTCCCAGCGCGGCGGGCGGCGGGTGCGCAGGCGACGCCACCACGGGAGCCGGTAGTAGCGGATCCGGGCGTCGATGCCAGCGACCTGCGCGGCGGTCATCGGGATGCGCGGGCGAGTGCCCGCGGTCACCGGTCGCTCGTCTCGGCGCACGCCGGGTGGATCCGGTCGTGGTAGCGATCGACGTCGAGGTCGGTCACGTGGACGCGCTCGCGGACGGCGCCGAGCTGGAGGTCGTGATCGAGGACCGCGCTGCCGAGCTGCTGCGCGTAGCGCAGGGCCCAGGCGGCGGTGGCCATCGCCGCGATCACGGCGACGATGAGCAGGGTGGTGAGCATCGGGTAGCGCCTCCTCGGGAGGACCCGCTGCCCTCCCACATGTGAGAGGGTAGCCCAGTCCCCCCAAATGTGGGAGGGCACGCCGTTAACCTGCTGTCCGTGACGAGCCGCGAGGAGACCGCCGCGTTGAAGAACCTCACCGACCTGCTGGCGAGCGACCTCTCGAAGGTCGAGAACGAGGAGATCGCGGCCGGCATCCGCGAGGCCGAGATGCTGTTCGCCCGCTCGCCGCAGTGGAGCGGCCGGCTCGTAGCCGAGATGAAGCGACGCGGGGTGTCGTGGTCGGAGCTGGCGAAGATGACCGACGTGCCGCAGTCGACGCTCGGTCGGCGGGCGCGGGACTACACGTAGATCAGGTGGTCGGGCAGAGCAGCTCCGCGGCGAGCTGCACCATCTGCTGCTCGTCGGACTGCGGCGTGATCCGGGGCGCGTTCGGGAACGCCTGCGCGTACGCCTGGTTCGGCTTGACGCCGGCGATCATGTGGCTGCACACCGCGCGCCCCTCCTCCTCGACGTAGTCCCGGTACGTCGTCGTGCCGCTGTAGACCCCACCGCCGGCGAGGTCGGGTCGGCTGGCGAGCAGCTTGGTCGTCGGGTCCGGGTCGCTGGCGAGGACCTGCGCGATGACCCTGTCGGTGAACACGCGGACCTGCGACTCCATCAGGACGCGCGGCCCGGGGCCTGGGTCCGGCGCCGGCGCGGCGCTGCACCCGGCGAGCACGAGCAGGGCGACGGCGACGGCGAGGCGCATGCCCCGGTCATCGTCCCCCCGGCCGAGCCCGTTACGCACCGCGCGGCCGGACCGTCGCATCGCGCGAGCGGCGCCGGCCCAGCGCCCGCACCGGCAGGTCGCGGTCCTCGACGAGAGCCCGGACACCGTCGTCGGCGCACAGCACCACGAGCAGGCCCTCGCCGACGTCGACAACGACGAGCGCCGCCCGCCGGCAGTCCTCGCGCGCGCACCTCATCCGGCCCGCTCCCGTCGCTGCCGCGCGGCGCGCTCCCGTGCCGTGTCGATCCGCTGGGCAGCTGCGGCGAGGTTGTGCGCCGAGCACGGCCACGGCGCGTGCGGGACGCCGGTGCCGGGCTGGGTGCAGCTGCGGCACCGGCCGTTCGCGGCGGGCCGGTGCTCGGCGAGCATCCGGGCGTAGACGTCGGGCATGAACGAGAGCACCTCGGTGAAGGTGTTCCAGCGCAGCGGCGGGTCGGTACGGTCCATGAAGGTCGCCTCCCGGGGCGGCCAGGCCCGGGCGAGGAGTGCCAGCTCCTGCCCGGGCCGCTTCACGTCAGGCCGGTCGGCCGTCGGTGTCCAGCTCGCGACGTCAGGGCTTCCCCGCCCGGCCGTCGAGAAGTACGCACGTCTGTGTAAATCGCGCACGAACGCGGTCAATCGCGCACGTTCTGCCCCCACCGTGCGCCCCATGCCGTACGTCACGACCGGTCAGGCTGCTCGCGCTCTCGGCGTGTCCAGGCGCGCGATGCAGATGTGGGTGGAGAAGGGCCTGATCGAGCCCGACCACCGCACCCCGGGCGGGCACATGCGCTGGGACGTCGAGCGGCTGCGCGAGGAGCTGCGGAACCCGAGCCGGTTCCGGCGCGACGAAGGCTGACATCACGCTGCCTCGCGTCTCGGTCTCGGTGGCCGTGACCCGCGCTTCGGGCGCAGCGTGCTCGACAGCCGGTCCATCGCCGCCGTGGCCTCGCCGTCGGCGGTGGCGACGTAGAGCCGGGTGGTGTTCGGGTTGGCGTGCCGCATGGCCTGCTGCACGACGAGGAGGTCGCGGGTCTGTCCCCAGAGCGCCGTGCCGAACCGGTGGCGCAGGCAGTGCAGCGTGTACGGCAGCTCGACGGCACGCATCAGGGCGGTGACGGTGTTCGTGACGTACTTGGCGCTGACCCTGCCGCCGCGGATGGTCGCCCAGACGGGGCCCGGCCGGGTGCGCAGGTGCGCGGCGAGGAAGGGCTCGACCTCGCGCGGGACGGCGAGCAGGAACGACTTCTGCCCCTTCCCGACCCCGGACAGGTACATGCGGCCGCCACGTTCGGTGATGTCCTCGCGGCGCATCTGCGCGATCTCGTGGGCGCGCAGGCCCATGAACCCGGCGAGCAGGAGCCAGGTGCGGACGGGTTCGGGGGCTGCGTCGAGGAGCAGCGCGTAGTCCTTCTCGGGCACGGGTCGTGCGGCGCGCGCCGGGATCTTCGGGCGGGGGATGCGGACGGCGGGGTCGGTGTCGAGGTGGCCGGCGTCGACGGCCCAGCGGTAGAAGCTGGCGATGTGGTTGGTGTAGGTGCGGACGCTGGACAGGCTGACGCGGAGCCCGGCCTGCCAGCGGTCGATGTCGTCGTGGGTGGCGTCGAGCAGTTCGACGTCGATGCGTTCGGCGTAGCGGCGCAGGTTCTCTCGGCGGTGGTAGACGGTGCGGTCGGTGGCGCCGGTCCGTCTGAGCCAGTCGACGTGGAGTCGGATCATGCGCAAGTCAGGTTCGGAGAGTGTTCGCTTCTTCACCGTCCGAATATGCGTGAGGACGGCGTTCCGTGGATTGCGCATTTCAGGCGACTCGGGTGAGCTGGCTGTTACGGCCGTGCAGCGTTGGGGGGACGGCCGCCGCGCGAGGCCCGAGTGAGACATCGAGTGCGATCGAGTCGGGGTCGACATGATTCTGCGTGGCACTGGTCAGCGTCGGCAGGGCTACGAGGTGACGCTCCGGGGAGCGATACCAGCCGTTAGGCTCCCCGGCCATGACCGCCGCAACGGAGCCGATCGGGGACGCGTCCGGCGCTGCCGCCGACGAGCCGGACGTCCACACCACCGCCGGCAAGCTCGCCGACCTGTACCGACGTGCCGCCGACGCCGTCGACGCCGGGTCGGGCGCAGAGCGCCAGCACGCCAAGGGCCGCCAGACCGCGCGCGAGCGCATCGACCAGCTGCTCGACCCGGGCTCGTTCGTCGAGCTCGACGCGCTCACGCGCCACCGGTCGACCAACTTCGGGATGGACGCCAAGCGCCCCTTCGGCGACGGCGTCGTCACCGGCACCGGCACCGTCGACGGCCGCCAGGTCGCCGTCTTCAGCCAGGACGCCACCGTGTTCGGCGGGGCGCTCGGCGAGGTGTACGGCGAGAAGATCGTCAAGGTGATGGACCTGGCGCTCAAGATCGGGTGCCCGATGATCGGCATCAACGACGGCGGCGGGGCGCGCATCCAGGAGGGCGTCGTCGCGCTCGGGCTCTACGGCGAGATCTTCGTCCGCAACGTCCGCAGCTCCGGCGTCATCCCGCAGATCTCGCTGGTCATGGGCCCGTCGGCCGGTGGCGCGGTGTACTCCCCCGCGCTCACCGACTTCATCGTGATGGTCGACGGCACCAGCAACATGTTCATCACCGGCCCCGACGTGATCAAGACCGTCACCGGTGAGGACGTCGAGATGGAGGACCTCGGCGGCGGCCGCGCCCACAACACCAAGTCCGGCGTGGCGCACTACCTCGGCAGCGACGAGGCCGACGCGATCGACTACGTCAAGGAGCTGCTGGGCTACCTGCCCAGCAACAACCTCTCCGAGCCGCCCGCCTACCCGGCGCCCGAGCCGGTGGCGGGCTCGATCGCCGACGGCCTCACCGACTCCGACCTCGAGCTCGACACGATCGTCCCGGACTCGGCGAACACCCCCTACGACATCCACGGCGTGATCGAGCGGGTCGTCGACGAGGGCGAGTTCCTGGAGGTCCACGAGCTGTTCGCGCCGAACATCGTCTGCGGCTACGGGCGGATCGAGGGCAGGTCGGTCGGGATCGTGGCCAACCAGCCGACGCAGTTCGCGGGCTGCCTCGACATCGACGCGTCGGAGAAGGCCGCACGGTTCGTGCGCACCTGCGACGCGTTCAACATCCCGGTCGTCACGTTCGTCGACGTCCCCGGCTTCCTGCCCGGCACCGAGCAGGAGTGGGACGGCATCATCCGCCGCGGCGCGAAGCTGATCTACGCCTACGCCGAGGCCACCGTCCCGAAGGTCACGGTGATCACGCGCAAGGCCTACGGCGGCGCGTACGACGTCATGGGGTCCAAGCACCTGGGCGCCGACATCAACGTGGCCTGGCCGACGGCGCAGATCGCGGTCACGGGCGCGGCCGGCGCGGTGAGCATCCTCTACCGCAAGGAGCTCAAGGACCTCGAGGGCGACGAGCTGGCCAACCGCCGCGCGGAGCTGCAGCAGGAGTACGAGGACACCCTCGCCAACCCCTACATCGCGGCCGACCGCGGCTACATCGACGGCGTCATCCCGCCCTCGCACACCCGGGGCTACGTCGGCCGGGCGCTGCGGGCGCTGGAGACCAAGCGCGAGGCGGTCCCGGCGCGCAAGCACGGGAACATCCCCCTGTGAGCGAGGACGAGGCCGCGAGCACGGACGACGGGGAGACCGCCGCCGAGCCCACCCCGGAGGAGCGCCGCGCGCTCTTCCGGGTGGTGCGCGGCACGCCCACCGACGCCGAGCTCGCGGCGCTCACGGTCGTGCTCGCGGCGGCCTCCGCCGGCGGCGGCGACGCCCCGGTCCGGCGCCGCGACCGCTGGTCGGACCCGGTGGCGCGCCTGCGCGCGCCGCTCACCCCGGGCCCCGGCGCGTGGGCGGGCACGTACCTGCCCCGCTGACGGGGCGGTCCGGTCAGCTCGCGACGGCGGTCCGGGCGAGCGCGTGCTGGACCAGCGCGACGAGCGCGGACCGGCCCGAGTCGTGGTCGCGCGCGTCCAGCCACACCAGCGGCACGTCCGGACCGAGGGCGAGCGCGTCGCGGACGTCGTCGGGCCGGTGCTCGTCGGCGCCGGGGAACCGGTTGACGCCCACGACGAACGGCAGCCGGCGGTTCTCGAAGTAGTCGATCGCCGGGAAGCAGTCGTCGATCCGGCGCAGGTCGACGAGCACCACCGCACCGACGCTGCCCCGGGCCAGCTCGTCCCACATGAACCAGAACCGCGACTGACCGGGCGTGCCGAACAGGTACAGGATCAGCGACGAGTCGACCGTGAGGCGGCCGAAGTCCATCGCCACGGTCGTCGTGCTCTTGTCGGGCACGAGGTCCGCGTCGTCGACGCCGACCGAGGCCGAGGTCATGGCCTGCTCGGTGAGCAGCGGCGGGATCTCCGAGAGCGTCCGCACCAGCGTCGTCTTGCCCACTCCGAACCCGCCGGCGACCAGCACCTTGAGCGGGATCAGCTCCTCATCGACCCGCACGGAGTCCCTCCAGCAGTCGTTCCAGCACGGCGGGCGACGGCCCGTCCTCACCCGACGGCGGCAGGTGCACCGCGAGGTGGCCGGCGTCGACGAGATCGCTGACCACCACCCGCGCCACCCCGACCGGCACCCCGAGCGCGGCCCCGACCTCGGCGACCGACACCGGCCGCGCGGCCAGCTCCACCGTCGAGCGGTACTCCGGTTCCAGCCCGTGCGGCGAGGCGTCGGCGGTGGCCGTGACCAGCGCCTCCACGGGCAGGTCCCGGCCCGGGAGCGAGCGGGTGCGGCCGCGGGTGAGCGCGTACACCGGCACCACCCGCCCGCCGGACCGGTGCTCGCTCACGTCGCTGTGGCCGTGCGCGCGGCCGGGGTCAGCGCGTGGCCGACCCGGGCGGCGAGCAGAGTCATCTCGTAGCCGACCAGCCCGATGTCGCACTGCCGCTGGGCGAACACCGCGAGCGTGGCCCCGTGGCTGATCGCGGTGACGAACAGGTAGCCGCCCGCCATCTCCAGGATCGTCTGCGTGACCGGCCCGGCCGCCAGCAGCTGCGCGGTGCCGCGGGCCAGGCTGACCAGTCCCGACGCCGCCGCGGCGAGCTGGTCGCCCAGCGACGTCGCGACCTGCGACGACGTCGCGAGCCGCAGCCCGTCGCCGGAGACGACGACGCCGTGCACCACCCCCGGCGTGCCGCCGACGAACTCCTCCAGCAACCAGTCCAGCCGACCGCTCACGTCACGCCCCCGTTGTCGACGGTGTACTGCGCCGCACTGCGGCTGGCCTGGTAGCGCGACAGCGCGCTCGCGGCGGCGCCGTCGTGCACGGGTGCGGCCGGCTCCGCGCTCACGGGCACGCGCAGCTCCGGCGCCAGGTGCGCCTGCGGCACGCGGCGGCGCAGCCCGCCCCGCGCCGGCTGCGCCGGAACCGGCGGGCCGGCGGCACCGGGCCGCGGGCGCGGGTCCGGCACCGACGGGGCGGGTGCGGGCCACCCGCCGGCCACCGGGGCCTGCGGCGTGGCCGCGAACGGAGCCGGTGGTGCCGTCGCGAAACCGTCGGACGGTGCCGAGGCGAACGCGTCGGACGGGGTGCCGCCGACGGCACCGGACGGCGTGGGCGCGAACGGGGACGGTGGCGCGGCCGCGAAGGAGACCGGCGGGGCGCCCGCGGAGGAGGTGGGCGGTACGGCGGCGGCGAAGGGACCGGCGCCGAACGGCTCGGCCGACCCGTCCGCCTCCGGGCTCCACCAGCCGCGCCACTCGCCGTCCTCGGGCCCGGTGGCCGTCGGGGCGAACGGCGCCGGCCACGCGGTGGCCGTCCCGGACGCCGCGACCGCCACCCGCTCCGGGGCAGGGGCAGGGGCAGGGGGCCGGTGACGGGGCGGGGACCGGAACGGGGGGCGGGGGCGGGGGGCAGGAGCGGGGGACGGGACGGCGACGCGCTCCGCCGGCACCGGCCGCACCGGCGACGGGGCGTCCGGCTCGCCGAGGGCGTGCCGGGAGGGGGTGAGGTCCCCCGGCGCGCGGCGGGGCAGCGGCGCGCCGGGGCCGCCCGGGAACAGGGCGGCGGGCAGCACCACGACCGCGGTGACGCCCGAGCCGGGGGTGGCCCCGAGGGAGACCCCGACGCCGTGCCGGGCGGCCAGCCGCGCGACCACGTGGAAGCCCAGCCGCTGGGCCACGGCGAGGTCCACGTCCTGCGGTCGGGCGAGCAGCTCGTTGGCGGCGGCCAGGTCCTCCGGCGGCATCCCCACGCCCCAGTCCTCGACCGTCACCAGGCACGCCCCCTCGCTGCGGGGGTCGGGGCGGGCGCGGACGGTGACCGTGGTGTCGGGCGGGGAGAAGCGCACGGCGTTCTCGGTCAGCTCGGCGAGCAGGTGCGTGAGGTCGGCGACGACCCGCCCGGAGACGGCGCCCACGCGCTCGTCGATCACCGTCGTGACCCGGTCGAGGTCCTCGGTCTCGGCGATGGCGGCCCGCGCGACGTCGCGCAGCGGCACCGGGGCCGACCACGTGCGCGGCTGCTGCTCGCCGGCCAGCACCAGCAGGCTCTCGGCGTTGCGGCGGACGCGGGTGGCCAGGTGGTCGAGGGTGAACAGGTCCGCGAGCGCGTCGGGGTCCTGCTCCTTCTCCTCGAGCTGGTTGATGATGTCGAGCTGCCGGTAGAGCATGCTCTGGTTGCGCCGCGCCAGGTTGACGAGCATGTCCGAGGCGAAGCGCCGCCTGCCGATCTCGGCGTCGGCCGTGACCAGCTGCCTGCCCAGCGCCTCCTTCTCCGCCTGCTCGTCCTCGGTGATCCGCCAGAAGATCACCATGCCGACGCAGGCGGCGAGCACGCCGAGGCCGTGGATCCCCGACCACAGCCACGGGTCCGCCTGGCCCGCGGGGTGGGCGAAGATCAGGTCGCCGAGCCAGATCGTGCCGATCCCGTGGCTCAGGACGGTGAAGGCCACGTTCCACAGGAACGGCACCCAGTCCTGGTAGAGCGCGATGAAGCCGATGATGATGAAGAAGTGGAAGTGGGCCTCGATGCTGCCCGAGGTGAGCACGACCAGGGCGGCGGAGCAGAACACGAGCCCGCCGGTGACGAAGAACGACGCGAGCCGCCGCTGCCTCACCACGAGGCCCATCACCAGGCCCAGCACCGGACCGACCAGCGCCGCGCCGATGAGCAGGGGCGGGTCGCCCAGCGCGAGACCCAGCAGCGCGAGCGCGGGGAGGTGCAGGGCCAGCGTCCAGCGCAGCAGGCGGTGACGGCGCCGCCAGGCGCGGTCGTCGAGGGTGTTGCCGCGGGGCAGGTAGTGCCACAGGCGGCCGGCCGTCCCGGCAGCCGGGCCGTCGTCGACCCCTCCCGCTGCGGGGTCGACGGGTGTGTCCACGCTCATCGCACTGTCCCCTCCGGCGGCCACGGACGGACGCCACTGCATCGGTCGCGCACCGTACGTGCCCGACCGGTCGCGTTGGGCCACACCACGGACGTTCAGGACATTTCGGAGCAACCGTTCGGCGCGTTCCGGCGGCAGACGGGTGCACTCGTTGCACCCGAACGCACGTGTGACCGGCGCCACGTCTCGCCGACGGCACCGCCGGGGCGCGCTGGGCGCCCAGGAAGGCGCGTTGGGCGCCGGGACCGCCGTCGACCCGCCTCCCGCCGCGGAGCAATCTCGACTGCTCCGTACGGCCCAGCGCTCCACGGCCCCGTCCCGGCGAGCACCGCAGGGCGGTACGACGTGTGCGGCGCGGGCCAGGTCACGGCCCCCCGACGCCCGGGCCGGACCCGGCCGTAGGGTCCGGCGTCGTGCGCGTCGTACTGGCCTCGGCCTCCCCCGCCCGCCTCTCGGTCCTGCGCGCGGCGGGGCTGGACCCGCTCGTGCAGGTGTCCGACGTCGACGAGGACGCGCTCCTCGCGTCGATCCCGGACGCCACCCCGGCCGAGAAGGTCACGACGCTCGCCGGCGCCAAGGCCACCACGGTGGCGCGCCGGATCGAGGAGACCGAGGCCGTGGTCCTGGGCTGCGACTCGATGCTGCACATCGGCGGCGACCTGGTCGGCAAGCCCGGCACCGTCGACGAGGCCCGCACCCGCTGGCGCGCGATGGCCGGCGGCACGGGCGAGCTCGTCACCGGGCACGCCGTGCTCCGCGTCGCCGACGGGGAGATCGACCGCGTCGCCGAGGGCCACGCCGTCACCGTCGTCCGGTTCGGCGAGCCGACCGAGGAGGAGCTCGACGCCTACCTGGGGACGGGCGAGCCGCTCGCGGTGGCGGGCGCGTTCACCCTCGACGGGCTCGGCGGCTGGTTCGTGGAGGGCGTCGACGGCGACCCGTCCAACGTCATCGGGATCAGCCTGCCCCTGGTGCGGCGGCTCCTGGCGGGCGTCGGCGTCGGGGTCACCGACCTGTGGGCAGCGCCTCCGGCGCCGTGACCCGCGCGCGCCGGACGAACGGCGCCACCGGGGAGAACCGCAGCGCCTCGGGCAGGCGCACCACCAGCTCGCGGCGCCCGTGCAGCACCACGAGCCCGTCGCGGACGGCGGCCGGGAGCTCCAGCACCCCCTCCCACACCTGGTAGAGCACCGAGAGCGTCGACTCCACGGTCACGTCGACCTCGTGCCCGGGGTCGGTGAAGCACAGCGACACGTCGTGCGGCTGCACCACGAACCAGAACCGCGACCGGCGGGCGTCGGGCACCCGGACGTGCAGCACGGTGCGCCGGTCGCCGAACGGGGCCGGGTCGATGCCGCCGCGGATCCACCACATCAGCACCGTCGGGTCGAGCTCGTCGGCCCGCGGCTCGCCGAACGCCCACCGCGCGCCCCACTCGGCCAGCCCGAAGATCAGCGGCCGCAGCTCCTCGCACGCCTGCGTGGGCCGGTAGCCCTCCTCGTCGTGCACGACCAGCCCGCCGCGCTCGAGCTGGCCCAGCCGCTTGGACAGCAGCCCGCGCGAGCAGCCGGGCAGCCCGCGCGCCAGCTCGTTGAAGCGGGTGGCACCGACCAGCAGGTCCCGGACGACGAGCAGGGTCCAGCGGTCGCCGAGCAGCTCCAGCGACCGGGTGATCGGGCAGTACTGGCCGTAGCGGGACACGGCGTGGATCGTCCTCCGGCCGGTGCAGATCCGGAACTATCCGCGGCCCCGGTTACACCGGACGCTCGGTCCCATGACCACTCTGGAGCAGTCCCGCACCCGCATCACCGACGACGAGGCGCGGTCGCTGGCCGCCGGCATCGGCCGTGCCGCCGCCCCGTTCGACGCCGACCACGACCGCGACGCCACCTTCGTCGCCGAGGCCTACGCCGCCATGGCCGAGCGCGGCTACCTGCGCCTGGCGGTGCCGACCGACCTCGGCGGGCTCGGTGCCGGGTCGCGCCAGGTCGTCCTCGCCACCGAGGAGCTGGGCACGCACTCCGGCTCGGCCGCGCTCGCGTCCGCCATGCACCAGTACCTGACGCTCGTCCAGTGCTGGCGGCGCCGCCACGGGGCGCCCGACGCGGAGGCGGTGCTGCGCCGCGTCGCGACCGAGGACCTCGTGATGGCCACCAGCGGCGGCTCGGACTGGGTGTGCCCGACGACGACGGCCACCGCCGTCGAGGGCGGCTACCGGCTCGACGGGCGCAAGGTGTTCTGCACCCAGGCCCCGGTGGCCGGCGTCGTCTCCACGTCGGCGGTGCTGGGCCCGCCCGGCCCGGACGCGGTCGTCCTGCACGCCGGGGTGCCGCTGTCGGCTCCGGGCGTCTCGATCGTCGAGACCTGGGACACGCTCGGCATGCGCGGCACGGCGAGCCACGACCTCGTGTTCGACGGCGTGTTCGTGCCCGCGGAGAAGGTGCTGGGCAGGCGGCCCTACGGCGTGCTCGCCGGGCCGCTGCTGGTGGCCGCGATCCACTTCGCGCCGGTGGCCGCGGCCGCCTACCTCGGGGTCGCGCGCGGCGCGGTGGAGGAGGCCACGCGGCTGGTCGCCGCCCGCGGGGTCCCGTCGGCGTCGACCGTCCGGCTCGTCGGGGAGGCCCACTCCCGGCTGCGGGTGGCGCGCTGGGCGCTGCTGGCCGCCGTCGACGAGGTGGGCGAGGACCCGGCCGCCGACGAGGACGTCCTGCTCACCCTGATGACGACCAAGCGGCACGCCGTGACCGAGGCGCGGGCCGTCGTCGACCTCACCCTGGAGATCGCGGGCGGCAGCGCCTTCTTCCGCACCTCGCCGCTGGAGCGCGCCTACCGCGACGTGCGCGGTGGCGCCTTCCACCCGCTCACGCCCGAGGCCACCCTGGAGCTCGCCGGACGGCGCGCGCTGGCGGTGTGAGGGCCCCGCACCGGCGGCGACGGAACCGTCGCCGCCGGACTAGCCTGGTCCCATGGCTCTGCAGAACGACACCGACCCGAAGCTGGCCGAGTACGCGCACCCCGACCGCCTGGTCACGACGACGTGGCTGGCCGACAACCTGGGCGCCGACGGCCTCGTCGTCGTCGAGTCCGACGAGGACGTCCTCCTCTACGACACCGGCCACATCCCGGGGGCCGTGAAGGTCGACTGGCACACCGAGCTCAACGACCCGGTCACCCGCGACTACGTCGACGGCGCCCGCTTCGCCGAGATCTGCGGCGAGCGCGGCATCACCCGCGACACCACCGTCGTGTTCTACGGCGACCGCAACAACTGGTGGGCCACCTACGCGCTGTGGGTGTTCAGCCTGTTCGGCCACCCCGACGTGCGGATCCTCGACGGCGGGCGCGCCAAGTGGGCCGCCGAGGGCCGCGAGATGACCACCGAGCAGCCCAAGCCCGAGGCCGTCGCGTACCCGGTCGTGGAGCGCGACGACGCCGCGATCCGCGCGTTCAAGGACGACGTGCTCGCGCACCTGGGCAAGCCGCTGGTCGACGTCCGCAGCCCGGGCGAGTACTCCGGCGAGCTGCTGCACATGCCCGACTACCCGCAGGAGGGCGCCGTCCGCGGCGGCCACATCCCCGGCGCGGCCAGCGTGCCGTGGGCCCGCGCGGCCGCCGAGGACGCCACGTTCCGCTCCCGGGCGGAGCTCGAGGCGATCTACCTGGAGGAGCAGGGCCTCAAGGCCGACGACGACGTCGTCGCCTACTGCCGCATCGGCGAGCGCTCCAGCCACACCTGGTTCGTGCTCACGCACCTGCTCGGCTTCGACAAGGTCCGCAACTACGACGGCAGCTGGACCGAGTGGGGCAACGCGGTCCGCGTGCCGATCGTGCAGGGCAGCGAGCGGGGCTCGGCGTGAGCCTGCCTCCGCAGCTGGAGGAGCTCGTCGAGGACTTCTCCGGCGTCGGCCCGAAGGACCGCCTGCAGCTGCTCCTGGAGCTCTCCCGCGAGCTCCCGGAGCTGCCCGAGCGCTACGCCGACGCGGCCGACTCGATGGAGCAGGTGCACGAGTGCCAGTCGCCGCTGTTCCTCGCCGTCGAGGTCGACGACGACGCCGACCGGCGCGTGCACCTGTTCTTCTCCGCGCCGCCCGAGGCCCCGACCACGCGCGGGTTCGCCTCGATCATGCACACGGGGATGGACGGGGAGCCGGCGTCGGCCGTGCTCGCCGTGCCCGACGACTTCTACACCGCGCTCGGGCTCGCCCAGGCCGTGAGCCCGCTGCGGCTGCGCGGCATGGCCGCGATGCTCTCGCGGATCAAGAAGCAGGTCCGCGCCGCCGTGTAGGCCCGCACCCGGGCCACCTCAAGTCCTGGTGAAGAACGTTCCCCCGGACGGTGCCGGTCGCAACACTGTGAGGCGTCTCATGAGGACGTCTTCAGGAGGTGCGCGATGGACACCTGGGGAATCAGCGGCCCCACCTTCCTCACCGGCTACGTGCTCCTGGCCGCGGTGGTGTGGGTCGCGGCCGCGCGGCGGCGCCGTGCGCTCGCCGAGGGGTCACCTCGTACCGCCCACGACCTGGGCGGGCACGAGGTGGCCCACCTCAACGGCGGCCCCGAGCTGGCCGTCACCTCCGCGCTGACGGCCATGCACCTGCGCGGCACGATCGCCCCGGCCAAGGGGCTGGTGCACGCGGTCGGCCGCCTCGAGCCCGGAGCCCACCCGCTCGAGCGGGCCGTCCACTTCACCTGCGGCAGCCCGGTGCCCCGCGCCCGGCTGCCCCTGCACCGCCCCGTGCGGACCGCGCTGGACGACATCCACGCCCGCCTCGTCGCCCAGGGCCTGCTGCTCTCGGAGCCGCGCCGCCGCGAGATCCGTGCGACGGGCTGGTGGGTCGGCGCCGTCGCGCTGCTGGGGCTGCTGCGCCTGCTCGCCGGCATCGCCGACAGCAGGCCCGTCGGGTACCTCGTCGCGGTGCTGCTGCTGGTCTGCGTCGTCACGGCCGTGCTGCTGGCCCGGGCCCCGCGGCGCTCCCGCGCGGGTGACGAGCTCCTGGCGCGCCTGCGGTCCGAGCACGACGCCCTGCGGCCGGACTCCCGGCCCGACTGGGTGGCCTACGGCCCCGCCGCGGCCGCGCTCGGCGTCGGGATCTTCGGGGCGAGCGCCGTGTGGGCGTCCGACCCGGCCTTCGCCGAGGAGCTCGCCGTGCAGAAGGCCACGGCCCCGGGCGGTGACGGCGGCGCCTCCTTCTCCGGGGGCGGCGACGGCGGGGGCAGCGGCGATGGCGGGGGCGGCGGGGGCGGCGGAGGGTGCGGCGGTGGCTGCGGCGGCTGACGCCCGGGCCGCCGGTCCCGGACCCGCCCGGCTCGCCGGCGTGGGGATCGGCTGGCGGGCCGCGATCGCCGGCGTGGTGGCCGACGTCGACGGCCTCGGCTTCACCGAGGTCGTCGCCGAGTCCCTCGCTCCCGCAGATCCGCCTCGAGGGGTGGCGGCTCTGCGGGAGCGGGGGGTGTGCGTCGTGCCGCACGGGGTGCGGCTGTCGCTGGGCGGCACCGACCCGCTCGACCCCGCCCGCGTCACGCACCTCGCCGCCTGCGCGGCCGGCGTCGGGGCGCCGCTGGTGAGCGAGCACGTCGCGTTCGTCCGGGCGGGGGGCCGCGAGGCCGGGCACCTGCTGCCGCTCCCCCGCTCCCGCGACGCGCTCGACGTCCTCGCCGCCAACGTGGCGCGCACGCAGGCCGAGCTGGACGTCCCGCTGGCGCTGGAGCCGATCGCCGCGCTGCTCGACTGGCCCGACGACGCGATGACCGAGGGCGAGTTCCTCACCGAGCTGCTCGACCGCACCGGCGCCCTGCTGCTGCTCGACGTCGCCAACGTGCACGCCAACGCGGTGAACCGCGGGCAGGACCCGGAGGCGGTGCTCGACGCGTTCCCGCTCGACCGCATCGCCTACGTCCACGTCGCGGGCGGCGCCACGCACGACGACGGGCTCTACCACGACACCCACACCGCGCCCGTCCCCGACGCCGTGCTGCGGCTGCTCGGGGCGCTGGTCGACCGCCTCCCCGCCCCGCCGCCGGTGATGCTGGAGCGCGACGGCCGCTACCCGCCCGCCGCGGAGCTGCACGCCGAGCTGGCGGCGATCCGGGGCGCGGCCCGCCTGGAACCCCCCGCGACTCGGGAACCCCCCGCGAGTCGCGCTCTCGTCGCGCGTGAGTCGCGGTGAGCGTCGTCTGGGGCCCGGACGCGCCCTCGGCCCGCGACCGCCTCGCCGCCCGCCAGGCCGCCCTCGTCGAGGCCCTGGTGGCCGGCGGCCCGCCCCCGCCCGGCTTCGACGCCACCCGCCTCGACGCCACCCGCTGCGCCCTGCTGCGCAAGCGGGCCGGCGCGGCCGCCGAGCTCTGGCCGCTGCTCGCGGCGTCCTTCGGCGCGCGCTGGAGCGCGGTGTTCGCCGAGCACCGCGACGGCCACGAGCCGGTCGGGGCCCTGCGCGACGGCTGGGACGTGGCGCGCGCGGTCACCGGGCTCACGGGCGGCGCCGCGGCCGAGCTGGCCGCCCGCGAGGCCGCGTTCCGCTACGACGGCCGCCACCCGCCGCGCCCCCGGCTGCGCACGCGGCTGCGCCGGATGCGCAGGCGCTGACCTCCCGCGGTCGGGCGCAACGTCATCGACGCCACACGGTCCTCCGTCCGGCGATCGGGCCGGTCATGCCTAAACTCCCCGGTAACCACGCGCCGGGGCAGGGGTTCCCCGGTCATCTCAGGGAGGCCGCAACGTGCCGCGCTTGACCAAGGTCCTCGTCGCGAACCGCGGGGAGATCGCCGTCCGCGTGATCCGGGCCTGCGCCGATGCCGGGATCGGCAGCGTCGCGGTCTACGCCGACCCCGACCGGGACGCCCCGTTCGTCCGGCTGGCCGACGAGGCGTTCGCGCTCGGCGGGTCGACCGCCGCGGAGTCCTACCTCGACATCACCAAGGTGGTCGACGCCGCGAAGCAGGCCGGCGCCGACGGCATCCACCCCGGCTACGGCTTCCTCTCCGAGAACGCCGACTTCGCCCAGGCGGTCATGGACGCCGGCATCACCTGGATCGGGCCGACGCCGCAGGCCATCCGCGACCTCGGCGACAAGGTCACCGCCCGCCACATCGCCACCCGCGCGGGCGCGCCGCTCGTCCCCGGCACCAACGACCCCGTGTCGGGCGCCGACGAGGTGATCGCGTTCGCGAAGGAGCACGGGCTCCCCGTCGCGATCAAGGCCGCGTTCGGCGGCGGCGGCCGCGGCATGAAGGTCGCGCGCGAGGAGAAGGAGATCGCCGAGCTGTACGACTCGGCGGTCCGCGAGGCCACCGCGGCGTTCGGGCGCGGCGAGTGCTTCGTCGAGCGCTACCTCGACAAGCCCCGCCACGTCGAGGCGCAGGTGCTGGCCGACACGCACGGCAACGTCATCGTCGTCGGCACCCGCGACTGCTCGCTGCAGCGCCGCTTCCAGAAGCTCGTCGAGGAGGCGCCCGCGCCGTTCCTGTCCGACGAGCAGCGCGCCACGATCCACGAGGCGTCCAAGGCCATCTGCAAGGAGGCCGAGTACCACGGCGCCGGCACCGTCGAGTTCCTCGTCGGCCAGGACGGGCTGATCTCGTTCCTGGAGGTCAACACGCGCCTGCAGGTGGAGCACCCGGTCTCGGAGGAGACCTCCGGGCTCGACCTCGTCCGCGAGCAGTTCCGCATCGCCGAGGGCCTCGAGCTCAACCTGCTGGAGGACCCGGAGCCGCGCGGGCACTCGATCGAGTTCCGGATCAACGGTGAGGACGCGGGCCGCAACTTCCTCCCCGCGCCCGGCACCGTCTCGTCGATCTCGTTCCCGGCCGGGCCGGGCGTGCGCGTCGACGCGGGCGTGGAGTCGGGGTCCGTCATCGGCGGGCAGTTCGACTCGCTGCTGGCCAAGCTCATCGTCACCGGCTCCGACCGCGCGCAGGCGCTGGAGCGCTCGCGCCGCGCGCTGGCCGAGTTCCGCGTCGAGGGCATGGCCACGGTGCTGGAGTTCCACCGGCTCGTCGTCGAGGACCCGGCCTTCACCGGCGCCTCCGAGGACGAGTTCACCGTCCACACGCGGTGGATCGAGACCGAGTGGGAGAACACGGTCCCGCCGTTCGAGGGCGGCGAGGGTGCCGACGAGGAGACCGCGCCGCGGCAGTCGGTCGTGGTCGAGGTCGGCGGGCGCCGCCTCGAGGTCTCCCTGCCCGGCGACATCGCGTTCGGCGGCGGGGGCGGCGGCGCCGCGGCGGCCAAGGCCCCGCGCAAGCGCGGCGGCGGCAAGGGCGGCAGCGCGGCGTCGGGCGACTCGGTCACCGCGCCGATGCAGGGCACGATCATCAAGGTCGCGGTGTCCGACGGCGACACCGTCTCCGCGGGCGACCTCGTCGTCGTCCTGGAGGCGATGAAGATGGAGAACCCGGTCACGGCGCACAAGGACGGCACGGTGACGGGGCTGAACGCCGAGCAGGGCGCGTCGGTCACCCAGGGCACCGTGCTCTGCGAGATCAAGGACTGACCGTGCGCGGCAACCGTGGCCCTGGCCACGGTTGCCGCTCACGACCTCGTCATGGACCCCGTCGAGATCAACGCCGGCGCCTGGTACCTGCGGGTGCCCCGCGCCGACGACCGCATGGACGACCGCCACGCCGTCCTCGCCTCGTGCTCCGACCCCGAGATCACGCGCTGGCGCCACCGCCCGCCGCCCGACCCGGCCGAGGCCGACGCCTACGTCCGGCGCCGCCTGCGCGACTGGGCCCGCGACGAGCGCTACACGTGGGCGGTCTGCGAGCCGACCACCGGCGAGATGCTGGGCGAGGTCTCGCTCGACCGCGTCGACCTGCCGATGGCCCAGGCCGAGGCCGCCTGCTGGGCGCTGCCCGCGGCCCGGCGCCGCGGCATGACGACCACCGCGCTCGGCGCCGTCCTGCGCTTCGGCTTCGCCGGGCTCGGGCTGCACCGCGTCACCTACATGTGGGCGGCGGGCAACACCGCCTCCGGGCGGGTCGCGGAGAAGTGCGGGTTCCGCACCGAGGGCCGGATGCGCGACGCCTGGGTCGTCGACGGCGAGCGGCACGACGTGATCGTCACCGGCCTCCTGGCGACGGACCGTTGACGCCGTCGCGCGCGCCCGTCTAGCGTCCGTCGGGCCAGGTCAGCCACAGCGACCCCGCACCGTGCTGCACAAGTGCATAGCGGACAGCAGTGATGAACCCGTGTGTCCACCCACGGGGCCCGGTTCCTCCGCCACGCGGACGACCGCGCCGCGGATCCCCCACCACGTCGGCTCAGGCCACGCCGTGGGACGTCCCCGACCTTCCAGGCGACCAGGATCCGTCATGCCCCCCGACCCGCTCGTGACCACGCACGTCCACACCGACGGGCCCATCCCGGGCCCGCACTCCCTGCTCACCCTGACCTCGGCCGCGCACACCGGCGGCGGGGTCCTGATCAGCACGTTCTCCGCGAACGTGCGCGAACTGCCCGGAGCCACGCTCCACCCGGGAGCCCTGTCCCACTGGCGGTCCAGGGCCGACGACTGGCTGCACTCCCGCCGGGCCTCCCGTCCCCCCGCCCTCGCGATGACCGACTACGCCCGGTGGATCGACCAGTTCCCCGGCGCCGTCTACGTCGCCGACCCCGCCCGCACCGACCACCTCTTCGTCTACTGGTACCTGCAGCGCTACACCGGCCGCTGGCCGTTCGCGGGCACCCTGCTCGACGCGGCCGTGCACAGCCGCCTCGAGTGCTCGGCCCTCTGCTCACTGACCGGCTGCCGGGCGCCGCACGCGGCGCCGCTGGCGGCCACCAGCTGACCGGCGACGGCCGGCGCGTCCGCGGACGCGCCGGCCGTTCGTCGTTCCCGCCGGGGCTCCCGGCAGGATCCCCGGCATGACCGCACTGACGAAGGGCGCCAACACCGCCGTCGACGCCCGGCGCCTCGACGTCGCCCTGACCTGGTCGCCACGCCCCGGACTCCCGACGTCGACGCGTCGGCCCTGCTGCTCGACGCCGGCGGCCGCGTCCGGTCCGACGCCGACCTCGTGTTCTACAACCAGCCCGAGCACGCGACGGGGGCCGTGCGCCACACCGGGAAGGCGACGGCCGGCGACACGCTGAGCGTCGACCTCGGACGGGTCGAGGACGCCGTCGACCGCATCGTGCTCGCCGCGTCGGCCGACGGCGGCACGTTCGGCGACGTCCCGGGCCTGCTGCTGCGGCTCACCGACGCCGACGGGGGCGGCGTCGTCGCCGAGTTCGCCATGACGGCGTCGACGGAGACCGCGTTCGTCGGCGGTGAGCTCTACCGGCGGGGCGGAGCGTGGAAGTTCCGGGCGGTGGGTCAGGGCTACGCCTCCGGGCTGGCCGGGCTGGCCACCGACTACGGGATCACGGTCGACGACGAGCCGGTGGCGACGCCCGCCCCGGAGGCCGGCGCCGGCCTGCCGATCGACGTGCGGAAGCGGCTTGACCTGCGCAAGCGCCAGGTCGCGGTGTCGCTGGAGAAGCGGGGTGCCCGCGGGGTCGCGGCCCGGGTGGTGCTGGCGCTCGACGCGTCGGGCTCCATGAGCCGGCTCTACCGCGACGGCGTCGTGGGCCGGGTCGTGGAGCGCATGGCCGCCGTCGCCGCCGCCCTCGACGACGACGGCACGATGCAGGCCTGGACGTTCGCCACGAACCCGGCCCGCCTGCCCGACCTCGTCGTGGACGACCTGCCCGAGTGGATCCGGCTGCACGCGCGGGTCGGGGAGTTCCGGATCCGCAAGCGGCCGCCGCGGGACCTCGAGCCGGGCCAGGTCGACATGGCCGCGGTCGGCGGGTCCAACGACGAGCCGAAGGTGATCGCGCAGATCCGGGCCTTCGTGCGGGCGGCGCCCGTCGCGGTCCCGACGCTCGTCCTGTTCTTCTCCGACGGCGGCGTCACCCGCAACCGCGAGATCGAGCGCGAACTCCGCGACGCCGTCCCGGAGCCGGTGTTCTGGCAGTTCGTCGGGCTCGGCCGCCGCAACCGGTACGGCGTGCTGGAGAAGCTGGACACGATGACCGGCAGGCGCGTCGACAACGTCGGCTTCTTCGCCGTCGACGACATCGACGACCTGCCCGACGCCGACCTCTACGACCGGCTGCTCGCCGAGTTCCCGTCCTGGATCACCGACGCCCGGGCGGCCGGTGTGCTGCGTCGCTGACCCGTGATCAGGGCAGGCGCCCGGCCGTCAGCCCGCGCCCGGCGACCGCCCCGGCCACGCCGGCCAGCACCGTGATCCCGGCGAGCAGCAGGGTCACCAGGCCCAGCCCGCCCAGCAGCAGCCCGATGCCGGCCGAGGCGAGGCCGACCACGAGCCCGGTCCGGGCGACGACCGGCCCGCTGCGGCCGCGGGTGGCGATGCGGGCGCCCGCGGCCGTCAGCCCGATCGCGATCAGCCCCGCGAGCGGGCCGAGCAGGAGGGCGCTGGGCGGGACCAGGAGGAACAGGGCGTCGTCCAGGACCTGGGCGCCGACGGCGGCGACCAGGACCGGGGCGACGGGGACCGACGACGTGACGGGCTGGATGCTCATGCCGTCCAGGGTCGGCCGCGGGGGCTCCCTCCGGTATCCGGGAAACCCCCGAGTCGCCCCCTGGTCCGGGTCGGCCTAGTCCAGGTCGCCGTGGCGCATCAGCTGCCGCCCGGCCTCGGTGATCGAGCCGGACAGCGACGGGTAGACCGAGAACGTGTACGCCAGGTCGTCGACGGTGAGCCCGTTCTGCACGGCCAGCGCGATCGGCAGGATCAGCTCGCTCGCCACCGGCGCCACCACGACCCCGCCGACGACGACGCCGGTGGCCGGGCGGCAGAACAGCTTCACGAAGCCGCGCCGCAGCCCCTGCATCTTCGCGCGGGGGTTCGTCGAGAGCGGGAGCATGATCGTCCGGGCCGGGACCTCGCCGGCGTCGATCGCCCGCTGGCTGATCCCGACGGTCGCGATCTCGGGACGGGTGAAGACCGCCGACGCCACCGTCTTGAGCTTGATCGGCGCCACACCCTCGCCGAGCGCGTGCCACATCGCGATCCGCCCCTGCATCGCGGCGACGGAGGCGAGCATGAGCAGGCCGGTGCAGTCGCCCGCCGCGTAGACCCCGGGCACGCTCGTGCGCGAGACGCGGTCGACGGGGATGAACCCGCCGCGGTCGGTCTCGACGCCGACCTTCTCCAGCGCGAGGTCGGCGGTGTTGGGCACCGAGCCGACCGTCATCAGCGCGTGCGAGCCGATGATGGTGCGCCCGTCGGCCAGCGTGACGACGACGCCGCCGCGGCCGTCGAACAGGGAGTCGTCGCGGCGCACGGAGTCGGCGCGCGCCTGGCCGAGGATCTCGACGCCGCGCTCGGCGAACACGTCCTGCAGCACCGCGGAGGCGTCGGCGTCCTCGCCGGGGAGCACGCGGTCGCGGCTGGACACCAGGGTCACGCGCACGCCGATCTCGACGTAGGCCGACACGAACTCCGCTCCCGTGACGCCGGAGCCGATCACGACGAGGTGCTCGGGCAGCTCGGGGAGGTCGTAGAGGTCGCGCCAGGTGAGGATGCGCTCGCCGTCGGGGCGGGCGTCGTCGAGGACGCGGGGGGTGGCGCCCGTGGCGATCAGCACGACGTCGGCGGGGAGGATCTCGCGGGAGCCGTCGGCGCCCCGGGCCTCGACGACGTGCGGCGCGCGGGCGGCCGGCTCGTCGGTGAAGCAGGCCGAGCCGCGGACGATCCGCACGCCCTCCCGCTCGACGCGCGCCCGCACGTCGGCCGACTGGGCCAGCGCGAGGCCCTTGACGCGGGCGTTGACGACGGGCAGGTCGACGCCGACGGAGTCGGGACCGGCCGTCAGGCCGAGCTCCGGCGCGCGGTGCAGGTCGACGCGGATGCCCGCGGAGGAGATGAAGGTCTTGGACGGGACGCAGTCGTGCAGGACGCACGCGCCGCCCATGCCCTCCTGCTCGACGATGGTGACGTCGCTGCCGTGCTGGGCCGCCACCAGGGCCGCCTCGTAGCCGGCCGGGCCGCCGCCCATGATCACGATGCGGGTCATTCGGGCCTTTCGGGGGAATCTGCGGGTCTCCCGATCACGGTACGCGCGGGGGGGAGCACTACGCTGTGCCGGTGCCGCTCTACGCCGCTTACGGGTCGAACATGGACCCCGCCCAGATGAAGCAGCGGGCTCCCCACTCGCCGATGGCGGGAACGGGGTGGCTGCAGGGCTGGCGCCTGACGTTCGGCGGGTCGGACTACGCCTGGGAGGGCGCGCTGTCCACCGTCGTCGAGGCGCCGGGCGAGCAGGTGTTCGTCGTGCTCTACGACGTGCCCGAGCCCGACGCCTCGCAGCTCGACCGCTGGGAGGGCGGCGAGCTCGGGATGCACAAGAAGCTGCGGCTGCGCGTGCACACGCTGGAGGGCGACGTCCTCGCGTGGATCTACGTGCTCAACGACTACGAGGGCGGCGAGCCCAGCGCCCGCTACCTCGGCGTGCTCGCCGACGCGGCCGAGCAGGCCGGCGCCCCGGACGACTACGTCGCCGCGCTGCGCAGCCGGCCCAGCAGCAAGTCCTTCTGACCTGCTCGTCGGCGACCTCTTCCGGCGCCTGCTGACCTCCGCCGTCCCGTCGGCAGGCGGCTCGCCCACCCCCTGCGCGCGGGATGTACCCCCCGCGTAACGCGCGCGTCACGCGGCCGGAGCAACCGCGTACTTGGCTGACCCGTCGTCGGGCGGGAGGGGCGGGTGCTGATCGAGTTCGGGCTGCTCGGCCCGGTCGGGGCGTGGCGCGGCGGCCAGCCGGTGCCCCTGGGCGGGCGCAAGCAGCGCGCCCTGCTCGCCGCGCTGCTCGTCCGCGCCGGTCGGGTGGTGTCGCTGGACCAGCTGATCGACGACCTGTGGCCCGCCGGTCCGCCCGCTCGCGCCGCGGCGACCGTCCAGGTCTTCGTGTCCGACCTGCGCCGCGCGCTGGAGCCCGAGCGCCCGCGCGGCACGCCGCCCCGCCTGCTCGTCACCTCGGCGCCGGGGTACGCCCTGCGGACCGACGCCGTCGACGCCCTGGAGTTCGCCCGCCTCGCCGCGGCCGGTCGCGCCGCCCTGGACGACGAGGACGCCGAGCGGGCCGTCGAGCTGTTGGGCCGCGCCGAGGCCCTGTGGCGCGGTGCCGCGCTCGCCGACGTCGCGGACGAGCCGTTCGCCCGCGCCGAGGCCGCGCGGCTCGAGGAGCTGCGGCTGGGCTGCGCCGAGGACCGCCTCGACGCCGAGCTGGCGCTGGGCCGGCACACCGCGGTCGTGGCCGAGCTGGAGCAGCGCGTCGGCGCGCACTCCCTGCGCGAGCGGCTGCGGGCGCAGCTGATGCTGGCCCTGCACCGCTCCGGGCGCCAGGCCGACGCGCTCGCCGTCTACGCCGCGGGCCGGCGGATCCTGCGCGACGAGCTCGGGCTGGAGCCGGGGGCGGCGCTGCGCGCGATGCAGCAGGGGGTGCTCGGCCACCGCCCCGAGCTGGAGTGGTCGCCGCCCGGGCCGGTGGTCGTCGACGCCGTGTTCGCGGAGCCGTCGGACGAGCCGGGGCGCGTGCTCGTCGTCGACGACAGCGGGACCAACCGTCGCCTGCTCGGCGCCGCGCTCACCGCGCTGGGCCACGACGTGCGCACGGCCGGGGACGGCAGGCGGGCGCTCGAACTGCTGCGCGCCGAGGACGTCGACGTCGTCCTGCTCGACGTCCTCATGCCGGTGCTCGACGGGTACTCCACGCTCGCCGCGATCAAGGCCGACGCCCGGCTGAGCCACCTCCCGGTGATCATGGTGTCGACGGTGCACGAGCTGGACGGCGTCGTCCGCTGCCTCGACCTCGGCGCCGCCGACTTCCTCCCGAAGCCGTTCAGCGCCGCGGTGCTGCGGGCCCGGCTGCGGTCCTCGCTCGCGGCCAAGCGCCTGCGCGACACCGAGCGCGAGCACCTGCGCCGGGCGGAGGAGTCCGTCGGCGGCGGGACCGGGGCCGACGACGTCGCCGGGCGGCTGCTGCAGCTCACCCGCGACGTGGCGGCGCGCGAGGCCGCGCTGCGCGAGGAGATCGCCGCGCTGCGGGCGGAGCTGGGGCGGTCGGCGTCGTGACGACCGGGACGTCGCTGCGCCGGCTCGTGCAGGTCGGGATCGGCACCGGGTTCGCCCTGCTCACCGTGCTGCTGCTGCTGAGCCTGGCCGCGGAGCGCAGCACGCACGGCTCGGCCGACGCTGAGGCCCGGCGGTCGACGTCGCTGCGGCTGGCCGACGAGCTGCGCCAGACCTCCGACGACCTCACCCGGATGGCGCGCAGCCACGTCGCCACCGGCGAGCCGCGGTACCGGGCCTGGTTCGAGGAGATCCTCGCCATCCGGGCCGGCACCGCGCCCCGGCCCGTCGCCTACGACGAGATCTACTGGGACGTCGTCAGCGACACGGGGCAGCGCCCTACGCCGTTCGGCCCGCCGGAGAGCTTCGCGGCGGTGGCCGCGCGGGCCGGGTTCGAGCCCGAGGAGCTGCGGCTGCTGGCCGTCGCCCGCGAGCGCTCGGACGCGCTGGCGCGGCTCGAGCAGCAGGCGTTCGCGCTGATCGGGCAGCCCGACCGCGCCACGGCGCTGCTGTACGGAACCGACTACCTGCGGGCCAAGGCGCAGATCATGGAGCCGATCGGGCAGGTGTTCGCGCTGGTGGACGCCCGCACCGCCCGGGAGACCGCGCAGGGCGTGCAGGAGGCGCGGACCTGGTCGGCGGCGGCCGTCGCGGTCGCGCTGCTGCTGCTCACGGGCATGGCCGTGTTCGCCGCGAACACCCGCCGCGCCGTCATCCGGCCGGTGCTCGACCTCGACGAGGCCACCGCCCGGATCGCCGAGGGCGACCACGACGTGCGCGCCCCGGTCGCCGGCGTCGGCGAGATCGCCGCGCTGGCCACCCGCTTCAACGGCATGGCCGAGCGGGTGCGGGCGCGCACGGCCGAGCTGGAGCTGCTGCACCGCGTCGCCGCCACCGCGCACCAGGCGGTCGACCTGCCCGCCGCCACGCGGGAGGTGCTCGACCTCGTCTGCGCGCACACGGGCTGGAAGGTCAGCCACGTGTACTGGCGCGAGGGCGCGGAGCTCGTGCCGTCGGCGATCTGGCGCGGGGGCTCGCCCGCGTTCCGCTCGGCCACCGAGGATCTGCCGCCGACCAGCGGCGTCGGCCTCGCGGGGCGGGTGCTGGCCACCGGCGCCCCGGTCTGGATCCGCGACGTGCTGCGCGACCCCGACTTCCCGCGCCGCGCCGCCGCCCCCGACCTGGGGGCCGGGCTGGCGTTCCCCGTGCTCGCGGGCGGCGAGGTCGTCGCGGTGCTGGAGTTCTTCTCCTCGGCCCCCGCCGAACCCGACGACGCCCTGCTCGCGCTCCTGGCCGACGTCGGACGACAGCTCGGGCGGGTCGTCGACCGGGTGCGCGCCGCCGACGCCCTGCGCGACGCCGCCGCGGCGGCCGAGAGCGCGAACACCGCGAAGAGCGCGTTCCTCGCGACGATGAGCCACGAGATCCGCACGCCGATGAACGCGGTGATCGGCATGTCCGGGCTGCTCCTGGACACCGACCTCGATCCCGAGCAGCGCCGGTTCGCCGGGATCGTCCGCGACAGCGCGGGCTCCCTGCTGCTGCTCATCAACGACATCCTCGACTTCTCCAAGATCGAGGCGGGGCGGCTCGACCTGGAGCGGGCGCCGTTCCACGTCGCCGGGTGCGTGCAGGGTGCGCTCGACCTCGTCGCGGCCGACGCCGCCCGCCGCGGCGTCGCGCTGCGCTGCGACATCGGACCGGACGCGCCCGAGGCGCTCGTCGGGGACGTCACGCGGGTGCGGCAGGTGCTGGTCAACCTGCTGGCCAACGCCGTGAAGTTCACCGAGCGGGGTGAGGTCGAGGTGTCGGTGCGGGCGGACGACCTGGCCGACGGCACGCACGAGTGGCGCCTCGCCGTCCGCGACACCGGGATCGGCATCCCGCCCGACCGGCTCGGGACGGTCTTCGAGTCGTTCACCCAGGCCGACGTCTCCACCGCCCGGCGCTTCGGCGGCACCGGGCTGGGCCTGGCCATCTGCCGGCGGCTCGTCGACCTGATGGGCGGCACGATCGGGGCCGTCAGCGAGGTGGGGGTGGGCACGACCGTCACCGTGGTGCTGCGGGCCGCGGGCGGGGTCGCGGTGGACCAGGTGCCCGCACCCGCCGTCGAGGGGGTCGGGGGGCCGCTGCGGATCCTCGTCGCCGAGGACCACCCGGTGAACCAGCGGCTCGTGCTGCTCCAGCTCGCGAAGCTGGGACAGCGCGCCGACGTCGTCAGCGACGGGGCGGAGGCGGTGGCCGCGGTGCAGCGGCGCGAGTACGACGTCGTGCTGATGGACGTGCGCATGCCCGACGTCGACGGCGTCACGGCCGCCCGGCGGATCCGCGCGCTGCTCGGGGCGCGGGGGCCGCGCATCGTCGCCGTCACCGCCGACGCCTCCCCCGGCGACCGCGACGCGTGCCTCGCCGCGGGGATGGACGACCACATGACCAAGCCGCTGCAGCCCGCGGAGCTCGCCCGGGCCCTGCGCGGCTGCGCGCCCCCGGTGCTCGACCGGGGGGCCCTGGCCGCGCTGCGCGAGCTGGTCGGCGACGACCCGGACGCCCTGTCGGGCCTGGTCGAGGACTTCCTCGACGAGGCCCCTCCCCTGCTCGACGCCCTGGTCGGCGACGACCCGGCCGACGCGCGACGGGCCGCGCACACGCTGGGGGCGCTCGGGGCGACGTTCGGGGCCACGGCGATGGCCGAGCTGTGCCGGCGCGACGGGCCGCCCGCCGCGATCGGCTCGGAGCTGCGGCGCGTCGCGCTGGCCCTGCGCCGCGGCGATCACTTGGCCGGTGCTTAGCGCTCCCCTGTTCCCTTCCGGGCACGGGGTCGACGCCGCCCCCGGACCACCACCGTGCCCCCGGAGGCGTGAGCGATGAGCATCGAAGAGACGACCGCGACGACGACCGGCGCGGCCCCGCCGACGGCCGCGACGAACGAGACGCTGGAGGACTACACCCTCCGGTACGCGCCGAGCACCTACCGCAAGTGGACGCCCGGCGTCGTCGCGACGACCGCGCTCGGCGGCATCGCCTACCTCGCCGACTTCGCCATCGGCGGCAGCATCGGCCTCACCTACGGCACCGGGAACGCGCTCATCGCGATCCTCGTCGGCGTCGTCGTCATCTTCACGACCGGGCTGCCGCTGGCCTACTACGGCGCCCGGTACAACATCGATCTCGACCTCGTCAGCCGCGGCTCCGGGTTCGGCTACTACGGCTCGGTGCTCACCAACGTCATCTTCGCGACGTTCACGTTCATCTTCTTCGCCCTCGAGGGCTCGATCATGGCGCAGGGGCTGCTGCTGGGGCTGGGCATCCCGCTCTGGCTCGGCTACCTGCTCTCGACGCTCATCATCATCCCGATCGTGATCTTCGGGATGTCCGCGCTCAGCACGATGCAGGTGTGGACGACGCCGCTGTGGCTGGTCCTCATGGTCGGCCCGTTCGTCTACCTGGTGATCGCCGACCCGGCGTCGGTGGGCACGTGGCTGGCCTACGAGGGCAGCGAGGGCGGCGGGATCAGCCTCACCGCGATCGGGCTGGGCGCCGGCGTCGCGCTGTCGCTGATGGCGCAGATCGGCGAGCAGGTCGACTACCTGCGCTTCATGCCCGCCAAGACCGAGGCGAACAAGCGCGCGTGGTGGACCGCCGTCGTCGCAGCCGGGCCGGGCTGGGTGCTCCTGGGCGGGCTCAAGCAGGCCGCCGGCGCGTTCCTGGCCGTGTACATCGTCGGGCAGCTCGGCGAGGTGGCGGCCGTCGAGCCGGTGCAGCAGTTCAACGCGACGTTCTCCGAGATCGTCCCCGGGTGGCTGGCCGTGCTGCTCGCCGTCGTCCTCGTCGTGATCAGCCAGATCAAGATCAACGCGACGAACGCGTACTCCGGCTCCCTGGCCTGGACCAACTCGTTCACCCGCGTCACGAAGCGCTACCCGCGGCGGATCGTGTTCGTGTTCGTCAACCTGGCGTTCGCGCTGGTGCTGATGGAGGCGAACATGTTCGCCTCGCTGAACTACCTGCTCGGCTTCTACGCCAACTGCGCCATCGCCTGGGTCACGACGGTGGCCGCCGACATCGCGATCAACAAGTACCTGCTGGGGATCTCGCCGAAGGAGCCGGAGTTCCGGCGGGCCTACCTGTACGCGGTCAACCCGGTGGGCGTCGGGTCGTTCCTGGTGGCGACGGGCGTCTCGTTCGCGGCGTTCTTCGGGGCGTTCGGTGACGGGGCCCGCGCCTGGTCCCCGTTCCTCGCCCTGGGCCTGGCGATCGTGCTCACCCCGCTGCTGGCCGTGGCGACGAAGGGGAAGTACTACCTCAAGCGGCCCGACCTGCAGCCCGAGCCCCGGTTCACCGCCGACGGCACGCCGGCGACGACGACCCTGGACTGCGCCGTCTGCGGCCTGGCCTACGAGCGCCCGGACATGGTCGACTGCAGCTTCCACAGCGCCCGCCTCTGCTCGCTGTGCTGCACGACGGACAAGGCCTGCGGGACGGTGTGCCACGAGAGCACGACGTTCCTGGGGCTGCCGGTGGGAGCCCCCCGCCCCTGACCGGAAACCCCGCGAGTTTGCCGACGAACCCGGCGAGTTTGCGGATCGAGCCCGGCGAGTTTGCCGACGAACCCGGCGAGTTTGCGGATCGAGCCCGGCGAGTTTGCCGACGAACCCGGCGAGTTTGCGGATCGAGCCCGGCGAGTTTGCCGCCCGGGTCCGGCGAGTTTGCCGGAAGCCCCGGCGAGTGTGCCGATCACGCCCGGCGTGGCTCACCACGTGTAGCCACGCCGGGCGAACGCCGCCCTGAGCTCGGCACGGACCCGCATCATGCTCCGGAGGTCCTCCTTGCCGGCGCGCACGACGATCCACCCGCGGCGCTCCAGCTCCTCCTGGCGCGCCGCGTCCTGCTCGGCACGTCCGAGGTGAGGCTCGTAGCCGTCGTACTCGAACGCGATGCGCTGCTGCGGCCAGGCCAGGTCGATGCGGAAGATCTCACGGCCATCCTGCAGGATCTGCCAGTTGACCTCCGGGATCGGGAAGCCGTCCTCCAGCAGGCGGTAGCGGATCCAGCTCTCCGGTGGGGACTCCGCCTCCGCGGAGGCCAGCCCGAGGAGGACGGCACCGCGAGCGGAGCCGCGCGGGTCGGCCCGGTGCCGCAGCCGTGTCCCGATCGCCGATCGCAGCTGCTCCTGATGGGGTCGCGCCAGTCGTAGCGCCTCGTCGGTGACAGCGAGTGCGGCCAGCCCGTCCGGTGTGCAGAGCAGGTCGGCGACGACGTGGTCCAGCGCCAGCACGCGGAGCCCGTCGAGGTCCTCGACGTCGTCGTCCGGCCACCGGCCGTGGTGGACGGTCAGACCCGGCCGACTTCGGAACTCACGGCCGTACGGGATGCGGACGTGGGTGCTCGCGACGTCGACGGAGCGGCAGCCGTGGAGATGGGCGGCGGTGGCGTCGACGAGCACCGAGCGGTCGCCGGTCGCGAGCAGGGCGGCCCCGCCGCGCGTGCAGGGGTCGAGGAACCGGGGCGACTCGACGAGAGCCGTCCACAGGGGACGCAGCACGCCGGCGCGCACGAGCTCGTCGGCAGACCGCCGCCCGGCGGCGGCGATCAGGTCGCGCCGGCGGTAGGCACCGTGGAGGCCGGGGATCGGGATGTCCATGCCCATGACGATGGGGCCGATCGACGCCGTCGCCGCGACGAGTTGAGATCTGTGGACCGACGCAGACGCATGTGGACAACCAAGCGAGCGCCGGCGGCGAACTCGCCGAGCACTGCCGGCAAACTCGCGCGGCTCAGCGGCGAACTCACCGGGCGCCCGGGCAAACTCGCCGGACGCCAGCGGCAAACTCGCGCGGGGTGGACGGCAAACTCGCCGGGCGCCCCGGCAAACTCAGTGGGCCTTCTAGGGCTGGGGGGTCGTCAGCGCGCTCAGCGCCGCGTTCGCCAGGATCCGCACGCCGAAGGGGAGGGCGCGCTCGTCGAGGTCGAACGTGGGCTGGTGGATGTCGCGCATCGGGCCGTGACCCGGCCACACCCCGAGCCGGGCCATGGCGCCCGGCACGTGCTCGAGGTACCAGGCGAAGTCCTCGCCCCCGCTCGACTGCTCGGTGCCGACCGACGCGTCCGGACCCAGCACCGCGGTGGCGGCGTCGGACAGCATCGTGCTGCTCGAGGCCTCGTTGACCACCGGCGGCACGCCGCGGACGTGGTCGAGGACGTAGCCGACCCCGGTGGGGGCGAGCACCGCGGCCACCAGCGAGCGGACCTTCTCCTCGAGCTCGTTCCACGTGGCGTGGTCGGCGGTGCGCAGCGTGCCGCGCAGCAGGCCGTGCTGCGGGATCGCGTTGGCGGCCTCGCCGGCCTGCACCGCGCCCCACACCAGGACGGTGCCCGAGCGGGGGTCGACCTGGCGGCCGAGCAGCAGCGGGAGCTGGGTGATCAGCAGCCCGAGCGCCTCGACGAGGTCGGCCGTGAGGTGCGGGCGGGCGGTGTGCCCGCCGGGCGAGGTCAGCCGGATCTCCAGCAGGTCGCAGGCCGACGTGATCGGCCCGACGCGCGTGCCGAGCTTGCCGACCTCCAGGCGCGGGTCGCAGTGCAGCGCGAAGATCCGCTGCACGCCCCCCATCGCACCGTCGGCGACCATGTCGAGCGCGCCGCCGGGCTGCACCTCCTCGGCCGGCTGGAACACCAGCCGGACGCGGCCGGGCAGGTTCGGCGCGGACGCCAGTGCCAGCCCCGCCCCGAGGACGACGGCGGTGTGCGCGTCGTGCCCGCAGGCGTGCATCACCCCGTCGACGGTGGACGCGAACGGGAGCCCGGTGTCCTCCTGCAGAGGCAGGGCGTCGAGGTCGGCGCGCAGCGCGACGCAGCGGTCGCCGTAGCCGATGTCGCAGACCAGGCCGGTGCCGCCGGGGAGCGTGCGCGGCTCGAGGCCGGCGGCGAGGAGCAGCTGGGAGACCAGCGCCGTGGTGCGGTGCTCGGCGCGGCCGAGCTCGGGTACCGAGTGCAGGGCGCGTCGCCAACGGACGACGTCGTCGGCGTGGGCGGCGAGCCAGCCGTCGAGCCAGGCGGGCCCGGAGCCCGCGCCGAGGTCGACCACCGCGGGGGCGGCCGGCATGACCGGGGACGATTCCAGCAAGGTCACCGCACGCCCCCGCTCCGGACGTGCATCTCTGCTCTGTCCTGCATCGGACCATGGTGCTCACCCGGACGGCGGTAGACCAAGAGCAAATCGTTCACGTAGGGAAACGCTCGCCGAGGGGTCGCCGATGTGCTGCGGACGGCCGTACCCCGCGCGACGAGTGGTGATCGACACGAGCGACGAGCGGAACTTTTCGCCGTTCGTCTCATCGCGGCGGCGGCTGTGGAGAGCATGCCCTGAGGGATACCCGTCTGTGCCCGGAAGATACGTGCGGGCCAGAATGGGCAGGTGACGACGCCGCAGGACGGACAGCGCCGCATCGGCGGCCGGTACCTGCTGTCCGGCAAGATCGGCAGCGGCGCCATGGGCACCGTCTGGGCCGGGTACGACGAGGTCCTGCGCCGTCGCGTCGCCGTCAAGGAGCTGCGGGTCCCGATCGGCGTCGGCGACCAGGAGGCCCTCGACATGCGCGAGCGGATCCTGCGCGAGGCGCGGGCCGTCGGCGGGCTGTCGCACCCCAACGTCATCACCGTGTTCGACGTGGTCGAGGCCGACGGCGAGCCCGTCGTCGTGCTGGAGCTGGTGCCCTCCCGCAACCTCGCGGAGATGATCTCCGACCACGGGGCGCTGTCCGTCGCGCAGGCGGCGGTCGTGGGTTACGCCACTGCGGGGGGTCTGCGGGCCGCGCACCGCGCGGGCATCACGCACCGTGACGTCAAGCCGGGCAACGTCCTCGTCGCCGACGACGGGCGCGTCAAGCTCACCGACTTCGGCATCGCCCGCAACATCGCCGACGCCCCGATGACGAGCGTCGGCCTCGTGCTCGGCTCGCCCGCCTACATCGCACCGGAGGTCGCGGCCGGCCAGCCCGTGACGCCCGCCGCCGACCTGTGGGGCCTGGGCGCCACGCTGTTCGCCGCGGTCGAGGGCCGCCCGCCCTACGACGTCGGCGGCGACCCGGTGCAGACCATCACCGAGGTCGTCGACGGCGACGTGCCGCGCAGCCGCGCCGGCGGGCCGGTGTCGGAGGTCATCGCGGCGCTGATGGTGAAGGAGCCGTCGGCCCGCATGCCGCTCGACGAGGTGCGCATCCGGCTGCGGCCGCTCATCTCCGACCCCGACGACCCCCTCTACCCCGGCTCCCCCGACGCCCCGACGCTCGCCGCGTTCGTCACGCCCCCGCTCGACCTCCCGCCTCCCGCCGAGCACCCCGAGCCCTCGCGCAGCTCGGCGTCGATGGAGGCCCGGCCGCCCTCGCAGCCCGCGCTGCTCGCCGCCGACCCCGGTCCGCTGCCGGGCCCGCCGCCCGGGCGGCCGGGGGCGCTGCGGCCCGACGTGCCGATGCCCCCGCGCCCGGACCCGCTGCGGCCCGACACGCTGCGCCCCGACCGCGGCCCGCAGCGCCCGCCCCGGCCGCGCGCGCAGCCCCTGGCGGCGGCCCGGTCGTTCGCAGAGCCGACCTCGACGCTGCAGTCCGTGGCGCTCGTCATCGCCGGTGCGCTGGTGGTGCTGCTCGGCGCGGCCGCGGGCTGGGCCATCACGCGGATGATCGGCGGGCAGTCGCCGTTCGACACGGTCACGGTGACGTCCGCCGGCACCGAGCTGGTCTCGCACCTCGACCCCCTGGGCTTCGACGCCGACGTCCCGGCCGGCTGGACGCAGTTCGACCACGAGCGCCTCGACGGCTCGCGGGCCGCGTCCTTCATCAGCCCCGACGGCACCGAGGAGTTCACGGTGGAGCGCGCGGAGTCGCGCGACGCCGCGCTGGCCGGGCTCACGACCGACCGGCTCGGCGTCGACGTACTCGATCGCTCGGAGCTCGCCGACGACCGCCTGACCTACCGCACCGACCGCGACGGCCAGCAGCGCGCCACCTGGCTCGCCCTCGTCCCGGCCGACGGCGACGCCGTCTGGGTGGCCCGGCTCACCGTCCCCGGCGAGCGCGGAGAGGGCACCGCGCAGGCCCTGTTCGACGTGCTCATGGCCGGTTTCGCCGCTGCCGGGGCCTGATCGTCCGTTCCGTAGGCTGCGGGCATGAGCGAGCTCGAGAGCGCAGCGGCCGCCGCACTGGCCGAGGCCACCGGCGTGGCCACCCACGACGTCGCCGTGGTGCTGGGGTCGGGCTGGCGCCCGGCGGCCGACCTGATCGGCGAGGCCGACCACGAGGTCCCGATGGCCGACCTCCCCGGCTTCCTCGCCCCCACCGTCGCCGGCCACGGCGGCACGGTGCGCTCGGTGCGGGTCGGTGAGCGCCGCGTGCTGGTGCTGCTCGGGCGCACGCACCTCTACGAGGGCCACGGCGTCGACCCGGTCGTGCACGGCGTCCGCACGGCCGCGGCCGCGGGCTGCACCACCGTCGTCCTGACGAACGCGGCCGGCGGCATCCGCGAGGGCATGAGCGTCGGCGACCCGGTCCTGATCTCCGACCACCTCAACGTGACGGCGACGTCGCCGCTGCGGGGTGCGCAGTTCGTCGACCTCACCGACCTCTACTCCCCCCGCCTGCGCGCGCTCGCGCGCGAGATCGACCCGACGCTCGCCGAGGGCGTCTACGCCGGACTGACCGGCCCGCACTTCGAGACGCCCGCCGAGATCCGGATGTACCGCGGGCTGGGCGCCGACCTCGTCGGGATGTCGACGGTTCTCGAGGCGATCGCGGCGCGCGCGCTGGGCGTCGAGGTGTTCGGGCTGTCGCTGGTGACCAACCTGGCCGCCGGGCTCACCGGCCAGCCGCTGGACCACCACGAGGTGCTGGAGGCGGGAGCCGCGGCGGCCGGGCGGATGGGCGGGCTGCTGCGCGAGCTCGTCGCGCGATCATGAGTGCACCTGCGGCAGCCGTGAGTGGATACGAGTGCTCCAGCACTCGTAGCCACTCACGGGGGGTGGGTCGGTGAAGCCGCACCTGCGCGACGCCGCCCTGCGCTGGATCGCCGACGACCCCGACCCCGCCACCCGCGCCGAGCTCCAGCGCCTCCTCGCCGACGTCATGGCGGGCGGCCCCGACGACGAGCTCGCCGACCGGATGTCCGGGATGCTGCGCTTCGGCACGGCGGGGCTGCGGGGGCCGGTCCGGGCCGGGCCGGCCGGGATGAACGTCGCCGTGGTGCGCCGCGCCACGGCCGGGCTCGCGGCCTGGCTCGCGCGCGACGGCGTCCGCGGCACGGTCGTGGTCGGGCGCGACGCCCGGCACGGGTCGGAGGCCTTCGCCGCCGCCGCGGCCGAGGTGCTCGCCGGCGCCGGGTTCGCCGCCCGCACGCTCCCCGGCCCCCTGCCGACGCCCGTGCTCGCCTTCGCCGTCCGCGAGCTGGGGGCCGTCGCCGGTGTGCAGATCACGGCGTCGCACAACCCGCCCGCCGACAACGGCTACAAGGTCTACCTCGCCGACGGCGCGCAGCTCGCGCCCCCGTCCGACGCCGAGATCGAGGCGGCGATCACGGCCGCACCCGCGGCGGTGTCCGTACCGACCGGCGGCGACGTGTCCGAGGTCGACGTCACCGGGTCCTACCTGGACCGCGTCGCCCGCCTGCCCCGCGGCACCGCCCGCACCCTGCGCGTCGCGCTCACCCCGATGCACGGCGTCGGCGGCGCCGTCGCGGTGCACGCGCTGCACCGGGCGGGCTTCACCGACGTGCACGTCGTGGCGTCGCAGGCCGCGCCCGACCCCGACTTCCCGACGGTCGTGTTCCCCAACCCCGAGGAGCCCGGCGCCACCGACGCGCTGCTCGCGCTCGCCGCGGAGGTCGGCGCCGACCTGGCGATCGCCCTGGACCCGGACGCCGACCGCTGCGCGCTGGGCGTCCCCACCGCCGAGTCCGCCTCCGGCGGGCGGGCGGGCTGGCGCATGCTCACCGGCGACGAGACCGGCGTCCTGCTCGGCGACCACCTGCTGCGCACCGGCTCGTACGACGACCCGCTCGTCGCCACGACGGTCGTCTCGTCGTCGATGCTGCGGTCGGTCGCGCAGGCGCACGGCGCGCGCTTCGCCGAGACGCTGACCGGCTTCAAGTGGATCGTCCGCGGCGGCCCCGGCCTGGTCTACGGCTACGAGGAGGCGCTGGGCTACTGCGTCGACCCGGGCGCCGTCAACGACAAGGACGGGATCGCGGCGGCCACCGTCGCCTGCGACCTGGCGGCCACGCTCAAGGCCGACGGCAAGGGCCTGCCCGACCGGCTCGACGCGCTGTCGGCCGAGCACGGCGTCCACCTCACCCGCGGCATCTCGGTGCGCATGGAACCCGGCCCCCGCGACGCCGCCGTGGCCCGCCTGCGCGACGCCCCGCCGCAGGGCTGGGCCGTCACCCGTCCCGCCCCCGACGTGCTCGTGCTGCGCCGCGAGGGCGAGCGGCTCGTCATCCGCCCGTCCGGCACGGAGCCGAAGCTGAAGGCCTACCTGGAGGTCGTCGAGCACGGCGACCGCGCCCGCGCCCAGGAGCGCCTCGACGCGCTCGCCGCCACCGTCACGGAACTGCTGGGCGCATGAGCACGCTGCTCGTCGTGCACCACACGCCCTCCCCCGCGACGGCGGAGCTGCTCGACGCCGTGCTGCGCGGCGCGCGGGACCCGGAGATCACCGGCGTCGACGTCGTGCGGCGCGCCGCGCTCGCCGCCACCGCGTCCGACCTGCTCGCCGCCGACGCCGTCGTCCTCGGCACGCCCGCCAACATCGGCTACATGTCGGGCGCGCTCAAGCACTTCTTCGACACCGTCTACTACGTCTGCGCCGACGACACCCGCGGCCTGCCCTTCGGCCTCTACGTCCACGGCAACCTCGGCGTCGAGGGCGCGGTGCGGTCGGTCGAGGGCGTCACGGGCGGGCTGGGCTGGACGCAGGCGGCCGCGCACGTGACCGTCAGCGGCGCCCCGACCCGCGCCGACCTCGACGCCTGCGCGGAGCTCGGCGGCACCCTCGCCGCCACGATCATGAACGGCGGATGACACCCACCGGGGCTAGGGTGCCGCGATGCCCCGTCCGAAGGTGCACGACGCGGCGCTGCGCGAGCGCCTGCTCGACCGCGCGGGAGCCCTGCTGTCCGACGGCGGCACCGACGCGCTGAGCCTGCGCACCCTCGCGCAGGACTGCGGCACCTCCACGACGGCCGTCTACTCGCTGTTCGGCGGCAAGCCCGCGCTGCTCGACGTCCTGCTCGACCGCGCGGTGCACCGCCTCACCGGCCGCCTCGACGCCGTCGACGCCACGACCGACGCCGGCACCGACCCGCTGGAGCACCTGCGCCGCCTGGCCCTGGCCTACCGCGACGCCGCGCTGGACGACCCGCGCGTCTACGAGGTGCTCTCCGCCGCCCCGCCCGCAGCGCAGGCGCTGCGGCCCTTCGCCGACGCCGTCCGCCGCGCCACGACCGCCGGCGCGCTGCGCCCGGAAGCCGACCCGTCGGCCGTGGCGCTCGCGGTGCAGGCGCTCGTGCACGGGCTCGTCGACCTGGAGCTGCACGGCCTCGCCCCCGCCGCCGACGTGACCGGCGCCCTGCGGGCCATGCTCGACGGCTGGCGCGCCCCGGGCTACGGGACGGCGCCGAACTGACGGTCGCCGGCGTCGCCCAGGCCCGGGACGATGAACGCGGAGTCGTTGAGCCGCTCGTCGATGCTGGCGGTGACGACCCGGACCGGCAGCCCGCTGCCCTCCAGGTGCGCCACGCCCTCCGGCGCCGCCAGCACGCAGATCGCGGTGACGTCGGAGGCGCCGCGCTCGGTGAGCATCCGGATCGTGTGCTCCATCGAGCCGCCGGTGGCGAGCATCGGGTCGAGCACGAACACCGGACGCCCGTCGAGCGACTCGGGCAGCGACTCCATGTAGGGCACCGGCAGGTGCGTCTTCTCGTCGCGCGCCAGGCCCACGAAGCCCATCTGGGCCTCGGGCATCAGCGCCTGCGCGGCGTCGACCATCCCGAGCCCGGCGCGCAGCACCGGAACCAGCAGCGGCGGGTTGGCCAGGCGGTAGCCGGTGGTGCGGGCGACCGGGGTGTGCAGCGGCGCGGTGGCCACCGGGGCGTCGCGCGTGGCCTCGTAGATCAGCATGAGCGTGAGGTCGCGCAGGGCCGCCCGGAACGTCGCGTTGTCGGTGCGCGCGTCCCGCATGGTGGAGAGGCGGGCCCGGGCCAGCGGGTGGTCGACGACGCGGACATCCATGGCCGGAGGCTAGCCGGACACCCCGACGAACCGCGCCACCGCCGCGGCCAGCTCCGGCCCGGCGTCCTCCTGCAGGAAGTGCCCCGCGCCGGTGATCGTCGGGTGCTCGTGCCCGGCCGCACCCGGCACCTCCGCGCGCAGGACCGGCCCCATCGCCGCGGTGATCGGGTCGCCGTCGCTGAACGCGCAGAGGAACGGCAGGTCCAGGCCGCGCAGCACGTCCCAGGCGGCGCGGTTGGCCGCCGTCGACGGGTCGTCGGGGCGGGTCGGGACGAGCAGCGGCATGGCGCGGGGCCCCGCCTTGTAGGACTCGTCGGGGAACGGGGCGTCGTAGGCGGCGCGCACCTCGGGGGTGAACCGCGTGCGGCAGCCCGACTGCACGAGCCGCGCCACGTCGAGCACCTCGGCCTTCTCCACCGCGCGGCGGAACTCCCACCACACCGGGGGCATGTCGACGTCGCCGGTGGGCAGGCCGGTGTTGGCGGCGACGACGCGGGCGAAGCGCTCGGTGTGTTCGGCGACGAGCCGCAGCCCGATCAGCCCTCCCCAGTCCTGGCCGACGAGCGTGACGGAGCGCAGGTCGAGGACGTCGAACACGAGCGCGCGGACCCACTCGACGTGCCGGGCGTAGCTGTGGTCGGCGATCTCGGCGGGCTTGTCGGAGCGGCCGAAGCCGACGAGGTCCGGCGCCACGACCCGCATCCCCGCCCCGGCCAGCACCGGGATCATCGTGCGGTGCAGGAACGACCAGCTCGGCTCGCCGTGCAGCAGCAGCACGACGGGGCCGTCGGCCGGGCCGTCCTCCACCCACGCCATCCGCAGGCTGCCGCCGTCGCCGTCGGGCACGTCGGCGTAGCGGGGCGGCTGCGGGAAGCCGGGGAGGTCGGCGAACCGCGCGTCGGGTGTGCGGAGGGTGCGCATGACGACGATCCTGGCACCCGTGCTGATCCGTGACGCCACCCCCGACGACTGGGCCGCGATCTGGCCCTTCCTGCGCGCGATCGCCGCCGCGGGCGAGACCTACACCTACCCCCGCGACATCACCGAGGAGCACGCCCGCTCCATCTGGATGCCCGGGCCGCCCGCCGTCGCGTTCGTGGCCGTCGACGACGACGGCACCGTGCTCGGCAGCGCCAAGGCGGGCCCCAACCAGCTCGGCCCGGGCTCGCACGTCGCCACCGCGAGCTTCATGGTCGACCCGGCGCACGGGCGCCGCGGCACGGGCCGCGCGCTGGGCGAGCACGTGGTCGCCTGGGCGACGGCGCAGGGCTACCGCGCCATGCAGTTCAACGCCGTGGTCGAGACGAACACCCGCGCCGTGGCCCTGTGGCACGCGCTGGGCTTCGCGACGGTCGGCGTGGTGCCGGAGGCGTTCCACCACCCCGAGCACGGCTACGTCGGGCTGACGGTGATGCACCGGACGCTGTGACGGCCGGGCTCACTGCAGCGGGAACGGGGGCTGCCACCACCACGGCTCGTCGACGACCTCGACCGCCACCACCCACTTCACCCACCAGAACCCGCGCCGCCCGGGCGCGACGAGCCGCACCGGCGCCCCGTGCCCGGGCCGTGAGCGGCCGCCCGGCCAGGTGCGTGGCCAGCAGCAGCGAGCCGGCCTCGCCCGCGGGGAAGCGGCGGCGGTAGCCGGTGGCCGAGACGACGTCGACCGACGCGCCCGCGGGCAGCCCCAGGTCGGCCACGCGCACGCCCCGCCACTCCTGCTCGCTGTACCAGCCGCCGGTGCAGTCGAGCACCGCGCGCACGGTGGTCGTCGGGAGCGCGGCGAGGTCGACCTCACCGCCCGGGACCCGCAGCGGCCGCACCGGCAGCCGCGGCACCGGGTCGAACATCCACTGCGTGACGGGCACCGCCGCCGCGTCGGCGATCGCGTGCGACCCGGTCTCCCGCCGCTCCCGCCCCGGCGCCACGAGCCACAGCAGCGCCGACCCCGCGACGACCCCGGTGCCGAGCAGGGCGCGGCGGCGGTCGACGTCGGTGCGCCGCACCAGCGACCGCCACCGCCCGCCCCGCCCCCGGTGGTGGACCAGCACGTGCGCCCCGGCCAGCACGGCCGCCCCGACCGCCGCCCCCACGTGGACCTGCATCGGCAGCAGCCCGAGCACGACCGGCGCCCAGCCCCACAGCGCGTGCAGCAGCCCGCTGACCACCGCCAGCACGGCGAGCACCGCCAGGGCGAGGCCCATCACCTTCCGCGACCGCCCCGGCCGCCGCAGCCCCCGCCGGGCGATGCGGGACTTCGCCGGGACGAGCAGCAGCAGCCCCAGACCCGACGCTCCGTGGACGCCGACGACCCAGCTCGCCGGACCGGGCGTCCCGACGGCGAACGCGAGCACGCCGGTCGCCGTGACGGTCACGAGGAGTACCAGGATCGTCACGTTGACGGTGCGTGCCGCCCCGTTCATGCGCCCACCGTCCCGGTTCCGGCACGATCAGTGATCGACTTCGAGGTTCACCCTGACCCGAACGGGTGGTCCGACCGAAAGACTGTCACGCCGGAGGCCCTTCCGACGCTGTACTAGATGACTAGGAGGTGATCCGGTGCCGGAGAACACGACTTCCGACGAGGCGACGCTGGTCGCAGCGGCCGAGAAGCTCACGCAGTGCGACGGATACGTAGTGCTGGCCGTCGACCCCCAGACCGGGGAGGTCGACGCCCACGGGCCGTTCGACGGACTGACGGCGACCATCAAGGCCGACCAGCTCCGCCGCGACTTCGACCGCGGCGGTCTGGAGGACGTCACGGTGGGCGTCGTCCGTCTGCACAGCTCGACCTGATCCACGGCTCGACCCGCTCGACGCTCCATCCGTTCCACAGCTCGATCCAGCTCCATCCGTTCCACCGCTCCGCACCGGACATGCTCCGCGCCCGCCGCCCCTCCCGCGCGGCGGGCGCGGCACATCCGGGACGCGCGCGGGGGATCCCGGCCTACAGTGGCTCCGTGACGACGACCGTTCCGGCCCCACGCACCGGGTCGCGCGCAGCGGAGCTCACCGACGCCGTGCGCGACGACGCCTCACTGCGCCGGTTCCTGCACGGGCTGCCCGGCGTCGACCAGGTCGGCCTCGAGCGGCGCTCGGCCGCGCTGGCCACCCGCAGCATCAAGAAGGAGTCCAAGCTCCAGGCGCTCGACACGGCGATCTCGATGATCGACCTGACGACGCTGGAGGGCTCCGACACCCCCGGCAAGGTCCGCTCCCTGTGCGCGCAGGCCCGCCGTCCCGACCCCGGGCACCCCGACGTCCCGCCCGTGGCGGCCGTCTGCGTGTACCCCGACCTCGCGGGCGTCGCGGTCGAGGCGCTGCGGGGGTCCGGCGTCACGGTCGCCGCGGTCGCCACCGCGTTCCCGTCCGGCCGCTCCTCGCGCGCGGTGAAGCTGGCCGACACGGCGCTGGCCGTCGACGCGGGCGCGTCCGAGATCGACATGGTGATCGACCGCGGGGCGTGGCTCAGCGGGCGCTACGGCCAGGTGTTCGACGAGATCGTGGCCGTGAGGGCGGCCTGCGGCAGTGACGACTCCTCCCGGGCGCACCTCAAGGTCATCCTGGAGACCGGCGAGCTGGCCGGGTACGACGACGTCCGCCGCGCGGCGTGGCTCGCGCTGCTCGCGGGCGCCGACGTCGTCAAGACCTCCACGGGCAAGATCTCCCCCGCCGCGACGCTGCCCGTCGTGCAGGTGCTGCTGCAGTCCGTGCGCGACTGGCACCGCGCCACCGGCGAGCGGCGCGGGGTCAAGGCCGCGGGCGGCATCCGCACCGCGAAGGACGCCGTGAAGCACCTGGTGGCCGTGCACGAGGTCGCCGGCCCGGAGTGGCTGACGCCGGAGCTGTTCCGGTTCGGGGCGTCGTCGCTGCTGGGCGACCTGCTGCGCCAGCGCCGCACCCAGGCGCTGGGCCACTACGAGAGCACCGACCGGATCGGGAACGCCTGATGGCCACCTGGGAGTACTCGCCCGCACCGGAGTCCGCCGCGCTCGCGCAGCTGCGGCCGAGCTACCGGCCCTTCGTCGACGGCGCGTTCGTCGACGGCGGGGGCGAGCCGCTGAAGACCGTCAACCCGGCCACGGAGGAGGTGCTGGCGGAGGTCGGCACCGCGTCCGCGCAGGACGTCGACACCGCCGTGGCGGCCGCCCGCCGGGCGCAGGAGACGACGTGGGGCCCGATGCGGGGCGCCGAGCGCGCCAAGTACCTGTTCCGCATCGCGCGGATCGTCGCCGAGCGCAGCCGCGAGCTCGCCGTCCTGGAGACCCTCGACAACGGCAAGCCGATCCGCGAGTCCCGCGACATCGACGTGCCCACCGCGTCGGCGCACCTGTTCCACCACGCGGGCTGGGCCGACAAGCTCGGCTACGCGGGCCTCGGGCCCGACCCGCGACCCGTCGGCGTCGTCGGGGCGGTGATCCCGTGGAACTTCCCGCTGCTCATGGCCACCTGGAAGATCGCGCCCGCGCTGGCGTGCGGCAACACGGTCGTCCTCAAGCCCGCCGAGACCACGCCGCTCACCGCGCTCGTGCTCGCCGAGATCGCCGCCGAGGCCGGGCTGCCCGCGGGCGTGCTCAACGTGCTGCCCGGCGCCGGGGACGTCGGCGCGGCGCTGGTCGGGCACGAGGGGCTCGACAAGGTCGCGTTCACCGGCTCCACCGACGTCGGCAAGCAGATCCAGCAGCGCCTGGCGGGCACCGGCCGCCGGCTCACCCTGGAGCTCGGCGGCAAGGCGGCGAACATCGTCTACGACGACGCGCCGATCGACCAGGCCGTCGAGGGCGTCGTCGACGGGATCTTCTTCAACCAGGGCCACGTCTGCTGCGCGGGATCGCGGCTGCTGGTGCAGGAGTCGATCGCCGAGGAGTTCTCCGAGCTGCTGCTGCGGCGGATCGAGACGCTGCGGGTGGGCGACCCGCTGGACAAGAACACCGACGTCGGCGCGATCAACTCGCGCGCCCAGCTCGACCGGATCGTCGACCTCGCCGCCGCGGGCGACGCCGAGGGCGCCCAGCGCTGGACCAGCTCCTGCCCGCTCCCCGAGCGCGGCCTGTTCTTCCCGCCGACGGTGTTCTCGGGCGTCGAGCAGACGATGCGGGTGGCGCGCGAGGAGATCTTCGGGCCGGTGCTGTCGGTGCTGACGTTCCGCACGCCGGAGGAGGCCGTGGCCAAGGCGAACAACACGCCCTACGGTCTGTCGGCGGGGATCTGGACCGAGAAGGGCGCGAAGGCGATGTGGACGGCGCAGCGCCTGCGCGCCGGGGTGGTGTGGACCAACACCTTCAACCGCTTCGACCCGACGTCCCCCTTCGGCGGCTACCGGGAGTCCGGCTTCGGCCGGGAGGGCGGCCGGATCGGCCTGGAGGCCTACCTCGACGCCTGATCCGCCTGCCGCCCATCTATGTAGCTATCATCTACGTAGACGCGAGCGAGGTGGGCGATGGCGAGCCGGTTCGTCGGGCGGCAGCGGGAGCTGGGCCTGCTGGCCAAGCGGCTCGACCGCGTGCGGACGACGGGAGCGGGTGCTGCCCTGACGCTGCGCGGACGTCGGCAGGTGGGCAAGTCCCGGCTCGTGCAGGAGTTCTGCGACCGCGCCG
Source organism: Pseudonocardia broussonetiae (assembly GCF_013155125.1). Classification (NCBI taxonomy): domain Bacteria; kingdom Bacillati; phylum Actinomycetota; class Actinomycetes; order Pseudonocardiales; family Pseudonocardiaceae; genus Pseudonocardia; species Pseudonocardia broussonetiae. Next base: position 2,585,179 of record NZ_CP053564.1, on the reverse strand, counting down.
GGGTCCCGTACGTGTTCAGCGCCGCGATCAAGGGGGCGTCGCCCGTCGAGGCCGTGACCCAGTTCCTGGCCGACCTGCGGAGCTCGGGGATCGGCGCCGACCCCGAGCTCCAGCCCGCCGCGGCCGGGGGCTGGCCCGACGCGTTCCGCGCGCTCGCCACGGCTCTGCCCGACCGGCCGACGATCGTCGTGCTCGACGAGCTGCCGTGGCTCGCCGAGCAGGACCCGCTGTTCGACGGCGCCCTGCAGAACGCGTGGGACCGCCTGCTCGTGCGCCGACCGGTGCTCCTGCTCCTGCTGGGCAGCGACGTGCACATGATGGACCGCCTGACCGCACACGACCAGCCGTTCTACGGCCGGGCCGACACCCTTGTCCTCGACCCGCTGACGGTCGCCGAGACCGGACGGGCGACCGGGCTCACCGGAGCCGACGCGGTCGACGCGCACCTGGTGTCCGGCGGGCTGCCCGGCATCCTCCGGAGCTGGCCGCACGGGCTGCCCGCCCTGGCGTTCCTCGAGCAGGAGTGCGACGACCCGGCGTCCGCGGTGTTCGGGGTGCCCGAGTCGTCCCTGCTCGCCGAGTTCCCGCTCCCGGACCAGGCCCGCCGGGTGCTCGAAGCCGTCGGGAGCGGCGAGCGCACGCACGCGACGATCGCCGCCGCGGCCGGCGGCGGGCGTTCGCCCGTGCCCTCCGGCTCGCTGTCGCCGCTGCTGGGGCGGCTCGTGGCGGACAAGCGCGTCCTCGCCGTCGACGAGCCGCTGGCCGTCCGGCCCGGGCGACCCGCGCTCTACCGCGTCGCCGATCCGAGCCTGCGCCTGTACCTGGCGATGCTCCGCGAGGCCCACGAGCTGAGCCGACGCGGGCGGCCCGGCACCGCGATCGAGCTCGTCCGGCGCCGTTGGACGTCCTGGCGCGGGCGCGCTGTGGAACCCCTGGTCCGTCAGTCGCTCGAACTGGCGGCCGCCGACGGCCGCCTGCCGTTCCCGGACGTGCGGGTCGTCGGCGGGTGGTGGAACCGGCAGTTCGACCCCGAGGTCGACCTGGTCGGCGCCGACCGGGGTCCGGTCGCGCGGAGCATCGGGTTCGTGGGGTCGGTGAAGTGGCTCGGCACGCCGTTCGACCGGCACGACCTCGCCGCGCTGCGGCGCGCCGCCACCGCGGTCCCCGGACACGATCCCGCCGCTACCGGGACGGTGGTCGTGTCGCTGTCGGGCACCGAGCCGGGGCTCGACCTCGGCGCCGTGCTGTGGACGGCCGACGACGTCGTCGACGCCTGGAGGTAGGCGCGGACGTACCCTCGCTGCGTGACCCTCTCCCCCGCCGCCGACGGCCGCCTGCCGGTCGCCAAGACGTTCAAGCTGTACGTGGGCGGGGCGTTCCCGCGGTCGGAGTCGGGGCGCAGCTACCCGGTGTCCGACCGGGAGGGCCGGCTGCTGGCGCACGCCGCGCTGGCCTCCCGCAAGGACGTCCGCGACGCCGTGGGCGCGGCCCGGGCGGCGTTCGGCGGGTGGTCGGGGGCCACGGCCTACAACCGTGGGCAGGTGCTCTACCGCGTCGCGGAGATGGTGCAGGCCCGCCACGGGCAGTTCGTCGACGACGTGGTGGCGGCCGAGGGCGGCACGCGGCGGCAGGCGGGCGGCGTCGTGGACGCCGCGATCGACCGCTGGGTCTGGTACGCGGGCTGGACCGACAAGATCGCCTCCGTGCTGGGCTCGGTGAACCCGGTGGCGGGGCCGCTGGTCAACTGGTCGGCCCCGGAGCCGACGGGGGTGGTCGGCGTGCTGGCGCCGCAGGCGTCGTCGCTGCTCGGGCTGGTCGACGTCCTCGCACCGGTGCTGGCCACCGGCTGCACCGCCGTCGTGGTGGCGAGCCAGGAGCGGCCGCTGCCCGCGGTCGGGCTCGGCGAGGTCCTCGCCACCTCCGACGTCCCGGGCGGCGTCGTCAACATCCTCACCGGCTCCACCGCGGAGCTCGCGCCGTGGCTCGCCGCGCACGGCGACGTCGCGGCGCTGGACCTCGCCGGGGCCGACGGCGAGCTCGCGGTCGCGTGCGAGCGCGCCGCGGCCGGCACCGTCAAGCGGGTCCTGCCCCGGCCGGCCGCCGAGCCCGACCACGCGCGCGCACCGGGCACGGCCCGGCTGCGGGCCTTCACCGAGATCAAGACCGTGTGGCACCCCGTGGGTCGCTGACCGCACCGGGTCCTAGGCTCCGTGCCGTGGCCAGCGACATCGTCCCGATCCAGCTCTCCCTGACCGAGGGCGACCTCGTCACGCTCTGGGCGCCGCGGTGGCGCGAGGACGGCGAGGAGTGGGAGGCCTTCCTCGGTGACGACGACGCGCTGTTCGCCTTCCCCGAGGTCGCGCAGCTGGCGGCGTTCGTCCGCACCGCGCGGGAGCACGACCTCGTCGACCACCCGGCCTGGTCGGTCGTCCCCGACCTCTCCGTCGCCGAGCTGACGCCCGAGGAGACGCAGACCTACGACGTCATCGGCGTCCCGGAGCTGGCGGCCGAGGAGGCCGACCAGTGGACGATCGGCGAGCTGCACGAGATCGTCGGGATGGTCCGCTCGATCGCCGACGTGTGCGAGCTCGACGTCGTCACCGAGGTCCTCGACTCCGCTCCCGGGTTCGGGCTGCTCCACCAGGGCACGCTGCCGTTCGTCGGGCGCGAGGGCGGGCGGCTGTGGGCCCAGCTCGTCGGCGTCATCGCGGAGCGCTGGGACGACGTCATCGACGCGCTGGACGACCTCGTCGACACCCCCGACGTCGACGCGGCGGCGCTCGCGGCGGCGCGGAAGGAGGAGGTCGCGGAGGCCGCGCCGGCCCCCGCCGACGCCCTGCTGCCCGCCGACGACACCGACGAGCAGGACGAGCAGGACGACGTCGACCCGGACGCGCCCGCGGGCTTCTGGGACGAGGTCGGCATCCACCCGATCCGGATCACCACCCGCGACGGCGAGTTCGTGACGCTGCGCTGCTTCATCGACGACGCCCCGCTGTTCCTGGGCTCGGGCGGCACGATCGAGGTCTTCGGCAGCGAGCGCGCCCTGACGCGCTGGGTCGCCGAGGACGGCGCCGACGGCCACGACCTGACCACGGCGTCCACCTGGTCCGAGGTCGTCGACAGGGCCGGGGTCGGCGAGCTGGAGGTCGAGGTCGACCCGCTCGACACCTACGTCCTCACCGGGCTGGCCGACGACATCGGCGAGGGCGTCCTGGCCGTCGACGCCTCCCAGCTGGAGCGGGCCGTCGAGCTGATCCGCGACGTCGCCGAGTGGGCGGGCGACGACGAGCCGGCCGAGGCGCTGGCCGAGAACCAGCCGCTGGGCTGGCTCGTGTCGTTCGTCGTGCGGCCGAACCCGACCCGGCTGGCGCCCAGCGCCCCGTTCGACCGGGAGTCCGAGCGGTTCCGCGCGCTGGTCGACGACCTCTCGGCCCGCCTGCACGTCCACTGAACCCGGCCGGGTGTCGCGACGGCTACGCCTGCAGCGCGGCGTACCCGGGCTTGATCACGTCGTCGATCAGCGCGAGGCGCTCGTCGAACCCGATGAACGCCGACTTCATCGCGTTGACGGTGAACCACTGCAGGTCGGCCCAGCCGTAGCCGAACGTCTCGGCCAGCGCGGTCATCTCCCGGCTCATCGACACGTCGGACATCAGCCGGTTGTCGGTGTTGACCGTGACCCGGAACCGCAGCTTCGCGAGCAGGCCGATCGGGTGCTCGGCCAGCGAGCGCGCCGCGCCGGTGTGCAGGTTCGACGTCGGGCACATCTCCAGCGGGATGCGCATGTCGCGGACGTAGGCGGCGAGGCGGCCCAGCGTCGCGCCGCCGTCGTCGTCGACGGCGATGTCGTCGACGATGCGCACGCCGTGGCCGAGCCGGTCGGCCCCGCACCACTGCAGCGCCTCCCAGATGGAGGGCAGCCCGAACGCCTCGCCCGCGTGGATCGTGAAGTGCCCGTTCTGCTGGCGGACGTACTCGAACGCGTCGAGGTGGCGGGTGGGCGGGAAGCCGGCCTCGGCGCCGGCGATGTCGAAGCCGACGACGCCGGTGTCGCGGTAGCGGATCGCCAGCTCGGCGATCTCGCGGCTGCGGGCGGCGTGGCGCATCGCGGTGAGCAGGCAGCCCACCCGGATCCGCCGGCCGCGCTGCGCCGCCCGGGCCGCGCCGGCGCGGAAGCCCTCCAGCACCGCCTCGACGACGGCCGCGAGCTCCAGACCGGCCTCGACGTGCAGCTCGGGGGCGAAGCGCACCTCGGCGTAGACGACGCCGTCGTCGGCCAGGTCCTCCGCGCACTCGGCGGCCACGCGGACGAGCGCGTCCGCCGTCTGCATGACGCCGACCGTGTGCCCGAAGGTCTCCAGGTAGCGCACCAGCGACCCCGAGTGCGCGGCCTCGAGGAACCAGCGGCCCAGCGCGGGGACGTCGGTGGTCGGCAGCGCGGAGTAACCGACCGCCTCCGCGAGGTCGACCACGGTCGCCGGGCGCAACCCGCCGTCGAGGTGGTCGTGGAGCAGCACCTTGGGGGCGTCACGGACGGTCTCGAGGTTCAGGGGTACGGCCACGCGTGCACGCTAGAACACCACGTCACGGGGCCTCCGCCGGGCGGGCGCACTGCTCCGAACGAGCGAGCGCACCTCCGAACGGGGAGCCGCGGACGAGTGATCCACAGCTCTCGCTACGCTGAGTGCTCCCCGCCCGCTCAGAGGAAGCTCCCCGCCGCCATGAGCAATGACTCGATCCAGTCGTTCGACCGCATGCGCGGCATGCTGGTGCGCGCCGCGGAGATCCGCGACAGCGAGCAGCAGCAGATCTTCGACTCCCTCGACGAGATCCACGCCCGCCTCGCCGCGCTCGACGCGCTCGGCACCGTGCGCAAGCGGCTGACCGAGCTGCCCGACCGCACCGAGGTCAGCGTCCTGGCCGAGCGGCTCGACGAGACCGTCGCGAAGCTCGACCAGCAGGACGCCACGCTGGCCACCGTGCTGCGCGCGCTGGAGTCGCTGCCCGACAAGCTGGCGAAGCCGTTCGCCCAGCTCGACGGGCGGCTCGACGGGGTGGCCGGGCGCATGGAGGGCATCTCCGGCCGGATGGACGGGCTCGACGACCGCCTCGGCGGCCTGCACAAGCGCCTCGACGACCTCGACAACCGCCTCGACCGCCACGAGATGCGCCTCGACGCCATGCCGTCCTCGGTCGGGACCCCGATCAAGGAGCGGATCGACGGCGTCGAGCGCGTCGTCCGCGAGCAGCTCGACGGCGCCTCCCGCGCGTTCGACGAGACCGGCGAGGGCCTGCGCAACCTGCTCGGCGACACCAGCGTCGGCCTGCACCGCCGCCTGGAGGACCTCGCCGCGCGTCCCGCCGTCGACCCGACGGAGCCGCTCGACGCCCTCGCCCAGCGCCTGGAGGCGCTCGCGAACCGGCTCGACGTCGTCGACCAGGCCGTGACCGACCGCCTCGAGCACCTGGACAAGGCCGTCGACGGCAAGTTCGGCTCGCTCGACGGCCGCCTCGACGAGAAGCTCGGCCGCATCGACGCCGTGCTGGTGGAGCGCCCCGACGCCGCGGCGGTGCGCGGGCTGGTGGAGCGGGCCAACGAGGAGTCCGAGCGGCGCAACGCCGGGCAGCTCGACGAGGCCATGGCCACGTTCGCGGAGCTCATCCTGGGCCGCGGCGGCCAGCCGCAGTCCCCGCCCCCGCCGCCCCGCCCGAGCCAGCGCCGGGCCCGCAAGGTCACGGTGAAGTCGTCGAACGGGGCGTCCGCGGGCGACACGGTCACCGACGACCCCGACGACGAGTAGTCAGCCCGGCCGGGCCGGGCCGACCCAGGCGCGGAGCTGGGTGCGGTCGGCGGCACCGGTCTTGGCCAGCAGGTGCGCCACGTGCGTCTCCACCGTGCGCGGCGAGACGAACAGGCGGTCGGCCACCTCGGCGTTGCTCAGCCCGCCCGCCACCAGCGCGAGGACGTCGACCTCACGGCTGGTGACGCCCCGCGCGCGGAGGGCGGCCGGGACGTGCGTGGCGCCGCGGCGACGGGTCGGGGAGCCCGCGCGGCGCAGCAGGTCGCGGCAGGTCCGGGCCAGCTTGTCGGCGCCGGCGCGCTCGTGCTCGGCGAGGTCGGCCCGCAGCAGGGGCACCGGGTCGCCCCACCCGTCGGCGACGGCGGCCTCCAGGACGAGCGAGCGGAGCAGCCGGTTCCACCACGGCAGCCGCGCCAGTGCCGCGTCGGCCCCGGCGAACAGGCGCACCGCGTCGTCGGCCCGCCCCTCGCGGCCCGCGACGACGGCCTCCGCGTAGGTCAGCCCCGCCCGGTTCACCCGGGTGACGACGGCGTGGTGCGCGCGCAGCGCCGCGCGCGCCTCGGCGTCGCGGTCCGCGACCAGCGTGCGCAGCAGGATCCACAGCCCGAAGAACCCCGTCGACGCGGCGGAGCCGTGGGGCATCAGCGCCGACACCCCGGCGTCGACGGACCGCGCGGCGCGCGGCAGGTCGTGGTCGAGCAGCGCCGTGAGGCCGTCGACCATCGGGTGCAGCGTCTCGACCTCGCGCGGCACCGCCGCCCGCCCCCGCGCGGCGGCGAGCAGCGCCCCGGCCTGCAGCGGCTCGTCGGCCAGCGCCGCGAGCCCGGCCGACACCAGCTCGGCCATCGCCTGCAAGCGGGTCAGTCCCAGCCGGCCCGCCTCCTCCCCGGCCTCTCGCGCACGCGGCAGGCCCGCCCGCGGGCCGTCGACGTGGAGCGCCGCCTCGGCGGAGAGCAGCCGCGCCTGCACCGCCGGCAGCAGGGCGCCCGTGCGCGAGCCCAGCTCGCGGGCGGCCGCCAGTGACGGCGCCACCGGGTCCCCCGCCATCAGCTCGGCGGCGCCCAGGTGGAACAGCGCCTCGACCTCCCACGGCGCCAGCCCGTGCTCGCCGGCGATCTGCACGGCGCGGCGCAGGAGCATGGAGGCCCGGTCGAGGTCGTCGACCATCGCCCGGCGCGCGGCCACGCCGAGCGCCTCGCACAGCGTCGCCGCGGCCTGCGCCGAGCCCGGTCGGGCGGCCAGCGCGGTCTCGGCGGCGTGCACCGCGGCGGCGGCCAACCCGGTGGACCGCCCGGCGTCGCCCGCGCCGTACGCCGCGTCCGCCCGGAGCACGAGGGACCGGGGGTCGGCGGGCCGTCCCGCCCGCGCCACGTACTCCTCGGCCGCCGCCCACTCCCCCGCGCCCACCGCGGCCCGGGCCAGGAGCAGGCACAGCTCGGCGTGGTCGTCGCCGGTCACCGTCCCGTCCCGCAGGGCCGCCGACCCGACGGCGCGGGCCTCGACGACCCGGCCGAGCCTGCTCAGCACGCCGACGCGCTCCACGGCGACCGCCACGGGGCGCCGTCCCGTCGCAGCGGCACGGGACAGGAGCGCGACGGCGCTGTGCAGTGCGCCGCGGGCGGTGTCGGCGCGGGCGAGCCCGAGGAACGCGTCGGCCGCCCGGTCCGGGCGCCCGGCGACGAGGTGCAGGTCGGCGGCGAGCGCGTGGTCGTCGGCGCTGCCGCGGGCCTCCAGCACCTCCGCGGTCCGGGCGGCGAGCAGCGCGCGCTCCGGAGCCAGCAGCCCGGCGAGCACGGCCTCGCGGGTCAGCGCGTGCCGCCACCGCAGCCCGCCCGGCTCCGGGCGCAGCAGCCCGCGCTCGGTGGCCGCCCGCAGCGCCGCGACGACCGCCGCGTCGGCCGTGCCGGTGACGGCGGCGAGCACCGGCACGTCCGGGTCGCCGGCCACCGCCGCCGCGGTGACGACGGCCCGCTCCGCCGGCCCGAGCGCGGCCAGCCGGGCCGCGACGAGCGCGGCGAGCGACGGCGGCACGTCCGGCCCCCCGTCCTCGGCCAGCTCCTCCACGAGCAGCGGCAGGCCGTCGGCCCGGGCCACCAGGGCGCGCAGCGCGGGCGCGGGCAGCGCGGCACCGCCGCGGCGGGAGGCGGCCAGCGCCGCCACCGACGCCGGTTCGAGCCTGTGCAGCGGCACGGTGCGGACGCCGGGATCGGCCGTGAGCCGGGCCAGCTCGGGCGCCGGCAGACCGTCGTCGCGGGCCGTGAGCAGCAGCAGCACCCCGGCGGCCGGCACGGCGCGCGCGAGGTAGCCGGCCAGCCGCAGCGTGTCGACGTCGGCCCAGTGCAGGTCCTCCAGCACCAGCACGCACCCGGGCCCGGCGCCGTGCAGCAGCGCGAGGACGGCCTCGCCGAGCAGCACCGCGGGATCGACCTGCGGCTCCCACTCGACCGGCCCCGACGCCCAGCCCGGGACGAGGCGGGCCAGCGCCGCGCGCAGCGGCGGGGCCGGGTCGCGCAGCACGCGCAGCGGCCCGGCCAGCGCCTCGGCCACGGCGCGGAACGTGCCTCCGCCGTCGACGGCGCACCCGACGAGCACGGTGCGCCCGGCCGCCGCGGCCCGTGCGGTGGCCTCGGCGACGAGGCGGGACTTGCCGATCCCGGCCTCGCCCGTCACCAGCACCGCGCCCCCCTCGCCGCGGCCCGCGGCGTCGACGCGCGCACGCAGCAGAGCCAGTTCGGCGGCGCGGCCGACCATCGGCGACGGCGGGTGCACCCGCCCATGAAAGACCCTCCCGCGCCGCCTGGCGAGCCCGTTCCGCGGCTATCTCCGTAGCCGGTACGGACGGCGCACGAGCCGCGCGGAGCCAGGCTCTGCGGCATGGAACACCACTACGACCTGCTCGTGGTCGGCGCCGGCCCCGCCGGCCTCGCCACCGCGATCACCGCCACCCGGGCGGGCGCGCGCGTCCTCCTCGTCGAGCGCCGCGCCGCTCCATCCTCCGTACCCCGCGCCACCCACCTGTCCGTCCGCACCATGGAGATCCTCCGCGGCTGGGGCCTGGCCGGCGCCGTGCGCGCCGCAGGCGTCCCCGTCCGTCCGGACGTCCGGATCTGCCGGACCCTCCCCGATCCCGACCACCACATCGAGAGCAGCGGCTACCCGCCGCTGCGGCGGTTGCTGCGACTCACCCCCGAGCTGCCCGGCTGCTGCCCCCAGGACCACCTCGAGCCGCTGCTGGCCGCGCACCTGCGCGCGCTCGGCGGCACGATCGTCACCGGCGAGGCGGCCGTGCTGCAGTCCGTCGGGCCGGCGGGCGTCCGCGCCCGGGTCGGGCCGCGCACCGTGCGCGCCCGGTTCGTCGTCGGCGCCGACGGCAGCCGCAGCGGCGTCCGCGAGCGGCTCGGCATCGCGATGGAGCCGCTCGGCGAGCTCGGCTCCTGGGTGAGCGTCCTGCTGCGGGCCGACCTCGACCGCGTCGTCGGCGAGCACCGCTTCCCGATCCACGTCGTCCGGGAGACGGCGGGAGCCGGGCTGGTGCTCCCGGCGGGCGGCGGCCGCTGGATCTTCGCCCAGGAGTGGTCCGCGGAGCGCGGCGAGCACCCGGACCAGTGGACCCCCGAGCGAATCCGCGAGCGCGTCCGGCTCGCCGCGGACGCTCCGGACCTCGACCTGGAGGTGCTGGGCGTGTACCCGTTCACGATGGCCGCCGCGCTGGCCACGGCCTTCCGCGCCGGTCCCGGCTTCCTCGTCGGCGACGCGGCGCACCCGATGACCCCGGTCAACGGCATGGGCCTCAACGCCGCGATCGCGGACGGGTTCGCGCTCGGGTGGCGGCTCGCGCTCGTCGCGGACGGGACCGCGGGCGAGGCGCTGCTGGACGGGTACGAGGCCGAGCGCCGCCCGGTCGACGCGCTGCTGGCGCGCCGCTCCCTGCGGACGGCCGAGCTCCCGGCCGACCGCGCCGCCGAGGACGTCGCGGGGCGGATCCCGCACGCCCCGGTCCGCTCGCGCGGGGTCCGGTCCTCCACGCTCGACCTGGTCGGCGACGGGTTCGTCCTGCTCACCCGGCCCGGCCACGACTGGGCGGCGGCCGCTGCCGCGGTGTCCCGCACCAGCCCGGCCCTGCGCGCGGTACCGGTCGACGACCCGACGGGCGCGCTGGAGCTGCCCGACGGCGGCGCGCTGCTGGTGCGCCCCGACGGCGTGCCCGCGTGGCGCGGCACCGAGCCGGCCGCGCTGCCCGGCGCCGTCGCCGCCGCGCTGGGCCACGCCGACGAGGAGGTCCTGCCGTGCGCGTCCTGATCACCGCCTGCCCGCTGTACGGGCACGTCAACACCGTTCTGCCGCTCGCCCTGGCCGCGCGGCGCGCCGGGCACGAGACCGTCGTCGCCACGGGTGGTGCGCGCGTGCCGCACGTGGCGCGGCGCGGGCTCGTCACGTGGGCTGTGGGCCCGGACCGGCTCGCGGCCAGTCCCGAGGGCTGGCTGGCGCAGTTCGTGGCGTCGGCCCGCCCCCGGGCCGACGACCTCGTCGCGCGGGCGCTGCGGTGGCGCCCCGACCTCGTGATCGGCGAGGAGACCGAGCTCGCCGCGGGTGTGGTCGCCGCCGCGACCGGGGCCCGCCACGCCGTGCACGGCCTCGGGCTCATGCCGCCGCAGCCGATCCGGGACGCCCTCGCCCCCGCCCTCGACGCGCTCGGCGCGCGGCACGGCGTCGACGACGCGGCGGAACGGGTGTGGCGGGCGGAGTACCTCGAGATCGCCCCGCCGGCGCTGCGTCCGCCCGGGCCGCGGTCGTGGCCGCACGCCCGGCCGCTGCGCCCCGCCACGGGAGACGCGACGGCCGGTGACCGGCTGCCCGCGGCGCTGGAGCGGCTGCCGCACGCCGACACGGTGCACCTGACGCTCGGGACGGTGTTCCACGGCGCGTCCGACGTGCTCGCCGCGGCCCTGGACGGGCTGCTCCGGCTGCCGGTGAACGTCGTCGTCACCACCGGGCCGGGCACCGACCCGTCCGTGCTCGGCCCGCAGCCGCCGCAGGTGCTGGCACGGCCCTACCTGCCGCACGCGCTGCTGCTGCCGCGCTGCCGGCTGGTCGTGTCGCAGGGCGGCGCCGGGATCCTGCTCGGCGCGGCCGCGCACGGGCTGCCGCAGCTGGTCCTGCCCCAGGGCGCCGACCAGCCGGGCAACGCGGCGGCGCTGGCCGGCGCGGGGGCCGGTCTGGTGCTGGGGCCCGGCGCCGTCACGCCCGCCGCGGTGGCCGCCGCCGCGGCCCGGCTGCTGGCCGGTCCGGGCTTCGCGGCCGCGGCCGACGGGCTCCGGCGGGAGATCGCCGCGATGCCCGGCCCCGACGCCGTCGACTGGGAGGCGCTGGGCGCTACGCGCGCACCTCGTCGAGCAGCAGCCGCGGCCGCGGGGTCGGCTCGGCGCTGATCCGCAGGCCGCCGTCGAGCGCCGCCCGGGCCCCGGCGACGGCGTCGGGGGTGTCGGTGTGCAGCTCCAGCACCGGCTGCCCGGCGGTGACCTCGTCGCCCGGGTCGACGAGCAGCAGCACCCCGGCCCCGGCCTGGACGGCGTCCTCCTTGCGCGCCCGGCCCGCCCCCAGCCGCCACGCGGCCACGCCGACGGCGAGGGCGTCCGGGACGAAGGTGCCCGACCGGTCGGCCGTCACGGTCTCGACGTGCGAGGCCACCGGCAGCGCCGCCGACGGGTCGCCGCCCTGCGCCGCGATCATGGCCTCCCACACCGGGTACGCGGCGCCGGAGGCGAGCACCTCCGCCGGGTCGACGCCCGTGATCCCGGCCAGCGCCAGCATCTCCCGCGCCAGCGCCACCGTCAGCTCGACGACGTCGGCCGGCCCGCCACCGCGCAGCACCTCCACCGACTCCGCGACCTCCAGCGCGTTGCCCGCCGCCCGCCCCAGCGGCACCGACATGTCGGTGACGAGCGCGGTCGTCGCGAGGCCGTGGGCAGAGCCGATGCCGACCATCGTCGCGGCGAGCTCCCGGGCGCGGTCGAGGGTCTTCATGAACGCCCCCGACCCGGTCTTGACGTCGAGCACGAGCCCGCCCGTCCCCTCCGCGATCTTCTTGCTCATGATCGAGCTGGCGATCAGCGGGATCGACTCGACGGTGCCGGTGACGTCGCGCAGCGCGTAGAGCTTGCGGTCGGCCGGGGCGAGCGTCGGGGTCGTCGCGCAGATGACGGCGCCGACCGACGCGAGCTGCGCCGCGATCTCCTCCAGCGACAGCGACGCGCGCCAGCCGGGGATCGCCTCCAGCTTGTCCAGCGTGCCGCCGGTGTGGCCGAGCCCCCGCCCCGACAGCTGCGGCACGGCCGCCCCGCAGGCCGCGACGAGCGGTGCGAGCGGCAGCGTGATCTTGTCGCCGACGCCGCCCGTGGAGTGCTTGTCCACCAGCGGGCGGCCGAGGTCGCCGAAGGACAGGACCTCGCCGGAGTCGATCATCGCCTGGGTCCAGCGCGCGATCTCGGGGGTGTCCATGCCGTTGAGCAGGATCGCCATGGCGAGCGACGACATCTGCTCGTCGGCCACGTCGCCGCGCGTGTAGGCGGCGACCACCCAGTCGATCTGCTCGTCGGACAGGCGCCCGCCGTCGCGCTTGGCGGTGATGACGTCGACGGCGCTGAAGGTCATGTGCCGACCGTAGCGCCGCCCGACCCGCGCGCCGTCACACCCCGACTCGCGCGCAACGAGACCGCGACTCGCGGGATTTCGAGAACGGGTCAGGTCGGCAGGTGCTCCGGGCCGAACGCGTCCGGCAGGATCTCGCTCAGCGGCAGGATCCCGCGCGGGGTGTCGAGCAGGCAGTCGGGACCGCCGAACTCGTAGAGCACCTGCCGGCACCGCCCGCACGGCATGAGCAGCTCGCCCGTGCCCGACCGGCACGCCACCGCGACGAACCGGCCCCCGCCGGTGAGCCGGAGCTGGCCGACCATCGTGCACTCCGCGCACAGCCCCAGGCCGTAGGAGGCGTTCTCGACGTTGCAGCCGGTGACGACGCGCCCGTCGTCGCACAGCGCCGCGGCGCCCACGTCGAGGTGCGAGTACGGCGCGTACGCCGACCCCGCCGCCGTGACGGCCGCCGTGCGCAGCGCGGCCCAGTCGGGATCAGTCACCCTCGCCCCTCCGGTACTCGACGCCCACCGCGGCGGGCGGGCGCAGTCGTTGCGACGCCACGGCCAGCACGAGCAGCGTCACGATCTGCGGGGCGTACGACGCGAACTCGCGCGGCACCGTCTCGGTCGAGTAGTACACCGCGTACACCGCGGCCCCGGCGACGAGCGCGACCAGCGCCGTCCGCCAGCGCCGCCGCACCGCCCACAGCACCGCCAGCCCGACCGCGAGGAGCGACGCCCCGTACAGCAGCGCGTGCACGGCCTCGCCGCCCGCGCGCAGCTGCACGCCGTCGACGTAGCCGAACAGCGCCGAGCCGGCGAGCAGCCCGCCGGGCCGCCAGTTGCCGAAGATCATGGCGGCCAGGCCGATGTAGCCGCGGCCGCCCGTCTGCCCCTCCAGGTAGCCCAGCTGCCCGGGGTTGAGCGTGAGCGCCGCGCCGCCGAGCCCGGCGAGCCCGCCGGAGATGAGCAGCGCGACGTACTTGTAGGTGTAGACCTGCACGCCGAGGGATTCCGCCGCCACCGGGTTCTCCCCGCACGAGCGCAGCCGCAGCCCGAAGCTGGTGCGCCACAGCAGGAGGTAGCTCGCGGGCACCAGCACGAACCCGAGGACGACGAGCGGGGTCAGCCCGGACAGCAGGCCGCCGAGCAGCCCGGCCACGTCGGAGAGCACCACCCGCTGCTCCCGTTCGAGCGCGAGGAGCCAGTCGGCCAGCGGCTGCACCGAGAACGTCTCGAACGCCTCGACGCGCGGGCTCTGGCGCGGGTTCTGCGAGACCGGGAAGAACACGAGCGTCGACAGGTACTTCGTGACGCCCAGGCCCAGCAGCGTGATCGCGACACCGGAGACGATGTGGTTGACGCCGAACGACACCGTGGCGACGGCGTGCAGCAGCCCGCCGAGCGCGCCGAACACCAGCCCGCCGACGACGGCCGCGTACGGGCCCCACTGGTAGCCGGCCCATGCGGCGCCCCAGGTCCCGAGGATCATCATGCCCTCGAGCCCGATGTTGATGACGCCCGCGCGCTCGGCCCAGAGCCCGCCCAGCGCGGCGAACAGGATCGGCAGCAGCAGCCGCACGGCGGCCTGTGTGGTGCCGCTGGAGGTCAGCTGGATCTGCCCCGTCTGCGTGGCCGTGATCGACAGCAGCCCGACGCCGACCGCGACGACGATCGCCGAGCGGGCCCAGCCGGGCAGGGCGCCGAAGCGGCCGCGGACGGCCGCGCCGGCCTTCGGGGGGTTCTGCGTGGCCGTGCTCATGCCACCGGCTCCTTCTGCGGGGTGGTGGTACCGCGCAGCTGCGAGGCCACCCGCCGCTGCTCGGCCGCGAGCTCGTAGCGGCGCACGATCTCGTAGGCGACGACGACCGACAGCACGACCGAGCCCTGCATGATCAGGACGATGTCGCGGGGGACGCCGACGTTGTCGAGCGCGAGCGCCGACTTGTCCAGGAACGCCCACAGGACCGCACCGAACGCGATGCCGACGGGGTTGTTGCGGCCCAGCAGCGCGACCGCGAGGCCGGTGAAGCCGTAGCCCTGCGGGGAGGTCAGCGTGTAGGCGAAGTCGCGGCCCAGCACCTCGGGCAGGCCCGCGAGCCCGGCGACCGCACCCGACAGCACCAGCGCGATGATCACCATCCGCTTGGCGTTGACACCGCCCGCCGTGGCCGCCGTCGGCGACTCACCGGACGCCGTGAGCTCGAAGCCGAACCGCGTGCGGTTGAGCAGGAACCAGTAGCCCAGTCCGAGCGCGGCGGCCACGAACACCATGCCGAAGATCGTGCCCGCGCCGGTCGGGATGCCGGGGAACTGGCCGCTCGGCTCGATCGGGGCCGTCGAGATGTTGTTGCCCTGCAGCACGCCGAACGAGTCGGGCCGGATCAGGAACGCGATCAGGCCGAGCGACACCGCGTTCAGCATGATCGTGGAGATGACCTCGCTGACGCCGCGGTAGGCCTTGAGCAGCGCGGGGATCCCGGCCCAGACCGCGCCGACGAGCACGCCCGTCAGGATGATCACCGTTGTGTGCACGACGGGCGGCAGGACGAGCGCCCCGCCGACGATCGCGGCCACGCAGGCCGCGAGCCGGTACTGGCCCTCGATGCCGATGTTGAACAGCTTCATCTGGAAGCCGATCGCCGCGGCCAGCGCGACGATGTAGTAGATGGCCGCGCTGTTGATGATGTCGACGGCGGTGGTGCCCTGCCCGACCTGCCCGACCATCGCGCCCAGCGCCGTCAGCGGGGACGCCCCGCTGATGACGAGCGCGACGGCGCACAGCGCGGCCGCGAACAGGATCGCGAGGACGGGCGGCAGGAGGGCCGTGCGGATCCGTGCCACGTTCATGCGGCCGCTCCGTCGGCACCGGTCATGGCGGCTCCCAGCTCCTCGGGCGTGACGGTCGCGGGGTCGGCGTCGGCCACCAGGCGCCCGCGCAGCATCACCTTGATCGTGTCGGACAGGCCGATCAGCTCGTCCAGGTCGGCGCTGATGAGCAGCACCGCGAGCCCGTCGGCGCGGGCCCGGCGCAGCACCTCCCAGATGCCCGCCTGCGCACCGACGTCGACGCCCCGGGTCGGGTGCGAGGCGATCAGCAGCACCGGTTCGCCGGACATCTCGCGGCCGACGACGAGCTTCTGCTGGTTGCCGCCCGACAGCGCGGCGGCGGCGACGTCGACACCGGGCGTGCGGACGTCGAACTGCTCGATGATCCGCTGCGTGTCGCGCCGCGCGGCCTCGCGGTCGATCAGGCCGCCGCGCGAGACCGGCGGGCGGCTCTGGTGGCCCAGGATCCGGTTGGCCCACAGCGGTTGCGAGGCGAGCAGGCCGTGCCGGGTGCGGTCCTCCGGGATGTAGCCGATGCCGGCCTCGCGGCGGGCGAGCGTGCCGGCGCGGGTGATGTCGGCGCCTGACAACGTGATCGTGCCGCCCACGGCCCGGCGCATCCCCATGATCGTCTCGACGAGCTCGGTCTGCCCGTTGCCCTCGACGCCCGCGATGCCGAGCACCTCGCCCGCGCGCACGACGAGGTCGACGTCGGAGAGCAGCGGGCGACCGCCGTCGTCGGAGTCGAGCGCGAGGCCGCTGACGCGCAGCACCTCGCGATCGGTGACCGTCGACGCGCCCGTCTGCGGGCTGGGCAGCTCGCTGCCGACCATCATCTCCGCCAGCTTGCGACTGGTGACCGTCTTCGGGTCGGCCGTGCCGACGCTGGTGCCGCGGCGGATCACCGTGATCGCGTCGGCGATCGCGCGCACCTCGTCGAGCTTGTGGGAGATGAACAGGAACGTGAAGCCCTCGGCGCGCATGCCGCGCAGGGTGGCGAACAGGTCGTCGACCTCCTGGGGCACCAGCACGGCCGTCGGCTCGTCCAGGATGATCGTGCGCGCCCCGCGGTAGAGGACCTTGACGATCTCGACGCGCTGCCGGTCGGCCACGCCGAGGCGCTCGACGAGCAGGTCGGGGCGGACGTCGAGGCCCACCGTGCGCGCCAGCTCGGTGATCCGGGCGCGCGCCTTCGCGCCGATCCCGAGCTGGGCCTCGGCGCCGAGCAGGATGTTCTCGGCGACGGTGAGGTTGTCGGCGAGCATGAAGTGCTGGTGCACCATGCCGATGCCCGCCTTGATCGCGTCGGCGGGCGAGCGGAACCGCACCTGCTCGCCGTCGACGGTGATCGTGCCCTCGTCGGGCTGCTGGATCCCGTAGAGGATCTTCATCAGCGTGGACTTGCCGGCGCCGTTCTCGCCGCACAGCGCGTGCACCTCGCCGCGGCGCACCGCCAGGTGGATGTCGCTGTTGGCGACCACCCCCGGGAAGCGCTTCGTGATCCCGGCCAGCTCGACGGCGTACTCCGTCATGGCTCTCCCTCTCGGACGTACGTCGGGGGGCCGGGGCGATCGGCCCCGGCCCCCCGCGTACGGCGATGATGCCTCACGGACGGAGCCGCCACGCCCCGGCCGTCAGCGGGCCGGAGCGGGGCGGCGCGGTCTCACGGCGTCGACGGGACCGTGATGTCGCCGTTGACGATCGCCGCCTTGTAGGCGTCCAGGTCCGGCACGAGGTCGTCGACGCCGCCACCGGTGGTGGAGTAGCCGACGCCGTCGACGGACAGGTCGAACGCCGGCGGGATGACCGCGAGGTCACCGGCGGCGACCGCGTTGACGTAGTTGAAGACCGCCACGTCGACGCGCTTGAGCATCGAGGTCATGATGACCTCGTTGACCGGCGCGGCCACGGTGTTGTACTGGTCGGAGTCGACGCCGATCGCGAACTTCGGGGCGTCCGGCGTGGTGGCCGCGGCCACCGCCTCGAACACGCCCTGACCCGAACCGCCCGCCGCGTGGTAGACCACGTCGGCGCCGCCGTCGAGCTGGCCGCGGGCGACCTCGGTGCCGCGGGCCGGGTCGTTGAAGCCGGAGAAGTCGCCGGCCGGGGAGATGTAGTCGACGTCGACCTCGATGTCCGGGGCCACCGCCTTGGCTCCCGCGACGTAGCCGGCCTCGAAGGCCTGGATCAGCGGGACCTCGACGCCACCGACGAAGCCGATCTGGCAGCTCGTGGTGCGCAGCGCCGCCGCCGCGCCGACCAGGAACGAGCCCTGCTCGGCCGCGAACGTCAGGCTGGTGACGTTGGGCAGGTCGACGACGGAGTCGATGATCGCGAACTGGGTGTCGGGGAACTCCGCGGCGATCGTCGTCAGCGCCTCGCTGTAGGCGAAGCCGACCGCGATGACCGGGCTGAAGCCGTCGGTGGCGAGCTGGCGCAGCCGCGTGGCGCGGGCGTCCTCGCTCTCGCCGTTGGCGGCGGCCAGCTCGCGGGTGTTCTCCCGCACGACGCCGATCTCGCTGATGGCCTGCTCGAGGCCCGCGGCGGCGGAGTCGTTGAAGGACTGGTCGCCGCGGCCGCCGACGTCGTAGGCCAGCGCGACGCGCAGCGCGCTCGCGTCGGCGTTCGGGGCGAGCGGGGCGGCGCTGGGGGCGGCGCCGCCGGCGACCGCGGGCGCGGCGTTGCGTGCGCAGGTCTCCTCCTCGCCGCCGCCTGCGGCGGGGGCGGAGCCGGTGTCACGGGCACAGCCCGCGAGGACCAGCGCACTGCTCAGCACGGCGGCTGCCAGTGCCATTCCTCGTCTGTTGCGCACGGAAGGGTGCCTCCTGTTTCGGCCGGTGCACCTCGTGGGCCCGGGCTTTCCTGGGAGCGGCGCGACGGTGCGCGCGACGGGGAACCGTAAACCGGGCGGGTGGGCGTTGACCATGGCCGTGACCGAATCGTCGGCTCCGGTGGGTGAGCGAGCCCTGCGCGCGCGGTGATCGCGCCCGTCGCCGACGGTGTGGGGGCGGTGGGACGACGTAGAGTCCGCGGCCGTGCGCTGGGTCGCAGCCGTGCTGCTGGTCGTCGGGCTGCTGGTCGGCGGGCCGGCCACCGCGCACGCCCGGACCGGGTGCCCGGGGCAGGAGGCACCGCCCGCTCCCCCGTCGGCCGAGGAGCTGGCCGGGCCGGCGGCGGCGGCGCTGCCGGTGCCCGCCGAGCCGGTGGGCGGGCTCGGCGTCTGCGGCGACGCGGTGGCCGGGGGCGGCGCCGTGCCCGCGGAGGTCGGCGTCGCCGGGTTCGTGCTCGCCGACCTCGACACCGGCGCCGTGCTCGCCGCCCGCGCCCCGCACGCGCGGCACCGGCCGGCGTCGGCGATCAAGGTGCTCACCGCGATCGTCGCGCTGCGCGAGCTCGACCCGGACCTCGTCGTCGACGGCACCGCCGAGGACCTGCGCATCGACGGCAGCCGCGCCGGCATCGGCCCCGGCGGCCGCTACACCGTCCGCCAGCTGCTCGCCGGGATGCTGCTCAACTCCGGCAACGACACGGCGGCGGCACTGGCCCGGGCGATGGGCGGGGACGCGGCCACCGTGGCGGCGATGACCGCCACCGCCGGGGCGCTCGGCGCCCTGGACACCCGTCCCGCCACCCCGTCCGGCCTCGACGGCCCCGGCGGCGCGTCGAGCGCGTACGACCTGGCCCTGCTGTTCCGGGTGGCGATGCGCGAGCCGCTGTTCGCCGGGACCGTCGCGACGCTCTCGGTCCCCTTCCCCGGCTACGGCGACGTGCCCGGCTTCGAGCTGTCCAACTCCAGCCGCTTCCTCGGCCGCTACCCCGGCGCGCTGGGCGGCAAGGCCGGGTTCACCGACGCCGCGCGCCACACGTTCGTCGGGGCGGCGGAGCGCGACGGGCGGCGGCTGGTGGTGGCACTGGTGCGCGGCGAGCAGTCCCCCGTGCCCATGACGGCGCAGGTGGCGGCCCTGCTCGACCTCGGCTTCGCCCTGCCCGCGGGCGTCGCACCGGTCGGGACGCTGGTGGCCGCGGCACCGGCCGTCCCGGTCGTCACCCCGCCCGCGCCGCCCGCCGCCGTCGCCCCGGAACCGGGCCGTCCGGCGCCCGACGACCCGGCGCCGGCCGGACCGCTCGTCCTGGTCGGCGTCGCCGTGCTGGTCGCCCTCGCAGCCGGAGCCGCGCTCGTCCGCCGCAGGAGCTAGCCCCGCCGCCGCCCCCGCAGCAGCCCGAAGCCGAGCAGCCCGGCCAGCGCACCGGCCCCGACCAGACCGGCGGCCGTGGCCCCGTCCGGCCCGGACCGCACCGTGACCTCGGAGTGGATCACCGCGGGCCCCGGCACGTCGACCGGCTCCTCCTGCTCGTTCTCCCGGGACGTCGCCGCCCAGGCCGTGACGAACAGGATGAAGCGCGAGGTGAAGAACGCGAACACCATCAGGCCGATGAACGGGCCGATGATCTGGCCGGTCGGCGAGGCCGTGACCGACGCCAGGTACACGGTCATGACCTGCTTGAGCACCTCGAACCCGACGGCGCCCAGCACGGCCGCCTTGGCCGCGCTGCGCAGCGTCGCGTGCTCGCGGGGCAGCCGGGCGATCACCCAGAGGAAGATCAGCCAGTTGGCGACGAGGCCGAGCACGACGCCCAGCACGCCGAGCAGGAACCGCGCCCAGCCCTCTTCGGCCAGGCCGACGAACTCCAGGACCGTGCTCGCGAAGCCCGACGCGAGGCCGGTGATCGCGAACGAGCCGACCATGGCGGCGCCCAGGCCGATGAGGGTGAGCAGGTCGAACAGCGTCTTCTTGAGGATCGCCGGGGCCGTCGGCGGCTGGCCCCACTGCTCCGACAGCGCCTCGCGCAGGTTCGACATCCAGCCGATCCCGGTGTAGAGCGCGCCGACCAGGCCGATGATCCCGATGGTGCGTCGGGAGGCGATCGCATTGTCGACGATCGGGTTGATCAGCTGGTCGAGCCCCGCGGGGGCGTTCGCGGCGATCCCGGCCTTGAGCTGGTCGAGCAGGTCGGGCTGCACGAACAGCACGAAGCCCAGCGCCGCCACCGCCACCAGGATCAGGGGGAACAGCGCGAGCACGGAGAAGTAGGTGATCGCCGCGGCGTAGTGGTCGCCGTGCCGGTCGGTGTAGCGGGCACCGGCGCGCACGAGGTGGTCGAGCCACTCGTACTTCGCGCGGTAGCGCTCCAGCATCGTCGGCTCCGCCGACTCGTCCTTCTTCTTCTCCTCCGCCTCGGCGGCCCGGGATCGGACGGTGTCCGCGTCCTCGTCGACGACTGCAGTCACGCGTCTCACGTCCTTCTCGTCACGGTTCAGGTCGGGGGCAGGAACCCGATCTTGTCGTGGACGGCCGCCAGTGTCGCGCCGGCGACGTCACGCGCCCGGGTGGCTCCGCGGGCGAGCACCCGGTCGAGCTCGGCCGGGTCGTCCATGTAGGCCTGTACCCGTTTCGCGAGCGGCGCAGTGAAGTCGGCGACGATCTCCGCGAGGTCCTTCTTCAGGTCGCCGTATCCGCGGCCCGCGTAGTCGGCCTCCAGCTCGGGGATCGTGCGCCCGCTGAACGACGAGTGGATCGTGAGCAGGTTGGCGATGCCCGGCTTCGCGGCGACGTCGTAGCGGATCTCGCGCTCGGCGTCGGTGACGGCCGAGCGGATCTTCTTCGCGCTCACCTTCGGGTCGTCGAGCAGGTTGACGATCCCGGCAGGCGTCGAGGACGACTTGCTCATCTTCGCCGTGGGGTCCTGCAGGTCGTAGATCTTCGCGGTGCCGGCGAGGATGTGCGGCTCGGGCACCGTGAGGACCTTCCCGAAGCGGGAGTTGAACCGCTGCGCGAGGTCGCGGGTGAGCTCGACGTGCTGGCGCTGGTCCTCGCCGACCGGGACGCGGTCGGCGTGGTAGAGCAGGATGTCGGCGGCCTGCAGGATCGGGTAGGTGAACAGCCCGACCGTGGCGCGGTCGGAGCCCTGCTTCGCGGCCTTGTCCTTGAACTGCGTCATCCGGCTCGCCTCGCCGAAGCCGGTCAGGCAGCCCAGGATCCAGCCGAGCTGGCTGTGCTCGGGCACGTGGCTCTGCACGAACACCGTGCAGCGGTCGGGGTCGAGCCCGAGCGCCAGGAGCTGCGCGACGCCGTTGCGGGTGCGGTCGGCGAGCGTCGCCGGGTCGTGCTCCACGGTGATCGCGTGCAGGTCGGGCACGAAGTAGAACGCGTCGTGGTCGTCCTGCAGCGCCACCCACTGCCGCACGGCACCGAGGTAGTTGCCGAGGTGGAACGAGTCGGCGGTCGGCTGGATGCCGGACAGCACCCGGGGGCGGCGGTCGGTGGGCGTGCTCATGACGTCATTCTGGCCGGTGGGTCGAACGGGTTCGCCTGCGGGACGATGTCCGGCGCGGGCCCGCGGCTCCGACGTCCCCGGTGAGCGGCGCCGCCGGGTGCCGACACGAGCGGAGGATGCAGCCGTGAAGTACATGATCATGCTCTACGGGTCCCAGCAGGACTACGACGCGATGGCCGGGCGCCCGGGCGGCAAGCCGCCGATGTCCGCCGAGGAGGTCGCGGCGATGCACGAGCACATGGGGACCTACCACCAGGGACTGGTCGACAGCGGCGAGTTCGTCGACGCCCGGGGCCTGTCCGCCCCCGTGCACGCCCGGCGGGTGCAGCTGCGGGACGGCGTGAAGGCCGTGACCGACGGGCCCTACCCGGAGACGCAGGAGGTGCTCGTCGGCTACACGATCGTCGAGTGCGCGAGCTACGACCGGGCGGTCGAGATCGCGTCCGGGCTGCTGGACCCGGACGGCGAGGGCGAGTACGTCGACGTCCGCCCGGTCGCCGAGGGCGTCGAGGACCTGGACTGACCCCGTGACCGCCACCGCCACCGAGGACCTGCTGCGCCGCCTGGCCCCGCAGGTGCTCGGTGCGGTCGTCCGCCGCTACGGCCACTTCGACCTCGCCGAGGACGGGGTGCAGGAGGCACTGCTCGCCGCGTCCCGGCAGTGGCCCGTCGAGGGCCTGCCGGACCACCCGCTGGGCTGGCTGATCACGGTGGCGGGGCGGCGGCTCACCGACCTGCTGCGCGCCGAGCAGGCGCGCCGCCGCCGCGAGGAGGCCGACGCGCGGCTCGTGGAGGCGGCGTCACCCGGACCCGTCCCGGACGCCGACGACACGCTCGTCCTGCTGTTCCTGTGCTGCCACCCGGCGCTCTCCCCCGCGTCGCAGATCGCGCTGACGCTGCGCGCCGTCGGCGGCCTGACCACGGCCGAGATCGCCCGGGCGTTCCTCGTGCCCGAGGCGACGATGGCGCGGCGGATCGGTCGCGCCAAGCGGGTCGTCGCCGACCGGGAGTTCCGGATGCCCGGCGCCGCCGAGCGCGACGAGCGGCTCGCGGCCGTGCTGCACGTGCTCTACCTGGTGTTCAACGAGGGTCACACCGCGACCTCCGGGCCGCACCTGGTGCGCACCGCGCTGTCGGCCGAGGCGATCCGGCTGACGCGGGTCGTGCGCCGGCTGCTGCCCCGGGACGGGGAGGTGGCGGGGTTGCTGGCGCTGATGGTGCTCACCGACGCCCGGCGTCCGGCGCGCACCGGC
Organism: Pseudonocardia broussonetiae; assembly: GCF_013155125.1. Taxonomy (NCBI): domain Bacteria; kingdom Bacillati; phylum Actinomycetota; class Actinomycetes; order Pseudonocardiales; family Pseudonocardiaceae; genus Pseudonocardia; species Pseudonocardia broussonetiae. The sequence goes on along the minus strand of NZ_CP053564.1, from coordinate 2,562,325 downwards.
CCCGGCGGCGCGGTGGTGCCGATGGCCGAGCAGGACCGCAGCCTCTGGGACGCGGACGCCATCGCCGAGGGCGTCGCGCTGATCAGCGAGGCCCTTCCCCGCGGTCGCGTCGGCCCGTACCAGCTCCAGGCGGCGATCGCAGCGGTGCACGGCGAGGCCCCGAGCGCGGAGGAGACCGACTGGCCGCAGATCCGGGCGCTCTACGAGGTCCTGCTGCGGATCACCGACACCCCGGTCGTCCGGCTCAACCACGCCGTCGCCGTGAGCATGGTCGACGGGCCGCGCGCCGGGCTCGCGCTGGTCGAGGACCTCCCGCTGGAGGACGACCACCGCCTGCACGCCGTGCGGGCGCACCTGCTGGAGAGCGCGGGCGACCGCGAGGGCGCCCACGCCGCCTACCTCAGAGCCGCGCGCCTCACCACGAGCGTGCCGCAGCAGCGCTACCTGCACGGGCGCGCCGAACGGCTCTGACGGCCGTGTCCGGTCCGGGCCGCCGGCTCCGACGTCCCCTCCGAGCGGCACCGCAGGGGCGCCGCCGGAGGAGACGCCATGACCACGCAGACCACCACCGCACCCGCCCGGCCGCTGCTGGCCGCGGGCCTCGCCGCCGGACCGCTGTTCCTGGTGACGGGGCTGGTCCAGGCCGCCACCCGCGAGGGCTTCGACCTGGCCCGCCACCCGCTGAGCCTGCTCGCCGTCGGGGAGGGCGGCTGGGTGCAGGTGGCGAACTTCGTGCTGTCGGGCGCGCTGGTCGTCGCCTCGGCGGCGGGCATGCGCCGCGTGCCGGAGGCGGGCACGTGGGGGCCGCGGCTGGTCGCGGTGTTCGGGGCCGGGCTCGTGCTGTCGGGCGTGTTCGTCACCGACGCCGGAGCCGGGTTTCCGGCCGGGGCGCCCGAGGGGGCGCCGGAGACGAGCTGGCACGGGGCGCTGCACGAGGCCGGGTTCGCCGTGGCGGTGCTGGGGTGGACGGCGGCGGCCGCCGTGTCCACGCGCCGGTTCGCCGCCCGCGGGCGGTGGGGCGCGGCCGCGGCGACGGCCGGGGCGGCGGTGGCCGCGTTCGCCGTGGTCGGGTGGCCGGACCCGGACTCGTTCAGCGTCCGGCTGGTCGTCGCGTCGGCGATCCAGTTCGGCCTCGTCGCCGGGCTGTCGGCCGACCTGCTGGGTCGCGGGGCGTCCCGCGCGTAGCGTCGGCCGCACTCTGCTCGAGGAGGAGCCGTGACGACGTTCGTCGCCCGCGAGACCGGCACCGGGGACAACCCGTACCTGCTCGGCGTCCACGCCCCCGTGCGCGACGAGATCACGGCCGAGGACCTCGAGGTGGTCGGGGAGATCCCGCGCGACCTGAACGGCGTGTACCTGCGCAACGGCCCCAACCGCCGCTACGCCGCCCCCGGCCGCTACCACTGGTTCGACGGCGACGGCATGGTCCACGCGATGGCGTTCGAGAACGGCACCGCCCGCTACCGCAACCGCTACGTCCGCACCGCGGCGCTCACGGCCGAGGAGGCCGCGGGGCGCGCGCTGTGGAGCGGGGTCATGGAGTCCCCGCGCGGCAACCCGGTGGGCACCGCGCGCGGGCTGCCGTTCAAGGACAGCGCCAACACCGACCTCGTCCACCACGACGGGCGGGTGCTCGCCACCTGGTACCTGTGCGGGCAGCCGATGAGCCTCGACCCGCTGTCGCTGGAGACGATCGGCGCCGAGACGTTCCTGGGCACGCTGCGCGGCGACGTCATGGCCCACCCGAAGTCCGACGAGGCCACCGGCGAGCTGATGTGGTTCGACTACGGCGCCCGCGACCCGCTGCTGCGCTACGGCGTCGTCGGCGCGTCGGGCCGCATCGAGCACGAGACGACGGTCGACCTGCCCGGCCCGCGGCTGCCGCACGACATGGCGATCACCGAGAACTTCTCGGTCCTCATGGACCTGCCGCTGACCCAGGACGCCGCGGCCGCCCGCGAGGGCCGCTACAAGATCGCGTTCGACCGGGGCACACCGTCACGGTTCGCGGTGGTGCCCCGCCGCGGCACGGAGGTGCGCTGGTTCACCGCGGAGCCCTGCTACATCTACCACGTGGTCAACGCGTTCGAGGACGGCGCGACGATCGTCATGGACGTGTGCCGGGTGACCCGCCCGGAACCGCAGCCGACGCGTCCCGGCCCGCTGGGCAAGCTGCTGGGCTACCTGCGCCTCGACGCCCGGCTGCACCGCTACGTCTTCGACCTCACCACCGGCACCACCACCGAGTCGCAGCTCGACGACGCCAACACCGAGTTCCCCTCGATCGACGCCCGGCTGACCGGCCGGCCCGCGCGCTACGCCTACGGCGTGCACATCGCCGACACCGAGACCGTGCTGTTCGACGGCCTCCTGCGCCGCGACCGCGTCACCGGGGAGCGCCAGGACCACCGGTTCGGGCCGGGCCGCTACGGCAGCGAGGCCCCGTTCGCGCCGCGCGACGGCAGCACGCGCGAGGACGACGGCTACCTGGTGTCGTTCGTGACCGACGAGCGCACCGGCCGCAGCGAGGTGGAGGTCCTCGACGCGAGCGACATCACGGCCGGCCCGGTGGCGCGGGTGCTGCTGCCCCAGCGGGTGCCCGTCGGCTTCCACGCGACGTGGGTACGGGCCGACCAGCTGCGCACGCACCCGTGAGCGGATACGAGTGCCAGGGCACTCGTATCCGCTCACGGGTCACTCGTCCTCGGGCGACGGCTCCGGCGCGGGCTCGGCCCGGTGCACCACGACCGTGCCGTTCTCCAGGTCGATCGGCCCCAGCCGCCACGGCTGGCCGTCGCCGGACTCGCCACCCTCGTCGCTGATCTCCGGACCAGGAAACAGACTCCCCAGAACACCCATGAGCCCACGCTACGCGGGGCGAACGGCACTTCCGCCCAGCCCCGTGGGGCGGGAGTGCCGTTCGCTCAGGCGGGGGTGAGGGGGAGCAGGCGCGGCGCGGCGGACGCCGACGGCTCCAGGCGGGACGGGTGCCCCGCGTAGGTCGTGGTGCGCTGGCGCACCGGGCGGCCGGCGGCCGTCGCGATCGCCTCCAGCTCGACGACCGTGCGGGCGCTGCCGTTCTCCGAGCCCGCCATCCGGCTGATCGTCTCCTCCATGAGCGTGCCGCCCATGTCGTCGGCGCCGCCGCGCAGGATGTCGGCCGACAGGTCGTCGCCGAGCTTCACCCACGAGCACTGGATGTGGTCGATCCGCCCGTGCAGGGCGAGGCGGGCCACGGCGTGCACGGCGCGGTTGTCGCGCTCGGTGGGCCCGGGGCGGGCGAGGCCGGCCAGGTAGATCGGCGCGTTGTGGTGCACGAACGGCAGCGGCACGAACTCGGTGAACGCCGCCCCGCCCGCCTCGCGCGAGCGGTCCTGCTGCGCGGCGAGCGTGCGCAGGTGCCCGAGCCAGTGCCGGGGCTCGTCGACGTGGCCGTACATCATCGTGGAGCTCGACGGGATGCCCAGGCGGTGCGCGGTGCCCACGACCTCCAGCCACTGCGACGCCGGCAGCTTGCCCTTCGTGAGCACCCAGCGGACCTCGTCGTCGAGGATCTCCGCCGCCGTGCCGGGGATCGAGCCCAGCCCGGCGTCGCGCAGCTCGGTGAGCCACTCCTCGATCGAGACGCCCGCCTTCGCGGCCGCCGACACGATCTCCATCGGCGAGAACGCGTGCACGTGCATGCCGGGGACGGCGGCCTTCACGGCGCGCACGAGGTCGGCGTAGAACGTGACGGGCAGCTGGGGGTCGATGCCGCCCTGCACGCAGACCTCGGTGGCGCCGTCGCGGGCCGCCTCGACGGCGCGGGCCGCCACCTCGTCGAGCGAGAGCCGGAACGCGTCGGCGTCGCGCTCGCGCTGCGCGAAGGCGCAGAACCGGCAGCCGACGTAGCAGACGTTCGAGAAGTTGATGTTGCGGTTGATCACGTAGGTGACCTCGTCGCCCACGACGTCGCGGCGCAGGTCGTCGGCGAGGCGGCACAGCTCCTCCAGTGCGGCCCCGTCGGCGAGGACGAGCGCCATCGCGGCGTCGTGGTGGGCCGGGTCGAGCAGCGCGGCCGGGTCGGACGAGGCGAGCGCGAGCCCCGCGCGGACGTCGGAGTCGAGCCGCTCGGGCGCCGCCTGCCGGGACGCCGCCAGCTCCGCCTTGAGCTCGTCCCAGTCGCCGTAGACCGACTCGAAGTCGCCGCGGCGGTCCTCGGTGCGGCCGTCGGTGTCGATGGAGGCGTGCAGGTCGGTGCGGCCGGTGGAGGCGAACCCGCCGTCGGGCTCCTGCCACGGGCGGCCCACGACGAGGGCGCTCTCGTCGGCCAGGCCGTCGGGCCCGGCCAGTGCGGCGACGTGCGCGTGCAACCGCGTGTCGATCCACGGCGAACCCGCCTGCACGTAGCGCGGGTAGGCGGTGAGCCGCTCGCGCAGCGTGAACCCGGCGGCCTGCGACCGCGTCGCGAGCTCGTCGATCGCGGGCCAGGGGCGCTCGGGGTTGACGTGGTCGGCGGTGACGGGCGAGACGCCGCCCCAGTCGTCGATGCCCGCGCGCAGCATCAGCGCGAACTCCTCGCCGACGAGGTTGGGCGGGGCCTGCACGCGCATCTTCGGCCCGAGCACGATCCGGGTGACGGCGATGGTCGCGGCGAGGTCGTCGAGGTCGGCGTCGGGGTCGTTCGCCATCGCGGTGTCCGGCTTCGCCCGGAAGTTCTGGACGATCACCTCCTGGACGTGCCCCGCCGCGCGGGAGGCCGACCGGATGGCGAAGATCGACTCGGCGCGCTCGGTGCGGTTCTCCCCGATGCCGATGAGGATGCCCGTGGTGAACGGGACGCCGACGCGCCCGGCGTCGGTCAGCGTGCGCAGCCGGACCGCGGGCTCCTTGTCGGGGCTGCCGTAGTGCGGGCCGCCGGGCTCGCTCCACAGCCGCGTGGCCGTGGTCTCCAGCATCATCCCCATCGACGGCGCCACGGGCTTGAGCCGCGTGAGCTCCTCCCACGACAGCACGCCCGGGTTGAGGTGCGGCAGCAGCCCGGTCTCCTCCAGCACGGCGATCGCGCAGGCGCGGACGTACTCCAGCGTGGAGCCGTAGCCGCGCTCCTCCAGCCACTCGCGGGCGGCGGGCCAGCGCGCCTCGGGGCGGTCACCGAGGGTGAACAGCGCCTCCTTGCACCCCGCCGCCGCGCCCGCGCGGGCGATCTCGAGCACCTCGTCGCGCTCGAGGAACGCGGCGGGCAGCTTGTGCGGCACGGTGGCGAACGTGCAGTAGTGGCAGCGGTCCTGGCACAGCCGCGTGAGCGGGATGAACACCTTGCGCGAGTACGTGACGACGCCCGGGCGGCCCTCGGCGACCAGCCCGGCGTCGCGGATGCGGGACGCGGCGGCGAGGAGCTCGTCGAGCTGGTCGCCGCGGGCGGCGAGCAGGACGGCGGCCTCGGCGACGTCGAGCACGGCCCCGTCGCGGACCCGCCGCAGCGCCCGCCGCAGCGAGGCGTCGGTGGGGGCGGGTTCGGGGAGCGTGGCGGCCATGCCCAGACAGTAGGTCGCGGTCGGCGTCCGGTCGACCACCGCTCGACAGCCGCCCCCGCGCGGTGTCCACTGGCGCCGGTGCGACGACGGAGGGTGCGCGCGGCGGCCGCCGCGGCGCTGGTGACGATCCTGGCCTCCGCCTGTTCCCCCGCGACGGCCGGATCCGGCGTGACGATGCTCACTCCCCTGGTCGTCGTGCTGCACGGGCTGGGTGGCTCCGGCGGCGACACGCGCGACTTCGGGTTCGACGCGTTCGAGGGCCTCCTCGTCGCCCATCCCGACGGCGTCGAGCGTTCCTGGAACGCCGGCGCCTGCTGCGGGGCGGCGCACGAGCAGGGCGTCGACGACGTGGCCCGGCTCGACGCTCTCGTCGCGCGGATGGTCGCCGAGGACGGCGTCGACCCCGACCGCGTCTACGCCGTCGGGTTCTCCAACGGCGCGATGATGGCCTACGCGTGGGCGTGCGGGTCACGGACGCTGGCCGGCATCGGGGTCGTCGGGGGCGCGCTGGTGGCGCCCTGCCCGGACCCGGGGCCCGTCGCGGTGGTCGCCGTGCACGGCGACGCCGACCTGTCCGTGCCGATCGACGGCGGCGTGGGCCCCCGCAGCACCACCGGGTACGACTACCCCTCGCTCGACGAGTCGCTCGCGCCGTTCCCCGACGCCGAGCGGATCGTGCTGCCCGGCGTCGGGCACGAGTGGCGCCCCGGCACCGGCGACGTGCTGTGGCAGCGCCTGCGGACGGCGGTCAGGACGGCCGGGGACCGATGAACCGGGGCCGCGCCGGTCGTCCTCCCTGTGGTCGCACCCGCGACCGGCACGCCCGCCACCGGCACCAGGAGGACCCATGAGCACCACCGGGCGGCACGGCCCTGTGAAGGCCGCCATCACCGTGTCCGTCGACGGCTTCATCACCGGTCCCGACGACCGCGCGGGGCAGGGGCTCGGCGTCGGCGGGGAACGGCTGCACCACTGGGTGATGGGCGGACCGTGGACCTACGGGAGCGGCCCCGAGCCCGGCGCCGCCATGACCGCCGAGGACCGCGCGCACTACGACGCCCTGCTCGACGGGACGAGCGCGGGCCTGTGCGGCCGCGGGATGTACGACAGCTCCGGCGCGTGGGGCGGTCGCAACCCGTTCGACGGCACCCTGGTCGTCCTCACCCACCGCACCGCGGACGCGCCCGATCCGGACACGGGCTTCCTCCTCGTCGACGGGTTCGAGGAGGCGCTCGCCACCGCCCGGCGGGAGGCCGGCGACGGCGGCGGCGTGATCGTCGGGGGCGGTGCGGACGTCATCCGGCAGGCGCTCGCGGCCGGGGTCGTCGACGAGCTCGCGATCACCACCGCGCCCGTCGTCCTCGGCCGCGGGAAGCGGCTGTTCGCGGGCTTCGACCACGACCTCGACCTCGACGTCCTCTCGGTCCACCACTCGCCCCACGCCGTGCACGTGCGGTACGCGGTCCGGCGCTGAGGCCCCCGGACGGCCACTACGCCACGTCGGCGGGCTGCCCGCCGGTGACCGCGACGAGCTCGTCGAACGTCGTCGGGAACACCGCGCGGGCCACCCCGCCCGCGGCCCACACCTCGTCGTGGGCGGCGAGCGCGCGGTCGACGAGCGTGCGCAGCGGCGCCGGGTGCCCGACGGGGGCGATGCCGCCGATGACCTGTCCGGTGGCCGCCTGCACGAACCCGGCAGGCGCCCGCCGCACCCGCTGCGCCCCGAGCAGCGCCGCCACCTTCCCGGTGTCGACGCGGTGCGCGCCGGAGGTGAGGACCAGCAGCGGCTCGCCGTCGCACTCGAACACCAGGGAGTTGGCGATCTGCCCGACCTCGACCCCGAGCGCGGCCGCCGCCGACGCGGCCGTGGTGACGGCGTCGGGCAGCACCACCAGGCGGGAGACGCGGGCCGGGTCGGCGCCGCCCGCGAGCAGGGCGGCCGTCACGAGCTCGATGTTGCGGTGCACGGTCATCCCGTCGGGGTCAGGCGGCTGCCGGTGAGCTGGCTGCCGTCGGTGGTGGTGAGCAGGCAGAAGACGTCGCGGTCCTGGAACGAGCCGCTGCCGCCGTCGCGGCGGAACTCCGCCTCCGCCGGCAGGAGCGCCGTGACCTGCACGCCGTCGCGGTCGGCGAGCAGCCCGGAGTCGAAGCGCATCGCGCACGCCGCGGCGGCGAACTCCGGCAGCCGCGCCGGGTAGGGCAGGACCTCCTGCGTGCCGAACGACTCGACGACGGCGAACACCTCGGCGGCGTGCGGGGCGTCGCAGTCGACGGTGGCGCTGCTCGTGATCAGCACGCCGGGGTCGGGGCGGACCTGCAGGCAGTAGAGGTACGCGACGTCGTAGACGGGGACGTCGCCGCCCTCGCCGTAGGTGAGCGTCCGCACGTCGGGGTCGCCGGCCCGGGCCAGCGCGAACCCCCCGACGAGCCCGCCGACCAGCCCCGCCACGAGCGCCACCCCGACGGCGATCAGCCACGGCCTCCGGCTGCGCGCCGGCGCGGTGAGCGGGGTCGTCGGCACGTCCGGGGGCGGGGACGCCCCGCCGGGCGAGGCGAGCAGCGCCTCGGCCTGCACCCCGGTCAGCCGGGCCTGCGGGGAGCGCTGCAGCAGCCCGGTGACGACCGCGCCGAGCGGGCCGCGGGTGCGCACGGGCGGCGGGTCGGCGTGCAGGACGGCGGAGATCGTGGCGGCGGCGGTCTCGCGGTCGTACGGCCCGCGGCCCTGCAGGGCGTGGAACAGCGTCGCGCCCACCGCCCACAGGTCGGCCGCGGGCGTGGCCGGACCGCCCTCCAGCCGCTCGGGGGACATGAAGCCCGGCGACCCGATCATCGAGCCCGTCGTGGTCAGCCGGGGGTCCTCGGCGGCCTGGGCGATGCCGAAGTCGGTGAGCTTCACGCGGCCGTCGGCGGCCAGCATCACGTTGCTCGGCTTGACGTCGCGGTGCACGACCCCGCCCTCGTGGGCGACCCGCAGCGCCGCGAGCAGCGCGCGGCCGATCGCGGTGACGGCGCGCTCGTCGAGCGGGCCGGAGGCGGCGACGACCTCGGTCAGCGTCCGCGCCTCGATGAGCTCCATGACGATGTGGTCGACGCCGTCGTCGGTGACGACGTCGTGGACGGTGACGATGCCGGGGTCGTTGAGCCGTCCCGCCGTGCGCGCCTCGCGCAGCAGCCGCTCGCGGAACAGCAGGCGCTCCTGCGCGGGCAGCCCGGGCGGCAGGTGCAGCTCCTTGACCGCGACGTGGCGGCCCATCACGCGGTCCTCCGCGCGCCACACGATCCCCATGCCGCCGCGGCCGAGCTCGCCCAGGACGACGTACCGGCCGCCGATGACGCGGGTGGGCATCACGGGCCGTACACCACCGTCACCGGCGCGTGGTCCGACCAGCGCTCGGCGTGGCTCGGCGCGCGCTCCACGACGGCCGACCGGGCGAGGGCGCCCAGCCCCGGCGTCGCGACGTGGTGGTCGATGCGCCAGCCGGTGTCGTTGTCGAAGGCGCGGCCGCGGTAGGACCACCACGAGTACGGCCCGTCGACGCCGGGGTGCTGCGCCCGCACGACGTCGACCCAGCCCTCGCCGAACAGCGCGGCCATCCACTCCCGCTCGTGGGGCAGGAACCCGGAGTTCTTCACGTTGCCGCGCCAGTTGCGGATGTCGGCCTGCTCCGGGGCGATGTTCCAGTCGCCGCACACGAGCACCTCGCGGTCCTCGGCGGCGGCCTTGGCGCGGCGCAGCGCGAGGTAGGGGGCGAACCGGGCGAGGAAGCGGTCCTTCTCGTCCTGCTTCGGGGTGCCGGCGGTGCCGTTGGGCAGGTACAGCGACGCGAGCGTGACGCCGGGCAGGTCGACCTCGAGGTAGCGGCCCGATCCGGCGAACTCGTCGTCGTCGATGCCGGTGCGGGCGGCCCCGGGCTCGGCGCGGGTGAGGATCGCGACGCCGCTGCGGCCCCGCACCTCCGACGGGGCGTGCCGGGCGTGCCAGCCGTCGAACAGCCCGGCCGGGACCTCCTCGGGCTGCGCGCGCGTCTCCTGCAGGCAGACGACGTCGGCGGGGGTGGCGGCCAGCCAGGCCGCGAGCCCCTTCCCCGCGGCGGCGCGGATGCCGTTGACGTTGACGGAGCTGACGACGAGCACGTCGTGAGACTGCCCCATCGGCCTCGCTCAGCGGCAGTCGGTACCGGGGACGGGCGTCAGGTAGACGTCGGCCACGAAGCGGCCGTCCTCCAGCTCGCGGAAGCCGTCGGTGACGTTCGTCGTGCCGTCGACGAGGACGCCGCGGACCAGCGTGCCCAGCAGCTCGGACTGCTCCGCGGGCCCGGCGCGGACGTTGAGCTGGTCGGTGGTGACCTCCAGCTGGCAGCCGGTGGACCCGTCGGCGCCCGCCTCGCCGGTGCCGCGGTCGAACAGCGCCAGCACCGTGAGGACGACGCCGAGGATCACGACGAAGGTCCAGCTGCGGTACAGCGCCACGTCCGGGCGCTTGAGGGTCAGCGGCACGGGGGCAACGGTAGCCGTCCGCTCCACATCAGGACAGACGTACGGGATAGCGTGTCGGGGACCCCGCGAACACGGACACCGAGGCAGGCGCGCAGACGATGAAGGTCATCTACACCTACACGGACGAGGCTCCGGCGCTGGCGACGCACTCGTTGCTGCCGGTGGTCGAGGCGTTCCTGGGCAAGGCGGGGGTCGACGTCGAGACCCGCGACATCTCCCTGGCCGCCCGCATCCTGGCCGCGTTCGGGCTCGTCCCGGACGCGCTCGCCGAGCTGGGCGAGCTGGCGAAGACGCCCGAGGCCAACATCATCAAGCTGCCGAACGTCAGCGCGTCGATCCCGCAGCTCAAGGCCGCGATCGTCGAGCTGCAGAAGGCCGGCTTCGACGTCCCCGACTACCCGCACGAGGCCTACGACGCCGTCAAGGGCAGCGCGGTCAACCCGGTGCTGCGCGAGGGCAACTCCGACCGCCGCGCCCCCGCGTCGGTCAAGCGGTTCGCGCAGGCGCACCCGCACTCGATGGGCGCGTGGTCGTCCGACTCGGCGTCGCACGTCGTCACGATGGAGGACGGCGACTTCCGGCACTCCGAGCGCTCGGTCACCCTCGGCGCCGACGACGTGCTGCGCATCGAGCACGTCGCCGCCGACGGCACCGTCACGGTGCTCAAGGAGTCGCTGCCGGTCGTCACGGGCGAGATCGTCGACGCCGCCGTGATGCGCCGCGAGGCCCTCGACGCGTTCCTCGCCGCCCAGGTGGCCGACGCCCGCGAGCGCGGCGTCCTGTTCTCGGTCCACCTCAAGGCCACGATGATGAAGGTGTCGGACCCGATCCTGTTCGGGCACGCCGTCACCGCCTACTTCGCCGACGTGTTCGCGCAGTACGGCGAGGACCTCGCCTCCGTCGGCGCCAACCCCAACGACGGCCTGGCCAGCGTGCTCACCGCGCTGGAGAAGCTGCCCACCGACAAGCGCGAGGCCATCGAGAAGGCCATCACGGCCACCTACGAGTCCGGCCCGCCGGTCGCGATGGTCGACTCCGACCGCGGCATCACCAACCTGCACGTGCCCAGCGACGTGATCATCGACGCCTCGATGCCCGCCGCGATCCGCTCGTCCGGGCAGATGTGGAACGCCGCCGGGGAGCTCCAGGACACCAAGTACGTCATCCCGGACTCCTCCTACGCCGCGCTCTACGCCGAGACCGTCGCCTTCTGCCGCGAGCACGGCGCGTTCGACCCGACCACGATGGGCACCACGCCCAACGTCGGGCTGATGGCGCAGAAGGCCGAGGAGTACGGCAGCCACGACAAGACGTTCGAGATCCCGGCGGCGGGCACCGTCCGGGTCGTCGACGCCGGCGGCACCGCGCTGCTGGAGCACGAGGTCGCCGAGGGCGACATCTGGCGCGCCTGCCAGACCAAGGACGCCCCGATCCGCAACTGGGTCGAGCTGGCCGTGTCCCGCGCCCGCGCCACCGGCGCGCCCGCCGTGTTCTGGCTCGACGAGACCCGCGGCCACGACGCCGAGGTGCTGAAGAAGGTCCGGGCGCAGCTCGACGAGCTCGACACCGACGGCCTCACCATCGAGGTCCTCGACGTCGCCGCGGCCACCCGCTACACCCTGGAGCGGGCCAAGCGTGGCGAGGACACGATCTCGGTCACCGGCAACGTGCTGCGCGACTACCTCACCGACCTCTTCCCGATCCTGGAGCTGGGCACCAGCGCCAAGATGCTCTCGATCGTGCCGCTGATGAACGGCGGCGGCCTGTTCGAGACCGGCGCCGGCGGCTCGGCCCCCAAGCACGTGCAGCAGCTCGTCAAGGAGAACCACCTGCGGTGGGACTCCCTGGGCGAGTTCCTCGCGCTGGCCGTGTCGCTGGAGTTCCTCGGCGACAAGACCGACAACCCGCGCGCGGCGCTGCTGGGCACGGCGCTCGACGACGCCACCGGCACGCTGCTGGAGGAGGGCCGCTCGCCCTCGCGCAAGGTCGGCGAGCTCGACAACCGCGGCAGCCACTTCTACCTGGCGCTGTACTGGGCGCAGGCGCTCGCGGCGCAGACCGAGGACGCCGAGCTGGCGGGCCTGTTCACCGACCTGGCCGCCCGCCTGGCCGCCGACGAGGAGACGATTGTCGGCGAGCTGAACGCGGTGCAGGGCGAGCCGGTCGACCTCGGCGGGTACTACCACGTCGACAAGGCCAAGGCCGACGCCGTCATGCGGCCGAGCGCCACGTTCACGGCGGCGCTGGCGGAGTTCTGACGCTCCGCCCCCCTGTTGCAGGAAGGCCACCTTCATGACGCTTTGCGTCATCAAGGTGGCCTTCCTGCAATCCCGGGGCCGGTGACGCCGAGCAGGCCGTCCGGGACGCGCTTAACCCGTTGCGCCCCGCCGTAACGTGGACAGACGTGCTCGCGCCGTACCCGCAGCTCGTCGTCGCCGGATTCCGCCGCTACGCCACCTACCGCCAGGCCGCTCTCGCGGGCCTCTCCACGAACCTCGTCTTCGGCCTCCTGCGCGCCGCCGTGCTGGTCGCCGTGCTCGCCGAGCGACCGGTCGTCGCGGGCTACGACGTCGCCGTCGCCGTCACCTACGTCTGGCTCGGGCAGGGCCTGCTCACCGTCGTGCTGCTGTGGGGCGACTCCGAGCTGTCGACCCGCGTCCGCACCGGCGACGTCGTGGTCGACCTCGGCCGCCCGTGGGACCTGCAGGCCGCGCTGCTGGCCACCGACCTCGGCCGGGCCGGGTTCGCCGTGCTCTCCCGGCTGGTCCCGCCGATGGCGTTCGGCGCGCTGCTGTTCCCGGTCCGCTGGCCCGAGCGGCCCGCCACCTGGGCGCTGTTCGCGGTGGCCGTGGTGCTCGCCGTCGTCGTCAGCTTCGGGGTGCGGTTCCTGCTCAACGCCAGCGCGTTCTGGCTGCTCGACGCGCGCGGCGTGCTCGCGGTGTGGGGCGTGGCCGGCGGGGTGCTGTCCGGGTTGGTCATCCCGCTGGCCTGGTTCCCGGCCGCGGCGCAGGCGGCGCTCGCCTGGACCCCCGCCCCGTCGCTGTTCCAGATCCCGATCGACGTGTTCACCGAGCGCGGCGACCCGTTCGGGGCGCTGGCCGCGCAGGCCGGGTGGGCGCTGCTGCTGCTCGCCGTCGGGCGGCTCGTGCTGCGGCGCGGGTCGGCGCGGCTGGTGGTGCAGGGTGGCTGACCCCGCGGTGCCCGGCACCACCGGCGCCGTCTACCGCCGCATCGTCGGCTCCCGCATCCGCAGCCAGCTGTCCTACCGCGCCTCGTTCGCCCTCGACGTCGTGGCGCAGACGATCGGGCAGAGCATCGAGCTGGTGGCGGTCCTCGTCGTGTTCACGCAGGTCGAGCAGCTGGGCGGGTTCGCCCGCCACGAGGTGCTGGTGATGTACGGGATCGCGGCCACCGCGTTCGGGCTCGCCGACCTCGCCGTCGGGCAGGTCGAGGAGCTCGCGAACCACATCCGCACCGGCGAGCTCGACGTGCTGCTGCTGCGTCCGCTCGGCGCGCTGGCCCAGATCATCTCCGCCGACGTGGCCCTCAAGCGGCTGGGCCGGGTCGGCGCCGGGCTCGCGGTCCTGGCCCACGCCCTCGCGACGGCGGGGATCGAGTGGACGCCCGTGCGGGTGCTGCTGGCCGCCACCGCGCCGCTGGTCGGCGCGGTGATCTTCGGCGCGGTCTGGGTCGCGGCCAACACCGTGTCGTTCTGGGTCGTCGACGGCCGCGAGTTCTCCAACTCCGTCACCTACGGCTCGAACTTCTCCACCTCCTACCCCGCCACGGTCTACGGGCCGTGGGTGCGCCGCGTGCTGTGCTTCGCGGTGCCGAGCGCGTTCGTCGCCTACTTCCCGGCGCTGGCCCTGCTCGGCCGGACCGACCCGCTCGGCCTCCCGGCGGCGCTGCCGTACTGCGCGCCGCCGGTCGCCGCCCTCACCGTGGTCGCCGCGGCACTCGTCTGGCGGGCCGGGGTCCGCCGCTACCAGGGAACGGGATCATGATCATCTCCACGGACGGGCTCGGCCGCGACTTCCTGGTCGGCAGCCGGCTGCGCCGCACCCGGGTCACCGCCGTCGCCGACGTGACGCTCGACGTCGCCCGCGGCGAGGCCGTCGGCTTCCTCGGGCCCAACGGCGCCGGCAAGTCGACGACGATCAAGATGCTGACGGGCGTGCTCGTGCCCAGTGCGGGGACCGCGCGGGTCTGCGGGCTCGACCCCGTGCGCGAGCGCAAGGCGCTGGCCCGGCGCATCGGCGTGGTGTTCGGGCAGCGCAGCCAGCTGTGGTGGGACCTGCCGCTGGCCGAGAGCTTCGCGCTGCACGGCGCGATCCACCGCGTGCCGCCCGCGCGGCACCGGGAGCGCCTCGAGGAGTGCGTCGAGCTGCTGGACATGGCCGCGTTCCTCGCCACGCCGGTCCGCCAGCTCTCGCTGGGCCAGCGCATGCGCGGCGAGGTCACCGCCGCCCTGCTGCACTCCCCCGAGCTGCTCGTCCTCGACGAGCCGACGATCGGGCTCGACCTCGCCAGCAAGGAGCGGCTGCGCACGTTCCTCTCCGCGGTCAACGCGCGCGGCGACGTGACGCTGCTGCTCACCACGCACGACCTGCCCGACGTCGAGCGGCTGTGCCGGCGCGTCGTCGTCATCGACCGGGGCCGCGTGCTCGTCGACGACGACCTCGCGACGCTGCGGCGGCGCTTCGCGGGCCACCGCACGCTCGTCGTCGAGCTGGTGGAGCCGGCGGGCCCGCTGCACGGCCTGACCGGGGTCGTCGACGTCGCCGTGGAGGCGCAGGGGCTGCGCCAGCGCCTGGAGTTCACCGGCGCCACCACCGCCGCCGCGCTGATCGCCGACGTCGCCCGGCGCGTGGAGATCCGCGACGTCGGCGTGGACGAACCGTCGATCGAGGACCTGGTGCGCACGCTCTACGCGTCGTCCTGACCCCCGGTCAGCCGACCTCCTGCCCCTCCAGCGTCGCCGACGCCGCCACCCCGGGGATCGCGCCGCCGCGGAAGGCCTCGACGAACAGCGCGTGGTCCTCGCGGACGCGGGCGGCGTAGGAGTGGGCGAAGTCGACGACCCAGTCGGCGAACTCCTCCTCCTTCCCGTCGACGACCGCGAGTATCGCGTCCTCGGTCTGGAACGGGACGAGCGTGTGGTCGGCGTCGGAGTCGGCGACGCAGTGCACCTTCGCCGTCGCCCGGCCCAGGTACTCCACGACCGGGGCGATCTCGTCGGGCTCGGTGAGGTTGCTCCAGTCGAGGTCGTTCTCGTACGGCGAGACCTCGCTGACGACGAACCCGACGCCGCCGAGGTCGGTCCAGCCCAGCAGCCGGTCGGCGTGGGCCTGCAGCGCGCGCTGCGACACCGCGGTGCGGTGGCCGTGGTGCTGGAACGCCGCCGCGATCTCCGGGTCGGTGACCACGCGCGACGGCGCGGCGACGTTGCCCTGCTTCATCGACACGACGACGTCGTTGTCCAGCGCCTCGTTGAGGCCCTCGATCAGCACCGTGTACGCCGGGAGCCCGGCGCTGCCGATGCCGAAGCCGGAGCGGCCCACGACGTCCTTGATCGTGTAGGCGACGCCGCGGAAGCGCTTGGACTCCGGGATCGACTCGAGGTACCGGGAGAACGCGTCGACGACCTCCGCCCGCTCGTCGTCGTCGAGGCGGCGGACGCCGGGACCGTCGCGCAGGATCCGGTCGAAGCCCTCGGTCTCGGTCATCCCCTCGAGCAGGTCGACGCGGGTGCGCAGCCGCGCGAGCTGCAGCACCTGGCGGACCGCTCCCTCGGCGGTGCGCAGGTTCAGCCCGAAGCCGCGGTCGTCGTCCTTGGAGACGAACGTCCGGACCTGGTCGACGTAGCCGCGCACGTAGCCGCGCACCAGCGTCGTGATGTCGTCGTCGGAGATCGCCTTGCGCCAGCCCAGCAGCGCCATGCTCGCCGCGAAGCGCAGGACGTCCCAGGTGAAGTGACCGACGTAGGCCTCGTCGAAGTCGTTGACGTCGAAGACCAGGACGCCGTCGCCGTCCATGTAGGTCCCGAAGTTCTCGGCGTGCAGGTCGCCCTGGATCCACACCCTGGCGGTCTTCTCGTCGGCCCACGGGTCGTCCATCTCGGCGACGTCGGCGTAGAAGAGGCAGGCGCTGCCCCGGTAGAACGCGAACGGGTCGGCGGCCATCTTGCGGAACTTCGTGCGGAAGGCGGCCGGGTTCGCCGTCATGAGGTCGTCGAACGCGTCCACCAGCGTGTCGACGATGCGTGCCGATCGGTCGGTCATGCGCCGAACGTAGCCGGTGGGGCCCCGTCCGGGAGCGGCACGCGCAGGACGCGCATCTGCAGGGCGAGCAGGGAGTAGTAGCCGACGAGGGTGGTCAGCTCGACGGCGCCCGCCTCGCCGAGCGCCTCGACGGCCCGGGCCCAGGTGCCGTCGGTGAGGTCGCCGTCGCGCAGCAGCTCCGTGACGGCGTCGACGGCCACCTGCTCGGCGTGCGGGTCGAGCACCTCCAGCGCCGCGGCGACGGGGGCGTGCGCGTACCACTCGTAGGCGCTGCGGTGGTGCGCGGCCACGGCCAGGACCGCCCGCTCGCGCACCCGGTCGGGCAGCACGCCGTCGTAGCGCAGCGCCGCGCCCAGCGCCTGCAGCGCCGCGCCGCTGCGGGGCGCGCGCAGCATCGCGTCGAACGGGCCGTGCAGGGTGCCGTCGGCGGCCACCTCGACCCGCCCGGCCGGGGTCAGCAGCCGCTCCCGCAGCGCGCGCTGCGCGTCGTCGAGGTCGCCGGGGCGCAGCGCGGGCAGGCGCCGCGCCGGCTCAGGCGAGGGTGAGCTGGCCACGGGTGATCGTGACGGCGAGGAGCACCATGACGATGCCCGGCACGACGTAGCAGACGACGTCGAGCACGCGGCTGCGGATCACGAGCAGCCCGGCCTGCTCGGGCGGGAGCGCCACCCGCAGGACCGCCGCGACGAGCAGCGCACCGCCGAGCAGCACCCCGCCCTGGCGCCAGTGCTCCATCAGCACGCGGACCAGGCCCGCGGCCGCGATCAGCAGCACGAGCGCGGTGGGCGCCCAGACCGGCAGCCGGGTGCGCACCTCAGCCCCGCACGGCCTTCTCGGCCGCCTCGACCACGTTGGTCAGCAGCATCCCGCGCGTCATCGGGCCGACGCCGCCGGGCATCGGCGCGAGCTTCCCGGCGACCTCGGCGACCTCGGGGGCGACGTCGCCGACGAGCCCCAGCTCGGTGCGCGAGACGCCCACGTCCAGGACGGTGGCGCCGGGGGCGACCATGTCGGCGGTGATCAGCCCGCGCACGCCGGCCGCGGCGACCACGACGTCGGCGCGGCGCACCTCGGCGGCCAGGTCACGGGTGCCCGTGTGGCACAGCGTGACGGTGGCGTTCTCCGCGCGGCGGGTGAGCAGCAGGCCCAGCGGGCGCCCGACCGTGACCCCGCGCCCGACGACCGTGACCCGCCTGCCCGCGAGCTCCACGCCGTAGCGCGCGCACAGCTCGACGATGCCGCGCGGGGTGCACGGCAGCGGGCCGGGCTCGCCGAGCACGAGGCGCCCGAGGTTCGTGGGGTGCAGGCCGTCGGCGTCCTTGTCCGGGTCGACCCGCTCCAGCGCGGCCCCGGAGTCGAGGCCGCGGGGCAGGGGCAGCTGCACGATGAAGCCGGTGCAGGTCGGGTCGGCGTTGAGCTCGTCGATGACGGCCTCGACCTGCGCCTGCGTGGCGTCGGCCGGCAGCTCGCGCTGCAGCGAGGTGATGCCCACCTTGGCGCAGTCGCGGTGCTTGCCCCGGACGTAGGAGTGCGAGCCCGGGTCGTCGCCCACGAGGACCGTGCCGAGCCCCGGCGTCGCCCCCGCGGCCGTGAGCTTCTCGACGCGCCCGGACAGCTCCTCCAGGATCGCGTCCAATGTGGCCCTGCCGTCCATCACCGTCGCCGTCACGCCCGCCATCCTTCCAGACGGTCCGACGCCCTGATCTCGGTGCGGTCACGGTGTCTCATTCCGGTACAGGTAGCCCTTCTGGCCTATCGGGCAGGTGTGTAATCCGTGTGACGCCGCGCACAACCGGCGCCGTGACCGGCAACGATGCCGGGATTCCACCGACGAGAGGCTTTGGTCCATGAGTGTGGAGAGCGACGTCCAGTCCGGCGCGCACGCGGCCGCGGCACCCGCCCCGGCAGCCCCCGCAGGCAACCCGGCACTGCTGGGTCTGGCCACGTTCCTGCCCGGCGCCCTGTCCCTCGGCCTCTGGCTGGTCGGCTACCTGCCGGCCGGCGACGTCGGCGGGATCATCCCGGCGCTGGTGTTCTCCAACGGCCTGTTCCTGATGATCTCCTGCATCTGGGCGGCCCGGCTCGGCGCGAGCGCCGTGTCCGCGATCTTCGGCACGTTCTCGGCGTTCTGGTTCAGCCTCGGCGTGCTGCTGGCCGGCGTCACCAACGGCTGGTTCGCGCTCACCGCGACCAGCACCCCCCTGCCCACCTACCTGCTCGCGTGGCTGATCGTCTTCGTGGCGCTCACGCTGTCCACGCTGCGCCTGCCGCTGGCCTTCAGCGCGGGCTTCATCTTCGTCAGCATCGCGGTGGCGCTCGTGCTGGCCTTCGTCCTCACCGGTACCGCGATCTTCGGCACCCTGGCGGGCGTCTCCGTGTTCGTGTTCTGCGCGATCTTCGCCTACATCTGGGTCGACGGGATGGGCCAGGAGCTCGGCGGCAAGGCGATGTCGATGGGCAACCCCATCCAGCGCTGACCCACCGCACGCTCCACGCGCAGGCCCCGTCGCACCCCGCGGCGGGGCCTGCGCCGTGCCCGGGCCCGCTCAGCGGAAGTCGCGGCTCTTCACCGCCACCGCCAGCTCCAGGCGCTGCAGCCGGTCGGCGACGAGGTTGAGCACCCCCTCCTCGCTGCGCTCCAGCCGCCCGCGCACCAGCAGCGCGGCGCTGCCGACGGCCACCGTGCGGTAGCGCGCCCACAGCCCCTCCGAGCAGGTGACGTTGAGCATGCCGCTCTCGTCCTCCAGGTTGAGGAACGTGACGCCCTTCGCGGTGGCCGGGCGCTGCCGGTGCGTGACGACCCCGCCGACGAGCACGCGCGGCGGGCGGCGCTCGGGGTCGCTCGGGGGGTCGAGGTCGGCGAGCCGGTCGATGCGCACCGCGCCGAGGCGGTCGAGGCGCTCGCGCAGGTGCTGCACCGGGTGGCTGTCCGGGGAGACGCCGGTGGCCCAGACGTCGGCGACGGTGAGCTCGACGTCGCTCATCCCGGGCAGCGGGGGCGCGTCGAGCCCCACCGCGCTGCCCGGGAGCTGGTCGGGGCGCACCGACGCCACCACGCCCGCGGCCCACAGCGCGGAGCGGCGGTCCAGCGTCCGGTCACCCCGGGAGAAGCAGCCGAACGCGCCCGCCGTGGCCAGCGCCTCGGCCTGCGGGCCGGTGAGCCGGACGCGCCGGGAGAGGTCGGCCAGGTCGCGGTAGGGGCCGCGCAGGTCGCGCTCGGCGTCGATCAGCTCGGCCAGGTCGGTGCCGATCCCGCGCACCTCCGCGGTGCCCAGGCGGACCGCGAACCCGCCGGTGCTGAGCGGGTCGGGCTCGAGCAGGGCCTCGGCCCGGCCGCGGTTGACGTCCGGACCGCGGGCGAGCACGCCGTGCCGGCGGGCGTCGGCGACGAGCGACTGCGGCGAGTAGAAGCCCATCGGCTGCGAGTTGAGCAGCGCCGCGCAGAACGCGGCCGGGTGGTACCGCTTGAACCAGGCGCTGTAGTAGACCAGCGACGCGAAGCTGATCGAGTGGCTCTCCGGGAAGCCGAAGTTGGCGAAGGCCAGCATCTTGGTGAAGATCCCGTCGGCGACCTCGCCGGTGATCCCGTTGGCCGCCATCCCGTCGAAGAACCGGGCGCGCAGCTTCTCCATCTTCTCGGTGGAGCGCTTGGAGCCCATCGCGCGGCGCAGCTCGTCGGCGTCGCCCGCGGAGAACCCGGCGACGTCGACGGCCACCTGCATCAGCTGCTCCTGGAACAGCGGCACCCCGAGCGTCTTCTCCAGCGCGTTCCGCAGCAGGGGGTGGTCGTGCTCCCACTCCTCGAGCCCGTTGCGCCGGCGGATGTAGGGGTGCACCGAGCCGCCCTGGATCGGGCCGGGGCGGATCAGCGCGATCTCGACGACCAGGTCGTAGAAGGTGCGCGGCTTGAGCCGGGGCAGCGTGGCCATCTGCGCGCGGGACTCCACCTGGAACACCCCGACGGAGTCGGCGCGCTGCAGCATCGCGTAGACCTCGGGGTCGGTGGGCTGCAGCCGGTGCAGCTCGACCCGCTCCCCTGTGTGCTCGGCGACGAGGTCGATCATCAGGTGCAGCGCGGTGAGCATGCCCAGCCCGAGCAGGTCGAACTTGACCAGCCCGGCGTAGGCGCAGTCGTCCTTGTCCCACTGGACGACGGTGCGGCCCTCCATCCGCGCCCACTCGACGGGCACGACCTCCGACACCGGCCGGTCGCAGATGACCATGCCGCCGGAGTGGATGCCGAGGTGGCGGGGGAAGCCGAGCAGCTGCCCGGCCAGCTCGCCGACCTGCCCGGGCATCCCCGCGACGACCGGCGACCCGTGCCAGCCCTCGATCCGCTTGCTCCACGCGTCCTGCTGGCCGGGCGAGAACCCCAGCGCGCCCGCCATGTCGCGCACCGCCGACCGCGGCCGGTAGGTGATCACGTTGGCCACCTGGGCGGCGCAGGAGCGCCCGTGCGTGGCGTAGACGTACTGGATCACCTCCTCGCGGCGGCCGGACTCGATGTCGAGGTCGATGTCGGGGTAGCCCTCGCGCGCGGGCGAGAGGAACCGCTCGAACAGCAGGCCCATGGCGACGGCGTCGACGTTGGTGATGCCCAGGGCGTAGCAGACCGCCGAGTTCGCGGCCGAGCCCCGGCCTTGGCAGAGGATGTCGGCGCGGCGGCAGAACTGCACGATGTCGTGGACGATCAGGAAGTAGCCGGGGAAGTTCTTCTCCTCGATGATCGCCAGCTCGCGGTCGACCGTGTCGACGGCCCGCGGGTACTCGGAGTGGCTGCCGTAGCGCTCGGCCACCCCGCGCCGGGTGAGCTGCCGCAGCCAGCTCGCCTCGGTCTCCCCCGGGGGCACCGGGAACGGCGGCAGGTCGGGCGCCACCAGCCGGATCGAGAACGCGCACGCGCGTCCGAGCTCCGCCGCGCGGGCCACCGCGCCGGGATACCGCGGTTCGAACCGGGCCGCCATCTCCGCGCCCGAGCGCAGGTGGGCGGTGCCGGCCGGGGGCAGCCAGCCGTCGATCTCGTCGAGGCTGCGCCGGGAGCGGACCGCGGCCAGCGCCGTGGCCAGCGGGAACCGCTCGCGCGTGGCGTAGTGGGCGGCCGTCGAGGCGATCACGGGCAGGCGGGCGTCGGCGGCCAGGGCGGCCAGCGCGTCGTTGCGGCCGGTGTCGGTGGGCAGGCCCTGGTGGGTGAGCTCGACGGCCACGTGGTCGGCCCCGAACATCTCGACGAGCCGGCGCAGCTCCTTCTCCGGGTCGCCGCCGGTGTCGAGCGCCCGGCGCACCGACCCCTTCCGGCAGCCCGTCAGCGCCAGCACCTTCCCCGCGGTGTCGGCGACGACCTCGTCGAGGTCGTACACCGGGCGCCCCTTCTCCCGCCCCCGCAGCTGCGCGGCGCTGACGGTGCGGCACAGCGCGCGGTAGCCGTCGGGGCCCAGCGCGAGCAGCAGCAGGTGCCCGCCCTCGGGGTCGGCCACGCCGTTCTGCGGGGCGGACAGGCCCAGGCTCAGCTCCGTGCCGAACACCGTGGCGACGCCCACCTCGGCCGCGGCCTCGGCGAAGCGCACCACGCCGTACATGCCGTCGTGGTCGGTGAGCGCGAGCGCGTCGAGGCCGAGGCGGGCGGCCTGCTCGACCAGCTCCTCGGGGTGGCTCGCGCCGTCGAGGAAGCTGAAGTTGGAGTGGCAGTGCAGCTCGGCGAACGGGACGTGCCCCTGCGGGCGCTCCAGGTCGGGCGGCTCGTAGGGCCCGCGCTTGCGCGACCACGCCGGGCCGTCGCCGCCGTCGGGTTCGGTCTTCCCCGTGAGGCTGCCGCCGTCGCGCGGGCGCCCGGACAGCGCCGCCTCCAGCTCCGACCACGGGACGTCGGGGTTGCTCCACGCCATCGGTCCAGTCGAACACACGTTCGACGCGGACTCAACGGTGAGCCGGTCACATCCCCGCGAGTTCGCCGATACCGCCCGGCGAGTTCGCCGCCGGCGCCCGGCGAGTCGTCCTACCGCGCCGGGGCCGGGGCCGGGAGGTGCGGCTCGACCGCCCGCAGCAGGGCCGCCTTCGGCCGGGCGCCGACGACCTGCGCCACCACCCGCCCGTCGACGTAGAGGCTCAGCGTCGGCATGCCCATGACCCCGGCGGCGCGGGCGGTCAGCGGGTTCGCGTCGACGTCGAGCCGGGCGACGACGAGCCGCCCCTCCTGCTCGGCCGCGATCTCGCGCAGCACCGGCTCGATCATCCGGCACGGCGGGCACCAGTCGGCGGTGAAGTCGAGCAGCACGGGCAGCTCCGCAGCCAGCACGAGCGCGTCGAAGGTGGCGTCGGTGACGGTGATCATGGTTCCTCCGGGGGGTCGAGGTCGCACCGCGGCGCGGGTGCGCGGGCGAGCAGGGCGGCGTGCAGCTGGTCCTGCAGCTCGGTGCGGACGCCGTGCAGCCGCGCCAGCCAGGCGTCGACCTCGGCGAGCTTGGCCCGGTACACCGCGATGGAGTCCGGGCAGCTCCCGCCGACCGCGTGCCCGGCGCGCAGGCACTCGACGAAGGGACGGGTCTCCTCGAGCGCGAACCCCAGCGCCACCAGCGACCGGATCTCGACGACGGCGCGCTCGTCGGCGTCGTCGTAGTCGCGGTAGCCGTGGGTGTCGCGCCGCGCGGGCAGCAGCCCGAGCGACTCGTAGTGCCGCAGCGTCCGCGTGCTCACGCCGACCCGTCGTCCCAGCTCCCCGATCCGCACGAGCCGACGCTAGAGGTGCACGTCGACGTCAACGCAAGGGTTCTCCGCGAGGTGGTCCTGCGCCCAGGCGGCGAGCGTGGTGGGCGTGGTCGTGGTGGCGTCGCGGGGCTGCTCGGGCACGAACCCGTCGCGCATCCCGGTGGACATGCCCAGGATCCCCTCGACGACGGGCCCGCCCAGCCCGGCGCCGCGCAGCATCCCGCGCATCTCCTCGTCGGTGACGCGCTCGGCGCGCAGCGGGCGACCGGTGACGGCGGCGACGACCGCGGTGGCGTCGGCCCAGCTCAGGTCGGCCGGGCCGTGCACGGCCTGCACCCGGCGTCCGGTCCACCCGGCGAGGAGGCGGTGCACGGCGACCTCGGCGACGTCGCGGGGCGCCACCCACGGCATCCGGTGGTCGACGGGCAGCACGACGGGGACGACGCCGGAGTCGAGCGGCACCGTCAGGAGGTTGCTGGTGAAGAAGCCGCAGCGCAGGTGCAGCACGGCGGCGCCGGTGGCGTCGAGCTGCTCCTCGGTGCGGGCGAGCCCGTCGATCTCCCCGGCGCCGTGGCGCAGCTCCGCACCGACACTGCTCTGGAACACCGTGCGGCCGATCCCGTTCGCGGTGACGGCCCGGGCGGCGGTCGCGCCGAGGCGGGTGTGGTCGGCGACCGGGTCGTCGCCGGTGCCCGAGGGCTGCACCCAGTACAGGGCGTCGACGCCCGCGGTGGCCGCGACGACCGCGTCGGCGTCGCCGAGGTCGACCACGGCGACGTCGACGTGCGGGCGCACGGCCGGGTCGAGCCGTGCGGGGTCGCGGGCCAGCGCGAGCGGGCGCAGGCCCGCGCGCACCAGCATCGCGAGGACGTGGCGGCCGACGTGGCCGGTGGGGGTGGTGACGGCGATCCGCATGCCCCCACGGTGCCGGGGATCCCTGACACCCCCGGTCAGGGAGCCGATCCGCTCAGTCGTAGACGCCGACGACGGACCACCTCCCGCCGCGGTGGGCGAGCAGCAGCGCCGTGCCGTCGTCGAGGGCGACCTGCATCCGGCTGACCGGCTCCGCGCCGGTCCACCACCGCTGCTCCAGCGGCCACGGGCCCGCCCACCCGAGCACCTCCCGGGCCGGGCCGCCGTCGACGGCCACCCGCTGCGGCGCGGCGGTGAGCCGGTCGGGCTCGGCCAGCCCGACCGGGGCCCCCGCGGCGTCGACGGGAGTGGCCGGGAGCGGCTCGACGGGCACCGTGGCCGGCGACGGCGCGGGCACCCGCCCCGGCCACGACGGCGGCGGCTCGGGCACCGCGGGGCGCCCCATCGGCGCCGACCGCGCGGTCGCGCGCCGCCGGGCGTTGGTGGGGCGGGGGTTCCCGGCCCCGGGGCGGCCTGCGGCGCTCACCCGCCCGGTGGCGCGCAGGACGTCGTCGGGCCAGCCGGCGGGGGCGCGGTGGGGGCCGTCCTCCGCCGCTCCCCACGACCACGCCCCCGGGTCCCGCTCCACCACGGGCACCGGCTCCGGCTCGGGCACCTCCGGCCGCGCGCGGCGCGCGGGCCGCCGGGTGCTCGCCGTGCGCGGCTCCCGCTCGTCGCCCCAGGGCACCAGCCGGACCTGCTCGCCCGGGTCGCGGCCACCCGTCAGCACCGCGGTGACCACGGCGTCGGGACCGAGCAGGGCCTGCACCCGCACCATCGCCCGCCCGGCCCGGGCGTCGGCCTCCCCGACCTCGCCCCACAGCCCGAGCTGCAGCGCCCCGGCCGTGACCGTCTCCTCCGGGGTGAGCCGCAGCCACCCCACCGACCCCGCGCCGCCGCGCGCGAGCCAGGCGTCGAGCTGCCAGCGGACGCGGTCGACGGTGCCGGCAGGGGTGAGCGGCTCGGCGCACCGCCAGATCCGGTGCAGCTCCTTCCCCGCCTCCCCGCCGGCCGGCACGGTGCGGGCCGCGATCCCCAGGCGCGTGCAGGACAGGCCGTGCCCGGCCAGCGCGGCGTGCAGCCGCTCGGCGAGGCCGCGGGCGGCGAACGCGGCGGCGTCGACGCGGTCGACCGGCGGGTCCAGCTCGATCTCGACGGCCAGCTCCTCGGGCGGGCGGCGGCGCAGCGGCGGGCGCGGGTCGAGCCCCCGGGCGAGCCGGTGCGCGAGCACCGCGTCGGCACCGAACCGGGAGGCGACGTCCTCCGGGTCGAGCCTCCCGAACGCCCCGAGGCTGCGCAGGCCGAGGCGGCGCAGGAGGTCGACGAGGTCGGCGCGGCCGGCGTCGGGCTCCCGGTCGAGCTCCTCGACGCCGAGCGGGGCGAGGAACGCCGGCGTGTCGCCCGCGCCGACGGCCAGCCCGCGCCGGGCGGCGAGCACCGCGGCGAACAGCCCGTCGGCCACCCCGACCTGGCACTCGACGCCGGTGCGGGCCGCCACCTGGTCGACGAGCCGCTCCGCCGCGGCCTGCTCCCCGCCGAACCAGCCGACCGGGCCCTGCGCCGGCAGCGCCAGCAGCCCCGGCCGGACGATCTCGACGCCCGGCGCCAGCTCCTCCACCGCGACGACGACCGGCTCGAACGCGCGCGCGTCGCGGTCGGCGTCGCGCGCGAGGACCACCAGGTCGGGGCAGCGCGCCTGCGCCTCCCGGCGGCGCAGCCCGCGCCGGACGCCGTGCGCGCGGGCCACCGCCGAGCAGGCCAGCACCCGGTTGGCCACCACCACCGCCGCGGGCCGGTGCGGCGCCACCCCCTCCGCCCGGGCCGCCGCCGTGACCGGCCAGTCGGGCGACCACAGCGCGAGCACCCGCACCGGCGCCCCGCTCATCCGGCCACCGCCTCGACCCGCGCCGCGGGAGCCACCCGCTCCCCGCCCACGCCCCCGCCGTCGGCGGGCAGCACCAGGCCCGCCGTGCGCCCCGGCCCGAGCCCGCGCCCCGCCGCCCGCACCCGGATCCGCCGGGAGCACAGCCGCCCGGCGCCCGCCTCCAGCCCCTGCCACTGCACGTCGGCGCAGCCCAGCTCGACGTCGGCCCCGGGCCACGGCCCCAGCGCGAGCAGCACCGCGCCGCGCTGGCGGGCGCGGGCGGCGAGGCGCTGCCGGTCGCCGGCCCGCACCCCCGCACCCGGGACGGCCACCACGTCCATCCCGTCGAGCAGCGCCACGGTGACGGCGAGCAGGTCGCGCCCCGGGTGCGGCACCAGCGCGAGCCGCTCCAGCACCACCCCCGCCTCGACCGCCGCGACGAGGCCGAGCTCCGGCCGCCCGACCACCCCCACCCAGGCTCCCTGCGCGGACGCCTCGCCGACGAGCCCGAGCAGCAGCGACGTGGACCCGGGGCCGGGCGCGAGCGCCACGGTGGACCCCCGCCGCAGCCCGCCGCCGAGCAGCAGCCCCGCGAGCGGCTCGACCACCGGCAGCACCCGGTCGTCGGACTCGACCGCCGCGACGGGCCGGACCCCCGCCGCGCGGTCCTCCGCCCCGCGCAGGAGCCCGCGGGCCAGCGCCAGCCGGCTCGCGACGTCGCCCCGACCCTGCTCGCCGTGCGCACCGCGCACCGCCACCTCGGCCACGCCGCGACCTCCCCTGGTGCCCGCGCCGAGGGGAAGTCGACGTCTCGAACTGATGTTCGAGTATACCGGAGGACGCCTCGAACACCAGTTCGATCGATGCACAGATCCGTCCACAGCCTGTGGACGGCCGTCAGGTGCCGGCCACCACCACCCGGAGCCCGACGAACGACTCCCGGACGAAGTGGGCGAGGTCGTGGCCGTCCGCGTCGGCGATCCAGCGCTCGAACGCGATCCGGAACACGGCGATGCCCGCCTCGGCGGCCAGGCTCGCGGCCGGGTCGGGGACCCCCCGCTCGCGCAGCGCCGCCGCCATGGCCGCGGCCAGCGACGCGAGCTTGATCAGCTCGCGCTCCCGGAGCTCCGCGTTGGCCGCGATGACGCCCTGCCGGACCCTGGCGCGGTCGCGGATCCGGTCGAACCCCGCGCCGGACGCCTCGAGCGCCGCCGCGACCGCGCTGATCGGCGACGCAGAGTCCGGCGCCCCGGCGACGGCCGAGACGAGGAGTTCCTCCAGTGCGGCCGACCCGGAGAACAGGACCTCGCGCTTGTCGGCGAAGTGCCGGAAGAAGGTGCGCTCGGCGAGCCCGGCCCTGGCGGCGATCTGGGCGACGGTGGTCTGCTCGAACCCGGACTCGAGGTAGAGCTCCAGCGCGGCCTGCGCGAGCCGGCCGCGGGCGTCGGGCTCCCATCGACTCATCCCCGGATCCTAGGTCACGACAGTGACTGACATGAACTGCTACGGTGATGGCAGAAGCTGACATCACTAGGAGGACTGCCGTGCGAGTGCTCGTCACCGGCGCATCCGGCTGGATCGGATCCGCCCTCGTCCCCGAACTCCTCATCGGCGGCCACCAGGTCGTCGGGCTCGCCCGCTCGGAGGCCTCGGCCGCGGCGCTGGTCGCGGCGGGCGCGACGGTGCACCGCGGCGACCTCGACGACCTCGACGGCCTCCGCACCGCGTCGGCCGCGGCCGACGGCGTCGTCCACCTCGCCTTCCGGCACGACCTCGCCTTCACCGGGGACATGGCGGGCGCGGCCGAGGCCGACCGCCGGGCCGTGGAGGCGATCGGTGACGCGCTCGCCGGCTCGGACCGCCCCCTCGTCATCGCCTCCGGGCTGCTCGGGGTCGCGCCGGGACGGACCGCGACCGAGCGCGACGTCCCCGACACCGCGGCGGGCGGCCGGGCCGTCACCGCGGAGGTGGCGCTCGCGCTCGCGGGCCGCGGTGTCCGCTCGTCGGTGCTGCGGCTGCCCCCGACGGTGCACGGCGAGGGCGACGCCGGCTTCGTGCCGTTCGTCATCGACGCGGCCCGCCGCCGCGGGGTCTCCGGCCACGTCGACGACGGCGCGCAGCGCTGGCCCGCCGTGCACGTGCTCGACGCCGCGCACCTGTTCCGGCTGGCCCTGGAGAACGCCCCCGCCGGGTCGGTGCTGCACGCCGTCGCCGACGAGGGGGTGCCGGTGCGCACCCTCGCCGAGGTGATCGGCCGGCACCTCGACGTGCCGGTCGTCCGCGTCGCGGCCGCGGACGCCGTCGCGCACTTCGGCTGGATCGGTGCCCTGCTCGCGCTCGACAGCCCGGCGTCCGCCGCGGTGACCCGCGACCTGCTGGGCTGGCAGCCCGTCCACCCCGCGCTCGTCGACGACCTCGACAAGGGCCACTACTTCAGCCGGCCGGCCCGACCCGCGGACGACACGGACGGGTGAGGCCGCTGGGGAGGGCCCGCGCGCTCCTCCACACTGGGTCACATGCTGGTGGCGGTGGTCCCCGCGCACGACGAGGAACACACCCTCCCGGAGTCGCTGGCGGCACTGCGCGTGCAGGACCCGTCCCCCGACCGCGTGGTCGTGGTCGCCGACGCCTGCACCGACGCCACCGCCGCCGTGGCCGCCGCGCTCGGGGCCGACGTCGTCGAGACGACGGGCAACACCGGCCGCAAGGCGGGCGCGCTCAACCAGGTGCTCGACGCGCTGCTGCCCGGTCTCGCCGACGACGACCTCGTCCTCGTCACCGACGCCGACTCCGCGCTGGCGCCGGGCTTCCTCGCCGCCGCGACCGCGCGCCTGCGCGAGGACCCGGGCACCGGGGCCGTCGGCGGCGTCTTCACCGGCCGCCCGGGCGGCGGGCTGGTGGGGGCGCTGCAGCGCAACGAGTACGCCCGCTACGCCCGGGAGGTCGCGCGGCGGGGCGGCGCGGCGCGGGTGCTCACCGGCACCGCCACGCTGTTCCGGGCGTCGGTGCTGCGCGAGGTCGCGGCCGCCCGCGGCGGCGCGCTGCCCGGCCGCCCCGGCGCCGTGTACGACCCCGGCGCGCTCACCGAGGACGACGAGATCACCCTCGCCGTCCGCACGCTCGGGCACCGCACCGCGTCACCGCGCGCGTGCGTCGTCGTCACCGAGGTGATGACGACCTGGCGCGACCTGTGGGAGCAGCGGCTGCGCTGGCAGCGCGGCGCGCTCGACGACCTGCGCGCCTACGGCCTCACCCGCGTCACCGCGCCGTACGCCCTGCGGCAGGCCGCGATGTACGTCGGGATCCTCGCCGTCGCGCTGTTCCTGCTGGCCACGGCCGTGTTCGCGGCGCACGGCGAGCTCGGGCCGCCGCGCGGGCCCTGGCTCGTCGTCACCGCCGTGCTCGTCGTGGAGCGGGTGGTCACGGTGCGCCGCCGCGGGTGGCGGGCGGTGCTGCTCGCCGCGCCCGTCGTCGTCGAGTTCGGCTACGACCTGTTCCAGCAGGCCGTGTTCCTGCGCGCGGCCGCCGACCTGCTCGCCCGCCGCGCCCCCGGCTGGCACCACCCCGTCGCGCGGATCCCGGTCGGGGCCTGAGGGGTGTACGGCAAGCTCGGTTCCACGGCGGTCCTGGCCGCGCCCACCGGCGCGCTGGCCGCCGGCGGCATGCACGCCCTGTGGTGGGCGGTCGCGGCCTGCACCCTGGTCGCCGCGGCGCTCGCGGCGGCGCGCCTGCTGCCCCGCCGCGAGCGCTGAGCTCCTCGCTCAGTGCGCGAAGTGGCGCGTGCCCGTGAGGTAGAGCGTGACGCCGGCGGCCTCCGCGGCCGCGGTGACCTCCGCGTCGCGCACCGACCCGCCCGGCTGCACGACCGCGCGCACGC
Source organism: Pseudonocardia broussonetiae (assembly GCF_013155125.1). Lineage (NCBI taxonomy): Bacteria > Bacillati > Actinomycetota > Actinomycetes > Pseudonocardiales > Pseudonocardiaceae > Pseudonocardia > Pseudonocardia broussonetiae. The sequence continues at coordinate 2,532,676 of NZ_CP053564.1, read as the reverse complement.
CGGCCTCCAGCAGCACCTCGAGGCCGTCGGGGAACGGGAAGAACGCGTCGGAGGCCGCGACCGAGCCGCGGGCGCGGTCGCCGGCGCGCGCGACGGCGAGCCGGGCGGCGTCGACGCGGTTGACCTGCCCCATCCCCACCCCGACGGCCGCGCCGCCGGAGGCGAGCAGGATCGCGTTCGACCGCACCGACCGGCACGCCCGCCACGCGAACGCCAGGTCGGCGAGCACCTCGGCCGGCACCGCCTCGCCCGTGGCGAGGGTCCAGGAGGCGGGGTCGTCGCCGGGCGCGTCGACCGCGTCACGCTGCTGCAGCAGCAGCCCGCCGGTGATCGGGCGCAGCTCGGCGCCGGTGCGCGGCGGGGCGACCGGCAGCCGCAGCAGGCGCACGTTCTTCTTGCGCGCCAGCACCTCCAGCGCGCCGTCGGCGTAGGAGGGGGCGAGCACGACCTCGGTGAAGATCTCCGCGACCTGCTCGGCCATCTCCACGCTGACCTCGCCGTTGGTGGCGATGACGCCGCCGAACGCGCTCACCGGGTCGGTGGCGTGCGCCTTGCGGTGGGCCTCGGCGACGTCGGCGCCGACCGCGATCCCGCACGGGTTGGCGTGCTTGATCACCGCGACCGTCGGGGCGTCGCCGTGGTCGTGCGCCGCGCGCCAGGCCGCGTCGGCGTCGACGTAGTTGTTGTAGGACATCTCCTTGCCGTGCAACTGCTCCGCCGCGGCGAGGCCGGGGCCGCCGGAGACGTAGAGCGCGGCCGCCTGGTGCGGGTTCTCGCCGTAGCGCAGGGTCGCCGAGCGCTGCCAGGTGGCGCCGGCCCACGAGGGGAAGATCCCGCCGTCGGGGTCGGGCGCCAGGACGTTGCCCATCCAGGACGCCACGGCGACGTCGTAGGTGGCGGTGTGCCGGAACGCGTCGGCGGCCAGGAAGCGCCGGTCCTCCAGCGAGAACCCGCCGTTCTTGAGCTGCTCGAGGACCCACTCGTAGCGCGACGGGTCGACGACGACGGCCACGCTGTCGTGGTTCTTCGCCGACGCCCGGACCATCGCGGGCCCGCCGATGTCGATCTGCTCGACGCACTCGGCCGGGGTCGCGCCGGACGCCACGGTCTCGGTGAACGGGTAGAGGTTCGACACGAGCAGGTCGAACGGTGCGATGCCGAGCTCGGTGAGCTGCGCGAGGTGCTCGGGCTTGCGGGTGTCGGCGAGCAGGCCGGCGTGCACGCGCGGGTGCAGCGTCTTGACCCGCCCGTCGAGGCACTCCGGGAACCCCGTCAGCTTCTCGACGGGCGTGACCGGCACCCCGGCGTCGGCGATGCGCTGCGCGGTGGAGCCGGTGGAGACGATCTCGACGCCGAGCGCGTGCAGCCCGGTCGCGAGCTCCAGCAGGCCCGCCTTGTCGTAGACGCTGATCAGCGCGCGCTTCACGGGCCTTCTCACGGGATGGTCACCTCTCGTCCGGTCACGGTGGCCCCGTGTCGGGCCAGCGCGGCGACGGTGCCCACGAGCAACCGCCGCTCCTCGATCTTGATGCGTTCGTGCAGCGTGGCGACGGTGTCGCCCGGCTCGACGGCCACCGCGGCCTGGGCGAGCACCGGACCGGTGTCGGTGCCCTCGTCGACGAGGTGCACGGTGGCCCCGGTGACCTTCACGCCGTAGGCCAGCGCGTCGGCGACGCCGCGGACCCCGGGGAACGACGGCAGCAGCGCCGGATGGGTGTTGACGACGGGCGCGCCGACCTCCGCGAGGAAGCCCGGGCCGAGGATCTTCATGAACCCGGCGCTGACGACCAGGTCGGGGCGGTGCGCGGCCACGGCCTTCGCGAGCGCGGTGTTCCACGCGGCGCGGTCGGGGTGCTCGGCGACGGGCAGCACGAAGGTGGGCACCCCGGCGCGCTCGGCGCGGGCGAGGCCCTCGATGCCGGGGCGGTCGGCGCCGACGGCCACGACCCGCCCGGGCGGCCCGGCGTCGAGCAGGGCCTGCAGGAGGGTGCCCGAGCCGGAGACCAGGACGACCACCCGCGGCGGGTCGGGGATCTCGATCCGGCGGCCCGCTTGCGCAGAGCTCGGCGACGCGGACACGCAGGGGCTCCTCGCGGCTCGACGGTGATCGGCGGAACCCGTCCAGCCTAGGCGGCGGCGCAGGTCACACCGATGCCGGAGCCCCCGCGGTCAGCCGTCGGCGTCGCCGTCCGTCGCCTCGCGGGCCGCCCGCTCGGCGGCCTCGCGGGCGCGCAGGGCCACGAGCTCCCCCACGGTGCGGGGGGCGGGGGGCTGCGGGGCGGGGGGCTCCTCGTCAGGCGCCTCCTCGTCAGGCACCTTCTCGTCACGCGCCTCCTCGTCAGGCGTGACCTCGTCGGCCGCGGACTCGTCAGCCGTGGCCTCCTCGGGCGCGGCCTCGTCAGACCCGATCTCGTCAGCCGCAGCCTCGTCCGCCACGACCTCGTCAGGCACGACCTCCTCGAGGGCCACCTCGTCGCTCGGGCTCGCGTCGTCGCGGACGCTGTCCGTGGCCTCGGCCTCGTCCTCGGCAGGACCGTCGACCGGACCCGCCGCCCTCGCCCGCTGCCGGATCCCGCGCCGGTCGCGCACGGCGGGGCGGCGGCGGGTCACCCGGTCGCGCACGGTCCCGTCACCGGCCTCCGCGCCGGCCCCGGCGTCGACCTCCTCCGGCTCGTCCGACGCCGCCGGGGTCTGCGACTCCTCGTCGTCCTCGTACTCGTACGGGTCCTCGCCCGGGCCGCGCCCCTGGTTCAGGAACACCACGAGCAGCGCCGGCACCCCGACGAGCAGCAGCACCGACGGCACCAGCAGCTCCGCCGGGATCCGCACAGGGTCGTAGGGGCCGGCCGCGAGCCGGCCGCCCGCGAGAGCGCCGAGCAGCCCGACGACCGCGGCGGTCCCGGTGACGGCGACGCCCGCCACCGGCATCGCGTGCTCGCCCGAGCGGCGCGCGACCACCCCGGTCAGCACCCCGACGGCGATCGGGCCGGCCAGCGCGAGCAGGGCCCAGACCGGCGGCGGGCCGTCGGGCAGGGCCGCGAACAGCGGGAACACCGACGGCTCGCCCGGCGAGACGCCGAACGGCGACACCGACGCCGAGCCCACGGAGAACCCGGGACCGAGCACCCACGACACGCCGCCGACCACGGCGTTGGGCAGGTAGGCCAGGGCGAGCAGCGTCAGGCCGACACCGGCGCCGAGGTCGGGAGCGAGGTCGGCGTAGGCGCCGCCGACGGCGGGCGCGCCGAGCAGCAGGGACCCCAGCAGGGCGAGCGCGCCGAGCGCGACGAGCCCGGTGAGGGCGAACGCTCCTGTCCGCAGGGCGTCACCGGCCCAGGGCGGCACCCGCCGGTCGCCCGGACGGCCGCAGACCCGCACGACCCCGAGGGTCGCGGCCCCGCCCGCCACGAGCCCGGACGAGACCAGCGCGGCCCACGGTGCGGCGGCGACCTCGGTCGCGCGCGGCAGGAGTGCGCTGCCCAGGACGGCGACGGCGGAGTGCGCACCGGCGAACGTCGCGAGCACTGTGCCCGCGTCGGTCCGCCACCGCCCGCCGAGCCGGCGCACGGCCCAGCCCGCCCCGGTGGCGACGACCCCGACGACGAGCAGCGTCGGCAGCAGCGGCAGCACGCTGAGCGGGTGGCCGCCGAGCGCGAGCGGGATGAGGTGCGCGGCGAGCCACAGCGGGATGGCGGCGGCGAACGCGCTGTCGAGCGAGACGTCCGCGCCCCCCGTGAGCACGACGGCCGCCGCGGCCGGGACGAGCAGGGCGTAGCTGACGATGACCGTGCCCATCGCGCCGGCCATCAGGACGCGCAGGCGGTCGAACCCGTCGGCGTCGGGCCGCGACCCACCCGGTTCGTGATCGGAGGCGTCGAGGGTGCGAGTCACCCCAGCAGGGTCGCAGCGCGGCCCGCGGGGATCGAGCAGGCGCGCGGGGGCCCGGGCGGGTGATTCCGGCCGCGCCCCCGGCGCGTCAGCCGGGCCGGGACTGGTCGCCCGGGGTGATGAAGCGCGTCTCCTCGGCGGTCTCCTGGCCGGGCTCGCGGTGCTGCTCACCGGCGGCGGGCGCGCTGTGCGCGCCGTGCGGGCCGCTGTCGGCCGGCTGCACCGGCGAGCCGGACGCCGGGGTGCTCGCCGACGACGACACCTCGGGGGCCGCGTACCGGCCCGACTCCCCCGCACCCGGTGCGGGCATGGCCGCGGTGGCCTCCGAGCCGCCCTGGCCCGGGTCGGCGGGCTGGCCGCCGGGGGCCGCGCCGTAGCCGGCCGCGTAGCCGGGGCCGCCGTAGCCCGCGGCCTGCCCGTAGCCCGCGCCGTAGCCGGGGCCCTGCGGGCTGACCGGCAGCCCGCCGGTCGGGGGGCCGCCGTAGCCGGACTGCTGCCCGGGCTGGCCGTACCCGCCGCCGTACTGGCCGCCGTAGCCGGGCTGCTGGCCGGGCTGGCCGTAGCCGCCGTACTGGCCGCCGTAGCCCGGCTGCTGGCCGGACTGCTGGCCGTATCCGTACTGGCCGCCGTACCCGGGCGCCGACGGGGCCGATGGCCGCCGCGCGGGGGCCTTGACCAGGCCCGTGTCGAGCAGCAGCGCGCCGACGGCCGCCGCGGCGGCGAGGAACGCGAGGACGAGCCCGACGACCTGCACCGCGCTCGGGCCGCCGAACTCCTGCCCCAGCGCACCCCCGACGCCCTGCAGCAGCTGCAGCGTGCCGGTGACCAGCAGGACCGCAGCCGGGAGCAGCACGCGCCCGGTCCGCGGCAGGACCGCGGCGCCGGCGAGCAGCCCGCCGCCGATGATCAGCGCACCGGCCAGGCCTCCGGTGAAGGTGAGCTCGTCGAAGAACCCGAGGATGTAGACCACCACCACGAGGGCGGTGGCGGCGAGGGCGAGCAGCCGCGCCGGGCCCGGCTTCAGCTGGTGGTCGGTGCTGCTGCTGGCGGCCGACGAGGTCGGTTCGGGCTGCTGCGTCATGGTGGAATGCTCCCCTCCGTGCGGACTCCCGCGGTCCGGCGTACGGGCGTCCCGCACGCTAGACCATCGCGCCAGGGCGCCCGGTCCGGACGCGAGCCCCGGACGCAGGAAAGCCACTTTCCCGCCATCTGATGGCGGGAAAGTGGCTTTCCTGCAACGCGGCGACGGGCGACTACAGCCCCGCCACGATCTCCCGCATCAGGTCCGCGGTCTCGCTCGGCGTCTTGCCGACCTTGACCCCGGCGGCCTCGAGGGCCTCCATCTTCGCCTGCGCCGTGCCCGCCGAGCCGGAGACGATGGCGCCGGCGTGGCCCATCGTCTTGCCCTCGGGCGCGGTGAAGCCCGCGACGTAGCCGACGACCGGCTTGGTCACGTTCTCCTTGATGTAGGCCGCCGCGCGCTCCTCCGCGTCGCCGCCGATCTCGCCGATCATGACGATCGCGGCGGTCTCGGGGTCGGCCTCGAAGGCCTCGAGCGCGTCGATGTGCGTGGTGCCGATGACCGGGTCGCCGCCGATGCCGATGGCGGTGGAGAAGCCGATCTCGCGCAGCTCGTACATCATCTGGTAGGTCAGCGTGCCCGACTTGGAGACGAGCCCGATCTTGCCGGGGCCCGCGATGTCGGCCGGGATGATGCCCGCGTTCGACTTCCCGGGCGAGATGATGCCGGGGCAGTTCGGGCCGATGATCCGGGTCTTGTTGCCCTTGGCCACGGCGTGCGCCCAGAAGTAGGCGGAGTCGTGCACCGGCACGCCCTCGGTGATGATCACCAGCAGCGGGATCTCGGCGTCGATCGCCTCGATCACGGCGTCCTTGGTGAACTTCGGGGGCACGAAGGCGACGCTGACGTCGGCGCCGGTCTCCTTCATGGCCTCCTCGACGGTGGCGAACACCGGGAGGTTCTTGCCGCCGATCTCGACGGTCGTGCCGGCCTTGCGCGCGTTCACGCCGCCGACGATGTTGGTGCCCGCCGCGAGCATCTTGGTGGAGTGCTTGGTGCCCTCACCACCGGTGATGCCCTGGACGATGACCTTGCTGTTCTCGTTGAGGAAGATCGACATAGTCAGGCCCCCGCCGCTGCGAGCTCGGCGGCCTTGTCGGCCGCGTTGTCCATGGTGTCCACCTGCGTGACGAGCGGGTGGTTCGCGTCGTCGAGGATCTTGCGGCCCTCGAGGACGTTGTTGCCGTCCAGGCGCACCACGAGCGGCTTGGTGGCGCTGTCGCCCAGGATCTTCAGGGCCTCGACGATGCCGTTGGCCACCGCGTCGCACGCGGTGATGCCGCCGAAGACGTTGACGAAGACGCTCTTCACGTCGGGGTCGCCCAGGATGACGTCGAGGCCGTCGGCCATGACCTGCGCCGACGCGCCGCCGCCGATGTCGAGGAAGTTGGCGGGCTTGACGCCGCCGTGCTTCTCGCCCGCGTACGCGACGACGTCGAGGGTGCTCATGACGAGGCCCGCGCCGTTGCCGATGATGCCGACCTGGCCGTCGTCGAGCTTGACGTAGTTGAGGCCCTTGGCCTTCGCCTTGGCCTCGAGCGGGTTCTCGGTGCGCTCGTCGACCAGCGCCGCGTGCTCGGGGTGCCGGAAGCCGGCGTTCTCGTCGAGGGTGACCTTGCCGTCGAGCGCGATGACCCGGTCCTGCGGGTCGCGCACCAGCGGGTTGACCTCGACCAGCGTGGCGTCCTCGAAGACGAAGGTCTCCCAGAGCTTCACGATGACGTCGGCGGCCTCCTCGGCCACCTCGGCCGGGTACTTCGCCGCCGCGACGATCTCGGCCGCCTTCGCCCGGTCGACGCCCGCGATCGCGTCGATCGGGATGCGCGCCAGCGCCTCGGGGCGCTCGACCGCGAGCTGCTCGATCTCCATGCCGCCCTCGGCGCTCGCCATCGCGAGGAAGGTGCGGTTGGAGCGGTCGAGCAGGAAGGAGAAGTAGTACTCCTGCGCGATGTCGCTGGCCGTGGTCACGAGCACGCGGTGCACCGTGTGGCCCTTGATGTCGAGGCCGAGGATGTCGGTGGCCTTCTCGGCCGCCTCGTCGGGGGTCGTCGCCAGCTTGACGCCGCCGGCCTTGCCCCGGCCGCCGACCTTGACCTGCGCCTTGACGACGACGGCGGTGCCGAGCTCGGCCGCCGCGGCCTTCGCGTCCTCGACCGTCTCGACGGTCCTGCCCGGCAGGACCGGGACGCCGTGCGCGGCGAAGAGGTCCTTCGCCTGGTACTCGTAGAGATCCATGGGCTCTCCCACTCCGCTGTGCGTGTGAGCCGCTCTCCGGCTCGCGGAAACGCTGCTGCGACGACCCTAGCGACGCGCGCCGCACCTGCCCTGACCTGCCCCGGTGACTGCTGTCACCCCCGCCCGGACCGGGCCGTCCCGCACGGTGTGTCAATCGGGGACAGCACGACGGCGATCTCTGGCCTACCGTCGGGTGCATGGCGCTGGTCCGCGGGGGGCTCGACCGCCTGGCGTCGGCCGCCGGGGCGGTCGGCCGGGCCGCGGTCGAGGTCGGCCGCGCCGGGGCCTACACCGCGCGGACCTTCGGCACCCCCGCCGGCCTGCGCGGCGTCGCCGTCGAGTGGGCGTGGCTGGCGGCGCACATGGCCGTCTACCCGGCCGGGCTCCTGCGCGAGACGCTGGTCGAGTCCGGCGACGGCTACCGCACCGACACCCTGCCGCCCGAGCGCCGCGGCCTGCTGGTGGCCGACCCGGAGGGCGCCGGCTACCCGATCCTGCTGGTGCACGGGATCATGGACAACCGGTCGGTGTTCACCGTGTTCCGCCGCGCGCTGCGCCGGCGCGGGTTCGGCACCGTGCACGCGGTCAACTACAGCCTCTTCACCGGTGACGTCCGCACGGCCGCGCACGAGCTGCGCGGGCACGTCGAGCGGCTGCGCGAGGTCACGGGCGCCGAGCGCGTCCACATCGTCGGGCACTCGCTGGGCGGCATGATCGCGCGGTACTACGTCCAGCGCCTGGGCGGCTCCGACGTCGTCGACACGCTCGTGACGCTGGGCAGCCCGCACACCGGCTCGCTCAGCGCCTACCTCATGCCCACCCCGCTGGCCGCCCAGCTGCGGCCCGGCTCCGACCTGCTCCGCGAGCTGGAGGAGCCCGCCCCCGGCTGCCCGACGCGGTTCCTGGTCGTGTGGAGCCGCATGGACCAGATGATCGTGCCGCAGCGCAACGCCCGCCTCGCGCACGACGACCTGCACGTCGAACACCTGGAGTTGCGTGACGTCGGTCACCTCTCCCTGCCGATCGATCCGCGCTCGGTGCACTGGGTGGTCAGCGCGCTCGCTCGTTCGGACCATCGCCGTCACCCGTTCCGACGAGGTCAGGCGGTCGAGAACCCCCGTTCGACCACGTACGGCGAGCGCTCCTCGCCCGCGTCCTGATCGCAGCGGTCGACTTCCCGACACGCCGCACCCAGATTTGCCTACGGCGCGTGACCACCGCTACGTTTCGGCCGTTCGCATCACGGACCGGTCACGACGGCAGCAGGCATCCCCCGAGACGCCTGGGACATCCCCAGTCCACGCCGATCGGCCCGCGGTGCGGAGACCACCATCCGTCGAGAAGGGCAGGTCGTGGCGCGCCACCGCTCCCCCAGCGGCGCCCCGGACCACCTCAGTGACGTGACGGCGCCACTGCGCGTCGTCACCGTCCCCGGGGTGCACCGGCTACCGGCGCCTCCCGCCGCGTCCCTGCGCGGCCGCGTGACCGTCGCCGCCGTCGCCACGGGCGCCGTCGTCGCCGCCGGTCAGACCGCCGTCGCGCCCCTGCTCGAGGCCGCCGAGCCCCCGCCCGTCGCGATGAGCGCGCTGCTGCCGGTCGCCGAGGTCAGCGAGGCCTCCTTCCCCGTCGACGCCATCGGCGGCGACCAGGTGCTCCCCGGGGCGCTCGCGACCGTCGGGCTCGACCCGGAGTCGCAGGTCGACGTCCAGAACCTCACGAAGGCCGTCGAGATCGGCCAGGAGCTCGCCCGCCGCGACGCGATCCTCACCTCCGCGCTCTCCTTCGGCGCCCCGCTGGCGCACCTCGTCGGCGACCAGGCGTTCGTGCAGCCCACCATCGGCCGCTTCACCTCCGGCTTCGGCGGCCGCTGGGGCACCCACCACAACGGCATCGACATCGCCAACGCCATCGGCACCCCGATCTACGCCGTCACCGACGGGGTCGTGGAGGAGTCCGGCCCGGCGTCGGGCTTCGGCCTCTGGGTCGTGCTCCGCCACGCCGACGGCACCAAGTCGGTCTACGGCCACATCAACCGCGCGATCGTGCAGGTCGGCGACGAGGTGGCGGCGGGCCAGCAGATCGCCGAGCTCGGCAACCGCGGCTTCTCCACCGGCCCGCATCTGCACTTCGAGATCCACGACGCGAACGACCGCCCGATGAACCCCCGCCCGTGGCTGGAGCAGCACGGGATCGACGGCTTCTGAGCGGCGCTCAGGCCCGCTCGCGCGCCTCCCGCGCGAACGCCGCCCAGTCGTCCTCGGGACCGAGCACCAGCCAGGCGCGCATCGCGCGGCCGTGCCCGTTGTCGAACGGCGCCCCGACGCCCGCGTCGAGCAGCTCCCCCACCCGCGCGGGGTCGAGCTTCACGACGAACCGGCCGTAGACGTCGAGCATCGCGAAGATCGCGCCGCCCGCGCGCAGCGCCCGCGCGCCGAACCCGCGGGCCCCGGGCCGCGGCGACTCGACGCCGGGGTCGTCGGCGAACCCGTCGACGACCCCGGAGAAGCGCTCGGCCGCGTCCACCGCACCTACAGCTTCTGCATCGGCACGCCGCCGATCAGCATGAGCCGCACGGTGCCGGAGCTGCCGAAGTCGATCGTGACGGTGGCCCGCGCGCCGCTGCCGTCGGACGCGACGACCGTGCCCAGCCCGTACTTGTCGTGGTTGACGCGGTCGCCCACGTCGAGGCTCAGCGTGGGCGCCATCGACGCCTTCGGGACGTTCCACGTGCCGCGGTCGGTGGCGGTGCTGCGCCGGCCGAAGCCGAAGCGGCCCACCGGGGCCGAGCGCTCGGGCTCGGCGCGCCGCCAGTCGACCAGCCCCTCGGGCACCTCCGCCAGGAACCGCGACGCCGGGTTGGCGTTGGGCTGGCCGAACGCCGAGCGGATCATCGCGCGGGACAGGTAGAGCCGCTCCCGGGCGCGCGTGATGCCCACGTAGGCCAGCCGCCGCTCCTCGGCCAGCTCGGCCGGGTCGCCCATGGCGCGCATGTGCGGGAAGACGCCGTCCTCCCAGCCGGTGAGGAACACGACGGGGAACTCCAGCCCCTTCGCCGTGTGCAGCGTCATCAGCGTGACCATGCCCTGGTCGTCGTCGGGGATGGAGTCGGCGTCGGCGACCAGCGCCACGCGCTCCAGGAACGCGGCCAGCGAGCCGGGCTCGGGGGCGCCGACCTCCACGTCGGAGGCGTCCGGGTCGGCCGCGGCGACGTCGCCCGCGAACTCCCGCGCCACCGTGACCAGCTCGGCGAGGTTGTCCAGGCGCGACCCGTCCTGCGGGTCCTCGCTGGCCTCGAGCTCGGCGGTGTAGCCGGTCTTCGCGTAGACCGCCTCCAGCAGCTCGGCGGTCTCCTCCCCGCGGGCCACGAGCTCGTCGAGCTCGTCGAGCATCCGGACGAATCCGCCGATCGCCCGCTGCGAGCGCGTGACCAGGCCGGGGACGCGCTCGGGCTGCTCGGCGACGATCCGCAGCGCCGCGGCGAACGAGATGCGCTCGCGGTCGGCGAAGGCCGCCACGGTGTCCTCGGCCTTGTCGCCGATGCCGCGCTTGGGCACGTTGAGGATGCGCCGCAGGCTCACCGTGTCCTCGGGGTTGGACAGCACCCGCAGGTAGGCCAGCGCGTCGCGCACCTCCATCCGCTCGTAGAAGCGGACGCCGCCGACGATCTTGTACGCCATCCCGACGCGGGCGAACACGCCCTCGAAGACGCGCGACTGGGAGTTGGTCCGGTAGAACACGGCGATGTCGGAGTTGCGGTAGTCGCCGGAGTCGACGAGCCGGTCGATCTCGGCCGCGACGAACGCCGCCTCGTCGTGCTCGTTGTCGGCGACGTACCCGACGACCTTCTCGCCGTCGCCCTGCTCGGACCACAGGCGCTTGTCGCGGCGGTCCGGGTTGCGGGCGATGACGGTGTTGGCCGCCGTGAGGATCGTCTGCGTGGAGCGGTAGTTCTGCTCCAGCAGGATCGTGCGCGCGTCGGGGAAGTCCTGCTCGAACTCCACGATGTTGCGGATGTTGGCGCCGCGGAAGGCGTAGATCGACTGGTCGGAGTCGCCGACGACGCACAGCTCGCCCGGGCGCGCGCCCGGCGCGGCGGGCGCCACCAGCTCGCGCACCAGTGCGTACTGCGCGTGGTTGGTGTCCTGGTACTCGTCGACGAGGACGTGGCGGAACCGGCGGCGGTAGTACTCCGCGACGGCGGGCAGCCGCTGGAGCAGCGCGACCGTCTCCATGATCAGGTCGTCGAAGTCGAAGGCGTTGGCCGTGCGCAGCCGCGCCTGGTAGACGCCGTAGACCTCGGCCACCTTGCGCTCGTGGTCGTTGGTGGCGCGCTCCGCGGCGTCGTCGGCGGAGAGGAGCTCGTTCTTGAGGTTGGAGATCTGCGCCGCGACCGCGCGCGGCGCGTACTTCTTGGGGTCCGTCCCGAGGTCGCGCGTGATCATCCCGATCAGCCGACGGGAGTCGTCGGCGTCGTAGACGGAGAACGCGCTGCGCACGCCCAGGTGCGACGCCTCGCGCCGCAGGATCCGCACGCACATCGAGTGGAACGTCGACACCCACATCGCGTTGCCGCGGCGCCCCACCAGCGCGTCGACCCGCTCCTTCATCTCGGCCGCGGCCTTGTTGGTGAACGTGATCGACATGATCTCGCCGGGGTGCACGTCGCGCTCGGCCAGCAGCCAGGCGATGCGGTGGGTGAGTACCCGGGTCTTGCCCGACCCCGCGCCCGCGACGATCAGCAGCGGCGACCCCGCGTGCACGACGGCCTCGCGCTGGCGCGGGTTGAGACCCTCCAGCAGGGTCCGGCCCCGGGCGGTGCGGGGCTCGGTGACGGTCTCCTGGGGCAGTTCGAACAGCGCGCTCATCGCTCTCCCTCGCTGCGCGAGCTCGGCGCTGCGCGCAGGCGCCGTGTCATCGATTCGCTCGCAGGCTCGCTCATCGTGTTCCGCAGGGTACCGCCGCCCCCTGACCGTCCCGCGCTGTGGCACACTCCGACCGTGCTGCGGAGCTGCCGATTCCGCTACGGGTGCCGGACCCCGGTGCCCGTGGCCGCCCCGCGCTGACCAGCCCACGAGCCCCGGTGTCCAGCGGACCCGGGGCTCTCCCGCGTCCGGGTCCGCGCACCGGCGACGAGGAGGAGACGTGACCGTGAGCGCCGAACAGGCCCCGCCCGAGGACGACATCCCCGCCGAGGACGAGATCCAGGAGCTGCGCCAGGAGATCGACCGCCTGGACGCCGAGATCCTGCGGCTGGTCATGCGCCGCAGCGAGGTGTCGCAGCGGATCGGCCGCGCGCGGATGGCCGCGGGCGGCCCCCGCATCGTCTACAACCGCGAGATGGCGGTGCTCGCCCGGTTCCGCGACCTCGGCGTCGAGGGCCGCGAGCTGGGGATGCTGCTGCTGCGCCTGGGCCGGGGACGCCTCGGCGGGCGCTAGTTCTGGCACTCTGGACGCCATGGGTGCTGTGGTCGGTCTGGTGGCGTTCCTCGTGGCCCTCGCCGGGCTGCTCGTCGCGCTGGGCCACGTCGGGTACCTCGCGATGCTGAACAGCGCGGCGACGAAGCGCGGGGTCGCCGGCGGCGCCACGGCCGACTACGTGGCGGGCCGCTGGAAGGTCGCGGGCGGCACGGCCGCGGCGGCCGCGCTCGGGCTGCTGCTCACCAGCGGCGGGCTGCCCCTCGACGTGCTCGGCCTGCTGCTCGGCGGCGGGGCCGGCGTCGTCGCGAAGGGGGCGCTCGACCAGACCCGCGGGCGGTTCCGCGGCCAGCACTGACCCGGCAACGGGATGAACGGTCCGTCACACCCGACGAGCGGCGTTGCGCCGTGGGGATGAACGACGACGAGCGGGCGAGTAGCACTTGGCCCGTGGGTGCGCCATCCGGTAGACATTCCGCAACCCGTTCACTCCAAGGGAGGACGTCGCGCCGTGCCCCAGCTGCTGTCCCGCGCCGGTTCCACGGACGCCACCTCGGGCGACCTGCCCTCGGACGTCGTCACCGTCGCCGACCTGCTGAACCGGTACGCGCCCGACCCCCAGATCGAGGCCGCGCCCTCCACCGGCCCGGTCACCGTCGGCAGCATCCTGCGCCGCGAGGGCCGCGCCCCGCACGCGGCCGACCGGCCGGTCGCCGCGCGCAGCCGCTGGGAGTCCGACGGCGGCGACGACGACCGCCCGCGCCGGGGCTCCGGGGCCCTCGTGCGCCGCAGCGCGCTCGCCGCCGGCGGCCTGCTCGCCGCCGGGTCGGTCCTCGGCGCCACGGTGATGACGGACTCCTCGCTCACCGGCACGGTCGACGACACCCGCGCCTCCGGCGGCTACGCCGGCGAGGGCCGCCTCGACGAGCCCGCGCCGGGCCAGGAGCGCCCGATCCCGACGGTCATCGACACCGCGGCGCAGTCGCAGTCCCTCGACGCCGGCGAGGCCGCGCCGATGGCCTGGACCGAGGTCGCGTTCCCGCGCGCCGCGGGCGGCGCCGCCGACACCCCGGCCGCGACCCGCTCGTCGGCCCCGGGCGGCTCGTCGTCCGCCGGCACGGGCTCGTCCACCGGCGGCGGCTCGGGAGCCGGCGGCGGCTCCACCTCGGCCCCGTCCACCCCCTCCGACGACGCCGGTCCCGGCTCCGGTTCCGGCGGCGGCTCGGGCTCGGGCGGCCAGGGCGGCGGCTCCGCCCCGCAGGGCGGTGGTCTCGGCAGCACCGTCCAGGACCTCGGCGAGGGCGTGGGCGGGCCGCTCGGCGGGGTCGTCAGCGGCCTCGGTGGCGCCGTCAGCGGCGTCGGCGGCGCGCTGGAGGGCGACGAGCCCAGCATCGTCGGCGGCCTCGCCGGCGGCCTGCTCCGCTGAGCGGCTACACCAGCCGGCGGTCCGACGCCCAGCGCGACAGCTCGTAGCGGTTCGACAGCTGCGTCTTGCGCAGCACGCTCGACACGTGCGTCTCCACCGTCTTCACCGAGATGAACAGCTCCGCGGCGATCTCCTTGTAGGCGTAGCCGCGGGCCAGCAGGCGCAGCACGTCGCGCTCGCGACGGGTGAGCAGGTCGAGCTCCGGGTCGCCGGGCGGGGCCGCGCCGGGCTTGTTGGAGAACACGTCGAGCACGAACCCGGCCAGCCGCGGCGAGAACACGGCGTCACCGCCGTGCACGCGGCGGACCGCGTCGGCCAGCTCGCGCCCGGAGATCGTCTTGGTGACGTAGCCGCGCGCGCCCGCCCGGATCACCGCGATGACGTCCTCCGCGGCGTCCGACACCGACAGCGCGAGGAACACGACGTCGGGCAGCTCGGGCCGCAGCCGGCGCAGCACCTCGGCGCCGCCGCCGTCGGGCATGTGGACGTCGAGCAGCACGACGTCGGGCCGGTGGTGCCGGACCGCCGCCACCGCCTCGTCGACGGAGCCGGCCTCGCCCACCACCCGCACGTCCGGGACCCCGCGCTCGAGCTCCGCGCGGACGCCGGAGCGGAACAGGGCGTGGTCGTCGACGAGGAAGACGCTGATGGTGCCGTCGCCGTCCGGAGCCTGCTGGTCGGTCGGGTCTTCGGTCATGTCGCCGCCTCCTCGTGCGTGCGTACCGGCATCGCGAGGTGCACCTCGGTGCCCTCTCCCGGCGTGCTGCGCAGGCGGACCGTGCCGCCGTGCCGTGCCATCCTGCCGTGCACCGAGTCGGCCAGGCCGTGCCGGTCGCCCGGGATCGCGTCCGGGTCGAAGCCGGCGCCGCGGTCGCGCACGAACAGGTTGACCGCGTCGTCCTCCACCTCGACGTACACCGACACCTCGGCGACGCCCGCGTGCTTGGCCGCGTTGACCATCGCCTCGCGCCCGGCGAGCACGAGCGCGCGCAGGTGGTCGTCGAGCGGGCGGTCGGCGCCGACGACGACGGGCGCGACGGTCACGGCGTAGGTGTCCTCGACCTCGGCGGCCGCGGCGGCCAGCGCGGCCGTCAGCCCCTCGTCGAGCGTCGGGGCGACGCCGCGGCCGTAGCCGCCCGCCCCGTACAGCCAGGCCCGCAGCTCGCGCTCCTGCCCGCGGGCCAGCCGGGCCACCTCGCGGGGCTGGTCGGACTGGCGCTGGATGAGCGCGAGGGTCTGCAGCACGGAGTCGTGCAGGTGCGCGGCGATCTCGGCGCGCTCGGTCTCCACGATCCGCTCGCGGCGCTCCTCGGTGAGCTCGCGGACCAGCCGCACCCACCAGGGCACCGTCAGCACGCCGACGCCGAGCAGCGTGGCGAGCACCGCGAGCAGCGCGAACTGCACCTGCCCGAGCTGGAGCTGGCCGAACAGGAAGACCGCGATGCCCGCGGCGACGAACAGCGCCCCGGCGAGCGTGCGGAGCACCGCGTTGCGGCCCCCGGCGGTGCCCGAGCGGGTCCAGCGGCGGCGCTGCCCCTCGTCGGCCTCGCGCCACACCAGCGCCGCACCCACCGCGGCGACGCCGAGCGGGCCGACGATCCAGCCGATGAGGTCGTTGCCCAGTGCCGCAGCCGTCAGCGCGGCGGCCACGCCCAGCGCGGCCAGGCCCAGCGCCTGCTGGCGCTCCCGCGGCGGCGTCGGGCGCTCGACGTCGGCGCCCTCCTGCTTGACGAAGACCCACAGCAGCCCGTAGGCCATCGCGCCCGCCCACCACATGGCGGCGAGGCCGACGAAGGCCGCGCGCACCCAGGTGACCGGGATGCCCAGGTGGTCGGCCACCCCTCCGGCGACGCCCGCGACGATCCGGCCCGAGCGGCGGCGGGCCAGCGGTGGGGTCGGTGTGTTCACCCGACCATCGTCACACGCACGGGAGCGGGTGACATCGGGGGAATCTCGGGGGCGTCCCGGGGTCATCCCTCATGATGCGGGGGCCGGCGGCGAGCAGGGTGGTGGACATGGACGGGACAGAGCTGCGGACGAGCCTCCGCGACATGTGGGACACGCGGCCGGCACGGCCGCGGGAGGGCCGGCACGTCGCCGGCGTGGCTGCGGCGATCGCGCGCCGCTACGACGTGGACCCGGTGCTGATCCGCGTGGCGTTCGTCGTCGCCGCGTTCTCCGGCGTCGGGGTGCTGCTCTACGTCGCGGGCTGGATCGCGCTGCCCGACGGCACCGACGAGCCGGTCACCAGGCGGGGCCCGCGCGGCGCCGCGCTGGTGGGCCTGGCGGTCCTCGGCGTGATCGGGTTCGGGTCGCTGTTCGACGACAACGGCTTCGGCATCCTGCCGCTGGTCGTCGCGCTGGGGCTGCTGTTCCTGCTGCACCGCAGCCGGGGAGAGCGCGTGGCCGCGCGACCGGTCGTGCAGCAGGTCGCCCCGGAGGCGCCCGTGGACGGCTCCACCGTGTCGCTGGTCAAGGACGGCACGCCGCCGGCCTGGGACCCGTTGGGCGCCGCCCCGTTCGCCTGGGACCTGCCCGAGCCGGCCGGTCCGCCGCCCGCCCCGGCCCGCCGCCGCCCGCCGGTCACGGCTGTGACGCTCGGCGTCGCACTGCTCGCCGGCGGGGCCACCGCCGCGCTCATGCTGGCCATCGGCGTGCTGACGGCCCCGAACGCGCCCGTCCTCCTCGGCGTGGTGCTCACCGTGCTCGGGTTCGGGCTCGTCGCCGGGTCGTTCCTGCGGGCCGGCCGGGGGCTCATCCCGGTGGCCGTCGTCGTCGGTCTGGTGACGTGGGGCTCGCTCGCCACCGCGTCGTTCGACTGGCCCGAGGGCGGCGTCGGCGACCTCGCCGTCCGCCCGACGTCGGTGTCCCAGCTCCAGCCGGTCTACAGCCGCGGGGCGGGCGACGTCGACATCGACCTCACCGCGCTCGACCTCACCGCGCCCGGCGCACCGCTGGCCACCGAGGTCCGGCTCGGGGTCGGGGACGTCACGGTCACGGTGCCGCGCAACGCGGACCTGACGTTCACCGGCACCACCGGCGTCGGGGAGGTCCGTGCCGCCGACCAGCAGCGCGACGGCATCGACGGCACGCTCGCCGTCTCCGACCTGGGGGCGGACGGAATCGCGGGCGGTCGCCCGCTGGAGATCACCGTGCACTCCGGTGCCGGTGACGTGGAGGTGCTCCGTGGCTGAGCTGGAGACGGGCCGTCGCCGGCCCGAGGTGCTGACCCTGGTGACCGGGCTCCTGGCCCTCGTGCTCGCGGTGTGCGCGTTCGTGGGCGAGCTGCCCTCGATCGACCCGCGCTGGCTGCTCGCCGGCGGCGCGGCGTTCGTCGGGATGGTCCTGCTGGCGGGGAGCCTGCGGGGGCGGCGGGAGTAGACGACCCGCCCGGGACGGGGAGCCCCGGGGCGGGAGGCGGACGGTGGGCGGTACCGGGTCGGGGGACCCGGTACCGCCCACCGTCACGTCCCGGCCTATTCCCACTCGATCGTGCCCGGCGGCTTGCTCGTGACGTCGAGGACCACGCGGTTGACCTCGGCCACCTCGTTGGTGATCCGGGTGGAGATCCGCTCCAGCACGTCGTAGGGCAGGCGGGTCCAGTCGGCGGTCATCGCGTCCTCGCTCGACACCGGCCGCAGCACGATCGGGTGCCCGTAGGTGCGCCCGTCGCCCTGCACGCCGACGCTGCGCACATCGGCCAGCAGCACCACCGGGCACTGCCAGATCGAGTCGTCCAGCCCCGCGGCGGTGAGCTCCTCGCGGGCGATGGCGTCGGCGGCCCGCAGCGTCTCGAGGCGGTCGTGCGTGACCTCGCCGATGATCCGGATGCCCAGGCCCGGCCCGGGGAACGGCTGGCGCCCGACGATCGTCTCCGGCAGCCCGAGCTCCCGCCCGACCCGGCGCACCTCGTCCTTGAACAGCGCCCGCAGCGGCTCGACCAGCGCGAACTCGATGTCGTCGGGCAGCCCGCCGACGTTGTGGTGGCTCTTGATCGTGGCCGTGCCCGACCCGCCGCCGGACTCCACGACGTCGGGGTAGAGCGTGCCCTGCACCAGGAAGCCGACGTGCTCGTCGCGCGCCACCTCGGCGGTGGCGGCCTCGAAGACGCGGATGAACTCCCGCCCGATGATCTTGCGCTTGGTCTCCGGGTCGGTGACGCCGGCGAGCGCGTCGAGGAAGCGGTCGGCGACCGACACGGTGTGCAGGTCGACGCCGGTGGCGGCGACGAAGTCGCGCTCCACCTGCTCCCGCTCCCCCGCGCGCAGCAGGCCGTGGTCGACGAACACGCACGTGAGCCGGTCGCCGATGGCGCGCTGGACGAGCGCGGCCGCCACGGCGGAGTCGACGCCGCCCGACAGCCCGCAGATCGCGCGGCCCCCGCCGACCTGGGCGCGGACGGCGGCGACCGTGTCGTCGATGATCGAGGAGGTGGTCCAGCCGGGCGTGATGCCGGCGACGTCGTGCAGGAAGCGCCGCAGCACCTCCTGGCCGTGCGGCGAGTGCCCGACCTCCGGGTGGTACTGGACGCCCGCGAGCCGCCGGTCGGTGTCCTCGAACGCGGCGACCGTCGCCCGCTCGCTCGACGCCGTGACCGTGAAGCCCTCCGGCGCGCGCACGACGGAGTCGCCGTGGCTCATCCACACCGGGTGCCTGCCGGGCAGGCCGTCGTGCAGGGCGCCGGGGTGGTCGGTGACCGTGAGCTCGGTGCGCCCGTACTCCCGCGTCCCGTCCGGCGCGACCTCCCCGCCCAGCGCCTGTGCCATGGCCTGGAAGCCGTAGCACATGCCGAAGACCGGGACGCCCGCCGTGAACAGGTCGGGGTCGATCGACGGCGCGCCCTCGGCGTACACGCTCGACGGCCCGCCGGACAGGATCACCGCCGCCGGCTTGCGCGCGACGATCTCCTCGACCGACGTGTCCCCCGGCACGATCTCGGAGTACACCTGCGCCTCCCGCACGCGGCGGGCGATGAGCTGGGCGTACTGCGCCCCGTAGTCGACGACGAGGACGGTCGGTGGCTGCACGGGTTCCAGGTTAGACGGCGCGGATCCCGCGCTCAGAACCGACGATCCACCACCCACCGGGCGGTCCGCCGGATCACGGCGCGAGCAGCGCGCTGTTCAGCCGACGCATCGTGTCGATCTCCACCCTCTCGGCGATCGCGGCGACCTGTGCTCGGCCAGCGCGCCGGGCGCACTTTCGTACAACGCGACGGACCCGACGAGCGCGCGCTCCCGGAGGAGCAGTCCGCCGCGGTCGAGGTGGGCGAGGTCGATGTCGTCGGTGCCGGCCAGCTCGACGAGGTCGGTGATCGCGGAGATGAGGTCGACGTCCGCGTCGCGCTCGACCAGCACCCCGACGTCGAGGTCCCGGGCGTTCTCCTCGCCGCGGCCCGCGCTGCCGAAGACCGTGAGGACACGAACGTGGTGACGCAGGCAGAACGCGTCCAGGACACCGGACGCGGCGGCGTCCCGCAGGCGCTGCAGGGCCTCGGCCGGAGTGGTCACCCGCACGGGGTGCCCGAGATCAGCCTCCGACAGCCGGTTCCGACCTACCGGGGCACGATCCGCTCCGTCACCCGGCGGTGTGAGGACCGGTAACGGACGGGCCCGAGCGGGCGAAAGCGGAAGCATGCACCCGGAGCAGCGGCGCCCAGAGATCGACCCGGTCACGGAGCGGATCCCGCGCATCGCCGCCACCGCCGTCTACGCGGCCCCGCGCTACGACCAGCCCCGCTACGACCAGCCGCCGCCCGGGTGGGCCCCGCCGCAGCAGCGCGCCTACGCGCCCCCGCCCCCGGTGGTGAAGCCGAAGCGGACCGGGCGGAAGGTGCTGGCGTGGTCGGCGGGCGCGGTGGTCGCGCTGGTCGTCATCGCGGGCCTGTCGGCCCGCACGCCCGAGGCCGCGCCCGCTCCGACGGTGGCGGCGCAGGACGCGCCTGCCGCGGTGGTCGAGGCACCCGTAGCCGCCGCACCCGCCCCGGCGCTCGAGGCTCCTGCCGCAGCGGCGCCGGCACCGGCGCCCGAGCCGAGCATGACGGTCAGCCAGTCGAGCGCGGTGCGGAAGGCCGAGGACTACCTGAGCTACATGGGCTTCTCGCGCTCGGGCCTCGTCGACCAGCTCGAGTTCGAGGGCTTCTCCACCGCCGACGCCACGTTCGCCGTCGACTCCGTGACCGTCGACTGGATGGAGCAGGCCGCGAAGAAGGCGCAGAGCTACATGGACTACACGGGCTTCTCGCGCTCCGGCCTCATCGACCAGCTCGAGTTCGAGGGATTCACCTCGGAGCAGGCCCGGTACGGGGCCGACTCCGTCGGGCTCTGACGGACCGGGGCCCAGCCCGGACCCTCAGCCCCGGACCGTCAGCCCCACCCGCTGGAACTCCTTGAGGTCGCTGTACCCCGTCTTCGCCATCGCCCGCCGCAGCGCGCCGAACAGGTTGACGGTGCCGTAGGGCGAGGAGGACGGGCCGAACAGCACCTGCTCCAGGTCGCGCTCGCCGGTGCCGAAGCCGGTGACCTCGGAGCGGGGCAGCGAGGGGTGGGCCACCGAGGAGGTCCAGTAGAGGCCGCGGCCGGGCGAGTCGGTGGCCTCGGCCAGCTGCTCCCCCAGCATGACGGCGTCGGCGCCGCACGCGATCGCCTTCGCCACGTCGCCCGAGCCGGTCATGCCGCCGTCGGCGATGACGTGGACGTAGCGGCCGCCGGTCTCGTCGAGGTAGTCGCGGCGGGCTGCGGCGGCGTCGACGATGGCCGTCGCCATCGGCACCCCGATGCCCAGCACCTCGTCGGTGGTGGTCGCGCTCGACTCCCCGTACCCGACGATGACGCCCGCCGCGCCGGTGCGCATGAGGTGCATCGCGGTGCGGTAGTCACCGACCCCGCCCGCGACGACCGGCACGTCGAGCGAGGCGATGAACTCCTTCAGGTTGAGCGGCTCGCCGCCCGACACGTGCTCGGCGGAGACGATCGTGCCCTGCACGACGAGGATCTCGACGCCGGCGGCGAGCAGCGCGGGGGTGAGCTCGCGGGCGCGCTGCGGGCTGACGCGCGCGGCGACCGTCACCCCGGCCTCGCGGACGGTGCGCAGCGCCTCGGCCAGCAGCGCCGGCTGGATCGGGGCGGCGTGCAGCTCCTGCAGCGCCCGGACCGCGCCGGCGGGGTCGTCGCCCTCCGCGGCCTCGAGCACCTGCGCGAGCGCCCCGTCGGCGTCGGAGTGCCGGGCCCACAGCCCCTCGGCGTTGAGCACCGCGAGCCCGCCCAGCTTGCCGACGGTGACGGCGCTGGCCGGCGACACGACGGCGTCGGTCGGGTGGGTGATCAGCGGGATCTCGAAGCGGTACGCGTCGAGCTGCCAGGCGGTGGACACCTCCTGGGAGCTCCGCGTGCGCCGCGAGGGCACGATCTCGACCTGGCCCAGGTCGTAGCTCCGACGGGCCTCCCGGCCCATCCCGATCTCCACGAGGTCACGCACGTGGAGCAGGGTAGAGCGGGCCCTGCCCCATTCCCGCCCCGGGCCTCCTCCGTCGGCCCTCCGTCCCCCTAGCGCGCGGCGTAGTTGGGCGCCTCGACCGTCATGGTGATGTCGTGCGGGTGGCTCTCCTTGAGCCCGGCCGCGGTGATGCGCACGAGCTGGGCCTGCTGCAGCTGCGGGATGGTCTCGGCGCCCGCGTAGCCCATGCCCGAGCGGAGCCCGCCGGTGAGCTGGTGGACGACCTGCGACAGCGGCCCGCGGAACGGGATGCGCCCCTCGATGCCCTCGGGCACCAGCTTGTCCTCGCTGAGCACGTCGTCCTGGGCGTAGCGGTCCTTGGAGTAGGACTTGCTGCCCTCGCGCGCGCTCATCGCACCGAGCGAGCCCATGCCGCGGTAGGTCTTGTACTGCTTGCCGCCGACCAGGATCAGGTCGCCCGGCGACTCCGCGGTGCCCGCGAGCAGGCTGCCCAGCATGACCGTGGACGCGCCGGCCGCGATGGCCTTCGAGATGTCGCCGGAGTACTGGATGCCACCGTCGCCGATCACCGGGACGCCGGCGGCCGAGCAGGCCAGCGACGCCTCGTAGATCGCGGTGATCTGCGGCGCCCCCACCCCCGCGACGACGCGCGTGGTGCAGATGGAGCCCGGCCCCACCCCGACCTTGACGGCGTCGGCCCCGGCCTCGACGAGCGCCGCGGCGCCCGCGCGGGTGGCGACGTTGCCGCCGACCACGTCGACGTCGCCGACCTCGGCCCGCAGCTTCGCCACCATCTCCAGCACTCGCTTGGAGTGCCCGTGCGCGGTGTCGACCATGAGGACGTCGACGCCCGCCTCGACCAGGCCCATCGCGCGGGCGTAGGACTCCTCGCCGACGCCCACCGCGGCCGCGACGACGAGCCGGCCGTCGGGGTCCTTCGTGGCCAGCGGGTACTTCTCGGTCTTGTTGAAGTCCTTGATGGTGATGAGCCCGCGCAGGATCCCGTCGCCGTCGAGGATCGGCAGCTTCTCCAGCTTGTGCCGGCGCAGCAGGCCCAGCGCGGCCTCCGCCGACACCCCGACGCGGGCCGTGATCAGCGGGGCGTGCGTCATGACCTCGCGCACGGGGCGGCTGTGGTCCATCTCGAACCGCATGTCGCGGTTGGTGATGATGCCGACGAGCTTGCCGCCCGCATCGGTGACCGGGACGCCGGAGATCCGGAACTTGGCGCACAGCGCGTCGACGTCGGCCAGCGTGGCCTCGGGCGTGCAGGTGACCGGGTCGGTGACCATCCCCGCCTCGGACCGCTTCACGACCTCGACCTGCGCGGCCTGCTGCTCGGGCGAGAGGTTGCGGTGCAGCGTGCCCAGCCCGCCCGCGCGCGCCATGGCGATCGCCATGCGCGACTCGGTGACGGTGTCCATCGGCGACGACACCAGCGGCACCTTCAGGCGCACCCGCCGCGTCACCTGGGTGCCCGTGTCGACGCTGCTGGGCACCACGTCGGACTCGGCGGGGAGCAGCAGCACGTCGTCGAACGTCAGGCCCAGCATCGCGAACTTCGGTGGCAGACCGGCGGCCTCGCTCGTCATCGGATCCTCCGGGCTCGTCATCGCAGAGGGCCATCGTATCCACGCGGACGGTGCGTGGCGCGCGGGTCCGGGGAGTGCCTGCCCACAGATCCCGGTCGCCCGGTCCGAGTAGGATCGGGGACGTGCCACCTGACGCGCTGCCGCCGGACCCGTTCGCCGGGGATCCGCACGACCCCGCGCTGTCGCTCGACGGCCCCGAGCCCGAGGAGGCGGAGGAGCTGAGCGACGTCGAGCGCGACGAGATCGTGGCCGACCTCGCCGACCTGGCCGTGTACCAGGCCCTCCTGGAGGGCCGCGGCGTGCGCGGCATCGTCGTCGACTGCGGCGACTGCGGCGAGCAGCACTTCCACGAGTGGAGCCTGCTCCGCGCCAGCCTGCAGCAGCTGCTCGACGAGGGCCAGATGCGCCCGCACGAGCCGGCCTTCGACCCCGACCCCAGCAGCTACGTCACGTGGGAGTACTGCCGCGGCTACGCCGACGCGGTGCTGTCCGACTCCTGACGGCCGACCCCTGACGGGCTCCGCCCCTCCCGACGCCGACGGCCCCGGTCCCCCTCGCGGGGGCCGGGGCCGTTCGACGTGCGGGCGTCAGCTGGTGGTGGTCGTCGTGCTCGTCTCCGAGCCCGACGCCGTGGGCGTGCCCTCCGCCGTGGCCGACGGGCCGAGGCCCTGGCCGGTGGTGGTGGTCGCGTCCGGGCTGCCCTCGGCGGTCGGCGAGGAGGGCGGCGGGTCCTGCGTGCCCTCGTCGATGGGACCACCGGGGGTCGTACCGCCGCCGGTGCTCGGGCTGGACGTCGGCGGGACCGCCGTGCTGGTCGGCGCCGCGGGGCTCACCGCGGGGGCGGGCACGTCGCTGGTGGTGGTGGCCGGGGCCGGCGCCAGCGCGGGCGACGGGGTCTCCGTGACCGCGCCGGGCGGCACCGGACGGCGCGGGTCGCTCTCCAGGGGGCTGCCCGGCTCGACCGGCTGACCGGGCGGCGTCTCGGCCGCCTTCGCCTCGAGGAAGCTCTGCACCTCGGCCAGCTGGGCGAGGCCCTCCTCGGCGCGGACGGCGACGAGGTCCTCCTCGGCCGCGGCCAGCGCCTGCGCCGCGAGGGCGGGCTCGCCGCGCGACAGGGCCTCCTTGGCCTCGTCGATGCGGACCTCGACGCGCTCGGCCGCCTCGACGGACTCCGCGCGCTCGGCGTAGAGGACGCGGGAGACGCCCCAGAGGGTGTCGCCCGGCTTGGCCTCGGCCGCGCCGACGGACACGCCGCCGACGGTGAAGACGATCATCGCGGCGGCCGCGGCCACCGGGAAGAGGTGACGGGCGCGCCGGCCGGACGGGCGGGAGGACGACCGGACCGCGGCCATCGCCGTGTCGAGGTCGACGAGCTCGGGGAGCGGCTCGCGGTCGACCTCGGCGCGCCAGGTGGCGAGCAGCGCGGCGACCTGGTCGTCGGCGTCGTAACCCCCGACGCCGGGGGCCGAGACGGACATGCCTGCGGCGAGCGCGCTGATCAGCTCGTCGTCGGCCTGGACCGCGACGAGGTCGATCGGCTCGTCGGAGACCTGGCTGAAGGGGATCGGTTGCGTGCGCATCCCGTCGGGATGGGAGCCGTTGCTGCCGTTGGTGTGCGGCCGGCGCGGACCGCGCCCACCGAAACCGCGTTCGTCCTGCATCTAGACCACCTCCTCGGGCATCGACTTGCGGAGCCGGGCCAGGGCCCGGTGTTGAGCGACCCGGACCGCTCCGGGGGTGGAGCCGACGGCCTCGGCCGTCTCCTCCGCCGACAGGCCCACCACGACCCGCAGCACCAGGATCTCGCGCTGCTTCTCCGGGAGCTGCTCGAGCAGCCGCGACATCTCCCCGGACAGCTCGACGCGGAGCGCGCGCTGCTCGGGACCGTCGGCGGTCTCGACCGAGTCGGGGAGCTCCGCAACGGGTTCGGACTTGTTGCGGGTGGACGCCCGGTGAGCGTCGATCACCTTGTGTGACGCGATCCCGTAGACGAACGCCAAGAAGGGGCGCCCCTGGACCCGGTACCCCGGTAAGGCCGTCAGCACGGCCAGACACACCTCCTGTGCGACGTCGTCCGCCGAGGCGAACGAACGCTCCCGTCCGAGGCGAGCGC
Organism: Pseudonocardia broussonetiae; assembly: GCF_013155125.1. Taxonomy (NCBI): domain Bacteria; kingdom Bacillati; phylum Actinomycetota; class Actinomycetes; order Pseudonocardiales; family Pseudonocardiaceae; genus Pseudonocardia; species Pseudonocardia broussonetiae. The sequence goes on along the minus strand of NZ_CP053564.1, from coordinate 2,507,471 downwards.
GGCAGTACCGCACGACCAGGGGCCGGATGATGGCGAGCACGTGCCCGACGGCAACCCTGTCTCCCGCCATGGCGCGGGTGACCAGTTCGTCGGGAACGTCTGTCGTCTCACTCATCGCACAGAGTCGTCCGGGTGTTACGCAGCATGTTCGATCTCATCCGTTCGTGGGGCGACCACGGAGAGTGTTCGACCGTGTCCTCAGTGCGGTTCACCGTAGCGAAGCACCGGGAGCCGCCGGAGCGGGTACCTCGTCAGGAGGACGCGCGGGGGCGGGGCCGGGTTGCCCGGGGTGGACACGGGGCCGGACACGCCGACGGGTGCGTGGCGCCGGATCGGCGGACACGCACCCGTGAGGAGCGGTGGAGCGGTGCGGGGCACCGCGCGCCGGCTCGGGGGCCGGCGGGCGGGCTCCTAGGAGACCAGGCCGCGACGGAAGCCGTGGGCGACCGCCTGGGCGCGGTCACGCACGCCCAGCTTGCGGAACAGCCGGCGGGCGTGGGTCTTGACCGTGTCCTCGGACAGGTACAGCTCCCGCCCGATCTGGCCGTTGCTCTTGCCCTGGCTCATCCCGCGGAGCACCTGGAGCTCGCGCTCGGTGAGCTGGACGCCCGGGTCCGTGGGCGCCCGCGGGGTGGGCACGGCCGTGCTCGCGAGCGTGTGCGCGAGTGCGGCCACGAGCTCGGGACGCGAGGCGTCCCAGCGCAGGTAACCGCGGGCCCCGCCCGCGATGGCCGCGGCGATGCTGCCCGCGTCGTCGGGGGCCCCGAACACGATCACGTTGGCCTGGGGGTGAGCGGCGACCAGTCGTCGCGTCGCCTCCACCCCGGTGGGCACCGCACGCTGGGTGCCTACCAGGACAACGTCGACCGGCTGCCGGGAGAACCGGGCCAGCAACTCGTCCCCGTGCGCAACGCAATCGATCCGATGCACCCCCGGCACCGCGGACATCACGCGGGTCAGGCCTTCGCGGACGCTGCGACGATCGTCGCAGATGAGTACCGTCGTCACGACGATTCCTTCCTGCAGCTTCCTGCAGCCGGGTGATGTGTCACCCCACGCATCGGCGGGTGACCGCTCCACCTTGACACGATCAGGGCCCATTTGTGCCCTCCATTCGGGAGGGTTGCGCCGAGTGGCACTCGTCATGTGGGTGACGAAGTTCCGAATGGAGTAATTACAGTACTGGGGCCCGTGGCACAGGTTGCACCGACTCCCCCATCAGGCCCCTCCCCACGGGATCGCTGAGCTGGTAGAGGACGCTCGCCGAGAGTTGCGCGGCGTGTCGTCGGCGCGCCGGACCGCTCGACCGGCCGTTCACCGCTTCGTCGGACCGGTCGGCCGCCCCGTCGTTTGCGTTCAGTGACGATCCGGTGACGCTCGGCGATCCGATGCGGTCGGCGAGGTCGGCCGCAGCCAGCCGGGCGGGCCCCACGAGGGGGAGCAGTCCCGCGACGGACGCCGCCTCGGCCACGGCGTCCAGCTCAGTGAGCACTGCTCCGTCCGGGTGAGCCACGGCGCGGACGACGGCCAGCACGAGTCGCGACTTGACGACGTGCCGCAGCCCGCCGTCGGCCCGGGCCCGCTCCAGAGCCCGTTCCGCCGGCTCCAGCCCGCGGGCCGCCTGCCCCGCGAACAGCGCCGCCTCGGCCCGCACCCAGCCGATGCGCACCGCGGTCCGCCACGAGGGGTGCCCCCGCTCCTGCGCCGCGTCGAGCAGCCGCCCGGCCGCCGGGTCGCCGAGCCCGAGGGCGTCGGCGGCCAGTCCCACGAGCGCGTCGACGACGGCCGCGCCGGCGTCGGTGCCGTCCGGGCACGGCGGCCCGGGCGGGGCGGCGGCCGCCAGCCGCAGCCCGCGGGCGTCGAGGGGACGGGCGAGCGCGTGCCCGCCCTGCTGGCGGCGGTGCGCGGCCAGGGTCACCGCGGCGTGCGCCGCCACCGCCCGCGGGGTGCGTGGGTCGGCCAGCAGCTCCCGCAGGAGCGTGACCGCGGCGGCGAAGCGGCCCTGCCCCCCGAGGACGACGGCCGCGCGCCAGCGCTCCCCGGGTGGGGCGGCGGGAGCGAGCCGCACGACGGCACCCGGGTCCGGGCCGAAGGCCGCGGTGTCGAGGGGGCCGGGTGCGGCGGGGCGGGTCAGACCAGCACCGCCGCGGCCAGCGCCGCGGCCGCGTCGGCCAGTGAGCCGAACGACCCGACGCGCGGCGGCAGCTCCACGTCGGCCCAGCCGGGGCCGGCGGCGTAGGTCCGGAACCGCGGACGGGTGCGGGGCAGCGCCCGCAGCAGCGCGGGGTCGGCGGACGCCGGGATCTGCGACCACAGGACCACCGCGGCGGGCGCGGTGCGGCGGATCGCGGCGACGAGCGCGTCGGCCGGGAGGTTCGATCCCAGCGAGCGGCACTCGACGAGCCGGTCGGCCAGCGACGCGGCGAGCGCCGCCAGCGGCAGCGTGTGCTGCTCCTCCGGCATGCCGGCGAGCAGCACGGGACGGGGGTTGCGCGCGGGCGGGGCCTGCGCGACGTGCCGCGCGAAGACCGTGGTGACGCACTCGCTCACGAGGTGCTCGATCTCCACGCCCGCGCCGGTGTCGGCCCACCGCTGGCCCACCGCGATCAGCACGGGCCGGGCGACGGCGTCCCAGGTGTGGTCGACGCCGTGCGCCTGCGTCGACTCCTCCAGCAGCCTGCGGATCGCCCCGGCGTCCAGCGCGAGGGCGGCCCGGCCCAGCCCGCGGGCCTCGCGCCCCGCCCCGGGCAGCCGCAGCGCGCGGCCGCCGACGCGGACCCGGGTGGCGGCGCGGCCGTCGCCGGCGTCGTCGGGGAGCAGGAGCGGGCCGCCGTCGGCCGTGCCCTCGTCCCCGGACGTGCCCCCTTCCCCGGACGCGTCCGGCCCGGGGTGCGCGGGCGGGAGCCGGCGCGGCCCGTCGGCGTCGGGCCGGGGCAGCCGGGCGTCGCGGGCGTAGGCCGCGGCGTCGGCGGGCGCGGCGCCGCGCAGCAGCGCGTGCTGCATCAGCTCGAGGCGGGCGACGTCGTCGACGGTGTAGCGGCGGTGCCGGCCCGGCTCGTGGTGGCCCGGGCCGATGCCGTAGCGGCGGTCCCACGTGCGCAGCGTGGCCGGGGCGATCCCCAACCGCCGGGCGACGGCGGCGACGGTGAGCCCGGGGACGCCGTCGCCGGACCCGGCCGCGGGCGGGTCGGTGGCGGGCGTGTCGCGCCCGGGGGCGTCCGGCACCGGATCGTCCGAGATCGACCCATCCGCGGAGGTGCCGGCGGACGAAGACTCGGTGGACGGATCGACGGGGCTCGGACCGGCCGCCGCAGCGGCGGCGGCCGCCGACGGCTCGGGGTGCATCCACTCATGGTGCGGGGCAGGTGTGGGAAGAGCAACTGCACCACTTCGCACGAACACCTTGAACAACGTTTGGCGCGGTTCTAGGGTGGGCATACCGACCTCGAGAACAGGTCGTAGCGGAGGGGACATCGTCGTGGCGGACATCAGAAGGCTCCCGGTCCCGGTCACGGACATCTGGGACTGGCAGATGCACGGATCGTGCCGGGGCATGGACAGCGGCTTCTTCTTCCACCCGGAGGGCGAGCGGGGCCCGGCCCGCGCCAACCGCGAAGCCCGCGCCAAGCAGGTCTGCGAGGCGTGCCCGGTGCTGGAGCAGTGCCGCCGGCACGCGCTGACGGTGCAGGAGCCCTACGGCGTGTGGGGCGGGCTGTCGGAGTCGGAGCGCGACGAGATCATCCGCGGACGCGGGCGCACGCTGAAGATGGCCGGCTCCGCGCCGGTCGTGCACGAGGCGCGCTAGACCCTCCGGATCCACGCCGGAGACGCAGAACGGGCCACCTCCCGGAGGAGGTGGCCCGTCGGTGTGCGCGGGTCGGACTAGTGGCCGTGCCCGTGGCCGTGACCGCCACCGGCGGGGGCCGGCGGGGCGTCGGCGGGCTTGTCGACGACGGCGCTCTCCGTGGAGAGGACCATGCGCGCGATCGACGCGGCGTTGACCACGGCGGAGCGCGTGACCTTCACCGGGTCGATGACGCCGTCGGCGAGCAGGTCGCCGAAGGTGAGCGTGGCGGCGTTGAAGCCGTGGCCCCACTCCTGCTCGGCGACCTTGTTGACGACGACCGAGCCCTCGAAGCCACCGTTGGCGGCGATCCAGAACAGCGGCGCCGACAGCGCCTTGCGGACGATCGAGACGCCGGTGGCCTCGTCGCCGGTCAGGCCGAGGCCCGCTTCCAGCGTCTTGGCCGCCTGCACCAGCGCGGAACCGCCGCCGGGCACGATGCCCTCCTCGACCGCGGCCCGGGTGGCCGACACCGCGTCCTCGATGCGGTGCTTGCGCTCCTTGAGCGCGGTCTCGGTGGCCGCCCCGACCTTGATGACCGCGACGCCGCCGGCCAGCTTGGCCAGCCGCTCCTGCAGCTTCTCGCGGTCCCAGTCGGACGTGGCGTCCTCGATCTCGCGCTTGAGCTGCGCGACGCGGTCGTCGACGGCGCTCTTCGCACCGCCACCCTCGACGAGGGTCGTGGCGTCCTTGGTGACGACGACGCGGCGGACCGTGCCCAGCAGGTCCAGCCCGGCCTCGGACAGCTTGAGGCCGACCTCGGCGTTGATGACCGTGCCGCCGGTGGCGATGGCCAGGTCCTCCATGAACCACTTGCGGCGGTCACCGAAGAACGGCGACTTGACCGCGGCGACCTTGACGGTCTTGCGGATGGAGTTGACCACGAGGGTCGAGAGGGCCTCGCCCTCCAGGTCCTCGGCGATGATGAGGAGGGGCTTGCCGTCGGCGAGCACCTTCTCCAGCAGCGGCAGCAGGTCGGCGATGGCGCTGATCTTGTCGCGGTGCAGCAGGACGTAGGCGTTCTCCAGCACCGCCTCCATCGACTCGGCGTCCGTCACGAAGTACGGCGACAGGTAGCCCTTGTCGAACTGCAGGCCCTCGGTGATCTCCAGCTCGGTGGCGAGCGTGGAGCCCTCCTCGATGGTGATCACGCCGTCCTTGCCGACGGCCTTGAGCGCCTCGCTGATCAGGTTGCCGATCTCCGCCTCGCGGGAGGCGATCGTGCCGACCTGGGCGATGTGCTCCTTGTCGTCGACCGGGACCGCCTTCTCCTTGAGGAAGTCGGCGACCGCCTCGGCGGCGGCGGAGATGCCACGGCCCAGCGCCATCGGGTTGGCACCCGCGGCGACGTTGCGCAGGCCCGCGGCCACCATGGCCTGGGCGAGCACGGTGGCGGTGGTGGTGCCGTCGCCCGCGACGTCGTTCGTCTTGGTGGCGACGGTCTTGGCGAGCTGGGCCCCGAGGTTCTCGAACGGGTCCTCGAGGTCGATCTCGCGGGCGATGGTGACGCCGTCGTTGGTGACGGTCGGCCCACCGAACTTCTTGTCGATCACGACGTGACGGCCGCGCGGGCCGAGGGTGACCTTGACCGCGTCGGCGAGCTGGTTCACCCCGCGCTCGAGTGCGCGGCGGGTCTGCTCGTCGAAGCTGATCTGCTTCGGCATGTCCTGCCTCTCTGGGTTACTTCGTGCGAACTGCGACCGCCCCGGGGCCCGCTCGGTCGAGGGACCACCGGGGCGGCGGCACTACAGAACTGCCGGGTGCGTCAGTTGACGACCGCGAGCACGTCGCGCGCGGAGAGGATGAGGTACTCCTCGCCGTTGTACTTGACCTCGGTGCCGCCGTACTTGGAGTAGATGACGACGTCGCCCACGGCCACGTCCAGCGGGACGCGGTTGCCGTTGTCGTCGATGCGACCGGGGCCGACCGCGAGGACCTTGCCCTCCTGGGGCTTCTCCTTGGCGGTGTCCGGGATGACGATGCCGGACGCGGTCGTGGTCTCCGCCTCGCTGGCCTGGACGACGATCTTGTCCTCGAGCGGCTTGATGTTCGCCACGACGATGACCTCACCTTCAGGGTGTGCGTGTATCGGCTGTCGGATGACGTGGGACCGGCCGGGCTCCCCGCCGCCGCGGGTGCCGGGGTGCCGGGGTCGGGCGCCACGTGCGATTGGCACTCTACCCACGAGAGTGCCAATCCCTCAACGGCGCCCCACCCCTCGGTGTGATCAGCGCCCTATCCACCGGCGGCCGCCGGGGAGCAGGGTGCGGTGCGGCGACGGTGCCGGCGGTGCGGGGGAGACGCGATGACCACGGTGGACGCCGTGCTGGTCCTGCTGGCGGGCACGGCGGCGGGGGCGATCAACGCCGCGGTCGGGTCGGGTTCGCTGATCACCTTCCCGACGCTGCTGGCGCTCGGGTTCCCGCCGGTGCTCGCGAACGTCTCCAACAACATCGGCCTCGTGCCCGGTGGTGCGGCGAGCGTCTGGGGCTACCGCCGCGAGCTCGCCGACCAGCGCCGGCGGCTGCTGGTGCTCGGCACGATGTCGGTGCTCGGCGGCACGGCGGGCGCGGTGCTGCTGCTCGTGCTGCCGGCCTCGGCGTTCCGGGCGGTGGTGCCGGCGCTGATCGGGGTGGCGATCGTGCTGGTCGCGGCGCAGCCGTGGATCCAGCGCAGGCTGGCCCGGCGGCGGGAGGGCCGGGCGGCGCGGGCCGACGTCGGGCCGGGGTCGCTGCTGGCCACCGCGGTCGTCGGGGTCTACGGCGGCTACTTCGGCGGCGCCCAGGGCATCCTGCTCGTCGGCGTGCTCGGCACGATGATCGACGAGACCCTGCAGCGCCTCAACGCCCTGAAGAACGGCCTCGTGACCTGCGTCAACGCGGTGGCGGCCGTGACGTTCCTGGTCATGGCGCCCGAGCAGGTCGACTGGCGGGTCGTCGGGCTGATCGCCGTCGGGTCCTCGGTGGGCGGGCTGGTCGGGTCGCGCGTCGGGCGTCGGCTCCCCCAGCCCGTGCTGCGCGCCGTCATCGTCGTGGTGGGGCTCGTCGCGATCGTGAACCTGCTGCTGCCGTGAGCCGGGCGTAGCGTCGGGGCATGGCGAAGATCGGCTCCCTCGACGTCTCCCGGCTGTGCCTCGGCGCCAACGTGTTCGGCTGGACGGCCGACCGCGACGCGTCCTTCGCCGTCCTCGACGGCTTCGTGGCCGCGGGCGGCACCGTGATCGACACGGCCGACGCCTACATGTGGCGCATACCCGGCAACTCCGGCGGGGAGTCCGAGACGATCATCGGCGAGTGGATGGCCGCCCGCGGCAACCGCGACGACGTCGTGATCGCCACCAAGGTCGGCTCGCTGCCCACCCGGCCCGGCCTCTCGGCCGCGAACGTCCGCGCCGCGTGCGAGGACTCGTTGCGCCGGCTGCGCACCGACCGGATCGACCTGTACTGGGCCCACGCGGACGACCCGGGGACCCCGCAGGAGGAGACGCTGGAGGCGTTCGACGCCCTCGTCCGCGCCGGCTCCGTGCGCGAGATCGGCGCCTCCAACTTCTCCGCCGACCGCCTGCGCAGCGCGCTCGACCTCTCCGCCCGCGCCGGCACCGCCGCCTACGTCGCCGCCCAGCCGCACTACAACCTCGTCGAGCGCGCGGAGTTCGAGTCCGGGCTCGCGCCGCTGCTGGCCGAGCGGGGCGTGGCCTGCCTGCCGTACTACGCGCTCGCCAAGGGCTTCCTCACCGGCAAGTACCGGGCGGGCGGCGCCGACGTCGAGAGCGTCCGCGCCGAGGGCGCCCGCGCCTACCTCGACGAGCGGGGCACGGCGGTGCTGGCCGCGCTGGACGAGGTGGCCGCCGCGCACGACGTGCCGGTGGCGGCCGTGGCGCTGGCCTGGCTCGCCGCGCGGCCGACGGTGGCCGCGCCGATCGCCAGCGCCCGCACCCCCGGGCAGCTCGCGGACCTGCTCCCGGCGCTCACCCTCGAGCTCTCCGACGACGAGCTGGGCCGGTTGACGGCGGCGAGCGCCTAACCGATCGCCCCGGCTCCGACCAGCACCTCGGTCACCGGCATCGCGGAGTCGGCGGGCAGGTCGAGCGGGCTGGCCGGGGCTCCCGCCACGGCCAGGTGGGCGCCCAGCGCGGCCACCATCGCCCCGTTGTCGGTGCACAGGCCCGGGCGCGGGACGCGCAGCGCGATGCCGGCGGCGTCGCAGCGCTCCTGGGCCAGCGCCCGCAGCCGGGAGTTGGCCGCGACCCCGCCGCCGAGCAGCAGCGTCTCCGCCCCGCGCTCGCGGGCCGCGCGCACGGCCTTCGCCGTCAGCACGTCGACGACGGCCTCCTGGAAGCTCGCCGCCACGTCGGCCACGGGCACCGGCGTGCCGGCCCGCTCCAGCGCCTCGACGTGCCGCGCGACGGCGGTCTTGAGGCCGGAGAACGAGAAGTCGAACGGGGCGTCGCGGGGGCCGGTGAGCCCGCGCGGGAACGCGACGGCCCGCGGGTCGCCGTCGGCGGCCACCCGGTCGACGTGCGGGCCGCCGGGGAACGGCAGCCCGAGCAGCCGGGCGATCTTGTCGAACGCCTCGCCCGCGGCGTCGTCGATGGTGGCGCCGAGCGGGGTGACCGGCCCGGCGACGTCGGGCACGTCGAGCAGGCTGGAGTGCCCGCCGGAGACGAGCAGGGCCAGGCACGGGGGCAGCGGGCCGTGCTGCAGGGTGTCGACGGCGACGTGCGCGGCCAGGTGGTTGACGCCGTAGAGCGGCACGTCCCACGCCGTCGCGTAGGCCTTGGCGGCGGCCACCCCGACGAGCAGCGCTCCGGTGAGCCCGGGCCCCGCGGTGACGGCCACCGCGTCGACGTCGCGCGCGGTGACCCCGGCCGTCGCGAGCGCGCGGCGCACCGCGGGCACCATCGCCTGCAGGTGCGCGCGCGAGGCGACCTCGGGGACCACCCCGCCGAACCGGGCGTGCTCGTCGACCGAGGACGCCACCTCGTTGGCCAGCAGCACCGGCGCCGCGCCGTCGTGGCGGACGATCCCGACGCCGGTCTCGTCGCACGAGGTCTCGATGCCCAGGACGATCACCGCGGGTCCCTCCGCATCGTGTGCGCGTCGGCCCCGCTGGGCCGGTAGTAGTTCTTCCGGACGCCGACCACGACGAACCCCTCCGACTCGTAGAGCCCGCGCGCCGTGTCGTTGTCGGTGCGGACCTCCAGGAACACCGTGGCCCGCTCGGCGTCGGCCACCGCCAGCAGCTCGCGCAGCAGCGCGCGGCCGACGCCCCGGCCCTGGTGCGCCGGGTCGACGCCGATCGTGTGCACCTCGGCCTCGGCCTGCGGCGGGCCCGCGACGAACGCGAGCCCGGCGTACCCGACGAGCAGGTCGCCCTCGCGGGCCGCGCGGTAGAGGTGGCCCATCCGGACCTCCTCGCGGAACGCGTTCTCGCTCCACGGGTCGTCGCCGGGGAACAGCAGCGCCTCCAGCTCGGCGCAGCGCGGCGCGTCGGACTCGCGGAGGTCGTCGATCCGCACGGTGGGCGCGGTCATCCGGTGCTCACCTTCTTGCGCGCCCCGGGCGGGGCCGCGTCGGGCCGGCGCAGGTAGAGCGGTTCGAGCGGCCCGGGGTCGACGCCGGCGCGCAGGGCGGGCGCGGCCACCGCCACCAGGCCTGCGGGCGACGGGGACGCCGGGCCGCGGACCGGGAACCCGAGCCCCTCGGCCGAGCCGCCGGCAGCCGCCGCGACCGCGAGCCCGCGCTCGGCGAGCGACGCCGGGGCCTCGACGTGCGGCCCGTCGGTGCGGGCGCCGGAGGCGTCGTAGACCGCCCAGTAGACCTCGCGGCGGCGGGCGTCGGTGGCGACGAGCAGCCGCCCCGTCTCCCCCTGCGCCGTGACGTCGGCCGCGATCGCGTCGAGCGAGCACACGCCGTGCACCGGGACGCCGAGCGCGTCGCCCAGCGCGGCGGCGGTGACCATCCCGACCCGCAGGCCGGTGAACGGCCCCGGACCGGTGCCGACGACGACCGCACCGACCTCGCGCAGCGCGATCCCCGCGTCGGCGCAGGCGGTGAGCACCGCGGGCATCAGCAGCTCCGTGTGCTTGCGGGCGTCGTGCACGACGTGCGCCGAGCGCGGCACGACCGCGTCCGCCGTCAGTTCGACGACGCCCGCCGTCACGGCGGGCGTCGCGGTGTCCAGGGCCAGCACGAGCACCCGCCCAGGCTACGAGCGTCGGCCCGGGCCGTGTCGGGCGGCCGCCGACCTGTGGACAACTCCCGGCGATGTGGACAACTGCGGGACGCCGGGCCGGTCCTGTCGGGGGCCCGCCGGATCGTCGCCGCCATGACGCGACCCACCCGACAGCCCGTCCCTCCGCCCGTCGCCCTCGCCGACGCCGTCGCCCCCGACCGCGAGCGGCACCGCACCCTCATCGACGCCGCGCTCGACTGGCTGGCCGCGCACGACCGGGAGGCCGATCCCGACCTGCTCGCCCTGGTGTGCGCGGTCGCCGACCACCGGCGCGGCTCCCCGACGCGCTGGTCACGGACCGGCGTCGCCGGCGCGCTGCGCGCCGACCTGTCCACCTGGTGCTCCCGGCGGCGCTGCCTCGTCCCCGACGGCGTGCCGGAAGCGATGTGGAGCTGGTTCGACGCCCTGCACGCCACCGGCCGGCTCGACCCGTCGTCCGACCCGCTGGCCGAGCTGCGCAAGCCGCTGTGCTGCGCGGGCGGGCTCGACCAGGACGGCCGTCCGCTGCCTGCGGGCGCGCCGCGGCAGGTGGAGTGCGAGTGCTTCCTGCCCTACCGGGAGACCGCGGAGCTGCTCGGCGCGCTCGTCCGGCTCGCGGAGCGGTACGGCGGCGATCCGCTCGACCCGCTGCGGCGCCTCGTCGAGGATCCCGACGACCTCCCGGAGCCCCTGACCGACCTCGACGCGCTGCCCGACCTCGACGCGCTGCCCGGCCTCGACGCCCTGCCCGGGCGCGAGGGCGAGCGGTGGGAGGGGCCGCCGTGGACGGTGTCGGGGCCGTGAGCGGCCTCAGGCGTCGACGTACCGGACCGTGGCCACGCGCACGTCGTCGGGCCGGCGGTGCAGGCGCACGAGCAGGTGCCGGGCCGAGAGCCGCTCGGCCACGCCCTCGCCCCACTCCACGGCCACCACGGCGTCGGCCAGGTCGGTGTCGAGGTCGAGGTCGTCCAGTTCCGCCGCCACGTCGGTCGCCAGGCCGAGCCGGTAGGCGTCCACGTGCACCAGCGGCACCCCCCGGGCCCCGGCTCGGTGCTCGCGGGCGATCACGAACGTCGGCGACGTCACCGGCCCGGACACCCCGAGGCCACGCGCCAGCCCCCGCACGAACGCCGTCTTGCCCGCGCCCAGCGGGCCCGACAGCACCACGAGGTCGCCCGCCGCGAGACCTGCCGCGAGCCGCTCGCCCAGCGCCTCGGTGTCGGCCACGTCCGGCAGCTCCAGATCGGTGTCCAGCGGCACCTGCGGTGCGCTCATGCGCGCCGCCGGAACCGCTTGGGCCGGCCCGGGGCGGCGCCGGAGCCGACGTCGATGCGGGCCGCGCTGCGCCGCAGGAACGCGATGAGCGCCTCGTCCATCTTGGCGTGCTGCTCCAGCATCGGCAGGTGGCCCACCCCCGGGAACGGCACGAAGGTGGCGTCCGGGAGCTCGGCGGCGATCCGCTCGGAGTGCGAGTACGGGATCACGCGGTCGGCCTCGCCCGCCGCCACCAGGACCTCGCACCCGGCCAGCGCGGGCAGGGCGGCCACCCGGTCGTGGCTGCCCACGGTGTCGACGAAGTCGGTGAGCGCGTCCACGGCGTTCGAGCTGATCATCGTGTCCACGAGGTCGACCAGCCACGGGGCCACGCTGCGGTCGCCGTAGGCGAAGCTGCGGGTGATCGCCCAGATCAGGTCGCCCGCCACGCCGCGCACGACGTCGACGAGCGTGGGCTGCAGCCGCGCCAGCAGGCCGACGCCGCGGATGAGCGGGTTGCGCCGGGAGAGCAGCGCGCCCGGGAGCCCGGCGCTGCCGACCTCGCCCGCCGAGGTCGACACCAGCGCCACCCCGAGCACGCGCTCGGCGAACAGCTCCGGGTGGTCCTCGGCCAGCGCCATGATCGTCATGCCGCCCATGGAGTGGCCGACGAGCACGAGCGGGCCCTCGGGGGCGAGCGCGCGGATCACGGCGTCGAGGTCGCGGCCGAGCTGCTCGATCGTGCAGCTCTCCCGCGACGCCCGCTCGGAGCGGCCGTGGCTGCGCTGGTCGTAGAGCACCAGGCGCACGGGCGGGTCCACCAGCTCGGCGAGGCTGCGGCGCTCGAAGTGCCAGGTGCGGCGGTCGAGGGCGAAGCCGTGCACGAGCACGACGGTGAGGGCGGCGGCGTCGTCGGGGTCGGCCGGGTCGCCGGTGAGGTCGATCTCCTCGCACGACAGGCGCACGCCGTCGTCGGCGGTCACGGAGGACGGCTCGCCGGGCGGCAGCACGCCGGGCTCCGACGACCCCTCCGACATCTGCGTGGCCAGGCGCCGCCGCGCGGTGGCGATCTGCTTGCGCTTGCGGGCGGCCGCGCCCACCGCGACGCCGGTGGCGGCCGCGCCGACCACCCCGCCCGCGACGCCGACGGTCTGCCAGATACCGGGCTTCTTCACGGGCGACCCACCACGGTGCGGGTCACGCGGTTGCCGTGCACGCCGGTGGCGATCTCGTAGTGGATCGTGTCGAGCTCGTCGGCCCAGTCCTGCGCGGTGGGCCCGCCGCCGTCGCCGGGACCGAACAGCACGGCCGTGTCACCGGTGCGGACGTCGGAGCCGGGGCCGCAGTCGACCACCACCTGGTCCATGCAGACGCGCCCGACCACCGGCCGCAGCCGGCCGCCGAGCAGCACCTGCATGCGGCCGTTGCGGTTGAGCCGGCGCGGCACGCCGTCGGCGTACCCGGCGGGCAGCAGCGCCAGCGTCGTCTCCTGCGGGGTCGTGTACTCGTGGCCGTAGGACACGCCCTCGCCCGCCGGCACCTGCTTCACCAGCGCCACGCGGGCCCGCAGCGTCATCACCGGGCGCAGGGGGCTCTCGTCGACGGGACGGTCGAGCGGGTCGAGGCCGTACACCGCGATGCCCGGACGCACGATGTCGAAGTGCAGGTCGGGCCGGGTGAGGGTGGCCGCGGAGTTGGCGAGGTGGCGCAGCGGCGACAGGCCCCGGTCGCGGGCGGCCTGCCACGCCGCGGTGAGGCGGGCGGCCTGCCGGTCGAGCGTGGGGTGGTGCGGGGCGTCGGCGTGGGCGAGGTGCGACCAGACGGCGACGACCTCGCAGCCCCCGTCGGCGGCGGCCTTCGCGGCGTCGTCCACCAGGTCGGCCCACGCCGCGGCGGGCGCGCCGTTGCGGGACAGCCCCGTGTCGATCTTGAGGTGCAGCCGGGCCGGCCGCCCGGCCGCGCGCGCCCCGGCGAGCACGGCCACGAGGTGCTCGCGCGAGGACACCGAGAGGTCGACGTCGGCGGCCACAGCGGCGGCGAAGTCGTCGTCGGGCAGGTGCAGCCAGGACAGCAGCGGCGCGGTGATCCCGGCCGCGCGCAGCTCCAGCGCCTCCTCGATCGTGCAGACCCCCAGCCAGGTCGCGCCGGCCTCCAGCGCGGCGCGCGCCACCGGCACGGCGCCGTGCCCGTACCCGTCGGCCTTGACCACGGCCATCACCTGGGCCCCGGGGGCCGCGGCCGCGAGGACCCCGACGTTGTGGCGCACGGCGTCGAGGTCGATCACCGCCTCGACCCGGGCCGTCCCCGTCGTAGTCACCCCGGCATCATCGCATCACCGGTGGGGGCCGCGTGGCCCCCGGACGGCGTGCGCCACCTCACCGCGGGGCCGTCACCGGGCGTCGCGGGCCGGCTCCGCCGCGCCCAGCGACCGCACCGCGGCGGGGATCGCGGCCTGCACCAGCGACGCGGGGGTCGGGGCGCCGTCGGCGGCGATCTCCGCGGCGCGCGCGTGCACCAAGGCCGCGCACCCGGCCGCCCACCAGGGCTCCAGCCCCGCCGCGAGCAGGGCGCCGATCATCCCGGAGAGCACGTCGCCCGAGCCCGCCGTGGCCGCCCAGGACGACGTCGCGGGGTGCACGAGCACCCGCCCGTCCGGATCCGCGACGACGGTGGCGTTCCCCTTGAGCAGCACCGTCACCCCGAGGTCGGCGGCCGCGCGGCGGGCCGCGCCGATCCGGTCGCTGCCGACCTCACCGGCCAGCCGGGCGAACTCGCGGTCGTGCGGGGTGACCACGACCGGGCGGCCGCGCACGGCGTCGCGCAGGTCGGCGTGGTGGGCGAGCAGGGTGATCGCGTCGGCGTCGAGGCAGAGCGGCACGTCGTCGGCCAGTGCGGCGAGCACCGTGGCGCGGCCGGCGTCGTCGGTGCCGGAGCCGGGTCCGACGGTCCAGGCCTGCACCCGCCCGGCCCCGTCGACGTCCGCGGTGGCGACGACCTCGGGCCAGCGCGCGTGCACGGCCTCCGCCCCGGTGCCCGCGTAGCGCACCATCCCGCTGGTCGCGAGCACGGCGGCGCCGGTGGCCAGCACCGCCGCTCCCGGGTAGACGGCCGAGCCGGCCGCGACCCCGACCACGCCCTGCGTGTACTTGTCGTCGGCCGGGCCGGGCACCGGCCAGCGGGCGGCGACGTCGGCGGCCTCGAGCACCCGGGCGTGCGGCTCGGGCAGGTGCGGGGCCAGGCCGAAGTCGACGAGGTGCACCGGCCCGCAGGAGTGCGCGGCCAGCACGTGCACCGGTTTGCGGGCCCCGAACGTCACGGTCGCGTCGGCCCGGACCGCGGGCTCGTGGACCTCGCCGGTGTCGGTGTCGACGCCGCTGGGCAGGTCGACGGCCACGACCGGCACGCCGGCCCGCGCGGCCGCGGCCACCAGCCCGGCCGCCGGCTCGCGCACCGGTCCGCGCCCGGAGATGCCGACGATGCCGTCCACCACGAGGTCGGCGCGCCGCACGAGGTCCGCCGCCCCCTCGGCGCCGGTCACGCGGCCGCCGGCGCGCCGCAGCGCCGCCAGTCCGGGGGCGTGCGCGCGCTCGGGCACGAGCAGCACCGCCGTCACCGCGACCCCCCGGCGACGCAGCTCGTAGCCGGCCCACAGCGCGTCGCCGCCGTTGTGCCCGGCCCCGACGAGCAGCACCACCCGCCGCCCGGCCACGGCGGCGCCCAGCGCCGCCCGCACGTGCACCGCCAGCCCGTACGCGGCCCGCCGCATGAGCATCTCCCCGGGGACGTGCCGCATCATCGCGGCCTCGGCGTCGCGGATCTGGCCGGCCGTCCACACACCCCACATGCGGGCGAGGGTAGGCCGGGGTGGATCAGCCGGCCCGCTCGATGTCGCACGAGACGGAGCCGTCCTCGACCTCCGTCACGGTCACCCGGACGTCGACGACCTCCCCGTCGGCGGTGGCCGTGCAGGTCAGCGTCGTGCCCACCGAGGCGTCGAGTCGGCCGGGCAGTCGGCGGACCCGGCGCGGAACTGCCGCACGACCTGCGACTCGACCTCGTCGGCCGGGGCCACACCCGGGCACCCCGCGGGGCCGATCCCGAGCACGAGCACCGCTCGCGCCGCGCGCCCCGTGCCACCGCACGCGCCCCTGCCCACGCCTCCCGTTCCCCGCCGGACCGGTCCGTCCGGGCCCGTCACGAACGGGTGACACCCGTCCCGGACCGGCGACGGCGGGCGCACGGTACTACGGTTCTGCGCTGTGACCCGGACCCGCTCGTCGTCGCCCGCCGCGGTGCGCTCACAGCTCTCCGACCTGCGCGGCGGCAAGGACGCACTCGAACAGCTCTCCCGCCCGGGTCCGCTCACGGCGCTGCGCGGCGACCTCGGGATGGTCGGCATCCCGGGCGTCGTCTTCGCGCCGGAGGAGGGCCTCGGCCTGCCCGCCGTCGCGTTCGCGCACGACTGGCTGCAGCCCGCCGCCCGCTACGCCGACCTCCTGCGCCACCTCGCCACCTGGGGCATCGTCGCGGCCGCCCCGGGCAGTCACCAGGGCGCGCTGCCCAGCCACGCGGGCATGGCCGCCGACCTGCGCACCACGCTGGATGTCTGCGCGGGCGTCCGTTTGGGCGACGGGCGCATCAGCGTCGACGCCCGCCGCACCGCCTTCGCCGGGCACGGCATCGGCGGCGGGGTCGCCCTCCTCGCGGCCGTCGGGCACGAGCGCGCCCGCGCCGTCGTGACGATCGCGCTGGCGCAGACCCGCCCGTCGGCCCTGGAGGCCGCCCGGAAGGTCACCGTCCCGACCCTGCACCTCACCGCGGGCCGCGACACGGTCGCCCCCGCCGCGGGCCACGCGGAGCCGGTCTCGGCCTCCGCAGGCGGGCCGGTCGTGCTGCGCACGCTCAAGAAGGCCACCCACACCGGCTTCCTCGACGGCACCCACTGGAGCGACCTGCTGCTGTCCGGCAGCCCCGACGCGAAGACCCGCCGCCTCGCCCGCGGCCTGGTCACGGCGTTCCTGCTGCGCGAGCTGTCCGACGAGAACGGCCCGCTCGACGAGGTCGTGGTCGGCAAGGTGCCCGGCACCGAGGTCGTGTCCCGCTCCTGACCCGTCCCGTCCCGCACGGCGCGATGTGTCCCGCGTCGGCGCGCCGGCCACGGCCCGCTCCGACGATCGCCCGCCGCACCGTTCACTCCCGCACCCGCTCGCGCCGTCCGCGCACCCGGTGGCGCCGTCCCGACGTGCGCAGGACACCACCACGTGCGCAGTCAGCCGAAGCTCGAGCGGGCGCCTACCCGTCCTCCCCGAGCCGGGCCACGCTCATCCCCCGCTCCTCCTCGACCCGGCGGGCGGCGGTGCCGCCCAGGCGGGCACCGGCGCCGGCCCGCGCCGGCAGCGGCCCGCCGGCGTCCGAGGCCGTGACCGGCCCGCCGGCGGCCGACCCACCCGTGACCGGCCCACCCGTGACCGATCCGTCCGCCACCAGCCGCTCGGCCGCGGCCGCCACGACCCGGGCCGCGGCCAGCGCGGCGTCGAGCTCCCGGTCCAGCGCCCGGCGCACGAGACCGGCGCGCTCGGCCCAGGCGCGGCCGGCGTCGTCGAGCCAGTCGCCCTCGACGTCGGCGATCAGCCGACCGAGCGCGGGCAGGGCGTCCTGCATCCGGGCGGCGGCGACGGCGAGCACCCCGGCCGCGGCCGCCAGCGCCTCCTCCGCCCCGCCGCGCGGCTCGCCACCGTTCACGACGGCTCCGCCAGCGCGGCCCGGGCCTCGGCGTCGGCCGCCGCCGCGGCGTAGGCGGTGACGTGCAGGCCTGCGGTCAGGTCGGCCAGCTCGCGGCCGATCCGGTCGACGGCGGCCGCGGCGCGGTCGAGCTCGGCCAGCACGGCCGGCCCGTCGGGGGTCGCGGCCAGCGCCGCCCGCACCGGCCCGTCGACGACGGGCAGCGGCAGCAGCTCGGCGAGCAGCCCTGCCAGGCGCCGCCCGTGGGCGTGCAGGCGGTCGGGATCGAGGTGCAGGCCGGGCGACACCGCCCGATCCTCGCCCACGACCCGCCCGCGGCGGGGAGGAACCGGGGAAGCGCTCAGCGCGCCGCGGCCACGACCTCGGCGAGCCGGGCGGCGGTGCCGCGGGCCTGCTCCTCGGTCGGGGCCTCGACCATCACGCGCACCAGCTGCTCGGTGCCCGACGGGCGCAGCAGCACCCGGCCGGTGCCGCCGAGCTCCACCTGCGCGGCCTCCACGGCGTCGCGCACGGCGGCCGACTGCGCCACCGCCGCCTTGTCGACGACGGCGACGTTCTGCAGCACCTGCGGCAGCGCCGTCATGATCCCGGCCAGCTCGGCCAGCGACGATCCGGTCTCGGCCATCCGCGCCATGATCCGCAGTGCGGTGAGCAGGCCGTCGCCGGTGGTGGACCGGGCGGGCAGCACGACGTGGCCGGACTGCTCCCCGCCGAGGGTGAACCCGCCCGCGCGCAGCTCCTCGAGCACGTACCGGTCGCCGACCGCGGTGGTGCGCAGCGCGATCCCGGCCGCCTCCATCGCGAGGTGCAGCCCGAGGTTGCTCATGACGGTCGCGACGAGCGTGTCCTGCTCCAGCTCGCCCGCGTCGCGCATCGCCACGGCCAGCACGGCGAGGATGTGGTCGCCGTCGACGACCCGCCCCGCCGCGTCGACGGCCAGGCAGCGGTCGGCGTCGCCGTCGTGGGCGATGCCGAGGTCGGCGCCGTGCTCGCGGACCGCGGCCTGCAGCAGCTCGAGGTGGGTGGAGCCGACGCCGTCGTTGATGTTGAGGCCGTCGGGGTCGGCGTGCAGCGCGACCACGTCGGCGCCGGCGCGGCGGTAGGCGTCGGGGGCCACGGTGGACGCGGCCCCGTGCGCGCAGTCGACGACGACGCGGATCCCGGCGAGCGACGGGGTGCCCGCCAGCAGGTGCGCGGTGTAGCGCTCGGCGGCGTCGTCGAGGTCACGGACGCGGCCGATGGCCGCACCGGTGGGCCGCGGGCCGTCGGCACTCATGCCGTCCTCGACGGCGATCTCCAGCGCGTCGGCCAGCTTGTGCCCGCCGGAGGCGAAGAGCTTGATGCCGTTGTCGGGCATCGGGTTGTGCGAGGCGGAGATCATCACGCCCAGGTCGGCGCCCAGGACGTCGACGAGGTGCGCGACGGCCGGCGTCGGCAGCACGCCGACGCGGACGGCGTCGGCGCCCGCCGAGGTGAGCCCGGCCACCACCGCGGCCTCCAGCATCTCGCCGCTGGCCCGCGGGTCGCGGCCGACCACCGCGACCGGGCGGTGCGTCCGGTCGCGCTCGGCGAGCACACGCGCCGCGGAGGCGGACAGCGCAACGGCGAGCTCCGGGGTGAGGAGCTCGCCGTTGGCCAGTCCGCGAACGCCGTCGGTACCGAACAGACGTCGTTCGCCCATGTTCAGCGCTTGCTGTACTGGGGCGCCTTGCGGGCCTTCTTGAGGCCGTACTTCTTGCGCTCGATCACGCGCGGGTCGCGGGTGAGGAAGCCGGCCTTCTTGAGCGGCGGGCGGTCCTCGGAGTCGACCTCGATCAGCGCGCGGGCGATCGCCAGGCGCAGCGCGCCAGCCTGCCCGGAGATCCCGCCGCCGTGCAGGCGGGCGAAGATGTCGAAGCGCTCGGTCTTCTCGAGCAGCACGAGGGGCTCCCGGATCAGCTGCTGGTGCAGCTTGTTCGGGAAGTAGGTCTCGAGGCTCTTGCCGTTGAGCGTGAAGTTGCCGCTGCCGGGCATGAGGCGGACGCGGACGACGGCCTCCTTGCGGCGGCCGACGGTCTGCACCGGGCGGTCGGAGAACACGGCGTCCGGCACGTCGCTGGCCACGTCGACGTCGACGTCGGTGTCGTACTCGTCGTCGACGGCGTCGAGCTCGTCGGAGCTGGCCTCGGCCTCGACGGCCTCCGCGGGGACCTCGTCCTCGGCGGTGGCCTCGACCTCGGGCTCGGGGCTGGTCACGGGCTGTCCTTCTGTCGTGGGATCAGGAGTCACGGACTCGGGGGTGCTCACTGAGCGACCTGCGTGATCTCGAACGCGGCCGGCTGCTGCGCGGCGTGCGGGTGGCTCGGGCCGGCGTAGACCTTGAGCTTCTTGCCCATGGCGCGGCCGAGCTTGTTCTTGGGCAGCATGCCCTTGACGGCCTTCTCGACGAGGCGGTCGGGCTGCTTGTCGATCATCTCGCCGACGGACCGCTGGCGGAGACCGCCCGGGTAGCCGCTGTGGCGGTAGACGAACTTGTCGTCGCGCTTGTTGCCGGACACGGAGATCTTCTCGGCGTTCACGATGACGACGAAGTCACCGGTGTCCATGTGCGGCGCGTAGGTGGGCTTGTGCTTGCCGCGCAGGAGCGTGGCGGCATGCGTGGCGAGGCGGCCGAGCACCACGTCCGTAGCATCGATCACGTGCCAGGCGCGGGTGATATCGCCGGGCTTCGGGCTGTACGTGGACACGGACCTACCTCGTCGCTGTCTAGTGCTCGTCGAACTGCGGGCTCGGGAGCTGCCTCTGGTGCGTGTGGTGCGGAAAAGGGCACCGGGCCCCGGAGGCGGGGTGCACTCGTCGGAGCGCACGACCTCCCGCCGCACTATCGGTTGTCGAGGGTACCCGCCGGTCCGGAGGAGGGTCAAAACGCCCCCTCCGGACCGCTCCGCTCAGGTCCAGAGCGACCGGTTGCGGGCCTCGACCTGCTGGTAGTTCTCGTTCGCCGCACCCACCGCGCGGCCGATCCGGTCGAGCACCGCCGCGATGCCGACGGCGGCGTCGTCCCACTCCCGCTGCTTCTCCCGGTAGAACAGCGCGGCCTCGCCCTGCCAGGTCGCGGCCACCGGCCGCAGGCCCGCCTCCAGCTCCGCGAGCCGGTCGTGCATCCGCTTCGTCGTGGCCCGGATGTCCTCCTGCGCCGTCGCCAGCGCCCCGAACCCGACCTTGATCTCCGCCATGTCCCGCTCCCCCTCAGCCCAGTGCCGCGGTGATCGTCAACAGCTGTTCGCGCGAGGCGTCCTCGGACGCCTGGTAGCTCGTGCCCGAGGTGCGGATCGCCTCGCCGATCGCGCCGAGCGCCTCGCCGAGGCGCTGCGCGTCGGTGTCCCAGCGCGCCATCAGCGCCACGAACGCGCGGTAGCTGTCGCTCGACCACGACGACGCCAGCGGCGCGAGGCGGCCCTGCAGCGCCCGCAGGTCGGCCAGGACGGTGTCCCTCACCTCCATCGCCCGCGCGCCGGCGGCCATCATGTCCTCGGTCGAGGTGCCGAACCCGTCCATCGCACTCCTCCTCGTCCGGCGACCGCTCGTGGTCGCCCGCGTGGGGGAACCGTGCCAGCCGGGGCCCGCGTCCCGTGGCGTTTCCGGGCAGGAGTGTGCGGGTGCGAACGCCTCAGCCGCCGCGCAGCGTGCCCACCACGACCGCGCAGGCGGCCGCGACCGCCGCCGTGCCGGTCGGGGTGTGCCGGCAGCCGACGCT
Source organism: Pseudonocardia broussonetiae (assembly GCF_013155125.1). Lineage (NCBI taxonomy): Bacteria > Bacillati > Actinomycetota > Actinomycetes > Pseudonocardiales > Pseudonocardiaceae > Pseudonocardia > Pseudonocardia broussonetiae. Next base: position 2,486,682 of record NZ_CP053564.1, on the reverse strand, counting down.
GAGCTGGGTGCCGCCGTCGAGCAGCACGTACCAGTCGACGACGGACGCCCCGGCGCGCTCCCGGTACGCCGTGACCGCGCGGCCGCCGAACCGCGCACGCGCGTCGTAGCCGGACAGGCCGGGCCCGGCCGCGTCGAACTCCGCCCGGAGCTCCGCAGCCGCCCGCGCCGGTTCCGCGGCGGCGTCGTAGCCCAGCGGGGTGGCCTCGACGGCGATCAGGTCGCTGCCCTCGGGCGCGGCCACCGGCGTCAGCAGGCTGCGGCGGCGCTCCGGCAGCCCACCGGTGTGCGCCCAGCCCTCGGGCAGCGCGAACCGGTAGCCGTACTGCGCGAGCACGCCGGCGGGCGGCGGCCCGGGAGCGGGCGCGAGGAGTCCGCCGAGCACGTGCAGCGCCCCCAGCGCGACGGCGGCCGCGCCCGCCGCGAGGACCGCCCGGCCCGCACGGCGCCTCCGCGGCGGTGGATCGGGCAGCCACCGCGGGCGGGCCGACGGGAGGACGGGACGCGAGCCGACCGGCCGGGCCAGGGCCGCCAGCACCGCCGCCGCCTCGGGCCGCGGGGCGACCACGACGTCGCGCAGCCCGGCGGCGTCCAGGTCCTCGGCGAGGTCCGGCGACCGCGCACCCCCGCCGACGAGCAGCACCGGGACGTCCGGCCGCCCGGCCACCGCGACGACGGCGCGCACCACCTCGGCCCGGCACGGCCGCAGCGCCGCCCGCACCTCGGCGGCGCGCACACCCCCGGCCACCTCCTGCAGCGAGAGCGACTCCCGCACCCGCCGGGCCCGCGGCCGGTCGCCGTCGCCGAGCAGCGCCGCCACGACCGCGTCCATCCGGTCGCCGCCGGCGGCCGAGCGCCGGGCCACCACCCGGCCGTCGCGGACGAGCGACACCTCCGTCGCGCCCGCCCCGGCGTCGACGACGACGACCTCCGAGCGGCCCGCCGCGGCCGCCCCGGCCCCGGTGACGACGACCTCGGCCGGGTCGACCAGCCCGCGCAGCAGCACCGGCAGCGCGACGCCCGGCTCCACCGGCACCTCGACGACCCGCGGCTCCCCGTCCGGACCCTCCCGCGCCACGCGCACGACCGACCGGCCGACCTGGACCGCCGCCCGACCCCGCACGGCGCTCACGGCCCGTCGACCGGCGGCACCCACGCCAGCTGCACCCGCCGCGCGCCGTGGCGCCGGTCGACGAACGTGCCGCGCCCGGGCGGCAGCGGCCCGGCCTTCACCGCCTCGACCAGTGCGCCCTCGTCGGGCCTCCCGTTCATCACCAGCCCGGGCGCCGACAGCTCGCGCAGCCGCCCGAGCACCGGGTCGAACAGCGCCCGCCCCGCACCGCCGCAGCGCCGCGCCACGACCAGGTGCAGCCCGACGTCCTTGGCCTGCGGCAGGAACTCCAGCAGCGGCAGCAGCGGGTGCGGGCCGCCGTGGCCGCCGCTGGGCGCGACGAGGTCGTAGTCGTCGACGAGCACGTACACCTCCGGCCCGGTCCACCAGCTGCGCTCGCGCAGCTCGCGGGCGGTGACGTCGGGTCCGGGCAGCCGGCGCCGCAGCGACGACGCCACCTCGGTGACGGCGTCGGCGGCCGCGCCGGGTGTGCTGGCGTGGCCGATCAGGTGAGTGTCGGGGACCGCGCCGAGCAGCGTGCGCCGGTAGTCGAGCACCACGATCCGGGCCTCGTCGGGCGTGGACCGCGCGACGATCCCGTGCGCGAGCAGCCGCAGCAGCGCGGTCTTGCCGCTCTCGGCGTCGGCGAAGCACAGCAGGTGCGGCTCGGCGGCGACGTCGAGCTGCACGAGCGCGAGCCGCTCCTCGTCGACGCCCAGCGGGATCCCGGTCGACCCGGGCTCGGGATCGGGCAGCCGGTCGTGGTCGAGCCGGTCGGGCAGCTGCCGGACCGGCGCGAACCCGTCCCCGGGCCGGGCCCGCGCCACGTCCGCGACCAGCGACGCCGTGTCGCCGCCGGTGAGCCGGGGCGCGGCCAGCACCATCGCGGCCCCGTCCGGGGCGAGGCCGTGACCGGGCCGGGCGGGCACCGACGCGGCCCGTCGCCGGTCGACCTCGGAGTCGGCGACGTCGCCCAGGCGCAGCTCCAGGCGGCTGCCGAACAGGTCCTTGAACGCCGGGCGCAGCTCGCTCCAGCGCCCCGCGGTGACCGCCAGGTGCACCCCGAACGACAGCCCCTGCGCCGCGACGGCGAGCAGCCGCGCCTCCAGGTCCTCGAAGTCCTGGCGCAGCGTGAGGTAGCCGTCGACGACCAGCAGCACGTCGGTGGCGGGCTCGGCCGCGAACTCCCCGGCCGCGCGGCGCGCCCGGAACGCCTCGATGCCGCTCACCCGCGCGTCGCGGAACAGCCGCTCGCGGCGGGTGAGCAGCGCGGCGACCTCCGCGACGGTGCGGCGCACCAGGTCGGGCTGCAGCCGGTCGGCGACCGTGCCGACGTGCGGCAGCCCGGCGAGCGGGGCGAGCGCGCCGCCGCCGAAGTCGAGCACGTGCACCCCCAGCTCGGCGGGCGTGTGCGTGAGCGCGAGCCCCAGCACGGCGGTGACCAGTGCCGTCGACTTCCCTGACCGCGGCCCGCCCACCACCGCCAGGTGCCCGGCGGCGCCGGAGACGTCGAGCAGCAGCGGCTCGCGGCACTGCTGGTAGGGCCGGTCGACGAGCGCGACGGGCACCCGCAGCGCTCCCCCGCGCCCGCCCGACGCCGCCAGCCCGCGCCCCGGGACCGCCCGCACGGCACCGACCAGCTCGTCGAGCGGCGGCGGGTCGCCCAGCGGCGGCAACCAGACCCGGTGCGCGGGCGGGCCGAGCCCGTCGAGGGCGGCGAGCACGGTCTCCAGCACGGTCGGTGCCTCGTCGGGCTCCGGCCCGGCGTCGGGCTCGGGCGGCGCGGGCACCGGGCGGACCTCGAACGCGTGCGCCCGGCGCGCGGCCCGTCCCCGGACGCGGCGCGGCACCTCGGCAGGCCCGGACACGTACGCGGCCCGGAACCGGACCAGCTCGCCGGTGCCGGTGGACAGGAACGCCGAGCCGGGCGCGGCCGGGAGCTGGTGCGCGTCCGGCACACCCAGCACCGCCCGCGACTCCGCCGCCGAGAACGTGCGCAGCGCGATCCGGTACGACAGGTGCGACTCCAGCCCGCGCAGCCGTCCCTCCTCCAGCCGCTGCGACGCGAGCAGCAGGTGCAGGCCCAGCGAGCGCCCGAGCCGCCCGATCGTGACCAGCAGCTCCAGCAGCTCGGGGCGCTGGGCGAGCAGCTCGGAGAACTCGTCGACGACGACGAGCAGCGCGGGCAGCGGCGGCAGGTCGGCCCCGGCGCGCCGCAGCGCCGCGTACTCGGTGACCCCGACGAGGTTGCCGGCGGCGCGCAGCAGCTCCTGGCGCCGGGTGACCTCCCCGGCCAGGGCGTCGGCCATGCGGTCGACCAGCGCCAGCTCGTCGGCGAGGTTGGTGATGACGGCCGACACGTGCGGCAGCGCGGAGAGCCCGAGGAACGTCGCCCCGCCCTTGAAGTCGACGAGCACCAGGTTGAGCTCCTCCGACGAGTGCGACGCGGCGAGGCCGAGCACGAGCGTCCGCAGCAGCTCGCTCTTCCCCGACCCCGTGGCGCCGATGCACAGCCCGTGCGGCCCGCTGCCGCCCTGCGCGGACTCCTTGAGGTCCAGGTGCAGCGGGCCACCGCCCTCGTCGAGGCCGATCGGCACGCGCAGGCGGTCGGTGTCGGTGCGGCGCCACCGCTGCCGCAGCGCGTCGACCCCGCCCGGCCCGGCGTCGAGGCCGAGCAGGGACGGCAGGCCCGCGGCCGGGCGGTCGCCGCTCGGGCTCACCGGACCGTCGGGCCGGTAGCGGGCCAGGCGCCGGGCCAGCGCGCGGGCCTCGGGCACCGTCATCCCGTCGGGCCGCCCGACCGGGTGGACACCGCCGTCGCCGGGCTCCTCGTCCTCGGTCTCCCCGTCCCCTCCGGCCCGCTCCAGCGAGCCGTCCCCGACCAGCAGCCGCACCACCGACGGTGCCGGCCGCCGCCCCGGCGGCGGTCCGACCCGCAGTACCGTCACCCCGGCCACCGCGGCCCACGGGCCGGGCCCGTCGGCCACCTCGTCGACGACGACGAGCAGGTGCGGCTCGCCCGCCCCCGGCCCCGCCGGACGCCCGGCCAGCTCGGCGACCCACCACCGGCGCACCTCGTCGGCGTCGCCGGTGAGCATGCGCAGCGGGCCGATCGCGTCGCGGCGGCGGGGGTGGGCGGTGTGCGGCAGCCACTTCGCCCAGTCCCACTCCGCGGCCAGTGCGGGCGGCGCGACGACGGCCAGCAGGGCGTCGGCCGGGCTGTGCCACAGCGCGTACCCGGCCACCACCGCGCGGGCCAGCGCGCGGGCGGGCCGCAGGTCCGCGGAGTGGGCCGGGGGCTCCAGCCAGACCGTCGAGCCCGCGCGCAGGGCGAGCGCCACCGGCAGGTCGGGCACGACGGCGTGCCCGCGCAGGAACCGGCGCAGCGCCAGCGCGGTGATCGGCTCGACGCCCTCGACCGGCCCGGTCCGCGGCGCGACGAGCCGCGTCGCGAGCCGCTGCGGGCCGCACCCGACGCGCACCCGCCCGAAGTCGGCGTCGGCGGGGCGGCGCTCCCACAGCCGGCCCGCCGCGAGCACCGCGGGCCACGCCGTGGCGTCGGGGTGGACGGTCTCCAGCCCCGCGCGCTGCGCGGCGGCGACGGTGCGGACGCGGCGGCGGAGCTGGGCGAGGTAGCGCAGGTAGTCGCGGCGGTCCTCGTCGACCGACGCCGAGCGGTCGCCCCCGCCGCGCCCGCCCGACCCGGCCAGCAGCATCCCCAGCGTCGAGACCATCATCATGCCGCCGAACAGCCACGACGTCGGGTTGCGGACGCCGAGCGCCGCCACGAACCCGACCGACGCCAGCAGCATCACGCCCGGCACCAGGCGGGCGACCATCCCGGCCGGCACCACCCGCTCCGGCTCCGGGGGCGGCTCCAGCACCAGCTCGCCGTCGGGGATGCGGGGCACCGCGCGCCGCGGCCGGACCAGCCCGATCGTGCCCACCCATTCACCTCCACGAGTTCTCCGGAACGCCCACGGGACGGCCGGGCGCGGGGGATGGTAGGCAGCCGCGCCCGTCCGGCGGGGCGGTTCGGAGGAAGTCGTCGGAGGAGGTCGAGGTCCCCATGTCCGTCGTCCGACCGGTGGCCGAGCCGGCGCCGCCCGCCTACACCCGGCTCACGGTCCTGGCCCCGCGCACCCGCGTCGACGTCGCGCTCCCGGCCGACGTGCCGGTGGGCGAGCTGGTGCCGATGGTGCTGGAGCTGGTGGGCGAGCCGGGCCCGGGACGGCGCCTGCTGCCGTGGCGACTCACCGGCGTCACGGGCGGCCCGCTCCACCCGGCGGCCACCCTCGACGAGCTCGGCGTGCTCGACGGCGAGCTGCTGCGGCTCGGCCCCGACGGTGCGCCCCCGCCGCCCCCGGTGTTCGACGACCCGGTCGACGCGCTGGCGGCGTCCGCGGGCGACGCGCAGCGCCCCCTCCCCGACGCCCGCCCGGCCGTCGCCGTCGTCCTGGCCTGCCTCGCCGCCGCCCTGCTCGCGACGGTGCCGGCGGGGCCGTGGGGTGTCGCGGCAGCGGTGCTGGGCGGGCTCGGCGCGGTCGCGGCGCTGGCGCGGACGGCCCGCACCGACCGCGGCGCGCTCGTCGCCGTCGCGCTGGCCGCGGGCGCCGGGGCGGCGGCGTCCGGGCCGGGCGCCGCGCAGGTGCTGCTCGGCGTCACCGCCGCGGGGGTCGTCGCGGCGGTGGCGCAGGCGCTGCGGCGGGCCGTCGACCCGGTGCTGGTCGGGATCGTGGTCGTGGCCGTGCCGACGGCGCTCGCGGCGCTCCTGCACCTGCGCCTCGGCGCGTCCCCGGCCGCGCTCGCGGCGGGCACCGGAGCCCTCGCGCTGCTGGCCGGGCCGCTGCTCCCCCGCGCCGCGCTGCGCCTCGCGGCCCTGCCCGCCCCGGTGGTCCCCACCGACGCGGGCGAGCTCGCCGCCGACGACGGGCCCCTGCCGCCCGCCGAGCTCGCGGAGCGCGCCGCGCTCGCCCGCGCGCACCTCGCCGGGCTGGTGGGCGGCTGCGGGGTCCTGGCCGCGGCCTCGGTGGGCCCGGCGGCCGCGGCCGGGAGCGGGGCCGGCACCGCGCTCGCCGCGGTCGTCGTGGCCGTGCTGGGGCTGCGCGCGCGGGGCTTCGCCGACGCCGCGCCCGCCCGCTCCCTGCTCGGCTGCGCCGTGGCGGGCGGGGCGGCGCTGGCCGTCGCCGTCGCGCTGGGCTCCGACGGTCCCGGGCGGCTGCTGGTCGCCGGGCTCGTCATGGCCGCGGTCGCGGTCGTCGCGGGTCCGGAGCGGCCGCCGGCCTCGCCGGTCGCGCGGCGGGCCGTCGACGTGCTGGAGGGGGTGCTCGTCGCGTCCGCGGTGCCGCTGGCGCTCGCGGCCACGGGGCTGTTCGCGCTGGTCCGGGCACTGTGAGGAGTCTGCGCACCGCCGCCGGACTCGCGGCGCTGGCCCTCGCCGCCCTGCTCGCGGCGGCGCCGTCCGCGCACGCCACGGCGGCGCCGTCCGCGCACGCCGCGACCTCGGTGGACGACGACAACGTCCCCGCCCCACCGCCACTGCGCGCGAGCGCCCCCGCGGGCGACGCGCCCGGACCCGCCCCCGGCCTGCGCGCCCCGCGCTCGTGCGCGCCGCTACCGATGGGCACCGCCGTCGCACCCGACCCGCCGCCCGGCCGCCGCCTGCGCCTGTCCGACGCCCACCGCCTCGCCACCGGAGCGGGCGTCCTCGTCGCCGTGATCGACACCGGCGTGGCGCCGCACCCGCGGCTCGCCGGGCGGCTGCGCGGTGGCGGCGACTTCCTCACCGGCGGCGGCCCCGGCGCCGGCCTCGACGACTGCGACGGCCACGGCACCGCCGTCGCCGGCCTCATCGCGGCCGCCCCCTCGCCCGGCGACGAGGTCGTCGGCGTCGCCCCGGGCGCCACGCTCCTCTCCGTCCGCCAGGCCGGCCCGTCGTTCTCGGTGCCCGGTCCCGACGGGCGGGAACGCCCGGCGGGCGACCTCGCGACACTGGCCGAGGCCGTCGTGCTGGCCGTGCGGTCGGGGGCCGACGTCGTCAACGTCTCGGAGGCGGTGTGCCTCCCGCCCGAGCGGGCGGCCGCCGGGGGCGCGCGGCTGCAGGCGGCCCTGCGCCTCGCCGTCGACGCCGACGTCGTGGTCGTCGCCGCGGCGGGCAACGCGGGCGTCGGGGGGTGCGGGGACGAGCCGGGGCAGGTGTCGCTGCCCGGCTGGTACGACGAGGTGGTGGCGGTCGGCTCCACCGGGCCTGACGACGCCGCGGCGGGCTTCACGGTCGCCGGCCGCTGGGTCGACCTCGCCGCCCCCGGCACCGGCGCGCGCTCGCTCGCGGTCGGCGGCGGGCTCACCGCGGACCCCCTCGCGGGCAGCAGTTCCTCCGCCGCGCTGGTGTCCGGGCTGGCCGCGCTGGTGCGCGAGCACTTCCCGGAGCTGACCGCGGCGCAGGTCGTCGACCGGATCCGGGCCACGGCCCGCCGCCCCGCCGGTGGGCGCGACGACGCGCTCGGCGCCGGCGCGGTCGACCCGGTCGCCGCGCTCACCGCCGAACCCGCCGTCCTGGGTGTCCCGGACGCTCCCGCCGGCACCGGCGCGCTCGTCGGCACCGCGCCCCGAGCGCTCCCGCCCGCTCCGCCGCTCGACCTGGCCGCCGTCGTCGGGCTGCTCGGCGCCGCCTCCGCCCTGGCCGCACGGCTGCGCGGGCGCGACGCCGACCGGGCCGGGGTCAGCCCGGCAGCACGTCCACCGTCCGCTCCGCCGCGCTGACGTCGAGCGTCCCGCCGACGGGCAGCAGCCGCAGCGCCCACTCCGGCGCCGGCTCCGCCGCCCTGATGCCGAGCGCGTGCGCCGTCGGCTCGTCCGCCACCCCGTAGGCGACGCCGGTGGCCGCGACGAGCCACAGCGGCCCCGCCCCGGGCGCGCGTCCCGGCCCGGTGGCCCGCACGGCCCCGCCGCCCGCGGGCACCAGCACCACCGCGTCGGCCCGCTCGCCCGGCCCGTCGGCCTGCGCCAGGTCGACGCCCGCCGCGGCCGCCGGCACCGGCAGCGCCGGCCCCACGACGCTCGCCGTACCGTCCGCGTCCGACCACATCACGCACACGACGGGCGCGTCCGACGGCGGCGTCACCGCATCCGGCCACCCGACGACGTCGAGCGCGACGAGCGGCCGCAGCCGCGCCACCACGTCCGGCCCGACCTCCCGCGCCACCGCGCCCGCGGCCCGCAGCGCCTCCGCCACGGCCGCCGGGACCTGCTGCGCACCCCCGGCCAGCAGCACGTGGAACGTCGGCGCGGCGCCGCCGAGCGGGGCCACGACCAGCACGTCCCCCACCTCGCCCACCCCGTCCGGGCCGGACGCCCCGGCGTCGGGGACGCGCGGGGTGCGCAGCGGCACCCCCTCGGGCAGCGCGTTCACCAGCGCCGCCGACGCGAGGCGCGGCTCCCGCCCGTCCAGCCCCAGCGCACCCGTGGCGGCGCGGTCGGCCGGGTCGACGCGGTGCCGCCGGCCGCCGACCACGAGCCAGGTGCCACCGCCCTCCACGGCGAGCAGGACCGGCGCCGCATCCCCGACGATCGGCGCCGTCCCGCCGACCACCACCGTCCGGAAGGATCCGGTTTCCGCATCGGTGACGTCGCACACCGCCCACCGCGGCGCCACCACCGCCCCGCCCAGGCGCACGGCCGTGGCCCCGGGTACGGCGGCGGTGGGGGTGCGCGGCGCGGCGTCGAGGTCGGCGTCGGCCACGAGCACCGGCTCGGCGGTCGCCGGGTCGGCCCCGGTCGCCCCGCCTCGGCGCAGCGCCGCGAGCACGAGCCGCCCGGCGGGCAGGTTCGCGACCGGCACGAGCCGGTCGGGCCCGTGCGCCACCACGTACATCGCCCCGGACTCCGCCCCGACGACGACGGCCTGCGCCGACCACCCCGGCCGCGGGTCGATCTTCGCCCAGACGAACGCGCCGACCAGCGCCAGCACCCCCAGGACGGCCCCGGCCACCGCGGCCCGGCGCTGGGTGCGCAGCTGCTCGTGCAGCGGCACCGGATCGCCGCGGACCAGCGCGGACTCCAGGCGCCGCACCCCGAACCGGTGGGCGTCGGCCTGGTCGCGGGTGGCGGGCGTCCGCATCCGCGGACGCTAACCCCCGGCGCCCACCCGTCGTGGGCGTTCGGGAGAACTCAGCCGACCGAGATCGCGTCGAGGCGCTCCCGCAGGAACGGCGCCGACACCACCGGCTCCAGGTCGGCGCGCCGCCCGATCGGCGGCGCGAGCGGGGTCACGAGCGCGTCGTGGTCGAGCTCGAAGAAGAACACGAGCGAGATCAGCTCCTCGTGCGGCGAGCCCGGCTGCGGCGGCAGCACGCGGTGCCGCCCGGAGCGCCAGCGCATCCCCGTCCAGTGGGCGAGCAGGTCGCCGACGTTGACGGTGAGCGCGTCCGGGTCGTACGGCGCGTCCTCCCAGCCCCCGGCGTCGCTGTGCACCTGCAGGCCGCCCGCCCCGGGCTCACGGTCGAGCACGGTGACGGTGCCGAAGTCGGTGTGCGGGCCGATGCGGAACTGCCCCGGCGCGGGCTCGCCCACCTCGGTCAGCGGCGGGTAGCGGTTGATGTTGAACGTCCAGGTCGGGGTGGTCGTCGTCAGCGGCGCCACACCGAGCGCGGTCCCGCACAGCTCGAGGAGCCGGCCCGAGACGGCCGTCATCTCCGCCAGGTACCGCGTGGCCACCTCGTGCAGCTCCGGCACCTCGGCGGGCCACACGTTGGGCGGGAACCACACCGCGTCGACGTCCCGGTCGCCGGTCGTGGTGTCCGGCCCGATCGCGAACGACTCCTTGAGGTCCGGCGGGTGCTCCTGCCCGTCGGAGCCCGGGCCCTCGACGGCCCCGTTCGCCTCGACGCCCGGCGGCAGCCACCCGCGCCCGCCGACGCCCACCGCGTACGCCTGCTTCACCGACGCCGGCAGCGCGAAGAACCGCCGCGCGGCCGCCCGCAGCTCGGCGCGCAGCGCCGCGTCGACCCCGTGCCCGGTGACCAGCAGGAACCCGGCCTCCTGCAGCCCGGCGTCGACGGCGGCCGGGTCGGGGTCGCGCAGGTCGACGGTCGCGATCACGGGACCTCCCCGATGTCCTCGAACCACAGGTCCGGCCGGGCGGCGATGAAGTCGGTCATCAGGCCGACGCACCGCTCGTCGGAGAGCACCGTGACGTCGACGCCGTGCTCGGCGAGCCAGTCGTGCCCGCCGGAGAACGTCTGCGCCTCCCCGACGACGACGGCGCCGATCCCGAACTGGCGCACCAGCCCGGAGCAGTACCAGCACGGCGACAGGGTCGTCACCATGATCGTCGTGCGGTAGTCGCGCTGCCGCCCGGCCGCCTTGAAGGCGGCGGTCTCGGCGTGCATCGACGGGTCGCCGTCCTGGACGCGGCGGTTGTGGCCGCGGCCGAGCAGCGTGCCGTCGCCCGCGAACAGGGCGGCGCCGATCGGGATCCCGCCCTCCGCGAGCCCGGCCCGGGCCTCCTCGACGGCGACGTCCAGCATCTCGGGGTTCACCGGGCCATGCTCCGGCGGAACAGCACCGCGTACAAGCCCGCCGACAGCGCGAAGCCGACGAGGAACGTGATGTCGCCGATCCCGGGCGCCACCGACGGCACCAGCCCGACGAACAGCTCCTGGTTGGAGAACAGCCCCACCGACACGACGATGCCGGCGACCAGCGCGATCACCCCGGCCGGGTTGCGGTAGGAGCGGTCGTAGAACAGCTCGGTCGGCACGGCGCCGCGGCGCAGGTACTGGTCGGTGAGCACGACGCCGAGCCACGGTCCGATCCAGTAGACGATCACGAGCAGGAAGGCCTCGTACCCGGCCGCGGCGTCACCGAGGGCGACCAGCGCGATGACGAAGCCGACCACCCCGAACGCCACCGCGACGACGGCCCGGGCCCGCTCCAGCTTGATGGGGAAGCCCATCGACAGGAACGCCATCGCGCCGGAGTAGACGTTGAGGACGTTCGCGGCCACCGCGCCGAGCGCGATCGCCAGCAGCGTCAGCCCGGCCAGGAAGCCGGGCAGGACGCCGACGTAGGCGCTGGTCGGGTTCTCCGAGACGCTGCCGACCGCGGCCGCCGCGCTCACCGACGCCGCGCCGACGACCATCAGCAGCGAGGTCGACGCGAACAGCCCGCCGCCCGCGGCGAGCCCGACGCGCCGGCGCGGGCTGTCGGCGGGGAGGTAGCGCGCGTAGTCGGCGGCGTACGGGCTCCAGCCCGCGGTGTAGCCGAAGACCGCGCCGAGCATCAGCAGGAATCCGCCGATCCCGCCGGTGCCGCCGTCGACGGGCACGAACGACGGGTCCGACGACGCCAGCACGATCACCGCGCCGATCCCCAGCACCACCGCGAGCACGGGGAACGCGACGCGCTCGAACGCCTGCACCAGGTTGTGCCCGAAGAACGCGACGCCGACCTGCACCAGCACGACGACGACCAGCCAGAACGGCGCGGGCAGCCCGGTCAGCGAGTTGAGCGCGAAGGAGGCGCTGACGCTGTTGACCGCGAACCAGCCGAAGCCCGACGTGATCGTCATCAGCCCGGCGGGGAGCACGTTGCCGCGGTAGCCGAACGCGAGCCGGCCCAGCACCATCTGCGGCACGCCGGCCGACGGGGCCCGTGCCGAGAGCACGCCGTGCGCGATCCCGGCCATGCCGTTGCCGAGCAGGATCGCGGCGACGGCCTGGCCGAACGTCAGCCCGAACACCTGCACCGACAGCACGCCGACGAAGATCGTCGCGAACTCGAGGTTGGGCGAGGTCCAGGTCCAGAACAGCTGCCGCGGCCGGCCGTGGCGCTCGGCGTCGGCGACGGGGCCGTTGCTCCCCGGCTCCACGGCGACGATCTTCGCGCCGTAGACGGGGGCGGTGCCGGACCGGGCGGTCTCGGCGTGGGCGGCGTCGGGCGTCGGCTCGGCGGTCATGGGTCCTCCCGCACTCGGTGGATGGGCCGACGCTACGTCCGCACCGCGCCCCCGCGGCACTGCCTGTCCGGTTCGGTCACGCAGAGTTCACGGGCGGCGGAGGCACAGCGGGCGACCGCACGTGGCGCGTCTGCTCCGCCCGCGCCGCGAGGTCGGCGTCGGGCGGGTAATCGACGGCGACCAGGGTGAGCCCGTGGGCCGGGGCCACCGGCACCTCGCTCGCCCGCTCGCCGCGCCGCAGCAGCCCCGCGGGCCAGTCGAGGGCCCGCCGCCCGCGGCCGACGTCGAGCAGCGCCCCGACCAGGCTGCGAACCATCGAGTGGCAGAACGCGTCGGCGGCCACTGCGGCGGTGACGACCCGCTCGTCGTCGACGCTCCAGCGCAGCTCCTGCAGCGCCCGCACGGTCGTGGCGCCCTCGCGGCGCTTGCAGAAGGCGGCGAAGTCGTGCTCGCCCAGCAGCAGCGCGGAGGCCGCGTTGAGGGCGTCAACGTCGACCGGGAAGGGCCAGGCGACGGTGTCGCGGGCGCGCAGCGGCTCGGCGCCGTGCGGCGCGGTGGCGACGCGGTAGCGGTAGTGGCGGCGCAGGGCGCCGAACCGGGCGTCGAAGGCGTCGGGGACGGGCCGGACGGCGCGGACGCGCACGTCGGGCGGCAGCAGGCGCGCGAGGCGCCGCACCAGCCACTCCGGGTCGAGGTCGGCGGGGAGGTCGGCGTGGGCGACCTGACCGGTGGCGTGCACGCCGGCGTCGGTGCGCCCGGCCACCGTCACCGCGACGGGCTCGCGCAGCACCGTCGACAGCGCGTCGACGAGCACCCCGCACACCGTCCGCAGGCCGGGCTGGACCGCCCACCCGGAGAAGTCCGTGCCGTCGTAGGCGAGGTCGAACCGGTGGCGCCGGCGCAGAGACGGACCGAGCCCGCCGTCCGGGGGGACGACGGGCTCGGGCGCGTGGAGCGGGTGGCTCAGGACTCGTCCTTCTTCTGCTGCGAGGCAGGGAGGGAGAAGCCGGCGGCCTCCGCGGCCTCGGCGCTGGCGAACCAGACCTCGGCGACGGTGTTGTCGTAGAACCGCGAACCCGGGACGTGGTAGAGCATCGAGTCGGCGTTGCCCTTGATCTCGAAGCCCTCCGGCGCCTCGTCGGCGTCCTCGAGCGGGGCGTGGCTGCCCTCGCCGTAGGGCGCGTCGGCGGAGTCGGCGGCCTCCTGGGCGGACTCGGCCGCGTCCAGCGCCTTCTCCTGGGTGTCGCTGCCCTCGGGGGCCTCGGCGGCGGCGTCGAGCGCCTTCTCCGAAGCCTCCTCGGCGGCCACGCCCGCGGGCGTGGTCGCCGCGGCCTGCTGCGAGGCGGCGGCCCGGCGGGCGCGGTTGGCCTCGTCGGTGACCGTCTTCTGCTGGACCAGCTCGATCACGGCCATGGGGGCGTTGTCGCCCTTGCGCGGCAGCGTCTTGGTGATCCGGGTGTAGCCGCCCTGGCGGTCGGCGAAGAACGGGCCGATGTCGGCGATCAGGCGGTGCACGACCGTCTTGTCGCGGATGACCTTCTGGATCTCGCGACGGTTGTGCAGGTCGCCGACCTTGGCCTTGGTGATCAGGCGCTCGGCGTAGGGGCGCAGCTTGCGCGCCTTGGCCTCGGTCGTCGTGATCCGGCCGTGCTCGAACAGAGACGTCGCGAGGTTGGCCAGGATCAGCCGCTGGTGCGCGGGTGACCCGCCCAGGCGGGGCCCCTTGGTGGGCTGAGGCATGGCTACAGCTGCTCCGTTTCTGCGTAGTCCTGGCCGTCGTCGCCGAACGGCTGGTCGGCGTCGTAACCGCCGTCGGAGCCGTACTCGGCGGCCGCGGCCGACGGGTCGAATCCGGGCGGGCTGTCCTTGAGCGCGAGCCCGAGGCCGACGAGCTTCATCTTGACCTCGTCGATCGACTTCGCACCGAAGTTGCGGATGTCGAGCAGGTCGGCCTCGCTGCGGCCGACGAGCTCACCCACGGTGTGGATGCCCTCGCGCTTGAGGCAGTTGTAGGAGCGGACCGTGAGGTCGAGCTCCTCGATCGGCATCGCGAAGGCGGCGATGGTGTCGGCCTCCTGCGGCGACGGGCCGATCTCGATGCCCTCGGCGTCGACGTTCAGCTCGCGCGCGAGGCCGAACAGCTCCACCAGCGTCTTGCCGGCCGAGGCCAGCGCGTCGCGGGGGGTGATCGAGGGCTTCGTCTCGACGTCGAGCACCAGCTTGTCGAAGTCGGTGCGCTGCTCGACGCGGGTGGCCTCGACCTTGTAGGTCACCTTGAGGACCGGCGAGTAGATCGAGTCGACCGGGATGCGGCCGATCTCGGCGCCGGTGGCCTTGTTCTGCATGGCCGGGACGTAGCCACGACCCCGCTCGACGACGAGCTCCACCTCGAGGCGGCCCTTGTCGTTGAGCGTGGCGATGTGCAGGTCCGGGTTGTGCACGGTGACGCCGGCGGGCGGGACGATGTCGCCCGCCGTGACCGGGCCGGGGCCCTGCTTGCGCAGGTACATCGTGACCGGCTCGTCCTCCTCGGAGGACACGACCAGCTCCTTGAGGTTCAGGATGATGTCGGTGACGTCCTCCTTCACCCCCGGGACGGTCGTGAACTCGTGCAGGACGCCGTCGATGCGGATGCTGGTGACCGCCGCGCCCGGGATGGACGACAGCAGCGTGCGCCGGAGCGAGTTGCCCAGCGTGTAGCCGAAACCGGGCTCCAGCGGCTCGATGACGAACCGGGAGCGGGTGTCGACGACCGAGTCCTCGGCCAGGGTGGGGCGCTGAGAGATCAGCATGGGATGGGGCCTCCTTCAGGCCTGCGGCTACCGCTATTTGAAGCCGCAGTGAGCCCCCGGTCCCTCCCTGCGGGACCGGGGGTGTCCAGCTCTACTTGGAGTAGAGCTCGACGATCAGCTGCTCGGTGACCTGCGTGTCGATCTGCGCACGCTCGGGCAGCTGGTGGACCAGGATGCGCAGGTTCGAGGGGACGACCTGCAGCCACGCCGGAACCGGACGGTCGCCGAGGAGCTCCTTGGCGATGATGAACGGGTCCGTGTTGACCGACTTCGGCTTGACGTCGATCACGTCGTACTGGGAGACGCGGAAGCTCGGGATGTCGACCTTCTGGCCGTTGACCAGGAAGTGGCCGTGGTTCACGAGCTGACGGGCCATGCGCCGCGTGCGGGCCAGGCCCGCGCGGTACACGACGTTGTCGAGGCGGGTCTCGAGGATCTGCAGCAGGTTGTCACCGGTCTTGCCCTGGCGACGGTTGGCCTCCTCGTAGTAGCGGCGGAACTGCTTCTCCAGCACGCCGTACGCGAATCGGGCCTTCTGCTTCTCCTGCATCTGCAGGAGGTACTCGGTCTCCTTGATGCGGATCCGGCCGTGCTGGCCGGGCGGGTACGGGCGGCGCTCGAAGGCCTGGTCACCGCCGACGAGGTCGACCTTGAGGCGACGCGACTTGCGCGTCATGGGTCCGGTGTAGCGAGCCATCTCTCGTCTCCTCCCCTAGACCCGGCGCCGCTTGGGCGGACGGCAGCCGTTGTGCGGCTGCGGGGTCACGTCGGAGATCGTGCCGACCTCGAGGCCGGCGGCCTGCAGGGAACGGATCGCGGTCTCGCGGCCGGACCCGGGGCCCTTGACGAACACGTCGACCTTCTTCATGCCGTGCTCCGCCGCCTTGCGGGCGCAGCTCTCGGCGGCCATCTGCGCGGCGAACGGCGTGGACTTGCGCGAGCCCTTGAAACCGACGTGGCCCGCGGAGGCCCACGCGATCACGGCACCGGTCGGGTCGGTGATCGACACGATCGTGTTGTTGAACGTGCTCTTGATGTGAGCGTGCCCGTGGGCGACGTTCTTCTTCTCCTTGCGACGGACCTTCTTGGGTCCGGCCTGCTGGCGAGTGCGGGGCGGCATTACTTCTTACCTGCCTTCTTCTTGCCGGCGACCGTCTTCTTCGGTCCCTTGCGGCCGCGGGCGTTGGTCTTGGTGCGCTGGCCGCGCACCGGCAGACCCCGGCGGTGCCGGATCCCCTGGTAGCAGCCGATCTCGATCTTGCGGCGGATGTCGGCCTGCACCTCACGGCGCAGGTCGCCCTCGACGCGCAGGTGCTCCTCGATGTACGTGCGGAGCTTGGTGAGGTCGTCGTCCGTCAGGTCCTTCGAGCGCAGGTCGCGGTCGATGCCCGTGGCGGTGAGGATCTCCAGGGAGCGGGTGCGACCGATCCCGAAGATGTAGGTGAGCGCGATCTCCATCCGCTTGTCGCGGGGGAGGTCGACGCCGGAAAGACGTGCCATGCGGCGGTTTCTCCTGTCGTAACCGTGTCCAGGTCTGCCCGACGCCCGTCCCGGAGCCGCTGTAGTTCCGGGCCCCGGCCTGGTTCCGGGGGTGGGTTGCGCCCGTGTGGCGCGGTAGGTGCGTCGGGTTCCTCTGTGTTGCTGCGTCCTGTGGACGAAGAACTGCGGGGCGATCAGCCCTGGCGCTGCTTGTGGCGCAGGTTCTCGCAGATCACCATGACCCGGCCGTGACGGCGGATCACCTTGCACTTGTCGCAGATCTTCTTGACGCTCGGCTGGACCTTCACGTCCGTCGCTCTCTCAGTTGGTCGGTCACTTGTAGCGGTAGACGATGCGGCCGCGGGTGAGGTCGTACGGAGACAGCTCCACCACCACGCGGTCCTCGGGGAGGATCCGGATGTAGTGCTGCCGCATCTTGCCGCTGATGTGGGCGAGGACCCGGTGCCCGTTCTCCAGCTCCACGCGGAACATCGCGTTCGGCAGGGGTTCGACGACCCGGCCCTCGACCTCGATCGCCCCGTCCTTCTTGGCCATGTCCTCCGCGATCCGTGACAGGTGTACGTACAGTTGACGTCGTGCTGGTGGCGCCTGTCCGCCGGCCCGGGACCGCTGGTCCCTCAGAGGTGCTACCTCGAACGGCACGACGGCTGCAGATGCATCCCGGGACGCACAGAGGCGCACCGAACGTCCAGAGTACAACCGTTGCGCACCGACCCGCACATGGGGTACACGCGCACGGGATCTCGGTTGACCTGCACCCGCGTCGAAGTGGTGAGCTTCGGCCGTGACGACGCTGCCGCGCCCGCTCCGCCCCTTCCGCCACCGCGACTACCGGCTCCTGGTGGCGTCGATGGCGTCCTCGCTGTTCGCCACGGGCGTCTGGCTGCTGGCCGTGGTCTACCAGGTCATCGCGCTCGGCGGCGGGCCGTCGGAGCTCTCGCTCGTCGTCGCGGCGGGCAGCGTCGGCCTGCTCGCCAGCGTGCTCGTGGGCGGGATCGCGGCCGATCGGCTGCCGCGCCGCGCGCTGCTCATCGGGGTGGAGTCGGTGCGGGTGGTCGCGGCCGGCGCCGCGGCCGCCCTCTCGCTGACGGGCTCGCTGCAGCTGTGGCACCTGGCCGTCGCCTCGCTGGTGCTCGGCTCCGCGGAGGGCTTCTACTTCCCGGCCTACTCCGCCCTGCTGCCCACGCTGCTGCCCGCCGACGAGCTCCTGGCGGCCAACGGCGTCGAGGGGACGCTGCGCCCGGTCGTCATGCAGGCGCTGGGTCCGGCGCTGGCCGGCGTGCTGGTCAGCGCGTTCCTGCCGGGCACCGCGATCGTCGCGGCCGCCGTGGCCAACGTCGTGGCCCTGCTGCCGCTGCTGGTGATGCGGGTGGCGCCGGTCGCCGCGCGCGCCGACGGCCCCGCGTCGGTGCTCGCCGACCTGCGCGAGGGCTTCGGCTACTTCCTGCGCACCGGCTGGCTGTTCGCGACGCTGGCCTTCGCCTCGGTGCTCGTCCTGCTGATCATCGGCCCGATCGAGGTGCTCGTGCCGTTCGCGGTGCGCGACCAGACCGGCTCCGGGCCGGGCGGCTACGCGTTCGTGCTGGCGAGCTACGGCGTCGGCGGGGTGGTCGGCTCGGTCGCCGCCTCCGCGGGTCGGCTGCCCCGGCGCTACCTCACCTGGATGATCCTGCTGTGGGGCGCGGGCTCGCTGCCGCTGGTCGTCCTCGGCGTCACCGACCTGCTCTGGGTCATGGGCGCCGCGGCGTTCGTCGTCGGCGTCACCGGGGCGGCGGCCACCGTCATCTGGGGCACGCTGCTGCAGCGCCGCGTGCCGCCGCACCTGCTGGGCCGGGTGTCCAGCCTGGACTTCTTCGTCTCGCTGGCGCTGATGCCGATCTCGATGGCCTTGGCCGGGCCGGTCGGCGACGCGCTGGGCCTGCCGCTGACGTTCCTGCTGGCCGGCGCGATCCCGGTGTTCCTGTCGATCGCGGCGATCCTGGGCTGGCGCCTGCACCGCGACGAGATCGCCCACCCCCTCGACGTGCCCGCCGAGGTCAGCGCAGCGCCGGCATCGTGAACCACAGCATCGGGTTGCGCGTCGTGCCGCGGGCCCCGGTCAGGCCGAGCTCGGCGCGGACCTCCGCGATCCGGGTGAACGCCTCCGGCGCCCGTCGGCGCGACGCCGTGAACCCGGTGACGCCGTGCTCCCGCATCCAGCGCAGCACGACCGCACCCTCGGTCAGGGGCAGGACCCGGCGCCCGTGGTGGACGTCGTGCACGCTCACCGGGATCCCGGCCGGCACCAGCGGGAACAGCTCGGCGAGGAACCACCGCGCGAACGACGCGGTGTGCGCGGCGTCGACGAACAGGTAGCCCGCGTCGCGCGGCACGTCGGCGAGGCGCTCGCGGACGTCGCCCAGGACGAAGGTCCACCGGTCGGCCGCCAGCTCCGGGGGCACCGTGCGCCGCACGTTGTCGATGCGGTCGAACGAGTGCAGGTGGCCGGACCCGTTGTCGCGCAGCGCCCGCAGGATCCAGCTCGTCGACCAGCCGTGGAAGGTGCCCAGCTCCATGACGTGCGCCGGCCGCGCATCGCGCAGCAGGAGGTAGGTCACCTCGGCCTCGACGTCGTCGAGCTGCGGCGTCATCGACGGCGTCGCCTCGCGGAACCGCCGCTGCTCCTCGACGACGCGGGCCAGGTCGGCGGCGTGGGTGCGGTAGAGCGCGCAGACGCGGCCGAGGTCGATCACGCCCCCGACCGTAGCCGACGCCGCCTCCGCCGCCGGGCCAGCACCAGCGCACCCGCGACGCCCGCCAGGACCCACCCCGCCCGCGACGGCGGGCGGACCGCGGCCGGTTCGTCGTCGGCCTCGTCGAGCAGCGTGACCGTGCCGGCGTCGCCGTCGACGAGGACCTCCTGCCCGGTGCGGATCCGGCTCGTGGCCGACCCGGTGCCGAGCACGGCCGGGATCCCGTACTCGCGGGCGACGATGGAGCCGTGGCTCAGGGGCCCGCCGACGTCGGTGACGACGGCCGCGGCCATCGCGAACAGCGGCGTCCACGCGGGCGTGGTGATCCGGGCGACGAGCACCTCCCCCGGCACCAGCGACGCGAAGTCGGCCGGGCCGTCGAGGACGCGCGCGGGGGCCGTCACGCGGCCAGACCCGGCGCCGACCCCCCGCACCACCGCCCCGGTGCCCCCGCCCTCGCGCGCGGGCATCACCGACGACAGCGCCCGGCTCAGCCACGGCCGCTCCGGCAGCATCTGCGGCGGGACGGCGCGGCGCTGCCCGCGCCAGACCATCCGGCGCTCGGCGACCTCGGCGCGCAGGTCGGGCCGCTCGGTGCCGCCGGCCAGGGCGCGGAGCTCGTCGTGGTGCAGCCAGAACACGTCGTCGGCGTCGGCGACCACGCCGTCCAGGGCGAGCCGGCGCCCGAGCTCGCGCAGCATCCGGCGCATGGTGGGCCACGCCAGCCCGACGTCGGCCAGCGCGTCCTCGCGGACCGGGCCGGTGGACTGCGCCGCGGCCAGCAGCCGGTCGAACAGCGCGCGGCGCACCGGGTCGAGCCGGGCGCGGGCGAGGTGGGTCAGCTCGTCGCGCTGCGCCGCCGCCCGCCGCTGCCGCTCGTGGGGGTGGGTGCCGCCGCCCTCGGCGAAGAACCGGATCGTGGCGAGCAGCGGCTCCGGGTCGTCGGCGGGCACCGGGCTCGCGAAGTCGAGGTTGTAGACGGTGTGCCCGAACTCGGCGAGGTGGCGGCGGAAGCGGTCGTCCCAGTCGGCGTCGCGGGGCGCGAGGGCCAGGTCGTGCAGCGACTTCTCGGCCTGCAGCGGCCTGCTGTCGAACCCGACGAGCAGCGCCTGCGCGGGCGGCTCGCCCTGCCGGCGGACCAGCCGGTCGTAGAACGCGGTGAACACGATCTCCGACCCCGCCGCCAGCGGGATGATCGACTGGACCGCGGTGTAGTAGCGCGTACCGGCGTCGAGCAGCGCCGAGACGCCGTCGAGCACCTCGGCCGCGGTGAGCAGCGCGGGGTCGCGGTCCGCCCACTCCGCGACGGCGGCGGCGTAGGCCGGGTGCGCCGTCTCCCGCCAGGCGGTGACCCCGCCCCGGGCCGTCGAGCCGCCCGGACCGGACAGCGCCCGGACCGCCTGCGGCGTCCGCAGCGTCATCCGGACCAGCCCGGCGTTGCGGTAGAAGTAGTACGCGTAGCCGTTGACCGTGGGGAACGCCAGGTCGCCCTCGCGCAGCGGGTCGCCCAGTGCGGTCGCCATGAGCTCGCCCAGCGAGCGGGTCACCGATCCGTCGACGAGGTCGGCGAACAGCGGCGTCAGCGGGTCGGGCATCTGCTCGACGATGCTCGCGCGGAAGTACGTGCCCCCCGGGTACGGCACGGGCCAGCTCGTCGGGACGTCGCCGGTGGGCTCGGGCAGCGCCGTGACCGGCCGGGCCTGCACGACGTGGAACGCCCCGCCGGTGTCCCGGACCCACTCGACGTCCTGCGGCGCGCCGAAGTGCGCGGCGATCCGGACGCCCAGCGCCACGAGCTCGGCCGCGGCGGCGTCGTCGAGCACCGGCTCGCGGCGGCGGCCCGGCGGCACCGCCACCTCGCGCGTGCCCGTCGCCCCCGGGACGGTCATCACCGCCTTGTCGGCGACGTGCCGCGCGACGACGGCGCCGGTGGCCGCGTCGACGACGAGGTCGTCGGTGCTCACCGTCCCGCCGACGACCGACTCGCCCAGCCCCCACGCCGCGCTCACCGCGGCGCGGTCGCGGCGACCGGTCGTCGGGTCGGCGGTGAACAGGACGCCGGCGGCCCGGGCGTCGACCATCCGCTGGACGACGACGGCCAGGCTCACGCCCGCCGGGTCGACGCCCGCCCGCGAGCGGTAGGCCATCGCGCGCCCGGTCCACAGCGAGGCCCAGCAGTCCCGGACGGCGGCGAGCACCGCCGCCTCCCCCTCGACGTGGAGGTAGGTGTCCTGCTGCCCGGCGGAGCTCGCGCCCTCGAGGTCCTCCGCCGTCGCCGACGAGCGGACGGCGACCGGCCCGCCGCCCAGCCCCGCGTACCCGGCCGTGATCGCGTCGGCCCAGTCGGCGGGCGGCTCGTGCGCGGCGAACAGGGCCGCGATGGCGTCGGCCGCGCCGGGTCCGCCCGTGCGGGCCAGCGCCACGACCTCCGCACCGATCCCCGCCGCGGCGACGAACGCGTCGTACGCGGCGGTCGGAACCACGAACCCCGGCGGGACCGGCAGGCCCGCCCGCACCAGCTCGCCGAGGTTCGCGCCCTTGCCACCCGCCACGGTGACGTCGGCGCGGCCGACGTCACCGAGAGCCACCACTGCCGTCACGCCCGCGACGCTACTCGGGGCGCGGGCGCGGTGACGCAGGGTGGGACGGACCTACAGCGCCTTGAGCTCCTCGGTGACCGCGGCGACCGACTTCTTCGCGTCGCCGAACAGCATCGCGGTGTTGTCGGCGTAGAACAGCGGGTTGTCGATGCCGGCGAAGCCGCTGCTCATGGAGCGCTTGAGCACGATCACCGAGTGGCTCTGGTCGACGTTGAGGATCGGCATGCCGTAGATCGGGCTCGACGCGTCCGAGCGGGCCGCCGGGTTGGTGACGTCGTTCGCCCCGATCACCAGCGTGACGTCGGTGCGGGAGAACTCGTCGTTGATGTCGTCCATCTCCTTGAGCGCGTCGTAGGAGACGTCGGCCTCGGCGAGCAGGACGTTCATGTGGCCCGGCATGCGCCCGGCCACCGGGTGGATCGCGTACTTGACCTCGACGCCCTTGGCCTCCAGCAGCTTGGCCATGTCCTTGACCGCGTGCTGCGCCTGCGCGACGGCGAGCCCGTAGCCCGGGACGACGATCACCGAGGACGCGTACGCCATCTGCACGGCGGCGTCGGCCGCGGACGTCGACTTCACCGTGCGGTCGACCCCGTCGTCGGCGCCGGGGACCAGCGTCGTGCCGCCGAAGCCGCCCGCGACGATCGCCGGGATCGTGCGGTTCATGGCCACGGCCATCTGGTTGGTGAGGATCGAGCCCGACGCCCCGACGATCATGCCCGCGACGATCATCGCCGTGTTGTCGAGCGCGAGGCCCGCCGCGGCGGCGGAGAGGCCGGTGAGCGCGTTGAGCAGCGAGATGACGACCGGCATGTCGGCGCCGCCGATGGGCAGCACCACCAGGACGCCGAGCACGGCCGCGACCACCAGCAGGCCGATGATCCAGATCTCGGCCGCCCCGCCCAGCCCGGCGACGATCGCGCAGGCGACGGCGCCGGCCAGCAGCAGGACGTTGACGAACTGCTGCGCGCGGCCCAGGCCGATCGGGCGGCCGGGCAGGATCTCCTGCAGCTTGCCGTAGGCGATGATCGAGCCCCAGAACGAGACCGAGCCGATGATCGCCGCGAACAGCGACGCCACGATGACGTAGGTGGGCACGCCGGAGAACGACTCGGTGGTGCGGAACTCCGACCACGCGATGAGCGCCACCGCGCCGCCGCCGACACCGTTGAACAGCGCCACCATCTGCGGCACCGCCGTCATCTGGACCTTCT
The DNA here is from genome assembly GCF_013155125.1 of Pseudonocardia broussonetiae. NCBI lineage: Bacteria > Bacillati > Actinomycetota > Actinomycetes > Pseudonocardiales > Pseudonocardiaceae > Pseudonocardia > Pseudonocardia broussonetiae. The sequence goes on along the minus strand of NZ_CP053564.1, from coordinate 2,463,777 downwards.
GGGCCGACGGCACGCCCAGCGCCGTGCCGACCACCAGGCCCACGATGATGAGGATCCAGTTGTGCGTGACGGTCAGCAGCGTGGCCACCACCGCGATCGTCATGCCGACGGCGGCGATCTTGTTGCCGCGCACGGCCGTCTTCGGGCCGGTGAGGCCCATCAGGCCGTAGATGAACAGGCTGAAGGCGATGATGTAGAGGATCGGGATGAGCACGTCCATCAGGAGTCGCCCTTCTTCTGCGCGGGCTTGGCCTTGAACATGCCGAGCATCCGGTCGGTGACCAGGAAGCCGCCGATCACGTTGATCATGCCGAAGGCGATCGCGACCACGAGGATGATGGAGTCACCGATCGACGGGTCCTCCAGCCTCCCCAGCACGATGATGCCGCCGAGCAGCACGATGCCGTGGATCGCGTTGGTGCCCGACATCAGCGGCGTGTGCAGCGTGTTGGGCACCTTCGAGATCACCGCGAAGCCGACGAAGCCGGCCAGCACGAGGATCGCGATGTTCGCGAGCAGTCCCGAGGAGCCCGCCTCCGTCGCGTCGGCGGCGAGGATGGAGACGTTCATCAGGCACTCACCTCTCGGGTGACGCAGGACTGCGCGAGCACCTCGTCGTCGAAGTCCGGCGCCAGCGCGCCGTTCTCGTCCAGCATCAGTTCCAGCAGGGCCGACACGTTGCGGGCGTAGAGCTCCGAGGCGTGCTCGGGCATCGTCGCGGGCAGGTTCAGCGGGGAGGCGATCGTGACGTCGTGGGCCACGATGACCTCGCCGGCCTCCGTCAGCTCGCAGTTGCCGCCGCTCTCCCCCGCCATGTCGACGACGACGCTGCCCGGGCGCATGCCCTCGACGGCCCGCGCCGTGACCAGCGTCGGCGCCTTGCGGCCCGGCACGTTGGCGGTGGTGATGACGACGTCGAAGCCGGTGATGGCCTCCTCGAGGCGCTTCTGCTGCTCGGCGCGCTCGTCGTCGGTGAGCTCACGGGCGTAGCCGCCCTCGCCGACGGCCTCGATGCCGAGGTCGAGCCACTGCGCGCCCAGTGAGCGGACCTGGTCGGCCACCTCGGGGCGCACGTCGTAGCCGGTGGTGCGGGCCCCCAGGCGCTTGGCCGTGGCCAGCGCCTGCAGCCCGGCCACGCCCACGCCGAGCACCAGCGCCTGCGCCGGCTTCACGGTGCCCGCCGCGGTGGTGAGCATCGGGAAGAAGCGGGTGGAGCGCTCGGCGGCGAGCAGGACGGCCTTGTAGCCCGCCACGTTGCCCTGCGACGACAGCGCGTCCATCGACTGGGCCCGCGAGATGCGCGGGATCGACTCCATCGCGAACGCGACGACCCCGGCGGCCTTGAGCGCCGCCAGCGACTCGGGCGCGGTGCGCGGGGCGAGGAACCCGATCAGGGTGGCGCCCGAGCGGAGCCGGCCGATCTCCTCGGTGCTCGGTGGCGCGACCTTGACGACGACGTCCGCCGACCACGGGTCGCCGATCGTGGCGCCCGCCGCGACGTAGAGCTCGTCGGGGATCAGCGCCCCGAGCCCGGCCCCGGACTCGACGACGACCTCGACCCCCCGCGTGCGGAGCTTCTCGACGACCTTCGGGACGAGCGCGACCCGCCGCTCGTCCGCTCCCGACTCGCGGGGCACACCCACGGTGGTGCCCCCGGTTGCTGCAGTCATGGCGGGAACCTAGCCCAGCGCCACGACGAGGGGACCCGCCGTGTGATCAGTGTCGGGTCACGGACGGGCCTCGACCGATTCAGCCGGGTCAGCTCACGGGCAGCGTGAGGATCCGCGGGCCGTCCTCGGTGATGGCGACGCTGTGCTCCCAGTGCACGGCCCGGCTCCCGTCGGCGGTGACGACGGTCCAGCCGTCGGCCAGCTCCAGGGTCTCCGGGTCGCCGCCGGTGAGCATCGGCTCCACCGCCAGCGCCATCCCGGCCCGCAGGCGCGGGCCCTGGCCGGGCTCGCCGTGGTTGGGCAGGAACGGGTCCATGTGCATCGAGGTGCCGATGCCGTGGCCGCCGTACTCCGCGACGATGCCGTAGGGCACGCCGTCGCGGCGCCCGGCCTCCTCGCACGCCTCCTGCACCGCGTGCGAGATGTCGGTGAGCCGCCCGCCGGGCCGCACCGCGGCGATCCCGGCGTGCAGCGCGGCCTCGCAGGCCGCCGACAGCTTGAGGTCGGCCTCGGACACGGCCCCGATCGGGATCGTGACCGCGGCGTCGCCGTGCCAGCCCTCGAGGATCGCGCCGCAGTCCACCGAGATGAGGTCGCCGTCGGCGAGCACCGCCGACGCCGACGGGATCCCGTGCACGATCTGCTCGTTCACCGAGGCGCAGATCGAGGCCGGGAAGCCGTGGTAGCCCAGGAACGAGGGGACGGCGCCGCCGTCCCGGATCGTCTGCTCGGCCAGCGCGTCGAGCTCGGCGGTGCTGACGCCCGGCTTCGCCAGCTCGACGACCGCCACGAGCGTGCGGGCGACGAGCGCGCCGGCGGCCCGCATGGCCTCCAGCTCGCCCGGCGTCTTCAGCTCGATGTCACGGCCGCGCAAGCGGTTCACCAGCCCCCGTACCCCGCCGCGCCCGCCGCTCACGGCGTGGGCAGGGCGTCGAACACCCGCTCGGTGATCTCCTCGACGGTTCCGACGGCGTCGACGCGGATGAGCCGGTCGGCGTAGAAGGCGAGGAGCGGGGCGGTGTCGTCCCGGTAGACCTGCTGGCGACGGATGATGACGTCCTCGGTGTCGTCGCTGCGGCCGCGGCCCATCAGCCGCGCCACGACGACCTCGTCGGGGACGACGAACTCCACGACGGCGTCGAGCTGCAGGCCCTGCTCCTCGAGCAGCCCGGCCAGCGACTCCGCCTGCGGGGCGGTGCGCGGGAAGCCGTCGAGGATGAAGCCCTTCGCGGCGTCGGGCTCGGTGAGGCGCTCCCGGACCATCGCGACCGTCACCTCGTCGGGGACGAGGTCGCCGGCGTCCATGTAGCGCTTGGCCTCGACGCCGAGCGGGGTCTCCTCTTTGAGGTTCGCCCGGAACAGGTCCCCGGTGGAGATGTGCGGCACGTCGAGCCGCGCCGCCATCCGCTCCGCCTGAGTGCCCTTGCCCGCGCCCGGCGGACCGACCAGAACGAGTCGCACGCGAACCCGCCTTTCCCTGCTGGAGTTCAGTTGACCCGACGGACGTTAGCGCAGGAAGCCCTCGTAGTTGCGCTGCATGAGCTGGCTCTCGATCTGCTTCACGGTGTCCAGCCCCACTCCGACCATGATCAGCACGGCCGTGCCGCCGAAGGGGAAGTTCTGGTTCTGCCCCGATCCGGTGATGCCGAGGAAGAAGTTCGGGAGCACCGCGATGAGGCCGAGGTAGAGCGATCCCGGCAGCGTGATGCGGGAGAGCACGTGGTTGAGGTACTCCGCCGTGGGGCGTCCCGGGCGGATGCCGGGGATGAAGCCGCCGAACTTCTTCATCTCGTCGGCGCGCTCGTCGGGGTTGAACGTGATGCCGACGTAGAAGTACGTGAAGAAGATGATCAGCCCGACGTACAGGAGGATGTGCACCGGGTTGGACTGGTCGACCAGGTAGGTCTGCACGAACTGCTGGACCGCTCCCGACTCCGTGCCGACCAGCTGGGACACCAGCTGCGGCAGGTACAGCAGCGACGAACCGAAGATCACCGGGATGACGCCGGCCTGGTTCACCTTGAGCGGGAGGTAGGTCGACGTGCCGCCGTACATCCGGCGCCCGACCATCCGCTTCGCGTACTGCACGGGGATGCGGCGCTGGCCCTGCTCGACGAACACGACGCTCGCGATGATGGCGAGCCCGAAGATGCAGACGCCCGTGAAGATGAGCGGGCCGCCCTCGGGGTTGTTGAGGATGTTGGCGCCCTCGGCCGGGATGCGGGCCGCGATCGAGGCGAAGATCAGCAGGGACATGCCGTTGCCGACGCCGCGCTCGGTGACCTGCTCGCCCAGCCACATGATGACCGCGGTGCCCGCCGTCATCACGATGACGATGAGCGAGAGGTCGAAGACGCTGTCGCCCGGGATGATGTCCTGCGTGCAGCCCTGGAACAGCTGGCCGCGGTCGGCCAGCGCGACGATGCCGGTGGCCTGCAGGATGCCGAGCGCGATCGTGAGGTAGCGGGTGTACTGGGTCAGCTTGGCCTGACCCGACTGCCCTTCCTTCTTCAGCTGCTCGAACCGCGGGATGACGACGGTGAGCAGCTGCACGATGATGCTGGACGTGATGTAGGGCATGATGCCCAGCGCGAAGATCGACAGCTGGAGCAGCGCCCCGCCGGAGAACAGGTTGATCAGCGAGTACACGCTGGAGTTCGCGCCGCTCGACACGTCGGCGATGCACTGCTGCACCGCCGGGTACGAGACGCCCGGCGACGGGATGGTGGCGCCGAGCCGGTAGACCGCGACGATCCCGAGCGTGAAGAGGATCTTCTTCCGGAGATCCGGCGTGGTCAGTGCCGACCGGAAAGCGCTGAGCACTGGTGTGATCCTCCTGTACTGGTGGCCCCCGCGTCGCGGGCTGCCGCAGCGGGCCCATCGGGCGCACCGCGCAGGAACCCTAACAGCGGCTGTGCCGCCCCCACGGCACGGACCGGCGCGATGGCGCCGGTCCGCACCGAACGGGAGTCACAGCTCGGTGACGGACCCGCCTGCTGCCGCGATCTTGTCGCGGGCGCTGCCGGAGAACGCGTGCGCGCTCACCGTGAGCGCGACGCCGTCCAGGTCACCGTTGCCCAGCACCTTGACGGGCTGGTTGCGGCGCACGGCACCGGCCTCGACGAGCTCGTCGGGGCCGACGGTGCCGCCCTGCGGGAACAGGGTGGCCAGGTCGCCGACGTTGACGACCTGGAACTCCACGCGGAACCGGTTGCGGAACCCCTTGAGCTTGGGCAGCCGCATGTGCAGCGGCATCTGCCCGCCCTCGAAGCCCGCGGGCACGCCCTTGCGGGCGCGGGTGCCCTTGGTACCGCGGCCGGCGGTCTTGCCGCCCTTGCCGCCCTCACCGCGTCCGACGCGGGTCTTGGCGGTCTTGGCACCCGGCGCGGGGCGCAGGTGGTGGATCTTGATCGTGGACTCGCTCACGAGTTCACCTCCTCGACCGTGACCAGGTGGCGCACGGTGTGGACCATGCCGCGCACCTGGGGGGTGTCGTCCTTCTCGACGGTCTGCCGGATCTTGCGCAGGCCGAGCGAGAGCATGGTGGCGCGCTGGTTGGCCTTGGCGCCGATGACGCTCTTGCGCTGGGTGATGATCAGCTTCGCCATCAGGCCCTCGCCGCCTGCGCGGCTTCCGCACGCGCCCGCATCATCTGGGCCGGGGCGACGTCCTCGAGCGGCAGGCCACGGCGGGCCGCCACCTCCTCGGGGCGCTGGATCATCTTCAACGCGGCGATCGTCGCGTGGACGACGTTGATCGCGTTGTCGGAGCCCAGGCTCTTGGAGAGGATGTCGTGGATCCCGGCGCACTCCAGCACGGCGCGCACCGGGCCACCGGCGATGACGCCGGTACCGGGGCTCGCCGGGCGGAGGAGGACGACGCCGGCAGCGGCCTCGCCCTGCACCCGGTGGACGATCGTGCCGCCGATGCGGGGGACGCGGAAGAAGTTCTTCTTCGCCTCCTCCACACCCTTGGCGATCGCCGCGGGCACCTCCTTGGCCTTGCCGTAGCCGACGCCCACCAGGCCGTCGCCGTCGCCGACGATCATCAGCGCGGTGAAGCTGAAGCGCCGACCGCCCTTGACGACCTTGGCGACGCGGTTGATCGTGACCAGCCGCTCGATGTACGGGGTCTTGTCCTGGGCCGCCCCGCCACGGCCTCCGTCGCGGCGGTCGCGGCGGTCGCCCGAGTTCGAGCGCTCGCCACCGGGCCCGCTGCTGGGCCCCCCGCCGTCACGCCGTGCGCGTCCCGGCATCAGACGTTCCCTTCCGTGTGAATCATCATCAGAACTCCAGACCGCCCTCGCGGGCGGCGTCGGCCAGGGCCGCGATCCGGCCGTGGTAGCCGTAGCCACCGCGGTCGAACACGACGGCCGTGACGCCGGCCTCGCGGGCGCGGGCGGCCACGAGCTCGCCGACCTTGGCCGCGCGGGCCTTCTTGTCGCCGTCGAGCGCGCGGACGTCGGCCTCCATCGTGGACGCCGAGGCCAGCGTGCGGCCGGCGAGGTCGTCGATGAGCTGGACGACGATGTGCCGTGCGCTGCGGTTGACCGCGAGGCGCGGGCGCTCGGGGCTGCCGCTGACCTTCTTGCGCAGCCGGGCGTGCCGGCGGGTGCGCGAGACGCGGCGCTTGCTGGACACCTGGGAGGCGGTCCGCTTCTTGGCGGCCGCGGAAATCGTGTCGGCCATTACTTACCCGTCTTCCCGACCTTGCGGCGGATGACCTCGCCGGCGTAGCGCACGCCCTTGCCCTTGTACGGGTCGGGCTTGCGCAGCTTGCGGATATTGGCGGCGACCTCGCCGACCAGCTGCTTGTCGATGCCGGAGACCGAGAACCGCGTGGGGGTCTCGACCGCGAAGGTGATGCCCTCGGGCGCCGGGATGACGACCGGGTGGCTGAACCCGAGCGCGAACTCCAGCGTGTTGCCCTTGAGCGCCACGCGGTAACCGACGCCGTGGATCTCCAGCTTCTTCTCGTAGCCGGCGGTGACGCCGACGAAGAGGTTGTTCACGAGGGTGCGCGAGAGGCCGTGGTAGGCCTTGCTCTTGCGCTCCTCGTCCGGGCGCTTGACGACGACGGCACCCGTGTCGTCGCGCTCGATCGTGATCGGCTCGATCACGGTGTGCGACAGAGTGCCCTTGGGCCCCTTCACCGTCACCGTGCGGCCGTCGATGCTGACGTCCACGCCGGAGGGCACGGTGATGGGCAGCTTCCCGATTCGGGACATGGTTCCTACCCCCTCACCAGACGTAGGCGAGGACTTCCCCGCCCACGCCGTTCTTGTGCGCCTGCCGCTCGGTCTGGAGACCGGCGGATGTCGAGATGATGGCCACGCCCAGCCCGCCGAGAACGCGGGGCAGGTTCGTGGACTTGGCGTAGACGCGCAGACCGGGCTTGGAGACCCGGCGCAGGCCGGCGATGCTCCGCTCGCGGTTGCGCCCGTACTTCAGCTCGATGACCAGGGACTTGCCGACCTCGGCGTCCTCGACGGAGTGCGACGCGATGTAGCCCTCGCGCTGGAGGATCTCGGCGATCGACACCTTGAGCTTGGAGTGCGGCATGACCACGCGGTCGTGGTACGCCGAGTTGGCGTTGCGGAGACGCGTGAGCATGTCCGCGATGGGATCGGTCATCGTCATGGTGACGTCACTGCTTTCCCGCCTGGTTCCCCCGGGCTGGCGCCCGGGGGCCTGTGACGATCTGGAGGGGTACTACCAGGAGGACTTGTGGACACCCGGCAGCTCGCCGGCGTGCGCCATCTCGCGGACGCAGATCCGGCAGAGGCCGAACTTGCGCAGCACGGCACGGGGCCGTCCGCACTTCTGGCAGCGGGTGTAGCCGCGGACCTTGAACTTCGGAACGGCCGCGGCCTTGATGCGGAGCGCCTTCTTGGCCATGTCTCACGCCTCCTTGAAAGGGAAGCCGAGCTTGCGGAGCAGCGCACGGCCCTCGTCGTCGGTCGTCGCCGTGGTGACGACCGTGATGTCCATGCCGCGCGGCCGGTCGATCGAGTCGGGGTCGATCTCGTGGAACATCGACTGCTCGTTCAGGCCGAACGTGTAGTTGCCCCGGCCGTCGAACTGCGTGGCCGAGAGACCGCGGAAGTCACGGATGCGCGGCAGCGCGATCGTCAGCAGCCGGTCCAGGAACTCCCACATCCGGTCGCTGCGGAGGGTGACCTTCGCGCCGATCGGCATGCCCTCGCGCAGCTTGAACTGCGCGATGGACTTGGTGGCCCGGCGCATCTGCGGCTTCTGGCCGGTGATGGTGGCCAGGTCGCGCAGCGCGCCGTCGATCAGCTTCGCGTCACGGGCGGCGTCGCCGACACCCATGTTCACGACGACCTTGACGACGCCCGGGATCTGCATGACGTTCGCGTACTCGAACTGCTCGCGCAGCTGGGGCGCGATCTCGTCGCGGTAGCGCTGCTTGAGCCGCGGGACGGTCTTCTCGGTGCCCGTATCGGTCGATGCAGTCACCTCAGATCTCCTTCCCGTTGCTGCGGGCCACGCGGACGCTGCTGCGCTTGCCCTCGTCGTCGCGGGTGACCTGGCGGCCGACCCGGGTGGGGGTGCCGTCGGAGTCGACAACCATCACGTTCGAGACGTGGATGGCGGCCTCCTGCGTGACGATCCCGCCGGACTGCGCGCCGCGCTGGTTCTGGCTGACCCGGGTGTGCTTCTTGATCCGGTTCACGCCCTCGACCAGGACGCGGTCGCGCTCGGGGTAGGCCTGGATGACCTTGCCCTTCGCGCCCTTGTCCTTGCCGGCGATCACCACGACGGTGTCGCCCTTCTTGATCTTCATGGGTTACAGCACCTCCGGCGCGAGGGAGATGATCTTCATGAACTTCTTGTCGCGGAGCTCGCGACCGACCGGTCCGAAGATGCGGGTCCCCCGCGGCTCGCCGTCGGGCTTGATCAGCACGGCGGCGTTCTCGTCGAAACGGATGTAGGAACCATCCGGGCGGCGACGCTCCTTGACGGTGCGCACGATGACGGCCTTGACGACGTCACCGCGCTTCACCCCCGCTCCGGGGATGGCGTCCTTCACCGTGGCGACGATGGTGTCGCCGATCCCCGCGTAGCGCCGAGCCGAACCGCCCAGCACCCGGATGCAGAGGATCTCCTTCGCACCGGTGTTGTCGGCGACGCGCAGTCGCGACTCCTGCTGGATCACTTCGCCTTCTCCAGGATCTCCACCAGGCGCCAGCGCTTGGTGGCCGACAGCGGGCGGGTCTCCATCAGCCGGACGCGGTCGCCGACGCCGGCCGTGTTGGCCTCGTCGTGCGCCTTGATCTTCGTCGTCCGGCGGATGACCTTGCCGTACATCCGGTGCTTCACGCGGTCCTCGACGACGACGACGATCGTCTTCGCCATCTTGTCGGAGACCACGAGACCCTCACGGATCTTGCGCTCGTTCCGCTCCACCTCAGTGGGCGGCGTCTTGGCCGTGTCGGTCATGCCGCACCCTCGTCCTCGGTCGGGGCGGCAGACAGGCCCAGCTCGCGCTCGCGCATGACCGTGTAGATCCGCGCGATGTCGTGCCGGACGGTACGCAGCCGCCGGTTGTTGTCCAGCTGCCCGGTGGCCATCTGGAAGCGGAGGTTGAACAGCTCCTCCTTGGCCTCACGCACGCGGAGCACGAGCTCCTCGTCGGTGAGCTCGCGCAGCTCGGCGGCGGTCGTCGTCGACGCGGCCATCAGATGTCACCACCCTCACGGGTCACGATCCGGCACTTCATGGGCAGCTTGTGGATCGCGCGGCGCAGGGCCTCGCGGGCGAGCTGCTCGTTCGGGTAGCTCATCTCGAACAGGACCCGGCCCGGCTTCACGTTGGACACCCACTTCTCGGGGGAGCCCTTGCCGGAACCCATGCGGGTCTCCGCCGGCTTCTTCGTCAGCGGGCGGTCCGGGAAGATGTTGATCCAGACCTTGCCGCCGCGCTTGATGTGCCGGTTGATGGCGATACGGGCGGACTCGATCTGCCGGTTGGTGACGTAGGCGGGCTCGAGGGCCTGGATGCCGTACTCACCGAACGTCACGCGGGTGCCGCCCGAGGCCGCACCGGTGCGGTGCGGACGGTGCTGCTTGCGGTGCTTGACCCTGCGGGGGATCAGCATGGTCAGGCCTCCCCACCGGTCGCGTCGTTCGTGGACGGCGCCGGAGCGTCGACCGTGGCGGTGGCGGTGCCACCGGCGGACGACTCGGCGGCGGCGCGGCCGGCCTCGGTGCCGGAGCCCGTGGTGCCCGAGGCACCCGAGCGACGGCGGGCCGGACGCTCGCGGCGCGGGCCGCGGTCGCCACCGGGGGCCGCGGCCGCAGCCGGGGCACCCTCGCGACGACCACCGACGACGTCACCCTTGTAGATCCACACCTTGACGCCGATGCGCCCGAACGTGGTGCGGGCCTCGAACAGGCCGTAGTCGATGTCGGCGCGCAGCGTGTGCAGCGGGACGCGACCCTCGCGGTAGAACTCCGAGCGCGACATCTCCGCGCCGCCGAGACGACCCGAGCACTGGACCCGGATCCCCTTGACCTGCGGGGAGCGCATGGCCGACTGGATGGCCTTGCGCATCGCGCGGCGGAACGCCACGCGGTTGGACAGCTGCTCGGCCACGCCCTGCGCGACGAGCTGGGCGTCCGACTCGGAGTTCTTGACCTCGAGGATGTTGAGCTGGACCTGCTTCTTGGTCAGCTTCTCGAGGTTGCCGCGGATGCGGTCGGCCTCGGCGCCGCGCCGGCCGATCACGATGCCCGGGCGCGCGGTGTGGATGTCCACCCGCACGCGGTCCCGGGTGCGCTCGATCTCGACCTTGGAGATGCCGGCCCGCTCCATGCCCTTGGATAGCATGCGGCGGATCTCGACGTCCTCCTTGACGTACTCGGCGTACTGCTTGTCGGCGTACCAGCGCGACTTCCAGTCGGTGGTGATACCGAGGCGGAAGCCGTGCGGGTTGATCTTCTGACCCATTAGCGGGTCCTCCCCTTCGCACCACGAGCGCCGCGCCCGTTCTTGGCGGGCTGCGACTCGACCTCGACGGTGATGTGGCTCGTGCGCTTGCGGATCCGGTACGCGCGGCCCTGGGCCCGCGGTCGGATGCGCTTGAGCGTCGGGCCCTCGTCGGCCATGGCCGCGGCCACCACGAGGGTGTCCGGGTCCAGGTCGAGGTTGTTCTGGGCGTTGGCCGCCGCGCTGGCGACCACCTTGTACAGGGGCTCGCAGGCAGCCTGCGGCGAGAACCGCAGGATGTCGAGGGCCTCCTGGACCGGTCGTCCCTTGATCAGTGCGACGACGCGCCGCACCTTCGTCGGGGACATGTGCACGTACCGCGCCACCGCGCGCGCCCGGACGGGCGCGGCGGCAGTGCCTTCGGCTGTGTCAGCCATGGTCACTTCCTCCTGCTCCGTCTCAGCGCCTGCGCGACTTGCGGTCGTCCTTGATGTGGCCCCGGAAGGTCCGCGTGGGCGCGAACTCCCCCAGCTTGTGGCCGACCATCGAGTCCGACACGAACACCGGCACGTGCTTGCGGCCGTCGTGCACCGCGATCGTGTGCCCGATCATGTCGGGGATGATGGTCGACCGTCGGGACCAGGTCCGGATGACGGTCTTCTTGCCCGACTCGTTGAGGACGTCCACCTTCTTGAGCAGGTGGTCATCCACGAACGGGCCCTTCTTCAGGCTGCGTGGCATCTTTTACCTCCCTGCTCAGCGCTTGTTCTTGCCGGTGCGGCGGCGGCGGACGATCAACTTGTCGGACGGCTTGGTGCGGCGGGTGCGGCCCTCGGGCTTGCCCGCGGGGTTGACCGGGTGGCGACCACCGGAGGTCTTGCCCTCACCACCACCGTGCGGGTGGTCGACCGGGTTCATGGCCACACCGCGGACGGTCGGGCGCTTGCCCTTCCACCGCATGCGGCCGGCCTTGCCCCAGTTGATGTTGGAGTGGTCGGAGTTGCCGACCTCACCGATCGTGGCGCGGCAGCGCACGTCGACGTTGCGGATCTCGCCCGAGGGCAGCCGGAGCTGCGCGTACGGGCCGTCCTTCGCGACGAGCTGCACCTTCGCGCCCGCGGACCGCGCCATCTTCGCGCCGCCGCCGGGGCGGAGCTCGATCGCGTGGATCACGGTGCCGGTGGGGATGTTGCGGAGCGGCAGGTTGTTGCCGACCTTGATGTCGGCACGGGGACCGGCCTCGACCCTGTCGCCCTGCTTCAGCTTCTCCGGCGCGATGATGTAGCGCTTCTCGCCGTCGGCGTAGTGCAGCAGTGCGATCCGCGAGGTGCGGTTCGGGTCGTACTCGATCTCGGCGACCCGGGCCGGCACGCCGTCCTTGTCGTTCCGGCGGAAGTCGATCAGCCGGTACGCGCGCTTGTGGCCACCGCCCTGGTGACGGGTGGTGATGCGCCCGTGGGCGTTGCGGCCGCCCTTGGAGTGCAGCGGGCGGACCAGCGACTTCTCCGGCGTCGACCGGGTGATCTCGGCGAAGTCCGAGACGCTGGAGCCGCGGCGACCGGGGGTCGTCGGCTTGTACTTGCGGATACCCATGTCCTACGCCCCTGCCCGGCCACCGAAGACGTCGATCGTCCGGCTCTCCTCGGAGAGCGTGACGATCGCGCGCTTCGTGTCCCTGCGCTTGCCGTAGCCGGTGCGGGAGCGCTTGCGCTTCCCGTTGCGGTTCAGGGTGTTCACGGAGAGCACCTTGACGCCGAACACCTTCTCGACAGCGATCTTGATCTCGGTCTTGTTCGCGTCCGGCTTCACGAGGAAGGTGTACTGGCGCTCCTCGAGCAGCCCGTAGCTCTTCTCGGAGACGACCGGAGCGAGCAGGATGTCCCGCGGATCGGGGATCACTTGCCCTCCTCCTTCTCGCGCTGCGACGGCGGCAGCTGGAAGCCGGCGGCCTCCGCGGCCTCGGCGGTGGCGAACCAGACCTCGGCCACGGTGCGGGCGTAGAACGAGCTGCCCGGCACGTGGTAGAGCATCGAGTCCGCGTTGCCCTTGACGGGGAAGCCCTCGGGCGCCGAGCCGTCGGCCAGCGGAGCGCGGCTCTGCGGGCCGTAGGGCGCGTCGTCGGTGTCGTCGGCCGCGTCCGCCTGCGCGGCGGGGGCCTTCTTCACCAGCGTCTGCGGCTCGGCCGCGGCGGCCGACTTCCGCGTGGGCGCGGCGATCGGACCGGCGAGGAAGGTCTCGAGCGACTCCTCGGTGAACAGCACGACGTCGTTGACGAGCACGTCGTAGGTGTTCAGCTGGTCCGGCGCGATGAGGTGCACGGCCTGCAGGTTGCGCAGGCTGAGCTGGCTCGCGACGTCCTCGCGGCCGACCACGGCGAGCACGCGGTGCCCGGGGTCGCTCACGAGGCCCTCGATCGCCTTGCGCGCGGCCTTGGTCGACGGCGCGTCACCCGTGGTGAGCGAGTCGACGACGATCACGCGGCCGGCGCGGGCCCGGTCGGAGAGGGCGCCGCGCAGGGCGGCGGCCTTCATCTTCTTGGGCGTCTTCTGGGTGTAGTCGCGCGGCGTCGGGCCGTGGACCGTGCCACCGCCGGCGAACTGCGGCGCGCGGGTCGAGCCCTGGCGGGCGCGGCCGGTGCCCTTCTGGCGGTACGGCTTCTTGCCGCCACCGCGAACCTCACCGCGGGTCTTCGTGTCGTGCGTGCCCTGGCGGGCGGCGGCCAGCTGGGCCACCACCACCTGGTGCATCAGCGGCACGTTCGCGGTGACGTCGAAGACGTGGGCGGGGAGATCCGCCTTCACGGTCGTCGTCATGCCTTCACACCACCCTTCGCGGGGCTCTTGACCAGCAGGAGGCCGCCACGGGGGCCGGGGACGGCACCCTTGATCAGCAGCAGGCCGCGCTCGGCGTCGACCCGGAACACGGTGAGGTTCTGGGTGGTGACGCGCGCGACGCCCATGCGGCCGGCCATCTTGATGCCCTTGAAGACGCGACCGGGGGTCGCGCAGCCGCCGATGGAGCCGGGCGAGCGGTGCTTGCGCTGCACGCCGTGGCTCGCGCCGAGGCCGTGGAAGCCGTGGCGCTTCATGACACCGGCGGTGCCCTTGCCCTTGCTGGTGCCGACCACGTCGACCACCGCGCCGGCCTCGAAGACCTCGGCGGTGATCTCCTGGCCGGGCGAGTACTCGCCGGCGTCGGAGGTGCGCAGCTCGACCAGGTGGCGGCGCGGCGTGGTGCCGGCCTTCGCGAAGTGGCCGGTGCGCGGCTTGTTCACCTTGCGCGGGTCGATGGCGCCGTACGCCAGCTGGACGGCGACGTAGCCGTCCTTCTCGGCGGTCCGCACCTGGGTCACCACGTTGGGGCCCGCCTGGACCACGGTGACCGGGACCACCCGGTTGTTCTCGTCGAAGACCTGGGTCATCCCGAGCTTGGTGCCCAGGATCCCGGTGATCTGCCTCTCGCTCATGATTCCGTCAGCCCTACTGGATGTTGACGTCGACGGACGCCGGCAGGTCGATGCGCATGAGCGCGTCGACGGTCTTCGGCGTCGGGTCGAGGATGTCGATGAGCCGCTTGTGGGTGCGCATCTCGAAGTGCTCGCGCGAGTCCTTGTACTTGTGCGGCGAGCGGATGACGCAGTAGATGTTCTTCTCCGTGGGCAGAGGCACCGGCCCGACGACCCGAGCACCCGTGCGCGTGACCGTCTCGACGATCTTGCGCGCGGAGGCGTCGATGGCCTCGTGGTCGTAGGCCTTCAGCCTGATGCGGATCTTTTGTCCCGCCATGGTCGTCGGTCGTCCTTCTCATCCTGGGAGCGTGCTACGGGCGGTTCCGGGTCGGGCCCGGCCCGTGGACCGGCGCAGCCACTCCGCCTGGTCAGCACGGGGCGGCTGTCGGTTCGCACGGTCTGGGCTCCGGTCCACGAGGTCGGGCGTGTCGCGCCCGACTCGCACACCGGTCCCCGGGATCACCCACGACCCCGGGGGGTCGCTGTGCTCGGGGGGTCCGCACCGGGGCGGCCCGCGATCGCTCGCGGGCCGACGCCCGATGCGCAACCCGTCAAGGATGCCACACGGACGTGCGGCATCCTCGACCGGGGTGGTGCGGTACTACTTGGTGATCTTGGTGACCTGGCCGGCGCCGACGGTCCGGCCACCCTCGCGGATGGCGAACTGCAGGCCCTCCTCCATGGCGATCGGCTGGATCAGCTTCACGTCCATGAGGGTGTTGTCGCCCGGCATGACCATCTCGGTGCCGCTGGGCAGGGTCACCACGCCGGTGACGTCCGTCGTCCGGAAGTAGAACTGGGGACGGTAGTTGTTGAAGAACGGCGTGTGACGGCCACCCTCGTCCTTGGACAGGATGTAGACCTGGCCCTGGAACTCGGTGTGCGGGGTGGTGGTGCCCGGCTTGGTCACGACCATGCCGCGCTCGACCTGCTCGCGCTTGATGCCGCGGAGCAGCAGCGCCGCGTTGTCGCCGGCGCGACCCTCGTCGAGGAACTTCTTGAACATCTCGATGGACGTGGTGGTCGTCTTGAAGGACTTCTCCTTGATGCCGACGATCTCCACCTCCTCGTTCACCTTGACGATGCCGCGCTCGATGCGACCGGTGACGACGGTGCCACGACCGGAGATCGTGAAGACGTCCTCGACCGGCATCAGGAACGGACGGTCGACGTCGCGCTCGGGCTCCGGGATCGACTCGTCGACGGCGTCCATGAGCTCGAGCAGCTTCTCGGCCCACTCGGCGTCGCCCTCGAGGGCCTTGAGCGCCGAGACGCGGACGATCGGCAGGTCGTCGCCCGGGTAGTCCTGAGCCGAGAGCAGCTCGCGGACCTCGAGCTCGACGAGCTCCAGGATCTCCTCGTCGTCCACCATGTCGGCCTTGTTCAGCGCGACGACGATGTACGGCACGCCGACCTGGCGGGCGAGCAGCACGTGCTCGCGCGTCTGGGGCATGGGGCCGTCGGTGGCGGCGACTACGAGGATGGCGCCGTCCATCTGGGCCGCACCGGTGATCATGTTCTTGATGTAGTCGGCGTGCCCGGGGCAGTCGACGTGCGCGTAGTGGCGCTTCTCGGTCTGGTACTCGACGTGCGCGATCGAGATCGTGATGCCGCGCTGGCGCTCCTCGGGAGCCTTGTCGATCTGGTCGAACGCCGACGCCGCGTTGAGCGTCGGGAACTTGTCGTGCAGAACCTTGGTGATGGCCGCCGTCAGCGTGGTCTTACCGTGGTCGATGTGACCGATGGTGCCGATGTTGACGTGCGGCTTGGTCCGCTCGAACTTCGCCTTCGCCACTGGGGAATCCTCCTGGACTGAGTGACTTCATCCGCCGTGCTGACGGGGGGTCTGTGGGTCGTACCGGGTCCGGCGGGCCCGTGGTGGGCCCGCCGGGGACTTACTCGCCCGTGGCCTTGGCGATGATCTCCTTGGCCACGTTGGTCGGGACCTCCGCGTAGGAGTCGAAGACCATGGTGTAGTTCGCCCGGCCCTGGGTCCGCGACCGCAGGTCGCCGACGTAGCCGAACATCTCGGACAGCGGCACCAGCGCCTTGACGACGCGTGCGCCCGCCCGCTCCTCCATGGCCTGGATCTGGCCGCGGCGGGAGTTGAGGTCGCCGATCACCTCACCCATGTAGTCCTCGGGCGTGGTGACCTCGACGGCCATCATCGGCTCGAGCAGCGCCGGGCTGGCCTGACGTGCGGCCTCCTTGAGCGCGATCGAGCCGGCGACCTTGAACGCCATCTCGGAGGAGTCGACCTCGTGGTAGGCGCCGTCGACCAGGGTCAGCTTGACCCCGACCAGCGGGAAGCCCGCGAGGATGCCGTACTGCATGGCGTCCTGCGCACCGGCGTCGACCGACGGGATGTACTCCCGCGGGATGCGGCCACCGGTGACCTTGTTGTCGAACTCGTACAGCGCACCGTCGGCGGTGTCGAGCGGCTCGATGGTGATGATCACCTTCGCGAACTGCCCCGAGCCACCGGTCTGCTTCTTGTGCGTGTAGCTGTACTTCTCCACGGGGCGGCGGATCGTCTCGCGGTACGCCACCTGCGGCTTGCCGATGTTCGCCTCGACCTTGTAGTCGGTCTTCATGCGGTTCACCAGCACCTCGAGGTGCAGCTCCCCCATGCCGGCGAGGATGGTCTGGCCGGACTCCTCGTCCTGCGTGACCTGGAAGGTGGGGTCCTCCTCGGCCAGCTTCTGGATCGCGACGCCCAGCTTCTCCTGGTCGGCCTTGGTCTTCGGCTCGACCGCGACCTGGATGACCGGGTCGGGGAAGGACATCGACTCGAGCACGATGGGGTGCTGCGGGTCCGACAGGGTCTCCCCCGTCGTCGTGTCCTTCAGGCCGATGACCGCGTAGATGTGGCCGGCCTGGGCCTCGTCGACCGGGTTCTCCTTGTTGGCCTGCATCTGGAACATCTTCCCGATGCGCTCCTTGCGGTCCTTGGTCGAGTTGACGACCTGGGAGCCCGCAGCGACCTTGCCGGAGTAGACCCGGATGTAGGTGAGCTTGCCGAAGAACGGGTGCGCGGCGATCTTGAAGGCGAGCGCGGAGAACGGCTCGGTGACGTCCGGCTTGCGCGACTGCGCCGTCTCGCCGTCCTGCAGCGTGCCCTCGACCGGCGGCACGTCGAGCGGGGACGGCAGGTAGGCGATGACCGCGTCGAGCATGGGCTGGACGCCCTTGTTCTTGTACGCGGACCCGCAGAGCACCGGGTAGGCGATGCGGTCGGTCACGATCTTGCGGATGCCGTGCTTGATCTGCTCGACCGTGAGCTCCTCGCCACCGAGGTAGAGCTCCATGAGCTCGTCGTCGGTCTCGGCGACGGCCTCGACGAGGGCCGTGCGGTACTCCGCGGCCTTGTCGACCAGGTCGGCCGGGATCTCCTCGACGGTGTAGTCCTCACCGATCTTGACCTCGCCGCGCCATGTGAGCGCGCGCATCTCGACCAGGTCGACGACGCCGATGAAGTCGTTCTCGGAACCGATCGGCAGCTGCAGGGGCAGCGGCGTGGCGCCGAGGCGCTCCTTGATCGTCCGCACGGTGAAGTAGAAGTCCGCACCGAGCTTGTCCATCTTGTTGACGAAGCAGATGCGCGGCACGTCGTACTTGGTGGCCTGCCGCCAGACCTGCTCGGACTGCGGCTCGACCCCCTCCTTGCCGTCGAAGACCGCCACCGCGCCGTCGAGCACCCGCAGGGAGCGCTCGACCTCGACCGTGAAGTCGACGTGGCCGGGGGTGTCGATGATGTTGATCTGGTGGTCTTTCCAGAAGCAGGTGATCGCGGCGCTGGTGATCGTGATGCCGCGCTTCTGCTCCTCCTCCATCCAGTCCATCGTGGCCGCGCCGTCGTGGACCTCACCGATCTTGTAGTTCAGACCGGTGTAGTACAGGATCCGCTCGGTCGTGGTGGTCTTGCCGGCGTCGATGTGGGCCATGATGCCGATGTTGCGGACCTTGCCCAGGTCCGTCAGCACGTCGCGTGCCACAGCTATCTCGCTTCCCTCAACAGGTTGGCGCGGACGATCGGCCCGTCACCAGCGGTAGTGGGCGAAGGCCTTGTTGGACTCCGCCATCTTGTGCATGTCCTCGCGCCGCTTGACGGCGGCACCCAGACCGTTGCTCGCGTCGAGGAGCTCGTTCATGAGCCGCTCGACCATGGTCTTCTCGCGGCGCTGCCCGGCGTACGACACCAGCCAGCGCAGGCCCAGCGTGGTCTGCCGGACGGCACGGACCTCGACGGGCACCTGGTAGGTGGCGCCACCGACGCGGCGGCTGCGCACCTCCAGGGCGGGCTTGACGTTGTCGAGCGCGCGCTTGAGCGTGACGACCGGGTCGGCCCCGGTCTTCTCCCGCGTGCCCTCGAGGGCCGCGTAGACGATCCGCTCGGCGAGGCTGCGCTTGCCGTCCTGGAGCACCTTGTTCACCAGCTGGGTGACCAGCGGCGAGCTGTAGACCGGGTCGGAGACCAGCGGTCGCTTCGGAGCAGGGCCCTTGCGAGGCATCAGCTCTTCTCCTTCTTCGCGCCGTAGCGGCTGCGAGCCTGCTTGCGGTTCTTCACGCCCTGCGTGTCCAGCGAGCCGCGGACGATCTTGTAGCGGACACCCGGGAGGTCCTTCACGCGGCCACC
The DNA here is from genome assembly GCF_013155125.1 of Pseudonocardia broussonetiae. Taxonomy (NCBI): domain Bacteria; kingdom Bacillati; phylum Actinomycetota; class Actinomycetes; order Pseudonocardiales; family Pseudonocardiaceae; genus Pseudonocardia; species Pseudonocardia broussonetiae. The sequence goes on along the minus strand of NZ_CP053564.1, from coordinate 2,445,012 downwards.
GCGCACCAGGACGATCGAGTGCTCCTGGAGGTTGTGGCCCTCACCGGGGATGTAGGCCGTGATCTCCATCTGGCTGGTCAGCTTGACGCGCGCGACCTTGCGAAGCGCCGAGTTCGGCTTCTTCGGGGTCGTCGTGTAGACGCGCGTGCAGACGCCGCGGCGCTGGGGACTCCCCTTGAGCGCGGCCGTCTTCGTCTTGGTGGCCTTGTCCTGACGGCCCTTGCGGACCAGCTGCTGGATCGTGGGCATGAACCGTCTGCTTCTTCCCGTCGGTGGTGCTGGTGCACTGCGTCTGTCGTGTCGAGCTGGGTCGTGCTGGGGAGGCCGGCTGCACCGGCCGCCCTCCCCCGAGGTCGGGCGTGTCGCACCTTCGAACACCGTGCGAATGAGATCGGGGAACCTCACCGGATGGCCGGAGGCCTGCGCATCGGGATCGCGATCACGGGCCGGAGCACGGGATCAGCGGCCCACGGGCGCGCAGATCGGCCCGACCGAGGTCGAGCGCAAGCACCAAGACTACCCGCCCCGCCGAAGGGGGGTCAAAACGGGTCCAGGTGAGCGTCTGCCGGTGCTCGCAGAGTGCCGCACGACGTGGCGCGCCGCAAGAGGACTCGCCCGCTCGCCGCCGCTCGGCACCCGCTCGTCGCAGACGGGCGGGCACGGGCCGTGACGACCGGTGTGGCCCGTCCGTGCACGTCCTGGCCCCGGAGAGCCGTTCCCGACGCCGTCCGCGGGTGGATACCGTCGCGCATGGCCCTTCCCCGTGCCGCCGTCCGGCTGCTCACCCGGGGCGTCGTCGCCCCGCTGCTTTCCCCCCTGCTGCCGCTGCCGGTCAGCAGGCGCCTGCTCGACGCCACCGGCTACGTCGTGCCGCTCCCCCTCGGCACCCGGCGCACCGCCGTCGACCTCGGTGGCGTGCCGGCCGAGCGCGTCGTCGCCCGCGGCGCCGACGGCCCCCAGCAGGTGCTGTACCTGCACGGCGGCGGCTACAAGACGGGTTCCCCCACCTCGCACCGCGCGCTCACCGCGCACCTGAGCCGGGCGTGCGGCGCCCCGGTGCACGTGCCGGACTACCGGCTCGCGCCCGAGCACCCGTTCCCCGCGGCCGTCGACGACGTCGTGGCCGCGTGGCGGGCTCTGCGCGCAGCGGGACACCCGTCACAACGCATCGCGGTGCTCGGTGATTCCGCGGGCGGCGGACTGGCCGTGGCGCTCGTGCTGCGTCTGCGCGCCGCCGGCGAGGAGCTGCCCGGATCGCTCGGGCTGGTCTCGCCGTGGCTCGACCTCGACCTGAGCTCGCCCTGGGTCACGATCAACACGCGCCACGACGCCATGCTCGACGCGCGCACCCTGGCCCCCGCCGCCGCGCAGTACCGGGCGGGCGCCACGGCCCCCGAGCTCGAGCCCCTGGCCGCCGACCTCACCGGCTTCCCGCCGCTGCACGTCGTCGCCGGCGCCGACGAGGTGCTGGTCGGCGACTCCGACGCCCTCGTCGAGAAGGCGCGGGCGGCGGGCGTGCCCGTCACCTACACCCGGGCGGCCGGGCTCTGGCACGCCTACCCGGTCTTCGCGGGGCTGCTCGCCGAGGCCGACGCCGCCGTGGCGGAGCTCGGGGCGGCGGTGCGCCGTGACTGCGCCGGGGCCCCGGTGCGCGTCGCCGTCGTCGGGGCCGGGTTCGGCGGGATCGGCATGGGCGCCGCCCTGCGGGGCAGCGGGGCCGAGGTGACGATCCTCGACCGGGCCGACGGCGTCGGCGGCGTCTGGCGGGCCAACACCTACCCGGGCGCGGCGTGCGACGTGCCGTCGCACCTGTACTCCTTCTCCTTCGCCCCCGGGCGCGAGTGGACCCGCCGGTTCGCCCCGCAGCCCGACATCCTGCGCTACCTCCAGCGCGTCGCCGCCGAGCACGGGCTCGCCCCGCGGCTGCGCACCGAGGTGACCGAGGCCCACTGGGACGACGCCCGCGGCGTGTGGCGCCTGGACCTGTCCGACGGCGAGACGCTCGAGGCCGACGTGCTGGTGCCGGCGTGCGGGCAGCTCTCGCGCCCGGCCGCGCCCCGGATCCCCGGCCTCGACGCGTTCGCGGGGCCGGTCTTCCACTCCGCGGAGTGGGACCACGACGTCGACCTCACGGGCAAGCGCGTGGCCGTCGTCGGCACAGGGGCGAGCGCCATCCAGTTCGTGCCCGCGATCGTCGACCGGGTGGCGTCGCTGACGGTCTTCCAGCGCTCCGCGCCCTACCTCATCCCCAAGCCCGACCGGGCCTACTCCGCCGCCCACCACGCGTTCTTCCGGGCGGTCCCGGCCTGGCGGCGCGCCGCGCGGGCGTTCTGGTTCGGGTTCTTCGAGACGGGCGCGCTCGGCTTCACCACGGTCCGGTCGCTGACGCTGCCGTTCCGCTGGGCGTACGAGGGGCTGGTGCGCAGCCAGGTGCGCGACACCGCCCTGCGCGAGAAGCTGCGCCCCGACTACCCCGTGGGCTGCAAGCGCGTGCTCATCTCGTCGGACTGGTACCCGGCGGTCGCGCGGCCGCACGTCGACGTCGTGACCTCGGAGGTGGCCGGGGTGACCGCCGGGTCCGTACTCGCGGCCGACGGCACCGAGCACCCCGCCGACGTGATCATCCTCGGCACCGGGTTCGCCACCAGCGACTTCCTCACCCCGATGAAGGTCTTCGGCCCCGGCGGCGCCGAGCTGTCGGACCGCTGGCGCGAGGGCGCCCGCGCGCACCTGGGCATCACCGTCCCCGGCTTCCCCAACCTGTTCCTGCTCTACGGCCCCAACACCAACGTCGGCTCCGGCTCGATCGTGCACATGCTGGAGAGCCAGATCGCCTACGTGCGCCAGGCCGTCGCGGCGGTGGCGGGCGGCGCGGGCCCGCTGTCGGTGCGCCCCGACGTCGAGTCGCGGTTTGACACCGAGGTCCAGGACCGCCTGGGCCGCAGCGTGTGGACCGGCTGCCAGAGCTGGTACCGCACGGCGGGCGGCCGGATCGTCAACAACTGGCCCGGCCTGATGCGCGAGTACCGCAAGCGGACCGCGCAGTTCGACGTGACGGAGTACGAGCAGCTCTGACCCCCCACCTCACACCTGGTCCCTCACACCTGGCACCTCCGCGCGAACGGCACTCTCGCCCAACGTGGTTGGGCGGGAGTGCCGTTCACCTGGGGGGCAGAGCCAGCAGCGGCGGCCGCGGGCGCCGGCACGCGTGCGCGTGGTTGGCCACGAGGTCGTGCAGCACCGTGACGGGGTTCTTCAGCGCGCTCGGCAGGTGGTGGACGACGACCACGCCCTCCGCCATCATCGCCGCGCGCCGGTCCAGGGTGCGGGCGTAGTCGGCCGGACCGAGGTGCCACTCGAGCGAGTCGATCTCCCAGGCCATGCCGACGTCGTCGAACCAGGCGTCGGGCACGGCGACGAGCCGGCCGACCCGGTCGTACAGCTCCGCGTTCCAGATCGGGGCCGGCAGGCCCGAGCGCCGCAGCACCGCCCGGGCCTGCGCCTCGGCCGCGGAGCGCACCCCGTCGCCGACCTCGCGCAGGACCTCCCGGGGCAGCGCGCTCCCCCGCCCGTTTCCCGCCGCGAGCTCGGTGTTGAGGTCCGCCGGGGTGCACCGCCCGCGCTGCACCACCTCGGCGACCGCCGCCCGCACCTCGGTGCGGTTGCGGCTGCGCCGGGCGAAGTCGAGGACCGCGCGGGCCTCGTGCGCGAGGGCCCAGCGACCGGGCGCGGGAACGGGCAGCCGGTCGGTGCGCTCGGCGAGCACCCGCCCGGACCCGGCGCGGCGGACGTCGGCGGCCACGAGCAGGTGGACCGGGCCCGACGGGCGCGGCATGCGCTCCATCCCGTGCAGCTCGAGCGCGTCGGCGCCGGTGAGCACGGCCCCGGGCCCGCCGTGGATCAGCGCCGCCTGCCGGCGGTCGGCCCGGGTGACCGGTCCGTTGTGCAGCAGCAGGATGCCCGGCAGCAGCAGCTGCCACGGCCCACCCGCGCGGCAGCGGTGGCTGATGGTGCTGCGGGGGACGCCGAGCGCCACCAGGTCGACGGCGCGCACGACCGTCGCGCCGCACAGCTGCGGGATCTCGTCGAGGCGGGGCACCCACCGATGGTGCGGCCGGGAGGGGCCCGCGGCGGGACGAGCTGCGGAGCTGTGGATGCGCGGGCCCCCATGTGGACAACCCCGCCACGCACGAACGGCACTCTCGCCCAGCAAGGTTGGGCGAAAGTGCCGTTCGCGCGGGAAGGAGGTGCAGAAGAGGGGGTGGGAAGGGGGGGGGGTGGAGAGGGTGGGGGGTGCGTGGGTGGGGGGCGGAAACGGCGGACGGGGCCGGACACCGCCACGGGAGAGCGGTGTCCGGCCCCGTCCGGGACCCCTCGGCTCGTCCCCGCCCGCTCGGCGGGCGGGGACGTCGCAGCTACCTAGCGGTAGTCGCGGCCGAAGTCGTAGTCGTCCAGCGGCACGGCGGCACCCGTGCCCGTGCCGAACACGTCGGGGCTGTAGTAGCCGTCGTCGTAGCTCGGCAGCGCGTAGGCGGCCGCGCGGGCCTCCTCCGTGGGCTGGACCTGGATGTCGCGGTAGCGGGCGATGCCCGTACCGGCCGGGATCAGCTTGCCGATGATCACGTTCTCCTTGAGCCCGACGAGCTTGTCGCGCTTCCCGTTGATCGCGGCATCGGTGAGGATCCGGGTGGTCTCCTGGAACGAGGCCGCGGACAGCCACGACTCCGTGGCCAGCGAGGCCTTCGTGATCCCCATCAGGACCGGGCGGCCGGACGCGGGCTCGTTGCCCTCGGCCACGACGCGCCGGTTCTGGGTCTCGAAGTCGGCCCGCTCGGCGAGTGCGCCGGGCAGGAACTCCGTGGCCCCCGAGTCGATGATCGTGACCCGGCGCAGCATCTGCCGGACGATGACCTCGATGTGCTTGTCGTGGATGTCCACGCTCTGCGTGCGGTACACCTTCTGCACCTCACGCACCAGGTGCAGCTGCACCTCGCGCGGGCCCATGACGCGCAGCACCTCGTGCGGGTCGGCCGTGCCCTCGAGGAGCAGCTGGCCCACGTGCACGTGGTCGCCGTCGGCCAGCGGACGCTCCTGGCCGTCGACCGTGGTCATCGCGAGCCACTGCCGCTTCGACAGCTTCTCGTAGACGATCTCCTCGCCGCCGTCGTCCGGCGTGAGGGTGATCTTCCAGAAGCGCTCGCCGTCCTCGATGGAGATGCGGCCGTCGACGTCGGCGATGGGCGCCTTGCCCTTCGGGACGCGGGCCTCGAAGAGCTCCTGGACGCGCGGCAGACCCGTCGTGATGTCGTCGCCCGCCACACCACCGGTGTGGAACGTGCGCATCGTCAGCTGGGTGCCGGGCTCACCGATCGACTGCGCCGCGACGATGCCGACCGCCTCGCCGACGTCCACCAGCTTGCCGGTGGCCATCGAGCGGCCGTAGCACATGCCGCAGATGCCGGTGGCCGACGTGCAGGTGAGCGGGCTGCGCACCTTGATCGTCTTGACGCCGGCCGCGACGATCGCGTCGAGCGCCGGGTCGCCGAGGTCCTCGCCGCGGCGGACCACGACCTGGCCGTCGGCGCCGATCGCGTCCTCGCCCGCGGTGCGGGCGTAGACGCTGGTGCGCAGGTAGCGGTGCGGGATCAGGCGGCCGTCGGAGGTCTCCTCCGTGACGGCCATCGTGACGCCCCGCTCGGTGCCGCAGTCGACCTCGCGGACGATGACGTCCTGCGACACGTCCACCAGACGACGGGTCAGGTAGCCCGAGTCGGCGGTGCGCAGCGCCGTGTCGGCGAGGCCCTTGCGGGTGCCGTGCGTGGAGATGAAGTACTCCAGCACCGACAGGCCCTCACGGAAGTTGGCCTTGATCGGACGGGGGATGTACTCGCCCTTGGGGTTGGCCACCAGACCACGCATACCGGCGAGCTGCCGGACCTGGGTCATGTTGCCCGCCGCGCCCGACTTGACGATCGTCGGGATCGGGTTGTCCTCGGGGAAGTTGGCCTCCATGGCCCGGGCGACCTCTTCGGACGCCTGGGTCCAGATCTTGACCATCTCGTCGTTGCGCTCCTGGTGGGACAGGGCCCCGCGCAGGTAGCGCTTGTTGACCTGCTCGGCCTTGACCTCGTAGCCGTCCAGGATCTCCTGCTTGTTCGGCGGCACGATGACGTCGGAGACGGCCATCGTGACCCCGGAGCGCGTGGCCCAGTAGAAGCCCGCGTCCTTGAGCCGGTCGAGGCACTGCGCGACCTCGGTCATCGAGTAGCGCTCGGCCAGATCGTTGATGATCATCGCCTGGCGCTTCTTCGGCAGGATCTCGTTGACGTACGGGTAGTCCGCCGGCAGCAGCTCGTTGAACAGCACCCGGCCCAGGGTCGTGTCGGCCAGCCACGGGTCGCCCTCGGACCAGCCGATGGACTCCGCGACCGCGGCCGGCGGGGTGACCCCGTGCAGGCGGATCTTCATCGGCGCCTGCAGGTGGAGCACCTTGCGGTCGTACGCCATGATCGCCTCGGCGACCGAGGAGTAGATCCCGCCCTCGCCGTGGGCGCCCTCGCGCAGCCGGCTCAGGTGGTAGATGCCCGTGACCATGTCGAGTCGCGGCATGGCGAGTGGACGCCCGGACGCCGGCGACAGGATGTTGTTCGACGACAGCATCAGCACGCGGGCCTCGGACTGCGCCTCGGCCGACAGCGGCAGGTGGACCGCCATCTGGTCACCGTCGAAGTCGGCGTTGAACGCCTCGCAGACCAGCGGGTGCAGCTGGATGGCCTTGCCCTCCACCAGCTGCGGCTCGAAGGCCTGGATGCCGAGGCGGTGCAGGGTCGGTGCGCGGTTGAGCAGCACCGGGTGCTCGGAGATGACCTCCTCGAGCACGTCCCACACCTGCGAGCGGCCGCGCTCGACCATGCGCTTCGCGGACTTGATGTTCTGCGCGTGGTTGAGGTCGACCAGCCGCTTCATGACGAACGGCTTGAACAGCTCCAGGGCCATCTGCTTGGGCAGACCGCACTGGTGCAGCTTGAGCTGCGGGCCGACGACGATGACCGAACGGCCCGAGTAGTCGACGCGCTTGCCGAGCAGGTTCTGGCGGAACCGGCCCTGCTTGCCCTTGAGCAGGTCGGACAGCGACTTGAGCGGCCGGTTGCCCGGGCCCGTCACCGGCCGGCCGCGGCGGCCGTTGTCGAACAGCGCGTCGACGGCCTCCTGCAGCATCCGCTTCTCGTTGTTGACGATGATCTCGGGCGCGCCGAGGTCGATCAGTCGCTTGAGGCGGTTGTTGCGGTTGATGACCCGGCGGTACAGGTCGTTCAGGTCGCTCGTGGCGAAGCGGCCACCGTCGAGCTGCACCATCGGGCGCAGGTCCGGCGGGATGACCGGGACGCAGTCGAGCACCATGCCCATCGGCGAGTTGCCGGTGGTCTGGAACGCCGCGACGACCTTGAGGCGCTTGAGGGCGCGGAGCTTCTTCTGCCCCTTGCCGCTGCGGATGGTCTCCCGCAGGTTCTCGGCCTCGGCCGGGATGTCGAAGTTCTGCAGCAGCGTCTGGATCGCCTCGGCGCCCATGGCGCCGGTGAAGTAGTCGCCGTACCGGTCGTAGAGCTCCCGGTAGATCGACTCGTCGGCGATGAGCTGCTGCACGTCGAGCTTGGTGAACGCGGTCCAGATCTCGTCGAGCCGGTCCAGCTCGCGCTGGGCGCGGTCGCGGAGCTGGCGCATCTCGCGCTCGCCACCGTCCTTGACCTTGCGGCGGACGTCGCCCTTCGCGCCCTCGGCCTCGAGCTCGGCCAGGTCGGCCTCGAGCTTCTGGGCCCGCTCCTCGAGATCGGTGTCGCGCCGGTTCTCGACCCGCTTGCGCTCCACGCTCATCTCGGTCTCGAGCGTGGACAGGTCGTTGTGGCGGAGCTCCTTGTTGACCGACGTGATCACGTAGGCCGCGAAGTAGATGATCTTCTCGAGGTCCTTGGGCGCCAGGTCGAGCAGGTAGCCCAGGCGGCTCGGCACACCCTTGAAGTACCAGATGTGCGTGACCGGGGCGGCCAGCTCGATGTGCCCCATCCGCTCACGACGCACCTTGGCGCGCGTGACCTCCACGCCGCAGCGCTCGCAGATGATGCCCTTGAACCGGACGCGCTTGTACTTGCCGCAGTAGCACTCCCAGTCGCGGGTCGGGCCGAAGATCTTCTCGCAGAAGAGTCCGTCCTTCTCCGGCTTGAGGGTGCGGTAGTTGATCGTCTCGGGCTTCTTGACCTCACCATGCGACCACTGACGGATGTCCTCGGCCGTGGCCAGGCCGATGCGCAGTTCGTCGAAGAAGTTGACGTCGAGCACTATTCGCCTCAGTTCCTTCTTGTGTATCTGGCTCGGGCGGTCAGTTGACGACGTCGTCGACGGTCATCGACTCGGACCCGGGGCGGCTGGACAGGTTGATGCCCAGGTTCGCCGCGGCCCGCTCGAGGTCCTCGTCGTCGGTGTCGCGCATCTCGATCGCCTGGCCGTCGCTGGAGAGCACCTCGACGTTCAGGCAGAGCGACTGGAGCTCCTTGAGCAGCACCTTGAACGACTCGGGGATTCCCGGCTCGGGGATGTTCTCGCCCTTGACGATCGCCTCGTAGACCTTGACGCGGCCCGCGACGTCGTCCGACTTGATCGTCAGCAGCTCCTGGAGCGTGTACGCCGCCCCGTAGGCCTGCATCGCCCAGCACTCCATCTCACCGAAGCGCTGGCCACCGAACTGCGCCTTACCACCGAGGGGCTGCTGCGTGATCATCGAGTACGGGCCGGTGGAACGGGCGTGGATCTTGTCGTCCACCAGGTGCAGCAGCTTGAGGATGTACATGTAGCCGACGGCCACCGGGAACGGGAAGGGCTCCCCGGACCGGCCGTCCATCAGCGTGGCCTTGCCGTCGGGCCCGACCATCCGCTCGCCGTCGCGGTTGGGCAGCGTGGATCCGAGCAGGCCCGTGATCTCGTGCTCCTTGGCGCCGTCGAAGACCGGGGTGGCGGTCTTCGTGCCGGCCGGGGCCTCGTAGAGGCTCTCGGGGAGCTGCTTGGCCCACTCGGGCTTGCCCTCGATGTCCCACCCGGTCTTGGCGATCCACCCGAGGTGGGTCTCCAGGACCTGGCCGATGTTCATCCGTCGCGGCACGCCGTGCGTGTTCAGGATGATGTCGATCGGGGTGCCGTCGGGCAGGAAGGGCATGTCCTCGGCGGGGAGGATCTTGCCGATGACGCCCTTGTTGCCGTGGCGGCCGGCGAGCTTGTCGCCGTCCTGGATCTTGCGCTTCTGGGCCACGTAGACGCGGACCAGCTCGTTGACGCCGGGCGCCAGCTCGTCCTCGTCGTCGCGGGAGAAGACCCGGATGCCGATGACCTTGCCGGTCTCGCCGTGGGGCACCTTGAGCGAGGTGTCGCGGACCTCGCGCGCCTTCTCGCCGAAGATCGCGCGGAGCAGGCGCTCCTCCGGGGTCAGCTCGGTCTCGCCCTTGGGCGTGACCTTGCCGACCAGGATGTCGCCGGGCTGGACCTCGGCACCGATCCGGATGATGCCGCGCTCGTCGAGGTCGGCCAGGACCTCCTCGGAGACGTTCGGGATGTCCCGGGTGATCTCCTCGGCGCCCAGCTTGGTGTCGCGGGCGTCGATCTCGTGCTCCTCGATGTGGATCGACGTGAGCACGTCGTCCTGCACCAGGCGCTGCGAGAGGATGATCGCGTCCTCGTAGTTGTGGCCCTCCCACGGCATGATCGCCACGAGCAGGTTCTTGCCCAGGGCCATCTCGCCGTTCTCGGTGCACGGGCCGTCGGCCAGCACCTGCCCGACCTCGACGCGCGCACCCTCGACCACGATCGGCTTCTGGTTGGTGCACGTGCCCTGGTTGCTGCGGCGGAACTTGTGCAGCCGGTACGTGCGGCGGGTGCCGTCGTCGGCCATCACCGTGATGAAGTCGGCGCACAGCTCCTCGACGACGCCGGCCTTCTCGGCCACGACCACGTCGCCCGCGTCGACCGCGGCGCGCAGCTCCATGCCCGTGCCCACCAGCGGCGAGTCGGAGCGGAGCAGCGGCACCGACTGGCGCTGCATGTTGGCGCCCATCAGGGCGCGGTTGGCGTCGTCGTGCTCGAGGAACGGGATCATCGCCGTGGCGACCGACACCATCTGCCGCGGGGAGACGTCGATGTAGTCGACGCCGGCCGGGGAGATGTAGTCGACCTCGCCGCCCTTGCGGCGCACCAGCACGCGGCTGCCCACGAAGTTGCCGTCCTCATCGAGCGGCTCGTTGGCCTGCGCGATGACGAAGCGGTCCTCCTCGTCGGCCGTCAGGTAGTCGATCTGGTCGCCCGCGCGGCCGTTCTCGACCTTGCGGTACGGCGACTGGATGAAGCCGAACGGGTTGACCTGCGCGAAGCTCGACAGCGACCCGATCAGGCCGATGTTCGGGCCCTCCGGCGTCTCGATCGGGCACATGCGGCCGTAGTGGCTGGGGTGCACGTCGCGCACCTCGAAGCCGGCGCGCTCGCGGGACAGACCACCCGGGCCCAGCGCGGACAGGCGACGCTTGTGCGTCAGGCCCGCGAGGGGGTTGGTCTGGTCCATGAACTGCGACAGCTGCGACGTGCCGAAGAACTCCTTGATCGCCGCCACGACGGGACGGATGTTGATCAGGGTCTGCGGCGTGATCGCCTCGACGTCCTGCGTGGTCATCCGCTCGCGGACGACGCGCTCCATGCGCGAGAGGCCGACCCGGATCTGGTTCTGGATCAGCTCGCCCACGGTGCGCAGGCGGCGGTTGCCGAAGTGGTCGATGTCGTCGGTCTCGACGGGGATCTCGATCCCCGAGCCCTCCTCGCCCTCGACCGCGCCGGAGACCATCGAGGTGTCGCCGGCGTGCAGCCGGACGAGGTACTCGATGGTGGTGGCGATGTCCTCCTCGGTCAGCGTGCCGATCGGGTTCGGCGTCGTGAGACCGAGCTTCTTGTTGACCTTGTAGCGGCCCACCTTGGCGAGGTCGTAGCGCTTGTCCTTGAAGAACAGGTTCTCCAGGAGCGTCTGCGCGCTCTCGCGGGTGGGGGGCTCGCCGGGGCGCAGCTTGCGGTAGATGTCGAGCAGCGCCTCGTCCTGGCCGGCCGTGTGGTCCTTCTCCAGGGTGGCGAGCATCGTCTCGGAGAAGCCGAAGCGCTTCGAGATCTGCTCGGCGTCCCAGCCGAGCGCCTTGAGGAGCACGGTGACCGGCTGGCGGCGCTTGCGGTCGATGCGGACGCCGACGGTGTCGCGCTTGTCGACGTCGAACTCCAGCCACGCACCGCGGCTGGGGATGACCTTGACCGAGTAGACGTCCTTCTCGGTCGTCTTGTCGATGTTGTGGTCGAAGTAGACACCCGGCGACCGGACGAGCTGGGACACCACGACACGCTCGGTGCCGTTGATGATGAAGGTGCCCTTCGACGTCATCACGGGGAAGTCGCCCATGAAGACCGTCTGGCTCTTGATCTCACCGGTGGTGTTGTTCGTGAACTCCGCGGTGACGAACAGCGGAGCCGCGTACGTCATGTCCTTGTCCTTGCACTCCTCCTCCGACGCCTTCACTTCGTCGAAGCGGGGGTCGGAGAAGGACAGGGACATCGACCCGGAGAAGTCCTCGATGGGCGAGATCTCGGTGAGGATCTCCTCGAGACCGCCCACCGGGTTCTCGTCACCGGCATCGATCCGCCGCTGGAACCACGCCTCGTCGCCGACGAGCCACTCGAACGACTGCGTCTGCAGGTCGAGCAGATCGGGCACCCGGAGGGGCTCGCGGATCTTCGCGAAGGAGACCCGGGTGGGGGCTCCGGGGAGGGCCATGTGGTCCGAGGTGGTCGCGGGGGTCTTGGTGGCGTGCGGCGATGCCAAGATGCGTCCTTCCGGAACTGCGCTCTTCATCTGGCGGGCCCCGGGTTCCTCGCGCTACCGTCTCGTTCATCCGGTAGGAGCGGGATGGTCCTGGGCACACCGTCTGTTGTCAGGGCGCGGCCGCCGACCACCTTCGCGAGCAGTCGAAGTGGTTCCCACCGGAGCTCGTTCTCCCGGGCGGAGTCCTCGATGCGCGCGCGAAGCTGGACGGAGGCAGCGCAAAGAGGCAGTCTAGCTGCAAACGCAGCCGCTGTCGAGACGGGTCACCAAGGCAACCATCGAGACCTAAGAGTGACCTGACAGGCGCACCGAGTCAAGACTCTACGCGTCGGTAAGTGGTCTGTTCCGCGGGATGGACGGTGGTTCAACGAGCATCCGCGCAGATGGCGACCGTTCATCCCGAGGGTTCACCCCGTTGTGTCGACGGTCGGCGGTGGCACCCGCTCCCGTCGCGCTCCGTGGTCGGACGACGGTCAGGACGGGCGACGCCCCGCCTTGACAGCGCGTGATCGCCGACACAACGATCGCGAGCGTCAACGATTATGTCGACGAACGAGGAGACATCGATGTCCGACGCCCCCGACATGCGCGATCTGCTCGGTGCAGACGCCCCCTCCAACTGGGGCAAGTGGGGACCGGACGACGAGCTCGGCGCCCTGAACTACCTCGACGCGGGCGAGGTGCTCCGGGGCATCCAGCACGTGAAGTCCGGTGAGACGTTCACCCTGCAGATCCAGATGGGGCGCACCGACGGGCCCGGCGACCCGCTGTGGCCCGGCCGCGAGGGGATCAAGCGCAAGAACGAGCTCGACGAGAGCACCTGGGACGGCGAGGGCGCCCCCGCGTTCCCCGGGGGCCTGCACTACGCCGACGACACCGCGCACATCTTCCTGCAGGGCTCCACGCAGTACGACGCGCTGGGCCACGTCTGGTACGACGGCCAGCTCTGGAACGGCTACGACGCGCGGACCACCATCGACGCGATGCAGAAGGCCTCGGTGCTCCCCATCGCCGAGAAGGGCGTCGTCGGGCGCGGGGTACTGATCGACATGGCGCGCCACCGCGGCAAGCAGTGGCTGGACAAGGGCGAGACGTTCGACCACACCGACCTCGAGGCCGCCGCGCAGGCCCAGGGCGTCACCATCGAGCCGCACGACGTGCTGTGCGTCCGCACCGGCTGGATGAAGTACTGGTACGAGCTCAACGACCCGGCCAAGTTCTACGAGGGCTTCCAGGAGCCGGGCCTGACCTACTCCCGCGAGCTCGTGCAGTGGTTCCAGGACCGCGAGGTCCCCAACCTCGTCACCGACACCATCGCCAACGAGGTCACCTACGAGCCCGGGACGGGCGTCGCGCTCCCCCTGCACTGCGCCCTGATGCGCAACCTCGGCGTCACGCTCACCGAGATCGCCTGGCTCGACGACCTCGCCGACGCCTGCGCCATGGACGGCAGGTGGAGCTTCCTCTACGTCGCCGCGCCGCTGAAGGTCGTCAACGGCACCGGCGCCCCGGTCAACCCGGTGGCCATCCGATGACCGCCGCCGCCGACTCCACGACCTACGGCTCCAAGCCGTGGCTGGCCCGCTACGCGCCCGGCCAGCCGTCGTCGATCACCGTCGAGTTCGACAGCGCCCTGGACATGTTCCGGGCCGCCGTCGCGCGCGACCCCGACGGCGAGATCATCCGCTACTTCGACGGCCGCATCACCCTGCGCGAGCTCGACGCGCTCACCGACGCGTTCGCCGCCGGCATCACCGACGCCGGGTTCTCCCCCGGCGAGCGCGTGGCCGTCTACCTGCAGAACGTGCCGCAGTTCCTCATCGCCCAGATCGGGACCTGGAAGGCCGGCGGCATCGCCGTGTCGATCAACCCGATGAACAAGGAGCGCGAGCTCACCGAGCTGCTCACCGACTCCGGGGCGACCGTGCTGGTGTGCCTGGAGAGCCTGCACCGCGACGTCGCGGCGTCGGTGGTGCCGGGCACCGAGGTCCGCACCGTGATCACCACCTCGGAGCTGGAGCACCAGACCCGCAACGACCCGCGGATCTTCTCCGGCGTCGAGCGGATCGCCTGCGAGGGCACCGTCGACATGGCGGGGCTGCTGGAGCGGTTCGCCGGGCAGGCGCCGCCGGAGGTGTCCCTCGGGCCGGACGACATCGCGTTCCTGACCTACACCTCGGGCACCACCGGCCCGCCCAAGGGCGCGATGACGACCCACCGCAACGTCGTCTTCAACGCCCAGACCTACCGCGAGTGGGTGGGCCTGACCAGCGACGACGTGGTGCTCGGCGTCGCGCCGCTGTTCCACATCACCGGCCTGATCGCCCACATCGCGATCTCGCTGCTGATCGGGGCGCCGCTGGTGCTCATGTACCGCCTCGACCCGGCCGTCACGATCGAGACCGTCCGCGACGAGCGGGCCACCTTCACCGTCGGGTCGATCACGGTGTTCATCGCGCTGATGAACTCCCCCGCGGCGGAGAAGGAGGCGCTGGCGTCGCTGACCAAGATCCTGTCCGGCGGGGCGCCCATCCCGCCGTCCACGGTGAAGGCGTTCAAGGCGGCGTTCGGGCACTACATCCACAACGTCTACGGCCTCACCGAGACCACGTCCCCGAGCCACGGCACCCCGTTCGGCACCGAGGGCCCGGTCGACGAGGCCTCGGGCGCGCTGTCGGTCGGCGTCCCCGTCTACGACACGGTCGTGCAGATCGTCGACGACAAGGGCGAGGACCTGCCCGTCGGCGAGATCGGCGAGCTCGTGACCACCGGGCCGCAGGTCGTCGTCGGGTACTGGAACAAGCCCGAGGAGACCGCCAAGGCGCTGCCCGGCGGCTCGCTGCACACCGGCGACGTCGGGTACATGGACGCCGACGGCTGGTTCTACATCGTCGACCGCAAGAAGGACCAGATCAACGCGGGCGGCTACAAGGTCTGGCCCCGCGAGGTCGAGGACGTGCTCTACGAGCACGAGGCGGTGCGCGAGGCCGCCGTGGTGGGGGTGCCCGACGAGTACCGGGGCGAGAGCGTCAAGGCGTTCGTCAGCCTGCGCCCGGGCAAGGAGGTCAGCGAGGCGGACCTCATCGCGTTCACCAAGCAGCGCATGGCCGCCTACAAGTACCCGCGGCAGATCGAGTTCCTCGACGAGATCCCGAAGACCGTCACCGGCAAGCTCCTGCGCCGGGAGCTGCGCGGCCGCTGACGCCCACCCGGGTCACCGCAACGACGAACGGCCCTCCCGTCGGAAGACGGGAGGGCCGTTCGGGCGTGCGGGGGTGGAGCGGGATCAGCTCAGGCTGACCTTCGCGCCGGCGTCCTCGAGCTTGGCCTTGGCGGCGTCGGCCGCGGCCTTGTCGACACCCTCGAGGATCGGCTTGGGGGCCGACTCGACGAGGTCCTTGGCCTCCTTGAGGCCCAGGCCCGAGACGAGCTCGCGGACGACCTTGATGACCTGGATCTTCTTGTCGCCGGCGGCGTCGAGGACGACGTTGAACTCGTCCTTCTCCTCCTCGGCGGGCGCGGCGGCACCACCGGCGGCGGGGCCGGCGGCGGCGACGGCGACCGGGGCGGCCGCGGTGACGTCGAAGGTCTCCTCGAACTTCTTCACGAACTCCGACAGCTCGAGCAGCGTCAGGTCCTTGAAGGCGTCGAGCAGCTCGTCGGTGGACAGCTTCGCCATGGTGGCGGTCCTTTCTCAGGGGTGGAGCACAGAACGGGGGGGTGGAGCTCAGCTCGCGGCGTCGGCCGGGGCCTCGGTGGTGCTGTCGTCGGTGCTGCCGGCGTCGGCGGCACCGTCCTCGGCGGCGGCCGGAGCCGCACCCTCGGACTCGGCCCGCTTGTCGGCGAGCGCCTGCGCCAGGCGGGCGACCTGCGACGCCGGAGCGGCGAACAGACCGGCGGCCTTGGACAGGTTGGCCTTCATCGCGCCGGCCAGCTTGGCCAGCAGGACCTCGCGGGACTCCAGGTCGGCCAGCTGGGCGACCTCGGCGACGGTCAGCGCGCGACCGTCCATGAAGCCGCCCTTGATGACCAGGCCCTTGTTGTCCTTGGCGAAGTCGCGCAGCGCCTTGGCGGCCTCGGAGGGCTCGCCGGTGACGAACGCGATCGCGGTCGGGCCGATGAGCATCGACTCGAGGCCGTCGACACCGGCGTTCTCCGCGGCCCGCTTCACCAGGGTGTTCTTGGCGACGCGGTACGTGGCGTCCTGGCCCAGCGCGCGCCGCAGGGCGGTCAGCTGGGTCATGGTGAGGCCGCGGTACTCGGTGACGACCGAGGCGGACGCGCCCCGGAACCGGCTGGCGATCTCTTCGACCGCCGTGACCTTGTCGGATCGGGCCATTCCTGCCTCCTCTCGGGTAGTCGTCTTCGGATGGATCTGCGGGTCCGACCGCGGGGCGACGACTGCCCTGGAGACGACGAACGCCCCGGCGCAGGAGCGCACGGGGCGGAGCGGGCGCCTTCGCGCCCGGAGCTACCTCGTCCTCCTGCGCGGGTCGCCCGCTGCTGCGGGGCCTTCGTGCGCCTTCCCGGGGTGACCCGGGCGGGCGCAGACCTGCGGTCTTCGGTGGAACCGTCCACGAGGGTACGCGCCCCCGCGCCCGGCCCGGCGCGGGGGTGGCGCCGGTCAGCGGCTCTCGACCGCGGCGATCCGCCAGCGCCCGTCGACGCGCTCGCCGGTGACGGTGAGCCGGCCCGCGGCCGCGACCTGCTCGGCGCTGGCCGCGGTCGTCGCCTGCTGGTCCATGAAGGCGACGAGCACGGCGGTGTCGCCGTCGATGCGCTGCACGGCCGAGACGTTCACGACGGCGGAGACGACGGCCTGCTGCTGCGGTGCCAGCTCCCGGACCTGCGCGAACAGGCGGTCGAACTCCGGGGTGAACGCGTCGGTGATGACGCCGCGGGCGGCCCGCTCGTTCTCGTCGAGGCGGGTGAAGTCGTAGGAGTAGAGCGTCTCCAGCGCGTCGCCGAGCTGGGTGCTCACCTCGGAGGTGGCGGCGAGGTCGGTCAGCGCGGTGTTGGCCGCGGCCGGGGTGCCGCGCAGCGAGGCCGCGGCGATCCCGGAGAACGCCGCCAGCGCGACGAGGACGACGAGCGCCGCGGCCAGCACGGGCACCGTGCGCAGGCGGGCGAGCAGCGCGCGGCCACGGCCGGAGGACCGGCGCCCGGCGGACTCGGTGGCCTCCGCCTCGTCACGGGCCGGGCGGCGGCGCCCGCGGGGGGTCGCCTTCTCCAGGTCGACCGGAGCGTCCCCGTCGGTCGCGTCGTCGGGCTCGGGCTCCCCGGTCACGAGGTCGGCGGGGTCGGCGGGGTCGGCGGGGTCGGCGGGGTCGGCGGGGTCGGGCTGCGTCCGCGCCCGCGGCTTCACCGGGGCGGCGGGACGGGCGGCGCGGACCCCGGTCAGGGTCGGCCCCTCCCCCTCGGTCTCCGGGCGGCCGGGCACCGCCGTGCCGGCGACCTTGGGACGGCGGGTGGCGGGGCCGGGGCTCGTACGACGGCGTGCGGGCATCTCTCGCACCTCCTGGTCGGGTCGGGGGGTGGTCAGCGGACGACGTCGGCCCGGCTGGCCTTCCATCCCTGCTCGGTGCGGGTCATCTCGATCTGCAGGCGCTGCCGCAGCAGCACCGGGTCCTCGTCGGGCACCACGACCTGCACGTCCACCCCGACGACGACGCGCGCCACGCCGGCCCGCAGGTCCAGCTCGGCCACCGCCGCGTCCGCGACCGACGCCGTCGTGCTGCGCCCGGACTGCGTGACGAGCCCGGCGTACTCGGCGCGGTTGGCGCGGAACTCCTCGAGCAGCCCGCCGGTGGAGGACTGCTCCCACAGGTCCAGGCCCGGCTCGACGTCGGCCGAGTCGAGCGTGTTGAGGTTGATGGCCGCCTGCCGGGCGTCGACGAGCACGACGTCGCGCGTGCGGGCGAGCTCCAGCGAGTCGTCGGTGGCGGTGAACGCCCACAGCACCCCGAGCACGAGGGCGGCCAGCGCCGCGACGGCGACCAGCACCGTCAGCAGCCGGACCGGGTCGCGGCGGGGTGCGGCGGGCCCGGGGGCCGCGTCGCGCTCGTCGAGCTGGGTCATCGCACCCTCCAGGGGGAACGCGGCCTAGGGGAGGAGGCCGGTGAGGATCTGCGCCGGGGAGCTCAGGGGCGTCGGCGAACCGACCGGTGCCGATCCCGCCGGCAGTCCGCCCGCGGGCGGCCCGGACGGGGCACCCTTCGGCGCCATCGGGGTCTCCGCCCGCGGGGCATTCTGCGCTCCGCGGACCGAGATGGGGCTACCGGGGGGTTCGGCGCAGTAGGCGTCCTGGTTCGCGGGGGTGTCCGCGATGTCGGTGCCGCTGCGCCGGACGGTGCCCTCGTAGCCCCGCGTGCACGGGAACGGGTCGAACACGTTGACGACCAGGCCCAGGTGGGCGGTGCCGTCGCCGGGCGCCACCGTGTACGCGACGGAGGCGAACGCCGGGTAGGTGACGAGCAGCTGCCGCAGCGCCTCCTGCCGGGGCTCGGCGACGCGCGCGACCGTGAGCAGGTCCGAGACCAGCACCGACAGGCCCGGCCCGCTCTCCCGCAGGAGCCCGGTGATCTGCTCGGACGCCTGGGGGGCGGTCTCCAGCAGGCGCCGCAGGTCCGGGTCGGAGGTGCGGAGCTGCTCGGCCAGCAGCGCCAGGTCGGCGCTGAAGTTCTGGAAGGAGCCGGCGGTCTCGTTCTGCGTGGTGAGCACGGTGCGGCCGTCGCGGAGCAGGTCGAGGGTCTGCGGCAGCGCCTCGACGGCGTCCTGGCTGAACGCGTCGGTGGTGGCGAGGATCTTCTGCAGCGGCCCGGCGGTGCCCTCGAACGCGGTGCCCAGCTCCGACACCACCGTGCGCAGCGACTCCAGCGGGACCGAGCGCGCGAGGTCGTCGACGCCGACGACGAGGTCCTCCACCGGCACCGGCGTCGAGGTCCGGTCGACGGGGATGACCGAGCCGCCGGCGAGCTCCGGCCCGCCGTCCGACGCCGGCTGCAGGTCGACGTACTGCTCGCCGATCGCGGAGAGGTTGCGGACCGCGGCGTCGACGTCGACGGGGATCGCCGGCGCGCTGCGCTCCAGGTCGAGCTGCACGTCCACGCCCTGCGGCTTGAGCGTCAGCGGCCCCACCCGCCCGACGCTGACGCCGCGGTAGGTGACGTCGGCGCCGGTGAAGATGCCGCCGGAGTCGGCCAGCTGCATCGTCACGGGGTAGGTGGTGGTGCCGAAGACGTCGCCGAAGCCCGCGTACCGGAAGCCGGTGTAGCCGACCCCGATGACGGTGAGCAGCAGGAACGCCACCAGCTGGACCTTCGTCGCCCGGGTGATCATCGTCCGCCTCCCAGGAGACCGCCGAGGAGGCCGCCGCCGTCCTGCTCGGCCTCCTGCTGCTCGAGCTGTGTGGGCTGCCCCGGCTCGGGTGCCCGCGTGGAGCCCTCCGGTGCCCGCTCCGGCAGCGGCTGCACCTGGCCCGGCAGGACCGGGAGGACGTCGCCGAGCAGCGGGAACTCCTGCAGGCCCTGCAGCGCGCCGGTCGGGCCGAGCAGCGGACCGAGCAGCTGGCCGGTGGGCGGCAGCGCCGCGAGCGGGCTGTCGGGGCCGAGCAGCGGCTGGTTGGACCGCACCAGGTTCTCCAGCACGGAGCCGAGGTCGAGGTCGGCGGTGACGTAGAGGTTGGCGTAGTCGCCCGCGAACGCGGCCTCGCCGGCGTCGGTGAAGGGCGGCGTGAACAGCAGCTGCAGCGACTCGGGCAGGTCGGCCCCGGACTCCGCCAGCTTCTGCAGCACCGGGCGCAGCAGCTCGAGGTCGGCCAGCACGTCGTCGCGGCTGCGGTTGATCACGTCGGTGCCGACGACCGAGAGCCGGTCGAGCGCCTGGAGCATGTCGACGAGCTGCGAGCGCTGGTCCTCCAGCTCCTGCAGCCCGGGCGCGAGGTCGTCGAGGGCGATCTCGATCTGCCCGCGGCGGTCGGCCAGCGTCGTGCTCAGCCGGTCGACCTCGTCGAGGGCGCGGGTGATCTCGCCCTTGCGCTCGTCGAGGGCGCCGACGAGCGCGTCGACGTCGTCGAGCAGCGCCCGGATCTCCGGCTCGTTGCCGTCCAGCGCCAGGTTCAGCTCGTTCGCGATCGTCCGGATCTGCGCGACGCCACCTCCGTTGAGCAGCATCGACAGCGCGCCGAGCACCTCCTCGACCTCGGCGGCCCGGCCGGAGCGCTCCAGCGGGATCACCGCGCCGTTCGCGAGCGAGCCGGAGCCCGCGCCGTCGTCCGGCGAGCCGAGCTCGACGAACTTCTCGCCCAGCAGGCTGGTCGTGCGCACCCGGGCGGTGGCGTCGGACGGCAGCTGCACCCGCTCGTTGACCAGCATCGTGACCATCGCGGTCCAGTCGTCGCTGACGGTGATGCCGGTGACGGTGCCGACCGGCACGTCGTCGACCATCACCAGCGACTGCGGCACCAGGTCGACGACGTCGCTGAACTCGGCCGTCACCTCCATCGGGGCCTCGCCGAGGTCGGCGCCACCGGGGAGGGTGACCCCGCGCAGACCGTCGGTGAGCAGACCGCAGCCGCTGGTCAGCAGCGTCACGGCCGTGAGCAGCGCGGCGAGCCGCAGCGTCCGGGCGGTCATCACTCACCCTCCAGGGGGGCGGCGGTGTTCGGGAGCGGCGCGGCCGGGACGGCGGGCGCGGTGGGCAGCGCCAGCCCGGGGACCGGCGGCAGCTGGCCCGCCTGCAGCGAGGTGATCACCTCGGCCGCGGACGGCAGCGGCAGCTGGTCGAGCGGCCCGAGCTGCTCGCACGCCGTGCCGATCGTGACCGGCAGGTCGGCCAGCGCCTCCGGCGTCCCCCGCTCGAGCAGCTCGCAGATCAGCGCGAGCGGCGGCAGCGTCAGCTCGTTGATGTTGAGCCGCGTGTCGAGCGTGCCGGACGAGGCGTTGTAGGCGTTGGCCAGGTTGCCCAGCGCCGTCGGGGCGGTGTCGAGGGTCTCGGCGAGCGCGCGCTGCTGGTCGACCAGCACGGCGGTGACGTCGGTGAGGCGGTCGACGTTGGACTGCAGGACCTCCCGGTTGTCGCGGACGAACACCGCGACCTCGCCGAGGGCGATCGAGAGCTCCTGCAGGGCCGCACCGAGGTCGCCGCGCTCGTCGGCGAGGAAGGCGGACACGTCCTCGAGGCGGGAGTTGAACTCGCGGACCTCGGCGTCGTTCGCGGCGATCACCGAGACGAACCGCTGCAGCTCGGTGACCGTGCCGAACAGCTCCTCGCGGGAGTCGGCCAGCGTGCCCGACAGCTCGCCCAGGTCGGTGATCGTGTCGTTGAGGGCCTGGCCGTTGCCGCCCAGGTTGTCGGCGCCGACGTCGAGGACGCGCGAGAGCGAGCCCTCGCGGTTGACGCCGTTCGGCCCGAGCGCCTCGGTGAGGTCGACGGCCGTGCGGGCGAGGTCGTCGACGTCGAGCGGCACCGCGGTGCGCTCGACCGGGATGACGGCGCCGTCGGCGAGCTCCGGCCCGCCGGAGTAGGTCGGGGTGAGCTGGACGTAGCGGCCGGTGACCAGGCTCGGCGAGATGACGACCGCGCGGGCGTCGGCGGGCAGGACCAGGTCGGGGTCGTCGATCGTCATCTCGACGCGGACCCGCGTGCCCTCCGGCACGACCCGGTCGATCGAGCCGACGTCGACGCCCAGCACGCGCACCGAGTTGTCCTCGAACACCGCGGTGGCCGAGGTGAAGTAGGCGACGACCGTGCGGCCCGGCGGGCGGGCGATGACGACGACCGCCGTGGCCAGCAGGACCGCGATGACCGCGACGAGGCCGACGAGCTGGAACTGCCGCCGGTCGGTGTCGGTGAGCGCCATCAGCAGCCGCCTTCGTTGATCGGGCCCAGCGGCGGGAAGACGAGCCCGCAGACGTAGTTGTCGAACCAGCGACCGTTGCCGACGGCGTTGGAGAACAGGCGGGTGAACACGGCCTGCCGCTCGAGCGCGAGGTCGAGGTTGTCGCGGTTGCGCTGCAGGATCTCCGCGACGCCGTCGAGCGCCTCCAGGGTGGGCGTGAGCTGCTCCTGGTTGTCGGCGACGAGGCCGCGCAGCTGGACCGACAGGGCGCGCGTGCCGTCGAGCAGGGCGCTGATCGCGTCCTTGCGGCGCTGGATCTCGGCGAGCAGCAGGTTGCCGTCGGACAGCAGGCGCTCGAACTCCGGCGCCCGGTCGGCGAGCACGCCGGAGAGGTTCTGCGTGCCGGCGAGCAGCCTGCGGATCTCCTCGTCGCGGCTCGCGATGGTCTGCGAGAGCCGGGACAGGCCGTCGAGCGCGCCGCGGACCTCGGGCGCCGTGCCGGAGAACGTCTCCGACAGCGTCTCGAGGCTGGTGGCGAGCTGGGCGGTGTCGAGCCCGTCGATGGTGCTCGACAGGCCGTTGAACGCCTCGACCACGTCGAACGGCGACGCGGTGCGGTCGAGCGGGATGACGCCGTCGGCGGGCATGTCGGCGTCGCCCTGCGGGTCGAGCGCGAGGTACTTCGCGCCCAGCAGCGTCTTGACCTCGATCGAGGCCGACGTGCGGTCGCCCACCCAGGCGTCCTTGACGTCGAAGGTGACCAGGACGCGGTCGCCGGCGAGCTCGACGGACTCGACGCGGCCCGCCTCGACCCCGGCGATCGTGACGAGGTCACCGGACTGGAGCCCGGCCGCCTCGCTGAACTCGGCCCGGTGGACGTCGCCGCGGGTCAGCGCGGCGGGCAGGGTGAACGCCGCCACGAGGACCCCGACGATCACGAGGATGCCGAGGACCGCGACCGGCACCGGTCCGCGCGTGGCGGGCATCAGTTCCCTCCCAGGAGCGGCAGTCCGGCCAGGTCGGGCGAGCTGGGCGGGCCGGGCAGGGCCGGGAGCGGTCCGCCCAGTGCCCGCGTGTCGCCCTCCCCCCCGCCGTCGGGATCGGCCCCGCAGCGCGCCTGCGTGTTCGTGTAGGCCTGCAGCTCGAAGGCCGGCACGTACGGCGCGAGGCCGACCGAGCCGCCCAGGCCGCAGAGGTAGAACTGGAACCAGCTGCCGTAGCTGCCGGCCCGGGTGATCGTGTTGAGCTTGCCGGGCCAGTTGACCAGGAAGCTCTCCAGCGCCGGCTCGCTCGCGTTCAGGTTGTCCGACAGGTCGCCGAGCGCGGCGATGTCGTCGCGCAGGGCGGGCCGGCCCTCCTCGACGAAGCCGGCGGTGACCTCCGTCAGCTCCCCGATCGACTCCAGGGCCTGCCCGATCGGCTCGCGGTCCTCCGAGAGCCCGGAGACGAGCTCCTGCAGGGAGACCACCAGCGTCGACAGCTCCTCGTCGCGCTGGTTGACCGTCTCCAGCACCAGGTTGAGGTTGTCGATGACCTGGCCGATGACCTCGTCGCGGTCGGCGATCTCGTTCGTCAGCGACGCGGTGCTGGCCAGCAGGCTGCGGATCGTGCCGCCCTGGCCCTGCAGCACCTCGATGATCTCGAAGGAGAGCGTGTTGACCTGGTCGGCGTCGAGCGCGGCGAACAGCGGCTTGAAGCCGTTGAACAGCGTGGTCAGGTTCAGCGGGCCGCGCGTGCGCTCCAGCGGGATGACGGCGTCGGGCGCCAGCACCTCACCGGTTGGGCCGGAGCCCTGCGTCAGGCCGAGGAAGCGCTGGCCGACCAGGTTCTTGTAGTTGATCGACGCCGCGACCGAGGCCGGGATGCGCTGCGCGCTGTCGACCGAGAAGCGCACCTCGGCGAACCGGCGGTCGACGATCGCGACGTCCTCGACGCTGCCGACGACGACGCCGGCGATCCGCACGTCGTCGCCGACGAGCAGGCCGGCCGCGTCGTCGAAGCGCGCGCTGTAGCTGGTGCGCTCGCCGCCGGAGCCGTTCGCGATGGTCACGCCCAGCACCGTCGTGGCCAGCGCGACGACGAGCGCGAGGGCCAGGAACTTGAGCAGCGGGGCGAGGGGCAGGTTCCTCACGTCAGCGTCACCTCCGACCCGCGGTAGAGCGGGCCGACCATCAGGGAGCCCCAGCCGGGGACATCGGCGGGGCTGCCGCCGTCCTGGGCGGCCACCAGCTCGGCGACGAGCCGCTGCTCGCCGGGCGAGTTCGGCAGGCCCATGCCCTGGTAGGCGATGGCCTCGATCGGCAGGTCCGAGAGCAGCGGCAGCCCCGGTAGCAGTGGCGCTTCCAAGGACGAGTTCGCCCCGCGGGCGGAGCTGCCGTCCTCGCAGGTGTAGGAGGCGTCGCCGGTGCCGAACGTGTCGCCGCCGAGCGCGTCGACGTCACCCCGGGGGGAGTCGGCGGGCGGGGGCGGGGCCAGCGAGCCGTCGCAGAACGGGCCGTCCGGCGGCTCCTGCGGGCCCAGCGGCAGGATCGGGTAGCAGCGCGGGCCGCGGTCGTCGAGGTACTCCGGCTCGTCCTGGTCCGGCACGTACTTGCCCTTGTTGTTGACGATCTCGGCGGTCACGTAGACGCCGGGGCGGCCGCGGCTCGCGCCGAAGACCTCGTCCAGGCGCGGGACGAGCCCGTTGAGCTGCTCGAAGAAGCAGGGGAACTCCGGCGAGTAGCGCGCCAGGGACTCCAGCGTCGGCCGCGAGGCCGCCGACAGCGAGATGATGTTCTCCCCGTTGCGGTCGAGGAAGCCGCGCAGGTCGTCCGACGCCGTCGTGACGCCGCCGATCAGGGCGCGCAGCTGGTCGCGCTGCTCGACGGCGGTGCGGCTGGTGACCGAGAAGTCCTCCAGCGCGTCGAGCAGGTCGGGCGCCGCGGACTCGAGGTTGTCGGCGAAGTCGGCGAACTGGGTGATGTCCTCCTGCAGGTCCGGGATGCCCGGGCGGAGGCCGCCGGTGAGCTCCTGGAGCCGGACGAGGGTGTCGCCGAGGCGCTCGCCGCGCCCGGACAGCGCCTGCGACAGCGCGCCGAGGGTCGTCGCGAGGTCGTCGGGGTTCACCGCCTGCAGCAGCGGCAGCAGCCCGTCGAGCGCGGCGTCGATCTCGCGCGCGGTCTCGCTGCGGTCCATCGGGATGACGTCCCCGGCCGCGATCGGCGTGCCGCCGCCCCCGTTCACCGGCGCCACCAGCGACACGTACTTCTCGCCGAACAGCGTCTTGGGCAGCAGCCGCGCGGACACGCCCGCGGGGATGAGGTCGACCATGTCGGGCCGGATCGTGAGCTCCACGTCGGCGCCGCCGCCGGTGGTGCTGATCGTCTCGACGCTGCCCACGATCAGGCCGCGCATCTTGACGTCGGAGCGCTCGGTGAGCTGGTTGCCCGCGCGGTCGACCTGCAGCGTGACCGGGACGCCCTGCTCGAACGCGCCCGTGTACTTCGCGACGGCCAGCCCGAGCAGGGTGGCGATGACCAGGACGAAGGCGAGGCCCCGGAGTCTGCGCGCGATCATCCGGCCACCCGCACCGAGGTCTCCGTCCCGTAGATCACGAGGGTGAGGAAGAAGTCGAGGATCGCCGTGCTGACGATCGACAGGCGGACCGAGCGACCCACCGCGATGCCCACGCCCGCAGGCCCGCCCTTGGCGTAGTAGCCGTAGTGGCAGTGGATCAGGATGATCACCACCGCGAAGACGATGACCTTGAGGTAGGAGTAGAGGACGTCGCTGACCGGCAGGAACAGGTCGAAGTAGTGGTCGTACGTGCCGCCGGGCAGGCCGTTGATGAGCGTGACGTTGAGCCGCGAGGAGATGAAGCTCGCCAGCAGGCCGACCGTGTAGATCGGGATGATCGCGATCGTCCCGGCGATCACGCGGGTGGTGACCAGGAACGGCACGCTGGGCACCGCCATGACCTCCAGCGCGTCGACCTCCTCGGAGATCCGCATGGCGCCCAGCTGCGCGGTGAAGCCCGCGCCGAGCGTGGCGGTCAGGGCCGCGGCGGCCACCAGCGGCGCGATGTCGCGGGTGTTGAAGTAGGCGGTGATGAAGCCGGTGAGGGCCTCGACACCGAGCGAGTCGAGCGCGCGGAAGCCCTGCAGGCCGACCAGCGAGCCGACGAACAGCGACAGCGACAGCATGACGCCGGCCGTGCCGAGGATGACGATGAGCGCGCCGGAGCCGAAGCTGACCTCGGCGAGCAGCCGCGCGATCTCCGGGCGGTAGCGCCGCAGCGTGCGCGGGACCCACCCGACCGCCCGCCCGTAGAGCGAGAGCTGGTCGCCGAGCTCGTCGAGCTGGTCGAGCGGGCCGCGGACGAGGCCGCGGGCCCGGGAGCCGATCGCCGCCATCTCAGGACCCCTTCGGCGGGACGAGGTCCAGGTACAGCGTCGTCAGCACCAGGTTGAGGAAGAACACGAGGACGAAGGAGATGACGACGGACTGGTTCACCGCGTCGCCGACGCCCTTCGGGCCGGGGGGCGGGTTGAGCCCGCGGTACGCCGCGACGATCCCCGCCGTGAAGCCGAACAGCACCGCCTTGAGCTCGCTCACCAGGATGTCGCTGACCTGCGCGATCGAGGAGAACGCCGCGATGTAGGCGCCGGGCGTGCCGCCCTGCACGATCACGTTGAAGAAGTAGCCGCCGGCGACGCCGACGACGGTGGCCAGGCCGTTGAGGACCAGCGCGGTGGTGGCCATCGCCAGCACCCGCGGCACGACGAGCCGCTGGATCGGGGAGATGCCCAGCACCTCCATCGCGGCGATCTCCTCGCGGATGGTGCGGGCGCCGAGGTCGGCGCACACCGCGCTCCCGCCCGCGCCGGAGATCAGCAGCGCGGTGACGATCGGCGCGGCCTGCTGCACGATCGCCAGCACGCTGCCGGCGCCGGTCTGGCTCTGCGCGCCGAACTGGCGGGTCAGCTCCCCGAGCAGCAGGGCGATCGTGGCCCCGAACGGGATCGTGAACAGCGCCGTGGGCAGCGCCGAGACCTTCGTGACGAACCAGGTCTGCTCGATGTACTCGCGCAGCTGGAACGGCGGCTTGAAGGCGCTGACGACCACGTCGGCGGCGAGGGAGAACAGGCGTCCGACGGGGGTCAGCGCCCGGGTGAGCGGAGCGGTCACGGCCGCATCCCGCGGTGCCGGCCGGGGCCCGGCGGAGGCGACTGCGGGCCGGGGCCGTTGCCGGGGCCGCCGAACCAGGCGGGCGGCCCGTCGCCGGGGCGGATGACGTCGGTGTCGTCGGGGCCCGCGGGACCGGCCGGACCGCCGAGCAGACCCTGCTTGCGCACCGGGAGCGCGCCGCCGGCCATGACCGGCACCGGCTCGTTCGCGTAGCTGCGACGGATCTCCTCCTGCGCGGCCGCGGGCAGCGTGTGCAGCATCTGCATGACCCGCTCGCGGCGCCGGCCGACGGCCTTGCGCTCGGGCATGCCCGGGCTGACCTCGAGCTGCGGCTTCATCTCCGGAAGCCCGGCGAGCTCGCCCGCCTCGGCCATCTCGCGCTGCGCCTGCGCGGTGTCCTTCTCCTCCGACATCCCGATCGGGCCCTGGCGGCGCCCGTTGAGGAACTGGCTGACGACCGGCTCCTCGCTGGTCAGCAGCACCTCGCGCGGTCCGAACATCGACAGGTGCTTGCGGTAGAGCATCCCGATGTTGTCCGGGACGGTCTGCGCGGTGTTGATGTCGTGGGTGACGATGAGGAACGTGGCGTCGGTCTGCGCGTTGAGGTCGATGATCAGCTGGTTGAGGTAGGCGGTGCGCACGGGGTCGAGGCCGGAGTCCGGCTCGTCGAACAGGATGATCTCGGGGTCGAGCACCAGCGCGCGGGCCAGCCCGGCGCGCTTGCGCATGCCGCCGGAGATCTCGCCCGGCAGCTTCCGCTCGTCGCCCGTGAGCCCGACCAGGTCCATCTTCTCCGCGACGATGTCCTTGATCTGCGCCTCGGACTTCTTCGTGTGCTCGCGCAGCGGGAAGGCGATGTTGTCGAACAGGTTCATCGACCCGAACAGCGCGCCGTCCTGGAACAGCACCCCGAACAGCTTGCGGATCTCGTAGAGCTTCGACTCCGAGCAGCGCACGAGGTCGACGCCGTTGATGACGATCGAGCCCTTCTCCGGCTTCAGCAGCCCGATCAGGGTCTTGAGGAACACCGACTTGCCCGTGCCCGACGGACCCAGGAGCACCGACACCTCGCCGGGCGGCAGCGTCAGCGTGACGTCCGACCAGATGTTCGCGCGGCCGAACGACTTCGAGAGCCCCTCGACCTTCACCTCGACACCGGCCACGGCGCCGCCTCCTCAGTGGTTCCGGGCTGATCACGGCCGCCGAGCGGGGAGCGGGCGGCCGACTGCCCACAACACCCCAACGACGGATCGTGAGGTGGGTTACTGACCAGTTGCTGGGAAAGCGACAAGTTGGTCCGTTCGCACGCGGCATCTCACCCAGCAGGTGTAACCGGCGGTACCCGCAGCTCAGCGGCTCGCCGTGCGTCGCCACTCACCGTGCAGACGTGCTCTACCGAGCGTGCGCGCGCACGACCGACTCGACGTCGTCGAGGAGGCCCGCGAGGACCTCCGGGACGGGTGGCGCGCACGTCTGCTGGAACCCGACGAGCACGGACAGGCCGAGCACCGCGAGGCGCTCGACGACGACCGGGTCGTCGACGATCCCGGCCACGACCCACCGCACCGCGGCACGGCGCTCGTCGTCGACGCGGCGCTGGGCGCGCCCGACGTCGGGGTCGAGCGCCGCCCAGACCCGGATCGCGGCCTCCGCGGCGTGCGGGACCGTCACGGCGAGCTCCTTGAGCACCGTGACGCGCGCGCTCGCGTCGGGCGTCTGCGCCGCGAGGGCGACCAGCCGCGCGGTCTGGTCGGCCTCCCAGTGCGCCAGCAGCGCCCCGACGAACCCCGACCAGCCGCCGAAGTGGTGGTAGAACGACCCGCTCGTCACCCCGACGGCCCGGCACAGCGGGTGCAGCTTCAGCCCGGCCGCGCCCTCGCGGCCCAGGATCGCCATGGCCTCCGCGAAGTACTGCTCGGGCCCGACCGCCATCGTCGCTCCAGTCCTCCGGGGTGTGGTCCTCGTAACATAACTCATGTTACGTTGCCGCCGATCGCACCAGTGCTGTTGCCCTATGTGGAGGACCCATGGCCGGTTTCGCGAACGAGGACGAGCTGCACCGCTACATCGGCGGCATCTTCGAGACCGCGATGGAGGACCCGGAGCTGGCACCGAAGCTCCACGGCACCGGACTGGTCCTGCGGATGCAGTGCACCGAGCCCGACAGCGCGCTCGTCATCGACCTGCCCCGCGGCGTCGTGCACCGCGGCTCGGACCCCGACGTCCCCGCGGCCCACGCGACGATGGCGATGAGCACCGAGACCGCCAACGCCTACTGGCAGGGCAAGGTCAACCTGACGTTCGCGATGGCCCGGGGCAAGGTCAAGGTCGAGGGCACGGTCACCAAGCTGCTGCAGCTCGCGCCGCTGTCCAAGCGCCTGTTCCCCGTCTACGTCGAGCGCCTGCGCGCCGACGGCCGCGACGACCTGGTGGTGGCCTGAGATGACCACCTCCCCCGAGGCCCCCGTCCGCCCGCACGACCCGCTCGACATCTCCAGCCAGGCGTTCTGGGCCCGGCCGCCCGCCGAGCGCGACCTCGTGTTCGCCGAGCTGCGGCGCGAGCGCCCGCTGTCCTGGCACCGGCCCGCCGAGACCGACCTGCTCCCGAACGACGAGGACCCGGGCTTCTGGGCGCTGGTCACCCACGCCGACATCGTGGCGGTCAGCCGTGACGCCGAGACCTGGGGTTCCGGCCAGGAGTACGGCGGCGTGATGCTGGAGGACGTCCCCGAGGACGTCCTGGAGGCGGCGCACTCGATCCTCGCGATGGACGCGCCCCGGCACGCGAAGCAGCGCAAGGTGATCAGCTCGGTGTTCACGCCGCGGCGGGTGGCGCGCATCGGCGACCAGATCCGCGAGCAGGCCCGCCGGATCGTCGACGACGTCGCGGGGCTGGAGTCGTTCGACGTCGTCGAGGCCGTGTCGGCGCGGCTGCCCATGTGGACGGTCTCGGAGATGATCGGGATCGCCGAGCCCGACCGCGAGCGGGTGGCCCGCGCGGCCAACGCGATGGTGGGCTGGAACGACCCCGAGTACATCGGCGAGGGCGACGCGATGGGCGTGCTCCTCGACGCGCTGATGACGCTGCACGGCGCCGCGTTCGACCTGGTCGAGCGCCGGCGCGCGGAGCCGGCCGACGACGTGATGACCGCGCTCGTGCAGGCCGAGGTCGAGGGCGCCGTGCTCACCGACGAGGAGATCGCCGCGTTCTTCGTGCTGCTCTGCGTCGCGGGCAACGACACCACCCGCCAGACGACGACCCACGGCGTGCTCGCGCTGCACCGCAACCCCGAGCAGAAGGCGCTGCTGCTGGAGGACTTCGACGGCCGCATCGACCGGGCCGTCGACGAGTTCGTGCGCTGGGCCAGCCCGGTGCTGACGTTCCGGCGCACCGCGCGGCGCGACACCGAGATCCGGGGGCAGCGGATCGCGGCGGGCGAGAAGGTCGTGCTGTTCTACCGCTCGGGCAACTTCGACGACGGCGTCTTCGCCGACCCCGAGCGCTTCGACATCACCCGCAGCCCCAACCCGCAGATCGGGTTCGGCGGCGGCGGCCCGCACTTCTGCCTGGGCAGCCACCTCGCGCGGATGCAGCTGCGGGCGATCTTCGACGAGCTGCTGCACCGGCTCCCGACGCTGACCGTCGGCGAGCCGGTGCACCTGGCGGGCAACTTCATCAACGGCATCAAGAGGCTGCCCGCCCGGCTCTGACCGCTCCGGCTCCGACCCCTCCGGCTCCGATCGGTCAGACGGCGGCCAGCTCGGCCTGGTCCTCGGCGTGGAACCGCTCCTCGAGCGCCTCGGGGGCGGCGTCCACGTCGATGACCCGCAGGTCGGCGCCGCGCGCGGACTCGATGGCGCCGAGGCGGCGGCCGATCTTGTCCATCGCGTACTCGGCCATCTCGTTCATGTCGACGTCGAACGGCGTGGGCTCGCCCTCCTCGTACCGCTCGAACGTGCCGGTGACGACGCCCATCGCCGGTACGAGCAGCTCCTGCATGCGCTCGTCGACGGCGTCCCACAGCGAGTCGTCGGCGGCCACGTGGCGGCGGCAGGTGAACGTGCCCCAGGCCATGTGGCGGCGCTCGTCGTCGCCGATGTGCTTGATCAGCTGCTGCATCCCGGGCATGATGCCGCGGCTCTGGCAGACCTTCGACCAGGCGAAGTAGCCGGTGAGCGCGAGCGTGCCCTCGACGATGTGGTTGTAGGTCACCGAGGCGCGGACCTGGTTGCGCGGCGAGGGGTCGAGCGCGAGCGCGTACAGGCTGTTCGGCAGCTCGTCGGTGAAGATCTGCATGTAGTGCTCGTTGTCCTCGATGTGGCCGTGCAGGTCGCCGGTCATGCCGACGGCGTCGAACCAGCGGCGGAAGCCCTCGGTGTGCTTGGCCTCCTCGAACACGAACTGCGTCAGGTACATCTCGTCGGCCAGGCGGCCCTCGGCGGCCATCGCGGCGACGAAGGGCTGCAGGTCCTGCGTCACGGACTCCTCGCCCGCCATGAACTGCGCGGCCAGGCTGACGGTCATGTCGCGCTCGGCGTCGGTCATCGCGGCGACGTCGCGGGCGTCCTGGGTGAAGTCGATGTCGGCGGGGTTCCAGTGCTTGGCGTTGCCCTTGGAGAACAGCCGCATCGGGAACGAGTCGAAGTTGAGCCCACCCGTCCCGAGGGTGGCGAAACCGGTGCGCTTGCCGTGCTCGATCGATCGCGTCATCGCAGACCTCCGTGTGCTCGTGCTCGTCAGAACCGGATCAGGCCGCGGATGTTGCGGCCCTCGCGCATGTCGTCGTAGCCCTGGTTGATCTCCTCGAGGGAGTACTCGCGGGTGATCAGCTCGTCGAGCTTGAGCTGGCCGAGGTTGTACATCTCCAGCAGGCGGGGCACGTCGTGCTGGCCGTTGGAGCTGCCGAACAGCGCACCGCGGATCTGCTTCTCGTAGAGCGTGAGGTCGAGCAGCGACAGCGACGCGGTCTCCTCGTCGGGGTGGCCCAGCGCCGTCACGACGACCCGGCCCTTCTTGCCGACGAGCTGGAGCGCGGGCTGCAGGTAGGAGCCCTCGGCGACGCCCGTCGTCAGGATGGCGGCGTCGGCGAGCTGCCCGCGGGTGAGCGTGGAGACGGTGTTCCAGGCCTCGTCCATGCTCGCGGCGACGTGCGTGGCGCCCAGCTCCAGGGCCTTCTCGCGCTTGAAGGCCACCGGGTCGACGGCCACGACGTAGCGGCAGCCCGCGACCTTCGCGCCCTGCACCGCGTTGGCCCCGATCCCGCCGACGCCGATGACGACCGCGGTGTCGCCGGCCCGCAGGTCGGCGGTGCGCACGGCGGAGCCGAAGCCGGTGGTGACGCCGCAGCCGACGAGCGCGGCCAGGTGCAGCGGGAAGCCCTCGTCGATCTTCACGACCGACTTCACCGGCACGACGGTGTGCTGCGCGAACGTGCCGAGCAGGCACATCTGGCCGACGTCCTCGCCGCGCGCGTGGAAGCGGTAGGTGCCGTCGAGCTGCGGGCCCAGCGTGGCGCCGGCGCCGTCGTCGCAGAGCGAGGTGTAGCCGCGCACGCAGTAGGAGCAGCGGCCGCAGCTGGGCAGGAACGTCATGACGACCGGGTCGCCGACGGCCACGTCGGTGACGCCGGGGCCGACCTCGACGACCCGCCCGGCCCCCTCGTGCCCGCCGACCATGGGGAAC
This sequence comes from Pseudonocardia broussonetiae, assembly GCF_013155125.1. Classification (NCBI taxonomy): domain Bacteria; kingdom Bacillati; phylum Actinomycetota; class Actinomycetes; order Pseudonocardiales; family Pseudonocardiaceae; genus Pseudonocardia; species Pseudonocardia broussonetiae. The sequence goes on along the minus strand of NZ_CP053564.1, from coordinate 2,412,435 downwards.
CCGACCGGCAGGTCACCGGTGACGAGGTGCTCGTCGGAGTGACACAGGCCGCTCGCGGCGAGCTCCACCAGCACCTCGCCGGCGTTCGGGGGATCGAGCTCGACCTCCTCGACCTCCCACTTGCCGCCCTGCTCCCACAACACCGCCGCCTGCGTCCGCATGGGGGAAGCATGGACGTCCGGTCGCCGCACGCGCACCGGTCCGGAGGTTCCGCCCCTGGCCCGCGGGTGCCACGGACAACCCTGCTCCGCCCTGGCCTGCGGCCGCCACCCACGACCCCGCTCCGCCCCCTGGCCTGCGGCTGCCACCACAACCCCCGCGAGTCGGGGTGTGGGTGCGACCGTGTCGGGGTCCCGCGGCGAACAGCGCCACTGTCCACACCCCCCGGCGAGTTTGCCGCACTGCCCCGGCGAGTTCGCCGCACGGCCCGGCGAGTTCGCCGACCGCGCACGTGGTGATGGCCGGTCAGGTACGGCCGCCGGGTGGACGGACCCGAACGCCGCCGCTGCGTCCACCGGGCGGAGACGGACGACTCGCTGAGCGGGACGGCGGACTCGCCGGGTGAGGCGGCGAACTCGCCGGGCGGAGCGGCGAACTCGCCGAGCAGAGACGGCACACTCGCCGGGGCGAGCGGCGAACTCGCCGGGCGTCAGCGGCGAACTCGCCGGGCGCAGATGGCGAACTCGCCGGGCGTCAGCGGCACACTCGCGTTGGGGCGTGGCGGGCGCAGTGAGACCCCGACACGGTCACACCCACACCCCGACTCGCGGGTCTTTTAGGGCGGTGGGAGGGGGAGGTCCAGGTGGGCCACCAGGCCACCGCCCTCGCGGGGACGCAGGCTCAGCTCCCCGTCCATCGCCGCCACCAGCGCCTCCACGATCCACAGGCCCAGCCCCGCCGTGCCCCGCCGCTCCCCCAGCGCCACGCCCTTCGCGGTCACCACGCCCTCCTGCCCGGGCGGGAGGCCGGGGCCGCGGTCGCGGACCTCCGCGACCAGCCGCCCGTCGGCGTAGCGCAGGGCCAGCTCGACCGGGGCGTCGCCGCTGTGCCGCGCGGCGTTCTCGACCAGGTTGGTGAGCACCCGGCGCAGGCGCTGCGGGTCGCACCGCACGGCCGCCCCCTCCGGCTCGACCGAGGGCCGGCGCCGCGCCTGCTCCACCCCGGCCGAGTCCAGCACCGCGTCGGCCAGCTCCGACAGCGGCACCACCCTCGCGCGCACGCGGCCGATCGGGCTCCCGTCGGTGACGGCGACGTCGGCGAGGCCGTCGAGCATGTCGCGCAGGTGCACGGCGTGCTCGGCCAGCAGCCGGGTCGCGAGCTCCCGGGAGGGCTCGGACAGCCGGCCCGCGGCGAGGTCGGCGGTCAGCGCCGTCAGCGACGCGACCGGCGTGCGGAACTCGTGCAGCACCACCCGCACCCCGTCGAGCCGGGCCTGCTGCGCGGAGAGCAGCCGGGCGCGCAGGTCGCGCTCCTCCAGGAACGCCTCGTGCTCGGCCAGCGCCCGGGCCCGCGACACGGCCGCCGCCTCCAGCTGCCGCTCCAGCAGCTGCACCAGCGCCCCGACCAGCACCGACGCCGCGACGAGGAACGCGGTCCACCAGGCGCCGGTGAGCCAGCGGTCGGCGAGCGGGACGTCCGGGTCGGACCCGAGCACCGCGGCCAGCGTGAACCCCGCCCCCGCGACGACGGCCGCGAGCCGCCCCGCGACCGCCCCGCCCCGCACCGACGCCGCGATCACCACCAGCGGCAGCATCGCGACCATGATGCTCTCCGCTCCCCCGGTCAGCCCGCACGCGACGAGCACCAGCACCCCGTCGACGACGGTCGCGACGCGCGGCGGCAGCACCTGCCGCCCCCGGAACTCCGCGACGGCGAGCACCACCGCGTAGACCAACGCGGCCAGCACGATCGCCGCCAGCGGGGGCAGCGGCCCGCGCGCGAGCTGCGGCCCGGCGGCCAGCGCCACCCCGACGACCACCACCGTCACGACCCGGATCACGACCGCCGCGCGGTCCTCCGTCGTGCGCCCACCCACCGTCTGCACCGCGACAGCATGCCCGGTGTCGCTAGAGTCGCCGACCGTGCGCGACGGCCGGTACGTCGTGGTCATCGTCGACGACCACGCCCTGTTCTCGCAGGGCCTCGCCCTGCTGCTGGAGTCGCGCGCCGGGGACACGTTCGTCGTCGCCGGCTCGACCACCGCGGGCGAGGAGGCGGTGGCGCTCGTCGGGCGCGAGGCCGCCGACATCGCGATCGTCGACCTGGCGCTGCCCCCGCTCGGCGGCGTCGAGACCATCCGGCGCATCGGCGCGGCCTACCCGGCCACGCACGTGCTGGCCCTGTCGGGCACCGACGACCTCGGCCTCGCGACGGCGGCGCTGCGGGCCGGGGCGGCGGGGTTCCTGGGGAAGTCGGCCGACCCCGACGTGCTGGTGGCGCCGCTGCTGGCGATCGTCGCGGGTGTGCGCGTCGTCCGCCCCGACCTCCTCGACGCCCTGCTGGTCGCCGGCGACCGCACCGGCGACGGCCTCATGGAGCGCCTCGGCCCCCGCGACGTGGCGCTGTGGCGCCTGCTCGCGCGCGGGCTGGAGACCAGCGAGATCGCCAAGCCGATGCTGGTCAGCGAGCGCACCGCGAAGCGCATGATCGCCTCCCTGCTGCACCGCCTCGGCGCCGCCAACCGCATCGAGGCCGCCGCGATGGCCGGGCGCTACGGCCTGCTCGACGACGGCGACGACCCGCGCAGCCGCTGACGCCCGCGGCACCCGGACCGCTGACACCCGGGCCGCTGACACCCGGGCGCGCGGCCCTGGCCCGGGCGGGCCGCGGATGGCCCGTTCGTGGTCCTGTGCGCCGCCCGCGGCTGCGCCAGACTCCCCCTGACCAGCACCGATCGACGAAGGGGCCGACGTGGCGGCGTTCAGCAGCGAGGCAGAGGTCTACGAGTTCCTGGGCGGGGTGTTCCGGCGGGGCATGGACGACGCCGACCTCGTCGCCAAGCTCGAGCCCACCGGCATCGTCCTGCGCATCACCTACACCGACCCCGAGGCGGTGATCACCGTCGACATGCCGGGCAAGGAGGTCCACCAGGGCGCGGGCCTCGGGCCCGTGCCCAACGTCGAGCTGTTCATGACCGCCGACACCGGCAACCGGTTCTGGCTCGGCAAGGTCGTCCTGCCCGTGGCGCTGGCCAAGGGCCAGGTGCGGGCGAAGGGCCCGGTGGCCAAGCTGCTGAAGGTCCTGCCGCTGGCCAAGCAGATGTTCGGGCCCTACCGCGAGCACCTGGAGTCGGCGGGGCGCACCGACCTCCTCGACGCCTGACGGGTCACCCGTTCCGGTGTCCGACCGCGCCGTCCGCGCAGGTCGGCCGCATACTCCGCGATCATGGACCAGGTGTGGCTCGACGTGCAGATGTGGACGGGGCTCCGGGGCAACTTCCACCCCTTCACCGACGTCCTCTGCGACGCGCCCGAGCCGCTGCCCGACCTCGTCGACGACTGGCAGCGGTGGGCGTGGGCCCACCTCGGTGCCGTCGCGACGCAGGAGGGCTGGCAGCCCGGGCGCTACCACTACAGCGCCGAGCAGCGCGACGACGGCGGGCACACGCTCGCCGTCTTCGCCCGCGGGACCTGGGACTGGAACACCTGACCGACGCCCCGCGCGAGCCGGACGAGGTCGCCGCGCAGGGTGGGCCGGCGGCGCGGCGGGGGCGGCTCGCCCGGCGGCAGCCAGCGGCTGTCGACGCCGTAGCGCGGCGCCGCGAGCGCGATCAGGACGAGGAGGGTCAGCAGCATCCACATCTCCATGACGCCATCGTCACCCTGATTGGCCTTGGCCCACAGGGCCAATTCCGGGAAGGTGGACTCCATGGATGACGTGGACCGCCGCATCGGCGCCCGCAGCTTCGCCCGCCTCCTCGGCGACTGGCGTCCGCCGGACGGCCGGGGCCTGGCCGACGCGCTGGCCGACCGCGTCCGCCTGCTCGTCCTCGACGGCCGCCTGCCCCTGCAGACCCGGGTGCCGGCCGAGCGCGAGCTGGCCGGGGCGCTCGGCGTGAGCCGGACGACCGTCGCGGCCGCGTACGACGCCCTGCGCGAGGCGGCCGTGCTGCGCAGCAGGCGCGGGTCGGGCAGCTGGACCCAGCTGCCCGACGACCCGATCAGCGGGACGACGCAGTCACCGTTCTCCCCGCACGGCGACCGCTCGCTGTTCGACCTGGCCCACGCCGCCCTCCCCGCGCCGAGCGCCGAGCTGCGCCGCGCCGCCGCCGGGGCCGTCCACGACCTCGACGCCCTGCTCGGCGGGCACGGCTACGACCTCCTCGGGCTCCCCGCCCTGCGCACCGCGATCGCCGACCGGTTCACCCGCCGCGGCCTGCCCACGACGCCCGACCAGGTGCTCGTGACGGCCGGCGCGCAGAGCGCGATCGGGCTGGTGCTGGCCGCGTTCACCGGCCCGGGCGACCGCGTCCTCGTCGAGCACCCGACCTACCCCAACGCCCTCGACGCCATCGCCGCCCGCGGCGCGCGGGCCGTCCCCGTGCCGATGGGCACGAGCCCCGACGGCACCGGCAGCTGGGACCTCGACCAGCTCACCACCGCCGTCCGCGACGTCGCCCCGCGGCTGGTCTACGTCATCCCCGACTTCCAGAACCCGACCGGGGCCGTCCTCGACGCCGCGGGCCGCGAGCGGCTCGTCGACCTCACCCGGCGGACCGGCACGCCGCTGCTCGTCGACGAGACCCTGGCCGAGCTCGCGCTGGACGGGCCGCTGCCCCCGCCCGTGGCGACGTTCGGCGACTCCGCGCAGCTGCTCACGATCGGCTCGGCCAGCAAGGTGTTCTGGGGCGGGCTGCGCATCGGCTGGATCCGCGGGTCGGCCGCGACCGTGCGCCGGCTCGCCGCGCTCCGGGCGTCGATCGACCTCGGCGGGCCCGCGCTGGAGCAGCTCGTCGTCGCGCGCCTGCTCCCCGAGGTCGAGGCGGTCACGGCCGCCCGGCGCACCGAGCTCGTGGCCGCGCGGGCGCACCTGCTCGAGCGGGTCGCCGCGCTGTTCCCGCGCTGGCGCCCGTCGCGCCCGACCGGGGGGCTGAGCCTGTGGGTCGACCTCGACGAGCCGGTGTCCAGCCGCCTGGCCGTGGCCGCCCGCCGTCACGACGTGCTGCTCGCCGCCGGCCCCCGCTTCGGCCTGGACGGCGCGTTCGAGCGGCGGCTGCGGCTGCCCTACACGCTGCGCCCGGACCGCACCGACGCCGCGCTGGAGCGGCTGCTGCTGGCCTGGCGCGGTCTCGACCACCTCGACACCGGCCCCCCCGCCGAACCCGTGGCGGTCGCCTGACGCACGTCCGGCGACCCTCTAGTGTCGGATCGTCGATCACGAGGAGGCCTCAGGTGAGTGGACCGCTGTCAGGGTGCAAGGTCGTGGAACTGGCCGGGATCGGTCCCGGCCCGCACGCGGCGATGATCCTCGCCGACCTGGGTGCCCAGGTCGTGCGCGTGGACCGTCCGGGCGGGCTGCAGATCGGTGACGCGGACGCGCCCGACCCCACGCTGCGCGGGCGCCGCCGGGTGGCCGCCGACCTGAAGTCGCCCGAGGGCGTCGAGACGGTCCTGCGCCTGGTCGAGCAGGCCGACGTGCTGATCGAGGGCTACCGGCCGGGCGTCACCGAGCGCCTCGGCGTCGGACCGGCCGACTGCCACGCGCGCAACCCGAAGCTGGTCTACGCCCGGATGACGGGCTGGGGCCAGGACGGCCCGATGGCCCAGCGCGCCGGGCACGACATCAACTACATCTCGCTGACGGGCGCGCTGCACGCCATCGGCCGCGCCGGGGAGCGCCCGGTGCCGCCGCTGAACCTGGTGGGCGACTTCGGCGGCGGCTCGATGCTGCTCGTCGTCGGCGTGCTGTCGGCGCTGTGGGAGGCCGGCCGGTCCGGGCAGGGGCAGGTCGTCGACGCGGCGATGGTCGACGGGGCGTCGGTGCTGAGCCAGATGTTCTGGGGCTTCCTGTCGCAGAAGATCTGGCTCGACGAGCGCGACTCCAACCTGCTCGACGGGCACGCCCCGTTCTACGACACCTACACCTGCGCCGACGGCAAGCACGTGGCGGTCGGCGCGCTGGAGCCGCAGTTCTACGCGGCGCTGCTCACCGGGCTCGGCATCGACCCCGCCGACCTGCCCCAGCAGTACGACCGCGAGCAGTGGCCCGTCCTGCGGACGCGGTTCACCGAGGTGTTCGCGAGCCGCACCCGCGACGAGTGGGCGGCCGTCTTCGCCGACACCGACGCCTGCGTCACGCCGGTCCTCGCGTTCGGCGAGGTCGCGGCGCACCCGCACATCGCGGCGCGCGACACGATCGTCGAGTCCGGCGGCGTGGCGCAGGCCGCCCCCGCCCCCCGCTTCTCCCGCACGAGCCCGGAGCTGCCGGCGCCCGCCGCGGAGCCGGAGGACGTGGAGTCGGTGCTGGCCGACTGGCGCTGACGCACGGACACGGACGCACCGACGACGGCGCCCCCGCAGCCGAGGGCTGCGGGGGCGCGGGTCGTGCGCGGGAGATCAGGCGGAGGGCTCGTCCACCAGGAGGTTGCGGGTCCGCAGCGGGTCGACCGGGATGCCCGGGCCGGTCGTCGTGGAGACCGTGATCTTCTTGATGTAGCGGCCCTTCGCGGCCGACGGCTTGGCGCGCAGGATCTCGTCGAGCGCGGCGCCGTAGTTCTCCACCAGCTTCTCGGTGTCGAACGAGGCCTTGCCGATCACCAGGTGCAGGTTGGCCTGCTTGTCGACGCGGAAGTTGATCTTTCCGCCCTTGATGTCGTTGACCGCCTTCGTGACGTCGGGCGTCACGGTGCCGGTCTTCGGGTTCGGCATCAGGCCGCGCGGGCCCAGGATGCGGGCGATCCGGCCGACCTTGGCCATCTGGTCCGGCGTGGCGATGGCGGCGTCGAAGTCGAGCCACCCGCCCTGGATGCGCTCGATGAGGTCCTCGGCACCGACGACGTCGGCACCGGCGGCCTCGGCCTCGGCGGCCTTGTCACCGGTGGCGAACACGATGACGCGGGCGGTCTTACCCGTGCCGTGCGGCAGGTTGACCGTGCCGCGGACCATCTGGTCGGCCTTGCGGGGGTCGACACCGAGGCGCATCGCGACCTCGACGGTGGCGTCCATCTTCGTGCTCGCCGTCTCCTTGGCCAGGTTCGCGGCCTGGAGCGGGGAGTACAGGTTGTCCTTGTCGATCTTCTCCGCGGCTTCGCGGTAGGCCTTGCTGCGCTGTGCCATCTGAATCCTCAGTCTTGTTCAGGTCGTGGTCCGAGCCGCGCCCGGCTCTCCCACGCGTGCTTGGGGGGGTGGTGCTCAGCCCTTGACCGTGATGCCCATCGAGCGCGCGGTGCCGGCGATGATCTTCGCGGCCTGCTCGATGTCGTCGGCGTTCAGGTCGGCCATCTTGGTCTGGGCGATCTGGCGCACCTGGTCCATGGTGACCGTGGCGACCTTGGTCTTGTGCGGCTCGCCGCTGCCCTTGTCGACGCCGGCGGCCTTGAGCAGCAGCCGGGCGGCGGGCGGGGTCTTCAGCGCGAACGTGAACGACCGGTCCTCGAAGACCGAGATCTCGACCGGCACGATGTCGCCGCGCTGCGACTCGGTGGCCGCGTTGTAGGCCTTGCAGAACTCCATGATGTTGACGCCGTGCTGGCCGAGCGCGGGGCCGACCGGCGGGGCCGGGGTCGCGGCCCCGGCCTTGATCTGGAGCTTGATGATCGCGGAGAGCTTCCGCTTCTTGGGGGGCATCTCTGTGTCCTCGTACTAGATCTTGGAGACCTGGCTGAATGCCAGCTCGACAGGTGTCTCGCGGCCGAAGATCGACACCAGCACCTTGAGCTTCTGGGCGTCGATGTTGACCTCGTTGATGGTGGCCGGGAGCGTGGCGAACGGGCCGTCCATGACCGTGACGGACTCGCCGACCTCGAAGTCGACCTCCACCGTGGCCTTGCCGCCCGTGCTCGCGCCGGCCTCCGCCTTGCCGCCCGCGGTGGCCGGCTTCGGCTCGACCTTGGGGAGCAGGAACTTGATGACCTCGTCGTGGGTCAGCGGGGAGGGCTTCGACGTGGCACCGACGAAGCCGGTGACGCCGGGGGTGTTGCGGACCGCGCCCCAGGACTGGTCGTTGAGATCCATCCGGACCAGGATGTAGCCGGGCAGCACCTTGCGCTGCACCTGCTTGCGCTGGCCGTTCTTGATCTCGGTGACCTCCTCGGTGGGCACCTCGACCTGGAAGATGTAGTCCTCGACGTCGAGCGTCTGCACGCGCGTCTCGAGGTTGGTCTTCACCTTGTTCTCGTAGCCCGCGTAGGAGTGGACGACGTACCAGTCGCCGGGCGCGCGGCGCAGGGCCGCCCGCATCTCCTCGACGGGGTCGACCTCGACCTCGGGCTCGTCGGGGGCGGCCTCGGCCGTGGCCCCGTCGGTCTCCTCGGTATCGGCCTCGTCGGCGTCGTCGGAGGCGGTGGCGACGTCGTCGGCACCGGGCTCGTCCTCGGTGTACTCGTCGGACACCGCGTCGGACCCGTGGGCCGCCTCGACATCGGCGTCCTGCACGGCCTGCTCGGGGAGATCCGCGTCCGGGCTGGCGTCGGCCGTGGCGTCGAGCGCGGCCTCGTTGGCCTCGATCTCGCTGTCGGACAGCTGTGTGCCGCCGTCTGGGGAACTCACGTGCGTCTCGCTTCCTTCTCCGTGTCGTACCGGGTCACGTGCCGAACAGGTACGTGACACCCTGCGCGAACACCAGATCCAGCAGTGCGACCAGCGCGACCATGAACGACACGAAGACCAGCACGACGATCGTGTAGGTGATCAGCTGGTTGCGCGTCGGCCAGATGACCTTGCGCAGCTCTGCTACCACCTCGCGCAGGAACCGGACCACCCTGCTGGGCAGGGACGCCTTCGCCGGACGGCCGTCACGGACCGCGGTGGCCCGACCCTTGTCGCCGTCGCCGGCCGGCGTGGAGCCGGCCCGTCGACCCCGACGGTCGGCAGCGGAGTCCGGGCGTTCCCGCCCGTCACCACTCGCCTCGCGATCGTCCGTCACGCCCGTCCTCCAGCTCGCCGGCGGGGTACCGACCGGCACGAACTGCCGGTCGGATCCCGCTGCTGTCCGTCCTGTACGCAGTGCAGGGGTGACAGGACTTGAACCTGCAACCTGCGGTTTTGGAGACCGCTGCTCTGCCAGTTGAGCTACACCCCTAGACCACTCCGCCGAGGGACCTGCCCGCCTGCGGAGGGGTGCGTCGCATGACGACGCACCCAGCACGACGAGTGTACGGCACCCGGCGGAGCGCTTCCGCCCGCCCTACTTGTCGAGCGGGGCCAGCGACACGAGCGCCGCGGCGCGCTGGGCGTACTTCCAGTTGCCGAGGTCGGCCACGGTCTTGATGCCCAGGTCCTTCAGGAGCGCGTCGTGGCGCTCGCTGAGCCCCTCGAGCGCCGAGGGCGGGGCCGCGAGGATCTCCTCCGCGGTCTTCTCCTCCCACGCCTTGTCCACGAGCTTGCCGAACTTCACGTCGTGCTCCCTCCGGTCGGTGGCTTCCGCCGGGCAGCATCGACCCTCCGCCCGCGGGCGGGCGCACCGGGGTGGATCACGCGGGGAGCGCGACCTCGGCGACGGCCCGGCCGAGCACGGTCTTCCCCGCGGAGCGGGCCGTGATGGCGACCCTGGCGATCCCGTCGGTCACGTCGGTGACCTTGCCCGAGAGCTCCAGGAGCGCACCCTCGTCGTCGTCGGGGACGACGACGGGCCGGGTGAAGCGGACGCCGTAGCTGCGCACGGCCGACGGGTCGCCCACCCACTGCGTGACGAGCCGGCCGGCCAGGGCCATCGTCAGCATCCCGTGCGCGATGACGCCGGGCAGGCCGACGCCGGTGGCGACGCGGTCGCTCCAGTGGATCGGGTTGAGGTCGCCGGACGCGCCCGCGTAGCGGACGAGGTCGGCGCGGGTGACCCGCAGCTCCAGCGGCGGCAGCTCGGTGCCCTTCTCGACGATGCCGGGGCCCGGGCCGCTCACGACGCCTCCCCCTGCGTCACCAGCAGCGCCTTCGTGGTGGCGACCGCGGTGCCCGCGGCATCGGCGATCTCGCAGCGCAGCGTCAGCATGTGGCTGCCGGCGCGGCTGCTGAGGTCCTCCACGTGGATCGTGGTGACCAGCTCGTCGCCGCCGTGGATCGGGCGGTGCAGCACGATCGTCTGGTCGCCGTGCACCATGCGCGAGTAGTCCCAGCCGAACGCCGGGTCGCGCAGGAAGCCCTCGATCAGCGGCATCGTGAACGTGACGGCGAACGTCGGCGGCGCGACGAGGTCGGGATGACCCGCGGCCGTGGCCGCGTCGAGGTCGGTGCACACGGAAGCGCCCTCGCCGATGGCGAGGGCGAATTCCTTGATCTTCTCCCGGCCGACCAGGTACGGCGCCGAGGGCGCCAGTGCCGTGCCGACGAACGAGGCGTCGGGCACCGTCAGCGGGTCTCGCGGTGCTCGCGGTGCGTGCCGCAGTTGGAGCAGAACTTCTTGACCGCGAGGCGGTCAGGATCGTTGCGCCGGTTCTTCTTCGTGATGTAGTTGCGGTGCTTGCACTGCTCGCACGCCAGCGTGATCTTCGGCCGGACGTCCGTGGCCTTACCCATCGCGGGTGCCTCCATGCTTGTCTGTCAGTGGAACTGGTAGCGGTGGCCGGACTTGAACCGGCGACACAGCGATTATGAGCCGCTTGCTCTACCAGCTGAGCTACACCGCTATGAGAAGTGACTGGCGCCACCTCACCGAGCCCCTTTACGGAATCGAACCGTAGACCTTCTCCTTACCATGGAGACGCTCTGCCGACTGAGCTAAAGGGGCGGCACGGGCCCACGGTGGTACATCTCCGCGGCCGGAAACGATGCTACACACCCTCCGCGGCACCCGTGAACGGGACCCGTTCACCAGCTCGACGTGCGCACCCCCGGCAGGTGACCGGCGTGCGCGAGGTCCCGGAACTTCACCCGCGACAGGCCGAACTTGCGCAGGTGACCGCGCGGGCGGCCGTCGGAGGCGTCCCGGTTGCGCACGCGCGTGGCGCTCGCGTCGCGCGGCTGGCGGCGGAGTTCGCGGACGGCGGCGGCGCGCTCGTCGTCGGACGTGGTCGGCCGCGCGATGACGGCCTTGAGCTGGGCGCGGCGCTCCGCGTGCCGCGCCACCACGGCCTTGCGCCGCTCGTTCTTCACGATCTTGCTGGTCTTCGCCATCAGACCTTCCCCCCTTGGGCGCGGATGCGGGCCACCGCGGCGTCGATGCCGATGCGGTCGATCGTGCGGATCGCGTCGGCGGTCAGGCGCAGGCGCACCGTCCGGCCCTCGACGCGGTAGCGCTTCACCTGGATGTTCGGGTCCCAGCGGCGGCTCGTGCGCCGGTGGGAGTGGGACACGGTGTTGCCGAAGCCGGGCTGGCGCCCGGTCAGCTGGCAGCGCCTCGACACGGTCAGCTCCTCCCGGCGTGCGGGTGGGGCAGCAGTGCCATCTCGCGGGCGTTGCGGATGGCGACGGCGACCTGCCGCTGCTGCTGGGGCGTCAGGCCGGTCACCCGCCGCGCGCGGATCTTGCCGCGGTCGGAGACGAACTGGCGCAGCAGCGCCGTGTCCTTCCAGTCGACCTCGGTGATCTTCTTCGCGTGCAGCGGGTTGGTCTTCTTCCGCAGCACGCGGACGGGACGGACGGCCACCTCAGCGCTCCTCGCGGAAGTCGACGTGGCGCCGGACGACCGGGTCGTACTTGCGCAGGGTCATGCGGTCCGGGTCGTTGCGCCGGTTCTTGCGCGTGACGTACGTGGTGCCGGTGCCGGCCGTCGAGCGCATCTTCACGACCGGCCGGAGCTCGTTGCTGCGGGCCATGACCCACCTCCTCGCTAACGACATTCGTTTTCAACTAGGCTCCACGGTACCCCACCCCTGGAGGTCCCGTGCCCCGCCCCGAGCTCCTCGTGCTGACCGGGCCGACCGCGCCCGGCGTCGAGGACTTCGTCACCCGCATCCGCGCCCTCGACCCCGACGCCGCCGTCCTGCACCACGACCTGCGCGACGTCGGCGCAGGCCTGGTGCACCGCCGGCTGCGCACCCGCCACGACGACGTCACCACCACCGTCGAGCTGGCCCACGGCTGCGTCTCCTGCACGCTGCGCGAGGACCTGCTCCCGCAGCTGCACGCGCTCGCCGCCCCCGGCGGCCCGGCGCGGATCGTGCTGCACCTGGACCCCGTGCTCGAACCCGAGCAGGTGTGCTGGGCTCTGCTGCACGTGCTGGTCGACGGCACGACCGTCGCCGACGAGGTCGACCTGCGCGGCGTCGTCGCGGTCGTCGACGCCGGCACCTGGCTCGCCGACGCCACCGGCGACGCGACGCTGCCCGCGCGCGGCTGCCCGGAGCTGCCGGACGACGAGCGCACCGTCGCGCAGGTCGCCGTCGGGCAGGCGGAGTTCGCCGACCTGATCGTTCTCACCGGCACCGCCGACGCGTGGGAGCGCGCCCGGCTCGACGCCGTGCTCGCCCGGCTCGTGCCCGGCGCCCCGCGGCTGCCGGTCCGCGAGCTGGACGACCGGGTGTTCCTCGCCTCCGCCGTGCGGCGCGGGCGGCCCGCCGACGTCCACGCGGCGCTGCTGCGCGGGTCTCCCCCGCTCGACGCCGACTGCGGCGTCCGGCTCGTCGTGTTCTCCGCGCGCCGCCCGTTCCACCCCGGGCGCCTGCACGACGCGCTCGACGTCCTGCTCGACGGCGTCGTCCGCGCCCGCGGCCGCCTCTGGCTCGCGACCCGCCCCGACGCCGTGCTGTGGCTGGAGTCGGCGGGCGGCGGGCTGCGCGTCGGGCACGCCGGCGACTGGCTCGACGGGGCCGGCGACGAGGCCTGGGAGGCGGCGTCGGCGGAGCGGCGCGCGATCGCGTCGCTGGGCTGGCACCCGCGCTTCGGCGACCGCGCGCAGGACGTGGTCGTGCTCGCCCACGACGCCGACCCCGACGAGATCGACGCCGCGCTGCGCGGCGCCCTGCTGACCGACGCCGAGCTCGCGGCCGGCCCCGGCGCGTGGAGCGCGCTGCCCGACCCGTTCGGCTGGTGGCACACCGACCCCTGCTCTCCCGCCGCCGACGCGGTGGCGGGCACCGACGGCCGCTCCGAGGAGGAGCACTGAGGGCCCCTTACGGCGGGCGGCGCGGGAGGCGGGCGGGATCGGCGTGATCGCCCGATGCCCGCGGACCGGCCTCAGCACGAGGCTCGTCCCATGTTCTTCGACTCGCCGCACCTGACCCTCACCGCCGACCTGCGCCACCGCGAGCTGCTCGCCGAGGCCGAGGGCTTCCGCCTCGGGCGCCTGGCCCGGGCGGCGCGCCGCGACGCCCGGCGACGCCCGGCCGCACCGCAGCCCGCACCGCCGGAGCCGCCCGCGCCGCCGGACCCGTCCGCCCTCGGCGGAACGCCCGGAGAACGTCGGTGCCTCGTGCCACGATGACCGGCGTGACGCGGCTGGGGGTCGGGATCGGGCTGGTGGGCCGCCGGGACGAGGTCTCGGCGCTCACCGCCGCGCTCGGGCGCGCCGCCGCGGGCACCCCGGCCGGGGTGCTGCTGTCGGGCGAGGCGGGCGTCGGCAAGTCGCGGCTCGTGGCCGAGGCGGCGGCCCGGGCCACCGCGTCCGGCTTCACCGTGCTCACCGGGCGCTGCCTCGACACCGCCGAGGCCGCGCTGCCCTACCTCCCGTTCGCCGAGATCGTGGGGTCGCTGCCGCGCGAGCTGGTCGCCGGGCACGAGGCGCTGCGCCACCTGCTGCCCGACGGCCCGCCCCGGGGCGAGCCGGGCGGCGACCGCGCACTGGGCCAGCTCCGCGTGTTCGACGCCGTGCTGTCGGTGCTCGACGAGCTCACCGCCGAGCGGCCCGCGCTCGTCGTCGTCGAGGACCTGCACTGGGCCGACCGCTCCAGCCGCGACCTGCTCGTCTTCCTGCTGTCCCGGCTCGACGCGCAGCGCCTGGTCGTGCTGGCCACCTACCGCTCCGACGACCTGCACCGCCGCCACCCGCTGCGGCCCGTGCTCTCCGAGCTGGTGCGGCTGCCGGCCGTCGAGCGGCTGGAGCTGGGCCCGCTCGGCCCCGACGACGCGCTGTCGCTGGTGCGCCTGCTCGCCGACGGGTCGCTCGCGCCGCCGCTGCTGCACAGCGTCGCCCGGCGCAGCGAGGGCAACGCGTTCTTCGCCGAGGAGCTCGTCTCCGCCTGCTCCGACGGGCTGCCGCACAGCCTCGTCGAGGTGCTGCTGGCCCGGGTCGAGAGCCTCAGCCCGACCACGCAGCGGCTGCTGCGGGTGGCGTCGGTCGGCGGGCGGCGCGTGCGCCACGACCAGCTCGCCGCCGTCGCCGGACTCGACGTCGACGAGCTGGAGCTCGGGCTGCGCGAGGCCGTGCACCACCACGTGCTGGTCACCGACGAGACGACCTCGGCGCCGGGCACCGACGGCTACGCCTTCCGCCACGCCCTGCTGCGCGAGGCCATCCACCACGACCTGCTGCCCGGCGAGCGCAGCCGCCTGCACGCCGCGTTCGCCGCGCTGCTGGCCGACCCCTCCGCGCCCGACGAGCCCGGCCGGGCCGCGCTGCTCGCCCACCACGCGCTGGCCGCGCACGACCTGCCCACCGCGCTCGCCGCGTCGGTCCGGGCCGCGCGCGAGGCCGACGAGCAGGAGGCCCCGGCCGAGCTGCTGCTGCACGCCGAGCGCGCGCTCGAGCTGTGGTCGGCGGTGCCCGGCGCCGAGGAGGTGGCCGGGACGGCCGAGCACGAGGTCACGCGGATGGCGGCCTGGGCGGCGAGCGCCACGGGCGACCCCGAGCGCGGCTCGGCGCTGGGCCGGCGCGCGCTGGAGATCGCCGAGCGCCGCGGCGATCCGGTGCTCACGGCGAAGACGCGCCTGAAGTACGCGATGCGGCTCGTCGACCGCGGCGACGACCTGCGCGAGGCCCGCGCCGCCGCGGAGCAGTCGCTGGCCGTGCTCGCGGGCGGGCCGCCGTCGGGCGAGCTGGCCTGGTGCCACGCGGTGCTGGCCCGCGCGCACTACCGGGTCGACGACTTCCCGGCGTCGGTGCGCTGCGGCGAGCAGGCGCTGGAGGTCGCGGCCGCGCTGCCCGACGACGACGCCGCGCAGGCCGCCGCGGCCGACGCGCTCGCCACCATCGCGGGCTGCGAGGCCTACTCCGGCCGGCCCGAGCAGGCCCGGGAGCGGCTGGCCGCCGCGCGCTCGCTGGCCCGCCGCGCCGGCGACCTCGGGGCCGAGCTGCGCACCTACTCCGCCGTCGGCTTCTCGCTGCTGGAGGAGTGCCGGTTCACCGCGGCCGCCGCCGAGCTCGCCGAGGGCGAGGGGCGGGCCGCGGCCACCGGCCTGCGCTGGAGCATGCCCGGGCTCGACGTCCGGGTCGCCCACGTCGTGGCCCGGTTCCTCGCGGGAGACTGGGACGCCGCCGAGACCGCCGCCGACCTCGCCGGGGCGGCGGTGCCGGCCAGCGTCTCGGCGCGCCTCGTCGGCGCCGGGCTGCTCGTGGCCGCGGCCCGCGGCCGGTTCGACGTCGTCGAGCGCCGCCACGCCGAGCTCGGCCGCCGCCCCCCGGAGAACGTGCAGGCGGTGACGTTCCTCGGCGTCGCGGCCACCGAGTCGGCGCTGTGGCGGGGCGAGCCCGACGAGGCGGTCGCCCGGGCGGCCGCGGCGCGGGCCGCGCTCGACGCCATCGAGCCGTTCCAGTTCGGCGCCATCGCGCTGGCGGCGATCGGGGTAGCCGCGCACGCCCAGCGGGCCGCGGCGGGCGCCGACGCCGGCGAGGCCCGGGACGCGGCGCGGCTGCTGGTCGGCGTCGCGGAGGAGACGGCCCGGCGCGGGCTGCCGCGCGGCACCGAGATGGGTCCCGAGGGCCGGGCCTGGCTGCTGCGCGCCCGCGCCGAGCTCACCCGCCTCACCGGGCCCGACCCGTCGGCGTGGGACGGCGTCGTCGCCGCGTTCGGCTACGAGGTCGACGGCGGCTCCGAGGCGGTCGTCCGGGCGGGGCTCGGCTACCGCGGCGCCTGCGCCGCCCTGCTCCGCGCCGAGGCCCGGCTCGCCACCGGCGCGCCCGGCGCGGCCGACGACCTCGCCGCCGCGCACCGCACGGCCACCGCCCTGCGCGCCGCCCCGCTGCTCGACGCCGTCGGGGCGCTGGCCGCCCGGGCGGGCGTCACGCCCGCGGGCGCGCCCGCCCCCGCGGGCGACGTCCTCACCCCCCGGGAGCGGTCGGTGCTGGAGCAGGTGGCCCTGGGCGGCACCAACCGCCGGATCGGCGCCGCGCTGTTCATCAGCGAGAAGACGGTGAGCGTCCACCTGTCCCGGGTGATGGCCAAGCTCGGCGTCACCAGCCGCACGGAGGCGGTCAGCGTCGCCTACGCCCGGGGGCTGCTCGGCCCGCGCCTCCCGGTCTGAGCGCGGCTGGCCCGCACGGGCCCGCGACAGGCCCGCGGGGCCCCTTGATCGCCGCCCGCGCGTCCCTAGGGTGAGGTGACCCGACTCACGAGGAGGCGCGCCGATGACGTCGAGCACGACCTGGACCACCCGGCCGAACCTGTCCGATGTCGAGCGCTTCTGGACCGCTCCCGTCGCCGAGCGGGCCGCCGCCTTCGCGGCGCTGCGGGAGCGGGAGCCGGTGCCGTTCTTCGAGGAGCCGCAGTTCGCGTTCCTGCCCCAGGGCGCCGGCTACTGGGCGCTGACCCGCCTCGACGACCTCGTGGAGGCGAGCCGCAACGCGAAGGTGTTCACCTCCGGTCCGGGCGCGACGAGCATCGCCGACATGCCGCCGGAGTTCCTCGAGTTCTACGGCTCGATGATCAACACCGACGACCCGCGGCACGCGCGCCTGCGCCGGATCGTCTCCCGCGGGTTCACCCCGAGGCGCCTGGCCGCGCTCACCGACGAGGTGCAGGCCACCGCCACCGCGATCGTCGACGACATCGTCGACGCCGGTGAGGTCGACGCCGTCACCGCGATCTCCGCACGGCTGCCGCTCAAGATCGTCTGCGACATGATGGGCGTGCCGGAGAGCCAGTACGACTTCGTGTTCCAGAAGTCGAACGTCATCCTCGGCGCGAGCGACCCGGAGTACGTCCCGGACGCCGAGAACATCATCGTGGCGCTGCTGGAGGCGGGCAACGCGCTCGCCGAGCTCATGCGCGACCTGGGCCGCCACCGCGAGCAGAACCCGACCGACGACGTGACGTCCGCGCTCGTCAACGCCGAGATCGACGGCGAGCGCCTCACCCCCGACGAGCTGGCGAGCTTCTTCATCCTGCTCGTCGTCGCCGGCAACGAGACCACCCGCAACGCGATCAGCTGGGGCCTCAAGCTGCTCACCGACCACCCCGAGCAGCGCCGGATCTGGCTCGACGACCTCGACGCCGTCACGCCGACCGCGGTCGAGGAGATCGTCCGCTGGGCGTCGCCGGTGATCTACATGCGGCGCACCCTGGCCGTCGACGCCGTGCTGGGCGGGCAGGCGATGTCGGAGGGCGACAAGGTGCTGCTCTTCTACTGGGCGGCCAACCGCGACCCCGCGCACTTCACCGACCCGGACGCGTTCGACGTCCGGCGCTCCCCCAACCCGCACGTCGGCTTCGGCGGGGCCGGGCCGCACTTCTGCCTGGGCGCCCACCTCGCGCGCCGGGAGATGGCGGTGATGTTCCGCGAGCTGCTCACGCGCGTGCCCGACATCCACGCCACCGCCGAGCCTCGCCGCCTCCAGTCGATGTTCATCAACGGGATCAAGAGCATGCCCGTGAGCGTCCGATGACCACGCTGGACTACCCCGAGGTCCCGGTCGACGCGCTGCTCGCGGGCTCGGCCCGGCGCTACGGCGACCGCACCGCGCTGCACTTCGCGGGCCGCGAGCTCACCTACGCCGAGCTGCACTCCCGCGCGGGGGCCTTCGCCAACGCCCTGCACGGCGCCGGGATCGGGCGCGGCGACGTCGTCGCGATCCACCTGCCCAACTGCCCCCAGTACGCCGTCGCCTACTACGGGATCCTGCTGGCGGGCGCCACGTTCTCCCCCACGAACCCGTTGCTGCCCCCGCCCGACCTGGCCGCGCAGCTCGCCGACTGCGGCGCCGTCGCCGCCGTCACGTGGGCCCCGGCCGCGCCCGCGCTGGCCGCGGTGCGCGACCGGACCGCGATCCGGCTCGTGCTCGTCACCGACCGCGAGCAGGCCGTCGACCCGGCGCACCGGCTCACCCTCGACGGCTCGCTCGGCGACGCCCGCGACTTCGAGGAGTTCCACGCCGACGCCCCGACCGCGCCGCCGGCCGTCGAGATCGACGTCCACCGCGACCTGGCCCACCTCGCCTACACCGGCGGCACGACGGGCCGGTCGAAGGGCGTGCAGCTGCCGCACCGCAACGTCGTGGTCAACGTGCTGCAGTACGCGTGCGGCGGCACCGGCAGCGTCCCGACCCTCGACGACGAGGGCGGCATCGTCCTCGACCAGGTCGGCTCCCCCGAGGAGTTCCCGACGCGGCTGGGCACGGGCGTCGCGATCGGGCTGGCGCCGTGGTTCCACGCGATGGGCACGATCGGCGGGCTCAACGTCCCCACCGCCACCGGCGCCACGACCGTGCTCCACGAGCGCTTCGACCCCGGCGCCTACCTCGCCGACGCCGAGCGCTTCGGCATCACGGGCATGAGCGGCGCACCGCCGGTCTACGGCGCGCTGCTGCGCCACCCCGACTTCGCCACGCGTGACCTCTCCACCATCCGCGGCCTGTCCTCGGGCGCGGCCCCGCTGCCCGTCGAGATGATCCAGGGGCTGCAGCGCCGGCTCGGCGAGGACGTCGTCATCACCGAGGGGTACGGGCTCACCGAGGTCACGATGGGCGCCACGATCGGCCCGGCCGCGCGCTCGGCGGTGCGCAAGCCCGGCACGGTCGGCCCGCCGGTCGCCGACACCGAGGTGCGGATCGTCGACCCGGCCGGCACCGACATGACCGCGCTGCCCACCGGGGAGCCGGGTGAGGTCGTGATCCGCGGGCCGCAGGTGATGACCGGCTACAAGGACCGGCCCGAGGACAACGAGGCCGTGCTCGTCGACGGCTGGCTGCGCACCGGCGACATCGGCGTCCTCGACGAGGACGGCTACCTCTCGATCGTCGACCGCAAGAAGGACATGCTGCTCTACAAGGGCTACAACGTGTACCCGCGCGACCTGGAGGAGATCCTGCACGCGCAGCCCGGCGTCGCGGGGGCGGCGGTGGTCGGGCGGCCGGACCCGGAGGTCGGGGAGCTGCCGGTGGCGTTCGTCGTGGCGCCCGGCGCCGACCCCGAGGCGCTGATGGAGGCGGTCAACGCGCAGGTCACGCCGTACAAGCGGCTGCGCGAGCTGCACCTCGTCGACGCCATCCCGGTGTCGGCGGCGGGCAAGGTCCTCAAGCGCGAGCTGCGGGAACGGTTGCAGAAAGACACGAACGGGTGACAGGGAGCTAACGAACAGCGGGGCGAGGGCGATATGCGGTGCGTACGGACACCCGGCACGCGCGCACCGGCCCGGACATCCTCCTCGTCCCGCTGATCGAAAACGGTGCCGCCATGTCCGCTCCGCTCCAGACCGCACCCCCGGCCACGGGACGCCACCACCGCACCGCCACCCCGCGCGACCGCGCCCTGCGTGCGGTCGACGTCGCGGGCCGGCTGGGCACGGCCGTCACGCTCGCGGCCCTGCTGGTCGTCGCGGGGGCCGTGGGCGGCCTGTTCGACGGCGCGCCGGCCACCGAGAACGCCACCGTGACGGCGACGTTCGGGCGGTGACGCCCGGCCGCTCAGGCTGCTTCGGCCTGGCCCAGCGGCGTCTTCAGGACGTGGTCGACCAGCCGCATGACGAGCTGGCCGCCGCCGAGGCGGTAGCCGAACTCCTCCCAGGTGAGCAGCTCCCGCGAGAGCACCTCACCGACGGGGCCGGGGTACAGACGGGTCACCCGGAACGCGGCTGCGCGCAGCCGCATCTTCTCGTGATGATCCATGGGTACGGGGCTCATTCCGACTCACCTCCGCGTGCGTAGCGGGGCTCTCACCATTGAGCGGCCACCCTGATGGGGCTTCCCATAGTGGGCCCGCAGAACCGGGTCCCGGCGCCATCGTACCCGAAGAGTGACCGACGTCTCACCCTCCGCGCACAGTTCGTACGGGCGCCGTGACCGAGCGCTAACCTGATCTTCGTGGCTCCCCGCGACGTGCTCTGGTCCGACATCACCGGTGTCTACGAGGCGATCCTCGCCCACCCGTTCCTCACCGGGCTCACCGACGGCACGCTGCCGCGGGAGGCCTTCCGGCACTACGTCGTGCAGGACGCGCACTACCTGCGCGGCTACGCCAAGGCGCTCGCCGTGTGCGCCGCGAAGGCCCCCGACGAGTCCGCGACGGTGATGTTCGCCCAGCACGCGGCGGGCGCGATCGCGGCCGAGCGGGACCTGCACGCGTCGCTGCTCGACGAGCTCGGCACCCTCGACGACGAGGTCGCCCCGGCCACCCAGGCCTACCTCAGCTACCTGCTCGCCACGGCGCACGGCGGCTCCTACGCCGACGCCGTCGGCGCGGTCCTGCCCTGCTACTGGATCTACGCCCGCGTCGGCGCGACGCTGCTGGAGGCGGGCTCGCCCGACCCGCTCTACGCGCGCTGGATCGCGATGTACGGGGGCGAGGACTTCCAGGGCGTCGTCGACGCCGTGCTGGCCGAGACCGACCGCACCGCCGCGGCGCTGTCGGAGCCCGACCTCGCCCGCATGCGGCGGCACTTCGCCACGACCGCGCGCTACGAGTGGATGTTCTGGGACGGCGCGCACCGCCAGGAGCGCTGGCCGATCTAGCGCTGGTCGATCCGGTCGGGGATGACGACGTGCAGCACGAACCCGACCACGGCCACCACGATCGCCCCGACGAACGCCGCCCCGAACCCTCCGACGGTGAACGGCAGGCCCAGCCCGTCGGCCACGAACCCGACGAGCAGGAACAGCAGCGCGTTGACGACGAGCCCGAACAGGCCCAGCGTCAGCACGTAGAACGGGCAGCCCACCACCTTGATCAGCGGTTTGAGCACCGCGTTGACCAGACCGAAGATCAGCGCGACGCCGACGAGGGTGAGCGCCTGGCTCACGGTGCCGCCCGCGGCGACGTCGATCCCCGGCACGATCAGCGTGGCCACCCACAGGCTGACGGCGACGACCGCCACCCGGACGACGAAGGCGAGCGCGTTCGACATCAGTCCACCAGCGCCTGGGTCACCAGCGTCCGCAGCTGCGGACGGATCGGGTACGTGCTCGACGGCATGAGCTGCGTGAAGAACATCGCGGTGATCTCCTCGACGGGGTCGACGTAGAAGGCGGTGCTGGCCAGCCCGCCCCAGGCGTACTCGCCGTCGCTGGTGAGGGCCTTGCCCGCGGTGGCGTCGACGACCACCGAGAAGCCGAGGCCGAAGCCGACGCCGTCGAAGTTGGACTCCGCGAAGATCGGACGCCCGAACGACGCGAGGTCCTGGTCGCCGGGCAGGTGGTTGCGGGTGGCGTAGGCCAGGGTGCGCGGGCCCAGCAGGCGGGCGCCGTCGAGCTCGCCGCCGCGCAGGAGCATGCGGCAGAAGCGGTGGTAGTCGGCCGCGGTGGAGACCAGCCCGCCGCCGCCGGAGAGGAAGGTCGGCTCGCGCAGCGCGGCGTCGCCCATGCGGTCGTTGCGGTGCAGGCCGCCGCCGGGCTTCGGGACGTACAGCGCGGCGAGGCGCTCGGGGTCGGCCGCGCCGAAGCCGGTGTCGGTCATGTCCAGCGGACCGAGGACCTCCTCGGCGAGGAACGCGTCCAGCGCCTTCCCCGACACCACCTCGACGAGCCGGCCCAGCACGTCGGTGGCCACCGAGTAGTTCCACTCCGCGCCGGGCTGGTGCACGAGCGGGATGCGGGCCCAGGTGTCGCAGGCGGTGGCCAGGTCCATGCCGGCGGGCACGCCGAACTCGAAGCCGCGGCTGCGGTACATCTCGTCGACGGGGTGCGCGTGGTGGAAGCCGTAGGTGAGCCCGGCGGTGTGGGTGAGCAGGTGCCAGACCCGCATCGGCTCGGCGGCCGGCGCGGTGCCGGGGTTGGCGGCGGACCCGCTGCGGTAGACGCGCAGGTCGGCGAACGCGGGCAGGTACTGCGCCACCGGGTCGGTGAGCGCCAGCAGGCCGCGCTCGTGGAGCATCAGCACGGCCACCGAGGTGATCGGCTTGGTCATCGAGTAGATCCGCCACAGCGTGTCGTCGCCGACGGGGCGCCCGGCCTCGACGTCGGCGAGCCCGTGGTGGCTCACGTGCACCACCCGGTCGCGGCGGGCGACGGCGACGGTCCAGCCGGCGAGCCGGCCGTCGTCGACGTAGCGGGCGAAGTGCTCGTCGATCCGGGCGAGCCGCTGCGGGTCGAACCCGACCTCCGCCGGCTCGGCTTCCACCTTCAGTTCGGCCACACCGCCACCCTACTGATTCCCGGGCGGGGCCAGCCCGGCTGCGGCGTCGTCGACCACGAGCACCCAGTCGAGCCCGGCGTCGTCCGGGCCGGTGACCGGCGGGAAGAACGACGCCGACGGCGAGCGGGGCACCGTCCCCGCGTCGGTCGGGACGCCCGTGCGGGGGTCGAACCACCAGCCGTGCAGCGCCTCGCCGGGCAGGGCGGTGGTGTCGAGCGCGATGCCCTCCCCCGCGGGGACGTGCGCCATCAGGTGGTCGGGGGCGCGCAGCACCCCGGCCGTGCCGTCGGCCAGCAGTTCGGGAGCGGGGGTGCGGGCGCCGCGCGAGTCGGTGAGGGCCCGCAGGTGCGCCATCTGCATCGCGCCCTCGTCCACCAGCGCCGCGGCGCGGACGGCGGCGTCCGGGGCCCAGGCGTCGTGGTGGCCGTAGGTGTGGCCGGCCGCGCCGGCGAAGACGTCGGCGTAGGCGCTGCGGCGGACGTCGAGCGCGGTGGTGGCCGAGCCCGATCCGGCGCAGGCGGGGGCGTCCTCCTGCGCCGGGCGGGCGTCGAGGAAGGGGCGGGCGAGCATGCCGCCCACCCGGTCCACCGCGTCCTCGCACGCGTCGCCGCGGACCAGCGCGAACGACAGCCACGCGGCGTCGCCGACGACGTCGGCCGAGGACCGGCCGGGGCCCGGCTCGAACGTCATCAGCGGGTCGTCGACGGCACCGGCCGCGATGCCCTCGCCCAGCGCCGACCAGGTCGCGGCGTCGTCGTCGGTGCCGTCGCCGAGCACCCAGACGACCCGGTCGCCGTAGCGGGCGCCCAGGAACCGCCCGAGCGACGCCGCGTCGGCCGCGGCGGGCAGCGCGGGGGTGACGGCGACGTGCAGGCCGCGCCGGGCGGCCTCGGCGACCGCGGCGTCGACGCGGCTCCAGTCGCCGCCGTCCGGGACTGCGGTCTGCACGACGGTGAAGCCCTGCGCGGCGCGGACGTCGAGGTAGCGGCGCACCTCGGCCGGGTCGGCGGTCGCGAGCAGGCCCCACGCGGTGTCGCCGAGCCACAGGAACGGCGCCCCGCCCGCGGTGAAGGAGCGGCCGTCCGGCGCGACCCGCAGCGGCGGCGGGCCGGGGTCGGGGGCCGCGGCGGCGGTCAGCGGGGCGGCGAGCGCGGCGGCGAGCACCGCGGCCAGGGTGCGGTGCTTCACGAGGCCACCTCCAGCAGGCGGTCGAGGGTGCGGCGGAGCTGCGTGCGCTCCTCGGGGGTGAGCGGGGCGAGCAGCCGCTGCTCGCAGTCGCGCAGGCGCTGGGCCGCGGCGGCGCGCAGGGCCGACCCGGCGGGCGTCAGCTCCAGGACGAGCACGCGGCCGTTGCCGGGCATCGGGGTGCGGCGGACGAGGCCGCGGTCGTCGAGGCGGCGCAGCAGCGCCGCGGTGGTGGTGCGGTCCAGACCGATGGCGGCGCCGAGCTCGTGCTGGCGCGCGACGGGCCCGTCGGCGAGCAGCTCGAGCATCGCGTAGTGCCGCACCGGCAGGCCGAGCTCGGCCAGCGCGCGCTCGTCGAGGTGCTCCGCGCGGCACAGGGCGGAGCGGAGCCGCGCGGTGATGTGGTCCATCGGTCCTCCGCGGCGCGGTCGGCAGTGGTCAGGGGCCGATACTCACCGCGCCGACGGGCTGCGCGGAGGCGGCGCGCGGCGGAGACACCCGAACGGGCATGCTGGGCCGGATGGAGCAGCGGACGCGGTCGTGGTGGGGATGGGGCTGGACCGGCGAGGCCATGGCCGACGAGGCGTGCTCGGCGCTGGCGGCCGGGTTGCCGGGGTGCGCGACGGACCCGGTGCCGGTCCCGGAGGTGCCCGAGCTGCGCGCGCCGCGGGCCGCCCCGCCCGCCGCGCTCGCCGGTCTGTGCACCGCGGAGCCCGCCGTCCGGGCCGGGCACACCTACGGCAAGGCCTTCCGCGACGTCGTCCGCGCCCTGGACGGCGACCTGTCCGGCGCCCCCGACGTCGTGGTGCTCCCGCGGACCGAGGACGACGTCGCCGCGGTGCTGGACTGGGCCGGGGACGCGGGCGTCGCCGTCGTGCCCTACGGCGGCGGCAGCTCGGTCGTCGGCGGCACCGAGTACCGCGGCGAGGGCCCGTGGGTCTCGCTCGACCTCACCCGGCTCGACCGCGTCCTGGAGGTCGACGCCACCAGCCGCGCCGCCCGCGTGCAGGGCGGCACGCTCGGGCCGGGCCTGGAGGACCAGCTCCGCCCGCACGGGCTGACCCTGCGCCACTTCCCGCAGAGCTTCGAGTTCTCCACCGTCGGCGGCTGGCTCGCCACCCGCTCCGGCGGGCACTACGCGATGGGGCCCACGCACGTCGACGACGTCGTGGAGTCGCTGCGGGTCGTCACCCCGGTCGGGGTGTCGGAGTCGTGGCGGCTGCCCGCGTCGGGGGCGGGGCCCTCGCCCGACCGGCTGTTCCTCGGCTCGGAGGGCGCGCTCGGGGTGATCACCGAGGCGTGGCTGCGGGTGCAGCGCCGCCCGGAGCACCGGGCGTCGGCGGCGGTGCGGTTCGTCCGGTTCCCCGACGCGCTGGCGGCCGTCCGGGAGATCGCGCAGTCCGGCGTCACGCTGGCGAACTGCCGGCTGCTCGACCACGGCGAGGCCCACTTCTCCGGCGCCGCGTCCGGCGGGCACGCGGTGCTCGTGCTGGGGGCGGAGTCGGCGCACGGGCCCGTCGACGTCGCCGGCCCGCTGGAGATCGCCCTGGCCCACGGCGGGGTGGCGGAGGAGTGCACGGACGGCCGCGACGGCGCGGTCGCCTCGTGGCGCTCGGCGTTCCTGCGGATGCCCTACCTGCGCGACGGCCTCGCCCGCTGCGGCGCGATCGTCGAGACGTTCGAGACGGCGTGCACCTGGGACACCGCGGACGTGCTGGTCGAGGCCGTGCGCACGGAGGTCGGGGCCGCGGCGCGCGAGGTCTGCGGCGTCGACGGGATCGTCAACTGCCGCCTCACCCACCTCTACCCCGACGGGCCCGCGCCCTACTTCACGGTGCTCGCCGGCGGGCGCCCCGGGATGCAGCTCGGGGCGTGGGACGAGATCCGCGCGGCGGCGACCGAGGTGCTGGGGCGGCACCGCGCGACCATCACCCACCACCACGCCGTCGGCCGCGACCACCGCCCCGGCTACGACCGGCAGCGGCCCGACCTGTTCGCCGCGTCGCTGCGCGCGGTGAAGGCCGTGCTCGACCCGCGCGGGGTCCTCAACCCGGGGGTGCTGGTCTGACCCGGGGCCGTCCGGAGATGATGCGGAGGTGCTCCCCCTCCCCGGCGACGACGAGGTGCTCCGCGCGCTCGTCCACCGCCGCGACTCCGGCCGGCGCGACGACGGCCACCGCATCGCGCTCGTCGTCAGCGGCGGGGGGATGCGCGGCGCCTACGCGGGCGGGATGGCGCACGCCCTCGACGACGCCGGGCTCGGCCACTGCTTCGACGTCGTCTACGGCAGCTCGGCGGGCGCCTACATCGGCGGCGCGCTGCTGCTCGGCGACGGCCGCGGCGCCGCGCACATCTTCTTCGAGGACATGGCGTGCCGGGCGTTCGTCGACCCGCGCCGGCTGGGCACCCGCCGCCCGGTGGTGTCGCTGGACCACCTGCTCGACCACATCCTCACCATCGCCAAGCCGATGTCCTGGGAGGACCTGCGCGACTCCCCCGTGCCGCTGCGGGTCATCGCCACCGCGGCCGACGACCTGACCCCGCACGTCCTGGAGCCCGCCACCGTCGAGGAGTGGCGCCTCGCCCTGCGCGCCACCGCGGCCATCCCGGTGCTGGCCGGGCCCGCCGTCGCGCTGCACGGGCGCCGCTGGATCGACGGGTCGGTGGCGGAGCCGCTGCCCGTGCTCCGGGCCCTGCGCGACGGCTCCACGCACGTCCTCGCCCTGCTCAACCGCACCCTGCCCGAGCTCCGGGCGGGCGACCCGGGCGCCGGGCCGGCGCGCTGGGCCCGCGCGCTCGACCGGTTCGCCCCCGGGCTCGGCGCGATGACCCAGGAGAGCGTGCGGCACGGGCCCGCGCTGGCCGTGCTCGACGACGCCGGGCACCCGTCCCGCAGCGGCGTGCACCTGCGCGCGGTGCTGCCGCTGAGCGACGTCGGCGTCCACGGCCTCACGATCGACCGCCGGCGCGTCGAGCTCGCCACCCGCATCGGGTACGCGTCGCTGGAGGCGGCGGTGGAGAGCGTGGCGGCGGCGTGACTCCCGCCGTGGTGATCCTCCTGTGGTGACCGACGCCCTGGTGGACCGGCTGCGGGCGGCGGGGTGCGTGTTCGCCGAGGACGAGGCGCGGCTGCTGCGGGGCGCGGCCGCCACCCCGGCCGGGCTCGACGCACTGGTCGCGCGCCGCGTGGCGGGCGAGCCGCTGGAGTACGTCGTCGGGTACGCGGAGTTCTGCGGGCTGCGGATCGCCGTCGGGCCCGGGGTGTTCGTGCCACGGGTGCGCACGGAGTTCCTGGCCGAGCGGGCCGTCGCGCTGAGCGGCCCGGGCGCGGTGGTCGTCGACCTCTGCTGCGGCACCGGCGCCGTCGCCGCGGCCGTGCTCGCGGCCGTGCCGAACGCCGAGGTGCACGCCGCCGACGTCGACCCGGCCGCCGTCGCGCTGGCCCGGCGCAACCTCCCCGGCGGGCACGTCCACGTGGGCGACCTCGACGCCCCGCTGCCCGCCCGGCTGCACGGGCGCGTCGACGTCCTCGTCGCCAACGCCCCCTACGTGCCGACCCGCGAGATCGACCTCATGCCGGCCGAGGCGCGCCTGTTCGAGGCGCGGGCGGCGCTCGACGGCGGGCCGGACGGCACCGGCGTCCAGCAGCGGGTGGCCGCCGCGGCCCCGCGCTGGCTCGCCCCCGGCGGGCACCTGCTGATCGAGACGAGCACGCGCCAGGCCCCGCTCACCCGGGCGGCGGTGGAGCGCCACGGGATGGCCGCGCGGGTCGTCGTCGACGGGGAGCGGGAGGCGACGGTGGTGGTCGGGAGCACGCCGGAGCACCGGGGATGAGCGGTGAGGAACGTTCCAGGAACGACCGGTGGCGATGCTTCGCCGCAACAACCCACCACCGGAACGGACGACCCCATGCCCCTCACCACGATCGCTCGCGTCCTGGCCGCCGCCGGACTCGCGCTGGCTGCCCTGATCGGCACGACCGCGGTCCCCGCGACCGCCGCAGCCCAGGACATCACCTGGTACACGCTCGTCGGACTCGGCAGCACCAAGTGCGTCGACATCCGGACCGAGGACGCCGACTACGGCGCCCGCGCCCAGCTCTGGCAGTGCTACGGCTCGGCCAACCAGCGGTTCGCCCTGCGCCGGGTCGGCACCACCCCCCAGGGCAGGCCGTTCTTCCAGATCATCAACAAGGAGGCCCCGTACCTGTGCCTGCAGGTGCGCGACAACTCCACGGCCAACGGGGCGCAGGTCGACCAGTACGGCTGCTCCGCCGACACCCACCAGTACTGGTACTGGGGCTCCCCGCACAACGGTGTCCACCTGCCCCTGGTCAACCTCAACAGCGGCAAGTGCCTCGACGTCAACGCCGGCGCGGTCCACAACGGCGCCCGCATCCAGCAGTGGACCTGCAACGCGACCGCGGCGCAGATGTGGAGGACCGCCCAGTGACACCCGACCGCCGAGGGGGCGCCGAGCGGGGCGCCGGCCCCGCGCGATGAGTTCCGGGCGCCCGGGCGGTCGGTCCCGGCATGACGCACAGCCGCAACAAGGACACCGTCGAGCGCTACCTCGAGGGGTTCCGCCGCATGGACCACGCGCAGATCCTCGGCTGCCTCACCGACGACATCCGCTGGACCGTGTACGGCGCCTTCCACCTGCAGGGCAAGGAGGCCTACGACGCCGCGATCGACGGCGACGGGTTCACCGGGAAGCCGGACCTGCGGGTCGTCCGGATGGTGGAGGAGGGCGACACGGTGATGGCCGAGCTGACCGGCAACGTCGGGCGCGACGACGGGTCGGTGCAGGAGATGTCGATGGCCGAGGTCTTCGTGATGCGCGACGGGCTGATCTGCGAGCGCCGGGCGTGGGTGGTCGTGCTGGCGGAGAACGACTTCCGCTGACCGGTCAGCGCCCGCGCCGCACCACCAGCCCGGACTCGTAGGCCAGGACGACGAGCTGGGCGCGGTCACGGGCGTGCAGCTTGGTCATGGCCCGGTTGACGTGGGTCTTCGCGGTCAGCGGGCTGATCACCATGCGGTGGGCGATCTCGTCGTTGGACAGGCCGCGGGCGACGAGGGCGACGGCCTCGCGCTCGCGGTGGGTGAGCGCGTCGAGCCCGGTGGCGGGGCCGGGCGGGTCGGCGAGGAACCGGTCGATCAGCCGGCGGGTGATCGACGGGGCCAGCAGCGCGTCCCCGCGCGCGGCGACGCGCACGGCGTGCAGGAAGTCCTCGGGCTGGACGTCCTTGACGAGGAACCCGGCCGCGCCGGCGCGCAGGGCGTCGACGACGTAGGGGTCCAGGCCGTAGTTGGTCAGGACGACCACGTGCACCGCGGCCAGCGCCGGGTCCGCGGCGATGCGCCGGGTGAGCTCGATGCCGTCCAGCACCGGCATCCGGACGTCGACGAGCGCGACGTCGGGCAGGTGCCGCCGGGCCAGCTCCAGCCCCGCGGCGCCGTCGGCGGCCTCGGCCACCACCTCGAGGTCGTCCTCGGCGTCGAGGAGCGCGCGGAAGCCGCTGCGGATGAGCGGCTGGTCGTCGACCAGCAGGACCCGGATCACGACGGCCCGGCCACGGGGAGGTCGGCGTGCACGGTGAAGCCGCCCCCGCTGCGCGGCTCCGCCCGCAACCGGCCCCCGAGGGCGGTGACGCGCTCGCGCATCCCGAGGAGCCCGACGCCCGGCACCGGTTCGCGGTCGGGCGTGGCGGTGCCGTCGTCGTCGACGCGGATGACCAGGGCGTCGGGCCGGTAGTCGATACGGACCGAGGCGCTCGCGGCGGCGGCGTGCCGTGCGATGTTCGTGAGCGACTCCTGGACGATCCGGTACGCCGTCCGGTCCACGGCGGGCGGCAGGTCGGGGCGGCACCCCTCGACGGTCAGCGTCGCGTCCAGGCCCGCCGTGCGCGCGCGTTCCACCAGGTCCGGGACGCCGTCGAGCCCCCGTGCCGGGTCGCGCTCGTCGTCGCGCAGGGCCTCCAGGGTGGCGCGCAGCTCGCGGCTCGCCTCGCGTCCGGCGTCCCGGATCACCAGCAGGGCGTCGGGCACCTCCTCGCCCCGCTTGCGGGCCAGGTGGACGGCGACCTCGGCCTGCACGGTGATGACCGAGATCTGGTGGGTGAGGGAGTCGTGCAGCTCCCGCGCGATGTGCAGGCGCTCCTCGTCGGCGCGGCGCCGCGCGGTCTCCTCGCGGGTGCGCTCGGCCTCGTCCGCCCGGCGCTCGGCCTGGCGCAGCGCCTCCCCGGCCGCGGCGGCCGCGACCAGCCAGGCCAGCGGGAGGACGTCGCGGGCCTGCACGAGCGCCTCGCCCACCGGGAGCCCGTGCGGCGGGGCGAGCAGGGCGAGCGGGAACGCGGCCAGCAGCAGCACCGACCCCACCGCCGCGGCGACGCGGTGCCCGGCCCGCACCGCCGCGTACACCGCGACGAGGAAGGCGACGGCGGGCACGGCGGACCCGAGGGCCAGGCAGGCCAGGGCGGACGCCCCGGTCACGGCCAGCACGGCGACCGGGGCCCGGCGGCGCGCCGCCAGCGACAGGCCCCCGGCCACGAGCAGCACCCAGCCGAGGGGGCCGGGGCCGGCGCGGTCGGTGGTCAGCTCGGTGACCACCAGGACCGCCGTGAGGCCGACCGCGACCGCCGCGTCGCCGACGCCGGTCCGCACCATGCGTGCACGCTAGCCCGGTGCCGCCCCGGGCGACTCCTGCGCGCGGAGCATCTCCCGGCTACCGCAGCCGTGGTAGTCGCCGGGGTCCTGCCGCGGCGGCGGCAGCCGGAACCGTCGCCCCCGGCAGGACGACGGGCGGTGCGCCGGCAGACAGGATCGGCGGCGTCCCGTTCGCGCCGTTCGCCCAGGAGGAGCCCCCGTGTCCGTCCACCCCCTGCTCGCCGCCGTCAGCACGTCGTCGCTCACCCCCGGGCGCCTGTGGTCCCTCGTGGCCGGGGCGCTGGGGGTGGCGGGCGTCGTCGTCGGCGTCCTGTCCCTCACCCGCTCCGGCCGCGGCGCAGCCGCCGCGGCCGTCGTCGCGGGCGCGGTCGCCGTCGTGCTCGGCGGGCTCGTCGTGGCCGCCGCCGGGGGCGGTCCCGGCACCGGCTACGGGATCGTCGGCGGCTACGTCGCCGTGGTCGTCGGGCTGGCCGCGGCGGCGGTCGGCGCGCTGGGCCTGGCGCGCTCGCGCCGTACCCCCGTCCGCTGAGGTCAGCGGCGCAGCCGGGTGCCGAAGAAGTCGAGGGTGCGTCCCCAGGCCAGCTCGGCGGCGTCGGCGGCGTACATCGACGGCGCGTCCCAGTTGGAGAAGGCGTGGCCGGCGTCGTAGTGGTGGACGGTGACGTCCGGGCGCCCGCCCAGCGCCGCCTCGACCGCCGCGATCTGCTCGCCCGGGATGAAGGGGTCGCGGTCGCCGTAGTGGAACAGCGTCGGGCACTCGAGCGAGCCGGCGCGGTCGAGCATGTCGTGGATGCCGGACCCGTAGTAGGAGACGACGGCCTCCGGCCCGCGACCCTCGACCCGCGACGACGTCGCGAAGACGTAGGCCAGCGTGCCGCCGAGGCAGAACCCGACGCCGCCGACGGCCCCGTCGCACTCGGGCATGGCGAGCAGGTGCGCGAACGTCGACGTCAGGTCGGCCGCGGCCAGCCCCCAGTCCAGCTGCTGCACCATCGCCATGCACTCGTCCAGCCCCGACTCGTCCTTGCGCTCGAACCGGGGCTCGATCCGCCAGAACACGTCGGGCGCCAGCACCACGAACCCGGCGGCGGCCAGCCGCTCGGCGAGCCCGCGGATGTTGTCGTTGATGCCGAAGATCTCCTGGAACAGCAGCACACCGGGCGCGCGCTCGCGGTCCGGGAGGGCGCAGAAGGCGTCGAAGGACCCGCCGTCGTGCGCCTGGACGCGTTCGTACCGGCTCACGGTGGCTCCTCGTCGTGGACGTCGAGCGGCCGATCATGGCGGTCGGCCGCCCGCGTGTCGAGCACCGGCTGGCGCAGGATGGTGCGGAGCTTCGCGGGGTCGGCCCGGCGCGGGTCGCCGAGGTAGATCTCGTGGTGCTTGCCCGTCATCGCGAGCCCCTGGGCGGGGAGGAACTCCTCGTGGACGTGGCGCAGGAGGTCGGCCTCGTCGTCGTACGTGCCGACGTGCAGCACCTGGACGCAGCGGCCCTCGGACAGCGGCTCCAGGCGGAGGTCGTCGAGCCGCGGGGGCCGCTTCCTCCGACCCACCTGCTCGACCACCTCGGCGACCATCGCCGCCGTGGTCCACGGCGGTGCCATGATCATCATGGTCCAGTCCCACCGCGACTTGTCCCGGGCCGTGGTGAACGTGCTCATGTCGTCCGCCCACCACAGGCCCTCCAGCGGCATCACGACGGCGTCGCGGCCGAGCCGCGCGCGGCTCAGCGCCTTCAGGCCGTAGGCGACGGGGTAGAGCGTCGACACCGCGTCGGCGTAGGCGGGCGTGTTCGGGTCGCCGTGGCCGTCGACCATGAGGTACTGCAGGTCCGGGACGTCGACGACCTGCGGCGTGCGACCCGCGCGGTAGCAGGGCAGCTCCCGCTTGAAGTCGATCTTGTCGGCTACTGCTGCCACCGCTTGCGCACGTCGTCGGCGAAGCCCGCGTAGTCGCGCACCGGGACGATCTCCTCGAACTCCAGCATGTGGGTCATCGGCAGCCCGGCCATCACGATGCGGTCCAGCTCCTCGTGGGACTCCACGTCCAGGATGCCCACGACGCGGCGCTGCCCGCTCACCTTGTAGATCTCCTTGATCTTGCCGGCCGAGACCGCGCCCTGCGCCGCGTCGACCTCCTTCTCCCACTCGTCCCACAGCTCGTCGAAGGTCACTCCGCTGTGCTCGACGCGAACGCTGAAGAAGAACAACATCGGTGTCCACTCCCCCGTGCCACAGAGCCGGATGTGCGAGGGGCCAGCGTGGCCGTGGCGGGGGCGCCGGGACAACCTCCAGTCGGACGAACACCGCGGAGCGCGCGGGCACCGATGAGTTCCGGACGCCCGGCCGGTCGGTACCGGCATGAGCGATGCGGATGCGGGCAAGGTCGTGGTGAACAGGGCGATGTCGTTGGACGGCTTCATCTCCGGTCCCGACGACACGATGGACTGGGTCCTCGAGTACCGGAGCGAGACCCTGTTCCCGGAGGTCATGCAGGCCACCGGGGCGATGCTGGCCGGTCGGCGCACCCACGAGGTCGGCAAGCGGATGTCGCCCGACGGCGCCGACTACGAGGGCGGCCCGCTGTTCGTCCTGACCCACCGCCCGCCGGACGAGCCGGAGCGGGGCGTCACCTACCTCACCTGCGACGTCGAGGAGGCCGTCGCCACCGCGCGCGCCGCCGCGGGCGGGAAGAACCTGGAGATCCTCGGGGCCGATCTCGCCGCCCAGTGCCTGCAGCGGGGGCTCGTCGACGAGGTGCTCGTCTACCTCATGCCGCTGCTGCTCGGCGACGGCGTCCGGTTCTCGGCTGCGGGACTCGGCCGGATCGACCTCGAGCCGATCGACACCACCCGGTCGGGCCCGGTGACGATGCTCCGGTTCCGCGTGCGGAAGTAGGCGCGAGCGCACGGACGAGATCGGCGCCTGATCAGCTTCTCGCTGGTCAGGGGCCGCGTGTCCGGGGTGTGGCAGGTGGAACTCGCGGCGCGGGTGGAACCCTGCCGGGCCGGGCGGTGGGGGGCGGGGCACGCCCGCCTTGCCCCTCACCGGCCGGTCTGGCTGCCTTCAGGCGCGCCGCGAGGAGGTCGCCGCCCCAAGTGCCCCTCCCCTGATCTCCGGAGCGGCGTCGGGCGCGGGCGGAGCCCGGCTCGTGCAGTGTCTCGGCCAGACTGGCGCGACTGGTCGCAGACGGTTGAGGAGAGTGGGTCGGGATGACGTTCGACGATGCCGAGGTCGCGTACCTGCGTTCGCACTCGTTGGGGCGGTTGGCGACGGTGGGCGAGGACGGGCAACCGGACGTGGTGCCTGTCGCGGTGGAGTTCGACGGGGTGTTCTTCTGGGTGGGTGGCGGTGATCCGTCGTCGGTGCTCGCGACGCGGAAGTTCCGCAACGTCGCCGCTGGGGAGCGCCGGGTGGCGCTGGTGGTGGACGACCTGGTGTCCCTGGATCCGTTCATCGCTCGCGGTGTGCGGGTGTACGGCGTTGCGGAGGGCCCGGTGGAGCGGGTCGGCATGATCGGTCCGGGGGTGTTCTTGCGGATCGCGCCTGAGGTGTCGTGGAGCTGGAACATGGCCGGGGAGCCGGTCGGGGAGTCGTGGTACCCGGCGCGCAAGGTCGCGCACGGTGCAGCACCTGCGGCTTCGTGAGATGAGCACTGGTTCGGTCAGGTGAAGTGGCCTGCGCGTTGCGTTCGCGGTCGGGGCGCACGGCTGCTGGCGGTCGGGGCGGATCGTTCGGGCGATCGATGGCGGCGCGTGATGTGGACGGACGCCGGCGCAGCGGTCCCGCCGGCCGCGCACGGGCCGGAGGCAGGAGTGCGCGAGCCGAGCGGGTCCGGCGTAGCCGGAGGCGGCGCCTTGATCCCATGAGACAGCTTCGGCAGTAGAACAGTGACGCGTGTGTGTCCGGTCCGGTTAATGCTTGACGTCCCAGTGACACCTGATGCCTGACGCTCGGGCCTGATCGGCCTTCCTGCTCCTCGTCCTTGTGAACGTGGGCGGGAGGCCGGGATTGGCCCTGTTGGACATGACCGTTCGAGCAGCGTTACCGCGCGACCCGCGCTATACAGCACGACAAAAGGATTGCGGGCCCCCTGACACCTGACTGCGAGACGGCATCCATACGGTTACCGCCGGAGCAATCCGATCGAGGACTGAAACTCATATGCGCGACAATAACTGAGGTGGCGCGAGATTTCTTGACGGTGCGACACATCAGGCTCTGTACATGGCGCAGACGTCACCTTCCAGGCTCTGAAAAGAGGCCACTTGTAACGAAAGATTCGAGAGGACCGACATGAGGTCGACAGAGAGGTGAAGTCACATGATCTTATCCCTGCTGGCGGCTGGTGCCCTCGTGCTCGTTCCGACAGTCGCACCCGGTGACACCCCAAGGGCGTGCGAGCGCGCATCGGCGGTGGGGGTGACCCACATCAAGCGATGCGTGCGGATCGAGCCGCCACCACCCGTGGTATCCAACTACGAGCGAGCGCGGACCTTCCTCATGCCCGCTATGAGCACAACGGTCGCTCGCGGCGGTGACTGCGACCCCGGGGACGAGGGCGTGTCGGCAACCGGATCAACCACTGACCCTGACATCGTGTTCGGGACTGGGTGGATCGCGCCGGACCTGGCTGGCAACTACGGGTTGTTGGAAGTGACCAACTTCGGCAGCGAGCCTGCATTGGTCACCGTGACTACGACGTGCCGCGACACGGCCTAGCTCGCGGCGGCATGAAGTGACTGTGTGCGTGGATGACCCGGATACATAGTCGCGGTCTTCGACTCAGCGTCTGCTCGACGGCGATCAGGCGTGCTGCCTGTGTGACGTCGGAGGTTCGGTACAAAGACAGCTCATAGCGTTCTCGGCGTTCGGCCGCGAGTAGGTCGCTCAGGGTGGCGAACGCGGGCAGTGTGGTCGCGCCAAGCAGTTACAACAGCCGGCGACGCTCACGAAGTCCGCGCCGTGCGCATACCGACTAAGCGGTCGGTGCCTGAGAGGCCGGCGGTTGTCGCCTGTGGCCAGCGGTCGGCTATCCAGGCCGCCTTCTTGGTCTCGTATTCGATTCCCGAGATTCCCGTGAGGCCGCGGATGACTGCTCGGCTTCGCCGAGTGACTCGGTTTGATCAGGTGTGCTGCCGGGGCGATGTCGGCGGCTCGGCTGGCGTCGACCAGCGGAGACACCAGTGGCGGCGCCGGTCATCGCCACGTCGTTCCCCGCATCGCGGACGGTGACTCGGCCGCGCCGGCCGTCCGGCCGCTGCGGCAGCAAGAAGTCCGATGCCTCGGACGGGTGCCAGTCGAACACGTGTCGGACAACGGTAGTGGCTGCGTTAGCGAGAACAGGTTCGGACTTCACGTCGAGCTGGGCCAGGAGCTTCTCCACGACCTCGGCGGGAACCTCGCCATCGAGACCGGCGCCGGTAACAGGCAGGCGTGCCGGGATGCCGGTTCGGACGCATGCGGCGAGCGCCAGCTGATCGGCATGCGGGTTGCGCAGCCCGGGGTCCGCGCCGTTGGCGAGGGCGTCGCCTCCAACGTCAAGGATCGATACCGTCGAGCTGGAAGAACTTGACGGCGGCCGCGATCTGGTGGGCCAGCCCAACCGTCACGGTCCCGACGTAGCGGGGCCGCGATCTGGGGCCGGGTTGACGTCGTCCCCGTCCCCCTGCGGGTCGCGCCGAGACGACATCTGCAAGCCGTGCGCGGAAATCGCGGTGGGGTACGCGGTGGAGCTCGGACACCTGTCCGGCAATCCGGTCCGCGTCGATCAAGTGGCGCGCTTCAAGGTCACCCAGGCGGTGAACCCGCGGGTGGTGATCAATCACGGGCAGGCTCGTGCTCTGCTCGACGCCGTGCGAGCACAAGAGCCGGTCGGCGCGCGCATGGTCGCGTTCTTCGGGGTCATGTACTACGCCGCACTCCGGCCCGGGGAGGCGGTGGACCTCCGGAAGGACGCCCTGTCGCTCCCGACAAAGGGGTGGGGCGAGCTGTACCTGAGCACGTCGGCGCCCTCGGCCGGGCGCTCGTGGAGCGAGTCCGGGACCCGGCGGGAGCCTCGCCAGTTGAAGCACCGGGGCACGGAGGAGATCCGTGTGGTGCCCTCTCCCCCGGAGCTGACTGCGCTGCTGCATCAGCACCTCGACGACCACGGGACCGGTCTGGATGGCCGACTGTTCCGGGGCGTGCGGGGTGGGCCGCTCTCGGAGAGCCTGTACGGCCGGCGCTGGGCGGTTGCGCGGGCTGTGGCGCTGAGCGCCGAGGAGGCCGCCTCGCCGCTCGCCCGTCGTCCCTACGACCTCCGGCACGCGGCAGCGTCCACGTGGCTCAACGGTGGCGTTCCGGCGCCCCAGGTTGCTGCGTGGGCGGGGCACAGCGTGGATGTCCTGCTCCGCGTCTACGCCAAGTGCATCGCCGGCCAGGACGCGACCGCGCGGCGCCGGGTGGAGGAGGCCCTCCGTGCTGGATCGTGAAGATCAGTCCGTGCATGGTCCGTGGATGGCCGTAAACAGCCGTCTGGAGCTGGACATAGCGGGACAGACGCAGAAGCGGCCCCCGACCGTGTTTCCGCTGGTCAGGGGCCGCTTCCCCGGGGTGTGGCAGGTGAAGGATTCGAACCTTCGTAGGCTAAGCCGACGGATTTACAGTCCGCTCCCTTTGGCCACTCGGGCAACCTGCCCCGGTGCGCCGTAGCGCTCGACGAGGATACGACAGCCGGTTGGGGGGTGCGTCCCCGGCCCCGGCGATCAGGAGGACCGCATGGCAGACCCGTCGTTCGACGTGGTGAGCAAGGTCGACCGCCAGGAGGTCGACAACGCCCTGAACCAGGCCGCGAAGGAGCTCTCCCAGCGGTTCGACTTCCGCGGCACCGGCACCACCATCACGTGGTCGGGCGAGGAGGCGCTGACGATCGAGTCCGAGACCGAGGAGCGGGCGCTGGCCGCGGTCGAGGTGTTCAAGGAGAAGCTGGTCAAGCGCAGCATCTCCATGAAGGCCTTCGAGGCGGGCGAGCCGGCGATCTCGGGCAAGGTCTACAAGGTCAACGGCAAGATCATCCAGGGCATCGAGTCGGAGAAGGCCAAGGAGATCAGCAAGGCCATCCGCGACGAGAAGTTCAAGGGCGTGCAGGCGCAGATCCAGGGCGACCAGCTGCGGGTGTCGGGCAAGAAGAAGGACGACCTGCAGGCGGTGATCGCGCTGCTGAAGAGCAAGGACTTCGGGATCGCGCTGCAGTTCACCAACTACCGGTGAACCACGGGCCCTGATCCGCCGGAACCGGTCGTGCAGCGGCGCGAGGAGCCCACGTGGAGCTCCTGGGCCCTACGGCCGCGCTCGAGCCGCGGCAGGCGGGAGGATCTCGCTCCGGTGTTCGGCGTACAACGCGGCCATGGCGTCGGGATCGGGAGGATCTGCCTGCTCCGCGACCTGGTAGATGCTCTCGACCAGGCGGATCGCCCCGGGACTCGCGATCACCAGGATCGTGGCCGGCGCCGGGGCCGGGTTGGCGAACCCGTGTGCCGCGCCGCGCGGAACGAAGACGAACGACCCCGCCGGGCAGGTGGCGGTCCCGCCGTCGAGCGTGAAGGCCACCGATCCGTCGACCACGTAGAAGGCCTCGTCGTAGGCCCGGTGCAGATGGGGCGGCGGACCGGCCCAGTCGGGTGGGAGCACCGACTCGAAGACGGCGAAGTCCTCGCTCTCGCCGAACTCGACCTTGGCGTGCGCGGGCCCGAAACCGCGGCCCCCGCCCGGAGGGAGTGCGATCGCCGACAAGGGCACCTCCTGGTGCGGGACCACCGCGACGGTAGCGGGTCGGACCCCTGATCGGCACCACCCGCGCGGGAGCCGAGCTCAGGGCACCAGCCGCACCGGCAGGGCCGTGAGGCGGGCGCCGCCGAGCCCGGCCGGGCGCTCCTGGCGCAGCGCGGAGTGCGGGACGGCGAGGCGGGCGTCGGGGTACCCCTCCCGCAGCACCTCCACGAGCACCCGCAGCTCCGTCTGCGCCAGGTGCGCCCCCGTGCAGAAGTGCGGGCCGGCGCCGAAGGACAGGTCGGCGCCGTCGGTGACCGTCGCGCCGATCCCGGCGATGTCGACGAGCACCGGGCTGCCGGCGGGCAGGGTCGTGCCGGCGAGCTCGACCTCCTCGGTCGTGAAGCGCCACAGGCTCAGCGGCGCCGGTGGGTGGCGGCGCAGGACGTCGCGGACGAGGTCGTCGGCGGGCACCTCGCGGCGGCCCCCGTCGAGCGCGTCGGCGAGCAGGAAGCCCGCGGCCGGGTCGGTGGTGAGCTGCCCGGCGAACAGCAGCGTGAAGATCAGGTAGTGCAGCGTGCCCGTCGAGGTGCCGTCGGGGACGGTGTCGCGCAGCTCCGCGGCCAGCCCGGTCCGGCCCGGCGCCAGCGCCGACGCGGCGAGCTCGCCGTAGGTGGCCATCGCGCGGCCGGTGGCGGCCGGGTCGCCGGCGAGGACGCCCCGGCAGGCCTCGGCCGCGCGGTCGATCTCGTCGAGCGGGACGCCGAGCAGCTCGCACAGGACCGTGAGCGGGTAGCGGGTGGTGAAGTCCGCCGCCAGGTCGACGACGGGCTCCCGCGCGGCGTCGGCGAGCAGGCCGCGGGCGATCTCGCGGATGCGCGGCGCGAACGCGGCCGCCCGCCGGGCCGACAGCAGCGGCGCGTGCGCGCGGCGCAGCGCGGCGTGCGCGGGACCGTCGAGCGTCGTCAGCGACGGCTGCTCGGCCGCCGTCGGCTCCAGCCCGGACGTCCACCGGTCCCACGACGGCGGGGCGAGCGCGGGGTCCTTGCCGATGCGCGGGTCGACGAGCACCGCGCGGGCCAGGTCGTGGTCCGTGACGACGTACGCGGGCCCGCCGCCCGGCGCCTCGGCGACGACGACGGGGCCGCCCGGGACGCTCATCGGGCACCGGTCGGAGAGCCCTCCCTCCGACGCCGCGAAGGGATCGGGCCGTAGGCTCTCCGCTGCATCAGGAAGTATCTGCGTCATGCAGCTACTGTGCGGTGCAGGAGTACGGCTGTCAACAGGGGGCAGGGTGGACGAGCGCGACCGGCTGGCGGCGGAGGTCGTCGGGGCGCTGACCGGGTGGACCGTGGCCGTCGTGCAGTTCAACGGGATGGTCGCCGCCCGCCTGCAGGTCACCGAGACCGGCCTGCAGTGCCTCTACGAGCTGTCCCGGCACGGTCCGAGCAGCCCCGGCGAGCTCGGACGGCGGGTCGGCCTGACGAGCGGCGCGGCCTCCCGGATGGTCGAGCGGCTGCAGGCCGCGGGCTACGTCCGGCGCGTGCCCGACCCGCACGACCGGCGACGCGTGGTGGTCGAGCCGACGCCCGAGACCCTCGACCGGATCGCGGGCTACTACCGGCCGCTGACCGACCGGCTGCACGCCGACCTCGTCGGCGTCGACGAGGCCCACCTCGCCTCGATGCTGGCCTTCGCTGCGGCCGCGCAGGAGAGCACCGAGGCGCAGATCCGCGTGCTCGGGACGCCCGGCTGAGGCCTACCGGAACGGGCCGAGCAGCGCCGCGACCGCCGACGGCGCCTCGACGTGGGCGTTGTGCCCGAGCCCCGGCAGGTCGACGGGATCGGGCACGAGCTCGCGCAGGTGCGCGGTGCTGACCATCCGGTCGTGCTCGCCGCGGGCCAGCCGCACCGGCACGCGGGCGCCGGCGACCAGCGCCGTCATCTCCGGGTCGCCGACGCCGAACGCGCGCACGTCGAGCGCCGCCCGCCACCGCCCGCCCTCCTGCACCACCCCGGCGTCGACGTCGTCCGGCTCGACCAGCCCGGTGAGCCCGGACAGGCGCAGGTGCCGCTCCACCGCCTCCTCGCGGGTGTCGAACAGCGCGGGGCCCCGGGCGGCCATCGCGGCGCCGCGGGCGAGCTCGTCGGACGCCCACTCGACCTTGATCCCCAGCCCCACCACCGCCCGGACGCCCGGCGCGTTCGCCAGGTGCAGCCCGACGACCCCGCCGAAGGAGTGCCCGAGCACGAGCGTGCCCGACGGGTCGACCAGACCGGCGACGGCGTCGGCCACCGCCGCGAACGTGTAGCCGGGCAGCGGGGGCGAGCCGCCGTGGCCGGGGAGGTCGGGCGCCACGCACACCAGGGGGGCGAGCGAGGCGGCGACGCCCTCCCACACGTCGGACGTGGCGCCGAGCCCGTGCAGCAGCAGCACGGTGGGCGCACCGCTCCCCCGGCGCCGGACCCGCAGCCCGCTCACGCGCTCACCGGCGCTTCCCGGCGGCGGCAGGCCGCGGCGTAGGCCAGCGGCGGCATGCCGATGGCGTCGGTGAAGTCGCGGATGAAGTGCGACTGGTCGTAGTAGCCCAGCTCCGCGGCGATCTCCGCCCACGGCCGGTGCTGCTCGGCGGCCAGCGCCGCGGCGGCCTCGTGCAGCCGGTAGCGGCGCAGCACCCACTTCGGGCTGACGCCGACGTAGCGCCGGAACAGCCGCTGCAGCGTGCGCGGGGTGAGGCCGAACCGGTCGGTGACGTCGTCGACGCGGGTGATCGTGCGGTCGTGCAGCAGCGCGGCGACGATCCGCCCGACGAGCTCGACCTGCGGGTCGTGCTCCGGCCACCGCTCGCGCAGGAACGCCTCGACCCGCTCGACCAGCACCTCGACCGGGCCCGTCATCCGGGCGGCGAGCGCGTCGGCCGCCGGGCCCCACAGCGCCGACGCCGGAACGGCCGTGCCCGTGATGTCGCCGACCGGGCGGCCCAGGAACGGCAGGAAGGCGCCCGGCCGGAACTTGACGCCGACGACCCGGCCGGTGCCGCGGTAGGCGTAGGTGAAGCGGCCGAGCCCGACGCCCGAGATGCCGAGGCGCCCGGCGTCGAGCACCAGGTTGACGCAGGGGTGCGGCAGCAGCGTGACCGAGGCCTCGCGCCCGGGCGGCAGCTCCCACGTGACGACCCAGTGCCGCTCGACGAGCGCGGCGAGGTCGGGGGCGGGCGGGAGGCGCTCGAGGGTGAAGTCGACGTCGCGGACCCCGAGCACGCCGTGCTCGCTCGTCGTCGACAGGTCGGTGTCGCCCATGCCGACAGGATGCCCCGCACCCCCGACAATCACCGCATGGACGTCCGCGAGATCTACGCCAGGTGCAGTGCCGGGTTCACCGAGCGCGTGCGCACGATCGAGCGCGCGTGGGACGCGCCGACCCCGCTGCCGGGCTGGGACGTCCGGACGCTGGTCCACCACCTCGTGCACGAGGAGCGCTGGACCCCGCCGCTGCTGGGCGGCGCGACGATCGAGGAGGTCGGCGACCGGTTCGACGGCGACCTGCTGGGCCCCGACCCGGTCGCCACCATCGAGGAGGCGGCCGCCGCCGCGCTGGCCGCCGTGGAGGCCGACGGGGCGCTGGAGCGCACCGTGCACCTGTCGTTCGGCGACCGCCCCGGCCGTGAGTACGTCCTGCAGCTCGCCGCCGACCACCTCGTGCACACCTGGGACCTGGCCCGCGCCCTGGGCGCCGACGAGACGCTCGACCCCGAGGTGTGCGCCGAGGTGCTCGACTGGTTCCGCGTCGACACCGAGGCGCTCTACCAGCGCATCGGCGAGATCGGGCCGCGCGTCGAGTGGCCCGGCGACGACGCTCAGGCGGAGCTCCTGGGGCGGTTCGGGCGCACGCCGTAGCCGTTGACAAGAAAAGTTGTCGGTGACACGGTGGTCGGGTGCAGGAGGAACTGACCGTCATCGACGACCCGGCCGCGGCCGGGGTCTCGCTCGACCCGATCCGCGCGCGGCTGCTCGCCGCGCTCGTGGAGCCGGGGTCGGCCACCACGCTCGCGGCGACGGTCGGCCTGACCCGGCAGAAGGTCAACTACCACCTGCGCACGCTGGAGCAGCACGGGCTCGTCGAACTGGTGGAGGAGCGGCGCCGGGGGAACATGACCGAGCGCGTGATGCGGGCGACCGCGGCGAGCTACGTCATCTCTCCCGCGGCGCTCGGCGCGGTCGCGCCCGACCCCGCCCGCGCGCCCGACCGGCTCTCCGCCCGCTGGCTGGTGGCGCTCGCCGCCCGCACGGTGCGCGAGGTCGGCGGTCTGCTCGCCGGGGCGGCGGCCGCCCGGAAGCGGCTGGCGACCCTCGCGATCGACGCCGAGGTCCGGTTCGCCTCGGCCGCCGACCGCGCGGCCTTCGCCGAGGACCTCACCGCCGCGGTCACCGCGCTGGTCGCCCGGTACCACGACGACGCGGTGCCCGGCGGACGTCGGCACCGCCTCGTCGTCGCCGTCCACCCCCTGATCCCCGACACGCGGCCCGACACGCAGGACCACGACACGCAGACCCGAGAGGAGCGACCGTGAGCGAGCGGCGCCTGGAGAAGTCCGTCGAGCTCGACGCGAGCCCCGAGGAGGTGTGGGAGGCCGTCGCGACCGGGCCGGGGATCGCGACGTGGTTCGTCCCGCACGAGGTCGAGCCGCGCGAGGGCGGGGCGATCTCCGCCGACTTCGGCGGTGGGTTCCAGGGCACCGGCCGGGTGACGGCGTGGGAGCCGGGCAGGCGCCTCGCCTACGACTCGACCGAGGGCGGCGGGCACGCCTTCGAGTTCCTCGTCGAGGGTCGCGACGGCGGCGGCACGGTGCTGCGGTTCGTGCAGAGCGGCTTCTCCGGTGACGACTGGGAGGCCGAGTTCGACAGCTTCGACGCCGGCTGGGACCTGTTCTTCGACAACCTGCGCGCCTACCTCCGGCACTTCGCCGGGCAGCCGGTGCAGAACGCGCTGGCCATGGGCTGGACCGCGGGCGGCGCGAGCGCGGTCTGGCCGGTGCTGCACGCGGCGCTCGGGCTGGCCGGGCCGCCGTCGCTCGGGGAGACCGTCACGCTCACCCCCGACGGGCCCCCGCCCGTCACCGGCGTGGTCGACGTGGTCAGCCCGGAGTTCCTCGGGATCCGCTCGGCGGACGGTCTGCACCGCATCGGCGCCGAGGGCGAGGCCGGGTGCGGGGTCAGCGCCTACCACTACTTCTACGGCGCGCCGGTGGACGCGAAGGCCGTCACGGCGGCGTGGCAGGAGTGGCTGACGCGGCTGTTCCCGCCTCCCGCTCCCGAGTAGCGCTCCCCAGCAGCGCCCCCGGGGTCGCGCTCAGTGCCGGTGCAGGCCCATCTGCTCGAGCCGGCGGATGCGGTCCTCCATCGGCGGGTGCGTGGCGAACAGCCGGGCCATCTGGTCGCCGGCGCGGAACGGGCTGGCGATCATCAGATGCGACTGCGCGGTGAGCTGCGGGTCGGGCGGCAGCGGCGCGAGCTGGGTGCCGACGGCGAGCTTGCGCAGGGCGGAGGCGAGCGCGAGGGGGTCGCCGGTGAGCGCGGCACCGCTGGCGTCGGCCTGGTACTCCCGCGACCGGCTCACGGCCATCTGCACCAGGCCCGCGGCGACCGGGCCGAGCAGCGCGATCAGCAGCATCGCCACCGGGTTGGGCCGGTCGTCGTCGGCGCCGCCGAACAGGCCGGAGAACAGGGCCGTGTTGGCGAGGAAG
The DNA here is from genome assembly GCF_013155125.1 of Pseudonocardia broussonetiae. NCBI lineage: Bacteria > Bacillati > Actinomycetota > Actinomycetes > Pseudonocardiales > Pseudonocardiaceae > Pseudonocardia > Pseudonocardia broussonetiae. Next base: position 2,368,568 of record NZ_CP053564.1, on the reverse strand, counting down.
CCGACGGCCGTGGCGAGGGCGCCCGCGACCGAGGAGATGAGGATGTCGCGGTTGTACACGTGGGAGAGCTCGTGGCCCAGGACGGCCCGCAGCTCACGCTCGTCGAGCATCTCCAGCAGCCCGGTGGTGGCGCACACGGCGGCGTGGCGGGGGTCGCGCCCGGTCGCGAACGCGTTGGGCGCCGCGGTCGGGGAGATGTAGAGGCGCGGCATCGGCTGGCGGGCCGCGCGGGAGAGCTCGCGGACGATCCGGTACATCGCCGGGTGCTCCGGCTCGGTGACGGGCCGCGCGTGCATCGCCCGCAGCGCGACCACGTCCGACCTGAAGTAGGCCCAGCCGTTGACCGCCAGCGCGGCCACCACGGCGACGACCAGCCCGGTCCGCCCGAACAGCGACCCGACGAGCAGCAGGAGCCCGCTCATCCCGCCGAGCAGCAGCGCGGTCTTGAGGCCGTTCATGACGAGGTCCGTCCCTTCCGGTATCGCTTGTCGTGTCAACGAGCCACGACCGGGTGGTGTTCCGAAACCGCTTGACCTCCACCCGCTGTCAGGTCGCACCCTCGGCGCGTGACCACGCTCGACACCGACGGCTACGTCGTCCTCGACGGCCTGCTCGACGCCGACCTCCTCGACGCCGTGCGCGCCGCGATGGCCGACGCCCTGGACCGCGACGGCCCCCGCGGCCCCGGCGGCACCCTGCACGTCGACGACCTGCGCGGGCCCGCGGTCGAGGCCGTCTGGACCGCGCCGCGGCTCGTCGCCGCCGTGGAGCACGTGCTCGGGCCCGACCCGGTGCGCGGGGCCCTGCACGTCCGCGCGCCGCAGCCGGGCTTCGGGGCGCAGGCCCTGCACGCCGACTTCGCCGGCCCGCCGCCGCCCGAGCCGCAGGTGGCGGTGGCGATCGTGGCGCTCGTCGACGTCGCCGAGGACGGCGGCGCGACGCGCCTCGTGCCCGGCACGCACCGCTGGCGCCGCACCGCGCCGGGCGACACGGTGGACCGCACGTGGCCCGGCGAGGTCCGGGTGGCGCTGTCCGCGGGGTCGGCCGTGGTGCTCGACGGGCACCTGTGGCACTCGGGCACCCGCAACCGCTCGGACCGCCGCCGCGACGCCCTGCAGGTCACGTTCCGGCGGCGCGGGTGAGCCCCGACCCGGCGTCCGATCCGGCCTCCGACCCGGCTTTCGACACCGTGCTCGCCCGCGAGTTCGAGGACCCGGCGTACTTCGCGGTCCACCAGCTCACCGTGGCGGCGTACCGGCTCGACCACGCGGACGGCGGGAGCGACCACACCGTCGCCGCGCTGCTGTCGGTCCTGCGCGCCGCCCTGGACGACGGGCTCGACGGCACCCGGCTGCGCGCGCACGTCCGGCGCACCTCGGAGCGGCTGCGGGCGCACCCGCCGGGGCCCGTCCGGCGCGTGGAACGCCCGCCCGGCACCGGGATCGCCGACGTCGCCCGCGCCCGGGACGCCGCCGAGCACTGCGCGGTCGTGCGGCGGTGGGCGGCGGAGGTGTGGGAGGCGTGGCGCCCCGTCGCCGACGAGCTCGGGGTGTGAGTCACCAGCCCCGCAGGTCGACCGCCCACGTGTCCAGCACCTCGGGGTCGTCGGCGTCGTCCCCGCGCACCAGGTGCATCCGCTCGTGCAGGGTGACGGTCGGGTCGACGTGCGCGGGCACCACCCGCACCCGGTCGCCCACGCGCAGCGGCTCGTCGGGCGCGAACGTCAGGTGCTCGTCGGAGCAGAACCAGACCTGCGCCCCCGGCACGGCCGGGTTGCCGTGGTCCATGCCCAGCGCCTTGAGCCCGACGTCGGCGACCGCCCAGCCCGGCACCTCCCCCGCCGGCGCCGTCACCGAGATCACGGTGCCCAGCACGGTCAGCGCCTGGCGGAACGGCAGCCCGGCCGCGGTGTAGGCGGTGTCCATCAGCGCGTAGGAGCCGGCCTGCACCTCGGTGACCCACGTGTTGAGCGCGTACGTGCCGGTGCCGCCGCCGGAGACCAGCTCGCCGCCGACGTCGGCGTGCGCCGCGAGCAGGCGCCCCATGCACTCCTCGGTGAGGCGGGCGCGCTCGGCCACGTCGCCGAGCATCATCAGGTGCCCCTCGTAGCCCATGACGCCGCGGACGGTGAGCCCGGCGGCGCGGGCGCGGTCGGCGAGCCGGCCGGCCCGGTCGGGGGCGATCCCGCAGCGGGGCAGCCCGATGTTGACGTCGACGAGCACCTCCCGCACCCCGCCCGCGACGGCCGCCGCGAGCGTCTCCTCGGAGTCGACCGCGAGCGTCACGCGGGCGTCGAGGGCGCCGAGGCGGCGGGCGTCGAGGACCTCGTTGGCCAGCAGCAGGTCCTCCCCCAACCCGGCCGCGGTCATGCCCTCCACCTCGCGGACCGTGGCGCAGGTGAAGCCGGCGTGGCCGACCCCGGCCTGCCGGCGGGCCAGCTCGGTCGTCTTGTGCGCCTTGACGTGCGGGCGCAGCCGCGGGCCGGGCAGCGCCTGCGCCATGTCGGCCAGGTTGGCGTCCAGCGCGTCGACGTCGACGAGCAGCGCCGGGGTGGTCAGGTCCGTGACCCTCATCCGAGTACCCGCTCCAGGTAGGCGTTGGTGAACCGGCGTGCCGGGTCGAGGCGGTCGCGCAGGGCGGTGAACGCGTCGAGGCCCGGGTAGGACGGGCGCAGGTCGGCCGCCGTGCGCGTGTGCAGCTTGCCCCAGTGCGGGCGCCCGTCGAGCGCGCGCATCACCTGCTCCACGGCCCCGAAGTACGCCTCGTGCGGCTGCCCGCGGTGCACGTGCACGGCGAGGTAGGCGCTGTCGCGACCGCACGCGGTGGACAGCGGCACGTCGTCGGCGGCGGCGACGCGCACCTCCACCGGGAACAGCACGTCGCGCGCGTGGCGGGCGGCTGCGGCGCGCAGCCCGTCGAACGCCTCGCCCAGCGCCTCGCGCGGCACCGCGTACTCCATCTCCAGGAACCGCACGCGGCGCGGGCTGGTGAACACGCGGTAGGAGCGGTCGACGTACTCGGCGGACGCCATCCGCGCGGCGACGAACCGGTTGAGCCGGGGCACCAGCGACGGCGCGGTGCGCCCGAGACGCCCGACGGCCCCGAACCCGGCGTTGCCCAGGAGCTCGTCGCCGACCCACCCCGCGACCCGGCCGCGGCGCGGGGCGCGGGCCTCGGTGCGGTGGTTGCGCTTGGTCGCGGCCACGTCGGTGTGCGGGAACCAGTAGAACTCGACGTGGTCGGCGGAGGTCATCAGCCCGTCGAGGTCGGCGAGCACGGCGGCCAGCGGCACCGCCTCCTCGACGGCGTGCAGCCGGAACGCGGGCACCGTCGCGAGGGTGACGCCGACCAGCACGCCGAGCGCCCCGAGCCCGACCCGGGCCGCGGAGAACACCTCCGGGTGCTCCGACGGCGAGCAGTGCAGCAGCGTCCCGTCGGCGGCGACGAGGTCGAGCGCGCGGACCTGCGCGGCGATCCCCCGGTGCGCGGCGCCGGTGCCGTGGGTGCCGGTGGAGATCGCGCCGGCGACGGTCTGGACGTCGATGTCGCCGAGGTTGGGCAGCGCCCGCCCGTGCTCCCACAGCAGCGCGTTGAGCCGGTGCAGGGCCAGGCCGGCGGGCACCGTGACCAGCTCGCCGTCGAACCGGACGGCCCCCGGGTCCGCGGGCGCGACGAGCGCGACGCCGTCGGGCACGCCGATCCCGGTGAACGAGTGCCCGGAGCCGACGGCCTTGACCCGCAGCCCGTCGCGCTCGGCCGCGCGGACCGCCTCGACGACGTCACCCGCGTCGCGCGCCACCACCGTGCGGACGGGCTCGGTGCGCTGGTTGCCCGCCCAGTTCCGCCACGCCACGGCGCTAGTGCGGGGCGCCGTGGGTGGTGAAGTGCTCCATCGGCACCGTGACGAACAGCGCCGTCGCCTCGACCGCGACCGGCCCGTCCGGCGAGTCGAGGCGGCCCTCGCCGGAGCACCAGATCTTGCGGCCGTCGCGCGCGTCGATGCGCGTGCGCAGGTGCAGCACCGATCCCACGGGCACGGGACGGCGGAACCGCGTCTGCAGCTCGGCGGTGACCGAGGGCTCGCGGTGGTGCACGGCGAGCGCCCCGAACACCTCGTCGAAGGCGGCCGCGATCACGCCGCCGTGCGCGATCCCCGGCGCGCCCTGGTGGTGGCGCTGCACGGCGAAGGTGCTGGTCACCGCCACGTCCTCGCCGACGGTCTGCCGCAGCCGCAGCCCGCCCTCCAGCTCGCCGCAGCCGAAGCAGCCGCGGAAGTGCGGCGGCAGCTCGGTGCCGGGCGCGGGGGTGTCGGGGTGCGAGGCGGGACGGACGGCGCCGTCGGGCACGGACAGGGACATGTACCGGACGGTAGCCGCCGCTGGTGCAGGATGCCCCCATGGCCGACATCACCAGTCCCGAGATCGCGGTGCACCGCGCGACGACCGACGGCGTCGCCGTCCTCACCCTGTCGCACCCGGCGCGGCGCAACGCGATGAACCTGGAGCTGTCCGGGCTGCTCGCCGACGCGATCGCCGCGGCCGTGGCGGACCCGGAGGTCGGCGCGGTCGTCGTCACCGGGGAGGACCCCGGCTTCTGCGCGGGCGGCGACCTCGCCGAGCTCGCGACGGCCGACCCCGCGACCCTGCGCCGCGTCTACGGCGGCTTCCTCGCGCTCGCCGAGTGCCCACTGCCGACGATCGCCGCCGTCAACGGGGCCGCGGTCGGCGCCGGGCTCAACCTCGCGCTCGCCGCCGACGTCCGCCTCGCCGGCCCGAAGGCGAAGTTCGACGCCCGGTTCCTGCCGCTGGGCCTGCACCCCGGCGGCGGCTACACGTGGATGGCGCACCGCGTGCTCGGCGCGCAGGGGGCGGCGGCGCTGACGCTGTTCGGCGAGGTCGTCGACGCCGAGGAGGCGCAGCGGATCGGGCTCGTCCACCGCACCGTCGACGACGTGGTGGGCGCCGCCGTCGAGATGGCCGCCCGCGCCGCCGCGAACCCGCGCGACCTCACGCTGGCCACCAAGGCCACCCTGCGGCTCACGGCGTCGATGGCGTCGCAGCTCGACGCGCTGGAGGTCGAGGTGCGCGCGCAGGCCGAGTCGGTGCACTCCGAGGAGTTCCGCACGCGGCTCGCCGCGCTGCAGGCGAAGATCAAGCGTTCCTGAGCGCGGCACACGGGCCTGACCGTCGGGTGTGACATCGGGCAGGGTGCGAGGACACTGGAGCGAAACGGGAGTTAACCTCGCCGTTGAGTACTCTCCACACCCGTCCGGAACGAGGACACGACCTACCCATGACTGCCACCCCCGACACCGCTGTCGACCGCACCGAGGTCGTGGAGAAGGACCGGGTGGTCATCCGTTTCGCGGGTGACTCCGGCGACGGCATGCAGCTCACCGGTGACCGCTTCACCTCCGAGACCGCCGCGTTCGGCAACGACCTCTCGACGCTGCCGAACTTCCCCGCCGAGATCCGCGCACCTGCCGGCACCCTGCCGGGGGTGTCGTCGTTCCAGCTGCACTTCGCGAACTACGACATCCTGACCCCCGGCGACCGCCCCGACGTGCTGGTGGCGATGAACCCGGCCGCGCTCAAGGCCAACGTCGCCGACCTGCCCCCGGGCGGGGTGCTGATCGTCAACACCGACGAGTTCACCAAGCGCAACCTCACCAAGGTCGGCTACGCCGCCGACCCGCTCGAGGACGACTCGCTGGCCCAGTACGCCGTGCACAAGGTCGCGATGGCCACCCTGACGATGGGCGCGCTGTCCGAGACCGGCCTCTCCAAGAAGGACGCCGAGCGGGCCAAGAACATGTTCGCGCTCGGGCTGCTCTCGTGGATGTACCACCGCCCCCACGAGGGCACCGAGCGGTTCCTGCGGGAGAAGTTCGCGCGGCGCCCCGACCTGGCCGAGGCCAACATCCTGGCGTTCAAGGCCGGGCACGCCTACGGCGAGACCACCGAGGCGTTCGCGGTCACCTACCAGGTCAAGCCGGCCCCGCTGCCGACCGGCACCTACCGGCAGATCACCGGCAACACCGCGCTGTCCTACGGCCTGGTCGCCGCCGGGCGCACCACCGGGCTGCCGGTGTTCCTGGGCTCCTACCCGATCACCCCGGCCAGCGACATCCTCCACGAGCTGTCCAAGCACAAGTCGTTCAACGTGACGACGTTCCAGGCCGAGGACGAGATCTCCGGTGTGGGTGCGGCGCTGGGCGCGAGCTTCGGCGGCGCGCTCGGGGTCACCACGACCTCCGGGCCGGGCCTGTCGCTGAAGTCGGAGACCGTCGGTCTCGCGGTGGCCCTGGAGCTGCCGATGATCGTCATCGACGTCCAGCGCGGCGGCCCGTCCACCGGGCTGCCGACCAAGACCGAGCAGGCCGACCTGCTGCACGCGATGTTCGGGCGCAACGGCGAGTCGCCGGTCCCGATCGTGGCCCCGCAGAGCCCGGGCGACTGCTTCGACGCCGCCCTGGAGGCGGCCCGGATCGCGGTCACCTACCGCACCCCGGTGCTGCTGCTGTCCGACGGGTCGCTGGCCAACGGGTCCGAGCCGTGGAAGGTGCCCGACATCGGCACCCTCACCCCGGTCGACCCCGGCTTCGCCACCGAGCCCAACGCCCCCGACGGGTCGGGCGAGTTCTGGCCCTACCTGCGCGACGACGACACCCTCGCCCGCCCCTGGGCCATCCCGGGCACCAAGGGCCTGGAGCACCGCATCGGCGGCCTGGAGAAGGCCGACGGCCGCGGCTCGATCTCCTACGACCCGGCCAACCACGACCGCATGGTGCGGCTGCGCGCGGCCAAGGTCGACGGCATCACGGTGCCCGACCTGCAGGTCGACGACCCCGACGGCGACGCCGAGCTGCTCGTGCTGGGCTGGGGCTCCACCTACGGCCCGATCGGGGCCGGGGCCCGCCGCGTCCGCGCGATGGGCCACAGCGTCGCGCAGGCCCACCTGCGCCACCTCAACCCGCTGCCGGCCAACCTCGGCGAGGTCCTCGCGAGCTACCGCACCGTGCTGGTGCCCGAGATGAACCTCGGACAGCTCGTGCTGCTGCTGCGCGCCCGCTACCTCGTCGACGCCAAGAGCTACACCAACGTCACCGGGCTGCCGTTCAAGGCCGAGGAACTGCAGGACCTGTTCCTGAGCTACCTCGACACGGGAATCAACGCTGGAGTGCACGCATGACCGCCCTGGACCTGGGCCTGCCCTCGATCGGGGGACTCGACGGGGTCCCCACCACGACCGACAAGCAGACCGCGAAGGACTTCACCTCCGACCAGGAGGTGCGCTGGTGCCCCGGCTGCGGCGACTACGCCGTCCTGGCCGCCGTGCGCCAGTTCCTCCCCACGCTGGGGATCAAGCGCGAGAACACCGTCTTCGTGTCCGGGATCGGCTGCTCCAGCCGGTTCCCGTACTACCTCAACACCTACGGGATGCACTCGATCCACGGGCGCGCCCCGACCATCGCCACCGGCCTGGCCGTGTCCCGGCCCGACCTGTCGGTGTGGGTCGTCACCGGTGACGGCGACGCGCTGTCCATCGGCGGCAACCACCTGATCCACGCGCTGCGCCGCAACGTCAACCTCAAGATCCTGCTGTTCAACAACCGGATCTACGGGCTGACCAAGGGCCAGTACTCGCCGACGTCCGAGGTCGGGAAGGTCACCAAGTCCACGCCGATGGGCTCGGTCGACTTCCCCTTCAACCCCGTGTCGCTCGCGCTGGGCGCCGAGGCCACCTTCGTCGGGCGGGCCATCGACTCCGACCGCAAGGGCCTCACCGCCGTCCTCGGCGCGGCCGCCGCGCACCGCGGCACCGCCCTGGTCGAGATCTTCCAGGACTGCCCGATCTTCAACGACGGGTCCTTCGACGTCCTGCGCAAGGGTGACGACGTCGAGGAGCGCCTGATCCACGTCACCGACGGTGAGCCGATCCGGTTCGGCCCCGCCGGCGACGACGGCCTCGGCACCTTCGCCGTGGTCCGCGAGGGCTTCGGGCTCGGCGTCGCCAAGGCCGCCGAGGTCGACGCGTCGGAGATCGTGGTGCACGACGCGCGCGACCACAACCTCGCGTTCGCCCTGTCCCGGCTCTCCGACCAGGACCTCACCCACACCGTCACGGGCATCTTCCGCAACGTCGACCGCACCACCTACGACGACGCCGCCCGCGCCCAGGTGGACCAGGCCCGGGAGGCCGCCGCCGCGAAGGGCGGGCCGGACCTGCAGGCCCTGCTCAACGGCCGCGACACCTGGACCGTCGTCGGCTGACGCGACCACCCGCGAACCACCCGCGCCGCCGCCCCTCCCCGCCCAGCGGGGAGGGGCGGTGTCGTTCCCGGGGTCAGCGGGGGTCGCGCCCCTCGTCGTCGTCGGTGGGGCCGTGCTGCTGCGGGATGGGCGGGGCCAGGCCGGACGGCTCGACGCCGAGCAGGTCGAGCGCCGCGCGGGCGCGGTGGCCGGGCCGCTCGGGCGGGCCCACCGGTGGCGTGTCGAGCGCCGCGAGCGCGGGGTCGACGGGCGGTGCGGGCGGGTCCTCCGGCGGCGCGGGCGGAGCCGCGGGCACCGCCACCGGCACCGCGGCCGTCACCGGCTCGGGAGCCGGCTCCGGTGGCCGGGCGCGGCGCAGCGGCCGCACGAACAGCAACCACGTGACCGCGGCCCCGAGCAGGAACGCCACGGCGCACAGCACCCACACCTGGGCGACGAACCAGGCCACGGCTCCCCCTACCTGATCTCGAACTCGACGCGCCGGCTGGCCGCGAGGCTGTCCAGTGGTGCGGTCGCGCCGAGGCCGACCGTCGTGATGCGGGCGGGGTCGACGCCCCCCGCGACGAGCGCCTGCGCGACGGCGACGGCCCGCCGCTCCGACAGCCCCCGCGCGCCCTCCGGCGAGCCCGGGGTGTCGGCGATGTGGCCCGCGAGCAGCACCGCGGCGTCGGACGGGGCGAGCACGGCGGCGACGGCCCGCACCGTCTCCGCGGACTCCCCCGGCAGCTCCGCGCTGTTGGGCGGGAACGTCACCGGGGAGGCCGCGACGAGCGCCGCCACCCGGTCGGCGACGGGCGCCTCCTCCGCGGTGGGCGCCGGAGCCGTCGGCACCTGCACCACACCCTCGGCGGCGGTCACCGGGGCCGCGGCGACGACCGTCGTCGGCAGGGAGGCCGCCTCGGCGGTGGACGGGGCGGCGACGGGGACGGCCGCGTCCGGCTCCGCCCGGGCCGCCGCGATCCCCGCCAGCAGCGTCGGCACGGCGAGGAACGCCGCGCACCACTGCAGGCGCGCGGTGCGCAGGGAGGACATGGCGGCTCCAGGGAGGGGGACGGGACCCCGAGTGATCGAAAACTCCCCGACGGCAGTCACGACACGATCACGACACGGCAGCACTTCGGGGCCGGAACGCTGTGGCGAGGCCCTCGCGCACCGCCTTCCGGCTCCGCAGTGCGGCGGTCGGGGTGTTCTGATGGAGGGTGTGAGTGTTCTCCGGGCCGAGCGGCCCGCGCTGTCCGGGCGGGGTGTGGGAGCGGCGGTCGCCGCGTACTCGATGTGGGGGCTGTTCCCGGCGTTCTGGCCGCTGCTCGCGCCCGCCGCACCGGTCGAGGTGCTGGCGCACCGGATCGGGTGGACGGCCGTGCTGATGGCCGGCGTGCTGGCGGTCCTGCGCGGCTGGGGCGAGCTCGCGACGCTGCGGCTGCGGTCCTGGCTCGCGGTGTTCGCGGGCGGGGTGTTCATCGCCGTCAACTGGGGCGTCTACATCGGGTCGGTGTTCGCGGGGCTCGTCATCGAGGCGGCGCTGGGCTACTTCATGAGCCCGCTGGTGAGCGTGCTGCTCGCCGTGGTCGTGCTGCGCGAGCGGCTGCGGCCCGCGCAGTGGGCGGCCGTCGCGACCGCCGTGGTCGCGGTGGTGGTGATCGCCGTCGAGGGCGGGCGGCCGCCGTGGGTCGCGCTCGTCCTGGCCACCTCGTTCGGCCTCTACGGCCTGATCAAGAGCACCGTGCCGCTGACGGCCGCCGCGGGCCTGACGGCCGAGAGCCTCGCGCTGGGGCCGGTGGCGCTGGGCGTCATCGCCTGGTTCGAGCTGACCGGCACCGGCACGATGGCCGGGTTCGGCCCCGGGCACCTGCTGCTGCTGGTCGCGGCCGGTCCGGTGACGGCCCTGCCGCTGCTGCTCTACGCCGTGGGCGCCCGCCGGGTGCCGATGAGCACGATCGGCGTGCTGATGTACATCAACCCGACGCTGCAGTTCCTGTGGGGCGTGCTCGTGGTGCGCGAGGAGGTCCCGCCGCTGCGCTGGGTCGGCTTCGTGCTCGTGTGGGCCGCGCTGGTGGTGTTCACCGTCGACCTGGTGCGCACGGCGCGCTCCGACCGCGCCGCCCGCCTGGCCCCGCCGGCGTAGCGGGCGGTCAGGCGGTGCGGTCGACCATGTAGGCGGTGAGCGTGGCCAGCGCGTCGGCCGCGGAGCAGCGCGGGAGCTGCTCGAGCTCGCGCTGCGCGTCCTTGGCCTGCGCGGCGAGCACCTCGCGGGCGCGGGCGATGCCGTCGCCGCGGCGCAGGAGCGTGAGCGCCTCGTCGACCTCCGCGTCGTCGGAGATCGGGTGGGCCAGCAGCGCCCGCAGCCGCTCCGCGTCGGCCCCGGAGCCCTGCATGGCGAACAGCATCGGCAGCGTGTGCACGCCCTCGCGCAGGTCGGTGCCCGGCGTCTTGCCCGAGTCCTCCGACGCCGAGGCGATGTCGATGATGTCGTCGGAGATCTGGAACGCGGTGCCGACGATCGCGCCGAACCGGTGCAGCGACTCGGTCTGCTCGGGCGTGCACCCGGAGAACATGCCGCCGTAGCGGCCGGCGGTGGCGATCAGCGACCCGGTCTTCTGCGCGATGACGCCGAGGTAGTGCTCGACCGGGTCCTCGTCGGGCCGCGGCCCGCGCGTCTCGCGCATCTGGCCCGTGACCAGCTCGGCGAACGTCAGCGCGATGATCCGCACCGCGTCCGGCCCGAGGTCGGCCACCAGCCGCGAGGCGTGGGCGAACAGGAAGTCGCCGGTGAGGATGGCGACGGTGTTGTCCCAGCGGTGGTTCGCGCTCTCCGCGCCGCGGCGCATCGTCGCGGAGTCCATGACGTCGTCATGGTAGAGCGTGGCCAGGTGGATGAGCTCGACGACCGCGGCCGCCGTGATCACCTCCGACGACCCGGGGCGCGGCCCCATCTGCGCCCCGAGGAGCGTGAACAGCGGCCGGAAGCGCTTCCCGCCCGCCTCGATGAGGTGCAGGGACGTCTCGGTGACGAACCGGTAGTCGCTGTGCACCTCGCGGCGCAGCAGCTCCTCCACCCGCTCGAGCCCGGCCGTCGTGGAGCCGGCCAGTTCCGCGTCACCCAGCTCGACGCCCGCAACCTCGTAGTTACTCACGCCCCTAGCCTACGAACACTCCGCCGGCCGCCCACTCCAAGGCCAGCGTGGGCAGGACGCCCAGCAGCAGGGTGATGAGCACGCCGAGCGTGATCGCGGCGGTGGTGAACGCACCCGGCACCGTGACGGACGGGCCGTCGGGGGCGGGCTCGCTGAAGAACATCAGCACGATGACGCGCAGGTAGAAGAACGCCGCGATCGCACTCGCGATCAGGGCGATCACCACGAGCGGGCCCATGCCGTCGCCCAGGGCGGCGGAGAACACCGCGAACTTGGCGGTGAACCCGCTGGTCAGCGGTATGCCGGCGAGCCCGAGCAGCAGGAACGCCATCGTGTACGCGACGACGGGCGACCGCTTGGACAGCCCCGCCCACTGCGACAGGTGCGACGCCTCGCCGTCGGCGTCGCGGACCAGGCTGATCACGCCGAAGATCGCGAGGGTGTTGAAGCCGTAGGCGAGCAGGTAGAACAGCGTGCCCGAGATGCCGGCGGGCGTGATCGCCATCGCACCGAGGAGCAGGAAGCCCGCGTGCGCGACCGAGGAGTAGGCCACCATCCGCTTGATGTCGGTCTGGGTGAGACCGATCACCGCGCCGATCACCATCGACGCGATGGCGACGGCCCACAGCACGCCGCGCCACTCCCAGCGGGTGTCGCCGAAGGCCACGTGCAGCACGCGCAGGATCCCGCCGAACGCCGCCACCTTCGTGCAGGCCGCCATGAACGCCGTGACCGGCGTGGGCGCGCCCTGGTAGACGTCGGGCGTCCAGGTGTGGAACGGGCCGACCGACGCCTTGAACATCAGGCCGACGACCAGCAGCGCGAGCCCGGCGTAGAGCAGCGCGTCGGAGCGCGCGGAGCCGACGGAGGCCTCCGCGATGTCGGAGAAGCGCACCGAGCCCGCGTAGCCGTAGATGAGCGCGAGGCCGTAGAGGAAGAACGCCGAGGCGAACGCACCGAGCAGGAAGTACTTGACCGCCGCCTCCTGCGACAGCAGCCGGCGCCGCCGCGCGAGCCCGCACATCAGGTACAGCGGCAGCGAGAGCACCTCGAGCGCGATGAACATCGTCAGCAGGTCGTTGGCCGCGACGAAGGTCATCATCCCGGAGAGGGCGAAGAACGTGAACGGGAAGACCTCGGTCTGCATCGTCGGCGCCTGGTCCGGCGAGCCGTAGTCGCGGTCCTCCGGGCCGGCACCGGTGCCGGTGGACCGGCCGCCCACCGACGCCCGCGCGATCGCCGACGGCAGGATCGCGCCGCCGGGCTCCACCGAGCGGTCGGCGATCAGCAGCACGCTGCCCAGGCCGAGCGCGAGCAGCGTGCCCCACAGGAACAGCGTGGGCCGGTCGACGGCGAGCGCGGCCGAGAGCGTGACGACGCCCTCCGGCCCGGCACCGCCGGCGTAGATGCCGAGCGTGAGCCCGGCCGCGGCGATGCCGACGACCGACAGCGCCACCTGGGCGGGCCAGCGCTGGTGGCGCGGCAGGAACGCCTCGACCAGCACGCCGACGAGCGCGGTGGCCAGCACGACGAGCAGCGGCGCAATGGCCGCGTAGTCGATCGGGGGCACTGGGATGGCCTGCGCCAGGGTCGTGGTCATCGGGTCGCTCCTCCCACCGGGTCGGGCAGACCCACCTCGTTCAGCGTGTCGATCACCGACGGGGTGATGACGTCGAGCACCGGGCCGGGGAAGAACCCGAGCACCAGGATCAGCACGATCAGCGGCGTCAGCACGGCGATCTCGCGCCGGCCGAGGTCGGGGAAGCCGGCCGCGCCGCGCGAGGAGCCGCGGGAGGCCTCGACGGTCGGGTCGAGCATGGTGCCCGGCCCGCTCGTGGACACCGCCGACAGCACCGCGGCGCCGCGCACCGGGCCCTGCATGACCTGCTGGTAGACCCACAGCACGTACAGCGCGGCGAAGACGATGCCGACCGTGGCCAGGATCGTGAAGACGGGCTGGCGCGGGTAGGAGCCGACGAGCACCAGGAACTCGCTGACGAACGAGTTGGTGCCCGGCAGCGCCAGCGACGACAGGCCCGCGATGAGGAACGACCCGGCCAGCAGCGGCGCGAGGGCGTGCACGCCGCCGTAGTCGCCGATCAGGCGCGAGCCGCCGCGCACGATCAGCAGGCCCACGACGATGAACAGCATGCCGGTGGAGATGCCGTGGTTGACCATGTACAGCGTGGCGCCGGCGAAGGCCTGGCTGGAGAAGGAGAAGATCCCCAGCGCGATGAAGCCGAAGTGCGCGATCGAGGTGTAGGCGACGAACCGCTTCATGTCGGTCTGGCCGACGGCGAGCAGCGCGCCGTACAGGACGCCGATCACGGCGAGCGTGAGCACCAGCGGCGCGAGGCGCTGGCTGGCCAGCGGGAACAGCGGCAGGCAGTAGCGCAGGAAGCCGAACGTGCCGACCTTGTCGAGCACTCCGACCAGCAGCACGCCCGCCCCGACCGGGGCCTCGGCACCGGCGTCGGGCAGCCAGGTGTGGAACGGCACCAGCGGGGCCTTGATCGCGAAGGCGACGAAGAACCCGAGGAACAGCAGGATCTGCGTGCCCTCGTCGACGCCTGCAGCCATCCGCTGCAGCTCGACCCAGGTGAACGTGCCCCGCCCGAGCTCCTCGCCGGAGACGACGAACAGCCCGATCACCGACGCGAGCATGATCAGCCCACCGAGCAGCGAGTACAGGAAGAACTTCACGGCCGCGTACTGGCGGCGCGGGCCGCCGAAGCGCCCGATCATGAAGTACATCGGCACGAGCATGGCTTCGAAGAACACGTAGAACAGGAAGACGTCGGTGGCCGCGAAGACGCCGACGAGCAGGCTCTGCGTGGCCAGCAGCAGCGCGTACAGGCCCGCGGCGGAGCGGCCCTCGGGGAGCTTCTCCTCCCACGAGAACAGCATGACGATCGGCACGAGCACGGCGATCAGCGCGAGCATGACGAGCGCGATGCCGTCGATGCCCAGCGCGAACGACGTGCCGAACGCGGGGATCCACGGCACCGACAGCTCGAGGGCGAACCGGCTCTCCGACCGCGCGCCCAGGTAGGCGAACCAGACCACGACGGTCAGGGCCAGCGAGGCGACGGAGAACCCGATGGCGACGAGCTTGGCCAGGCGCGGGTTCGCCCCCAGCGCGGCGACGACGGCCGACCCGACGAGCGGGAGCAGCAGCAGGGCGAGCAGCAGCGTTCCGGAGTCCATCAGACGAACCTCACCGCGAGCAGGGCCGCGACGACGAGGACGGTGCCGCCGAGCATGGACAGGGCGTAGGACCGGACGAACCCGGTCTGCAGCCTTCTCAGACGACCCGAGCTGCCGCCGAGCAGGGCGGCGGTGCCGTTGACGACCCCGTCGACGCCCCGGTTGTCGACGAACACCAGCGCCCGGGTGAGCCAGGTGCCGGGGCGGGCGATGACGGCCTCGTTGATCGCGTTCGCGTAGAGGTCGCGGCGCGCGGCCCGCACGGGCAGCGAGACGCGCTCGGGGCGCTCCACCGGCGTCCGCCGGTTGGTGGCGACCGCGACGAGCACGCCGACCAGCGAGATCCCGACGACGAGGAACGGGGTGAGGCTGTGCGGCACCGCGTTGGCCTCGCGCTCGACGAGCTCGCCGAGCGAGGGCGCGAGCCACGCCGTCAGCACGTCGTCGTGGTGCAGCAGGTAGCCGGCACCGACCGAGCCGAACGCCAGCACGATCATCGGCACCGTCATCGACAGCGGCGACTCGTGCGGGTGGTAGTCCTGCCCGTCGGCCGACTTGAGGTCCTTCCAGCGCTTCTCGCCGAAGAACGTCATGAGCATCAGGCGGGTCATGTAGAAGGCGGTGAGCCCGGCGGCCAGCAGCGCGGCGCCGCCGAAGACGTAGCCCTGCCAGCCCGGCTGGTCGAACGCCGCGGCGATGATCTCGTCCTTGGAGTAGTACCCCGACAGGAACGGGAAGCCGATCAGCGCGAGGTAGCCCAGGCCGAACGTCACGAACGTGACCGGCATGTACCGGGCCAGCCCGCCGTAGCGGCGCATGTCGACGTCGTCGTGCATCGCGTGCATCACCGAGCCCGCCCCGAGGAACAGGCCGGCCTTGAAGAAGCCGTGGGTGAGCAGGTGGAAGATGCCCAGCGCGTACCCGGCCGGGCCGAGCCCGACGGCCAGGATCATGTAGCCGATCTGGCTGACCGTGGAGTAGGCGAGCACCTTCTTGATGTCGTCGTAGGCGCAGCCGATGATCGCGCCGATCAGCAGCGTCACGACACCGACGAGCGTGACGACCAGGCGCCCGGTCTCGGACAGGTTGTAGATCGGCGAGGCGCGCGCGATGAGGTAGACGCCCGCGGTGACCATCGTCGCCGCGTGGATCAGCGCGGAGACCGGGGTCGGGCCCTCCATCGCGTCCGGCAGCCAGGACTGCAGCGGGAACTGGCCCGACTTGCCGCAGGCGCCCAGCAGCAGCAGGATCGTGATGGCGACGACCGCGGCCGGGTCGACCTGCTCGATCGTCGCGAACACCTCGGTGTACTGGAGCGTCCCGAGCTGGGTCCACAGGATGAAGATGGCGACGGCCAGGCCGACGTCACCGACGCGGTTCATGAGGAACGCCTTCTTGGCGGCCGTGGCCGCGGACGGACGGTCCTGGTAGAAGCCGATCAGCAGGTAGGACGCCAGGCCGACGCCCTCCCAGCCGAGGTAGAGCATCACGAAGTTGTTGCCCAGGACCAGCAGCAGCATCGCGGCGACGAACAGGTTGAGCTGCGCGAAGAACCGGCGGCGGCCGGGGTCGTGGCTCATGTAGCCGACCGAGTAGATGTGGATCAGCGACCCGACACCGGTGATCAGCAGGACGAACGTCAGCGACAGCGGGTCGAGCCGCAGGCCGAAGTCGATGTTCAGCCCGGCGACGGAGATCCAGTCGAACAGCGACAGCTCGCGCGTGCGCTCCTCGGCCGGCAGGGCGACCGTCTCCAGGAAGATCGCCAGCCCCACCCCGAACGACGCGAGGACGGTGGCGACGCCGAGCCAGTGGCCCCAGGCGTTCGACCGGCGGCCGGCGACGAACAGCAGCAGCGCCCCGACCGCGGGCAGCACGAACAGCAACCAGGCCAGCGACGCGGCGCCGGTGGCGGTGCCCACCTCGGGCAACTCCGTCACGGGGTCACCTCGGGGTGGTGAGCAGGGCTGAGCACGGGGAGCTCCTAGGTCAGTACTTCAGCAGGTTGGCGTCGTCGACCGACGCCGTCCGGCGGGTGCGGAAGATCGAGGTGATGATCGCGAGGCCGACCACGACCTCGGCGGCGGCGACGACCATGACGAAGAACGCCATGACCTGGCCGTCGAGGTCGCCGTTGATGCGCGAGAACGTCACGAGCGTCAGGTTCACGGCGTTGAGCATCAGCTCGATGCACATGAAGACGACGATCGCGTTGCGGCGCACCAGCACGCCCACCGCGCCGATGCTGAACAGCAGCGCGGAGAGCAGCAGGTAGTAGGTGGGGGTCACGACGTCGTCGTCCCGTCCGTCGAGGAGCGGCCGGTCAGCGAGCGCGCGTCGGGGAGCACGTCGTCGACCGGGGCCACCGGGGTGGCGTCGATGATCGCGGAGATCGACTCGGGGGCGATCGATCCGTCGGGCAGCAGTGCGGGGACCGCCACCGAGTTGGCCGTGGCGAACACGCCGGGGCCGGGCAGCGGGGAGATGCGGTCGTGCTCGCCGCGCAGGCGGGCCTGCACGGTGGCGCGCTGGCCGCGCTTGTCGTGCGAGGCGGACTGCGCGTACGCCAGCACCATCGCCCCGAGCGCCGCGGTGATGAGCAGCGCCGAAGTGAGCTCGAAGGCGAACAGGTACTCGGTGAAGATCAGCTGCCCGAGGCCGGCGATGTTGTTGCCCGAGCCCGCCCCGCCCGCGGCCAGCCCGGCGGACTGCACCGAGACCAGAGACGGGCCGATGCCCGCGACGAGCAGCAGCGCCAGCCCGACGCCGAGCACGAGGCCCGCGACGCGCTGGCCGCGGAGCACCTCGACCACGGAGTCGGAGCTGTCGCGCCCGACGAGCATGAGCACGAACAGGAACAGCATCATCACGGCGCCGGTGTAGACGATGATCTGCACGAACCCGAGGAACGGGGCCTGCTGGACCAGGTAGAACACGGCCAGGCAGAACATCGTGAGCACCAGGAACAGCGCCGAGTGGACCGCGTTGCGGGCGAAGACCATGCCCAGCGCGCCGGCCAGGGCGATCGGCCCGAGGATCCAGAAGACGATGGCCTCGCCGGTGGTGACGGTGTCGGCGGCGGCCTGCGCGAGCACCGCGTTCATCAGCACCCCGGTCATCGGACCTGCTCCCCCACCGGGTCGGTCAGCGGGTTCGCCTTCGCCAGGCTCGGGCCCTGCACGTAGTAGTCCTGCTCGTGGTCGCCCAGGCGCATCGGGTGCGGCGGCTGCTCCATGCCCGGCAGCAGCGGCGCGAGCAGCTGCTCCTTGGTGTAGATCAGGTTCTGCCGGTCGTCGTCGGCCATCTCGTAGAAGTTGGTCATCGTGAGCGACCGGGTGGGGCAGGCCTCGACGCACAGGCCGCAGCCGATGCAGCGCAGGTAGTTGATCTGGTAGATCGCGCCGTAGCGCTCACCCGGGGAGAAGCGCTGCTCCTCGGTGTTGTCCCCGCCCTCGACGTAGATCGCGTCGGCCGGGCAGGCCCAGGCGCACAGCTCGCAGCCCACGCACTTCTCCAGCCCGTCCGGGTGCCGGTTGAGCTGGTGGCGGCCGTGGTAGCGCGGCGCGGCGGGCGGGAAGTCCTCGGGGTACTCCTCGGTGACGACCTTCTTGAACATCGTCGAGAAGGTGACGCCGAAGCCCTTGAAGAACTCAAACATTCTCGGACTCCTTCCCTGTGGGGAGGGCGGGCTCGCGGGCCGCCGTCCGCGCCCGCAGCTTGTGGCGCGACGGGGTGGGCACGGCGAGGTCGAGCGGGGGCACGGGGTAGTCCGACGCCAGTTCGACGACCGGCTCGGGCTGCGCGCGGTCGGGCACCAGGAAGGCGACCAGCAGCACGACGGCCAGGACGATGCCGATGACGAACAGCAGCGCGGTGAGGTCGCCGCCCTCGCTGTTGCGCCAGGTGCGGATCGCGAAGATCGTCAGGATCCAGAGCAGGCTGCCGGGGACCAGGACCTTCCAGCCCAGGCGCATGAACTGGTCGTAGCGCAGGCGGGGCAGCGTGCCGCGCAGCCAGATGAAGAGGAACAGGAAGATCGTCGTCTTCAGCAGGAAGGCGACGAACTGCAGCCAGCCGTTGCCGTTGAGGAACGAGAGCGGCCACGGCCACATCCCGCCGCCCAGGAACAGCGTGGTGGCCATCGCCGAGACGGTGACCATGTTGACGTACTCGGCCAGGAAGAACAGCGCGAACTTCAGCGACGAGTACTCGGTGTGGAACCCGCCGACCAGCTCCGACTCGGCCTCGGGGAGGTCGAACGGGGCGCGGTTGGTCTCGCCCACCATCGCGATGACGAACACCACGAAGCTCGGGATCAGCAGCCAGCCGAACCAGCCGCTCGCCTGCGCCCCGACGATGTCGGCGGTGCTCATCGAGCCGGCGTAGAGGATGACCGCGACGATCGAGAGGCCGAGCGCGATCTCGTAGGAGATGACCTGGGCGGCCGAGCGCAGCGCCGCGAGCAGCGGGTAGGGCGAGCCGGAGGACCAGCCGCCGAGCACGATGCCGTAGACGCCGATCGAGGAGCAGGCCAGCACGACCAGCACGCCGACCGGGAGGTCGACGAGCTGCAGCACGGTCGGCTCGCCGAATATCGAGACCTCGCCGCCGAAGGGGATCACCGAGAACGCGACGAAGGCCGGGATCGTGGCGATGATCGGCGCGATGAAGTACACCGGCTTGTCGGCCATCACCGGCATGATGTCCTCCTTGAACGCGAGCTTGAGCCCGTCGGCCAAGGACTGGAGCCATCCGCCCGGTCCGGTGCGGTTGGGGCCGGGACGCTGCTGCATCCGCCCCACCACCTTGCGCTCGGCGTTGATCATGATCAGCGTCAGCAGGACGCCGATCGCGAACAGCGCCACGACCTTGAGCAGGATCAGCCAGATCGGGTCGTCGGCCAGCAGCTGCTGCGTGCGGGTCAGTCCCTCGACCGGCTCCGGCTCCTGGGCCAGGTAGGTCGTGATCACGCGGTCACCTCCACGAGGTCGCCGTGGCCGGCGCCGAGCAGCGCGCGCACCCGGGAGTCACCGGAGTTGCCCGGCAGCCAGACGACGCCGTCGGGCAGGTCGGTCAGCGCCACCGGCAGCGTGATCATGCCGCGGGTGGTGCGGACGGTCGCCGGGGCGCCCTCGGTGAGCCCGAGGCGCTCCGCGGTGGCCGCGTTGACCCGGACCAGCGCCGGGCGCGCCGTGCCGGCGAGTGCCGGCTCGTCGACCGCGAGGCTGGAGCCGTCGATCAGCGCGCGCCAGGTGGCCAGGACGGCCTGCCCGGGGGCGGTGGGCCGCCGGGGCTCCCCCGGGGCCGCCGCGGGCGCGGCGGGCGCGGCCCCGGTGCGGGCACCGAGGCGGGCCATCTCGCCCGCGGCCGCGGCCGGGGTCTGGGTGAACAGGTCGGCGTCCATCTCGACGGCCAGCGTGTCGAGCACGCGGCAGTCGGGGAGCACGCCGGACGCGTCGAGCGCCGGTCCGAAGCCGCGGACCCGGCCCTCCCAGTTGACGTAGCTGCCGGCGCGGTGCGCGTCGGGGGCCACCGGGAGGACGACGTCGGCGAGCTCGGTGACCGCGGAGGTGTGCATCTCCAGGCTCACCAGGAACCCGACCTCGCGCAGCCCGGTGATCGCCGCGGCGGGGTCGGCCAGGTCGTAGGGGTCGAGCCCGCCGACGACCAGCGCCGCGAGCTCGCCGTCGGCGGCCGCGGCGAGGATCTCGGCGGTGCCGCGGCCGGGGGCCGGGGGCAGCGTGCCGGACGGGAGGGCCCAGGCCGCCTCGACCTCGGCGCGCGCGGCGGCGTCGCCGACCGGGCGGCCGCCCGGCAGCAGCGTGGGGGCCGCGCCGGCCTCCAGCGCACCGCGCTCGCCGGCGCGGCGCGGCACCCAGCCGACGACGGCGCCGGTGCGGGCGGCCAGGGCCGACACCGCGGAGTACAGGCCGGGGACCTCGGCGGCGCGCTCACCGACGAGGATCACGCCGCCGCCGCGCAGGGCCTCGACGACGGCGTCGGGCAGCTCGCCCAGCACCGCGGCCTCGGCCCCGGGCACGGCCGGGATCAGGTTGTCCTTGGCCGCGGGCGACGCCGCGCCGGTCTCGCGCGAGGTGCGCTCGACGGCGGGGGTCGTCCACTGCCCGAGGTGGAACACCTGCTGCCCGTGCTTGCGGGCGGCCTTGCGCAGGCGCAGGAAGACGACGGGCGCCTCCTCCTCCGGCTCCAGGGCCACGCAGAGCACGGCGGGCGCGGCCTCGAGGCGGGTGTAGCTGAGCACCTCGGGGCCCTGGCCGACGACGTGCGCGGCGAGGAACTCCAGCTCCTCGGCCGAGTGCGGCCGGGCGCGGAAGTCGACGTCGTTGGTGCCGGCGGCGACGCGGGCGAACTTGCCGTAGGCGTAGGCGTCCTCGACGGTGAGCCGGCCGCCGGCCAGCACGCCGATGCCGCCGGCCTTCGCCTCGGCCAGGCCGCGGGCGGCGACGGCGAGCGCCTCGGTCCACGACGTCTCGGCCAGGACGCCGTCGGCGCCGCGGACCATCGGGCGCGTGATGCGCCCGGCGGAGGAGAGGTAGCGGAACGCGAAGCGGGTCTTGTCGTCGATCCACTCCTCGTTGACCTCGGGGTCGTTGCCCGACAGGCGCCGCAGGACGGTGCCGCGGCGGGTGTCGATGCGCAGGGCCGCACCGCTGGAGGAGTGCTCGTCGACGCCCATCGTGGAGACGAGGTCGAACGGGCGGGACCGGAAGCGGTACGCCGCACTGGTGAGCGCGCCGACCGGGCAGATCTGGATGGTGTTGCCCGAGAAGTAGCTCTGGAACGGCTTGTCCTCGGCCACGCCGACCTGCTGGTTCGCACCGCGCTCGAGCAGGTCGATGAACGGGTCGCCGGCGATCTCCTCGGAGAACCGGGTGCAGCGCTGGCAGAGCACGCAGCGCTCGCGGTCGAGCAGCACCTGCGTGGAGATCGGGAGCGGCTTGGGGAACGTCCGCTTCGTCTCGACGAACCGCGAGTCGGTGCGCCCGCTCGTCATCGCCTGGTTCTGCAGGGGGCACTCGCCGCCCTTGTCGCAGATCGGGCAGTCGAGCGGGTGGTTGATGAGCAGCAGCTCCATGACCCCGGCCTGGGCCTTCTCGGCCACCGGGGAGGTGTGCTGGGTCTTGACGACCATGCCGTCGGCCACGGTCATCGTGCAGCTTGCCTGCGGCTTGGGCATCGGGCGCCCGCCCATCTCCACCTCGACCAGGCACTGGCGGCAGGCGCCCGCCGGGTCGAGCAGGGGGTGGTCGCAGAAGCGCGGGACGATGATCCCGAGCCGCTCGCAGGTGCGGATGAGCAGCTCGCCCTGGGGGGCGTCGACGACGTGGCCGTCGATGGTGAGCCGCACGTACCCGTCGGGGACGGGGGTGGTGTCCTTCTCCGGGGCGATCGTCATGCCATGGCTCCAGCGGGCTCGGGCTCGGGCTCGGCCTGCGCGGCGGGCTGCGCCGCGCACAGGTCCAGGAACTCCTGGCGGAAGTACTTGATCGCGCTGGTGATCGGGCTCGTCGCGCCGTCACCGAGTGCGCAGAAGGACCGGCCCAGGATGTTGTCGCAGATGTCGAGCATCGTCTCGACGTCGGCGGCGGTGCCGTGGCCCTCCACCATCCGCTCCAGGATCTGCACGAGCCAGTAGGTGCCCTCGCGGCACGGGGTGCACTTGCCGCAGGACTCGTGCTTGTAGAACTCGGTCCACTTCATGACCGCCCACGGCACGGACACGGTCTCGTTGAAGACCTGCACCGCGGTGGTGCCGAGCATCGACCCCGCGGCCGCCGCGCCCTCGAAGTCCAGCGGGACGTCGAGGTGCTCCGCGGTGAACAGCGGGGTGGACGAGCCGCCGGGCGTCCAGAACTTCAGCGGGACGCCGTCCTTCATGCCGCCCGCGAGCTCCAGGAGCTGGCGCAGCGTGATGCCCAGCGGGGCCTCGTACTGGCCGGGGCGCTCGACGTGCCCGGACACCGAGTAGATCTTCGGGCCGGGGCTCTTCTCGGTGCCCATCGACCGGAACCACTCCGCCCCGCCCTGCACGATGGCGGGAACCGAGGCGATGGTCTCGACGTTGTTCACCACGGTGGGCGAGGCGTAGAGACCGGAGGTGGCGGGGAACGGGGGCTTGAGGCGGGGCTGGCCGCGCCGGCCCTCCAGCGAGTCGAGGAGCGCCGTCTCCTCGCCGCAGATGTACGCGCCGGCGCCGGCGTGCACGACGATGTCGAGGTCGAAGCCCGACCCGAGGATGTCCTTGCCGAGGTACCCCTTGGCGTAGGCCTCGTTGACGGCGTTGCGCACGCGGCGGATCGGGTGCAGCGCCTCGCCGCGGATGTAGATCGCGCAGAAGTTCGCGCGGATCGCGAAGCTCGTGATGATGCACCCCTCGATCAGCGAGTGGGGGTCCGCCATCATCGTCGGGATGTCCTTGCAGGTGCCCGGCTCGCCCTCGTCGGCGTTGATCACGAGGTACTTGGGCTTCGCGCCGGGCCCGGTCGGGCCCTGCGGGATGAAGCTCCACTTCATGCCGGTGGGGAAGCCCGCGCCGCCGCGGCCGCGCAGGCCGGAGTCCTTGACGAGCTGGATCAGCTGGTCGGGCTGGGCGGTCAGCGCGGTGCGCAGGGCCTGGTAGCCCTCCAGCTGCTCGTAGGTCTCGAGCGACCACGAGCGCGGCGACTGCCAGCGGCGCGTCAGCACCGGCGTCAGCATGTCGGTCATGACTTCTTCTCCGGCAGGCTCGGGAAGGCGGGCGGGGAGTCGGGCATCGACGGGGCGCTCCAGCCCCGGTCGGTGGCCAGCCGGGCCCCGCGCATGGTCTCGACGGCGCTCGAGGCGCCCTCGACGGTCTGCTCCAGGTCGGTGAAGACCCCGGCCAGCTCCAGCTCGACGGAGCGGAAGTCGGTGATCGGGGCGCCGCGGGTGGGCTGCGGCTTCTCCCCGCGCTGCAGCGCGTCGACCAGCTCCTCGGCGGAGGAGACGGTCTGGTTGTCGAAGAACTCGTAGTTGACCTGCAGCACCGGCGCGAGGTCGCAGGCCGCGAGGCACTCGGCGTGCTCGAGGGTGATGGAGCCGGTGGTGCCGGGCTCCCCCGCGGTCTCCTCGTGGCCGACCCCGAGCTTGGCCTTCAGGCGGTCGTAGATGTCGTCGCCGCCGAGCACCGCGCACAGCGTGTTGGTGCAGACGCTGACCAGGTGCTCGCCGCACGGCGTGCGCTTGTACATCGTGTAGAACGTCGCGACCGCGGAGACCTCGGCGGTGCTGAGCTCCAGCGCGTCGGCGCAGTAGCGGATGCCGTCCTGGCTGACGTGGCCCTCGACCGACTGCACCAGGTGCAGCAGCGGGAGCAGCGCCGACCGCGACTGCGGGTACTGCGCGATGATCTCCTTCGTGCGCTGCCGCGTGAGCTCGTCGAACCGCGGGCTGACCGGCGACTGCGGCGCCGGGGCGTCCCAGACGACCTCGTCGGGCGCCGCGATCGGGCCGTTGGCCTCCGGGTTGGGGGTGGTCATCGGTCCACGCCTCCCATGACGGGGTCGATCGACGCGACGGCCGCGATGACGTCGGCGACCATGCCGCCCTCGCTCATCGCCGGCATCGTCTGCAGGTTCACGAAGCTGGGCTCGCGCACGTGCACGCGGACCGGGCGGGTGCCGCCGTCGGAGACGAGGTGGAAGCCCAGCTCCCCGCGCGGCGACTCGACGGCCGTGTAGACCTGCCCGGCCGGGACGTGGAAGCCCTCGGTGACGAGCTTGAAGTGGTGGATCAGCGACTCCATCGACTGGCCCATGATCTTGCGGACGTGCTCGAGGGTGTTGCCCATGCCGTCGGAGCCGACCGAGAGCTGCGCGGGCCAGGCGACCTTGCGGTCCTCGACCATGACCGGGCCGGGCTCCATCTTCGCCACGGCCTGCTCGATGATCTTGAGCGACTCGTGCATCTCGGCGACGCGCAGCCGGTAGCGCGCGTAGCAGTCGGCCTCGGTGAGCACCGGGACCTCGAAGTCGTACTCCTCGTAGCCGCAGTACGGCTCGACCTTGCGCAGGTCCCACGGCAGGCCGGCCGACCGCAGGATCGGGCCGGTGGCGCCGAGCGCGAGGCAGCCGTCGAGCGGCAGGTAGCCGACGTTCTCCAGGCGCTGGCGCCAGATCGGCTGGCCGGTGAGGAGCTTGTCGTAGTCGGGGAGCCGCGTGCGCATGAGCGCGACGAACTCGGTGACCTTCTCCTCCCAGCCTTCCGGGAAGTCCTGCGCGAGGCCGCCGGGGCGGACGTAGGCGTGGTTCATGCGCAGACCGGTGAGGAACTCCAGCAGGTGCAGGACCTCCTCGCGCTCGCGGAACCCGGCCGTCATGCCGGTGAGCGCGCCGAGCTCCATGCCGCCGGTGGCCAGGCACACCAGGTGCGAGCCGATCCGGTTGAGCTCCATGAGCAGCACGCGGGCCTGCTGGGCGCGGCGGGGCGCCTCGATGCCCAGCAGCTTCTCGACGCCCAGGCAGTAGCCGACCTCGTTGAAGATGGGCGCCAGGTAGTCCATGCGCGTCACGAACGTGACGCCCTGGGTCCAGGTGCGGTACTCGCAGTTCTTCTCGATGCCGGTGTGCAGGTACCCGATCACCGAGCGGGCCTGCTGGACGGTCTCGCCCTCCAGCTCCAGCACCAGCCGCAGCACGCCGTGCGTCGACGGGTGCTGGGGACCCATGTTGATGACGATGCGGTCGTCGTGGTCCTCGTCGAGGAGGGTGTCCCAGTCGCCACCGGTGACGGTGTAGACGGACCCCTCGGTGGTGATCCGCTCTTCCGCGGGAGTGGGAGTGGTCACGAGTAGGACCTCCGCTCATCGGGCGGAGGGATCTCCGCGCCCTTGTACTCCACCGGGATCCCGCCGAGCGGGTAGTCCTTGCGCTGGGGGTGGCCCTCCCAGTCGTCCGGCATGAGGATGCGGGTCAGCGCGGGGTGGCCCTCGAAGACCACGCCGAACATGTCCCAGCACTCGCGCTCGTGCCAGTCGGCCGTCGGGTAGACCTCGACGACGCTGGTGACCCTCGGGTCCTCGACGTCGAGCGCGACCTCCAGGCGGATCCGGCGCCGGTAGGTCATCGACGTGAGGTGGTAGACGACGTGCAGCCGCTGCGCGACGCCCTCGCCGTAGTCGACGCCCGAGACCGAGCTGCACAGCTCGAAGCGCAGGCCCTCGTCGTCGCGCAGGGTGCGGCAGATGTCGAGGACCCGCTCGGGCCGGACGTAGAAGGTGATCTCGCCGCGGTCGATCGTGATCTGCTGGACGGAGTCGCGGGGGACGTCGCGCTCGGCGAGCGCCTCCGCGAGGTCGTCGGCGAACTCGTCGAACCAGCCGCCGAAGGGCCGCTCGGCCGGGGCCGGGGCGTAGCCGGGCAGGCGCAGGCCGCCGAAGCCGGACGTGTCGCCCGACCCGCTGACGCCGAACATCCCCTGCCGCTCGCGCGAGGCCGGGGCCGCGGTGCGGGTGCCGCCCTCGGGGGTGGCGCCGGTGCCGGAGACCTCGGCGCCCTCGACGTCGGCGGGGGCCTGCTCCTCCTGCCCCGCCGTCGGGGCCGTGCCGCCCGCGGCGCGCTGGGCGTCGCGGTCGGGGCCGCCGGTCTCGGCGGAGGACTGCGGGCCGCCGGTGGGCTCGGCAGCCTCCTTCGAGGTGCCGCTCGTGTCGTCAGCCATCCGTCACTTCTTCTTCGCGTAGGCCACGGACGACGGGATCAGCTCCGTCTTGTGGCCGCTCTCGGCGAGCTCCGCGGCGCGCTTGGCGCCCAGCGGCTCGTCCATGATCTTGGCGTGGATCTTGAGGATCGCGTCCATGAGCATCTCCGGGCGCGGCGGGCAGCCGGGGAGGTACATGTCCACGGGGACGACGTGGTCGACGCCCTGCACGATCGCGTAGTTGTTGAACATGCCGCCGGAGCTCGCGCAGACGCCCATCGCGAGCACCCAGCGGGGCTCGGGCATCTGGTCGTAGATCTGGCGCAGGACCGGGGCCATCTTGTTGCTGACGCGGCCCGCGACGATCATCAGGTCGGCCTGGCGCGGCGAGGCGCGGAAGACCTCCATGCCGAAGCGCGCGAGGTCGTAGCGCGGGGCGCCCGTCGTCATCATCTCGATCGCGCAGCACGCCAGCCCGAAGGTGGCGGGCCACAGCGAGGACTTCCGGGTCCAGTTGACCAGCTTCTCGACGCTGGTCAGCAGGACGCCGCTGGGGAGGTTCTCTTCGAGACCCATGTCAGTTCCAATCCAGGCCGCCGCGGCGCCACACGTAGACGTAGGCGAACCCGACGGTGACGATGAACAGCACGATCTCCACCAGACCGAACAGCCCGAGCAGGTCTGCGCTCACGGCGAACGGGTAGAGGAAGACCATCTCGATGTCGAACAGGATGAACAACATCGCGGTGAGGTAGTACGCGACCGGCATGCGGCCACCGCCGACGACCGGCTGCGGCGACGGCTCGATGCCGCACTCGTAGGCGTCGAGCTTGGCGCGGTTGTACCGCCGTGGGCCGATGTAGGGCGCCGACACCACCGAGAACAGCGCGAACGCACCGGCCAGGGCGAACATCAGCACCAGCGGGAGATAAGGATCGAGCATCCTGCGCAGTCCTCGCCGTCGACGGATCCGTGTTCCGGGCGCGACCCTAGGTCGCCGAGGCACGCCCGACGTCAGTCAGGTGAGCCTTACCCGCACGCACGCAGGCCTGGTCACCGCCGTGGTCGCCGAATCCGACGGCCGCTGCGTGTGGTGGTCCGCATGCGGTCCTGCGACTCCTTGTGAAGGATTTCACGAAGTCGGGGTGAGTCTAGACATCTCCCCGCGGGAGCGCGCGCCCGGTTCGTCCCGGGCGCCGGCGTCAGTAGGTGCGGCGGGCGCGGTGCAGGGCGACGGCGCCGAACGTCAGGTCGCGCCAGCCCACCTCGCCCCAGCCGGCCCGCGCGATGCGGGCGGCGAGCTCGGGCTGCGGGGACCAGTCGCGGATCGACTCGCCGAGGTACCGGTAGGCCGCGGCGTTGCTCGACACCCGTGACGCGACCGCGGGCAGCACCGTCTCCAGGCCCGCGTAGTACGCGGCGCGGAACGGCGCCCAGGTCGGCCTGCTGAACTCGCAGACGACGAGCCGGCCGCCGGGGCGGGTGACGCGGGCGAGCTCGCGCAGGGCGAGGTCGGTGTCGGCGACGTTGCGCAGCCCGAACGAGATCGTCACGGCGTCGAAGGAGGCGTCGGCGAACGGGAGGTGCAGCGCGTCGGCGGCGACCTTGGGCACCGCGCGGCCGGCGCCGGCCCGGAGCATGCCGAGGGAGAAGTCGGCGGCGACGCACCACGCGCCGGAGCGCTCGAGCTCGACCGTCGAGACGGCGGTGCCGGCGGCGAGGTCGAGGACCTTCTCGCCGGGGCGCAGGCCCAGCGCCTGCCGGGTGAGGCGCCGCCAGCGGCGGTCCTGGCCCGCGCTGAGCACCGTGTTCGTGAGGTCGTAGCGCTGCGCCACGCCGTCGAACATGGTGGCGACGTCGCGGGGGTCCTTGTCGAGGTCGGCGCGGGTCACGGTGCCGACGCTACCCGCGGTGGCCCGGGCCGCACGTCGGCCGGTGGTGCGGGTCGCGCCAGCGCGTGGCGCAGCAGCACCGCCCAGTGCCCGAGCAGCACCGCGCAGTAGAGCGAGAGCGGCAGCGCCGACGCCGTGCCGTCGTCGCCGTACCAGAGCACGGGCCACTCCTGGCCCAGCAGCGCCAGCGCCAGCAGCGGTGCGGCGGCCGCGCGCGAGCGGGCCAGCACGACGAGCACGCCCGGGGCGAGGACGACGAGGTAGGTGTTCCAGGTGACCGGCGACGCCACGAGCGCCGCCGCGGTCACGGCCCACAGCGCGTCCGGGCCGGAGCCGCGCACGAGCCACAGCGTGCCGGCGACGACCGCGACCGCCAGCACCGTGCCCACCAGCAGCCCGCCCGGCACCTCGACCAGCGGGCGGCCCCAGCCGGTGTCGCTGGTGAGCCGCACGAGGGTGGCGGGCAGGGAGGCGTTGTCGAAGAACGTCTGGACCGGGTGGTCGAGCACGAGCCGCAGCCACGTGACGCTCGCGGCCGGGCCGCAGACGACGACCCCGACCAGCGTGCCCGCCGCCGCCGTGCCGAACGCCGCGGCGGCCGTGCGGGGGGCCCGGCGCAGCACCGGGAGCAGCAGGAGCGGGGCGAGCGAGGGCTTGAGCGCCACGGCGAGGCCGATCCCGGCCCCCTCCCACCCCGCGAGCCCGCGCCGCGCGGCCAGCCACGCCCCGGTGAGCGCCACGGCGAGGAACGCGTAGATCTGCCCGAGCCCGACCGTCGCCAGCAGCGGCGCCCCGAGCAGGACCGCGGCCACGGCGAGCCCGGTGTCGACCGGCCGCAGCTCCAGCTCGCGCGCGACGGCGAGCAGGCACGCGAGCACCAGCGCCACCGTGACGAGGCCGAACAGCCGGTAGCCCGGCTGCGCCTCGAACAGCGCCACCGGCGTCATCACCACCGTCATCAGCGGCGGGTTGAGGTTGGGCAGCGCGGCGCCCGTGGCGTAGATGTCGGCGCCGTCGAGCAGGGCGAGCACCGAGGCGCGGAACGTCGCGAAGTCGGAGTGGTACTCCGGGTCCTCGTTCAGGATGCGGGCGAGGTTGAAGCTGCCGCGCTCGGCGAAGATCCAGCTCTGCGTGCCGACGGCGAGCACGACGAGCAGCGCGGACACCCCGCGTCGCCACATGCCGCCCTCCCGCCGTCGGCGGCCGACGCTAGCGGGCGGGGCCGTCGGGCTCCCGCGGCACCTCCGCGATCAGGCCGCCGCCCGCAGCGCCGCGGGCACGCCGAGCACGTCCGCGTAGTGCGCGAGCAGCTCGTCGCCGACGTTGGACCAGGTCTTGCGCAGCACCGAGCGGCGGGCCGCCGCGCCGAACCGCCGGCGCAGGGCGTCGTCGGAGACCAGGACCTCGACGGCGGCGCGCAGCCGCTCGTCGGCGGCCACCGAGGCGGGGTCGGCCGCGTCGGCGCCGTCGGGCCGGGGCGGGACGAGGTAGCCGGTGCGGCCGGGCAGGACGAGGTCGCGGGGCCCGCCGGCGTCGGGCGCCACGACCGGCAGCCCGGACGCCAGTGCCTCCTGCACGGCCTGGCAGAACGTCTCCGACGGGCCGGTGTGCACGAACACGTCGAGCGAGGCGTAGGTGCGGGCCAGGTCGTCGCCGTCGCGGAAGCCGAGGAAGGCCGCGCCGGGCAGGGCGGCGCGCAGCCGCTCCTCACCGGGTCCCGCGCCGACCACGACGAGCCGCGTGCCGGGCAGGCCGTCGAGAGCGGCCAGGCGCTCCACCTGCTTCTCCGGCGCCAGGCGTCCGACGTAGCCGATCAGCAGCTCGCCGCGGGGAGCGAGCTCCGCGCGCAGGGCGGCGTCGCGCCGGGACGGGGTGAACCGCCGCGTGTCGACGCCGCGGGCCCACTGGTGCACGCGCGGCACGCCCCGCGCGCGCAGCGCCTCGGTGGCCCAGCTCGACGGTGCGAGCGTGCGGTCGGCGAGGCCGTGCAGCCGGCACGTCCAGCGCCACGCGGCCCGCGCGGTGAGCCCGAGGCCGTAGGAGGAGGCGAAGCCGGCGACGTCGGTCTGGTAGACCGCGACGGTCGGGATGCCGAGCCGCCGGGCGGCGTGCAGCCCCCGGTACCCGACGACGAAGGGCGCCGCGAGGTGCACGACGTCGGGCCGGAACTCCCGCAGCGCGGTCAGGACGCGGCGGCTGGGCACCCCCACCGGCATCGAGGTGACGACGGGCAGGTCCAGCGACGGCACCCGGACGACCGGGACGCCGCGGTACTCGGCCGGGCCCTCACCGGGGGCGATCACGAGCACGTCGTGCCCGGCCGCGGTGAGGTGCTCGACCACCCGCAGCACCGAGTTGGTGACGCCGTTGACGACGGGCAGGAAGCACTCGGACACGATGGCGACACGCACCGGGGGAACCTCCCGCACGCGCGGGCCGCGCCGTCGTCGCCGGGCTGTCCTCCCGCCGAACTCACGGACAACACACCGTGCCGGGGCGGTTCCGCTGCACAGTTGGCCCGGTGATGGGCGACACGTCACCCGCCCGTTCCGCCCCCGACACCGGGCGCGGCGACCCTCGGGCCCCATGAGCCTCCGGCCCGAGACGCGCCTGCCCCCTCCCGCGGAGCCGGGGCTGCTCTCGCGCGCGCTGGAGGTGGCGGGCCGCCTCGCCAACGACGCGGCCGAGGTGATCACCGCGACCGCCGGGCGCGACCGCCTCACCGACACCGTGAAGGCCCACCCGTTCGACTGGGTCACCGACACCGACCGCACGCTGGAGCGGCACACCCGCCGCGTGCTGGCCGCGGAGTTCCCGCAGGTTCCGGTGCTGGGCGAGGAGTACGGCGCCGACGACGGCGTGCACGCGGCCCCGCTGCGCTGGGTCGTCGACCCGGTGGACGGCACGGCCAACTACGTCGCCGGGTTCCCGTGGTGCGCCTACAGCCTGGCCCTGGTCGACGCCCACGGCCCGGTGGTCGGGGTGATCGCCGACCCGAGCCGGGCCCAGATCTACGCCGCCGCCCGTGGCCGGGGTGTGCGGGCCAACGGCGTGCCGGTGCGGATCACGCCGCGCCCGGTCGTCGGCGGGCTGGTCTGCGCGGAGCTCTCGCTGGAGCGCGCCCCCGGCTTCACCGCCCGCGCCACCGAGGCCCACACCGGGGTGCGCGTGCTCGGCTCGGCCGCACTGGCGATCACGCAGGTCGCGCTGGGGCACGCCGTCGCCGCCGTGCTCGACCGCTACCAGGAGTGGGACGTCGCCGGTGCGCTGTGCCTCGCGGCCGAGGCCGGCGCCGTCGTCGTCGACGCCCGGGGCAACCCCGACCCGCTGCCGACCGAGGACCTCGTCGTCGCCGTGCCCGGCGCGCTCGACGCCGTGCTGTCCTGGTGGCACGCCGCCTGACCGCCGCCTAGGGTCGGGCCATCGCCACCACCACCTCGGGCACCCGCGACGTCGCGGCCCTCCTCGTCCGCGCCGCTCCCGTGGTGTTCGTGCTCATCTGGGCCACCGGGTTCGTCGTCGCCAAGTACGCCGCACCGCACGCGGAGCCGCTGAGCTTCCTGGTCGTGCGCTACGCCGGCGTCGTCGCCCTGATGCTGGTCCTGGCGCTGGTCGCCCGGGCGCACTGGCCGCGCGGGTGGGCCGTCTGGCACCTCGCCGTCGCGGGGGTCGGGATCCAGGCCGGCTACCTCGGCGGCGTCTGGGCCGCGGTCGCGGCCGGCATGCCCGCCGGGGTGGCGGCGTTGGTCGTCAACCTGCAGCCGGTGCTCACCGCGGCCGTCGCCGGGCTGACCGGCGCCCGCCTGGGCCGCCTGCAGCTGGTCGGGCTGGTGCTCGGGTTCCTCGGGGTCGTGCTGGTCGTGTCGAGCAAGCTCACCACCACCGGCATCACCGCGACGACGCTCGGGCTCACCACCCTCGCCCTGCTGGCGATCACCTCCGGCACGCTCTACCAGAAGCGCTTCTGCCCCGACTTCGACCTGCGCACCGGGCAGGTCGTGCAGTTCGCGGCGTCGATCGTGGTGACGCTGCCGTTCGCGCTCGCGTTCGAGTCGTTCCGCCTGGACTGGACACCCGAGCTGATCGGCGCGCTGGTCTGGTCGGTGGTGGTGCTCACCGGCGGCGGGATCTCGCTGCTGTTCCTCATGCTGCGGCGCGGGGCGGCCACGCAGGTCACGAGCTACTTCTACCTCGTCCCCGGCGTCACGGCGCTGCTCGCGCTGGTGATGTTCGGGGAGGTGCTGGGGCCGTTCGCGATCGCCGGCATGGTCGTCGCGGTGCTGGGGGTGGCGCTGGCGACGCGGGCCGTGCCCGGGTCAGGCGGCGCGGCGGCGGCGCCGCAGCCAGAGGGCGAGCGGGCCGAGCACCGCCCAGGTGCCGACGACGCCGAGCACCATCGGGCCGATGCCGTCGGCGGTGCTGCGGCCGGCCACGCGGACCAGCTCGGGGTCGGTGACGTCGTACTCGACGGCGACGACGTCCCCCGCCGACAGCCCGCGGGGGTGGAAGACGCCGTGCTCGGGCACGACGGCCTGCCCGTTCGCGACGGTGAACCGCACGAGCGTGCGGAAGAAGGTGGAGCCCTCGAGCACCTCGGCCTGCGCGCTGGCCGGGTTGGCGTCGATGGCCCGGTCGTCGACGGCCGAGCCGATCAGGGCGAGCCCGGCGAGCACCGTGACCAGCACCGCGAGGCCCAGGACCAGCTCCGGGAGCCGCCTGCGGACGAACCGGGCGGCGGGCGCGAGGGTGGCCGCGACCTCGTCCAGCGCCCTCGGCTCCCCCACGGCGACGGAGTCTAGACGGGCTCGGGGGCGCCACTGTGGTCAGCGCCTCCCCGGGGCGGACGAGCGTCGGGGACGCGCGCCTCTTACGCTCGAAACGTGACGATCGCTCCGCTACCGACCGGTGTGCGCGTGCGAACCAGGCCTGTGGACGACCTCGGCGGGCTGCTGGAGCTGCTGCCGGACGCCCGCACGCCGAAGTCCTGGGTGCGCGGCGGCGACGGTCTCGTCGGGTGGGGCGAGGTGGCCCGGTGGACCGGTTCGGGTCCCGACCGCTTCGCCGACGCCGACGAGTGGTGGCGCTCCTTCGTCGCCGGGACCCGCGTCCTCGACGAGGTCGGCGCCCCCGGCACGGGCCCCGTCGCGTTCGCGAGCTTCACTTTCAGCGACGACTCCCCCGGCTCGGTCGTCGTCGTCCCGCGGGTCGTGGTCGGGCGCCGCGACGGGCACGCGTGGATCACGGAGTTCTCCCACGGCGACGGGCCGTCGGTCGTGCACGCGGTCGACCCGGTGCGCCCCAGCGGCACCCTGCGCTACTCCGACGGGCTGCTGCCGGTCGACCGCTACCGCGCCGCCGTCGCCGAGGCCGTGCGCCGGATGCGGGCGGGCGAGCTCGACAAGGCCGCGCTGGCCCACGACCTGATCGCGGTCGCCGAGGCCCCGCTCGACCCCCGCCACCTGCTCGGCGGTCTGGCCGAGCGCTACCCGACGTGCTGGTCGTTCGCCGTCGAAGGGCTGGTCGGCGCCACGCCGGAGCTGCTGGTGCGGCGCACCGGTGACGTCGTCGAGTCGCGGGTGCTGGCCGGCACGATGTGGGCCGCCTCCCCCGGCGAGGGCTCGCTGGGCGAGCGACTGATGGGCTCGGCGAAGGACCGCCACGAGCACGCGCTGGCCGTCGACTCCCTCACCTCGGCGCTCGCGCCCCTGTGCGCCTCGCTCGACGCGCCCGACGTCCCCGACGTGCTGACGCTGCACAACGTCTCCCACCTCGCGAGCGACGTCCGCGGCCGCCTCGACCCGGTCGCCCCCGCGTCGCTGCTGCTCCTGGCCGAGGCCGTGCACCCCACGGCGGCCGTCGGCGGCACCCCGCGGAAGGTGGCCGTCGACCTCATCACCGAGCTGGAGGCGATGGACCGCGGCCGCTACGCCGGGCCCGTCGGCTGGATCGACTCCCGCGGCGACGGCGAGCTCGGCATCGCGCTGCGCTGCGCCCAGCTCGACGGCCCGGTGGCCCGGCTGTTCGCCGGGTGCGGGATCGTCGCCGACTCCGACCCCGACACCGAGGTGCGCGAGGCCGCGGCCAAGCTGGTGGCCGTGCGCGACGCGCTCGAGGGCGACTAGGAGGGTGCTGAAAAGCTCCGGCCGTAGCGAGCGGCGTCCAGGTGGTGTCCTCGCAAGGCGGGCGGATGCGGCGATACCGCTGTTGTAACGACGTATCCGCGCAACGCCGCGAGGGCGCCGCCTGGGCGTCGCGCAGTAGGCCCGAGCTTTTCAGCGCGCTCCTAGCCCCGGCGCTGCCGCGCGAGTGCGGCGACCTCGAGCTGGGAGCCGACCTCCAGCTTCGACAGGATCGACCGGATCTGCGTGCGGACCGTGGCCACCGAGACGACGAACTCCTCGGCGATCGCGGCCGGACGGCGGCCCGCGGCGATGCGGTCGACGATCTGGAGCTCGCGCGGGGTCAGGCGCTCCCAGCGGTCGCGGGCCAGGCGCCGCTCCTGGGCCCGGGCCGACGCCGACGCCTCGATCCGGCGGCGCTCGTCGTCGCCGATCAGGGGGCGGCCCTCGGCGGCCCGGGTCGCCGCGGCGACGAGCTCGGGGAACGGCGCCGACTTGCGGACCCGGCCCAGCGCGCCGGCCGCGATGCCCGCGGCGATGCGGTCCTCGTCGGTGGAGCCGGTGACGAGCAGGACCCGCCAGCCGGCGCGGCGCAGCCGGGGGACGAGCTCGACGCCGTCGAGGCCGTCGCCGAGGTCGAGGTCGAGCAGGACGAGCGCGCCGGGCGGCGCGGGGTCGTCGACGCGGGGCAGGAACTCGGCGGGGAGGACGGCCGTGGCCTCGATCCCGCCGGAGCGCAGCGCCATCACGAGCGCCCCGGCGACCAGCGCGTGGTCGTCGACGATGACGACCGGCGCACCGGTCACGCCACGCCCGACGGCACCGGGGCGCGGCAGCCGGCGACGGGCAGCTCGATGTGGACCGTGCACCCCGGCCCGGACAGCAGCCTGAACGTGCCGCGGTGGCGCTCGACGAGCTCGGCGGTGATCGCCAGGCCGAGGCCGTCGCCGCCGGAGCCGGGGCCGCGGACGCCGCGGCGCAGCACGACCTCGGGCGGCGCGCACAGCCCGGGCCCGTCGTCGGAGACGTCGATCCGGACGTGCCGCTCGTGCACCCGCGCCCGCAGCCACACGCGGGCGCCCGGGGCGTGGCGGCGGCAGTTGACCAGCAGGTTCGTGACGACCTGGGCGAGGATCCCGGGCGCGATCGCGGCCTCCGGGTCGCCGGTGACGTCGACGTGCACGTCGAGCCCGGTGGCGCGGTGCACGACGGCGAGGTCACCGAGGATCGAGCCGACGCGCGCCTCGGCGGGCGCGTCGTCGGGGCGCGGCCCGTCGAGCATCTGCTGCAGGCGGGCCAGCTCGGCGCCCGCGGCGACCAGCAGGCGGCGGCCGTCGTCGGAGCGGCTCATGCGGTCGTCGCCCAGGACGGTGGCCGCCCCGGTCAGGCCGGCGACGACGTTGCGCAGCTCGTGGTCGCGCTCGGCGACCGACGCCATGGCCGCCTCGACCTCGGCGAGCCGGCTGCGCGAGCGCTCCTGCTCCCGGCCGATGTCGCGGATCGACGCGAGCAGGAACGTGCCCGCGGCGACGAGCAGCATCGCGACCGCACCGAGCTCCACGACCCCGCCGAGCAGCGGGCGGGCGGCGATGATCCCGGCGGCGTGCGCGGCGCCGAGCGCGGCGAAGGCGAGGCCGGTGCGGCGCAGCAGCGGGCGGCGGTGGGCGGTGCCGTCGCCGACGATCAGGAGCCCCGCGACGCCGCAGGCGACCCACGCCCCCAGCGACACCGCCCGCACCATGTCCGGCGGCGGCACGTGCGACGGGGCGAGCAGCGCGGTGACCGCGACCGACACCGTGGCCAGGGCGACGAGGACGACCAGCCCCACCGCGTGGCCGTGCACCGGCCGCGACGCGGGCCGGGCGGCGAGCACCAGCAGACCGGCGACGCCCAGCAGCGCGACGCCGCCGGCGATCCCCCACACCCCGCCGTCCAGGTCGAGGTCGACGGCCCCCAGCAGCAGCATGACGCCCGCGTAGACGCCGACCGCGGCCGCGACCCGCCGGGCCCGGCGGTTGCCGCTGATCCACGCCGCGACCGCCAGCAGGATCGTCGCGGCGACACCGCCGGTGAAGGTCAGCGTGCTCATCGCCCGCTCCGGCATCTCCCGGCCCTGCAGCAGGACGACGGGCGCCGTGGCGAGGGCGACGAGGACCCCCTGCAGGACGACCTCCGCCGCCGGGACCCGGACCGCGGCCCAGATCGCGGGGAGACGGCTGCGTCTCGGAGTACTGCCGGTCAATGCGACCCCTCGGACGTACGGGGAACGGCGACGCCACTCAGGGGGACGTGCCGGGTGCTGGGGAGCTCCATCTGCGTCTTCGGGACTGGACCGAGTGCTGTTACGCGTTGGTTCGTTCCGTGGACCGGGTCACCGGCGGCGGCGCGCGTCCGGCGGAACCGTCACCGTGCGTGGAACCAGCAGGTACGCAGCGATGATGAGGAGCAGGACCGCCGCGGCGAAGTACATGCCGGGCGGCGTGAAGAGACGTTCTCTGAGCAGGCCGACGTACGGCACGTGGTACCACTGCACGCCGCGCACGTCCGCCGCCTGGACCAGACCGGGATCGGGCGCGTTGTTCGCGTCGCCCTGCGTCACGAACGCCGGGCCCGGCTGCACCTCCATCACGCGGTGGGTGACGATCCGCGTCTCGTCGCTCTCGGTGCTGCGGTCGGTGAACGTGATGACGTCCCCGACCGCGATCTCGGAGGCGGGCCGGGGCTGCACGACCACCGTCGACCCCACCGGCAGGGCGGGCTCCATGCTCCCGGACAGGACGGTCAGCGGGGTCGCCCCGCCGATGGCCGGGACGATCGCGACGGCGACGGCCAGCGCGACGACGAGGACGAGCGCGGTGCCCGCGGCCCACCCCATGATCCGGCGCACCGGGTGCGCGGCCGGCTCCGGCTCGGGCGCCCGGCTCGGCCTCGGGATCGGGATCGGGGTCGCCCGCACGACCGGAATGCGTTCGGTCACCGGTTCGCCGGCCATGATCCCCCTCGGTCGAGCACGCGAGGCTCCACCGTCGCGTGCGCGGGACCACGCTGTCATACCCCGGATGGGGTACGCGGTCCGCCGCCTCGAATACTCACGTTGAGGTATGCCCCGATCGCTCGCTGTGGCCAGGGTTCTCCCCAACGCGGTCCTCCAGGACCGCCCCGCCACCCCGCGATCCGAGGAGAACCCGTGTCCGTCCTGCAGAAGAACAAGAAGCTCGCCGCCGGCATCGGCGTCGCCGCCGTCGCGGCCGCCGCCCTCGCCCTGGGCGCCGGCACCTACGCGTCGTTCAGCGACACGGCCACCGGCCCCGGCGGCACGCTGGCCGCCGGCACGCTGAACCTGAGCGTCACCTCGAACCCCGCCGGCGTGACGGAGATCTTCTACGCCAGCAACATCGCACCGGGTTACAAGTCGGGCGTGCGGTCGATCACCATCGCGAACACCGGCAACATCGACGGCGTGCTGACCGGCACCCTCAGCGTCACCGGTGGGCCGGACCTGGACGACCAGATCAGCGTGACGGGCGGCTGCCCCGGCGGTCTGACGGTTCCGCCGGGCAGCACCGTGGCCTCGCTGGCCGGGCCGGCCGGTCAGTTCCTCGGCAACGGCGTGGCGCTGAACGGTGGCGACACCGCCACGTGCACCTTCGAGTTCGAGTTCAAGAACCTTCCCGGAACGGCGAACAACGCCGCCCAGGGCGAGTCCGTCGTCGTCACCTCGAACCTCACGCTGACCCAGGCCAACGGTGAGACCCAGGCCGACTGACCGACCAGCCGAACGGGACGGTGGGCCGGCGCAGCTGGTCCACCGTCCCGTTCGTCGGTCGGCCCGGAGATACCTCAGGTGAGGTATGCGCGGATCGAGCCGGATCGACACAGTTCCCACCACCGCGGTCCGTCGGATCGTTGACCTGCTCGCGATCCCCGGAGATCCCATGTCCATCCTGCAGAAGAACAAGAAGCTCGCCGCCGGCATCGGCGTCGCCGCCGTCGCAGCCGCCGCCGTCGCCCTCGGGGCCGGCACCTACGCCGCGTTCACCGACACCGCAGAGGGCCCCGGCGGCACGCTGGCCGCCGGCACGCTGAGCCTGGACGTGACGACCAACCCGAGCGGCACGACCACCCTCTTCAGCGCCTCCAACATCGCACCCGGCTACACCTCCGGTCCGCGGACCTTCATCGTGGAGAACACGGGTTCGATCGACGGCGTCCTGTCCGGCACGTTCACGGTCACCGGCGGACAGCAGCTCGCGGAGCAGATCCAGGTGACCGGCTCGTGCGACCGCGGGATCGGCGCCTTCCCGGCGCTCCCGCTCTCCCAGCTCCCGGCCGCGTCGGCGGGGTTCAGCGGCATTGACGTCGGCGACCAGGAGTCGCTGACCTGCACCTTCAACTTCGAGTTCCGCAACCTGGACGCAGCGGTGAACAACACCGCCCAGGGCCAGTCGGTGGTCGTCGGATCCTCGTTCACCCTGAACCAGGCCCCCACCAGCTGATCGGTCCGCTGAGCCACCCCTGATCCCAGGAGATCCCGTGTCGATCCTGCAGAAGAACACGAAGCTCGCCGCGGGCATCGGCGTCGCCGCCGTCGCGGCCGCGGCCGTCGCCCTCGGTGCGGGCACCTACGCCGCGTTCAGCGACACCGAGGCGGGCCCCGGCGGGACGCTGGCCGCCGGCACGCTCGACCTCGACGTCACCTCGAACCCGGCCGGGACCCTCCAGCTGTTCAGCGCCTCCAACATCGCGCCCGGGTACGACTCGGGTCCGCTGGTCTTCACGCTGACGAACACGGGGTCGATCAACGGCACCGTCACCGGCAACGGCGTGGTCTCGGAGAACGCCGGCGGCAACCTCGACGAGCAGCTGCTCGTGTCGGGCAGCTGCCCCGGGACGCCCTCGCTGTTCACCGACCGCACGGTCGACATCCTCACCACCGGGTTCAACGCGCAGATCGATGCCGGCCAGTCGGTCGTCTGCACGTTCCGCTTCACCTTCCCGGACCGGCCGGACAACAACAACGCGCAGGGTGACTCGGTCACCATCACGTCGTCGTTCCTGATGACCCAGCGCACCCCCTGATCGACGGCGGGACGGGCGGCGGGCCGGCACAGCCGGCCTCCGCCCTTCTCGTGTCGACAGGGCTCGACCCACGCACGAACGGGGTGTGCCGCCTCCGGCGGTGACCCACGAGGCAGTCCGAAGACCCCCGACGACCGGGCACGGTCGCGGCGGTCGCAGCTCCACCGGGGGAAATGTGCAGGCACGTACGGTCGCCGTGGCCATCGCGAGCATCGTGGCGGTGGGTGGTGCGGCACTCGTCGCGGCCTTCTCCTCCGACGGCACGCTGGCGTCGTTCTCGTCGACGTTCTCCAGTTCGCCGAGCACCATCGGCGCCGCGCGGGTCACGCTCGGCGGGGGCGACGACGGCGGCCCCGAGCTCGGCTACACCGACCTCCGGCCGGGCGTGCCCCAGACGGTCGAGCTGGCGGTCGCCTACGAGGGCACCGTCGCCGCCGCCATCGGCCTGTCGCTCACCCCCGCGGCCACGTCCCCGTTCTGCGAGCAGCGCGCGGGCGTGTGGGTCGCGAAGACCGGGATGGCGGTGACGCTCCGGTTCGGCAGCGCGCCGGCCGAGAGCTACTGCTCGCTCTACGACGGCCGCGTGGTGCCGCTCGGCACGGCGCAGCCGAACGCGGGGGCGCCCGTCCGCGTCCCGGTGACGCTGACCCTCGCCGCGGGCGCCGCGGCGGCGTCGGCCGGACTCGACCACACCGACGTCGCCACCGTGCACGCCGAGGGCGGATTCACCGACCGCGCCGACGGCCACCTCCGCATCGCCACCGCCGCCGCCGCCGACCTGCCGCCGGGCCCTGCGCCCGGCCCGGTCTCCGTGCCGCTCGCGCCGCCCGGCGGAGCAGCGGCGCCGCTGAGCCCGGCCGATCCGGCCGGGTCGGCGCGCAAGGCTCCTGCCGGAACCGGTGTGGCACTGCCCGCGGAGTGCGTCGCCGCGGGGATGGTCGCGACCGACTTCGTCGACGTCATCGCCCTGGACCCGGCCGACCGGACGTGGGACGCCATCGCGAGCCGCGGTCGCGGCGCAGGCCCCTTCGTGGTCCTCGGCACCTCCGGTGCCGACACGATCGTCGGCTCCACCGGCGGCGACTGCATCGTCGGCGGGGCGGGCGACGACTCCCTCACCGGCGGCGACGGCGACGACGTGCTGGTCGGCGGAGCGGGCGCCGACCTCCTCACCGGCGGTGCCGGCGCCGACACCCTGCTCGGCGGTCCCGGCGGCGACGACCTCCGCGGCGGCGACGGCCAGGACGTCTTCGACGGCGGCCCCGGCGGTGCGATCTGCGACGTCCTCCCGGCCGAGAAGGCGACGGCGTGCAGCGCCCCTCCGGTCACGGCGGCACCCTCGGTGGCCCCGGCGGCCCCGCCCGCTCCGGCTCCCGCCGCCCCGGCGCCCGCGCTCGTCGCCCCGGCGCCGCAGGTCGAGTCCGAGCCGCCGGCCGTCGCGCCCGCGCCCGAACCGCCCGCGCCCCAGCCCGAGCCCCAGCCCGAGCCGCCCGCGCGCGATCCCGAGCCGGTGGTCGAGGAGCCGGTGGTCGAGCCGAGCCCGACGGCCTCACCCGCGGCGACGAGCGACGTCCCGGGCGAGCCCGCGGCCTGAGCGAGGCACTCAGCCGGACGCTGCCCCGCCGTCGGCCCCCGTGCGGTGATCGAGGGGGAGATGGTCGTGGTGGGTGATCCACTAGCGACCATCTGCTCTTGATCGGCGGGTTCAGGGCGGGGCAGGGCGGGGCGGGCGCCGGGCGGGGCAGGGCGAGCGGCCTGGGGCAGGGCGGAGTGGGCCGGGTTCGGGGCGCGCGGGCGTCATGATCGCCAGGAGTGGTGTGAGGCGGTCACCGGTGACCGCCTGGCACCATTCTTGGTGATCATGAGCCGGGTTCAGGCCGCTGCGAGGTGGGCGAGGGCCTTGCGGCGCGGTGTCTGGTGCGGGTCGATCCACTTCGGGGGCAGGAACTCGGGGAGGCCGTCGCGGATGCGGACTTGCCAGTCGGTGTGGTGGAGCTGGCGGTGGTGGGCCTTGCAGAGCATCACCAGGTTGTCGAGCCTGGTGGGTCCGCCGTGTTCCCAGTGGTGGATGTGGTGGATCTCGGACCAGGAGGGGGGTCGGTCGCAGCCGGGGTGGGCGCAGCCGCGGTCCCGCGCGGTGACCGCGCGTCGGAGGCCGTCGGGGATGGTGCGGGTGGCGCGGCCGATGTCGAGGGGTTGTCCGGCGCCGTTCATCACGACCGGGATGACGCCGGCGTCGCAGGCCAGGGTGCGCAGCGCGGCGGGCGTCAGCGTGCCGCCGAACTCGAGCATGGCCGACCGGGCGCGGTGCTCCAGGTCCTCGAGTCGGACGATCACGGTCAGCAGGGGGCGGCGGCCGCCGGTGTCGGGGAGGTCGCCGTGGTCGAGGACGTACCCGCAGATGTCGGCCAGGGCCTCGGCCTGCCGCTGGGCAGCAGGGCGGTCGTCGTCCGCGGTCAGCGGGACGGACTTGGCGTCGAGAACCGCGGCGATGGCGTCGTAGAGGGCGGGGTCCTCGAACCGGCCCTTGATCGACCCGC
Source organism: Pseudonocardia broussonetiae (assembly GCF_013155125.1). Lineage (NCBI taxonomy): Bacteria > Bacillati > Actinomycetota > Actinomycetes > Pseudonocardiales > Pseudonocardiaceae > Pseudonocardia > Pseudonocardia broussonetiae. The sequence goes on along the minus strand of NZ_CP053564.1, from coordinate 2,326,651 downwards.
CGCAGGCGTGGCGGGTGAGGCGCAGTTCGTTGACCGGTGCCGGGGTGTGGTCGTCGGGTTCGGCGCCGTCCTGGTCGAGCAGCGCGACCAGCGCGGTGCCCAGGGTCTGGAGCTCGGAGGGGTTGAGGCGGCCGGCGTCCACGGCGAGTTGGGCTTCGACCCCGGCCCACTGCTCCGGCGAGAGCCGGAAGGCGGCGTCGGTGGACAGGATCCGTCCGATCACCTCGACGTGCCGCAGCGCGATGTCACCCGCACCGAACGCGGCCGCAGCGGACGGCAGGCGAGCGGGCAGAGGGGTCCCGTCGAGCGTGGTCCGGGCGTGGACATCGGCAGCCACGGCTGCACGACGCCGGGCCTCGACGTAGTCCCACGACAGCAGATCCGAGAGGGCACGGGCGGCAGACCGATAGCCGCGGGTGAGGAAAGCGCCCTGGTCGTCGAGCGCGGCGATGGCAGAAGTGGAGATCGCATCCACGCGACGGACAACGCCCTCGCACAGGCTCAACAACGCGAGGAGCTCGGTCTCGGATCCGGTGGCGACAGCGGAGGCCAGCTCGTCGAGCGCATCAGCGAGATGTGGACCCGGTGCCATGGCTAAATTCTACTAGAACATGTGTTCGATGAACAGTGCTTGAGCAGGGAAAACAGGACCACAGAATAGTCCCAGCAATGAGAACAGGAACCGTTCTGTGCCCGGATCCGGAGGCCATCAGGACCACGACGGCGATCGACCCGGTACCACGTCCTTCGCGCCCACAGCACCACAAGGAGAAAGAACCTTGACCCTGACACAGTGACAACCCCTTCACTGCAACCATGGAAGGACTGAAGCACCCGAACGAGAAGATCCGCCTGAGAACAGCGATGGACATGGGCACGACACCGAACCCGAGCGACGTCGACGCCCTCATCGACAGGTGCGCGACGGAGAAGGACTTCCAGGTGAGAGAAGTGCTCACCTGGGCCCTCACCCGCCACCCCGCACAGACGACCGTCCCGAGGCTGGTGAACGAGCTGGAGAAGAACCCACAGGCCAGGAGCCAAGCCCTCCACACCCTGTCCAAGATCGGCGACAGAACCGCCTGGCCCGCCATCACCCGGGAACTCCTGACGGACCCGGACGACGAGGTGGCCCGCAGCGCCTGGCGGGCCGCGGTGGTGCTCGTACCGCAGGAGGAGAGGAACGAGTTGACGACCGTGCTGATCACCCAACTCGCCCGCGGCCCCCGCGACACCCAACGCAGCCTGAGCCGCGCCCTGGTCGCCCTCGACGCCGACCTCGGAGCAGCGAGCCACCATCCCGACCCGGACGTCCGAGCCCACGCCCACGCCACCGAGCAGCTGAAGCGCGACCCCGAGGCGGGCTTCGCGATCGAGGAGGCGAGGCGCGTGGTCGCGCTCGGCCCGTGCTGATCGGGGAGGTGGCGCGGCGGTCGGGCGTCAGCGCCCGCATGCTCCGCCACTACGAGTCGCTGGGCCTGGTGCGGCCGACGGGCCGCACCGGGGCCGGCTACCGCGAGTACTCCGTCGACGACATCCGGCGGATCTTCCACGTCGAGAGCCTCCGGTCGCTGGGGCTGTCGCTGCGCGAGGTCGGGCGGGCGCTGGACGATCCCGGCTTCGCGCCGGCCCGGCTCGTCGACGACCTCGTCGCCCGCACGCGCGAGCGCATCGCCGCCGAGACCGAGCTGCTCGACCGCCTCCGCCGCATCGGCGCCGCCGGACCCGAGGGCTGGGAGGACGTCCTGCAGGTCGTCGCCCTGCTGCAGGACCTGGGCTCCGACAGCGCCGGCCGCCGCCAGACCGCGGCGCTGTCGCCGGAGCCCGTACCCGTGGACGCCCTGGTCGAGGCCGCGCTGACCGAGGACGACCCGCACGTCGCCGGGGCCCTGCGCTGGGCACTGGCGCGCGCGGGCGACGCCGGCCCGGCGCTCCTGCAGGAACCCATGAACTCGGAGGATGCCGATGTCCGCAACCGCGCCGTCCGCTCCCTCGCCGCCGTCCCGGGCGACGCGGCGACCGCCCTGCTCCGCGGCGCCCTCACCCACACCGACGCCGCGGTCCGCGAGCGCGCGGCACTGGCGCTCGGCACCCGCGGCGTGGCCGAGGCCGTGCCGACGCTGGTCGCCATGGTCGTCGACGACGTGCACGACGCCGACGCCGCCGACGCGCTCACCGCCCTGGCCGCCGACCCCGCGACGGCCGACCGCATCGCCACCGCCCTCGCCGCCCGCGTCGACGCCGCCCCCGCTGCCCGCGGTCGGATCGTGCAGGCCCTCGCCGACGTCCCCGGCGCCACCGCCGGGCGAGCCCTCGCCGCGCTGAGCCGTGACGACGACCGGGCCGTCGCCCTCACCGCCGCCCACGTCCTGCGCAGGCGCGGCGGACTACCGCCCGCGTGACACCCGCTCGCGCAGCGCCGCGTGCCCGGACCGCAGGCCCGAGCGGTCGGCCCGGACCTCCACCACCCGCAGCCCCGGCGGCGGGGGCAGCGGCGCGAGGTCGACCCCGGACACCGCGTGCGCGATCCCGAACGCCCCGCACAGCTGCTCCAGCGACACCTCCTGCGGCGTGCCGAACATCCGCTCGAACGCCGCCGAGTGCTCCTGCGCCCCCTGCTCCAGCAGCCCGAAGATCCCGCCGCCGCCGTCGTTGAGCACCACGACCGTCAGGTCTGGGCGGGGCTCGCCAGGGCCGATGAGCAGGCCGGTGGTGTCGTGCAGGAACGTCAGGTCGCCCATCAGCGCGAAGGCCGGGCCGTCGTGGGCGAGCGCGACCCCGACCGCCGTAGACACCGTCCCGTCGATCCCGGCGACGCCCCGGTTGGACAGCACGGTCAGGTCGGGACGGGGCACGGCCGCGAGCGCGACGTCGCGGACCGGGTTCGACGAGCCCAGCACCAGCGCCGACGACGGCGGCAGTGCGGCCACCAGCGAGCGGGCCAGCCGCAGCCCGCCGGGGGCGTCGGGCAGGGCGGCGTCCAGCGCCTCCGACGCCGCGCGGTCGGCCGCGCGCCAGCGCTCCAGCCAGCCGTCGGGCGGGGTGAGCGGGGGCAGCGACCCGACCGCGCGGACCGTGCCGGGCACGTCGGTCCAGGGCCCGTCGCCGTCGAGCGCGTAGACGGCGACGGCCGGGTCGGCGAGCAGCCGGGCCACGCCGCGGTGCAGCGTCGGACGGCCGGCCACGACCACCTGCGCGGGCCGCAGCGCCGGGTCGTCGAGCAGCCACGGCCCGGCCCGCAGCCCCTGCGCCCACTCCCCCGACGACGGCTCCGCGACGACGGGCGCGGCGACGCCGGCCAGCGGCGGCGCCCCCGCACCGGCGACGACCAGCGTCGGCGCGGACGGGTCGAGCGGCAGCGGCCCGGCGGTGCGGGCGAGCGGGGCGAGCGCGGTCCAGGGCGCACCACCGTCGCGTCCGGGCGCGAAGCCGGGCTCCGACGGCGTCAGCGGCTCGTCGAACGGGGCGTTGAGGTGGGCGGGGCCGCGGGTCGCCAGGACCCGCGCCACCACCGAGCGCCAGTGCGCGTTGCCCCCCGCCGCCGACACCGTGGTGGTCGGCAGCCCGAGGACACCGTCCTGCACGACGGTCTGGCTCGCGCCGGTGCCGACGAGCTGCGGCGGCCGGTCGGCGGTGAGGGCGACGAGCCGCACCCCCGAGTACGCCGCCTCCAGCACGGCGGGGTGCAGGTTCGCGACGGCCGTGCCCGACGTCGTGCACACCGGCACCGCCCGCCCCGACCGCAGCGCGAGGCCCAGCGCGAGGAACCCGGCCGTGCGCTCGTCGATCCGGACGTGCAGCCGCAGGCGGCCCGCCGCGGCCGCGTCGTGCAGCGCGAACGCGAGCGGGGCGTTGCGCGAGCCGGGGCAGAACACCGCGTCGGTGACGCCGCCGCGCACGAGCTCGTCGACGAGCACGCGGGCCATCGCCGTCGAGGAGTGCACCCCCTCACCCTAGGGACGCGTGATGATCGGCACGCGCCGGGCGGGAAGGCCGACGGCGGCCCGCGGTGTTCCAGCTCCACGTGACACAGACGCCGCTCATGCCCGAGAGCCCCCTCCTCCAGCCGGTCACCGCCGGCGCCCTGCGCGCCGCGAACCGCGTGTGGATGGCGCCGATGACGCGCAACCGGGCCGACGCCGACGGCACCCCCAACGACCTCTCCGTCGAGTACTACGGCCAGCGGGCGGGAGCCGGCGTCGTCATCACCGAGGGCAGCCAGCCCTCCGCTGTCGGCCAGGGCTACCCGAACACCGCCGGGGTCGTCACCGACGCGAACGAGGCCGGCTGGGCGCGCGTCGCCGACGCCGTGCACGCCGAGGGCGGCACGCTCGTCGTCCAGCTCATGCACGCCGGCCGCATCTCCCACACCGGCACGATCGGCGGCGCCACCCCGGTGTCCTGCACGGCCACCACCGCGCGGGGCGAGATCGTCACGACCGAGGGCCTGCAGGCGTACTCCGCGCCCCGCGCGCTCGCCACCGACGAGCTGCCCGGCGTGGCCGCGGAGTTCGCCGACGCCGCCCGCCGCGCGGTCCGTGCCGGCGTCGACGGGGTCGAGCTGCACGCCGCCAACGGCTACCTGCTGCACCAGTTCCTCGCCGACGGCGTCAACGACCGCACCGACGCCTACGGCGGCCCGGCGGAGAACCGCGCCCGGTTCGTCGTGGAGGTCGCGAAGGCCGCGGCCGACGCGGTCGGCGCCGACCGCGTCGGCATCCGGCTCTCCCCCGCGAACCCCTACAACGACATCACCGAGGACGACGTGTCGGTCTACGAGACCCTCGTCGCGCAGCTCGCGGAGATCGGCCTCGCCTACGTGCACCTGGTGGCCCCGGCCGACGACCCGGTGGTCGGCAAGCTGCGGGCGGTCTGGCCGGGCGTGCTCGTGCTCAACACCGGGTTCGCCGCCGACAGCGAGCGGGACGCGGTCGAGCGCATCGTGGCCGACGGCGTCGCCGACGCCGTCGCGGTCGGGCGCCCGTTCATCGCCAACCCCGACCTCGTGACGCGCTGGACCCGCGGCGCCGAGCTCACCGAGCCCGACCCGTCGACCTTCTACGGCGGCGGCGCCCAGGGCTACACCGACTACCCCCGTCTCGCGGGCTGATCCCCGCGGCGAGGGTTCACGACGGCGGGCACCCCTACCCGGGGTCGCCCGCCGTCGGCGTACCCGGGGTCAGTCGGCCAGGCGCGTCGTCACCGGCGTGGGCCGGCTGAACAGGTCGAGCACCGGGCAGTGCTCGTCGACGGCGGCGCGCAGCTCCTCGTAGCGCTCGCGCGGCGCCGGGCCCTGCAGGTCGACGACGACCCGGACCTCCCCGAAGCCGGGGCGCACGGCGTCGTCGAAGCCGAAGAAGCCGCGGACGTCGAGGTCGCCCTCGATCGTGGCCGACACGTCGTCGAGCGGGATGCCGAGCTTCGCCGCCCAGAAGCGGTAGGTCACGACCTGGCAGGACAGCAGCGCCGCCAGGGCGTACTCGACGGGGTTGGGCGCGGCGTCCTGGCCGCCCAGCGCGGGCGGCTCGTCGACGACGAGGTCGTGGCGCCCGGCGCGGATGTCGGACACGACGCCCGCCCCGCCGGTGCCGGTGGTGCGGAACAGGGCGAGCGCCCTGTCGGGGCTGTCGGTGACGGCCGCCTCGGTGGCGGCGATGACGGCGCGCAGGGCGTCGTCACGGGTCTCGGTGCTGGTCACAGGGGTCTCCGTCCGGGTCCGGTCCGGACGTGCGGGCACGCCGGACAGGCCCTGGGAAGTAGGGGTGGGTGTCTCGGATCTGCGGTGCGGGCGGCGTCACGGACGCCGGGGCGTCACCGACAGAGCGCGGCCTGCGTGCGGCAGAGGTCGACGTGTCGACGGCGGGAGAACACGGTCCGAGCCCACACGGCGGGGCGGACGGAGTCAACCCCCGTCTCACATCGCGATCAGCTCGAACGCCGTGGCGAGCCGAGCGCCCGGCAGCCGCGCGCCGTCGGCCTCGGCCATCGGGCGCAGGAACCCCTCGGGGTCGGCCATGTCGCCGCCGAGCGCGGCGAGGTAGGCGCGGTGCGCGGCCAGGGAGGCGACGCCGCGCTCGAAGTACCCGTCGACGTCGACGGCGTGGCTGTTGCGCGGCGACGCCGCGGCCGCCACCCACCGCACGCCGCTCCACGGCTCGCCGACCTCGGGGAACAGCCACCGGTTGCCGGCGTCGCGGACCGCGTCGAGGACCGCCCGGCCGGTGGCGGTGTGGTCGGCCATGTTGAGTCCGACGTCGCCGGGCCAGGTGTCGCGGAAGTTGCCGGTGACGACGAGCTCGGGGCGGTGCCGGCGGATCGCGGTGGCGATGTCGCGGCGCAGCGGCACCCCGTACTCGACCAGCCCGTCGGGGTGGTCCAGGAACTCCACGACGTCGACGCCCACCGCGGCGGCCGCGGCCCGCTGCTCGGCCTCCCGGAGCGGCCCGCACTCCGCGGGCGGCAGCGTGTCGATCCCCGCCTCCCCGCGCGTGACCAGCAGGTACGTCACCTGCTTGCCCTGCGACGTCCACCGCGCGACGGCCGCGGCCCCGCCGTACTCCAGGTCGTCCGGGTGGGCCACCACGGCGAGCGCGCGGGTCCAGTCCTCGGGCATCAGCTCGTACGTCACGGCGCCATCCTGGCCCCTCGGTCGTCCGCGCGGGGGCGGGCCGCGGGCAGCAGCAGGCCGGCCCCGAGCAGGAGCAGCAGCACCCCGCCCCCGACCAGCAGGCCGACGGGCGTGCGCAGGGCCGCCATCGCCCCGCCGACCCACGGCACCACGTACCACTCGACGCCGCGCAGGTCGGCCGCCGCGACGACGCCCGGGTCCGGGTCGGGGTTGGCGTCGCCGCGGGTGCGGAACGCGGGCCCGTCGAGCACCTCGACGACCCGGTGGGTGACGACGCGGGTCTCCGCGGAGCCGGGGTCGCGGGCCAGGAACGTGACGACGTCGCCGACACCGACCTCCCCGGCCGGCCGCGGACGGACGACGACCACCGAGCCCACCGGCAGCGTCGGCTCCATGCTCCCCGACAGCACCGTCAGCGTGCTGGCCCCGGCCACCGCGGGCACGGCGGCCACGGCGAGCGCGAGCGCCACCGCGGCGACGACGAACAGGGCCAGCAGAGCACTCCACGCACGTCTCGCGACCATCGCGCAATCGTGCGCGCACCGACCCGGGAGCGTCGGATCCGCACCGTTTCTCCACCCGATCGGTGATCTCGGCGCGCGATATCGCGCGGGCCCCTGATGAATGGTCGCAATGACCGCACTGCAGAACAAGAAGGTCAGACTCGGAATCGGCATCGCGGCCGTGGCACTCGCCGCCGCCGCGATCGGCGCCGGCACCTACGCCGCGTTCAGCGACACCGAGACCGGGCCCGGCGGCACGCTGAAGGCGGGCACGCTGGACCTCACTGTCGGCGGCTCCGGCGGCGTCACGCTGTTCACGGGGGAGAACATCGCGCCCGGGTACACCTCGACCTCGACCATCGCCCTCACCAACACCGGGAGCATCCCCGGCACGCTGGCCAGCACGCTCCAGCTCACGGGCACGGACGTGACCTGCACCGAGCCGGAGGCCGAGGCCGAGGGCAAGGCGCAGGGAGCCTGCGCGCCCGGCGGCGACCTCCAGAACCAGCTCACCATCTCGATCCTCAGCGGGCCGGGCGTCGCCGCGGCGACGCCGCCGGTGACGCTGGCGAAGTTCGCCGAGACCGGGTTCGGCCAGATCCCGCTGGGCGCCGGCGCGACCGGCGAGTACGTCCTCAAGTTCGAACTGCCGAACCTCTCCGGAACGGAGAACAACAAGGTGCAGGGTGACCGCGTCACGCTGAGTTCGAATTACACGCTGACCCAGTCCTGATCCGGGGTGAGGGGGCCCGATCATGCGACGGAAAACGGCACTCGCCGTAGTGCTGGTCCTGGCGATCACCGCCACGGGTGCCGCACTCGTGTTCGGCAACGGCACCCTGGCGGCGTTCTCCGACTCCGACAAGGGGGGCGGCGGGACGGCGCGCACCGCCACCGTCGTCCTCGGCGGGCGGAGCACGCCGGTGGCGCTGACCTACACGGGCCTGCGCGCGTCGAGCACCACCCGCACGGTCAACCTGACGATCGACTACCGCGGCACGGTGCCCGCCACCGTGCAGCTGCAGCTCCCCTCGGGGGCGACCTCCACGTCGTGCACCCGCAACGGCACGACGTGGTCCGACGGCACGCTCGTCGGCTCGCTGACGATCGCGCTCGGCAGCCAGCCCGCCGTGCCCTACTGCTCGCTGCTCGACGGGGTGGCCCGCACCGTCGTCACGACCGTCGCACCCGGGACGACGACCGTCGTGCCGGTCACGGTGACGGTCGGCGGCCTCCTGGTGACCGGCCGCTCCGAGCGCGCCCCGATCACCGTCCGGGCCGTGGGCGGCTTCACCGACCGGGTGCTGGGCACCGTGTCGATCACGACCAGCGGCCTGGTCGGCGCCCAGTCGGCGACGGTGGCCGCACCCGCTCCGGTCGCGGCGCGGACCGTGGCCCCACCCGCGCCCCCCGCGGAGTGCCCCGGCACGTACGTCGAGACCGTGGTGCTGACGCCCGACCGGCCGCGGTTCGTCGCGGCCGAGGACCGCCCGGGCGCACCGGGGCCGTTCCTCGTGCAGGGCACCGCCGGCGACGACGTCGTCACCGGTTCCGGCGCCGGTGACTGCCTCGTCGGCGGGGGCGGCGCCGACGTGCTCGACGGCGCGGGCGGCGACGACGTGCTGCTCGGCGGCGACGGCCCGGACCGGCTCACCGGCGGCCCGGGCGCCGACCGGCTCCTCGGCGGCGCGGGGATCGACGAGCTGACCGGCGGGGCGGGGGCCGACGTCCTCGACGGCCAGGCCGACGGCGGCACCTGCGACGCCGACCCGGCCGACACCGTGACCGCGTGCGCGCTGCCCGCGCCCGCCCCGGCCCCGGTCGCCCCCGCACCGGCCCCCGCGCCCCCGGTGGAACCGGCACCCGCTCCTGCCCCGGAACCGGCTCCGGTCCCCGTCGAGCCCGCCCCGGTGGAACCGGCACCCGCACCCGCCGAGCCGGCTCCCGCGCCCGCTCCGGAACCGGTGCCCGAGCCGGCGCCCGTCGCCCCGGCCCCGCAGCAGGAGGGCTCCGCCGACCCGGCGGTGCCCGAGGGGACCGGGTAGCGGCCGCGGCCCGGCGGGTAGCGTTTCCCGCGACATGAGCGCCACCCTGCAGGCCACCGACCTCGCCGCCGGCCACGGCGCCCGCGTGCTGTTCTCCGGGCTCGACCTCGTCGTCGCCCCCGGCGACGTCGTCGGGCTCGTCGGGGCCAACGGCGCCGGCAAGTCCACGCTGCTGCGCCTGCTCGCGGGCGAGCTCGACCCCGAGGGCGGGCGCGTGTCGCTCAGCCCGCCCGACGCGACGGTCGGGCACCTCCCGCAGGAGCCCGACCGCCGCCCCGGCGAGACCGTGGCCGCGTTCCTGGCCCGGCGCACCGGCGTCGCGGCGGCGCAGGCGGCGATGGACGCGGCCGCCGAGGCGCTCGGTGAGGGCGCCCCCGGCGCCGACGACACCTACGCCACCGCGCTCGACCGCTGGCTCGCCCTCGGCGGGGCCGACCTGGAGGAGCGCGCGGGCGAGGTCGCCGCGGAGGTGGGGCTGGGTGTCGACCTGGAGGCGCCGATGACGGCGCTGTCGGGCGGTCAGGCCGCCCGCGCCGGGCTCGCCGCGCTGCTGCTCTCCCGCTACGACGTGCTGCTGCTCGACGAGCCCACCAACGACCTCGACCTCGACGGCCTGGAGCGCCTGGAGAGGTTCGTGCAGGGGCTGCGGGCGCCGGCCGTCATCGTCAGCCACGACCGCGAGTTCCTCGCCCGCACCGTCACCCGGGTCGTGGAGCTCGACCTCGCGCAGCAGCAGGTCGGCGTCTACGACGGCGGCTACGACAGCTACCTCGCCGAGCGGGAGGTGGCCCGCCGGCACGCCCGCGAGGCCTACGAGGAGTACGACGACAGGCTCGGCTCGCTCAAGGACCGCGCCCAGATGCAGCGCAACTGGATGGCCCAGGGCGTCCGCAACGCCCGCCGGAAGTCCACCGACAACGACAAGATCGGCCGGAACAAGCGCGCCGAGACCAGCGAGAAGCAGGCCGCGAAGGCCCGGCAGACGCAGAAGATGATCGACCGGCTCGACGTCGTCGAGGAGCCCCGCAAGGAGTGGGAGCTGCGCATGACGATCGCCGCGGCGCCGCGCTCGGGCACGGTCGTCGCGTCGATGACGGGGGCGGTCGTCCGGCGCGGGTCGTTCACGCTCGGGCCGATCGACGCGCAGGTCGACTGGGCCGACCGCGTCGTCATCACCGGGGCCAACGGCGCGGGCAAGACCACGCTGATCGGCGCGCTGCTCGGGCGCATCCCGGTCGACGAGGGCTCGGCGGGCCTCGGGTCCGGCGTCCGCGTCGGGGAGATCGACCAGGCGCGCGGGCTGTTCCTCGGCCCCCAGCCGCTCGCCCGGGCGTTCGGCGACGCGGTGCCCGACTGGGCCGAGTCCGACGTCCGCACGCTGCTCGCGAAGTTCGGGCTCACCGGCGACCACGCGCCGCGCCCGGCCGCCTCGCTGTCTCCCGGCGAGCGCACGCGGGCGGCGCTGGCGCTGCTGCAGGCGCGGGAGGTCAACCTGCTCGTGCTCGACGAGCCGACCAACCACCTCGACCTGCCCGCCATCGAGCAGCTCGAGCAGGCCCTCGACGGCTTCGGCGGCACCGTGCTCCTCGTGACGCACGACCGCCGGATGCTCGACTCGGTCCGCACCACCCGCCACTGGGCCGTTCGGGACGGGCTGCTCGTCACCTCGTGACGGTCGGTGCGCGCACGCCACCCGACCCGGCATGATCCGCGTCCCGGCTGTCATGAGCGGCCGCCGATCGCCGAAGGTGGGGCATGGGCTCCGCCGTGACGATGACGCGGCCCGTCCGGGACGGCCCCGTCGTGCCGCCGGGCGGGGCGGCCCTCGCGCGGCTGGTGTCCGAGCGCCCGCACGACCCCCTCGTCGCCACCGTCGGCGGGCCCGGCGGGACCGGCAAGACCCTGCTCCTCGACGCGCTCGCGCAGCTCTGGACGGCGGCCGGCGTGCGGGTGCTGCGCGTCGACCCCACCACCGCACTCCCCGCGCTCGACGACTCCTGCGCCGTCCTCGTCGACGACGCCCACCGGCTCGACGACGGGCGCCTCGACGCCCTGCGCGACCACGCGCTGCGCGGGCGCCTCGTGCTGGCCCACCGCCCGTGGCCGCGCCCGGACGCGCTCGCCGCGCTGTGCGCCGGGGTGGGTGCGCGGCGGGTCGTCGCCATCGTGGGGCACCTCGACGCCGCCGCGGTCGCCGACCGGCTCGCCGAGCGCCTCGGCGCAGCCCCGCCGGACGGCATGGCCGAGCTGGTGCACCGCCAGTCCGGCGGGCTGCCCGCGCTCGTCGACCTCGTCACGCAGGGCCTCGTCGACTCCGGCCGCGTCACCGCCCGCTTCCACGCGCCGGAGCGGATCACCGTGTCGGTGTCGCTGGCCGAGCGGCTGCGCCACCGCGTCGACGCCCTGCCGCCCGCCGTGCAGGCGCTGCTGACCGCGATGGCCCACGGCGCCACGCTCGACAGCGACGTCCTCGCCCCGGTCCTCGAGCTCCCCGGGCCGGAGCTGGAGGACGCCGTCGAGGCCGCCCGCGCGACCGGGCTGCTCACCGAGGCGGGCGAGCTGATCCCGCTGATCCGCACGCTGTTCCTGCGGCTGACCCCGGTCCTGCGCACCCGCGACCTGCACCGCCGCCTGGCCGGCATCGAGCTCGCCCGCGGCGGCTCCGTGCTCGCCGCCGGCCAGCGGCTGCTGGGCACCGGCGCGAGCGGCACGCACATCGCCACCGTCCTGCGCACCGCGGCCGACGAGGCGCTCACCCGGTCCCCCGCGCTGTCGGCCGAGCTGCTGGAGGCCGCCGTCGACGCCGGGCACCCGCGGCTCGACGTCGCGGGGCGGCGCGCGCACGCGCTCGTGCTGGCCGGGCGGATCGGGGAGGCCCTGCAGGTCGCCGACGACGTGCTCGCGTGCCCGGAGTCCCCCGACCGCACCGCCGCCGTCGTCGCGGCCGCCACGGCGCTCGCCCACCGCGGCCTGCCCGAACGGGGCGCCGAGCTGCTGCGCGCGCTGCCGCCGGGCCGCGCGGTGCTCGCGGTGCCCGCGCTCGTCGTGAGCGGCCGGCTCGACGAGGCCCGCGCGCTGCTGGCCGCCGCCGACGCCGCGCGCGGTGCCGACACCCTGCTCGACGGGGCCGCGCGGCTGCTCGGCGCGGGGATGGTCGGGGCGGTCACGGGGTCGGCGGCCGCGCTGTCGCGGCTCGCGCAGGCCACGGCGATGCTCGAACCGGTGGCCGCCACGACGCTGCTTCCCGATACGCCCGCCGCGCTCACGGCGGTCGTCGCGGTGCAGGCGGGGCAGCCCGCCGTGGCCGAGTCGACGCTGCGGCGGGCGATCGAGGGCGGGCACGGCGGGCGGGTCGCGACGCTGCGCCACCGGCTGCTGCTGGCCGGGATCCTGCTGGCCCGCGGCACGCTGGGCCCGCCGGCGGGGCTCGTCGAGCGGGTCGCGCGCCAGGACCCGCCGCCCGAGCCCCGCGACGCGCTGCTGCTCGCCGGGCTGGAGGTCGGGCTCGCCCGCCGTCGCGAGGACCCGGCCGCGCTCGCCGCCGCCTGGGGCCGCGCGCGCGAGGCCGTCGTCCGCCATCCCGCCGACCTCACGACGCTCCCGGTGCTCGGCGAGCTGGCCGTCGCCGCCGCGCAGCTCGGCGAGTCGTTCTGGCTCGACGGCCCGCTGGAGGACCTCGACGCCGTGCTCGACCGCCTCGGCCGCCCCGCGCTGTGGGCGGCCCCGCTGACGTGGTGGCGGCTGCGTGCGGCGGTGGCCGCCGGCGACGCCGTGGGCCCCTTCGTCGACGTCCTCGCCGCCACGGCGTCCTCGTCGCCGTACGCCGGGGTGCTGGCCGCGGCCGGACGGGGCTGGGCGTCCGTCGTCGACGGGACGCTGGACGTCGAGGGGATCGTGGCGACGGGGCGCCGGATGGTGGCCGTCGGGCTGGGCGGGGAGGCCGCGCAGCTCGCCGGCCGGGCCGCCGCGGCCACCCCCGACCGCCGCGCGGCGCACGCCCTGCACGCCGTCGCCCGCGCGCTGCAGGGCGGCGGGCCGGTGCCGGCCGAGCCCGGGGAGGCGCCCGCGCCGGACCCGGCGACGACGGCCCCGCCGGCCGACGCGGGCGCCCTGACCGAGCGCGAGCGCGAGATCGGGCGCCTCATCCTCACCGGCCTGACCTACAAGCAGATCGGCCAGCGCCTGTTCATCTCGGCGAAGACCGTGGAGCACTACGTGGCCCGGATGCGCCAGCGGCTCGGGGTCGCGAGCCGGGGCGAGCTGTTCGCCCTCCTGCAGTCGGCCCTGGGCGACGGTTCCTGACCCCACCTCCGGCGAGTCCGCCGAATCCCCCGGCGAGTCCGCCGAATCCCCCGGCGAGTTCGCCGAACCCCCCGGCGAGTTCGCCGCTCCGGTACGCCGAGATGTTCGTCCGCGCCCGGGCACGTTCGGCCACGACGGCGAGCCCGATCGGCGAACTCGCGCAGCAGGGCGGCCAACTCGCGCAGCAGGGCGGCCAACTCGCGCAGCAGGGCGGCGAACTCGCGCGGGAGGGGGGCGAACTCGCGCGGCAGGGGGCGGGGCGGGCTAGGGGCGGAGGGTGGCGACCAGGCCCTCGCAGGTCCGGACCACCGTCCGGCACACCCCGGTGACCGCGCGGCCCAGCATCGGGTTCTCCGCGTGCTCCTGCCAGCGCGCGAGGGCGTCGAGCGCCGCGGCGTGCAGGTCGTGGGGGCCCGCGGCGGGGGGCAGGCCGAGACGGGCAGCCGGTCCGGCGCCGACCGCGCCCAGCAGCCGCGCGCCCTCGTCGGACAGCGAGGCGGGCAGCGCCACCGCCCCGGCCCGCAGCTCCGCCAGCAGCCGCAGCTCGGTGAACTCGTGCGCCCCGGTGAGCAGTCGCTCCAGCTCCGCCGACAGCGCCCGCGAGCCGGACACCGGGTCGTCCTGCACCACCTGGTGCACGGCGAGCAGCGCCGACCGGGCCTTGAGGACGTCGCGGCGCTGCACGAACTGGCGGTCGAGGGCGTCGCGCAGCTCGCCCAATCCGCTGCGCTGCACCAGGTCGGCGGCCAGGGCGGCCGGGGTGGCGACGCCCTGGCGGATCAGCATCGTCGACAGGCGCAGCCCGAACACCCCGAACCGCCGCAGCAGCGCCGCCCGCTGAGCCGGCACGAGGTCGGGCACCGCGCGGGCGATCGGCGAGTCCGACGCCACGAACCGGTCGACGGTGAGCAGCGACGCCTCCACGGCGTCCTTGGGCTGGCGGGCGAGCGCGGCGAGCACCGTGAACTCCGTCTGGTGCAGCGTGCGGGCGGTCTCGGCCACCAGCCCGGCGACGGCGACGACGTCCTGCGCCAGCCCCCGCAGCGCCGGCTCGGAGCGGTAGCGCCGGGCGATCGCCCGCGCCGACACCATCGCGTCGACCCGCCCGCCGCCGATCTCGTCGGCCCGCGAGATCACCGCGAGCGAGTTCACCGACGCCGTCTGCGCGACGGTCTGGCCGCGGAACGCCTCCAGGAACTCCGCGTCGGCGGCGTGCAGGTGGCGCATCAGGTAGACCACCGCGTCGGCGTCGGTGGGCCGCTCGTCGTCGGGGTGCAGGAAGCGCAGCGTCCGGCGCCCCACCTCGTGCGACAGCGATGCGAGCCCCGGCGTGTCGATCAGGGTGGCGATCCGCAGGCTCTGCGACGGCCAGTCGACGACGAGCATCTCGACGTCCTCCGCCGACGCGCCGCCGAGGTCGATCACCAGCGCGCCGTCGCGCCGGTCGACCGGGAGCTCGTGCAGCGACCCGTCGGTGCCCACCATCGTCACGCCCGTCTGCGGCGCGTCGCGGTACCAGGTGACGACCTTCGTGCACTCCCCTGCGTCGACCGGCGCCAGCCGCTCCCCGACCAGCGCGTTGAGCAGCGTCGACTTGCCCGCCTTCACCTTCCCCGCGACGGCGAGGCGCAGCGGTTCGTCGAGCCGGTCGACCTGGTGGTGCAGCCAGCCCGCGGTGCCCTCGTCGTCGCGGTAGACCTCCGCGGCATCGCGGAGCAGGTCGCGCGCGGCGTCGGTGAGGGTCCGGCCCACGACCCGCGTCACCGGGACACCGTCACGACGCGGGCACGGGCACCGCGACGGGCGCCGGGACCTGCTGCTCGCCGGCCGCCGGCACGAGCGTGCGGACCCGCTGCTGCAGCCGCTCCAGCGCCGCGATCTGCTCGGGGATCTCGGCGAGCCGGCGCGTGCGCTCCCCCTCGGTGGTCTTCACCGACCGCTCGGCCGTGGCGAGGGAGTCCTTGAGCGAGGTGTTGAGCTGCTCGGCGAGCTCGCCGAAGTGGTCGCGCAGGTCGCGCTGGACGTCGCGCAGCATGTCGCGGGAGTCCTTGCCCACCTGGAACGTCACGTCGTCGACGTAGCGGCGCACGGCCGTCTTCGCCTCGCCCTGGCGGCGGCTGACGATCCGCCGCCGCTCGTCGCTGATCGTCTTGCCGCCCAGCAGCAGCCCGGCGCCGATCGAGAACGGGTTGATCAGCGAGAGTCCGACGAACGTGCCGAGCAGCCCGAACATCAGCACGCCGATGTAGCCGCCGCGCAGCCCGGCCAGGGCCTGCTGCCCGACGTTCCACGGCTCGCCGTCGCGCACGCGCATCTCGCGCGCCGCCCCGACCGCCGCCGACGCCTCGGTGCGCAGCGCCGGGAGCACCGCCTCGCGGTCCTCGGCGAAGTGCGCGGCGACCTGCCCGGCGAGGAACCGCGCGCGCTGCGTGGCCCACAGGAAGTTCGTCGACGCCGCCGCCGCGACCTGCTGCTGGATCCACGCCGAGAGCTGGTCCCAGTTGCGGGTCGGGTCGCCGCCGTCGTCGATCTCCTCCTCGGCCAGGCGCGTGATCTCGCGCATCCGGTCGCGCAGGTCGTGGTCGATGTCGGCGTTGAGGTCGGCGACGCCGTCGCCCAGCGTATGCTGCCAGCGCGCCGACCGCTCCTTGAGCGCCGCCGCCCGCTCCTGCGCCGCGCGCAGCGACCGGATCAGCTCCTGCACGCCGTTCGGGTCGCGGTGCGAGGACTCCTCGGCGCGCAGCCCGTCGCGCAGCTGGTCGGTGACGGCCACGACGTCGTGCACGGTGGAGCGGCGCGCGAGCAGGTCGGCCTGGCCGAGCACCCGCTGCGCGAGGTAGGTCTCCAGCGCGGGGAAGCCGGACTCGGCGTTGAGCGCGGCGTCGGCCGTGACGACGGCCTGCCACCGCACCGTCGACGACACGGCGATCAGCTCGGCGTCGATCCCCGCCTCGCGCAGGTGGCGCCGGTCGAGCTCGGCGATGCGCCGCCACTCCGGGTACATGTCGGTCTTCGTCAGCACGCAGGCGACGTTGGGGCACAGCCGGATCGCCTGGCGCAGGAACTCCAGCTCGGGCGCGGTGTACTCCTGCGAGGCGTCGGAGACGAGCAGGACGGCGTCGGCCGAGGGCAGCGCGGCCATCGTCGCGGCGCCGTGCACCGACGTCAGCCCGCCCACCCCGGGGGTGTCGACGACCTCCAGCCCGGCCTGCAGGATCGTGCGCGGGATCCCGATCTCGACGCCGGTGAGACCCTGCGCGTTCTGCGGGTTGCGCGCCTCGGTGACGTAGCCGGCGACGACCCCGGACAGCTCGTGCAGCGGGATGTCGGTGCGGCGGGTGCGCTCCTGCGCGGGGAGGCCGTCGGGCCCCTGCTCACGGGCGCGGACCAGCGTCAGCACCGGCTCGTCGGCGTAGGACACCGCGGTGGAGACGGCCGTGGCGACGTCGTCGAACACCGGGCAGACCGGCGCGCTGAGCAGCGCGTTGACCAGCAGGCTCTTGCCCTGCTTGAACTCGCCGACGACGAGGACGCGCACGCGGTCGTCGAGCAGGCGGGCGCGGGCCTGGTGCAGCCGCGCCTCGAGGTCGGGACGGCCGTACGGGGCGATCGTCGCGAGGGCGAGGTCGACGGCCCTGACCGTCAGGGGACGCTCCACGGGATCCTCCACGCGGCTCAGTCTGGGACACCGCACGCACGTGCGGCGGCGCCCTCCCCCGGACGGGGGAGGGCGCGTGTCGGACGGGTCAGACCCCGGCCGCGTCGGGCACGGGCTCCGCGTCGGCGGGCGCGTCGGCCGGCTGGACGACCGCGTAGGAGTCGCCCTCGGCGTAGGTGTTCACGACCGCGGTCGTGCTCGAGTCGTCGAAGCTGTCGGTCACGGTGGTCGAGTTGTCGCTCTGGTCGTTCAGGGAGTCGACGACCACCACGGTCTCGCTGGCGTCCTCGTTGTAGGAGTCCTGCACGACGGTCGTCTCGGTGGTGTTCCCGGCGGTGTTCCCGTCGCCGTTGACGACGGTGCTGTCGTCGATCACGCCGCCCTTGTTGTCGATGCCGTCGTTGTCCTGGTTGAAGGAGTCGCGGACGTACGTCCCGCCTTCTTCGACGTGCACGCTTTTGTCGGTGTAGTGGAACTCGGTCGAGTACTGCTTGTACTCGATGTTCTGCGTGACCGTCGTCGGGCCGCCGTCGTGGTGGTGGTGCTGCTCGCGCACGACGTCGCGCTCGACGGTGTGGGTCCGCGTGACGTGGTGGATGACGCGGACCGGGTCGTCGTCGTGGGACAGGCCGCGGCCGTAGTGGCCGCCGCCGCCGCCGTAGTGACCGCCGCCGCCGTAGTGACCGCCGCCGTCGCCGCCGGAGCGGGAGACGCCGTCGCAGTCGGCCAGCATCGGCTGGACGTCGCGCACGTCCTGGGCGGTGATGCCGGCGAGGTCGTGGCGGGCGAGCACCCCCTGGGGGTCGCGCGCGAACTCCGCCTGCGCGTCCTCGTCGCGCAGCAGGCCGAGCAGGAAGTCGATCAGCGAGGACAGGGAGAGCACGGTGTTCACCTCCGGGGGTGGGTACGGCCCGGGCCCGCCGCCGTGGGGGCCGGCGGCGAGCCCGGGCCGGGCTCGGGTGGGGTCAGGGGACGATGCCGTCGAGGCCGAGCGTGTTGCCCGACAGCACGTCGCCGAGTTCCAGGTCGAGGTCGAGCAGGTCCGGGTCGAAGTTGCCGGAGTCGTTGACCGAGTTGTCGTCGCCGGTGTCGTTGTTGTCGCCGACCACGACGTCGTCGATGTCGAGGTCCAGGTCGAACGACTGGTCGTTGAACGAGTCGGTGACGTTCACCGAGTTGTCCGAGTTGTCGTTGCCCACGTTGTCGAGGACCTGGGTGACGCTCTCGTCGACGTTGTAGGAGTCCCGGATCGAGATGTTCTCGGTGGAGTTGCCGATCGAGTTGCCGTTCCCGTTCGCGACGTTCGAGTTCACGATGTAGCCGTCGCTGTTGTCGATGCCGTCGTTGTCCTGGTTGAAGGAGTCGACGACGTAGCCGTCGTTGTCGAAGCCGTCGTTGTCGCCGAAGGCGCCGTTGTCGAAGCTCAGGTCGGCCGTGGTGCTGGTGTTCTGCGCGTTGGCGTTCGAGCCGCCGGCACCGCCCGCGCCGCCCGCGCCGGTCGCCGCCGCCTGGCCCAGGGTCGGGCCCGCGCCGCCGGCGCCGCCAGTGCCCGCGCCGCCCGTGGCCGCGCCGTTGCCCGCAGCGCCCAGCCCCAGGCCCGCGCCGCCGACGCCGGTGCCGACGCCCGGTCCGCCCAGGCCCAGCAGCGACAGGAAGGAGTCGCCGCCCTCGCCGAGGCCGAAGCCGCCACCACCGGTGCCGGTGCCCGTGTCGTCGATGGACTGGCTCGCGCCGCCGCCGGTGCCCGCGCCGCCCGCTCCGCCGTCGCCCAGGGCGAGGCCGAGGTTGCTCGCGTCGCCGCTGTCGCCGCCGGCGCCGCCGGACGCGTCCTGGTCGTTGGTGCTCACGGGGACGACGAACTGGGCGAAGTTGAAGCTGGGGCCGTTGGCCATGGTTCCGGTCCTCTCTGGGGGTGCCGGTCGGTCCCGGCTTGCGAGAAGACTGCGGCCGGGGAACCCCCGCGGTCAGCGGGGTGCCGCCCGCACCCCGCGGGGAGCCCCATGGGGATCCGCCCCCGCAGCCCCGTGGGGATCAGCGGGGCGGGGGTCAGCCGGGCAGGGCGGCGAGCACCGGGGGCAGCAGCGACTGCAGCGCACTGCAGGAGTCGGCTCGCCGCCCTCGAGCGCGACGAGCAGCACCTGGTCGGCCGCCACCCCCACGTCGTACTGGCAGAACTCGCCCTCACCCGTGAACGTCTCCAGCGCCGGGTAGCCGGCCAGGCGCACCCGCGTGGTCGTCGGCTCGCTGTTCGCGGCCAGCGTGCCCAGACCGCCGTCACCGGTGAACACGGTGACGGCGAGCAGGCGCCCCGTCCCACCCCGCCACTCGCAGCGCGGGCCCTCGGGCCCGGTCGACGCCGTCCCGGGTGCGGCGACGCCCGCCGCCGCCAGTGCCGCGGCGTCGGGCAGCGCGCACGGGTCGGCCCCCCGCACGTCGCGCGGGTCCTGGACGGGCGGCACGTCGGGCACCGTCGACGGGGCGGAGCACGCGGCCGCGAGCACCAGCGCGAGTGCCGCCGCCCACCGCGCACCGCGCTTCCCGGTCCTGTCCGTCACGACGTGCATCCTGCCCCAGCGTTGGGCCGGTCGGCCCAAGCACGCACGGTGATCGGCTAGCACGTTCGGGCGACATTGGGCCGTTCGGCGCTAACGGGAGCGGCATCCTGGCCGATGTCCGACTGATCGCGGTGTGCTTCCGCATCGTCACGGAGAGACAGAGGGGGCGGGGACGTCATGGCCTACCAGCTCGGCATCGACCTGGGGACCACCTGGACGGCCGCCGCCGTGTGCCGCGACGGCCAGGAACGTCCCGAGGTGCTCCCGCTGGGCGGGGTGTCGAGCTCCGTCGCGTCCGTCGTCTTCCGCGCCCCCGACGGCAGCCTCGTCCTCGGCGAGCCCGCGCAGCGCCGCGCGCTGACCGAGCCGCGCCGCGTCGCCCGCGAGTTCAAGCGGCGCATCGGCGACGACACCCCGATGGTCGTCGGCGGCGAGCCCATGACGGCCGCCGACCTGTGCGCGCGATTCGTGGCCTGGGTCGTCGACGAGGCCGCGCGCCGCGAGGGCGGGGCCGCCGAGTCGATCGCCGTCACGCACCCCGTCGAGTGGGGCGAGCACAAGCGCGCGGTGTTCGCCGCGGCGCTGGCCGCGCACGGGCTCGGCCACGTCGCCTTCCTCACCGAGCCCCAGGCCGCGGCCGTCGGCTACGCGAGCACCGAGCGGATCGAGCCCGGCGGCGCCGTCGGCGTCTACGACCTGGGCGGCGGCACCTTCGACGCCGCGGTCGTCCGCAAGCTCCCCGACGGCGGGTTCGCGCTGCTCGGGCACCCCACCGGCATCGAGCGGCTCGGCGGCGTCGACTTCGACGAGGCCGTGCTCGACCACGTCCGCACCGCGCTCGGCGACGTCTGGCAGGGCCTGGACCCCGCCGACCCGAGCGTGCAGGCCGCCGTCGCCGGGCTGCGCCGCGAGTGCACGGCGGCCAAGGAGGCGCTGTCCGCCGACACCGAGGTGCTGGTGCCGGTGATGCTGCCGGGCACGCACACGCAGGTCCGGCTGGGCCGCGCCGAGTTCGAGGACATGATCCGGCCCGCGGTGGGCGAGACCGTCGAGGCCCTGCGCCGCGCCCTGGTGTCCGCCGGGCTCGCGCCCGGGGACCTCGACGCCGTCCTGCTCGTCGGCGGGTCGTCGCGGATCCCGCTGGTGTCGCAGCTGGTCTCGGCCGAGCTCGGCCGGTCGATCGCGGTCGACGCCGACCCCAAGGCCGTCGTCGCCGCCGGGGCCGCGCTCACCGCGCGGGGCCTGGTGCGGCCCGCGGTCGCCGTGCCCGTCGCCGCGCCCGCCGCCGAGCCGCTGCCCGACGTCCTGCCGGCGGTGCCGCCGGTGGCGTTCGAGGACGCCCCCGAGGAGCCCGACGCCCCGCGGCGCCGGCGCGGCACGCTGGTGCTCGCCGCGTCGATCGCGGTCGTCGCCACCTTCGGGCTGTCCGCGACGCTCGCCACCGGCGTCGTTCCGCTCCCGGCCGCCGTGGTCGGCGAGAGCCTCGCCCAGGCCGACGCCGCCGTGCCCGCCGCGGGAGCGCCCGCCGGGGTCGACCCGTGGACCGGGGCGGCGCCCGCCGTCACCACGCCCGCCGGCCCGCGCCGTCCCGAGGCCGTCGCGGCGGCGGTCCGCCCGGTCGCCCGCGTGACGCCCACCGGCGCGACGGGGGCCTCCGCGGCCGTGCCCACGCCCGCGGCGGTGCCCGTGGCGCCCGCTCCCGCGGCTCCGGCCCCGGTCGTCCCGGCGGCCCCCGTCCCCGCTCCCGCTCCCGTTCCCGTCCCCGGCCCCGGAACGGGGACCGGCGGCACGGAGGACACGGGCGGGACCGACACGCCCCCTACCGACAATGGTGGCGACACGCCGCCCGCGGACGACGGCGGCAGCACGCCGCCCGCCGACAACGGCGGTGGCAGCACCGGCGGCGACACCGGCGGCACCGAGGGCGGCGGCACGCCGCCCGTCACCGAGCCCGCACCCGTGGGCGGCACCGAGGGCGCCTCGCAGGGCGGCACGTCCACCGCTCCGGCCGCCGCACCGGCCACCTCCGCCGCGGCGTCCACCGCTCCCGCCGCCCCGTGAGGGCGCACCGCTCCGTCACGTTCGGTGCGCGCGCAGATGAGTACGGTGATCGCGTGACCCCGCACGATCCGCCGCCCCAGCCCCCGGGGCGGCCCCGCTTCGAGTTCCGCCAGCGCCCGTCGGAGGCCGTGGCGCGGCGCGCGCGCGTCGTCGACGCGTCGTTCGCGCTGTGGACCGCCGCGGCCGTGCTCGGCGTCGTCGCGGGCCTGGTGCTGCTGCTCGACCTCGACGGCGTCACCGCCTCGGTCCGCGCGGTCGTCGACCGCGACTTCCCGAACGAGACCCCGGTGACCCGCGACCGCGCCGTCGCCGCGGCGGCCGCCGTGCTCGTGGGCGGCGCGCTGCTGGTCGGCGTCCTCACCGCCCTCGCGGCCGCGGCGATGCGCTCGGGGCGCGGCGGGGCGCGGGTCGTCCTGGCGCTGCTGCTCGCCGTGACCGTCGTGGAGATCGTGCTGGCGCTGGGCGTCGTCCCGCCCGCGGTGGTGGCGCTGCTCGCCGCCGGCGCCGTGCTGGGGCTGGTCGCGGCCGTGCTGATGCTGCTGCCGGCCGCCCACCGCTGGTTCGCCGCGCGGCGCCGCTGAGCGACCCGGCACCCCGGACACGGCTCGGGCCCCCCACCGCGAGGGTGGAGGGCCCGGGGGTGCCGGAGGACGTCAGGCGTCCGGCTGCTGCTGCGGTCCGATGGCGAACCGCAGCTCCTGCTCGCCGTCGGCACCCGCCACGGGCTGGACGTCGAGCACCTTGTCGTCGAGGACCTGCGCCGCGACCGGCTCCAGGAACACCGCGACGCCGTCCCCCGACAGCACGACGTCGTCGGCGGACGGCTGCCCCGCGAGGGACAGCTCGAGGCCCTGGTCCGGGCTCGGTGCAGCGATGCGCAGGCCGCCCCCGTCGGGCAGCTCGGCGTCGGTGGTCAGCGACTTGATGGCTTCGGCCGCGATGTCGGTGATTGCCAGCATGGGCGTCGACGGTAGGGGCGGCCGGCCCGTCCCGCAGGGCGGAGCCGGCCCGGGAGCCCGCTCAGCCGAACGAGTCGGGGTCCGGGCCCATGCGCTCGCCGGTGTCGAGCTCGCTGATCGTCGCCATGTCGGCGGGGGCCAGCTCGAAGTCGAACACCTCGATGTTCTCCCTGATGCGGGACGGTGTGACCGACTTGGGGAACACGATGTTGCCGAGCTCGACGTGCCACCGCAGGACGAGCTGCGCGGGGGTCTTGCCGTACTTCTGACCGAGGGAGACGAGACGCTCGTCACTCAGCAGGTCGCCGCCCTGCCCGATCGGGCTCCACGCCTCCGTCGCGATGCCGTGCTCGCGGTGGTAGGCGCGCAGCTCCTCCTGCGGGAGGCGGGGGTGCAGCTCGATCTGGTTGACCGCGGGCACGGTGCCGGTCTCGGCGGCGAGGCGCTCCAGGTGCGGGATCTGGAAGTTGGAGACGCCGATCGCGCGCGTCCGCCCGTCGGAGGCGAGCTTCTCGAAGCCCTTCCACGTCTCGACGTACCGGTCCTCCGACGGCCGCGGCCAGTGGATGAGGAACAGGTCGAGGTGGTCGAGCCCGAGCCGCTCCAGGCTCTCGCCGAGCGCGGCGACGGCCTCGTCGTGGCCGTGGCGGTCGTTGTCGAGCTTGGTGGTCACGAAGACCTCGTCGCGACGCAGACCGGAGGCGGCGATGGCCTGCCCGACCTCGGTCTCGTTGCGGTACATCTGCGCGGTGTCGACGTGCCGGTAGCCGGCCTCGAACGCCGCACCCAGGGCGGGGCCCACGTCACCGGGGTCGATCTGGAAGACGCCGAACCCGAACTGGGGGATCTCGACGCCGCTGTTGAGCCGGATGCTGGGTACCTGAGCCATGCTCACGAGTACCCGTTATCCGTCCGTCCAGATCGCGGCGATGGCATCGGTCACGTCGGCGGCCTGGGTGCGCCCGGCCCGCGCGGCACCGGCGCGGCGCGCGGGGTCGAGCACGTTGCGCCCGATCGCGGTGACGGCGGCGGGGTCGGGCGAGACCAGCACGACCCGCGACCCGGCCGCCCGCAGCCCCTCCACCTGCGGCGCGACGCCGCCCTGCGGGCCGAGGCCCCGGATGATCGGCGCGAGCACGACGACCCGCTCCGCGCCCGCGGCCAGGTCGGCGTTGACGGGCGAGCGCACGCCGCCGTCGATGTAGCGGGTGCCGCCGGTGGTGACGGGCGGGTAGACGCCGGGCACCGCGCAGCTCGAGGCGACGGCGTGCACGAGCGGCACGCCCGACGTGCGGTCCAGGACGCGGAAGGCACCGTCGTGGGCGTCGACGGCGGTGATCCGCAGCGAGCGCTCCGGCCACTCCTGCACGGGCAGGCGGCCGCCGATCACCGCGAGGCGCTCGGACTCGGGCATCGTCGCCGCGCTCCGCGCGAACCGGCCGATGCGGGCGCGCAGCCGCTGCGGGTCGCGCGGGCCTACCAGCGCCACTCCCAGGGCCAGCAGGGCGCCCTTCCCGATCCCGGCCGCGACCTCGCCCGTCGGGTCGGCGAGCTGGGCGGCGTAGCGCTCCTCGACGTCGACGCCCGTGGCGAGCTGCGCACCCACCACCGACCCCGCCGAGGTGCCGACGACGTCGTCGGCCGCGCGGAGGTCGACGCCGCGCTCGGCGAGCCCGGCCAGCAGGCCGAGCATCCAGGCGATGCCGGTGATCCCGCCGCCGCCCAGGACGAGCGTGCGACCGCTCACGACACGCCGAGCGCGCGGGCGGCGAGCTGGGCGAGGTGCACCGGCTCGCGGGTGCCCGCCTGGCGCAGCTGCGTGCGGCAGGAGAAGCCGTCGGCGAGGACGTCGACGTCGGCGTCCGCGGCGCGCACCGCGGGCAGCAGCACCCGCTCCGCGCACGCCATCGACACGTCGTAGTGGCCCTTCTCGAACCCGAAGTTGCCGGCGAGGCCGCAGCAGCCGGAGTCGAGCACCTCGGCGTCGACGCCGATGGCCGCCATGACCGCGCGGTCGTCGTCGGTACCGAGCTCGGCGTGCTGGTGGCAGTGGACCTGCACCAGCGCCTTGCGGGCCGGCCCGGTGGCCGCGGCGGCCAGCTCGTCGACGTGCTCGCCCAGCACCTCGGCGAACGTCCGGACCCCGGTGGACAGCGCGGCGGCCAGCGGCTCGTCGGGCAACAGCTCCGGGCCGTCGGCGCGCAGCGCGGCGGTGCAGGACGGCTCCAGCCCGACGACGGGCACGCCCGCCGCCAGCCACGGCTCGATCGTGCGCAGGCTGCGGCGCAGCACGCGGCGGGCGGCGTCGACCTGGCCGGTGGAGGTCCAGGTCAGCCCGCAGCAGACGTCGCGGGGCGGGAGCTCGACGGTGTAGCCGAGCCGCTCCAGGACCGCGACGGCGTCGACGGCGATGGCGGGGTCGAAGTGGTTGGTGAACGTGTCGGGCCAGAGCAGGATGCGGCCGCGGCTGCCCGGTCCTCCGTGCAGCAGGGCCACCTCGCTGTCGTCCCGTTGCACAGGGGTGGCCCCGCCGACGCCCGGCAGCCGTCGCCGCACCGGCCCCGGCAGCCCCGCCCGCACCCGCGCCCCCAGGCGCGCACCGGCCCCCGGCCCCACCCCGGTCCGCGTGTACGGGGTGCGCGCGATCGCCGGGATCGCGCGCTCCGGCGTGATCCCGCCCGCCCGCTTGGCCAGGGCCCCGAGCGGGCTGCGGGCCGCGGCGTTGAGGACGTCGACGACGCCCGCCGGCAGCTTCCCGACGATCCGCATCCAGCGCGGCAGCGCGCCCATCGAGTAGTGCGACGCCGGGCGCACCTTGCCCTGGTAGCGCTGCGCCAGGAACTCCGTCTTGTACGCCGCCATGTCGACGCCGACGGGGCAGTCGCGCTTGCAGCCCTTGCAGGACAGGCACAGGTCGAGCGCGTCGTCGACCTCGGTGGAGTCCCAGCCGCCCTTGATCACCTCGCCGTTGGCCATCTCGAACAGCAGCCGCGCGCGGCCCCGCGTGGAGTGCATCTCCTCGCCGGTGGCGCGGTAGCTCGGGCACATCACGCCGCCCGACTCCGTGACGCACTTGCCGACGCCCAGGCACCGGCGGGTGGCGCGCCCGAACGAGCCGCGGTCGTGGGCGAACGCGAGCATCGGGGCGTCGACCATCGTCGGCATCCCGACGAAGATCCGCAGGTCCTCGTCCATCTTCTTCGGGCGCACGACCGAGCCGGGGTTCATCCGGTCGTCGGGGTCCCAGATGCCCTTGAACTCCTCGAACGCCGCGATGATCTCCGGCGGGTACATCCGCGGGAGCAGCTCGGCGCGGGCCGTACCGTCGCCGTGCTCGCCCGAGAGCGAGCCCCCGTGCGCGACCACGAGGTCGGCGCCCTCCTCCATGAAGCCGCGGAAGTTCGCGATCCCCTCGCGGGTGAGCAGGTCGAAGTCGATCCGGACGTGCAGGCAGCCGTCGCCGAAGTGGCCGTAGTAGGCGCCGCGGCGCCCGTGCTTCGTCAGCAGCGCGTCGAACTCGCGCAGGTACGCGCCGAACCTCTCCGGCGGCACCGCGGCGTCCTCCCAGCCCGGCCAGGCCTCGCCGCCGTCGGGCGAGCGGGTGAGGATGCCGGCGCCGTCCTCGCGGATGCGCCACAGCGCCTTCATCTGCCCCGGGTCGCTCACGACGAGCGCGTGCGGGGTGAAGGGCTTCATGGCGACGACGACGGCGTCCGCGGCGGCCTCGGCCTCCGCGCGCGTCGCGCCGCCGGTCTCGACGTAGAGCCAGCCGCCGCCCTCGGGCAGCGCGCGCGACGCCGTCTCCAGCGGGTTGGCCGCGCGCAGCGCCGCGATGAGGCCGGCGTCCATGCCCTCGATCGTCAGCGGCCCGAGCTCGCGGATCGGCATGACGTGGTCGGCGGCGGTGTAGGCGTCGGGGAAGCCGAGGACGGCCAGCGCGCGGAAGGCGGGCGACTCGACGAGCCGCACCGTGGCGCCCAGCACCGTGGCGCACGTGCCCTCGGTACCGACGAGCGCCTTCGCGAGGTCGAACCCGTTCTCCGGGAGGAGCTGGTCGAGGTTGTAGCCCGACACGCGCCGCGTCAGGTCGGGGAACGACGTGCGCACCTGCTCGCCGAGCCGGTCGGCGAGCGCCGCGAGCTGCGCGGGGATCCCGGCGCCGTGCTCGCCGCGCCCGAGCTCGAGGCGCTGCCCGCGGTAGGTGAGGACGTCGAGCGCGTGCACGTTGTCGACGGTCTTGCCCCACGCCACCGAGTGCGAGCCGCAGGCGTTGTTGCCGATCATCCCGCCGAGCGTGCAGCGGTTGTGCGTCGACGGGTCGGGCCCGAACGTGAGGCCGTGCGGGCGCGCGGCGTCGCGGAGCTTGTCGAGGACGACGCCGGGCTGCACGCGGGCGGTGCGCGCCTCCGGGTCGATCGACTCGATCCGGTTGAGGTGCGAGGCGAAGTCCAGCACCACGGCCGCGTTGACCGCCTGCCCCGCGATCGACGTGCCCGCGCCGCGCGGCAGCACGGGCACGTCGTGCGCGGAGCACACGGAGACGGCGGCCTCGACGTCGTCGACGTCCACCGGGGTGACCACCCCGATCGGGACGCGCCGGTAGTTCGAGGCGTCCGCGGAGTACATCGCGCGGTGGGCCGGGTCGAACCGGACGGGGCCGCGCACGGCCCGGCTCAGCGCGGCGGAGAGGTCGTCGACGTCGGAACTGCTCACGGGCTCAGTCTGAGCCGCCCGCCGGGGAAGCACCCGTCGACCCCGTCGTGGGCTTCGTCGCATGCCCGTGCCCGTGCCCGTGGCCGCCGTGGCCGTGGCCGTGACCGGTGCTCGGCGGGGCCGCCGGGGTGGCGTCCTCCGCGGCCGGCCGGGGCGTCGTGCCGTGCCCCGCCGCCCCGCCCAGGGGCACGTCGCCGGCCCGCAGCGGGGCCGCGTGGTAGCGGCCCTCGTGCGCGATGATCGGCCGCTGGTCGCCCGCGATCTCGGGGTGCTTCGCCTCGACCTGCTGGCGCTTGTCCCACTGGCGCCGCAGCTTCGTCACGTACTCGCGGTCGCCGTTGTAGGTGCCCCTCCAGGTCTGGGGCATCTGCTCCTTGGTCAGGCCGGCGCTCGCCTGACCGCCGAGGCTGAACCCCGCGGGGATCTTGCGGGTGGCACCGCCGCACTCCGGGCAGCCGGGGGCGGCGGCGTCGAACGAGGCCAGGTACTCGAACCGGTACCCGCACTCGCACTTGAAGACGTAGATCGGCACTGCGGCACCTCCGGTGCTCGTGAGCGGGAACCGTGGCCAGGGCCACGGTTCCCGCTCACGGGGGCTACCAGTTCTCGATGGACCGGGTCAGGATCCCGGCGATGTCGTCCTCGGTCGGCGTCTTCGGGCACGTCGCCAGCAGGCGGGCCTGCTTCATCGTGCCGGGGACGAGGTCCGGGACGTCCGCCTCGGTGTAGCCGACGCCGCCGATCCCGTTGGGGATCCCGATGTCGCGCATCAGCGAGACGAGCACCGACGGGAGCTGCTCCGACGGGGTGGAGTGCTTGTCGGCCCGCGGGTCCATCATCTCCGCGGCCTTCAGGTGCCGCTCGGGAGCGGACTCGAAGGAGAAGCGGAACGCCTCGGGCGCGGTCAGCGACACCGACTGGCCGTGCGGCACCATCGGCTCGTCCTGCGGGTAGCCCGCCGGGCGGTAGTCCTTGACCATGCCCGCGATCGGGTAGGCGTTGGCGTGCGGGATGTGCACGCCGGAGTTGCCGAACCCCATGCCCGCGAACGTCGCGGCCATCATCATGTTCGAGCGGTCCTCCAGCGAGCCCTCGTGCACCGAGCCGCGGAACGACTGCGCGATGAGCGACATCGCCTTCTCGCACCACAGGTCCGACACCGGGTTCGACCCGCAGTAGGTGACGCGCTCCTCGGGCTTCTTGCGGTCGAACGTCGTGTAGTAGCGCGCGGTGTAGCTCTCCACCGCGTGGCACACGATGTCCATGCCCGACGCCGCGCTCACCTCGGGGCTCAGCGTCATCGTCAGCAGCGGGTCGATGACGGCCAGGGTCGGGCGCAGCCGCCAGTGGCTGATCCCGGTCTTGACCTTCATCGACAGGATGTCCAGCACGCACATGGCGGTGGACTCCGACCCGGTGCCCGCCGTCGTCGGCACCGCGATCAGCGGCTTGAGCTGCCCGGGCGGGGTCTTGGCCGCGCCGATCGGCTTGTTGATGTAGTCCATCAGCTCGCCGGGGTGGCTGGTCAGCAGGTTGATCGCCTTGGCGGTGTCGATCGCCGACCCGCCGCCGACGGCCACGAAGCCGTCCCAGTCGCCCTGCGCGCGGGCGTACTCGACGGCCTTGTTCATCGAGTCGTCGGTGGGCTCGACGTGCACGCCGTCGAAGATCTCCGACGAGATCTCGTAGCGCGCCAGCGTGTCGGCGATGCGCTGCGGGATGCCCAGCGCGCTGACGCCGGGGTCGGTGACGATCAGGACCCGCTTGACGCCGTAGCCCGACATCTCGAAGCCGATCTCGTCCGACGCACCCGCGCCGAACTTCAGCGGGGGCGCCCCCCAGGTGAAGATCGTCTCTTCCTTGAGTTCGATGCCTGTCATGATCTCGCCTCCGCGGGAAGAAGTACGTCGGCGGTCACGTGTACGAGCCCTCCGGCGCCACGCGCAGCTGGTGGATCTGCTCGGCGTCGTGGCCGAACACCATCGTCGCGTTCGTCTTCTCCTGGATGCCGCGCAGCTTCTCGACGGACTTGTAGAAGTCCTCGAGGTTGTTGACGATCGCGGCCGGCGTGGCGGGCGGGCCGAAGCTCTCGCCCATGTAGACGGCGTCGGAGGTGAAGATCATCGTGCCGGTGTCGGGGAGGTCCACCTGCATCGACATCGTGCCGACGGTGTGGCCGGGGGTCTCGATGAGCGTGATGCCGGGGAGGAACTCCGTGTCGCCGGAGACGGTCTGGAAGTCCAGTCCCTCGTAGTCGGCCTTGAGGTGCGCGCCGTTGAAGGGGCCCTCGAAGTTGAACGCGAAGTCCTTCTCGCGCTCGTGGCAGACCAGCTTCGCGTTGGTCTTCTTGAACATCTGCGCGTTGCCGGCGTGGTCGAAGTGCAGGTGCGACAGGATCACGTAGTCGATCTCGTCGAGGCCGACGCCCAGCTGGGTGAGCCGCGCGTCGAGGTACTCGTCGTCGGACACCTTGTCGTAGGGGAAGAAGTCCTGCAGCCCGGTGGGGGCCCAGCGGTCCTCCCAGTCACTCGGACAGCTGGTGTCCCAGAGGACCTTGCCCTCGTCGGTCTCCACCAGCACGCAGTGCGTGGGGACGTCGACCCAGGGGGCGGGCCCGTCCTTGTGGTTCCGGTCGGTGATGGACTTGCCGGGCTTGAGCAGGAGCCAGGTGAGGTCTGCGGACATCGCCCCGCAGGGGATGACGGTGACCTTGTTCGCTGTGGCCATGGGGATCCTCTCGCCGTCGAGCGACGCGCTCGGACGCGCCTGTGCGCACCGTGACATGTGACATGCCACTCGTCAATCCGTGCGCACGCGTCCATCGGTCCACACGAGGTCGATCTCCAGCGAGCCCACCGGTTCCCCGCTCTCCTGGGCGATGAGGAGCTCGGCGGTGTGCAGCACGTGGGCCCGCATCGCGGCGGCCGCGCCGTCGGCGTCGGCGGCCTCGATGCGCTCCAGCACGACCAGGTGCTCCGCGACGATCTCGTGCAGCGACCGCGACGACCGCGCCGTCGACACGCCGCGGCGCAGCACCGTGTCGCGCAGCCCGTCGACGTAGTGCGCCAGGCGCGTGTTGCCCGAGGCCTGCAGCAGCGCGCGGTGGAAGTGCCGGTCGTGCTCCCACAGCGCGAAGTCGTCGTCGGCGTCGGCGGCGCGCTCCATCGCCCGGAAGATGCGCCGCAGCTCCCGGCGCCCGGCCGCGTCGAGCAGCTCGCAGGCCCGGCGCGTCGCTGGCACCTCCAGCAGCAGCCGCAGCGCGAAGACCTCCTCGAGGTCGTGCAGCGAGGTCTGCAGCACCCGCACGCCGCGGTTGCGCTCGAACCGCACCATCCCGAGCTGCGCCAGCTTGATCAGCGCCTCGCGGACCGGGGTGCGCGAGACGCCGAGCTGCGTCGCCAGCGCCTGCACCGAGTGCAGCGACCCGGGCGCGAGCTCCCCGGAGATGACGGCGGCGCGCAGCGCACCGAGCACGCGCGCGTCCATCCCGTCGGAGCGGACCTGCTCCACGGCTAGTCCAGGCCCCGGAGCAGCTGCTCGGCGGGCCCGTACATCGCGCGGACGGTCTTGCCGTCGTGGAACTCGCCGATCGCGGTCATCGTCCACGCGGCACCCGCCCGGCGCAGCACGCTCATGATCACGCCCGTGTGCGGCTGGGAGTCGGTCAGCTCGAAGCGGACGAGCTCGGCGCGGGTGTCCAGGTCGATCAACCGGCAGTACGCGCGGCTGACCTCGGTGAACCGCTGCCCCTGGAACGAGTTGACGACGAACACGATCGCCTGCGCGTCGTCCGGGAGCTTCGCGAGGTCGACCTCGATCGTCTCGTCGTCGCCCTCGCCGTGGCCGGTCAGGTTGTCGCCCGAGTGCTCCAGCGCGCCCTTGAACGCGCTCTTGGACATGAACCACACCGAGTCGGTCTTCTTGCCGCGGCTGCCGATCACGATCGCCGACGCGTCCAGGTCGATGCTGCGCCCGCCCTGCGCCGGGTCCCAGCCCAGCCCCATGGCGACGCGGCGCAGCGGCGGCGCGCCGGTCTTGGTCAGCGACACCGTCTGCCGCTTGGCCAGCGACACCTTGCCCTTGTCGAGGTTGACGACGGACGGCGCCTGCGGCACAGGTGCCGCCTGCTGCTCCACGGGGGCCGGCTCGTCGTCGACCGAGATGCCGTAGTCGGTCGCGATCCCGCCCAGCCCGTTGGCGTAGCCCTGGCCGACCGCGCGGACCTTCCACTGCGCGCCCCGCCGGTAGATCTCGACGCACAGCAGCGCCGTCTCCGCGCCGAGGCCGTCGGGGGTGAACGTCACGACCGGCGTGCCGGCGACGGCCACGTCCATCCGCAGCCCGCCGAGCGCACCGAACGTCGCGGGGCCGCGGCCGTCGAGGCTCGCGGTGACGACCACCGTCTCGATGGCGTCCTCGACCGCGCCCGGGTCGACGTCGACGCCGTCGGGGTTGTAGCGCACGCCCGGCGCCTGCGGCTGGTTGTAGAACACGAAGTCCGCGTCGCCGCGCACCTTGCCGGTGGCCGCGACGAGCAGCGCGGAGATGTCGACGGGGGCGGCGGCCGTGACGCGCACCGAGACGGGACCGGGAGGGAGCGGCGCGTTGGCGCCCTTGGGCAGGGTCTGCACGACCGCGATCCTGCCAGTCCGGGCTCAGGCCGGGGAGGAGTGCGCGGCGGCGGCCGGTGCCGCGGCAGCCGCCAGCAACCCGCAGCCGACCCCGATCGCCAGCACCGCGAGGCCGCCGGTCGGCCAGTAGACGTGCCCGTGCAGGAAGGTCGCCGCGCCGCCGAGCAGGACCACCGCGCCGGGCAGCGCGCCCCGCCCGTGCCGGCGCACCAGCAGGACCCCGGTGAGCACCGCGGCCGCGAGGAACGCCCACGAGCCGACCATCCCGAGGTCGTTGCCCAGCGCCCGCAGGTCGAGCGCCTCCTGGCTGCCGCCCTGCGCGCGGTCGACGAGGTACCCGGCGGCGATCCCGGCCAGCACGTCGAGCGCGGTGTAGAAGGCGGCGTAGACGTACGCGGCCACCCGCGCCGCCCACGCCAGCGGCCCGCGCTCGCCGCGCAGCAGCACCCACAGCGCGACGGCCAGCAGCGGGAACAGCGGCAGCAGGACGACGTGCAGCTGCCACCACAGCGGCGCCGTCGACGGGGCGAGCGCGCGGGGGTGGAGCAGCCCGGCCGCGGCGACCAGGATCCCGGGGGCGGCCACGGCCGCGACCAGCCCGGCCCGGCCCCGGGTGCTGGTCACCACGTCGGTCACGACCCCAGCCTCGCAGACCGGCCGCCACCCCGCGCGGCCGTGCACACCCGGTGGCCGCGGTGCACGGCTCCCGGCGTGTGCACGCCGACGGCACGGTGTGCACGGACTCCGCGCACGCGATCCGTAAGGTGCGGGCCGTGCCCGAACAGGTCTCCGAGACGTTCGACCCCTCCGCGTGGCGCCCGGTGGAGGGGTTCGACTTCGTCGACATCACCTACCACCGCGCCGTCGACACCGGAGCCGTGCGCATCGCGTTCGACCGGCCCGAGGTGCGCAACGCGTTCCGCCCCGGCACCGTCGACGAGCTCTACCGCGCACTCGACCACGCCCGCCAGAGCCCGGACGTCGGCTGCGTCCTGCTCACCGGCAACGGCCCGGCGCCCAAGGACGGGGTGTGGGCGTTCTGCTCGGGCGGCGACCAGCGCATCCGCGGCCGCACCGGCTACCAGTACGCGGACGGGGACACGGCCGACACGGTCCAGGCCGGGCGCGCCGGGCGCCTGCACATCCTCGAGTGCCAGCGGCTGATCCGGTTCATGCCCAAGGTCGTGATCGCGGTCGTCAACGGGTGGGCGGCCGGCGGCGGGCACTCGCTGCACGCGGTGGCCGACCTGACGCTCGCCAGCGCCGAGCACGCCCGCTTCAAGCAGACCGACGCCGACGTGGGCAGCTTCGACGGCGGCTACGGCTCGGCGTACCTGGCCAAGCAGGTGGGGCAGAAGTTCGCCCGCGAGATCTTCTTCCTGGGCCGCACCTACTCCGCCGCCGACGCGCACCGCATGGGCGCGGTCAACGCGGTCGTGCCGCACGCGGAGCTGGAGGCGACGGCGCTGCAGTGGGCGAAGGAGGTCAACGGGAAGTCGCCGACGGCGCAGCGGATGCTCAAGTACGCCTTCAACCTCACCGACGACGGGCTGGTCGGCCAGCAGCTGTTCGCCGGCGAGGCCACGCGGCTGGCCTACATGACCGACGAGGCCGTCGAGGGCCGCGACGCGTTCCTGCAGAAGCGCGACCCCGACTGGGCCGCGTACCCCTGGCACTACTGATCTCCCGGCGGCGGGCCTCAGGCCACCCCGCGCACCATCCGCCCGCCGGCGCAGCCCAGCCCGTGCCGCTGGTAGGCGGGCTGGCGCCGCAGGGTGGTCCGCTGCCCGCCCGCGGCGCCGGCCCGGATCGCCGCACCCACGAGGAGAGCGAGCGGCACGGACAGCGCCATCCACGCCGTCACCCCGGCCGCGGCCCAGCTCATGATCTCCATGCCTGCTTATCGGGCCCGTGAGCTGCGGTGTTGCGTCCCGTCCGCGTGAGCGGGCTCCCCGTGTGGGTGGCGCGATCGGCACGGACCGTCACGGTCCCGGGCGGCGGGTGCCCCGATCGGGCCCCGGCCACGGCCACGGTGTGGACTCGGGGCATGCGGACGCTCGCCCTCGACGGCTCCCCCGGGTCCGTCCACGCCCTGACCGCGGCCCTCGCGGACGCGCTCGACGGCGGCCCCGCGGTCCTGCCGCACACGGGGCCCGCGCCCGTCGGGGAGCCCCCGCCCGGCACCGCCGTCGTCATCGCGACCTCGGGGTCCACCGGCGAGCCCAAGCTGGTCGCGCTGTCGGCGACCGCGCTGCGGGCGTCCGCCGGGGCGACGGCCACCCGGCTCGGCGGGCCGGCGCGCTGGCTGCTCGCGCTGCCGGCCGAGCACGTCGCCGGGGTCCAGGTGGTCGTGCGCGCGCTGCTGGCCGGGGCGCCGCCGGTGGTGCAGGACCTGCGCGGCGGCTTCCGCCCCGACGACTTCGCCGCCGCCACCGCGCTGCTCCCTCCCGGCCCGCGGCACACCAGCCTCGTGCCGACGCAGCTCCTGCGCGTCCTCGACGCCGGCGGCGCCGCGCTCGACGCGCTGCGCGGCTACCGCGCGGTGCTCGTCGGCGGGGCCGCGCTGGACGCCGGGCTGCGCCGCCGCGCGCTCGACGCGGACGTCGCCGTCGTCACCACCTACGGGATGAGCGAGACGGCGGGCGGCTGCGTCTACGACGGCGTGCCGCTCGACGGCGTCACCGTCGACCTGGAGGACGACGGCCGCATCGTGCTGGGCGGCCCGACGCTCGCCACCGGGTACGTCGGCGGGCCCGCCTTCGACGGGCGGTTCCGCACCGGCGACCTCGGACGCCTGCGCGACGGCCGGCTCGAGGTGCTCGGCCGCGCCGACGACGTGATCGTCACGGGCGGGGAGAAGGTGGCGCCCGCGGCCGTCGAGCGGGTGCTCGCCGCGCAGCCGGGCGTGCGGGACGTGTGCGTCGTGGGGGTGCCCGACCCGCGGTGGGGACAGGTCGTCGCGGCCGCCGTGGTGCCCGGCCCGGACCGCCCCGACGACGACCGGCTCCGCGACGCCGTGCGCGCCGAGCTCGGGAGGGCCGCGGTGCCGCGCCGGATCGTCGACGTCCTGGAGATCCCGGTCCGGGGAATCGGCAAGCCCGATCGTGCGGCCGTGTCCCTCCTCGTCACGGTGACACCGGGGCCCGTCCACCCGAGCGGGTGACGGGGAGCGCCATCAGTTCGGTGCGCTCACTCTCAGTTGATTGACCACTACTCCTCCGTCCGGTCTGCTGCGCCATCAGAAGCAACACCAGCACCAGCAGTCACAGACACCACACGGGAGTTCTCAGCATGCGGATGAGGTTGCGCACCGCCACCCTGCTGGCCGTCGTCGGCGCGCTCGCGCTCGGCACGGCAGCGCCGGCGGCGGCCGCCGAGGCCGTCCCGGCGTCGGTGTGGAGCCCCGACCTGGTCGCCGGCGAGAGCGCGGGGGTCGTCGTCGACGGCGGCACCGCGCGGCTCGACCACGCCGGCACCCACCTGCTCCCGGCCGACTCCGACGGCACGCCGGTCCCGACCGGCCTGCTGACGCTGCCGACGCACGCGCTCGGGATGCGCACCGACCGCGTGGAGACCGCCGTCGACGGCGACCTGCCCGAGGGCAGCACCGCCGCCGTCGACGTCCGCGGGCGCCGCGCGTCGGGCGGCTGGACCGAGTGGGTCCCCACGACCGGCACCACGCCCACCACCGGCACGGCGACCCTGCCCGAGCCCACGTCGGAGGTGCAGACCCGCCTCGTCCTCACCGGCGACCCCGCCGCGGAGCCCGCCGTCCGCGGCGTCACGGTCACCGCGCACCCCGCCGCGGCGCGCACCGAGGCCGTCGTCGAGACCGCGACCCTCAACTACCGCGTCTTCGCCACCCGCGAGGGCCTGGCCGGCGGCACCACGGCCAACGGGCACGTGATCGCCGAGCGCGACCACTTCGTCGCCCTGCCCTCGCGCCGCGCGCTCGCCCCGCGGAACACCAGCGACTACTCGGTCAAGGTGTGCGCCCCCAACGGCCGCTGCGCGTTCGCGCCGGTGTGGGACGTGGGCCCCTGGAACACCCGCGACGACTACTGGAACCCCTCCGACCAGCGCCAGGAGTGGAAGGACCTCCCGCAGGGCGTGCCGCAGGCCCAGGCCGCGCACACCGACGGCTACAACGGCGGCCGCGACCAGTACGGCCGCACGCCCTCCAACCCCGCCGGCATCGACCTCGGCGACGGCCTGTTCTGGGACGCGCTGGGCCTGACCGACAACGCGTGGGTCAGCGTCGACTACCTGTGGACCGGCTCGGTCCGCCTGTCGCTGGTGAGCTCGGAGTCCCCGGTCGACGTCCTCGCGGCGCCCGACGCGGCCGCCGAGGTCGTGGGCGTGGCCGCCGAGCGCGCGGCCGTGCCGGTGGAGTGCGCGACGACGTCGGGCTCGGACCGGTGGCTGCGGATCGGCGCCGACCAGTACATCGGGGCGCAGGACGTCAGCGACGCCGACGACGTCGCCGCCTGCACCGCCGACACCCCCACCGCCGCACCGGCGCAGTCCGGCGCCGCGGCGGCCACCGACCTCGGGATCACGGGCCCGACCGACACGGCCTCCCCGACGGACGCCGCCACTGCGACCGGCGCGCCCACCCCGACCGACGCACCTGCCCCGACCGACGCATTCTCCCCGACCGACGCACCCTCCCCGGCCCCCGCGATCGTCCCGACCGACGTCCCCGGCCCGTCGGACGCCCCCGGCCCGACCGGCACCCCCGGCCCGGCCCCCGAGGGCGCCCCGGCGGTGGTCGAGGGTGCGGCGAGCGCGGAGCGCGGCAGCTCGGCCGGCGCGACGGCGACGCCCGCGACCCCCTCCTGACCCGCTCCCCTGTTGCAGGAAGGCCACCTTGCTGACGATTCCCGTGAGCAAGGTGGCCTTCCTGCAACTCCCGAGCCGCCGCCACTCCCGGCCGGACCGCGCTCCCGGGCCGCCGGATAGCGTTCCCCCGTGGCCACGCTGAGCGAGTGGGTGCAGGGCGCCCGCCCCCGCACCCTGCCGACCGCCGTCTCCCCGGTCCTGGTCGGCACCGGGGTCGCCGTGGGGGCCGGCACCGTCGCCCCCGGGCGGGCGCTGCTGGCGCTGCTCGTCGCCGTCGCCCTGGTCGTCGGCGTCAACTACGCCAACGACTACTCCGACGGCATCCGCGGCACCGACGACGACCGTGTCGGCCCGCTGCGCCTCGTCGGCTCGAAGCTCGCCGCGGCCACCACCGTCCGCGCCGTGGCGTTCGGCTGCTTCGCCGTGGCCGGCCTGGCCGGGCTGACGCTGGTCTCGCTGTCGCGGCAGTGGTGGCTGATCGCGGTGGGCGCGCTGTGCATCGCGGGCGCCTGGTTCTACACCGGCGGCTCCCGCCCCTACGGCTACGCGGGCCTCGGCGAGGTCGCCGTGTTCGTGTTCTTCGGGCCGGTCGCCGTGCTCGGCACCGTGCTCACGCAGAGCGGCCCGCCCAACCCGCTGGCCGTGGTCGGTGCGGTCGGGGTCGGACTGCTCGCCTGCGCCGTGCTCGTGGCCAACAACCTGCGCGACATCCCGACCGACACCGTCGCCGGCAAGCGCACGCTGGCCGTCGTGCTGGGCGACACCGACACCCGCCGGCTCTACGTCGCGCTGGTGGCGATCCCGTTCCTGCTGTCCGCGCTGGCCGGGCTGCGGGGCTGGCCGATGCTGCTCGCGCTGCTGGCCCTGCCGCTCGCGGTGCCGCCGGCGCGCCAGGTCCTCGGCGGTGCCGACGGGCGCGCGCTCGTCCGCGTGCTGGGCGCCACCGGGGTGCTCCTGCTCGCGTGGTCGGTGCTCACGGCGGTGGGCGCGGCCGTCACCGCGCTCGTCTAGCCCGGACCCGTCCGGGCCCCGGGCTCGACGTCCCTGCGCTCACTCCCCGCGCAGCCGCGACCGCAGCGCCTCGCGCTCCACCGACCGCCTGCGCGAGGACTCCGCCAGCGCCGCGTCCAGCCGCGAGCGCAGCCCGCGGAACAGCACCATCGACAGCGGCAGCGCGACGATCAGCGCGACGAGCACGGAGACGACGACCGGCACCCCCGCGAGCACCAGCAGCACGGCGACGAGGGCGACGAGCCCGAGCCGCGCGAGCGCGTAGAGCCCGACGGTGGGCAGGAGGCCCGGGGCCGAGGGAGACGTCATGGCTCCAGCGTACGACCCGCCCGGGACGGTCGACACTCGTCCGTTTCGTCCTTTAGGCGCCCTTTACCTCCGGACAACCGTTCGAGTACCCGGGGTCCCGAGTGTCACGATGGACCAGGACACCACCTGGAGGCGCACCATGGCAGCACCCTCGAGCAGCGACGAGCGGCTCCTCACGCCCGGCGAGGTCGCCGGGCTCTTCCGCGTCGACCCCAAGACGGTCACGCGCTGGGCGTCCGCGGGCCGCATCGGCTCCATCCGCACCCCCGGCGGGCACCGCCGCTTCCGCGAGTCCGAGGTCCGCGGCCTGCTCGCCGACCTCACCAGCGAGGCCACGCTGCCGCCCGCGCACGGCTGAGCGCTCGGCCGCACGGGTTCACCCCGACGTAGCACCACCTCCGCTAACCTCGACGGCGGAGGTGGTGCACATGCTGTTTCTCATCGCGTTCGTCGGCGCGGCGATCATCGCTCTGGTGCTCTGGAAGGCGATGGGCACCGCGAACGGTGACGCCCTCCCGCAGGGCGAGCGTCCCGCTCCCGGCCCGGCCCGCCCGCGCGTGAGCGGCCCGGACGACGATCCCGACTTCCTGCGTCAGCTCGACGAGCGCGTCAAGCGCCGGGACGAGCCGCCGGCCGGCTGACCGGCGCCCCCCGAGGAGAGTCCCCGAGGAGAGCCCCGACAGGAGTCACGAGCCGCTGCTGTGGGCCGACGCGAACGCGTCGGCCACGGCCGCGGCCAGTTCCAGCAGCGCCAGCCTCGTGGCCGGCTCCAGCCGGTCCAGATCGACCTCCGCCCCCTCCTGCAGGTGCGCGTCGAAGGGGATCCGCACGACCGCGCGGCACCGGGCCGCGAAGTGCTCCGCCACCCGGTCCAGGTCGACGCCGCCCGACGAGCGGCTCACGCTGTTCACCACGGCCACCGCGTTGCGCACGAGGTCGCCGTGGCCGTGCGCGTCGAGCCAGTCCATCGTGGCCGACGCGCTGCGCGCCCCGTCGATCGAGCTCGACGACACGATGATCAGCTGGTCGGCCACGCCCAGCACGCCGTACATGGCCGAGTGCATGAGTCCGGTGCCGCAGTCGGTGAGCACGATGTTGTAGAAGTGCTCGAGCAGGTTGACCGTGCGCCGGTAGTCGTCCTCGCTGAACGCCTCCGACACCGCCGGGTCCTGCTCGCTGGCCAGCACCTCGAGCCGCGACGCGCCCTGCGAGGTGTAGGCCCGCACGTCGGTGTAGCGGCGGACGCGCTGGGCGTCGCGCAGCAGGTTGCGCACGGTGGCGCTGGTCTCCAGCGGGATCTTCTGGCTCAGCGTGCCGCGGTCGGGGTTGGCGTCGACGGCCACCACGCGGTCGCCGCGCAGCGACGCGAACGTGGCGCCCAGCGTGGCCGTCATCGTGGTCTTGCCGACGCCGCCCTTGAGGCTGAGCACGCCGATCTTGTAGCAGCCCAGCAGCGGCTGGTTGATGCGCACGGTGAGCTCGCGGCGCCGCACGTCGGCCGGGCTCTCCCCCGGGTTGAACAGGCGCCCGGACAGCACGTAGACGAGCCGGCGCCAGCCCGACTGCGGCGGCCGCTTGGTCGGGCGCAGCAGCCGCGCCGACGACAGGTCGGGCTGCCCGGGGTTGCGCGCCTGCTGGGCCTCCTGGGCGGCGACGGCGCCCGGGTCGGTCCAGCGCGGGGCGCCGCGCGGCGGGGTGCGCGGACCGGGGTCGGCGGGCGCGGACCCGTTGACCGACGGGGCGGGCACCGGGGCGGACGCGGGCGGCACCGATCCCGACGGCACGGCTCCCGACGGTACGGATCCCGACGGCCCGGATCCCGACGGCACCGATCCCGACGGCACGGATCCCGACGGCCCGGCGCCGAACGGGGGCCGCGGCGGGCGCGGGGGCGGCGGGCCCGCCGCGCGCTCCGGGGCGGGGTGCGGGTCGGCCGTGCGGGGGTCCGGCACGTCGGGTGCGCGACGCGGCGGGGCGTCGGTGGGGGCGGCCGGGGCGCGGTGCGCGGCGGCCCGGCCGCGCTCGGCCCAGGCGTCGACGTCGTCGTGCCCGCTCAGCTCGTCGAGCCGGCTCGACGGCGCCGGGGGCGGCGCGGACGGCCGCAGCGGCAGCGACGCGTCACCCGCGGGCGCCTCCCCACCGGGCTCCGGCGCCGGCTCCTCCGCGGGCTCCGGGTGCCGCACCGGCGCCACGTAGGGCCTCGTCTTGCGGGGGGTCGGGGCGGCGCCCCACTGCTCGCGGACATAGCGGCCCACCGAGCCGTCGGGGTAGTCCCCGTCGCCCTCGGAATCACGCTCCGTCATCAACGCTTCCCGTCGAACCCGTCGTACCGACCGTTGAACCCTGTCACGGACGCCGACGGTAGTCGCGTCGTCGCCCGTGGTCGAGGCGCGTACGGGTGGCCCTCGCCTCGTCCCGTCCGCTCAGCCCAGACCCGCGTAGGAGTGCAGGCCCGCCACCACCATGTTGATGAAGAAGAGGTTGAAGAGCACGGTCGCGAAGCCGGCCACGTTGATCCAGGCCGCGCGGGCCGCGCGCCACCCGGCGGTGGCCCGGGCGTGCAGGTAGGCCGCGTAGATCACCCAGGAGACGAACGCGACGGTCTCCTTGGGGTCCCAGCCCCAGAACCGGCCCCAGGCCGCCTCGGCCCAGATCGCGCCCGCGATGACCGCGAACGTGAACAGCGGGAAGGCGATGATCGTGGTGCGGTAGGCGAGGCGGTCGAGCACGTCCGACGACGGCAGCCGCTCGGCCAGGCGCCCGCCCAGGCGGCCCGAGCCGCGCAGCAGGAACAGGATGCTCGCGACGCCGGGCACCAGCAGCAGGCCCGACGAGATCGTGATCGTCGTGACGTGGATGACGAGCCAGTAGGACTGCAGCGCGGGCACGACGGGCGCGGCCTGCGCGTAGAGCACGGTGCCGGCCAGGAACAGCAGGACGACGACGGGCAGCAGCACGAACGGCCCGACGGCCCGCGTGACGGGCGAGCGGCGCAGCATCACCAGCCAGCCGACGACCGCGGCCAGGCAGATCGCGGACGTGAACTCGTACATGTTGCCCAGCGGCCACCGCTCGGCCGCGACGCCGCGCGTGACGATCGAGCCGAGGTGCAGCAGCGCGCCCAGCACCGTGAGCGAGACGGCCATGCGGGCGAAGCGCTCGCCGCGCGGGCGGGCCTCCTCGACGGGCCGCCCGTCGCCGTCCGGACCGCCGGCGCCGACCAGCACGGGCTTCGCCGAGCGGGCGGCCGCGAACTCGGCGGCGTGCAGCACCATCGCCAGCACGTACACACCGACGGCGGCCATGAACAGGCGGTCGCTGTAGAGGGCGAGCATCAGGCGTCCTTCTCCACTTCGGTTCGCAGCAGGTCCGCCCGCAGGCGGTCGAACTCCTCGCCGTACCCGGCGCGGTCGGTGCGGGCGAGCCCACCGAGCTCCACCACGGTACGGCCGGGCCCGTCGGACGGGGTGAGCCTGGCCCAGAAGCGGCGGCGCCGCACCCCGAGCGAGGCCGCGAGGCCGACCAGCATCGTGACGGCGAAGACCAGCACCCACACCTGGCCCGGGTCGTGGCTGATCTGCAGGTTGACCCACTTGCGCACGCCGTCGAAGCGCACCGTCGTGCCGTCGTCGAGGGTGAGGCTCTGGCCGGGCACGAGGTTCTGGCGCGCCACCCGGACGAGCTCGCCCGACTCCACCTGCCTCTGGTCGACCTCGAAGATCGACTGCCCGCGCCCGTCGTCGAGGCCGAGGTCGCCGCGCAGCACGTCGATCGCGACCTCGGGGTCGCGCAGGTCGGGGAACACCGAGGTGACGATGTCGCCGCCGGACGTGGTGGGCGCGAGCAGCCCGGTGATCGCGAGCTGGCCGGTGCGCCGCTGCTCGTCGTCGGTGACGCCCGGCGGCTCGAACTTGGTGGCGCCCTCCGACAGCAGCGTCGCCTGGTCGACCGGGCGCCACTGGACGTCGCCGGTGCGCGCGTCGCCGTTGGGGAAGGTCACGGTGAACACCGGCGCGTAGCCGTTGCCGAGCAGGTAGACCCGCGCGCCGTCGGTGCGCAGCGGGTTGTTGACCGCGAGCGGGAACGAGCGCCACGCGTCGGCGGAGCCGGAGGCGAGGTCGTCGCCGGTCTGGTAGCCCAGGGCGGCGTCGTACCGGTCGGGCTGGCCGGTGGGCAGGTAGGTGGCCGTGAAGTCGTCGACGCGGACGCAGAACGGCGCGAGGTCGGTGCCGTCGACGAGCGTGCCGGCGCGGAACGAGTCGTAGCCCAGGATGCCGGTGTTGCAGAACTCGCCGCCGCCCGCGGGCACGATGACCTGGCCCTCGTAGCCGAACAGCTTGCCGGCGGCGAACCCGACCAGCAGCCCCACCAGCGACAGGTGGAACAGCAGGTTGCCGATCTCGCGGGAGTAGCCCTTCTCCGCCGAGAAGGTGCGGCTCCCGCCCTCCTCGCGCTCGGCGACGCGCCAGCCGCGCAGCCCGGCGCGCACGCGGTCGGCCGCGGCGTCGAGGTCGTCGTCGAGGACGCCCTCGCCGTGGTGCGGCAGCCGGGCGAGGTTGCGCGGGACGGCGACGGGCCGGGCGCGCAGGGCGTGCAGGTCGTCGACCGTGCGGGGCAGGACGCAGCCGATCAGCGAGATCATCAGCAGCAGGTAGATCGCCGCGAACCACGGCGCGGCGAACACGTCGAACGCCGAGACGCGGTCGAGCAGCGGGGCCAGCGCCGGGTGGTCGGTGAAGTACTGGTCGACGAGGCGCTGGTTGAGCGAGCGCTGCGGCAGCAGGGCGCCGGGCAGGGCGGCGAGCGCGAGCAGGAACAGCAGGACCAGCGCGGTGCGCATCGAGGTGAGCGCGCGCCAGCCGTTGCGCAGCACGAGCCACCCCGGCGGCGGCGTGCGCGGCGGGACGGCGCGGACGGGCGCGTCGGTGACCACTCAGATCACCGGGGTGAAGCCGGCGACGGAGACCTGCAGCTGCGCGAGCAGCCCGCCCCACAGCCCGGACACGAGCAGGACGCCGACGGCCACCATCAGCACGCCGCCGCCGATCTGGATGGAGCGCGTGTGGCGGCGCAGCCAGCCCAGCGCGGTGACCGCGCGCGAGGCCCCCAGTGCGATGACGACGAACGGCAGCCCGAGCCCCGCGCAGTAGGCGAGCGTGAGGACGACGCCGCGCAGCGAGCCGCCGCCTGTGCCCGCCGCGACCGCGACGACGCCGGCCAGCGTCGGGCCGATGCAGGGCACCCAGCCGAGACCGAACACCGCGCCCAGCAGCGGGGCGCCCCACAGCCCGGCGCGCGGCACCCAGTGCACCCGCCGCTCGTTCTGCAGCACCGGGATCAGCCCGACGAACGCCAGCCCCATCGCGATCATGACGACGCCGCCCGCGCGCTGCAGCAGCGCCTCGTTGGCGACGAGCGTGTCGGCGAGCCAGACGACCCCGGTGAGGATCGCGCCGAAGACCACCGTGAACCCCAGGACGAACAGCCCCGCCGCGCCCGCGACGCGCCACTTCCCGCTGCGCCGATGCTGCGCCTGCTCCGCCGTGGCGGGCGGGGCCTCGGCGCCGACCAGGCCGGCGAGGTAGGCGAGGTAGCCCGGGACCAGCGGCACGACGCACGGCGACGCGAAGCTCACGGCGCCCGCCAGCACGGCCACGGCTGCCGCTACCAGCAGCGGGCCGGAGACCGCGAGGGTGGTCGAGGGATCCATCGGGCACCAGGGTAGGCCGGTGCACCCCGCCCCCGCGCGCCGGGTTCTACGTCGTGTAGTGGACGGCGCCGCAGGTGGGGTCGGCCCCGCGTCAGGCAGCGGGCTCGGCCACGAGCCGCTGGACGACCGGGATCAGCTCGGGGATCCGGATCTGCGTCAGGTACACCGCCGCGACCCGGTGCTGCTTGTCGAGCACGAGCGTCGACGGCGTGGTGTTGCGCGGGTAGCCCGACAGCTGCGCGAGCGTGCGCGCCGGGCTGTCGTAGATCGAGTCGAAGGTGAGGCCGCGGTCGCGCACGAAGTCGGCGGCGGCGTCGCGGGAGTCGCGGACGTCGAGCCCGAGCACCGCCACCCCCTCGACGGTGTCCTGCACGAACTGCAGGTCGGGCATCTCCTCGCGGCACGGCCCGCACCAGGAGCCCCACACGTTGAGGACGACGACCTGGCCCGCGTAGTCGTCGAGCCCGACCGTCCGCCCCGGGTCCATCAGGCTCTCGCCCTCGATGCCGCGGACGCTGCCGCGGTCGGCGGGCGGGTCGTAGAGGATCGTCGTCTGCCCGCCGGGGGCGACGAACGTGAACTCGCCGTCGTTCGCCACGGCGTCCTGGCTGGTGGAGCAGCCGGCCAGCGCCAGACTCAGCACCGCGACGACGGCGAGCGCGAGCGTCCTCATGCCCCGGTCTTCCGCGGGTCGCTCGGGCCGGCGGGCTCGGAGTAGCGCAGCTGCGCCAGCTCGGCGCCGTCGAACACCAGCGTCGTCAGCGACGCGAGCCCGCACTGGCGGCGGCGGGGGTCGTGCCACAGCCGCTGCCCGGTGACGAACCGGCGCAGCGTCCAGATCGGCAGCTGGTGCGACACGCACAGCACCTCGCGCCCGGGCGCCAGCTCGCGCGCCCGGTGCACCGCGGCGAGCATCCGGTGCGCGATCTGCAGGTACGGCTCGCCCCACGACGGCGTGAACGGGTCGCGCAGCTTGGGCCAGTGCCGCGGCTGGCGCAGGGCGCCGTCGCCGACCGCGACCTTGAGC
The DNA here is from genome assembly GCF_013155125.1 of Pseudonocardia broussonetiae. NCBI lineage: Bacteria > Bacillati > Actinomycetota > Actinomycetes > Pseudonocardiales > Pseudonocardiaceae > Pseudonocardia > Pseudonocardia broussonetiae. The sequence continues at coordinate 2,281,697 of NZ_CP053564.1, read as the reverse complement.
CCCTCGAACTGGTTGCCCGCCTCGATCAGCCCCTCGTCGGTGCGGATCTCGAGCCCGTGCGCGGCGGCGATCGGCTCGGCGGTCTCCTGCGCGCGCTGCAGCGGCGAGGCGACGACGGCGCCCAGGTCGGCCCCGGCGAGGGCCTCCGCGACGAGCGCGGCCTGCCGGCGGCCGTTCTCCGAGAGCCGGAAGCCGGGGATGCGGCCGTAGAGGATGCCGTCGGGGTTGTGGACCTCGCCGTGGCGCAGGACGTGGACGACCGTCCTGGTCGTGGCCGGCCCGGTCGTCGCCGGTCCGGTCGTCGCGGGCCCGGTCGTCACTGCGCGGCCTCGGCGGGCGTGGTCGCGGTGGCGGCGGCCTGCGCGGCGGCGGGCAGGGCGGCCTCGATCCGGTCCCAGCACTCGTCGTCGAGCGCGGCGGAGACGAACCACGCCTCGTACGCGCTGGGCGGCGGGTACACCCCGGCGTCGAGCAGGGCGTGGAAGAAGGCCGGGAAGCGCCAGGTCGCGGCGGCCTGCGCGCCGGCGTAGTCGCGCACCTCGTCCTCGGAGAAGAACACCGACAGCATCGAGCCGGCGTACTGCACGCGGTGCGGCACGCCCGCGGCCGACAGGGCGTCGCCGAGCAGGGTGCCCAGGCGCTGGGCGTTGGCGTCCAGCGCGGCGTAGACGGCGGCGTCGGCGGTGCGCAGGGTCGCGAGCCCCGCCGCGACGGCCACGGGGTTCCCCGACAGCGTTCCCGCCTGGTACACCGGCCCGGCCGGCGCGAGGTGGGCCATGAGCTCGGCCGACCCGCCGAAGGCCGCGGCGGGCAGCCCCCCGGACATGACCTTGCCGAACGTGTAGAGGTCGCCCGCCACCCCGTCGAGCCCGAACCAGCCCGACGGCGAGACGCGGAAGCCGGTCATCACCTCGTCGACGACGAGCAGCGCGCCGTGGGCGTGGCAGACCTCGCGCAGCCCGGCGTTGAAGCCCTCCACCGGCGCGACCGCGCCCATGTTGCCCGCGGCCGCCTCGGTGATGACGCACGCGATCTCGTCGCCGCGCTCGGCGAACACCGCGCGCACGGCCGCGAGGTCGTTGTAGGGCAGGACGACGGTGTCGGCGGCCTGCGCGCCGGTGACGCCCGGGCTCGTCGGCAGCCCCAGCGTCGCGACGCCGGAGCCGGCCTGGGCCAGCAGCGCGTCGACGTGGCCGTGGTAGCAGCCGGCGAACTTGACGATCACCTTCCGCCCGGTGATGCCGCGGGCGAGCCGGATGGCGCTCATCGTCGCCTCGGTGCCGGAGTTGACCAGCCGCACCTGCTCCACCGGACCGACCCGCCCGATGATCGCCTCGGCGAGCTCGATCTCCGCGGGCGTCGGCGCGCCGAACGACAGGCCCTGGCCCGCGGCGCTGCGCACGGCGTCGACGACGGCCGGGTGCGCGTGCCCGAGGATCATCGGGCCCCACGAGCAGATGAGGTCGACGTAGCGGTTGTCGTCGGCGTCGGTGAGCCAGGGGCCCCGCGCCGAGGTCATGAACCGCGGCGTGCCACCGACCGAGGTGAACGCGCGGACCGGGGAGTTGACCCCGCCCGGGATCACGCTCGAGGCGCGGGTGAACAGGTCCTGGGACGACGTCGTGCGTGAGGCCACGGCCGCCAGTCTCACATCCGGCCGGCGGGGCCGCGCGAGGGCCTCAGCGGCGGGGCGCGGAGAACCAGGCGTTCGACGCGGGCAGGAAGAGGAGCACGACGCCGAGGACGGCGAGCACCACCGGCAGCAGCAGGATCGCCGCGCTCGCCGGGTCGGCGGCACCGCCGGTGAACGCCGCGAACAGCAGGAACAGGCTGAACCCGACCGTCATGACGGTGACGAGGACGCGCGCCCAGTTGCGGCCGGTGAACGCGACCACGGCGAACACGATGTAGACCAGCGAGAGCCCCACGAAGATGCCGCCGAACACCCGCACCAGGGAGAGCAGCGTCTCCACCGTCACACCGGCGGCGGCGAGGTCGGGGTTGTCGAGCACCTCGGGCGGGATCGTGGCGGAGTCGAGCGGGACCGCGAGCACGACGGCGCCGAACACCAGGAAGGGCAGCGCCGCGAGGATCTGCAGCACGAGCGCGAGCACGAGGATCCCCGGGCGGCGCGCGGGGGTGGCGGCCCGGTCGTCGAGGCCGGCCGGGTAGCCGCCGTAGGGCGACTGGCCGTACGGGGTCTGGCCGTAGGGCGTCTGGCCGTAGGGGTTGTACGGGTAGCCCTGCTGTCCCTGCTGGCCCGGGTAGGACTGCCCGGCCGGGGCCTGGCCCTCCGGGTACGGGTACTGCACGCCACCGTAGCCGGTGCCGTAGGCCTGCTGCCCGGGCTGCTGCTGCCCGGCGGCCGGGCGCGATCCCTTGTCCAGGTTCGGCCGGTCGTCCGGTTCGGGGTAGCTCACGGCGCCACCGTAGATCCCGGCCCGGGACGTGTCCACGTGGCCGTCCGGGCCGGGATCGGGGGCGGTCACCGACGGTTGTGGATGTCCTCCGACATGCGCACGACCGCGTAGTAGAACTCCAGCGACACGCGCAGCAGCGCGATCGCGAACAGCGCGAAGATGGCGCCGAAGATCAGGATGCCGATGCCGGCCGCCGCTCCGAGCGCGCTGAAACCGATCACCACGTACCCGAGCCAGCCGAGCACGATCAGCACGGTGCCGATGATGTAGAGGATCCGGATCAGGCCGGGCGTCGCGAAGCTGTCGAACGTGAAGTCGAACAGCGCCGAGAAGAAGCTCTTCTGCGCGGGCGAGCCGGACGGGCCGCCGGGGCCGGGGGGCGGGCCCCATCCGGCGGGCGGCTGCTGTCCGTAGCCACCGGGAGGCGGCGGGTAGGGCGGCTGCTGCCCGCCCTGCCACCCCTGGCCTCCGGGCTGACCGCCTGCGGGGTCGTAGCTCATCGTTCTCCTCGGTGCGCTGGCTCGGCGCTTCGCAGAAGCCCCGGTGATCACTGGCGGCGGCAGCCTACCCCGGTCACCGCCGGTCAGGACCCGTGGACGCTCAGCCGCGACCGAGTCGCAACGCCACCTCCGTGGCCCAGTAGGTGAGGACGACGTCGGCCCCCGCCCGGCGGATCGCGGTGAGCGTCTCGGTGATCGTCCGGTCGCGGTCGAGCCACCCGTTGGCGGCGGCCGCCTCCACCATCGCGTACTCCCCCGACACCTGGTACGCCGCCACCGGCACGTCGGCCTCCTCGGCCACCGCGCGCAGCACGTCGAGGTAGGACATCGCCGGCTTGACCATCACCATGTCCGCGCCCTCGTCGAGGTCGAGCGCGAGCTCGCGCAGCGCCTCGCGGACGTTTCCCGGGTCCTGCTGGTAGGTCTTGCGGTCGCCGCGGAGCTGCGAGTCGACGGCCTCGCGGAACGGCCCGTAGAACGCCGAGGCGTACTTCGCGGTGTAGGCCAGGATCCCGGTGTCGGCGTGGCCGGCCGCGTCGAGCGCGTCACGCAGGACGCCGACCTGGCCGTCCATCATGCCGCTGGGGCCGAGCAGGTGGGCCCCGGCGTCGGCCTGCGCCACCGCCATCTGCGCGTAGACCGCGAGGGTGGCGTCGTTGTCGACCCCGCCGTCGGCGTCGAGGACGCCGCAGTGGCCGTGGTCGGTGAACTCGTCGAGGCAGGTGTCGGCCATGAGCACCGACGCGTCCCCGATCTCGGCGCGGACGTCGCGCAGGGCCGCGTTGAGCACGCCGTCCGGGTCGACGCCCGCGGTGCCGGTGGCGTCGCGCACGGCCGGGACGCCGAACAGCATCAGCCCCCCGACGCCCGCCTCGACGGCCTCGACGCACGCCTTCCGCAGGGAGTCGCGGGTGTGCTGGACGACCCCCGGCATCGACGCGATCGGCACCGGCTCGCCGATCCCCTCCCGCACGAACAGCGGCAGCACGAGGTGCCGGGGCCGCAGGTCGGTCTCGGAGACGAGCCGCCGCAGGGCCGGGGTGGAGCGCAGGCGGCGGGGGCGGTGGGAGGGGAACGCCATGGGGCCAGCCTACGACCGGCCGTCGACCCGTCCCCGAACGGCAGGAAAGCCACGTTCCCGCAACGTCGTTGCGTGAACGTGGCTTTCCTGCAAGCGGGGGGCGACGGCAAGCCGGGGCGACCTGCAAGCCGGGGCGACGGGCTACCGCCGCCGCGCCTTCGCCTTCCGCGGGGGCGGCAGGGCCCCCTCCGCCCGCAGCCGCGCCGCGTGGGCGGCCAGGGCGTCGACCAGGGCCGGCACCCGCGCCTCGTCCGGCTGCACGTCGACCCGCAGGCCGAACTCGCGGGCCGTCTCGGCCGTCTGCGGGCCGATGCACGCCACGATGGTGCGGGCGTGCGGCTTGCCCGCGATCCCGACCAGGTTGCGCACCGTCGACGAGCTCGTGAAGCAGACGGCGTCGAACCCGCCGGTCTTGATCGCCTCACGGATCGGCGCGGGCGGCGGCGCCGCCCGGACGGTGCGGTACGCGGTGACGTCGTCGATCTCCCAGCCGCGGTCGCGCAGACCGGCGGCGAGGGTCTCGGTGGCGATGTCGGCGCGCGGCAGCAGGACCCGGTCGACCGGGTCGAGCACGTCGTCGTAGGGCGGGAAGATCCCGAGCAGGCCCTCGGACGAGGACTCCTGCGACTCCTCGATGTCGGGCACCAGCTCGGGCACGATGCCGAAGCTGCGCACCTTCTCCGCGGTGGCCGTGCCGACGCAGGCGATCTTGACGCCGGAGAACGCGCGGGCGTCGAGGCCGAACTCGGCGAACTTCTCCCACACCGCGCGCACCGCGTTGGTGGAGGTGAAGACGACCCACTGGTAGCGGCCGTCGACCAGGCCCTTGACGGCCCGCTCCATCTGCGTGGGCGACCGCGGCGGCTCGACGGCGATCGTCGGGACCTCCTCGGCGGAGGCGCCGTGCACGGCGAGGCGGTCGCTCATCGCGCCGGCCTGGTCCTTGGTGCGCGGCACGAGGACGCGCCACCCGTAGAGCGCGCGCGACTCCCACCACGACAGCTCCGCGCGCAGGCCGACCTCGTCGCCGACGGTGACGACGAGCGGACCCTCGAGGTCCGACGCGTCGGCCGCGAGCGTGGCCAGCGTGCCCTGCACGGTCCGCTGCGTGGTCTGCGACCCGCTCGCGGTGACCGCGACGGGCGTCTGCGCGGCGAGGCCGTGCTCGGTGAGCCCGCTCGCGATCTCCGCGAGGTGCGTCGGGCCGGCGTGCAGCACGAGGACCCCGGGCGCCACGGCGAGCTTGGCCCAGTCGACGCCCGCGCGGACGTCGGCCTCGATGTGCGCGGAGCCCAGCGGCACGCCCGCGTACGCCGGCACCGCGGTGCCCGAGGGCACCCCGGGGACGACGTCGAACGCCACCTCGGCGCCGGACACCGCGATGGCCTCGGCCACCACGGCGTCGACCGTCAGCGGGTCCCCGCTGACCAGCCGCGTCACGGTGCGCCCGGCGCGGGCCTCGGCGACCAGGTCGCGCGCGACGTCGGCGGGCTGGCCCACGGCCGGCCGCACCTCGGCGCCCTCGGCGACGAGGGCGAGGATCGCCTCCGGCACGTCCGGGTCGGTGATGATCAGCGGGGCGGACGCGATCGCGTCCCGCGCCCGCACGGTGAGCAGGCCGGGATCGCCGGGGCCGCTGCCCACGAAGGCGACCCGTCCGGTGGAAGGTGCTCGGTTCATCTGTTCTCTGAACTCCCGGTCAGCGGTTTCCCAGGGACAGCGAGCTGCCCCCCAAGTCGAGGAGCTCGGCGGCGAGTGCCGCTCCGAGCTTCTCGGCGACGTCCATGTCTCCGGTGATCGAGGCGCGGATGAGCGCCCCGTCCTCGGTGCCCACCACGGCGCGTAGTGAGATGCGGTCCAACACGTTGCCGTCGTCGTCGAGATCGGACACGACGTCGGCGAGCGCCCCGACGGGCGCGCTGCACCCTGCTTCGAGCGCCGCCAGCACCGCCCGCTCCGCGGAGACGGCGGCCCGGGTGAACGGGTCGTCGAGCGCGGAGGCGAGGGTGTCGGACAGCGCGGTGTCGTCGGCCGGGCACTCGACGGCGAGCGCCCCCTGCGCGGGGGCCGGCACCATCTGCACCGGGTCGAGCAGCTCGGAGGCCTCGTCGGCCCGGCCGAGCCTGCGCAGCCCGGCCGCCGCCACGACGACGGCGTCCAGCTCGCCGGAGCGCACCTTGCCGATGCGCGTGTCGACGTTGCCCCGGATGGGGACGACCTCCAGGCCCAGCCCGAGCGCGACGAGCTGCGCGGCGCGCCGCGGCGACCCGGTGCCCACGCGGGACCCGGGCGGCAGCTCGCCCAGCACCAGCCCGTCGCGGGCCACCAGTGCGTCGCGGGGGTCCTCCCGCGGCGGGACGGCGGCGAGCACGAGCCGGCGGTCGGGCGCGGTGGGCAGGTCCTTGTAGGAGTGCACCGCCACGTCGACCCGGCCGTCGACCAGCGCCTCGCGCAGCGACGACACGAACACCCCGACGCCCAGCTCCGCGACGGGCGCGGACGAGCGGTCGCCGGGCGAGCTGATCTCGACGAGCTCGCAGGTGTGGCCCTTCGCCCGCAGGCGGTCCGCGACGTGCCCGGACTGGGCGACGGCGAGCGCGCTGGGGCGGGTGCCGATCCTGATGGTGCGGGGGGTCTGCTCCGTCATCAGCGCTCCTCCGAACGGGCTTCGAGCGCGGCCAGCACGTCGCCGCTGCGGGCGATCGCGACGGCCGCGGGCGTCTGCGGGTCGAGCTCGAACAGCTCGCGCAGCGCCTCGGCGTAGCTGCTGCCGTCGGGTCCCTCGGCGAGCCGCTTGATCTGGACGGTCGGGGTGTGCAGCAGCTTGTCGACGACGCGGCGCACGCTACGGCCGAACTCCTCGCGCACGCGGTCGTCGAGGTCGGGCAGCTTGGCGTCGAGGCGCAGCAGCTCGGCGTCGATCACGTCGGACGCGCGGCGGCGCAGCGCGGTGACGGTCGGCGTGACCTCTGCGGAGCGCTGGGCGGCCAGGTAGGCCTGCGCCTCGGCCGCGACGAGCTCCTGCGCGGCGGCGACGGCGGCCCCGCGCTCACCGGTGGACAGGCGGGCCTGCAGGGCGATCAGGTCGACGACGGTGACGCCGGGCAGCGCGGCCACGCCGGCGTCGACGTCGCGGGGCAGGCCCAGGTCGCAGACCGCGAGCGGGCGCCCGGCCCGCCCGGCGACGGCCACGGCCACCACCGAGCGCTCGACGACGGTGCCGATCGCGCCGGTGCAGGCCAGCAGCAGGTCGGCCTCGGCGAGCTCGGCGGGGAGGGCGTCGAGCGTGCCGGCGCGGGCGGGCGTGCCGTGCTCGGCGGTGGTGGCGGCGAGGCGCTCGGCGCGCTCGACCGACCGGTTCAGCACGACGATCTCGGCGGCCCCGGCGCGGCGCAGGTGGGCCGCGGCGAGCGCGCCCATCGCCCCGGCGCCGACGAGGACGGCGCGGCGGCCCGCGAGGTCGCCGCCGAGCGCGGTGGCCGCGTCGGCCAGGGCCTCGGAGACGACCGAGGCGCCCGCGGTGTCGATGCCGGTGCGGGCGTGGACGCGCTTGCCGACCCGCAGCGCCTGCTGCGCGAGCTCGTGCAGCGCGCGCCCGACGGTGCCCGTCTCGTCGGCGGTGGCGTAGGCGGTGCGGAGCTGGCCCAGGATCTGGGCCTCGCCGACGACCATCGAGTCGAGCCCGGCCGACACCGCGAACAGGTGCTGCACGGCCGACCCGGCGTAGTGCACGTAGACGTGCTCGGTGAGCTCGGCCAGCGGCATCCCGGAGTGGCGCGAGAGCACGGCCGAGACGTCGGCGAGGCCGCCGTGGAACGCGTCGACGACCGCGTAGACCTCGATGCGGTTGCAGGTCGAGAGCATCATGACCTCGGAGACGTGCGCCGCGCGCACCATCTCGTCGAGGAGCTTGGGGACGTCGGGAACCGACACCGCGGCCCGCTCCAGCACCTCGACCGGCGCGCTGCGGTGCGACAGCCCGACCACCAGCACACTCATGCTCGTCCCTCCGACGTCGTCGTCCCGTCCACCAGGGGGAACGTGCGCACGCCGGTGGCGTGCCCGTTGCGCCCGCGACCGTGCGCGCCCGAGCCGTTGCCCCCGCCGCCGCGGGCGACGGGCGGGTGCTCGGCCACGTGCCGGCGGGCGACGTGGAAGGCCAGGACCTGCAGCTCGACGGCCAGGTCGACCTTGCGCACCTCGACCTCGTCGGGCACCTGCAGGACGACGGGTGCGAAGTTGAGGATGCAGCGCACCCCCGACTCCACGAGCAGGTCGCAGACCCCCTGGGCGGCGGGCCCGGGCGTCGCGATCATGCCGATCGTGACGCCCTGCGCCGCGCAGACCTCGGGGATCGCGCTCACGTGCTCGACGACGATGCCGTTGATGTGGATGCCGACCAGGTCGGGGTCGACGTCGAACAGCGCGGCGACGGGGAACCCGCGGCCGCCGAAGCCGTGGTAGCCCGCCAGGGCGTGGCCGAGGTTGCCCACGCCGACCAGCGCGACGGCCTGGCGGTGGTTGAGCCCGAGCACGCGCTCCAGCTGGTGCAGCAGCGCCCGCACCTCGTAGCCGACGCCGCGGATGCCGTAGGACCCGATGTAGGAGAGGTCCTTGCGCAGCTTCGCCGGGTTGACGCCGGTGACGGCGGCGAGCTCGTCGCTCGATACGGTCTCCGTGCCCTGCTCCGCGAGCTCACCGAGCATGCGCAGGTAGAGGGCGAGCCGGGCGACGCTGGCCTCCGGTATGGTCCGCGACCCGGCTCCACCGTCGGAGTCGGCCTGCGGCGGCACGGTCACGGGCGGATGCTCCTCGGGCGGTTGCGGGTGGGCTGCTCGTCGGGACCCGCGGACCGGATCTCCCGGGGGGTCTTGACGGCGACTGGACAACACGGTAGCCGCTTGTGAAGACCCGCACAAAGTTGCGATCTTGAACTCCGCCGTGCTCACACCGACCCGTCCGGGCGACGACCGGCCGTCGCGCCGCGAGCCCCGCTCGTCGGGCACCGGCAGGTCGCAGGGGGCGTCCCGCTGTTCGGGCCACGCCGTTCGCCGCAACGCCGCAGGGGCGGCCCCGGATCTCCGGGACCGCCCCTGCGGTGTGCTGCGAGCTGGGATCAGCTGGCGGGCATGAGGATCGTGTCGATCACGAACACCGTGGCGTTCGAGGTGGGCACGTTGCCGCACAGGTTGGTGGCGGCGGTGCCGTTGCCACCGTCGAACGTGGGGGCCTCGGCGGTGCCACCGATGGTGACGGTGCCACCCGAGAGGACGTCGACCGAGCCGGCGTCGACCAGGCCGGCGGCGTCGTAGCGGGTCGAGGAGACGTGGCCCTGCAGGATCGGGGCCAGCTGGTCGGGGTTGGCGACCAGGGTCTCGACGGTGCCCGCGGGCAGCGCCTCGAACGCACCGTTGTACGGCGCGAAGACGGTGAGCGCCGGGGCGGCGTTCAGGGTGTCGGCCAGGCCGGGCACGGCGCCGACGGCGGTGACCAGGGTGGACAGCAGCGGGTTGTTCGACGCGGCGGTGGCCACCGGGTCGTCGATCATGCCCTGGGCGGAACCCTCACCCTCGGTGGGGACCTGGTTGCAGGCCGGGCCGAAGATGTCGTCGATGGTGGTGACGCCGTCGCTGGCCGCAGCCGCCTCGGTGGTGGCAGCGGCGGAGGGGGCCGACGAGGCCGGAGCCTGGGCGGAAGGGGTCTCGGAGCTGCTGCACGCGCCCAGCGCCACGGTCAGGGCGGCCATGGCGCCGACGGCGGCCAGTCGCTGGATCTTTCGCACGGTGTGTCCTCCTCGAGCTCGACCCGGTCTGTCCGGGTCGCTACATCAGAACCTTCGGCATCGATCCAAAGGCGGTTCACTCACGGAAATAACGGTTCGGCAACGGCCGGGACCAGATCCGTGGGAAGTTCAGGTGGTCGGACCAGCGAGCGCCCGAACGGGCTAGAAGCATCGCCTCAACGGTCTAGGACACGGTGAAGATAGTGCTGGGCCATCCGGTGGCTCCGTCCGGGATGGGCATGGCGCGCTGCTCCGGCTGTGTAACGCCGTTCGCGTCGGTCGCGCGGGTGGTCACGGTGTGGCTGCCGGCCGCGAGCGGGAACTCGGCGCGCCACATCCGCCACGTGCGGGGGTTCACCTCGTCGGCCAGCTCGGCCTCCTGCCACGCCCCGCCGTCGACCCGCACCTCGACCCTGCTGATGCCGACCGGCTGGGACCACGCGATCCCCGCGACGGACACGGTGCCGGCGGGCACCCGCTCGAACGGGGCGGGCGAGTCGATCCGCGACTGCGTCTTGATCGGCGCGAACTTGCCCCAGCCGCGCTGCAGCCAGTAGCCCTGCGCGGCGTCGAACGTGGTGAGCTCGATGTCGGCGAGCCACTTGGTGGCCGACAGGAAGCCGTAGAGCCCGGGCACGACCAGGCGCACCGGGAAGCCGTGCTCCTGCGGCAGCGCCTCGCCGTTCATGCCGATCGCGATCAGCGCGCCGCGGCCGGGCTCCATGACGACGTCCGTGGGCGAGCCGGCGGTCCAGGCGTCGAGGCTGGTGCTGAAGAGCTGGTCGGCGCCGGGCTGCACACCCGCCTCGAGCAGGATGTCGCGGAGCTCGACCCCGATGAAGTTCGCGGTGGAGATGTAGGGGCCGCCGACCTCGTTGGACACGCACGTCATCGTCAGCGTGCGCTCCACGAGCGGGCGGGCCAGCAGGTCCTCGAACCGCAGCACGATCTCGTTGTCGACCATCCCGTGGATCCGGCACGACCAGTCGCTCGCGGTCTGCGACGGCAGCTGGAGCGCGGTGTCGACGCGGTAGAAGTCGGCGTTGGAGGTGACGAACGGGATCGAGCCGGAGTCGGGGAACGACGCCGTCGCGGGGATCGGCGGGGCGGTCTCGGTGAGCACGGCGCGCGCCAGCCGCGCGGTGACCTCGGCGCGGGAGTCGGCGACGCCGTTGCCCAGGAACTGGCCGCCGGCACCCGCGGCGAGCGCGCCGAGGCCGACCGCGGCCGACGAGCCCACGAGCACGCCGCGGCGCGAGACCTCCGGGCCGCCCGTGCGCGCCGGCGCGGAGGCGCGCAGCGCCAGGCGGTGCAGCAGGCGGAAGGCCGCGACGCCCGCGAGGAGCGAGGCGAGCGGCGCGAGCAGCCCCAGCGGGGCGAACGACGGCGCGAAGAACACCGCGAGGAAGCCCAGCACGCCCATCGCGACGACGACCGCGGTGCCGACGGCGGGCGAGCGGCGCGACAGCAGCCCGCCGACCGCGGCGAGCGCGAGGATGACGACGGCCATGCCGCCCAGCAGGACCGGCTTGTCGGCCGTGCCGAACGTGGTCTTCGCGAACTCGGTGAGCACCTGCGGGGAGAAGCGGATGACGGTGTCGCCGACGGCCAGGAACGGCGACGACGACGGCCCGACGAACGCGGCGACGAGGTGCCCGACGCCCAGCGCGAACCCGACGGCGAGCACCCCGATCAGCGCGGCGACCCCCCGGGGGATCGTCGCGGACGGTCGTGACTCGTGGGACTGCTCGGGCGCTGCCGCGGTGGTGCTCACAGCCCAGGGTTCGCCCCCCGGGCGCCACCCGGTTCATCCGGGTCGCCGATCGTCACCGATCGGTGACGAGCGCCTTCCGCAGCCGCGGCTCCTCGACGCGCCAGAAACCGTGCTCGCGGCCGTCGACGAGGATGACGGGCACGCGGTCGCCGTACTCGGCGCGCAGCTCCGGGTCGGAGTCGACGTCGACGGCCTCCCAGCCGACCGCCAGCTCGCCGCAGATCCGGGCCACGTCCGCCTCCGCCGTGACGCAGGTGGAGCAGCCGGTGCGGGTGTAGACGGTCACCCTGCTCACCGGGTTCACGACGGCACCTGCGCCAGCTGCCGGCGGGCGACCTTCCCGGTGGGCGTGCGCGGCAGGTCGTCGACGAACGCGATCACCGACGGCGTCTTGAACCGGGCCAGGCGCAGCGCGCAGTGCGCCCGCACCTCCTCCTCGGTGAGCGCGGAGCCCGCGGCCCGCACCAGCACGGCCTTGACGGCCTCGCCCGTGCGGTCGTCCGGCACCCCGACGACGGCGGCCTCGGCCACCCCGTCGAGCTCGGCGAGCACGCGCTCCACCTCGCGGGGGTAGACGTTGAACCCGTTGACGATGACCAGGTCCGAGGAGCGGTCGACGAGGTGCAGGTCGCCGTCGGCGTCGAGGAAGCCGACGTCGGCGGTGCGGAACCAGCCGTCCTCGTCGGGCCCGCCCTCCCCGTCGGGCCAGTACCCGGAGAACAGGTTCGGCCCGCGGACGGCGACGAGCCCGGTGTCGTGACCGGGGTCGGAGACCGCGTCGAGCTCCTCGTCGTCGTCGGGGTCCTCGGTGTCGATCGGGCGGCCCTCGGCGTCGACCAGGCGGAGCTCGACGCCGGGCAGCGCGCGGCCGACCGACCCGGCCTTGGCGACGCCGCCGACGCCGTTGGTCGTGAGCACCGGCCCGCCCTCGGTGAGCCCGTAGCCCTCGAAGATCCACAGCCCGGTGGCGTCGTGGAAGTCGGCCAGCCACCGCGCGGGCAGCGGCGCCCCGCCGGAGGTGCACATCCGGACGTTCGCGGTGGCCGCGCGCAGCCGGTCGGCGGGCAGGTCGAGCAGCGACCGGAACATCGACGGCACGCCGGCGACCCCGCTCACGCGCTGCGCGACGAGCACCTCGGCGGTGTGCTCGGGGTCCGAGCGCTCGGTGAGCACCGCGGTGGCCCCGGCCCAGCACACCTGCAGGAACCCGGCGGCGAGCCCGAACACGTGGAACAGGGGCAGGGAGAGCAGCACGCGGTCGACCGTGGTGACGGGCGCGGGGCGCAGCTCGGCGGCCTGCGCGCGGTTGGCCAGCAGGGCCCGGTGGGAGAGCCGGACGCCGCGGGGCGTGCCCGTCGTGCCCGACGTGTAGACGAGCAGAGCGATGTCCTCGCCGCCGCCACCGTGCGTGACGGCGGCGCCGTCCGCGACACGCGAGGTGAGGTCGGGCGGCCCGATCAGGGTGGCCCCGGCGGCGGCCGCGCAGCTCGCCGCGTCGGTGTCGCCGGGACCGGCCACGACGACCGCCGGGGCGCAGTCGGAGAAGACGATGTCGAGCTCGCGGGGCACCGCGATCGGGCCCATCGGCACGGCCGTGGCGCCGGCCCGCAGCGCGCCGAGCACGGCGACGCAGAACGGGGCGCCGTTGGCCAGCCGCACCACCACGCGGTCGCCGTGGCCGACACCGGCCCCGACCAGCCGGGCCGCCTCGGCCGCGGTGGCGGCGTCGAGGTCCGCCCAGGTCAGGGTCGTGCCGCCGGTCACATCGATGATCGCCGGGTGATCGGGACCGGCTCCGGCGGCGCGCGTCACGAGATCGGCGAGGTGCCGGGGCCCACCCGGTCCCTGCGGCCTGGTCGGACTGTCCACGGTGCTCCTGGGTGCGCTCGGCGGGACGACGCGGTGGCGCGGGCGCCGGGTCGGGCACCCGTGCGTCGAGTCTGGCACGGGGCCGACGGGCCGCGGACGCGCGTCGCGCGACGCGCGGGAGAGCCGCGGAACGACCGCTGCGAGTCCGGATCGTGACGTTGACCGCGCGTAACCGTCCGCTCACCGGAACAGGACCACGGCAAGTGGATGCTGCGTGCTTCGACACATCCGTTCGCCCGTATGCTCCGCCGCTACAGCCGTCTCAACGCGTCAGCTCCCCACTTCGACGCGGAACTCACCCAAGGGAGTGGCATGCAGCCTGTCGTCAGCGCACCGCGGGCCGACCCTCGGCGTCCCGCCCGATGCGCGCGGTCCGCCGGTCGGGAGGCATGACCCGTCCGATGCGACCGTCCCGGCTGCTCCGCACCGACACCGCCCGCCGCCCCGCGGGTGGGGAGGTCGACATGACCCAGACAGCGCCCCCGGCGGCCCCCGAAGCCGCCATGCCGTTCCCCCGGCAGCGCCCCCGCGCCGCCGCCGAGCTCGCCCCCGTCGACGCACCGGCCCCCGAACCGGTCGCGGACACCCCGCACGAGGACGCCATGGACGACGCCGAGCAGGCCGACACCGGCGCCTGGTCGCTCGTCCGAGCCGCCCAGGAGGGCGACATGGCGGCGTTCAGCGAGCTGTACGAGCGCTACTACGACGTCGTCTTCCGCTACGTGCTCTTCCGCATGAACGACCGGAACCTGGCCGAGGACGTCACCCAGGAGGCGTTCGTCCGGGCGCTGCGGCGCATCGGCTCGGTCACCTACCAGGGCCGCGACATCGCCGCCTGGTTCGTCACCATCGCCCGCAACCTGATCTTCGACCACGTGAAGTCGAGCCGGTACCGGCTGGAGTCCACGACCTCGGACATGATCGAGCTCTCGCCCAGCACCCACGGCCCCGAGCAGCAGGTCCTCGACGGCGCCACCAACGAGGAGCTCATCCGGTGCGTCCGCAAGCTGAACCCCGACCAGCAGGAGTGCATCACCCTGCGGTTCCTGCAGGGGCTGTCGGTGGCCGAGACGGCGCGCATCATGGATCGCAACGAGGGGGCCGTCAAGGCCCTGCAGCACCGCGCGGTGCGGCGCCTCGCCCAGCTGCTCCCCGAGGGGTTGCGATGACCGGGCGCTATATCGCCCCAGCCGCCCCAGGCGTTACGGGTGCGGCGAACGAACGACTCGATGCGGTGAACGGTCTCACAGCCGTAACCCCTCGCCCGGAGGCTCGTTGTACCGGCGAAAGTCGAGCAAGCGCAGCAGGACCGGGCGCCGCGACGCAGAGCGCAGGGATGCAGTGAGGACGGCAAACATGCCCGCCGGACAGGGCAAGGACGCAGAGCAGCTGGACGCCGCGATCGAGCAGGGGACACCCCCCGGTTCCGTCGCGGACCCCGAGCTCGCGCGTGATCTGGAGATCGTGGCGATGCTGCGGTCCCGGCGTGCGGCGTACGACCCGCACCCCGAGGACCGGTCGCGCGCGAAGCAGCGCCTCATGGAGGCTCTGCTCGCGGCCCAGGCCGAGGACCGCGCCGCCGCGGCCTCCCCGGCCCCCCACGCCTCCGAGCTCACCGCACCTCTGCCCCTCGTCACCGCGCCACCCGCCCCGGTCTCCGGGGCCACCGACGAGACCGCCGTGATCGGTCGCGTCACCGACGACGAACCCGCGGTCGCGCACGAGGACGGCGGCACCGCCGTCGAGTCCCCCGTGGTGCGCCCCGCTCGCCCGGGCCGGCACAGCCTGCCGACGCGCCCGGGCTCGCGGTCGCGCTCGCGCGCCGCGTCGCGCCCGCCCTCGCGCGGGCTGCGCCGCCGCTTCGCGATGGTGGGGGCGGCCACGATGGTCGCCCTCGTCGCCATCGTGACGGCGGGCAACTTCGCCAGCCGCAACGCCCTCCCCGGCGACGCGCTGTACGCGATGAAGCGCATCTCCGAGGACACCGGCCTCGCGTTCACCTTCGACGACACCGAGCGCGCGCAGCGCTACCTCGCGCTCGCCACCACCCGGCTCGACGAGGTGGAGCGGCTCGTCCAGGCCGGTGCCGCCGCCGGCAGCGCCGACCCGGCGCTGCTCGCGGCCGCGATGCACGACTTCGACGAGTCCACGGGCGAGGGTTCGCGGATGCTGCTGAGCACGGAGGACGCGTCCGGCGCCCCCGCTCTCGGCGACCTCCGCACCTGGGCCGCCGAGCAGGCCGCGCGCCTGTCGCTGCTGCGGTCCTCCCTGCCCGACCCGGCCGTCGCCGACGCCGACACCTCGCTCGCGCTGCTCGACCGCCTGGTCGGCCGCACCGAGGCCCTCGAGGCGCGGTCGTCCTGCTCCGACGTCACCTCCAACACCGTCGACGACCTCGGCCGGCTCCCGGCCGAGGGCACCTGCTCCCCCCGGGCGCAGGTCGCCGACGACCCCGCCACCACCGAGGACGAGAGCGTCACGCCGACCACCACCCCGGACGGCACCTCGCCCGCGACCTCCAGCACCGCCCCGGGCGGCACGACGACCACGACCCCGGGCGCCCCGTCGTCCGAGAGCGGCGGCCTGCTGCCCGACCTCGGTCCGGACGGCCTCCCGCTGCCCGACGAGGGCCTGTCCACCAGCGGCGGCTCCTCCGACACCTCCGGGGGCGGCGAGGGCGACGTGTCGATCCCGCTGCCGCTGGTGCCGCCGATCCAGCTGCCGCCGCTGCTGCCGGGCCTGCCCGGCGTGTCGATCGGCTGACGCACCACGCTTGTGCACGACCGGGACCGCCGCGGGGATCTTCCCGCGGCGGTCCCGCTCGTTAGGGTGGGCACACCGATCGTCGTCGTCCTCGAGGAGCCCAGGTGACAGGCGCAGGAGACGCCCCGCGCGGGATCGACGCGTCGACGGCGCTCGACCCGGCCGTCCGGGCCGGGGAGGCCTCGGCGGCCGCCGCGGTCGCGGCCGGCGACAGCGGCCCGGGCGACGTGCCGCTGACCGACCTCACCGCCGCGGCCTTCTTCGACGTCGACAACACCATGATGATCGGCGCGTCGATCTTCCACTTCGCCCGCGGGCTCGCCGCCCGCAAGTTCTTCACCAGCTCCGACCTCGCCGGCTTCGCGTGGCAGCAGATCAAGTTCCGGGTCGGCGGCCGGGAGAGCACCTACTCCACGACGACGGGGCGCGACACGGCGCTGTCCTTCGTCGCGGGCCGCAGCGTCGACGAGATCACCACGCTGGGCGAGGAGATCTACGACGAGCTGATGGCCGACCGCATCTGGGCCGGCACCCGCGCGCTCGCCCAGATGCACCTCGACGCCGGGCAGCGGGTCTGGCTCGTCACGGCCACGCCCGTCGAGCTGGCCCTGATCATCGCGCGGCGCCTGGGCCTCACCGGCGCGCTGGGCACCGTCGCCGAGAGCGTCGACGGCGTCTACACCGGGCGGCTCGTCGGCGAGATCCTGCACGGCCCCGCGAAGGGCCACGCCGTGCGCGCGCTGGCCGTGTCCGAGGGGCTCGACCTGCGCCGCTGCACGGCGTACTCCGACTCCGTCAACGACGTGCCGATGCTCTCGGCCGTCGGCACGGCGGTGGCGATCAACCCCGACGCGTCCCTGCGCGACATCGCCCGCGAGCGCGGCTGGCAGGTCCGCGACTTCCGCACCGGCCGCCGGGCCGCCCGGATCGGCGTGCCGTCGGTTATCGGTGCGGCCGCGGTGGCCGCCGCGGGCCTCGCGGTGCGGCGGCGCTGACCCGCTCTCAGCCCAGGAACGCGTTGCGGCGCTGGGACAGCAGCCGGTAGAGCGTGTGCTGGATCGTCTCGCGGACCTGGTCGGTCAGGTTGAACACGAGCATCGGGTCGTCGGCCTCGCCGGCGCCCAGGCCCTCGGTGCAGATGGGCTCGCCGAACTCGATGTACCACTTCGACGGCAGCGGGATCAGCCCCAGCGGCCCCAGGTGCGGGAACAGCGGCGTGACGGGGAAGTACGGCGCCCCGAACAGCCGCGCGAGCGCCTTCACCTCGCCGATCTTGGGGTAGATCTCCTCGGCCCCGACGATCGAGCACGGGATGATCGGCACGCCGGTGCGCAGCGCCGCCGACACGAAACCGCCACGGCCGAAGCGCTGCAGCTTGTAGCGGTCGCGGAACGGCTTGCCGATGCCCTTGAAGCCCTCCGGCCACACGCCGACGAGCTCGCCCGCCGACATCAGGCGCTCGGCGTCCGGGGTGCAGGCCAGCGTGCTGCCCTGCTTGCGCGCCAGCGAGCCCAGGACGGGCAGCTGGAACATCAGGTCGGCGCCCAGCATCCGCAGGTGCCGCTGCGCGGGATGGTCGTCGTGCAGGGCCACGGCCGTCATGAGGGAGTCCAGCGGCAGCGTTCCCGAGTGGTTGGCGACGATCAGCGCGCCACCGGTGTCGGGCACGTGGTGCATCCCGATGGTCTCCACGCGGAACCAGCGCTCGTAGAGCGGGCGCAGGGCGGGGAGCAGGACGTTGTCGGTGAGCTCGGCGTCGAACCCGAACTCGTCGACGGTGTAGTCGCCCGCGAGCCGCCTGCGCAGGAACGCGAGCGCCTCGGTGAGCGCCTCCTCCCACTCCGCGACGGGCTCCGGCTCGGGCTCGGGTGCGGGCACCGGCTCGGGCTCCGGGGCGGGCGCGCTGCGGCTCTCGCCGAGGCGCCAGCGGGTGCGGGCCCCGCTGCGGTCGGCGTGCAGCGGGATGACGTGGGCGTCGGACACGGCGGCCCTCCTCGCGTCGGCGGGCGTCATCGCAGCGTCCTGGCCGCGGCGAGCACGCCGCGCTCGACCGTCTCGATGGACTCGGCCGAGACCACGGGGCGCAGGGCGCGGCCGCGGACGTAGTCGTCGAACGCCTGGGTGGTGGTCCAGCGCGGGGTGAACCCGAACTGGCTGCGGAGCCGGGCGGTGTCGACGACCCGGCCGAAGTTGAGGAAGCGCATCTGCTCCGGGGAGAAGTCGACGAGCCGCGCGCCGCGGAAGATCCGGCTCACCGGGCCGACGGCCCCGCTGGGCACCGGCAGCGGCACGCGCCCGGCCCGCCGGATGGCCTGGGAGAGCAGCAGGACGCCGTCGGCGGCCACGTTGTACACGCCGGGCAGGTCGTGGCTCGTGGCGCGCTCCAGGACCGCGAGGGCGTCCTCCTCGTGCAGCAGCTGCACGCGGGCGTCGTAGCCGAGCACGGTGGGGATCACCGGCAGGGAGAAGTAGCGGGTGAGCACCGTGTCGATGCGCGGGCCGATGAAGTTGGAGAACCGCAGCACGGTGACCGAGACGTCGGGGCGGCGGCGGCCGAAGCCGCGCAGGTAGCCCTCGATCTCGACGGCGTCCTTCGCGTAGCCGCCCGAGGGCAGGTCCTTCGGCGTGGTCGTCTCGTCGAACAGCGCCGGGTCGCGCGGGCTGGAGCCGTACACCGCGGTGGTGGACTTGAGCACCATGCGCCGCACCGACGGCGCCTTCTGGCACGCCGCGAGGAGCTGCATCGTGCCGATGACGTTCATCTCCTTCATCGTGGCGCGCCCCCCGGACGACCCGGGGTTGGCCGACAGCGACGCGTGCACGACGGTGTCGACGGAGGCGTGCTCGATGACCTTGGAGATGAGCGGGTTGCGGATGTCGGCGCGCACGAACTCGGCGCGGCCCATCCGGCGCAGGAGGTCGCGCGGTGGGGGGACGGTGTCGACCCCCAGCACGCGGTCGATGTCGGGGTTGGCGGCGAGCCGGGCGGCGAGGTGCCCGCCGAGGAACCGGCTGACCCCCGTGACGAGCACGACAGATGGCGTCACGGACCTACTCCGAAGAACGATCGATGCGGTGAGTGGCCGATGCTAGACCCTGCGCACCCACCGCGCGTCGGGTCGTGGCCACCGACACGATGTGCAGGGACAGGGGGCCACGGACCCGGTGCGGCCGGCGGTCACCCGCCGGCCCGCCTCACTTGCCGAGCTTGCGACGCTGCACGCGGGTCTTGCGCAGGAGCTTGCGGTGCTTCTTCTTCGACATCCGCTTGCGGCGCTTCTTGATGACTGAACCCATGCTGGGTGCCTTCCTGGTCTGCGGGTGGAGCGGGCGGGCCCGGCTGCACGGCGCCGGTGGTGCGGAGATCGGCGCCGGCCGGGAGGACGACCGGTGGTCCACCTTACCGGGGCACTCGCGCGGGTATCAGCCCGCGTCGAAGTAGGCGTTGCGGAGGTAGTCCTCGACGGCGGGCTTGGGCACGCGGAACGAGCGCCCGACCCGTGCGGCCGGCAGTTCGCCGGAGTGCACGAGGCGGTACACGGTCATCTTCGAGACCCGCATGGTCGCTGCGACCTCGGCCACGGTCAGGAACTGCACCTGGGCGAACCCGTGCTGTTCGGACGCCATCCCGCTCACCGCTTTCGTCTGGTCACCAGACACGGCACTGGTGTTCTGCGTGAGCTTAGCGGTGCCCCTGTGACGACTTCGACACGCATCGCCACTCGTGCGTGCAGTTCAGCCCCGCGTCAGGGTGAGAGGCGGTCGTCCGATCGGGTCACCGCCCTGCCGCCGCGCGACCCAGTTCGACCGATCGGTCGCGCGCCGCCTCGATCGCGGCGATCAGCGCGGCCCGCACGCCGTGCTTCTCCAGCTCCCGGATCGCGGCGATCGTCGTGCCCGCGGGCGAGGTGACGGCCTCGCGCAGGATCACCGGGTGGTCGTCGGACTCGCGCAGCATCAGGGCCGCCCCGAACGCCGACTGCACGATGAGGTCGGCGGCCACCGCGCGCGGCAGGCCGAGCAGGATCCCGGCGTCGATCATGGCCTCGACCAGGAAGAAGAAGTACGCCGGACCCGAGCCCGACAGCGCGGTGACCGCGTCCTGCTGCGACTCCGGGACCCGGACGACGCGCCCGACGGCCCGGAGCATCTCCTCGACGGCGGCGAGCTGCTCCTCGCTGCTGTGCGCGCCGCCCGACAGCGCGCTCATCGCCTCCCCCACCAGCATCGGGGTGTTCGGCATGACACGGACGGCGGCGGTGCCGGCGGGCAGCGCCCCCTCGACGACGGCCAGCGGGACGCCCGCGCACAGCGACACCACGAGCGTGCCGGGGCGCACCACGCCCGCGAGCTCGGCGAGCACCGGCACGACGTCCTGGGGCTTCACGGCGATGACGACGATCTCGGCGTGCGCCGCGGCGGCGGCGACGTCCACCCCGGCCACGCCCAGGCGGGCCGTCAGCTCCGCGGAGCGCTCCGGGTGCCGCTCGGTGAACACCAGGTCGCCCGGCGACCGCCCGGCCGCCAGCAGCCCGGCCAGCAGGGCCTCCCCGATCTTCCCCGCCCCGAGCACCGCGATCCGCGTCATGGCCGAGACGGTAGTCGGGGCCGCCCCGCCGGTGATCAGTCGGTCAGCGGGGCCAGCGCGAGCTGGCGGGCCTGGCAGACCAGCCGGCCCGCCGCGTCGACGACGGTGGCGTCCTCGTCGAACCAGGTGCCGGCGACCGTCCGCGACCGCGACTCCACCCGCAGCCAGCCGGGGGCGGGCTTCGCGCGGAGCAGGGCCGTCAGCTGGACGGTGGGGGCCCAGCCGAAGCGGCCGGTCACGTTGAACACGGTGGGCGGCAGGATGTCGCCGGCGAGCATCGCGAACAGGACGTCGGTGGGCTCGTCGCGGGGGCGGGTCCAGCCGCGCACGACCGGCGGGCCCTGCTCGCGGCGCGCGAACGGCATGGACGCCTGGTCGAAGCGCAGGTCGCACGAGGAGGACAGGCCGAACACCGCCTTCTCCTGCGAGCCCGGGTCGAACGCGTCAGCGGGCGGGTCGGCCGGGAGGTCGGGCAGGTCGGCGTAGTGCGGCTCGGCGTCGGGCAGCGTGCCGCCGGTGACGGTGGCCGCGAGCATCGCCTTGCCGCCCTGGCTCATCCGCACCTGCACGACCGACACCGTGCGCCCCAGCTTGAGGACCTCCGTCGTCAGCTCGACGGGGCCGGGGTCGGGGGCGCGCAGGAAGTCGGCCGCGACCGCGAGGGGGTCGGGGGCCGCGCCGGGGGCGTCGGCGGCGAGGCGGGCGAGCCCGGCCTGCGCGAGCAGCACCATCAGCAGCCCGCCGTGCGCCTTGGGGCCCACCGTCCAGTGCGGGCCGAGCTCGGCGCCGAAGCGGCCGTCACCCAGGTCGTCGATGGCGATGGCGCGGCGGAACGGTGCCGTCGCGGTACCCGTCGTGGTCATGGGAAAGCTCTACCACGCCACCGCCGCGCGGCCGGTGTGATGCGCGCCGAGGAGGGTGCTCCTAGGACAGGGCGGGGTCGGGCGCGGCCTGCAGGTGCAGCCGCGCGAACAGCAGCGACTCGGCCAGCAGCGACGTCCGCTCGTAGCGGGTGCGGCAGCGGCGCGTGCTGACCTCCAGCACCACCACCCCGGCGAACCCGGACGCGACGAGGCGCTCGCAGACCTCCGCGCACGGCTGCGTGCCGCGCCCGGGCACGAGGTGCTCGTCGCGGGGGGCGCCGCTGCCGTCGGTGAGGTGCAGGTGCGTGAGCCGCTCCCCCATGCGCTCGAGCATCGCAAGGGTGTCGGAGCCCGCGGCGGCGGTGTGGGAGAGGTCGAGCGTGTAGTGGGCGTGCCCGACGTCGGTGGGGTCGTAGCCGGGGCTGTAGGGCACCGTGCGGATCGCCCCGCGCCGCAGCGGGAACATGTTCTCGACGGCGAGCGCCACGCCGCTGTACTCGCCCGCGCGCGCCACCTCGTCGGCGAACTGCGCGGCGTAGCGGCGCTGCCAGCGGAACGGCGGGTGCAGCACGACCGTGGACGCCCCCAGCTGCGCCGCGGCCTCGACGGAGCGGCGGATGCGGACGATCGGGTCGGCGCCCCACACGCGCTGCGTCACGGCCAGGCAGGGCGCGTGCACGGCGAGGACGGGAACGCCGTGGCGCTGGGCCAGGCGGTCGACGGCGGCGACGTCCTGGCTCACCGGGTCCGACCACACCATCAGCTCGACGCCGTCGTACCCCAGCTCCGCCGCCACCTCGAACCCCGCGGCGACCGGTTCCGGGTAGACCGATGCCGTCGACAGGGCGACGGGCGGCGAGAGCCTCATCTGCCCATGAGTACCAGGATCGCGGGCGACACGGTCAGGAGGAGGCCGACGAGCACGGCGAAGACGGTCGTGCGCCGGTCGTCGTTGTGCAGCAGGGCGCGGACGACCACGACGAGACCGACCGTGACGAGCACGGCCGAGGCGAGCGCGACGACGGGCAGGTTGCGCCACAGGAACCGGAACAGCACCCACAGCACGGCCCCGCCGAGCGCACCGGCGATCCACTGCACCACGACCGCGGCCCACCCGGTCGAGGCGCCCTCGCGGGCCGAGGAGCCGCGGCCCAGCCGGCGCTCGCGCGGGGGCGGGACGTCGTCGTCGGCGTCGAGCGGGCGGCCGCCGAGGCCCGCGGGGCCCTCGCCGGGGCGGACCGGGGCCCGGTCGTCGAAGCCCCGGTCGTCGAAGCCCCGATCGTCGAATCCGCGGTCGTCGGCGTCGTCGAAACCGGCCGGGTGGTAGCCGGTGCTCTCGAGGCCGTCCTCCTCGAGATCGGTTGCCGCGCCGTCGCGGCGGGCGTCGTCGGTGCGGGCGCGGTGCCAGTCCTCGGCCCCGACCGGCGCGACGCCGACCATGGTCGAGGGGCCCTCGTCGGCGTCGTCGTCGGCCGGCGCCTGCTTCGGGATCGGGCGGGTGAAGAGGTCCTCCTCCACCGGGTCGTCGTCGCGGTAGCGCGGCATGACGTCGGTGGGCCGGTCGCGCTCGGGCGCGGCGGCGGGGCCCTGGGGCGCCCCCTTCGCGAGGCTCGGCTGCGCGGTGACGGGGGGCGCGGCCGGCGGGCGTGCGGGCGGGGCCGCGGGGCGGGTGGGGGCCTGCTGGGCCGCCGGGCCGTTGCGCGTCACGCCGTCGGGAGCCGCGCCGGGGGTGACCGCGCGGTACTGGGCCGTCCCGTCCTGCGCCGTCCCGTCGTGGGCCGTCCCGTCCTGCGGCGGCCCGTCGTAGCGCGCACCGTCCTGGCCCGGGCCGTCCTGACGGGCGACGTCCTGGCGGGCGCCGTCCTGGACCGCACCGCTCCGGGCCTGGTTGTTGCCGGCCTGGCCGTTCTGGGGCTGGGTGCCGGGGGCGGGCTGGGTGCCGGGGGCGGGCTGGGTGCCGGGGGCGGTCCCGCTGCGGCCCTCCTGCGGCCCCGCGTCCTGCGGCGGGCGGTTCTGCGTGGGGGCGTCCTGCGGCGGGCGGTTCTGCGTCGGGGTGTTCTGCGGTGCGCCGTTCTGGGCCGGCGCGTTCTGAGCGGGGGCGTTCTGGGCCGGACCGCCCTGCGCCGGCCCGCCGCTCCGCGTCGGGGCTCCGTTGCGGGCCTGCGGGGCGTTCTGGTTCCCCGGGCCGTTCTGGGGCCCGCCGTTCTGGGGCCCGCCGTTCTGGGGCCCGCCGTTCTGGGGCCCGCCGTTCTGGGGCGCCCCGTTCTGGTGCGGCGGGGCCTGCCGGGACGGTGCGCCCGGACGCGCGTCGTACGGCTCGCCCCGCGGCGGGGCGGGCTGCACCGGCTCGCGCAGGACCGAGCGGTCCGGGGCCGCGACCGGCGCGTCGGCGGGAGCGGCGGGCGGCGGACCGGGCGGGGCGCCTTCGTCGAGATCGTCGCTCTCCCGCCGGCGGCGACGCCGACCGGTGGACGCACCACCGCTGCCGTGCTCGGCGAGCAGCTCGGCGACGGTGCGCTGACGGGGGTGGTCGGTCTCGGAACTCATCCAGTACACCGTGCCTCGTACGACGTCAAGCGTCCAAGTCCGTCCGGCGCGTCCTGCGCCGAGCGGTCGGTCTGTGCCGAGGGCGGGCGGGCGGAGCCCTCCAGCGTGTCGAGCCGCCGGAGGATGACGCCCTCCCGCAGGGCCCACGGGCAGATCTCCAGCTGCGTGATCTGCAGGGCGCGCATGGCGGCCTCGGCGACGAGCGCGCCGGCCACCAGCTGGTGCGCGCGGCTGGCGCTGACGCCCTCCAGCTCGGCGAGGTCGCCCGCCGACATCCGCGTGATGAACGCGGCGAGCTGGCGGAGCCCGACGTCGGTCAGCGCGCGCCGCACCCGCGGCCCCTCGCTCGACGGCGCGGCCCCGGTGAGGCGGGCCAGCGACCGGAACGTCTTCGACGTGCCGACCGCGAGCTCCGGCGCACCGGCCCGGCGCAGCCGCCGCGCGACGGGGGCGAGCTCGGCGTCGAGGTGGGCGCGCAGGGCGTCGATCTCCCGGCGCGAGGGCGGGTCGGAGCGGAACCACTCGCGCGTCAGGCGTCCCGCGCCCAGGGGCAGCGACGCGGCCACGGCGGGGTGCTCGTCGCGCCCGGCCGCGAGCTCCAGCGACCCGCCGCCGATGTCGAGCACGAGCAGGCGTCCGGCCGACCAGCCGTACCAGCGCCGGACCGCGAGGAACGTGTACCGCGCCTCGTCGTCACCGGGCAGCACCTGCAGCCGGACGCCGGTCTCGTCGCGGACGCGGGCGAGCACGGCGGCGGAGTTGGTGGCGTCGCGCAGGGCGGAGGTGGCGAACGCGAGGACGTCGGCGCAGCCCGCCTCGGTGGCCGCGGCGCCGGCCTTCGCGACGGCCCGGACGAGCGCGTCGGCCCCGGCCGGGGTGAGCGCGCCGTCGGCGTCGAGGTTCTCGGCGAGGCGCAGCTCGTCCTTCTCCGAGGTCATGGGCGTGGGGTGGCCGCCGCGGTGCGCGTCCACCACCAGCAGGTGGACGGTGTTGGAACCGACGTCGAGCACACCCAGGCGCACGGCTGCAGGCTACTGCCCGTCGTGATCCGGCCGTGACCGAACCCGTCACACCCTCCCCCGCGCACTGCGCACGCCCCCCGGCGCACCTGCCGCGCACTCGTACCCACCGGGCGGTGCGCCTGCCCCTCGGCACCGTGACCGGCAGCGGCCGGCCCGCGTCCTGCAGTGCGCACGGCGTAGCGCGCATCTCCAGACATGGCACTGAGGGCCTCGGCGTGCTATGGCCGGGACCGGGTTCTGCGCTACCCTGCCCCACGCCAGATTCCCGGTGACGGAAGGTCGACGATGACTGCGGCGAGCCCCGGCGAATCCGAACCCGTCTTCCGGCTCGTCTACCGGAGTCACAGCAGGATTCCGGCCGAGGATCGACCGAAGGTGCTCGCGCGCATCTTCGACGTCGCCCGGTCCCGCAACAAGGCGGCGCGCGTCACCGGCGCCCTGCTGATCACCGATCACTACTTCGTCCAGGCCCTCGAGGGCGACGAGGCAGCGGTGCGGTCGCTGTTCGACAGCATCAACAGCGACGAACGGCACACCGACGTCACCATCGTCGAGGAAGGCACCTGGGACGAGCGGACGTTCTCCCGGTGGTCGATGGCGCAGGTGTCCGCCAGCGGGAAGGCCGACATCCCGCTGCACAGCAACCACGGCGAGATCCACGCGGCGGCCCGGTCGTCGCTCACCCGCGAGCAGATGGCTCTGCTGAAGCGGATGCGCAACACGATCGGCGCCGACGCGGTGTGAGTCGAGTTCTGCGGGATCGCCCGGTCCTGCGCATCTTGGCGGGGCATCGATCCGGTCGTGTGCCGCCGGCGGTCAGGCCTCGAACTTGTACCCGAGCCCCCGCACCGTCACCAGGTGCTTCGGGGCCCCCGGGTCGGTCTCCACCTTCGACCGCAGTCGCTTCACGTGCACGTCCAGCGTCTTCGTGTCGCCCACGTAGTCGGCACCCCAGACGCGGTCGATGAGCTGGCCGCGGGTGAGCACCCGGCCGACGTTGCGCAGCAGGTACTCCAGCAGGTCGAACTCCTTGAGCGGCAGGGCCACGTCCTCCCCGCCCACCGACACGACGTGCCGCTCCACGTCCATGCGCACCGGCCCGGCCTCGAGCACCGCGCCGCTCCCCCGGCCGCCGGGGCCGTCGGCCTCCGGGCCGCCCTCGCCGCCGCGGCGCAGCACCGCGCGGACACGGGCGATGAGCTCGCGGGCGGAGTAGGGCTTGGTGACGTAGTCGTCGGCGCCCAGCTCCAGGCCCACGACCTTGTCGATCTCGCTGTCGCGGGCCGTCACCATGATCACCGGGACGGCGGAGCGGGTGCGCAGGGCCTTGCAGACGTCGGTGCCGCTCATGCCGGGGAGCATGAGGTCGAGCAGCACGATGTCGGCGCCGTTGCGGTCGAACTCCTCCAGCGCCTCGTGCCCGGTGACGGCCACGGCCGTCGTGAAGCCCTCCTTGCGCAGCAGGAACGCGAGCGGATCGGCGAAGGACTCCTCGTCCTCGACGATGAGCACCCTGGTCATGACATCTCCTTCGCGCGCAGTTCGGTGGCGCCCTCGGGCTCGTCGGCCTCGTCGAGGTCGTCGAGCTCGTCGGTGTGGACCGGCAGGCGCATCGTGAACGTGGAGCCGGTGCCGGGACTGCTCCACAGCCGCACCTCGCCCCCGTGGTTGGCCAGCACGTGCTTGACGATCGCGAGCCCCAGCCCGGTGCCGCCGGTGGCGCGCGAGCGGGCGGGGTCGACGCGGAAGAAGCGCTCGAACACGCGCTTCTGGTGCTCGGGGGCGATGCCGATGCCGCGGTCGGTGACCGAGACCTCCACCCAGTCGCCGACGCGCCGCCGCGACACCGACACCGACGCCTCGGCGGGCGAGTACGCGATCGCGTTCTCGACGAGGTTGGACAGCGCGGTGACCAGCAGCGTGCGGTCGCCGTCGACCTCCAGGCCGGTGGGGCGGTCGACGGTGATGTCGATGCGCGCCCGCTCGGCGGAGATCCGGCTGCGGGCCATGGCCTCGCGGACCACCTCGTCGACGTCGACGACGCACAGCTCCGGCAGCCGCTCGGCCCCCGTCAGCCGCGACAGCGCGATCAGCTCGGTCACCAGCGCGCCCAGCCGGTTGGCCTCGCTGAGGATCTTCGCGCTGAACCGGCGCACCTCGACGGGGTCGTCGGCGGCGTCCAGCACCGCCTCCGCGAGCAGCCCCACCGCGCCGACGGGCGTCTTGAGCTCGTGGCTGACGTTGGCGACGAAGTCGCGGCGCGTGGCCTCCAGCCGCACGGCGTCGGAGGTGTCGGCCGCCTCGGCGACCGTGTAGCCGTCACCCAGCGGACGCACGTCGGCGACGACGGCGGCGGGCTGGCGGCCGCGGTGGCCCAGCGGGGAGAGGTCGACGGTGGCGGGCTGCCCGGTGCGCTCGGCGCGCTGGCACGCCGCCCACGCCCGCGCGTCGGGGAGGCCGGACTTCACGAGGCCGAGCTCGACGGCGCGGTCGTTGTGCAGCACGACGTCGCCCGCGCGGGTGAGCACGGCGAGGCCGGTGTCGGAGGAGCGGAACACCCGCTGCAGGAGGTCGGCCATGGGCGGGCCGGGCGTCGGCGGGGCCGGGACGGGAGCGGGCTCGACGCGCCGCCGCGCGGTCCGCGCCCCGACGACGACGCCGAGCGCGAGAGCGGCGGCCGCGATCAGCACGCACAGCAGTGCGGTCACGGGCGGCATCGTAGGCAGGCGGGGGGCCGCGATGGCCAGCCCCGGGGCCCGGTCGTGACCGCCGTGACGTCCGGGAACGCGATATTTCGGCCGTCGTTCACGCGGCGTTCACGACGCCCGCCGTCCACCACCCGATTGCAGGAAAGCCACGTTCACGCAACGAGGTTGCGTGAACGTGGCTTTCCTACAACTCGGGAGGGCGCGCCGCGAGGGCGCCGCGCGGGGCTGCGCGAGGGCTGCGGGCCCTCAGCGCCCCTGCGCCGCCACCGCCGCCGCGGCGTCGGCCGCCGCCTGCGGGTCGAGGTAGGTGCCGCCGGCGACCGTCGGGCGCAGGTCGTCGTCGAGGTCGTAGCGCAGCGGCATGCCGGTGGGGATGTTGAGCGCGGCGATGTCGGCGTCGGAGATGCCGTCGAGGTGCTTGACGAGCGCGCGCAGCGAGTTGCCGTGCGCGGCCAGCAGCACGGTCTTCCCGGCGCGCAGGTCGGGCACGACCGCCGACTCCCAGTAGGGCAGGAACCGCTCGACGACGTCCTTGAGGCACTCGGTGCGCGGGACGGGCGCACCGGCGTACCGGACGTCGCCGCTCTGGTCGAACTCCGAGCCGACCTCGATCTCCGGCGGCGGCGTGTCGTAGGAGCGGCGCCACAGCATGAACTGCTCCTCGCCGAACTCGGCGAGCGTCTGCTTCTTGTCCTTGCCCTGCAGGGCGCCGTAGTGCCGCTCGTTGAGCCGCCAGTCGCGCGTGACCGGGATCCAGTGCCGGTCGCACGCGTCGAGGGCGAGGTGCGCGGTCGAGATGGCGCGGCGCAGCAGCGAGGTGTGGACGACGTCGGGCAGCAGCCCCGCCTCCCGCAGCAGCTCACCGCCGCGGCGGGCCTCCTGCTCGCCCGTCTCGGTGAGCGGCACGTCCACCCATCCGGTGAACAGGTTCTCGGCGTTCCACACGCTCTGCCCGTGACGGAGCAGCACCAGGGTTCCCATGGCGATCACTCTGCCAGCCGGGCCTCCTGCCGCGGGGACCGGCCGGGGAACGCGGCCGGGGCGTCGAGCCCCTCCAGGATCGCGGCGCCGATCTCCCGGAGCTGGCACACCTGCTCGGCGGACAGGCGGTCGAAGACGTGGGAGCGCACGGTGGCGACGTGCCCGGGGGCCGCGGCGGCGAGCACCTCGAAGCCGGCGTCGGTGAGCCGGGCCAGGGTGCTGCGGCGGTCGTCGGGGCAGGGGACGCGGCTCACCCAGCCGTTGGCCTCCAGGCGCGACACGGCGTGCGAGAGCCGGCTCTGCGAGCTCTGCGTCATGACGGCGAGGTCGCTCATCCGCGCCGTGCGGCCGGGGACGTCGGACAGCATCGCCAGGATCAGGTAGTAGGTGTGGGGCAGCCCGGAGTCGCGCTGGAGCTGGCGGTCCAGAGCCGCGTCGAGCAGCGTCGTCGCGGCCTGGAAGGTCAGCCAGGCCTCCAGCTGGTCCTCGGTGAGCCACCGGTCGTCCGTCACGGCGCCACCGTAGCGCAAATCAGTTGAGCTTTCATGTGTTAGCCTGTTGAACGTTCAAGCGAAGGAGGCTCCGATGCCCGTCCAGCGGCTCAACCACGCCGTCCTCTACGTCCGCGACGTCGACGCGAGCGCGGCGTTCTACCAGCAGGCGCTCGGCTTCCGGCCGGTCGCCGGCATGCCCGGCCGCGCGGTGTTCCTGCAGGCCGAGGGCTCGACCAACGACCACGACCTCGGCCTGTTCGCGATCGGGGCGCAGGCCGGAGCGTCGACGGCGGGCCGCGGCACCGTCGGGCTCTACCACCTGGCGTGGGAGGTCGACACGCTCGCCGAGCTGCGCCGCATCGCCGGCGTCCTGCGCGAGCACGGCGCGCTGGTCGGCGCCTCCGACCACGGCAGCACGAAGGCGCTCTACGCCCACGACCCCGACGGCATCGAGTTCGAGGTGAGCTGGCTCGTGCCCGCCGACCTGCTGGGCGAGGACACGGGGATGCGCACCGCCGCGCTCGACGTCGACGCGGAGATCGCCCGCTACGGCGCCGACACCCGCGGCGGCGTGGGGGTCTCGATCCCGGTCGGCTGATCGGGGTCGGCCGCCTCGTGCAGGCTGCCGGTGAGCTCGGTCAGGACCGACCGCAGCTCGGCGATCTGGTCGTGGCTCATGCCCGTGGCCTGCACGACGCGGCGCTGGATGTCGGGCACGCGCTCGCGCAGGGCGCGGCCGGCGTCGCTGAGCGAGACCAGGACCGAGCGCTCGTCGCTCTCCTGGCGGCGCCGCGCGACGAACCCGGCCGCCTCGAGGCGCTTGAGCAGCGGCGACAGCGTGCCCGTCTCCAGCTGCAGCGCCGACCCGATCGCGGTGACCGTGGCCTCCTCGCGCTCCCAGAGCACGATCATCACGAGGTACTGCGGGTAGGTGAGACCGATGGCGTCGAGCTGGGGCCGGTAGCAGCCGATCATCGCGCGGGAGGCGGCGTACAGCGAGAAGCACAGCTGCTCGTCGAGGTCGGTCGACGCTGCGGTCTCCGGCTGGGCCATCGACCCACTGTAGGCCCGTGAGCACGTGCTCTCACCCCGGCCCCGCGAACCGGGACGTTCAGCCCATCGGGTTGCCCCGCACAGGTGCGGGGAGGTCGAGGACCCGGGAGTGCCGCAACCGCCACACCAGGTACGCCATGCCGACGCGCGAGCGCCCGAGCCCGTCGAAGGGGTCGAAGCCGAGCACGTCGGCGATCACGTCGAGGCGGGTCTGCATCGTGCTGTGGTGGACGCCCGCGAGGCGCGCGGCCTGCCGCACCGACCCCGCGCGCACCACGGCGTCGAGCGTCGGACCGCCCCAGGAGTGCGTCATGACGGTGTCGAGCACGTCGACGTCGGGCAGGTCGGCGTCGGCGGGCGTGTCGGCGAGCAGCGCGACCAGGCCGCCGTAGTCGTCGGCCTGCACGCTGGGCAGCTCGGGCGGCAGGCACAAGCGCAGCGCGACGAGCGCCGTGCGGAACGAGCGGTGCAGCTGCTCCACCGGCCCCGCGACGCCGGTGCCGGCCGGGCTCGCGACGACGGGCGGGTGGTCGTGCGGCACGACGACGGCGTGGATCGGCCCGAAGGGCGTGGGCACGACGTCCTGCGGCCCGGCGGGGTGGTCGGTCCAGGCGGCGAACAGCGGCGCGGCGACGACCCGGTGCCGGCACCCGGCCGCCAGGCCCAGACGGGCGGCGGCGGTGCGGCGGTCGTCGACCGGCACGGACGCGTCGAGCAGCAGCCCCAGCTCGCGGCGGTTGTCGAGGTCGCGGCGCCCGCGCCCGTGCCGGATGCGGACGGCCAGCGCGAGGCGCTCCAGGATGATCGCGTCGTTGACGTGCGGGGCGCCGTCGCGCTCGAGCCACACCGAGAGGCCCTCGGAGGCGCTGCCCGCGTCGGCCGGCACCAGGACCTCCTCGGGCCGGACGTCGCCGCGCGGCGTGACCCGCATCGACCGGCGGGGGTGGTCCTGGTGGTAGCCGGCCGTGCACCCCGACAGCGACGCCGCCGCGCTCAGCAGCGCGCGCGTGTTGACGTTGCCGATGACGAGCTCGTCGAAGCACGCGATGACGCGCAGGCTGAGGCTGGCCTCCGGGTCGAGCGCCGAGATCCGGCCCAGGAGCTCCTGCATCGCCACCACCGCCCTGTGACCAGTTGGCCGACCCTACCGCTCCCGACCCCGCCCGACCGCTCAGTCGGCGAGGACCTTCTCCACCCAGGCGTCCCGGGTACCGATCATGCCGCGGGCGAGCACGGTGTGCGGCGCGAAGATGTCGAAGGCGTGGAAGCCGCCCGACCACACGTGCAGCTCGGCGTCGCCGCCCGCGGCCCAGATCCCGTCGGCGTAGGCGATCGCCTCGTCGCGGAAGATCTCCGCGGCGCCGACGTCGATGAACGCCGGGGGCAGCCGTCCGAGGTCGGTGGCGCGGGCCGGGGCGGCGTAGGGGGAGACGTCCGGCCCGCCGCGCGCCGCGCCGAGCAGCGCCGTCCAGCCCGTCTCGTTGCTGACGCGGTCCCACACCCCGACGCCGTCGAACTGGCCGGTCGACGGGGTGGTGCCGCGGTCGTCGAGCATCGGGTAGTCGAGCACCTGCCCGCACAGCCGCGGCCCGCCGCGGTCGCGGGCGGCGAGCGCCAGCCCGGCGGCGAGCCCGCCGCCGGAGCTGGCGCCGGCCACCAGGAACCGGTCGCGCCGGATGCCGAGGCGCTCGGCGTGGGTCGCCGCCCACTCGCACGCCGCGTAGACGTCCTCGCGCGGGTAGGGGTCGGGGAACTCCGGCGCGAGCCGGTACTCCACGGCCACCAGCACCGCCCCGAGCCGGTCGACCCAGTCCAGGACGAGGTCGGCCCCGCTGAACCGGTCGCCGAACATCAGTCCGCCGGAGTGGACGAACAGCACGCCCGGCCGCGGGCCCGACGCCGCGGTCGGCCGCAGCACCGACACGGTGATCGGGTCGCCCCCGTGCCCGGCGATCGTCTCCTCGTGCCGCGCGATCGGCCGGCCGCGCAGGGTGTCCTCGATCGGCGGCGACGCGTAGGAGCGCCGCATGAACGCGATGAGGTCCGGCGTGATCGTCGGCGGGAACACCCCGCCGACGACGGCCAGCCCGGCCTTCAGCTCGGGGTCGAAGTCGGGCCGCGCCGTCGTCACGGGGTCTCCTACAGGGACGCGTACAGGGCGGTCTCGAAGTCCCCGTACATCTTCCACGCCTCGTGCTCGGTGATGAAGGGCAGCGAGTTGGTGTAGATCGACGCGCAGATCCCCGTCGTCCGGTCGACGAAGAAGTGCGTGTTGAACAGGCCCGCCCAGGCGCCGGTGCCCGCGCGGCGGCGCCCCGGGAGGTCCTCGGTGTTGAGCATGAGGCCGTAGCCCCACTTCCAGCCCGGGCCCGCGTGCATGGTGTCGGTGATGGGCGGGTCGGCCGTGGGGATCTCGGCCGGGAAGTCGAGGTCGCCGATCTGGTTGGAGAACGCGGCGTCGACCGTCGCCTCCGACAGGATCCGGGCGCCGTCGAGCTCGCCGCCGCGCAGCAGGGCGCGCTCGAACCGGATGTAGTCGCGCGGGGTGGAGTACAGGCCGTGGCCGCCCGCCCACCAGTCCGGCTCCTGGTTGAGGATCTCCCCGGCCGACGTCCAGGCGCCGTCCTCGCCCTTGACGTGCACCGTCACGGCGTTCGCGGTGCGCCCGGCGTCGAGGCGGAACATCGTGTCGTCCATGCCCAGCGGGCCGGTGATGCCCTCCTTGACGACGACGTCCAGCGTCGTGCCGGCGACGGCCTCGACGACCTTGCCGAGCCAGTCGGTGTTGATGCCGTAGGTGTAGCGCTCGCCCGGGTCGTGCAGCAGGGGCGCGCCGAACGCCTCCTTCTTCCCCGGCACGACGTTGGGGGTGCCGGTGGCCGCCTCGAACTGCACGAGCTGGTCGTTCCAGAACCAGTACCCCAGCCCCGACGTGTGCGTGACGAGCTGGTGCACGGTGGCCCTCGACGCCGGCGCGCGCAGCCGCGGCGTGTCGCCGTCCCATCCCTCGAGCACCTGGACCTGCGCGAACTCCGGGCAGTACTCCTCGATCGGGGCGTCGAGGTCGAGCTCGCCGCGCTCCTTCTGCTGCAGCGCGGCCGTCGTCGCGACCATCTTGGTCATGGACATGATCCGGAACTGCGTGGACGTCGTCACCGGGTCGGAGCTCTCGCCCACCACCCGGACGCCCGCGCCGCCCTCGTAGACGATGCCGTCGCGGTCGGCCGCGATCGCGGCGACGTGCGGGACCGCGCCCGCGTCGACCGCTCCCTGCAGGACCCTGTCGATGGCGGTGCCGTCGATCGTCGAACCCATCTGCTGACCTCCGTTGGCCGTGGACGATGTGGGCGCCATCGTCCGGAGTCCGGGCGGGCGCCGTAACCGACAGCGGTGCGCAGGTTCGGGTGCGCCGGCCGCCATGTGGCGGGTCGGCCCGATGAGTTCCGCCGGCGGCGGCGGTCGGACCCGTCACGACCACGAGGAGGACCCATGGCCACCCTGCTGTACTCCGCCACGATGTCGCTGGACGGCTACATCGCCGGGCCCGGCGGCGACATGTCCTGGCTGACCGAGCACCTCGGTGGTCCGAACCCCACCGCCGACCGGCTGCTGGCCGGCGTCGGCGCGATCCTGGCCGGGCGCACCACCTACGGCGGCGACGACCCCCACCGCGGCACCGAGCAGGAGGGCGCGTTCGGCGGCGCGTACACCGGCCCGTCGGTCGTGCTGACGCACCGCCCGCCCGACGACCCGCCGCCCGGCGTCGTGTTCTCGTCCGACCTGCACGAGGCCGTCGCGCTGGCGTCGGAGGCGGCGGGCGAGCGGTACGTCAACGTCCTGGGTGCCGACGTCGCCCGGCAGTGCGCCGACGCCGGGCTGCTCGACGAGGTGCTCGTGTTCGTCGCCCCGGTCCTGCTCGGCGACGGGACGCGCCTGTTCCACCGCCCCGGCGGGCCGTCGGTGCGGCTGGAGCCGGTGCCCGGCGAGACGGAGCACTGGTACCGGGTCGTCCACCGACCGGCGGTCACCACGGCGTGACCCACGCCACTAGCGTCGCGGACATGACCCCTCCCCCCTCCACCGGGCTCCACCACTTCGCCGCGACCGTGCGCGACGTCGAGGCCAGTGCCGCCTGGTACGAGCGCGTGCTCGGCCTGCAGCGGATCCCGGCGCCGTTCCCGCACTGGGGCAACGAGGAGAGCGGTCACGCGGTCGTGCTCATGCACCCCGAGAACGGCCTGGCCATCGGCCTGCACCACCACGTCGCCAACGGCGGCGAGACGGCCCACGAGTCGCGCACCGGGCTCGACCACCTCGCCATCGGCGTCGCGCACCACGACGACCTCGACCGGTGGGCGGCCTGGCTCGACGAGTCGGGGGTCGAGCACTCCGGCGTCATCGACGCGACGGAGCCGATGCCCTACTCCGTCATCGTGTTCCGCGACCCGGACAACATCCAGCTCGAGCTGGCCTACATGGGCGGGTGACGCCGCTCAGCCGCGCGGGGCGTACATGATCACCGCGACGCCGGCGAGGCAGACCAGCGCACCGACCACGTCGTAGCGGTCGGGGCGGTAGCCGTCGGCGACCATCCCCCACGCCAGCGAACCTGCGACGAACACGCCCCCGTACGCGGCGAGGATCCGGCCGAACTGGGCGTCGGGCTGGAGGGTGGCGACGAAGCCGTAGGCGCCGAGCGCGATCACGCCCGCCCCGATCCACACCCACCCCCGGTGCTCGCGGACGCCCTGCCACACCAGCCACGCCCCGCCGATCTCGAACAGGGCGGCGACGACGAACAGTGCGACCGACCGGGCGATCAGCACGGTCCCGGCTCCTCGCCGAGGGTCGCGGTGGGGCGGGGGGTGGGCACGCGGGGACGGTAGACCAGCCTCCCGCGCACGTCCGGACGCACGCGGGAGGCCGGCGGATGCGCAGTTCGCGCGGCCGGCGCTCGTAGAGTCGGGGGCGTGTACGTCCCCACCCACTTCGCACCCACCGACGACGACGTGCGGGAACTGCTCCGCCACCCCGGCGCCGCCGACCTGGTGACGGCCGGCCCGGACGGGCCGGAGGCGACGATGCTGCCGTTCGTGCACGACCCCGACCGCGGCGTGCTGCTGGGCCACTTCGCCCGCAACAACGACCACTGGACGCGGGCCGACGGCCTCCCCGCCCTGGTGATCGTGCGCGGCCCGGACTCCTACGTCAGCCCCTCCTGGTACGCCTCGAAGGCCGAGCACGGGCGCGTCGTCCCGACCTGGAACTACGTGACGGCGCACGTGCGCGGCCCCGTCACGGTGCACGACGACGTCGACTGGGTGGAGCAGGTCGTGCGCCGGCTGACCGACCTGCACGAGACCGGTCGGCCCGCCCCGTGGAGCGTCGACGACGCCCCGGAGAAGTTCCTGCGCGGCCAGCTGCGGGCGATCGTGGGCGTCGAGGTGCGCATCGACCGGATCGACGCGAAGTTCAAGCTCAGCCAGAACCGCCCCGCCGCCGACGTGGACGGCGTGATCACCGGCCTGGAGTCGGTCGGCGACACGGCGGGTGCGCGGGCGGTGGCGGCGCACCGACCCTGACGCCCGGGCCCCCCACGGCGGCCGGGACCGTTGCGCACACCGCATCCGTACGTCTAGCCTTACCGTTCGTGACGGCTTACGGAGATGCGGGGCTGGGTCTGCTCGGCGACCCGACCCGCCGCGCCATCTTCGAGCTGCTCGCCCGCGGGCCGCTCTCGGTCCAGCAGCTCGCGGACCGGCTCCCGATCAGCCGCCCGGCGGTCTCCCAGCACCTGCGCGTCCTCAAGGACGGCGGCCTGGTCGACAGCCACGCCGAGGGGACCCGGCGCATCTACCGCCTCGACCAGGCCGGGGTGACCGCGCTGCGGGCCTGGCTGGACGGGGTCTGGGCCGACGCCCTGACCGGGTTCCAGAAGGTCGCCGAGACCCCTCCCCCCGAGCCCCGACAGGAGACCCCATGACCACGACGGCCCCGATCCCCCCGATCACCGACAGCGCCACCGTCGCGGTGCCGATCGACGAGGCGTTCCGGGTGTTCACCGGCGAGGTCGACGCCTGGTGGCCCCACCAGTTCCACATCGGCGCGGCCGAGGTGGAGGAGGTGGTCCTGGAGCCCCGCGTGGACGGCCGCTGGTACGAGCGCGGCGTGGACGGGACGGAGTGCGACTGGGGCCGCGTGCTCGTCTGGGACCCCCCGCACCGGCTGGTGCTCACCTGGCAGATCAACGGGTCCTGGCAGTTCGACCCCGACCCCGCGCACGCCAGCGAGATCGAGGTCCGGTTCACCGCGAGCGGCCCGGCGGAGACCGTGGTCGACGTCGAGCACGGCTCCTTCGAGCGGCTCGTGGGCGGCGGGACGATCAACGACGCGATCCGCGGTGGCGGCGGCTGGGTGTTCCTGCTCGACGGGTTCGGCGCGGTCGTGGCGGGCCGGTCGTGACCGGCGACGCGATGGCCCTCGCGCGGGACGAGCGGGCCGACCTCGCCGACCTCCTCGCCACGCTGACGCCGGCGCAGTGGGACGCGCCGTCGCTGTGCGCCGGGTGGCGCGTCCGCGACGTCGTGGCGCACATGTTCAGCTACGAGGAACTGAGCACGGTCGGCCTCGTCGCGCGGTTCGTCCGGGGCGGGATCCTCCCGGACCGGGTCAACGGCGCGGGCGTCGCGGCGTACGCCGGTCGCAGCCCCGACGACCTGCTCGCACTGGTCCGGGACCACCAGCAGCCCCGGGGCCTCACGGCCGGGTTCGGCGGGCGGATCGCCCTGACCGACGGCGTCATCCACCAGCAGGACATCCGCCGCCCCCTCGGCCTCCCCCGTGAGATCCCCGCCGACCGCCTGCGCGTCGCGCTGGACTTCGCGCGCACCGCGCCGACCATCGGAGCGGCGAAGCGCGTGCGCGGACTGGCGCTGGCCGCCACCGACCTGGACTGGAGCGCCGGCACCGGCCCGGTGGTCGAGGGGCCCGCCGAGTCCCTGCTGATGGCGATCGCCGGGCGGCGTGGCACCGCGCAGGAGCTCACCGGCCCGGGTCAGCCGGTCCTCGCCGCCCGCGTCCCGGAGTGAAATGGAACCGTTCCACACTTCCTGAAGAACGGCACGACGAGCGATTCGCGATCATTGCGGGCGGCGCGAGCGCATTTGCAGGAGATCTGCATTCTCGACGGCGACGAACCGCTGGTGATCCCATTACGACAATGGTGCCGTCGTGCACTGCGACCACCTGTCGTCGCGATCGGAGCACGGGCGCGCGGCGGGACCGGGATGCCGTGGCGCATCCCGGTCCCGCCGTCCGCCGTCGTGCGGCCGCCGGACGTCAGGCGGGGGTGATGACCGCGTTGGCGTCGGAGTCGGCGTCGCACGGGGCGGAGCCGTCCTCCAGCTCGTCGACCAGGACCGCGACGCTGACGTCGCACACGTTGGCCGCCACGGTCACCGGCACCTGCACGGCGACGTCGCTGAGGTTGACGTTGACCAGGCCGGACTGCCGCGGCGCAGGACCGCTGCTGGACGTGGTGATGGCGTCCGCGTCACCGGTGGCCGTGCAGTCCGCCGCCCCGTCCTGCAGCTGGGACACCAGTACCGCGACCGTGACGTCGCAGATGTTGGCGGCGATCGCGATGGGGACCTGCACGTCGAGGTCGGACACGTTCACGTTGATCAGGCCCTCCTGGGCGGGCGGGGGCTGGGCGACGGCGGGGCCGGCGAGACCGATGGTCGCGGTGGTGGCCAGTGCTGCTGCCGCGGCGGCGATTCGTGTGCGCATCGTCAATTCCTGTCGGTGGGTCGAATGGGACCAGCCCGGCATACCCATGCCGATTCGCCGACAACCCGGGTTCATGCCCCACGGGCTCGAATTGCTCCGACCGCCGCGCAGGATGCGCCACTTCCGCGCACGGTTGCTGCGAACGCGACGCGCTGCGTGTCCGGTCGCAGCGAATGGGGGCTGCACCGTTCCACCGGGAGCCCGACCGCGCTTCCCATCGTCCTCAGCCGCTACCATCGCTGCGTGACGATGAGTTGTGGTGCCGTCGACGTGGTGCCGGCCGTGGCGCTGTTCCGGTCCCTGGCCGACCCGGCGCGGCTGGCCATCGTCCTGCGGCTGGCCGAGGGCGAGGCCCGGGTCGTCGACCTGACCCGGATGCTGGGGCTGGCGCAGTCGACGGTCTCCCAGCACCTCGCGTGCCTGCGCGACTGCCGGCTCGTCGACTCCCGCACCGAGGGCCGGCAGTCCTACTACGCGCTCACCCGCCCCGAGCTGATCGACGTGCTGCGCAGCGCGGAGGTGCTGCTCGCGGAGACCGGGGCCGCGGTCGCGCTGTGCCCGGCGTACGGCGCGCCGGCCCCGGTGGAGCAGGCGTCGTGACCGCCGCCGCGCCCACCGCCGAGCGGCAGGCCGTCCTGCGCCGCCGCGTCCGGTGGCTGGTCGCGGGCACGATCACCTACAACCTGGTCGAGGCCGCCGTCGCCCTCACGGCCGGGACGATCGCCTCGTCGGTGGCGCTGATCGGGTTCGGCCTGGACTCGCTGATCGAGGTCGGCTCCGCGGCGGCCGTCGCCTGGCAGTTCGCCGGCCCCGACCCCCGGCGCCGCGAACGGGTGGCTCTGCGGGTCATCGCCTGGTCGTTCTTCGCCCTGGCGGCCTACGTGGCGGTCGAGTCGGCCCGGGCGCTGCTGGGCGGGGCCGACGCGGAGCACTCGACCGTCGGCATCGTCCTGGTGGCCGTGAGCGTCGTGGTGATGCCGTTCCTGTCGCTGGCGCAGCGCCGGGCGGGGACGGAACTCGGGTCGGCCAGCGCGGTGGCCGACTCGAAGCAGACCCTGCTGTGCACCTACCTGTCCGCGGCCGTGCTCGTCGGCCTGGTGCTCGACGCGGCGCTGGGGTGGTGGTGGGCCGACCCCGTCGCCGGTCTGGTCCTGGCCGTCCTCGCCGTGCGGGAGGGCCGTGCCGCGTGGCGCGGGGACCTGTGCTGCGCCCCGCCGCCGGTGTCCGGACCGGCGGCGGAGGCGTGCTCGGACGGCTGCTGCCCGCCGTAGCGGCTCGGGCCTGCGCCCGCAGGTCCGGGTTCCGCTGCCTGGAAGGGCTGGGGCGGATCGTTGACCTCGTCGGAGTGCCTCGAGAGGCTGGCGGAACGAGGCCCGCGGTAGCCGGGTGGTGCTGGCCCGGGACGGGAGGGCTCGTGCGCATCCTCGGGGTGACCGCCGACCGTGGCTGACACCGGGCGCGGCTACGACCTCGTCGCGAGCTTCTTCACCTTGACCGGCGCCGGCTTCGGCGAGGAACCCCGGTTCCCGTTCACCGAGCGGTGCCGGGCGGCCGCGGCGGCGGGGTTCACCGGGATCGGGCTGCACGTCGACGACCTGCCCCGCACGATCTCGTCCGGGCTGGACGTCGCGGACATGCGCGCGGTGCTGGCCGAGACGGGTCTGCGTGTCGTCGAGATCGAGTTCCTGGGCGGCTGGGCGCTGGATGGAGATCCGGTCGACCTGGATGCCGGCGTCGCCCGCGTCGAAGCGGTGGCCGATGCGTTCGGGGGCCGCCACGTCAGCGCGGGCGAGTTCCGTGGCGACGGCACGCTCGACCTCGACGCCGCTGCCGCACGGCTCGATGCGCTGGCAGGCCGCCTCGCACAGCGCGGCCTGCTGGTCGCCGTCGAGGCGTTCCCGTGGTCCGTCCTCGCGGGCCCGGACACCGTCGCGGAGCTGCTGGGCAGGGTGCAGGCGTCGAACGTCGGGAGCCTCATCGACGTCTGGCACTTCTCCCACAACGGCGGAGAACCCGCCGCGCTGACGGGGCCGGTCGCCGCGGTCCAGCTCAACGACGGACCGCGGGTGCACGCGGACTTCCTCGCCCACGCCCGCGCCACGCGCCGGCTGCCCGGAGAGGGCGACCTCGACGTCGTCGGCCTGGTCCGCGCCGTGCTGCGCGCCGGCTTCACCGGGCCGTGGTGCGTGGAGGTCAACACCCCGCAGCTGCGTGCGCTGCCGGTCGAGGAGGCGGCACGTCGGGCCGCCGCCGCCGCAACGGCGGTCCTCGCCGCAGCCGGGGCGCCACGCCGGCCGGTCTGACCGGTGCGCGCCGCGACCCGTCGAACGTCGCGCGGGTGCTGCCGGGACGGAGCGGCAGAGGCCCCGGCGGGCCACGGTGGCAGTTCCACCGTGGACGCCGGGGCCGGTCCGCCTCAGGCGGTGGCCGCCTCCCGCGCCCGCAGGTCCTTGCGCAGGAACCGCGGGCCTCGGCGACACACGGCCCTCGACCTGCGACAGCGCTGATTTTGATCATGTCGCTGCCGGTGGTCGTTACGTGCCGGTCCCGTAGACGGTGCGGGAAACGCTCTACGACCTTCCTGCACGCCGGATGCTGGTGGTGATCTCGTCGCGGCGCGGGTGGAACCCTTCCGGGTCGAGGGGCGGGGTGCAAGGCACGTCTTCCCGCCTTGTGCCCCGCCCCTCGACCCGGTAGCCGTCTCGGCGTGCCGCGGCGAGATCACCACCCCGCCGCACTCCCCCGATCTCCGAGCGGTGCCGGGCGCGGGCGGAGCCCGCATGATCTGCAGGCCAGAGTTTGATGCGATTCTCACCGGGCACGCATGGATGAGCTATCGACCAACAGCCGACGCAGGGAGCCCGGGTACAGGTGGCTGAAGCGTCGTGGCGGTTCGAACCTCAGATCACCGCGCCCGCGGGGATCCGAAGACACCTCACCTCAGCGCTGAACCAGTGGGGCGTCGCTCCGAGAGACCGGGATGACGTGATGTTCGTCCTGAACGAGCTGGTCACCAACGTCATCGAGCATGCGGGCACGCCGGGCGAGGTCCACGTCGGGCATGACGGCGAGGTCGCGGTGATCCGCGTCATCGACTTCTCACCCGACATTCCCCGGCTCAGACTGTCCATGTCGGAGCATGAACCGGCCTGCGGGTTGCGACTGGTGGCCGCACTGAGTCGCAACTGGGGCTACGTCGTCTTACCGGGAGGGAAGACGGTCTGGGCAGAGGTTCAGGCGAGATCCGGGGAGGCACCGTGACTACTCGTGGCCTCAGTGGGGGTCCCGAGCTGGTGACCTCGTCCAGTGAGGTTCGGCGCACATCCCAGGAGCTCGCCGGCGATGTCGCTCGGCTTGCCGACGAGGTGGCCCGCACTTCCGAGCGCTTAGCCAAGCTCCTGCGCGAGCGAGCCGATGCCCATCCCGATCCGACTCGGGCTGATCATCTGCGGCGGGCGGCAGCGCGGGCCGAGGAGTTCGTACGCGAAGAGCGCTCGGCGAGCCGGCGGTGGCGCAGGGTCCACGCGTCCGACGACTGACGAGTCTCGTGGAGCTGTGCCGCGCGGCTCGTCTGTGAAGTCAGCCTGCCCGCCGAGGTGCTCCCGCTACGCTCACGGCGAGGCCGAGGGGGCGCCATGACCGACGAAGTGGGCCCGACCACCGTGGCATGCGGTTGCTGCGGCGAACCCCGGCCTGCGGAAGACGTCTCGAGGTTGGGACTGCACCCCGAGATCGCCGTGTGCGGTAGCTGCCTCCACAACATGGCCGGCCGCGTCGTCGCCCGTCCTGCGATCACTCCAATCTTTGCTGTGCACGACATGGCCGCCGCTC
Organism: Pseudonocardia broussonetiae; assembly: GCF_013155125.1. Taxonomy (NCBI): domain Bacteria; kingdom Bacillati; phylum Actinomycetota; class Actinomycetes; order Pseudonocardiales; family Pseudonocardiaceae; genus Pseudonocardia; species Pseudonocardia broussonetiae. The sequence goes on along the minus strand of NZ_CP053564.1, from coordinate 2,239,633 downwards.
GCGAGTTCTGGACTCGGGCCGGGCTGCGCGTCGATGAGTACAGCCCCGAGTACGCCTTCGTCATGCACGGGGAGGCCGAGATCCTGCACCTGGATCTGCGGGCGGATCTGGACCCGGAGCGCAACGCCGCAGCCTGCTACGTGCACGTCGCTGATCCCGTCGAGTGGAATCGGCAGTGGAAGGAGCAGGGCCTGCCGGTGAGCGACGTCGTGATCGAGCCATGGGGGATGGTCGAGTTCAACGTGAAGGATCCGAGCGGCAATCTGATCCGGATGGGCCGCAACGACTAAAGCGTTCACCGGCTGCCCCTCGGGGGGCTGAGCCAGGCACACTTGCGGCTATGCGGGTCGAGCTGCTGGTTGTGTCGGACTGCCCGAACGAAGCGCCGGCCTACGAACGTCTGCGTCGGGCGCTCGATGATACCGGGCGCTCCGACACCTTGATCATGGTCCGCACGCTCACTGAGGACTCGATCGGATCGGCGGCTGCGTTCGCTGGGTCGCCCACGGTCCTGATCGATGGGGTGGATCCGTTCGCGGAGCAGGCGACGCCGGCGGCGAACCTGTCGTGTCGGGTCTATCGGTCTGCGGACGGGGTGTCCGGCGCGCCGTCGCTGGATGAGCTTCGTCGGGTCGTTCGTCGCTGAATCAGTCCTGGGAGCACGCTCGCTCGTCTTCTGGCAGTGGGGCCGGGTAGGCGGCCACGGCGCCGCGAACGGGCCGGAGGTGTAGTGAGCGAGTGCCGGGGCCGGCGTGGCCGGCCCCGCGCCGCCGGAGGCGGCGCGCTTGATCCTAAAGAGACAGATTCGGCAGCACTGCTGGTGACGCCCGCCGAAGCGCGGTGGGTGGCCAGGGGAGGCGTCGCCCGGAGCGCAGGGGCTACCACGGTCGAACGACCCGCAGCGTGGCGGCGAGCGTTAAAGCTCGTCGACGCCACACACCGCGACGTTGGGTGCGAGCGTTAGCGCGTGAGGAGCGTAATGGCTGCAACCGTTGCCGTGACCGCTGTTGCTGATGCCCCAAAAAGAGGCACCATAATTGCTGGATTGCGAAACCATGACAAATCGATAGGAATAACGGATGTTCTGCTTGGAGCAAGCTCCCATACCCTGCTTGCTGTTAGCCAAGCAACTACTGCAACCACAGCCAAAAATATGCCCATGATGGATACCGACACCGGGAATGGGAGCGAATTTAAATCAATCAGCCGGGAGAGCAAGCTCCAACAGACTAGGACTCCTACAAGGAGGCTGGCCCAGAGCAGTGCCCGGGCAACCAGTAGCGCCGCACGGCGCGTCGGAATCGCGGAGTACCGGCTTTCAATCTGATGTGCGCGAGCAAGGGCCGTTCCAGTGCTGGCTTCTGCCGACTGATCAAAGGTTCCGATCAATTCGAAATCAAGAGCGGAGTCGTCGGGGTAGAACACCAGCAAGTCCATTTTGATCAGGTCGTGCGGACGGTGGACCTCCACTAGCTTGGTCACATCTGTAGAGCGTGTCTGTTCTCCACCTCGCCACTCGGCTGACGTGATAACGCGGCTTGCGCCGTCAATAGCGAGAGCGATCAGCTCCGAAAGCTCCCCGCCTGTCAATCTCTTAGGCCGCAGCTTTCGTGAAACAGTTACCCGCGTCGGCTGTAGCATCAGTCCCCTACTCCTTTGAAGGGACCTACTCTACTGGACCCGTGAGAGCGACCGCCTACGTGGTTCGATACAACGACGGTTCATACCGTTTAGAACGATTGGTCGCGAGCAGATCAGTTAGGGCGGTAAACGTAGAAAGTGTCGTTGCGCCGACGAGTTCCGACAGGCGGCGGACACTGATGAACTCTGCTCCGTGCAGGCGGGCGCTGTCGGCGAAGCGATCAACGACGGGTAGATCGGCTTCGGTGGGCTCGTGAGCATGACCGGTGGCCAGCCGTTTAGCCTTTTGGGTCTCGTACGCAATCTCGGAGATTCCGGTGACTTCGCGGATTGACCGCTCTGCGTCATCAAGCGATTTGGCGTCGAGTATCTGCGCAGCGGGGGTCACTTCGGCGGCTCGCTTCGCGTCGACCGCGGACAGAAGCGTCGTGGCGTCTGTCATCTCGACGTGATCGCCTGCGTCACGGACTTCGACACTTCCGCGGCGTCCCGCGGCGGCCGCGGCAAGCAGCCCAGATGCCTCGGACGGGTGCCACCCGAACACATGGCGGACGGCGGCGATGGATTCGGCGTCAAGCGCGGGAAGGTCCTGCGCGTCGAGCTGGGTCAGGCGCTCCGCAATCACGGCGGCCGGCAGCTCGCCGTCGAGACCGGCACCGGCGATGAGTAGCCGGGTCGGGATTCCAGTCCGAACGCATGCGGCGAGTGCCAGCTGATCCGCGAGCGGGCTGCGCAGCCCCAGGTCCGCGCCGTTGGTGAGGGCATCGCCTCCAACGTCGATCAGGTCTACGTCGTCGAGCTGGAAGTACTCGACCGCTGCCACGATCTGGTGGGCCATGCCGACCGCTCCCCCGCTCGGATCGAGCAGCAGGAGCCGCGCGGGCAGCTCGGCTGCGAGCCTCGGGAGCGACGAGCCGGCGCCGCCGATGGGCGTGGTCGTGGCGACCACTTCGAGCACGTTCGGAGCGAGCTTGCGCAGTCCGGTGAAGTCGGCGGCGGTGCGTGGTCCGGGGAGTGGGTCGATCATAAGTCGGTCCCATGAGTAGGTCATGACGATCGGCGGGCCGGCTGTGGCGTGGCGGCCGGCAATCGCGGCGCCGGTGATGGCGTCGCCACCGCCTCCGGCGGCCACAGTGAGGGTCCCCACCTGCGCGACCCTACGTGAACTCCAGTGAACGATAGGCGCCTACAGTGGCAAGTGGCATAGGACAGTTGATGAGCCCAGCGAGGGGCAGATGCCCGAGATCCAGAAGGTGCTCCCGAAGTACCTGCAGATAGCCGGCCACATCCGCGACCAGATCGTGCGCGGAGACCTCAACCCCGGTGATGAGGTCCCGTCGGAGCGTGAGCTGGCGGTGCGGTGGAGCGTGGCCCGCCCGACCGCGGCCCGCGCACTGGAGTCGCTGCGCGTTCAGGGTCTCGTGGAGTCCCGGCAGGGGTCGGGCACCTACGTGCGGGCGAGTCAGGCCGCTCCCCGGGCGCGTGAGCGCTACGAGCGGGGCCGCGACCTGGGCACGATGTACGGGGCGGCCGAGTCCGTCGAGTTCCTCGCCACCGACATCGTGACCGGCGCCGATCACGTCGTCGAGGCGCTACAGCTCCCGACCGGCAGCGAGGTCATCCGCCGCACTCGTCTGCTGCGCGGTGAGGGCGGCCGACCGATCGAGCTGTCGACATCGTGGTTCGCCCCTCAGCTCGCCGGGCCGGCCCCGCGGCTGCTGCACCCGGAACGGCTGCTGGGCGGGACGGGCAAGTACATCGCCGAGGTGACCGGCCGCGACTCCGAGTACGCCCGGGACCAGGTTGCGGCGCGCCTGGCAACGGCCGAGGAACGTCGACTGCTCGAACTCCCCCGCCCGGCCGCCGTCCTGGTCTACCGACTGACCGCCTACGGCAGCTCGGACCAGCCGATCCAGTTCGACGAGGCCACCTACCCACCCGATCATTGGGCCTTCCGCCAGGAGTACCCGCTGGCCCGGTAGCCCCGGCCGTGGGCAAGTCATCCACACCCCCATTGCCTCAGTGGCCTATGCCACTTATAGTGGTAAGTGGCATAGGCCAGACAGCCTGCCGCACACTCAGGAGGCGCAATGGCGATCAACGGCAAGTTCAAGGTCAACCACGGGGACGTGTTCCCGCACGGCGCCTACGTCGTCGGGGAGGTCGAGCCGGTCCGGGACTTCGAGCGCTCGACCCGAGAGCGGCCGGTGCAGGCCACCGACAAGGAGACCGGCCAGTTGGTGTGGTCGGTGTCGGTGCTCGACCCCGACCCGGACGCCCGTAAGGACGCCAAGACGGTCACCGTGAAGATCGCCGCCCCGCATCAGCCGGTCCCGCCGGAGGCGATCGCGGGGATGCCGTTCCGTCCGGTGGAGTTCGACGGGCTCACCGTCACGCCCTATCTCAACGAGAACGGCGGCCGGACCCGTATCGCCTACAGCTTTCGGGCCTCGGCGATGCGCGCCCCGCAACAGGCCGGCGCGGGTAAGCCGACGCCCCGCGCGCACACCGGGGAGGCCGCCTGAGCGACATGGCGGAGGGGAGCCGCGGCTGCAACCGGGCTCCCCTCCTGACCTTCCACGAGCCCAACCCCTGGCAAGGAACCGAGTCCCGGAAGGACACCGACCTTAGATGCGCACACCCCTGATCGCCCCACCCGCTGACTCGGCGGCGACGCGAGTCGTCCCGGACATCCCGGCCCACATCGTCACCGCCCTGGCCGAGCTGGACGACGCCTACGACCTCGCGGCCCGGATGCCGCACACCAGCAACGTCGAGCACGCCCACCGCGCGCTCGCCCTGGCGCGGGTCTGTGCCCGGCGGGCGGCGTGGTGGCGGGTCCTGGCCCGCTGGACCTACCGCGCCGGATTCGACCGGCTACACGGCAAGGCGGCCCTGGCGGCCGGGCACAGGCAGCAGGAACGGTCCCGGTTCTGGCGCGACACCGCCGCGGACTGGCGCGCCCGCACCGACCACCGGCCAACCTCCGACGCCGCCGGAGCGCTGTCCAACTGGGCCGAGCTGGGGGTGACGGCATGACCGCCCCGGTCCACCTCGCCGACCTCGCCGGATGGGACTGGCGCCAGCTCGCGGCCTGCGCCGCCGCCGACCCGGAGACCTTCTACCCGCTCGACCTGACCCCCACAGGACCGGCCGTCACCGCGGCCCGCCGGATCTGCACGGGGTGCCCGGTCCGGGTGCCGTGCCTCGCCGACGTCATGGCGTCCGAGAGCCCGGCCCGGCGCTGGGGCATCACAGCCGGCCTCACCCCGGACGAGCGGACGGCCCTGTTCCTCGGGCAGCGTCCACTGATCGGGCCGACTGGGGCGGTGGCTGCGTGAGCGCCCGGACCCGATCCCGCGTTAACGCCACCTTGACGAATGGACGAACGGCGCGGGTGGTGGAGAACTCGGAGTTCGCCGCGTTCGGCCGTCGGGTCATCCGAGCCGCCGGCCGTCGGATCGCTGCCGGTGACGTGGACGCTCTGCCCGACCTCGCCGCCCTCTCCGTGGAACTTGACGCCGCCATCAGCGACGCCGTGACCGGGCTCCGAGAGGCCGGCTACTCCTGGGGCGAGATCGCCGCCCGACTCGGCGTTACCCGGCAGGCCGCGCACCAGCGATGGTCCGCCCCTGTCGCTGGGGAGGTGGCGTGATGAGTACCGCGCAGATCGTTCTGGTCGCCCTCGTGGCCGGGGGTGGGCTGTGGGTGCTGCACAAGGTCGGGCGCTGGTTGACCCAGCTCCTGGAAGCCCTGGCCGCGATCGCCGTCGTGTTCGTGACGCTCTGGCTGATCGTCAAGGGCGTCTTGTGGGCAGGACGCCAAGTCGTGAAGCACTGGCGGACCAGTGTCAGCACCGCCGTTGCAGCGGCCTGGTGCTACCTGCTGGGCTGGCCCTCGCTCGCCATCACCGCCGCGGTCATCGGGCTCGGCTTGCTCGGGTGGTGGCAGCTCGGCCGCGACTCTTTCGAGCCTTGGGCCGGTCGGCACCTGCGGGCCTGGTGGCTGCGGTGGGTGCTCTACGCCCGGAAGATGCCCGGCTGGCTGCGAGCCTGCGGGCTGACCGTCGCCGACCGCGATCCCGGCGTGCACGTCCAGGTCAACCCGTTCCGGCGGTCCGCGGTCCAGCCGAAGGTGAAGCCCGGCGCGGGCCGCACACCCCGCGTGGTCGGGGTCCGCTCGGGCGGGTCCTGGGACGAAGTGCGGGTACGGCTCGTGCCCGGGCAGACCCCGGAGGACTTCGACCTCGCCGCCCGCTCACTGGCCGTCGCCCGCGGGGTCGCTCGCTGCCAGGTTCGCGAGCTCGGACCGGACCTGGTGTCGATCGACTTCCAGCGCCACGACCGCCTCGCCTCGGTCGTCCCGTGCCAACACCTCGGGAACCTGACCTGGGTCCGCGGCGAACACGTCGACTTCCGCCGCGTGTGGTCCGGGCGCAGCGAGTACGGCACCGACTGGTTCCAGGCCATCGAAGGCAGCCACACCCTCGTCGCCGGCTCCACCGGCGCGGGCAAAAACTCCTTCACCTGGGCTCCGATCATCTCCCTGGCCCCGGCCATCCGCGACGGCCTGGTCCGCGTCTCCGGCATCGACCCCAAGGGCATGGAGCTGGCCTACGGCCGGCGGGTATTCCACCGCTACGCCTCCACGTCGAAGGACGCGTTGGCGCTGCTGGACGACCTGATCGACGGCATGACCGCCCGCAAGGAGCAGTTCTCCACCCACAAGCGGGTCGTCCCGATCAGTCGGGAGTTTCCGTTGGAGCTGGTCGAGTTCGACGAGATCGGCGCCCTGGTCCGCTACGTCGGCGACCGCAAGACCCGCGAAGCCATCGTCGAACGCGTCGCACTGCTCACCACCCAGGGCCGCGCACTCGGGTACTCCGTCCGCGGCTACGTCCAGGAACCGACCAAGGACACCGTCCCGGTCCGCGAGCTGTTCCCCCGCCGGATCTGCCTGCGCGTGGCGAGCAAGTCCCACGTATCGATGGTGCTCGGCGAGCACGCCTACGACCGCGGCGCCTGGGCCAACCGCATCGGCGAACACGAACCCGGGATCGGCTACCTGTTCGGCGAAGGCATCCGCGAACCCCTCCGGGTCCGCTCGGCCTGGGTGCCCGACCACGTCATCAAGGACCTGGAGCACTTCGTCCACTCCCCCGCCTCGCCCCCGCTGGCCATCCCCGTGCAGGGCGGGCCGTTCGCGGCACCCGTTCCGGCGCTGCAACCGATCGGAGGCCAGGCATGACCACCACCGAACCGGTGACCGTCGACTACGACCAGCTCACCCGCGCGCAGAAGGCCCTGATGTCCCTGTCCGGGGACGTCGCCCAGCAGCTCGCCGAAGACCACGGCGTCTGCGTCCGCCCGCTGGCCATGCGCCGGCTCGACCTGACCACCGGGCGGGTCGACGTCGTCCCCGTTCCCTGCGGATCCCGGCGGGATGACGTCTGCAAGCCGTGCGCGGACAAGTGCCGCCGCACCCGGATGACCCAGTGCCGGGAGGGCTGGCACCTCGAGCACGAACCCATCCCCACCCGACCCACACCGACCGAGACCCAGAAGGAGCTGCTGGCGGTCCGGGCGGACCTGCACGCGGTCTACCAGGAGGAGGACGAGGAATCCGAGCGCGAGGCCATCCGCGACACCGTCGCCGTCCTCGACGAAGAGCTGCGCCGGGCCGGCGTGACGGGCCGGTTGGAACCGCTCGACCCGCCCGAGCGGCCGACGGTGAAGCGCTCGACCCGGCGACGGCAGGACGCTCCGAACCTGCCCCGGCGGCCGGTGGAGAAGCGCACGCTCGGGCAGGTGTTCGGCGGCAAGTACCGGCCCTCCACCTTCCTCACCCTCACCCTGGACTCCTACGGGCGGGTGGACGGGGACGGAGCTGCGCTCGACCCGGACGGCTACGACTACCGCCGCGCTGCCCGCGACGCGATCCACTTCCCCAAGATTGTCGATCGGTTCTGGCAGAACACCCGCCGCTGCGTCGGGTGGGAGGTCCAGTACTTCGGGACCATCGAGCCCCAGAAGCGCGGGGCGCCGCACTTCCACGCCGCGATCAGGGGCACCATCCCGCGCGCGGAGCTGCGGGCGATCACCGCCGCGACCTACCACCAGGTGTGGTGGCCCGAGCACGACCAGCAGGTCTACTGCGGCGACCACGCGCCCGTGTGGAACGACGACGCCCACGGCTTCGTCGACCCCGACACCGGCGCCGAACTCCCCACCTGGGAGGAGGCCACCGACCCGGAGGTGCTGCTGACTCCCGGGCACACGGTCACGTTCGGCGCCCAGGTGCACGTCAAGGGCATCCTCGGCGGCACCGAGGAGGCCGGGCGCCACATCGGCTACCTGACCAAGTACCTCACCAAGTCCGTCTCCCAGGCCGCCGGGCTCGTCGAGGACCCGACCGCTCGGCAACGCGAGCACCGCCGCCGTCTCGTCGCCGAACTCGACCGCACCCCGTGCTCCCCGCAGTGCCCGATCTGGCTCCTCTACGGGGTCCAGCCCAAGAAGGTCCGGCACACCGCCGTGCCCGGGCAGTGCAAGGGCAAGGCCCACCGCCCCGAACACCTGGGCATCGGCGGCCGCCGCGTCCTCGTTTCGCGCAAGTGGTCGGGCAAGACCCTCGACGACCACCAGGCCGAACGGGCCGCGTTCGTTCGGCAACTCCTCCACACCGCCGGAGTCCGGCCCGGCTACGCAGTGGATGACGGGCCGTTCGAGTGGGAGAAGACCCGGCCCGGCGACCCGGACGTCCCGACAAGACCGGCGCTGCTGCTACACGCGATCTCCCAGCGACAACGCTGGAAAGCCGACTACACCGCCGCCCAAGCCCTGGCCGGCGACCTGCCCGACGAGCGTTCGGCAACCGAGGAGGTAGCGGCGTGAAGGCGATCGACCGTGACGAGCTGCTGAGTGTCCGGCAGGTGCTCGAACTGCTTGGGGGCGTCTCTCGGGACACCTTCTACGAGTGGCGGGAGAAGCGGACCGCTCCGCCCTGCTTCCGTCTGCCCAACGGGCACCTCCGGGTGCGGCGGGGTGACCTGCTGGACTGGCTGGAGGGCCTGCGGGACGCGCCGGGACGGGCGGCATGAGCGAGCGGCCGACGACCTACCGCGTGAGCGTGTGGAACGTCGTCAAGCACGCCTCGCGCCGTCGGTACGGCGTCCGATGGAAGACCGAGGGGCGGGAGCACTCGGAGTGGTACGCGACCAAGGCGCTGGCGGAGTCGTTCCGGTCGGACCTGCAACGGGCTCAGCGGGCGGGTGAGGCGTTCGAGGTGCAGAGCGGGCTCCCGGTGTCGCTCGCGCGCAAGCGGAACGCGCGGACGCTCCTGGAGGTGGCGACGAGCTACGTCGACTGGTTGTGGGCCAGCGGCGCACCTCCGAACACGCGTAAGGGCGTCGTGACGAGCATGGCCGCGATCGTGCCGCTGTTCGTCCGGCAACTCGATCACGCGCCCGATCCGGCGGCTCTGCAGCGGCTGCTGTCGACGCGCCTGCTCCCGCCGCCTCGTCGTGGTGAGCCGTTGACTGCGGCGCAGACCGCGGCAGCGAGCTGGGTGGTCCGAGCATCTCGACCAGTCGCCGATCTGGGCGATGACATCGTGGCCTCGGAGTTGCTGACGGCGCTCGGCAAGACCGTCTCAGGGCGCTCGGTGACGTCGCTGACGTGGGACAAGCGTCGGGCGGTGCTGCACCGCACGGTGGAGTTCGCGCGGTCGTCGGGGTGGATCGACGTCAACCCGCTCACCGGTCGGCGCCACGTCGTGCGCCACAGCGGGCCGCAGATCGTCGACCCACGCGTGGTGGTCAACCCGGCGCAGGCGCGCCAACTGCTCGCAGCGGTGACCTACGTCAGGGGCCGGCGGCTCCAGGATCGGGACCGTGGTCGGCGGCTGCATGCGTTCTTCGCCTGCATCTACTACGCCGGTCTGCGGCCCGGCGAGGTCCAGTTGCTGCGGGAGGCGGACTGCACGTTGCCCACCTCGGGCTGGGGCGAGCTGGTGCTCACGGGATCGCGCTCGGAGGTCAGCGCCGGCTACTACGCGCCGCGGGGGAAGCGTCACCACGAGCGTCCGTTGAAGCGTCGCGCGGCGGAGGAGGTCCGGCCGGTGCCGATCCCGCCCACGCTCGTCGAGATCCTGCGCGCGCACCTGGCGGAGTTCGGGACGACGCGGGACGGCCGGCTGTTCTCCGGCGTCGAGTCGGGAGAGAACGTGCCGGGCTCGGTCTACTCCCGGGTGTGGGAGGAGGCCCGGCAGATCGGGCTCAGCCCGGCGCAGGAGGTGTCCCCGCTCGCCCGTCGTCCGTACGACCTCCGCCATGCCGCTCTGTCGAGCTGGTTGGCCGCGGGGGTCCCGCCCACCGAGGTAGCCGAGCGCGCGGGGAACTCCGTCAAGGTGCTGTTGACGGTCTACGCAAAGTGTCTGGACGGTCAGCGCTCGGCCTACAACGACCGCATCACGACGCTGCTCGACGGATGAGGGCGGGAACGGCAGAGGCCCCGGCGGTCCACGGTGACAATTCCACTGTGGACGCCGGGGCATCTCCGCGTTCCGTACCGGTCCCGTGGATGACCCCAGATCACCCGGCACTCCGCCGGTCCCTCACAGAGGGGGAAGCGGGAGTGGTCGGGCGTTCGTGCTGGTCAGAGCCCCGTTCCGGCTGGTCCGCCGTCTCAGGCGTTGGCGGCTTCCCGAGCGCGGAGGTCCTTGCGCAGGATCTTCCCGGACGCCGACTTCGGGATGACGTCGATGAACTCCACCACCCGCACCTTCTTGTGCGGGGCGATGCGCTCGGCGACGAACGCCATGACCTCGTCGGCGCTGAGCTCGGCGCCGTCCTGCAGCACCACGAACGCCTTGGGCACCTCCTCGCCCTCCGCGTCCTTCACCCCGATGACGGCCGAGTCGGCGATCTTCGGGTGGGTGAGCAGCAGCGCCTCCAGCTCGGCCGGCGGCACCTGGTAGCCCTTGTACTTGATGAGCTCCTTGACGCGGTCGACGATCGAGAAGACGCCCTCCTCGGTGACCTCGGCGACGTCGCCGGTGTGCAGGTAGCCCTCGTCGTCCAGGGTGGCGGCGGTGGCCTCGGGGTTGTTGAGGTAGCCGACCATCACGTTCGGGCCCTTGACCCACAGCTCGCCGCGCCCGCCGGGGCCGACCTCCTCGCCCGTCTCCGGGTCGACGAGCTTGCACTCGATGTTGGGCAGCGCGAAGCCCGAGGAGTTGAGGTCGAGGTCGGGGCGGTCGTCGGGCATCGCGTGGCTCACCGGCGACAGCTCGGTCATCCCGTAGCCCTGCAGGACCGTGCAGCCCAGCCGCTTGCCCATCGCGTTGCCGAGCTCGGCGTCGAGCGGGGCCGCGCCGGAGAAGATGACGTCGACGCACGACAGGTCGTACTGGTCGACCATCGGGTGCTTGGCCAGCGCCACCGCCACCGGCGGGGCGATGTAGAGCCGCTGGATCTTGTACTCCGACACGATCCGGAGGAACTCCGGCAGGTCGAACTTCGGCATCGTGATGACGGTGGCGTTGCGGTGCAGGCCGTGGTTCATCATCACGGTCATGCCGTAGATGTGGAAGAACGGCAGGACCGCGAGGATCCGCGTCTCCGGGCCGACCTTCATGACCCCGTCCATCTGCACGAGGTTCGCGACGAGGTTGCGGTGCGTGAGGATGACGCCCTTGGCCAGGCCCGTGGTGCCCGAGGAGTAGGGCAGCACGGCGGTGTCGGTCGGGACGACGTCGGCCGCGGGCACCTCGGCGGTGCTCGCGAGCAGGTCGCGCAGCGACGCGTAGCCCTCGGCACCGTCCAGCACGATGATCGAGTCGGCGGGCAGCCCCGCCTGCTCGACGGCCGCGGCCGCGCGCTCCAGGAACGGCGACGCCGTGAACAGCAGCTTGGCGCCCGAGTCCTTGAGCTGGTGGGCGAGCTCGCCGGGGCTGTAGAGGGAGTTGGCGCTGGTCACGATCGCGTTGGCGCGCAGGATGCCGTGGAACACCGCCGCGTAGTACGGCGTGTTGGGCGAGAAGATGCCGACGACGTCGCCCTTGACGATGCCGCGCTCGGCCAGGGCCGCCGCGATCCGCTCGGTCATCCCCCGCAGCTCGGCGAAGGAGATCGACGCACCGGAGGACCCGTCGATCAGCGCGGGCTCGGCGTCGCGGCCGCCGAAGTCGGAGAACAGGAAGTCGAACAGCGGGACCTCGGGGATCTCGACGTCCGGGAACGGGCTGCGAACGGGCATTGCTGCACTCCCTCGGGCACGCCCGTGCGGACCTGCTCCGACGGGCGTCCAACTCTAGACCGGCCGGAGGTGACACCAACTGGGTAGCCCGGAAGGGTTGCCTTGATCGTCACGCGCTGTCATCGTGGCGGCGTCGGACGGACGGGTCACCCACCCGGCCGGACCGTACGGGCGGTGCCCCCGCGCCGCCCGGTGCCCTGTGGCTCCGCGGCGCCCCCGACCGCGCGGCCCTCCAGGGCGGCTCCACGCGGGGTGGCCCGACTCCGACTCCCCCTCCCGGGCGCGGGCCACTCCGCGCCGCCCCGCGCTCAGCCGGGCGGCAGCGGCACGTCGGGCGTGGGCGGCAGCTCGAACGACGGGACCGACGAGCCCAGCTGCTCCAGCGCGGCCTGCGCCCGGTTCAGCTGCACCGCCCCGTAGACCACGACGGCGATGAACAGCAGGCTCGCCAGCGACGTGAGCACGTAGGCGGTGACCCGCAGCGCGGTGACGGCGCGGCCGTCGCGCGGCGGGATGATGATCGTCTTCGTGCGGGTCTGCACCGGCGGGGCCGCCTGGGCGAACGGCTGCGAGGGCGGGTACGGGTGCCCGTACCCGTCGCGCGGTCCGCGCTGCGGCGGCACCGCTCCCTGGTACCCCTGCTGCTGCATGTCGGTCACGAGCCCGGCTCCCGTCGTCGCGAGCGACGTCCCCCCGGACGTCATTCCCCTGTCGCAACTCCCCCAGCAGGCGTTACGCCGCCTGGGCCGACCGGCGGCGTCGGCGTACCACCAGCCACACCAGTCCCGCGACCAGCGCGACCAGCGGCAGGAACGGCAGCAGGAAGCCGAGCACGGTGCCGGCGGCGGTGCCGAGCGCGATCAGCCCCTCCCAGCCGGCGGCGAGCCCGGGGCCGAAGCCGGCGGCGGTGGGCACCGGGTCGTCGACGCCCGCCCCGGGGACGCGCAGGTCGACGGTGACGGTCGAGAACGCGACCTGGTCGCGCAGCGCCGACAGCCGCCCGGTCAGCGAGTCGAGGTCGGCCTCCCGGCGGGCGAGCTCGGACTCGATGGCGACGACGTCGCCGATCGAGGTCGCCTCGGCGAGCAGCGCCCGGACGCGCGCGACGCTCGCCTGCTGGCTGGCGACCCGGGCGTCGAGGTCGACGACCTCCTCCGTCGCGTCGACGACCGACGACGAGCGGTCGGTGACCGTCCCGACCGCCGCGATCCGGTCGAGCACGGCGTCCAGCGCGTCGGCCGGGACGCGCAGCACCACCCAGCCGCCGCGGTCGCCCGCGCTCTCCTCCGCGACGAAGCCGCCCGCGGCGGCCGCGGCCGCCCGCACGTCCCGCACGCCGGTCGCCGCGTCGCCCACCTCGACGGTGAGCTGCGCGGTCCGCACCAGCGAGCGCTGCACGGACCCGACCGGGACCCCCTGCGACACCCCCTGGGACACCCCCTGGGACCCCGCCCCGGTGGCGCCGTCCGGCGCGGGCGCCGCCGGGGCCACGAGCGGCGCGGCGGCGTCGGCCGACCCGGCGTACTCCTCGGTGCTCCGCCCGATCGCGGGCTCCGCGGTCTCGTACGACGCGGACGGCGAGGACGACGACCCGCCGTCGCCGCCACCCACCGCCACCAGCACCGATCCCAGCAGGACCAGGCCCACGACGACCGCGCCGAGCACCAGTCCCGCCCGCCGGGTCGTCCACCGCCGCCAGAGCGCCACGGTCACCGCCTCCTCGTGCCCCCGGTCGCTCCGGGGTGTCACGGGAGGGACGGCGGACCGGCCCTCGCGGGTTGGCCGGGCCGGGTCACGATCGGGTGACGGGCCCTCAGGCCGGGCGGCGCCAGGCGCCGACCAGGACCACCACGGTCGCCGCGGTGATCAGCATGGCCAGCGGGACGTGCACCCAGAGCGTCGTGTCCGCGCCGAGCGTGGCCTCCACGAACGTGGACGCGAAGACGACGGACGACAGCACCGCCGGCGCGAGGGTGCCGCCGGAGAGGCGCCAGTCGAGGGCCGCGGCGACCACCATCAGGCCGGTGAGGACGTGCAGCAGGATCGCGCCCGTCTGGTGCGACCCGTACGCCCCGCTCACCGAGTTGACCACCCCGCTCGCGGTGACGCCCTGGTACAGCACCCCGAGCGCGGACAGCGCCGCCGTGGCGCGCAGCGCCCAGGTGGTGGCGGGCACGGCCCGCCGAGCGGTGGTGGTCATGGGGTCTCCTGGGGAGTGGGAGCGCTACCGGAACAGGTGCTCGAAGGCCTGGAGGTTAGCGGTGGACTCCCCGCGCTCGGACCGCCAGGCGTGCTCGCGGCGGATGGAGCTCGCGAAACCCAGCTCCAGGAGGGTGTTGAAGTCGCCGTCGGCGGCCTCGAGGACCTGACCGAGCAGGCGGTCGATCTCGTCGGGGGTGACGGCGTGCAGCGCGATGCGGCCGGTGAGGTGGATGTCGCCGATCCGGTCGAGTGTGTAGTGCACGCCGTAGAGCCGGGCGTTGCGCTGCAGCAGGAACCGGTAGACGTTCTCGAACTCCTCGTCCGGGCGCCGGCACACGAACGCCTGCACGAACACGGCGTGGTCGCGCACGACGAGCCAGCAGTGGGTCTGCAGGCGGGCGGTGCCGGGGAGGGTGACGAGGAACTGGCCGGGCTCGCGGCGGTGGTGGTCGACGTCGAGGTCGGCGAGCGCGGCGGCGATGACGGCGTCGGTGTCGCTGCCGGGGCTGTTCGGGATCTCGGGCATCTCGGGCGTCACAGCGCGATCATCCCCGCCGGCACCCCCTGGCGCTCGGCGAACTCGGCTGCCGCACCCGCGTAGGTGTCGAGCAGCGACTCGGTGGTGCGGTCCCAGGAGAAGCGGCGCGCGTGGCCCACCGCGGCGGCGCCGAGGACGTCGCGCCGCAGAAGCGCGGCGCGCAGGGCGTCGGCCCACTGCCCCGAGCCGTGACCGGGCACGAGCAGGCCGGAGCGCCCGTCGGCGACGGCGACCGGGAGCCCGCCGACGCGCGCGGCCACGACCGGCGTGCCGCACGCCTGCGCCTCCAGCGCGACGAGCCCGAACGACTCGTTGTGGCTCGGGACGGCGACGAGGTCGGCCGCGCGGTAGACGTCGACCAGGCCCGCGCCGCGCTGCGGCGGCAGGAACCGGAGCACGTCGGTGATGCCCAGGCTCGCGCCCAGCTGCTGCAGCGACGTCGGCTCGGCCAGCCCGCTGCCCGACGGCCCGCCCGCCACCAGGACGACGAGCCGGGCGCGCAGGCCCGGGTCGCGGCGCAGCATCTCCGCGGCCGCGCGCAGCAGCACGTCGGGGGCCTTGAGCGGCTGGATGCGCCCGACGAACGCGAGCACGACGGCGCCGGGCGCGATCCCCAGGGCGCGGCGGGCGGCGGCGCGGTCGCCGGGGACGAACCGGTCGAGGTCGACGCCCGGCGGGATCGTGACGACGCGGCCGGGGTCGGCGCCGTAGAGCTCGACCAGCTCGCGGGCCTCGGACTCGGTGTTGCCGATCAGCCGGTCGGCCTCGGCGACGACCTGGTCCTCGCCGATGACGCGGACCATCGGCTCGGGTTCGTCGCCCGCGGCCAGGGCGGCGTTCTTGACGCGGGCGAGCGTGTGCGCGCTGTGCACGAGCGGGACGCCCCAGCGGTCGCGGGCCAGCCACCCGACCTGACCGGAGAGCCAGTAGTGGGAGTGCACGACGTCGTAGTGGCCGGGGTCGTGGCGGGCCTCGGCGCGCAGGACGCCCGCGGTGAACGCGCAGAGCTGGCTCGGCAGGTCGTTCTTGCCCAGCCCCTCGAACGGCCCGGCGGCGATGTGGCGGACGAGCACGCCGGGCGCGAGCTCCGCCACCGGCGGGTGCTCCGACGACGTGGCGCGCGTGAAGACCTCCACCTCGACGCCCCGCTGCGCCATCCGCCGCGCGGTCTCGACGATGTAGACGTTCATCCCGCCCGCGTCGCCCGTGCCCGGCTGCTCCAGCGGCGAGGTGTGCACGGACAGCACGCTGACGCGACGGGGCCGGCGCTGGAGAGTCACACCTCTGTGTAGCACGTGTCCTTCACCCGGCAAGCAGCGCGAGCAGCGCCCGCAGGGGGTCCTCGGCGTGCCAGCCGCCGACGCCGTCGGGCCACACCGGGACGCGGAACCGGCCGGTGACGGGCCGGGTGACCTGCACCCACAGCTCGTCGTGGCGGACCACCGAGCCCGGCGGGACGGCGACGCCGAGCGTGTGGCACGCCACGACGACCTCGGCGACGTCGGCCCACGGCACCGCCGTCCCCGCCCCTTCGACCGTGCCCCCGACGACGTCGGTGGCGAGCGGCAGGTCGAGCAGGTCGGCCAGCACGACGGGGTCGCCGCCCGCCACGAGCTCGCCGGCGGGGAGCACCGAGGCGGGCCAGGGGGCGTCGAGCACCACGGCGACGTCGACGGACACGACCGTCCCGTCGAGCGCACGCACGCGCTCCGGGGCGTCGAGGTCGGCCGGGTCGACCCGCCCGGCGGTGACGGCGTCGGTCAGCGCGATGTGCGCGTCGGCGACCAGCGCGACGTCCGGGTGGCGGGCGGGGTCGGCGAGGCGGTCGAGGAGGTCGGCGGCGCCGCGGGCGTCGGTGACGGTGAGGTCGGCGCGCACCCCGACGGCGCGCCACACCTCCTCCGACCCGTGAGTGGATACGAGTGCCGGGGCACTCGTATCCGCGCACGGCTCGAGGTCGTGAGTGGCGATCGTGGCTGGGGCCACGGTTGCCGCGCACGGGTCGTAGAGGGCCGCGATGCCCGTCGCCGAGGGCAGCCGCCAGTGGTCGGCCCGCCGCCCGCCCAGCCGCACGTGCCGGGCCAGCCACCAGGGCGTGTAGCCCTCCCGCAGCGCCTCGCGGGTCTCGCGCACGGAGCCGAGGAGGGCGAGGGCGGCGGGCCAGGCGTCGTCGGCGACGAGGTCGAGGTCGCGCACGGCCACCACCCGTCGCGGCGGCTCCGGCTGCGCGTCCCACCAGCGCTCCTGGTCGTCGAGGTCGTGGTCGGGGCCGGTCGGCTCCTCGTCGACGACGACCGCGAACCCGTCCACCACCCCGACGGCGACGAGCGCGGCCCGGTCGGCCCACGGCGCGTCGACGACGCCCAGGGGCGGGTCGTCGCCGAGCAGCGGCGCGAGCGCGGCGTCGGGCAGCATGAGCTCGTCGGCCCGGGCCGGGAGGCCGTCGTCGGCGGGCAGGGCCAGCGCGCCGTAGCCGTCGGGGGCGCTGCCGACCCGTTCCACCAGTGCGAGCACCGCCTCGGCCAGCGGGCGGACGTCGAGCCCCGCGTCGGCGTCGTCGAGCGAGCCCTCGACGGCCGCGAGCAGCGCCGGGTGCTCCAGCAGTGCGCGGGCGTCGGCCTCCCGGGCGCCCAGGCGCACGAGCAGCGGGTGGACCGCGTCCGGGTGCGCGAGGTGCAGGCCCGGCAGCGACACGGAGAACAGCGACGCGGAGAGATCGGCGCCCGCGGGCAGCAGGACGGTCGGCGGGCCGTGCGCGACGCGGCCGTCGGCGAGCGGGACGGGCAGCGCGCGCAGGTCGTCGGCCAGGCCGGGGACGGCGCCGGCCAGGGGCTCGAGCGCGGCGTACAGCCCCCGCCACCACGACGGCGGCCGCTCCACCCCGCCGAGCCGCTCCACCAGCCCGGCCGGGGACAGCCGCTCCACCTCCAGCGCCGCGGGCGGCGGGGCCGCGGCCAGGTCGGCGAACCCGAGCAGTGCGACCAGCTCCTCGGAGCCGGGCAGGTCGAGCCACCGCGCGCGGGCGGGCACGAGCTCGGAGCCGTCGGCGCCGGGCAGCCACGCCGCCGTCCGCAGGGCGTCGACGACGAGCTCCCGCAGCCGCCCGTCGAGCGGGGACCGGGGGAAACCGGGCGCGGGGACGAGGGCGGCCCGCTCGGCCGGCGGGGTGGCGCGGACCAGGTCGAGGTAGGCGTCGACGGCCCCGGCCAGCACGGCGTCGGCGCCCGGACCCGTGCGCGCGCGACGCCGGTCGGGCTCCATCGGCACGGTCGCGATCAGCCGCGCGGGCAGCCCGAGGCGCTCGCCGGTGGCGGTGGGCGCGTGCAGGACCTCGTCCTCGCCCAGTGCGCCGTCGAGCGGGAGCGCCCACGTGGCCGACCAGTCGAGGCGCCCGCGCTGCTCGACGGCCTCGTCGGCCGCCGCGGCGAGGCGCCCGGAGCGGCGCGCGAGGCGCCAGCGCCGCCCCGCGACGACCGTGTCGGGCCCGTCGGACGACCGGCGCAGCACCTCGCCGCCGACGGCGATCTCCTGCAGGTCGGGCAGCGCGAGCAGCAGGTCGGGGGCGTCGGCGCGGGCGCGGGCCAGCAGCGCGGCGGGGTCGAGCCCGGGGCGCAGCGGCATCCGGACCTCGGTGTCGAACCCGGTGTCCGGCGCCCCGTCGACGGGCCAGACCAGGCGCAGCACCGGCGGCTCGTCGCGGCGCGCGAGCTCGGCGGCCGCACCCGGCAGGCCGGCGACCGCGTCGGCGGTGCGGGCCGCGGAGAACGCGACCCCGCCCGTCGTGGACACGACCTGCGGCGCGTCGGTGACGGCGAGGACCGCCGCGAACCCGACGCCGAACCGGCCCACCGCGTCGGCGTCGCGCTTGGCCGAGGCCCGCAGCGACGCCAGCGCGGCGACGCCCGCCGCGTCCAGCGGGGCGCCGGTGTTGGCGACGCGCAGCTCACCGTCGACGACCGACACCGCGATCCGGCCGGGCCCGCCGGCCGCGCGGGCGGCGTCGGCGGCGTTCTGGGCCAGCTCGACGAACCACGCGTCGGCGTAGCCGCCCAGGCGCAGGTCCTCCTCGACGTTCGCGTCCTCGCGGAAGCGCGTGGGCGAGGACGCCCAGGCGTCGAGGACGGCGGCCCGGAGAGCGGCGGTGCCGAACGGGTCGGCGCCGGACGGGGCGGTCACGAGGGCGAGGGCACCGGCTCCAGGTCGACCCCGTCGTCGTAGACGAGCTCGGCGACCGCGACCGGCGACGCCGCCTCGACCACGACGTCGGAGTGCGCGCCGCAGCCGAACCCGACGGCGACGACGGCCCCGTCGGCGGGCGCGTACTCGTTGCCGCACACGCCGAACGCGCCGCGCATCGAGCCGGCCAGCGAGAGGTAGAACCCGCAGCTGCCGCACGAGCCGGGGGCGGCCTTCGCCATGTCGGCGCCGGGGCCGTGCGGCCCGCCGTACCAGCGGTCGGCGGCGGCGTCGCGACCGGCGCGCGAGAGCACCTTGGTGCGCCCCAGCCCGACCTCGACGAGGATCTCGGTGCCGAGCGAGCCGTCGTCGGGGCCGAGGTAGCCGGGCACGAGGCGCTCGTCGTCGTCGGGGGCGGGGAGCAGGTCGCCGACGCCGAGGTCGCCCGGGCGGATCCGCTCGTGCCACGGCACCCACGCGGGCGCGACGACGGCGTCCGGGCCGGGCAGGAGCACGACCTCGCAGACGGTGATCGGCCCCTCGTCCGGGTCGCCCTCCCAGCCCGACGCGACCGTGACCGACCAGCGCCAGCCCCGGTAGCCGCCGTGCTCGGCGGCGAAGTAGTGGGTGAGCGTGCCCGGGTCCTCGACGACGGCGTCGAGGTGCTCGCCGACGGCGCTCTCGGCGCTCGCGCGGCCCAGGTCGGCGGTGGCGTCCTCGACGGCGGCGGCCCTGGCGAGCTCGACGGCGTGAACGAGCCGGGCGGGAGTGGTGGGTTCGGCGCTCACCGCCGTGATTGTGCCACCCTGCCGGGCATGACCCTCGGGCGCGCGCTCCTCTGCGCAGCGGTGCTGGCGATGGCGGGCTGCGGCGCGGCGGCCCCCGGGCCCGCCGCGGTGCCGGTGCTGCGGGCCGAGGTGGTCGCCGAGGTCCCGCACGACCCGACGGCCTTCACGCAGGGCTTCGAGATCGCCGACGGCGTCCTGTACGAGGGCACCGGGCTCGTCGGCGCCTCGCAGCTGCGCGAGCTGGACCCGTCGACCGGGGCCGTCCTGCGCTCCGCGCCGCTGCCCGACGACGTGTTCGGCGAGGGCATCACCGTCGTCGGCGACCGGATCTGGCAGCTCACCTGGCAGGACGGCGTCGCCTACGAGTGGGACCGCGCGTCGCTGACGCGGGTCCGCGAGGTCCCGCTCGCCGGCGAGGGCTGGGGCCTGTGCGCCGGCGACGACGGGCGGCTGGTCCGCTCCGACGGCACCGCCCGCCTGCGCTTCCACGACCCGGTGACGTTCGCGGAGACCGGGGCCGTCGACGTCACGCAGGACGGGGTGCCGGTGACGCGGCTCAACGAGCTCGAGTGCGTCGACGGGCAGGTCTACGCGAACGTCTGGCAGACCGACCGGATCGTGCGGGTGGACCCGGCCGACGGGCGGGTCACCGCCGTCGTCGACGCCTCCGGCCTGCTCGACCCCGAGCAGCGCGCCGCGACCGACGTCCTCAACGGCATCGCGGACGCCGGCGGAGGCGAGCTGCTGCTCACGGGCAAGCTCTGGCCCTCGACGTTCCGGGTGCGGCTGGTGCCCGCCGGTTGATCCGCCGCTCGGGGCCGTCGATGCGTCAGAATGAGCGCGTGGCGCGCCGCGGGTTCCCCTTCCTCCGCCGCCGCGGCACGTCCTCCCGGCCGCCGGCGTCGCCCCCGCGCCCCGCCGCGCCGGTCCCGGCCGCCCCGGTCGACCCCGCCGACCGCTACGCCCCGCGCCGGCGCTACCCCTGGCACGACGACCCCGACTACGACCCCGCGCTGCACCGCCGCACGCCGCCGCCGCCCCCGCAGTGGTCGCCGCCGCCCGCCCCGGCGTCGCGGACCTGGGTCTCCCCCGCGCCGCCGGACGCCCGCGAGGACGTGCGCTGGACCGAGGCCGGGCCGCCGCCGGTGGCGGAGGACGCGCCGACGACCGGGAAGGCGGAGCCGCCGACGACCGTCCGGATGCCGCGCAAGCTCACCGTCACGCGCGTGGCCGCCCTGCGCAGCCGCCAGATCACCGGCAACGGCATCCGCGCGTTCCACCGCGCCGCCTCCGCCGACGGGGCCGACCGCTCCGGGCTCACGGCGCTCACCTACGCCACGATGATGACCTACGCTGTCGACGCCGCGGTGGCCGTCGCACTGGCCAACACGCTGTTCTTCGCCGCCGCGAAGGCCGAGAGCGTCACCAACGTCGCGCTCTACCTGGCCATCACCGTGGCGCCGTTCGCCGTGGTCGCCCCGGTGATCGGCCCGCTGCTCGACCGCCTGCAGCGCGGCCGCCGCGCCGCGCTCGCGGTCTCGTTCGGCGGGCGCGCGGTGCTGGCCGTCGTCATGGCGCTGAACTACGACAACTGGGGCCTCTACCCCGCCGCGCTCGGCGTGATGGTGCTGAGCAAGTCGTTCCAGGTGCTCAAGGCGGCCGTCACGCCCCGGGTGCTGCCCGCGACGATCACCCTGGCCACCACGAACTCCCGGATCACCACGTTCGGGCTCGTCTCCGGCGGCGTGTTCGGCGGGATCGCCGCGGGGATCGCCGCGCTGTTCGGCTCGCCGGGGGCGCTGTTCTTCACCGCCGCGATCGCCGTGGCCGGGATGCTGCTGTGCCTGCGGATCCCGCGCTGGGTGGAGTCGACGGCCGGCGAGGTGCCCGCTTCGCTGCGCAGCACCGTGCGGGGGCCGCGGCGGTCGGTCAGCCGCGGTGTCGTCGTGGCGCTGTGGGGCAACGGCTCGATGCGCGTGCTCACCGGGTTCCTCACGCTGTTCGTCGCCTTCACGGTGCGGGCGCAGGCGGGCGACGACCCGGCGCGCCAGCTGTTCCTCATCGGGATCGTGGGCGCGGCGGCCGGCATCGGCTCGTTCACCGGCAACGCGGCCGGGTCGCGGCAGCGCTTCGGCCGGGCCGACACGGTCATCGTCTCCTGCATCGCGGTGGCCGTCACCGCGGCCGTGGTGGCGGCGGTGCTGCCGGGGATCGCGACGGCCGCGGTCGTCGCGCTGGTCGCCTCCACCTGCAGCGCGCTCGCCAAGGTCTGCCTCGACGCGGTGGTCCAGCGCGACCTGCCCGAGGAGTCACGGGCGTCGGCGTTCGGCCGGTCGGAGACCGTGCTGCAGCTCGCCTGGGTGTTCGGCGGCGCGCTGGGCGTGCTGCTGCCGCACGACACGTACGGGTTCGGGTTCGTCGTCGCGGCCACGGTGGTGGGGCTGGGCGGCGTGCAGACCGCGCTGATCGCGCGCGGGCGCAGCATCCTGCCGTTCCTGGCGCCGCGGTCGGAGCCGGCCCGCACCCGTCCGTAGGGTGGGCCCGTGCTCCGCCGACTCGTCCCGCTGGCCCTCGCCGCCCCGCTGCTGGCCGCGTGCGGCGCCGGGGCCCCGCCGGACGTCACGTTCGCCGCGGGCGCGCAGAGCGCCGTCGCCGGGCCCACCCAGTACTGCGAGGACGACTTCGTGACCTGCACGAACGACGCCACCGCGCCCGTCACGCTGCCGGTGCCGCCGGGCACCGCGCTGCTGGTCACGGTGCCGCCCGCGGTGTCGGAGACGCCGTGGCAGATCGTGTTCACCTACCGCGACGGCGCGGGCGAGCAGGTCGACGAGCGCACCACGGTGTTCGCCCCGCAGGCGCAGGAGTCCTACGCGCTGGAGCTCCCCGCGGACGCCCGCCTGCTCACCGCGCAGGTGCAGCAGTACGGGCCGCCCCCGGAGATCGACGAGGCCACCGGCGAGGTCGTGTTCCCGATCCGGTCGAGCTGGGTGCTGACCGTCGCCGGCTGAGATCCGGTCGAGCGCGGGTCAGGAGCCGTCGAGGTCGCGCGCCACCGCGCGGACGACCTCGGCCGCCAGCTTCGCCGTCTTCCGCTCCGGGTAGCGGCCGCGCCGCAGGTCGGGCTGCACCTTGGTGTCCAGCAGCCGGATCATGTCCTCGATCAGGCTGTGCAGGTCCTCGGCGGGGCGGCGCGTGGCCTCCACCACCGACGGCGGGGAGTCCACCAGCTTCACCTGCAGCGCCTGCGGGCCGCGTCGTCCCTCGGCCATCCCGAACTCGACGCGCTGGCCCGGCTTGAGGGCCTCCACCCCGGCGGGCAGCGCCGCCTTGCGGACGTAGACGTCCTCGCCGCCGTCCTGGGCGAGGAAACCGAATCCCTTGCCGGCGTCGTACCACTTGACCCTGCCGCTCGGCACCTGGTCTCACCCGTTCCTCGATCGTCGGTCCTCGTGCCCCGCGTCCTCGCGACCGCACGACGAACGCGCCCTGATGCCTGGGCCGCCTTCTGGGCCCACCTGCCGACACCGGGACGCGTCGCACCAGCTTAGCCCGGCGGCACCCGTCCGTGCAGCGGCCGCGAGGATGCCCGGATGCACCCCGACGCCGCGACCCGGCACGAGTGGCGGCTGCTGCTCGCCGCCCGGCCCGCGCTGGCCGCGCTCCTGCTCGGCGGGCGCGCGGCCGTCCCCCTCCGCCGCGTCCCGCGGCTGGGCTGGGTCAGCGCCGACCCGCTGGTCGCCCGCGAGGTGCTCACCGACCACCGCTCGTTCACCCTGCTCGGCGAGGGCGGCGTCGGGCACCTGTGGGCGCAGGTGCTGGGCGACTGGGTCTACGACTTGTTCGACGGCGCCGGCCACCACGACCTGCGCACCCGCGCGCGCGACCTGTTCACCGAGGCGACGGCCGCGGCGCTGGTCCGGGGCGCGTGGTCGCAGCGCCTCGCGCAGGCGCGGGAGGCGCTCGCGGCCGGGGAGACGGTCGACGTCGCCGACCTCGCCCGCGTGCTGGTCGGGCGGATGCTCGCCTCGCTGCTCGGCCTGGGCGACCTCGACGACGACCGCGCCCGCGCGCTGTTCGCCACCGGCGAGCGCCTGGCCGCGACGGCGCTGGGCAGCGCCGCCGACACCACGCTGACGCCCGCCGCGGTGGCCGGGGCGAAGGCGATCGTCGACGACCTCACCCGCGGCGTCCCCGACGCGTGGGCGCACGCCGGCCCGGAGACGCTGCTGGGCCGCTGCCGCGCGCTCGGCCTCGGGCTGCGGGAGACCACCGGGCTCTCGGCGCTGCTGATGGTGGCGGGCACGGAGACCGCGGCGTCGGCGATGGGGCGGACGGTCGCGCTGCTGCACGACACCGGCGCCCAGCACCGCCTGCTCGCCGACCCCGCCGCGCTGCCCGACGCCGTCCGCGAGGGGCTGCGCGTCACCACGCCCGCCCCGGTGATCGGGCGGTCGGTGCGGCGCGACGTCACCGTGGCCGGGCGGCGGCTACGCGCCGGGGAGCGGATCGTGCTGCTCACCTGGACGGCCAACACCGCCCCCGGCGGTTTCGACCTCGACCGCCCCTACCTGCCCGAGAACCGCCAGCTGTGGTTCGGCGCGGGCCGCCACCTCTGCCTGGGCGCCCCGCTGGCCCGCGCGGAGCTGGGGGCGCTGCTGGAGGCGGTCACGGCCGCCGGGCGGCCGTGGACGGTGGTGCGGCGGGCACCCGCCCGCCGCGCCCTCGTCCCGACCTACCGCGAGCTCTCGGTGCGGATCGCCTAGGCGTTCCTGACCGCCGCCGCGTCCTCGAGCCCGAGCAGGCCCACGCTCTTCTCCCGCATCTCGACCTTGCGGACCTTGCCCGTGACGGTCATCGGGAACTCGTCCACGACCATCACGTAGCGCGGGATCTTGTAGTGGGCGAGCTTGCCGGTGGCGAACTCGCGCACCTTCTCCACCGTCAGCTCCTCGGCGCCGTCGCGCAGCGTCACCCAGGCGCACAGCTCCTCGCCGTACTTCGCGTCGGGCACGCCGATGACCTGGGCGTCGAGGATGTCGGGGTGGGTGTAGAGGAACTCCTCGATCTCGCGCGGGTACACGTTCTCGCCGCCGCGGATGACCATGTCCTTGATGCGGCCGGTGATGTTGAGGTAGCCCTCGTCGTCCATGATCCCGATGTCGCCGGTGTGCATCCAGCGGGCCGCGTCGATCGACTCGGCGGTCTTGTCGGGCTCGTTCCAGTAGCCCAGCATCACCGAGTAGCCGCGGGTGCACAGCTCGCCGGGCTCCCCGCGGGGCAGGGTCAGGCCGGTCTCCGGGTCGACGACCTTGACCTCCAGGTGCGGCCCGACGCGGCCGACGGTGGCCACGCGGCGCTCCAGCGAGTCGTCGACGCGGGTCTGCGTCGACACCGGCGACGTCTCGGTCATGCCGTAGCAGATCGAGACCTCGGTCATCCCCATCCGGTCGACGACCTGCTTCATCACCTCCACCGGGCACGGCGAGCCGGCCATGATCCCGGTGCGCAGCGACGACAGGTCGTAGTCGCCGAAGGTGGGGTCGTTGAGCTCGGCGATGAACATCGTGGGCACGCCGTAGAGCGAGGTGCACCTCTCCTGCTGCACCGCGTGCAGCGTGGCCTTCGGGTCGAAGCCCTGGCCGGGGATCACCATCGTCGAGCCGTTGGAGGTGCACGCGAGGTTGCCCATGACCATGCCGAAGCAGTGGTAGAAGGGCACCGGGATGCAGACGCGGTCCTCGGGGCCGTAGCCGCAGAGCCGGCCGACGTTGTAGCCGTTGTTGAGGATGTTGTGGTGGCTCAGCGTGGCGCCCTTGGGGAAGCCCGTGGTGCCCGAGGTGTACTGGATGTTGATCGGGTCGTCCGGGCTCAGGTCGGCCTGGCGGCGCGCGAGCTCGGCGGCGTCGCCGGTGCGGCCGGGCTCGACGAGCGCGTCCCAGTCGGGGGTGCCGATGAGCACCACCTGGCGCAGGTCGGGGCAGTTCGGCCGGACCTCCTGGATCATCGCCGCGTAGTCGGACGTCTTGAACGCGGTGGCCGCCACCAGCACCGAGATCCCGGCCTGCTTGAGCACGTACTCGAGCTCGTGCGTGCGGTACGCCGGGTTGATGTTGACCAGCACCACGCCGATCTTCGCCGTGGCGTACTGGACGAGCGTCCACTCGGCGACGTTGGGCGCCCAGATCCCGAGGCGGTCGCCCTTCTCCAGGCCCGCCGCGACCAGACCGAGCGCCACGGCGTCGACCTCCGTGCGCAGCTCCCCGTAGGTCCACCTCCGGCCCGTCGGGACCTCGACCAGCGCGTCGACGTCCGGCTGCGCGAGCGCGGTGCGGTCGAAGTTGTCGCCGATCGTGTCGCCGAGCAGCGGGACCTCCGACGTACCGGAGGCGTAGGAGGGGACGGCGGGGGCGAGGGACACGGGAAGACCTTTCACACGACGGCGTGGTTCGCGCACATCCTGCGACGGGGACGCGCCGCGTCGCCACCTCCGGATGGGGAGACGCCACCCGGAAGGCGGTGGCGCCGCGCCGATACCCTGGTCCGATGCACGACCCCCGCGTCCTGCTCGATCCCGCCACCGACGCCGTCCGCCGGCTCGCCCGGCGCGGCCACTCCCTCGACGTCGCCGCGCTCGAGAAGCTGCTCGCCGCGCGCAACTCCGCGATCGGCCGGGGCGACGACGCGCGCGGGGAGGCCAAGCGCGTCGCCACGTCGGTGAAGGGCGCCTCCCCAGAGGAGCGCCCCGCGCTGGTCGAGCGCGCCCGCGAGCTCAAGGCCGTCGTCGCCGCGGCGGAGGAGGAGCACCGGACGCTGGAGGCGGAGCTGCAGGACCTGCTGCTCGGCATCCCGAACCTGCCCGCCGACGAGCTGCCCGACGGCACCTCCGACGCCGACGCCGAGCTGGTCCGCAGCTGGGGCGAGCCGCCGGTGATCGACGCCCCGCTCGACCACGTCGACCTCGGCGAGAGGCTCGGCATCCTCGACCTCCCGCGCGCCACCAAGCTCGCCGGCCCGCGGTTCGTCGTGCTCAAGGGGAAGGGCGCGAAGCTCGAGCGCGCGCTCGCCCGCTACTTCCTCGACCTCGCCGAGCAGCACGGCTACACCGAGTTCTCGGTGCCCACGCTCGTCAACGCCACCACGATGACGGGCACCGGGCAGCTGCCCAAGTTCGAGCAGGACCTGTTCCGCACCGGCGTCGACGAGCGCGCGCTCTACCTCATCCCCACCGCCGAGGTGCCGCTCACGAACCTGCACGCCAAGGAGACCCTCGACGCCGAGGCCCTCCCGCTCGCCTACACCGCGCACACCCCGTGCTTCCGCTCCGAGGCCGGGTCCTACGGCCGCGACACCCGCGGGATGATCCGCGTGCACGAGTTCTCCAAGGTCGAGCTCGTGCGGTTCGTCGACCCGGCCCGCTCGCGCGAGGAGCTGGAGCTGCTGCTCACCCACGCCGAGGCCGTGCTGCAGGGCCTGGGCCTGGCCTACCGCGTCGTGCGGCTCGCGGCGGGCGACATCGGCTTCTCCTCGGAGTACACCTACGACATCGAGGTGTGGCTGCCCGGCCAGCAGGCCTACCGCGAGATCGCGTCGGCGTCGGACTTCGGGACGTTCCAGGCCCGACGCGCCGGCATCCGGACGAAGGCCAAGGACGGCACCCGCGGGTTCGCGGCCACGCTCAACAGCTCCGCGCTCCCGATCGGCCGCACGCTCGTCGCGCTGCTGGAGCAGGGGCAGCAGGCCGACGGGTCGGTCCGGATCCCCGAGGCGCTCGTCCCCTACACCGGGTTCGACGTCCTCAGCCCGGCGTAGGCCCGCCCCGGCCCAAGCCACCGACGGTCAGAGGCCGCCGGTGCTCAGCAGCCGGTTCGCCGTCCCGCCGTCGTCGCCCCCGCGTACCGCGCCGGGGGTGGCGTTGGCGACGAGCCAGCGCTCGACGTCGGCGCTCGAGGCGTCGCCGTAGGTCGCCTTGTAGAGCGCGGCGACCCCCGCCGCGTGCGGTGCGGCCATCGAGGTGCCCGTGTAGGACGCCGTGCCGCCGCCGGGGACGCTGGAGACGATGCCGGTGCCGGGGGCGTAGAGGTCGACGCAGCTGCCGGTGCTCGAGGAGGAGGCGCGCTGGTCGTCGATCGTCGAGTTGGCGACGACGAGCACCCCGTCCGACGCGCGGGGCGCGACGCCGCAGTCGTCCGCCCCGGTGTTGCCCGCCGAGGAGGCGACGAAGACCCCGTCGCCGACGAGCGAGCTGACGGCGCTGAGCAGGACGTCGGACGGGCCGTAGCTCCACGACATCACGGCGACCGACGGGCCCCGGCGGTTGCGCGCCACCCAGTCGATGCCCGTGAGCAGCGAGGACAGCGTGCCGGCGCCGGAGCAGTCGAGGACCTTGACCGACCGCACCTGCGCCTCCTTCGCCACGCCGTAGTCCCGGGCGGCGGCGATGCCGGCCACCACGGTGCCGTGGCCGTCGCAGTCGCCGGAGATGTCGTCGACGGTGTTGACGGCCTCGCTCGCGCGGCCCCCGAACTGCGGGTGGGTGACGTCGACGCCGGTGTCGAGCACGTAGACCGTGACGCCCGCGCCCGTCGCCCGGGTCGTGTAGGTGTTGTCGAGCGGGAGCGCGCGCTGGTCGATGCGGTCCAGGCCCCAGTTCGGCGGGTTGCGCTGCACGCCCTCGGTGAGGGCGTCGCTGGTGCGGCGGGAGCGCGGCTCGAGCGGCGTGATCCGCAGGTCCTCCTCCACCCCGATGACGCCGGGACGGTCCTGCAGCTCCTGCACCTGCACCCGCGAGAGCCGCGCGGCGAAGCCGGAGAACGCGCGCTCGAACAGCACCGTCGGCTCCACCCCGAGCGCCCGCGCCGCGGCCCGCGCCTCGGCCACCGTGCGGGCGTGCACGACGTAGTCCGAGCCGGCGTCGGGCTCGGGCTGGCCGGCGCTCGCGGCCGGGCCGAGCACCGTCGTCAGGCACAGCAGCGCGATCACCAGGGGGGCGAGGCGCAGGATCAGGCGGGTCACGGGGAGCGACGCTACGTTCACCGCGCGGTCGCCGACAGTGACACGATCGGGGCTCGGGTGACGTGTGTGCCTGATGGTGTGACGCTGGGTTGACGTGCCCGGGAGCGGTCGCTCCACCGGGGCGACGCCCTACGCTCCGCCCGATGACCACGCTCCGTCCGCCCGCGCTGGCGCTGGCCGGACTCCTGCTCGCCGCGGGCTGCGCCGGCGCCCCGACCTCCCCCACCCCGGTCCCGCCGCTGCCCGCGCCGGCGTCGACCGCGCCCGTCGCCGCCACCACCGCGCCCGCGGACACGACCACCGCCACCGCCCCGGCCGACCCCGCCGACCTCGTCACCGAGGCCTCCGCCGACAGCCCCGGCTTCGGCCTGCTGAAGGCCGTGCGCCTGGCCGGGCAGGACGGCGTCGACCGGATCGTGTTCGAGTTCGACGGCGCCGTCCCCGGCTACCGCATCTCCTACGCCGACCTCCCGGTCACCTCCGACCCCGCGGGCGAGGAGGTCCCGCTGGCCGGCGGCGCCGCGCTGCAGGTGTCGCTGATCGGGTCGAGCGCCTACGCCCAGCTCGGCGACCCCCAGCCCGCCTACCCCGTGGCCCGCCGGATCGCCGGGGGCGACACCTCGCAGGTCACCGAGCTGGTGAATCTCGGCGACTTCGAGCGGGTGCTGGTGTGGGCCGCCGGGGTGCGGGAGCGCACCGGCTTCCGGGTGAGCACGCTCAACGGCCCGCCGCGGTTGGTGATCGACGTGGCGCACTAGCCCGATCCCGATCGTCGGGAGTGCGACGTGGTGGTCGTCGTGGGGGCGGTGGTGTCACGGTCCTGGTGGCCGCGGGCCGGTGATCGTCGGAAGTGTGACGTGGCGGTCCTGCGGACGACCGCCACGTCACGTTCTCGCCGATCTTCGCGACCAACCCGCCGCCGGGCCGCGCTCCGGCCGGCCGGACCCATGATCACCAGGAGTGTGACCTGGCGGTCGTCGCCGCGGTGGTGTCACGTTCCCGGCGGCGCCGTCGGCCGGTGAGCGGCGGACGTGCGACGTGGCTGCCGCGCGGACGTCCGTGACGGCACCACCTCGGCGATCTCCGCAGTGGCGGGCCGCCGGGCCCCGCCCCGCCGGCCGGAGCCCTTGATCGTCGGAAGTGTGACGTGGCGGTCGTCGCCGGGGCGCTGGTGTCGCATTCCTGGCCGCGGCAGGCCGGTGATCGCCGGAAGTGCGACCTGGCGGTCGTCGCGGGGGCGCTGGTGTCACATTCCTGGCGGTGCCAGGCCGGTGATCGGCGGGAGCGCGACGTGACGGTCGTGCGGACGACCGTGGCGGCACCTTCCCGGCGATCTTCGCGGCGACCCCGCCGCCGAGCCCGACCGAGCCGCCGGGCCCGACCCAGCCGCCGGGCCCGACCCCGCCGCCGAGCCCGACCCCGCCGCCGGGCCCGCCCCCGCGCCGCTCCCGCTCCCGCAGCCGCAGCCGGAGCCGGAGCCGGAGCCGGAGCCGGAGCCGGAGCCCAGGCAGGCAACCACCTCACCCCGCCGCGTGGATCGCCACCTCCGTGGCCTTCACCGCGAACCACAGGTCGTCGCCCGGCTCCACGGCCAGGTCCGCGACCGCCGCCGGCGTGACGTCGGCGGCCAGCCCCTCGACCCACACCGGCCCCCCCGGCACCGCACCCGCCCGCAGCCGCACCACGTCCCCGCGGGGCTCGATGGCGGCCAGGCGCACCGGCAGCACGTTGCGCGGGCTGCCGGTGGGGCGGGTCGCGTGGACGGCCACGGCCGACGGCGGGAACACCGCCACCGCCGCCTCCCCGGGCTCCACGCCCTCGGCCCGGCCCGAGACCAGCAGGCCGTCGGGGGTGCGCAGGCCGGCCCCGTCGCGGACGCCCGGCACGAGGTCCAGGCCGGCGATCCGCGCGGTGAAGGCGCTGCGCGGGCGGGCCAGCACCTCCCGCACCGGGCCCTCCTCGACGACCCGCCCGGCGGTGAGCACGACGACCCGGTCGGCCAGGACCAGGGCGTCGAGCGCGGAGTGCGTGACGAGCACGGCGGTCTGCTTCGCCTCGCGGATGACGCGCCGGAGGAGCCCGCGCATCGCCGGGGTGGCGTCGACGTCGAGCGCGGCCAGCGGCTCGTCGAGCAGCAGGAGCCCGGGCTCGGGGGCCAGTGCGCGGGCCAGCGCGACCCGCTGCTGCTGGCCCCCCGACATCTGCGACGGCCTGCGGTCGCCGAGCGCGGTCGCGTCGACGCCCGCGAGCAGCTCGTCCGCCCGCGCCCGGGCCTCCCGGCGCGGCACGCCGTGGGCGCGGGGGCCGAAGGCGATGTTGTCGCGCGCGGTGAGGTGCGGGAACAGCAGCGCCTGCTGGGCGAGCAGGCCGACCCCGCGCAGGTGCGGCGGCACGTGCACGCCCGCCGCGGTGTCGGTGACGACCCGCTCTCCCACCCGCACCGAGCCCTCGTCGGGGCGCAGCAGGCCCGCCAGGACGCCGAGCAGCGTCGACTTGCCCGCGCCGTTGGGTCCGAGCACCGCCAGCACCTCGCCGGGCGCGGCCGACAGCGCCACGTCGAGGGTGAACGCGGGACGGCGGACGACGAAGCACGCCTCGACGCCGGTGCTCATGACAGCCACCTCATGACAGCACCGCCCGCGGCCGCGCCACCGCGATCACCACGACCGCGACGACGACGAGCAGCAGCGACAGCGCCACGGCGGCGTCGACGTCGGACTCGCGGGCGAGGTAGACGAGCAGCGGCAGCGTCCGCGTGGTGCCCTCCAGGCTGCCGGCGAAGGCGATCGTCGCCCCGAACTCGCCGAGGCACCGGGCGAACGCCAGCACCGCGCCCGACAGCAGCCCGGGCAGCACCAGCGGCACCGTGACCCGCCTGAACGCCAGCCACGGCGAGGCCCCGAGCGTGGCGGCCACCGACTCGTAGCGCTGCCCGGCCGTGCGCAGCGCCCCCTCCAGGCTGACGACGAGGAACGGCAGCGCCACGAACGTCTGCGCGAGCACCACCGCGCCCGTCGTGAACGGCACCGTGATCCCGAACGCCAGCTCCAGCCCCTGCCCGACGAGCCCGGTCCGGCCGACGAGGTAGAGCAGCGCCAGCCCGCCGACGACGGGCGGGAGCACCAGCGGCAGCAGGACGACCGAGCGCAGGAACTGCATCCCCGGCAGCCGGCCGCGGGCGAGCACCACCGCCAGCGGGCCGCCCAGGGCGATGCACAGCAGCGTCGACACGGCCGCGGTGACCAGCGAGAGCCGCAGCGCGCTCAGCGACGCCCGGCTGAGCAGCAGCTCGGGCAGCCGGGTGAGGTCGGTGCGCAGGACGAGGCCGACGACGGGCAGCGCGATCAGCGCGAACGCGATCCCGGCCGGGACCCACAGGAACCGGGGCAGGCCGACCGCGGCGTCGTGGCCGTCACGGCGCGCGGTCCGCGAGGCGGAGGCTGTGGTCACGGCGCCCCGACGAACCCGGCGTCCGCCAGCACGGCCCGGCCGTCGGCGCCGGTGACCAGCGCCGTCCAGGCCCGCGCCAGCTCGGCCTGCGGGGCCGAGGCGAGGACGGCGATCGGGTAGTCGGTGACGGCCTGGTCGGCCTCGGGGAACGCGATGCCCTCGACCGCGCCGCCCGCGGACGCCACGTCGGTGACGTAGACGAGGCCGGCGTCGGCGTTGCCGGTGGTGACCCGGCCCAGCGTCGAGCGGACGTCGGGCTCCTCGCTGACCGGCGCCAGGGTGATCCCGGTGGCCGTCTCGATCTTCTCGACCGCGGCGCCGCACGGGACCTGCGGCGCGCAGACGACGACCTGCAGGTCCGGGCGCGCGAGGTCGGCGAAGCCGGTGATGCCCTCGGGGTTGCCCGGCGCGGTGACGATCTCCAGCCGGTTCCGCGCGAACACCGTCGGCTCGCCGTCGAGCAGGCCCGCGTCGACGACCGTCGTCATCGTGGCGGTGCTCGCGGAGGCGAACACGTCGGCCGGCCCGCCGTTGACGAGCTGCTGGGCGAGGTCGGAGGAGGCGCCGTAGTTGAGGACGACGTCGACGCCGGGTTCGGCGGCCTCGAACCGCGCCTCGAGCTCGGTGAACACGTCGGTGAGCGACGAGGCGGCGAACACCGTCAGCGTGCGCGCCCCGGGACCCGGCTCCGCGGGTGCGGAGCCGGTGGCGCTCCCCCCGCAGCCGGCCAGGACCAGCACGGCGGCACCGACGGCCAGCAGACGCACCTTCACGGGATTCCTCCGGGGGGTCTCGGCGACGGGACGGACGGCGTCGGCGATCCTGAACTGCGGCACGACAGGGATACTAAGGGCGCAGTTGCGAGTTTGACCAGGGGACCCCCGTCGTGTGGTGCAATGCCTGTCGTGGACTTCGAACCGAGTGCCGTCGCCGCCGACCACACGAAGCGCATGCGCGCGTTCCTCGACGAGAAGGTGCTCCCCGCCGAGGCCGTCTA
Source organism: Pseudonocardia broussonetiae (assembly GCF_013155125.1). Classification (NCBI taxonomy): domain Bacteria; kingdom Bacillati; phylum Actinomycetota; class Actinomycetes; order Pseudonocardiales; family Pseudonocardiaceae; genus Pseudonocardia; species Pseudonocardia broussonetiae. The sequence continues at coordinate 2,206,570 of NZ_CP053564.1, read as the reverse complement.
CGACGCCTTCCGCGCCGAGCGCCGGGGCACGCCCCAGGAGTGGGACCTGCCGCCGGTGGTCGAGGAGCTCAAGGCCGACGCGCGGGCCCGCGGCCTGTGGAACCTGTTCCTGCCCGCCGTGTCCGGGCTGTCCAACCTCGAGTACGCCCAGGTGGCCGAGGTGTCCGGCTGGTCGCCGGTGATCGCGCCCGAGGCGATCAACTGCCAGGCCCCCGACACCGGCAACATGGAGACGCTGCACCTGTTCGGCACGCCCGAGCAGAAGGCGGAGTGGCTGGAGCCGCTGCTGGCGGGCGAGATCCGGTCCGGGTTCGCGATGACCGAGCCCGACGTCGCCTCCTCCGACGCCACCAACGTCCAGACCACGATCCGCCGCGAGGGCGACGAGTACGTGATCTCGGGGCGCAAGTGGTGGATCTCCGGCGCCGCCGACGCGCGCTGCAAGATCTTCATCGTCATGGGCAAGACCGACACGGAGGCGGCGACGCACCGCCAGCAGTCGATGGTGCTGGTGCCGCGCGACACCCCCGGGCTGACGATCACGCGCAACCTGCCGACGTTCGGCTACCAGGACCAGCACGGGCACTCCGAGCTGGTCTTCGAGGACGTCCGCGTGCCTGTCTCGAACCTGCTCGGCGAGGAGGGCGGCGGGTTCGCCATCGCCCAGGCGCGGCTGGGCCCCGGCCGCATCCACCACTGCATGCGCCTGATCGGCATGGCCGAGCGCGCGATCGACCTCATGGTGCGGCGCGCGCAGTCCCGCGTCGCGTTCGGCCGTCCGCTGTCCGAGCAGGGCGTGGTGCGCGAGCAGATCGCGCAGTCGCGCATCGAGGTGGAGCAGGCGCGGCTGCTGGTCTACAAGACCGCGTGGCTGATCGACCGGTTCGGCGCGAAGGGCGCGGCCACCGAGATCGCGGCGATCAAGGTGATCACCCCGCGGATCGCCTGCGACGTCATCGACCGCGCCATCCAGGTCCACGGCGGCGCCGGCATGAGCGACGACACCCCGCTGGCCTACTTCTACGTCTGGGCGCGCGCGCTGCGCCTGGCCGACGGACCCGACGAGGTCCACCTGCGCACCGTCGCCCGGCAGGAGCTCGGCCGCCACAACTGACCGCGGCGTGGCCCGGCTCACCTTTTGGAGGGCGTCGAGCCGGGCACCTGCGGCACGCTGAGGGCATCCGATCCGCTTCTGCGGAACGCGACATCCGTGCAGGTCATGGGCCGAATGGACCAGAGGACGGGGCCGCTACTCTCGTGTGGTGACGCCATCCGAGCTCGGCCTCCCCGCTGTGCGGAGGGCCACCACCCGAGACCCGGCACGCCCCGACGACGCCCGCCTGATCGACACGTTCGGGCGGGTCGCCACCGACCTCCGGATCTCGCTGACCGACCGCTGCAACCTGCGCTGCTCCTACTGCATGCCCGCCGAGGGCCTGGACTGGATGCCGCGCGACGAGCAGCTCACCGACGAGGAGCTGCTGCGCCTCATCGGGATCGCCGTGCGCGATCTCGGCATCGAGGAGCTGCGCTTCACCGGCGGCGAGCCGATGCTCCGCAAGGGGCTGGAGGGGCTCGTGTCGGCCTCGGCCGCGCTGGAGCCGCGCCCCGACATCTCGCTCACGACCAACGGCATCGGCCTCGCGCGCCGCGCCGAGTCGCTGGCGGCCGCGGGCGTCAACCGGCTCAACGTCTCGATGGACACGCTGCGCCCCGAGCGCTTCGCCACCATCACCCGGCGCGACCGCCTCTCCGACGTGCTCGACGGCCTCGCCGCCGCCCGCGCCGCCGGTCTCGGCCCCGTCAAGATCAACACCGTGCTGCTGCGCGGCCTCAACGACGACGAGGCCTGCGACCTGCTGCGCTTCGCCGTCGAGGGCGGCTACGAGCTGCGCTTCATCGAGCAGATGCCGCTCGACGCCCAGCACGGCTGGGAGCGCACCGAGATGGTCACGGCGGGCGAGATCCTGGAGAAGCTGCAGGCCGAGTTCACGCTCACGCCCGACTCCGTCGCCCGCGGCGGCGCCCCGGCCGAGCGCTGGATCGTCGACGGCGGCCCGGCCGCGGTCGGCGTCATCGCCTCGGTCACGCGCCCGTTCTGCGGCGCCTGCGACCGCACCCGCCTCACCGCCGACGGCCAGGTCCGCTCGTGCCTGTTCGCCCGCACCGAGACCGACCTGCGCGCGATGCTCCGCGGCGGCTGCTCCGACGCCGAGATCGCCGGGTCCTGGCGCGACGCCATGTGGGGCAAGCTCGCCGGCCACGGCATCGACGACCCGGGCTTCCTGCAGCCGGACCGTCCGATGAGCGCGATCGGGGGCTAGGAGGATGGACACCATGACCACCACCACCGTCACGGTGCGCTACTTCGCGGCCGCCCGGGCCGCCGCGGGCACCGAGGCCGAGAAGGTCCAGCTCCCGACGGGCTCCACCGTCGCCGCCGCCCTCGACGCGCTCCGGGCCCAGCACGGCCCGGAGTTCGCCGTGGTGCTGGCGCGGTGCAGCTTCCTGCTCGACGAGGTCGCCGTGCGCGACCAGGCCGTCCCGCTGGGCCCCGACGCCGTCCTCGACGTCCTGCCGCCGTTCGCAGGCGGCTGAGCCCCGCTCAGGCCCGCCCGACCACATCGCGGTAGCTCCGCCACCCGCCCACCGGGCGGGCGGCGAGCACCGCGTTCGCGATCGCCCGCGCCACCACCTCCGCGGCCGCCGCGTGCAGGGCCACGAGCTCGGGCAGCTCGGGGGCGGGCCGGGCGGCGGTGGACAGGCCGAACACGACGTCGCCGTCCATCGCGGTGTGCACCGGCGACAGCGCGCGGGCCATCCCGTCGTGGCCCATCGTGGCGAGGCGGCCGCAGCCCGCCTTGTCCAGGGCGAGGTCGGTGGCGACCACGGCCAGCGTCGTGGCCGTGCCCGCGGCGGGCGGGCCCGGTACGGCGAGCGCGCGCAGCTCGGCGAGCGCGTCCGGACCCACGTCGAGGTCCGGGCCGGGGCCGAGCAGCCGCCCCGTGCGCAGGTCCACCGCCGACCCCACCGCGTTGACGACGACGAGCGCCGCCACCACCGCCCCGCCGGCGAGTGCGGTGCTCGCGGTGCCGATCCCGCCCTTGAGCCCGCCGGCCACCGCCCCCGTCCCGGCCCCGACGACACCCTGCTCCACCGGGCCGTCGGAGGCCGCGTCGAACGCCGCCGCGCCCGTCGCGGCGCCGGGGCGCGCGGAGAAGTCGCCCCCGCGGCCCAGGTCGAACACGACGGCGGCGGGCACGATCGGCACCACCCCGCCGGGCACGGCGAACCCGGTGCCCGCGGCCTCCAGCCGCTCCACGACGCCGTGCGCCGCGGCCAGCCCGTAGGCGCTGCCCCCGGACAGCACGACCGCGTGCACGCGCTGCACGGTGGCGCCGGGGTGCAGCAGGTCGGTCTCGCGGGTGCCGGGCGCGGCGCCGCGCACGTCGACCCCGGCGAACGCGCCCTCCGGCGGCGCGAGCACGACGGTCGTGCCGCTGAGCGCCCCCGGCCCGGCCAGGGCGGCGTGGCCCACCCGCAGTCCGGGCACGTCGGTCAGGGCGTCGAGGAGGGCCATGGGCCCATCCTGCCGTCGGATTCCCGCCAGCGGGCCCGACGGGCCGCGGCGATGCTGGGGCGGTGCACACACCCGACTGGACCGCGCTGGAGGCGCGCCTCGACGCCGACGGCGTCGCCCTCACACCCCTGCTGACGCCGGACGAGTGCGCGGAGACCGCCGCGATGTTCGACGACGACGAGCGCTTCCGCAGCACCGTCGTGATGGCCCGGCACAGCTTCGGCGAGGGCAGCTACCGCTACTTCGCCGACCCGCTCCCGCCGCTGGTCACGCACCTGCGCGAGGTGCTGTACCCGCCGGTCGCGGCGATCGCGAACCGCTGGGCGGAGCGCCTCGGCGAGCGCGCGTTCCCCGCGACGCACGCGGGGCTGCGCGCCGAGTGCGCCGCGCTCGGCCAGGTCCGCCCGACGCCGCTGCTGCTGCGCTACGGGCCCGGCGGCTACAACTGCCTGCACCAGGACGTCTAAGGCGACCTCACGTTCCCGCTGCAGCTCGCGGTGCTGCTGAGCCGGCCCGACGAGGACTTCACCGGCGGCGAGAGCGTCTTCGTCGAGCAGCGGCCGCGGCAGCAGTCACGGCCGGTGGTGCTGCGGCCGCGCCTGGGCGAGGCCGTGCTGTTCCCGGTGCGCCACCGCCCCCGGCTCGGGGCGCGCGGCTGGAGCCGGGTGCAGATGAGGCACGGGGTCAGCGCCGTCCACGGCGGCAGCCGGCACGTGCTCGGCGTGATCTTCCACGACGCGCCCTGAGCCCGTGCCGCGCCGACCCGTAGCGCTCCCCTACCCCAGCGACCGCGCGAACCCGCTCACGTCGCGCACGGCGGCCAGGTACACGTCGGGCATCGCGCCGCGGAACAGCAGCTCGCCGACGTGGCACAGGCCCAGGTTCACCTTGCCGACCGAGCTGACGCCCGAGCGCAGCAGCAGGCGGTGGTACGCCAGTCCCTCGTCGCGGAGCGGGTCGAGCTCGTTGACCGACACGACGTGCGGCGGCAGCCCCTCGACGTCGGCGGTGCCGGCGCGGTACGGCCAGCACGTCACGTCGTCGGCGTTCGCGCCCTCGGGGTCGTAGACGGCGGCCAGCAGCGGGAACAGCTGCGTGTTGAGCCAGTACCGGTCGTTCTCCCGCAGCGACGCCAGCTCGGTGGGCGCGTCGGTCCAGGCGCCGAGGATGTAGGGGCACTGCGCGTAGACGCCGGCGATCTCGTCGACCCAGCCCTCGCGGCGGGCCTTGAGCGCCACGGCGAGCGACAGGTTCGCGCCGCCCGAGTCGCCCGTGACGACGACGTGGGTGCCGCCGAGCTCGGCGAGGTGCGCGTGCACCCAGCGCAGCCCCGCGGCGACGTCGTCGAGCCCGGCCGGGAACGGGTGCGACCCGCGCACGCCGCCGCCGTTGCGGTACTCCACGCCGACCACGACGTTGCCCGCCGCGGCGAGCTCCTCGCGCCAGCGCCGGTAGAGCGGCCCCTCGGTGGACAGCATGACCATGCCGCCGCCGTGCACCTGGTAGATGCAGGGCAGCGGGCCCGGCGCCCCCTCCGGCCTGTGCACGTGCAGCAGGATGTCGTGCCCGCCCTCGCCGGGGATCGTGATCAGCTCGTGGGTGACGCCCTCGAGCGGCGGCGAGCCCTCGGCCAGCGCCGTGAACAGCCCCTCGAACCCGACCTCTGCCGCCTCGACGAAGCCGAGCAGCTGCTCGCGCGGGGCGTCCGGGCCCAGCGGCGCGTCGTCGCCGTGGCCGTCGATGCCGAACGCCCGGAACACCGCGACCATGCGCGGGTCGGCCCGCGGGTCGGTGCCGATCGTCAGCGCCGGGTCGCCCAGGCGGCCGGGTGCGGCGGCCGCGCCCACGGGGGTGTCGATGCTCATGCGCTCTCCTCGTCGAGATCTGCGACGCATCGGCCCGTTCTTCGCACGGATGCGACAGATGCGCGATGCGTCGCATAGTATGAGCCGCGTCACAAGGGCGCGTCAACGGAAGCGGGGCGAGGAGTGCCGGAGCAGGCCACACCGCTGGAGCGCCAGCTGGCCGGCGGTCCGGCCGGTCGGCCCACCGCGCTCGACGCGTTCGTCGCGGCCCGCCGGGGCTTCCAGGCCGGCGAGCGCCTGGACATGCAGGCGCTGGCCGCCGAGCTGGGCGTCAACCGGGCCACGCTCTACCGGTGGGTCGGGTCGCGCGAGCTGCTGCTGCGCGAGGTCGTCTGGTCGCTGACGCGGCGCACGCTGGCCGACCGCGCCGACGGTGAGCCGCTCGCCGAGACGCTCACCCGGTTCGTCCGCGACGTGCTGGCGCACCCGGGCATGCACCGGTTCGTCTCCGAGGAGGGCGAGACGGCGCTGCGGCTGCTCACGCTGCGCGGCGGCGGTTACCAGCAGCGGCTGATCGCGCTGGTGCGGGAGAGGATCGTGGCCGAGACGGCGGCCGGGCGGCTGTGCAGCCCGGTGCCGGTCGACGACCTCGCGTACACGCTGGTGCGGGTCGTCGAGTCCTACGTCTACCTCGAGGTGATCACCGGCGAGGAGCCCGACGGCGACCGCGCGGGCCGCGTCCTGCGCGCCCTGCTGCCCGGGCCGCAGAACTCCTAGGTCGAGTGCTCCTGGGTCGGGTCGACGTCGCAGACCGGGAAGGGCAGGCGGCCGGAGACCTTGACCCACCAGACGTCGTCGCCGCGGTGCAGGCGCAGGGCGTAGCGGTCCTCGCCGGTGCGCTCCGGGGGCAGGAGGACGCCGATGCGCGCCCAGACGGGGGGCCCGTCGCCCTCCAGCGGCAGCTCGACCCACCAGCCCTCGACCATGCCGCCGGCGGTGATGGACATCTGCTCGGTCACCCGCACATGCTGACAGGGCCGGCGCACCGGCGACCACGGGGTCGCCGGTGCGCGGGGCTCAGGCGCGGGCGCGCCGGATCAGGAAGACGATCAGGAACAGCAGCGCGCCGCCGCCGAGGACCGGGGCGAGGCGCTTGAGGACCGGGCTGCCCGCGGTGTCGAGCAGGTCGATCGCGTCGATCTCGCTCTTCATCGGGGTGAACTGCTTGGCGGGCGCGGTGGCCGTGACGCCGGAGGTGGCCGGGGTCGACGACAGCGTCGGGCCGGACGCCGCGGTGCCCGAGGCGGCGGTGCCCGAGGCCGCGGCACCGTTGGTGCCCGCCGCGGTGTCGGACGAGGACGCCGCCGCCGGGGTCGGGGCGGGGGCCTCGACCTCGGGCGCCAGCTTCTTCGCCACGCACGCCGCGAACTGACCGATGATCTTGTCGGCCACGTCGGAGATGACGCCGCGGCCGAACTGCGCCGGGCGGCCGGTGATGGTCATGTCGGTGACCATCGTGACCGCGGTCTTGTTCGGGCCGTCGGCCACCATCGTGCCGGTGACGGTGGCGTTCGCCGTGCCGTTGCCGCGCGAGTCGCGGCCGCTGGCCTCGATCTTGACGGTGTGGTTGGCGTCGTCCCGGTCGACGTAGGTGCCCTTGCCCTTGTAGGTCAGGGAGATCGGGCCGAGCTTCACCTTCACGGTGCCGGTGAAGGACTCACCCTCGTACTCGGTGAGCGTGGCACCCGGGAAGCAGGGCGCGATCATGTCGGGCGTGTTGAGAGCGACCCAGGCCTTCTCGATGGGCGCTTCGATGGTGAACTTGTTCTCCAGCTGCATGGGGTCTCCTCACGAGACAGACGCCCGTCCCGGCGGCCGGGACGGGCGTCTGCGAAACGGTTCGAGCGGGCGTCAGCCGGCGGCGGTGAGCACCGCACGGCCGGTGAGCACCTTGGCCAGGTGCTCACGGTAGTCCGCGGCGGCGTCGGCGTCACTCGGAGCCGCCGTGCCCTCGGTCGCGTGCTCGGCCGCGGCGCGGATGGCGTCGGCCGTGGCCGGCTGTCCCACCAGCGCCTGCTCCACGCCGGTGGCGCGGATCGGGGTGGTGCCCATGTTCGTCAGCCCGACGCGGGCCTCGGAGATGGTGCCGCCGTCGACCTTGACGGCCGCCGCGACCGCGCACATCGACCAGGCCTGCGCCGTGCGGTTGAACTTCTCGTAGTGGCTGCCCCAGCCGGTGTACTTCGGGAACCGGATCTCGGTGAGGATCTCGGCCTCGCCGATGGCGGTCGTGAAGTAGTCGACGAAGAACTCCGCCGCGCTCACCGTGCGGGTGCCCGAGGCGCCCGCGATGACCAGCTGGGCGTCCAGCGCCAGGGTGGGGGCGCCCAGGTCGCCCGCGGGGTCGGCGTGGGCGAGCGAGCCGCCCAGCGTGCCGCGGTGGCGGACCTGGTTGTCCGCGACGGTCTCGGTGGCCTGGCCCAGCAGCGCGACGTGCTGCTTCACCAGGTCGTCCCGGACGATGTCGTGGTACGGCGTCATGGCGCCGATCACGATCTGGTCGCCGTCCTCGCGGATGCCGCGGAGCTCCGCGATCCCCCCGAGATCGATGATCACCGACGGCGCCGCGAGGCGCAGCCGGAGCACCGGGATGAGGCTCTGGCCGCCGGCCAGGATCTTGGCGTCGTCACCGCCGTCGGCGAGTGCCTGCACCGCCTCGGCGACCGACGCCGGCTTGACGTAGTCGAACTTGGACGGGATCACTGGACCTCTCCCTGGGGGTTGTTCGGGTCGATCGAGCCCAGGCCGGCACCCGGCGAGTGGGTGTCGATCGGGGTCTCCTGGGTGGCGACGCCGCGGGCGTCCTGGATGGCGCGCCAGACGCGCTGCGAGGTGCAGGGCATCTCGACGTTGGTCACGCCGAGGTGGCGCAGCGCGTCGATGACCGAGTTGACGACGGCCGGCGTCGAGGCGATCGTGCCCGCCTCGCCGACGCCCTTGACGCCCAGCGGGTTCGACGTCGCCGGGGTGGAGACCGTCGAGGTGTCGAAGCTCGGGAGGTCGGCGGCCGAGGGCAGCGTGTAGTCGACGAACGTGCCGTTGACGAGCGTGCCCTGGTCGTCGTAGTTGGCCTCCTCGAACAGGGCCTGCGCGATGCCCTGGGCGAGACCGCCGTGCACCTGGCCCTCGACGATCAGCGGGTTGACGACGGTGCCGATGTCGTCGACGCAGACGTACTTGCGCAGCGTCACGCGACCGGTCTCGGTGTCGATCTCGACGGCCGCGAGGTGCGTGCCGTGCGGGAAGGAGAAGTTCTCCGGGTCGTACACGGCGTCGGCGTCGAGGCTCGGCTCCATGTCCTCCGGGTAGTCGTGCGCCATGAACGCGGCGAACGCGATCTCCTGGATGGCCTTGCCCTTGTCGGTGCCCTTGACCGTGAACGTGCCGCCCGAGAACTCGATGTCGTCCTCGGACGCCTCGAGCAGGTGCGCGGCGATCTTCTTGGCCTTGGCGACGACCTTCTCCGCGGCCTTGACGATCGCGATGCCGCCGACGACGAGCGAGCGCGAGCCGTAGGTGTCGAGGCCCTTCGGCGAGATCTGCGTGTCGCCGTGCAGTACCTCGACGTCCTCGAACGGCACGCCGAGCTGGTCGGCGACGATCTGGCTGAACGCCGTCTCGTGGCCCTGCCCGTGCGCCGAGGCGCCCGTGATGACCTCGACCTTGCCGGTGGCCAGCATGCGGATGCTGGCGGCCTCCCAGCCGCCGGCGCCGTAGGCCAGCGAGCCCAGCACGCGCGAGGGCGCGAGGCCGCACATCTCGGTGAAGGTCGAGATGCCGATGCCGAGCTGGACCGGGTCACCGCTGGCGCGGCGCTCCTCCTGCTCGCGGCGCAGGCCCGCGTAGTCGAAGGCCTCCATCGCCTGGGCGGTGGCCTGCTCGTAGTTGCCCGAGTCGTAGGTCAGGCCCACGACCGTGGTGAACGGGAACTCCTCGTGGGTGATCCAGTTCTTCTTGCGCAGCTCCATCGGCTCCATGCCGAGCTCGACCGCGAGCTCGTCCATCATCCGCTCGATGCCGAACGTGGCCTCGGGACGACCGGCGCCGCGGTAGGCGTCGGTCAGCGTCTTGGTGGTGAAGACGTTGGTGCAGGTGAACTTGAGCGCCGGGATCTTGTAGATCGCGTTGAACATGAACGCGCCCAGGATCGGGACACCCGGGCCGACGAGGCCGAGGTAGGCCCCCATGTCGGCGAGCAGGTGGACGTCCAGGCCGGTGATCGTGCCGTCCTTCTTGGCGGTGATCGTCAGGTCCTGGATCTGGTCGCGGCCGTGGTGCGCGGCGAGCAGGGACTCCGACCGGCTCTCGTTCCACTTGATCGGCTTGCCGGTCTTCTGCGCGAGGACGACGCAGAGCATCTCCTCGGGCAGGACGCCGATCTTGCCGCCGAAGCCGCCGCCCACGTCGGGGGCGATGACGCGCAGCTTGGACTCCGGGACGCCGAGCGTCACCGTGGTCATGGTGCGCAGGATGTGCGGCACCTGCGTGGCGGCCCAGACGGTGATCTGCTCACCGGTCGGGTCGACGACGCACGCGCGCGGCTCCATGAAGGCGGGGATCAGGCGCTGCTGGATGAAGCGGCGCTTGACGACGATCGAGTCGGGGTCGGCCTCGGCCGCGGAGATGGCGGCGGCGACGTCCTCGCCGGTGCCGGCCGCGCCGGAGTCGAACACCCAGGTGGCGTTCTCGTTGGTGCCGAGGTCCGGGTGGACCAGGGTGGCACCCTCCTTGATCGCGTCCTCCATGTTGAGGACGGGCTCGAGGGGCTCGTAGTCGACCTCGACGAGGTCGGCCGCGTCGCGGGCCTCGGCGGCGGAGCGGGCGAGCACCACGGCCACGCCCTCACCGGCGAAGTGCACGGTGGTGTTCGCGAGCAGCGGGCGCTGCGGGGCCTTCATGTCCGGCGTGATCGGCCAGGCGCAGGGCAGGCCGACGGCCTCGACACCCAGGTCGGCCGCGGTGTAGACGCCGATGACGCCGGGCGAGGCCTCGGCGGCGGACTTGTCGACGCCGGTGATGGTGGCGTGCGCCAGCGGGGAGCGCACCACGTGCAGGTGCAGCATCCCGTTGAGGTTGATGGAGTCGGTGAACTTGGTCCGGCCGGTGATGAGGCGCGCGTCCTCCTTGCGGGTGCGCGCCTTGCCGAACTCGAGCGTGGTGGGATCAGCGGTCGTCGTCATGCTCAGTTACCTCCACCGGCCACGGGGACCGGGGCGTCGGTCTGGGCGTGCGCGCCGGGCTTCATCTTCTGGGCCGCGCTCTGCACCGCCCGGACGATGTTCTGGTAGCCCGTGCAACGGCAGAGGTTGCCCTCGATGCCCTCGCGGACCTCGTGCTCGTCGGGGTCGGGGTTGTCCCCCAGCAGGTCGATGGCCTGCATGATCATCCCTGGGGTGCAGTAACCGCACTGCAGGGCGTGCTTCTCGTTGAAGGCCTCCTGAACGGGGTGCAGCTTCCCGTCGCGGGCGATGCCCTCGATCGTGGTGACCTCGGCGCCGTCCGCCTGGACCGCGAGGACGGAGCAGGACTTCACGCTCTGCCCGTTGAGGTGGACGGTGCACGCACCGCAGTTGCTGGTGTCGCACCCCACGAGGGTGCCGGTCTTGCCGAGGCGTTCCCTCAGGTAGTGGACCAACAACGTACGGGGCTCGACGTCGTCGGCGTAGTTCACGCCGTCGACGGTGACCCGGACCTGTGCCATGTGTCTTCTCCTAGGCAACGACGTCGGTAGGTGGTGGCCGACCACACCGGTGTGGCAGCGCCCACATCTCACCGCTGATCATCGGGGCCCGCAACAAAGCTCACCCTGGCCTGGAGCGCGCCGTCCGGCGCTCGTCGGACGCCTGTCCGTACGGATCCGTAGACGCGGAACGAATCACCCCACGACTCCGCAGGAGCGGGCGCCTCACACCGACTTAATCAACCGTTCGGACCAACCCGGAGGGCTGGTCCGGAGGGTAGGAGGGGTGCCGCGGTGCGGTGCGCGGCCGCGCCCCACCACAGCCCGGCGCCGTAGGCGAGGTCGTCCAGGCGGTGCGCGAGCAGGTGCGAGACGGGGTCCGGGCGCACGCGCGCGTCGCGGCCGCGGTGGCGCCACCAGTCGACCGCGCCCTCGGCCAGCGCCACGGCCAGCACCCGGCGGCGGGCCCGGCGCGACACCGCACAGGCGGCCAGGGACAGCGGCCAGTAGTGCCGGGTCACGGCGTCGGCCGTCTGGGACACCGCGCCCAGCGCGCCGAGCCCCACCAGCCGCGCGGCGGTGGTCCGCGGGCGGCGCACGTCGAGCCGGCGCGAGAGGCGCTCGACGGCCACCGCGCCGACGACGCCCGCCGCGGCCAGCGCCCACGGCCGCCCCACCAGCGCCAGCGCGGCGACGGCGGCCGAGGTCGGGCTGAGCACCATCGGCGGCACGGCCCCGTGGTGGCGCAGCGCGAGCGGCGCCGCGCCGGTGCCGTACTGCGCCTTGCGCCACCACCACGCGCGCAGCGTGGTGCGGTGGTCGTGCGCCACGCGCGCGTCGGGCACGTAGCGCAGGCGGTGGCCGCCCGCGTGCAGGCGCAGGACGAGGTCGACGTCCTCGGCTACGTGCATCGCCTCGTCGAACCCGTCGCCCACGGCCTCGCGGCGCACCACGACCGCCGCACTCGGCACGTACGCGACCCGGGAGCGCGGGACGACGAGCGCCGGGTCCGGCCCCAGGTCGAGCGAGGAGTGCACGGCCTCGTAGCGGCCGAGCCAGCCGACGACCGGCGCGAGGGCGACGATCCGGGGCGCGGCCAGCGCCACCGCCGGGTCGGCGAACACGGCCAGCAGCGGCGCGAGCCAGCCCGGTTCGGGCACGACGTCGGAGTCGAGGAACGCCACCAGCGGCGTCGACGCGGCGCGCAGGCCGGTGTTGCGCGCGGCCGAGGCACCGCGGCTGCGCCCGTGGCGCAGCACCCGCGCCCGCGGGCCCGCCGCCGCCCGGATCGCCGCAGGGTCGGCCGAGCCGTCGTCGACGACGACCAGCGCGCCGACCTCGCCGACCGCCGCCACCAGCCGCGCCAGCCCGTCGACGCGGTCCTTCACCGGCACGACGACGGTGACCGCGTCCGGCCCCGGCCCCGCCGGACCGCCGACGGGGTGGGCGATGCCGACGTCGAGCAGGCGGCGGGCGAGCGCGCGCGAGGTCGGCCCGTCGACGGTGAACGCGCCCGGCGCCAGCAGGTCGCGCCCGGCCCGGGCGAGCCGCAGCATCCGCGGGGGCGCCCCGCCCAGCAGCACCGCGCCGTCGTCGACGCTTCGGGTGCGGCGGTCGAGCGCCACCCGGAGCCCCTCGGGGAGCACCGTGCTGGCGGGGCCCTGCTCCCCGGCGTGCTCGTCACCGACGGGCGTTCCGTGCATGGCAGGAGCCTAGGGCGTGTCTGGCACGCTCCACCCGTGTTCCCGCTCCCGCTCTACGGCCACCGCTCCCTCGCCGAGGTGCTGCCCGCGCTGCTGCGCGCGCTGGGCCTGCCGGAACCGGAGTCGGACCTCGTCGTCGAGCCGGCGCGGGCCGCCGCGCTGCTCCTGGTCGACGGGCTGGGTCGGGAGCTGCTCGACGCCCACGCGGCCGACGCCCCGTTCCTGTCGTCGATGGCCGACGCCGGCCCGGTGACCGTCGGCTTCCCGTCCAGCACCTCCATCTCGCTGACCTCGGTCGGCACCGGACTGCCGCCGGGCGCGCACGGCGTCCTGGGCATCTCCTTCCGCGTCGGGGGCGAGCTGCTCGACTCGCTGAAGTGGACCTCCCACGGCGCCGGCGACGCCGTCGACCTGCGCGAGGCGCTGGTGCCCGAGCAGGTGCAGCCGTCCCCGACGGCGTTCGAGCGGGCGGAGGCGGCCGGCATCGGGGTCACGGTCGTGTCCCAGCGGGTGTTCCGCGGGTCGGGGCTGACCCGCGCGGCACTGCGCGGCGGCCGGTTCCGCGGCACGCACGCGCTGGGCGACCTCGCCGCCGAGGTGCTCGCCGCGCTCGCCGGCCCGGAGCGGCGGCTCTGCTACGGCTACCACGCCGACCTCGACGCGATGGGCCACCTGCACGGCCCCGGCAGCGTCGCCTGGCGGATGCAGCTCGCGCAGGTCGACCGCCTCGTGCAGCGGATCGCCGAGGACCTGCCGCCGGGCGCCGTGCTGGCGGTGACCGGCGACCACGGGATGGTGTCGGTCGACCGCATCCACGACGCCGACACCGACGACGCCCTGCGCCAGGGCGTCCTGCTGCTGGGCGGCGACGCCCGCGCCCGCCACGTCTACGCCCGCCCCGGTGCCGCCGACGAGGTCCTGGCCGCGTGGCGCGCCGTCCTGGGCGACGACGCGTGGGTGGTGCCGGGCGAGCAGGCCGCGGCCGACGGCTGGTTCGGGCCGGTCGCCCCGGCGATGCGCAGCCGGATCGGCGACGTCGTGGTCGCCACCCGCGGCACGGCCGCGGTCATCCGGTCCGAGGCCGAGCCGCTGATCTCCCGGATGCCGGGCCAGCACGGCTCGCTCACCACGGCCGAGCAGCTGGTGCCGCTGCTGCTGGTCAGGTCGTAGCGCCGGCTCTCAGCGGGCGACGCGGTAGCGCAGGTGCGTCACCGCCGGGGAGACGACGACCTCCTCCTGCTCCAGCACGAGCCCGTCGAGGCCGTCGAACAGCCGCTCCCCCGATCCGAGGAGGACCGGGACGAGGTGCAGCGTCAGCCGGTCGACGAGGCCCGCGGCCAGGTACTGGCGCACCGTGCTCGCCCCGCCCGCGATGTCGACGCGCCGCTCCCCCGCCGCCTTCCGCGCGCGCTCGAGCGCCGCCCCGATCCCGTCGGTGACGAAGTGGAACGTCGTGCCGCCCGCCATCTCCACCGGCTCCCGCTCCCGGTGGCCCAGCACGAACACCGGCGCGTGGAAGGGCGGGTCCTCGCCCCACCAGCCCGTCCACGAGGGGTCCCACGGCCCGCGGTCGGGCCCGAACATGTTGCGGCCCATGACGAACGCGCCCACCCCGCTGAGCGACTCCTCGACGATGCGGGCGTCGGACTCCGGGCCGTCGGGCACGAACATCCACTCGTGCAGGCGCTCCCCGCCGCGGCCGAGGGGCTCCTCGAGGCTCTGGTCGGGCCCGGCGACGAAGCCGTCGAGGGAGACGGTGAGGTGACTGCTCACGATGCTCATGCCGGGACCGACCGCCGTCGCGGCCGGAACTCATCGGGCCCGATCTGCCCCCTCGCGGTCAGCCCAGGCGGCCGCGGTCGTCGGGGAGCCAGCGGGTGAGGCGCTCGCGCAGCTGCCCGACCATCTCCTCCAGCAGCTCCTCCCCCTCCCGGGCGGTGGCGCCGCGCGGGTCGCCCAGGACGCCGTTGGCGCTGGCCGCGGCCACCCCGCCCCGGACCAGCGTGGGCAGCAGGTCGCGCAGCGGGGCGGTGTTGCCCGGCTCCAGCGACTCCCGACGCACCACCGACGGGTCGAGCGCCAGCAGGATCGCGGTCTCCGTGCGCCCGGCGTGGGCGTCGCCGCGGGGCACCGCGCAGCCGAACCAGGCCACCTCGCGCCCCTCGTGGCGCAGCTGCGCGACGGCGTCGGGGACGGTCGGGAGGTTGCCGCCGTGCCCGTTGACGAACACCAGCCTCGCCGCCCACCGCGCCGCGCTGCGCCCCAGCTCCACCAGCACCGCGCGCAGGGCCTCGTGCCCGATCGACAGCGTTCCCGCGAAGCCCTCGTGCTCTCCGGACGCCCCGTAGGCCAGGGGCGGCGCGACCAGCAGCGTCGGGTCGCCGTCGGCGGCGCGGCGGGCGACGGCCGCGGCGATGCGGGCGTCGGTGTCCAGCGGCAGGTGCGGGCCGTGCTGCTCCAGCGACCCGACGGGGACCAGCACCGTCCGCGGCTCGTCGAGGTCGGTCCAGGTGCGCTCGCCCAGCCGCAGCGCCGTCACAGCCCCACCGCCACGCGGTCGCCCTCGACGACGGCGGCGTGCGCGCGGCGCGGGGCCAGGCAGTCGCCGACGCGGTGCACCGGGCGCGGCCCGTCGCGCAGCGCGGCCCACAGGGCGTCGTCCGGCTCGGGCGGCACGACCGCGACGACGAGGTCGTAGCTGCGACGCTCCTCGGCGCCGGTCGTGTGGTGCAGCACCGTCACCACCAGCGGCCCGGCCGGCTCGGGGCCGGGCGCGATCCCGGTGACGACCCGGTCGGTCGTCAGCACGATCCCCGCCGCGTGCGCGCGCCGGTGGAACAGCTCCGCGTCCAGCGTCGTCCCGAGGTCCTGCGCGACCACCAGCCCCGGCGTCATCAGCTCCACGCCACTTCCCCCCGCCGCCAGCCACTCCGCCGCGGCGGGTGCCTGGTGGAAGCCCAGCTCGTCGTACACGAGCGCGTTCCGCACGGGTGCCACCCTCCCGGACAGCACGTCGCGCACGTCCACCACCCCGGGCACGGGCCACCGGGCGGCCGGCCGCGCGCCCGTCGCGAGCACCACGGCGTCCGGCGCCAGGGCCTCCACCAGCGCCGGGTCGACGTCCACGCCCGTCCGCACCTCGACGCCCGCCGCCCGGCACTCGCCGAGCAGGTCGCGCACCACGTTCGCGAACTCGGCGCGGCCGGGCGCGGCGGCGGCGAGCCGCACGGCCCCGCCGGTCGTGGCGTCGCGCTCGCACAGGACGACCCGGTGCCCGCGCGCCGCGGCGGTGGCGGCGGCGCGCAGCCCGCCTGGTCCGCCGCCGACCACCAGCACCTGCTTCGGGACGCCGGGCGCGGGCAGCGGCACGGACTCGCGGCCCGCGCGCGGGTTGACGACGCAGCCCAGCCACCGGTTGCGCCCCACCCGCCCGACGCACTCCTGGTTGCACCCCACGCACGCCCGCACCGGCGCGGTGCCGAACGCGGGCTCGGCGATCTGCCCGCGGACGACGCCGACGAGGTCGCAGCGCCCGGACTCCAGCGCGGTCTCGGCCTGCGCGGGGGTGGTGAACCGCCCGACGCCGATCACCGGCACGTCGACGGCGTGCCTGATCGCCTCCGGGATCGACAGCGCGTAGCCCGGCGCGAACCGCAGCGACGCCTCGACCAGGTAGAGCGTGGAGGTGGCGACGCCGATCGCGGTGCTCAGGAGGTCGACGCGCCCGGCGAGCGCGAGGGCGGTGGCGACGGCGTCGTCGATCCCGATGCCGTGGGCGCCCAGGGTGTGCGCGGGCCCTTCGTCGCCGCACAGCCGCACGCCGAGCACGCGGTCGGGCCCGATGGCGTCGCGCACGGCGTCGACGACCTCGAGCAGGAACCGGTTGCGGTCGCGCCCGTAGGCGTCGGTGCGGCGGTTGGTGAGCGGCGAGAGGAACTGCCGGACCAGCGACGAGTGCGCGGCCTGCACCTCGACGCCGTCGAACCCGCCCGCGACGCACCGGGCGGCGGTGGCCGCGTAGCCGTCCACGATCCGGGCGATGCCCGCGGCGTCGAGCTCGACCGGGACCTCGCGGAACAGCGGGTCCGGCACCGGTGACGGCGCGAGCACCGGCCGGCGGCTGTGCATGCCGCTGGACTGCCCGCCGTTGTGGGTGAGCTGCGCGAGCACCGCGGCGCCCTCCGCGTGCACGGCGGCGGTGAGCGCGCGGTAGCCGGGCAGGGCGCCGTCGCGGGCCTCGATGAGCTTCTCGTAGGGCCGGTCGTACGGGTCGACGCCGTGCTCCTCGGTGATCACCAGACCGGCGCCGCCCGCGGCCCGCGCGGCGTAGTAGGCGGTGTGCTGCGGGGTCGGGAGGCCGTCGACGGCGTAGTTGGTCAGGTGCGCGGGGAAGACGAGGCGGTTGCGCAGCACCAGGGGCCCCACCTGCAGCGGCTCGTTCAGCACGGCAGCCCCGTGACCGCTTCGTACGCCGCCCGGCGGCCCTCCAGCACGGCCTCGTGGACCGTCCGGGGCGCCACGCAGTCACCCGCGCGGGGCAGGTCGGGGCGGGCGCGCCACAGCGCGTCGGCGGGGAGGCGGTGGCCGCAGTCGACCACCGCGGCGCAGGCGAGGTCCCACCGCTGGCCGGTCCACACGTGCTCCAGCTCCGCCCGGCCCCCGGCGACGCCGACGAGCCGGGCGTACCGCTCGCGCGTCACGCCCGCGCGGTCGAGGCGGGCGTTGGCGGGGGCCAGGTCGCCGGTGAGCGCGAGCTGGGTGCCCGCGACGGGGTCGGGCGTGACGAGCGCGACCGTCCGGCCCGCCGCGGCGAGCTGCTCCGCGATCCCGACGCCCGTCCAGTCCCCGACCGGGTCGTGGACGACGACGGGACCCGGCGGCAGCACGGGCCCGCCGGCGAGCACGGCCGCCTCGAACTCCGCGGCGGCGAGCACCGCCACGTCGGCGGGGTAGGTCAGGGGCGCGGGCCGGGAGCCGGTGGCGAGCACGACCGGGCCGACGAGATCGGCCGGGGCGGCCGTCACCCCGGTCTCGACGCGGACCCCGAGCCGGGCCAGCTCACGCTCCCACCAGGGCACGAGCACCCCCATCCGCGCCCGCCCGGCGACGGCCGCCGCGAGCCGCAGCGCCCCGCCGAGCACCGGCTCCCGCTCGACGAGCCGCACCCGGTGCCCGGCCAGCGCGAGGGCGCGCGCCGCCTCCAGCCCGGCCGGCCCGCCGCCGACGACGAGCACGTCGCGCGGCGGTCCGGGCGGCGCGGGCACCGGCTCCGTCTCGTGCCCGGCGTCGGGCTCGGCGTCGTCGGAGACGATCGGGTTGCGCGGGTCGCGCACGGCGGTGCGGCGGTTCGACAGGGTCGAGGGGCGGATCCGCTCCGGTGTCCCGGCCCGGACGTGGGCGACGAGGTCGGGGTCGGCGATCTGGGCGCGCGTCATCTCGACGAGGTCGCACAGCCCGTCGTCGAGGGCGGCCTGCGCCATCGCCGGGTCGACCACGGACCCCTGCAGCACCACCCTGTGCTCTGCCCTTTGCTCTGCCCTTTGCTCTGCGCACTCATACGCACCGGACGAGCCGGTGCGTATGAGTGCGCAGAGCAAAGTGTTGAAGCCGGGCGGGGTGTGCAGGTCGGGGCGGGTGGCGCCGACGGAGAGGCCGCTGCCCCGCACCGGCACGACGTAGTCGACGGGCGGGAGTGCGGCGAGGGTCTCCGCGGCCGAGTCGGGCGTGATGCCGGCCCACGGCGCGAGCTCGTCGCAGCACAGGCGCAGGCCCAGCACGGGCTCCTCACCGAGCGCGGCCCGGACGGCGGTGAGCACCTCGCGCAGCAGCAGCGCGCGGTCGCGGCCGTGGGCGTCGGTGCGGTGGTTGGTCAGCCCGGAGAGGAACTGCCGCAGCAGCGAGTGCTGCCCGGCGCCGATCTCGACGCCGTCGCACCCGGCGTCGACGGCGAGCGCGGCGGCCGCGGCGAACCCGGCCACCAGCGCGTCGACCTCGGGCTGCTCCATCGCCATCGGCACCTCGCGCGAGGCGACGTCGGCGACGCGGGAGGGGGCCCACAGCGCCCGCTGCCCGTAGGCCGAGGAGCCCTGCGCGCCGGCGTGGCCGAGCCCGGCGAGCACGAGCGCACCGTGCGGGCGGCAGGCGTCGGCGACGGCGCGCCAGCCGTCGGCGCAGTCGGCCGCGAGCGGGGCGCGCTCGTAGGGGTGGTCGGAGTCGCGCACGGACGCCGCCTCGGTGACGACGACGCCCGCCCCGCCGGCGGCCCGCCGCGCGTAGTAGGCGACGTGCCGCGGCGACAGCGAGCGCCGGTGGCCGAGGTTGGTGACGTGGGGGCCGAACAGCACGCGCGACGGGGCGGTGCGCCCGCGCAGCACGACGGGCCCGGCCAACGAGCGAACGGCACTCTCGCCCGAGCTCGCTGGGCGAGAGTGCCGTTCGTCGGAGAGAGCCGGGCCGCTCAGGCTCGCGCCGACGCCTGCGTCAGCGCCGCGGGCGCCGCGAGCGGGCTCGGGTCGCACGACTTGTCGGGGCGGCCCATGCCGATCTGCAGCATCACCGGGGCCTTGGGCGTGCGGGAGTTCCGCGGCGCCGAGCGCGAGTGGTCGACGTCGGACTTCGGGATCTCGACCCCGTCGCGCGCCGCCAGCGCCTGCTCGCCGAACCCGCGGACGCACTCCGGGTCGGGCCCGTCGAGCGGGAGGCCGGTGAAGAACTTGGCCGCCATGCACCCGCCCTGGCACGAGTCGTAGTGCATGCAGGAGGCGCAGGCACCACCGGTCTGAGGCTGGCGCAGCTCGGTGAACAGCTCCGAGTTCTCCCAGATCTCCTGGAAGCCGCCCGGCGAGCGCAGGTTGCCGGCCAGGAAGTTCTCGTGGATCGCGAACGGGCAGGCGTAGACGTCGCCGACCGGGTCGATCAGGCAGACCACGCGCCCCGCGCCGCACAGGTTGAGCCCGGGCAGGGCCTCGCCGAACGCGGAGAGGTGGAAGAACGAGTCGCCGGTGAGCACCGAGTCGCCCTTGGCCACGAGCCAGTCGTACATCTGCTTCTGCTGCGAGGGCAGCGGGTGCAGCTCGTCCCACACGTCCGCGCCGCGGCCCGACGGGCGCAGCCGCGTGATCCGCAGCTGGGCGTTGTACTTGTCGGCGATCGACTTGAACTCGTCGAGCTGGTCGACGTTCTGGCGCGTCATGACGACGGAGATCTTCGGCTGGCCGAACCCGGCCTCGGCGAGGTTCTCCAGCGCGCGGATCGCGGTGTCGTACGAGCCGGGGCCGCGGACGTGGTCGTTGACCTCGGCGGTGGCGCCGTCGAGCGAGATCTGCACGTCGACGTAGTCGGTGCGGGCGAGCTGCTGCGACCGCTGCTTGTCGAGCTTGATCCCGTTGGTCGAGAACTTGACGCCGACGTTGTGGTCGATCGAGTAGTCGAGCAGCTCCCAGAAGTCGGGCCGGACCGTGGGCTCGCCGCCGCCGATGTTGATGTAGAAGACCTGCATCTTCTGCAGCTCGTCGATGACGCCCTTGGCCTCGGCGGTGGTCAGCTCGCGGGGGTCGCGGCGGCCCGAGGACGACAGGCAGTGCACGCAGGCGAGGTTGCAGGCGTAGGTGAGCTCCCAGGTCAGGCAGATCGGGGAGTTCAGGCCGTACTGGAAGTGGTCGACCAGCTTCACAGGAGCTCCGCTCTTCGAGGGTCGTGGACCCTCAGGTGGTGGGGCGGGGTTCGATCGTGCCGCTGGCGGCCAGGCCGGCGAGTGCACGGAGGTAGGCGGGACGCTGCGACTCCTCGACGCCCGCTGCCTCGATGGCGGCGTGCACGTCGGGGTGGTGCTCCAGGCCGCGGACGACCTCGACGAGCGGCAGCGTCTTCAGGAACGACAGCTTGCGCGTCCCGAAGTGGTAGACCAGCGCGCCGAAGGGCTCGGGGCGCAGCGCCACGCTCGGGCTGCAGCGGAACGGCTGCGAGGGGTCGAACGCCGGGTCCGCGGCCTGCGCGGACCCGGCGTCGGAAGCAGCCGCCACGGTGCTAGTAGACACCGCACATGCCGTCGATCGAGACCTCTTCGACGAGGGTCTCCTCGACCACGGGCTCCTCGGGGGCGGACTGGGCGTCGGGTGCGGGGGCCATGGGCGGCTCCTGTCGTCGAGCGATGCGGACGCCGACGACGCTAAGTGGCACCGGGTGCCAAAGACAAGACCCGCCCGCCGATCGACCACCCCGGCCCCTCCGATCGGAGGGGGGCGGAGGATCGCTCCCGTGACCGACGTCCTGCTGCACCTCGCCACCACCGCCGAATGGCGGACGCACCTCGGGCGCGGGGAGGTCCGCCCGTCCGTCGCGGAGTTCGTGCACCTGTCCGGGCCCGACCAGGTGGCCCTCCCGGCGCAGCGGCTGTTCGCCGGGCGGGCCGACGTGAACCTGCTCGTGCTCGACCCCGCGCGGATCGGCGTCGAGGTCCGGTACGAGCCCGGCCTGCCCACCGACCCCGCCTCGATGCTGTTCCCGCACGCCTACGGCCCGGTGCCGGCGTCGGCGGTGCTGGCGGTCCTGCCCTACCGGCCGGAGTTCACGGCCCCGGTGCTCCCCGCGCTCGACGCCGCGGGCCG
Source organism: Pseudonocardia broussonetiae (assembly GCF_013155125.1). Classification (NCBI taxonomy): domain Bacteria; kingdom Bacillati; phylum Actinomycetota; class Actinomycetes; order Pseudonocardiales; family Pseudonocardiaceae; genus Pseudonocardia; species Pseudonocardia broussonetiae. The sequence continues at coordinate 2,185,136 of NZ_CP053564.1, read as the reverse complement.
CGCCGTCGCGGTGCTGACGTCGGTCCTGCGCCGCACCGCCACGTCGGAGGAGCCGGTGACGGGCGGGATCGCGGTGCGGACGGCGTCGGTGCCCCGCTCGAACCAGCACAACCAGCTGCTCGTGAACGGGCCGGCCGACGCCGCGGCGGTGGCCGCCGACGCCGCCCGCGTCCTGGGCGACCGCCCCCGACCTGCGGCGCTGCTGGTCGGCGACCACCTGGAGGACACCGCGGCCGCGCTCGCCGCGGCCGGCCACACCGTCGGCGCGCTGACCGTGATGGCCGCTCCGGCGGGCGGCCCCTCCTCCCCCGGCGTGCGCACCGTCGACCCCGACGAGCTGCGCCCGTTCCGCGACGCCGCGTGGCGCCGCGCGGTCCCCGACGTGGACGCGGAGTCCCTGGCCCAGCTGTCCGACCGCTGGCTGCGCGAGGCCGAGGTCGTCGACCTGCGGTGCCTGGCGGTCGAGCACGACGGGGCCGTCGTCGCGGCGGCGGTGCTCGAGGTCGACGGGGCGACGGCCGTGCTCGACGCCGTCGAGACCGACCCCGCGCACCGCCGCCGCGGCCACGGCGACGCACTGCTGGCCGAGGCGCTGGCGCAGGCGGGCGACGCGGGCTGCGACCTCGTGGTGCTCGAGGCCGACGCCGCCGCGCACCCCCGGCACTGGTACGCCCGCCGGGGCTTCCGCGAGGTGGCCCGCGCGTGGCAGGCCACCCTGTCGTACTGAGGCCACCCTGTCGCACTAGTTGTGCACCTGCCTGGCCGGGGCCGGAGGCGGGGGTCAGCTACCCGATCAGACGGGCTACCCCCGTCCCTCCTCATGGTTTTCCTGTGCCCGGGACCACACGGGTCCTAGCGTCGCGGCGACACACCCGCACGCAGAAAGGGCTGCCATGCAGGTCGAAGAGATGCTCCCGCAGTTCCCGATCAAGGAGTTCCACCCGTTCCCGCGGGCGCTCATGGGTCCGGGGGCGCACGAGCTGATCGGTCCGGAGGCCCTCAAGCTGGGCTTCAAGAAGACGCTGGTGATGACGTCGGGCCTGCGCGGCTCCGACATCGTCCACAAGATCGTCGAGTCGATGAAGTACCACGGCCTCGAGGTCGTCGTGTACGACAAGGTCGAGTCGAACCCCAAGGACTACAACGTCATGGACGCTGTGGGCCTCTACCAGCAGAACAACTGCGACAGCTTCGTCTCCATCGGCGGCGGCTCATCGCACGACGCCTGCAAGGGCGCGCGCGTCTCGGTCGCGCACGACGGCCGCAACGTCAACGAGTTCGAGGGCTTCAACAAGTCCGAGAACCCGAAGAACCCGCCGCACATCGCGGTGTCGACCACGGCCGGCACCGGTTCCGAGACCTCGTGGGCCTACGTCATCACCGACACCACGACGGACCCGGACAACCCCCACAAGTACGTGGCGTTCGACGACTCCTCGGTCACGACGCTGGCGATCGACGACCCGGTGCTCTACTACTCCTGCCCGGTCGACTACACCGCGCAGTGCGGGTTCGACGTGCTCGCGCACGCCTCGGAGCCCTACGTCTCGCGCATCAACTTCGACCCGTCGCTGGGCAACGCGCTGCACGCCATCAAGCTCACCGCGCGCAGCCTGCGCGAGGCCGTGTGGAACCCGCAGTCCTACGCGGGCCGCGAGGGCATGATGAACGCGCAGTACATCGCGGCGCAGGCGTTCAACTCCGGTGGCCTGGGCATCATCCACTCGATCAGCCACGCGGTGTCGGCGTTCTACGACACCCACCACGGCCTCAACAACGCCGTCGCGCTCCCGCGCGTGTGGGCGTTCAACATGCCGGTGCACTACAAGCGCTTCGCCGACATCGCCTCGGCCATGGGCGTCGACACCCACGGCATGACCGACGTCCAGGCCGCCGAGGCCGCGCTCGCCGCGTCCATCCGGCTGCTGCGCGACGTGGGCATCCCGGAGCGCTTCGTCGACGTCAAGCAGGACTCGTACTCCAAGAACCGGCTGGGCCAGGGCCCGACGAAGTTCTACGAGAACGAGTCGATCATCAAGGGTGACGCGGCGGACGTCGACCGCATCACCAACCACGTCCTCGGCGACGCCTGCACCCCGGGCAACCCCAAGGAGTGCACCTTCGAGACGGTGCGCCCCGTGGTCGACCACTGCATGAACGGCGACCTGGACGACCTGCTCACCTGAGTCACCCCGCTTACAGTCATCAGGGGCGCCGGCCGTGGCCGGCGCCCCTGACGCGAGTCACGATCGGAGCAGCGCGTGTTCGAGTCCGGCACTGGACAGTTCGATTCCGTCGACGAGGTCGTCGACGCCCTGGGCGAGCAGGGCTACATCGCCGACAGCCGCCTCGCCACCACCGTGTTCCTGGTCAACCGACTCGACAAGCCGCTGCTGATCGAGGGGCCGGCCGGCGTCGGCAAGACGGAGCTGGCCAAGGCGCTCGCGAAGGCCACGGGCCGGCGCCTGCTGCGCCTGCAGTGCTACGAGGGCCAGGACGAGACCAAGGCCCTCTACGAGTGGGACTACGGCAAGCAGCTGCTCTACACCCAGATCCTGCGCGAGAAGATCGGCCAGGTCGTCGCCGACGCCCCCACGCTGGAGGACGCGGTCGACCGCATCGGCGCCCAGGAGAGCGTGTTCTTCTCCGAGCGCTTCCTCGCCTCGCGTCCCCTGCTGGAGGCCATCCGCTCCGACGAGCCGGTCGTCCTGCTGATCGACGAGGTCGACCGCGCGGACGAGGCGCTCGAGGCGGTGCTGCTGGAGACGCTGGCCGAGTACCAGGTCTCCGTGCCCGAGGTCGGCACCTTCACCACGAAGACCCCGCCCTACGTCGTCCTGACCAGCAACAACACCCGTGACCTGTCGGCCGCGCTCAAGCGCCGCTGCCTGCACCTGTTCCTCGACTACCCCACCGCCGAGCGCGAGCTGGAGATCGTCCGGAGCAAGAAGACCGGGCTGCCGGACGCGCTCGCCGAGCAGCTCGTCGGGATCGTCCGCGGGCTGCGCCAGCTCGAGCTGCGCAAGTCGCCCTCGATCTCGGAGACGATCGACTGGGCCCGCACGCTCGCCGTGCTGGGCGTCGAGGAGCTCAACGCGACGATCCTGTCCGACACCGTCTCGGTCGTCGTCAAGTACGACAAGGACGTGCGCAAGGCGATCGGCGCGCTGCCGACGCTCGTCGACCCGAACGCCACCGTTCCCGAGAAGGGCCACGGACACGGTCACGGGCACGGCCACGGGCACGACGACCAGGACGCGCCCGCGCCGGCGTCGCGGCAGTCCTCCGCGCGTGACGACGACGAGGACGAGGACGACGGGGGCCGCGCGGTGCGCGCGGCCAAGGACACCCCCGGGCGCTTCGGCAACACCTACGGCAGCAACCCGCTCGGCGGCGACACCGGCGCGAAGCCGATCACCCCGCCCAAGGTGCCCGCCGAGCGCGGCACCCGCAGCTTCGGCGCGGGCCTGGGCCGGAAGCGCGCGCTGTGACCACCCCCGTGAGCGGCGACCGCGGCCCTGGCCACGATCGCCGCTCACGAGCACCGGAGGTGCACTGATGGAGAACGCGCTGCACCGCTTCGTCCGGCTCCTGCGGCTGCGCGGGATGCGCATCTCGATCCCCGAGGCCCTCGACGCGATGGCGTGCGCCGCGCAGCCCGGGATGATGGCCGACAAGGAGCAGCTCCGCGCCGCCCTGCGCGTCGCACTGGTCAAGGACCGGCGCGACGAGGAGGTCTTCGACGACATCTTCGACCGCTTCTTCGCGCTGGTGAAGGTCGGTGACGACGCGACCGGGCACGGCCACGGGCACGGCCACGGCGACCTCTCCGACACCGGCGAGCTCGAGTCGTTCACGCTGTCGGAGGAGCCGAGCAACACCCCCGAGCAGGGCCACGAGCACGGCAAGCCGGCCGACATCCGCGACTACTTCGACCCCGACGACCTGGCGCAGCAGTACAACCTGCACCAGGAGGCCAACAAGATCGACATGGCCGCGATGACCGACGAGATCGTGCTGTCCAAGGACAGCCAGGGCATCGACGGCGAGGGCCAGCGCGTCCAGATCGAGACCGACAGCCTGCACAACGCCGGCATGCCCGGCGACATCTCCCAGCAGCAGGGCACGAAGGTCGACGCCGACCTGTCGGTCGCGCAGCAGGAGATGCTGCTGGGCTGGCTGAACTCCACCGACGGCGAGTCGCAGGACGGCACCGAGGACGACGCCGCGGCCCTGCGCCGCCGCATGACCGGCGTGCTCGCCGGCCTCCCCGAGGCGCTCAAGAAGCACCTCGAGGCGCTGATGGCGCTGGAGAACAAGGTCGTCGAGGGGGCGGAGGCGGAGAAGGTCCGCGAGGTCGACCGCGTCGGGGAGCACGAGCGGATGGAGCTCGAGGAGTCGATCCGCCGGCTCGCGCACACGCTGCACGGCGGGCTGACGCACAAGCGCAAGGTCTCCAGCCGCGGGCGCATCGACTCCGGACGCACGATGCGCCGCAACATGCGCTTCGACGGCATCCCGTTCTCCCCGATCACCGTCACGCGCTCGGAGGACAAGCCGCGGCTGGTGATCCTGGCCGACGTGTCGCTGTCGGTGCGGGCAACGGCCCGGTTCACGCTGCACCTGGTCCACGGGCTGCAGAACCTGTTCGGCCAGGTGCGCGCGTTCGCCTTCGTGGCCGACATGGTCGAGGTCACCGACCTGTTCGAGGACCACCCCGTCGAGCAGGCCCTGGGCCTGATCTTCGGCGGCGACGTCCTCGACGTGGACGCCAACTCCGACTACGGCAAGGCCTTCGGCACGTTCCAGGAGGAGTACGCCTCGGCCGTCAACCGGCGGTCCACCGTGATCGTCCTGGGCGACGGGCGCGGCAACGGCAACGACCCCAACACCGAGGCGTTCGCCGAGATCACCCGTCGCGCGCGGGAGACGATCTGGCTCACCCCGGAGCCCCGCTACTCGTGGGGCCTCGGTGCGTGCGACCTGCCCGAGTACGCCGAGTACTGCTCCCGGGTGCGGGTGGTCCGCGACCTCTCCGGCCTGGAGACCGCGGCGCACGAGATGGCGGCGGAGCTCGTGGGGCGCTGATCGGCGGGCCGGGGGGCGCGCTCGCACACCGCCCCACCCCTATTGGGTGAGGGCAGGCTGGGTTAAGTTAGGGCGTCCTACCACCTAGAGGAGGCCCCGTGCCCGAGCCGACCTTCCGACCCGTCGACGCCGTGGCGGACGCCCCGCTGCTGCACCGCTGGCTGCCGGGCGGCCGCGACGTCGACGGCACCGACCGCTACCTCTGCCTGACGTGATCACCCGCCGTTCGCTGCTCACCGGCGCCGGAGCACTGGGACTCGGCGCCGCACTCGCCGGCTGCGCGGGCGGCACCACCGCGCCGCCGCAGGCGAGCACCCGCACGATCACGCACAAGCTCGGCACCACCGAGATCAGCGGTACCCCGCAGCGGGTCGTGACCATGGGGCTCACCGAGCAGGACTACGTGCTCGCGCTCGGCGTCACCCCGGTCGGGGTGCGGGAGTGGTTCGGCGGGCGCCCGGGCGCCCTGTGGCCGTGGGCCGCGGAGCGCGCCGACGGCGTGCCGGAGGTGCTGGCGGTGACCGAGCCGAGCTACGAGCAGGTCGCCGCGCTCGCGCCCGACCTGGTCCTGGGCGTCAACTACTCGATGACCCCGGAGGAGTACGCGACGCTGAGCGCGATCGCCCCGACCGTCGGCCCGCCTGTCGGGCACGCCGACTACGGCGCCCCGTGGCAGGTGATCACCGAGGTCGTCGGCACCGCGCTCGGGCGCGAGGAGCAGGCGGCCGCGCTGGTGGCGCCGGTCGAGCAGGGGTTCGCCGACCTGCGGTCGACGATCCCCGCAGGGCGCACCGGGCTGCTCGCCGCCCGGCTGGAGGACGGCACCTACTACGCCTACGCCGAGGGCCCCGCGCCCGCGTTCCTGGCCGACCTCGGCCTCGCTCTCCCACCCGCAGCCGAGGCCCTGTTCACCGGCCCGGACCGGCCGCCGGTGGAGCTGAGCCCCGAGCAGCTCGGCGTGCTCGACGCCGACGTGCTCGTCCTCGGCCTCTACGGCGCGTTCGCCACCACCGGCACCGTCGACGACCCGGTGTTCGGGAACCTGCGCGTCGCGCGCGAGGGGCGGGCGATCCTGCTGCCCGAGCAGAGCACCACCAACGGCGCGCTGTCCTTCGGGTCGGTCCTGAGCCTGCCCGTCGCGCTGGCGGAGATGCGCCCGCGCCTGGCCGCGGCGCTCGACGGCGACCCGGCGACGGCGGTGCCGCCGGCCTGACGGGTCACCCGATCGCCCGTACCGGACGACCGGCCCCACGGGGGACTATTCCGGCCACGGCGACGACGCCGTCCGGCAAGGAGGTCCGCATGGGTGGCACGGGCAGCGCTACGGAGCGCCTGAACCGCAACTGGGACGACCTCCTCCAGGAGCTCCGGGTCGCGCAGACCGGGGTGCAGCTGCTCACCGGGCTGCTGCTCACGGTGCCGTTCCAGGCCCGGTTCGACGCGCTGGTGGCCCACCAGCGCGTCGTGTTCCTGGTGGCGATCAGCCTGTCGGCCACGGCGACGGCGCTGCTCATCGCGCCGGTCGTCCTGCACCGCGTGCTGTTCCGGCGCAACGCGCGGCGGCCGCTCGTCCGCTCCGGTCAGCGGTTCGCCGTGGCCGGGCTCATCGTGCTCGGGCTGGCCGTCGTCACGGTCATCGACCTGATCTTCGAGGTGGTGGCCGGGCCGCTGGCCGGGATCGCCGCCGCCGCCGTCGCCGCCGTCGTGTTCCTGACGCTGTGGGTGCTCGTGCCGCTCACGGTGCGGGAGCGGAACGCCGCCGACGGCGACCGCATCGAGGACGACGAGGACGACGAGGACGGAGACGGCGACGGGGCCCGCGACGGGGCCGGGCCGCACCGGGCCGGGTCGAAGGCCGCGGTGCCGACGGCCTGACCGTTCCGGCAGGTGCTCCGGGCGGCCCCCGCCGCCTAGGCTCCGACGATGACCACCGCCACCGCGCCCCGGCTCACGATGGGCGCCGACGGCCGGCTCCGGCACCGCATCGGCCCGGGCGAGATCAGCAACGACCTCGCGGGCTGGATCGCCGACGACCTCGTCGCGCCCGGGCACATCGAGGCGTCGGCGTTCGAGCGGACGTTCGTCTCGGTCGTCGCGTCGGTCGACCCGGGCTGGACCGCGTTCTACCGCAACACCCTCGACGAGCTGGGCCGCGGAGGCGCCCCCGGCGGCACGAACGCCGGGATGGCGCCCGTGCACGACCGCGCCGTCGAGCTCGCGCTCGGGTCGGTGGTGGAGCTGGGGTGCTGCTTCGGGTTCCTGTCGCTGCAGCTCGTCGCGGCCGGCCACGAGGTCACGGCCGTCGACCTCTCGGCGGGCACGGTCCGGCTGCTCTCCCGCGTCGCGCCCGCCCTCGACCTGCCGCTGCACACCCTCACCGGTGATGCCACCGCCGTGCCGCTGGCCGACGACAGCGCCGACACGGTCTTCGCCGTGCACCTGCTGGAGCACCTGCCGCCCGCGCTCGCCCCGGTCGTCGTCGGCGAGATGCTGCGCCTGGCCCGGCGACGGGTGGTCGTCGCGGTGCCCTACGAGGACGAGCCCAACGCCGCCTGGGGCCACGTCCGGACGTTCGACGCCGCCGCGCTCGACGCGCTCGGCGCCGCCACCGGCCGGCCCTACCGCGTCGAGGACCACCACGGCGGCTGGCTCGTCGTCGACGCCTGAGCGCCGGATCCCCCGGAGCCCGGCACGGGACGCTCCCGCGGCGGCACGAGCGTGGTCCACACCGGGCCGACCACCAGCCCCCCACTCGACCCACTCGTGACGCGCGGGCCCCGTTGTCGTGGTGGGATGAGGAGCGTGACCGGCCGGGAGAGGTTCGAGGACGGGCTGCGCGCGGTCGCGTTCCTGGTGGTGGGCGTGGTGCTGTACCTCGTCCTGCCCGACGGCGTGATCCGGTGGCGCACCGACCTGCCCGAGCCGTCGACGGCGGTCGCCCTCGGCGTCCTGGCCCTCTCGTGCTCGGGGATCGCCCTGCGCCGCAGCCACCCCGTGGTGGGGCTGCTCGTCACCGTGGGGGCGCTGTTCCTCGGGCCGTTCGCCGTCGGCGTCACGCACACCGGGTCGCTGCTGGCGCTCGGGGAGTCCCTCTACACCGCCGTGCTGCACTCCACGCGCCGCGCGAGCCGGTGGGTGGCCGCGTGCACCGGCGTGCTGACGGCGCTGGTCGCGCTGCGCATCCTGCTCGTCGAGGACGCCGCGTCGGCGGTGCGCACCGTCCTGAGCCTCGGGCTGCTGCTCGCGATCCCGGTGTTCTGGGGCCTCGAGGTGCGCCACCTGCACGAGCGGGCCGAGGCCGAGCGCGACCGCGCCGAGCAGGAGCGCCGGGCGGCCGAGCGCGACCGCGCCGCGGCGGTGGCCGCCGAGCGCAACCGGATGGCCCGCGACCTGCACGACGTCATCGCCGGGCAGCTCTCGGCCATCGCGATCCAGTCCGAGGCGGCGCTGACCGTCCCCGACGCCGACCCCGCCCTCCTGCGCCGGGTGCTGACGCAGGTGCGCCAGGGCAGCGTGGCGTCGCTGGCCGAGATGCGGACGCTGATCGGGCTGCTGCGCGCGGGCCAGGACGACGAGGAGCGCACCTCCCCCGGCGGGCTGGAGCGGGTGGGGGCGCTGGCCGACGGGGGACGCGCCACCGGCCTGACCGTCGAGGTGGACGACCGGCGCCCGCCCGGCGACCTGCCCGCCGCCGTCGACCTGGCCGCCTACCGGATCGTGCAGGAGTCGCTCACCAACGCCGCGAAGCACGCGCCCGGCTCGACCGTGCGGATCGTGCTGCGCCACGACGACGGCGCGCTGCGGGTGGACGTCGACAACGACCTGGTCGACGCCGGGGCGGGCGCCTCCGGCGGCGGCACCGGCACGGGGCTGCTCGGGCTGGCCGAGCGCGCGGCGGCCGTCGGCGGGCGGGTCGACGCCGGGCCGCGCGGGCGGTCGTGGTCGGTGCGGGCCGTGCTGCCGGCCCCCTCGCCGGTCCCGGTGCCGCGGTGAGCGTGCGCGTCGTCGTCGCCGACGACCAGGCCGCGATCCGCACGGGGCTCGTGATGATCCTCGGCTCGGCCCCGGACGTGGAGGTCGTCGCGGAGGTCGGCGACGGGCTGGCCGCCGTCCGCGCCGCCACCGAGCTGCGCCCCGACCTCGTGCTCATGGACGTCCGGATGCCGGGGATCGACGGCATCGAGGCGACGCGCCGGCTCGTCGCCGACGGGGTGTGCGCGGTGCTCGTGCTGACGACGTTCGACATCGACGCCCACGTCGACGACGCGCTCGCCGCCGGCGCCGCCGGGTTCCTGCTCAAGTCGGTGTCGGCCCCCCAGCTGCTCGACGCCGTGCGCGCGGTGGCGCGGGGCGACGGCGTGCTCGCCCCCGAGGTCACCCGGCGCGTGCTGGCCCGCCTCGCCGCCCCCGCCCGGCGCCCCGCACCGCCCGCCGGCCTGGCCGACCTGACCCCGCGGGAGACCGACGTCCTCGCGTGCCTGGGCCGCGGCCTGTCCAACGCCGAGATCGCCGACGAGCTGGTGATCACCGAGGCGACCACGAAGACGCACGTGTCACGCGTGCTGGCGAAGCTCGGCGTCCGGTCGCGGGTGCAGGCGGCCATCGCCGCGCAGGACGCGGGCCTCGCTCCCTGAACGACCTCAGGGCGCCGCGGGCGCCGCGGGGGTGGCGGCGGTCGCCGGGACCGGCGCCGGGGACAGCAGCGCGACGGAGCCGAACCCCGCGGCCACCAGCAGCGCCGCGGCGGCCGCGACGGGCAGCGCGGCGCGGCGGCCCGGCCGGCCGGTCGCGGCCGAGCGGCGGTGCCGCGCACCCCGCCGGTGGCGCGACGGCGGGGCGAGGGCCGCGGCCACCTCGGCCGCGGTGGGCCGGGCCGCCGGGTCGTCCTCGGTCATCGCGGCGAGCACGGCGCCGAGCCCGTCGGGCAGGTCGGCCGGCACGGTCGGGCGCCGGTGCAGGCGCGCGGTGGCCGACTCCACGGCCCGCCCCGGGTACTCCCGGCGCCCGGTGAGGGCCTCGAGCAGGACCAGGCCCAGCGCGTAGACGTCGGCGGGCGGGCCGACGTCCTGCCCGCGGGCCTGCTCGGGAGCCAGGAACGCGGCGGTGCCGACGATCATCCCGGCCTCGGTGACGGCCGCGCCGTCGAGCGCCTTCGCGATGCCGAAGTCGGCGAGGTGCGCGCGGCTGCCGTCGCCGAGCAGGACGTTGGCCGGCTTCACGTCGCGGTGCACGATCCCGCCCGCGTGCACGTGCGCCAGGGCGTCGGCGAGCTGCGCGCCCAGGCGCCGGACGCGGTCGGCGGGGAGCGGACCGGATCCGATGCGCTGGGCCAGCGTCGGGCCCTCCACCAGGTCGGTGACGACGAACGGGCGCCCGGACACGGTGCCGCCGTCGCGCAGGCCGACGAGTCCGGGGTGGTCGAGCCGCGACAGCGCGTCCATCTCGCGGCGCTGCTGGCGGCGGTCGTCGGCGGTGGCGCCGGGGTGGAACAGCTTGACGGCGACCCGCACCCCGTCGCGGAGGTCCCGGCCGCGGCGCACCACGGCCGACGACCCGACCCCGATCACCGGGCCGAGCCGGTAGCGGCCCGCGACGACCTGACCCTCGGGATCCTCGCCGCCGGTGCTCACGCCGTCCACGTTCCCCCGTTCGCGGCGTTCCATGCGTGATCGACACGCACCCGCGCCACTCTCAGTTGCGACCCGGCGCGTCGTCGCGGCCGAGTCCCCGGCCGGGCGACCCGTCGTCGCCGCTGCTGTCGTCGCCGTCGCCGTCGTCCCGGCCGCTGCCGCCGCCGTCCCCGCTGCCGCCGCGGTCCTCGCCGTCACCGCTGTCGCCGGCGCCGTCGTCGTCGTCCTCGCCGGACCCCCCGGTGCCGCCCTCCCGGACGGCCGCGGGCGCGGCGCCCCCGGTCCCGGGGGCCGTCGTGCCGGAGGCCGTCGTCGAGGGCGCGACGACCGGTTCGGGCACCGCGCCCCCCGCCGCGCCGCCGACCGGCGCGCGGAGGTCCGGTGCGGCGACCACGGGTGCGACCGGGGGCGGAGTGGCGGGGGTCGCCCCGGTCAGCAGCACCGCCACCAGCGTCGCGGCCGCGACGCCGAGCGCCCCGGCCACGACCGCCCACGGGCGCCGCACGGGCACCACCGGGGCCGTCTCGGCGGCGGGGTCGGGGCCGAGCAGCGCCGCGACCGCGGCGGCGGTCGGGCGGCGGGCGGGGTCGGTGGCCGTCATCGACCGGAGCGCGCGGCCGAGCGCGCGGGGCAGGTCGCGCGGCACGACCGGCGGGCGGTGCAGGCGGGCGGTGGCCGACTCGATCGACCCGCCCGGGTACTCGCGGCGGCCGGTGAGCGCCTCCAGCAGGACCAGGCCCAGCGCGTAGACGTCGGCGGCGCCGGTGACCTCGTGCCCGCGCACCTGCTCGGGCGCCAGGTAGGCGGCGGTGCCGAGCACGGCGCCGGACTGCGTCACGGAGGTGGCGTCGAGCGCGCGCGAGATGCCGAAGTCGGTGAGGCGCGGCGTGCCGTCGGGGTCGAGGAGCACGTTGGCCGGCTTCACGTCGCGGTGCACGATCCCGGCGGCGTGCACGGCGGCCAGTGCCGCGGCCACCCGCGCGCCGAGCGCGACGACGGCGTCGAGGTCCAGCGCACCGTCGAGGGCGATCCGCTCGGCGAGCGACGGACCGTCGACGAGGTCGAGCACGAGGTAGGGCACACCGTCGTCGACGCCGCCGTCGTGCAGCGCGACGAGCCCGGGGTGCCGGACGCGGGTCAGCGCGTCCATCTCACGGCGGTGCCGCCGCGGGTCGTGCACCTCGCCACCGACGTGCAGCACCTTCAGCGCGACGACGGCGCGGCGGTCGCGGTCCCAGGCGCGGTGGACGACCGCCGACCCCCCGGTCCCGACGACGGGACCGAGCTCGTAGCGGTCGGCGATCACGTCCGGGGAGGACGACAGCAGGCCGGTCACCCGACGATGGTGTCGGACCGGAGGCCGGTCCGCACGATCGGGCGACCGGCCCGCGTCGTCACGCGCTCCGGTGTCAGGCGCCGGCCGCGGTCGTGAGAGCCCGCTTGGTGAGCACCCGCGCCAGGTGGCGGCGGTACTCCGCCGTGGCGGTGAGGTCGGCCGTGGGCTCGGTGCCCTCGGCCGCCAGCGCGGCGGCGTCGGCGATCGAGGCGCCCTCGGCCAGCGCGGCCTCGGTGGCCGAGGCCCGCAGCGGCGTCGGGCCCATGTTGACCAGACCGACCCGGCCGTCGACCACGGCGACCGCGACGATCGCCCAGTCGTTGGCCCGGCGCGTGAACTTCTCGTACGCCCAGCCCGCCGCGCCCGTGCGGGGCACGCGCACCTCGGTGATGAGCTCGTCGGGCTCCTTCACCGAGGAGAACACCCCGGTGTAGAAGCCGGTCATCGGCACCGAGCGCTCGCCGCGCGGCCCGCGCAGCACGACCGTGCCGCCCAGGGCCAGCACCGCGGCCGGCAGGTCCGACGCCGGGTCGGCGTGGGCCAGCGAGCCGCCCAGCGTGCCGCGGTGGCGGATCTGGGGGTCGCCGACCGTGCGGGCGACGGCGGCCAGCAGCGGGCACTCGGCCTGCACGACCTCCGACGACTCCACGGTGCGGTGCTTGGTGCCCGCGCCGATGGCGAGCTCGTCGCCCTCGACCCGGACGTAGTTGAGCTCCGCGAGCCGGCCGATGTCGATGACGAGCTCGGGCGCGGCGAGGCGCAGCTTCATGACGGGCAGGATCGAGTGCCCGCCCGCCAGGACGGTGGCGTCCTCGCCGTGCTCGGCGAGCAGGGCCAGGGCACCGTCGAGGGTGTCCGGGCGCTCGTAGGCGAAACCGACGGGGATCATGCGCCACTCCCGGTGGAGAAGCCGGGCGCCGCCTCGACACCACCGGAGGGCGCCTCCTCGGCGTGCCCCCCACCGGTGACGGCGTCGGGGTCCTGGCCGCTCGCGGCCAGCACCGCCCGGACGATGTTGTGGTAGCCGGTGCAGCGGCAGAGGTTGCCCTCCAGGCCCTCGCGGACCTCCCGCTCGCTCGGTGTGGGGTTCTCGGCCAGCAGGCTGACCGTGGCCATCACCATGCCGGGGGTGCAGAAGCCGCACTGCAGGCCGTGCTCCTCGCGGAACGCGGCGGCCACGGGGTGCAGCGACTCCGGGTCGGGCGAGAGCCCCTCCATCGTCTGGACGGACGCCTCGTCGGCCTGCACCGCGAGCATGGTGCAGGACTTCACCGACTCCCCGTCGACGAGGACGGTGCACGCCCCGCAGGACGTGGTGTCGCACCCGACGTTGGTGGCCTTGAGGCCGAGGGTGTCGCGCAGGTAGTGGGCGAGCAGCAGGCGCGGCTCGACGTCGGCGCTCGTGTCGGCGCCGTTCACGGTCATCTGGACCTTCACTTCGTGCCCTCCCCGGCAGTGTCCGTGCGCGACTCGCCGGGGCTCGCCGCGGCGGCGTTGATGGCTTCCCAGACCCGCAGGGGGCTGGTCGGCATGTCGATGTGGCGGACGCCCAGGTGCGAGACGGCGTCGACCACCGCGCTCTGCACGGCGGGCGTGGCGCCGATGGTGCCCGCCTCGCCGATCCCCTTGACGCCCAGCGGGTTGACGTGGGTCGGCGTGGCCATCTCCAGCAGCGTGAAGCTGGGGAGCTCGGCCGCCGACGGGAACGCGTAGTCGGCGAACGTCGCCGTCAGCGGGTTGCCGTCGGCGTCGTAGACGACCTCCTCGAGCAGGGCCTGCGAGATGCCCTGCGCGATGCCGCCGTGGCGCTGGCCCTCGCACAGCAGCGGGTTGAGGACGGGGCCGGCGTCGTCGACGGTGATGATCCGGTCGACCACCGCCTTGCCGGACTCGACGTCGACCTCGACGACGGCGACGTGCGCGCCGAACGGGAACGTGGGCGCCCCGCTGTCGAAGTTCGAGTCGACCTGCAGGCGCTCCTTCTCCGCCAGCGCCGCGAGCGTGACGCCCTTGTCGGTGCCGCGGACGTTCACCGAGCCGTCGGCGACCTCGAGGTCGTCGACGTTCGCCTCGAGCAGGTCGGCCGCGCGCTGCTTGGCCAGCTCCACGAGCTCGCCCGCGGCCTGGTAAACCGCGATGCCGCCGGTCTGCAGGCTGCGGGAGCCCATGGTGCCCGCGCCGCGCGGGATCAGGTCGGTGTCGCCGTGCTTGACGGTGATCCTGTCGATCCCGATGCCGAGGTGCTCGCTCGCGAGCATCGCCCACGCCGTGGCGTGGCCCTGGCCGTGCGGGGAGGTGCCGGTGAGGACGGTCACGGAGCCGTCGGCGTGGACCTCGACGCTGGCGTCCTCGCTGAAGGCGCCGCCGCCGGTGATCTCGACGAACACCGAGACGCCGATGCCGAGCTGCACGACCTCGCCGTTGTCGCGGCGGCGCTTCTGCTCGGCGCGCAGGTCGGCGTAGCCGGAGGCCTCGAGGACCGCGTCGAGCGCCTTCTCGTACTCGCCGCTGTCGTAGGGCGCCCCGCCCTTGGTGACGAGCGGGAACTGCTCGGCCTTGAGCAGGTTGCGCCGCCGCACCTCGGCCGGGTCCATGCCGATCTCGGCGGCGAACATGTCCATCGCCCGCTCGATCGCCGCGGTGGCCTCGGGCCGCCCGGCGCCGCGGTAGGCCGCGGTCGAGGTGGTGGTGGTGACGAGCACCCGGGCCCGCGACTCGACCTTCTCGATGTCGTAGACGCCCGGCGCCATCATCCGCGTGAACATCGGCAGCACCGCGCCCAGGCGCGGGTAGGCGCCGGCGTCGGCGAGCACGTCGAGGCGGTAGGCGGTGACCCGGCCGTCGCGCGAGCCGCCGATGGTGACGGTCTGCAGCTGCGCGCGGCCCTGCACCATCCCGGTCATGTTCTCGGAGCGGGTCTCGTTCCAGCGCACGGCGCGGCCGGTGTGCTTCGCGAGCCACGACACGAGCGCGAACTCGGGGTCGGCGCCGATCTTCGCGCCGAAGCCGCCGCCCACGTCGGGGGTGATCACGTGCACCTGGGCGGCGTCGACGCCGAGCCAGCCGGCGACCTCGTCGCGGGAGGCCTGCGCGTTCTGGGTCGAGCACCACAGCGTCAGGCGCCCGTCCTCGCCCCACACGGCGCTGGCGGCGCGCGTCTCCAGCGAGGCCGCGGCCAGGCGCTGGTTGACGATCTCGCGGGTGACGACGACCTCGCAGTCGTCGAACAGGTGCTCGTCGAACTCGTCCTTCAGCCCGAAGCCGTTGGAGGTGTTGGTGCCGACCTCCTCGAACAGCAGGACCTCGTCCGACGCCGAGGCCTTGAGGTCGACGACGGCCGGGAGCGGGTCGTAGTCGATCTCGACGAGGTCGGCGGCGTCCTGGCCCTGGTAGGCCTCCTCGGTGAGCACGGCGACGACCGGCTCCCCGACGAAGCGGACCTTGTCGGTCGGCAGCCAGGACCGGACCATGCCCTTGTTCGCGCCCGGGAACAGCAGCGCCGGGGCGAGGTCGATCTCCGCACCGGTCACCACGGCCACGACGCCGGGGGCCGAACGGGCCTCCTCGACGTCGATCGAGGTGATCCGGGCGTGTGCGAGGGGGGACCGCACGAGGGTCAGGTGCAGGGCACCGGTGAGCCTCTCGTCGGTCAGGTCGTCGGTGTACGTGGCACCCCGCGAGAGGAACAGGGGGTCCTCTCGTCGGACCACACGCGTGCCCATGATGCTCATTCCCGGGACACTAGCCGGACGTGGTGGCTCCCGCCCACGGCCGCCGGGGCGCTACTCCGCCCACCACGGCCGGACGGCCCACAGCGGCGACACCGGGCCGTGACCGGCGCCCAGGGGGTAGGAGTGGCGGACCGCCTCGACGATGTAGCGCTTGGCCAGCGCCACCGCCTCGGGCACCCCCAGCCCGCGCGCCAGCCCGCACGCCACCGCCGACGCCATGTTGTCGCCGCCGCCGTGGGTGTCGCCCGTGTCGAAGCGCGGTCCGGGCAGCTCGGTGAACGTGCTTCCGTCGTAGAGGAGGTCGACGCAGCGGTCGGCGTCCGACACGAGGTGGCCGCCCTTGACGAGGACGAACCGCGGCCCGAGCGCGTGCAGGACCTTCGCGGCCTCGTACTGCCCGGCGCGGTCGTGCACGTCGACGCCGACGAGCAGGCGGACCTCGTCGAGGTTCGGAGTGACGAGCGTCGCACGGGGGAAGAGCAGCGAGCGGAAGGCGTCGAGGGCGTCGTCGGCGAGGAGGGGGTCGCCGTGCATCGACGCCGCCACCGGGTCGACGACGAACGGCGTCGTCCCGCCGGCGCCGATGCCGACCCGGTCGCACGCCGCGGCGACGGCCTCGATCGTCGCCCGCCCGGCCAGCATCCCGGTCTTCGCCGCCCCCAGGCCGATGTCGAGGGCGACCGACTCGATCTGCGCGGCCACGGTCTCCGGCGGCAGCACGTGCACCCCGGTCACGCCGAGCGTGTTCTGGACGGTGACCGCGGTGACGGCCACGCACCCGTGGACGCCGCACGCCGCCATCGCACGGAGGTCGGCGGCGACGCCGGCCCCGCCTCCGGAGTCGGTGCCGGCGATCGTCAGCACGCGGGGCGGGGTGACGCCCGCGGTGGGCTCCATCGTGTCCTCCGTCGGGGGGCGGTGTTGAATCGGATCATGCCGCTTGAAGGAGAGTACGAGCTCAGCCCCGAGGGCTGGGTCCGCGACCAGACCGAGAAGATCCTCGAGACCGGGACGACGGAGAGCGTCGACATCAAGGGCCGTCCGGTGATCCTCCTGACGACCCGGGGCGCGAAGTCGGGCAAGCTCCGCAAGGTCCCCCTGATGCGCGTGGAGCACGACGGGCAGTACGCGATCGTCGCCTCGCTCGGCGGCGCCCCCAAGCACCCCGTCTGGTACTTCAACGTGCAGGCCGAGCCGCACGTCGAACTGCAGGACGGCACGGTGACCAAGGACTACGACGCCCGCGAGGTCACCGGCGAGGAGAAGGCCGTCTGGTGGGAGCGGGGCGTCGCGACCTACCCCGACTACGCCGACTACCAGGAGAAGACCGACCGGGAGATCCCGGTCTTCGTGCTGACCGAGCGCAGCTGAGGGACCGGGGCGGCGCGGATCAGTCCTCCCGCGCCGCCCCCGTCGTCACCGACCGCAGCAGCGGCCGGCTCGCCGCCGACGCGGCCACCACCAGCAGCACCCCCACCACGACCACGCCCCCGAGCAGCAGCAGCCCGCTCGGGGCGAGCGCGTCGACGGCCGCCGCGAACGGAGACGCGCACAGCAGCCCGGCGGCCAGCCCGATCCCGCCGAGCACGAGCAGCGGGCGCACGGTCGCCGCCCGGCGGGCCGCGTCGAGGACCCCGAGCGGCGTGCCCGCCAGGCGCAGCAGGCGCAGGGCGCGGCGCTGGTCGAGGATCCGGGCGGCCGCCGCGGTGCCGGTGGCCGTCGCCGCGAGCAGGAAGGTGCCGGCGAGCACCACGAGCGTGCCGCGACGCAGGTCGCCGACGAACACCGCCTCCGTCGCCGACGCCTCCCGCGCCGTCGCGACCGCCTCCCCCGGCACGAGCGGGGCCAGCGCGGTGCGGACGCGGTCGCGGTCGTCCGCGGGCGTGACGAGCACGTCGTCGCCGTCGGGCTCCACCGCCGCGACGAGCCCGGCGGCCGTGAGCCGGTCAGCGACGGCCGCTGCGGACGCCGACGGCACCCGCAGCGCGGTGTCATCGCCCCCGCCCTCGGACAGCGCGGAGGTCAGCGGGGCCAGGAAGCCGGCGACGAAGACCGCGAGGACCAGCCCCGCGAGGGGGCGGAACGCGGCCTTCGGGTCGTCGAGCAGTCGGCGGCCGGCCAGCAGCGCGGGCGCGGACCGGGCGGTGCGGACCATCCCGTTCCCGAGCAGCCGCACCACGAGCGGCCCGAGCAGCGCCACCGTCCCGAACATGATCAGCACGCCGACGCCGAACACGATGCCGGTGACGTTCGCGGGCCCGGCGTCGCGCAGGAGGTTGACGACCGCGAACGCGACGAGCCCGGCCGCCGCCCCGGCGAGCCGCAGCAGGCGCGCCCCGCCCGCCCGCTGGCGCCGCACCACCCCGAGCGGCCCGACGACGACCTGCCGCATCCCGCCGACGGCCGCACCGGTCGCCAGCAGCGCCACCCCGGCGACCACGAGGAGCAGCGTCGACGGGGACGGCAGCACGTCGCCGGTGAACCAGGCCCCGCCGCCGAGCTCGATCCGCGCGACCGCGGGCGACGCTGCGGCGTAGAGGACGACCCCGAGCACGGCGGCGACCGTCGCGACGGCCGTGACCTCGGTGACGGCCGCGACCGTCACCTGCCGCGTCGACGCCCCGAGCAGCCGCAGCAGCGCGAGCCGCTCGGTGCGCCGGGCCGCGGTGAGCCGGGCCGAGGCGCCGAGCAGGCTCGCCACGGGGAACACCAGCAGTGCGGCCGCGACGTAGGTGAGCTGGCGGTGCACCTCGATCGTGCCGAAGCCGGCGGTCGGGGCGAACCCCGGCAGCGCGTCGGCGTCGGCCAGGGCGGGGTCGTCCGCCGCCGCGCCGACGACCGCGACCAGCTCGTCGGGGCCCGCGAGCCCGGCGTCGGTGACGAGCCCGGTGGGCGCGGCGGGGAAGCGGTCGGCCAGCGCGTCGGGCGGGAGCTCGCGCAGCAGCGCGGCGAGCGCCGGGGACGTCCAGACCTCCCCGGGGCCGGGCACCCGCGGCAGGCCCGGCGGCGGCGGTGTCCCGGGAGCGGTGACGGCGAGGTCGACGACCTGCAGCGACCGGCCCGCCGCGTGCTCGGTCCGGCTCGCGGCCAGCGCCACCGGCTCGCCGGGCGGGCCGCCCCCGCGCTGACCCAGGTCGGCCCGCCACCCGGTGCGCTCCTCGCGGGCGTCCCAGCCGTGGATGCCGCCGAGCGCGAGGGAGAGCAGCACGGTGCCGACGGCCACCCCCGCCCCGACGAGCCCGGCGGCGAGCGCGGCCCGGCGACCGCCCAGGCGCAGCAGCCGCAGGGACAGGCGCGCGACGGCGATCACCGGGGGCCCGCCGGGCCTGCAGCAAGGCCACCTTCACGCCACGAACCGTCCACGAGGTGGCCTTCCTGCAACGGGGTCGGCGCCACCACGCGCCCGTCGCGCAGCACCACCGTCCGGTCGCACCGCCCCGCGACCTCCGCGTCGTGCGTCACCACCACCAGCGCGGCCCCGGTCCGGCGCACCAGGTCCCGCAGCAGGCCCATCGTCTGCTCGCCGGTGGCCGTGTCGAGCGCACCGGTGGGCTCGTCGGCGAACACCACCTCCGGCGACGTGACGAGCGCCCGCGCGATCGCGACCCGCTGCTCCTGCCCGCCCGAGAGCTGCCCGGGCCGGCGCTCCTGCAGGCCGTCGAGGCCGAGCGGGGCGAACCAGGCCGCCGCGCGCGCCACCGCCTCGGCGCGCCGCACCCCGCCCAGCAGCAGCGGCAGCGCCACGTTCTCGACGGCGGGCAGTTCGGGCAGCAGCTGCCCGAACTGGAAGACGAACCCGAGCCGCGCCCCCCGCAGCGCGGTGCGCCGCGACTCCGACCACCCGTCGATCCGGTCCGGGCCGAGCCACACCTCGCCCGCCGTCGGCGCCAGGACGCCGGCCAGGCAGTGCAGCAGCGTCGACTTCCCGGAGCCCGACGGCCCGGTCACGGCCACCGACTCGCCGCGGTGCACCACGACGTCGACCTCGTCGAGCACCGTCGTCGCGCCGAAGCGGTGGGTGAGGCGCGCCCCGCGCAGGACGACGCTCACCGCCGGTCCCCCATCCGCTCCAGCCACGGCAGGGCCGCCATGACCAGCAGCACCGCGAGGCCCGTCGCCCACGCCGCGGTGGCCAGCACCGCCGAGATCGCATCCATGCCGGTGACAGTGCGCCGCGACCGCCGCCGGCCACCTCCGTCACGCGGCCGAGACGTCCGCGACCTGCTCGTACTTCCGGCCGAGGGGCCGGGGTGCCGCCCGACCTAGGCTGCTCCCGTGATCCGCCTGCTGCGCCGGGTCCGGCGGCACCCCGGACTCACCGCCGAGGTCCTCGGCTACCTGTTCTGGCTGCTCGTCGACGCCGTGTACGTCGTGGTGGGCGGGTCCCGGGTGGCGCTGGCCGTCGGGGTCGTCGTCCCGCTGGTCGTGCTGCAGCGCCGCCGCGCGGGCGTCGACCTCGTGACGGCCGCGTCGGTCGCGCTCGGCGTCTCGATCTCCGTGACGGCGATCGTGCTCGTGCTGGGCCCGCCGGGTTCCACCGACATGTCGTTCGCCGAGCAGCTCGCGATGGCGGTCCTCGTGGTCGCCGTGCTGCGCAGCGCCCCGCTGCGGCCCGCGCTGGTGCTCACCGCGGTCGCCGCGGTCGCCGTCGTGGGGTCGGCGCTGCTCCGCACGACCGACGGGGCGAGCCCGGCCTTCGCCGTGCTCTCGGCGCTGGGCTGGGGCGGGGCGGTCGGGATCGGGCTGCTGCTGCGCGACGCCGAGACCCGCCGCCGGGCGTCGCTGGAGGAGGTGCGCTCGAGCGAGCGGATGGCGCTGGCGCGCGACCTGCACGACGTCGTGGCCCACCACGTCACCGGGATCATCGTGGCCGCGCAGGCCGCCTCGGTCGTCGCCCGCAGCTCGCCCGACGACGTCGACCGCGCCCTCGACGCGATCGAGCACGCCGGCACGGACGCGATGGCGGCGATGCGCGCGATGGTCGGCGTGCTGCGCGGCCAGGACGCCGGG
Source organism: Pseudonocardia broussonetiae (assembly GCF_013155125.1). Taxonomy (NCBI): domain Bacteria; kingdom Bacillati; phylum Actinomycetota; class Actinomycetes; order Pseudonocardiales; family Pseudonocardiaceae; genus Pseudonocardia; species Pseudonocardia broussonetiae. Next base: position 2,164,341 of record NZ_CP053564.1, on the reverse strand, counting down.
GGCGCGCGGACGCCCGGGGCGGAGCTGGGCGGCGTGCCGTCGCTGGTGTCGCGGTTCGACCCGGGCGGCGGGGTCGTGCGGTTCCGCGGCGATCCCGGCATCGAGCACGCCGTGCTGCCGGCCGGGGTCGCCGCCACCGGCTACCGCGTGGTGCAGGAGGCTCTGACCAACGTCCGCCGGCACGCGCCGGGGGCCGCGGCCGTGGAGGTCGACGTGCGGCTGCGGGAGGAGGAGCTGCTCGTGTCGGTGCGCAACGACGGGGTGCCGCTCGGCGGGCCGGCGCCAGGGCCGCGGGGCTTCGGGCTGGTGGGGATGGCCGAGCGCGTCACGGCACTGGGCGGCGACCTCACCGCGGGCCCGACCGGTCCCGGCCTGTGGTCGGTCGCGGCGCGCATCCCGCTGGTGGCGGGCCGGTGATCCGCGTCCTGCTGGCCGACGACCAGGAGATGGTCCGCACCGGCTTCCGGCTGATCCTGTCCGCCGAGGACGGCGTCGAGGTCGTCGGCGAGGCCGGCAACGGGGTCGACGCCGTCGCGCGCGCCCGGGCCCTGCGCCCCGACGTCGTGCTGATGGACATCCGGATGCCCCAGCTCGACGGCCTGGAGGCCACCCGCCTGCTCACGGCCGACCCGGATCCGCCGCGGGTCGTCGTCGTCACGACGTTCGACCTCGACGAGTACGTCTACGGCGCGCTGCGCGCCGGCGCGTGCGGCTTCCTGCTCAAGGACGCCGGGCCGCGGCTGCTGGTGGAGGCCGTCCGGGCGGCCGCGGCGGGCGACGCGCTCGTCTCGCCGTCGGTGACGGTCCGGCTGCTGGAGCACTTCACGGCGCCGGCGCGGCCCGCCCCCGTCGACGACGGGACGCTCTCGCCGCGCGAGCTCGACGTCGTCCGCGCGGTGGCCCGGGGCCGCACCAACGCCGAGATCGCCGCGGAGCTGTTCGTGTCGCTGTCGACGGTCAAGACGCACCTGACGAACGTCCAGCACAAGCTCGACGCCCGGAACCGGACGGAGATCGCGGTGTGGGCGTGGGAGCACGGGTTGGTGCGCTGACGCGCCCGTGAGTGGATACGAGTGCCCCAGCACTCGTATCCACTCACGGGTGCATCTCGCTCGGCACCGCCACCACGTCGACCATCGCCCCGTTGCGCAGCACCGTGACCGGCAGCGGCACCCCGATCGCGTCGTCGAAGAGCTGGCGCTGGACGCCCTGCGCGTCCTGCACCGGGCGGCGCCCGACGTCGAGCACGAGGTCGCCCGCCCGCAGCCCGGCCCGCGCCGCCGGGCTGCCGCCGACCACCTCGGCCAGCCGCAGCCCGCTGCGCCGCCCGTAGCGCTCGGCCACGGCGGCCGGCACCGGCGCCGGCGTCCCGACGACGCCGAGGTAGGCGCGGCGCACCCGCCCGTCGGCGAGCAGGGCGGCGAGGATCCGGCGGCTGGTCGCGTTGACCGGCACCGCCAGCCCGAGCCCGACGCCCGCGACCGCGGTGTTGATGCCGACCACCCGGGCGCGCGAGTCGGCGAGCGCGCCGCCGGAGTTGCCCGGGTTGAGGGCGGCGTCGGTCTGGATGACGTCCTCGACGACGCGCCCGGCCGTGGCGCTGCGCGTGGGCAGGGCGCGGCCCAGCGCGCTGACGACGCCCGCCGTGACCGACCCGGCCAGCCCCAGCGGGTTGCCGACGGCCACCACGAGCTGCCCGACCACGAGGTCGTCGGCGTCACCCAGGACGACGGGCGGGGGCAGGTCGCCGGGCCGGGCGGCGCGCAGCACCGCGAGGTCGGACAGCGGGTCGGCGCCCACCACCACCACCTCGACCTCGGTGCCGTCCAGGAAGGCGGCGGTGCCCCGGCGCGCGTCGCCGACGACGTGCGCGTTGGTGACGAGCACGCCGTCACCGGGGACGACCACGGCGGAGCCGCTGCCACGGCCGATGCGCACGGCCGCGACCCGGCCGGTGATCTCGGCGGCCACGGAGCTGACCGTGCGGGAGTAGGAGTCGAGCTCGTCCACGTCTCACCTCGATGCTTACAGCGTTGCACCGAGCGTACGTCGGAAACCGGTCAGACGTCCTCGGCCTGCTGCGTCGCCGGGTCCCAGGACAGCCCGGGCCGGCCCCAGCCCGCGCGCCGCAGCGCCTTCTTCGCCGCGCGGGCGTTGCGCCCGACGAGGCGGTCGACGTAGATCACGCCGTCGAGGTGGTCGACCTCGTGCTGCAGGCACCGGGCCAGGAACCCGTGCCCCTCGACCTCCACCGGCGCCCCGTCGACGTCGACGCCGGTGACCTTCGCCCACTCCGCGCGGCCCGTCGGGAACTGCTCGGCGGGCACCGAGAGGCAGCCCTCCTCGTCCTCGTCGGGGTCGGGCATGCCCTCGGGGCGGGGCGAGGTCTCCAGCACCGGGTTCACCACGACGCCGCGCACGCGCGTCCGGGTGACCTCGTCCGGGCAGTCGTAGACGAACACCCGCCGGTCGACGCCGATCTGGTTGGCGGCCAGGCCCACGCCCTCGGCCGCCTCCATCGTCTCGAACATGTCCTCCACCAGCGCCTTCAGCGCGTCGTCGAACGTCTCGACGGGGCGCGTGGGGGTGTGCAGGACGGGATCACCGATGATGCGGATCGCGCGGACGGCCACGGTCGGGGAGCCTACGACGCCCGCGATCCTCACCCGTCGGGTGGCGCGTCCCTGCCCCGGTCCTGTCGGTCCCCCGTGGTTGAATGGCCGCCGTGAATGACACGCGTGTCATTCAGTTGAGCGAGGCCGCGAGGAGCGTGATGGAGTCCGCCACCGAAGCCAGTGGGGTGTCCGCCACGGGCAGCACCGCCCGTGCCCTGGACCGCCGGGAGCGCGAGATCCTCGCCTTCGAGGGTCAGTGGTGGAAGTACGCGGGCGCCAAGGAACAGGCGATCCGCGAACTCTTCGACATGTCCGCGACACGCTACTACCAGGTCCTCAACGCGCTCGTCGACAAGCCGGAGGCGCTCGCCGCCGACCCGCTGCTCGTCAAGCGCCTGCGACGACTCCGTGCGAGTCGTCAGCGCACCCGTGCGGCGCGTCGGCTGGGCATCGAGCCCTGGTAGGGACACCATGATCCTCCGACCGCACTGACGAACTTCCGGAGGACGCCGTGACCGCACCCGCCCCGTCCGGGGGCCCGTCGCCCCTGCGGATCGGCGGTCTCGCCCTGCTCGGGGTGGGGGCCGTCGCCGGCATCATCGGCCTGGCCACGCTCGCCACCGGCGGTGGCGACGGCAGCTCCAGCGCCGCGCCCTCCACCAGCGTCACCGCGTCCCCGGGCGACGGCTTCACCGAGACCGACGGCGTCACGCCCCCCGGCGGCGTCGTCCCCACCGACGGCGCCGCGCCCGGTGAGCCGGGTGCCACCCCCGGTCAGCCCGGGGCCACGCCCGGTCAGCCCGGGGGCGTGCCCGGACAGCCGGGCGACGCGAACGGCGACGGCACCGGCGACGGCGCGGGCGGAGTCCCGATCCCCTCCTTCGGCCCCACCCCCACCGGCGGCATCGCCGCACCCGGCGACGGCAGCGGCGGCACGGGCGGCACCGGCGGGACGGGGACCGGCGGCACCGGCGGCGGGTCGGGCACCGGCAGCGGCTCGGGCGGTGCCGCGGGCGGCGCGGCCGGCGGCGGCAGCGCGGTCGGCGGCGGTGGCGGCGGCGCCGAGAGCGTCCGCATGCCGCTGCGCGTCTACAACAACAGCACGATCCCCGGGCTCGCGGCCCGCGCCGCCGCCGACTTCGAGGCGGCCGGCTGGACCGTCACCGACACCGGCGGCTACAACGGCCTCATCCCCACCTCGACCGTGTACTACCGCGCCGGCACCGCCGAGCGCGACGCCGCCGAGTTCCTGGGCTCCGCGTTCGGCCTGCGGGTCGAGGAGCGCTTCGAGGGCATCCAGAGCTCGAGCCCGGGCGTCATCGTCATCCTGACGAAGGACTACCAGGGCGCCTGACCCCGGCCCTGACGCCGCTACCCCCGGCGCTGGGCGTACGCCGCGAGCTCGGCCAGCTGCACCGGGTCGAGCGACGCCGGCACCGCGGCCCGGGCCGCGGCGATGTGCGCGCCCGTCACCTCGGCCGCCTCGCGCGACTCCCGCATCGCCGCCAGCGCGGCCTCGCGGAGCACCGCGGCGCAGTCGGCCGCGGAGTAGCCGTCGAGCTCGGCGCCGAGCGCGTCGAGGTCGACGTCGTCGGCGAACGGCGTGTTGCGGCCCGCGGCGCGCAGGATGTCGGCGCGCGCGGCCCCGTCCGGCGGCGGCACGTAGACGAGCCGCTCGAGCCGCCCGGGGCGCAGCAGCGCGGGGTCGATGAGGTCGGGCCGGTTCGTCGCCCCGACCACGACGACGTCACGCAGCGGCTCGGCCCCGTCGAGCTCGGTGAGCAGCGCGGCGACGACCCGGTCGGCCACCCCGGAGTCGGTGGAGCCGCCGCGGCGGGGCGCGAGCGCGTCGACCTCGTCGAGGAAGACCAGGGCGGGCGCGGCGTCGGCGGCGCGCCGGAACAGCTCCCGCACGGCCCGCTCCGACTCCCCCACGTACTTGTCCAGCAGCTCCGCGCCCTTCACCGCGATCACGTTGAGCTGCCCGGTGCCCGCGAGCGCCCGCAGCAGGAACGTCTTGCCGCAGCCGGGCGGGCCGTAGACGAGCACGCCCCGCGGCGGCGCGACGCCGAGCCGGGCGAACGAGTCGGGGTACTGCAGCGGCCAGAGGACGGCCTCGGTCAGCGCCTGCTTCACCTCGACCATGTCGCCGACCTGGTCGAGGGTGATCCCGCCGGTCCGCAGCGTCGCCGACGACGACATCGACAGCGGCCGGACCGAGCCGACGGCGTCGAGCAGGTCGGGCTGCCCGATGTCCTCGGCCCCGCGCAGGGCGGCGCGGACGGCGGCCTCGCGGCGCAGCGCGACGAGGTCGGCCACCACGAACCCGGGGGTGCGCTCGGCCACCGCCTTGAGGTCGACGCCCTCGGCCAGCGGTACGGAGGCCAGCAGCCGGCGCAGCAGCTCGGTGCGCACCCGCAGGTCGGGCAGGGCCAGGCCGAGCTCGCGGTCGGCGAGCTCGGGCGCGCGCAGCCGGGGGTCCAGCGCCTCGGGGGCCGACGTCGTGGCCACCAGCACCAGCCCGGGCGTCGCGAGAGCCTCGCGCAGCGCGTCGAGGACGAGCGTCGACAGCGGCGGCGGGGTGGCCGCCGGGAGCAGGGCGTCGGCGTCGGTGACGAGCAGCAGCACGCGCCCGCCGGCGCGGGCCGCGGTGCGCGCCGTGGCCAGGGCGTCGTGGACGCGCTGCGAGGCGTCCGCGGCGGCGACGACGGCCGGCCCGGCGATCTCGACGCACCGCGCCCCCACCGCGGCGGCGACGCTGCGCACCAGCGTCGTCTTGCCCACGCCCTCGGGCCCGACGACGAGCACGCCCAGGCGCGCCGACCCGCCGAGCCGCGCCAGCAGCTCGGGCCGGTCCAGGCTCAGCTCCAGCCACTCCGCGAGCCGCCGCGCGGCCTCGGTGTTGCCGACCAGGTCCTCCACCGCGACGACGGGCTCCGGGGGCGCCGCGGGCGCGGGCCGCGCGACGGGCGCGCTCGCCGGGGCCGCGCTGGTGGTGGCGGCGACGGCGGGGCGCACCGGCTCCGCGTCGGCCGTGCTCGGCCCGTCCTGCCAGCCGACGACGCTGCTCGGACGCACCGCCACGGCCCCCACCGGCTCGACGGCGGCCACCGTGAGCAGCTCGGTGGTCCAGGCCCCGCCCAGCGCCCCGGCGACGCGCCTGCGGGCGACGGAGGGGTCGAGACCGGGAGCGGGTTCGAGGTCCTGCGGGAGCAGCGACACGGCGTCCCCCGGGGTGACGATCTTGCCGAGCAGCGCCAGCCGCAGCGTCTCCGGCGGCACCGACGCCCGCGCGAGCCGGGACCCGGTCAGCAGCACCCGCCGCGCCGGCTCCACCCCCGCGGCCGCGACCACCACACCCGCACCGTCGGCCAGGCCGGCGTTGGAGAGCGTCACGTCGTCGAGGGTGGCCTGCCCGGGCGGCCCGTCACCGGGGGCGGCCAGCGCGGTGGTCACGCGGGCGCCGGTGAGCGTCACCGCGTCCCAGGAGCGCAGGCCCAGGGCGTCGAGGACCTCCGGGTGCAGCCGGACGACCCCCCGGCGGGCATCGGCGGCAGACGCGGCGAGCCGGGCGACGAGCGTGATCACGGCGCCACGCTACCCACCCCGCGGGACGGGTCAGCGGCGGCGGACGCGGCGCAGGCCCAGGCGCAGCCGGTTGGGCGGCTGGGCCGCGGGGCCGGGGGCGCGCCGCGGCGGCGGCCCCTCGTCCCCGAGCCGGCGGACCGCCCCGGCGACGGCCCCGCGCGCCCGCCCGGCCACCTCGCCCGCCCGGCCCGCGACGCGCCGGCGCAGCGGCGGGCGCAGCCCGAGGCGGCGGGCCGAGCGCGCGGCCCGGGCCACGGCCCGGCGCTCGCGCCCGCCCACGTCCCACGCCTCGGGGTGCCGGGCCAGCCAGCGGTAGCGGTGCACCGCGTAGGGCAGCGCGGCGACGTAGAGCACCCCGACGCCGACGAGGGTCAGGAACGGCGCCGTGACCAGCACCGCGGTCAGCAGCCCGACCAGCACCAGCAGCGGCGCGATGAGCTGCGGCGCCACCCGCACGGTCTTGAACGACAGCGTCGGCAGCCGGCTCACCATCAGCGCGGCGGCGACCAGCGCCCACACCCCGACGACGACGGGCGCGGACCACCAGCCCTCGCCGAAGTGCAGCGAGGCGAACAGCGGGATCCCGGCGACGAGCGCGGCGGCGGGCGCCGGCACGCCGACGAAGAACTCCTTGGCGAACGGGTACGGGTCCTCGACGTCGAGCAGCGTGTTGAACCGCGCCAGCCGCAGCGCCATGCAGACCGCGAACACCAGCGCGACGACCCAGCCGAAGCGGCCCTCGCTGCCCACCTGCCACTGGTCGAGCTGCCAGACGTAGAGGACGAGGGCGGGCGAGACGCCGAACGAGACGAGGTCGGCCAGCGAGTCGAGCTCGGCGCCGATGCGGGTGCTCGCGTCGAGCAGGCGGGCGAGGCGGCCGTCGAGGGCGTCGCACAGCGCCGCCACGCCGACGGAGAGCACGGCCAGGTCGAAGCGCTCGCCGAGCGCGAAGTAGACCGACGACAGCCCCGCGCACAGGGCGACGACCGTGACCGCGTTGGGCAGCAGCCGGACGCCTGCGGGGTAGGGGGCGGGCACGGGTCAGCCCACCGGCGGCAGGGCCGCGAGCACCGTCTCGCCGCCGACGGTCCGCTGCCCGACCGCCACCTCCACGCGGCTGCCGGGCGGGAGGTAGGTGTCGACGCGCGAGCCGAAGCGGATGAGCCCGAAGGTCTCGCCCGCGGCGACCTCGTCGCCGGGCGCCAGGTCGCAGACGATCCGGCGGGCCAGCAGCCCGGCGATCTGGACGACGCCGACGCGCGCCCCGCCGGCGGTCTCCAGCAGCACGGAGTTGCGCTCGTTGTCCTCGCTGGCCTTGTCGAGGTCGGCGGAGAGGAACACGCCCGGCGAGTACTCGACGGCGACGACGCGGCCGTCGAGCGGCACGCGCTGCGTGTGCACGTCGAGGACGGAGAGGAAGACGCTGACGCGCGGCACCGGCACGTCGACCGGCAGGCCCAGCTCGGGCGGGGGCGGCACCTCGGACACGGTGGCGACGGTGCCGTCGGCGGGGGCGAGCACGACCCCGGTGCGCGGAGGCGGCACGCGGTGCGGGTTGCGGAAGAACGCCGCGGTGGCCGCGGTGGCCAGGAGCCCGGTGGCGGTGCCGCGGCCGGACAGCGCGCGGACGAGCCCGGCCGCCAGCGCGACGGCCGCGACGATCGGGCGGCCGCCGGGGTGCATCGGCGGGATCGCCTCCCGCACGAGCCCGGCGACGTGGCGCGGGGAGAAGCCGGACGGGACGGCGGGATCGGACATGGGGTGCGTTCTCGACTCCTCCGGCGAGGGGTGGTGCTCGGCGGCGGCTACGGTACGCGACCGGCAGGGCGCAAAAGGGCCGGGGCCGTCATCCCCCGAGACGACGACCCCGGCCGTGGAACCGCTCGTCCGCTCCCCAGCGACGGGCGGTAGGTCCTTTGCGATGAGCCCTGGTTACCCGGGCCTGCGAAAAGTATCCCTGAGCGTGCGATCGATCGTCCAGATCACGGGGAGAGGAAGCCCGCGATGTGCACCGATCGGCCGAACGCTCACCGGTATGACGTCCCCGGACCGCCGAATGTTGCACCACTTGACTGTGACGTCGGTCACATTCAGCGCAACCGTCACCCCTCGAGCAACCACACCTCGACCGGAGTGCCCTCCTCGAGCTCGGTCGCCTCGGCCGGAACGGACACCAGGCACTCGGCCCTGGCGAGCGCGGCGAGGAGGTGCGAGGCCGGGTTGCCGACCTCCGAGACCGTCCCGCGGACGGCGTCGAGGGCGCCCCGACGGAACTGCCGGCGCCCCGACGGTGAGGTCCACCGCTCACCGAGCGTGGCGGTCACGACCGGCCGCTCGGGGTGCGGGTGCCCCATCGCCGCCCGCAGCGCCGGGCGCAGGAACACCTCGAACGACACCTGGGAACTCACCGGGTTGCCGGGCAGCGTCACGACCGCGACGCCGCCGAGCGCGTCGACCCGCCCGGCCCCCTGCGGCCCGCCCGGCTGCATCCCGACCTTGACGAACTCGACGCCGCGCCCGGTGAACGCGTCCTTGACGACCTCGTAGGCCCCGGCGCTGACCCCGCCCGAGGTGACGAGGAGGTCGACGCCCTCGACCTGCTCGCGGAGCCGCTCCAGGAACTCCTCGACGTCGTCGGGCACGAACCGCAGCAGCCGCGCCACCCCGCCGGCCTCCTCGACGGCCGCGGCGAGCATCGGGCCGTTCGACTCGTAGATCTGACCGGGCCGCAGCGGCGTCCCCGGCGCGACGAGCTCGGAGCCGGTGGAGAGCACGAGGACGACGGGGCGGCGGCGCACCGGCACCTCGGCCAGCCCGACGGCGGCGGCGACGCCGATCTGGGCGGCCTGCAGGACCGTGCCCGCGTCGACGACGACCCGCCCCTCCTCGACGTCCTCGCCGATCCCCCGCACGTGCGCGCCGACCTCCGGCGCGTGCCGCAGCGCGACGCGCTCGGTGCCGCCGTCGGTGCGCTCGACCGGCACCACGGCGTCGGCGCCCTCGGGCAGCGGCGCGCCGGTCATGATCCGGGCGACGGTGCCGGGCTCGAGCGGGGGCACGTCGGTGCGCCCGGCGGGGATGTCGGTCGCCACCGGCAGCACGACGGGCGCGTCCTCCGCCGCACCGGCGAGCTCGGCGGCCCGCACGGCGTAGCCGTCCATCGCCGAGTTCACGAACGAGGGCAGGGAGACCCCCGCGACGAGGTCCTCCGCGAGCACCCGCCCCCGGGCCTGCGCCAGCGGCACGACCTCCACGGGCTGGGCGGGGACGAGGGCCGCCACGACGGCCCGGTGCTGCTCCACGGTGCGGGTCACGACCCCTCCTCGCTGACGCTCGTCACGGCCGCGTCCCGGGGTGCTGCACTCAATGGTTCCCTCGCAAGCTCGGTCACGACGGGCATCCTCCCGCACCGATCCGTCTTGCACTCGCGGCACCCGAGTGCTAGAACCGGGCTTGGCACTCGGCACGGTAGAGTGCCAGATGTCGGGCCGGTGAGATCGGCGCAGGGTTGCCGGTCGTCCGTCGCGGGCGCCACCCGACACACGAGACTTTCCCGGTCATCCCAATTCGGAGGACTACACACCCATGGCGAAGATGATCGCTTTCGACGAGGAGGCGCGCCGCGGGCTCGAGCGCGGCATGAACACCCTCGCCGACGCTGTCAAGGTGACGCTCGGCCCGCGTGGCCGCAACGTCGTCCTGGAGAAGAAGTGGGGCGCGCCCACCATCACCAACGATGGTGTGTCGATCGCCAAGGAGATCGAGCTCGAGGACCCCTGGGAGAAGATCGGGGCCGAGCTCGTCAAGGAAGTTGCGAAGAAGACCGACGACATCGCGGGTGACGGCACCACCACCGCCACCGTGCTGGCGCAGGCGCTCGTCCGCGAGGGTCTCCGCAACGTCGCCGCCGGCGCCAACCCGATGGCCCTCAAGCGCGGCATCGAGAAGGCCGTCGAGGCCGTCTCGCAGCAGCTGCTGAAGACCGCCAAGGAGGTCGAGACCAAGGAGCAGATCGCCGCCACGGCGTCCATCTCCGCGGCCGACACCACCATCGGCGAGCTCATCGCCGAGGCGATGGACAAGGTCGGCAAGGAAGGCGTCATCACGGTCGAGGAGAGCCAGACCTTCGGTCTGGAGCTCGAGCTCACCGAGGGCATGCGGTTCGACAAGGGCTACATCTCGCCCTACTTCGTCACCGACGCCGAGCGCATGGAGGCCGAGCTGGAGGACCCCTACATCCTCCTGGTCTCCTCCAAGATCTCGACCGTGAAGGACCTGCTCCCGCTGCTGGAGAAGGTCATGCAGGGCGGCAAGCCGCTCGCGATCATCGCCGAGGACGTCGAGGGCGAGGCCCTGGCCACGCTCGTCGTCAACAAGATCCGCGGCACCTTCAAGTCCGTCGCCGTCAAGGCGCCGGGCTTCGGCGACCGCCGTGAGGCCATGCTGGCCGACATCGCCATCCTCACCGGTGGCGAGGTCATCTCGGAGAAGGTCGGCCTCAAGCTGGAGAACGCCGACCTGTCGCTCCTGGGCACCGCCCGCAAGGTCGTCGTGTCCAAGGACGAGACCACCATCGTCGACGGGGCCGGCGACGCCGACCAGATCGCCGGCCGGGTCTCGCAGATCCGCAACGAGATCGACAAGACCGACTCGGACTACGACCGCGAGAAGCTGCAGGAGCGCCTGGCCAAGCTGGCCGGCGGTGTTGCGGTCATCAAGGCCGGAGCCGCGACCGAGGTCGAGCTCAAGGAGCGCAAGCACCGCATCGAGGACGCCGTCCGCAACGCGAAGGCGGCCGTCGAGGAGGGCATCGTCGCCGGTGGCGGCGTGGCGCTCATCCAGGCCGGTGCGGGCCTGTTCGAGGGTCTCGGTCTCGACGGTGACGAGGCCACCGGTGCGAACATCGTCAAGGTCGCGCTGGAGGCTCCGCTCAAGCAGATCGCCATCAACGCCGGCCTCGAGGGCGGCGTCGTCGCGGAGAAGGTGCGCGGGCTCCCGGCCGGCGAGGGCCTCGACGCGGCCACCGGTGAGTACAAGGACCTGATCAAGGCCGGGATCATCGACCCCGCCAAGGTCACCCGCTCGGCGCTGCAGAACGCGGCCTCGATCGCGGCCCTGTTCCTCACCACCGAGGCGGTCATCGCCGACAAGCCGGAGAAGAACGCCGCGCCCGGTGGCGACCCCACCGGTGGCATGGGCGGCATGGGCGGCATGGACTTCTGAGTCCCGCCCACCGGTAGCACCGCACGTCCCGCAGGGGCGGCATCCCGCAGTCACGTCCGTGACCGGGGTGCCGCCCCTGCGGCGTTCCCGCCCCTGCGTCCCGACCACGGGACACGGCCGGACGCCCGGTGCGCCTGGGCCGAACGGCCGCAATCGCTGCCGGACGGAGCACGCGGCGCGGCCCTCTGCCACTGTCGAGGGGTGGAGGGACTCTGGTTCGCGCTCGCCGCCGTCTGCGTCGTCGCGGGCCTCGCCCTGCTCGTGATCGACCGCAGGCGCCGCCGCAGCCCCGCGGCACCCGTCGCGGCGACGGTCGAGCGGCCGGCGGAGCGGCCGGCCGACCCGCCGGCCGGGGAGCCCGGCGACCTGTTCCGGGAGCACCCGCCGCGCTGAGGCCGGCTCAGGTCCCGGCGTAGACCGCCGCCGTCGCCGCCGCCCGCTCGGCCAGCGCCGCCCGCAGCTCGGGCGGGTCGAGCACCTCCGCGTCGGCCCCCACCGCCCAGACCGTCACGAGCGCGTGGCCCGGGTCGCCGAAGCGCAGGTCGAGCTCCAGCCGGTCGCCGACCGCGCGCTCGGCGTCGAGCGTCGCGGAGGTGCGCAGCAGGCCGTCGCGGCGGTCGGGCCGGACGCGGACCCGCACGGCGTACCGGGGCAGGGACGCCCGGAACGCGGAGCGCCGCCGCTCCCACAGCTCCTCCAGGTCGACGTCGCCGACGGGCGCCGCGGCCTCGTCGAGCACCTCGGCGTGCTCCATCCGCGACAGCCGGTAGGTGCGCTCGGCGCCGTCGTGCGTGGCGAGCAGGTACCACTGCCCGCCCGCGTCGACGAGCCCGACGGGATCGACGGTCCGCGACCGCGCCTCCTGCCCGGACGCGGCGTACCGGATGCGCAGCCGCCGCGAGGCGAACACCGCCTCCTGCACCGTGCGCAGCACCGGCGGCGCGTCGGTGCCGGTGCGCAGCATCCGGTCGGGGCTGAGCAGCACCCGGCCGGCCGCACGGGTCGCGGTGTCGCGCTGGGCGTCCGGCAGGGCCGCGACGACCTTGCGCATCGCCGACGCCAGCGCCGGGGACGGCGCGCGCGACCCGGCCACCAGCAGCGCCCGCGCCTCGTCGTGCGTCAGACCGGTGAGGTCGGTCGAGTAGCCGGGCAGCAGCGCGAACCCGCCGGTCCGGCCGCGCTCGGCGTACACCGGCACGCCCGCGGCCGACAGCGCCTCGACGTCGCGCAGCACCGTGCGCGTCGAGCACTCCAGCTCGCGGGCGAGCGCCGCCGCCGACATCCGCCCGCGGTGGCGCAGCAGCAGGAGCAGGGACAGGAGGCGGTCGGCGCGCACGGGTGCAGACTGCCACGAATACACGACAGGAGATGTCGTGTATGGCGGGCAGAGTCCTCCCCATGACGACCGACACCACGGACCCCCGCCCCCTCTACGCCGCCGCGATCGACTGGGTGTGCACATTGCTGCCCGGCGCCACCGACCTCGACGCCCCCACGCCCTGCGACGAGTTCGACGTCCGGGCCCTGCTCGGGCACCTGGTCACCACGGTCGAGCGCGCCCACGTCGTCGGCGAGGGCGGCGACGCGCACTCCGTGCCGCTCGTCATCACCGGGGTGGCCGACGACGCCTGGGCGGACACCTACCGCGCCGCGGCCGACAAGGCCCTCGCGGTGTGGAGCGACGACGCGCTGCTCGACAGCCGGGTCGTCGTGCCGTGGGGCACCGTCCCCGGCCGCGGCGCCCTGTGGGGCTACCTCAACGAGACCCTGGTGCACGGCTGGGACCTCGCCGTCGCCACCGGGCAGGACCCGGAGGCCGACCAGGACCTGGCCGCCGTCGCGCTCGACGCCGCGCGCGGGTTCCTGCCGGCCGGGTTCCGCGGCGGCCCCGTCCCGTTCGCGGCGGTCGTCGAGCCGCGCGAGGGGGCCGGCCCGACCGAGCGGCTCGCGAACTGGTCCGGGCGCGCCTCCTGAAGGCGCACCGGCCCGGGGCGACCGACGGGGTGCGCACTGGCGACGGCGCGTCGCCGTGGTGCACGATCTGCGCCATGGCGACACCGCGGCGGGCCCGGCTCGAGGCCCGGAACGGCCAGAACAGCGTCACCACGCTGGAGCTCTTCTTCGACCTGGTCTTCGTCTTCGCGCTCACGCAGGTCACCGACCTGATGGCCGACGAGCCGACCGGCACCGGCCTGTTCCGCGGCGCGCTCATCCTCACCGTGCTGTGGTGGTCGTGGGTCGGCTACTCGTGGCTGAGCAACGTGGTGAAGGCCGACGAGGGCGTCATCCGGGTCGCGATGTTCGTCGCGATGGGCGGGGTGTTCGTCGCCGCGATCACCATCCCGGAGTCGTTCGACGACCTGCCGGGCGGCCTGTCGGGGCCGGTCGTGTTCGCGGCCTGCTACTTCTTCGTGCGGGCCATGCACATCCTGATGTTCTGGCTGGTCAGCGCGGGCGACCCGGTCCTGCGCCGGCAGGTCCTGCGGTTCGTGCCGTCCATGGCCGCCGGCACGGTGCTGCTGCTCGCGGCGTCGCAGGCGTCCGGTGCGCTGCAGACCTGGCTGTGGGTCGGCGCGATCCTCGGTGACTACCTCGGCACGATGCTCGCGGGCACCGGCTGGCGCCTCGCGTCGGCGGCGCACTTCGCCGAGCGCCACGGCCTGATCATCATCGTGGCGCTCGGCGAGTCGATCGTCGCCACCGGCATCGGCATCGCGCAGAAGCCGATCAGCTGGCCGATCATCGCCGCGTCGATGCTGGCCCTGGCCGTCTCCGCCGCGCTGTGGTGGGCCTACTTCGACGTCACCGCGATCATCACCGAGCGCGCGCTGCACGCCGCCGAGGGCGTCCGGCAGATCCAGCTCGCCCGCGGCGGCTACTCGTTCCTGCACCTGCCGATGGTCATCGGGATCATCATGATGTCGCTCGGGCTCAAGAAGGCGCTAGGCCACGTCGCGGGCGACGAGGACTACACCCTCAGCGACCCGCTCTACGGCCTCCCGCTCGTCGCCCTCTTCGGCGGCACGGCGCTGTTCCTGCTCGCCCACGTCGCGTTCACCCGCCTGGTCGCGGGCGTGCTGAAGTGGGAGCGCGTGGCCGTGGCGGGCGTGCTCGTGGCGCTCGTCCCGCCGGCGTCGATGATGCCGGCGATCGGGTCGCTGGCGATCCTGGCCGCGGTCCTCGTGGTGATGCTGGCCTACGAGACGCGCCGGTACGCCGAGCAGCGCCACGAGATCCGCCACGCCGAGGGGCACTGAACGCCCGGCACCGGCGGGTCAGACCGCGGCGCCCTCCTCGGGCAGCAGGATCCAGGCGGCGACGTAGGCGATCGCGCCCGCGCCCGCCCCGAACACGGTGAGCAGGACGAGGCCCAGGCGCACGAGCGCCGGGTCGACGCCCAGCGCGCGGGCGGTGCCGCCGCAGACGCCGGCGACCATGCGGTCGTCGCGGCTGCGGGTCAGGCGGACGGTCGGGCGGGAGACGGGGGCGAGGGGGCCGGTGCTCTGTTCCATGACCACGAGCCTGCCGCCCGGAGGGCCCCGCGCCCTCCGGGACGGACCCCGGTCGGACCCCGGGATCCGGCCCCCGGAACGCCGCAGGGCCCCGGGGTCGAGACCCCGGGGCCCTGCGGGTGGAGCGGGTCGGATCAGCCCTGCTGGAACGGCGCCTTGTAGGACTCCGCCTCCGGCGAGGTGAACAGCGGCGCGACCTCGGTCAGGCCGCCCTCGGCGTTCGCGTCGACCTGCGCGATGTAGACACCGCGAGTGGGGGGCGCGCCCGGCGAGCTGTAGTCGAGCACGTCGACCAGGCCCTCGGTGTCGACCGAGGTCAGGGTGCCCAGCGCGGTCTTGACGCCGGCCCGGGTGAGGTCACCGGCCTCGCAGGCCGCCTCGAGCACGTTCTGCCACACGAGGCCCTCGGTGTAGCCCGTGGTGATGCCGGCGTTGCGCGGCAGGTCCGGGTACGCCTCCTTGTACGCGGTCGTCACCTCGACGGCCTTCGGGTTCGACGAGGAGAACGGCGCGTTGGACGCCGAGACGTAGAGGTTGCCCAGGGCACCCGCGGCCGGCGTCTGGAGCAGCGCCGGGTCGAAGGTCGGGTTGTTGCCCAGCACCGGGACGTTGAGCCCGAGCGCCTGGTTGGCGGCCAGCGCCGACGCGGTCTGGCCGGGCGTCGTGGTCAGCACGATGAGCTTGACGCCCGCGCCGCGCATGCCGGTGACGATGCCGGTCAGGTCGTTGTCGGTCGAGGTCACCTTGGCCTCGTTGATCGTGATGCCGTGCTGCTCGGCGTAGTACTTCGAGCCCTTGAGCCCGTTGCCGCCGTACTCGCCGTCGATGTAGATGTGGCCGATGGTGTCGCCGTCGGCCAGCAGGCCCTGCTGCTGCAGGTAGGCCAGGCCGTTGACGATCTCCAGGTCGTAGGTGGTGCCGATCATCATGATGCCCGGGTTGTCGAGCACCTCGGAGCTCCACGACGCCGGTGCGGCGAGCATGTTGTCCTCGATGAGGTTCGGCTCCAGCGCCGCGAGCACCGGGGAGCCCAGCAGCTGGACCATGCCGAGCACGTTCGGCTCGAGCTGCGGGTACAGCGTCTTCGCCACGTCGGCCTTGTAGCCGTGGTCGACGGTCTCGATCTCGATCTGGCGGCCGCAGATGCCGCCGGCGGCGTTGACGTCGTCGGCCCACAGCTGGTTGCCGGCGTTCAGACCCGCGCCGAGGTTCTTGAACACGCCGGAGGTGTCGCCCATGATCCCGAGCGTGATCGTGGTGTCCGTGACGCCGAAGTCGGTGGCCACGCCACCCGCGCCCTCGGTGCCGCCCGACGTGTCGGCCGTGCTGCCGCACGCGGCGAGCACGAGCGTGCTGGTCAGGACGCCGGCGATCAGCGCCGACCGCCCGGCTCTCCGTGCTGCGATCATCATCGATCCTCTCGGGGGGTGGTCCGGTCACCGTCGGCGGTGGCCGGGACATCTGGGGAGCGGCGACGGCCGAGCAGCCGCCTGCCGATGGCGGCCATGCCGCCGGGTTCGAAGAGCACGACGAGGACGATCGCCCCGCCGTACACGAACGCGCTGACGACGACGGCGCTGAAGCCGCCGAACTGCGCGTCGGCGAACCAGCCGAACTGCTGCGAGCCGAGCAGGAAGAACTGCTGCAGACCGAACACCAGCACCGCGCCGATCACCGCGCCCGGCACCGAGCCGAGCCCGCCGATGATGACGATCGCGAGGAACGCGATGGCGACCGTCAGCGAGTAGGTGCCGGTGAACTCGTTCTCGTCGGGCTTGACGAGGTCGAGCCACAGCGCCGTCATGACGCCGGCGAGGCCGGCGAAGGCCGAGGAGATGACGAACGCCCCCGCCTTGACCCGGGTGACGTGCACGCCCATCGCGGTGGCGGCGGCCTCGTTGTCGCGCACCGCGCGCCACGAGCGGCCGATCCGGCTGTTCACCGCGCCGCGGGCCAGGAAGTAGCTGCCCAGCGCGAACGCGAGGAACAGGTACCAGAGGCGCTGCTGCTTCTGGATGGCGACGCCCGCGATGGTGGGGGCGGGTTGGGAGTTGGCGAACTCGAACCCGAACAGCTCGAACACCGGGGCGTTGCGCCCGCTGGACGTGCCGCCGGAGAACATGTCCAGCGACTGGCCGAGCCACAGCCCGAGGAACACCAGCGACAGCGAGGCGACGCCGAGGTAGATGCCGCGCAGCCGCCCGGCGACCGGCGCGAACGCCAGGCCGATCAGCCCGCAGAGCGCCACGGCCCCGATGACGCCGACCAGCGGCGGCAGCCCGAGCCCGACGAGGTCGTCGGACTCCTCCGGGTCGCCCGACAGCACCGCGTAGCCGACGGCGCCGACCAGCAGGAAGAAGGGGTGCGCCAGCGAGAGCTGCCCGGCCTGGCCGACGAGCAGCGTCAGCCCGATGCCGCCGACGACGCCGATGAGGATGTACTGCGCGAGCTTGAGGTAGGCCACCCCGGAGTTGCCGACGAGCACCGGCAGCAGCAGGAGCACGACGACCAGGACGGCCGTGGCCACGATCTTGAGCCAGTTGCGGCCGGGCCGGGCCGCCCCGGCGGGCGGCGCCTGCGGCGGGGCGGCGGGCGGGGTCATCGTCTCAGACACGACTGAGCTCCTTCGTCCCGAAGAGTCCGGACGGTCTCACCACCAGCACGACCAGCATCACCAGGAACACCGCGCTCTTGGAGAACTCGAACGAGATGTACTGCGCCGACAGCGCCTCGGTGAGCCCGACGACCAGCCCGCCGACGACGGCGCCCGCGGTGGAGTCGAGGCCGCCGAGGATCGCGGCGGGGAAGGCGATGAGCGCGATCGCGTGCGTGCCGCGCCCCAGCCCGGCCCCGGAGAAGTCCTGGGTGGCCATGAACAGCACCGCGACGCCGGCGAGCGCGCCCGCGACGAGCCACGCCGTGGCCGTCACGCGGGAGCTGTTGATGCCCATCAGGGCCGCGGCCTCGCGGTTCTCGGCCTGGGCGCGCATCGCGACGCCCCAGTTCGAGTAGCGGAACGCGAGCAGGAACGCCGTGATCAGCACCGCGCCGACGACCAGGGCGATCGCCTGCGTGCGGAACACCGTGAGGCCGGCGATCTGCAGCGGCTGCGAGTCGTAGGGGTCGCCGATGAAGGGGATGTCGGCGCCGACCCGGCGCACCACCTCCTCGGTGATGATCACGTCGATGCCGATGGTGAGCAGCGCCAGGCTGTTGTGGTCGGCGCTGCGGGCGTTGCGCAGCAGCACCCGCTCGATCACCAGGGCCGCGACCGCGGCCGCCGTGATCCCGACGACGGCGGCCAGCGTCCAGCCGAGCGCGTCCTTGAGCTCGTAGACCAGGTAGCCGCCGATCAGCACGAGCGAGCCGTGCGCGAAGTTCACCACCTCGGTGGCCTTGTAGATGATCACGAAGCCGAGCGCGAGGAGCGCGTAGACCGCGCCCTTGCCCAGCCCGTTGACCAGCAGTTGCAGGAAGGTGCTCATCACTCGGCCTCCGTGCCCAGGTATGCGCGGATGACGTCGGGGTCGGCCTGCACCTCGGCGGGGAGCCCGTCGGCGATCCGCTTCCCGAAGTCCAGGACCGTGACGCGGTCGGCGATGCCCATGACCAGCCCCATGTCGTGCTCGACGAGCAGGACGGAGATGCCCAGCGCGTCGCGCAGGTCGCGGATGGTGACCGCCATCTCGGCGGTCTCGGTGGCGTTCAGGCCCGCCGCGGGCTCGTCGAGCAGCAGCAGGGTGGGCTCGACGGCGAGCGCTCGGGCGATGTCGACCCGCTTCGCCACGCCGTAGGGCAGGGAGGCGACGGGGGCGTCGAGCCGGTCGGCCACCCCGAGGAAGTCGCAGATCTCCTCGGCGCGCGCGGTGTGCCGGCGCTCGGCGCGCCGGGTCAGGCCGAGCCCGCCGGCGAGGAACCCGCCGGAGGTGAGGACGTGCCGCCCGAGCATCACGTTGTCGCGGACCGTGGAGCCCGGCGAGAGCGCGATGTTCTGGAACGACCGCCCGATCCCCAGCGCCGCGAGCCGGTGCGGCGTGAGGGAGGTGAGCACGTCGTCGCCGAGGCGGACCCGGCCCTCGGTGGGCTTGTAGAGCCCGCTGATCACGTTGAAGCAGCTCGACTTGCCGGCGCCGTTCGGCCCGATCAGGGCGTGCACGGTGCCGGGCTCGACGGTGAAGCTGACGTCGTCGAGCGCGGTGATGCCGCCGAACCGCAGCGTCACGTCCTCGATGGCGAGCGGACGGACGTCGGTGCGCAACTCGGTGCTGGTCATCCCGTCCACCTCGACAGCGTCCGCGTGCGGCGGTGGGCCAGCGCCTCGGCCGCCTCGGACTCGGCCTGCTCCTGCGACTCCGCGTGCCCGCCCAGGTAGAGGCGCTGCACGTCGTCGCTCGCGGCGAGCTCCGCGGCCGGGCCGGACAGGGCCACGCGGCCCACCTCCAGCACGACGGCGTGGTCGGCCACCTTCAGCGCCATCGTGGCGTTCTGCTCGACGAGCACGACGGCCGTGCCCTGGTCGTGGATGTCGCGGACGACCTGGGCGATCCGGCCGACCATCTGCGGCGCCAGCCCCAGCGACGGCTCGTCGAGCAGCAGCAGCTTCGGGTCCGACATGAGGGCCCGCCCGATCGCGAGCATCTGCTGCTCGCCGCCCGACAGGAGCCCGGCGCGCTGCCCGGCCCGCTCGCCGAGCACCGGGAACAGCTGCTGGATGCGCTCCCGCGCCGACGTCCTGGCCTGCGCCGAGCGCGCCCCGAGGCCGCCCGCGCGCAGGTTCTCCTCCACGGTCATGCGGGCGAAGACCTGGCGGCCCTCGGGCACCGCGACGACGCCGGCGCGCACGATCAGCGCCGGGTCGAGCTTGTCGATGCGCTTGCCGTCGAACACGATCTCGCCCGCGGACACCGATCCGCGGTGCAGCGGCAGCGTGCCGGACACCGCGCGCAGCAGCGTCGACTTGCCCGCCCCGTTGCCGCCGAGCACCGCGAGCACGCCGTCGGTGGACACCTCCAGGTCGACATCCGACAGTGCCTGCACCGATCGCCCGTAGCGGACGGACAGTCCGCGCGCGCTCAGCACGGTGGTTCTCGAAGCACGTTGTGGCCCCCTCGCTCGCCGCCTCCGGTCGGAGCGGCGGGGCACATCGTGTGTGCCGTCACACCCGTCAGGCACCCCCACGTGGAGAGGGGTCCGGACAAAGATGACCGTCCGTTATCTCCGGACAGTCACGATCCGCTGACAGGGGGACCCGTCGGCGCCGGTCAGAGGAGTCCGGCCTCGCTCGCCTTACCGATGGCCTCGACGCGGTTGCGCGCGCCGAGCTTGTGCAGGGCCGACTGCAGGTAGGTCTTGACGGTGTTGCGCGCCAGCCCGGTGGTCTCGGCGATCTCGGGGTTGGTGCGCCCCTGCGCGGCCAGGCGCAGCACCTCGTACTCGCGGCGGGTCAGGCCGCTGCGGGCCAGCGCGGCCCCCCGGCCCTCGGTGCCCGGCACCATCCGGGGGTCCGACACGCGCTCCCCGCGCAGCACCCGGCGCAGCGCCGCGACGAGGTCGGTGGCCGCGGCGTCCTTGAGCAGCGCGCCGTGCGCGCCCGCGTCGAGGGCGGCCTGGACGCCGTGGTGGTCGCCGTGGGCGGTGAAGACGACGACCTTGGCCAGCGGGCACGCCGCGCGCAGGCCGGCGACGACCTCGGGGGCGAGCATGTCGGGCAGCCGCAGGTCGAGCAGGACCAGGTCGGGACGCAGCCCCGGCGCCCGCTCCAGCGCCGTGCGCCCGCTCTCCGCCGCCCCGACCACCACCAGCGACGGCTCCGCCCGCAGCAGCAGGGCGACGCCGTCGCGGACCACCGGGTGGTCGTCGACGACCATGACGCGCGAGGGACTCATCGCACGGCCTCGCTGCGCTCGGCCGAGGCTTCGCCCCGGCGCGGTGCCGATGGTTCGCTCGCAGGCTCGCTCACCGGTGCACCGGCAGCAGCACCCGCAGCGTCGTGCCGCCGTCCTCGTCGTGCACGAGGCTGACGCGCCCGCCGAGGCGCGCGGCGCGCTCGGCCAGCATCCGCAGGCCCAGGCCGGCCCCGTCGACGGGCTCGGCCGCGCCGCTCTCGGGCGCCCCGTCGTCGGCGACGGCCACCTGCACCCCGCCGTCGACCATGCCCAGGCTGACGACGACGGTCGCCGCCCCGGAGTGCTTCTCGGTGTTGAGCAGGCCCTCGCGCACCGCGCCGATCAGCAGCGCGGTGCGCTCCTCGTCGAGCGGGGCGACCTCACCGAGCTGCACGAGCCGCGCGGGCACGCCGGTGCGGGCCTCGAAGCTGCGGCAGTGCTCGGCGAGCTCGATCGGCAGCGCCCGCTCGGGGCTCGACTCCGACAGCGCCAGCAGCGACTCCCGCAGCGCGAGCGACGCCGCCGACACGTCCGACTCCAGCCGCCCAAGGCGCGTGCTGAGCAGCGGGTTGTCGGGCAGCGTCGTGCGCAGGTCGCGGACCTGGGCGCCGATGGAGAACAGCATCGCCCCCACCGAGTCGTGCAGGGAGGCCTGCATCCGCTGGCGCTCGGCGGCGACGGCGGTGGTCCGGCCGGCCTCGGCGCGGTCGGCCAGCCGCAGCGCGCGGGCGGCCTCGCGGGCGACGGCCTGCACGGCGCCGACCGCGTCGTCGCCGAACTCGCCCGCGCCGCGCAGCGCGGCGTAGGCGACGGCGACCGTGTCGACCCGCCCGTCGCGCTCGGCCAGCACCGGCACCGCGAGCATCGCCGACATCGACTCGCGCCGGACCATCCCGTCGAACTGGTGGGTGATGCTCGACGCGGTCACGTAGTCGCTGACCCGCACCGGCTCCCCGAACGCGAGCACCCGCCCGCCGATGCCCTGCCCGATCGGCACGGCGAGGTCCTGCAGGGAGTCGGTGCGGTTGCCGGCGATCCAGCGGATCACCGCGCGGCTGGGGCCGTCGAGGTCGGCGACGAAGCCGGCGTCGGCACCGGCGGCGTCACGGATCAGGCGGGCCGTGCCCTGCAGGGCGAGGACGCGGTCGAGCACGGAGAGGAGGCCGTCGCGCTCGGCGAGGAGCGCGTTGAGGGCGTGCTCCTGCTCGCGGGCCCGCTCCGCGTCACGGTCGCTGGAGGGCATGAGCGGACGATCGCACACCGGACGCCCCGGGCGACACACCCGGATGCCGACCTCCCGGCGCGGCCCCGGAGGTGGTCATCCCCGGCCC
Source organism: Pseudonocardia broussonetiae (assembly GCF_013155125.1). Lineage (NCBI taxonomy): Bacteria > Bacillati > Actinomycetota > Actinomycetes > Pseudonocardiales > Pseudonocardiaceae > Pseudonocardia > Pseudonocardia broussonetiae. Next base: position 2,142,187 of record NZ_CP053564.1, on the reverse strand, counting down.
CGCACCTCGCGGTCGCGGGCCGCGGGGTGCGCGTCCGGCAGCGGGCCGGGCTCCGACTCCGGAGCGCGGCGCGGCGAGGGGACCGTGACGACGGGCCGCTGCGGGGGCCGGGGCACCTGGCGGTCCCGGAAGCGGATGACGCGGCAGATCGTGACGGCCGCGCCCACGGCTGCGGCGCACCACACCCCGAGCACCAGCGCGACCCATGTGATCACCGGAACGTTCACCCCTCGCCACATCCTGTGCACAGAGTGTCGCTCGTGGGACGGTCGCGCGCACGCCAGGGCACCCGGATGTGCGTACTCGATCGTGCAACCGCCGTACCTCACGGCGACCGAACGGCGGTACCGCCGCTGTGGTTCAGCCCACGTCCGGCAGCGCCGGACCGAGCAGGTCGTCGGCGTCGACGATCCGGTAGGCGTAGCCCTGCTCGGCGAGGAAGCGCTGGCGGTGGGCCGCGTAGTCGGTGTCGAGGGTGTCGCGCGAGACCACGGAGTAGAAGTGCGCCTGCCGCCCGTCGGCCTTCGGGCGGAGCAGCCGGCCGAGGCGCTGGGCCTCCTCCTGCCGGGACCCGAACGTGCCCGACACCTGGATCGCGACGCTGGCCTCGGGCAGGTCGATGGAGAAGTTCGCGACCTTGCTGACGACCAGCACCGGGAGCGCGCCCTCGCGGAACTGCTGGAACAGCGACTCGCGCTCCTTGTTGCGGGTGGAGCCCTGGATGACCGGCGCGTCGAGGGCCTCGCCGAGCTCGTCGAGCTGGTCGAGGTAGGCGCCGATGACGAGCGTCGGCTCGCCCGGGTGCTTCGCGATGATCGACTTCACGACCGCGAGCTTGGTGTGCGCCGTGGACGCCATCCGGTAGCGCTCCTCGGCCTCCGCGACGGCGTAGGACATGCGCTCGGCGTCGGTCAGCGTGACGCGGACCTCGACGCAGTCGGCCGGGGCGATCCAGCCCTGCTGCTCGATGTCGCGCCACGGCGCGTCGTAGCGCTTGGGCCCGATGAGGGAGAAGACGTCGCCCTCGCGCCCGTCCTCGCGCACGAGCGTGGCGGTGAGGCCGAGCCGGCGGCGGGACTGCAGGTCGGCCGTCATCCGGAAGACCGGTGCGGGCAGCAGGTGCACCTCGTCGTAGATGACCAGGCCCCAGTCGCGGGAGTCGAACAGCTCGAGGTGGCGGTACTCGCCCTTCGTCTTGCGCGTGACCACCTGGTAGGTCGCGATCGTGACCGGCCGGATCTCCTTGCGCTCCCCGGAGTACTCGCCGATCTCGTCCTCCGTGAGGCTGGTGCGCGCCACGAGCTCGCGCTTCCACTGCCGCCCCGAGACCGTGTTGGTGACCAGGATCAGCGTCGTGGCCTGCGCCTGCGCCATCGCCGCCGCGCCGACGAGCGTCTTGCCCGCCCCGCACGGCAGCACGACGACGCCGGACCCGCCCGCCCAGAAGCCCTCGACGGCCTGGCGCTGGTAGTCGCGCAGCGTCCAGCCGTCCTCGGCCAGGGAGATGGGGTGCGCCTCGCCGTCGACGTAGCCCGCGAGGTCCTCGGCCGGCCAGCCGATCTTGAGCAGTGCCTGCTTGAGGTGGCCGCGCTCGGACGGGTGGACGATCACGGTGTCGTCGTCGACGCGCGCGCCGAGCAGCGGCGCGATCTTCTTCTGCCGCAGGACCTCCTCCAGCACCGCCCGGTCCAGCGCGACGAGCACCAGCCCGTGGGCGGGGTGGTTGGTCAGCTGCAGGCGCCCGTAGCGGCCCATCGTGTCGACGACGTCGACGAGCAGCGGCTGCGGCACGGCGTAGCGGGAGTAGCGGACGAGCGCGTCGACGACCTGCTCCGCGTCGTGCCCGGCCGCGCGGGCGTTCCACAGCGCGAGCGGCGTGACGCGGTAGGTGTGGACGTGCTCGGGCGCACGCTCCAGCTCGGCGAACGGCGCGATGGCGACGCGGGCGGCCGGGGCGTCGGCGTGGTCGATCTCGAGCAGCAGCGTCTTGTCGGACTGGACGATGAGTGGTCCATCGGTCACGGTGGGTGCGCCTCCGGGCGAACGGGGATGTGATCGGCGTCTCGGTGAACGGCGCCCGCTGGTCGTCCGGCGGGCCCCGCGACGAGGGGGGCGGCGCCGGCGTTGGGCTATGCTCCATGCGCACCATCTGCGAGAACGCACGAGTCCCACGACGATCATACCCGGCCCGAGCGGTCGCCGCCCTTCCCCAGCAGGGCGTGTCGCCGCGACATCGGTCGCACGGAACGACGCGGACGCCGACCGAGCCGTCGGCCCCGCCCACGACAGAAGGCGCGCATGCCCGACCCGAAGCCAGGACCGCTGCTCCCCGGACGCGACAGGCGGCCACCCACCGCCGCTGGAGAGCGTTTCGGCTCCCTCGGTCTCGCGGTCGGGCACCCCGCCGTGTCAAGGTTCCCCGGATCGTCGCCGGCAATCCTCAGGGGGACGTTGACGTGACCACCACCGAGCTCGGGGCCTCGTGGTCCGAGCGGCTCAACCCGCGCAACTGGTCGCTGGCGTGGAAGCTCATCGCCATCGGCCTGGTGCCGGCGCTGCTGGCGCTCGCGCTGGGCGTCCTGCGCATCGCCGACCAGGCCGGGGACGCCGCCGCGCTGGGCACGAGCAACCGCCTGCTGGACGTCCGCGGGCAGGTGGCGGAGGCCTCCGACGCGCTGCGCCAGGAGCGCGACGAGGCCACCCTCTTCGTCGCCGCCGGCCGCACCGAGGACCGCGGTGTCCTCGACATCGGCATCGGCCAGACCGACGCCGACGTGCAGGAGGCGGTCGACGCCGTCGCGGGCGCCGAGGGCTTCGACAACACCACCAGCACCGCCTTCGCCGAGACGCAGGCCGCGCTCGGGCAGCTCGCCGCGCTGCGCGGCGACGTCGCCACCGGCACGGCCCCCGCCGCCGCGGTCCAGCAGTCCTACACCGACGTCATCTCCCGCGTCGACGGCCTCGAGCGCGCCCTGCTGCGCCAGCTCCGCACCCCCGACGTCGCCGGCCTCGCCGACGCCCTGACGGCCACCACCAGCGCGAGCGAGCAGCTCGCCGTGCAGCACACCGCCCTCGGCGCGGCCATCCGCGCGGGCCAGCTCCTCCCCGAGGACGCGGCCACCGCCACGGCCGCCGACAACCGGCTGGCCTCGGCCTACACCGCCTACGAGGTGGCGCTCACCCCCGAGCAGCTCGCCCGCTTCGGCACGCTCGACAGCGGCACCGCCGAGCTGCAGGCGGTCAAGAGCGAGATCCTGCTGACGCCGCCGAACCGGCCCGTGGTCGTCGACCCGGCCCGCTGGGACGCCGCCTACGCCACCGCGCTGACCGCGGTGCAGACCCCGGCCACCGTGATCCGCGACGACATGGTCGCGCAGAGCACGGCCGCCGAGGAGCGCGCCAGCAACCTGGCCGGCATCAACTCCGTCATCCTCATGCTCGGCCTGCTCCTGGGCATCACGATCGCGATCCTGGTCGCCCGGGCGCTGGTCCGGTCGCTGCGGGTGCTGCGCACGGCCGCGCTGGACGTCGCCGAGCGGCGCCTGCCGCAGGCCGTCGAGAGCATGCGCGCGGGCGACGCGCCCGACGTCACGGTCGACCCGGTCCCGCTCGACACCCGTGACGAGGTGGGCCAGGTGGCTCGCGCGTTCGACGCGGTGCACGGGCAGGCCATCCGCCTCGCGGCCGACCAGGCCGCGCTGCAGACCAACGTCAGCTCGATGTTCGTCAACCTCTCCCGCCGCAGCCAGGCCCTCGTCGAGCGCCAGCTGCAGCTCATCGAGCAGCTGGAGAGCAACGAGCAGGACCCCGACCAGCTGTCGAACCTGTTCCAGCTCGACCACCTCGCCACCCGCATGCGGCGCAACTCCGAGAACCTGCTGGTCCTCGCGGGCACCGACCTCGCCAAGCGCAACATCGCGCCGGTCCCGATGGTCGACGTCCTCCGCGCCGCGGTGTCGGAGATCGAGCAGTACCAGCGCATCGTCGTGCAGGCCCCGCCGACCACCTCGATCGTCGGCCGCGCCGCGAGCGACCTCGTCCACCTCCTGGCCGAGCTGCTCGACAACGCCACCAACTTCTCCCCGCCCGACTCGCAGGTGGTCATGAGCACCACCCGCACCGCCGAGGGCGACATCCTCGTCGAGATCGCCGACCGCGGCGTCGGCATGATCGACTACGAGCTCGCCGACGCCAACCAGCGCCTCGGCGGCCCGTCGTCGGTCGACGTCTCGGCCTCGCGCCGCATGGGCCTGTTCGTGGTCGGTCGCCTCGGCGCCCGCCACGGCGTCCAGGTGCAGCTGTCCACGTCGTCCGCCGGCGGCGCGGGCACCGGCCTCACGGCCTCGGTCACCGTGCCCGCGCACCTCGTCCCCACCACCGAGCGCGAGCTCGCCCGCCCCGTCCCCGCCATCGCGCAGGGCGGCGGCAGCAGCACCGCGTTCGACGTGCCGCCGCAGCGCGCGGCCAACGGCAGCGGCCGCACCGGCTCGCTGTCGGCGCTCGTCACGGGCTCCGACGGCCCGGCCACCCCCGCCACGGCCTTCGACCCCGGCCCCGGCGGGTACCCCCAGGTCAACGGTTCCTCGAGCGCGCCGCCGGCGCTGCCGACCCGCCGCCCCGGCTCGTCGCTGGGCCCCGACGGCCCGCCCTCCCCCGCCGAGCAGGCCCGCCGCGACCAGGTCGCCGCGGCCGAGCGGAGCGCCGCCGAGCGCGTCTCGCTCGACAAGTCCGGCGGGCAGGGTCCCGAGGACCCGTCCCGCACCGGTCCCGACGAGGGCCGGGAGGGCACCGGCGGCCCGGCCGACGCCGACCGCGCCGACGCGGCCGCCGGCCACGACGGCGACCACGACGACACCGAGACCACGGCCTACGCGATCGTGCCCCCGCGCGGCGAGCAGCCCGCCGGGCCCGAGCGGTCCCGCCACGCCTTCGTCGGCGACACCGACGACGAGCCCGCGGACGCCGCCCCCGCGCACGCCCTGATCGAGCCGGCCGACGCGCCCGCCGAGGACCGCAGCGGGGACGGCGACACCGAGGGCACCGACATCGACCGCTCCGACGCCGACGGCGCGGACGACGGCGACCGCGACGGCTCCGGCCGGGGCCGCGCCCTCGGCCTGGCCGCCGGTGCCGCCGCCCTGGGTGCCGCGGCGCTCGGTGCCGCGGCCGCGGCACGCAGCAAGGACGACGAGCAGGCCCCGGCCCGCGGCGCCATGCCGCGCAACCCGTGGCCGCAGGGCGGCCCGCCGCACCTCCCGGCACCCTCGACCAACGGCAACGGCGTCGCCCACACCGGCAACGGCGCCGCGCCCGCGGCCCCGCCCGCGCTGCCGCAGCGCCGTCCGTCGCCCGGGCGACCCGCCGCCGCGGTGCCGCAGCCGGCAGGGCCGGAGACCGACACCTCCGTGTTCGCCACCTCCGGGCCCTCCGGCGATGACCAGGCCGGGGCCACCACGCCCGAGCACGGCCTGTTCGGGCAGGCCGGCCCCCGGCAGGACGCGGCCCCTCAGGACCCGGCCCCGCAGGACTCGGCCCCGCAGGAGCTGTCGCAGCAGGAGCCGTCCCAGGAGTCGGCCCAGCAGGAGACGTCGCAGCAGGAGACGGTCCAGCAGGACGCGCAGGACGCCGGTCGGGACGAGCACGACGAGCAGGCCTCGCCGAGCACGGCGCCGATCCCGGCGGTCGCGCAGGCGCCCGCCGAGCCGGCCGCGAGCGGCCCGGACGAGCTGTTCGCGCCCAGCGTTCCGGCCGACCGCACCGCGGTGCCGGCTCCCGTCGACCTGCCGCAGGCTCCCGCCGCGGAGACGCCGGCGGCGGTCTTCGCCGCGCCGGGGGCGAACGGGCGGCCCGAGGGCACCGGGTTCGAGCTCGGCGAGACGACCCCGATCTTCGAGGAGATCGCGTCCGCCTGGTTCCGGTCGAACCGGCCGCTGCCGGTCGACTGGGAGGCCGAGGCCCGCTCCGCGGGTCCCGCGGCCGAGAGCCGTCCGCGCCCGGCCTCGGCGCTGCCGCCGGCCGCGCCGCAGCGGCCCCAGCCGCTCGCCCGGCCCGCCGGCGGTCCGCCGGCTCCGCCGTCGCTCCCGCCGGCCGCGCCGCAGCAGTCCCCGGCCCCGCAGCAGCACGCCCCGCAGGCCCCGGCGCAGCAGTCCCCGGCCCCGCAGGTGTCGGCACAGCAGCCGCCGGCCCCGCAGCCGCAGGTCGCCGCGCAGCCGACGGTCCCGCCGGTGACGCCGCCGCGCCCCGCCCCGGTGGCGCCGCCCGCCGCGGCCCCGCTGCCGCCGGCACCGGCCGAGCCCGCGCCGGCCCCGCTGATGGCCACCGCGGCCGAGTCGAGCGGCTTCTCCAGCGCCGCCGACGAGGGCTGGCGGGCGGCGAACAGCGCGGCCCCGGCCACCGACCGGCCCGACGAGATCACCGCGGCGGGGCTGCCCAAGCGCCGGCCGCGGGCGCGGCTCGTGCCGGGCAGTGCAGGATCCGCGGTGCTGGCCCCGCCCGTCTCCCCCGCGCGCAGCGCGGAGAGCGTGCGCGGCCGGCTCGCCAGCTACCAGCAGGGTGTCCGTCAGGGGCGCGAGAGCAGGTTCCGCGCCGACGGCGACAACGGTGCCACCGAGTCCGCCAACGCGGGCGGCCATCACGACGAGGAGAGACCGTGACAGCGTCACAGACCCAGCCCAGCCGGTTCGGATGGCTGGTCACCAACTTCGCGGAGCGGGTTCCCGGGGTCGCGCACGCCATCGTCGTGTCCGCCGACGGTCTCCTGCTCACCAGCTCCGACCGGCTCCCGCGCGACCGCGCCGACCAGCTCGCCGCCGTGGCGTCCGGGCTGATCAGCCTGACGCAGGGCGCCGCCCGCTGCTTCGACGCCGGTGGCGTCGTGCAGACGGTGGTCGAGATGGACCGCGGCATCGTCCTGCTCATGTCGATCAGCGACGGGTCCTGCCTGGCCGTGCTGGCGTCACCGAGCTGTGACATCGGCCTGATCGGATACGAGATGACCCTGCTGGTCGACCGCGTCGGGCAGCTCCTGACCCCCGAGCTGCGCGCCGAGCTGCAGGGCTCCTTCCCGGGCTGAGCCCGGTACGCAACGTCCCCACGATCGGTAGGAGAAGGCAGGTGGTGATCCGATGACCTCCGGTCCCGACGACGAGCGCCGGCAACCCTCGGAGCCGACTTTCGCCGACGTGATGAACGGTTTCAGCTTCGACAGCGCGCGCCCGTCGCGCCGTCGCCGCTGGGGCCGCAAGCGCGACGACGAGGCCGAGCAGGCTCCCCCCGCCGCCGCTCCGGCCCCCGCCCCTCCCGCGCGCCCGGCCGCCCCGCCGGTCGCGCCCGGCCCGCTGACCGGGCCGATCGACATGCGGGTCCCCGAGGTCGAGCAGTTCGGCACCGGGGGCACGGCGTCTGCCGTCCGGCCCTACGCCTGGACCCGCGGACGCACGAAGTCCGGCTTCGACCTGGCCATCGAGACGCTCGTCTCGACCAGCCAGCGCGGCCGCGACCAGATGGGACTGCTGCAGGTCGAACACCGCGCCGTCGCCGAGCTCTGCGAGGCCACGCGCTCGGTCGCCGAGGTGGCCGCGCTCCTCTCCCTGCCCCTGGGCGTCGCCCGGGTGCTGCTGGGGGACATGGCGGGCCTCGGCGTCGTCACCGTGCACCAGACCGCGAGCAGCGCCGGCAACGTGCCGGACCTCGCCCTGATGGAAAGGGTTCTGAGTGGACTCCGTCGGCTCTAGGCCACAGGCGATCGCCACCTCGGCGACGATCTCGGCCAAGATCGTGGTGGCCGGGGGATTCGGCGTGGGCAAGACCACGTTCGTCGGCTCGGTCTCCGAGATCGTCCCGCTGACCACCGAGGCGGTGATGACCGAGGCCAGCGCCGGTCACGACGACCTCACCGCCACCCCGAACAAGACCACCACCACGGTGGCGATGGACTTCGGACGCGTCTCGCTGGACTCGGAGCTGATCCTCTACCTGTTCGGCACGCCCGGGCAGCACCGCTTCTGGTTCATGTGGGACGACCTGGTGCGCGGCGCGATCGGCGCCGTCGTCCTCGTCGACACCCGCCGCCTGGCCGACTCGTTCGCCGCCATCGACTTCTTCGAGGACCGCGGGCTGCCCTACGTCGTCGGCCTGAACTGCTTCGACGGGCTGCAGCAGCACCGCGTCGAGGACGTCCGGGAGGCGATGTCGATCGACCCCTCGATCCCGATCGTCACGTGCGACGCGCGCAACCGCGAGTCCACGAAGGGCGCGCTGATCGCGCTGGTCGAGCACGCCATGGCGGCGAGGATGGCCGCGCGCCGCTGACGCCCGCTCACTCCTCCACGAGCGCGATGGAGGTGATGCGGTGCAGCGGCACGCGGTGCAGGCCGCCGTCGGCGCGGTCGCGGCCCTCGACGACGCCGCCACCGACCGACAGCGGCTCCAGCACGCGCTCCCCCGCCACGCCGTGCCCGTCGACGAAGCCGAGCCAGACCGTCAGCCGCTCGTCGGCCGCGCGGCGCAGCGTGTCGAGCGTGCTGCCGCGGCCGTTCGCGGTACCGCGCCGCACGCCGGTGAGCGCGTCGCCCGCGCGCATCCGCGCCACCAGCTTGGCCAGCTGCTCCGGGTCGGGCTGGGGCGGGACGCGCCGCTCGGCCGAGCGGCGGGCCGGGGCGATGCGCCGGCCGCGGTCGGCCAGGTCGAGCACGACTCCCCCGGTGTCCTCGGCGGCGGGGCTGAAGCCCGCCGAGCGCAGGGCGTCGAGCAGCTCCACCAGGGGCAGCGGGCTCACGGCGACGGTCGGCGCGATCCGCCGCAGCTCCAGCGCCACCGCGTCGGGGTGGGCCATCACCTCGGAGATCAGCACCTCGTCGTCGGAGCGCAGGAACGAGGCCGCCGCGCCGCCCCGCAGCCGGCCGTGGCGGCGCGCGACGTCGTCGACGAGGTAGGTCAGGCCCTGCGGCACCGGGGTGGCCGAGCGGCGCTTCAGGAGCTCGTGCAGGTCGGTCGCGCTGCGGCCGGCGTCGAGCGCCCGGCGCACGGTGGCCTCGGTGAAGTGGTAGACGGTGGCCCCGCCCGCCGACTCGACCTCGGCCATCAGGTCGAGCTCGCGGGCGAGCTCGGGCACGAGCGGGCCGGGCGCGACGGCGGTGAGGTCGGCCTGCAGCAGCACGTGGTCGACCGGCTCGGGCAGCGCCGCGCGCAGGGCGGCGACGATGCCCTCGGGGTCGGTCAGCAGGGCCCGGCCCGGGCGGGACAGGGCGTCCAGGGCGACGACGCCGAGCACGGTGCCCTCGGTGACCGTCCAGCCGACGACCTCGTCGCGCAGCCGACCGCCGCGGCGCGGGGCGCGCCAGGACAGCAGGTCGGCCAGCGCGGCCGGTGAGCCCGGCGCGGTGCCCGGGGGCAGCTCGGCGAGCCCGGCGAGGACGCGGCGGCGGTCGCGGGGGGCGAGCGGGCGGCGCGCGCCGTCGGACAGGGCGTTGATCGGGCGCCCGGCGTCGTCCTTGCGCCCGACGAGCCCGGGCAGGCGCGGGAGCGCGAGCCAGGTGCGGGCCAGCAGCGACCACCGCACCTCCGGGCCACCGGCGAGCCACACGTCGGTGCCGGTGGTCGGCGTCCACTCCGGCGCCACCCCGTCGCTCGCGGCAGCGAGGTCGGCGGCCACCACGACCTCCACGAGCAGGGCGGCCGTCGCCTCGTCGACGTCCATCTCCTTGGCCGCGCGGCGCAGGTCCCGCACACCCAGGCCGCCCGAGCGCAGGACGGGCGGCGGCGTCCGGCCCCAGAGGGCGAGGAGCGCCTCGACCTGGCGCAGCACGCCGAGCGCCGCGCCGGCGGCGGTGCCGTCGACGACGTCGGCGCCGCGGTCGCGCGGGGCGATGTCGGGCGGGTCGACGGCGACGGTGCCGAGCGGGTGGTCGCCGCGCAGGGCGAGCCCGACCTGGCGGGGCAGCTCGACGGTCTCGGGGTCGATGCGCAGCAGGAGCCCGCGGGCGAGCAGGCGCCCGACCGGGGAGTCGCCCGCGCCGCGGCTGCGGCCCACCGGCGGCCCGGCGGCGAGGGTCTCCAGGACGCGCCGCTCCTCCTCGTCGACGCCCGCGAGCAGCTCCGGCAGCGCCGACGACCCGGCCGGGCCCGACGACCGGCGGCCCAGCCCGCCGGGGTGGCGCGGCACGACGTCGCGGACGGCGGCGACGACCGAGATCTCCGCGTCGGGTCCCCAGGCGACCGCGCGGGCGCGCAGGGCGTCCAGGGCGCCGCTCAGGGCGTCGGCGGGGACGTCCGGGCCCAGGAGGCGGGCGATCTCGTCGCGGGACACCGGGGCGGTGTCGGCGTCGGCCACGGCGAGGGCCTCGAGGACGGCGAGGGCGACGGTGTCGAGCTCGTCGCAGGTGCGGTGCACGGAGGCCCGGACGGCGGCCCGGGTGGCCAGGACGGTGGTGTCCGCGGGCGGGGGCACGCCGAGGTCCGGCCGCAGGGCCACGAGCCGCGCGAGCGTGTCGTCGTCCTGGGTGCGCAACCAGTCGACCAGCGGCGTGGGCACCGGTCCACGGTAGTCGGTGCCATGGGCGATACTGGTGGTCGGACACCGACACCGGGAGGAACCGTGGCGAAGGCCGCCCCTGCAGGACGCATCGACCCCTCCTGGCCGGACCTGCCCGAAGGGGAGCACCCGGTCAGCGAGCTCGCCAGCCCCGTGCAGGGCTCGCTCTCGCCCTTCGGCGACGTGGAGTTCCCGCTCGACGAGGTCAACTACGTCCACCCCGTCACCGAGATCAACCGCTGACCGAGCGGGGGGTCACCGGGCTGCTCCTCGCGGGCGGCGCCGGGCGTCGGATGGGCCGCCCGAAGGCGCTCGTGGAGATCGACGGCGAGCCGCTCGTCCGACGTGCGCTGCGCGTGTTGGCCGACGGCGGCTGCGCGCCGCTCGTGGTCGTGCTGGGCGCCGCGGCCGACGACGTGCGTGCCGTGCTGCCCGCCGGCGTGCGCGCCGTGGAGGCGCCCGACTGGGAGTCGGGCATGGGCGCGTCCCTGCGCGCCGGGCTCTCCGCGCTCGGGGGCGCCGGTCCCGACGCCGGTTCCGACGCCGCCCTCGTGCACCTCGTGGACCTGCCGGGCGTCACCGCCGAGGCGGTGGCGCGGCTGGTGGCGGGCGACGTCGGCCCGGCCGCGCTGCGACGGGCGGCCTACGCCGGGCGCCTCGCCCACCCCGTGCTGCTCGGCCGGGACCACTGGCCCGCCGTGGCCGGCTCGGCCACCGGCGACGCCGGGGCCCGCGCCTACCTGCGCGACAACCCCGACGTCGAGCCGGTGGAGTGCGGCGACGTCGCCGTGCCCGACGACGTCGACACCCCCGAGGCCCTCGCCCGCTTCACCGCTCAGTCGAGCAGGTAGTCGAACTCCCCGGCCTTCACGCCGTCGATGAACGCCCGGATCTCGGCCTGCGTGTAGGTCTGCTCAGCGGACGGGGAGCGCGAGTTCCGCACAGCGATCTCGCCCCCCACCCGCCTCACTTCGACGCACGCGCCTATGCCCCCACTGAAGCTCGACTTCGTCCACTGCTCTTCCGACATGATTCCCCCGCCCGGCTGTAAGCGTTCAAGGGTGCCATCCAGCGCAGCGTGATCACCATGTGATGCGCCAAGGGAGCTCAGCGCAGGAAGGAGTCGAAATCGCCGTTCTTGGCTCCGAGGATGAACGCCTCGATCTCCTGGTACGTGTAGTGCAGGTGGACGGTCGGATCCTTCGAGTCGCGTAGGGCGAACGCTTCGCCGTCCGTAGCCAACTCCACGCACGCGCCACCGCCCATGCTGAAGCTCGACTTGATCCAAGTCAGCGACGCCCGCTCGGACTCCACCGGTCGTACTCCTGCCTCATCACCTGCGCCGCAGGGCGACAGATGGAGGGAAGGCCGGGCGGAACGGGCACGAGGCACGCCGGGGTCCGCTCGGCGTGCGCAGGTGCGACAGGATCGTCGCGCGCCCCTCGGTCAGCAGCCACTACGACGCAGGTCTGCGTCGCCAATAGGTCAGAGCAGACTAGTAGCCCCACGATCTCGCGCTTCAGCGGGTGTCGGCAGCACAGCACAGGTCGAGGTAGTGCTGGATCCGAAGCCTGGACGCCTGCGGATCGAGCGCGAGCGCACTCAGGAGTTGCCATATTCGAGTGTGCTCAGCGACGGCAGTGGGATCGTCGGTGTCCGACGGCGCGGGTCCGTCCGCATACAGCACGTCGGATACGTCGTCCCCCATCTTCAAGAGGATGAACTGGGATGAGGTTGTCCCGAGGTACGGCCCCGCCTCGAACCCCACGACCTGGATCGTCGTGCGCGGGAGAGATGCAGCTTCGAGGACACGGGCTAGTTGCCGCGCCATGACTGCTGGACCACCGGCAGTACGTGCGAGCGCCGACTCGTCAATGATCACCCAAACGTACGGCCGTGGAGATCTTCGCTCAAGGTCCCGCTGCCGGTGCACCCGCACCTCGACAGCGCGCGACACCTCCTCTTCGGAGAAGTCCAGCACTCCACTTGCTGCGGCCGCAGCGGCGTACTCGGGGATCTGGAGGAGGCCGCTGATCACGCCGCTGCAGTACTCATTGATGGATTCGGCCGCCGCCTCTAAGCCGATCAGAGTGCGATAGGAATCAGGAAGGTCGATCTGCTGCCACCACGCCCGCTTCCGGCTCTCGATCACCAGCTCGGCGAGCAGGGCGCGTTCGGCCTTCGGCAGCCGGTACCACTGAGCGAGCTCCTCCACCTGCGCCAACTGGAAACCGCGGGCCCCTGTGTCCAATCTGGACGCCTGCGCGAGGGACACGTTGAGGTGCGCCGCGAGGTCGGAGAGTGACCGGTCGTCGCGCTCCCGAAGGGCCCGCAACCGCACCGCCAACCGCCGGCGCGCGAAGGTCGGGTTGGGTTCCGCTGTCACCGCCCACCCCCGTCCACCTGCGTGAGAGCTCTTGATAACTGGTAAGTACCAGGTCATGCTAGTACCGCGGCAGCGTGTCGACGTGCAGTCATCCTGTCGGGTGCCGCGGACAACCGGCAACTGCCGGAAAGCGCGAGGAGGAATTTCCGGCTCCGGGGCTTGGGTTCGAACCCGCCGGAGGACCTAGGAAGCGAGGGAGGGCGCCAGCCCGAAGGCCGACGCCCTCCCGCTCGACGGCGACGCACAGTGGGTCGCCATCCGCATCACCGGTGCGCCAACACCGGTGGTGCGTGCTCGTCATCCATCCCGTGGGCCACACAGGACAAGGCAGGTCAGAGCAATGACGGACATTACCCCTACCGGACCGGCGCGTCGATGGTTACGACGCCTCCTCGACGCCATAGACCATTCGGCGTTCCGTGACCCGGATCTCGACGCCGTCACACGCGGCTGGGAGGTGCGGCGCGAGCGGCGGTTCGTCCGCACCTACCGGGACCCGCGCTGGGACTCCGTCACGGCCTGCGCGGTCTGCGCCTGTCGCCGGACGATCGGCGACGCGTGCGAGTCCTGCGGGGCCGAGCCGGCGGAGCGCACCGCTCCGGCCGGCTCGGTCGGAGCGTCGTGAGCGCCGACGGCGGGCTGCGCCGCCTCCTGCCGCCGCCGCGACGCCGACCGAACCTGCTGACGGTGCTGCTCCGGTGGCGGGCCGAGCTGCTCGTGGCGGGGGTCCTCGCGAGCCTGTGGCACTACGCGGGCGCCGGAGCGGTGGGCGCGCTCTGCGCGGTGGTCGCCGTGCTGGCCCTCCTTGTCCCCCCGGTCCGCAACGTGCTCGGCGGCGCGGCGCAGGCCGTCGTCACGATGCACCGGATCCGCTCGGGCCTCGTGCAGGCCGGGGTCGCCGACCGCGCGGGGCGCATCCCGTGGGTCGTCACCGCGACGGCCCGTAACGACGTCGTCCTCGTCGGCCTGTGGCTGCATGCCGGCACGATCCGGGCCGACGTCGACGCGGCGGCCGAGGTGCTGGCCGCCGCGTGCGGCGCCGCCACTGTGGAGGTGCATCCGCGGACGCTGCGCCGCGACCGGGTCGTCGTCGCGGTGGTTCGCCCCAGGTGGGGCTGGCCGACGCGGTGACGGGGCAGGGGCGTCAGAGGGTGAGGCGCTGCCCCACGCTGATCAGGTCCGGGTTGGCCGACAGGGCCGGGTTCCTGGCCACGAGGGCCTGCCAGCCGCCGGAGACGCCCTGGGCGCGCGCGATGCTGCCGAGGGTGTCGCCGCGCCGCACGACGTAGGAGCCGTCGGTGGCGGCGGGGGCGGCCGGGGCGCTGAGGCGGACCCGCTCCTGCGGGGCCGAGCGCTGGGTCGAGGACTCGCCGCGCACGCCGGTCTGGCGCGAGCAGCTCGGCCACGCGTTCCAGCCCTGCACCGCGAGCACCCGCTCCGCGACGACGATCTGCTCCTCGCGGCTGGCCTGGTACGCGACCGGGGCGAACTCGGCGCCGCCGAAGCCGCGCCAGGTGGTCGGGGAGAACTGCAGTCCGCCGTGGTAGCCGTTGCCGGTGTTGATGTCCCACCGGCCGCCGCTCTCGCACTGGGCCAGCCGGTCCCACGCGGAGTCCGACGCGGCGCTCGCGGCCGGGGCCGCGACGACCAGGGGGACGCCGGCGACGGCGCCGGCGAGCGCGGTGCGGGCGATCGCCCGCCCGGCACCGTCGAACCTGGCGGGGGCACGGTGACGGCCGCGGTATCGAGCCATGGGTCTCTCCGGCGCTGCACCCGGACGCGGCCACCGGGGAGCGGGCCGGTCCGTCCTGTCCCACGCGGGGTCTCGTGAGGCGGTCGGGTCTCCGGGTCGCCGGACAGGGGAGCGCTGCGACACCGGGGGCCGGCCGGATCGGGGGGTCCGGGGCGGCCGTCGAGCACGCTACGTGCGGCTGGGGCGGACTCCAAGACGGCGTGTCCGCGCGGCTCGCCGGAGACGCAGCGGCCGTTCGGCCCAGTGGGGTGACGTCGGCGCAGGTCACCGTGACCGTGAGTCACGACGTGCGTCACCGGAAAGGGTTGTCTCGACGTGACGCACGTCACTCTGGATGGTCCTCCGGCGGCCGCGGCACGGCCCGGTGGGCGGCGCCGTAGGGTCTGTGGCGTGGAACTCACGCACGTGGACGCCGCAGGCGCGGCCCGGATGGTCGACGTCACCGACAAGCAGCCGAGCGCCCGCACCGCGGTGGCCACCGGGGTGCTGCGGACGACCGCCGAGGTGGTGGAGCTGCTCCGCCGCGACGGGCTGCCCAAGGGCGACGCGCTGGCCACCGCGCGCATCGCCGGGATCATGGGCGCCAAGCGCACCCCGGACCTCGTGCCGCTGTGCCACCCGATCGCCCTGAGCGGTGTGGTCGTCGACCTCACCCCGGAGGGCGCCGAGATCGGCATCCGCGCGACGGTGCGCACCACCGACCGCACGGGCGTCGAGATGGAGGCGCTCACCGCCGTGGCGGTGGCCGGGCTCGCCCTGCACGACATGATCAAGGCGGTCGACCCCGCCGCCGTGCTCGACCACGTGCGGGTCGAGCGCAAGGACGGCGGGAAGACCGGCACCTGGGAGCGCCCCGAGGACCGGTCGTGAGCCCCCGCAGCGCCCGGGTCGTCACCGCGTCCAACCGCGCCGCCGCCGGCGTCTACGCCGACCGCGGCGGGCCGCTCATCGTCGAGTGGCTCCGCGGCCGCGGGTACGACACGCCGGACCCGGCCGTGGTGCCCGACGGCGACCCCGTCGGCGACGCGCTGCGCGCCGCCGTGGCCGACGGCGCCGACGTCGTGATCACGACCGGCGGCACCGGCATCTCCCCCACCGACGCGACGCCGGAGGTGACGCGCGCGGTGCTCGACTACGAGGTGCCGGGGCTCGCCGACGCGATCCGCTCGGCGGGGGCCCCCACCGTGCCGACCGCGGTGCTCTCGCGCGGCCTCGCGGGTGTCGCGGGCCGCACGCTCGTCGTCAACCTCCCCGGATCGACAGGGGGAGTCCGCGACGGACTGGGCGTGCTCGAGAACGTGCTCGACCACGCCGTCGACCAGCTGAGAGGAGGCGACCACGCATGACGGTCGTCCTACGTGCCGCCGTGGGCGAGGAGCCCCTCGACGTGGCGGAGCACGCCGCACTCGTGGACCACGCCGCCGCGGGCGCCGTGGTGACCTTCGCCGGGGTCGTGCGCGACCACGACGGCGGCCGTGCGGTGCGCGGGCTGGAGTACAGCGCGCACCCCACGGCCGCGTCCGTGGTCGAGCAGGTGGCCGCCGACGTGGCGGCCCGGTCCACCGGCGTCCGCGCCGTCGCGGTGAGCCACCGGGTGGGCCGCCTGGAGATCGGCGAGGTCGCGCTCGCGTGCGCGGTCGCCGCCGATCACCGGCGGGAGGCCTTCGAGACCTGTGCCGAGCTCGTCGAGGAGGTGAAGCGCCTGCTGCCGGTCTGGAAGCACCAGGCGTTCACCGACGGGACCGACGAGTGGGTCAACTCGACCTGAGCGGCCGAGCGGGCCCTCAGACGTCCAGCGACTGCCCGACGCGCAGCACGTTCGGGTTGCTGATGACGTCGCGGTTGGCGCTGAAGAGCGCCTGCCACGAGGTGCCGTGCGCCGCAGCGATCTTCGACAGCGTGTCGCCCGAGCGGACGGTGTAGTTCCCGCCACCGCCCGAGGACGAGGGAGCGGCCGCCGGGGCGGGCGCGGAGGCGCGCACGCGCTGAGGCTCGGCCGAGCCGTTGAGTCCGAGCTTGCGCGAGCAGGCGGGCCACGCGCCCCAGCCCTGCGCGGCGAGCGTGCGCTCCGCGACGGCGATCTGCTGGGAGCGGCTCGCCTGGTGCGGCATGCCCGAGCCGCCGAAGGCGCGCCAGGTGGTGGGGTTGAACTGCAGGCCACCGTAGTAGCCGTTGCCCGTGTTGATGCTCCAGTTGCCACCGCTCTCGCACTGCGCGAGGCGGTCCCAGTCGGAGTCGGGGGCGGCGTTGGCGGTTCCGGCGAGGGCGACGGGGGTGCCCACGACAACTGCGCCGGCAACTGCCAGCCGCAGGAGACTTCGGCCCTTGCTGAATGCAGGTCGAGAAGTCATTTTCAATGCTCTCCAATTCGCGCCGTATCGGAGGGCGTTCTCGCAGGCGGGAGGGAGTGACCCGCCGGCGCGCCCTTTGCCGGCCCCCGACCACCGTCGTGCAGTGGCCGGAACCGGCGTCCTCATCCCTGTCCCGTGTTCATCTCGACGGACCGGAGCCGCGGGACAGGGTGTGGCGCGACGGTTCCGGATGCATTTCCGGACGACCCTCTCGGATCGACCGAGCGACGACGCTACGAGCCGGACCAGCGAAAAGGGCAATCCCGGCACCCGTGACGCTCGTCACGGTAACGCCGGCATTAAGGTTGCGATACGTGGATTTCGCCAGGTCACGCGCATGACATCACGACTCGATCACGGTCGAACAATCGTCTCCAAACCGGAAGTATTACCGAACTGGTCACATCGCCGGGTGGACCCAGCGTGAGGGCCCGTGCACGGGCTGCGAACGGCTGCCCCCGCCCGCAGTGGCCTGCGCTTCCTCGTTCCGTCATGCTGGTGGCGTGACCGACCGCCCCGCCGACCCCGCGGCCTCCCCCGCCGCGCTGGCCGCTGCTCTGCGTTCCACCGGCTACCTCGCCGACGACGGACTGGCGACCGCCACGTTCCTCGCGATGCGGATGAATCGTCCGCTGTTCTGCGAGGGCGAGCCCGGTACGGGAAAGACCGCACTCGCCCAGGCGCTCGCCCAGGTGCTGGGCGCGAAACTGATCCGGCTGCAGTGCCACGACGGGATCGACGCCTCCCAGGCGCTCTACGACTGGGACTTCCCCCGCCAGCTCCTGCACCTGCGCGCGCTCGAGGCCACCGCGGGCAGCGGCACCCTCGACACCGACGCCGTCGAGGCCTCCCTCTACGACCCGCGCTTCCTGCTCGCCCGCCCGATCCTCGAGGCGCTGCAGACCGCGCCGAGCGTCCTGCTCATCGACGAGATCGACCGCGCCGACGACGAGTTCGAGGCGTTCCTGCTGGAGGTGCTCACCGAGCACGCGGTGACCATCCCGGAGATCGGCGAGGTCCGGGCCACCACGCCGCCGCTGGTCGTGCTGACCTCCAACCGCACCCGCGAGGTGCACGACGCGCTCAAGCGCCGCTGCCTCTACCTGTGGCTCGACCACCCGGACCTGCAGCGCGAGATCGAGATCCTGCACTCGCGGCTGCCCGGGATCCCCGAGCGGCTGGCCGCGCAGGTCGCCGGGGCCGTCCGCGCGCTGCGCCAGGCCGACCTGCTCAAGCCGCCCGGCGTCGCGGAGACCATCGACTGGGCGCGCGCGCTGCAGCTCGTCGGCGCCAGCCACCTCGACGTCGACAGCGCGGCGGCCACCCTCGGCGCCGTCCTCAAGTACCGCGAGGACGCCGACCGCGTCCGCAAGCAGCTCGACAGCCTGCTCGCGTCCTAGTGACGAACTCGCTCATCGGTCCCTCCGGGCCGGACCCCGCCGACGCCGACCCGATCGAGGGCCTGGTCGGGTTCACCGTCGTGCTGCGCAGCGCGGGGCTGGCCGTCACCACCGACCGGGTGGTGGCGTTCCTCAGCGCGCTCGACGCGCTCGACGTCACCAGCCGCACCCAGACCTACTGGGCCGGCCGCCTGACGCTGTGCTCGGACCCCGACGACCTCCCGCGCTACGACCGCGCCTTCGAGGACTGGTTCACCCCGCCCCGGGGCGGCGGCCGCACCCGGATCGTCGACGAGCGCCAGCCGCCCCCGCCCAAGCTCGCCGCGCTCACCCCGTCGACGCAGGAGGGTGACGGCGACGAGGAGGGCGACCAGCCCACCCAGGTGTTCGCGCGGGCGAGCGGCAACGAGGTGCTGCGCAACCGCGACCTCGCCGAGCTGACGCCGGCCGAGCGCGAGCACCTGCGCCGCCTGCTCGCCCTGCTGCGCCCCGACATGCCGACGCGCCGCTCGCGCCGGATGCGGCCCTCGCGCCACGGCCCGACCGACCCGGGCCGCACGCTGCGCGCGGCGCTGCGCGACCAGGGCGAGATGCGTGAGCTGCGCCGCCGCGACCACTCCCGCCGCCCGCGCCGGGTCGTGCTCCTCGTCGACGTCTCCGGCTCGATGGAGCCCTACGCCGACGCGCTGCTGCGCTTCGCCCACGTCGTCGTGCGGCGCTCGCCGGGCACCGTCGAGGCCTTCACGCTCGGCACGCGCCTGACCCGGATCACGCGCGAGCTCCGCATGCGCGACGCCGACCGCGCGCTGGCCGCGGCCGGCCGCGCCATCCCCGACTGGTCGGGCGGCACCCGCCTGGGTGAGGTGATGCGCGCGTTCGTCGACCGCTGGGGGCAGCGCGGCGCGGCCCGCCGGTCCGTCGTCGTCGTGTTCTCCGACGGCTGGGAGCGCGGCGAGACCGACGTGCTCGGCGTCCAGATGTCGCGGCTGCACCGGCTCGCCCACAAGCTCGTGTGGGTCAACCCGCACGCCGGCAAGGACGGCTACGCCCCCGTGCAGGGTGGAATAGTCGCGGCCCTGCCCTACTTGGACGATCTGCTGGCCGGGCACAGCCTGGCCACCCTGGAAGAGCTTCTCGAGGTGGTGCGCGATGCGTGACGTGCTGGCCAAGCTGGACGAGTGGTGGGCGAAGGGCGAGACGGCCGCGCTCGCGACCGTCGTCGGTACCTACAGCTCCGCCCCCCGGCAACCGGGGGCGTCGATGCTCATCGGGCCGGGCGGCGAGGCCGTGGGCAGCGTGTCCGGCGGCTGCGTCGAGGGCGCGGTGTACGAGCTGGGCCAGGAGGTCCTCGCCGAGGGCCGTCCCCTGTTCCAGCGCTACGGCGTGTCCGACGAGGACGCCTTCACCGTCGGCCTCACCTGCGGCGGCATCATCGACATCTTCGTCGAGAAGGTGAACCCGGAGACCTACGCGGAGCTCGGCCGGATCGCCGAGGCCATCCGCGAGGAGTCCCCCGTCGCCGTCGCCACCGTCATCTCCGGCCCCGCCGAGCGCCTGGGCAAGCGGCTGATCGTGTGGCCCGACCACACCGAGGGCGGCACCGGCTCCGACCGGCTCGACGACGCCATCCGCGACGACGCCCGCGGGCTGCTCGACGCCGGGCGCAACGGCCAGGTCACCTACGGCGTCGACGGGCAGCGCCGCGGCGAGGGCCTCACGGTGTTCGTCGAGTCCTTCGCCCCGCCGCCCCGCATGATCGTGTTCGGCGCCATCGACTTCGCCGCGGCCGTGGCCCGGATCGGCAGCTTCCTCGGGTTCCGCGTCACCGTCTGCGACGCGCGGCCGGTGTTCGCCACGGCGTCGCGGTTCCCCGGGGCCAACGAGGTCGTCGTCGAGTGGCCGCACCGCTACCTCAAGGCCGAGGCCGAGGCCGGGCGCATCGACAAGCGCACCGTGCTGTGCGTGCTCACCCACGACCCGAAGTTCGACGTGCCGCTGCTCGAGGTCGCGCTGCGGCTGCCCGAGGTGGCCTACATCGGCGCGATGGGCTCGCGGCGCACGCACGAGGACCGGCTGGAGCGGCTGCGCGAGCGCGGCATCACCGAGGCCGAGATCGCGCGCATGTCGTCGCCGATCGGTCTCGACCTGGGCGCGCGCACGCCCGAGGAGACGGCCGTGTCGATCGCCGCCGAGATGATCGCCCAGCACTGGGGTGGCGCCGGGGTGCGCCTGGCCGAGCGCGACGGCCCGATCCACGTCGGCTGACCCGGTGCCGCCGACCCTCCCCGGAGGGTCGGGGGCCGTTCCGGTACGGCGGCGCCCCCACCTCGGGGTCGGCCGTCACGGCCGGTCACCCACCGTTCTGCACCGCCCACGGGGGGCGCACCTCTTGTAGCCTCGACGTCGCTGCGACGCCCGTCACCTGCGGGGCGCGCACTGATGATCGGCAAGGGGGCAGAGTGGTCCTCGTCGGAGAAGCGCGCCGGGTCGGCGACTCGGTGCTGCTCGCTCGACGCAGTCCGGAGCAGCGCTCGGCCCAGGGGCCGCTGCGGCTGTCGAAGTTCCACGCACCGGAGATCGTGTTCGGCGAGGGCTCGCTGCCCGAGGCCGCGCACGCCGCGGCCCGATTGGGCGCGCTCCGCCCGTTCGTCGTCACCGACCCGGGCGTCCTGGAGGCGGGCTGGCCCGCCGAGCTGCTCGCGCAGCTGCGCGACGCGGGGCTGAGCCCGCAGGTGTGGCACGACCTCACGCCCAACCCCAAGGACCACGAGATCGAGGACGGCTACCGCCGCTACGTCGAGGGCGGCTGCGACGTCGTGCTCGGCATCGGCGGAGGCTCGGTCATCGACGCCGCGAAGGGCGTGGCCCTGCTCGCCGCGAACGGCGGCCGGATCCTCGACTACGAGGGCATCGACCGCATCGCCCACCCCATCCCCCCGCTGATCATGATGCCGACGACGTCGGGCACCGGCGCCGACGTCTCGCAGTTCTGCATCGTCACCGACACCGAGCGGCACACCAAGATCACGATCATGGGCCGGGCGCTCGTGCCGGACGTGTCGGTCGTCGACCCGCGGATGCTCGTCACGATGCCCGAGTGGCTCAACGCCGCCACCGGCCTCGACGCGCTCACCCACGGCATCGAGGCGTTCGTGTCGCTGGCCCACGGGCCGCTCACCGACCACCACGCGCTGCAGGCGATCGCGCTGGTCAACGGCAACCTGCCCGAGACCATGCTGCGTCCGGACAACCCCGAGGCGCGCTGCCTCATGGCGCAGGCCGCGCTGGAGGCCGGGCTGGCGTTCACCAACGCGATCCTCGGCGCCACGCACGCGATGAGCCACCAGGTCGGTGGGATGCTCGACCTGCCGCACGGCGTCGTCAACGGGGTGCTGCTGCCGCACGTCATCCGGTTCAACGGCGCCGACGAGCCCGAGCGCTTCGTGCCGATCGCGCAGGCCATGGGCCTGGAGCTGCGCGGGGCGCCCGCGGCCGAGGCCGTGCAGATGGTCGCGGAGGCGGTGCGCGCGCTCGGTGACGAGGTCGGCGTGCCGAAGGGCCTGGCCGCGATCGGCGTGCTCGACACCGACATCCCCCGCCTGGCCCAGCTCACCCTCGGCGACGCCTGCCTCACCACGAACCCGCGCGGGGCGTCGGTCGAGGACATCGAGGCGCTGTTCCGGGTGGCGATGTAGCCCGTGACCAACGCGCAGTGGCCGCCCCGGCGGACGACCACCCGGCCGGCCCGCCCGGACCTCGAGGCGCTCACCGGCCTGCGCTCGGGCAAGCCGCACTACTACCCCGAGTACCGGGTGGCGGCGGAGCGCATGCGCCGCGTCATCCACGCCCTGGAGCGGATCTCGGCCGCGCTGGTGCGCACGATGGAGGGCTCCGAGGCGCTCGTGCGGGCCGTCGTCGAGGCGGCGGCCAACCACCTGTCCGCGGAGTGGGTGGCGTTCGCCCTCGTCGACGGGGAGCTGCCCGACGTCCGGCCGCGCCACCTCGTCCGCGGGCCGGACGGGGCCGAGTGGCCCGACCTCGACACCGTCCCCGACCGGGTCCGCGAGCACGTCCGCCACGTCCACGGCGCCCACGCCGACTCCGGCGAGCACTCCCTGGAGGTCACGCGCCGGCACCTGCACGTGCCGGTGCGCCTGGACGGGAGGGTCGTCGGCGGGTTCGTCGCGTGGACTCCGGTGGAGCGCGAGATCGACGGCACCGACCAGTCGGTGCTGCGCATCCTGGCCGGTCAGACGGCCGCGGCGCTGCAGAACTGCGCGCTGCTCGACCACTCCGCGCGGCTCTACGCCCACGCCACCCGCCAGGCCGACGACCTCAAGGTCCGCAACGACCAGCTCGTCGCGACGCAGGCGGAGCTGGGCGCGGCCCGCCAGCGCGAGGTGCTCGACGTCGAGCGCCACCGCATCGCCCGCGAGCTGCACGACAGCGTCACGCAGTACGCGCTGTCGGCCGGCATGCACATCGAGCTCGTGCGCTCGGAGATCGAGGACGACCGGCTGCGCGCCCAGCTCGACACGGCGAAGGACCTCACCCGCCGGGCCGTCGAGCAGCTGCGGTCGGCGATCTACGCGCTCAACGAGCGCGACGGCTGCGCCGACGAGGACCTGCCCTCGATGCTGCGGCGGCTGTCCGGGGTGCACATGCCCGACGAGCTGCGCGTGGAGGTGCGGATCGGCGGCAAGCCGCTGGCGCTGCCCGCCGACTGCGAGCAGTCGCTGTTCCGGATCGCCGGCGAGGCCCTCTTCAACACCGCCGTGCACGCCGACGCGAGCCGCGCGGTCGTCCGCCTGGCCTACACCTGCTCGCACGTCCGCCTCACCGTCTCCGACGACGGCACGGGCAGCCCCGACTGCGTGCGGCGCAGCCTGCGGGCCAGCGTCGCCACGCCCTCGGGCGAGCACCGCGGCCTGGTCAACATGCAGACCCGCGCCCGGGAGCTCGGCGGCACGCTGACGTTCCGGCGGGCCCGGCTCGGCGGCCTGCAGGTGCAGGTCGAGGTCCCGGTGCCCTGCGCACCCGAGAGGAACGACCCGTGAACGCCGCCACCCGCACCCAGCACCCCACGCAGGCGCGCCCGATGCCGACGCGGATCGTGCTCGTCGACGACCACTCGATCATGCGCCAGGGCCTGCGGGCCGTGCTGGAGCGCGAGGCCGACCTGCGCGTCGTCGGCGAGGCCGGCACCCCGAACGACGCCATCGCCGCCGTCGCCGCGTCGCGCCCGCACGTCGTGCTGCTCGACCTGAAGCTCACCGCGGGCCCGCAGACCGACGGGCTCGACGTCTGCCGTCGGCTCTGCGCCGCGCACCCCGGCCTGGGCGTGCTGGTGCTCACGACGTTCTCCGAGGACCGGCTCGTCGTGGAGTCGGTGCAGGCGGGGGCGCGCGGCTACGTCGTCAAGGACGTCGACACCACCGAGCTCGTGCGCGCGATCCGCGCCGTCTCGCGCGGGGAGAGCGCCTTCGACGCCCGCAGCGCGTCGGCGATGGTCCGCTCGCTGTCGGGCGGCGTCCCCGACCGGGAGCGGCTCACCGAGCGCGAGCTGGACGTCCTGCGCCTGCTCGCGCGCGGGCTGTCCAACCGCGCGATCGGCGCGGAGCTGTTCATCTCCGAGACCACGGTGAAGTTCCACGTCGGCAACCTCATGCGCAAGCTGATGGTGTCGCGGCGCGCCGAGGCGGTCTACGCGGCCACCAAGCTCGGGCTGCTGTAGCTCGATAGCCTGCGCGGTCATGCGCCCCTACGCCGAACGACCCGCCCGCGCGCTGGGCCAGGTGCTCGCCGACCTGCTGGTGATCGGCTGGGTGGTGCTGGTGGTGGTCGTGGCCAGGACGGCGAAGGGGCTGGTCGACGGGCTGCAGGGCCCCGCGCAGACGCTCGCCGACGCCGGCGACTCCATCCGGGGCGCGTTCGCGGCGGCCGCCGACACCGCGGGGCGGGTGCCGTTCGTGGGCGAGGACCTCGCCCGCGCGCTGGGCACGGGCACCGGCGCCGGGCAGACCCTCGGCGACGCCGGTCGCGAGCAGGTGGAGGCGGTGGCCACCGCGTCCACGGGCATCGCCGTCGGGATCGTCGTCCTCGCCGCCGTGCCGGTCGTGCTGCTCTGGCTGGTGCTGCGGGTGCGCTGGATGCTCGCCGCGCGCTCGGCGCTCGCGGTCCGCGACGTCGACACCGACCTGCTCGCCCTGCGCGCGCTCACCCGGCTGCCCGTGCGGCGGCTGCTGGCCGTGTCGCCGGACCCGGCCGCGGCGTGGCGGCGCGAGGACCCGGCGGTCGTGCGCGACCTCGCCGCGCTGGAGCTCGCCGCGCTCGGCCTGCACCCCGCGGGCCGGGCGCCGCTCAGGTGACCGTGACCGCCTTGTCGTCGGTCAGCGCCGGGCGGCCCTCGCCGCCGGACGGGTCGTCCTCGGTGATCCGCACGACGTAGTCACCGGGCGGCAGCTCGACCGGGAACGAGAACGCGGCGAACACCTGGCCCTCCGCGGTGCCCGTGACGCCCGACGCGACCACCGCACCGTCGCGCAGCACCTCCCACGGCAGCGTCGCCTCGAACACCGCGGCCTCGCCGGTGACCACGAGCGGGCCCGCGACCGTCGCGCCGTGGGCGGGAGCGTCGATCTGCACCAGCGAGCGGGTCGCGTAGAGGTCGCCGCGAGGTACCGGACCGGCCGTGGACACCGCGCCGAACAGCTCCTCGACCGGCTCGCCGTCGAGGAGGATCCGCACGGGGTCGGTCGACTGCAGCGCGGCCTGGACGGTGTACACGAGCTGCTGCACGGTCAGCTCCGCGCCCGCCGTGCCCACCTGCGCGCCGGGCGTCACGCCGGTGAGGTCGACGGTGATCACGCCGCCCGCGACCTCGACGGGGGCGCGCAGCGCGGTGCCCCCGGGCCAGGGCGTGCGGTAGTCGGGGTCGAGGGCGCCGGCGAGCATCTCGCGCACCGCGTCGCTCGCCGGGTCGTCGGTCGCGACGCGGTGGAACTCGCGGTAGAGGCGCGGGCCGGAGTCGGTCTCGGCCACGAAGTAGACCGGCAGGGCCCGCTCGGGCGGGGCCGCGGCCGTCGTCGTCGGGGCCGTGGTCGGGGCGTCCGGCGCGGCCGGCGCCACCACCGCCGGACCGGCGCACCCCGCCACCACGAGCACTCCCAGCACCTGCAGCACCAGCATGATCCGGCGCATCGCGCCACCTCCCCGTCGAGGTCCGATGGAGGAGGACGCACCGGACGGGCCCCAGGTTGCCCGCCGCGGCCGGGATCCCCCATCCGGACCACCCGACCGGGTACGGCACGCTGCGGGCATGCCGCTGTTCTCGTTCGAGGGCCTCGCCCCCACCGTGCACCCCGAGGCGTTCGTCGCGCCGACCGCCACGCTCGTCGGTGACGTCCGCGTCGAGGCCGGGGCGTCGATCTGGTATGGCGCGGTGCTGCGCGCCGACTTCGGACCGATCATCATCCGCGCGGGCGCGAACGTGCAGGACGGCTGCGTGCTGCACGGCGGCGACGACCCGGTCACCGAGGTCGGCGCGGGCGCGACGATCGGGCACCTGTGCGTCGTCCACGGCTGCGTGATCGGCGAGGAGGCCCTGATCGGCAACGGCGCCACCATCCAGGACGGCGCCCGGATCGGGGCGCGCTGCCTGGTCGGCGCGGGCGCGACGGTGCCGCCGAACACCGTCGTCCCGGACGGGCAGCTCGTGCTCGGCCAGATCGCGCGGGAGAAGGGGCCGCTGACGCAGTCGGCCCGGTGGTGGGTCGAGGGCAACCCGCAGATCTACCGCGACCTGGCGCAGCGCCACCGCGCCGGCGTCCGGCCGGTGGACGAGGGGGCGTAGTGGGCGGGCCCGAGCCCGACCACGACCCCGCCCACGACGCCGCCGTCGAGCGGCTGGAGCGCGAGATCAGCCTGCTGCTGCGCCGCTCCCGCAGCGTCCTGCGCACGCTGGCCACGCGGCTGCACCCCGACGTCGACGCCGCGAGCTACGCGGTGCTGCTGGCGATCGCGCGGTCGGCGCCGCTGCGCCTGGTCGACCTCGCCGAGGAGTTCGGCCTCGACAAGTCGACGATGAGCCGCCAGGTCTCCTCGCTCCTCGCGCTCGGTCTCGTGGTGCGCCGGCCCGACCCCGAGGACGGGCGCGCGTTCCTCCTGGAGCTCGGCGAGGAGGGGCGCGCGCGGCTCGAGGAGGTCTCGCGGGCGCGGCACGAGGAGTTCCGCTCGCGGCTGGCGTCCTGGTCGGCGGACGAGGTCGCGACGCTCGCCGACGGGCTCACGCGCCTCGCGACGACCCTCACTCCCCCGGAGTCCGAGCTTTAGGTTGCATGCCGCAACCATCTTCCGTATAGTTGTCGTATGCACACGATCTCGTCCGCCCCCGTCACCGGCGACGACGCCGTGGACGAGCTGGCCGACGCCGTCACGCACCTGGTGCGGTCGTGGCGGAGCGCGGGTCGCCGCGTCCCGAACGCGGCGCACAGCACGCTCGCCCTGCTCCAGCTCGCCGGGCTCCTCGACGAGGGCGAGCACCGGATCGGCGAGATCGCCGAGCTCCGGGGCGTCGACCAGTCGGTGGTGAGCCGCCAGGTCGGCGAGCTCCAGGCGCGCGGGCTGGCCTGCCGCCGCCCCGACCCGTCCGACCGCCGCGCCGGGCTCGTCTCGCTCACCCCCGACGGGCACGCGCTCGTCGTGCGCACGCGCACGCGGGGGCGCGACCTGGTCCGCAGCGCCCTCGAGCGCAGCGACGCGGGCGACGTGCACACCGTGGCCCGGCTCGTCGCCGCGCTCGCCGAGGAGATCGAGGCGCGCGCGGACGAGCTCACCGGCATCAGCTGACCCGAACGAAGAAGGAACCGTCATGACCACGACCGCCCCCGCGCGGGCTGTCCCGGCCGCGCCGCCCGAACCCGTGCGCAGCCGGCGCGAGGTGCTCACCGCACTGAGCGGGCTGCTGCTCGCGATGTTCATCGCGATCCTGTCCAGCACGATCGTGTCCAACGCGCTGCCGACGATCGTCGCCGACCTGCACGGCGACCAGACCGGCTACACGTGGATCGTCACCGCGACCCTGCTCACGACCACGGCCTCCACGCCGATCTGGGGCAAGCTCGCCGACCTGTTCAGCAAGAAGCTGCTGGTCCAGGTCGCGATCGTCGTGTTCGTCCTCGCCTCGATCGGCGCCGGGTTCGCCGGCTCGATGGGCGAGCTGATCGCCTGGCGCGCCGCGCAGGGCATCGGCGCGGGCGGGCTGCAGGCGCTGGCGCAGGTCGTCATCGCCGCGCTGATCCCGCCGCGCGAGCGCGGCCGCTACTCCGGCTACCTCGGCGCCGTGCTGGCCGCCGCGACCGTCTCCGGCCCGCTGGTCGGCGGCCTGCTGGTGAGCACCCCGGCGCTCGGCTGGCGCTGGACCTTCTTCATCGGCGTGCCGATCGGCCTCGTCGCGCTCGTCGTGCTGCAGCGCACGCTGCGCGTGCCGACGATCAAGCGCGAGGTGCGCCTGGACTACCTCGGCGCCGCGCTGATCTCCGGTGGCGTCTCGGTGCTGCTGGTCTGGATCTCGCTGGCCGGCTCGCAGTTCGCGTGGAGCTCGCCGACGTCCCTGGGGCTCGCCGCGCTGGGCGCCGCCGCGCTCGTCGCCGCGGTCTTCGTGGAGCTCCGGGCGCCGGAGCCGGTCGTCCCGATGTCGCTGTTCCGCGAGCGGACCGTCGTGCTCTCGGTGGTCGCGAGCCTCGTCGTCGGCGTGGTGATGTTCGGCAGCACGGTCTACCTCGGCCAGTACTTCCAGGTCGCCCGCTCCTACGACCCGACCACGGCCGGCCTGCTCACGCTGCCCCTGGTCGGCGGGCTGCTGGTGGCCTCGACCGGGTCGGGCCAGCTGATCAGCCGGTTCGGCCGCTGGAAGGGCTACCTCGTGGCGGGCGCCGTGCTGATGACCACTGGCCTGGGCCTGCTCGCGACGATCGACCACACCACGCCCGTCGTCCGGATCGGTGTGTTCCTCGCCGTCCTGGGCCTGGGGATCGGCATGAGCATGCAGAACCTGGTGCTGGCCGTGCAGAACACCGTCGACGTCCGCGACGTCGGCGCGGCGAGCGCGCTCGTCGCGTTCCTGCGCTCGCTCGGCGGCACGATCGGCGTCACGATCCTCGGCGTCGTCCTCGACGCCCGGGTCACCGCGCTCAGCGGCTCGTCGTCGGGGCTCGGGGGGCTGGGCACCGACAGCGCCGCCGAGGCCGAGGCGGTGCGCGCCGCCTACGGCGACGGGCTGGCGCTGGTGTTCGGGATCGCCGCCGTCGCCTCGCTGGTGACGCTGGTGGCCGTCCTGCTGATCCGCGAGGTGCCGCTGCGGACGACGGTGGGCGCGGCGCCCTCGCCCGCGTCGACGCCCTCGGTGGGGGCCGCCCCGGTGCCCGCCCCGGAGCCCGCCACGGTGGGCCGGCACGCCGCCGCCGGCCCGGCCGACGCCGCCCGCGACCGGCTCCTCGCGGTGCTGGTGCCCGAGCCGCAGGAGGCCCTGCGGGCCCTGCACGACGTGGAGCGGGCGAGCCACGACCTGACGGTCACGCGAGAGCGCCTGGACGCCTCCCTGGCGACGTTGCGGGAGATCGGCCTGGACGAGCGCCAGCTGGCGAGGGTGCGGCGGTAGCCCGCCCACTTCGGAATTGCAGGAAAGCCACGTTCCCGCCATCTGGTTGCGGGAAAGTGGCTTTCCTGCAACCAGGGCCCCGCACCCCCGCCGCGCGCCCCCGCCGCGTCGCGCGCCCCGCGCCCCCCGCCGCACAGCGCGCCCCCGCGCCTCCCGCACCCCCGCACAGCGCGCCCCCGCCCCGCGCCCCTCGCCCTCGAGCTCGCCCGCGCCCCTCGCCCTCGTAACAGTGGAGTGGCTTTACTGCCACCGAGTGACAGTGGAGTGGCTTTACTGCCACTCGGGCGAGGCGGTGGCGGGGCGGGGCCGCGGGGGGCGGGGCGCGGAGGCGCTGGCGGCGGCCCTCCCTCCTCCTCGCCCTCGCCCTCGTGCTCGCCCGCGCCCCCGCCCTCGTGACAGTGGAGTGGCTTTACTGCCACCCAGTGACAGTGGAGTGGCTTTACTGCCACTGGGGCGGGGCGGGGGCGGGGCGGCGCGCGGTGGCGGGGCGGGGCCGGGGGGCGGGGCGGGGGTGGCGCGGGTGGGCGGGCCTCAGGCGTCGGGGTCGGGGCTCGAGGCCTGCGCCCAGTACCGCCGCGGGATCCGGCCCGCCCCGTGCGCCGCCCGGCCCGCCTCCACGCCCAGCCGCATGGCCAGGGCCATGCGCTCCGGGTCGGCGGCCCGGGTGACGGCGGTGGCCAGCAGGACGGCGTCGCAGCCCAGCTCCATCGCCTGCGCCGCCTCCGACGCCGTGCCGATCCCGGCGTCCAGGACGACCGGCACCCCCGCGGCCTCGACGATCATCGCGATGTTGTGCGGGTTGCGGATCCCGAGTCCGGTGCCGATCGGGGAGCCCAGCGGCATCACCGCGGCGCACCCGGCCTGCTCCAGCTTGCGGGCGAGCACCGGGTCGTCGTTGGTGTAGGGCAGCACGGTGAACCCGTCGTCGACGAGCTGCTCGGCGGCGTCGAGCAGCTCGATCGGGTCGGGCAGCAGGGTCCGCTCGTCGGCCACGACCTCGAGCTTCACCAGGTCGGTCTCCAGCGCCTCCCGCGCGAGCTGCGCGGTGAGCACGGCCTCGGCGGCGGTGCGGCAGCCCGCGGTGTTGGGCAGGACCTCGATGCCCAGGCGGCGCAGGAGGTCGAGCACGCCGGTGCCGGTGGCGGCGTCGACGCGGCGCATCGCGACGGTCGTCAGCGCGGTGCCGGACGCGACCAGCGCCCGCTCGAGGACCTCCAGGTTGGCCGCGCCCCCGGTGCCCATGATCAGGCGCGAGGAGATCTTGCGACCCCCGATGACCAGCGTGTCGTCCATCGTCATCCTCCCTGCACGGCGGTGAGCACCTCGACGCGGGCGCCGTCGGTGAGCGGGGTCGCGGCCCAGTCGGCGCGGCGCACGACGGACCCGTCGACGGCTACGGCCACACCGGTGCGCGGCAGCCCGAGCGCCTCCAGCGCGTCGAGCACGGTCGCCCCGGACGCCAGCTCGGCGTCCTCCCCGTTGAGCACGACCGTCATCGGGACACCTCCTGGAAGCGGCGGGGGTCCGCGTCGGCCGGGCCCGGCTCCCCGCGGAGCAGGCCGAGCACGGCGTCGGCGGTGAGCGGGGCGAGCAGCATGCCGTTGCGGCCGTGGCCGGTGGCGGCGAGCAGCCCCTCGGGCCCGAGGGCACCGATCAGCGGGCGGTTGTCCGGGGTGCCGGGACGCAGCCCGGCCGCGGTCTCCACGAGCGCGTACTCGGCGACGCCGGGCAGCACGCGCTCGGCGTCGCGCAGCAGGTCGCGGACGCCGCCCGCGGTGACGGTGGTGTCGAAGCCGGTCTCGGTCTGCGTCGCCCCGATGACGAGGCCGCCGCCGTCGCGCGGCACGGCGTAGACGGGACGCCCGTCGACCAGCGCGCGCACGGTCCGCCGCGGCGGCGGGAACGCGCCCGGCCGGTGCGCGAGCCGCAGGATCTCGCCCTTCACCGGGCGCACGAGGCCGTCCAGCGCCGGGTGCAGGGTGCCGGAGTGCGCCCCCGCCGCCACGACGACGACGGGCGCGGCGAGCACCGTGCCGTCGGCCAGGCGCACCCCGGTGACGCGCTCCCCGTCGTCGACGACGGCCGCCGCGGCCGCCTCCACGGACCTCACCCCCGCCCGGGCCGCGGCCGAGCGCAGCGCGGCGAGCAGAGCGCGGTTGTCGACGGCGAGGTCCTCCGGCACGCACAGCCCGCCCCGCACGTCGGGCCCGATCGCCGGTTCGAGCCGGCGCAGCTCGCGCCCGGAGAGGCGCTCGACGTCGCGGCCCAGGCCCGCCAGGTGGGCGGCGAGGGCGTCGAGCTCGGCGCGGTCGCCCGAGCCCGTGGCGGCGACGACGGTGCCCTCGGTGCGCAGCCCGCACGGCCCCAGGTCGGCGGCGAAGCCCGGCCACCGCTCCAGCGACGCGACGCCGAGGTCGAGCAGCCGCTCCTCGCCCGGCCACGCCTCGGTGACGGGCGCGAGCATCCCGCCCGCCACCCACGACGCCCCGGACCCGGGTGCCGGGTCCACGAGGGTCACCGGCCACCCCGCGGCGGCCGCCCGCCAGGCGCAGGACAGGCCGATCACGCCCGCGCCGATCACGATCACCTGCTGCATGCTCCCCGCTCCCTGCGCCGGCATGACCCGGATCAGGTTCGACGGTCGGGACTCCGTGGTCCCCTCTCAGCCCCACCGGGGCTCCCGTGCGTCACCTGGGGGCCAGCCTACGCTCACGTCCGTGCCCGGACTCGATGGTGACGCCCTGCGCGCGCGGCTCGACGACGCCCGCCTCTACCTCTGCACGCCCGCCCGCCCGGACCTCGCGGAGTTCGTCGACGCCGCACTGGCCGGCGGCGTCGACGTCGTGCAGCTGCGCGACAAGGGCATCGAGGCCCGCGACGAGCTGGCCGCGCTGGAGGTGCTCGCGGAGGTGTGCGCGCGGCACGGCGCGCTGCTCGCGGTGAACGACCGCGCCGACGTCGCGCTGGCCGCGGGCGCCGACGTCCTGCACCTCGGGCAGGACGACCTGCCGGTGGACTGGGCGCGCCGGGTCGTCGGCGACGAGGTGGTGGTCGGGCGCTCGTCGCACAGCGCCGACGAGACGCTGGCGGCCGCCGACGAGCCGGGCGTCGACTACTTCTGCGTCGGCCCCTGCTGGCCGACGCCGACCAAGCCCGGCCGGCCCGCCCCCGGCCTCGGCCTGGTGCGCACGGTGGCCGACCGGGCGCCGGCGCGCCCCTGGTTCGCCATCGGCGGCATCGACCAGGAGCGGCTCACCGAGGTGCTCGACGCGGGCGCGCGGCGGATCGTCGTGGTGCGCGCGATCACCGAGGCGGAGGACCCGCGCGCCGCGGCGGCGGCGCTGGCCGCCCGCCTGCGCTGACCAGGTCGGGTGGCTACCGGCCGCCCGACGGCCGCACGGAGCCCGTCGGCGTCGGCGTGGGCGTCGGGGCGGCGGTCGTCGGCTCGGCCTCACCGGAGTCCTCGACGACCGGCGGGCCGTCGCCGGTCCCCTCGTCGTCGCCCTCCTCCTCGGTCGCGTCGCCGGTCGGCGTCGGCTCGTCGGTGGGGTCCTCGGTCGGCTCGTCGGTCGTCGTCGTGTCGCCCGTGGTGTCCGTGTCCGTCGACGGCGGCGGGGCGATCACGCGGCCGACCGAGGTGCCCGACTCGTCCCTCGTCAGCGACGAGCCGTTGGCCCACTCCAGACCGGTGACGGCGGCCAGGCCCAGGACGAACACCACGATCGCGGCCACGACGGCGCGGCGCCACGGGCGGCGCCCCACCGGCGGCGGCGGCACCGGCGCGATGATCACCGTCTCGGCGTCCGGGGCGCCGCGCTGCGCGGGGATCCGCCCGGGCCGGATGCGGGCGACGACCGTGTCGCGGGTGCGGTCGAGCGAGCGCTGGTAGAGCACCGAGGCGATCGTGCTCGCGACCGATCCGAGCGCCGCGCCCAGCACGGTCCCCGCCGCCCCGAGGTAGGAGCCGAGCACCGCGGCCGTGGCCGCGGCCCCCGCTCCGGCGAGGACCTTGTTGACCGTCAGATCGGGGGCCTTCTTCTCGGCCGTGATCTCGACGGTGGAGGTGTCGGACGGGGTGGCGGGACGGGGCATGGCTCGGCAGGCGCTCCAGATCGGGAAGGGGTGTCACCCTTTTCAGCGAACGACGCCGCTGGATCGTTTCCGACGATCACGGCCGAGTGGCGACGTTCACTCCGGCCCGGCGGGGTGCCGGATCCCGCCGTGGCCCTCCGGCAGCGCCGAGCGCACCAGTGGCCACGACAGCGCGATGCAGACGGCCACGAGCGGCCAGGTCAGCACGGTCTGGGCGATGCCCAGCGCCACGACGGCGTCGGCGTGGTAGAGCGGCAGGAACACCGCCAGCCGCACGACGTACTGCGCCACCCACACCCAGCTCGCGCGCTGGTAGCCGCGCAGCAGGTCGGGGTCGCGGCGCCAGCGGGTGCGCTGCCCCAGCGCCGTGCCGACGACGAGCCCGAGCAGGGGCCACCGCACGACGATCGACACCGCCCACGCCAGCGCGCTCACCGCGTTGCTGACGATCCGGACCAGGAAGAAGTCGGCCGCGCGGCCGGTGGACAGCGCCACCACCGCCGCCAGCGCGACGCCGAGCAGCCCGAACAGCACCGCCCGCGGCGGCGTCCCCGCCCGCAGCCGGACGGCCCCGATCACCGCGGCCGCGAGCACCGCCGCGCCCCCGCCCCACGCGACCGGCCCGGCCCAGCCCAGTGCGCCGGCGAGACCCCAGCCGGCCACGAACGCGGCGACGGGCACGGTCGCGTCGACGGCGCCACCGCGCCCGCCGAGGACGTCGGCGAGCGACGGTTCGGGTGTGGTCACGTACTGAGGGTGCCCTACCGACACGAAGTGATCACCGGGACTGGCGCGACGGTGCGCCGATGGGTGATCCTGGGATGACCTCCACCCGTCGCGGGGATGGAGCGGACGTGAACGGAGGCGGTCGTCGTGCGCACCTGGAACAGCTTCGTGGCGATCGGCGACAGCTTCACCGAGGGCCTCGACGACTGGCGCCCCGACGGCTCCCCTCGCGGCTGGGCCGACCGCGTCGCCGAGGAGATCGCCGCCGGGCGCCCCGGCTTCCGCTACGCCAACCTCGCCGTGCGCGGGAAGCTGCTCGACCAGATCGTCGAGGACCAGATCCCGGTGGCCGAGCGGCTGCGCCCCGAGCTCGTGTCGTTCTGCGCGGGCGGCAACGACCTCATCCGCTTCGGCTGCGACGTCGACGACCTCGCCCGCCGCTTCGACGACGCGCTCGGCCGCATCGCCGCCACCGGCGCCGAGGTCTTCATCTTCACCGGCTTCGACCTGGGCCGGATGCACCCGCTCATCCGCCGGCTGCGCGGCCGCGTGGCCACCTTCAACGAGTCGATGCGGGCCGCGGCCGAGCGCCACGGCAGCCACGTCGTCGACCTCTGGGGCATGGCCCCGCTCGCCGACCCCCGCGCGTGGGGCCCCGACCGGCTGCACCTGCGCCCCGACGCCCACCGCCGCGTGGCGCTGCGGGTGCTGGAGACGCTCGGCGAGCCGGTCACCGAGGACTGGCGCGCCCCGGTGCCCGACGGCGACCCGATGCCGTGGCGCGCCCGCCAGGCCGACGACCTGCGCTGGATGCGCGAGTTCGTCATGCCGTTCGTGCGCAAGCGGGTGCAGGGCCGGCGCACCGGCGACGGGTTCCTGCCCAAGCGGCCGGACCTGCTCCCGTTCGACCGGGTCTAGCCGGCCCGGCGGGGTCTCAGCCCACCGGCACGATCTGCCGCGCCGCCACGTGCGACGGCCGCGGCCCCGGCGCCGAGAACGGCTCCTCGAGCCCGTTCTCCACGCTGTTGAACACGACGAAGATGTTCGAGCGCGGGTAGGGCGTGATGTTGCTGCCCGAGCCGTGCATGCAGTTGGAGTCGAACAGCATGGCCGAGCCGGCGGCGCCGGTGAGCATCGCGATGCCGTGGCGGTCGGCCAGCGCGGTGAGGCTCTCCGGGTCGGGCGTGCCGATCTCCTGCTCGCGCAGCGACTCCTTGTAGTGGTCGGCCGGGGTCTCCCCGACACACGCCACGAACTCCTTGTGCGAGCCCGGCATGATCATGAGGCAGCCGTTGTGCGGGTAGTTCTCGGTGAGCGCGATCGAGATGCTCACCGCCCGCGGCGACGGCATCCCGTCCTCGGCGTGCCAGGTCTCGAAGTCGGAGTGCCAGTAGAAGCCGGCACCGCCGAACCCGGGCTTGTAGTTGATCCGGCTCTGGTGCACGTAGACCTCGGAGCCGAGGATCTGGCGGGCCCGCCCGGCCACGCGCTCGTCGGCGACCAGCGCCGCGATCCGCTCGCTCAGCACGTGCACCTCGAAGACCGACCGCACCTGCTGCGAGGTCTTCTCGACGATCGTGCGCTCGTCGGCCCGCACCGCGGGGTCGGTGGCGAGCCGGTCCAGCTCGGCCGCGTACTCGCCCACCTCGTCGGGGGTCAGGAGCTGCGGCACCGTGACGAAGCCGTCGCGCTCGTGGGCCGCGAGCTCGTCCGGGGTGAGCATCCCCGGGTCCGTGCTCCAGACCGCGGGCTCCGCGCGGTCGATGATGACCGGGCGGTCCGCCACGCGGGTGGGGTAGCGGTCGCCGATGCGCGCCGTCCGTCGTCGGGTCGTCACTGCCATGCCTACGAAGCCTCCTTCTCCTCCTCCGCCGTGATCAGCGGGTACACGCCGTTCTCGTCGTGGACCTCGCGGCCCGTGACCGGCGGGTTGAACACGCACACCGTGCGCATCTGCGTGCGCGGGCGCAGCTGGTGGCGCTCGTTGCCGTTCAGCACGTAGATCGACCCGGGCGCGAGCGCGTAGGTCGTGTCGTTGTCCTTGTCGTACAGCTCGCCCTCACCCTCGGTGATGAAGACGGCCTCGATGTGGTTCGCGTACCAGAAGTCGTTGACGGTGCCGGCCTGCAGCACCGTCTCGTGCACCGAGAACCCGACGCCGTCGCCGCCCAGGACGATGCGCTTGCTCCGCCAGTTCTCGGTCTTGACGTCGCGCTCGGTGTCGGTGATCTCGTCGAGCGTGCGGACGATCATCGTGCGGACACCCCTTCGGTGACGGCGGCGACGGACTCGCCGACGATGGCGAGGCCCTCCTCGAGCTCGTCGTCGGTGATGGTCAGGGCCGGCAGGATCTTCATGACCTCGTCGGACGGGCCGGAGGTCTCCATCAGCAGGCCGCGCTCGAACGCCGCGGCGCACGCCTTCGCGGCGAGCTCGGGCTGGGAGAACTGCAGGCCGCGGGCCAGGCCGCGCCCCTTCGGCGTCAGCTCGACGGTCTGCGAGCGGGACGCGATCTCGGTGAACGCCTGGTCGACGCGCTCGCCCTTGGCCAGCGTCGAGCGCTCCAGGGCGTCGTCGCTCCAGAACTCGTTCAGCGCGGCGGTGGCGGTGACGAATGCGGGGTTGTTGCCGCGGAACGTGCCGTTGTGCTCGCCGGGGCCCCACACGTCGTGCTCGGGCTTGATGAGCGTGAGGGCCATGGGCAGGCCGTACCCGCTGATCGACTTGGAGATGCAGACGATGTCGGGCTGGATCCCGGCGATCTCGAAGGAGAAGAACGGCCCGGTGCGCCCGACGCCCATCTGCACGTCGTCGACGATGAGCAGGATGCCGTTGCGCTTGCACAGCGCGTCGAGGCCCTGCAGCCACTCGACGCGCGCGGGGTTGATGCCGCCCTCGCCCTGCACCGTCTCGACGATCACCGCGGCGGGCTCGTTGAGGCCCGACCCGGCGTCCTGGAGGAGCTTCTCCATCCACAGGAAGTCGGGGACGGTGCCGTCGAAGTAGTTGTCGTAGGGCATCGGGGTGGCGTGCACCAGCGGGATGCCCGCGCCGCCGCGCTTCATCGAGTTGCCGGTGACCGACAGCGCGCCCAGCGTCATGCCGTGGAACGCGTTCGTGAAGTTGATCATCGCCTCGCGGCCGCTGATCTTGCGCGCCAGCTTGAGCGCCGACTCCACGGTGTTCGCGCCGGTCGGGCCGGGGAACTGCACCTTGTAGTCCAGCCCGCGCGGCCGCAGGATCCGGTCCTCGAACGTGCGCAGGAACTCGCCCTTGGCCGTGGTGTACATGTCGAGGCCGTGCGTGATGCCGTCGCGGGACAGGTACTCCAGCAGCGGCTTCTTCAGCGCGGGCGGGTTGTGGCCGTAGTTCAGGGCCCCGGCGCCGGCGAAGAAGTCGAGGTAGGTCCGGCCGTCCACGTCGGTCAGGCGCGACCCGCGCGCGGTGTCGAACACCACGGGCCAGTTGCGGCAGTAGCTCCGGACCTCGGACTCCAGATCCTCGAACACGGTCATCGTCGTCATCATCCTCGCGTGGGTGTCGGCGTCAGCTGCATCGGCCCGATCCGGTACAGGAACTCGGGGTCGTGCTCCGCACCGAGCTCGGCCGGGCCGAACAGCTCCGTGCGTTCCATGTCTGCGCCCGTGCGCTCGGCGAGCCCGGCGAACATCGCCAGCGACGCGGCGTTGTCGTCGGTCACCGTCGTCTCCAGGAAGGGCGTGCCGACCCGCGCGACGAGGTCGTCGAGCATCGTCGCCGCGACCCGCCTGCCCCGGGCGACCTCGTGCACCGCGACCTGCCAGACGAACAGCGTGTCGGGGCGCTCGGGCCGGACGTAGCCGGTGACGAACCCGACGACCCGCTCCCCGATGCGCGCGACGATCGAGGTGGCGGCGAAGTCGCGGCACCACAGCACGTAGGCGTAGCGGGAGTTCACGTCGAGCACCCGCGAGGCCGCGGCGATCTCCCACAGGGCGACGCCGTCGGCGGTGGTGGGCGGCGAAGTCGTCGTCGGTGCGTCGCTCCCGGTCTCCGGTGCGGTCGTGCCGAGTGCGGACATGGCCATGAAAGTTACAGGTGAAGGGACCCTGATGCGACGTTCCCGAATCGATCAGGAACCCATTCCGCGCATTTCCTGTGAGCGCGATCACTATCGCGTTTATCGATTACCGGAAACGGCTAGCACGGCGTTCCCGCTGCTCCGCAGTGCCGTACCGGCTCCGCCGACGGGGCGTACGCGGGTCGGCGTCCGGGCCTCGATCGTGGTCCGCGAGGTCCATCACAACCGTCATACCCGCCGGAGCAGGCTGGTGAACGCCCCGAGCGCCAGCAGCGCGACCAGCCCGGCGAACACGACGGCGGTGGGCACGAGCCCGAACA
Organism: Pseudonocardia broussonetiae; assembly: GCF_013155125.1. Lineage (NCBI taxonomy): Bacteria > Bacillati > Actinomycetota > Actinomycetes > Pseudonocardiales > Pseudonocardiaceae > Pseudonocardia > Pseudonocardia broussonetiae. The sequence goes on along the minus strand of NZ_CP053564.1, from coordinate 2,103,911 downwards.
CCTGCGCGCCCGCGCCGACCCCGATGACGGGGATCGAGATGGCGACGTAGAGCAGCAGGAAGAAGCTCGACGAGACCTCGCTGCGCCGCTCGGCGGGCGCCGTCCCGGTGACCGACTGCAGCCCGGCGCGGAAGCTCGCGCCCTGCCCGAGCCCGGCCACCACCGCCCCCGCGACGAGGACGGCGAGCGAGGAGGTGGCCAGCCCGGCGCCGACGACGGCGATCCCGGCGGCCAGCGCCAGGCAGCCTCCCAGCAGCGACGTGCGCAGCGGCAGCCGCGCCGAGAGCAGCTGGCCCGCGGTGGAGCTGCCGAGCAAGGAGAACACGACGAGACCGGACAGCAGGTGGCTCGGCTCGCGCAGCACCCCCGAGACGAACAGCGGCGAGACGGCGGTGAAGAAGCCGAGCACGGAGAACCCGGCGAACCCCGCGATGCCGGCGCGCACGAACACCGGGCGGACGTCGGCGGGCACCGACAGCCGCTGCACCTCCAGCCGCACCGGCCCGGGCTGCCGCACGACCGGCTCCGGCACGAACAGCACCGCCACCGCACCGACGGCCACCAGGCCCAGGTGCACGAGGTAGGGCAGCACCAGCGGGAGCGGCGCCAGGTCGGCGAGCGCGCCCGCGAGCACCGGGCCGAGCCCGAGCCCGAGCATGTTCACGGCCGCGGCCAGCAGCCCGGCGCGCGCCCGGCCCTCGGGCGGTGCCAGGTCGACGATCGCCGCCGTCGCGACGCCGGTGAACACCCCGGCCGACAGCCCGGAGAGCAGCCGGCCGACGAACAGCGCGGGCAGGCTGTCGGGCACGAGGAACACCAGCGAGCTGGCCGCGGCGAGCGCGAGGCCGGGCAGCAGCACGGGGCGGCGGCCGATCCGGTCGGACAGCCGCCCGAACAGCAGCAGCGCCGCCAGCACCCCGACGGCGTAGGTCGCGAACACGACCGTGACCATCAGGCCGCCGAAGCCCAGTTCCTGCTGGTAGATCGGGTAGAGCGGCGTCGGCAGGGTGGTGCCGAGCATCGTGGCGAGGAAGGCGAGGGCGACGAGCAGGCCCGGCGCGGTCCTCGTGCGCACCTGATCCACTGGCGGAGCGTATGCCGCTACCGCAGCGTGCGCCCCGCGACCGCCGCGAACGGGCGCTGGTAGGCCGAGCCGAGCAGGCGCACCACGGCGTCGAGGACCTTGGCGTCGTTGCCCACGAGCACGCGGGCCCGGTTGCGCCGCACCCCCGCGAGGATGATCGACGCCGCCTTCTCCGGGCTCATCCGCAGCATCTGGCGGTCGAAGCGCTCCATCGCGGCGCCGTCCTCGAAGCCCTTGCCGCGGGCGGCGTTGCGGGCGATCCCGGTCCTGATGCCGCCGGGGTGCACGCAGGTGACCTGCACCGGGTGGCGCGCGACGAGCATCTCCTGGCGCAGCGACTCGGTGAACCCGCGCACCGCGAACTTCGCCGCGTTGTAGGCGCTCTGGCTCGGCACCGACAGCAGGCCGAACAGGCTGGAGACGTTGACGACGTGCCCGTCGCCGGACGCGATCAGGTGCGGCAGGAACGCCTTGGTGCCGTTGACCACGCCCCAGAAGTCGATGTCGACGACGCGCTCGATCTCCTCGAACTCCGAGGTGAGGACGTTGCCGGCGAAGGCGATGCCGGCGTTGTTGTAGACCTGGTTGACGCGCCCGAACTGCCCCACCACCTCGTCGGCGTAGGCCAGCACGGCGGCGCGGTCGGTCACGTCGAGGGCGTCGCTGCGGACCTCCGCGCCGGTGATCGACGCGACCGTCTCCGCCAGCCCGTCCTTGTCGACGTCGGACAGCGCGAGCCGCGCACCGCGGCCCGCGAGGTCCCGGGCCAGCGCCCGTCCGATACCCGATCCGGCTCCCGTCACCACGGCGACGCGTCCCGCGAACTCGCTCATGGACGCAGATGGTGCCCTACCGACGGGTAACAAGCCAGCCCCGGTCGCGCCGCCGACCCGGACAGCCGTCGACCCGTGCGGCAGACTGGGCCCGTGTCGGACTTCCGCTCCGCGTACCGCCACGGCTTCGCGCGCGTGGCCGCCTGCACCCTGCGCACCACCCTCGCCGACCCGGCCGCCAACGCGCGGGCCGTGCTGGAGACGGCGCGGGAGTGCCACGACCAGGGCGTCGCCGTCGCCGTGTTCCCCGAGCTCACGCTCTCGGGCTACTCGCTCGAGGACGTCGTCATGCAGGACGTCCTGCTCGACGACGTGCGCCGCGCGCTGCTCGACATCGCCGCGGCGTCGGCGGGGCTGCGGCCGGTGCTCGTCGTCGGCGCGCCGCTGCGGGTGCTGCACCGCATCCTCAACTGCGCCGTGGTGATCCACCGGGGCGCGGTCCTCGGCATCGCGCCCAAGTCGTACCTGCCGACCTACCGCGAGTTCTACGAGCGCCGCCAGTACGCCCCCGGCGACGACGTGCGCGGCACCGTCCGCCTGGGCGACGCCGACGTGCCGATCGGCCCCGACCTGCTGTTCGCCGCCGACGACGTGCCCGGGCTCGTGCTGCACGCCGAGGTGTGCGAGGACATGTGGGTCCCGGTGCCGCCGAGCGCGGAGGCGACGCTCGCGGGGGCGACCGTCGTCGTCAACCTCTCCGGCAGCCCGATCACCGTGGGGCGGGCCGACGACCGCAAGCTGCTGGCGCAGTCGGCGTCGTCGCGCTGCCTCGCGGCCTACGCCTACGCGGCGGCGGGCGAGGGCGAGTCGACCACCGACCTGGCCTGGGACGGCCAGACGATGGTCTACGAGAACGGCGTGCTGCTCGCCGAGACCGAGCGCTTCCCGAAGGGGCCGCGCCGCTCGGTGGCCGACGTCGACCTCGACCTGCTGCGCGCCGAGCGCCTGCGCATGGGCACCTTCGACGACAACCGGCGCCACCACGCGGCGCGCACGGGGGCGTTCCGCACGGTCGCCTTCCACCTCGACCCGCCGCCCGGCGACATCGGGCTGCTGCGCGAGGTCGAGCGCTTCCCGTTCGTGCCCTCGGACCCGGCGCGCCTGGAGCAGGACTGCTTCGAGTCCTACAACATCCAGGTCTCCGGGCTGGAGCAGCGGCTGCGGGCGATCGGGCAGCCGAAGGTCGTCATCGGGGTCTCCGGTGGGCTGGACTCCACCCACGCCCTCATCGTCGCCGCCCGTGCGATGGACCGCGAGCAGCGCCCGCGCAGCGACATCCTCGCGTTCACCCTGCCCGGCTTCGCCACCGGCGACCGCACGAAGAACAACGCGACCCGGCTGTGCGACGCGCTCGGCGTCACGTTCGAGGAGATCGACATCCGGCCGACCGCGGAGCTGATGCTGCGCAACCTCGGCCACCCCTTCGGCGGCGGCGAGCCCGTCTACGACGTCACCTTCGAGAACGTGCAGGCCGGTCTGCGCACCGACTACCTGTTCCGCGCGGCCAACCAGCGCGGCGGCATCGTGCTGGGCACCGGCGACCTCTCGGAGCTGGCGCTGGGGTGGTCGACCTACGGCGTCGGCGACCAGATGTCGCACTACAACGTCAACGGCGGCGTCCCCAAGACGCAGATCCAGCACCTGATCCGCTGGGTGGCGGCCACCGACCTGTTCGACGACGAGGTGTCGGCGATCCTGCTCGACGTCCTGGACACCGAGATCACGCCCGAGCTCGTCCCCGGCGACGACGTGCAGAGCAGCGAGGCCAAGGTCGGCCCGTACGCGCTGCAGGACTTCTCGCTGTGGCACGTGCTGCGCTTCGGGTTCCGCCCGTCGAAGATCGCGTTCCTGGCCTGGCACGCCTGGCACGACGCGTCGGTCGGCGACTGGCCGCCCGGCCTGCCCGAGGACCGCCGGGTCGAGTACGGCCTGGGCGACATCCGGCACTGGCTGGAGGTCTTCGCCCAGCGCTACTTCTCCTTCAGCCAGTTCAAGCGCTCCGCGCTGCCGAACGGGCCGAAGGTCTCGGCGGGCGGGTCGCTGTCGCCGCGCGGCGACTGGCGCGCCCCGTCGGACATGTCGGCCCGCATCTGGCTCGACGAGATCCGCCGCGAGATCCCGGAGTCCTGACGGTGGCCGCCGACCAGGACCGCACCGACGCCTTCCGCGGGGCGCGGTTCACCCGTTCCGACCTCGGCGGCGCGGCCTTCCGCGACTCCGACCTGCGCGGCGTCCGCATCAGCGGGTGCTGGGTCGACGGCCTGTCGGTGTCGGGCGTGTACGGGCGCCTGCTCGTCGACGACGTCGACGTCACCGCGTTCGTGACGGCCGAGCTCGACCGCCGCCACCCGGAGCGGGTGCGGGTGCGGGAGGTGCGGACGGTCGAGGAGCACCGCGCCGCGTGGGACGAGCTGACCGGGCTGTGGGCGGGCACCGTCGCCCGGGCCCGTCGGCTCGACGAGGCCGCCCGCCACGAGCGCGTCGACGACGAGTGGTCGGTGACCGAGACGCTGCGCCACCTCGTGTTCGCCACCGACTGCTGGGCCGGCCGGATGGTCCTGGAGCGGCCCGAGCCCTACCACCCGCTCGGACTGCCCCCCACCGACTTCGAGCTCGCGGACGCCGCGACCGCCGGCCTCGATCCGGCGGCGCGGCCCTCGTTCGAGGAGGTGCTGGCGGTGCGGGCCGGGCGGACGGCGCTGGTCACCGACCTGCTCGACCGCCTCACCGACGCCGGGCTCGACCGGGTCTGCGAGGGGTCCCCCTGGCCGGGCGATCCCGACCACCCCCGCCCGGTCCGGGAGTGCCTGCGCGTGATCCTCAACGAGGAGTGCGAGCACCGCCGCTTCGCCGAGCGCGACCTGGCGGCGCTGGAGGCCCGCTGACCGATGAGTCCCGGCCCCGGCGGCCGTCCTACCTCCTATCCAACCGAGGAGGTCGCATGAGCGGGGTACGGGTTCTCGTCGGCACGCGCAAGGGCGCGTTCGTCCTCACCGCGGACGGGGCGCGCCGGGACTGGACGGTGGACGGGCCGTTCTTCCCGGGCTGGGAGATCTACCACGTGGCGGGGTCGCCGGCGGACCCCGACCGCATCTGGGCGTCGCAGTCGGGCGGGTGGTTCGGCCAGCAGATCCAGCGCTCCGACGACGGCGGGCGCACCTGGGACGCCGTCGGCAACGACTTCACCTACGCCGGCGTGCCCGGTACCCACCAGTGGTACGACGGCACGGCGCACCCGTGGGAGTTCGCGCGGGTCTGGCACCTCTCGCCCTCGGCCACCGACCCCGACGTCGTGCTCGCCGGCGTCGAGGACGCGGCGCTGTTCCGCTCGGTCGACGGCGGCCGCACCTGGGACGAGCTGCCCGGCCTGCGCGAGCACGGCTCGGGGCCGCACTGGCAGCCGGGCGCGGGCGGTATGTGCCTGCACACGATCCTGCCCGACCCGCGCGACGCGGAGCGGATGCTGGTCGCCATCTCCGCGGCCGGCGTCTTTCGCACCGAGGACGGCGCGAAGACCTGGCAGGCGGCCAACCGCGGCCTGGTGAGCGAGGGCATCCCCGATCCCGACGCCGAGGTGGGGCACTGCGTGCACAAGCTCGCGCTGCACCCCGACCGGCCCGACACGGTGTACATGCAGAAGCACTGGGACGTCATGCGCAGCGACGACTTCGGTCGCAGCTGGCACGACATCGGCGGCAACCTGCCCACCGACTTCGGGTTCGTCGTCGACGTGCACGCCCACGAGCCCGACACCGTCTTCGTCGTGCCGATCACCAGCGACGCCGAGCACTTCCCGTACGAGGGGAAGCTGCGGGTCTACCGCAGCCGCACCGGCGGGCACGAGTGGGAGCCGCTGACGCGCGGCCTGCCGCAGGAGCACTGCTACGTCGACGTGCTGCGCGACGCCATGGCCGTCGACTCCCTCGACACGTGCGGCGTCTACTTCGGGACGACCGGCGGGCAGGTCTACGCCTCGCCCGACGCCGGGGAGAACTGGGCGCCGATCGTGCGGGACCTGCCGGCGGTGCTGTCGGTGACGGTCCAGACGCTGCCGTGACCGGCGCCGACATGACCGCGATCCGCGTGAAGCTGCCGACCCACCTGCGCCGCCTGGCCCAGGTCGACGGCGAGGTGCGGGTCGAGGTGGCCGAGCCGGCCACCCTCGGCGGCGTGCTCGACGCCCTGGAGTCCGACTACCCGGTGCTGTGCGGGGCGGTGCGCGACCGGACCACCGGGCGTCGCCGGGCGTTCGTGCGGTTCTTCGCCTGCGAGGAGGACCTGTCGCACGCCCCGCCCGGCGACCCGCTGCCCGACGCCGTCCTGCGCGGCACCGAGCCGCTGCTCGTGGTGGGGGCGATGGCGGGGGGCTGAGGCCCGTGCGTGAGCGCCCGGGGGGCCGCGCGAACGGCCCGCTCACCCGACGTGGTCGGGTGAGCGGGCCGTTCGGCCAAGCACCAGGAGGCAGGGACTCCGCGATGCGGGCCTACGAGGTGTGGTGCACCTCCTGCAGCCGGTAGACCGGCGTCGGGATGCCCTCGACGCGGGCCTTGAGCTGCAGCGCGAGGTAGAGCGAGTAGTAGCGGCTCTGGTGCAGGTTGCCGCCGTGCACCCACAGGTTCTCCACGTTGGTGGGCTTCCACATGTTGCGCTGCTCGCCCTCCCACGGGCCCGGGTCCTTCGTCGTGTCCGACCCCAGGCCCCACACCTTGCCGAGCCGGTCGGCCGTCTCCTGCCCGAAGATCCCGGCCGCCGTGCCGTTCATGGAGCCGTACCCGGTGGCCCAGACGACGAGGTCGGCCTCCAGGCGGGTGCCGTCGGCGAGCACGACCTCCTTCTCCGTCAGCTCCGTGACCTGCCCGTGCGCCAGCTTGATGTCGCCGTTGGCGACGAGCTCGGACGCGCCGACGTCGATGTAGTAGCCCGAGCCGCGGCGCAGGTACTTCATGAACAGGCCGGAGTCGTCGTCGCCGAAGTCGAGGCGGAACCCGGCCCTCTCCAGCGCCGCGTAGTACTCGGCGTCGCGCTCGCGGATCGCGTCGTAGGTCGGCTTCTGGAACTGGTGCAGGATCCGGTAGGGCAGCGACGCGAAGATCGTGTCGGCCTTGAACGTGGTGACGCCCGCCGCCAGTGCGCGCTCGGAGTACAGGTCGCCCAGGCCCAGGTCCATCAGCGAGTCCGACCGCACGATGTGGGTCGAGGAGCGCTGCACCATCGTGACGTCGGCACCGGCCTCCCACAGCGCCGCGCAGATGTCGTGCGCGGAGTTGTTGGACCCGACGACGACGGCCTTCTTGCCCTTGTAGGCGTCCGGGCCGGGGTGCTGCGAGCTGTGGTGCTGGTCGCCCTGGAAGACGTCCTGCCCCGGCACCTCGGGGACGTTCGGCTTGCCCGACACCCCCAGCGCGATGACGACGTGCTCCGGCCGCAGCGTCACCTCCTCGCCCGCGCGGTCGACGACGACCTCCCAGGTGTCGCCGCTGCGGGTCGCCGACTTCGCCGTGGTGGAGCCCCAGTAGTTGAGCTCCATGACCTTGGCGTACATCTCCAGCCAGTCTCCGACCTTGTCCTTCGGCGAGAACACCGGCCAGTTCGGCGGGAAGTCGATGTAGGGCAGGTGGTCGTACCAGACCGGGTCGTGCAGGGCGAGGGACTTGTAGCGCTTGCGCCAGGAGTCGCCGGGCCGCTCGTTGCGCTCGACGATGATCGTGGCGACGCCGAGCTGGCGCAGCCGCGCACCGAGCGCGATGCCGCCCTGGCCACCGCCGATGATCACGACGTCGGGCTGGGTCGTGTAGCCCAGCTCGGCCGCCTCCTTCTCCCGGCTCTCCAGCCAGGTGACGCGGTCGGGGTTGGCGCCGTGCTCCGCGCCCATCGGGCGGCGGTCGCGCGCGGGCTCCTCGTGGCCCTTGAGCTCGTCGAGCGTGGTCAGGAACGTGAACGCCTTCCCGTCCGCGGTCAGGCGCAGCAGCCCGCTGCCCCGCCCGACGGCGGTCTCGAACGCGATCCACGCGGTGGTGACGCCGTCGGCCTCCGCGGGCTCCTCCGTCGTGCGGAAGTCGGTGGCGCCGGCGTCGGTGTTCCGGAGCATGTCGGCGACGCCGTCGGGGCCCTCGACGGTCGTGATGTTCCAGCTGAACGCGACGAGGTCGCGCCAGTAGCTCTCGGCGCCGAACAGGGCGGCCGCCGCGTCGGCGTCCCCTGCGGCGAGGGCGGACGAGAACGCGCCGAGCCACTCGTCGACGCGGACGGCGGCGTCGGTGCGGTCGATCGTGGACGTCATGCTGCTCCTTCTCCTGCGGTCATGTCCTTCGGGGAGACGAGGATCTTCACGTTCTCCTCCTTGTTGTCGATCAGCTCCCGGAAGCCCCCGTCGACGAGGGACTCCAGGCCGATGCGGCCGGTGATGAACTGCCCGGCGTCGACCTTCCCGTCGCGCAGCAGCGCGATCGTGTCGGCGTGGTCGCCGCAGTAGGCCAGCGAGCCGACGACGGTGATCTCCGACAGCACCAGGTCGTTCATCGCCACCCGCGGCACGTGGCCCCAGATCGCCACGTTGACGACGGTGCCGCCGGGGCGGACCGAACCGATGGCGGCCGCCAGCACCGGGTCGATGCCGGCGCACTCGAAGGCGACGTCGGCCCCCGCGCCGCCGGTGAGGTCGCGGATCGCGTCGGGGACGTCGGTCTCCGTCGGGTCGAGCACGACGTCGACGCCCGCGCCGCGGGCCTTCGCCTTCCGCGCCGCGGCCGGCTCGACCACGATCACCTCCGCGCCCGCGGCCTTCAGCACCGCGGCCGTGACCAGCCCGATCGGGCCCGATCCGAACACCGCGGCGGTGCCGCCCTCGCGGATCCCGGAGAGCCGGACGGCGTGGTAGCCGACGGCGAGGGGCTCGACGAGCGCGCCGACGTCGGTGGGCAGGTCGCCCAGGGGGTGGACCCAGCGCTGGTCGACGACGCACCGCTCGGCGAACCCGCCGTCGTTCCCGGCCAGCCCCACGAACCCGAGCTTGCGGCAGATGTTGTAGCGCCCGGACGCGCACGCCGAGCACTCGCCGCACACGTAGTACGGCTCGACGGCGACCCGGTCGCCCTCCCGCACCCCGGTGACGCCGGAGCCGACCGCGGAGACCACGCCCGCGAACTCGTGCCCCATCACGACCGGCACCTCGGCACCGGTGATCGGGTGCGGCGAGCCCTTCGCCGGGATGAAGATCGGCCCTTCCAGGAACTCGTGCAGGTCGGTGCCGCAGATCCCGCACCAGTCGACGCTCACCTCGACCTGCCCCGGGCCGACCTGCGGGTCCGGCACCTCGTCGATCCGGATGTCCCCCGGACCGTGGAACCGTGCTGCTCTCATGCGTGGGCCTCTGCCTCCGTCGGCGGTGTGACCCACCTCATCCCGTCGGACGCACGGGGGCAACCGTTGCAGCCGGGTTGCACGCCGCGAGCCGCCGGATCCCCGGCGCCGTCGACGCGGCCAGGACGCCGAGGCCGGGCTCCACCACGACATCGACCTCGGGCGCGATCCGGTAGGGCCGGCCCAGCAGCAGGCCGCCGAGCGTGCGGCGCAGCCGCGACATCTCCGCCCGGACGGTGACGAGGTGCTCGCGGTCGCCGTAGAGCGCGGCCGACAGCGCGCCCGCGTCCATCCCCGCCGCGCCCGCGTCCGCGAGCAGCACGAGGACCTCGGCGTGCCGCGTGGACAGCGGGTGCACCCAGCGGTTGGCGCCGTCGACGGTCGCGCGCGGCGGGCGCCGGGACAGGTCGAGCTCCAGTCGGATCGGGGCCCGCCCCGACCCGTCCGCCCGGTCGACGCGCAGCAGCCAGCCGCCCGGCACGGGCTCCGGGACGCAGACGCCCACGCCGTGGATCGCGATCGGGTGGCCGGAGCGGGGCACGGCGATCCGGTCGACGGCGGGCATCCCGGCGACGGCGGCGACCCAGCCGTGCTCGTCGGCCACCAGCCCGGGCCCGCGCAGGTCGACCAGCAGCGGCGCCGCGACGGTGCGCAGCATCTCCAGCCGGCTCTCGTGCGCCCGCCACAGGCTCGCCTCGGCCAGCTTCACCGCGGTGCCGACGAGCGCGACGGTCGTCGGGTGCACGGTCTCCGCCGGCCCGCTGACGTCGACGACGCCCAGCAGCTCGCCGGTGCGGGGGTCGTGCACCGGGCAGGCGGTGCAGGTCCAGGCGTGGTGGCTGCGGACGAAGTGCTCGGCGGCGAACATCTGCACCGGCGTGGCCTCCGCGATCGCGGTGCCGATCCCGTTGCTGCCGACCACGCCCTCCGACCAGTTCGCGCCCTCGGTGAAGCCCAGCCGGTCGGCGCGGTGGCGCACGGCGGTGGAGCCCTCGCGCCAGAGCAGCACGCCGTCGGCGTCGGTGATGACCATGATGTGCCGGGCGTCCTCGGCCACCGAGGTGAGCGCGGCGCGCAGCTCGGGCAGGACCCGCTGCAGGGGGCTCGCGGCGCGGCGCGCCTCCACCTGGTCGGCGCCCATGAGGTCGGGCGGGTCGCCCAGGTCGGGGTTGACGCCGTGGGCGCGGACGCGCCGCCAGGAGCGCGCCACCATGCCCCGCGGGTCGGCGGGCAGCCGGTCGCCGGAGAGCAGCGCGTCGTGCACGCGCGCGAGCATGCGGGCGTGCCGGGCCACGTCGACGCCCGATCCGACCGCGCAGACGCCTTCGTCCACGGCCACCTCCCGGCTCCCGCTCCTGGCGAGGACCCTAGCCGCCGGAAGGCGCTCGCGGTGGCGTCCGCGGGGCCGGGAACGGGTCAGGCGGGGCGGCTGAGGAAGGCCTCCGCGTGGAACCAGCCGTCGCCCTCGCGGCCGGCCGGGTCCAGCCCCAGCAGCCGCAGGTCGTGCAGCGCGGCCGTGGCCTCCGCGTCGTCGGCGAAGCGGCGCTGGCGGTGGGTCCCGGGCAGCTTCTCGGTGACGAGCCCGTGCCCCGCGAGCGCGCGGGCCACGTCGTCGTAGGGGAAGACGCGCAGGACGAACGCGAGCACCCAGGCGTCGGGGGCGTGGGTGAGGATCCGGTCGAACGTCGCCGGGCCGACGTAGCCCACGCCGCCCGTGCACAGGACGAGCGAGACCTCCCCCAGCGCCGCGGCCAGCGACGGCGACGGGTCGGCCGCCTCCAGGTCCTCCGCCCACCCGGCGGCCAGCACGCCGGTGGCGAGGGCGTAGTCGATCGCGGGCCGCGAGGCGTCGAGCCCGAGGACCCGCCGCTCCGGCGCGCGCCGCCGGGCGGCGAAGAACTCGCGGTCCTGCGCGACCACCTCCTCGGGCGTGAGCCCGGCCCGCGCGGGGTCGGCGGCGTGCGCGCCGAGCGCGTCGTGGTCGACGTCGTGGCGCAGGAGGGTGGCGTTGATGCCGTAGGAGCAGCAGACGTCGAGCACCGTGCCCGGGTGCCGCTCCAGCAGCGACTCGACGACCGGCAGCGCGTGCCCGGGCACCTGGTACTCCAGCGGGATCAGCGCCGTGAAGTACGCGCGCGGGTCGGGCCGGTCGTAGATCGAGGAGAAGTCGGCCTTGCGCTCGCCGGTGAGCGCGCCGTCATCGGCCATCGGTCAGCAGCTCCTCCAGCTCCCGGACCACCGCGGGCAGCTCGCGCGCGAACACCTCCATCTGCTCGGCGACGCTGGCCGGCGTGCTGAGGTAGAGGTCGAAGCGGTCGGGCATCATCGCGTAGCCGACGCCGATGCACTTCTCGCTGGTCGACCCGAAGCCGAAGTACCGGATCAGCGGCGACGGGACGGCGCTGGTGCTGAGGTGGTCGTCGCGGACGATCCGCCAGGCCGGGGAGTCGAACAGCGCCATCGGCTGGCCGCCGCCCTGGCGCTTCTGGCGCAGCTGCAGCTCCCAGAGGTGCTGCTCGGGGGCGAGGCCCGCCTGGCACTCCTTCGCCCGGGCCACGTGCGCCTCCGCGGCGGCGCGGAAGGCGGCGCGGCGGGCGTCGAGGTCGGGCTGGTCCATCGCCTCGACGAACGCCACCACCTCCGGGGTGACGACCCGCATCGCCTCGGTGCGCCCGTGCCGGAACGCGCGGGTGGCGATCGACTCGTAGGTGGCGCCGACGTGCCCCTTCGCGCGCCGGTGCGCGAGCTGGAACGCCATCTGCGCGAACGCGTCGGGCGAGCACTTGAGGGCCTTGGCGCGCTCGGCGTCGAAGTCGAGCGAGAGCGTCCGGGTGGCCGTGGCGGCGGCGTACTCGGCGAACGCGGTGCGGGCGTCGACGACGTCGGCGCGCAGGGCGTCGTCGAGCGCGAAGTCGAGCCGGCGCACGGCGGGCACGGCGTCGCCGCCGGTGGTGGGCGCGGCGGTGAGGATCTCGTCGAGGAAGGCGACGATCGTGGTGCCGTCGAGGTTGCAGTGCTCGCCGTTGATGCCGGCGCGCCCGTCGGCGAACACGACGAGCGAGACGGCCTTGTCGAACCAGCGGTTCGCGGCGTCGCCGTGCAGGAGCCGGTCGGACGCGGCGAGCGCGTCGTCGGGGGCGTCGTCCTCGAGCACGACGCAGAACAGCGCCCGCTCGATCTCGTCGAGGACGTCGGCGTTGCCGGCGTCGAGCAGCGCGGCCCGGCTCGCGGCCCACTCCGCGCGGGCCTTCGACGTCAGCGCGCCGACGCCGTCACCGGGCGCCTCCTGCGCCACCAGGCGCAGCCCGGCCGCGATCTCCTCGGCGGTGTACGGGCGGCCGTCGGGGTCGATGACGTCCAGGCGCACCGCCGCGCCGCGGTGCAGGACCACGACGTGCCGCTCGCGCGACGGGCCGGGCCACTCGTCGCTGTAGGGGTTGCGGGAGGTGTCGCGGGGGTCGCCGGGGATGCGGGTGGCGGAGAACAGGAAGCGGAACTGGTGCATCGACAGCGGGCGCCCGCGCTGCTGCGCGACCGGCAGCGACTCGTCGTCGATCCGCGCCTTGAACGCCACCGCCGCGGCGGTGAGCTGCGCGGCGCGCTCGATCTGCCCGAGCCGTTCGCCCCACGGGCCCGCGTCCTGGAACAGGAAGAAGAAGTTGGCGTTGAGCGCGATGCGGTCGCGGCGGCCGAGGTAGCGGTCGCGCCAGAAGTCGTCGAGCCAGCTGGCGACGTCGGGACGCGCGTCGTGGGCGACGAGGTCGGCGTGCAGGGCGTGCGCGGGCGAGTCCGGGGCCAGCAGCGCGGCGACGGCGGCCGCGGTGGCGGCGCGCTCCTGCTCGCTCAGCAGCGGGGCGCTCCACGCGAGGAACCGCTCGGCGGTCTCCTCCAGCGGCGGCAGGGGGACCCGGGGCAGCTGGTCCTCGTGGGCGAAGGTCGGCACGTCGTCGTCCTCGGTCTTTCCTCAGTCCATGAGCCGGTCGACCCGCACCCGGGCCTCCGCCGCGCGGTGCGCGGGCGTGACCCGGCCGAACAGCTGGCGGGTCCGGGCGACCGTACCGACCACGCCCGGCCGCTCGCTGTAGGCGAAGATCGCGGAGTGGCGCGCCGTGGCGCCCGTCACGGGCGTGACGCGGTGCAGCGAGTACCGGCCGGCGAACAGCTGGAGGTCGCCCGGGCGCAGGGCGAGGCGCCGCGACGGGAAGCGGCCCTCCAGCGCCGCGCGGACGTCGTCGACGTTCTCCGCGCCGGCCGTGCGGATGTTCGGGCAGTACTCGAACACGCCGCCGTCGTCGGGCTCCTGCGTCAGCAGGCTGACGGTGAACTCGTTGGTGTCGAAGTGCCACGGGTGGCCGCGCCCGGGCGTCACGACGTTGAGGACCAGGCCCGAGAGCGGGTCGGCGAGCGGGTGCACCCGCTCCAGGCCGAAGCAGTCGGCGACGAACCGGAGGAACGCCGGATCGGTGTAGAGCCGCTCCAGGACCGACCCGGCGGGCAGGGCGTCGCGGGCCACGAAGGCGTTGCCGCGCTCGGTCGTGCGGTGCGCGGGGTGGCCGGGCGGGAGCGACGGGTCGGGCGCGGTGTTGTAGACGTTGACGGTCTCGACGTCGTAGTACGCGTGCGGTGCGGCGGCCACCCCCTCGGCGCGCAGCGCGTCGCGGAGCTCCGGGCCCGCGAAGTCGGGCACCACCGAGCACCCGTCGGTCGCGAGGTCGCGGCGCACCCGCGCGACCAGGGTGGCGGTGTCGACCGCGTCGTCGATCAGCAGCATGCACGCATCCAAACCCGGCGACGGCGGCCCGGTCGAGGGGGTAGGAAGCGCGGGTGCGCGAGATCGCCTGCGACGAGTCGGGGTACGAGGGGGTCCGGCTCGTCGGCGGCGTGACCGACGTCTTCGCGCACGCCGGGGTGGGCCTCGCGCCCGCCGCGGCGGCCGGGTGCGTCGCCGAGCTGCGGCGGCGCATCCGCTCGCCCGCCGAGGAGTACAAGGCCAACCACCTGCTGCGCGGCAAGCACCGGGACACCCTGCTGTGGCTGTTCGGCCCGGCGGGGCCGGTGCTCGGGCACGCCCACGTGCACCTGGTCGACAAGACAGCCCTGGCGCGGTCGGGGGCCGATCCGGACCTGCTCGTGCCGGCGCTGCGGGCCGTCGTCGCGGTGTGGGGCGCCGACGTCGTGATCGTCCACGACCGGCAGGTCGCGCTGACGCCCGGGAGGCTCGCCCGCGTGCCGTGCCCGGTCCGCTTCGTCGCGGCCTCGGCCGACGCCCGGGTGCAGGTGGCCGACTTCCTCGCCGGGGTGGCGCGGCGGGCGGCGTCCGAGGCGCTGGCGGGGCGGCCCGACCCGGAGCTCGCCGCCGTGCTGCTCCCCTACGTCAGCGCGACGTCGGACGCGCTTCTTTGAGCTCGACGAACAGCGCGTGCGACGGGCCGTCGCCGATGTTCTCCCCGGAGTGGGTGTGGGCGTCGACCCAGCCGGCCTCGTGCGCCGTCTTCTCCACCTCGAACGTCCGGCCGCCGACGCTCAGCCGTCGCCGGAAGGTGGCCAGCGGGATGATCACCATGTCGGGGTGGGAGTGCTCGCACGTGCGGTCCCCGGGGCCGTCGCGGTACTCCAGCACGCGCACGCGCTCGTTCTCGAAGACCACGGAGTAGAGCTCCGGGTCGGTGACCACCGGGTCGGTGCTGACGGCAGTGCTCATGGGGGTGCTCCTCTGCCTCGCGCCTTCGTGGTACTTGAGTACCACGAAGGACAGTAGGGTACCGTGAACGGTGATGGCAATCCCCTACGAGCAGTCCGGACGCCGCAGCCAGAAGGCCCGCACCCGCTCCGCGCTGGTCGACGCCGCCCGGGCGCTGCTCGCCGACGGCACGACGCCGACCGTCGAGGAGGCCGCGCAGGCGGCGGACGTCTCGCGCACCACGGCCTACCGCTACTTCCCCAACCAGCGCGCGCTCGTCGCCGCCGCGCACCCGGAGATCGACCGCGCGTCCCTGCTGCCCGACGACGCCCCGGACGACCCGGAGAAGCGCCTCGACCTCGTCCTCGAGGCCACCGGCCGGATCGTCCTGGACTGGGAGCCGCAGCTGCGTGCCGGCCTGCGCCTGTCGCTCGAGCCGGGAGCCGACCCCACGGGCCCGGTCCTGCGGCGCGGCCGGGTGATCGGCTGGATCCTCGACGCGCTGGCCCCGCTCGCGGAGTCCCGTCCCGACGTCGACCTCACGCGCACCGCCGTCGCCGTCCGGTCCGCCACCGGGATCGAGGCGTTCGTGTGGCTGGTCGACGTCGCGGGACTGGAGCGCGAGGACGCGGTGGGGCTGATGCACGACAACGGCCGGGCCATCGTGCGGGCGGCGCTGGCCTGAGGGACGGTCCGTGCGCCGCCGGTCAGCTCCCCGCCGCCACCGCGGCGATCCGCGCGAGCCGCCGCTCCAGGTCGGCGACGCGGAGCTGCGCCGCCACCAGGGAGGCGACGATCCGGCCGAACGCCTCGACGATCCGCAGCTCGGCCGGCGGCAGGCCGCGCTCGGACCGGGTGACGACGAACAGGGCGCCGACGGACCGCTCGTCGTCGGCGCACAGCGGCACCGCCACGGCGTGCCCGGTGGAGCGGGGCTCGGGGAACGCGGCGTCCGCCGGGTCGAACAGGCGGTACCGGCGGTTGGCGTGCGCCCGGACCAGCTCCTCGGGCGCGGGCGCGTCGGCGAGCCGCTCGGCCAGCCACCGCGGCACGCCGAACGCACCGCCGAACCGCAGCAGGCCCTCGTCGCCGGCCAGGTAGACCCCGGCGGCGTCGGCCTCCAGCGCCTGCACGAGCGGCCGCATCGCGGCCCGGACGGCGGGCCCGAGGTGCACGGCGTCCGGCGCCGCCGCAGCGAGCGGGGGCGGGGCGGGGGTGTGGGTGCGCCCCAGGAAGCGGTCGAGGTCGGCGGGGTCGTAGCGGCGGTGCCCGCCCGGCGTGCGGACCGGCACGAGCAGCCCGGACTCCTCCGCGGCGAGCAGCGTCGTGCGGCACATCCTGAGCGCGCGGGCGGCCTCCCCCACCGTCAGCAGGCGGGGCCGGGGCACCGTCATCGACCGCCTCGATTCGCACGGATCCGTTCGGCAACGACTTGGGGCCGTCCCCCCATCGTGTTACACCTCACCCGGGGATCGGACAAGGGCGGCGAAGAACCGCACGCGGAGAAACGATTCCGGACGGATCGGGGTGGTGATCGTGGCGGGGACGGGGCTCGTCGACCTCTCCGGGCAGGTCGCGCTGGTCACCGGCGCGGGCCGCGGCCAGGGCCGCTCGCACGCGCTCGCCCTCGCCGGGGCCGGGGCCGACGTCGCCGTCCTCGACGTCTGCCGCGACCTCGACGTGCCCGCCTACCCGCTGGCCACCCGCGCCGACCTCGACGCGGTGGCCGCCGAGGTCCGCGCCTGCGGGCGGCGCGCGCTCCCGCTCGTGGCCGACGTGCGCGACCCCGCCTCCGTCGAGGCCGCCGTCGCCGCGGTGGAGTCCACGCTCGGGCGGCTCGACGTGCTGGTCAACAACGCCGCCGTCGTCACCAGCGCACCGTTCTGGGAGCTGTCGGAGCAGCAGTGGGGCGCGGTCGTCGACACCAACCTGTCCGGCGTCTGGCGCACCACGAAGGCCGCGTCGGCCCTGCTGCGCCGCTCCCCCCGCGGCCGCGTCGTGCACATCGGCTCCACCGGCGGGGTGCGCGCCGTCCCCGAGTTCGCGCACTACGTCGCGGCCAAGCACGGCGTCGTCGGGCTGACGCGGGCGATGGCGATCGAGCTGGCCGCCGACGGCGTGACGGTCAACGCGATCCTGCCCGGCGCCGTCGACTCGCCGATGCTCGCCGGCCTCGCCGACGAGCTGGGCCTCACCCCCGACGACGTCCACAAGCGCTGGCTGCACGACCAGCTGCTCATGCAGGTCATCACGCCCGACGAGGTCACCGGCGCGCTGATGTGGCTGCTCAGCGACTCGGCCCGGCACGTCACGGGCCACTGCCTGGCCGTGGACGGGGGCGCGCTCGCCCGCTGACGGCCGAACCACCTGGCGTTCGAGTCCGACCACCGACGTTCGAGGAGGAGCGATGGGGAAGTTCGACGGCAAGGTCGTCCTGATCACCGGAGGGGCCCGCGGTCAGGGCCGCTCGCACGCAGTGGCGTTCGCCCGCGAGGGGGCCGACATCGCGTTCTGCGACATCGCGGCGCAGCTCGACTCGGTCCCGTACCCGATGGCGCGGCCCGAGGACCTCGACGAGACCGTCAAGCTGGTGGAGGAGCTGGACCGGCGCTGCGTCGCCGTCACCGCCGACGTGCGCGACCCCGGCCAGGTGCAGGGGTTCGTCGACCGGGCGCTCACGGAGCTCGGGCGCGTCGACGTCCTGCTGGCCAACGCGGGCGTCTTCACGTTCTCGACCATCGCGGAGATGAGCGACGACGTCTGGCGGGAGATGATCGACGTCAACCTCACCGGCGTCTTCCACGCGATGCGCGCGGTGCTGCCGGCGATGATCGAGCAGGGCTCGGGCCGCATCATCGCGACGTCCTCGACGGCCGGGAAGATGGGGTTCCCGAACGTCGGCCACTACGCCGCGACGAAGTGGGGCGTGATCGGGCTCGTGAAGTCGCTCGCGCAGGAGGTGGGCGGCAACGGCATCACCGTGAACGCGGTCTGCCCGACCGGCGTCGACACCACCATGATCCAGAACGAGGCGGCGTACCGGCTCTTCCTGCCCGACCTGGAGAACCCGACCCGCGACGACGCCGCCCCGGCCTTCCAGACGCTGAACGCGATCCCGGTGCCGTGGATCGAACCGGTCGACATCTCCAACGCGATGCTGTTCCTGGCCTCCGACGAGGCCCGGTACATCACCGGCGAGACCCTCGCGGTGGCGGCGGGCGCCACCGCGACCAACGCGGGCTGACGGGAGCGGATCATGGCTGGACGACTGGAGGGCAAGGTCGCGCTCGTCTCGGGGGCGGCGCGGGGGCAGGGCCGGTCGCACGCGGTGCGGCTGGCGCAGGAGGGCGCGGACGTCATCGCGTTCGACGTCTGCCGGCAGCTCGGATCGGTGCACTACCCGCTGGCGAGCCCGGAGGACCTCGCGGAGACCGTGCGCCAGGTCGAGGAGCTCGACCGGCGCATCGTGGCCCGCGAGGCCGACGTGCGGGACACGGCGGCGCTGCAGGCCCTCGTCGACGAGGGCGTCAGCCAGTTCGGCCGCCTCGACATCGTGTGCGGCAACGCCGGCATCGCCGGGTTCACCACGAACACGTGGTCGCTCACCGACGAGGAGTGGGAGGAGATGATCGGGGTCAACCTGACCGGGGTCTTCAAGACCGTCCGGGCGGCGGTCCCCGCGATGATCGAGGCGGGCAACGGCGGTTCGATCGTCCTCACCAGCTCCACGGCCGGGATCAAGGGCATGGCGCGCACCGCGCACTACGTCGCCGCCAAGCACGGCGTCGTCGGGCTGATGCGGGCGCTGGGCAACGAGCTGGCCCCGTACTCGATCCGCGTCAACACCGTGCACCCCACGGGGGTGAACACGCCGATGATCACCAATGACTACATCGGCGGCATGATCGCGGCGGACCCGGAGTTCGGCGCGAACCTGCAGAACGCGCTGCCGGTGGAGATGGTCGAGCCCGTGGACATCTCGAACGCGATCGTCTGGCTGTGCTCCGACGAGGCGCGCTACGTCACCGGCGTGTCGCTGCCCGTCGACGCGGGGTTCCTGCAGAAGTGACCACGACCCGCCCGTCCGCGCCGGGCCCCCGCTCCACCGGGGCCCGGCGCGACGACATCGCCCGCTCCGTCGTCGGCCGCCGTCGGGAGCTCGACCTCGTGCTCGCGGCCGTGTCGGCGGGCCGCGACATCATGCTGGAGGGCCCGCCGGGCACGTCGAAGTCGACGATGCTGCGGGCCATCACCGCCAACTGGGGCGTGCCGTTCGTGCTGGTCGAGGGCAACGCCGAGCTGACGCCCGCCCGGCTGGTCGGCCACCACAACCCTGCCCGCGTGCTGCGCGAGGACTACTCGCCCGACAACTTCGTCCCCGGCCCGCTGGTCGAGTCCATGCAGTCCGGCGGGTTCCTCTACATCGAGGAGCTCAACCGCGCCCCCGAGGACACCCTCAACGTGCTGCTCGCCGCGATGGCCGAGCGCGAGGTCGCGGTCCCGCGGGTCGGGCTGATCACGGCCCTGCCCACGTTCCGGGTGCTGGCGTCGATGAACCCGTTCGACGACGTGGGCACCGCCCGCATCTCCGACTCGGTCTACGACCGCTGGTGCCGCCTCGCGATCGGCTACCAGGACGGGGCCGAGGAGGCCGACATCGTCGCCGTGCGCACCGGCAGCGTCGACGCCGCGCTGGTGGCCGACGCCGTGGCGCTCACGCGGGCCACCCGCTCGCACCCCGACCTGCGCCGCGGCTCGTCGGTGCGCGGCGCGATCGACCTGGCCGCGATCGCCGTCGAGCTGGAGGGCCTGGGCAGCTACGACGGCGACCGGCCCCGGCGGATCCTCGACGCCGCGCTGCTCGCGCTGTCGGCGCGGATCGGCGTCGACGAGGCGGCCGACACCACCCCGGAGGCGGTGATCACCCAGATCTGGGAGGACCATTTTTTCTCGCGCCCCGGCGGGCCGCGCCGGGACCCCACCGCCTCGACGTCGACAACGCCGTAGAGCTGCCCGCCGCCGGCGGTGCGCCCCGCGGCCTGCAGCCGCTGCGGCGGCGCCCCAAGCAGCTGGCGCAGGCCCCGGAGCTGTTCCGCTCCGGCACCGGCCCGCCCCTGGTCGTCGACCTCACCGGCGACCGTGGCACCGGTGACCCCACCGGCGCCACCGGCGGGCAGGGCGTGCTGGTGACGCAGCAGGCGGCACGGCAGCGCGAGGTCGCCGAGCTGTTGGAGGACCGCGCGCCGGACCCGGAGGTGGCGGCGCTGGCCCAGCGCATCGCGCGGCGCCTGACGATCCGCCGGCGTCCTCGCGACCCGCAGGCCGAGCGCGGTTCCGGGCGGCTCGCGTCGGTGCCCTACCGCTACCGGTCCGACGACATCGACCTCGACCGCACCATCGAGGTCCTCACCGAGCGCCCGGTGCCCGAGGACACCGACATCGTCGTGCGGGAGCGGATGCGCTCGCGCCGCGACGTCGTGCTGGTCGTCGACGTGTCCGGGTCGATGCGCGGGGAGAAGGTGCGGATGGCGGCGGCGACCGTGGCCGCGCTCTCCGCCGACCTGCGCGACGACCGGCTGGCGCTGGTCGCGTTCTGGTCCGACGCCGCGCTGCTCACGCCGCTCGACCGGTACGTCCCGGCGTCCCGGCTGCTCGACCAGCTGCTGCGGATCCCCGCCCGCGGGCTCACCAACGTGCACTTCGCGCTGACCGTCGCGCACGCCGAGCTGGCCCGCTCGTCGGCCCGGCGGCGCACCGCGGTGCTGCTCACCGACGCCGTGCACAACGCCGGGCCCGACCCGCGGCTCCTCGCCCGCCGGTTCCCGGAGCTGCACGTGCTCCTGCAGACCGACGGCGAGCACGACGCACCGCTGGGGGCGGACCTCGCCCGGCTGGGCCGCGGCCGGTGCGCGCCCGTGGCCGGGCACCGGGACGTCGCGCCCGCCCTGAACCGGCTGTTGCGCTGAGGCGGCTCAGTCGGCGTCGTCCCGCAGTCGCAGCACCGTCCGCAGCACGTACTCCACGGCCGTCTCGTAGCTCCCGCCCCGCAGCTCCCCGCGCTGGGCGAGGTTGCGGGACGCGAAGTCCAGCTGCCGCTCCGGCCCGGCCCGGCGCACGACGACGGCGGCGATCTCGTCGAGGTCGAGGCCGGGGTGGTCGAGCCGCGCCAGCGCGAACTCGACCACCAGCTCCTCGTCCGTCACCCCCTCATCGTCGCGCGTTCCGGACCGCCCACGCCAGGACGTAGTCGGCGATCTCCTCCCACCCGGGTGCCGCCGGCATCAGGTGGGGCTTCCCGCCGAACTCGACGTACTCGGTCAGGGAGGCCTCCTGCGTGTAGTGCCTGGCGTTCGAGCGCTGCACGGCGGGCGGCATGATGTGGTCCTCGCTCGCCCCGACGAGCAGCAGCGGCGCGCGGCCCTCGTTGGCGTAGTCGACGTAGGTGCCGCCGTGGCCGGGGGTGAGGTTGGCGAGCGCGCTCTCGAACAGGATCCGTCCCGACACCGGCACGGCGTAGCGCTCGTAGAGCGCCCGCGCCCGGTCCTCGGGGAAGGTGTTGGTGAAGGCGTAGTTCCAGTGCTCGAAGTCGTAGGCGATCGCCTTGTGCCGGTTGGCCGGGTTCTTCAGCACGGGGAACGTCGACTTGATCTGGCTGATCGGCACGACCGGCACGCCCTCGGTGGGCGCCGAGTTCAGCGCGACGCCGGCGGCCCCGAAGCCGTGGTCGAGCAGGATCTGCGTGAACGCGCCGCCCGCCGAGTGGCCCATGATGATCGGCGGCGTGTCGAGCTCCTTGATCACCGACTCCAGGTGCTCGACGATCGCGGGCACCGTGACGGCCTCGACGGGTGACGGGTCGGTGTTGAGCGCCTCGACCTCCACCTCGAAGCCGGGGTAGGCGGGGGCGAGGACGCGGTAGCCCTTG
This sequence comes from Pseudonocardia broussonetiae, assembly GCF_013155125.1. Taxonomy (NCBI): domain Bacteria; kingdom Bacillati; phylum Actinomycetota; class Actinomycetes; order Pseudonocardiales; family Pseudonocardiaceae; genus Pseudonocardia; species Pseudonocardia broussonetiae. The sequence continues at coordinate 2,082,030 of NZ_CP053564.1, read as the reverse complement.
CCCTCGTAGTGCGCGATCCAGTCCTCCCAGCTGCGGGGGGTGACCCAGAAGCCGTGGACGAGGACGATCGTGTCGGGTACGGGGCTGCTCATGGGGGACCTTCCGGAACGGGCGGTGGGGACCCGCTCAGCGTGGCGGCGGCCGGCCCCCGCCGGCGAGGTTCCGGCGGACACCGCGGGGGCGCCCGGATTGTCCGCACGGACAGCGGCCCGCGGGTCCTAGGCTCACCGGGTGCCCGACGCCCCGCGCGCGCTGGTCCTGGTCGCGCCCGCCCTGCTCGACCGGTTCGACGAGGTCGTCGACCGCATCGTCGAGCGCGTGCGCGCCGCGCTCCCCCTCTACCGCGACGAGACCTACGTCAGCGCTGCGGCGCTGCGGACCGCGGCCGTCGACAACGTCCGCTACCTGCTGCGCACCGACGACCTCCCCGACGGCGCCGACCTCGCCGCCGCCCACCGCACGGGCGAGCTCCGCGGACGGGCCGGGGCGCCGCTCCCCGAGCTGCTGACCGGGTTCCGGGTCGGCTTCTCCGAGTTCTGGGAGGTGCTCGCCGACGCCGCCATCGCCACCGGGAGGGTCGACGCCCGCGAGCTCGCCGCGCTCGCCACGCACGTGTTCCGCAAGGCCGACGAGTACTCCGCCGCGCTCACCACCTCCTACCGCGACGCCGCCGCGCACGCGCTGCGCCGCCACGAGCAGGAGCGGTCGGCGCTGGTGGAGGCGCTGACGACCGGCGCCGTCGGCGCGGTGTGGGAGATCGCCAGCGGGCTCGGCCTGCCCTCGACCGGCGCGTTCGTGACGGTCGCGGCGGAGGTGGCGTCCGTGGGCGTCGTCGCGCTGCCGGAGATCACCTCGAAGCTGCGCGCGGTCAACGTCTCGTCGGCGTGGCGGCTGCTGCCCGACGTCGAGGTGGGGGTGGTGTCGCTGCCGGGCCCGGACGCCACGGCGGCCCTGCGGGTCGTCGCGGGCGCCGCGCCGGGGCGCGTCGGCGTCAGCCCGGTCTACCCCGCGCTCGACGAGACGCCGCGCGCGCTCTACCTCGCCCGCATCGCCCTGCAGAGCGCGCCGGTCGGGCGGCCCTCGGTCCGGCACTTCGACGACACGCCGCTCGCCACGCTCGTCGCGGCCGCCCCGGAGGCGGCCACGCAGATCGCCCGGCGGGTGCTCGGCGAGATCCTCGCCCTGCGCCGCGACGAGCAGGACCTGCTGCTCGACACGCTCGAGACCTGGCTCGCCGTGGGCGGTTCGGCCACCGCGGCGGGCAAGCGGCTGTTCGTGCACCCCAACACCGTGCGGCACCGCCTGCGCCGCGTCGCCGAGCACACCGGGCGCGACCTGGAGCACCCGACCGCGCTCGCCGAGCTGTCGACGGCGCTGCACGCGCTGCGCCTGCTCCCCGGAGTGCGCCCCCCGTCGCACGATGAGACGGCCGTCACCGGATCCGGGTGAGATCGTCCCCTGACTGCGCGCCACCGCAGGAGGACGGGAGAGTCCATGTCGGACACCGAAGGACCCCTGGGGGTCACCACGTGGCACCGGCACCTGTTCGCCCGGGTGGAGCGGTGGCCGTGGCTGAAGTCGTTGGAGGAGTCGGTGTCGGCGGTGTCGCAGCCGCTGTACGACCGCCACCGCGACAACCTCCTCGTCGAGCTGATGCACGGCGGCCGCTGGGCCGGGCACTCGCTGCACGCCGCCCTGAGCGACCTGCCGATCGGCTTCTGGGCGGGCACGGTGGTGCTCGACGCGCTGGGCAAGGACGGCTCCGACGACGGCGGCGGCCTCGACGCCGCCGGCACGCTGAGCGCGGCCGGGCTCCTCGCCGCGGCCGGCACCGTCGCCACCGGCTTCACCGACTGGACCGTGAGCGACGGCGACGACCGCCGCACCGGCCTGTTCCACGGCCTGCTCAACCTCGCCGGCACCGCGCTGCAGGGAGCCTCGCTGGTCGCCCGCGTGAACGGCCACCGGCGTCCGGCGCAGGTGCTGGGCCTCGCGAGCATGGCCGTCACGGGAGCGGCCGGCTACGTCGGCGGTCACCTCGTGCAGGGGAAGGCGGTGATGGTCAATCGCGTCGCGACGACGACCGGGCCGACCCGCTGGGTGCAGGCCGTCCAGGAGGCCGACCTCCCCGACGGCGCCACCGCCGGCGTCACCGTCGACGGGCGCCAGGTGATGCTGCACCGCTCCGGTGACGTCGTGCACGCCATCGACGACGTGTGCAGCCACGCGGGCGCGCTGCTCTCCCGCGGCCCGGTCGTCGACTGCGTGGTGACCTGCCCGCTGCACGAGTCCCGCTTCGACCTGCGCGACGGCCGCATCGTCCGCGGCCCGGCGCACCACCCCCAACCGATCCTGCCCACGCGAATCCGCAACGGCTGGGTCGAGGTCCGCGGCTCCCTGCCCGTGGCCCGGCGCAAGAAACCCTAGGAGGAACCATGGCGTGGGAAGCGGTCGCGGACCTGGACCAGCTCGAGGAGGGCGACATGATGCTCGTCCAGCTCGCGGGCGAGCCGGTGTGCCTCGTGCGGCTCTACGAGGACGAGGTCGCCGCGGTGCACAACACGTGCACCCACCAGCAGCAGCCCCTCAACGAGGGCTACCTGCAGGAGGACGACACCCTGATCTGCCCGGCGCACAACTCGTGCTTCGACCTGCGCACGGGCGAGCCGAAGGGCGTGCCGGCCGTCGCCCCGATCCCGGTCTACGCGTGCAAGATCGAGGACGACGCCATCTGGGTCGACATGGACCAGCAGCTCAACGACGCCGCGATCCCGCACAAGCCCTACCACTGAGGCCGGTCCGGCCGTGGAGCAGTGGCGGACCGTCGACGAGGGCTGGGGCCGGCGGGCCGCCGACTTCGCGGCCCTGATGGAGCCCGCGGCCGTCCGGGAGTACCAGCACGTCCACGGCCTGCTCGGCATCGGCCCGGGCAGCGCCGTGCTCGACATGGCGTGCGGCTCCGGGCTGGCGATGGAGCTCGCCCGGCTGCGGGGGGCCGAGGTGGCGGGCGTCGACGCCTCGCCCCGGCTCGCCGCGGTCGCCGAGCTGCGCAACCCCGACAGCCGGGTCGTCGTCGGCGACATGGCCGCGCCGCACTTCGCCGCGGCCTCGTTCGACGCCGTCACCAGCTTCCGCGGCATCTGGGCCACCACCCCGGACGCGATCACCCAGGCCGCCCGGGTCCTCAGGCCGGGCGGGAAGGTCGCGCTCACGTTCTGGGGCGAGATGGCGCAGTCGCAGGGCGGCCCGCTGTTCGCCCCGTTCCGGCTGGCGACGCCGCCGCAGGTCGACCGCCAGTCCGACATGGTCGCCCTGAAGCGGCCGGGGGTGGCCGCCGCGTTCCTGACCTCGGCCGGCCTCGAACCGGGCGAGCTGTTCGACGTGCCGTTCGTGCTGGAGTTCGCCGACGCCGAGCACTACGCCCGCGGCCTGGCCTCCACCGGCCCCGGCTACGAGGCGGTCGTCGCGGCGGGCGCGGAGGAGTTCCGGGACGCCTGCCTGCGCGCGGTGCAGCCGTTCGTCAGGCCGGGGCTGCCGATCCGCGCGACACTCCAGCTGCGCGGGATCATCGGCACCGCACCCGCCTGACCGCTCGGGAGAACGCACCATGGACCGGATGGACCGGGTCGACACCATCGCGCGGCCGGCCGCCGCGGCCGGGGCCCTCTTCGTCGACGAGGAGGGGCGCGTGCTCATCGTCGAGCCCACCTACAAGCGGCACTGGGAGATCCCGGGCGGTGAGGTGGAGAAGGGCGAGAGCCCGAGCGAGGCGTGCGCGCGGGAGCTGAAGGAGGAGCTCGGCCTCGACCTGCCGGTCGGGCGCCTGCTCGTCGTCGACTGGGCCCCGCTCGTGCGCGAGGAGCGGGTCCGGTTCGTCTTCGACGGCGGCGTCCTCACCGACGAGCAGCTCGACGCCGTCGAGCTGGCCCCCGACGAGCTGGCGTCCTGGGCGTTCCTGCCGTGCGAGGAGCTGTTCGTGATGATGGAGCCGCGGCTGGTCCGCCGGGTCACCGCGGCGGTGGACGCCCGCGCCGCCGGCGTCACCCGCTACCTGGAGGACGGGCGCGTCGTCTGACGCACCACGTGCGACGGGGTCAGCAGGCGAACGACGCCCCGCCGGAGGAGCCGCGGTGCGCCGAGGGGTCGGCGTCCATCGCGGTGAGGACCATCATGAGGCGCTGCTTGGCGCGCTCGCGGCTGTCGGGGTCGGGGTCGAACGCCGAGCGCAGCCGCACGAGCGCCGAGGCGATGTCGTGCTCGCGGGAGGTCGTGTCCGTGGGTCCGACGCCGGTGACGTGGGTGCTCATCGGGCTTCCTTCCGCTCGGGTCTCGACTCTTCATCGTCGTTACCCACCGACGTGTTTCCGTAACCCTGAGCTGTCACCCGATCCAGTGACGCCTGGTTACGCACGGACAGATCCCGTCGGACGGCCCTTCTCTTATAGTGTATGAACATGGGTGCTCCTCCGGCCGTGACCGAGCCGCTGTCCGACATCGTCGCGTCCGTGCTGGCCAACCCCGGCCTGCACGCCAAGGCCGCCATCGGGACCCTCCTCGCCGAGGGCGGCGGGTTCAGCACCGACTGGGTCGGCGGGCCGGGCGACGACGGGGCCGTGCTCGACGCCGGCGGCAGCAGCGTCGTCGCGTGCGGGGAGGCGGTCTTCCCGCCGTTCGTGGTCGCCGACCCGCACGGTGCGGGCATCGCCGCCGTGCTCACCAACGTCAACGACCTCGCCGCGATGGGGGCGCTCCCGCTCGGGATCGTCGACACCGTCACCGGGCCGGAGGACGTCGTCCGGGGCGTGCTCGCCGGGATGCGCGAGGCGTGCGCGCTGTACCGGGTCCCCCTGGTCGGCGGGCACCTCACCGTGCACGACGGGCCGCCGTCGGTCTCCGCGTTCGGGGTCGGGCACGCGCCGGTGCCGCTGTCGGTGACCCGCGCCGAGCCCGGCCACTCGCTCGTCGTCGCCGCGGCGCTCGACGGACGCGCGCGCACCGACTTCCCGTTCTTCCCCGCGTTCCGCGAGCGCGGCGAGCGCTGCGCGGGCGACGTGCGCCTGCTCGCCGAGCTCGCCGCCGACGGCACCTGCGTGGCGGCGAAGGACATCAGCATGGCCGGGCTCGTCGGGTCGCTGGCGATGCTGCTGGAGTGCGCCGGGCTCGGCGTCACGGTCGACCTCGACGCCGTTCCCACGCCCGCGGGCGTGCCGCTGACCTGGTGGCTGAACTGCTTCCCCAGCTTCGGCTTCCTGCTGAGCGTGCCGCCGGGCCGCGAGGCCCGCTGCGTCGACGCCTTCGCCGCCCGCGGCATCCCCGCCGCCGTCGCCGGCACCTTCGACGACTCCGGCCTGCTGGCGGTGAGGGCGGGGGGCGAGACGCTGCCGGTCCTGCACCTGGACGAGGTCCGGATCACCGGCATCCCCCGCCCGCCCCACCTCGGGTGATCGCCGGAACCCTGCCGGTGCGCTCTGGGTGATCTCCAGTCCGGTGGTCTGCGGCTGCACCGCGGCGACCGGCCGATCTCTGTCGCGCCGCGGGTCGTGCGGCCGGTGCGGGCAGCGTGATCGTCGATAGTGCGACGCCACGGTCGCTGCGGGGGCCGCCAGGTCACACTCTTGGGGATCATCCGGCGGAGATCACCGAGACCGCACCCCCACGGTCGTCCCCACGACCCTGACGTGACGGTCTCGGCGATCTTGGCCGATGCGGCTGGGGCTGGGAGCGGGACCGGGGCTGGGGCCGGGGCCGGGGCGTCGCAGCCCGCCGCCGGTGGTCGAGGCCGGGACGGTTCCGACGATCTTGCGGCCGGGGGCGAGGGCGGGGGCGTCAGCCGGCCGCTGGTGGCGAGCCGTGGTGCGCCACCCATCGCGGAGGCCGACGACCCGGGCGAACTCATGATCGCCAGAACCGCGCCACCACGGTCGCTGCGAGGACCACCAGGTCACACTCCCGACGATCACCCGGCGGAGATCACCAAGACCGCACCCTCACGGCCCCTCCGACGACCCTGGCGTCACGGTCTCGACAATCTTGGCCGATGGGGCCGCTGTCCGGGGCCAGGGCCCGGGTTGGGCTGGTTCCGGGCCCAGGGCCGGGGCCGGGGGCGGAGGCCGGGGCGGGGGCGTCAGCCGGCCGCCGGTGGCGAGCCGTGGTGCGCCACGCGTCGCGGAGGCCGACGACCCGGCCGAACTCATGATCGCCGGAACCGCGCCGCCATGGTCGCTACAAGGACCACCAGGTCACACTCCCGACGATGACCCGGCGGAGATCACCGAAACCGCACCCTCACGGTCGTCTGGGCGACCTTGGCGTCACGGTCTCGACGATCTTGGTCGACGCGGCAGATGCGGCCGAGGGTAGTGGGGGGCGGTGGGGTTGGCAGGAGCGGCGCGGCGGCAGGGGCGGCAGGAGCGGGGGCGGCGGCGCGGCGGCAGGGGCGGCAGGGGCGGCAGGAGCGGGGGCGGCGGCGCGTCGGCAGGGGCGGCCGAGGCAGCGGCGGGAGCCGGCGGGTCGGCGGCGGGGGCAGCGGCGGGTCGGCATGGGCGGCCGAGCCAGCGGCGGGGGCGGCGGCGAGCCGCCAGGGGCGGCGGCGAGTCGGCGGGGGCGGGGCGCGGGCGGGGACGGGGGCGTCAGCCGGTCGCCGGTGGGCGAGCCGGGGCCAGGCGCTCGTCGCGCGGGGCGACGGACCCGGCCGAACTCAAGATCGCCGGAACCGCACCACCACCGTCGCCGCAAGGACCACCAGGTCACACTCTCGACGATCACCCGGCGGAGATCGCCGAGACCGCACTCTCACGGCCCTCCCGACGACCCTGATGTCACGGTCCCGACGATCTCAGGAAACGCCGGCGACCGGGCGAGCGTCAGGGACGGCTCCCGATCTGCAGCAGCGTCGGCCCCCCACCGACCCCACCGACCCCACCGGACGGCCCGCAGGGCGGGGCCGCGCCCGCCTGCTGCACCAGGTTGAGCGAGGAGCAGGCCTGGCAGCGGGCGCAGCCGGCCACGGCCGTGTCGGCCCCGAGCCCCCGCTCGGCCAGGAACGCCGCGACCTTGCGGTAGATCGGCTCCGTGTACTCCCGCGACGGGGCCGGGACGTCCTGCATCAGCGACCCGGCGACAGGGCGGAAGGGCACGACGAAGGGGTAGACGCCGATGTCGACGGCCCGCTTGCACATGGCGACGGTGAGGTCGGGGTCCTCGCCCATGCCGAGGATGACGTAGGTCGACACGCGGCCCTCGCCGAACAGCGCGACGGCGCGCTCCCAGGTCCGGAAGTAGCTGTCGATGCCGGTGCGGAACTTGCCGGGGGCCACCCGGGCGAGGACGGCGGGGTCGAACGACTCGACGTGCACGCCGACGGAGTCGATGCCCATGTCGTGCACGCGGTCGAGCACCGACAGGTCGCGCGGGGGCTCGAACTGCACCTCCACCGGCAGCCCGGACGCCTCCTTCACCGCCTGCCCGCAGCGGGCGACGTAGAGCGCGCCGCGGTCGGGGGCGACCGACGAGCCGGTGGTCAGCGTGGCGTCGACGGCGCCGTCGAGCTCCTTCGCCGCCACGGCGACCTCGGCCAGCATCTCCGGCGTCTTCTTCGCGACGGTCCGGCCGGCGGCCAGGGAGAGCCCGATGCCGCAGAAGCCGCACTGGTCGGCGTTGCCCCAGTAGTTGCAGGCCTGCACGACGGTGGAGGCGAGCGAGTCCAGGTGCAGCAGCGCGATCTGGTGGTACGGGACGCCGTCGGCGGTCTGCAGGTCGTAGAACCGGGGCCGGTCGGTGCCCGAGACCGAGGCGACCTTGCGGCCGTCGCGGTAGATGCTCTGCCCCTCGTCGTCGGCGAGCAGCCGGTAGGGCGAGGTGGTGCTCGGCGGCACGGTGACGGGCACGCCCTCGACCCAGAGCATCCCCGAGTCCGACGGCCCGGCACCCCCGGTCCGCGACGTCGCCAGCTCGGTGTCGATCCGCAGCCCGACCGCCTGCAGGTCCATGATCAGAGCGGCGACGGCCGCCGGGTCGGCGGCCCCCTCGGGACGGGGAGGAGCACCGTTGAGAACGTCGGTCATGCATCTACTATAGTAGAAATGCCTCGCTGCACCCACCCCGACGAGAGGCCACCCATGACGGTCACGTCCCTGCCCGACTCCGTCGCCGTCGTGAACGTCGGCCTGCCGATGTTCGCCGACGCCGTCCGGGCGCAGGGGCGGCCGGTGGAGCAGGTCGACTGGCGGATCCCCGCCGACGGCGACCCGGTCGCCGTCCGCGCCCTGACCTCCCTCTACGGAGTGCACGCCGCCACCGTCGACGCCGCCAACGCCGAGGTCCTGCGCCGGCTCGACGAGGGCGTGCCCCGGCTGGTCGGCACCGCGACCGTCGCCGACGTGCCCGGGTTCGAGGGACGCACGCTGCTGCACTGCGGCCCGCCGATCGCCTACGCGCAGGCGTGCGACCCGCTGCAGCGCTCGATGCGCGCGGCGACGGTCGCCGAGGGCTGGGCCGACGACGTCACCGCGGCCGACGACCTGCTGCACCGTGGCGCGGTCGCGCTCTCCCCCGCGAACCACCACGACACCGTGGTCCCGATGGCCAGCGCAGTGGGACCGTCGCAGCCCGTTCTCGTGGTCGACGACGCCGAGGGCGGCACCCGCGCGTTCTCGCCGCTCAACCAGGGTCCCGGCGAGGTGGCCTGGTTCGGCCGCGACACCGACGCCGCGATCGAGCGGCTGCGCTTCCTGGCGTCGACGGCCGGACCGGCGCTGACCGCCATCCTCGACGCCGCGGGCCCGCTGGACGTGCTCGCGATCGCCGCGCAGGGCATCACCATGGGCGACGACCTGCACATGCGCACCCAGGCCGCCACCAACCTGCTCACCCGCACCTGGCTGCCGCACGTGGCCGCCCTGCCCGACGCGCTGCGCGTGCCGTTCGCCGGCTACCTCGGCGGCAACCACCTGTTCTTCCTCAACCTCGCGATGGCCGCGGCGAAGTCGCTGCAGCTGCACGCCGGGCAGGTCGAGGGCTCCAGCATCGTCACGACGATGTCGCGCAACGGCACCACGTTCGGCATCAAGCTCTCCGGCACCGACGAGTGGCGGACCTGCCCCGCCCCGCCGGTCGGCGAGGCGCTCTACTACTCCGGCAACGGGCCCGAGACGAGCGCGCGCGACATCGGCGACAGCGCGGTCCTGGAGCTGACGGGGATGGGCGGGCCGGCGGCGGGCGGGTCGGCCGCCGTCGCGGCGTTCCTCGGCGGCTCGATGGCCGACGCCGCGGCCGCGACCGCGGCGTTCCGCACGATCTGCGCGGGCACCAGCAGCCGCTTCACCCTGCCGCCGATGGAGTTCGCCGGCACCCCGCTGGGCGTCGACGTCCGGCGCGTCGTCGAGACCGGGGTGACACCGAAGATCACGACCGGGATCCTGCACGCGAGCGCGGGCACCGGCCAGGTGGGCGCGGGGGTGGCGACGGCGCCGCTCGCGTGCTTCACCGACGCCCTGCTCGACCTCGCGGCCCGCCTGGACCGCTGAGCACCGACCGCTGAGCACCGACCGCTGAGAACCGAAGCGAAGGAGGACGAGCCATGGACGGGATCGCCGACATGGGCGGCACCGAGGGATGGGGCACCGCCACGGCCCCGCGCCGCGACGAGCCGCCGTTCGCCGAGCCGTGGGAGGGGCGGGCGTTCGCGATGACCGTGCTGTCGATGGGGCGCATCTCCGGGCGCAACCTCGACGCCTTCCGCCACGCGCTGGAGCGCCTGCCCCGCGTGGCCTACCTCGACGACGGGTACTACGGCCGCTGGCTCAACGCCGCCGAGCTGATGCTCACCGAGAGCGCGATCCTCGCGCCCGGCGCCGTCGACGCGCGGGCGCGCAACCTGCAGGGCGGCCACGTCGAGGAGCCGCCGGCCCCGGCGGAGCCGGCCAAGCCCGACTACACCCCCACCGGGCCCGGCTCGCTGCGCGAGGTGCCCGAGCCGCCGCGGTTCGCACCCGGCGACCGCGTGCGCGCGAAGGACATGAGCCCCGCCGGCCACACCCGGCTGCCGCGCTACGTGCGCGGGCACGTCGGCACCGTCGAGGCCGTGCAGCCGGGGCACCTGCTGCCCGACACCCATGCCCACTTCGAGGGCGAGAACCCGCAGCACGTCTTCACCGTCGCGTTCGACTCCCACGACCTGTGGGGGCCCGACGCCGAGTCCTTCTCCCTGACCATCGAACTCTTCGACAGCTACCTGGAGCCGGCATGACCACGTCCGCGGACCCCGGAACCGAGCGCCTGTCCCCGGCGCTGCGCACGGAGGCCCTCGAGCAGCTGCTCACCGAGCGCGGGCTCGTGGACCCGAAGGTGATGGACGGGTTCATCGCCAACTACGAGACGAAGGTCGGCCCGCTCAACGGGGCGAAGGTCGTCGCGAAGGCGTGGACCGACCCCGAGTACCGCGCGCGGCTGCTCGCCGACGGCACGGCCGCCGTCAAGGAGCTCGGCTTCGGCGGGCCGCAGGGCGAGCACATCGTCGTCGTCGAGAACACCCCGCAGCGGCACAACGTCACCGTCTGCACCCTGTGCTCCTGCTACCCGTGGCCGGTCCTGGGCCTGCCGCCGTCGTGGTACAAGGACCCGGCCTACCGGGCGCGGGTCGTGCGCGAGCCGCGCGCGGTCCTCGCCGAGATGGGCCTGGAGCTGGCCGACGACGTCGAGATCGTCGTGCGCGACTCCAGCTCCGAGGTGCGCTGGCTGGTGCTGCCCGAGCGGCCGGCCGGCACCGAGGACCTCTCCGAGGAGGAGCTGGTCCCGCTGATCACCCGCGACGCGCTCGTGGGGGTCGCGAAGGTCGCGGCGCCGTGACCGCGGGCACCACCCACCGGGAGGCCCCGCTCGCCTACGAGGGAGCGGCCGCCCCGCCGCGCTCCAACGGCGAGCTCGTGTTCACCGAGCCGTGGGAGTCGCGGGCGTTCGGCATGGCCGTGAGCCTGCACGACGCGGGCGCGTTCGCGTGGCCGGTGTTCCAGCAGGCGCTGATCGCGCGCGTCGCCGAGTGGGAGGCGGCGCACCCCGACGGGGTCGGCTACCGCTACTACGAGCAGTGGCTCTCGGCGCTCGAGGACGTCCTCGACGGCGACGGCACCGTCCCGCTCGCGCAGGCCCGCAGCCGGGCGGGCGAGCTCGCGGGGCGGCCCGCCGGGTACGACCACGAGCACGCCCCCGGCGAGGGCCACGGCCACGGGCACGGCCACTGACCCACCGTCAGCCCGGCACCGGCGCGGTCAGCTCCGCGTAGACCTCCCGGTGCCGGGCGGCGCTCGCCGCCCACGTGTAGCGGGGCAGCACCGCCCGCCCGCCCGCGACGAGCCGCTCCCGCAGCGCGGGCTCGTCGAGCAGGCGCCCCAGGGCGGCCGCGAGGGCCGCGGGGTCGCCGACCGGGGGCAGCAGCGCGTCGCGGCCGTCGGCCAGGTACTCGGTGAACACCGGCAGGTCGGACGCCACGACGGGCAGCCCCGCCGCCATCGCCTCCAGCACGACGAGCCCCCAGCCCTCCTTGACCGACGGGAAGCAGAGCGCGTCGGCGGCGTGGTACCAGCCGGCGAGGTCGGCGTCGGAGACCGTGCCGAGCAGCACGACGTCCTCGCCGAGGACCAGCCCGAGGCCGGGCAGCGCGGCGAGCGCGGCCTCGCGGTAGGCGGTGTAGTCCTGGAAGGAGTGCCCGCCGACGATCGCGAGCGTCGCCACCGGCCCCCGCTCGCGCTTGAGCCGGCCCAGCGCCTCGAACGCGTGCCGGGTGCCCTTGCGGGGCTCGATCCCGCCGACGCCCAGCAGCAGCGCGCGCCCCGCCGGGATCCGCGACCGCAGCTCGGCGACCCGCTCCGGGCCGGGCGAGGCGAACCGGGCGGGGTCGACGCCGTTGGGCACGACCGCGGCCTCGCGGCCGTACTCGTCGCGCAGGATCGCGCGCCATTGCTCGCTCACCACGAGCACCCGGTCGGGCTCGGCGATCGCGGCGCGCTGGCAGTCGACGAGCGCGCGCGTGGTGAAGTCGTCGACGTGGTGCACGGTGCGCACGACCGTGACCGGCGCCCCGGCGTCGCGCACGCGGACCGCGGCCCGGGCGGCGATGCAGTCCTGGGTGTGCAGCACGTCGAAGGCGCCCGCGAGCCCGGCCAGACCGGCCTCCAGGGTGTCGATCGCGGCGAACACGCGCTCGTCGAGCGTGGTGCCGGCGTGCGAGGGCCCGGCGAGGACGGTGTGCGGCACCGGCGTCGCGCGCGGCAGCCCGGCCGCGGGGTCGCCGAGCGCCACGAGGTGCACGTCGACGCCGTCGGCGTGCAGCGCCTCGGCGATGCCCAGGGTGTGCACGAACCCGCCGCGCGGCTTCGTCGAGTGCGTCACGAGCGCCACCCGCGGGCCGCTCACAGCGCCGTCCCGGCCAGCTCGGGCTCGCGGCGGGCCAGCGCGGCCGCGGCGAGCGAGGCGCGGGCCGCGGTGGCCGTGACCAGGCAGCCGGCGTCGGTGAACTCGGCGCGCTGGCGCTCGAGGCCCTGGGGGTCCTGCTCGGTGCCCAGGACGTAGACGACGACGGCCGGTCCGCCGCCGGCGACGATCCGGGCGCACTCGGGGGCCAGCTCGGCGGCCGGGTCGTCGTGGGCGCCGTACCCGAGCACGACGTCGAGGACGATCGCGGCGACGTCCGGGTCGTCACCCACCTCGCGCAGCAGCTCCAGGCGCGCCTGCGGGTCGATCATCGGGTGCGGGCGGCCCTTCGTGTACTCCTCCTCGCCCAGGTCGAGGCAGGTGTGCGCGCCCTGCGGCGCGGGCAGGCCCAGCCCGGCGCGCAGCGGGGTGTTGGAGTGCACGTCGCCCAGGACGTCGGCGAGCACGACGAGCGACTCGTAGCAGAGCGTGCCGCCGGAGAACAGGCCGCGCACCAGGGTGCGCCGCGCGGGCAGCCGGTCCGCCTCCGCCCGCACCGCGTCGACGAGGCCCGCGGTGACGTCGGGCGCGGGCGCCCCGGCGATCCGGGCCATCGCGACGGCCCCGGCCTCCAGCGTCCGGGTGACCGTGACGCCCGGCGGGGCCTCGAAGTCCTCCGGCACGCCGATCAGCGCGGCGACCAGCGGGGTGTCGCCCGCGGCCGCGAGGACCGCCCGGGCCACGTCGACGTCCGGCGGCTTGGACACCAGCAGGATCGCGTCGGTGCCCTCGTCGGCCGCGAGCCCGCGGACGGCGGCCAGCGCCATCCGGCCGCCGACGCGGGCGCCGAGGTCGCGCCCGCCCAGCCCGACGACCTGCGAGATCCCGACGCCCCACCGGTCGAGCAGCGCGGCCGCCTCCTGCGCGCCGGTGCCGGCCGCCGCGACGACCGCGACCCGCCCGGGCGCGACGACGTTGGCGAAGCCGAGGCAGGTGCCGCCGAGCATCGCGGTGCCCGCCCCGGGGCCCATGACGAGCAGGCCGAGCCCGACGGCGCGGTCCTTGAGCGCGATCTCGTCCTCGACGGGGACGTTGTCGCTGAACAGCAGCACGTGCAGGCCGGCCGAGAGCGCCTTGTGCGCCTCCAGCGCGGCGTAGTCGCCGGGCACCGACACCACCGCCACGCTGCTCCCGGGCTGGCGCCGCAGGGCCTCGTCGAGCGTCGCCGCCGGGACCTTCGCCGTCTCCGACGGGGTGCCGCGGGCGGCGAACAGCGCCTGGTCGCCCGCCTCCAGCGCCGCGTCGACGGCGTCCTGGGACTCGGCGCGGACGGCGAGGACGAGGTCGTTGGCGCCGGCGCCGGACAGGTCGTCGGCGGGGAAGCCCTCGTCCTGCAGCGTCTTCACGTTCGTCGGGGTCGCCATGGCCGCGCTGGCCCAGTCGACGCCCTCGACCGCGCGCAGGGCCCGGGTGCCGGACAGCTGCATGATCGAGTCGACGTAGGTCTCGGGGTGGACGGTGAGTGAGTGGATCACGATGCCGCTCCGACGCTCGCTGCGGTGGGGACGATGCGGGTGGGGACGATGCGGGTGCCCGCCGCGGCACCGCCGGCGAGCGACGCGCAGGCGTGCTCGACGTCGGTGACGACCGCGGTGCCGCCGGTGGCCTGGACGAACCGGGTGGCCGCCCGCATCTTGGGGCCCATGCTGCCCTCCGGGAACTGCCCGGCCGCGGCGTGCCCCAGCGCCTCGTCGGTGGTCATCTCGCCGACGTCACGGGCCCGCGGCGTGCCGAAGTCCAGCATCACCCGCGGCACGCCCGTGACCAGCATGAGGACGTCGGCACCGAGCGTGCTGGCCAGCTTCTCGGCCGCGAGGTCCTTGTCGACGACGGCGTCGACACCCCGCAGCACGTGCCCGGCCTGCACCACGGGGATGCCGCCGCCGCCCGCCGCGACGACGACCGACCCGCGGTCGACCAGGGCGCGGACGTCGTCGATCTCGACGATCCGGCGCGGCTCGGGCGAGGCGACGAGCCGGCGCCAGCCGCGCCCCGCGTCCTCCCCGACGGTCCAGCCGCGCTCGGCGGCGTGGCGGCGCGCGGTGTCCTCGTCGAGGAAGGGGCCGATCGGCTTGGTCGGCCGCGCGAACGCGGGGTCGTCGGCGTCGACCACCATGTGCGTGACGACGGCGACGACGCCGGGCAGGTCCCCGCCGCCCGCCTCGTGCAGCGCGAGGGTGATGAGGCAGCCCAGCTGGCCCTCGCTCATCGCGCCGAGCCAGTACAGGGGCATCTCCGGCACCCGGTGCGCGGCCTCCTCCTGCTGGATGGCGAGGTTGCCGACCTGGGGGCCGTTGCCGTGCACGACGACGACGTTCCAGCCGGCGTCGCGCATGCGGCAGACGGCCTCGGCCATGGCGCGGGCGTTGGCCGTCTGCTCGGCGTGGGTGCCGCTCTCGCCGCTGCGGGTGATGGCGTTGCCCCCGAGAGCGACGACGACGGTTCTGGGCATGGTGCGCGGAGCCCTTCGATGGCGTGGTTCTTCACGATAAGAGATCACTTTCCATCATAGTAGACGGATGCGCGGACAACCTCCCCCGTCAGCGCCGATCGGCCCGGGTAGAGTCCGCCAGGTGGGTCAGCCCCTGCGGCTCTGCCTGCTCGGCCCCTTCACCGTCGAGGGTGAGCTCTCCGGACACGTGCCCGTCGGGAAGGCCCGTCGGGTCCTCGCCGTGCTCGCCGCGCGCCGGGGCGAGTTCGTGCCGATCGAGCACCTGGTCGACGCGCTGTGGGAGGACCACCCGCCCGACCGGGCGGACCGCAACGTCGCCGCGCTGATCAGCCGTCTGCGCCGGGCGCTGGGCCGCGCGCTCATCGAGGGCTCCGCCGCCGGGTACCGGATGCCCGCCGACCTCGCCGCGGTCGACCTGCTGGAGGCCGCCGACCTCGTCGCCACCGCGGAGCTGGAGCTCGGCCGGGGCCGCTTCGCCCTGGCGTCGACCAGCGGGGAGCAGGCCGCCAAGCTCCTCGACGCCGACGTCGCACTGGCCGGGGAGCACGAGGACCGCTGGGTGCGCGAGCTGCGCCGCTCGGTCGGCGAGCTGCTGCACCGCGCCCGTACCGCGTGGGCGGCCGCGTCGCTGGAGCTCGGCGCCGTCGACACGGCCGCCCAGGTCGCCGCGGCCGTGCTGCACCTCGACCCCTTCGACGAGGGCGCGTGCCGCACCGTCATGCTCGCCCACCAGCGCGCGGGCCGGCCCGGCAACGCCCTGCTGGCCTACCGGTCGCTGCGCGAGTCGCTGGCCGAGCACCTCGGCATCGACCCCTCCCCGGCGACGCAGGCCCTGCACCTCGCCGTCCTGCGGGCGGAGAACCGGCCGGCGGCCCCGCCTGCGCCGGCCGCCCCCGCCGCGCCCGGGCTCGTCGGTCGCGACGCCGAGCTCGGGCGGCTGCGCGACCTCTGGGCGTCCGCCGCGGCCGGCACCCCGGTGCTGACGGTGCTCACCGGCGAGGCGGGGATCGGCAAGACCGCGCTGGCCGCCGCGCTCACCGCGGAGGTCCGCCACGCCGGCGCGCAGGTCGTCGAGGCCACCTGCTTCGAGGCCGAGCGGTCGCTGTACCTGCAGCCGCTCGTCGACCTCGTCCGGGCGGTCGTGCACCGGACGCCTCCCGCCGAGGTCCGCGAGCTGGCCGGGGCGCGGCTGGGGACGCTGGTGGAGCTCGTCCCCGAGCTGTCGGACCTGGTCGGACCGGTGCCCTACGAGCGGGCCGCGCCGGAGGTCGAGCACCGCCGCAGCGTCGACGCGGTGAGCGGGTTCCTCACCCGGCTCGGCGCCCGGGCGCCGGTGCTGCTCGTCGTCGAGGACGTCCAGCACGCGAGCCAGTCCACGGTGGAGGCGCTGCACGTGCTGGCCGCGCACTGGCAGGGCAGCCGCGTGCTGCTGCTGCTCACCGAGCGCACCGACGAGTCCCCGGTCGTCACCGCGCAGCTGCGCGACCTCGCGTCGTGGATCCCGCTGGGGCCGCTGACCCGCGCCGACGTCGCCGTGCTCGTCGAGCGCTGCGGGCGCGGGCACGACCCCGGGCGGGTGTGGTCGTGGACGGGCGGCTCGCCGCTGTTCCTCTCCGAGCTGCTGCGCCTGCCCGTCGACCCGGCCGCCCCCGACGACCCGCCCGCCGTCCCCCCGACGCTGCACGACGCCGTCGCCGCCCGGCTCGACCACGCGGGCGACGCCGTCGCGCACCTGCTCGCCCAGTGCGCCACGCTCGGCACCACCGTCGTGCTCGACGACGTGGCCGCGCTGTCCGGGCTCGACGTCGAGGACTGCGCGTCGCGCGCGGACCGCGCGATGCGCGCGGGCCTGCTCACCGTGCAGGGCGACACGTTCCGCTTCGCCAACGACATCGTCCGGCGCGTGGCCTACGAGTCGGTGCCCGAGCCCGTCCGGGTCAACCGCCACCGCCGCGCGGCCCGCCTGCTCGCCGACCGGCCCGAGGCCGCGGCCCTGCACCTGGCGGCCGCGCACGACCCGCGGGGCGCGGCCCGGGCCTGGCTCGCCGCCGCCGACGCCGCCGACGTCTCGTTCGCCCACACCGACGCCGAGCGGCTGCTCGACCGCGCCGTCGAGGCCGCGACGGCCGGCGGCGACACCGCGCAGCTCGTGGCGGTGCACCTGCGGCGCGGGCAGGTCCGGCGCGACCTGGGCCGCCCCGGCGACGCCCACGAGGACCACGAGCGCGCGCTGGCGCTGGCGCGCGAGCTGGGCGACCTCGAGCTGGAGGCGCAGGCGCTGGAGCAGCTGGGCTGGACCGCGTTCTACGCCCGCGACGCCGCCGTCGCCGTCGACTTCGCCGAGCAGGCCACCCACCTCGCCGAGTCGGCGGCGGCCGCCCCGCGCGCGCTGCCGACCGCCACGCTGCTGCTGGGCCGGGTCCGGCACTGGGACGGCGACTACGCCGGCGCCGCCGCGGCCTACGACGAGGTCCTCTCGGCGTCGGGCGAGGACGCGACCACCGCCATCGCACTGGCCTACCGCGGCGCGCTGCTCCAGCACCAGGACCGCTTCGACGAGGCCCGCTCCGTCCTGGCCAGGGCCGCGGTGCTGTGCCGGCGCACCGGGGAGTTCCGGCCGCTGCTGCAGACCCTGTTCTTCACCGCGCTCGCCCGCGGCGACACCGGCGACTTCGCGGGCGCCCTGCGCTCGCTGGACAACGCGCGCCGCCTGATCGACGCGGAGAACCTCGGCTTCTACCGCGCCGGCATCGAGACGACGACGTCGTGGATGTGGCAGGAGCTGGGCCAGGTCGAGCGCGCCCGCGAGCACGCCGTGCGGGCCGTCGAGCTCGCGCACCGCGGCGGCGGGGCGCTGGAGCTCGAGCAGGAGCTCCACGCGCTGCTCGCCGTGGCCGACTGCGACCTCATGCTGGGCCGCCCCGACGACGCCGCCGCCGCGGTCGAGGAGGCCGGCCCGATGCTGGAGCGCTCGCTGCCCTTCCGGCCGCGGGCCACGATGCGCCTGGTCGAGATGCGGGCGCGCTGGGACGCCTCGGAGGCCGAGCGCCTGCTCGACGTGGCCCGGCGCCACTCCTCACCCAAGTACGAGGCGCTCGCCCTGCACCACCTCGGGCGGCCCGAGGAGGCCGCGCGGATCGCCACCGGCACGCGGTCGGACCTGCTGACCGCGCAGCTCGGCGCGCCCGCCGACCGCGCGGCGGCGCTCGACCGGATCGCCGCGGCCCTGCCCGCCGCCGCGCGCGAGTCGTTCGCCGCCGGGGGGCGCCTGGTGCTGCCGGCGCCGCGGACGCGCTGACCCCGGATCCACGGGCACGGCCGGTGCGCGGCTCAGCGCAGCCCGATGTCCATCCGCACGTGCGGGATCCCGACGTAGAGCTGCGGCTCGGCGAGCCGCTCCCACCCCAGCCTGCGGAAGAAGACCTCGTTGGGCTGCTGGACGAGCGCGACCATCCGGTCGCCCCCGCGCGCGGCGGCCGTGGCCACGGCGAAGCGGACGAGCGCGATGCCCAGCCGCCCGGCGCGGCGGCCGGGCAGCACCGCGAGCCGGTCGCCCTTCCACCGCCCCGGCCCGATCGGGTAGAGCCGGACGCTGCCCGCCGGGCGGCCGTCAACCAGGCCGAGGACGTGCAGCGTGAGGGGGTCGTCGTCGCGGTCGTCGCGGTCGGTCCCGGCGAAGACGCTCTGCTCCTCGACGAACACCGTGCGGCGGACCGCGTGATGGGCGTCGAGGTCGGCGGCGTCGGCGACGAGGCGGCAGGACTCCCGCGCCACCGGGTCGACCGGCGGCGGGGACGGGACCGGAGGAGGGGCCAGCGGCCGGGCGGTGGTCACGGGCTGCCCCCGATCTCGGCGCGGACGCGGTGGAACTCCGCGATCCAGGGCTCGCGGCGGGTGAACGACCCCCCGCGCGGCGGCAGCACCCCGGGCTCGATGACGTCGATCCGGTAGGGCTCCGGCGACCAGGCGTCGACGCTCGCGCGGATCTCGACGCCGGAGGGGATGTGCAGGTGGGTGCAGCAGGCGACGCCGCTGGCCCCGCCCGTCACGTCCTCGATCGCCTCCGGGCCGCCCAGCACGGCCCACGCCTCCCCGGCCGCGCGCGAGCGCTCGATGGCGCTGCGGTGGCCGGCGCGGACCTCCTCGGCGATCAGGTCGCGCTCGCGCATCCCGCACGCGACCCCGACGAGCAGGGTCGCCGGCACGGCGCTGGGACGGCGCCCGCACTCGGCCAGGAACGCGTCCGGGTCGGTCATGGCCGCGACGAGCGCAGGCAGGTCGGCGCGGCGGCGGCCGAGCTCCGCCGCCAGCGCGCCGATCGTCTCCACCGCCCCGGCGTAGGACGGCGGGTCGGTCATCAGGGTGGGGAACAGGGCCTCGCCGGCCGCTCTCCACCGGCTGCGCCACGCGTCGACGTCGGCGGGTCCGGGGGCGGCCAGGGGGGACGCGAACGGGTTCACGGCGGCACCTCCGACGCCGGGCCGGGACCCACCCGCGACGGGGTCGGTCCTGGCCCGGCGGTCACGGCTAGAGGGTCCAGGTCTGCAGGACGAGCGCGCCCTCGCGGCGGGCGGTCAGGGTCGCGTCGAGCACGTCGAGCGGGTGCATCGGCTTGACGCCGTCGATGAGGTCGGTCTCGCGCATGCCGTAGAGCGCGGCCATCGCGAAGCGGCAGGCGTAGACCTTGCCGCCCTCCTTCATGAACGTGCCGAGCTGGTTGTTGAAGTTCATGTGGCCGGGGAAGGCCTCGGCGCCCACGGTCGGGAAGCCGCGCGTCGCCGACGCCATGAGCACGCCGGGGCCGTAGAGCACCATGCTGGTGTCGAAGCCCTTCCGGTTGATCCGGGTGGCGGTCAGCATGTTCACGAAGCCGACCGAGCCCTCGTAGGGCACGGTGTGCATGAAGATGTAGGCCTTCTCGCCCTCGTTGGCCTGGATGTCGTCGAACAGCTTCTCGTCGTAGTCGACGATGACGTCGCCGGTGTTCGGGCGCTCGCCGATGATCTGAGCCACGGTGGTTCTCCTTCTGTGCGGGTGGGTGGTGGAGCTGTCGCGGTCAGACCGCAGGTCCTCGCGACCGGGGCGGTGGCGCCCAGGTCTGGCGGTGGCTGCCGGGCATGGCGCGCATGATGCGGCTGCGGACCGGCCACGGGAGCAGGGCGTAGACGGGGGCGAACACGCGCAGCCAGAAGAGCTCCTTGAGCCCCTTCGGCGGCCGCGGCGGCGGCGAGCCGAGGGTGCGGGCCAGCTTCTGGTGCGCGGCCACCAGCAGGTAGTGCTCGGAGTTGCTGCGCAGCCAGCCGAAGAAGGACGCCATCGCCGCTACTTCGCCTTCGCCGCGGCGACGCCGTTGGTCGCCGCCACCACGATCGGCTCGTTGAGCGCGCCGATGGCGGGCGAGTAGACGTTCTCCATCGTCGACAGGTCGTGCAGCGTCATGCCGAACCGGATCGCCTGGGCGAGGAAGTCGGCGCGCTCCTTGATGCCCTCGCCGCCGCCGATCATCTGCGCGCCGATCAGCCGCAGCGTGCCCGGCTCGGCGAGCAGCTTGACCTTCACCGGCTGCACGCCCGGGTAGTAGCGGGCGCGCGAGATGCCCTGCGCCTCGCCCTTGACGTAGGGGATGCCGAGCGCGGTGGCCGTGGCCTCGCCGAAGGACGCGCCACCGATCACCCACTTCCCGGCCGGGGTGCCCCAGGGGACGTAGACCGCGCGGTAGGCGCGGTCGCCGCCGCCGGCGTTGGTGCCGGCCGTCTTGCCCTGGGCGTAGGCGTGCGAGCCGGTCAGCCCCTGCAGCGGCGTGCGGGTGAGGCCGTGCGGGATCTCGACGACGTCGCCCGCCGCCCAGACGTCGGGCGCGGAGGTCTTCATCCGCTCGTCGACGATGATCGCGCCGGTGGAGCCGAGGTCGAGGCCCGCGGCCTTCGCCAGCGCGGTCTCGGGCGTCTTGTGGGTGGAGATGACGACGAGGTCGGCGGTGATCTCCCCGCCCGACGTGCGGACGGCGCGGACCTTGCCGTCGGCGTCGCCCAGGAACTCCTCGAGCGTGGTGTTGAAGTGCAGGTGCACGCCGAGCTCGCGCCAGGACTCCTCGACCGGGGCCATGATG
Source organism: Pseudonocardia broussonetiae (assembly GCF_013155125.1). Classification (NCBI taxonomy): domain Bacteria; kingdom Bacillati; phylum Actinomycetota; class Actinomycetes; order Pseudonocardiales; family Pseudonocardiaceae; genus Pseudonocardia; species Pseudonocardia broussonetiae. Next base: position 2,061,004 of record NZ_CP053564.1, on the reverse strand, counting down.
TCGGGGTCGGCCATCATCGACAGGGCGTAGGGGTTGGGGTCGATCAGGTGGGTCTCGACGCCGCGGTGGGCCAGCGCCGTGACCATCTCCAGGCCCAGCGGCCCGGCCTCGACGACCACCGCCGCCTTGGTCTCGGAGATGACCTTGTCCCACTCCATGGCCTTGCGGATGTTCTTGACGTAGTAGAGGCCCGAGAGGTCCCCGCCGGGGACGCCGGGGTCGGCGTAGTTCCAGCCGGTGGCGATGACGAGGGAGTCGTAGCGGACCGCGCCCTCGCCCGCCACCGTGACGGTGTGCGCGGCCGGGTCGATCGCGGTCACGGCCGTCTCGTAGCGGACGTCGATGCCGGCGTCGACGTAGGCCTGCTTGCCGGCCAGGAACAGCCGCTCGAAGTCGGGGATCTCGCCGCCGTGGACGTAGGGGATGCCGCAGGGGCTGTAGGCGACGTCCTCGAACTCGGTGTAGACGATCACCTCGGCCCCGGGGTCGGCGGCCTTCACCCCACCGGCGGCGCCCAGTCCTGCGGCGCCCCCTCCGATCACGACAGTTCGCCGCGGTGCTGCTGACACGTCGGGACCCTTTCGCTGCAGCGCCCTACCCTGGGCAGGTTCCGAGACGCAGAAGTTTTCCTATCAGGAACAGATTTCTACGATACTAGAACGCGGTGTGCTGTCAACCACGTGGAGGACCGATGCCCAGCGATCCGCTCGCCGCCGTCGCCGTGCCGGAGGCGCCGTCGGCGTGGGAGGACGTGGTGGGGTCGATCGGGCCCAAGGTCCGGGCGCTCCGCCTGGAGCGGGGCATGACGCTGCAGCAGCTGGCCCGCGCCGCGGAGGTCTCCACGGCGTCGGTGCACAAGGTCGAGCGCGGCGACATGGTCCCCACGATCACGACGCTGCTCAAGATCGCCGGAGCCCTGGGCGCGCCGATCCGGCACTTCGTCGAGGACGACGACACCGCCCCGACCGCCGTGCTCACGCGCTTCGCCGACGGGATCGCCGCCGGCCCCGTCACGATCACCGGGTCGCCCGACCGCTTCCGGGCGCGCGGCACCGTCGCCCGGCTCGAGCCCGGCGAGCAGCGCCCCGGGCTGCGCCGCGCGGGCGAGACGCTGCTGATCGTGCTGGAGGGCCGGCTCGACGTCGAGGTGGCCGCCGACCGCTACGAGGTCGCCGCGGGCGAGGCCCTGCACTTCCCGTCCGGCCTGGAGCACCGCTGCGGCAACTCCTCCGACGCGCCGGTCGAGGTCGTCGCGGTCGACGTGCCGGAGAGCTGACACCCGCTCACCCGGCACCCGCTCGGCCGGCACCCGCTCACCCGGCGCCCGCACGCGCCCGGGCCAGCAGCTCGTCCTCGGCCGCCGCGAACCCCGCGGTCCGCGCCGCGGCCGCGGCGCCGATCCCGTCGAGGGTCACGCGCAGGTCGGCGACCATCGCCGCCACCGCGTCGGGCGCCGCCCCGCCCTCCGCGCGCCGCGACGCCACGATCGAGCGCGGGTCGAGCACGTCGGAGAGGTCGACGTCGGCGAGGCCCCAGTCGCGCCCGGTGTGGGCCCGCGCGGCGTCGTCGAGCATCCCGCCGGTGATCGCCGCCCCCGGGACGCCCGCCTGCGCCGCCGCGCGCACCGTGTTGCCGACGACGACGTACGCGGTCCGGTAGTCGACCCCGACGAGCCCCACGAGGTGCTCGGCGAGGTCGGTGGCCTGGGTGTAGCCGCGGTCGAGCTCCTCGCGCATCCGGTCGGGGTTGACCCGCAGCGTGCGCACGACCCCGCCCATCAGGCGGGTGATCCGCAGGCCCAGGTCGAGCGCCCGCGGCACCTCCCCGTAGGCGAAGATCAGGTTGTCGCTGCGCGCCGACGGGCTCTTGGTCACCGCGAGGAAGCCGGTGAGGCGCCCGATCACGACCCCGGACGCGCCGCGCACGATCGCCAGCGCGTAGGGGTTGCGCTTCTGCGGCATGAGGATGCTGGAGCGGCTGTAGGCGTCGGCCAGGTCGACGAAGTCGAACTCGCTGGAGGAGAAGATCTCCAGGTCCTCGGCGAGCTTCGAGAAGTTCGACAGCAGGCTCGCGGTGGTGGCGAGGATGTGCACCAGCCCGTCGACCTGCCACATGGCGTCGCGGGTGTGCGGGATGACCGACCGGAAGCCCAGCGCGGCCGCGATCGGCGCGCGGTCCTCCAGCAGCCGGGTGCCGTTGACGCACCCCGCCCCGCCCGGGCTCGTGTCGATGCCGTCGAGCTCGTCGAGCAGCCGGCGGGCGTCGCGCACGGTGGGGTAGACGAACGAGAGCAGGTAGTGCCCGAACGTCGACGGCTGGGCCTGCTGCAGGTAGGTCTGGTCGGGCAGCAGGGTCGCGGCGTGCTCCTCGGCGCGGTCGACGAGGTCGAGCGACGCCCGCACGGCCTCCTCGACGAGCTCGGCGAGCGCCGCGCGCAGGTGCAGCCGCAGCGCGACGCGGGCCGCCTCCCGCCGCGGGCGCCCGGCGTGCAGCCAGCCGGCGACGTCGCCGATGCGGGAGACGAAGTAGCGCTCGCGGGAGTTGTAGGGCTCGCCGTAGGAGGGGTCGTAGGGGAAGTCCTCGGGCGCGATGTCGCAGACGTCGAGCAGCAGCGCCAGCAGCGTGCGCTCGGCGTCGGGCGGCACGATCCCGCGCCGCGCCAGGTCCAGGACGTGCGCGAGGTCGGCCAGGTTGAGGCCGTGGTGCAGGAACGCCGCGTCGGCGTTCTCGATCTCGAAGCCGGACTCGATCAGCTCCGGCGCGGGGCCGGAGCGGGGGAAGCCCTCCGGCCGGGACCGGCGGGCCCGGGCCTGCGGGATCGTCATGGGGTCGTTCCTCTCTGAGCCGTCTCGATGTGCGCCACGGCGGGCACGGTGCCGCCGGTGTGCCACCACAGGACCGGGTCCGGCGGGTGGGCGAGCAGCAGGTCGACCGCGGCGGAGAACGCCTCGGCGCCGTAGGTGGTGTCCAGCAGCCAGCCCTCGGTGTGCAGCGCGAGCCGGGCGCGCTCGTCCTCGAGCGCGGTGGTGCGCCCGAAGCCGGGGCCGCGGGCGTCGACCAGGCGGAGCTGCGCGGGATCGGGCGGCACGGTCCCCCGCAGCGCCGCGCACTCGCGCGCGAGCGCCAGCACCGAGGCCCGCACCGACTCCGGTGGCCTGCTCACCGACACCCCGACCACCGGGACGTCGAGCCCGCACTCCGCCATCCCGGCCAGCAGCCCGGCGACGCTGCCGCCGGAGCCGACCGGCAGCACGACCGCCGACGGCCGCCGGCCTGCCAGCTGCGCGGCGAGCTCGGCCGCGGCGTCGGCGAAGCCCAGGGCGCCCACGGCGGTGGACCCGCCGCGCGGCACCGCGACCGCGGGCGTCCCGGACGCCGTCAGCTCGGCGGCGCGCTCGGCGGCGAGCGCGTCGACCTCCTCGCGGTCGGACCGCCCGGTCGGCCGGACGCACGCCCCCGCCGCCCGCGCGAGCGCGACGTTCGGGGCGCCCTCGGGGTCGCCCCACAGCACGATCTCGCAGCGCATCCCGGCGACGCGGGCGGCGAGCGCGGCGGCGGCGCAGAAGTTGGACCCGGGCCCGCCGCCGGTGACGAGCACCTGCGCGCCGGCCAGGCGGGCCGCGCCGACGAGGTGCTCCAGCGGCCGCGCCTTGTTGCCCGCGACGCCGAACCCGACGAGGTCGTCGCGCTTGACCAGCAGCGGCCCGCAGCCGAGCGCCGCGCTCAGCCGCGGCGCCTCCACGAGCGGGGTCGGCAGCACGGCCAGGGGGAACCGCGGCGTCATGCCCGCCCCCGCGCGAGCGCGGCCCGCGCGAGCACGGCGTCGACCATCGCGCCGCAGGCGTCGACGGCGCCGGCCGCGCCCCAGGCGCGCACCTCCGCGGCCGTCGCGACGCCGCGCGCGGCCAGCGCGGCGGCGGGCTCGGCACCCTCGTCGCGCAGGACCTCGTGCAGCACCTGCTGCGCGCGGTGCTTGCCCAGCCGCACCGACAGCCCGGCGAGGACCCGCTCGCTGTCGAGCCCGCCGAAGCGCTCGACGGTCGCCGCCATCGCCTCCGGGTGCACCTCCAGGCCCCCGAGCAGGCCGCGCGCGAGCCGCAGCGCCGCCGCGGTCAGCTGGCACACCTCGGGGAGCGCGACCCACTCCGCCTTCCACGACCGGCCGTCGCGCTCGTGCCCGCCGACCATCCCCTCCAGCAGCACCGCCGACGACGAGCGGGCCAGCCGCGCGAGCGTGTCGAGGTGCTCGCCGGTCTCGGGGTTGCGCTTGTGCGGCATCGTGATGCTGCTGACGGCCCCGGGCGCGGCCGGCTCGGCCAGCTCCCCGATCTCCGGGCGCGCCAGCTCGTAGACCTCCACGCCGATCCGGGCCAGCGTGCCGCAGACCATCGCCAGGACCGTGCCGAACTCCGCGACGCGGTCGCGCGCGGTCAGCCACGACATCCCCGGGTCGGCCAGCCCGACCCCGGCGCAGAAGCGGCCGCGCAGCGCCGGGCCGTCGGCGCCGAAGAAGGCCAGCGCGCCGACGGCGCCCGCGAGCTGGCCGACGCACCAGCGGGCGCGGCCCTCGTCGAGGCGGTCGAGGTGCCGGCGGACCTCGTCGGCCCACGACGCCACCTTGAACCCGAACGTGATCGGCGCGCCGGGCTGGCCGTGGGTCCGCCCGGCCATGACGGTGTCGCGGTGCTCGGCGGCCAGGGCGAGCAGCAGGTCCTCGCACGCGAGCAGGTCGCGCCGGACGAGGTCGCCGACGTCGCGCAGCACCGTGCCGAACCAGGTGTCGGTGAGGTCCTGCACCGTCGCGCCGACGTAGACGTGCTCGCGCAGGTCCTCGGGCAGGACCCGGGCCAGCCCGCGGATCAGGCCGAGCGTCGAGTGCGAGGTGGCGCGCGTCTGCTCGGCGACGAACCCGAGGTCGAGCGCCTCGACCCGGGCGGCCGCGGCCAGCCGGTCGGCCGTGCCGGGCGGCACGACGCCGGAGGGCTCCTGGGCGCGGGCCAGCGCGACGAGGATGTCGAGCCAGCGCTGCAGCATCGCGACCTCGTCGAACAGGGCGTCGGTCTCCGGCGAGCCCCACAGGTGCGCGTACAGCCGCGAGGTCGTCAGCCGGGTCGCCACGTCGGCGCCTCCCGCTCGACGAGCCCCTGCAGCGCCGTCCGCACCATCTCCAGCGACGCCCCCCACGGCACCGACGTCCAGCCGTCGCCGGACTCGACGTGCTCCTCCTGCAGGCAGCACTTGGTCAGCACCGGTTCGGGCGGGCGCGTGCCGGGCAGCCCGGCCTTGGGGCAGAAGTCGACGGTCGGCGGGTCCTCGCCGTAGAAGTGCCGGTGGATCTGGCGCGAGCGCGCGCAGCCCAGCAGGGTCCAGTCGGCGCGCTCGGGGTGCTCGTCGAGGTAGGACACGCGCGCGCCGGGCACCTCGCCGCCCGAGCCGCGGCACGGGAGCAGGTAGTGCGGGGCCGGGGCGGCTGCGGCCAGGTCGGCGAGCCGGACCGACCGCGCGACGAGCTCCACGGGCGCCAGGTCCTCCAGCACCGCGACGACGCGCGCGGCCTGGTCGGCGAGCTTGCCCGGCTCCGGCGGCACGACGTCGCGCACCACGACCCGCAGCGCGGCGGGCTCCAGGATGAAGTTGACGTGGGCGTAGCGCCCCTCCACCACCACGACGCGCGCGCCGGGCGCGTGCTCGCGGGCCGCGGCGGCCAGCGCGGTGGGGATGCCGGTGTCGACGTCGGGATCGACGACGTAGGCGCACTCGTCGGGCCCGGCGAGCAGCCGCACGTCCACGACCGGCGCGAACAGCGGCTCCGGCGACGCCCGCTCGACCTGCAGCACGGCGGTCGGGCCGGGCACGGCCGGGTCGTGGCGGGCGACGACGAACCGCGTACGGCGGTAGGCGTCGCGGCCCAGGAAGTGCGCGCGCAGGGACTCCGCGTCCAGCGCGACCTCGCGCGGGACCGTCGACACGGCGACCCCGCGGTAGCGCAGCGGGACGAAGTTGGGGCCCGCCGGCGCGGCCGCCGTCACGCGGGTTCCGCGCCCGCCGCGCCCCGCACCGCCGGCGACGCGGTGTCGGACCGGAGCCCGAGCCGCAGCGTCTCGACCGACAGGACGTCGCCCGGGGTGATGTTGCCGAGGTTCACCTCGGCCCCGAACCGGCGGATGAACCACGCCTGCTGGCTCGCCCGCGGCGCCTCGAACACCACCCGCTCGACGCCCACCGCGGACGCCACGGCCTCGACGACGTCCGGGCGCACGCGCCCCTGGTCGTCGAACGTGCCGACGGTGCCGCTCTGCCGGCCCTCGGTGACGACGAGCGTCGCGCCGGCGTCGAGGTCGGAGCGGCACTCGGCCGGCCACGTCCGCGCGGCGTGCAGCTCGCCCGGGGCCTTCGACCCGACCTCGGCGAGCACCGAGAAGTCGCGCGCCGCCCGCGCGATCAGCGCGGCCTTCTCCGGCAGCGACATGGACACGGTGCCGCGGGAGACCTCGACGCGGGCGAAGCCGCGGTCGCGCGCCCAGGCCAGGCACTCCGCGGCGCGTCCCTGCGCCCAGGCGATCTCGAGCAGCGTGCCGCCCAGGCACAGGTCGACCCCGGCGGCGGTCAGCGCCGCGACCTTGCGGGGAAGGGCCGCGTCGACGTACGCGGTGCCCCAGCCGATCTTCCAGATGTCGATCAGCGCGCCCGCCCCGGCGAGCACGTCGTCCACCGCGGACGGGCCGGCGCCCCCGTCGAGCACGTGCGTGAGACCGGTGCCGCGCGGACGGGCCGACCGCGTCGGGAGGTCGAGGAAGTCGGTGTCGGACACGAACCCACCCTAGATCCGATAAGGAACGGACTTCTACTATCCGATACGTGACGTCAGCCCGTGACCAGGTCCAGCATCGTCGTCCGGCCCCGCGGTGCGCGCCGTCGCGGAGCGCCGCGGTCGACGACGTCCACCGCCAGCAGGAACGCCTGCCCGGCCCGCTCCGGGCAGACCCAGTGGTGCCGCTCGGCGAACGTCGACCACTCCACGGGCGGTACCAGGCGCTCGCGGGGATGATCGAGCTCGTGCCAGGTCACGGCGAGCTCCATGAGCTCCAGCAGCGCGTCGGTGTCGGTGTCGACGGTCAGCAGGCGGTCGTGGTGGGCCCGGCGCGGTCCGGCCGGACAGGCGTCCCGGCAGGTGACCAGCCGGAGCGGGGCGTGGGCTACTGCGGTCATCAGCGACTCCCGGCTCGTGTGATGCGCAGCACTCTGGACCGCCCCGGTTGCACCGGTGTTGCACGGGGGGCGCGGGCGTGAGCGCGACCGAGCGGAGCGTCTCGGCGCGCTGGGCGGGCGGGCTGCGGGCCGAGGTCGACGCGGGCGGCTTCGAGGTCGTCTCCGACGAGCCGGAGTCGGTCGGGGGCGCCGGTTCCGGGCCCCAGCCGACCGAGCTGCTGCTGGCCTCGATCGCCTCCTGCTTCACGATCGCGGTGGCCTGGACCGCCGCGAAGCGGAAGGTCGAGCTCGAGGGCCTGGCCGTCGACGTCACCGGCACCTACGACGGGCCGCGCTTCCGCGCGTTCCGGATCGAGGTGCACGCCGACTCCCCCGCGGGCCCCGACCTGGAGAAGCTCGTCGAGGCCGCGAAGCGGGTCTGCTACGTCACGCGCACCCTGGCCGAGCCGCCCGAGATCACGTTCAGCGTCACGTGAGGGCGCGCGCCGCCCGCGCGGCGACCTCGCGCAGCGGGAGGTCCAGCGCGGCGGCCGCCGCGACGAGGTCGTCGTGCTCGGGCTTGGCCCCCCACGGGCCGTGCTTGACGCGCACGGCGTGCCCGCCGACGTCGACGGTGCTCGTCCGCCGGGGCAGCGCGCGCCGGTCGACGGTGCGCCGGCGGACCCCGAGGCTGCCGGTCTCGCGCAGCAGCAGCGTCTCGCACGCCGCGGCCCGCTCCGGCGCGACGAGCAGGTGGACGGTGTGACCGGGCCGCGACTTCTTCATCGTCACGGGCGTGATCCACGCGTCGGCGGCGCCGGCGGCGAGGGCGCGGTCGAGCACGTGGCCGAGCACCTCGCCCGGCACGTCGTCGACGGTGGTCTCCAGGAGCGTCATCGGCATGACCTCCCCGGCCGCCCCGGGGTCGGGGGCCGTGCCGAGCAGCGCCTGCACGACGTTGGCGCGGCCGGGGTCGTCGCGGCCCCCGGCGCCGTAGCCGACAGCCGACACGGTCATGTCCGGCACCGGCCCGAACCGCGTGCCCAGGGCCAGGAGCAGCGCCATCCCGGTCGGCGTCACGGTCTCGCGGTCGCCGCCCGCGGTGACGGGCGCGCCCGCGGCGGCCACGAGCGCCGCGGTGGCCGGGGCGGGCAGCGGGATGACGCCGTGCGCCGTCCGCACCGTCCCGGTGCCCATCGGGAGCGGGCCGCAGTGCACGGCGTCGACGTCGAGCAGGGCGAGCGCGGCCGCCACCCCGACCGCGTCGACGACGGTGTCGACGCCCCCGATCTCGTGCAGGTGCACCTGGTCGACCGGCACGCCGTGCAGCCGCGACTCGACCTCCGCGATCGCGGTGAGGGCCCGCCCCGCCGTCTCGGCGACCCCCGCGGGCCGGGCCCGCGCGACGATGTCGAGCAGGTCGGCCGCCCGCCGCTCGGGCGGCTGCGCCTCGACCCGGACGGTCGCGCGGGTGGCCCGCAGCGCCCCGCGCCGGACCTCGGTGACCTCGAGGTCCCAGCCCGTCAGCCCGGTGGAGGCGACCGCCTCGCGCACGCCGTCGACGGGAGCGCCCAGGCCGATCAGCGCGCCGAGCAGCATGTCGCCCGAGACGCCGCCGACGGGGTTGAGCCAGACGATCACCGGTCGGTCCCCCGGGAGACGGCCGCGGCGAGCCGGTGGGCGGCCATCGCGGCGCCGAAGCCGGAGTCGATGTTCACGACCGTCACGCCGGCCGCGCACGACGTGAGCATGGCCAGCAGCGCCGTCACGCCCTCCAGCGCGGCGCCGTAGCCGACCGAGGTCGGCACGGCGACGACCGGGCGGCTCACCAGCCCGGCGACGACGCTGGGCAGCGCCCCCTCCATCCCGGCGATGCAGACGACGGCGTGCGCGGACTCGATGCGCTCGCGCACGGCCAGGAGCCGGTGCAGCCCGGCGACCCCGACGTCGGCGACGGCGTCGACCGTCAGCCCGACGGCCGTCGCGACCGCCGCGGCCTCGGCGGCCACCGGCCCGTCGGAGGTGCCGGCGGAGACGACGGCGAGCCGGAACCCGAGCGGCGCGGCGGGCCGCCAGACCAGCAGCCGGGCGTCGGGGTCGTGGTGCCCGCCGGGCACGGCGGCCAGCACCTCGCGCGCGGTGTCGGGCCCGACGCGCGTCACGAGGACGGGGCCGGAGTTGGCCGCGAGCAGCGTCGTGACCACGGCGGCGACCTGCCCGGGCGCCTTGCCCGGCCCGTAGACGACCTCGGGCAGGCCGGAGCGGGCCTCGCGGTCGGTGTCGGGGCGGGCGAAGCCCAGGTCCGTGAAGCCGGGGTCGGAGGGCCCGCCCGTCATCGCGCGCCGACGGTCGGCACCCCGAGCAGGACGTTCATGCCCCCGCTGCGGAACCCGTCGAGATCGAGCGCGCAGAACGCGAACCCGGCACCCCGGACCGCGGCGACGACCTCCGACCGCAGGTCCAGCGCCCGCCCGAGCTCCGCGGCCGGCACCTCGACCCGGCCGACGGTCCCGGCGGCGTGGGCGCGGACGCGGCACTGCGCGAACCCGAGCGCGGCCAGCGCGTCCTCCGCCCGCTCGACGCGCGCGAGCACGTCGGCGGTGACGGGGTCGCCGTACGCGACCCGCGACGACAGGCAGGCCGCGGCGGGCTTGTCGGCGGTGTCGAGCCCGAGCCGGCGGCTGATCGCCCGCACCTCCGCCTTCGTCAGCCCGACGTCGACCATCGGCGCGATCGCGCCGCGCTCGGCGGCCGCGCGCTGGCCCGGCCGGTGGTCGCCGAGGTCGTCGAGGTTCGTGCCGAGCGCCACGACCGAGCCCGCGAAGGCCGCGAGCGGCGCCACGGCGTCGAACAGGGCGCTCTTGCAGTGGTAGCAGCGGTCGCCCGCGTTGGCGACGTAGCGGGGGTCGGAGAACTCGTGCGTGCGCACCTCGACGTGGGCGAACCCGCGGTCGGCCGCGAACGCCGCGGCCCGGCGCCGCTCCGACTCGGGCAGGCTCGGCGACACCGCCGTGACGGCCAGGGCGCGCGCGCCCAGCACCTCGTGCGCGAGGGCGGCGAGCAGCGCCGAGTCGGCCCCGCCGGAGTAGGCGACGACGACGCCGGACTCCTCGGCGAGCCGGGCGCGCAGGTCGTCGGCCCGGCGGTCGACGTCGGCGGGCGGGGCGGTGCGCGGCATCGGGTTCCCTTCACGCGGGGCGGGGCCGGACGACCCGAGCATAGGTCGGGTCACCGGTAGGTCTCCGGCCGTCGTTCGACGAGGTGGTGCAGCACCCGGCGCACCTCGCGGACGCGGTCGGGCACGTCGACGTCGGCCGTCGCGATCCCGGCCTTGCCCCAGGTGCGGGCCAGGACGTCGCCGTCCGGGCCGACCACCTTCGCCTGGCCGAGGAAGCGCGTGCCGCCGTGGCTGCCGGTCTGGTTGGAGGAGACGAGGACGACCTGGTTCTCCGCGGCGCGGGCGCGGTCGTAGAGGTCGAACAGGCGCGACTGGCGGTCGTCGTTCATGCGGGGGGCGCGGTGGGTGGTGCTGGTCGGCCAGGCCGACAGGCAGGCCAGGACCTGCGCGCCGTCGAGGGCGAGCGAGCGCGCCGACTCCGGGAACGTCTTGTCGTAGTCGATCAGCATGCCGATCCGGCCGACGGGCGTGTCGAACGCGTCGAAGGAGCAGCCCGGCGCGTAGACGGCCGCCTCGCCGGGCGGCAGGTGCACCTTGTGGTGCGTGCCGAGCACCCCGTCGCCGTGCAGGCACACGGCGGCGTTGTGGCAGCCCCCGCCGGTGCGCTGCCGGAACCCGACGCAGACCACCAGGGGCCCGGCCAGGCGCGCCACCCGCTCCAGGACCGGGTCGTCGAGGTCGAGCACGATCGACGGGTCGCCGGCGCCGGGGACGTGCCCGCCGAGCGCGCCGGCGGGCAGCACGAGCAGGTCGGCGCCGTCCCGGCGGGCGTGCTCGATGAGCGTGCCGACGCGGCGGAGGTCGAACTCGAGATCGGGCCCGAAGGCCGCCGCGGCCGCGGCCAGCCGGGGCATCGATCCATCATAGGAGACGATCTCACCGATAGTGGATCCTCGGCGCGGCAGTTCGCGCGATGAGTTCCGGCCCCGCCGGACGTCCACAGGGCATGACGACGACACACGTCCTGCAGACCCCCGAGGTCGACCTCGCCTACGACGTCCACGGCCCCCTCCCCACCGCCGACGGGCGGCCCGTCCTGCTCGCGATCGGCCAGCCGATGGACGCCACCGGCTTCGCGACGCTCGCCTCGCACCTGCCCGGCCGCACCGTCGTCGCCTACGACCCGCGGGGCCTGGGCCGCAGCGTGCGCAAGGACGGACGCGTCGAGATGGTGCCCGAGGTGCAGGCGGGCGACGTCCACGCGCTGATCGAGGCGCTCGGCACCGGGCCCGTCGACCTGTTCGGCAGCAGCGGCGGTGCCGTCGCCGGGCTCGCCCTGGTCGCCGCGCACCCCGGCGACGTGCGGACCTTCGTCGCGCACGAGCCGCCGGTCATCGCCGCGCTCCCCGACGCCGACGCCGCGCGGCGCGCCCAGGCCGGGTTCATGGAGGCCTACCGGGCCAAGGGCTCCGGCGCGGGCATGGCCGCGTTCATCGCGATGACGTCGTGGCCGGGCGAGTACACCGACGAGTACTTCGCGCAGCCCGCCCCGGACCCCGCCGCCTTCGGCATGCCGAGCGAGGACGACGGCTCCCGCGACGACCCGCTCCTGTCGGACCGCTCGCTCGCCGTCTCCGACTTCCGCCCCGACGTCGACGCGCTCCGGGCCTCGCCGACCCGCATCGTGCTCGCGGTCGGTGAGGAGACCGGCGACACCTTCACCGCCCGCACCGCCCGCGGCGTCGCCGCGATGCTCGGTCAGGAGCCGGTGGTGTTCCCCAGCCACCACGGCGGGTTCCTCGGCGGCGAGTTCGGCTACGCCGGCAAGCCCGCGGAGTTCGCCGCGCGGCTGGACGAGGTGCTCGGCTGAGCCGTCACCCGGCGCCGAGGTCGCCGGCCCCCGACACCGCGAGGATCCGGGCGAGCGCCCCGCCCGGGCGCATCGCCACCCGGGCGGTGAGGCCGCGGTCCCGCGCGCGCTCGACGGTGTCGAGCAGCAGCGCGACGCCCGCGCTGGCGACGTAGCCGGCGCCGTCGAGGTCGACGACCAGGTGCGAGCCGGGGTCCGCGGCGTCGACGACCGCCCGCAGCCCGTCGCGCAGCGCGGTGGCGCCGAGCAGGTCGAGGTCCCCGGTCACCACCACGCACGGCCCGGTCGCGTCGGCGCGGACCTCCATCCGCGCGTCCTGCCGGGACGGCCGCTGCCCCGTCCATGTCCGCTGCCCCGTCCAGGTCCGCGCCGGCGGCGCGTCGGGCGTCGGGGGCACCCGGAAGGACACGCGGGTGCCGCCCCCGCCCGGGGCCACCTCCACGTCCCGGGCCAGCGCGTGGATGACCGCGAGGCCCCGGCCCCGGTGGCCCGGGTCGGTCGGCGGGGGCCGCCAGGTGCCGGAGTCGCCGACCTCCACGGCGACCGAGCCGTCGCCGCGGCGGGCGAGGGCGACCGCGACCTCGCCCGGGCCCCCCGGGTAGGCGTGCTCGACGCCGTTGGCGACGGCCTCGCCGAGCGCGATCTGCAGGTCGTAGAGCTGCTCGTCGTGCAGGCCGCAGGCGCTCCCCCAGCGCTCCACCTCCCGGCGCAGCGCGCCCAGCTCCTCCGCCACGGCGGGCATGCGCAGCGACCACGGCGCCGGGGTCCGCCGGCACAGCACCACGGCGACGTCGTCGGCCGGCCCGGTCGTGCCCAGCAGGTCGTCGAGCAGGCCGTCGACGACCTGGTCCAGCGGCCGGTCGCCCGACCGGCCCCCGGCCTCGACCAGCCGCGCCAGCCCGGCGTCGAGGTCCTCGTCACGGCGCTCGACGAGCCCGTCGGTGTAGAGGGCGACCACCGCACCGACCGGCAGTTCGAACCGGTGCTCGGGGAACGGCTCGGGCGCGGCCGTGCCCACCCCCAGCACGGACCCGGACCGGCCCTCGAGCAGCCGGGCCCCGTCGGGCGCCACCACCAGCGGCGCCGGGTGCCCGGCGCTCGCCCACGTCAGCGCCCCGGTCGCCCGGTCGACGAGCACGCAGGCCGCGGTCGAGGCGCGGGCGGCGGGGACGCGGGCCGAGAAGGCGTCGAGCTGGTGCAGCGCCTGCGACGGGGAGTCGCCGCGCAGCAGGGCGGCGGAGAGCGCGGTGCGCAGCTGCCCCATCAGCGCGGCCGCCTCGGCGCCCTTGCCGACCACGTCCCCGACGACCATCGCGACGCGGCCGTCGTCGAGCTCGACGACCTCGTACCAGTCGCCGCCGGCCTGCACGCCCTCGGTGCCGGGGAGGTAGCGGGCGGCGAAGGCCAGCTCCGCGAGCTCGGGCAGCCCGACGGGGAGCAGGCTCCGCTGCAGCGCCTCGGCGATGTCGTGCTCGACCTGCTGCAGGCGCGCGCGGTCGAGCGCCTGCGCGCACTGCGCCGCCAGCGTGCGGATCGCCCGGCGCTCCTCCCGCGAGAAGTGCGGCGGCGCCCCCTCGAAGACCATCCCGATCGCGCCGGTGGCGCCGTCGTCGAGGAACATCGGCACCGCGACGTCGACCTCCGGGGCGCCGGGGGACGCGGCGAAGCTGCGGTCGCGCCACGCCAGCTCCGAGCGCCGGGCCAGCCACACCGGCTCCTCGGTGCGGACCGCGTAGGACAGCGGGTGCGCCGCGTCCAGCGGCAGCGGCCCGGGCGCCGGGCCGGCCGAGCCGGACAGGTCGAGGCGGTCCCCCGTCCGGACCGCGACGACCGACGCCGACGCCCCCAGCGACGCCGCCGCCTCCCCGATCGCGGCCACCACCTCGTCGGGCGTGCGCGACCGGGACAGCGCCGCGACCATCGCGCTGAACCGCTCCGCGGTGCGCCGGGCCTCGCTCTCGACCTGCAGCAGCCGGGCCCGCTGCACCGCCTGCGCGCACTGCGCGCCCAGGGCCGTGACGGCCTCCCGCTCGGCGGCGTCGAGCGTGCGGTCCTCGGTGAGGCCGACGCCGAGCGCGCCCACCAGCTCGTCGCCCGCGAGCAGCGGCAGCCCGAACACCCCGCGGTAGCCGTAGCCGTCGAGCATCTCGACGAGGTGCGGGTAGCGCTCCCGCCACGCGGCCGCGCTCTCCGTCCACACCGGGGTGCGGGTGCGCGCGGCCTCCGCGACCGGTGCCGGGGCGTCGAGCGGCATCGTCGTCCACGCGTCCCGGGCGCCCTGGGCCCAGCCGCCGAGCGTCATGGCGTCGAGGCTGTCGCGGCCGCGCAGCTCGAACACCGCGACCGAGGACGTGCCCAGCAGCCGCTCGTACTGCTCGACGGCGACCTCCGCGACCTGCAGCGGTGTCGCGGCGCCCGACAGGGCGGCCGTCGCGTCGGTGAGGAGCCGGAGGAGCTCCAGCTGCCTCCGCAGCTCGGTGAGCTCGTCGTCCACCCGCACAGCCTGCCGTCGACGGGGTCGTCGCGCCACTCCCGGTCCCCGGGACCGATACCGTGGCGGCGTGGGTGCCCGCGACCCGATCCCCGACCCGAGCTGCGTGCTGGTGTGGCGGCCGGACGGTTTCCCCGCCGCCGACGGCCCCGTCCACCGGCCGTCGGTGTGCTGCCTGCGCTCCACCACCGCCGGGACGCGGGCGGTCGTCTACCGCGCGGGCGCCGACCGCGGCATCGCCGGCGTCCTGGACTTCCTCACCGACGCCGAGCCCGGCGACGGCCGCGCCTGGACCGGCCGGGGCGTCCTGCACCTGCTGGACCCGTTCGTGCCGCGGGCCGACCTGCTCGCCGACGAGCACCTGCGGCCGGTGTTCGTCCACATCCAGGGCCGGCGCACCCTGCCCGCACCCGCCGCGCGGCGCCTGCGGGACCTGCTGCCGCCGCTGCCCCCGCCGGGGTAGGCCGTGCGGTCCTTCGTGGCGCTGCTGCCCCCGCCGTCCGCGCTCGACGAGCTCGCCGACGCCGTCCGCGCGCTCCCCGACGAGCCGCGGCTGCGGTGGACCCCGCCCGCGCAGTGGCACCTGACGCTGGCGTTCCTCGGCGAGGTCGACGAGCCGACGTGCGACCGGCTCGTCGAGCGGCTGGCCCGCGCGGCGCGCCGCCACCCGCCCGTCGAGCTGGCCCTGGCCGGCGGCGGCCGGTTCGGCGACCGGGTCCTGTGGACCCGCGTCGACGGCGACCGCCCGGCGCTGCGCCTGCTCGCCGGCTCCGTCCGCGCGGCCGCGCGCCGCACCGGCCTGCCCGTGGAGGACCGGCCGTACCGCCCGCACCTCACGCTGGCCCGGGTCCGCCCGCCCGCGCCGGACCTGCGGCCCTTCGCCGAGGCGCTGGCGGGCTTCGCCGGCCGTCCGTGGACGGCGTCGGCGCTGCACATGGTCCGCAGCGACCTCGGCGCCGGGCCGGGCGGCACCGCCCGCCACGAGGTCGTCGCGAGCTGGGAGCTGACGGGCGGGCGCGGGAGTCGCGCGGCGGAGCGGTCCGGCGGGGCGGGCGGTACGTCGAGGAGCGACCCCGGGTCGCGCCCGCGCTCGGCAGACCGGGCGCGTGGACGTCCCTAGCGTCGTTCGGCGACGGCGTCCCACCCCGGGACGCCGCACGCCGACGACGGAGGTCCGCACCGATGTCCCGCCCGACACCCACCACGATCGTGCTCGTCGCCCTCGTGTGGACGGCGATGCTGTCCTTCGGCGGCGTGGCCGCCGAGACCGTGATGCTCTACCCGAACATCTTCGGCGACGCCCCGGCGTCGCTGGAGCGGGCCCGCGAGTTCCTCGTGGCGGGCGGGCCGGGCGACTACTTCCCGCCGCTGGGCGCCTCGGTGGTCGTGACCGGCCTGGCCGCGGTCGCCCTGACCTGGCGCGACCCCGGCCTGCGGTGGTGGGTCGCCGCCGCGGTGGCGGTGTTCGTCGCCTGCGAGTTCCTGTTCTCCGTGCTGTTCTTCTGGCCCCGCAACGAGATCATGTTCGTCGACCCCGTGGGCACCCACACCCCCGAGCACCTGCGCCAGGTGGCCGGGGAGTTCGTCGCCGGCCACCGGGTCCGCCTGGCCGGGGGCGGGGTGACCGCGGTGCTGGCGTTCGTCGCGCTCCTGCGCCGCGTCCGCGCCACCGCGGTGCCGGCGGCCGTCACGCCGGTGGGGGTCGGCCGGTGACCGCGCGCCTCGGCTTCTCCTGGCCCGCGCTCGTCGGGCTGGCCGCCCTGGCCGCCCCGCGGGTCGTGCTGCACGACCTCGGCGTGGTCGAGGAGGGGACCCTCCTCACCGGGCTGCTCGTCGTCGTCCCGCCGGCGTGCTGGGTGGCGGCGGTGCTGTGGTGGCGGCCTCCGCGCCCGTTCGCGACGGTCGTGGTGGTCGGCGCGCTCTACGGCGTGCTCCTCGCGGCCGGCCACCAGCTGCTGTGGGACGCCGCCCTCGGCGGACGCACCCCGCCGCTCGGCGGGGCGCTCGCCGGGACCGGTCCCGCTGTCGCGGAGGTGCTCCTGCGCGCCGCCGCGGTGGTGTCGAGCCTCGTGACCGGCACGCTGGTCGGCGTCGTCGCCGGCGCCGTGGCGCTGCTGCTGCGCCGGGTCGCCGGGGAGGACCGCTCCGGGACGGGAGGGCGGGCGTGAGCGCCCGGGCGCGGGCCGCGGCCGCGGTGGCCGAGCACGCGCCCGGCCACGGCGGGGAGGAGTGGGCCGACCTCGGGGGCGGGCTGGACCACCGCGCGTTCCGGGTCGGGGACCTGGTCGTGCGCGTCGCGGCGCCGGACGCCCGCGCCGCGGTGGTGCGGGAGGCAGCGCTGTTGCGGCTGGTCGCGGGCCGCCTCGCGGTCCCGGTGCCCGAGCCGCGGTTCGCCGACCCGGCGCGGGGCGTCATCGCCCACCGCTTCCTGCCGGGCCGGCCGCTGCTGGGCCGGACCCCGCCCGCCGACGCCGCGACGCGCCTCGGACGGGACCTGCGCGCGCTGCACGACATCGGCCGCGGCGAGGTCGGGGACCTGCTCCCCGTCGACCCGGCCGACCCCCACGAGTGGCTCGACGGGCTCACCGGACCCGACCACCTGCTGCGGGCCGTCCGCGCCGACGTGCCCCGGCCCGCCGACCGGCTGGTGCCGGCGCACGCCGACCTCGGGGCGGAGCACCTGCTGGAGGACGGCGGCCGGCTGACCGGGATCATCGACTGGTCCGACGCCGCCGTCACCGATCCCGCCCTGGACCTCGCCCGGCTGCTCCGGGACTTCGGCCCGGCGTTCCTCGACGCGGTGCTCGACGCCTACGGCGAGGACGGTCCGGAGCTCCGGCACCGCACCGCGTTCTTCGCGCGGTGCGCGGCGCTGGAGGACCTCGCCCACGGGCGCGACACCGGCCGGGAGGAGTACTCCCGGGCCGCCGAACGCGGTCTGACCTGGTTGTTCCCCGACCTCGGAGGAGTCCGACGATGAGCATCCCGCCCCCCGGTCCCGACCGCGTGCTGCGCATGCCGACGGGCGAGACGATCACCGTCCTCGTCTCCGGTCGCGACGGCGACGGCGGCGTCTTCGAGATCGACGCCCTGCTGCCGCCCGGCCTCGCGGGCCCTCCGCGGCACCGCCACCGGTTCGAGGCAGAGACGTTCACCGTCGTGGAGGGGCGGCTGCGCGTCGTGGTCGGCTCGGACACGGTCGTGCTGTCCGCGGGCGAGTCGGCGACCGTCCCGCCCACCGTGACCCACGCGTTCGCCAACCCCTTCGACGAGCCCGCCCGGATCCGTATGCGCGAGACGCCGGCCGGCCCGCTCGAGGAGCAGTTCCGGGTGCTGGCCCGGGCCGGGCGCGTCCCGCCGCTCGGCGGGCTCGCGGCCGTCAACGTGCGGCACGACCTGTCGTTCTCCCTGCACGGCGTGCCGGACGTGGTGCAGCGGCCGGTGTGGCGGGCGCTGGCCTGGCTGCACGACCGGACGCGGTCCTCGTAGGACTCCCGTCAGCCGTCGTTCTCGCCCGGCCGCACCAGCCCGCTCTCGTAGGCGATGACCACGAGCTGGGAGCGGTCGCGCGCGGCGAGCTTGGTGAGCAGGCGGCTGACGTAGGTGCGGGCGGTGTCGGGGCTCAGGTGCAGCACCGCGCCGATCTCGGCGTTCGACCGGCCGGCCCCGACGTGGGCGAGGACCTCCCGCTCGCGCGCGGTGAGCCCGGCGAGCCGTTCGGGCCGCGCGACGGGTGACCGCGCGGCTGCGGCGAGCACGCGGCGGGTGACGGCCGGGGAGAGCAGCGCGTCGCCGCCGGCCACGGTGCGCACCGCGTCGCGCAGGGCGTCGGGGGCGGTGTCCTTGAGCAGGAAGCCCGCCGCCCCGGCGCGGATGGCCTCGAAGAGGTGCTCGTCGTCGTCGAAGGTCGTCAGCACGACCACGCGGACGGCGGCCAGCGCGGGGTCGGCCAGGATCCGCCGCGTGGCGGTGAGGCCGTCGGTGCCGGGCATCCGCACGTCCATCAGCACGACGTCGGGGCGCTCGGCGCGCACCACGGCGACGCCCATCGCGCCGTCGCCGGCCTCCCCCACGACCGTGATGTCGGGCGCGCGCTCGAGCAGCGCCCGCAGCCCGGCCCGGACGAGGTGCTGGTCGTCGACCAGCACCACGCGCAGCGCGGTCACCGGGCCCCTCCGGACGGCAGCGAGGCGTGCACGCGGAAGCCGCCACCCGGGGCGTCGCCGGCGACGAGGGTGCCGCCGAGCAGCGCCACCCGCTCGGCCATGCCGTGCAGGCCGTGGCCGCGCTCGGTGACGGGCCCGCCGCGCCCGTCGTCGACGACCTCCACCACCAGCCCGGCAGGCGACGCGTCGACGACGACGGTGACGCGGTGCGCCCCGGCGTGCCGCAGCGCGTTGGTCAGCGCCTCCTGCACGATCCGGTAGGCGGTGGTGCCGACGACCGCCGGCACGCCCGCGGTCGCGCCGCTCACCCGCAGCTCCACCGGCAGGCCGCTGCGGGTCACGCCCTCGGCGAGCGCGCCGAGGCGGTCGAGGCCCGGCGCGGGCTCCCGCGTCCCGGACCCGGCGCGGAGCGTCCCGAGGGTGGCGCGCAGCTCCGTCATCACGCCCCCGGTCACCTCCCGGATCGTGGTGACGGCACCGCGCGCGGCGTCCGTCGCGCCGTCGTCGATCGCCTCCTGCGCCACGGCGGACTGCAGCGCGATCACCGACACGGCGTGGCCCAGGGTGTCGTGCAGCTCCCGCGCGACCCGGACGCGCTCGGCGTCGACCTGCCGCGCCGCCTCCCGCCGCCGCTCCTCCGCGGCCGCGTCCGCCTGGCGCCGCAGCTCCGCCCGCAGGGACCGGCGGCTGCGCACGGCGTCGCCGAGCGCGATCACGGCCACCACGGTCACGGCCTCCGACCCGAGCTGCAGGCCGAGCACGAAGCCGGGGTCGTCGCCCTCGGCGAGCCGCGCGGCCACCGACACCGCGAGCAGCGCGGCGGCGACGCCCGCCGCCGCGCGCACCCGCCCCCGCTCGGCCGCGAGGTACAGGGCGGCCGCCACCGGCGCGGCCAGCCCGATCGGCGGCAGGTCCAGCCAGTAGTAGGCGACCATCCCGGCCGCCGTCGCCACGAGCACCGCCACCGGGCGGCGGCGCCCGCCCAGCAGGAGCGCGCCGAACCCGACGGCGAAGGCGCCGGCCAGCGCGACCCGCGCGGGCGGGCCCCCCTCCGCCACCACGGCCGCCGCGACCAGGCTCGTCACCGCGACGGCCAGCAGGGCGTCGGAGCGGGTGGGGGCCGTGTCCTGCACGAGGGACGAGGGTAGGACGTCGACGCGGTCCGGCGCTGTCGCCGGGGAGCGCGGCCGGCGGCGTCGCCGCTACGTCGGGAGGCGACACCCGGCCTGGCTACGCTCGACGCCGTGGAGACACCGACGGTCTGGCACAACCCCCGCTGCTCGAAGAGCCGCGGCGCGGTCGCCCTGCTCACCGAGCGCGGCATCGAGCCGACGCTGGTCCGCTACCTCGACGACGGGCCGGACCGCGCCGCGCTGGAGGACGTGCTGCGCAAGCTCGGCACCGACGACCCGCGCGCGATCACCCGCACGGGCGAGGCGCGCTACCGCGAGCTCGGACTGGCCTCGGCCGACCGCGACGCGCTGCTCGACGCGCTGGTGGCCGAGCCCGCGCTGCTCGAGCGGCCCATCGTCGTGCTGGGCGACCGGGCCGTGGTGGCCCGGCCGCCCGAGCGGGTGCTCGACCTGCTCGGCTGAGGCCGAGCCGTCAGGCGAAGCGGCGCACGAACTCCGCCGCCGCCGCGTTCACCACGGCCGGGTGCGAGGCGCTCATGAAGTGCTGCCCGCCGTCGACGACCCGCAGCTCGGCGTCCGCGGAGCCGGTGAACATCCGGATCTCCTCCTCGGCGTTGGCCACCGAGTAGACCTCGTCGGCCGTGCCCTGCAGCCACAGCACCGGGCAGCGGACGTCGCCGAGGCGGGCGTGCAGGCCGTCGCGGTCGCGGAGGTTGATCGTGGCGGTCCGCAGCCGTCGGCGTCCGTCGTCGCCCGCGTAGTGGCGCTGGTGCGCCGCGTACCAGAACGCGCGCTCGTCGTCGGCGACGTCGGCGCCCAGGCCCGCGCCGAGCACGGCGTCGACGAACTCCTCGGCGACCACCCAGTCGTCGCCGACGGGCTCGGCGAGCGCGTCGATCGACGGGGTGCAGAACTCGATGCCGTCCCAGCAGCCCAGCTCGCGGCTGCGCTGGCTCTCGTGGTCCATCGACGTGCCGAGCGGGACGATCCCCCGGACCACGCCGGGCGCGAGCAGCGCCATCCGGGCGGCGACCCACCCGCCCTGCGACGTGCCGAGCACGAACGCCTGCTCGATGCCCAGCTCGCGCAGCACCTGCAGGTTCGCGACGGCGCTGTCCCAGTAGGTGAAGTGCTCCCAGGTGGCGCGCGTCAGGCCGTGGCCGTACAGCTCGATCGCGAGCAGGTTCGCGGCCCCGCCGAGCTCCTGGTCGGCGAACTGCGGGCGGTAGAGGTCGACCGAGGTGCTGAAGGAGTTGACGAGCACGAGCGTCGGCAGGGCGGGGTCGTAGGGCTTCCCGAACCGGTAGCCGACGGTGGAGGTGCCGAGGTGCGGCACGGTGAGGGTCTGGGTGCCGAGGGTCTGGGTGCCGAGGGTCTGGGTGCCGAGGGTCTGGGTGCCGAGGGTCTGGGTGCCGAGGGTCTGGGCGTCGTTGCTCATGCACCGACCCTAGGTCGCGGACAGGGGTAGGCCCCGCCGGCGAGCGGGTGGTCGTCGGCGGGGCGTTCCCGGTCGTGTCGGTCGTCGCGGTCGGTGGCCCCCGCTGCCGGGCCTGGCGGCGCAGCGGCACGCCGGTGGGGCCGGGCGGGACGGGTGGCTGCGGCGGCCGGTACCCGTCGTCCCGCTCCGGGAGCCGGGCCGTCCCGACCAGGACCGGCGTAGCAGGGGTGCGCCGGTCCGGGCGGGCGGCGGCCCGGTCCGGGAAGTTGGCCGCGACGATCGCGTCGAACTCGGTGCGCAGGAGGTCGTCGTCGGCGCAGACGACGTCGCCGAACGCCGCGGCGCCTCCCTCGCGCTCGCTCACGTCTCCGCTCACGTCACTGCCCTCGCTGGTGTCGCTGACTCCGTCTGGTGTCGCCGCCTCCGTCAGGCGTTGATCTCCCGCTGCTCGTTCTCCGCGCCGGCGATGCTGATCCGGCGGGGCTTCGCCTTCTCGGCGATCGGGATCCGCAGGGTCAGCACGCCCGCCTCGTAGGAGGCGTGCACGTGGTCGGTGTCGAGGGTGTCGCCCAGGAACAGCTGCCGGGAGTACACCCCGTGCGGACGCTCGGCCACCTGCATCTCGACGTGCTCTCCGGTCGCCTCGGGCCGTCGCTCGGCCTTCACGGTCAGCACGTTCCGCTCGACGTCGAGCTCGATCGCCTCGGGCGACACCCCGGGCAGGTCGAACGCGACCACGAACTGGTCGCCGGCGCGGTAGGCGTCCATCGGCATCGCGGCGGGCCGGGACCAGGTGCCGGGTCCGAACACCTGGTGGGAGAGCCGGTCCAGCTCGCGGAACGGGTCGGTGCGCATCAGCATCGCCATCCACTCCTTCCCTCATCGACGACTGGGGCGCGATGCTCCGGAGCAGACCTGGAGGTGGTGGGTCGGCTCCAGATACTTGTAACGATAGCTGCAGATTTGCTCTGGTGCAAGAGGTATTCTTCGGGTATCCAGCGGTAGTGGTTCCGGACGTGGGAGGCGACGGTGAGCTTGACGAACGTGTGGGTGCAGACCCAGGGCGACGGGCTGGTGCGGGCCGACCAGGTGGTCGGCATCGACGCGCACCGGACCCCGGCGGTGGCCGGCAAGCCGTCGCGCTGGCTGCTCGACGTGGTGCTGTCGGCCTCGATCGGCAGCGGCAGCCGCGAGGGCTGGACCGCCACCGTCCTGCACCGCACGCTGGTCCAGACCTCCGACGACCCCGGCGACGCCCCCGCCGCCCTGGCCCGGCTGCTCGCGCAGCTCGACGCGGTCTCCGCGGCCGGCGTGATCACCACCCACCGCACCGACACCGCCGACCAGGAGCCCGGCGGCGGGGGCCTCGTCGCCGGGGCGGGGCGCGTGCGGTTCCGCTTCGCCCCGTTCGCCGACCCGGCCCCCGGTCACCACACGGGGGCCGAGTACCTCTGAGGGTCGCCCTACCGGCGGATCAAGGCGACCACGTCGGAGCGCCGCACCAGCAGCACGGCCCCCAGGGAGACCGCGGAGAGCACCGCGACGTAGACGGCGACCGACCACGCCCCGCCGGTCCGGGCCACCAGCGCCGTGGCGACGATCGGCGCCAGCGCCCCGCCGAGGAGCACGCCGAGCTGGAAGCTGATCGACGCCGCGCTGTAGCGCACCCGGGCGTCGAAGAGCTCGGCGATGAACGTGGCGAACGAGCCGTAGGACAGCGCGTAGCACAGGGCGCTCACCAGGTAGGCGAGCACGACCAGGAGCAGGCTCCCCGAGTCGATCGCGGCCAGCAGCGGGAAGATCCACAGGGCCATGGCCACCAGCCCGGCGCTGATCATCGTGCGCCGCCCGAACCGCTCGCTCAGGTGGCCGCACCACGGGATCGCCACGAAGCACAGCGCGGCCGAGGCCAGCACCGCACCCAGGATCTGCGGCCGGGTGAAGTTCCCCGAGGCCGTCGCGTAGGCGAGGGCGTAGGTGTTGACGACGTAGAAGTAGGCGCCGCTGCTCACGATGGCCAGGGTCGCGAGGACGATCTGCCGCGGGTAGCTGCGCAGCGCGGTCAGGATCGGCAGGCGCTCCGGCCCGTCGGTGGACGCGACCTCCCGGAACGCGGGGGTCTCGGCGATGCTGGCCCGCACGTACAGGCCGACGCCGACGAGCATGGCGCTGAGCAGGAACGGGATCCGCCAGCCCCAGCCGAGGAACACGTCCTCCGGCAGCTGCGAGACCGCGAGGAAGGCCAGCGTCGAGAGCAGCAGCCCCGCGGGCGCACCCGCCTGCGGCAGGCTCCCGAAGAACCCCTGCCGACCGGGCCGGGCGTGCTCGACCGCGGTCAGCACCGCCCCGCCCCACTCCCCGCCGACGCCGAAGCCCTGCAGGATCCGCAGGGCGACCAGCAGGATCGGGGCGGCGACGCCGATCGTCTCGTAGGTGGGCAGCAGGCCGATGAGGAAGGTCGCCACGCCCATCAGCGTCAGCGAGAGCACCAGCATCCGCTTGCGCCCGATCCGGTCGCCGAAGTGGCCGAGCACCACTCCCCCGACGGGCCGCGCGGCGAAGCCCACCGCGAAGGTGCTGAAGGCCAGCAGGGTGCCGGCGACCGCGCTGTCGGACGGGAAGTACAGCGGTCCGAAGATCAGGGCCGCGGCCGCGCCGTAGAGCAGGAAGTCGTACCACTCGATGGTGGTGCCGATCAGCACCGACAGCCCGATGCGCCGCATCTGGCGCGCGTCCTGCGCTGCGACCGGGGCGTTCGTCGGGTCCGCGGGGGGTGTGACAGCCATGGCGTCCTCGGCTTTCCTAGGCGATGCCGGGAACGTAGGCAGTGCGTGCGCCCGGGGCGTTGTCGTCGACGCCGAGCGGCGCGCGAGGTGCTTGTGCACTTCACAACGGCCGGTCGGAGCCGTCGGCGGCGTCCCCGTCGTCGGGCACCAGGCGCGCCACCTCGCAGGCCCACCACAGCTCGGCCAGGCAGCGGGGGTTCTCCAGGTCCGCGGCGACGACCTCCTCGAACCGGCGGAGCCGGTAGCGCAGCGTGTTGGGGTGCACGCCGAGGACCCGGGCCGTCCGCACCGAGTTGCGCCCGTGGTCCAGGTAGGCGCGGACGGTCTCCTCCAGCTGGCTGCCCACGTGCCCACCGGCCCGCAGCGGGCCGAAGTACCGCTCCACGAGCATGGCGCCGAGGCCGTTCTCCTCGACGATCGCGACGCGCAGCCCGAGGTCGTCGGGCGTGAACACCCCGACCGACCCGAAGCGCCCCGCCGCGCGGCGGACCCGCCGCGCCACCTGGAACGACGCCGCGATGCCCGCCATCGGCGCCCGCCTGCCGAGGCCCACGACGGCGGGCAGGTCCTCCAGCACGGGCGGGCGCGGCACGATCCCGACGACCTCCTCGCCGTCGACCACCGCCAGGCCGGGGCGGCCGTGGCGCCGGCTCGACGACAGGATCTGCAGCCGGAGCGCCTCGGCGGACGTCCCGCCCGTGGGCAGGGCGCAGACCGCGAGGTACTCCTGCTCGGGCACCAGGCCGAACGCCGAGACCAGCTCCCGGTGGTGCTCCGGGTCGGTCGTGCCGCGCAGCAGCCCGAGCAGGAACTCCGCCGCCCGCTCCTGCTCCAGCCGGACCCGCGCGAGCTCGAAGTCGCGCCGGACGTGGAAGACCTGCGACGCCCCCGCGTCGGCGGTCTCCCACAGCAGGCACGCCGCCTCCAGCACGGTCGGCGTCGCGACGCCCTCCGCGCGGCACAGCTCGATGAACCCGTCGCGGATGACGCGGTGGGCCAGGCGGTAGCCGTCCATCATGTCGCCGGCGACCATCCCCTGCTCGGCCCGCTCGCGCCCCACCCAGGCCTCGTCGACCTCGTCCGGGGTGGGCGCCCGGCCCTCCCGCAGCGTCGTGGCGGCCCGCCGGACGTTGCGCCGCGCCGAGGAGGTCAGGCACGACTCCGGCACGATGCGGGTCCCGGGCCGGTACACGCTGAACCGCTCGTGCAGGGCCGTCACCTGCCGGCCGACGAACTCCTCGGCGTGCTCGGCGAGCAGCAGGCCCGCGTCGCCGAGCGCGGACACCCCGCCCCCGTCCACAGGGCCGGCCGCGTCGTCGGTGGCGGGGTGCGTGTCGGTCATGAGTCCCTCTCCCTCGTCCCGGCCGGGCGTGCGCCCACGACGTCACCGCGGCGCGTGGTGCGCCCGACGTCCACGGTCAGCGCGGTGATCCCCCGGCGCCGCAGGTCCGCCTTGCGGATCTTCTGCGACGCCGTCCTCGGCAGCTCCGCCACCAGCTCCACGTACCGGGGCACGGCGAAGTGGGGCAGGCGCCGCCGGCAGTGCGCGGCGACGTCGTCGGCCGTGAGACCGGGCCGGCCGGGGACGACCACGGCCATCACCTCGTCCTCGGCGAGGTCGGAGGCCACCGCGAAGACGGCCGACTCGGCGACCCCGGAGTGGGTCTCGATCACCGACTCCACCTCGAAGGACGACACGTTCTCCCCCGACCGCCGGATGGCGTCCTTGCTCCGGTCGCGGAAGTGGAACCAGCCGTCGTCGTCCCGGGTCATCAGGTCGCCCGTGTGGAACCACAGGTTCCGCCAGGCCGCGACGGTCGCGGCCGGGTCGCCGCGGTAGCCGCTCGCCGCGATCCACGGCGAGCGGGGCCGGACCACCAGCTCGCCGACCTCCCCGGGACCGACCGGCCGGTCGTGCCGGTCGACCAGGCGGCACTCCCAGTCGGGCAGCTCCCGCCCGCACGCCCCGTCGGGGAAGGCATCGCCGGACAGCACGCCCAGGGGCATGCCGACGTCGCTGAGCGCGTAGAAGGTCTGGACGGTCGTGCCGAACCGGGCCTCGAACTCCGCGCGCCGCACCGGCGCGGGCACCACGAGGGCGCGCCGCAGGACGTGGTTACGGTCACCGGGGGACGGCTCCGCGGACATCAGCAGCGGCGCCATGATGCCGAGCAGGCTGGTGACGGTGGCCCGCACCTCGCGCACCCGCGGCCAGAACGTCCGGGCGCTGAACCGCTCGTCGACGACGCTGTGGGCACCCACCAGCAGTGCCGGCAGCAGGCTGACGAACAGCCCGTTGGCGTGGAACAGCGGCAGCGTCACGTAGCCGGTGTCGCTCTCCTCGTACCGGGTCACCGCGTGGGCGCCCTTCGCCAGGCCCAGTGCGGTGTGCACCGTCCACTCGACGCCCTTCGACCGCCCGGTCGTCCCCGAGGTGAACAGGACGACCGCGACCGCGTCCGGCTCGCCCCGGTGCGCCGGGACGGCGCCGTCCTCCAGGACGTCCGCCCACGTCGTCTCCGCCGCGTCGACCGGCCCCGCTCCGACCACCACGCGCCGGGCCGCCGGGCAGGTCGCCGCGAGCTCCGGGTACAGCTGGGCCCGCAGCGGGGCCTCGACGACGACCACGCCCGGGTCGCAGGTCGCGAGCATGTGCCGCAGGATGTCCCCGCGCATGCCGGTGTTGAGCGGCACGAGCGTGGCGCCGAGGCGCAGGCAGGCCAGCCACGTCGAGACGTACTCGGGCAGGTTGCCGACCATGACCGCCACGCGGTCGCCCGGTCCGACACCACGGCGCGCCAGCCCGCAGGCCGCCGCCGTCGCCGCGTCGAGCACCGCGCGCCGCGACAGCGCGGGAGCGGAGCCGAAGGTGATGGAGTCCCGGTCCGGCGCCTCGCGCGCCAGGGCCTCCAGCCGGTCCCAGATGACCGGCTCGTCCCAGATCGTCGACTGCTGCAGGTGCGACATGCTGCCTTCCCGGGTGGACGCCGATGGGCACCGGCCGCGGGTCCGTCCAGCGGGGAGGGGCGCGCGCCGCGTGCGCGTCGACCGTAGGGACGGACCGCCCGGCCGGGCCTGGCCGATCGACCGGTCCACCGGTCCCCCCGTTGTCGATTCCACAACGGAGCGCAGCGCGGTGTCCGACACGATCTTCTCCCACCGGTGGTTTGAACAAATGTGACAGAGGTGCACCGCTCGATCAAGCACGTCCGGTCGTCGCCGGACCGTCGACGGCCTACGCGCGCAGGAAGCGCAGGACCGCCAGCACCCGCCGGTGCTCGCGGTCGCCCGGCGCCAGGCCGAGCTTCGTGAAGATCGACGTCACGTGCGCCTCGACGGTCTTGACGGCGAGGTGCAGGTCGGCGGAGATGGCGGAGTTGGAGTGCCCGCGCGCCATCAGGCCGAGCACGGCCCGTTCCCGGTCGGTGAGCGCGCCCAGCGGGTCGTCCTCACGGCGCCGGGCGACGAGCCGCGTGACGAGCTCGGGGTCGATCACCGTGCCGCCGCCGGCGACCTTGCGCAGGTCGGCGCCGAAGACCTGCAGGTCGGAGACGCGGTCCTTGAGCAGGTAGCCGACCCCGCCGTCGAACCCGGTCATGAGCCGCAGCGCGTGGTGCACCTCCACGTACTGCGACAGCAGCATCAGCCCGACCGAGGGCGCCGCGGCCCGGATGGCCGTCGCGGCCTCGATGCCCTCGTCGGCGAAGCCCGGCGGCATCCGCAGGTCGAGCAGCGCGACGTCGGGCGGGTCGCGGCGCACCAGGTCGACGAGGCCGTCGCCGTCGCCGGTGCGGCCGGTCACCTCGAAGCCGATCTCGGTGAGGATGCGGGCCAGCCCCTCGCGGAACAGGACGGCGTCGTCGGCGAGCATCACCCGCACGGGATCACCGTCCGCAGCCGGGTGCCGGTGGGCCCGGTGTCGACGACCAGCCGGGCGTCGAGCGCGGCGAGGCGGTCGGCGAGCCCCTCCAGGCCCGACCCCGGCCGCGCCCGGGCCCCGCCCGTCCCGTCGTCGCCGACCTCCAGCTGCAGCCCGTCGGCCGTCAGCTCCGCGGTGACGGTCGTGATCCGCGCCCCGGCGTGGCGGGCCGCGTTCGTGAGGCCCTCGCTGACGACGAAGTACGCCGTCGCCTCCACCGCGGGCGCCAGCCGCCGGTCGACGGCGACGCGCAGCCGCACCGGGACGGCGGACCGGTCGGCCAGGTACCCGAGCGCGGCCTCGAGCCCGTCCTGGGTGAGCACCGCCGGGTGCAGCCCGCGCGCGGTCTCGCGCAGCTCGGCGGTCGCGGTCAGCAGCTGCTGGCGCGCCGCCTCGGCCCGCTCGGCCAGCGCGGCGGCGACGCCCTCCGCGGCCTGCACGAGCCCGCCCAGCTCCAGCGCGACCGTGACCAGCCGCTGCTGCGCCCCGTCGTGCAGGTCGCGCTCCATCCGGCGCCGGGCCTCGTCCCCGGCCGCGACCAGCCGCTGGGCGCTCGCGCGCAGCTCCAGCACCAGCCCGGCCTGGGCGGCCAGGTCGGTGAGCAGCCTGCGCTCACCGCTCGTCAGCGAGCCCCGCGCCCCCGTCGTCACGGCGAGCGCCCCGACCGTCCGGCCGCCGTGCGCCACCGGCACCGCGGGCCCGCCGACCGTCAGCTCGTCGAGGGTGCGCACGTCGTCCGGGACGGGGGCGTCCGCCGGCCACACCGACGCCGCGCGGAGCTCGTCGTCGGCACCCGTCCACAGCACGACCCGCCGGGCGCCCGTGCCCTCGGCGACCGTGGCGCACAGCCCGTCGAACAGGCCGCTCGACGGCCCGGTCAGCTGGGCGGACAGCCGCGACAGGGCCTCGTAGGGGGTGGCGCGGCTGCCGTAGACGATGCGGTCGGCCAGCCGCTGGGCCCGCAGGCGCAGCGGCTCGAACGCCACCGCGACGAGCGCCGTGGCGAGCAGCGCCAGCAGGGTGCCCGAGCCGCCGACCAGGCTGCCGACCCCGACCACCACGACGGCGTACCCGAGCGTCACGACCGCCGCCATCGCGCCCCACACCAGGGTCGTGACGATCACCGGGTCGATGTCGTAGAGGCGGTACTTCAGGATGGCGGCGCCCGCGGCCACGGGCACCAGCGGCACCGCCAGCAGGCCGGGCACCGGCGTCCCCCACCCGACCAGGCCGACGACCATGACCGCCGCCGTCGCCGCGACGGCGTAGACGAACCACCGCAGCTGCCGCACCTCGTCGCCGCGCGCGCGGACCAGCCGGACGACCACGCACACCACCCAGACCGCCTGGAACGCCGGGTAGCCGATCGCCGCCGCCCACCCGTGGACCGCGGCGGCGGTCGCGGCGCCCGGGAGGTCCAGCGGGTGCGGCGCGGCCAGCGGCACCCGCTCGTACTCGACCGGCCACAGCGCCGACACCGCCGACAGCCCGACCCCCAGCACGGCCAGCGCCCCGACGACCGGACGCCAGCCGGGCGAGGGCAGCCGCCCGGTCGGGAAGCTCATCAGCGTGACCGCGGCCAGCACGAGGACCAGCGGCAGCGGCCACACACCGAGCCAGCCGATCCATCCCGCGCCGGGCAGGGCGGGCACGTGGAGGCCGTACTGCCGGGCCGCGTACATCGCCGCGTGGACGACCCCGGTGGCGACGAACAGCCAGGCCTCGCGGTTGCCGGGCCGCTGCCGGACCACGTAGAGCCCGACCGCGGTGAAGGCGACGGCGAGCAGTCCGTTGTGCAGGTTGCCGAGCTGGAACCCGAGCGCGGACCCGCCCGCCACCAGCACGGTGACGCCGGCGCCGATCGCCGGCCCCGAGACGTGCGCGGGGATCCGGGGCATGGCCGCATGGTGCACCGCGCGCGCAGCCGGCGGAACCGGGACAACCCTGCGATCCCGCCGGGTCGGCTCGGATGTGGCCCCGGCGCGCGGGGGCCACCGTGGCCGTACCGATCCGCCCCACCCCTGGAGGTCCACCGTGAACACCGTCCCCGGCTCGCACGTCGACCGGCTGCTGACCGCCTCGCTCGTCGTCGCGCCCGCACTCTCCCTGGTCTCCGCCGTCCTGTACGCGCTGGGCGGATGGGAGTCCGACCCCGCCGGCGCGGTCTTCCACGTGCTCGGCGCGCTCGCCTTCACCCTCGTCGTCGTGCGGGTCGCGACCTGGGCGTCCGACGGCATCGCCGCGGTGCTGCTGGTCGTCGGCTCGATCGGGGTCGCCGGCAACGTCGCCTACGGCTTCGACGCGATCCACGTCGGGCTCGGCGACGTGTCCCTGGTCGACCAGGGCGGCGCGGCCGTCCTGATCAAGCCCCTCGGGCTCGCGTTCCCGCTTGTGCTGCTGCTGTGCGCGGTCGCGCTGCGCCGGGTCGCGCCGCGCTGGGTGGTGGCCCTGATCGGTCTCGGCGGCCTGGCGTTCCCGATCGCGAACATCGGCAACATCCCGGCACTCGGGGTGGTCGTCTGGGTCCTGCTGGCCGTGGGCTTCGGCGCCCTCGCCGGCCCGCGGAGCCCGTCGGCTCAGGCCGGACGCACGCCCGCACGAGCCGTGGAGGAGTCGCCGCGGTAGGGCGTCGTGCGGCCCCTCACCGAGACCCGTGCCGTCCCCCCGACCCGTGCGCTGCGGAGGACCCGCTCGCACGGGTCGCGGTCGTGCCACCCGCCGCGCGGCGGAACCTCGTCGCGAGGCGGTCGAACGCCGCCGCGAGCTCGTCCCCGTCGACCACCTCGACGTCGACGCCGAGCTGCGCCAGCACCAGCGCGAGCCGATCCGGGTCGCCGGCACCCAGCTCGACACGGCAGGTGGACGCGTCGACCACCTCGACGTCGACCACGGCGGGGATCGTCGCGGCGACCTCGGCGGCGGGGGCGTGCACGAGCACCCGGGCGCGGTACGTCCACGCCGCCGTGCTGACGCGTCCGACGACGTACGCGACGACGGCGTCCTCCGGGAACGCGCGCGGCGCGAACCGCGCGCCCGTCGGTGCGTGCGGGACCATGCGGTCGACGCGGAAGACCCGCCAGTCGTCACGGTCGAGGTCCCACGCGAGCAGGTACCAGAGCCGCCCCCAGCACACCAGCCGCTGCGGTTCGACGTGGCGGGCCCCGTCGCCGCCCCCGGACTTCGTGTACCCGAACCGGAGCCGCTCGTGGCCGCGGACCGCGGCGGCGACCGCACCCAGGACCGAGAGGTCGAGCGGCCGCTCGACCCCGGGGACGACGCTCGTCGATCCGCGCACCGCCTCGACGCGCCGGCGCAGGCGCGCGGGCAGCACCTGCTCCAGCTTCGCGAGCGCGGTCAGCGAGGTCTCCTCGACCCCGAGCCTCTGCGTCGCGACCGCACCCAGTCCGACGGCGACGGCGACGGCCTCGTCGTCGTCGAGCAGGA
This sequence comes from Pseudonocardia broussonetiae, assembly GCF_013155125.1. Taxonomy (NCBI): domain Bacteria; kingdom Bacillati; phylum Actinomycetota; class Actinomycetes; order Pseudonocardiales; family Pseudonocardiaceae; genus Pseudonocardia; species Pseudonocardia broussonetiae. Next base: position 2,029,451 of record NZ_CP053564.1, on the reverse strand, counting down.
GCGGCGGCATGGCCGTCCCGGCGGCCAGCCGGTACCCGCCCGCGGCGCCGGGACGCGCGTCCACGGGATAGCCGAGCGACCGCAGCCTGGCGACGTCGGCGCGCACGGTCCTCGTGCTCACGCCGAGCCGATCGGCGAGCTCGGAGCTCGTCCGGTCGCGCCGGAGCTGGAGCAGCGACAGCAGTTCGAGCAGGCGGGCGGAGGTCTCCAGCACGGCCCGATCCTCCCAGCCATTGCGGAAGCTTCTCTGCCGCATCTCCTGACACCGTCGTCGTCATGACCGAGGACACCGCACTCACGCCGTTCCGCATCGACGTCCCGCAGGCCGACGTCGACGACCTGCGCGACCGGCTGGCGCACACGCGCTGGCCGTTCCCCGTGCCGGGCCGCGACGACCGCACCGACTTCAGCCGCGGCATCCCGCAGGCGTACCTCCAGGAGCTCGCCGCGTACTGGCGCGACGGGTTCGACTGGCGGGCGCAGGAGGCGGAGCTCAACGCGTACGAGCAGCTCACGACGGTCGTCGACGGCCAGACCTTCCACGTCGTCCACGTGCGGTCGGCCGACCCGCAGGCCACCCCGCTGGTCCTGAACCACGGCTGGCCGGGCTCGTTCGTCGAGTACCAGCGGCTCGTCCCGCTGCTGACCGACGCGTTCCACGTGGTCATCCCGTCGCCGCCCGGTTTCGGGTTCTCCACCCCGCTGTCGGGGACCGGCTGGGAGCTGGCGCGGACGACCGACGCCTGCGCCGAGATCATGACGAGGCTGGGCTACGAGAGGTTCGCGGCCCACGGCACCGACGCCGGTGCGGGTACCACCGGCCGCCTCGCCGCGCTGCACCCGGAGCGCGTCATCGGCGCGCACCTCGGCGCCGACCCCCGGTGGCTCGGGCTGGTCGGGGACAAGTTCCCGTACCCGGCCGGCCTGTCCGACGACGAGATCGCCCGGATCGAGGCGGTGCGCGCCGAGGACGCGGCCGACCGCGGGTACCTCGAGGTGCAGAACCACCGTCCCGACACCATCGGCCCGGCGCTCACCGACTCGCCGGTCGGCCTGCTCGCGTGGATCGCCGAGAAGTTCCGGAGCAGGGCCGCCGGGGACCACCGGACGCCGGACGAGTCGGTCGACCGCGACCAGCTGCTCACCACCATCAGCCTGTACTGGTTCACCCGCAGCGGGGCGTCGAGCGCGCAGTTCTACTACGAGTCCGAGCACTCCGGGCTCGACATCCTCATGCCGTCCGGCGTGCCGTACGGGTACGCCGTGTTCGACGCCCATCCGCTCCTGCGCCGCGCGATGGACCCGGGGAAGGCGGCCGACCACTGGAGCGAGTTCACCGAGGGCGGCCACTTCCCCGCGATGGAGGTGCCGGAGCTGCTCGCGGAGGACATCCGCACCTTCTTCCGCGGCGTCTCCTGACGGACACGGGATCAGCTCCTCTGCGCGGTGGCCGGGGGCCGGCCGAGCACGCGCGTGAGCACGGAGGCGTCCGGCTGCTCGCCGCGCCAGGCGATGTGCTGGTCGGGGCGGACCAGGAGGTACGGCTCGTGCGCCAGCGCGGTGGGGGCGGGCAGCACGGTGAGCGGGACGCGCAGCACCGCTGCCCCGGCCGCGAACGTCGTGGCGTCGGCGGGGTCGGCTCCCGGCGGGCAGAGGAGCGTGAACCCGCGGCCGAGGTCGTCGAAGAGCGAGTGGCCCGGTCCGATCCAGGTGTGCGGCAGGCGGGAGCCGGGCGTCGTCGACGGGGTGTAGGTCACCACGTCGACCGGCGGGGCGTCGCCGGCGCCGACGACCGCGGGCGAGCCGTGGTAGGTGTAGCCGAGCACCAGGCCCAGCGAGTGGAACTCCTCGAACTTGGTCTCCTGGATGCGCTCGGCGGTCCGTGCGATCCCGGCGCCGGACGACGCCATGTTGCGCACCGCGGAGTCGATCGTGCGCTGCGCGACGTCCCGCCGCTCGACCTCGTAGGAGTCGAGGAGTCCGGGATCGGCCCAGCCGTGCAGGACGGCGGCGAGCTTCCAGCCGATGTTGACCGCGTCGCCGACACAGGTGTTGAAGCCGTGGCCCCCGAACGGCGGGTTCACGTGCGCGCTCTCGCCCGCGAGGAAGACACGGCCGGCGGCCCACCGGTCCGCGATCAGCGCCCGCGGGACCCAGGGGTCGGTGGCGAGGAGCTCGATGTCGGTTCCCGGCTGCCCGGTCAGGGCGGAGATCAGCTCCACCGCGCGCTCCGGGGTGCACGTGGCGTCGACCCCGCCGAGCCCCGCCCACCAGGTCCCCTCGAGGTCGAGCCGGCCCATGGTCGCCTTCACCTCCGGGCCGATCACCCAGTAGTGGACGGCGTCGCCCATCGCGGGGCGCAGCCCGGGAGCGCGGAAGACGGTGTTCAGGTTCGAGCGGGTCGCCGACGACCCCACCAGCGTGGCGCCGATGGCGTCGCGCGTGACGCCCTTCGCGCCGTCGCAGCCGACGACGTACGACGCCCCGGCCCGGTAGGTCGATCCGTCCGCGCGCTCGATCTCGCAGGTGACCGCGTCGCCGGTCGCGCGCAGCGCCGTGACCCGCTCGCCGAGCCGCAGGTCGACGAGCCCGGTCGAGAGCAGGTGCTCGCGCAGCACCTCCTCGACGACGGGCTGCGCCACCTGCTGTCCCCCTTCGGCGACGAGGTCGCCCGGCTCGGCGCGCAGCCCGAAGACGTCGTCGAAGCGGGTGACGACCTCGCCGTCGAGGGTCTCGCAGAACACCACCGTCCGGGACCACGCCGGCGTGAGCGGCGCCCGCTCGCGCAGGGTGTCCGCGACCCCCCACCGGCGGAGGATCTCCATGGTGCGGGCGCTCGTCGTCTTGGCGCGCGGCCGCGAGTGGGAGACGGCTGCGCGCGGCTCGACCAGGACCGAGCGGATGCCGTGGTGCGCCAGCTCCGCGGCCGTGGCGAGCCCGGCGGGGCCGCCTCCGGCGATCAGGACCGGGGCGTTCGAGGTCGGGCTCGGCGAGTCGGGCACCTGCGTAGGATCGGCGCGCCATGGCTCACCCGCGCGGGAGATTCCGATGAGTGGCACGGAGAGCGCTCCGCGACCGTCGGGGCGCCCGCCCGTCGGCGAGCCGATCGTCGACCGGGCGTTCCGGTTGCTGCGGACCTTCGCCGCCGCCGGTGAGAGCCTCTCGCTGCAGGCGCTCGCCGCGCGCTCCGGCCTGCCGAAGAGCACGGTGCTGCGGATCGCGGGCCAGCTCGTGCACGTCGGGGCGCTCGAGCGTCGCGAGGACGGCGAGTTCGTCGTCGGGCTCGGGCTGCTCGAGATCGCCTCGTTGGCGCCCCGCGGGCACGGGCTCCGTGCCGCGGCGCTGCCGGTGATGGAGGACCTGCACCACGTCACCCGCCAGCACATCCTGCTGGCGGTGCGGGAGGGCGACGAGGGCGTGCTGGTCGAGCGGCTCAGCGCCGCGGACGCGACGCCGGTCAAGTACCGGGTCGGGGGCCGGATCCCCCTCGGCGAGACCGGCATCGGGATCGCGCTGCTTTCCGGCGCGCCCGACGACGTGCGGCAGGGGTGCCTGGCCCGGGCCGCGGAACCGGACCGGCTGCGGGACCTCCTGGCGATGGTCCGCAGGGAAGGTGTCTGCGCCCTCACCGCCTCCAACCCCGTGACGGGTGGCCCGGACGTCATCTCCACGGTCGCCGCCCCGATCCCGGGCGCTGCGGGAACGGTGATCGGCGCGATCTCGCTGGTGGCCCCCGGTCCGGACGGGACGCAGATCGCCCACCGGGTCGCGATCCGCACCGCGACGCTCGCCATCGCCCGCGCGGTGCGCGGGCGCGACCCGGTCAGACCGGCGCAGCGGCCGGCCGGGACGCGATCAGCAGCTCGGTGGTGAGGCGGATGTGGCGCTCGCCGAGGCGGACCGCCAGATCGGCGTCACGCCCGATCGTGGCCTGCATGATCGCGCGGTGCTCGCCCTCGACGTCACGGTGCGTCCGACGGTGCTCCGCTGTGGACCAGCACCGGTAGACCACCGAGATCGACCGCAGGCGCGCGGCGGCTCCGTAGAGGTAGCTGTTGCCGCAGCCGGCGAGGATCGCGAGGTGGAAGGCCTCGTGCGCCGCGTGCCAGGCGTCGGAGACCTCGTCGCCGGTGACCGTGCGCCCGACCCGCTCCAGGGTGTGGTGCCTCGCCACGACCTCGGACTCCCAGGCGATGTCGCCCGTGGCGATCGCGTCCCTGATCACGATGCTCTCGAGCACGACCCGCGCGTCGGTGAGCTGCATGAGCTTGTCGACCGACACGTCGACGACGCGGAAGCCCAGCTGGGCCTCCGAGGTCGCCAGACCCTGCTCGACCAGGCGGGGCAGCACCTCGCGGAGCACCCCGGTGCTGACCTCGTAGCGCTCGCCCAGCTCGGCGAAACCGAGCTTCGACCCCGGCGCGAGGCGTCCGTTGAGGATGTCCCCGCGCAACCGGCGCAGCACCGCGCCCGCCCTCGTGTCGGAGCCGGAGCTCGCCCGTGCCATGCGACGCACTGTAGTCGATGATGTCGAAACATCGCCGCCGACCGACGTGCTCACCGAATTTCGAAATAGCATTGACTTGCCGAACGTCACCGTGGTTGCGTGGGCGCCACACCGGACGAGAGGCAGGCACGGATGCGCGTCGGTTCGAGAGCGGGACGAGCGGTTCTGGTGTCGCCCGACGCCACCGCGGTGATCGACCTCGCCACGGCGAGCGGCGGACGGTTCGGCCCCGACCCGCGGGACGTCTTCGACGCCTGGGACGAGGTGGTCCGCTGGCACGCGACGGCCGACGTCGACTACCCGGCCCACGGCGACGGGGTCGAGCTCGCCGAGCTCGATGCGCCGTCACCCGCCCCGCGGCAGGTGTTCGCCATCGGGCTCAACTACCGGGACCACGTCGTCGAGTCGGGTCTCACCCTCCCCGAGGCGCCGACGGTCTTCACGAAGTTCGTCGGCAGCTTCGCCGGGCCGGTGGGGGACCTCGTGCTGGCCGGGGAGACCGTCGACTGGGAGGCGGAGCTCGTCGTCGTGATCGGGAGGGCCGCCCGCGACGTCGCGATCGAGGACGCGTGGTCGCACGTCGCCGGGCTGACCGTCGGACAGGACTTCTCCGAGCGGACGGTCCAGCTCGCCGGCCCGGCGCCGCAGTTCTCGCTCGGCAAGTCCTTCGCCGGCTTCGCCCCGCAGGGTCCCTGGCTCGTCACCCCGGACGAGCTCGCGGACCGCGACCGGATCCCGATCGCGTGCACGGTCAACGGCCGGACCGTCCAGTCGAGCTCGACCGGGCAGCTGGTCTTCTCCGTGCCCGCGCTCGTCGCGCACCTGTCGTCGGTGCTGGAGCTGTTCCCCGGCGACGTGATCTTCACGGGCACGCCGGCGGGGGTCGGCGGAGCGCGGAAGCCGCCGTGGTTCCTCGCGGAGGGCGACGTCGTCGAGACCACCATCGGTGGGATCGGCAGCCTGCGCCAGGTGTGCGTGCAGGCCACGTAGAGCCCGACCGACCGACCGAGCGAGGACAGGGACCGCCATGGCACTGCACCGACTGACCGGCATCACCATCGGCGTCCCCGACGTCGCAGCGACGGCCCGGTACTACTCCGAGTTCGGGCTGACGCGGATCGCGGCGGACGCCGGCGACCCGGTGGCGCGCTTCGGCACGCAGGACGGTGGCGAGCAGCTCGCGCTCCGGCGCACGGACGTGCGACGGCTCCTGGACCTCGGTGTCGGTGCCGACGACCCCGACGACCTGGACCGGGTCGCCGGCAACCTGCGGCGGATCGGGGTGGCCTTCGAACGGACCGGAGGACGGATCTCCGCCGTCGACCCGGGGACCGGTGTCGTGGTCCACGTCTCGATCGCCGGCCGCATCGAGTCCGCGCCCGCTCCGGCGCAGCACTACAACGCGCCGGGGCGACCCGTGCGCACGAACGCGCGTGCGGAGGCCGTCCTGCGCGAGGGGCCCGTCAGGCCGCGCAAGCTGGGCCACGTCGTCGTGGGCACGACCGACTACGCCGCGACCGAGCGGTTCTTCGTCGAGGGCATCGGGTTCCGGACTAGTGATCGCGTGTCCGACGTCGCGGCGTTCCTGCGGTGCTCGACCGACCACCACAACCTCCTCGTGCAGAAGGCACCGGTGTCGTTCCTCCACCACACGTCGTGGATGGTCGACGACGTCGACGAGATCGGCCGCGGAGCCCGTTCCATGCTCGCCGCCGACCCCGCGCGCCACGTCTGGGGCCTCGGACGCCACGCCGTCGGCTCGAACTTCTTCTGGTACCTCAGGGACCCGGCCGGCAACTTCTCCGAGTACAGCTCCGACATCGACTGCATCGTGGACGACGCCCTGTGGAAGCCCGAGGTGTGGGAGGGGGTGCGGGCGCTGTACGAGTGGGGCCCGCCGCCGCCGGCGTCCTTCCTGCGCCCGGACGACCTGGCCGCGCTGATGGCGGGCGCGCACTCGTCATGAGCGGACCCGTGGCACCCGAGGGACTCGCCGAGGCACCGTTGGCCCGCGGCACGAGGATCGGGGAGTTCGGCGCCCGGGCCGCCCGGCGGCACGGCATCGTCCTGGACGACTACTGGCAGCTGCACGAGTGGTCCGTCACCGAACCGGAGCAGTTCTGGGCGGAGGTCTGGGACCAGCTCGGCGTCGTCGCGTCGGTGCCGTACCGGTCGGTCCTCGACCGCCGCACGATGCCCGGAGCCCGGTGGTTCGACGGCGCCCGCCTCAACTACGTCGACCAGGTGCTGCGGTTCGCCGACCGGCCCGGCGCCGCGCTCGTCTCGATCGCCGAGGACGGCGGACGCACCGAGCTGAGCTGGTCGCAGCTGCGGTCGGCCGTGGCCGGCGTCGCGTCGGCGCTGCGGCGCCTCGGCGTCCGGAAGGGCGACCGGGTCGTCGGCTACCTGCCCAACGCGCAGGAGTCCGTCGTCGCGTTCCTCGCCACGGCGGCGCTCGGGGCGGTCTGGGCGGGATGCGCGCCGGACTACGGGGTCCCGGCCGCGGCGGGCAGGCTGCGGCAGCTCGAGCCCGCCGTGCTGGTGGCCGCCACCGCGTACGCCTTCGCCGGGAAGGTGCACGACCGGCGCACGGAGGTCGCCGCGCTCGTCGAGGAGCTCGGGGTGCGCGCAGTGGTCACCGTGTCGCGGCCCGGGCTCGACGTCGGGCCGGGCGCCTTCGGCCCCGTGCCCCACGAGCGCTGGGGCGACGTCTGCTCCCCGGACTCGACGGCGGAGCTCGTCACCGAGCAGGTGCCCGCCGACCACCCGCTGTGGGTCCTGTTCTCCTCCGGCACGACCGGCGTCCCGAAGGGGATCGTGCACGGCCACGGCGGCGTGGTCGCGATGAGCCTCGCCTCCACCGCGCTGCAGAACGACCTGGGGCCGGGCGACACCTTCTTCTGGTACACCACGACCAACTGGATGCTGTGGAACAGCGTCGTCTCCAGCCTGCTCTCGGGCGTCACCGCCGTGACGTACGAGGGCAGCCCCACCTTTCCCGACGGCCGACCGGCTGTGGCAGATCGTCGCCGACGAGGGCGTCACCGTGTTCGGCACCAGCCCCGGGCACCTGCTGGCCTGCTCGTCGCAGGGCCTGCGGCCGGGCGAGCGCCACGGGTTCCCGCGGCTCGCGCGGATCATGGTCAGCGGAGCGCCCGCACCCGCCGGGCTGAACGCCTGGGTGCGCGAGGCCGTCTCGCCGTCCGTGCCGGTGATCTCGAGCAGCGGCGGCACCGACGTCGTCGCCGCGTTCGTCAGCGGCGCGCCGCCGCTCCCGGTCGTGCCCGGCGAGATCTCCGGCCCGGTGCTGGGCACGGCGGCGGCGGCCGTCGACGGGAGCGGCAGGCCCGTGCGCGACGCCGTGGGCGAGCTGGTCGTCACGCTCCCGATGCCGAGCATGCCGGTCGCCTTCTGGGACGACCCCGACGGCTCCCGGTACCGCGCCGCCTACTTCGACACCTTCCCGGGGGTCTGGCGCCACGGCGACTGGGCCACCCACACCGCCCGCGGCTCGTTCGTCGTGCACGGGCGCTCCGACGCGACCCTCAACCGCAACGGCGTGCGGATCGGCTCGGCCGACCTGTACCAGATCGTCGAGGGGCCGGGCGGGGTGGCCGAGGCGCTGGTCGTCGGCGTCGAGCGCGGCGACGGGACGTACCGGATGCCGATGTTCCTGGTGCCGCACCCCGGTCAGGTCCTCGACGAGCAGGCGATCGACGTCCTGCGGCACAGGCTGCGCACCGAGGGGTCGCCGCGGCACGTGCCCGACGAGTTCCACGTCGTGGCCGCCATCCCGCACACCAGGACCGGGAAGAAGCTGGAGGTGCCGATCAAGCGGATCCTGCAGGGCGCGCGCCCCGAGGACGTGATGAGCGACGGCGCGGTCGACCGCCCCGAGCTGATCACCGAGTACGTCGGGCTCGCCGCGCGGTGGGATGCGGCCGAGGCCGACGACCGACGACGCACGGAAGACCGTTCAAAGGAGAACGCACGATGACCCACGTCCCGTCCGACGACACCTTCGTCCCGCACGCCTTCGCCGAGAAGCAGGTCGACCTCGGCGAGATCACCATGAACTACGCGGAGGCGGGCTCCCCCGACAGCCCCGCGCTGCTGCTCGTCCCGGAGCAGACCGGTTCGTGGTGGAGCTACGAACCGTCGATCGGGATGCTCGCCGAGCACTTCCACGTCTTCGCCGTCGACATGCGGGGGCAGGGACGCAGCTCGTGGACCCCGCGCCGCTACAGCCTCGACAACTTCGGCAGCGATCTCGTCCGGTTCATCGCGCTCGCCATCGGCCGGCCGACCATCGTCTCCGGCTGCTCGTCCGGCGGCGTGATGGCGGCGTGGCTGTCGGCGTACGCCATGCCGGGCCAGATCCGCGGAGCCGTCGTCGAGGACGCCCCGCTCTTCTCCTCCGAGCTGGTCCCGGCGTTCGGCCACAGCATCCGCCAGCACATGGCCGGCACGCTGTTCGAGCTGTGGAACCGGTACCTCGGCGACCAGTGGTCGGTCGGCGACTGGCACGGCTTCGTGGAGGCGAGCGCGAACTCCCCGATCGCGGACGCGGTGAAGGCCATGGTGCCCGACCCGGCGCAGCCGCCGCAGAACATGAAGGAGTACGACCCCGAGTGGGCGCGCGCGTTCGTCGAGGGGACGGTCGCGCTGAACTGCCCCCACGACGTCATGCTGTCGCAGGCGAAGACGCCGGTGCTGCTCACCCACCACATGCGCGCGGTGGTCCCGACGACCGACGTCGCCTTCGGGGCCCTGACCGACGCCCAGGCGATGCGCGCCAAGCAGCTCATCGAGGCGGCCGGCCAGCGGTGCGACTACCAGGACCACCCGACGGCGATGCACATGATGCACCAGTTCGATCCCGAGCTGTTCACGAAGGTCGTCGTGGAGTGGGCGGCGACGCTCTCCTGAGGCGCCGGCCACCCTGCCACCACCGCCCACCAGGAGACCCGGGATGAGTCGAACACGCAGCCAGCCCACCTCGGACGTCGACCTGTTCGGTCACGACCTCCTCGAGGACCCGTACCCGGTCCTGCGGGAGCTCCGCGACCTCGGCGGCGCCGTCCACATGCGGGAGCACGACTACTACCTCCTGTCCCGCCACGCCGACGTCCGGGCCGCGCTGGGCGACTGGCGGACGTTCAGCTCGGCCCGCGGGACCGGGCTGGAGGCCCGGCTCAACGCCGGTTCGCTCGGCGGGCTCCTCAGCTCGGACCCGCCCGACCACGACCTGCTCCGCTCGGTGCTGTCGGAGCAGGTCGGACCGCGCGGGGTCAACAGGATGCGCGGCGCGATCGAGCAGCGGGCGGTCGAGCTCGTGGACGCGGTCGTGCCGCTCGGGACGTTCGACGCCGTCCCCGCGCTGGCGCAGCGGTTCCCGGTCGAGGTCGTGGCCGACCTGATCGGGGTCCCCCAGGAGGGGCGCGAGAACCTGATCCCCGGAGCGGACGCAGCCTTCGCCACGTTCGGGCCGCTCACGCCGGAGCTGGAGGGGCGCCTGCCGTTCCTCTTCTCGTTCCTCGAGTGGATCGCGCAGGTGGGGACCCGCGACCGGCTCCGCGAGGGCAGCTGGGGAGCCGCCGTGCTCGACGCCGTCGACGAGGGCCGGATCCCGGCCGACAAGGCGTTCCCGCTCATGCGCGCCTTCCTGGTCGCCGGCATGGACACGACGGTCAACGGGATCGGGTCGATGCTGCGGATCTTCGCCGAGCGCCCGGACGTCTGGGACGAGATCCGCGAGGACCCCCGACTCGGCAGGGCCGCGTTCGAGGAGACGCTCCGGCTCGAGGCACCGGTGCAGGCGTTCTTCCGCGAGACGACGTGCGAGGTCGAGATCGACGGGACGACGATCCCCGCCGACAGCCGGGTGTGCCTGCACTTCGGGTCCGCCAACCGCGACGAGCGGCGGTTCGCCGACCCCGACCGGTTCGACCTGCACCGCGGCGCCCTCGACCACCTGGCCTTCGGCAACGGCGTGCACGGGTGCGCGGGCCAGGGGCTCGCGCGTCTGGAGGCGCGCGCGATCGTGCAGGCGCTCGCGGGGCGGGTCGCCCGGTTCGCACCGGCGGGCGAGCCGGTCCGGCACTACAACCCGGTGCTCCGCGGCCTGCAGGAACTGCCCGTCACGGTCGAACCGCGCCCGCGGACGGAGCCCGCGCCGACCCCGTGACCGGGACCGCGCTGCGGCGGCGGACCGGTCACCTCCCGGCCGCCTGTGCCTCGACCAGTCCCGCGACGGCGGCGCGCATCGCGTTCTTGTCGATCTTCCCGACGGCCGTGCGCGGCAGTGCGTCGACCAGCTCCACCCGCTCCGGCCACTTGAACTTGGCGACTCCGCGACCGGCCAGGTACTCCTGGACGTCGGGCAGGGCGAGGATCTCCCCCGCACGCGGGACGACGAAGGCGCAGCCCCGTTCCCCCAACCGCGGGTCGGGCATGGCGACGACCGCGACCTCCGCGATCCGCGGGTGGCCCGCGAGCAGCGCCTCGAGCTCGTCGACGCTGATCTTCTCGCCGCCGCGGTCGATGACGTCCTTGATCCGGCCCTCGATGGAGTAGCACCGGTGGCCGTCCTCGATCCGCACCATGCCGAGGTCGCCGGTGCGGTAGTAGCCCTCGGAGGTGAAGGCCCTCGCGTTGTGCGCCGTGGTCTCCGCCGCCTCGTCGCCGGGCCGCGCGTCGAAGTACCCGGTGACGGTGTAGGGCCCCCGCACGCACATCTCGCCGACCTCGCCGTCCGGCACCTCGGTCTCGGTGCCCGGCCCCAGGATCGCGGCCTCGTCGGACTCGCTGATCGGCACGCCCACCGACCAGCGTCGGACCGCTCGGGGCGCGTCGAGCGGGGTGACGGTGAAGAACCCCTCGGCCATGCCGTAGAGCTGGCCCACCCAGACACCCGCCGACTCGAACAGCTCGAACATGCCCTCGGGCGGCTTGGACCCGGCGATGACGATGCGCTCGAGGTGTCGCCCCTGCCCGACGAGCGACCGGGCCAGCGCCGCCATCGGCGTGCCCGCGATGAGGTCGGTGACCCGTTCCGCCGCCACGGCGGGCAGGACGACGTCCGGGTCCGGCGGCAGCAGGACCGCCGTGCCGCCGACGCTGTGCGGGGCGTGCAGGCCGCAGACGATCCCGGCGTTGTGCACGATCGGCATCAGGTGGGCGACCCGGACGTGGGCGTCCCAGCCCAGTACCGCGGCGTACCGCTCGGCGTTGTACCAGTACTCGTGGTGCCGACGCGGGATCAGCTTCGGCGTGCCGGTGGTCCCGCCGGACAGCTGCAGGACCGCGATGCCGTCCGGGTCCAGCCCGGCCTGGACCTCCGTCACCCCGGCGCGGGCGGTGTGCGGGTCCCCCGCCGCGGCGAGGTCCTCGATCCGGATCCCCGCGGCCCCGGCTCCGGCGCCGAGCGTCAGCGTGACCCGCAGACTGGGGACGGCCGCGGACATCTCCGCGGCGAACCCGTGCACGTCGAACCGGGGCTGCTCCTGGACGAGGTGTGCGGCGGCGCCGGCCCTCCGGCCGACCGCCTCGATCTCGTGGTGCCGGTGCGCGGGCAGGGTGCAGACCGGCACCAGACCCGCTTTCAGCATGCCGTACCACGCCATCGCCGTGGCGACGGAGTTCCCGCTCTGCACGAGCACCCGCTCCCCGGGGAGCAGGCCCGACTCGCGCAGTCCCACGGCGATCCGGTCGGACGCGACCGCCAGCTCGGCGTAGGTCATCCGGCCGTCGGGGGCCACGACGGCCTCCCGCTCCGGATGGGCGTCGGCGACGCGCTGCCACAGGTTCGCGAGGGTCTCCGGGCGCCGGGCGCCGGTGCGCCGGTAGCGGTCGACGAGCTCGGGGTGTCGAGCCATGGTGATCTCCTCGGATCGGTGCGGGTCAGCGGAAGCGGACGCGGTCGACACGGCCCGCGAGCAGCGCGCCGACGGCGTCGGCGCGCGCCGCTCGGGGGACGTCGATCCCGACGACGGCACCGAGGTCGAGCCGGAGCCGTTCGGACAGGGCGCAGCGGGCCAGGACGGCCTCCCGCCCGTCGTCCTCGCCGTCGAGCCAGAGCTCGGTGCGCCCGCGCGCCTGCTCGACCACGGCGTCACCCGCCGGTCCCCAGGCGTCGAGGGGTCCGGTGGCGAGCACGGTGGTGTCCGGACCCGGCTCCGCGGTCCGGCCGGCCAGGACCAGCTCGCCGAGCGTGTGCGGGTCGCGCGCCTGCTCGTCGGTCGGGCGGGTGCCGATGAGCACCCCGACCGCGTCCGCGACGACCTCCGGGTGGACCGCGGCGAAGGCGTCCGCGGTGATGTTCCCGGCCCGGGTCATGAACGATGTCATGAGCATCGGCGCCGGCAGGTCCAGGCGGCGGGGGAAGGCCTTCCACCAGACGTGGCTGTGCCCGGCGATGCGCTGGAAGCGCTCCACCCGTGGCCTGCGCTCCTGCTCGTAGCGGGCCGCGGCTGCGGCATCGTCCGAGGTGTCGCGCAGCGCCGCGGCCAGGGAGATCGCGTCCTCCATGGCGAGCTTGGTGCCCGAGCCGATGGAGTAGTGGGCGGTGTGCGCGGCGTCCCCGAGCAGCACCACGTCACCGTGCGACCAGCGGCCGCAGCTGATGGTGGCGAAGCGCTGCCAGCGGGTGCGGTTCCCGAGCAGCCTGCGCCCGCCGAGGATGTCGCCGAACACCGCGGAGAGGCGGTCGAGGCTCTCCTCGTCGGAGGCCCCTTCGGGGGTGCGGGCATCCGTGACGTCGAGCCCGGCCCGTCGCCACGTCCCGTCGTCGGTCTCGATCAGGAACGTGCTCCGGTCGGGGCTGTAGGGGTAGGCGTGGACGACGAACACCCCGTCCGGGGTCCGCGCCGGCAGGAAGGTCGCCCGGTCGAGCGCGAAGTCGGCTCCCGCCCACAGGTACAGCGCGTCGTCCACCTCGACGCGGGCGTCGAACTCGGCCGAGAGCTTCTCGCGGGTGGCGCTGCGCACGCCGTCGGCGGCGATCACGAGCGCGTCGTCCAGGTCCGAGGCCTCGACGTGGGCGTCCTCGATGCGGGCCCCGAGCGCGAGGGCGCGCTCACGCAGGATCGACAGCAGGGTCGCGCGCCCGATGGCGATGTTGTCGGCGCCGTCGAGGACGACCCCCTCACCCACTCGCAGGTCCATCCCGCGCCCGGGATGCCCGGCCCGCCGGATCGCCGCCGCCGACACCGGGTCCGCGGCGTCCAGGCTGCCCAGCGTGCTCGCCGTCAGACCGACACCGAACCCGAACGTCTGCCCGTCGGCGTTGTGCTCGTACACCGTGACCTGCCGGTCCGGGCACGCGAGACCGATCAGGGCAGCGGCGTAGAGCCCGCCCGGACCGCCCCCGATGACGGCCACTCGCCGTTCGCTCACCCCGGGTCCTCCTTCGCTCGACTGCTACTTACCATAATGTAGAATCTCTTATGTTCATGTCAATCCAGGCGACTGGCGCACGCTGGGGGTCGGCGACAACACCGCGGTCGGCTGCATCCCGGGCGGTGACGTCATGGCGGCCGCTCGCTCCCTGGACCTGCGCGACGTCGACGCCCTGGTGCTGTCCTGCTGCGTCCAGATGCCGTCGTCGGACCTGATCGCCCCGGCCGAGGAGGAGTTCGGGATCCCGGTGCTGTCCGCGGCGACCGCAGGCGCCTCGAGCGTGCTGCGCGCCCTCGGCCTCACCCCCGTCCTCCCCGGGGCGGGCAGCCTGCTCGGCTCCCGCGCCGCGGCCACCGTCTGAGGGGGAGCACCGTGTCCGAGCTGCGCCACCTGGTTGGGCGGTCCACGGACGGGTCAGCGCCCTGCGGTACGGGAACGGGGAACCGGAGATCGTCCTCGTCCACGGGGGTGGGCTCAACGCCCACACCTGGGACCTGGTCGCGGCCGCGCTGGGCCGCCCGGCCGTCGCGCCGAGGGGCAGCTCCCCGGAACGGGCTCAGGCCGGATCGACGGGGCCGTGGGCACCTCGCCGCTCGGCGGCGAGCAGCTGTTCCAGGTGGTCGATGTCCTCGCGCAGCAGCGCGAGGGCACCGTCGGTCCCCCGCGCCGGCGGCAGCCGCTCGTCGGTGCGACGCAGGCTGGACACCGCCATCTCCGCGAGGTTGTCGGCCAGCGCCTCGATGTCGTCGCCCTCCTGGTACCACCACGCGACCCAGTTGCAGAGGCCGATCACCCCGAGTGCCCCCGTCCGGGGGTCGATCGGACGGAAGTCGCCCCTCTCGACCCCCTCCCGCACGACCCGGACGAAGGCCGCCAGCACCTGGCGGCGCGCCTCCCGGTGGGCATGGGCGATGTCGTCGGGCAGCTCGGACTCGGACTTGATCAGGAGCCGGAACCGCGCCGCCTGGCCCCCGATCCGGGTCACGTTCAACCGGGTGATGGCCTTCAGGCGCTCGGTCGGTGAGACGTCCGCGCGCCCGGTCATCTCACCCAGGTCCGTCGCGGCGGCCTGGGTGATCTCGCCGACGAGCCGGGCGAGGATCTCCTCCTTCGTCTTGAAGTAGTAGTAGACGGCGGGTCGGGTCACCCCCAGCGCGTCGGCGATGTCCTGCAGCGTGGTGCTCGCGAAACCCTTCTCGGCGAACAGCCGGGTGGCGTGCTCGTAGATCTCGTTCTCCACGAGCCCGCGCCGGTGCGTCGGCGCGCCCGTCCTCCCCGAACGTTCGGGATTCTTCGGTTGCGCCATGTGGACAAGGATAGGCAGGGCGCCCTACTGGGCCGGCGGGGCCGCGGTCGCGTACACCTTCAGGTTCTGGAACTCCTCGATCGCGGCGGGCCCGCAGAGCTTGCCGTACCCGCTCTGCTTGACCCCCGCCTCCTCGAAGTGCTCGGTCAGGACTCCCCAGGTGTTGATCCAGACCAGGCCCGCCCGGATCTCCCGGCCGACCCGGCGTGCCCGCAGGTCGCTCCCGGTGAAGACCGAGGCTCCCAGCCCGAACTCGGTCGCGTTCGCGCGACGGATCGCGTCGGCCTCGTCGTCGAACACCTCGAAGGTCTGGACCGGACCGAAGACCTCCTCCTGCACCAGCGGGACGTCCAGGTCGTCGATCTCGACCAGGCTCGGCCGGTAGAAGGCTCCGGCGGCGAGCTCGGGTTCCACGGGCCTGCCCCCGCGCACGAGCACCTTCCCGTAGGCGCCCGCCTCCTCGACCAGGCGGTCCACCCGGTCGACGGCCGCGGTGTCGATCAGCGGACCGAGCTGGCTCGCCGGGTCGTCCGCGGGCCCCACCCGGACGGCCTCCAGGGCTGCGGAGAGCTTCGTGCGCACCTCGTCGGCCACCGCCCGGTGCACCAGCACCCGGGAGCCGGTCACGCAGAACTGCCCGTTCATCACGGTGCACGCCCCGACCAGGGCGGGCAGGACGGCGTCGATCGGCGCGTCGTCGAAGACGATCAGCGGCGTCTTGCCGCCGAGCTCGAGGCCGAGCCGCTTGACCGTCGGTGCCGCGGCGGCGGCGATGACGCGTCCCACGGCGGTGCTGCCCGTGTAGCTCAGGACGTCCACGGCAGGCGAGGAGACGAGCGCCGGAGCGGCCTCGTTGCCCGCCTCGGTGAGCAGGTTCAGCACGCCGGCGGGGATCGAGGGGGTGGCCTCGACGACCTCTCCGAGCAGGGCGTTGGTCAGTGCGGTCTGGCCGGGGAGCTTGACCACCACCGTGCAGCCTGCGCCGAGCGCCGGTCCGATCGCCCGAGCGGTCAGCACGATCGGCGAGTTCCACGGGGAGATGACCCCCGCGACGCCGGCGGCCTCCGGCACCGAGTGGAAGTAGGTGCCCGGCACGGGCTCGGCGGCCCGTCCGGCGATCTGGGTCAGCGCGGATGCGGCGCTGTAGCGCAGCCAGTCCACGGCGAGGGCGACCTCCCACGCGGTCTCGTTCCGCAGCTTCCCGTTCTCCCGCGAGAGCATCGCCGCCAGGTCGTCCGCCCGGGCGGCCAGGGCGTCCGCGAGGTCGTGCAGCGCCCTGGCCCGGGGGGCGGCGGCCCGGGACCACCCGGTGCTGTCGAAGGCCGTGCGCGCGGCGGCGATCGCCGCCTCCGCCTGCGCGCGGCCTGCCGAGTGGAAGGTCCCGACGACCTCGCCGGTCGACGGGTCGATCGACCGGTGGACCGGTCCGTCCGTGTCCCACCGCCCGTCGATCCAGTTTCCCGCGGGGTTCGCACCGATCGTCGTCATGGGAAGTCCTCGTCGTCGCAGGGTTTGACGTCTATGGTTAAGATTCGTCATTGACGTAAGACTGTCAAGCGTGGAGCTCGCTCCGGGCTCCTCCGCCGCTCCTCCCGGAAGGCCACGACGCCGTGACCGCACCTCGGATCCACCGGACCCCGCGCTCCGTGCTCCTGCTGTGCCTGCTCTGCATGACCTTCGAGGGGTACGACGTCATCGCCTTCGGCGCCTCCGTGCCGTTGCTGCTCGCCGACGCGACCTGGGGCGTCGACATCGCGCAGGCCGGGCTGCTGGGCGCCCTGACGCCCGTCGGCATGCTCCTCGGTGCGGTCGTCGTCGGACTGCTGACCGACCGGCTGGGTCGCCGCCGCCTGATCCTGGTCAGCACCGCCGTGTTCTCGGTGGCGATGGTGCTCTGCGCGGTGGCCCCCGGGATCCCGCTGTTCGGGATCGGCCGGCTGCTGGTCGGCCTCGGCGCGGGCGGGGTGCTGCCCTCCATCGCCGCGCTGGTGTACGAGTACTCCGCCCCCGGGAGGCAGAACATCGACACCGCCGTCGCCTTCGCGGGCGTCGGCGCCGGTGGCGGGCTGGCCGCCGCGGTCACCGGCCTGCTGGGGCCGCAGTACGGCTTCCGGGTCGTCTACCTGATCGGCGGCCTCGCCGCGATCGTCGCCCTGCCGGTGATCGTCCGGTTCCTGCCGGAGTCCCTGGTGTTCCTCCGCGGGCGCGGTGACACCGCGACCGCGCGGCGGTGGGCGTCCCGGCTGGGCCTCGATCCGGCGCTCGCCGCACCGGAGGCGGACGCGCCCACCGCCGTCGAGCGCACCGTCGGACTGCTCCGCGTGGTCTTCTCCCGCACCCACCGCCGGACCACCGCACTGTTCTGCCTGGCGACGTTCGTGTCCCTGCTCGTCGTGTTCGGCCTCTACACCTGGCTGCCACAGCTGATGCGCTCGGCGGGTTACGAGCTCGGCTCGGCCCTGACGTTCCTGATCGTCCTCAACGTCGGCACGGCTCTCGGCCCGCTCGTCGTCGGTCGGATCGCCGACCGGATCGGCTCGCGCCCGACCACCGTCGGCTCGTTCCTGCTCGCGGCGCTCAGCATCGCCGTGCTCAGCCAGCCGCTGCCCGGGCCCCTCCTCTACGCCGCCGTGGTCATCGCCGGGGTCGGGACGGTGGGGACGCAGATCCTGATCAACGTCTTCATCGCGAGCCACTACCCCGTCCAGGTCCGGGCCACGGCGATCGGCACCGCCCTGTCGGCGGGGCGGCTCGGCGGCATCCTCGGGCCGCTGTACGGCGCGGCCCTGCTCTCGGCCGACCTCCCCACGGCGACCCTGTTCTACGCGTTCGCCGCCCCCGCCGTCCTCGGCGCGCTCGTCATCGCCGCCGTGCCGACGTCGACGACCGCGCCCGTACGGGCCACCCGACCCGACGCAGCGCCGTCGGTCCAGCACCGGCGGTGCACCTCGACGTGAAGCCGGCACCCACCGCTCGACCCTGAGGAGTCCCCTTGCGCCCGAACGTCATCGTCGTCGGTTCCGGCGCCGCCGGTGCGGCACTGGCCCACCGCCTCACCGCCGATCCGACCATGTCCGTGCTCGTCCTCGAGGCCGGTCCCCGGCTGCGCCCCGACGTCGTCGCGACCCCCGCGCGGTGGCCCGAGACCCTCGGTGGCCCCTTCGACTACGGCTACCGCACCACCCCGCAGGCCGCTCTCGGTGGCCGCGTCCTGGACTACCCGCGCGGGCGGCTGCTCGGCGGGACCACCATGCTCAACGCGATGATCCACGCCGTCCCGCCGGCGGCCGACCTCGACGCCTGGGGCCCGGACTGGTCCGCGGACCAGCTCCGCGGCGCGCTGGCCGCCCTCGACGGCGGGCAGCGGCGGGGGGCGACGGGGCCGGCGTTGAACCGCCCCGTCCCGGAACCCAACCCGTTGTCCGTCGCGTTCGTCGAGGCGTGCACCGAGGCCGGGCACGAGCGCGTAGCCGATCTCAACGACACCGACGAGGACGGCGTGGGGTGGATGGATCTCGCGCTGACCGACGAGGGCTCCCGGGCGGACGCGGCCCTCACCTACCTCGACCCGATCACGGCCCGCCCCAACCTCGAGATCCGCAGCGACTCGACCGTCGAGCGGATCCTGTTCGAGGACGGGCGGGTCCACGCCCTGCAGCTGCGCACCGGGGATCGCGGGCACAGCGAGCTGCCGGTCGACGGCGCCGAGGTGATCCTGTGCGCGGGCGCGATCGACTCGCCCGGTCTGCTCCTGCGCTCCGGCATCGGGCCCCGTGCCGAGCTGGCCGCGGCGGGCGTGCCCCTCCGTCACGACCTCCGCGGCGTCGGCAGGAACCTGCACGACCATCCCCTGGTTCCCGTGGTGTGGCGCTGCGAGCAACCGGTCGAGCCGCCCACCGCGCAGTTCTTCGAGTCCCAGCTGGTCCTGCGCCACGACCCGCGGAGCCCGGGAGCCCTCGCGATCGCGTTCGGCCACATCCCGTTCGGTGCTCCCGACGTCGAGCACGGAGCCAGTGCCCTGATCGGGCTCTACGGCCCGCACAGTCGCGGGTCGCTCCGGCTCGACCCCGACGATCCCGACGGCGCCCTGCTGATCGACCCTGCGCTGCTGGCCGACGATCGGGACCTCGCCGCGGCTCGTCGGGGCGTCGAGGTCGTCCGCGAGGTCGCCACACGGTCCGCTCTGGCGCCGTTCGGCCTGACCGAGCTCGCCCCGCTCGCCGAGGGCGCCGACCTGGACGGGGCGATCGCGCAGCTCACCGGCTCGTTCATGCACCCCGTGGGCACCTGCGCCCTCGGCGACGGCCCCGACGCCGTCGTGGGCCGCGACCTCCTCGTCCGCGGCTTCGCGAACCTGCGGGTCGCCGACGCCTCGGTCATCCCCCGGATCCCCTCGGTGGCGACGAGCGTGAGCGCCCAGCTGATCGGGTGGCGGCTCGCCGAACGGATGGTCGGCTAGCCACTGCCACCGTCCTCGCCCATCGGGACCGTCCTCGTGGCGACCGGCCTTGACACGGCTTCGGCGCGTCCGCAGAATGCGCCGAAGCAATCGAAGTATTCGTGTCTTTTACCGATCGTCGAGGAGGACGAGTGGCCACCCCGTCGGGAACCCTCTGGGTCGACGCGATCGACGTCGCCGCGCTCGAAGCCGACCCGTACCCGCACTACGCACGGATGCGGGCCGAGGCGCCCTGCGTGTTCGTCCCTGCGCTGAACGCCCACCTGCTGACGACCTACGACGACGTGCGCGCCTTCCTCGCCGACACCGGTCTCGGTCGGGCACCGAGCGTGCAGCCGGTGCTCGAACGGACCTTCGGGCCGGGGAACATCCTCGTCGCCGACGGCGAGGTCCACCGGGACCGCCGGGCCTCCGTCGACCCGCCGCTGCGGCGGAGCGCGGTGGCGGGGTACATCGAGGACCTCGTCCGCCCGATCGCGGCGGCGGAGGCGGCGAAGCTGCCCGCCCGGGGTTCCTACGACCTCGTCGCCGAGTACCTCGAGCCGGTCAGCACGACGGGCCTCGCCGCCATGCTGGGCATCGGTGACGTGCCGTCGGAGACGCTGCGCCGCTGGTTCCACACCATCATCGGGGCAGCGGGCAACTACACCTTCCTCGAGGAGCCCTTCCGCCGCAGCGACGAGGTCATCGCGGAGATCAAGGACGTCCTGGAACCCATCCTGACGCGGCTCGGGACCGACCCGGACGACTCGGGACTGTCGCACCTGCTGCACGCCGGGATGCCGCCCGGGCGCACGCGGTCGCGGGAGGACATCTACTCCGCGTTCCTGATCGAGCTCACCGGCGGGATGCAGGAGCCGGGCCACGCCGCGGCGACGACCGTGCTCGGCCTGCTGCAGGAGGGGACGTACGGCGAGGTCGTCGCACAGCCGGGCCTCATCCCCACCGCGCTCGCGGAGGGGCTCCGCTGGATCGCGCCGATCGGGGCGGTCTTCCGCGAGACGACCCGCGACGTCACCCTGCACGGCCAGGAGCTGCCGGCGGGGTCGGTCGTCTGGTGCGTGGTGGCCTCGGCGAACCGCGACGAACGCCGGTTCGACGACGGCAAGCGCTACCGGCTGCACCGCTCCGGCCCCACGCACCTCTCGTTCGGCGGGGGCAGGCACTTCTGCGCCGGGAACGTGTTCGGCCGGGAGCTCGCCCGGATCGCCCTCGAGGAGCTGGTCGCGGTGGCGCCCGCCCTCAGCCTGGCGGACTGGTCGATGACGGGCTGGCTCTTCCGCTCCCCGCAGCAGCTCCGCGTGACCGCCGGGGAGGCCTGAGCGCATGCCCTCCCTCATCTTCGTGCTGCCCGACGGGACCCGCCGCACCGTCGAGGGCGAGGCCGGACTCTCGGTCATGCAGGTCGCGCTGGCCGAGGACCTGCCCGGGATCGTCGCCGAGTGCGGTGGGAACGCCATGTGCGCCACCTGCCACGTGTACGCCGCCGCTCCCGAGCGGCTGCCCCCGGTGAAGGACATCGAGGACGAGATGCTCACCTCCACCGCCGCACCCCGCAGACCGACGAGCCGGCTGTCCTGCCAGGTCGAGGTCGTCGACGACTGGGGCGAGATGACCTTCGTCCTCCCGGAGACGCAGCTGTGACCGTCGTCGTGCTCGGCGCCGGCCACGGCGGGGTGCAGGTCGCCGCCTCGCTGCGGTCCGAGGGGCACCGCGGCCCGGTGGTCCTGCTCGACGCCCAGGAGCACCTCCCCTACCACCGACCGCAGCTGTCGAAGGAGTACCTCGGACCGGGAGCCGGGCAGCCGCAGCTGCTGCGCAGCGCGTCGTTCTTCGCCGACCAGGACATCGACCTGCGGCTGGGCACCGCCGCGGTCGCGCTGCACCCGGCGCGGCGCCGGGTCGAGCTGCACGACGGCGGCGCGCTCGCCTACACGCACCTCGTCCTGGCGCTCGGGTCGACCCTGCGCCGGCTGCGGGTGCCCGGCGGCCACCTGGACGGGGTCACGCAGGCCGCCACGCTGGCCGACGCCGCCGCCCTGCGCGAGCGGCTGGGCACGGCCCGCGACGTCGTCGTGGTGGGCGGCGGGTTCCTGGGACTCGAGATCGCCGCGGCCTGCGCCGGTAGCGGGCTCCCGGTCACCGTCGTCGAGCCCCAGGACCGGCTCCTCGCCCGGGCCGTGACGCCGGCGGTCTCCGCGGCGGTGCGCCGGACCCACGAGGCCGCGGGCACGGTCCTGCGCCTGGGCGTCGGGGTCGCGTCGTTCACCGGCCGGGACGGGCGGGTGCGCGGCGTGGTGCTCTCCGACGGTGCCGAGCTCCCGGCGGACCTCGTCGTCGTCGCGGTGGGCGCGGTCGCCAACAGCGGCATCGCGGCGGCCGCCGGCCTGGCCGTCGACAACGGCGTGCTCGTCGACCCGTGGCTGCGATCGTCCGTCCCCGAGATCGTCGCCGTGGGCGACTGCGTCGCGCGCCCGGACCGCGAGCTCGGCGCCCCGCGGCGGATCGAGTGCGTCCAGAACGCGATCGACCAGGCCCGCCACGTCGCGTCCTCGATCACGCACGGACCCGGCGAGCCGTACGACAGGACGCCCTGGTTCTGGACGCACCAGCTCGGACTCCGCGTGCAGACCGTGGGCCTCGGCTTCCCCGGGGACGAGTGCGTGGTGGTCGGCGACCCGGACGGCGACGGCTTCTCGGTCTGCCGCTTCCACCGGGGCCGGCTCGTCGCCGTCGAGTCGGTGAACCGCCCGCGCGACCACATGGCGGCGCGCCGGCTGCTCGCCGGTGGGGTGCTGCCGGGGCCGGCCGCGGTCCGGTCCGCCGGGTTCGACCTGAAGGAGCACGAGCTGGCGACCCGCGGGGCGGCGTGACCTCGGCGCCGCCAGGCGAACGACGCTGTTCCGGCCCCGGCCTGCCGCACGGTGAGTCGCTTCCCCGTTGCAACGGAACGCGGAGCCGCCGAGCGTTCTGCACGCTCGGCGGCTCCCGTTCCGGTCGCCGTCAGGCCCGCGCCGCCTCCCGCGACGTGCTCGCGAACCGCGGGGCGAGGAAGGCCACGATCGCGTCCGTGATCTCCGAGGTCCGCGGGACGAAGCCCGACATGTTCAGCGCGGCGTGGATCAGGCCCGGGATCCGGACGATCTCCGTGGGTACGCCCGCCTCCTGGAGCGCGCGGCCGTAGGCCTCGGCCTCGTCCCTGCTCGGGTCGAGCTCGACCGTCAGCACCAGGGCCGGCGCCAACCCGGCGAGTGACTCGGCCCTGCTCGGCACGGCCAGGGGCGACGAGCGGTCGGTGTCGGCCTGCAGGTAGCGGTCCCAGCACTGCTGTGCGGCGGCCGCCGTGAGGATCGGCCCCTCGCGGTACCGCTCCTTCGACCCGGTCTGCTCGTCGGGGTCGATCGGCGGGTAGAGTAGGACCTGCCCGACCAGCTCAGGACCGTGCTCGTCGCGCGCCCGCTGTGCGGCCACCGCCGCCAGCGTGCCGCCGGCGCTCTCACCGAGGACCGCGATCCGGGTCGGGTCGCCGCCGTACTCGGTGATCGCGGCCGCCGCCCACGTCACGGCCGCGTAGCTGTCGTCCGTCGCCGCGGGGAACGGGTTCTCCGGGGCGAGTCGGTAGTCCGGGGACACGACGACCGCGCCGAGGTCCTCGGCGAGTCCCGTGCAGGGCCCCTCGGACAGGGCGGGACTGCCGCCGTACCACCCGCCGGGGTGCAGGAACACCAGGACGGGCAGCGGCCCCTCGGCGTTCTCCGGCACGTAGACCCGGACCGGACGCTCACCTCCCGGGGTCGGGTAGGTGGTGTGGTGCACCGCGACGTCCTTGCGCGGAGGCAGCTGGAGCTGGGCGAAGTTCTCCAGGACCACCCGCTGCTCGTCCAGCGGGATGGCGTCGAGCGGTCGCTGGTCCTGGGCGAGCACCGCGCCGAGCAGGTGCGCAGCCATCGGGTCGAGCGTCGTCAGCGTCGGGATCGCCTCAGCGGCGCCGTCGAAGGCGAAGCCCGCGAACCCGTTGCCCTCGACCTGCGCGAAGATGGCCCGGTAGAGCACCGCCCCGCCGGCGAAGAACAGCGGGGCGCGCGGCTTGCCCGGCACGTTCGAGCCCATGTACCAGGACTCGACCTTCGTCATCAGCGTCGAGTCCGCGATGCCCCAGATGTAGCTGTTCCACTGGTCGGTCGCCTCGATCGTCGGCTCCAGGGCCGTCGTTCCGCGCTCGGTCGCGGCCGCGATGGCGCGGAGCGCGAAGTCGACGTGGTCCTCGATGCCGGGGGGGTTGTTGATGTGGATGCAGACGCTCTGCGGGCCCATCGGCATGAACAGGTTCGGGAATCCGGTGATGGCGATGCCGAGGTAGGTGTGCGGCCCGTCGGCCCAGTAGTCCGAGAGCCGGACACCGTCCCGGCCGACCAGCCCGAGCTGCAGCAGCGGCCCGGTGAAGGCGTCGAAGCCGGTCGCGAGCACGAGGACGTCGAACTCGTACTCGGCGTCGGTCGTCCGGATCCCGCGCTCGGTGATGTCCTCGATCGGGGTGGCGCGGAGGTCGACGAGGCTGACGTTCTCGCGGTTGTAGGCCTCGTAGTAGCCGGTCTCGAACGGCGGGCGCTTCGTGGCGTAGAAGTGGTTGCGCGGGCTGAGGATCTCGGCGGTCTTGGGGTCCTTCACCCGCTCGCGGATCCGCTCACGCAGGTACTCCGAGACGGTCTCGTTCGCCTCCGCGCTGAACATCAGGTCGCCGAAGGTCGAGGTGATCATGCGGAAGCCGCCGCCGACGTAGTACTTGTCGTAGACGCGCTTGCGCTCGTCGTCCGACACGCCCAGGGCGGACGGGTGCTCCGGCAGCGGGTAGTCGGCGCCGATGAACCGGTTGCGGGAGTTCTCCCGGACCTGCGCGTAGTTCGCGATGACGTCGTCGAGTTCGGTGGGGTCGAGCGGGCCGTTGTCCAGGGGCGCGGCGAAGTTCGGGGTGCGCTGGAAGACGGTGAGGGTCCCGGCCTGCTCGGCGATCCGCGGGATGGCCTGGATCGCGGTGGCCCCGGTGCCGATGACGGCGACCCGCTTGCCGGCGAAGTCGACGCCCTCGTGCGGCCACTTGCCGGTGCGGTGGACCTCGCCGGTGTAGTGGGCCAGCCCCGGGAACTCGTTCTCCTTGGGGATTGAGAGCGGGCCGGTGCCGGCGATGACGAAGCGGGCGGTGGTCGATGCTCCGTCTTCGCTGGTCAGCGTCCAGTGACCGGCTGCCTCGTTCCAGACCGTGCTGACGATGCGGGTGTCGAAGGCAAAGCCGCGGCGCAGGTCGAGCTTGTCGGCGACGTGCTCGAGGTAGGCCAGGATCTCCGGCTGACCGGCGAACTTCTCCGACCAGCGCCACTTCTTCGCGATCTCGTCGTCGAACGAGTAGGAGTAGTAGATGCTCTCGATGTCGCAGCGCGCACCGGGGTAGCGGTTCCAGTACCAGGTGCCGCCGACGCCTCCTCCGGCCTCGAAGCCCTGCACGTTCAGGCCCATCACGTCGCGGGCCTTGTGCATGGCGTAGAGACCGGAGAAGCCGGCGCCGATGATCGCCAGGTCGAGGTCGGTCGTCGGGGCTTCTCTGCCGTGATCTGTCATGTGGCGATGGTCACGGCCGGGGTCCGGTGGCGTCGCGGGGAGAAATACCCCAAGGACTACGTGTCCCGCCCCACCACCCACGATGCGACACCCGCCCGTGAGGTCACCCCGAGCTTCCGGATGATCCGCTCCACGTGCCCTTCGGCCGTCCTCCGCGAGATCACCAGCCGCTCCGCGACCGCCTTGTTGGACAGGCCCTGGGCGATCAGCCGCGCGACCTCCTCCTCGCGAGAGGTGAGTGGTCCCGCCGTGGGGGTGGGCGTGGATGCCGGCCCCAGCGCGCGGTCGACGAGCTCGTCGGCGTCCCTGATCCTCGCTGCTCGGTCCGTCGCCGTCCGGTCGTCCGCCCGGTGCCCGGCGAAGCGGACGATCCGCGGGCCGAAGAACGCCAGCGAGGTCCCGATGTCCTCGAACACCGCGTCGGAGAGGGCCTGCAGCTCGGCGGCCCGGGCCTCGTCGCCGCGCGAGGCCGCGATCCAACCCAGCAGGGCCGTGGATGCCGCGGCGCAGAGGAAGTCCCGCGACCGGCGCTGGGTGATGAGCAGCGTCCGCACGTCCCGCTCGGCCGTGTCGAGATCGCCGAGCCTCCAGCGGGTCACTCCGGCGATCCACCGTGCCCAGTCCCGGCTGCGCCACAGGTGCAGGGCGGTGCTCGCTTCCAGCGCCTGCTCGGCGACCTCCAGTGCGCGGGTCAGCTGGTCGTCGCACAGCAGCGCGAACGCGAGCTGGAACAGCGCGATGCACTCGTGGGCCCCGTCGTCGGCCTGTGCGTGGCCGCGCACCGCCCGCTCGAGCGATGCGACGCCGCGGCCGGGCTCGTCGGAGAACGCGTGGTAGAGCCCGGTCCAGTGATCGAGGTGGTTGCGCGGGCGGGGTCCGGCGAGGGTCTCGGCAAGGCGCTCCAGCTCCTCGAGATGGCGCCACGCCCCGTCGCGGTCGTTCTGGATGAGGGCGACCCAGATGACGGCCCAGATGGCGTTCGCGCGCTCGGCCGCGTCGGTGGCCCCTTCCTCGAGGAGGATCTCCAGCCATCGGCGGCCCTCGTCGAGATGGCCCTCCGCCACCCAGTGCCAGCCGAGCAGCACCGCGAGCTCGAGACCGGACTTGGCCTCGCCCTGGGTCGAGGTCGACCAGTGCAGCGCGGTGATGACGTCGGCATGGGACGTGTGAGAGGCCGTCACACGGCCGTGGAAGACCTCGGCGGCCTCTGCCAGCACGAAGTCCCGGTGCCTGCGCCGCAGCTCCGGGTACTCCCCTGAATCCGTGAGCTTCTCCAGCGCGTACTCGCGGACGGCGGCCAGCAGGCGGTAACGGATCACCCCGACGTCTCGCTGCGTGAGCAGGATGGACTGCGAGACGAGCCGGTCGATGGCGTCGAAGACCTCCGCGCGGTCGAGCGCGCCGAAGCCGCAGACCTTCTCGGCTGCGTCGACGTCGAACGAGCCGGGGAACACCGCGAGCCGGTTCCAGAGGAGGCGGGTGGAGGGCGCGCAGAGATCGTGGCTCCAGTCGATCACGGCACGCAGCGACCGCTGCCGGGGTGCTGCGGTGCGGTCACCCGCGCTGAGCAGCGTGAAGCGGTCCGCGAGCCTCTCGACCATCTGCGCGGGGGTGAGGCTGCGCAGCCGGGTTGCGGCGAGCTCGATGGCGAGCGGGAGGCCGTCCAGCTGGATGCACAGCCGGCCGACGGCCGCGGCGTTCTCCGGGGTGATCGCGAAGCCGGGATCGATCTGGCGGGCGCGGTCGCGCAGCAGGACGACGGCGTCGAACGTCTCGAGGTCGCGGGGGGAGTAGGCGCGCTGCACGTCGGGCACGCTGAGCGGCGGGACGTGCAGCACCTGCTCCCCTGCGACTTGCAGGGCTTCGCGACTGGTCGCGAGGATCCGCAGGTTCGGCGCCTCGCGCAGCAGGTCCGAACACAGCTGAGCGGTCACGGTGAGCAGGTGCTCGCAGTTGTCGACCACCAACAGCAGCCTGCGGTCCGCGACGAGCTCGAGGAGCCGCTCCCACGTCCCGCGCGAGGCCTGGTCGCTCTTGGTCAGCACACGCAGGACCACGGCTGCGACGGTGTCGAGGCCCGCCCCGGCGTCCACGTCGGCGAGCGGCACGAACCACACCCCGTCGGCGAACGCGCGGCCGGCGTGCTCGGCGCTCTCGACCGCGACCCTGGTCTTGCCGACACCGCCGGGCCCGGTCAAGGTGACCAGCCGGGACTCCCCCAGGGCACGGCGGGCCGCCTCGAGCTCGTGGCGCCTGCCCACGAAGGTGGAGGGGGATCGGGCCAGGGACATGGTCGCGCCGTCCTCCGTTGGGCTCTGGAGCGGACCGGACGACTCGCAGACTATTCGTCGGCGAGGGACACGAGCTCCGCGACGAGCAGGTCGGGATGGGTGATCATGGCGTCGTGCGGGGCGGCGAGGTCGAGCACCCGTCCGCCGTGGCCGAGGACCACGTCGGTGACGCCGGCGACCCCGGGGAACACCGGGTCGGTGCAGCGCAGGTAGGTCACGAGGAGTCCCGCCGTCCACGGGCCGTCGGGCATCGGGTCGGTGTAGGTGCGCAGCGGGTGGGCCGTCAGCCTGCGCTCAACCCAGGCCCGGTCGGCAGGGTCGATCACGCCGAAGAACTCCGCGGGTGGGGGCGGGATCGCGAGCCCGGAGGGGTGCCGCCGCGCCGCCTCTCGTCTGGCTTCGACCAGGTCGGCGGACAGTCCCGCGAACCCGTGGCTCCCCGGCTCGACCACGATGCCGTCCAGGATCACCGGTCGCCGCAGCCTGGGCGCGAGTGGCCCGGTCGCCCCGAGGACGGGCAGGGCACCGAAGCTGTGCCCGACGAGCACGACATCGGTCAGTTCCTCGGCCTCGACCACCGCGACGACGTCGTCGATCATCGTGGTGAGCCCGACCTCCGGCCCGAGAAGGTGAGCGCGCTCGCCCAGCCCGGTCAGGGTCGGGGTGAACACCGTGTGGCCCTGGCGCCTCAGCAGATCGGCGACCCGACGCCAGCACCATCCGCCGTGGTAGGCGCCGTGGACCAGCACGAACGTCGTCACGATGCCCTCCGATCCGGTGCTGGAGCCCCGACCGTGCCGTCGGCGAGCAGGGCCGCGATCCGTTCCGGCGAGTACCCCAGCTCGGCCAGCAGCTCGGCTGTCTGCTCTCCCAGCAGGGGCGCCGGCCTGGTCTGCGCGACGGGACTGTCGCTGAGGTCCACCGGGGTGCGGGCGGCGAAGTACGGCCCTTCGGTGGGATGCAGGGCAGGTTCCAGCAGGCCACGGTCGAGGACGTAGGGATCCTGGTGGGCCGCAGCGAGATCCCGCAGCGGCGCCGCCGGGATGTCCCGCTCGGCGCAGATCCCCAGCCAGTCCGCCGTCGTCCGGGTCGGGGTGACGGCGTCGACGAACCCGAGCAGCTCCCCCATGTGGCGATGGCGGTCGTCGACGGTGCGGAAGCGCGGGTCGTCGGCCAGTTCCGGCCGCCCGCCGAGGGCGAAGAAGTCCTCCCAGTTGCGGCGCGAGTACGGCATCAGGCAGATCCAGCCGTCCGCGGTGCGGTGCGGTCTGCGCTCGGGAACGAGCACCCGCGGCCAACCGAAGGGACCCGCGGGCGGGTCGAACGTGTGCCCGGCGAGGTGCTCGACGAGGGTGAACGCGATCATCGTGTCGACCATGGGCACGTCGACGTGCTGTCCGCGACCGGTGCGCCGGCGGTGCTGCAGTGCGGCGAGCACCCCGATGACGATGTGCAGTCCGCTGATCTTGTCGGCCACGACGTTCGGGGTGTAGGCGGGCCGCCCGTCGAGCAGATCGCTGATCATGGCGAAGCCCGAGGCGGCCTGGACGATGTCGTCGTAGGCCGGCTCGTCACGCTGTTCCGTAGCGGAGCCGTAGGCCTGCGCCGTGCACACGATCAGCCCCGGATGCGCGTCCAGGAGATCCTGCGGGGCGAGGCCGAGCTTGGCACGCGACCGCGGCCGCAGGTTGGTCACCAGCACGTCCGCGTCGCGCAGGAGGTCCTGCAGCACCGGGGCCCCTCCGGCGGAGGCGATGTCCAACGCGATGCTGCGCTTGTTGCGCTGCAGGGTCAGCGTCATCGCGGTCATGCCCAGGTGCCGAGCAGCACCGATCCCCCGCGTCATGTCCCCGGTCGGTGGCTCCACCTTGATCACGTCCGCGCCGAGGTCGGCCAGGATCGCGGTGGCGTACGGCCCCATGATCACCGTGGTCAGGTCGACGACGCGGACCCCGGCGAGCGCGCCGCTCATCGGCCCGCGAACGACGGGGCGCGTCGCTCGATGCTCGCGGCGATGCCCTCCACGCTGTCGGCGGTCTCCCACAGCCGCGTCTGCTCGGCCAGCTCGTGGTCGAGGGCGGCCTGGACGAGGTCGGCGAGGTCCGCCCGCAGCGTCGCACGGATCGAGGCGACGGCGAGCGGCGCCGCCGCGGCGATCTCGCGCGCCCACGCGACGGCGGTCCCCCGCTGCCCACCGGGTTCGGCCAGCCGGTCGGCGAGGCCGATCGCGTGGGCCTCCTTCCCCCGGACCGTCGCGCTGCGCAGGAGGAGGTCCGCCGCGCGCTGACGTCCGACGATGGCCGGGAGGGTGACGCTGAGCCCGAAACCCTGGTGGAAGCCGAGGCCGGCGAAGTTCGCCACGAACCGGGTGTCGGCGTCCGCGACTCGGAAGTCCGCGACGCAGGCCAGTCCGAGACCGCCGCCGACCGCGGCGCCCTGGACGGCGGCGATGATCGGTTTCCGGGTCCGGAAGAGAGCGAGGGCGCGGCGGTACAGCCGGGCCGCGGTCTCGGCCCGCCCCGAGGCGAACGTGCCACCGAAGTCGGCTCCGGCGCAGAAGTGCTTGCCCTCCGAGCAGAGCACGACGGCCCGGCACGAGGCGTCGTCGTCGAGCCGTTCGAGGGTGGCGACGAGCTCGCCGATCAGCGCCTCGTCGAAGTAGTTGGCGGGCGGGCGGCAGATCTCGAGGACGGCGACGTGATCCTCGATCGTCAGGTGGGTGTCGGACATGTGGTTCCTCCAGGACTCGGTCAGCGGGTGAGTGCGGGCCACCAGGCGTCCGCGGCGAGCACGAGGTCGGCGAGCACGTCCTGCCAGAACGATTCGTCACCGAACTCGTCCCTCCACGACCACAGGCGGGTGGTCGACGCCCCCAGCCGGTGCTCGCGGGAGAAACCGAGGGCTCCGTGCACCTGGTGGCCCACGGTGGCCACGACAGCCGCGGAGGCGGAGGTGGTCGCCTTCGCCGCGGCGATGGCGAGATCGGCACCCGGGGCGCACTCCTGGACGGCCAGCACGGCAGCCATCGCCGAGGTGCGCATCATCGTCGCGTGCGCGGCGAGCGTGGCGAGGGACTGCTGCACGGCCTGGAACCGGTTGAGCGGCCGGCCGAACTGCACCCGTTCCCCCGCGTAGCGCAGGGACAGGGCCAGCACGGAGTCCGCGGCGCCCGCGAGCTGCACGGAACGGGCCAACGCACCTCGCCGCAGAACGGCTGTGGGGTCGACACCCGCCGCAGCCGGCGCCGTCAGCAACGGGAGCGGGCAACGGTCGAGGGTCAGCACGTCGCGCGGTTCGCCTGCGAGGTTCGCGCCCTGGGTGAGGGCGAGGTCGGCACGCGGGAACGCCGC
The DNA here is from genome assembly GCF_013155125.1 of Pseudonocardia broussonetiae. Lineage (NCBI taxonomy): Bacteria > Bacillati > Actinomycetota > Actinomycetes > Pseudonocardiales > Pseudonocardiaceae > Pseudonocardia > Pseudonocardia broussonetiae. Next base: position 1,998,526 of record NZ_CP053564.1, on the reverse strand, counting down.
GACGAGCAGTTCCCCCGCCTTCAGGACAGGGACGACGACGTGCCCGGCGTGCCGGGCCCATGCGGCCTCGACCTGCCCGGAGACGGTGCCGTCGGCGTCCGCCGGAAGGGCTTGCGCGGAGACGGCCATCGGGCCGAGGTCCGGGATCGCCAGCCCGGCGCCCGCCAGCAACCAGCCCGCGACGAACGCGGTGTCGGCGAGGGGGACGGGTGCCGCGCACCGCGCCGCGGTCTCGACAGCCACCGCGAGATCGTCGAGATCCCCACCGCTTCCGCCGGCCTGTTCGGGGACGCCGAGCAGGGTGAACCCGTTGTCGGCCAGGCCGGCCCAGAGCGCCTCGTCGAACTCGGCCGCCGGGTCGGCACACATGCCGCCCACCGCGGCCCGGATGTCCTCGTGCAACTCCTTGCTCACCGTGCCCCCAGCCCGCGTGCGACGACGGACCGCAGGATCTCGTTCGAGCCCCCGCGCAGCGTGAACGCCGGACCGTGCAGGACACCCTCGGCGAGCAGCCGCGCGAAGTCGGCCCCACCGACCGGCGCGGTGCGCCGGGCGGCCTGCACGACGTCCTGCTCGAACTGCGAGCCGAGGTCCTTGACGATCGCCGCCTCGGTGTCCGGGCTGGATCCCCGGGCCAGCGTGGCAGCCACCCCGACCGACATCTGACGCAGCGACCACGCCGCCGCGGTGATCCGCCCGATCTCCCGGCGCGCCACCTGGTCCACCCCGCCACGGCGTGTCCCGTCGATCCACGCTTCCGCGAGCGGGACGGTGCTCATCAACCGCTCGGGCCCGGACCGTTCCTGCGCGAGCTCGGCGGTCACCTGGCGCCACCCGTGGCCACGGTCTCCCAACAGGCTGCCCACGGGGACCACTGCGTCGTCGAACACCACTTCGTTGAAGTGGTGCTCACCGTCGATGGAGGCGATCGGGCGAACCGCGATCCTCGGGTGCGGGAGATCCACCAGGAACTGGGACAGCCCCTCGTGCCGTTCTCCCGGGTCGGTCCGGGCCAGCAGGACGACCGCGTGGGCGAACTGCGCCCCGGTCGTCCAGACCTTGGTGCCCGACAGGGACCAGCCGTCATCGACCTCGCGGGCTCTGGTGCGGACCGACGCGAGGTCCGATCCGGAGTCCGGCTCGGACATGCCGATCGAGATGAAGCACTCCCCCCGCGCGATCGCGGGCAGGTAGCGCTGCTTCTGCTCCTCGGAGCCGTGCCGCAGGATGCTCGGCGCCATCTGCCGGTCGGCGATCCAGTGCGCGGCGACGGGCGCGCCCGCCGCCAGCAGCTCCTCGGCGACGACGAAGCGCTCGAGCGGTGTCCGTCCATGTCCGCCGTACTCCGGCGGGATCGTCATCCCCACCCACCCGCGGGCGGCGAGCCTGCGGGTGAAGGCTGGATCGGGCGCCGACATCCAGCTGTCGCACCGCGGCTCGAACGAACCCGCGGAGCGCTCGGCGGCCAGGAACCCGCGCACCTGGCTCCGCAGGTCTCGTGCGCCGGCAACAGCCTCGGAGGCCGCCGGATCGAGTGTTGTGGTCATCGCCATCCCTTCGTCGGGAGCCAGGCTACAGTATTGGATCCCATAACGGATCCGTCAGATGGCCCGGCTGGCTCTCCGACGGCGACCAGGATCAGGCGGGACGGTCCTGCACGCGGGCCTGCAGCAGCCCGAGCTGGACCTCCGATCCCTGCCGGTGGTCGTCCATGACGGTCACGAGACGTTCGTGGTCGCCGACCCGGAGCGCCTCGATGATCGCGGCGTGCTCGGAGAGGATCCGCTCGCGGCCGCCGTGGTCGTGCAGGGAGACCGTCTGATAGGGCATCGCCCACGCCCAGATCCGCTCGATCTCGGCGACCACGAGCCCCAACGGACTCAGGCCGAAGATGGCGAAGTGGAACTCCTTGTTGAGCGCGCGGGCGGCGGAGAGGTCCTGCGTACGCCCCGCGGCCTCGATCGCGCTGTTCAGCTCGACGAGCCGCTCGAGGAGCGCAGGCTCGGCGGGCCGCAGGGTGCGCAGCACCTGAGCCTCCAGGACCTCGCGCATGAGGTAGATCTGATCGAACTCCTCACGACTGAGTCGAGAGACGGTGAAACCCACGTTGTGCTGATGGCTCACCAACCCGTCCGACATCAGCTGGTGCAGGCCCTCGCGAACCGGGAGCCGGCTGACGCCCAGCCGTGCCGCCATCTGAGCCTGGCGGATCTGCTGCCCCGGCAGCAGTTCTCCACCGAGGATCATGCGACGGATCGCGGCGGTCACCTCGTTCACGGCGTTCGCGTCCACAAGCCCACCCTTCACTGGATCCAGAATGATAAGCAGTGCTGCGCTACCGAGCCGTTCGTACGGCACGGCCATGCCGGCACAGTCGCGGCGGGGTCGGACTGAACTCTGAGGCGAGAACCCGTGGCCCCGAGCGCCTGAGCAACCACCACAACTCTCCGAAAATGATCACCGTGAGGATCTTGCTCCGCCGATGCGCGCAGGTCGAGGCGTGGAGCCGGGGGTCGGGATCGACCTACCGCTTACAAGACGCCCGTTCTGTGACCACCAGGGCATCTACCGGCACCAACTGCGCGAGCTCGCCTCATGGGTGCCGTTGGTAGGACCGGATGCTCACGAGTTCGCGGCACATCCCGTGGCACGCGGAGGGTACCCTCCTTGGTCACAGCGAGTGACGGCCAGCTTGCCTGACGACGGTGTCGCGTGTCCACGTCGCCGGCGGCCCCATCCACGACGCTGGTGGTGCGATGATGGCTCGACGAGGGAGGTGGCGACCATGAGCGTGTCCGCTTCGGACGGCGCGCACGAGTTCGTCGTAGCGCCGGAGTTGGCCGAGGTCGCCGAACGCCTGGGCGTGCCTCTGCACGCGGGTGACCGTGTCCGCTTCGAGGTGATCGACGGTGAGCGCCAGACCGCGCCACGTCGTCGGCGGCTGGGGTGGCTCGGCAGCGTCAGCACCGGCGAGCACACCCTGAGCGAGCGGGCCAAGGACGACATCCGTGACGGGATGGGCCGGCGCGCTGAGTGAGATCCTCGTCGACTCCGGTCCGCTGATCGCCGGTTTCGACGACACCGACATCTGGCACGACGAGTGCTCACGCCTGCTGGAGACCCTTCCTGGTCCGTTGTTCGTGCCGGCGACGATCGTTGCCGAGGTCTGTTACATGATCGGGCGCTACCGCTTCGGCGCCGCGGCTGAGGCCGCCTTCCTCCGGTCGTTCGCCTCACGCGATCTCGTTGTCGCCGATCTCGTCGAGGACGATTTCGAGCGCATGGCCCAGCTCGTGGAGGAGTACGAGGACTTCCCACTCGGCGGGTCGGACGCGAGCGTCATCGCGATCGCCGAGCGACGCTCCATCACGACGATCCTCACGATCGATCGACGTCATTTCGCCGCGGTCCGGCCGCGGCACGTCGAGGCGTTCCACTTGCTGCCGTAGCCGGCCCGCGACACGCCGGAAGCTGCGGCGACTTGTCGGCAACTCGTGCCGGGTCACCCCGGCGGCGGGCTCCACGTCCGAGCGCGCATGGTGGGCGGTGCGACCAGCACATCGCGCTTCAGATGCTCCTGGACGAGCCAGCGAAGCCGCGGACCGTCGATCAGCTCGACCCGACCGTTCCCGCTCACAAGGCGTCCGTTCGACGCCCCTCAAGGCTTCTACCAGCGCCGACTGTCGCTGTGCGAGTCTCACCGGACGCCCCTGGGCACTCCGGCGACAAGGGTTTTCGCGGCACATCCCGTGGCATGCGCGCGACCCAACCGGTGGTGACAACGGTGAGCGGCGAGCGAGCCGGTCGCCGGCCGCAGCATCTGTGGCGCAGTGTCCGAGGCGCAGCTGTGGACCGCCCGCGTGGCTGCATCGACTCGATGTCGGTGCGGGCGAAGAGGGGGTCGAGCCGACCGGGCCGAAGGCCTCGGTCGGTCGGCGGAGCTGCACGCCGACAAGGGCTACGACTTCCGTCGCTGCCGCACCTAGCTGCACCGACGCGGCATCGAGATCCGTACCGCCCGGCGCGGGATCGAGGACAGGAACAAGCTCGGACGCGTGCGCTGGGTCGTCGAGCGCACCATCTCCTGGGTGCTGCGGTTCGAGCGCCTCGGGCTGCGCTACGACCGCACCGAACGGACCTCAGCCCCGCTGCTCACCCTGACCATGGTCGTGATCAACCGTCGCCGCCTGGTCCAGAACGAGTGCCGAGACCAGGTCCTATGAGCAGTTGCGCCCCGCCGATGATGAAATCTGTGTAGTGCTGCACCACGCGGTCGCGGGGGATGTGCGGGTTGGCGATCCACCAGCGGCCGAGCTGCTCTCCCACACCGGAGATCGCGTGCGCGAACGCGTGGATGCGTTCCTCGTCGACGGCAGAGCCAGCGCTCGTCACTGCATCGTGCAGGTGGGCGATGGTGTGGTCGACCGTGCGGAAGCGCAACTCGGTCAACTGATGTCCCAGTTCCCCGATCATCGGGACGGCCGCCCCGCCGAACAGCACGATCCAACGGTCGGGATCGCGCTCGAGCTCGGCGAAGAACACCTCACCGGATATCCGCACCTGCTCGCGGGGGTCGTCGACGCCCTCCCGGGCTGCCGCCAGACGGACGGCGAACAGGTCCCGGGCGCGCTTGACGCAGGCCAGGTAGAGGCCCTCCTTCGAACCGTGGTGCTGGTAGACGATCGGCCTGCTCACCCCGGCGGCCCGCGCGACGTCCTCGATGGACGTCCGGTCGTATCCCTTGTCGATGAACAGCTGCTCGGCCACGTCGAGCAACTGCTGCTCGCGCGCTGCCCGAGGAAGGCGACGCCGAGGTGCCGAGCCGGGTGAGGTCTGCAGGGCGTTCGCGGGCACGGCTGGATTCTACCCTTGGCAACTTACAGGTCGTAAGTTACAGTTCGTAATATCGCTGGAGTCGGGGGCGGCCGGTCGGCCGTCGGCGAGTGACCGGACTGCAGCGCACGCGCCGTCCGCCGTACGCCCGCGATGAAGCGAGAGCCGATGCCACCCCGCAGCTCCACCTCCTCTCCGTCCGGGCCCCTCGGGCCGGGCCTCCGCGTCACGGATGTCGTCCCGGGGTCCGGAGAACCCTCGACGCCGACCAGGACGACGGCGTGCTCGGTGCTCCTGTGGGTTCGCGACGATCTGGACCGCGAGCAGGCGCGGGCCTACTGGGCAGGTCCGCACGCTCAGTTGGTCGCCCGGAGTCCGGGGTTCCGGGAGTACCGCCAGCACCACTTCGCCGCTGCCAGCCCGGGCCTCTGGCCCGCGACCGACCGGGTCGAGACGGACATTCCCGACGAGCGCCGCATCGACGGGATGCCCGAGGTGACGTTCCAGCGGCCGTGGTCGCCGCTCGTCGGCGGGAAGCACAACCGCCGCGTCCACGAGGACGAGCGCAACGTGTTCGGCCGCACGATCGCCCACCTCACCGCCCCGGGGGGAGGTCGCTGGTTCCGCAGCGGCGACCACCGGGCGGTGCGGGCGCGGGTGGTCGTACTGCTGCGACGCCGCACGGGAACCACCAGGGCCGCCTTCGCGTCCTTCGTGCACGACGTCCTCGGGCCGGCGCTGAACAGAGCACCCGGCACTCTGGAGCTGCGCACTCAGGTCTTCATGCCCTGGGCGCAGGCGCTGTGGGACACCCCCGGCGTCGCCCACGACTACCCCGTCGAGCACCAGTTCCACGGCATGGTCGTCCTCGGGGCCGCCGACCGGGAGACGCTCCTCGAGGTCCTCGCCTCGTCGGGATCGGACGCGGTCGCCGACTCACTCCGCCGGCACTGCGTCGCCGCCCACGCCTACGAGGTCGCCCGCACCTACACCTACACCTACGACGGACGCCCGACCTTGCCCCAGCAGCAGCGTGAGCCCAAGCCGCGCCTCGACCCGGTTCGCCGCTCCGACATTCCCACGCCACCGGCACGCGCCGCGGAAACGACCAGCCCGACGCCCTTCCCCCCGGCTCGACTGGTGCCGCTGAGCGGCAACGGCGCCGAGGACGTCGTCATCGACGCCGAGGGCCGTGTCCTCTGCGGCGTGGAGGACGGCCGCATCCTGCGCCTGGACGTCGACCGCCGCCTCGAGGAGACCATCGCCGACACCGGCGGCCGCCCGCTCGGACTCGAGGTCCTGCCCGACGGCCGGATCGTGGTCTGCGACGCCCACCGCGGCCTGCTCCGCCTCGACCCCGCAACGGGCGCCGTCGAGACGCTGGTCGACATGGTCGACGACGTGCCGCTGCGGTTCTGCTCCAACGCCACTGCCGCCGCCGACGGCACGATCTGGTTCACCGAGTCCTCGTCGCGCTACGACTTCGAGCACTACCTCGGGGCCCTCCTCGAGCACCGCCCCTCGGGACGCCTGCTGCGCCGCGATCCCGACGGCCGCGTGGAGGTAGTCCTCGACGCCCTCCACTTCGCCAACGGCGTCGCCCTCACCTCCGACGGATCCGCGCTGCTCTTCGCCGAGACCAACGGCCCCCGCTTGAGCCGCCTCGACCTGGGGACCGGCGCGGTCACCGTCATCGCCGACAACCTCCCCGGCTACCCCGACAACATCTCCCGGGGCGCCGACGGGCGCTTCTGGGTCGCCTTCCCCACGTCCCGCAACCCGGGGCTGGAGAAGCTGGCAACGTCACCGGCGTGGGTGCGCAAGCTCCTCTGGAGCCTGCCCGACGCCCTGCTGCCCGACGGGCCGTCCACCACATGGCTGATGGCGTTCGACGAACAGGGCCGCCTCGAGGCCGACCTCCAGGACGACCGGGCCGACTTCCACACCGCCACCGGTGCCGCCGAGCACGACGGTCGGCTGCACGTCGCCAGCCCGCAGCACCGCGCGCTGCTCGTGCTCGACCTGGGCGATGTCGCGGCGGGACCGCGTCGCACTCCTGCCGGGAGCACGCCATGACCGGACCCGATGTCGTCGCCGCCGACGAGCACAGGCACCGGTCGCGGCAGGCGCCCCACGCCTGGCGCGCGGTCGCGGTCCTGGCGCTCGCCAACCTGCTGAACTTCTACGACCGCACCATCCCGGCCATCGTGGTCGAGCCCCTGAAGGCCGAGTTCGGACTGTCCGACACCGACGTCGGGGTGCTCGGCGGCGCCTTCACCGTCGTCTACGCCGTCGCGGGGATCACCCTCGGACGAATGGCCGACCGAGGCTCCCGACGACGCATCATGGCGGCGGGTCTGATCGTGTGGAGCCTGTTCACGGCGGCCAGCGGTGGTGCCTGGAGCATCGCGTCGCTGCTCATCTTCCGTCTGGGTGTCGGTGTCGGCGAAGCGGCCTACGCACCGGCCGCGAACTCGTTCATCGCCGACCTCTTCCCGCCCGACAGGCGCTCCCGGGCGGTGGCGGTGTTCCAGTTCGGGCTACCGCTGGGGCTGACGCTGGCGTTCTTCACCACGGGGGCGTTGGTGGAGGCGTTCGACAGCTACCGGGCTCCGTTCTTCCTCGCCGCCGTCCCCGGGATCGTGGTGGCGGTCGCGCTGCTGCTGATCCCTGAGCCGCGACGTGGTGCCTCGGAGACCCGGAGCGTCGGGACCGGATCCGTCGCCCGGCCGATCCGCACCGTCCTCGCCATCCCGACGATGTGGTGGCTGATCCTGAGCGGTATCGGTCTGCAGATCGCCGCCTACGGGGTCACGACCTTCCTCGTCCCGCTGTTCCAGCGCTATTTCGGCCTGTCGCTGACCCAGTCGGCGGTGAACGCCGGAATCGTCCTGGGGCTCACGGGGCTGGTCGGACTGGCCCTCGGCGGCGCCGCCGCCGACCGCGCCGCCCGCCGGTCGCGTCGAGGACGCCTGCTGGTCGCTGCGGTGAGCCTCAGTCTGGCGGTGCCACTGACCCTGTGGGCCCTGAGCCTGCCGCCCGACGCCTCCGGCCTGTTCGTACTCGTCTTCTCGACCGGATGGCTCCAGCAGTTCACCTTCCACACCTCAGCGCTGCCCGCGGTCTCCGATGTCGTCGAACCCCGGCTGCGGGCCACGGGCATAGCACTGTTCTTCGCGGCCTTCTACTTGCTCGGAGGCGCCTTCGGGCCGGTCATCGCCGGGGCCCTGTCCGACACCTTCGCCGCCGCGGCGCCCGCTGGCGCGGCCGGTGCCCTCAGCAGCGAGGCCGTCGGCCTGCACGACGCGCTGCGCCTGCTCGTGCCCGCTGCGCTGGCCGTTGCCGCCCTCGGGATGTTCGGCGCCTCGCGGGCCGTCGAACGCGACCACGCCCGCATGAACGACGCGATGCAGACCTCCACCACACGCGCAGTCCCGTGATCCGGCGGCGCCCGGGGCCGCGAGCGAGAGCCGGGCGCTGCCACCCACCACCTGATCAGCCCCTTCCGGTCCCCGCCGCTTGGGCCGCACGTCTCGAGGAGAACTCATGAAGCTGGGCATGGACACCGGCCGCCTGGTCGCTCTCGACGAGGAGACCGACACGTGGGTCGTGGTCGGTGAGCCGTGGAACCACGACCTGTTGGCGTTCCTCGCCGACGGCGAGGACGCCGTCGGCCGGGCCCGCGAGGCCATGGCCCGAGCCGGCCGGGTCACCGCGGATCCCCCGGCCGGGCTGCCGTTCGCCCCGGCGTCGCTGCGGGCGTTCGCCTTGTGGGAGTCGCACATGGTCAACGGGGCGCGCGGCATGGTGAGCACCTTCGCGCCGCCCGCGCTGCGGAATCTCGCCGCGGGCTTCGAGAAGGTGACGGGCAAGCCCTTCCCGGCGCTCAAGCCCAAGCCCAACTACTACCGCGACCCGCAGTTCTACATGGGCAACCACCGTTCGGTGCTCGCCGACCGCGCCACCGTCACCTGGCCGTCCTTCGCCGACGTCCTGGACTTCGAGCTCGAGCTCGGTGCCGTGATCGCCCGCCCGGTCAACGACTGCACCCCGGCCGAAGGCCTCGCCGCGATCGGCGGGTTCGTCGTGATGAACGACTGGTCGGCCCGCGACACGCAGTGGGACGACACCCGCGCCGGCACCTTCGGCGGGGTGGTGAAAGCCAAGACCTTCGCCGGCGCCATGTCCGCCGTCGTGGTCACCGCCGACGAGATCGTCCCCCGCTGGACCCGGCTGACCGGTCGAGTGCTCGTCAACGGCGAGAAGTGGGCCGAGAGCACCACCGCCGGACCCCTGCACGACCTCGGCGCCGCCGTCGTCTACGCCGCACGCGGGGAGTCGCTCGGCGCGGGCGACGTCCTCTCCAGCGGCACCCTGCCCGGCTGCTGCGGGCTGGAGATGCGCCGGTTCCCCTCGCCGGGCGACGAGGTCCGTCTCGAGATCGACGGCCTGGCCACCCTCACGAACGTCATCGGACCCCGGACCCACGCCCCGGACGTCAGCCGCACTGTCACCGTCGTGACCGGGTGCGACTCCGGGATCGGCAAGGCCCTCGCCCTGGAGTTCCACCGGCGCGGACGCACCGTCTACGCCACGGGGCTGCGCCAGGAGGCCATGAGCGACCTGGCCGCCACCGGTCTGCGGGTCGCCGAGCTCGACGTCACCGACACCGCCAGCATCGCCGCCCTGGTCGAGCGACTCGCCGAGGACGACGTCCGCGTCGACCTCCTGGTGAACAACGCCGGCTTCGGGGCGATGGGTCCGGTCATCGAGATGCCGATGGACGCGGTACGCCGTCAGTACGAGGTCAACGTGTTCGGCCTGCTGGCCACCACCCAGGAGTTGGCCAGGGGGATGATCGACGCCCGGTCCGGCACGATCGTGAACGTCGGATCGACCTCGGGCGTGCTCACCTCACCGTTCGCGGGCGTCTACTGCTCCACCAAGTCCGCCGTGCACTCCCTGACCGATGCGATGCGCATGGAACTGGCGCCGTTCGGCATCTCCGTGATCCGCGTCGAGCCCAACCAGATCCGCACCAACTTCGGCGACACGGCCGCCACCGCGATGACGGCGCGGATCGCGGAGGACTCCCGCTACCTCCCTGTCCAGGACGCGATGACCGCTCGGGCCCAGGGATCGCAGAAGGAGGGGTCGATGCCGGCCCCGGAGTTCGCCGCCAAGGTCGCCGACGGCGTTCTGGCGACCAGTCCGGCGCTCAGGCTGCGCGTCGGCCGCGAACTGTGGCCCTACACGATCTTCAAGCCGTTCCTGCCCTCCCACCGCATCGACCGCATCCTCAGCAAGCGCTACGACCTGGACAGGCTGGCCTGACATGACCGACTTCCCGTTCCGCAACCGCCGCGGCTCCGCCGTGATCACCGGGGCCGGCTCCGGCATCGGCGCCGCCACGGCCCTCGAACTGGCCCGGCGCGGAAGCGACCTCGCGCTGGTCGACCGCGACCCGGCCGGACTCGAGCGGACCGCCGAGCAGGCGCGTGCCCTCGGCACCGAGGTCAGCACCCATCCGATCGACATCACCGACACCGACGCCGTCGCTGCCCTGCCCGCCCTGGTCGAGGAGCACCACCGCGGCGCGCACATCCTGGTCAACTGCGCCGGAGTGTCGCTGATGGGTTCCTTCGAGCAGTTGACGCTCGACGAGTTCCGGTGGCTGCTCGACGTCAACCTCTGGGGCACCATCGCCATCACGAAGGCGTTCTTGCCCCTGCTGTCGGCCCAACCCGCCGCGCACATCAGCAACCTCTCCAGCGGATACGGCCTCGTCGCACCCGCCGGCCGAACCCCGTACGCCACCTCGAAGTTCGCCGTCCGCGGTTTCACCGAGACACTCACCCACGAACTCGAGGACACCGGCGTGTCCGTCAGCGTCGTGCACCCCGGCGGGATCAAGACCCGCATCGCACTCACCGCCCGCGTCGCCGCCGCCGCCCCGCCCGAGGTGGCCGCGGCCGCAGCGCAGGCCCAGACCGACCAGTACCGCACGACCCCGGAGACGGCCGCACGGGCGATCGTCGACGGCATCGCGCGGCGCAAGGGCCGCGTGCTCATCGGGAACGACGTCCGTCTCCTCGATGTGCTGGCCCGAGTCACACCCGCGCACTACTGGACGCTGCTACGACGCCGACTGTCCGGCGCGACGACCACCTCCCGCACCCCGGTCTGATCGAGATCGCCCGGCCGAGTTCGAGAGGCGGTCAACGCATGGCCGAGTCGCTACCGGACCGCTACCCCACCGACCCCGAGTCCCACCAGGCAAGGCGCGGTACACCGCTCCCTCTGTTCGTCGAGATGTCGAGGCTGCGGCAGATGTGGGAATCCCTGGGGGGCGCGATCGTCACCGGGGCCGGCTGCGGCGTGCTCCTCGGCTTCACCGTGTGGGGGTACCTGGCCGGCGTGCTCGTCTCGTTCGTCGGCGGGTTCCCCGCCGGGGGCCAGCACCGCACGCTGCGGGGTGCGCTCGCCCGGGGGTTCCTCGGCGGCTTCCTCTGGGCCGCGTCGGTTGTGGTGGTCATCGGTCTCTCGGGGCGGACCGCGACCGTCCCCCTCCCCGTGCCGCCGATCGCCTTCCTGCCCTGGGGCATCGTCCCCGCCTGCATCGTCGCGGTGACGGGATGGTTGATCACTCGGTGCCGCGAGGCGGCGTCCCGAGCCTGAGTTCCGCTGCCAGGACGGGCGTCGGGCCCGCGGCGAACGACACAGTGGGGCGTCGAGCCCCACGACAACGACGAAGAGGCGAGTTCCCGTGACCGCGTTGATGCGTGTCGCCGACCGGCTGCTGCACCTCCAACCCAACGTGCTGCGCTCCCGGACCGAGGCGGAGAAGATCGGGACCCGGCCCCGGGTCGCCGCGCCTCCCCCGCGCCGGCTGCGCCGGCGTTGGCGGATCGACGAGGACGTCGTCGACGGTCGCCCGGTCCTGACGCTGGCACCGCGAGGCACCACCCGCGACGTCACGCTCGTCTACCTCCACGGCGGGGCCTACGTCAATGAACTGGTCGCACCCCAGTGGAGGATCATCGACGAGCTCGCCCGGGGCACCGGTGCGACGGTGGTGGTGCCCCGGTACGGGCTCGCTCCCGAGCACCACGTCGACGATGCGTTCGCGCTGATGTCGGAGCTGATGGCCGGTGTCCGTCGCGAGCGCCCCGCCGACCGGGTCTTCCTCGCCGGTGACTCCGCTGGGGCAGGGCTCGCTCTCGCCCTCGCGGTCGAGGGTTCCTCGAGCCGGGCCACCGCGGCGCGCTCTGATCTCCGCCCGGACGGCCTGTTCCTGTTCTCGCCCTGGGTGGATGTGACGATGACGAACCCCGCCGCGCGACGCATGGAGGCCGGCGACGCGATGCTCGGGGTCGACGGCCTACGCCTCTGGGGCCGGGAGTGGGCCGGGACCCGCGACGTGGACGACCCCCGGGTGAGCCCGGCACTCGGTGAGCTCTCGGGCCTCCCGCCGACCTGGGTCTACCAGGGGGGCCGCGACCTCTTCCTGCCCGACGTCGAGATCTTCGCCGGCAACGCGCGCGCGGCAGGCTCGCCCGTCACCCTCCGCGTGTTCGAGGACGGCTTCCACGTCTTCGTCGGCTTCACGCTCGCGGCGGAGTCCCGCAGCGTCTTCCGGGAGGTCCGCGAGACGATCCGACGGTCGACCATGACGGGACCGGAGGCCGGCCGTGGCCACGAGCAGTGAGGGGACGGCCACGGCGGCGCCGGGTTCCCAGCCGCTCCGCCGGCTGTTCCGCGACCTGCCCCGGCCCTCACCGTCGCTCCTCGGTGCCATCGTCGTCGTCATCGGCGCCACCGCCGGGGTCGGCCTGGTGATGGGGCTGGGCGACGTCGTGATCTACATGAGCCTGGTGGCGCTCTACATCGCCATGGGGGCGTTCGGAGGCACGCTGCGAGCAGACCTGTCGGTGGCGCTGCTCTACGCCGCGGCCCTGACCATCCTGGTCGTGCCACCAGTGGCGGTCTCGGCGTGGTCCGCGCCGGCCGGCTCGGCGCTGCTGGTCCTCGCGGTCGGGGTGTGCGGCATCATCCCCGCGCTCGGTGACCGCTACGGATCGGTCCGGCTCGGTATCGGCCTCATCACCGTCTACGCCTCGGGCTACTACCTGACCCGCGCGGTGAACGTGTGGCACATCGTCATCGGCTCGTTCGTGGCCTTTGCGATCATCCTCGTCGTCCGGCTCCTCGCCGCCGTCCCGGGCCCGGACGCGCCGCTGCGGGCGAGCATCGCGCGCGTGCTCGCCGACCCGTCACGCAGCTCGGCCGAGGCGGCGGCCCGCATGTGGTTACGCGGTCCGGCCCGCGTCTGGACCGGCCGCATCCTGGCGGGCTCCGTCCGCTACCGGGCAGCGACCTGGGCCTTTCAGGAGCGCCTCGCGAGAGTTCACGACGACCGCGCGCGCCCCGTGGCCGAGGTGCTCGCCCGCACCGAGGTCGTGGCACAACGTCTTGCCGGGATCGTGCGCGCTCCACGCCCCCGACCGGACGCGGTTCACGAGGCCCTCCAGATGGTGGACGGCCTCGACGTCGAGGACCCCACGGTTCACCCGTCCGACCGGGCGGTCATGCACCAGGCAGTGTCGGGACTGCGAGACGTCGTCGAGGCGTCCACCACCAGGGACGGCACGATCGTGGCGGGCGCCCGCGCCATCCGCCGGGCCGCCGCCCGCAACGCGATCCGCGCGGCGCTGTCCCTCGATTCCGCCTACTTCCGCAACGCCCTGCGGGCGATGCTCGCCGTGGCCGTCGCGCTCGTTCTCGTCCATGTCGTGGACCGCCCCGCGTTCGCGCTGCCCCTGCTCCTGGGCGCGTACGGGGTTCTGCAGCCCACTTTCCAGGGCAGCGTGAGGCAAGCCCGCAGCAGGGCCGCCGGCGTGATCACGGGGGCGGTCATCGCGATGGTCGTCGTCGCGTTCGCCACACCTCTGGCCGCCGGGATCCTCGCAGCGCTCGCGCTCGTCATCGCGTTCGCCTACATCGCCAGCAGCATCGCGGTCTTCATGGGCAGCCTCGTCGTGGCGCTCACCGTCGCCGTCGCACCACTCGTCCACGAAGCGCCGATCACCTATGCCGTGGGCTACGCCCTCGCGGTGGTCGTCGGAGCCGTCATCGCCACCACCGTCGGATTCCTCTCGATCCCGCTCGACGACCCGCGGAGACGCCGGCGCGTTCTGTCCCGGGCCATGCACGCGACCGGCGCCGCCCTCGACGGCATCGGGCACAGCTCCCCCGCACAGCTGCAAGCACGGATACTCGCGGCCCTCCGCGAACAGCAGAACACCGTCGTCGCCGCGTCCGGCGCGAGCGGGCGGAACGCCGAAGCCCGAGCCGCGGAGGCGCTCGCGGGACTCAACCTCCTCGGCCTGGCCATCACCCTGGGCATCGCGCCACGCTCGGCTTCCGTGGACAGCACCCTGGCGTTGATCGCGGGCCACCTCCACCGCGACGCCGACGCGCCGTTGGCCGATGAGCTGGTTCCCGAGAGCGACAGCATCCTCGACGGCGTCGACCAGCTGCTGCAGTCCGAGTACGGCCGGCTGCACGCTGCTATCCAGACGCATCGGGCCACCGAGACCCCCTGAGCCGCGGGCAATGGAACCGGTCTCGGTCACCGGCCCCGCGGACGGGGGTGGCCGACCTGGTGTCGACTCATGTGCGCAAGTCTTCTTGCGAGGAGGCTCCTCCGCGCAGCCGAGTTGACGTGGGGCTGCCCCTACCTGCAGAACGGGGGGTGACTCACCACGATTGTCGGGACTGCCCGATCGGCCTGCTCAAGGATCACGAGCAAGCTGATTCCTTCAGCGGAGCCGGGCAGAAGGTGCCGCCCAGGCTGCTGCGAAGCCTAGGAGAGGCGACAGCGGTGTCATCTGAGTCATCGGTACTGCAACGACCGGCCGCGCCGTCGGCGGACCTGCCCTCCAGCGCTGGCTTCGGCGTCGCCGACAACGAGTCCCGGGTGACCGGCGGCAAGCCGCGGGTGATCGGCGTGGACCTCGCCCGGGGTCTCGCCCTGATCGGGATGATGGCCACGCACGCCTACGGCGCCGCACTCGACGACAACGACAACCCCACGCTGGCGACGGTCGTTGCGGGCGGACGGGCGGCGACGTTGTTCGTTCTGGTGGCCGGGGTGAGCCTGGCGTTCCTGTCCGGCGGACGCACCCGGGTCCGCGGAGCCGAGCGGACCGGCGCGTCGGCCGGCCTCGCCGTTCGTGCGGTGCTGGTCGGCGCGATCGGTCTCACCCTCGGCTATCTCGGGGAGCTCAATGGGATCGACGGGATCCTGCCGCTCTACGGTGTGCTGTTCCTGCTGGCCATCCCGCTGCTGCGCTGCCCGCCGGTGGTACTGCTCGGGATCGCCGCCGCGGCAACTGCCCTGGGGCCGGTACTCATCGTGGCGACAGCCGACGCCGGATTTCCCGGCAGCGGCGGTGCCGACGACCCGACGTTCACCGCACTGTTCACCGATCCCCTCGGGCTGCTCATCCAGCTGTCCCTGACCGGCGCCTACCCCGCCGTGATCTACCTGGCCTACCTGTGCGTCGGGCTCGTGATCGGACGGCTCGACCTGAGCTCCCGCCGCACCGGATGGTGGCTGCTGGCGGGCGGGGCCGCGCTCGCGGTCGTCGCCCGCGCCGTCTCCGCTCTGCTGCTCTACCCGATGGGCGGGCTGGCCCGACTGATCGAGCAGGGCGAGCTGGGCACCGACCCGGCCGAGGTCGCGACGCTGCTGTGGGAGCCCGACCTCTCGACGTCGTGGTGGTACCTGGCGCTGCCCGCCCCCCACTCCCACACCCCGGTCGACATGCTGCACATCGTCGGCTCGGCCGCCGCCGTGCTGGGCACGGCCCTCCTGCTGACCCGGGTACCGGCCATCGCCCGGCTGCTGTGGCCAGTCGCCGCCGCCGGCAGCATGTCGCTGACGGTCTACTCCGCGCACCTCGTCTTCCTCGCCACCGGTGTCCTGGAGGACGACCCACTGCTGCTCCTGCTGGCGATGGCCCTCGGAGCACTGGTGCTGGCCACCCTGTGGCGGCAGTGGTTCAGCCAGGGCCCGCTCGAGAAGGTGGTGGCGACGCCGGCCACCGCGGCGCGGTGGGCTGCCATCCGTCGGGCCGAGGGCCGGGACACCGCGTCCACGTCAAGCCGAGGGCGGTTGCTCGGCACCGCCCGCAGCGCGGCCCAGTTCCTCGCCCCGCTGGCCTGTGCCGGCGTGCTCGCCCTGATGTTCTTCGCCGGCGTCCGGGCCGCCGCGCCGGGTGACACCGGCGGCGATGTGACCGAGCCGCCGGGTGTGTCGCAGGTGTCGGACGGGTCCAACGACGGCGTGCCGGAGGCCGAGGAGCCGGACCCGGCCGCAGAACAGGCACCCGACGCCGACGCGACCGAAGCACCGTCCACGACCGCGGACGAGCCGTGGATGCCCGCTTCGACCCTGTGGGTTCTGGGCGGAATCAGCGCGGCGTTGCTCGCGATGATGTTGCTCATCGGCCGGCTCTCTTCAGAATCGCCTGTAGCGGACTCACGGGACGACCACGCCCGGGAGGCGAGGCGCTGAGATCTGGAGCGGCGGGCTCTCAGAACGCGGGAGGAAGGCCCGCCGGAAGCCGAACTGGTCGACCGTCGCGGAGGTTCGCGGATCTCGCTGCTCCACGATCTCGTGCAGGAACCGGTCGAGGGTCCGCTCGGCCTCCCGGCGCGCGTTCGGCCCGGGAGGGATCACGGCCACCAGGTCGTGGCGCTGCTTCCTCACCGGGTCGACGCCGGCGTACACACGCACCCTCATGGCACCGCACGAAGAGTGCCGCCCGCTGCTGGACGCCCTGCCATGCCGCCCATCGTCCCGCGGCTCGCGGCACATCCCGTGGCACGACTGTCGCAAATACGATCTTGCTGGAGGAGGAACTGCTGGTCAGGCGTGGAGCCGGGGGTCGGGATCGAACCGACGACCTACCGCTTACAAGGCGGTTGCTCTACCACTGAGCTACACCGGCCGGTCCACCGATCCTAGTGCGTGCGGGCGGGGTCCGCGGTGATGGCCCGCGCCAGGCGCCCGAGGGCCGGGGCGGCGGCGCGCAGGGCGTCGGCGTCGTCGGGGGGCAGGTCCCGCAGGAGGTCGGCCAGCAGGCCGGCCCAGGCGTCGTCGAGCAGGCGGCGGTGGCGGACGGCGGCGGGGCTCGGGTGGAGCAGGGTGCGGCGCTGGTCGTCGGGGTCGGTGGTGCGGTCGACCAGGCCGCGGGCGACGAGTCCCCGGACGGCGGTGCTGACGTTGCTGGTCTGCAGGCGCAGGGCGCGGGCGATCTCCGAGACCGACGATCCCGGGCGGGAGCCGATCTGCGCGAGGACCTCCGACTCCGACGGCGGCAGCACGTCCAGCCCGACCTGCGCGACGCCGCGGCGGTGCAGGGACCGGGAGAGCACGTGGACGGCGGCCGCGAGGGTGCGGAGGTGGTCGTCGGTCACAGTCCGCAGACTACCGCGACAGTTATATCTAAACTCATAACCATGTCTCGAGCCGAACGCGCCCCGCTCGCGGTCTGGATCACCGTCCTCGCCCTGCTGACCTCGATCGCGCCGCTGGCCACGGACATGTACCTGCCCGCCCTCCCCCGCGTCGTCGACGACCTCGGCACGACGGCGTCGGGCGTCCAGCTGACCCTCACCGCGTTCCTCGTCGGCCTCGCGCTCGGCCAGCTCGTCATCGGCCCGCTCTCCGACGCGCGCGGGCGGCGGCCGCTGCTGCTGGCCGGCGCGGTGGTGTGCGCGCTGGCGGGCGTCGCGGTGGCGCTGTCGCCGAGCATCGGGTTCATGGTCGGCGCACGGTTCGTCCAGGGCTTCGCGGGTGCGGCGGGGATCGTGCTGGCGCGCGCGGTGATCGTCGACCGGACCACCGGGCGCCGCACCGCCCAGCTGTTCACGCTGATGATGGCGATCAACGGGGTCGCGCCGGTGGTCGCGCCGCTGGTCGGCAGCGGGCTGGTCGACGGCATCGGCTGGCGCGGCATCTTCGTGGTGCTGGCCGGGCTCGCCGTGCTGATGCTGGTCGGGGTGCTGGCCGCGGTCCCGGAGACGCTGCCGGTCGAGCGGCGGCGCACCGGCGGCCTGCGGCGCACCGTCACCGACATCGGCGCCGTCCTGCGCCGCGCCCCCTACGTCAGCTGGACTCTGGTCCTCGCGCTCTCGTTCAGCACGATGTTCGCCTACATCTCCGGGTCGTCGTTCGTGCTGCAGGACGTCCTGGGCCTGTCGACGGCCGGGTACGCCGCGGCCTTCGCCGCCAACGCGGGCGGCCTCGTCCTGACCTCGGTGCTCGGCGCGCGCTGGGACGTCGAACCGCGCCGCAAGGCGACGATCGGCGTCGCGATCCTGGTCACCGGCGCGGCCGCGCTGCTCGTCGTCACGCTGCTCGGATCGCCGACGTGGCCGGTGCTGGGGCTGCTGTTCGTCGCCGTGTCGAGCCTCGGCCTCGTCATGGGCAACGCCACGGCACTGGCGACGACCCACGTCCGCGACGTCGCCGGCACCGGCTCCGCACTGCTCGGCGCGCTGCAGTTCGGGTTGGGCGCAGCAGTCTCGCCGCTGGTCGGGTCGAGCGCGGTCACGATGGCCGCGGTGATGGTCGGCGCCTCCGCCCTCGCGACGGTCGCGCTGCTGGTCGCGCGCCGCGTCACCGTCGACGAGCCCGAACCGGTGGTCGCGACGGCGGCGTGATCGTCCGGACCTACCCTGGCCCCATGCCCCGCAGTACCCGCGCCGTCACGAGCGGCTGACGATGCCCGACCACAGCCCGCACTTCGCCCGGCGCGTGCGCAGCAAGCTCCGCCGCGAGGCGCACGAGCTGCTGCAGCCGGGCCCGCCGAGCATGCAGCTGCTCTGGCCGATCGGGCCGCAGGTGCCCGACGACGCCCGCGTGCAGGAGGTCCTCGACCTCTGCATGCGCATCGGCGAGGTGCTGATGTCCAGCGGCGAGAGCGTCGACGAGACGACGCACGTGATGCTGCGGATCGCCGCGGCGTGCGGGCTGTCGGCGGTCGACGTCGACATCACCTTCACCTCCATGACGATCTGCTGCCACCGCGGCATGACGGCGGCGCCGGTGACGTCGATGCGGCTCGTGCAGTACCGCTCGCTCGACCTCACGCGGCTGCTCGCCGTCGGCCGCGTGATCGACCGCATCGAGGCCGGGGTCGTCGACGTGCGGACCGCGGCGACGGAGCTGTCCGAGGCCGTCAGCGCGCGGCACCCGTACCCGCGCTGGGTCGCGACCGTCGGGTGGGCCGGGCTCGCCGCCTCCATCGCGATCCTGCTGGGCGGCGCGCTGATCACCGGGCTGACCGCGTTCGCCGTCACCGCGGTGATCGACCGGATCGGCCGCGTCCTCAACCGGCGCGGGCTGCCGCAGTTCTTCCAGCAGGTCGTCGGCGGGGCCCTGGCCACCGGGGCGACGGTGACGCTGTTCGGCCTCGGCGCGTTCCCGCCGGGCACGCGGCCCTCGCTCGTCATCGCCGCGACGATCACCGTGCTGCTGTCGGGGCTCTCGGTGGTCGGCACGGTGCAGGACGCCATCACCGGCTACTACGTGACGGCGGCCGGGCGCGCGGTCGAGATCGCGCTGCTCTCCGCGGGCCTGCTGGTCGGGGTCGTGCTCGGCCTGCGCGTCGGGCTGGAGTTCGCGCCGCCGCTGGAGGTGGCCGGCGAGCTGCCCTCGGGCGCCGGTCGGTTCGGCCTGTCGCTCGCGGCGGCCGCCGTGGCCGCGGCCTGCTTCGCGCTGGCGGGCTACGCGCCGGCCCGGTCGCTGCTCGCCGCCGGCATCGCGGGGGCGGCGGGCTGGGGCACCTACGGGCTGGTGGTGCAGGTCGTCGGCATCGGCCCGGTGCCCGCCACCGGAATCGCGGCGGTCGTCGTCGGGCTCGCCGCGGGGCTGTTCCGCCGGGGCGGCGGGGTGCCGCCGCTGGTGATCACGCTGGCCGGCATCACGCCGCTGCTCCCCGGGTTCAGCGCCTACCGCGGCTTCTACCAGCTCGCCGTCGAGGGCGTCGCCGACGGCCTGGTCACGATCACGCTCGCGCTCGGCATCGGCCTCGCGCTGGCCGCCGGCGTGGCGTTCGGCGACTTCCTGACCGGCCCGCGGCGGCCCGGCGGGAGGACCGTCTCGGACCCCGCGCCGGACGCCTCCCCCGCGTAGGCTCACGCCCGTCGAAGCCCCGCACGACGAGGAGAGTCAGTGGCCCAGCAGAACGCCGAGTTCGTGGTGGTGGCCAACCGGCTCCCCGTCGACCTGGAGAAGCTCCCGGACGGGACGGAGCGCTGGAAGCGCAGCCCCGGGGGCCTGGTCACGGCGCTGGAGCCGATGCTGCGCAGCCGCGAGGGCGCCTGGGTCGGCTGGCCCGGGCTCGCCGACGCCGACGCCGAGCCGTTCGTCGAGGACGGCCTGGCGCTGCACCCGGTCCGGCTCTCCGCGCAGGAGGTCGAGGACTACTACGAGGGCTTCTCCAACGGCACGCTCTGGCCGCTCTACCACGACGTCGTCGCCCCGCCGGCGTTCCACCGGCACTGGTGGCAGGCCTACGTCACCGTCAACAAGCGCTTCGCCGAGGCGGTCGCGCAGGTCGCCGCGCCGGGGGCCACGGTCTGGATCCAGGACTACCAGCTCCAGCTGCTCCCGGCCGAGCTCCGCGCCCTGCGCCCCGACCTGCGGATCGGCTTCTTCCTGCACATCCCGTTCCCGCCCACGGAGCTCTTCCAGCAGCTGCCGTGGCGCAAGGAGATCGTCGAGGGGCTGCTCGGCGCCGACCTCGTCGGCTTCCACACCCCCGGCGGCGTCCGCAACTTCCGCTGGCTCGCCACCCGCTTCACCGACGCCAAGCCCGGCGCGCGCAACGAGGTCCACTACGGGGAGCGGACGGTCAAGCTCGGCGCCTTCCCGATCTCCATCGACTCCGCGCACCTCGACGAGCTCTCGCGCACCGCCGAGGTGCAGCAGCGCGCCAAGGAGATCCGCAACGACCTCGGCAACCCCGAGCGGATCATCCTGGGCGTCGACCGGCTCGACTACACCAAGGGCATCGACGTCCGGCTGCGCGCGTTCGAGGAGCTGCTCCAGGAGGACCACGCGGGCGACGCGGTCATGATCCAGCTCGCCACGCCCAGCCGCGAGCGCGTCGAGCACTACCAGACGATGCGCGCCGGCATCGAGCAGTCGGTGGGCCGGATCAACGGCACGTTCGCCCGCGTCGGGCACCCGGTGCTGCACTACCTGCACCAGTCGCTGCCGCGCGACGAGCTCGCCGCGTTCTTCGTCGCCGCCGACGTCATGCTCGTGACGCCCCTGCGCGACGGCATGAACCTCGTCGCCAAGGAGTACGTGGCCTGCCGCGGCGACCTCGGCGGCGTGCTCGTGCTGTCGGAGTTCGCCGGGGCCGCGATCGAGCTGAAGGAGTCGGTGCTGGTCAACCCGCACGACACCGACGGCGTCAAGAACGCGCTGCACCGGGCGCTGACGATGCCGCCGGAGGAGAGCCGCAAGCGGATGCGGGCGCTGCGCCGCCAGGTGCTCTCCCACGACGTCGACCGCTGGGCCCGCTCCTTCCTCGACGCGCTGGGACTCCCCTCATGACCGACCTCGACGCGGCGGTGCGCGAGCTCGCCACCGTCCCGCGGCTGCTCGTCGCGCTCGACTTCGACGGCGTCCTCGCCCCGATCGTCGACGTGCCCTCCGACGCGCGCCCCCTCCCGGAAGCCGCGGCCGCGATCGGCGCGCTGGTCACGCTGCCCGACACGGTCGTCACGCTGGTGTCGGGCCGCGGGCTCGCCGACCTCGCCGCCACCTCCGGCTTCGGCGCGCCGGTCCGGATGGTGGGCAGCCACGGCGGCGAGTTCGACGACGGCGGCGCCGTCCTCGACGACGGCCAGCACGCCCTGCTCGACGCCCTCACCGCCGACGTCACCGCACTCGTCGCGGGCGAGCCCGGCGTGAAGCTGGAGCACAAGCCGGCCGGGATCGCGGTGCACGTGCGCGGCACCGCGCCCGAGGTCGGCGCCCGCGTGCTGGAGGCCGTGCGCACCGGCCCGGCCGCGCGTCCGGGCGTCGACGCCACCCCGGGGAAGGACGTGCTGGACCTCGCCGTCCTGCAGGTCACCAAGGGCATGGCCATCGACGTGCTGCGCGAGAGGACAGGGGCCGACGCCGTGCTGTTCGTGGGCGACGACGTCACCGACGAGACGGCGTTCGTCCGGCTCGGCGACGGCGACGTCGGGGTGAAGGTGGGCCCCGGCGACACCGCGGCCGGTCACCGCGTCGACGGCCCGCCCGACGTGGCCCGGCTCCTCGAGCTCCTGCTGGAGCTGCGCTCCTGATCAGGCGGCGGTCAGGCGGGCACGGGCGTCGTCCCAGCTCACGGGCAGGGCGTCGGCAGGCGCCGTCCAGAAGGTGAACGCCGACTCCTCGGTGGCCTCGCGGTAGCGGGCCATCACCGCGCGGTGCGGCTGCGCGCCGACCATCGCGTCGAGCGACTCCCGGTCGCGCCACGCGCTCAGCGTCAGGAACTCCCGGCGCAGCGGGTGCGCGTCCAGGGCGAGGCCGAGCACGCCGTGCGCCTTCCGGACCTGGGCGTGGACGCGCAGCGCGTCCAGGAAGAACGGCAGGACGTGCCGGAACCGCGCGACACGGAACCGGGAGGCCATCACGAGCACCTCGCCGGCGGGCGGGGGTCCGACGGCGGTCCAGGGCAGTGCGGGCATGGCCGGCTCCTCGCAGGCTCGACGAACTTGTCACCGTCAAGATGCCCCGTCGCTCGCGTCTTGTCAACGTCAAGATTAGGCTGGCGGCCGTGCCCTACCACCACGGCGACCTCCGGCGGACGCTCCTCGACACCGCGCTGGACGCCGTCGCGGAGCACGGGCCCGCCGCGCTGAGCCTGCGCGACGTCGCCCGGCGGGCGGGCGTCTCACACGCGGCTCCGGCTCACCACTTCGGCGACAAGACCGGGCTGCTCACCGCGCTCGCCGCCGAGGGCTGGGCCGGCCTCGCCGACGCCCTGGAGGCGGCCGGGGGGTTCGCCGAGCAGGGCGTCGCCTACGTCGTGTTCACCACCGGGCACCCCGCCCACTTCGCGGTGATGCGCACGCCCGGCCTCGTGCGCGGCGACGACCCCGCGCTGGCGGCGGCGGCCGCGCGGGCCGGGGCCGCGCTGGAGACCGGGGCCGGGGAGGTCGACGACGACCCCACCACGGCCGTCGCCGGCTGGGCGCTCGTCCACGGCCTGGCCAGCCTCCTGCTGGAGGGCGCGCTCACCCCGGAGGAGGGCACCGACGTCGCCGACCTGGCCCGCGCGGTGACCGGCCGGCTCCGCTGACCCCCGACGGGGTCACGCAGGAGTCACCAGCCGGAGAACCAGCGCTCCGGCGTGCGGGGCTTCGCGCTCGTGGCGGCGACGACCAGCTCGGTGGGCAGCGTCACGGTGCGGGGGCGGTTGCGGTCGCCGCGCTCGAGCAGCAGCTCGCCCGCCGCGCGCCCCTTCTCCAACACGGGCTGGCGCACCGTCGTCAGGCCCGCGCGCTGCGCCTCCGGCACGCCGTCGAACCCGGTGATCGTGATGTCGTCGGGGACCGACAGCCGGCGCTCGGCGGCGTGGCGCAGCGCGCCGAGGGCGAGGATGTCCGAGGTGCAGGCGATCGCGGTGATGTCCGGGTGCGCGGCCAGCAGCTCCGCGGCGGCCGACTGGCCCGCGTCGACGCTGTGCGCGAACCGCTCGTGCACCGGCACGCCCGCCCAGTCGATCCCGGCCTCGGCCAGACCGTCGCGCAGGCCGCCCAGGCGGTTGCGCTGCACCGGGTAGGTGGCGCCGTTCTGCCGGGCCACGTCGGCCGGGCCGTCGTAGCGTCCGGTGCCCAGCCGCATGCACAGCACGCCGATGCGCCGGTGGCCCAGCTGCGTGAGGTGGCGCGCCATGCCGAGCATGGCCGCGCGGTCGTCGACGCCGACGCGGTCGACGCCCTCGACGTTGATCGGCTGGTCGCACACCACGGTCGGCACCGGGCGCTCCAGCACCGCCATGAAGTGCGGGTCGTCCTCGCGGACGGAGTAGACGACGAAACCGTCGACGCCGGCCTGGTGCACCGCGGTGACGTCGGCGAGCTCGGGGCTGACCGGCACCAGCAGCAGCCCGGACCCGGCCCGCTCGCAGGCCAGCGCGAGGCCCTCGAGGAAGCCGGTGGCGGCGGGGTCGCGGAACGCGTAGGACAGGGCCTCGGTCAGCAGCAGGCCGACGGCGCCCGCGCGGCGCGTGCGCAGCGAGCGCGCGACGGGGTCGGGCCCCGGGTAGCCGAGCCGCCGCGCCGCCTCCAGGACCCGCGCCCGCAGCGGGGCGGAGAGCTGGTCGGGGCGGTTGTAGGCGTTGGAGACGGTGGTGCGGGACACGCCGAGCTCGGCGGCCAGGGACGCGAGCGTCGCCGGGCGCCGGGCCTCACGTGATCCGCGCATCAGACCAACCGTAACGGTTCAGAACCAGGGTCGAAAGCCCGGCGGTCCGTGCCCCCGTCCACACGTGAGAGCCACACGCTAGAGTGAATCGACAACGGTTATCGCTACAGCACAGGAGATCGTCGATGCGTCTGCGCCCGCTGGTCGGGGCCACCACCGCCCTCGCCGCCCTCGCCCTGGCCGGCTGCGGCTCCGGCGCAGCCGGTCCGGGCGGCGCGAGCCCCGCCGCCGACGACGGCACGCTCACCGTCGTGGCCTCGACGAACGTCTACGGCAGCATCGCGCAGGCCGTCGGCGGCGACACGGTCACCGTGGAGTCCCTGATCGACGACCCGGCCGCCGACCCGCACTCCTACGAGAGCACGCCGGCCGACGCCGCGACGGTCGCGGGCGGCGACGTCGTCGTCTTCAACGGCGGCGGCTACGACGAGTTCATGCCGCAGCTGCTGGAGAACGCCGGCGGCGAGCCCGCCGTGATCGACGTCGCCGCGCTGTCCGGCCTCGTGCCGGCCGACGCCGGGGAGCCCCACGACGAGGGCGAGGCCCACTCCGAGGAGGAGCACGGCGCGTTCAACGAGCACTTCTGGTACAGCCTGCCGACGATGCAGGCGCTGGCCCAGCGGCTGGCCCAGGACCTCGGGGCGGCCGACGCGGCGAACGCCGCCACCTACACGGCCAACGCCGAGGCGTTCAGCGCGTCGATCGACGGCCTGATCGAGCGGACCGAGGCCGTCGGCGCGTCCGTGCCGGGCGGGCGCGTCGCCGTCACCGAGCCGGTGCCGGGCTACCTCGTGGAGACCGCCGGCCTGATCGACGCCACGCCGCCGGAGTTCGCGGAGGCCGTCGAGGAGGACACCGACCCGCCGGCCGCCGTCGTCGCGCAGACGCTGGCGCTGTTCGACCCCACCTCGCTCGACCCGCTGCGCGCCCTGATCCTCAACGCCCAGACCGAGACGCCGACCACCGGCCAGGTGCGCGCGGCGGCCGACGCGGCGGGCGTGCCCGTCGTCGAGGTCACCGAGACCCTGCCCGCGGGCACCGACTACCTCGGCTGGATGACCGCTCAGGTCGAATCACTGGCCAGCGCGCTCAACCCCGTCTGATGGTCGCCACACTGGAGCCCGTGCGTGACGTCGCCCCGGCCGTGGCCCTGCGAGGGGCGAGCGTCCGCTTCGGCGAGCGCACGCTGTGGGACGGGCTCGACCTCGACGTCGCGCCCGGCGAGTTCCTCGCCGTGCTGGGGCCCAACGGATCGGGCAAGACCACGCTGATGCGGGTGCTGCTCGGGCTGCTGCCGCTGACGGCGGGCGAGGTCCGGATCTCCGGTGCGGCCCCGCGCCGCGGCAGCCCGTCGATCGGGTACGTGCCGCAGCAGAAGGCGCTCGACCCCGACCTGCCCCTGCGCGGGCGCGACCTCGTCGGCCTCGGGCTCGACGGGCACCGCCTCGGCATCGGCCTGCGCGGGCGCCGGGCCCGCCGGGCCCGGGTGGACGCCGCGCTCGCCTCCGTCGGCGGCACGGCGTACGCCGACGCGCCGGTCGGGCGGCTGTCGGGCGGCGAGCAGCAGCGCCTGCGCGTCGCCCAGGCCCTCGTCGGCGACCCCGACGTGCTGCTGTGCGACGAGCCACTGCTCTCGCTGGACCTCGCCCACCAGCGCACCGTCACCGACCTCATCGACGCCCGGCGCCGCGACCACGGCACCGCCGTCCTGTTCGTCACCCACGAGATCAACCCGGTGCTGCCGCTGGTCGACCGCGTGCTCTACCTCGTCGACGGCCGGTTCCGGATCGGTCCTCCCGAGCAGGTCATGACGTCCGAGGTGCTCTCCGAGCTCTACGGCACCGACGTCGACGTGCTGCGCGTGCGCGACCGGCTCGTCGTGGTCGGCGCCGACGGCCGCGACCACTGTCACGAGCCGGTGGCCGTCGCCGGGGAGTCGGCCTGATGGACCGGCTCGTGAGCTTCGAGGGCCTGGGCGAGCTGCTCGGGTTCCCGTTCGTGCAGAACGCGCTGCTGGCGTGCGCGGTGCTCGGGATCGTCGCGGGGGCGCTGGCGCCGCTGATCGTCTCGCGCGGCATGTCGTTCGCCGTCCACGGCACCGCGGAGCTGGCCTTCACCGGTGGCGCCGCGGCGCTGCTGATCGGGGTCGGCGTCGGGATCGGGGCCGTCGTGGGCGCCGTCGTCGCGGGGCTGGTGTTCGGGATCCTCGGGCTGCGCCAGCGCGAGCGCGACTCGGTGATCGGGGTGGTCCTCGCGTTCGGCCTCGGCCTGGGCGTGCTGCTGCTCGCGCTCTACAGCGGACGGGCGTCGAACAAGTTCGGGCTGCTCACCGGGTCGATCGTGTCGGTCGACTCCACCAACCTCGTGGTGCTCGCCTGCGTCGCCGTGCTCGTGATCGGCGTGCTCGCGGTGCTCTACCGGCCGCTGCTGTTCGCCAGCACCGACCCCGACGTCGCACTGGCCCGGGGGGTGCCGGTGCGGGCGCTGTCGCTGGTGTTCGCGGTGCTGATCGGGCTGACGACGGCGCTGGCCGTGCCGATCGTCGGCGCGATCCTGGTGCTGTCGGTGATGATCGCACCCGGGGCCGCGGCCGCGCGCGTGACGGCCAGCCCGCTGCTCGCGACCGTGCTCGCCGTGCTGTTCGCCGAGGTGGCGCTCGTCGGCGGGGCGGTGCTGTCGCTCGCGCCCGGGCTGCCCGTGTCCGGCTACGTCGCCACGCTGTCGTTCCTGATCTACGTGGGGTGCCGGGTGGCGGCGCGGCTGCGGGGCCGCGCCGCCGTCGGCTAGCTACCGCGACACGGTCTAGCGGAGCCGCGCCCGGCGCTGCCGCGAGATCTCGGCGAGCACCACGCCGGCGGCGACGGAGGCGTTGAGCGACTCCACCGGCCCGGCCATCGGGATCGACACGGTGACGTCGCAGGTCTGCTTGACCAGCCGGCCCAGGCCCTTGCCCTCCGAGCCGATCACAACGACGACCGGGTCGGTGGCGAGCTCGAACTCGTCGAGCGTGACGTCGCCGTCGGCGGCGAGCCCGGCGATCATCAGCCCGGCCGAGGCGTACTCCTGCAGCGTGCGCGTCAGGTTGGTGGCCCGGGCGACGGGCACGCGCGCGGCGGTGCCGGCCGAGGTCCGCCACGCCACGGCCGTCATGCCGGCCGCGCGGCGCTGCGGGACGACGACGCCGTGGCCGCCGAACGCGCCGACCGAGCGAACGACGGCGCCGAGGTTGCGCGGGTCGGTGACGCCGTCGAGCGCGACGATGAGCGCGGGGTCGCCGCTGTCGCCGGCGATCTCCAGCAGCTCGTCGGGGTGCGCGTAGGCGTACGGCGGCACCTGCAGCGCGAGGCCCTGGTGCAGCGCGCCGCCCGACATCTTGTCGAGGTCGGTCTTCGCGACCTCCAGGATCGAGATGCCCATGTCGGCGGCCAGGCTGACGGCCTCGCGCACGCGCTCGTCGGTGGTGGTGCCGATGGCGACCTGCAGCGCCGTGGCCGGGACGCCCGCACGCAGGCACTCGACGACGGGGTTGCGGCCGAGCACCGTCTCCGGCGTCTCGCCGTCGCCCGCGCGACGGCGGTTGGCGCCGCCGCCGGACCGGCCGCGGTTGGCGGCCGAGCGCTCCGCGAGCTTGGCCCGGCGCGCCGCGGGGTGGTTGGGGCGCTCCTCCTTGGGCGGGGTCGGGCCCTTGCCCTGCAGCTGCTTGCGGCGCTGCCCGCCGGAACCGACGACCATCCCCTTCTTCGTGCCGTCCTTGCGCATCGCTCCGCGACGCTGGGAATTGCCGGCCATCTAGGTCACTTCTCCGTCGGAACTGTGGGATCAGGCATCTTTGAGCGTCCAGGTGGGCCCGTCGGGGCCGTCCTCCACGGACACCCCGGCCGCCGTGAGGCGGGCGCGCACCTCGTCGGCGGTGGCGAAGTCGCGCTCGGCGCGGGCCGCGGTGCGCTGCGCGAGCAGCGCCTCGACCAGCGAGGTGAGCGCGGCGGACGCGGCGTCGTCGGCACCGGAGGCGGCGAGCCAGCGGGGGTCGAGGGGGTCGAGGCCGAGCACGCCGGTCATGGCGCGCACGGTCTCCGCCGCGGCGGTGGCGGCGGCGCGGTCGCCGGCGTCGAGCGCGGTGTTGCCCTCGCGGACCGCGCCGTGGACGGCGGCGAGCGCCCCGGGCGTGCCGAGGTCGTCGTCGAGCGCGGCGGCGAACGCGGCCGACGGCGTGCCGACGCCGGGCAGCCCGGCGCGCTCGCGGACGCGGTGCACGAAGGACTCGATGCGGCGGTAGGCCGCCACGGCCTCGTGCAGCGCGGTGTCGGAGAACTCGATCGCCGACCGGTAGTGCGGGCCGACGAGGTAGTAGCGCAGCTCGACGCCGCGGACCTGGCGCAGCAGGACGTCGATGCCGAGCGTGTTGCCCAGCGACTTCGACATCTTCTCCCCGCCCATCGTCACCCAGGCGTTGTGCAGCCAGTAGCGGGCGAACGGGTCACCGGCCGCGTGGCTCTGCGCGAGCTCGTTCTCGTGGTGGGGGAACACCAGGTCCAGGCCGCCGCCGTGGATGTCGAACTCCGGTCCGAGGTAGGTGGTGGCCATCGCGGAGCACTCGAGGTGCCAGCCGGGGCGGCCCGGGCCCCACGGCGTCGGCCAGCTCGGCTCACCGGGCTTGGCGGCCTTCCACAGGGCGAAGTCGACGGCGTCGCGCTTGCAGCCGGTCTCGGCCTCACCCTGCTCCACCTCGTCGACGCGCTGCCCGGACAGCGCGCCGTACTCGGGGAACGAGCGCACCGAGAAGTAGACGTCGCCGCCCGCGGCGTAGGCGTGCCCGCCGTCGATGAGGCGCTGCATCAGCTCGATCATCTGCGGCACGTGGCCGGTGGCGCGGGGCTCGATCGACGCCGGCAGGCAGCCCAGCGCGTCGTAGGCGGCCTGGAAGGCGCGCTCGTGCGTGGCCGCCCACTCCCACCAGGGGCGGCCGTTGTCGGCGGCCTTGGTGAGGATCTTGTCGTCGATGTCGGTGACGTTGCGGACGAGCGTGACGTCGAGCCCGGAGTGGGCGAGCCAGCGCCGCAGCACGTCGTAGTTGAGGCCGCTGCGCACGTGGCCGATGTGCGGCAGCCCCTGCACCGTGGCCCCGCAGACGTAGATCGACGCAGCCCCGGGACGCACGGGGACGAAGTCCCGCTGCTCTCGTGTGGCGGTGTCGAACAGGCGCAGGGTCACACCGTCCAGAGTACGGACCGCCTGCCGCGCCCCTCCTAGCAGGGGACATCCGCTTTGTCCACGACGGGGCGCGCGCGCTGCGTCACCCTGGCACCCATGACCGATCTCTACCCGCGCCTCGTCGTGGCCGGCGCCGACAAGGCCCTGGCCTTCTACACCGCCGCCTTCGGAGGGGAGGTGACCGAGCGCTTCACCGGGCCCGACGGCAACGTCGTGCACGCCATGGTGGTCGTGGACGGCGTGAAGTTCGCCGTCAAGGACGCCGACGAGTACGACCCCGCACCCACGGCGGGCGCCGTGCCGGTGATCGTCGCGCTGTACGTCGACGACCCCGACGCGGTGGCCGAGCGCATGACCGCGAACGGGGCGACCGTGGTGTTCCCCGTGGCCGACCAGGAGTACGGCGAGCGCGGGGGCCGGTTGGCCGACCCGTTCGGCCACCTGTGGATGGTGGCGCGCCCGATGGACTGACCCCGACACGGTCGCAGCGAGAGCCCGACTCGCGCGAGTCCGGCGCCGTCGGGGGCTAGGGCGTCGGCAGGAGGAGCGCGGTCGCGACGGCCGCGATGCCCTCGCCGCGGCCGGTGAGGCCCAGGCCGTCGGTGGTCGTCCCGGACACCGCGACCGGGCCACCGACGGCGTCGGAGAGGACCTGCTGCGCCTCGGCGCGCCGGGTGCCGATCTTCGGGGCGTTGCCGATCACCTGCACGGCCGCGTTCCCGACGGTCCACCCGGCGTCCTCCACGAGCCGGCGCACCTCGCTCAGCAGCGTCACCCCGCTCGCGCCCGACCACTCCGGGCGGCCGGTGCCGAACACCGCGCCGAGGTCGCCGAGCGCGGCGGCCGAGAGCAGGGCGTCGCAGAGCGCGTGGGCGGCCACGTCGCCGTCGGAGTGGCCGGCGCAGCCGTCGACACCGGGCCAGAGCAGCCCGGCGACCCAGCAGGGGCGCCCGGCCTCGACCGGGTGCACGTCGGTGCCGATGCCGACCCTCACGCCGGGCCCGCCAGCGCGCGCTCGGCGAGACCGCGGTCCCAGTCGTCGTGGACGGCGAACGCGAGCGGGTGTCCGGGCACGGTGTGCACGGTGCCACCCGCCCCGGTCCACGCCAGCACCGGATCGGGCAGCGCGGCGGCGATCACGGACGCCGCCAGGGCGCCGTCGAAGCCCTGGGGGGTCTGGACGACGCGCAGCGCGGCGCGGTCCGGCCCGCCGTGCAGCAGGCCGCGCTCGTCGGCCTCCTTGACGGTGTCGGCCAGCGGCAGCACGGGCACCACGGCCCGGTGCCCGGCCAGCACGGCGTCGACGACGGAGCGTGCCGTCGCCACCGGGACGAGGGGCCGCGCAGCGTCGTGGACGAGCACGCAGGAACCACCGGTGACCGGACCGTCACCATACGTGCCACCCGCTCGTTGACCGCCGTGTGCCCAGAGAGCAGTGACGGAGCCGTGCACGGCGACGGGCAGCCCAGCGCACGCGGCATCCACAGCGGACACCAGCCCGGCGTGCTCCACGGGGGAGAGCAGCGGCGTCGGCGCGACCAGCACGTCGACGTGCAGGATCCCCGGCACGGCCAGCACCGCCCGCACGGAGCGCACCACGAGGGGTGCGCTCCCGAGGGGGGTGAGGACGTCCGGGGACCCGGCGACGATCACGACCGCGTGGACGTGCACGCGGTGCGGGATCAGGCGCTGGCGGTGGCGAGGACCTCGTCGAGGAGGACCTCGGCGCGCTCCTCGTCGGTGCCCTCGGCCAGGGCGAGCTCGCTGACGAGGATCTGCCGGGCCTTGGCCAGCATGCGCTTCTCGCCCGCGGACAGCCCCCGGTCCTTCTCGCGGCGCCACAGGTCGCGGACGACCTCGGCCACCTTGTTGACGTCGCCCGACGCCAGCTTCTCGAGGTTCGCCTTGTACCGGCGCGACCAGTTGGTGGGCTCCTCGGTGTGCGGTGCGCGGAGCACCTCGAACACCTTGTCGAGACCCTCTTGCCCCACCACGTCACGAACGCCGACGACCTCGGCGTTCTCGGCGGGAACACGCACCGTGAGATCCCCCTGGGCCACCTTCAGGACGAGGTACTTGCGCTCCTCGCCCTTGATGGTCCGGGTTTCGATGGCCTCGATGAGAGCGGCACCGTGGTGCGGGTAGACAACGGTCTCTCCGACCTTGAAAACCATGTGTCCATAGCCCCTTTCGCTGCACCCAGGTTAACACGGCCGACCAGCACCCCGCCGCGTGGGCCGCGCTGTCGTCGCAGGTCAGGGGCTTGACAAGGAAGCGCAAACGTGGTGGGCACAGCCGCGTCCAGCGCGTCGTGATCCCGTGACTAGGCTGGAAGCCCTGGTCGCCGGTGCGCCCGGAGCGCGACGAATCCACGCCGGCGCGGAAAGGACGATGCCACCGTGAGCCGCACCGCGCGCACCCACCGCACCGCCGCGCCCCCGAGGTCCGGCCTGCTCGCCGGCGTGCTGGTCGGGGCCCTGGTCCTGACCGGCTGCGGTGCCGGCCAGATCGCCGGCACCGCCGAGCAGGTCGCCGCGGTCAACGGCAGCAACGCCGCGGTCGGCCCGATCGCCGTCCGCGACGCCGTCATCGTCTACGGCGAGCAGGCCGAGGGCGGCGCGGTCTACGCCCGCGGCGCCGACGCGCCGCTCAACCTCTTCGTCATCAACGAGGGTGAGGAGGCCGACAGGCTGGTCTCCGCGAGCAGCCCCTGGGCGAGCTCGGTGACGATCTCCGGCGTCACCGAGATCCCCGCGGGCCGCTCGATCGCCGTCGAGGGCGAGCCCGCCGCCGAGGCGCCGCCGGCCACCGGCACGCGCTCCCCGTCGGCCGCCCCCACGACCACCCCCGCGCCCGCCGGCGCCGGCCCCACCAGCGCCGCCCCCACCAGCGCGCCGTCGGGCGCGCCCGCGCCGCCCGAGTCGGGCGCCGAGGCCGAGGGCACGCAGATCGTGCTCACCGGCCTGCTCGACGACATCCGCGCCGGCGTCTCCTACGACGTCACGCTGGTCTTCGAGCGGGCGGGCGAGGTCACGATCAACGTGCCCGTCGGCGCCACCGAGGAGCCCCGCGAGGACGAGCCCGGCGCGTGACGCCGTGACCGGCCGCACCCGGGCCCCGCGCAGCACCTACCGCTGCTCGGAGTGCGGCCACCAGGCCGCGCAGTGGGTCGGCCGCTGCCCGTCCTGCCAGGCCTGGGGCTCGCTGGAGGCCGCCGCGGCGGCGCCCGCCGCGGCGCGCCCGCGCGTGGTCGCGGCCGGTGCGCCCAGCTCCCCCGCCCGGCGCATCGGCGACGTCGGGCTGGACGTCGCCCGCGCCCGGTCCACCGGCGTGTCCGAGCTCGACCGCGTGCTCGGCGGCGGCATCGTCCCGGGCGCGGTGGTGCTGCTAGCGGGCGAGCCCGGTGTCGGGAAGTCCACACTGCTCCTGGAGGTGGCCGCGAAGGCCACCGGGCGCGTGCTGTACGTCACGGGCGAGGAGTCCGCGGGCCAGGTGCGGCTGCGGGCCGAGCGCACCGGCGCCGTCCACGACGAGCTCTACCTGGCCGCGGAGTCCGACCTCGGCGCGATCGTCGCCCACATCGACGAGCTGCGGCCGGACCTGCTCGTCGTCGACTCCATCCAGACCATGTCGACCGCGGACGTCGACGGCTCGCCGGGCGGGGTCACGCAGACCCGCGCGGTCACCGTCGCCCTCACCGGGCTGGCGAAGGACCGCGGGCTGCCGGTGGTCCTCGTGGGACACGTCACGAAGGACGGCAGCATCGCCGGGCCGCGCGTGCTGGAGCACCTCGTCGACGTCGTCCTGTCGTTCGAGGGCGACAAGCACTCGACGCTGCGCATGGTCCGCGGCGTCAAGAACCGCTTCGGCCCCGCCGACGAGGTGGGCTGCTTCGAACTGCGCGACTCCGGGATCGTCGGCCTGCCCGACCCGTCGGGGCTGTTCCTGGCCCGCTTCGGCGGCCCCCCGGTGCCCGGCACGGCCGTCACGGTCGTCATGGACGGGCGGCGGCCGCTGCCCGCCGAGCTCCAGGCGCTCGTCACCGGCAAGGACATCCCGAGCCCGCGACGGGCGGTCAGCGGGCTCGACAACGCCCGCGTCGCGATGCTGCTCGCCGTGCTGGAGAAGCGCGCCGGGGTGCGGCTGCACGACGCGGAGGTCTACGCCGCGACCGTCGGCGGGATGCGGGTCACCGAGCCCGCCGCCGACCTCGCGATGGCCCTGGCGATCGCGTCGGCCCGCAGCGACGTCGCCCTGCCCGCCGACGTGGTCGTGCTGGGCGAGCTGGGGCTGGCGGGCGAGGTCCGGCGCGTCACCGGGCTCGACCGGCGCCTCGCCGAGGCCGCCCGGCTGGGCTTCACGCACGCGCTGGTGCCGCCGGACCCCGGCCCCGGGCCGCCCGGGATGAAGGTCACCGAGGTGCACGACCTGGCGTCGGTCGCGCGGATGTTCAAGTGACTCAGGGGCTGCGCAGGAACGGCGCGGGCTGGCTGATGACGTCGTCGACGCGGGTCAGCACCCGGTAGGCGCCGGCCGGCACCTCGGTGCGCGCCTGCGCGCAGCCCGGCGTCGACGTCCGCCCGGCCCAGCGCACGGCGAACGCGACCGGCTGACCGGGCACCAGCGTCCGCAGGTCCACCGTGGTCGGGTTGACGCAGTCGTTGCTCGACCACAGCCGGTCCGCGCCGTCGCCGCTCCAGACGACGATCTCCTGGCGGGCGCCGTCGAGGTCGCGCACGCACGGCTGCTCGCTGATGTTGACGACGACCAGCCGCAGCGTCGGGCGCTCCCCGACGCGGTGCTCGGGCTCGTCGATCTCCGCGGCGACCGAGATCATGTCGTTGGTGCACGGCACCGGCCCGGTCGGCGGCACGGGCACCGGGGGCGGCACCGGCACGGGCGCGCGGGGCGTGTCGTCGGGGAGCACGATCTCCGACGTGGTCGCCGAGACCTCGGACGTCGTCGCGTCCGGCGTGGCCCCACCCGGCGTCGGCCCGCCCGTGGCATCCTCCGCGGTGGCGTCCCCGGTGACCGACGGACCCGCCCCCGGCGACGACGCGGGCGCCGGGGACGGGTCGGCCTGCTGGGGAGCGGTCATGGCGGCCCGGCCCGGCTGGGCCGTGGCGGTGGTGGCCGGCGGGGCCAGGAGCGCGGCGACGGTCCAGGCGACGGCGAGGAGCGCGGCGACCGTCGACAGGATCGCCACGAACCGCCGCCTCCAGTAGACCGAGGCGGGAAGCGGACCGACCGGCTCCCACATGTGACGGAGCGTATCCGAATAGTTACCACGAGTTGCGGACGTCCGCGCGTCGGCGCGTCGGAGACGAGCCGGGTCCACCCGTCCGGCGGACCGACTTGCCGCCGGTGGGCCGAGCACGGTTGACTCATGGCGTGATGCGCATGCTGCTCGAGGCCTTCTGGCCCAGCCGGCGCATCATCGAGTTCGACGGGTTCTGTCCTCCGGCCGCGTAGCGCGACCGACACCCGATCCCCCTCCGCCCGGTCGCCGCGTGGCCGCTCCCTGCCCGCACACCCCTTCCGCAGACCACGGAGAACACCCATGTCCGTCACGGACGACCTGCTCGCCCACAACGCCACCTACGCCGAGACCTTCCAGGGCCCGCTGCCGCTGCCCCCGGCCAAGGGCGTCGCCGTCCTCGCCTGCATGGACGCCCGCCTGAACGTCTACGGGATCCTCGGGCTCAACGAGGGCGAGGCGCACGTCATCCGCAACGCGGGCGGCGTCGTCACCGACGACGAGATCCGCTCGCTCGCCATCTCCCAGCGCCTGCTCGGCACCCGGGAGATCATCCTCATCCACCACACGGACTGCGGGATGCTCACCTTCACCGACGACGCCTTCAAGCGCTCCATCCAGGACGAGACGGGCATCAAGCCCGAGTGGGCCGCCGAGGCGTTCCCCGACCTCGACGAGGACGTCCGCCAGTCGGTCCGGCGCATCACGTCCAGCCCGTTCGTCCCGCACACCGACCAGGTGCGCGGGTTCGTCTTCGACGTCGCGACCGGGAAGCTGAACGAGGTGGCCTGACGGCCCTGTGAGCGGGAACCACGGCCAGGGCCGCGGTTCCCGCTCACGACCTCCGTGGCACGATCGAACGGTGCTGGACGGACTGGTGCTCGACTGGTTCCGCGCGCACGCCCGCGACCTCCCGTGGCGCCGCCCCGGCACCACCCCGTGGGGCGTCCTGGTCAGCGAGTTCATGCTCCAGCAGACGCCCGTGGCCCGCGTCGAGCCGATCTGGCTCGACTGGATGACGCGCTGGCCCACACCGTCGGCCTTCGCCGCCGCGTCCCGCGCCGACGTGCTGCGCGCCTGGGGCAAGCTCGGCTACCCCCGGCGCGCGCTGCGCCTGCACGCGGCCGCTGCCGTGATCGCCACCGAGCACGGCGACGCCGTCCCGTCCGATGTGGACGCGCTGGAGGCGCTGCCCGGCGTCGGCTCCTACACCGCGCGCGCCGTGCTCGCCTTCGGCTACGGCCGCCGGGCGCCCGTCGTCGACACCAACGTGCGCCGGGTCGTCGCCCGGGCGGTGCACGGCGCCGGTGACGCCGGGCCCGCCCGCACCCGCGCCGACCTCGCCGACGTCGACGCCCTGCTCCCCGACGACGACGCCACCGCCGCGGTGGTCTCGGCCGGGCTCATGGAGCTCGGCGCCGTCGTCTGCACGGCCCGCGCGCCCCGCTGCGGCGACTGCCCCGTCATCGCGGTGTGCGCGTGGCAGGCGGCCGGCCGCCCCGCCTACGACGGCCCGCGCAAGCCGGCGCAGGGGTTCGCCGGCACCGACCGCCAGGTCCGCGGCCGGCTGCTCGACGTGCTCCGCGCGGCCACCGACCCGGTCGAGCGGGCCGCGCTCGACGCCGCCTGGTCCGACGCCGCCCAGCGCGACCGCTGCCTGCACTCCCTGCTCGTCGACGGCCTCGCCGAGCAGCACGACGACGGCCGGTTCGCCCTCCCGGCGTGAGATAGGTTCCGCCGCGTGCAGCGCGTGCGGTTCCGGCTCGACGACGCCGCGGCGGCCGCGCTGCGGGCCCTGCGCGCCGCCGTCGGGGGGCCCGACGACGAGCCGGCGATCACCGTCGCCGCGGCGTCGGTGGTCCCGCCGCCCGCGCGGGCCGCGCTGGAGACCGAGCTGCGGCTGCTGGTGCTCCCGTCGATCTGGCTCGCCACGCTGGGCACCGTCGCGGGGCGGCCCGACGAGCTCGTGCTCGCCGCCGTCGTCGACGCCGAGCTGCTCGCCGTGCACGCCGCCGTCCACGACGCGCTGGCCGGGCGCGTCAAGGCGCCGGTGGCGGCCTACCTGCCGGGAGCGTGGCTCCCGCACTGCGTGCTCGCCGCGCAGGCGCCGGCGGCGGCGTTCGCCGCGCTGCACCCGGTGGAGCCGGTGCGGGCGCGGGTGGTCGGCGTCGAGGTCAGCTGAGCCGGGCCAGGAACGCCTCGACCGCCGCCCGGTAGGCCTCCGGTGCGGCCCGGTGCACCAGGTGACCCGAGCCGGGCACGCGGACGTGCGTGGCGCCGGGCAGCCGCCGGGCCATCTCCGCCATCTGCCCGGGCGGGGCCACCGACTCCTCCGCCTCGAGCAGCAGCACCGGACAGCGCACGGCGTCGAGCAGCGGCCAGAAAGCGGTGCGCGCCCACTCCCCGGCGATCTCCGCGGCGTCGGCGGCCGAGGTGCGCAGGTGCAGGCCGTCGGCGCGGCGCTCGACGCACTCGGCCATGTAGTCGCCGAACTCCGGGCGCGGCCACCCGAACGCCTCGCGCACCGCCTCGGGGGACGCGAACGGCTGGGGCACCGCGCCGAACCAGGCGCGGGCGGCCTCGGCGTCGCGGCCGACGAAGTCGACCCCCATGTCCTCGACGACGAGCGCGCGCACGAGGTCGGGGCGGGCGGCGGCCAGCGCGAGGCCGTGCAGGCCGCCCATCGAGTGCCCGACGACGACGCCGGGCCCGTCGAGGACCGGTGCGAGGTCGGCGGCCATCGCCTCGACCGTCCACGGCCCGTGCGCGGGCGAGTCCCCGTGGCCGCGCGCGTCGACGGCCAGCACCCGGCCGTGCGCGGTGAGCCAGCGCGCCACCGGCGCCCAGGTCGCGGCGCACCCCATCAGCCCGTGCAGCAGCAGGACCGGCTCCCCGCTGCCGCCGAACTCCGTGACGGCCAGCCCGCTGCCGTCGCCCGTGGTCCGCACGCGGGCCATGATGGCGGTAGCGACGACGGGAGGCACGGTGCCGGACGCGGGGACGCACACGGGGACCATCGACGAGGCGGAGCGCGAGGCACGGCTCGTGGCGGCGGAGGAGCAGGCCGAGGAGCTGTTCGCCGAGGTGGAGCGGCGCGGGCTGATCGCGGCGGGCGAGCGCGAGTCGGTCGTCAGCAACCGGGTCCGCGACCTGGCCGCCGAGCTGTTCGGCGTCGAGAAGCACTGGCACAAGCGGGTGGTGCGCGCCGGCCCGAACACCCTCGAGCCCTACCGGCAGAACCCGCCGGACCGCGTGATCGAGGCCGACGACATCGTGTTCGTCGACCTCGGGCCGGTCTTCGCCGAGTGGGAGGCCGACGTCGGCCGCACGTTCGTGCTGGGCGACGACCCGGTGAAGCTCCGGCTGCAGGCCGACCTGCCGCGCATCTGGGCCGACGCCCGCGCCCACTTCGAGGCCACCCCCGACATCAGCGGCGCCGAGCTGTACGCGCACGTCTGCGGGCTGGCGCAGGCGGCGGGCTGGGACTTCGGCGGGCCGCACGCGGGGCACCTGGTCGGGGAGTTCCCGCACGAGCTCCTCGACGGCGAGCGCATCGAGTCCTACATCGCGCCGGAGAGCACGAAGCCGATGCGCCGCCCCGACGTCGGAGGCAGGCGCAGCCACTGGATCCTGGAGGTGCACCTCGTCGACCGGGAGCGGCGGATCGGCGGGTTCCGGGAGCAGCTGCTCACGCTGCGCTGACGCGGCGCCGGGTCGCCCGCCGCACGCGCACCGCGTACAGCAGCGCCGACCCGGCGAACAGCACGCCGGTGACGCCGAGCCAGCGGCCGAGGTAGACGTCGGTGGTGAACCCCGTCGCGCCGGTGAAGGCGTCCTCGCGCCCGCCCAGGATGAGCGGGAACCACACGAGCAGCAGCAGGCCGGAGAACGCGACCGGCACGCGCAGGTGGTTGATCCACGCGACGCCCGACGCCGCGGGGAGCGGGCGGGCGCGGCGCAGCAGGCGGCCCTGCGCGGCGGAGTCGGCCAGGGCGTAGACGGGCAGGAACGCGACGTCGTGCAGCACCGCGGCGCCGACGAACCAGGTCGCGATCGCGAGCCACGGCGCCCCCTCGGCCAGCACCCGGCTGGCCGCGTACCCGGCCAGGCCGAGCGCGGCCAGGTGCAGCAGCAGGTGCAGCGGGCGCTCGCCGTAGAACCGCCGGAACGCGGTCATGCCGCCACCACCGTCAGGCGGCCGACCCACTTGGTCGCGTGCACGCCCGGCGCCGCCGGGACGATCGTGCGCGCGGGGAAGCCGTGGTCGAGCGAGAGGTCCTCGCCGCCGACCGACAGCGCCAGCAGCGAGCGCTCCGCCTGCGACTGCCCGACGCTCAGGCTCACCCGCCCGAACGCCCCGCCCGCCTGGAACGACTCGACGAGCAGCCGGTCGCGGTCGGTGCCGCCCGCGAGGCGGACGAGGTCGGCCAGCCGCA
Source organism: Pseudonocardia broussonetiae (assembly GCF_013155125.1). NCBI lineage: Bacteria > Bacillati > Actinomycetota > Actinomycetes > Pseudonocardiales > Pseudonocardiaceae > Pseudonocardia > Pseudonocardia broussonetiae. The sequence continues at coordinate 1,959,285 of NZ_CP053564.1, read as the reverse complement.
CGCCGGTCCAGGACCGCGAGACCGACCAGCCCTCGACGCAGGCGATGGGCAGCTCGTAGGTGTGCTGCGGCAGGGCGAGCAGGTCGGCGCGGGTGAACCGGCGCGTCCCCGACGGGCCCGCGAGCTCCAGGCGCCAGGCGTCGGCCAGCGCCTGCGTGACGCCCGCCGTCGCCGCGGTCTTGTTCACCGGGAAGGCGTTGGCCCCCTCCCCGAGGTCGCGGTCGTGCGGGGCGAACAGGGCGGTGCGGCGCAGCGGGCCGTCGAGCGTCTGTCCGATGTAGAGCCCGAACAGCGTGGCCGAGGCGGCGCCGACGAACATCGCGGCGCCGCGGCGCGAGACCGTCGGCGGGGCGGGGTCGGCCGACACCAGGCCGCCCGGCTCGTAGGGCTCGGGCCGGGTGTCGGCGGTGCGGGTGCGCGCGATCCCGGCGGGGCGATCGCGCAGCGAGCGCAGCATCGTCGGGAGCTTGAGCACCACGTGCGCGACGAACGCGCCGAGGAACACCCAGGCCCCGTAGAAGTGCGCGGTGTAGAAGGAGAACGGGAAGACGTAGAAGACCTGGATGTTGAGGATCCCGGTCACGAACTCGAACACGATCCCGCCGACGAGCAGCAGCAGCGTCGCGCGCTCCAGGGCGTGGCCGAGCGAGCGCACCGGCGGCAGCTCGAACAGCCTCGGGATCACCGACCACAGCTTGGCCAGCACCACCGGCACCAGCGCGATGCCCAGCGCGACGTGCGCGCCCTGCGTCAGCCGGTAGAGCCAGGGCGGGTCGGTCGGCCAGTCGAACAGGTAGGCGCCCAGCAGCGCGCGGCCCGGCGTGGCGTCGTTGCCCGGCAGGTCCGGCTCGTAGGCGGCGTAGGACAGCAGGCCGGTGACGACCAGCACGGTCACGCCCACCAGCAGCACCAGCCCGAGCGCCGCCGTCAGCCAGGGGCCGCGCAGCGGGCTGCGCCAGTGCGGGAGCGTCCCGGTCCGCACGCGATCGAGGGTCATGGGAGCAGTGATAGCCCTCCGGAGCACCCCGGAACGGCCCGGTCACCGTTCCGTAAGCCGGGACCACCCGGGCGGCTAACCTGGACGGCATGTCCGTCGTGAAGATCAACGCCATCGAGGTCCCCGAGGGCGCAGGCCCCGAGCTGGAGAAGCGCTTCGCCAACCGGCTGCACGCGGTCGACGGCCAGCCGGGCTTCGAGTCCTTCGAGCTGCTGCGCCCCGTCGCGGGCGAGACGCGCTACTTCGTGGTCACGCACTGGGCCGACGAGGAGTCGTTCCAGGCCTGGATGACGGGCTCGGCCATGGAGGCGCACTCGGGCGAGCGGGCGCGGCCGGTCGGCACGGGCTCGTCGGTGCTCGAGTTCGAGGTCGTGCAGCGCTCGGTCGCCTCGTCCTGAGCCCCGTCCTGGCCGCCGACCTCGACCGCGCCGCCGACCTGCTCCGCGGGGCGGGGGCGCTGCTGGTGTGCGCCGGCGCGGGCATGGGGGTCGACTCCGGCCTGCCCGACTTCCGCGGGCCGGAGGGCTTCTGGAGCGCCTACCCGCCCTACCGCGCGCTGGGGCTGCGCTTCGCCGAGATCGCCGACCCCGTGCACTTCGTCGACGACCCGGAGCTGGCGTGGGGCTTCTACGGCCACCGCCTGGGGCTCTACCGCGCCACGGTGCCGCACGCGGGCTTCGCGGTGCTGCGCGCCTGGGCCGCGGAGCGCCCGACGCGCGTGTTCACCTCCAACGTCGACGGCCAGTTCCAGCGCGCCGGGATGACCGGCGTCGCGGAGTGCCACGGGTCGATCCACCACCTGCAGTGCACGCTCGACTGCGGGCAGCCGGTGTGGCCGGCCGACGGCGTCGAGGTGGTCGTCGACCGGGCCACGATGCGCGCGGTGCCGCCGCTGCCGCGCTGCCCGGCGTGCGGGGCGCTCGCCCGGCCCAACATCCTCATGTTCGGCGACGTCGAGTGGGACCCGGCGCGCTCCGGGTCCCAGATGACCGCGCACCGCGCCTGGCTGCGCGAGCACCGGTCCGACCTGGCCGTTGTCGAGCTCGGGGCGGGCACGGGAATCCCGACGGTGCGCCGTGAGGCCGAGCTCGCGTCGGCCGCCACCGGGGCGCTGGTCCGGATCAACCCGCGCGAGCCCGAGGTGCGCCACGGCCGCGGGGTCGGGCTCGCCGCCCCCGCCGCCGCCACCCTCACGGCGCTGGACGCCGTCCTGCACGACCGCTGAGCAGCTCCGCCACCGCGGGGTGCCCGGTGTGGCCGGCCCACTGCTCCGGGGTGGCGTCGAACCGCCCGTCGCGGGCGTCGGGGTCGGCGCCCAGCTCCAGCAGCAGCCGGGCCAGCGCCACGTCGCCGGTCGCGGCGGCGTGGTGCAGCGCGGTCTCCCAGCCGCCCTCGGCCGGTACGTCCGTGCGGGCGCGGGCGGACACGTCCCAGCCCAGCTCGACGGCCAGCCGCAGCGCCGCCGGCCCCGCCACGACGGCCGCCCACGCCACCAGCCCGGGCCGCCGGGCCCGAGCCCGGGCCACGGCGTCCGGTCCGAGCCGCTGCGCCGCGTCGCGGTCGGCGGCGAGGACCGCGGCGAGCACCTGCTCCTCCTCGTCGAGCGGGACCCGCGCGCCGAGCCCGGCCAGCAGCTCGGCCACCGCGGTCCGCCCGCTGGTCAGCGCGACGGCGTAGGGCGGGCGCCGCGGCACGCCGTAGCGGCCGGGCAGCGGTGCGGTCAGGTCGACGCCGTGGCGGGCGAGCAGCGCCACCCGGTGCGCGAACCCGCTCGTCACCGCCCAGGACATCTGCTGGCGCAGCAGGTCGACCGGGCTGTCGAGGGTCGCGCCGAGCCGGCGGCGCCACGGCCCGCCGTCGCCGCGGCCGAGCCCGGCGGCGAGGAGCAGCTCGAGGTGGTCGTCGGCCGGGGTGAACTGGCGGTTGTAGAGCGTCTGGGAGTCGTTGGGGTCGGCACCGGCGTCGAGCAGGACCCGGGCGAGCGCGTGCTGGTGCGGGTGCGGCGGCTGGCCGCCCTCGCCACCCCCGAACGCGCCGGTGAGCAACGTGAACGGCGACGGCAGGCCGTGCCAGAGGTACCCGGTGTCGGGGTCGGCCCCGTGGTCGAGCAGCAGGCGGGCGGTGGCGGTGACGGCGTCCGCGGACGGGGCGGGATCGGGCCGGGCGAAGGCGAGGTAGGCGATCGGGGGCCAGCGGTGCGGGCCGCCCTCGCGCGTCGCCAGTGCCGGGTCGGCGTCGAGCAGGCGCGCCACCTCGTCGGCGTCGGCGCGGGCCGCGGCCACCCACACGTCGCCGCGGGTGATCTCCGGGTGGTCGGCGAGCACGGCGGGCGCCGACCGCTGCAGCGGGCCGTCGTCGCCGCCGAAGGCGAGGCTGACGCGGCGCAGGTACTCCGTGGCCGGGTCGTCGGAGACCGGTGCCCGGTCGGGTGCGCGCAGGTGCTCGCGGACGACGCCGACGTGGCGCGCCAGCGCGGGCCAGCCGCCGAACCCGTACAGCCGGGCCAGCGCGAGCTGGGCGGCGTGCAGGGGCCATCCGGTGCGGTCGGCGGGGACGCCGTCGGGGTGGTGCTCGGCGGCGAGCGCCAGCGCGCGCTCCGTGCCGTCGCGCACGCCGCGCTGCAGGTCGCGGGCCTGCTTGCGGAGCTGATCGAGGTCGGGGTCGTCGGGCAGGGGGACGGTCGGCATCGCGACCTCCTCCACGGGCCCGTCGGGCTCTGCCCTGCCCGCGGACCGGTGGCGCACGGGACGCGCCGGCGCCCACCGTAGCGACCGGCGCGGGTCGGAGGAAGGAGCGCGGGGGGAACCGCTGCCGCGGCCGCGCCGTTGCGCGGGCATGAGGACCTCGTTCGTCGACCGCTTCCCGGCGGTGCTCCTGCTGGCCTGGCGCCCGCACCTGGCGGCGCTGCTGCTGGCGGCGGCGACCGGCGCCGCGGGGGCGGGGCTGGTGCGCCCGTCGCGCCGGCCGGTGCGGGGCCGTGCGGCCGCGGGCGTCCTCGCGCTGGCCGTCGCCCTGCCCGCCGCGCTGCACCGGCGGCCCGCGCCGCGTCGGGCCCCGGCGGCGTCGGACCTGGTGGTGCTGGTCCTCAACGTGTGGCACGGGCGCGCCGATCCCGCGGAGCTCGCCGCGCTCGTGCGGCGCGAGCGCCCCGACCTCGTCGTGCTGCCCGAGGCCGCGCAGCCCTACCGCGACCGGGTGCTGCCGCTCGTCGAGGGGCTGGGCTACCGCGGCACGTCGTCGCTCGGGCCGGGGCGGCGCGACGGGTGGGGCGTCACGGTCCTCGCGGGGCCGCGGGCGGCCGACGTCGTCATGGAGCCGGGGCACGCGCTGCGGCTGGCGCACGTCCGCGTCACCGGGGAGCTCCTCGGCGACCGGGCGTTGTACGCCGTGCACGCCACCGCCCCGGGCCGCCTGGGCGTCGTGCACGACTGGCGCCGGGACCTGCGCGCGGCCGCGGCGTGGACGGCCGCGGGCGCGATCGTCGCGGGCGACCTGAACGCGACGGTGGACCACCGCCTGCTCCGGGCGATCGGGCCCAGTGCGGGCCCGACCGGCGCGGGCACGTGGCCGGCCCGGCTGCCGCGCTGGGCGGGCATCCGGATCGACCACGTGCTGCTGCCGCCGGGCGTGGAGGCGTCGGCGGCGTCGGTGCACGACGTCGCGGGCAGCGACCACCGGGCGGTGCTCGCCCGGCTGCACCTGGGCTAGCCCGACCTAGTCGGGGATCTCCGTCTGCTCCTGCACCACGACGCCGAACAGGTCGGCGACCGCCGCGAGGCTGCTGGCCTGCAGCGCCGCCGCGGGCACCGCCGTGCCGTCGACGCCGGGCAGCGCGCGCGTCGCCGTCGCCGCCGCCACGACCGACGGGCTGTGGCCGAGGCTGAACGCGCCGCGGGCCGTCGAGTTGATGCACATGTGCGTCATGAACCCGGCGAGCACGAGGTTGCTGCCGGGGGCGAGCCGGTCGTTCAGGTCGGTGGCCGTGAACGAGTTCGGGTAGTTCTTGACGATCACGGCCTCGCCCTCGCGGGGCGCCACGCGGTCGATGATCGCGCCGATCTCCGCGCGCACGTCGTAGGGCGATCCCTCGCCGGAGTCGTGCTGGATGTGGATGATCGGGATGCCCGCGGACCGGGCGCGGTCGAGCAGCGCGGCGGCCTCGTCGACGGCGGCCTGCACGCCCTCCAGCTCCATGACGCCGCGGGTGTAGGTGTTCTGCAGGTCGACCATGACGAGCGTCGACCGGGACAGGCTCGCCGGGACCGAGGGCAGCCCGGACAGGGTGCGCAGGGTCGTGGGGTCGGACATCGTCGTCCTCTCGTTCGGGGGTACGACAAGGGCCCGGACCGGACGGCCCGGGCCCTCGTCACATCGTCACACGCCGTCCAGCTCGCGGGACTCCTCGTCGGTGAACAACCGCGAGCGGATCAGGAACCGGACGCCCTCGGGCGCCTCGACCGAGAACCCGCTGCCGCGCCCGGGCACCACGTCGACGGTGAGGTGGGTGTGCTTCCAGTACGCGTACTGCGACTCCGACATGTGGAACCCGATCGGCCGCTCCAGCCCCTCGACGACGAGGTCGCCGAGGTGGACGTCGGATCCGCCCAGCCGGAAGTCGCCGTCCGGATAGCACATCGGGGCGCTCCCGTCGCAGCACCCGCCGGACTGGTGGAACATCAGCGGCCCGTGGACCGCCGTCAGCCGGACCAGCAGCTCGGCCGCCGCCGGGGCCAGGGCCACCCGCTCCATCAGAAGAAGCCCTGGGCGTTCTGCGAGTAGCTGACCAGCAGGTTCTTCGTGTTCTGGTAGTGGTCCAGCATCATCTTGTGGTTCTCGCGACCCACGCCGGACTGCTTGTAGCCGCCGAACGCCGAGTGCGCGGGGTAGGCGTGGTAGTTGTTCACCCAGACCCGGCCGGCCTGGATGTCGCGGCCCGCGCGGTACGCCGTGCTGCCGTCGCGCGACCACACCGCCGCGCCGAGGCCGTACAGCGTGTCGTTCGCGGTCCGGATGGCGTCGTCGTAGTCGGAGAAGCGCGCGACCGACACGACCGGCCCGAAGATCTCCTCCTGGAAGACGCGCATCGAGTTGTCGCCCTCGAAGACCGTCGGCTGGACGTAGTAGCCGCCCGAGAGGTCGCCGCCGAGGTCGGCGCGCTCGCCGCCGGTGAGGAGCTTGGCGCCCTCCTGCCGGCCGATGTCGATGTAGGAGAGGATCTTCTCGAGCTGGTCGTTCGAGGCCTGCGCGCCGATCATCGTGTCGGTGTCGAGCGGGTTCCCCTGCTTGATCTGCTCGGTGCGCTTGACCGCGTCCTGGAGGAAGTCGGTGTAGATGCCGCCCTGGATCAGCGCGCGCGAGGGGCAGGTGCAGACCTCGCCCTGGTTGAGGGCGAACATCGCGAAGCCCTCGAGGCACTTGTCGTAGAAGCCGTCGTTCTGCGACGCGATGTCGTCGAAGAAGACGTTGGGGCTCTTGCCGCCCAGCTCCAGCGTCACCGGGATCAGGTTCTCCGACGCGTACTGCATGATCAGCCGGCCGGTGGTGGTCTCCCCGGTGAAGGCGATCTTGCGGATGCGCCTGTTGGAGGCCAGCGGCTTGCCGGCCTCCACGCCGAAGCCGTTGACGATGTTCAGCACGCCCGCGGGCAGCAGGTCCGCGATCAGCTCGTTGAGCACGTGGATCGACGCCGGGGTCTGCTCGGCGGGCTTGAGGACGACGCAGTTGCCCGCGGCGAGCGCGGGGGCCAGCTTCCAGATCGCCATGAGGATCGGGAAGTTCCACGGGATGATCTGCCCGACGACGCCCAGCGGCTCGTGGAAGTGGTACGCGACGGTGTCCTGGTCGATCTGCGAGATGCCGCCCTCCTGCGCGCGGATCGCACCGGCGAAGTAGCGCAGGTGGTCGATCGCGAGCGGGATGTCGGCGGCCAGGGTCTCGCGGCAGGCCTTGCCGTTCTCCCAGCTCTCCGCGATGGCGATCAGCTCGAGGTTGGCCTCGATGCGGTCGGCCATCGCGTTGAGGATGTTCGCGCGCTCGGTGACCGACGTCCTCCCCCACGCGTCGGCCGCGCCCCAGGCGGCGTCGAGGGCGAGCTCGACGTCCTCGTGGGTGCTGCGGGCGACCTCGGTGAAGACCTGCCCGGTGATCGGCGTCGGGTTCTCGAAGTACTGCCCCTGCACGGGCACGACGTACTCGCCGCCGATGAAGTTCTCGTAGCGGGACTTGAAGCTGACGACACTGCCCTCGGTGCCCGGGGCCGCGTACTGGGTCATCTGGTCCTCCACGTCGTCGTGAGACTGGTGTGGCGGACGCTAGGAAGGCGGGGGTTGCAACCGGGTTGCACGCAGATGCGGGCGTGTGGACCTGACCCAACCGCCAGTGCGATCCTGACCCAGGGTTGCCTTGGTTGGTGGCCCGGCGGACCATGAGGGCCGTGACGGTCGTCGACCACTCCCGGCACGCCCGCGCTCTCGCCCGGGCGCGCGAGGCGGTGCTCGCCGGCGACCGCGCCGCCACACCGCCGCGCGAGCTCGTCTCCGAGTCCTGGCGGCGCTCGCTCGCCGCGCGGATCGACCCCGAGGACGGGGTGCCGCGGCACGTCTACTCGCGCGACGAGGTCGGCGGCATCCGCGGCGGGCACCCGCTGGCGGCGGTGCTCCCCGTGCTGCGCGACACGCTCGTCTCGATCGCCGACGAGGCGATGCACATGATGATCGTGACCGACGCCCAGGGGCACATCCTGTGGCGCGAGGGCCAGCGCGACGTGCTGCACCGCGCCGAGCACGTCGGGCTCGTCGAGGGGACGCGGTGGACCGAGGACAGCGTCGGCACCAACGCCATGGGCACCGCGCTGGCCGCTGACCGCGCGGTGCAGATCCACTCGGCCGAGCACCTGGTGCGGGCGTACCACAGCTGGACCTGCGCGGCCTGCCCCGTGCACGACCCCGACACCGGCGAGGTGATCGGCGCCGTCGACGTCACGGGGCCGGCGCGGACGTTCCACCCGACCACGCTCGCGCTCGTCGTCGCGGCGGCGCGGCTCGCGGAGAGCCACCTGGCCGCGCAGCTCGCCGTGCGCAACGAGCGCCTGCTCGCCCGCAACCTCACCCACCTCGTCGGCCTGCGCGACGAGCCCGGCGCGCTGCTCACCCCGAGCGGCCGCGTCCTGGCCGCGCAGCCCCACGGCTGGCTGCCGTCGCGGGTGGCGCTGCCCGCCGTCGGCGACCGCGTGGCGCTCGGCGAGGCCGGCGAGGGCGTGCTGGAGCAGCTCGCCGAGGGCTGGCTGATGCGGCTGCACCGCAGCGGGTCGACCCCGCGGCCGGTGCTGTCGCTGCCCTTCCTCGGGGCGTCGCGCGCGCTGGCCTGCCTCGACGGCGGGCACGTGCGGCTGACGCTGCGCCACGCGGAGGTGCTGACGCTGCTCGCCCTGCACCCCGACGGCCTCACCGCCGACGAGCTCGCCACCGCGCTGCACGGCGACGCGGGCAAGGCCGTCACCGTGCGCGCGGAGGTGCACCGCCTGCGGGTCGCGCTCGGCGCGGGGATCCTGCGCACCCAGCCCTACCGGCTGCGGGCGCGGGTCGACGCCGACTTCGTCGACGTCCGGTCGGCGCTGGCCGCGGGTGACGTCCGCGGCGCCGCGCGGGCCTACCGCGGCCCCCTGCTCCCCCGCTCGGAGGCGCCGGGCGTGCGGGAGGAGCGGGAGCTGCTGGCCGTGGCCCTGCGGCGGGCGGTGCTCGACAGCCGGGACGTCGACGCGATGTGGGCCCTGTCGGAGACCGTCGACGGCGGCGACGACGCGGAGCTCTCGCAGCGCCTGCTGCGGGCCCTGCCCCCGCGCGACCCCCGCCGCCCCGTCCTCACCGCGCGCCTGACGATCACCGCCCCCTGACCCGCAGCGAGACCCCGACACGGTCGCCACGAGACCCCGACTCGCGGGGTTTCCCGGCCCCAGCCCGCCCCCAGCGCGCGAGTCGGGCTCTCGTTGCGCGCGAGTCGGGCTCTCGTTGCGCGTGAGTCGCGGTCAGTCCGCCAGGTGGGCCAGCGCCCGGGCCCAGAACGGGACCACCACCAGGTGCCCCACCCCCGGCACCACCTCCAGCTCCGCCGACGGCAGCGCCTTCGCCCACCACGTCCCGTGCTCCGGGCCCACCGCGGCGTCGGCCGCGCCGTAGCCCAGCAGCACCGGCGCCCGCACGTCGGCGGGGTCGAAGCCCCAGGGCGCGAGCGTGTAGCCGCCCACCTCGGCCGCGATCCCCGCCGCCCCCGGCCGCAGCGCCTCCTCCACCATCGCCCGCACCCGGTCGGCGACGCCGGGGCCGGCCAGCACGGCCGCGTCCACCTCCGCGTCGACGACGAGCGAGAGCCGCGCGTCACCCGTCACATGTTCGAGCGTCGGTCCGAACGCACCGTCGAGCGCGGCGCGGGCGTCGGCCTCCGGCAGCCCGCGCATCGGGTCGATCAGCGCCGCCTGCTCGCCGTACCAGGGCACCTCCTCGTCGGGCGCCGGCGTGGCCACCACCGCGACCCGCCCCACCAGCTCCGGCCGGTGCGCCGCCACCGCGAGCACCACGCGCCCGCCGGCCGACCATCCCGCGAGCCCGGCCGTGGCGCCGGCAGGCAGCACCTCGTCGAGCACGGCGGCGGCGTCGGCGGCGGCCGCGTCGACGGTCAGCAGCCCGGGCACCGGGTCCGAGCCGCCGTAGCCCGGGCGGTCGGGCGCGATCAGCCGGACGCCCGCGGCGGCGGTCGCGGCCGGGTCGGGGTCGAACGCGCCGGAACCGGGAGCGGCGTGGGAGAGCAGGACGACGGGCGCGCCGGCCGGGGCGTCGGGGGTGAGCTCGTGGACCGCGACGCGGCGGCCGCCGGGACGCTGCAGGTGCCAGATGGTCATGGAACCAGCATGGACGGGGGTCGGTGACACCGTGGTGTCACCGATTCTGGGGCATCCTCGACGACGTGAACCGCACCGAGCGCCTGTACGCGATCGCCGAGGAGCTGCGCGCCGCCGGGCCCGCCGGTCGGACGGGGTCGTGGCTGGCGCAGCGCCTGGAGGTCTCGACGCGGACGATCAAGCGGGACGTCGACGCGCTGCTGCAGGCCGGGCTGCCGCTGTGGACGCAGAGCGGCCCGGGCGGCGGCTACGTCCTCGACGGGGCCACCCTGCCGCCGCTCAACCTCACCGGCGCCGAGGCCGCCGCGATCGCCGTGGCGCTGGCCGCGCTGCCCGCGCTCCCGTTCGCCGCCGACGGGCGCAGCGCGCTCAGCAAGGTGCTCGCCGCGATGCCCGACGCCGAACTGGCCCGGGCGGAGTCGATCGCGGCCCGGTTGTGGCTGCGCGTCCCCGAGCAGGCGCCGCGCCCGGCCGTCGCCCGCGTCCTCGACGAGGCGGTGCGGCGCCGGCTCGTCACCGTCCTGCGCTTCGCCGACCGGAACGGGACCGTCACCGAGCGGGCCGTCGAGCCGGCGGCGCTCGCCGCGACCGGCGGGCACTGGCACCTGCTGGCGTGGTGCCGGCTGCGGCAGGGGCCGCGCTGGTTCCGCACCGACCGCATCCTCGCCGCCCACCTGACGTCCGAGCCCGCGCCGGAGCACGACCCGGCGACGGTCTTCGGCACCCCGCCCGACGACGCGCGCCCGGTGCGGCTGCGGTGATCGGCCGCGCTTCAGCGCACGAGCAGGTCGGCCAGCTCGACGGGCCGGCTGAGCGCGAGCAGGTGCCCGCCGGGAAGCTCCTCCACCGGCACGCCGAGCCGCTCGCCCACCACCCGCTGCTGGAACTCCAGGGGGAAGAACCGGTCGTCGCGGCCCTGGAGGAAGCGGGTGGGCACGTCGGGCCAGGCGTCGAGCGGCCACGGCAGCGCGAACGGCGTGCCCGACTGCTGCGGCGCGCCCCGGCGCAGCGCCTCCGCGGAGACGTCGTCGGGCACGTCGTGGAAGAACGCGTCGAGCAGGTCGGGGTCGTCCTCCAGGCGGCGCCCGTCGCGCTCGGCCTGCGCGATCCGGGCCTGCTCGAAGCCGGTGTTCTCCCACCACTCGTCGGGCGTCTCCCCGGGCCGGGGTGTCATGGCGTTGAGCAGCACGAGCCCGGCGGCGTCGAGGCGCTCGCACGTCAGGGCCGCGGTCAGCGCCCCCATCGACTGCCCGACCACGACCGGCGCCGGGTGCCCGGCGGCCGCGGCCACCACGACGTCGACGTACTCGGCGAGACCGGCCGACTCGTCGGCGGCCGGGAGGTCGACGGCGACCGCGGTGTGCCCGCGCCGCTCCAGCTCGGGCACCAGCCGGTGCCAGTACCACGCCTCGCCGCCCGCCCCGGGGACCAGCACGAAGACCGTCATCGGGACCTCCTTCAGCGCGCCGGCGAGCCGGGGTGCTCGTCGAGCTGGTCGGGGATGCCGTCGTCGTCGCTGTCGAGCAGCAGCGGGTCGGGCACCCCGGCCCGCACGGCCTCCAGCTGCGCGGCCAGCGCCATGCCGGCCAGCAGCGCGATGCCCGTGATGTTGGCCCAGATCAGCAGGGCCATGATCGCCGTCAGGGGACCGTAGGTCTCGCCGAACCCGGCCGCGGCCACGACGTAGAGCGCGAGCAGGCCCGACCCCATCAGCCACGCCAGCACCGTGACCCCGGCGCCGACGGCGAGCCAGGTCAGGCCCGGCTGCTTGCGGCGCGGGGCCTGGCGGAACAGCACGGTGACGGCGACGACGAGCGCGGCCAGCCCGACCGGCCAGCGCACGACGTCCCACACGGTCTCCGCGGCGTCGCCCCAGTGGTAGACCTCCTCGAGCGCCTCCCCGAACGGCTCCCCCGCCACGATCAGCAGCAGCCCGAGGGCCATCGCCACCCCCGCCGTGGCGGTGAGCAGCGCGGCGTGGCCGTACTTGCGCAGGGCGGGGCGGTCGCGCTTCGTGCCGTAGATCCGGTTGGCCCCGCGCTCGAGCTGGGCGAACGCCGACGTGGCCGCGGCGAAGGCGGTGACCAGGCCGAGCGCCACGACGACCTCGCCGCGCTCGCTGCCCTCGTCGCCCCCGCCGCCCTCGACGACCTGGGTCAGCAGGGCGTCGCTGGTGCCCGGGGAGAGCGCGACGACGGTGCGCGCGACGACCTCGGCGATCGACTCCGCGCCCAGTGCCGTGGCCAGGCCCGCGCCGGCGATCACCAGCGGCACGGCGGCCAGCGCGAGCTGCAGCGCGAACGCGCGGGCGTGGCTGAAGCCGTCGCCGTAGCGGAATCGCAGGAAGGCGCCCTGCACGAGGTGCGCCGGCCCGAAGCTCCGGACGGTGTGCCAGGCGTCGTCGGCCGAGAGCTCCTCGCCCGACATCAGCTCCGTCTCGGGGACGGCGCGCACGGAACTCACCGGGCGAATCTAGCGCGACACACCGACCCCCGGACGCCGAACGGCCCGCCGGGACCGGAGTCCTGGCGGGCCGCTCGGGTGTCCTGCGCCGGAGCGCGGGGCTGGGTCTAGACGGTCACTCCTCGCCGGACTTGGCGAGGTCGACCGGCGGGGAGTCGGGGACCATGACGGGCTTGGGCTCACCGCGGAAGGTGAACGTGGCCTTGTCGTCGGCGGCCTTCGAGTCGTCGGCCTCGGGGTCGATGCCCTCGACGTCGACGAGCACGATCTGCCCGGGCGAGATCTCGCCGAACAGGATCTTCTCCGACAGCTGGTCCTCGATCTCGCGCTGGATGGTGCGGCGCAGCGGCCGCGCCCCCAGCACCGGGTCGAAGCCGCGGCGGGCCAGCAGGCCCTTGGCGGCCGGGGTGAGCTCGATGGCCATGTCCTTGTTGGCCAGCGCACCCTCGACGCGGGTGATCATGAGGTCGACCATCGTGATGATCTGCTGCTCGGTGAGCTGGTGGAACACCACGATGTCGTCGATGCGGTTGAGGAACTCCGGGCGGAAGTGCTTCTTCAGCTCGTCGTTGACCTTCGACTTCATCCGCTCGTAGTTGGACTGCTCGTCGTTGGTCTGGGCGAAGCCCAGGCCGACCGCCTTCGAGATGTCCTGCGTGCCGAGGTTCGACGTGAAGATGATGACGGTGTTCTTGAAGTCGACCGTGCGGCCCTGGCCGTCGGTCAGGCGACCGTCCTCCAGCACCTGCAGGAGCGTGTTGTAGATCTCCTGGTGCGCCTTCTCGATCTCGTCGAACAGCACCACCGAGAACGGCTTGCGACGCACCTTCTCCGTCAGCTGGCCGCCCTCCTCGTAGCCCACGTACCCGGGAGGGGCACCGAAGAGCCGCGAGGCGGTGTAGCGGTCGTGGAACTCGCCCATGTCGATCTGGATGAGGGCGTCGTCCTCGCCGAACAGGAAGTTGGCGAGCGCCTTCGACAGCTCCGTCTTACCGACGCCGGACGGGCCGGCGAAGATGAACGAGCCCGAGGGGCGCTTCGGGTCCTTCAGGCCGGCGCGCGTGCGGCGGATCGCCTTCGCGACCGACTTGACGGCCTCCTCCTGCCCGATGATCCGCTTGTGGAGCTCGTCCTCCATCTTCAGCAGCCGGGAGGTCTCCTCCTCGGTGAGCTTGAAGACGGGGATGCCGGTCCAGTTCGCGAGGACCTCGGCGATCTGCTCCTCGTCGACCTCGGCGACGACGTCGAGGTCACCGGACTTCCACTGCTTCTCCCGCTCGCCCTTCTGGGCCAGGAGCTGCTTCTCGGAGTCGCGCAGGTGCGCGGCCCGCTCGAAGTCCTGCGCGTCGATCGCCGACTCCTTGTCGCGACGGACGTTGGCGATCTTCTCGTCGAACTCGCGCAGGTCCGGCGGCGCGGTCATCCGGCGGATGCGCATCCGGGCGCCGGCCTCGTCGATCAGGTCGATCGCCTTGTCCGGCAGGAACCGGTCGGAGATGTAGCGGTCGGCCAGCGTGGCCGCCGACACCAGCGCACCGTCGGTGATGGTGACGCGGTGGTGCGACTCGTACCGGTCGCGCAGACCCTTGAGGATCTCGATGGTGTGCGTGACGGTCGGCTCGCCCACCTGGATCGGCTGGAAGCGGCGCTCCAGCGCGGGGTCCTTCTCGACGTACTTGCGGTACTCGTCGAGCGTGGTGGCACCGATCGTCTGCAGCTCGCCGCGGGCCAGCATCGGCTTGAGGATCGAGGCCGCGTCGATCGCGCCCTCGGCCGCGCCCGCACCGACGAGGGTGTGGATCTCGTCGATGAACAGGATGATGTCGCCGCGCGTGCGGATCTCCTTGAGCACCTTCTTGAGGCGCTCCTCGAAGTCACCGCGGTAGCGGGAACCGGCGACCAGCGAGCCCAGGTCGAGCGTGTAGAGCTGCTTGTCCTTGAGGGTCTCGGGGACCTCGCCCTTGATGATGTTCTGGGCCAGGCCCTCGACGGCGGCGGTCTTGCCCACGCCCGCCTCGCCGATCAGGACCGGGTTGTTCTTGGTCCTCCGGGAGAGGACCTGCATGATGCGCTCGATCTCCTTCTCCCGGCCGATGACCGGGTCCAGCTTGCCCTCGCGGGCCTGCTGGGTGAGGTTGCGACCGAACTGGTCGAGCACCAGCGACGAGCTGGGGGTGCCCTCGCCACGGCCACCGGAGGCGCCCTCGGCGGGCTCCTTGCCCTGGTAGCCGGAGAGCAGCTGCAGGACCTGCTGGCGGACGCGGTTGAGATCCGCCCCCAGCTTGACCAGCACCTGCGCCGCGACGCCCTCGCCCTCGCGGATCAGGCCGAGCAGGATGTGCTCGGTGCCGATGTAGTTGTGGCCGAGCTGGAGCGCCTCGCGCAGCGAGAGCTCCAGGACCTTCTTGGCCCGCGGCGTGAACGGGATGTGCCCGCTCGGTGCCTGCTGGCCCTGGCCGATGATCTCCTCGACCTGCTGCCGGACGCCCTCCAGGGCGATCCCGAGGGACTCCAGGGCCTTGGCGGCCACTCCCTCGCCCTCGTGGATGAGGCCGAGGAGGATGTGCTCGGTGCCGATGTAATTGTGGTTGAGCATCCGGGCCTCTTCTTGGGCCAGGACGACAACACGCCTTGCTCGGTCGGTGAACCTCTCGAACATTTCGTCTCCTCGCCTGCTGCGCCGTGCTTCGCGCCTACGCCACTGTATCGGGCGGGCACGGGTGCGCGCCTCTGTTGCGAGCCCCACGTACGTGGTCGTCGCAACATGCGACGGTCACGCGGCATTCCGCGCCGGTCGACCTCCCCGGTGCGCTCAGTTCTCCCGGTGGTAGGCCTCGAGCACCTCGGACGGGATCCGGCCGCGGTCGGACACCTTCATCTTGCGGGAGCGCGCCCACTCGCGGATGGCCTGGTTCTGCTCCCGGTCGATCACCGGGCGGCGCGGGGCGGCCGCGGCCGGGGCCGACGTGCGCCGCGTCCGGCCGGTGATCCTGCGCGCCGGGCCGACGAATTCCGCGAGCACGTCGCGCAACTGCGCCGCATTCTCCGCGGAGAGGTCGATCTCGTACGCCTTGCCGTCGATCGCGAACTCGACGGTCTCCTCCGCGGGCTTGCCGTCGAGATCGTCGACGAGCCGCACTTCCTTGATCTGTGCCACCTGGTTCCTCGGTCCTGTCGTCACGCCGGCGCAAAGGCCGTTCCCCGACAACATACCCATCGGCGCGCAGATCCCGGAAATCCCTCGACCTATTCGGGGCGCACCAACGGGTAGAGGATGGTCTCGCGAATACCGGCACCGGTGAGCGTCATCAGCAACCGGTCCATCCCCATTCCCATACCGCCGCTGGGCGGCATTCCGTACTCCATCGCGCGCAGGAAGTCCTCGTCGAGCTGCATCGCCTCGGGATCGCCCGCCGCGGCCATCAGCGACTGCGCGGTGAGCCGTTCCCGCTGGACCACGGGATCGACCAGCTCGGAGTACGCCGTGGCCAGCTCGGTGCCGAAGACGATGAGGTCCCAAGCCTCGGCCAGGCGCGGGTCGTCGCGGTGCTGCCGGGTCAGGGGCCGCACCTCGACGGGGTAGTCGCGGACGAACGTCGGCTCCACGAGCGTGTGCTCGACCAGCTTCTCGAACAGTTCCAGGACGATCTCGCCGGCGCCCCAGGAATCCTTGATCTCGACGTCCCGATCCGCCGCGATCTTCTGCAGTTCGGCGACGGAGGTGTCCGGATCCACATCCGTGCCGACGGCCTCGGCGACGGCGTCGTGCAGCGTCACGGAACGCCACTCACCCCCGAGGTCGTGTTCCGACCCGTCCGCGTGACGGACCACGGTGGAACCGAACACGGCGCGTGCGCTCTCGACCACCAACTGCTGCGTGAGGCGCGCCATGTCGTCATAGGTGGCGTACGCCTGGTAGGCCTCCAGCATCGCGAACTCGGGTGAGTGCGTGGAGTCGATCCCCTCGTTCCGGAAGTTGCGATTGATCTCGAAGACGCGCTCGATCCCGCCGACGACGCAGCGCTTCAGGAACAGCTCCGGCGCGATGCGCAGGTACAGATCCGTGTCGAGCGCGTTCGCGTGCGTGACGAACGGCCGCGCGGTCGCCCCGCCGTGCTGCAGCTGCAGCATCGGCGTCTCCACCTCGACGAAGGAGGCGTCGTGCAGCACCGAGCGGACGGTGCGCACGACCTCGGCGCGCGTGCGGACCATCTCGCGGGCCTGCGGGCGCACGATGAGGTCGACGTAGCGCTGGCGGACCCGCGTCTCCTCGGACAGCTCGCGGTGCGCCACCGGCAGCGGCCGCACGGCCTTCGACGCCATCGCCCACCGGTCGGCCATGACGGACAGCTCGCCGCGGCGGGAGGTGGCGACCTCGCCGTGCACGAACACGTGGTCGCCCAGGTCGACGCTGGTCTTCCAGCGCGCCAGCTCCTCGTCGCCGACGAGCGCCAGGCTCAGCATCGCCTGGAGCTCGGTGCCGTCGCCCTCGCGCAGGGTGGCGAAGCAGAGCTTGCCGGTGTTGCGCAGGAAGATCACCCGACCGGTGACGCCCACCCGCTCGCCGGTGGCGGTGTCCGGCGGGAGGTCGGGGTGGGAGTCGCGGACCTGGCGCAGGCTGGCGGTCCGCTCGACCTCGACCGGGTAGGGGTCGACGCCGGCGGCGAGCATGTCGGCGCGCTTGGCCCGGCGCACCCGCATCTGCTCGGGCAGCTCGTCGTCGGGGGTGTCAGGCGCGTCGGTGCTCACCCGCCAAGGCTAATGAGCCGTCGCACCCGGGTTCCCGGCCGCCCCGGATGTCGGGACGTCCGTGTCGCTCTCGTTCGACGGGGGCGTGGACCCACTCCGCCGGCCGGGCCGCCGATCAAGGGCACACGGTTGCCAGTCGATCACCGACCACGACCGTCTGCCCTTGATCACCGGGCGGGCGGGGCGGCACTGGTGGACGGGGCAGCACCGAGTGGGCGGGGCAGCACCGGGGCGGTTCGCGCAGCACCGGGGCGGCCGGGGCAGCACCGGGCGGTTCGGGCAGCACCGAGCGGTTTGGCAGCACCGGCGGACGGGCAGCACGGGGGCCGGGCACCACGGCCGTCGTCCCGCGCGCGTCCCCGGTTGCCGCGCGCGTTCCGAGCTCCCGCGCGCCCCCGGGAGCGCGCGGGAGCATGTTCTGCGCGCGGGAAGCCCGGGAGACGGGCATCGCCGGCCGTGACCCCCCCAATCCGTTGCAGCAAGGCCACCCTGTGGACGCTTCCCGTCAGCAAGGTGGCCTTCCTGCAACGGAGGCCGTCGGTACCGTCCCCCCGTGACCCCCCGCCCCCGGGCCCGCCTCTTCGGCACCGTCGCCGCCGCCTACGCCGAACACCGGCCCGGCTACCCGGACGCCGCCGCGTGGGCGCTGGAGCCCGTCGCCGACCGGCCGGAGCCGCACGTGCTCGACCTGGGCGCCGGCACGGGCAAGCTGGCGGCGGCGCTCCCGCCGGGCGTCCGGGTCACCGCCGTCGACCCCGACACCGCGATGCTGCGCGAGCTGCGCCGGCACGTCCCGCACGCCCTGGCCGTCGCCGGGACCGCCGAGCGGGTGCCGCTGGCCGGCGGGTCGGTGGACGCGGTGGTCGTCGGGCAGGCGTGGCACTGGTTCGACCCGGACCGGGCGCTCGCCGAGATCGCGCGGGTGCTGCGCCCGGGCGGGGTGCTCGCGGTCGTCGGCAGCGACGACGACGGCACGGAGTGGATGCGCGGGTTCGGCGAGGCCGCGGCACGGGGCCGGCCGGTGGCGAACGGCGCGGGGGCTGCGGCACTCGCGCTGCCGCCCCACCCGGCGTTCGCGCCGCCGGAGAGCGCGGCGTTCCCGAACCCCGTCCGCACCACGACCGACGGCCTGCTGGCCACGATGGCCACCCACTCGTGGGCGCTGCTGAGCGAGCCGGCCGACCGCGACGCCGCCTTCGCCCGCATCCGCGACTACGTGGCGACGCGCCCGGAGACCGCGTCGGGGGAGTTCGTGCTGCCGCTGGTGACGACGGTGCTGCGGGCGTTGCGCAGGTAGGTCAGGCGCAGGCCGACCAGCGTCAGGTCGGGCACGTACTCGGTGATCGTGTCGGAGACCCCGGTCATCAGCGGCGCGAGCCCGCCGGTGCCGAGCACCGTCACCGGGCCGGCCTTCGGGCCGAGCTCGGCGAGGATGCGGCGCACCAGTCCGTCGACCTGGCCGGCGAAGCCGTAGAGCACGCCGCTCTGCAGGCACTCGACGGTGTTCTTGCCGATCACCGAGCGGGGCGCCACGAACTCGACGGTGCGCAGCGCGGCCGCGCGGCTGGCGAGGGCGTCCATCGAGATCTCGATGCCGGGCGCGAGCGCCCCGCCGAGGAACTCGCCCTTCGCCGAGACGACGTCGATGTTCGTCGACGTCCCGAAGTCGACGACGACGCACGCCGTGCCGAACATGCGGTGCGCCGCGAGCGTGTTCATGACGCGGTCGGCGCCGACCTCGCGGGGGTTGTCGACCAGCAGCGGCACCCCGGTGCGCACCCCCGGCCCGACGACGACGGCCGGGTCGCCGCGCCGGTTGATCAGCATCCGCAGCTCGCGGAGCAGGCTCGGGACGGTCGAGAGCGCCGCGATGCCGGTGACGTCACCGGAGTGGCGGCCGAGCAGCGCGCCGAACGCGACCTCGAGCTCGTCGCCGGTCATCCGCGGGTCGGTGCGCATCCGCCAGTCGCGCACCAGCGGCGGGCGCACCTCGTCGGGATCGGTCTCGGGGTAGAGGCCGAGCGCGATCTGGGTGTTGCCGACGTCGACGCAGAGCAGCACGTCCTACGCCGCCCCGGACAGCAGCCCGGACCCCTCCGGCGCGTGCGCGGGGTCCGACCCCAGCTCCACCACGCGGTTGTCCCCGTCGACGAACACCACCCGCGGCGCGTACGCGGCCACCTCGGCCTCGTCGAGCTGGCCGTAGGCGATGAGGATGACGAGGTCGCCGGGGTGCACGAGGTGCGCGGCGGCGCCGTTGATGCCGATCACGCCGCTGCCGCGCGCGCCGGGGATCACGTAGGTCTCCAGGCGGGCCCCGTTGGTGATGTCGACGATCGCCACCTGCTCGCCCTCCAGCAGGCCGGCGGCGTCCATCAGGTCGCGGTCGACGGTCACCGAGCCGACGTAGTGCAGGTCGGCCTGCGTCACCGTCGCGCGATGGATCTTGGACGTCATCATCGTGCGGAGCATCGTCGTCCTCCTACAGCTGGATGGTGGTGTTGTCGATCAGGCGGGTGGTGCCGAGCCGGGCCGCGACGAGCAGGCGGGCCTTGCCCTGCTGCACGTCCGGGCGCAGGTCGGGGTCGCGCAGCTCCAGGTAGTCGACGTCGAGCGCGGGCTCGGCGTCGAGCACCTCGCGGGCCGCGTCGAGCACCGCCTGCGGCCCGCGCGCCGACACCGACGCCCCGGCCCGCAGCGCCCGCTGCAGCGCGGCGGCGCGCGGGCGGTCAGCCTCGGAGAGGTAGGCGTTGCGGCTGGACAGGGCGAGGCCGTCGGGCTCGCGGACGGTCGGGACGCCGACGACGTCGAGCGGGAAGTCGAGGTCGCGCGCCATCTTCTTCACCAGCACGAGCTGCTGGTAGTCCTTCTCCCCGAAGTAGGCGACGTCCGGCCCGACGAGGTGGAACAGCTTCGCCACCACCGTCAGCACGCCCGCGAAGTGCCCCGGGCGGACCGCCCCCTCCAGCTCGGAACCGAGCGGGCCGGGGACGACGGTCGTGTCGGCGCCCTCGGGGTACATGTCCTCGACGCCCGGGGTGAGCACGAGCTCGACCCCCTCCTCGCGGCACATCTCCAGGTCGGCCTCGAGCGGGCGCGGGTAGCGCTGCAGGTCCTCGCCCGGCGCGAACTGCAGCGGGTTCACGAAGATCGACACGACGGTGACCGACGCGCCCTTCGCCAGCCGCGCGTGCCGGATGAGCTCGCGGTGCCCCTCGTGCAGGGCGCCCATCGTCGCCACGAAGGCGATGCGGCGCCCGGCGACGCGCAGCGTGCGGGTCACGGCGCGGAGCTCGCCCGGGTCGGCGTGCACGGTGAGCTGGCCGGGGGTGAAGCCCCGCGGCTTCTTCGTCGTCACTGGTCCTCCGTGAGGGTGCGCAGGACCTCCTGCGCGGCGTGGTCGGGGAGCAGCCCGGCCGCCTGCGCGCGGTGCGCGGTGCGGGCGGCGAGGACGCGGTAGGTGCGGGCGAGGTCGGGGTCGACGGCGTCGAGCTCGCGCAGGTGCACCGCGACGGTGCCGGCGTCGCCGCGCGCGACGGGGCCGGTCAGGGCGCGGTCGCCGTGGCGCAGCGCGTTGTCCAGGGCCGCGGACAGCAGGGGCGCGATGAGGCGCTCGGCCGGGCGGACGCCGGCGCGGTCGAGCAGGTCGGCGCAGTCGCGCACGAGCGTGACGAGGTGGTTCGCGCCGTGGGCGAGCGCGGCGTGGTAGAGCGGGCGGACGTCCTCGGGCACCCGGACCGGCTCCGCCCCCATCTCGACGACGAGCGCCTCGCCGACGCTCCAGCCGGCCTCGTCGCCCTCGGTCGCGGTGACCCCGACGCACGCGCCGCCCAGGCGCACGACGTCCTCGGAGCGGCCGGTGAACGTCAGCACCGGGTGCAGCGCGAGCGGCAGGACGCCCTCCTCGGCGGCGGGCGCGAGCACGCCCACGCCGTGCGCCCCGGAGGTGTGGACGACGATCTGGCCGGGGCGGAAGCAGCCGGCGGCGGCGAGCCCGCGGACGAGGCCGGGCAGCACGTCGTCGGGGACGGCGAGCAGCGCGAGGTCGGCCCCCGTGACGACCTGGTCGGGCGCGGCCAGCGGCACGCCGGGCAGCAGGGCGTCGGCCCGCTTCACCGACTCGCGCGACACCCCGGACGTGGCGACGACGTGGTGGCCCGCCGCGGCCAGCGCCGCCCCCAGGACCGCGCCCACCCGCCCGGCGGAGACCACTCCGACGGCGAGCCGCGCAGGACGGCCGGCAGCCATGCCCATCTCCTCGCACCCGTTCCGGTCCCGCGCTGGGCGGGTACCGGTCGTGCCGCCCTCGTCGGCGGCGAGCACAGGCTAGACGGGCGCGGTGGCGGCCGACGAGCGGCGGTGACCGGCTTCACCGCACCGGGGCCCCACCCCGACACGGACGCAGCGAGACCCCGACTCGCGGGCTTCCGCCCCGCGAGTCGGGGTCTCGTCGTGACCGTGTCGGGGTCAGTGTCGGGGTCAGTCGTCCCGGTCGCCCCGGATGAACGCCTCGACCGCGTCACGCGCCACGTCGTCGCCGTACTGCTCCGGCGGGGACTTCATGAAGTAGCTGCTCGCCGAGAGGATCGGCCCGCCGATGCCGCGGTCCATCGCGAGCTTGGCGGCGCGCACGGCGTCGATGATGATGCCGGCGGAGTTGGGCGAGTCCCAGACCTCGAGCTTGTACTCCAGGTTCAGCGGGACGTCGCCGAACGCGCGGCCCTCGAGCCGGACGTAGGCCCACTTGCGGTCGTCGAGCCACGCGACGTAGTCCGACGGGCCGATGTGCACGTTGTCCCGGCCCAGGTCGCGGTCGACCTGGCTGGTGACCGACTGCGTCTTGGAGACCTTCTTGCTCTCCAGCCGCTCGAGCTCCTTCATGTTCAGGAAGTCCATGTTCCCGCCCACGTTGAGCTGCATCGTGCGGTCGAGCTGCACGCCGCGGTCCTCGAACAGCTTCGCCAGCACGCGGTGCGTGATGGTGGCGCCGACCTGGCTCTTGATGTCGTCGCCGACGATCGGGACGCCCGCGGCGCGGAACTTCTCGGCCCACACCGGGTCCGAGGCGATGAAGACCGGGAGCGCGTTGACGAAGCCGACGCCCGCGTCGATCGCGGCCTGCGCGTAGAAGCGGTCGGCCGCCTCGCTGCCCACGGGCAGGTAGGACACCAGCACGTCGGCGCGGACGTCGCGGAGCACCTGCGCGACGTCGACCGGCGACTCGTCGGACTCGGTGATCGTCTCGCGGTAGAACCGGCCCAGGCCGTCGAGGGTGTGGCCGCGCAGCACCGGCACGTCCAGCGGCGGCACGTCGGCGATCTTGATCGTGTTGTTCTCGCTGGCGGAGATGGCCTCGGAGAGGTCGCGGCCGACCTTCTTGGCGTCGACGTCGAACGCGGCGACGAACTCGATGTCGCGGACGTGGTACCCGCCGAAGTCGACGTGCATCAGCCCGGGGACGCGCTGCGTCGGATCGGCGTCCGCGTAGTACTGGACGCCCTGCACGAGCGACGCGGCGCAGTTGCCGACGCCGACGATGGCGACTCGAACCTGACTCATGGTCGGCTCCTTCTCACTGGGTCGAACACTCACTGGGGATCGGTCGGGTCGTGCGTGGCGGGGGCGTCGCGGAGCTCGGCCCGCTCGCTCTCGATCAGTTCGTTGAGCCAGCGGACCTCGCGCTCGGACGAGTCGAGCCCGAGCTGGTGCAGCTCACGGGTGTAGCGGTCGATCTCGGCGCTGGCCCGCGACAGTGCGGAGCGCAGGCCCTCCCGGCGCTCCTCGACGGCCCGGCGCCGGCCCTCGAGGATCCGCATCCGGGCCTCGGCCGGGGTGCGGGAGAAGAAGGCGAGGTGCACGCCGAAGCTCTCGTCGTCCCACGACTGGGGGCCGGACTCGGACAGCATCTCGGCGAAGCGCTCCTTGCCCTCCGCGGTGATGCGGTAGACGCGCCTGCTCCGCCGCGACCACGTGCCGGAATCCGGTTCGGGCGCGGTGTCCTCGACGATCAGCCCGGCCCGGGTGAGCCGGCGCAGCGCCGGGTAGAGCGAGCCGTAGGAGAACAGCCGGAACCCGCCCAGCCGGACGCCGAGCTGCTTGCGCAGCTCGTAGCCGTGCACGGGGGCCTCGTGGAGCAGGCCGAGGATCGCCAGCTCGAGCACGACCGACCTCCTCCCGACGCGCGGCGCAGCGGGCGGCGCCCGGTGCGATGTACCGCCCCACCATATCGCGCCGATACATCTGCGCGACGTGTCGAGACCTCCGTCACCTCGGGACGGGTGATCACCGGGTGCTCCCTCGGCCGGTCACCGGGCGTTCTCCCCGGCCCGTCCGGCACCCCGCGTACCCTGACCGGGTGCGCACCCAGCGACAGGTGGTCGACTACGCGTTGCAGCGCCGGGCGCTGCTCGCCGACGTCCACGCCGGACGCGTCGGGACAGCGTCGGTCTGCGACGCGAGCCCCTACCTGCTGCGGGCCGCCCGGTTCCACGGCGAGCAGACCGACCAGACGTGCCCGGTCTGCCGCAAGGAGAACCTCACGCTGGTGTCGTGGATCTTCGGCGACTCCCTGAAGCACGCGTCGGGATCCGCGCGCAAGCCGGCCGAGCTCGACGAGCTGGCCGAGCGCTACGACGACTTCTCCGTCTACGTCGTCGAGGTCTGCCGGACGTGCAGCTGGAACCACCTGGTCCTGTCCTACGCCCTGGGCACCGGGACCACGACCAAGCGACGCCGGACCGCGGCCGAGTGATCTCCCCACACTCGCGGCGCGGGCACCGGACACCCCCGATCCACAGGAGCCACTGGTGACCGACCAGCGCGACCACCGTCCCGGCGGGGGCCCCCGCCCCGGCGGAGCGGACCTGCCACCCGGTCGCCGGCCGGGCCCGCCCTTCCCCCCGCCTCCCCCGCAGTACCGCGGGGCCGGCCCGCAGCAGGGCCCGCCCGGCTACGGCCCGCCGCCCGGCGCCCGCCCGCGACAGGGCGGCCCGGCCACCCCGCCGCCCGGCCGGGTGCCGCCCCAGCGCATCCAGCCCCGGCCCCCGGCGCCCGAGGAGCGCGCGCCCTACCGCTCGGGCGACATGCCGCTGCTCACTCACGAGGAGACCGCCTCGGCCGCGGTGGCCCGCAACCACGCCGTCGCGCTCGCCGAGCGTCCGGACACCGGGCGTCCCGAGCGCCGGACGCCCGCCCCGCGCCGTCGCAGCGCCTGGGCCCGCGTCCGCCGCGCGGTCTACGTCCTGCTCGGCCTGATGATCCTGGGTCCGGTCCTCGCGTTCGTCATCGGCTGGCTGATCTTCCCGGTGCCGTCGTCCGACGAGCTCGCCGTCGACCAGGTCTCGCAGTTCACCTTCGCCGACGGCACGCCGCTGGCCACCGTCCGGCCCGAGGGCGTCAACCGCCGGGTCGTGCTGCTCGACGAGATCCCCGAGCCCGTCCGCAACGCCGTGCTGGCCGCGGAGAACCGGTCGTTCTACAGCGACCCCGGCTTCGACATCACCGGCATCCTGCGCGCGGTCTACAACCAGCTCACCGGCGGCGTCGGCGGCGGTTCGACGATCACCCAGCAGTACGTCAAGGTGATCACCGGCGACGACGACTTCTCGCTCGTCCGCAAGTACAAGGAGGTCGTGCTCGCGGTCAAGATCACCCGTGAGCAGACCAAGGACGAGATCCTCGAGAACTACCTCAACGTCATCTACATGGGCCGCAGCTCCTACGGCATCCAGGCGGCCAGCCAGTCCTTCTTCGGCAAGGACGTCGGCGACCTGACGGTCTCCGAGGGCGCGATGCTCGCCGGCATGATCCAGGCGCCCTCGCGCTGGGACCCGGCGAAGGACCTGGAGGGCTCGCAGCGGCGCTGGACCTACGTCATGGACCAGATGGTCGACGCGCAGTTCATCACCCCGCAGGAGCGGGCCGCCGACGTGTTCCCGACGAACTGGCTGCCCGAGGCGCCGGCCCTCGAGGGCATCCCGGCCGACGACCGCGGCCACATCTACGCGCGGGCGCGCGACGAGGTGATCGCCCGCGGGATCGTCACCGAGAACGAGTTCAACACCGAGGGCCTGACGGTCACCACCACCGTCGACCCCCGCCGGCAGGCCGAGGCGGTCGAGGCCGTCAAGCGCCAGCTCGAGGGCGAGGACCCCGACCTGCGCACCGCGCTCGTCGCGATCGACCCGCGCACCGGCGCCGTCCAGTCCTACTACGGCGGCAGCGACGGCCAGGGCACCGACTACGCCGGGCAGGGCCTGCGCCCGCCGGGCTCGTCGTTCAAGCCGTTCGTGCTGGCCGCGGCGATGGCCGCCGACCCCTCGATCGGCCTCGGGAGCACCTACGACGGCTCGTCGGGGCAGACGCTCGCCGGCACCGTCGTCGACAACTCCGAGGGCTTCGACTGCGCCCGCTGCACGATCCAGACGGCCATGACGCGGTCGATCAACACGATCTTCTACCAGCTCGGGCTGGACGCGGGCCCGCAGCGCGTCATCGACACCGCGCACGCGCTGGGCATCCCGGAGAACCAGGTCACCGAGGCCCGCGGCGGCGTCTCGCTCGGCGACCAGGACGTCCACCCGATCGACATGGCCTCGGCCTACGCCACGCTCGCCGCGGGCGGGGTCTACCACGAGCCGTTCCTGGTCTCGCGGGTCACGGCGGCCGACGGGCGCGTGCTCTACGAGCGCGCCGAGAGCCAGGGCGAGCAGCGGATCGACCCGCAGATCGCCCGCAACGTCACCGAGTCGATGCTCGACGTCGCCCCGACCTCGCGGATCGGGCTGTCCGGCGGCCGCGTCGTCGCCGGCAAGACCGGCACGCAGCAGCACCCGACGCTCGACCGGCAGAACAAGGACGCCTGGATGGTCGGCTACACGCCGTCCCTGGCCACCGCCGTCTGGGTGGGCACCGACACCAGCAAGCCGATCCAGACCGCGGGCGGCTCGCCGATCTACGGCCGGATGGTCCCCGGCTCGATCTGGCAGAGCTACATGAACGGCGCGCTGCGCGGCACCCCGAACGAGGCGTTCCCGCCGTTCGTGGCGCTGGGCGCCGCGCCCAGGGCGGAGCCGACCGCGAGCCCCGACTCCGACGACGAGAGCTCCCGCGACGAGAGCTCCGACAGCGGCGACGGCGACGAGAACGGCGACGGGGACAACGGCTCCGACTCCGGATCCGGTTCCGACCCCGGCTCCGGCTCCGGGGACAGCGGCAACGGCAACGGCGGCGGCAACGACGGGGACAACGGGAACGGCGGCGACAACGGCGGCGGCAACGACGGGGACAACGGCGCAGACAGCAACGACTCGGGCGACGACCCGTCGTTCGGGGTCTTCCCCGGCAGCGGGTGAGCCGTCCCGACCCCGCGTCCCGGCCCGGCGGGTCCGGCACGCAGTACGCGCCGGAGCCCGGCCGTCCCCCCGTCCGGGTCGTGCCCACGTGGACCGACCCGCTGGCCACCGCGGCCAGCCGGGTCGTCGGGGGGCCACTGGGGCGCCACGCGCTGATCGGGCGCTCCGCGTTCTGGACGCCGCTGCGGGTGGTGCTGCTGGTGGCGGTGGCCGTGCTCGCGCTGGGCTGGCTCGGCAAGTCGCCGTG
This sequence comes from Pseudonocardia broussonetiae, assembly GCF_013155125.1. Classification (NCBI taxonomy): domain Bacteria; kingdom Bacillati; phylum Actinomycetota; class Actinomycetes; order Pseudonocardiales; family Pseudonocardiaceae; genus Pseudonocardia; species Pseudonocardia broussonetiae. Next base: position 1,932,583 of record NZ_CP053564.1, on the reverse strand, counting down.
CCTGCAGCAGTACCGCACCGACGACGGCGCGCTCGCGCTCGACTGGCGGGAGAACCGCCAGTACGTGGCGATGTGCTACTCCGACACGGTCCCGCTGTGGGCCATCGAGAACCTCGACGACCCGGCCGCCCTGCCCTACCGCGACCCGTGGTTCGAGAACGCCGGGCAGCCCGACGAGGTCGTGCGGTACATGGAGTACCCGGTGCTCACCGGCTTCCACCAGTGGGCGGCCGCGCGCGTGGCCGACGGCTGGCGGAGCCTGGCCGACGCGGTCGGCTGGCTCCCGACGGCCCTGCCGGTCGTCGTGTACTTCGACGTGTCGGCGGCCTGGCTCGCGCTGGCCTGGCTGGTCGCGGTGTGGGCCGTGCACGCGCTGCGGCCCTCGCGCCCCTGGGACGCCGTGCTGGTGGCGCTGTCCCCGCTGGTGGCGGTGCACGCGTTCACCAACTTCGACACGCTCGCGGTCGGCGCCGCCACCGCCGCGATGCTCGCGCTGGCGCGCGGACGCCCGCTGCTCGCCGGGGTGCTGCTGGGCATCGGCGGCGGGTTCAAGTTCTACCCGCTGCTGCTGCTCGGGCCGGTGGTCCTGGTCGGGCTGCGCCGCCGGCACGACGGCGGCCTCGGCGTCGCACTGCGCACGGCCGGAGCGGCCGTCGTCGCGGTGGTCGCGGTCAACCTGCCCGTGGCGCTGGCGTGGCCGACGGGGTGGTGGGAGTTCTTCCGCCTCAACCAGACCCGCCCGGCCGACCCCGACTCCCTCTACTTCGCCGTGAGCCACTTCAGCGGCTGGCCCGGGTTCGACGGGGAGCTCGCCGCGGGGCAGGCTCCGACCGTGCTCAACGCCGTCTCGCTCGTGCTCTTCGTGCTGTGCTGCGCGGCCATCGCGGCGCTGGCCTGGTGGGCCCCGCGCACGCCGCGGCTCGCCTCGCTGGCGTTCCTCGTCGTCGCCTCGTTCCTGCTGGTCAACAAGGTGTGGAGCCCGCAGTACTCGCTGTGGCTGGTGCCGCTGGCAGTGCTGGCGCTGCCCCGGGCCCGCATCCTGCTGGCCTGGATGCTCGTCGACGCGCTGGTCTGGGTGCCGCGGATGTACTACTACCTGACGCCCGCGAACATGGGCCTGCCCCCGGACTGGTTCCTCGGCGCGGTGCTGCTGCGCGACGCCGCCGTCGTCGGGCTGTGCGTGCTCGTCGTCCGCTCGGTGCTGGTGCCGGCCACCGACCCGGTGCGGATGGTCGGCGTCGAGGACCCCGACTGGCCCGCGCGCCCGTCCGCGTCCGCGCCCGTCGCCCGTGCGGCGGTGCCGGCGTGACCGCGCGCGAGGACGTCGTGGCCGCGCTGGCGGCGTTCACGCCGCGGCCGATCGAGCGCCGCGACCTCAAGCGCTCGGCGGTGGCCATCACCCTCATCGAGGAGGACGACGGCCCCGCGTTCCTGCTCACCCGCCGCGCGCCGACGCTGCGCGGCCACTCCGGCCAGTGGGCGCTGCCCGGCGGGCGGACCGACCCGGGCGAGGACGCCGGCGAGACCGCGCGCCGCGAGCTGTTCGAGGAGCTGGGCCTGGGGCTCGACGAGTCGACCGAGCTCGGCGTCCTCGACGACTACGCCACCCGCTCCGGCTACGTCATCACCCCCGTCGTGCTGTGGGCGGGCGCCGTCGGCGAGCTGACGCCCAACCCGGACGAGGTCGGCGCGGTGCACCGGGTGCCGCTCACTCTGATCGACGTGGAGCCGCGGTTCCTGACGATCCCCGAGTCGGACGCGCCGGTGATCCAGGTGCCGCTGTTCGACCGGTTCGTGCACGCCCCCACCGGCGCGGTGCTGCACCAGTTCCGGGAGGTGGTCCTCCACGGCAGGCCTACGCGGGTGGCCCACCTGGAACAACCGGTGTTCGCCTGGAAGTGACGCCGTCAGCGTCGGGCGGCCCGCCGTCGAAGGGCTCGGGCAGCCGCAGGAACATCACGAACAGCACGACGAGCAGCACCGCCCGGCCCCACACGCCGACGGCGACGGCCTGCGCCGCCAGCCCGTCGTAGATGCCGCCCGTGCCGGCCTTGAACGCGTAGAACCAGCGGAAGATCCCGATCCCCATCACCGCGTCGGCCACCAGGTAGGCCGCGATCCAGCTCCACGGCACCGCGAGCAGCACCAGGAACGGCAGCAGCCACAGCGTGTACTGCGGCGAGTGGACCTTGTGCAGGAGCATGAACCCGCACAGCATCGCCGCGCTCACGCCGATCCACGGGTAGCGGCCGGCGCGCCGGAACCGCCACCAGCCCACGGCCGCGGCCACCGCGAACGACAGCAGCACCAGCGCCGGCGACAGGACGTCGATCGCGTCCTGGAACTCGACGTTCTCCGGGTTCGACTCCGGCCGGAACCCCCAGTACCAGATCGAGTTGGTCGTGAGGTCGACGTTGCGCAGCTGCTGGAAGGTGAACGACGCCCGCCAGCCCTCGTAGCCGACCAGCGCGAACGGCAGGTTGACCAGCACGACCGTGCCCGCGGCGGCCAGCGCGACCCGCAGCGCGCCGAACCAGTCGAGCGCTCCGGGCCGGTTGTGCGCGAGGACGTGCAGCGCCAGGGGCAGCACGAACGCGCCCGGGTAGAGCTTGAGCGCGAAGCCCAGGCCGAGCAGGACGGCGGCGACGGTGGCGCGGTCGACGAGCGCGCGGTCGGTGCCGCGCCCGTGCACCACGTAGATCGCCCCCACCGCGCAGGCGACGACGGGCAGGTCCCAGTTGTGGAAGGCGTAGAGCACCAGCGGTGGCCCGACGGCCCACAGCAGCGCCCGCCAGCGCGCCATCCGCCCGAGCATCCAGCCCGTGAGCAGCCCGAACGGGGCCATCAGCAGCGCCGAGGCCAGGAGGAACCCGCCGTCGGTCTGCACGAAGTACGCGCCCGCCCAGATCAGCAGGCCGGTGAGCACCGGGTACTCGACGACACCGCCGACGAGCTGCCCGTCGGGGGTGATCGAGCCGGAGACGTAGGGGAAGACGTGCCGGTCGACGTCGCGGCCCAGCCAGAGGTACTGGATGTCGGAGTAGCAGACGTCGCGGTCGACGCGGATCTCGTAGTCGGGCACCGAGCGGCCCGCGGCGTCGTACCCCGGGCCGGTGCAGCGGGCCTTGTTGGCGTAGCCCAGCAGCATCGTGACGCCGGTGAGCAGCACCAGGACCGCCAGGACGAGGCGCGCGGGGACCGCGGGTCGGCCGCCGCCGACCCGCTCGGGCACCCGCGGCGCGTCGAGTGCCGTGCGCGTCACCGCGCCAGCCGCTCGCGCAGGAACGCGATGTCGGCGGGCTGGCCCTCGGCCGGGGTCTCGACCACCACCGGCGCGTCGGCGGCGGCGCACACCGCGGCCAGCACCTCGGGCTCGATCGTGCCGGAGTCGATGTTGGCGTGCCGGTCGCGCGCGGAGTCGAACCCGTCGCGGGAGTTGTTGAGGTGCACCAGGTCGATCCGGCCCGTGACCGCCCGCGCGCGGTCGACCACGCCGACGAGCTCCTCGCCGCCCGCGTGGGCGTGGCAGGTGTCGAGGCAGAAGCCCGCGCCGTACTCGCCGATCGCGTCCCAGAGCCGGGCCAGCGCGTCGAAGCGGCGGGCCATCGCGTTCTCGCCGCCCGCGGTGTTCTCGATGAGGATCGGCACCGCGAAGCCGCCCTCGTCGGCCTGGCGCTCGAAGAACTTGCGCCAGTTGTCGACGCCCTGCGCCGCGTCCTCGCCCTGCGTGACGTGCCCGCCGTGCACGACCAGGCCGATCGCCCCCACACCGGCCGCGGCCTCGGCGTGCTGCACGACGAGCTTGCGCGAGGGGATGCGGATGCGGTTGTTGAGCGAGGCGAGGTTGACGACGTAGGGCGAGTGCACGACGACCGCGACGTCGCTGGCGCGCAGCTCGTCGGCCTGCGGGTGCGGCGGCGGCTTCTTCCAGCCCTGCGGATCGGCCAGGAACACCTGCACGATGTCGGCGCCCCGCTCGGCCGCCGCGGCGACCGGGTCGTCCTCGCGCACGTGGGCCCCGATGAGCATGGGGCGAGGATAGTGTCCGGCACCGACGGTCCCCGGCGGGCGGTGCCGGGCGCGCGTGTTCACGCTGGTAGCCTCGTTGCAGCACCTCGACCGGCGTCCCCCTGGACGCCGTCGTCGCCTCCCCGGATCACGATCTCGGGGCACGGGACTGTCGGGGTGCGGTGAGAACCTCCTGTCGCGGACATCCCGCGACCGTCAGACCGTAGGAGGTGAGTGGTTCTCATGCGTCACTATGAGCTCATGGTCATCCTGGACCCCAGCCTGGACGAGCGCACCGTCACGCCGTCGCTGGAGCAGTTCCTCACCGTCGTGAAGAACGACGGGGGCACTGTCGAGAAGATCGAGGTCTGGGGCAAGCGCCGCCTGTCCTTCGAGATCCTCAAGCACGCCGAGGGCATCTACGCCGTCATCGAGATCACCTGCGAGCCGGCCACCGTCGCCGAGCTCGACCGCCAGCTCGGGCTCAACGAGTCCGTCCTGCGCACCAAGGTGCTGCGCCGCGAGCCGAAGAAGCGGGCCGCCCCGGCGCCCGCCGCCGCGGCGAGCTGAGGCGGTAGCGATGGCCGGCGAGACTGTCATCACCGTGGTCGGCAACCTCACCGCCGACCCGGAGCTGCGGTTCACCCCGTCCGGTGCCGCGGTCGCCAACTTCACCGTCGCGGCCACGCCGCGCACCTTCGACCGCCAGTCCGGCGAGTGGAAGGACGGCGACGCGCTGTTCATGCGCTGCAACGTGTGGCGCCAGGCGGCGGAGAACGTCGCCGAGACGCTCACGCGCGGCATGCGCGTGATGGTGTCCGGCCGGCTGCGGCAGCGCTCCTTCGAGACCCGTGAGGGCGAGAAGCGCACCGTGGTCGAGCTCGAGGTCGACGAGGTCGGCCCCTCGCTCAAGTACGCCACCGCCAAGGTCAACAAGGTCAGCCGCGGCAGCGACGGCGGCGGCGGGGGCTTCGGCGGCAGCGGGAGCGGCTCCGGCGGTTCCGGCGGCTCCGGTGGTGGGTACGGCGGCGGCGGTTCCCGCGGCGGCCAGAACGACGACCCCTGGGGTTCGGCCCCGCCCGCCGGCAGCGGTCCCGCCGCCGACGACGAGCCCCCCTTCTAGATCCACCCCCTCCCGCGCGCCCCGCGCGCGGTGACCGAGCACCAGGAGCACCACCATGGCCAAGCCCGTCCTGCGCAAGCCGAAGAAGAAGGTGTGCGCGTTCTGCAAGGACAAGGCCCAGGACATCGACTACAAGGACACCGGCCTGCTGCGGAAGTTCATCTCCGACCGCGGCAAGATCCGGGCCCGTCGCGTCACCGGCAACTGCCGCCAGCACCAGCGTGACGTCGCGGTCGCGGTCAAGAACTCCCGCGAGGTCGCCCTGCTGCCCTACACCTCGACCGCCCGATAAGCGAGGCATGACCAGATGAAGCTCATCCTCACCGCCGACGTCCCGAACCTGGGCGCGCCCGGCGACATCGTCGAGGTCAAGGACGGCTACGGCCGCAACTACCTGCTCCCCCGCTCGCTGGCCATCACGGCCACCCGCGGCGCGGAGAAGCAGGTGGCGTCCATCAAGCGGTCCCAGCAGGCGCGGCAGATCCGCGACCTCGGGCACGCCAAGGAGGTCGCCGGGCAGCTGGGCGACCTGTCCGTCACCGTCAAGGCGAAGTCGGCCGGCGACTCGGGCCGGCTGTTCGGCTCCGTCACGACCGCCGACATCGTCGACGCCGTGCGCGCCGCGGGCGGTCCCGCCCTCGACCGCCGTGCCGTCGACGTGCCGCAGATCAAGACCACGGGTTCGCACGCGGTCACGGTCCGGCTGCACCCGGAGGTCACCGCCGAGCTGCAGGTGGCCGTCGTCGCGCAGTAGTAGCGGGCATCCGCCGGTCCGCCGGCGGGCATCACGCACCGTCACCGGGGCGGGAGCAGGGCACAGCGCCCCGCTCCCGCCCCGTCGTCGTTCCCGGGAGTGCGCGGAGCGGTCTCGTCGACGTGGCGCGACGCGCCGGGAAGGTGCGCCCGCGTCGGCGAGTGACCGCCCGTATGCGCCGGGTGGGGATCACCGCGACACGCCGGGACGGGCTCCGGACGCGACACGCCCACAATGTTGTCCACAGGCGGTGAACAGGCGCTGAGCTGCGAGTACGCCGCTCAACGGCGAGTTGTCCCCACTTTGTCCACACCGTGCTCCCCCCGCCGTGCAGGACATCCACCGATCCGTCCCCAACCTCTCCCCAGACGTGTGCACAGGCCGGTTAGGTGCGACGCGCCGGAGCGCCTAACGTCGCGCGCAGGTTCGGGACGGGCGCCCGGCGACGTCGACCGTTCACCGCGGGGTCGACGGGACGTCGCCCGTGCGTCTCGAACGCTCGTTCGATATAGTGGGAGTGGGGGTGACGCTGCGTATGGACCGGTTCGGGCAGGCACGGCGACTCGGAGCACGGCGGCACACGGCGCACGACGCACGACCGGCGGTCCGCGCATGGCGCTGACCGACGACCGGCCCCCCGGCGGCCGCCGCCCCGGTGGCGACCGCCCGCTGCGCGCCGCCGACGAGGGCGCGGCGGGCTCCCCGTTCGACCGCCAGCCCCCGCAGGACCTCACCGCCGAGCAGTCGGTGCTGGGCGGGATGCTGCTGAGCAAGGACGCCATCGCCGACGTCGTCGAGGTGCTGCGGCCCGACGACTTCTACAAGCCCGCGCACCAGACGGTCTACGACACGATCCTCGACCTCTACGGCCGCGGCGAGCCCGCCGACGCCGTCACGGTCTCGGCCGAGCTCCAGCGCAAGGGCGACCTCATCCGCCTCGGCGGCGCGCCGTACCTGCACACGCTGATCGCCACGGTGCCCACCGCGGCCAACGCCGCCTACTACGCCGAGATCGTCGCCGAGAAGGCGATCCTGCGCCGCCTGGTCTCCGCGGGCACGCGGATCGTGCAGCTGGGCTACCACGGCGCCGAGGGCGCCGACGTGGCCGACGTCGTCGACCGCGCGCAGGCCACGCTCTACGACGTCAGCGACCGCTCCACGAGCGAGGACTACGTCGCGCTGGAGGAGCTGCTCCAGCCCACGATGGACGAGATCGACGCCATCGGCTCGCGCGGCGGGGCGTCGGTCGGCGTCCCCACCGGGTTCACCGACCTCGACCAGGTCACCAACGGCATGCACCCTGGCCAGATGATCGTCGTGGCCGCGCGCCCCGGTCTGGGCAAGAGCACGCTGGGGCTCGACTTCGCGCGCTCCTGCTCCATCAAGCACGGCATGACCAGCGCGGTGTTCTCCCTGGAGATGAGCAAGTCCGAGATCGTCATGCGCCTGCTCTCGGCCGAGGCGCAGATCAAGCTGGCCGACATGCGCGCCGGCCGGATGAGCGACGAGGACTGGACGCGGATGGCCCGGCGGATGAGCGAGATCAGCGAGGCCCCGCTGTTCATCGACGACTCGCCGAACCTCACGCTCATGGAGATCCGGGCCAAGGCGCGGCGGCTCAAGCAGCGCCACGACCTGAAGCTGATCATCCTCGACTACCTGCAGCTGATGACGTCGGGCCGCAAGGTCGAGTCGCGGCAGCAGGAGGTCTCGGAGTTCTCCCGGCAGATCAAGCTGCTGGCCAAGGAGCTCGAGGTGCCGGTGGTGGCGATGAGCCAGCTGAACCGCGGTCCCGAGCAGCGCACCGACAAGCGGCCGATGCTGTCGGACCTGCGCGAGTCGGGCTCGATCGAGCAGGACGCCGACATGGTGATCCTGCTGCACCGCCCCGACGCCTTCGAGCGCGACGACCCGCGGGCCGGTGAGGCCGACCTGATCCTGGCGAAGCACCGCAACGGGCCCACGACGACGATCGTGGTGGCCCACCAGCTGCACTACAGCCGGTTCGCCGACCTCGCCCACGGCTGAGCGGGCCGGCGGGCGGCTACGCGGGACTGAAGCCCGCGGTGCCGTTCTGCCGGTAGGCGACCACCAGCGCGCTCGCCGCGACGCCCATGCCGAGCAGGGCCACCGGCACGGCCATCACGGCCGACCCGAGCACCATCAGCGCCATGCCGAGCACCAGCAGCAGCACGGGGTTGACCGCGGTCCGGCGCGGCGTCGCCGCGCGGAACAGCTGCGTGAACTCGGGATCGGTGATCGCGAGGTGGTGCTCGATGCGGGCCAGGACCTGTCTCTCGCGGTCGTTCAGCACGTGCGATCGCCTCCGATGAGCTCGCCACGATCCCGAGCTCCTCGTCGACCCCGGCACCTCCGTCCCGGTCAGGGTAGGCCGGAAGGGACCTGTCGAAACGGAGGGGTTGGTCACGCCTGCGAGTTGGCGACGATCAGCGCAGTGGCCTGCTCCGAACGCTCGATCGTCGCGAGGTGCGCGGCGTCGAGGACCTCGAGACGGGCGCCGGGGATGCCCTCGGCGAGCGTGCGCGCGTGCGGCTCGACGGGCGTCGACGGGTCGGCGGAGCCGGCGATCACCAGCGTGGGGGCGGCGATCGCCCCGAGGCGCGGCCGGTGGTCGAAGTCGCGCAGCGCGGCGCAGCAGGCCGCGTAGCCGTCGTCGGGCGTCATCGCGACCTGCCCGATGGCGTCGGCGACGACGTCGGGGTGCTCGGCCGCCCAGCCGGGGGTGAACCAGCGCGACACGATCGTCTCCGCGAGCGGGGCGGTGCCGCCCGACTCGACGGCGGCGATCCGGTCGACCCACACGCTGGGGTCGGGCCAGTACGACGACGTGCAGCACAGCGTCAGCGCGCTGATCCGCTCCGGCGCCTCCGACGCGAGGACCATGCCGACGCAGCCGCCCATCGACAGGCCGCAGTAGGCGACGCGGTCGAGCCCGAGCGCGTCGAGCAGTGCGAGGACGTCACCCGCCATGTCGGCGACGGTGTACGGCCCGGGCGGCACCGGCGACCCGCCGTGGCCGCGGTGGTCGACGCGGATGACGCGGAACCGCTCGGTCAGCGGCTCGACCTGCGGGCTCCACATCTCGACCGTCGAGCCGAGCGACCCGCTCAGGACGATCGCGGGAGCGTCGCGGGGACCCTCGTCGACGTGGTGCAGCGCGACGGTCACGACGACGACCCCACCGTGCGCAGCCCGCGCAGCGTCGTGAGCTCCTGCTCGGTGGGAGGTGCGGTGATCCGCAGGTCGGGCGAGACCTCGAGCTCCCAGCCGGTCTCCGCGTGCACCTGCTCGATCGTGACGCCGGTGTGCAGCGCGGTGAGCACGAGCTCGGCCGAGTCGGGGTCGGGTTCGAGCACGCCCAGGTCGGTGATGACCCGCACCGGGCCCGCGCCGCGCAGCCCGAGGCGGGCGCGGTCGCCGGGGCCGCTGCCGTGCCCGACCGACGTCACGAAGTCGACCTGCGAGACGAACGCCCGCAGCCGCTGGCGCATCACCACGATCACCTCGCGGCACGACGCCGCGATCTCCGGTGCGCCGCCGGACCCGGGCAGCCGCACGGCCGGCTCGTCGTACTCGCCGATGACGGTGGTGTTGATGTTGCCGAAGCGGTCGATCTGGGCGCCGGAGAGGAACCCGACGTCGATCCGGCCGGGCTGGAGCCAGTAGTTGAAGATCTCGGGCACCGACACGACCGACAGCGCGGAGTCGACGAGGATGCCGTCGCCGATCGAGAGCGGCAGCTCGTCGGGCTCGGTGCCGATCGTGCCGGACTCGTAGATGAGGACCAGCGCGGGCGCGTGCAGCCGGCGCGCGAGGTTCGCCGCCGTCGACGGCAGCCCGATGCCGACGAAGCACGACTGCCCGTCGCGCAGCGAGCGCGACGCGGCGACGCTCATCATCTCGTCGGCGGTCCAGGTGGTGGTACCGGTGCCGGTGCTCGTCGGGGTGCTCACGACGCGTCCTCCTGCAGGGTCTTGAGCCACGTCGTGAACGACTCGCGGTCGCGGCTGGTGGCGTCCCACGCCTTGTACGCGGCGTTGTCGCGCTCGTAGTAGCCGTGGGCGTAGGACGGGGCGGCGCCGCGCGGGGCGACCGCGACGGCGTCGAGCACCCAGGCCGGCAGCACGATCGCCCCCGGTACCGGCGTCAGCTCGTCGACGACCTCCTCGACGGTGGCCAGCGCGCGCGTCGCCGACAGCACCGCCTCCTTCTGCACCCCGAGGATGCCCCAGAGCTGGACGTTGCCGTCGCGGTCGGCGCGCTGGGCGTGCACGACGGCGACGTCGGGGTTGATGGCCTTCACCGCGGCGAGCTCCTCGCCGGTGAACGGGCAGGTGACCGTGGAGATGGTGTCGGTGTGCTCGGGCAGCTCGGTGCCGGCGTAGCCGCGCAGCACCGCGAACGGCAGCCCGGACGCGCCGGCGACGTAGCGGTTGGCCATGCCCGCGTGGCTGTGCTCCTCGATCGTCAGCGGCGCCGGCCAGCCGGTGCTCAGGGCGTCGCGCATGCGGTGCAGCGATCCGACGCCGGGGTTGCCGCCCCAGGAGAACACGAGCTTGGACGCACAACCGGCGCCGATGAGCTGGTCGTAGACGAGGTCGGGCGTCATCCGGACGAGCGTCAGGTCGCGGCGGCCCTGCCGGATGATCTCGTGCCCGGCGGCGAACGGGATGAGGTGGGTGAACCCCTCCAGCGCGACGACGTCGCCGTCGTGCACGAGCTCCGACACCGCGTGCGGCAGGGACTGGATCTTCGGCGACGCGATCTTTGCCACGGCGGAACGCTAGCCCCCGCACGGGACCCGGGCAATCGCGGCGTGACGCCGCCGACGCGGCGACGCCGGTCACGATCGGCGGCGGGACGGTCGCGCACGGTGCGAACGTGGAGCGATGACCTCCACCTTCCGCATCGGTGACGGGCCCGCCGTGAACCGGCTCGGCTTCGGCACCATGCAGCTCACCGGCCCCGGCGTCTGGGGCCCGCCCGCCGACCCCGACACCGCGATCGCGGTGCTCCGCCGGGCCGCCGAGCTCGGCACCGACCTGTTCGACACCGCCGACTCCTACGGACCCGAGGTCGCCGAGGACCTGCTGCGGCGCGCACTCCACCCGTACGAGGGGCTGACGGTCGCCACCAAGGCCGGGCTGCTGCGCACCGGGCCGGGCGAGTGGCACCCGTGCGGGCGCCCGGAGTACCTGCGCCAGCAGTGCGAGATGTCGCTGCGCCGCCTGGGCGTCGAGCGCATCGACCTGTTCCAGCTCCACCGGATCGACCCGCAGGTCCCCGCGGACGAGCAGTTCGGCGTGCTCGCCGCGCTGCAGGCCGAGGGCAAGGTGGCGGCCGTCGGGCTGTCCGAGGTCGGCGTCGAGGAGATCGAGCGGGCGAACCGGGTCGTCGACGTCGTCACGGTGCAGAACCGCTACAACCTCGTCGACCGCGCGAGCGACGACGTCCTGCGCTGGTGCACCGAGCACGGCGTCGGGTTCCTGCCGTGGTTCCCGATCGCGTCGGGCCGGCTCGCGGAGCCGGGCGGGCCGGTCGCCGAGATCGCCGAGCGGATCGGCGCCACGGCGTCGCAGGTGGCGCTGGCGTGGCTGCTGCGGCGCTCGTCGGTGATGCTGCCGATCCCCGGGACGTCGTCGCTCGCGCACGTCGAGGAGAACGCGGCCGCGGCCGGGATCGAGCTGGACGCGGATTCGGTGGAGAAGCTCGACGCGGCGGCCTGAGCGGGATCGCGCTGGGCCGTTCGGCACGCGATCACCGGAGATCGCACACGCACCGTCGACGGGAACCCGGTCAGCGGACGGGCGAAAGCGGTCCCACTGCCCCGGACGGGTGGCCGGTCGCTACCGTCCGGCGTTCCCGCCCCTGCGGCACTCCCGCCGGCGGCGGACACCCGCGGGGTGCGCAGGCCGCTTCACGCTGGTCGGACGCCTGCCCCGCCCGGGCGCGGCGGCAGCTCCCGTTCGTGGCGCCCGACCCCCCGCGACCGACCGCGGCGCCCCGGATCGCCCGCCCCGCCCGCGGGGGCCTCCACGATCCGGGGGTGCGGGATGCGGAAAAGCGGCGTTCTCGCCTACTCAGAAGAGTGGCTCTCGGGGCCCGGGCCACCCGAACGAGCGTAATCGGCCCGCAGCCCTGTAACCGTGGCCCGGAATCCGTTTCCCCGAGCGAGTGTCCCCCGTTGTGGTGTCTGAGTGCGCTGAACGGACCAGACGTCATGGGCCGGCAGCAGGATGGACTGCGGCGCACGCAGGAGCAGCGGAGGTGGCGTGTGTCGGACTGGATCAGGGGTTACGGCGAGCGGCGGGCGGCCGCGCGCGGAGGCGGGGCCGCGGGGCGGCACGCCGTCGACGAGGACGCGGTGCTGACGCCGATCTTCCACGCGCTCAACCGCGTCGACTGGCGCGGCCGCCAGGTCGAGCCGTCGGCGCACGAGCGCGAGGCGCGGGGCCGCGAGGTCCCCGGCCGGCGCCACGCGCTCCGGGGCACCGACGCCGTCGACGAGTTCCGGCGCGACCCGCTCACCGCGCCCATCCCGGTGCAGGCCTTCGCGGCCGCCGCGGCGCCGTCGCCGGTCCTGCCGACGCGCCCGCCCCGGCGGCGCCGGTCGGCGACGACCGACTCCGGCGCCCACGCGCTCGTCGAGCCGCGCGAGGGCGGGCGGCACCACTACCGGCTGGAGACGGCCGGCAGCCGCTGAGACGACCGCCGCCCGGGGTTCGTGCCGGGCGGGGGCAGTGCGGTCGGCTGGGGAGCGGACCGCACGCACGACCAGGGGCCGGTGGCCCGCGGGGAACGGCGACGACGGACCGCCGTGCACCCCGCGGGGCGCCGGCCTCCGTGCGTCCCGGGGCTCCGCGCGTCCCGGGCCCGGGCCCGGGTTCGGGGGCCGCACCCCCTCAGGGACGCAGGCGCGCCGCCACCCCGCGGATCGCGGCCGTGGTGTCCGACCGCCGCACGCGCGTCGGCTCGCCGTCGGCCACGACCTGCTCCCCGGCCACCCACACGTCCCGCACGAGCCGGGAGCCGCCGGCCCACACGAGGTTCGACAGGAGCTGGGCGTCGTCGGCGGGGTCGGTGAAGACGGGGTCGTCGAGGTCGACGTGCACGAGGTCGGCGTGGCGGCCGGGTTCCAGCGCTCCGAGGTCGTCGCGGCCGATCGCGGCGGCGCCGTCGCGGGTGGCCATCAGCAGCAGCTCGGACGCGGTGAGGGCGGCGGCGTCGCCGCTCGTCACGCGTGCGAGGAGGCCGGCGAGGCGGGCCTCGGCCCAGACGTCGAGGTCGTCGCCGGACGCGGGCCCGTCGGTGCCCAGCCCGACGCGCACGCCGGCGCGGCGCAGCGCGGTGACCCGCGCGACCCCGGCCGCGAGCTTGGCGTTGGAGCCCGGGCAGTGCGCGACGGCGGTGCCGCGCGCGCCGAAGAGCGCGATGTCGTCGTCGGAGAGCTGGATCGAGTGCGCCGCCAGGACCCGGCCGTCGAGGACGCCGAGCGAGTCGAGCAGGGCGGGGACCGAGCCGTGGGAGGCGCGGGCGGCCGCGTCCTCCTCCGCCGCCTCGGCGACGTGCACGTGCAGCAGCGCGCCGCGGGCCCGCGCGTGCTCGCCGATCGAGGCGAGCGCCTCGGGCGGCAGCGTGTACGCCGAGTGCGGGCCGTAGCCGAGCTCCACCCGCCCGTTCACGAGCCCGTCGGCGTCGATCCGGGCGGAGATGTCGTCGCGCATCCGCTCCCAGGAGCCGAGGCGGTCCCAGCCGGGTGCGGCGATGACGCCGGGCGTCAGCAGGACGCGGGAGCCGACGGCGTCGACGGCGTCGAGCACGGCCTGGGTGTGGAAGTACATCTCGACGCTCGTCGTGCAGCCGGTGCGCAGCATCTCGACGCCGCCCGCGGTCATCGCGACGCGCACGTCGTCGCCGGTGAGGCGGGCCTCCATCGGCCACATGACCTCGTGCAGCCAGCGCAGCAGCGGCAGGTCGCCGCCGGCGCCGCGCAGCGCGAGCATCGGGGTGTGCGCGTGCGTGTTGACCAGCCCGGGCAGCAGGGCCCCGGACAGCGCGCGCACCGCGTCACCGGTCGGCGGGGCGTCCGCGCGCGGGCCGACGAACGTGATGCGGCCGGCGTCGTCGACGTCGACGACCCCGTCGCGCAGCACCGAGCACGCCGGGTCGCAGGGGAGCACGACCGGCGCGGTGAACCGGGTCACCTGCGGGGCTCGAGCAGCGAGCGCAGCGACCGGAACGGGGGCAGCCAGGCGCCGCCGTCGGGCAGCGAGTCGAGCGTGATCCGCGGGAGGGGCTCGCGGAAGACGCCGTCGATCTCCTCGAGGTCGACGAACTCCATCACGTCCGACGCCACCGCGAACGTCGCGTGCTCGCGGAACCCGATGACCGTGACGTACGTGCCCTTGGCCCGCAGCTCCTCCAGCGGCTCGCGGAACGCGCGGCCGTCGCCCGAGGCCACGACGACGTGCTCGAGCAGGCCCTCGTCGGCGCGCAGGCGGATGTGGGCGAGCATGTCGTCGTCGACGTCGGAGTCATCGGTGATCTTGGGCTTGGCGAAGACCGCGAAGCCGACGTTGCGCAGCGCCTCCACCCACGGGCGGACGACCTCGGTGCTGCCGGGCACGACGTTGGTGAAGACGGTGGCCTCGGCCAGCGCGTCCGGCCCGGCGAGGTCGAGCAGCCAGCGGCCGACCGCGTCGAACCGCGGGCGGAACGCCGCCGTCGGCCGGGCACCGAGGAGCGAGCCCAGGCTCATGTCCATGTTGGGCGCGTCCCAGACCAGCAGCACCCGGGGTGCGGGCGGCGAGGTCGGCGCGGGGCTCGTCATGGCCGCGACCCTATCCCCCGGCCCGGGATAGGGTCGCGCCACGATGGACGATCTCCCCGACGCCGCCGCGGTGGCCCGCCGCACCGCCGACGCGATGGCCCGCAACGACTCCGCCGCGCGCGGGGCGGGGGTCCGGCTCGTCGACGTCGAGCCGGGTGCGGCGAGCGTCGCGATGGTGGTCACCGAGCAGCACCTCAACGGCCACGGCATCTGCCACGGCGGGTTCCTGTTCCTGCTCGCCGACGCCGCGCTGGCGTACGCGGCGAACAGCCACGGCGTCTCCTCGTTGGCCCAGGGCGCCGACATCGCGTTCCTGCGGCCCGGGGCCCTGGGCGAGGAGCTCGTGGCCACGGCCGTCGAGCGGGCGGTGTCCGGGCGCTCCGGGCTCTACGACGTCACGGTGCGGGCGGGCGACGCGGTGGTCGCGGAGCTCCGGGGCCGGACCCGCCAGGTGCCGGGGCTGGCACCGCCCACCTGACCCGTGAGCGGATACGGGTGCCGGAGCACTCGTAACCACTCACGGGGCTCAGGGGGTGAGGTAGGCCGGGCGGGTCGCGGGGTCAGGCTCGTCGTAGTACCGGTGGTACACCGGCGTCAGGCCCCCGCTCACCGGCGGCACGATCCAGCTCCAGTCGGCGGGGCACTTCCGCCCCGCGTTCTCCTCGCGCGCCACGTGGGTGAGGAAGCGCTGGGACTCGGTGTGGTGGTCGGCCATCGTCACGCCGGCGCTGTCGAACGAGTGCTGGACCGCCCGGACCATCTCCACCATCGCGCGGTCGCGCCACAGCGTCCGCTCGGAGCTGGTGTCGAGGCCGAGGCGGTCGGCGATGGCGGGCAGCAGGTCGTAGCGGTCGGCGTCGACGAGGTTGCGGGCGCCGATCTCGGTGCCCAGGTACCAGCCGTTGAACGGGGCGGCGGGGTAGGTGATGCCGCCGACCTCCAGCGGCATGTTGCTGATCGCGGGCACCGCGTGCCAGCGCAGGCGCAGGTCGGCGAACCACGCGTGGTCGGGGTGGTGGAGCGGCACCTCGAGCACGGCGTCGGCGGGGATCTCGTGCAGCTCGGGCTCGGCGTCGCCGCGGGAGACCACCAGCGGCAGCACGTCGAAGCGGCCGAGCGGGTCGGGCCGCTGCCAGCCCATCGCGACGACCCGGTCGGTGAAGTCGGCGTACCGGCCGTCGCCGCGGACCTGCCCGCTCGCCGTGCGGTGCCCGGCGTAGCGGATGAGCTGCTCGTTGTGGATGCGCGGCCCGGGGTCGCCGGGGCGGTCCGGCGCGAAGACGGTGAGGGTGGAGCGGATGCGGCCGTCGCGCCCGGCGTCGCGCAGGTGCGCGACGCACTCGGCGGCGACCTCGGCGGGCTCGGTCACCGTGCGGCGGTCCCGGACGCGCAGGCTGTTCCAGTAGAGCCGGCCGATGCAGCGGGCCGCGTTGCGCCACGCCACCCGGGCGCCGAACGTCAGCTCGTCGGTGGTGTGGACGTAGGTGCCGGTGTCCTCGATCTCGCGGCGCACCTCGTCGAGGCGGCCCTCCAGCGTCTGGGCCGGGGTGGTCTCGTCGTGGAACTGCGCCAGGAACGTCGTCGCCGCCTCGACCAGCGCCGACTCCGCCAGGGGCTCGGACGCGTGCCTGACCGGGCAGGTCCGCGGCGCCGGCACAAGGGTGTTCCCATCCACCAACGCCGTCACGCACGCCCCGCTCTCGCTCTAGCCCGTTCCCCCGTACCGGGGCCGTTGACCTTCCTACACGGTCACGAAGCGTGATCGCCAGTGCGCTCGGCGCAACGACGCCTATAGACGAGGTCGTGCACGTCGCGGCCCTCCTGGTGCGCACGGTGCTCGAACTTGGTCACGGGGCGCCAAACCGGGCGCGGCGTCCACCCACCCGGCTCGGCCGCCGCGGTGTTCTCCAACAGGTGTTCGCCGTCACACACCGTGCGCATCTGGGTGGCGTAGTCGTCCCAGTCCGTGGCCAGGTGCAGGGTGCCGCCGGGCACCAGACGGGAGGCGACGAGCGCCGCCACCTCGGGCTGCACGAGGCGCCGCTTGCGGTGCTTGCGCTTGGGCCAGGGGTCGGGGAAGAAGATCCGGACGGCCGCGAGCGACGCCTCCGGCACCCGCGTCCGCAGCAGCTCGACGGCGTCGCCGCGCAGCAGCGCGAGGTTGGTGAGCCCCAGCTCCTCGACCCGCATGAGCAGCTGCGCGAGGCCGGGCTCGAACACCTCGACGGCGAGGTGGTCGCGCTCCGGGGCCGCCGCGGCCAGTGCCGCCGTCGACTCGCCCATGCCGGAGCCGATCTCCAGGACCAGCGGCGCCTCGCGGCCGAACCACGCCGCCGGGTCGTAGGCGACGGTGCCCGCGACGAGGTCGGCCACGTCGCGGCCGAGCACCGGCCACGAGCGGTCCCAGGCCCGCTGCTGACCCTCGGTCAACCGCGCGCGGTGGTGCACGAAGCTCGTGATGCGGGCGGTGGGCCGGGCCTCGGTGGGCGCGCCGGTCGGCGGGCGCGTGGACACGCGGGCTCCTTCGTGACGGGGCGGGGGGCCGTTCACGATCGCACACCGTTCTCCCGATCGGCCCCGCGCCGGTCCCCGCCCTGCCACCCTGCCCGCCATGCCCGACCGCTTCGCCGACGCCGTGCGCGCCCGGCGCCGGGAGCTGCGCGAGCGCCTCGCGCTGCTGACCCCCGCCCGCGCCGATCTCCGGGACGCCCTCGCCGCCGCCCGCGTCACGACGCTCGCGCAGGCCGCGGCCGATCTCGCCGACGTCCGGCGCACCCTCGACGGGCACCCCGCCGCCGCGGTGGCCGCCGCGGCCCGCGCCGTCGAGGTCGCCGCCTGTGCCGACTGGTCGGCGCGCGCCGTGGCGGCCGAGCGCGGCACGGCCGCCGACCGGGGCGTCGCGCTGCCGGCGCCGCCGGAGGACCCGCTCCCGCCGCGCACCCCGGACCCGCCGGCGCCGCCGCGCACGCGCGTCGTCGAGGTCCTCGCCGACGCGGGCACGTGGCGGCGCCGGCGCCGCCGCGCACGCGCGTCGTCGAGGTCCTCGCCGACGCGGGCACGTGGCGCCTGGCGGTGCTGCCGCTCGCGGTCGCGCCGCTGTCGGGGTTCGCGGGGCCCGCGGTGCTGCTGCCCGCTGTCGGGGCGGCCGTGCTGGTGCTCGTCGCCGTCGTCCGCGCGCGCCGCGCCGCCGCCGACCGGGCCCGGCTGCACCGCTGGGGCACCGACCTCCTGGCGGCTGCGCACGCCCGCCTCGACGCCGAGCTCGCCCGCCGCACCGCCGTCCGCACCACGGCCGCGGCCGCCCGCCTCGACGCGGCGCTGGCCCGGTGCCGCGCGGAGGCCGGGGCCGAGCTCGCCCTGCTCACCCCCGCCCGGGAGGCCGCCGATGTCCCGTGATCCCCGTTCGGTCCCGGACGACGAGCAGCCGCCCTGCGCCGACGTCACCGACGGCCTCGACACCGACGGCGACGGCGATGCCGACTCGGTGTTCACCGAGCACCCGGCGGGTGACCTGCTGCTGCACGTCGACCTCGACGCCGACGGCCTCGCCGACCGCACCTTCGCCCTGCGCGCCGACGGCACCACCGGCGTCCGCGACTGCGACGACGAGCCGCCGAGCCTGGTCGACGTGCTCCTGCGCCTGCTGCCGCGGTGGCCGTGACCGATCCGTGACCACGGGCGCGTAGCCGTACGCATCCCCTCGCGCCCGCACGGACCGATCATGGCGCCATGACCAGCACACCCGACCTCGCCGCGGAGCTCGCGAGCCTGGGCCGGCGGCTCGACAGCGTCGAGGCCCGGCTGCAGGCGTTCGGCGTGCCGGAGGCGGGGCCGAGCGCCCCCGTGGGGGCCGCCGACGCTCCCTCCGACGCCCCGGCCGGAGCGTCCGCCGACGCCGTTATGAGCGTGCTGGAGCGCCCGGCCGCGCCCACCGCGCCCCGGGGAACGCCTGCGGCTCCGGCGTGGGGACCGCCGTCCGGGGCTCCGGCGTGGGGACCGCCGCCCTCCGCGCCCTGGGCGCCCCAGCCGCAGCCTCAGCCGCAGCCGGCAGCGCCCTGGTCCACCGGCCTGCCCGCCGGGTGGGGCCGCCCGCCCGTCGCCGCGCCGGGCGCCCCCGCCCCGGCCTCGCGGGCCACCGCGGGCGGCGCCCGGCTCCTGGCCTGGACCGGCGGCGCGATGACGCTGCTGGGCGTGGTGCTGTTCCTGGCCCTGGCCGCGTCGCGGGGCTGGGGCACGCCGGCCGCACGCGTGTGGTCGGGCGCCGTGCTCGGCGTGGTGCTGGTGGCGTTCGGGACGTGGATGCACCGCGTCGAGACGCGCCGCGGCGGGGCGCTGGCGGTGGCCGGCACCGGGTTCGCGGCCCTGTACCTGGTGGTCGCGGCCGCGAACCGGCTGCTCGGGCTCGCCGAGCCGCTCGCCGTGCTGCTGGCCCTGGTCGTCGCCGCGGCCGGGCTCGCGCTGGCCGACCGCTGGCGCTCGGCGCTGCTCGCGTCCGGCATCGTCGTCGGGGGTGCGGTGCTCGCGCCGGTGCTCGTCGAGGGTCCGCTGCTCGTCGCGCTGCTGCTGGCGCTGCAGGTCGCGGTGGCCGCCGTGGCGCTGCGCCGCGGCTGGTCCTGGCCCGCCCTGCTCGCCGCGGCGGGTCCCGCGCTGACCGCGTCGGTCGTCGTGTTCGACAGCGACCCGTGGCGGATCCTCGCGGTCCTCGCCACCGCGCTGCTCGGCCTGGCCGGCGCCGCCCTCGCGGTGCGCCGTCTGCCCGACGGCGTGGTCGGCGGGCTCGTCGCGCTGGCCGTGCTGCCCGCGCTGGTGCTCGGCCCCGAGGTCGACGGCTGGGGCGGCGCGGGCATCGCGGCGGCCGCCGGGCTGCTCGCCCTCGCCCTGCTGGCGGTGCCCGGAGTCGGGTCGCGGCTGCGCGCCGCGCTCGTCGCGGTCGCCGCGGTGGCCGTCCTGGAGGCGGTGCTGGTCGCCCTCGACGGCCCGGTCGCCACGGGCACGCTGCTGGTGGTCGCGGTCGCGCTGGCCGGCACCGCCGTGGCCGTGCGCGACCGGCTGCCGTTCGTCGTCGCCGGTGGGTTCTGGCTGGTGGGGACACTGCTGGCGATCGCCGTCGACGCCCCGATCGCCGCGCTCGTCGACTTCCCCCAGTACCCCTACCTCGTCGACGGCCGGGGGCAGACGGCCGAGCTCGTCGGCGGGATCGTGGTGTCGCTGCTGGTGCTGCTCGCCTCCGTCGCGCTCACGGTGGCCGGCGGGCGGCTGCGGCTGGTGCGCCCCGACTCCGCGACGGCCGGGATCTGGGTGCCGCTCGGCGTCGCCGGCCTCTACGGCACGGCCGGGCTGATCGTGACGCTGGCGCTGCTGGTCTCGCCCGAGCGCACCGCGTTCACCGTCGGGCACGCGATCGTCACCGTGTCCTGGACGGTGGTGGCGCTCGTGCTGCTGGCCCGCGGCCTGCGCCGCCCCGCGCTGCGGGTGACCGGGCTGGTGCTGGTGGCCGGCGCCGTCGCCAAGCTGGTCCTGTTCGACCTGGTGGTGCTCGACGGGCTGGCGCAGGTCGCCGCGTTCCTCGGCGCCGGGCTGGTGCTGCTGGCCGCGGGCACCCGCTACGCGCGGATGGTCGCCGAAGCGGGATAGGGCCGGGGCGGGACGGGTCCGGCGCCGGATAGGTTCGGGGCATGCCAGACCTGGACCCGGTGTTCGCGGGCCTCCCGCTCGCCGCGCTCGCCGACGCCGCCCTCTCCCGCGCCCGCGACCTGGGGGCCCAGCACGCCGACCTGCGGGTCGAGCGGATCGTGTCGCAGTCGGTCGACCTGCGCGACGGCCGCGTCACCGGCGTCGCCGACGACGTGGCCGTCGGGCTGGCGGTCCGCGTGATCGTCGACGGGGTGTGGGGCTTCGCCTCGCACGGCGACCTCACCCCCGACCGGGCCGCCGCCACCGCCGAGCGCGCGGTGGCCGTCGCGCGGACGCTGGCGCCCGTCGCGATCGAGCGGGTGGAACGGGCCGACGAGCCGGTGCACGCGGGCGTCGAGTGGATCTCCGCCTACGACGTCGACCCCTTCGACGTCCCGACGCGCGACAAGGTCGGGCTGCTCACCGAGTGGTCGCAGCGGCTGCTCGCCTCCGACGGCGTCGACCACGTCCACGCGGGCGTCGCGCAGGTGCGGGAGAACAAGTTCTACGCCGACCTCACCGGCACCCGCACCACCCAGCAGCGCGTGCGGATCGCGCCGGCGTTCACCGCCACCGCCGTGGACCGCGGCGCCGGGGCGTTCGAGACGATGAGCAGCCTCGCCCCGCCCGCGGGCCGCGGCTGGGAGTACCTGACCGGCACCGGGTGGGACTGGGACGCCGAGCTCGCCGAGGTGCCCGCCCTGCTGGCCGAGAAGACGAAGGCGCCCAGCGTCATCGCGGGCGCGTACGACCTGGTCATCGACCCGACGAACCTCTGGCTCACCATCCACGAGTCGGTCGGGCACGCCACCGAGTACGACCGCGCGATCGGCTACGAGGCCGCCTACGCCGGCTCCAGCTTCGCCACGCCCGACCTGCTCGGCACGCTGCGCTACGGCTCCGAGCACATGCACGTCACCGGCGACCGGACCGTCCCGCACGGGCTCGCCACCGTCGGCTACGACGACGACGGCGTCGCCACCACCGAGTGGGACCTCGTGCGCGACGGCGTGCTGGTCGGCTACCAGCTCGACCGCACGTTCGCCCCGCGCCTGGGGCTGGAGCGCTCCAACGGCTGCGCCTTCGCCGACTCGCCGCACCACGTGCCGATCCAGCGGATGGCGAACGTGTCGCTGCAGCCCGATCCCGTGCGCGACACGTCGACCGAGGAGCTCGTCGCGGGCGTCGAGCGGGGGATCTACGTCGTCGGCGACAAGTCGTGGTCGATCGACATGCAGCGCTACAACTTCCAGTTCACCGGCCAGCGGTTCTACAAGATCGAGAACGGGCAGCTGGCGGGGCAGCTCCGCGACGTCGCCTACCAGGCCACGACCACCGACTTCTGGGGTTCGCTCGACGCCGTCGGCGGCCCGTCGACCTGGGTCCTGCACGGCGCGATGAACTGCGGCAAGGCCCAGCCCGGGCAGGTGGCGGCGGTGAGCCACGGCTGCCCGTCGGCGCGCTTCCGCGGCGTCACCGTGCTCAACACGCAGGAGGAGGGCTCGTGAGGGCGCAGGAGATCGTCGAGCGGACGCTGGCGGCGGCCGCGCACCTGCACGGGTGCGCCGTGCTCGTGCAGGAGTCGAGCGAGGCCGTGCTGCGCTGGGCCAACTCGACGATGACGACCAACGGGCACACGACCGCGGCGCGCGTGAGCGTGGTCGCGCTGGTGGCCGTCGAGGGCGGCACGGCGGCGGGCGTCGTCAGCACCGGGGTGACGATCACCGACCCGGCCCGGCTCGACGAGCTGGTGGCCGCCGCGGAGGCCTCGGCGCGCGACGCCGGCCCCGCGCAGGACGCCATGCCGCTGCCCGGGCCCACCACCACCGACGCGGCCTGGGACGACCCCGCGGTCGAGACGTCGATCGGCGTGTACTCGGCGTTCGCCGAGGGCCTGGCCGAGGTGCTCGCCGGGCCGGAGCGCCAGTACGGGTTCGCCAGCCACGAGCTGACGACCACCTGGCTCGGCACCTCGGCCGGCGTGCGGCGCCGCTGGGTGCAGCCGACGGGCTCGGTGGAGCTCAACGCGAAGACGCAGGACCTGTCGGGGTCGGCGTGGGTGGGGGCGTCGACGGCCGACTTCACCGACGTCGACGTCGTCGACCTCGCGGCGCAGGCCGCCCGCCGCCTCGAGTGGGGGAAGCGGCGCGTCACGCTGCCGGCGGGGAAGTACGAGACGCTGCTGCCGCCGTCGGCGGTGTCGGACCTGATGATCTACCTGGCGTGGTCGATGGACGGGCGCCCGGCGCAGGAGGGCCGCAGCGCGCTGTCCGGCCCGGACGGCCCGCGCGTCGGCGAGCGCCTGACCGACCTGCCGCTCACCCTGGCCTGCGACCCCGCCGCGCCGGGCCTGGAGTACGAGCCGTTCGTGTCGACGACCCGCTCCGGCGACGCGGTGTCGGTGTTCGACAACGGCGCGCCCGTGCGGCGCGTCGACTGGGTCCGCGAGGGCGTCATCAGCGAGCTCGGCTACTCCCGCGCGGAGGCCGCCGAGTTCGGCACGACGTTCACCCCGGGTGGCGACAACCTCCTGCTCACCGGCGGTTCGGACGCGTCGCTGGAGGACATGGTCGCCCGCACCGACCGCGGCCTGCTGCTGACCTGCCTCTGGTACATCCGGCTCGTCGACCCCGCCACGCTGCTGCTCACCGGCCTCACCCGGGACGGGGTGTACCTCGTGGAGGGCGGCGAGATCGTCGGCGAGGTCGACCACAACTTCCGCTTCAACCACTCCCCGCTCGACGTCCTGCGCTCGGCCACCGAGGTCGGCGCCACCGGGCGGACGCTGCCGCGGGAGTGGAAGGACTGGTTCACGCGCGCGGCGATGCCGCCGGTGCGGGTCCCGGACTTCACGATGTCGTCGGTGTCGCTGGGCCGTTGAGTCACCGGGCCGGTGAGACATCGGCCGGTGAGCGGTCCCGCCGACGGGGGCCACCCGTCCGGCGATCCGCCCCTCACCCGACCAGGCTGACCGGTTGCACACAGCGCGTGATGGACACCATCGGGCGACGATCGGCGTGCCGGAGGCGACCCGGGCGGGGTCGGTGTCGTTGACTGTGCGAGCGCGCCGACGACGTCGCGGGAATCCCGGTTCGAGCCCGAGAGGGGCCCTGCCCGTGTCCTACGAGATGGTCAGCGCCTACACGCTGCTGGTCGGCCAGACCGACGGCGAACCCACCGTCAGCGTGCACACCACCGCCGACGACGCCTGGCGCACGCTGGACCGCGAGGTCCGCGAGCGCTGCGGCATGCGCCCGCGCCCCCGCCGCCGGGCCGACGCCGACGCCATCGCCCGCCTGGCCAACGCGTGGCGGGCGGGCGACCCGGAGAGCCGGTACTGGAACGTCACGACCCACCGCCTGCCCATCCCGGTGCCGGAGATCGCCCGGCGTCCGGTGCCGGTGGAGCCGGCCCCGTCCCTGGTCCGGGCGACGTCGAGGTGGATCTTCGGGTAGGGCGCGCCCGCGACCCCCTTCCCCCCGCCTCGGCACCTCCTCCCCACCTCGGCACCCCCTCCCTACCGCGCCCCCCGCCGCACCCGCTCGGGCCCGCACGCCCCTGGGCGCCGCACCCCCGCCGAGCGCCGCATCCCCTTGGCCGCCGCACCCCTGCCGCGCCCCGCACCCTCCTGGCCGCCGCGCTCCTGCCACGCCCCGGGCGGCCGGTGATCAAGGGCGGATGGTCGCTCGTTGATCTCCGACCGCGACCATGTGCCCTTGATCGCGGGGCTCGGCGGCGTGCGCGTGGTCGACTGGTGGGACGGGTCGGCGAATCGGGGCGACGCGCGGGCGACGGGGCGCGAACTGCGCAGCAGCCTGCATCCCGCGCTGACGACCGACGGTCGTGCATGCAGCGAGCCTCAGCGTGGGCGTCGGCGCGCGATCCGCGTTCCGCGGAACGCCGCGAACCGCGCACCAGCCGGCATTCGCGCAGGTGGTGGCGCCCCGCGCACGTGCGGACGTGTGCGAGCAGCCAACAGGTGCGCAAGCCACTGGTGGGCGTTGAAAAACCACGAGTGCAGACCGTGGCTCGCACGACTGTCGCTGTGCGATCGCGTTCCGCGGAACGCAGCGAACACGCACCTGCCGTGACCCGCGCAGGGCGTGGGGCCCGCGTACGCGCTTCTGATCAACCGGTGCGCGAACCGCCGGCGGGTGCGCGGCCGGGAGGCTGCGCGCGGGTGTCACGCACGACCGCGTTCCGCGGAACGCCGCGAACTGCGCACCAACCCGCCGTCCCGCGCATGTCCGGACGTGCGCGAACGGCCAACAGGGAGGCGCGAAGCCCGGTCCGCTCCCGCTGCGCCCGCCCCACTCCCGGCCCGTCCCGCCCCGGCGCTCATCAAGGGCGAAAGGCCGCGTCCGGAGATCATCGAGCGACCATCTCCCCTTGATCACCGGTTGGGCAGGGCGGGCGGAGCGGGGGCGCGACGGGACGGAGGCGCGACGGGCGGGTGGGGGCGAATGTCAGGCTTCCGCCGCCGGCAGGTACCGCCGCATCCTCGCCAGCAGGTCCTCCACCCCCAACCCGGGCGGTAGGGGGGTGCCGGTGAGGGTGCGCAGGTACAGGCCGTCCCCCACGAGCTGGGCGAGCCAGGCCAGCACCGGGTCCTCGAGCTCGTCCCGGAGCGCGGCGAAGGCGTCGGCGTCCACCACCGCCAGCGCGTCGCGGACCTCCTGACCGGTGGAGCTGCCGTCGGAGATGCGCAGGACCGCGAGGTAGGTGCGCGTGACGCCGCCGGGGGTGCCGCCGCCGGGTGCGGAGGTGCGCAGGTAGTAGGCGACGGCGCCGTCGGGGGCGCTGCGGATCGCGTCGGCGTCGGCGGCGCTGCGCTCGCGCAGGCGGTCGAGCAGGCCGGTGACCAGCGCGTCCTTCGACGCGAAGTGGTAGAGCAGCCCGCCCTTGGAGACCTCCGCCGCGGCGGCGACGGCGTCGAGCGTGGCCGATCCGGGGCCGTGGTCGATCAGGAGCGTCTCGTAGGCGTCGAGCACGCGGTCCCGGGCTCCGGTCATCGTCGGAGTCTAGGAGGGGTGGGGTGCGCCACGACGGCGCCCGGCCGGGAATGTCTATACCGTCCAGACGGTACAGTCCTGACGTGACCGCCACCGTCCTCTCCCCCGCCGCGCCGCCGCGCGCCGGTGCACGCGCCTGGCTCGGCCTCGCCGTGCTGTTCCTGCCCACGCTGCTGGTGGCGATCGACAACACCGTCCTGGGCTTCGCCCTGCCCGCGATCAGCGAGGCGCTCGCGCCGTCGGCCGTGCAGCAGCTGTGGATCGTCGACGTCTACCCGCTCGTCCTCGCCGGCCTGCTCGTCACGATGGGCACGCTCGGCGACCGCATCGGGCGCCGCCGCACGCTGCTGATCGGGGTCGCCGGGTTCGGCGCGGTTTCCCTGGCCGCCGCCTTCTCCACGGACGCCGCGCACCTCGTGGCCGCGCGCGCCCTGCTCGGGTTCTTCGGCGCCATGCTCATGCCGGCGACGCTCGCCCTGCTCCGCACGCTGTTCCCCGACCGCGGGCAGCGCCGCCTGGCCGTCGCGATCTGGGCCACGGGCTTCGCGGCGGGCGCGGCCGTCGGCCCGATCGTCGGCGGCCTGCTGCTCACCCACTACTGGTGGGGCGCCGTGTTCCTGGTGAACGTGCCGCTGATGCTGCTGATCCTGGTGCTCGGCGCGGTGCTGCTGCCCGAGTCGCGGATGGCCGCGCCGGGGCGGCTCGACCCGCTCGGCGTGCTGCTCTCGCTGCTCGCGATGGGCCCGGCCGTGCTGGCCGTGAAGACCGTGGCGCACGACGGCATCACCGCGACGGCGGTGCTCGCGCTGCTCGTCGCCGCCGCCTCGGCCGTGCTGTTCGTCCGGCGGGCGAGGGCGCGGATCGCGGCGGGCGAGGAGCCGCTGCTCGACGTCACCCTGTTCGCGTCCCCGGTCCTGCGCCTGTCGGCACTGGCCAACGCCACGACGATGTTCGCGCTGACGGGCCTGCTGTTCTTCTCCGCGCAGCACCTGCTGCTCGTGGCCGGCCTCGACCCCCTCGACGCCGGGCTGGTCCTGCTCCCCGGCTTCGCGACGACCATGGTCGCCGGTCTGGTGGCCAGCCGGCTCGCCCGGCGCTTCCCGCTGCGCGTGCTCGTGCCCGCGGGGCTGCTGCTCGCCGCGGCCGGCTACCTGCTGGCCGCGACGCCCGAGGTCGGCCTGCTCGCCGTCGCGGCGGTGCTCGTGGGCGCCGGGATCGGGCTCTCGGAGACGATCACGAACGACGCCATCCTCGCCGCCGTCCCGGCCGACCGCGCGGGCTCGGCGTCGGCGGTGTCGGAGACGGCCTACGAGATCGGCGCCGTGCTCGGCACCGCGGTGCTCGGCAGCGTGCTCGCCGCGGCGTACCGCGCCGGCGTGGTCGTGCCGACCAGCATCGGCCCGGACGGGGCCGACGCCGCCCACGAGACGCTGGGCGGGGCGGTCGGCACCGCCGCCCGCGTGCCCGGCCACGACGGGCAGGCGCTGCTGGACTCGGCCCGCGCCGCGTTCGACGCCGGGGTCGGCGTCACCGCGCTCGTCGGCGCGGCGGTGATGGTCGCGGTCGCCGCGGTGGTGGCGCTCGGCCTGCGCCCGGGGGTCAGCAGGACGGGGGTCAGCGGAACGCCGCGATGACCGGCGCCATCCGCTCCAGCGGCGCGGCGTCGACCAGGCCGGGCAGCCGCACGACCACCTCCCCGACGCCCGCCTCGGCGAGCTCCCGGAACCGCCCGACGTGGTCCTCGACGGTGCCCGCGTGCACCGAGGCCGCGTAGCGGGCCGGGTCGGCGCCGCGCGGGCGCAGCCGGTGCACCAGCGCGTCGACCTCGGCGGCGTCGGTGCCGACCAGCGCCGTCGACAGGTGGGAGAGCGC
This sequence comes from Pseudonocardia broussonetiae, assembly GCF_013155125.1. Taxonomy (NCBI): domain Bacteria; kingdom Bacillati; phylum Actinomycetota; class Actinomycetes; order Pseudonocardiales; family Pseudonocardiaceae; genus Pseudonocardia; species Pseudonocardia broussonetiae. The sequence goes on along the minus strand of NZ_CP053564.1, from coordinate 1,905,290 downwards.
GACCTCGCGCCCGCTCTCCGCGCAGTGCGCGCGCAGCACCGCGGCCTTGCGGGCGACCGTGGCGAGGTCGCCCAGCACGTTGGCGACGTCCGCGTGCTGCGCGGCGAGGCGCAGCGTGCGCCGCTCGCCCCCGCCACCCAGCACGATCGGGACGCGCTCCTGCAGGGGGCGCGGGTACGCGGCGGTGTCGGGGAGGTCGAGCACCCGCCCGCGGAACGGCGCGCCGCCCGGGCCCCACAGCACCGGCAGCGCCCGCAGCGCGTCCTCCAGCAGCGCGTAGCGCTCGGCCACCGGCGGGAACGCGTAGCCGTAGGCGCGGTGCTCCGCGGCGAACCAGCCGAGGCCCAGCCCGCACACCGCGCGCCCGCCGCTGAGCACGTCCAGCGTCGCGACGATCTTGGCCAGGAGACCGGCGTTGCGGTGCGTGACGGCGGTGACGAGCGTGCCCAGCCGCACCCGCTCGGTGCACGCGGCCAGCCAGGCGAGCGTCGTCCAGCTCTCGCAGAAGTCGTCCCACGCGCGGCCCACCTGCGGGATCTGCCGGAAGTGGTCCATCACGTACACCGCGTCGAAGCCGACGGCCTCCGCGGCGACGGCGATCTCGCGCAGCCGGGTCCGCAGCGTCGCCGCGCCGCCCCCGAACTCGCCGAGGTGCAGGGCGAAGCGCAGCTCGACCGGCCGCTCGGCCTGCCGCGCCGCGGCCTCCCCGCTCCTCGCGAACGCCGGCGGCACCACCCGCACGGGCTCCGGCGCGAGGACGTCGTCGAAGCCCTCGGCCCCCAGGGCGTCGCGGACGGCGGGCCAGGCGCGCAGCTGCGCGGTGAGCGCGGCGGCCGGGACGGGGTGCGGACGGGCGCGGTTGCGGGCCCGGCACACCGCGGCGGGGGTGTCGAAGGCGACGGCCACGCACGCCGTGCCCCGCGCCCGGGCGAGGTCGCGCCAGCGGGCGCGGCGCTCGGCGTCGAGCCCGGTCGTGTCGACGACCGTGGTCAGCCCGCGCGCGACCCGGCGGGCGACGACCTCCTCCAGCAGCGCGAACGCGTCGGCGCTGGCCGCGATGTCGTCCTCGCCCGCCCCGACGACGGCGCGCAGCCGGTCGGAGGACACGACCTGGTCGACGGGGAAGTGCGCCGCCGCCCACGTCGACTTCCCGGATCCGGGCGGCCCGGCCAGCACCACCAGGCACGGCGCGGGGAGCCGGACCACCGGCTCAGATCTGGCGCTTCGGGATCACCGGCTGGGTGCTGATCTGCGGCTCGACGACGGGCCGCGGGGCGGGCGCCGAGCGCTCGGCCAGCCGCTCCTGCACCTGCTCGGAGACCTGGTCGGCGCGGCGGCGCTCCCGCACGCGGATGAGCACGAGCATCGAGATGCCGTAGGCGATGCCCAGCACGAGCAGCACCACCCCGAGCTTGACGACGAACGTCTGCAGCGGCTCCTCGCCGTCGGCGAAGTCGGCGACCGAGATGATCGCCAGCACGCCGAGGGTGATCAGGTGGAACAGCACGGACAGCAGCAGGTTCACCGACCGCGTGACCTTGGCGTCCTGGAACACCTCCTGCAGGAAGGGTTCGCCCGCCGTGACCAGGAGCCGGCCCACCAGGAACGTGAGCGCGATGGACACGACGAGCAGCGTGACGTACATGCCGGTGTCGCTCATGGTGTGCGCGCTCCCTCGGTGCGACCGGATACGCACGAAACGCTACGCGGGGCGACGGCGGCGGTCCACACGGAGCGCGCACGGCGGCGGCACCGCCACAACGTCGCGCTCGTCACTACGGCGCCATCGGGAATAGCGCGCTGACCACTTCTGAATCGATTAGTTGATCGGTCCTGTGAGTCAATCGACATCGGCCAGCGGTGGGGAAAGCCGGACACCGCCGGTACCGTCGCTATTCATCTTCGACAGGCACGTCCGACCCGTTCCGGCTCGGGCGTGCGCAGCGTTCCCGCAGAACCCGGTCCGCCGGTGAGGAGACAGGACGACATGACAGCAGCCACCGTGCCAGGGCTCGACGAGGCGCCGACCGACAACACGCGACTGCTCTCGTGGGTCCGCGAGGTGGCCGAGCTGACCACGCCGGACCGCGTCGTGTGGGTCGACGGGTCCGAGGAAGAGTGGGAGCGGATGACGTCCGCTCTCGTCGAGGCCGGCACCTTCACGCGACTCGAGAAGAAACCGAATTCTTTCTACGCGGCTTCCGATCCCGATGACGTGGCGCGCGTCGAGGAGCGCACGTTCATCTGTTCCGCCGAGCCGTCGGGTGCGGGCCCGACGAACAACTGGGTCGATCCGGCCGAGATGAAGTCGACGATGTCGGAGCTCTACCGCGGCAGCATGCGCGGGCGCACGATGTACGTCATCCCGTTCTGCATGGGCCCGCTCGACGCGACCCCGCCGATGCTGGGCGTGGAGATCACCGACTCGGAGTACGTCGTCGCGTCGATGAAGATCATGACGCGGATGGGCGCCACCGTGCTCCCGCTGTTCTCCGACCGCGGCGACTCCTTCGTCAAGTGCGTGCACTCCGTGGGCGCCCCGCTCGAGCCCGGCCAGGCCGACGTCGCGTGGCCCTGCAACGAGACCAAGTACATCTCGCACTTCCCCGAGACCCGCGAGATCTGGAGCTTCGGCTCCGGCTACGGCGGCAACGCGCTGCTGGGCAAGAAGTGCTACGCCCTGCGCATCGCCTCGGCCATCGCCCACGACGAGGGCTGGATGGCCGAGCACATGCTCATCCTCAAGCTCATCTCGCCGGAGGAGAAGGCCTACTACATCGCCGCGGCGTTCCCGTCGGCCTGCGGCAAGACCAACCTCGCGATGCTCCAGCCGACCATCCCCGGCTGGCGCGCCGAGACCGTCGGCGACGACATCGCCTGGATGCGCTTCGGCGAGGACGGCCGGCTCTACGCCGTCAACCCGGAGTTCGGCTTCTTCGGCGTCGCGCCGGGCACCAACTGGAAGACCAACCCCAACGCGATGCGCACCATCGAGGCGGGCAACGCGCTGTTCACCAACGTCGCGCTCACCGACGACGGCGACGTGTGGTGGGAGGGCCTCGAAGGCGATCCCCAGCACCTGACGGACTGGAAGGGCAACGACTGGACGCCCGAGTCCGGCACCGACGCCGCGCACCCCAACTCCCGCTACACCGTGCCGATCGGGCAGTGCCCGGTCGTCGCGCCGGAGTGGGAGGACCCCAACGGCGTGCCGATCTCGGCGATCCTGTTCGGCGGGCGCCGCAAGACCACGGTCCCGCTGGTCTCCGAGGCCCGCGACTGGCAGCACGGCACCTTCATGGGCGCCACGATGTCGAGCGAGAAGACCGCGGCCGCGGCCGGCGGGCTCGGCCAGGTCCGCCGCGACCCGATGGCGATGCTGCCCTTCCTGGGCTACAACGTCGGCGAGTACTTCCAGCACTGGGTGAACATCGGCAAGGGCGCCGACGCCGACAAGCTGCCGAAGATCTTCTACGTCAACTGGTTCCGCCGCGGTGACGAGGGCCAGTTCCTGTGGCCCGGGTTCGGCGAGAACAGCCGCGTCCTCAAGTGGTGCATCGAGCGCATGGAGGGCACGGCCGCGGCCACCGAGACCGCGATCGGCTACGTCCCGACGTCCGACCAGATCGACCTCGAGGGCCTCGACGCCGCCGTGGCCGACATCGACGCCGCGCTGACCGTCGACGTCGAGGAGTGGAAGGCCGAGATCCCGCTCATCGAGGAGTGGTTCGACAAGATCGGCGACGGCCTGCCGACGTCGATGCGCGACGAGCTGGAGGCTCTCAAGCTCCGCCTCGGCGCCTGACCGACCCGCACGGCCCACCGGCCCGCCACGCACCCGCGTGGCGGGCCGGCGCGCGTCCGGGGTCCGGCGACGGGCCCGGACGGTTGATCACGGTGCCGCGACGATGGCGCGACAGCGTCGGTGGTCGGACCTACTATCCCTGGCGACCACCGATCGTCGCTGCGATCCAGCGGGAGCAGACGCATGTCAGAGTCGACCAGCCGACCACCCCGTGACCAGGACGGGCTCCGCGTCAACGCGTGGAACCTGCTGCTCCTGGTGCCGTTCCTCATGCTCGTCACGCCCTGGTTCAACTCGGTCGAACCCGAGCTGTTCGGCATGCCGTTCTTCTACTGGTCCCAGTTCGCCTGGGTGCCGGTCGGCGTCGTCTGCGTGGCGATCGTCTACGTGATGACCCGCGACGAGCCCGCACCGGTCGCCCCCGGCACCGCGGCCGACGTCGACGACCTCGACGAGGGGGCCCAGCGATGATCCAGTGGACCGAGCTGATCGTCTTCGCGGTGCTGTTCCTGGTGGTCACCGTGATGGGCTTCCTCGCCTCGCGCTGGCAGCGCGGCGACACCCTGGAGCACCTCGACGAGTGGGGCCTGGGCGGGCGCAAGTTCGGCGCCTGGATCACCTGGTTCCTCGTCGGCGGCGACCTCTACACCGCCTACACCTTCGTCGCGGTGCCCGCGCTGCTGTTCGGGGCGGGCGCGATGGGCTTCTTCGCGCTGCCCTACACCGTCGTCCTCTACCCGCTGGTGTTCCTGCCGGTGCTGCGGCTCTGGTCGGTCTCGCGGGTGCACGGCTACGTCACCCCCGCCGACTTCGTGCGCGGGCGCTACGGCTCGTCGCTGCTGGCGTTCCTCGTCGCGATCACCGGACTGCTGGCGACGATGCCCTACATCGCGCTGCAGCTCGTCGGGCTCGAGGCGGTGCTGCGCACGATGGGCCTCAACGGCAGCGGGCTGCTCGGGCACCTGCCGCTGCTCGTCGCGTTCATCATCCTGGCCGTCTACACCTACCAGTCGGGCCTGCGGGCACCCGCGCTGATCGCGTTCGTCAAGGACATCCTGATCTACGTCGTGATCCTGGTGGCCATCGTCTACCTGCCCGCGAAGTTCGGCGGCTGGGGCGCGATCTTCGACGCGGCCGACGCGAAGTTCCAGGCCACGGAGTCGCCCGCCGACGGCGTGCTGCTCACGGCCAACAACCAGCTGCAGTACATCACCCTGGCGCTGGGGTCGGCGCTGGCGCTGTTCCTCTACCCGCACTCGCTCACGGGCATCCTGGCCTCGCGGGGGCGCAACGTGATCAAGCGCAACATGATGGCGCTGCCGGCTTACTCGCTGCTGCTCGGCCTGCTCGCGCTGCTGGGCTACGTGGCCATCGCCGCGGGCGTCACACCGATCACCAACAACGCCACCGGCCGCCCCGACACCAACACCATCATCCCGGTGCTGTTCGACAACGAGTTCGGTTCGCTGTTCGCGGGCCTGGCGTTCGCCGCGATCGGGATCGGCGCGCTCGTGCCGGCCGCGATCATGTCGATCGCCGCGGCCAACCTGTGGACGCGCAACATCTACAAGGAGTACCTGCGCAAGGACGCGACGCCGAAGCAGGAGGCGCAGCAGGCCAAGATCGCGTCGCTGGTGGTCAAGTTCGGGGCGGTGCTGTTCATCGTCGCGGTCGACCCGCAGTTCTCCATCGACCTGCAGCTGATCGGCGGCGTGATCATCCTGCAGACGCTGCCCGCCGTGGCCATCGCGGTCTACACGCGCTGGCTGCACCGCTGGGCGCTCGTCGCCGGGTGGGTCGTGGGCATGGGCTACGGCCTGTACCTGCTCTACACGATCCCCAACGCGGCCGCGGGCCGCGCGCACTTCGGCGGCTCGGCGCTCGCGCTCGACAAGATCAACCTGCTGGGCTGGCAGCCGTTCGCCGGCTCGACGGTGCTCATCTACGTCGGGTTCGTGGCGCTGGTGTGCAACCTCGTGGTCGCCGTGCTCGTGACGTTCGCCCTCAGGGCGGCCGGCACGGCCGAGGGCAGCGACCAGACCTCGCCCGCCGACTACCACGCGGACGAGGGATCCGACCGGCTCAAGCCGGTCGCGGCCGACCTGCACTGACCGCTGGTCGCATCGGATCGACCGCCCGGCGACGTCGATGATCGACGTCGACGCGCCGTGGCGGTCGGCCGCGATGAGACGGGTGCCCCGTTGCGCCGTTCACTCGAACGAGTGGCCGGACACCGCCGAGAGTGACCTTTCGGCGGCGCGTGATTGCCCCGCCACTCGTCAGGGGTGCAACATTCTGTGGACCCCTGCGATACGAAGGGTGATCGCTGCCACGCCGGGCGGCGACAGTCGGAGGTGACCGCGGTGATGGATGTCGGACCCGGGAGCGCGCACGACCGTGCGTCCGCCGGAGAGGACGCCGAGGACCTCCTGGTGTTCGTCGACCGCCTCGCGGCGGCGGCCCAGGACGAGGCCACCACGGCCCGGGCCAAGGAGCAGATCGGCCGCACCGTCCGGGCCGGGTCCACGCCCCCCGGGCTGCGCCGCCTGGCCGAGGCACTCGCGGCATCGGTCGCGGAGGTCCCGCCCGCCCAGCGCCACCCGGTCGACGACCCGACCTCGGTGGTCGCGGCGATGCGCGGCACGGCGCTGGTCGTCCTCGACGAGGCGGGCCCGTCCGCCGTCGCCGCCGCGGTGTCCGCGCTGGTCGCCGACGGCCGCCGCGTCGTCGTCACCGCCGAGACCGACGCGGAGCTCGACGCGGTGCGCAGCGACATGGCCACCGGCCGCACGGTCGACGCCCTGCCCGACGTCCCGCACGGCGAGCTGCGCGAGCTGCGCCGCCTGCTGGCCACCTCCACCGCGGCCGCACGGGCCCGGGCCGGGCAGGACCTGCCCCCCGCCGACGCCCTGCCGCCCGTCGACGACGTGCGCCGGCTCAGCCGCCAGGCCGTGCAGGCCGGGCGCCCGGACGACGCGGGCACCGTCGTCCCCGCACTGCTCTCGCGCGTGGAGCCCGACCGCCGGGAGGCCGTCACCTCGATCGCGCGGTGCGTCACCGTGCGGCTCGACGCGCTCGGCACCCGCCGCCAGTCGCCGTGGGAGTGGGAGCTGCTCGGGCACCTGATCCACACGCGGCACCGCGCCGTGTTCGACCGCACGCACGAGGACGTCGCGCAGGCCGCGACGATCGCCCACCAGCGCCGCGACGCCCCGCCGGTGTCGTTCCTCGGCCCGCTCCCGGCCGACGCCGTCGACCTGCTGTGCAACTACTACGAGTTCCTCGAGTCCGGCGGCCGCGCCCGCGCGTACTTCCGGCCCTCGGCCCAGCGCGACGTCCAGCCCGTGCTGCGGCGCATCCGCGTGGCCGACCGGGAGCCGGTCACCGCCCCGGACGTGCTGCGCGTGCTCGACCACATGGAGCTCACCGAGCGCCTGGGCCGGATCGTCGCCGGGTGCGCCGAGATGGGCGTCCCGGCCCCGCGCGGGCCGCTCGACCTGGCCCCGCTGGCCGAGCGCCTGGCCCTGGTGGGGGCCGCGGCCCGCTCCGTGGGCTCACTGCGCCACGACGTGCTGTTCCTCGCCGCCGACTCGCCCCTGTCGGTGCCCGACGTCGACTCCGCGGCGCGCGTCTCGGCCGCGATCCTCGACTACGAGGAGCACGGGTCGGCCGCGGAGGCCGCCCACAAGCTCGACACGATGGCCGACCGGCTCGCCGAGCGCGCCGCCGGCACCGTCACCGCCCCGGAGCACCACCAGGCCGTGGCCGCCCTGCGCCGCCGCGACGCCGACGCGTACGAGCAGGCCGTCGACGCGCTGGGCGCGGCCCGGCGCGAGCTGCGCGACGAGGTCCGCCGCACGACCCTGCTCGGGCGGCTGCGGGCCACCGCGCCCGCGCTGGCGGCCGCGTGGGACGAGCTGCACGAGCACGACTCCGGCGCCTACGGCCTGGCCTGCTTCGTCCGCAGCCAGACCCTGCTCGGCGCGCTGCCCGCTCCCGACAGCGCCGACGTCGTCGTCGTCCTCGGGGCGGCCCAGCTCGGCGTCGAGCGGCTCCTGCTCACGGCCGTCGCGCCGCGGATGATCGCGGTGGTGGCGCCCGACGATCAGCCCGAGGGCTCGCCGTCGCTGCTCAGCGTGCTGCAGCGCGCGTCGGCGCTGCTGATCCAGGGCCGTCCGGCCGAGCCGTCGCCGGCGGGCCGGGTCGTGCAGTTCCACCCGGGCGGGCGCGCCGGGGCGGTGTCGGCGGTGGGTCAGGCCGGCGCCTGAGCCTCCAGCAGGGCGATCGGGTCCGCGCCGTCGGAGGTGCGGGCCCACCCGCCGTCGACGGGGCGGTACAGCGTCCAGTGGCCGGCGCCGTCGACGCGGAGCCGCGCCAGCGGCCTCGACGACCACTCCACGTCGAGCTCGGGACGGGCGGGGGCGCGGCGGTCGAGGATCGTCACCTCGCTGCCGTGCACGGTGTAGCCGATCCGGCGGTGCTCGCGCTCCCGCTCCGGGATCCGCGCGGCGCACCACCGCGACAGCGCGTGGCGGATCTCCTCCGGCAGGTCCATGACGAGCATGCTCCCCCGGCACTACGGTCGACGCCATGGGAGAGACGCACGAGGTGAGCCGGTTCGGGCACGTGGAGCTGGCCGACATGCCCGACGACCTGCGCGAGCGGATCGGGGCGATCGCGGAGAAGTCGGGCTTCGTGCCCAACGTGTTCCGGGCGCTGGCCCGGCGGCCCGCGGAGCTGCGCGCGTTCCTCGACTACCACGACGCGCTGATGGAGTCCTCCGACGGGCTGAGCAAGGCCGAGCGCGAGCTCGTCGTCGTCGCGACGTCGGGGGCCAACAGCTGCACGTACTGCGTGGTGGCGCACGGCGCGATCCTGCGGGTGCGCACCAAGGACCCGGAGATCGCCGACCGCGTCGCCACCAACCCCTACGGCGTGGCGCTGTCGCCGCGCGAGCGCGCCATCGTCGACCTGGCCCTGCTGATCGCGGTCGACTCCGCGGCGCTCACCGACGCCGAGCTCGACGACGCCCGCCTGGCGGGGCTGTCGGAGGACGAGATCTGGGACATCGGCGCGATCACCGCGCTGTTCGCCATGTCCAACCGGCTCGCGCACCTGACGGCCCTGCGACCCAACCCGGAGTTCTTCCTGATGGGGCGGCTCCCCCGCACGTGACCGCGCCCGTCGGATGACCCGGCGCAACCGCGTCGACCCGTGGGGCGACCTGCACGCCGACCCGGCGCGCGGGAGGTTCACCGGCAACCGCGGCTGCCTGGTCGACGACGACGGTGCGCTGGTCCGGCACCACCGGGGGCACCTCTGGATCGCGTGCGTCACGCGGTTCCGGGACCGGCGGGTCGGGCTCGCCCGGCCCGGCCGGTGGACGCCCCTGTTCTTCCTCGACGACGCCGTGGCGCTCGCCGCGGGCCACCGGCCCTGCGGCGAGTGCCGCCACGGCGCCTACCTGGCCTACCGCGAGGCGGTGGCCGCGGCCGTCGGCGCCCCGGTGCGGGCGGGCGACCTCAACCGGGCGCTGGCCGCCGAACGCCTGGACCGGGAGCGGCTGCACCGGGGCCGGGGGTGGGGCCTCGACCGGGCCGCCCACCGGCGCACCTGGCTCGGCGCCGACCTGCCCGACGGCACCGTCGTCGTCACCGACGGGCCGCGGCTCGTGCGGGGCGGGCGGCTGCTCGCCTTCTCCTTCGACGGCTGGCACGACCCCGTCCCCCGGCCCCGCGGCGCGCTGAGGGTCCTCACCCCGCCGACGTCGGTGGCCGCGCTGGCCCACGGCTACGTGCCCGAGGAATAGGTCGCGCACGACATGGTTGGGTCGGGACATGGCCTACGTGAACGTCGGTACCGAGAACTCCGCCCCGATCGACCTCTACTACGAGGACCACGGCTCCGGCCGCCCGGTCGTCCTGATCCACGGCTGGCCCCTGTCGGGCCGCTCCTGGGAGGCCCAGGTGCCCGCCCTCGTCGAGGCCGGCCACCGCGTGATCACCTACGACCGGCGCGGCTTCGGGAAGTCGTCGCAGCCGTGGGACGGCTACGACTACGACACCTTCACCGAGGACCTGCACCAGCTGCTGGTCCACCTCGATGTCACCGACGCCGCGCTCGTCGGGTTCTCGATGGGCGGCGGCGAGGTCGTCCGCTACGCCGCGAAGCACGGCGACACCGGCCGCGTGAGCCGGATCGTGCTGGCCGGCGCCGTGCCGCCGTACCTCTACAAGAGCGACGACAACCCCGACGGCGGCCTCGACGACGCCACCATCGAGGCCTTCGAGAACGGCGTGCGGACCGACCGCCTCGCGTTCCTCGAGAACTTCACGACGAGCTTCTTCTCCGCGAACGGCGCGCTCACGGTGAGCGAGGACCAGCGCGTCTACGCCAAGGCCATCGCCGCCGGCGCCTCACCCAAGGGCACGCTGGACTGCATCACCGCGTTCGGCCGCACCGACCTGCGCGAGGACGTCGCCGCGATCACGCTGCCCACGCTCGTGATCCACGGCGACGCCGACGCGATCGTGCCGTTCGAGGTCAGCGGCAAGCGCAGCGCGGAGGCGATCGACGGGAGCGAGCTGGTGGTGATCGAGGGCGGCCCGCACGCGATCAACGCCTCGCACCCCGAGGAGTTCAACCGAGCGCTGCTGGAGTTCCTGGCGAAGTAGGGTCCACCGGCTTGTGCAGCACCCGGGCCAGGAACTCCCTGGTCCGGGGCTCGCGCGGGTTGCCGATCACGTCGGCGGGCGGGCCCAGCTCCACCACGAGTCCCCCGTCGATGAACAGGACGCGGTCGGCCACCTCCCGCGCGAACTGGATCTCGTGGGTGACCACGAGCATCGTCATCCCGTCGCGCGCGAGGCCGCGCATGACGTCGAGGACGTCGCCGACCAGCTCCGGGTCCAGCGCCGACGTGGGCTCGTCGAACAGCATCACCGACGGGTCCATCGACAGCGCCCTGGCGATCGCCACGCGCTGCTGCTGACCGCCCGAGAGCTGCGAGGGCTGGGCCGAGCCGCGCTCGCCCAGGCCGACCCGGTCGAGGTTGGCGCGGGCCACCCGCTCGGCCTCCGCGCGGTCGCGCCCGAGCACCCGGCGCTGCGCGATCGTCAGGTTGTCCAGCACCGACAGGTGGCTGAACAGGTTGAACGACTGGAACACCATCCCGACCGACCGGCGGGCCTCGTCGATCTCGCAGTCGGGGTCGGTCATCTCCCGGCCCTCGACGACGACGGACCCGCTGGTCGGCGTCTCCAGCAGGTTGACGCAGCGCAGCAGCGTCGACTTGCCCGAGCCGGACGGCCCGATGATGCAGACGACCTCGCCGGGGGCGACGGTGAGGTCGATGCCGCGCAGCACCTCGACCGACCCGAACGACTTGTGCAGGTCCGTGATCTGCACCGCGGCGTCCGCGGTGCCGGTGCTCGTGCCCCCGGCGCTCCTGCCCGCGGTGCTCATACCTCTGCCCCCTTCGGCGTCCCCGCGCTGCCGTACCGGCGCTCCAGCCGGCGGGCGAGGTAGGAGAGCGGGATGGTGATGATCAGGTAGCACAGCCCGACGACGAGCAGCGGGGTCATGCTGCGCACCTGGTTGAGCGCGGCCCGCCCGAACTGCGCCAGCTCCTGCTGCTCCAGCGTCGTGCCGAGCAGGAACGCGAGCGACGAGTCCTTCGTCAGCAGGATCAGCTCGTTGGTTAGCGGCGGCAGGACGGTGCGGAAGGCCTGCGGGATCACGATGAACGCCATCGTCCGCGTCGGCGACATGCCCAGCGAGCGCGCCGCCTCGACCTGCCCGGCGGGCACCGCCTGGATGCCCGCCCGGATCGTCTCGGAGATGTAGGCCGAGCCGACGATGCCCAGCGCCAGCGTGATCGACAGCGTGCGGTCGAGGTTGGACCCGAACGCCAGCGGGATGCCGAACCCGATCGCGATCACCACGAGCAGCGCCGGCAGCCCGCGGAAGAACTCGATGTAGGCCCCGGCGGCGTAGCGGTACACGCGCACCGACGACAGCCGCATCAGCGCGAGGACCAGGCCCAGCCCGAGCGCCAGCAGGAACCCCAGCGCCGTGAAGACGATCGTGTTCTTCAGCGCGACGGTGAGGACGTCCGGGAACAGGCTCGCGGCGACCTCGAGGTCGAAGAACGACCGGCCGATCTGCGCCCAGTCGGCGGTGAACGCCACGACCAGCAGGATCGCGACCGCGATCGCGTACTGGACGCCGCGCCCGGCCCGGGCCCGCTGGCGTCGGGTGAGTGCCATCGGTGGGTCAGCCCTGACCGGCCGCGGGGAACCACTTGGCGAACAGCTCGTCGTACGTGCCGTCGGCCCGGGCGTCGGCGATGGCGCCGTTGATCGCCTCCAGCAGCGCGGTGTTGCCGGTCTTGACCGCGTAGCCGTACTGCTCGCCGGTGTCGAACTCGGTGGTGACGGCGAAGCCCGGGTTCTTGCCGGCGAAGTCCAGCAGCGGCGCGTTGTCGTTGATCGCCGCGTCGACCTCGCCGGTCTGCACGGCGGTGAGCAGCAGGCCGATGTCGTCGAAGGTCACGAGCTCGGCGCCGGAGAGGTTCTCGGTGGCGTACTGCGCGCCGGTGGTGCCGTTCTGCACGCCGAGGCGGCGGCCGGTGAGCTGCTCGGCGCCGGCGATGTCCGAGCCGGGCGGCACCAGCAGGGCCTGGGTGGCGTCGAAGTAGGGGTCGGAGAAGTCGAGGTTCTCGTCGCGCACCGGGGTGATCGTCATGGCCGCGGCGCCGAGGTCGCAGAGGTTGGTGTCGAGCGCGATCCCGGACTGGATGTTGTCGAACGGGGTCTCGACGATCTGCTGGGTGACCCCGAGGCGCTTCGCGACCAGGTCGACGAGGTCGACGTCGAAGCCGACGATCTGGTCGCCCTGGCGGAACTGGAACGGCTCGTAGGGCAGCTGGGTGCACGTCGTGAGCTGGCCGGACTGGATGAGCTCCACGCCACCGGCGGCGGCCGGGGCGGCCGTCTCCCCTCCGCCGCACCCCGCGAGGGTGACGGCGAGAGCGGCCGCCAGTGCGGCCGGGGCGGAGCGACGGAGACGGACGGGCACGGGGACCTCCACAGTGGTGTGAGTACCGCCGGGATGGTGCCACCCCGTCACGTTCGCGACACCCTGGAGCCGGTCACCGTTGGGTGAAGTCACTGTCCGTGATCCCTTCGGGCGCGCGTGTGATCTGCGGGGCAGGAACGGGTATGCCGGGGAACCACGCGGCGCCACACGGGCGTTGACCGTCGTGAGTGCACCATTCCCCACTGGAGGACGACATGGCCCTGATCCGACGACTCGCCACCCTGGCCACCGCCGCCGAGGCGGCGCGCCGGTACGCGAAGAGCAACCCGGACAAGGCGGGCAAGTACCTCGACCAGGCGGCCGCCTTCGTCGACAAGCAGACGAAGGGCCGCTACCGCACCCAGATCGACGGGGTCGCGAAGAAGGCCAAGGGCGTGGCGGGCCTCCCGACCGGCCCCGGCGCCACGGGCAACGGCCACGGCCCCTACGCCCAGAACCCCCCGGCGTACGGCCCGCCGCCCACCTACGGCCACGACGCCCCCACCCAGGTCACGCCGCCCACCGGCGACCCGACCACCCCGGGGTACCGCCCGCCGCAGCCGGGCCCGCGCGAGCACGGCGCCTGACCGGCGCGTCCCCCGGCCCGGGTGCGGGGCCGGGGGACCGCGGTGCTCCCCCGCGGGCGTCCGCTCGTGCCAGGATGTCGGGGAAGAGCCGACACGTGTGCGGGCCCACACCCCGGTGCCCGCGCACGCCGGCCCCGCCGTCCCGCGCCCGGCCACGAACCGGTCCGGGCCGAACCAGCGAGGAGCACCCGTGTCCGCACCGCAGGACTGGACGCCGCCGACGTCGTCCACCCCGTCGTCCCGCCCGGGCCCCGATCACGTCGTCGCCGGACTGAAGGGCACCGACGAGGGCGGAGCCGACCTCGTCCAGCTGCTCACGCCCGAGGGCGAGCGGGTGCCCGACCCCCGCTTCGACTCCTACGCGGCCGACGTCGACGTCGAGGCGCTGAAGGACCTCTACCGCGACCTCGTCCTCGTCCGGCGCTTCGACCGCGAGGGCAACGCGCTGCAGCGCCAGGGCCAGCTCGGGATCTGGGTGCCGCTGCTCGGCCAGGAGGCCGCGCAGATCGGCGCCGGCCGGGCGATGGCGCCGCAGGACATGGCGTTCCCGTCCTACCGGGAGCACGGCGTCGCCTGGGCGCGGGGCGTCGACCCCACCGAGCTGCTCGGGATCTTCCGCGGCACCGACCACGGCAGCTGGGACCCGAAGGCCACCGGCTTCCACCTCTACACGATCGTCATCGGCAACCAGTGCCTCAACGCCACCGGGTACGCGATGGGCCAGAAGTTCGAGGGCAAGGTCGGCGACGGCCCCGACAGCGAGGCCACCATCTGCTTCTTCGGTGACGGCGCCACCAGCCAGGGCGACGTCCACGAGGGCTTCGTGTGGGCCGCCGTCTACGACGCGCCGGTCGTCTTCTACTGCCAGAACAACCAGTGGGCCATCTCCGAGCCCACCGAGCGCCAGACCCGCGTGCCGCTCTACAAGCGCGCGCAGGGCTACGGCTTCGACGGCATCCGCGTCGACGGCAACGACGTGCTCGCCTGCCTCGCCGTCACCCGCTGGGCGCTGGAGGAGTGCCGCACCGGCAACGGACCGGTGCTCATCGAGGCCTTCACCTACCGGATGGACGCCCACACCACCTCCGACGACCCCACCCGCTACCGCCTCGCCGACGAGCTGGAGCTGTGGAAGCTCAAGGACCCGATCGAGCGGGTGCGCGTGCACCTGGTGCGCTCCCTCGGCGTCGAACCGGAGTTCTTCGACGGGGTGCAGGCCGAGTCCGACGCCCTCGCGGCGCGGTTCCGGCAGCACTGCGTCGACATGCCCGCGCCCGGGCCCGAGCGGATGTTCTCCCAGGTCTACGCGGAGGGCTCGCCCGCCGTCGACGCCCAGCGCGAGGCCTTCCTGGCGTACCACTCGTCCTTCGAGGGGGTCTGACATGGCCGTGCTGACGATGGCGAAGGCGATCAACGACGGGCTGCGCGCCGCGATGGAGCGCGACCCCAAGGTGCTCGTGATGGGCGAGGACGTCGGCAAGCTCGGCGGCGTCTTCCGCGTCACCGACGGGCTGCAGAAGGACTTCGGCGAGCAGCGCGTGCTCGACACCCCGCTCGCCGAGAGCGGCATCATCGGCACCGCGGTGGGCCTGGCGATCCGCGGGTTCCGGCCGGTGTGCGAGATCCAGTTCGACGGGTTCGTGTTCCCCGGCTACGACCAGATCGTCTCCCAGCTCGCGAAGCTGCACTTCCGCTCGCAGGGCAGGGTGCCGGTGCCGGTGGTCGTGCGGATCCCGTTCGGCGGGGGCATCGGGGCCGTCGAGCACCACAGCGAGTCGCCCGAGGCGCTGTTCGCGCACGTCGCGGGGCTCAAGGTCGTCGCCTGCTCCAACGCGAGCGACGCCTACTGGATGATCCAGCAGGCGATCGAGAGCGACGACCCGGTGATCTTCTTCGAGCCCAAGCGGCGGTACTGGGAGAAGGCGGAGGTCGACCTCGCGGCCACCCCGACGCCGCTGCACGCCTCCCGGGTGGTGCGCCCCGGCTCGTCGCTGACGCTCGCCGGGTACGGCCCGGTGCTCAAGACCTGCCTGGAGGCCGCGTCGGCCGCCGAGGCCGACGGCCACGACCTCGAGGTCATCGACCTGCGCACGCTCTCGCCGCTCGACCTCGGCCCCGTGTTCGACTCGGTGCGCCGCACGGGCCGGCTCGTCGTCGTCGCGGAGGCGCCGTCGGAGACGTCGGTGGCCTCCGAGGTCTGCGCGCGCGTGCAGGAGGAGTGCTTCCACTCCCTTGAGGCGCCGGTGCTGCGGGTGACGGGGTTCGACACCCCGTACCCGCCGTCGAAGTGCGAGGAGGACTACCTCCCCGACCTCGACCGGGTGCTGGACGCCGTCGACCGCTCGATGGGCTGGTGACGGCCGTGTTGCGCGAGTTCGCCATGCCCGACGTCGGTGAGGGGCTCACCGAGGCCGAGGTCGTCACGTGGAACGTGGCCGCGGGCGACGTCGTCACCGTCAACCAGATCCTGTGCGAGATCGAGACGGCCAAGGCGGCCGTCGAACTGCCGTCGCCGTACGCGGGGACGGTCGGGCAACTGCTGGTGGAGCCGGGCCAGACGGTCGCCGTCGGGTCGCCGATCATCAGCATCGAGACGGGGGAGGCGGCGCCGGCGGCCGCCCCGTCCCCGGCGCCCGCCGCCGCGGACGAGGAGCAGGGCGCGAAGATCGGGGAGCCGGGCAAGGACGGCCGGATCGCCAACCTGGTGGGCTACGGCCCGCGGCCCGGGGCGTCGACCCGTCGGCCGCGTCGGGGGGCGCCGGCCGCCGCACCCACCCCCGCCGCCGCCGCAGCCGCTCCCGCCGCACCCACCCCAGCCCCCGCCGCCGAGTTGCAGGAAAGCCACGTTCACGCAACGGGGCTGCATGAACGTGGCTTTCCTGCAACGGGGGCGGGCGGGGCCGCGACGGGCGGGGCCTCGACGGGCGGGGCCGCGACGGGCGGGGCGGGCGCGGGGACGGGCGGGGCCGCGAACGGCTCCGCCGTGCCCCTGGCCAAGCCCCCGGTCCGCAAGCTCGCCCGCGACCTCGGGGTGGACCTGCGCACCGTCACCCCCACCGGCCCCGGCGGCGTGATCACCCGCGAGGACGTGCAGGCCCACGTCGCCGCCCCCGCGGCCCCGGCCCCCGCCACCGCCCCCGCGGCGTCGACCGGCGGCGTCCGCCGCGAGCCGATCCGCGGCGTCCGCAAGCACACCGCCGCGGCCATGGTGAGCAGCGCGTTCACCGCACCGCACGTCACGGAGTTCCTGGCCGTCGACGTCACCGCGACGATGGCGCTGCGCGACCGCCTCCGCGCCACCCGCGAGTACGCCGAGGTGAAGCTGACGCCGCTGGCGTTCGTCGCCAAGGCCGTGTGCCTGGCGGCGCGCCGCACCCCGGAGATCAACGCGAGCTGGGACGAGGCCGCGGGCGAGATCGTCTACTACGACCGCGTCCAGCTCGGCATCGCCGCCGCCACGCCGCGCGGGCTGATCGTGCCCAAGGTCCGCGACGCCGACACGCTCACCCTGCACGGGCTGGCGCAGGCGCTCGGCGAGCTGACGGCCACCGCGCGGTCGGGGAAGACGCCGCCCGCCGACCTGGCCAACGGCACGTTCACGATCACCAACGTCGGCGTGTTCGGCGTCGACACCGGCACGCCGATCCTCAACCCGGGCGAGGCCGGGATCCTGGCCGTCGGCGCGATCAAGCCGACGCCGTGGGTGGTCGACGGCGAGCTGGCGGTGCGCACGGTGTGCCAGCTCGCGCTGTCGTTCGACCACCGCCTCGTCGACGGCGAGCAGGGCTCGCGCTTCCTCGCCGACGTCGGCGCGCTGCTCACCGACCCGGCGCTGGCCCTCACCTGGTAGCGCCGGTCACCTGGTAGCGCCGGTCACCTGGTAGCGCCGGTCACCTGGTAGCGGCGGTGACGAGCGGTCGCCGGTGCCGCGGGCCGGGCACGAGGCAGTGCCGCCCGTGGACCGGCGCCGGCCGTCGGCGCAGGAACCCGGCCCGGGCGGGCTCCGGCTGCGGAGCGAACGCCGTGCCGAGCACGGCAGCGCGCTCCACCAGCGCCGGCTCCACCGCCGCCCACCGCTCGGCGGGGACGCGGTGGCGCAGCACCGGCAGCACGAGCTGCTCCTCGGCGGCGAGGTGACGGCGCAGCTGCGTGTCGAGGCGGGCGAGCGCCGCGGCGGCCGCGCCGCCCGACCCGCCGGGCCGGGCCAGCTGCTCCAGCCCGGCGGCGACGGCGGCGAGGTCGGCGTCCAGCCGCGCGCGCTCGGCCCGCAGGCGCTGCACCTCGCCCGCCAGCTCCGGGACGAGACCCAGCACGAGGGGCCAGAGGTCGGCGTCGGCGGCCTGGTGGTGGCGCTGCACCGCCCGCGTGAACCCGGCCCACGCGCGGACGGCGGCGCGGGCGCCGCGGCGGTCGCCGGGACGCAGGGCGCGGATGTGCCGGGCCGCCTCGGGGACGACGGCGCGGATCCGGTCGTGCACGAGCAGGAGGCCCCGGACGTCGTTGCCGGCGCGGTCGGTGGTGGTCATGGCGCAGAGCGTGCGGGCAGGCGCTTGCCGACGGCTGCACGCGCGGGCGCCGGTGCGCCTCAAGTCGGCCACAAGTCGCCCGGGCACACTGCACGCATGACCGCGGCCGAGTCGCACCTCATGCGTCGCACCCCGCGCCACGGCACGGGGGCGGGCGGCGTCGTGGTCTACACGCTGGAGGACATCGGCTCCGCGGCGGGCGAGGACCCCAAGGCCACCATCGAGGTCCACCGCGCGGGCGACGTCGCCACGGTCGTCGGCGGCGGCGTCCCCGAGCACCACCGCGGCCGGGGCTACGGCCCGCGGCTCGCGCGCCAGGTCACCACGGCGGTGCGCGCGGAGGGCTGCCGGATCGCGCGCATCCCGGACCCGGGCACCGACCAGGGGCGGCGGATGCTCGTCGGCCTGGGCTACACGCAGCTCCCCGGCGGCGGGACCTGGGAGATCACCCTGTAGCGGGAGCCGCCGCCGCACTAGTCTCCTGCGGGTGCTGTTCCGCGTGCTGGGGCCGCTCGAGGTCGCCACGGCCGACGGGCGGTCGGTCGACCCCGGGAGCCCGAAGCTCCGCGCCCTGCTCACACTGCTGCTCGCCGACCACGGCCGCGTCGTCCCGCTCGACCGGATCAACGAGACCCTCTGGGCCTCCGAGCCGCCCGCCACGGCCACCGGCACCCTCCAGTCCTACGTCTCGCAGCTGCGGCGCCTCCTCGAACCCGACCGCGCCCCCCGCTCGGCGCCGACCCGGCTGCTGACCCGCCCGCCCGGCTACCTGCTGGCCGTCGGCGACGACGAGCTCGACGTGCTGCGGTTCGAGGCGATGCTCGGCGAGGGCCAGCGCCTGCTCGACGCCGGGCGCGCCCGCGATGCCGACGACGTGCTGATCGCCGCGCTGGGCCTGTGGCGGGGCGAGCCCTACGCCGACCTGGGCGACGGCGCGTCGGCGGTGCAGGCCGACCGGGCCCGCCTCGCCGAGCTGCGCGCGGTCGGCCTGGAGCGCCACATCGAGGCGATGCTCGCCGACGGGCGCCCGGAGAGCGCCGTCCCCGAGCTGGAGCGCCTGGTCGCCGTGCACCCGATGCGCGAGCGGCTCTGGGGCTCGCTGATGCTCGCGCTCTACCGCACCGGCCGCCAGGCCGACGCGCTGCGCGCCTTCGCCACCTGCCGCGACCTGCTGCGCGACGAGCTCGGCATCGACCCCGGCCCCGAGCTGCGGCGCCTGGAGCGGGCCGTGCTCACCCAGGACGCCGGCGTCGACGGCCCGCGGGCCCCGCAGCCGCTGCCCGCCCCCGTCGCCGCGCCGGCCGCCGACCCGCCGCGGCGCTCCGGGTTCGTCGGGCGCCGCGCCGAGCTGGCGGCCCTGGAGGCCCGGCTCGCGGCCGCCGCGTCCGGCACGGGGTCGGTGGTGCTCGTCGGCGGCGAGGCCGGGATCGGCAAGACGCGCCTGGCCGAGGAGGTCGTGGCCGCCGCGGAGCAGCGGGGCGCGCGGGTGGCGTGGAGCCGGTGCGCCGACGAGGCCGCCGCGCCCGCGCTCTGGCCGTGGACGCAGGTGCTGCGTGCGCTCGGCTCCGCGGCCGGCACCGCGGCCGCCGAGGGCCCCGGCGACTCCGACAGCCGCCGCGCCGAGCTGTTCGAGCGGATCGCCGCCGCGCTGCTGGCGGCCGCCGCCGAGCGCCCGCTGCTCGTCGTCCTCGACGACCTGCACGGCGCCGACCCGCTCTCGCTGCACCTGCTGCGCTTCCTCGTCGGCCGGATCGCCGCCGCCCCGGTGCTGGTGCTCGCCACCCTGCGCGACACCGCCGACGAGCGCACCGACGCGCTCGTGCACACCCTCGCCGACCTCGCGCGCGAGCGCGCCGTCACGCGGCTGGCGCTGGGCGGGCTGCCCGCCGCCGAGGTCGGGGAGCTGCTGGTCGACCGCGGCCTGGCCGACCCCGCGCTGGCCGGCGACCTGCGCCGGCGCACCGAGGGCAACCCGTTCTTCCTGGTGGAGCTGATCGAGCTGCTGCGCAGCGAGCGGCGCCTCGACGCCCGCCCCGGCGCCGCCGACATCCCCGCCTCGGTGCGCGACGTGCTGGAGCGGCGGATGGGCCGGCTGCCCGCCGACACCCGCGCCCTGCTGACGATGGCCGCGGTGATCGGGCGCGAGTTCCCGCTCGACGTGCTGGAGGCCGCCTCCGAGGTCGACGCCGAGCAGATCGCCACGCTGCTGGAGCCCGCCGTCCTCACCGGCGTCGTGGTCGAGGAGGGCGACGGCTGGGTGTGGCGCTTCGGCCACGAGCTCGTGCGCGAGACGATCGTCGCCGGGCTGACGCGGCTGCAGCGGGCGCGGCTGCACCGCCGCATCGCCCAGGCGCTGGAGGGGCTCCCGGTCGCCGGGAACCTCGACGCGCTGGCCCACCACTCCTACCTCGCCGGCCCGTTCGCCGGGCCGGGCACCGCGCTGCGGCACGCGCTGGCCGCGGCGGACGCCGCCCGCGACCGCCTCGCCCACGCGACGGCGGCCGAGCACGTCGCGCGCGCCGTCGAGCTGGCGGACGGCGACCCGCGCGAGCTGCTCGTCGTCCTGGGCCGCGACCGGCGCGCCGCGGGCGACCTCGTCGGGGCGCAGGCGGCGCTGTCGAGCGCCATCGAGCTGGCCCTCGCGGTGGGCGACACCGACGGCGCCGCCGAGGCCGCGGGCGTGTTCGGCGGCGTCGCCCTGTGGAACTGGCGCGCCTACGGCACGAGCGACGCCGCGGTGATCGCCCGGCTCGACGAGCTGCTCGCCGTCACGACCGTCCCGCTGCGGCGCGCGGAGCTGCTCGGCACCCTGGCCTGCGAGGTCAGCTACACCGACCGGCGCGCGGAGGGCACCGAGGCCGCCCGCGAGGCCGCCCGGATCGCGCGCGACCTCGGCGACGCCCCGCTGCTGGGCCGCGCGCTGAACAACTTCTACCTCGCCGCGTGGGTGCCCGGCGCCGAGCGGGAGCGCCGGGCGGCGCTCGACGAGTCGCTCGCGCTGGTCGGCGCCGGGCTGCCCGCGCACACCGAGGCCGTCGCCCGGCTGCACCGCGGCGCGCTGGCGATGCGGTTCGCCGAGCTGGAGCTCTCCCGCTCCGACCTCGACCGCGCGTCGCGGCTGGCCACCGAGCTGGGGTTCGCCGAGCTGCGCGCGCAGGTCAGCTACCAGGAGGCCGGGCACGCCACGCTGCGCGGCGACTGGGACGCCGCCGAGCGGCACGCCGACGAGGCCGACGCCCTGCAGCGGCGGACGAGCCTGTGGGGCGCGCGCTGGTGCCGGATCGTGCAGCGGATGACCGTGCGGCGCGGGCAGGGCCGCCTCGCCGAGGTGGTGTCCGAGCTCGTCGACGACACCGTGGACGAGTTCGCGACGCTGCGCCCGGTGGCGCTGCTGGCACTGGTCGAGGTGGGCGCGGCCGAGGAGGCCCGGCGGCTGCTGGAGCGCACGGAGGTGAGCGTCCCGGCCGACTGGAGCACCGACTTCCTGCTCTGCGCCTGGGGCGAGGTCGCCGCGGCGCTGGGCGCGCCCGACCCGGCCCGGCTCTACCGCGACCTGCTCCCCCAGGCCGCCGAGCTGGTGGTCGCGGGCACCGCCAACGCGACCTGGGGCTCGGTGCACGGCGTGCTCGGGCGCCTCGCGACCCGCCTCGGCGACCTGCCCGCGGCCCGCGCCCACCTCGCCGAGGCCGTGCGCGTCGACTCCGCGCTGGGCGCCGGCACCTGGGCGGGCCGGGCCCGGGACGAGCTCGCGCGGATCGGTTCCTAGGGAACCTCCGGTCCGGACCGGAGCCCGCTCCAAGTCGGCTCCAGTCGTCCGCAAGTCCGGGGGGCCACGGTGGGCCCACCTCGGCAGCCGACCGGCCGCCGACCGGAAGCGGAGACCCGATGAACCCCCCCTCCTCCCGACACCGCACGGCGGCCCTGCTCGCCGGGGCGTGCGGGCTCGCCCTCCTCACCGCGTGCGGCTCCGTCGCGCCCGCCGACTCCGTCGAGCAGCAGATCGTGGCGCAGCTCGGTGCCGTCACCGCCGACTGCCCCGACGACCTCGACGGCACCGTCGGCTCCACCCTCACCTGCGCCGCGACCGACGGCGACGGCCCGTTCGACGTGACGGTCACCGTCACCTCGCTCACCGACGGGGACATCAACTTCGAGATGGAGCGCGTGGGCGGCGCGGCCGCGGCGCCCACGGCCGAGCCCGCCGCCGAGCCGGCGGTCGACGTCGTCGACGGGGCCGAGGTCGCGCAGAGCGTGTTCGACCAGCTCACCGCGACGGTCGGCACCGAGCCCGACGAGGTCGCGTGCCCGGACCTCCCCGCGGAGGTCGGCGCCACCGTGCGCTGCGACCTCACCGCCGACGCCGAGACCTACGGCGTCACCGTCACCACCACCTCCGTCGACGGCGGCCAGGTCGCCTTCGACATCGCCGTCGACGAAGCAGGTACCTCGTGAACGCCCCCGCCCCCACCCTCACCGACCTCGTCACCGGCCCCGTCCTCGAGGGCGACGACCCGCGCGTCGCCGCGGAGGTCGCCGGCTTCAACACCGCCCACACCCCGCGGCCGGCGCTGGTCGTCGGCGCCACCTGCGCGGCCGACGTCGCCGTCGCCGTGCGCTGGGCGACCGCCCACGGCCTGCGGGTGTCGGTGCAGTCCACCGGCCACGGGCTCACCTCCGACCTGGCCGGCAGCGTCCTGGTCACGACGCGGCGGATGTCCGGCGTGGTCGTCGACCCGGTGTCGCGCAGCGCCCGCGTCGGCGCCGGCGTGCGCTGGGCGCAGGTGATCGAGGCCGCGGCCCCGTTCGGGCTCGCGCCGCTGTCCGGTTCGTCGAGCGCGGTCGGCGTCGTCGGCTACACCCTGGGCGGCGGGCTGGGCCCGCTCGCCCGCCGGTACGGCTTCGCCGCCGACCACGTCCGGTCGGTCCAGCTCGTGACCGCGACGGGCGAGGTCCGCCACGTCGACGCCATCGGCGACCCGGAGCTGTTCTGGGCCCTGCGCGGCGGCAAGGGCAACTTCGGCATCGTCACCGAGATCGAGTTCGGCCTGGTGCCCGTCGCGACCCTCTACGGCGGCGGCATCTTCTTCCCCGGCGCGGCGGCGGCCGACGTGCTGCACGCCTACCGCACGTGGGTGGACACCCTGCCCGAGGAGACGACGACCTCGGTCGCGCTGCTGCGGCTCCCGCCGCTGCCGGAGCTGCCCGAGCCGCTGCGCGGCCAGTTCGTCGTGCACCTGCGTGTGGCCCACCTGGGCACCGCCGACGAGGGCGCGGCGCTGCTCGCCCCGATGCGGGCGGTCGCCGCGCCGCTGATGGACCTCGTCGCCGAGATGCCGTTCGCCGCCGTCGACTCCATCCACATGGACCCCACCGAGCCGATGCCGGTCTGGGACCGCGGCGCGACCCTGCGGGAGCTGCCCGCCGAGGCCGTCGACGCGCTGCTCGCCGTCGCGGGACCGGACGTGCAGGTGCCGCTGATCATGGTCGAGGTGCGGCACCTCGGCGGCGCGGTGGGACGGCCGGCACGCGTGCCCAGCGCGGTGGCCGGGCGCGACGCCGCGTTCTCGCTGCTCGCCGTCGGCCCGATGGCCGGGCCGCTGGCCGAGACGATGCCGTCGATCACGCAGGCGGTGGTCGACCGCATGGCGCCCTGGGCGGGCCGGGGAGCCCTGCTCAACTTCCTCGGCCAGGCCGGTCCCGAGCGCGTCGCCGCGCTCTGGGACGACGCCGACCGCGCCCGCCTGCTCGCCGTCCGGCGGGCGCTCGACCCCGACCGCGTGTTCTCCCCGGGCCAGGCCCTTCCCGGGTGACACCAAGTCGTGACACGTCGACGGGAGCACGAACGGCACCTCGCGCGTTGGAGAGGTATGCCGTTCGTGCTCCTGTACCTCGTGGTCGAGATCGTCGCGCTCGTCGCGCTCGGCTCGGTGATCGGTCTCGGCTGGACGATCGCGGTCCTGCTGATCGGCTCCCTGCTCGGGCTGTGGCTCGCCCGCCGGGAGGGGGTGCGGGCCGCGCAGGCGCTCGCCGAGGCGGTCAACAACCGGCGCGTCGCCCACGCGGAGGTCACCGACGGCCTGCTCGTCGCCGCGGGCGGGGTGCTGCTGTTCGTGCCGGGCCTGGTCACCGACCTGGCCGGGCTGCTGCTCGTGTTCCCGCCCACCCGGGCGCTGGTCCGGCGCCGGCTCGTGGCGGCGGCCGAGCAGCGCGCGCCCGGCCTGCGCACGGCGCGCATCCACTCCGAGGGCACCGTCGTCGACGGCTCGGTGGTGCGCGACGAGCAGCGGCCGGTGATCGAGGGCACGATCGTCGAGGGGACGGTCATCGACCCCGAGGACCGCAAGGCGTCCTAGCGGTGCACCGAGGCGCCGGCTAGAAGTCCCCGCTGACGCGCCCGCTCCACACCGGCTCGACGCGGGCCCACTCGGCGGCCCAGCGGTCGCTCTCCCGGTCGTCGAGGCGGCGGCGCCCGATGGTCCCGGCCGAGGCCACCAGCGTCCAGCCGACGAGCAGCGTGCCGAGGGCGGCCAGCGCGCCGTCGCCGACGGCGCCCCCGTCGGTGACCGACGGCGAGGAGACCGGCGACCCGACCATCGACGCCGTGGCCGCGACCTCGGGCAGCACTGCCGCCGCCGACGGCCGGTCGGCGCCGATCACGCGGGCGTCGACCTGCCCCTGCACGAGGTGCCCCACGAGCACCGCCCCGAGCACGACGCCGGCGGTCAGCGCCAGCTGGGCCCAGCCCAGCGTGCGTCGCAGCCCGGCGGTGGGTCGTCGAAGCGGGGAGTCCACGACATGCTTGTCGGGACTCCGGCCGCGGTGTTACGCCGACGTGGCCCAGGTCGTCGTGCACTGCACGGTCACCCGGACGGGCTCGGGCTCCAGGCCCAGGTCGCGGACGTCCGGCGCGGCCGCCTCGGCCCGCGCCGCCATCCGGTAGGCGATCGGGCCGCCGTGGTGGTCGGCCGCCTCGGACAGCCGCAGCAGCTCCCCCAGCCCGACGCCGAGCGCCGACGCGTAGCCCTCGGCGCGGTCGCGGGCGTCGGCGACGGCACGGCGCTGCGCCTCGCGGCGGGCGGCGGCCGGGTCGGCGAGCACCCAGCGGGGCCCGTCGAGGCTGGTGGGCTCGGCGCCGATCAGCGCGGAGAGCACCTGCTCGAGCACGGCGACGTCCTCGACGACGAGCCGCACGTCCTCGGCGGCCCGGCAGCCGACGACGCGGTCGCGCCGCCACTCGTTGTGCACCCACAGCCGCCGGTGCGCGACGCGGAGCCCGGTGGCCTCCAGCGCGGGCGCGGCGGCGGCGACCTTCTGGCCCAGCGCCGTCACCGCGGCGGACCGGGTGCGGGCGGAGGCGGTGAAGCCGACGTCCAGCTCGGCGCGGTCGCCGGGCTGCTCGAACCAGCCGCTGCCCTCGGTGACGATCTCGGTCATCGGCCCACCCTTCCAGATCGGACCCTCTTCGAGGATCTACGGTCCGCGCTAGACAGTCGGATAGAGAGCTCGGGGAACAATGGTCGGGTGACCGGTCCCCTCGTCCGCCTGCGCCGCCTCGTCCGCGGCGGTCCGTCCGACGCGCCCGGCGTCGTCGTCGACGCGCTGGGTCGGGTCGGGCTCGTCGGGTACGGGCTGGTGCACGTCCTCGTGGCCTGGCTGGCCCTGCAGGTCGCGTTCGGCGTGCCGGACGCCCCGGCCGACCCGGACGGCGCCGTGGGCACGGTCGCCCGCACCCCGGGCGGCTTCGCGGCGCTCGCGTTCGGGGTCGTCGGCCTCGTCGCGTTCGCCGTCTGGCAGGTCACCGCGGCGGCGCTCGGCTTCCGCTGGGTGGAGGGCGGCGAGCGGGTCCGCAAGCGCGTCGGCGCCGTGGCGAAGTCGATCGCGACCACCGGGCTCGCGCTCGTCGTCGTCGACTACCTGCTCGGTGTCCGGCGCGAGGGCGGCGACACCGCCGCGCGCACCCTCGCCGCCACCGCGCTGGGCCTGCCCGGCGGTCGCCTGCTGCTCGGCGCCGCCGCCGTGGTGATCCTCGTGCTGGCCGTGGCGATGACCTACACCGGCGTGCGCCGCACGTTCCTCGGCGACCTCGACCTGAGCCGCGTCGGCCCGCTCGCCCGCGCCGCCGTGGAGTGGCTGGGCGTGGCCGGGCACCTGTCGCGGGCGCTGGCGCTCGGCGCGATCGGCGTGCTCGCCGCCCGGGCCGCCTTCTCGGCCGACCCGCAGCGCGCCGGCGGCCTCGACGCCGCGCTGCGCGTCATCGGGTCGTCGGCGCCCGGGGCCAGCCTGCTGATCCTCGTCGCGGCGGGGATCGCCGCGTTCGGCCTGTTCTGCATGGCCGACGCCGCCACCCGGCGGGCGTAGCGGAGCATCACGCTCTCTCGCTCCTCCGCTAGAGAGCTGCATACACCCCGATCGACGACACGCCATCGCGTTCGCTAGCGATGTCTACGGTTCCGGCAAGAACCGCGGATACCGTCCGATCCGTGGATCCCGTGCGCAACCCCTTCGCCCCCGGCGCCGGTCAGCGGCCGCCCGAGCTCGCCGGTCGCGACCGCGAGCTCGACGCGTTCGAGATCGTGCTGGAGCGCGTCGCCCGCGGACGCCCGGAGCGCAGCCTCGTCCTGACCGGGCTGCGCGGCGTCGGCAAGACGGTGCTGCTGGGCGAGCTGCGCTCGATGGCCGTCCGCGCCGGCTGGGGCGCCGGCAAGATCGAGGCCCGCCCGGACGCCGACCTGCGCCGTCCGCTCTCGGCGGCGCTGCACCGCGCGGTCCGCGACCTCGCCGTCCGCCACCCCGACGGCGAGCGCGTCGCCGAGGTGCTCGGCGTCCTCAAGGCGTTCGCGCTGCGCTCGGCCCCCGCCGACGCCAAGCTGCGCGACCGCTGGCAGCCCGGCATCGACGTGCCCGTCCGCACCGGCAAGGCCGACTCCGGCGACATCGAGATCGACCTCGTCGAGCTGTTCACCGAGGTCGCGACGCTGGCGGCCGACCTGGAGACCGGCGTCGCCATCCTCATCGACGAGATGCAGGACCTGCGCCCCGACGACGTGTCGGCGCTCTGCGCGGCCTGCCACGAGCTGTCGCAGAGCCGCTCGCCGCTCGTCGTCGTCGGGGCGGGGCTGCCGCACCTGCCCGCCGTGCTGTCGGCGTCGAAGTCCTACTCCGAGCGCCTGTTCCGCTACGCCCGCATCGGCCAGCTCGACCGCGCCGACGCCGACTTCGCCCTGCTCGCCCCGGCCGAGCGCGAGGACGCCACGTTCGAGGTCGACGCCCTCGACGCCCTCTACGAGCGTTCCGGCGGCTACCCCTACTTCGTGCAGGCCTACGGCAAGGCCGCGTGGGACGCCGCCGCGCGCACCCCGATCAGCGCCGCCGACGTGAAGGTCGCCGCTCCGGACGCGGAGGCCGAGCTCGCCGTCGGCTTCTTCGGGTCGCGGTTCGAGCGGGCCACCCCGGCCGAGCGCGAGTACCTGCGGGCGATGGCCGAGCTGACCGACGGCCGCGACGAGCCCGTCGGCACCTCGGGGATCGCCGAGCACCTGCAGCGCCGGGCGTCGTCGCTGTCGCCGGCCCGCGACAGCCTGCTCAAGAAGGGTCTCGTGTTCTCCGCGCAGCGCGGCCAGATCGCGTTCACGGTGCCCCACTTCGGGCGGTACCTGCTCGCCCAGACGTGATCTGGTACACCCGAACGGGTGAAAAGGTCCGCCGGTGGGCGCGCGCGTTAACGAACGCCCCCCGGGCGGCGATTCCACGTACAGCCTCGCGGTGCTGTCGGACCCCCGACCTGACAGCACCGCGGGGCTTTCTCGTTCCGGAGGCCCCCGCGGGGCGCCGGGAGGGCGTCGGCGGCGGCCCGTAGCATTCGGCCGGTGCAGGGCGAGCTCGAGATCCAGATGCTGCACGACCGCGTGATGGTGCGGGACACCGAGGGCACGGGGGAGCGCCGGAGCAGTGCCGGCATCGTCATCCCCGCAACCGCGACGGCTGCCAAGCGTCTGGTGTGGGGAGAGGTGTTCGGTATCGGGCACCACGTCCGGACCGTCACCGTGGGGGACCGCGTGCTGTTCGCGCGGGACGACCAGTACGAGGTGGAGGTCCAGGGCTCGACGTATCTCGTGATGCGGGAGCGCGAGCTGCACGCCGTCGCCACCGAGCGGACGGAGCACGGCACCGGGCTGTACCTGTAGCCGGTGCGACGGCGGTGACGACCGGAGCCAGGGGGCCCGGTCACGTGTTTGAGGGGAAGACGGACCACATGCCCGAGCGGCAGCCCTCGCCCGGCGAGGCGACGACCCGTCCAGCGACGGACGGATCGACCAACGGCAGCTCCACCCACACCCACGACGGGCCGCGGGACGGCGCCGGCTCCGGCGCGGTGAACGGCGCCCCGGCGGCCGGCGGCGCCCCGGCGGCAGGCGGCGCTCCGGCGCCGGTGGCCGAGCAGGTCGCCGACCAGGTCGCGGCGGAGCCCGAGGCCGTCGACCCCGCGCCCGCGGGGCCCGGTGACGGGGCGCCCGACGGGGGCGAGCCGGTGATGACGGGCGAGCGCGCCGTCGACATCGCCGACGACGGCCACGACGGTCCGGCGCTGCGCAAGGCCGCGGCGTCGTCCTCCCTGTTCGACCCGATCACCCCGCCCGGCGACGGCCCGTCGATGACGCCGGGGAGCGCCGCCGCGGCCGACTCCCCGACCAGCGCCGTCCCGTCCGCCGCCGGCCCGACCACCGCCGCCGCGTCCGACACCGTCCCGTCCGCCGGCGCCGCGTCCGACACCGTTCCGTCCGCCACCGGCCCGTCCGCGCCTGCGGACGCGCCACCCGCCGCGGCCGGGTCGTCCCCCGTGGAGGCCACCACCACCGCGGTGCCCGCCGCCTCGCCGCGGCCGCGGCCCCGGCCGGCCCCCGCGGCCGACGCCACGGTCCGCACCCCGGTGCCGGCCGCCGAGGACGGGCCCACGCGTCCCACCCCGGCCCGGGCCGACGCCGTTCCCGCCGCCACCGACGCGCCGACGGTCGCCGTGGCCGCCGCGGGTGCCGGTGCCGCCTCGGGTGCCGGTGCCGCCGCGGGTGGGGACGCCGACGCCACCCGCGTCGACACCCCGCGGCCCGACACCGCTCCTGCCGAGGCCGCCCCCGCCGAGGCCGAGCGCCCGCGCAGCTGGGACGCCGAGGCCACGCAGGTCATCCCCGTCCGCGCGGGTGCCGCGGCCGGCACCTCGACGGGCGCCACCGCGGCCGTCGACCCGCTCGACCCGCCCACCGAGCGCATCCCCGTCACGCCCGGGGCCGGTGGCGGGCCGCCCTCGCGCCCGTCGGGCGGCGAGCCGCCGCGGCGCCGCCGTCCCCGCCGCCTGCCGCTGCTCATCGCGGCCGCGGTCGTCGCCGTGCTGGCGCTGGTCTACGTCGCCGACCTGCTGATCAGCTCCGGGTCGGTGCCCCGCGGGGTCACCGTCGCGGGCGTCCCGGTCGGCGGGCTGAGCCTCGCCGACGCCGAGCAGACCCTGCGCACCCAGATCGAGCCGCGCACCACGGTGCCGGTGCAGGTCACCGTCGGCGAGGTCGGCACGCAGATCGACCCGACCACCGCCGGCCTGGCCGTCGACTGGGAGGGCACCCTGGACCGCGCGGGCGAGCAGCCGCTCAACCCGATCACGCGGATCACCTCGTTCTTCACCCAGCGCGAGATCGGCGTGGCCACCTCGGTCGACCGCGCCGCCGTCGACGGGGCGCTGGGCGAGCTCGGCCCGATCGTCGACCGGGCGCCGGTCGAGGGCACGGTCCGCTTCGACGGCGTCACGCCCGTCGCCGTCGACCCGGTCCCGGGCCAGCAGCTCGACAAGGAGCACGCGCTCGACGTGCTGGCGCGCGACTGGGCGTCGGGCCGGCCGGTGAACCTGCCGCTGTTCCCGCTGCCCGCGCTCACCACGCCCGAGGACGTCGCCACGGCGATCGAGGAGGTCGCGCGGCCCGCCGTGTCGGCGCCCGTCACCGTGATCGGCGAGGAGGGCTCGCAGGGCGTGCTGGAGCCCGCCGTGATCGCCGCGGCGCTGAGCTTCGAGCCCGCGCCCGAGGGCGGCCTGAAGCCGGTGCTCAACCCGACCGTCGTCACCGACGCCCTCGAGGACCAGCTCGCCGGGTCCGAGCGCGAGCCCGTCGACGCGAGCCTGGACTTCTCCACCAACCCGGCGACCGTCGTCCCCTCGCAGGACGGGCGCGGCGTCGACTACGAGGCCACCCTGGCCGACCTGCTGACCGTGCTCACCGGCTCCGGCCCGCGGGAGATCACCGCGGTCTACTCCGACCAGCCCGCCGACGTCACCACGGAGGACCTGCAGGCCCTGGGCACGGCCGGCGTCATCAGCGAGTTCCAGACCGGCGGGTTCGCGGCCGACTCCGGCATCAACATCCGTCGGGCCGCCGAGCTGATCAACGGCATGATCGTCGGCCCGGGCGAGACGTTCAGCCTCGACGCCGCCACCGGGCCGCGCACGCCCGCCAACGGGTACGTCGAGGCCGGCGTCATCGACAACGGGCAGCCGGCGCGCGGCATCGCGGGCGGCGTCTCGCAGGTGTCCACGACGCTGTTCAACGCGGCCTACTTCGCCGGGCTCACCGACGTCGAGCACCGCGCGCACAGCTTCTACATCAGCCGCTACCCCCCGGGCCGCGAGGCGACCATCTCCGACGGGGCCATCGACATGCGGTTCCGCAACGACACCCCCACCGCGGTGCTGATCCAGACCGTGTGGACGCCGTCGTCGGTGACGGTCCGCCTGCTCGGCACCAAGTACTACGAGGTGGAGTCGGTCACCGGGCCGCGCACGAACCCGACGAGCCCGAACACCGTCAACGTGCCCGAGGGCGAGCAGTGCGCCCCGAGCCAGGGCGCGCCCGGGTTCACCATCACCGACACCCGGCGGGTCACCGACGTCCGGACGGGTGAGGTGCGGACCGACCCGACGACCACCACCCGTTACAACCCGTCCCCGCGGGTGGTCTGCGGGGGCTGAGCAGCGCTGTTGCCGTAGCCCGTCCGTGGCCGGGGTCTTCCGCGACCCCGGCCGCGTTCGTACCCTCGGGGGTCCAACGACGGATCGGGGACGCCATGCGCATAGCGGACGTACTACGGAACAAGGGCTCCGAGGTGGTGACCGTCGCTCCGACGGCGACGGTGGCCGAGCTCCTGGGTCTGCTCGCCGAGCGCAACGTCGGCGCCCTGCCCGTCGTCGACGCCGCGGAGCTGATCGGGATCGTCTCCGAGCGCGACGTGGTGCGCCGCCTGCACGACGGCGGGGCCGCGGTGCTGGAGGCGCGGGTCGCCGACATCATGACGACGTCCGTTACCACCTGCGCCCCCGACGACGACGCCGCCGGCCTCGCGGCCGTCATGACGAAGGGCCGGTTCCGGCACCTGCCGGTGGTGGTCGAGGGTGCGCTCGTCGGCATCGTCAGCATCGGGGACCTGGTGAAGACCCGCATCGACCTGCTGGAGCAGGAGCGCGCGCAGCTGCAGAGCTACATCGCGAGCTGACACCCGTGAGCGGGAACCGTGGCCCTGGCCACGGTTCCCGCTCACGAGGGTGGGGTCACGACACCGCCGCTCCCGAGGTCGGCCGGCAGCCCGAAGCGGGTGAGGTCGGCGGTGAGGAACGCGGTCACCTCGGCGACCCGCCCGTCCCGCAGGGTGAGCACGTCGAGGCCTGCGGACACGTACCGGCCCGCCTCGTCGTCCCACCGGTAGGTGCCGAACGCGACCTGCCCGTTGGCCGTCGTCGGCAGGAACCGCCACCGCATCAGCAGCGGGCCGCTCAGGAGGAAGGCGCGGATGTCGTCGCGGCCGCGGAACCACTCGGGCAGCGGTGGCATCGACCAGCGGGCGTCGGTGGCGAGCAGGGCGACGATCGCGTCGACGTCGGCGGCGTGCCAGGCGTCGGCCCAGCGCGCGACGAGCGCGGCGACCGCCTCGTCGCCGAGCTCGCGCAGCGCGTCGCGCTGCGGCGGGGCGGCAGCGGGGTCGAGCGCCTTGCGGGCGCGCTGCAGGGCGCTGTGCACCGCGGCGGGGGACGTGTCGAGCTGCTCGGCCACCTCGCTCGCCGAGAACCCGAGGACCTCGCGCAGGATCAGCACCGCGCGCTGGGTGGGCGACAGGCGCTGCAGCGCTGCGACGAACGCGAGCTCCACGTCCTCTCGGGCGAGGTACCCCGCCTCGGCCGAGGGGTAGGGCTCCAGCCAGCTGATCTCCGTGGCCGGGGTGTCGGGCAGGACGTCGACGGGCAGCTCGCGCCGACCGCGCCGCTCCAGCGCGGTGAGGCAGCGGTTGGTGGCGATCCGGTGGAGCCACGCGCGGACGTGGCCGCGGTCGTCGAGCCGGCCGATGCCGCGCCACGCACGCAGCAGGGTCTCCTGCACCGCGTCCTCGGCGTCGTGCAGCGAGCCGAGCATCCGGTAGCAGTGGGCCCTCAGCTCACCGCGGTGCGGTGCGACGAGCTGCTCGAACGCGCCGGCGTCCCCCGAGCGGGCCGCGTCGAGGAGTGCGGCGGGCGCGGTCACGGCCCCATCCTGGCCACCCGCGATGGATCCGGGCAACGGGCGGGGTTGAACCTGCATGAGCGACACGCAGCAGACCGACACGCAGCAGACCGACGCACAGCAGATCCGCGACCTCGTCGAGCGCTGGGCGGCCGCCGTCCACGACGGCGACCTGCCCGCGGTGCTGGCCGACCACGCCGACGACATCGTCATGTTCGACGTGCCGCCGCCCGAGCAGGGCGTCCGCGGACTGGCCGCCTACGAGCGGAGCTGGCCCCTGTTCCTCGCCTGGCAGGCGTCCGGGGCGTCGTTCGACATCGAGTCCCTGGAGGTCACGGCCGGCGCCGACACGGCGTTCGCCTTCGCGCTCCTGCGCTGCGGCACCGCCGACGAGCTGGCCCGCGAACCCGACCGCCGCCTGCGCCTCACCATCGGGCTGCGCAAGGACGACGGCCGGTGGACCGTGACCCACGAGCACCACTCGTTCGCCGACGTGGGCGAGGACGCCCCCGCCTAGAACGCCGCCTCGGACAGCTCCATCAGGCTGTTGTCGGCCTGCTCGAGGATCACGCGCTGGCTGGTGAGCAGCGGCAGGTGGGTCTTGGCGAAGAACCGGGCCACGCCGACCTTGCCCTCGTAGAACGCCTGGTCCTTGGCGCTCACCTCGCCGCCGAGGGCGGTCAGAGCGACGTCGGCCTGGCGCAGCAGCAGCCAGCCGACGAGCAGGTCGCCCAGCGCCATCAGCAGCCGGACGCTGTGCTGCCCGACCTTGTAGATGCTCGACGGGTCCTGGGCGCTCGCCATGAGGTAGCCGGTGAGGGCGCCGAGCATGCCCTGCACGTCGGCCAGCGCGGTGGCGAGCAGCGCCCGCTCCTCCTTGAGGCGACCGTTGCCGGACTCGGCGTCGAGGAAGGCCTGGATCTCGCCGGTGACGTGCCCGAGCGCCTGCCCGTTGTCGCGGACGATCTTGCGGAACAGCAGGTCGAGCGACTGGATCGCCGTGGTGCCCTCGTACAGCGAGTCGATCTTGGCGTCGCGGATGTACTGCTCGAGGGGGTAGTCCTGCAGGTAGCCCGAGCCGCCCAGGACCTGCAGCGCCTGCGGCAGCTGCTCGGTGGCGCGCTCCGAGCCGACGCCCTTGACGATCGGCAGCAGCAGGTCGTTGACCCGCTCCTCCAGCGAGACGTCCTCGCCCGCGTCCTTCCCGAGCCGGATCCGGTCCTGGAAGGTGGCCGTGTAGAGGTACACGGCGCGCAGGCCCTCGGCGTAGGCCTTGTTCGTCATGAGCAGGCGGCGCACGTCGGGGTGGTGGGTGATCGTGACGCGCGGCGCGGTCTTGTCGAGCATCTGCGGGAGGTCGGCGCCCTGGACGCGCTCCTTGGCGTACTCCAGCGCGGCGAGGTAGCCCGCCGAGAGCGTGCCGATCGCCTTCGTGCCGACCAGCATCCGCGCGTGCTCGATGACCTCGAACATCTGTGCGATGCCGTCGTGCACCTCGCCCAGCAGCCAACCGACGGCCGGGGTGCCGTGCTGGCCGAACGTCAGCTCGCAGGTGGTGGAGGCCTTGAGGCCCATCTTGTGCTCGACGCCGGTGACGAAGGCGCCGTTGCGCTCGCCGGGCTCACCGGTCTGCGTGTCGAAGTGGAACTTGGGCACCAGGAAGAGCGAGAGGCCCTTCGTGCCGGCCTTCGCGCCCTCGGGGCGGGCCAGGACCAGGTGCATGATGTTCTCGGACATGTCGTGCTCGGCCGAGGTGATGAAGCGCTTGACGCCGTCGATGTGCCAGGTGCCGTCGGCCTGCTGCACGGCCTTCGTCCGGCCGGCACCGACGTCGGAGCCCGCGTCGGGCTCGGTGAGCACCATCGTGGCGCCCCAGGCGCGCTCGATCATGAGCTCGGCCCAGTGCTGCTGCTCCTCGGTGCCGTTGCGGTGCACGACGGAGGCGAAGTTGGGGCCCGCCATGTACATGAACGCGGCCGGGTTCGAGCCGAGGATCAGCTCCGCGGCGGCCCACTGCACGGTCGGCGGGATGCCGTAGCCGCCCAGCTCGACGGGCAGGCCCAGGCGCCACCACTCGCCGTCCCACAGGACCTTGTAGGAGTCCTTGAACGACTGCGGCAGCGTGACCGAGAACGTGGCCGGGTCGAACACCGGCGGGTTGCGGTCGGCGTCGGCGAAGGGCTCCGCCAGCGGCCCGGTGGCCACGGCGTTGAGCTCCTTGAGGGTGTCGCGGGCGGTCTGGAGGTCGACGCCGTCGAACGGCCCGCTGCCGAGCCGCTCCTGGACGCCGAACACCTCGAAGAGGTTGAACTCGAGGTCGCGCAGGTTGCTCCTGAAGTGGCCCATGGCCCCGTGTCTCCTTCTACCCGTCGGTAACCCCAGCGTATTACCCATCGGTAACCAGGACAAGAGGGGGTACCGCCCGCCGCTCTCCACCTGCCGGGTGATCACACCTTGGTGTCCCGCCGTTGTGCACGGTGCGTGAGGGACAGAGGGTTCTCCTGGTTCGGATGGTGCACGGGGGGAGTAACGATGAGTGCAACGCGCATCACGCGGCGTAGCCTTCTGGTGGGCGGGGCCGTCCTGCTGGCCGGCGCCGCCCTGCCCGGCACCGCGCACGCCGCGGCGCCCGCGCCCCCGATCCTCGACTGCGCGGCGTGGGGCGCGCGGCCCAACAGCCGCATCGTCAACGTCGTCACCCAGAGACCGGTGAAGATCCTCGTGCACCACACCGCCACCCCGAACGTCACCGACCTCTCCCGCGGCGCCGCGGACTCGCTGGCCCGGGGGATCCAGGACTTCCACATGGACCGGCGGGGCTGGCTCGACTCCGGCCAGCACTTCACGATCAGCCGGGGCGGGTTCGTGCTGGAGGGGCGCCACCGCAGCCTGGAGGTCCTGCGCGGCGGGCGCCAGCAGGTGGAGGGCGCGCACTGCACCGGGCAGAACTTCGTCGCCGTCGGCATCGAGAACGAGGGCACCTACACCGACACCGAGCCGACGGGCGTGCTGTGGGACCGGCTGCGCGAGATGTGCGCCTACGTCTGCGGCCAGTACGGCATCGCCCCGACCGAGATCTACGGCCACCGCGACTTCAAGGACACGCTCTGCCCCGGTGACGTCCTCTACGGCATGCTGCCGCGGCTGCGCGGCGAGGTCGGCGACGCGCTCGGGCGGCGGCTGGAGGGCTCGTCGGTGCGGGCCGCGTCCTGGCCGGTGCTGCGCGAGGACGACCGCGGGCCGGTGGTGCGCGCGGCGCAGCATCTGCTCCGGGCGGCGGGGCGCACGGAGGTGGCCGTCGACGGGCAGTTCTCGGCGCCGATGGCCGAGTCGGTGCGCCGGTTCCAGGCCGACCACGCCACCGAGGAGGTCAACGGGATCATCGGCGGCGAGTCGTGGCCGCTGCTCGCCGCACCCGTGCGCGCGGGCGGCGGCGGGGAGGCCGAGCAGGCGGTGGAGGCGCTCGTCGCGAGCAGCTCCACCCGCCCGCCCTCGACGGTGGGCCGCCAGGAGTGGATGGCCCTCCTGACGGCCGCCCGCTGAGGGTCGGCGCCGAGGGTCGGCCCTGAGCGTCAGTCCCAGAGCTTCCAGGGGGCGTCGCCCTTGGCCCAGAGCTCGTTGAGGGCCTGGTAGTCCTTGTAGGTGTCCATCGCGGCCCAGAAGCCCTCGTGCTTGTTGACGGTGAGCTGCTCGTCGCGCGCCAGGCGCTGCAGCGGCTCGGCCTCCAGGAACAGCCCCTCGGAGTCGTCGAGGTAGTCGTCGAGGAAGCTGCGGTCGAACACGAAGTACCCGCCGCTCACCCAGCCGGTGACCTGCGTGGGCTTCTCGTTGAACTCCGCGACGACGTCGCCGTCGACGCGCATCTCGCCGAACTTCGACGTCGGGTGCACGCCGGTGACCGTGCCGATCCGGCCCGACTTCTCGTGCAGCTGCGCGAGCTGCTCGATGTCGACGGCGCTGACGCCGTCGCCGTAGGTCATCATGAAGTGCGGGGTGTCGATGTAGTCGCGGATGCGGCGCAGGCGCGCGCCCGTGCCGGCCTCGAGGCCGGTCTCCGCGAACGTGATCTCCCAGTTCTCGTCGCCGCGCCCGGAGGCGAACTGCGGCTCGTGGTCGCCGTCGGAGAGGCTGAGCGTGAAGTCGGCCAGGTGCGCGCGGTAGTCCAGGAAGAACTGCTTGATCTCCCAGCCCTTGTAGCCCAGGCAGAGGATGAAGCGCCGGTACCCGTAGTGGCTGTAGAGCTTCATGATGTGCCACAGGATCGGGCGGTCGCCGATGTCGACCATGCCCTTGGGCAGGCGCTCGCTGACCTCGCGGATGCGGGTGCCCTGGCCTCCGCAGAGGATGACGACCGGGGTCTGGGGGTCCATCAGGAGGGGTGTCCTTCCGTAGCGGGAGCGGCGCCGGCGGAGGCGATCCGGTCCAGGATCGCCAGCTCGGCCG
Source organism: Pseudonocardia broussonetiae (assembly GCF_013155125.1). Lineage (NCBI taxonomy): Bacteria > Bacillati > Actinomycetota > Actinomycetes > Pseudonocardiales > Pseudonocardiaceae > Pseudonocardia > Pseudonocardia broussonetiae. The sequence goes on along the minus strand of NZ_CP053564.1, from coordinate 1,868,326 downwards.
GCGTGGTCACGTGCAGGTTCGCGGGGTCGCCGGGCACCGTGTCGACGCGGTGCCCGCGTTCGACGAGCAGGCCCGAGTTCTCCACCGGCCGGGGCCGGTCGGCGTGCACCTCGCGCAGCACCTCGGCGCGGAACGCCTGGGGCGCCTGGGTGAGCACGAGGTCGTGCTTGGGGAGCGTGGCGGTGACGCGCCCGCCCTCGACGCGCTGCACCACCTCCAGGATCGGCAGCACCGGCACCGCCCCGTCGGCCCCGCGCCGCACGGCGTCGGCGACGGCGGTGAACAGCGCGTCGGGGGCCAGCGGGTGCGCGGGGTCGCAGACGACGACGATCCCGGTGCCGTCGGGCACGGTGGCCAGCCCCGCGCGCAGCGACTCGGACTGGTGGTCGCCGCCCTCGGCGAGGGCGTCGACCGGTTCGCCGTCCCAGTCGCAGCCCGGCGGGAGCACGACCGTGACGCCGTCGCAGGTCCGGCGGGCGGCGGCCACCGTGCGGTCGATCATGCGGATGCCGCCGACCGGCTGGAACTGCTTGGGCCGGCCGCCGAAGCGCTGCCCGCTGCCGCCGGCGAGCACCAGCGCCCACACCGTGGCGTCCGCGGAGGGGGACGCGTCGGGGCTGCTCACGTCTGCGCATCCTTCCAGTGCCACCCGATCGGGCGGGGATCGGGCGGGGATCGGGCGGCGCCGCGGCCCGCAGCGTGACCGGCGCTACGCTCGCCTGCGCCCGGCAGGGACCAGCGGAGGGGGAGGCGGACACTGAACGCGTCGACGCTCGCCGACGGTGCCGAGGTCGCCCTGCGCGACGTCGCCACCGACCCGGTCACGACCCGCCGCATCGACGTCGTCGGTCCGGGCGGGTACGGCAAGACCGCGGTCCTCACCGCGCTGGCCGCCACCTGGACCGCCGCGGGCGTCCCCGTCCGCCGCGACGCCCCCGAGCCCGGCGAGCCGCTCGACCCGGGCACCGCGCTCGTCGTCGACGACGCCCACCTGCTGCCCGACGACCGGCTGCGCCACCTCACCGCGCTCGCCGCGGGCGACGCCGGCCGGATCGTCGTCGCCCACCGGCCGCACCCGGAGTCCCGCGCCATGGCCGCGCTCGGCGCGGAGCTGTCCCGGCACGGCCGGCCCGTGGTGCTCGACGTGCTCGACCGCGGGGCCCTCGCCGTCCGCGCGCAGCGGCTGCTCGGCCACGTCCCCGACCCGGACGTGCTCGACACCGTGCTGCTGCGGTCGGCCGGCATCCCCGCGCTGGTCGACCTGCTGCTCGAGCTGCCCGGCACCGGCGAGCTGCCGGCCGACCTGCTCGCCCAGCTCGGGTACGCGCTGGAGGAGCTCGCCCCGGGCGTGCGCGAGCTCCTGCTGGCCCGCGCCGTGGGTGCCCCGCGCGACGCCGAGGTCCTGGTGCCGCTGCTCGGGCTGCCCGGCGCCGACGCCCTCGACGAGCTCGTCGTCGCGGCGTGGGCGGAGGGGCGGCTGCTGGCCGACGGCGGCGCCGTGCCGCTCGTCTCGGCCGCCGTGCTGGCCCGCACGCCCCCCGCGGCCGCGATCGAGGTGCGCCGCGCGCTGGCCGAGATCGAGCTGGAGCGCGGCGGCGACGTGCTGACCGCCGCCCGGGGGCTGCTGCGGGCGGGCGGCACCGGGAAGCGGGTGGCCGCGGTGTTCGCCGCCGCCGCCGACCAGGCCGTGCGCACCGGCACGGGCCCCGCGGACGAGCTGTACGAGGCCGCGATCCGTGCCGGTGCCGCGCCGCTGGAGCTGGCGCCGCGCCGGGCCGAGGCCGCCGTCATCGCGGGGAAGCTCGACCTCGCGCTCGACCACGCCGACCGCGTCCTGGACGCCGTCGACGGGCCGGGCACCGCGGTCCCCGACGCCGACGCCCGCCGCGCCGGAGCCGTCGCCGCCGCCGTGCTCGCGCGCCGCGGCAACCTCGCCCGCAGCGCCGACCTCTACCGCTGGACGACCTCGCTCGGCGCCTCGCCGGTGCTCGCCGTGCCCGCGCTCGTCGGCACCGGCGCGCTGGACGAGGCCCGCGCCGCCCTCGCCGCGCCCGCCGCCCCCGGCCGCCGCCCGCCGACGCTGCGCTCGGGCGCCGAGGAGCTGACGGCGCAGGGCGTGCTGGAGTCGGTGGTGGGCGCCCCGACCGGCGCGATGTCGAAGCTGGTCCGCGCCGCCGGGCTGCTGGAGCCGCCCAACCGCGCCGCGCTGCTCACCGACACCCCGGCCGCGCTCGCCGCCCTGGTCGCCGTGCAGTGCGGGGAGCTGGCCGTCGCGCAGTCGGTGCTGGAGCGCGCGGAGCGCGTCGGCCTGGGCGGCTGCGGCGCGGCCGCGCGGCACCGGCTGCTGCTGGGGTGGATCGCGATGTACCGGGGCGAGAAGTCCGCGGCCCGCGCGGCCCTCGACGTCGGCACCCGGCTCGAACCGCGCGACGAGCTGCTGGCCGCGGCGCTGGAGGTGGCGCTGGCCCGGCGGGCGAGCGACCCGGCGGCGCTGATGGTCGGCTGGGCGCGGGCGCGCGAGGCGATCGTGCACCACCCCGTCGACCTGTTCGTCCTGCAGCCGCTCTCCGAGCTGCGCGTCGCCGCGGCCCGGCTGCGCGAGCAGAGCTGGGTCGCCCCGCACCTCGACGAGGCCGCGGCCCTGCTCGCCCGCCTGGGCAACCCGCTGCTGTGGGCCGCCCCCCTGCACTGGGCGGGCGTGCACGCCGCGATGTTCGCCCAGAACCCCGACGCCGCCGCGCCCGACGTGGCCGCGCTGGAGGCCGGCTCGTCCACCAGCCGCTACGCCGCGGCGATGGCCGTCGGGGCGCGGCAGTGGCTGCTCGTGCTGCGCGGCGAGGTCGACCCGGCGGCGGTGGAGGCCGCCGCGCGGGGCCTGCACGCCGTCGGCCTGTCCTGGGACGGCGGACGCCTGGCCGGACAGGCCGCGATCCGCACGCGCGACAAGACGGGCATGGCGTCGCTGCTGGGCACCGCCCGTGCGCTGCAGGTCGTCGAGCAGGCGCCGGAGCAGGCGCCCTCGGACCCGGCCGGGGCGACGCAGGCGCCCCCGCGCGACGACGTGCTCAGCGACCGCGAGCGCGAGGTCGCCGCCCTCGTGCTGGAGGGCCTGACCTACAAGCAGATCGGCGAGCAGCTGTTCATCTCGGCGAAGACGGTGGAGCACCACGTCTCCCGGATGCGCCAGCGCCTCGGCTCCGGCAGCCGGGGCGAGCTGTTCGCCCACCTGCGCGGCATCGTCGGCACCTGATCCCTCCCGCTAGCGCGGCAGCGACGCCAGCAGCCCCTCGCACGTGCGCACCAGCGTGCGGGCCGTACCGACCTGGGAGCGGTCCGACAGCGGGCTCTCGGCCCGGCGCTGCCACCCGCCCAGTGCGGCGAGGGCGGCCTCGCGCAGCTGCGCCGGGTCGGCCGACGGGTCGAGCCCGAGCCGGGCCGCCGGGGTGCCGCCGTCGCCGCCGAGCAGGCGCTCGGCCTCGGCCCTCACGTCCTTGGGCAGCGTCACGACCCGCGTGCGCAGCGCGGTGAGCAGCCGCAGCTCGGTGAACTCGTGCGCACCTGCGGTGATCCGCTCGACCTCGCGGGCCAGCGGCACCGAAGCGGGGATCGGCTCGCGCGCCAGCACGAGCTCCAGCGCCAGCAGCGCCGAGCGGGACTTGAGCAGGTCGCGGCGCTCGGTGAACTGCGTCGTCAGCACCGTGCGCAGCTCGTCGAGCCCGCTGCGCTTGACGAGCTCGGCCGACAGCGCGCCCGGGTCGTCGGTGCCGCGGCGGATCAGCGTGATGCCCAGGCGGACGCCGAACAGGCCGAAGCGGTCGAGCAGCGCGGCGCGGGTCTCGGGGTCGAGCGGGGCCGTCTCCGACGCCCGGACGAACCGGTCGGCCGAGAGCAGCAGCGGCTCGGTGTCGGACGCCTCGGCCTTCGCCAGCGCCGACAGCGCCGTGAACTCGGCCTGGCGCATCGTGCGTCCACTCTGCGCGAGCAGCCCGGCGACCGCGACGACCGTCTGGCACAGCGAGCGCAGCTTGTCGTCGCGGCGGTAGCGCCCGGCGATCTGGCGGGCCGAGGCCATCGCGTCGAGGCGCCCGACGCCGATCTCGTCGGCCCGCGACAGGATCGCCACCGTGTTGACCGGGGCCGCCTTCGCCACGCCCTGGTCGTGGAAGGACTCCAGGAACCGCACGTCGGAGACGTGCAGGTGGCGCATGAGGTAGAGCACGGCGTCGGCCGGGGCGGGCGCGTCCTCGGGCACCAGGAACGCCCCGGCGCGGGCCGAGGTGTCGGCCGACATCGAGGCGATGCCCGGGGTGTCGATGAGCGAGGTCGCGCGCAGGCTCTGCGACGGCCAGTCGACGACGAGCCGGTCGACGCGCTCGGCCGGCGTGCCCCCGAGGTCGATGGTCAGCGCGCCGTCGCGGCGGGCCACCGTCAGCGGCCGCGGCCGGCCCTCGCGCGGGATCATGATGACCTTGGGGCTGGGCCCGTCCTGGTACCAGGTGACGACCCGCGTGCACTCCCCCGCGTCGGTGGGCGCGATCTCCTCGCCGACCAGCGCGTTGAGCAGCGTCGACTTGCCGGCCTTGACCTTGCCGGCGATCGCCACCCGCAGCGGCTCCTCGAACCGGGCCAGGTGCTGGCGCAGCCACGCCGTGGCCTGCGGGCTGTCGCGGTAGGCCTCGACGCCGTCGCGCAGCACGCCGCGCACGGCCACCCCGAGCGAGCTCACACCAGCACCTTGCGGGCCCCGGGGACCAGCGCGCGCGCCTTGTCCTCCAGCTTGGCGATCCGGGCGAGCTCGGCCTCCAGGTCGCGGATGCGCGCGTTGCGGACGTTCTCGTCGCCGCTGACCGCCTTCTGCGCCGCCTTCACCGAGCTGTCGACGGAGGTCTGCAGCTCCTCGGCCAGCGAGGTGAAGTGGTCGCGCAGCTGGCGCTGGACCTGGCGGAGCATGTCGCGGGAGTCCTTGCCGACCTGGAAGGTCACCTCGTCGAGGTGCTTGCGCACGGCCGCCTTCGCCTCGGACGTGCGGCGGGCGAGCTGGCGGGCCTGCTCCTCGCGGACGGTCTTCGCGCCGAACAGCAGCCCGGCCCCGATGGACAGCGGGTTGAGCATCGCGAACCCGGCCAGCGTGGTGGCCAGGCCGATCATCAGCATGCCGCCGTAGCCGCCGCGCGCACCGATGTAGATCTTCTGGCCCAGGCCGATGCGCTCCTGGTCGGGGCGCTCGAGGCGCTGCACCTGCCCGCCCATCTCGCCGCTGCGGTCGGTGCGCAGCGCGGGGAGCACCGAGTCGCCCTCCGCGGCGAAGTGCTCGGCGACCTGGCCCGCGAGCCACTCCGCCCGCTGCCCGGCCCACACGAAGTTGGCCGACGTCGCCGTCGCGACCTGGCCCTCCAGCCACTGCCCGAACTGGTCCCAGATGTCGGCGGGGTCGGCGGCGTCGAGCAGGCTGTCGGCCTCGCGCCCGATGGCGCGCAGGCGGTCGCGCAGGTCGTGGTCGATGTCGGCGGCCAGGTCCTGCACGCCGTCGTTGAGCGTGTGCTGCCAGCGCGCCGACCGGTCCTTGAGCGCCACGGCGCGCCCGCGCGCGATCTCCAGCTCGGACACCAGCGCCCCGGCCTGCTGCGGGTCGCGCTGGGCGGCGAGCTCGGCGCGCATGCTCGCGGCCAGCTGGTCGGCCACCGCGAGCACGTCCTGGCTGGTGGAGCGGCGGTCGAGGTCGTCGGCGCGGGCCAGCACCTCGGTGCGCAGGTAGGTCACCAGCGCGGCGAACCCGGACTCCGCGTTGAGCTCGGCGTCCTCGCTGCGCACCGCCTCCAGGCGCAGCACCGAGGACACCGGGAACAGCTCGGCGGTGATCCCGGCGCCCGCGAGGTGCCCGCGGTCGAGGTCGGTGATGCGCCGCCACTGCGGGTAGAGGTCGGTCTTGGTGATCACGCCGGCGACGTTGGGGCACAGGCGCATGGCCGTGGCCAGGAACTCCAGCTCCGGCGCGGTGTACTCCTGCGAGGCGTCGGAGACGAGCAGGACGGCGTCGGCCGTGGGCAGTGTCGCCATCGTGGCCGCGCCGTGCGCCGAGCCGAGACCGCCGACGCCCGGGGTGTCGACGAGGACGAGCCCGTCCTTGAGCAGGTTGCGCGGCAGCCCGACCTCGGCGCGAGCGAGGCCCTGCCGGTTGCCGGGGTTGCCCGCCTCGGAGACGTAGTCGGCGAGCTTCGCGACCGGCACGTCGCTGCGGCGGCGCTGCTCGCCGTCCCAGACGAGGGTGACCGACGGCTTCTCGGCGTAGAGGACGGCCGTGGGCACCGCGGTGGCGAGGTCGTCGTCGACGGGGCAGACGGGCGCGTTGATCAGCGCGTTGACGAGCTGGCTCTTGCCCTGCTTGAACTCCCCGACGACGAGCACCCGGACGTTCGGGTCCTCCAGCCGCCGGCGCGTGTGCTCCAGCCGGGCCGTCAGGTCGGGACGGTCGTACGCCGTGGACGCCCGCACCGCGAGATCGACGAGCTCCACCGCAGCAGGTACCGCCACCGACGCATCCCTCCCCTGGCAACGGGGCCACCATACGGCGAAGCCGGCTCCACTCCCGGGTATCCCCGGGGGTGGAGCCGGCTCCGTGTCGTGCAGGGGTGGATCAGAGCTCGATCTCGTTGTCCTCGACGTTGACGTCGAGGTTGCCCGAGTCCTCCACCGAGTTGTCGGTGTTGCCCGAGTCGTTCACCGAGTTGTCGATGTCGGTGTCGATGTCGGTGTCGATCTCGGTGGTGGTGGTGGTCGTGGTGGTGGTGTCGTTGTCCTGGTCGTTGTCCTGCGAGTTGTCGTCCTGCGAGCCCGACGCGCTGCTGCCGTTGTTGCCGAAGGCGCCGCCGTCGTCGACCGTCACGCCGCCCTGGATGGAGCCCTCGCCGAAGGCGCCGTCGCCGACCTGGTTGCCGTCGCCGATCACGTTGTCGTCACCGGTGACGATGTTGCTGTCCTCGATGTCGTCGCCGGCCGCCACCGCGCCGTCGCCGGAGGCGGAGACGATGTCGTTGTCGAAGGTGACGTCGCCGTCGGCGATGACCGTGCCGTTGAAGGACTGGTCGTTGTAGACGTCGTTGTCCTCGTTGGTGACGTAGGTGTCGCCGTAGTTGTGGACGATCTCGGTGAGGTGGCGGGCGATGGCCTCGTGGTCGCTCTCGCCGTCGTGGGGGACCGTGTTGGTGAAGGTGCCGCCCAGGTTGACGTCGTCGCGGCCGTTGTTCTCGACGAAGGCCACGATGGCGTCGTCGAAGTCGGCGCAGGACAGGTCGCCGAGGCCGTGGTCGGTCAGGTAGCCCGACGGGTCGGCGAGGTACTCGGCGCGCTCCTCCGGGTCACCGAAGATGTTGTTCAGGAACTCCATGATGGTGGCGCTGAGGCTGGTGCTCATGATGACTCCAGGGTGTGGGGAGGCGTTCTGGGTGGGTATCGCGTCACCGGCTGATCCGGCGTTGAGGTGAACGTTAGGAGTCGGCGGGCCCCGGGCCATCGGGGATCACCCACAGTTCGCGGGTGGTCACGCCCGGGGAACGGCGTTGGGGGGTCGTTAGGGGGTTGGGGGATGCACTCCCCGATCGGGTCGTGGTCGACACTGGGGGCTAACAACTGGGCGTGTTCCTCCGATGGCGAGGAGTAGGGCGCGCCATCGGGGGCACGAGGGGACGACCATGGGATACCAGCTGGGGATCGACCTGGGGACGACGTACACGTCCGCAGCGGTGTGCCGGTCCGACGACCGGCGCTGGGTCGAGCCCGAGGTCGTCACGCTCGGGACGCGCGGCGCGACCGTGCCGTCGGTGCTGTTCCTCGCCCCCGACGGCTCCGTCGTCGTCGGTGACGCGGCCGAGCGCCGCGCGCTGACCGACCCCGACCGCGTCGTCCGCGAGTTCAAGCGCCGCATCGGCGACGACACCCCGATCGTCGTCGCCGGCCGCGCCTTCGCCCCCGAGGAGCTGTCGGCGCGCCTGGTGCGCTGGGTCGTCGACCGCGTGGCCGAGCGCGAGGGCGGCCCCGCCACCCGGATCGCCGTCACGCACCCCGCGTCGTGGGGCCCGCACAAGCGCGACCTGCTGGCCGGCGCACTCGCCGCGCAGGGCGTCTCCGTCACGTTCCTGGCCGAGCCGCAGGCCGCGGCGCTGCACTACGCCGCGGCCGAGCGCATCGAGCCGGGCTCCACCATCGCCGTGTACGACCTGGGCGGCGGCACGTTCGACGCCGCCGTCGTCCGCAAGGCCGACCCGGCCCGCGCCGGCGCCGGCACAGCCGGGTTCGGCCTGCTCGGGCGCCCCGAGGGCCTGGACCGCCTCGGCGGCATCGACTTCGACGAGGCCGTCTTCGAGCACGTCCGCGACGGGCTGCCCGAGGTCTTCTCCTCCCTCGACCCCGCCGACCCGGCCACGCTGTCGGCCGTGGCGCGCGTGCGCCGCGACTGCACCGAGGCCAAGGAGGCGCTGAGCAGCGACACCGAGGTCTCGATCCCGGTCCTGCTGCCCGGCGCCCGCGGCTCGGTGCGGCTGCACCGCAGCGAGTTCGAGTCGCTGATCCGGCCCTACGTGGAGGAGACCGTCTCCGCGCTGCGCTCGGCCGTCGGCTCCGCCGGGCTCACCCCCGACCAGCTCACCGCCGTGCTGCTGGTGGGCGGCTCGTCGCGGATCCCGCTCGTCGCGCAGCTGGTGTCGGAGCAGCTCGGCCGCCCGGTCGCCGTCGACGCCGACCCGAAGAACGCGATCGCGAAGGGGGCGGCGCTGTCGGTGTCGCCCAAGCCCACGGCGTCCTGGCCCGGCGTGTCGATCCCGGTCGTCGCCGGGGCGGGCGCCGCCTCCGAGATGGTCACCTCCCGCGTCGCCGCGCCCGCCCCGCAGCCCCCGCGCCCGTCGCGCGGCACGCCGCCGCCGGGGATGCCGCAGACCCCGGCTCCCGCGCAGTCGTACCCGGCCCAGTCGTTCGCGCCCCAGCCCTACACCCCGCCCCGCGGCGGCCCGACGCACGAGCCGGCCACGGCGCTGCTGTCCGGCCAGGGCGCACCGCCCCCGCCGCCGCGGCCGCGCGCGGAGCCCCCGACCCGCTACGACGGCCCCGAGGACGAGCGCTACGACGACGAGCCGCGCCGCCGCCCGATCGGCGTGCTGATCGGCGTCGGCGGTCTGGTGGCGGTCGCGCTGCTGATCATCGCGGTGCTGGCCTGGCCGACCGGGGAGAACGGGCTGTCCGGCAACTCGGTCGGCACGGTCGGTGACACCGTCTCGCCGACGCCCGAGGTCACGGTCGAGCCCACGGAGGCCCCGGCCGAGCCCGCGCCCGGCACCGGCAACGGGTCCGGCAACGGCTCCGGCTCGTCGAACGGCGGCGGGTCCGGCGGCGGGAGCGGTTCCGGGTCGGGCTCCGGTGGGGGCGGCGGCGGGAACGGGGGCGGCGGTACGCCTCCCGCGTCCTCGGCCCCGCCCGTCGTCGTCGACCCGCCGCCGGTCGAGCCGACCGTGGTCGAGCCGACCGTGGTCGAGCCGACCACCGGGGGCGGCACGACGGCACCCCAGGGCCAGGGCACGACCGTCCCGACGAACCCGGGCACCGGCACGCCGGGCACGGAGACCGAAGTGGCCAGCCCGCCGTCGTCGACGGGCACGACCGGCACCCCGGTCGCCACGGGCCAGACGGTCTGAACCAGAGCTCCTCCGCCTCCGTGGCGGAGGTGGAGCCGGGACCGGTGCGGAGGGGAGCCCCGCGCCGGTCCCGGACTCGTGCACGAACCGGTCGACGAACGAGATGGTGGAGAGTTTCCTGTGGTGAGGGTGGGCGCGGCGGTCGTCGCGATGGAGGTGGCGGCGCTGGCACTGGCGGCGCTCGGTTTCGGCTGGGTGGCGCTGGTCGTCGGCGTGCCCGCGCTGCTGGCCACGGTCCTCGTGCTGGTGGGTCTGCGGCTGGCGCGGGGGCCGGTGCGGCGGCTGCAGGAGCGGCGCGCCGCGGCCTTCGTGACCGACGGGCCCGAGCAGGGCGGCCTGATGAGCGGCTTCTTCGAGGTGCCCGCGCGGTGACCGTGACGGTGCGGCCGGCGCGCGCGGGGGAAGCCGCGGTGCTGGCCGCACTGGCGGTCCGGTCCAAGGGCCACTGGGGGTACTCCGCGGCGTTCCTCGCCCGGTTCGCCCACGGCCAGGCCCTGACCGAGGACGTCCTCGCCGCCAACGACGTCCGGGTCGCCGACCGCGACGGCGCCCCGGTCGGGTTCTGCACGCTGCTGCACCGCGGCGCCACCGTCGTCCTCGACGACCTCTGGGTCGACCCGGCCGAGATCGGCCGCGGCACCGGACGGCTGTTGTTCGAGCACGCCCGCGACCGCGCGGCCGCCACGGGCGCCCGCGTGCTGGAGTGGGGTTCCGACCCGCACGCCGTCGGCTTCTACGAGCGGATGGGCGCGGTGGCCGTGGGCTGGGCCGACGCGCTCGACGGACGCCAGCCCGTGATGCGGCTCGCGCTGGACGGGTGACCCCACGGCGGTGCGGATCTGCCCCGCCCGGCGTGTCACGGCATGCTGGTCGATGTGCTGATCGGGGTGGGAGCGGCGTTCGTCGCGATGCTCCTGAACAGCGTCGGCGCGCTGCTGCAGGCCGACGGCGCGCTGCGGGCCACCCGCTCGCGCCCGGTCGCGGTGCAACCGCGGTACCTCGCCGGCCTGGGCTGCGACGGCCTGGCCTGGCTGTTCAGCGTCGTGGCCCTGCGCTTCCTGCCGGTGTTCGCCGTGCAGGCGGTGCTCGGCGGCACGATCGCGCTCACCGCACTGGCGGGGCAGCGGATGTTCGGCACGGTGCTGCGGCGCGTCGACCGCTTCGCCGTGCTCGCCTGCCTCGCCGGGCTGGTGCTCGTCGCGGCGTCGGCGGGGCGGACGCGGCCCCCGACTCGGTCGCCGGTCGTCGACGTCGTGCTGCTGGTGTCGGTGCTGCTGCTCGGCGTCGCCGTGCTCGTCCTGCGGCGCGGGCGCCACGCCTGGCCGCTCGCCGTGGTCGCCGGGCTGGGGTTCGGCGGGTCGGCGCTGGCCGTGCGCGCCGCGCACGTGCAGGGCGGGCTCGACCCCTCGAGCCTGCTGTCCCAGCCCGCCACCTACCTCGTGCTCGGCTTCTTCGCGGTCGGGCTGCTGGGGTACTCCTCGGCGCTCTCGCGCGGCCAGGTCGCGTCGATGACGGCGCTGCTCACCGTCACCGAGGTCCTCGTGCCCGGGCTCGTGGGCATCTGGCTGCTCGGCGACCCGGTGCGGCCGGGCTGGTGGCCCGTGCTGATCACGGGGCTGACCGTCGCCGTCGCCGGGGTCGTGGTGCTCGCCCGTGCGCCGACGGAGCGACCACGGCGGCGCTGACATCCGTGCGCCGAGGTCCGTTCTCTCCACGACAGCGCGCGCACGGCGAGCCAGGATGGGCCCATGCCGAGCTGGGACGACGTCGTGCGGATCGGGAGCGGGCTGGCCGAGGTCGAGGAGTCGACCTGGTACCGCACCCCGTCGTTGAAGGTGCGGGGCAAGGGGTTCGTGCGGCTGCGCAGCGAGGACGACGGGCTGCTCGTCGTGCTGTGCGGCCTGGACGAGAAGGAGGCGCTGCTCGCCTCGGGCGACCCCGCGTTCTCCACCACGCCGCACTACGACGGCCACGGCTCGGTGCTCGTCGACCTCGACCGCGTCGACCCCGCCCAGCTCGCCGAGCTCGTCGAGGAGGCCTGGCGGATCAGGGCTCCCGCCGCGCTGCGAAGGTAGCCGCAATCCCGTTGCCCCTCCCCGATCCTCCGGACGACACTCGCCGCGATGATCGACGAGCACCTCGCGCGGCGGCTGGTGGCCGCGCAGTTCCCGCGGTGGGCGCACCTGCCGGTCGTGCCGGTCGCGATCGGCGGCGTCGACAACCGGACCTTCCGGCTCGGCGACGACCTCACGGTCCGCATGCCCAGCGCCGCCGGGTACGCGGCGCAGGTCGCGAAGGAGCAGCGCTGGCTGCCGCACCTCGCGCCCCGGCTGCCGCTGCCGGTCCCGGTGCCCGTCGCCGTGGGCCGGCCCGGACCCGGCTACCCGCACCCGTGGTCGGTGCTGCGCTGGATCGACGGCGAGACCGCGACGGCCGGCCGGATCGACGACATGACCGCGTTCGCCCGGGACGTCGCCGCGTTCCTGGTGGCGCTGCGCGGGATCGACGCGACGGGCGGTCCGCCGCCGGGCCCGCACAACTTCCACCGCGGCGGCGACCTCGCCGTCTACGCCGAGGAGACGGACGCGGCTGTCGAGAGGCTGCACGGCCGGGTCGACGCCGGCGCCGCCCGCGCGGTGCTCGCCGACGCGCTGACGGCGCGGTGGGACGGGCCGCCCGTGTGGTTCCACGGCGACGTGGCCGTCGGCAACCTGCTCGTCCGCGACGGCCGCCTCGCCGCCGTCATCGACTTCGGCAGCTCCGGGGTCGGCGACCCCGCCTGCGACGCCGTCCTCGCCTGGACCCTGTTCACCGGCCCGGCCCGCGCCGCCTACCGCGCCGGCCTCGGCGTCGACGACGGCACCTGGGCCCGCGGGCGCGGCTGGGCGCTGTGGAAGGCCCTGATCGTGCTGGCCGACGACCCGGACGACGCCGGGACCCGGCGCGTCCTAGACGAGGTGCTGGCCGATCAGGCCCCGACGTAGTCGGCGAGGTGCTGACCGGTCAGGGTGCTGCGGGCGGCGACCAGCTCGGCGGGCGTGCCCTCGAACACGACCCGTCCGCCGTCGTGGCCGGCGCCCGGACCGAGGTCGATGATCCAGTCGGCGTGCGCCATGACGGCCTGGTGGTGCTCGATGACCAGCACCGACGTGCCCGACTCCACGAGCCGGTCGAGCAGGGCGAGCAGCTGCTCGACGTCGGCGAGGTGCAGGCCGGTGGTCGGCTCGTCGAGGACGTAGACCCCGCCCTTCTCCGCCATCCGGGTCGCGAGCTTGAGCCGCTGCCGCTCCCCGCCGGACAGGGTCGTGAGGGGCTGGCCGATGGTCAGGTAGCCCAGGCCGACGTCGGCGAGCCGCTCCAGGACCTTGTGCGCGGCGGGCGTGCGGGCGTCGCCGGAGCCGAAGAACGCCTCGGCCTCGGCCACCGACATCGCCAGCACCTCGCTGATGTCCCTGCCCCCGAGGTGGTAGTCGAGCACCGCCGCGTCGAACCGCTTGCCCTCGCACAGCTCGCACGTGGTGGCGACGCCCGCCATCATCCCGAGGTCGGTGTAGATGACGCCGGCGCCGTTGCAGGTGGGGCAGGCACCCTCGGAGTTGGCGCTGAACAGCGCGGGCTTCACGCCGTTGGCCTTCGCGAACGCCTTGCGGATCGGCTCGAGCAGGCCCGTGTAGGTGGCCGGGTTGCTGCGCCGCGAGCCGCGGATCGCGCTCTGGTCGATGGCGACGACGCCCTCGCGCCCCGCGACCGAGCCGTGGATCAGCGAGCTCTTGCCCGAACCCGCCACCCCGGTGACGACGACGAGCACGCCGAGCGGGATGTCGACGTCGACGCCGGTGAGGTTGTGGGTGCGCGCGCCGCGGACCTCCAGCGCACCCGTGGGCGTGCGCACCTCGGGCTTGAGGCGGGCGCGGTCGTCGAGGTGGCGCCCGGTGAGCGTGCCGCTGGCGCGCAACCCGTCGACGGTGCCCTCGAACACCACCTCGCCGCCGCCGGACCCGGCACCGGGCCCGAGGTCGACGACGTGGTCGGCGATCGCGATGGCCTCCGGCTTGTGCTCGACGACGAGCACCGTGTTGCCCTTGTCGCGCAGCTGGAGCAGCAGGCCGTTCATCCGGGCGATGTCGTGCGGGTGGAGCCCGACGGTCGGCTCGTCGAACACGTAGGTGACGTCGGTGAGCGCGGACCCGAGGTGGCGGATCATCTTCGTCCGCTGGGCCTCACCTCCCGAGAGCGTGCCCGAGGGCCGGTCGAGGGAGAGGTAGCCGAGCCCGATCTCGACGAAGGAGTCGAGCGTGTGGCGCAGGGTCGTGAGCAGGGGGGCGACCGACGGCTCGTCGAGGTCGCTCACCCACGCGGCGAGGTCGCTGATCTGCATCGCGCAGGCGTCGGCGATGCTGATCCCGCGGATCTTCGACGAGCGCGCGCCCTCCGACAGCCGGGTGCCGCCGCACTCGGGGCACGGGGTGAACGTGGCGACCCGGTCCACGAACGCGCGGACGTGCGGCTGCAGCGCGTCGACGTCCTTGGACAGGTAGGACTTCTGGATCTGCGGGATCAGCCCCGAGTACGTCAGGTTGATGCCCTCGATCTTCATCTTCGTCGGCTCGCGGTGCAGGAGGTCGTGCATCTCCTGCTTCGTGAAGTCGCGGATCGGCTTGTCGGGGTCGAAGTACCCGCAGCCTCGGAAGATGCGGCCGAACCAGCCCTCCATGCTGTAGCCGGGGATGGTGAGCGCGCCCTCGTTGAGCGACTTGGAGTCGTCGTAAAGCGCGGTCAGGTCGATGTCGTTGACCTGGCCGCGGCCCTCGCAGCGCGGGCACATGCCGCCGGTGATGCTGAACGAGCGCCGCTCCTTGATCTTCTCCCCGCCGCGCTCGATCGTGACCGCGCCCGCCCCGCTGATCGAGGCGACGTTGAAGGAGAAGGCCTGCGGCGAGCCGAGGTGCGGCTGCCCGAGGCGGCTGAACAGGATGCGCAGCAGGGCGTTGGCGTCGGTGGCGGTGCCGACCGTGGAGCGCGGGTCGACCCCCATGCGCTGCTGGTCGACGATGATCGCGGTCGTCAGGCCGTCGAGGACGTCGACCTCGGGCCGCGCCAGCGAAGGCATGAAGCCCTGCACGAACGCGCTGTAGGTCTCGTTGATCATCCGCTGCGACTCCGCGGCGATCGTGTGGAAGACCAGCGAGCTCTTGCCCGAGCCGGAGACGCCGGTGAACACCGTGAGCCGCCGCTTCGGCAGCTCGACGCTGACGTCCTTGAGGTTGTTCACCCGTGCGCCGGTGACGCGGATCAGGTCGTGGGTGTCGGCGGCGTGCGGCGCGGCCGCCGGCGCCTGCGTGCTCGTGCTCATCGGGTCTCCCTGGGACAGGCGGGTCAGCGGACCTCGAAGATCCGGATCATGTTGCCCGCCGGGTCGCGCAGCGCGCAGTCGCGCACGCCCCACGGCTGGTCGGTCGGTTCCTGCACGATCTCGGCGTCGCCGGCCTGCAGCCGCTCGAACGTGCCGTCGAGGTCCTTGGTGGCCAGGTTGATGCCGGCGTAGGTGCCCTTCGCCATCATCTCGGTGACGGTGCGCCGCTCCTCCTCGGTGACGCCGGGGTCGGCGGCGGGCGGGGTGAGCACCAGCGACGTCTGCGGCTGCCCGGGCGGACCGACCGTCAGCCAGTGCACGCCGCCGTACTCGACGTCGTTCCGCACCTCGAAGCCGAGGGTGTCGCGGTAGAAGGCGAGCGACGCCTCGTGGTCGTCGTGGGGGAGGAAGCAGTTGTAGATGCTGAGGTCCATGGCGGTCACGCTAGGTGCGGCGCGGCGGGCCGTGCTTCTCGATTCCTGACCGGTCTGGTGACCTGCTTGGCCACGCACGGCGCCATCCCCTCCGTCTCCCGCCCCACCTCCCGCTTGTAGACGCTCGGCGGCACGCCGACCAGCTCGGTGAAGCGCGTGCTGAACGTCCCCAGCGACGACGAGCCGACCGCGAAGCAGACCTCGGTGACCGACATGTCGCCGCGGCGCAGCAGCGCCATCGCCCGCTCGATCCGCCGGGTCATCAGGTAGGCGTACACCGACTCCCCGTAGGCCGCCCGGAACTCGCGCGACAGGTGCCCCGCCGACATGTGCACCCCCCGCGCCAGCGCCTCGACGTCGAGGGGCTGGGCGTACTCCCGGTCGATCCGGTCACGGACGCGGCGCAGGCGCGCGAGGTCGCGCAGGCGGTGGGCCGAGCCAGGGCTGGCGGTCACGAGCGGATCGTACGACGCACGGGAAGCCATCTCCCCGGTGTCGACGCACCGGGTGCGCCGGCGGTCGGGCCGGTGATCGCCGAGAGTGCGCGGTCAGTGCCGTCGGAAGGGCTGTGGCGTCACACTTCCGACGATCACCGGCTCGCCGTGCCGGGGGATCCGGTGACGGGTGGCCGACCGGCCCCTGTCGGTGGCGGGGCCCCGTGACGGGGCGGTGGGTGCTGTCGGCGCCCGTGGAGCAGCCGGTGATCGTCGGGAGTGCACCGTCATGGTCGTGCGGAGGGCCGTGAGGTCACACTCCTGGCCACCGCCTGCCGCTGATCACCAGAAGTGCGCGTTCCAAGGACAGTGGCGGCGCGCTTCCGACGATCACCCCCCGCCCGGCCGGGCAGCGACGCCGTCCGCGCCGTCCGCGCCATCGGGGGTGGCGGCAGGTCGGGAGGGAGCGCTGCCGGTGTGGCGGGCGGCGGGCCCGGCGGGCGGCGGGCGCGGCGGGCGACGGAGCAGTCGGTGATCGTCGGGAGTGCACCGTCACGGTCGTGCGGAGGGCCGCGAGGTCACACTCCTGGCCGCCGCCTGCCGCTGATCACCAGGAGTGCGTCACCAGCGCCGTCCAAAGGACCGTGGCGTCGCACTTCCGACGATCACCGCCCCGCCGGCCGGGGCAGCGAAACCCGTCCGCGCCACCAGGGGTGGCGGGTGATGGGAGCGGCCCGGCCCTCGGCGGTGGCGGGGAACGACGGACGGCAGTGCGGCCGGTCCGCCGAGCCCCGTGATCACCGAGACCGCAACGGCACGGCCGTGGAGGGTGCATCCCCGACGCCCGCCGCCCAGTGATCACCGGGACCGCAGCACCACGGCCGCGCGGAGGGCCGTGAAGTCACAGTCCCGGTCACCGCCTGCCAGTGATCAGGAGTGCGCCACCACCGCCGCCCGGAGGACCACAGCGTCACACTCCCGACGATCACCGCACCGACCGCCGGGCCGCCGGCGGCCCCGGACACGACGAAGGCCCAGGACCGGAGGAAACATCCCCTGACCTGGGCCTTCGCAACCGAGCGGATGACGGGAATCGAACCCGCGTATTCAGCTTGGGAAGCTGATGTTCTACCATTGAACTACATCCGCACTGCGTCCCGAACTCTATCAGCTCACTCTGAGTGAGGGTAGTGACGCTTCGAGTACCACCATCCGAGTGGTATCCCCCCCTTGTGCCTCGCCTGATGAGATGCCCCCTCGACGCGCGGTGCCCCGGCCCCCACACTGGCGGGGCCCCGTAAGGCCAGCTCCCCCGGCCGAGAAGGACCCGAGCATGACCCAGATGGAACCTCCGCTGGGCTCGCTCCCGGTTCAGGACCACGACCACGACGTCCTGTTGATCGCCGGCAGCCGCCCAGAGGTCGCCCGCCTCGCTCCCGTGGCGACGGCGTTCAACGACGCCGACCGCATCCGCGCCCTCACCGTCGCCACCGGTGCCGATCCGATGGGCGTGCACGAGGCGTTCGAGGCCCTCGGTGTCCCGGCCGACGTCACGCTGCTGCTCCGCGAGCCGCCCGGCACCCACCCGGCGGCGATCGGCGCGATGCTCATGACGCGGATCGACGAGCTGCTCGTCGACCTCGACCCGTCCGCGGTGATGGTCTACGGCGGCGGGATGACGGCCGCGATGGCCGCGCAGGTGGCGTTCTGGCGCCAGATCCCGGTCGTGCACCTGCAGGCGGGGGTGGCCAGCGACGACCTGCTGTGCCCGTTCCCGCAGGAGGCCAACCGGCGCATCATCGGCCAGCTCGCCTCCCTGTTCCTCACCACCGGCGGCGCGGCGCTGGGCAGCCCGATCGGGCCCAACGCGATCCCCGTCGGCGACACGATGGCCGCCAACCCGCAGCCGGCCGACCTCCGCTTCGCCCGGCTGGTCCGCCGCGTCCGCGCGGGCGACTCCAAGCTCGTGCTCGTGGGCCTCGACCGCGCCGACTCCCTGGGTGTCCTCGCCGGCCTGCCCGACCTGCTGGAGCGCGAGTCCGACGTCGAGATCGTCGTCTACGGCGAGCTCGCGGCGCACGGCGCGGCCGCCCCGCTCGCGCAGCACGACCGCGCGTTCGTGGCCCGGACGCTCCCGCTCGCCGAGCTGGTGGGGCTCATCGCGGCGGCCACGGTGCTCGTCTCCGACGACCCCGAGCTCGTCACCGACGCCCCCGGCCTCGGCACGCCCGCGGTGCTGGTCGACGGGCCGCACATCGCGCAGCCGGGCGACTCCATCCGCAGCATCCTCAGCCCGCGGGTCATGACCACGGTGCGCCAGGTGCTGGCCGTCGCGCCCAAGGTCGTCGACGAGCCGTCCGACGGCAAGGAGGCGGTCCGCGTCGAGCAGGCGGTGGCGTGGATGTTCGGCCTCACCCCGTCGCCGGTGCTCGCCGAGCCGGTGCTGCCCGAGCAGTCCCCCGCGCCCGCGGCGGAGGCCACCCCGGCCGTCGCCGCGAGCGCCGACGACGACGCCGACGACACCGCCGACGAGCCGTCCACGACCGAGGCCTGAGCCCGTCGGTACGCTGCGCCCGTGCTGCTGTCCGACGGTGACCTGCTCAAGGAGCTCGACGGTGGGCGCCTGGTCCTGGACCCGTGGGACCGCGCGATGCTCCAGCCGTCGAGCATCGACGTCCGCCTGGACCGCTACTTCCGCGTGTTCCAGAACTCGCGCTACACCCACATCGACCCGGCGGAGCAGCAGGACGAGCTGACGTCCGCCGTCGAGCCCGACGGCGACGACCCGTTCGTGCTGCACCCGGGCGAGTTCGTCCTCGGGTCGACCTTCGAGTCCGTGACGCTGCCGGACGACCTGGCGGGGCGGCTCGAGGGGAAGTCGAGCCTCGGGCGCCTCGGCCTGCTCACCCACTCCACGGCGGGCTTCATCGACCCCGGCTTCTCGGGCCACATCACCCTCGAGCTGTCGAACGTCGCCAACCTGCCGATCACCCTGTGGCCGGGCATGAAGATCGGGCAGCTGTGCCTGTTCCGCCTGTCCAGCCCCGCGCAGCGCCCCTACGGCAGCGACGGCGTCGGCTCGCGCTACCAGGGGCAGCGCGGCCCGACCCCGTCGCGGGCCCACCAGAACTTCCACCGCATCGACACCCGGCGCTGACGCCGGGGCCCGGTCAGACGCGCGGGTCCCAGCGGAACCGCCGCTGCGCGATCACCGTGAACGCCGCCGTCCAGCCGACCAGGCTGACGATCCCCGGCAGCGCCGCCGGCAGCCCGAGCAGGCCGGGCGCCCAGGTGCCGCCGGTGAACGCGAGCTGCGTCAGCAGCCCGACCGGCGCGCCGGGCACCAGCACCAGCGCCTGCCACCACGAGCCGACCGGCAGGACCGGCACCACGAACGCCGCGGCGAACATCACGAAGAACAGCGGCAGCGTCGTGATCTGCGCCCGCTCCGGCGTGGGGGTGACGATCGTCGTGGCGAAGCCGGCCGTGACGCACACCGCGAGCCCCCCGGCCACGGCCAGCACCAGCGGCACGACATCGGCCGGGAACGGCGCGCCGAGCACGGTGTCGATGACGGCGTAGAGCACGAGGTGCACCACGGCGATCGCCACGGCGGGCCCGGTCGTCGCGACGAGCAGACCCGCGTCGGACAGGCTGCTGGTGCGCATCCGCTTCAGCACCCGCGTCCGCCGCCGGGCCACGACCGTCTGCGTGATCGTGACGTAGACGCCCATCGTGAACGTGACGACCAGCTGCAGCGCCACGATCGTCGCCCAGACCCCGGGGCCCGCCGCCACGCCCGCCTCGAAGGTGAACGCGAAGAACACGCCGAACGCGATCGGCAGGAACAGCGACGAGATGGCCGCCGTGCGGTTGCGCAGCAGCAGCCGCACCTCGGCGGCGCCCAGCGCGAGGACCCGCGACGCGGGGCCAGCGGTGGCGGTGGCGGTGGCGGTGGAGGTGGTCATGACTGCTCCGATCCGGTGCGGACGGCGTGGTAGATGTCGGCGAGCGAGGCGGGCGCGGCCCGCAGGTCGGGCAGCCGCACCCCTCGACCGGCCGCCCAGACCAGGAACGCGGTGAGGTCGCCCTGCAGGTCGTCGGTGCGCACCCGGACGCGGTCGCCGTCGCGCTCCACCTCCCCGCCGACGACCGGCAGCTCGCCCACCCCCGCCGGGAGCGTCGCCGAGAAGCCCGAGGGCTGCGCCGCGACGATCTCGGCGAGCGAGCCCGACACCGCGACCCGCCCCTCGTGCATGATCGCGACCCGGTCGGCGAGCGCCTCCGCCTCCTCCAGGTAGTGCGTCGTGAGCACGACGGTGCGCCCGGCCTCCTGCAGCTCCTGGATCGCGTCCCAGGTGCGGCGCCGCGACTCCGGGTCGAGCCCGGTCGTCGGCTCGTCGAGGACGACGAGCTCGGGCGAGCCCCACACCGCCATCGCGAGGTCGAGCCGCCGCTTCTCCCCGCCCGACAGCTTGTTCACCCCGACGTCGCGCCGGGCCGTCAGCTCGAAGCGCTCCAGCAGCCGCTCGGGCCGGTCCGGCCGCTCGACGAGCCGCTGCCACAGCCGCAGCGTCTCCAGCACCGTCAGCTCGTCGACGAACCCGCCCTCCTGCAGCTGGATCCCCATCCGCGGCTGCAGCGCGGCGCGGTCGACGGCCGGGTCGAGCCCGAGCACCGACACCGTCCCCCCGCTGCGCCGGCCGAACCCCTCCAGCACCTCCAGCGTGGTGGTCTTGCCCGCCCCGTTCGTGCCGAGCAGCGCGAAGACCTCGCCGCGCCGGACCTCGAGGTCGATGCCGCGCACCGCGTCGAAGTCGCCGTAGCTCACGCGCAGCCCGCGCACCGAGATCGCGGCGTCGAGGTTCGCCGGCCGCGGGACGGCGGCGGGTCCGGTGGTCGTCCGTGTCATGCCGCAAGGCTCCCGCCGGGGGCCGGTGACGCAGTAGTCGCGACGGTCACCGGCCGCCGTGACACCGCGCAGGAGCTGCGATGACAGCTGTCATCGACCGCCGCTGGGAGCGGCCCCGCTCGGCTACGGTGATCACGTGGACACCTCGCCGCCCGGGTTCGAGGAGCGCCGCGTGCGCACCGCGCGCCGCTTCGGGCGCATCGGCCTGGCGAGCACCCTGCTCTACCTGTTCCTCGTGCCCGTCCCGCTGTTCCTCGGCGCCGTGCGGCCCGACCTCGTGGTGGTCGTGGTGGTGCTCTACGTCGTCGGGTTCGGGCTGCACCTGTGGCGCATCCGGGAGCTCATGCGCTCGCTCGGCACGCCCGCCGCGCCCTGGTTCAGCGTCGCCGCGTCGGTCGTCGGGCTCGCCGTCACCGTCGTCGGGCTGGGCAGCGGGGCGCTGGGCTTCACGTGGTCCCTGCTCGGCGGCGTGCTGCTCGGCGACGTCGTGGGGGGCCGGCGGGCGCGGACCACCGCGATCTGGGTGGTGGCGGCGAGCGTGCTGACCGCCGTCCTCGGCTGGTGGGCGACCGGCCTGGTCCACCCGCCCGGCGCCGACTCGCAGTCGTTCCGCGCCTTCTCGGTCGGCCTCGCCGTCACCTACGTCGGCGCCATGTGGATCCTCGACGTCGAGCGGCTGTGGTGGCTCAAGGCCGTGATCGACATCGACGGGTCGCGCCGCACCGCCGCCGAGCTCGCGACGGCCCGCGAGCGGCTGCGCCTGGCCGACGACCTGCACGACATCCTCGGGCACGCGCTGGAGGTGGTCGCGTTCAAGAGCGAGCTCGCCGCACGGCTGCCCGACCACGAGCGGGCGCGCGCGGAGATGGTGGAGGTGCAGCGGGTGGCACGGGAGTCGCTGACGGAGGTGCGCTCGCTGGTCCGCGACACCCGCACGATCGACCTGGTCACCGAGCTCGCGGGCGCGCGGGCGGTGCTCGGGTCGTCGGGCATCACCCTCGTCGTGCACGGGGACCCGGCGGCCGTCGGCCCGACCGCTCGCACCGTGCTCGGCCGCGTGCTGCGCGAGGCGATGACCAACGTCCTGCGGCACGCCGAGCCCAGCCACTGCACCATCGAGATCGACGTCGACGGCGACGCCGCGCGGCTCGTCGTCGTCAACGACGGGGCGCTGCCCACCGACGACGCCGACCCGGGCACGGGGCTCGCCTCGCTCGGCCGCTACCTCGACGAGCACGCCGGACGCCTCGCCGCCGGCCCGGCGGGCGACGGCACGTTCCGGATCGACGCGTCCCTGCCCGCGGGTGCGCGGTGAGCGCGATCCGCGTGGTCCTCGCCGACGACGAGTCGCTCACGCGCGGTGCCGTCGGCGCGCTGCTGGGCCTGGAGCCCGACCTGGTGGTCGTGGGCGAGGCCGGCACCGGCGACGAGGCCGTCGCCGCGGTACGGGAGCACCGGCCCGACGTCGCCGTGCTGGACGTCGAGATGCCCGGGCGCGACGGCGCCGAGGTCGCGCAGTGGGTGGCCACCCACGAGCCCGGCACGCGCTGCATCATCCTCACCCGCCACGCCCGGCCCGGCGTGCTGCGCCGCGCGCTGGCCGCGGGCGCCGCCGGGTTCGTCACGAAGAGCGCGCCGGCCACGGTGCTCGCCGACGTCATCCGGCGCGTGCACCGCGGCGGCCGCTACGTCGACCCGGACCTGGCCATGACGGCGCTGATGACCGAGGACTGCCCGCTCACCGACCGGGAGCTCGACGTCCTGCGCCACGTCGACCCCTCGAGCACCGCCGCCGAGATCGCCGAGCGCGTGCACCTCTCGCCCGGCACCGTCCGCAACTACCTGTCCTCGGCGATGCACAAGCTCGGCGCGGGCAACCGCTCCGACGCCGTGGCCCGGGCGCGCGACCACGGCTGGCTCTGACGGTCGAGGGGGCCCGGCCAGTACTGTCGGCGAGCGATGGACGAGCCGCGCAGCACCCCCGGGGGCCCGCCGGTCCCGTGGACGCCCGCCCCGCCCCCGGCGCCGGTCGACCCGGCCCCGGCCGGTCCTCCGCCCGTCGGCCCCCCGCCCGCCGACCCGCCGCCCTCGCGCGCCCAGGTCGTCTGGAAGCGCCTGACCCGCACGCCCTACGGCACCGCGAGCCTCGGGGTCGGGGCCACCGCGCTGCTGCTGACGCCGTTCTCCGGGTGGTCGCCGTGGCCGTGGCTCGCGGGCGTCGCGGTGCTGGTGCTGCTGGCGCTGCTGCGCGTCGACCGGCTGCTCGGGCGGTGGGTGTGGCCGCTGGGCGGGCTCGTCGTCGTCGCGGGGCTGATGCTGTCGACGACGCCGTGGGCGTGGGCTCTGGCCGCGAGCATCGGCGTGCTCGTCGCCGGCCTGCTGCGGCTGCCGGCCTGGCGGCTCGCCGCCGTCGGCGGGGTGCTGTGCCTGCTCAGCGGTGCGGCGTACGCCTGGGTCAGCGCGCAGGAGGCGCAGGTGACGGCGCAGGAGCAGGCGCGCACGCAGGAGGAGAGCAAGGGGTTGCAGGGCGTCCCGGCGCCCACGCGGCTGCTGCCGACGCTGCTCAACCGCATCGCCTACGGCGACCGTCCCGAGGCGCCCGGGGCGGTGTGCGACAACCTGCTCGCCGCGCCCGCCCGCACGGCGTTCGTCGCGTCCGTGGGCGCGCCCGACTGCCTCACCGCGGTGCGGACCGTGACCGCGGAGATCGTCGACCGCAACGAGTACGCCGACGCGCAGGCCCCCACGATGGAGCGCGCCGACGGCCTCGTCGTCGACGCCTGCGCGCTGACCTGGGAGGACGCCGCCCCGGCCGGGCCGCAGCTCGGCGTCCTGACCGTGGGGCGGGAACCGACCGGCCAGAGCTACGTGGTCACCGCGTTCACCGCCTGCGCGTCCCCGTCCTGACCGACGACGGCGGGGGCCGGCCCGGGAGGTCCCGGGCCGGCCCCCGCCGGTCGGCCGTGCTCAGCTCTGCGCGTCGCCCGTGGCGGGCTCCTCCGCGGGCTCCTTCGCCGGCGCGGTGCCGTTCGACGTGGATCCGTTCGTCGAGGAGCCGTGGGCGGAGTGGCCGTTGGTGGCGCTGTCGCCGCGCTTGACCGCGGTGAGCAGCATCTGGGAGACGTCCTGGATCTGGACGTTCTCCCCGGCGCCCTCGCCCTGCTTCTGGGTGAGCCCGTCGGACAGCATCGTCTTGCAGAACGGGCAGCCCACGGCGATGGTGCCGCCGGCGGCGGCGCCGTCGGAACCCTTCACGCCGCTGGTCTGCTCGTTCGCGCCGGTGTCGTTGAGCGTCGTCTCCGAGGGAGCACCTGCTCCGAGGGTGGCCAGGGCCTCCTCGGTGCGGTTGACGTTGACCCGCTGCCCGATCCGCTCCTCCATCCACATCCGCGCACCGCCCGCGCCGCAGCACATCGAGCGGTCGGCGTGGCGCGGCATCTCGGTCAGCGTCGCGACGGCGCCGATGAGCTCGCGCGGCTCCTCGTAGACCTCGTTGTGCCGGCCCAGGTAGCACGGGTCGTGGTAGGTGACCGGCGCAGCCGTGTCGGCATCCGGTGCGGCGACCGGCACGAGCTTGCCCTCGCGGACGAGCTTGTTGAGCAGCTGGGTGTGGTGCACGACCTCGTAGTGACCGTCGAGCTGCGGGTACTCCCGACCCAGGGTGTTCAGGCAGTGCGGGCAGGTCGTGACGATCTTGCGGGTGCCGGCCTCGCGGCCCTCGAACACCGCGTTGAGGACCTCGACGTTCTGCTGGGCCAGCATCTGGAACAGGAACTCGTTGCCCGAGCGGCGCGCCGGGTCACCGGTGCAGGTCTCCTCCGGGCCCAGCACCACGTACTCGACCCCGGCCCGCTTGAGCAGCTCCGCGGTGGCCTGCACCGTCTTCTTCTGCCCGTCGTCGAACGCCCCCGCGCACCCGATCCAGAACAGGTACTCCACCTCGGGGGCCAGCTCGCCGTCGAAGACGTTGACCTCGAAGTCGAGCTTCTTGGTCCAGTCCAGGCGCTCGCGCTGGTTCTGCCCCCACGGGTTGCCCTTGTTCTCCAGGTTCTTGAACAGCACCCCGAGCTCGGAGGGGAACTCCGACTCGATCAGGACCTGGTTGCGGCGCATGTCGACGATGTGGTCGACGTGCTCGATGTCGACCGGGCACTGCTCCACGCACGCCCCGCAGGTGGTGCACGACCACAGCACGTCGGGGTCGATCACCCCGCCCTGCTCCGCGGTGCCGACCAGCGGACGCGCGGCCTGCTCCGGACCCGACCCGCGCACGCGCTCGTACCCGGACTCGGGGACCCCGTGGTAGCTGTCGTCGGAGAACCCCGCCTGGAAGTCGATGCCGCCTTCCTCGGGCATGTCCTTGCCGCCGATCATGTACGGCGCCTTGGCCAGCATGTGGTCGCGCAGGTCCATGATCACGAGCTTCGGGGACAGCGGCTTGCCGGTGTTCCACGCCGGGCACTGGGACTGGCAGCGACCGCACTCGGTGCAGGTCGCGAAGTCCAGCATGCCCTTCCACGTGAAGTCCTCGATCTTCCCGCGGCCGAACACGTCGTCCTCGCCCGGGTCCTCGAAGTCGATCTTCTTGCCGTTCGACTCCATCGCCGGCAGCGGGCCCAGGGCCTTGGGGAAGCGCTTGGCCGAGACGTTGATCGGCGCGGTGAAGATGTGCAGGTGCTTGCTGTAGGCGATGATCACCGTGAACACCAGCATCACGCCGATGTGCAGCAGCAGCCCCACGCTCTCCAGCACGTGCAGCGTCGGCTCGGACAACCCGGCGAACAGGTTGCCCACCCCGATCGACGCCCACGCCCCCGACTCGTAGGGCAGGTAGCCCAGCGCCGAGGCCGCACCGCGGAACAGGAACATCGTCCACAGCACGTTGAAGATCATGAACAGGATCAGCCACGCACCGTTGGTGTGCGAGCCGTAGAACCGCGACGCCCGCGCCTTGCGCTCGGGGGCGTTGCGCAGCCGGATCACCGAGAACACGCCCAGCGAGATCAGCGCCAGCACCGCGATCGTGTCCTGCAGGAACCCCAGCACCGGCCAGCGCCCGATGAACGGGATCGCGAACTCCGGGTCGAACAGCGCTCCGTAGGCCTCCAGGTACACCGAGGCCAGGATCACGAAGGCGTAGAAGGTGAACAGGTGCGCCAGACCGGGCACCGACCACTTCAACAGCTTGCGCTGGCCGAACACCTCGACGAACTGCGCCCGGATCCGCTGGTTCAACCCGTCGGTGCGGTCGTGGGCCGGTTGACCCGACGAGATCAGCTTGTAGATCCAGAACGCGCGGCGGCCGGAGACCGCCAACGCGATCACCGTCATCGCCAGGCCGATGATCAGTCTCACAACCACGGGTGTTCCTCCCAGGACTGGTCCGCGAGTGGTGGATCGCGGACCTCGCGCAGCAGACTAGCCCGCCGCCACCTGCTCCGACGGTGTCCGGACCGGCCTACAACCTACCCAGCGGTAACCGGACGCCGCGACCTCGGGAGGCCGCGCCGCGAGTGAGAAGGCTCGCACCGGATCGGAGGAGCGACCCGCACACGGAGCCGCACGGGGTACCGCCGAACGGCGGGCCGCGGGAGCGCACCCGGCCGCGTTCGGTGAGATCCGTGTGTGCCCGCGCGAACGGCGCGCGCCCGGACGGGCCGTAACCGGGCGCGCACTCTAGGCTTGCCCCTGCAGCTCGTGTTTCACTCGGAGCAGAGCTGTGCCGAACGGCACCGCCTGCCCGCACTCGGACGTGCACGCCCGTGGCCACGCGACCACGTGACGTCCACGATCGTCGGAGGAGTCACCGTGATGGACCCAGAACTGCTCGCCCTCGCGCAGGGTGGAGTGGGTACCGGGGGTCTGCAGACCTGGATCCAGGAGAACGTGGTTCCGCTCGTGCTCCTCGGGATCGCCGTGATCCTGCTGTGGATCGGAGGGCGCGGCGACAACGCCGGCGTCGCCCGCCGCAGCGTCGGACTCATCATCGGGCTGGTCGCGCTCGGGATCGCGGTGTCGGGCAACGGCCCGCAGATCGGCAGCTTCCTGGCCAGCCTCCTCACGGGGTGACGGGAGTGCTCGTCCGCACCGACGACGAGGTGTACCGGGTCGACTCCGTCTGGCTCGGGCCACCGCGCGCCACGTTCCCGTGGCGGGCCCGCTACGTCTCCTACGGCGTCGGCCTGCTCACGATGATCCTCGTGATGTTCGTCCAGCGTCGCCTGGGCATCGGGCTCGACTTCTTCTCCGTCGCCTGGGCGCTGGTCATCACCGTGCTGGTCACCCGCTTCCTGGGCCAGCGCATCGACTACGAGCGCCCGCTGGGCCAGGTCGTGTCGCTGTTCGGCCACGAGGTGCGGGGTCCACGGGCCAGCACCGCCGTGGCCGGCGGCGCCGTGCGCTCCGGGCACGTCCGCACCGGGCCGGCCGTCACGGCCCGGCCGCGTCGCAGGGGAGGTCGCCGGCGTGGCGCGGCGTGACGCGGCCCGCGCCTCCTCCGACGAGCCGCGCCGCCGTCGAAGACGCGCGCTCGCCGGGGAGTCCGGCCTGCCGAAGTACACCCCCGACATCGCGCTGCGCTCGATCGACGGCCACCTGACGCGCACCAGCACGCAGGTCATGGCCTGGTACCGGCTCGCCGCGCAGGCCTGGAGCTTCCGCTCCGACTCCCAGCGCGAGGTGCTGATCCGCCAGATCGCGGCGCAGCTCGGCGAGCTGCAGGGCCGCTGGCTGCACCTGCGCGTCACCACGCGCCCGTACCCGGTGCACATGTGGGCCGAGTCGTTCGACAACAACGCGCTCGGCCGCATGCCCGACGTCGCCGGCGCCCTCGGCTGGGACGGCTTCCTCGAGGGCGAGCAGCGCCACCTCATGGGCCTGTCGATGAGCGACAAGGAGGTCTTCCTCGGCGTCGAGGTCTCCGGTCGCGGGATGCTCGACCGCTGGGTCGACGCCGCCGCCCCCGTGCTGGAGCGCATCGCGCCCGCCGCGGTGCGCGCCGAGCTGGCCGCGCTCGACTCCGAGGTCGCCCACATCGACGAGCTGGTGGCGGGCAGCGGGCTCGACGCCATCCCGGCGCGGCCCGACGACGTCGCGTGGCTCATGCAGCGCTCCTGCGCGCTCGGGCTGCCCGCACCGCGCACGCTGTCGGTCGTCCCCGGCGGGGTGTCGCGCTGGGAGACCGAGGACCTCGCGGGCTTCACCGACGGCGTCGACATGCACCAGGAGCCCTACGCCCCCACCGTGAAGGTGGTCGGGCGCATCCGCTCGCAGACGGTGCAGCGCAACGTCGCCGTGCTGTCGGTCGGGCTGATGGAGGGCCTGCGCATCCCCGAGGTCGACGACCCGTGGATGCAGCACTCCGACCGCCTCCCGTTCCCGGTGGAGTGGTCGGCGCGGATCTACGTCCGGCGCCCGGAGGAGGTGGCGGGCGAGCTGCAGCGGCAGATGGGCAAGGTCCGCTCCCAGATCCGGCACTACACCCACGACCACGACCTCGACCCGCCGATGTCGCTCGCGCGCCAGGCCGACCGGGTCCTCGAGGTCGAGGACGAGCTGACGTCCGGGCTCACCCAGCTCAACACCCGCCTGTACGGCTGGTGGCGGGTCGCGGTGTCGGGCAAGGACGAGGCGGAGGCCGTCAGCCGCGCCCAGCAGGTGCTCGACGTCTACCGCCCCAAGGTGCAGATGGAGCACCCCGAGGCGCAGTACAAGTACGCGCGGGAGTTCATCCCGGGCGAGCCGCTGGCCTCCACCGCCTACCGCAGGCGCGGCTCGGTCACCTGGGCGGCCGCGGCCGTCCCGGCGGCCACGGCCAGCGTGGGCGACCGCCGCGGCATCATGATCGGCGAGACCTGCACCGCCACCCGCCGTCCCGTGGCGTGGGACCCGTGGCTCGCGCAGGAGGTGCGCCGCTCGTCCGGCCTGACCGCCGTCGTCGGCGGGCTGGGGTCGGGCAAGTCGTTCCTCACCGGCCTGATCGTCTACAAGACGCTGCGCTCCGGCGCGCGCTGGACGGTGCTCGACCCGTCGGGCCCGCTCGCCGAGCTGACCCGCCTGCCCGAGCTCGCGCCGTTCAGCCGGCACATCAACCTGCTGCGCGCCGACCCCGGCATCCTCAACCCCTACCGCGTCGTCGCCGAGCCGCGGCCCGACCACTTCGCCGACGAGGAGGACCCCGAGCGGGCGTGGCGCCGCGAGCGCAGCCTCGCCGCCGCCACGAGACGCCGGCTCGTCCTCGACGTGCTGACCGGACTGCTGCCCTACGACATCTCCCGGCTGCCGCACACCCGGATCGTGCTGCTGCGCGCCGTCCGCGAGGTGGGCGGGGCCAACGACCGCCACCCCGGGCTCGTCATCGACGCCCTGCGCCGCCACGCCCGCGACGGCGAGGAGCACGCCGGGGTCGTGGCCGACTTCCTCGAGGAGCGCCGCGAGCTCCCCCAGGCCGCGCTGCTGTTCCCCGACACCACCCGCGACGACCCGTGGCAGGACGAGCGCGACTACCGGCTCACCGTCCTGACGATGCAGGGCATGACGCTGCCGCGGCCGGGCAGCCCGCGCGAGGAGTGGACCGACGGCGAGTCGCTCGCCGTCGAGCTGCTCAACCTCGCGTCCTGGCTCACCCAGCGCACGATCTACGAGGCCGACCGCAACCTGCGCAAGGGCGTCGCGCTCGACGAGACGCACTTCCTCTCGCAGGTGCCCACCGGCAAGGTGCTCATCGACCGGCTCGCCCGCGACTCCCGCAAGTTCAACGTGCGCGCGCTGTTCGCCTCGCAGCTCGCGGGCGACCTGCTGCGGGTGTCGGGGTTCGCGTCGCTGGTCAACGCCGTGTTCGTCGGGCGCACCGACGACGGCGAGGCGCAGGACGAGGCCCTGCGCCTGCTCAAGGTGCCCACCGGCGTCGGCTACGAGCAGATGCTCGGCACGCTCTCGCCCCGCCCGCGCCACGACGACCGGCCCGACGACACGCCGCGCCAGTTCGTCTTCGCCGACGGCCACGGCGGCGTCGAGAAGATCCGGATCGACCTGGAGGCCCCGCACCTGGAGCACGTCCGGGCCGCGCTGGACACCAACCCCGACGCGAGCCGCGTCTCCGCCCGCGGGGTGCCCGTGGCGCAGGCGGCGGTCCGCGCGCCCGACGAGCCGCCGCCGGTCCTGTCCGGCGAGATCGTCGCCGAGGACCTGCCCCGCGGCGGCTACGACGAGCTCTCCGACGACGACGTCCTCGACGAGGGCTTCGCCGACGACCTCGACGACGCCGACCGCGTCCGGCCCACCGGGGGGGTCGTGCGGTGACCGGTGCACCGGCGGGGCTCCTGCCGGTGGGGCTGGTGATCGTCGCCGCCCTGCTGGCCGCGGCCCATCGACGGCGCAGGGCGACCCGCGGGGAGCGCCCGCGCTCGCGGCGCGCGGCCCTGCTCGTCGTCACCGCGCTGGTCGGCGGCTCGGTGCTGATCGGGTCCCCCGCGATGGCGCAGCCACTCGACTGCAAGGAGTCGCCGGAGCCCGACCGGCCCGGCACCGGGCTGGTGGGGTCCCTCGACCCGCCGGTCTACGGCGTCGGCGAGCCGGGCAGCGTCTACGACGAGGTCGGCTACGCCGGGCTGATCTGGCACAACTACGACCTGGGCTGCGCCGGCGCCGCCGTGTTCAACCCGGCCAGCACCACCGACACGTGGATGGGCAACCAGGCGTTCAACGTCGCCAAGTTCACCGTCGGCGGCGTCAACTGGTCGCACTACCTCATCGCCGACGGCGGCGAGCTGCTCTCCCCGCTCGACGACCTCATCACCGCCGGCACCACCGCGATGTACGACGCGGTGTTCAGCACGTTCATCGGCCCCGTCCTCGCCGTGCTCGCGGTGGTCCTGCTGCTGCTGGCGCTGCGCGGCGACCTCGCGCAGCAGGCCCGGCGGGGGGCGTTCGCGGTGGTGGCGCTCGTCGTCGGCTCCGCGGCGTACCTGACGCCCGTCGACTGGGCCAAGGCCGCCGACGGCCTGCTGCTCGACGGCGTCACGTCGATGCAGGAGGGCTTCCTCGACCAGGTCGGGCTGGGCAACCGCGACACCCTGCCGACGGTGCTCGTCGACAACGTGATCTACCAGAACTGGCTGCGCGGCGAGTTCGGCTCGCCCGACGTCCCGCAGGCCCAGGAGCTGGGGCGCGACCTGCTGCGCGCGCAGACCTTCACCAAGGCCGAGATCGCCGAGGGGCGCGACACCCTCGAGCTCGCCGAGCAGAAGAAGAACGACTTCGCCGCGATCGGCGAGCGGATGGGCGACCGCTACCCCTACTTCACCGGCGAGGCGGGCAGCCGCACCGGCGCCGGGATCCTCGCGGTCGTGCAGGCGCTGTGCATCGCGCTGTTCCAGCTGCTGTCCAAGGTGCTGGTGCTGGTCGCGATGCTGGTGCTGCGGCTCATGGTGATGACGGCCCCCGCCATCGCCGTCGTCGCCGTGCTCAAGCCCGAGATCCTGCCCGCGCTGCTGCGCGTCGGCGGGGCGGCGATCGTCAACACGCTCGTCGTCGGTGCCCTTGCCGGCCTGCACGCGCTGCTGGTCGTGTCCCTGTTCCGCCCGGACTCGGGCATCGACCTGTGGCTCGCGCTGCTCGTCACCGGCGTCGTCACGGTGGTGCTGTGGGCCGTGGCGCGGCCGTTCCGCCGGCTGGTGTCGATGGTGTCGCTCACCCGCGAGCAGTTCGGCGGGATCGTGCCCGGCGCGGGCTCCGGCCCGATGTCGCGGGTGTGGCAGCGGGTGCGCGGCGGCCCCGAGGACGACCGGCAGTCGCGCTGGTGGGACGAGCGCCGCGGCGCCGCGGCCGGCGCGTCCTACCCCGGCGGCCCCCGCCCCGAGGCCGACGCGCCGATGCGGGTGCGGGCCACCGCGGAGCGCGTCACCCGGCCCCGGACCGAGATCGAGATCCCGTCCACGCCCACGCTGGTGCCCGGGGCACGGCGTCCCGCGCTGCCCGGGGGCGGCGGCGGCGTCGGCGGCGCGGGGGCGGTCCCGCGCTGGTCCGAGCCCGGCGAGGTCGACGACCGCACGATCTACCGGCGTCCCGACTCCACCCCGCGGCGCCCGGGCGCCGCCCGCCCGGTGCAGGCCGAGATCGTCGACGGCGTCCCCGTCTACCGCATCTACCGCCCGCCGGCGCGCGGGTTCTCCGGCCCCGTCTACGACCGCACGGGCGGTGGCCGTGCCGATTAGGTCCCCGCGCGGCCGCGCTGCGGCCTACCGGGCGATCTGGCAGTGGCCGCTGCGCTCCCCCGCCCGGCTCGCTTTGTCCGCGGCGGTGCTGCTCGCGGTGGTGCTCGCCGTCAGCACGGTGCTGGGGCGGGTGGCGCCCGAGCCCGCCCCGACCGCCGCGCCGTCGACGACGTCGGGCACGCGCGCCCCGCAGACCACGGGACAGGCGAGCGCCCCGCGCACCCCGACCCCGACCGCACTGCCCCCGGTGCCCGACCTGACGCCCAGCCCGCTGCCGGTGTCGAGCGCCCCGGCGGCCGCCCTGGACGTGGCCGCGCAGTGGGCCGCCGCCTGGGTCCGCCCGCCCGACGGCACCCCGCCCGCGCAGTGGCTGGAGGGGCTGCGGCCGCTCACGACCGACGAGTACCTGGGCGTGCTCGCCACCGTCGACCCGTCGGCGGTGCCGGCCACCCGCGTCACCGGGGCGCCGTCGGCGCAGCGGGTCGCCGCCGGGTCGGTCGACGTCGCCGTGCAGACCGACGCGCTCACGCTGCTGGTCCTCGTCGTGCTCACCGAGGACGGCGTCTGGCGCGTCGCCGACTACGACCGGGCGGCCTGACGTGCGTCTGCTCCGCCCGGTGCGCCTGCTCGTGCCCGCCGTGGCGGTGCTCGCCGCGCTGGGCCTGGTGCTCGTCGTCAGCCTGATCGCGTTCACCGTCAACGGCGGGGGCGGGCAGTCCGGGGCGTCCTCGCTCGCCTGCGACGCCGGGCTGCGCGGCGGGGTCGCGCCGGTGTCGGGCCGGGCCGGCGCGACCGCCGACACGCTGTCGGAGGAGCAGCGGGCCAACGCGGCCACGATCATCGGCGTCGCGCGGGAGATGGGGGCGCCGCCGCGCGCCTGGCTGGTGGCGCTGGCGACGGCGATGCAGGAGTCGACGCTGCGCAACATCGACTACGGCGACCGGGACTCCCTCGGGCTGTTCCAGCAGCGCCCGTCGCAGGGCTGGGGGAGCCCGGCCCAGGTCACCGACCCCGTCTACAGCACGACGATCTTCATCGAGCGGCTGCTGGAGGTGCCGGGCTGGGACGCCATGCCCGTCACCGTGGCCGCGCAGACCGTGCAGCGCTCGGCCTTCCCCAACGCCTACGCCAAGTGGGAGGGGCTGGCCGCCGAGCTCGTGGAGGGCCTGGCCGACGTCGCCGACCCCGCGGGCTGCGGACGGACCGCGGTGCTCGCCGAGGGGGCGGCGGGCACGGCGATCGCGTTCGCGCTGGCCGAGGTCGGCAAGCCCTACCTGTGGGGCGGCACCGGGCCCGACCGCTACGACTGCTCGGGGCTGATGCTGCGCGCGTTCCAGGCGGCGGGGATCAACCTGCCGCGGGTGTCGCGCCAGCAGTTCTACGCGGGCGGACACGTCCCGATCGACCAGGCCCAGCCCGGCGACCTGCTGTTCTACGCCACCGACCCGTCCGACCCGCGCACGATCCACCACGTGGCGCTCTACATGGGCGACGGGCAGATGGTTGAGGCGCCCTACACCGGGGAGTTCGTCCGGGTGCGTCCGGTGCCCTACGAGTTCCGCGAGCTCGTCGCCGTCGTCACACGCCCGGGAACCACCCCGAACCGGGCCTGAACCCTCTGGGACAGTGGAGGGGCACGTCGCACGCAGCCAGGAGAAGCGATGCCCACCGATCCCCCCGCCCCGGCCTCCACGACGCCGGTGGCGGACTACCTCGACCGCCCCGCCCGCGGAGCGACCGAGGACCACATCGTCGTGCCGCGGTCGCTCGCGCAGTCGATGCCGCTGCGCTGGCAGCAGGTGTTCGTCGGCCTGCTGGCCGACCTGCACGACGCCTACGGCGACCTCCCCTGGCCCGACTACCAGGTCGTCCCCAGCCGCTGGGAGCTGCTCACCGACCTCGACGAGGAGCAGCTCGCCGCGGTCGGCTACGTCGCCGACCTCGGCCCCGACGGCGAGCTCGAGTACCGCGACGCCCGCGACGAGCCCGTCGCCGACCCGGCGTCGCACCGCGTGCTGGCCCCCGTCGACGACCCGCTGCCCCGGGTGTCGGGCGGCCGCGTCCCGCCCCGTCCCGCCGAGCCCCTCTAGCGGCCGGGGAACAACTCCCCGACTCCGTCCGTTGGGACGACTGAGCAAGTTGAGCGCGGGCCACTCAACCCCGAGTGGACAGCCCGTGGCAGACTTGAGTCGAACCAACGCAAGCACCACATCACGGAGGCAACCACCATGGCTCGTGCGGTCGGGATCGACCTCGGGACCACCAACTCCGTCGTCGCCGTCCTGGAAGGCGGCGAGCCGACGGTCATCGCCAACTCGGAGGGTGCGCGCACCACCCCCTCCGTGGTGGCCTTCGCCCGCAACGGCGAGGTGCTCGTCGGGCAGTCGGCGAAGAACCAGGCCGTGACGAACGTCGACCGGACGATCCGGTCGGTCAAGCGCCACATCGGCACGGGCTGGGCCACCGACGACATCGACGGCAAGAAGTACTCCGCCCAGGAGATCAGCGCGCGCGTGCTGCAGAAGCTCAAGCGCGACGCCGAGTCCTACCTGGGTGAGGAGATCACCGACGCGGTGATCACCGTCCCCGCCTACTTCGAGGACGCCCAGCGCCAGGCCACCAAGGAGGCCGGCCAGATCGCGGGCCTCAACGTGCTGCGCATCGTCAACGAGCCCACCGCGGCCGCGCTCGCGTACGGCCTCGACAAGGGCGGCACCGACCAGACCATCCTCGTGTTCGACCTCGGTGGTGGCACGTTCGACGTGTCGCTGCTGGAGATCGGCGAGGGCGTGGTCGAGGTCAAGGCCACCAACGGCGACAACCACCTCGGTGGCGACGACTGGGACGAGCGCGTCATCAGCTGGCTCGTCGACAAGTTCAAGAACAGCCAGGGCATCGACCTGACCAAGGACAAGATGGCGATGCAGCGGCTCCGCGAGGCCGCGGAGAAGGCCAAGATCGAGCTGTCGAGCCAGAACACGGCCACGATCAACCTGCCCTACATCACGGTCGACGCGGACAAGAACCCGCTGTTCCTCGACGAGACGCTGTCGCGCTCGGAGTTCGAGCGGATCACCTCCGACCTGCTCGACCGCACGCGCAACCCCTTCAACCAGGTCGTGAAGGACGCCGGCATCTCGGTCGGCCAGATCGACCACGTGGTGCTCGTCGGCGGCTCCACCCGCATGCCGGCCGTCACCACCCTGGTGAAGGAGCTCACCGGCGGCAAGGAGCCCAACAAGGGCGTCAACCCGGACGAGGTCGTCGCCGTCGGCGCCGCCCTGCAGGCCGGCGTGCTGCGCGGCGAGGTCAAGGACGTCCTGCTGCTCGACGTCACCCCGCTGTCCCTGGGCATCGAGACCAAGGGCGGCGTGATGACCAAGCTCATCGAGCGCAACACCACGATCCCGACCAAGCGGTCGGAGATCTTCACGACGGCCGACGACAACCAGCCGTCCGTGCAGATCCAGGTGTTCCAGGGCGAGCGCGAGATCGCGGCCTACAACAAGAAGCTCGGCATGTTCGAGCTGACCGGGCTGCCGCCCGCGCCCCGCGGCGTGCCGCAGATCGAGGTGTCCTTCGACATCGACGCCAACGGCATCGTCAAGGTCTCGGCCAAGGACCAGGGCACCGGCAAGAGCCAGGACATGACGATCACCGGTGGGTCCGCCCTGGGCAAGGACGAGATCGACCGCATGATGCGCGAGGCCGAGCAGCACGCCGACGAGGACCGCAAGCGCCGCGAGGAGGCCGAGGTCCGCAACCAGGCGGAGTCGCTGGTCTACCAGACGGAGAAGTTCCTCAAGGAGAACGACGAGAAGCTGCCCGCCGACGTCAAGGACGGCGTGCAGGCCGCGATCACCGAGACGCAGGAGGCCCTCAAGGGCACCGACGTCGACGCGATCAAGGCCTCCTCGGAGAAGCTCGCCACGGAGTCGCAGAAGCTGGGCGCCGCGCTGTACGGCCAGCAGGACGCCGCGGCCGGTGACGCCCCCGGTGCCGACGGAGCCCAGGCGCAGGCCGACGCGGACGACGACGTCGTGGACGCCGAGATCGTCGACGAGGAGAAGAGCGAGAAGTGACCGACCACGACCGCAACTCCGAGCAGGAGCAGGAGCGGGTCGTGGTCCGGGACCGGCGCCGGATCGACCCGGAGACCGGTGAGGTGCGCACCCCGGGCGAGGACGACTCGCCCGGGGGTGCTGCCCCCGTGGAGGAGCCCGTGGAGGAGGAGGACGTCACCGTGACCGACACCGGCCTCGACCCCCGGGTCGAGGAGCTCGCCGCCGAGGTGGCCGAGCGCACCGCCGACCTGCAGCGGATCAGCGCGGAGTACGCCAACTACCGGCGCCGCGTCGACCGCGACCGCGAGTCCGTGCTGGTGGGGGCCCGGGTGCAGTTCGTGTCCGAGCTCCTCACCGTTCTCGACGACATCGACCGCGCCGCCTCCCACGGCGACCTCACCGGCCCGTTCAAGTCGGTGGCCGACAAGGTCGTCTCGGTGGCGCAGAAGCAGGGGCTGGAGCCGTTCGGGTCCGACGGGGAGCTGTTCGACCCGTCGGTGCACGAGGCCGTGCAGCACGAGAGCGGCGACGTCACCGGGCCGACGGTCACGGTGGTGTCGTCGGTGCTGCGCCGCGGCTACCGCATCGCCGACCGCGTCCTGCGGCCGGCGATGGTCACCGTCGTCGACCAGGCCCCGGACCCGGCGGCGCCCGCCCAGGACCCGGAGCCCGAGCCGGCCGGGAGCACCGGCACCGAGAGCACCGAGCAGTAGACGAGAGGAGGCGGGATGACTCAGCGCGACTGGATCGAGAAGGACTTCTACCGTGAGCTGGGCGTCTCGTCCGACGCCCCCGCCGAGGACATCAAGAAGGCGTACCGCAAGCTCGCCCGCGAGCTGCACCCGGACGCCAACCCCGGCGACCCGAAGGCCGAGGCCCGCTTCAAGTCGGTGTCCGAGGCCTACGGAGTGCTCTCGGACGACAAGAAGCGCAAGGAGTACGACGAGACGCGCGCGCTGTTCGCCGGCGGGGGCATCCCCGGCGGCTTCGGCGGCGGGGGCTTCCCCGGTGGTGGCGCCCAGGGCTTCGACCTGAACGACATCTTCGCCCAGCAGGGCGCGGGCGGGGCGGGCGGTCTCGGCGACATCTTCGGCGGCCTGTTCGGCCAGCAGGCCGGGCGGGGCGGCGGGGCCTCCTCCGGGGCCCGCCGCGGCGCCGACGTCGAGACCGAGCTCCGGATCGACTTCGTGCAGGCCGTCCGCGGCGCCGACGTGCCGATCCGGCTCTCCTCGCCGGGCCGCTGCGACCGCTGCGGCGGCACGGGCGCGAAGCCGGGCAGCACGCCCCGCCGGTGCCCGACCTGCGACGGCGTCGGCCTGGTCAGCCGCAGCCAGGGCGCGTTCGCGTTCAGCGAGCCCTGCCGCGACTGCCGCGGCACCGGCCGGCTGATCGACGACCCGTGCCCCGAGTGCGGCGGCGACGGTGTCAGCACCCGCACCCGGTCGATCACGGTCCGCGTCCCCGCGGGCGTGGCCGACGGCAACAAGGTGCGGCTCAAGGGCCAGGGCGAGCCCGGCCGGGGCGGCGCCCCGGCGGGCGACCTCTACGTCACGGTGCACGTCACGCCGCACCGGCTGTTCGGGCGCTCCGCCCGGAACGCCGACGACCTGACGCTCACCGTGCCCGTCACCTACCCCGAGCTGGTGCTGGGCAGCACGCTGACGGTGCCGACGCTGGAGTCGACGGTGTCCCTGCGGATCCCGCCGGGCACGGCGTCGGGGCGCACGTTCCGCGTCAAGGGGCGCGGGGTGGAGCGCAAGACCTCGAAGGGCGACCTGCTGGTCACCGTCGAGGTGGCGGTGCCCGGCTCGCTCGACGACCGGGCCACCGAGGCCCTGCAGGCCTACGCCGAGGCCACGAAGGACTTCGACCCCCGCATCGACCTGCTGCGGGGCGCGCGATGAACCTGCCGCCCGGCACGTCCCCCGACCAGCCGGTCTTCGTGATCTCGGTGGCCGCGGAGCTGGCCGGACTGCACGCCCAGACCCTGCGCAGCTACGACCGGCTGGGGCTCGTGAGCCCCGGCCGGTCGGCCGGCGGCGGGCGGCGCTACTCCGCGCGCGACATCGCGCTGCTGCGCGAGGTGCAGCGGCTCTCCCAGGAGGAGGGCGTCAACCTCGCAGGGATCAAGCGCATCATCGAGCTGGAGCAGCTCGTCGACGAGCTGCGCACCCGGCTCGACGAGCAGGCGCGGGAGCTGCTGGCCGCGCGCGCGGCCGTGGAGCAGACCGCGGCGAGCGTGCACGCCTCCTACCGGCGCGACCTCGTGCCCGTGGAGCGCAACCAGGCGCTCGTCGTGTGGCGGCCGAAGCCCCGGAAGTAGTACCGCGCCCGGTCCGGCGGCTCAGTCCATGGTGAACGGGTCGTAGCGGATGCGGTCGAGCGGCGTGCCCGCCACCAGCATCCGCGAGACCGTGGCCCGGATCATCGCCGGCGAGCCGCAGACCAGCACGTCGTGGTCGGCCCAGGCGCCGTAGCGCGTGACGACGTCGGCCAGCGTGCCGCGCTCGGCGCCCGTCTCGTCCTCGTCGGACTCCACGACGGGGATCACGTCGAGCCAGTTGTTGGAGTACGACAGCTTGCGCAGCGCGGCGAAGTCGTAGAGGTCCTCCCACGAGCGACCGCCGACGAACACCTGCGTGCGCGGCCGCTTCGGCTGCGCCGCCAGCTCCTCCAGCAGCGCCTTGAGCGGGGCCATCCCGGTGCCGCCCGCGATCATCAGCAGGTCGCGGTCGGACTCCTTGTCGATGCTCATGCGCCCCATCGGGGGGCCGATGCGCCAGGTGTCGCCGACCCGGGAGTGCGCGACGATCGCGCGGCTGACCCACCCGCTGTTGACGGCGCGGACGTGGAACTCCAGCGTGCCGTCGGGGCGCGGGGCGTTGGCCGGGGAGAGGTACCGCCACAGCCGGGGGCGCTGCGGGGTCTCGACCGAGAGGTACTGGCCGGCCCGGTACGGGATCGGCTCGCTGGCCTGCACCGTGATGACGGCGAGGTCCCAGCCCTTGCGCTCGTGCGACACGACCCGGCCCAGCCAGGACGCCGGGCCGCGCTCGGCCTGCGCGGCGGTGCGCATCGCGTTCGCGACGACGCCGTACGCGTCGGTCCAGGCCTTCTCGACCGGCGGGGTCCAGGCGTCGCCCGCGAACTCGCCGATGGCCGACAGCAGCGCGCCGCCGACGGCGTCGTAGTGCTGGGTGAGGACGCCGAACTTGCGGTGGTCGCGGCCCAGCTGCTCCAGGAACGGCACGAGGTCGTCGGGCTGGTCGACCATCTGCACGACGTGGACCAGCGCGCGCAGCAGGCGGCTGCGCTGGACCTCCATGTTGACCGGGAACAGGTCGCGCGTCTCGGGGGCGCGGCTGAACAGCGTGGCGTAGAAGTGCCGGCCCACGTTCTCGGCCTGCGGCTCGACCAGTGCCCAGCTCGAACGGATGACCTCGACCATCCCGGACGCCTCGCTGCGGGACTCACCGACCGAGGGCAGATCGGCGGTGAGCAACTGTTCAGCGGTCATCAGGAGCCGGCTCTCTCTACTCGCGGGTCCTGCGTCGGGGAGCGGTGACGCGGGGTGCTAACGAGGCAGCCTAAAGCACGGACAGGGGGGTGACACCACCCGGCGACGTCCCCGGTGCGTGACGGGAGAGGGGCGCGGATGGCACGGTGGGGGCGTGACACCGCGCGATCCCGCCCTGCTCCGCCGCTCCGCGGGCGCCCCGTCCGAGGTCACGGTGCCGGTCGGGCCACCGGAGAAGCCCGGGTCGGAGGGGGAGCACGCCCTGCAGTGCGCCTACGGCACGGAGGAGCGGGCCGACCGGTTCTACGCCGAGCAGGTGCGCGGCCGGCTGCTCCCCGCGATGGTCGAGTTCGTCCGTCGGATGGAGATGGTGTTCGTCGCCACGTCCGACGCCGGCGGCGAGTGCGACGCCTCCCTGCGCTCCGGCCCGCCCGGGTTCCTCGCCGTCCTCGACGACCGCACGCTGGCCTACCCGGAGTACCGCGGCAACGGCGTGCACGCGAGCCTGGGCAACATCTCGGAGAACGCGCACGTCGGCCTGCTCATGCTCGACTTCGAGC
The DNA here is from genome assembly GCF_013155125.1 of Pseudonocardia broussonetiae. Lineage (NCBI taxonomy): Bacteria > Bacillati > Actinomycetota > Actinomycetes > Pseudonocardiales > Pseudonocardiaceae > Pseudonocardia > Pseudonocardia broussonetiae. Next base: position 1,828,159 of record NZ_CP053564.1, on the reverse strand, counting down.
GCGACCGGATCGGGCTGCACGTCAACGGCACCGCCCGGATCGTCGAGGACGCCGACTTCCACGCCGAGCACCCGGGCGTTCCGCACGACCCGGCGCCGGGCCGCCGCCCGGAGCGCTGGGTGGTGGTGCACGTCGAGGAGGCCTACGTGCACTGCCGCAAGCACATCCCCCAGATGCAGCGCGTCCCGCTGCGCCGGTCCTGGGGCACCGACGACCCGGCCCGCAAGGGCGGCGACTACTTCGGGGCGAAGGACGCCCGCTGACCCCCGCTACCGCGCGTCGCGCCCGCGCCGCGCGAGCCCGACCACGACGCCGATCACGGCGAGCAGCGCCAGCACCATCCACACCAGCACCGCGAGGACCCCGATCCCGGTGACGGCCACGGCCGCCACCAGCAGCACGCACACCACCAGCGCGACGCAGGTGAACGCGAGCGGGCGGTCGGCGCGCACCGCGGCCAGCGTGGCGGGCCGGGTGCTGGGGGGCAGGTCGCGGACGGTGCGCCAGGAGGCGAACGCCACCACGGCCAGCACGAGCCCGGCCGCGACCCGCACCCCCGCCGACGGCTCGGCCAGGTCCCGGCCGCCGGCCCCCGCGACGACGAACACGGCCACCACCAGCACGATCCGCAGCACCCACGCCAGCCGCCAGACCACCGCGCCGATGTTGCGCAGCACGAGCGGCTGCGTCGGGTCCATCGCGCCCGCCTCGACGAGCCCGCGCAGCGCGTCGGCCGGGCGGTTGGCCCGCAGGTCGAGCACGGCGAGGTCGTGGCGCGCGGCGGCGTTGTCGGGGTCCAGGCGCAGCGTCTCGGCGTAGGCGCGGCGGGCGGTGGCGCCGTCGCGGCGGTCGGAGGCGATGTCGGCCAGGCGCAGGTGGGCCGAGGGCTCGTCGGGCGCGAGCTCGACGGCCCGCAGCGCCACGTGCTGGGCGTCGTCGAGGCGCCCGGCCATCTGCAGGACGGTGGCGTAGCCGAGCGCGGCGAACGGCTCGTCCGGGGCGATGCTGACGGCCGCGTACCCGGCCTGCAGCGCCTCGGCGTGGCGCCCGAGCCGGGCGAGCAGCACCCCGCGGATCCGGTGCACGCGCTCGTCCTGCGGCGCGACGGCCGCCGCGGCGTCGGCGACGGCGAGCCCCTCGGCGTTGCGCGCGGCGGAGAGCAGGACGGCGGCGAGCTCGGTCAGCAGCGCCGGGTCCTGCGGGTCGCCGGCGAGCGCCTCCCGCGCGACGCGCTCGGCGTCGTCGAGGCGGCGCAGCGCCCGCAGCTGCGCCACCCGCCCTGCGGCACCGCTCACAGCCTGCGGTTCTGCTTGAGGTGCGCGGCCAGGTCGTCGTAGCTGCCGTCGGTGTTGGCGAACGCGACGACGTTGCGCGCGGTGGCGAACCACGGCCCGGTGCTCGGGCGCACCTCGCGCAGCGCCGCGTCGAAGTCGGCCCGGCCGATCGGGCGCAGGGTGCCGGTGCGCACCGAGTCGGCCAGCGCGCGCTCGGTGGCGGTGGCGCACAGGTGCGCGAGGTCGGCCCCGGAGAAGTGCTCGGTGGCGCGCACGATCCGCTCGACGTCCACCCCGTCGACGGGCCGCCCCCGCATGTGGTGGCGCAGGACCGCGGCGCGCGCGGGGGCGTCGGGCGGCAGGACGAGCAGCATCCGGTCGAAGCGCCCGGGGCGGCGCAGCGCGCTGTCGACGTCCCACGGGTGGTTGGTGGCCCCGAGCACGAACACGCCCTCGTTGCGGCCCGCGTCCAGCTCCGCGAGCAGCGTGTTGACGGTGTTGCGCATGCTCGAGGAGTGGGTGAGGTGCGAGCGCTTCTGGCCCAGGGCGTCGACCTCGTCGAAGAACAGCACGCAGGGGGCGTTGCGGCGGGCGGCGTCGAAGACGGCGGAGAGGTTGCGCTCGCTGGAGCCGGTGTACATGTCGAGGACGTCGGAGATGCCGACCTCGTAGAACGCCGCCCCCATCTCGCCCGCCACCGCACGGGCGATGAAGGTCTTGCCGCAGCCGGGCGGGCCGTAGAGCAGCAGGCCGCCCGACGAGCTCGTGCCGAACGCCTTCGCCATCTCGGGGTGGCGCAGCGGGCCCAGCAGCGCCAGCTCGAGGCGCTGCTTCACGTGCTCCATCCCGCCGACGTCGGCCAGGCGCAGCGTCGGCCGCTCGACGTCCTCGGTGACGGGGTCGGGGTGCGGCTCGTGCGCGAACTCGGGGACCGGTACGTCCTCGACCTGGGACTCGGCCTGCTGCCAGTCGAAACCGTCGGTCGACGGGGCCGGCGGCGGCTCCACGGGCCGCGCGATCGCCGCCGTCAGCCGCTGCAGCAGCGCGACGGCCCCCGGGTCGCCCGGCGCGCGGGTCAGCGCGTGGGTCACCTGGGAGAGCGCCTCGGGGAGGCGGTCGCGCTCCGCGAGCAGCTCGGCGACGTGCAGCCGGAGCGGGACGTCGTCGGGGGAGGAGTGGACCGCGGCCAGCAGGCTGGTGAGCAGGGCGTCGTCGGGCACGTCGCCCAGTATGGTCACGGCGGCCGGGCGGCCTCCCGGTCGCCGGCCCCGCGGTGTAGGACGGGCGCATGACTCCGACGCGCGTGGCCGAGTTCTGCGACCGGTACGGCCTCCGGGTGCCGATCCTGTCCTCCCCGATGGCCGGGGCCTGCCCGCCCGCGCTCGCCGCGGCGGTCGCCGGGGCGGGCGGGATGGGCGCGGCCGGGGTCGTCCTCGACACCCCGGAGCGGATCGCGGCGTGGACGGCGGAGTTCCGGGCCGCGTCCGACGGGCCGTTCCAGCTCAACCTCTGGGTGCCCGACGAGCCCGTCGACGACCCCGCGCGGATCGCGGCCGCCGCCGCGTTCCTGGAGCGCTTCGGCACGCCGGGTCCGCCCGCCGGGCCCGCGCCGGTGTACGCGGAGCAGTGCGAGGCGGCGCTCGCGGCCCGGCCGACAGCCGTCTCGTCGATCATGGGGCTGTTCGAGCCGGAGTACGTCGAGCGGCTGCACGACGCCGGCGTCGCCTGGTTCGCGTGCGCCACCACCCTCGACGACGCGCTGGCCGCGCAGGACGCGGGCGCGGACGTCGTCGTGGCGCAGGGGATGGAGGCGGGCGGGCACCGGGGCACGTTCGACCAGGCCGCCGCGGAGGCCACGTCGGTCGGGCTGTTCGCGCTGGTCCCGCGCCTGGTCGACCACCTCGACGTGCCCGTCGTCGCCGCCGGGGGCATCGCCGACGGCCGCGGCGTGGCGGCGGCGCTGGCCCTCGGGGCGAGCGCGGTGCAGGTCGGCACGGCCCTGCTGCGCACCCCCGAGCTGGGGATCCCGACGGAGTGGTCCGACTCGCTGGACGGGCTGGCCCCGGAGGCCACCGTCACCACCCGCGCCTACACCGGGCGCCTCGCCCGGGCGGCCCCGACGCCCTACGTCACGGCGTGGCGCGAGCCCGGCGCCCCGCTCCCGGCCCCCTACCCCGAGCAGCGCGTGATGGTCGCCGGCCTGCGCCGCGGCGAGCCCCGCGGGGTCGACCGCGCCAACCACTGGGCGGGGCAGAGCGCGGCGCTCGCCCGGCCGGAGCCGGCGGGCGAGGTGGTGGCGCGGATGTGGGAGGAGGCGCGCGCACTACTCGGGTGAGATGAGCTCGACGGTCGGGAAGTACGTGCGGTACCGGGCCGTGTCGCGGCTGAGCAGGCGCATGCCGAGGACGGCGGCGTGCGCACCGACGAAGAAGTCCGGGAGCGTGGAGGTGCGCGTGCCGCCGCGGCGGCGGTAGTCGGCGAAGCAGCGGGCGGCCAGGAAGCTCGCGGCCCACGGCAGGTTGCCGCGCACGAAGCGCGTCGACAGGGCCGCGTCGAGCTCCTCGATCGTCGTGAAGCGCAGGGACACCTCGGCGTGGACGATCTGGTTGACGACCACCGGTCCCCGGTCGAAGGCCTCGGCCAGGTGGCGCCCCGACCAGTCGGCCCACTGCGCGTCCCGCGTGAACAGGTCGAGCAGGACGTTCGAGTCGACGAGGGTCGCCTGCTCCGTCACCCGTCCTCGCCCCGCGTGAGCGCCATGATCTGGTCGGTGGAGAGCTCGACGTCGCCCCGGCCGAGCAGTGCCTCGACCATCCGGCGGCCCCGTCCGGTCGGACCCGTGGCGGGGACGATGGTGGCCACGCCGTCCCGCACGACGACGTCGACCTCGTCGCCGGGCTCGAGGCCGAGCTCCTGCCTGACCTGCTGGGGGATCGTGATCTGACCCTTGCTGGTGAGGCGCACGAAGTAAGAGTAACACCGGTAAGAATAATGCCGGCCCATTCAAGGCTGAGCGGAACACACTCAACTTTCCTGACGTTGGGTACAGCGACGGGCACGATGGTGCCCAGCGACACGCAGGAGGACCCGAGGGAATGGACTCGTTCAACCCCACCACCAAGGCCCAGCAGGCCATCTCCGCCGCGGTGCAGGCCGCGGCGCTCGCCGGCAACCCCGACGTCGGCCCCACGCACCTGCTCGGCGCCCTGCTCGCGCAGGGTGACGGCATCGCCGGGCCGCTGCTCACGGCGGTGGGCGCCGATCCGGCGGCCGTGCGCTCCGAGCTGACGGCGCTGGGCAACCGGCTGCCGTCGGCGTCCGGGTCGACGGTCGGCGCACCGCAGCTGTCCCGCCCCGCGCTGGGCGCGATCACCGCGGCGCAGCAGCTGGCCACCGAGATGGGCGACGAGTACGTCGCCACCGAGCACCTGCTCGTCGGGCTCGCCTCGGCGCGCAGCGAGGTGGCCGACCTGCTCGCGCGCCACGGCGCCACGCCCGACGCCCTGCGCGAGGCGTTCACGCAGGTCCGCGGCTCGGCGCGGGTCACCAGCCCCGACCCCGAGGGCACCTACCAGGCGCTGGAGAAGTACGGCGTCGACCTCACCGAGCGCGCCCGCTCCGGCGCGCTGGACCCGGTGATCGGCCGCGACACCGAGATCCGCCGCGTCGTGCAGGTGCTCTCGCGCCGCACGAAGAACAACCCGGTGCTGATCGGCGAGCCCGGCGTCGGCAAGACGGCGATCGTCGAGGGGCTGGCGCAGCGGATCGTCGCCGGCGACGTGCCGGAGTCGCTGCGCGGCAAGCGCGTGGTCTCGCTCGACCTCGGCTCGATGGTCGCGGGCGCGAAGTACCGCGGCGAGTTCGAGGAGCGGCTCAAGGCCGTGCTCAAGGAGATCACCGACTCCGCGGGCCAGGTCGTCACGTTCATCGACGAGCTGCACACCATCGTCGGCGCGGGCAACGCCGAGGGCTCGATGGACGCCGGCAACATGATCAAGCCGATGCTGGCCCGCGGCGAGCTGCGCCTGGTCGGCGCCACCACGCTCGACGAGTACCGCCAGCGCATCGAGAAGGACCCGGCCCTGGAGCGCCGCTTCCAGCAGGTCTACGTCGGCGAGCCCTCGGTCGAGGACGCCGTCGGCATCCTGCGCGGGCTCAAGGAGCGCTACGAGGTGCACCACGGCGTGCGGATCACCGACGCCGCGCTCGTCGCCGCGGCCACGCTGTCCGACCGCTACATCACCGCGCGGTTCCTGCCCGACAAGGCGATCGACCTCGTCGACGAGGCCGCGTCCCGGCTCCGCATGGAGATCGACTCGCGGCCCGTGGAGATCGACACGGTCGAGCGCGCGGTGCGCCGGCTGGAGATCGAGGAGATGGCGCTGGCCAAGGAGTCCGACGCCGCGTCGGTCGACCGGCTCGCCTCGCTGCGCTCCGAGCTCGCCGAGAAGAAGGAGGAGCTCGCCGCGCTCACGGCCCGCTGGCAGAACGAGCGGGGCGCGATCGAGGGCGTCCGCGAGCTGAAGGAGCAGCTGGAGGCGCTGCGCGGGGAGTACGAGCGCGCCGACCGAGACGGCGACCTCGGCCGCGCGTCGGAGCTGCTCTACGGCCGCATCCCGGCGATCGAGAAGCAGCTCGCGGCGGCCACCGAGGTCACCGCGCCCGACGCGGACCTCATGCTCAAGGAGGAGGTCGGCCCCGACGACGTCGCCGACGTGGTCAGCGCGTGGACCGGCATCCCCGCCGGCCGCATGCTGGAGGGCGAGACGGCCAAGCTCCTGCGCATGGAGGACGAGCTCGGGCGGCGCGTCGTCGGCCAGACCGAGGCCGTGCGCGCGGTGTCCGACGCCGTGCGCCGCGCCCGCGCCGGCATCGCCGACGAGAACCGGCCCACCGGTTCGTTCCTGTTCCTCGGGCCCACCGGCGTCGGCAAGACGGAGCTGGCCAAGGCGCTGGCCGCGTTCCTGTTCGACGACGAGCGCGCGATGGTGCGCATCGACATGAGCGAGTACTCCGAGAAGCACTCGGTGGCCCGCCTCGTCGGCGCCCCTCCCGGCTACGTCGGCTACGACCAGGGCGGGCAGCTCACCGAGGCCGTGCGGCGCCGCCCGTACACGGTGGTGCTGTTCGACGAGGTCGAGAAGGCGCACCCGGACGTGTTCGACACGCTGCTGCAGGTGCTCGACGACGGCCGCCTCACCGACGGCCAGGGCCGCACGGTCGACTTCCGCAACACGATCCTGGTGCTCACCTCGAACCTGGGGTCCGCGGGCGGGGCCGACCTCGACGACGACGCGCGCCGCGCGTTCGTCATGGACGCCGTGCAGCGGCACTTCAAGCCGGAGTTCCTCAACCGGCTCGACGACGTCGTGGTCTTCCACGCGCTGTCGACCGAGGAGCTGACGCACATCGTCGACATCCAGCTCGACGTGCTGCGCACCCGGCTCGCCAAGCGCCGGCTCACCCTCGAGGTGTCCGACGCCGGGCGCGAGTGGCTCGCCATGAACGGGTTCGACCCGGTCTACGGGGCCCGGCCGCTGCGGCGGCTGGTGCAGAGCGCCATCGGCGACCAGCTCGCCAAGGAGCTCCTCGCCGGTGACGTCCGCGAGGGCGACACGGTGCGCGTCGACCTCGACCCCGGCGCCGGCGGCGGCACCGGTGGCCTGATCGTCGGGCGGGGCGTGCCGGTCACGGCCCGCTGACGCTCCCCCGGCCCGCGCGTGGCGATCACCGGCGCGGGCCGGTCACGGGGCTAGGGTGCCGCCGTGGGCATCTCCTCGGGCGTGTGGTTCGTCATCGCGGTGATCGCGCTGCTGGTCGGCATCGGGCTGCTGGTCCTCGACCGCGCCCGGTCCGAGGGCGGCGGCGCCCGCGACCGGCGCCGCTGGGCCGCGGCCCGCGGCTGGGAGTACCTGGACAGCGATCCGGTCCTCCCCAGCCGCTGGCGCTACGGCACGATCCACCAGGGCGGGCCGGGCGTCGCCCGCAACCTGATCAGCGGCGACGTCCCCACGCCCGACGGCCCGCGCCAGGCCTACCTGTTCGACCACGAGCAGGCCGGGCGCCTGAGCTCGGTGCTCGCGGCCGTGCAGGTGCGCAACCCGGTGCCCGCGGCCGTCGAGCTGCGCCTGCCCTCCGCCCCGCTGCCCGACGACGCCGGCCTCGACCTGCTCGAGCCGGTCGGCGCCCGCTACGCGTTCGTCGCCGACGCCGAGGCCGTGCGCCCGCTGCTGACCGAGCGCCTGGCGACGGCGGCCGACCAGGTCGGCGACGACGTCGAGCTGCTGTGGGCCGAGGAGGCCTGGGTGCTGGCGACGGCTCCGCTGAACTCCACCGTCGAGCGGCTGCAGGACCTGCTCGCCGACCTCGCGGGCGTGGCCGCCGCGCTGGAGCAGCGCACGGCGCACTCCGGGAGCTGACCGTGCCCACCGCGCTCGTCACCGGCGCCACCGCCGGCATCGGCGCCGCGTTCGTCCGCAGGCTCGCCGCCGCGGGCCGCGGCCTCGTGCTCGTCGCCCGCGACCGGGAGCGCCTCGACGCCACCGCCGCCGCGCTCACCGGCGTCGACGTCGAGGTGCTGCCCGCCGACCTCTCCACCGCCGACGGGCGCGCCGCCGTGGCCGAGCGGCTCGCGGCCGACCCCGTCGACCTGCTCGTCAACAACGCCGGGTTCGCGCTGCACGGCTCGTTCCTGGAGTGCGCGCCCGACGACCTCGCGCGCCAGCTCGCCGTCAACGTCGAGGCGGTGCTGGTGCTGACCCGGGCCGCGCTGCCCGGGATGGTCGCGCGCGGGAGCGGCGGGGTGGTCAACGTCTCCAGCGTCGCCGGGTTCCTGGCCGGGCGGGGCTCCACCTACAGTGCCGACAAGGCGTGGGTCACGACGTTCACCGAGGGGATCTCGGCCTCGCTGCACGGCACGGGGGTGCGCGCGATGGCGCTGTGCCCCGGGTTCGTGCGGACGGAGTTCCACGAGCGCGCGGGCATCGACGTCGGCACGCGGAGCGGACCGCTGTGGCTCGACGCCGACCGGGTCGTCGCCGACGCCCTGGCCGATCTCGCGAGGGGGAAGACCGTGTCCGTGCCGGGTCCGCAGTACAAGGCGATCGTCGCGGTGGCCGACGTGCTGCCGCGCGCACTCCTGCGCCGCATCACCGCCACGTTCGACCGGGACCGGACGTGACCACCCCGGCGCAGGCGAGCGCGGAGCTCGCGGAGCTGGCCGCGCTGGTGCGCGAGCTCGGCGTGGTGCACGGGAAGGTCACGCTGTCGTCCGGGCTCGAGGCCGACCACTACGTCGACCTCCGCCGCGTCACGCTGCACCACCAGGCCGCGCCGCTGGTCGGTCGGCTGGTGCGCGTGCTCACCGCCGACTGGGACTACGAGGCCGTCGGCGGGCTGACGCTGGGCGCCGACCCGATCGCCGACGCCGTGCTGCACGCGGCGGCCGTCGAGCCCGACGCCGCACCCGTCGACGCGTTCGTGGTGCGGAAGTCGACCAAGGAGCACGGGATGCAGCGGCTCATCGAGGGTCCGGACATCGCCGGCCGGCGCGTGCTCGTCGTCGAGGACACGTCGACGACGGGCGGCTCGGTGCTCACCGCCGTGCGGGCCGTGCGCGAGGCGGGGGCCGAGATCGTCGGCGTCGCCACGATCGTCGACCGCGACACCGGCGCCCGCGAGGCCATCGAGGCCGAGGGCGTGGCCTACCGCGCACTGCTCGGGCTGCCCGATCTCGGCCTCTGACCCGTAACGCACCGGCAACCGTTCGGACGATCCCCCCGGCCCTCCCGTGACGCATACTCGTCTATCACGAGAAGGTCACGGCGGGAGGCCCTCATGCGTATCCGCACTGGTAGTCGACCCGTCGGCCTCCTGGTCGCGACCTTCGTCGTGGGGCTCCTGACCGTTTCGTGCGGTGCGCCCGAATACACCTACGTCGCGAACTCCGACGACCGCACCTACGTCCGGCTGCCGGTCGCCTGGCGGGCCGTCGACGAGGCGGAGCTCGGCGCGGCGCTCGGCCTCGACCCGGGCACCTCGGCCGAGGACCAGGGCATCTGGATGGAGGGCTACGACGCCGACGCGGCGCCGTCGACGGTGCACGTGCTCGGGCCGCACGCCCCGTCGCCGACCGGGCTGCTGATCGTCCAGGACGTCCCGCCGCAGCAGCGGGGGACCTACTCGCTCGACCGGCTGCGCGACCTGTTCCAGCCGACCTCGACCACCGGGCGCCAGGGGCTCGAGGGCAACCCGATGGCGGCGCTCACCGACTTCGCGCTCCTGGCCGACGAGGTGCTCACGCCCGGCGACGGCATCCGCGGGGTGCACGTCGTCTACCGCTACCGCGTCCGCGGCGGGCCCGTGCAGGTGTTCGACAAGACCGCGTACGTCAACGACGACGCCAGCAAGCTGTACGTGTTCCTCGCCCGCTGCTCCTCGGAGTGCTACGGGCAGCGCCAGGAGGAGATCGAGCGCGTCGTCTCCTCGTTCACCGTCCTGGAGGGCCCGTGACCGCCGCCCCGTCCCCCGAAGCCGCCGCGCCGGAGGGCCTCACCCCTCCCGACGAGCACCCCGCCCCGGCCCGCCCGACGCGCAAGCCGCTCGCGCTGTGGGACCGCGTGCGCCTGCTGCTGCTCCTCACGATCGCGTGGTTCTTGGTCGTGTGGGCGGCGATGGCGGACAACCCGCTGCTGCCCTTCGTCGACGCGATGCGGATCCACGTCGTCGAGTCGCAGTGGCTGCTGTGGCTGGCCGGCGCGGAGGTCGTCCGCCAGCTGCACTTCCTCGTCAGCGAGCGCTCGGCGGGCTACCACCGGTTCTGGTCGCACACCCTGTTCGGCGGCACCGACCGCGCCGTCCGTCGCCGGTTCTCCGACTGGACGCGCTTCCGGCTCGCGCGGATGCTCAAGTGGATCGCGTTCATCGCGCTGTTCGCGCTGGTGGCGGCCCAGATCCTGGAGACCAGCCCGGCGCTGGCCCTGTTCGAGGCCCCCGCGCTGATCTTCGCGGCGCTGCCGTTCGTGCTGCAGCTCTCGTTCGGGTTCCTGTTCATCGCCGTGCAGTTCATCGGGCTGTTCTGGCTGCTCTCGCGCGGCGGCGTCGACACCTACTACCCCGACGACATCACCACCCGCTTCCACGACGTGTGGGGCCAGGACCACGTCGTCGACCGGATCAAGGAGAACATCCTCTTCTTGGAGGACCCCGAGGAGATCGAGCGCAAGGGCGGCTACGTCCCCGGCGGCATCCTGCTCTGGGGCCCGCCCGGCACCGGCAAGACGCTGATGGCCGAGGCGGTGGCGGGCGAGACCGGCAAGCCGTACGTGTTCGTCGACCCGGGCGCGTTCATCAACATGTTCATGGGCGTCGGCATCCTCAAGGTGAAGTCGCTGTTCCGGAAGCTGCGCAAGCTCTCCCTGCGCTACGGCGGCGTGATCGTGTTCTTCGACGAGGCCGACGCGCTGGGCAACCGCGGGTCGCTGGCCGGCACCGGTCCCGGCGGGGTGCGCGGCTTCGGGCCGTACCACGCGGCGGGCTGCCACGGCGCCACGTACCTGTCGAACGACACGCGCTGGATGCTGGCGCGCTCGTCGGCGTCGGCGTCCCCCGAGCCGGTCGACACGGGTCGCAACAAGATCATGATGGGCGGCATGGGCGGGGGTGGCGGCGGCATGGGCACGCTGCAGGCCCTGCTGACGGAGCTGTCCGGGCTCAAGAAGCCGCGCGGGCTGATCAACCGCTGGGGCCGCCGGGCGCTGGGGATGCGCCCGAAGCCGCCGCCCAAGTACCGGCTGCTGGTGATGATGGCGACGAACATGCCCGAGTCGCTCGACGAGGCGCTGCTGCGCCCGGGCCGCATCGACCGCATCTACAAGGTCGGCTACCCGAGCAAGGCCGGGCGGATCCGCACCTACTCCGGCTACTTCGACAAGGTGCCCCACGAGATCACCGACGAGGAGCTCGACAAGCTCGCGACGATCACCCCGTACGCCACCGGCGCCACGATCAAGGACCTGGTGAACGAGGCGCTGATCACCGCGATCCGCGACGGCCGCGAGGTCATCGCGTGGCGCGACGTGCTGAAGGCCAAGAAGCTCAAGGACCTCGGCCCGCCCGAGGACGTCGAGTACATCGAGCGCGAGCGGCACGCCGTCGCCGTGCACGAGGCCTGCCACGCCGTCGTCGCCTACCGCACCCGGCACCACATGGAGATCGACCTGGCGACGATCGAGAAGGGCAGCGACTACCTGGGGATGGTCGCGTCGATCCCACCGGAGGACCAGTTCACCCGCTGGCGCTCGGAGTTCGAGGCCGACATCCTCGTCTCGCTCGCGTCCCTGGCCGGCGAGCGGATGTTCTTCGACGGCGACTCCTCCTCCGGCGTCTCCGGCGACCTGGAGTCCGCCACCGCCATCGCCTCGTTCATGGAGGGCTACTGGGGCATGGGCGCCACCGTGTCGTCGTACTCGACGGCCCGGCGCCTCGAGGTCGGCAGCCCGGGCGGGCGCGGGGCGGCGACGCCCGAGAGCCCCGAGGCCCTGCTGCGGCGCGCCCTGGCCGACCGGATCGAGGACTCCCTGTCCGGCCTGCTCGAGCGCGCCGGGCAGATCCTGCGCGACAACCGCTCGTCGGTCCTCGCCGTCGCGCACGCGTTGGAGACCCACAAGACGCTCACCGGTGACGACATCGAGGCGGTGCTCGACGGGCGCGAGGGCCTGTCGGTGGACGGGCGCGACTACCACGACCCCGCGTTCGTGGCGAAGCTCGAGGAGTACCACGCGGCCGCGGCGGGAGCCCACCACGGCCACAGCGCGGTCACCCTCGCCCTGCCCGCCGGGGGGCGTCTGGCGAGGCCGGGTTCGGAGGCGGCGGCGGTGGTGCACGGGGAGCCGTAGTCCCTCACGTCTTCCCGCGCGGGTTCCCTGGTGCCGCGCGGGTTCTCGGGCGCCGCGCGGGTTCTCGTGCGCCGCGCGGGGTTCTCGGCTGCCGCGCACGTTCTCGGGTGCCGCGCACGTTCTCTGGTGCCGCGCACGTTCCGAGCTCCCGCGCACCTGCTCCGGTCCCGTGCACCTTTTCTCGGGTCCCGCGCGCCTTCCCGGGTCCCGCGCACCTGTTTGGTTCCCGCGCACCTGTTTGATTCCCGCGCGCGACCGGGGGCGCGCGGGAACCTGAACGGCGCGCGGGAGCCCGGGGTAAGGGGCGGGGGCCGAGCGCTGATCGTGAAGATCGGCGAGAAGGTGACGTCAGCGCCCTCGCCGCGACCCTGGCGGCGCGGTCTCGGTGATCACCGCCGGACGAGGACCGGTGATCGTCAGGAGTGCACCGCCAGCGCCCTCGCCGCGACCCTGACGGTGCGGTCTCGGCGATCACCGCCGGGCGCGGACCGGTGATCGTCAGGAGTGCGACACCAATGCCCTCCACACGACCCTGGCGGTGCGGTTCCGGTGATCACCGCCGGACGAGGACCGGTGATCGTCAGAAGTGCGCCACCAGTGCCCCCCTCACGACCCTGACGGTGCGGTTCCGGTGATCACCGCCGGACGCGGACCGGTGATCGTCAGGAGTGCACCGCCAGCGCCCTCGCCGCGACCCTGACGGTGCGGTCTCGGCGATCACCGCCGGGCGCGGACCGGTGATCGTCAGGAGTGCGGCACCAGTGCCCTCCTCGCGACCCTGACGGTGCGGTTCCGGCGATCACCGCCGGGCGCGGACCGGTGATCGTCAGGAGTGCGACCCCACGGCCCTCATCACGACCCCGGCGGCGCGGTCTCGGTGATCAGCGGCGGGGTGGGGGTCGGTCGGGAGCTGGGGGCGCGGATGATCGGGGGGTGGGTGACGAGGGGGGCGGGCCGAGCGAGTGGGCCGTGCCGGGGCAGGTGGGGGTCGGGCCGTGGCCGGGCGGGCCGGAGGCCTGGCCCCGCGGTGAGCACTACGACCCCGAGCTGCTCGAGCACGGCGACACCCGCAACGTCGTGGACGCCTACCGGTACTGGCGGCGGGAGGCGGTGGCCGCGGAGCTCGCGCGGCGGGCGCACCCGTTCCACGTGGCCATCGAGAACTTCGGCCACGACCACAACATCGGCACCGTGGTGCGCACGGCCAACGCGTTCGGGGCGGCGGGGGTGCACGTCGTCGGGCGGCGGCGCTGGAACCGGCGGGGCGCGATGGTGACCGACCGCTACCTCGACGTGCACCACCACGACGACGTGGCCGGGCTCGCGGCGTTCGCGCGGGCGCACGGGCTCGCGGTCGTGGCCGTGGACAACACCCCGGGCGCGCAGCGGCTGGAGACCGCCGACCTGCCGCGCGCGTGCCTGCTGCTGTTCGGCCAGGAGGGCCCGGGCGTGACCGGGGAGGCCAGGGAGGCGGCGGCGCTGACGGTGTCGATCGCGCAGTTCGGCTCGACGCGCTCGATCAACGCGGGCGTCGCGGCCGGGATCGCCATGCACGCCTGGGTCCGCCAGCACGCGGACCTCGACACGGCCTGGTGACGCGGGATCAGCGGCAGAACGCGCAGGGACCGTCCACGCCGGGGGTGTCGACGAGGTCGTCGGCCGGCACGACGAGCATCGCGGGGACGCTGCCGCCGTAGAGGTCGTGGGCCGCGTAGAGCCAGTGCTCGGACTCCGGGAACGCCAGCAGGTGCACCCCACCGCTGGGCAGGGCCACGCGCTCGCCCGGCTCCAGGATGCGGCCGGCGCGCACCAGCTCGCCGAGGTCGTTGAGCACCGTGGCCGCGGTGGCCTGTGACGTGGCGAACAGGATGAGCTCGGGATGGCCGAACCCGTAGAGCCCGATCGTGTAGACGAACGGGGGCGACTCCTCCTCGCCGAGCACCGCCTGCAGCGCCCAGCCGTGGCCGCGGATCGTCTCGCGCTGCCACGCGTCGTACTGGTCGACCTGGTGGATGAAGCGTTCGGTGCTCATGGTGGGGACGGTAGAGCCGACCCCCGACAGTTCCGGGCCGAGCGAGAGCGGGAGGATCGCGCCGTGCCCGCCGACCCGCTGACCGCCCCCGCCGTCTCCTGCGTCTTCGTCTGCCACGACGCCGAGGGCCGGATCCTGCTGGCCCGCCGCGGCCCCGGCGCCCGCGACGAGCCCGGCACCTGGGACTCCGGCGCCGGCGCCCTGGAGCACGGCGAGGAGCTGGCCGCGGCCGTCGCCCGGGAGGTGCGGGAGGAGTACGCGACCGAGCCCGTCGCCATCGAGGCCATCGGCGTGCGCAACGTCCTGCGGGGCGACCCGGTGGCGCACTGGGTGGCCGTCGTGCACGCCGTCCGCGTCGACCCGGCCGGGGTCGCGCTCGGCGAGCCGGACAAGTTCGACGAGCTCGGCTGGTTCACCCTCGACGACCTGCCGCACCCGCTGCACAGCCAGCTCCCCGCCACGCTGGCGCTGTTCCGCGACCGGCGGTAGGTCCCGTCCCCCGAGCCCCGAGACGCGGCACGGCCGGTCCCGGGGTCACCTCCTGACCGCTGCGTACTCCGCGATCCGCTCCATCACCTCCGGCCCGACGCGCGACGGGTGGCCGGCGGCGAAGGGCGGGTGCGGGTCGTACTCGACGAGGGTCTGGGCGGCCTGCGCGGCGACGTCGTCGACGAGGAGCTCGACCAGCCGGATCGCCATGTCGATCCCCGCCGACACCCCGGCCGCGGTGATCAGCCGCTCGGGCAGGTGCTCGACGACGCGCTGGGTCACGGGCTCGGCGCCGAGGCGGCCGAGCAGGTCGAACGCGCCCCAGTGCGTGGTGGCCGTGAGGCCGTCGAGCAGCCCCGCCGCGGCGAGGACGAGCGCGCCCGTGCAGACCGACGTCGTGAACCGGGTGCCCGGGTGCACCGCGGCGACCCACTCGGGCAGCGGCCCCGCGAGCACGTCCCGGGACCCGATCCCGCCCGGCACCACGACGACGTCGGGCGCGGACACGTCCTCGAACGCGGCGTCGACGGTGAGGCCGAGCATCCCGTTCTCGGTGCGCACCTCCCCGCGCCGCTCGCCGACGAACACGACGTCCAGCGCGGGGATCCGCTGCAGCACCTCGTACGGACCGATCGCGTCGAGCGCGGTCACGCGGGGGAAGAGCGCGATGGCGACCTGCATGTCAGCTCCCGTGGGCGGCGCCGAAGCGCCGCCGGTAGTGGTCGGGCGGGACGCCGAGGCGGCGCAGGAACGCGCGCCGCATGGTCTCGGCGGAACCGAAGCCGGCACGGGCGGCGGCGACGCCGACCAGCAGCGGCTCGGACTCCAGCAGGCGCCGGGCCGTGTCGACCCGCACTTGCTCGACGTAGTCGCCGGGCGGGCACCCGACGAGCCGGGCGAACTCGCGCCCGAAGTGCCGCTCGCTCATCCCGACGTGCGCGGCGAGCACGGGGACGCGCAGGTCGGCGGTGGGATCGGCGTGCACGAGGTCCTGCGCGGCGCGCACCGACGGGCGCGGCGCGGGCTCGGTCCAGACCGGCGCGGTGAACTGGCTCTGCCCGCCCGGACGGCGCAGGAAGACGACGAACTCCCGCGCGATCTCCTGCGCCACGGCGGCCCCGTGGTCGGCCTCGACCAGCGCGAGCGCGAGGTCCAGGCCCGCGGTGACGCCGGCGGAGGTCCAGATCCGGCCGCTGCGCTCGTAGATCGCGTCGGGGCGGACGTCGACGGCGGGGTGCGCGGCGGCGAGCGCGCCCGCCCAGCGCCAGTGGGTGGCGGCGCGCCGGCCGTCGAGCAGGCCCGCCGCGGCCAGCAGGAACGCGCCGGTGCACACCGACGCCACCCGCTCGGCGCGCGCGGCGGCCCGCCCCAGCCAGGCGACGAACTCCGCGTCGGCCACCGCGGAGCGGCTGCCGCACCCGCCCGGGACCAGCAGCGTCCCGATCGGCCCGCTCTCGGGCAGCGCCTGCGTGGCGACGAGCTGCAGCCCGCTCGTCGCGACGACCGGCCCGGGCTCGCGGGCGACGAGCGCGAGGTCGTAGCCGTCGCCGTCGACCAGGTGGTTCGCCGCGCTCAGGACCTCGAACGGACCGGTGACGTCGAGCGGCTGGATCCCGTCGAACACCGGGACGACGACGGGGTGGGCGGGCACCCGACCACGGTCCCGCGGCGACGGGAGGGCGTCAACGACGCACCTCCCACGCTTTCCGCCATCAGCGGGCGTGCGCCCCGGGGGTGCGCCGCGCGCGCACGATCTCGACGACGATCGGCACCACGGACAGGAACACGATCAGCAGCAGCATGAACTCGATGTTGTCGCGCACGAACTGGAACTGGCCGAGCCAGAACCCCAGCACCGTGACGCCCGCGGCCCACAGCACGCCGCCGATCAGCGAGTACGTGAAGTAGCGGCGCGCGTCCATCCGGCCCACGCCCGCCATGACCGTGATGAACGTGCGGACGATCGGTACGAACCGGCCCAGGACGATCGCCCGGGTGCCGTACTTGTCGAAGAACTCCTGCGTCCGCGCGACGTGCTTGGGCTTGAACAGCCGCGACTCGGGCTTGTCGAACACGGCGGGCCCGGCGGCGCGGCCGATGTAGTAGCCGACGACGTTGCCGACGAACGCGGCGACGACGAGCAGCACGCACACCATCCACAGCGGGAACTGGATCGCCCCCTGCGCGACGAACAGGCCCGCGGTGAACAACAGGGAGTCACCGGGGAGGAAGAAGCCCAGCAGCAGGCCGCACTCGGCGAACACGATGAGCGCCAGCCCGACCAGCGCCCACGGGCCCAGCCAGGTGATGATCGCATCGGGCTGCAGCCACTCCGGGCCCAGGGCCAGCGTCGTCGTCACGGGACGTGACGGTACCGGCACCCCGGCCCGGCACCGGACCCAGCCCGCGGGGCTCAGCCCAGCGCGGGCAGCAGACCCGGCGTCAGCAGCGAGAGCAGCGCCAGCACCGTGCCCAGGATCGCGCCGCCGAGCAGCGCCAGCAGCAGCGCCGTGCGCACCGACATCCCCGGAGGGGGTTCGGGCTCCCCGCGGGGCGGCAGCACCGGCCGGCCGCCGCCGCGGGCCTGCGCGCGCAGCGCCTCGGCGAGGCGGCGCTCCGGGTCGGCGGTCACGGCGCCCCCTTCGGCCGCAGCACGTGCGACACCGCGTCGAGCGCCCGGCTCGCCGTCGACTTCACGGTGCCGCGGCTGATCCCGGTGGCGTCGGCGATCTCCGCCTCGCTCAGCCCGCCGTAGTAGCGCAGCACGAGCACCTCGCGCTGGCGCGGGGGCAGCGTCGACAGGGCGTCGACGACGGCCTGGTGCTCGGCCGACAGCATCGCCAGCGACTCGGCCGAGCGCGCGTTGACCTGGTGCGGGGGCACGTACTCGCGCGCGGTGCGGCGGCGGCGCAGCACCGACCGGGACCCGTTGACGACGGCCGTGCGCAGGTACCCGACGGCCGCGGCCTCGTCGCGCAGCCCGGACCAGTGCCGGTGCAGGCCCGCGAACGCCTCCTGGACGACGTCCTCGGCGGTGGCCGGGTCGTCGACGAGCAGCACCGCCAGGCGGACGAGCCGCACGCGGTGGTCGCGGTAGAGGTCGGCCAGCGTCAGGGGGGCGTTCGGGGCGGGCGCGGGCGGGACGGGGTCCAGCCTGCGCAGGCCGCTGAGCGTCTGCTCGACGGCGCGCTCGATCCCGTCGGCAGCCACGGGCCCCAGACTAGTGCGCGATACTGCGTCCGAACACGCGCACCGGTCAACGTCGAGGAGGGCCACACCCGTGCCTATCGCCACGCCCGAGATCTACAACCAGATGCTGGACAACGCCAAGAGCGGTCGGTTCGCCTACCCCGCCATCAACGTGACGAGCAGCGAGACCCTGAACGCGGCTCTGCGCGGCTTCGCCGAGGCGGAGAGCGACGGCATCATCCAGGTGTCGACGGGTGGCGCGGAGTTCCTGTCCGGCACCCGCGTCAAGGACATGGTCGTGGGCGCGACCGCGCTGGCCGAGTTCGCGCACGTCGCCGCGCAGCACTACCCCGTCAACGTGGCGCTGCACACCGACCACTGCCCCAAGGACAAGCTCGACGGCTTCGTCCGCCCGCTGATCGCGATCAGCCAGGAGCGGGTCGACCGCGGAGAGAACCCGCTGTTCCAGAGCCACATGTGGGACGGCTCCGCGGTGGAGCTCGAGGAGAACCTCTCCATCGCCGCCGAACTGCTGGAGCTCGCGGGCAAGGCGCGGATCATCCTCGAGGTCGAGATCGGCGTCGTCGGCGGGGAGGAGGACGGCGTCGCGAACGACATCAACGACAAGCTCTACACCGCCCCCGGCGACTACGAGCGCACCGTCGAGGTCCTGGGCACCGGCGAGAAGGGCCGCTACCTGCTGGCCGCCACGTTCGGCAACGTCCACGGCGTCTACAAGCCGGGCAACGTGAAGCTCCGCCCGGAGATCCTCAAGCAGGGCCAGGAGGTGGCGATCGCCAAGCTCGGGCTCGACTCCGACGCCAAGCCGTTCGACCTCGTCTTCCACGGCGGCTCCGGCTCCCTCATCGAGGAGATCCACGAGGCGCTCGACTACGGCGTCGTGAAGATGAACGTCGACACCGACACGCAGTACGCGTTCACGCGGCCGATCGCGGGCCACATGTTCAGCAACTACGACGGCGTGCTCAAGGTCGACGGCGAGGTCGGCAACAAGAAGACCTACGACCCGCGCACCTACCTCAAGGCGGCCGAGCTCAGCATGGCCGAGCGCGTCACGCTGGCCTGCGAGAACCTGCGCTCGACGGGTCAGCGGCTGAAGTAGGCCCGGGGCGGGTGGACCGAGGACCGGCGCGGGCCGGCACGACCACTGGCGTGCCGGCCCGCGACCCCAGCGGGCAGGATGGGCCCATGACGCTGCACGGCAACCTGCTCGGACCCGACCCCACCCTGCTCCCGGTCGACCCGGCCGCGGCCGAGCTCGACAGCGGCGCCGATCCGGCGAAGGTGGCCGCCGACCACCCGACGTCGGCCATCGCCTGGGCGCAGCTCGCCGAGAACGCGCTCGACGCGGGCGAGACGATCACCGGTTACGCCTACGCGCGCACCGGCTACCACCGCAGCCTCGACATGCTGCGGCGCAACGGCTGGAAGGGCTTCGGCCCGGTGCCGTGGTCGCACGAGCCCAACCGCGGCTTCCTGCGCGCGCTGGCCGCCCTGCACCGCGCCGCCGTCGCGATCGGGGAGGCCGACGAGGCCGAGCGCACGGCCACGTTCCTCACCGAGTCCGACCCCGCCGCGCCCGCGGCCCTCGGTCTGGCCTGACCGTGCGGGGCCGGCGACTGCGCGCGCACCTGCGCGCCCGCGGCCGCCGGGTGGCGCTGTCGGCCCTGCCGATCCTGCAGTGCGCGGTGGCGGCCGGGCTCGCGTGGTACGTCGCGAACGACCTCGTCGGCCACGCCCGCCCGTTCTTCGCCCCGATCGCGGCGGTCATCTCCCTGGGCCTGTCGCTCACCAGCCGGCTGCGCCGCGTCGCCGAGCTGGTGGCGGGCGTCAGCGTCGGGGTGCTCGTCGGTGACCTGCTGATCTCCCAGATCGGCTCCGGCGCCTGGCAGATCGTGCTGGTCGTCGCCCTGGCGATGTCGGTGGCCGTGTTCGCCGACGGGGCGACGCTGCTGGTGGCGCAGGCCGGGTCGTCGGCGGTGCTGGTGGCCACGCTGCTGCCGCCCGGTGACGTCGGCGGCCTCGACCGCTGCGTCGACGCCCTCATCGGCGGGCTCGTCGGGGTGCTGGTGGCGGGCGTGATCCCCACCGACCCCGTGCGCCCGGTGCAGCGCGGCGCCCGTTCACTGCTCGACGAGCTGGCCGCGGTCCTCGCCCGCACCGGCGACGCCCTGCGCGACCGCGACCCGGCGGTCGCGCAGGCCGCGCTGGAGCGGGCCCGCGCGTCCCAGCCCCTGATCGACGAGCTGCGCACCGCCCTGCGCGGCGGGCACGAGGTCGCCACCGTCGCCCCACTCTACCGGCGGCGCCGGCTGCAGCTGGGCCGCTACGGCGAGCTGGCCGAGCGCACCGACTACGCCATGCGCAACGCCCGCGTCCTGGCCCGGCGCACCTACCAGGCCCTGCTCGACGACGAGCCCGCCGCGCCCGAGCTGGCCGACGCGCTGGGCGAGCTGTCGTCCGCCGTCGGCACGCTGACGGCCGAGCTGGGCCGCGAGGGCGACCGGGAACGGGCGCGCGAGCCGGTGCTCGACGTCGTGCGGCACGCGGTGGTGCTGTCGGAGGGATGGGTGCCCGGGCCCTCGGAGCAGGTGATCGTGGCGCAGCTGCGGTCGATCGCGCTGGACCTGCTGCAGGCCACCGGGCTCACCCGGACCGAGGCGCTGGCGGCGATGCGGGCGTCGTGACGGGCGCCGCCATGATGACCCCGTGAACGCCGACGAGCTGGACGCCCTCCTCGCCCCCTCCGACGCCGCCCTCGCGGCCCACTACCGGGGCGACCCCGGCACCCGCCGGCCGGTGCACACCGTCTACGTCCCCGCCGACCGCTTCGACTCCGGCACCGCGCTGCGCTGGGGCGCCCAGGCACTGGACCTGTTCGACGCCCACGCCCCCGGCCCCGCCGACGTCGCCGAGGTGTGGGGCCTCGCGCCCGCCCTCGCCGCCGACGTCCACGCCCGGGTGCGGGCCAAGCTCGCGACCGAGCCGATCGAGGACCTGCGCGTCGACTTCGAGGACGGCTACGGCCCGCGCCCCGACGACGAGGAGGACGCCGCCGCCGTCCGGGTGGCGACGACGCCGACCGGCACCCCGTTCCACGGCATCCGGTTCCGCAGTCTGGAGGCGCTGTCGCGGCGGCGCGCGGTGCGGACCCTGGAGGTGTTCCTCGGGGCGCTGGGCCCCGTGCCCGACGGGTTCGTGCTGACGCTGCCGAAGGTGACCGCGCCCGAGCAGGTGACGGCGCTGGTCGCGGTGCTGGAGCGGCTGGAGACCGAGCACGGGCTGGACCCGGTGCGGTTCGAGGTCCAGGTGGAGACGCCGCAGTCGGTGCTCGGGCCGGACGGGACGTCGCCGCTGCCCCGGGTGATCGCGCTGGCCCAGGGCCGCTGCACCGGCCTGCACTACGGCACCTACGACTACTCCGCCTCCCTCGGCGTCTCCGCGCGCTACCAGAGCACCGAGCACCCCGTCGCCGACCACGCGAAGGCCGTGATGCAGGTGGCCGCGGCGGGCACCGGCGTCCGCGTCGCCGACGGCTCCACCAACGTCCTCCCGGTCGGGGGCCGCGAGCAGGTCCGGGCGGCGTGGGCGCTGCACGGGCGGCTGGTCCGCCGCTCGCTGGAGCACGGCATCGCCCAGGGCTGGGACCTGCACCCCGGGCACCTGCCGAGCCGGTTCGTCACCGGTTTCGCGTTCTACCGCGAGTCCTTCCCGGAGTCGGCGGCCCGGCTGCGGGCCTACCGCGAGCGGGCCGACTCCGGCTTCCTCGACGAACCGGCCACCGCCCGCGCGCTGGCCGGCTTCCTGCGCGCGGGCCTGGACTGCGGGGCGCTGGACGAGGCCGAGGTGGGCGCGGCGACCGGGGCCGACCGCGCCGACCTCGACCTCCTCAGTGCTCCGCCGGGACCTCCGGCTCCTGCTGCGTGAAGTGGTTGAACGCCAGGTTGAGCAGCACCGCGACGATCGCGCACGCGCTGATCCCCGACTCCAGGATCTTGTGCAGCCAGTCGGGGATGTTCTCGTAGACCTCCGGCACGGTGATCGGGATCATCCCGATGCCGATGGAGCTGGCGACGATGAGGATGTTGGCGTTGGTGAACTCGACCTTCGACAGCGTCCGGATGCCCGCCGCCGCCACCGACCCGAACAGCACGATGCCGGCCCCGCCGAGCACCGGCAGCGGGATCGCGTTCATGACGCGCCCGAGCACCGGGAGCAGGCCGAGCAGCACGAGGATCGCGCCGCCCGCGGCCACGACGAACCGCGACCTGATCCCGGTCATCGCCACCATGCCGACGTTCTGGGCGAACGCGCTGATCGGGAAGCCGTTGAACACCGGGGCGACCGCGGTGGCGGCCATGTCGGCGCGCAGCCCGGCCGCGATCCGCTTCTGCGGCGTCGGCGTCCCGAGGATCTCCCCGACGGCGAGGATGTCGGCCGTCGTCTCCGCCATGATCACCAGGATCACGACCGTCATCGAGACGATCACGCCGATCGAGAACACCGGCGCGCCGAACAGGAACGGCTGCGGGAGCTGGAAGATCGGGCCGGTGCCCACCCGGCCCCAGTCGACCCGGCCCATCAGCGTGGCGACGACCGTGCCGAACACCAGGCCCAGCATGACCGCGAGCCGCGACCAGGTGCCGCGGCCGAACCGCGCGATCACCAGCGTCGCGACGAGCGTGACCAGCCCGAGCAGCAGGCTCAGCGCCGACCCGAATTCGGGGTTCTCGACCATCGCGCCGGACGCGTCGCGGACCGTCGGGTTGCCCCGGATCCAGCGCAGCGCCACCGGGAACAGCGACAGCCCGATGATCGTGATGACGCACCCGGTGACGACCGGCGGGAAGAACCGCACGAGCCCCGCGAACACCGGCGCGATGACGAACCCGATCAGCCCGGCGACGATCACCGCGCCGAAGATCGTGGCCAGCCGGGTGGCGGGGGCGCCGATCGAGGCGTCCGTGGCGACCGCCGTCATTGTGCCGACGGCCGCGAACGACACGCCCTGCACCAGCGGCAGCTTCGACCCGACGTAGGGCAGGCCCAGCGACTGCAGCAGCGTGCCCAGCCCGGAGACGAACAGCGCCGCGGTGACGAGCGTGGCCGACTCGGCCGGCGTCAGCCCGGCGGCGGAGCCGATGATCAGCGGCGGCGAGACGACGCCCGCGTACATCGCGAGGATGTGCTGGAGGCCGTAGAAGAAGGCGGTGCCGACGGGGACGCGCTCGTCCTCGGGCGCCACCACGACGTCGGTCGCGGCCATCAGACGAACCCCGCGATCCCGGCCCACGCGGCGTCCTCGGCGGGTGCGTCGTCCTGCACGACCGCCGCCTCGATCAGGCCGTAGGGGCGGTCGGCCGCGAACCAGACCTCGTTGGGGTTGTCCATGCCCCACGGCGAGAGGTCGACGAGGAAGTGGTGCTTGTTGGGCATCGAGAACCGGATCTCCGCGATCTCCGGGTGGGCGGCCAGCACCCCCTCGCCCATCGCGTAGAGCGTCTGCTGCAGCGAGAGGCTGTGCGTGAGCGCGAACCGGTCGAGCAGGATCTGGCGGACGCTCCCGTGCGCCTTGTCCCAGTCGACGTCCGTGCCGAGGTAGCGCCAGCGGGCCGTCACCGCCGTGGCGAGGATGCGGTCGTCGGTCTCGACCAGCGAGGTGTACGGGACGTCGGGGAAGCCGTGGAACTCGCTGCCGGTGCTCTTGAGCACGACCAGGTCGGAGATCCCGGAGATGACGACCTCGTGGTCGCCGGTCTTCGTGACGACGGTCGTGCGCGTCTCGCCGGAGCCGCGGTGGAAGGCGTGGTCGTGCTCGCCGCCCTCGCTGGTGACGATCCGCTCCCAGCTGTGCTGCGCCACCTCCTGCCGCGCGCCCGTGACCTGGTCGAACCCGTCGACGAAGTGCCGCGCCATCCGCAGCGCGAAGTCCTCCACCGCGCCGACGCCGCCCAGGCGCGCCAGCGCGTACACGGTGTTCTTCTGGGTGTCGGTGGCGATCACGGCGCTGTTGTCGCCGGTCTCGTGCGTGGCCGCGAAGTCGCCGCGGAGCTGGCTCGTCACCGTCACGTCCGTGATCCGGTGGCGCGGACCGGAGCGGTCGACGTGCACCATGCGCACCTCGGCCTTGCCGTACTGGTTGACCCCGAGCGAGATGCCCATCCCCGTTCCTCCCCTGCCGCGTCCGTGAACGGTAGGTCGCCGACCGCCCCGATCGACCGGATGTCACGAGGTCGTGCCACCTCCGAAACACGGTGATCGGGGAAGATGTAGCGATGCGGCTGGACACGTTCAACGCGCTGCCCGTGACCGAGGCGGTGACCAGGCTGACGGGGTGCTGCGCGTCCCCGGAGTGGGCGGGTGCGCTCGCCGCGGGGCGCCCGTACCCGGATCTCGACGCCCTGCTCGCGCAGGCCGACGCCGAGCTCGCCGTCCTCGACGGGTCCGAGATCGACCTCGCGCTGGCCGGGCACCCGCGCATCGGCGAGCGCCTCGACCCCGACGACGCGACGCACGCGTCCTCGCAGCGCGAGCAGTCGGGCGTGGCCACGGCCGACCCGTCCGTCCTCGCCGCGCTGGCCGAGGGCAACCGCGCCTACGAGGAGCGGTTCGGGCACGTCTACCTGGTGTGCGCCGACGGCCGCTCCGCCGAGGAGCTGCTCGAGGTGCTGCGGGAGCGGCTGCGCCACGACCCGTCCACCGAGCGGCGCACCGTGGTCGCGGAGCTCGCGAGGATCAACGAGATCCGGCTGAGGAGGCTCCTGGAGTGAGCATCTCGACGCACGTGCTCGACGCCGCGCTGGGCCGGCCCGCGGCGGGCGTCGCCGTCGTCCTGGAGCACCCGGACGGGGAGCGGACCACCGGCGTCACCGACGACGACGGGCGCGTCGCGGCGCTCGCCCCGGGCGCGCTGCCGGGCGGGGTCTACCGCGTCCGCTTCGACACCGGCGCCTACTTCGCCGCCACCGGGCAGCAGGGCTTCTACCCGGAGGTCGTCGTGGCCGTGACGATCGACGCCGACCGCGCCCACACGCACGTCCCCCTGCTGCTCTCGCCGTTCGCGTACTCGACCTACCGCGGGAGCTGACTGCGGCCCTCGGCCTCGCCCAGCACGGCGTCCGACCAGCCCGGGTGGGCGGCCACCGCCGTCGCCAGGTCGCGCTGGGCCGTCACGGCGCCGGTGCCGACCGCGGTGGCCAGCGAGCCCCCGCGGGCCAGCGGGGTCAGCGACCACCACGGCCCGGCCGCCGCCTCCTCCGGGTCGGCGCCCCACACCAGCACCTCGGTGCCCAGCACGCGGCGGCCCGCGAGGTGGGCGGGCGAGGTGTCGAGGTCCTGGGTCTGCACCAGCAGCGGCCCGGACGGGCCGGTCACGCGCGTCGCGCCCCGGTAGCGCCCGGCCGCCTCCCCGGTGCGCCCCGCCACCAGCACGTCCCGCGCCCGCAGCCGCGCGGCGTCGTCGAGGACGGCGGTGAACTCGGTCAGGTGGTCGGCGCGGCGGGTCACGACCGTCGGCTCGGGCAGGTACTGCACCGACGCCCCGGCGCCGATCTCCAGGCGCACGGCGAACCGGCTGCCCCCGGGCGCGGCCAGCGCGACCGCCGCGGCCACGCCCGTCAGCACCAGGTGCGCCCCCGCCGCGACGACGACGTCGAGCTCCACGTCGTCGCCGCCCAGCGGCGTGGCCGCGGAGCCCACGAGGTGCACCGTGAGCGCCTGCGCCCGGCCCGCGGCCGTGCCGCGCCGGGGCAGCAGCGTCAGCGGGGCCTGCGAGCGCAGCTCGCGCACCGCACCGTCGGCGGCCACGACCAGCCGCGCCCGGGACCGCACCTCAGACGACCGCCCCGCGCACCGCCGCGACCTGCGCGAGCACCCACTGCGCCACCTCACCCGCCGTGGGGTCGGCCACCAGCGACTGCGTGACGACGGGCAGCGCCCCGCGCACCCGCGCGGCGTCGCCGGTCATCACGGCCATGTCGGCGCCGACGAGCGGGGCGAGGTCGACCTTGTTGATGACGAGCAGGTCGGCGGTGGTGACGCCGGGCCCGCCCTTGCGCGGCACCTTGTCGCCGCCCGCCACGTCGACGACGAAGATCTGCCGGTCGACCAGCCCGCGGCTGAACACGGCGGTGAGGTTGTCGCCGCCGCTCTCGACGAGCACGAGGTCGAGGTCGCCGAAGCGCTCCTCGAGCAGCTCGACGGCGTCGAGGTTGGCGGTGATGTCGTCGCGGATCGCGGTGTGCGGGCAGCAGCCGGTCTGCACGGCCTCGATCCGGTCGGGGGCGAGCACGCCCGCGCGACGCAGGAAGTCGGCGTCCTCGGTGGTGTAGATGTCGTTGGTCACGACGGCGAGGCGCAGCCGGTCGGCGAGGGTGCGCGCCAGTGCCGCGACCAGCGCGGTCTTGCCGCTGCCGACCGGGCCGCCGATGCCGATGCGCACGGCGCGGCCCGCCCCGTCCGGCGGGGTGTGCGGGTCGGGCTCGACGACGGTGGGGTCGAGCGAGTGGCCGTGGCCGTGGCCGTGGTCCTGGTTCTCAGCTGGCAAAGAGACGCACCTGCTCCCGGTGGTGGTGGACGTGAGCCTGGGCCATGAGGTCCAGGACGGGGGCGCCCGGCGCGGGCAGGCCGGACGCGGGGCCGGGCGCGGCGCGCACCGCCTCGTCGACGACGCCGCGCAGCACCGCGCCGAGCCCGACCACCACCGCGTTCACGGCGAACGGGTCGAGCCCGAGCAGCCGGATCGCGGCCGACGCCGGCCCGCTGACGGCGAGGTAGCCGACGCACTGCGCGGCGTCGGCGGGGGTGCCGCCGTCGGCGCCGACCACCGCCCCGGCCAGCAGCGCGTGGTGCGGGCGGGGGTCGACGGCGCACAGCGCGTCGAGGGCGGGCGAGGGCCAGGCCAGGCGTGCGGCCCGCAGCGTCGCCCGCCCCTGCGCCCGGGACGCGGTGCGCTGGGCCGGGGAGGGCGTGCGGGCGTCGAGCTCGGCGTCCAGCTCGGCGAAGGCCGCCCGGGTGGGCTCGACGGGGGTGGGCGCCGCGAGGCAGGCCGCGGCCGCGAACGCCGCCGCCACCAGACCGGCCGTGCGCAGGCGCCCGTCGAGGAGGGCGGCGAGGCCGTCGACGTCGTGCACCAGCCCGCGCGCCACCGCCTCCTCGACGCCGCCGGAGTGCACGTGGCCACCGCCGGGGAAGCGCGCGTCGGCCAGGGTGAGGGCCGCCAGGGTGGCCATCAGGTGGCCCCGGGACGAACGTCACCCCTGTGGGTGCGGAACCTTCCGCGCCCGCGGGACGTCCTCCTGGTGTGACCACCATCGACCTGCCGCGCTCCGGCCGTCTCGCCGTGGTGGCCCTCGTGTGGACGGCGGCCACCCTGTTCGGCCTCGCCGTGGCCGCGACCACCCGCATCGGGCCGACGGTCCTGGAGCTGTCCTACAACCACGGCGTGCACCTGGGCGACGTCCTCGCGTTCGCCGGCGCCTACTCCTTCGCCGCGATCCTCACGGCGCTGGTGCTCGACGGACCCCGTCATCAGGAGCACGGGCATCAGAACAGGCTGGGACATCAGAAGAGGAAGTAGCGCTGCGACATCGGCAGCTCGCTCACCGGGGCGGGCTCCACGAGGTCCCCGTCGATCCGCACGGCGAACGAGTCGGGATCGACCCGCACCGCCGGCGTCGCGTCGTTGCCGATCATCTGCGCCTTCGTGACGCGGCGGGTGTCGGCCACCGGGACGCCGGGCTTGCGCAGCTCCAGGTGGTCCAGCCCCGCCTCCAGGGCCGCGGCGGACACGAAGTTGCGGCTCGTCGCCGACGCCACCGCGGGCGACGCCCCGAACATCGGACGCGCGAGCACCGGCTGCGGCGTCGGGATCGAGGCGTTGGCGTCGCCCATCGCGGCCCAGGCGATGAACCCGCCCTTGAGCACGAGGTGCGGGCGGACGCCGAAGAACTTCGGGTCCCACAGCACGAGGTCGGCGAGCTTGCCGACCTCCACCGAACCGATCTCGTCGGCCATCCCGTGCGCGATGGCCGGGTTGATCGTGTACTTGGCGACGTAGCGCCGCGCCCGCACGTTGTCGGCCGCCCCGTCGCCGGGCAGGGCCCCGCGGGCGGCCTTCATGACGTGCGCGGTCTGCCACGTCCGGATGATCACCTCGCCGATGCGCCCCATGGCCTGGCTGTCGGAGCTCATCATCGAGATGGCGCCCAGGTCGTGCAGGACGTCCTCGGCCGCGATCGTCGTCGGGCGGATCCGGCTCTCCGCGAACGCCAGGTCCTCGACCACGCCGGGGTTGAGGTGGTGGCAGACCATGAGCATGTCGAGGTGCTCGTCGATGGTGTTGACGGTGTGCGGCCGCGTCGGGTTGGTCGACGACGGCAGCACGTTGGCCTGCGCGACGACCTCGATGATGTCGGGCGCGTGCCCGCCGCCCGCGCCCTCGGTGTGGAAGGCGTTGATCGAGCGCCCGCCGATGGCCTCCAGCGTGGACGCCACGAACCCGGCCTCGTTGAGCGTGTCGGTGTGGATCGCCACCTGCACCCCGGACGCGTCGGCGACCCGCAGGCAGGCGTCGATCACGGCGGGCGTGGTGCCCCAGTCCTCGTGCAGCTTGAACCCGCCGGCCCCGGCGCGCAGCTGCTCCCACAGGGCGTCGGCGCTGGTGGTGTTGCCCTTGCCCATCAGCAGCACGTTGACCGGCAGGTGGTCCATCGCCTGCAGCATCCGCCCGATCGCGCGGGGGCCGGGCGTGATCGTGGTGGCCTTGGTGCCGTCGGCGGGGCCGGTGCCGCCGCCCGCGAGCGTCGTCAGGCCGCTGGCCAGCGCGGTGTCGACGAGCTGGGGGCAGATGAAGTGGACGTGGCAGTCGATGCCGCCCGCGGTGAGGATACGGCCGTTGCCCGCGATGACCTCCGTCGACGGCCCGATGACGAGCTCGGGCGTGACGCCGTCCATGACGTCGGGGTTGCCGGCCTTGCCGATGCCGACGATCCGCCCGTCGGTGATCCCGACGTCGGCCTTGACGACGCCCCAGTGGTCGAGGACCACGGCGCCGGTGATCACCAGGTCGGGGGCGCCCTGCGCCGACGTGCGCGCCGACTGCCCCATCGACTCGCGGATCACCTTGCCGCCGCCGAACAGCACCTCGTCGCCGGAGCCGGCGCCGCGGCTGCGGTCCTCGGTGACCTCGATGAGCAGGTTCGTGTCGGCCAGCCGGATGCGGTCGCCGACGGTGGGGCCGAACAGGTCGGCGTAGCGGCCGCGCTCGATGCTCGTCATCGGGTCGGCTCCGCAGGATCGAGGGGGCCGGCCCACTCGGGCCGCAGCCCCGGCACCACGCGCGCCCCGGCCAGCGGCACGAGCACGACCTCCCGCTCGACGCCCGGCTCGAACCGCACCGACGTGCCCGCCGGGATGTCGAGGTGCGTGCCCCACGCGGCCTCGCGGTCGAACTCCAGCCCGGGGTTGACGGCCGCGAAGTGGTAGTGCGAGCCGACCTGCACGGGCCGGTCGGCGGCGTTGACCACGACCAGCGTGGTGCGCTCGCGCCCGGGGTTGAGCGGCACGTCGCCGTCGCCGGGGAGGATCTCGCCGGGGATCACGCGGCTCCTCACGCGACCGGGCTGTGGACGGTGACGAGCTTCGTCCCGTCCGGGAAGGTGGCCTCGACCTGCACCGAGTCGAGCATCTCGGGCACGCCGTCGAGCACCTCGGCCCGGCCGAGCACCGTGCGGCCGCTCGACATGAGCTCGCTGACGGTGCGCCCGTCGCGGGCGCCCTCGAGCACGTGGTCGGTGATCAGCGCGACGGCCTCGGGGTAGTTCATCCGCAGCCCGCGCTCCCTGCGGGCCCGGGCGACACCGGCGGCGACGTGCACGAGGAGCTTGTCCTGCTCCTGCGGGCTGAGGTACATGGCGGTCATCCTCACCGGACGGTGTTACCGGCAGGTGCCGCTGGTGTTGCGCCTACCGGCGCCCCGGCAGCCGGCCCAGCAGCCCGTCCCAGGGCGAGGGGCGCAGCCCGCGGGGCACCCGGGCGGCGGGGTCATCGGTCCCCGAGGTCGTCAGCTCGGGCGGCAGCCAGGTCGCCGGCAGCGTGCCGGCGTCGGGCAGGTCGTCGGACCAGCGGTGCAGCGGGCCGTCCAACCCGAGCGAGCGGGCGACGAGCTTCCGGTACGCGGGCCCGAACCAGCTCCACGCGACGGGCCGCGCCGGCAGCCCGAGCCAGGACCCGCCGAACGCCAGGGGCGGCTCGGACCGGGTGACGTAGAGCTGCCGCCCGGTCCACGTGAGGTCGCGCTCCACCGCCGCGGCGGCGTAGAACGCGCCGGCGGCCTCGGCCAGCGCCACGAACAGGGCGAGCGCCGACGCCCGCAGCGCCGGGTCGGCCAGCGCGTCGCGGTCGAGCGTCAGCGAGTGCGTCCGCACCGGCCCGCGCCCCGCCGCGGAGGCCAGCGCGCCCTCGTAGCAGGGCCGGGCGGCGCGGTAGTAGACCGTGTCGTCGGCGTGCGCGGCGACGAACGCGGCGTCGCCGTCGACGTCCAGGCGCAGCCGCGGCGGCTCGGACGGCCCGAAGCGGACCGGGAGCGCGGCCGGGAGGTGCGCGCGGCACAGGTCGAGCCAGCGCTGCGCGAACCCGGCGGGCAGGGCGTCGCCGCGGCCGTACCAGCGCAGCTGCACGACGTCGACGAGCCGGTCGCGGCCCGGGCGGGGCCGGTGGGTCCGCCCGGCCGACCACAGCCCGTCGGCCGGGTCCTCGACGATCCCGGTGTCCCCGGCCAGCGCCCGGCAGAAGGCGACGGCCCGCTCGACGCCCTCGGCCGCGCTGCCCTGCACCACGACGTCGACGCGCCACCGGCAGGCGTCGAGCACGTCGGCCAGCTCCGGCACGTCCGACGGCTCGACCTGCTGGGGGACGTCCCCGGGCTCCACGGGCTCGGGCCCGACGACGTCCGCCACGTACTCCCCGCCGAGGAGGAGCAGCCCGCCGCCGTCGGCGTCCGGGCCGTCCAGCTCGACGTCCGCGGCCCGCGCGGCGGCGGCGAGGTCGGGCCGCTCCGGGAGGTAGACGCTCAGGTCGTGGGACACGCGGCCATCCTGCTACCCCGCCACGGGAGGTCGCCGGGGCCGTCAGATCGCCATCGCGCCGTCAGATCGCCATGGCGCTGCGGACGTCGCCGACGGCCGCGGTCCCTCCCGACCCGTCCGCGGTGACCCGCCCGGCGGCGAGCACGTAGTAGCGGCCGGCGGCCCCGAGGGCGAAGCCGACGTGCTGCTCCACCAGCAGGACCGACAGGCCGCCGCGGCGGGTCAGGTCGAGGATCGTCTGCTCGATCTCGGCGACGACCGACGGCTGGATGCCCTCGGTGGGTTCGTCGAGGATGAGCAGCCGCGGCTCGGTGACCAGCGCGCGGGCGATCGCGAGCTGCTGGCGCTGCCCGCCCGAGAGCAGACCGGCGCGGCGCCCGAGCAGCCCCCGCAGGGCCGGGAACAGGTCGAGCGCCTCGTCGACCAGCGCCGCTCCCCGCGACCGCCCGTCGGCCACGAGCTGCAGGTTCTCCATCGTCGTCATCTGCCCGAAGGACTGCTGGCCCTGCGGCACGTACGCGAGGCCCCGCCGGACCCGCTGGTGCGGCGCCGTCCCCGTGACGTCCTCACCGTCGAGGAGCACGCGCCCGGACCGGACCGGCAGCAGCCCGACGGCCGCGCGCAGCAGGGTGGTCTTCCCCGCCCCGTTGTGGCCCATCACCGCGGCCACCCCGTCCGGCGGCACCACCAGCGACACACCGTGGATCACGTCGGTCCGGCCGTACCCGACCTCGACGTCGACGAGCTGCAGCACTAGGACACCTCCCCGGCGTCGGCGAACACGATCCCGGCCTCCTCGGCGCTGTGCCCGGGGCCGAGGTACACCTCCTGCACGCGCGGATCGGCCTGCACCTGCGCGACGGTGCCCTCCGAGAGCACCTTCCCCGCGTGCAGCACCGTGACCGAGGTGGCGAACGCCCGCATGAAGTCCATGTCGTGCTCGACGACCACGACCGTGCGGTCGGCGGCGATGCGCTGCAGCAGCCGCCCCGTCTCGTCCTTCTCCTCCGCGCTCATCCCGGCCACCGGCTCGTCGAGCATCAGCAGCCGCGCGTCCTGCACCAGCAGCATGCCGATCTCCAGCCACTGCTTCTGCCCGTGCGCGAGCGTGCCGGCCGGGGCGTCCGCGAGGTCGGTGAGGCCGACGGTGTCCAGCGTCCGCTCCACCTCCTCCGGTACGACGGTGCGGCGGCGCAGCAGCGACAGCGCACCGCGCCGCGACCCGGCGGCGATGTCGAGGTTCTGCAGCACGCTGAGCTCCTCGAACACGGTGGCGGTCTGGAACGTGCGCCCGACGCCGAGCCGGGCGATGCGGTGCACCTTGCGCCCGACCAGCTCCTGGCCGTCGAAGCGGGCCGACCCGGTCGCGGCGACCAGCCCCGACACCGCGTCGATCAGCGTCGTCTTGCCGGCGCCGTTGGGCCCGATCAGGAACCGCAGCTCGCCCGCGAGCACGCTCAGGTCGACGCCGTCGACCGCGACGAACCCGTCGAAGGCGACGGTGAGGCCCGAGAGCTCCAGGTACTCGGCCATCAGCTGCCTCCGGTCGGGACGGGCACCCGGGGGGCGGCCGCGGGTGCGGGGGGCCGGCGCCGCCGGTCGAACCGGTCGCGCAGGTCGCCGACCACGCCGCCCAGCGAGGCGAGGCCGCCCGGCAGGAACGCGATGACGAGCATGAACATCAGCCCCTGGATGTAGGTCCAGCCCGACGGGATCGACTCCGAGAGCGTCGTGCCCGCCCAGGCCACGGCGATCGCGCCGAGCACCGGGCCGAGCAGCGTCGTGCGGCCGCCGATGGCCACGCCGATGAGCAGGCCGATCGACGGGACGATGCCGACGTCGTTGGGCGAGACGATGCCCACGATCGGCACGAACAGCGCACCCCCGACGCTCGCCATCACCGCGGCCGTGACGTACGCGAACGTCTTGACCAGCGCCGGGTCGTAGCCCAGGAAGCGGACGCGCTCCTCGGAGTCGCGGCACGCGACCAGCAGCTCCCCGTAGCGGCTCACCATGAGCTGGCGCGCGACGGCGACCATCACCAGCAGCGCGCCCGCCGCGATGAAGAACAGCAGCCGGCGGTTCACCGGGTCGTTCAGGGAGAACCCGAGGAAGCCCTTGAAACCGTTGAGGCCGGTGGAGCCGCCCGTGCCGGTCGGGTTGCCGATGAGCAGGATCGCGAACGCCGCGGCGAGGGCCTGCGACAGGATCGCGAAGTAGGCCCCGCGGATGCGGCGCCGGAACGTCGCCAGCCCGAGCAGGCCGGCCACCAGCGCGGGCAGCAGCACGATCGCCACCAGCGTGAACGCGGGCGAGCGGAACGGCTCCCACCACCCGGGCACCCCGTTGGAGCTGATCAGCGCCATGAAGTCCGGGACGCCGCCCGGTCCCGCGTCCCCGAGCTTGAGGTGCATCGCCATCATGTAGGCGCCGAGCCCGAAGAAGACGCCCTGGCCCATCGTCAGCATGCCGCCGCGGCCCCAGGCCAGGCCGATGCCGACCGCGACCATCGCGTAGCAGAGGTACTTGCCGAGCAGCCCCAGCCGGAACGACGACAGCAGCGCGGGCGCCACCACGAACAGCAGCACGGCACCGACGACGAAGCCGCCGAGCACCACCCACCGGCTCTCCAGGATCCGCTTCACGCGAGGCTCCTCGTCCGCAGCTTGTAGATGCCCTGCGGGCGGACCTGCAGGAACGCGATGATGAGCGCGAACACGAGCACCTTGGCGATCGAGGCGGTGGTCGTGTACTCGATCCACGACTGCACGACGCCGAGCAGGAACGCGGCGATCACCGCACCCTTGATCTGCCCGATCCCGCCGACGACGACCACCAGGAAGGCGTCGACGATGTAGGACGTGCCCAGGTTCGGCGAGATCGAGCCGACCAGGGTGAGGGCGACGCCGGCCACCCCGGCGAACCCGGAGCCGATGAAGAACGTGAGCCGGTCCGTCGCGCGGGTCGAGATGCCCGAGCTCTCCGCGAGCTGCCGGTTCTGCACGGTGGCGCGGATGCGCCGGCCGAGCGGGGTGAACCGCAGCCCGGCCGCGAGCGCGAGGAACGCGGCGATCGCGAGGCCGAGGATGAACAGCCGCGACCGCGGGAACGCGAAGCCCAGCACCTCGACCGGGCCGGCCAGCCACTCCGGCGCGACCACGTCGACGCCCGCCGTGCCGAACACGTCGCGGGTCAGCTGCTGCAGGACGAGCGAGACCCCCCACGTCACCAGCAGGGTGTCGAGGGGCCGGTGGTACATGCGCCGCAGCAGCGTCGCCTCCAGGACGACGCCGAGCACGCCGCCGACGACGAACGCGACCGGCAGCGAGACGAGCAGCGACACCCCGGCCGAGGAGACCACCTGCTGCACGACGAACGCCGTGTAGGCGCCCGCCATGATGAACTCGCCGTGCGCCATGTTGATGACGCCCATCTGGCCGAACGTGAGGGCCAGGCCGAGCGCGGCCAGCAGGAGGACCGACCCTCCGCTGAGCCCGTTGAACACCTGGGTGACCAGGATCTCCATGCCGATCGCCTTCCGTGCCGGGGAGGGGGACCGCGGCCGGCCGGGGTGCGCCCCCGGCCGGCCGCGCCGGGGTCAGCCGGCCAGTCCCTCCGCCCACGGGTAGGAGGTGAGGTACGGGTCCGGCTCGATCGGGGCGCCGGAGGACCACTCGGTGTTGATCAGGCCGTCCGGCGAGATGCGCCCGATCAGCGCCGTCTTGGCGATGTGGTGGTTCTCCCCGTTGACGGTGACGGTGCCCTCGGGAGCGTCGAAGCTGACCCCGTCGGCCGCGGCCTGGATCGCGGCGACGTCGAACGAGCCCGCGGCCTCGACCATCCCCTTCCACAGGAACAGCGACGTGTAGGCCGCCTCCATCGGGTCGGAGGTGACGCGGTCCGCGCCGTAGAGGGTCTGGAAGTCCGACACGAACTGCTTGTTCACCGGGCTGTCGATGGTCTGGTAGTAGTTCCAGGCGACGAGCTGGCCGGCGATGTTCGACGCGCCGATGCCGCCGACCTCCTCCTCGGCGATCGACACGCTCAGCACCGGCATCGCCTCGGCCGTGAGGCCCAGCGACTGGTACTCCTTGAAGAACGCGACGTTGGAGTCGCCGTTGAGGGTGTTGAACACCGCGTCGGCGCCCGCGTCGCGGACCTTGGCGACGATCGTGCTGAAGTCGGTGTAGCCCAGCGGGGCGTACTCCTCACCCTTGATCTCGATGCCGTTCGCCTCGGCGTAGGCCTTGATGATCCGGTTCGCCGTCTGCGGGAAGACGTAGTCGCTGCCGACCAGGAACAGGCTCGTGACGCCCTGCTCCTTGAGGTAGTCCAGGGCGGGCACGATCTGCTGGTTGGTGGTGGCCCCGGTGTAGAAGATGTTCGGCGAGGACTCCAGTCCCTCGTACTGCACCGGGTAGAACAGCAGCGCGTCGTTGCCCTCGAAGACCGGCAGCATCGCCTTGCGCGAGGACGAGGTCCAGCCGCCGAAGACCGCGGCTACACAGTCGTCGCGGATGAGCTTCTCGGCCTTCTCGGCGAAGACCGTCGGCTCGGAGGCGCCGTCCTCGGCCACGATCGTGAGCTGCTTGCCCAGGACGCCGCCCGCCCCGTTGATCTGGGCGGCCGCCATCTCCAGGGAGTCGTAGACGGTGTTCTCGCTGATCGCCATCGTGCCGGAGCGGGAGTTCAGGAAGCCGATCTTGATCTCGCTCCCCGAGGTGTCGACGCAGGACGCGGCGGCCGCGCCGGAGGCGTCGTCGACGCGTGCGCCGCACGCGGCGAGGAACAGGCCCGTCGAGAGGGCGACGGCGAGGAGCGCGGTGCGACGCGCGCGGACCGTGGACAAGTGAGCCTCCAGAGGCTGAGGTCGGCCGTGGGATCCCCGGAGCCCGGTGGCGGTGACGTGCGGTGGACGGTGCCCGCACTCGTGGAAAACTAGGAATCGGTTGTTTCGCCCACGAACGGATGTCGTGAACACCGGTGTCCCGAACGGGCGGGCCGGGAGGGTCCGCGGTAACGCGATCGTCACCGTGTGACGGTCACGACACCCCGGAGAGTGACCTCGCGGCCGGTCCAGCGCCGCCGCAGCCACCGGTCGTGACTGGCGACCACCACCGCGCCGGGGCTCGTGCGCAGCGCCTCCTCCAGCTCGTCGCACAGGGCCGGGGAGAGGTGGTTGGTGGGCTCGTCGAGCAGCAGGAGCTGCGGGGAGGACGCCACGAGCAGCGCCAGCTCCAGGCGCCGGCGCTGGCCGACCGACAGGACGCCGACGGGCCGGTCGAGGTCGCGCGGCGCGACCAGGCCGAGGTCCTGCAGCGGGACGGCGCCGCCGGCGGCCTCGTAGTAGCGGCGCGGCGTGCGGTCGGGGTCGGGCAGCCCGACGTCC
Source organism: Pseudonocardia broussonetiae (assembly GCF_013155125.1). Taxonomy (NCBI): domain Bacteria; kingdom Bacillati; phylum Actinomycetota; class Actinomycetes; order Pseudonocardiales; family Pseudonocardiaceae; genus Pseudonocardia; species Pseudonocardia broussonetiae. The sequence continues at coordinate 1,791,785 of NZ_CP053564.1, read as the reverse complement.
TGCGCCAGCATCCCGATCCGCAGCCCGCGCCGCCGGTGCACGACGCCCGCGGCGGCCAGCCGACCGGCCAGCACCGCCAGCAGCGTCGACTTCCCCGAGCCGTTCGGGCCGCTCACCAGCACGCGGTCGGTGGCGCCGACGTCGAGCGCGTCGATCACCAGCCGCCCCGGCACGCGGACCTCCCGCAGCGCGGCGGCCGGCCCGGGCGCGGCGTCGCCGACGGTCGCGGTGAAGCGCAGCGGCTCGGGCGGGCGGCGCACCTGGTCGCGGTCGAGCTCGTCGAGGCGGCGCCGGGCGTTGCGGACGCGACGGGAGACCTGGCTCTGCACGCGGCCGCGCTTGAACCCGTAGAACATCTTGGGCTGGTTGCCGCGCGGGCGGCCCGGCGCGACCTCGCGGGCGGTCACCGCGACCGAGCGCCGCAGCTCGGCCAGCTCCTCCTGCTCCTCGGCGTAGCGGTGCTCCCAGCGCTCGCGCGCGGCGCGCCGCGCGGCGAGGTAGGCGGAGTAGCCGCCGCCGTGGCGGGCCGGGCCGTCCACGGCCGGGTCGAGGTCGACGACGTCGGTGCACACCGCGTCGAGGAACGCGCGGTCGTGGCTGGCCAGCACGACGACGCCGGGCAGCGCGCGCAGCGTCTGCTCCAGGAACGCGGCGGCGTCGTCGTCGAGGTGGTTGGTCGGTTCGTCGAGCAGCAGGGCGTCGGGCCGCCGGACCAGCAGCGCGGCGAGCCCGACGCGGCTGCGCTGCCCGCCGGACAGGGAGTCCAGGCGGCGGTCGCGGGCCACGTCGGCGAGGCCGAGGCCGTCGAGGGTGCGGTCGGCGCGGCGGTCGGCGTCCCAGGCGTCGTGGTCCTGCGCCCACTCCAGCCGCTCGGCGTACTCGTCGGCGCGCTCGGGCAGGGCGGCGGCGAGGACGTCGAGGGCGGCGAGCGCGGCCCGGGCGTCGCGCAGGGCGTCGTCGAGCACGTCGGTGACCGTGGCCGAGCCCGGCCAGGGCAGCTCCTGGTGGGCGAAGCCGAGGTCGGCGGGCCGCTCGACGGTGCCGGCGTCGGGCTCCTCGACGCCCGCGAGCAGCCTCAGGAGCGTCGACTTGCCTGCGCCGTTCTCCCCGATCAGCCCGATCCGGCGGCCGGGGGCGGCGGTGAGGGAGACGCCGTCGAGGACGACGCGGTCGCCGTAGGCGCGGACGAGGTCGTGGGCGAGGAGGGCTGAGGGCATGGGTGCGCACCACCGGGGAGTTCGGGTGACGGGCAGCCGCCGGGCCGGGCCGCGGGCGGGTGCGGGGTGCGCTCAGCTCTCCATGTCGCGGCCGACGGTGCCCGACGCTCCGGGCCCGGCGCAACGGGTTTCCGCGCCCGGATGCGGCCATCCGGGTGGACCCGCGACCGCTCCGGAACCCGTGTGACGGTCCCCACGTTCCCGGGCCGTGCATCTCCTCGTGCGCTTCCTCCTGGCCCCGCTCGCCCGGCTGCTCTGGCGGCCCGTCGTCCAGGGCGTCGAGCGCCTGCCCGCCCGCGGCCCGCTGATCCTGGCGGCCAACCACCGCGCCGCCGTCGACACCGCCGTGATCGCGCTGACGGCGCGGCGGCCCGTCGCGTTCCTGGGCAAGGCCGAGTACTTCGTCGGGCGCGGGATCCGGGGCCGGGCGCTGGCGCGCTTCCTCACCGCGCTCGGGTACGTGCCCGTCGACCGCGCGTCGGCCCGGGCCGGGCTCGACGCCCTGCACGCGGGCCGGTCGGTGCTGGAGGCGGGCGGCGCGTTCGCGATCTACCCGGAGGGCACCCGGTCGCTCGACGGGCGGCTGCACCGCGGCCACACCGGCGTCGCCACGCTGGCGCTCGACACGGGCGCGCCCGTCGTGCCGGTCGCGCTGCTGGGCACCGAGCGGGTGCAGCCGGTCGGGAAGCGGTTCCCGCGCCTGCGCCGGGTCGTGATCCGCTACGGCGAGCCGCTCGACTTCTCCCGCTACGACGGCCTGCAGAGCGCGCCCGCGATCCGCCGCGCCGTGACCGACCAGATCATGGACGCCATCGCGACGCTCTCGCAGCAGGAGTACGTCGACACCTACCACGAGCGCCCCGCCGCCTGAGCTACCAGCGGACGGCGTCGAACAGGGCGCGCAGGCGGGCGGCACGGGCCGGGTGTCCGGCGCCGGCCCAGGCGATCCGGCCGAGCAGGTGGTCGCGGAACGCCGGGTGGCCCGCGCGGTTCTGCGCCTCCGGGCCGGTCCGGGCGCAGTTGTGCAGCAGGGCGCGCAGGGCGTCGTAGTCGGTGCGGGCGACGGCCGGGTGCGCGTTGACGACGAGTCCGGTGACCCGCTGGCGGTGGTGCGCCGGGGCGATCCGCGTCTTGTCCGGCCGGACCCGGAAGCCCTCCTCGGCGGCGATCGCGGTGACCCGGGCGACGAGGCCGTGCGCGGGCAGCCGGTCTCCGGAGAAGACCAGGTCGTCGGCGTAGCGGCCGTAGCGGGCGCCGAGCGCGCCGGCCAGGCCGTGCAGGCGGCGGTCGAGGGTGTGGGCGAGCAGGTTGGCGACGGCCGGGGAGGTCGGCGCCCCCTGCGGCAGGTGCGGGTGGGCGAGGCGGTCGAGCAGGCGCCGGCGCGCGCCGACGTCGCCCCCGGCCGGGGCCGCCCGCCGGACGGGCGCGGGCGTGCTCGTGACCAGCAGCCCGGCCAGCGCCGACGCCACCGCGTCCGGGTAGCCCGCCGCGCGCAGCAGCCCCGCGACCCGCGCCCCGGACACGTGAGCGAAGAAGCCCTCCAGGTCGAGGCGGACGACGGTCGCGGCCCCGGTGTGCTCCGCGGCCAGCGTGTGCGGGGAGCGGCCGCGGACGAACCCGTGCGCGGCGTCGTGCACGGGGATCCGCGCCAGGACCCTGCGCCCGACCCGGCGCTGGAGCTCCGCGAGCCGCGGGGCGGGCGTCTCCAGCAGCCGGGGCGTGCCGGAGCGGGAGGTGGTCCAGCGGCGGCGGTAGTGGTGCAGCGGGCCGTCAGGGGTGCGGTGCAGCCAGCCGCCGCGGTCGGCGAACCAGTCGAGCTCGCCGGTCCGCAGGTCCAGGCCGCGGGCGAGCGCGTCGAGGCCCGTCCACGGCTCGACGGGCCAGCGCCAGGCGACGTCCGACGGCGGCGACTCCGGGACGACGTGACGCCGCCGGGGGCGCGCGGCCAGCAGCGCGGCCACCTGCGCCCCGACCCGCTCGGGACGCCCGGCGGGGGCGCGCGACCAGCGGGCGAGCAGCGCCGCGACGACGTCGCCGACCTCGTCGGGCCCGCCCCACCCCCGGCACCCGGCGATGCGGGTCGTGAGGGCGTCGACGGTCCACGGCCCGGGCAGGAGCGCGGCGAGGACGTGCGGTTCGGGGGCCACGGTCAGGCGGACCCGGTTCCCCGGGCGATGCAGCGGCCGCGGACGACCGGTGTTCCCGTCGGCCGCGCAGGGGAGGCATGCCGTACCTGCCCGTCCTGCGTGGGACGCCGTGCCGCACTGAGGTGGTGCACCCCGGGGTTGCCCCGGAGCCACGAGACCCGCCGTCGGGGCCGGGTGCTCGCCGTCTCGACCGCGCGCCGCTGCATCGGCGGCGACGCTACCAACGCTGCATGAGAACGGGCTCGCACACAGGCCGCGGGGCTCGCACACAGGGCCGGACCTGTGTGCGAGCCCCGGGAGGTGTGTGCGAGGTCAGGGGCGGACGAGCAGCCAGTCGACGGTGTGGCGGTACCAGGTGCGGCGCTCCAGCGGACGGGGGTGGGCCACGCCGTCCGACACCGCCGTGAACGGCTCGCCGCCCACCTGGACCGCCCGCCCCAGCGCCGCGCCGCGGCCGGAGCGGGAGCCGGGTGGCACCGGGATCGTGGTGCCCGACGGCAGGCCGGTGCCGCGGCCCGCGCGCACCGCGACGCCGCCCGGCCCCGCCGCCACGACCAGCCGGGGGGTGCGCCCGCGCAGGACCAGCACGTCGTCGCAGTAGCACTCACCGGTCAGGTCGCGGATCTCGCCGGCGCCCACGAGCACCCCGCCGGTGTCGTCGCGCACCAGGGGCACGGGCGAGGCGACGCCGGTCAGCGCGAGCGCCGCGGCGTCGCGGGGCAGGCCCCACGCGCGGGCCGCGGCCGAGCGCCGGGAGGCCGGGACGTAGGCGACCTCGACGTCGAGCCGCTCGGTGCGCAGCAGGCGCAGCACGACCGCGGCGAGGTCGGCGTCGGTGCCGTGGACGACGAGCCGGCCCGGGTGGTGCTCGGCCAGCACGGGGTCCAGGGCGTCGCGCCCGGGCCGGGCGGGCAGGGCCACGGTGGGCACCTCGCCGAACGCGGGCACGCGACGACTACCGTGCAGCGGGAGCCGCCGCTCCGGGGCGCAGGTCACCACCAGTGCTGTCGAGTCGATCGTGCCCACGTGATCGGTTACCCTCCCGCCGCCACTCTGCTCGAGATCGTCGCTCGAAGAACTGGAGTCTCACATGCCCGCCATCGTGCTGATCGGCGCCCAATGGGGCGACGAGGGCAAGGGCAAGGCCACCGACATCCTCGGTGATCAGGTCCAGTGGGTGGTGCGCTACCAGGGCGGCAACAACGCCGGCCACACGGTGGTGCTCCCCGACGGCCAGAACTTCGCGCTGCACCTGATCCCGTCGGGCATCCTGACGCCCGGGTGCAAGAACGTGATCGGCAACGGCGTGGTGGTCGACCCCGGCGTGCTGCTCACGGAGCTGAAGGGCCTCGAGGACCGCGGCGTCGACACGAGCGGGCTCCTGATCAGCGCCGACGCGCACTTGATCATGCCGTACCACGTGGAGATGGACAAGGTCACCGAGCGGTTCCTGGGCAAGGCCAAGATCGGCACCACCGGCCGCGGCATCGGCCCGGCCTACCAGGACAAGGTCTCGCGCGTCGGGGTCCGCGTCGCCGACGTGCTCGACGAGAAGATCCTGCACCAGAAGGTCGAGGCGGCGCTCCACCTCAAGAACCAGGTCCTGGTCAAGGTCTACAACCGGCGCGCGATGGACGTCGACCAGGTGGTCGACTCCGTCCTCGAGCACGGCCGCGCCTTCGCCGACCGCATCGCCGACACCCGCCTGCTGCTCAACCGGGCGCTGGAGGGCGGCGAGACGGTGCTGCTGGAGGGCTCGCAGGGCACGCTGCTCGACGTCGACCACGGCACCTACCCCTTCGTCACCAGCTCGAACCCGACCGCGGGCGGCGCGTCCGTCGGCTCCGGCATCGGCCCGACCCGGATCACGCGGGTCATCGGCATCCTCAAGGCGTACACGACCCGCGTCGGCTCGGGCCCGTTCCCGACCGAGCTGCTCGACGCCATGGGCGAGCACCTGCGCAAGGCGGGCGGCGAGGTCGGCGTCACGACCGGGCGTCCGCGCCGCTGCGGCTGGTTCGACGCCGTGATCGGCCGCTACGCCGTGCGCGTCAACGGGATCACCGACTTCTTCCTCACCAAGCTCGACGTCCTCTCCGGCCTGGAGACGGTGCCGGTGTGCGTCGGCTACGAGGTCGACGGCCGCCGCGTCGACGACATGCCGATGACGCAGTCCGACGTGCACCACGCCGTGCCGGTCTACGAGGAGCTCCCCGGCTGGTTCGAGGACCTCTCCCCGTACCGCACGTTCGACGAGCTGCCGGCCACTGCGCGCGCCTACGTCGAGCGCATCGAGGAGCTGACCGGCGCGCCGGTCAGCGCGATCGGCGTCGGGCCCGGCCGGGACCAGACGATCACCCGCGACGTCTAGGTCGTGAGTGCGAACGGGTCAGTTCGCGCAGGCCCCGGTGTCGACCTCGTCGCCGAGGCGGGCCTGCGGGTTCACCGACGCCGCGACCTGCTCGTTGGTGAGCACGAAGCCGGTCTCGCTGTCGTCGAGCGCCGCGCCGAACACCACGCCGATGACCTGGCCGTCGCGGTCGATCATCGGGCCGCCGGAGTTGCCCGAGCGAACCACCGCGCGGACGGTGTAGACGTTGCGCGACACCGTGGCGTCGTCGTAGATGTCGGGGCCGTTGAGCGTGATCTCCTGGCGCACCTTGGCCGGCGACGGCGTGAACGGCCCGTCGAGCGGATAGCCGAGGATGATCGCGTCCTCGCCGACCTGCGCGGGCTGCGGGCGGAAGGCCAGCGCCGGGGCGTCGAGCTCGGGGATGCGCAGCACCGCGATGTCGACGGCCGGGTCGTAGAGGACGACCTCCCCGGCCAGCTCGACCGGGTTGCCCCGCCGCCCGATGACCTCGACCCCGACCTCGTCGGTGCCCGCGACGACGTGCGCGTTGGTCATCACCAGGCCGTCGCCGATGACGAAGCCGGTGCCCTCCAGCGCGCGCTGGCACGACGGCGCCCGGCCGCGGACCTTGAGCACGCTGTCGGCGACCTCGGTGACGACCGGGCTGCCGGCCAGCGCCGGGTCGGGCGGGCCGACCTCCTCGATCGGGGTCTGGTCGAACGAGTCGAGGATCCGCGGGAAGCCCGACGTGTCGAGCAGCTGGCGCAGCTCCTCGGGGAGCGCGCGGGCGCCGGCCGGCATCACCGAGTCGACGACGCGCAGCACCTCCGACCCCCGCACGCCCGACGCGAGGCCCGGGAAGCTCGCCGAGGCCAGCGGCAGCGCCACCAGCCAGGCCGCGATGACGACGGTGATGGCCTGCAGGACCGAGCCCAGCGTGGAGTCGACGCGCAGCGTGTTCTCGCCGGTGATGCGGTCGCGGATGCGGCGGCCGAAGAACACCCCGGTGGTCTCGCCCAGCGCCACGAGGAGCACGACGACCACGATGCTGACGACGATCCGGGTGCTGGTGGACTCGATGCCCGCGGCCAGCAGCGGGGCCAGGCGCACGCCGAGGACCGCGCCGCCCAGCACGCCGACGAACGAAAGCAGGGCGACGGCCATCCCGTGGCGCCACCCGGACACGCCCGCGACGAGCGCGAGCGCGATGACGATGAGGTCGACCCAACTCACGACGGTCTCCTCATGCTTCGGCGCGGGCCCGCAGCCACGCCTCGTCCAGATCCAGCACCCGGGACGGCTCCCAGGGCCGCGCCCAACCACCCAGATCCAACAGCGCGGACAATAGGCCCCCGGTGAAGCCCCACACGAGCAGGCCCGCGACCAGGAAGCCGGGGCCCGTGTAGCCGCTCGGATGGCCCACCTGGATCCGGTTGGCGGGGTCGGCGAGGGTGGCCAGCGGCACGCGGACGACGGCCGCGGTCTCCCCGGCGTCGACGGCGTGCACCGCGCTGGGCCGCTCCCACTGCGCCAGCACCGGCGTGACGACGAACCCCGACGGCGGGATGTAGAGCTCGGGCAGCAGCGCCAGCGGGAGGACGCCGGCGGGGTCGAGGCCGGTCTCCTCCTCGGCCTCGCGCAGCGCGGTGGCCACCGCGTCGGCGTCGCCCGGGTCGGCGCCACCGCCGGGGAAGGCGACCTGGCCCGCGTGCTCGCGCAGCGTGCTCGCGCGCTCGACGAGCAGCACGTCGGGCCCGTGGTGCTCGTCCTCGGCCAGCAGCATGAGCACGGCCGCCCGGCGGCCGCCCTCGGGCGGCGGGATGCGGTGCCGGCTCAGGGTGAAGGCGTCGACGTCGCGGACGGCGTCGACCAGCGGGCGCAGCGACGGCGCGGCCTTCTCGGGCCGCAGCGCCCCTCCCGGCTCGTCCACCCTCACGACAGCGCCGCCACGGCCGCCGCGACGGCGTCGGCGTCGGCGAAGGGCACCGGCGGGTCGACGCGGGCGACCGAGCCGTCGGCGCGGGCCAGGAACGAGTAGGGCAGGCCGGGCGGCACGTCCAGGGCCGTGCGCAGCGCGGAGCCGGTGTCGAGCGCGGACGGCAGCTCGACGCCGAGGTCGGTGAGCAGGCGCAGCGCGGCGCGCGGGTCGTCGTCGACGTCGACGAGCAGCACCGGCACCGACCCGGGCCGCGCGGCGTACTCGGCGAGCGCCGGCAGCTCGTCGCGGCACGGGCCGCACCAGGACGCCCACAGGTTGAGCAGCACGGGACCGCCCGCAGCGACCGACCCGAGGTCGACCGGCCCCTCGGCGCCCAGGCAGGCGACCGTGACACCGGCGAGCGGCCCGCCGGCCGGCGCCGACGCCGGCACCGGGCACGGCGGCAGGGCCGCGGCGGCGCGCAGCGGTGCGAGCTCGGCGTCGGGCACGGCGACGGCCTGCGGGGCGACCGGGCCCCCGGCCGGCCCCCCGGCCGCCGCGGGCGCCTCGGGCGAGCGCGGCCACAGCGCGAACACCGCCAGCGCGACGAGCAGCACGACCACCGCGGTGGAGACCACCTCCGCCCGCCCCGGGCCGGTGCGCGGACGGGTCACGGCACGTCCTGCTCGATCGCCGACGGGGTGGCCGCGGCGGCGTCGAGGCCCGCGGGGGAGTCGGCGGGCGCCGGGGCGGGCTCGCCGTCGTCGGCCAGGCCCACCCGCGCGAGCAGGAACGGCCGCGACGGGCCCTTGACCAGCTTCGCGGCCTGCACCGGGTCGGTGGGGCCCTCGCCGTAGGCGGGGCAGTCGGCGGCCAGCGAGCAGGCGCCGCAGGCGGGCTTGCGGGCGTGGCAGACGCGGCGGCCGTGGAAGATCACGCGGTGCGACGTCATCGTCCAGTCGCGCTTCGGCACGAGCGCGCCGATCGCGTGCTCGACCTTGACCGGGTCCTCCTCCGCCGTCCAGCCCCAGCGGCGCACCAGGCGTCCGAAGTGGGTGTCGACGGTGATGCCGGGGACGTCGAACGCGTTGCCGAGGATGACGTTGGCCGTCTTGCGGCCGATGCCGGGCAGCGCCACCAGCTCGTCGAGCGTGTGCGGCAGCTCGCCGCCGTGCTTCTCCACGACCGCGGCGCCGAGCCCGATCAGCGAGCTGGCCTTGTTCCGGAAGAAGCCGGTGCTGTGGATCATCTCCTCCAGCTCCGCGCGGTCGGCCTCCGCGTAGGCCAGGGCCGTGGGGTACCGGGCGAACAGGGCCGGGGTGACGAGGTTGACGCCCTTGTCGGTGCTCTGCGCCGACAGGATGGTGGCGACGGCCAGCTCCAGCGGCGTCCGGAAGTCGAGCTCGCAGTGCGCGTCGGGATGGGTGTCGGTGAGCTCGCGCAGCATCCGGCCGACGCGGCGCGCCCGGCCCAGCGGCGGCTCGCCCTCCGCCACGCGCTTCGCGAGCGCGGCCGCCTTGCGGGTCGTGGGGGAGGAAGCGGTCACCCGACGAGCCTACGGCGGGCCCCCGACACGCCGACTCGGGTCACCACCACCGAACACCCGGACACGATCGGGTATCGGATACCGCCACACCGACCCCGGTCCCGCGTAACAACGGGCTGTGCGGGAACATCTCTCCTGATATGACTGCCTGGCTCTCCGTCCTCGTTCCGCTGCTCGTGATGTTCTTCGCGCTCGGCATGGAGCGCGTGGAGTCCAAGCTGCGTGAGTCCACCGTGCGTCCGGAAGAGCTCGAGGAACTGCTCGAGCGCCCCCGTCCGGACGAGGTCCGCGCCCTGTTCCGGCAGGGCACCGGACGCGCACTGGAGCTGTTCCGGTTGCGCAACCGCGCCCCTCGCGGCCGCAAGCCGGAGAAGCGCGAGAAGGCCGCCTGACCGTCCTCCGGACACCCCGGACGGGCCATCGGGACGGCGTCACGAACCCCAAGTAGCCCGGACGTGCACGGAAAACGACCATCGCGACGTCACACAGGGTGGGCGCACCCCCTAGACTGGCGCGCCGGTGATCCGCCGCGGGGCAGCGGCCGGGACGAGGAGCGGTGAAGTGGACGAGATTCTGATCCGCGCAGGCATCTTCCAGGGGGTCGAGCCGCACGCGGCCGACGCGCTGGCGCAGGCGCTGGAGCCCGCGGAGTTCCCGCGAGGGCACGTGATCTTCGCGGAGGGCGAGCCGGGCGACCGCCTGTACATCGTCGGCACCGGGAAGGTGAAGATCGGCCGCAAGTCGCCCGACGGCCGGGAGAACCTGCTGATGGTGGCCGGCCCGTCCGACATGTTCGGCGAGCTGTCGATCTTCGATCCGGGGCCGCGCACGTCGTCGGCCACCGCGGTCACCGAGGTGCGGACCTACACGATGGACCGCACGGCCCTGCGCGAGTGGATCGGCAAGCGCCCCGAGATCGCCGAGCAGCTGCTCCGCGTGCTCGCCCGGAGGCTGCGCCGCACCAACAACATGCTCGCCGACCTCATCTTCACCGACGTCCCCGGACGCGTGGCGAAGTCGCTGCTGCAGCTGGCGCGCCAGTTCGGGTCGCAGGAGTCGGGGCTGCTGCGCGTCACGCACGACCTCACGCAGGAGGAGATCGCGCAGCTCGTGGGCGCGAGCCGCGAGACCGTGAACAAGGCCCTCGCCGACTTCGCGCACCGCGGCTGGCTGCGCCTGGAGGGCAAGAGCGTGCTCATCCTGGAGCCCGAGCGCCTGGCCCGCCGGGCCCGCTAGACAGCTCCGCCGAACGGCACTCCCGGGACCCCGGGGGTGCCGTTCGTCGCGTCCGCGGCAATAAAGTAGTACGGGCGTGCCAGTTCGTGCGATCCTGGTCGGCGTGTCCCCCTCCACCGCCCTCGCCGACTACCGCGCCGCCCTGACCGCCCCCGGTGCCCTCGTGCCCGCGCTCGCCTCCGCGCTGGCACGGCTGCCGATCGCCATGACCACGCTCGCGGTGCTGCTCTACGTGCAGCGCACGACGGGGTCCTACGCCGTCGCCGCGGTGGTCTCGGCGGGCACGCTGGCCGGGGAGTCGCTGGGCGCGGTCGCGCAGGGCCGGTGGATGGACCGCACCGGGCCGATGCGCCCGCTGCTGCTGACGGCCGCGCTCTACGCCGTCGCCGCGACCGGGCTGGTCCTCGCGATCGAGGCGGACGCGGCCGTCCCGCTGCTCGTCGGCGCGGCCGCGGTGTCCGGGCTGGTGCGCCCGGCGATGCCGGGGGCGTCGCGCGCGCTGTGGGCGCGGCTCGTCCCGGCCGGCCCGCGCCGCGACGCGGCCTACAGCTACGAGGCCATCAGCCTCGAGACGTTCTTCATCCTCGGCCCGGCGCTGGCCGCGTTCCTGGTGACGGCGCCGTGGCCGGGCACCGCGCTCGCCGTCGCGGTCGCCGGGATGGTCACGGGCACCACGGTCTTCGCGCTCAGCCGCCCGGTGCGCACGCAGGCCCCGTCGGAGGGCGGGCCGTCGATCGGCGTGCTCGGCGCGCTGGCCGGGCGCGGGATGCGGACGGTCGCGATCGCGTCGCTGGGCTTCGGCCTCGTGATCGGCGCGGTCGAGGTGGGCGTCAACGCGGTGGCCACCGAGCAGGGCTCGCCGACGCTGGGCGGCGTGCTGCTCTCGGCCTGGTCGGTGGCCTCGGTGGTGGCCGGCATCGCCTACTCGCTGCGCCCGTGGCCGCGCCCGCTGCACCTGCGGATGCCGTTCCTGCTGGCCGCGTTCGCCCTCTGCGTGGCGGCGATGGCGCTGGTCGGGCCGCTGGCGTCGCTGCCGGTGCTGGTCGTCGCGATGCTGGCGGCCGGGGCGCTGATCACGCCGCAGGTCACGGCCCACTCGCTCGGCGTCGAGGCGACGGCGTCGGCGGGCACGGCCACGGAGGCCTTCGGCTGGATCGTCACCGCCGCGGTGCTCGGCATCTCCGCGGGGCAGGTCGCGGCGGGCGTGGCGGTCGACGTGGCCGGGGCCGCGAGCTCGTTCCTGGTCGGCGGGGTGGCCGGGGCGGTCGTCGCCGCGGTGCTGTGGGTGCGGCGGGGCACGCTGGCCCCCGCCCGGCAGCTCGTGGAGGCCTGAGCCCCTACGCCCGCAGGTAGGCGAGCTGGGCCTCCACCGACCACTCGGCGGCCGGCCACAGCGACTCGTCCACGTCGGCGTACACCAGCTCCACCACCTGCCGGGCCGAGGCGCCGGCCCCGAGCCGGTCCAGCGCGCCGCGCACCTGCTCCAGGCGCTGCTCGCGGTGCGCCAGGTAGGCGGCGGCGACGGCGGGCGCGTCGGGCAGCTCCGGACCGTGCCCGGGCAGCACGGCGGTGCCGGGGGCGAGGTCGGCGATGCGGCGCAACGAGTCGAGGTACGGGCCGAGCTTGCCGTCGGGGTGGTCGATGACGGTGGTGCCGCGGCCCAGGATCGTGTCGCCGGTGAGCACGGCCTGCGCCGCGCCCGGGCCGTCGAGCAGGAACGACACCGAGTCCGACGTGTGCCCCGGCGTGCGGACGACCCGCAGCTCGACCCCCGCCGCGGCCACGACCTCGCCCTCGCCGAGCGCCTCGGAGCCCAGCACGAGCGACGGGTCGAGCGCCCGCACCGGCGCGCCGGTCAGCTCGGCGAAGCGGGCGGCGCCGCCGGCGTGGTCGTGGTGGCGGTGGGTGATCAGGACGAGGGCGACGGGGCCGTGCGCGGCCACCCGCTCCAGGTGCCCGATCTCGTCCTCGCCCGGGTCGACGACCACGCACTCCTCGATGCCCGGAGCCCGCAGCACCCAGGTGTTGGTGCCCTCCAGCGTCATCGGCGACGGGTTCTCCTCGAGCAGCACGGAGGCCAGCGGTGTGACCGCCCGCAGCTGCGCGTAGGTGGGGTGCGTCATCGGCGCGAGCGTCATCGGAGGTCCCCCGGACGCAGGTGCCCGGCCGCGACCTCGAAGCCCTCGTCGCCGGGCAGCACCACGACGACCTCGTCGCCCTCGCGCTTGACCTTCGGGATCACCGGCCGCACCGTCCGCGCCGCGGCCGCCGCCATCACCGACGCGGTGTCGGGGAACTCGGCGATCTCCTGCAGCGTGCGGAACGTCGGCGCCATCAGCTCCATCTCGCCCGCGCGCCAGCGGTCGAGCGCCTCGGCGGGGTACCACCAGGCCGCCTCGACGGCCTCGGTCGTGTGCGCGTCGGCCTCCTGCCCGTGCGGCACCGCGGCGACGAAGAACGCGGTGTCGTAGCGCCGCGGCGACTCCTCCGGGGTGATCCAGCGCGACCACGCGTCGAGCAGGTCGGCGCGCAGGACGAGCCCGCTCTCGACGAGGACCTGGGGCAGCGTCCGGCGCCGGGCGACCAGGTCGGCGCGGGCCTCGGCGAGCACCATCGGGTCGGGCGTGGTCCCGTCGGAGCGGGCGGCCAGCAGCACGCCGCACTCCTCGAACGTCTCCCGCACCGCGGCGTGCACGAGCCGCCCCGCCGCCACGGGCTCGGCCGCGAAGCGCTCGCCCCACCACTCCGGCAGCGGTCCGGCCCACAGCTCGGGATCGGGCACGTCGGCCTGGTCGACGCCGCCGCCCGGGAACACCGTCATGCCGCCGGCGAACGCCATCCCGGCCACCCGCCGCTGCAGGAACACCTGCAGCGGCCGCTCGCCGGGGGTGTCGCGCAGGAGCAGCACGGTGGCGGCGGGTCGGGGCACCGCTGGTTCGGGGGTCACGACTGCACCCTAGAACGTGGCCGCCCGCCGCCCCGGTCCAGGAAAGCCACGTTCCGGTCCGCAGGGGGCGGGAACGTGGCTCTCCTGAACCTCCGGGGAGGGCGATCCGCGGCATGATGTCGCCCCGTGCGGACTCTTCGGGTGGGCCTGGTCGGCGGCGGTCCCTGGGCGAGGCGGGTGCACGGCCCCGCGCTCGTCGCGCATCCCGGGACCGATCTGACGACGCTGTGGACGCGGCGTCCCGAGGTCGCGGCGGAGCTGGCGGGCGCGCTGGGCGGGCGCGCGGTCGGGTCGTTCGAGGAGCTCCTCGACGACGTCGATGCCGTCGCGTTCGCGGTGCCGCCGCAGGTGCAGGGCGAGCTCGCCGTCCGGGCCGCCGCGGCGGGGAGGCACGTCATCTGCGAGAAGCCGCTCGCCGCCGACCTCGACGCCGCCCGGGAGGTGGCCGCGGCGGCGGCCGGCGTCACGTCGGCGCTGGTCCTGACCCTGCGCTACGACCCCGACATCGCCGGGTGGCTGGCGGGCGTCCCGGGCGGGGCCGGGCCCGACACCGTCGGCTCGGTGCGGTGGCTGTCCGGGTCGCTGCTCGGCGGGCCCTACGCGGCGTCGGGCTGGCGGGCCGACCACGGCGCGCTGCTCGACCTCGGCCCGCACGTCGTCGACCTCCTCGACGCCGCGCTCGGGCCCGTCACCGGCGTCGACTGGGCCCACCACGACGAGCCCGACCTCTGGCGCTTCTCCCTGCGCCACGACGGGGGGTCGCACAGCACGGCGACGATCTCGCTGCGGCTGCCCGTCGACCCGTCGGAGATCGAGCTGGCGGTGTTCGGCGGCGCCGGGCGCCACCGCTTCTCCGGGGGCGCCGCCGACGCCCCGACCTGCTACGCGCGGCTGCTCGACGGGTTCGTCGACGCCGTGCACGGCGGCCCGCCGGTCATGCTCGACGCCGCCCGGGGGCTGCGCCTGCAGGAGGTCGTCGACGAGGTGCTGCGGGCCGCGGGCTGATCCCCGGCCCGTCCCGTCAGCCCGTCAGCTCGCCCGGTCGGGCGGCGGGTGCGGGCCGCGCCCGTTCGGCGCCGGCTGCGCGGGCCCGCCGGCGTCGCCGCCGATGCCCGCCCGGCGCGAGACGCGCGGGCGGGGCGCCTCCGGTGCGCCGAGCTCGGCCTGCAGCCGCGCGAGCAGCTCGCGGTCGGCCTCGGACAGGCGCGCCACGGCGTCGTCCTCGGGCCCCGGCTCGGGGGACGGGGCCGCCGAGCGCGACGGCAGCGGCGCGGGCCGGGCCGAGGGCTGCGGCCGGGGCGGCGGCGGGACCGGCGACCCCGGCTCGGACCGGGGGAACGACGACGGCGACGGCGACGGCGACTGCGACTGCGACGGGAACTGCGTCGGGGCCTGCGGGGGCGTCGACCGGGGTGCGGGGCGCGGCGCGGCGAACCCGGCGGCCGTCCGCTCCTCCTGCTGGGGCTCCTCGCGGGCGGGCTCCTCGCGGCGGGACTCCCCGTGACGGGCCTCCTCGCGCCGGGCCTCGTCCTCCGGGCTGCCGGGCACGGGCTGGTCGGGGTCGAGCGGGTCGGTGGCCGACCGGGACATCGCCCAGTCGCCGGAGATCCAGTCGGCGAGCCAGTCGTCGGAGACGGGGGCCTCGGTACCGTTCTCGGCCCGCTCGGCGCGGTCCGGGCGCCCGTCCTCCTCGGCGTGGTCGCCCGTCGTGCGCAGCGGCAGCGTGCCCAGGCCCAGCGGGTCGGCGGCGTCGATCCGCGTCGCGAACCCCGACTCCTCCGGCTCGCGGTCGTCGCCCGGCCCGAACGGGTCGTGGTCCGACGCCCGGGCCGGGGTGTCGGGATCGGCGTGCTGCGCCGGATCGCGCGGGAAGTCGGCGACCGGCGCGAGCGGGCGGTGCCGCGTGAGCGGCGTCGGGGGCGTCGCCGGCCGGGGCAGGGGGGTCACGGCGGACGGACGCGGGCGCGGGCCGTCGGTGCGCGAGCGCAGCGGCGTGACCGCCGCCGGGCGGACGCCGGGCCGCCGCGGGCCGGGGTCGATGCGCTGGTCGGCGGGCGAACCGAAGTCCCAGGAGGGCTCCTCGGCGCGGGCGGGGGCGTCCCGGTCGTCCTCAGGGCGGAGGTCGTCGCCGGGGGCGAGGTCGTCCTCGTCGTCGGACCGGCCGTCGACCCGGCCCAGGGTGTCGGCCCGGCCCGCGGTGTCGACCCGGTCCACGGTGTCGACCCGGCTCACGGCGGCGGCCCGGTCCCCGCTGTCGGTCCGGTCGTCCCCGCGGCCCGTCCCGACCGCGTCCCCGTCGTCCGTCGCGTCCGCGGACGGCGCCGGGCGCCCGGGCTCGTCCCGCGGCGCGGCGGGCGCCCCGGCCACCGGCTGCGCCGGCTCCTCGGCCACCGGCTCCTCGTGCGCGGGCTCCGCGGGCACCGGCTCCGCGGGCACCGGCTCCTCGTGCGCCCGCTCCGCGTGCACAGGACCACCGAACGCCGGCTCCGCGTGCGCCTGGACGTCGTGGGCCCGCGCGTCGGACAGGGGCGCCTCGGACGGGGCCGCGTCGGAGGAGGCTGCATCGGGGACCGGTCCGTCGGACGGCGGCGCCGCGTAGGCGGACGGGTCGTACGCCGGGATCTCGTAGGCGGGGATCTCGTAGGCCGGGATCTCGTACGCCGGGATGTCATAGGCCGGGCGGTCGTAGGCCCGGCTGTCGTGAGCCGGGCTGTCGTAGGCCGAGCTGTCGTGGGCCGGGCTGTCGTAGGCCGGGCTGTCGTAGGCCGGGCTGTCGTAGGCCGGGCTGTCGTGAGCCGGGTCGTCGTAGCCCGAGCCCTCGTGGGCCGGGCCGTCGACGTCGGGACGCTCGTACGCCGGGCCGTCGTACCCCGGCGCCTCCGGGACGTCGGACGACCGCCGCGCCGCCGCCGGCTCGGGCGGCATCACCAGGCTCCCGAGCGTCGGCCAGGCCGTGCCGGAGCCCACCTCGGGCGTGCCGGTGGGGGGCGTGACCGGCTCGGGCTCCCCGACGTCGGATCCGGCGGGGTCCTCGGAGGAGGCCCCGTGCACCGGCAGGGCCGAGCGCAGCGCCGCCTGCTGGTACTCCGGGCGCGGCGCCCCGGCCACGACGACCTCCACGGCCGCCGGCGCGCCGACCCGCGCGCACGCGATGGCGAGCTGGTAGGCGAGCACGTCGACCGGGCGCTGGTCGTCGGCGGCCACCTCGACGAGGACGACCGGCTGCGGCAGCGGGCCGGGGGCGGAGCCGGCGGGGGTCGAGCGGAAGGTCACCCAGGTCCGGCACCCCGCGACGAGCCGCTCGGGCAGCGCTCCCACGGCGGCGGCGAGGTGCTCGACGCCGCGGCCGGCGTCGAAGCGGTGGGGGGTGCCGGCCTCGGCGGCGGGCGGCAGGACCGCCTCGGCGTCGAGGTCGGTGCGGGCCGAACGGGCGGCGGCGACGACGGCGGCGCGCTCGCGCGGCGGCAGCGGCGTGCCGTCGGCCACGAGCGTGCCCGTGATCAGCTCCAGCGCGCGGCCGTCCTCACCGACGGCGACCAGCTCGCGGCACCAGGCCAGCAGGTCGTCGTCGATGCGGCCGGCGAGCGCCAGCAGGACCTCGTGGGGCGAGTCGCCCGTCGTCCGGTCGTCCATCCGGACCTCCCGTTCCATGCGTTGCGTGTCAGCGACCCGCTGCGACGGCCTCCGCCGGGGAGCGGGCGGCGGTCCACAGCGGTGCCGATCCGATGATGGCCGCCTGGTGGTAGGCCGGGGGCTCCCCGTGCGCCGGGAGCACCTCGACGCACGGTGTGCGGTCGCCGTGGGCGCGCAGGACGCGCTGCAGCGTGCCGGTCAGGACCCACCGCCGTTCACCGCCGTGGACGACGACGACGCGCTGCTCCGCGGGGCCCGAGCGCCACGCCTGGCGCAGCTCCACGGAGCCCGGGTGGCCGCGGACGACGCCGAGCACGCTCAGCGCGGCGGCGTCGAGCGCGGCCGGGCCGTCGTCGCCGGGACCCGACCGGAAGACCGCGGTGGAGTGCACCGGACCGTCGAGCGGCAGGACCGCCTCCAGCAGCCGCCGCGACGCCCCCCACACGCCGGCGCTCGCGACGAGCAGCGCGCGCTCGGCGTCGGTGAGGCCCAGGCGGTGGCGCAGCAGCTCACGGGTGAGCACCGCCGCCAGCGGCTCGTGCGCGCCCGCGGCGAGCCAGTCGCGCAGGCGCCACAGCACCTCGTCCGGCAGCCGCCCGGCCAGCGCGACCAGCAGCTCGTGCCCCGACTCCTCGGGGGAGGTCACGGCCGGACCTCGACGACGAGCTCCACCTCGACCGGCGCGTCCAGGGGCAGCACCGCCACCCCGACGGCCGACCGCGCGTGCGCCCCGGCCTCGCCGAAGACCTCGCCGAGCAGCTCCGACGCCCCGTTGATCACCGACGGCTGGCCGGTGAAGTCCGGCGCGGAGGCGACGAACCCGACCACCTTCACCACGCCGACGACCGCGTCCAGGCCGACCAGCGCGTCGACGGCGGCCAGCGCGTTGAGCGCACAGGTCCGGGCCAGGTCGCGGGCGGTGTCGACGTCGACCTCGGCGCCGACCTTGCCGGTGGCGGGCAGCTTCCCGTCGACGAACGGGACCTGGCCCGCGGTGAAGACGAGGTCACCGGTGCGCCGGGCCGGGATGTAGGCCCCGGCGGGGGCGGCGACGGTCGGCAGCGCGATGCCGAGCTCGCGCAGCTTCTCCGTCGGCGTCACGACTGGACCGGGCGCTTGAACCACGCCACCAGCTGCTCGCCGTTGGCGCCGGCCGTGACCGTCACCAGCTCCCAGCCGTCGCGGCCGAAGTTGTTGAGGATCGCCTGGGTGCTGTGGATCAGGACGGGCGCGGTGAGGTATTCCCACCTGGTGTTCGCGGGGGCACTCATGGCCAGGACTGTAGCCAGCGCCTCACCCCGATCGGGCGGCCGGGCGGCGCGCCGGCTCGTAACCTGGCGGACATGACGACACCGGGATGGCCGGACGAGCTCGCGCAGGCGCGGCTGCACGTGGTCACCGGCAAGGGCGGCACCGGCAAGACCACCGTGGCCGCCGCGCTCGCGCTCGCGCTGGCCGCGGGCGGGAAGCGGACGCTGCTGGTCGAGGTCGAGGGCCGCCAGGGCATCGCGCAGCTCTTCGACACCGCGCCGCTGCCCTACGAGGAGCGCCGCATCGCGGTGGCGCCCGGCGGGGGGGAGGTCCGCGCGCTGGCGGTCGACCCCGAGGCTGCGCTGCTGGAGTACTTCGAGCTGTTCTACCGGCTCGGGGTGGCCGGGCGGACGCTGCGCAAGATGGGCGCGATCGAGTTCGCCACCACCCTGGCGCCCGGCCTGCGCGACGTGCTGCTCACCGGCAAGGTCAAGGAGTGCGTCACGCGCACGGGCAAGGACGGCACGCCCGTCTACGACGCCGTCGTGCTCGACGCCCCGCCGACCGGCCGCGTCGTCAGCTTCCTCGACGTCACCAAGGCGATGGCCGACCTCGCGAAGGTCGGGCCGATCCACTCCCAGGCCGCGGGCGTCGTGCGGCTGCTGCACTCCCCGCTCACCGCCGTGCACCTGGTGACGCTGCTGGAGGACCTGCCCGTCACCGAGACGCTCGAGGCGGTCGACCAGCTCTACGAGGCCGAGCTGCGCCCGGGCGCGGTGATCGTCAACCAGGTCCGGCCGCAGTGGCTGCCCGACCGCTCGGTCACCGCCGCCGCCAACGGCCGCGTCGACGCCGAGCGCATCCGCGCCGGGCTGGCCTCGGCCGGGCTCGACCTGCCGCCGGACGTCATCGACGGGCTGGTGGCCGAGACCGTCGACCACGCCGTGCGCATCCACGCCGAGTCGCTCGCCCTCGCCCGCCTGGACGAGGGCAGCGGGCAGCCGCGCCTCGAGCTGCCCACGCTCGTCGACGGCGTCGACCTCGGCTCGCTGTACGAACTCACGGAGGAACTCGTGGCGCAGGGCGTTGGAGCGGGGGTGTCGGTGTGAGGACCGCACCCGACCTGGACGTCGACGCGCTGATCGACGACCCGGGCACCCGCGTGATCGTGTGCTGCGGCTCGGGCGGGGTCGGCAAGACGACGACCTCGGCCGCGCTGGCGATCCGCGCCGCCGAGCGCGGCCGGCGCACCGTCGTGCTGACCATCGACCCGGCGAAGCGGCTCGCGCAGGCCCTGGGCCTGCAGGCGCTGACCAACGAGCCCGGAGTCGTCGCCGACGCCGAGGGCGACCTGCACGCGATGATGCTGGACATGCGCCGCACCTTCGACGAGATGGTGGAGACGCACGCCGACCCCGAGCGGGCCCAGACGATCATCTCCAACCCCTTCTACCAGACCATCTCCTCGTCGTTCTCCGGCACGCAGGAGTACATGGCGATGGAGAAGCTCGGGCAGCTGGCGGCCACCGGGGAGTGGGACCTGATCGTCGTCGACACCCCGCCCTCGCGCTCGGCCCTGGACTTCCTCGACGCCCCGCAGCGCATGTCCACCTTCCTCGACGGCCGCATGATCCGGCTGCTCTCGGCCCCCGCCCGGGCCGGCGGCCGCGGCCTGATGAAGATCGTCGGAGCCGGGTTCTCGCTGTTCGCCAAGGCGGTCTCGACGATCCTGGGCGGGCAGCTCCTGGCCGACGCGTCGGCGTTCGTGCAGGCCTTCGACACGATGTTCGGCGGGTTCCGTGAGCGGGCCGAGGCCACCTATGCGCTGCTGCGCGCCCCCGGCACCGCGTTCGTCGTGGTGGCGGCGCCCGAGCCGGACGCGCTGCGCGAGGCCGCGTACTTCGTGGAGCGCCTCACCGCCGAGCGCATGCCGCTGGCGGGCCTCGTGCTCAACCGCACCCACCCCGTGCGCGCCGCGCTGCCGGCGTCGCGCGCCCGGGACGCGGCCGACCAGCTGCGCGGCGCCCCCCTGGCCACCGCGGTGCTGCGGCTGCACGCCGACCGCGTCGACCTGGCCGACCGCGAGGAGCGCCTGCTCGCACGGTTCGCGAACGCCCACCCGGCGGTGGCCGTGGCGCGGGTGCCGGTGGTGGCCTCGGAGATCTCCGACCTCGACGGCCTGCGCGAGGTGGGCAGCCGCCTCGCCGCCGCGGCCGCGCCCCCGACCGCCCCCACCCCGCTGCGCACGGCGCAGTAGGGACCCGTCAGGCGGCGTCGATCGTCAGGACGCCGACGGTGGAGGGTTCGGGTACCGGGTCGCCGTGGCGGCGGAGGCTCTCCAGGTGCAGCGGGATCGCCTCGCGCATCAGGGCGACGCACTCGTCGTAGGAGTCGGCGGCGGCCACGCAGCCCGGCAGGTCGGGGCTCCACGCCCCGTAGCCGCCGTCGGAGCCGCGCTCCACGATCACCGCGAAACCCGTCACGACCGCCTCCGCTCGATGCCCGCCTGCCTCAGGATGCTCTTCTCGGTCCCCGGCGGCAACGTCGCGCTCAGCTTCCCCGCGACCGTGGCCGTGCCGGGATTCCGTGGATGCCGGAACCGGCGATGGCGCCGGCACGCGACGTCCTCACGCCGACTCGTGCAGCCGCTGCGCGGTGCGCTCGGCGACCGCGAGCTCGGCGGCCCGGGCGAGGCCGTGGGCGCTGTGCTCGTGGGAGCCGGGCTCGTGGGCGCTGTGCTCGTGGGGGTCGCCTGCGTAGTAGGCCGTGCGGGCGCCGGTCAGCAGGTCGTGCCAGGACCCGACGTCGGGCCGGCTGCGCAGCAGGGCGCGGCGCTCGCGCTCGGTCATGCCGCCCCAGACGCCGAACTCGACGCCCTCGTCGAGCGCGTGCGCCAGGCACTCCGTGCGCACGGGGCAGGCGCGGCAGAACTCCCGCGCCTCCCGCTGCTGCGCGCCCGTGACGAACAGCTCGTCGGCGTCGTCCGTGCGGCACCGCGCCGCGTTCCGCCAGTTCCACCGCTCCGCCATGGCCCCTCCCGAGGTCCCGCAAGGTCGACTCGACCCGCTCTAGACGGATCCTGCGGCGTCGCGGTTCCGTCGGACACCGAGCAGAACTACTCGGGTCGGCACCTGACCGGATCCCGACACGGCGGCGCGTAGGCTCGCCCTCCGTGAGCTTCCCGCGCCATCTCCTCCGGCCGGTCGGTCTGCTGCTGGGCCTGTGCGTCCTGGCGGGGGTCGTCACCGCCGGCATCGCGTTCCCCGCCGCGATCGGGCTCGGGCTGGTGGCCAACGACGCGAGCGACAGCGTCGGCAGCGTGTCGACCGAGGTCCTCGACCAGCCGCTGCCGCAGACGACCATCGTCACCGACAACGCCGGCACCACGATCGCGCAGCTGTTCGTGCCCGACCAGAACCGCCGCTCGGTCACCTCCGACGAGATCAGCCCGGCCATGAAGGCCGCGATCGTCGCCGTCGAGGACCGCCGGTTCTACCAGCACCAGGGCGTCGACTGGCAGGGCACGGTGCGCGCCGTCGTCACCAACTCGGTGTCGGGCAGCATCGAGCAGGGCGCGTCCACGCTCACGCAGCAGTACGTCAAGAACTACCTGCTCTACGTCGACGCGCAGACCGAGACCGAGCGGCTCAAGGCCACCGAGCAGACGCCCGCGCGCAAGCTCAAGGAAGCCCAGATCGCCCTCCAGCTCGAGCAGTCGCTGAGCAAGGACGAGATCCTCACCCGCTACCTCAACATCGTCCCGTTCGGCAACGGCGCCGCCGGCATCGCCTCCGCCGCGCGCACCTACTTCGGCGTCACCCCGGCCGACCTGACGGTGCCGCAGGCCGCCCTGCTCGCCGGCATGGTCCGCAGCACCACGGCCACCGACCCGGTGACGAACCCGCAGGCCGCGCAGGAGCGGCGCAACCTGGTGATCCAGCAGATGCTGGAGCAGCAGATGATCGACCAGCCGCAGGCCGACGCGGCGCTGGCCGAGCCGCTGGGCATCGCCTCGCCGCTCAACACGCAGGCCAACGGCTGCATCGGCGCGGGCCCGGCCGGCTTCTTCTGCCAGTACGTGCAGGAGTACCTCACCGAGGCCGGCTTCTCCACCGAGCAGCTGCGACGCGGCGGCTACACGATCCGCACCACGCTGGACCGCACCGTTCTCGACCGGATGCAGGCCTCCCTCACCGCGGAGGTGCCGCCGGGCCAGCCGAACGTCGCCAACGTCATGGCCACGGTGAAGCCCGGCACCGACCGCCACGAGGTGCTCGCGATGGGGTCGAGCCGCGTCTACGGCCTCGACGGCGAGGCCCTGGAGACCAGCTACGGCCTGCCCTACATCCCGGTGCCGCTCGGCGCGGGCTCGGTCTACAAGACGTTCACCGCGGCGACGGCGCTGGAGAAGGGGCTGGGCATCAACTACCAGCTCTCGGTGCCGCCGAGCGGCTACGCGTCCCCGATCTACGTCGACGGCGGCGGCCGCCCGCTGCCCGTGCAGAACTCGGGCGACTACTCCGAGCGCCTCTCGCTCTCCGACGCGCTGGCGCAGTCGCCCAACACCGCGTTCGTGAAGCTGATGGAGTTCACCGGCGTGCCCGACGTCGTCGACATGGCGGTGCGGCTGGGCATGCGGTCGCTGGCCACCGAGCGCTTCGTCGACCCGAACACCGGCCAGGCCACCGACCGGTCGATCGCCGAGGTCACCAAGGCGCAGCGGCAGGCGTCGTTCACCCTCGGCGTGAGCCCGACGAGCGTGCTGGAGCTGTCGAACGTCGGCGCGACGCTGGCCAGCAGCGGGATGTGGTGCCCGCCCACGCCGATCGCGTCGATCACCGACCCCGAGGGCAACCCGGTGACGGTCACCGAGGCGCCGTGCGAGCAGGTCGTCGAGCCGGGCTTGGCCAACGCGATGATGACGGCGATGAGCCGCGACGACCTCGCGGGCGGCACGGCCGCGGGCGCGGCGCGCCAGGTCGGCTGGAACCGGCCGATGGGCGGCAAGACCGGCACGACCCAGGACCACAAGTCGGCGGCGTTCCTCGGCTACCTACCGACCATCTCCGGTGCGGTCATCACCTACGACAACGACAACCGCCCCGACCAGCTCTGCGACGGCGCGGGCGCCCCGTTCGCCTGCCGCAGCGGCAACATCTTCGGCGGCAAGACCCCGGCCGAGACCTGGTTCGGTGCGATGGCGCCGCTCCTGGAGGGCCAGCCGGTCACGCCGCTGCCCGCCGTGGAGGACCGCTACCTCGAGGGCGGCGCGGAGTCGCGCGTGCCCGACGTCGTCGGCCGCGGCCAGAACGACGCGCGCGCCACGCTGGAGTCGGCGGGCTGGGCCGTCACCACCCGTGAGCAGGACAACGCGGCCTCGCGCGGCACCGTGATCGGGCAGAGCCCGCGCGGCACGGCGCTGCCCGGCGAGACGATCGTGCTGACGGTCAGCAGCGGCGAGGTCCCGCCGCCGCCCGCCGCGCCCAGCGAGGCGCCCGCCGAGGGCGAGCCGCCGCCCCCGCCCGCCGAGGGCGAGGGCGGAGCCGGCGAGGGCGACGGCGCCGCACCGCCCCCCGCCGACGGGGGATGAGCTTCCCCCGAGAGGGTGGTCGGGCGCGGCACGTCCGGTGAGCCGACCGGACGCGGCCTAGCATCCCCGTCCATGACGCACGGTGACGCCGACGACGACGCACGGGTACCGCGGCCGCGGTCCGGGGGGCTCGCCGACGCCGTGCCGATCACCTCGCGCGGGGCGTCGCGCTCCCGGTCGGGGGGCACCGCCGTGCTCGACGGCCTGGCGCCGCCGTGGCTGCGCATGCCGACGGCCGGATCGGCGCGCCCCTCGTCCCACCCCCAGGTCCGGCCGGTGACCCTGCTCGCGAGCAGGCGCGCGGCCGCGGTCACGGCCGCGGTCACGGCCCCGGAGCCGGCGCCCGTCCCGCTCGGCGCGCGCCCGCGGATCGTCGAGGAGCCGAGCATCCTCGGGCTGTCGCGCCGCACCCGCAGCCGCATCGGGTCGCGGCTGTTCACGCTGTTCTTCGTCGCCGTGTTCACGCTGATCGCGGTGCAGATGGTGGTGGAGATCCTGTCCGGTTGACCGTCGGCGCCCCCGGATACCCTCGGTACGAGTCCGCCGAGCGCCGAGGAGGTGAGCCACCGTCGTCACGCCGTCCGTGCCCGCCGCGCCCACCGCCCACCGGGTGCGCAGCGTCCTGGCCATCCCCGCGTTCCGCCGGCTGTGGCTCGTCACGGCCGGGTCGGCCACGGGTGAGTGGCTGAGCCTGCTCGCGCTGTCGGCGCTGGCCACCCAGCTCGCGTCGGGCTACCAGGCGCAGAGCTTCGCGCTCGGCGGGGTCGTCGCCACGAAGCTGCTTCCCGCGCTGCTGCTCGGCCCCCTCGCCGGGGCCCTGGCCGACAAGTTCGACCGCCGCCACGTCATGGTCGTGTGCGACGTCCTGCGCTTCGGGCTGTTCATCTCGATCCCGCTCGTCGGGTCGCTGGTCTGGCTGTTCGTCGCGGTGTTCCTCATCGAGCTGTGCGCGATGTTCTGGATTCCGGCCAAGGACGCCGCGGTGCCCAACCTGCTGCGCCGCCCCGAGCAGGTGGAGACGGCCAACCAGCTCGCGCTCGTCGTCACCTACGGGGTGGCGGTGCTGGCCGCGTCCGGCCTGTTCACCGCGCTGTCCAGCGCCGGGGCCGCGTTCGGCGGCGACGCCGGCGAGACGGCCACGCTGCACGTCGCGCTGGCGCTGACCGGGGTGGCCTACCTCGTCATGGCGGTCACGGTCGGCTTCTTCATCCCGGAGATCTCCGGCCGCGCCACCGAGCGGCGCGAGCAGGCCCCGGGCGTGCTGGCGCTGCTGCGCGACGGCTTCCGGTTCGTGGCCGGCACGCCGCTCGTCCGCGGGCTGGTGGCCGGCATCGTCGGGGCGTTCGCCGCGGGCGGCACCGTCGTCGGCTCGGCCACGCTCTACGCCGCGAGCCTGGGCGGCGGCAACGCGGCCTACGGGATCCTGTTCGCCGCGGTGTTCGTCGGGCTGGCGCTGGGGATGGCCGTGGCGCCGGGGATGGCGCGGCGGATCCCGCACAACCGGCTGTTCGGGGCCGCGATCGTCGCGGCCGGGGCGGCGCTGGTGCTGGTGGCGCTGGCCCCGCACCTGTTCGTCGCGATCACGGCCGTGGCGCTGGTGGGCGGGTTCGCCGGCATCGCCTTCCTCACCGGGCTGACGATCATCGGCACCGAGGTCGCCGACGACGTCCGCGGCCGCGTCGTCGCGTTCGTGCAGTCGATCGTGCGGCTCACGCTGCTGGGGTCGATGGCGCTCGTGCCGCTGGTGGTGGGGCTGGTCAGCGCGCAGCGCGTCGAGCTGCTCGGGCGGGCCTTCCTCGTCGACGGCACCCGGATCGTGATGCTGGCGGGCGGGCTGGTGGCCGCGGTCGTCGGCACGGTCGCCTACCGGCAGATGAACGACCGGCGCACCGAGCCGATGCTCCCCGACCTGCTCGCCGCGCTGCGCCGCGGCGTGCCGCGCACCGGGTCGGGCGTGCTCGTCGCGGTCGAGGGCGGTCCCGCGGAGGAGACGGCCGAGCAGGCGGCGCTGCTGGCCGCGCGGCTGCGGGAGGCCGGGCACGCGGTCGTGGAGCTCGACGACTCCGGGCGCGACCGCGAGCGCTGGGAGGCCGCCGTCCGCGAGGCCGCGCTCGGCGGGGCGCGGGCGCAGGTGCTGGCCGCCGCCGCGGTGCGGGCCGACCTCGTCGAGCGCGTCATCCGGCCGGCGCTGGCGCAGGGCGCGGTCGTCGTCGTCGACCGGTTCCTGGCCGGGCTGGTGCAGTACGGCGTGGCCGCGGCCGAGGTGGAGCCGCGCGAGCTCGACAGCCTCGTCCTGTGGGCCACCGGGCGCCTGCGGCCCGACGTGTCGGTGCTGCTCGACCGCGACGGCTCCGGGACCACCGCCCCGAGCCTGCCCGGCGAGGAGCACATGCGGGTGCAGCGGCTGCTCACGCGGATGGCGGCCGCCGAACCGCACCGCTACGTCGTCGTCGACGCCGCGGGGCCGGCGTCGGTCGTCGCCGAGCGCGTGTGGGCCGGGCTCGCGCCGATGCTGCCCTCGCCGGGCGCCGCGTCCGCCCCGGTGGTGGCGCCGTGACGGTCTGGGACGAGGTGGTCGGCCAGCCCGCCGCCGTCGAGGAGCTGGGGAAGGCGGCGCGCGAGCCGTCGGCGATGACGCACGCGTGGCTGTTCACCGGGCCGCCCGGGTCCGGCCGCTCGGTGGCGGCGCGGGCGTTCGCGGCGGCGCTGCAGTGCCCCGACCACGGCTGCGGCCACTGCGCGGCTTGCCACACTGTGATGAGCGGCACTCATACGGACGTTCGTGAAATCGTTCCGGATGGTCTCTTTATTAGCGCGGCTACGGTCCGCAAGGTCATCCCGCTATCGATACGTCGGCCAAGCATGGGCCGGTTTCAGATTCTAATTCTTACTGACGCGGATCGTCTCAGCGAGAGTGCGGCAAATGCACTGCTCAAGTCCATCGAAGAGCCGCCACCCAAGACCATCTACCTGCTATGTGCCCCCTCAGAACATCCAGATGACGTACGGGTCACCATTCGTTCGCGTAGCCGCGTTGTTCGCCTGCGCGCGCCATCGATGCAGTCAATCGCCGATGTACTAGTCAAACGAGACGGTTTCGGCGCCGATGTCGCAGCGTGGGCCGCCTCTGTTTCAAATGGTCACATCGGCCGGGCCCGGCACCTCGCCCGCGACGCCGACTCCCGCGCCCAGCGCGAGGCCGTCCTCGCCATCCCGCTGCGCACCCGCTCCCTCGGCGACGCCTTCGCCTTCGCCGCCGACCTCGTCCGCGGCGCGAAGGCCGAGGCCGGCGCCCTGAGCGAGGCCCGCGACGGCGCCGAGCGCGAGGAGATGAACATCGCGATGGGCGGCGGCGGCGTGGGCAAGGGCGTCGCCGGGGCCGCCCGCTCCGCGAAGGCCGCCGAGCGCGACCTGGAGCGCCGCCAGAAGCTGCGCAACACCCGCAACCAGCGCGACGCCATCGACCGCGCGCTCGTCGACCTCACCTCGTTCTTCCGCGACGTCCTCGTCGCCTCCAGCGGCGCCGACGTCCCGCTGGCCAACCCCGACCGCGCCGCCGACGTCCGCCGCGCCGCCGCCGAGTGGACGCCCGAGTCCACCCTGCGCCGCCTGGAGGCCGTCCTCGCCTGCCGCGAGGCGCTCGACCTCAACGTCAAGCCCGAGATCGCCGCCGAGGCGATGATGACGGCGATCCACACGGGCTGAGCCGGACCACGGCGATCCGGCGCCGCACGCCGGCCTGGTAGTCGTCGTAGGCGCCGAGCACCGCCACGAGCCGGTCCCAGAGCGCGGCCCGGTCCGCGCCGTCGACCTCGGCGGCCACGACGGGCACCGACACGCCGTCCACCTCGACCACGGCGTCCGGGGCGGCCTGCAGGTTGAGCCACCACTGGGGCTCGCGGTCGATGCCGCCGTTGGAGGCCGCCACGACCCAGCCGTCGCCGTCGCGCAGGTGCAGCAGCGGCACGGTGAACTCCCGTCCGGACCGGCGGCCCGTGACCGTCAGCAGCAGCACCTCACCACCGCGGAAGCGGCCTCCGACCCGGCCGGAGGTCGCCCGCAGGAGCGCGGTGTGCGCGGCGGCGACGTGGCGGCTGACCACGGTCAGCGCCCGGTCGGCGCGTGTGGGCCCGGTGTCGAGGTGCCGGAAGGTGCGCCGCTCCGACCGGTCGAAGCGGCGCACGACCGGACCGGCGAGCCGCATCCACGGCGACGCCGCGCGCAGGGCCCGGGCCTCCTCGGCGGGCAGGTCGTGCAGCACCCAGCCGAGCACGGCGAGCAGATCGCGCGGACCGTAGGCGGGGGCGAAGTGCTCGCGCTCGACCCGGGCCCAGTCGTCCTGCGTGAGGTGGGTCTGCACCAGCGCCAGCGCGTCGGCCTCCTCGTGGTCCAGGTGCGCGCCGAGGGCGTCGGCCAGTGCCGCGATGTCGACGGCCAGCCGGTCGCGCGCCGGGCCGCCCCGGGCGAAGCCCGCCGCGCACGCGGCGAGGAGCGGGTCGACCAGGTCGTGCTCGGCCTCCATCGCGTCGAGGGTCGCGCGGGCGGCCGGGTCCGTCGCGCGCTCGCGCAGCAGTGGCCAGAGTCCGGCGTCCTCGCTCGCGTGGTGCTTGTGCAGCACCGAGGCGAACAGCCGCCAGCGCCGGCCGAGGCGCTCCCAGGCGTCGCGGTCGCCGGGCGGGGTGGCGGGGACGGCGACGGCGAACCGCGCGAGGTCGCGCCGGAAGGCCCGGTGCATCACGTGCATCGCGGACACGTCGACGGGTCCGGCCGTCAGGGTGGTGGTCATCGACTGCTCCTCATTGACTAGAGCGCAGATACTACGAATTGATGGGTGATACGGTCAAGGCATGGCCGACGGGAAGCGCGTCTACCGGTCCTCGCTGCGGGCCGAGCAGGCACGCCGCACGCGGGCGCTCGTGGTCGACGCGGCCGCCACCTGCTTCCTGCGCAGCGGCTACGCGGGCGCGACGATGAAGGAGATCGCGGCCGAGGCCGGCGTCGCCCTGCAGACGGTGTTCGCGCAGGGCGGCAAGTCGGCGCTGCTGCTCGCCGTCGTCGACCGGGCCGTCGCGGGTGACGACGACGACCGGCCCGTCCTGGAGCGCGACCCCCTCCGCGATCTCCTCGAGATCCGCGACCGCGCCCCCAAGCTCGCCCTGCTGCGCGACCTGACGCTCGCCTGGCAGCCCGTCGCGGCGCCGGTGCTGCGGGTGTTCCGCGACGCCGCGGCCACCGATCCCGAGGTCGCGGCGGCCTGGACCGAGTACGAGGACCGCCGCTACCGCGACCTCACCCGGCTCGTGGCGTCCTTCGCGCACCTGCTGCGCGACGGCCTCGGGGTGGAGCGAGCGACCGACGTCCTCTGGTCGGTCGCGTCGACCGAGACCGCCGACAACCTCGTGGTCGCGCGCGGCTGGACCACCGAGGCCTACGCCGACTGGTTCGCCGACACGGTCGACCGGCTGCTGCTGCGGGTTGAGAACGGCCCGCGCGGGTAGCCCCGGGGCATGGAGGACAACCACATCACCGACGACCGCGCCCGCCGCTTCGCCGCCGGCCTGCGCAAGTTCGAGCAGGACTCG
The DNA here is from genome assembly GCF_013155125.1 of Pseudonocardia broussonetiae. Taxonomy (NCBI): domain Bacteria; kingdom Bacillati; phylum Actinomycetota; class Actinomycetes; order Pseudonocardiales; family Pseudonocardiaceae; genus Pseudonocardia; species Pseudonocardia broussonetiae. The sequence continues at coordinate 1,762,365 of NZ_CP053564.1, read as the reverse complement.
GACGTCGCCCCGTTCGCCGCGCTCTTCGCCGACGACGCCGTGGTCGAGCGCCTCGACGCCCGTGGCGAGCGCCAGGGCGAGGTGGAGCAGTTCTGGACCGAGTACCGCGAGCAGTTCGGCGAGATCCGCACCACGTTCTTCAACGTCGTCGAGGGGCAGGACCAGTTCGCCCTGGAGTGGACGAGCAAGGGGACGCTGCGCGACGACCGCGCCATCGACTACCGCGGCGTCACCGTGATCGACCTCGACGGCGACACGATCATCCGCCTCCGCACCTACTACGACTCCGCCGCGTTCGTGCTGGTCCCGGCCGAGACGACCTGAGTCCGGGGGCGCCGGGGCCCGTCGCTACACTGGCCCCTGCACATCGCCGCCTTAGCTCAGTCGGTTAGAGCGACGCACTCGTAATGCGTAGGTCTGGGGTTCGACTCCCCAAGGCGGCTCCATCCCCCACTCCTCCACACCCACTACGCAGGCCGTGCCTGCCGGGCCCGTCGCAGCAGCGCCGCGAGGACCGCGATCGTGTGGGTCTCCCAGGAGTCGACCGGTGCAGCCGCGTCCACAGGCCTGTGGATCGGTGCCCCCGTGCTGCCAGCTGGTGCGCTGGAGCTGCCACCGGACCTCGAGGTCGCCGCACTGCAGACGCTGCGAGGGAAGTACTCGGTCACATCGCACCGCGGGCCATGTGGCAGACGAGCGGGACAGCGACGGGTTCGACGCTCGGGAGCGTCCGACGACCCGCGGCGGCTCACGCGGGGACGGTTGGTTCGAACGGGTGGACCTCCTGCTGACCTCGCCGGATGAGCGCCCAGGAGGCCTCTGGGACGTCGGTCCATGCTCCGGGCAGGTCGCGCAGTGGTTCCGAGACGATGAACCGGGTGTCGGTGCCGAGCCGCTCGAGGGACTGCAGGTCCGGGTAGAGGCGGCGGACCTGCGCCACGTCGTTGGAGAAGTAGAGCGAGCTCGTCGCCTTCTCACTGGAGTAGCGGAAGACCCAGATCGACTCGCCGTCGGTGGCGGCCGCGGTCATGTGCACGGGGTGTTCGATCTCGTGGCGCGACCCGACCTGTTCGACGAAGCCGACCGCACGGGCGACCGCCGCGGGCGGGTCGTCGGTCAGGCCGAAGGTGAGCGCCAGGAAGAAGAGGGTCTCGGTGTCCGTGTTGCCTTCGAGCAGCGGGTACAGCGACGGGTCCACCGCCATCTGGAGGTCGTGCCTGACCCGCGGGAACTCGGCGAGCGAGCCGTTGTGCATCCACAGCCACCTGCCGGACCGGAAGGGATGGCAGTTGCTGCGCTGGACCGGGGTTCCGCTCGACGCACGGACGTGCGCGAACAACAGCGGGGTGCGGATCCGGGGAGCGACCTCGCGCAGGTTCTCGTCGTTCCAGGCCGGGTGGGTGCTCTTGAACACCGCGGGGGAGGAGTTGTCGGGGGAGTACCACCCGATGCCGAAGCCGTCCCCGTTGGTCGTGATCCCTCCTCCGAGCCGGGGGTGCAGGCTCTGGTCGATGATCGAGTGCTCCGGTCGGAACAGCAGGTCGTCGGCGAGGATCGGGTCGCCGAGGTACGCCATCCATCGACACATCGTGGTCACGTCCTTTCAGCGGAACGACAGGGACCACCGAACTTCCCGGGAGGGGCCACGGCGTCACCCGAGAAGGGCGGTTCCGGGTGCCCGTAGCGCAGACGGAGATCGGCGAGGACCTCGAGGTCGAGCAGCTCACCGCCGTTGATGCGGTTGTCGTAGTTCTCGCTGCCGAGGAACAGTGCGAACCGTCGCCGAGCGGCGGGTTTCCAGCTGTCGTCGAGTACGCCGGTGTAGAAGCCCCGTCCCGCCATCAGCGTCTTGAGCTCGACCGCGAGCTCGGGACCGATCGGGACGAGCTTGTCCGGGTCGCTCGGGAAGTAGGAGAGCCTGTGCAGCGCGTAGCACCTGACCAGCTCGTCGATCGGCCGGGGGTGGTCGTAGATCGAGATCACGACGTGGCGGTCGTCCAGTGATCCGTAGCCGCCGTCGCGCCTGACGACCAGCAGCGCGGCGGACTGTTGCCCGCGTATGTCGCCGCCCGCCCGCTCGCCCGATTCGAGGGCCGCGATGAGTCGTTCGGCCAGGCAGCCGTGCGAGGCGTCGAACGTAGCGACCATCCGCTCGACGACGCCCCCGCCGGCGAGCCCGTTGCCGAGGGCGAGGCAGTCGCGACCGCGGGCGCTGCCTGCCCAGCCGTCCCAGGAGTGCAGCTCGGCGCCTGTGTGGCCGGCGGCGCCGCCGTGTCTGTCGATCAGCGCGAACTGCCTCCGGCGTTGTTCGGGATCGCCGCCGAGCAGGACGTCGAGGGCCTGAGCGGGAGTGGCACCGCATCGGAGGAGGGCCAGCCCCACGGTGCCGTGCCGGGGATTCCCGAAAGCCTGGGTCGCCACCACGCCGACGTCTGCGTCACCGTACGGGACGAGGCCTCCGACGCCGGGGAACTTCGACTGGACGGCGACGCCCAGGTCGCCGTTGGCGGGGTCGAGGCCGAGGATCGTGTAGGTCATCGTCGTTGTCTCGCAAGCGGGTAGCCGAGCAGGAACGACGCCTCCGTGAGTGCCATGTCGGCGATCTCCTCAGGGGCGACGCTCTCGTTGGGAGCGTGGATCCGGCAGGACGGTTCCTCGACCCCGATGAGCAGGATCTCTGCTTCGGGGTAGGTCGTCGCCAGGACGGTGCAGAGCGGGATCGAGCCGCCTTGGCCCAGCTGCGAGACGGGCGCACCGTAGGCGGTGCGCATGGCCTCGGCCATGGCACGGTGGGCGGGCCCGTCCGTGGCCGCGCGGAAGGGATGGCCGGTCGCGTCGATCTCGACCGTGACCTCGACCTGCCACGGGGCCACCTGAAGCAGGTGCGAGACGATGGCCCGGCCGGCCTCGTCGGGGGTCACCCCCGGTGGGACGCGCAGGCTCAGGCGGGCCCTGGCCCGCGGCACGAGCGCGGCGGCGGAGCCGACGACCGGGGGGCAGTCGATACCGAGCAGCGAGAGCGAGGGGCGGGCCCAGAGCATGTCGGCGATGGTGCCGTTGCCGAGCACCGGCGTCCGTCTGCGCAGGCCGCCGTCGACGCGCAACTGCGTCTCCGGGTAGGGCGTCCCCGGCCAGACCTGGGTGTTGGGCAGGCCCCGCACGGTCGTGTTCCCGTGCTGGTCGTGCAGGGTCGCCAGCATGGCGACGAGGGCGGTGAGGGCATCGGGGACCGCCCCGCCGAACACGCCGGAGTGCAGCTCCGAGTCCAGCGCGTCCACGGTCACGACGAGATCGACCACACCCCGCAGGCTCACCGTGACCGCGGGCGCGCCGACCGCCGCGTTCCCGGTGTCGGCCACGATGATCGCGTCGGCGCTCAGCAGGTCCGGATGCTCGGGGACGAACGCCTCGAGCCCGCCGGTGCCCTGCTCCTCGGAGCCCTCGACGACCAGCTTCAGGTTGACGGGAACCTCGTCGCCCAGGGCTCGCAGCGCGGTGAGGTGCATGAGGATGTTCCCCTTGCAGTCGGCTGCGCCCCTCCCGTACAGGCGGCCGTCGACGTTCGTGAGCCGGAACGGCGGGGTGCGCCACGATCCTTCGTCCAGTGGCGGCTGCACGTCGTAGTGCGCGTACAGCAGCACCGTCGGTGCGCCCGGGACACCGCACGGCCGCGAGCCGACGACCGCGGCACTGCCGTCCGGTGTCTCGGCTGGTCGTACGTCGTCGAAGCCCACATCCCGGAAGGCGTCGGTCACCCAGTTCGACGCCCGGGTGCACTCCTCCTGTGGGAACTGGCGCGGATCGGCGACCGACGGGATCGCCACGAGCTCGGCCAGCTCCGAGAGCGTCCGCGGCATCAGATCGGAGACGCGGGCCCGCAGGGTCATCTCGTCACCGTCCCGCCATGAGCAGCAGGACCTGGTCGGTGTCGGCGAGGACGAACCCGCCCCGGCCCAGCGCGGCGACCGACACCAGCGTCACCGGGCCCCTCCCACACGGTTCCAGCCGAGCAGGAACAGCAGCGCGGCCACCGGTCCCGCCCCCACGGTCCGTCCGGCTCGTCGAGGCGCTCGCGGTTCGCCCGCGGCGATGCCTCCGGTCATGTCGGTCCTCGTCCGGGAGGCAGGTGCGCCGAGCGGCGACGGCTCGAGGGCAGGGCCACACGTCGGTCCGCCGGTTCGCTGATCAGGTGCCTCGCCACCTCGGCCCATGGTGGTCGCGCGGTGGGCGGGCCACCCCACCTCGTCCGGGTGGTCAGGCTGAACAGGTGCGAGCTGCTCGGTACCGCGACCGTGTGTGCCACGTCCGGTACACGACGCCGTCGTTCCGCAAGCCGCCAGGCGGAGAGCCGACGTCGGATCCGAACGAGCAGTTCGGCGTCGAGTACCAGGCACGGTGTTGCCGACCACGCGCTGGCAGGAGAGCGGACCCCTGCCGGGCTCCGGCCGAGGAGCCGCATCGCGGCAACCGGTCGCCGCACCGCCCCCGAAAGGACACCGCGCCGCACCCGAGGACGTCACCCGACCGGGGTGCGACGGCGCGGTCGATGCCGTGATCACCCTCCGGGGGTGACGGGACCCGTTCCGGGAGGACCGACACTCCCACGGTGGACTGCGGCGGTACCGCAGGGAAGCGATGAGACAGGTGACGACACAGGAGGCGGCCATGGCGAACACCAGCAGGCCCGGGCCGAACGAGCTCGCAGGCCGGGCGGCGCTCCGCGCGGTGGTCGCGGGCGTACTGGGCCTCACGGTCGTCACCGGCTGCTCCTCGCAGCCGGCCGCGCCCCCGTCCGCACCACCCGGGGTGAACACGGCACCCGCACCCCCCGCGTACTCGCCCGAGCTGTGCAGCGCCGCGACGCAGTTCCAGACCGCGGCCAACGCGCTCGTCCAGCTCGACGCGACCGAGGTCGGCACGGAAGGCGTCAAGGCCGCGCTGCAGGACCTCGCCGACGCCGGGCGGAACCTCGCCACCGCGGCCCGCACCCAGTTCGGCCCTCAGGTCGACGCCCTCGAGCAGGCGGTGGACTCGCTGCAGGCCACGGTCGCGAGCATCGGGGACCAGGCGTCGCTGTCCGCGAAGCTGGGCGCCCTGACCGCGTCCGTGGCGCAGGTCGAGGCGGCGGCGAAGCCGATCGTCGACAGCGTCCGGACGGGCTGCACGGGTGTGCCAGCCGTACTGCTGCCCCCGGCGTCCTGACTCCGGCGGTCCGGGGTTCAGCCACCTCACCGCCTGCTGCTCGGCGTCGTCGCGGCCGGACTGAACATCATCGTCCACCTCGCGTCCGTCCCGCACCTCCCGATCCGCGCTCACCCTGTTCGCGATGGTCATGGGGCCCATCTGCACGGCGTATCGACCCGCAAGGTCGACGACCTGGTCACAGCCCTCGTCCTCCTCCCCGAGGACGGCCTGCGCGCCCGCCGGGTGGTGACGTCGTCGTGGGAACCCCGCTGCGCCGGCAGGAGGCTCCCGCCGGAGGAAGGGTCCGCGGAGGCGGCGGCCGTCGGAAGAACTCCGGGTCGGGGTCGAGCCGACGGCGCAGCCACCATCGCAGGCGCACCTCGCACGTGGTCCACCCTCGGGCTCCACCGCATCGCACGGACGTATCGCGGACTGCCGGCTCCTGCCCCTCGGCCCGGTAACGTTCGACGAGGTCCGGGCATGACCGGGAAGCGCGGCCGACCGCCTCGCCGACCCTCCGTGTGGCCCGGTTCGTGGCACGGGACGACAGCTCAGCACGAAGGATGGTGGGGATGGTGTGCACCGTGCACTCGGCGGCGTGCACGGACGGTGCCGGGTGTAGACGGTGTAACCGGTGACGAGGTCTCCCGTGGTGCGCAGGTCCGGGGTTCGACTCCCCGAGGCGGCTCCATCGCCCACCACAGCGAGATCGCTTCCGGTCGCTGCTCGACCACGAGCCGCGCCGCCATGACCCGGGTCGAGGCGATGGCGTTCGCCCTTCCGCGCCCCGACCTCCTGCGGGCGCGGGCCGCGGCGTCGTCGTTCGACCTGCACCTGCACAGCACCTGCTCGGTGGTCGCGCTCCGGAGCGGGGCGGCGGAGGTGCGCTCGCGGCGGTGGAGCGGGACCGTCCGGGCCGGTGACGTGTTCGTCGTCAGCCCGTTCGAGGTGCACGCGGCCACGAGCACCACCGAGGCCACCGGGTACGAGGTCCTCTACCCGTCGACGGAGTTCGTCGCCGGGTGCGTCCCCGTGGTCCGGACGCAGGTGGTGTCGCGGAGGCGCGAGTCGCGGGACCTCATCGACGCGCTGTCCACGCCCGGTGCGGACGACGCCTCGGTCGAGGCGTGCCTCCGCGCGCTCCTGCAGACCTGCGAGGCCCCGGCCGGAGCGGTGCCTCCGACGGACGGGGCGGTGGCCCGCGCGGCCCGCTCGCTGATCGAGGAGGACTGCACGCGCACCCTGCGCACGGAGGATCTCGCGCGCGCGATCGGTGTCCACCCGAGCCACCTCACCCGGGCCTTCACGAGCGCGACCGGCGTCGCCCCGCAGACCTACGCCCGGCAGGTCCGGGTGGCGAAGGCCCGGGAGCTCATCTGCGCCGGTGTCGCACTCGGCGAGGTCGCGCAGGTGCTCGGGTTCTCCGACCAGCCGCACCTCACCCGCGAGTTCAAGAAGGTGTACGGCGTGCCGCCGGGGGCACTGGCCCGCAGCATCGGTCCCGTGTAGACGCACATCCTGTTCAAGACCCCGCCCCGTCGGGGTGCCTACGGTCGGCACCCGAACGGAAGGGTGGACCACGATGCCGCACCTCGGGCCCCGTCACGACCAGCGCTATCCCGACGCCGACGGGTACTTCGGCGAGTTCGGTGGCAACCACTACCCGCCGGGGATGCGGGCGGCGCTCGACGAGCTGGCCGCCGGGTACCGCGCGCTGCAGGCGTCACCGGACCTGCAGCGCGAGCTCGCCGCCGTCCGCACCGGGCTGCAGGGCCGGCCCACCCCCGTGCACCACCTGGCGAACCTCTCGGCGCAGGTCGGCGGAGCGCGCATCCACGTCAAGCGCGAGGACCTCAACCACACGGGCGCGCACAAGATCAACCACTGCGTCGGCTTCGCGCTGCTGGCCAGGACGATGGGGAAGCGGAAGGTGATCGCGGAGACCGGGGCCGGGCAGCACGGCGTCGCCCTGGCCAGCGCGGCCGCGTACTTCGGCCTCGAGTGCGAGGTCCACATCGGTGCGGTCGACCTCGAGAAGATGAGTGCGAACGTCGGGCGCATGCGCCTGCTCGGAGCGCAGGTCGTGCCGGTGGCGGCCGGACAGGCGGCCCTCACGGAGGCCAGCGGGTCGGCGTTCCAGGCGTACGTCGAGCAGCACGGGCACGCGCTCTACGCGATCGGGTCGGCGATCGGGCCCCATCCGTTCCCGCAGATCGTGCGGGACTTCCAGTCGGTCGTCGGGCGGGAGGCCCGCGAGCAGTTCCTCGCGATCACGGGCGGCGCCCTGCCCGACCACGTCGTCGCGTGCGTCGCGGGCGGCTCGAACGCCCTGGGTCTGTTCTCCGGCTTCCTGGACGACCCCGGCGTCGCCCTGCACGCGGTCGAACCCCTCGGGACGGGCGGACGGCACGCCGCCACCCTGACGTTCGGGCGCCACGGGACGCTGCACGGCGCCCGCACCGTCGTCCTGCAGGAGGACGACGGTGCGACCGCCCCGGTCTCCTCGGTGGCGTCGGGGCTGGTCTACCCCGGCATCGGCCCGGAGATCGCGATGCTGCACGCATCGGGTCGGATCTCCGTCGACGCCGTCTCCGACGACGAGGCCGTCGGTGCGTTCTTCCGCCTCTCGCGGTCCGAGGGCATCATCCCGGCGCTCGAGAGCGCGCACGCCCTCGCGTTCGCCGTCCGCCTGGCCGCCGGACGGCCGTCGTCGGAGCGGGTGCTCGTCAACCTCTCCGGCCGGGGCGACAAGGACGTCGACGTCGTGCTCGCGAGGTACGGCGCCGACCACCTGCCGCCGTAGGGGCCGGTCAGGGCCGCCCGGCCGGCGGGGTCCACGACCGCTCCCGCCGCCGCTGCCCGGTCCGCGCCCTCGGCAGGGGGACGGGGTCCACCCCGGCGACGACCGTGTTGGACAGCGAGCCGATGCCCTCGGCGACGAGCGTCACCACGTCGCCCGGCCGGAGCGGGGGGACCCGGTCGGTGTCGAGGCGGGCCCAGTACTCGAGCAGGCAGCCCCCGCCGCACGTGCCCGACGCCAGCACGTCACCCGGCCGGAGATCGGTGCCGCGCGAGGCGAACGCGATCATCTCCTCGAACGACCACACCATGTTCACCGAGTTGTCCCCGCCCGCCGGGAGCGGGACGCCGTTGAGCTCGACGTGCAGCTCCAGGGCGAGCCTGCCGTCGCGCCGGTGGGGCTCGAGCTCGTCGGCGGTGACGATCCACGGGCCGAGGGAGTGCGCGAAGTCCTTGCCCTTCATCGGCCCCATGCCGAACGGGATCACCGGCGCCATGAGGTCGCGCGCCGACCAGTCGTTGAGCAGCGTGTACCCGGCGATGTGCTCGCCGGCCTGCTCGGGGGTCAGGTCCCGGCCCCCCTCGCCGATCACCACGGCCAGCTCGAGCTCGAAGTCGAGCAGCTCGCAGCCGGGCGGCACCGCCACGGGATCGCCGGGCCCGACCACCGCGTTGCTGTTGCCGAACAGGAAGACCGGCACCTCGTACCAGACCGGGTGCGGCTCGGTCGCGCCGAGGATCGCCAGGCTGCCCTCGAGGTGCTCCTCGAAGGTCAGGAAGTCCCGCAGCGTCGTGGGCTCGATCGACGCCCGCAGCCGGACGTCCGACAGCGCCAGCGGCGGGCCGTCGCCGCTGCGCCCCACGATCTCCCGGCGCTGCCCCGGGTCGGCCGTGAGCAGGTCCACCAGCTCGACGCCGGCGGCCAGCGGCTGGACGCGGTCGGCGTCCACGATGCCCAGCCGGGTCGCCCCGTCGACGTCGATCCGCGCGATCCTCACGCCTGCACCCGGAGCTCGAGGGCGGCGATCCGGCCGAACTGCTCCAGCCGGCCCGACCGCGGCCGCGCGGGGTCGAGCTCCTCGTACACGTTCAGCACGTTGGCGGCGATGCGCCCCCGCTCGGACATGTCGTCGAAGGGGGTCATGTCGATCGAGTCGACGGCCTCCTCCACGGTCAGACCGGCCCGGAAGCGCGCCGTCGCCTCCGTCGCCACGTGGTCGAGGTAGTCGCGGACGCGGCGGACGCCCGCACCGTCGGTCAGCGGCCCGTGCCCGGGTACGACCACGGCGGGCTCGAGGCCCAGGATCTCGTCGCAGGCGGCGATGCACCGCGAGACCGGTCCGGTCCAGACCAGCGGGGCGCCCCCGACGAAGACGATGTCCCCGGTGTAGACGACGCCCGCCTCCGGCACGTGGACCAGCACGTCCCCGGCGGTGTGCGCGGGTCCCACCTCGACGAGCCGCACCTCGCGACCGCCGACGTCGAGGTCCAGGCGGCCGCTGAACGTGCGGGTCGGCGGGGCCGGGACGATCCCCCGGAGGTCGAACTTCGCCGCGATGGGCCGGATGAACTCCCCGACCTGGTCCTGGCGGTGGGGCAGGGCCGCCATCTCGTCGACGGCGTGCTGCGTCATCAGCCCGGCGGCGGCCCGGGAGGCGATGATCTCCACGCCCTCCCCGGCGACCAGCTGGTTGCCGAACCAGTGGTCACCGTCGGAGTGCGTGTTGACCAGGGTGCGGATCGGGTGGTCGGCCGTCAGCGGCGCGTAGGCCGCGAGCATCTCCCGGGTGTGGCCGAGGTCGTAGAGCGTGTCGACCAGCAGCGACTCGCCGTCGCCGCGCACGAGACCGGTGTTGCTCTCCGCCCAGCCGCCCTCGGGCAGCAGCCACGCCGAGCAGCCGGCGCCGAGGTCGTGGGGTCCCCTGTCGTAGGTCATGCCGGTGCGCCGTCCGCCCGGACGACGCGGACGGGCAGCGTCGCGAACTTGCGCACGGTCTGGCTGGGGCTGCGCAGCGCCTCGCCGGCGCGCTCGAACCGCGCCACACGGCGGGTGAGCTCGGTCAGCAGCGACGCGACCTCCATCCGGGCCAGGGGCGAGCCGAGGCACACGTGCAGCGCGTGGCCCAGCGCCACGTGCTGCCGGGCGTTCTCCCGCGTGACGTCGAGCCGGTGCGGGTCCGGGAACCGCCGCGGATCGCGGTTGGCCGCCGCCAGCAGCACGCCGACGCGCGCGCCCGCGGGGACCTCGACGCCCTCGATCTCCGTGACGGCCCGGGTGCGGCGGAAGAAGGCCTGGAACGGGGTGCCGAAGCGCATGAGCTCCTCGACGGCGTTGGGGATGAGGTCCGGGCGGCTGCGCAGGAGGTCCCACTGGTCGGGGGCCTCGACGAACGCGTCGATGGCGTTGCCGAGCAGCGCCCCGGTCGAGTCGATGCCGGCCAGCCAGATGGACGCCAGCGTCATCAGCCGCTGCGAGCCCTCCTCCAGGCCACCGCCTGCCCCGCCGTCGTCGACGATCGACCGTCCCAGGCAGTGCGCGGGCATGGCCGGCAGTCCCTCGCCGGCGAGCCACGTCAGCGCCTCCATCACCTGCGCGGCGTGCTCCTGGGTCCCGGAGGGCTCCTCGCCGCGGCTGGTCGCGTCGCTCCAGTCCGCCAGGGTCTGCGCGCTCGGCGGGGTCAGACCCGTCAACAGGGTCATCGCCCGGTCGGGCATCTCCTGCGCGACGACCTGTACGGCGTCGAACTCCCCGCGCTCGACCGCGTCCTGCGCGATCGCCGCCGCGGCCGCCTCGACCCCGGGCCGCAGCCTCTCGATCGCGTTCCGGGTGAACGAGGGCTGCACCGCCCGGCGGACGCGGTCGTGCACCGGCGGGTCGTTCTCGATCAGCGGGTACCGCTCGGTCCGGGTGGTGGGGACGTCGAAGGTCACGCCGTCGCCGGACACGAACTCGGCGTGGTGGCGCAGCACGCGGACCGCCTCGGCGTGCCCGGCGACGAGCCAGACGTCGCGCTCCGGCACGTGGACGACGGGCCCGAGCTCGCGCAGCCGGTCGTAGTACGGGTGGGGGTCGCGCTGTGCCTGCGGGGAGTAGGGGTCGAGGTCGGTCGGCTCGGCGGTGAACGCGAGATCTACCATGACGGTCCTCCATCAGGACTGCTGATCGGATCGAACTTGCACTTGGGTGCAGTGGCTCGGGTCACAGACTGCACTCGGGTGCAGATCGTGTCAAGGGAGCACCGGGAAGAGCGATGCGACGTGCCCGTTGAGCCCCCGCCCCCGCTCTCGAACCCCCGCGCCGCCCGGACCCGCCAGGCCCTCTACGACGCGGCGGCGCGGCTCTTCGTCGACCGCGGCTACGAGGACACGACGATGGCGAACATCGCGGAGGCGGCCGGCACCTCCCGCCGGACGGCGTTCAACCACTTCCCCAACAAGGGCGACATCCCGATGCTGTGGGTCCGGCAGATGGCCGACAGCGCGATCGACGTGGTGGAGCACGGGGGCACCGACGACGTCGCCGAGGGCGTCCGCGCCTACTTCCGCGTGATCAGCGAGGCGGTGGAGTCCGAACCCGAGCTGAGCCGGCAGATGATGCTCGGCTGGACCGCCGCGCTCGGGCCGGCCCGGTACGAGTCGCAGCTGCTGGCCGACATCGCCCCGATGCTGAGGGACGGTCAGGAGCACGGGCAGATCGACCGCGGGGCGGACGTCGCGGTGGCGGCGCGCGCGCTCAGCGACGTGCTCCAGGGCGCGGTCTTCCGGTGGGTGCGGGAGCCCGACTCCGTGCTGCACGAGAGGGTCGACAGCGCGATCGCGCTCGTGCTGCGCGCGATCACGACGAGGGACTGAGCTTCCCCCGGGATCCGACCGATGACTCCCGGGCCCCGCCGGCGTCTTCCCCTCGACGAGCCCCGACCGATCGACGAAGGAGCAAGGGTGAGCGGTACCAGGGTGTTGGTGGCGGGAGCGAGCATCGCGGGGCCGGCGCTGGCCCACTGGCTGCGCCGGCGCGGAGCCGAGGTGACCGTGGTCGAGCGGGCACCCGGGCTGCGTCCCGGCGGGCAGGCGGTGGACGCCCGCGGGGTGGCCAGGGAAGTCATCCGGCGCATGGGGCTGGACGCCGAGGTGCGCGCGGCCCGCACCGACACCGCCGGGGCGCACACGGTCGACGCGGACGGCACCGTGCTGGAGACCTTCCGCGCCGACGACGACGGCGGCGACGGGTTCATCGCCGAGATCGAGATCCTGCGCGGGGACCTGTCGCGGGTGCTCCACGACGACACGCGCGACGGCGTCGAGTACGTCTTCGGCGACCGGATCGCCGGGCTCACGCAGGACGCGGACGGGGTCGACGTGGTCTTCGAGAGCGGTGGCCGCCGGCGCTTCGACCTGGTCATCGGAGCCGACGGGCTGCACTCGGGGCTGCGGTCGATGGTGTTCGGGCCGCACGAGCGGTTCGTCCGCCACCTCGGGCTGGTGCTGGCCTTCTACAGCGTGCCCAACGAGTTCGGGCTCGACCGCTGGCTGCTCGACCACCAGGACTCCGGGCGCGGCGCCGCCCTGCGCCCTATCCAGGACGCCACCCGGGCCATGGCCACGTTCTCCTTCCCCGCGGCCGACTTCGCCGTCGACCACCGCGACCTCGAGGGCCAGAAGCGCCTACTGCGCGAGCGGGCCGAGGGCCTGGGCTGGCTGGCGCCGCGCATGCTCGCGCACCTCGACGACACCCCGGACTTCTACCTCGACCAGGTCGCCCAGGTGGTGATGGACCGCTGGTCGAGCGGGCGGGTGGGGCTGCTCGGGGACGCGGCGTTCAGCGCGTCGCCGATGTCGGGGCAGGGCACCGGGATGGCCCTGGTCGGCGCGTACGTGCTGGCCGGCGAGCTGGCGGCCGCCGGGTGGGACCCCGACGCCGGGTTCGCCGGCTACGAGGCGCGCCTGCGGTCGTTCGTCGAGGCCAACCAGGAGATCGGCCGGATGCACGTGCACAGCCTCGGCATCCCGGGCGCCGAGCCGGGGCCGGAGCTCGACGCCGACGGGTTCGCCGCGCTGATCGACCGCGCGATCAACGGCGACGAGCTCCCCGACTACGCCGGGGTACCGGACTCCGGGGCCCTCGTCGGCTAGGTGGCGGCCCGCTAGGGACGGCCGAGGTCCCAGGAGTCCGCGGGCGCCGGGGGGCCGAAGAGGTGGCCCTGGGCCAGGGTGCAGCCGAGGTCGACCAGCACCTCGGCCTGCGCCTCCCGCTCGACGCCCTCCACCACGACCGCGATCCCGAGGTCGGCGCCGAAGCTCAGGAGCGCCTTCACGAACTGGGCGGTGTCGACGTTCGTGTCGATGTCGTGCAGGAACCCGCGGTCGATCTTCATGGCCCGCAGCGGGATCTGCCGCAGGTGCAGCAGCGACGAGTACCCGGTGCCGAAGTCGTCCAGCGCGAGCAGGACCCCGATGTCGGCGAGCCGTCCGGCCACGGCGGTCGCGGTGGGGAGGTCGTGGAGCAGCGCCTCCTCGGTGATCTCGAGCGTCAGCTGCCCGGGATCGACCCGGTGCTCGCGCAGGCACGCGGCGACGCGGTCGGGGAAGTCGTGGTCGCCCATGCACAGCGGCGAGACGTTGATCCCGACGTGCATGTCCTGGTGCCCGAGCTGCGCGTTCCAGTGCGCGAGCCGGCGGACGGCGGTGGCGAGCATGTGGTCGGTGAGCGCGGGGAGCAGGCCGAGGCGCGCCGCGACCGGGATGAACAGACCGGGCCGGACGACGTCGCCCTCGTGTGGCCAGCGGGCGAGGGCCTCGAACCCGACGACGACGCGGTCGGGCAGCGTGACGATCGGCTGGTAGGCGGCCTGGATCGTGCCGGTGGTGATCGCACGCTGCAGCGGCTCGCCGAACGCCAGGTCGATCGACGCGGGCAGCGCCATCGACGGGTCGAAGACCACGTACCGGCCCTTCCCGCTGCGCTTGGCCTCGTACATCGCCGTGTCGGCGCGGGCGACCGCGTTGTCGACGCCGCCCGTCGAGCCCTTCGGGCCCAGCTCGGCGACGCCGACCGTGGCGGAGAGCCGGATCCGCCTCCCGGCGAGGGTGACGGTCTGCTGCAGCGCCGCCACCACCTTCGCGGCCAGGGCCTGCGGCTCGGCGTGGTCGACGATGACCGCGAACTCGTCGCCGCCGAGGCGGGCCAGCAGGTCCGCGGGGTCGACGACGCCCCGGAGCCGGTCGGCCACGAGGACGAGGAGCTCGTCGCCGCCCGTGTGGCCGAAGGTGTCGTTGACGGCCTTGAAGTCGTCCAGGTCGATGAGCATCACCGCCGTCGGCCGGTGCCGGCCGGAGCGCTGCAGGTCGGTGAGGCGCTGCAGGAAGCCGGCCCGGTTGGCGAGCCCGGTGAGGTGGTCGTGGTGGGCCCGCCAGTGCAGCTCGGCCTCGCGGGCGGCGGCCTCGACGCGCAGGTGGTCGGCGTGCAGGATCTGCTCGAGCAGCTCGGCCAGCACGTCGAGCAGCGGCCGGTGCGCGTGCAGCTGCCCGGGGTCCGGGTACGGGCGGGGGTCGAGGCCGCAGATCATGCCGAAGACCGACCCGTCGACGTCGCGGATCGGCACGCCGACGTAGGCCCCGATCTCGGCGAACCCGGCGGCGGCGGCGAACGCCGGCACCTCCCGGACGTCCGGGGCGATCGGCGGCGCCGACCCGTCGACGACGTGCCGGCAGAACGACTCCGACCACGGCTGGGCGTGTCCCGACGACGTCCCGTAGAACTCGTCGTGCACGCGCAGGTGCACCTGCTGGTCGTCGACGTGGCGGCTCACCGACCAGAACGCGAGCGGGACGTGCCGCCGCAGGTGGTCGACGACCCGCTGGCAGGCCGCGTCGAACGTCCTCGACGGGGTGGCGGGCGCGGGCGGGCGCGCAGGACGCGCCGTCACACCGCTCATCGCGCTCACCGGCCTTCGTCGAGGTCGTACAGGCGGCTATCGGGTCGACCGGTCCGAACGTGTCACGGACCGACGAGCTTCACCCGTCGGAGTGACGGCGTCACGCACCGAGGACGCGCTCGACGACCTCGACCGACCAGGGCACGGTGAGGACGTTAGAGGAGTAGAGGGCGTTCGAGTCGGGACCTCCGGAGGGTCGCTCGCCGGGGTCCGTTCCCCCGATGCGGGAGTACACCAACCCCGGCGGGCGTGATCAACCCTCTCCCGACCGTTCAGACAGGCGGCCGGCGGTCGGCCCAGGGACGGGCCTGCTCGACGTTCGCGGCGACGCGCAGCGCGAGCGCGTCCTGGTGGTGGCGCGCGGCGATCTGCAGCCCGACCGGCCGCCCGTCGGCGGTGAACCCGGCCGGCACGGTGATCGCCGGGTTGTTGAGCATGTTGTAGGGGTAGGTGAGCAGCCAGTCGAGCAGCTGCTCCCGCAGCGACGCGCCGTCGAGCCACTCGGGGGCGAACCGGTCGAGCGGGATCGTGGCGCTGCACAGCGTCGGGGACACGAGGACGTCGTAGTCGTCCATGAACCGGGTCCAGGTGTCCCACATCCCGCCGCGGAAGACGTCGGCCCGTCCGACGTCGACGCCGGTCAGGGCCTCGCCCTCGCGCATGAGCGCGATCAGGTTGTCGTCGACCTGCCCGTGCAGCGACTCCCAGTCGAGCAGGTCGTGCTCGGAGGCGAAGCCGGGCACCCAGATGCCGTTCCACATCGCCTCGGACGCCGGCCCCCAGCCGGGGGTCGCGTCGGTGACGGTGGCACCGAGCCCCTCGAGGACCGGGAGGACCTCCCGGCACACGGCCAGGACCTCCGGGTCGACGTGGCAGCCGAGGCCGAGGTCGGGGGAGAACGCCACGCGCAGCCCGGAGACGCCGCCGCTCAGCGCGGCGATGTAGGACTGCTCGACGCGCGGGATCGACAGCGGGTCGGCGTGGTCGGGCCCGGCGACGACGTCGAGCATCAGCGCGTTGTCGGCGACGGTCCGGGTGATCGGGCCGTGGTAGGCCCAGTTGTAGTACCGGCCGGCGAGGATCGTCTGCGGGACGACGCCGGTGGTCGGCTTGAGCCCGACCACCCCGCACAGCGACGCCGGGATGCGGACCGATCCGGCGCCGTCGCTGCCCTCGGCGAGCGGGCCGAGGCCGGCCGCCACCGCCGCGGCGGCGCCGCCGCTGGAGCCGCCCGCGCTGTGGCCGCGCTTCCACGGGTTGTGGGTCGGGCCGAACAGGTGGTTGTCGGTGCCGCCGTAGTAGCCGCTCTCCGGGGTGTTGGTCTTGCCCAGGAACAGCCCGCCCGCCTCGCGCATCCGCCACACCAGCACGGCGTCCTCGGTGGCGGTGTTGTGCTTGAGCGGCACCATGCCGAACGTGGTCGGCAGCCCGGCGACGTTCGTCAGGTCCTTGATCGTGTACGGGACGCCGTGCAGCGGGCCGAGCTCGTCGCCCCGGGCGACGGCGGCGGTCAGCTCGGCGGCGTCGCGGACGACCTGGTCCCGGTCGATGTGGATGATCGCGTTGAGGTCGGGGTTGATCCGCTCGACCCGGTCGAGGACGGCCGTGGCGATCTCGGTCGGCGACAGCGCGCCGCTGCGCACCTGCGCCGCCAGCTCCGTCGCGGACATCCAGCTCAGCTCGTCGGACATGGGGCCTCCTGCGCTCGTGAGGCCACCGCGGCCTCCACCTCGTGGGGTCGGGACGCTAGGAGCGGTCGGCAGCGGCGGCATCGGTGATATGACGGATGCGCCGATCGACCGCTACCCCGGGCGCGGTCGCCCGGCTAGCGTCGCGGGGCATGAGCCAGCTGCGGGCGGCGCGCGACCTGCGCGCGTTCCTGCGGCGCCACGGCAGCCGGACGGCGGGGTCCGCGGCGGTCGTGGTGGAGTCGCTGCAGCTCATCGTGCCCACCGACTGCCTCGCCGTGTCCGCCTGGGACCCGGCCGCGCGGCGGCACCGGACGCTCGCGACGTCCTACCCCGGCACGGACACCTCGTTCTTCGACGACGAGTGGCACCACGACCCCCTGTTCCAGCTGCCCCTGCGGCGGCGCGAGCCGGTGCGGATCGGCGACCTGACCGCCGGCGAGCGCCACGGCGCCGTGTTCGACCGCGTGATCGACCCGGCCGGTTTCCGCGACGGCGTGACCCAGTGCCTGTACGCCTCCGACGGCCGCTACGTGGGCATGGTCAACGCCAACTCGCAGCACGCCGGGACCCTCGACGACGACGTCGTGCACCTGCTGGACCTGGTCTCACCGGACCTCGCCGCGGCGATCGACCCCGTGCCCGCGCCGTCGCCGCTGACCGCCCGCCTCGCCGACGGCGGGGTCGGCGGTGGCGGGGCCGAGGGCTTCCTGCTCGCCGCCGACGGCACGACGCGGCCGCTCTCGCCCGGGGCGCGGCCCGACCTCGTGGCCGCCCTCCCGCCGCTGGGCGGCCTGTCCGACGGCACCACCCACCTCGTCGTCGGCGACGCGGTGATCGCCGTCGACACCGCCCGCAGCGGCGACGGGACGGTCGTCCTGCACCGGGAGGTCCCGCCGCCCGACGGGCTCACCGCCCGGGAGCTGCACGTCCTGGCCCTGGTCGCCGAGGGGCACAGCAACATCCGGATCGGGCAGCGCTGCGGGATCAGCGCCCGCACCGTGGCCACGCACGTCGAGCACATCCTGCGGAAGACCGGCGCCCGCAACCGCGCCGAGGCCGCGAGCCGGGCAGCCCGCCTGCGGCTGGTCGTCGGCGCCTGACCCCTCACGGGGAGCGGTCGGTGCGCTCCCGGTCGGACCCGAGCAGGCCGTTGCGGGCCGCGATCGCGACCGCTTCGAGCTTCGAGTGGGCGTCGAGCTTGGTCAGCACCCGCTGCACGTGGTTGCGGACGGTGTTGACGCTGATCCGCAGCTCGTCGGCGATGTCCTGGTTGGCCAGGCCGGCGCCGATGAGGTGCAGGACGTCGGCCTCGCGGCGGGTCAGGTCGCCGCCGACCGTCGTCGCGCGGCGGCCGACGAGACCCCCGGCGACGTCCGGCGAGATCGGGGTCTCGCCGCGCAGCACGGCCTCGACCGCGGCGATCACCGTGGCCACGCTGTGCCGCTTGGTCACGAAGCCGTCGCAGCCCGCGTCCATCGCCTCCTGCAGGACGCCGCGCTGCTCGGCGGCGGTCAGCATGAGCACGCGCGTCCGTGGCGCGAGCCGCTTCACCGCCGCGACCCCACCGGCCCCGGTCCCCGACGGCAGGTTGTGGTCGAGGACGACGACGTCGGGCGGCGCCGCGGCGATCGCGTCGAGGGCCTCGGCGACGGTGCCGCACAGGCCGACGACGTCCATCCCGTTCGCCGCGAGGGCCTCCCCGAGCAACTCACCGAAGATCTGGTGATCGTCCACGAGCAGCACGGTGGGCGCGCGTCCCGGTGTTACGGTCGCCGCGACGGCCGGCGCGGTCACCACCGGCTCCGGCGCGCTGCGGGTCCCGCTACGAGGTGGAACGCCATGCATGAGGTCCTCCGGCCCGACGGCGTCGTCGGCGTCGATCCGCACGAGGTCCGGGTCGTCCGCGCCGCCGAGGTCGCATCGCTGCGCCGATCGTCGCCCGATCGTGCCATCGTCGCGCTGGCCCGGTCGAGCTGCCCGGAGGAGACGGTCGCGGCGCAGCTGGCCGGGGCCGACGTCGTGCTGCCCTGCGTCGACGGGGAGGAGCCGTCGCCGGAGCTCCTCGCCGCAGCCTGCTCCGCCGCCCGGGTGCTGGCCGGCCGGGCCGCGGTGCAGCGGGAGGAGACCAGGCGCGCGGCCCACGAGATCGCGGGCAACGCCTCCGCCGTCGCGATGGCCGCGCAGCTGCTCGCCGCCGAGGCGCCCGCGCGGTCGCGGCAGCTGCAGTCCCTCGCCGCCCAGGGGGCCGAGCTCGCGTGGCGCGCCGGGCGGGCGGCGCGGTCCGGCAGCGGGCCGCTGGAGCCCCTCGACGTCGTCCCGGTGCTGCGCTCGCTGTGCCGGGTCGCGCGGTCGGGCGACGTGGTGCCCACCGTCCGCGTGGTCGGGCCGCGGGCCGCGCACGTGCTGGTCGACCGCGTGCGGTTCGCGCGGGCGATGACCAGCGTGCTGGGCAACGCCCGGCGGGCGGGCAGCGCGGCCATCGAGGTCCGGGTGCGGCAGGAGCCGGACGCCGTGGAGGTCACCGTCACCGACGACGGGCACGGGCTGCCGGCGGGCTGGGACGCCGGAGCCGCGCTGCGCCCGTTCACGACCGGGTGGGAGGTCCCCGGCGACGGGCTCGGCCTGACCGAGGCCGCGGAGTTCGCCGTCGACCACGGCGGGAGCCTGACGGTCGAGCCCGGGCCGGGCACGCGCGTCCGGCTCCGGCTGCCCGCCGCCCCGCCCCGGCCGGTGCCGGCGGGGGCGCCGCTGGTCTCCCCGGTCGCGGAGGCCGACTGGTCGGTCGTGCGGATCCTCGAGGGCATCGCGCGCCGCGACCCGCTCGCCCACAGCCTCGACGCGCTCGTCGCGGCGATGGAGCAGCGCCTGCCGGGCAGCGTCTGCTCGATCCTGCTGCTCGACCAGACCGCCGGCACGCTGCTGCACGGCGCGGGCGAGCGCCTCCCGCAGCCCTACCGCGCGGAGATCGACGGCGTGCGGATCGGACCGTTCGCGGGCTCCTGCGGCACGGCGGCCTTCACGCGCAGCGAGGTGATCGCCGCCGACATCGACACCGACGCGCGGTGGGCCGACTACCGCACCGTCGCGCTGCGCCACGGGCTCCGCTCGTGCTGGTCGACGCCGATCCTGGACGTCGACCGGGGGATCGTCCTGGGCACGTTCGCGGTCTACCACGCCACCAGCTGGACGCCCGACGCCGCGGCGACCGAGCTCGTGCAGCGGCTGACCCACGTGGCCGCCGTCGCGATCGGCACCGCGGAGCTGCACGAGCAGCTCGTCGAGAGCGAGGCGCGGTTCCGCAGCACGTTCGAGACCGCCGGCCTGGGGATCGCCCTCGTCGATCCCGGGGGCCGCATCCAGCAGGCGAACGCCGCGCTCACGGCCATGGCCGGCCGCCGGGTCACCGGGCTGCGGCTGGTCGACGTCGTCGACGCCGAGGACGCGCGGGCGATCGAGCGGGCGATGGCGGAGGTGCTCGACCCGATGTCGGGCGCGGTCTCCGCCGTCGTCGCCGACCGGCTCCCTCCGGCCGAGGTGCGACTCTGGGTCGCCGGCCGCGAGGAGCCGCTGTGGGCGGCGCTGGGCGGCTCGCTCGTGCGCGGCCACGACGGCGGACCGCGGCTGTTCTGCCTCGAGCTGTACGACCTGACCGAGCGCAGGCGGGTGGCGCAGGCCCGCCGCGAGCGGGCCGTCGCCGAGGCGGCCAACCACGCGAAGAGCGACCTGCTCGCGCTCGTCAGCCACGAGCTGCGCACGCCGCTCAACGCCGTCATCGGGTTCGCGCAGCTGCTCGGCGCGGCCGCGCTGACCGAGCAGCAGCAGCGCGACGGCGTCGGCCACATCCTCGGCGCCGGACGCCACCTGCTCCGGCTGATCGACGACCTGATCGACCTGACGGGCGCGGAGACCGGCCAGCTGCGGCTCGCCGCGGAGCCCGTCGCCCTGTCTGGGGTCGTGGGGGAGGCGCTGGAGATCGTCACCGGGCTGGCCGTGGAGCGGGGCGTCGTGCTCAGCGGCCCCGGTGACGGGCCGGCGCAGTGGGTCCGGGCCGACCGGCAGCGGCTCCTGCAGGTGCTGCTCAACCTGCTGGGCAACGCCATCAAGTTCACCCCGGCGGGCGGCCGGGTGACCGTCGGCGTCGAGCGGGGGGCGGTGCGGGTGACCGACACCGGACCGGGCATCGGGCCCGACCACCTCGACCGGCTCTTCACCCCCTTCCACCGCGCCAGCGACACCGGCGCCGAGGGCTCGGGCCTGGGCCTGGCGCTGTCGCAGCGGCTGACCGCCGCGATGGGCGGCCGGCTGGCCGTGGAGAGCGTCGTCGGGGCCGGCAGCACGTTCCGCGTGGAGCTGGCCCCGTGCCCGCCGGGAGGCGCCGACGTCGACGGTCCCGAGGGCGGCGCCCCGGTGCACGCGCCGCGCGGGCGGGTCCTCTACCTCGAGGACGACGGGGCGAGCCGGCAGCTGCTGGCGTCGGCGCTGTCGCGGTGGCCCGCGGTGTCGCTCGGGCTGGCCCGGACGTGTGCGGAGGCGCGGTCCCTGCTCGTCGAGCACCCGGTCGACCTGCTCGTGATCGACGTCGAGCTGCCCGACGGCAACGGCTGGGACCTCGTGCGCGAACTCGCCGAGCGGGGGCTCGGGGTGCCGCCCGCGGTCGTCGTCACGGCCGGGGGGCGCACCGCACCGCCCGGGATGGAGTCCGTGCCGGTCCTCGGCAAGCCGCTGGTCATCGACGAGGTGCTCGCGGCGATCAGCCGGCAGCTGCCCGCACCCGCTCCGCGCTGACCCGCAGCAGGACGGCCAGGAACTCCGCGACGTCGATCGGTTTGGACAGGCAGGCGTCGGCGCCGGCGGCCCGGGCGCGCACCAGGTCGTCGGCGCTGGTCACGCCGGTCAGCGCGACGAGGGCGACCGCGTCGTGCGCGGGGTCGGCGCGGATCCGGCTGATCAACCGGTAGCCGCCGTCGCGGTCGACGCCCATGAGGAGGTCGGTGACCACCGCCGCGGGCACCGGGCCCTCGGCGAGCAGCCGCAGGCCGCCCGCGACGTCCGCGCTCGTGCGCACCCGGTGCCCGGCGGACTCGAGGACCATCCGCAGCAGCTCCAGGCCGGCGGCGTCGTCGTCGACCGCGATCACATCCATCCCCCGGCACCTCCCCGCAGCACGGTAGGGGCTCGGACGGGCCCGGGAGATGGTGCGGATGCACCAGTCGCGGGTGGTGCCGCGAGCGCTTCTCGGCCCCGGTACCCGCTCCTAGCGTGGCGCACACCACACCCGCACCAGATCGACGGAGGACTGCAGTGGGACGAGTTGAGGGCAAGGTCGCCCTGATCACCGGCGGCGCACGCGGACTGGGTGAGGCGACGGGTCGCCTGATGGCCCAGGAGGGTGCGACGGTGGTCCTCACCGACGTCCTCGACTCCGAGGGCGAGACGCTCGCCAAGGACATCACCGCGAACGGCGGCACCGCGAGCTACGTCCACCAGGACGTCACCGACGAGGGCGCCTGGGCCGAGATCACCGGCGCGATCGTCGCCGAGCACGGCCGCCTCGACATCGTCGTCAACAACGCCGGCATCGTCCTCGACGCGAACGTCGAGGACACCACCCTCGAGGGCTGGCGGCACGTCAACGCCATCAACAGCGAGGCCGTCTTCCTCGGCACCCGCGAGGCGATCCGCGTCATGAAGGCGCAGGACCCGCGGGGCGGCTCGATCGTCAACATCTCCTCGATCGCCGGCCTCGTCGGCATCGACAACCTCGCCGCGTACAACGCGTCGAAGGGCGCGGTGCGGCTGTTCACGAAGTCCGCGGCGCTGCACGTCGCCAAGCAGGGCTACGGCATCCGCATCAACTCGGTGCACCCCAGCTACACGTGGACGCCGATGGTGCAGCACCTCGGCGACAACACCGGTGACCGCGACGCCTTCTTCGACGCGCTCTCGCAGGTCCACCCCCTCGGCCGCCCCGGCGAGCCGATGGACATCGCCTGGGGCGTGCTCTACCTCGCCTCCGACGAGTCGCCCTGGGTCACGGGCTCCGAGCTCGTGATCGACGGCGGGATCACGGCGGCATGACGGCCATGAAGCTCGCTCTCTACCTGCCCAACTTCCGCGACAAGGTGACGGTGAAGGAGTTGGAGGACCTCACCGAGCTGGCCGAGGAGCTGGACTTCGACTCGGTGTGGACGCTGGACCGGATCGTGGTGCCGGAGTCCTCGGACCGTCAGGAGCTGCAGTACTCGTTCGGGATGATGGAGGGCCTGCCCAAGGCGCTGCCGGTGTCGGCGCGGGGGGAGTGGTTCCAGGGGATGCCGTTGATCCCGTGGTTGGCGGCGAAGACGTCGAAGGTGCGGATCGGGATGAGCATCATCGATACCCCGTACCGGTCGCCGGGGGTGTTGGCGGCGGAGCTGGCCACGATCGACCACCTGTCCAACGGTCGCCTGAACGTGGGTGTGGGGTCGGGGTGGATGCCCGAGGAGTTCGCGGCGGCGAGTGCGGCGCACATCTTCCCCAAGCGGCACAAGCACGTGCGGGAGACGATCGAGATCATGCAGGGGATCTGGGGCAACGAGCTGTTCGAGTACCACGGGGAGTTCGCGGATTTCGAGTCGTGTGGTTTCGGGGCGAAGCCGGTGCAGCAGCCGGGTCCGCCGATTTACTTCTCGGGGTTGAAGGATCCGAAGCGGTCGGCGGCGCGGATCGCGAAGTACGGGTTGTCGGGGTGGATCGGGATCCAGGACTCGCCGGAGGACATCCGGAACTGGCGGGGGTCGATCCAGCGGGAGCTCGATGAGTTGGACACGCCGCGGTCGGTGGATGATCTGGACATCTGTTCGATGTTGTGGACGGTGATCACGGATGTGGATGTGGACCAGTCGCCGGCGGGGAAGGTGACGAACTTGATGGTGGGGTCGGAGGGGCAGATCACCGACCGGCTCAAGTCGTACAAGGAGGCGGGGTTGACGATGCCGTTGATCTGGCCGCCGTTCGCGGACGTGCCGGTGTCGAAGACGCTCGACGACCTGAAGCGGATCAAGAACGACATCATGCCGAAGGTCGACGCCAGCTAGACCACTCTCGCAGTACCCGCTCGCGGAGCGCGGCCCGTCCCCCCGCGGACCGCGCTCCGCGAGCGGCACACCTCGTTGCTGGACGGGTGGTCGGTCGTTCGCGGCGGTTGCCGCGTGCTGGACCAGGTCCCGCGCGCCGTTGGGTTCCCGCGCACCGAACCGGCTCCCGCGCCGAACCGGATCCCGCGCGTCGAACCGGGTCCCGCGCGGCCCCGGGGGCACGCGGGAGCGGGAAACGCGCGCGGCAGCCGGGAACGCGCGCGGGAGTGCCCGCGGCGTGCGCGGACCGCTGGCCGAAGAGCCGCCACAGGTGTGCTCGAGGCGGCGGGCTCCAGGTGCCCGCTCGACCGGGCCACCCTCGCCGCCGCGGCCCTCCGCGCTCGCGGCCCCTCGGAGCCGCCGCGCGCCGCCACGGTTCCCGCGCACCGAACCAGATCCCGCGCCGAACCGGATCCCGCGCGTCGAACCGGGTCCCGCGCGGCCCCGGAGGCACGCGGGAGCGGGAAACGCGCGCGGCAACCGGGAACGCGCGCGGGACACGCCCGCGGCGCGCGCGGACCGGTGGCTGAGGAGCGGCCACAGGTGTGCTCGACGCGGCGGGGCTCCAGGCCCCCGCTCGGCCAAGCCGCCCTCGCCGCCGAGGCCTTCGCACCGCGGCCCTTCGCGCCGCCGCCCACCGCCGACGGTTCCCGCGCGCCGTTGGGGTTCCCGCGCACCGAACCGGCTCCCGCGCGGCCCCGGGAGCGCGCGGGAGCATGAAAGGCGCGCGGCAACCGGGTACGCGCGCGGGACACGTCCGCGGCGCGCGCGAACCGGTGGCTGCAGGGCCGCGCTCCGTGTGGGCGCAACGCGGCGGGGCTCCAGGTCCATCCGGCCGGGCCACCCCCACCGCCGCGGCCATCGGCGCCGCCTCGTGCCGCCTCGTGCCGCCGCGTGCCGATGAGGTTCCCGCACGCCGGTGAGGTTCCCGCACGCCGAGCAGGCTCCCGCGCACCGAACCGGCTCCCGCGCGCCCCCCGGAAGCGCGCGCGAGTTCGGAACGTGCGCGGCTGCCGGGAACGCGCGCGGGAGCCCGACGTGGTCTTCGACGTGCCGCACTACAACTGGGCGAGGTACTCGTGGACGTCGACCCGCGTGCTGACGGTGGTCTCGGGCCTCCGGTCGTCGTGACGGAGCTGCCCGAGAGATCCCAACGATCCTCGAGCGCGAGCTACCCCTCCATCGCGGTGTCTACGTGATGTCCTAGAAACCGGCAGAGAACGCTCGCGCCGCCAGCTCCGCCCGGGTCACCAGGCCGGCCAGGCGGCCGTCGCGCAGCAGCACGGCGTGGTCGGCGCCCGCCGCGTCGAGCCGGGCGAGGGCCTCGGCCGCCGTGTCGCCGGTGCCCACCGAGGCGGGCGGGCCGCACATCACCTCGCCCACCGGCGTCGCCGGGTCCCGGCGGGCGAGCACGGCCGGGTCGAGCACGGCCCGGTCGAGCACGGCCCGGTCGAGCACACCGAGGAGCTCGGAGACGGCGGTGGCGAAGCGGGGGTCGCGGCCGGGCAGGACCACCGGGACCAGCGGCTGGTCGCGCGCCGGGCCCGCGGCCAGCGCGGCGGCCTCGGCGAGCGAGGTCTCGGTGGTGACGGTGTGCACCGGGCCGGTGGCGTCGGCGAGCAGGCCGGGGCGGTCGTCGTCGAGGAAGCCCAGGCGGCGCAGCCAGTCGGCGGAGTGGTACTTCGACAGGTAGGTGCGGCCGGAGTCGGGCAGCACGGCCACCACGACGTGCTCGGGCCCGAGCCCGCGCGCCACCCGCAGCGCCGCGGCCACGGCCAGCCCGGACGACGCCCCCACCAGCAGTCCCTCCTCGCGGGCGAGGCGGCGGGTCGTCAGCACCGACTCGCGGTCGCCGATCACCTCGATCCGGTCGACGACGTCGCGGTGGTAGGACCGCGGCCAGGTGTCGGTCACCGTGGCGGTGTGGCGGTAGTGCCCGGCCGCCTCGACGAAGAAGGGGCTGCCGTCGCCGCCGTGGTAGACCGACGTGGCGGGGTCGGCGCCCACGACCTCGACCGGCCCCTGCTCCTTGAGGTAGCGCCCGGTGCCCGAGATCGTGCCGCCGGTGCCGATCCCGGCGACGAGGTGGGTCACCCGCCCGCCGGTCGCCATCCAGATCTCCGGGCCGGTCGTCGCGTGGTGCACCGCCGGGTTGGCGGGGTTGTCGTACTGGTCGGCGAACCAGCCGCCGGGCGTCTCCTCCGCGATCCGCTGGGCCAGCCGGTTGACGTGCTCGGGGTGCTCGCGCGGCAGGCTCGCAGGCGTCGTGACGACCTCGGCCCCGTAGGCGCGCAGCACGTCCATCTTCTCGACGGCGACGGTCTCGGGCAGCACGACGACGATCCGGAACCCGCGGACGGCGGCGGCCTGCGCCAGCCCGATCCCGGTGTTCCCCGACGACGCCTCGACGATCGTGCCGCCGGGCCGCAGCGACCCGTCGCGCTCGGCGGCGAGCACCATCGCGGTGGCGGCGCGGTCCTTCACCGACCCGCCCGGGTTGAGGTACTCGGGCTTGACCAGCACGGTCGCGGAGAGCCCGGCCGCGAGCCGGCCCAGCCGGACGAGCGGGGTGCCGCCGACGAGGTCGATCAGGGAGTCGTGGATGAGCACGCCCCATCATCGACAGCGCGGCCCCCGCGCGCTCTCCGGGTGTCGAACGCCGTGTAGCGGCAGCGCTAGAGAGCCGTAGAAGCAGCGATGGAGGGGTAGCCGGACAGGTCGACGAGCTCCGACGACGAGCCGGAGAACAGCCCCGCCACCGCGCCGACCGCCTGCCCGACCCGGCGCGCCGGTCTGCTGCCGACGACGCGGATCGCGGTGCGCAGGGCGGCCACGCCGGGGCGGGTGCGCGGATGCGCGATCCACGGCACGCCGGGCGGCAGGTCCTGGGCGTCGTCGACGTAGGGCCGCATCCGCTCCTCGTACGCGGCGAACGCGGCGCGGTGGTCGTCGTGCGCGGCGAGCTCGCCCGCCAGCACGTAGGCGCCGACGAGGGCGAGGCTGGTGCTCATCCCGCTCACCGGCGAGGCGCAGTAGGCGGCGTCGCCGACCACCGCCACGCGCCCGCGGCTCCACGCGGGCAGGCGGACCTGGGCCAGCGAGTCGAGGTAGAAGGGCGCGCCGCCGTCGAGGGCGTCGAGGATGCGGGGGGTCTCCCAGCCGGCGTCGTCGAACGTCCGGCGCAGGACGCGGACCTGGGCCTCGGGCCCGATGTCGGCCAGCCCGCGGACGTCGGACCGGAACGACACCGCCGCGCGGATCGTGCCGACGTTGTCCGGGCGCAGGGTGACGCTGCGCCCGCCCGGCGCGTTGTACCAGCGCCAGAGGTCGGTGTCGGCCGGGGTGCGCGGGATCGTCAGGTAGGCGGTGTAGAGGCCGAGCTCGCGGACGTCGGCGTCGGGCAGGACCAGCGCCCGGGTCCGCGACGTGACCCCCTCGGCGATCACGACGACGTCGACGGTGCGGGTGGGCCCGTCCCGGAAGGTGACCTCGACGCCGTCGGCGCGCTCCTCCAGGCCGGTGATCTGGTCGCCGAAGACGTACTCGGTGCCGGGTCGGCTGCGCTCCACGAGCAGCCGGGACAGGTCACCGCGCAGGATCTCGACCTCCGCGGTGGCGCCGTCCCCGTCGGAGGTGCCGGCGGGGAAGGACGCGAGCGCGCGGCCGCGGGCGTCGACGAACTCGGTGCCCCGCTCGCCCGTCGTCGCCGCTTTGACGGCGTCCTCCAGACCCATGCGGCGGACGACCTCGCGCGCGGCGCCGCGGATGTCGATGTTCTGGCCGGTGTCGCGCTGCTCGGCGAACCGCTCGACGACGGTGGTCCTCCACCCGGCGGCCTCGAGCCAGACGGCGAGGGCGGGCCCGGCGATGCTGCCGCCGGAGATCAGGATGCTGCGCGGGGTCACGTCGTCGCCGTTCTTCCGGGAGGCGCCCGGAGCCCGTCGGCTCCGCGGACGACCTGTCTCGACTCCTACCATCGGACGGTGCCCACGCCCCCGCAACCCGGCCCCGAGCTGTCCGGCAGCGACGACTTCCTGTCCTTCGCCGAGATCGCCCTCGACACCACCGGGGAGCGGCTGCCCGACACCGACCGGTCGGCGATGGCGATGGTGCTGCTGCTGCACCGCGTCGCGAACACCGTCGTCTACGACCTGGAGTCGACGGTGCACCGGCCCGCGGGGTGGAGCTGGTCGGCGTTCCGGCTGGTGTTCACGCTGTGGGTGTCGGGGCCGCAGGAGGCCGGCCGGGCGGCCGCACTGGCCGGCATGAGCCGCGCGGCGGTGTCGAGCCTGTCGAAGACGCTGCACGCGTCCGGCGTCGTGGAGCGGGGCCCGGACGCCCGCGACGGCCGCACGGTCGTCCTGTCCCTCACCGACCGGGGGAGCGCGGCGCTGGAGGAGGTCTTCCTCGTGCACAACCGGCGCGAGGCGGAGTGGGCGGGCCTGCTCACCGCCGACGAGCTCGGCACGCTCAACACGGTGCTGCGCAAGCTGGCCCGCGCCGCGCACGACCAGGAGTGGGTCAGCCGCCGCCGCTGATGTGGCGCGGGTCACACCGCGGTGGCGTTCATGGACGCCAGGCCCTACCGTCCTCCAAGTAGTAAAACCTTTGACGATCACCCGGAGGACCGTCCCCATGGCCAAGCCGTTCGCCTCGTCCGCCGACACCGCCGTCAAGGAGCAGACCCTCGAGGTGCTGGCCGACGGCGTCTACGCGCTGACCGCCGAGGGCGACCCGAACATCGGCGCGATCGAGGGCGAGGACTTCCTCGTCTGCTTCGAGGCCCTCGCCACCCCGGTCGCGGCGCGCCGCTGGCTCGCGATGCTGCGCGAGCACACCGACAAGCCCGTGCGCTACCTCGTGCTGTCGCACTACCACGCGGTCCGCGTGCTCGGGGCCAGCGCGTTCGACGCCGAGACGATCGTGTCGCACGAGATCACCCGCGACCTCATCGCCGAGCGCGGCGAGCAGGACTGGGCCAGCGAGTTCGCGCGCATGCCCCGCCTCGCCGAGGCCGCCGAGTCGGTGCCCGGCCTGACCTGGCCCACCCTCACCTTCGCCGACCGCCTGACCATCGACCTCGGCGGCGACCGCGGCGAGCTCGTGCTCCAGTACCACGGCCGCGGGCACACCGAGGGCGACATCACCGCGTGGCTGCCGCAGCACCGGATCCTGTTCGCGGGCGACCTCGTCGAGGCCCAGGCCGCGCTCTACACCGGCGACGCCTTCCACCGCGACTGGGCGGGCCCCACGCTCGACCGCATCAAGGCCGTCGGGGCCGAGCAGCTCGTCGGCGGGCGCGGCGCGGTGAGCCGCGGGCGCGCCGAGGTCGACGCCGCCGTCGAGCAGACTCGCGGGTTCCTGCAGGTCATGCTGCGCGAGGTGGGTGCGGTGCAGCAGCGCGGCGGCACGCTCAAGGAGGCCTTCGAGGCCAGCCACGCCGCACTGGTCGACGACTACGGCCACTGGCCGATCTTCGAGCACTGCCTGCCCTTCGACGTCTCCCGCGTCTTCGACGAGCTCTCGGGCGTCGAGCGGCCGGTGATCTGGACCGCCGAGCGCGACCAGGAGGTCTGGGCGCAGCTGCAGGGCTGATCCGACCACCCCACGCACGACGACGGGAGCCCCCGCCATGCCCACCACCCCTCCGACGTGGCCGCTCGACCCGGTCGTCGTGCTCGGCGCCGGCCCCGTCGGGCAGACGACCGCGCTGCTGCTCGCCCGCTGGGGCGTGCCGACGGTCGTGCTCGACCAGCGCACCGGGCGCGACGCCGTCGGCTCGAAGGCCATCTGCCAGCAGCGCGACGTCCTCGACGTGTGGGAGGCCGTCGGCGCGGGCCGCCGCATCGCCGACGAGGGCGTCACCTGGACGACGGCGCGCACGTTCCACCGCGACGCCGAGCTGTTCAGCTACGCCTTCGCCGAGCCCGGCCGCCCGGCGTTCCCGCCGTTCGTCAACATCTCCCAGACGCGCACCGAGCAGATCCTCGACGAGCGGATCGCCGACGAGCCGCTGGTCGACCTGCGCTGGGACCACCGCGTCGTCGACGTCGAGCAGGACGACTCCGGCGTCACCGCGCGCTGCGCCGACGGCACCGCGGTGCGCGGCTCCTACCTGGTCGTCTGCGGCGGCGCGCGCAGCGACGAGCTGCGCCGGCTGCTCGGCGTCGGCTTCGAGGGCCACTCCTTCGACGACCGGTTCCTCATCTGCGACATCCGCACCGACCTGCCCGGCTGGGCCACCGAGCGGCGCTTCCACTTCGACCCGGCGTGGAACCCGGGCCGCCAGGTGCTCATCCACCCCTGCCCGGGCGGCACGTTCCGGATCGACTGGCAGGTGCCCGCCGACTACGACCTCGACGCCGAGACCGCCTCGGGCGCCCTGGACGCGCGGATCCGCGCGATCATCGGCGAGCGGCCCTACGAGATCGTGTGGAACTCGGTGTACCGCTTCCACTCCCGCGTGGTCGACCGCATGCGCTGCGGGCGCGTCCTCGTCGCCGGGGACGCCGCCCACCTCGTCTCGCCGTTCGGGGCGCGCGGCCTCAACTCCGGCGTCGCCGACGCCGAGAACGCGGCCTGGAAGATCGCCTACGTCGGGCACGGCTGGGCGCCCGAGGCCCTGCTCGACAGCTACCACGACGAGCGGCACGCCGCGGCGCTGGAGAACATCGCCGTCACCACGGCCACGATGGACTTCCTCGTGCCGCCCGACGAGGAGCGGGCGCGGCGCCGGGAGGAGGTGCTGGCGCGGGCGGCGCTCGACCCGGCGGCCCGCGCGGACGTCGACTCGGGTCGGCTCTCGGAGCCGTTCTGGTACGTCGACTCCCCGCTGACCACCGGCGACCCCCGCCGCCCGTTCGACGGCCGGCCGCCGCGCGGGCAGGTCCCGCCCGCGGCGCCCGGGGTGCTGCTGCCCGACGCGCCGGTCGACGCGCCGCAGGGGCGGGTGCGGGCGCTGGCCCGCGACGGCTTCCTGCTCCTGACCGGCGACGCCACCGACCTCGACGCCGTCCGGGCCGCCGCCGCCGATGCCCCCGGCCCGGTGCGGGTCCTCGCCCTGCGCGCGCTCGACCCCGACGGCACGCTCACGGCCACACTGGGGGCGCGGCCCGACGAGGTGTGGATCGTCCGCCCGGACGCCCACGTCGCCGCCGTCGTCGCCGCGCCCACCCGAGAGTCGATCACCACGGCGCTGGCCCGCGCCGCTGCCCGCACCACCACCCGGGAGGAGACCCCCCATGGCGTTCTACAGACGAGCCGGTGACATCCCGCCCAAGCGGCACACCCAGCACCGCGACGAGGCCGGTGCGCTCTACTACGAGGAGCTGATGGGCGAGGAGGGCTTCTCGTCGGACTCGTCGCTGCTCTACCACTCCGGGGTGCCGTCGGCGATCGTCGACGCCACGCCGTGGGAGCTGCCCGACCAGTCGACCACCGAGAACCGCCCGCTGCTGCCGCGCCACCTCAAGCTGCACAGCCTGTTCGACGAGGACTGGAAGGCCGTCGACGTCGTCACCGGGCGGCGCCTGGTCCTGGGCAACGCCGACGTCCGCATCTCCTACGTCGTGGCCGGGGAGGCCTCGCCGCTCTACCGCAACGCCACCGGCGACGAGTGCGTGTACGTCGAGTCCGGCTCGGCGACGGTGGAGACGGTGTTCGGGTCGCTGTCCGCGCGCCAGGGCGACTACGTGATCCTGCCGCGCTCCACCACGCACCGGTGGGTGCCGACGGGCTCGGAGCCGCTGCGCGCCTACGCCATCGAGGCCAACTCCCACATCGCGCCGCCCAAGCGCTACCTGTCCCGCTACGGCCAGCTCCTCGAGCACGCGCCCTACTGCGAGCGCGACCTGCACGGCCCCGAGGGCCCGCTGCTCACCGAGGGGACCGACGTCGAGGTGCTGGTCAAGCACCGCGGCTCGCGCGGGGTCACCGGCACCCGCTACGTCTACCCGGAGCACCCGTTCGACGTCGTGGGCTGGGACGGCTGCCTCTACCCGTACACGTTCAACATCGCCGACTACGAGCCGATCACCGGCCGCGTGCACCAGCCGCCGCCCGTGCACCAGGTGTTCGAGGGCGGCAACTTCGTGATCTGCAACTTCGTGCCGCGCAAGGTCGACTACCACCCGCTGTCGATCCCGGTGCCCTACTACCACTCCAACGTCGACTCCGACGAGATCATGTTCTACTGCGGCGGCAGCTACGAGGCCCGCAAGGGCTCGGGCATCGAGCAGGGGTCGATCAGCCTGCACCCCGGCGGCCACAGCCACGGCCCGCAGCCCGCCGCCGTCGAGCGCTCGATCGGCGCGGAGTTCTTCGACGAGCTCGCCGTCATGGTCGACACGTTCCGCCCGATGGAGCTCGGCGAGGGCGGCCTGGCCGCCGAGGACCCGGCCTACGCGTGGACCTGGTCGGGGCGGGGGCCGGGCCGGTGACCGTCGTCGACGTCCCGGAGGGCTCCCCGTTCGGGCTCGCGAACCTGCCCTACGGCGTCTTCTCGACGCCGGGTGCGCCGCCGCGGGCGGGGGTGCGCCTGGGCGACTCCGTCGTCGACCTGGCCCGCCTGCTCGACGACCCGGTGTTCGCCGCGCCCGTGCTCAACGGGTTCCTGGCGCAGGGCCGGACGCGCTGGACGCAGGTGCGGGAGCGGATCGCTGACCTGCTGGCCGGGGACGTCCCGGACGACGCCGTGCACCCCGTCACCGCGGTGACGATGCACCTGCCGTTCGCGGTGGCCGACTACGTCGACTTCTACGCCTCCGAGCACCACGCGACGAACCTCGGGCGCCTGTTCCGGCCCGACTCCGAGCCGCTCATGCCGAACTGGAAGCACCTGCCGGTCGGCTACCACGGCCGCGCCGGGACCGTCGTCGTGTCGGGCACGGAGGTCGTCCGCCCGTGCGGGCAGCGCAAGGCCCCCGACGAGCCCGGCCCGACCTACGGCCCGAGCCGGCGCCTGGACATCGAGGCCGAGCTGGGGTTCGTCGTCGGGACCGGGTCGGCGCTGGGGGAGCGGATCGGCGTCGACGACGTCGCCGAGCACGTGTTCGGCGCGGTGCTGGTCAACGACTGGTCGGCGCGCGACCTGCAGGCCTGGGAGTACGTGCCGCTCGGCCCGCACCTGGGCAAGAGCTTCGCCACGTCGGTGAGCCCGTGGGTGGTGCCGCTCGCCGCGCTGGAGGCCGCGCGCGTGCCGCTGCCCGGCCAGGACCCGCAGCCGCTGCCCTACCTGCGCGGGCGCGCGGACTGGGGCCTCGACGTCGACCTGGTGGTGGAGTGGAACGGCGAGGAGGTCTCGCGCCCGCCCTACCGGGAGATGTACTGGTCGCCCGCGCAGATGCTCGCGCACCTGACCGTCAACGGGGCCTCGGCGCGCACCGGCGACCTGTTCGCCTCCGGCACGATCTCGGGCCCCGAGCCGCGCCAGCGGGGCGCGTTCATCGAGCTGACCTGGGGCGGGAAGGAGCCGGTCACCGTCAAGGGGGAGCAGCGCACGTTCCTGCTCGACGGCGACGAGGTGACGATCTCGGCCACCGCGCCGGGCCCGGACGGCAGCCGGATCGGCTTCGGCGAGGTCACCGGGACCGTCGCACCGGCCCGCGGGGAGAGCGACTGACCTACGCTCGCAGGCGTGTCGAGCACCCCGGAGAACCCGCGCGAGCAACCGGTGCGCACGGCCGCGCTCACCGCGATCATCGGTGCCGCCGGGGGCCGCCGGGCCTTCGTCGACGCCACCGGCACCCCGGTGACGCTGCCGCCGCTCGTGCGCCGGCTCGTCGCCACCGACGAGGTCGTCGGCGCGCTGCTGCGCGAGCTGGGGGCCGAGCTCGTCGGCTGCGCCGGGACCCTGGACGGCGTCGAGACCGTCGGGCCCGACCGCGCGCCCGACCCGCGGGCCGTCGCCGCGCTGGAGCCGCACGTGATCGTGGCCGGGGCGGTCGACCGCGTGCACGACCTGGCCGACGAGCGGCTGGTCCCGTACCTGCGGAAGGTGGCGCCGGTCATCGCCGTCGACACCGGGCACCCGGCCGTGGCGCGCGCGGACCTGAAGGCCCTGCTCGGCACCGGCCGGGCGGCGCGGTCGGCCCCCGCACCGATCCCCAACCGTCCGCCGGGACCGCCGCAGACGCGGCCCCGGCTCTGGTGAACGCCCGTCCGCTCAGGTCAGCGCGGCCCGCAGCTCCCCGGTGAGCTCGGCGAGCGCCTGCGGCGCGGAGCGGCAGAACCGCGGGAACGACAGGTAGCCGTGCGGCATGCCGACGTAGGTCGTCGCGCGCACCGGGACGCCGGCCGCGCGCAGGGCGTCGGCGTAGCGCAGCCCGTCGTCGCGGATCGGGTCGTGCTCGGCCACCTGCACCAGCGCGGGCGGCAGGCCCGCGTGGTCGGGGGCGAACAGCGGGGAGGCGTAGGGGTCGCGGGGGTCCTGGGCGCCGAGGTAGTGGTCGCGGAACGCCAGCACGTCGGCCTTGCCGATCACCGGCGCGTGCGCGTTCTCCTCGATCGACGGGCTGCCCAGCGTGAGGTCCGTGGCCGGGTAGAGCAGGGCCTGGAACGCGATCGCGGGCCCGGAGCGGTCGCGCGCCATCAGCGCGACGACGGCGGAGAGGTTGCCGCCCGCGCTGTCGCCCATCACGGCCAGGCGCCGCGGGTCGGCGCCGAGCTCGGCCGCGCGCTCCACCAGGTCGACGAGCGCGGCGTGGCAGTCCTCGCCGGCGGCGGGCCAGGGGTGGCCGGGCGCGAGCCGGTAGTCCAGCGACACGACCACCGCGCCGACCCCGGCCGCGACCTGGCTGCACAGCCAGTCGGACTGGTCGAGCGAGCCGAGCACCCACCCGCCGCCGTGGATGTTGACGACGAGCGGCAGCGGCCCGGCGCCCGCGGCCGTGGGCCGGTAGATCCGCACCGGGATCGGGCCGGTCTGGCCCGTCGCGGTGGCGTCGGTGAGCACGACGCCGGGCGCCACCCCGCCGAACAGCAGGTCGGTGACCGGGTTGTGGGGGATCGACGTGGCCTGGGCGCGGGCGATGGCGGCGGCGTCCATCGTGGTGATCGAACTGCTCGCGCGCAGCGCCCGCGCGAGCAGCCGCACCCGCAGGTCGAGCGGTGCCATCAGAACTCCGTGACGCCGGCGTCGGGCGCGAGCTCGTGCGCGGTGACGTAGCGGGACTCGTCGGAGGCGAGGAACAGGACCGAGTCGGCCACGTCCTCGGGCTGGGTGGTCTCGACCGGCAGCATGTTCGCGAACATCATCCCCAGCCGCTGGTCGCCCGCCATCGCGGCGCCGAGCACGGCCTGCATGTCGCCACTGCCCATCGGGGTGGCGACGCCCGTCGGGTGCAGGCTGTTGACGCGGATGTGGTGCTTCGCGAGCTCCGCCGCAAACGCCTTGGCCATGCCGCGCACGGCGAACTTGCTGGCGGTGTAGGGCACCATGAACGGCTGCACCTTGATCCCGGCCGCCGAGCTGACCAGCACGATCGACCCGCCGCCCGCCTCCACCAGGTGCGGCGCGCCCGCCATCACCGTGTTCCAGACGCCGGTGACGTTGGTGCTCATCGTGTCCTCGAAGATCTGCGGCGTCACCTGGTCCCAGGCGCGCGGCACACAGATCCCGGCGTTGGCGACGATCACGTCGAGGCGGCCCAGGTCGGCCACCGCCCCGTCGACGGCCGCGCGCAGCGCCGCGAGGTCGCGCACGTCGAGCCGCGCCGCGACCGCGCGCCGCCCGGCCTTCTCGACCAGCGCCACGGTCTCCTCGAGGTCGGCGGGCGTCGCCGAGTCGTAGGCGACGCTCGGCAGCGGCGCGCACACGTCCACCAGGACGACGTCGGCGCCCTCCCCGGCCAGCCGGACGGCGTGCGCGCGGCCCATGCCCCGCGCGGCGCCCGTGATCAGTGCGACCTTGCCCTCGACCCGTCCGGCCACGGCTCCACCTCTCGACAACAACCGGACACTGTTGTCCGGTTGTTGCTACCGTAGCCGCGTGACCTCCCTGCGTCGAGAGAACCGGGGCCGCGGCGCCGCGGCCGGCAACCGGCGCGCGCTGCTCGCCGCGGCCGTCGAGGTGTTCGGGGAGCAGGGGTACGACGCGCCGCTCTCGGCCGTCGCGAAGCGCGCCGGCGTCGGCCAGGGCAGCCTCTACCGGCACTTCCCCGACCGGGTCGCGCTCGCCGTCGCGGTGTTCGAGGACAACGTCGTCGAGCTGGAGGAGCTGGCCGCGCTCCCGGGCACGACGCTCGACGCCCTGCTCGACGCCGTCACCGACCAGCTCGTGTCCTGCGTCGGGTTCGTCGACGTCGTGACGGCGTCGGTGCGCGACGGCCGCGTCGAGGCGGTGGCCGAGCGGGTCGGCGCCGTGCTCGCCGGGGCGCTGCCGCAGGCGCAGGCGGCGGGCCGGTTCCGCGACGACGTCACCGCCGCCGACGTCGTCCTGGCGATCGGGATGGTCGCCGGGCTGGTCGCGAAGGTCCCGCCCGAGGACCGGCTGCGCACCGCCGCGGCCGCCTGGGCGCTGCTGCGGCAGGGCCTGCGGCCGTGACCGCCGCTCAGCGCGGCCGGTAGCGCGCGTAGAGCAGCCCGCTGTCGAAGCGGCGCTGGTCGACCAGGTCGAGGTCGAGGCGCACGCCGTCGGGGAAGAACCGCGTGCCGCCCCCGACCGCGCTCGTGGTGACGAACAGGTGGTACTCGTCCACCAGGCCCGCCGCGATCGCCTGGGCGGCGAGGTGCGGGCCGTCGACAGTGAGGTCGCGGTCGGCCCCCTCCTTGAGCCGGCGCACCGCGTCGGGGTCGAAGGTCCGCTCGATCCGGGTCCGCGCGCTGGACACCGACCCCAGCGTCGTGGAGTAGACGACCTTGTCGACGGCCTGCCAGTCGCGGGCGTACCCGACGATGTGCGGGGGCGCGTCGGGCGCGGTGTGCGCGGTCTCCCAGAAGACCATCGTCTCGTACATGCGCCGGCCGTAGAGGTACGTGCCGACGGGGCGGAAGAGGTCGCCGATGAACGTGTGGACCTCGGGGTCCTCGGCGCCGCGGCCGAGGTCGCCCTCGGCCGCCACGGCGTAGCCGTCGAGCGAGACGATCATCGAGTAGAGGAGCTGTGCCATGTGCTGTGTGACCGGAGGACGGGCGAGAAGTCATCGACCGGCGGCCCTCATCGTCCGGCGGCTCGGTCGAGCAGGTAGCGGCGCTCGGGCGCGCTCAGGGTGCGGGCGGCCGCGCGGCGGTAGTGCTCGCGCGCCCCGTCGGCGTCGCCGGTGCGGTCGAGCAGGTGCGCGCGCACGGCGTCGACGCGGTGGTGCCCGGCCAGCGCCGGGTCGCCCGCGGCAGCGTCGAGCTGCTCCAGGGCGACGAGCGGCCCGCGCACCATGGCGACGGCGACGATCCGGTTGAGCGTGACCATCGGGCCCGGCGCGATCGCCGCCAGGATCTCGTAGAGGCCCAGGATCTGGCGCCAGTCGGTGTCCTCGGCTCGCGGGGCCTCGGCGTGCACGGCGGCGATCGCGGCCTGCAGCTGGTAGGGCCCGGGCACCGCCGTGGCCAGCGCCGCGGTGACCAGCGCGACGCCCTCGGCGATCGCGGCGGCGTCCCAGAGCCCGCGGTCCTGCTCGTCCAGCGGCACCAGCGCGCCGTCGGGCGCGGTCCGGGCGGCCCGGCGCGCGTCGGTGAGCAGCATCAGCGCGAGCAGGCCGGCGACCTCGCCGTCGCCGGGCCGCAGCCCGTGCAGCAGGCGGGTCAGCCGCAGCGCCTCCCGGGTCAGCTCGACGCGCTGCAGGGACTCACCCGAGCTGGCCGTGTGCCCCTCGGTGAACACCAGGTACAGCGTCCGGAGGACCGCGGGGAGCCGCGCCTCGTCGTCCGGGTCGCCGAACCGCCCGCCCGCGGCCCGGATCCGCGCCTTGGCCCGGCTGATCCGCTGCGCGACGGTCGCCTCCG
This sequence comes from Pseudonocardia broussonetiae, assembly GCF_013155125.1. Classification (NCBI taxonomy): domain Bacteria; kingdom Bacillati; phylum Actinomycetota; class Actinomycetes; order Pseudonocardiales; family Pseudonocardiaceae; genus Pseudonocardia; species Pseudonocardia broussonetiae. The sequence goes on along the minus strand of NZ_CP053564.1, from coordinate 1,724,709 downwards.
GCACGAGCAGGCCGCGGGCGATCTCCGCGGTGGTCAGGCCGCCGACCGCGCGCAGCGTCAGGGCCACCTGCGACGGCGGGTTCAGCGACGGGTGGCAGCACAGCGCGAGCAGGGCGAGCGTGTCGTCCTCGCCGGGCACCGGGCCCGGCGGCACGGCCGCGGCCACCGCGTCCTCCCGGCGGCGGCGCGCCGCGTCGGCGCGGTGGGCGTCGACGGTGCGGCGGTGGGCCGCGGTGATGAGCCAGCCCGCCGGGTTGTCCGGGACGCCGTCGGCCGGCCAGGCGAGCGCCGCCGCGATCAGGGCCTCCTGCACGGCGTCCTCGCAGGCGGCGAAGTCACCGCCCCGGCGGCGCACGAGCACGCCGAGGACCTGCGGCGCGAGCTCGCGCAGCAGGTCCTCGACGCTCCCCGTCACAGGTCCGGGCCCGCGGGGCTGAGCACCGGCCGCACCTCGACCAGGCCCCACACCGCGTCCGGGACGCGCGCGGCGATCTCGACCGCGCGGTCCGCTGTCTCGCACTCGACGAGGTAGAACCCCGCCAGGTGCTCCTTGACCTCGGCGAACGGCCCGTCCGCGACGACCGCGGCGCCGTCGCGCGCCGTGACCCACCGCCCGAGCGACGGGTCGGCCAGCCCCTCCGACGCCACCAGCTCGCCCGACGCGGCGAGCTCGTCGGTCAGCGCGCGGTGCCCGCGGCCGAACTCGGCGCGCTGGGCGTCGGTCAGGCCCGCCCAGCGCTCGAGGAAGTGCTCGTTGCTGTGGATGAGGACCAGGTACTTCACGTGCCACCTCCGTCACCGGGAAACTCCTGCCGCCGGGATGTCGAGACCGCCGGCCCGGTCTCGACATCCCGGCGTACGGACCCCGAGGGAAGGATCCTCCGATGGAACTCGACCACGACTTCACCGCCGTCCTGGTGACGAGCCCGGCACCGGGCGGCTGGACCTACGTGAAGATGCCCGGCTCCGCCGAGTTCTTCGGCACCCGCGGGCTGGTGAAGGTCCGCGGCACCGTCGACGGCCACCCGTTCCGCAGCTCGTTCATGGCGCTGGGCGACGGCACCCACAAGCTGCCGGTGCGCGCCGCCCTGTGCCGGACGCTGGGCAAGAAGGCCGGCGACTCCGTCGACGTGCACCTGTCGGAGCGGATCGAGGAGAGCCGGTGAACGTCCTCGCCGTCGTCGTGGCCGCGGTGGCCGCGTTCGTCGTCAGCGGGGCGTACTACGGCGCGCTCGGCGCCCGCCTGGCGCAGCTCTCGCCCGCCTACGCCCCGGGCGCGGGGCGCCCCGCCGCGCTCACGGCGGTCACCGAGGTCGTCCGCAACGTCGTGCTGGCGCTCGTCGTGGCCGGGCTGGCGCGCGGGCTGGGCGCCGACGCGCTCGGTCCGGCGCTGCTGCTCGCCCTCGTGCTGTGGGTGGGGTTCCCGGTCCTGCTGCTCACCGGGTCGGTGTTCCACGAGCGGGTGCCCGTCGCCCTCGCCGCGATCCACTCCGGTGACTGGCTGCTCAAGCTGCTGGTCGTCGCCGGCGTGACGGGCGTCTGGGCCTGACCGGCGCCGCTCAGCCGACGTTGACGCCGAAGTCGCGCGCGATGCCCGCGAGCCCCGACGCGTAGCCCTGCCCGATCGCCCGGAACTTCCACTCCGGGCCGCGGCGGTAGAGCTCGCCGAACAGCATCGCGGTCTCGGTGGAGGCGTCCTCGGTGAGGTCGAAGCGGGTGATCTCCGACTCGCCCGCGGCGTTGACGATCCGGATGAACGCGTTGGCGACCTGGCCGAAGCTCTGCCGGCGGTTGTCGGCGTCGTAGATGCTCACCGGGAACACGATCTTGTCGACCTGCGGGGACATCCCGGCCAGGTCGACCTTGAGCTGCTCGTCGTCGCCCTCGCCCTCGCCGGTGAGGTTGTCGCCGGTGTGCTCGACGGTGCCGTCGGGGCTGATCAGGTTGTTGAAGAAGATGAAGTGGCTGTCGGAGAGCACGCGGCCGTCGGCGCCGAGCATGATCGCCGAGACGTCGAGGTCGAAGTCGGCACCGGTCGTGGCGCGCACGTCCCAACCGACCCCGACGATCACGTTCGTGAGGCCGGGGGCCTCCTTGCTGAGGCTGACGTTGCCGCCCTTGGCCAGGCTGACGCTCACAGAGCACTCCATCTCGGTCGACGCGGTGGTGCGGCTGCGATGCTAGGGCCATGAGCGTGCGGTGGGGGATCGTCGGCCCGGGTCGGATCGCGTCGAAGGTGGTGGCGGACTTCCCGCACGTCCCCGGCGCCGAGGTCGTCGCGGTCGCGTCCCGGTCGGCCGAGCGGGCGCGGGTCTTCGCCGACGCGCACGGGGTCGACCGCGTCCACGCCTCCTACCGGGCGATCGTCGAGGACGACGGCGTCGACGTGCTCTACATCGCGACCCCGCACCCGCAGCACCGCGCCGTCGCGCTGGCGGCGCTGCGAGCGGGGAAGGCGGTGCTCGTCGAGAAGGCGTTCACGGTCACGCCGGCGGCGACCCGCGAGATCGTCGACGTGGCGGAGGCGGCGGGGGTGTTCGCCATGGAGGCGATGTGGACGCGCTTCCAGCCCGCGATCGTGCGGATGCGGGAGCTGATCGCCGACGGGGCGATCGGCGAGGTGCAGTCGGTGCAGGCCGATCTCGGCGCCCAGCACCCCACCGACCCGTCGGACCGCTTCTACGACCCCTCCGTCGGGGGAGGTGCGCTGTTCGACGTCGGGGTCTACCCGATCTCGTTCGCGCAGATGGTCCTGGGCGCACCCGACGCCGTCGCGGCGCACGGCGTGCTGGCCCCGAGCGGCGTCGACGTCGAGGAGGCCGTGCTGCTGTCCTACCCCGACGGCCGCACCGCGTCGCTGCTCGCGTCGCTGCGCTGCGCCACGCCCGGCGCGGCCCGCGTGGTCGGCACCGGCGGCTGGATCGACGTGCCCCCGCGCTTCCACCACCCGTCGGCGATCGTGCTGTGCCGCAACGGCGCCGAGCCCGAGCGGATCGACGCGCCCGCCCTCGGGGCGGGGTACTCCCACGAGCTGCGCGAGGTGACCGACTGCGTCGCCGACGGGCGGACGCAGAGCGCGGTCATGCCGCTGGCCGACACCGTGGTGGTGCAGGACGTGATGGACGCGGTGGCGCGGCAGCTCGGGATGGAGCCGCAGGAGGGGCCGGCGGAGCTGTAGCCCGCTCCGCGGCCGGTCGCAGGGCCGGTGGCGGTGGTGGGCCGGGAGGACCCCCGGCCCCCTCCAGCGGAGGTCCTCCCGTACCGCCGTAGACGTACCCGCTACGTCGGTCGCCCACAACCGGGTCGCGCGCCGTGATCGCCTGGCGGACAAGCGGCCGTCGTGGAACGGACAGCGCAACCTCGCAGCGTCCGGATGGTCGATCGCGCACGGACACCGGGCCGATTAGCGTTTCCCCCTCGACCAAGGGGGGACTTGATCGTGCCGGAATCGCTGATGCGCGCGCAGATCACGACGGCCGACGCCGACGTGGCGCACGGCTGGCTGCGTGACGCCTACGGCGACCACGAGGTGACGATCTCCGGACGACCGACCGATTTCCGGTTCGCGCACAGCATGGCCGACTTCGGCAGCTTCACCGTCGGCGTCGCGCGGCACTCGATGGTGCTGCAGGGCAGCTGGGAGCCCCTCGACGACGTGCTGCTGTTCAGCCACCTGCTCAGCGGGCGGTTCGTCCTGCGCTCGCCGAGCAGCGAGGTGGTGGGCGGGCCGGGCGACGTGCTGTCCTACGACCCCGACGCGCGGACCGACGTCGAGTGGCACGACTTCCGCATGGCCCAGCTGCGCATCCAGCGATCGGCCGTGGAGCGGGCCGCGGCCGAGATGCTGGGCGAGGACCGCGCGACCCCGCGCCTGGCCTTCGACCTCGGGCGGCCGCTGTCGGAGGCGAAGGGGGTGCACTGGAAGCGCCTGATGCAGTACGTGTCGGGCGACGTCGCCCGCAACCCGGGTGTCAACGGCAACCCGCTGGTGGTGCGGCACGTGCAGCGGCTGATCGTCGCGACGCTGCTGGAGACCTTCCCCAACTCGAGCCAGGCCGGCTACCGCACGAAGACCCAGTACGCGGCGCCCGACGCCGTGCGCCGCGCGATCGCGTTCATGGAGGAGCACGCGGGCGAGGACCTCGACCTGACGACCATCGCGGACGCCGCGCACGTCGGCCCGCGGGCCCTGCAGCGGGCGTTCCGGCGCTCGATGGACCAGACGCCGCTGGGCTTCCTGCGCTCGGTGCGGCTCGACCGCGCCCACGACGAGCTGCGCGCCGCCGACCCGGCCGGGACGACCGTCGGCGCGGTCGCCGCCCGCTGGGGCTTCGGCCACCCCGGGCGCTTCGCCGCCGACTACCGGACCCGGTTCGAACGATCACCCAGTGACACGCTGCGCGGTTGACGCAACACTGTCGACCATGTCGATGACGACCATGCGCGTCCTGCGGCTCGTGGTGCACGTGCGCACCCGCGAGCCGGTGCTCCTGCTCGGTGAGGTCGAGGGTGAGCGCTGCCTGCCGGTGTTCCTGCGCCGCCCCCAGGCCGACGCGATAGCGCTGGGCGAGCGCGGCGAGGGCGACCCCCAGCTGCCCCAGGACGTCCTGCTGCCGGTGCTGCAGGGCCTGGGTCACGAGCTCGTCGGTGCCGAGGTGGTCTCGCTCGTCGACAGCGTGTTCCGGGCCGAGCTGGTCTTCGCCGACGGCGCCCGGGTCGAGCTGCGCCCCAGCGACGCGCTGGCCGTCGCGGTGCGCGAGGGCCTGTCGATCGGCGTGGCCACCTCGATCCTGGACGAGGTCGGCCAGCCCATCGCCGACCTGTTCCCCGACGGCACGGACGCGCCGCCGGAGAAGCAGCTCGAGGACTTCCGCAAGTTCATCGACGAGGTCTCGCCCGACGACTTCGCCTGACCGCCCGCAGGGACGCCGGCGGGACGGCGGCGCCGCTCAGAAGCGGCCGCCGCCCCCGCGGCGCCCGCGCGAGGCCGACCCGCCGAAGCTGCCGGGCGAGAACCCGCCGCCGCCCCCGCTGCTCCAGCCCCCACCGCCGCCGCTGCTCCAGCCCCCACCACCGCCGCGCGTGGCGCCGGAGATGATGCCGCCGAGGATCAGGCTGCCCAGGTCGACGCCGGTGCTGCCCGACGACGTGCTCGACCAGCTCGACGCGTCGGACTGCGCGAGCCGCAGGGCCTCCTGGGCCAGCGAGTCGGCCTGCTGCGCCTCGCGCAGGGCCTCGGCCGGGTCCTGCCCGTTGCGGGCGTTCTCCAGATGGCGCTTGGCCTCGGCGAGCCGGGTGCGCGCCGTGGCGTCGACGGCCCCCCGGTGCGTGGTCACGAAGTCCTCGGCGGCGTCGACGGCCGAGCGGGCCGTCAGCAGCGTCTGCTCCAGGACCGCGGCGGTGCGGCGGCGGCGGTCCTGCTCGACGCGGGCGGCGGCGATGGCCTCGTCGAGCGCGGCCCCCGCCTCGTCGAGCAGGCGCAGCGCGGCGATCGGGTCGCCCGCCTCCACCTGCTCCGACGCCGTGACGGCGGCCTCGGCGCGCGCCACCACGGGCGCGAGCGACGCGTCCAGCGCGCGGGCCTCCGCGAGGTCCTGCTCGGTCTCGGCGCGGGCCGCGGGGATGGCCGCGGCCGCCTCGACGAGCTCGGTGCCGCGGCGCGGGACGGCGTCGAGCAGCGTCTCGGCCTGGGTGAGCGCGTCCTCCGCGGCGCGGCCGGACACCACGGCGGCCGGGCGCGCGCCCGCGTCGACCTCGGAGCGGGCGGCGGTGATCTCGGTGCCCGCGACGTCGAGCAGCCGGCGGGCCTGCGCGAGCGAGCCGGCCACCGGCTCCAGCGCGCTCGGGGCGTAGCGCGCCGAGAGCGCCTGCCACGTCGACCCGGTCTGCGGCACGCGCGCGAGCACGGCGTCGCGGCGCGCGGCGAGGCCCGCGACGTACTCGGGCGCGGTGGCCTCGAGGTTGCGCATCGCGTCGAACGCGGCGACCTGGGCGTCGAGGCGCTCGTCGGCGGCCCGGCACGCGCGGATGATGTCGGCGTGCATGCGGCGCTGCGTCGGCTCGTCCTCGGGCACGTCGTCGTCGAGCTGCTGGCGGACGCCGAACGCGCGGAGCATGTCGGCCTTCGACGCCTCGACGGCCGCGGCGAACCCGCGCACCGCCTCCTCGCCGAAGTGGCCGCGGGCGGCGGACAGCTCGATCTCGGAGGTGCGGACGGCCTCGTCGACCTCGATCAGCCCGGCGCTGGCGCGGTAGGCCAGGTCGTCGGTGGCGACGTCGCTGAACTCGTCGCGCGGGGCGGGCGGCTGCGCCGGGTCCGCGGGGACGGCGGCCGTGCGGTTGCGGCGGCGGCGCGACACGACGTACGCCCCACCCCCGACGACGACCACGCCGCCGAGCAGCAGCGCGCCGACCGGGAAGCCGCCGCTTCCGCCACCGCCGAGACCGTCGGACAGCGCGATCGCCGCCCCGGCCCAGTCGTCCTGCGCGAGGCGGTCCTCGGCATCGCCGATGGCGCTGTCGACGGTACTCTCGCCGACGGTGAGGCCGTCGGCCACCGACACCCCGTACGCGCGGTCGCCCACCGCGACCGCGAGCAGCACGTCCTGCGCCCCGAACTGCGAGAGGCGCGCGGACTCGTCGGCCCACGACTGCCCGTCGGCGCCGTCGAAGGAGTCGACGTAGACGACGAACAGCTGCGTGCCGTTCGCCTCGCGCAGCCGGCCGAACGCCTCGGTGATCCGGGCCTGGTCACCGGGCGCGAGGACGCCCGCGGAGTCGGTGACCGCCGGCCCGACCCGGGACGGCGGCTCGGCCGCGGCGACCCCGGCCCCGATCAGGGCGAACAGCCCCAGAACCACGGCCAGCAAGGGCAACCTGCGCACGACGACCTCCGCGAACGGGAAATGATCCGCTCATCATGACGCTCCCCGGACGACGACCCTCAGGCGCGGCCGACCGGGCCACCGGGGCGGGATTGGCACTGGCGCAGCAGGCCACCGCGGCGACGATGGACCCATGGCCGCGATCGAGCTCCGCACGCTCCCCCTCTCGCACGACCCCGCCCGCCGCCTCGTCCAGCTCGTGGCCGGGCTCGCCCTCTACGGCACGTCGATGGCCATGCAGATCCGGGCGACGCTCGGGCTCAACCCGTGGGACGTGCTGCACGAGGGGCTGACGGCGCAGACGCCGCTCGGCTTCGGGCTGATCACCGCGGTGACGGGCGTGGTCGTGCTGCTGCTGTGGATCCCGCTGCGGCAGCGCCCGGGGATCGGGACGGTGGCGAACGTGCTCGTCATCGCCGTCACCGTCGACCTCGCGCTGGCCCTGATCCCGGCCCCCGGTGGCCTCGCCGCCCGGATCGCCCTGATGACGGGCGGGATCGTGCTCAACGGCGTCGCGTCGGCGGCGTACGTCGGTGCGCGGCTCGGCCCGGGCCCCCGCGACGGCCTGATGACCGGCCTCGCCGCCCGCACCGGCCGCTCGCTGCGGCTGGTGCGGACGGGCATCGAGGTCACCGTGCTGGCCGCGGGCTGGCTGCTCGGCGGCACCGTCGGCGTCGGGACGGTGCTCTACGCGCTGGCCATCGGCCCGCTGACGCAGCTGTTCCTGCCGTTCGTCGTCGTGCGGGAACCGGTGCGGCCGGTGGTCTGACCGGCGTGCGTCAGGCGGCCGCGACGGCCGGCGCGGCGGCCGGCTCGATGTCGGGCAGCGTCCACGGCCGGACGACGGTGACGAGCACGACCAGCGACAGCACCAGACCGCCCGCGACGACCGAGGCCATCGCGACGGCGTCGTTGCCCAGCAGCCCGACGACCGGCGAGATGACCGCGCCGATGCCGAATTGCACGGCGCCGAGCAGCGCGGCCGCGGTGCCCGCGGTCTCGCCGTGGCGCGACAGGGCGACGGCGGGCGCGTTGGGCAGCGCGAGGCCGGTGCAGAACAGCACCAGCCACATCCCGCCGACGACCCCGACGATGCCGGCGAAGCCGGTGGTCGCGATCAGCACGAGCAGCAGCCCGAAGAACGCGCCGGCGGAGACGGCGGCGAGCAGGATCTGCCGCGGCTCGAACCAGCGCAGGAACACCGGGTTGAGCTGGGTCGCGAGGATCAGGAAGATCGCGCCCGAGCCGAAGACCAGCCCGAACTGCTGCTGGTCGAGCCCGAACTGGCCCTGGAACACGAACGACGAGCCCGACACGTAGCCCAGCAGCGCCGACATCGCGAGCCCGGCGACGACGACGAGCCCGACGAACGTGCGGTCGTGGAACAGGGCGCCGTAGTCGCGCAGCGTGCCGCCGAGGCCGGCGGTGCGGCGCCGCGAGGGCGGCAGCGTCTCGCGCAGCCCGACCAGCGCGACGGGCAGCAGGACCAGGCCGAACGCGGCGAGGGCGACGAACACCCCGCGCCACGAGGTGAAGCGCAGCAGCTCCCCGCCCAGCGTCGGCGCGATGACCGGCGCGGCGCCCATGACCAGGATCAGCCGGGAGAGCATCGTGGCGGCCGGGCGGCCGGTGTAGAGGTCGCGGACGATCGCCAGCGCGATGACGGCGCCGGCCGCGGCGCCCACGCCCTGCAGCACCCGCAGGGAGCCGAGCACGGCGATGTTCGGCGCGACGGCGCACAGCAGCGACGCCACCACGTGCAGGGCGGTGCCGGCGATCAGCGGGCGCTTGCGGCCGAACCGGTCGGAGAGCGGGCCGATCACCAGCTGGCCGATCGCGAGGCCCAGCAGCGTGCCGGTGAGCGTCAGCTGGACGACGGCGGACGTCGTCGCCAGCTCGGTGGTGATGGTGGGCAGCGCGGGGAGGTACATGTCGATCGTCAGGGGGCCGAGGGCGATCAGTGATCCGAGGATCACGATCAGCCGGAGGCGCTGACCCCGGTCGGGGGTCGCGGCCGTCTCGACGCGATCGGAGGTTGTCGTCACCGCACGGACAAGGAGCGGCGTCCGGCGCGTTGTTCCCGATCCCGGATCGGGTGTGACGTGGGCCACTGCCTGCGCCGGGCTACCGTGCGACGCATGCTGGTCGAACGCATGCGGCCGTTCACGTCGACGATCTTCGCCGAGATGTCGGCGCTGGCGCTGCGGACGGGGGCGATCAACCTCGGCCAGGGCTTCCCCGACACCGACGGCCCGCCGTCGCTGCTGGCCGACGCCGCCGCCAACATCACCGGCGGGATCAACCAGTACCCGCCCGGCCCGGGCGTCCCGGCGCTGCGCGCGGCGGTCGCGGAGCACCAGAGCCGCTTCCACGGCCTGTCCGTCGACCCCGACGACGTGCTGGTCACCACGGGCGCGACCGAGGCCATCGCCGCCGCGGTGCTCGCGCTGTGCGACCCGGGCGACGAGGTCGTCACGTTCCAGCCCTACTACGACTCCTACGCCGCCACCGCGGCGCTGGCCGGCGCCGTGCTGAGGGCCGTGCCGCTGCGCGCGTCCGGTCCGGGTGGGCCGTTCGGGTTCGACCCCGACGAGCTGCGGGCCGCGTTCTCGGCGCGCACCCGCGTCGTCCTCGTCAACACCCCGCACAACCCGACCGGCACGGTGCTCACCGCGGAGCAGCTCACGACGATCGGGGGGCTGGCCGCCGAGTACGGCGCGGTCGTCGTGTCCGACGAGGTGTACGAGCACATGGTGTTCGACGGGCGCGCGCACGTGCCGATGGCGACGCTGCCGGGGATGGCCGAGCGGACGCTGACGATCTCCTCGGCCGGCAAGACGTTCTCCGTGACGGGCTGGAAGGTCGGCTGGGTGCACGGCCCCCGCGAGCTGGTGGCGGCGGTGCGGGCGGCCAAGCAGTTCCTCACCTACGTCAGCGGCGCGCCGTTCCAGCCGGCGATCGCGTCGGCGCTGGCACTGCCCGACGCGTTCTACGCCGACATCGCGACGAGCCTGCAGGGCAAGCGCGACCTGCTCGCCGACGGGCTGCGCGCGGCCGGGCTCACCGTGCACCCGACGGCCGGCACGTACTTCGTGGTCACCGACGTCGCGCCTCTGGGCGTCACCGACGGGGTGGACCTGTGCTGGCGGCTGCCCGAGCTGATCGGCGTGGCCGCGGTGCCGGTGTCGGTGTTCTGCACCGACCCCGAGCTCGGGCGCACGCTGGTGCGGTTCGCGTTCTGCAAGCGCGACGAGGTGCTGACCGAGGCCGTCGACCGCCTCGCCGGGCTGCCCGCGGCGCTGGGCGCGGCCGCGTGAGGGCCTACGGGTTCACCGCCGTCGGCGGTCCGGAGCACGAGGCGTTCCTCGAGGTCCCCGAGCCCGAGCCGGGGCCGGGCGAGCTGCTGGTCCGCGTCCGGGCGGCCGGGGTGAACCCCGGCGACTGGCGGCTGCGCGAGGGGTCCTACGGGGTCGAGCCGCCCGCGGTGCTCGGCCGCGAGGTGGCAGGCACCGTCGAGCGGCTGGGCCCGGACGTCACCGGCTTCGCCGTCGGCGACGAGGTGTTCGGCGGCTGCCCCGGCATGGTCGGCGGCTTCGCGCCGCTGGCCCGGGTCACGGCGTCGTTCGCGGCGCACCGCCCGGCCGGGGTGTCGCCCGCCGACGCCGCCGTGCTCCCGGTCGCCGCGGGCACCGCCTACGACGCGCTCACCGGCCTCGACCTCCCGCCCGGCGCGACGCTGCTGGTCAACGGCGCGGGCGGCGGGGTGGGCCTGCCCGTCGTGCAGCTCGCGGCGGCCCGGGGGATCACGGTCGTCGGCATCGCGAGCCGGGCCAAGGAGGAGCTGCTGCGCCGGTTCGGCGCGGTCCCGGTCGTCTACGGCGACGGGGTGCTCGACCGCGTCCGCGCGGCCGCCCCGGGCGGGGTCGACGCCGTGTTCGACCTCGTGGGCGGCGATTCCCTGCGCACCGTCGCGGAGCTGCTCACCGACCGCTCCCGGCTGCGCTCGGTGGCCGACAAGCCGCTGGTGGCGAAGCTGGGCGGCGCCGACGTCGCCCGCGACCGCAGCACGGCGGTCCTCACCGAGCTGGCGCGGCTGGTCGCGGCGGGCGCGCTGGACCCGCACGTCACGAGCGTCCGCCCGTTCGACGAGGCCGGCGCCGCGCTTGCGGCGGTCGAGCGCGGGCACGAGGTGGGCAAGGTCGTGCTGGATCTCGACGTGTGACATCCGTGCCTACCGGAGGGCCCCCGACGTCGGACAGGCTCGTCCCATGAACATCGGGGCGCTGGTCGGCGGGTCGTTCGGTCTGGTCTACGTGCTGGTCAACGCGGGAGCGCTGGGGACGCCCGCGGGGCCGGCGGTGCAGGCCGCCGGGGTGCTGGCGTTCGTCGCCCTCCTGGTGGCGGTGCTGCGCCGGCGCGGCACCGGGCCGGCGGGGCCGCCGCGGTTCACCCGCGGCTACTGGCTCGTCGTGCTGGCCGAGGCGGTGGCGATCGTCGTCGGGGCGCAGGTGCTCACCGCGCTCGGCCTGCCGCCGCTGCCCTGGGTGACGGTCGTGGTCGGCGTCCACTTCCTGCCGCTGGCGCGGATGTGGTCCGCGCCCTCGCTCGCCCGGGTCGGGGTGGCGCTGGCGCTGTGCGGGGCCGCCGGGCTGGTCGCCGCCGTCACCGGTGCGTCGCCCGCGGTGGTGGCGCTGCTCGCCGGGGTGCTGCCCGGGGCGCTACTGCTCGGCGGCGCCCTCCTCGGCGCCACCCGCCCCACCCCGGTCGCCGCCTGACCTCGTGAGTGGCGATCGTGCCCAGGGGCACGGTCGCCACTCACGGGCGCGTCAGCGCTCGAGGCGCACCACGACCCACTTCGACGTCGGAGTGCCGGCCTCCAGCGCCACCGAGTCGAGCGGGATCAGCGCGTTGGTCTCCGGGTAGTACGCGGCGGCGCAGCCCTTGGGCGTGGAGTACTCGACCAGGCGGAACCCCGCGGCGCGGCGCTCGACCCCGTCGGACCACTCGCCCACCAGGTCGACGACCTCGCCGTCGGCGAACCCGAGCTCGGCCAGGTCGGCGGCCGAGACGAACACGACGCGGCGGCCGTGGTGGATGCCGCGGTAGCGGTCGTCGAGGCCGTAGATCGTGGTGTTGAACTGGTCGTGGCTGCGCATCGTCTGCAGCACCAACCGGCCCGCGGGCACCTGCACCGCGGCCATCGGGCTCACCGAGAACACGGCCTTCCCGGGCTCGGTGGGGAAGGTGCGGCTGTCGCGCGGCGGGTGCGGCAGGACGAACCCGCCCCGCTCCCTGATCTTGTCCGCGTACCCCTCGCACCCGGGCACGACCCGGCCGATGCGGTGGCGGATCTCGTCGTAGTCGGCGGCGAACGCGGCCCAGGGGATGCCGTGGCGGTCGCCGAGGGTGGCCGCGGCGATGCCGCAGAGGATGCCGACCTCCGAGCGCAGGTCCGCGCCCGCCGGCGTCATCCGACCGCGGGACGCGTGCACCGAGGACATCGAGTCCTCGACGGTGATCCGCTGCTCGGTGCCGCCGGACAGGTCCTTCTCGGTGCGGCCCAGCGCCGGCAGGATCAGCGCCGTCTCCCCGCAGGCGACGTGGCTGCGGTTGAGCTTCGTCGAGATCTGCACGGTGAGCGCCGCGCCGCGCAGCGCCGCCTCCGTGACGCCGGTGTCCGACATGGCGGAGGCGAAGTTGCCGCCGAGCCCGACGAACACCGACGCGCGCCCGTCGCGCAGCGCGCGGACGGACCCCACCGCGTCGAGGCCGTGCTCGCGCGGGGGCTCGAACCCGAACTCGTCGCGCAGGGCGTCGAGGAAGGAGTCGGGCGAGCGCTCCCAGATGCCCATCGTGCGGTCGCCCTGCACGTTGGAGTGCCCGCGGACCGGGCACAGGCCCGCGCCGGGCTTGCCGATCATCCCCTGCAGGAGCGCGACGTTGACGAACTCCTTGATCGTCGCCACGGCGTTGCGGTGCTGGGTGATGCCCATGGCCCAGCAGTGGACGATCTTCGACGAGCGCGCGAACAGGTCGGCGAGCTCCTCGATCCGCTCCCACTCCAGGCCGGTGGCGGCCAGCACCTCGGCGCGGTCGATCTCGGCGACGTGCGCGGCGTAGGCCTCGAACCCGACCGTGTGCCCGGCGACGAACGCCTCGTCGGCCACTCCCCGGGCCAGCAGCAGGTGCCCGAGGGCCTGCCAGAGCGCGAGGTCGCCGTCGGAGCGGATCTGCAGGTAGAGGTCGGCCAGCTCGGTGCCGCGCCCGGCGATGCCCGACGGCTTCTGCGGGTTGTTGAACTGCAGCAGCCCGGCCTCGCGCAGCGGGTTGATCGCGACGATCGTCGCGCCGTTGTGCTTGGCGATCTCCAGCGCCGACAGCATCCGCGGGTGGTTCGTGCCCGGGTTCTGCCCGGAGATGACGATGAGGTCGGCCTCGTGGATGTCGTCGAGGGAAACCGAGCCCTTGCCGATGCCGATGGTGTCGGCCAGGCCCACCGACGTCGCCTCGTGGCACATGTTCGAGCAGTCGGGCAGGTTGTTGGTGCCGTAGGCGCGGGCGAAGAGCTGGTAGACGAACGCGGCCTCGTTCGACGCGCGGCCCGAGGTGTAGAACAGCGCCTCGTCGGGGCTGTCGAGGCCGTTCAGGTGCTCGGCGACGAGCGCGAACGCGGCCTCCCACGTGATCGGCTCGTAGTGCGTGCCGCCCGCGCGGCGCACGACCGGCTCGGTGAGACGGCCCTGCTGGCCCATCCAGTACTCCGACCGCGTCTCCAGGTCGGCCAGGGAGTGCGCGGCGAAGAAGTCGGGCCCGATGCGGCGGGTGTCTCCCTCCCAGGCGACGGCCTTGGCGCCGTTCTCGCAGAACTCCGCGGTGTGCCGGTGCTCCGGATCCGGGTCGGGCCAGGCGCAGCTCATGCAGTCGAAGCCGTCGACCTGGTTGAGCCGCAGGAGGTTGCGCGCCGTGCGCACCGGGCCCATCTGCGAGACCGCCATCCCGAGGCTGACGGCCACGGCGGGCAGCCCGGCGGCGGCGGTCTTGGGCTTGCCGACCGCGAGGTCGGGTTCGGGCTGCACGGCGGTCATGCCCCGACCCTAGGCAGTGCGGACGAAGGTGACCTCTCCGTCGGGTGTGACGCCGGGCATGGCCAGCTCGTCGAGCGAGAGTCCCAGCGCGCGGGCGAGCGCGGCCACGGTGAAGAACGCGGGCGTCGGGATGCGACCGGTCTCGATCTTGCGCAGCGTCTCGGCGGAGATCCCGGACGCCCCGGCGACCTCGCCGAGGCTGCGCTCCCCGCGCGCCTCCCGCAGGAGGGCGCCGAGCTGCTCGCCGCGCTCGCGCTCGGCCGGGGTCAGGGGGACGCGCACCATGGGGGCGATACTAATACCGGGTACGGCCCCGGGAGGTCAGTTCTGCGGCGGGCCGCCCGGCGCCGCCGCCACCTGCGCCTGCGGCAGCAGCACCTCCTGGCCCTCGCGCAGGCCGGACTTCACCTCGGTGTACTCGTCGCCGATCGCGCCGGCGGAGAACGGCGTCGTCACCGGGTCGCCGCCGTCGACGCCGGGGGTGGTGACGACCTTGCGGCCGTCCTCCGTGCGCACCGTCGACGACGGCACCCGCAGCACGTTCTCCACCGACTCCACGCGCACCGCGGCGTCGGCCGTCTGGCCGTCGCGCAGCTGCGGGTCGCTCCGGTTGAGGACGATCGTCGCGTAGTAGTTGACGATGCCCGAGACGTCGGCGCCGGTGGGCGCGACGGCCAGCACCGAGGCCGGGACGCTGATCCCCGGCACCGCGTCCACCGTGACGTCGACGGCCTGGCCCGGCTGCACGCGCGCCGCGTCGGACTCCTCGAACGGCACGACGAGCTGGAACGAGTCGACGTCGTTGAGGACGAGGAACGCGCCGCCCCCGGCCGTCGCGCCGCCGGCGCCGGTGCTCGAGGCGTCGGTGACGCCGGGCAGGCGCGCGCTGCTGCCGGGGGCCAGCGAGGTGGTGCCGGAGGCGGCGCCGACGAACTCGCCGACGGCCCCGTTGATCTGCGAGACGACGCCGGCGACGGGGGCGCGCAGCGCGGTGTCGTCGAGGTCGCGCTGCGCCAGCGCCACGGACGCCTCCGCGTCGCGGACCTGGGCCTCCTGCGCGTCGGTGTCGGCCGGGCGGTCGCTGCCGGCCTGGTCGAGGGTGTTCTGCGCGGTCACGATGCTGCTGCGGGCGTTCTCGATCGACAGCCGGCCCGAGGCCTCGTCGACGTTCTCGCGCTGCTCGGCCGTTTCGAGCGCGGTCTCCGAGGCGATGACGGTGCCCCGCGCCTGCTGCACGGCCGTCTCGTCGGCGGGGATGGCCTCGCACTCGGGGTCGGTGACCACGGGCGCCGGGGTCGACGCGGACGCCCCCTCGAGCAGGCTGGGTGACGTCGTCGGCGCCGGCTTCGTCGTCGTCGGCGACGCGCTGCACCCCGCCTGGTCCCGCGCCAGCTGGTCCTCGGCCCGGTCGAGCTGGGAGCGGTCGAAGTCGAGCTGCACCCGCGCGCGCTCGGTGGCCACGTCGTTGGCGCTGTTGGTGGCCTCGACCTGGTCCTCGGTGGCCGACAGGATCGAGTACGCCTGGTCCAGCGAGGCCTGGGCCTGCTCGACGGAGTTGGCGCCGGTGATCTTCGCGAGGTTCGCGCGGGCCTGGTCGAGCTGGGCGCGGCTCTGCTCCAGCGCCTGCTCCAGGTCGAAGTTCTCCAACCGCGCCAGCACGTCGCCCGCCTGCACGCGGTCGCCGACCGACACGAGCACCTCGGCGAGCTGCCCGCCCTCGGCGAACCCGAGGTTCTGCTCGGTGATCGCGACGAGCGAGCCGGACGCGGAGACGCTCGTGGCGACCAGCCCGCGGTCGACGCGCACCACCGGCGGTGGTGCGGCCTCGCCGCTGCAGGCCGCGAGGGCCAGCACCGCCGCCACGGCGGCGACGATCCGGAGGGGCGACTGGGCGACGGTCTTCACTGGAACCTCAACGCTTCGATGGGACGCAGCCGGGCCGCGCGGTTGGCGGGGTAGCCACCGGCGACCAGGCCGATGAGCAGGCTGATCACGAACGAGATGATCACGGAGTTGACGTCGACGACCGGCGGCGGGAAGTCCGGGACCGCCTGCGGCAGCGCGATCGCGGCGGCCGTCGACAGGCCGACGCCGATGAGGATGCCGACGAGCCCGCCGAACCCGGCGAGGAACGTCGACTCGAGCAGGAACTGCTGCAGGATCGCCCGGCGCCGGGCCCCGATCGCCTTGCGGATGCCGATCTCCCGGGTCCGCTCGGTGACGGTGACGAGCATGATGTTGGCGACGCCGATCCCGCCGACGATCAGCGAGATCGCGGCGACGGCCACGGTGAACAGCGTGAGGAACGACAGCGTCTGGTTGACCTGGTCGAGCAGGCTCTGCTGCGCGGTGGCCGTGTAGTCGCGCTCGGCGGGCTCGTCGATGTCGTGGCGGTCGTCGAGGATCGTGGTGACCTGGGTGAGCGCGGCCGGCACCGCCTCGGGCGAGACGGCCACGACGACCACGTTGCTGACGGAGTCGCCGCCGCCGAGCAGGAAGCTGCGCGCGGTGCCCAGCGGCATGATCACGACGTCGTCCTGGCCGGTGGCCGCGACGACCCCGATCACCCGGAACGCCGTGCGCCCGATCCGCACCTCGCTGCCCAGTGCGGCGCCCGCGTCGCCGGCGAAGAGGTCCTCGACCGCGCCGGGGGCCAGCACCACGACCTTGGCCCGCCGCTCGGCCTCGTCGAACATCCGGCCGACGACGAGGTCGCGGTCGGTGACGTCGAGGTAGGTCGACACCGTGCCGACCACCGACGAGCGGAACTGCGTGCCGCCGGGCAGCTGCAGCGTGACCGGGCCGCCCGCGGTGGGCGTGGCCGAGGCGACGTCCGGCGCGTCGGCGGGGTCGGCGAGCGCGTCCACGTCGGCGTCGGTGAGGTCGCGCGGCTGCCCGTTCGTGCCCTCCTGGTTGGCGCTGACCGAGATCTGCGTGGCCAGCGACCCGAACGACTCGGTGAACCCGCTCTGGATGCCGTTGCCCAGCGCCACCAGCACGATCACGGCCGCGACGCCGATGATGATGCCCAGGGTCGTCAGGCCGGAGCGGAGCTTGTTGGCCCGCAGCCCGCGGAACGCCAGGCGCGCGGCCTCGCCGATGTTCACGGGGTGCCGCCGGCCGTCGGGGCCGGTGCCCCGTGCGGCAGCGGCTTCTGCCGCAGGTCGCTGACGATCCGGCCGTCCCGCAGCCGCACGACGCGGCGCGCGAACGCGGCCACCTCGTCCTCGTGGGTGATCAGCACGACGGTGCGCCCGGCGTCGTTCAGCTCCACGAGCAGCTGCATGACCTCGTTGGTCGAGACGGTGTCGAGGTTGCCCGTGGGTTCGTCGGCCAGGATCATCGCCGGCCGCGTGACGAGCGCGCGGGCGATCGCGACGCGCTGCTGCTGCCCGCCGGAGAGCTCGTTGGGCATGCTGCCCCCGCGCCCGTCGAGCCCGACGCGGGCCAGCGCCTGCTGCGCGCGGTCGCGGCGCTCGCGGCGGCCCACCCCGGCGTAGACCAGGGGCAGCTCGACGTTGCGCGCGGCGCTCGTGCGGGCGATGAGGTTGAAGGACTGGAAGACGAAGCCGATGCGGCGGTTGCGCAGGTCGGCGAGCGCGTTCTCCCGCATCCCGACGACATCGGTGCCGCCGAGGCGGTAGTGGCCGGTGGTCGGGACGTCGAGGCAGCCGAGGATGTTCATCATCGTCGACTTGCCGGAGCCGGACGGTCCCATGATCGCCACGAGGTCGCCCTCGTCGATGGAGAGGTCGACGGAGTCGAGGGCGCGGACGGCCACCTTGCCGGCTTGGTAGACCTTCGTCACCGCATCCAGCTCGATCATGCACACCCCCGTTCGGCCCAACGACGGGGGTGGACGGCGGTCACGAGCGGCGGGCGGTGTTCACCGGGTCGTGACCTGGGGGAGGAGGTCATCGCGGCGCAACCTAGCGGGGTCCGCGACGCGCGTGCGCGCGCCGTTCTCAGCGCGCTCTTAGGCTGGGTCCGTGCTCCGCGGACTGCCCTGGGCCTGGGGCGCCACCGACCCCGAGATCGACGACGCCTACCCCTGCTCCGACCTGGTGCCCGAGCCCGCCGCGCGGATGGTGCGGGCCGTCGACGTCGGCGCGCCGGCCGCGCACGCCTTCCGCTGGGTCGCGCAGCTCACACAGGCGCCCTACAGCTACGACCTCGTCGACAACCTCGGCCGGCGCAGCCCGCGCACGCTCACCCCCGGCGCCGACGCCCTCGAGTCCGGCACGCCGTTCGTCCTGATCTTCCAGGTCGTCGACGTCGTGCCGGGGCGCGAGGTCACCGCCGTCGGGCGGCCGGGACCGACGCGCCGGTTCGGCCCGATGGCGTGCACCTACCGCGTCACGCCGACGGGCGAGCGGACCTGCCGCCTGATCGGGCGCCTCGACCTCACCGCGGGCCGGCTCGCCGCCCCGATCGCCTGGGGCGACCTGGTGATGATGCGGAAGCAGCTGCGCACTCTCGCCGCATGTGCGGAACGGACGTCCTGACCCCTCCGACCGGGGGGTTCCGCCGCACCGGCGGGACGGGATAGACCGGGCGCATGACGGTCACCGCGATCCACCGCTACCCGGTCAAGTCGATGCTCGGCGAGTCCCTGACCACCTGCACGGTGGGCCCGACCGGCGTGCTGGGCGACCGCGCCTACGCCGTGATCGACGGCGAGACCGGTGTCGTCGCGAGCGCCAAGGTCCCGCGCCGCTGGGCCGACCTGCTCGCGTTCTCCGCCCGGTTCGTCTCCGAGCCCGAGACGGGCGCCGCGCCGCCGCCCGTGGAGATCACGTTCCCCGACGGGTCCGTGCACCGCAGCGACGACGCCGACATCGACGACGCGCTCTCGGCCGCGATCGGCCGGCCCGTCCACCTGGCCGCCGAGGCCCCCGAGGGCGCGTACTTCGAGGAGCTGTGGCCCGACGTCGAGGGACTGGCGCCGCAGCAGCTCATCGACGACACCACCGTCCGCCGCGAGGAGACCGGCGAGGTGATCAGCAAGTTCGACATCTCGGCGTTCGGCGCCAAGGGCACGTTCTTCGACCTCTCCCCGCTGCACGTGCTCTCCGAGGCCACGCTCGACCGGCTCCGCGAGCTCGCCCCCGACGCCACCTTCGACGCCCGCCGCTACCGGCCGAACTTCGTCGTCAGCGGCGACACCGGATTCGCCGAGAACGACTGGCCGGGCCGCACCGCCACGCTCGGCGGGGCCACCGTGAAGTACTCGTTCGCCACCATGCGCTGCGTCATGACGACCCTGGAGCAGGGCGACCTGCCCCGCGACGTCGACACCCTGCGCGCGATCGCGAAGCACAACCGCATCGAGATCCCGCAGATCGGCGGCGTGTGGGCGTGCGCGGGGGTCTACGCCGACGTCGCCGGGCCCGGTGAGGTGTCGGTGGGCGACGCGTACGCGGAGGTGTCCTCCGACTGATCCGTGGGGCAGGATCGGGCGGTGACCTCCACCGCCGGCAGCCCCTTCACCGACAGCACGCAGGCCGCCATCGCCCGCACCCGCCAGCACTCCCTCGGCGACCTGCTCCGCCGCTCCGCGCTGCGCTACCCCGACAAGCTCGCCGTGGTCGACGGCGAGCGGCGGGTCACGTTCGCGGAGTTCGACGCGGCCGCCAACCGCACCGCGCACGCGCTCACCGCGCGCGGGCTGCAGAAGGGCGACCGCCTCGCGCTGCTCGCCCGCAACTCCTACGCCTACGCCGTGCTGGCCTTCGCCACCGCGAAGGTCGGCGTCGTGCTGGTGCCGGTGAACTTCATGCTCGGCGCGTCCGAGATCGCCTTCATCCTCACCCACTCCGGCGCGTCCGGGATGGTCGCGCAGGACGCGCTGGCCGACACGGCGGCGAAGGCGCTGGCCGAGGCCGGCGTCCAGGGCGGGGTGCGCGGCTGGATCGGCGCCGACCCGGCGGAGGGCTGGGAGGACGTCGAGCCCTGGATCAGCGGCGAGGGGCCCGACCACGACCCCGAGGTCGCCGTCGGCGACGACGACCCGCTGCGGCTGATGTACACCTCGGGCACCGAGTCGCGGCCCAAGGGCGTGATGCTGTCGAGCCGCTCGCTCATCGCGCAGTACGTGAGCTGCACGATCGACGGCGGCATGAGCACCGACGACGTCGAGGTGCACTCGCTGCCGCTCTACCACTGCGCGCAGCTCGACTGCTTCCTCTCCGTCGACGTCTACCTCGGCGCGACCTCGATCATCCTGCCCGCCCCCGACCCGGCGACGCTGCTCGCGACCCTCGAGCGGGAGCGGGCCACGAAGCTGTTCTGCCCGCCGACGGTGTGGATCTCGCTGCTGCGCCACCCCGACTTCGACACCCGCGACCTGTCGTCGCTGCGCAAGGGCTACTACGGCGCGTCGGCGATGCCGGTGGAGGTGCTCAAGGAGCTGTCACGGCGGCTGCCCGACGTGCAGTTCTGGAACTTCTACGGCCAGACCGAGATGTCGCCGCTGGCCACGATCCTGCGCCCGCACGAGCAGCTGCCGCGGGCCGGCTCGGCCGGGCGCGCGTCGATCAACGTCGAGACCCGCCTCGTCGACGACGACGGGCAGCCGGTGGCGCCGGGGGAGATCGGCGAGATCGTGCACCGCTCCCCGCACGCCGCGCTGGGCTACTACGAGGACGAGGAGAAGACCGCCGACGCCTTCCGCGACGGCTGGTTCCACTCCGGCGACCTCGGGGTCATGACCGAGGACGGCTACCTGTCGGTCGTCGACCGCAAGAAGGACATGATCAAGACCGGCGGCGAGAACGTGGCGTCGCGCGAGGTCGAGGAGGCGATCTACCAGCTCGAGGGCGTCGCCGAGGTCGCCGTCTTCGGCATCTCGCACCCGACCTGGATCGAGGCCGTCACGGCCGTCGTCGTGCCGAAGGAGGGCGTCGAGGTCACCGTGGAGCAGGTCAACGAGCACGCCCGCGGGGTGCTGGCCGGCTACAAGCGGCCCAAGTACGTGGTGCTCGCCGACGCGCTGCCGAAGAACCCGAGCGGCAAGATCCTCAAGCGGGAGCTGCGCACCGCGCACGCCGACCTTGCCCAGTAGTGCCGTGCGCGGGAACCGTGGCTCCGACCACGGTTCCCGCGCACGAGGGGTGGTCGTCGGCGGGGTCGCGGTGTTCTGGCTCGTCTCGCTCGTGGCCGGCACGCTCGTCCCCGGCTACTCGCCCCGTGCCGACTACGTGTCGAGCCTGGCCGGGCGCGGGTCGTCGGTGGCCGTGTTCGGGATCGCCGCGATCGCGGCGCTCGGCCTCGCCCACCTCGGCGCGGCGACCGTGTGGCGCGGTGCCGTCGCCGTGCCGCTCGCCCTGGCCGGGCTGGCCGGTCTGACGATCGCCGCGTTCCGCACGGCCTGCCCGCTCGGCGCGGCCGGCTGCGGGACGCCGCCGAACTACGCCCCGGCCGACCTGGCCGGCTCCGTGCACGGCCTCGCCGTCCTCGCCTACGAGGTCGCGCTGCTGGCGGCGATGGCCGTGGTGGCGGCGCGCCTGGCCCGCACCCGCCCGCTCGCCGCCGCGCTCACCGTGGTCGCCGCCGTCCTGTCCGTGGTGCTCGGACTGAACATCGACGGGTCCGACCTCGGGGCGTGGCAGCGGGCGTGGCTCGTCGTGAACACCGGGTGGCTGGTGGCGGCGGTCCTGCTGCTCAGCCCGCGAGCACCGCGCGGACCGACTCCGCCAAGCCCGTGGCCGGACGGCCGAGCAGCTTCTCCAGGTCGTCGGAGGGCTCGGCGAACAGGCCCGACGCGATGAGGTCGTGCACGAAGCCGATGCCGCCGAGCTCGGCCGACGGGACGGCGCGGTAGGCCACCGGCGTACCCGACACCTCCCCGACGACGCGCGCGAGGTCGGCCAGCGTCCAGAGCGGGCCGCGCAGCTCGTAGGCGACGCCGGCGTGACCGTCACCGGTGAGGGCGGCGGAGGCGGCGAGGCCGAGGTCGCGGATCGTCGCGAAGTTGACCGGCTTCCCGCCGTCGGCGCCGAAGATCTCGCCCGCGGCCACGGCGTCGCGCAGGCCGGGGTTGACCAACGCCTCGCTGTAGAAGGTGTTGCGCAGCAGGGTGTGCGCCACGCCCGACTCGCGCAGCAGGCCCTCGGTGGTGGTGTGGTCGGCGAGGAAGCCCTGGCCGTCCTCGGCGCCGATCGCGCTGGTGTAGACGATCCGGCCGACGCCCGCGTCGCGCGCGGCGTCGATGGCGTTCCCGTGCTGGCGGGGGCGGACGCCGGGCGTGACGTCGGGGGAGGAGACGAGCAGCAGGACGTCGACGCCGGCGAACGCGGCACGCAATGAGGCCGGGTCGTCGTAGTCGCCCGCGCGGACGTCGACGCCGCGGTCGGCCAGGTCGGCGGCCTTGCGCGGGTCGCGGGCGACGGCGACGAGCTCGGTGGCGGGGATGCGGGTGAGGAGGTCGTCGACGACGACGCGGCCGAGGTTCCCGGTGACTCCGGTGACAGCGATCATGGCTCCGACGGTAGCGCGTGCACTATCGTTCGGTAAGTACGTACCTTCTCGTAAGTGCCGGAGGCGGATGTGAGCACGCAGGTCCTGGACGCGACGTGGCCCCCGCGGGGTGACGTGTTCGACAGCCGCTGCCCCAGCCGGTCGGTCCTCGACCACGTCACGAGCAAGTGGGCCGTCCTCGTGCTCGCGGCGCTCGACACCGGCGAGCTGCGGTTCAGCGCGCTGCGCCGGCGCATCGACGGGGTGAGCGAGAAGATGCTGGCCCAGACGCTGCGCACGCTGGAGTCCGACGGCTTCGTGGCCCGCGAGGTCGCCCCCACCACCCCGCCGCAGGTGACCTACAGCCTCACCGATCTCGGGAGCGGCCTCACCGCGCAGCTCACGGGCCTGCTGGACTTCATCACCACCCGCCTGCCCGAGATCCAGGCGGCGCGCCGGCCCTGACGACCCGCGAGTGTGCCGCTCACGCCCGGCGAGTCCGCCGACCACCCGGCGAGTTTGCCGCTCACGCCCGGCGAGTTTGCCGACTGGGAGCGAGCGGCAGCGGCGAACTCGGCGGGCGGCAGCGGCGAACTCGCCGGGGTCCGGGGCGAACTCGCCGGGGTCCGGGGCGAACTCGCCGGGGTCCGGGGCGAACTCGCCGGGGTCCGGGGCGAACTCGCCGGGGTCCGGGGCGAACTCGCCAGGCGGCGGCGGCACACTCGCCGGGGTCTGGGGTGCGGGTCAGCCGACGGCGGTGAGGGTGTCGGCGTGCTGCTCGTCGGCCTGCGTCGGGCGGGTGCGCTCGCCGTCGAGCAGCGGGCAGTCGAGCCAGTTCTCCGGGATGCCGAAGGCGTCGACGAGCTCACGGGCGTGCGGGCGGAGCTCGCCGCACAGGGCGTTGACCGCCGTCGTGACGGCCTTGGTGCGGGCCGCCGTCAGGTAGCCGTGCTCGACGAACCACGCGCGGTCGCCCTCGATCACCGACAGCCCGTGCAGCGCCAGGACCCGCCCGAGCAGCGGGTGCTGGTCGGCGACGGCGGCGAAGGCGTCGAACACGATCCGGTCGACGTGCGCGCGGGCGGCGGTGAGCAGGTGGTCCTGCGCGCCGTTGAAGACCGCGAACTGGTCGGCGCCCGGCGCCAGGGCCTTGCGCATCCGCAGCG
The DNA here is from genome assembly GCF_013155125.1 of Pseudonocardia broussonetiae. Taxonomy (NCBI): domain Bacteria; kingdom Bacillati; phylum Actinomycetota; class Actinomycetes; order Pseudonocardiales; family Pseudonocardiaceae; genus Pseudonocardia; species Pseudonocardia broussonetiae. Next base: position 1,701,117 of record NZ_CP053564.1, on the reverse strand, counting down.
CGCCGCTCGCGATGAGGTGCTCCTCGCGCCGGGCCAGCAGCCAGCGCTGGTAGCCGGGGTCGCGCAGGTCGCCGCGGCGCAGGACCGAGCGGGCGCCGGTGCGCTCCAGCACGGTGCCCGCGACGAGGTCGGCGCCGAAGCGGACCTTGCCGGCGAGGTCGAGCTTCCCGACGCGGCGGCCGTAGTCCGACAGCAGCGTCTTCGCGACGAGCTGGAGCAAGACGGTGTTGTCGCCCTCGAACGTCGTGAAGACGTCGGTGTCGGCCTTGAGCGCGGGCAGCAGGTTCTCCGCCAGGTAGCCCGCGCCGCCGCACGCCTCGCGGCAGGTCTGGATGGTGCGCGTGGCGTGCCAGGTGCCGACGGCCTTGATCCCCGCGGCACGGGTCTCCAGGTCGCGCTGGCGCTCCTCGTCGAGCTCGGCACCGGGCTTCTGCAGGTCGTGCATCTGCGACACGAGGTCGTTCTGCGCGAACTGCAGCGCGTACGTCGTCGCCAGGGCGGGGAGGAGCTTGCGCTGGTGCACGAGGTAGTCGAGGACGACGACCTCCTCGCCGGTGGCCGGGTCGCTGAACTGGCGGCGCGTCTCGCCGTAGCGGACCGCCAGCGTCAGCGCCTTCTGCGTGGCGCTGGCCGCGCCACCGGCCACGCTGATGCGGCCGCGGACGAGCGTGCCGAGCATCGTGAAGAAGCGGCGCGTCTCGTTGGTGATGTGGCTGGAGTAGACGCCCTCGGGGGAGACGTCGGCGTAGCGGTTGAGCAGGGCCTCGCGCGGCACGCGGACGGAGTCGAACACCAGCCGCCCGTTGTCGACGCCGTTGAGCCCGGCCTTGACGCCGCAGTCGGTGATCGTGACGCCCGGCACCGCGTCGCCCGCCTCGGTGCGGATCGGCACGAGGAAGCAGTGGACGCCGTGCGTCTCGCCGTTCGTCACCAGCTGCGCGAACACCGCCGCCATCCGCGCGTCGCGGGCGGCGCCGCCGATGTAGTCCTTGCGGGCGCCCGGCTCCGGGGTGTGGATCACGAACTCGTGGCTGTCCGCGTCGTAGGTGGCCGTGGTGCGCAGGTGCTGGACGTCGGAGCCGTGGCCGGTCTCGGTCATCGCGAAGCAGCCCAGCAGCGTGCCGTCCATCATGTCGCGCAGGTAGCGGTCGTGGTGGCGGGCGGTGCCCAGCGCCTGCAGCGCACCACCGAACAGGCCCCACTGGACCCCGGCCTTGACCAGCAGCGACAGGTCGCCGTGGCCGAGCATCTGGAACGCCGCGACGACACCGCCGACGTCGCCCTGGCCGCCGTAGGCCGGGTCGAAGCCCTGGTGCGGGCGCCGGCTGCGCGCCAGCGCGCGCACGGCCTCGGCGATCTCGGCGCGGTACTCCTCGGTGGAGGCGTCGGGGTCGGGCGTCAGCGCGAGCTCGCCCATCTGCGCGCGGACGTCGTTGCGCACGTCGGCCCAGCGGCCGTCGAGCACGGTCTGCAGGTCACTCATGAGTCCTCCTCGGAGGGGGTTGCCACGACGCCGGAGAGCCCGGCCCAGGCGAGTTCGGTGAGGTGGGTGGCGAGCTCGGCGCGGGTCATCCCGGCCGGTCGGGCCAGCCAGTTGTCGGCGGCGGCGCGGACCATCCCGACGACGCCGTGCCCCCAGGGGACGGCGCGGACGGGGTCGCCGGTGCGGGCCGCGATGACGGCGGCGGCCTGGTCGCCGATGAGGGAGACGAGGTCGGCGACCGGATCTGCGTCGAGCGCGCGGTCAACGAGCGGGCGGTGGACCACGAACCGGTACACCTCGGGGTCGTGCTCGATGAGCCGCAGGTAGGCCTCGATGCCCGCGGCGGTCTGCCCGTGCGGGCCGTCGGCACCGTCCATCGCGGCGCGGACCTGGCCCAGGAGCACCCCGGCCACCCGCTCGCACACCGCCACGTACAGCTCGGTGCGGTCGGCGAAGTGCCGGTAGACCACCGTCTTGCTGGTGGCGGCCTGCGCGGCCACCTCGTCCATGCCCACGCCGGCGCCGTGCGCGCGGATGGCCAGGATCGCGGCGTCGGTGAGCTCGACGCGGCGGGCCTGCCGGTGGGCGTCCCATCGGCTGGCGCGGCGGTCCCGGGCGCTCTTCACGGAACCGAAAGTACCGCGTACTTGCGGTACCGGCTACGCGACGCGGGTCACGTATGCGGGACCGCCAGTACCGGGTACCGTTCGTACCATGACCCGTTCAGCCCGGCAGGCCGCCGTCATCGGGGGCAACCGCATCCCGTTCGCCCGTGCGAACGGGGCCTACGCCCAGGCCACCAACCTCGACATGCTCACCGCCACCCTCGACGGCCTCGCGGCGCGCTTCGGCCTCGCCGGCGAGCGCATCGGGGAGGTGGCCGGCGGCGCCGTCCTCAAGCACTCCCGCGACCGCGACCTCACCCGCGAGTCCGTGCTCGGCAGCCGCCTCTCGCCCTACACCCCGGCCTACGACGTGCAGCAGGCCTGCGGCACCGGGCTGGAGACGGCCGTCCTCGTCGCGAACAAGATCGCGCTCGGGCAGATCGAGAGCGGCATCGCGGCCGGTGTCGACACCGCCAGCGACGCCCCCGTTGCCCTCAACGACGACCTGCGCCGCGTCCTCATGAGGCTCAACGGCGCCCGGTCGCTCGCCGACCGCCTGCGCGCCGTCGCGGGCCTGCGCCCCGGCCAGGTCGTGCCGGAGGTGCCGCGCAACGCCGAGCCGCGCACCGGCCTGTCGATGGGCGAGCACGCCGCGCTGACCGCGCTGGAGTGGCACGTGTCCCGCGAGGCGCAGGACGAGCTCGCCGCCGCCAGCCACCGCAACCTCGCCGCCGCCTACGGGCGCGGCTTCTTCGACGACCTCGTGACGCCGTTCCTGGGCCTCACCCGCGACGCGAACCTGCGCCCCGACACCTCCGCGGAGAAGCTCGCGACGCTCAAGCCGGTGTTCGGCGGGCCCGAGGGCACGATGACCGCCGGCAACTCGACGCCGCTCACCGACGGCGCCTCGGCCGTGCTGCTGGGGTCGGACGAGTGGGCCGCCGAGCACCGCCTGCCGGTGCTGGCGCACGTCGTCGACGCCGAGACCGCGGCCGTCGACTTCGTGCACGGGGCCGACGGGCTCCTGACCGCACCGGTGCACGCCGTGCCCCGACTGCTCGAGCGCAACGGCCTCACCCTGCAGGACTTCGACTTCTACGAGATCCACGAGGCGTTCGCGTCGACCGTGCTCGCCACGCTGGCGGCCTGGGAGGACCCGGCGTTCGCGAAGGAGCGCCTGGGCCTCGACGCTCCGCTGGGCTCGATCGACCGGTCGCGCCTCAACGTCGCGGGGTCGAGTCTCGCCACCGGGCACCCGTTCGCCGCGACCGGCGGCCGGATCGTCGCGACGCTGGCGAAGCTCCTGCACGAGAAGGCCCGCGACACCGGCACGAAGGGCCGCGGCCTGATCTCCATCTGCGCAGCCGGCGGCCAGGGCGTCGTCGCGATCCTCGAGGCGGCCTGAGATGAGCAACGACACCCTGCGCGACCTCTCGCAGAACCCGCTCGTCCAGCGCCTGGGCGTGCCCCGCATCCCCGTGCTGCGCCGCCACGTCCCCGGCGCGCCGCTGCTCGACGGGCCCGCGCTCGTCGGCACCGTCGGCGGTGGGACGTTCGCCGACGCGGTGCGCGCGCTGCTCAAGAACGAGGGCGTGGCCGAGGCGGCCGAGGGGAAGGTGGCCGGCGTCGTGCTCGACGCCACCGCCGCCCGCACGCTCGACGACCTCGCCGCCGTCCAGGAGTTCCTCACGCCCGCCGTGCGCCGGCTCGCCCCGAACGGGCGGCTGCTGGTGCTCGCGCCGGAGCCCACCGAGGACCCCGAGGCCGCCGCCGTCGCGCAGGCCTTCGACGGCATCGTGCGCTCCGTGGCCAAGGAGGTGCGCGCGGGCGCCACGGCGAACCTGCTGGTCGTGCACCCCGACGCCCCGCCCGCCGCGCTCGACTCGTCGGTGCGGTTCCTGCTGTCGGGCCGCTCGGCCTACGTCGACGGGCAGGTCGTGCACGTCGGCGTGCCGGTCGGGCCGGAGCAGGACCCGATCGGCATGGACGCCCCCGCGGAGCCGGTGGCCCCGCTGGCCGGGCGCGTCGCCGTCGTCACCGGGGCGGCGCGCGGGATCGGTGCGGCCATCGCCGACACGCTCGCCCGCGACGGCGCCGTGGTCGTCGCCGTCGACGTCCCCGCCGCGGGCGAGGCGCTCGCCGCCGTCGCCAACCGCACCGGTGGCACCGCGCTGCAGCTCGACATCACCGCTCCCGACGCCGCCGACCGCCTGCTCGCCCACCTGCGCGAGCGGCACGGGCGCGTCGACGTCGTCGTCCACAACGCCGGGATCACCCGCGACAAGCTGCTCGCCAACATGGACGCCGACCGCTGGAACGCGGTCCTCGCGGTCAACCTGCGCGCCCAGCTGGTGATCAACGGGGCCCTGCTGGAGGGCGACCTGCTCTCGGACACCGGCCGGATCGTCTGCGTGGCCTCCACCAGCGGCATCGCCGGCAACCGCGGCCAGACCAACTACGCCGCGAGCAAGGCGGGCGTGATCGGGATGATCCGCGCGCTCGCGCCGCGGGCGGCGGCGCGCGGCGTCACCGTCAACGCGGTCGCCCCCGGGTTCATCGAGACCGAGATGACCGCGCGGATGCCGCTGGGCACGCGCGAGGGCGGGCGCCGGATCAACAGCCTGCGCCAGGGCGGGCTGCCCGTCGACGTCGCCGAGACCGTGGGCTGGCTGGGCCAGGCCGAGAGCGGTGGCGTGACCGGGCAGGTCGTGCGGGTGTGCGGGCAGAGCATGATCGGGGCCTGACGTGAGTCTCGCTCCGCTGTACGCGAAGGCCGCGGTCGGGTCGGTCGGACCGCGGGCGTCGACGCTGCCCGGCACGGTCCTGCACCGGACCGTCGACGTCGACCGCGCCCACCTCGCCGACTACGCGCGGGTCTGCGGCTTCCGCCTCTCCGACGCACTGCCGCCGACCTACCCGCACGTGCTCGCCTTCGCGCTGCAGGTGGAGCTGATGGCGGGCCGGTCGTTCCCGCTGCCGCTGCCCGGGCTCGTGCACGTCACCAACACGATCACGGTGCACCGGCGGGTCGACGCCGCCGAGCGCCTCGAGATCGCCGTGCACGCCGAGCGGTTCGCCGGGCACCCCAAGGGTGCGCAGGTCGACCTCGTCGCGGCCGTGGACGTCGGCGGCGAGCGCGTCTGGGACGGCCGCAGCACCTACCTGGCCCGCGGCGCCCGCGCGCCGGGTGCGGCCGCGGAGCCGCCCGCGGCCCCGCCGGAGGTCGGTGACGGCCCGGCGTCGGCGGTGTGGCGGGTCGAGGCCGACACCGGACGGCGCTACGCGGCGGTCAGCGGCGACGTCAACCCGATCCACCTGCACCCGCTGAGCGCGAAGGCGTTCGGGTTCCCCCGGGCCATCGCGCACGGCATGTGGACGGCCGCGCGGTCGCTCGCGGTGCTCGAGGGCCGCCTGCCCGAGGCGCTGACGCAGGTGGTCGCGTTCGGCCGCCCGCTGCTGCTGCCCTCGACCGTCGAGCTGCGCACCCGCGCCACCGGCGACGCCTGGGCGCTCGACGTGCGCTCGCGCGGAGGCGTGCACCTGACCGCGGCCGTCGCTCACGCGGGCTGACCTGCGAGGATCGCCGGCGTGGCGAGGCGGCGGTGGGTGATCGGGCGGCGGGTCCGCGCGGCGCTGCTGTCGGCCGTCATCCTCGCCAACGTCATCGGCGCCGGGGTCGTGCTGCTGCTCTCGGCGTGGGTGCTGCCCAGCGGGCCGGTGGACGAGGAGAGCCCGGCGCTGGTCGTCAACCTCGTGGCGTTCGGGTCCTACCTGCTGCTCGCCGTGCTGGTCGGGGCGCTGTGGGGGAGCAAGCGGTTCCGGATGCGGGTCGGCGGCGGCACCGCGGTCGAGCAGCGCCGCGAGCACCGGCGCGTGCTGTACGGGCCGCTGCGCCTGACCACCGTGCAGGGCGCGCTCTGGATCACCGCGGTCCTGCTGTTCGGCGGGCTCAACGCGCAGTACTCCTGGCGGCTCGCGGTGCAGGTCGCCGAGACGACGCTGCTCGGCGGCATCACCACCTGCGCGCTGTCCTACCTGCTCAGCGAGCGGATCCTGAGGCGCACCACCGGCCGCGTGCTGTCGACGCAGCCCCCGCGGCGGCGCGTGCTGCCCGGGGTGGTCGTCCGGTCGCTGCTGTTCTGGGCGCTCGGCACGGCCGTCCCGGTCGTCGGGGTGCTGCTCGCGGCGGTCTCCGCGCTGGTCTACGGCGACGTGCCCGCCGCGCAGCTCGCCGTGATCGTCCTGAGCATCGGCGGCACGGCCCTGCTCACCGGGCTGCTGGCGACGGTCGGGGCGGCGCGCGCGGTCGCCGACCCCGTCAACGCGGTGCGCCGGGCGATGCGCCGCGTCGAGCGCGGCCGGCTCGACGCCGAGGTCACCGTCTACGACGGCACGGAGCTCGGGCAGCTGCAGAGCGGGTTCAACACCATGGTCGCGGGGCTCGCGGAGCGCGAGCGGATCCGCGACCTGTTCGGCCGCCACGTCGGGCGCGAGGTCGCCGAGGCTGCGGCGGCGTCGGCGGAGGTCCGCCTGGGCGGCGAGGTGCGGCCGGTCGCGGTGCTGTTCGTCGACCTCGTCGGGTCCACGCAGCTCGCGGTGCACCGCCCGGCCGAGGAGGTCGTCGGGGTGCTCAACCGGTTCTTCGGCGTCGTCGTCGAGGTCGTCGAGGAGCACGGCGGCTGGATCAACAAGTTCCAGGGCGACGCGGCGCTGGCCGTGTTCGGCGCGCCCGTGGGTCTGCCCGACGCGGCCGGGTGCGCGCTGGCCGCGGGCCGCGACCTCGGCGCCCGGCTCGCCGCGGAGCTGCCCGACATCGAGGCCGGGATCGGGGTGTCGGCGGGCGACGCGGTGGCCGGCAACGTCGGTGACGTGCGGCGCTTCGAGTACACCGTCATCGGCGACCCGGTGAACGAGGCCGCGCGGCTCACCGAGCTGGCGAAGTCGCTACCCGGCGGCGTCGTCGCGGCGGGGCGGGCCGTGGAGCTCGCCGACGAGGGCGAGCGCCGGCGCTGGGAGCCGGCCGGGGAGACCGAGCTGCGCGGGCGCGGCGGGCCCACGAAGCTCGCCGTTCCGGCTGGCAGCATGTCGTCGCAGGACGGCCGGAAACCGCGCGAGATCGGCGCGGATCGACCGTAGCGTCGGCGGCGTGACGACCACCGCCGCTCCCCGTCTGCACACCGGTGCCCTGCTCGCCGTCGCCGTCACCGTGGTGGCGTGGGCGTCGGCGTTCGTCGCGATCCGCGCGGTCGGCGCGTCCTACGAGCCCGGGCCGCTGGCGCTGGGCCGGCTGCTCGTCGGGGCGCTCGCGCTCGGCGCCGGGCTGCTCCTGAGCCGGAGCCGCTGGGTCACGCCCACGCCGCGCGAGTGGGGGCTGGTCCTGCTGTGCGGGCTGGCCTGGTTCGCCGTCTACAACGTCGTGCTCAACGCCGCGGAGCAGCGCATCGACGCGGGCACCACGGCCATGCTCGTCAACGTCGGGCCGATCCTCATCGCGCTGTTCGCGGGCCTGCTGCTGGGCGAGGGTTTCCCGCGCTGGCTGCTCATCGGCGGCGGTATCGCGTTCTGCGGGGCGGTGCTGGTCGGTGCGTCGACCGCCGACACCGGCAGCGCCGACGTCCTGGGCGTGCTGCTCTGCCTGGCCGCCGCCGTCACGTACGCGATCGGGGTGCTCGCGCAGAAGCCGGTGCTGCGCCGGCTCCCCGGGCTGCAGGTGACGTTCCTGGCCTGCGCGATCGGCGCCGTCGCCTGCCTGCCCTTCACCCCCGGCCTGCTCGCCGACCTCGCCGCCGCCCCGGCGAGCGCCACCGCCGGGCTCGTCTACCTCGGGCTGGTGCCCACCGCGCTGGCGTTCTCGACGTGGGCCTACGCGCTGGCCCGGATGGACGCGGGGCGCCTGGGCGTCACCACCTACCTCGCGCCGCCGATCACGATCGTGCTGTCCGCGGTGCTGCTCGGCGAGCTCCCGCCCGTGCTCGCGCTGGTGGGCGGGGCGGTGTGCCTGGTGGGGGTGGCGCTGTCGCGGCGGCGCTCCCCGGTCCGGAGTCAGATCAGGTAGTCCTCGTCCCGCGCGTCGGTGATCAGCATGTGGCCCGGGGCGTGCGCGATCGCCAGCGGCGGGCGCGACTCCACCACCGCGGCCTGCGGCGTCACCCCGCACGCCCAGAACACCGGCACGTCGCCGGGCTCGGACGCCACGGCGTCGCCGTAGTCGGGGGCGTCCAGGTCGGCGACGCCGAGCTCGCGGGGGTCGCCGACGTGGACCGGCGACCCGTGCACGGCGGGGTAGCGGGCCGTCGTCGCGACCGCCGTCGCCACCAGGGACTCCGGCACGTACCGCATCGACACGACCAGCGGCCCGGACACGTCCCCGGCCGGGCGGCAGCGCCACGACGTCCGGTACATCGGCACGTTGACGCCCTGCTCGACGTGCCGCACGGGCACGCCGGCCGCCCCGAGCGCGCGCTCGAAGGTGAAGCTGCAGCCGATGAGGAAGCTGACGAGGTCCTCGCGCCACCACTCCCGGACGTCCGTCGGCTCCGCCACCTGCTCGCCGTCGACGTAGACGCGGTAGAGCGGGACGTCGGTGCGCACGTCGCCGTCGAGGATCGGGCCGGCGACGGCACCCGCGTCGAGGACGTCGAGGACCGGGCACGGCTTCGGGTTGCGCTGGGCGAACAGCAGGAAGTCCCACGCCCGGTCGCGCGGGACGCTGATCAGGTTGGCCTGCGTGTACCCGTCGCACCAGCCGGCGGTGGGGGTGACGAGGCCGTCGCGGAAGCGGGCGCGGGCGTCGGCGGGGTTCACGGGCTCTCCTTCACGGGGGACCGCACGAGGCGGAAGCGGATCTGCTGCCCGGGGCGGGCCTGGGCGGCGCGGTCGACGTCGGCGTCGAGGACGACGGCGACGACCGGGTAGCCGCCGGTCACGGGGTGGTCGGCGAGGAACAGCACCGGCTCCCCGCCGGGCGGCACCTGGATCGCGCCGCGGACCATGCCCTCGCTGGGCAGCTCGTCGGTCCGGCTGCGGCGCAGGGGCTCGCCCTCGAGCCGCATGCCGACGCGGTCGCTGCGCCCCGACACCGTCCACGTCGTGGCGGCGAGCGCGGCAGGGTCGTCGACCCAGTCGTCGCGGGGGCCGGGGACGGCGCGCAGCGTCAGGACGCCGGCGGACGGCGTCGCGACCGGGGCGACGTCGACCCGCGGCAGCTCCGCGGGCTCCGGCCCGACCGGCAGCACGTCGCCGGGGGACAGCGCGGCCGGTCCGACGCCGGACAGCACGTCGGTGCTGCGCGAGCCGAGCACCGCGTCGACGGTGATCCCGCCGCGCACGGCGACGTAGCTGCGCAGGCCGGCGGGCGGCGGGCCCAGCCGCAGGGTCTGCCCGGCCCGCAGCACGACCAGGGCGTGGTGCCCGACCGGGGTGCCGTCGACGTCGGCGGGTGCGGGGGCGCCGGTCACGGCGAGCAGCAACGGGGCCGGGACGTCGTCGCCCGCGCGCAGCACGAACCCGCCGAACGTGACCTCGACGCCCGCCGCGCCCGGCGGGTTGGCGACGAGCCGGTTGCCCAGCGCGAGAGCGCCGCGGTCCGCGGCCCCCGACCGGCCCACTCCAGTGGCGGCGGCCCCGACCCGCCCGAGATCCTGGACGGAGGCGAAGGCGCCGGGGGCCACCACCTCCACCACCCGTCCGCACCTCGGAGTCGGCACGCGGTCGTGGGCCCCCTCCGCAGCGCGTTCCGGCTCCGAGGTGCGCACGAAGCGGACCTGCGCGCCCGGTCTCAGGAGCGCCGGTTGGTCCCGCTCCTCGTTCCACAGGTCGGCGGTCGTGCGGCCGATGAGCTGCCAGCCGCCGGGGCTCGACCGCGGGTAGACGCCGCTGAACTCCCCGGCCAGCCCGACCGAGCCCGCCGGCACGCTGGTGCGGGGCTCGTCGCGGCGCGGGACGTGCAGCCGCTCGTCGCCGCCGGCGAGGTAGGCGAAACCGGGCGCGAAGCCGCCGAAGGCCACGCGCCACGGCGTGCCGGTGTGCGCCTCGACCACCCCGTCGGCGCCCAGGCCGGTGAGCCGGCCGACCTCCTCGAGGTCGGGGCCGTCGTAGACCACCTCGATCTCGACCGTGTCCCCCTCGGGCGGCGCGGCCGAGGGGTCGACGGTCAGCGCCTCCACCGCCCGGCGCAGCGCCGCGAGATCGGTGCCCGGCGCGGCCGTCAGGAGCACCGTGCGGGCGGCGGGGACGACGTCGAGGACGCCGGGCAGGTCGGCGGCGCGGGCGGCGTCGGCCAGGGCGAGCACCTCGTCGAGCCCGGCGACCTCGAGCAGCAGCGCGGCGTCCCCGCAGGGCAGCACCTTCACGCGCCGCCACCTCCCGCCCCCGTTGCAGGAAGGCCACCTTGCTGTGCGGAAGCGTCAGCAAGGTGGCCTTCCTGCAAGTCCGGAGCCCCCACGAACGCCCGCACCTCCACCCCGGCGCCGGCCAGCGCCGCCCGCACCGCGCGGGCCATCTCCACCGCCCCCGGCGAGTCCCCGTGCACGCACGCCGACTCCGCCCGCACCGCCACCACCGTCCCGTCGACGGCCTCGACCGTGCCGTCGGTGAGCAGCCGCAGCACGCGCGCGGCCACCTCGTCCGGGTCGTGCAGCAACGCACCGGGCTCGGAGCGGGGCACCAGCGCGCCGGCCGGGGTGTAGCCGCGGTCGACGAAGAACTCCGGCACCGCACGCAGCCCCGCGGCCTCGGCGGCGGCCAGGAGCTCGGACCCGGGCAGTCCCATCACCGGCAGCGCGGGGTCGTAGTCGCGCACGGCGTCGAGCACGGCCCGCGCCTGCACGGCGTGGTGCACCGTCGCGTTGTAGAGCGCCCCGTGCGGCTTGACGTAGCGCACCGTCGTGCCCGCCACCCGGCACATCGCCTCCAGCGCGCCGAGCTGGTAGAGCACGTCGTCGGCGAGCTCGCCCGGGTCCATGTCGACGAACCGGCGGCCGAACCCGGCCAGGTCGCGGTACCCCACCTGCGCCCCCACGACGACGCCGCCCGCCGCGGCCCGCGCGCACGTCCGTCGCAGCGTCGACGGGTCGCCCGCGTGGAACCCGCAGGCCACGTTGGCCGAGGTGACCAGCTCGAGCATCGCGTCGTCGTCGCCGAGGGTCCAGCGGCCGAACGACTCGCCGAGGTCGGAGTTCAGGTCGACGTTCACAGGTTCGCCAGCCCGCCGAGCGACTGGTAGCCCAGGTACAGCGTCAGCAGCCAGGCCAGCACGCCGATGCCGAGCAGCCAGGCCGGGTAGCGGTAGCCGCCCAGCAGGTCGCGGCGCCGCCACGCCACCCACAGCACGACGGTGAAGCCGATCGGCAGGATCAGCCCGTTGAACGCGCCGGCGAACACCAGCAGCGTCACCGGCGCGGTGCCGACCAGGACGTAGATGAGCGTCGACAGGGCGATGAAGGCGACGGTGAGCAGGTTGCGCCGCCGCGGCGAGGTCTCCGAGGAGGTCATGAACGACACCGAGGTGTACGCCGCCCCGATCACCGAGGTGATGCTCGCGGCCCACAGGATGATCCCGAAGACCCGCAGCCCGACCTGCCCGGCCGCCGCCTCGAACGCGCTCGCCGCCGGGTTGTCCTGCGCCAGCGTCACGCCGCCCGCGACCACGCCGAGCACGGCGAGGAACAGCAGCACCCGCATCAGGCCGGTCACCAGGATGCCGACGACCGAGCTCCGCGAGATCGCGCCGACGTGCTCGGGCCCGGTGAGCCCGGAGTCGAGCAGCCGGTGCGCGCCCGCGTAGGTGATGTAGCCGCCGACGGTGCCGCCGATCAGCGTGGTGATGACGAGGAAGTCGACCTGGTCGGGCAGCACGGTCTGGCGCAGCGCGTCGCCGACCGGCGGGCCGGACACGATCGCCACGTACGCCGTCATCAGGATCATCACCGCCCCGAGCACGACGACGATCCGGTCCAGCGCGACGCCCGCCCGCTTGCTCAGGAAGATCGCGATCGCGAGCAGCGCCGAGATCGCGCCACCGATCTTCGCGTCGACGCCGAGCATCGCGTTGACGCCCAGCCCCGTCCCGCCGACGTTGCCGATGTTGAACACCAGCCCGCCGACGACGACGAGCACCGCCAGCAGCCAGCCGACGCCGGGCGCCACCTTGTTGCCCAGCTCGTGGGCCCGCTGCCCGCTGACCCCGATCACCCGCCACACGTTCAGCTGCACCGCGACGTCGACCAGGATCGACACCAGCACCGCGAACGCGAACGCGGCGCCGAGCCGCGCCGTGAACGTCGTGGTCTGGGTGATGAACCCCGGACCGATCGCGCTCGTCGCCATCAGGAACATCGCGCCGAGCACCGCGCCGCGGCTCGTGGCCGAGCCGATCGCCGCCTTCATGTCGTCCGCCATGTGGGCTCCCTCACTCGTGGATGTGGTGAGCGTAAGGATTGTTCAACAATCCGACAAGAGGAAGCCCGGATCGGAAACACGTCCTTCACCTAGGCTGGCCCGGTGACCTCCGTCGACGCCCTCGCCTCGCTGGGTCGCGCCCGCGCGCTCGTCCTGCGCACGACCACCGCGGAGCGGGTCGCCGACGCCGTCCGCGAGGAGGTCGTCGAGGGCCGGCTGCGGCCGGGCGAGCGGCTCCCCGAGCAGGCCGTCTGCACCGCGCTGGGGGTCTCCCGCAACACCGTCCGCGAGGCGCTGAGCCAGCTCGTCGCCGAGCGGGTGCTGGTGCGCGAGGCCAACCGCGGGGTCTTCGTGGCCCAGCCCGACCGCGACGCCGTCCGCGACGTCTACCGCGTCCGCCGCCTCGTCGAGCCCGCCGCGGTGCTCTCGGGCGAGGCCTGGGACGCCGAGCGGGTCGCGACCGTTCGCGCCGCCGTCGACGAGGGCCGCCGCGCGGCGGACACCGGCGACTGGGCCGGCGTCGGCAGCGCCAACCAGCACTTCCACCGGGCCCTGGTGGCGCTGGCCGGCAGCCCCCGGCTCGACCAGCAGATGGCCCTGCTCCTGGCCGAGATGCGGCTGGTGTTCCACCGCGTGCCCGACGTCCGCGAGTTCTTCGAGCCCTACCTGGGCCGCAACGACGTGATCTGCGGCCTGCTCGAGGACGGCGACCGGGAGCGGGCCGCCCGGGAGGTCACCGAGTACCTCGCGGCGGCCGAGGCGCAGCTGCTCGCCGCGTACGACCCGCGCTGACGGGTTCCCGCCCGCTCCGATGAGTTCCGCCGGTGCCCACCGTCCTACTGGCAACGGACACTCGGATCGGGGAGACGACATGACCGCCACCGCAGACAGCACCACCGGTACCACCACCTCGCGCCGCGCCGGGCGGATCGCGCTCGGCGTCCTGCAGGGCCTGATCGTGCTGGCGTACCTGTTCTCCGCCTACTCGAAACTCTCCGCCGACCCGCAGGCCGTCGCCGGTTTCGAGCTGATCGGGCTGGGCCTGCCCGGCCTCTACGCCATCGGCGTGATCGAGCTGCTCGGCGCGCTCGGCCTGCTCGTCCCGCGCCTGATGGGCCTCGCGGCCACCGGTCTCGTGCTGCTGATGATCGGGGCGACGATCACGACCGCGGTCGTCGTCGGCGGCGCGCTCGTCCTGGTGCCGGCGGTGTACCTGGTGCTGGTGTCGGTCCTGGCCTACGCCCGCCGGCGGGAGACGGCGGCGCTGCTGGCCTCGCTCCGCCGCTGACACGGCGGACGCAGGAACGCCGGACGGCGCGGTGACCCACGAGGGGTGGTCACCGCGCCGTCCGGCGTGGGGGTGGTGCGGCTCAGGCGTCCATGTCGGTCGCGAGCAGCTCGGCCAGCGCGGCGACCGCGGCCTCGGAGTCGGCCCCGTCCTCCTGCGCGGTGAGCACGACCTCCTCGCCGCTGCCCACGCCGAGCCCGAGCACCGAGAGGATGCTGCGGGCGTCGACCGGGCCGCGGTCGCCCGCGGCGATGGTGACCTTCACCGGCTGGGCGGCGGCGGCCTTGGTGAACAGGGTGGCGGGGCGGGCGTGCAGGCCCACCGAGGATCCGACGGTGACGCGGCGTTCGACGGTCATGGGGGGTGCTCCTGTGTCAGACGGGCGGATCAGACGGCGACGGCGACGGGCGCCGTCTCGGTGGCGGGCCGGCGGCGGGAGTTCTTGAGCGCGACGACCAGCGCGGTGGAGACGAGCGTGCCGACCACGATCGCGATGAGGTAGCCGAACGGGTTGCCGATCAGCGGGAGCACGAAGATGCCGCCGTGCGGGGCCCGCAGGGTCGAGCCGAAGGCCATGGACAGCACCCCGGTCACGGCCGAGCCGGCCATCAGCGAGGGGATGACGCGCAGCGGGTCGGCCGCGGCGAACGGGATGGCGCCCTCGGTGATGAAGGAGGCGCCCAGCAGCCAGGCGGCCCGGCCGTTCTCCCGCTCGACCTCGCTGAACAGCTTCTTGCGCACGACGGTGGCCAGCGCCATCGCCAGGGGCGGGGTCATGCCGGCGGCCATCACGGCGGCCATGATCAGCAGCCCGGCCTCCGAGCCGCTCTCCAGGCCGGCGAGCGCGAAGGTGTAGGCGGCCTTGTTCACCGGGCCGCCCATGTCGAAGGCCATCATCAGGCCGACGAGCGCGCCGAGGAGCAGGGCGTTGGCACCGGACAGGCCGGTCAGCCAGTTGGTCAGGCCGGTGTTCACCGCGGCGAGCGGCGGCCCGATGACCACGAACATCGCGATGCCGACCACGAGCGTGCCGAGCAGCGGGTAGACGACCACCGGCATGATCCCGGCCATCGCCTTGGGCACCGAGAACCGCTTGAGCCCGAGGACGACGGCACCGGCGAGCAGGCCGGCGATGAGGCCGCCGAGGAAGCCCGCGTCGATCTCGGCGGCGATCGCCCCGCCGACGAAGCCGGGCACGATCGCGGGGCGGTCGGCCATCGCGTAGGCGATGAAGCCGCCGAGCACCGGGATCAGGAACCCGAAGGCGAGCGCACCGATCTGGAAGAGCAGCGCTGCCCAGCTCGCCAGCGCGAGGGGGTCGAAGCCCTCGGTGACGGCGGGCGAGTCGGTGACCTGGTACCCGCCGAGCGCGAAGCCCAGGGCGATGAGCAGGCCGCCCGCGGCCACGAACGGGATGACGTAGGAGACGCCGGTCATCAGCCAGCCGCGCAGCTGCGACCCGAAGCCGGGGCCGAAGTCCTTGGTGGCCGGGGTGGCGGTGCGCTGCGCGGGGACATCGGCCTTCGGGGCCTCCGCGGCCTCGACGGCCTGCGCGACGAGCAGGTCGGCCCCGCTGATCGCCTTCTTCACGCCGGTGCGGATGGTCGGCAGGTGCGCGAAGCGCTCCTCGTCGCGGACGGCGACGTCGGCGGCCAGGATGATCGCGTCGGCCTCGGCGATCTGGGCGTCGGTGAAGGGCGTGGTGCCCGCGGAGCCCTGGGTCTCCACGACCATCTCGTGCCCGGCGTCGGCCGCGGCCTGCTCGAGCGCCTCGGCGGCCATGTACGTGTGCGCGATGCCCGTGGGGCACGCGGTGATCGCGAGGAGCTTCATGCTGCGCGTGCTCATCCGGCGACCTCCTTCTGGATGTAGTCGGCGACGTGACCGGCGTCGGTCGCGCCGAGGAGCTCGTCCTTGAACGCCCTGCGCACCAACCGGCGGGCCAGCGCGGCCAGCACCGTCATGTGGTCGGTGCTCCCGCCCTCCGGGGCGGCGATCATGAAGACGAGCCGCGCGGGGCCGTCCTCGGCGCCGAAGTCGACGCCCTCGGTGCTGCGGCCGAACGCGAGCGTCGGCTCGGTGACGGCGGTCGAGCGGCAGTGCGGGATGCCGATGCCGCCCTCGAGCCCGGTGGCCATCTGCTCCTCCCGCGCCTCGATGTCGGCGAGGAACCGCTCGATGTCGGTGACGCGCCCCGCCTTCTCGAGCCGCTCGGCGAGCGAGCGCACGGCGGTGCGCCGGTCGGCCGACGGCAGGTCGAGGTCGACGAGATCGGCGGTGATCAGGGCGGTCATACGGCTGCTCCGGTGAGGTGGAGGGTGGTGTCCGGCGTGCCGACCACGCGGACGTCGTGGAGGTCGATCTCGTGCGGGCCGGGCATCGCGCTGCCCGGCAGGCGGCACGCGGCGGCCCCGTAGGCCACCGCCTGCCGGAGTGCGTCGGGACCGGCGCCGCCGGCCGCCAGGAACCCGGCGAGGGTGGCGTCACCCGCGCCGACGGTGCTGCGCACGGCCACCGGGGACGACACGGCGTGGTGCTCGCCGCTGTCGTCGACGAGGAGCGCGCCCCCCGCCCCGAGGCTCACCAGCACCGCGCCGACGCCCGCGGCGCGCAGGCCGCGCGCGGCGTCGAGGACGTCGCCGATGCTGGTGAGGGGCCGGCCGACGAGCTCGGCCAGCTCCTCGTGGTTGGGCTTGATGAGGTCGGGGCCGGCGGCGCAGGCGGCCCGCAGCGGGGCGTCGCTCGCGTCGACGGCCACGCGGACGCCGGCGCTGCGGGTGCGGCGCACGACCTCGGCGTGGAAGTCGTCGGGCATCCCTGCGGGCAGCGAGCCGCAGGTGACGACCCAGCTCGCGTCGGCCGCCAGCGCGACGACGGTGTCGGCGAGCTGTGCGACCTCGGCGTCGGTGAGGACGGGCCCCAGCTCGTTGATCTTGGTGGTGGTGCCGTCCGGCTCGACGACCGTGATGTTGGTGCGGGTGGCGCCGTCGATGGCGACCGTGGCGGCGCGGACGCCGTGCAGGTCGAGCAGGTCGGTCAGCCGCCCGCCCGGCGCGCGGCCGCAGGGGAGGACGGCGATGGTGTCGAGGCCGGCGCTGGTGAGCGCGCGGGCGACGTTGACGCCCTTGCCGCCCGGGTCCAGCCGCACCGACGTGGCGCGGTGGACCTCGCCGCGGAGCAGGCGGGGGACCTCGACCGTGCGGTCCAGGCTGGGGTTCGGCGTGACGGTGACGATCATGTTAGGCGCGCACCACTCTCGGTCCGGCGGCCGACAGCGCGGCCGCGTCGGCCGCCGCCAGACCGGTGTCGGTGATCAGCGCGTCGACCTGGTCGATCCGGCCGAAGCGCACGAACTGGTCGGCGCCGTGCTTCGCCGAGTCGGCCAGCACCACGGTGCGGCGGGCGGCGGCGAGCATCGCCTTCTTCGCGGCGGCCTCGGCGCGGTCGGGGGTGGTCAGCCCGCGCTCCACGGAGAAGCCGTTGGTGCCGAGGAAGGCGACGTCGGCCGTCAGGTCGCCGAGGACGTCGAGCGCCCACTCGTCGACCGTGGCCATCGTCGTGCCGCGCACCCGGCCGCCGAGCAGCAGCAGCGTGACGTTGGGCCGCGCGGCGAGCACCGAGGCGATCGGCAGGGCGTTGGTGACGACGGTGAGCTCGCGGTCGGCGGGGAGCAGCGCGGCGAGGCGGGCCGTCGTCGTGCCGGCGTCGAGCAGGACGGTGGAGGCGCCCTCGAGCTCGTCGAGCGCCGCCTTGGCGATGCGGTCCTTCTCCTGCGTGGCGACGGCGTCGCGGGTGGAGATGCCGGGCTCGAAGCCGAGGAGGTCGGCCGGGATGGCCCCGCCGTGCACGCGGCGCAGCAGGCCCTGGCGCTCCAGGGCGCCGAGGTCGCGCCGGATCGTCTCCGGGGTCACGTCGAGCTCGTCGGCCGTGGCGGCGACGTCCACCCGCCCGGCCTCACGGGCCCGGTTCAGCAACCACTGCTGCCGCTCCGCTGCGTACATCTTTGTTTGCTCCCGAGTTAGTGCTTGCTTGTGTCCGAGTATGTGGGTTTTACTGTGTTTGTCAACGGGTCACGAGGAAGTCATCTGGGAGTGGACATGCGGACACTGAGCGGGATCCCGGCTAGCAGCGGGCGTGCGAGCGGACGGGTGGTCCGGGTCGCCGACGCACCCGGCGAGCCCCCGGTGGGCCCCGCACCCCTCGACCCGGCGGGGGAGGCCGCGCGCATCGCCCCGGCCGTCGCCGTCGTCGCCGCCCGCCTGGAGGCCCGCGCGGCCACGGTGTCGGGCGACGCGAAGGACGTGCTGGAGGCGACCGTCGCGATGGTCACCGACCCGGCGCTGCTCGACAACGCCCGCGACCTGGTCACCGGCGGCGGGCGCCCCGCCGCCCGCGCCGTGTACGAGGCGGCCGGCGCGTTCGCCGACCTGCTCACCGGCATGGGCGGGTACATGGCCGAGCGCGCCCGCGACATCCACGACGTGCGCGACCGGATCGTCGCCGAGCT
Source organism: Pseudonocardia broussonetiae (assembly GCF_013155125.1). NCBI lineage: Bacteria > Bacillati > Actinomycetota > Actinomycetes > Pseudonocardiales > Pseudonocardiaceae > Pseudonocardia > Pseudonocardia broussonetiae. The sequence continues at coordinate 1,682,836 of NZ_CP053564.1, read as the reverse complement.
GCTCGGCCTGCCCGCCCCGGGCGTCGCCGACCTCGACGCCCCGTGCGTCCTCGTCGCCGCCGACCTCGCCCCCGCCGACACCGCGGGCCTGCGCCCCGGCATCGCGCTGGCGCTGGTCACCGAGCAGGGCGGCCCCACCAGCCACACCGCGATCCTGGCCCGCTCGCTCGGCATCCCCGCGGTCGTCGGCTGCGCCGGCGCCACCTCGATCGCCGAGGGCACCGCGGTCGTCGTCGACGGGGCGACGGGCGTGGTGCAGGAGGTGGCCGACGTCGTCGAGCAGGAGAACGGGACCGTGGTCGCGGCCGAGTGGGACGGCGTCGGCCGGACCTCCGACGGCCACGTGGTGCCGCTGCTGGCCAACGTCGGCGAGGCGAAGGGTGCGGTGACGGCGGCCGGGCTGCGCGCGCAGGGCGTCGGGCTGTTCCGCACCGAGCTCGCGTTCCTCTCCGCCGCCGAGGAGCCCTCGGTCGCCCGACAGCACGAGGTCTACGCGGGGGTGCTGGCCGCGTTCGCCGGGCTCCCGGTCACCGCGCGCACCCTCGACGCGGGCGCCGACAAGCCCCTGCCGTTCCTGACGCTCGACGGCGAGCCGAACCCGGCGCTGGGCGTGCGCGGGCTGCGCGTGGCGCGCGTGCCCGGCCCGGGCTCCGACGTGCTCGACCGCCAGCTCGCGACCCTCGCCGCTGCGGCCACCGAGACCGGCGCCGAGCTCAAGGTGATGGCGCCGATGGTCGCGACGGCCGAGGAGGCCCGCTGGTTCGTCGCGCGGTGCCGGGAGCACGGCATCCGCTCGGCCGGCGTGATGATCGAGGTCCCGGCCGCCGTGCTGACCGCCCACGAGGTGCTCGCCGAGGTCGACTTCGCCAGCGTCGGCACCAACGACCTGGCCCAGTACCTGTTCGCGGCCGACCGCCAGTCCGGCCCGGTCGCCGCCCTCAACGACCCGTGGCAGCCCGCCCTCCTGCGCCTGCTCCGCCTGCTCGGCGAGGCCTCGGCCACCACCGGCACGCCGGTCGGGGTGTGCGGCGAGGCCGCCGCCGACCCCGCCCTGGCCCCGGTCCTGGTCGGGCTCGGGATGGCGACGCTGTCGATGGGCGCCGGCGCCCTGGCCGCCGTCGGGGCCTCGATCGCCGGCGCGAGCCTGGAGGACTGCCGTGAGCGTGCGGAGGCCGCCTGCGCCGCCGTGGACCCCGCGGCCGCCCGCCAGGCCGTCGCGGAGCTGGCGGTGAAGCAGGCGCAGTGAGCCGCCCCAGCTCCGACTCCACCCTTGATGATCGTCGGGAGTGCGCCGTCACGGTCGGGCGGAGGGCCGTGACTGTTCTGACCGGTGACTTGTCGGACGTGATGTACCGGGGACTTGTCGGACACCTGAGCGCGGATGCTGACCGGCATGCCGCTGAAGGTGATGGACGTCGTGGAGCAACGTTTAGCGGTCCTGTTAGAACCGGGCTGGTCCGGGCGCACGGTCCGGGAGGTGTGTCGCCGGCACGGGATCAGCCCGGACACCTTCTACGCCTGGAAACAGCGCTATGACACCGATGGGTTGGCCGGGTTGGCGCCGCGTTCGCGGCGCCCGGGCAGTTCCCCGGCCCAGCTCGACGCTGCGCTCGAGGACCGGATCGTGGCGTTGCGCAAGGCCCACGGCTGGGGGCCGGTGAAGATCCGCGACGCGCTGCGCCGGGAAGGGCTGGTCGTGCCGGCCTCGTCCACGGTCCAGCAGGCGCTGGCCCGACGCGGGATCCTCACTCCCCGCCCGCGACGGGCCCGCCCCACCGGGCCGGGCCACCGGTTCGAACGCTCGGCGAGCAACCAGCTGTGGCAGATCGACGGCGCGATGCACCACCTCGCCGACCGCAGCCCCTACTGGACGGTGGAGGTGATCGACGACCACTCCCGGTTTTGCCCGGCCATCACCGTCGGACCGGGCCTGACCGGGCACCTGACCTGGTCCACGGTCTGCACCGCGGTCGCCCTCTACGGAGTCCCGGAATGGATCCTCACCGACAACGGTCGCTGTTTCACCGGGCGCCTGCACGGCGACGAGGTCAGCTTCGAACGCCGGGTCAAAGCCGCCGGGATCTGCCTGACCCATTCCCGCCCCTACCACCCCCAGACCTGCGGGAAGGTCGAGCGCCTGCACCACACCCAACGGGTGTGGTTGGCCCGCCACCCCGTCCCGGCCACCCTGGCCCAGGCCGGCGAGCTGTTCAGGATGTTCCGCCGCCACTACAACACCGAACGCCCCCACCAGGCCCTGCACGGAGCCACTCCCGCCGAGGTCTACCGACCCGGCCTGGGGATCGAGCTGCCCGCGGTCGATCTCGAACCCGCCGACCACACCCCACCGGGCTGTCTGCGCCGCAAGACCCGCCCCTGCGGGGCGTTCACCTACGCCGGGACCTCGTTGAGCGTCGGCGAGAAATGGGGTGGGGTCACCATCGGAGTCCTACGCGAACACGGCCGGCTGCACGCCTTCTACGGCAGCAGCCTGCTAGACACCTTCCTCGTGGGCAGTGCACTGCCCACACCCACCCGCTGAAACCCCGTGTCCGACATGTCCCCGGCACCTAACGTCCGACATCACCTCGGTCAGAACAGTCACGGTCGGGCGGAGGGCCGTGACGTCACACTCCTGACGATCACAGCCCGGCCGGCCGCGGTGATCGCCGAGAGTGTGCCACCACTGTCGTCGGAAGGGCCGTCACGTCGCACTCCTGACGATCTCGATACGAACCGGCGGCGATGATCACCGGAACCGCACCACCACGGTCGTCCGACCCTCACGGCACACTTCCGACGATCACCAACCCACCAGCCGCCGCGGCAACGGCAGACCGGGCGTGGGAGTGGCGCTCCGACCAGGCGGCACTCCGGGCGCGGGGTGGCGCTCCGACCAGGCGGCCCACCGGGGCCGGAGGCCCGCGGCATGATCGTCGACAGTGCGCCCCCACCGTCGTCGAGAGGGCCGCGACCTCACACTCTCGACGACCACGACCCGATCGACGCCGGTGATCGCCGAGAGTGGGCCCCCACGGTCGCCGGGAGGCCCCTGACGTCACAGTTCCACCGATCACGACCTGACCGCCGCCGGTGATCCCCGAGAATGCGCCCTCACGGTCGGGCGGAGGGCCGTGACGTCACACTCCTTACGATCACCGACCCGCTCGGCGCCCGTGATCGCCGAGAGTGCGCCCCCACGGTCGCTGGGAGGGCCGTGAGGTCACACTCCTGATGATCACGACGCGAACCGGCGGCGATGATCACCGGAACCGCACCGCCACGGTCGTCCGACCGACCCTCACGGCACAGTTCCGACGATCGCCGACCCACCAGCCGCGGCGGCAACGGCGGACCGGGCGTGGGGCGCGCTCCGACCAAGGGCCCACCCAGGACCGGGCGCCCCCGGCATGATCATCGGAAGTGCGCCCCCACGGCCGCCGGGAGGGCCCTGTGGTCCCGGTTCTGCCGATCACGACCCGCTCGGCGCCGGTGATCACCGCAAGCGCGCCCCCACGGTCGCCAGGAGGGCTGTGAGGTCACACTCCTGACGATCACGACCCGAACCACGCCCAGTGATCGCCGAGACCGCACCACCACCGTCGCCCAACAGACCGTGACGTCACCTTCCCGACGATCACAGCCCGGCCGGGCAGTGAGCCGGAGCCCTACCGCCCCAACCCCGCCGGCTGGCCGAGCCGCAGAGCCTCGGCCAGCACCCCACGCACCCCGTCACCCGCCGAGTAGTAGATGAAGGTGCCCTCGCGCCGGCCCTCGACCAGGCCCGCGAGCCGCAGCTTCGCCAGGTGCTGGCTCACCGCGGTGGGGCTGGCGCCGACGAGGTCGGCCAGGCACGCCACCGACTCCTCGCCGTGCAGCAGGGCCCAGAGGATCTTGATGCGGGTGGGGTCGGCGAGCAGGCGCAGCGAGTCGGCCGCCCGCCGGACGTCGTCGGCGTGCGGCATCGCGAAGCCCGGGATGCCGTCGTGCACGCGGCCAGACTACCTGCACCACCCCCTGCGGGACCCGCTCCTGACCGAGCCGTCTGCGTACCTGCGTACCTGCGCAGGTACGGTGGCACCCATGTGGTCGATGCCCGAGGTCCGTTGGGCCCTGCTCTCCCTCGCCGCGTTCGCGCTGGCGGTGCCCGCCGACCTGCTCGGCGCGCCGGCCGCGGCGGTCGTCGTGCTCTACGCGGTCTGCTACGTCGCGGGCGGGTGGGAGCCGCTGGTCGAGGGCGTGCGGGCGCTGGGCGAGCGGCGCCTCGACGTCGACCTGCTCATGGTCGTGGCCGCCCTCGCCGCCGCCGCGATCGGCCAGCCCCTCGACGGCGGCCTGCTCATCGTGATCTTCGCGAGCTCCGGCGCGCTGGAGGCGGTGATGACCGCCCGCACCGAGCGCAGCATCCACGCCCTGCTCGACCTCGCTCCCGAGACGGCGACGCTCGCGGGCTCCGAGCGCGTCGTCCGCGCCGACGCGCTGACCGTCGGCGACGAGGTCGTCGTCCGGCCGGGGGAGAAGATCCCCGCCGACGGACGCGTGGTCGGCGGCGCGAGCGACGTCGACACCGCCGGGCTGACGGGCGAGCCCGTCCCGGTGCCCCGCGCCCCCGGCGACGACGTGCACGCCGGCACCGTCAACGGCACCGGCACGCTGCGGGTCCGGGTGGAGCGCGACCCGGCCGACTCGGTCGTCGCCGGCATCGCCGCGCAGGTCGAACGCGCCACGGAGACCAAGGCCGGGCGGCAGCTGTGGATCGAGCGCATCGAGCAGCGGTACTCGGTGGCCGTCGTCGTCGGGGCGCTGGCGCTGCTGGGCGGGCCGCTGCTGTTCGGTGCCGCGTTCGAACCGACGCTGCTGCGCGCGATGACGTTCATGATCGTCGCGTCGCCGTGCGCGGTCGTGCTCGCGACCATGCCGCCGCTGCTCGCCGCGATCGCCGTGGCCGGGCGGCGCGGGGTGCTGCTGCGCGACGCCACGGTGGTCGAGGCGCTCGCCGTCGTCGACGCCGTGGCGCTGGACAAGACCGGCACCGTCACCCGCGGGCGGCCCGAGCTGGTGGCGGTCGAGCCGCTCGGCCACCCCGACACGGTCGCAACCACAGCCCGACTCGCGGGGGACGGCGGGCGCGACGGCGTGCTCGCTCTGGCCGCCGCGGCCGAGTCCGGCAGCGAGCACGTGCTCGGCCGCGCCGTCCGCGAGGCCGCCGCCCACCTGCGCGTCCCGGCCGCCGCCGCGTTCGACGCGCTGCCCGGCGTCGGGGTGCGGGCGGTCGTCGGCGGGGTGGAGATCGTCGTCGGGCGGCCGTCGCTGCTCGACGGGGGCGACCACCCGACCGCCCGCGCCGCCGTCTCCCGCCACGAGGACGCCGGGCGCACCGCGGTCGTGGTGCTGGTCGGCGGCAGGCCCGCCGGCGTGCTGGCGCTGGCCGACGCCCTGCGCCCCGGCGCCGCCGACGCCCTCGCGACGCTGACCGCCACCGTCGGCACCCCGCCCGTCCTGCTCACCGGCGACGCTCCGGCGCCCGCTGCCCGCATCGGCCGCGAGCTCGGCGTCGACGACGTGCGCGCCGGCCTGCTGCCCGAGGACAAGGCCGCGGTCGTGGCGGAGTGGCAGGGCGCGGGGCGGCGGGTGCTCGCGGTCGGCGACGGCATCAACGACGCCCCGCTGCTCGCCACGGCCGACGCCGGGCTGGCCGTCGGCGAGGGCGCGGGGGCGCTCGCCGTGCAGGCCTCCGACGGCGTGCTGCTGCGCGACCCGCTCGGCTCCCTGCCGCCGCTGCTCGCGCTGGCCCGCCGGGCGCAGCGGACCGCCCGGGCCAACCTGGCGTTCGCCGCGGCCGTGATCGTCGTGCTGGTCACCTGGGACCTGGTCGCGACCCTGCCCCTGGCGCTGGGCGTGGCCGGGCACGAGCTCAGCACCGTGCTGGTCTGCCTCAACGGCCTGCGCCTGCTGGTGCGGCCCGGGTGGCCCGCGCCCGCGCCCAGCCCCCGGCGGGAGCACGCCTCGGTGTGAGCTCCTCAGGCTGAGCCCAGGACCCGGTCCAACACGCCCACCAGCGCGTCCGGCCCGGTGCGGAGCACGTTGTGGGTCTCGTCGAGGTCGTGCACGACCCAGGACGGGTCGGCGCGCAGCCGGTCGGCGACCGCCACGAACGGCGACCGCGCCGCCCACTCCGCCGAGGCCGCGAGCACGTAGTGCTTGTCGGCGACGGTGCGCCAGGCCCCGGTGAGCCGCGAGCGCTGCGTGAGCGTGGCCAGCGGGTGCGCGTCCGCGCGGTCGTCGAAGAACGGCAGCGGATCGACGTAGGCCCCGGTGCGCCCCGAGCCCTCGACGAACCACTCCCGCTCCCACGGCAGCGTCATCGACCAGCACGACTCGCCGTCGTCGGGCACGAACGCGTCGACGTAGAGGAGGCTGCGGAACCGGTCGGGCACGACGTCGGCCGCGCCCGACAGCACGGAGCCCGCGTAGCTGTGCCCGAGCACGACCGCGGGCCCGGGCAGCGCGGAGACCACGTCGACGAGCTGCCGGACGTGCGTGTCGAGGGTGATCAGGCGGTCGGGCTCGGGATCGGCGGGGTCGAGGCCGTCGAGGGTGACGGCGTGGGCCCGGTGCCCACGCGCCTCCAGCTCCTCGACGACGGGCCGGTACCACCAGCCCCCGTGGTTGGCTCCCGGTACGAGTACGACGTCCATGCCCGCCACGGTGCCACCCGACCCTGACACGATCGCGGCATGACGGAGCGGCGTGCGGCAGTGGTCACGGGTGGGGCGAGCGGGATCGGGCTGGCCACGGTCACCCGGCTCGTGGCGGACGGGTGGCGGGTGGTCCTCGCCGACTACAACGCCGCCAACGGGGAGGCCGCCGCCGCCGGCTTCGGCGACGACGTGCGGTTCGTGCGCACCGACGTCGCCCGGGAGGCCGACGTCGAGGCAGCGGTCGGCGCCTGCGTGGACGCGTTCGGGCACGTCGACTGCGTCGTCAACAACGCCGGGGTCGGCGGGGCGTTCGGGCGCCTCACCGACATCGAGGTCGACGACTGGGACTACACGTTCGCCGTGCTCGTGCGCGGCGTCTTCCTCGGCATCAAGCACGGGGCCCGGGCGATGCGCGGGCGTGGCGGGTCGATCGTCAACCTCGGCTCGATCGCGGGCCTCGCCGCGGGCGCCGGCCCGCAGGCCTACTCCGCCGCCAAGGCCGCGGTGATCAACCTGGGGCGCACGGCGGCCACCGAGCTCGGTCCCGAGCGGATCCGCGTCAACACCGTCTGCCCCGGCCTCATCGTGACGCCGCTGGTCGGCGACGGGGCCGGCGCCGCGCAGGTCATGGCGGGCGCGCAGCCGTGGCCCGACCTCGGCCGCCCCGAGGACGTCGCCGAGGTGATCGCGTTCCTCGCCGGCGACGCGGCGCGCTTCGTCACGGGCGAGGCGATCACCGTCGACGGCGGGCTCACCGCCGCCGGCCCGCGCATGCAGGAGGCCTACGGCGGCGATCCGGGCAGGCGCGGGCTGGTCGGCGTCAACCGCGGGACGACGGGCGAGGGCGCCACGGTGCGCCGCGCGGAGTGACGTTCAGCCCGTGTTCCGCAGCCCCGCCGCGATCCCGTTGATCGTGAGGAGCAGGGCGCGGTGCACGTCGGCGTCGGGCTGGTCGGTCCGCCGGCGCTGCGCGAGCAGCTCGACCTGCAGGTGGTGCAACGGCTGCAGGTAGGAGTCGCGCACGGCGAGGGTGCCGCGCAGGACGGGGTAGCGGGCGAGCAGCGTCGGCGAGCCGGTCAGGCGCAGCACCTCCCGCAGCGTGAGCGCGTGCTCGGCCACGATGTCGTCGAAGATCGGGTGCAGCGACGGGTCGACCAGCTCGTCGACGTAGCGGCGGGCGATCCCGAGGTCGGTCTTGGCCAGCGTCATCTCGACGTTGCCGAGCAGGTTGGCGAAGAACGCCCACTCCCGCATCTCCTCGAGCACCGGCCCGTGCCCGGCCTCGCGGGCGGCGGCCAGCCCGCTCCCCAGGCCGTACCAGCCGGGCACGACCATCCGCGTCTGCGTCCAGCCGAAGACCCACGGGATCGCGCGCAGGTCGTCGAGGGTGGCCGCGCCCTTCCCCGGCCGCCGCGACGGGCGGGAGCCGACGTTGAGCTCGCCCAGCTCGTCGACGGGCGTGGCCGCGGAGAAGAAGTCCGGCAGCCCCGGCTGCCCGACGAGCCCGCGGTAGGCGGCGCGGGCGGCGTCGCTGACCAGGTCCATCGTGTCGTCGAAGCGCTCCAGCGACGGGTCGTCCCAGCGCGAGGCCCGGTGCAGCAGCGTGGCCTCCAACATCGCCGCCAGCATGATCTCCAGGTTGTCGTGGGCGAGCGCGGGCAGCGAGTACTTGTCGGAGATGACCTCGCCCTGCTCGGTGACCTTCATCGTCGCGTCGACCGAGCCGTAGGGCGCCGACGCCACCGCCTCCGCCGACGGCCCGCCGCCGCGCCCGACCGACCCGCCGCGCCCGTGGAACAGCCGCAGCCGCACCCCGTGCTTCGCCCCGATGTCGCGGAGCTGGCGCTGGGCCCGGTGGATCTCCCACTGCGAGGTCGTGATGCCCGCGCCCTTGTTGGAGTCGGAGTAGCCGAGCATGACCTCCTGCAGGTCACCGCGGTTGCGCACGTGCTGGCGGTAGCCGGGCACCGAGAGCAGCCCGTCGAGCAGGTCGCCGGCCTGGCACAGCTCCTCGACGGTCTCGAACAGCGGCACGAGGTCGATCGACGAGCGGGGATCGTGCTGCAGCTCCACCATGAACGCCTCGCGCGCCAGCACGGCGACGGCGAGCAGGTCGTCGACGCCCTGGCACATCGACACGATGTAGGTGCGCGCCACCTGCGGGCCGTAGCGGTGCTGCACCTCGTGCAGCAGGTCGAACACGCCGAGCACGTCGACGGCCTCGGCCGGCAGGCCGTAGTGGCGCCGGACCAGCGGGCGGCCGCCGTCGAGCTCGCGCGACAGGAGCTCCGTGCGCTGCTCGCGCGTGAGGGAGGCGTAGGGCTGCTCCAGCTCGCCCAGCGCGTCGTACACGGCGCCGAGGGCGTCGTGGTGCCGCTGGCTGTGCTCCCGGACGTCGAGCTCGGCCAGGTGCAGCCCGAGCGCACGGCCGGTGCGCAGCGCGCGGGCCAGCGTGCCGTCGGCGATGCGGGCGCCGAGGTGCCCGCGCAGGGAGCGGTCGACGACGGCGAGGTCCTCGAGGTAGGCCTCGGGGCCGAGGTAGTCGCGGCCGGGCACGTGCCCGTCGCGGGTGCGCGTGTTCGCCAGGCGCGCCTGCACGTAGGAGAGCTTGAGCCGGTAGGGCTCGGTGGCGTTGAGCCGGATGAACCGGTCGTGGACCTCGGGGAGCGCGCGCCGGTCGCGCGCCAGCGACGACCGCAGCTCCTCCGACACCCCGATCACCCGCGTGCTGATCGACAGCTCCTGGATCAGCTCCTCGACCAGGCCCTCGTGGATGCGCAGCGCGCGGTCGGAGTAGAGCTCCAGCACCTCGCGCGTGACGGCCGGGGTGACGTTGGGGTTGCCGTCGCGGTCGCCGCCGACCCAGCAGCCGAGCACCAGCGGCCCGGAGCCCGGCGGCACCTCGAAGCCGGCGGCGCGGACCTCGCGCTCGTACTCGGCGAGCAGCTCCGGCACCGCGCCGCGGCCCAGCTGCTCCATGTACCAGCCGATGGCGCGGGCCTCGTCGGCCACGGTGGGCTTGCCGGGGCGCAGCTCGTCGGTCTGCCAGAGCAGCTCGACGAGCGCCTCCAGCGCGTCGTCGGAGGCGCCGCGGTCGAGGCCGTCGGCGACGCGGCGCAGGATCGCGAGCACCGACTGCCGCGAGGACTCGGTCGGGTGCGCGGTGAACACCGGGCGCAGCTCGGCGCGGGCCAGCACCTCCTGCACCTCGTCGCGGCCGCACTCCTGCGCGACGCGCTCCATGACGCGGCGCAGCGGGCCGCGGCCGTCGGTCGCCGCGATCTCCTTCGCCCGGTGGCGCTGCTCGGCGATGTTGGCGAGCTGGAAGTACTGCGAGAACGCGCGGGCCAGCGCCACCGCGGTGCCCGCGTCGAGCCCGGACAGCAGCGACTGCGCGTCGCCGTTCCGGGAGCCGTGGCGCACCTGCTCCACCAGCTCCAGCAGCTCGGGACCCCCGTGGTGCACGAGTGTGCGCCCGAGCATCGTGGAGAGCCGGCGGATGTCGGCGCGCAGGGCGTCGTGCCCGGACTCCGAGGTGACGCCGGCGTGGGTGGCGACCGTGTTCACGAGAGGGCTCCGATCGGCCGGGAGGGGCCGCCCGCACCGCTGGGAACGACTGGTTGCGCGGTGATGCTACCGGGGCAGGACGCCCAGGAGCTCGTCGTGAACGGCCCCGTTCGTCGCGACGACGTCGGTGACCCCCGCCCCCGCGACGCGTGCACCGGCGAAGTCGGTGAGCCGCCCGCCCGCCTCCTCCACCAGCAGCTGCCCCGCGGTGATGTCCCACGGCGGCATGGCGCGCTCGACGTAGGCCGTGAGGTGTCCCGCGGCGATGTGGCTGAGGATCAGCGCGGGCGCACCGGGGAACCGCACGCCGCCCGCGGCGTTCATCAGCGCCTCGAACAGGACGACGAACTCGTGGATCTCGGCGCGGTCCGACGACTGGATCTGGCTGACGACGACCGCGCGCTCCACGCGGTCGGTGCCGTCGACCCGCAGCGGCACGCCGTTGCCGGTGGCCCCGCGTCCGCGCCCTGCGCAGTAGAGGACGTCGTGGACGGGGTCGAACACCGCACCCGCGACGGTCTCGCCGCCGCAGCGCAGGCCGACCGACACGCAGTACCACGGGATGCCGTGCGCGAAGTTGCTCGTGCCGTCGAGGCCGTCGACGTACCAGACGTGCCGGGCGTCGGGGCCGTCCTCGGTGCCGTCCTCGCCGACGACCACGTGCTCGGCGAACGCCTCCCGCAGCACCCGCGCCACCGCGGCCTGCGAGGCGAGGTCGGCCGACGTCGTGACGTCGACGCGGGCGTCCTTGAGCGTCACCTCGACCCGGGTGCGGTCGGTGGCCGACAGCACGGCGCCGCCGGCGCGGGCGGCGTCGGCGGCGACCGTCATCGCCCGGTCGGTCAGGACGCAATCGATGTGGGAGCAGGGCCCGGTCACGACGCGACGGTGTCCAGGTCGGCGAGCGCCGCGCGGGCCATGCGGCGCAGCAGCGCGGCCGCCTCCGGGGAGCGCCCGGCGTGCGGCGTGGAGTTGAGCAGGCCGAACGCGCCGTGCGCGGCGACCCGCGCGTCCCCGGCGGACAGGCCGGGGTGCACGCGGCGCAGCGTGTCGACCCAGATCTCGACGTAGGTGCGCTGCAGCTGCCGCACGCGCCGGCGCGCCGCGGGCGGGAGGTTGGCCAGGTCGCGGTCCTGCACGACGATCAGCTCCGGCTCGCGCAGCGCGAACGCGGCCTGGAAGTCGACGAGCGCGGCGAGCACCTCGTGCGGGTCGTCGGACGCGGCGGCGCGCTCCTGCCCGCCCGCCAGCAGGTGCTCGCTGATCCCCACGAGCAGCTCGGAGAGCAGGGCCTCCTTGCCGGGGAAGTGCCGGTAAAGCGCCGGCCCGCTGACGCCGACGGCGGCACCGAGGTCGGCGATGCTCACCCCGTGGAAGCCGTGGCGGGCGAACAGCTGCGCGGCCACGGCGAGGATCTGCTCGCGCCGGGACCGGGTCGCCACCATCGGTCCACCCTAGCGCCCGCGGTTAACAAGCGCTAACCTTGTTAACAAGCGCTAACCGAGGAGGTCGAGGGTGACAGCCACGCTCACGGGTCATCGAGAGCTGGTCGATGACCTGCACGCCCAGCTCGCCACCGCCCGTCTGGGCGGGCCCGAGCGGTCCCGGGTCCGGCACGTCGAGCGGGGCAAGCTGCTCCCGCGCGACCGCGTCGACTCATTGGTCGACCCGTCGAGCCCGTTCCTGGAGCTGTCGCCGCTGGCCGCGCACGGCCTCTACGGCGGCGACGCCCCGGGCGCCGGGATCATCACCGGCGTCGGGCGGGTGGCGGGGCGCGAGTGCGTCATCGTCGCCAACGACGCCACCGTCAAGGGCGGCACGTACTACCCGATGACGGTGAAGAAGCACCTGCGCGCACAGGAGGTGGCGCTGCAGAACCGGCTCCCCTGCCTCTACCTCGTCGACTCCGGCGGCGCCTACCTGCCCGAGCAGGACCAGGTGTTCCCCGACCGCGAGCACTTCGGCCGGATCTTCTACAACCAGGCGCAGATGTCGGGCCTGGGCATCCCGCAGATCGCCGCGGTGCTGGGCTCGTGCACCGCGGGCGGCGCGTACGTGCCGGCCATGAGCGACGAGGCCGTGATCGTCCGCAACCAGGGCACGATCTTCCTGGGCGGCCCGCCGCTGGTGAAGGCGGCCACCGGCGAGGTCGTCACCGCCGAGGAGCTGGGCGGCGGCGACCTGCACTCGAAGACCTCGGGCGTCACCGACCACCTCGCCGACGACGACGCGCACGCGCTGTCGATCGTCCGCCGGATCGTCGGCACGCTGGGCCCGCGCGCGCCGCGGCCCTGGGACGTCGCGCCCACCGAGGAGCCGCTGGCCGACCCCGCCGAGCTCTACGACGTCGTCCCGACCGACTCCCGCACCCCCTACGACGTGCGCGAGGTCATCACCCGCGTCGTCGACGGCTCGCGCTTCCACGAGTTCAAGTCCGAGTACGGCACCACGCTCGTCACGGGCTTCGCGCGCATCCACGGCCACCAGGTCGGGATCGTCGCGAACAACGGGATCCTGTTCTCCGAGTCCGCGCTCAAGGGCGCTCACTTCGTCGAGCTGTGCGACCAGCGCGGCATCCCGCTGGTGTTCCTGCAGAACATCTCCGGGTTCATGGTCGGCCGCGAGTACGAGGCGGGCGGCATCGCGAAGAACGGCGCCAAGATGGTCACGGCCGTCGCCTCCACCCGCGTCCCGAAGTTCACGGTCGTCATCGGCGGCTCGTTCGGCGCCGGCAACTACGCGATGTGCGGGCGGGCGTACTCGCCCCGCTTCCTGTTCATGTGGCCCAACGCCCGCATCTCCGTCATGGGCGGGGAGCAGGCGGCCACCGTGCTGAGCACCGTCGGGGCCGACCCGACCACGATCCGCGACCAGTACGAGACCCAGGGCCACCCGTACTACTCCACCGCCCGGCTCTGGGACGACGGCGTGATCGACCCGCTCGACACCCGCACCGTGCTCGGCCTGTCCCTGTCCGCCGCCGCCAACGCGCCCCTGGCCGATCCGGCCTTCGGCGTCTTCCGGATGTGAGGCCCATGTTCGACACCGTGCTCGTCGCCAACCGCGGGGAGATCGCCGTCCGCGTGATCGCCACCCTGCGCCGCCTGGGCATCCGGTCCGTGGCCGTGTACTCCGACGCCGACGCCGGCTCCCCGCACGTCACGGCGGCCGACGTCGCCGTGCGCATCGGGCCCGCCGCCGCCGCGCAGAGCTACCTCTCGATCCCCGCCGTCATCGAGGCCGCCCGCGCCACCGGCGCGCAGGCGATCCACCCCGGCTACGGCTTCCTGTCCGAGAACACCGCGTTCGCCGCCGCGTGCGAGGAGTCGGGCCTGGTGTTCGTCGGCCCGCCGTCCTCGGCGATCGAGGCGATGGGCGACAAGATCCGCGCCAAACAGACCGTCGCCAAGGCGGGCGTCCCGGTCGTCCCGGGCTCCGACGGCGCCGGCCTCGACGACGCCGCGCTCGCGCTGGCCGTCGAGCAGGTCGGCTACCCCGTGCTGCTCAAGCCGAGCGCCGGGGGCGGCGGCAAGGGCATGCACGAGGTGCACGACGCCGCCTCCCTGTCGGCCTCGATCGCCACCGCCCGTCGCGAGGCGAAGGCGTCCTTCGGCGACGACACGCTGCTCGTCGAGCGCCTCGTCACCACCCCGCGCCACATCGAGATCCAGGTGCTGGCCGACGCGCACGGCGCCGTGATCCACCTCGGCGAGCGCGAGTGCTCGCTGCAGCGGCGCCACCAGAAGATCGTCGAGGAGGCGCCGTCGGCCCTGCTCACCGAGGCGCAGCGCGCCGCGATGGGCGAGGCGGCGTGCGAGGCCGCCCGGGCGTGCGGGTACCGCGGCGCGGGGACCGTCGAGTTCATCGTCGGCGCCGACGCGCCCGACGAGTTCTTCTTCATGGAGATGAACACCCGGCTGCAGGTCGAGCACCCGGTCACCGAGCTGGTCACCGGCCTCGACCTGGTCGAGCTGCAGCTGCGCGTGGCCGCCGGGGAGCCGCTGCCGATCACGCAGGACGACGTCGCGCTCACCGGGCACGCCGTCGAGGTCCGCGTCTACGCCGAGGACCCGGCGGCCGGATTCCTGCCGACCGGCGGGCGCGTGCTGCGCTGGGCGCCGCCGTCGGGCGTGCGGGTGGACGCCGGCATCGCCGAGGGCGGCGTCGTCGGCTCCGACTACGACCCGATGCTGGCCAAGGTCATCGCCCACGGCGCCGACCGCGCGGAGGCGATCCGCCGGCTCGACGCCGCGCTGCGCGACACCGTCCTGCTGGGCCTGGGCACCAACGTGGGCTTCTTGCGCGCGCTGCTCGCCGACGAGGACGTCCGCGCCGCGCGACTGGACACCGGGCTGGTGGGACGCCGGGTCGAGGAGTGGACCCGCCAGGACCTCCCGCACGACGTCCTCGCCGCCGCCGCCGTCCACGCGCTCGACGAGCTCGAGCCGGCCGGTCCGGTCGTCGACCCGTTCGACGTGCCCGGCGGCTGGCGGATCGGCGAGCCCGCGTGGACGACGTGGAAGACGGCCGTGTCCGGGCACGAGCCCGTCGAGGTGCGGGTCCGGGGCCGGGCCGCCGACGCCGTGGTCGTCGTCGGCGACGGGGAGCCGGTCGCGGCCGCCGTCCGCCGCCGCGACCCCCACGAGCTCGTGGCCGCCGTCGACGGCGTCACGCGCACCTACGCCGTCGCCCGCGACGGCGAGACCCTCTGGCTCGGCCGCGACGGCCGGACCTGGGCGGTGCGCGAGCAGGCCCCGCTCGACGCCGCGGCCGCCGAGGCCGCCGCCGGTGCGGGCGGCCCGGTGCTGTCGCCGATGCCCGGCACGGTGACCGTCGTCGAGGTCACCGAGGGGCAGCGGGTCGCCGCGGGCGACCGGCTCGTCGTCGTCGAGGCGATGAAGATGGAGCACGTCCTCACCGCACCCGTGGACGGCACCGTCCGAGAACTGCGCGCCCGTGCGGGCGCGACCGTCGCGCGGGACGCCGCGCTCCTGATCGTCGAACCCGAAGGGGAGTGACCATGGACCTGGAACTCAGCGAGGAGCACGAGGCGCTGCGCGCCACCGTCGAGGACTTCGCGCGCAAGGAGGTCGCGCCCGTCATCGGCGACCTGTACGAGCGCGAGGAGTTCCCCTACGACATCGTCGCCCAGATGGGCGCGATGGGCCTGTTCGGCCTGCCCGTCTCCGAGGAGTACGGCGGCATGGGCGGCGACTACTTCGCCCTGTGCCTGGCCCTGGAGGAGCTCGCCCGCGTCGACTCGTCGGTGGCGATCACGCTGGAGGCCGGCGTCTCGCTCGGCGCCATGCCGATCTACCGGTTTGGCACCGAGGAGCAGAAGCGCGAGTGGCTCCCGCAGATGGCCGCGGGGGAGAAGCTCGGCGCGTTCGGCCTCACCGAGCCCGGCGGCGGCTCCGACGCCGGCGCCACCCGCACCACCGCGCGCCTCGACGGCGACGAGTGGGTGATCAACGGCTCGAAGGCGTTCATCACGAACTCCGGCACCGACATCACCTCGGTCGTCACCGTCACCGCCATCACCGGCACGGGCGAGGGCGGCAGGAAGGAGATCTCGGCGATCATGGTGCCGGCCGGCACGCCCGGGTTCCGCGTTGCGAAGCCGTACTCGAAGGTCGGCTGGTGCTCGTCGGACACCCGCGAGCTGTTCTTCGACGACGTCCGCGTGCCCGCGGCCAACCTGGTCGGCGAGCGCGGACGCGGCTACGCGCAGTTCCTCTCCATCCTCGACGAGGGGCGCGTCGCGATCGCGGCGCTCTCGGTCGGGCTGGCGCAGGGCTGCGTCGACGAGTCGGTGCGCTACGCCCACGAGCGCGAGGCGTTCGGCCAGCGGATCGGCGCGTACCAGGCGATCCAGTTCAAGATCGCCGACATGGAGATGCGGGCCCACACCGCGCGCCTGGCCTACTACGCGGCCGCGGCGAAGATGCTGCAGGGCAAGCCGTTCAAGAAGGAGGCGGCGATCGCGAAGCTGGTGTCGTCGAACGCGGCGATGGACAACGCGCGCGACGCCACGCAGGTCTTCGGCGGCTACGGCTTCATGAACGAGTACCCGGTCGGGCGCTTCTACCGGGACGCGAAGATCCTGGAGATCGGCGAGGGCACGAGCGAGGTCCAGCGCATGCTGATCGCGCGCCAGCTGGGGCTGTAGCCCGCCCGCGCGGCGGCCCGGGAGAGAGGCGAGGATGAGCGGGTGAATGCACGGTTCGCCCGGTTCGTCGTCCTGGTCAGCGGCGCCGCGATCCTCGTCGTCGAGACCCTGGCGACGCGGCTCGTCGCGCCCTACGTCGGGCTGACGCTGGAGTCGACCACCGCCGTCATCGGGGTGGCGCTCGCCGGGATCGCGGCGGGCGCCTCGCTGGGCGGGCGGTGGGCCGACGTCTTCCCGCCGCGGCGGGTGGCGGCGGGCGCGCTGGCCGTCGGCGGGCTCGGGGTGCTGGCCGTGCGGCCGCTGGTGCGGCTGCTCGGCCCGGCGCTCGGCCCCGGTCCGGTGGCGGCGATCCTGCTGGTGGCGGCGTCGACGCTGGTGTCGGTCACGGCGCTGGCGATGGTCACGCCGGCCGTCACGCGGGCCCGGCTGACGGGCGTCGACGGGTCGGGCACGGTGATCGGCGAGCTGTCGGCCGCCGGCACGATCGGCTCGCTCGCGGGCACGTTCCTCACCGGGTTCGTCCTCGTCACGTTCCTGCCGGTCACGGCGATCCTGCTGGTCACGGCGCTGGCCTGCCTCGTCCTCGCGGCCACGGTGGCCGGGGCGGCGCGGCGGGCCGAGGTCACGCGCACGACGGTCGCCGCGGTGCTGCTCGCCGTCGCGCTCGTGGCCGTGCCGGGGCGCTGCGACGCCGACACCGTCTACTACTGCGCCCGCGTCGACGCCGACCCGGAGAACGCGAGCGGCCAGGTCCTCGTCCTCGACGACCTGCGCCACTCCTACGTCGACCGCGCCGACCCCGCGCACCTCGAGTTCGCCTACACGCAGCGCTTCGGGGGCGCGATCGACGCCGCGTACCCCGCCGGGAAGCCGCTCGACGTCGTCCACGTGGGCGGCGGCGGCTTCACGATGCCGCGCTGGCTCGCCGCGACCCGCCCGGGCAGCACGTCGACGGTGCTGGAGGTCGACCAGGGCGTCGTCGACCTCGGGCGCCGCGAGCTCGGCGTCGACGAGATCCCGGACACGGAGATCCAGGTCGGCGACGCCCGCACGACCCTGGCCCGGCTGCCCGCGAACTCCGCCGACGTCGTCGTCGGCGACGCGTTCGGCGCCCGCTCGGTGCCCTGGCACCTGGCCACCACGGAGTTCGTCGACGAGGTGCGCCGCGTCCTGCGCCCCGGTGGCCTCTACGTCCTCAACATCATCGACCGCGACCCGCTCGCGCTGCTCGACGCCGAGATCGCCACCGTCGCCGACCGGTTCGTCACCGTCGCACTGATGGTGCGGCCCGACCAGCTCGTGCCGGGCGGCGGCGGCAACGCCGTGCTCCTGGCGTCGGACCGGGCCCCGGACCTGGCCGCGCTGGCCGCGTCGTCCGCCGCGCGCGGCGAACCGGACTCGGTCCTCGACGACGCCGCCACGCGTCAGCGGGCCGTCGGCGCCCCCGTGCTGACCGACGACCGAGCGCCCGTCGACCAGCTGCAGACCTGACTCCGGCGGGCGGTACGGTCCGACGCATGGCGAGCTGGGACGACCTCGGGTCCTTCGTGCGGGTGCGCTACGAGATCATGCGCCAGCGCGAGGGCGAGCTGTGGTTCAACCTGCCGACCACGGGCGAGCGCACGCAGATCGTCGCCGTCCGCCTGGTCACCGGCGAGGACCACCACCCGTGGGCGCAGATCACCTCGCCGGTGGGCCGCATCGGGCAGATCGACCTGGCCCTGGCGCTGGAGCGCGCCGCCGCGCCCGTCACCGGTGGGCTGGTCGTCGAGAACGGGCTGGTGCTGTTCCGGCACTCGATCCCGCTGCTCGACACCGCGCTCGACGGCTTCGACCGCTCGTTCCGGCTCGTCGTCGACGTGGCCGACGCGATGGAGCACGAGCTGACGGGCGCCGACGAGCACTGACCGCGACGACACTGACCGCGACGACGCGGGTCAGACCGCCATGCTCGGCAGGTCGAGGGCCTGGTCGACGAGCACCCGGAGCCTGGCGAGCAGCTGATCGGCCTCGCCCCAGGTCAGGGCGCCGCTCTGGACGCCGGACCGGATCTCCGCGGCCACCGTCCGGGCGAACTGGGTGGACCATTCGGCCCTGCACTCCGCGTCACGCATTCCGAGATGGTGACCGGTGACCTGAGTCACACCTGCACCGGGGTGCCCGTGAGTGCGAACCAGGGCCAGGGCCCCGGTCGCCACTCACGACGTCGGTACGCCGGGCCCCAGGACGCCGGGGCGCTCGCCGACCGACACGAGCCGCGTCAGCGTCGGGTGGCCCTCGCGCAGCAGCGCGGTGTCGGTGCCCGGCTCCGGCGGTTCGGCCCGGTCGTCCCACGTCATGTGCAGGCCCTCGCCGCCGTCGGTCGTGCGCTGCGCGATCCGCACCTGCACCATGCCGAACGCCGCGAGGCGCGCCTCCCGCAGCGGACCGAGCTCGGCGGGCGGCAGGTCGGGCACGTTGAGGTTGAGCACGGTGCCCTCCTCGGTGCCGAGCAGCAGGTCCAGCACCTCGGGCAGCACCTGCGCGGCCGCCTCCCAGTGCGGCCGCTCGGGCGGCGTCCACCCCGTGTCGAGCGAGACCGCGAGCGACCGCCTGCCCTGCAGCCCGGCGGCCAGCGCCGCGCCGACCGTGCCCGAGTGCAGCACCGCGTGCCCGGTGTTGGCGCCGAGGTTGATGCCCGACAGCACGACGTCGGGCTCCGGGTCGAGCCAGCCGCGGCCCGCGGAGGTGACGATGAACGCCGGGTGCCCCTCCACCGCGAACGCCGGCACGCCGTCGAGGCCGGGGATCTCCCGCGGGTGCAGCCGCACCCGGCCGTCCTCCCGCACCGACAGCACCGACGCCCCCACCCCGCTCGCGTCGACGTGCGGCGCCGCCACGACCACGTCGAACCCAGCGTCCCGCGCGGACGCGGCCAGCGTCCACAGCCCGGGCGAGTCGATGCCGTCGTCGTTGGTGATCAGGGCGCGGAGTCGTCGCGAGGAGGCCACTCGCTCCACGGTAGCGAGTGGAGGCCTCCCGGGACGGGGGCGGCGACGACGGTCACGGCCCCACCCCGCCTGCGCTCCCGCGCTCGTGAGTGGCGATCGTGGTCCTGGCGACGGTGGGCGCTCACGGGTGCGGAGCGGATCCCGTGGGCAACGGGGACGGGGGCTCGGTGATCAGCGGAACCGCACCACCACGGCCCTCCCAACGACCCTGACGACGCACTCCCGACGATCACCGACCCGAGATCACCGAGACCGCACCACCACGACCCTCGCCACGACCGTGACGGTGCACTTCCGACGATCACAGGGCCGCCGGTGAGTTCACGCCCGCGGCGAGTGCGGCGGCCTCGGCGTCGAGGGCGAGCAGGCGGCCGGCGCGACAACTCCCCGCCACCCGAACCACCCCGCCCGCCGGTGATCACCGGAACCGCACCACCACGGTCGCCCCGACGACTCTCAGGGCGCGGTCCCGACGATCACCAACCCGAGATCACCGAGACCGCACCACCACGACCCCCGCAACGACCGTGACGACGCACTCCCGACGATCACAGGGCCGCCCGCGCCCGCCCTCGTGAGTGGCGATCGTGGTCCTGGCCACGGACGCCGCTCACGGGCGCGGAGCGCAGAGGTACCGCCGGTGATCACCGGAACCGCACCACCACGGTCGGCCCGACGACCCCCAGGGCGCGATCCCGACGATCACGGTCCCGAGATCAGCAGGACCGCACCACCACGGCCCTCCCAACGACCCTGACGACGCACTCCCGACGATCACCGACCCGAGATCACCGAAACCGCACCACCACGACCCCCGCCACGACCGTGACGACGCGCTTGCGACGATCACGGTTCCGCCAGCGCTCCACCCGCGCTCCCGCCCTCGTGAGTGGCGATCGTGGTCCTGGCCACGAAAAGCGCTCACGGGCGCGAAGCGCAGAGGGCCTCACGACGCGCCCCACCGCGCATCCGGCGTCGCCATCACCGCCGGGGATAGCCTGCCCGCGTGCTCATGCCGATGCCGCCGACGGGCGAGCAGTTCGAGATCCGCTCCGGGGCCGCGCTGGCCGTCGTCACCGAGGTGGGGGCGGGGCTGCGGGCCTTTTCCGTCGACGGCCGCCCCTACGTGGAGACCTTCGACGAGACCGCGCGCCCGCCCCGCGGCTCCGGCAACGTCCTGGTGCCCTGGCCCAACCGCACGGCGGGCGGGCGCTGGCACTGGAACGGGAAGCCCCAGCAGCTCGCGCTCACCGAGCCCGGCGCGGGCAACGCGATCCACGGCCTGCTCCGCCACACCTTCTACCGGGTCGAGGAGCGGACGCCCGACTCCGTGACGCTCGCCGCCGTCGTCGCCCCGCAGCCGGGCTGGCCGGTGCCGCTGGCCACGACCGTCCGCTACGCGGTGGGCGAGGACGGCCTCACCGTCACCCACACCGTCACCAACGCGGGCACCGAGCCGGTGCCGTTCGGCGTCGGCGCCCACCCCTACCTGCGCGCGGGCGACGCCGACACCGACGACTGCACGCTGCACCTCGCCGCCACCACCGCGCTGCCGCTGGGCGGCGGGCTGCCGGTCGCGTCGGCCTCGCCCGTCGCGCCGCCGGAGATCGCGCTGCGCGGCACCGAGCTCGACCACGCCTTCGGCGGCTGCACGCCCGTCGACGGGCTGGTGCGCCACCGGTTGTCCGGCCCCGGCGGCGACGTCGAGCTGTGGGCCGACCCCGACTTCGGCTGGGTGCAGGTCTTCACCCCCGACGACCACCCCGGCCGCGGCCGCGCGGTGGCCGTCGAGCCGATGACCTGCCCGCCCGACGCCCTCAACTCCGGCGACGGCCTGCTCACCGTCGCCCCCGGCGAGACCTGGACCGGCCGCTGGGGGATCGCGCCCCGATGACCTTCCTGACGGGCCCCCGGGTGCTGGTCCGGCAGGCCGACGACGAGGACTGGACCCTGGAGGAGGAGGTCGTCTACCAGGGCCGCACCGAGCGGTTCGTCGTGCCGGTGGGCACCCGCACCGACTTCGCGTCGGTGCCGCGCGTGTTCGTGTGGCTGGTGCCGAAGTTCGGCCGGTACACCGCGCCTGCGGTGCTGCACGACCACCTCGTGCGCGTGGAGCGGCCGGCCGGGCGGATCAGCGCGGTCGACGCCGACGGGCTGTTCCGCCGCGCGATGCGCGAGCTGGGCGTGCCGTTCCTGCTGCGCTGGTTCATGTGGGCCGCGGTCCGGCTGGGCTCGCTCACCGACCGCGACGGCCGCGTCGGCTGGGTCCGCGACCTCCCCGCCGTCCTGCTCGTCACGGTCGTCGCGCTGCCGGTGGTGGCGCTGCCGGCCGTGGCGATCGTCGTCGGGCTGCTGGTGTTCACGGCCCTGGAGTTCCTGGTCTGGCCGTTCCTGCTGCTCGGGCGCCGGATGCGCCCCGACAGCGACAAGGCCGTCAACCGCCCGGACCCCGGCTTCAGCACCTGATCCCGCACGACCTGACCCCGGGCGCGGCTAGTTCAGGTGCGCCTTCAGGCTCTTCGCCGCCGTCCGCAGCCGCTCGGCGTGGGCGGCCGAGGCCGACGGGACGCGGTCCTCGAGCAGCTTCGCGCCCTCCAGCCAGCGGCCCTGGTCGCCGAGGGCCTCTCCCAGCTCCAGCACGTCGAGGAGGCGGACGCCGGGCAGCAGCAGGCGCATCCGCAGCACCCACTCCAGGTCGGCGGCGCGGCGCCGGGCCCCGTAGACCGCTCGCAGGTTCTCCAGCATCCGCACGAGGATCGCGCGGGTCGGCGTGGCGGTGAGCAGGTGCGGCCCGAACGGGACGTCCGGCCCCGCGCCGGTGGCCCCGCGGAACAGCTCCTCGCACCGCGCCCCGCTGATCTCCGCGCCGCCGGCGAACACGTCGAGGTAGCGGCTCGTGCCGGTGGGCCGGACGAGGAAGTGCCCGGGCATCCCGACGCCCTCCATCGGCACGCCGGCGCGCCGCCCCACCTCCATCGTGACGACGGCGAGCGTGATCGGGATGCCGAGCCGCCGCGCCAGGACGTGGTGCAGCAGCGAGTTGCGCGGGTCGGTGTAGTCGCCGGAGTTGCCGCCGAAGCCCTCGTCGACGAACAGCCGCTGGCGCAGGGAGTCGACGGAGGTGACGCCGACGGCGAGGCGGTCGAGCTCGCGGAGCCAGCGGTCGGCGTCGAGGCCGGGATCGGCGCCCGCGGCCAGCGCCAGCGCGGCCCGGTCCAGCGGCGGATCGGGCACCGCGACGACCCGTCCGAAGCGCTGCACGGGATCCACGGGCCCATCGTGCGCCCCGGACCGCCGCGAGTCGAGCGGCCGGGTAGACAGGGCGGCATGACCGACAACCACCAGGTCCGCCTCGCCGCCCGTCCCAACGGCCTCCCGACGCCCGAGGTGTGGGAGCACACGACCGAGCCCGTGCCGACGCCCGCCGACGGCCGGTTCGTCGTCCGGGTCACCCACCTCTCGCTCGACCCGGCCATGCGCGGCTGGATGAACGCGGGCCGCTCCTACGTGCCGCCGGTGGGCATCGGCGAGGTCATGCGGGCGCTCGGTGCGGGGCGGGTCGTGGCGTCGGCGCACCCCGACTTCCCGGAGGGAGCGCACGTCACGGGCATGTTCGGCGTGCAGGAGCACGCGGAGTCCGACGGCTCGGGCGTGCTGGTCGTCGACCCGACGGTCGTCCCGCTGGCCACCTACCTCGCGGTACTGGGCATGACCGGCATGACCGCCTACTTCGGGCTGTTCGACGTCGGCGCGCTGCGCGAGGGCGACACCGTCGTCGTCTCCGGCGCCGCGGGCGCGGTGGGCAGCGTCGTCGGCCAGCTCGCGAAGATCAAGGGCTGCCGGGTCGTCGGCATCGCGGGCGGCGCGGAGAAGTGCGCGTGGATCGTCGACGAGCTGGGCTTCGACGCGGCGATCGACTACCGCAGCGAGGACGTCGGCCGGGCGCTGCGCACGCACGCGCCCGACGGCGTCGACGTCTACTTCGACAACGTCGGCGGCGACATCCTCGACGCCGCCCTCGCCCGGCTGGCCCGCGGCGCCCGCGTCGTGATCTGCGGGGCGATCAGCACCTACAACGCCACGGAGCGCCCGCAGGGGCCGGCGAACTACATGTCGCTGCTGGTCAACCGCGCGCGCATGGAGGGCTTCGTGGTCTTCGACTACGCCGACCGCTACGCCGACGCCGCCGCCGAGCTGGGCGGCTGGCTGCGCGAGGGGAAGCTGCGCAGCCGCGAGGACGTCGTGCGCGGGGGCGTCGCCGACTTCCCGGAGACGCTGCTCAGGCTGTTCCGCGGCGAGAACACGGGCAAGCTCATCCTGCAGATCGCGGACTGAGCGCAGACCCGACCGGGCGCAGACCCGACCGGGCGCTACCAGGCCCGGGCCCGGATCACGGTGCCCGTCGGGTCGCTCCACACCTCGAGGACGTCGCTGAGCTCGGAGGCGAGCCACAGGCCGCGGCCGCGCTGCCCGGTCGGCGACGGGGGCACCAGGCCGGGGAAGGGCACGTCCATCCGGCCGTGGTCGGCGACCTCGACCGTGAGCAGGCCGGGGGCGGTCCACACCCGAAGCCGGCCCGCGCCCGCGCCGTGCTCGACGCTGTTGGTGGCGAGCTCGTTGACGGCGAGGACGAAGTCGGCGACCCGGTCGGGCGCGAGCCCGGCCGCGGCCCCCGCCTCCGCGGTGCGGCGGCGCACGGCGGACAGGTCGTCGAGCCCGAAGGGCAGGTCGACCGCGCTGGGCCCGAGGTCGGGCGGGGGCGGCGGCGGGTACCCGACCACGGCCTCGAGCGGGGCCCGGTAGCCGGCGCCGGTGCGGCGGCCGGTGGCGGTGAGCACCAGGGGGTGCGTCGTGTCCAGCGTGGGGTCGGACTCCCCGCACGGGCACAGCACGGTGATCGGCAGGCCCGCGATGGCGACGTCGACGGCCATGTCGAGCCGCGGCCAGTGCGCGTCGGGGCTGCCGGGGAGGTCGAGGTGCTGCCCGACGACGAGCACCCGCCCCGAGGCGAGCCCGCGCGCGAGCCGCGCCCACCGCACCGCGACGGTGAACGCCGGGACCGCGTGGACGTCGGCCGGGGCGGCGAACTCGACGCGCCGGGCCGCGGTCCCCAGGCGGGTGCGGAGGGCGTCGCGCTCGGGCCCGTCCAGCACCGCGAGCACCGGGTCGCCCGCCGCGAGCGCCGTGTCGAGCACCGGCTCGAGGCGGTCGGCGAGCTGCTCGGGCCGGGCGTAGGGGACGGCCAGGTGGTCGACGATCCCCGCCGTGCCGTCCACCGTCGTCACCCGCCCTTCCGCCTCGCGGACAGTAACCGCCACCACCGCCCGCAGCAGCGCGGAGCGTGGCAGGGTGGTCCCGACACGAGTCACCGATCTTCGGGAGCATCGATGCGCGTCTTCGACGGAGTGGACGACCTGCGGGCCGCGGTGGGAACGCAGCTGGGCACGGGCGACTGGGTGACGATCGAGCAGAACCAGATCGACACGTTCGCCGACGCCACCGACGACCACCAGTGGATCCACGTCGACCCGGAGCGGGCGAAGGAGGGTCCGTTCGGCACGACGATCGCGCACGGCTTCCTCACCCTGTCGCTGCTGCCCTCGCTCGTCTCCTCGGTCTTCGAGGTGCACGGCACGAAGATGGGCGTGAACTACGGCCTCAACAAGGTGCGGTTCACCTCCCCGGTGCCGGTGGGCAGCAAGGTGCGCGCGGTGGTCGACCTCGACGAGGTCACCGACGTCACCGGCGGCGTGCAGGTGATCACGAAGATCACCGTCGAGATCGAGGGCGCGGAGCGTCCGGCGCTCGTCGCCGAGTGGCTGACCCGCCGGTACGTCTGATGCGCGAGGCGGTGATCTGCGAGCCGCTGCGGACCCCCGTCGGGGGTTTCGGCGGGTCCCTGCGCGACGTCCCGGCGCACGAGCTGGCCGCCACGGTCATCCGCGGCCTGCTCGACCGCACCGGTCTGCCCCCGGACGCCGTCGACGACGTGCTCCTCGGGCACTGCTACCCCACGATGGACGCGCCCGCGATCGGCCGGGTCGCCGCGCTCGACGCCGGGCTGCCGGTGAGCGTCACGGGGCTGCAGATCGACCGCCGCTGCGGGTCCGGTCTGCAGGCCGTGCTCTACGCGGCGATGCAGGTGCAGGCGGGCGCGTCCGACGTCGTGCTGGCCGGCGGGGCCGAGTCGATGTCGAACGCGTCCTTCTACTCGACGTCGATGCGCTGGGGCGCGAAGGCCGGCCCCGGCGTCCTGCTGCACGACTCGCTCGCGCGCGGGCGGGTCACCGCGGGCGGGGTGAACTTCCCGGTCCCCGGCGGGATGCTGGAGACCGCGGAGAACCTGCGCCGCGAGTACGCGATCCCGCGCGCCGAGCAGGACGAGTTCGCCGTCCGCAGCCACCACCGGGCGGCCGCCGCGCGCGACTCCGGACTGTTCGCCGACGAGATCGTGCCCGTCACGGTGAAGGGGCGGAAGGGCGACACCGTCGTCGAGGCCGACGAGCACATCCGCGCCGACTCCTCGGTGGAGAAGCTCGCGGGGCTGCGCCCGATCCTGGGCCGCGACGACCCCGACGCCACCGTCACCGCGGGCAACGCGAGCGGCCAGAACGACGGGGCGTCGATCTGCGTCGTCACCCACCCCGCGCGCGCCGAGGAGCTCGGCCTGCGCCCGCTCGCACGGCTCGTGTCGTGGGGCGTGGGCGGCGTGGCGCCCGCGACGATGGGGATCGGTCCGGTGCCCGCCGTCGCGAAGGCGCTGGACGCCGCGTCGCTGCGCCTGGCCGACATGGACCTCATCGAGCTGAACGAGGCGTTCGCCGCGCAGGTGCTCGCCTGCACGCGCGAGTGGAAGCTCACCGACGCCGACATGGACCGCGTCAACGTGCACGGCTCGGGCATCTCGCTCGGCCACCCCGTCGGGGCCACGGGCGGCCGCATCCTGGCCACGCTCACCCGCGAGATGGACCGGCGGGAGGCCCGCTACGGGCTGGAGACGATGTGCATCGGCGGCGGCCAGGGACTCGCGGCGGTGTTCGAGCGGGCGTGACCTGAAACACCCGGACGGCCCAGGGCGACTACTCCAGTAGCAGAGCGACCCCTGGTGGTCGGAAGTCGTCCGGAGGAGTCGGGAGATGGCGGACATGCCGGTGGCGGTCACGGTGAGCGGACGAGAACGGGCGCTGCTGCGCGCGGTGGACGCCGGGCGCTGCCAGTTCCGCGGCGGGTGCGAACCCGTGCTCCTCGTCGACGGGCTGGCGTGCGCCGACTCCTCCGTCGCCCGCAGGCTCGTCGACCTCGGTCTCGTCGCGGCGCCCGACACCAGCGTGCCGGTGCAGCCCGCCACCGCGACCGACGCCGGACGCGCCCTGCTCACGACGGGGTAGATCACACGCAACCAGGTTGCGGACCCGCGGACGGCGGGTACATGCTTGCGGTCGACAACTTGTTGTATGCCGCATGCAAACCCGAGGTAAAGACCCGTGCACTCCGACGCGGAGATCACCACAGCCGACCTCGTCGGCACCCAGCTCGTCCGGCTCGTCCGGCTGCTGGAGCGCAAGCAGGCCCAGTACCAGGCCGACCACCCCGACGCGGTCGAGCGCGCCACCTACATCCTGCTCGTCCACCTCGTGAAGGACGGGCCGCAGCGGGCGGGCACGCTGGCGGAGTCGGTGTACTCCGACCCGTCCACGATCAGCCGGCAGGTCGCCCAGCTCGTGCGGCTCGGGCTCGTCGAGCGCACGGCCGACCCCGAGGACGGCCGCGCCACGCTGCTCGCTGCCACCGACGAGGGCAGGCGGGTCTTCGAGGAGAACCGCCGCAACCGCAACGAGCGCATCGCCGGGCTCATGGGCGAGTGGGACCCGGCCGACCGCGCGCGGTTCGCCGACCTGCTCGTCCGCTTCACCACCGACTTCGAGAACCAGCACAGGATCAGCACCGGACCGGCCGCCGCGGCCGGCCGGTCGTGAGGAGAACCATGTCCGCGCCCACCGCGGCACCCGCGCCGACCGCAGCCGGGTCACTCAGCCACAAGCAGATCCTCACGATCTTCGCCGGGCTGATGATCGGCATGTTCCTGGCCGCGCTCGACCAGACCATCGTCGCGACGTCGATCCGGACGATCGCCGACGACCTCGACGGGCTGAGCCTGCAGGCGTGGGCGACCACCGCCTACCTGATCACCGCCACGATCACCACGCCGCTCTACGGCAAGCTGTCCGACATCTTCGGCCGCAAGCCGCTGTTCCTCATCGCCATCGGGATCTTCGTCCTCGGCTCGATCGCGTGCACGTTCGCCACGTCGATGTACCAGCTCGCCGCGTTCCGGGCGATCCAGGGACTCGGCGCCGGCGGCCTGTTCTCGCTGGCCCTGACGATCATCGGCGACATCGTCGCGCCCCGTGAGCGCGCCAAGTACCAGGGCTACTTCGTCGCCGTCTTCGGCACGTCGAGCGTGCTCGGCCCGGTCGCGGGCGGCTTCTTCGCCGGCCAGGCCGAGATCCTCGGCATCACCGGGTGGCGCTGGGTCTTCCTCATCAACGTCCCGCTCGGCATCCTCGCGCTGGCCGTCGTCACCAAGGTCCTGAACGTCCCGCACACCAAGCGCTCGCACCGCATCGACTGGCCCGGCGCGCTCGCGCTCGTCGTCGGCCTGGTGCCGCTGCTGATCGTCGCGGAGCAGGGCCGGATCTGGGGGTGGGACTCCGGGCGCTCGATCGCCTGCTACGCCGTCGGCGTGCTCGGCATCGTCGCGTTCGTCCTGCTGGAGCGGCGCATCGGCGACGACGCGCTGCTGCCCCTGCGGATGTTCCGCAGCGGCGTGTTCGCCTGGGGCTCGGTCGCCGGCTTCATCGCGGGCATCGGGATGTTCGGCGCGCTCGCGCTGCTGCCGCTGTACCTGCAGATCGTCAAGGGGTCGACGCCCACCGAGGCCGGCCTGCAGACGCTGCCGCTGGTGCTCGGTATCATGAGCATGTCGGTCTTCTCCGGGCAGATGAT
This sequence comes from Pseudonocardia broussonetiae, assembly GCF_013155125.1. Classification (NCBI taxonomy): domain Bacteria; kingdom Bacillati; phylum Actinomycetota; class Actinomycetes; order Pseudonocardiales; family Pseudonocardiaceae; genus Pseudonocardia; species Pseudonocardia broussonetiae. Next base: position 1,654,403 of record NZ_CP053564.1, on the reverse strand, counting down.
CTCCCGCACCGGCCGCTACAAGATCTGGCCGATCATCGGCCTCTCGCTGATGATCCTCGGCATCGGCGCGCTGTCGTTCATCGGCGTCGACACCCCGTACTGGCAGGTCGCGCTGATCATGGTCGTGATCGGCTGGGGCCTGGGCGGCAACATGCAGCCGCTGACGCTGGCCGTGCAGAACGACGCGGCACCGCGCGACATGGGCGTCGCCACCGCGTCGGCCACGTTCTTCCGGCAGATGGGCGGCACGCTGGGCACCGCGGTGTTCATCTCCGTGCTGTTCAGCGTCCTGGGCGGGCGGGTCGCCGACAACTTCCGCGCCGCCGCCGGCACCCCGGCCTTCCAGGCCGCGCTCACCGACCCGGCCGTGCTGGCCAACCCCGCCAACGCGCCGATCCTCCAGGGCCTGCAGGGCGGCGGCGGGCTGTCGCTCGACGACTCGTCGTTCCTCGCCACGGCCGACCCGGTGCTGGCCCGCCCGATCCTCGACGGCTTCGCGGGCTCGATGAGCGTCGTCTTCCTCGGCGCCGCCGCGGTGCTGGTCCTCGGGCTGTTCGCGGTGATCATGATGAAGGAGGTGCCGCTGCGCACCCGGTCGGGCGTCGACGCCCGCAACGACGAGGTCGCCGCTGCCGCGGCGGCGGCCGCGGAGGGCGGACCGGACGCGGTCCCGGCCCCGGCCGACGACGTCCCCGAGGGCCCCGAGGGCCCCGCGACGGCGCCGCGCCCGGTGCACGGCGCGGCGATCACCGCGGGTGCCCACCCGGTGAACGGCAACGGGTCCGTGCACGGCAACGGCAACGGCAGCGGCAACGGCAGTGCCAACGGCAGCGGCAGCGGCTCGGCCGCGGTGGGCGTGCTCGCCGAGCCGCGCACCGAGCAGGTCGCTCCGCCGGCCGAGCCCGCCCCGGCCGGCACCGACGCCCGTGACCGGCTCCTCGCGATGCTGCTGCCCGACCCGACCCGCGCGCTCACCGTCGTGGCCACGGCCGAGCGGGCGCGCGACGCCGTGCGGCACGCGCGCCGCGAGCTGGAGGTGCGCACCGCCGAGCTCGACGGGGCGTCCGAGGAGCTCGTCGCGCAGGGCCTGAGCCCGCGCCAGGTCCAGGACCTGCTCGGCCTGTCCGAGGAGGAGGGCCCGCTGGCCCCGCGGCACGGGGCGCACGCGGCCGAGTAGCCCGCAGACGACGGACGGCCCCCTCCGCGGAGGGGGCCGTCCGTCGTTCGCAGGCTCAGTGGCCGGTGGGCTCGCCCTCGGCCTCGGCCGCCGCGGCGTCCTGGGCGCGCTTCCACGACGCCCGGACCTCGCGCTCGGCGTCGGCGCGGCCCACCCACGTGGCGCCCTCGACGCTCTTGCCGGGCTCGAGCTCCTTGTAGATCTCGAAGAAGTGCTGGATCTCGGCGCGGTCGAACTCGGCGAGGTGGTGGATGTCGCGCAGGTGCTCCTGGCGGGGGTCGACCGACGGCACGCACAGCACCTTGTCGTCGCCGCCCATCTCGTCCTTCATCCGGAACATGCCGATCGCGCGGCACAGGATGATGCAGCCCGGGAACGTGGGCTCGCGGACGAGCACCAGCGCGTCGAGGGGGTCGCCGTCCTCGCCCAGGCTGTCGTCGATGAAGCCGTAGTCGGCGGGGTACTGGGTGGCGGTGAACAGCGTGCGGTCCAGGCGGATCCGCCCGGTCTTGTGGTCCACCTCGTACTTGTTGCGCCCGCCCTTGGGGATCTCGATGGTGACGTCGAAGTCCACTGGGGTACTCTCCTGAGGTTCGGGAACGGCTGTACGTCGGACCCCTCTAGTGTGGGGGACCGCCTCCCCGTGGACGTGACCGGCCGACAGTGCTGTTGCGCACCCACCCACCGGGTGGGGCCGACGAGGAGGTTGGCGTGGGTTTCGGGGGCCGGATCGGTGACACGCTGCGCGTACCCGGTCGCGGAGTGCGACGGGCGGTCGCGGTGCTCACCGTGCTCGTGCTGGCCGGCGGAGTGGGCAGCGCCGTCTCGCTGACGGCCCCGACTCTCGTCTCCGACCTCGGGCTGACCGGCGCGCCGGCCGCCCTCGAGCCCACGGAGCCGGTGCCCGCGCTGGGCCCGCTGGCCGCCACCGCACCGCCGCCGACCACCGCCGGGCTGGAGGCGGCGCTCGGCCCGGCCGTCGAGGAGATGCCGGGCCGCTTCACCGGCACCGTCCTCGACCCCGTCACCGGCGAGGTCCTGTGGGCCTCCGACGCCGACCGCGCGCTGGTGCCCGGCTCCACCGCGAAGATCCTCACGGCCGCCGCCGCGCTGCTGACGCTCAACCCCACCGACGGCTTCGTCACGCGCGTCGTCGCCGGGGCGGAGCCGGGCAGCGTCGTGCTGGTCGGCGGCGGCGACCCGACGCTCACCGCGCTCCCCGAGGGCGAGGACGGCACCTACCCCGGCGCCGCGCGGCTGGCCGAGCTCGCCGCGGAGGTGCAGCAGGCGATGCCCGGACCGATCGACACGGTCGTCGTCGACACCAGCCGCTACGACGGCCCCACCTCGGCCCCCGGCTGGGACCCGGCCGACGTCGGCGCCGGGTTCGTCGCCCCGATCGTGCCGCTCATGCTCGACGGCGGCCGCGCCGACCCGACGCTGCAGGACGGCCCCCGCACCACCGAGCCCGCCGCGGAGGCCGGACGGGCGCTGGCCCGGCTGCTCGGCGCCGACGACGTCGAGGAGGGCACCGCCGCCCCCGACGCCCAGCGGCTCGGCTCGGTCACGTCGGCGCCGTTCAGCGAGCTCGTCGAGCACGTCATGCGCACCTCGGACAACGTGCTCGCCGAGGCGCTGGCCCGCGAGGTCGCGATCGCGCGGGGCGGGCAGCCGACGTTCGCCGGCGCCGCCGAGCAGACCCTCGCCGCGCTCACCCAGGCCGGGTTCGACCCGTCGGGCGCCGTCCTCGTCGACGGCAGCGGGCTCTCCACCGACGACGAGGTGCCCGCCCGCGTGCTCGGCACGCTGCTCACCGCGGCGGCCACCCCGGCCGAGGGCGACCGCGACACCGACTTCCTGCGCCCGCTCGTCACCGGCCTCCCGGTGGCGGGCGGCGACGGCACGCTCGACGACCGGTTCGGCGCCGGGGCCCCGTCGTCGCCGGGGCGCGGGCTGGTGCGGGCCAAGACCGGCACGCTGACGAACGTCAGCAGCCTCGCGGGCCTGGTCACCGACGCCGACGGGCGGCTGCTCGTCTTCGCGTTCATGTCGAACGGGGCGTCGCCCGCGACCGTGCGGCCACGCCTCGACGCGCTGGCCGCCGAGCTGAGTGGCTGCGGCTGCACCTGACGGTGCGTAGCGTGGATCGGGTGGGACAGACGATCGAGGACAACGGCGCGGCCACCGAGCAGGGGCTGCCCGTCGACTGGCGGCTCGCCGCCCGCACCGCGGCGAGGCTGGCGTCCCCCGGACCCCAGGCGACGATCGCCGAGGCCACCGAGCTCGTCGCGCGGCTGCGGTCCGACGCGGCCGTCGCCGAGGGGCACGTCCGCGACGTCACCGGGCTGGGCGCGGGTCTGCCGCTGCTGCCCGCCGACGTCGTCGACCGTCCCGCGTGGGCGCTCGCGGCCGTCGAGGGCATGCGGTCGCTGACCGACGGCGCCCGGCTGCCCGCCACCCCCCGGTTCGCCCGCGCCGTCACCGCGCGCACGGCGGGCCTGCAGATCGGTGGGGTCCTCGCCTACCTCGGCGGGCGCGTGCTGGGCCAGTACGACCCGTTCGGCGGCCCGGACGACGGCGGCAGGCTGCTGCTCGTCGCCCCCAACGTGCACGCGGCGCAGCAGGCGCTCGACGTGCCGTCCGCCGACTTCGGGATGTGGGTCTGCCTGCACGAGGCCACGCACCGGCTGCAGTTCACCGCCGTGCCGTGGCTGCGCGACCACTTCGCCGGGGAGGTGGGCCGGCTGCTGTCGATCTCGCCCGGCGACAGCGTCGGCGGCCTGGCCGATCGCCTGCCCGACGCCGTGCGCGCGCTGCGCGACTCGCGCGGCGACGCCCTCGCCCTCGTCGAACTGCTGCAGGGTCCCGAGCAGCGCATGGTGCTCGACCGCCTGCTCGCCCTCACCACGCTGCTGGAGGGCCACGCCGACCACGTCATGGACGCCGCGGGGCCCGAGGTGGTGCCCAGCGTCGCCACCATCCGCCGCCGGTTCACCGCCCGCCGCCGCGGGGGCGGCCTGGTCGACCGGGTGCTGCGCGCGCTGCTGGGCGTCGACGCGAAGGTCAAGCAGTACGCCGTGGGCGCCGCCTTCACCCGGCACGTGGTGCTGGCGGCGGGGATGGACGGCTTCAACCGGGTCTGGACGAGCCCGGAGACGCTGCCGCTGCGGTCGGAGCTGGAGGACCCGGGCGCGTGGCTGGCCCGCGTGCGCCCCTGACCCCCCGTGGGGCCGCGCGCGCTCGGAGGAGCGTGCGCGCCCGTGGGACCGTGAGCCGTGCCCCCGCCCGCCCGTGACGCCGTCACCGAGGTCCGCGGCGCGGTCCGGCGGGCGCTGCTCCCGCACCGCGGGGTGCCCGTGCTCGTCGCGTGCTCCGGTGGCGCCGACTCCCTCGCCCTCGTCGCCGCCGCGCTGGGCGTCCACGACGAGGTGCACGCCGCCGTCGTCGACCACGGGCTGCAGGACGGGTCGGCCGGCGTCGCCGCCGCGGTCGCCGCCCGGCTGACGGCGATGGGGGCGCGGGCGCAGGTGCACCGCGTCGAGGTCCGCGGACCCGGCGGCACCGAGGCCGCCGCCCGCACCGCCCGCTACGCCGCGCTGCGTGCGGCCCGGCCGCACCCGGACGCGCCCGTGCTGCTCGGCCACACCCTCGACGACCAGGCCGAGACCGTGCTGCTCGGGCTGGGCCGCGGGTCGGGAGCGCGGTCGATGGCCGGCATGCGCGCGTGGGACGACCCGTGGCTGCGCCCGCTGCTCGACGTCCGGCGCACGACGACCCGGGCGGCCTGCGCGGCGCAGGGCCTCCCCGTCTGGGACGACCCGCACAACGCCGACCCCCGCTTCACCCGCGTGCGCCTGCGCCACGAGGTGCTGCCGCTCCTGGAGGACGTCCTCGCGGGCGGGGTGGCGCAGGCGCTCGCCCGCACGGCCGCGCAGCTGCGGGAGGACGACGAGGCGCTGACGGCCGTCGCGGACGCCCTGCTCGCCCGGGCCGCCACCGGCGACGACCTCGCGCTCGACCCCGTCGCCGCCGCCCCGCCCGCCGTGCGCCGCCGGGTGCTGCGCGCGTGGCTGCTGGGCGCGGGCGTCACCGGTCTCACGGCGGAGCACCTGCACGGCGCCGACGCGCTCGCCGCCCGCGGCCCGGACCGATCGGGTCCCGCGCTGCCGGGAGGGTTGGAGCTGGTCCGCGCGCGTGGCAGGCTCGTGCTGCGCCCGGCGCAGTGGGCGCGCTGACGATCGCCAACCGCAGGAGGTCCTCCGCCGTGTACGACGGTGACATCGCATCCACGCTGGTCACCGAGCAGGCCATCCGCGAGAAGACCGCGGAGCTGGCGCAGGAGGTCGGGCGCGACTACGCGGAGTGCTGCTCCGGCCTGGGACGCGACTCCGACCTGCTGCTCGTCGGCGTCCTCAAGGGCGCCGTGATGTTCATGACCGACCTCGCCCGCGCCCTGCCGCTGCCGGTGCAGCTGGAGTTCATGGCCGTGAGCTCGTACGGCTCGTCCACGTCGTCGTCGGGGGTCGTGCGGATCCTCAAGGACCTCGACCGCGACATCGCGAACCGCCACGTGCTCATCGTCGAGGACATCATCGACTCCGGCCTCACGCTGTCGTGGCTGCTCAAGAACCTCGAGTCGCGCGGGCCGGCGTCGCTGGAGGTGTGCACGCTGCTGCGCAAGCCCGACGCCGTGAAGGTCGAGGTGCCGGTGAAGTACGTCGGCTTCGACATCCCCAACGAGTTCGTCGTGGGCTACGGCCTCGACTACGCCGAGCGCTACCGCGACCTGCCCTACATCGGCACCCTCGACCCGTCGGTGTACGCCTGACGCACCGTCGGGCTCGCGCACCCGCCGGCCGGCCACGCACGTGCGCGGGACGCCAGGAGTGCGCGGTGGGGGAGCGCCCGGAGCGCGGGGTGGGCGGCACCGGCTCGACCCGGGCCGCCGGTCGGGGTTGATCACCGAGACCGCGCCACCACGGCCCCCACCGGGACCTCCACGTCACACTTCCGACGATCACCGCCCCCACGCCCCGAGCTGCACACCGGCCCGCCGGTCAGCCCGGAGGCGGGCGCCCGTGATCACCGAGACCGCGCCACCACGGTCTCCACCGGGACCTCCACGTCACACTCCCGACGATCACTGCCCCAACACGCCCGAGCTGCGCACCCGCCGGCCGTCCGCGCACGTCCAGACGTACGCGGGACGCCAGGAGGTGCGCGGATCGGCGGAGAAGGGCGCCGGTTACCCAGCCGGTGCACCAGGTGCGCGGCCGGCGGGTGAGCGCGACGGCGCAGCCGAACGTCAACGCACGCAGCGGCGGCGCGAGCGAGGCACCCGGAACGGGCGCCCGTGATCACCAAGACCGCGCCGTCACGGCCCCCGCAGCGACTCCCACGTCGCACTCCCGGCGATCACTGCTCCAGCACTCCCGAGCTGCGCACCCGCCGGCCACCCGCGCACGTCCAGACGCATGCGGGACGCCAGGAGGTGCGCGGAACCCGGCACGGCGCCCGCGCGGGACACGGCGCGGCGGCGGAGCCCCCCGACCCCCGCGACCCCCGACCCCCGACGCAGGAAAGCCACGTTCCTGCCCTCTGCGGGCGTGAACGTGGCTTTCCTGAACCCCGAGGTGGGGAGGGAGAGACTGCGTCAGACGTCGCCCACCGGCGGCCCGGCCGGCGGGGCGACCGCCGCGAGCGGCACGCCCTCGGGCAGGGGCGTGAACGGCTCGGTGCCCAGCACCAGCTCCACCGGCCCGACGCCGCCGAACTCGTTGGCGTAGGCCAGCGCGAGGGCCAGGTCGGAGACGCCGTTGCTCACCGGCAGCGGGGCCAGGTTGAGCGTGGAGAGCAGGCCGACCGCGTCGCCGTCGCCGTCGAGGAAGCCGCTGCCCGAGTCACCGGGCACGCCCGGGGTGACCGTGTAGACCTCGTGGCTGAAGCCGCCGCCGGTGTCGCCCGCGCTCACGCCCGCCTTGGGGCTGAGCTCCTGGATGCCCAGGCGCAGCGGCGAGTTGCCGTAGGTGAAGACCTGCTCGCCGGCGGGGAGGCCGTCGGTGTCGAGGCCGACCGGGCCGCCGAAGAACGGGAGGCTCGGGTTGACGTCGGCGGCGTCCTCCGGCGCGAGCTCGACGAGCGCGAAGTCGTTGAACTGGCACGTGTCGGGGTCGGCCTCGCCGTTCTCCTGCATCGCGACCCAGGAGCTGTAGGCCAGCGTGCCGGTGCGCGCGGTGCCGTCGGCGGCGCGGATCGTGACGGCCGTGCCGAGCGGGCCGGTGCCCGAGTCGCAGCCGTTCGTCTCGGTCGCCTCGCCGGTGCCCGCGCAGTGCGCGGCCTGGCCGAGGAACGTGCGGTCACCGCTGGTGAAGACGAAGTTGCTGGTGCAGGCCCCGCCACCCACGGTCTCGGTCATCACGCCGGGGGTGATCGCGGCCTCGCCCGCGGGCGCCCAGTCGGCCGGCGCGGACGCGGCGGCGGGCAGCGCGAGGGCGGGAGGGGCGGCCGTGGCCGTGGGGGCGACGGCGACGGCGATCGCGACGACGCAGGACGCCGCGGCGAACACCGCGGGCCCCCGCTTGCTGACCTTCATGCACGAACCCCCGTCGTCGGCGCGCCTGTGCCCGTCACACGCCCGCGGGGAACTTAACGAGCGCGACGTGGCGCGCGTTACCCCCCTGTACGGGTGACCGGGAACATCGCCCGTCCGGCGCTCGTTGACAACTCACAGACCCTGTCGACGAGCACCGTCCAGCAGTCCCGGCGCAGCACGGCCTCCCGACCGCTACCCTGGTCGGATCAGGGCCGGTCGCGCCGCGCACGCCGCGGACGCGGCTCCCTGGCAGGGAGTTTCTCACCAGGGAGGGTGAAGGCCGCCTCAGGCCGAAGCTGCATGGACCGCAAGCGCCTGCTCCGCAACCCGTTGATCTGGATCCTCGTCGCGGTCCTGGTCTACTTCACCTTCAGCCTGCTCTTCGACGACACGCGCGGCTACACCCGCGTCGACACGTCGGTGGCGCTCGCGCAGATCGACTCCGGCAACGTCACCGAGGCCCTGGTCGAGGACCGCGAGCAGCGCCTGCGCCTCACGCTCGCCCAGCCCGTCGACGGCAGCAGCGAGATCCTCACCCAGTACCCGGTGCAGACCAGCGACCGGATCGTGCAGGCCCTGCAGAACGCGCCCAACGGGCCCGCGTTCAACGTCGCCGTGCGCCAGGACTCGTTCCTGACCACGATGCTGATCTACCTGATCCCGCTCGGCCTCGTGCTGCTGGTCCTGTTCTGGATGATGAACAACGCCCAGGGCGGCGGCAACCGGGTCATGTCCTTCGGCAAGTCGAAGGCCAAGCAGCTCAACAAGGACATGCCGAAGACCACGTTCGGCGACGTCGCGGGGGCCGACGAGGCCGTCGAGGAGCTCTACGAGATCAAGGACTTCCTGCAGAACCCGCAGCGCTACCAGGCGCTCGGCGCGAAGATCCCGAAGGGCGTGCTGCTCTACGGGCCGCCCGGAACCGGCAAGACGCTGCTCGCGCGCGCCGTGGCCGGTGAGGCGGGCGTGCCGTTCTACACGATCTCGGGCTCCGACTTCGTCGAGATGTTCGTCGGCGTCGGCGCGTCCCGCGTGCGCGACCTGTTCGAGCAGGCCAAGCAGAACAGCCCCTGCATCATCTTCGTCGACGAGATCGACGCGGTCGGCCGCCAGCGCGGCGCCGGCCTGGGCGGCGGTCACGACGAGCGCGAGCAGACGCTCAACCAGCTCCTCGTCGAGATGGACGGCTTCGACGCCCGCGGCGGCATCATCCTCATCGCCGCCACGAACCGCCCCGACATCCTCGACCCCGCGCTGCTGCGCCCGGGCCGCTTCGACCGCCAGATCCCGGTCGGCGCGCCCGACCTGGCCGGCCGCCGCGCCATCCTGCAGGTGCACGCCGCGGGCAAGCCGTTCGCGCCCGACGTCGACTTCGACTCGCTCGCCAAGCGCACGGTCGGCATGTCCGGCGCCGACCTGGCCAACGTCATCAACGAGGCCGCGCTGCTCACCGCGCGCGAGAACGCCACGCTGATCAACGGGGCGGCGCTGGAGGAGTCCGTCGACCGCGTCGTCGGCGGCCCGCGCCGCAAGGGCAAGATCATCTCCGAGCAGGAGCGCAAGATCACGGCCTACCACGAGGGCGGGCACGCGCTCGCCGCGTGGGCCATGCCCGACCTGGAGCCGGTCTACAAGCTCACGATCCTGCCCCGCGGGCGCACCGGCGGGCACGCGCTCGTCGTGCCCGAGGACGACAAGGGCCTGATGACGCGCTCGGAGATGATCGGGCGCCTGGTGTTCGCGATGGGCGGCCGCTCGGCCGAGGAGCTCGTCTTCCACGAGCCCACGACCGGCGCGTCCTCCGACATCGACCAGGCCACGAAGATCGCCCGCGCGATGGTCACCGAGTACGGCATGAGCGCCCGCCTGGGTGCGGTCCGCTACGGCCAGGAGCAGGGCGACCCGTTCCTGGGCCGCTCGATGGGCAACAAGGCCGACTACTCGCTCGAGGTCGCCCACGAGATCGACGAGGAGGTGCGCAAGCTGATCGAGGCCGCGCACACCGAGGCGTGGGACATCCTCAACAGCTACCGCGACGTCCTCGACGAGCTGGTGTTCGAGCTGCTGGAGAAGGAGACGCTCACCCGCAAGGACCTCGAGCGCATCTTCGACAAGGTCGAGAAGCGGCCGCGGATCACCGCGTTCAACGACTTCGGCGGGCGCACCCCGTCGGACAAGCCGCCGATCCTCACCCCGGCCGAGCGCGCCAAGGAGCGCGGCGAGCCCTGGCCGCCGCACGCCGAGCCCACCCGCGAGCCCACGCCCGTCGGCTCGTTCCCCGGCGGCGCGCCGCACGGCGTCCCGGCTCCCGGCCCCAACGGCGGCTCGCCCGCCCCCGGGCCGCAGGGCGGCGGCTACCCGGGCGGGTTCCCGGCCCACCAGCCGTCGACCCCGCACCAGGCCTGGGGCACCCCGGTGCCGCCGCAGGACGGCCGCCCGACGTCGGTGCCGCACAACTACGGCGCCCCGCCGGACTGGCGCCCCGCCACCACGCCGACCGGCCAGACCTGGCCGCCGGCCGGCCAGTGGCAGCCGCCGCAGCAGCAGCCCCCCGTCGCCCCGCCGTGGGACCGCCCGACCACGGGCAACGGCACCGGCGACGTCCCGGGCACCAACGGCAACGGAACCGGCAACGGCCACGGCGCGGCCCACGGCAACGGGCACCCCGCCCCGCCCGCCGACGACGCCGACCCCGACCACGGGGGTCAGCGCTGAGCGCCGGGATCCCCGGGGGCGTGCTCGGCACCGCGGCCGGAACGAACGGCCGCCCGGTCGTCGACCGCGCGCGGGCCGAGGCCGCCGTGCGGGAGCTGCTGATCGCGGTCGGGGAGGACCCCGACCGCGAGGGCCTGCGGGAGACGCCCGCGCGCGTCGCCCGGGCCTACGAGGAGATCTTCGCCGGGCTCTACACCGACCCGGACGCCGTGCTCGAGAAGACCTTCGACGAGTCGCACCGCGAGCTGATCCTCGTCAAGGACATCCCGATGTTCAGCACGTGCGAGCACCACCTCGTGCCGTTCCACGGCATGGCGCACGTCGGCTACATCCCGGGCGAGAACGGGCGGGTCACCGGTCTGTCCAAGATCGCCCGGGTCGTCGACCTCTACGCGCGGCGCCCGCAGGTGCAGGAGCGGCTCACCGGGCAGGTCGCCGACGCGCTCGTGCGCAAGCTCGCCCCCCGCGGCGTCATCGTCGTGATGGAGGCCGAGCACCTCTGCATGGGCATGCGCGGCATCCGCAAGCCCGGCTCGCGCACGATGACCTCGGCGGTGCGGGGGCTGTTCCAGACGTCGCCCTCCTCACGTGCCGAGGCGTACTCGCTGATCCGGGGTACCTGAGGGCCATGCACCTGCCGCACCCCGGGCGTTGCGCCGTGCTCGGCGTCCTCAACGTCACGCCCGACTCCTTCTCCGACGGCGGCCGGTACGTCGACCGCGAGCACGCGGTCGCCCACGGGGTCGCCATGCGCGACGCCGGCGCCGATCTCGTCGACGTCGGGGGCGAGTCGACCCGCCCCGGTGCCGGCCGCGTCGACCCCGCCACCGAGGCCGAGCGCGTGGTCCCGGTGATCCGCGACCTCGTCGCCGAGGGCGTGCGGGTCAGCGTCGACACCACCCGGGCCGCCGTGGCCGAGGCGGCCGTCGAGGCGGGCGCCACCCTGGTCAACGACGTGTCGGGCGGCCTCGCCGACCCGCGGATGGCCGCCGTCGTCGCGTCGGCGCGGGTGCCGTGGATCCTCATGCACTGGCGCGGGCACAGCGACCGGATGAGCGAGCTGGCCTCCTACGAGGACGTGATCGGCGAGGTGCGCGCCGAGCTGGTCGCGCGCGCCGACGCCGCGGTGCTCGCGGGCGTCGACCCGGGCCTGCTCGTGCTCGACCCCGGGCTCGGGTTCGCCAAGAACGCCGCGCACAACTGGGCGCTGCTGCGCCGGCTCGACGTGCTCGTCGCGCTCGGCTTCCCCGTGCTGGTCGGGGCCTCGCGCAAGCGGTTCCTCGGCGAGCTGCTGGCCGACGCCGACGGCGCGCCCCGCCCGACCCCGGGCCGCGACGGCGCCACCGCGGCGATCACCGCGCTCGCCGCGCACGCCGGCGCGTGGGGGGTCCGGGTGCACGACGTCGACGCGAGCATGGACGCCGTCGCCGTGGCGTCCGCCTGGCAGCTCGGCGCCTCCCGGGCCCGGACCGGGCCCCCGGCCAACCCGCACTCGTGAGCCCCGCACCCGGGCCCGACGTGCACGGCGGCGACCGCATCGAGCTGCGCGGCCTGCGGGTCCGCGGCCACCACGGCGTGTTCGACCACGAGCGGCGCGACGGCCAGGACTTCGTCGTCGACGTCACGGTGTGGATGGACCTCGCCCCGGCCGCCGCGTCCGACGACCTCGCCGACACGCTGCACTACGGCGAGCTCGCGCAGCGCGCCGCGGAGATCGTCGGCGGCGAGCCGTGCGACCTCATCGAGACCGTCGCCGCCCGCATCGCCGACGACGTGCTCACCGACCCGCGCGTGGGGGCCGTCGAGGTGGTGCTGCACAAGCCGCAGGCGCCCATCCCGCTGGAGTTCGCCGACGTGGCGGTGGTGGCGCGGCGGTCCCGGTCGTGAGTCGTGCGGTGCTCTCCCTGGGCTCCAACCTGGGCGACCGGATCGCGCACCTCCGGGCCGCGGTCTCCGGCTTCGCCCATGTGCTCGTCGGGGTCTCCCCGGTCTACGAGACGGCGCCGTGGGGCGGGGTCGACCAGGACGACTTCCTCAACGCCGTGATCGTCGTCGACGACCCGGGCGCCGACGCGTGGGAGTGGCTGCGCCGCGGCCAGGCGCTGGAGGACGCGTCCGGCCGGGTGCGGGAGGTCCGGTGGGGCCCGCGGACGCTCGACGTCGACGTCGTCACGGTCACCGACGACGACGGGCCGGTCGAGAGCACCCACCCCGACCTGCTGCTCCCGCACCCCGGCACGCCGGAGCGGGCCACGGTGCTGCGTCCCTGGCTCGACGTCGAGCCCGACGCGGTGCTGCCCGGGCACGGCCCGGTCGCGGCGCTGCTGGCCGCGCTCGGACCGGACGCCGAGGACGGGATGCGGCCGGGGCCGGCGCTGTGAGGGGGACGCAGCGGTGAGCGGCCCCCTCGTGACCGCCACGCGGCCGCGCGACCTGCTGATCGCCGCGCTCGTCGCCGCCGTCGTCGCGAACCTGCTGGTCCGGCTCACCTACGGCTCGCTGCCCTCGATCCCCGCCGCGGCCGGGGCCACGCTCGCGGTGCTCGGCGTCGCCGAGGCGCTCGGCGGGCGCGCGCTGCGGGCGCGGATCGAGCGGCGGCCGGGCACGACCCCGGTGCCACCGCTGGTGGCGGCGCGGGCGGTGCTCGTCGCCCGGGCCTCCTCGACGGCCGGGGCGATCATGGCCGGGGCGTGGGCCGGGCTGCTGGTGCACGCCCTGCCGCGCTCGGCGGAGATCGCCGCGGCGGCCGGCGACGCCGTCGCGGGCACGGTCGGGCTCCTCTCCGCGCTGGTGCTGGTGGGCGGCGCGCTGTGGCTCGAGCGGTGCTGCCGCACCCCCGACGACGACGGGCCCGGACCCGCGCGGTGATCGGGTGCGGCCCGTAGGCTCCGGTGCCATGGCGCAGGTGACACAGGGGTGGGGCGCGCCGCCGCCGCTGCCGACCTCGGACCGGCAGCGCCGGTTCGTGCTCGGCCCGGTCCTCGGGCTGCTGGCCCTGGCGATCTGCGGTCTGGTGGTCATCGGGCTCGTCGCGGGCAGCGTGGGGCCGGGCGGGGTGGTCGTCGGCGCGCTGTGCGCGCTGCTGCCGGTCGGGCCGGTCGTCGCCGCGTTCCTGTGGATCGACCGCTGGGAGCCCGAGCCGCCGCGGCTGCTGCTGCTCGCGTTCCTCTGGGGCGCCTGCTTCGCCACCCTGTCGGCCCTGCTCATCAACTCCGGCGCCGCGCTGCTGATCGACGAGCTCACCGGGCAGGGCGACGTGTACGGGGCCGTGATCGTGGCGCCGATCGTCGAGGAGGCGTTCAAGGGCGTCTTCCTCGTCGGGCTGCTGGTGTTCCGCTACCGCGAGTTCGACGGGATCGTCGACGGCATCGTCTACGCCGGGCTGGTGGCGGCCGGCTTCGCCTTCACCGAGAACATCCTCTACATCGGCCGGGCCTTCGCCGAGGACTCCGTCGCCGGCCAGAGCGGTGCGGTGCTCGGCGTGCTGCTGGTGCGCGGGGTGCTCTCGCCGTTCGCGCACCCGCTGTTCACGGCGATGACCGGCATCGGCGCGGGCATCGCGGCCCGGCACCGCAATCCCGTCGTGCGGGTCCTCGCGATCGCCGTGGGCTACGTCGTCGCGGTGTTCCTGCACGCTCTGTGGAACGGCTCGGCCACCATCGCGGGCGGCGGCGTGTTCCTGGGCGTCTACGCGTTCGTGATGCTGCCGCTGTTCCTGGTGATGATCGGCGTGGTCCTGTGGCAGCGCCGCCGCGAGCAGCGCACGGTGGCCGACCAGCTCCCGCTGTTCGCACAGGCCGGCTGGATCGCGCCGAGCGAGGTGCCGCTGCTGTCCAGCCTGGCCGGGCGCCGGGGCTGGCAGGCCGCGGTGCGCCGCCGCTCGGGCCGCGCCACGGCGAAGGCCGTGATGGGGTACCAGGCGGCCGTCACCGAGCTCGCGTTCCTGCGGGCCCGCATCGCCCGCGGCACCGTCGGGTCCTCGGCCCCGATCTGGCACGAGCAGGCCCTGGGCACGCTGCGGCGGGCGCGGGCCGCGGCCGTCGGGCACCCGGAGGCGCTGACGGTGGCGATGGCGCACCGCGGCCCGCAGAACTGGACCCCGCCGCCGCCCGGGCCGCCTCCGCCCCCGATGGTCGGCCCGCAGTCGTGGCCGCCGCCCCCGCCGTACGGCGGCCCCGGGCCGCGCCCGCCCTGGCAAGGGTGACACCCCGAGAATTCCTTCGCTCCTGCAACCTTTTCACCGCGATCCGGCCCTTCCGATCCGGAAGTGCTTTCACCCGACCGGCCCCATCACGGGTCGATCTCGGTGGAACCGACGCTGCAGGTCACCCGCCTGCGCGGGTCCGAGCCGTGATCGACGGGATTGCGGGCGTGTAATTCCTCCCTCTGCGCAGCAATTCCGGTGAGGACGGTCACAAGAAGAAAGAGCGCGGATTGAGAGTTGCGTCATCCATTCCGCAGTAATCCGTTCGTAATGTCGTGGACGGCCTCGCGACACCACTGCTCACCCGGAGCGGAGGGCGCGGGGTCACCGTCCGGACGGGCGGGGAACGGCGCACCGGTCATCTCGACGCACCCGCCACGCCAGCACCTCGAGGCGTTCCCCGTACGACCGCCGCGTGCTCCCCGGCCCGCGATCGCCGTCCGACGGTGCGCACCCTGAGGAACCGTCTGTGCCGATCCACCCCGCGTCCACCCCCTCCGCGACGCACCACCTCCGTACGTACGTGACCCGTGCTGCCGTCGTGGCCACCGCCTCCGCCGCGGCCGCGGTGCTGGCGGTCATCCCCGCCACCGCCGACGCACCGGCCGCCGCCCCCGCGGCCGCCGCGGCACCCGTCGCCACGGCGCCGGCCGCGCCCGTCGTCGACACCCGCGTCACGCAGGTCGCCGTCACCGCCCCCCTGGCCGCGGCCCCCGCCGCGGCCTCCTCGGCCCGCGCGTCCGCCGTGTCGCTCGCGCTGTCCAAGGTGGGGTCCCCCTACCGCTGGGGCGCCGCCGGCCCGTCGGCGTTCGACTGCTCCGGCCTCGTCAACTGGGCCTTCGAGCGGGCCGGCATCGACGTGCCGCGCACCTCGCGCGCGCTGTCCCAGACCGGCACCCCGGTCTCCCGCGGCGACCTCCGCCCCGGTGACCTGGTGTTCTTCTACTCGCCGGTGAGCCACGTCGGCATCTACATCGGCGACGGGCAGATGGTGCACGCCAGCACGTCCGGCAAGCCGGTGGCGATCTCCTCGATCGACCGCAGCTCGTACAACTCGGCCCGCCGCATCTGATCCACACCGGATAGTGTGCGGCGGCATGAAGCCCGTCGCGCTCGTCACCGGTGCGTCCCGGGGCATCGGTGCCGCCGTCGCCCGCGCGCTCGCGCCCGGTCACGACCTGCTCCTGGGCGGTCGTGACCAGGCCGCGCTGGCGGCGCTGGCGTCCGAGCTCCCCGGCTCGCGGGCCTGGCCCGTCGAGCTGACCGACGCCGCCGCGCTGGCCGAGGCCACCGCCGGCATCGAGCGGCTCGACGTGCTCGTGCACTCCGCGGGCGTCGGGCTGCTCGGCACCGTCGCCGACACCCCGGCCGCCACCTGGCGCCGCCAGTTCGAGGTCAACGTCGTGGCCGTCGCCGAGCTCACCCGGCTGCTGCTGCCCGCGCTGCGGGCCGCCCGCGGCCGGGTGGTCCTCGTCAACTCCGGTGCGGGGCTCGCCGCCCGCCCGGGCTGGGGGTCCTACGCGGCCAGCAAGTTCGCGCTGCGGGCCTTCGCCGACGCGCTGCGCGCCGAGGAGGCCGCCGCGGGCGTCCGGGTCACCTCGGTGCACCCCGGACGCGTCGACACCGACATGCAGCGGGCCGTCGTCGCGCACGAGGGCGGCGAGTACGACCCGGGCTCCTACCTGCGGCCCGAGTCCGTCGCGGGCGCCGTCCTGCTCGCCGTCACGGCCCCGCCGGACGCCGCCCTCACCGAGATGGTGCTGCGGCCGGCCGGCGGCGCCTGACAACTGTCACCTTCCTCCGTCCGACCGGTGCGCCGGTGACCTCGGCGCGCCTATCGTGGAGAGCGTGAGCGGGGACATCGAACGCGCCGCGATGCGTGCGTCGGACGCCGACCGGGAGGCCGTCGCGGAGCGCCTGCGGCACGCCGTCGACGAGGGCAGGCTCGACCTGTCCGACTACGACGAGCGCCTGCGCGACACCTACGCCTCCCGGACCTACGGCGAGCTCGCGACGATCACCGCCGACCTGCCGGCCCCGGCGCCCGCGCCGCCGGTCCAGGCGGGGTCGAAGGCGGTCGCGGAGAAGGACGGCCGGGTCGACGAGTGGCGCTCCTGGGCCGGCACCGCCGTCGTCCTGGTCACCATCTGGGGCATCACGTCGATCGCGTCGGGTGGCTTCCTGTTCTTCTGGCCGATGTTCCCGATCGGCATCTGGGGGGCGATCCTGCTCGCTTCGGCGCTCGGCGGCCGTTCGCACGGTTCGCACTGACTCCGCAGCGGTACCGTGGGCGGATGCTCGATCCGGAGTCGGTTGATCTCGACGAGCTGTGCGCGGCGCTCGAGGACCGCACGCCCGGGACGTCGTGGTGGATCGACCCCCGCACCGGCGTGATCTCCTCGCACCTGGCCGACGTCGGCGCGCCCCGGCCGTCGGGCGTGCGCATCCGGCGGACCGAGTCGCGCGAGAGCTACCAGGACATGGCGCAGTTCGTGGCGGCCGTGCACCACCGCCGCGCCGCCGACCTGCTCGACCGCGCGATCAGCGGCCCCGGCGCGTTCCGCCGGTTCAAGGACACCCTGTTCGAGTTCCCCGAGCTGCGCGACCAGTGGTTCCGCTACCGCAGCGCCCGCGCCCGGCGCCGGGCGGTGCACTGGCTGGCCGAGGTCGAGCTGATCGGTCGCGCCGACGCCGAGCGCCTCGCCGCCGCCATCCCCGACCCCGTCGCGCGGGACGAGGACCTGCCCGCGGCCGTCGCCGTCGACCTGGCGATGCTCTACGGCGACCGCCTGGAGCAGGTCCTGCTGTTCGGGTCGTGGGTGCACGGGGACGGGCCGGGGGAGTTCGACCTGCAGCTCGTCGTCGTGCTGTCGGACCTGCGCTCGCCGTGGGAGGAGCTGCACCGCATGGACGACGTGCTGTGGCGCCACACCGAGCGCACCGGGTTCACCGTCACCGCGCTGCCCGTGAGCGCCGCCCAGCTCGCGGCCCCGCACACGCCGCTGCTGGCCCGGGCCGCCGCCGAGGCGAGGCTGGTGGCGTGAACGCCGGTGTCGGGGTCGCTCGGGCCCGTGAGGAGCTGTTCGCCGCGCACCTGCTCGGCACCACCGGGTTCGCCGCGCAGACCGTCGCGCTGGCCTACCGGGCCGCGCTGGCCGCCGCGGAGGCGGCGCTGCTGGAGCTGGGCCGCCCGCCCGGGCCGGAGCCGGCCGCCGTCGTGGCCGCGTTCCTGCGGCACGTCGTCGCCGAGCGCGGGCTCGACCCGGAGGCCGGGCGCCTGCTGCGCTCGCTGCACAACCGGGCCGAGCTCGCCCACGACGACGGCGCCGTGCCCACCGAGGAGGGCCCGTCGGCGATCAAGGACGCGTCGCTGGTGGTCGACACCGTCGAGGCCTGGCTGACCCACTCCGACTTCGTGGCGATCGCCCGCAGCGCCCCGAAGGCGCCGCGGGCGGCCCCGAAGCCGAGGCCGCCGCGCAAGCGCCGGTAGGTCAGACGACCACGTTCACCAGGCGGCCCGGCACCACGATCAGCTTGCGCGGGGGCTTGCCGCCCAGCGCGCCCGCCACCTTCTCGTCGGCCAGCGCCGCCGCCTCGACGTCGGCGGGGGAGGCGTCGGCGGCCACCGTGACCCGCGAGCGGACCTTGCCGTTGACCTGGATCGGGTACTCGACCGTGTCGGCCACCAGGTACCGCTCGTCGGCCACCGGGAACGCCGCGTAGGCCAGCGACCCCTCGTGGCCCAGCAGCGACCACAGCTCCTCGGCGATGTGCGGCGTCAGCGGCGCCATCATCAGCACCAGCGCCTCGGCCACCGGGCGCGGCACGCCGGTGCCCGCCTTGGTCAGGTGGTTGTTCAGCTCGATCAGCTTCGCCGCGGCCGTGTTGTAGTGCAGCGCCTGGTAGTCGGCGTGCACCCCGGCGATGGCCTTGTGCAGCGCGCGCAGCGTGGCCGTGTCGGGCTCGGCGTCGGTGACCCGGACCTCGCCCGTGGTCTCGTCGACCAGGTTGCGCCACACCCGCTGCAGGAACCGCTGCGAGCCGATGACGTCGCGCGTCGACCACGGGCGCGAGACGTCCATCGGGCCGGTCGACATCTCGTAGAGCCGGAACGTGTCGGCGCCGTAGCGCTCGCACATCTCGTCGGGGGTGACGACGTTCTTCAGCGACTTGCCCATCTTCCCGTACTCCCGGGAGACGGGTTCGCTGTTCCACGTGAAACCGCCGGCGCCGTCGTCGACGACCTCCTCCGCGGGCACGTAGGTGCCGCGGGCGTCGGTGTAGGCGAAGGCCTGGATGTAGCCCTGGTTGAACAGCCGGCGGAACGGCTCCTCGGAGCTGACGTGGCCCAGGTCGTGCAGCACCTTGTGCCAGAAGCGCGCGTAGAGCAGGTGCAGCACGGCGTGCTCGACGCCGCCGACGTACAGGTCGACGCCGCCCGGGTCGCCCGGCCGCTCGGGGTCGGCGCCCAGCCAGTAGCGCTCGATCTCGGGGTCGACGAAGCGCTCGTGGTTGTCGGGGTCCAGGTAGCGCAGGTGGTACCAGCACGAGCCGGCCCACTGCGGCATCGTGTTGGTCTCGCGGCGGTAGGACGCCGGGCCGTCGCCCAGGTCGAGCTGGGCCACCACCCAGTCCTCGTTGCGCGACAGCGGCGGCTCGGGCTCGGTGTCGGCCGCGTCCGGGGCGTAGGTCTTGGGGGAGTAGTCGTCGATCTCGGGCAGCTCGACGGGCAGCTCGGCGTCGGGCAGGCCCACGGGCAGGCCGTCGGCGTCCCACACGACCGGGAACGGCTCGCCCCAGTACCGCTGGCGGGAGAACAGCCAGTCGCGCAGCTTGTACTGGGTGACCGCCTCGCCGTCGCCGCGGGCGACCAGCCAGTCGGTGATCGCGCGCTTGGCCTCGGTGACCCCCATGCCGTCCAGGCTGATCTCCTCGTTGGCCGAGTTGATCGCCGGGCCGTCGCCGGTGAACGCCTCGCCCTCCCAGTCGCCCGGGTCGACCGTGCGGACGATCGGCAGGCCGAACGTCGTGGCGAAGTCCCAGTCGCGCTGGTCCTGGCCGGGCACCGCCATGATCGCGCCGGTGCCGTAGCCCATCAGGACGTAGTCGGCGACGAAGACCGGCAGCCGCTCGCCGTTGACCGGGTTCACGGCGTACGCGCCGGTGAAGACGCCGGTCTTCTCCCTGTTCTCCTGGCGGTCCAGGTCGGACTTGCGGCCCGCCTCGAACCGGTAGTCCTCGACGGCCAGCGCGGGGGTGCCCGCCCCGCCCGTCCAGCGCTCGTCGGTGCCCTCGGGCCACTCCAGCGGCGTCAGGCTCCCGACGAGCGGGTGCTCGGGGGCCAGCACGACGTAGGTGGCGCCGAACAGCGTGTCGGGGCGGGTCGTGAAGACCTCGATGTCGACGGGGGAGCCGCTGCCGGTGGCCGTGCCGAACCGGACCCGCGCGCCCTCGGAGCGGCCGATCCAGTTGCGCTGCATGGCCTTGACGGAGTCGGGCCAGTCCAGGCGGTCCAGGTCGGCGACCAGGCGGTCGGAGTACGCGGTGATCCGCATCATCCACTGCTTCAGGCTGCGCCGGAACACGGGGAAGTTGCCCCGCTCGCTGCGGCCGTCGGCGGTGACCTCCTCGTTGGCCAGCACCGTGCCCAGCCCGGGGCACCAGTTGACGGGGGCCTCGGAGATGTAGGCCAGGCGGTGGCCGTCGATCACCTTGCGCTGCTCGACGCGCGACAGCTCGGCCCACGGGCCGCGCGTGCCGGCGGCGTACTCGGCCTCCAGCTCGGCGATGGGGCGGGCGCGCTGCTGCTCGGGGTCGTACCAGGCGTTGTAGATCTGCAGGAAGATCCACTGCGTCCACCGGTAGAACTCGACGTCGGTGGTGGCGACGGAGCGGCGGTCGTCGTGGGCCAGGCCCAGCTGGCGCAGCTGCTCCTTGTAGCGCCGGATGTTGGCCTCGGTGGTGGTGCGCGGGTGCGTGCCCGTCTGCACGGCGTACTGCTCGGCGGGCAGCCCGAAGGAGTCGAAGCCCATCGTGTGCAGGACCGTGCGGCCGTTCATCCGCAGGTAGCGACCCAGGACGTCGGTGCCGATGAAGCCGAGCGGGTGCCCGACGTGCAGCCCCGAACCCGAGGGGTAGGGGAACATGTCCATCAGGTAGACCTTCGCGCCCGCGTCCGGGCCGGGGAGGCTGGGCGTGTGGAACGTGCCCTCGCGCTCCCAGCGGTCCTGCCAGCGGCGCTCGATGTCGGCGGCCAGCGCGGCGCCGTAGCGGAACGGCGGGGCGTCGGTGTCGGCGACGGTGCTGGTGTCGGTGCTCATGTCCATCCCGGTGATGTCGTGTGGGCCCGGAAAGCAAGGAACCCCTCCGCCGTGAGGCAGGAGGGGTCGCCGCGCCGGGGTCGGTGTCAGACCGGCGCGGCCTCGAGGAGAAGGCGACGGGCCACGTGACCAGCCTAGCCCCGGTCCCGGCCGGGCCGCGCCCGGGTTGACCTACCCTGGTCGGGTGCCCCTCGTGCCCCGCCTGGTCCTCGCCGCGCTGTTCGTGACCGCCGGTCTGGTGCTGCTCGTCGTGGCGGTGCTCGGGGCGCGCGAGCGGCTGCCGCGCAACCGCTGGGCCGGCGTCCGCACCGTGGAGACGCTGGCCTCCGACGCGGCCTTCGCCCTGGCCAACCGGGTCGCCGCCGCGCCGCTCGGGGCGGCCGGTGCGGTCGCCGTCGTGGGCGGGGCGGTGCTGGCGGCGGGCCCCGTGGGGGCCGTGTCCGTCGTCGTCCTCGTCGTCACCGGGCTCGGCGCGCTGGTGCTCGCCGTGTTCGGCGGGATGGTCGGTCAGCGGGCCGCCGCGGCGGTGCCCGTCCCCGCGGCCGCCCCGGCCTGCGCCGGCACGTGCGCGGGCTGCGACCTCGTCGCCGGCTGCCGCCCGGCCGACACCAGCCCGGCCGACACCAGCCCGGCCGCTACCAGCCCCACGAGCCCGGACCGCCCTTGAACGGCCCCACCACCTCCGGCGTCACCCAGCCGCCGTAGAAACCGCCGGGCTGGGGCTCCACGCGCACGCCGTCGAGGGTGATCTCGTCGAACGCGGCCGCGTAGACCGCCACCCGGTCGAGCAGCGAGGGGTAGCGGCGGTCGGGCTCGGGGTACCACCAGCCGACCTCGCGCAGCGGCTGCGCGCCGGGCACCACCACGTCGACGTAGCGGGCCACGCCCTTCCACTCGCAGAACGTCGTGCGCTCGACCGGCGCCAGGAACTCCCCGAACGCGGTGCGCGGCAGGTAGAACGTCGGCGGGTGGCTGGTCTCCAGCACGCGCACGAGGTCGGTGGTGTCGGCGACGACCGTGCCGCCGTGGCGCAGCACCGCGCGGCGGTGGTCGGGCTCGGCGCGCGGCGGGCGGGGGTAGTCCCAGACGGACTCCTGGCCGGGACCTGCGGGTTCGGGGCGGGGGCGGGGCACGTCCCCATCCTGGGGCCGCCCGGGCGGGGGCGCGCGCCGACCGCCGCCCGGTGCTCAGTTGAGCTTGACGTCGTCCGGGAACGTCGCGAGCAGCGCGACCGGCATCCCCTGGCGGCGCAGCACCCGCGCCCACAGTTCCGGGCCGTGCCCGGCGACGACGTCGTCGGGCAGCGCGGGGACGACGATCCAGTCGCCGCGCTCGATCTCCCCGGCGAGCTGGCGGGCGTCCCAGCCGGAGTAGCCGGCGAACACCCGCAGGCCGCGCAGGCGGGGCGCCAGCGACGACGGGTCGCCGTCGAGGTCGACCAGGGCCACCGGGCCGCGGACCGGCACCAGCCCGTCCACCCCGTCGACGGTCTGGCCGGTGCGCAGCGCGGCCAGGCAGAGCGCGGTCTCCGCCTCCACCGGCCCCCCGACGAACACCGCCTGCGGATCCGACGACAGCGGCGCCCACGTCGGCAGGACGTCCTGGACGGTGACCTCGCTCGGCCGGTTCAGCACCACGCCGAGGCTGCCCTCCGGGCGGTGCTCGATGACGTAGACGACGGTCCGCCGGAAGTTCGGGTCGAGCAGTCCGGGCGCGGCGACGAGCAGCGTCCCGGGCGCGACGCCGGTCGGGTCAGCAGGCCGCTCGTCCACCACGGGACCATCGTCGCACCCGCCCCCGTGCGTAGCCTTCCCCCCGTGCCGACGACCCCGACCCCGTCGCCGCCCGACGACCGGCTCGGGCTCGCGGGTCTGGTCCGCACCCCCGGGTACGTCCGGCTGCTGCTGCTCCGGTTCTCCGCGCAGTGGGGCGACGGCGTGTTCCAGGCGGCGCTGGGCGGGGCCCTGCTGTTCAACCCCGAGCGGCAGGCCGACCCGCTGGCCGTGGCCGCCGGGCTCGCGGTGCTGCTGCTGCCGTACTCGCTGATCGGGCCGTTCGCGGGGGCGCTGCTCGACCGCTGGGACCGCCGCCAGGTCCTG
This sequence comes from Pseudonocardia broussonetiae, assembly GCF_013155125.1. Taxonomy (NCBI): domain Bacteria; kingdom Bacillati; phylum Actinomycetota; class Actinomycetes; order Pseudonocardiales; family Pseudonocardiaceae; genus Pseudonocardia; species Pseudonocardia broussonetiae. Next base: position 1,631,296 of record NZ_CP053564.1, on the reverse strand, counting down.
CTGTGGGCCAACCTCCTGCGTGGCGCGCTCGTGCTCGTCGTCGCCGCGGTGGTGGCGTCGGGCGTCACGGGTCCGGCGCTGTACGCGGCGGCGCTGTCGACCGCCGGCGTCGCCCGGTTCGTGCTGGCCGGGCTGTCGACGGCGCTGCCGCACGTCGTGCCGCGCCGGCACCTGGTCGAGGCCAACGCGCTGGCCGTGACGGCCGGGGCCGGGGTCTCCGCTCTGGGCGGGGCGACCGCGGTGGGCCTGCGCGCGCTGTTCGGGGCCGGTGACGCGGGCTCGGCGGCCACGGTGGCCGTCGCCGTCGTGGGGTCGCTGCTGGCCGCGGCCGCCGCCGTGCGGTTCCGGCGCGGGCAGCTCGGCCCGGACGCCACCGACCCGCGGACCACCGCCGACGCCGTGCTCCGCGGGTTCGCCGACGGGACGCGGGCGGTCGCGGCGACGCCGTCGGTCGCGGCCACGTTCCTCGCGCTCGCCGCGCACCGCCTGGCCTTCGGCGTCACCACGCTCGTGACGCTGCTGCTGTTCCGCTACGCGTTCACCGACCAGGGCCTGCTGCGCTCGGGGTTCGCCGGGCTCGGGGAGGCCGTGGTGCTGGCGGCCGTCGGGCTGGGCGTCGCGGCGCTCGTCACGCCGTGGCTGGTGCGGCGGTGGGGCCGGGCGCGGACGGTGCGGACAGCGCTGCTCGTCGCCGCGGTGACGCAGCTCGGGCTGGCCGCGCTGCTGAGCCTGCCCGCCGTGATGGTGGCGGCGTTCGTCGTCGGGCTGGCGGGGCAGGTGGTGAAGCTGTGCACCGACTCCGCCGTGCAGGGGGAGGCGGGCGACGGCGTGCTGGGGCGGGTGTTCGCGCTCTACGACATCGTCTTCAACGTCGGCTACGTGCTGGCGGTGGCGGCCACGGCGCTGCTGAGCCCGCCCGACGGCCGGGCGCCGTGGCTGCTGGCCGGGGCGGCGCTGCTCTACGTGGTCGGGCTGCTGGCGCACGACGCGCAGCTGCGCCGCACCCGTGAGCGGATATGAGTGCTCCGGCACTCGTATCCGCTCACGGGGTCTGTTCGGCCGCCCACCGCCGCAGCTCCGCCTCGGCCTCCTCGCGACCGAGCGGCCCCCGCTCCATCCGCACGGCCAGCAGGTGCTTGTAGGCCTTCCCGACGAGCGGGCCCGCGGGGATCCCGAGGATCTCCATGATCGCGTTGCCGTCGAGGTCGGGGCGGATCGCGTCGAGCTCCTCCTGCTCGCGCAGGGCCGCGATCCGCTCCTCCAGCCCGTCGTAGCTGCGCTGCAGGGCGGCGGCGCGGCGGCGGTTGCGGGTGGTGCAGTCGCTGCGGACCAGCCGGTGCAGGCGCTCGAGCAGCGGCCCGGCGTCGGTGACGTAGCGGCGCACCGCGGAGTCGGTCCACGCGCCGTTGCCGTAGCCGTGGAAGCGCAGGTGCAGGAACACCAGCTGCGCGACGTCGTCGACGACCGACTTCGGGTAGCGCAGCTCCCGCAGCCGCCGGCGCGTCATCTTCGCCCCGACGACCTCGTGGTGGTGGAAGCTGACCCGCCCGTCGGACTCCTTGCGCCGCGTCGCGGGCTTGCCGATGTCGTGCAGCAGCGCGGCGAGGCGCAGGACGAGGTCGGGGCCGTCGGTCTCCCGGTCGATCGCCTGCTCCAGCACCACGAGCGAGTGGACGTAGACGTCCTTGTGCTGCATGTGCTCGTCGACGGCCAGGCGCATCGCGGGCACCTCGGGCAGCACGACCTCGGCCAGCTCGGTGTCGACGAGCAGCTCGATCGCCCGCCGCGGGTGCGCCCCGAGCAGCAACTTCGACAGCTCGGCCTGGACCCGCTCCGCGGTGATCCGCGACAGCTGGCCCGCCATCGCCGTCATCGCCGCCACCACGCGCGGCGCCGGCGCCAGCCCGAGCTGGGAGACGAAGCGGGCGGCGCGCAGCATCCGCAGCGGGTCGTCGGAGAACGACTCCTCGGGCGTCGCCGGGGTGTCCAGCACGCCGGCGTGCAGGGCGGCGAGCCCGCCGTGCGGGTCGACGAACGTGCGCGTGCCGGTCAGCTCGACGGCCATGGCGTTGACGGAGAAGTCGCGCCGGACCAGGTCGTCCTCGATCGTGTCGCCGAACGCGACCACCGGGTTGCGCGTGACGCCGTCGTAGACGTCGGCGCGGAACGTCGTGATCTCGACGGTGGCGCCGTGCCGGCGCGCGCCGACCGTGCCGAAGGCGATCCCGGTGTCCCACACGGCGTCGGCCCAGCCGGCGAGGGCGGCGAGCACGGCCTCGGGACGGGCGTCGGTCGTGAAGTCGAGATCGTTGACGGGGCGGCCCAGCAGGGCGTCGCGGACGCTGCCGCCGACCAGGTACAGCCGGTGCCCCGCCGCGGCGAACCGCGCGGCGAGCTCGTCGGCCACCGGCGGGATCGGCACGAGGTCCACGAGCGCATTGTGCTGCGCGCGGAGGAGGTCGGTGGGAGGCACGACAGGTCAGTCTAGGTGCTCGTGCCCGGACACCCGTCGGGATACCGGCCCGCGCGCCCCCGGTGCCTGCGCGACCGGCTCGTTACCATCGCCACATGTCCACATCCCGCGGTCGCTCGGGTGGGCGCCGCGCGGGTGGCTCACCGGACCGAAGACGTCGTCTCCGCACGGTCGACGAGACGTCGGCCGGCGGGCTCGTCGTCGACCACGCCTCCGGCACCGCCGCCGTGATCGGCAGGCTCGACCGCCGCGGCCGCCTCCTCTGGTCCCTGCCCAAGGGCCACATCGAGGCGGGCGAGACCGCGGAGCAGGCGGCGGTGCGCGAGGTCGAGGAGGAGACCGGCATCATCGGCTCCGTGGTCGCACCCCTGGGCACGATCGACTTCTGGTTCGTCGCCGAGGACCGGCGCGTGCACAAGACCGTGCACCACTTCCTCATGCGCGCCCTGGGCGGCGAACTGTCCGACTCCGACGTCGAGGTCTCCGAGGTGGCATGGGTGCCGCTGCACGAGCTCGAGTCGCGGCTCGCCTACGCCGACGAACGGCGGCTGATCCGGCGGGCCACCGAACTCCTGGAGGATTCGGCGTGAAGCCGGTCGCGGCCCTGGTCGCGATCCTCGTCGTGCTGCTCGTCGGCCCGCTCACGGGCGCGGCGCTCGCGGCACCCCGTCAGCCTGCCCCGGCACCGCCCGGCGCCCTCACCCTGGCCCTCGACGACCTGGCGCCGCGCGTCGTCACGGCGGGCGGCCCGACCGTGCTCACCGTGACCGGCACGCTCACCAACACCGGCGACGAGGCCGTCAGCGACATCGGGATCCGCCTGCAGCGCGGCCGCCCGCTCACCACCGAGGGCGAGGTGCGCGACGCGCTCGAGGGCGGCGCGCCGACCGACGCCATCGCCCCCGAGTTCCAGGAGCTCCCGGACGCGCTCGGGGTGGGGGAGCGCGTGCCGGTGCGGCTGACGGTGCCGCTGCGCGGCGCGCCGGAGACCACGCTCGCGCTGTCGGAGACCGGCGTCTACGAGCTGCTGGTCAACGTCAACGGCGTGCCCGGCGACGGCGACCGCGCCCGCCTGGCCGCCGTGCGGATGCTGCTGCCCGTCCTGGGCCTGCCCGACGACGGCACCGGCGAGCTGGTCGTCGCCGACGCGCCCGCGGCCGCCACGCCGTTCTCGCTGCTCTACCCCGTCGTCGACGTCCCGCGCCGCCTCCCGACCGTGCCCGGGGAGCCCGTGCTGCTCACCGACGACGTGCTCGCCGACTCCTTCGCCCCCGGCGGCCGGCTCGCCGGACTGGTGGGCGCGCTCGCGGAGGCCGCGCCCGCCGGGTCGCCGGTGCGCGCCGCCACCTGCGTGGTCGCCGACGCCGACCTGCTGCAGACCGCGCAGCAGATGAGCGCCGGCTACACGGTCGTGGGCCGCGACGGCGCGCTCTCGCCCGGCCGGGGCGCGGAGGCCGCGGGCGCCTGGCTCGCCGCGTTCGCCGACGCCGCCCGCGGGATGTGCGTCATCGCGCTGCCCTTCGCCGACGCCGACGTCGTCGCGCTGACCCGGGCCGACCTCGCGAGCACCGCGGTCGGCGCGATCACCGCCGGGCGCGGGCTCGTCGCCGACCTGCTCGGCACCCCGGTGCAGGCCGGCACCGCCTGGCCCGCCGACGGCGTCGTCGACGAGGCGGGGCTGGCCGCGCTCGTCGAGGGCGGGGTGCGCTCGCTGGTCCTCTCGGCCGACGGGCTCCAGCTGCCGTCGGACGCCGAACCCGCGGGCACCGTGCGGGTCGCCTCGACCGGGCCCGCCACCACCGCCGTCGTCACGGACCCGCTGGTCACCCTGGCCGCCGGCACCCCCACGACGACGGTCGCCGTCCCCACCGGGCGCGGCGGGGCGGCCGCCGCGACGCCGGCCACCGGGCCGCTCGCCGGGCAGGACGTGCTCGGCGCGGTCGTGTTCCGGGCCGTGGAGGACCCGCCGACCGGGGGCCCGCTGGTGATCGCCCCGCCGCACCGCTGGGACGCCGACGGGGTGGCCGGGCGGGCCCTGCTGGAGGGGCTCGGCGCCCTCGTCGACGACGTCCTGCTCACCCCGCGCGCCCTCGCGGCCGCGGCCGCCACCCCCACCGACACCACCGAGCGCGCCCTGGACTACCCGCTCGACGCCGGCGCCCGCGAGGTCTCGCCGAGCGCGGTCGCCGGGATCGAGCCGGTGCTCGACGACATCGGCGACCTCGACTCCTCCGTCGTCGACGACGAGCTCGGCGTCGACGTCGACGACGTGTTCGTCCCGCTGCTGCTCGGCGCGGTGCGCCCGGCGTCGGCGGCCTGGCGCGGCAGCCCGGAGCTCGCCTCCGCCTCGGCCGCCGCGCTGGCCCGGCGCGTCTCCGACCTGCGCGGGTCCATCTCCGTGCTGGAGCCGCCGAGTCCGTTCTCACTCGGCACGTCGACCTCCCCGCTGCTGCTGACCGTCGCCAACGGGCTGCCCGTCACGGTCCGGGTCCGCGTCGAGGTGTCCAGCACGTCGGGGCTGCAGGTGGCGCCGATCCCGGTCGTCGAGGTCCCCCCGTTCGGGCGCCGGCAGATCCAGGCCAGCGCGGAGGTGCAGCGGTCGGGCGTGTTCACCGTCGACGCCTCGGTGCGCACGGTCGACGGCGGGCTGCTCGGTTCACCCAGCCGGCTGCAGGTCCGCTCGACCGCCTACGGCACCATCACCCTGTGGCTGACGGGGACCGCGGGGGTGCTGCTCGTGGTGCTGGCGGGACGCCGGATCCTGCGTCGGATCCGGAGCGAGCCGACCCGGGGCCCGGGGAGCCCGGCGCGGCCGGGGTCCCCGGAGACGCTGCCGCACACCGCGGAGACCCCGAGGGTGACCGACCCGCCGAAGCTGGCGGCACCGGAGGACCTGATGACGCCCGACGGTCGGACGAGCCCGGTCCCGGCGACCGTCCCGGGCCCCTCGAACGGACCGATCCCGGCTGGCCCGCGCACTGGCCCGAGCCGACCCGGGCAGTCCGCCCCGACCGGTCCGTCCGCCGGGTCGCCGGCCCGGCGTCCGGACGTCCCGGGGCGGTTCCCGGTCCCGCCCGACCGGGGCCGCCTCCCCACCCGCCCGCTCACCGACCGCCCCCTCCCGGACCACCCGGACCCGGCGCAGCCCGCCCACCCGCAGGCCGGCCCCCAGCAGGCAGGCCCCCCGCAGGCCGCCCACCCGCAGCCCGGCCGCCCGCCGGTCCGTCCGCCGGGGTCCCCGTAGAGCCCCGCGGCCCGGGCGGGGACGCGCACCCCGACTCCCGGCACCCCGACCTCGCGGACCCCCGGTCCGAGGGTCCCGACGCGCCCGCCCCCGGCCCCCCGGCCCGGGGTCCGCGGCCGTCCGCGCACGACGGCCCGCACGATGCCGGTGGGGCCGGGCGCCCCGGCCCGCCGCCCTCCGGACGCCCCGGGCCGCCGCCGGGTGCCCCCGCGCCCTCCGCGCCGGGTGAGCGCCGCCCCGGCCCGCCGGCCGGACCTCCCGCGCACCCCGGGCAGCCGGTCCCGGGCCAGCCCGGTCCGGGACAACCCGGTCCAGCACAGCCCGGTCCGCACCCGCAAGGCCGGCACCCGCAGGTCGGACGCCCCGGCGGCCCGCCCCCCGCCGGGCCGCCGCCCGCCCGTCCCCCCTTCCCGCCGGGCCGGCCCGGCCATGCCGGACCGTCCGGCGCCCCGCACCACCCCGGCCCCGGCCGCCCCGGTCAGGGACCGCCCCGCCCCGGAGCACCGCTCCGGCCCCCCGGACCGCCGCCCGGCACGGGTGGCCCGCACGGTGACCCGCGCCGTCCCGGCCCGCCGCGCTTCCCCGACGGCCCGCCGGCGCGCCGCCCCGGGCCCGACCCCCGCGGCCCCGGTCTCGATCCGCGTGGACAGGGCCGCCCGGCCGGTCCGCCCCCCGGCCTGCCCGCCGTCCCGCCGCCGTGGGCCGCCTCGCGCCGCCCCGGCGGCGGTCCGCCGACCGACCCGCCCACCACCACGATCCGGCCGCGCTACGCGCCCCCGCCGACGTCGGACGAGATCACGCAGATCTTCGCGCCGATCTCCGACGCCGAGCCGGAGCCGTCGCTGGGCCGGTCGAGCAGCCTGATGGCCGTCGCGAGCCTCGTCTCGCGCGTGACCGGCTTCCTGCGCCAGATCGTGCTCGTCGGGGTGCTCGGGCTCGGGCTCGTCAACAGCTCGTACACGATCGCGAACACCCTGCCCAACATCATCTTCGAGCTGCTCATCGGCGGCGTCCTGTCCAGCGTGCTCATCCCGCTGCTGGTCCGGGCGCAGACCGAGGACCCCGACGGCGGGGAGACCTACACCCGCCGCCTGCTGACCCTCGCCGGCACGGCGCTGCTGCTCGCCACCCTCGCCGCGATGGCCGCCGCGCCGCTGATCACGTCGGTGTACGTGGGCTCCGCGTCCGACGCCGCCGCGGCGCCGCTGACCACGGCGTTCGCCTACCTGCTGCTGCCCCAGATCTTCTTCTACGGCCTCGGCGCCCTGCTCGGGGCGATCCTCAACAGCCGCGGCGTGTTCGGGCCGTTCGCCTGGGCGCCGGTGCTCAACAACGTCGTCGTGCTCGTGGTGCTCGGCGTGTTCGTGCTCCTGCCCGGCGAGATCAGCGTCGACCCGGTCCGGATGGGTGAGCCCAAGCTGCTCGTCCTGGGCATCGGCACGACGCTGGGCATCGTGGTGCAGGCCGTCGTGCTCGTGCCCGCGATCCGTCGCCTCGGGTTCCGCTTCCGGCCCACCTGGGGCTGGGACCGGCGGCTCACCGAGACCGGCGGCCTCGCCCTGTGGGTGATCGGGTACGTGCTGATCGGGCAGGCCGGGCTCATCGTGACGACGAACGTGGCGATCGCGGCCTCGGCGGGCGGCCCGGCGACGTACACGAACGCGTGGCTGCTGCTGCAGGTCCCCTACGGCATCCTCGGCGTCTCGATGCTCACCGCGCTGATGCCGCGGATGAGCCGCGCCGCCGCCGAGGGCCGCACCGAGGACGTCGTCGCCGACCTGGCACTGGGCAGCCGGCTCTCCGCGGTCTTCCTGCTGCCGATCTCGGCCCTGATCACCGTCTTCGGCACGCCGATCGCGCTCGCCCTCTTCGCCTGGGACGCCGACAACGTGCCCGGCGCGCAGGTGCTCGGCAGCGCACTGGCCGTCTCCGCGTTCGGCCTGCTGCCCTACGCCATCACCATGCTCCAGCTGCGCGTGTTCTACGCCCTGGCCGACAGCCGGACGCCGACGCTCGTGCAGCTGTTCACCGTCGGGGTGAAGATCCCGATGCTGCTGCTGGCCGGCGCGCTCCTGCCCCCGGAGCAGGTCGTGCTGGGGCTGTCGGCGGCCAACAGCCTGTCGTTCGTGTTCGGGGCGGTGCTCGGGCAGGTGCTGCTGCGCCGCAGGCTGGGCCGTCTGCCGACGCTCGAGGTGCTCGGCACCATGGCGTCGGTCACGGTCGCGTCGCTCCTGGGCACCCTCGTCGCCTTGGGCGTCGTGACGCTCCTGCCGCTGCCGGACGGGTGGCCCGCACCGGCCACGGCGTGGACGTCGCTGGTCGTCGCGCTGGTCGTCGCCGGGCCGGCGATCCTGGCGGCGATGCGGCTGCTGAAGGTCCGCGAGGTCGACACGGTCGTGGACCGGATCTCGCGGCTCGCCACGCGCGCCACGCCTCGTCGCAGGAGCGGCTCCTGACGTAGGCTGTCGCACGGGCAGAACGGCCGATCATGGTCCGGGGAGGTACGGGGTGAGCGAGCTCGCGAGCCGCCCGTCCGCGCCCACGGAACCACCCGGTCTGGTGCCCGTGCAGCCCGGTCCGGCCGACCGCGAGGTCACGCCGGCCGTCGGTCCCGGTGCCCTGCTCGCCGGTCGCTACCGCCTCCGCACCCGTGTCGGGTCCGATCTGGCCGCAGGTGCGGAGTTCTGGCGGTCCGAGGACACCGTGCTCCGCCGCGACGTCGCCGTCACCCTGCTCCGGGCCCTCGCGCCCGAGCACGGCGCCATCGGCGGCGACGAGGACCCGACGGGCGCCACCCGCGCGGGCGAGATGATCGTGCGCGCGCTGCGGTCGGGGTCGTTCGAGCACCCCGGCTGCGCCCGCCTGCTCGACGTCCTGGCGCCCGGTGCGCCCGGCCTGCCCGGCGACGTGCTCGGCGCGGCCGTCACGGAGTGGGTCAACGGCCGCAGCCTGGCCGAGGTCGTCTCCGAGGGGATGCTGCGCCCGCTGGCCGCCGCCCGCGCGCTGGCGCCGCTCGCGGCCGCCGCCGAGGAGGCCCACCGGCACGGGTTCGTGCTCGGCTGCGACCACCCGCAGCGCGTCCGGATCACCCCCGACGGCCGCGCCCGCATGTGCTTCGCCCTGCCCCGCCCCGACCTGCGCCCCGCCGACGACGTGCGCGGCCTCGGCGCCGTGCTGTTCACCATGCTCACCGCGCGCTGGCCGCTGTCGGGCGCCGACGCCGCGCGCGCCGGGCTGACCGCCGCCGAGCGCACGCCCGGGGGAGCGCTCGAGCCGCCGTCGTCGGTGCGTCCCGGCGTCCCCGTGGAGCTCGACGCCCTCGCGCGCGGCACGCTCGGCCCCGAGAACGCGCCCGGTCACGTGCGCACCGCGGCGGCCGTGCACCGGCTGCTCACCGACGTCGTGGCCGAGGACGACCGCAACGCGCTGTTCCCTCCCGCACACGACGGCGCGCCGTCCGACCCCGACGACGTCTGGCAGGACCGCGGCCGTCCCGCCACCCCCGCCGACCCGGTCCGCCGCAAGCGCCTGCTCACCGGGCTGGCGACGCTCGCCGCGGCCGTGCTGCTCGTGCTCGGGTACGTCGCGGTGCAGGTCACGTCGCTGTTCTCCGACCCGTCCACGCCCACGATCGTCGTCGGCCCGAACGCGGGCGGCTCCGAGCCCGCGCCGCCCGCCGACGGCGCGGCCCCGGCCACCGGGCCGGTGCGGGTGGCGGCCGTCGAGGTCGTCGACGACGTGGGCGACCGCGACAACGCCAACCGCGTCACCCGGCTCATCGACGGCGACCCGTCCAGCACCTGGGGCACCGTCACCTACCGCCAGCAGTTCCCGGCGCTGAAGCCCGGCGTCGGGGTGATGGCGTCGTTCGCCTCCGCCGTGCAGCTCGCCGAGCTCTCGATCAGCTCGGGCAGCCCCGGCACCCGCGTCGAGGTGCGCTCGGCCCCCTCGGCCGACGCGTCCGTCGACGACACCGAGCTGATGACCGAGGCGACGCTCGAGCGCGGCACCACCGTCGTCCCGCTCGACGGCAGCCAGCCCGTCGAGCACGTCCTGCTGTGGATCACCGAGCTGGCGCCCGCCGACGGCGGCTTCTCCTCCGAGCTCGGCGAGGTGGAGTTCCGCCGGGCGGGCTGAGTTCCCCCGTTCGGCCACGGGGGGCGGTGTCGGCGACCTAGCCTCCGCCCGTGACCAGCGCCCGGAGCGACGCGGAGCTCCTCGCCGCGCACCTCGACGGCGACCGGGCCGCGTTCGCCGAGCTGGTGGGGCGGCACACCGAGCGGATGTGGGGGATCGCGGTGCAGACGCTGTCCCACCGGGACGACGCCGCCGACGTCGTGCAGGAGGCGCTGCTGTCGGCGCACCGCAACGCGCACCGGTTCCGCGGCGAGTCCTCGGTCCGCACCTGGCTCAACCGCATCCTCGTCAACGCCTGCATCGACCGGATCCGGCGCGAGTCGGTCCGCCGCACGGTGCCCTGGCCCGCCCACGACGTGCCGGCGCGCCGCGGCGACACGGCCAACGACCTCGCCACGCGCCTGGCCGTCGAGGACGCGCTGGCGGAGCTGCCCACCGAGCAGCGGCTGGCGGTCGTGCTCGTCGACGTGCAGGGTTTCTCCGTGGCCGAGACCGCGCAGATCCTCGCCGTGCCCGTCGGCACGGTGAAGAGCCGCTGCGCGCGCGGGCGCACGCGGCTCGCCCGGCTCCTCGGACACCTGCGGGAGGGGGCGTGAGCGACGACACCCCCGACGCCGGGGCTCCCGACGTCGAGCTGCTGGCCGACCTCGACGCCGGCCTGCTGGACCCGGTCCGGGCGGGCGCCGTCCGCGACACCGCGCGCGCCGATCCGCGTTCCGCCGCCGTCCTCGACGCGCTCGCGGCCACGCGGGCCGACCTCGCCGCGCTCCGGCCCCCGCCGCTGCCGCCGGGGCTGGCGCAGCCCTGGGTGGCTCCTCCCGCGCCGCGCGCGAGGGCTCCGCGCCGGGGGCTGCTCGCCGCGGCCGCGGCCGTCGTCGTCGCCCTGGCGGGCGGGGCCGTGTCCGGGGTGGCCGGTCCGGGGGCGCCCGCCGACGTCACGCGGGTCGAGCTCGCCGCCGTCGCCCGCTCGACGGTCGGGCTCACCGACCTCGGCCCGCTCGCCGACCCCGCCCGGCGCGCCGCCTGCCTGGACGCCGCCGGCCGTCCCGGCGCCGCGGTGCTCGGCGGGCGGCGGGTGCGCCTCGACGGGGTCGACGCCGTGCTCCTGGTGCTCCCGACCGGGCAGCTCGGCCGCATCCGCGTGCTGGTCGTCACCCCGTCCTGCACCGTGCTGGACGACGCCGTCGTCGGCTGACCAGGCCCGGTCCGGCGTGGAATGTCCACCCCTGGGATCGTGTTGGAGGCGATGTACCGCCGTACAGCTGAGAGGACGGGGTTGCAGTGACCACCGACGAGGTGCACGAGCTGATCATCATCGGCTCCGGGCCGGCCGGCTACACGGCCGCGGTGTACGCCGCGCGCGCACAGCTGGCGCCGTTGGTCTTCGAGGGCACGCAGTTCGGCGGCGCCCTGATGACCACCACCGAGGTGGAGAACTACCCCGGCTTCACCGACGGCATCATGGGTCCCGAGCTCATGGAGCAGATGCGCGGCCAGGCCACGCGGTTCGGCGCCGACCTGCGCGCCGAGGACGTCGAGGAGGTGTCGCTCGAGGGCCCGGTCAAGACCGTGGTCGCCAACGGCGTCACCTACTCCGCCCGCGCCGTCATCCTGGCGATGGGCGCCGCCGCCCGCTACCTGGACGTACCCGGTGAGCAGGAGCTGCTCGGCCGCGGCGTCAGCTCGTGCGCCACCTGTGACGGCTTCTTCTTCCGCGACCACGACATCGCCGTGGTCGGCGGCGGCGACTCCGCCATGGAGGAGGCCACGTTCCTCACCCGCTTCGCGAAGTCGGTGACGATCGTGCACCGCCGCGAGACCTTCCGCGCCTCGAGGATCATGCTCGAGCGCGCGCAGAACGACCCGAAGATGCGCTGGGCGCTGAACTCCGAGGTCGTGGGCGTCGAGGGCGAGGGCAGCGTGTCCGGCCTGCGCCTGCGCGACACCGTCACCGGCGACGAGCGCACGATCCCGGCCACGGCGATGTTCGTCGCCATCGGCCACGACCCGCGCAGCGACCTCGTGAAGGGCCAGCTCGAGCTCGACGACGCCGGCTACGTCAAGGTCGCGTCCCCGAGCACGGCCACGGCCATCCCCGGCGTGTTCGCCTGCGGCGACCTCGTCGACCACACCTACCGGCAGGCCATCACGGCGGCCGGTTCCGGCTGTTCCGCGGCGATCGACGCCGAGCGCTGGCTCGCCGAGGGAACCGTCACCACCGAGATGGCGGGCGGTGGCTACGGCCAGGCGTCCGAGCAGGTCGCCGCCGTCACCGGCTGAGACCGTCCGACCGATCCACCCAGAGGGAGAACAGAAATGGGCAACAACACCGTCGACGTCACCGACGACACCTTCGACGCCGACGTCCTCAAGAGCGGCAAGACCGTCGTCGTCGACTTCTGGGCCACGTGGTGCGGTCCGTGCAAGATGGTCGCCCCCGTGCTCGACGAGATCGCCGGTGAGAACAAGGACAAGCTCACCGTCGCGAAGCTCGACATCGACGCCAACCCGGAGACCGCCCGCACGTTCCAGGTCATGTCGATCCCGACCATGATCGTGTTCCAGGACGGCAAGCCGGTCAAGCAGATCGTCGGCGCCAAGCCCAAGGCCGCGCTGCTGAAGGACCTGGCCGACTACCTGGGCTGATGCCCCCCGCGTGCCCCGCTCCGCACGGAGCGGGGCACGCTCTTATCACGACTCGAACACGCCGGGGAACCGACCGCTGTCCCCCTTCCGGGTGCCGGCAGGGCACAATGTCTCCCCGGACCGCCCGTAGCCGGGTGGTGACCGCGACATCGAGCGAGGGGTGCATGCAGCTGTTGCGCCGAGGTGACACCGGTCGGGCCGTGGTCGAGGTCCGCGCCACGCTGCGGCAGTTCGGTCTGCTCGCGGGGCCCCTGCCCGGTTTTCCGGACGAGCACTTCGACGTCCATGTGGAGCAGGCGGTCCGGGCGTTCCAGCAGGGCCGGGGCCTCATCACCGACGGGATCGTCGGCCCGGCCACCTACCGCGCGCTGCGCGAGGCGGGCTGGAGCCTGGGCGACCGGATGCTCGCGCACATGATCGCCGCCCCGATGAGCGGCGACGACGTCACCACGCTCCAGGAGCGCCTCCTCGAGCTCGGGTTCGACCCGGGCCGTCCCGGCGGGGTGTTCGACGAGCGCACCGAGAAGGCTCTGAAGGCGTTCCAGCGGGAGTACGGCCTCGTCCCCGACGGCGTCTGCGGCCCCGCCACGCTGCGCTCGCTCAAGCAGCTGGGCCGCAAGGTCACCGGCGGCCGCCCGCACCTGCTGCGCGAGCAGGAGCTGCTGCGCGAGGCCGGGCCGCGGCTGCGCGGCAAGCGGATCGTCGTCGACCCGGGGCACGGCGGGCTCGACCGCGGCGTCTCCGTCGCCGGCGCCACCGAGGCCGACCTGATGTGGGACCTCGGGCGCCGCCTCGTCGGCCGCATGACCGCCACCGGCATGGAGGCCATGCTGTCGCGGCGCGAGGACACCTGCCCCAGCGACACGGAGCGGGCCGCGTTCGCCAACAACGCCGGCGCCGACCTCGTGCTCTCGCTGCACACCGACGCCAACCCCAGCATGCACGCCAACGGTCTGGCGACGTTCCACTTCGGCAACGGCTCGGGCTCCACGTCGACCGTGGGGGAGGCGCTCGCCGGGCTCATCCAGCGCGAGCTGCTCACGCGCACCGCGATGACCGACTGCGGCACGCAGGGCCGCACCTGGGAGCTGCTGCGGCTGACGCGCATGCCGACCGTCCGCATCGAGGTCGGCTACCTGACGCACCTCGGCGACCGGCGCAACCTGCTCGACCCGAACTTCCGCGACGTCGTGGCCGAGGGCGTCCTCGTGGGCGTCAAGCGCCTCTACCTGCTCGGCCAGAACGACCAGCCGACCGGGACCTTCACCTTCTCCGACGTGCTGGCGCGCGAACTGGAGCGGGGCGGGGCGCAGGCGATCTGAAAGGTCGTCCCGGGCCCCTCACCTGCGGTGACCCGGGAACGGGCTCCAGCGGCGTTCTCAGGGCGCCCTGAGATCGTCGCTGCCGGGTGATCAGGAGTGGGTGGGTACCAAATCACGCGGAGCCGGTGCCTGCATCGGGATCGTGATCGACCCGAGCAGCTGCTCCAGCGCGGCCTCGACGTCTTCCTTCCACGTCATCGCCGAGCGCAGCTCCATGCGCAGCCGCGGCCAGCGCGGGTGCGGGCGGACGGTCTTGAAGCCGACGCTGCGCAGGAAGTCGACCGGGATCATGCACCCGGGCTCGGTGCCGGGGCGTGCCTCGCCGAAGACCTCGACGGCCTTGACGCCACGGCGGGTGAGGTCGCGGACGACCGCCTGCGCGAGCATCCGGCCCAGACCCTCGCCGGCGAACTCGGGCATCACCTGCATCGTGGTGATCAGCACGGCGTCGGCGCTGACCGGGCCGGTGGGCATCTCGGCGGCGCGGGGGGAAGCCGACGGCGGGGCGTAGATGACGTACCCCGCGGGGGCGCCGTCGACGTGGACGATCCGCCCGCACGAGCCCCACTCCAGCAGGACCTCGGAGACCCAGGCCTCCTTCTCCAGCTCCACCGAGCCGAACTCGACGGCCTGCTTGCCGAGTGTCTCCGACAGCTCCCAGAACACGCAGCGACGACACCGCTTGGGCAGATCGTCCAGATTGTCCAGAGTGATCGGAGCGACGTGCCAGGACACAACAACCTCCGGCGGCGAGCTCCCCGTGCGTCGCCGCCCGACGCGTCGACCGTCCCGACGATAGATCGATACAGCTCAGGACGGTACCCCGTGTGCTGCGACCGGTGCCTCACCCACGACGAAGGGCTGTGGGTCACCCCACCTGGTTACACTCGATCGGATCTCTACCTCCGGGAGGAACCGTGTCCGACGCGCTGCCCCAGCCCCACCGACCGTCCGCGGCGGCCCCGGCGGAGCGGTTCGCAGCACGTACCGCCGGCATGACCGCCTCGGAGATCCGCGCGCTGTTCGCCGTCGCCAGCCGGCCGGAGGTCGTCTCGCTCGCCGGCGGGATGCCGAACATCGCGGCGCTGCCGCTCGACGCGCTCGCCGTCGAGGTCGCCGACCTCGTGCAGCGCGAGGGCCAGGTGGCCCTGCAGTACGGGTCGGCGCAGGGCCGCCCCGAGCTGCGCGAGCAGATCTGCGAGGTGATGGCGCTCGAGGGGATCCGCGCCGACCCCGACGACGTCGTGGTCACCGTCGGCTCGCAGATGGCGCTCGACCTCGTCACGCGCATCTACTGCGACCCGGGCGACGTCGTCATCGCCGAGGGGCCGTCCTACGTCGGCGCGCTGGGCAGCTTCGCGGCGTACCAGGCGCGCGTCGTCCACGTGCAGATGGACGAGCACGGGCTCGTGCCCTCGCTGCTGCGCTCGGCCCTGCACTCCCTCGCCGGGCAGGGGATCACGCCCAAGTTCCTCTACACGATCCCGAACTTCCACAACCCCGCCGGCGTCACGCTCGCCGTGGAGCGCCGCAGCGAGGTCCTCGCGATCTGCGCGGAGTACGGCGTCGCCGTCGTCGAGGACAACCCGTACGGCCTGCTGGGCTTCAGCGGCACCATCTACCCGGCGCTGCGGTCGATGGACCGCGACGTCGTGTACCTCGGCTCGTTCTCCAAGACGTTCGCCTCCGGCCTGCGCGTCGGCTGGGCGCTGGTGCCGCCCGCGGTGCGCGACCGCCTGGTCCTCGCCGCCGAGTCGGCCACGCTCTGCCCGCCGTCGTTCAACCAGATGCTGGTCTCGCGCTACCTCGCCGCGCACGACTGGCGCAGCCAGGTGAAGACCTACACCGAGGCCTACCGCGACCGCCGCGACGCGATGCTCCGCGCCCTGGAGACCTACCTCCCCGAGGGTTGCACGTGGAACATCCCCGACGGCGGCTTCTACGTGTGGCTGACCGTGCCCGAGGGCGTCGACACGAAGGCGATGCTGCCGCGCGCCGTCACCGCCCGCGTCGCCTACGCCTCGGGCACCGGCTTCTACGCCGACGGCTTCGGCAGCCGCCAGCTCCGCCTGTCGTACTGCTACCCGACGCCCGAGCGGATCACCGAGGGGGTCCGGCGGCTGGCCGGCGTTCTGGAGGCGGAGTTGGACGTCATGCGCACCTTCGGCACCCCCGCCCGCCTCCCCGCCACCCCGCCGGAGCCCCGCAACGGCCCGCAGGCGCCCTCGCCCCACACGCCGTAGCTGCCGTCGTCGTCGGTGCGCGCCGGTGCAGATCCGGAGGGCGCCGACGGTGCGGGCCCGACGATCAAGGGCAGAAGGTGCGGACGCGCCCGTGATCGCCGAGATCGCGCCGCCAGCGTCGTTCCAACGTCCGTGGCGGCGCAGTCCCGGCGATCAAGGGCAGAAGGTGCGGCCGAGCGGCCGGTGATCGACGAAACCGCGTCACCAGCGTCGTCCTGACGACCGTGGCAGCGCGGTCCCGGCGATCACCCGCGGGAGGACATGTCGGGGGACCGGCGGCTGTCTCCCGCGCACGTTCCCGTCTGCCGCGCACGTTTCGCGCTCCCGCGCGCCCCCGGGAGCGCGCGGGAGCCTGTTCGGCGCGCGTCAGTGGGAGCGGCGCGGCCTGTCGATGCGGCGGGAATCCGCCTTCGTCCCGCGGAACGCGGGAGCGAGCGCCGTGTCCCCGCACCCGATCGGCAACCCGCAGCCGTCGCCCTCGACGAGCCGCACCACCTCGTGAGCGGCGATCGTGGCCGGGACCGCGGTTCCCGCTCACGAGTCGCCGGCAGCCGCACGCCCCGGGTCTACCCGCGCACGCGCGGGAAGGACTTCGCCGCGCCGTGCGGACGTCCCACTCGCTGTGCGCGGCCACCACGCCGTGCGCGGCCGCCACCACACCACCTATGCACTACGCGCGGGCACGTTGCCGAGGACGCCACCCGGCACACCCCGCTCCTACAGCCGTGACGCGACCTCGCGTTCCGCACCCGCAGGCCTCCCTGCCCGACCCGGACCTCGTGAGTGGCGATCGTCGCCGGGACCACGGTTCGCACTCACGAGCGCCGGAACGGCGCACTCGGGTGCGCGCCTCGCCCACTCCGCCGTCCCGCGCGAGCTCGTCGCCGTGGTGGGAGACGGGACCCACGCACCGCCCGACCCGACCGCCTCCCACCACGGTGGCGCAGAATGCGGCGGTGACTCCGAGAACGGTGGCCGTGCTGGCCGGTGGGCTGTCCCACGAACGCGAGGTGTCCCTGCGCTCCGGACGCCGGCTGGCGGCCTCCCTGCGGAAGACGGGGCTGTCGGTGGTCGAGTGGGACGCCGACGCAACCCTGCTGCAGCGGATCCGCACCGAGCGGCCGGACGCCGTCGTCATCGCGCTGCACGGCGGTGAGGGGGAGAACGGGTCGGTGCAGGCGGTGCTCGACCTGCTCGACGTCCCGTTCGTCGGCACCCCGGCCGCGGCGTGCCGGCGCGCCTGGGACAAGCCGACGGCGAAGGCGGAGCTGCAGCGCGCCGGGCTGACGACGCCGGACTGGGTCGCGCTCCCGCACAGCACGTTCCGCGAGTTCGGTGCGCAGGCGGTGCTGGACGCGATGGTGGAGCGGCTCGGGCTGCCGCTGATGATCAAGCCCGACCAGGGCGGGTCGGCGCTGGGCGCCCAGGTGGTGCACGAGGCGGGTGAGCTGCCGGCCGCGATGGTCAGCTGCCTGGCCTACGCCGACACCGTGCTGGCGGAGCGGTTCGTCGCGGGCACCGAGGTGGCGGTGTCGGTCGTGCACGACGGCGCGGAGCCGCGGGCGCTGCCGCCGGTGGAGGTCGTCGCCACGGGCGGCGTCTACGACTACACCGCCCGCTACACGCCCGGCGCGACGTCGTTCCACTGCCCGGCCCGCCTCGACGCCGCCACCACCGCCGCGTTGGAGGAGGCGGCGATCGCCGCCCACACGCTCCTCGACCTGCGCGACGTCTCGCGCCTGGACGCGGTCGTCGACGCCGAGGGTCGGGTGCAGATCCTGGAGGTGAACGTGTCACCCGGGCTGACCGACACCTCGCTCCTGCCGACGGCCGCCGCCACCGCCGGCATCGAGCTCGGCGACCTCTACGCCGCGCTCGTCGAGCGCGCCGTCGAGCGCGGTCACTGACGCACGACCGCCCCTGTTCCACGTGGAACAGGGGCGGTGGCGGTGACGGAGTGGCGGTGTTTCACGTGAAACACGCGACGGCGTTCAGTCGCGGGCGGCCGGGTTCATCAGGGTCGCGATCCGCTCCAGGTCCTCGACCGACCCGAACTCGACGACGATGCGCCCCTTGCGCTGACCCAGCTCGACCTTCACCCGCGTGTCGAACGTGTCCGACAGGCGCTCGGCGAGGTCCTGCAGCCCGGGCGCCTGCATCGGACGGCGGCGCACCGGCTTCGCGGTCGGCGTCTCGTGTCGGGCGAGGACGACGGCCTCCTCGGTGGCTCGGACCGACATCCCCTCGGCGACGATCCGCGCGGCGAGCTCCTCCTGCGCCCCGGCGTCCTCGAGACCGAGCAGTGCGCGGGCGTGCCCGGCCGAGAGCACGCCGGCCGCGACGCGCCGCTGCACCGACACCGGCAGCCGCAGCAGCCGGATCGTGTTGGTGACGACGGGGCGGCTGCGGCCGAGGCGGTCGGCCAGCTCGGTGTGCGTGACGCCGAACTCCGCGAGCAGCTGCTCGTACGCGGCCGCCTCCTCCAGCGGGTTGAGCTGGACGCGGTGGATGTTCTCCAGCAGGGCGTCGCGGAGCATGACGTCGTCGCCGGTGCTGCGGACGATCGCCGGGATGGTCTGGAGGCCGGCGCGCTGGGTCGCGCGCCAGCGCCGCTCGCCCATGACGAGCTGGTACGAGCCGGTGGACACCTCGCGGACCACGACGGGCTGCAGCAACCCGAACTCGCGGATCGAGTGCTCCAGCTCGGTGAGCGCCTCCTCGTCGAAGCTCGTGCGCGGCTGCTGCGGGTTCGGGTGGATCGCCGCGACGGCGATCTCCCGGTACTCCGCACCCTCGACGGCGCCGGGCCCGTCGTCGCCGTACGACGGCGCCGGCGAGCGCCGGTCCTCGGGATCAGCACCCCGCCGGTCGGACGGGAGCTCCTCCTGGGTGCGCACCGACGTGTCGCCTCCCGCGGCGGGGGCGGCCGGAGCCGCCGGGCCCGTGGGGATCAGCGCGGCCAACCCCCGGCCCAGCCCACCCTTGCGCTCCGGGGTCTTCCGCTCGGCCACGGTCTACCGCCCGTCGGTCCGGATGCGGCCGCTCGCGCCGCGCTCGGCGATCTCGCGGGCCGCATCGACGTAGCTCATGGCCCCGCGCGAGCCGGGGTCGTACGCCAGCACGGTCTGGCTGTACCCCGGCGCCTCGGAGACCTTGACGCTGCGCGGGATCACGGTGCGCAGGACGGTCGGCCCGAAGTGCGTCCGCACCTCCGTGGTGACCTGGTCGGCCAGCTTCGTGCGGCCGTCGTACATCGTCAGCAGGATCGTCGAGACGTGCAGGTCGGTGTTGAGGTGCGCGCGGACGAGGTCGATGTTGCTCAGCAGCTGCCCGAGCCCCTCGAGCGCGTAGTACTCGCACTGGATCGGGATGAGCACCTCGTCGGCGGCCACGAGCGCGTTGACGGTGAGCAGACCGAGCGAGGGCGGGCAGTCGATGAGGACGTAGTCGACGTCGAGCTCGTCGAGCGCCTCGGGGGACAGCGCCTGCTTCAGCCGCTGCTCCCGCGCGACCATGCTGACGAGCTCGATCTCCGCGCCGGCGAGGTCGATCGTGGCCGGGACGCACAGCAGGTTGGGCGACGCGGTGCTCGTGACGGCGGCCTCGGCGAGCCGGATCTCGCCGAGCAGCGCCTCGTACACCGACGGCGTGCCGAGGCGGTGCTCGACGCCGAGCGCGGTGGAGGCGTTGCCCTGCGGGTCGAGGTCGATCACCAGGACGCGCACGCCGTGCATCGCGAGCGCCGCGGCCAGGTTGACCGTGCTCGTCGTCTTGCCAACGCCGCCCTTCTGGTTGGCGACCGTCATGACCCGGCGGTGCACCGGGCGCGGCATGCCGTGGCGGTCGGGGTGCAGCACCCGGGCCGCCCGCTCCGCCTCCTCGGCGATCGGCGTCCACTCAGGTGTTTCACGTGAAACATGCTGCTCGGTCAAGCGCACGAACCCTCCTCGCCGACTCCGGCTGTCATCGTCTCTCCCGCCGAGCCGGACGGCCGGCTCTCCGCAGCCGCTCCACCACGACGACCGTGGTGGGCGGGTCGACGGCACCGGTGCCGCACAGCACGATCGCCGGATCGCCGCCCCCGAGCTTGCGGACGGCGACGGCGTCGCGCGCGATCTCCTCGGAGGCCGAGGCGCCCTTCAGGGCGAGGACCCGCCCTCCGGTGCGCAGGAGCGGCAGCGCCCATCCGGCGAGGCGGTGCAGCGGCGCGACGGCACGGGCGGTCACCACGTCGGCCCCCTCCCATCGCCGCCGCACGGCGGTCTCCTCGGCCCGGCCCCGGTCGACGCGGACGTCGATCCCGAGATCGGCCACGACCTCCTCGAGCCACTCCACCCGACGGGCGAGGGGTTCGACGAGCGCGACCTGGAGATCAGGCCGGGCCAGCACCAACGGTATCCCGGGGAGCCCGGCTCCCGAACCCACGTCCACCAGACGGGCGCCGTCCGGCAGGAGTTCCGCGACGACCGCGCAGTTGAGAACGTGCCGCTCCCAGATGCGCGGCGCCTCGCGGGGCCCGATCAGGCCGCGCTCGACGCCGGTGGTGACGAGGTGCTCGGCGTAGCGCCGGGCCAGCGGGAGGCGGTCGCCGAACACGCGCTCGGCGACCGCCGGGTCGACCACGTGATCGACGTCAGCCATTGCGGAAGACGACGACCTGCCGTCGCGGCTCCTCGCCCTCGCTCTCGCTGGACACGCCCTTCACACGGGCGACGGCGTCGTGCACGACCTTGCGCTCGAACGGCGTCATCGGCCGGAGGCGGGCCGACTCGCCCGACTCCAGGACCTCCTTCGCCGTGCGCGTGCCGATCTCGGTGAGCTCGTCGCGGCGGCCCTGGCGCCACCCGGCGATGTCGAGCATGAGGCGGCTGCGGTTGCCCGACTCCTGCTGCACCGCCAGGCGGGTCAGCTCCTGCAGAGCCTCGAGGACGGCACCGCGGTCGCCGACGAGCTTGTTGAGGTCCTCGCCGCCGTCGATGCTGACGATCGCCCGGCCGGCCTCGACGTCGAGGTCGATGTCGCCGTCGAAGTCGAGGACGTCGAGCAGGCGCTCCAGGTAGTCGCCGGCGATGTCGCCCTCGCGGACGAGCTGGTCCTCCGCGGTGGTCGCCGCCTTCGGCGGGCCGGCCGCGGTGTCCTGGGTCGTCCCGTCCTGCGCAGTCTGGGGCACGGTGCGTCTCCTCTCCGAGATGGGCCGGTGGTGCCCGGAAGGTCCCGGGCACCACCGCAGCGGCCGCCGACGCGGGCGGCCACCGGTGGTTCGTGGGTCAGCGGCGCTTGCGGTTGCGGCGCGCGGGCGGGCGGGACCCGCCGCCGGCGCGGCGCGCGGCGGCACCGGGCGAGCTCGCGCCGCCCCCGCCCGCCGTGCTGCCGTTCGCCGTGCTGCTGCCGTTCGCCGTGCTGCTGCCGTTCGCCGTGCTGCTGCCGTTGGCCGTGCTGCCGCTCGTGGCGCTGCCGTTCGTCGCACTGCCGTTCGTGGCGCCGTTGGTGGCGCTGCCGTTGGTGGCGCCGCCCGCCGAGCTCCCGTTGGCACTGCCGTTCGCGGCTCCGCCCTTGCCCGCCGCGGCCGGCTTGCGCAGGACGGGCTTGGCCCCGGGCGTCTTCTCGGGGGCCTCGACCGCGGCCGTCTCCGGGCGCACCGGCTTCTGCCCCGGCTTGGGGGCGCGGGCGGTGCGCTCGACGACGGCCTGCTCGCGCTTCGCCGTCTCCTCGACGTCGATCCGCTTGTAGACGACGTACTGCTGGCCCAGCGTCCACAGGTTGTTGGACACCCAGTAGAGGAGCACCGCGAGCGGCAGGAAGGGCGCACCGACGACGACGCCGATGGGGAAGACGTAGAGCATCAGCTTGTTCATGATCGCGGTCTGCGGGTTCTCGCCCTGCGCCGCGGTCTGGCGGGCCACCGAGTGCCGCGCCGTGATGTGCGTGAAGATGCCCGCCATGATCATCAGCGGGATCATGACGATGAGCATCTGCAGCAGCGAGGTGCCCGCGGCCTCGAGCGTCCCCGGTGCGTTCCACTCCTGCAGCGGCCAGTTGCCGAGCTTCGCGCCGAGGAAGTCGGCCCGGAGGAAGGAGTTGACCTCCTCCTGCCCGAAGAAGTAGTTCTCCGTGCGGAGCGACCCGTCGCCGTTGTAGAGCGTGAAGTTGCGCAGCACCTGGAACAGGCCGATGAACACCGGCACCTGCACGAGCACCGGGAGGCAGCCGGCCAGCGGGTTGACGCCGTGCTCCTTCTGGAGCTTCTGCATCTCCTCGGCCTGCTTCTGCCGGTCGTTGCCGTACTTCTTGCGGAGCTTCGCGATCTCCGGCTGGAACTCCTGCATCTTGCGCATGGAGCGGACCTGGCTGACGAACGGCTTGTACAGGATCGCGCGCAGCGTGAAGACGAGGAAGACGACCGACAGCGCCCAGGCGATGCCGTTGTCCGCGCCGAGGACGGCTCCGAACACCTTGTGCCAGACCCACAGGATGAAGGAGACCGGGTAGTAGATGAAGTTCAGCACGGCGCTTGCTCCTCGTGGTGGTTCGGTCGGGCCGGAACCAGGTCGATACCGCCAGGGTGCCACGGCGCGCACTTGAGCAGGCGCCGGAGCGTGAGCCAGGAACCGCGCAGCGCCCCGTGCACCTGCAGCGCCTCGACGGCGTAGCTGCTGCACGTCGGGTAGAAGCGGCACACGGGGGGGAACGCGGGGGAGACGTAGGTCTGGTAGCCGCGCAGCAGGGCGATCAGCGGCCGGGCCGCCCGGGAGGGCGTCACCGCGCACCGCCGGACTGCGCCGGGGCCGCCGGGAGCTTGCGCAGCGCACCGCGCAGCGCCGCGTCGAGGTCGGAGCCGAGCTCCGCCGAGGTGGCCGCGGCCGCCGGGGGCAGGGCCCGCACCACGACGCAGGCCCCGGCGGGCAGCGGGGCCAGCCGGGGTACGAGGAGGTGGCGCAGGCGCCGGGACACGCGGTGGCGCACGACGGCACCTCCCACGGCACGGCTCACGACGAGCCCCGCGCGCGGCGGGGCCCCGGTGTCTCCCACGATCTGCAGGTGGACGACCAGCCGGTGCCGACCGCTTCGCCGTCCACGACGGATGACCGAGGCGAACTCGTCGGCCCTCGTCAGACGGGATGCGGCCGGTAGCACCGGCGGGGCCGGATCAGGCCGAGAGCTTGTCGCGGCCCTTGCCGCGACGAGCTGCGAGGATCGCGCGGCCGGCGCGGGTGCGCATGCGCAGCCGGAAGCCGTGCGTGCGCGAGCGGCGGCGGTTGTTCGGCTGGAAGGTGCGCTTGCCCTTGCTCACGGTCGGTTCTCCTGCTCGATGGCGCGACGAGGACGGCACCCGAGGGGGCGACGCGTCCGCCGTCCGCCTGGTAGATCGGAACGGTGTGACTGCATGCGGTGCCCAACCTGCGGCACTCCTTCGACCAGGGTACGCAGCCCCGTCGAGGAGGGTCAAACCACCCCGGTCACCCCGTTGCCGGTAGCGGCGGGGGAACGGGTTGTGGCAGGAGGTCGGTGTTGTTAGGTTGCCCCCTCACAGTTCGGTCCGGGGGGATCGAACGCACCCGAGCGGGAACCCACGGGCCGCGGGAGTTCGCTCCTGCCGGCCCGCGTACGGTCCTGCACACAGGTGTGGACAAGTCTGGGGATACCCCGACCGGCCTGCGCGGCCATCTGGAGCGAGTACCGGGAGGGGAGCCGGCGTGGCGGATCAGCCAGGCGACCTCGGACAGGTCTGGAACCGCGTCATCGCCGACCTCTCCGGCGCCGCGGGCGGCCCCAACTCGCTGCAGGCGCTGTCCTCGCAGCAGCGCGCCTTCCTCCGGCTGACCCGGCCGCTGGGCCTCATCGACGGCACCGCGCTGCTGGCCGCGCCGAGCGAGTTCGCGAAGAACGCCATCGAGCGGGTGCTGCGCCAGCCGATCAGCGACGCGCTCGGCCGCCACCTCGGCGTCACCGTCAACCTCGCCGTCGTCGTCGACGCCTCCGCGGCGTCCGGCGGCACCGAGGTGCCCGACCCGCCCGGCCGCGACGGCGGCCCGCACCACGACCACCGCTCCGAGCACCGCCCCGAGCGCCCCGACGGGCGCGGCGGCGACGGGCGGGGGTTCGACGGCCGGGGCTTCGACGGACCCGGCGCCGACGGGCACGACGTCGACGGGCGCCGGGACGGGCACGGCGTCGACGGCACCGGCCCGATGCCCGTCCGCGCCCCGGGCTTCGACTCCCACGGTCCCGGGCTCCAGGGCGACGGCCCCGACCTCCGCCCCGGTCCGCCGCTCGCGGTCGACCCGCCGGCCCGGCGCGACGACGCGGCGCTGTCCGACCGGATGTCCGACGGGCGCATGCCCGACGGCCGCATCGGCGAGGGCCGCGCCGACGTGTGGCCCACCTACTCCGCGCCCCCGGCCGCCGAGCCGGGCACCGCACCGCGCTCGCAGTCGCGGCTCAACGAGAAGTACATCTTCGACACGTTCGTCATCGGGGCGTCCAACCGCTTCAGCCACGCCGCGGCCGTCGCCGTCGCCGAGCAGCCGGCGCGGGCGTACAACCCGCTGTTCATCTGGGGCGACTCCGGGCTGGGCAAGACCCACCTGCTGCACGCCGTCGGTCACTACGCGCAGCGGCTGTTCCCCGGGATGCGGGTGCGGTACGTCAGCACCGAGGAGTTCACGAACGACTTCATCAACTCGCTGCGCGACGACCGCAAGGTGGCGTTCCAGCGCCGCTACCGCGACGTCGACGTGCTGCTGGTCGACGACATCCAGTTCCTCGAGGGCAAGGAGGGGACGCAGGAGGAGTTCTTCCACACCTTCAACACCCTCCACAACGCCAACAAGCAGATCGTCGTCTCCTCCGACCGCCCGCCCAAGCGCCTCGAGACCCTCGAGGACCGGATGCGCACGCGGTTCGAGTGGGGCCTCATCACCGACATCCAGCCGCCCGAACTGGAGACGCGCATCGCGATCCTGCGCAAGAAGGCGGCCCAGGACCGGCTCGCCGTGCCCGACGACGTCCTCTCCTTCATCGCCGAGCGCATCGAGCGCAACATCCGCGAGCTCGAGGGCGCGCTGATCCGGGTCACGGCGTTCGCGTCGCTCAACCGGCAGCCCGTCGACACCCAGCTCGCCGAGATCGTGCTGCGCGACCTCATCCCCGACTCCGGGGCCTCCGAGATCACCGCGTCCACGATCATGGGCGTCACCGCCGAGTTCTTCGGCGTCACGATGGACGAGCTGTGCGGGCCGGGGAAGACGAAGGCGCTCGCGCAGAGCCGCCAGATCGCCATGTACCTGTGCCGCGAGCTCACCGACCTGTCGCTGCCCCGGATCGGGCAGACGTTCGGCGGCCGCGACCACACCACGGTCATGCACGCGGACAAGAAGATCCGCAACGAGATCGCGCAGCGCCGCAAGACCTTCGAACAGGTGCAGGAGCTGACGGCGCGGATCAAGCAGCGCGCCCGCCACTGACGTTCCCGCGCACCGTTCTCCGCGGTGCGCAGCGGTTTCCCGTGATCGGCCCGAGATGTGCCGGGGCGCCGTCGTGC
Organism: Pseudonocardia broussonetiae; assembly: GCF_013155125.1. Taxonomy (NCBI): domain Bacteria; kingdom Bacillati; phylum Actinomycetota; class Actinomycetes; order Pseudonocardiales; family Pseudonocardiaceae; genus Pseudonocardia; species Pseudonocardia broussonetiae. The sequence goes on along the minus strand of NZ_CP053564.1, from coordinate 1,605,690 downwards.
GCGCCGGTGCCCGCGCCCGGACGCCCCGTCGCGGGGGGGCACGGTCCCGCCACGCCGCTCCGGGACGCGCGTCCGCTGCGCCGGACACCGGACCGGGCCGACCGCTCGCCGTTCCGCCACCGTCACCCGGCGCCTCCCGGCGTGTCGATCACGCACTCCCCGTGACGAAGATGCTCACGCTCCGTTCTCCGTGTGGGACGGGCGGGAAGTCTGTGAGTTCTCGCCGCCGGCGGAACCGCGCCGAGCGCGACGAACCCGTCGCCGTGCGTTCTGACGCGCACGCTCTTTTCACCCACATCTGGGGACAACTCTGTGGATCGACGTGCGGGGACCGGTGGACGGACGGCCCGGAAACGGTGGACAACCGGTGTCCCGCCGGGGGACAACCGGGGACGGCCGGCGTCCATCCACGGACCGCCCGATCCGTGCACCGTCCGTCCCACCCGCGGATCCACAGGACGCCACACCCCACGACCTGCGGCGACGGGCTCCATCCACACAACACACAGGTGTGAGTACTACTGCTGGTTCTCTCTTCTCCTGGAACTACAAGAAGAACGAGTGTGTGGACGGAGACCCGGACGGGCGCCGTCGCGCCCCTCTCGGGCGGGATGACACCCGGAGCCGGGAGGCTCTACGGTGGTGGTCCTCCCGGCTCCCCGACGACCGGTGAGTCCTGCCCCGCCCGCGAGAGGTCCCCGTCATGAAGTTCCGGGTCGAACGCGACGTCCTGGCCGACGCCGCCGCGTGGGTGGCGCGCAGCCTCCCGGCGCGGCCGCCGGTCCCCGTGCTCGGCGGGGTCCTGGTCGAGGCGGTCAGCGGGGGCGGCGACGGCGACCGACTCACCGTGTCGGGGTTCGACTACGAGACCTCCGCCCGCGTCGAGCTCGACGCCACGATCGGCGACCCGGGCCGCGTCCTGGTCTCGGGCCGCCTGCTGGCCGACATCACCCGCGCCCTGCCGTCGAAGCCGGTCGACCTCGTGGTCGACGGCGCGCGCGCCACGATCAACTGCGGCAACAGCCGGTTCAGCCTCCCGACGATGCCGGTCGAGGACTACCCGCAGCTGCCCGCCATGCCCCAGCACGCGGGCACCGTCGCGGGCGACCAGCTCGCCGAGGCGGTCGCGCAGGTCGCCGTCGCCGCCGGGCGCGACGACACGCTCCCGATGCTCACCGGCATCCGGCTGGAGATCGAGGGCAGCCGGCTCACCCTCGCGGCCACCGACCGCTTCCGGCTCGCCGTCCGCGAGCTCGAGTGGAACCCGGGCGAGGACCTGGCCACCGGCTCCGTCGCGGTGCTGATCCCGGCCAAGACGCTGTCGGACGTCGCGAAGTCGCTGGCCGGTGCGGGCCGCGTGGAGATCTCCCTGTCAGCGGGCGACGGGATGCTCGGCATCACCGGCGCCGGGCGGCGCGCCACCACCCGCCTGCTCGACGCCGAGTTCCCGCGCTTCCGGCAGCTGATCCCGGCCGAGCACACGAGCGCCGCGGTCGTCGGCGTGGCGGGGCTGGTCGAGGCGATCAAGCGCGTCGCGCTCGTCACCGACCGCGTGGCGCAGGTCCGCATGGAGTTCGGCGAGGACGGGCTGCGCCTGTCGGCCGGCGGCGACGACGTCGGGAGCGCCGAGGAGGAGCTCCCCTGCGAGCTCGACGGCGCCCCGCTGACGATCGCGTTCAATCCGGGCTACCTGCTCGACTCGCTCGGCGCGCTGCACACCGACCGGGCCCAGCTGACGTTCACCACGCCCAACCGGCCCGCGCTCGTCCGCCCCGTCCCGGCGCCTGCCGCCGCAGCAGGTGATGATGGCGCCGGCGACACCGCGGTCGCCGACCCCGTCCCCGGATACCTGCACCTGCTGATGCCCGTCCGGCTGCCCGGCTGAGTCCGGAGCGCCCGTCCGGCAGCACTCGAGAACTCAGGAGCCACAACCGTGCAACTCGGACTCATCGGGCTGGGCAAGATGGGCGGCAACATGCGCGACCGCGTGCGCGCCGCCGGCCACGAGGTCGTGGGCTACGACCCGCGCCCCGAGGTCACCGACGTCGACTCGCTCGCGTCGCTGGCCGCCGCCCTCACCGCGCCGCGCGTCGTGTGGGTGATGGTCCCCTCCGGCGAGCCGACGCGCAGCACCGTGCAGGCGCTGGCCGACGTGCTCGAGCCCGGTGACCTCGTCATCGACGGCGGCAACTCCCGCTACACCGACGACGGCCCGAACGCCGCCCTGCTCGACGCGAAGGGCATCGGCTACCTCGACTGCGGCGTGTCCGGCGGCATCTGGGGCAAGGACAACGGCTACGGCCTGATGGCCGGCGGCACGCCCGAGCACGTCGAGCTCGCCATGCCGATCTTCGACGCCCTGCGCCCCGAGGGCCCCCGCGAGGAGGGCTTCGCGCACGCCGGTCCGGTCGGCGCCGGGCACTTCTCGAAGATGGTCCACAACGGCATCGAGTACGGCCTCATGCAGGCCTACGCGGAGGGCTTCGAGCTGCTGTCGGCGGCCGACCTCGTCACCGACGTGCCCGCGGTGCTGCAGGCCTGGTCGCGCGGCACGGTCGTCCGCTCGTGGCTGCTCGACCTGCTCGTCCTCGCGCTGAAGGACGACGCGCAGCTGTCCAAGCTCGACGACTACGTCGACGACTCGGGCGAGGGCCGCTGGACGATCGAGGAGGCCATCACGCACGCGGTGCCGCTCCCGGTCATCTCCGCGGCGCTGTTCGCGCGCTTCTCCTCGCGCCAGGAGTCCTCGCCCGCGATGCGCGCGGTCGCGGCGCTGCGCCAGCAGTTCGGCGGCCACGCCGTGCGCGCGGCGGGCCCCGCGGGCGCCCCGGGTGAGCACGCCGGCCCGAGCTCGGGCACCGGCTCCACGCAGGACTAGGGCCGGCACCGCTTGCACCTGCGCCGACTGGCCGTCACCGACTTCCGCTCCTGGGAGACGGCCGACCTCGAGCTGGAGCCGGGCGTCACGGTGCTGGTCGGGCCCAACGGCGTCGGCAAGACCAACCTGGTCGAGGCCGTCGGCTACCTCGCGACGCTGGGCTCGCACCGCGTCTCCTCCGACGCGCCGCTGATCCGGCGCGGCGCGGAGCGGGCCGTGGTGCGGGGCACCGTCGTGCACCACGGCCGCGAGCTGCAGATCGAGCTGGAGATCACCACTGGGCGCGCGAACCGGGCGCGGGTCAACCGCGCCCCGGTCCCGCGCCCCCGGGACGTGCTCGGGATCCTGCGGACGGTGCTGTTCGCGCCCGAGGACCTCGCGCTGGTGCGCGGCGACCCGGGCGAGCGCCGGCGCTTCCTCGACGACCTGCTCGTCGTGCGCTACCCGCGCTACGCCGCCGTGCGCGCCGACTACGACCGCGTGCTGCGCCAGCGCTCGGCGCTGCTCAAGACCGCCCGCAACGGGCGCTCCGACCTCTCCACGCTCGACGTCTGGGACGGCCACCTCGCCCGCACCGGCGCCGCGCTGCTGGCCGGCCGGCTCGACCTCGTCGCCGGCACCGCCCCGTACGCGGTGGAGGCGTTCGCCGAGATCGCGCCGACGTCGGAGGAGTTCGGGCTGTCCTACCGCTCGACCGTGCCGGGTGCGCTGCCGCCCTCGCCCGCCGAGCTGGAGCCCCTGCTGCTCGACGAGCTGGCGCGCGTGCGGCGCCAGGAGGTGGAGCGCGGGGTGTGCCTGGTCGGGCCGCACCGCGACGACCTCGACCTGCTGCTGGGCCCCGGCCCGGCCAAGGGGTACGCGAGCCACGGCGAGTCCTGGGCGATGGCGCTCGCGCTGCGCCTGGCGTCCTACCGGCTGCTGTGCGCCGACGACGTCGAGCCCGTCCTGATCCTCGACGACGTGTTCGCCGAGCTCGACGCGCGCCGCCGGCGGGCGCTCGCCGACGTCGCCCGGCGGGCCGAGCAGGTGCTCGTGACGGCCGCGGTGGCCGAGGACGTCCCCGAGGGCCTCGACGGCGCGCGCCTCGCGGTGGGCGGCGGCCGCGTGACGCCCGCGGCGCGAACCGGCTCGTCAGGAGGGTGACCGTGAACCCGACCGGCTGTGGACAAGGTTGTGGATACTGTGGATAACTCGGCCCGTACTGGTGATGACCGGCCCGGACGACCGCCGATCGTGCCGCGCGAACCGTCCGGCGCGGCCCGTCCGGGGTCGGTTGTCCCCACCCCTGGGGATGACGGTCCGGCGACCGCCGGTCGCGGATCGGACATCGCCCGGGACGCGCTGAGGGCCGCCCGCGAGGCGTCGGCGGCGAAGTCGGCGCAGCGCGCGGGCGAGCGCCGCGGCGTGCCGCGCCTGGGCCGCGCGGGCAAGCGGCGCCGGTGGTCGGGCCCCGGCCCCGACGACCGGGACCCGCAGACGCTCGGCCGGGTCGTCTCGCGCGTCGCGCTCGACCGCGGGTGGTCGCCCCGGCTCACCGACGCCACGGTGCTCGGGCGCTGGCCCCAGCTCGTCGGCGACGACGTGGCCGACCACTGCACCCCGATCTCCCTGCGTGACGGCGAGCTCGTGCTCCAGGCGGAGTCCACGGCGTGGGCCACGCAGCTGCGGATGCTGCAGCGCCAGCTGCTCGTGCGCCTGGCCGGGGCCGTCGGCAAGGACGTCGTGCGGCGGATCCGGGTGGTCGGGCCGAGCGGGCCGACGTGGAAGCACGGCCCGAGGACCGTCCGGGGCCGCGGCCCGCGCGACACGTACGGCTGACCTGCCGCAACGTCCTGCGGCCCGCTCAGGGCGACATGACGTCGCCGCAGCCGCCGTTCACCCCCCCGTCACGCCGCCGGGACCCGAACCGGTGACCGATCGGCGTTCTGCGGCCGTCCTGGGCGGGTCCTAGCCGCCGTTCTGCCGGACCGCCCCGGTAAGATGGAGGGAGTGTTTCCGGGCGCCTCCGTCGCGCCCGGTCGAACGCCCGGGCCGATCTCCCCGCGGTCCGGGCTGACGCAGCGAGGAGACTGGCGGCCCGTGCCGGAGCAGAAGAACGGTTACAGCGCATCGTCGATCACGGTGCTGGAGGGCCTCGAGGCCGTCCGCAAGAGGCCCGGCATGTACATCGGGTCCACCGGTGAGCGCGGGCTGCACCACCTGATCTGGGAGGTCGTCGACAACGCGGTCGACGAGGCGATGGCCGGCCACGCCACGCGCGTGGAGGTCACGCTGCAGGACGACGGCGGCGTCCGCGTCGTCGACGACGGCCGCGGCATCCCGGTCGGCATGCACCCGGTGGAGAAGAAGCCCGCCATCGAGATGGTGCTGACGATGCTGCACGCCGGCGGCAAGTTCGACAGCGACTCCTACGCGGTCTCCGGCGGCCTGCACGGCGTCGGCGTGTCCGTCGTCAACGCGCTGTCCGTCGCGCTCGACGCCGAGATCCACACCGACGGCCACGTCTGGCGCCAGCACTACTCGCGCTCGATCCCGGGCCCCCTGCGCAAGGGCGAGGAGACGAAGCGCACCGGCTCGTCGATCACCTACTGGGCCGACCCGGACATCTTCGAGACCACCACCTACAACCTGGAGACGATCCGTCGCCGGCTGCAGGAGATGGCGTTCCTCAACAAGGGCCTCACGATGGTGCTGCGCGACGAGCGCAACGGCTCCTCCGAGGGGGCCGAGGAGCCCGACGCCGAGGGCTACGTGGCGAAGACGGTCGAGAACGTCTACTGCTACCCCAACGGGCTCGAGGACTTCGTCGCGCACCTGAACAAGTCGAAGGACCCGATCCACAAGAAGCTCGTGTCGTTCTCCGGTGAGGGGTCCGGGCACGCGCTCGAGGTGGCGATGCAGTGGAACAACGGCTATACCGAGTCGGTCTACACGTTCGCCAACACGATCAACACGCACGAAGGCGGCACCCACGAGGAGGGCTTCCGCTCCGCGCTGACCACCACGATCAACCGCTACGCGCGCGACAAGAAGCTCATCAAGGATAAGGACCCGGCGCTTACCGGCGAGGACATCCGCGAGGGGCTCGCCGCGATCGTCTCGGTCAAGGTCAAGGAGCCGCAGTTCGAGGGCCAGACAAAGACCAAGCTGGGCAACACCGAGATCAAGTCTTTCGTGCAGCGGGTCAGCAACGAGTGGCTGGCCGACTGGTTCGAGCGCAACCCCGCCGAGGCCAAGACGATCCTGAACAAGGCGGTGTCCTCCGCGCAGGCGCGGATGGCCGCGCGCAAGGCGCGCGAACTGGTCCGCCGCAAGAGCGCGGGCGACATCGGCGGCCTGCCGGGCCGACTCGCTGACTGCCGCTCCACGGACCCGCGGGCGTCTGAGCTGTTCATCGTGGAGGGGCCGTCCGCAGGGGGGTCGGCCAAATCCGGTCGGGACTCGATGACGCAGGCGATCCTCCCCATCCGCGGCAAGATCATCAATGTCGAGAAGACCCGCCTGGACCGCGTGTTGAAGAACGCGGAGGTGCAGGCGCTCATCACCGCGATGGGTACGGGTATTCATGATGAGTTCGACATCTCCAAACTGCGCTACCACAAACTGGTCCTGATGGCCGACGCGGACGTCGACGGCCAGCACATCCGCACCCTGCTACTCACCCTGCTGTTCCGCTTCATGCGTCCGCTGATCGAGAACGGGCACGTGTTCCTGGCGCAGCCGCCGCTCTACAAAATCAAGTGGCAGCGGGCGAACCCGGACTACGCCTACTCCGACCGCGAGCGGGACGGGCTCATCGCCCAAGGCCGAACTGAGGGCAAGCGGTTACCCAAGGATGAGGGGGTGCAGAGGTACAAGGGCCTCGGCGAGATGAATGCCGATGAGCTGTGGGAAACTACGATGGACCCTCGGGTCCGGCTGTTCCTCCAGGTGACCCTTGAAGACGCTGCGACGGCCGACCAGCTATTCTCGATCCTCATGGGGGAGGACGTAGCGTCCCGTCGCTCCTTCATCACTCAGAATGCGCGCGACGTCCGCTTCCTGGATGTCTGACGGCACAGGATCGGGAGATTTCATGAGTAAGCCGCGTGAGCTGGACGATCTACCCTATGCGCGCCACCTCAGTCGATTCGTCGGTACCCTCGAGCAGCACGCCGACTACGACACCGCTTACTTCGTCGATCTCGAGGTCGAGGACGGGGAAGTGGGGAATGCCCGGTTCACCGAGTGCGCGTTCACCAAGGCCGTCCTCACCGGTGGGCGCTACTCCCGAACCCGGTTCAACGACGTGTGGATGAACAACGTGCGGCTCGTGGGCGCGAGCTTCGCCGAGTCGTCATGGCTCGACGCTGAGGTCGCCCAGGGTTCGCTGGCGGGCGTGGAGATGTTCAACGCCGAGCTGACGCGGGTGAGCTTCCACGACTGCCGGTTCGACGCGGTGAACCTGCGCGGGGCGCGACTGAAGGAGGTGACGTTCCGCAACTGCGTGCTCCAGGACGTCGACTTCGCCGGAGCGACGTTGACCGACGTCACGGTGCCCGGTTCCGAGCTGCGTGGCGCGCGGATGGCCGGGGTGCAGTTGAAGAAGGTCGACCTCCGCGGGGCATCCGTGCTCGATGTCGCCGACGGCATCACGTCATTGCAGGGCGCTGTCGTCAGCTCGCTGCAACTCGCCGAGCTGGCGCCGACGATGGCTCGGACGCTGGGACTCGTCGTCAAGGACCGGTGAGGCGCCCCGCCCCCGGTGCCGGAACGCCGGGTTACCCGCGCCGCGAGTGCGGGTGGGGTTCAGCTGGGTGGGGGGAAGAAGCCGCGACTGAGCCCGTCTTGGATGAAGGACCGGACGTAGGCGGTCCCGGACGCACCGAGAACCAGCCCGAGCTCCGCGGCGGCTGCCCGGGACCGCCGGGAGTCCAGGGTCACGGCAACCCCGGAGTGTCGGTTGATCTGCGGGAGCAGGCCACCCACCAGATCGCGGTCTGCTCCACCAGAAATCAACCGGTCCATTTCGGCTGGGAACTCACCGGGCGGTACGACACGTAGATTGTATCCGAGGTCGGTCAGTATTGTGGCCAGCCGCCCGTGACTCAGCGGTTCCGTGCCTTCGAGGTGGAAAGTATTCTTGGAGCGACCCGCATGTGAACTTGCGAGTTCGAGCACGGCTGTCGCCATGAGATCGGCGGGTATGAGCCTGAGGTCGCGGCCCGGCCAGGTGGAGGTAATCCCCAGCATGAGAATCGAACGGAGGTGGCGACTGAGAAAATGGGCCTGGATGTCCCGCTGAAAGTGTCCGGTCCTGGAATTCGGGGCGACCGTACCGACTCGCAGTACGCTGCCTTCCCAGCCAGCGGCGAAGTGCTTGCGCACGACTCCTTCAGCGATGATCTTCGACTCCGAGTACACTTCGGTCGGGCGTTGTCCGATGTCCAGCGAGTCCTCATCGAGCACTGTCACCGCTGCATCCCGCGGTACCCAGCCGGCTACTCCCACCGTCGAAATATGGTGAAGAGACACCGGTCCGAGGCCCTGAACCAGATCGACGACCCTACGGGTGCCGTCGACGTTCGCCGCCATGACCTCATTCCGGTCCGCTACATGCCTCACGTCTGCTGCGCAGTGCAAGACGTGATCGAAGCGGGTCCCTGGGTGCTGCGCGTGGAGTGCCACAGTCAGGTTGTCGCTGCACAGATCGGCAGCGCACGCGGCGACCCTGCTCCGGAGCACGCCGATATCGGCGGTGGGAAAATACCAGCCGTACTGGTCCAGGATCCGGGCGAGTCCGCTGTCCGGCCCGGCGGCGCGGACCAGGCAGACGATGTCGGCGGTCGTCCGCGACAGCAGCGCGTGGAGGATGTGAATACCGAGCATTCCGGTGGCTCCGGTGAGCAGGATCCGCCGTCCGTCGATGAGCGGACGCGGAGCACCCATGGATGTGTCGGAGAGCGCCAGCAGCGGCGCCACGTCGTGATCATCAGCGGTATCCGGCGGCGCGGACTCGGGTGACCCGTAGTCGGCCGACACCGCCACAGCCATCGTGGCCACGGTACGGAACTCGAAGACCTGCTGCGGTGTCAACGACAAGCCACGAGAGCGCAGGGCAACAGCGAGCTGAATCGCGGCCAGCGAGGTGCCACCGATGTCGAAGAAGTCGTCCGTCACCGAGAAGTTCTGGTGCCCCAGGGTTTCCGTCCAGGCCGCGGCGACAGGAATCTCGTCGCCTGCTGGCTCGCGAAGCACGACTGACGCCCTCGATGGTCGTGGCGGCGGGAGCGCGGCACGGTCCACCTTGTTGTTCGGTGTCAGAGGGAATTTCGGCAGCACGATGACAGTTGCCGGAACCATATAGCTCGGAAGGTGGCGCAACAGATGTTCTCGGACCGTTCGTTCCAGATCGCGGTCCTGTAGCCGGCGAGCCGGATCATTCGACAGCACACCGGGAACTGGGCGGGCACGCCGCCATTTCTGACCAACGGTGTTCGTCACCGTGGGCCGAACGTCACCGGACACCGCCCGAGGACGAAGCAGGACATCGAAATCCCCTTCGTCAGCCGTCCTGCGCATGTCGAAGGTCGCGGTCCAGCCGAGGTCGTGTGCAAGATCGTCGATCTCGGCGGCGCTGGCGATCAGCCCGGTCGCCTCGCCGTCCGCGTGCGGCTCGAACGGGGTTGCCACCGACCGGATGGCGACCGGCCCGGGGTCGGTGTCGAGCAGCGACCGCACACCGCCCATCCCACCGCGGATGTCGGCCGCTCGGATCTCCTCCATCGGACGTACGTCGACCTGCGCGGTGCCGGGGCCGGTACGCAGCACGACGTCGTACCGGAACCGGCTCATCTCGGTGGCGTGGTGATCCAGCCGCGGCATGATCTCCACGTCGGTGATCCGCGGACGGCGGCGGGCGTACTGCTCGAACCACGCCGGTGCCAGCAGCAGCTCGTCTTCCGCGTGGGAGGCGTCCTCGACGAACTCCCGTAGCCGGGCACCATCCAGGCCGCGGGCCCGACCGACCGCCAGGTGGAAATCCGTCAACCGGGTGACATCGCGAACATCTCCAACGAAGATGCAGCCGTCATCTGCGATCGTGCCCGTACACGCATCGAGGACCTCGGTCAGGTACCCAGGTCCCGGGAAGTACTGCACGACCGAATTGATCACTATGACGTCGTATTCGTCGCTGGCCGCCGTGAGTGTCCCCAGCGCCGAGCCCGTCGCAAGCTCGACCTGGGAGAGCCCCGCCGCCTGCACCCGTTTACGCAGATCGAAGATTGCTCTCCGGGACACGTCGGTACCGACGTATCGCAGTACTTCGGGAGCCAAGGACAGGAGCACGAGTCCGGTGCCGCAGCCGATCTCGAGGATCGTGGAGGGACCGGTGGTCGGGAGGCAGCGCCGGATCTGCCGGACGGTCCCGGAAAGCCAGTCGCGCATGACGTCCAGATCGATCGACGTCCCGCTGAAGCTGCTCCTCCAACCGGTGAAGTCGAGGCCACCCCGGACGCTACGTACACGCCCGCCGTAGGCATCGTCGAAAACGTGCCGCCAGTTCTCGACGCGCCGACCGTCGGTCTCGCCGCTCATGGCACCGACCGCGGGGGTCACATACAGGAGGAGACGCTGTTCGGCGAGGGTCGTCCCGGTCGGCACGACCACACTCTGCCCGACCCCGGCCGCGCCGGCCGCCAACGCCGCTATCTCCGTGAGTTCTATCCGGGCACCGCGTACCTTGACCTGGGTATCTCGGCGGCCGAGGAATTCCAGGTCGCCGGTGGTGCGCCACCGCGCTCGGTCGCCTGTGCGATAAAAGCGCATCCCAGCGCGTTCGACGAAGGACGCGGCGTGCTCGGACGGACGATTCAGATAGCCACGACCGACCCCGTTTCCGCCGATCCAGATTTCCCCCTCGGCCCCGACCGGTACACGCTCTCCGCGGGCGTTCGCGACCCGGATCGAGGCTCCGGGGAGCGGGCGCCCGAGCGGGTTCCCGGTAACCTCTCCGGTGTCCGGAACGTTATAGCGAGTACAAAATATCGCCGCTTCCGTCGGTCCGTAGGTGATGGAGATCCTCGCCCGGGGGAAAGTCTTCCGCATGGCCTTGAGCAGAGCTGGCGGAACCGTGTCGCCGCCGGTCATGAGCCGCCGCAGGCTGTGGTTGACCCCGGCGCCGTGCGCGGCGGTGATCTGCATGATCTGCTCCATCAGACCAGGCACCGCCTGTAAACTCGACGCGCGCTGCAGGAGGCCGAGCATGGCGTCATGGTCGAACAGTTCCTGCGGAGTCACCAGGTACACGCAGGCGCCGGACAACATCGGAGTGAAGAGCTCGTGATAGAAGACGTCGAAGGTGTGGGCCGCTAGGACGAGCCCGAGGTCCCCCTCATGCAGATCCTCTGCGCGTACGCAGGCCGAGAGTGTGTTGACGATGTTCCGGTGCTCGACCAGGACAGCTTTCGGCCGGCCACTCGAGCCGGACGTGTACATGACGTAGGCGACGTTCTCCGGCACAGGTGCTCGAGAGGGAACTCGCGCGTCGTCCGAAACGGGGATCGGCTGGTCGCCGTTGAGGGACGAGAACGGTATTCCGGTGACGCCGGCGGGCAGCCACGCCACGTCGACGTCGTCGGTCACCACCAACTGGCACCCGGCGTCCTCCAACACGTGTCGACGACGTGCGGGCGGATCCTGCAGGTTGAGCGCCAGAACCGCGGATCCTGTGCCCATGATGCCGAGGATCGTTGCCACGAGCGGAATGTCACGCTGCAGGGCGACAGCCGTGATGCGCGTTGGCCCAGCCATCCCGGTCAGCTGTCGAGTCACCTTGTCGGCCATTTCAGCCAACTCGCCGAACGAGGCGCTGCCGGCCGAGGTTTCGAGGGCCGGCCGGCTCGAATAAACGCGCGCAGCAGCGGTGAACATGGCGGGTACGGTGCGTGCGTCGCCAACTTCGGCGGCCGGCCCGTGTTCCCAGCCGGCGATGATTCCAATCTCGTCCGGCGGCATGATCGGGAGTTCTTCCAGAAGGCTTTCCGGATGTTGGGACACGTGATCCAACAGGATCGTGAGCTGGCGGATGATCCGACCGATGGTGGCGTCGTCGTAGTGGCGGGGATGGCCGCCCACCCGAACCTCCAGGCCGGTCGGGCGCCGCCAGGTAGTCACCTCGAGATCGACGTGTACCGCTCCGCTGATGTTTGTGCCCCGTTCCACCGTGGCGTCCGGGAACTGGGGAAGTGGTGCGTCGACGTTCTGGTGGGCAACCATGATCTGGAACAATGGGTTGAGGTCGACGTGACGGTCGGGCGCCAGCCTCTCCACCACGCGTTCGAACGGCATGCTCTGGTGGTCCAAGCCGGACGACACCGTATCGCGAGCGAGTTCGACGAGTTCGGCGAACGTGGTCACCTCGGCACATCTCATGCGGAGGGCGATGGTGTTGACAGTGAGAGCAACAAGATCGACCACGTCGGCGGAGGTGCGGTTGGCCGCGGGCGCGCCGAAGGTCAGATCGGTCTCGCCGGTACACCGGATGACCCATGCCGCCACGCTCGCGCAGATGACCGCGTACAGCGACGTGCGTCGCTGAGCCGCCAGCAGCTCCAGCGCCGCCGTCGTCTCGGCGGAGAGGTGCACGGTGCTCGATGCGGAAGGTCCGTCCGAAGGACTCAACTGCCGGACGAGCGGCAGTGGAGCACTCGCGCTTCCACGCAGTTGATGCTCCCACCAGGCGAGAGCCTCGGTGGCGGCAGGCGAACGGAGATAGGCGTGTTCCCGGGCGGGCAGGACGTCGGGATCGACTGCCGGCGGCAACACCGGTGGTCTTCCGTCCCGGGCAAGTGCTGAGTACACGAGTCCCAGTTCCCGATTCAGAACACCAATGGCGGAGCCGTCACAGATAATGTGGTGGTAAACCATGCACAGCAGATGGTCGCGCTCGGTGATGTGCAACAGTGCGGCACGGGCGAGCGGAGGCACCGCAAGATCGAAAGGCCGCCGGAAGAAACCGAGTAGAGCTGCCTCGACCGCGGTCTCGTCGGATGTGTCCGCAACCTGTAGATCCTCGATCATGACCACGGCGTCGTCCACCACAGCCCGGCGCAGGCCAGCACCGTCGGTGAAACCGGACCGCAGGCTGCTGTGCCGGCCTACCAGCACGGCGAGGGACCGTTCGAGGGCACGCCGGTCGAGGGCGCCATGCACGCGGAACGTCTCGGCGACGTGGTATCGGCTGGGGTCTGCCTCGACCTTGTCCAAAAAGAACATCCGCGCCTGTGCCGAAGTGACGGCTCCACGCCGGACATCGCTGGATTCGTCGGCCGCGGCGCGGCGGCCAGCGAGGATCCGTTCCAGGTACTGATCCGCGAGATCATCTTCCAGCGTCACAACGACCTCCCCCGCTGCTCGGCCTCTCCCAGCCCGGATCAGGCCCATCATGGATGGAGCTCGACCCGAGGGCAAGTGGTGCAAAATTCGGCGCCCGAGTGGGATTGTTGAAGCTCGGTGTCTGTCCTACACTTCATAAGTGGGCCCGATACCCCTAGCCCGGGCGTCAGCGGCGCAGGGTTGTTGCGCGGCCGGCGCGCAGTTCCTGATCACGAGACAAACGTCTAAAATGGGTGCAGGGTGGGAGGGCGGGCGAACTGAGCTCCACCGACGAGGTGTCCGGATCGCAGCGCCGCAGCATGTCGGAAAAACGCGGACTTGAGCCACTGCTGCGCCCACTCGAGCAGTTCACCAGCCTCCATGCGGCCACCCTCCGGCGGCATGGCTCGCATGCGATCGACCTTTCCTTTCCGAATCCGCGTGTCCGACGAGACGGACGCGCGGTCGATCTGCTCGGCGCGGTAGCCGGCCGCCTCACGGCGGATGAACTGCAGTACACGCCTCTCGGCGGCTCGACGATCTTACGGCGGAAGGTCGCGGGAGTATTGTCGCAGATGACGTGTGTGCCCTATAACTACCGTGACATTGTTTTCACGCCGGGCGGGGCCGCGGCGCTGGCCACCGGCTTCGCGGCGCTGCTCGAGCCGGGTGACGAGGCGCTCGTCCTCACACCCGGGTGGATGGACTACCCCCTCTACCTGCGCCAGCTGGGCGTGGGCTGGCAATTCGTCCGGTACGCGGGAGGATCGCCTGACCTGGCCGCGCTCACCCGGGCGTGGGGTCCGCGAACCCGTGCGGTGATCCTCAGCCAGCCGAACTGCCCGACGGGTGTGATGCTCGGAGCCGCGGAGCTCGCGTCCCTCGCCGAGGCTCTGGTGGACGTGGGCCGCCGGGACGGTCGAATGCCGATCTTGTTCAGCGACGAGGTGCATCGCGACCAGACGTGGGCCGGCGAGTTCGTCAGCCCGGTTCACTTCTATGACAACGTCGTGAGTTTCTACTCACTCGGCAAGGCTTGGTCCCTACAGGGTCAACGCACCGGTTACCTCGCGATATCACCACGTTTCCAGCAGCGAGAATCGGTCCAGCGCGACGCGGTCCGCGCACTCCGCGCGAACGGCGCGTGCGCCCCGACCGTCGTCATGCAGCAGGTCATGGCCGAACTGGCGGGCCACCGTCCAGCCATGGGCAGCCTGGCCGCGGATCAGGACCGTGCTCGTCAGTTGCTGAGGTCGGGCGGCGCCGACGTTGTCGACGCGACGGCCACCGCGTTTGTCTATGTACGTTGTCCCCTCGGTTTGACCGACAGTGAGTTCGCCGAGGCGGCTGCGGCGGAGGGAGTTCTGATCTTACCTTCCGAACTGTTTCATGACAGCTCCCACTATCGGATCGCTTTGAACGTCGGAGGCGAACAGCTGGACGAAGGCCTGCGGCGGCTTGTCCGGATTCACCACGTGACGGAGTCTCGTGGCCCCACCAGGGGGACGTCATGACTGTCCGACCGATAGAACACGAGCAGATCGCGGGCCAGATCGAGGCCTTCGTTCGAGAGGTTGGCCGCATCGCCCCCGACGACAGGGGATTCGATCGTGATGTCGATCTCTTCGAGAGCGGTTATCTCGACTCGCTGGGCGTCATCAGGTTGATAGAGTTCGTAGAGTCCACATTCCTACTGGTACTGGCGGATGAAGATCTGTTCGGTCGGAACTTCACAACAGTTGACGGCATAGCGGGCATCCTCGTCCGCGCGCGGCAGCAGTCGGGGCCGGTGTCGTGACCGGCGAAGCCCACGGGTTGAGCCTCGCCCAGCGGCGAATCTGGTTCGCCGAGCAGCGTGGCGACGCAGCGGCGACCTATGTCATCGAGTCGAGCAGTTGGCTGACCGGCCCCCTCGACCGTGATCGGCTGGACGCCGCCCTGGAGGCGCTCGTCCGGTTGCACCCGCTGCTCGGCATGGGGGTTGCTCCCGATGCCGATGGCCGCCCCTGGCTGAGCGCCGTCCGGACACGGCCCCAGGCCGAGCGGGTGGATGCCGAGGGTCGCACCCGAGCGATGCGGAAGGCAGAGGCACAGCGCATCGCCGAGACCGCCGTCGCGACGCCGTTCGAGGTCGCCGGTGGCCCGCTGCTCCGACCCGTGCTCATCCGGCTCTCCGCGGACGAGCACCTCCTCGTCGTCGCCTACCACCATCTCCTCGGTGACGCCATCTCGTCCCGGATAATCAGACGAGACCTCATGCGGCTCTACGCGGCCGGCCGGTACCCGGAGGCCGGCGCGGCCGGCAGTTGCGGAGACGGTCTTCAGGTCGATCTCGCCGGCGAGCAGGCCGAGGACGGGAGCGCCGAGCAGCGGGCCGCTGACGCCGCAACCACGGCGCGGAGGTTGGCCGGGTCCCCACCCGGAAGCACGTTCCGGCCGACAGGAAGCCGCGCGGGCCACACGTCACCGCGGGCCAACTGGTGCCAAGCCGTCGTCGACGACGACCTCATCGAGGGCGTCGCCCGTCTTGCGCGCAGCTGCCGGGCCAGTCCTTTCGTCGTCCACCTCACGGCCCTGCACCTGCTTGTCCAGCGGTACAGCGGTCAGGATCAGACTCTCGTCGGCTTCATGACCGGGAACCGCTCCGCCGCGCGGCGCGAGAGCGTGGGTCTGCATGCTCAGACGTTGGTGAGCAGACTCGACGGGAGCGACCGGACCGGGCGGGGCGCCATCACCCAGGTCCGCACCGACCTCGTTGACGCGGTCCGCTGTGAGAAGGCTCATCTCGAAGACGTGCTGCAGCTGCTACCCGAATATGGTTCGCGCGCCGGGAACCCGTTCTTTCAGTGCTTCCTCAGCTACATAGATCTTGGCCCGGAGATCATAGCGGAAGATCTCACGGCGACGCCGGCGATCGTCCCGCTGCGTTTCGCCTGGCTGGACGCGGAGTTGCGAATCTACGTGTGCAAGGGTGGCGACACACACGTTGCCCTGCGGTGTCCCGCGGACCTCTTCGACGTCGAGGGCATCGATCAGCTGTTGTGGCACTACGTCCAGATCCTCCGGTCCTTGACCGCAGATCCGGACACGCCGGCAGCAACACTCGAGGTGATGACGGCACAGGAGTCTGCGCGCGTCCTCGAGCTCGGGACCGGTGCCCCGTCGACGGCCTACGGGACGGTGGCTGCCCTGCTCGCGGACCGCCTCGCCGTCGCGCCCTCGGACAACGTGGCCGTCGCATTCGCCGACCACCATCTGACCTTCGGGGAACTACGGCTGCGCGCCCACCGGGTGGCCGACTACCTCGCCGCGCGGGGCGCTTGTGCAGGCCATGTCGTTGCGGTGCGTACTCCGCGCTCACTGGATCTCGTCGTCGCCGTTGCCGGAGTTCTGCTCGCCGGCGCTGCCGTCGTCCTGGTCGACGCGGAACTACCCGCGGGCCGCCAGGACATCATGATCGCAAACGCGGATCCGGTGGTCGTGCTGACCGACTCGGAGCCGTCCGGCGTCCACCGGTCCAGGAAACAGGATGAGCACAACGGCTCGTGGGCCTTCGTGACAGTCGCGGACGCTGTGCGGGAAGGTGGGAGACCGGACACGCCGCCGCGGACACCGGCTGCCACCGACCTGGCGTACGTGCTCTACACATCCGGCTCCACCGGCACGCCGAAGGCTGTCGGGAACACGCAGGCCGGCCTGGTGAACCGAATCGCCTGGATGCAGGACTACTACGCCATCGGGCCCGGCGACAGTGTGCTGCACAAGACACCCATCTCCTTCGACGTGTCCGTCTGGGAACTGATCTGGCCGCTCGTGGCCGGTGCTCGGATGGTGGTCGCCAGGCCGGGCGGGCACCGGGACCCCGAGTACCTGGGCAACCTCATCCGTCGAGCGGGAGTGACGGTCGTGCACTTCGTCCCGTCGATGCTCGCGGCGTTTCTCGCGGCCGGCCAGGCACGGGAGCCGCTCCCGCTCAGGCACGTCATCCTCAGCGGCGAGTCACTGAAGAGCTCGCTGGCCGGCGAGCTGCTGACGAGCTGCCCCGCGGAGGTCCACAACCTGTATGGCCCCACCGAGGCGGCTATCGACGTCACGTCATTCACCTGCCGGCCGGAGAACATCGGTGCGGCGGTCCCGATCGGGCTCCCGACGCCCGGAACCCGCGTCCATGTCCTGAACCGAGCCGGCCGTCCGCAACCGCCGGGAGCCATCGGTGAGCTCCATCTCGGTGGCATTCAGCTGGCTGCCGGCTACCTGGGGCAGGAGCAGCTGACGGCCGAGCGGTTCGGCCCCCATCTCGCAGGATCGGACGAGCGGTTCTACCGAACCGGTGATCTGGGCCTGATGCGTCGAGACGGTGTGCTCGAGTATATCGGCCGAGTGGATCGGCAGATCAAGATCCGCGGCTACCGAATCGAACCCGGTGAGATCGAAGTTGCCCTCGAACGGATCGACGGGGTCCGACAGGCCGCGGTGATCGCACCCGAGCGCAACGGCGCCAGGGAACTGGTCGCTTTCGTGCACGCCGAGGTGGGGTCCACAACAGTGTCGCGAGGTCCCCGGGTTGCGGATGCCCGGGTGATCGCTGCGCAGCTCACCACCTTCCTGCCCGAGTACATGGTTCCGTCGCGTTTCCATATGGTGGAATCACTTCCGACGTCGACGTCCGGCAAGATGGATTACGCGCGCCTCCTCGACGAGGACGCTCGGATCACCACCGAAGCCGGTACCCGGGCCGAATCGGGAACGCTGTCGGACACGCGGACTGCACCGCCGAACGAGGTGTCGCAGCTGCTGCTGCATATCATGCGGACGGTCGTGCAGCGAGCTGACCTCGGGATCGATGACTCCTTCTTCGCATGCGGCGGTGACTCCATCCGGAGTCTCGAAGTGGTGGCCCAGGCCCGCTCCGTAGGGCTGGCATTGTCGGTGGAAGACGTGTTCCTCCATCCCACGGCTCGCCAGCTGGCAGCCGTCGTCGGCCGGAGCTCGGGCCGGGACGAACCCCCTCCGGACCCGTTTTCGCTCGTCGATGCTCACGTGCACGCACAGCTGCCGGAGACGGTAGAGGATGCATATCCGCTGTCCGCAGCGCTGCGCGGACTGGTTGTAGAGTCGAGCCGACCGGGCCGTTACCGGCCTTATCTGACGAGCCTGCGCCTCGGTGGCGAGTTCGACGCCGGCCGATTCGGGCGTGCCTGCGCGGAAACGCTACGGCGTCATCCCGTGCTGCGCAGCTCACTATGGCGTATGGGCGCGGCCGAAGAACCGATCCAGGTGGTACATCGCGACGTGTCCATCCCTGTCGACGTCCAGGATCTGCGGGGGCGCGGCAGTGCCCGGCAGCAACAGGACTTCGACGGGTGGTTCGCCGCGGAGTGGGCTCGCACGTTCGACTGGTATCAGCCGCCGCTGCTGCGCGTCACCGTCCACGTCCTGGGCGACGCCGATTTCAGGCTCACCCTCTCAGAACCTTTCCTCGACGGGATGAGCGTCGCCACCTTCCTCACCGAGCTACTCGACCGGTACCTTGGGTTAAGCGTTCCCGAGGCAGTCGTGGACGTGTGGCCGACTTTCCTCAGGCAGGAACAGGTAGCGTTGACTAGATCCGCGCAGGCCTGGCGAGAACTGCTACAAGGTGCGCCCGACACCTCGATTCCAGGGCTGGCAGCGGAGGCCGACCCTGCCGCTGTGAGCTCCATTGACGTACATTTTCCCACCGAGATCGCCAACGCTCTGGACACTGTGAACCGGCAAACCGGACTACCGACGAAGGCCCTCTTACTGGCAGCCCACACTCGGGTTCTGGCAGTTCTTTCACATCAGCGCGAAGTTGTCACCGCCGTGCTGAACAGCGAACGTCCGGCCACCCCCGGCGGTGTTGACGGGGTCGGCATGTTCATCAATGCAAACGCTTTTCCGGTGAGCGTCGGACATGGCTCGTGGCTCGATCTGGCACAGCGGTTGCATGACCTGGAAAAGCGTATGATGCCGCACCGCGGATTTCCGTTCTCCGAAGTGCGACGACAAGGAATGGTCGGTCAGGTTCATGCCTTGTTCAACTATACACGCTTTCGTTCGTACGAGAACCGTGCGCGTACGGATGAGCTCCGGATTCTGGACCGGCGGGCTACCGACCAGACCTATTTTCCGCTCACCGCACAATTCATGGCCCGCGGTGACGCGCTGACCCTGTCACTCGAGTTCTTCGGAACCGAAGTCCGGTTGGATCAGCGACAGGCCATCGCGAGCATGTACCGAGTGGCGGTGTCCGAACTCGCCCTGACCCCCTATGGGTCACACGAGCACATCGGCCTGGCGACGAGAAGCCAGCAGGCGGTGGTCGACGGGGAGCCGGCCGGGCCGGGTGGGGCGCTCGGTCCCGTGTTCCTCCGAACGGCTGGAGAACACCCGCTCCGCGTAGCGGTCCGCACTCCGGACGGGGCGTGGACGTTCACGCAGGTACGGGAGATGGCCGAAAGGCTTGTGGACGCGCTGCGCAGCGCGGGTGCCGAGCCGGGCGATGTCATCGGCATCCAACTCCCCCGGTCGGCCGCAACCGCGGTCGCCCACCTCGGTGTCCTCCTGCTGGGTGGCGTTTGCCTGCCCATCGATCCCGCGCTGCCGCTGGCCCGGCGGCGGCACATGATCAGCAACTCGCGCTGCCGGCTGGTCGTGACAACGGCCGCGTCGGATCTCGCCGACGTCGTGACCACACTCGTCGCCGACACGGTGTGTACCGACCAGTGCGTGCCGCCGGCGGCGGAGATCCGTGCCGAGCGCCAACCAGACGACCCCGCCTACATCGTGTTCACCTCTGGCTCGACAGGTACCCCGAAAGGGGTTCTGCTCTCACACCGGTCCATTCTCAACCGGCTCCGGTGGGGCTGGCGATGTGCGCCCTTGACCGCTCGTGACGTGCTGGCGGTGAGGACGCCGGCGGCGTTCGTCGACGCGATTGCCGAGATGCTCGGCGGGCTGCTGGGTGGCGCAACGAGTTACCTTGTTCCCGAAGAGGACAGGTCGCCGGTCGAACTGCTCAAGCACCTAGAGAGGGCCGGCGCCACGCGCGTCACCATGGTGCCGACCCTGCTGGAACAGTTCCTGGAAAGTGGGGAGGACCTTCGAACACGAGTCCCGTCGTTGAACTGCTGGCAGCTCAGCGGGGAGCCGCTGTCCTTGGCGCTGGTACGCCGGCTCCGTGCATACTTTCCGTCGGCCCAGATCATCAACTTGTACGGTTGCACCGAAGTGACCGCCGATGCCACCGCGCACTGGGTCCGAGGTGACGAAGAAGGTGTCACGGCGCCGGTCGGTGTGCCCATCGACGGGTGCACGGTCATGGTGATGGACCCCTGGGGACACGCCGTGCCGACCGGAATCACGGGTGAGGTCGCGGTCGGCGGAGTTCCGATGAGTGTCGGCTACCTGACATCTCCGGATGTGCACGAGGCGCCGGATGTGCACGAGGAAGAGTCCCGCTGGTTTCGTACCGGTGACCTCGGAGTGCTGGACTTCGACGGATCGTTGCACTGTCGGGGTCGGCGTGACCGCCAGTTCAAGGTCCGCGGCGTGCGGCTGGAGAGCGCCGAGATCGAGGCGGCGCTCGGGTCGTTGCCCGGGGTCGCGCGGGCTGTGGTGGTTCCGGACGAGCGCGGCCTGACCGCCTTCGTGGTCGCGCCGGACGGCGACAGGGCCGTGGAGGTCGCCGCCATGCGGCAGGCCGTGATCGACGCCCTTCCGGCTGCTGCGGTACCGACATCCTTCGCCGTCGTCGCGACGCTGCCCCTGACACCATCGGGCAAGGTTGACTACGCTGGGCTGCGTGATCTAGGCACGCCACTGAAGAGCCCGACACGCGGCGGTGAACCCAGGACGCTGGTGCAACGTGAGCTGGCGGCTCTCTGGCGGACCCATTTGCGGGTTGAGGTGGTGGCACTGGAGTCGGACTTCTTCGAGCTCGGAGGGCACTCGCTCCATGCCGTGATGCTGGTCGCCGACCTGCGTGACCGCATGGGTGTCGACCTCGGCGTCGGTGACGTCTTCCACTCGCCCCGGCTCGCCGACCAGGCCGAGCTGGTCAGGAGAGAATTGCTGCGCCAGGCGGCCGAGGACGACCTCCGCGGCTCGGATGATGGACCCCCTTCGTGAATCTGAGCCTCTTCTACTTCGCCGCCAACGCTTCCCGACCCACGTCGGATCCGTATCGGCTACTTCTCGAAGGAGCCCGTTTCGCGGATCGCAACGGCTTTTCTGCGGTCTGGACGCCGGAGCGGCATTTCGCGCAGTTCGGCGGGCTGTACCCCAACCCTTCCGTCACCGGGGCCGCCGTCGCGGCCATCACCAGTAGAATCCAGATCAGAGCCGGCAGTGTCGTGGTTCCATTGCATCATCCGCTACGGCTGGCGGAAGAGTGGTCGGTGCTCGACAACTTGTCAGGTGGCAGAATCGGACTCTCGCTCGCCCCGGGATGGAACCCCACCGATTTCGTCCTGCAGCCCGACGCGTTCGAACGGCGTCGCGAGCTGACCGAGGACAGCGTGGAATGGCTGCGTACCATCTGGCGTGGCGAACCGGTCGCGTGCCCGAGCGCATCCGGCCTGGAGCTGATGGTGTACCCCCGGCCGGTCTCCAATCCACTGCCGCTGTGGCTCACCACCAGCGGTGCACCGGCTATTTTCACACTGGCCGGACGGGCGCGGACCGGCGTGCTGACTCATCTGATGAACCAGAGCCTCGATGAGCTGGCCGAGAAGATTTCGCTCTATCGCGAGGCGCTGCGGGACAGTGGTTCGCGGGACAGTGGCTCGCAGTGGCGCGGGCACGTCACCTTGATGCTGCACACATACGTGAGCAACTCCGGTGATGCCGCCGACGTAGCCCGGCCCGCCTTGACACGGTATCTCACGGCGGCGCTGCAAGCTTTCTCCGCCGACGCGGAAATTTTGCATGAGCGGGCCGACCGAAAGCTCCGGCTGGCCGTCAGCGCTGCTCGCGAGCGCTACCTTTCATTGGATGGACTCATCGGGAACGTGGATGAGGCGGTGCGGTTGGTACGGAAGTTCGAGCAGGCCGGCGTCGATGAGATCGCGTGCCTCGTGGACTTCGGTATCGACACCGCCACCGCACTCAGGGGGCTGGGCCCACTCGCGCAGGTACTCAAGCAGTCACCGGGTTCATAACGGTTGGTCCGTGCCGAACCGGGCCACCATCATGCGACGGACCGTCATGCGGTCGGTCTTGCCTGAGTCGGTTCGCGGCGGTTCACGGACGATCATGTAGTGGTGTGGTCGCAGGTGCGGCGTCAACGTGGCCCGTGCATGGGCATCCAGTCGGCTCGCCAGCGAAGAGTCTTCGATGTCGCTACCGATCGGGATGACAGCGGCTATGATAAGGGGTTCGGAGTCTTCCGCCGGCAACGGCCGGACAATTATTTCCGTCGCCAGCCCGGAGGCAAGCAGGCCGGCCTCGATCTCTCCGGGGTTCGTCCGTATGCCGCGGGACTTGAAGAGCTCGTCCCCGCGGCCGACGTAGTACAGGTAACCTTGCTCGTCCGTCGTGACGTTGTCGCCCGAATACACCACGACCTGAGGTACGGCCCCGGGGGGTGGAAACGGGTGCGGGCGAAAGACCTTGGTCGTGGCTTCGGGCTGGCGCCAGTAGCCAGCGGCTACCGTGGGACCGCTGTGGACCAGCTCTCCGAGCTCACCGGGACCACATCGATGACCGTCAGCCCCGACGACCAGCAGTTCGGTGTTCGGGATCGCCCGTCCCATGGAACCGGGGCGCAGATGCAGTTCCGCTGGCGGCAGATAGGAGGACCGGAACGCCTCGGTGAGTCCGTACATGGCCACGATTTCGGTATTCGGGTGGTGCCGCTGGAGCAAATCGATCGTCATACTGCTCAATGGCCCACCTGAATTGGTAATGTACCGCAGCGACGGTAGCTCCATGTGCAGGAACGGCGACGGGCGCCGCAGGAGCAGCGACCAGATGGCGGGGACGCCGGCCAGCCCGGTCACCGCGTAGTCAGCTATGGAGCGACAGATGTCCGGAGCGAACGACGAGTTCTGCGGGACTACGCAGCCGCCGGCGTGAAAGGTCGCGAGGACCTGGTTGAGCCCGTAGTCGAAGTTCCACGGCAGCAGACCGAGGGCGCGGTCGGCGGGGCACAACCCGAGATAATCGGCGACGATCTGCGCGCCGCTGACCAGGTTCTCGTGGGTGACCATCACCCCCTTCGGTCCGCCCGTCGAGCCCGAGGTGTAGAGGAGGACCGCGAGATCACGTCCGATCACCGGCGGCGCCGCTGCGGGGTCTGCGCTGCTCGCGTCGTCCGACGCCTCGTCAGGTCCCAGCGCGAGCACGGCATCGGAGGGCAGGGTGGACGGCAGCAGGTGTCGCTGTCGATCATCGACCACAACGGCACGCGGCTGGCTGTCCCGCAGGATGTGGTCGATCTGTGCGCGGCGCACGCCGTCGCCGAGAAAGACGGCCACCCCGCCGAGCAGCTGAATCCCGAAGAAGGACGCGAGCGCTGCGTGTCCGCGCGCCTGAAAAATGGCGACCCGATCTCCCTTGGCAACTCCGATCCGGGCGAGGCTGCGGCTGCGTCCGTGCGCCTCGACGAAGAGTTCCCGGTAGCTGACCCGGCCCGCTGCGCTGAGGAGCGCCGGTGCTTCCGGTCGCGTCCGGACATTTGATGTCAGGAGATCAGTGATGACATGCACAGACATACACACCGGCCGCCGATCGATACTCGGTGATCACAGCCGCACCGGGAGGTGGAGGCTGACGAGACCGGATCCGGAGCCGGTCAGCTGCCCGCCGAGGCGCGTGACGAAGTTCTGTAGGGGGGCGTTGCGGGGGGTGCGCACCAGGTCCATGCGCACAGTGGCAATCTTCGCCGCCCGCGCGTCCCGCAGGATGACCTCGACCATCTCCTCCTCCACCCCGCGGCCGAGCACCCGGCAGCTCAGGAGCAGGGCCTCGATCCACAGCGTGTCGCCCACGACCCGGTCGGCGACCAGACCGACGCGACCGTAGTCGCCGATCCGGTCCTTCACCTGCACGATCCATGTCCGGCGGTCCGGGTCGGCCCGGTCCGAACCCGCTGGGAGCCGGAAGCCGGGGACGACGTGGGCGAACTGGTTGGTGCGGGCCAGGAGTTGGCGCGCACGCGGCCATGCGGATGCGTCGAGGGGACGTGCCGTCACCTCGACCTGCAGCGACGCGACGTAGTCGAGGTGGCTCGGCGCCGCGGCGCGCGCGGCACGGCGGCGGCGCTCGTCCTCGTAGCTGCCCGCCCGCGTCCGGTCCTCGGGCGTGGTGTGCGACCGCTCGAACAGCCAGGAGGTGCCCAGCAGCGTGACCAACCCGCCGCCCGACGTGAAGTCGGGTACGGCGACCTGCGGCAGCGCACTCCTGACCAGCGCACGCTGCACATCGTTGTCGTCGAGGAACACGAAGGTGTCCAGGCCGAGTCCCAACTCGCCGGCGAGCTCGACGAGCATGCGGTCCTTGGGTTGCCAACCGACCCGTCGAGCACTCAGGTGCTCGGCCCGCAGCCCACCCCCGGACGGGGGCGCTGCGAGCACGTCGAGCACGTCGAGTTCGACGTTGTGACTCGCCAGGCACAGCAGCCGTCCGGACGCCCGCTGCTGCAGAGCCAGCAGGCCGATCCGGGCGTAGGGACCCCCACGGTCGACACCCGCGGGACCGTCCTCCGCGGCCGATCCACCCCACAGCGTTCCGTCCCCGTCGAACACGAGCACCTTCACCGACGGTCGTACCTGCAGCCAGCACCGGCGGGCCAGGCGAGCCGCCAGCTCTGCCAGCCCCGCAGGCTGGTAGGGCACGTGGGCCAGTGTGTCGAGGAACGGTTCGCCCTCCAGCTCGCCTGCCTCGACGACGAGGACACCGCTCTCGGCGGCGCCGTCGCGCGCGGCGGTGGCCAACCGCTCACAGAGGCTGCGGGGGCCCGGTGTCCGCGCGTCGTCGAGCACGCTGAGCAGCAGCGGCGCGGACGCCGTCGCGCGCCACGTGGCCACCCCGGCGACCAGGTCGTGCACCCACTCCTCGGCCCGGCGGGTCGCCTGCGGGTCCGGCTCGGTGTCGTAGTGCGCCGTCTCCCCGCCGTGGGTGTCGACCCACATCCGGCGTAGGAGGTCCGCGATCCGCACCACCAGCACGACCGCCACGACGTCGTCGGCGCAGGGTCTCTTGAGCGGCTCGACAACCTGCCCGTAGGGGCCGGCCTCGACGTCCCACCGCACGCCCTGCCCCTCGAACGCCCGCCGGAGGCCGGCGACCAGGGGCTCGGCGGTGAAGGTGCAGAGCACTACGACTCGCTCGCTCATCGTGTCACCGAACGGTCGGCCGGCGGCCCCCCGGCCCGCTCGGCCACGAGAGCCGCGAGCTCGGCGGCGGTGACCCCGGCGCCGAGGTCGGTCAGGGCCAGCCGGACACCCAGGACACGCCAGAGCCGGGCCAGGACGATCGCGGCGGTCAGCGAGGTGCCACCGAGATCGGCGAACGTGGCCCGCGGGTGGATGTCCTCCGCTAGGAGGACGGCTGCATACGCGACGAGAATCTCTTCAAGGAACGGTTGCGTTTCACCATTCATCGGGAACCGACCCGTCCACTCATCCGAAGACCCCGGCCTGCTCCAGCCTCGTGACGATCCGTTCGGACCAACCGAAAAGGGTTATCAGCACGTCCGGAGCGGATTGCTCGATCGGCTCGACGGTCCCGTCGCCGTCCACCCGCACGGCGAAACCCCCAATCACGACCACCGGCCCGTCGTCGGTGTTTCGGCGGGCGTAGAGCATCGCGTTGAACCGCTGGAACGTCTCGGATTCCTGCGTGCTCCGGTAGAATCCGACGAGGTCGGGCAGCGGCAGCGCCGGAAGGACGTGGCAGCGCTGTACGGCCCGGTTCACCGGTGTCGACCACTGAATCTCCCACCCGTCCGCCGTGGGCCGTGACCGCACCTCGAGAGCGCTGTGGCCGACCCGGTGGGGCCCGGTGTCGAGCAGCACCGGCACCTCGCCCAGCGCAACCGTGTCGAGCAGGAATCGCCCGGTGGGCAGCGTGACGATCGTGGAGAGATGGTCGGGTTCCCGCGCGTCGTCGATCCGGGCCAGGGCGTGGCGCCACGTGAAACCGTGCGCGGTGAGTAGCACACCCAAAGCCCGTGCGGTGGCGACGCACATGCCGCCACACCCTGTCATCGCCCATGCGGCCCAGAAGTCGTCCGGTTCGCTCCCCGGAAGATCATCGAGGCCGGCTCGCAGGGCCAGCACCCGCATGGCGTTGTCGAACGAGACCCGCCGACACCACGTGCGGTACAGCGCCTCAAGTCGATGGTGCGGGTCGACGTGCTCCGGCACGGCGAACGGGAAGCAGGCCGACACCTCGAACGGGGGTTGACAAGAGGTGCTCCGGTCGTGGCCGACCGTGTTCATCGGCTATCCGATCGACGGCCGGTTGCGCCAACGGTCACCGGGCTGCCTTTCGGAGAAGGGGACGCCGCGGGGAAGGGCACTGCGATGCGCGGTCGGCGGCGTTGTCGGACACTGCGACATACAGACAAAGAGTCCTGGCCGATAGTATTATTCGCGGCGAAGCACGTCAACCCTTGAGTCCGTCGAATCGTTCGGCGCAGAGATCATCGAACATGATCCATTAATGGATACGGTTGACAGGCCGACGAGCATACTGCATCATTTGCTCAGAAGACCTGAAAGGATAGGCTCACATCCGGGACGGGCGAGAGAAGAGTCTGTGTTGCGAGAAGAGCCTTCATGACGATCCTGATAATTGACAACTATGACTCGTTCACATTTAATCTCTATCAGCTGGCAGCCGAGGTTTCCGGCAATCGCGTCGATGTCATCAAGAATGACGACCGGGCATCGTGGGAAGCACTGAAGACCGAACCGGTCGAGGCGATTATTCTGTCCCCCGGTCCGGGACGTCCTGACGTGGAGAGCGACTTCGGAATCAGCAGGCTGGCCCTGCAGACTGATCTCCCACTGCTCGGTGTGTGTCTCGGACATCAGGGGCTGTGTCATTTCGAGGGCGGCACAGTGGGTCGGGGCGCCGAGCCCATGCACGGCCGGGTCAGCACGGTCTCGCACGACGGATCCGGAATCTTCACGGGGATTCCCTCACCCTTCGAGGCGGTCCGCTACCACTCGCTGGTGGTGCACGACGTCCCGGACTGCCTGCGGATCACCGGGCGGTCCGCGGACCGGGCCGGCACGCCGGTGGTGATGGCCGTCGCGCACCGCACCCGACCACAGTGGGGCGTGCAGTTCCATCCGGAGTCGATCTCCACTGAGCACGGCCGCCTGCTCATCGAGAACTTTCTGGGGCTTGCGCGTCGGACACCGCGGCGGTTCGACGCCCGGGGCACGAGCAGGCCGGCTGCGAGCAGGCCGGCACAGGGCATCCCGGCCCGCCCCGCCGGACGGACCGAGCGACCTGTGAAGCGGCGACATCGTTTGCTCAGCCACCAGCTGGAACATCACCCGGCGGCCGAGGCGGTGTACACCGCGCTGTTCGCCGCCGGCGACTGCGCCTTCTGGCTGGACAGCTCCGCCGTCGTCGCGGGCCTGTCGCGGCACTCCATCCTCGGAGGTCGCGGTCCCCTGGGTGAGTGGGTGACAGCGATAGCCAACCGCGGCGTGCGGGTCCAGACGGCCACGGGCGCCGAGGCCCACCTGGAGGAGAGCATATTCGACTACCTGGCGCGGGAGACCGCAGCGCGTGCGGTCGAGGGGCCGCCGAGTGGGTGCGGCTTCGCGCTCGGGTACGTCGGCTACCTCGGCTACGAGCTCAAGGCCGAGTGCGGCGGCGACCTCGTGCATGCCTCAGACCTGCCTGATGCGGCGTTCCTCTACTGCGACCGTGCCGTGATCATCGACCACCTGCTCGGTCGGACATGGCTGCTCACCCTCGTCGACGAGGACACCGAGCTCGCGGGCCGTTCGTGGCTGGCCGAGGCAGCCTGCGCCGTACTCGCCGCCCCCGTGGCCGGGGCCGCCGGGGTCGCGGCGCCGACCCCGGAGGTACCGGTGCCCTTCACCGCTCGGGACTCACCCGAGGAGTACCGCGAGCTGATCGGGCACTGCCTCGCCGAGATCCGGGAGGGTGAGACCTACGAGGTGTGCCTGACCACCACGATGACGGCGCGCGCACGAATCGATCCGGTCACCACCTATCGGGAGCTGCGGCGGCGCAGCCCGGTGCCCTACGGCGCGCTGTTGCACCTGCCCGGCGTCGACGTGCTCAGCGCGTCCCCCGAACGGTTCCTCACGATCTCCGCGGACCGGGAGGTGGAGGCCAAGCCGATCAAGGGCACCCGGCGGCGGGGGCGGACACCCGTCGAGGACGCGCGACTGGCCGCAGAGCTCGGCACCGCGGAGAAGGACCGCTCCGAGAACCTCATGATCGTCGACCTGTTGCGCAACGACCTCGGGAAAGTCGCCGCGATCGGTTCCGTCCACGTTCCCACGGCCTTCGCCGTCGAGACCTACGCGACAGTGCACCAGCTTGTCAGCACGGTGCGTGCGCGGCTGCGTGAGGACGTCTCGCCCGTCGACTGCGTGCGCGCGGCGTTTCCGGGGGGGTCGATGACGGGCGCACCCAAGATCCGGACGATGCAGATCATCGACCGGCTCGAGCGCGGCGGGCGCGGCGTCTACTCCGGGGCGCTGGGCTACTTCTCACTGACCGGATCTGTCGACCTGAGCATTGTTATCCGCACGCTGGTCGTCCGCGGTGAGGACGTCAGCGTCGGGGCGGGCGGTGCGGTCGTCGCACTCTCCGACGCCGGCGAGGAGGTGGCGGAGATGCAACTCAAGGCCGAGGTTCCGATGGCCGCGGTGCGCGTGACCGCGCAGCCCCCCGGCCCAGATCAGGGGCTGTGCACGCCGCCGGTGGCACACCCACCGGGCAAGCACGAGATCGCTGTGTGACGACGCCCCCGCAACGGGCTGCTCGTACGGGCCCGAGCGCGGCGGACACCGCGCGGAGCCCTCACTCCGCGGACCTCAGGAGGAATGACATGACACAAGACCGAGACCGGCAGGCCGACGCGGGCGGTGACGCGCCGGGGGCGCCCGAGCTGGAGAGGGCACGTGAGCGCATCGACGAGCTCGATGGTGAGCTGGTGCGCGTGCTCGCCGAGCGGATGCGGGTCTGTGCGGAGATCGCCGAGGTCAAGGCCGCCTCGGGGGTCTCCATGATGCAGCCCAATCGGCTCGCCCACGTCCGCGACCGGATGCTGGCCCAGGGACGAGCCGCTGGGCTGAGCGAGTCGTTCGTGCACCAGATCGTCAGCGTGATCACCGAGGAGTCGTGCCGGCTGGAGGCTGCGATCATCGACGGTGACGAACCACTCGCGACGGACGCCACCCGGCACTCCCAGATCCAGGCCATCGACCATATCGCGATCGCGGTCGAGGACCTGGAGACGGCGGTGGCCGAGCTGCGCGACCACTATGGCTTCGAGGTCATCGAGCGCCGCTCGGTCGAAGGCGAGTACAGCGGCATGGTGTCGGCGACCATGCGAGCCGGCGGGGCCACCTTCGTGGTGTGCCAGGGCACCTCGGAGCGGTCCAACGTCAGCCAGTACATCGCCCACCGCGGACAGGGGGTGCAGCACGTGGCGCTGGCGGTCGGTGACCACACAGCCCTGCTGACGGATCTGCGCGTCGCCCAGGCCGACCTGCTGACGGGGATCATCCACGCCCCGGGCCTTGACCAAACCTTCACCCGGCGCAGCACCGCCACCGGCCTGCAGCTGGAATTCATCAGCCGCACGGGTGGCGCCACCGGCTTCGAGGACGACAACGTCCGCGAGCTGTTCGAGTCCATGGAACGGGAGAACGTCTGGTGAATCCCGAGCCGGCAGGACCCGAGGCCGCCTTGGTCTGAGGGGACCAGTATGAGCATCTCCCACCGCCGGCTGGGCGGCACGGGCCTGGAGGTCTCCGCGGTGTCACTGGGCGCGTGGACCACCATCGGTGACCGGCTCGCCGACGACGAGGCGCTCGTCCTGCTGCACCGCGCCCATGAGGCCGGGGTGAACCTGTTCGACCACGCCGAGACCTACGCCGCGGGAAGCGGGGAGCGCGCGTTCGGGAGGCTGCTGACCCGCCTGGGCTGGGACCGCGAGACCTTCGCGGTGTGCGCGAAGGTGTTCTGGGGTGTGCACCAGCGACGACCCGGCACGTGGGGGCTGAGTCGCAAGCATGTGCGTGACGGGTGTGAGCGCTCCCTGCGCAGCCTCGGCGTGGACTACCTGGACCTGTTCCTGTGCCACCGCTTCGACCCCGATGTCCCGCTGGCGGAGACCGTGACGGCGATGTCGGACCTGGTCCGCCAGGGAAAGGTGCTGTACTGGGGCACCTCGGAATGGGAGCCCGAGCAGATCCGGGCCGCGCACGAGATCGCCGCCTCCGGTGGAGGGGTGGCGCCGGTCGTCGAGCAGCGCCAGTACAACATGGTTGTCAGAGATCGGGTCGAGGGCGACTTCGCCGAGGTCCAGCGCGACCTCGGGCTCGGCCTGATGACCTGGTCCCCGCTGCTCTACGGACTGCTGGCCGGCCGCTACGACGACGGGATGCCTACCGACGCCCGGCTGTGCCAGCCGGAGCTGCAGTGGCTGCGGCACACGGCGCTCGGCGATGATGAGCAGGCCGCCCTCACCCGGATCCGTCGCCTCACCGCGCTGGCTCGCGAGACCGGGCGCCATCCCGTGTCCATGGCGCTATCGTGGGTCCTGCGCAATCCGCAGGTCGACACCGCCCTGTGCGGCGCGTCGTCCGGCGCACAACTCAGCACGCTCCTCGCTGCCGCGGAGCTCCCGACGCAGCTCGACGCCGCGACATTGCGCGCGATCGACGCCGCGCTCGCCGACCCTGCCGACTCGTCGTCGCACCGCTCCTGTGCCCGCTGAACCAGCGCTCCGGCGGGTCCGACCGACGCCACCTGGCAAGAAAACTGCGATGTCATCGACAATGCCGCCGTTGACCGCTGCAGTTATGTGTCCGACGAGCTGGGCCTGGCCTGCCCGTCCGGCTCGCCGGGGACGGCTCCGCGGTCCTGGACGGGTTGCGTGCCTCCCACGGCGTCGGGCGTGGTCGACGCGGCGAGGTCTTCGAACATGCGTCGGCAGTCGTTGCCCAGCGGGTCGCGGCGCTCGCCCAGCCACGCCGCGATATTGGCCAGGGTGGTGGGCATGCCGCCCGACAGGCGCAGCTCCTGGTTCAGGTGGGCGAGCGCCGCGGCAAGTCCTTCGCGGGAGTCGGCCGCGAATGTGTTGCGCACCTGGATGTCTTCGTAGACCTCGGGCGCCCCGTTGCTGATTCTGGCTAGCAGGAGCAGCATGACACGGCACGGCGGCGGGGCCAGGGCCCAGACGTCGTCCACGGACAGCGGCGAGGCGGCGAGCACCGCGCCGAGGGCCAGCACCGCTGCGTGCACACCGGCCTGGACGGCCGCACAGAGGCGGTCGTGCTCAAGGACGTCTCGAACTTCTATGACGCGCAGCCCCCATCTGGCGAGCAGCGCAACGAACCGGCGGCCCGCCGGCCCGCCGTCAGGGTCGACGACCAGGCACGGCCGCCCGGCCGGCGCCAGGCTAGGGGCGAACATCGGGTTGACACTGAGGACCGGCGGCCGTCCGACGACCCCCGCCCACACCGGTGCAATCGCCATCTTGACCGACGTCGTGTCGACGACGAGGGCCCTCGACGCGGTCGTCAGCACGTGCTGCAGCGCCTGGCGGGTCACCGACTCCGGCAGGGCGAGCACCACTAGCCCGGAACCGGCCAGGGCACTTCCGTACTCGCCGGTCGGGGGGTCGTTGGCATCGGTGCCGGTGCGGCGGTCGAACGAGCGCACGCGGACGCCGTCGGCGGCGAGCAGCCCGGCAAACATCTCCCCGACCGCTCCCGAGCCAATAACGACAGCGTTGCCGAAACTGTGTGTCATGTTCGGGAATTGTGCCCGATTGTCCGGCCTGCGGCACCCGGCCGCGGGGCCGACGACCCAACCCGGCCGACGAGGTGGAGACCAACTGTGAAGATGAGCGAACGTGCATGGTTCAATGGCCAGGTAGTGCCTCACCACAGCGCTGACCCGTCGGTTGCTAGCAACACACTGCACCTCGGCATTGCGGTCTTCGACGGATGCGTCGCCTACTGGAACGACGACCACTGGCATCAGCACCTGATGCGGGAGCACATGGAGCGGTTCCACCGGGGAGCAGCGCGGATGGACCTCGCACTTCCCTGGGGAGTCGAGGAACTCCTCGACGGTGTCCACCTATTGCTCGACACCTTGCCGCGCCGTACGCATTACATCCGGCCGATAGCCTATCGCACCGCACCGGAGGTGTTCTTCTCCGTCGATGTCGAGTCGACGAGCGCGTGCATGTTCGCCGTCCCCATTACACGCGACGTCGATGGCGCCGTCCGTTGCCAGCTCTCCTCGGTCGAACGGGTGCGGCACACGGCGATCGATGTCACCTGGAAGGTGTCGGGTGCCTACGCCAACAGCTACCTGTGCGAGCGGGAGGCGCGACGCGCCGGTTTCGACACGGGCGTGATGCTCAACTCGGCCGGCCTGATCTGCGAGGCGAGTTCCTCAAACCTGTTCTTCGTGGCCGACCGCACGTTGGTCACGCCCCGCCTCGATGGCGACGTCTTTCCTGGCCTGACCAGGGCGCTACTCATCGACCAGGCACGCGCCGCCGACATCACCTTGGTGGAACGTGACGTGCACCCCGCCGAGCTTCCCAATTTCGACGCCGCGCTGCTCTGCGGGACGCTCAGCGAGGTGCGCCCGGTGAGTTGCATCGGCGACGTGAATTGGCCCTCCGCAGATGATCCGACTGTGCGTCACGTGATCGACCGCTTCCGGCGGTCGACCCACCGCTGAGCTTGATCTTCTTCCTCCGGGTCCCACAGGTGGGCTCCCGGTCGCAAGCATTGATTGTGACTGGAGAATAGTCTGACATCGGCAATTACGCCGTCTGATCTCTCCTCGGAGCGGGGGATTCTTGGGGGGTTCGGAAAATCAGGGCGGCTCTCGACGTGGCAGTCCCGGACGGCGTCGGGACCTATGTCACGGGTGCTCGGGGCTGCATGGTAAGCTTGGCAAAAATTCTGGTGCATTCCGACACTGCCGGATCTCAAATTCAGTGAAGCGTACGGAAAGACATGCACCAGCTAGGTGGAAGGGTGTGACATGACAGACATGCTGGTGCCTCCCTCGCCGGGGGGCGACCGGATCGAGCCAGTTGACATCGAAGACGAGATGCAGCGTTCCTATATCGACTACGCGATGAGCGTAATTGTCGGCCGGGCGCTGCCGCTCGTGGAGGACGGGCTCAAGCCGGTGCACCGTCGCGTACTGTATTCGATGTATGACTCCGGATTCCGGCCGGACCGGTCTCACGTCAAGTGTGCCCGCGTTGTCGGCGACGTGATGGGCAACTACCACCCACACGGCGACTCGGCGATCTACGACGCGCTCGTGCGCTTGGCGCAGCCATGGTCGCTGCGTTACCCGTTGATTGACGGCCAGGGCAACTTCGGCTCGCGCGGCAACGATCCCGCTGCGGCGATGCGCTACACCGAGTGTCGTCTGTCGCCGCTGGCGATGGCAATGATGCAGGATATTGGCGAAGATACCGTCAACTTCTCCGACAATTATGACGGCAAGAGCCAGGAGCCCGACGTCCTGCCGTCCCGGGTGCCCAACCTGCTGATCAACGGCAGCTCCGGCATCGCGGTCGGCATGGCCACCAACATCCCGCCGCACAACCTGCGCGAGGTCGGCGCGGGCGTGGTGTGGGCGCTGGACAACTGGGAGGCCTCCGACGAGGACACCCTCACCGCGCTGATGGGCCACATCAAGGGCCCGGACTTCCCGACCGCCGGCCTCATCGTCGGTCGCGACGGCATCGAGCAGGCCTACCGCACCGGCCGCGGTTCGGTGCGGATGCGCGCCGTGGTGGAGGTCGAGGAGGACGCCAAGGGCCGCACGATCCTCGTCGTCACCGAGCTGCCCTACCAGGTCAACCCGGACAACCTCATCGAGTCGATCGCCACGCAGCACCGCGACGGCAAGCTCGCCGGCATCGCCGAGATCAACGACGAGAGCTCCGACCGCATCGGCATGCGGATCGTCATCACGCTCAAGCGCGACGCCGTCGCGAAGGTCGTGCTGAACAACCTCTACAAGCACACGCAGCTGCAGTACGGGTTCGGCGTCAACATGCTGTCGATCGTCGACGGCGTGCCGCGCACCCTGCGCCTGGACCAGATGGTGCGGCACTACATCCGCCACCAGATCGAGGTCATCGTCCGGCGCACCCGCTACCGGCTGCGCAAGGCCGAGGAGCGGGCCCACATCCTGCGCGGCTACGTCAAGGCGCTCGACGCGCTCGACGAGGTCATCGCGCTGATCCGGGCCTCGGCCACGGTCGAGGTCGCCCGCGCCGGCCTGATCGAGCTGCTCGACGTCGACGACGTCCAGGCGCAGGCCATCCTCGACATGCAGCTGCGGCGCCTCGCCGCGCTGGAGCGCCAGAAGATCATCGACGAGCTGGCCGAGATCGAGCGCACCATCGCCGACCTGCAGGACATCCTCGACCGCCCCGAGCGCCAGCGCCAGATCGTGCGCGACGAGCTCGTCGAGATCGTCGAGAAGCACGGCGACGAGCGCCGCACGCAGATCGTGGCCGACGACGGCGACGTGACCAACGAGGACCTCATCGCCGTCGAGGACATCGTCGTCACGATCACCCAGACCGGCTACGCGAAGCGCACCAAGACCGACCTGTACCGGGCGCAGAAGCGCGGCGGCAAGGGCGTGCAGGGCGCCGCGCTGAAGCAGGACGACATCGTCGCCCACTTCTTCGTGTGCTCCACGCACGACTGGATGCTGTTCTTCACCAACAAGGGCCGGGTCTACCGGCTCAAGGGCTACGAGCTGCCCGAGGCCAACCGCAGCGCGCGCGGCCAGCACGTGGCCAACCTGCTCGCGTTCCAGCCCGACGAGCACATCGCCCAGGTCATGCAGATCAAGAACTACGAGGTGTCGCCGTACCTGGTGCTCGCCACGCGCACCGGCCTGGTGAAGAAGTCGCGGCTCACCGACTTCGACTCGCCGCGCTCGGGCGGCCTGATCGGCATCAACCTGCGCGAGGACGACGAGCTCGTCGGCGCCGTGCTCTGCGCGGCCGACGACGACCTGCTGCTGGTCTCGGCCGAGGGCCAGTCCATCCGGTTCACCGCGAGCGACGAGGTGCTGCGCCCGATGGGCCGCGCCACGTCCGGCGTGCTGGGGATGCGGTTCAACGCGGGTGATCGGCTGCTGTCCCTCGCGGTGGTGCAGGACGACCTGTTCGTCCTGGTCGCCACCACGGGCGGCTACGCCAAGCGCACCCCGATCGAGGACTACCCGGTCCAGGGCCGCGGCGGGAAGGGCGTGCTGACGCTCCAGTACGACCGCAGGCGTGGCACCCTGGTCGGCGCGCTCATCGTCGGCATCGACGACGAGCTGTACGCGATCACCTCCACCGGAGGGGTGATCCGGACGTCGGCCCGGGAAGTGCGCAAGGCGGGCCGGCAGACCAAGGGGGTCCGTCTGATGAACCTCGGCGAGAGCGCCACACTGCTGGCGGTCGCGCGCAACGCCGAGGACGATGCCGACGCCCCGGAGGTCACCGGCGGGTCCTGACCCCGCACGGCCCCTGACCGCTGGAACCCAGTACCGAGGAGAGCTCCACCTCGTGGACGACAAGACGAGCAAGGACGGCGACGTGGGCCGCCGCGGCCCGGACGACCGGGCCACGGTGGCCACCGACGAGCAGGCCGCGCCCGACGGCACCGACGCCGGGCCCGCGCCGGCCGCACCGGGTGCTCGTCCCGCCGACCCCGAGGGAGCCGTCGAGGTCGTGGACGACGAGCAGACGGTCGTCGACGTCCCCACGGCCCCGCCGGACGCCCCCACCGCGCAGATGCGGGTGCCCGACGAGGCCGCGGCGGCGCCGCACGCCGGTGGGTCGGAGAACGGCAGCAGCTCGGGCAACGGCTCGGGCAACGGCAGCGTGCCCGGCATGAGCCCGGTCTCCGCCGAGGCCCCGACGCAGCACCACGTGCCGGTGCCGCAGGCCCGGCCGTCCGGGGGACCGGCCCCCGCGCCGGGTCCGGTGCCCGGGCCCGGCCCCGACGCCGCCACGCCGCCGCCGTGGCGCCGCATCCCCGGCCGGGGAGGCCCCGACCAGCAGGAGGTCCGCCCCGAGCCCGTCGCCGCGGGCGGCAGCCTGCTCGACGAGGGCCCCACGGCGTTCCTGCGGGCCCCGGAGCCCGAGCCCGTGCGCGGTGAGGACGGCGTGCGCTCGCCGGTCCGCGCGGCCCGCACCCGCGCCCCCCGCCAGGCGGCCCTGCAGCTGCGCCGGCTCGACCCGTGGTCGGTGCTCAAGCTCGCCCTCGTGCTGGCCGTGGTGCTGTTCTTCGTGTGGCTGGTGGCCGTGGGCGTGCTGTACGGCGTCCTCGACGGCATCGGCGTGTGGGACCGCCTCAACGGCACCTACGCCGACCTCGTCTCCGGCCAGGCCCAGACCGGTGCGCCGCTGATCAGCGCGGGTCGCGTCTTCGGGTTCGCGGCCGTGGTGGGGGCGATCAACAGCCTGCTGTTCGCCGTCGCCGTCACCATCGCGGCCTTCGTCTACAACGTGTCCGCCGACCTGGTCGGCGGCGTCGAGGTCACGCTCTCCGAGCGCGACTGACCCCGTCGGAAGGCGGTGGAGGCGCTGGGGTAACCTCGACTCCGCCGCAGGGGCCCATAGCTCAGTTGGTTAGAGCGCGTCGCTGATAACGACGAGGTCGGTGGTTCAAATCCACCTGGGCCCACTCTCTCGACCCCCTCGGCACACTCCCTCGGCACCCGGAGTCCTCGATGAAGAAGCTCCTCACCGTCGTCATCGCCCTGGCCGCCGGCGCGGCCGTGTTCTCCAAGGTCCGGGCGTCGCGTTCCGAGTCCGACCTGTGGCACGAGGCCACCACCCGCTGAGCCCGCCCGCCCCCTCCGGCGGGTAGCCTCGCCGGGTACGGGGACGTAGCTCAATTGGCAGAGCACCGCCTTTGCAAGGCGGGGGTTAGGGGTTCGATTCCCCTCGTCTCCACCAGCCCGACCAGCGACAAGATGGTCGACCACGCAGTCATCGTCGATCAATGACTGTGGCGTGCGCAGCCCGCGGACGAAGCGGTGCAGGGCGGACCACGGAGCAGGCCGCGGGCCGCCCCGGCCGACGTGGTCTGCCAGACCCCCCCGCCCAGCCCGGACGCCAGCGCCTGCACAAGGGCGTCGACATCGACCTGCACCGCGGATCCCCGACCCCGATGCCGAACCGCTCGCAGCGCCGGTGGTCTGAACCACAGCGTGGGCGCGCCGGCGGTCGACTCGCTGACGGCGGTCGGCCTCGGCAGGGGTGGCGGGCGGGTCGTGAGGCTGGTGGTCGTGCCGGGACCGCCAGGACCTGCGCAGCCAGGCACGAGCCGCACGCATGGTGGCGGGACGAGAGATCTCCCGCCGATCGAATGCTCGTGGCGCCGCGCACGTATGCAGAGGTGTTCGCACGTGCTCTCACTTCGGAGGCATCATGCTCGCCACACTCGCACGGGTCGTCGCCATCGCGGCACTGACAGGCGGGGCGGTGCTGGTCGGCGCCGGCAGCGCCTCGGCCGCGCACTGCACGGGGACGACCGCGGAGGACATGTCCTCGCCCGGCTTCTCCTACTTCGGCACCGACCACGTGAAGGAGGCCGAGCACGCCGAGGGCGGCAACCCCGGCCCGCACGGCGGGACGTCCGGCGCGTCGAACTGCCGTGACACCACGGGCAGCCCGGCCGAGCGCGCCCCCGGCCAGAACCGCTGACCAACGGGGCGATCAGGACGCCCGCTCCTGCGTCCGGAGCGGGCGTCCGCCGGCGTCCTGACGCCGATCACGGCTGGTAGGGCGGGGCCACTCCCCAGCCCCAGCGCGGCACCGGGGCCTGCTGCACCACCTCGGCGCCCGGCTGCGAGTTGCCCAGGGCGATGCGGGTGCCCCACTCCAGGTAGCCGACGAAGGCCGCCCGGAACTCGGGGTCGTCCGGCAGGTCGGCGTCGTCCGCCGCTCGGCTCATGAGGGAGGCGAACCGCATCCGCTGCTCGGGCGTGATGCCCAGGCCGATGTGCTTGTTGACCATCCGCCGGTAGCCGCCGAGCTCGTCGGTGTACAGCGGCGGGCCGCCGAAGACCTCGCTCCACCAGGCGATCACGTGTTCCCGGTGCTCGGTGGTCACGCCGCCCGGGAAGAGCGGCGACAGCAGTTCGTCACCCTGCACGCGGTCGTAGAAGGCGTTGATGAGGCGCTGGAACGCCGGGGTGCCCCCGGCCCACTCGAACAGTGTCGGCTCCATGGTGCAACAGTGTAAGCATCCCCGTGGCTCCGCTGCGCTCCACTCGAGCCCTGGGAAGGGGCACCTCCGGGGCTGTGAGTCGTCATGTCTACACTTGTCGACGCGTGTTAGGGTCCCGTCGTGACCGCGAACGAGAACCTCGCGTTCGACGCGTTGTCGGACCGGGTTCGGCGGCAGATCCTGTCCGTGCTGGGTGAGGGTGGCGAACTCACGGTCACCGAGATCGCCGAGCGCGTCGACGTCGTCGGTCGCAGCACGGTGTCGAGCCACCTGCGCATCCTGCGGACCTCCGGGGTCGTGAACGAACGCCGCGACGGTCGCAGGCGCTACTACTCGCTCGATGCCGAGGGCTCGGTGCGTGACGCCTTCCGGTTCCTCCAGGGGATCCTGCAGGCAGCGGTGTCCCTCGACACCGCGGCGGGCGACACGGCAGACTCCGAGTCGGATCCGCAGCGCGACACCGGTTGATCAGCTTCCTCGCGGGGACGTTCACGATGAGAGCCGCCCACTCGTGACCAGCACAGCGCTGACGGCCGAATCCCACGTGGAGCTGTCTCCCGCCGAGGTCTTCGGCCTGTTCGGCAGGCCGGAAGCCGGGAGCTGGCTGTTCGACGCGCGCTGCGAGTCCATGGTCGTCGGCTCAGCGGTGAGGTTGTCGCTGCCGGTCGGCGGCCACAGCGGACGTCGGTTCGACGTCGAGCTGCTGGGACGGCTGACGGCGGTTCGGCCGAACGAGATGTTCGTCATCGAACACGTCCAGCCGTGGCGCGGGCGCCTCAAGGTCACTCTGGACCGGCTCGGAGCGCGACGGACGAGGGTCCGCGTGCGTGCGGACGTCTCGGGCGCCGGCGTCGAGTGGCTCGTGCGTCACGGCGGCGGCGCGCTCCCGGTGCCGCCGGTGCGGCCGGATGCGGTGAGGATCGGCGTGATCACGAGCAAGTCGGGCCCGGCCGCGATCTACTCGATGGCCACCGAGTACCTGGCCGAGCTCGCGGTCGAGGAGGTCAACGACTCCGGCGGGCTGGACGGCCGGCGCCTCGAGATCCTCGTCGCCGACGACGAGACCGACCACACGGTGGCTGCCGGCGAGGCGCAGAGGCTGGTGCGCGCGGGCTGCCGGGCGATCTTCGCCTGCACCACGTCGATCAGCTTCGCGGCCATCAGCGACTCGGTC
Organism: Pseudonocardia broussonetiae; assembly: GCF_013155125.1. NCBI lineage: Bacteria > Bacillati > Actinomycetota > Actinomycetes > Pseudonocardiales > Pseudonocardiaceae > Pseudonocardia > Pseudonocardia broussonetiae. Next base: position 1,565,795 of record NZ_CP053564.1, on the reverse strand, counting down.
CGCAACGCCGGCGTCCTCCTGGTGCACGCGGTGATGAACGAGCGGGGGAGCGACGACGAGGAGTCGGTCGTCCGGTTCGGGGAGCAGCCGGCCACGCAGATCGAGGCGATGGCCGGACGGCTCATGAGGGCCACGGGTGGACGTGGCTGGTTCCTCGTCGGCGAGCAGTACAGCTGGTCCTACGGTGCGCACCGCGCCGCCCGGGCGGCGGTGCCGAGGGCGGCGGGGCGGGTGATCGCCGAGGCGTTCACCCCGCTGGGCACCACGGACTTCGCTCCGCTCATCGAGCGCATCCAGCTCTCCGGCGCCGACATCGTCCTGTCGTCCCTGATCGGCTCCGACGAGGTCGAGTTCCAGAGGCAGTGCGCCGCTGCGGGCCTGCGATCCTCGGTGAGCTCGCTGTCCCTGGCGATGGACGAGCCGACCTGCGAGCACATCGGGGCCACCGCGGCCGAAGGGATCTGGACCGCTCTCGGCTACTTCCAGGACGGCCCGGCGGCGGGCAACCCCGATCTTCTGTCGCGGTACCGGGCGGCCAACGGGAGGTGGCCCCGCCGATCTCCACGCTCTCGGAGACGGTGTACGAGGCGATACTCCAGTACGCCCAGGCGGTGCGCCGCAGTCCCGACGACAGTGCTCGGCTGCAGGGCCGGGCGCTGCTCGGGCACCGGGCCGGCAGCGGCGGCACGGCCATCGGTGCCAGAGACCTGGTAGCTCCCCGGCTGTACCTCGCCGAGGTCCGCGCCGGTGAGCTGCAGGTCTTCGACGAAGCGGGCCGGTGATGGGTGTGCGCGGCCGCTGCGCCGCGCCGCTACCGGCGTCACACGACCGTTAATAGGTCGATAGATATCGACATGTAGAAGTAAGCTCGCTAGTGTCACGCGCACCACAGAGCACGAAAGGTGCGCGACATGGATGGTGTGCACGATCTCGGAGGCCGTCACGGCCTCGGCGCGATCAGGCCCGAGGCCGACGAGCCCGTCTTCCACGCCGACTGGGAACGCTCGGTCCTGGTGATGTTCCCGGCCATGGCCATGGCCGGCGCCTTCAACCTCGACCAGTTCCGTGCGGGGATGGAGCAGATCCCGCCGGCGGAGTACCTCAGCTCGACGTACTACGAGCACTGGATGCACTCGATGATCCGCCACGGCGTCGAGGCGGGGATCTTCGACCCCGAGGACCTGGAACGCCGCACGCAGCACTACCTCGAGCACCCGGAGGAGGCGGCGCCGAAGGCCGCCAAGCCGGAGATGGTCGAGACCCTGCGCCAGCTCATCCCGAGCGGCGACGACTACCGCCGTGAGGTGGAGGCCGCACCGGTGTTCGATGTCGGTGACCAGGTCCGGGTCCGTCCGGAGGTGTCGACCACGCACACCCGTCGTGCGGGATACGTCCGTGGTCGGGTCGGCGACATCGTGGCCGCGCACGGCGCCTACGTGTACCCGGACAGCAACGCGCTCGGTCTCGGCGAGGACCCCCACCACCTCTACACGGTCAGGTTCGACGCGACCGAGCTCTGGGGTGACGAACCCGGCGCCGCCAACGCAGTGATCCACATCGACCTGTGGGAGCCCTACCTCGTCCGCGTCTGACGCGTCGGAGCACGTCCCGTCCAGTTGTCCGAACGAAGCGATTGAAGGTTCCTCATGTCCGTCGAGCACGACACCACGGCAGCCACCACCGAGGACGAGCGCATCGCCGCCCGGGTCAAGGCGATGGAGGCGATCCTGGTCGAGAAGGGCCTGATCGGCACCGACGCCATCGACTACATGTCCTCGGTCTACGAGAAGGAGGTCGGCCCGCAGCTCGGCGCGAAGATCGTCGCCCGTGCCTGGACCGACCCGGAGTTCAAGCAGCGCCTGCTCGCCGACGGGACGCAGGCGTGCAAGGAGGTCGGCGTCAGCGGGATGCAGGGCGAGGAGATGATCGTCCTGGAGAACACCGACGCGGTCCACAACGTCGTGGTCTGCACGCTGTGCTCGTGCTACCCGTGGCCGGTCCTCGGCCTGCCGCCCAACTGGTACAAGTACCCCGCCTACCGGTCCCGCACGGTCCGCGATCCCCGCGGGGTCCTGGCGGAGTTCGGACTCCGGCTGCCCGACAGCGTCGAGGTGCGGGTGTGGGACTCCAGCGCCGAACTGCGTTACTGGGTGCTGCCCCAGCGTCCGGCGGGCACGGACGGGTTCACCGAGGAGCAGCTCGCCGAGCTGGTCACGCGCGACTGCATGATCGGTGTGACCGAGGCGCTCCGCCCCGACCCCGCGAAGGCCTGAACCGTGGAACGGATCAACGAGCGCCCCTCCCCGGACACGAAGCCCCGTGTCGACTCCCTGGTCGACGTGCTCCCGTTCGGGGAGCGCATCCCACGGCGGTCCGGCGATGTCGCCTTCGACCACGCCTGGGAGATCCGCGCGTTCAGCATGACCCTCGCCCTGCACGAACGGCTCGGCTTCGACTGGTCGGACTTCCAGCAGGAGCTCATCGATGCGATCCGCCGCTGGGAGTCCGAGCAGTCCGACCTGGCGCAGTGGAGCTACTACGAGCGCTGGACGGCGGCGCTGGAGGAGCTCGCGAGGACCAAGGGGTGGCTGTCGCAGGCAGAGCTCGACCGCCGCACCGAGGAGGTCCTCGCGAAGCCGGCGAACGCGAACCACCACCACGCCGTGCGCGAGCCGGTCGCGGTCGTCGGGGGAGGTGGCCGATGAGCCCGGCCGGCGAGGCGATCACACCGGACGCGGTGCACGCCGCCGCGGTCCTCGCCGACCTGCCGCTCACCCCGCAGCGGGCCACCGAGGTCGCGGCACTGCTCGCCTCCTGGCTCCCGGCGGCGCACGCCCTGAACACCCGGATGCAGGCCGAGGACCTGCGCGGGCTCGCCCCCGCCGTGACGTTCACCCAGGGGGCCGAAGCGCAGGAGGCGGGCGGATGAGCGACGACGACATGCTGGACCGGTCCCTCACCGCCACCGCAGCACTGGTGGCGGACCGGCAGGTCTCCCCGGTCGAGCTGGTGGAGGCCGCACTGCGCCGGATCGAGCTGATCGACGAGACCAACGCCTACATCTCCGTGCTCGCCGACGACGCGCTGGCCGTCGCCAGGGCCAGCGAGACCATGATCGCCGCGGGGCACCGCCTGGGCCCGCTGCACGGGGTTCCGGTGGCGCTCAAGGACAACATCGACGTCCGCGACCGGCCCAGCACCGCGGGCGCGAAGATCCTCGCCGACCACCGGCCCGCCGCCGACGCCACCGTCGTCAAGCGCCTGCGTGCCGCCGGAGCGATCCTGGTGGGCAAGACCAACATGCACGAGTTCGCCTGGGGCGGGACGTCGGCGAACCCCCACTACGGCTCTGTGACCAACCCCTGGGACACCACGCGCATGCCGGGTGGTTCCAGCGGCGGCTCCGGTGTGGCAGTGGCGACCCGCTCGTGCTTCGCCGCGCTGGGCACCGACACCGGGGGTTCCATCCGGCTGCCGTCGGCGCTCAACGGCATCACCGGTCTCCGCCCGACCATCGGCCGCGTCCCCAACACCGGCGTCGTGCCACTCGCCTGGAGCATGGACACCGTCGGCCCGATGGCGCGGACCGCAGCCGATTGCGCCGTGGTCCTCACCGCGCTCGCGGGACACGACGCGGACGATGCAGGATCCGCGGACCGCTCGGCGGAGGACTACTCGCGGGACCTGGCCCTCGGCGTGGACGGCCTGCGGATCGGGATCATCGAGGGGTACTCGCTGCACCACGTGCAGCCCGGGGTGGAGAAGGCTCTCCGCATCGCGCTGGAGACGCTGACCGACCTCGGCGCCCGGACCACCGAGGTGTCGATCGCCGACATCGAGGGCAACATCTCCGCACAGCTCACCGTGGAGGCCGCCGAACCGAGCACCTACCACCAGCGCTGGCTGCGCGAGCGGCCCGAGGACTACGGCGACGACGTGCGGCTGCTGCTCGAGGCCGGCGAGCTCCTGCTGGCCACCCAGTACCTGCAGGCCCAGCGCTACCGGGCACTGCTGCGCCGCCAGACGCTCGCCGCGCTGTCCCGGGCCGACGTGCTGGTGTGCCCGACACTGCCGTTCACCGCGACCCCGCTCGGCGAGGTGATGGTCGAGATCATCGAGGGCGCACCGGAGGACATGCTCTCGGCGATCATGCAGTTCACCGGGCTGCCCTCACTGACCGGACTGCCCGCGATCAGCGTGCCCTGCGGGTTCGACGACGCAGGACTGCCGATCGGCGTGCAGCTGATCGGCAGACCGTTCGCGGAGGCCACGCTGCTCCGGATCGGCGCGGCGTTCCAGTCCGGGACCGACTTCCACACCCGGGTGCCGCCGCTCGTGGCTCCGGGCTGAGCGGGGGTGCGTCGGCGATGGACACCACGGTGCAGCGGCTGGAGGACCGGATGCTCGCCGGCGGCCTGACCACCGCTCGGTCGATCGACCGGTGGAGCGACCTGCACGCCGACGAGGTCGGACCCAGGCACGGGGCGCAGGCCGTCGCGCGGCTGTGGGACCGCCCCGATCCCGCAGCCGTGCACGCCCCGGGGCTGCGCCGGTGCCCGTGCGGGCGGCGCTGGCGACTGCTGCACGACTCCACGGCGGTGCGCAACACGGTGGTGCCCACCGCGGGGACCTGCACCGGTTGGCGGGTCCTCGGGATCCCACCCAGCCGGTACGGCCCGCACGATGTGGACCGTGGACCGGAGACGCACCTCCGGTTCTGGTCCGACACGACCACGGTCCACCACCTGGTGGTGCCGGTGCGGCCGGAGCGCAGCGCGGACCGGGGGCTCTTCGACCTGGCCGCTCTCGTCAGCCGGGCGGCGATGCGAGGCGTCGGCACTCCGTCCGTGCCCGGTCGTGACGATCCGACGGCGACCGGACCGCCCTGGGCCCAACGGTTCCCCGGCTACCGGCTCGACGAACGCGCCATCGACCAGCCCTGGGAGCTCCGGACGGTGGCGTTGGTCCTCGCCGGTGTCGAGGACCGCCCGGAGCTCGGCGAGCGGGTCGGCGTCGAGCTCGACCGCATCGCCGCACGGCTCCCGATCCGCAGCAGCATCTACACGGCCTGGCTCTGGGCCCTCGCCCGAGCGACGCACTGAGCGGCTCCCGCCGCTCCGCCGATCCACCACCACCGCCACCGCTCCTGGTGGCCGGTGCGAAGCCGCGTGCCCGCAGGGGCGCCTTCCAGAGGAGCTGACATGACACTCGCCGACGACCACCTGGATCTGCGCGACGAGGACGGGCCCGGTCCCGTCCGCCGGACACTGCCGTGGTGGGCCTTCGGACTCGCCAACCTCGCGGTGGTCCTCGTGCTCTCCCTGGTCTCCTGGTGGCTGCTGGTCGACCCGCAGTGGAGCGCCCTCGGCGCGTACCCGCAGCCCTACACAGCGCTGCTGTTCTGGACCGTGATCGCCACCGTGTGGGTCGGGTTCACCTTCCAGTGGCTCGGCCCGGCCTCGCTCGACCAGCCCTGGCGGGGGCTCGTGGGGATCGGCCTGACGATCGTCATCGGCGCGGCCGTCACGGTCCTGCTCGCCTACGGGTGGGGCGCGGTGGATCCCAGCTTCGCGGCCACCCGCGAGGGCGGCGCCGGCTTCACCACCGGCAACCTGTTCGTGCTCTTCGGGTTCTTCTTCTACGTCCTGTCCGCCGTCAACGCCGGCCACTGGCCCTGGTCACAGGGCTCACGGCAGCCCTGGACCGGGCTGGGCGAGCTCACCCTCGTGCTGGTGCCCACCATGGCCGTCTACCTCGTGCTGATCCTTCCGAACCTCGCCGTCTGGGCGGAGCCGGGCGGGTCGCTGATGAGCATCCCCACGGTGATCGGGTGGTTCTACTCGCTCGTGGTCGCGGCAGTGCTCACCGGCCTCCTCGCGGAGAACCGGCCGTGGAGCTTCGCCGGCCGCCCTGCGGCGGTTGCGGCGGCGGCACTGGTGGGCAACGCCGCCCTCGGAACGGTGCTGTACTTCCTGCTGCTCGCCGTCGCGAGGCTGCTCATGGGGCCGGACAACGTGACGGCCCTCGGCGACGCGGTGACCCTCCACGCCGCCGAGATCGGCGTCTGCTGGGCCTTCTGGATGATCGCCTGGGCGAACGTCTTCGGGAACCGCCCCACCCGGCACTCACCGGCCGTCAACATCGCCGTGCGCGTCATCACCACGTTCGTCCTCGCCGCACTGACCTACCTGCTCTACTACTTCGTCCTGGCCCAGCACGTGCTCCACGAGCCGAACGCCGGCGGCACCCTGTACGGCGACGCGCTCGGCTTCGTCGACTGGGCCGTGCTGTGGATGCTCTGGTACGTGCTGTTCCTCGGCTCCTACGGGCTGCCGGAGATCGCGGACGACACGGCACCGCGGCCCTCGGTCCGACGGGGTCAGAGCAGGCCGAGCACGCGAGCGACGTGAACCGCCGCGGTCCGGTTGTGCACGCCGAGCCGGCGGGTCGCGCTGCGGAGGTAGGCGCGCACCGTCTCGACGCTCAGCCCCAGCTCCCCGGCCACCTCACCGTTGGTCATCCCGACGGCCACGAGCCGGAGGACCTCGACCTCCCGGGGAGCGAGGCCCGGCTGCCCCGCGGTCGGCGCCGCCCCGCCCACGACGTCCCGCAGACCGGCGATGAGCTGGTCGAGCCGGCGGCGCGTCGCGGCGTCACCGGTCGTCCTCGCCAGCTCGGCGAGCTCCGCGACCGCCGCGCGGGAGTGCGGGAGGACCGGGGTGGCGGGCCGCGTCAGGACGCCGGCCAGCTCCTGCTCCAGCGCCGTCCCGAACGCCGCCGCGCGCTCCAGGACGGCGTCGCCGATCCGGTGCGGGCCCCGCACCGCGCCGTAGATGATCGCGCGGACCACACCGGCGACCGTGACGGGCAGCGCGAAGATCGAGCTGATCCGCTCCTGCGCGACGACGATCTCGTCGAAGTCGTGGGTGATGGACCGGGTCGAGGCGTAGTCGGGCACCGTGCGCAGGGCGCCGGAGGCGAGCACGGACCCGCCCAACCCGCGGCCCGGCCCCACCCGGAGGTCGAGCAGCGAGGTGCCGATGGTGCCCCGGACGTGCGTGATGTGCAGCTCCCGGCCGCTGCGCCGGGGGGCGGTGGCGCCCCCGAAGACCGCGGGCAGCCCGGTGGCCCGTTGCAGCTGGCGCAGTCGCAGTCCGACGAGGCGGGCGGCGGTCGGCGTCGGGGAGGTGTCGTCGTCCACGTCCCTCCTCGAGGTCGGGGGCGGAGTGCGGTGGTGGGAGGTCGGTGGCGGGATTGTCGTCGGCGGTGCCCGCGGTGCGCAATCGCGCCGTCTCCTCTACCTCCGCGCGGGGGTAGCCGCGGCCGGTGGCGCGGCGAGACCCTGCTGGTCCCGACCCATGCCTTCCAGGAGTACGAGATGTCCAGCAGCACCGACACCTACCGCGCGGCCCGTGACCTCCTGCAGGACCTCTCCCGCGACTACGGCAAGGCGGTCGCGGAGTTCGCCTGGCCGGACTTCGGCGACCGGTTCAACTGGGCGGTCGACTGGTTCGACGAGATCGCCCGCGGGGTGGACCGGACCGCGCTGTGGATCGTCGAGGAGGACGGGTCGGAGGCCCGGTACTCCTTCGACGAGATGGCGACGCGGTCCGACCAGGTCGCCGCCCACCTGGCGGCGAACGGCGTGGCGCGCGGCGACCGGGTGCTGCTGATGCTGGACAACCAGGTCGAGCTGTGGGACACGATGCTCGCGGTGATGAAGCTCGGTGCCGTGATCCTGCCGACGACCACCGCGCTCGGCCCGGCCGAGCTGACCGACCGGATCGGCCGTGGCCGGGCGCGCCACGTCGTCGTCACCGCGGCCGACGCGGCCAAGTTCGACACCGTCGACGGCACGTACACGCGGTTCGTCGTCGGGGAGGCGCCGGCGGGGACGGTCTCCTTCCGCGACGCCTACGCCGCGGACGTCCCGCCCACCCCGCACCCGGGGACCGCGCCGTCGGACCCGCTGCTCCTGTACTTCACCTCGGGCACGACGAACCTGCCCAAGCTGGTCGAGCACACGCAGGTCTCCTACCCGGTCGGCCACCTGGCCACGTCCTTCTGGGTCGCGGCGAAGCCCGGCGACGTGCACCTGAACATCTCCTCGCCGGGGTGGGCCAAGCACGCGTGGTCCTGCTTCTTCGCCCCGTGGATCGCCGAGGCGACGATCTTCGCCTTCAACTACTCCCGGTTCGACCCGGCCTCGCTGCTGGGGCAGATCCGCCGGGCCGGGGTGAACACGTTCTGCGCACCGCCGACGGTGTGGCGGATGCTGATCAAGGCCGACCTGTCCGGAGGACGAGGTGAGCTGCGCGAGCTCCTCTCGGCGGGCGAGCCCCTCAACCCCGAGGTGATGGAGCAGGTCCGCGCCGCCTGGGACCTCACGATCCGCGACGGCTACGGCCAGACCGAGCTCACCCTGGCGGTGGGCAACGTGCCCGGGATGCCCGTCAAGCCGGGGTCGATGGGACTGCCGCTGCCCGGGGTGCCCGTCGTGCTGGTGGACCCGACGACCGGGCAGCCGGCCCGCGAGGGGGAGATCTGCATCGACCTGTCCCGCCGCCCGACGGGGCTGATGACCGGCTACCAGGGCGACGACGAGCGCAACGCCGAGGCCATGTCCGGCGGCTACTACCACACCGGTGACGTCGCGTCCCGGGACGAGGACGGCTACATCTTCTACATCGGCCGCACGGACGACGTGTTCAAGGCCAGCGACTACAAGATCTCCCCGTTCGAGCTGGAGAGCGTGCTGATCGAGCACCCCGCCGTGGCCGAGGCCGCCGTCGTCCCCGCGCCCGACGAGCTCAGGCTCGCGGTGCCGAAGGCCTACGTCACCCTCGCGGCCGGGTACGCACCGGACCGCGAGACCGCGCTGGCGGTGCTGCGCCACGCGCGCGAGAAGCTCGCCCCCTACCAGCGCGTGCGTCGCCTCGAGTTCGCCGCGCTCCCGAAGACGATCTCCGGCAAGATCCGGCGCGTCGACCTCCGCCGCAGGGAGGAGCAGGCGGCGGCGGGGGAGCAGGCCGTCACCGAGTTCCGGTACGAGGAGTTCCCCGAGCTGAAGGGGTGAGCGGTTCGCGGCGCGGTCGTACCAGTGGCGGTGCGCTCTCGTCCAAGTGCTGGGCGTCGCCCGTGTCCGACACTGCGCGCACCGCTCCGGCCGACGGGCCGGAGCCCTGTGCACGGAGGACGACATGGGACTCGACTTCAGCCTCGACGAGGGTCAGCTGGAGCTGCGCGCCGGAGCCCGGCAGTTCGCCGACGGCGTCCTGACCGGGGTGGCGGCGGCACTGCAGGACATCCCCGGGCCGGAGGAGCGCTTCTACGCCATCAAGCCGTTCTACGAGCAGATGGTCGCCGCGGGCTTCCTGAAGGCGCTGATCCCCGACGAGTACGGCGGCAACAAGTTCTCCTCGCTGGCGTTCGTGCTCGCCGCCGAGGAGCTGGCGCGCGTCGACATCAACACCCCGACCGCGGTGCTGGCCACGGGACTGGGCCTGGCGCCGATCATCCACTTCGGCACCCACGAGCAGAAGGAGCGCTTCCTCCGCCCGTTCACCGACGACGAGCCGCGGCTGGCGGCGTTCGGGTTCACCGAGGTCACCGGTGGAGCGAACTTCGACTCGGTGGACCCCAAGGTCGGGGTGCAGACCTTCGCCCGGCTCGACGGCGACGAGTGGGTGATCAACGGGGCGAAGCACTACACCACCAACGGATCCGGGTGGAACCGCGAGCTGCCCGACGTCATCACCCTGGTGTGCCGCACCGACCCGGACAAGCCGCCGCAGGAGTCCCTCGCGGTGATCGTCGTGGAGAAGGGCACGCCCGGCGTCGAGATCACCGGGATCATCGACACCATCGGGCACCGGGCCACGATCTCGCCGCGGCTGGAGTTCACGAACGTCCGGGTTCCGGCCGGCAACATCCTCGGCGAGCCCGGCGACGGCATGGAGATCGTGAAGACGGCCTTCTCGTGGACGTGCGCACCGATCGGTGCGGCCTGCGTGGGGCGGATGCGCGCCGCGTTCGACTACGCCTACGAGTTCACCAGGACCGACAACCGCTCCGGCCCGCACCCGGTCATCGAGTACCAGAACGCCGGCTACATGCTCGCCGACCTGAAGATCCGGATCGAGGCGGCCCGCTACCTGACCTGGAAGGCCGCCGACCACTTCGACAAGACCGACGGCAAGGACCGCGAGCTCGCGAACATCACCAAGGTCTTCGCGTCGGAGACGTCGGTCCAGGTCGTGTACGACGCCATGCGCCTGGTCGGGGTGGACGCCTACACCGATCTGACCCCGATCGCGGGGATCATGCAGGACGTCCTGTGCTTCCCCGTGTACGACGGCGGCAACATGGGCGTGCGGCGCCGCCAGTTGCACGAGATGTTCCAGAACCCGACCTACGACCCGCTCGCGGCGGCCGAGAACCGGCTCTCGACGGCCTGACCACACGGGCGGTCGGTCGAGCATCATGGGTCCCGGCACACGGACGACCGGGGCGAGGAGTGTGGGCGATGCGCTACTGGACGACGACGGACCGGCCGCCCGTGGAGCAGTTCAGCTACTGGCGCGAGGTCATCTGCGAGGCGTTCACCCCGCTGGCCACCGAGCGGCGTTCGGCGCACCGTCCGTCGGGTCCGCGTCAGCCGGGGATCGAGAGCTGGGTCCGGTCCAGCGTCCTGACCGGCACCAACTGCGCCGAGGTGGTCTCCGCCACGCAGCTGATCACCCACGGCGAGGCGGAGGTCCGGCGCACCGACTCCGACCACGTGTTCGTGAACCTCCAGCTGCGCGGCCACTGCGTGGGCGGCCAGGGCGGCCGGACGTGCGTCGTGCAGCCGGGCGGGTTCGCGATGTTCGACACGACGGCCGAGTACCGCCTGGAGTTCGTCGGCGAGCCGGGTTCCCAGGAGTGGCACGTCGTGTCGTTCCGCGTCCCGCGGACGCAGCTGGTCCCCCTGCTCGCCGATCCGCACGGGAGCACCGCCGTGACCCACGACGGCACCACGGGCGGCTCGGCGGCCCTCGTCGCCTCGACGATGCTGTCGATCTGGAAGAACGTCGGCTCCCTCGACCGCCACGGGCGGCAGGCGGCGGACACCGCGTTCACCGCACTCCTGGCCGCGGCGGCCGGCGGCGGGGACCGGTTGCGCGACACCTGCCGCGACGAGCTCGACGCCTCGTTGCGCGCGTCGATCAATCGCTTCCTGGCGGCGAACCTGCGTCACGCGGACCTGTCCGCGGCCCTCGTGTCACGGCGGTTCGGCATCTCCCCCCGCACGCTGCACCGCCTGTACGAGGGCACCCCGCAGAGCTTCGGCCGGACGGTCATGACGCTGCGCGTCGAGGCGTGCGCGCGGGAGCTTGCCTCGGGTACGCGGCAGTCCCTGACCGAGCTCGCCAGCCGGTGGGGCTTCTGCGACCTGTCCCACCTCAACCGCGTCTTCCGCTCGCGCTACGACTGCCTGCCGTCGCAGTACCGGGACGCGGCGCTCCCGGCGGGAGCCCACGTCGTCGTCCGGTGAGCCGACGTTCCATCGCAGTCGCACGTCACCCGCGCGTTCCGCGCGCGCTTCGGGTGCACGCCGTCCGAGGTCCGCCACGCGCCGCCACCGAGTGAGACAGGGGCCTCCGCAGCCTTTACCGAGTGAGGGTAGGCGTATCTAATGCAGGGGTGGGCTCACCTGTTCTCTTCGTGGACGGCCTCGCTGCGCACGGTGGACGCGCCGCCGTCGCGCTGCCGGCCGGCGAGGTCGTCACGCACCGCGAACTCGCCGCCCGTGCGGACGCCCGCGCCGAACGGTGGGGCGCCGGACGGCGCCTCGTCGGGATCGTCGCGACGCCCGGGCTCGACACCCTCGTCGCCTACGTCGGTGCGCTGCGGGCCCGTCACGCGACCCTGCTCCTGCCGCCCGACCGCGCCGCGTCGCTCGTCGGGCACTACCGGCCCGACGTCGTCGTCCGCGGCGACGTCGACGAGCAGTGCTCGCCCGCCCCCGCGCACGACCTGCACCCCGACCTCGCGCTGCTGCTGTCGACGTCGGGCTCGACCGGTTCGCCGAAGCTGGTGCGGCTGACCTTCGACAACCTGGCGGCCAACGCCGCGGCCATCGCCGACATCCTCCCGATCCGGCCGGACGACCGCGCCGCGCTGACCCTGCCGCTGCACTACTGCTACGGGCTGTCGGTCGTGCACAGCAACCTGCTGCGCGGGGCGTCGGTGCTCCTCGGGCCGGCGTCCGTCGCCGACCCGGCGTTCTGGCCCGAGTTCCGCGCCCACGCCGCCACCAGCCTGCACGGCGTGCCGCACACGTTCGACCTGCTCGACCGGTCCGGGTTCGCCGACCTGGACCTCCCGCACCTGCGCTACGTGACGCAGGCGGGCGGGCGCTGGGACCCGGAGGCGGTGCGGCGGTGGGCCGCGCTCGGGCGGAGCCGCGGCTTCTCGCTGCACGTCATGTACGGGCAGACGGAGGCCACCGCCCGCATGGCGCACGTCCCCGCGGACCGGGTGCACGCCGCGCCGTCGGCGATCGGGCTCCCGGTCCCGGGCACGACGCTGCAGGTGGACGCGCCCGACGCCCGCGGCGTGGGCGAGCTGGTGTGCCGCGGCCCCGGCGTCATGCTCGGCTACGCGCGCAGCCCCGCCGACCTCGCCCGCGGCCGGGAGGTCACCGAGCTGCGCACGGGCGACCTGGGCCGGCTCCGCCCGGACGGCCTCCTGGAGGTCACCGGCCGCGCGGCCCGCTTCGTCAAGCCGTTCGGCCTGCGCGTCGATCTCGACCACGCCGAGCGGCTGCTCGCCGACGCCGGCGTCCTGGCCTGCACCGGTGACGACACGGGCATCGTCGTCGCGGTGCGGCGCGGCGCCGACCGGGCCCGCGCGACGGCCGTGGAGCGGCTCGGGCTGCCCGCCGCGGCGGTGCGGGTGGTCACGGTGGCGGAGCTGCCGCGGACGGCGTCGGGGAAGGTCGACCACGCGGCGCTCGCCGCCCGCGCGGCGGCGGAGCCGGTGGCCGACGGCGTCCGGGCGGTGTTCGCCGGCGTGTTCCCCGACGACCGGATCCGCGGCGGCGACACGTTCGTCGGGCTGGGCGGGGACTCGCTGTCCTCGGTCCGGATGCAGGTCGGGCTGGCCCGGGTGCTCGGCGACGTCCCGCCGGACTGGCCGACCCTGTCGGTCCGCGAGCTGGCCGCGCGGACCCCGGGCGCCCGTGGCCCGGCCCGGATCGAGACGGCCACCGTGCTGCGCGCCGCGGCGATCGTGCTGGTCGTCGGCTCGCACGTGGGCGCGTTCCGGGTGCTCGGCGGCTCGCACGTGCTGCTGGCGGTGGCGGGCTGGGCGTTCGCGCGGTTCGCCCTGTCGCCCGGCGCCGGGGATCCGGCGCGGGCCGCCCTGCGCTCCGCGGTGCGGATCGGGGTGCTCAGCGCGCTCTGGGTGACCTGGCGGGCGATGACGCAACCCGACGTCGGGCTGCACCACGCCCTGCTGCTCAACTACTGGATCGACCCCGAGGCCTGGGGGTACTGGTTCGTCGAGACCCTCGTGCAGCTGCTGCTGCTGCTCGCCGCCGTGTTCGCGGTGCCGCCGATCGCCCGGGCCCAGCGCCGGTGGCCGTTCGGGTTCGGCTGCGCCGTACTGGGCGTCGCCCTGGCCGCGACCGCGCTCGACGACGGCGGGAACACCTTCACCGACCGGCTGATGAGCCCGCACACCGTGCTGTGGGTGTTCGTGCTCGGCTGGGTGGTGCAGAAGGCGGCGACACCGGCGCAGCGGCTGGCCGTGACCCTGCTCGTCGTCACGCTCGTCCCGGCGTTCTTCGCGGCCGAGCCGGCCCGCGGCGCGGTGGCGACGCTCGGGGTGCTGCTCCTGCTGGTGCCGGCCGTGCGGGTGCCGCGGGTGCTGGTCACGCCGGTGTCGGCGCTGGCGGCGGCGTCGCTGACCATCTACCTGACCCACTACGCCGTGTACCCCGGGCTGGCCGCGCTGCCCCCCGCCCTCGCGACGCTCGCCTGCCTGCTCGCCGGGGTGGCGCTGCACGTGGTCGGCGGGCGGGTCCTGGCCCGGGCGCGCTCACTCCGGGTAGAAGCGCACCGGTCCGCACACCTCGACGCCGACCTCGCGGCCGGGGCCGGGGACGTCCGCGTCGGCGGTGCGGCACCGCACCCGGGCACCCCCGACGTCGAGCACGACCGTGGTGTCGCGGCCGTGGAAGACGACCTCCAGGACCCGCCCGACCGGGCCCCGGTCCGGCGCCACCAGCCGCAGCTGCTCGGGGCGCACCAGGATCCGCCCGGGTCCGTCGGGCGCCGGCACGGCGTGCTCGCCGAGCACGCTCGCCGCCCGTTCCGCCCGCACCGCGGCCGGCAGCACCACCGCGTCACCGACGAACGTCCCGACCCCGACGTCGACCGGCTCGCCGTAGACGGACCGCGGTGATCCCGCCTGCACCACCCGGCCCGCGCGCAGCACCGCGACCACGTCGGCGATGCCCAGGGCCTCCTCCTGGTCGTGGGTGACCAGCACGGCCGTCGCGCCCGCGGCCCGCAGCGCCGCCCGCACCTGCTCGCGCACCTCGCCGCGCAGGCTCGCGTCCAGCGCGGTGAACGGCTCGTCGAGCAGCACCAGCGCGGGCGCCGGCGCGAGCGCGCGGGCCAGCGCGACGCGCTGCTGCTGGCCGCCGGACAGCTCGCCGGGGCGGCGCCCGGCCAGGTCGGCGAGCCCGACCAGGTCCAGCACCTCGCCGACGCGACCGTTGCGGCGCCCCGCCCGGTCCAGCCCGAAGCCGACGTTGCCGGCCACGGTGAGGTGGGAGAACAGCGCGCCGTCCTGCGGGACCAGCCCGATCCGGCGGCGCTCGGGCCGCTCGTCGACCCCGTCGCCCGCGACGACCCGGTCGCCGATGCGGATGCGTCCCGCCGTCACGGGGTGGAAGCCGGCGATGCAGCGCAGCAGGGTCGTCTTCCCTCCGCCGGAGGCGCCGAGGACGGCGGCGAGCGCGCCGTCCGGCACCTCGAGGTCGACGCCGTGCAGCACCGGGGCGCCCGGGAACCCCGCGTGGACCCCGTCGACCAGGAGACGGGTCATCGCCGCATCGCCCGGTCCAGCAGCACGGTCGGCACGGCGGCGACCAGCACGAGCACGAGCGCGTAGGGCGCGGCGGCGCCGAACGCGCCGGCGCCCGTGTGGCTCCAGAGCTGCACGGCGAGGGTGTCGTCGCCGGTCGGGCGGAGCATGAGCGTCACGGGCAGCTCCTTGGTGATGGTGAGGAACACCAGCGCCGCCCCCGCCACGACGCCCGGCGCGGCGAGCGGCAGGGTGACGCGCGCGAACGCGGCGAGGCGGCCGTGCCCGAGCGAGCGCGCGGCCTCCTCCAGCGCGGGCGGTGCCGCCGCGACGGACGTGCGCACCGCGCCGATGGCCAGCGGCAGGAACAGCACGGCGTACCCCGCCACGAGCAGCGGGGTCTCCTGGTAGATCCCGGGCACCAGGCGGATGCCGAGGAACACCAGCGCTAGCCCGATGGTGACGCCGGGCAGTGCGTGCCCGGCGTACGCGGCGGTCTCGACGACGCCGACCAGGCGTCCCCGGTGCCGGGCGGCGAGCACCCCGACCGGCCCGGCGAGCAGCACCGTGACCACCGCCCCGAGCGCCGCGACCTGCAGCGTGACGGCGGTGGCACCGGCGAGCGCGGGCCAGTCGACCCCCGTGGACGACCCGACCGCGGCCCAGTGCACGAGGCTCCAGGCGGGGAAGCCCAGCGCGATCCCCGCCACCGCGACGACCGCGGCGACGGCCGGGACGCGGGCCCGGCCCAGTGCCACCACCGCGACCGCCCGGGCGGTGCCGCGCCCGATCCGCTGCGCCGCGGCGCCGCGGGCCCGCATCTCGGCCCAGGTCAGCAGCCCGGCCAGGCAGACGAGCACGCACCCGAGCACGGCGGCGGGCGTGCGGTCGAAGGTGGCGCGGTAGCTGGTGAAGATGGCGAGGGTGAAGGCGTCGTAGCGCATCAGCGAGACCGCACCGAAGTCGCTGAGCACGTAGAGCGCCACCAGCAGCCCCCCGGCCGCGGCCGCGGGCCGCACCCGCCGGGCCGTCACCGTCAGCAGCACCCGGCCCGCGCCGTGCCCGAGCGAGCGGGCCACCTCCTCCAGGCCCCCGTCGGCGCTGCGCAGCGCCGCGGCCACCGGCAGCAGCACGTACGGGTAGCTGACGGTGGTGAGCACCGCGTAGGCGCCCCAGAACCCGGCGACGGCGGGCCACTGCGCGATCCACGTGAAACCGGCGACGTAGGACGGCACGGCCAGCGGCAGCGCCAGCACCGCGGCCCAGGCCCG
This sequence comes from Pseudonocardia broussonetiae, assembly GCF_013155125.1. Classification (NCBI taxonomy): domain Bacteria; kingdom Bacillati; phylum Actinomycetota; class Actinomycetes; order Pseudonocardiales; family Pseudonocardiaceae; genus Pseudonocardia; species Pseudonocardia broussonetiae. The sequence goes on along the minus strand of NZ_CP053564.1, from coordinate 1,549,446 downwards.
CCGTCCGGGCAGGTCGGTGCGCACGAGCAGCCAGGCCAGGCCGGACCCGACCACGACGCAGGTGAGGGTGACCGCCCCGGCCAGGGCCACGCTGCGGACGAGCAGTTCGGCGGTGCGCGGGCGGGTGAGCACGTCGAGCACCGCGGCGGGGCCCGCGCCGAGCGCGCGCACACCCAGGTAGACCAGCGGGACGAGCGCGAACAGGCCGGGCACGACGGCCGCGGCGACCAGCGCCGGGGGGACCTGCCGCCGGGTCCGGGCGCGCAGCGCCCCCGTCACGCCAGCCCGGTCTCCTGGAGCAGCGCGAGCGTCTGCTGCAGCGACTCCAGGTCCGACAGGTCGATGTCCGGCGGCTGCAGGTCCGACAGGGGCGGCAGGTCGTGCACGGTGGAGGAGACGCCCGACCGCACCGGGTACTCGGCCGTGACGTCGGCGAAGTACTGCTGCGCGGTGTCCGAGACCAGGAACTCGACGGCCTGCCGGGCCTTCTCGGCGTCGGGGCTGCCCGCGATCACGCCGGCCCCGGCCACGTTCACCAGGCCCAGCGGGTCGCCCCCCGGCACGTAGTGCACCCGCGCGGGCACGTTCGCCTCGCCGACCTCCGCCACCCGCTCGTACCAGTAGTAGTGGTTGGACAGGCCCACCGCGATCTGCCCGGCGTTGACGGCGTCGAGGATCTGGATGTTGTTCTCGAAGCGCACCGGCTCGTTGGCGGCGAACGCCTCCAGCCACGCGCGGGCGCCGTCCTCGCCCCGCAGCACCCGGAGCCCGGTGACGAAGGCCTGCCAGGACGCGTTGGTCGGCGCGTAGCCCAGCCGGCCGCGCCAGGCCGGGTCGGCGAGCGCGTCGAGCCCGGTGGGCAGCTCGGCCTCGGGCACCTGGCGCGGGTCGTAGAACAGCACGCGCGACCTCGCGGACGTCGCCACCCACCCGCCGTCCTCCGCCCGGTACTCGGCGGGGACGGCGTCGAGCACCGTGGCGGGCAGCGGGTCGAGCCGACCCGCCCCGCCGAGCGCGCCGAGCGCGCCGGCGTCCTGGGAGAAGAAGACGTCGGCCTCGGTGGCGTCGCCCTCCTCCAGGAGCTGCGCCGCCAGCTCCGCGCTGCTGCCGTAGCGCACCTCGACGGTGCCGCCGATGCGCTCCTCGAGCTGCGTGATCAGCTCGCCGACGAGCTGCTCGTTGCGTCCCGAGTAGATCGTCAGGTCCGCCGAGGAACCGCAGGCCGTCACCAGGGGGGACAGCGCCGCGAGGGCGAGGGCGGCCGCCATCAGGGGAACGCGGGGCACGGGGTCACTCCTCGTCAGGTGGCCGGCGGGCGCGGCCGAGTGAGGTGAGCGTAACCAATTACCCGGCGGAAGGGGTCAGGTCACCGGCCGTCGGCGGGCGGACCACACCCCGGCGGCGTTCAGCGCACCGCCCCACAGGGCCAGCACCACGAGCCACGCCACCACCTCGGGGGTCGACGGGCTGCCGGTGAGCAGCGGCGGGGTGGCGCCGAAGGGGGTGAGCCACGCGCGCAGCCACGCGAGCGGGCCGAGCGCGCCCAGCGTCAGCCAGACCCCGAGCGGCAGGACGACCGTCCCGAGGAACGCGACCAGCGGCCGGCGCAGCAGGAACCCCAGCCCGGTGCCGACGAGCTGCGCGGTGACCTGCACCCCGATCCCGCCGAGCGCCACGGCCACCACCGTCGCGGGTCCGCCGAGCGCCGCCGACGGCACGAGCGCGACGGCCACCACGCAGGCCGCGAACCCCAGCAGCGCGACGGCCGCGGCGTACGACGCGGCGGCCAGCACGACCGGCCCCGCGCCGCCCCCGCCCGGACCGCGCGCCCACTCCTGCGCCAGCAGGACCCCGGACAGGGGGACGAGGACCGACATCAGCAGCTGCGCCGCGGACGCCGGGACGGCCACCGTCGGCACGGGCGCGGCCACCGCGACCAGCACGGCCGCCGCCGCCCCGACGACCAGGACGGCGACCAGCAGCCACCGCCGCCCGGTCCCCGCCGTGGAGCGGCGCAGCCAGTGGCCGACACCGCCCGCCACCGGCGATCGCTCCACGGGCCCTCCTCGCACGGTCGCGTCCCGTCGGCGTCCAGTATGGAGCCCGGCGGCCCCCGGGCCCGTCAGCGCGCGTCGCCGTGCGCGGCGACCAGATCGGCGACGGCCTTCGGGAGCGTGGTCTCGAAGTCGTGCAGCACGACGTGGTCGGGCCGGACGGTGATCACCGCCATCTGCGCGTAGAGGGCCCGCACGCCGGCCTCCCAGGCGGGCATCGCCTCGGCCGGGGTGACCTTGCGGGAGGCGGCGACGTACTCGTCGGGCACGCCGTCGACGACCTCGACGGTGGCCGCCCCGCGCACGAGCAGGCACCGCGGGGGCATCCCCGGCCGGTCGACGGCCAGCGCGACCCGGGGGTGCCGCCGGATCGCCGCCACCTTCGCCGACCTCACGACGGTCGCGACGACGACCACCTCGCCGGTCCACCAGAACGCCGTGGGGACCACGCGGGGATCGCCGTCGAGGCCGACGTAGGACAGGCGGGCGGGGATGTCGGAGGCCAGCAGCTCCCGGGCGATCGGTCGGTCGAGGGTGTCGGTGACGGTCTGCGCGTCCATGGGGTCCTCCGGCGTCTGGGGGTCGCTCACCCCCGGGACGGAGCCGGTCGCGGATCCTCGACACCCTCGACGACGAGGTGGGCTCACCCCACGGCGTACCGGCGGGCCGCCTCGACGATCCCCGTGACGACGTCGACCTCGGCGTCGTCGCGCGGGCCCGGGACCAGCACCATCCCCGAGCCGACGCGGACCCCGGCGAGCGGGTGCGGCACGGCCCAGCCCTTGGCGATCGCGTCGTAGGCCAGCTCGTCGGGCAGGGCGACGTGCACGCTGCCGTCGGGATCGGGGTGCAGGTGCGCGAACTCGCCGACGTCGGGCACCAGGTACGCGGGGTCCGGCCCGGTCGCGGCGGACCGGTCGAGCAGCAGCGACCGGGTGCCCGCGACGCCGACGGTGGCCGGCGCGGTCGTCACGGCGTCGAGCGCGGACAGGCGCTTCCACAGCTCCTCCTGCCGGTCCGCGGGCGCGTTCTGGGTGAGCTGGTGCTGCGGGACGGTGGTCGCGGTCTCGGGCGGCGGGCCGGAGCGCGCCGGGAGCCGGCCGCCGGTGAGGGTCGGCCACGCGGGCTCGTCGCCGTCGGGGAGCGGGTTCTCGCCGTGGGCGCGCAGGTGGTCGAGCCGGTCGCCGAGCCAGGTGCCGAGGTGGCCGACGACCTCACCGGCCAGCTGCGCCCCGCCCGGCTCGCGCTCGGCCCACAGCGGGGCCCCGCTCTCGCGGGCCAGCCAGTCCCAGGTGCGGGCGAGCAGCGGCGCAGGCGTGCGGACGTCGGCCTCGCCGTGCGCGAGGAACACCGGCATCCCGGACAGTGCGCCGCGCCCCATCGGCAGGCCCGCGTCGAACGGCAGCGCGCCGTAGAGCAGGCCCGCTCCGGCGAACCGGTGCGGCGCGGTCAGCATCAGCGCCCCGGCGAACGTGACGCCCTCGCGGAAGCCGACGAGGAGCACCGGCCGGTCCGGGTCGCCCTCCGTGTCGAGCCAGTCGAAGAACCAGCGGCAGCTCAGGGCGACGTCGTCGGCGTCGGGCGGGCCGCCGGTGAACCACGCGTAGCCGGTGCCCTGCTGCACCGGCCCGCGCACCGCGACGTACGCCACGGGACCGTGCGGCAGCCACGGCGAGATCTCGATGAGCGAGTGCTCGCTGGTGCCGCTGCCGTGCAGCGCGACGACCAGAGGTGCGGCCGGGTGCTCGGTGCCCCACCGCGCGACGAGCGGGATGTCGTCCGGCCCGGCGAGACGTTGATCTCCCACCGCGCCACGGTAGAGGCGGCGGCTCCGGGGACCGGTCTCAATGCGAGACGGCGGGCGCTGTTCCACGTGGAACAGCGACGCGCGTCACTAGGATGTCGCCCATGATCCTGATCAACGTCAAGTTCCCGGTGCGCGCCGAGAAGGTCGACGAGTGGCTGACCCTGGCCCGGTCGTACGCGACCGCGGTCAACGCCGAGGAGGGCTGCAACTTCTTCGAGTGGTCGCGCGGCCTGGAGGACCCGCTGGAGTTCGTGACCATCGAGTGCTTCCGCGACGCCGACGCCGGTGGCGCCCACACGAAGACGCAGCACTTCGCGGAGTTCGTCGAGAAGGCCCCCGACCTCGTGTCCGCGCAGCCGCAGATCATGTACGTCGACCACGAGCAGGTGCAGGGCTGGGGCCCGATGGGCGAGATCACGCCCCGCTGACGCACCGTCCGGGCGGGCCCGCGGGCCCGCCCGGGGCGCCGTCAGCCCATCCGCCGCAGGCCCAGCCACTGCAGGTCGGCGAACACGGCCACCGCGGCGGCCTGCGCCAGCACCACGGCGACGCCGAGCCCGGTGAGCGAGGGGCCGGCGACGACCGTCGCCAGGACGCTGCCGGCGACCCACGCGGCGTTGCCGAGCACGACCGTCCACGCGGCGGGCCGCGGCACGACCGGCCGGGCGGCGAGGACGAGCAGCCCCGCCGCGAAGACGACGAGGAACGCGCCGACGCCCACCAGCACCGGCGCGGGCGGGCCCAGCAGGTCGACGAGCGCGGGCGCCGCGGCGAGGGCGAGCACGCCGAGCGCACCCGAGGCGGCGGCGTCGGTCCGCAGCGCGCGGCGCAGCAGGCGGCCGCCGTCGGAGGTGCGGGTGGCGGCGGTGTCGAGGGTGCTCATGGTGTGCGCTCCTGTCGTCGAGGTCATGACAGGAACTGTCGTGCAGCGGGGTCGTCGGGTCGATGACGTGCGGGGTAAGCAGACGGCCCGCCCGCGCACCGGGGTGCGCGGGCGGGCCGTCGGAAGGGCCGGGATCAGCCGATCTGCTGGTTCTCCGTGATCGAGCCACCGGCGGCGCCGCTCTGCGCCATCTCGGCGAGCATCGCCGCCATGTCCATGGCCGCCATCGCGCCGACCTGGTTCTGGCCGACGCCCTCGGGCGCGGGGCCGTTGACCTGACCCTCGACGCCCTCGCCGCTGTTCACGACGGGAGAGGTCGAGGGGGCCTCGGGGGCGGCGGGCAGCTCGGGGGCGGCGGGCGCCTCCGGCACGGCGAGCTCGGGGGCCGTCGGCAGCGCGAACGCGTCACCGGCGGGGAGCTCGGGCGCGGCGGTGTTGACGGCCGGCATCTCGAAGTTGACGACGCCGGGGACGCTCCAGCCCTCGGCGGAAGGCAGGCCGGGCGTGGCCGGGGCCTCGGGGGCGGCGGGCAGGGCGGGCGCGGCCGGGAGGCCGGCCTCGCTCAGGCCCTCGGTTCCCGGCAGGGCCGGGAGCGCGGGGGCGGCGAGGGCGTGGCCGGCGAAGCCCACACCGAGGGCGGCGATTCCGGCCGCGGCGGCGGTGGTGCGCAGGCTGCGCCGAGCGAGGCTGCTCATGCGAGGTGTCCCTTCAGACGCTTTCGTTGTCAGGACGATCAACGAGGCGTTCAGCGACGGGGTGTGCACTTAACGTGACCGTCATCGTCTTTCACTCGTTATGGTGGGGCTCGTGCGCAGCCCGGCGTGTCGTTCATCATCGACATCGTGACGGTGGTGGGAAGGCTCGCGGCGGCGAGCGCCGGTGTCGGTATCGGAGCCGGTCTGGGCGGGATCGGCTGGTTCTACTCCGGGGTCCTGCTCGACACCCGGCGGGAGGTCGTCTACCCCGAGCGCGTGCTCGGCGTGACCCGCGGCGCGGTCTCGCTCGCGGAGTCGCGCCTGACCCGCCAGCCCGGGACCTGGGGCCTGCGCTGGGCGGGTGGGCTCGCCCGGGTGGGCCCGGTGAGCGCCGTCGTCGACGGCGCGGTCCGCCGTCCGCTGCTCGGCGGGGACGTGCCCGTCGCCGGCACGGCCGCCGTGCTCGACACCGGGCCGTGGGACCCCGACCCGGCCGCCCGCGGGCTCGCCTTCGACGACGTCGACGTGCCGACGCCGCTCGGCCCGGCGCCCGCCTGGCTGGTGCCGGGCGGGTCCGACACCTGGGTCGTCGCGGTGCACGGGCGCGGCGGGTCGCGGCGCGAGGCGCTGCGGGTGCTCCCGGCCCTGCACGCGCTGGGGCTGCCGGTGCTGGTGGTCAGCTACCGCAACGACGGCGACGCCCCGGCGAGCCCCGACCGCCGCGACCACCTGGGCGACGCCGAGTGGGAGGACGTCGAGGCGGCGGTGCGGTTCGCGCGGGAGCGGGGCGCGCGCCGGATCGTGCTGTACGGCTGGTCGATGGGCGGGGCCATCACCGGCGCGTTCCTGGACCGCTCGGCGGAGGCGGCCGACGTCGTCGCCGTCGTGTGGGACGCCCCGCTCGTCGACTGGCGCGCCACCCTGCGCCTGCAGGCCCGCAACCGGCGGCTGCCCCCCGGCCTCACCCCGCTCGCCACGGCGATCACGAGCCGGCGCATCCGCATCGACTTCGACCGCTTCGACCTGCGCCGCCGCCCGCCCGCCGTCCGCCCGCCGACGCTGCTCGTCCACACCGACGACGACACCGCCGTGCCGGTCTCCGCGAGCCGCGCGCTGGCCGCCGCGGCGCCCGGGCTGGACTGGGCGCTGCGCTACGTCGAGGTCGCGGGCCTGGAGCACACCGCGGCGTGGAACGCCGACCCCGCGGCGTACGAGGAGACCGTGACGTCCTTCCTCTCCGAGGTGCTGGCACCATGGAGGCGTGACGGAACCAGGTAACGCCAAGAACACCGCGACGCTGCGGACCTCCGAGGGCGACATCACCATCACCCTCTTCCCGGACCACGCGCCCAAGACGGTCGCGAACTTCGTCGGGCTCGCCACCGGTGAGGGCGACTACAGCCAGCCCAACGCGAGCGGCGGCGACTCGGGCCCGTTCTACGACGGCTCGGTCTTCCACCGCGTGATCGGCGGCTTCATGCTGCAGGGCGGCGACCCCACCGGCACCGGCCGCGGCGGCCCCGGCTACCAGTTCGCCGACGAGTTCCACCCCGAGCTCCAGTTCGACCGCCCGTACCTGCTGGCGATGGCCAACGCGGGCCCCGGCACCAACGGCTCGCAGTTCTTCATCACCGTGGGCCCGACGCCGCACCTCAACCGCCGGCACACCATCTTCGGCGAGGTGGCCGACGCCGAGTCGCGCGCCGTCGTCGACAAGATCGCCGCGGTCAGCACCGACCGGTCCGACCGGCCGCTGAACGACGTCGTCATCCAGAAGGTCGAGATCTCCTGAACGAGGCACCGTGACCCACCCCGCCGGCCCGCCCACCGGAGCCCCGGTGGTGTGCGTCCGCCATCCCGACCGGCCCACCGGGCTGGCGTGCACCCGCTGCGGGCGCCCGTCGTGCCCGGAGTGCCTGCGGGAGGCGGCGGTGGGGTACCAGTGCGTCGACTGCGTCCACCAGGGTCGCCACGACGTGCGCCGGGCCACCACGGTGGCCGGCGCCGTCGTCGGGTCACGGCCGGTGGTCGTGCCCGCCCTGGTGGTGCTCAACCTGCTCGTCTTCGCGGTCACGGCCGCGCAGGCGGGCAGCATCGCGGCCAACACCCGCTCCGCCCTGTTCGCCGCGTGGGCGCTCTCGCCCGGCACGGTGGCCGCGGGCGAGTGGTGGCGGACGGTCACGTCGGGCTTCCTGCACATCGGCCCGGTGCACCTCGCGTTCAACATGTTCGCGCTGTGGGTGATCGGCCGGGACATGGAGGGGCTGCTCGGTCGCGGGCGGTTCCTGGCGGTCTACCTGCTGGGCATGCTCGGCGGCGCCGCCGCGGTGATGCTGCTCTACGGACCCGGCGAGTACGTGGCCGGGGCCTCCGGGGCCGTGTTCGGGCTGATGGGCGGCCTCGCCGTCGCGCTCGTGCGGCTGAAGCGGCCGCTCAACCAGGTCGGCGGCCTGCTCGCCGTCAACCTCGCCCTGGGGTTCTTCGTCCCGGGCATCTCCTGGCAGGCCCACGTCGGCGGCCTGCTCGCGGGCGCCGCGGCCACCGCCGTGCTCGTCTACGCCCCGCCCGCCCGCCGCGCGCCGCTGCAGGCCGGCGGCCTCGCCGCGATCGCCGTGGTGCTCCTCGTGGTCATCGCCGTGGGCGCCCTCCTAGCGGGGACGTAGGTCCATCAGCTCCGGGGCGACGTCCTCGGGGTCGGCGCCGAGGTCCAGGCGCCCGAACAGCAGCAGCCGCTCCCCGCCGTCGGCGGTGACCGTGTCGACCTCCAGCAGCGAGCTCTCCCGGCCGAAGCGGCGCGTCCGCAGCACCCGGACGCCCTGCACGAGCGGCCAGGGGTGGTGCCGCGCGCGCAGCAGCCCGCCGACCGTCAGCCCGTCGGCGTCGGCGCGCAGCCGGGGCCGCGCGCGCGTGCCGTACAGGGCCGCGACGGCGAGCCCGACGGCCGCGCAGCCGGCCAGCAGGCGGCCCGCCGGGTCGGCGCCGGACGTCACCAGCAGCACGCACCAGGCCGTCGCCGCGGCGGCCGCGAGCCAGCCCAGCACGACGAGCCCGGGGGCCGGGCTCCAGGACCGAACAGCCGATCCATGATCACTCACGGTAGTTTGTCCACAGCGGTTGTCCACACTGTGCACTACTTACAGGCCGGTATTTCCGCTGGTCAGCGCCATCTCATCGTCATCAGGAGGCCGATCACGATGAGTGAGAAGCCGATGAGGAAGTTCGCGGGGCCCAGCGCGGCCATCCACGGGATGTAGTCCACAGCCAGGTAGTTGACCACCAGCCACACGAGCCCGAGCAGCATCAGGCCCAGGAACACCGCCACGTAGACGGGGTTCGTGGGGCCCTTGACCTTGACCGGCGTGGTCGTCCGCCGGTCGCCCGCGGGCGGGGTGTAGACGGTCTTCTTCCGGACCTTGCTCTTCGGCATGTGCAGACCTCGTCGACGGCGTCACCGGCGCGCGCCGCGCCGGACTCTGCCCACACGGTAGCGCGCGCGTCCCCGGACGGGGTCAGGCGCGCGCGCTCAGGGCGGCGGTCTCGGCGGTGAGGGCGTCGACGTCGGCGGGGGAGGGGGCGTGGCCGGCGGCGGTCATCCAGTTGGCCAGCAGCCGGTGCCCGCCCTCGGTCAGGACCGACTCGGGGTGGAACTGCACGCCCTCGATCGGCAGCTCGCGGTGCCGCACGGCCATGATGACGCCGGTCTCCGTGCGCCCGGTGACCTCGAGCTCGGCGGGCACGGTGCCGGGCCGGATCGAGAGCGAGTGGTAGCGCGTGGCGACGAACGGGTCGGGCAGCCCGGCCAGCACGCCGTCGCCGCCGTGGTGCACCAGCGAGGTCTTGCCGTGCAGGAGCTCGGGCGCCCGCTCCACCACCCCGCCCCAGGCGACGCCGATGGCCTGGTGGCCCAGGCAGACCCCGAGCAGCGGCAGGGCGCGGTCGGCGCAGCGCCGGATCGCCTCCACGCTGGCACCCGCCCGCTCCGGGGTGCCCGGGCCGGGGCTGACCAGCACACCGTCGACGTCGTCGAGCTCGTCCAGGTCGACCTCGTCGTTGCGGCGGACCGTGGTCTCCGCGCCGAGCTGGGCCAGGTACTGGACGAGGTTGTAGACGAAGCTGTCGTAGTTGTCGATGACGAGCACGCGCATGGGCACCAGTGTGCCCCGGCCCGCGACTCAGTTCCCGAAGAACCCGCCGCCGGCGTCGCCGATGGTGATGGTGAGCTCGTCGCCCTCCTCCAGGGACTGCCCCGCGGCGACCGACTGCTCGATGACGCGGCCGTCCTGGCTGTTGTCGCTGACGCCGCGCTCGCGCTGGTTGACGTCGCTCAGGCTGATGCCGGCCTGCTGGATGGCGCGCAGGGCGTCGCTGCGGTCGAGACCGACCAGGTCGGGCACCTGCACCTGGTTGCCGCGCGAGAGCTGCAGCGTGACCGTCGAGCCCGGGGCGGCCTGCGTGCCGGCGGACGGCTCGGTGCCGAGGACGTCGCCGCCCTCGCCGCCGCCGTCGACCTCGGTCTCGGCGACCTCGAAGCCCGCCGTCTCCAGCGCCGAGCGGGCCTGGTCGCGGCCCTGGCCGGTGACGTCGGGCACCGCGACGGTGGTCGGGCGGGTTCCGACGACGACCGCCACCGCGCTCCCACCGGGCGCATCCGCTCCCGCGGCCGGCGTCGAGCGGATGATCTTGCCGATCAGCGCCTCGTCGCGGGTCTCCTCGGGGGTCTGCTCGCCGAGGGTGAGACCGCGGGCGGCCAGGGCCGTCTCGGCGTCGGTGATCGAGAGCCCGGCCAGCGGCGGCACGGCGGCGACGGCGGGCCCGGACCCGACGAAGAGCGTGACGGCCCGCCGCTCCTCGACGAGCGAGGTCGCCGGCGGGTCGGTGCGCACGACGCGGCCCTGGTCGTCGACGGAGGACTCCTCGGTCTGCACCGTCGGGTTGAGGCTGAGGTTGATCAGGGCCGTGCGGGCGGCCTCCTGCTCCTGCCCCACGACGTCGGGCATCGCGAACTGCTCCGGCGCGGCCGGCCCCCCGAAGATCTGGTAGGCCACGAACCCGATCAGCGCCAGCGCGATCGCCACGGCCGCCGCGATGCCGACGATGCGTCCGGTGCCGCGCCGCGGCTCCTCGTCGTCGTAGTAGGCGGGCGCGGACGGCGGCAGGGTGTGGCGGCCGCCGCCGTTGATCCGGCGGGTGGGGCCGGTCTGGCTGGCGAGCATCGCGGTGCGCTCGTCCTCGCTCATCACCGCGGGAGCCATCACCGTCTGCCCGCTGCGGACGCGCACGAGGTCGGAGCGCATCTCGGCGGCCGACTGGTAGCGGTTGGCCGGGTTCTTCGACAGCGCCTTGAGCACGACGGAGTCGAGCGCGGCCGGGATGTCGGGGTTGAGCTCCGACGGGCGGCGGGGGTCCTCGCGCACGTGCTGGTAAGCGACCGCGACGGGCGTGTCGCCGGTGAACGGCGGCTCCCCGGTGAGAAGCTCGAACAGCACGCAGCCCGCCGCGTAGACGTCGGACCGGGCGTCGACGGCCTCGCCGCGCGCCTGCTCGGGGGAGAGGTACTGCGCGGTGCCGATGACGGCCGCGGTCTGCGTGACGTTCTGGCCCTCGCCCAGCGCGCGGGCGATGCCGAAGTCCATCACCTTCACGGCGCCCGCATTGTTGATCATGATGTTTGCGGGCTTGACGTCGCGGTGGATGATCTGGTGCCGGTGGCTGAAGTCGAGCGCCGCGCAGACGTCGGCCATGACCTCGATGACGCGCTGCTGGCTCATCGGCCCGGTGGTCTTGACGATCTCGCGGAGCGTCTGGCCGTCGACGAACTCCATGACGATGTAGGGCAGCGGCCCGAACTCGCTCTGCACCTCGCCGGTGTCGTACACGGCGACGATCGCGGGGTGGTTGAGCGCCGCGGCGTTCTGCGCCTCGCGGCGGAACCGCATCTGGAACTGCGGGTCGCGGGCGAGGTCGGCGCGCAGGACCTTGATGGCGACGTCACGGCCCAGTCGCGTGTCGAGGCCGTGGTGGACCTCGGACATGCCTCCGTAGCCGAGCGTATCGCCCAGCTCGTAGCGCTCGGACAACAGGCGGGGGGTGGTCATCGCGGCCTCTGGGAGGTTCGGGTGGACGAGGTCATCATGCCGGTCGCGGTGTGCGGACCGGGTGCAGCGACGGCCCCCCGAGCGCCGGTCGGCCGGTTGTACGGGTTCACCGGCCGCTCCCCGTGTCGATCACCACGGTGGGCACCGGGCCCACCCGCATCCCCGCCCCCGCCCCCGGGTCGTCCTCGCCCAGGGCTCGGAGCACGAAGATGCCCACCACCACCGCCGCGACCGTGAGCAGCACGAACAGCACGATGAGCAGCCCCCGACCCGGCCCCGACGTGGGCTGCAGCCGCAGCGGCTCCGTCGGCCCGGCGGGCGCCCGCCGGACGGGCTCGTACGGCCGGTCGCCGATGTAGACCTCGCCGTCGTCGGACGGTCCGTACGGGTCCGCCGGGCGGGCGTCGACGCGGTACGGGTCGGGCGCGTACCGGTCGGCGGGGACGGCGTACCGGTCATCCGGCGCGGGCACCGGGGGCGGCGCGGCCGCGCGGCGGCTGCGCGACGGCGTCGCCACCGGTGCCGACCCGCCATGCGGCGTGAGGCCGGACGGCACCGGCATCGGCTCCCCGCGGCGCACGGCGGCCACGGCCTCGGCGAACTCGCCCCCGCTGGCGTAGCGCTGCGTCGGGTCCTTGACCAGCACCGACTCGATCAGCTCGCGGGCCGGCAGCGGGATCGTGTCGGGCAGCGGCGGCGGCTCGTCGCGCACCTGCATCATCGCGACGGCCACCGCGCTGTCGGCGCGGAACGGCCGGTGCCCGGCGAGGCACTCGTAGCCGACGATCCCCAGGGAGTACACGTCGCCCGCGGGGCCCGCCTCGGCGCCGCTGGCCTGCTCCGGGGCGATGTAGTGGGCGGTGCCCATCACCATCCCCGAGCGCGTGACCGGCACGGCGTCGGCGGCCTTCGCGATGCCGAAGTCGGTGATCTTGATGAGGCCGTCGGAGCGGACGAGGATGTTGCCCGGCTTCACGTCGCGGTGCACGAAGCCGCGCTCGTGCGCGGCCTGCAGCGCCCGCGCGGTCTCCTCGATGATCCGGAGCGTCTCGGCGGTGTCGATCGGCCCGCGGGCGATCACGGCCGACAGCGGCTCGCCGCGCACCAGCTCCATCACCAGGTACGCGGTGCGCCGCCCGCTGTCGGACGGGTCGTCCTCGCCGTAGTCGTGGACGGCGGCGATGCCGGTGTGGTCGAGCGACGCGACCGTGCGCGCCTCGATCCGGAACCGGTGCAGGAACTCCTCGTCGTCGGACAGCTCCGGCCGCAGCACCTTGACCGCGACGCTGCGACCCAGCCGCGTGTCGGAGGCCTCCCAGACCTCGCCCATCCCGCCGACGGCGATCCGCCGGTCGAGCTGGTACCGGTCGGCGATGAGCAGCCCCGCGGCGAGAGCCCTCACTGCGCACCACCCGTCACTGGGACCCCCGCAGCGCCGCGCCGATCACCGCGCGCCCGATCGGCGCCGCGACGGCCCCGCCGGTGGCGGCCAGGTTGTTGCGGTCGCCGCCGGACTCCACCAGCACCGCGACCGCGACCTGCGGGTTCTCGGCCGGCGCGAACGCGACGTACCAGACGTGCGGCGGCGTCGACTTGGGATCGGCGCCGTGCTCGGCCGTGCCCGTCTTGGCCGCGATCTGGACGCCGCGGATCTTGCCGGCGCCCTGGTAGCTGTTCTCGTTGTTGACCATCATCTCGGTCAGCGTCTGCGCGACGCCCGGGCTGACGGCCTGACCCAGCTGGTCGGGCGCGGTGGTGTCGAGCGCCTCCAGGTCCTGGCCCTGGACCTCCGAGATCAGGTACGGCGCCATCAGCCGCCCGCCGTTGGCGATGGCCGCGACGACCATCGCGTTCTGCATCGGGGTGAGCGCGACGTCGCGCTGGCCGATGCTCGTCTGCTGCAGCGCGGCGGTGCTCTCGATGTCGCCGATCGTCGACGGGACGACGGTCATCGGGATCGCGATGTCCTCGGTGCCGATCCCGAACGCCTCGGCCTGGTTGCGCAGGGCCTCCTCGCCCAGCTGCTGGGCGAGCTCGGCGAACGCGGTGTTGCACGAGCGCTGCAGGGCGTCGCGCAGGCTGGCGGTCTGGCCGGTGCCGCACTGGTTGCCGTTGAAGTTCTGCAGCTGCGTGGCGGTGTCGGCGAGGGTGATGCTCGACGCCGCCGTCAGCTGGCTGTCGGGGGTGTAGCGCCCGCTCTCCAGCGCCGCGGCGACGTCGATCAGCTTGAACGTCGACCCCGGGGGGTAGACCTCCTGGATCGCGCGGTTGGTGAGCACCGGCGGCGAGGCCTCGGTGTACTCCGCCCACGCGTCCTGCTGCGTCGTGGCGCTCTGGCTGGCCAGCGGCCCCGGGTCGTACGACGGGGTCGACGCCATCGCCAGGATCGCGCCGGTGGCGGGCTGCAGCGCCACGACCGCGCCGGTGTAGCCGCTGTCGGACAGCTCGTCGTAGGCGGCCTGCTGCACCGCCGGGTCGATCGTGGTGACGACGTTGCCGCCGCTCGGGTCGCGCCCGGTGATGAGGTCGGAGAGCCGGCGGGTGAACAGCCGGTCGTCGCTGCCGTTGAGGACGTCGTTGGCCGCCCGCTCCAGGCCGCCCGCGCTGTAGATCAGCGAGTAGTAGCCGGTGACCGAGGCGAACGCCGGGCCGTTCGGGTACTCGCGCTGGTAGGGGTACTGCCCGTCGGTCTCGACGCTGCGCGCGAGCACCTGGCCCTGCGCGCTGATCTGCCCCCGCTGGCGGGAGTACTCGGCGAGCAGGACGCGCTGGTTGCGCTGGTCGGTGCGGTAGTCACCGGCCTTGACCACCTGCACGTAGGTCAGGTTGGCCATGAGCAGCAGGATCATCGCCATCACGGCGATCGCGATGCGGCGGACCGGGGTGTTCACGAGGGTCGCTCCACCAGCTCGGTGCCCGCCTCCGCGATCGGCGGCAGCGGGGTGGCCGGGCGGCGGGGCAGCGGGGCGCGGGCGGCGTTGGAGATCCGCAGCAGCAGCGCGACCAGCGCGTAGTTGGCGACGAGCGAGCTGCCGCCGTAGGACAGGAACGGCAGCGTCAGCCCCGTCAGCGGGATGAGCTTGGACGCCCCGCCCGCGACGATGAACACCTGCAGCGCGAGGGTGAACGCGAGCCCGGTGGCCAGCAGCTTGCCGAAGCTGTCGCGCACGGCGAGCGCGCTGCGCAGGCCGCGCGTGATGAGCACCAGGTAGATCACCATGACCGCGGCGAGCCCGATCAGTCCCAGCTCCTCGCCCAGCGAGGACAGCATGAAGTCGCTCTCGGCGAACGGCACGAGCTCGGGGCGTCCGGCGCCCAGCCCGGTGCCGCCCAGGCCCCCGGTGCCGAGCCCGAACAGGGCCTGGCCGATCTGGAAGCCGGCGCCGTCGAAGTCGGCGAAGGGGTCGAGCCAGATCTGCACGCGGGTGCGGACGTGGCCGAACAGCTGGTAGGCCACGATGCCGCCGGCCGCGAAGAACGCCAGCCCGATGAGCATCCAGGAGACGCGCTCGGTGGCCGTGTAGAGCAGCACCAGGATGATGCCGAAGAACAGCAGCGACGTGCCCAGGTCGCGCTCGAGCACGAGCACGCCGACCGAGAACGCCCAGGCGACGAGCAGCGGCGCGAGGTCGCGGGCGCGGGGGAGCTCCATGCCCAGGAAGCGGCGCCCCGCGGTGGAGAACAGGTCGCGCTTCTGCACCAGGAACGCCGCGAAGAAGATGATCAGCAGGATCTTCGCGAACTCGCCCGGCTGGATGGAGAAGATGCCCAGCCGCAGCCAGATCTTGGCCCCGTTGACCTCGGAGATCGACGACGGCAGCACGCCCGGCAGCGCGAGCAGCACCAGCCCGGCGAACCCGGCGGTGTAGGCGTACGCGGCGAGCTTGCGGTGGTCGCGCACGATCCACAGCACGGCGACGAACAGCACCAGCCCGACGCCGGTCCAGGCGACCTGGCGCGGCCACAGCAGCGTCGGCAGGTCGTTGCCCAGCGCCACCGCGCGGTCGGCCTTCGCGAGGTCGAGCCGGTAGATCATCACCAGGCCCAGGCCGTTGAGCAGGGCCACCGCGGGCAGGATCAGCGGGTCGGCGTAGGGAGCGAGCCAGCGGACGGCGATGTGCGCCGCCACCAGCAGCGCCAGGTACGCGACGCCGATCAGCAGCAGGTCGAGGGTGAGCGTCTGCTCCTGGTTGGCCTCGACGAGCACCAGCGCACCGGTGACCAGCACCGCCGCGAACGCCAGCAGCACGAGCTCGATCGTGCGGCCGGTGGGCGGGCCCGCCTGCTCCCGCGCCTCGGGGGCCGCCACGTCAGCCCACCGGCCGGCAGTTGATCCCCGGCTCGGGCGGCACGCTCGGCAGCGGCGTGGAGCCGTAGTCCGGGTAGGTCACGTCGGGCAGCGTCGGCACCAGCGCCGTCTCGGGCGCCGGGGCGGTCGGGGTCGGGCACGGCTCGAGCATCTTGGTGCGCAGCCGCTCCACGACGCCCTGGGCGCCCTCGAGGCCGGCCGCGTCGATGCCGCCGCGCACGAGCGAGCGGTCGGACTCCGGGAGGTCGTCGAGCGCGATCTCGGTGCGCTCGGCCACGAGGTGCAGCGGCACGCCGAGCACCTCGCCCTGCACGCCCTGGAAGATCGCGACGGCGTCGGTGTCGGCGCCGACGTAGTACTGCTGCAGCACCCAGATCCGCGCGAGCAGCGCGCCGCCGACGAGCACGGCCAGCACCGCGACCGCCGCGACGGCGATCCTCGTGCGGGACCGGCGCGCGACGGCCGGGGCCTGCGCGGGCTGCGCGACCCGCTGCGGCGCGGGGCGGGTGAGCGTGGTGGCCGAGGCGCGCGCGGCCGCGGAGTCGGGCCGCGGGCCGTCGTCGTCGCGCCCGTCGCCCGCCGCACCGCCGACGATCGGGGCGTCCTCGCCGAACTCGATGTCGAGCACGTCGGCCACGATGCAGGTGATGTTGTCGGGGCCGCCGCCGCGCAGCGCCAGCTCGATCATGCGGTCGGCGCACTCGCGGGGGTCGCGGTAGCCGCGCAGCGTGTCGGCCAGCGTCTCGTCGCTCACGACGCCGGACAGGCCGTCGGAGCAGAGCAGGTACCGGTCGCCCGGGCGGGCCTCGCGGATGGTCAGCGACGGGTCGATGTCCTGGCCGGTGATGGCGCGCAGCAGCAGCGAGCGCTGCGGGTGCGTGTGCGCCTCCTCCTCGGTGATCCGGCCCTCGTCGATCAGCGACTGGACGAACGTGTCGTCCTTCGTGATCTGGGTGAAGACGCCGCCGCGGAGCTGGTAGGCGCGCGAGTCGCCGATGTGCACCAGCCCCAGGCGCGAACCGGCGAACAGGATGGCCGTGAGCGTGGTGCCCATGCCCTCGAGGTCGGGCGCCTCGCGGACGTGCCGGGTGATCGCGGCGTTGCCCTCGACCGTGGCCTCGCGCAGCTCGCGGAGCAGGTCGTCACCGGGGTCGTCCTCGTCGAGCGGGGCGAGCGCGGAGATCACCAGCGACGAGGCGACCTCGCCCGCCGCGTGGCCGCCCATGCCGTCGGCGAGGGCGAGCAGCCGCGGACCGGCGTAGACCGCGTCCTGGTTGTTCTGCCGGACGAGCCCGCGGTCACTGCGGGCCGAGTAGCGCAGGACCAGCGTCATCGGGCGGCTCCGGCGGCTCGGTCGGCGGGCCCGGAAGGGAACCGGTTCATGATCGGAGCTCGATCACCGTCTTGCCGATGCGGACAGGGACTCCCAGGGGGACCCGGGTGGGTCCGGTGACCTTAGCCCGGTCGAGGTACGTGCCGTTCGTCGACCCGAGATCCTCGACGTACCACTCGTCGCCCTGCAGGGAGATGCGTGCGTGGCGGGTCGAGGCGTAGTCGTCGTCGAGCACCAGGGTGGAGTCGTCGGCCCGGCCGATGAGGATCGGCCGGGAGTCCTCCAACGACACCCGGGTGCCCGCCAGCGCGCCGGCGGTCACGAGGAGCTGGCGCGGCATGCGGCCGCGGCCCCCGCCGCGCGGCGCGGTGCGTCCGCCTCCGGGCAGCATCGACCGGAGTCCGGACGCGGCGTAGAGGTCCGACCGCACCACCCGGAGTGCGACCAGCACGAACAGCCAGAGGAGAGCGAGGAAGCCCGCCCTGGTCAGCTGCAGCACCAACTCGGGCACTCGCGGAGGACTCCGTTCTGGGGTTCGGGACGACTACTGGGTCCGGAAGACCAGGCTGGAGTGCCCGACCCGGATGACGTCGCCGTCGTTGAGCTGCCACGTCTGCACCGGGTTGCCGTTCACGGTGGTGCCGTTCGTGGAGCCGAGATCGGTGAGCGTGGCCGACTGACCATCCCAGCTGATCTCCAGATGGCGGCGCGACACGCCGGTGTCGGGGAGGCGGAACGCCGACTCCTGGCCGCGGCCGATGACGTGGCTGCCCTGGGTGAGCTCGTAGTTGCGGCCCGAGCCGTCGTCGAGGCTCAGCGTGGCGGAGTAGCCCTGCTGGCCGTACCCCTGCTGCCCGTAGCCCTGCTGGCCGTAGCCCTGGTCGTAGCCCTGCTGGCCGTAGCCCTGCTGCTGGCCGTAACCCTGGTCGTAGCCCTGCTGGCCGTAGCCGGGCTGCTGCTGGCCGTAGCCCTGGTCGTACCCGGGCTGCTGCCCGTAGCCGGGCTGGCCGTAGCCGGGCTGCTGCTGCCCGTAGCCCTGGTCGTAGCCGGGCTGCTGCTGGCCGTAGCCCTGGTCGTACCCGGGCTGCTGGCCGTAGCCACCCTGCTGGGGCTGGCCGTAGCCCTGCTGGCCGTAGGGGTCGGGGGCGCCGCCCTGCTGGCCGTAGCCCGGCTGGCCGTAGCCCGGCTGCTGGCCGTAGCCCTGCGGGGGCTGCTCGCCCTGGTCGTACCCCCCCTGGCGCTGGTCGTAGGCGGGCGGGGCGTACGTCTGCTGCCCGTATCCGCCGGGGGCGGGACGGTCGTAGCCGTACTGCCCGTTCTCCTCGGGGTGGCCCGGTTGCTGGCTCATGGGTGCTTCTCCTGCGTCGCGTGCTCGTGTGGCGTCCCGGCGGGAAGCGTCGGGGTCCACGGACGAGCGGGTGCGGAACTGTCCCGTGTGCAGCGCATCGGAGCGCTCCAGAAAGACTACGACCTCGCCGTAGGTGTCCCATCCCTGGTCGGCGAGTTGTTCGGTGACGTAACTCGAGAGCGAGTCGACGATCTGAGCGGTGTCACCGGCCATGCGATCGAAATCGGCGGGTCCGAGCAGCACCGTGTAGCGGTTCGGCGCGAGCAGCCGCCCGCCCGCGAGCTGCTCGATGTTGTCCTCGGCCTCCCGCATCAGCCCCTGCATGACCTCCTGGGGAACGACGCTGCCACCGAAGACACGTGCGAAAGCGTCGCCCACCATCCCTTGTAGACGGCGCTCGAACCTCCCGACGCGGCCCAACCGATCTTCCCTTCGCTCGCAACGGCGTGTTGCTGACGGCACCGATCGTATCTGTGATAGCCCGCAGCGTGTCGCCCCCCGATGCGGGGGTCTGCGGCGGGGTGCCCGGGGCGCCGTGCTAGCTTTCCTCCTGCCAGGGCGAGTGGCGGAATGGCAGACGCGCACGGTTCAGGTCCGTGTGTCCGAAAGGACGTGAGGGTTCAACTCCCTCCTCGCCCACAGATCACCGGAGGGGTCCCGAGAGGGGCCCCTTTTCCGTTACCCGGCCGGGTGACCGGTCGCCGAGCACCGCCGTGGCGTCGCCGAGCGGTTGCCGATCAGGTGCGCCGCACCGCGGGGCGGTCCGGGTGGTCGGCGAGCACGACGAGGTCGGCCCGCCCGGCGGGGTCGCGCTCGGCCGCGTACCGGGCGTGGGCAGGCAGGGTCCACCGCTCGTCGTCGGGGGTCCGGCGGGCCAGCGCTGCCGCGCCCATGTGCAGGTGCACCGCGAGGTCGAACGGGAGCCCGCGCCCGAGCAGCAGCGCGCCGGCGACGACCACGACCCCGTCGGGCGGGAGCTGGGCGTAGCCGTCGCGGAAGGCGCGGTCGGCGGCCGCGTCCCACAGCCGCGGCAGCACCCGCCCCGTCGACGCCGCCGGGTCGAGCACCTCGCGGCGCAGGCCGCCCGCGTCGAGCCAGCCGTCGAGGAGCTCGTCGGGGTCCTCGCGGCCGTGCTCCAGGCGCACCGAGGCGGGGCGCAGGAAGTCGGCGGCGGCCACCACGACCGCCTCCCGCCCGAGCGTCCGCAGGTCCTCCGCGACGCGCGCGGCGAGCGCCTCCGGGCGCGTCGGCGGCGGCCCGTCGACGGCGAGCCGCACCCGGCCCGGCCGGGCCGCGACGAGCCCGACGACCTCGTCGGCGAGCCGCTCCGGCGTCAGCGGGGTGACCTGCACGCGGACTACTGCCGGTAGCCCTCGACGGTGCCGGCGTCGCGCTCCTGCGCGCCGTCGGGGTCCTGGCCGGCGCGGCGGCGGGCGTCGCGCTGGCGCAGGAGGTCCCAGTAGCGGTCGAGCTGGATGCCGAGCCGGTCGAGGCGGTCCTTCTCCTCGGGCGAGAGCGCCGTGCCGATGTGCGACCGCTCGAGGCGGTGCTCCTCGGCGACCAGCTCGTCGATGCGGCGGTGCAGGGTGTCGTCGTCCATCCCGCAGATGATTCCAGCCCTAGCGCGGTGCCTGCAGGAGCAGGCCGGTGGCGTCGAGGACGTCGAGGTGGTGGACCACCGGCTCGCCGGAGGGTCGGGCGCCCCCGAAGGCGCGCTCGACGGCCGGGTGGATGCGCTCGTCGAACGCCCGGGCGCAGTGCTCGGCCGACTCCCACACGTCGATGTAGCGCAGGCCGCCGTCCTCGCGGCGGACGCACAGGTGCAGCAGCTGGCCGTCGATCGGCTCGGGGCCGAGCTCGTCGACGATCCGCCGGTAGAGCCCGGCGTCGATCGGCACGTCCTGGGTGAAGGCGTAGACCACGGTCCGCTCCCGTCTTCGATCCGAACTGCTTTCGGACGAATACGGGTATGGTTGACCGCGATGGGCGACGACGTCAAGGGCCGACGGGGGTACCGGGCCCCGCGGCGCGCGGAGCAGGCGGCCGGTACGCGCCGCGCGGTCCTCGACGCCGCGCGGGCGCTGTTCCTCGCGCAGGGCTACTCGGCCACCACCGTCGCGCAGATCGCGGAGCGGGCCGGGGTCAACGTCGACACCCTCTACGCCTCGGTCGGGCGCAAGCCGGTGCTGCTGCGGGAGGTCGTGGAGACCGCGATCTCCGGCACCGACCGCGCGGTGCCCGCCGAGGAGCGCGACTACGTCCGCGCCGTCCGCGCGGCCCCCACGGCGCGGGCCGGGATCGCGCTGTACGCCGCGGCCGTCGCGGAGATGGGGCCGCGCACCGCGCCGGTCTTCTCGGCCCTGCGCGACGCCGCGGCCCGCGACCCGCAGTGCGCGCGGCTGCGCACGGAGATCACGCAGCGGCGGGCGGCGAACATGCGGCTGTTCGCGGCCGACCTGCGCGCCACCGGCGAGCTGCGCCCCGACCTCACCGACGACGAGGTCGCCGACATCGTGTGGAGCACGGGCTCGGCCGAGTACTACGTGCTGCTGGTGCAGGAACGGGGCTGGACGACCGAGCGGTTCGGGGAGCACCTCGCCGACCTGTGGTCCCGGATGCTGCTGGCGCCCGGTGCCTGACGGGCCGGAGACTGGGGGCGTGGAGCCCGAGCGCAGCACCGGCACGTCGATCACGCGTGCGCTGCGGGTGGTCGAGGCGGTCGCCGCGGCGGGCGACGGCGTCACGGCCAAGGCCATCGCGCGCCGGCTCGCCTGCCCGCTGCCGACGGTCTACCGGGCGCTGGGCACGTTGGTGCAGGAGGGCTACCTCGTCCGGCTGCAGGAGAGCCGCGGCTACGGGCTGGGCTACCGGATCGCCGAGCTGCACCGCAGCCTGGCCGACCAGGTGCGGCCGCCGTCGCCGGTGCGGGCGGTGCTGCACGAGCTGCACGAGAACCTCGGCGCCACCGCGCACCTGGTCGTCTTCCGCGACACCGACATCGTGGTGGCCGCCGTCGACGACTGCGCCGACCACCCCCGCCCCGACGGCTTCGACGTCGGCGAGCCCACGCCCGCGCACGCCACCGCGGGCGGCAAGGTCCTGCTCGCCCCGCTGCGCCCGGCGCGGGTCAGCGAGCTCATCGCGCCCTACGGGATGCCGCGGCTGACCTCCCGCACGCTCGTCGAGCGCCGGGGGCTCGACCGCGAGCTGATGCGGGTGCGCTCGGCGGGCGTCGCCGTCGAGGTGGAGGAGTACCGGGCGGGCACCGCGGGCGTCGCGGCTCCCGTGACCGGGCCCGGCGGGGCCGTGCGGTCGGCCATCGGCGTCACCGTGTCGCGGGCGGAGTTCACCGCCCGGCGCTGGGAGCTGGAGGTCGCGGTGCGCGAGGCCGCCGGCCGCGTGGCGCGCGCCGAGAGCGACGACGTGCGGGCGGCCGGCGGGCACTGAGCCCCCGCACCCCGACACGGTCGCAGCGAGAGCCCGACTCGCGGGCCTTATGGCAGCAGTTCCGCCAGCTCGTCGAGCTCGCGCAGCACCGCGTCCGTCTCGGCCGGGCCGGGGTCGGTCAGCTCGAACAGCACCCGGTCGACGCCCGCCGCCGCGTAGGACTCCAGCGCCTGCGGCTTCGGCGACGCCCCGTAGACCGTGACGGGCAGGTGCCCGCGCCCGGCGTCGGCGGCGCGGCGCTGCAGCTCGGCGACCCGCCCGCCGAACTCGTCGAGGCCCGACACGGGCACGCGCAGCGGGATCCAGCCGTCGCCGTGGGACAGGACGCGGTCGAGCACCGTCGGCCCGCCGCCGCCGATGAGGACCGGCGGCAGGCGCGTCGGCTTGGGCCAGGACCAGATCGGGTCGAAGTCGACGAAGGTGCCGTGGTACTCGGCCTCGTCGTGGGTCCAGATCGCCTTCATGGCCTCGACGTGCTCGAGCATCCGCGCGGTCCGGCGCGCCGGGTCGACGCCGTGGTTCGCCATCTCCTCGGCGTTCCAGCCCGGGCCGATCCCCAGCTCGACGCGGCCGCCGGCGATCCGGTCGAGGCTGGCCACGGCCTTGGCCAGCACGATCGGGTCGTGCTGGGCCACCAGCGAGACGGCGGTGCCGAGCGCGATCCGGTCGGTCGTCGCCGCGATCGCCGCCAGCGCGACGAACGGGTCGTAGGTGTGGGAGTAGCGGGCGGGCAGCTCGGGCCCGCCGGGCCACGGCGACTCGCGGCTGGTCGGGATGTGGGTGTGCTCGGTGAGCATCAGCGCACCGAACCCGCGCTCCTCGACGGCCCGCCCGAGCTCGACGGGAGCGGGGCCGTAGTCGGTCAGGAACGTCACGACGCCGAAGTCCATGCGGCCGATCATGCAACGGGTGCGCGGATCGGCATAGCCTCGCCCCCATGACGCCTCCCGGAGCCGTGACCGCGCCGCCGTTCCGCGCCGACCACGTCGGCAGCCTCCTGCGCCCGCCCGCGCTGCTCGCCGCCCGCGAGCAGCACGCCGCCGGCAGCCTCGACGACGCCGGCCTGCGCGCCGCCGAGGACGCCGCGATCACCGACGTCGTGCGGATGCAGGAGGAGGTCGGCCTGCGGGCGGCCACCGACGGCGAGTTCCGCCGCACGTCGTGGCACATGGACTTCATCTACCGCCTCGGCGGGATCACGCGGACCGACGAGCAGATCCGCGTGCGGATGCGCAACGCCTCCGGCGAGGGCGCCTTCACCTCGGCGGGCATGGCCGTCACCGAGCGGGTCCGCCTCGACGAGCCGATCTTCGCCGACCACTTCCGGTACCTGGCCGACCAGGTCACCACGGCCGTGCCGAAGCTGACGATCCCGTCGCCGAGCATGGTCTACGCGCGCGGCGGCTCCGCGGTGATCGACCGGTCGGTCTACCCCGACCTGGAGGGGTTCTGGGCCGACCTCTCCGCCGCCTACGCCGACGAGGTGGCGGCGCTGCACGGCCTGGGCTGCCGCTACCTGCAGCTCGACGACACCGCGCTCGCCTACCTCAACGACCCCGCGCACCGCGCCGAGCTGGCCGCCAAGGGCGACGACCCCGAGACCCAGCACCTGCGCTACATCCGCCAGATCAACGCGGCGATCGCCGACCGGCCCGCCGACCTGCGCGTCACCACGCACATGTGCCGCGGCAACTACCGCTCGTCGTGGGCCGCCGAGGGCGGCTACGACCACGTCGCGGAGGCGCTGTTCGGCGAGCTCGCCGTCGACGGCTTCTTCTGCGAGTTCGACGACGAGCGCTCCGGCGGGTTCGAGCCGCTGCGGTTCGTGCCGCCGGGCAAGCAGGTCGTCCTCGGGCTGGTGACGACGAAGTCCGGCGCGCTGGAGGACGCCGACGCGCTCAAGCGCCGCATCGACGAGGCCGCGAAGCACGTCCCGCTCGACCAGCTCTGCCTCTCCCCGCAGTGCGGGTTCTCCTCCACCGTCGAGGGCAACGAGCTCACCGCGGACGAGCAGAAGGCCAAGCTCGCGCTGATCGTGCGCGTCGCGCAGGACGTCTGGGGCTCGGTGTGAGCGAGGGCCCCCGCGGCTGGGCGGCCCCGCTGTACGCGCGCGTCCTCGACGCCACCGGCGTCGCCGCCGGCACCCGGGTGCTCGACCTCGGGTCCGGCGGGGGTGGGTTCGCCGCCGCCGCGGTGGCCCGCGGGGCCGTCGTGCACGGGATCGACACCGACCCGTCGGCGGTCGCCGTGGCGTCCGGGGAGGTGCCCGACGCGGTCTTCGCCGTCGGCGACGCCCACGACCTCGGCTCCCTCGGCCCGTTCGACGTCGCCGCCGCCGTGCAGCTGCTCGCGCACGTCGTGAACCCGGTGCTGGTGCTGCGCGAGGCCGCGCGCGTGGCGCCCGTCGTCGCGGTGACGGTGTGGGGGCGCGAGGAGGAGTGCGACGTGCGGGCGTTCGGGGAGGCGCTGGCCCCGTGGGTCGGCTCCCGCCGCGCCCCGGACGGGCCGCCGCCGATCACCGAGCCCGCCCGCCTGCGTGCGCTCGTCGAGCTGGCCGGGCTGACCGTCACCTCGTTCGACGAGGTCGTCTGCCCGTTCGACTACCCGGACGACGACGAGCTCGTCGGGCCGCTGTTCGGCACCGGGATCGGGCGGCACGCGGTCAACCGCGGGGGGCCGGTCGCGGTCCGCGACGCCGTGCTGGAGCGCTTCGAGCGCCACCGCACGCCCGGGGGCGGCTACCGGCTGGAGAACGTGTTCCGCGTGCTCACCGCGACATCGGGCGGGGCGACGCGCGACGGGGCCCCCGCGTAGGCGGGGGCCCTGCGCCTCACATGTTCTCGGCGCCCGCGTAGATCGCTTCGCGGATGCGGTTGTAGGTGCCGCAGCGGCAGATGTTGCGGATCTCCTCGATGGCGGCGTCGTCGAGCTTGCGGCCCTCGTCGGCGCACTGGCGGACCTTGGCCACCGCGGCCATGATCTGGCCGGGCTGGCAGTAGCCGCACTGCGCGACGTCCTTCTCGATCCACGCTTCCTGCATGGGGTGCAGGTCGGAGCCGACGGTGTCGGCGAGGCCCTCGATGGTGGTGATCTCGTCGTCGGCGGAGATGTCGGCGACGGAGACCGAGCAGGGGTTGAAGGCCTTGCCGTTGATGTGGCTGGTGCAGGCCTTGCAGACGTTGATGCCGCAGCCGTACTTGGGTCCGGTGACCCCGAGCAGGTCGCGGATCACCCAGAGCAGGCGGACGTCGTCGTCGGCTTCGACGGTGACGGACTCACCGTTGAGGGTGAAGGTGTGCTGTGCCATGTCTGGCTCCTCAGAGGGTCGAGACCGCCGGCCTGCGGGGTCGCTTCGTCGGAGACCCAACGAAACGGGTGGCCGCGCGGTCTCGAAAGTGGGGCAGGTTCACTCGTCGGAGTGGGACCGCCGCACCCGTGCACGCACGGTGACCGGCGTCAGCAGCCGAGCCGCTCGGCCAGCTCGACGAGCGAGCCGACGGAGAGGTCGGCGGCCGGGTCGGAGGACGCGGTGTCGACGCCGGGCCCCTTCTCGTCGGGCCGGTGCACGTAGGCCGTGCGCAGCCCGCGCTCGCGCGCGGCGGCCAGGTCGTCGAGGTGCGCGGCGACCATGAGCACCTGCCCGGGCACGACGTCGAGCAGGCGCGCGGCGCCGTCGTAGACCTCGGGGTCGGGCTTGTAGTGCCCGAACAGCTCTGCGGACAGCACGGTGTCCCACGGCAGCCCGCCGTGCCTGGCCATGTCGACGAGCAGCGAGACGTTGCCGTTGGACAGCGTGGCGATCACGTGGCGCGCCTTGAGCCGGTGCAGCCCCTCGACGGAGTCGGGCCACGGGTCGAGCCGGTGCCAGGCGTGCACGAGCTCGACGCGCACCGCCTCGGGCGTCGCGGGCGCGCCGAACTCCTCGAGCAGCTCGTCCAGGGAGGCGCGGTGCAGGCCGTCCAGCCCGGTCCAGGGCCGCTTCCCGCGCCGCACGCGGTCCATCGAGGGCAGGTAGTGGCCGCGCCAGGCGTCGGCGAAGGCGTCGGCGTCGACCCCGGGCCCCAGCAGGCGCGCCACCTCGCGGGCGACGCCGGAGCGCCAGTCGACCACGGTCCCGAACACGTCGAACACCAGCGCGCGCACGTCCACGGGAGGAACCTAGGCCAGTGCCGTGCCGCGTGGCGATCTAGAGCCCGAGCCGGGCCACCAGGCCGACGTGGTCCCACAGGACCCGCTGGAACGCGACCTTCGACGCGCGCACGCCCAGCACCGAGACGGCCGCCACCTCGGCCCGCCGGCCGGTGGGGGCGACGCCGGGCAGCAGCCAGGGCAGCTCGCGGTCGTGGGTGAAACCGACGGTGGTCTCGTCGACGACCCGCCACTTGTCCACCGTCCGCGAGACGCGGGTGAAGACGAGGTCGTCGGGCAGGTGCGGGACGACGTCCTCGGCGAGGTGGCGGCGCAGCTCGTCGTGCCCGGTGCCGCCGCTGCCCGACGGCAGGTGGCGCACCGCGCAGTCGGTGGCGGCGAGCGCGAGGGCCGCGTCGACGTCACGGGCGACGTACACGGCCTCCTGGAACGCGTCGCGGACCTTCTCCACCGCCCAGATGTACTGCTGGATCTGCAGGGTCACGGGGTCCTCCTGGCGCGACGAACCCCGGGCCGGGGCTCCCGGTCCGGGGTTCGTCGAGTCGGCCGGTCAGGGCGCGGTGGCCGCGTACCGCGTCTGGAGCAGGCTCTTGCAGTACTCGCCGTTGGTCTCGATGCTCATCCGCGTCAGCCGGGCCCGCCGCAGGTGCAGCGGGACCTGCGCCGAGGTGACGCGGCTGCCGTCCTTGTGGAGCAGCAGCGGTGCGTCGTCGTCCGCGGCGAGGCCGATCTTGGCCCGCCGCTCGCGGAGGCGGGTCAGGTCTCCCGAGGGAGGAACCTGGCCCAGGGTCATCCCGGCGAGCTCCTCCGGTCCGGCCCCCTCGTCGACCAGCGGCTGCGCCACGCGGTCCTGCCCGGCCATGGCGGCCTTCTGCAGGAACTGTTCGCGCAGCTCGTCGAGCTCGTCGGTGGCCTCGCCCTCGAAGGACGCGACGAAGCCGGACTGGGCCGCCACGCCGCCGTTGATCTCGGCGGAGGCGTGGTGGTCGGCCAGCGTCACCACCGCGTGCGTGATGCCGGGCACCTGCGACACCGCGTCGTAGGCGTCGGCGACCATCAGGAAGGAGAAGTTGGGCGCGCAGAAGAACGTGGGCAGCCGCAGACCGACCGTGGCCACCCCCTCGTCGGACACCGTGCACGTCTCGACGAAGTCGAGGTCGGTGATGGGCTCGTCGAGCTCCGGGTCCATCACCGACCCCAGGGCGGCCCACACGTCTCCGTGCAGGCCGGCCGTCACGACCCGGCCACCAGCTGCTCGCCGGGGGCCATGGCCTCGTCGGCGTCGGTCTTGATCTGCAGCTCCGCCGGCACCGGGATGTCGTAGAGCTTGGCCGCGTTGAGGCCCAGGATCTTCTTCTTCGTGTCGACCGTGAGCTTCGGGTAGTCCGAGCACGACGGGTCGTCGGGCATCTGCCAGTCGACGAAGCCCTCGACCTGCCACTTGGGCGTCCAGATGTTGTAGTCGCCGCCGAAGGTCATGCGGTCCTCGCCGACCCAGAACAGCAGCTCGCCCATCACCTTGGCGAAGAACTTCGGCCGCGCGTGCATGAGGCCGCCGATGACGACCGAGAGGCCTGCGTAGACGTTGGGCTCCTGCACCGCCATGAAGCAGAAGTCCTCGATGCGCGGGATGCCCGCGTGCTCGATGATGAAGTTCAGGCCCTGGAAGTCGGTGGCGGCCTGGTCGACGTCGTCGGCGGAGAACGCGTCCTTGTTGAGGGGCCAGATCGTCGGGCCCTTGTGGGCGTGGATGTTCTTGATCCCCAGCGACTGGGCCGCCTCGAAGAACCGGTAGCACTCGGGGTCGGTCAGCTTGTAGCCGCGGGAGTCGCCGTTCCACTCCGCGGTGTAGAGCTTGATGCCCTTGTGGCCGTACTTCGCGACGTCGGCCTCGAGCTGCTTGATGCCGGCGTCGCCCTCGCGCGGGTCGAACCGCCCGTTGACGATGACCTTGTCACCGAGGCGCTCGAGCATCGCGGCGTTCTGGTCCGCGGTGTTGAAGCCGTTGGTGTACCACTCCTTGAGGTACGTCGACTGGAAGATCGCGACGTCGACGTGCCCCTCCTCGAACATGTCGCGCTCGAAGTCCTCGGGGGTGACCTTCAGGTACTTCTCGTAGTCCCAGTGGGTCTCGGGCGGGCCGAGCTGGTGGTAGCCGTAGAAGCAGTCGATCCAGCCCTTCGCGAACTCCTCGCGACCCTCGCGCCAGTTCTCGCGGCTCGCGTCCCAGAAGTGGGAGTGGGAGTCGACTACGAAGTACTTCTCGCCGTCTTTCTCGTACATGTGGTGGGACCTCTCTCGCGTCAGTGCTCGTGGAACTCGGTGCTTGCGGAACTCGGTGCTTACGGAACGAGGATCGCGCGGCCGCGGACCCGGCCGGCGTCGAGATCGTGGAGGGCGTCGAGCGCCGCATCCAGGGGGTACTGCTTGGTGTGCAGCGTGACCTTGCCGGCCTGCGCCAGGACCATCAGCTCGGACAGGTCCGAGTAGGTGCCGACGATGTTGCCGATGACGTTCTTCTCGCCGCCGACGAAGTCGAGCGTCGGGGCCCGGAACTCGCCGCCGTAGCCGAGGATGTACTGCGATCCCGCGGGGGCGGTCATCTGCCAGGCGTCGAGCTCGGCGCCCTGCTCGGCGACGAAGTCGAAGACGACGTCACCACCCAGCCCGTTGGTGAGGTCCTTGACCGCGGCGACGTGGTTGCCGTCGGCCAGCACCGTCTCGTCGGCGCCGAGCTGCTTGGCCAGCGCGAGCGCGTCGGGGTTGCGGTCGACGACGATGATCCGCGCGCTGGTGATCGCGGCGAGGGACTGGATGCCGATGTGGCCCAGCCCACCCGCGCCCTGGACCACCGCGGTGGTGCCCGGGAACAGACCGCCGGCCGCCTTGCGCACCGCGTGGTAGGCGGTGATGCCGGCGTCGGCCAGCGCGGCGACGTCGGCCGGGTTGGTGCTCGGGTCGAGCTTGATGCAGGCCCGCGCGGTGGTGCGCAGGTACTCCGCCATGCCGCCGTCGTTGTTCGACAGGCCGGGGAAGAACGCCGCCTCGCACTGCATGTCGCGACCGCGACGGCAGGCCAGGCACAGGCCGCAGGAGGGCTGCGGGTGCAGGATCACGGTGTCGCCGACGGCGACGTTCGTGACGCCCGCGCCGACCTCGTGGACCCAGCCCGCGTTCTCGTGGCCGATGACGTAAGGGAGGTTCGGGTTCTGCGCCTCGGCCCAGTCGCCGTTGATGATGTGCAGGTCGGTGCGGCAGACGCCGGCACCACCGACCTTGATGATCACATCCAACGGGCCCTGGATCGTGGGCTCCGGAATGTCGTCGATCTTCGGATCCTCGTGGTACGCGTGTACCCGAACGGCCTTCACCGGTGGACCTCCTCAGGTGTCGGGAACTGGGTCCGATTCCAGTGCCGGGTGCTCCCGCTCACAACCCGTTCCATTCCGCGGAGCGAGAAAACGGACAAAACGCACTGCCTGTCCGGTGAGGGTCGGGATGCTTACCCGTGAGTAACATGACCGGCATGACGACGGACACCAGCTGGGTCGGCCCCGCGATGACACAGACCGTGCCCTGGGTGGGCACGGCCGGGATCACCTTCGGCGAGACCACCGGCACGCGCGCGGTCGCGCACCTCCCCGACGACGCGGCGCAGCACAACCACGTCGCCGGCCCGCACGCGGCGATGATCTTCGGGCTGGGGGAGACGGCGTCGGGGGCCGTCGGGCTCGCGGCCTTCGGTGCGGTGATGGAGCGCGCCACGCCGCTCGTCGTCCGCTCGGAGATCGCCTACCTCCGGCTCGCGAAGGGCCCGCTGACGGCGGTGGCGCAGCTCGACCGCGACGCGGCCGACGTCCTCGCCGAGCTCGACGCGGGCACGCGCCCGGAGTTCACGGTGTCGGTGGTGGTCACCGACGCCGACGGCCGGGAGACCAGCCGGATGACCGTCGTGTGGACGCTGCGCCCCAACCGCTGAACCCAGACCGGGGAATGGCGCACTGTTTGATACTTATGACGGTTCGATGGATCTGCGTGCCTTGGTGACATACTTCGCGTCATAATTCGTGGAGGCTGTCATGGATGACGGGAACGTGACGTGGGGCGGCCGTGTCCGTCGCGCGCTCGCCGAGGGCGAGTCCTACAGCGTGGAGTTCAAGAGCGAGCGGTCGGCGAAGCTCAACGACCGCGATCTCGTCGAGGCCGTGGTGTGCCTGGCCAACGGAGCCGGCGGACTGCTCCTCCTGGGCGTGGAGGACGACGGAACGCCGACCGGCTCACGTCCGCGCCACGAGACAGGACGGACGGATCCGCTGCGCGTACAGGCGTACGTCGCCAACACCACGCAGCCGCCCGTCTCGGTGACGGTGCAGTCGGTCGACGTCGACGGCGTGGAGATCGTCGCCCTCGACGTCCCGGACAGTCCGCGGGTCACCGGCACCACCCGCGGCACCTACGTCCGTCGTGCGGTCGGCAGCGACGGACGTCCCATGTGCATCCCGTTCCACGCCCACGAGATGCTGGCCCACGACATCGACCGCGGCGCCGTCGACCACGCGGCGATCCCGGTCGTCGGTGCTCGCCTCGACGACCTCGATCCCGTCGAGTTCGACCGGGTCCGCAGGCTCGTGAACGAGGCGGGCGCACGGGGCGACCGGATCCTCGCCGGACTGTCGGACCACGAGATCCTCCAGGCTCTGGGAATGGCCCGCGACGATCACGTCGTCACCGTCGGTGCGCTCCTGCTCTTCGGTCGATCGTCGGCGATCCGCCGGTTCGTCCCGACCCACGAGGCAGCGTTCCAGGTGCTGCGTGGCCTCCAGGTCGAGGCCAACGAGTTCTTCGTCGAACCGCTGTTCCGGCTCGCCGAGGCGATGTACGCGCGGTTCGAGGCGCGCAACCGGGAACAGGAGCTGCAATGGGGCCTACTCAGGGTTCCGCTGCCCGACTACTCGCAGACGGCGTTCCGCGAGGCCCTCGCCAACGCGTTGACCCACCGCGACTACACCCGCCGCGGCGCGGTGCACGTGCAGTGGGAGGACGACCAGCTGGAGATCTCCAGCCCTGGCGGCCTCCCCGCCGGTGTGACGGTCCAGAACCTGCTCGTCACACCGCCACGACCGCGCAGCCCGCTGCTTGCCGACGCGTTCAAGCGGACCGGTCTCGTCGAGCGGACCGGTCGTGGGGTCAACCGGATGTTCGCCGAGCAGCTGCGCGTCGGTCGCGCAGCGCCCGACTTCGGCCGGACCTCCCACGAGCAGGTCGTCGCGATCCTGCCCGGGGGACCGGCGGACGCCGCGCTGACGCGCTGGGTGCTCGAGCAGGAGCGGGAGTCCGACCGTCCGCTTCCCCTGCCTGACCTGCAGGTCCTCTCCGAACTCGTGAGGGAGCGGCGCGCGGGAACCGCAGAGCTGTCCCAGGTCCTGCAGCGGACGGAGAGCGAGACGCGTCATCTGCTGGTGCGGATGGTCGAGCAGGGGTGGGTGGAGGCGCGCGGGGATGGCAAGGGTCGTTCCTGGCACCTGTCGGCCGCGGTCCACCGGGCACTGGAGGAACCGTCGGGGTACGTCCGGGTGCGCGGTTTCGAGCCGATGCAGCAGGAGCAGATGGTCCTGTCGTACGTCACGGCGCACGGTCGGATATCCCGCGGACAGGCGGCTGAGCTGTGCTCCCTGGCGCCTGCGCAGGCCAGCCGCCTGCTCGGCAGGTTGGTCGGCAGCGGGAAGCTGGTCCGGCGAGGGGAGCGCCGAGGCAGCTACTACGAGGCACCGTGAGCAGTCGATCGGAGGGCTCCCGGCCCGGCGCGCCCGCCGTGCCGGGTCTAGCGTCGCCGTCGTGCATGTGGTGATCGCAGGAGGACACGGCAAGATCGGGCTGCGGCTCGCCGCACTGCTGGCCGGGCGGGGTGACACCGTCACCGGCCTGGTGCGCAACCCCGACCACCGGGCGGACCTGGAGACGGCGGGCGCCGGGTGCGTCGTCGTCGACCTGGAGACGGCCTCGGTCGACGAGCTGGCGCCGCACCTGGCCGGGGCCGACGCGGTGGTGTTCGCCGCCGGGGCCGGCCCGGGGAGCGGCACGGCCCGCAAGGACACCGTCGACCGCGCCGCCGCCGTGCTGCTGGCCGACGCGGCCGTGCGGGCCGGCGTGGCGCGCTACCTGCTGGTGTCCTCCACCGGCGTCGACGCCGAGCCGGCGCCCGGCACCGACGAGACCTGGGCGGCGTACCTGCGGGCCAAGAAGGCCGCGGAGGAGGCGGTCCAGGCGTCCGACCTGGCCTGGACGATCCTGCGCCCGGGCGCACTCACCGACGACCCGGGCACCGGCAAGGTGCTGCTGGCGTCCCCGCCGGTCGACCGCGGCGACATCACCCGCGACGACACCGCGGCCGTCCTCGCCGCCCTGCTCGACGCCCCCGGCACCGCCGGACGGGTGCTGGAGCTGCGCGAGGGCGAGGTCGACCTGCTCGAGGCCGTCGTGTCGGTGACGGCGCCGTGAGCGACGCGGGGGGCACCTCGTTCGACGTCGTCGTCATCGGCGCCGGGGCGGTCGGCGAGAACGCGGCGGGCTACGCGGCGCAGGCCGGGCTGTCGGTCGCGATGGTCGAGGCCGAGCTCGTGGGCGGCGAGTGCTCGTACTGGGCGTGCATGCCGTCGAAGGCGCTGCTGCGCACCGGACACGCCGTCGCGGCCGTCCGCCGCCTGCCCGGCACCACCGCGACGTTCGACCCGCAGGCCGTGCTCGACCGTCGCGACACCTTCACCCACGACTGGGACGACGCGAGCCAGGTCGAGTGGGCCGAGGGCGCCGGGATCACGCTGCTGCGCGGCCACGCGCGGATCACCGGGGAGAAGGAGGTCACCGTCGACGGCGGTGACGTCCTGACCGCCCGGCACGCCGTCGTCGTCTGCACCGGGAGCACGCCGGTGACGCCCCCGGTGGAGGGCATCGACACCGTCCGCACGTGGACCTCCCGCGACGCCACCTCGGCCAAGGAGGTGCCGGCGCGGCTGGGCGTGCTCGGCGGCGGGGTCGTCGGGTGCGAGCTCGCGCAGGCCTACCAGCGGCTCGGGTCGCAGGTGGTGCTGGTGCAGCACGGGTCGTCGCTGCTGGCGTCGATGGAGCCGTTCGCGGGGGAGCGCGTCGCCGCGGCCCTGCGCGAGGAGGGCGTCGACCTGCGGCTGGACGCCTCGCTCGACTCCGTCGCCCCCGCCGATGACGCCGTCACGATGTCGGTCGGCGGCGAGGAGATCACCGTCGACGCGCTGCTGGTCGCCACCGGGCGCCGCCCGCACACCGCCGACGTCGGCCTGGACGCGGTCGGGCTGGAGCCCGGCACCACGCTGGAGGTCGACGACGCCGGGCGCGTGCAGGGCGTCGACGGGGGGTGGCTGTTCGCCGCGGGCGACGTCACCGGCCGCGCGCCGCTCACCCACCAGGGCAAGTACGCGGCGCGGATCGTCGGCACCGTCATCGGGGCGGTCGCGGCGGGGGAGCCGGTGGACCCGGCGCCGTGGAGCGAGCACGCCGCCACCGCCGACCACGTGGCCGTGCCGCAGGTCGTGTTCACCGATCCCGAGGTCGCCTCCGTCGGGCGCACCGAGGCCCAGGCCCGCGAGGCCGGCCTCGACATCCGGGTCGTCGACATCCCGATCGCCGTCGGCGGCTCGTCGCTGCAGGCCGACGGGTACGACGGGGCCGCCCGGATGATCGTCGACGAGGCGCGGGGCGTGCTCGTCGGCGTCACGTTCGTCGGGCAGGACGTCGCGGAGATGGTCCACGCGGCGACCGTCGCCGTGGTCGGGGAGGTGCCGCTGCACCGGCTCTGGCACGCCGTGCCGGCCTACCCGACGATGAGCGAGGTGTGGCTGCGGCTGCTGGAGGCCTACCGCGGCCCGTGACGGCTAGGAGCCGGTCTGGGTGAGCGCCGCGGCGAGCCCGAGCACCACCGCCATGAGCGCCACCTCGACGCCCGCCCAGCGCAGCACCGGCAGGCGCCCGGCCGCGAGCCGGCGCCGGGCCAGCCCGCCCAGCCCCGCGAGCGCCACCAGCGCCACCGACTTGGCCGCCACGATCAGCCCGTACCCCGTGGTGAGCAGCGCGCCCCAGTCCTGCAGCCGGACCTGCGCGCCGAGCACGCCGGTGATAGCGACGATCACGACGCACGCGCCGGCGAGCGTGGAGAACCGGCCGAGGGTGGCCGCGAGCAGGGTGCGGTGCCGGGCGACGAGCACGAGCAGCCCGCCCAGGCCGCCCACCCACAGCGCGGCCGCCCCGGCGTGCAGGGCGGCGGTGACCACCGCGAGCTGGTGGTCCGGAGCCGACCCGGCGTGGCCGGTGACCGTCGGGGTCAGCACGCCGAGCAGGGCCGCGACCAGCGGGATCCGCACGGCGATCCGGTCCGGGTCGTGCAGCCGCACGGCCGCGCAGACGAGCACGACCAGCGCGCACCCGGCCGTCAGCACCAGGCCGCGGCCCGCGGCGAGGCGCGTCGACCAGGCCAGCACCTCGCCCGCGCCGAGCTGCCCGGGCGAGCGGCCGAACGCGTCGGCCGCGCGGAGCGCGACGCCGACCAGCACGAGCGCGACCCACGCCCCGCCGAGCACCAGCAGGGCTCGGTCGACGGTCCGGTCGACGCGGGCGAGGTCGTGCCGCGTGACGCCGGTCGGCCCGGGCAGCAGCACCGCCACCAGGGCCAGCCCGACGCAGGCGACGCCCGCCACGTCGGCGCCGACCCGGGTGGCGACGACGCCGAGCCCCAGCGCCCCCGCCCCGGCCACCGCGGCCGCGGCCAGCGACGCCCCGACCGCCAGCACGCTCCACGCGACGGGCCGGAGCCGGTCGCGGGTGGCGGCGGTCGGGGAGGTCACCGGGTCAGGCCGGGCCCGTCACGAGCGGCCCAGCCGCAGCGCCGCAGCGACGCCGCCGCCGACCAGCACGACCGCGCCGACGATCCACGGCCACACCGGCATCCCGCCGTCCCCGGCGGGAGCGGCGGGTGCCGCCGCGGGAGCGGGCGCGGCTGCGGCCTGCGACGACGACGACGGGGCGGCGGGCGCGGCGGCCGCGGGGCCGTCGGCCGTGAGCGTGAAGGCGACGCTGCCGGTGACGGGGTGCCCGTCCTCGGAGATCACCCGGTAGCCGATCTCGTAGCGGCCGGCGGCGCCGAGCGGCCCGACGTCGACCGCCACCGTCGCGCCGTCCGCCGTGACCCCACCCGTCTGGAACTGGGTGCCGTCCGGCCCGACCACGGTGATCGTCGAGAAGCCGGCCTGCATGGTCTCGTTGAACTCGAGCGCGACGCGGGACGGCCCGGCGTCGAGGCTGGTGCCGTCGGCGGGGTCGCTGCCGAGCAGGCGGGTGTGCGCCGCGGCCACACCCGTGCCGAGCAGCAGGGCGAACCCGCACAGCAGGGTGAGCGCGGCCGCGCGCAGGACGCGGGTCATCGGGTGCTCTCCTCCTTCGCGCGCCGCCGGTTCTGCAGGACGGCGCCGCCGCCCAGGCCCAGTCCCAGCGCGCCGACGAGCAGGCCCGCGCCGCCGATCCAGCGGGCGGTGCCGTCACCGGTGCCCGCCGGGTCGGCGCCGGTGGCGTCCTCGGCGGGCAGCAGCTCGACGGTGGGGGCGGGGCGCTCGGGCTCGGAGCCGTCGGCGGTGGGCGGCTGGTCCCACGCGACGACCTCGCCGTCGTCGTAGGTCTGCACCGCCGGCAGCACGAGCAGGTCGGTGTCGGTGGGCAGCGGACCCAGGGACAGCGGGAAGTCGGCGAACTGGCCGGGACCGACGCGGACGCCCGGGTCGGCGGTCCAGGTGACGGCGGTGACGGTCTCGCCGCTGCGCTCCAGCACGGCCGTCCAGCCCGGCACCGGGCTGGTGCGGACCGACCGCAGGGGGTGCTCAGCGGGCAGCGTCACGCGCAGGGCGACGGTGCCGGCGGTGTCGGACTCGGTGGGGACGCGCAGGGTGACGACGCCGTAGCCGCCCTGGCGCACCTCGCCGGCCTGGGCGGTGACGTGGGCGAACGCGGGAGCGGCGGTGACGAGGACCGCGGCGGACGCCGCGGCGAGGACGGTGGCGGCGCGCAGGGCGAGCCGTCGGGGACGTGCGGACAAGGGGGTCTCCGGGGGAGTGGGTGCGGACGGGGGGTCAGCACCCCACCGGCGGACCCCTCCGGACCTGGGTCGCGGCGAGCGCCCCGGCCAGTGCCAGGCCCGCGGCGGGCGCGGCCGGGACCGGGGCGGGCAGCGGGCGGCGCGCGGGCGGCGGGGCCGTCCGGCGCGGCAGGACCCGGGCCAGCGCGGCGTGCACGGCCGCGATCGCGGTGTCGGCGTGGCGCACCGCCGCGGCGACGACGAGCGTGGCCGCGCCGTGCATCGCCCACATCCCGGACGGACCGAGCAGTGCGGGCGTGTCGGCGTGCGCGGGGTGCAGCAGCTCCAGCAGGTGGTGCAGCGCGAGCTGGCCGGCGGCGAGCGCGCCGAGCAGCCCGACGAGCCCGGAGGCGCGCTCGGCGACCGTGACGAGGACCCCGCACAGCAGCGGGAGCAGGACGACGAGCAGCGCGAGGTCGGGCAGGGCGCCACCGCCCGCGGCGTGCCCCGTGGCCGTGAGCAGGGCGCTGAGCAGCGCCAGCGCGCTCCCGCGCACCCCCGCTCCGACGCCGTTCACGCCCCGACGGTAGCGGGGGGCTCAGGTGGTGACGACTCCCAGGTGGGTCAGCAGGTCGATCTCGATGCGGTCGAGCTCGGCGCCGATCGACCGGTAGGCCGTGCGGCGCCGCGGGGTGGGCATCTGCTCCGCGGCCCGGACGGCGACGGCGAGGTCGGCGAGCCGCGGACGGGTGGCGGTGACGAACGCGCGGGCGTCGTCGGTGGCGCGGGAGTCCGGCCCCTCCAGCTCCGTGAGCGCCTCGGCGATCCGGGAGAGCCGCGCGTGCAGCGCGCCCCCCGGACCGGAGTAGGCGCCGAGCTGGTCGGGCGCGACGCCCAGGCGCGCGGCCCGGCGCGCGTCCCACGCCCCGCGCGCTGCGCCGGCCACGGCCAGCGCGTACGGCGTCAGGAGCGGCAGCACCGCGGTGCCCACGCCGATCATCCGCTTCGCCTGCTTGCCGGTCAGCGGCTTCTTCACCGCCTTGCCGACGTCCTTCGCCGCGTCGGTGACGGACGTCGTCGCGTCGGTACGCCGGGATCGTCGCCCCAGAGCCATGCTCGTCCTCCTCGACCGGTGTGGGGCGCAGCCTATGACGATCAGCGGCGGGCGGCAGTCGCGGAGGTTGTCGGAGGTCCTCATTACCCTCGGGGGTGTGACGGCGACAGCGCGGACCCCCTCCCCTCCTGCCGTCCTGCTCGACGCCGGGTCGCTCACCCGCTGCCGGCGCCGGATCCACCTCGACCACGACCCGTCGGCGGCGGGCGTCCCGCAGGCGCTGCCCGACCCCTCGCTCGAGCAGCGCCGCGCCGACGCCGCGGCGCACCGCGACGAGCTGGCCGCCCGGCTCGGCGCGGTCCTCGACGGCTGGGAGCGGGTGCCGGCGGGCGGCACGGCGGAGCGGGTCGCGGCCACGGCGGCGGCGGTCGAGCGCGGGGCGCCGTACGTGTGGGGGGCGGTGCTGCCGTCCGACGGCGCCGGGCGCGGCGGGGCCGAGCTGCTGGTGCGGCTGCCCGGCGGCGGGTACGTGCCGCTGGTCGTCGTGCGGCACCGGGTCACCGACCCGGGCACCGGCGCGGTCACGTCGCCGCTGCTGGCGCCGCACCCCGACCGCGCCTTGCCCGACCCCGCGCGCAAGGTCCGCTCGCAGCCGCGCGACCTGCTGCGCCTGGCCCACCTGCACCGCCTGCTGCGCGCCGCCGGCTGGGCCCCACCCGACGCGGCGCGCCACGCCCACCTCGCCGGGGTGATCGGGCTCGACGCCGACGCGGTGGTGTGGCACGACCTGCGCTCCGGGCACTGGCCGGGCGGGCGCTCCACGCTCGCCGAGTACGAGGCCCGCTTCGCCGACCGCACGGCCGTCGCGCGGGCCGCGGCCACCGGCGCGCCCGCGCTCGCCGCGCCCTCGCGCGTCAACGAGTGCCGGCACTGCCCGTGGTGGCCCACCTGCGAGGCCGAGCTCCGCCGCACCGACGACGTCAGCCTCGTCGTCCGCGGGGAGACGGCGGTGGCGCTGCGCGAGGTCGGGGTGCAGACGGTCGAGCAGCTCGCGGGGCTCGACCCCACGGCCGAGCCGCCCATCCCGTTCCCCGCGCAGCCCTACCCCGACGTCGTCGCGCTCGCCCGGGCGTGGCGCAAGGACCTGTCGGTCGTGCGGCGGGTGCCCCGGGTGCCGGTGCTGCGCGCCGACGTCGAGGTCGACGTCGACATGGAGAGCTTCGGGGAGTCCGGCGCCTACCTGTGGGGCGCGCTGCTCACCCACCCCGGCGGCGCCCGCCCGGGCGACGAGCCCGACGGCTACCGCGCCTTCGCCACCTGGGACCCGGTGCCCACCCTCGACGAGGCCCGCTCCTTCGCCGCGTTCTGGGGCTGGCTCTCCGCGGTGCGCGCCCGGGCCGCCGCGTCGGGCCGCACGTTCGCCGCCTACTGCTACAACGAGCAGGCCGAGAACCGCTGGCTGCTGGGCTCCGCGCAGCGCTTCGCCGGGATGCCGGGCATCCCGCCGATCGCGGAGGTCGAGGCGTTCATCGCCGACCCGTGCTGGGTCGACCTGTTCGCCGTGGTCAACGAGTGGTTCCTGTGCGCGCACGGCAAGGGGCTCAAGCGCATCGCCCCCGCCGCGGGCTTCGGCTGGCACGACGCCGAGGCGAGCGGCGAGAACTCCATGCGCTGGTACCGCGACGCGGTGGGCATGGACGGTGCCCCGCCCGACCCGGTCCAGCGCGAGCGGCTGCTGGAGTACAACGCCGACGACGTCGCCGCCACCCACGCCGTCCGGGTGTGGATGACGTCCCCCGCGATCGACGACGTGCCCCTGGCCGCCGACCTGTAGGTGCTGCGCCGCGCTGCGCCGCCCGCCAGGATCGGCGGGTGGCACCGACGAAGCACGAGCAGCGGGGGCCCGCCGGGGCCGCCTCCAGCACCCACCACCTCGGCACCTCCACGGCGATGTCCGTGCTCGCCCGCGGAGGCAACGCGTTCGACGCGGTCGTCGCGGCCGGGTTCGTGCTGCAGGTGGTGGAGCCGCACCTGTGCGGGCCCGGGGGCGAGGTGCCGGCGGTCTTCGTCACCGCCGCGGACCCGGTGCCGCGGGTGCTGTGCGGGCAGGGCGTCGCGCCGGCGGCGGCCACCGTCGAGCGGCTGCGCGACGGCTGCGGCCTGCCGATCGTGCCGGGCACCGGGCTGCTCGCGGCCACCGTCCCCGGCGCCTGGGACGGCTGGCTGACGCTCCTGCGCGACCACGGCACCTGGAGCCTCGCGCAGGTCCTCGAACCGGCGATCGGGTACGCGGTGGGCGGGTTCCCGCTGGTCCCGCGGATCCCCCCGACGATCGCGACGGTCGCCGCGCACTTCCGCGAGCACTGGACGTCCTCGGCGCGGACCTGGCTGCCCGACGGGGACGTCCCCACCTCGACGCACCGGCTCCCGGTGCTGGCTGAGACCTGGCGTCGGCTGCTCGACGCCGCGGTCGGCCCGAGCCGCGAGGCGCGGATCGACGCCGCCCGCGACGCCTGGTACCGCGGCTTCGTCGCCGAGGAGATCGCGGCGTTCTGCACGGTCCCGGTCCGCGACGAGTCCGGCCGCGACCACCCCGGCCTGCTCGTCGCCGACGACCTCGCCCGCTGGTCGGCGACCTACGAGGACGCGCTCGCCGTCGACGTCGGCGGGGGCTGGACGGTGGCGAAGCCCGGCGGGTGGTCCCAGGGGCCGGTGCTGCCGCAGATGCTCCAGCTCCTGCGCGGCGACGTGGAGTACGCCGACGGGGTCGCCACCGCCGCCACGGTCCACCGCGCCGCCGAGGCCGCGAAGCTCGCCTTCGCCGACCGCGAGGCCTGGTACGGCGACAGCGCCCCGGTGCCGCTCGACGCGCTGGTGTCGCCGGCGTACGCCGGGCAGCGCCGGGCGCTCATCGGGGAGGACGCGTCCCGCGAGCTGCGGCCGGGGAGCCCGGACGGCCGCGCGCCGCGGCTGGCCGTCCACGCCGCCCGTCCGGGGCGGCAGCGGGGCGACGGCGTCAGCGGTCCGGGGCTGGGGGAGCCGACCGTCAGCCGCAGCGGGGCCGTGCGGGGCGACACGGTGCACGTCGACGTCGTCGACGCCGCCGGCAACATGGTCTCGGCGACGCCGTCGGGCGGGTGGCTGCAGTCCTCGCCCACCATCCCCGCGCTGGGGTTCTGCCTCGGCACCCGCGCGCAGATGTTCTGGCTGGAGGACGGCCTGCCGTCGTCGCTGGTGCCCGGGCGGCGTCCGCGCACCACGCTGTCGCCCTCGCTCGGCCTGCTCGACGGCGAGCCCCGGATCGCCTTCGGCACCCCGGGCGGTGACCAGCAGGACCAGTGGCAGCTGTGCTTCTGGCTCGCCCACACCGTCGGCGGGCTGGACCTGCAGGCCGCGATCGACGCCCCGGCGTGGCACTCCACCGCCTTCCCCAGCTCGTTCGCGCCGCGCGGGTGGGAGCCCGCGGGCCTGGTGGCGGAGTCGCGCCTGGGTGCGGCGGCGTTCGGGGAGCTGCGCCGGCGCGGGCACGAGGTCGTCGACGCGGGGGAGTGGGCGCTGGGCCGGATGTGCGCGGTCGGGCGCGGCGACGGCCCGATGCTGCGCGCCGCGGCGGACACCCGCAGCGGGGTCGGGGCGGCCGCGGCACTGTGAGACCGTTCCAGAACGACGTGCTGTAGCGTCGTTGTGGAACGACATTGCAGAAAGCTCCTACAGGAAAGAGGTCCGGTGGCCATCGGCACGCGCAGCGCACGGGCGGAGGCCACGCGCGCACGGATCGTCGGGGCGGCGGCGCCGCTGTTCGTCGAGCTCGGGTACCTGGACACGACCACGACCGCGCTGGCGAAGGCGGCGGGGGTCGCGGTGCAGACGCTCTACCTCTCCTTCGGCAGCAAGGCCGCGGTACTGGAGGCCGTCCTCGACGCGGACGCGCAGGATCACCGTTCCGGGTGGCGACCGGGAGCGGCGGCGGACGGTCCCGGCGAGCTGCGCTCCTACGTCGAGGCCACCGCGGCGGAGGTGGCGCGGCGCCACCCGCTCGACGCCGTCCTGCGCGCCGCCGCGGCCGACCCCGAGCCCGCGGAGCTGCTCGACCGGTCGCGGCGCGCCGCGCTGGCGGCGCACGCCCGCGTCGTCGACGAGCTCGCCGACCGTCCCGGCTTCACCACCGAGGTGTCGCTGCAGCGCGCCACCGAGATGCTCGACGCGCTGCTCTCGCCCGAGGTCTACGGGCGGCTGGTCG
The DNA here is from genome assembly GCF_013155125.1 of Pseudonocardia broussonetiae. Taxonomy (NCBI): domain Bacteria; kingdom Bacillati; phylum Actinomycetota; class Actinomycetes; order Pseudonocardiales; family Pseudonocardiaceae; genus Pseudonocardia; species Pseudonocardia broussonetiae. Next base: position 1,507,942 of record NZ_CP053564.1, on the reverse strand, counting down.
TCGGGCACGGCTGGACGGTCCCGGACTGGTCGGACTGGGCCGCGCGGCACCTGGTCGCGGACCTGTTCCCGGCCGGCGCTCCCGGACCGTCGGGGGCACCGGGCACACTCGGGGCATGAGCGACGACCGAGGCACGGGCGACCACGGCGCGCCCCGGACCCTGGCCGTGGCCGTCGTGCCGGCTCCCGCGCCGATCGGCGCGCTCACCGTCGGCGCCACCGCGGCCGGGCTGGCGCTGGTCGCGTTCGGCGACGCGCCGCAGGTCGCGGCCCGCGCGGCCGCGCGGCTGGGCGCGGAGGTCGTCGCCTCGGCACCGCTGCTCGAGCAGGCCACGGGCGAGCTCGCCGAGTACCTGGCCGGGCGGCGCCGGGTGTTCACCGTGCCCCTGGACCGGTCGCTCATGTCGGGCTCGCAGCGCCGGGTGCTCGACGCCCTCTTCGCCACCGTCCCGTTCGGCGCCACCGTCACCTACGGCGAGCTCGCCGCCCGGGCCGGCCTGGCCGGCGCCGACCCGGCCCGCGGCCACACCGCCGCCCGCGGCGTCGGCGCGATCATGGGCTCCAACCCGGTCCCGGTCGTCGTGCCCTGCCACCGCGTGCTGGGCTCCGACGGGCTGGGCGGGTTCGGCGGCGGCCGCGCCACCAAGGAGTGGCTGCTCGCGCTGGAGGGCGTGCTCACGCCCGCGCTGGACTTCGGCTGAGGGGGCGGGCGTGAGCGCGATCGACGTCTTCGACCCCCGCGTCTTCGCCCGCGGCGTGCCCCACGAGGCGCTGCGGACGCTGCGCGACACCGACCCGGTGAGCTGGCAGGACGAGCACGAGGTCGGCATCTGGCCCGCCGGGCCCGGGTACTGGGCCGTCACCCGCTACGACGACGTCCGCCACGTCCTGCGCAGCCCGCAGGACTTCTCGTCCTCGCTGGGCGCCACGCAGATCCGCGACCCCGACCCGGCCGACCTCCCGTTCATCCGCCGCATGGTCCTCAACATGGACCCGCCCGAGCAGGTGCGCCTGCGCACGCTGGTCACCGGCGCGTTCACCCGGCGGCGCCTGGAGCGCTTCGCCGACGTCATCGCCGAGCGGGCGCGCACGCTGCTGGCGGCGGCCGGGCCGCGGTTCGACCTCACCGACGTCACCGACGACCTGCCGCTGCAGAACCTGTCCGACCTGCTCGGCGTGCCGCACGCCGACCGGCCCCTGCTCAAGCGCTGGACCGACCGCGTCATCGGCTACCAGGACCCCGAGCACGCGGAGGTCGTCACCGACGCCGACGGGCGCCCGGTCAACCCGCGATCGCCCGCCCAGCTCGCCGACATGTTCGCCTACGCCGGCTCGCTGGCCGACCGCAAGCGCGAGGAGCCCGCCGACGACGTGATGACCGCGCTCGTGCAGGCGGAGGTCGACGGCGAGCGGCTCACCGGGGCCGAGCTGCACATGTTCTTCTTCCTGCTGGTCATCGCGGGCAACGACACCGTCCGCAGCGCGCTGCCCGGCGGCGTGCTGGCGCTGCTGCAGAACCCGGAGGCGTACGCGCGGCTGCGCGAGGACCCGTCCGGGCTGCCGGCGGCGATCGAGGAGATGCTGCGGGTCCATCCGCCGGTGCTCACGTTCCGCCGCACCGCCACCCGCGACGTCGTGCTCGCCGGGCGGGAGATCGCCGCGGGCGACAAGGTCGTCGTCTACCACTGCTCTGCCCACGCCGACGAGCGCCGCTTCCCCGACCCGCTGCGCTTCGACCCGGCCCGCACCCCGAACGAGCACCTCGCCTTCGGCCAGGGTCCGCACCTGTGCCTGGGTGCGGCGTTCGCGCGGCTGCAGATGCGCGCGTTCTTCACCGAGTTCCTGGCCCGCCCGCCCGTCGAGCTCGACGGCGAGCCGCGCCGGCTCACGTCGAACTTCATCAACGGGATCACCCGTCTCCCCCTGCGGACCCGGCCCGTCCCGTAGTCGGCCGCCACGACCGGGGGAGTACCGGACGAGCGCCGGATGATCCTTCCACTACCGTGGGTGTCCGGACGACCGCGGGAGGTTCACCGGTGCGCAGGACGGCTCGGATGCTGGTGGTGCTCGCCGTCGCGGCGGCCACGGTCGCCGGGTGCGCGCAACCGGGCCAGCTGGGCGACCCGGCGGAGGACACCGCGGCGCCCGCCCCCACGGCACCGGCGGCCGGCGACGGGTCCCCGCCGCGGCTGCCCCAGCTGCTGGGCAGCGGCCTCGTCGAGGACCCCCTGCAGATCCGGACGCCCGGGCCCGCCGTCTACTCGGTGCGCACCGCGAGCATCCCGCCCGGCATCGCGATCGGCTGGGCGCTGCACCCCGGCACCGAGACGACCATCGTCACCGCGGGCAGCGTGACGCTGCAGCTCGAGAACGCGTGCGACCCCGTCACCTACGAGGCGGGCGACGCGCTGTTCATCCCGGACGCCGTGCCGCACACGCTGCGCAACGACGGCGACACCACCGCGGAGCTCGTCGTCGCCTACCTGCTCGCACCCGGCGCTCCCGACCAGCTCAGCGCCCCTGCGGCGTGCCCCGCCGCCTGACGAACGCTCCCGCCCCACGGGCCCCCGGTGTGGGACAGTGGACGGCGTGGGAACGAAGACGGTCGCCGGCGTCGACGGGCGCACCTGGCAGGTGCGCCGCAACATCGAGTGGTCCGTGCCCGCCACGGGCGACGACTTCGAGCACGACGTCGACGGCGGCCGCGGCGCCGCGGTCCTCATCCTCTCCGCGCTGTTCCTGTTCTGGGTGATCCTCATCGTCTGGACGCCCGGGCTCGTGCACGTCCCGTGGTTCCTCTGGGCGCTCGCGGCGGCCGTGGTCCTGTTCTTCCCGATCCGCTGGTGGCTGCGGCGGCCGTGGACGGTCGTCGCGGAGACGGCGGGCAGCTACGACCAGCCCGCCGAGCGCTGGACGGGGCTCGTCCGCGGCGGCGCGAAGGCCCGCGAGGAGCTGCGGATCGTCGTGCGGCGGCTGCGCACGCAGGGCACGCCCGGCCACGCCGACAGTCCGCTGCAACCGGTGAACTGATGCCCGAGCTCCCCGAGGTCGAGGCCCTGGCCCACCACCTTCGCGAGCACGCGATCTACCGGCCCGTCGCGCGCGTCGACGTGGCGTCGATGAGCGCGGTCAAGACCTTCGACCCGCCGGTCACGGCGCTGGCCGGGCGGGTCGTCACCGGCGCGGCGCGCTACGGCAAGTTCCTGTCCGTCGAGTTCGCCGACCGGCCCGACGACCCGCTCCACCTGATCACGCACCTGTCCCGCGCCGGCTGGCTGCGCTGGCACGACACCGCCACCACCACCCCGCCCAAGCCCGGGCGCGGGCCGCTGGAGCTGCGGGTGCACCTCGACCACGTCGGCGGCCCGGGCTTCGACCTCACCGAGGCCGGCACGCAGAAGCGGCTCGCCGTGTACCTCGTCCCCGACCCGCAGCAGGTGCCCGGCATCGCGCGGCTGGGCCCGGACGCGCTGGCGCTCACCCGCGACGAGTTCGCGGCGCTGCTGGCGGGGCGCGGCGAGCGGATCAAGACGCTGCTGGTGGAGCAGACCGTGCTCGCGGGCGTCGGCAACGCCTACAGCGACGAGATCCTGCACACCGCCCGGCTCTCGCCCTACGCGTCGGCGGGGCGGCTGACCACCGAGCAGGTCGACGCCCTCTACGCCGCGCTGCGCTCGGTGCTCACCGACGCCGTCGACCGCTCGGTGGGCCAGAAGGCGGCCGAGCTGAAGGGCGAGAAGCGCTCCGGCCTGCGGGTCCACGCCCGCACGGGGCTCCCGTGCCCCGTCTGCGGCGACGTCGTGCGAGAGGTCTCCTTCGCGACGAAGTCGTTCCAGTACTGTCCGGGATGTCAGACCGGCGGCAAGCCGCTGGCCGACCGTCGACTGTCCCGGCTGGTGAGGTAGAGATCGTGGAAGCGCTGTCGCCGGTCGTCCTCGTCCTGGGCGGCCTGCTGGTGCTGAGCGTCGCCGCCACCGTCTTCTACGCGCTGCGCAACCGCCGCAACACCTTCGCCAACCCGCTGGAGAAGGCCACGTTCGGCACGCTGCACACGGTCGCGCTCGCCGCGCCCGCGCTGCGCGAGGGCCTGTCCCCGCAGTCGGCCCGGTTCGCCCTGCCCTACCTGCGCACGCTGCTGGAGACCTGCGCGCTGGCGATGACCGACAACCGGGGCGCCACCCTGGCCTGGGACGGCGACTCCGACCAGCACCAGCCCGACGTGCGGATCCTGGCCGAGAAGGTGATCGCCACCGGGCGCCAGGAGGTCATGTCGCACACCTCCATCTCGTGCGACCACCCCGGCTGCGAGGTGCGCGGCGTCGTCGTCGTCCCGCTGGAGACCGACGGCAACATCATCGGCACGCTCGCCGCCCTCACCACCTCCACGGCGGGCCCGGTGCTGCTGCGGGCCACGGCCGAGGTGGCGCGGTACGTGTCGAGCCAGCTGGAGCTGGCCGAGCTCGACGAGTCGCGCCGGCGCCTGGACCGCGCCGAGGTCCGCGCCCTGCGCGCCCAGATCTCGCCGCACTTCATCTACAACGCGCTGACGACGATCGCCTCGTTCATCCGCACCGACCCGGTCCGGGCCCGCGAGCTGCTGCTGTCCTTCGCCGACTTCACGCGCTACTCCTTCCGCACCGCGGGGGAGTACACGACGCTGAAGGAGGAGCTCACCAACATCGAGCGCTACATCGAGCTCGAGAAGGCGCGCTTCTCCGACCGGCTCAACATCAAGCTGCAGATCGCGCCCGAGGTCCTCGGCGTCGTGCTGCCGTTCCTCGCCCTGCAGCCGCTCGTCGAGAACGCCGTGCGCCACGGCCTCGCGGGCAAGCCCAGCGGCGGCACGATCACCCTCACCGCGGAGAACGCGGGCTCCGAGTGCGTGATCATCGTCGAGGACAACGGCGTGGGCATGGACCCGGCGCGCCTCACCGAGGACCTCGACGACGCCCACCTCTCCGGCGCGCACGTCGGCCTGGGCAACGTCGACGACCGGATGCGCTCGGCCTTCGGCGACGACTTCGGCCTCGTCGTCGAGACCAACATCGGCGAGGGCATGAAGATCACCCTGCGGGTGCCGAAGTTCCGCGCCAACGTCCGGGTGTGAGCCTCCGCGCGTAGCGTGGTCGGCATGGACGTGCTGCGCCTCCCCGACGCCCTGGCCTCCCGGCTCCCCGGCACCCGCACCGACAAGCCCGTGGTGTCGTTGGTCCGCCTGCACGGCGTGATCACGCCGACGGCCGGTCCGGTGCCGCGGTCGGTGATCAACGCGGCGGCCGTGGAGAAGACGCTGGACCGCGCGTTCGCGCCCGACCGGCTCGCCGCCGTCGCGCTGCTGGTCAACTCGCCGGGCGGGTCCCCGACGCAGTCGGCCCTGGTCGCCGACGCCGTGCGCCGCCACGCCGACGAGAAGGGCGTGCCGGTGCTGGCGTTCTGCGAGGACGTCGCCGCGTCCGGCGGCTACTGGCTGGCCTGCGCCGCCGACGAGATCCACGCGCACCCCACGTCGCTGGTCGGCTCGATCGGCGTCGTCAGCCAGGGCTTCGGGCTCGACGGGCTGATCGAGCGGTTCGGCGTGGAGCGCCGCCTCTACACCGCCGGCACGTCGAAGGCGCGGCTCGACCCGTTCCTGCCGGAGAAGCCCGAGGACGTCGCCTGGCTGCGCGACCTGCAGGACCAGCTGCACGCGATGTTCCGCGACTGGGTGACGACCCGACGCGGTGAGCGCCTCTCCTCCGACGCCGACCTGTTCACGGGCGAGGTCTGGACCGGCGCGAAGGCGCTGGAGCTGGGCCTGGTCGACGGGCTGGGCACCGCGCACGCCGTGCTCTCGGAGCGGTTCCCCCAGGCCGAGCTGGTGACGGTCGACACCCGCAAGCCGCTGCTCGCCCGCCTCGGGTTGGGCGCGCCCGCCGCGGCGGGCGCGCCGTTCGGGACGGACGGCCTGCTCGGCGTCCTGCAGGCGGCCGAGGTGCGCGCGATGTGGGCACGGTACGGTTTGTAGCGGCGTGTGATCGAACGAACCCGATTGGTGCGTGCCCCTGGCACTCACACGGATTGGCCGTCACCATGGTTGGCGGCACCCGTGATCGTCGCGGGCAGGATGAGGAGATCGTGGACAGCAACGACAGCTCCGGTGGCCTGGTCGTCCTCGCCGTGGACGACGAGGAGCCGGCACTCGAGGAACTCGCGTACCTGCTGGGCGAGGACCCCCGTGTCGGGCTCGTGCTCAAGGCGTCCGACGCCACCGACGCGCTGCGGATCCTCAACAGCCGGCAAGGCGTGCGCGAGGCCGCCACGGCCGGGCAGGCGCCGCGCGGCTCCCTGAACCAGGCCACGGGCACCCGGGTCGCCGAGCGCACCGACGTCGAGGTCGTCTTCCTCGACATCCGGATGCCCGGCCTCGACGGGCTGGAGCTCGCCCGCGTGTTCTCCTCGATGGCCGTCCCGCCGTCGGTCGTGTTCGTCACCGCGCACGACGACCGCGCGGTCGACGCCTACGAGGTCGGCGCCGTCGACTACCTGCTCAAGCCGCTGCGCTCCGAGCGCCTCTCCGCCTCGATCGACCGGATCCTGGCCAGCCGCACCGCGGCGATGGCCGAGCCGGTGCAGCAGGAGAGCGGCGAGGACGAGGTCATCCCCGTCGAGCTCGCCGGCACCACGAAGCTCGTGCCGCGCTCGGCCGTGCGCTACGTCGAGGCGCAGGGCGACTACGCGCGCCTGCACACCCACGAGGGCAGCCACCTCGTCCGCATCCCCCTGTCGGTGCTGGAGGACCGCTGGCGCGACGCCGGCTTCGTCCGCATCCACCGGTCGTTCCTGGTGTCGCTGCCGCTGGTCACCGAGCTGCGGCTGTCCGGATCGGGCTACGTCGTGCGCGTCGGCACCGGCCCGGACTGCGCCGAGCTCCCGGTCAGCCGCCGCCACACCCGCGAGCTCAAGGACCGGCTCGTCCGCGCCACGAAGCAGGCGTGGAGCCAGCGATGAGCCCCCGCGGCCGGACGTAGCGAGGCCGTGTCGTGAGCACCTCCATCGACGGCGCGCCGCCGTCGGTGACGCCGGGCCCGGACGAGGACGAACCCGCCGACGACGACCCCGCCGACGACCCCGCCGAGGGGTCGGCCGGCGCCGGCTCGTCGGGCACCGGCTCCTCCTGGGTGCAGGAGGAGATGCGCCGCCGCATGGCCGAGCGCCGCTCGGGCGCGGGCGGGCGGCACGCGCGGCGCGACCCCGCCGGGGAGCCGCCCGGCGTCTCGCACGTCCCCCGGCACTCCGTGGCCACGCCCGGCCCCGGGGCGCCCGCCCCCGCGCCGATCGGCGGCCCGTCCATGCCCCCGTCCGGGGTCCCGGCGGCGCGCCGCCGCCGCCCGGGCGGCGACGACAGCTGGTCCGGCCCCGGGGAGGAGGAGCGCCCGGGAGGCCGCCGCCCGCCGCGCGCCTACCGGCCGGGCACCCGCGGCTCGGCCAGCGACGCACCCGCCGTGTTCGGCGGTCCCGGCTTCGTCGAGGGCGCCGTGCGGCCCGTCCCCCCACAGCCCGCCCCGCGCCCGCCCGACGAGTTCGGCGGCCCCGACTTCGCCGCGTCCGCCCTGCGCGGCGACCTCGACGACCTCGACGACCGGTCGGGCTCCACGGTCATCGCCCGCGGCCCGCTGGCCCCGCCGCCCGCCACCCCGCCGCCCGCCGACGTCCTGCCCCCCGCGCGCCCCGGCCCGGCTGCTCGCCCCCCGGCCCGGCCGGCGGCCCGTCGACCGCGCCCCCCGCCCTTCCCGCCCCCGCCGGTCCAGCCGCTCCCCGTCCCGTCGCCCCCGGTCCCGTCGCCCCTCGTCCAGGCGCCGCCGGTCCTGCCGCCCCCGGTCCTCGACGCCCCCGTCCTGAACGACCCGCTGCTCGCCCCGCCCCGCCCGGCGCGCCCGGTCGACGAGACCGACCTGTGGGCGTCCGACCCCCGCGGCCTGGTCCGCGACCCCGCCGACCGCCTCGACCTCACCGGCCCCGTGCAGCGGATCGAGGTGGACCACTACCGGGACGACGACGAGGACGACGGCGACCTGCTCTCCGACCCCGACGACGAGGGCGTGCTCTGGAGCGCCACCATGTCGCCGGTCGCCGAGGACGGCACGGCCACCGCGGCCCCGTCCCTGCCCGGCGACGTCGAGGTGCCCGAGCCGCGCGCCGCCGAGCCCGGCGAGCCGGTCACCGACACCGGGATCCCGCTGCGGCGGGTCAAGGTCACCCTGTCCGAGCGGCGCAACCAGGCGCACCCGGTGCGCACCGTCGTCGACATCCAGGAGGGCGGGGCCGTCGGCGAGCTGCTGCGCAGCAACCTGATCGGCTCCCAGCTCACCGTCGCGCTGCGCTTCGCGCTCTTCGCCGCGCTCACGCTGGGCCTGCTGCCGCTGGCGTTCGCGGTGTTCCCCGAGATCGGCCGCACCGAGGTGTTCGGGCTGCGGCTGCCCTGGCTGCTGCTCGGCGTGCTGGTGTACCCGTTCCTGCTCGGCCTGGGCTGGTGGCACACCCGCACCGCCGAGCGCGTCGAGCAGAACTTCGCCGACCACGTCCAGGACTAGGTGCCGGTGACCCCCTCGGCGCAGTACGCGCTCGTGGCCATCGGGCTGGTCGGGATCGTCTCGGCGGTGATCGGCTCCTACGGCGTGCGGGTCGCGCGCAGCACGTCGGACTTCCTGGTGGCCTCCCGCACGGTCGGACCGGTCGCGAACGCGAGCGCCATCTCCGGCGAGTACCTGTCGGCGGCGTCGTTCCTCGGCATCGCGGGGCTGATCCTGCGCGAGGGCGCCGACGCGCTGTGGTACCCGGTGGCGTTCGTCGCGGGCTACCTGGCACTGGTGCTGTTCGTGGCCGCGCCGCTGCGCCGCTCCGGGGCGTACACGGTGCCCGACTTCGCCGAGGCCCGGCTCGCCTCGCCGGTGCTGCGCCGGCTCTGCACGGTGTTCGTGCTGGTCATCGGCTGGCTCTACCTCCTGCCGCAGCTGCAGGGCGCCGGGCTGGCGCTCACCACCCTCACCACGCTGCCCGCGTGGAGCGGGGTGGCCGCGGCCGGTGCCGTCGTCCTGCTGACCGTCGTCGGCGGCGGGATGCGCTCGATCACCTTCGTGCAGGCCTTCCAGTACTGGCTCAAGCTGACGGCGCTGCTCGTGCCCGCGATCGTGGTGCTCGGCGTCTTCCTGGGCACCGACCACTCCTTCGACCGGCCGACGGCGCCCGCCTTCCCCGCCGCCACCACCGTGGGCATCCGCACCGACGCGGTGCTGCAGGTCGGGGAGGCGGTGCGGATCGAGGCCACCGGCGAGGTCGACGGCGTGCGCGTCGAGGGCCCGCTGGACTGGGCGCCCGGGCCGCACGAGGTGCGCGCCGGGACCAGCCTGGTCTTCCCCGCAGGCACCCCGGTGCCGACCGTGCTGGGCGCGCCGGCCACCGACCGCGAGTGGCTCGAGCCGATGTCGGGCGGCCGCCCCGACCAGCTCCTGGAGATCTACTCGATCCTCATCGCCGGCTTCCTGGGCACGATGGGGCTGCCGCACGTGCTCGTGCGCTTCTACACCAACCCCGACGGCCGGGCGGCGCGCCGCACCACCGTCATCGTGCTGGCGATGATCGGCGGCTTCTACGTCCTGGTCATCCTGCTCGGCGCGCTCTCGCGGCTCTACACCCCGCAGCTGCTGGTCAGCGGGCAGACCGACGCGGCGGTGCTGCTCGTGCCGGTCGCCGCGCTCGGGCAGGGCACGGCGGGGTGGCTGCTGGGCGGGCTGGTCGCCGCCGGTGCCGCGGCCGCGTTCCTCTCCACGTCCTCCGGGATCGTCGTCAGCCTGGCCGGGGTGCTGTTCACCGACGTGCTGCCCGGGCGGTGGCGCGACTTCCGGTTCGCCGCCGTCCTGTCCACCGTCGTGCCGCTGGCGCTCGCGCTGTCGGTCACGCGCCTGGACTTCTCGCTCACCGTCCCGCTCGTCTTCGCCGTCGCCGCGTCGACGTTCTGCCCGCTGCTCGTGCTGGGCATCTGGTGGCGCGGGCTGACCGCGCGGGGGGCCGTCGCCGGGCTGCTGGTGGGCGGCGTGCTGTCGGGCGCCAGCACGGCGGTCTCCCTGTTCGCGACGCCGCCCGCGGGCTGGCTCGGCGTCCTGCTCAACCGGCCCGCCGCCGTCACGGTGCCCGCCGCGTTCCTGACGATGGTGCTGGTCAGCCGCCTCACCCGCGACGAGGTCCCCGCCGACGTCGACCGCGCCCTGCTGCGGCTCCACGCCCCCGAGCGGCTCGGGCTCACCCACGACCGGATCGACGACGACCCCGACCCCGATCCGGCGTGAGCACCACCCGTTCGGAGGGCCTGGTGGTGACCGCACGTGGTCCGGCTTGCCATAGTGGCCCCATGCCGTCGCCGACCCTCCCCGACCGGGTGACGGGATGAGCACGAGCGGCATCGTCGCGCTGGTGGCCATGCTGGCCGTCGCGGTCACCTCGGCGGTGATCGGGGCGATCGGCGTGCGCGTCACGCGCAGCACGTCGGACTTCCTCGTGGCCTCGCGCTCGGTCGGGCCCGCCGCCAACGCCGGGGCGATCTCGGGGGAGTACCTGTCGGCGGCGTCGTTCCTGGGCGTGGCCGGGCTGATCCTGCGCGACGGCGTCGACGCGCTCTGGTACCCGGTCGGGTTCACCGCGGGCTACCTCGCGCTGGTGCTGTTCGTGGCCGCGCCGCTGCGCCGCTCGGGGGCGTACACGGTGCCCGACTTCGCCGAGGCCCGGCTCGCCTCGCCCCTGCTGCGCCGCGTCTGCACCGGGTTCGTGCTGCTCATCGGCTGGCTCTACGTGCTGCCGCAGTTCCAGGGCGCGGGCCTCACCGTCATGATCGTCACCGGGCTGCCGTCCTGGATGGGCGTGCTGGCGGCGGGGGTCGTCGTCGTCCTGACCGTGGCGCTGGGCGGGATGCGCTCGATCACGTTCGTCCAGGCCTTCCAGTACTGGCTCAAGCTCTCCGCCGTCGCCCTGCCGGCGATCATCGCGATCTCCTACTTCCTCGGCGACGTCCGCGAGTTCGACCGCCCGGCGCCGCCGGAGTTCCCCGCCGCCACCACCGTCGACATCCGCACCGACGTGCTCCTCGACGTCCGGGTGCCCACCGCGGTCGTCGCCACCGGCACCGTCGACGGCGTCGACGTGCGCGGCGCGGCGCTCGCGTGGCAGCCCGGGCTGCACTCCGTGCGGACCGGGGCGCAGCTCGGGTTCGAGGGCGGAACCCCGGTGCCGGTCGTCGCGGGCGCCCCCGCGGCCGACGCCGACTGGGTCACGCCCTTCCCCGAGGGCCGGCAGAACGGCCTGCTGGCGACGTACTCGCTGATCATCGCCACGTTCCTGGGCACGATGGGCCTGCCGCACGTGCTCGTGCGCTTCTACACCAACCCCGACGGCCGCACCGCCCGCCGCAGCGCCGTGGTCGTGCTCGCGCTGCTCGGCGGCTTCTACATCACGGTCACGGTGCTCGGGGCGCTGTCGCGGCTCTACACCCCGCAGCTGCTCGTCAGCGGCGAGACCGACGCGGCGGTGCTGCTGCTGCCCACCGCCGTGCTCGGCAGCGGCTGGGCCGGGATCCTGGTCGGCGCGTTCGTCGCGGCAGGGGCGTGGGCGGCGTTCCTGTCGACGTCCTCGGGCCTGATCGTCAGCGTGGCCGGGGTGCTGTCCACCGACGTGTTCAAGCGGCGGCGCGTGCGCGACTTCCGGTTCGCCGCCGTCCTCGCCGGGCTCGTGCCGCTCGGGTTGGCGCTGGGCGTGAGCCGGCTCGACTTCTCCGAGGCCGTCGCGCTGGTGTTCGCCGTGGCGGCGTCGACGTTCTGCCCGCTGCTCGTGCTGGGCATCTGGTGGCGCGGGCTCACCGATCACGGGGCGGTGGCGGGCGTGCTGGTCGGCGGGCTGCTGTCGGCGGGCGCGGTGGCCGTCAGCCTCGCGGGGTTCGGCGACGACGGCGCGCTCGGCGTGCTGCTCTACCGCCCGGCGGTCGTCAGCGTCCCCGCCGCCTTCCTGACGATGGTGGTCGTCAGCCTGCTCACCCGCGACCGCCGGCCGACGGACGTCGACCAGATCCTGCTCCGGCTGCACGCCCCCGAGCGCCTGGGGCTCACCCGCGACCGCCTGGCGGACGGGGAGAACCGCACGCTGCGTTAGGTGTTGCGGCCCACAGTCACCCGTTGGAGTATCTCCACGTTCCCGTGTGGCCGGGGTCTCGTTCCCAGTGGTAGTGGGGGCCGCACGGGCTTGCGCAGGACGACCGGGAGGGACCGACGTGAGCACTGTCGGCGAACGATCGACGAGGACCGTCTACGAAGAGGTGCAGGACAGCGCGGAGTTCGCCGACCTGCGGTCACGGCTGCGGCGCTTCGTCTTCCCGATGAGCGCGGCGTTCCTGGTCTGGTACCTGGCCTACGTGCTGCTGGCGTCCTACGCGCGCGACTTCATGGCGATCAAGGTCGCCGGCAACATCAACGTCGGTCTGGTCATCGGCCTGCTGCAGTTCGTCACCACGTTCGCGATCACCACCATCTACGTGCGCTACGCGAACCGCCACCTCGACCCCGCCGCCGAGCGCCTGCGCCTGCGCGTCGAGGGTCACCGCGCCGAGGGTCACCGCGTCGAGGGTCACCGCCCGGAGGGCCGACGCTGATGGTCCCTGCGCAGACCGGTCAGGCCGCCCCGACGCAGGTCGGGAACGTCGGGCTGAACATCGGCATCTTCGCCGCGTTCGTGCTGGTCACGCTGTACTTCGTGTACCGCGCCAGCCGTACCAACCGGTCTGCATCGGACTACTACGCCGCCGGCCGCTCGTTCACCGGGCCGCAGAACGGCGTCGCGATCGCGGGGGACTACCTCTCCGCGGCGTCGTTCCTGGGCATCGCGGGCGCGATCGCGCTCAACGGCTACGACGGCTTCCTCTACTCCATCGGCTTCCTGGTGGCCTGGCTCGTCGCGCTGCTGCTGGTGGCCGAGCTCCTGCGCAACACCGGCAAGTTCACGATGGGCGACGTCCTGGCGTTCCGGATGCGGCAGCGGCCGGTCCGCGCCGCCGCGGCCACGTCGACGCTGGTCGTGTCGTTCTTCTACCTGCTCGCGCAGATGGCCGGCGCGGGCGGGCTGATCGCGCTGCTGCTGCAGATCCCCAACACCAACCGCGTCGGGCAGAGCGTCGTCATCGCCGTCGTCGGGGTCCTGATGATCGTCTACGTGCTCGTGGGAGGCATGAAGGGCACCACGTACGTGCAGATCATCAAGGCGGCGCTGCTGATCGTGGGCGCCGCGGTGATGACGGCGTGGGTGCTGGGCATCGTCGGGTTCAACCTCTCCGAGCTGCTCGGGCGCGCGGTCGAGAACAGCCCGGAGCGCGGCGAGGCGCTGCTCAACCCGGGCCTGCAGTACACGAACCCGGTCGACTTCATCTCCCTCGGCCTCGCGCTGGTGCTGGGCACCGCGGGCCTGCCGCACATCCTCATGCGCTTCTACACCGTGCCCACGGCCAAGGACGCCCGCCGGTCGGTGGTCTGGGCGATCTGGCTGATCGGGGTCTTCTACCTGTTCACGCTCGTCCTGGGCTACGGGGCGGCCGCGCTGGTCGGGCCGGCCAACATCGCCGCCGCGCCGGGCGGGGCCAACTCCGCGGCGCCGCTGCTCGCGTTCCAGCTCGGCGGCGAGGTCCTGCTCGGCATCATCTCCGCGGTCGCGTTCGCCACGATCCTCGCGGTCGTGGCCGGGCTGACGATCACGGCGTCGGCCTCGTTCGCCCACGACGTCTACGCCAACGTCATCAAGAACGGCGAGGCGTCCCCGGACTCGGAGGTGCGCGTCGCGCGGCTGACGGCGCTCGTCGTCGGCGCCGTCGCGATCGTCGGCGGGATCCTGGTCAACGGCATCAACATCGCGTTCCTGGTGGCGCTGGCGTTCGCCGTGGCCGCCTCGGCGAACCTGCCGACGATCCTGTACTCGCTGTTCTGGAAGCGGTTCAACACGATGGGCGCGCTGTTCAGCATCTACGGCGGCCTGGCCAGCTGCGTGCTGCTGATCGTGTTCTCGCCGGTGGTGTCCGGGCCGAAGAGCGTGATCCTGCCCGGCGGCGGGTTCGACTTCTTCCCGCTGGAGAACCCGGGCATCGTGTCGATCCCGCTGTCGTTCCTGCTCGGGATCATCGGCACCTTCGTCGGCGGGTCGCGCAACTTCGACCACGCCAAGTTCGCCGAGATGGAGGTCCGGTCGCTGACCGGCGCGGGGTCGGAGAAGGCCGTCCGGCACTGATCCGTCCTCACCGGGTCCTGACCGGCGCGCGTGGCAGGATCGGGGGCATGAGCGTTCCTTCCGTACCGGTGACCGGGATCCCCGCCGACGCCCCGATGCTCGACGTCCGCGAGATCGACGAGTGGGACGCCGGGCACGCCCCCGGCGCGCGGCACCTGCCGATGTCGCAGCTCGTCGCGCGCATCAACGAGGTGCCCGCCGACGACCCGCTCTACGTCGTCTGCCGCTCCGGCGGCCGGTCGGCGCAGGTCGTGCAGTACCTCGCCGCGCAGGGCCACCCGGCCGTCAACGTCGAGGGCGGGATGCAGGTCTGGGCCGCGCAGGGCCGGCCGGTCGTCGCCGAGGGCGGCGCGTCCCCGGCGATCGTCTAGCCCCGCCCGTGCCCCCCGCGCCGCAGACCTGCCCCCGGTGCCGCCGGACGTCGGCGACCGGGGCCGGGCCGTTCTGCCCGTACTGCGGCCGGTACCTGGCGGCGCTGGAGTGGGTCGCGGCCCCGCCGGCGCCCGACACCCCGCCCGTGGTGCCGGTGCCGCGCCGGCCCTACGCCGGGCCGCCGCGCACGCGGCCGCAGCGCGGTGGCTACCCGGCGCTGCCCTGGGTCCGCGCCACCGGCCCGGAGGGCGCCACGCCGCTCCACGCCGCCCGCGCGCTGGCGGGCACCGCCGTGCCGCTGCTGTGGGCCACGGCGGCGGTGGCGCTGGTCGCCGCGGGTGCCGAGGTCTGGCGCTACGCGCTGCTGCTGGCCAGCCGGGCCGACGCCCTGAGCGGGCCCGTGGTGGCCGCCTCGGACGCGCTGGTGCTCTCGGCCGGCACGATCGCGCCGGTCATGACGGTGCTCGCGGGCGCGCTCGTCGTGCTGTGGACGGTGCGGGCCGCGGCGGCCGCCGCCGCGGGGGCCGGGGTCGTGCCCTCGCGCCGCACCCGCGACGTCGTCCTCGGCTGGGTCGTGCCGGGGCTGAACCTGGCCGTGCCCGGGGCGGTGCTCGCCGAGATCGAGCACACCGCGCTGCGGCGCCCCGCCGGCGCGCGGCCGCGCCCGTCCCGGCTGGTGCTCGTGTGGTGGGGCCTGTGGGCCGCGGGCGTCGTGCTGTCGGCGGTGGTGCTGCTGTGGGGCCTGCGCACCGGCGTGCAGGCCCGGGCCGACGGGGTGCTCCTGCACGCCCTGCTCGACGTGCTCGCCGCCGCCACCGCGGGCGTCACCGCGGTGCTGGTCGGGCACCTCACCCGCCTGCTCTCCCCGGCCCGGTCGGACCGGCGGGAGCTGCTGGTCCGGGTGACCGGGTCAGGGCGTCCGGATGCGGCAGCGGGGCCCGCTCGCGCGCACCAGCCGGTGGTCGCCGGTGAGCAGGTCGCAGTCGAGTAGCTCGGCCGTGGCCACGTACGCCGCGTCGAACGCCGTGACGTTCTCCCGCAGCTCCCAGATGCGCGTGACCAGGGCGACCGGATCGGCCCAGGTCACCTCGAACCCGGCCAGGGCGTCGACGGCGTCTGCGGCCCGCTGCGGCGCGACCTGACCGCGCAGCACCCGCCGACGCGCCACGGACAGGACCTCGACCGGGAGGACCGGCGGCGCCGCCCATTCGGCGTCGGGCGTGAGCGCGGCGCGGGCCGCGGAGCCTGCCGGGCCGTCGTCGAGCAGGGCGTCGACGAGGACGGAGGCGTCGACGACGATCACTCGCCGCGTTCCGCCGCGAGCTCGGCGGCGGTCTCTCCCGGGCCCGAGCGGACGCCGTCGGCCCGGGTCGCGAACCGGGCCAGGAGCTCGGTGTTGCGCGACCGCCGCGCCTGGGCGCTGACGATCCCCAGCAGGTACCGCTGCAGCGACTGCCCGCGTGCCTCCGCCTGGGCGACCAGCGCGTCGCGGACGTCGTCGGGGACGTCGCGGATCTGGATGGCCACCATGCAGGCAGAATACATGCACTACGCCGTGACGGGCAGCGTCCGCAGGCCGCGCATCACGAAGTCCGGGCGCCGCTCCGGCTCGGCCGCCAGGGCCAGGCCGGGCAGCCGGGTGCGCAGCGCGTCGAGCGCGGCGGCCACCTCGAGCCGGGCCAGCGGGGCGCCCAGGCAGTAGTGCACGCCGAGCCCGAACCCCAGGTGCGGGTTGTGGGCACGGGTGACGTCGAGCTCGTCGGGGCGCTCGAACACCTGCGGGTCGTGGGCGGCGGCGCCGAGCAGGGCGGCGATCCGCGTGCCCGCGGGGACGGGGTGCCCGGCCACCTCGGTGTCGACGACGGCCGTGCGCTCGAACAGCTGCAGCGGCGGGTCGTAGCGGATCAGCTCCTCGACCGCGGGCCCGAGCGGCGCCGTGGCCAGCACGTCCCACTGCGCGGGGTGGCGCAGCAGGGCCAGGACCCCGTTGCCGATGACGTTGACGGTGGCCTCGTGGCCCGCCATGAGCAGCAGCGCCGCCGTGCCGACGAGCTCGTCGGCGTCGATCCCGGCGGCGACGAGGTCGCTCACCAGGTCCTCGCCGGGGTGCCGCCGGCGGTGCTCGGCCAGCTCGCGCAGCGCCGCGACGAACTCGGCCGACGCCCGCTCCGCGGCGGCCTTCCGCTCCAGGCCGGGGTCGGGCTCGTACATCGTCACGATCGCGTTCGACCAGCCGCGCAGCGCCGACCGCTCCGGCTCGGGCACGCCGAGCAGCTCCGCGATGACCTCTACGGGCAGCGCCGCGGCGAGCACCGCGATCACGTCGGCGCTGCCGTCGGCGGCGATCCCGGCCGCCAGGTCGTCGACGAGCCGGCCCGCCAGCCCGCGGACCCACGGCTCCAGCCGGGCGGTGTGGCCGCGGTTGAACGCCCCGGCGACGGCGGCGCGCAGCCGGTGGTGCGGCTCGCCCTCGCGCTCGAGCAGGGAGTTGCGGTGCAGCAGGTTGAACGCGGCGAACTCGGCGGTGGGCTCGGCGTCGGCCCAGATCCGGCCCAGGTCGCGCCCGCGCAGGAGGGCCGAGCAGGCCGCGTGCGAGACGGCGACCGGGGTGCCGAGCGAGGGGTGGTCGTGCACCGGTCCCAGGGCCCTGAGCAGCGCGAAGGCGGGGTAGGGATCGGCGAGGAAGCCGACGTCGGCGGGGTCGAACACGGGCACAGAGGATCTCCCAACGTGACCAATCGGTGACTTAACGCAGCCGGCGTCGTTGGAGAAGGACGGGCGGTGCCCGCATTCTGCCCCGGAAGGACGACGACGTGCTCCTCGCGCAAGCGCCCACGGTCGGTAACCCCACCGTCAACGTGGCCATCTTCGGCGCCTTCGTGGCGCTGACCCTCGTGGTGGTGTTCCGCGCCGGCCGCGGCAACCGCACCGCCGCCCAGTACTACACGGGCGGCAGCGCCTTCACCGGGCCGCAGAACGGCGTGGCGCTGGCGGGGGACTACCTCTCCGCCGCCGCGTTCCTCGGCATCGCCGGGGCCGTCGCCGTGTTCGGCTACGACGGCCTGCTCTACGCGATCGGCTCGTTCGTCGCGTGGCTGGTGGCGCTGCTGCTGGTCGCGGAGTGGCTGCGCAACACCGGCCGCTACACGATGGGCGACGTCCTGAGCTACCGGCTGCGCCAGCGCCCGGTGCGCTCGGCGGCCGCCACGTCGACGCTGCTGGTGTCGGTGCTCTACCTGATCGCCCAGGTCGCGGGCGCGGGCGGACTGATCGCGCTGCTGCTCGGCATCCCGAACTCCAACCGGTTCGCGCAGAGCGTCGTGATCGCGGTCGTGGGCGCGGTCATGATCGTCTACGTGCTGGTCGGCGGGATGAAGGGCACCACCTGGGTGCAGATCCTCAAGGCCAACCTGCTCATCGTCACCGGGCTCGTGCTGGCCGCCTGGCTGCTCGGCCGCTACGCGTTCAACTTCTCCGAGCTGCTCGGCGCCGCGGTCGAGAACAGCCCGGCCACCGGTGAGGCGCTGCTCGTGCCGGGCCTGCAGTACGGCCGCACCGAGCTCTCGCGCATCGACTTCATCTCGCTGTCGCTGGCCGCGGTGCTCGGCCCGGCGAGCCTTCCGCACATCCTCATGCGCTTCTACACCGTGCCCACGGCCCAGGAGGCCCGCCGCTCGGTGGTCTGGGCGATCTGGCTGATCGGCGGCTTCTTCCTCTGCGTCCTGGTCATCGGCTACGGCGCGTCCGCGCTGGTCGGCGCCGAGACGATCATGTCCTCGCCCGGTGCGTCGAACTCGGCGGCGCCGCTGCTGGCCTACCGCCTCGGCGGGGAGCTCCTGCTCGGGATCGTCGCGGCGGTCGCGTTCGCCACGATCCTGGCCGTCGTCGCCGGCCTGACGATCACGGCGTCGGCGTCGTTCGCCCACGACGTGTACGCCAACGTGCTGCGCAAGGGCCGGGCCGAGCCGGCCGACGAGGTGCGCGTGGCGCGGCGCACGGCGGTCGTCGTCGGCCTCGTCGCGGTGGGCGGCGGGATCCTGGCCAACGGCCAGAACGTGGCCGTCCTGGTCAGCCTGGCGTTCGCGGTGGCGGCCTCGGCCAACATGGCCTCGCTGGTGTTCTCGCTGTTCTGGAAGCGGTTCAACACCACCGGCGCGCTCTACAGCATGTACGGCGGCATGGGCACGGCGCTGTTCCTCGTGATCGTGTCGCCCGCGGTGTCCGGCGCGCCCACCTCGATGCTGCCGAACGCCGACTTCGCGCTGTTCCCGCTGGCCAACCCGGGCATCGTGTCGATCCCGCTGTCGTTCCTGCTCGGCGTCATCGGCACCCTGATCGGGCCGCGCGACGACGACGCGCAGCGCCGGTTCGCCGAGATGGAGGTCCGCGCGCTCACCGGTGCCGGTGCCGCCGGCCGTCCGGCGAGCCCGCCGGCACCGGTCGCGCAGCCGCCGCGCGGCGACTCGTTCGCACCCCGCCCGACCCCGGCCCCGCGGCCCCGCTAGCGTTTCCCGGACCATGGCGAAGAAGACACGTGTTGCGGCCCCGGCGGGGGAGAACCCGCGCCGCCCCTGCCCCTGCGGCTCCGGCAAGCGCTTCAAGGCCTGCCACGGCGCGGGTGACGACGTCATCGTCACCCGGCCGTTCGAGGGCCTGGCCGCGGAGTGCGACCTGGTCGCGCTCCGCGAGTTCCTGCCCTCGGCCACCGCGCCGCTGCCGTTGAAGGACGCGGGCGGGCGCACCGTGACGCTCGCGTCGGTGCTGCCCGGTGCGTCGGCCGCACTGGTCCGCCCGAGCGGCGACGTCCTGCTCGGGATGCAGGTCCAGACCCGCTCCGGCGACCTGTCGGCCGACCTCGCCCGCGCGCTGGCCTGGGGCCTCGCGGCCGAGCCCGGCACGGCGCTGCCGGTCGTGGGCCCGAACCTGACCGGCGTCGACGACGCCACGCGGCTGCAGGACGTCCTCGACGCCGACGCGCCGCTCGACCTCACCCTGCACTCCGACTTCGCCTGGTGGGTGGCCCCCGAGGACGGCAGCGAGCCGACCGCCGAGGTGCTGGCCACCGTCGAGCGGGCCAACGCGGTGATCATGCCGACCGAGGCCGTCACCGGCGAGGGCGTGCGCGCGGCCTACTGGGTCGACACCGGCACCAAGGCGCACCTGCGCTGGGTGCGCCCCGAGCCGGAGGACCGGCTCGTCGCCGCGCTCGCCCGGCTGCAGGCCCGCGGCCAGCTCGGGCTGGGCGAGGGCACGAAGTACGCCGGGTCGTTCCGCGCCCACGGCCTGCTCGTGCCGGTGTGGGACCTGGACCGGGAGATGCACGCGTCGGAGTGGTCGAAGCCGGTCACCGACTTCGCCGCCGGGCTGGAGCAGGCCCTGGCCGACACCGCCCCGCTCACCTCCGACGAGCGCCGCGCCCGCGACGCCCTCGCGGGCAAGCAGGTCACGCTCCGCTAGGAGCGCTCCCCGGAGCCGCTCAGGCCCGGCTGCCCGCCACCGGCGGCGCGGTCGGGTCGGCGGCGCCGGCCCGGCTCAGCTCGCGGTTGACGAAGTCCTCGATGTGGAAGAGGTTCTCGCCCGCGCGCTGCACCACCGTGAGCAGCGTCGACATCGAGGCGACCTCCTCGACCTGCTCCTTGAGGAACCACTGCATGAACTGCTCGCCGAGGTAGTCGCCCTCGTCGCGGGCGGTGCGGGCCAGCCGGGTGATCTGCTCGGTGACGACCCTCTCCTGCGCCAGGGCGAGCCGCACGACGTCCTCGACGGAGGTGAAGTCGTTGCGGACGTCGTCGACTCCCGGGATGTGGACGGGCTGCCCGGTGTCGAGCAGGTACTGCACCATGCTCATCGCGTGGTGGCGCTCCTCGAGCGACTGCGCGTAGAAGTGCGCGGCGAGCCGGGGGAGGTCCTGGGCGTCGAGGTAGACGGCGACGGCGGTGTACTGCTGGGACGCCGTGAACTCGTTGCGGATCTGGTCGCGCAGCAGGGCCTGGAACTCCGGCTCGTCCGACATCACTCCAGGATACGTCGGCGATGGTTACCGACGGGTCATATGCTCGGGCCATGGGACTTCTGGATGGCAAGGTCGTCATCGTCACGGGTGCGGGCCGCGGTATCGGCCGTGGTGAGGCTCTGGAGTGCGCGGCGCAGGGGGCCGCGGTCGTCGTGGCCGAGTTCGACCCGTCCACGGGCGAGTCGGTGGCCAAGGAGATCGTCGCCGCCGGGGGCCGCGCGGTCGCCGCGAGCGGGGACGTCGCCGACGCCGACGTCGCGAACTCGCTGGTCGCCACGGCGCTCTCGGAGTTCGGCCGGCTCGACGCGCTGGTCAACAACGCCGGCATCCTGCGCGACAAGACCCTCGCCAAGCTCTCCGACGACGACTGGGACGCCGTGATCCGCGTCCACCTGCGCGGGCACTTCCTGCCCACCCGCGCCGCGGTGCAGCACTGGAAGGAGGCGGGCAAGCCCGGCCACGTCGTCCACACGGCGTCGACGTCGGGCATCCTCGGCAACTTCGGCCAGACCAACTACGGCGCGGCCAAGGCCGGCATCGCGGCCTTCTCCACGATCGTCGCGATGGAGGGCGCGCGCGGCGGCATCACGTCGAACGCGATCGCCCCGACGGCCCTCACGGCCATGACGCTCGACCTCATGCCCCAGGAGTTCCGCGACGAGCGCGACGCCGCGATCGCCCGCGGCGAGTTCGACTTCTTCGCCCCGGAGAACGTCGCGCCGCTCGTCGCCTTCCTCTGCTCGGACGCCTCCGCGCACATCAGCGGCAAGGTCTTCGGCGTGCAGGGCGACAGCATCGAGATCTTCCAGCCCTACACCAGCGTGGCGGAGGTCAAGAACGACGGGAAGCGCTGGGATCCCGAGGACATCGGCGGCCGCATCGACGACCTGTGGGCCGCCAGCGGCATCCAGCCGGGCCCGGAGAACATGATGGCCCGGATGCGGTACCAGATCCTGGCTCTCTGAGCTGCGGCTCCGCCGCCCGTGAGTGGCAACGTGGCTCTGCCACGGTTGCCACTCACGAGCCCGTCAGGGCAGCCAGCCGACCCGGCCGGCCAGCAGGGCGTAGCCGGCGAAGGCCACGACGTCGATCAGCGCGTGCGCGCCCACCAGCGCCCAGAGGCGGTGGGTGCGTTGCCAGACGCGGCCGAACACCAGCCCCATCACCACGTTGCCGACGAAGCCGCCGAGCCCCTGGTACAGGTGGTACGCCCCGCGCAGCAGGGCCTGGGCCAGCAGCGACCCGTTCTCCGACCACCCGAGCTGGCGCAGCCGGGTGATCAGGTACGCCACCATCACGACCTCCTCGGCCCAGCTGTTCGCGGCCGCGGACAGGACGAGCACCGGGAGCTGCCACCAGGTCTGGTCGAGCGTCGAGGGCGCGACGGCGAGGCTGACGCCGAGCGCGCGCGCCACGAGGTAGAGCCCGAGCCCGGGCACGCCGATGAGCGCGGCCAGCCCGGCGGCGCCCAGCGCGTCGCGGCCGGGGCGGCGGGCGTCGAGGCCGACCGCGCGCAGCGCGATCCCCCCGCGCACCAGCAGGTACGCCCCCAGCGCCCCCCAGCCGACGAGCTGCAGCACGCGCAGGAGCTGCAGGGCCAGGTCGACCAGCTCGGCCTGCGCGGCGGGCGCGTTCAGCGCCACCTGCTGCTCGGAGAGCGGGACGGGCTGCAGCAGCGAGTCGACGAGGCTCAGCGCGCTCCGCACGGCCGACAGCCCCAGCGTCACGGTCAGGACCACCAGCACCTCGGTGCCGAGCATCCGGCGCGTGCGCGGGTCGGTGATCACGGGCGTGGACACGGTCCGACGCTACCGGCGGCGTAGTCTGGACGGCGTGTTGCGGCTGGCCCTCTCCCCCCGCTGGATGCTGTGGCACCTGCTCACGCTCGGCGCGATGCTCACCTGCGGGTGGCTCGCGGTGTGGCAGTGGCAGCGGGCCGGATCGGCGCTGGGCAGCGCGCTGAACGTCGGCTACGGCCTGCAGTGGCCGGTGTTCGCGCTGTTCTTCGGCGTGATGTGGTGGCGGTTCCTGCGGCTGGAGGCCCGGGGCCTGCCCGAGGCCCCGGAGCCGGAGCCCGCACCCGCCCCGGCCGCTGAGCCCGCCGCCCCCGCCGCGCCGGAGCCGGCGTCCGACGCCGCGCCGTCGCCGTTCACCGCCCGCCCCCGCGAGGCCGTGCCGGAGCTCACCGAGGACGAGAACCCCCGGCTCGTCGCCTACAACCAGATGCTGCGGCAGCTCGCCGAGCGCGACTCCCGCTAGACCACCGGAGGACCCACCCGTGTCGATCCCGACCGCCCTGCGCAACTACCGCATCGCCGCCTGGGTCACCGGCGTCGGCCTGATCGTGCTGGTCTTCGTGGCCATGCCGCTCAAGTACTTCTTCGACACGCCGGGGCCGGTCGCGGTCGTCGGCGTCACGCACGGCTTCCTGTACATGCTCTACATCGTCTGCACGCTGATCCTGGCCGAGCGGGTGCGGGCCAAGCCGCTGGAGGCGCTGGTCGTGCTGCTCGCCGGCACCATCCCGATCGCGTCGTTCGTGGCCGAGCGCGCGGTCACCCGGCGGGTGCGGGCCCTGACGGCCGCCGCGTGATCACTGCCGCCTGAACGGGCACCCGACCATCCGCTGGAACTGCGTCCGCAGCTCCTCGACGGTCTCGATCGGGGCCTCCCAGGCCAGCCGCACGTCGTGGTCGCGGTCGCCGGTCTCGACGCGCAGGCGCAACCCGCAGCGGTCGACGCCGAGCGGGCGCACCCGGGCGTCGCGGACGTCGCGCAGTGCGGGCGGCAGGTGCCGGGCCAGCGCGGTGAACACCTCGGGGTGGACGCGCTCGAGGTGCCCGAGCCAGTCGCGCTCGTAGCGGCAGAACGGGTCGGGCCGGGCGGCGGCGAGGTCGAGCGGCGAGAGCGCGGCGGTGCCCTCGGCGTCGGACAGCACGGCGGACCCGGGCGTCAGGCGCACCATGGTCGCGCCGTGCCCGAGCTCCAGCATCGCCGGGTACGGGTGCTGCTCGACGAGCCCGACGGCGATGCGGCGCGCGCGCTCGGCGGGGACCGGCGCGATGTGCCCGGTGATCCACAGCAGGCCCCGGACGGGCTCGCGGAGGTCGACCGGCGCGGCGTCGGCCAGCTCCAGCATCACGGGGACCTCGCCGTCGGCGGTCACGCGTGCGAGCACCGGCTCGTCGTCGGAGAGCAGGAGGACGGCCGAGCCGTCGGCGTGCACGTGGTGCGCGCGCGGGTGCGCGACGGGGGAGCCGGTGCCGACGAGCGCGGCGGCGCGTCCGCCCCGCGCGGTGATGCTGCGGGCGCGTTCGGCGTCGGTGGGGGCGGGTGGCCGCCGCAGGCGCGTGGATCCCAAAGGACACCTCCGAATTAGGTGAGGCTAAGTTATCCTCATCGTCTCGGCGGGCGCAAGCACCAGGCCCGGTGCAGCCGCCGTGACCGACCCGTTAGCGTCTGTGGCCGTGACGACGCAGCCGAAGGCGGGGACCGGACCCTGGTCGATCCCGCCCCTGTTCGCGCAGCTCGTCGACGACACCGGCCTGCTGGCCCCGCGCGAGGCGAGCCCGGTTGAGACGGTCGTCGCGCGCTACCTCGCCGCCCGCGACGGCGTGTACGGCGGCCTCGTGGGGCAGCTGGTCTGTCCGGTGTCGCGGCTGCCCGTGCTGGTCAAGGAGCTCGCCCGCTCGAGCGTGTCCCGCCCCGTCGAGCTCTCGCTCGTCGTCGACACCGGGCTGGGGTCGGTGCCCAAGGCGCTGTCCACGGTCTTCTCGCGGCCCGCGCTGCTGGCGCCGCGCACGATCGAGACCGCCGCGCCGACCGACGTCGACGCCGTGTGGCTCGACCGCGTCGCCGAGTTCGTGCCCGAGGACGTCGTCGCGGTGGTGGAGCCCCGGCGCCCGGTGCACGACGACCCCGACGGCACCCAGGCCTGGCTCGACGCCGTGCGCCGCGTCGCCGACCAGGGGTGCGCGCCGAAGCTGCGCTGCGGCGGGCCCCGCCCGACCGACGCGCCCTCGACCGAGGACGTCGAGCGGTTCCTGCGGGTGGTCGCCGACAGCGGCCGCGGCTTCACCACCCTCGGCCTGTACGAGGCCGTGCGCGTCGACAGCCCGGACCAGCCGGTCGCGCGCCGCCACGGCCTGGTCAACCTGCTCGTCGCGGTGGCCCGCGCGCTGAGCGGGGGTGACGTCGCCGCCGCCCTGCGCAGCACCGACGGCGACGCGCTCGCCGCGGAGGTCGGCTCCTGGTCCGACCGGGCGGTGGCCGGCGTGCGCGGGCTGTTCTCGCGGTGCGGCGCCGACCCGGCGCCCGGCGTCGCGCTGTCCGGGCTCGGCCTGCTCACCCGCTGACCCCGCTCACCCCCCGATCCCGGGCGGGCGGCGCGCCGTTAGGGTCGGCGGCGTGGGTCGACTGGCGTTCCTCGGTCCGCACGCCACGTTCACCGAGCAGGCGCTGCGGTCGCTCCCCGAGTCCCGCGGTGCCGAGCTGGTGCCGTGCGCGGGCAGCCCCGCCGTGCTCGAGGCCGTGCGCCGCGGCGAGGTCGACGCGGGCTGCGTCCCGATCGAGAACAGCGTCGAGGGGGCCGTCGGGGCCGTCCTCGACGGGCTCGTCGCGCGGCCGCCGCTGGTCATCCGGCGCGAGGCGCTCGTCGCGGTCCGGTTCGCGGTGATGGCCCTTCCGGGCACCGACCTCGCCTCCGTGCGCCGCGTCGGGTCGCACCCGCACGCCGTCGCGCAGACGCGGGGCTGGCTCGCCCGCCACCTGCCCGGCGCCGAGGTGCTGCTGACGTCGTCGACGTCCGAGGCCGCCGCCCAGGTCGCCCGCGGCGACCTCGACGCCGCCGTGGCCGCACCGCTGGCCGCCGAGCAGCACGGGCTGGAGGTCGTCGTCGACGACGTCGCCGACAACCCCGGGGCCGTCACGCGGTTCGTGCTGGTCGGCCCGCCCGGGCCGCCGCCGGAGCCCACCGGCCACGACCGCACGACGTTCGCCGCCACCACCCGCAACGAGCCCGGGTCGCTGCTCGGCCTGCTCACCGAGCTCGCGGTGCGGGGCATCGACCTCACCCGGATCGAGTCGCGTCCGATCAAGGACCGGCACGCCGAGTACTGGTTCCACATCGACTGCACCGGTCACGTCGCCGACCCCGCGATGGGCGAGGCGCTCGCCGCCCTGCACCGGCGCTGCGACGAGGTGCGCTTCCTCGGTTCGTTCCCGCGCGCCGGGAACGGCACGGCGCCCACCGGCACGGGCGACCCCGCCGCGCCGCTCGGGGCGGCCACCGGCTCGGCGTTCGCCGCCGCGCAGGCCTGGCTCGACGGGCTGCGCGCCGGGAGCGCCTCGTGACGCGGCTGGTCCTGGTCCGGCACGGCCAGACCGACTCCAACGTCGGGCGCGTGCTCGACTCCGCGCCGCCCGGCCCGCCGCTCAACGCGCTCGGCCGGAGCCAGGCCGCGGCGCTGGGGGAGCGGCTCGCCGCCGAGCGGGTCGACGTCGTCCACGCCTCGGTCGCGACGCGCGCCCAGCAGACCGCGGCCCCGGTCGCCGCCGCGCACGGCCTGCCCGTGGAGGTCGTCGAGGGTGTGCACGAGGTGTTCTGCGGCGACCTGGAGGGTCGCGGCGACGAGGACGCGCGCCGGCAGTTCGACGCCGTCTACGACACCTGGTGGACCGGCGACCTGCAGGCGCACCTGCCCGGCGGCGAGTCGGCGCTGGACCTGCGCGCCCGGTTCCTGCCCGCCGTCGACGCGGTCACCCGCGGCGTCGACGGCACGGTCGTGCTGGTCAGCCACGGTGCCGCGATCCGGCTGGCCGCCGCGGCGCTGCTGGGCGACACCGCCGAGACGCAGTACGTGCCCAACACGGGCCTGGTGGTCCTCACCGGCAGCCCGGACGAGGGCTGGGTGCTGGAGCACTGGGACGCCGCGCCGGCCCGCCCCGGCGACGTGACGGCCGGCGGCCCGCCCTCGGCCTGAGCGCGACCCCAGCGCCCCGGTCCCAGCCCGGCCCCGACACGGCCGCAGCCCGACCCCGACACGGTCGCAGCGAGAGCCCGACTCGCGGGTCTTCAGCCCCAGCCGAGGTCGTGCAGCGTGTCCTCGTCGATGCCGAAGTGGTGGGCCACCTCGTGCACCACCGTGACCGCCACCTCGTGCACCACCTCGTCGGCGTCGGTGCACACGTCGAGGATGGCGTCCTGGTAGATCGAGATCCGGTCCGGCAGGTACCCGCCGTAGGACGACGTCCGCTCGGTCAGCGCGATGCCCTCGTAGAGCCCGAGCAGCTCCGGCTCCTCGGCGTTGCGGTCCTCCACGAGCACCACGACGTTGTCCATCGCCGCGGTGAGCTCGGGCGGGATCGTGTCCAGCGCGTCGGCGACGAGCTCCTCGAAGCGCCGCCGCGTCATCTCGAGCACGGTGACCGCGATCCGGTCAGGTGCCCTCGAGGGGCACCGGGACCTCGAGCGGGACCTCCGCGGGCGGGGCCTCCCCGGCCGGCGGCGCGCCCTCGGCGGGCGCGGGCGTCGGGGACGGGGTGCCGGTGCCGTCGGCGGGCGGTGCCGTCGTCGGGGCGGCCGGGGTGGTGGTCGGCGGCGCCGGGATGCCCGCGTCGGGCGTGTTCTCGGCGGGCGGCGCGAGCTGGTCGCCGATCACGACGTCGCCGGTGACCGGGCCGGTGACGGGCGCGAATCCGCTGCGGTCGGGCAGCAGCGCCGCCACGTTGCAGTTGGCGCGGTAGGTGCCCGCCGCCCACGACTCCTCGCTGATGTTGTTCCAGTAGACCGTGAGCCCCTTGTCGGTGACGACGGTCGGGCCGCCCGCGTAGGCCGCCGCGATCTCGTTGCACTTGGGCTGCAGGTACGCGTCCTGGTCGGCGACGGCCGGGTAGCCGTCCGGGAAGTCGGCCGCCATGTCGACGATGCCGACGGTCTCCAGCGCGTGCGGGCCGGAGCAGGCCACCGGGTCACCGACGCGGGGGCCGTCGATCGCCAGGCACACGCCCGGCTCCTGGACGGCGGCCTGGTCACCCTCGGCGACGCGCCCGGTCATCGGGTAGAGCGCCCCGGAGCGCGAGGCGCTCTGCAGGCCGCAGCGCAGCTCGCGGTCGCCCTGCTCCCACTTCGACGCCGACGGCTTGAGCGCGCCGACGCGGTAGCGGCCGTCGGGGTCGAACACGTCGTTGAGGTAGGACAGGACGACGGGACCGCAGCGCTCGTCGACGAGCTGGCGCCACGTCGAGTCGTCGGGCAGCGCGACCTGGTCGGCGAGCACGACCGTGCCGGCCTGCTCGAACAGGTGCGGCTGGGCGCAGTCGACCAGCGCGGTGTCGGCCGCGTCGGCCCGGCTCCAGGTCAGGCACGTGCCGGGGGTGGCGGGCGGGGCCGGCACCTCCACGACCTCGGGCTCCTCGGGCGGGGCGGCGACCGCGGCGAACGACCCCAGCACGGGGACCTCCGCGTCGGTGAAGGTGTCGAGCGAGGCGGCGCCCAGCATCAGCAGGGCGCCGACCACGACACCGGTGACGACACGGCGCACGGGGTGCACGGCGGGGCTGGGTGCACGTCCACCCGGCGCGACGGCGGACGACGGGGGGAGCGGGGGAGCGTCGTCGTCACGTGCGGACCGGGGAGCGGTGAGGGTTCGTTCCATGACGACCGTCATCATGCCGTGACCTCCGCCGTCACTCACCGTCGCGGTCGTCGTGGCGCGGTCATCGGTCGTCGCCGTGCTGCGAACGTCCGTGTTCGCGCGGCGCGCCGTCCCGGGTAGCGTGCGCGCGCGAACGGATCTGTGAGGGGGCGGCCATGCGCGACGACGAGGAGCGTCCGGAACCGGGCAGCATGCGGTTCCAGGACGGATCGACGACCCCGCGCGAACCCACGCTGGCGGAGCGCCGGGCCCGCGAGCAGGCGGAGCGCCGCCGGGAGGCCGCCGAGCGGCAGGCCGCCGAGGACGAGGCGCGCGGCAAGAAGAAGCGCAGCCGGATCCTCGTGGGCGCCGGCGTCACCGTGGGCGTCGTCGCGCTGATCGCCGTCGGGTACGCGGCGGCGCGGCCCGAGGAGGAGATCCAGGCGCAGTGCGTCGACGAGGAGACCAACGAGATCGTCGACGACTCCAACTGCGTCACGCCCGTCGCGAACGACGGCTACCACGGCGGCGGCTTCTACCCGATCTTCATCGGCGGCGGCGGCCGGCAGTACCACTACAACTACGGCGGGTCCGGCGCCATCGGGCAGCGCGTGTCCGGCGGCACGACCTCGGTGCCCGGAGGCGGCACCCGCGTCACCACCTCCTCGGGCCGGGACATCTCCCCGCGCGCGTCGAGCAGCGGCGTCTCGCGCGGCGGGCTGGGCGTGTCCGGCGGCGGATCCTCGAGCGGCTCCTGACGTGCAGCGCCACCGCAGCACCCCGCGCGCCGGCTGGGAGCAGACCGTCCGCGAGCAGGGCATGGTCTACGGCGCGCCCGGCCGCGGCCAGGGCGGCGCGGCGCGGCCGTACTGGGACGAGTCGGTGCACTACACGTTCTCGATGGACGAGGTGCTCTCGCTCGAGGCCGACGTCGAGGTGCTGCACTCGATGTGCCTGGAGGCCGTCGACCACGTCGTCACCACCGAGCGCTTCCGCGACTTCGCGATCCCGGAGTACGCGTGGGAGGGCGTGGCCGCGTCGTGGCGGCGCAGCGACCCGCACGTCTACGGCCGCTTCGACCTGCGCTACGACGGCTCCGGCCCCGCGCAGATGCTGGAGTACAACGCCGACACCCCGACCACGCTGCTCGAGGCGTCGCTGCTGCAGTGGTACTGGCTCAAGGACGTCCACCCCGACGACGACCAGTGGAACTCCCTGCACGAGAAGCTCGTCGAGCGCTGGGGCGAGCTGAAGGCGCGGCTCCCCGGCGACGACGTCTACTTCACCTGGTCGGGCGCCGACGCGAGCGGCGAGGACCACGTCACCGTCGGCTACCTGCAGGAGACGGCCGCCGAGGCGGGGCTCAACACCGTCGGGCTGGCGATCGAGGACATCGGCTGGGACGCGGTGCTCGACCGCTTCGTCGACCTCGAGGAGTCGCCGATGGCCGCGGTCTTCAAGCTCTACCCGTGGGAGTGGGTCGTCACCGACGACTTCGGCAAGCACGTGCTGCGCAGCCTCCCCGAGACGCTGTGGGTCGAGCCGCTGTGGAAGACGGTGCTGTCGAACAAGGCGCTGCTCGCGGTGCTGTGGGAGATGTACCCCGGCCACCCCAACCTGCTGCCCGCCTACCTCGACCAGCCCGGGCTGCTCACCGAGTACGTCCGCAAGCCCCGGCTGGGCCGTGAGGGCGCCAACATCTCGATCGTCGCCCCCGGGTACGAGCACGAGACGGGCGGCGTCTACGGCGAGGAGGGCTACGTCTACCAGCTCTTCTCCCCGCTCCCCGAGTTCGACGGGTTCCGGCCCGCGCTGGGCGCCTGGGTCGTGGGCGACACGGCGGCCGGGCTCGGCATCCGCGAGACCGTCGGCCTGGTGACCGACGACGGCGCGGCGTTCGTCCCCCACCGCATCCCCGCCTGAACCACCCCGCACGAACCACGAAAGGCTCCCCAGATGATCAACCCGGGCTTCTTCTCGGTGATCGGCGTCGGCATCGGCGCCATCCTGCTCTACGCGGTGCTCGGCGTGATCCTCATGCTGCTCGGCTTCTACGCCGTCGACCTCACGACGCCGGGCAAGCTCAACGTGATGGTCCGCGAGGGACTGCCCAACGCCGTCGTCATCACCGCCGCGGGCATGATCAGCATGGCGCTGATCGTCGTGACCGCGATCTACACCTCGTCGGGCTTCCTCACCGAGGGCCTGATCCAGACCGCGATCTTCGGCGTCATCGGGATCCTGGCCCAGGTCGGCGCCGTCCGGCTGCTGGAGTGGGTCATGGGCATCGACATCGGCGGCGTCCTGGCCGCCGACCGCGTCCTGCCGCAGAGCTTCCTCATCGCCGCCGCGCACCTGGCGCTGGGCCTCGTGGTGGCCTTCGCGATCATCTGAGCCGCCGGTGGCGGGCGGGGGCCGTCCGGAGTGGGTACCGTCGCCCCTCGTGAGCGGGCGGGTCCCGGTGGGAACGATCGTGCTGGACGGCGACGGGCTGGTGCGCGCGGTCGACGCGGGCGCGGCGGAGGTCCTGCAGCGCCCGGAGGCCGACGTCGTCGGCACCGACCTGCACCGCCTCGTGCACGGCGACGCCCACGGCGCGGCCGACTGCCCCGTGCACCGCGCGCTGGCCCGCGGGCGCGCCGAGCGCGGCGTGGACGTCTTCCGGCGGCCCGGTGGCACCTCGGTGGCCGTCCGCCGCAACGTCGAGCCGGCGCTGCAGGACGGACGGGTCACGGGCGCGGTCGTGGTCGTCGACACCGGCGCCCCCACCGACGACCCCGCGGCCCGCGACCGCTTCCTCGCCGGGCTGGAGCGGGCCCTGCAGCCCCTGGAGGACGCCGACGAGATCATGTCGACCGTCGCCCGGCTGCTCGGCGAGCACCTGGCGGTGGACCGCAGCGCCTACGCCGAGGCCGAGGCCGACGCCGACCACTTCACGATGACCGGCAGCTACGCCCGCGGCCTGCCCCCGCTGACCGGCCGGTTCGCGATGTCGCAGTTCGGGGCCGAGACGCTGCGGCTCATGCGCGCGGGCGACCCGTACGTCGTGTCCGACGCGTCCACCGACCCGCGCGTCCGGCCCGACCAGCTGTGGGTCTACGAGCAGACGGGCATCGTCGGCGTGGTCTGCCTGCCGCTGCACAAGGGCGGCCGGTTCGTCGCCGCGATGGCGGTGCACCAGGCGTCGCCACGGCTGTGGACCGCGGCGGACGTCGAGCTGCTCACGACGGTCGTGACGCGCTGCTGGGAGTCGCTGCAGCGCGCGCACGCCCTCGCGACGGTCCGGGAGAGCGAGCAGCGCTACCGGATGATCGTGGAGCGGGCGAGCGACGGCATCTGGCTGTGCGACGAGGACCAGCGCTACGTCGACGCGAACGACGCGGCCTGCGCGCTGCTGGGGTACTCGCGGGCCGAGCTGCTGGAGCTCCGCGTGTCGGACGTGGCCCGGGAGGAGGACGGCGAGCGGCTCCGGCGGCTGCTGGCCCGGCTCGGCTCCGGTGAGCCCGTCTCGGAGGTGTGGGAGCTGCGACGGCGCGACGGCGCGCTGGTGCCCGTGGAGCTGTCGATCCGCTCCGCCGGGCACGGGCTGGTGCAGGCGATCGGGCGCGACATCACGCAGCGCCGGCGCGCGGAGGCCGAGCGGGAGCGCCTGCTCGCGCGCGAGCGGGAGGCCAACCGGCAGCTGCGCCTGCTCCAGCGCGCCACGGCCGCGCTCTCCGGCGCGACGACCCCGCAGGAGGTGCTCGACGTCGCGCTCGACCACGCCGGCGAGCTCGGGGCCGACGCGGCCGTCGTCCTGTCGCCGCGCGCGGGCCGATGGGAGATCGCGGCGCTGCGCGGCCCGGAACCCGCCGGGCTGCCCACCGAGCACGGTGCCGACCACCCGCTGGCCCGGGCGGTGCGCACCGGCCTGCCCGTGTGGGACGCGATGCCGCAGGCCGTGCCCGTCGTGGTGGCGGGCCGGGCCGTCGCGGTGCTGGGCCTCTGGTCCGCCGGGCCGGGCCTGGACAACGCGCGGTGCGCGTCGGTGCGGAGCGTGACCGAGCAGTGCGCCCAGGCACTGGACCGGGCGCGGCTCCACCAGGCCGAGCACGAGGTGGCCGAGGTGCTGCAGCGCAGCCTGCTGCCGGCCGCGCTGCCCGCGCTGGACCGCCTGGTCGCGGCCTCGCGCTACACCCCGTCCGCGGCGCACGCGAGGGCGGGCGGCGACTGGTTCGAGATGCTGCCGGTGGGTCCGACCTCCGTCGCGCTCGTCGTCGGTGACGTCGTCGGGCACGGGCCGACCGCGGCCGCCGTCATGGGGCAGCTGCGCAGCGCCCTGGCCGCGATCCTGCTCGACGGCGCCTCCCCGGCGGACGCGCTGGAGCGCCTCGACGCGTTCGCGGCCCGCGTGGCGGGCTCGGTGGGCAGCACCTGCGCCTGCCTGGTCCTCGACTGGGAGTCCGGCGAGCTCGTCTGGGCCCTGGCCGGGCACCCGCCGGTGCTCGTCGTCGACGGCGGGGGCGCACGCCTGCTGGACGACCCGGCGGGCCGTGGCACGGTGCTCGGCGTCCGCGACCGCGCGGCGTACGGGCAGGCCCGGGCCCGGATCGAGCCGGGTGCATCGCTCGTGCTCTACACCGACGGGCTGGTGGAGCGGCGCGGGGAGGACGTCGACGACGGGCTGGCGCGGCTGCGCGCGGCCGCCGCGGGCGCCGCGGTGGACGCCCCCCGTCCGCTGGTGGCGGCACTCGTCCGGGGCCTGCTGGGTGACGAGGGCCCGGCCGACGACGTCGCGCTGCTGGTGGTGCGGCGGGTGCCCGCGCCGCTGGTGGTCGAGCTGCCCGCGGCCGCCGCCTCGATGCGCTCGCTGCGCGGGAGGATCGACGAGTGGGCCGGGCTCGCCGGCCTCCCCGAGGACGACGTCGACGACCTGCAGCTCGTCGTCGGTGAGGCGGCCGCCAACGCCGCCGAGCACGCCTACCCCGACGGGCCGGGATCGTTCACCTGCGTGCTGGCCCGCGACGCGCAGGGCGGGGTGCGGGTACGGGTGAGCGACCGGGGCCGCTGGCGCCCGGTGCCGGCGGACAACGGGCACCGCGGGCACGGCCTGCGGGTGATGGACCGGCTGACCGAGGGGATGGTGCTGGACCGCCGCGACTCCGGCACGACGGTGCTGTTCCGCGTGCCACCCGGTCCCGAGCAGCCCGGGCGCCCGCCGGCCGTGCGCCCGGCCCCGCCCGCCGGGGCGGAGCTCTCCGTGGAGCGGCGGACCCGGCCGGACGACCGCCCCGAGCTCGTGCTGCGCGGTGACCTCGACGTGGGCGGCCGCGACCGCGTGTCCGCCGCCCTGCGCGAGGCGGGGGAGGACGCCGTGGTCGACCTCACCCGGCTGCGCTACCTCAGCAGCGCCGGGGTCGCCCTGCTCGCCGGCGCGGGCGGGCGGGTGTCCGTGGTCGTCGCGGAGGGGTCCGCGCCCGCACGGGTGCTCGCGCTCACCGGGCTCGACGCCGCCCTGACGGTCACGACGGTGCCGCCCTTGACCCTCGAGGAGGTCGAGGCTCCACGGTGAGCGGTGTGGAGAGCTGGCGGGGGATCGGGGCGATGGCCCGGGCGTCGGGCCTGACGGTGAGCGCGCTGCGCTTCTACGACGGCGCCGGGGTGCTCGGGCCCGCGCACGTCGACCCGCGCAGCGGCTACCGGAGCTACGCCCCCGAGCAGCTGGTCGTCGCCCGCCTGGTGGCGTCGCTGCGCCGGGTCGGGATGCCGCTCGCCGGCATCCGGGAGGTGCTCGCGCACCGCCACGACCCGGACGCCGTCGACGCCCTGCTGGCCGGGCACCTGCACCGGCTCGAACAGGGTGTGGCCGCCGCGCGCCGCGAGCTCTCCACCGTCCGCGACCTGCTCGCCCCGGAGGAGACCCCCGTGACCCCGACCACCCCGACCACCCCCACCACCGTCACCGTCGACGCCCCCGCACTGGCCGCCGCGCTGCGCACCGTCCGGTTCGCGGTCGGCTCCGACCCGGAGTTCCCGGTGCTGCACGGCGTGCTGCTCGACGTCGGGCCCGAGGTGCTCACCGTCGTCGCCACCGACCGCTACCGCGTCGCCGTCGCCTCGGTGCCCGTGCTGGCCCTCGACGGGCCGGCGCGGTCGGTCGTCGTGCCGCCCGACCTGCCCGCGGGCGACGGCGTCCTGCGCGTCGACGACGCCGCGGTGACGGTCGGCGGCACCGCGCACCCGCTGGTCGAGGGCGCGTTCCCGGACCACCGGCGCCTGCTGCCCGCCCCCTCGGACCGCGGGGTCGCGGTGGAGGCGGCCGAGCTGCGGGCCGCGGTCGCGGCGGGCGGCACGCGCCGCGTCGCGGGGGCGCAGGTGACGGTGCTCGCCGTCGACGGCGCGGGCCGGTTGGTGGTCGGCGCCGGGCACGACGGCGTCGGGGTGAACGCGGAGTTCCTGCTGGAGGCCGTCGACGCCGGGGGTCCCGGACCGCTGCGCCTCGAGCTCGACGGCCCGCTCGCGCCGGTGGCCCTGCGCTCCGCCGACGCGTTCTCGCTGCTCATGCCGGTGCGCCTGGACGAGCCGGAGGCCGCACCCACTCCGTAGGGTGGGAGGGGTGCAGGCTCCCCGACTGGTCGCGTCCGACGTCGACGGCACGCTGCTGGACCCCCACGACCAGGTCACCCCCCGCGCCGCCGCGGTGATCGGGCGGGCGGTCGCGGCGGGTGTCGGCTTCGTGCTGGTCACCGGGCGGCCGCCGCGCTGGATCCCGCCGGTCGTCGCGGCCGTCGGGGTCGGGCGGCTCGCGGTGTGCGCCAACGGCAGCGTGCTCTACGACGCCGTCGAGGACCGCGTGCTGTGGTCGCAGACCCTGGAGCCCGCCGCGCTGGCCGACATCGCGCAGGCCGTCGCCGACGTGCTACCCACGAGCGGGCTGGCGGTGGAGCGGGTCGGCACGAGCGCCCAGGACCGGGACGCGTTCGTCGCCGAGCCCGCCTACCGGCACGCCTGGCCCGACTCCGACAACGCGATCACCGAGCGCTCCGACCTGCTCACCGCGCCGGCCGTGAAGATGCTGGTGCGGTGCTCGGAGCTGCGCAGCGAGGCGATGGTCGCGGCGCTGGCGCCCGTCGTCGGGCACATCGGCGACCTCACGTTCTCCCACCCCGGGGGCCTGGTCGAGATCTCCCCGCCGGGCGTCACCAAGGCCACCGGGCTCTCCGAGGTGGCCGGGCGGCTCGGCGTCGACGTCGCCGACGTCATCGCGTTCGGCGACATGCCCAACGACCTGGAGATGCTGCGCTGGGCCGGGCACGGCGTGGCGATGGGCAACGCCCACCCCGTCCTGCACGACGTGGCCGACGAGATCACCGCGACCAACGGCGAGGACGGCCTGGCGCTGGTGCTCGAACGGTGGTTCTGAGGGGCCCGCGTAGGATCGCCGACGCCCGAGCAACCCCGATCGGCCGGTGGTCCGCCCCCGCCGGCACCCCTGGAGGCCCCGTCGTGGCCCAGCCCGATGTCCGCGCCCTCGAGGTGCGCGCGCTGAGCGCCGTGCAGCGCACCGTCGGCCCGCCGGCCGTGGTGCGCGTGGCCCGGGGGATGTCGCTGTTCGGCGAGCACGCCGCCGGCTGGCTCGCGCTCGGCGCCGCGGGCGCCCTGCTCGACCCCCCGCGCCGGCGCGAGTGGCTCGTCGCCACCGCGGGCGTCGCCTTCGCCCACGGCGCGTCGATCGGGGTCAAGCGCGTGGTGCGCAGGCCCCGGCCCGACGACCCGACCGTCGAGGTCCGGGTGGGCGTCCCGTCGAAGCTCAGCTTCCCGTCCGCGCACGCCACGTCGACCACGGCCGCGGCCGTCCTGTTCGGCGCGCTCGTCGGGCGGCCCCTGGTCGCGGTGCTGGTGCCGCCGATGGCGCTGTCGCGGCTCGTGCTCGGCGTCCACTACCCCAGCGACGTCGTCGCCGGCTCCCTGCTCGGCGCCGCCGTGGCCGCGGGAGCCCGCCGCGCCACCCGGAGGAGATCCCGATGACCAGCACCGACACGCCGGCCACGGACGTGGCTCCGCAGCGCACGCCGGCGGCCGTGGCGCGCGGGGTGCTGAAGACGATGCGCCCGCGGCAGTGGGTCAAGAACGTGCTCGTGCTCGCCGCCCCGTTCGCGGCGGGCGACCTGCTCCGGCCCGGCATCGGGCTGCAGCTCGCCGTCGCGTTCGTGGCGTTCTCGCTGGCCGCGTCCGGGATCTACCTGGTCAACGACGCGAAGGACGTCGAGGCCGACCGCGCTCACCCCACCAAGCGCCACCGCCCGATCGCCGCCGGGATCGTCCCGCCGCGCCTGGCGGTCGCGGTGGCGGTCGTCCTGCTGCTGGCCGCCGTCGCGATCTCGCTGGTCGCGAGCGTGCAGCTCGTGGTCGTGCTCGCCGTGTACGTCGTCGTGCAGCTGTCGTACTGCTTCTGGCTCAAGCACCAGCCCGTCCTCGACATCTGCATCGTCGCGTCGGGCTTCCTGCTCCGGGCGATCGCCGGCGGTGCGGCCACCTCGATCGGCCTGTCGCAGTGGTTCCTGCTCGTCGCCGGGTTCGGCTCGCTGTTCATGGTCGCCGGCAAGCGGTACGCCGAGATGATGCTGGCCGAGCGCACCGGCGCGAAGATCCGCAAGTCGCTGGAGAGCTACTCGGCGTCCTACCTGCGGTTCGTGTGGGGCCTGTCGGCGACGGTCCTCATCACGACCTACAGCCTGTGGGCCTTCGAGATCCGCGAGACCCAGCACAACCCGATCTGGTCGGCCATCTCGATCGTGCCGTTCGTGGTGGCGGTGCTGCGGTACGCGGTGGACGTCGACAACGGCAACGGCGGTGAGCCCGAGGAGATCGCCCTGGGCGACCGGGTCCTTCAGGTGCTCGCGCTGGCCTGGCTGGCCGCGCTGACGGTGGCGGTGTACGCGTGAAGGGCATCATCCTGGCCGGCGGCGCCGGCACCCGGCTGCACCCGATCA
Source organism: Pseudonocardia broussonetiae (assembly GCF_013155125.1). Taxonomy (NCBI): domain Bacteria; kingdom Bacillati; phylum Actinomycetota; class Actinomycetes; order Pseudonocardiales; family Pseudonocardiaceae; genus Pseudonocardia; species Pseudonocardia broussonetiae. The sequence goes on along the minus strand of NZ_CP053564.1, from coordinate 1,470,666 downwards.
CCCGCGCGGTGTCGAAGCAGCTGCTGCCCGTCTACGACAAGCCGATGATCTACTACCCGCTCTCGGTGCTGATGCTGGCCGGGATCCGGGACATCCTGGTGATCACCACGCCCGAGGAGCAGTCGATGTTCCGCCGCCTGCTGGGCGACGGGGCCGAGCTGGGCCTGCGGCTGTCCTACGCCGCGCAGCCCGAGCCGAACGGCATCGCGCAGGCCTTCCTCATCGGCGCCGACCACATCGACGGCGACGCCACGGCGCTCGTACTCGGCGACAACATCTTCCACGGGCCCGGCTTCGCCGACACGCTGCGCGCCTGCATCGCCGACGTCGAGCGCGGCGACGACGGCGCGGTCCTGTTCGGGTACCCGGTGCGCGACCCCGAGCGCTACGGCGTGGGCGTCGCCGACGCGGACGGGCGGCTGACCGACATCGAGGAGAAGCCCGCGAAGCCGCGCAGCAACCGCGCGATCACCGGGCTCTACCTCTACGACGACCGCGTGGTCGACGTCGCCCGCGGCCTGACGCCCTCGGCGCGCGGCGAGCTGGAGATCACCGACGTCAACCGCGCGTACCTCGACAAGGACGCCGCCCGGCTGGTCGACCTCGGCCGCGGGTTCGCCTGGCTCGACACCGGCACCCACGACTCGCTGCTCGAGGCCGGGCAGTACGTGCAGGTGCTCGAGCACCGGCAGGGCGTGCGGATCGCCTGCCTGGAGGAGATCGCGCTCGAGCGCGGCTGGATCGACGCCGACGCCTGCTACGCCCTGGGCGCGGCGCAGGGCAAGTCCGGCTACGGCGAGTACGTCATGGCCGTGGCCGACGCACACCGGAAGGCATGAGCATGCGGGTCCTCGTCACCGGCGGTGCCGGGTTCATCGGATCGCACTACGTGCGGTCGCTGCTGGGCGGCGCCTACCCGGCGTTCGCCGGCGCCGAGGTGGTGGTCCTCGACCTGCTCACCTACGCCGGCACGCTGACCAACCTCCCCGAGGCCGACGAGCGGCTGCGGTTCGTCCACGGCGACATCCGCGACGCCGCCGCCGTCGCCGACGTGATGGCCGGCACCGACGTGGTGGTGCACTTCGCGGCGGAGTCGCACGTCGACCGCTCGATCACCGGCGCGGCCGACTTCGTCTCCACCAACGTCGTCGGCACGCAGGTGCTGCTGCAGGCCGCGCTGGACGCGGAGGTCGGCCGGTTCGTGCACGTCTCCACCGACGAGGTCTACGGCTCGATCGACGAGGGCTCGTGGCCGGAGACCCACCCGCTGGAGCCCAACTCGCCGTACTCGGCGTCGAAGGCGTCGTCGGACCTGCTGGCCCGCTCCTACCACCGCACCCACGGCCTGCCGGTCTGCATCACGCGCTGCTCGAACAACTACGGGCCGCACCAGTTCCCCGAGAAGGTCATCCCGCTGTTCGTGAGCAACCTGCTCGACGGGAAGAAGGTGCCGCTCTACGGCGACGGCCTCAACGTGCGCGACTGGCTGCACGTCGACGACCACTGCCGCGGCATCCAGCTCGTCGCCGAGAAGGGCCGCGACGGCGAGGTCTACAACATCGGCGGCGGCACCGAGCTGACCAACCGCGAGCTGACGCACCGCCTGGTGGCCGCGGTGGGGGCCGACGACTCGATGATCGAGCAGGTGGCCGACCGCAAGGGCCACGACCGGCGCTACAGCGTCGACTGGTCGAAGATCGCCGACGAGCTCGGGTACGCCCCGCAGGTGCCGTTCGAGCAGGGCCTCGCCGACACGGTGGCCTGGTACGCCGACAACCGCGCCTGGTGGGAGCCCCTCAGGGCGCGCTGACGTACTCCGCCAGCCGCTGCCGCCAGTCGGGGGCGACCACGCCGGCCGCCTCGATGCGGCCCAGGTCCAGCACGCTGTTGAGCGGGCGCGGGGCCGTCCCGGGCTTGTCGGCGAAGTACTCGGCCGTGCTCGTGCCGGTGACCCGCAGCTCGGAACGGCCGGCGAGCGCGTAGGTGGCGCGGGCGACGTCGGCCCACGAGGCCGGCTCGCCGCCACCGGTGAGGTGGTAGGTGCCGAACGGCGCACCGGTCGTCACGAGGTGCACGATCGCGGCGGCGATGTCCACGGCGAACGTCGGGCGCCCGATCTGGTCGGACACCACCGTCGGCTCGATCCCGCGGCCCGCGAGGCCGAGCATCGTGCGCACGAAGTTGGCGCCGTCGCCGACCACCCACGTCGGGCGGACGAGGTAGTGCCGCTCCACCCCCGCGACGACGGCGACGTCGCCCGCCGCCTTCGAGGCGCCGTACGCGCCCAGCGGGGCGACCGGGGCGGTCTCCGGGATCGGGCCGTCGTGGGTGCCGTCGAAGACGTACTCGCTCGACAGGTGCACGAGCGTGGTGCCGTGCGCCCGGGCTCGTGCGGCGAGCGCGGCCGGCCCGCCCGCGTTGGTCCGCCACGCGTCGACGCGGCCCTGCGGGGTCTCCGCGGCGTCGACCTTCGTGTACGCGGCGGCGTTGACGACCACGTCGAACGCGGCCCAGTCGACGCCGGTGGGGTCGGCGACGTCGCACTGCGCGCGCGTGAGCCCGATGGCGTCGGGCAGCGCGGCGGTGAGGGCGCGGCCGACCTGGCCGTTCGCCCCGAGCACGAGCACCCGCACGTCAGCGCACCCCCGTGGCCAGCTCGGCGAGCCGGGGGTGGTGGCGGTCCTTCTCCGAGCGGATCGCGTCCTCGGGCCCGATCGGCCAGTCGATGCCCAGCGCCGGGTCGAACGCCTGGATCAGGGTGTACTGCGCGTCCGGCGACCAGTGCTCGTTGACCAGGTAGGTGTAGATGACGTCCGGGGTGAGGGTCTGGTAGCTGTTGCCGCAGCCCCGGGGCACGAACAGCGCGATGCCCGGGTCCATGTCGAACGTCTCGACGCGGCCGTAGGACTCCCCGGGTCGCAGGTCCACGATCGCCGCGAACGCGCGGCCGTTGGCGAGCGAGATGTACTTGTCCCACGGCTCGGCGTGGATGCCGCGGGTGACGCCCACATCGGCGTTGAAGGACACGTTGCTCTGCACCGGCTCGAACGGCGGGAAGCCCGCGGCCTCCAGCTTCGCGCGCTGGTAGGACTCCTTGAACCAGCCGCGCTCGTCGGTGTGCAGGGCGAGCTCGACGTGCAGCAGCCCGGGGATCGACGTCTCCACCATCTTCACGACGGCGAGTCTCGCAGGGGACCGGTTCCGCCGCGCCGCGTGGTTCGCGGCACACTGGCCGGGTGACCGCACCCGAACCCCGTCCGGGGACCGATGCGCCCGACTACACCGAGCGCCTGGCCACGATGGAGAGCGCGGGGTGGAAGCAGCGCCTCGACGTGCAGGCGCCCTACCGCTGGAACATCCGCCTCCTGGCGCTGGGCCGCACCCTCGACATCGGCTGCGGCCTGGGCCGTAACCTCGCCCACCTCGACGGCAACGGGGTGGGCGTCGACCACAACGCGTCCTCGGTGGCCATGGCGGTGCAGCGCGGGTACGAGGCCTACACGCCCGACGGCTTCGCGGCGAGCCCGCACGCCCGCCCCGGTGCGTTCGACAGCCTGCTGCTGGCCCACGTGGTGGAGCACATGACCGAGGACGACGCGCTCGGCCTCCTGCGCACCTACCTGCCGTTCGTCCGCACCGGCGGCAAGGTCGTGCTGATCACGCCGCAGGAGAAGGGCTACACGACCGACGCCACCCACGTGCGGTTCTGCGGCTTCCCCGAGGTCGCGGCGCTGTGCACGTCCGTCGGGCTGACGGTGGACCGCCAGTACTCGTTCCCGTTCCCGCGCCCGGCCGGGAAGGTCTTCCCCTACAACGAGTTCGTGACGCTCGCCCGGATCTGAGCCCGCGCCGCTGCGCACTACCGTGGACCGGGTGACGCGCAGCGGACGGATGGGCACCGCGCTGCACCTGGCCCTGGGACTCGGGGTCCTCGGTGTGGCCGGCTACGCGTTCGTCGCGGTGGTCGGGCACGTCTTCGAGGGCCCCGCCGACGCCGGCGCGCTGAGCGCTCTGATCTCGCTCTACCTGGTCGTGAACATCGTCGGGCCGGGCGTGTTCGCGGCGCTGGAGCAGGAGACGAGCCGCGCGGTGAGCGCGGCCGTCGCCCGCGGCGAGCCGGTGCGGCCGGTCGCCCGCCGCGCCGCCGCGTTCGCGTTCCGGTCCCTGGCCGTGCTCGTGGTGGCGGTCCTGGTCGCCTGGCCGCTGGTGCTGCACCGCGTGTTCGACGGGCGCGTGGGCCTGCTCGTCGCGCTGCTGGTGGCGATCGCCGGGTCGGCGGCCGTCTACTGGGCGCGGGGCGTGCTCGGCGGGCAGCAGCGCTTCACCGCCTACGCCCGCACGCTCTACGTCGAGGGGGCGGTGCGGCTGCTGCCCGGTCTGGGGCTGGTCGCGCTGGCGGTCACCGAGCCCGCGGCCTACGGGATGGCGTTCGCGCTCGGCTCGGCCCTCGCGGCGCTGAGCGTGGCCGGCACCGTCCGGCTGCCGCGCGCGACGGGCCCGGTGCCCGAGCGGATGGGCCGCTCGCTGGCGTACCTGATGGTGGCCGTGGCGCTGAGCCAGCTCGTGGCCAACCTGGCGCCGGTCGTCGTCACCTACCGCTCGCCCGACGACCTCGTCGCCGCGACGGTGTTCGGCTCCACGTTCGTGCTGGCGCGGATCCCGCTGTTCCTGTTCGCGCCCGTCCAGGCGGTCCTGCTGCCCAAGCTCACCCGCGCGGCCACCCTCGGGCAGCGCGCCGAGCTGGAGCGGCGGCTCAAGCAGGTGGTCGGGCTGGTGCTCGGGGTCGGCGCGGTCGGGGTCGTCGGGTGCGCCGTGCTCGGACCGTGGGCGGCCGAGGTGCTGTTCAACACCGCCGAGCGGCCGACGGTCACCGTGCTGACCCTGCTCGGGGCGGCGACGATGCTGATGCTGGTGGCGATGGTCGTGCAGCCGACGCTCGTCGCGCTGGGCCAGCAGCGGGTCGTCACCGTCGCGTGGGCGGCGGGGACCGTGGTGTTCCTGGGGCTGCTGGTGCTGCCCGTCGCCCCCGTCACGGCGGCGCTCGTCGCGCAGCTGGTGGGCCCCGCGGTCGTCGTCGCCGTACTGGCAGGTGGGGTGCTGCGCGCCCTGCGCGCGGGCCACCCGGGCGTGGACGCCGGGGTGCCGCGGGTAGGTTGACGGCCGCAGGCAGCGGGAGGAGCTGGTCGTGGTGGACCCCGGTCCGGTCAACGACGACGTCTGGGTCGTGATCCCGGTCTTCAACGAGGCGCAGGTCCTGGAGCAGGTCGTCCGCCAGACCCTCGTGGTGTTCCCGAACGTCGTCTGCGTCGACGACGGCAGCCGGGACGGGTCGGTCGAGGCGGTGCTGCGCACCCGCGCCCACCTGGTCCGGCACCCGGTCAACCTCGGCCAGGGGGCCGCGCTGCAGACCGGCCTCACCTACGCCAGGGCCCAGCCCGGCGCGCGGTACTTCGTCATGTTCGACGCCGACGGCCAGCACCGGCTGGAGGACGCCTCGACGATGGTCCAGGTCGCCCGCTCCGGTGCCGCCGACGTGGTGCTCGGCACGCGGTTCGCCGAGAACGCCGAGTCCGTCCCGCTGCTCAAGCGGATCGTGCTGCGCACCGCGGTGCTGCTCAGCCCGGCGGGTCGCAAGCTCAAGCTCACCGACGCCCACAACGGCCTGCGCGTGCTCACGCGCCCGGTCGCCGACGACCTGCAGATCACGATGAACGGGATGGCGCACGCGTCGGAGATCGTGTCCTACCTCGGCCGGTCGTCCTGGCGGGTGCGCGAGGTGCCGGTGTCGATCCGGTACACCGAGTACTCGCGCAGCAAGGGCCAGTCGCTGCTCAACGGCGTCAACATCCTGTTCGACCTGTCGGTCCGCCAGCGGGGAGGCTGAGCCGTGCTGATCCAGATCATCCTGGTGGTGGCCGTCGTGGCCGTGCTGTTCCTGTTCGTCCGGAGCAGCGGCGCGGTCTACGTGCAGGCCAGCAAGCGCATCGCGCTCGTGCTGTTCGCGATCGCCAACATCTACGCCGTCATGCGGCCCGACGACCTCACCGCGGTCGCGCGCGTGCTCGGCGTCGGCCGCGGCACCGACCTCGTGCTCTACGCGCTGGTCGTGGCGTTCATGGCCGGCATGTTCAGCTTCTACCAGCGCTTCCGCGTCGTCGACCGGCGCTACACCGAGCTGGCGCGCACCGTCGCCATCCGCGAGGCGGAGCTGGTCAACCGCGAGCGGGGGATCGTGCCGGAGCCGGTCGTCTCCACCGGGGACGGCGGCGCGCTGCCGACCGTCGAGCGGTGATCGTCGACGTCATGCTGCCCCACTACGGGCGGCTCGACCTCGTGCAGGACACCGTCCGCAGCGTCCTCGCCCAGGACGACCCGCAGTGGCGGCTCACGATCGTCGACGACTCGGGGGACCTGCCCGACCAGGGGCTCGCCGCCTGGTGCGAGGGCCTGGGCGAGCCGCGCGTCCGGTACCTGCGCAACGAGCGCAACCTGGGGATCAACCGCAACTTCCAGCGCTGCGTCGACCTCGTCGAGCACGAGCTGGCCGTCGTCATCGGCATGGACGACCTGATGCTGCCGGGCCACGTCGGCACCGTCCGCCGCGCCCACGCCGCGCACCCGGACGTCGCCATGGTGCAGCCGGGGGTCGAGGTCGTCGACGGGGACGGCGTGCCGACCCGCACGCTCGTCGACGTCTCCAAGCGCTGGGTCTACGCCCCGCGGGTCACCGCGCCGACCGTGCTCGCCGGCGAGGAGCTCGCGGCGAGCCTGCTGCGCGGCAACTGGCTCTACTTCCCGTCGATCTGCTGGCGGTCCGGGCCGCTCAAGCGCACCGGCTTCCGCCCCGGCCTGTCGGTGGTGCAGGACCTCGCGCTCGTGCTGGACCTGGTGCTGGCCGGCGAGTCGCTGCTGGTCGAGCCGACGACGTGCTTCCGCTACCGCCGCCACGGCGGGTCGGTCTCCTCGGCGCACGCCGTCGACGGCCGCCGCTTCGCCGAGGAGCGCGGCTTCTTCCTCGACTCCGCCGACCGGATGGCGGCCCGCGGCTGGCCGCGCGCGGCGCGCGCCGCGCGCCGGCACACGTCCTCGCGGCTCAACGCGCTGGTCCGGCTGCCGGTGGCCCTGCGCAGCGGGCAGCGCGACGGGATGCGCGCCCTCGCGCGGCACGCCTTCGGCGGTCGCTGACCCGTCGGGGAGGATGGCGGGCGTGACACAGGTGGCAGAGCGCCCGGACGTCGTGGCCGTCGAGCCCGGACCCGCCACCCGGGTCGGCCGGGCGGGCCGGGCCGTCGCCGTCGGCGTGCCTACGCTGCTCGTCGGGCTGCACGCCCTGCTGTACGGCCGCTGGATCGTCGACGACGCCGCCATCACCTTCGCCTACGCCCGCTCGATCACGACCGGGGCCGGGCCGGTGCTGCAGCCCGGCGCCGAGGTGGTGGAGGGGTACTCCAACCCGGCCTGGCTGGCACTGCTGGCGGTCGGCCGGCTCGTCGGGCTGTTCGACCGCGGCGCGTGGTTCGGCGTCCCCGACCACGTCGCGTTCCCGAAGCTGCTGGCGCTGGTGCTGGTGGCGGGCGTGTTCGCGTGCTTCCTGGCCGTCACCTCCGTGCTCTGCCGTCGCCCCGTGGCCGTCGCGGTCGTCGCCGGCGCCGTCACGGCGGCCGTGCCGTCGTTCGTCGTCTGGACGATGTCGGGGCTGGAGAACTCCCTGCTCGCGCTGTGCGCCGTCGCGATCGCAGCCGTGCTGGTGCGGGCCACGGCCGCCGGTGGGCTGCCGGACGTCCGCTCCGCCGTCGGGTGCGGGCTGCTCGCGGCGGTCGCGGCGCTGACGCGGCCCGACGGCCTGGTCTACGCGGTGGCGCTGCCGCTGACGGTGCTGCTCCTGCTGCGCCGCGCCGAGCTCGGCCGCGCCGTGCGCGTCGTGCTGGCCGGGACCGTGGCATTCGCCGTGCCTGCCGGCGCCTACCTCGCCTGGCGGCTCGTCACGTTCGGCGAGTGGCTGCCGAACACGGCGCTCGCGAAGTCGCAGGGCCTGCCCGGCCCCGCCGAGCTCGCCCGACCCGGGGAGATCGTGTCCTACGTCGGGTGGCTGGCCGCGGTGCTCGGTGCCGTCGTGGTCGGCGTGGCGGTGCTGCGGCCCTCGCCGACGCGTCGGGGGCTGGTCGTGCTGCTGGTCCCGCTCGCCCTCGCCGTCGCGGCCTTCGGCGTCCTGGAGGGCGACTGGATGGGGCAGCTCCGGTTCGCCACGCCGGTGTGGCCGCTGGGTGCGCTGGCCGTGGGCGTCGCGGCGGCCGAGGTGCTGCCCGGCCTGCCGGTCCGCGGCCGGGTGGTCGTGGCCGTCCTCGCCGCGGCGGCCGTGGTCCCGACCGGCGCCGCGTTCGTCGACGGGGTGCGCTCCGTCCGCGCCGCCCCGACCGCTCCGCTGTGCGTGGTCGCGCAGAACACGGGGGTGGCGTTCACCGGCTACTCCGCCGTGCTCGGCGGCGGCGACCACGTCCTGCTCGCGCCGGACATCGGCGGGGCCGCGCTGGTCGGCGGGCTGCCGATCGTGGACCTGGTGGGGCTGGCCGACTCCCGCATCGCGCGGTACTGGGCGGCGGGCGACACCGCCGGCCTGCGCGACCACGTCGTCGACGAGGTCCGCCCGACGTTCATCACGATCAACCCGGACTGGGCGCGGCTCACCGGCCTGGCCGACGACCCGCGGATCGCCGCCGACTACGTCGAGATCGGCACGAGCCCGTCGGGGGTGACCGACCTGGTCCGGCTCGACGCACTGGGCCCCGGTGACCTGGAGGCGCTCCGCGCGTACCGGGCCAGCACCGCGCTGCCCGCCGACCTGGCGGTGCGGAGCGCGCCGCGCGGCTCGTGCGGGGACGTGCTGACCGCGCCGGGCCGGTAGCCCGCCCGCGGCGCCGTCACCCGTCGGCCGGTGAGCCCGCCGCCGGGTCGCAGGCGGGCACCCGGTACAGGGCGTTGCCGAACCGGTCGGACGCCAGGAGCTCGAAGCCGCTGCGCGGGTCCGGGCTCGCCAGGCCCGGGTACTCCAGGCTGCGCGCGTCGCCCGGCCAGAAGTCGGCGTTGCCGACCAGGAGGTAGCGCACGTCCGAGCGCGTGACGACGGCGCAGGTCGCCGGATCGGCCTGCACGTCGTCGAGGTGGCGCCCGATGAGGTCCTGGTCGGCCGTCCAGTCGCCGGTGAGGTGCGGGAACAGCACCTCGCGGCCGGTGAGCGCCCAGAGCAGGGCGCTGCCCGTCCACGGGTTCTGCGCCACCACCGCGTCGGGCGGGACGATCGCGGCGACCCGGTCGTAGAAGGCGCGCTCGGCCGGGTCGACGAGCTCGGACCGGCCGGCGGGGACGGCGAGGTAGGAGTCGTCGACGAAGGAGGCGTGCGTGCGGGCGTACATGCCGCCCGAGCCGACGAGCACCGCGACGGTGGCCAGGGCGGTGAGTCCATCGGTGCCGATCCGGGACAGGCCGGGCAGGCGGCCCAGCAGGGCCCCGACGGCGAGCAGCCCGACGACGGCGAGCGGGACCCCGGTGACCGGGATCATCGCGGCGAGCCGGTACGAGTCGTTGTACCAGAACGCCGTGATGGCGGCGGTCAGCGGCGACTCGGAGGAGGCGGCCAGCACGTAGAGGGTCGCCGAGGCCAGGTGGGCGGGCACCAGCCAGCGGTACCCGGGCCGCCACAGCGCGGCGACCAGGCCGACGAGCACCACGACCGACACGACCCACGCCGGGCCCTTGCTGTTGGTGGCGCCGAGCGCGGTCTCGCGGACGGCGTCGAGCGGCGTCACGAACGCCGGCCAGTCGAAGGACCGGACGTCGTCGAAGACCGGTGAGGTGAGGAGCCACCCGACGACCGCGGTGACCACCGCGACCGCGGCCAGCCCGGCCGGCACCGCCACCGCCCACCGCCCCGCCCGGAGCATCCGGCCGAGCATCCGCGCGAACGACCAGCCGACCGGGAACGCGCCGATCACCGCGAGGCTGAACACCGTGCTCGGGTGGCCGAGGGCCAGGCCGGCGAGCAGGACCGGCAGCAGGACGACCGCGCGCGCCCGGGTGAGGGGACCGACCGCCTCGCGCCCGACCGCGGCGACGACCACGGCGAGCACGGCGGGCACCAGGCTCATGCCGACGAGGTTGGGCCACAGCACGCCGAAGCTGAGCAGCGACCACGGGAACGCGATGAACCCGGTGGCCAGCACCGGAGCCGCGGCCACCGCGGCCCACGACGGACCGGCGACGACGCGGACCAGCGCGGTGCAGCTCAGCGGCCACACGACCGCGGCCATCACCCCGGCCACGGCGTTGGAGGCGACCGGGACCGAGGCGCCCGCGGTGAGGACGACGAGCGAGACCAGGTCGTGCCAGGCCGCCGGGTAGAAGGCTGCGACGGCGCCCGGCGATGTCAGTGTGCCGAGCGTCAGCGACGACGCGTCGCCCTCGGCGACGATCCGGGCGACGGCGCTGTAGTGGAACACGGCGTCGTAGGTCTGGGAGAGCGCCGTCGGCAGGCTCATGCCGTCGACCACCGTGAACGCCCCGACCAGCGCGGCGACGGCGAGCCCCGCGATCGCGGCCAGCGTGACGGGGGTGCCGTCCCGGGCGGGCGGCGGGGGCGCGGGCGCGTCCCGCCTGAGCCGCAGCCGGGCGCGCCCCCACCGGGCGGCGGCGAGGAGCAGGGCGAGCGCGAGGGCCGGGACGAGTGCGACGAGGGGCGACCACGGCAGCGCGGCGGCCGACGCGACGACGGCGCCGACCGCGACCGTCGCCACCGACACGGCGGGCGCGGTGCCCCAGGCGAGGACGCCCCGCAGCCCGAGGGCCGTCGTGACGAGCAGCCCGGGGAGCACGCACCAGGCCACCGCGACCAGCGCGGCCGGCAGTGCCGGGAGCCACGCCGCGAGGAGCTCAGCCATCAACCGGCTCGTCGCGTGCCAGCAGCTCGGCGGGGGTGGCGGCGCAGCCGGTGCCGTAGTCGGGGCAGGTCCCGTCCGGCTGGCGCACGAGCTGCGCGACGTAGGCGAGCAGCGCCGTGGACCCGTCGTCGCGGGGCAGGTACCGGTCGGCGAGCGAGGACCCCATCGAGAGGGCGAGCAGCAGCGCGGCGGCGAGGACGCCGAGCGTCACGGGCGTGCCGGACGGCAGGGTGACCCGCTGCAGCGCGTACCGGACCGCCAGGACCGACAGCACGAGCAGGCAGAACAGGATCTCGGCCGAGGTGCGCGGGTAGAGCTGCACCGTCTGGGTCTCGTACATCTGCGCGGCGAAGAAGAACCGCAGGACCCAGGCCCCGGCCATCAGCAGCGCCGCGGTCAGCACCGCGGTCCGCCGTCCGCCCAGCGCGATCGCGGCCCCGAGCCCGAGCACGAGCAGCAGGGTGAACACGCCGACGCCCGCGAGCTCGCCCGGCGGCGGCCACGGGCCGACGTCACCGGCGAGGTCGTTGCGCCACATCGCGATGTAGGCCGGCTCGACGAAGGTGTCGAAGTAGAAGTAGCGGTCCTGCACGCTCCCCGCGGCCGACAGCAGCCCGACCAGGTGGGGGAGCGCGACGACGACCAGCGCGGCCAGCGCCAGGCCCACCATCGCGAGCCCGCGCAGCGCGGCCGCGCGCCAGGGGAGGAGCACCCCGACCGCGACGACCGCGCCGGGCGCCGACCACAGGAACCACCCCGAGTAGACGAGGAACAGCACCCCGAGCGCCGCGCCCGTGCCGAGCCCGACCAGCGCGATCCGGCCCCAGGACAGGTCGGCCGCCCGGCGCAGGCTCGACAGGAAGGCGATCGTCACCGGCACGAGCACGACCAGCACGACCGTCGTGTAGGGCTTGTACGGCTCCAGCAGCGGGAAGCCCGCCACGAGGGTGACCACGAGCGCCCATCCGGCCGGCAGCACCAGACGCCAGGCCAGGTAGGCGAGCGGCCCGAAGACCGCGGTGCCGACGACCTGCGCGGCCCGCAGCGCCTCGGCCGCGGAGGCGCCGGTCAGGTCGGCCGACAGCGCGAGCAGGTGCAGGACCGCGGGCGGGTAGTCGGCGGGCACCCCGCGGCCGGCCAGGATGTCGTCGGTCCACCGGATGAGCTGGCCGGAGTCGCCCCAGTTGGCGAACAGCGGCCAGTCCGTGCCGCGCAGCGCCAGCAGGATCCCGCCGGCCACCAGCCCGGTCGCCAGTCCGGCCACCGCGGCGAACGCGCAGCGGTGGACGACCGCGCGGGCGCCCTCACCGGCCCGCGCGACCGCCGCGCACACCGCGACCACGGCCAGCCCCACGAGCACGAACCGCAGGTCGAGCGCGGCCAGGCCGCTGACCTGACCGATGCGGTCGAGCGGGTCGACGACGATCGACCGGCTCAGCTGCACGGCGAGCGCGGCGGCGCCGAACGCCGTGGCGATCTCCGCGGCCGCGGCCAGGGCCGGTGCGGGCCGGGGCCGGGAGCGGGCAGGCGGGGGCGCCGGAGCCGGCGTCGGTGCCCACCCCTGATCGTTCCGCTCGGCGGCGCGGCTCCCTGTCATCGAGGCGCAACCCTAGCCGCGTCCCTCCGGGGTCGGACGCGCCGCTACCGTGGACTCCGTGAGCTATGCGGACTACGACCTCGTGATCGTCGGCTCGGGCTTCTTCGGCCTGACCATCGCGGAGCGGGTGGCCAGCGAGCTGGACAAGCGCGTCCTGGTGCTCGAGCGGCGTTCCCACCTGGGCGGCAACGCCTACTCCGAGCGCGAGCCGGAGACCGGCATCGAGGTCCACCGCTACGGCGCGCACCTCTTCCACACCTCCAACGCGCGGGTGTGGGAGTACTGCAACCGCTTCACCGCGTTCACCGGCTACCAGCACCGTGTCTTCGCGAAGGTCGCCGACCAGGTCTACGCGTTCCCGATGAACCTGGCGCTGATCAACCAGTTCTTCGGCCGCTCCTACTCGCCCTCCGAGGCGCGCGCGCTCATCGCCGAGCAGGCGGGCGAGATCGACACCAAGGACGCGAAGAACCTGGAGGAGAAGGGCATCTCGCTGGTCGGGCGCCCGCTCTACGAGGCCTTCGTCAAGGGCTACACCGCCAAGCAGTGGCAGACCGACCCGACGCAGCTCGACGCGTCGATCATCTCCCGGCTCCCGGTGCGCTACACGTTCGACAACCGCTACTTCAACGACACGTTCGAGGGCCTGCCCGTCGACGGGTACACCGCGTGGCTGGAGCGGATGGCGGACCACCCGAACATCGAGGTGCGCACCGAGGTCGACTACTTCGACGTCCGCGACCAGATCCCGACCGGCACCCCGACGGTCTACACGGGCCCGCTCGACGCCTACTTCGGCAACTCGGAGGGCGCCCTGTCGTGGCGCACGCTCGACTTCGAGCAGGAGATCGTCGACACGCCCGACTTCCAGGGCGCGCCGGTGATCAACTACAACGACGAGGACGTCCCCTTCACCCGGATCCTCGAGTTCCGGCACTTCCACCCGGAGCGGGCCTACAGCACCGACAAGACGGTCATCGTCCGCGAGTTCTCGCGCTTCGCGGAGCCCGGTGACGAGCCGTACTACCCGGTCAACACGCCCGACGACCGCGCCAAGCTGCTCCGCTACCGCGAGCTCGCCCGCAAGGAGACGGCCAACGCCAACGTGCTGTTCGGCGGCCGCCTGGGCACCTACCAGTACCTCGACATGCACATGGCCATCGGCTCGGCGCTGAGCATGTTCGACAACCGCATCGCCCCGTACTTCACCGACGGCCGTGCGCTGGCCGGCACGGAGAATGTCGAGGACTGACCCCGCTCAGCGGACCCGGTGGTCGTGGCGCCCGGTCCGGTAGCGGTGCCCGGTCGGGGTGGTCCATTCCAGGGCGCGGTCGGGTCGGAGTTCGGTCTGCCAGCCGGGTTGTTCCTTGAGGTCGTGGTGGGCGGGGCAGAGGGCGACGAGGTTGTCCTCGCCGGTGGTCCCGCCGGGGTCCCAGGGGACGACGTGGTCGAGTTCGCAGGTGGCGGCGGGGCGTCGGCAGCCGGGGGCGCGGCAGGTGATGTCGCGGGCGCGGACGTGGTCGGCGAGGGCGGCGGGGGGCCGGTAGGTGGTGCGCCCGTACTCGAGCACCGTTCCGGTGAGGGGGTCGCTGACCAGGCGCCGCCACACGGCGTCGGCGGCGACCTCCCGGGCCAGTAGCGCGGGGATCGGGCCGTACCCGACGAGCTCGCACGGTGCGTCGTCGAAGCCGGTGAGCGTGGAGTGCGGGACCAGCACGGTGATGAGTGGCTTCCCCGGTGTCACCGGCACGACAGCGACCGTGTCAGCGGCGGCGGCGGGGTCGCGCAGGACCAGGCGTCCGGTGAGGACGGCGGCGAGCAGGTCCGCCCGGCGCTGGTCCAACGTCCGCGGGTCGTCGGCGCCGAGACCCCGGGCGAGCCGGGTCAGCCACGCGTAGGACGACGCGGCGTCCGGGGCGGTCAGCCGGGCCCACAAGGTCGCCATCCCGTCCTCACCCGCGAACACGTCCACCCGCCGCTCCACGCGAGCGGACCGGTGCCGAGCGGCAGCACCGTCCGGGTCGAGCGCGAGGATCGCCCGCCGCAGGGCGGCGTCGAGCTGCGCCCAGGTCTGCCCCGGCGCAGCGGGCAGCACCCGATCCTGGACGGCGGCGGCGAGCGTGTCGTCGAGCAGGGCGAGCCGGTCACACACCAGCCGTGCACGCGACCAGCACAAGCGCCCGCCCTCCAACAGATCACGGGTAGGGCGGAGCACGCCGGAGAGCCGCCGGGCCTGAGCCAACCGCACCTGCGCAGTCCCTCGGGACACGGTGAGCGCCATCCCGATCTCGTCGGAGGCCCACTCCCGCAACGGCACGGCAGCGCTGACGGCGCGCACAGAGCCGTCCCCGGAACGTCCCTGGAACTCGGCGAGAACAGCGGCCTGCCGGGCAGCCGCCCAGGCGGCGAGACGCTCGAACCCGACAGCGGCGTCCACGAGCTCGGTGTCAGAGAGAACACCCAGCGACTCGGTGGCGAACTCCAGCTCGAGCCCGAACAGTCCGGAGGGCGCGGTGTTGCCCAGCGTCTGCTCGGGGGGCAGGTCGAGCACCTCGCTGTCGAACATGTGTTCGATCTTACCACTCTGATCAGCGATAATCCACACTGGACCGCGGGCTTCGATGGCCGCGGCAGCACTGCCCGGACGACACCGGCCGCAGTGCGCACAGGACCCCGCCGCTACCCTCTGAGGAAGAAGAAGGCAACCGACGAGCAAGGACTGATCGCCCCAACATGACCCAGACCGTCGAGAAGGCAGCCACCATGGACGCCCCCACCGTCGCGAACGGCCTGCTCCAACGGGTCATCCTCCCCCGCTCGGGCGACCCCATGAGCGTCCGCTCGCTCTACCTCGACGAGCGCACGGGTCTGCGCCTCACGACCCCGCCGCCCCTCCCGGGCGCCCCGCTGCGCGAGGTCAGCCTCGTCGGCACCGCGGCCACGTCGCGCCGCCTGCGGGTCGTCTCCCGCACCTCGGCGCTCGTGCCGGAGCAGAGCGAGGTGTCGTTCGGGGCGTACTTCAACGCCTTCGCCGCCGGCTACTGGCGCCACTGGTCGAGCCTGACGGAGGTGCACCTCCGCCTGGAGCTCCGGGGCGCCGGCCGTGTCGACGTCTACCGCACCAAGGCCGACGGCTCGCAGATCTTCGTCGGCGGCGAGGTCGTCGACGGCCACCACGACCTCGACATGGCGCTCGACCTCCGCCCCTTCGAGGACGGCGGCTGGTACTGGTTCGACCTCACCACCGACTCCGGCGAGCTGACGCTGGAGTCCGGCGGCTGGTACGCCGCGGAGGAGTCGCCGGTCCGCGCGGCCGTCACGATCGGGATGCCGACCTTCAACCGGCCGGCCGACTGCGTCGCCACCCTGAACGCGATCGCGGAGGACCCCGCCGTCCTCGACGCCGTGGTGGCCGTGATCATCCCCGACCAGGGCACGAAGAAGGTCCGCGACGAGGCCGGCTTCGACGCCGTCGCCGCGAAGCTCGGCGACACGCTCCGGATCATCGACCAGCCCAACCTCGGCGGCTCCGGCGGCTACGCCCGGATCATGTACGAGGCGCTCGGCAGCACCGACTGCGAGCAGATCCTCTTCATGGACGACGACATCCTGCTCGAGCCCGACTCCGTGCTCCGCGCCGTCGCCTTCTCGCGCTACAGCCGCGAGCCGATGCTGGTCGGCGGGCAGATGCTCTCGCTGCAGGCGCGCTCGCAGCTCTCCACGATGGGCGAGGTCGTCGACCGCAACGCCTTCCTGTGGCGCAACGCCCCGGGCACCGAGCCGCACCACGACCTGGCCGAGCGCACGCTGCGCCAGACGCCGTGGCTGCACCGGCGCACCGACGTCGACTACAACGCCTGGTGGATGTGCCTGATCCCGCGGTCGGTCGCCGAGGACCTGGGCCTGCCGCTGCCGCTGTTCATCAAGTGGGACGACGCCGAGTACGGGCTGCGGGCCCGCGGCAAGGGCTACCGCACGGCGACCGTGCCGGGCATCGCCATCTGGCACATGTCGTTCCTGGAGAAGGACGACACGAGCGACTGGCAGGCCTACTTCCACTACCGCAACCGGTTCGTCGCGGCCGCGCTGCACGGGCCCGACAACCCGCGCGCGCTGCTCGTCGACACCCTCAAGCGCTCCCTGCGCCACCTGATGCTCATGGAGTACTCGGCGATGGCGCTGCAGGAGATGGCGCTGCGCGACTTCCTCGCCGGCCCCGAGCAGCTGTTCCCGAAGCTGCCCGTCGTGCTGGGCGAGATCCGGGCCAAGCGGGCCGAGTTCGACGACGGCCGCCCGCTCGACTCGGCCACCCAGGTGCCGCTCTCCGAGCTCGACGCGCTGGCCGCCCAGGCGTTCCCGGAGCCGCCGACGAAGAAGCTGGCGATCGTCAAGGGCCTGGCGCAGAGCGTGCTGCACAACCTGCGGCCCGTGGACCCGGCGCACGCGGTCGTGCCGCAGCGCAACGTGCCGTCGAAGCAGGCGCAGTGGTTCGTCCTCTCGCGCCTCGACTCGGCCACCGTGTCGACCCCTGACGGCCGCGGCGTCACGTTCCGCCGCCGCGACCCGGCGCTGTTCAAGGCGATGATGAAGCAGTCGGTCGCGCAGCTGCGCGAGGTGGCGCGGGTGTGGCCGGAGCTGCGGCAGCGCTACCGGGACGCCGTTCCCGAGCTCACCGGCCGCGAGGGCTGGAAGCGCATCTTCGACGCCTGACGGGCAACCGCGGCGGCGGCCGGTGTCACTGCACCGAGCCGTCGTCGGCGGCCCGCCACTGGGCGAACGGGCGGTCCAGCGTCCAGCCGTCGGCGCCGCGGGTCAGGACGCGGTCCTCGCAGCAGGCCGGGTTCGACAGCGACTCGAACAGCGACACCGACCAGCCCATCGCCCGCCGCGCCAGCAGCCGCATCGTGAGCCCGTGCGTCACGAGCAGCAGCGCGTCGACGCCGGGCGGGCGCAGGTCGAGCTCGCCGAGGAACGCCGCGATGCGGTCGTCGACGTCGGCCCCGGACTCGCCGTGGGCGAGCCGGTAGAAGAAGTGGCCGTAGGCGTGGCGCTCGGCCTCCTGGCGCCGCTGGCCGTCGTCGTCCTGCAGGTTGCCCCAGTCCTGCTCGCGCAGGCGCGGCTCCTGCACCGTGGCGACGGGGTCGAGCCCGAACAGCGCGAGGCTGTGCAGCGTGCGCCGGTACGGGCTCACGACGACCCCGTACGGGCCGTCGCCGAGCAGGCCGCGCAGCCGCGGGCCCGCCTCCCGGGCCTGCCGCTCACCCGCCGGCGTCAGCGGCAGGGCGTGGTCCGGGATCCGCGTGTACGCCGACTTGTCGACGTTGCCGAGGCACTCCGCATGCCGGACCAGCACCAGGCGCATCAGCCCTCGTCGACCCCGTACAGCCGCGCCCAGTTCGCGCGGCTGGTGAGCCCGGGCTGCGCGTCGCGGTAGCGCTGCGCCACGCCGGGGCCCTCGGACACCACGCGCCGCACGACCTGCGCCCCCCGCTTCGCGAGCTCGAGCGCGCGGGCCCGGTCGCGGGTGCGGATGCGGTACCCCGTCTCGCCCATGTCGGCGACGACGGCGCGGCGGAACGTCGAGACGTGCCACCAGTGCGCGTCACCGGCCGGGACGAAGCCCGTGGCGTGCGGGGCGCGGTCGGTGAGGAGGAAGGCGAGCCGCTTGGCCCAGGTCAGCGGCTCGTTGCCGGGCTTGCCCGCGTCGCGCACGACCTGCGCCTCGCGGAAGTCGGGCACCTGGCTCGGCAGCTCGGACATCGGGTGCACGACCGTCTCCGGGTAGGCCGCGCGGATCCGGCGGATCTCCGCGGCCGCGGCGGCGGACCCGTCGCGCAGGATCTCCGGGCCGTCCAGGAAGTCCTCGACGGCCTGCAGCAGCGTCGCGGCGAGGCCGTAGTGCATCGACACGAGGTAGGTCGACAGGAGCAGGCCGATGCGGCGCGTGATCCGCTTCGTCGAGAACCCGGTGTGCAGCGCGGCGGTGATGAGGCCGTTGCGGAAGTTGAAGTACCGGTGCCACTCGTCCCAGTCCTTCCACCCGAAGTCGGCGTGCCAGACGCCGGCGCCGGGCAGGGCGACGGTGGGGAAGCCGTGGGCGCGGGCGCGGTAGCCGAACTCGATGTCGTCCCACTGGAAGAACAGCGGCAGCGGGTAGCCGATCGCGCGCACGATCCCGGCGGGGATCAGGCAGGACCACCAGCCGTTGTACTCGGTGTCGACGCGGCGCTCCTGGTTGATCGGGAGGTCGTGCTCGTCGAGGCCGAGCAGGTACGCCTCCTGGAGCGCGCCGGTGACGGGCAGGCCGACGCGGAGGTCCTCGGGGTCGGCGTACTCGGCGGAGATGTGCAGGTGCCCGGGGTGCAGCAGGTTGAGCATCTGCCCGCCGACGATCGTCGGGTGCCGCGTGCTGGCCGCGAACGCGGTGAGCCGGACCATGATCTCGGGCTCGAGCAGCACGTCGTCGTCCATCAGCAGGACGTCGGAGTGGCCCTCCGGGGCTCCGGCGGTGGCGTCGAACAGGCCGCGGGTGAACCCGCCCGCGCCGCCGAGGTTGGGCTGGCGGACGTAGCGCAGCCGCTCGCCCAGCGCGGCCGACACCTCGACGAACCGCTCGCGCGACTCCAGCGGGTCGGTGCCCTGGTCGACGACCTGCACGCGCCCGACGACGGCGAGCGCCCCGGGGTCGTCGGCCATCGCCGTCAGCGTGTTCAGGCAGTCGTCGACGCGGTTGAACGTGCAGATCACGACGTCCGTGGGCGGCACGGGACGGGTCGTCGGCACCGTCCAGCGCACCTGCGACACCGCGAGCTCACCGGTCTCGGTGGTCATCTCCAGCCACATGCCGCCGCCGTCGAGGAAGCGGTCGATCGGGCCGGTGAGCCGCACCGGCTCGGCGTCGGCGCCGTCGGCCTCGTGGGCGTCGACGATGCGCCACACCTTGTTGGTGTCCGACGCCAGCAGCCGGACCCGCCCGGTGCCGCTGACGACCAGGTCGACCTCGACGGCGGGCACGTCGGTCCAGCGCTGCCAGTAGGTGGCGTGGAACCGGCCGAAGTAGGTGTTGGTGGACACCAGGCTGCCCGGGCCGAGCTCGACGCCACTGCGCCGGCGGCGGGCCGTGCCGCGCTCGACGCGCGAGTAGAGGTCCTCCGGCACCCGCGGGGAGGGGCCGAAGAACAGGCCGCGCTGCGCGACGATCCGCCCGGCGTCCGGACCGGACGGGGCGGACGCGACAGCGCTGTCGATGGTGTCCGGGGTGGTGAGCATGGGGAAGGGTCGACCTCCGGTCGGGCTCGTGACGTGCCCTCCCATTGTGTCAGCCGACCGGATCGAGCCCGGGCACCCGCGCCCGTCCGGTGCGGGCCCAGCCGGGCACCGTCTCGGACGTGACGACCGGCACCGACCTGACCAGCGGCTCCGCCGGATCCCACCGGACGACCCGCGCGGCGTCGCGCAGCGGGTCGCCGTCGAGGTAGGTCGCCATCGACCGCTCGGTGACGAGCAGCCGCGGTGCGGCGAAGGGTCCGCCGAAGCGGGGGGAGTAGGTGATCGCCCCGGAGTCGTCCTCGGCGGGCGGGGCGACCCGCCACGTCGCGAGGCCGGCGGCGCCGTCCCGGACCGGCTCGGGCGCCAGGCACGGGAACAGGAACGCGACCGGCCAGTCGAGGACCGCGGTGCTCCCGGCCGGGAGCAGGTCGGTCATGCGGGTCAGGCGGGGGGCCCGGGGCAGCGTCACCAGGGCGGCCTGACCGGTCGTGGCGCCGGCGATGACGAGCCGCACGGACTCCGCCCCGGCCGGGGCGAGCTCGCGCACGTCGCCGGCGGCGGTGGTCAGGGGGCGCACGTCGACGACCCCGCCCGCGGCGTCGCCGAACTCCATCCGGAGCACGTCCCCGGGCCGCAGCACCCCCGACGTCGTGACGACGACGGGCAGCGCGCCGTCGCGCTGCGCCGGGTCGAGGGCGAACCAGGCGGTCGTCGACGACCCCGCCACGGCGACCCCCCGCACGCGCGCGCCGCCGACATCGACGGTCCGTTCCCCCCGGACGGGCGGCGCGGTGCGCGCGCGCAGCAGCCCCGCGGCCGGGTCGGTCTCGACCGACAGGCGCTCCTGCAGCCCGCACGGGGCACCCCGCAGGGTCGACACGGCGTCGGAGGCGAGCGTGTAGCTGTCGCGCTCCTCGACGGCCGTGCGCGCGAGGCTCAGCACCTGCAGCGCGAGCACCGCCACCAGCACGACCGCCAGCACCGGCACGGGCCCGGGCACCCGCTCCGGCACGTCCGGCTCGGCCCGGTCCGCCGCCCGCGCCCCGATGACGCGGACGGCGAGCACCGCGACGACGGCCAGCCCGGCCACCACCAGCAGCGTCGCCACGGCCGTCCCCGCGACCTGCGGCGGCAGCGTCGAGAAGGTCGGGGCGAACCAGCCCGAGGCGTAGGGCCAGGCGTTGTAGCCGGCGAGCACCAGCGACCCGACGGCGACGGCGGCGGCCAGCGCCGCGGTGAACGCGCGGGGGCGTCCTCGCAGCGGGGCGCTCCGCCAGGCCACGGCCCCCGCGACCAGCACCGCCGCCCCGACGCCGCCGAGGTCGCCGAAGTGCTGCGTCCACTTCGTCGGGGTGGCGGTCAGGACCGCGAGCGCGAGCAGCACCGACACGGCGAGCCGGGACGCGGGGCCGGTGGCGAGCCCGGTCCGGCCGCGGCGCAGCGCCACCAGGACGCCGACGGCGGCCAGCACCGTCACCAGCACGGCCGCGCGCCGCCCGATCGCGCCCTGGAACGAGTCGGGCTGCAGCAGCAGCGCGTAGCGCTCGTACTCCTGGTACCACTCCACGCCGCCGCCGATGAGCTGCCGCACCCGCGTGGCCTCCAGCACCGCGGCCAGGCTCTGGTCGGACACCATGAGCAGCACCGCCGACGCCGGCGCGGCCAGCCCGGCGAGGGCCAGCGGCCACCGGTGGGCCGCGGGTCGGGCGCGCACCAGGCGCGCGAGCGGCACCGCGGCCGCGAGGAACGGGGTGAACGCGACGAGCCCGCCCGGGGTCAGCGCCGTCGTGGCGCCGGCGAGCACCAGGCCGAGGGCCACCGGCAGCAGCCGCCGGGTCGCGACCGCCCGCTCGACGGCGAGCAGCACGCCCAGCAGCCCCAGCGCGACCCACGGCTCCGGCCGCAGCCCCAGCTGGTAGGGCACCCACCACGTGCCGAACGCGAGCGCGGCGAGCCACGGCCGCTGCGCCGCGGGTCCCAGCCGCGGCAGCAGCGACCGCGAGAGCAGCAGCCACGTGACGAGCCCCAGCAGGGTCGCGGGCAGGCGCATCCACAGCGTCGAGGCGGAGACGAGCGACCACAGGTGGGTCAGGTCGTAGAACCAGCTGAACGGGGCCTCGGGCGCGTTCAGCCAGCGGTAGACGTTGCCCACGAACCCGTTGCTGCCGCGGCTGCGCACGATGCCGCTGATGTAGCCGTCGTCGACGGTGATCGCCCCGACCACCCACCACGCCCCGAGCAGCGCGGCCACCGCGGCGTCGACCGGGCGGGGGAGCCACCACCGGCGCGGCAGCAGCCGGACCCGCGAGGGCCCGTCGAGCCTCGCCAGCGCGCCGAGCATCCCGAGCAGCGCCAGCACGCCGACCGCGGCGATCCCGGCCTTGAGCGGAGAGATCGTCGTCTCGAAGCGGGTGTCGGCGGTCAGGGCGAGCGCGACCCCGCGGTCGGTGTCGGAGAACGCCCCGGCGACGGCGGGGCGCAGGTCGCCGTCGCGGGTCAGGACCGGTGCCCCGTCGACGAGCACCTCGGTGCGGTCCGGGTCGGAGGTCAGCACGATCGCGCACGGACCGGCGGGCAGCGCCACCGGGCCGAGGTCGCGGCCCGCGCTCACGACCGACAGCCGCCCCTCGGCCGCGGTCAGCCGCAGCCCGTCCAGCGGCTCCGCGCCCGGGTCCGGCCGCAGCGGCACGGTCGAGAGCAGCACCCCACCGGTGCGGGCCGCGTCACAGCCCGTCGTGACGGTCAGCGCGACCGGCTCGTAGGGCATCAGCGGGATCGCGGCCGGGCCCTCGGCCGCCGACCAGGCGTACTCGGCGCGCGCCTGCTGCACCGGGGCGAGCGGGAAGGCCACGGCCGCGACCAGCGCCACCAGCGCGAGGACGAGGACGGCGCGCGCCGTCCGGTGGTCGACGGGGGAGTGCGGCGCCTGCGGAGCCGACCGCGCGGGCGAGAGCACCGCGCCACCCTAGGACGCCCGCGCAGGCGCGCCGACGGCCGCCCGCTCGACCCACCACCCGGCCCTGCGGACCCGCCGGGGACGATGGACGCGTCCGACCAGCCCGAGCCGAACGAGGTGGCGACCATCAGCGCGACCGTCGAGGTGCAGCCCGCCGGGCCGCCCCCGTCCGCACCGCCCCTGCGCCGGACGACGACCTGGACCGCCGTGGGCTACGCCGCGGTGCTGGCCGGCTTCGCCGCGATGGTCTGGCACCGCCGCTGGATGAGCGACGACGGGCTGATCGTGCTGCGGACGGTCCGCCAGCTGCTGGCCGGAGCCGGCCCGGTGTTCAACCAGGGCGAGCGCGTCGAGGCCAACACCTCGACGCTGTGGACCTACCTGCTCGCGCTGCCCGGGCTGACCGGCGCCTCGCTGAACTGGTCGGCCGTGGTGCTGGGGCTCGTGTGCTCGGTGGCCGGGGTGGGGCTCGCCCTCGACGCGGCCCGGCGGCTGTTCGCGAGCGAGCGGTGGATGGTGCCGTTCGGGGCGCTGGTGGTGGTCGCGCTGCCGCCGTTCTGGGACTTCGGCACCTCCGGGCTCGAGACGGGCCTGATCGTGGGCTGGCTGGGGCTCACCTGGTGGCTGCTCGTGCGGCGGCTGGAGGCGCACCGGGCGGGGGGTGGCGGGCGCGCGTGGCCGGTCGCGCTCGTGCTCGGCCTGGCCCCGCTCGTGCGTCCCGACCTCGCGCTGTTCGGGCTGGCCGTCGCCGTGGCGCTCGTCGTGCTGGAGCGCCGTCGCGGGTGGCGCGGGATCGCCGCGCTGGCGGCCGTCGCGGCGGCCCTGCCGCTGGCCTACGAGGTGTTCCGGGCGGGCTACTACGGGCTGCTCGTGCCGGGCACGGCGCTGGCGAAGGAGGCGAGCACGTCGCGCTGGCGGCAGGGCTACCACTACCTGCGCGACCTGACCGACACCTACTGGCTCGCCGTTCCCGTGCTGCTCGGCCTCGTCGCGGCGGTGCTGCTGGTGCTCCGCGCGCGCCGCTCGACGGCGACGACGGCGGCGACGACTACGACAGCGACGGCGACCGCCACGGCCGTCGTCGTCGCCGTGCCGTGGGTGTCGTCGGCGCTGCTCGCCGCGTACGTGACGCGGGTGGGCGGCGACTTCATGCACGGCCGGATGCTGCTCCCGGCCCTGTTCTGCCTGGTGCTGCCGCTGGCGGCCGTGCCGTTCAGCCGGCGCACCGCGGTGCCCGTCCTCGGGATGGTGGCGTGGGCGGCCGTCTCGTTCCTCGCGCTGCGCCCGGCCTACGACACCCTCGGCCCGAACTGGATCGCCAACGAGCGCCTCTACTACGTCGTGATCGTCGACCGGCCGAACCCGGTCGTGGCCGAGGACTTCGTCGACCACCCCGTCGCGCCGGAGGGGGTCGCCGCGCTCGCGGGGGCGCCCGGGCCCTCGCTGGCGCTGCCCGGCCCCGGTCCCGACGGGCTGCGCTGGTGGCTGTTCCCGACGCCGGACCGGCCCGACACCATCACCTGGCTCAACCTCGGGGTCACCGGGGAGCTCGCGCCGCTGGACGCCCGGGTGCTCGACGGGGTCGGCCTGACCCACCCGCTGGCCACGCACGCCACGTCGGTGCCCGACGGCCGGATCGGGCACGACAAGGACCTCCCGCCGGAGTGGTTCGTCGCCGACTCCGGCACGACGGAGACCGGGTTCGTCGACCCGGCCGGCATCGAGGCCGCCCGCGCCGCGCTCGCCTGCCCGGCCACGCAGGAGCTGCTCGCGTCCTACCGGGACCCCCTGACGCTCGACCGGTTCGTGCGCAACCTCACCGGCGCGGTGGAGCGCACGGCCTACCGCTACGACCGCGACCCCCGCGTCGCGGCGGAGTGCCTCCCGGCCGACTGACGGGGCATCATCGGGGCATGACCCTCCCCCTCGCTCCCGACGAGCTCCTCACCACCACCCGCTCGGTCCGCAAGCGCCTCGACCTCGACCGCCCCGTGCCGCTGGACCTGGTCCGGGAGAGCCTGGAGGTCGCGCTGCAGGCCCCCACCGGGAGCAACGCGCAGGGGTGGCACTGGATGGTCGTCACCGACCCGGAGCTGCGGGCGGGCATCGGGGAGCACTACGCGAAGGCGTTCGACGCCTACCGCAACTCGCCCGTCTACGCCTCGCGCGCGGGCACCGGGCACACGGAGGAGCGGCAGGCCGTGCAGGAGCGGGTCACTTCCTCGGCCGAGTACCTCGCGGAGGTGATGGGCCGCGTCCCCGTCCACGTCATCGCCTGCATCGCGGCGGGCGAGGAGCTGCCGCAGGGCAACCAGGCCGGGCTGTGGGGGTCGCTGCTGCCCGCGGCGTGGAGCTTCCAGATCGCCGCGCGGGCCCGCGGCCTCGGCAGCGCCTGGACGACGCTGCACCTGCGCTACGAGAAGGAGGTCGCCGCGCTGCTCGGGATCCCCGCGCACGTGCGCCAGGGCGTGCTGCTCCCGACGGCCTACTTCACGGGCGAGACGTTCCGCCCCGCGCCGCGGGAGCCGCTCGACCGGGTGCTGCACCTCGATCGGTGGTAGCCCACCGTGACCAGCGGCGGCGGCGCCGGGTCCGTCCCGACCGGAGGACGGTCACCCGGTCGCCGCAACCCGTTGTGAGCGGACAGTGACCAAGAGCGCCATCCAGGTACGGTCCGGGTGTCACCCGCAACGCTGGTCCGAATGCCCCAGTTACTGCCACCGTGACGATCGCAGCCCCGCGGACCACCCCATCCGGCACTCAAGCCGCCTCCTCCGGTGAGATCCGGGGGCTGACGGGCCTCCGCATCGTCGCGGCCGTGTGGGTCGTGGCGTTCCACTTCCACTTCACCGCCATGAGCGGCGTGACGGAGGTGGTCGGCGTGCTGGGGCCGCTCATCACCTCGGGGGCCCTGGGCGTCGACCTGTTCTTCGTCCTGAGCGGGTTCGTCATCGCCCACACGTACCTCGCGTCGATGGGGCCGGCACTGCACGTCGGCACCACCGCGCGGTTCGTGTGGGCCCGCTTCTGCCGGATGTGGCCGGTGTACGCGCTGGTCTTCCACCTGTTCGGCCTCTGGCTGCTGGCCCGGCTCGTGCTCGGCTCGGACGGCGTCATCGCCTTCCAGGGCGTGCAGCCGATCGTCAGCGTCGGGCAGTGGGTGCAGCAGCTGCTGATGGTGCAGATGTGGAACAACAAGTTCCTCGACGGCGCGTCCTGGGTCGGCCCGACCTGGTCGATCAGCGCCGAGTGGCTCGCCTACCTGCTGTTCCCGGTGGCCGCGCTGGTGTTCTTCCGGCTGCGCAACCTGCCGCTGCTCGTCCTGGGCGCCGGGGCGGTGGCCCTGATGCTGCCGATCGCCTCGGCCTACGCCACAGCGGGCGACCCGTACTACGAGTGGAGCTGGGCCGTCCGCATCCTCTGCGGCTTCGGCGCCGGCGTGCTGGTGCACCTCGTGGTGCGGCGGCTGCCGCGGACCGAGCCGGTCCGGCGGGTCGCGTCGACGACGGCCTGGCTGCTGCCGCTGCTGATGGCCGTCGGCCTCTACTGCGGGCAGTTCGTGGCGCCGGGCTTCGGCGGCGTCGTCATCGTCGGGTTCCCGGTGCTGGTGGGCGCGCTGGCGCTGGCCGACCGCGGCCCCGCGATGGTCCTGAGCCGGCCGACGCTCGTCCAGGGCGGCAAGGTCTCCTACAGCCTCTACCTCGTGCACATCCCGATGTTCGAGATCCTGTGGCTGGCCCAGGCCTACGTGCCGGCGCTGCGCGGCGGGATCCTCGGGCACCTGGTGGCGCTCGCGGTGATCGTCGCGACCTACCCGGTGGCGGCCGCCGCGTTCCGCTGGGTCGAGGAGCCCGCCCGCCGGCGGCTGCGGCGGATCGGTGCCCCGCGCCGGACCGTCCCGTCGACGGTCGAGGCGTTCCGCGCGGCCCGCGAGTCGGCCGGGATCCCGGACGCCCGCAGCCACGGCGACTCCCGCGGCCACCGCGACGCCCACACCGACCCCGGCTACGTCCCGCCCGCCCCGCGCCACGCCGCCGGCCCCACCCGCCAGCCCACGCTGGCCGCCGCGCTGGTCTCCGCCCAGCGCCGCAGGCCGACCCACCGCGCCGACACCTGGGGCGCGTTCGAGCGCACCGGCCAGGTGCGCGCCACGATCCTGCACGCGGGGAGCGAGTAGGGCACGTCCCGAGTTGCAGGAAAGCCACGTTCACGCAACGCCGTTGCGTGAACGTGGCTTTCCTGCAATGTGGAGGGAGGGAGGGAGGGAGGGGGGCGGGCGTCAGACCGGCAGGCGGCGGAACAGCGGACGCGGGACGTGGCGCAGCGCGCTCATCACGAACCGCAGGGGCCCGGGGGCCCACACGA
This sequence comes from Pseudonocardia broussonetiae, assembly GCF_013155125.1. Taxonomy (NCBI): domain Bacteria; kingdom Bacillati; phylum Actinomycetota; class Actinomycetes; order Pseudonocardiales; family Pseudonocardiaceae; genus Pseudonocardia; species Pseudonocardia broussonetiae. Next base: position 1,443,548 of record NZ_CP053564.1, on the reverse strand, counting down.
GCTCCCGCCGGTTGCGCACCGCGTCGACGACGATCGCCGCGACGGCCTCGGGCGTGGTCGACAGCGGCGCGGGCTTGAGGCCCTCGGTCATCCGCGTGTGCACGAAGCCGGGACGCACCACGGTGACGTGGACGCCCTCGGGCCGCAGCGCCTCGGTCAGCCCCGAGTAGAACGCGTCCATGCCGGCCTTGGTGGAGCCGTAGACGAAGTTGGAGCGCCGCGCGCGCTCCCCGGCCACCGACGAGAACGCGACGAGCGAGCCGAAGCCCTGCTCGGAGAGCTTCTTCCCGAGCGCGACGCCGACGGCCACCGCGGCCGTGTAGTTGACCTGCGCGAGCTCGACGGCGGCGTCGACGTCGGTCCAGGCCTGCTCGTTGTCGCCGAGCAGCCCGAACGCGACGAGCGCGACGTCGATGTCGCCGTGGGCGAACGCGGAGCGCACGACGTCGGAGTGGGTCTCGACCGCGCGGGCGTCGAACTCGACCGTCTCCACCGCGCAGCCGAGCTTCTCCAGCCGCACCTTCGCGACGTCGAGGCGCTCGGAGGCGCGGGCGGCGAGGACGACCCGCAGCGGCCGGTCGGTGGCGAACGCCTCGACCACGGCCAGCCCGATCTCCGAGGTGCCGCCCATCAGCAGGACGGACTGCGGGTTCCCGACAGCGTCGATCATTTCGCTCCGCTCAGAGGATCGATCACGAGGTCAGCTCCAGTCGTCGGGACATGTCGGACGTGAACACGCCCGTGGGATCGGCAGCGTCCCGGACCTTGCGCCACTCGTCCAGCCGCGGGTAGCCGCGCCGGATCGCCTCGGGCGTGGTGCGCGACTCCTTGGCCAGGTAGTGGCGGCCACCGGCGTCGAGGACGAGCTCGTCGAGGGCGTCGCAGAGCGGGCCCAGGCCGCCGCCGACGGGGATGTCGACGCACAGCGTCCACCCCGGCTTCGGGAACGACAGCGGCGCGCGGTTGCCCTCGCCGAAGCGCTTGAGGACGTTGAGCGCGGACACCTGCTTCGCCCGCACCATCTCCTCCAGCACGCTGCGCACGACGTCGCCGCGCTCCAGCGGCACGACGAACTGGTACTGCAGGAAGCCGCGCGGGCCGTAGCCGCGGTTCCACTCGCCGATGATGTCGAGCGGGTGCAGGAACTGCGTGATGTTCTGGATCGCGCCGAGCTTGGTGGGCGACTTGCGGTACCAGACCTCGCTGAACAGCCTGCCCGTGGCGCGGTTGAGCAGCCCGGGCGGGAAGACGTCGGGCACGGTGAGCAGTTGCGGGGCGTCGAAGCGCAGCGGGTGGCGGCGCAGCTTCGGCGGCAGGTCGTCGAGCGTGGCGTGGTTGGCGCGCATCAGCAGGCCGCGACCCATGTGCGGGCCGGTGGTCACGGCGTCGAACCAGGACACCGTCTCGGCGTACTCCTCGTCGCCGACGGACTGGCGGGCCATGAGGTCGTCGAGGTTGTCGATCTGCTCGGTGTCGACCCGGAAGTACGCGGTCTCGACGTGGTGCAGCACCAGCACGGCCTTCACGACGACGCCGGTCAGCCCCATGCCGCCGACGGTGGCCCAGAACAGCTCGTCGTCGGGGGTGAGGGTGTGCGCGCGGCCGTCGGCGGTGACGAGGTCGAGCGACTCGACGTGGTTCCCGAAGCTGCCGACGACGTGGTGGGCCTTGCCGTGGATGTCGGCGCCGATCGCGCCGCCGACGGTGACCTGGCGGGTGCCCGGGAGCACCGGCAGCCACAGCCCGAACGGCAGCGCGGCGCGCATCAGCGTGTCGAGGCTGACCCCGGCGTCGACGACGACGCGCCCGGATTCCGCGTCGACGGAGTGGATGCGGTCCAGGCCGGTCATGTCCAGCACCGTGCCGCCCGCGTTCTGCGCCGGGTCACCGTAGGAGCGGCCCAGGCCGCGCGCGATGACCCCGCGGGGACCGGCGGCGGCGAGCGCCCCGGTGAGGTCGGCCGCGGAGCGCACGGGGACGACGTTCGCGCGGGTGGGCGCGGTGCGGCCCCACCCGCGAAGGCTCGTGTTCGGCATCGCGGACAGGTTACGCGGGCCGCACTATCCTCGGTCACGTGACCGTCCAGCCTCCCGACCCGCCCGGCATCCGGATCTCCGACGCCGACCGCGAGCGGGCCGCCTCGCGCCTCCACCAGGCGCTGGCCGAGGGCCGCATCACGGTGTCCGAGCTCGAGGAGCGCCTGTCGGTGGTCTACGGCGCCCGCTACGAGGCCGAGCTGCTGCCGCCGCTGGCCGACCTGCCCGGGGGTGCCGCCGTGGTGGCCGCGGCGCCGGCCGCCGTCGTGCCGTCGACGCCGTCCGGGCCGCCCGTGGTGCTGCGCGCCGGGATGTCGACGATCAAGCGCACCGGCGACTGGGACGTGCCGGCCCGCCTGCGGCTGCAGTCGAGCATGGGCACGATCGTGCTGGACTTCTGCGACACGACGATCCACCACCCCGTCGTCGAGATCGAGGTCGACGTGGGGGCCGGCAGCATCCGCCTCCTGCTCCCCGACGACGCCACCGCCAACGTCGACGACGTGGTGTCCGGCATGGGCACCGTGAAGAGCCGCGTGCCGTCGCGGCCGCGTCCCGGGGCGGTGCACTTCGTGGTGCACGGGCGCACCGGGATGGGGTCGGTGACCGTCCGCAGGCGCTACCAGGTGGGCGGCCTGAAGTTCTGAGCGCACATCACGGATCGGTCGCGACGCCCTGAGCCGCCCCCCTGATCGGGTTAGGGTCCGATCTTCGACGCCGGGGGGTGCGTGTGGGTTTCGACGAGTACGTGACGAGGAACTCGACCGAGCTCCTCTTCCGGGTGCAGCAGCACTTCCTGCTCGTCGCCTACGCCGTGGGCCTGGCCGCGCTGATCGCGGTGGCCCTGGGGGTGGTCCTGCACACCACCGGCCTGACGCCGTCGTCGTGGCGGTCGCGGTTCCGCGCCGGCAGCCGCGAGGGTGCCCTGCTGCTGTCGTCGGTGGCGCTCACGATCCCGTCGCTCGCGCTGTTCGGCGTGCTGCAGCCGCTGCTCGGGCTGGGCGCCACCCCCGCGATCGTCGCGCTGACGATCTACGGGATCTACCCGGTGCTGCGCAACGTCGTCGCCGGCCTGGGCTCGGTCGACACGGCCGTGCTGGAGGCCGCGCGGGGGATGGGCATGGGCCCGGCCCGGCGGATGGTGCGCATCCAGTTCCCGCTGGCCTGGCCGGTCGTGCTGTCCGGCATCCGGGTCGCGATGCTCATCCTGATCGGCATCGCGGTCGTCGCGGCCATCGTCAGCGGTCCCGGCCTGGGGCAGCTGCTGTTCGCCGGCCTGGCGCGGCTCGGTGCCGTCAACTCGTTCAACCAGGTGCTCGCCGGGACGTTCGGCTGCCTGCTGGTGGCGGCGGTCTACGAGATCGCGTTCGCGGTCATCGCGCGCCTGACGACCCCGAGGGGGATCCGTGGCTGAGTCCGCAGTGACGACGTCCGCAGCGAGGACGTCCGGAGCGATGATCGCGCTGGAGCACGTCAGCAAGACCTATCCCAAGCAGGCGACGCCGGCGGTCCGCGACCTCACCCTGGAGGTCCCCGACGGCGCGATCGCGATGTTCATCGGGCCCTCGGGCTGCGGCAAGACCACCACGCTGAAGATGATGAACCGGCTGATCGAGCCGACCAGCGGGCGCATCCTGCTGGCCGGCGAGGACGTCACCGACGTCGACGCCGACAGCCTGCGCCGCCGCATCGGCTACGTCATCCAGCAGGTCGGGCTGTTCCCGCACTTCACGATCGGCGAGAACATCGCGGTCGTCCCGAAGATCCTGGGCTGGGACCGCAAGCGGGTCACCGCCCGCGTCGACGAGCTGCTGCACCTCGTGGGCATGGAGCCGCGCGAGTTCCGCGACCGCTACCCCCGCCAGCTCTCGGGCGGGCAGCAGCAGCGCGTCGGGGTGGCGCGCGGGCTGGCCGCCGACCCCGCCGTCATGCTGATGGACGAGCCGTTCGGCGCCATCGACCCGATCACGCGCGACCGCCTGCAGGACGAGTTCCTCGAGCTCCAGCGCCAGATCGCCAAGACCATCTGCTTCGTCACCCACGACCTCACCGAGGCCGTGAAGCTGGGCGACCGGATCGCGGTCTTCGGGCCCGGCGGCGTGCTGGAGCAGTACGACACACCCGAGCAGGTCCTGACCAACCCGGCCAACGAGTTCGTCGCCGAGTTCGTGGGCAGCGGCGCCGCGGTGCGCCGGCTGTCGCTGCTGGAGCTGGGCCGCCTGGAGCTCGAACCGTGCGTCGCCGAGGGCGAGGCGCAGGACGGCGACGTGCCGGTCTACGCGGCCGACGCCGAGGGGCGGCCCGCGAAGTGGGTCGCGCTGCCCGGCACAGCGGCGCTGCCGCCGCTGGTCACGGTGCCGGTCACCGGCACGGTCTACGACGCCGTCGACGTCATGCTCGACGCCCCCGCGCCGCTCGTCGCCGTGGTCGACGCGGCCGGCCGCGCGCAGGGCGTCCTGCGCTGGGACGCCCTCGTCGGCGAGATGCGCACGAAGGGCCGCGGCCTGTGACGGCGCTCGCGCCCGGCGGCGTCGCGGTCACCCCGCGGGCGTCGCGCGGCCGGTTCGACCGCCGCCTCGTCGCGGTCCCGGTGATCGTCGTGGTCGGGCTGGCCGTCGTCCTCGCCTACCTCTCGACGCAGACGCTCGACACCGTGGAGCAGCGGGCGCTCGCGCCGCAGGTCGTGCTCGACCGCCTCGGCGAGCACCTGTTCCTCATGGCCGTCTCCACCGTGCTGGTGATCGTCCTGGCCATCCCGCTCGGGATCCTCGTCAGCCGCCCGGCGCTGCGCCGGGTGCGCCCCGGGCTGCTCGCGTTCGGCGGGTTCATGCAGGCGCTGCCGCCGTTCGGGCTGATCATCCTGCTGGCGTTCACCCCGCTCGGCTTCGGGCAGCCGACGGCGATCGTCGCGCTGGTGATCGCCTCCTTCCTGCCCGTGCTCACCAACACCGTCGTCGGGCTGGGGCAGGTCGACCCGGCCCTGATCGAGGCGTCGCGCGGGATCGGCATGTCCGCGCGCCAGACGCTGCAGCGGATCGAGCTGCCGCTGGCCGTCCCCGTGATGCTCGCCGGGGTCCGGGTGGCGCTGGTGCTCAACGTCGGCACGGCCACGCTCGCCACGTTCATCGGCGCGGGCGGGCTCGGCAACATCATCGACGGCATGCTGCGCCTCGCCCGCCCCAACGGCACCCTGCTCGCCGCCGCGCTCGTGGCCGCGCTCGCGCTGCTCGTCGACTGGCTCGCGAGCCTGGCCGAGTACGCCGTGGCGCGCCGCGGCTCCTGACCACCCACCGCCGCCCGCTGCGGGCGGCACCCACCGATCGAGGAGGACCCACGTGAGCTGGACGAGGACGGGACGCGGACGAGCGGCGACAGCGGCGGTGACGGCCCTCGCGGCGGTCGCGCTGGCGGGCTGCGGCGGTCTGGAGGCCTCCGGGCCGGCGGCGGCGGGCGGCGGTCTGTCGGAGGGCGTGTCGCTGGAGGGCCAGACCTACGCCGTGGGCGGCAAGGACTTCGACGAGCAGCTGATCCTCTGCCAGGTGGCCGTGGCCGCGCTGGAGTCGGTGCAGGCCACCGTCACCGACCGCTGCAACACCGGCGGCACGCAGGCCGCCCGCGACGCACTGCTCGCCGGCGACATCGACCTGTACTGGGACTACAACGGCACCGGCTGGATCACCTTCCTCGGTGAGACCACGCCGATCGCCGACGAGCAGGAGCAGTACGTCGCCGTCCGCGACCGCGACCTCGCCGAGAACGACATCCACTGGATCGGCCGCACGCCCTTCAACAACACCTACGCCTTCGCGGTGAAGGAGGAGAAGGCCGCCGAGCTGAACCTCACCACGCTCTCGGACATGGGCGCCTACATCAGCTCCGGCCAGCCGGGCACCACCTGCATCGAGACCGAGTACTCCAGCCGCGACGACGGCATGGCGGGGCTGCAGTCGACCTACGGCTTCCAGGTGCAGCCGCAGATCCTGCAGACCGGCGCGATCTACCAGGCCACCGCCGACGGCGACTGCCTGTTCGGGCTCGTGTTCACCACCGACGGCCGCATCCCGGAGCTGGGCCTGCGGGTGCTGGAGGACGACAAGAAGTACCACCCGAACTACAACGCGTCGGTGACCGTGCGCGGCGAGGCCTACGACCGCAACCCGGCCATCGCGCAGGTCTTCGAGCCGATCACGGCCGCGCTGGACAACGCGACCATGGCCGAGCTCAACAAGCAGGTCTCGGCCGACGGCCTCGCCCCGCGCGAGGTGGCCCGCACCTGGCTCACCGAGCAGGGGTTCATCGGCGGGGCCTGAGGCTCCCGCTACCCTTCCCGGCGTGACGACGACCGACGCCCCCATGGGCCTGCGCGGGCAGCTGGCCCGGTTCGTGGGCGTCGGCGTCGTCTCGGCGCTGGTCGACTTCGGCGTCTACCACCTGCTGCTGCAGCTCGGCGTCGTCGCGCCGGTGGCGAAGGGCGTCTCGTTCGTCCTGGGCACCACCACGGCCTACCTGCTCAACCGCCGCTTCACGTTCACGCAGGCCGGCGGCGGGAAGGGCCGGTTCGCCGGGTTCGTGCTGCTCTACGGCACGACGTTCGCGCTGAACGTCGGCGTCAACACCCTGGCCCTGGCGCTCCTGCCGGCGATGCCGCTGCGCACCAGCGTGGCGTGGGTGCTGGCGCAGGGCGTGGCGACGGTCGTCAACTTCGTCATGCTGCGCACGGTCGTGTTCCGGGCCCGCTAGCCCCGGCTACTCGCACTTGCGGTCCACGGCCACCAGCTCACCGGTGGGCTCGAACCCCTCGACGCGGTTGCCCTCGATGACGTTGCCGCAGCCCGAGGTCTCGGGCTCGGTGATGACGTGGGTCTCGATGATGTTGCCCAGCGCGTCGCTCTGCCCGGTCGTGGTGTTGTCGACGACCAGCGCGTCGAACCCCTTCACGTCCACCACCGAGTCGGCGTAGTTCTCGCCGCTGATCGCCGAGCCGTCGAAGGCGTTGCGGGCGACGACGGTGCCGCCGGTCTCCTCCTTGATGTCGACGTTCTCCGCGGTGATCCGCTGGAAGACGTTCTCCAGGACGCGGTTGTCCATCGACAGGTCCGGGCCGCCGTCGAGCCCGTACTTGCGCCAGTTGCTCTTCGCGCTGCCGACGTAGACGCCCTCGCCGTACTGCGGCTGCTCCAGCCCGGTGTCGTGCACGAGCGAGCGCTGGATGACGTTGCCCGACGACGACGAGCGGAAGTGCACGGCCTCGTCGCCGGTCTCCCCGACGCTGAGCGAGTCGAGCACGTTCTCGCCGCCGCCGTCGACGACGATCCCCTTGCCGCCGCCGGTGACCGAGAACCCGACGAGCTGCCAGTGGCTCGCCTCCTGCAGGTGCACCGCGTACCCGCCGTCGGCGGCGATCACGGCCTCGCGCGGGCCGGTCAGGGTGATCGGGGCGTCGGGCGTGCCGGAGGTGGTGACCTCGATCGCCTCGTAGGTGCCCGGCGCGAGCCGGATGACGTCTCCCGGGGCGGCGTCCCGCAGCGCCTGCTCCAGGGCCTCGTCGTCGGCCACGGCGACGGCGCGACTGCCCGTGGCGAGGTCGGCGAGCTCGGTGCCGGGGGTGACGGGCGCCGCGGGAGGCTGCGACTGCCCCCGTTGCGAGGACCCCGGCGGCCCGTCGTCCTGCTGCTGCTGCACCACCCGCACCGGGGCGGCCTCGGCCACCGCGAGCTGTGCGGCGGCCACCGTGAGCACGGCGACGGCCGCCACCACCCCCGCGCACGTCGTGGCCGTCCGGGACACCGATCCGGTTCGCATGTGACCCATGGTGCATCTGGGGCGGCCGCCGAGGGCACCCAGCGGCCGGTCCACCCCCCGATCAGGGGGCGGATCGGCACCGTCCGTGAACGGTCAGCCCCGGCCGAGCCCGATCCAGGTGAAGCCGGCGCGGCGCAGGATGTCGGCGTCGAGCAGGTTGCGGGCGTCGACGACCATCGACACGGCCGCGACGCCGCCGAGCGCGTTCCAGTCCAGGGTCCGGAACTGCGGCCAGTCGGTGAGCACCACGAGGGCGGCGGCACCCTTGGCCGCGGCCAGCGGGTCGTCGACGACCTCCACGTCGTCGGTGACGCCGGGGACGCCCACCGCGTGCGCCGGGTCGTAGGCGGTGAGGACCGCGCCCTCGGCGCGCAGCAGGGCGGCGACGGCGAGTGCGGGGGAGTCGCGCAGGTCGTCGGTGCCGGCCTTGAACGTCAACCCCAGCAGCCCGATGCGGACCCCGTCGAGCGAGCTGCCGACGGCCGCCCGCACCTTGTCGACGACGAGCGCGCGCGTGGCGGCGTTGACGTTGAGGCTGGCCCGCACGAGCTCGAAGTCCATGCCCGCCGCGTCGGCGATCTGCAGCAGCGCGTTGGTGTCCTTCGGGAAGCACGACCCGCCCCAGCCCGGGCCGGGCGACAGGAACGTCTGCCCGATGCGCCTGTCGTAGCCCATGCCCTCGGTGACCTCGAGGACGTCGGCGCCCAGGCGCTCGCACAGGTCGGCGAGGGAGTTGACGTAGGACAGCTTCATCGCGAGGAAGCAGTTGGCCGCGTACTTGACCATCTCCGCGCTCGCCGCGTCGGTGAGCTGGGTCGGCGCGCCGAGCCGCGAGTACAGCGCGGCCACGCGCTCGGCGGCCTCCTGCGAGTCGCTGCCGACGACGATGCGGTCGGGGTTGAGGAAGTCGTGCACCGCGCTGCCCTCGCGCAGGAACTCCGGGTTGGAGACGACGGCGACGTCGGTGCGCCCGAGCATCTCCCGCGTGGTGGCCGCCGTGCCGACCGGCACCGTCGACTTGTTCACCACGACGCAGCCCGGCGCCAGCAGCGCGCCCACCTCGTCGGTGACGGCCTGCACCGCGGCCAGGTCGGCCGCGCCGCCCTCGCCCATCGGCGTCGGCACGCACAGGAAGACGATCTCGGCGCCCGCCTCGCGCGTGACGGCGGCGGTGGCCCCGAGGACGAACGCGAGCCGGCCCGCGGCCATCCCCTCCGCGACGAGCTCGGGGAGGCCGGGCTCGAGGATGTCGACCTCGCCGGCGCGCAGCCGGGCGACCTTGGCCTCGTCGATGTCGGCGCAGACGACGTGGTGGCCCAGGGACGCGAGGCACGCGCCCGTCGTCAGGCCGACGTACCCGGTGCCGATCACGGCGATCCGTCGTGCGAACACGTGTGCTCCCTCAGGGGTCAGGTAGAGCCGGTGATCAGGTGCAGCCGGTGGTCAGGTGCAGCCGTTGCGCGTGAGGCCCAGGCCGGCCCCGACGGCGGTGTTGTCGCAGGAGACGCGGTTGCGCTCGTCGTTGCGGGTCACGTCGATCGCGTAGCCGTCGGCGTTGACGGTGGAGGAGTTCCCGGTGAAGACGTTGTCCAGTCCCCACCCGTCGAGGACCTCGATCACCCGGAACCCGTGTTCAGGACTGTCGATACCGGTGTTGCCGGTGATCGTCCAGGCGTTGCCCTTGACGTTCACCCAGGCATCAGCTGCCGTCATCCCGGCACCGTCGAACCGGTTACCCCGGACCATCCCGCCGGTGGTGCCCTCCTTGACGTCCACCGACTCCGCCGTCGTCCGGGAGACGGTGGTGCCCTCGACGGTGTTGCGGTCGCTGCGGTCGGGACCGCAGCCCGTCAGCTCGCACCAGTTGCTCTCGGCGCTGCCGACGTAGACGCCCTCGCCGAACTCGGCGCGGCGCAGCCCGGTGTCGCGGATGGTCAGCCCGCGCACGACGTTGTCGCTGCTGGCGCGGCGCAGGTGCACGGCCTCGTCGCCGGTGCCCTGGACGAGCAGGCCCTCGAGCAGCACGCGCTGCGAGGCGTCGAGCATGACGCCCTTCTGCCCGCCGCGGACGGTGAAGCCGCGCACCTGCCAGTGGGCGACGCCGTCGAGGTGCAGGGTGTAGCCGGCGTCGACCGGGCCGCCGTCGAGCACCGCGTCGGGCGGGCCGCACAGCGTGATCGGCGCGTCGGCGGTGCCGGGGGTGCGCGCGACGAACGAGCCGCGGTAGGTGCCGGGGGCCAGCGCGATCACCGCGCCCGGCGCGGCCCCGGCGAGGGCCTCGGTGAGCTGGTCGGCGTCGGCGACCGGGACGCCCGCGCACCCGGCGGTGGGGGTGGTCGGCGGCGGGGCGGTGACCGGCCCCGGGGCCGGGGCGCCGCACGCCGCCAGGACGGCCAGGGCGAGGACCGCCACGGCGGCCCGCACCCTCACGTCGCCGGCCCGTCGCCGGAGACGACCGTGACGCGCGTGCCGTCGGCGACCGGGCGGTGCGGCGGCACCGGCGGGTGCCCCGGGCGCGAGGTCGTCCGCCCGGCGGCGATGGCGCGGGCCAGCGCGATCCGGTCGACGGGGTCGAGCGCGGCGGTGACCAGCGGCGCGGGGCTCAGCAGCGGGTTGCGGGGCCGCGCGGTGGCCGCGATCCGCGCCCGGACGCGCGCCCGGACCTGCGCCGCGACCGGCACCAGCAGGATGAGCAGCCAGAGCAGGACCAGCGGGTGATCGGCGACGTAGGACGCCCAGTAGGCGACGTCGTCGCGGTCGACGGTCCACCGGGCGTCGTCGTTGCCGGTGAGGGTGACGTTGGAGCCGACGCCGACGCGGTGCACGTCGATCGCGGCCGGCCCGCGCCCGGCGAGGCGGTTGGCCTCCACCGCGGTGCCGTCGACGGCCCCGACGAGCGAGACGCCGTACCGCCCGGCCCCCTCGACGGCGGTGTCGCGGACCGTGGCGGCGGCGTCGGAGACCTGCACGGCGACCGCCGCCGACGTCACGGTGTTGGCGGTGAGCCGCGCGCCGGTGACGCCGTCGCGGACCGCGATGCCGAAGCCCTCGGCGTCGACGGTGTTGCCGATCAGCTCGGGGGCCTCGGCGGCGCCGCGGACGACGATGCCGTCCGGGCTGCCGGCGACGGTGTTGCCGCGCAGCACCAGCGCCGCGGTGCCCGCGGCCAGGATGCCGACCTCGCCGTTGCCGGTGGCCGCCGAGCGCTCGACGGTGAACCCGCGGCCCGGGGCGGTGCTCGCCCCGCTCGCCGACGCGGTCGCGGCGGGCGCCGCGCCGTCGATGCGGATGCCGGCGCCCCCGTTGCCCTCGGCGGTGACGCCGGACAGCAGGATCCGCTCGGTCCCCGACGACACCGCCACGCCGTGGCGGGCGTTGCCGCTGGTCGCGAGCTCGCGAACGGAGACGCCCGACGACTCGCGGTGCACCAGCAGGCCGTCGGCCGCGTTGTCGCGCACCGCGCCGCCGTTGACGGCCAGGCCCTCGACGCGGCTGGTGAACATGCCGTAGTGGCTGCGCCCGACGACGACGGCGGTGGCCGAGCCGCGGCCGGGCTCGCCCGCGCTGCCGGTCCACGCGACGCCGCCGGTGCGCCCGCTCCAGAAGCCGAGGTCGGAGGCGTCGACGTGGGAGAGGTCCATCCGGCCGCCGACGCTGCGGACGTAGGAGCGGCCGTCGCCGAGCGCGGTGTCGACGGCGCCCGCGGCCGGGTCCCAGCTCGTGACCCGCAGCGGCGCGCCGGGCGCCCCGCCCATCGTCAGCGTGCCGCGGAAGACCACGAGCGCGGCGAAGCCGGCGGTGCCGCTGACCAGCCGCAGCGTCTTCCCCGGTGCCTGGAGGTCCAGGACGGCGCCGCGGCCGACGAGGACCGACCGGGTCAGCATCCAGTCGCCGCCGCCGAGGCGGGCGGCGGCGTCGAGGCGCTCCAGGGCGGCCAGGTCGTAGGGCCGCTCGCGGGCGGTGAGCACGACCGTCGGCACGATCGAGGGCGCGACGGCGGGCACCTCGTAGGGCGTCCGGGTGCCGGGGGAGTCGCCGACGGTGGCGAACACGCGGTCGTCCTCGGCGGTGACGATGCGGGCCTGCGCGTCGCCCGAGGGGTCGACGACGGGCGCGGTGGCGTCCTCCGACCCGTCGACCTCCGCGACCGCGGGCACCGCCGTGCGGGCCGGGACGTCGGTCGGGCCGTCGAGCACGACGGTGCCGACGATCCCCGCCACCGCGACGACGACGGTCAGCACCGTCAGCAGCGAGCGCCTCCGGCGGCCGGGCAGGCCGTCCGGGGGTGCGATGGACGTGGGCGTCTCAGGCTCCGGCACGTGCGTCCCCCGTCGTCAGGCTGGCCTCGTCCTGGCCCTCGCCGCCGATGCGGTCGGCGTGCCGGGTCAGCCAGCCCTGCTTGTTCATGGTCACGAACGCCCACGTCTTGATCGGCAGCGCCACCAGCACGATCACGAGCGTGACCAGCGGGAGGATCACCAGATCGGCCGGCTTGCGGCGCAGGTGGGAGTACGAGCGGATGGCGCGGCCGACGAACAGCCAGGTGATCCCGAGCGCGACGGCGAGGTCGCGCTGCGGGCTGGTGAAGGCGGCGGCGACGTAGTAGACGGTGGCGAACATCGTCACCGGGGTGAACAGGATCTGGAACACCGTGAGCTGGCTGATCAGCGGCTGGCGCCAGAGCCAGCCCTGGTAGACGGCGGTGAGGTAGCAGCGGTAGGAGTTGCGGCTCCAGCGCACGCGCTGCTTGCAGAACGCCCTGAAGGTCGCGGGGAACATCGACAGCGCCCGCGCCGAGTCCTGGTGCTCGGTGCGGTAGCCCTGGGCCAGCACGAGCCAGGTCAGGCGCCCGTCGTCACCGGCGACGCAGCGGCGGCCCAGGAAGAACTCGTGCTCGACGTTCGCGAGCACGGGCATCACCGCGGAGCGCCGGTAGGCGGCGGTGCGCCCGGAGAGGCAGACGACCCCGCCGCGGCGCGCGGTGGCCGGCACGTAGTCGAGGTAGCGCAGGTCGATGATCCAGTCGGCCACGCGGCGCCAGATCGAGCTGTGCGGCTCGAACACGTTCTGCCGGGTGCCGACGGCGCCGACGGCCGGGTCGACGAAGGGCATCTGCACGGCGTCGAGGAGGCCGGGCTCCCACGCGGTGTCGGAGTCGGTGAGCACCAGCACCTCGGACCGGGCCGCGCGGATGCCCACGCCCAGGGCCGAGCGCTTGCCCTCGTGCCGGAACATCATCACGTGGATGCGCGGGTCGTGGCGCGCGGTCAGCCGGTCGCGGGCCTCGGTGTCGGCCACGTCGAGTACGACGACGACCTCGTCGGGTCCCTGGTCGAGCCAGGTGTCGAGGCAGCGCTCCAGGACGTCGGGGTCCTCGTGGAACGAGGGCACCACGACCGAGGTGGTCGTCCGGAAGTCGTTGACGAGCGGCCGGTAGCGCGCCGACAGCAGCTTGCGGACGAGCCAGACCGTCCAGGAGATCGCGCCGATGACACCGATTGGAAGGAACAGCTCCCAGTGCTCGACGAGCGACCAGCGCTCGGTCATGATCCGCACCCCGTGGAGGTGCGGATCCCGACGGTGGTGGAACCGCCACCCGGTATCGCCGTGGTCGCCACGATGGGTTCAACAGGTGCGGTCCCGGCCGAGGTGCGGAATGACACTCCACCGTGTGGCCGCCACCGCTGCGACTACATGGAGTAACGCGATCAGGCGCGGTGGAAGCGCTCCGCGCGGCCCTGACGGATCAGTCGCAGCCAGGTGGCGAACTCGCGCGGGTTGCGCCGCGTGACGAGGAAGTACCAGGCGAAGCGCGGCAGCTCCAGCAGGCCGACGCGGCGCATGCCGGGCTGGGAGATGAGGTAGCCGCGGTTGCGGTAGGTGTAGTACCGCTTGACCTCGTCCTCGGGGTCGCGGGCGTGCAGCCGGCCCCCGAGCATCGGCTTGTCCTCGTGCCGCCCGGCCGGGTGCAGGTAGGCCGCGTGCAGGGCCGTGCCGAACGGCAGCCCCGAGCGGACGAGCCGGCGGTGCATCTCCACCTCGTCGCCGCGGACGAACAGGCGCAGGTCCGGCACGCCGACCACGTCGAGCGTCGACGCCCGGAACAGGGCGCCGTTGAACAGGGCGGCGATGCCGGGGAGCAGCTCGGGATCGGCGCCCTCGGCGGTGGCGAGCGCCGCGCGGGAGCTGTGCCAGGTGAGGCCGCGGCGGACGGGGAAGGCCAGGCGGTCGGGGTCGTCGAGGTCGGCGACGGTGGGGGAGACCGCGGCCAGCCCGCGCCGCTGCGCCAGGTCGAGCAGCGTGGCGAGGACGGTGTCGTCGGCCGCGCGCCCGTCGTCGTCGGCGAGCCAGACCCAGCCGGCGCCCAGGGCGAGCGCGTGCAGCATCCCGAGCGCGAAGCCGCCGGCCCCGCCGAGGTTGTTCCACGACGGCAGGTAGGTGGCGGGGATGCCGCAGGCCTCGACGACGTCGCGGGCGGGGCGGTCGGGCCCGTTGTCGACGACGACCAGGTGGTCGACGGGGCGGGTCTGCTTCCCCAGCACGGCCAGCGCCTCGGTGAGCAGCTCCGCGCGGTGGCGGGTGACGACGACGGCGACGACGGAGTCGGGGCCGAGCGGGGTCACCGGGCTTCGATCTCCGCGAGGACGTCGCGACCCTTGTAGTGGTGCAGGACGTCGCGCAGCGGGCCGTGCTCGCGGATGGTGCCGTGCTCCATCCAGATCGCGGTGCTGCACAGGTCGGCGAGGAACTCGTCGGAGTGGCTCGCGAACACGAGCATCCCGGAGCGCTCGACGAGCTCCTTGAGGCGGTCGCGCGCCTTCGCCAGGAACTCGGAGTCGACGGCGCCGATGCCCTCGTCGAGCAGCAGGATCTCGGGGTCGACGCTGGTGACGACGCCGAGCGCGAGGCGCACGCGCATGCCGGTGGAGTAGGTGCGCAGCGGCATGTCGAGGTAGTCGCCGAGCTCGGTGAACGCCGCGATGTCGTCGACGCGGGAGTCCATCTCCTTGCGCGTCATCCCGAGGAACAGGCCGCGGATGAGGATGTTCTCCAGCCCGGAGATCTCCGGGTCCATGCCGACGGCGAGGTCGAACACCGGCGCCACCTTGCCGACGATCCGCGCCCGGCCGCGGGTGGGCTCGTAGATGCCCGACATGAGCCGCAGCAGCGTCGACTTGCCGGCGCCGTTGTGCCCCACCAGCGCGACGCGCTCGCCCTTGCGCAGGGACAGGGTGATGTCGTGCAGGGCCTCGATGATCGGCACCCTGCTGTCGGTGCCGATGCGGCCACCGGCCCGGCCGAGCACGGCCTTCTTCAGCGAGCGGGTCTTGGCGTCGAAGATGGGGAAGTCGACGGAGGCGTTCTGGATGTCGATGCTGACCACGGCGTGCTCCTCAGACCCAGTACGCGACGCGGGAGCGGTAGTTGCGCAGGCAGACCAGCGCGACGGCGATCCCGACCACCGTGATCGCCCCGGCGATGTACCAGTGCCGCCAGGCGATCTCCTGGCCCAGCATCGGCTGGCGCAGGATCTCGACGAAGTGCATGACCGGGTTGAGCTCGGCGATCCGCGCCCGCTCGGCCACGGCCGGGTTCTTCAGCAGCGTGTCGTACTGCCACACGATCGGCGTCATGAAGAACAGCAGCTGCGACAGGCTCCCGATGATCGGCGGGATGTCGCGGAAGCGCGTCGCGACGATGCCGGTGAGCACCGAGATCCACGCGCCGTTGAGCACCAGCAGCAGGAACGCCGGGATCGCGAGCAGCAGCGTCCAGCTCAGCGGCTGCGGGAAGATCACGACGAGCACGACCCACACCACGAGGTTGTGCACGAAGAACAGCGACTGCCGCCAGACGAGCCGGTAGATGTGCAGGCTCAGCGGGGCCGGCAGGAACCGGATCAGCCCCTCGTTGGCGATGAAGACCTCGCTGCCCTCGAGGATGCAGCCGCTGATGAAGTACCAGATCAGCAGGCCGGTGGCGACGTAGGGCAGGAACGTCGCGATGTCCTCGCCGAACAGCGCGCCGTAGAGGATGCCCATGGCGGTGGCGACCACCGCCATGGTCACGCTGATCCAGAGCGGGCCGAGCACCGAGCGGCGGTAGCGCTGCTTGATGTCCTGCCAGCCGAGGTAGCCCCACAGCGGCCGCTGCTTCCAGCCCTGGCGCAGGTCCCCGAACGCGCGCGACCAGCTGCGCGGGCCGGGCTCGTCCGGGAGCGCGGGCGTCGTGGCGGCGCCCTCGGTCCGGTCGTCGCCGGCAGTCACCGTCTGTGCCACGGATCGAGACTACCGGCGGGCCCGGGGGGCCCCTGACGCGGTGCGGCCCCCGACCCGGCTACAGGTACTGCCCGGTGCCGCGGCCCATCGGGTTCTCGCCGGGCTGGCCCGGAACCGCACCGGGCGGCAGGCCGCGCCGCATCTGCTCGAGCTGCGCGCGGGCGGCCATCTGCTGGGCGAACAGGGCGGTCTGGATGCCGTGGAACAGCCCCTCCAGCCACCCGACGAGCTGGGCCTGCGCGATCCGCAGCTCCGCGTCGGACGGGGTGGCGTCCTCGGTGAAGGGCAGCGACAGGCGGCCGAGCTCGTCGCGCAGCTCGGGCGCCAGGCCGTCCTCCAGCTCCTTGATCGAGTTCTCGTGGATCTCGCGGAGGCGGGCGCGCGAGGCCTCGTCGAGCGGCGCGGCGCGCACCTCCTCCAGCAGCTGCTTGATCATGGTGCCGATGCGCATGACCTTGGCGGGCTGCTCGACCATGCCGCCCAGACCGCCGCCGCCGCTCTCGCCGTCGGAGTGCGCGACCTGGGCCATCCCCACGGGCTGCCCGTCGGGCCCGATGACCATGACCTGCTGCTCCGCGCCGTTCTCCGGCTGACTCATGACCACGCTCCGTGCTCGTCGGTTGACTGATCGATTAGGTGCCCTCGCTACCGTATCCGGATGGCGTACGACGTCGCTCGGGTGCGCGGGCTCATCCCCGCGCTCGGCGACGGCTGGGTCCACCTCGACGCGGCCGCCGGGATGCAGCCCCCGGAGAACGTCGTGTCCGCCGTCTCGGGGGCCTTCCGCAGGCCGCGCTCCGCGCCGGGTGCCCCGTTCGCGGCCTCCCGACACACCGCCGACGTCGAGCACGCGGCCCGGTGCGCCGTCGCGGACCTCGTCGGCGGCGATCCCCGCGGCGTCGTGCTCGGGCCCGGCCCGGCGGTGCTGCTGGCCCGGCTCGCCGACGCCGTCGCCGACACCTGGGTGTCCGGCGACGAGGTCGTCCTCTCCCGCCTCGACGACGCCGCGAACGTGCTGCCCTGGCTGCGCGCCGCCCACCGGCGCGACATCGCCGTCCGCTGGGCCGAGATCGAGATCGAGTCGTGCGAGCTGCCCGCGTGGCAGTTCGACGAGCTCCTGACGGGCGCCACGCGCGTCGTCGCGGTGACGGCGGCGTCGGGGCAGGTCGGCACGCGGGTCGACGTCGCCGGGGTGGCCGCGCGGACGCGGTCGGCGGGCGCGCTGCTCGTCGTCGACGCCTGCGCCGCGGCCGCCTACGGGCCCGTGCGCCTCGACGACCTCGGCGCCGACGTCGTCGCGCTCGACGCCGCGGCGTGGGGCGGCCCGCACCTGGGCGCGCTGGTGTTCCGCACGCCCGCGCTGCTCGACCGCCTCACGAACTGCTCGCTCGACCCCACCGCCCGCGGCCCCCGCCGGCTCGAGGTCGGGCCGCACTCCACGCCGCAGCTGGCCGGGCTCGTCGCGTCGGTGGACCACCTCGCCGGCCTCGACGACGCCGCCACGGGCACGCGGACCGAGCGCCTGCACGCCTCGCTCGAGGCCCTGCACGCCTACCAGGACCGCCTCCTCGACGAGCTGCTGCTCGACCTCGTCGGCGCCGGCGCCACCGTCCTGGGCTCCGCGCCCGACCGCATCCCGGCCCTCGCGCTCACCCACGCCGTGAAGGCCGCCGAGCTGGCCGAGCACCTCGCCGACCGCGGCATCTGCGTGGTCCCCGACCCCGGCGAGCAGGGCGTGCTCGCCCACCTGGGCACGGCGGAGGTCGGCGGGGTGCTGCGGGTGGGGCTGGGCCACTACACGACCCCGGCCGAGACCCGCGCCCTCGCGGCGGCCCTGGCGTCCCTCTAGAAGGCCCGCGAGTCGGGGTCTGGCTGCGACCGAGTCGGGGTCCTGCTGCGCCCCGTCGTCTCAGGTCGTCAGCAGGAGCTTCCCGACGACCCCGCCGCCCTCCAGCGTTGTGTGCGCCTCCGCGGCCCGCTCCATCGGCACGGAGCCGTGCACGATCGGCCGCACCCGCCCGTCGGCGATCATCGGCCACACGTTCGCCGTGACCTCGGCGACGACCGCGCCCTTGCCGTTCGGCCCGAGCACCGGGCGCCCGCGCAGCCCCATCGCGGTGACGGAGCCGCGCTTGCGCAGCAGCGCGCCGATGTCGAGCTCGCCCTTCACGCCGCCCTGCATCCCGATGATCACCAGTCGGCCGTCGGGGGCGAGGGCGTCGATGTTCGCGGCGAGCCCCTTGGCGCCCATGTTGTCGAGGATGACGTCGGCGCCGTGGCCGTCGGTGGCCTTCTTCAGCTCGGCCGGGATGTCGTCGTGGTAGTCGATGACGATGTCGGCGCCGAGCTCGCGGCAGCGCTCCAGGCGGTCGGGGGCGCCCGCGGTGGCGGCGACGCGCGCCCCGAGCGCCTTCGCCACCTGGATCGCGTGCGTGCCGATGCCGCTGCTGCCGCCCTGCACGAGGAACGTCTCGCCCGAGCTCAGCCGCCCGGCCATCACGATGTTCGACCACACCGTGCACGCCACCTCGGGCAGCCCCGCCGCCGTCACGAGGTCGACGCCGGTCGGGATCGGCATGAGCTGCGCGGCCGGCACCGCCACCTTCTGCGCGTAGCCACCGCCGGCGAGCAGCGCGCAGACCTCGTCGCCGACCGCCCAGCCGTCGACGCCCTCGCCGAGCGACGCCACGCGCCCCGAGCACTCCAGCCCGATGATGTCCGACGCCCCGGGCGGCGGCGGGTACTTGCCCTCGCGCTGCATGAGGTCGGCCCGGTTGACCGCGCTCGCGACGACGTCGAGGACGACCTCGCCGGGCCCGGCGACGGGGTCGGGCACCTCCGTCCAGCGCATCGAGTCGGGTCCACCGGGCTCGCTGACCGTGATCGCAAACATGGCCGGGACGCTATTCCCTCGCGCGGCGCCCGGCGATCGGGGACCGTGGCACGCGATGGAGCACTGGCCGCTGCGTGACCTCGTCCTGCGCACCCCGCGCCTGGAGCTGCGCCCCGACGACGACGTCGGCCTCGACGGTCTCGTCGAGGCGGCTTACGCCGGGGTGCACCCGCCGGAGGAGATGCCGTTCCTGGTGCCGTGGACCGAGGCCGACCCGGCCTACCTGGGCCGCGGGATGCTGCAGTACTTCTGGTCCGAGCGCGCGCGGCTCGCCCCGGAGAGCTGGTCGATCCACTTCCTGGTGCGCCACGAGGGCCGGGTCATCGGCACGCAGGGCCTCACCGGCACCGACTTCGCGACCACCCGCGAGGTGTCCAGCGGGTCGTGGCTGGGCCGCGCCCACCAGGGTGTCGGACTGGGTACGGAGATGCGCGCCGCGGTGCTGCTGTTCGCGTTCGACCACCTGCGCGCCCGCCGCGCCCGCTCCGACGCCTTCCCCGACAACCACGCCTCGCACCGCGTCTCGGAGAAGCTCGGCTACCGCCGCGACGGCACGACCACCGTCGTGCGCCGCGGCGAGCCCGTCGACGACGTGCGGCTCGTCGTCGGGGAGGCGGAGTTCGTGCGCCCGGACTGGGCGCTGGCCGTCGAGGGCGTCGACGGGTGCCTGGGGCTGCTCGGAGCGGCGTGACCCGGGTCCGGGCTCAGCCGAGGTTCACACCCCGCGCGAACGTGTCGCACTGCGAGGGGTCGCCCGTCTCGTACCCGGTCGTGTACCAGCGCTCGCGCTGTGCCGAGCTGCCGTGGCTGAACTGGCTCTCGTCGACCTGACCGCCACCGAGCTGGGTCTGGATGTAGTCGTCGCCGATGCGGGCGGCGGTGTCGAGCGCGGCGGCGACGTCGTCCTGGGTGACGTCGACGATCAGCGGCTCGCCCGACGACGTCGGCGTCGTCGTCGCGTGGTTGGCCCAGACGCCGGCGTAGCAGTCGGCCTGCAGCTCGAGGCGGACCGAGCCGGAGGTCGGGCCGGTGTCGCCGGACTGCACGCGCGAGTTCGTGCCGAGCAGCGCCTGGATGTGGTGGCCGTACTCGTGGGCGATGACGTAGGCGCGGGCGAACGTGCCACCGCGCGCGCCGAACGTCTGCTCCAGCTCCTGGAAGAAGCCGAGGTCGATGTAGACCTCGTTGTCGCCGGGGCAGTAGAACGGCCCGACCGCGGAGCTCGCGCTGCCGCACGCGGTGTTCACGCCGCCGCTGAAGAAGTTGGTGCGCGGGGGCTGGTAGGTCTGGCCGGAGCGGGCGAAGGCGTCGGTCCAGTAGCCGTCGAGGGAGTTGACGACGGCGACGACCTCGCAGTCGAGCTGGGTGTTCGCGTCGGCGCCGGTGCGGCAGCTCTGCGCGGCCTGCGAGGTGTCGGCCGACTGGCCGGACGAGAGGCCGGACAGCCCGCCCGGCAGCTCGAACCCGCCGCCACCCCCGCCCGTGCTGCCGCCGCCGAGCTGGGAGATGAGGAAGTAGAGGATCAGGCCGATGATGCCGAGCCCGCCGCCGCCCGCGGCGACCCGCCCGCCGAGCGCACCGCCGCCTCCGCCCCCGCCACCGCGCAGGTCGTCGATGTTCGACGTGTCGAGATCGGCGTTCTCGTTGAACCGCATGCGCTGTCTCCCCTGACCTGTGCCCGGCCCGGACCGGTGATCGGCCGAATCCCACCACACCGGCGGGTCGGGCGACACCGGACGCCCGGCGCGGCGAGCACGACCCGGCCCGACCCACCCCGGCCGCTAGGCTGCGGGGAGGGAAGCGTGGCAGAGCGGCCGAATGCACTCGCCTTGAAAGCGAGAGACCCGCAAGGGTCCGGGGGTTCAAATCCCTCCGCTTCCGCCAGGTCTACCAGCGTAAACAGCATTCAGTGACCGTCCTCGTCGCCGTTGTGGTCAGCGGTGGTCTCAGTTGTGGTCTCACTCGTGGCCCAGAGCAGGCCCCCGACGCGCTCGGCGACGTCGGCCCGGATCGCCGCGGTGAGGTGCTGGTAGCGCGCGGCCATCGAGCTGTGCGACCAGCCCATGAGGCTCATGACCACGCGCTCCGGGACGCCGAGTAGCAGGAGGACTGTGGCAGCTGTGTGCCTCGCGTCGTGAAGGCGGACGTCCCGGACACCGGCCTCCCGCAAAAGGTCCTTCCAGTGCTTGTTGTCCGTCCGGAAGTGGATCGTCTCGCCCGTCTGCGAGGTGAAGATCCAGCCGCCGTCACGCCAGAGCTGCCCGGCGGTCGCACGCTCGTTCTCCTGCTCGACGCGGTGCTTGCAGAGAAGCTCAACGAGCGGAGCCGGGAGGCCGATCACGCGCCGGCCCGCCCGCGTCTTCGTCTCGGCGGCGACCGCATGAACGTTCCGGCGCTGTGGGCAGTTGCCCGCCCGTCGCCCGCACAAGCCTCCGCAGTCGTGAACCCACTTCGGCCGCTGCAGCGAGCGCCGTATGACCATCCGGCTCGCATCGAGGTCGACGTCCGTCCACTGAAGTCCGAGAGCTTCGCCCTGGCGGAGCCCGAGCGCGAGCGCGACGGCCCAGCGGGCGCGGTTGCGGTGTCGGCCGGCGGTGTCGAGCAGCCTGCGCACCTCGTCGAGGGTGAGGGGATCGACCTCCCACTCGGCGAGCCTCGGCGGCTTCGCGATAACTGCCGGATTCTGGTGGAGGTGACCGCGCCGCACGGCCACGTTCAGTGCCGTCCGGACCGTGCGGTGTGCCTGGTGCGCGGTGGCGGGCGCCCGGCCAGCCTCCAGCATCCGGACGTAGACCTTCTCCAGGTGTTCGGGTTCGAGCCGGTCCAGTCGGTGAGCCCCGATGGCGGGCGTCAGATGTTTGTAGACGGCGAACCGGTAGCCGGCCAGCGTCGACGGCCGCACGGTGGGCGCCGCGATGTTCTCCACCCAGTGCGCCAGCCACTGCTCGACCGTCCAGCCCTGACCCGGTTTCTGGAGGTGGCCGTCGTCGCGGGCCTTCTCGATGTCGCGCGCCTTCTTGCGGACCTCCTTCTCGGAGCGTCCCGTCATGTGCCGGCGGTCCGGCCGGCCGTCGTCCCGAACGCCGACGGTGATCCGCCCGTGCCAGCGGCCGTCCGCGCCGGGATAGAAGCTGCCCGCGCCGTTGGGGGCGCGGGTTCCAGCCTTCCGCCGGGTCATCGCTGCCGCTCCCGGATGAACTGTTGAAGTGCGTCCAGGGGGACACGGCGAAGCCGGCCGATCGGTACCGTGGCAACTTGCCCTGTGCGGATCAGCTCGAACATCGTCGTCCGGCCGATGCGCAGGACCTCTGCGGCCTCCTCCACGGTGAGCAGCAGTTGCGGTTGAACGGTCGTCTCGGTGGTCACGTGGGCTCCTCAGGTGAGTCCGGCGGCGAGCAGGGTGGCGGAGATGCCGGCCGCGGCGCCCAGGACGACGCCGGCCAGGACGAGCGGACCGACGCCGCGGGCCTTCCAGGCCAGGGCGATGAGCACGACCGCGAGCAGTAGGACGGTCACGGCGATGGTGGTGGCGGTACTCATCGGGACGACTCCTGTCGGTTGTGGATCGCGGCGGCGAGCTGGTCGTCGGCGGCGAGTTCGTCCCAGCCGATCCGCTTGTCGGCGTGCGCGGCGGCCAGGGCGCGGATCTCGACGGTGGTCAGGTAGGAGCAGCGGGCGTAGTGCCACTGTTGGCCGTCCTGCACGATCGCCATGCCCGGCCGGACCAGGGTCAGAGCGCGCTTCTGGTCCTCGGATGCGAGGCCGCCGAGGACCATCTCCGCTGTCTGCGGGTCGTTGACCTGAAGGCAGATCCGCCCGGACACCTGCGCCCGGATGCTGGTGATGTTCTTGCCCAGGTCGGAGCCGAACCGCTGCCCGCAGAGGATCACGTGGATACCCATGGCGCGGACCAACTGCACGATGCGCAGCAGCTCCCGGAGCAGCTGGTCGGCGATCTTCTCGGTCTGGTGGTCGTGGGCGAGTTCGGCGACCTCGTCGACGAGCACGTACACCCGCCGCAGATGCACCCCGGCCGCGTCGGCCTCGGCCACGTTGCGCACGCCGAGCCGGCGCAGGATCGCCGCGCGCTGCTCGGCCAACGCTAGGACCCGTCCGCAGGAGGTGAGGACCTCTCGCTGCGTGACGGCGACCTCGGTGTAGCGGGCGCGCCAGGCCTCGGCCTCGATCCCGAATTTGAGGTCCCAGAACACGAGCACGCCGTCGGTGGGCGCGATAGCGGCCTGGACGCAGGACAGCAGCATCGACTTGCCCGACCCGGTGGCGCCGATGAGCTGGTAGTGCGGGTGCTCGGTGAAGTCGAGGATCATCGGGTCCCCGGTCTCGGTGGCGCCGACGGCGAGCCGGCCGGGCTCGATCTCCCGGGGGCGTTCGGTGACGCGGACGAGCGGGTCGCGGCGCAGGATGCGCAGCTCGAGGAACCCGGGCTGTTCGGGCAGCTCGATCGCCTTGACCGCCTGGACGCGCGCGGTGTAGCGCAGCGGGATCGCCGCCTCGGTGTACTGCCCGAGGTGCTGCCCGGGCCGTAGTCGCACCCGCATGGTCCAGCCGTGCGCGTTGACGCGGTAACGGTCGAGCCGGGGCACCGCGTGCACGGTGGTGTGCAGCCGGGTGCCGTACTTGTCGGTGTGGGTGCGCTGGATCGCGAGGCCGGTGGCGGCGCAGAACGCCTTCCAGAGCAGCCCGAGCCGGGCCAGCGTCAGCACCGTGCACAAGTACCGCCAGGCGGTGATGGTGCCGCGGATCAGTGCCGAGCCGGCCTGGATCGCCATGGTGCGGATCACCGCCCAGTAGTCGGTTCCCTGGTCGGTCGTGGCCGGCGGGTTCATGTCGATGGCGGTCGGATTCATCGCGGCGCTCCTTCGCGTCGGCTGGGGTCGGGTGTCTCCGGGATGGCGGGTTGGCGGGGATGGACGCCGCAGCGGCCCCGCCGGCGGACCTGTCGGCTGATCAGCGGCCGGTCGCAGACCTCGCAGCGGTCGGCCAGCGGCGGCCGGACGCGGGCCGTCACGGCGTGTGCTCCGTGCGATCGGTCGTCGGCTCGGCGTCGATGACGGGCCAGTGCTGGGCGAACTCGGCGTACTCGCGGGCCCGGGCCCGGGCGGCGCATTGGGCGTCGGTCGCGGCGCGGCGGTGCACCGGCTCGGCGGTGTGCCGAACGAGCAGCGTCCACAGGCGCGCCTCCTGCTCGTGCAGGGTCGAGAGCCGGCGGTACTTGGCCGCACCGGTGATGAGCAGGGCGGCGCGCTGCTGCTCGTTGCGGACGCGCCGCACCGCGGCCTCGACCATCGACGGAACCGACATGAGCGGGGACTGGATCGAGGTGGTCATGTGCGCGCGCTCCTCGGTGTGGGTGTCGGGTCGGGGGGCGCGATCTCGCCCAGGTAGAGCCAGTCCCCGCACTCCGGACAGCCGCTGGACAGCGCCTGGATGTGTTCGGCGGTCCAGTCGGGCGAGGCCGGCTCCCAGGCGTAGCGGCAGCCCTGGCAGATCAGCACCGGCCGCTCCTCGACGATGGCGGCGCGTGCTCGGGGCCCGGTCATCGCCGCACCTGCCCGCGCTGGCCGGCCGTCTTGCGGCGGCGGTGTGCCTTCCAGATCTCGGCCCATGCGGTCCAGCCCAGGTAGCCGGCGGCCAGCAGGAGACCGAGGTACAGGGCAGGGTCGGACAGCGCCGTGGCGAGCCGGTCCAGCTCGGGCCAGACCGCGCAAGCCAGGGCGAACACGCACATGAACGCGAGCCACGCCGCGACGAACTGGTAGCCGCTGATTCGGTCGAGCCACCTCAGGGCCGGCCCTCCCCGCGCGCGCTGAGGTAGACGGCGATCGCGTAGCCGTCGCGCTCCTCCGTCAGCGGGTACACCCGCGCGCCCTCGATGGCTCGCAGGGCGCGCACGCCATGCCGGTCGCAGCCCGGCCGGGATCCGCCGACCCGATCGACGATCCGCACGACGGCGGGCCGATCGCAGCCCGGCTCGCCGGCCGTCGTCAGCTCGCATCCCGCACACATCAGCTCACCGCCTCGGCGGCCGGGCGCGGCTTGCCGCCGGTGGCGCTGATCGGGCGCATGGAGCTGGCCCGGTACCAGACCTGCACGCCGATGGGCTGGCCCTCGCGATTGCGCTTCTCCATGACGCCGATCTCGAAGTCGATCAGCTCCATGAACGTCCCCGGTGCGAGTCCGTCGCCCGGGTTGCGCTCCGCCTCGATCGTGACGTTGATCAGTTCCCGAACCGGGCGGCCGAACGCCCGGAACTCGGCCGCGAGCTGGGCGACCCACTTGGGCAGCCCAGCCTTGCTCGTCTCCTGGCGCTCGTTGTCACCGAACGCCAGCTTCGGGGAAACCCCGAGCAGCATCAGCGTGGCGAAAGTCCTTGCCTGGTCGATCTTGTAGTTCTGAATCACGAGCCTGTCCTCTCGTCGCCGGGGCCCGCTCGGGTCCTCTAGGCAAGTGAACGGTAGCACAGATAGCTAGGCGTCTAGAGGAGTTGATTCGATCACTGATGGAAACACGCCCCGCGTCAGCGAGCTGGGAAGTCGTACTCCAGGACGTAGGCAGGCGCGGCCTTCACCGTGTCGCATGCCTCCACAGCGCGACCTTCGGTGTCGTACGCGGTGCGCAGCACGGTGAGTACTGGCGTGCCGGGGGAGAGCTGCAGGCGCCGCCGCTCGTCGGCGGTCGGCATCCGGGCG
The DNA here is from genome assembly GCF_013155125.1 of Pseudonocardia broussonetiae. Classification (NCBI taxonomy): domain Bacteria; kingdom Bacillati; phylum Actinomycetota; class Actinomycetes; order Pseudonocardiales; family Pseudonocardiaceae; genus Pseudonocardia; species Pseudonocardia broussonetiae. The sequence goes on along the minus strand of NZ_CP053564.1, from coordinate 1,417,828 downwards.
GTGACTTCCTCGGTGAACCGGTCGAGGGTGTGGCCCGCCTCCTCCAGGCGAGCGTAGATGCCGCCCGGCCCGCTGTCGTGCTCGACGATGCGGGTGCCCTCGGCGAGATCCGCCGGGATGTAGGAGACCGCCGTCTCGATGGGCTGGCCGGAGGCGAGGTACCGCCGCGATCGGATCACGACCTGTGCGGCGTCGTCGAGCATCAACCGTTCCCGGATGAGAGCTGGCGCCTGCCCGCGGCCGACCTGGATCTCATCCACGCTCGCGGTGACACCAGCCTTCTCGGCCTCGGCGAGGAAGGCGGCCTGCCCGGCGTCGCGATGGCGCCGCGCGAACCGGTCGGAGGCAAGCCGGCGCACGGGCGCCGGGAGCCGGACGAACACGCCGCGGCCCTGCTCGGCGACGACCCGACCCTCGGTGCGGAGTTCCTGGACGGCCTGGCGGACAGTCATGCGGGCCACGTCGTAGTGCCGCATCAGGTCAGCTTCCGACGGCAGCTTGTCGCCGGCCGCGAGGTCGCCGCGATCCATCGCGGCGCGCAGTTGGTCGGCGATCTGCCGGTACGGGGCGCGATCCCCGCTCCGGTCGAGCGACCCGAGTGCCACAACTCCTCCAGACGTGTAGATGGCTGTAGTTTATGGCCACTACAGGCATCAGGAGCAACTGGAGACTCTGGAGGCAGCTCGGTGGCCGACACCCCGAAGCACTCGGTGAGCGTCGCCGGGATCGTCATCCGCGACGACGGGCGCATCCTCGCTATTCAGCGCCGCGACAACCACCACTGGGAACCACCCGGTGGGGTCCTGGAACTCGACGAGACGTTCGAGGCCGGCGTCCGCCGTGAAGTGCACGAGGAGACCGGCGTCGATGTCGAGGTCGAGCGCCTCACCGGCGTCTACAAGAACCTGCCGCGCGGCATCGTCGCCCTAGTGTTCCGCTGCCACCCTCGAACCGCCGCAGTCGCCGACACCGCGGAAGCAGCTCGCATCCGCTGGCTGACCGTCGACGAGATTACCGCGCACATGGACCCGGCCTACGCCATCCGTGTCACCGACGCGCTCTCGGATTCCCCTGCCACCCGCGCGCACGATGGCACCAATCTCGTCACGGCCTGATTGAGGCGCATGCTGACGGGCGGCGGCGCGGCGCTGCGCCCGACGCAAAGCGTCCGCGCGGGGCGTGCGGCGTTCGGCCGGTCTCCGCGCGGCGCGCAGCTCCGACAAACCGCCGGTATGGCGACTTTGGATGCACTACGATCGCGGAATGCCTGAGGAGTTGACAACACGTATTGCGAGCTGGCTCACGGAGACGGGACACCCGTTCGAAATGCTCGCAACACGATCCGTTGCTAGCGCCCTTGCGGGTACAGAATGGCGTGTAATATCTAACATCTTCCACGAGGATCTAGAGACCAATAAGCCCCGTGAAGTTGACATCGAACTGCACTGGATAAGCGCCCTCGAAGAAGTCGAATCTCGCTTACCTCTGAGCGTAGAGCTCCAAGTCCTTATCGAATGCAAGACTGCTGCCGAACCATGGATCATCTTAAGGCACGGTCCGGACGAATCTCGGCCGTGGACATCCCGTGCAAGGCCGCTCCTCGACGTCAGCTACCTCTCAGGCGCCGTAAATTGGTCGCAGTACCAAGCTGGCACAAGTATGGACCCGCTTCTCTCCAGCCTATCTGACCATCTAGAAAGCCATCTGCCGGCCCATCAAAGTCCCGGTTACGCAATAATGGACGCGTTCAAGGATCGGAAATCAAGTTACGATGCTGTTCGGCAAGCTGTCGCGTCGTGCATCAATGCGGCCGCCACGGTGCATCTGTCATACTCGGTCCCTGCAGTATCGTGGTACTTTCCCGTCGTGTTGACGTCGGCTCGCCTATTTGAGGCCAGCCTTGCCGACGCCTCTGATGACTTGGACATCCGCGAGGTGGAGCGCACCAGCGTTCTTGCTTCGCTGCCAGGTGCGACTGACTGTGTCGTCACGATAGTCAGGCCGCCTGCGTTGGTGTCCTTGACTGATGACGTGAAGGACATTGAGCACGTCGTTGAAGATTTTCTGAGTCGCTCGTCGCCTGACATGGTTCGCGTAGCGGCAAATGAACCGTTTCTGATCAGTTCGTCACCGCCGCATATTGCTGAACGCCGCAAGGCGATAAATGCTATCTGATCATAGAGAATCGGCCTATTCCCTCGCCGGGTGGGCAAGCCTCAGGGGTAGCGGGTGGGTGCAGCCCTCTGGCCGTCCCCTTGCGGCGCGCGCCTGTTCCATTGCACCGCAGCCGGGTAACGCTGGGGCGGCCTTGAGAATGCTTTTGACCGATGGCTGTTGGCCAGCCGGGTAGGGGATGCCGCACCTATGGGACCGCGTGACTATACCGAGCCGACTAAGAAGGCTCTGTTTACGCTGAGCATGGGACAATGCTACGCACCCGATTGTCCGGAGCGTGTCGTACGCATGGCAGATGAAGTGCCTATCGTTCTAGTTGAGATCGCCCACATTCACGCAGCTAGCCGGAACGGTCCGCGCTGGCGGTCTGACATGACGGATGACGAGCGCCGGGCGTTCGAGAATCTCATACTGCTTTGCGTCTATCATCATAAGCTCGTCGACAACAAGCCTACAGGCAACAACTTCAAGGTTGCGACACTTCGTGCCTGGAAAAATCGTCGTGAACAAGGCCTTGCCCCGCTTCTTCAGGGCCTCACAGAAGTTGACCTTAAGGAATTACTTGCAGAGAACCTGCAGGAGGTTATCGGCGAGACCAGGCGTGAGTTGTTGGGGGCAATCCGTGTCGTTGAAGGTATTGCTGCCGAGTCGGCCTCGATGTTGAGAGTTCTGGTAGAGCAGACGTTGAACCGTCCGTACCTGGATGCGGAACTCGTCGGCTCTCTGGCAGAGTCAGCGCGCGCCTTCGGCGTGCTCCCCGACTATGCCCCGGGCCTCTCGGATTCTGCGCGAAGCCTACGACTTATGCCTGACTACGTACCGATGTTGAAAGACTCAGCTCGGCCACTGAATAATCTACCTGACTATGTGGCAATCTTGCAGTCTGCGACACGGGAAGTAGCGCGAATCCCGGAGCATTCGACGCAACTACTCCATGCTGTCACGCAACTGCGTGAAGCGGCCGACTCAAACTCTTCCCTCCTTAGGGATGTGCGAGAATTTGTCGGCGTGATGGAGTCATTGTCGAGCCTGGAGCGCAGCGTTCAGAGTCTGCTAATTGCCTCAAAGTCGGCCGCTGACAACGCCGTTCTGCTGGATGAAGTTTCAGCTGCTGCGTCGACGATCAGGGTGCCCGACCGTCTAACCTACTTCAGAAACGGCGCAATTGCGGGAATGTTGGTCACCATAGTTCTGGTTGCCATAATTTGGTATCAGGTTGCAGGCTCAGTTTCACCATAAGCCTTACAACAATGCCCTCGCCGGGCGGCAGGCCTCCGGGATGGCGGGATGCGTCATCCCGCCGCCCTTCCTTCGGACTACCGCACGGCGACCCGGGGGCAGAGCTGCATGAGATCGGCCGGCGGTTCCGTCGAGGGCTGCCCCCGGGCCGCCGCACGGTCGGGTTGCACCAGGCCGACGGGATGACGCACCAACTCCAGCGTGGTCAAGATCGCCGGGGTGTCAGGAGGCAGCAGGCGCACGGGAAGGATCGGCACGGCGACCAGCGCGCACGGCTCACCGGGGGAATGGCCCGGCACCGGGGGCGAGCGTTCACACCGAAGAGATCCACGTGATGGTCGTCCGGATCAGTGATGGCCCGAATCACTGGGCCAAACTACTCACAAGGTTGTAGTTCTATTCTGGCGCGGTATCCAGCACAATGCGACGTTGTCAGGCACCGCCGACTGGGTTTCACGTATCGGCAGGCGGGCGGCATGCAGCGCACACTCCAACGGCGTATGTGATGTGACGCGAATCCAATTTACACTACGTACCTCATGGGCAGACGCAAGGTCGTAAAGGCGCGGACTCGACGAGCATTATGGAGGAACTGGGGCTATCTGATGCTGCCGCTGATCCTGTGGGCGTGGTTCATCGCGCAGCTTGGGCCTGCGCCGATCGCTGTCATGTCAACGCTTGCGTTTGGGTTCTTCCTTTTTCAGGCCCAGGCCCCCTGTTGTGCTCAGACTCGCCAAGGCGAGTGGTGTCGGAACAATGCTTCCGGAATTCTTGGCGGTTGCTACCTGAAAAACCATCGGTGGCAAAACGTTCGAATGCTGGTCGATCGCGCAACCCGGCAGAAGGCGGTGAATGGCGTCTTGCGCGGCGTGGACGGGAAGGCGGCTACGGTATCTGCCGCAATAGCGTTTTGCGCACTGCTCGTTAGCATTGGGTTACTACTTGTTAATATGTCCAAGGCCTAGCCTCTCTCGATCTACTGGTGCACTCGCCAGGCGGCTCAGGATGGCCGAGCTGGCAAGGAAAGCGACGTCGGGTGACAGGTCCGAGGATTTGCGGGCACACACACGGACTGCCGGTTAACAGGACCGGCTCCCGTGGGCGAATCCAGGTATCGAGAAAGTTGGGAGGCGAAGGCTGGCCCGTCGTTGACGCAGGCGAAGCCGCGCCCGTGCTTGAACAGTCGCTTCCGCACCCGAGTCCGCCGGTTGTAGACGCGACCGGTGGACCGCTCGACGCGCTCGACGGTGATCTGCTTGGTGAGCCTCTTCGACCGGTACCAGCGCCGCAGGACGCGGCCGGCCTGGATGCCGACGGCCGGGGTGACCTGGCGGACGGCGAGAACGGGACGCAGGCCGCGGTAGCCCCAGAACCGGCCGGGTCCGCTCGTGTGGTCAATGAGCTCGGCGTCGAAGCTGCCGCAATCGGGGCACTCGTCGCTGTCGGCGTCGAACTCCGCGCCGCAGTCGTCGCAGACCAGGACGGCGCTGCACCACTCGCGCGGCACGAGGTGCTGGTACTCCTTCCCGCCCGCCGTGCCGTACTTGGCGAAGTAGACCGCCATCCGGCGCGGGTCGGTGAGCTTGAGGCCCTCGGCGTAGTCCACGCCGGTGCCGGCGAGGCGGTGCCGGCGGCGCTGTTCGGCGTCGGGATGCGCGACGATCTCGGCCCACGTCAGGGAGAGCCAGGCGCGGAAGTCCACGGACCGGATGCGTCCGGCGTCGGGGTCGTAGACGCTCGTGAAGCCCATCGGGGGAGTGGTCGAGATGTGGAAGTGCGGGGCGCCGCGTCGCTGGAACTCCAGCTTCCACGGCCCGATCAGCGGCTCGCCCCAGGTTCGTTCGTAGCGCTTGCAGAGCGCCCAGAAGTGCCGCTTCACAGTCTCGGCGTCGGGGGCGACGGTGAGCCAGTCGCCCGGGTAGGTCAGCGTCAGCATTGCGGGGAGTCGGCCGGTGCGATCGACGACGGCAGCGCGCGGGGAGCGGCAAGCCGGGCAGTGGTCGAGCTGGTCAGAGTGCTCGGTGCCGCAGTCGGTGCAGGTCCGATACCGGCCGTAGAGGCGCGTGTAGTCCAAGTCGGACAGTCGCGCGACGAGCCGGGCGCGAGACTTCGCGCTCCACGCGTAGATCGTGCCGCGGGTCGGTACCGGTTCGGGGACGTCGCGGCCCTCCGTGAGGTAGCTGGCGCGCATGTCGACGTCGGCCTGGTGGTGGCGGACCTGGCGCTCGTGGGTGCGCTCGGTGCGGGCGTAGTCGTGGGTGCGGACCCGGATGACGCCGGGGCTGACGACGATCTCCCAGCGTGGCCCCTCACCGAGTACCGCGTCCCTGCCCGATCCCTCCGTGATCGAGGGCAACAGGTCGGCCGCGGCCGCCACCAGCTCCGGTATGGGAAACGCCGGTCGCCACAGTTCGCCGACGTCCGCCCGAGTGTGTTCGTCGAGGGTGCGGACAGATATGGCAGATGGGACAAGCCCTTCGCCGCCGGCCGGCGGCGCCCCGGTCCCGTCGTGCTTGCCGGTTGGGCCAGCGGCCTGCCCTGGGTGCCAGCCTCCGGCGCACCCAGGGCGGCCTGGGCCAACCGGCCGCAGCCGGTCTGGTGCGGCGCCGCCAGCAGAAGGGATGTCCACCGTGCCGATCTGTGCGCCCATCACGAACGCCCAGATCGAGCGTCGGGGTACTGGTGCGCCGTCGACCTAGCCGACCCTGTCATCGTCCAGAGCGACTGCTGCATGATCACGAGCGCTGCCGGGTCTGGTCTCAGTTCTGGTCTCGTTCGTCCTCGTCCGGCCCGGTGTTCCCGGGTCCGCGGCGAGTGCGACGGCGCACCACAGCGCACCGGTTGGACCAGGGCGGACCCCCAAGTTCGTCCCTTGAAAGCGAGAGACCCGCAAGGGTCCGGGGGTTCAAATCCCTCCGCTTCCGCCCGTCTCCGCCCGTTGCGGTTCCGCGATCAGGACCGGCGGAGGAAGTCGATGCGCATCAGCCGGCTGTCGGCCCAGTCCTCGAGCCGTGTCGGCCGGATGGTGCCGGGGTCGTGGGGCTGGTTGAGATCCGCGACGATCTCCGCCAGCACGGCCTGGCGTTCGGCCGGGTCGATGACCGGCGTGGCCCGTGCGGGCAGGTCCGCCCGGATCCCGTTCTTGAGGTGGACGGTGAAGTCGGGATGGGCGAGGAGGTTCGCGTGCCAGTCGGTCGCGGCACCGCCGGCGCCACTGCACAGGTAGGTGGCGCCCGCGGCCCGGTAGAAGAAGATCTCGATGCGGCGTGCTCGGCCGGTGCGGCGCCCCGACGTCGTGATGTCGATGATCCGTTCCCTGGTGCCCGCGGCGGGCGTGATCTCGATGGCTCGCCGGATGTGCTCGGGCAGGTGGGACAGGGACGCGTCCCCTGCGGAGTCGTCCGACCGGGTCGTGTCCGGAGTGCTCATGCGGTCTCCGCCTGGAGGGCGGGGCCGAGGAGGAGACCACCGTCGATGACGTACTCCGACCCCGTGATGAACGACGCGTCCGACGACGCGAGGAACAGCAGGAGCCGGGTGACGTCGATCGGCTCGCCGAGCCGGGGGACGGCGAACGGCTCGGGTGAGTAGTCGTCGGCGATCGCCGCGGTGGCGCCGGCTGCCGGTTCGTGGATGAAGGGTGTCGCGATCACGCCGGGGTGGATGGTGTTCACCCGGATCTGATCGCGGCCGAGCTCGAGGGCTGCCGTCCGGGTGAGGCCCCGCACGGCCCACTTGCTGGCGACGTACGGCGCGTACCGGGCCGTGCCACCCACGCCCATCGTCGAGGCGATGTTGACGATGGCTCCCCCTGCCGCGCGGCGCAGGGCCGGGATGGCGGCCTTGATGCCGAGGAGGGTCCCTGTGAGGTTGACGTCGAGGATGCGCGACCACGTGGCGCGGTCCGTGTCCTCGATCAGCGCCGGCGGGTTCTGGACCCCCGCGTTGTTGACGAGCACGTCCAGGGCGCCGAAGGTGCTCTCGGCGGCCAGCACGGCGGCGGACCACGAGCTCTCGTCGGTGACGTCGAGCCGGATGGCGTGAGCACGGGTCCCGAGCTCGTCGGCGAGAGCGGCGCCGCGTTCGGCGTCGATCCCGCCGATCACCACGTTCGCCCCCTCCGCGTGGAAGGCGCGCACGTGGCTCGAGCCCTGGCCGCCGCTCCCGCCGGTCACGAGCACGGTCTGGTCGTCGAAGCGGTTCATCAGGTGTTCCTCCGGTACGCGGCCAGTGGTGAGCTGAGTGACTCACCTCGTCTGAGGCTAGGTCGGTGGTAGTGGTGAGTCAAGCCACTCACCTCGTATGCTCGGCGCCATGAGCAGGGTCGTACCGACGTACCACCAGCGCGTCGCCCGGGAGAAGCGCGAGATGATCGTGACGGCCGCGACCGCACTGTTCCTCGAGCTCGGCTACGACCGGACGTCGTTGGCGCGGATCGCGGAGCGCTCGGGGGTCTCGCGGGCCACCTTGTTCAAGCAGTTCCCGAGCAAGCCCGCCCTGTTCGACGCCATCGTCACCGAGTGCTGGTCGACCGCCGACGAGGACGACCCGCCTCCGGCGGGCGACGTCGTCGACGGGCTCACCGCGATCGGTCGCCGGTACGCCGAGCTCCTGAGCCGGCCTCGGATGACCGACCTGTTCCGGATCGTCATCGCCGAACTGCCGCGGTTCCCCGAGCTGGCCCGTGCGCAGTTCTCGCAGGGGAAGATGCCGTACTTCGACTCCGTGCGCGGCTACCTCCTCGCCGAGCACGAGGCGGGAACGGTGCGGATCGAGGACGTGGACCTCGCCGCCACCCAGTTCCTGGGCATGATCTCCAACTACCTCTTCTGGCCGGCCCTCCTCGTGCCGGGCTGGGAGGTGAGCACCGACCGCGTCGCTCAGGTGATCGACGAGGCCGTCCGCACCACCACCGCCCGGTACGCCGTGACGGCACAGGGGTTGGGGCGGTAGGGGCCCGGACCCACCTTCCTGCCGGACCGTGATCGTCGGGAACGTGACGTCACGGTCGGTCGGGCGAGGGTGGTGGTGCGGGTCCCGGCGATCACCGGGCGTGGTTCGTCTTGTGATCGTCGGAAGTGTGACCTCACGGCCCCTTCAGCGACCGTGAGGGCGCACTCTCGGCGATCACCGGCGGCGGTCGGGGCGTGATCGGCGTGACCGTGACGTCACGGCCCTCTCGGCGACCGTGGGGGCGCACTTCCGACGATCACCGCCGTCGATCGGGGGTGGGAGCGCCTCGGGTGTGCACTTCCGATGACCATGCCGGGGCCGCTCAGTACCGGTGGGCCGCCCGGTCGGAGCGCCACTCCCACGCCGGTCCGCCGTTGCCGCCGCGGCTGGTGGGTCGGTGATCGTCGAGAGCGTGCCGTGGGGGTCGGTCGGGCGACCGTGGTGGTGCGGTCCCGGCGATCACCGCCGCCGGTTCGCGTCGTGATCGTCAGGAGTGCGACCTCACGGCCCTCCCGGCGACCGTGGGGGCGCGCTTCCGATGATCATGCCGCGAGCATCCGGTCCCGGTGGGCCGCCCGGTCCGAGCGCGCCCGCGCCTCGCTCCCGCGGCTCGGATGCCCCCGCTCACCTCAGGTGCCGCGCGAAGAACCGGTTCGCGTCGTCCCCCTCGAACCACGGGACGCCGGTGTGGCCGCCCGTGTTGGCGTGCAGCGTCTTCTCCCGCGACCCGAGGGCGTCGAAGAGGTCCAGCGCCATCTGCCGGTCGTTGCCCTCGTCGTCCCACTGCAGCAGGACCAGCAGCGGGATGTGCACCTGCCGGGCCTCCTCGACGATCACCCGGGGCACGTAGCTCCCGGCGAACAGCAGGGCGGCCGTGATGCGCGGCTCCACCACCGCCAGCCGCACGCCGATCGAGACCACCCCGCCGGAGTAGCCGACAGGTCCGCCGAGGCCCGGTAGCGGGAGGAGGGCGTCCAGGGCGGCCCGCCACTCCGGCACCGCCTGCTCGACGAGCGGCAGGACGAGCCGGTCGACGATCCCGTCGTCCACCCGATCACCTGCCGCCAGGGCTCGCTGCAGGTCGGCGCGGGCCTGCTCGGCGTCGGCGGAGCGGGGTCGCTCACCGGCCCCGGGCAGCTCGAGGGTGGCCGAGGCGAAGCCCTCCCTCGCCGCGTGCCGGGCCCGAGCGGCCAGCCGAGGGTGCATCCTGTCCAGCCCGCCGGGGTGGCCGACCAGGATCAGCGGGGCCGGGGCGGACGCGGGACGGGGCGTCCACAGGATCCCCGGGACGTCGCCGAGGGTGAAGCGGCGCTCGAGGACGTCGTCGAGGTGCTGTTCGGAGGTGAAGCGCAGGGTCGTGGGCACAGTGGCGCGAACGTAGCCGTGCCCCGGCGGACGGCCAACGGGTTTGCGTCAGGCCAGCACCTCCACGTACCCGTCCGTCCCGTGCACGCGGATCCGCTGCCCGTCGACGAGGATCCGGGTGGCGTCGACGACGCCGACCACGGCGGGCAGGCCGTACTCCCGCGCGATCACGGCGCCGTGGGTCATCAGGCCGCCCACCTCGGTGACCAGGCCGGCGATCGTCACGAACAGGGGCGTCCAGCTGGGGTCGGTGAACGCGGTGACCAGGATGTCGCCCGGTCCGAGGTCGGCCTGCGCCATGTCCAGGACGACGCGGGCCCGCCCCTCGACGACGCCGGCGGAGACCGGCAGCCCGACCAGCGCACCGGGCGGGGCGTCGTCGCGCCGGTAGGACCCGGTGAGGACCTCGCCGTCGGAGGTGAGCACGCGGGGCGGGGTGAGCGCGGCGTAGGACCGGAACGCCTCCCGGCGCCGCGCGAGGAGCCCCTCGTCGACGTGCCCGGTGCGCACGACGTCGCGCAGCTCGGAGAACCGCAGGAAGTGGACGTCCTCGACGGCGCGCAGCACGCCCGCCCGCACGAGGCGCTCGGCCTCGTCCACCAGCGCCCGCCGGTAGACGGCGTAGCGGCGGACCATCCCGAACTTCGGGTACTCCCGGTACCCGATGAAGGTCCGCACGCGGTCGATCATCCGCTGCGTCTCCTCGGCCTTCTCCGCACCGCCCGGCAGGGCGCGCAGGCGCTCCAGCACGTCCTGCTCCTTCGCCCCGGCCTCCTCCAGCCCCTGCTCGAAGCGCCGTGCGGCGGCGCCCGGCTCGGCGTTCCGGACGTGGCCGAGGATCACCGGCACGAGGGCGGAGGGGCGCTCGCTCCACCGCGGCCGGGTGATGTCGATCTCGCCGACGCAGCGCGCGCCGTACTCGTCGAGCCACCCCTCGAGGGCGTCGCGCGCCTCCTGCCCGCCCGGGAGCACGGCCAGCTCGTCGAGGAAGTCGTCGTCCTCGACGTGCTCCAGGAGCGCCACCACCTCGGGGTGCGGGCGGATCGCGTCGGCGACGTCCAGGAGCGCCAGCCCCATCTCCGAGGTGACGTTGTGCGGGACCGACTGCGTGAGCACGTCGGCCGCGTTCCTCTCGCCCAGCCACTCGTGCAGCCGGTCGTTCAGCCACCACGCCGCCTCCATCGCGGAGAGGAAGACCTGGGCGCTGCGCGGGTCGAACAGGATCCGCCGCAGCTCCTGGAGGTCGGTCTCGACGACGTCCAGCAGCGCCTCCCCGGACTGCCCCGCGATGGCCCGCTCGGCGGCGGCGACGGACTCCCGGTTCTGCTCGATCAGCCCGGTCACGATCGCCGGATCGGTCTCCGGGGGCTCCGGGGTGCCGCTGCCGGGCAGCGGCGCGGGGGTGGGCGCGTCCGGGAGCGGGCGGAGGAAGCCGTCGCGGGCGAGGAGGGTCCGCAGGGCGTCGCCGGTCAGCGGGTCGGACCGGCCCACCGCCTCCACGAGTCCGTCCCGCGCCGCCGGGGAGGCCAGCCGCTGCGTGACGTCGACGAACAGCCGCCCGCCCGCCTCGGCCATGGGCGCGGGGGTCGTCATCTGCCAGAACGAGAGCCCGAGCGGCGTCATCGGGTCGGTCATCATCTGCTGGTGCCCGACGGAGAGGTACACGTGGTTCTCGTCGTCGGTGGTCTCGGGCACCGGGAACAGCGTCGTGATCGGGCGGCTCTGGACGATGGCGAACCGGCCGTCGACCAGGCACCACTCGACGTCCTGCGGGCTCCCGACGTGTGCCTCGATCCGCCGACCGAGCTCCGCGAGCGCCACGACCTGCGCGTCCGTCAGCACCGGCCGGTCCTGCAGCGCCGGGTCGACCGCCCGCTCCTGCGTCCCGCCCCCGGGCGAGGCGGTGACCACGACCTTCTTCGTGCCGACCGCCCGCGTGACGACCGCGCCGTCGCGCACGGTGTGGACGTCCGGGGTGACCAGGCCCGACACCAGCGCCTCGCCGAGGCCGAGGGTGGCCTCGACGGACGTGGTCCGCCGGTCGGACGTGACGGGGTCGGCGGTGAACAGCACGCCCGCCGCCTGCGGGAACACCATCCGCTGCACGACCACGGCCATGTCGACGGCCCGGTGGTCGATCCCGCGGCGCTGCCGGTAGGCCACGGCCCGCTCGGTGAACAGCGACGCCCAGCACCGGCCGATGTGGCGTAGGACCTCCTCCGGGCCCACGACGTTGAGGTACGTGTCCTGCTGGCCGGCGAACGAGGCCGTCGGCAGGTCCTCGGCCGTCGCGCTGGAGCGAACGGCGCAGGCCGTGTCCGCACCGAGCCCGGCGAGGGAGCGCGTGACCGCCGCCGCGAGGTCGTCGGGGACGGGCACCTCCTCGACGGCCCGGCGCACCTCGGCGCTGAGCGTGCGCACCGCCTCGCGGTCGTCGGGAGCCACCCGCGACAGCCGGTCGAGCAGGTCGTCGAGCGAGGGGGCCACGATCGTCCGGAACGCCGCCGTCGTCACGCAGAAGCCGGGCGGCACCTCGACGCCCGCGATCCGCGACAGCGCACCCAGGTGCGCGCCCTTGCCGCCGACGAGCGCGACGCGGGTCTCGTCGACCTCGTCGAGCCCCACCACCCACGGGCCCCGCGCGCGTTCCGTGTCCGGCATGTCCGCACCTCTCACCGCTGGCCCCGACCGATCGGCCGCCGATTCTGCGGGCCGACCGGGGTCTTGCCGCAAGCCCCGGGGTCGGCTATACGTTGAAGAGGGCGAGAACGATCACTGCTCCCGCAGGTCCTTGAAGTACCGGGCGACGGGCCACGGCACGAAGCCGAGCGACTCGTACGCCGCCCGCGCGGGGGCGTGCCCGGCGTCGCCGCCGGTCTCGACCATCACCATCCGCAGCCCGGCCGACCGGACGCGGTCGAACGCGCGGGCCGTCAGCGCCGCCCCGACGCCCTGTCGCTGGTGCGCCGGGTCGACGGCGAGCACGTGCACCTCGCCCATGTCGTCGCCCGGGTGCAGCCGCGTGCAGATCCACCCCGCGACCACGCCGTCCACGAGGGCCACGTCGACGTTCCCCGGCTCGTCGTCCAGCACGGCGGCGAGGTCGGTGAGCTGCCGCGCGCGCCAGCCGTCGGGGTAGAACGCGTCGTGGACGAACCCCGGCACCGCGTCGCGGACCTGCGGGAACACCGGCTCCCAGGCCCGCAGCGACAGGTCCAGGACGGCCCGGCGGTGCTCCTCGGCGTACGGCGCGATGGTCACGGGCACGGGCGGTGCCTCCTTCAGCGGAGCAGCGCGCGCAGGACGCGGGCGTTGCGGGCCGGGTCGGGCGCCCCGCCCGTGATCGCGGGGGTGTGCACGAAGGACTCGACGAGCCGGACGGTGGCGTAGGCGAGCTCGTCCGCGGTCAGGTCGATCGTCACGCGGCCCGCGGCGAAGTCCTCCTCCAGGAACTCCGCGACCCGCTCGATGAGCCGGCGCTGGAACTCGCTGGCGTCGTGCGTGAGCAGCCGCGCGATCAGCTCGGCCTCGTCGGACTGCATCTTGCGGATGCCCGGGTGCGCGATCACGTCCTCGGCCCACCGGCTGAGCACCTCGGCGGTCCGGCTGCCCGCCCCCTCCGCGGCCCGCACCGACGTCCACAGCCGGGCCAGGGCCCGGTCGGCGCTCGCCCAGAGCACCTCGACCAGCAGCTGCTCCCGCGTGCCGACCCAGCGGTGCATCGTCACCCGGCTGACGCCGAGTTCCCCGGCCAGCGCCTGGATGTCGAGGCGGCGGCCCTGGTTGAACCACTCGCGGGCGAGGTCGAGAGCGTCGAGCGGGGTGGCCCTGGCGGGCCCGCGGCCGTGCGCGAGCTCCCGCTGAAGGGGGGTTGGTGGCGCCACCACTACTCCGTTCGTCGCAGTGGACGTACCGCTGGACGCGCCGTCGTCACTGTTTCGGCCCTCCTCGCGTTGAAGCGGTTACAGCGCTGGCTACGAGTGTCGCGCTGTTACACATCGGTGTGTCTGTAACGGAGGATGGCATGGGTGCAGGCAAGTCGCGTCGCGTGATGGCGACGCTGGCAGTGGTCGGCGTCGCCGGGTTCGTGCTCGCGGGGCAGGCGCTGGCCGCGCCCGCGCCCCTGCCTCCGCTCACGCCCTCGCCCTTCCCGGTCGTCGCGCCGTCGTCACTGCCGCTCCCGCCGCCCACGATCCCGGACGAGGAGTTCGCCCCGCTCGACCGGCCCGGGCCGGAGCTCGAGGTGCCCGGGTCCGCCCTCGACGCCGCGCTGCGCTGCACCGCGAACGCCGTCGACGCCGACACCGAGGTCGTGCTGTTCGTGCCCGGCACGACCCTCACCCCGACCGACGACTTCGGCTGGAACTGGTTCCCGGCGCTGGACGAGCTCGGCCGACCCTACTGCTCGGTGGCCCTGCCGAACCACGCCATGACCGACACGCAGGTCTCCGCCGAGTACGTCGTCCACGCCATCCGGGCCGTGCACGGGATGAGCGGCCGGCGGGTCGACGTCGTCGGGCACAGCCAGGGCGGCACCGAGCCCCGGTTCGCCCTGCGGTTCTGGCCGGACCTGCGTCCGATGGTCGACGACTACGTCGCCCTCGCCGCCACCAACCACGGCAGCATCGCGATCAACGGCGCGCTGTGCACCCCGGCGACCGGCTGCTCGGAGGCGCTGTGGCAGCAGACGCTGAACTCGCACTACACGCAGGCGATCAACTCCCGGCAGGAGACGTTCGCCGGGATCTCCTACACGCAGATCTACACCCGCACCGACGAGTTCGTGCAGCCCAACCTCGACGACACCGGCACCACCTCGCTGCACACCGGCGACGGCGACATCACCAACGTGGCGCTGCAGGACGTCTGCCCCACCGACGTCACCTCCGAGCACCTCGCCGTCGGCACCTACGACCCGGTCGCCCACGCCCTGGCCGTCGACGCCCTCGACCACGACGGGCCCGCCGACCCCGGCCGCATCGACCCCGCCGTCTGCGCCCGGCTGTTCATGCCGGGCGTCGACCCGGTGGCCTTCCCCGGCGACTACGCCGCGCTCGTCGCCACGATCGCGCAGCAGCTCGCGCTGCACCCCAAGGTGGCGGCCGAGCCCGAGCTGAGGTCCTACACGCTCGCGGACTGAACCGGTCGGCCGCCGGCTCCCGACCCCGGGGGACCGGCGGCCACCCGCGCCCCCGTCCGCTCGGCCCCGATCCCGGCCGCCACCACGAACGCGATGCCCACCACCGCGCTCCACCCCGGCACCTGCCGCAGCGCGACCAGCCCCACGAGCAGGGCGATCGCGGGCTCCAGCGCCATGAGAGTGCCGAAGGCCGCGGCGGTGAGGCGGCGCAGCGCGAGCATCTCCAGGCTGAACGGCACCACCGGCAGCAGCACGGCGAGACCGAGCCCGACGAGCAGGAGCTGCGGGTCCAGCGCCTCGAGGACGGCGGGCGCGTCGGTCAGTGCGACGAACGCCGTGGCGGTGAGGCCCGCGACCGGCATCGACACCGCGAGGCCGCGCAGCCCGGTCGCCTCGTCGCCGACCTTCTGCGTCAGCACGATGTAGCCCGCCCAGCAGACGGCGGCGGCGAGCGCGAACCCGACGCCGGCGGGATCGACCGCGCCGCGCCACGGCTCGGTCAGCAGGAGCACCCCGACCGCGGCGACGCCCGCCCACAGGCGCGCGGGCCCCCGCCCCCGGGCGACCGCGACGCCGAGCGGGCCGAGGAACTCCAGCGCGCTCGCGGTGCCCAGCGGGATCCGGGCGACGGCGGCCATGAACAGGAACGTGAGCGCGGCCGTCACCACCCCGAGCAGGACGCAGGTCAGCAGGCCGCGGCGGGTGAACCCGCGCAGGCGGGGCCGGACCAGGACGGCCAGCAGGAGCCCGGCCCACGCCAGCCGCAGCCAGGCCGTGCCGTCGGTCCCGAGGCGGTCGACCAGGCCGACGGAGACGGCGAGACCGAGCTGGACGCAGAGCATGGCGACGACGGCGAGAGCGGTGCCGGACCGCGCGGATGCAGTGGGGGCGGAGGTGCTCACGCGGACCAGTAGAGGCGATCGTGACCGTTCGCGTCCACGTGACTTCCCTGCACGTACCGTTCATGATTCGTGGATGGATACGCGCCGCTTGGAGCTCCTCGTGGCCCTGGCCCGTCTCGGCTCGATGCGCGAGGTGGCCGACGAGCTCGGCGTCACGACGTCGACGGTCTCGCAGCAGATCGCCGCGCTCGCCCGGGAGGCCGGCACGGCGCTGCTGGAGCCGGTCGGGCGACGGGTCCGGCTCACCCCCGCCGGCCGGCGGCTCGCCGACCACGGCGTCACGATCCTGGCCGCGGTCGAGGCGGCGCGGGCCGACCTCGACCCGGACGCGGAGCCCGCGGGCTCGGTGCGGGTCGCCGGCTTCGCCACGGCGATCCGGCGCTCCCTGGTGCCGCTGCTGGCCTCGCTGCGGAGCACGCGGGTGCAGATGCTGATCGCCGAGCACGAGCCGGCCGAGGCGCTGGACCTGCTCGCCGACGACGCCGTCGACCTCGCCCTCGTCTACGACTACGCCCTCGCCCCGCGCACCGTCGACGACCGCTTCGAGGCCACCCCGCTGTGGACCGCCCGCTGGGGCCTCGCGGTGCCTGCCGACTCGGCCCACGAGGACGGCACCGCCCACGCCGTCGTCGCCCGCCACCGGCACGACGACTGGATCGTCAACTCCCGCAACGACGCCGACGAGCGGGTGGTCGCCGCCCTGGCCGCGCACTCCGGGTCCGCGCCGCGGATCGTGCACCGCGCCGACAGCCTCGACCTCGTGCAGGACCTCGTCGCGGCCGGGCTCGGGGTGGGCCTGCTGGCCGAGTCCGTGACGGTGCGGCCGGGCGTGCGGCTGCTCCCGCTGCGCGAGCCGGACGTCCTGCTGCGCGCGTTCGCCGTCGTCCGCCGGGGCCGGGCGGCGTGGGCGCCGCTGGCGCTGGTCGCGGGGCGGCTCACTTCGACAGTGGACACTAACGGAAGTAGGCGCTAACGTAACGGCCATGCCGGAAGAGGAACGACAGGAGAGCGCCACCGACGAGGCGCTGCGGGCGCTCGCGGAGCCGCGGCGCCGGGCGATCCTGCGGCTCGTGGCGCACGACGAGCTGCCCGCGGGTCGCATCGCCGAGGAGTTCGACGTGAGCCGCACGGCGGTGAGCCAGCACCTCGGCGTCCTCAAGGCCGCCGGGCTGCTGCACGAGCGCCGCGACGGGACGCGTCGGCTGTACCGGGCGCGGCCCGAGGGGCTGGCCGGGCTGCAGGTGTTCCTCGACGAGATGTGGGCGACCTCGCTGGACACCGCGCGGCGCCTCGTCGAGGCCGAGCGGGGCCTCCTCGACGAGGCGCCGGGGAGCGCGGTCGGATGAGCGCCGCGGAGCAGACGACGAGGGCGGCGGGCGCGGTGCCGCACCGCCCCCCGATCCGCCGGGCCACGCTGGTGCGCTCCGACGTCGACCACACCTTCGACGTCTTCGTCCGCACCATCGGTGCCTGGTGGCCGGTGCGGCCCTACTCCGTCGGGGGCGAGCGCGTCCGCGACGTCACCCTCGAACCGCTCCTCGGCGGCCGCCTGGTCGAGACCTGGGCCGACGGCACCGTCGTCGAGTGGGGCCGGGTGCTGGCCTGGGAGCCGCCGCACGCACTCGTCCTGAGCTGGGACTGCACGCCGGCCACCACGGAGGTCGAGCTGCGCTTCGCGGCACTCGGCCCGGCGCTGACGCGCGTCTCCGTCGAGCACCGCGGCTGGGAGGCGCTCTCCGAGCAGCAGCTCGGCCAGGACTGCGCGCAGCCCGGCGGGTACGCCGCCGGCAGCTTCGCGACCGGCTGGAGCACGATCCTCGCCGCGCTCGCCGCGGCGGCCGACCACGAGCACGACCACCACACCGACACCGACACCGGACAGGGGACGGACACCCGATGAAGCACGTGCTGCTCTACGACCTCGCCGACGACGCCATGCCGCTCGCGCAGGAGCACTACCCCGCACACCGCACGCGGCTCGACGACTTCCACGCCCGCGGTCTGCTGCTGATGGTCGGCACCTTCTCCGACGCCCCGGTGGGCGCCATGGCAGTGTTCACTACCCGGGAGGCCGTGGACGAGTTCATGTCCGACGACCCGTTCCTGCACCACGGGGTGGTCGGCGCGCACCGCGTCCGCGAGTGGGACGAGGTCCTGCAGCCGTAGTTTGCCGGTCCGGCAACGGCAGTTGCGTATCTCGCCGGGTCAGGAGCACGCTGGTGGGCATGACGGAGACGGACATGTTCAGCCGGGCGGCCTGGGAGGAGCGCTACGGCTCCCGCGGGATGTGGAGCGGGCAGCCCAACGCGCAGCTCGTCGCCGAGGTCGCGGACCTGCCGCCCGGTCGCGCGCTCGACGCCGGGTGCGGCGAGGGCGCCGACGCGGTGTGGCTGGCCGGGCAGGGCTGGCGGGTCACGGCCGTCGACTTCTCGGAGGTCGCGCTGGGCCGCGCGCGGGAGCGGTCGGCCGGTCTCGACGTCGAGTGGCGCCGGGCCGACCTCACCGCCTGGACGCCGGAGCTGGGCGCCTACGACCTGGTCAGCGCCCAGTTCGTGCACCTGCCGACGCTGGTCGAGATGTACGCCCGGCTCGCCACCGGCGTGGCCCCGGGCGGCACCCTGCTGCTCGTCGGTCACGACCCCACCGACGACGCCGGCCACCACCGCCCGCAGATCCCCGGGATGTTCTTCACCGCCGACGAGGCCGCCGGCCTGCTCGACCCGCGCGACTGGGACGTCGTCGTCGCCGGCACCCGGGAGCGGCAGGCGCACGGTCACGAGGGGGCGCACCTGACCGTGCGCGACGTCGTGGTGGTCGCGAGGCGCCGTTAGAGCTCCGGTCGGCGCAGCCCGACCTGGGTGGCGCCCTCGAACGCGTGCCCGACCTGCAGCACCAGCAGGTCGGCGCGCGGCGGGCCGACGACCTGCAGCCCGACCGGCAGCCCGTCGGGGGTGAAGGCGGCCGGCACCGACAGCGCGGGCAGTCCCGCGGCCGAGACCAGGTAGGCCGAAGCCATCCAGTCGAGGTAGTGCGGGTGCGGGACGCCGTCGATCGCGGTGGGGTGCTCCAGCGCCGCGTCGAACGGCGGCACCTGCGAGACCGGTGCCAGCAGCACGTCGTAGCGGGTGAAGAACTCCCGGACGCGGTGGAAGAGGGCGGCGCGGGCGAGCTCGGCGCGGGCGAGGTCGTCGCCGGTGAGGCGCCGGCCGTCGTCGATGTTGGCGGCCAGCGCGGCCTTCACCCGGTCGCGCTGCGGGCCCATCGTGGCGGCGAACTGCCAGGCGCGCAGGGTGCGGAAGACGTCGTCGGCGCCGGTGAGGTCGGGACAGGCGGGCTCGACGTGCGCGCCCAGGCGCGTGAACACCTCCGCGGCCGGGGCGAGCGCGGCCGTCACCACCGGGTCGACGGTGACGGCGCCGCCGAGGTCCGGGGCCCAGGCGACGCGCAGGCCGGTGAGGTCGCGGTCGAGCGGGGCGGCGAACACCGACCCCGGCTCGTCGAGGGAGATCGGGGAGCGCGGGTCCGGCCCGGCGAGCACCGACAGCAGCAGCGCGGCGTCGGCCACCGTCCGCGCCATCGGCCCCTGCACGGCCATCGTCGCCCACGGCAGGGCCGCCGGGTGCGTCGGGACGCGGCCGGGGGAGGGTCGCAGCCCGACGACGTTGCAGAACGACGCCGGGTTGCGCAGCGAGCCGCCCATGTCGGAGCCGTCGGCCAGCGGGTGCATCCCGGACGCCAGCGCGGCCGCCGCGCCGCCGCTGCTGCCGCCCGCGCTGCGGCCGGGGGCGTAGGGGTTGGCGGTCGTGCCGAACACCGGGTTGAACGTGTGCGAGCCCGCCGCGAACTCGGGCACGTTGGTCTTGCCGATCGTGATCGCCCCGGCCCCGCGGATCCGCTCGACGACCAGCTCGTCGGCGTCGGGGACGAAGTCGGCGAGCAGCGGCGAGCCGAACGTCGTGCGGACGCCGGCCGTCAGGTGGGTGTCCTTGTGCGCGATCGGCAACCCGTGCAGCGGACCGACCGGCTCCCCGGCGGCGAGGCGGGCGTCGGCGCGGTCGGCCTCGGCGAGCGCCCGTTCCGGCACGCGCGTGACGACGGCGTTCACCCGCCCGTCGACGGCCTCGATCCGGTCGAGGTGGGCCTGCACCAGCTCGCGCGCGGAGATCTCGCGGGCGCGCAGGGCGCGCGCCATCTCCCGCGCGGTGTCGTGGACGGGCACTCAGTCGAAGTGCGGGTGCGGGTCGCGGCCTGCGGTGCGCAGGAAGCGGTCGCGCCACGACACGTGCGGCGGCATGGGCAGCAGCGGCTCCCCGAAGATGCCCCGCTCGCGGAACTCGGCCGACCGCGGGTCGGTGATCTCCCACAGCGGCCGCGCCAGCTCCTCGGGCAGCGGGCACGCGGTGGAGCCGAGGTGGAAGGCGACGTCGTGGGCGAGGAAGCAGCGGTCGATCGTGGCGAGGAGCAGCTCCTCGGCGTCGACCCCGCCCCCGCGGACCGCGGCGACGGCGGCGTCGGACAGCCGGACGACCGTGGCCTGCGGGTCGCTGCCCAGCTCCACGTCGTCGGGGATGCCGGCGAGGCGGGCCTCGTCGCGCACGTGCCGGGCGACGGACTCGCGGATCGTCGCGGGTGCGCCGGCGGGGCGCAGCGGCGGCAGGACGATCTTCCCGTCGCCGTGCCGGATGCGCCCGAGCACCTCGACGAGCATCCGCTCGGCCATCACGAACAGGTCGGTGACCAGCGACAGGTCGGTCGCGGAGGTCGTCGTCGGCGCCACGTGGTCATCATCGCCTCCCGATCACCCGCGTGGCAACGTCCGCGTGCCCGTTGCGGCGGCACCAGCTCAGGATGTAGCGGGCGTGCTCGCCGCACCAGCGGTAGACCACCGAGGCGGGCACCGTCGGCTCGACGTGCTCGCCGCGCCTCCAGATCAGCTCGCCGAGGTACTCGCGGCCGACCTTCGCCGCCGTGTCGTAGCGGACGTTCGCGGCCTCGGCGAGCGTCGCGTGGCTGACGGCCCGGCCGGACGCGATCGCCCCCGCCATCCGGGCCGCCGTGCGCCCCCGGCCCCGGGAGAACCACTCGTGCAGGTGCGGGACCGCGGGCAGGTCCAGCGGGGGGCGGACGATCGGCGCCCCGCCCGCCCCGGCCCCGCCGGCCACCTCGCGGACGATCTCGAACAGCGCCTGCGGCCCGGACGACTTCCGGTAGACCCCGCGGACCTCCTCGTGCGCCAGCACCTCCTCGAGGTGGTCCTGCTCGGCCCCGTGGCCCTGGGTCGCCATGACGACGGGTGCGGGTCGGTCGGCGTCGCGGAGGATGCCCAGCACGTCGAGGCCGTCGAAGGAGAACTCGTCCGCGGAGTTCCACATGAGGTCGGAGATGACGATGTCGTGCCGCAGCCGCCCGCGGACCGCGCCGACGACCTGCTCCCGGTCCTGGGCGACGGTCACGGTGCCCGCCGGGAACCGCCCGGCCAGCGCGGGCTCGATGATCAGCGCGAGCGGGGACGCCACCAGGATGCGCAGGGGCTCGTCCACGTGCAAGATCTTGCACGGGCGTCGCCGACGACGGCAAGAAGGACGCCGATCCGCCGCCGGTCCGGCCAGTTGACCTCTCTCCCCGACGGCACCACCGGGAGCACGATCGGGGCGTCCGACAGCAGCACCTCCCGCCGCACGGCCCGTGCCCGGGCCGGGAGGCGGGTGGTGGCGAACCCGGAGGGGGTGGGGACGCGGGGGCCGTCGCGAGCGGCCCCCGTCGCCCCGTCAAACGCAGCCCCGTCCGACGCAGCGGGATCCGACGGCGCAAACCCGTTGACGCTGCTCGCTAGCCTTCGTCCGTGCCCGGTTGACGCTCCCTCCCCGCCCCTGCCCGTCCGCTCGCCCGCCGCATGCTCGGCTGGGCGATGCTGGCCGACACCGTCGCCCTCTACCCGCTCTACGCCCTGCTGTTCGCCGACACCGGGCTGTCCGACGCCGAGATCTCGCTGCTGCTCGCGGTCTGGTCGATCGTCGGGATCGTCGCCGAGGTGCCGACGGGTGCGGTCGCCGACCGCTTCTCCCGCCGCAGCTGCCTCGTCGCGGCCGGCGTGCTGCAGGCGGCCGGGTTCGCGTGCTGGACCGCCGCGCCCGGGTTCGCCGCGTTCGCCGCGGGCTTCGTCCTGTGGGGGCTGGGCGGGGTGCTCGCGTCCGGCGCGCAGGAGGCCCTCCTCTACGACGGGCTCGTCGCGGCCGGTGCGCGCGAGCACTACGCCGCGGTCAACGGGCGGGTCGGCGCGGCCGAGCTGGTCGCGCAGGTCCCGGCGGCGGGCCTGGCGACGCTGCTGTTCCCGCTCGGCGGCTTCGTCCTCGTCGGCTGGGTGAGCGTGGCGACCTGCCTCGCCGCCGCGGTCGTGGCGTCGACGATCCCGGAGGCGCCGCGCACCGGTGACGACGACGAGGACGACGGGCTCGGCTACCTCGCCACGCTGCGCGCCGGGCTGCGCATCGCGGCCTCGCGCCCGGGCGTGCCCGGGGTGGTGGTCGCGGCCGCGCTGGTCACGAGCATCGACGCGATCGAGGAGTACTTCCCGCTGATCGTCGCGGCGTGGGGGGTGCCGGTCGCGCTCGTGCCCGTGGCCGACCTGCCGATCGTGCTCGGCGGCGTCGTCGGGGCGGGCCTCGCCGGTCGCGCGGCCGGGTTGAGCAACGGGTGGCTCGCGGCGCTGCTGGCGGCGTCGGTGCTGCTGTTCGCCGGGGCCGGGCTGGTGGGGCAGCCGGTCGCGATCGTCGGGGTCGCGCTGTTCTACGGCGGCTACCGCGCGGTCCTCGCCGTCACCGACGCGCGGCTGCAGGACCGCATCGACTCGTCGTCGCGGGCCACCGTCACGTCGGTCGCGGGGATGGGTTCGGACGTCGCGACGATCGGGCTCTACGCGCTGTGGGCGCTCGGCGGGATCACCGCGGTGGCCGGGCTCGGCCTGCTGCTCGCGGTGCTGCTGCCGGTGCTGCTGCGCGTGCGGGTCAGGCGCTGAGGCCGCGGACCAGGCGCCGCGCCCGCTCGATGTTCGGCGGGGCCGGCACGTCGGGGAGCACGCCGGTAGCCGTGCGCAGGGCGCGCAGCCCGAGCGTGACGCCCAGGTCGGTGGTGGGCAGGCCGGGCAGCCCGTAGCAGCGGCGGGCCCAGCGGGGCAGCGTGCCGAGCGCGAGGGTGGCGATCGTCGGGACCGCGATCTTCACCGCGCGCGGGGCGCGGCCCTTCGGCGCGAACAGGTTCATCGTGGCGCGCCGGGCCTCGTCGGTCATCCGCATGTCGGGGCGGCGGCGCTCGATGTAGGCGTCCATCTCCGCACGCGACGCCGGGGCGTCGATCAGGCCGATCACGCGCGCCGCGCGGACGCTCTCGGCCAGGTACCGGTCGGCCCCCGCCCCGTCGATCAGCCCGGCGCGCTGCGCGATGTGCGCGTACGACCCGACCTCCGTGGCGTGCACCCAGAGCAGGTTCTCGGGCTCGTCGAGGCGGAAGGTCTCGCCGGTGTCGGGGTCGAAGCCGCGCAGGGTCGCGTGGAGCGTGCGGACGCGGGCGGCGACGCGCTCGACCTCGGCGGTGGACCCGAACGTCCGCGTGCCCACGAACTCCACCGTGCGCTGGAACCGCGACCACGCCTTCGCCGGGTCGAACAGCGCCGAGTTCTGGTAGGTCCCGCGCATCACCCGAGGCTCCAGCGACTGCAGCAGCAGCGCCCGGAACCCGGCCACCCACATCACCGGTTCGATGTGCACCCGCCAGGTGACGGAGTCGGGACCGAAGAGGCCGAGGTCCTCCTCGACGAGCGCTGTGGTCATGGCTCCATGATGCGTCGCGCTCGGCGGATCAGCGCGGCGAGCCGCCGGACTCCGCGGCCCGCTTGACGGCGAGGAGCCTGCGGTCCCACGTGGCGGCGAGCTCGGTCAGCCAGCGGGCCGAGGCGTCGAGCGGAGCGCGCTCGACGCGGTAGCGCACCTCGCGGCCGCTCCGGGCGCCGGTGACGAGCCCGGCCGCCTCCAGCACCTGCAGGTGCTTGACGACGGCCTGGCGCGACACCGGCAGCCCGGTCGCGAGCACGGTGGCGCTTGCCTGTCCGGCGTCGGCCAGCGCGTCGAGCAGCAGCCGGCGGGTCGGGTCGGCGAGCGCCGTGAGGACGTCGCCGACCTGCGCGTCGATCATGCCAGGACGCGCTCCGCCCGCTGCTTCGCCGCCCGCAGCTCCTGCTCCCAGCCCTCGATGCTGCCCGCGGTGTCGCAGGGGACGGTCAGCGCGTCGTACCCGCTCTCGACGACGCGCAGCAGCGTGCCACCGTCCTGCTCGGTCAGCGTGAACTCCACGAGCGTCGAGGTGCCCTCCACCGGCTCCATCCCCGGATAGGCCGAGCGGAAGGAGGCGTAGCGGGGCGGGTCCTGGGCGATCGGCAGGACGGGGAAGCTCATCCCGTGCGCGGGGAGCTCGACGACCGTCAGGTCGCCCTCCCTCGTCACGGTGCGCTCCGGCCCGTCCTCGATCCACCAGCCGGGTTCGCTGACCAGCGCGAACACGCGCCCGATCGGGGCGTCGATCCGGATCTCCCGTTCGATGCGGTCGGTCATGGGTTCCTCCTCGTGGTCGACGTGCTACCGCAGGGTTGCACGCCGGACCCGCAACTGTCCAGTTGCGGATCAGGCGGGATCGACGAGGAACGCCGTGGCCGCGGCGGCGAGGTGGCCGGGGTCGTGCACGCCGCACAGCTCGCGGGCGGAGTGCATCGACAGCACCGGGATCCCGACGTCGACGGTCCGGATGCCGAGCCGCGTCGCCAGGATCGGGCCGACGGTCGTGCCGCACGGCACCGTGTTCTTGCCGACGAACACCTGCGTCGGCACGCCGGCATCGCGGCAGGCGCGGTGCCAGGCCGCCGCGCCGGGGGCGTCGGTGGCGTAGCGCTGGTTGGCGTTGACCTTCAGCGCGGGCCCGCGGTTGGGCACGCTGCGGTGGCCCGGGTCGTGGTGGCCGAGGTAGTTGGGGTGCGCCGCGTGGGTGACGTCGACCGAGAGGCAGCGCGAGCGGGCGAACGCGGCGCCGCGGGCGTCGAAGCCGCCGGCCAGCCGCGTCAGGACCGTCTCCAGCAGCGGACCCGCCGCGCCGGTGGCCGAGCCGCTGCCGATCTCCTCGTGGTCGAAGCCGACGAACACCGGGATGACGCCCGGGGTGCCGGCCGCGGCGAGCAGCGCGCCGATCCCGGCGTGCACCGAGGCGAGGTTGTCCAGCCGCGGCGCCGCGAGCAGCTCCTCCTCCTCGCCCAGGCGCGCGGGCGGGACGACGTCGTGGACGACGAGGTCGTGCGCCGCCACCTCCCCGGCGTCGACGCCCGCCTCGACGGCCAGGAAGTCGAGCAGGTCGCCCTCGGCGGGGGCGCCCAGGCCCCAGATCGGGAGCAGGTGGTGCTGGGCGTCGAGGTGCAGGCCCTCGGAGTTGACGCCGCGGTCGAGGTGGATCGCCAGCTGCGGCACGCGCAGCAGCGGGCGGTGGACGTCGACGAGCACGGTCGAGCCGTCGTAGAGCGCGAGGCGCCCGGCGAGGCCCAGGTCGCGGTCGAGCCAGGAGTTCCACAGCGCCCCGCCGTAGACCTCGACGGCGACCTGCCGCCACCCGCCCGCGCCCACGTCGGGGTTCGGCTTGACCTTCAGCGTCGGGGAGTCCGTGTGGGCGGCGAAGATCCGCATCGGCGTGCCGGGCGCGGCACCCTCGGGCACCGACCACGCCAGCACCGTGCCGTCGCGGACCAGGTACCGCCCGCCCGGCCCGTCGGCCCAGGGGCCGGCCTCCGGCTGCTCGACGAACCCGGCGGCCGTCAGGCGGCGGACCGCCTCGGCCACCGCGTGGTACGGCGTCGGCGAGGCGACGATGAAGTCGGCGAGATCCTGCGCGAGATCGTCCACCGGGTGCATCCTGCCCGGGTGCGGGACGTCGTGGTGGTCGGGGGCGGGTCCGCCGGCTGCGCGCTGGCCGGGCGGCTCGGCCCGCGGGCGCTGCTGCTCGAGGCCGGTCCGGTGGCCCCGCTCCCGGAGCTGCGCGACGCGGCCTCGCTCGTCGCCTGCACCCCCGGCCACCCCCGCAACTGGGCCCATCCCGTGCTCCTGCGGCCCGGGCACGCGGCCGTGGTGCCGCGGGGGAGGGGGCTGGGCGGGTCGAGCGCGATCAACGGCGCCAACTGGGTCCGCGCCACCCGCGCCGAGGACTGGGGACCCGGCTGGACCTGGGACGACCTGCTCCCGCACTACGAGCGCTCCGAGTCCGACCCGTGGCACGGGACGACCGGCCCGGTGCCGGTGCGGCGGCCCTCGGGTGCGCTGCTGCACCCGGCCGCGGAGCGGTTCCTCGACGCCGCGCAGCGGCTGGGCTTCGCGGCCGAGCCGGACAAGAACGCGGGCGGCGCCCCGGGGGCCGGGCTCGTGCCGAGCAACAGCGTCGACGGGGTCCGCGTCAGCGCGGCGATGGCCTACCGGCCCGGGCACGTCCGGGGGGACGCGCCCGTCGCCCGGGTGCTCTTCGACGGCGCGCGGGCGCGCGGCGTCGAGCTGGAGTCCGGCGAGGTCGTCGAGGCGGGGGAGGTGGTGCTGGCGGCCGGGGCGGTCGGCACGCCGCGGCTGCTGCTGCGCTCCGGGATCGGCCCCGGGCTGGGCGTGGACCTGCCGGTCGGGCAGGGCTTCTCCGACCACCCGTCGGTCTACCTCCCCTTCGCCGACGACGACCCGCCCGCGCACCCGCACGCCCCCGGCAGCCAGGTCGCGCTCAACTGGGACGCCGGCGCCGACCCGGCGGGCGACGTCGAGGTGCTGGCGTTCGTCCGGCCGTTCGCGCCCGGCGGTCCACTGCACCTGATGTGCGCGCTGCAGCACCCCGACAGCCGCGGCGAGCTGACGCTCGACCGCATCGAGTACCGCTACCTGCGCACCGAGCACGACCGCCGCCGCCTGCGCCACGCGATCCGCACCGCCGCCGACCTGCTCCGCGCCGGCGTCGGGCGCCGCGTCGGGCCGGGCGGTGACGTGCTGGGCAACGACCGCACGCTCGACGCCTGGATCGCCGACCACCTCACGACCTCGGTGCACCTGTGCGGCACCGCGGCGATCGGGCGGGTCGTCGACGCCGACCTGCGGGTGCTCGGCGTCGAGGGGCTGCGGGTGGCGGACACGTCGGTGCTGCCGACGGTCCCGCGGCGCGGCCCGTCGGCCACGGCGGTGGCGATCGGGGAGAAGGCGGCGACGCTGCTGACCTGAGGCCCCACCCCCCACCCCCGCGAGTCGGGCTCTCGTGGCGCGCGAGTCGGGGTCCGGCTGCGCGCGAGTCGGGCTCTCGTGGCGCGCGAGTCGCGGTGTCAGGCGTCGAGGAAGCGGCGGAGCGGAGCGAACAGGTCGCCGCGGGCGCGCAGCTGCTCGGGCGTGAGCCAGGCGAGGGCGGTGGCCTTGTCGGGCTCGGCGATCCGCGCCGACCCGCCGACGACCCGGCACCGCACGAACAACGTGACGTAGTGCCGCCCGATCTCGGGCATCGGGTCGTCGGTGAACCCCAGCCGCGCGTCGGCGACGACGTCGAGCCCGGTCTCCTCCGCCACCTCCCGCACGGCCGTGTCCTCCGGCGACTCCCCGAACTCCTGGTGCCCGCCGGGCAGCCCCCAGGTGCCGGCCCCGTGCGCGCCGGCGCGGCGCAGCACCAGCCAGCGCGTGCCGTCGGAGACGACCGCGGCCACGCCCACCCGCACCTGCGCCATCCCGCCAACCTAGATCGCGCCTAGCGTGGGGGCATGACGGCCGACCCGTTCCGCGCCCCCAGCCCGCTGCCCCACGGCTACCCCGATCTCGACGCGATCCGCGAGGAGCACTTCCTCCCCGCGTTCGAGGCGGGCATGGCGCAGCAGCGGGCCGAGGTCGACGCGATCACGGCCGACCCCGCACCGCCGACGTTCGACAACACCGTCGTCGCGCTGGAGCGCTCCGGCGCCGCACTGCGCCGCGTCTCCGCGGTGTTCTCCACCCTCGTCGGCTCGTGCAGCACGCCCGGGATCCGGGAGATCGAGGCCGAGGTCGCGCCCCGCCTCGCCGCGCACGGCGACGCGATCACGCTCGACCCGGCGCTGTTCGCGCGGCTGGAGGCGATCTCGCCGGACGGGCTCGACGAGGAGTCGCGGCGGCTGCTCGAGCGCCGGCACCGCGACGCCGTGCGCGCCGGGGCCCGCCTGGGCGCCGACGAGCAGCAGCGGCTGCGCGCGCTGAACGCCGAGATCTCGACGCTGTCGACGGAGTTCGGCTCGCGGCTGCTGGCCGGCGCCAACGCGGCCGCGGTGCGCGTCGACGACCCGGCCCGGCTCGACGGTCTGTCGCCCGACGCGGTGGCCGCCGTCGCCGCCCGGGGCGACCGGCTGAGCCTCGTCCTGCCCACCGGGCAGCCGGCGCTGGCGTCGCTGACCGACCGCGCGCTGCGCGAGGAGCTCCACACGGCGTCGGTCACGCGGGGGGCGCTGGGCGACGAGCACGACACCCGCGACATCGTGCGCCGGCTCGTCGCGCTGCGCGCCGAGCGGGCCGCGCTGCTCGGGCACCCGCACCACGCGAGCTGGGTGGTCGAGGTCGGCACCGCGGGCACCGTCGAGGCGATCGACGCGATGCTGGGCGAGCTCGTGCCGGTGGCCGTGGCGAACGCCCGGGCCGAGGCCGCCGACCTGGCCGCGCTCGCGGGCCACGAGATCGAGCCGTGGGACCGCGCCTACTACGCCGAGCGCCTGCGCAAGGAGCGCTACGACCTCGACGCCGCCTCCCTGCGCCCCTACCTCGAGCTGGAGCGCGTGCTGCACGACGGCGTGTTCTTCGCCGCGCACCGCCTCTACGGCCTCACGTTCAGCGAGCGCCACGACCTCCCGCTCCACCACCCCGACGTGCGCGTCTTCGACGTCGCCGACGAGGACGGGCCGCTCGGGCTCTTCGTCGCCGACCTGTTCGCGCGCGACTCGAAGCGCGGCGGGGCGTGGATGAACAGCTTCGTGGTGCAGTCGCACCTGCTGGGGACGCGGCCCGTCGTCCTCAACACCCTCAACATCGCCCGCGGCGAGCCGACCCTGCTGACGATCGACGAGGTCCGCACCCTGTTCCACGAGTTCGGGCACGCGCTGCACGGCCTGCTCTCCGACGTGCGCTACCCGACGTTCTCCGGCACCGGCGTGCCGCGCGACTTCGTCGAGTACCCGTCGCAGGTCAACGAGATGTGGCTGGACGACCCGGAGGTCCTGCGGAACTACGCCCGCCACCACGTCACCGGCGAGCCGTTGCCCGCCGTGCTGGTGGAGCGGCTGCACGCGGCCCGGCGGTTCGGCGAGGGCTTCGCGACCACGGAGTACCTCGCCGCCACGCTGCTGGACCTGGCCTGGCACCGCCTCGGCCCGGACGACTCCGTCGACGACGTGCCGGCGTTCGAGGCCGACGCGCTGCGGGCCGCGGGGGTCGATGTCCCGAGCGCGCCGCCGCGCTACCGCTCGACCTACTTCAACCACGTCTTCGGCGGCGGCTACAGCGCGGGCTACTACTCCTACATCTGGAGCGAGGTCCTCGACGCCGACACCGTCGACTGGTTCGCCGAGAACGGCGGCCTGACCCGCGCGAACGGCGACGCCTTCCGCCGCGCGCTGCTCTCCCGCGGCGGCGCCGTCGACCCGATGGAGGCCTACCGCGCCTTTCGCGGCCGCGACCCGGAGCTGCGCCCGCTGCTGGAGCGCCGGGGTCTGGCGGTCCACCGATGAGTCGTGGGCGCCGCGGGCGTCTCAGTTCCACCGAGCAGAGGAGATCTGATGGGTGACGCGGCCGACCGGTACCGCTGGATCGCGGCGGGGTTCACGGAGCGGGTGGAGGCGGTGCCCGCGGGCGCCTGGGAGCGGCCGGCGCCGTGCGAGGGGTGGGTGGCGCGCGACGTCGTCGGGCACCTCGTCGCGTGGCTCCCGGCGTTCTTCGTGGAGAAGTGGGGGCTCGACGCGTCGCCGCTGCCGTCCGTCGACGACGACCCGGTCGCCGCCTGGCGCGCCCTCGACGCCCTGCTCGCCGGGGCGCTGGCCGACCCGGCCGTCGTCGACGCCGTCCGGGAGACGCCGATGGGTCCGATGCCCTTCGGCGCCGCGCTCGACATGATCGGCACCACCGACGTCTTCCTGCACACCTGGGACCTCGCCCGCGCCACCGGCGGCGACGAGCGGCTCGATCCCGACGAGGTGCACCGGCTGTACGAGGGGATGCTGCCGCTCGACGAGGTGCTGCGCAGCAGCGGTCACTACGGGCCGCGGACGCCGGTGCCCGAGGACGCCGACGAGCAGACGAAGCTGCTGGCGTTCATCGGGCGGGTGCCGTAGCCGACTTGCAGGAAAGCCACGTTCACGCCATCCGGCTGCAGGAACGTGGCTTTACTGCAACGCCGGTTCCCGCACGCGCCGCCGCCGGTGCAGCAGCGTCATCGCCGCCCCGGCCAGCAGCCCCCAGAACGCCGATCCCAGCCCGAGGAACGCGACGCCCGCCGCCGTCACGACGAAGGTGACGGCCGCGGCCTCCCGCCCCTCGACGTCGGCCACCGCCGCCGCCAGCGACGACGCCAGCGCCCCGAGCAGCGCCAGCCCGGCCACCGCCTCGATCAGCACCGGCGGCGAGGCGACGACCACGGCCGTCGCGAGCCCGGCGCCCAGCCCGAGCACCGCGAGCCCCACCCCGTTGACGACGGACGCGACCCACCGCCGCTCCGGTGCGCCCGCCTCCGGCCCCGCGGCCAGTGCGGCGCTGATCGCGGCCAGGTTGACGGCGTGCCCGCCGAACGGGGCGCCCGCGAGCGTCGCGAGCCCGGTGGCGCCCAGGATCGGCCGCAGCGGCGGGCGGTAGCCGAACTGCGCGAGCACGGCCATTCCCGGCACGTTCTGCGAGGCCATCGTGACCAGGAACAGCGGCAGCCCGATCCCGACGAGCGCGGGCACCTCGAACGCCGGCGGCGTCCACACGAACGTCGGCGCCGCCCCGACGACCGCCGGCCCGGTGAGCACGATCAGCCCGACGGCCACCACGAGCGCCGCCGGCACGGCCCAGGCCCGCGCGAACCGCCCGACCAGCACCCAGACGACCACGACGGGCGCGGCGAGCAGCGGCACCTCCGCGACGGCCCGCACGGGCGCCAGGCACAGCGGCAGCAGCACCCCGGCGAGCATCGCGCCCGCCACGTGCGACGGGATCGCGGCGACGAGCCGGGCGAGCGCGGGCACCAGCCCGGCGACGACGATCAGCGCGCCGCACAGCAGGAACGCCCCGACCGCGGCCGGGAACCCGCCCGCCGGTGCGCCCGCGGAGATCAGCAGCGCGGCGCCGGGCGTCGACCAGGCGATGCTGATCGGCATCCGGTACCGCAGCCCGAGCACCACGGCCACGACCCCGGACGCGAGGCACACGGCGAGCAGCCCGGACGCCGCCTGCGCCTCGTCGGCGCCCGCGGCGCGCAGCCCGGCCAGCACGACGGTGAACGCGCCCGCGAACCCGACCAGCGCCGCGACGATCCCCGCCAGGAACGGTTGCACCTGCCACCTCCACCATCGTTCCGTTTACGGAACGGTGCGACGATAGCTGGATGCCGGACGCCGCGGAAGGCCGCCCCGCCCTCACCGAGAGCACCGGCATCGGCGCGCGCGTGGCGGCCCTGCGCGCGGAGCGCGGCCTGTCGCTCTCCGAGCTGGCCCGCCGGGCGAAGGTCGGCAAGGCGACGCTGTCCGGGCTGGAGGCCGGGACCCGCAACCCGACCCTGGAGACGCTCTACGCCGTGACGAGCGCGCTGGGCCTGCCCCTGACGGCGCTGGTCGCGGGGCCCGGGCCGGTGCGCGGGTCGGCCGCGGAGATGGCCCTGCTCAGGGTGTTCGACGACGGGCCGGTCACCTACGAGCTGTACCGGATGCACCTGCCCGCGGGCGCCGCGCAGACCTCCCCGCCCCACCACGCGGGCGTCACCGAGCACGTCACGGTGTTCGCGGGCGTGCTGGAGGCCGGCCCGTCGGCGGCGCCCCGGCGCGCGGGGCCGGGGGAGCACCTGGAGTGGGCGGCCGACGTGCCGCACGGGTACGCGGCGGGCCCGGACGGCGACGTGCACGCCAGCCTGCTGATCCGTTACCCCCGCCCGACCCACTAGGACCTCCGGCGAGTTCGCCGCCCCGGTACGGGGTCGTGGCAGTCCCTGCGCGAGCGCCGACGGCACACTCGCCGGGGGGATCGGCACACTCGCCGGAGGGGGGAGGGGACGGCGTCAGGTGCGGCGGCGCCAGAGCGCGGCCAGGCGGGTGTCGGACTCCCGCAGCGCGTCGAGGTCGAAGGTCGAGGTGGAGGCCAGCAGCTCGTCGGCGCCGGTGCGGGCGAACAGGTCGTCGAGGGCGTCGGCGACGGTCGCCTCGTCGCCGTGCACCGTCCGGCCCACCGCCGCGTCGACCCGCTCGCGCTGGCGCTGCGTCATCGGGCGGCCGCCGTCGACCGGCTCCAGGGCCGGGAACTCGCCGGTCGCCCGGGCCGCCGCGAGCGCCCAGGCCTCGGGCACGGCGAGCTCGCGGGCGGCCGCCACGGAGTCGGCGACGAGGACGTCGAGCGAGACGACCACGTACGGCGCAGCGCCGGCCGCCCGCGCGCGGGCGCGGTAGTCGGCGAGGCGCTCGCCGAGCGTGTCGTCGTCGAGCACCGGCCCGCCGAGCACGACCGGCAGCCCGGCGTCGCCGGCCACGGCCAACCCGCGGCCGGTGGCCAGCACGAACAGCGGCGGCGGCCGGTCGAGCCGGGGCCGGGCCGTGACGGGGGCGGTGCCGTCGAGGTAGGAGCGGAGCTCGGCGAGGTCGTCGGCGAAGGTGTCGGCGCCGGTGCTGCGCAGGGCGTGCCGGACCGGCCCGGTGAACCCGAGCGAGCGCCCCACCCCGAGGTCGACGCGCCCGGGGAACAGCGCCTCCAGCATCGCGAACTGCTCGGCCACGACGAGCGGCTGGTGGTTGGGCAGCATGACGCCGCCGGAGCCGACGCGGATCCGCGACGTGCGGGCGGCGACCGCGGCCACCAGCACCGGCGGGCTGCCGCTCGCGATCCCCGGCACGGCGTGGTGCTCGGCGACCCAGAACCGGTGGTGGCCCAGCTCCTCGGCGTGCACGGCCCGCTCGACGGTGTGCCGCAGCGCGACGGCGTCCGGCTCCCCGGCGCGCGTGCGGGAGCGGTCGAGGAGCGAGAGCCGGGCGGGTGTCATCACCGGCTCGAACGCCCTCCGGACCACCCCCATTCCGGCCGCGACCCGGCGGTGGGACGCGCGACCGGCACCGTTCCCGTGCGGTGGGAAGGCGCCCGGCAGTTTTCTCGTTCGGGACGCCGCTGCTGTTCGCAGGGGCTCGGTAGCGTCCTACGCTGCGCCGACCACGCCGCTCGCTCCCGAGGGAGGACCCGCCCGTGCCCCTGCCGAAGCTGCGCCGCCGCTCGCCGGTGCACGGCCTCGACCGACGCAACCTCGGTCCCGCCGAGGTGCTGGCCCAGTCGGTGGCCGGTGCCGCGCCCGCGGCCGCGATGGCCACCGTGCCCGCGATCGTGGCGGCCACCGCCGGGCCGGGGACGCTGTGGGCGTTCGTCGTCGCGACGGTGGTGGCCCTGCTCATCGGGAGCTGCATCGGGCAGTTCACCCGGCGGATGGCCGCGGCCGGTTCGCTCTACAGCCTCACGGCGCAGGGCCTCGGCCCGGCCGCCGCGTTCAGCTCGGGGGTGGCGCTGCTGGTCGGGTACGGGGTGCTGGCGATGGCGGCGCTGGCCGGCTCGGCGATCTACCTCGACGCGCTGGTCGCCCGGCTCGGCGGCAGCACCGAGGGCTCGCGTCCGGTGCTGGTGCTGGCCGTCTGCGTCCTCGCCGTGCTGGCCACCGCCGGGGTGCTCGTGCGCGTGCGGCTCTCGGCGCGGCTGGTGCTGCTCGTCGAGGCCGTGTCGATCACGCTGATGACCGTCGTGTTCCTCGCCCTGCTCGGCGCCGACGCCCCGGCGGGCCCGCCGCCGCCCGACCCCGGACCCGGCGGGATCGCCGCCGCGGTGCTCCCCGCGCTCGGCGCGTTCATCGGGTTCGAGGCGGCCACGGCGATGGGCGTCGAGGCGCGGCGCCCGTTCCGCACGATCCCCCGCGTCGTCTCCTGGACCGCGGCCGCCACCGGTCTCCTGTACCTGTTCGCCGCGTACACCCAGGTCAGCGGCTTCGCCTCCGGCGGCCTGACGACGGCGCCCCAGCCCGTGCTGACCCTCGCCATGGCCCAGGGGCAGGCCTGGATCGCCGTGGTGCTCGACCTCGGCATCGCCATGTCCTTCGCCGCCTGCACGCTCGCCACGCTGGGCGCGCTGGTACGTGTGGTGTTCTCGATGGCCCGCGACGGGATCGTGCCGGCCGCGCTGGGGGGCACGCACCCGCGGTTCCGGACGCCGCACGTCGCGATCGCGGTGGTGCTGCCCGTCGTCGCCGCGGTGCCGGCGGGCCTGCTCGCCGCGGGCGTGCCGGGGCCGCGGGTGCTGGCCGAGCTGCTCACCGTCGCGACCGCCGGGTACCTCGTCGCCTACCTGCTCGTCTGCCTCGCCGCGCCGCCGTTCCTGCGCCGGATCGGGGAGCTGACGGCGTGGCCGGTCGCCGTCACGGCGGTGGCGGCCCCGGTGCTGCTCGCCGTGCTCGGCGCGTTCGTCGTGTCCGCGTGGGGCGGCGCGGTGCCACTGGTGATCGCGCTGCTGGTGCTCGCCGGCGCGGTGTGGCTGGGCTGGCTGCGGTGGCGGCGACCGGCGGCGCTGGCGGGGATCGGGGCCTACGACGAGACGGTCGCCGACGACGTGCTGGTGGGGCCGTGACCGACCCCATCGCGCTCACCGGACGGCAGCCGCGCGCGGTGCGCAGCGCGCTGGCGGTGCTGGAGGAGGTCGTCGCGGCGGGGCCGGGCGTGACCGCGAAGGAGATCTCCGCGGCGCTGAAGCTGCCGCAGGCCACCACCTACCGGCTGCTGAACCTGCTGGTCGGCGAGGAGTACCTGGTCCGGCTGCCCGACCTGCGGGGGTTCGCGCTGGGCCGCCGCGCCGCCCGGCTCGCACTGCCGGTCGTGCCGCCGCCGCCCGCCGCGGCGCGGGCCGTCGTCGAGCACCTGCGGGGGATGGTGCGCTGGGGGGTGCACCTGGCGTCGTTCCGCGGCGCCACGCTGACCCTCGTCGACGCCGACCCGGACCACCCGCCGAGCGAGTCGGCCGTGCTGGCCCGCTACCCGCACGCGTCGGCGCTGGGGCGGCTGCTGCTCGCCGACCAGGCCGACTGGCGCGCACTGGCCCGCGACCTGCGGCCGCTCACCGCGCAGACCGTCACCGGGTCGGCGGAGCTCGGCGCGCGGCTGGCCGAGGTGACCGCGTCCGGGCTGGCGCGCCAGTGCGGCGAGCTGAACGCCGAGAAGGGCTGCCTCGCGGTACCGGTGCGCGATCCGGTCACCGGCGCGCTGGTCGCCGGGCTGGCGCTGTGCGGGCCGGCGTCCCGGGTCGCCGAGCCCAACGAGGAGCTCGTCCGGCTCCTGCGCGAGCACGCCGACCGTCTGGTCCCGCTGCTGGCCTGAGACGCTGCTGGCCTGAAACACGGAGGAGGCGCGGTGGCGGTGCGACTAGGCTCCGCGGGCGATCTCCTGATCCGCCGCCGTCGCCGTTCCCCCACTCCACCGGAGGTCAGCCGTGTCCGAGCCGAAGCCCCAGTCCCAGCCCGAGTCCGAACCCGTCGTCGACGAGGCCGGGGCGCCCGAGGAGCCGGAGGCGCCGCTCAACCGGGCCGCCCGGCGGGCCAAGGCGCGCAACCCCCGCCAGCCGGGCCACGTCGGCCCGCAGGGTGACGCCACCCGCGGTGGTCGCGGGCCGCGCCCGCACACCAAGCGCGCGATCTGAGGAGCGCCCCGTCCCGCCCGGTGGGGAGCGCCGGGCGGGACGGGGTGGGGTCAGTAGCCGTAGGAGGTGTCGGCGGGCGGCACGGCGCCGCCGGTCAGCCGGACGTCCGCGGCCGGTGCCTCCGCGGGGGCAGGGGCGACGTCGGCGGGTGCCGCGCCCACCGGCGCGGGGACCGTCGGGCCGGTCGGCGCCGGCTGCGGCACGACGCCGTTCGTCACGGCCGTGAGCCGGGCGGGGGCGTTCGGGGTCGTCCCGCCGAACCAGCCCGCCGCGGCCGCCCCGACGACGACCATCGCGACCGCCACGAGCGCGCCCATCACCAGCATCCGCACGGGCCGGCGGGGAGCCGGCGCGTCCGGGGCGACGAACTGCAGCACGGTCGTCGGGGTCTCGTCGGCCGCCGGGTCGAAGAGGACGTCCTCCTCGACGGGCAGGTCCCGCGGGTCGGCCTGCTCCTCGGCCCGTCGCCGACGCCCCGTCGCCGCGGGCACGGGCGGGCCGATCGGCCCGGTGCGCAGCAGGGACGGCTCGTCGTCGAGGGCCGGGAGGGGAGCGCGGGGAGCCGGGACGCGGGGAGCGGGCTCGAGGGCGTGCGGGCCGGTCGGGGGAGCGGCCGCCGGGCGGCGCGGGCGCCGGACCGTCGGCTCGGTGGTGGTGCGGGAGCGGGCCGTCGTCGTCCGAGGGGGAGCGGTGAGGACGGCGTGGCGCCCGGTGGACTCCACCGGGGCGTCGCGCTCGGCGCTGATGCGGGCGATCAGCTCGGCGGTGGTCTCCGAGCGACCGACCTCAGCGGAGGGTTTCCGTCGCATGGGCCGGAACAGTAGAAAATGACG
This sequence comes from Pseudonocardia broussonetiae, assembly GCF_013155125.1. Classification (NCBI taxonomy): domain Bacteria; kingdom Bacillati; phylum Actinomycetota; class Actinomycetes; order Pseudonocardiales; family Pseudonocardiaceae; genus Pseudonocardia; species Pseudonocardia broussonetiae. The sequence continues at coordinate 1,381,272 of NZ_CP053564.1, read as the reverse complement.
GCGCGTGATCGCCGAACCTGAGAGCGCGGGTTGCGCGTGCGCGCCCACAGGTCGTTCCGGCGCGCCGGAGAGCGCGATGAACGGTCCCCTGTGAGTGATCAGTACTCCGTTCGGCGCAGCGCAGTTCTCAGCAGCGCGTCACGGCCGCTCCACCGACGGGTGATGTCGCCTCGTTAGCGGATTGTTACTCCGGTCGGGGGTGCGGCAGAGTGGTCGGCGATGCTCCCTGCTGCTCCCCCAGGGGGTGCGTCCACGCACGTGCCGGTCATTCCCCAGCCACGCGTGCCCGTACCCCAGGTCGATCACGTCCTGCTGGCGCTGCCCCCGACCGCGGCGTCGGCCTCCGTGCTGCGCGCTCTGCGGTCCGAGGGCGTCAGCGTCAGCCCCGTCGGCCACGGCATCGGGGTCCTCGACGCCGTCCGCGCCCGTGACCCTGCGCTCATCGTCCTCGACGTCGAGCTGCCCGGTCCCGACCAGGCGTCGGTGCTCGCGGCGGTGCAGAGCGAGTCGCCCGACACCCCGGTCATCGCGGTCACCCCGCGTGAGCGGCGCGCCGGGCTGCTGCACCTGCTGCGGGGCGACCGGGACGACTACGTGCTCCGCCCGTTCGCCGTCGACGAGCTCGCCGCGCGCATCCGGCTGCGCCTGCGGATGGGGCCGGCCGTCGACCACGCGGTGCTGCGGCACGGGGAGCTCGTCGTCGACACGGAGTTCGGCGACGTCACCGTCGACGGGCAGCAGGTCTCCCTGTCGCCCACCGAGTTCGCGCTGCTCAAGGCGATGCTCGGCGAGCCGGGGCAGGTCGTGTCGCCCGACCGGCTGGCGCGCGAGGTGTGGTCGGAGCCGGCGTCGGCCAACCTCGTGCAGGTCTACATCTCCTACCTGCGGCGCAAGATCGGCCCGGAGCGCATCCGCACCGTCCGCGGTGCGGGCTACGTGCTCGAGCCCTGACGCGCCGTCGTGCGGTCCACCACGGTCGTGCACCTGTTCGTGATCGCGCTGTGACCTGCGACGACAGCGCGGACGCAGCGGAACCTGAACGCCGGACGACGGTCCCGTAACGCTTCGGGTGGTATCCGCGCGTGACGGGATTGTTTCCGGGAACCTGCGTGCTATTCAAGGCGCACGCGGGCCGAGCGGGGTTCGGTCCGCACAACGATCAGGAGCTCGACATGACCGTCACCGGGATCATCACCGCCATCGTCATCGGCGCCATCCTCGGCTTCGTGGGCCGACTGGTCGCCCCCGGCAAGCAGAACATCCCGATCTGGCTGACCATCCTGGTCGGCATCATCGCCGCCTTCATCGGCACCGCCCTGGCCCGCCTGTTCGGCGTGGCCGCGACGAACGGCATCGACTGGATCGAGATCATCCTGCAGGTCATCGTGGCCGCCATCGGCGTCACCGCCGTGGCGGGCATCTACGGGCGCCGCGGCGTCCGCCACTGACCTCGTCCGGACGAACGGCCCGGCCCCCGCGGGGACCGGGCCGTTCGCGCGTCCGGGGGCAGAGCGTCCGGGGGCAGAGCGTCGGGGGCAGAGCGTCGGGGGCAGAGCGTCCGGGGGCAGGGCGTCCGGCGTCAGCGGATGAGGCGGATCGTGAGGGGGTAGCGGAAGTCCTCGCCCTGCGAGGCCTTGATCGTGGCCATCACGACCACGATGACGTAGAAGACGCCGTACACGGCCAGGATCGCGAACCCGATCAGCACGATGGCCAGCAGCCAGCCGATCGCGATGATGACGAGCGCGTTGATCTGGAAGTTGAGCGACTCGATCGCTTGGCGCCGCACGAAGGGCGACTGCCCCCCGCGCGCCAGCAGCACGATCAACGGCGCGATGAGGCCGAGGGCGACGTAGGCGGCGACGAAGCTGCCGATGTGGGCACCGACGGCCCAGTTGCGGTCCTCGGAGGGGACCATCGCGCCCGACGGGCCGGGCTGCTGCGGCCAGGACCCCGGTCCGGGCGGCGGGTAGGAGCTCATGGCTCCAGTGAACCGCAGATCGGGGGCCCTGCGGCAGTCAGTTCGGGAACGATCCGGCCGCGGCCAGGAACGCGTCGTTCTCGGCGGGGCTCGACACCGTCACGCGCACGCCGTCGGGGTGGAAGGGCCGCACCACGACCTTGTGGTCGAGGCAGTGCGCGGCGAAGTCGGCCGTGCGGTCGCCCAGTGCCAGCCAGACGAAGTTGGCCTGCGTCGGGGGAACGGTGAAGCCCGCGGCGAGCAGGGCGTCGCGGACCCGCACCCGCTCGTCGACGACCTCGGCGCACGCCGACAGGAGGTCCGCGGCGTCGTCGAGGGCGGCGATCGCGCCCGCCTGCGCCACCGAGCTCACGCTGAACGGGGCGCAGACCTTGCGCAGCGCGGTCGCGATCTCCGGCGCCGCGACCGCGTAGCCGACGCGCAGCGCGGCGAGCCGGTAGGCCTTGGAGAACGTGCGCAGGACGACCAGGTTGGGGTGCGCGTCGACGATGTCGAGCCCGTTCGCGGCGTCGGGATCGGTGACGTACTCGTGGTAGGCCTCGTCCAGCGCGACGACCACGTCCGGGCCGACCGCCTCCAGGAACCGCTCCAGCTCCGCGCGGGTGACGACGGTGCCCGTCGGGTTGTTGGGGCTGCACACCATCACCAGCCGCGTGCGCGGGCCGACGGCGGCGGCCATCGCGTCGAGGTCGTGGCGGAAGTCGTCGGTGAGCGGGACCGTGCGGGCGGTGGCCCCGCCGATCTGCGTGACGATCGGGTACGCCTCGAACGAGCGCCACGCGAAGACGACCTCGTCGTCGGGGTGCAGGCAGGTGGCCTGCACGAGCTGCTGGCAGATGCTCACCGAGCCGCAGCCGGTGGCGATCCGGTCGGCGTCGACGCCCAGGCTCTGCGCGAGGCGGGCCGTGAGGCCGACGACGGCGAGGTCGGGGTAGCGGTTGCCCGCCGCGGCGGCCTCGGCGATCGCGGCCAGCACCGGCGGGGTCGGCGGCAGCGGGACCTCGTTGCTCGCCAGCTTGATCGCGCCCGGCACCACGCGGCCGGGGACGTAGGCGGGAAGGGCCGCGAGGTCGGCCCGGATCGTCGTCACGCGCGTCACCATATGCCGCCCGGTCCCGTCCGTTCGGCGGAGTCGTGCCAGGCTGTGAGCATGACCGACATCCGCACGGAGACCGTACCCCTGGTCGACGGCAGCGCGTTGCGGCTCACCGTCGGAGAGCCGGTCAGCCCGGTCCGCGGGGGCATCGTCGTGCTGCACGAGGCGCGGGGGGTCACCGACACCGTGCGGGGCCTGGTCAGCGGCCTGGCCGCCGACGGATGGCTCACCGTCGCCCCCCACCTGTACCACCGCGACGGCGCCGACGAGGTCGACGGCGACGACGGCCAGGTGCAGCAGCAGGTCGACCGCCTCGACGGCGAGCAGGTCATGGCCGACACCGACACCGCCTTCGGCTGGCTGGCCGAGCGCGACATCGCGTCGGACCGGATGGGGGTGATCGGCTTCGACCTCGGCGGGTCCGTCGCCCTCCTGGTGGCGGCGCAGCGCACGCTCGGCGCGGCCGTCACCGTCGCGGGGGAGGGCATCGCCGAGAACCCGTCGAACGGGCTGCTGCCCCTCGTCGACGCCGCCCCGGGGCTCACCTGCCCGTGGCTGGGCATCTACGGGGAGAACACCGAGGGCGAGCGCGACCCGGAGATCGAGCAGCTGCGCGACGCGGCGGCGAAGTCGGAGCAGGCCACCGACCTCGTCGTCTACCCGCGCACCGGCTACCGCTTCGACTCCGATCCCGGCGCGGCCGCCGACGCCTGGCAGCGCACGCTCAACTGGTTCGACTCGCACCTGCGCTGACGGGAACCCCCGCGAGTCGGGGTGTCGTGGAGCGCGAGTCGCGGGCGTCGCCGGCACCCACACCCGCCGACCGTGATGTGTGCGCCAGACCCTGGCGCGCGGCGGCCCGGGGTTGCGATGCTGGCGCCCATGTCCGAGACCCCCGCCGTCCTGTGGGCTCCTGATCCCGATCACGCCGGCCCGCTGGCGGCGTTCACCGCCTGGGTGCGCGAGCACCGCGGCGTCGACGCCGACGACTACGCCGCGCTGCAGCGCTGGTCCACCGAGGACCTCGAGGGGTTCTGGTCGGCGGTCGCGGAGTTCATGCACGTGCGGTTCCGGACGGAGCCGACGGCGGTCCTCGGTTCGCGCGAGATGCCCGGTGCGCAGTGGTTCCCCGGCGCGACGCTCAACTACGCCGAGCACGCCCTGAGCGAGGGCCCCGGCCGCGCCGACGACGACGTGGCGCTGCTGTTCGCCCGCGAGGACGGTCTGGAGCGCACCGTCACCCACGCCGAGCTGCGCGAGGCCGTCGGCCGCGCCCGCGCCGGCCTGGTGCGCGCGGGCGTCGGCGTCGGCGACCGGGTCGTCGCGCTGGCCCCGAACTCCACCGAGACGCTCGTGGCGTTCCTGGCCGCGGCGAGCCTCGGCGCGATCTGGTCGTCGTGCTCGCCCGACTTCGGCGCGCGCGCCGTGCACGACCGCTTCGCGCAGATCGAGCCGACCGTGCTCGTCGCCGTCGACGGGTACGTCTACGGCGGCAAGCGCTACGACATCCGCCCCACCGTGACGGCGCTGCAGGCCCAGCTGCCGACGCTGCGCCAGACCGTCCTCGTGCCCTACCTCGACGAGTCGGCGACGCTCGACGGCACCACGCCGTGGGCCGAGTTCACCGCCGAACAGGGGCCGCTGGAGTTCGAGCCCGTGCCGTTCGACCACCCGCTCTGGGTGCTCTACTCCTCGGGCACCACCGGTCTGCCCAAGGGCATCGTGCACGGGCACGGCGGCATCGTGGTCGAGCACGTCAAGGCGCTCGGGCTGCAGATGGAGCTCGGCCCCGGCGAGCGGTTCTTCTGGTTCACCACCACCGGCTGGATGATGTGGAACCTGCTCATCGGCGGGCTGCTCGTGGGGACCACCGTGGTGCTCTACGACGGCAACCCCGGCCACCCCGACCTCGGCACCCTGTGGAAGCTCGCCGAGCGGCACCGCGTCACCTACTTCGGGGTGTCGGCGCCCTACATCCAGGCCTCGCTCAAGGCCGGTCTGCGCCCGCGCGACCAGTTCGACCTCTCCTCGCTGCGCGCCATCGGGTCCACCGGTGCCCCGCTGTCGGAGGACGGCTTCCGCTGGCTCGGCGACGCCGTCGGCGAGCACGTCCAGATCTGCTCGGTCTCCGGCGGCACCGACGTGTGCGCGGCGTTCGTCGGCGCCGCGCCGAACGTGCCCGTGTGGATGGGGGAGATCTCCTGCGCGGCGCTCGGCGCGAACGTCGTGGCCTTCGACGAGAAGGGCGAGGAGCTCGTCGACGAGGTGGGGGAGCTGGTCATCACCCACCCCACGCCCTCGATGCCGGTGATGTTCTGGAACGACCCCGACGGCTCGCGGCTGCGCGAGGCCTACTTCGAGGACTTCCCCGGCGTCTGGCGCCACGGCGACTGGGTGCGCGTCACCCCGCGCGGCTCCTACGTCATCTACGGGCGCAGCGACTCCACGCTCAACCGCGGCGGCGTCCGCATGGGCACGGCCGACTTCTACGCCGTCGTCGAGGCGTTCGAGTCCGTCGTCGACGCCCTCGTCATCGACACCACCGAGCTCGGCGCCCGCGACGAGGGCGCGCTCCTGTGCTTCCTGGTGCTCGCGCCCGGGGCCGAGCTGGCCGACGTCGAGCCGGGCCTGCGCAAGGCCCTGCGCACCGAGCTGTCGCCGCGGCACGTGCCCGACCGGTTCGTCGTCGTCGAGGCGATCCCGCGCACGCTCAACGGCAAGAAGTGCGAGGTGCCGGTCAAGAAGATCCTCGCCGGCGTGGCCCCGGACAAGGCCGTGAGCAGGGGCGCGCTGCAGAACCCGGACGCCCTGGCCCCCTTCCTCGCCCTCGCGGCCGGGGGGTCGTGAAGCGGCCCGGGAGGGTCTAGTAAGGTTGCCCAGGTACGGCTTCGGGAGGCTTCGCCTAGTCTGGTCTATGGCGCCGCACTGCTAATGCGGTTTGGGGTAACCCCCCATCCCGGGTTCAAATCCCGGAGCCTCCGCTCCGACGTGGCCTGTTAGGCTGCCGAGGTACAACTGAAGATCACGCGCCCGTAGCTCAACGGATAGAGCATCTGACTACGGATCAGAAGGTTAGGGGTTCGAATCCCTTCGGGCGCACCATCGTCACACTAGCCCTGACCAGCACCAACGGTCAGGGCTAGATCATTTCCAGGGTCGGCTAGTTGATCTCGATCCACGGTCTGATCCACGAACCTTGCTAGCTTCCGCGTCATGACCATTGTCCCCGAGCCGGCGAAGGCCCGATCCCGCGGCAACATCCGCCGGATGCGCGACCGCGTGCAGGTGCGCGTGTCGGCCGGCGAGGACCCGAGCACGGGCGAGCGGATCATCCTCACCGACAGCGTGCCGATCGAGGTCCCGGGCAACGCCCGCTCCGAGCGCGAGGCGCTCAAGGCCGCGGAGAAGCTCCGCACGAGGATGTTGGCCGACGCCGACGAGCTGAAGGTCGCCCGCACCCGCGCGACCGTCGGGGCACTGCTGGGGCGCTGGATGGCACAGCACGAGATCGACGCGACGACGCGCATGACCTACGAGTCGCAGATCCGGATGTACATCGTTCCGGCGATCGGTGACGTCCCGCTGGTCCTGTTCGTGCGCGACGCGTCGCAACGGCTGGAGACGCTATACAGCCGGCTTCGCAAATGCCGGATGCTGTGCAACGGCAAGACGTTCGTCGAGCGCCACGCCGAGAAGGGCCCGCACGACTGCGCGGCCGCTGGCTGCAAGCCGCATGTCTGCAAGCCCTACGCGGCTTCGAGCGTGCGCTCGATCCACGCCATCCTGTCCGGCGCGTGCAGCGCCGCCGTCCGGTGGGGATGGATCAGCTTCAACCCGATGCCGTCGGTCCGACCGCCGGCCAAGCCCCGCCCGCAGCCGCGCCCGCCGACCAGCGAGCAGATGGCGCGGATTGTGGAGGCCGCCTGGACGTCGTCGGCCGAGTGGGGTCTCTACGTCTGGCTCTCCGCGGTGCTCGGTGCCCGGCGCGGCGAGGTGGTCGCCCTGCAGTGGGAGGACGTCGACCTGACCGCCGGGGTCGTGCGCCTGGACGAGAACTACGTCCGTACGAACGACGGCATGGTCCTCAAAGACACGAAGTCGCACCAGATGCGGCGAGTGTCGATCGACGCGCCGACCGTCGAGCTGCTCCGGCAGCACCGCGAGGACTGCGCGGGCCAGCTCGCGCTGCTTGGCGTCTCCTTAACGGACCGAACGTGGGTGTTCTCCGCGCAGCCTGACATGAGCCGGCCCCGCGACCCAGCGTCGCTCACACGCCGCTACGGGCGCCTCGTGGCCAAGCTCGGCATCGACACGATGCTCAAGGAGCTGCGGCACTACTCCGCGACGGAGCTGCTCACCGCGGGCGTGGATCTGCGCACCGTGGCCGGCCGGCTCGGGCATGGCGATGGCACGACGACGTTGCGCCACTACGCCGCATGGGTCGGCTCGGCCGACACCGCGGCGGCCGGCGTCATCGGGGGCCGGATGCCCGTCCTCCGGCCGGTCGACCGCTCGTAGGCCCGGCAACCCGACACGGTCCGCGCGTACCCTGAGGCTCGATCGCTTCCCGGTCGAGCCGAAGGTGGGGACAGCGCCGAACATGGCCGAACTCGCGACCAGCTCTAGCGAAGCGCTCACGGAGACCACTGCCCGTCGGGCGTTGACCCATGCGTGTCAACAGGTCGGGCTTCCGCATGGCAATGCCGAGCTGATCCGCATCGGCTCCAACGCGGTGTTCAGGGTGGATGCGGCGTCCATCGCGCGGGTGGCGCCGTCGCTGGCACACCGCGAGAACGCGCAGAAGCAGATCGACGTCGCCCGCTGGTTGCGGGACATCGACTACCCCGCGACGCGCGCGCTTGACGTCGAGCAGCCCGTCGAGGCCGAGGGCCGGATCGTGACGTTCTGGGAGTCGATCTCCTTAGAGACCCGCTACGCCCCGATCCGCGACGTCGCGAGACTGACGCGCCGGCTCCACGACCTCCAGCTACCACCGAAGCTAGCTCTCCCGGCACTTCAGCCATTTGGAGCGCTTGAAGAGCCGTTTCCGGACCTTCCAGCCATTCCTAGAGCTGACGCGCAATTCCTGCGTGAGCGGCTCGAATGGGCACGCTCGCAGTTCCCGGTCCTCCCGTTCGTCCTTCCGCCCGGCGTCGTGCACGGCGATGCCAATGTAGGCAACGTCTTGGTCGACGATGAAGGTCGAGCAATCCTCATCGACCTAGACAGTTTTTCCACCGGCCCCCGCGAATGGGATCTTGTGCAGACCGCATTGTTCTACGATCGGCTCGGCTGGCACACGCGCGATGAGTACATGGAGTTCGTGGACGTGTACGGATTCGATCTGATGTCCTGGCCCGGTTACGGTGAACTTGCTGACATGCGTGAGATTGCGATGACAACGTGGCTGTGCAGAAAGGCCGGGGACTCGGCCAAGACTGCAGCGGAGGCCATGAAGAGAGTGTCGGCGATTCGGACGGGCTCGAGCAGACAGGATTGGGGCGCCTACTAGCCTTCGGAGTCGGTCAGCTATCGATTTCAGGACCCCGTCCGGGGAGTTTTTGCTTGAGTCCCGAACGGTGTCGCTGAGCTGGGCGGACAGGTCCGACGCCTACCGCGACGTTGGATGTCGTTCCTGGCCGTTACCGGTAGATAGGCGTGGGACGCGATCGTGACGCGACCAGCTCGGGGGCTGGCTCACACCGCCCCACCTCCCTCATCTTGGCCGCCCTGCTCGTCGCAGTGGTGGTGTCCAGGGTGGCGCAGCCATCGCGTAGCAACGCCGCGGGCCGCCCTGCACTCCACCCACGCACCGCTGCATGGACGATTCATGGCCGAGGGGTCGAAGTCGCAGCACCGTTGTCTCCCCTCCTTAACGGTGGTTGAATCTTGCAATGGCGCAACCAGTGCAGAGTTCGGCCCCGGTCGGCTCTTTCGTTCACGGTCCTCAATCATGCCGTGCGTGCTTTGACGGCCTCACTCCAGTTTGGAATGGCGAACCTCAGTCGTTTCGAGCCGCTGGCGAAGAGTGGCGCATACGGCCAAATCCCGGTTATTGGGGAAGCCCGGAGCCCAAGGTCTTAGTTCTCGGCTTCTCGAAGGGTCCGGGTCAAGTTGAGCGCGTGGAGAATTGGTCCGGCGGCGATGGCTTCGAGGACATACCGTTCAATGATGCGCGAGGGCGCATGCGTCCCAATCTGCATAGCCTCCTCTGTGCTATCGGACTAATCGACGCATCGCGGCCGGTCGAGACTCTATTCAAGTCAGACGAGAAGTTGCTGGGATTCGCGTCAATTGTGCGATGCTCAGTCGAGATTCTGACCGGGGGCGACTGGAAGGGTAGTGGTAGTCGCATCCTCTCTAGAACAGTCAGTGCGCGGCCCAGATTTCTTCGCGAGTGCGTCAATCGTCATCTTCGAGACGCGTTGCCGCAAAGTGTTGAGTTGATCATTCTGCTTGGTGCGGAGGTTGGCTACGTTCGGGAGATGCGCGAGTTTTTGGCGAGTGAGGTCATGCCGCCGAAGATTGAGTACGTCTATCAAGCGCTCGGTAGAACTGTCGTTCATCTCCCGCATCCGTCTGGTGAGGCGAGCGGCTTTGTAAAGGTGTTCTGCGGCGAGAAGGAGAAGCCTGGGCAGAACGAAGGGTCCATGATTGAGTGCAGGCGCCAGGTAGTGCCGGCGGTCGCCAAACTGCTCCCAAGCCTCGGTCGGCCGAACGATGCGGTTGGTCACTGACAAGGCGCAGAGGCGGACGCCTGCAGCGCGCGAAGCGCGCCTAGATGACGGAAGAGGTCCACGCGGCATTGGAGGCCACGCAGCCAGCTTGCAGGTCCCTGCTATAGCAGCGAACTCTCACTTCGCGACCACATCCGTGTCTCACGAACGCTGGCGGCGAACTCGCGCACGCTGGGCACCCGCCGATGACGCGCGAGCCGTTCTCGGAACTCGTTGACGTAGCTGTGGCAGCGCGCCGACTCCAGACCTTCGCCGACGGTGAACGCTTGCGCGGCAATCTGGCATCCCTCGTCGACGTCGCCGCGGTCGAGGTGCGCGTCAGCGAGGACCATCGCCACGAAGAAGTCACTGCGAACGTAGTCGCCCGACGCCGAGTCCAGTGCGCGCGTCGCAAACTCGATCGCTTGGTTCGGCCGGCCGAGGTCGCGGTGACAGTGACCCAGCTCTGCCGCAAGTTCGGCGTCGTCGAAGTAGTCGAGCCACGCAGGTCCGTCGCCCGGAGTGTGCCGCTCGAAGTGCTCGATCGCGGCGCCCATCGCTCGGTCGCATGCCGTCGCGTCGCCGAGTCGGGCGAGTGCGCGCGCTTCCATCGCGTAGAAGTGCGACGTCAGGATCGCGACGCCTGTTGACTCCGTCCCGAGTCGTGCCGCTCGGGCCATGTTCGCTGCTTCCCGGTACCGGCCGAGGAAGCTGGCTTGGTGGCTCATCGCGTCGAGGATGCTCGCCGCGAGCAACCGGTCTCCTCCGGCGTCGGCGAACCCGAGTGCCTGGATGAAGTAGCGCTGCGCGAGTCCGTGGTGCCCGGCGTCGTACGACATCCACGCGGCGAGCTGCGTCGACTCGCCGGCTGCAGAGAAGAGGGTGGCGCGGACGTCGGCGGTGCACTGCGCGCGTAGGAGCTGGGGCAGCTGGCCGCGGAGGTACTGCACGAGGGCGTTGCGCGCGTGCGCGCCGCCGAAGGTGCTGTCGATGCGGTCGAACGTCGATCGCATCGTGCGTAGCCGCTCGACGTCGGACGCGCCGACCTTCTTCGGGCCCGAGCCCGAGCCGAGCTGCTGTTGCGCATCCACCAGCCACGCCACCGAGGCGTCGTGCCAGGCGCCGACGTTGGCCGGGGCGTTGCTGAGAGCGGCGGTTCCCGCGAGATCGGCTTCGAGCAGCTCGGCGACGCTGCTCACGCCGTCGTCAGGGCGGTAGGGGTAGGCGAGGCCGACGTCCGGTGAGAAGGAGAGCGTCGACCGGAACCCGAGTTCGTCGGGCGAGACGCGCCGGCCGAGCCGGACGGCGAGGGCCTCCCGGATCGCGTTGCGGGTCGCGTCGTCCCGGGGAGAGACGCCGGACACCCAGCGACTGACGTAGGTGTGGTTGAACCGCTTCCCTGCGGCGCGCCCCGCCGCGGAGTCGTTGACGGCCCGCGCGAACCTCTTCCGGCCGACCTCACCGCGTCCGTCGAGGAAGCCGGCTTCGGTCATGAGTGCGACGAGGCGTTCGTTCGTCGGCACGACCGCTCACCCCCCTGACCTGCGCCCTGTGCGCAAGTGTGCCCCCTTCTGCGCCCTGTTGGAGGCCGTTCCGGAGAACCACGCTGGTTCCTGTGCGGGACAGCCACGGCGCCCGAAACGACAGGAGGCGAGAGATGCCACAGCTACGAGGGAGAGCCGTTCTCGCGTTCCAACGCCTCGACGCGGTGACGCAGGTCACGGAGGTCGCGTCGGATTGCGGCGAGGTCGTCGGTCGGGATGTCGTCGGTCGAGCGTCCGCGGAGAACTGCGCCGAGGTGATCGGCAGGCCAGTCGAGTGCGCTCGACAGCGACGCCAGCGTGCGTGGCTGCCGTCGGCGCTCGTTGAGAACGTGCACCAGTTCACGGACCGTCGTGAGCGAGACGCCGGACCGCGTGGCCAGCTCCGTCATCGTCATGCCGCGGTCGTCCAGCCGGGCGCGGATCGCCGCGCCGACAGCCGGCCAGTCCTGGCTCATGTGCTCTCCCGGGTCGAGGTCTGCCGAGAGTAGCTAGAGCGCGAAGCCGCGCGTAGGTCGCGCGTAAAACACCGTTTGACTGACTATCAATCTACGCTCAAACTGAGTGTGAAACTGACAGGAAGCGAGACGACGAGATGCACGGGCACCGAGACACAGGAGTGGCAGGACAACCTGAGGAGCGAGCAGTGAGCAACAACCGATCCGACCAGCCGGCCATGAAGCGGCCGTCCTTCTACACCGCGGCCGAGACCGCCGAGATCCTCCGGCTCGATGAGTCGACGCTGTACCGGCACCTCCGCAACGGAACGTTCCCCGGGCTCAAGATCGGCGGGCGTTACGTCGTGCCTGGGGCGGTGCTGGACCGGCTTGTCGACGACGTGCTCGTCACGGGCCGCTGCGTCGACCTGGGCGGCTGGACCGAACAGTGGCGCCACGACCAGATCGCCGCGCTCGCCCGCATCGCCGCGGCGAACGTGGAGCTTCCGGGCGGGGTGGCCTGATGGGAACCGTCGGCCTATTGATCTTCTTCGCCATCGTCGGTGCGGCGATCTGCGCGAAGGCCCGGGTCGCGGGCGGGGCGGTCGTGTTCGCGCTGCTGGCGCTGGTGCTGTTCATCGGCACGCCTGCCGGCGCGGGTCTGCCCGGCTTGGTCGCGGACTTCCTGTCCACGGTCGGTGCCGCGTCCGAGCCGCTGACCGAGGGTTCGGGAGCAGTGGGATGAGCGCCCCGGCGACGAGGACGACCCGACGTGAGCCGGTCGGCGGCCACGTGCGGCCGGAGGACTTCCGGCACCGCGCGGTCTGTCGGTCGGTCGATCCGGAGATCTTCTTCCCGACCGCGGTGGACGGTCCGGAGTTCGAGGCGCAGGTGTCGCTCGCCAAGACCGTGTGCGCAGGCTGTCCAGTGCGGGAGCAGTGCTTGTCGTGGGCGCTGGGACACCAGCCGGACGGCATCGCGGGCGGGATGACCGAGCACGAACGCCGCCACGAACTGGCCCGCCGCCGTGGTGGTCGGCGGCGGGGCCGGCTCCCGCGGCCACGGACCCCGCAGCGCCCGGTGAACGCAACACGGGCCGAGGTAGCCGAGGCGGGACGGGCCGCGATCGCGGCCGGGATGTCGGTGCGGGACGCGGCGGGGGAGTTCCTGGTCTCGCCCCGCACCGCGGGCCGCTGGGCCCGCGCCATCCACACCAGCACGACGTCGAGCGCTTGCTCGGCGGGCATAGGGGAGGGGAGCGCCGGCGGCCACCGGGCTCCCCTCCAGATCTCCCACACAGCAACCCAGGCAGGGACACGAGCGGAAGGGACCCGATCCTAATGAGTACCGAAGGCATTCACGAGCCCGACGACCGCCCCGAGGCGGTGCAGCAGGCCGAGGTCGGCGCCCGCGCCTGGCGTGCGGTGGTGCACGCGCAGCGTGGCGCCGCGCCCGATCACGCGGACTTCTACAACCTGGCCGGGCACCTGGTCGACACGTTCGCCGCGATCGAGTCGTTGGCCCGGCTGCTGGCCGACCCGGTGTGCAGCTACGCCGACCGGCAGCCGCCCGGGAAGCGGGTCTACGACGACGCGCGCGGGGTGGACCCGTGGCGAGAGGACCCGCGGGAGCGCCTCGCCGACGCCCGCTGCGACCTCGACCAGCTAGCGATCGCGGCCGGATGCGCGCTGGACGTGGCCAACCGGTTCTGGAGCGCGATCAGCCACATCGGCGTCGAGGACAACCCTTCCGCCGGCCGCGCCGACGGCGAGGTGTCCCGATGACCCGCCAGGTACGCGCCATCGGCGGCCCCGCCGCGGTGGTCGCCGGGCTGCACCGGTGGATCGATGGCCACGACGCGCACGTGCAGGCCGCGGTGTGGCTGCTGCTCGCCCACGAAGTGTGGCCGCGACGAACGGACTTCGTGGCGGCGTGTGTGAACCACAGCCCGGACGGCGGGTGGTGGATCGATTTCCGTGCCGCGCGGATCGCGTTCGACAACGGCCGGTTCGACACCGCGTCGTCGACGGAGCTCGCGGTCCTCGACCTGGCGATCACCCTCGGGACGGACCGGTTCCGGTTCCGGGCGATGGGCCCTGGCAACGCCCGTGCGGTCGCCACGGCGGTCGCCCACGCGGTGGGAGCGGACCGATGAACCTCCTCTTGCTGCTCGTCGTGCTGGGGATCGCGGCCGGGGTGCTGTGGCGGCGCGGCTCGTACGCCTACGCCCTGCTCTGCGTCCTGCTCGCCGGGTTCCCGGCGTGGGCGCTGCTGCGCCAACTCCCGTGGTGGGGATATCTGATCGCCGCCGTGTTCGGCGCCGCGGTGGGGTGGCATCACCTGTCCCGCTCGGCCGCGCTGGTGACCCGCTGGTCCAGCCAATCCCGGCGCAAGGCCGGCGTCGCCTCCACCCTCGACATCGTGCGCCACGCCTCCGCGCACGCGATGTGCCAACGGGCTGCGACCGTCCGCCCGTCTCTGGCCGAGCTGGGCCGGTGGGCGAGGTTCCGGTTGCCGGCGGTCGAGGTCGCGATCGAGCTGTGCCGTACGGGATGGCTCACGGTGTGGTCGCCGATCGAGGACGTCGTCATGATCTTCGGCGGTCCGCGCACCGGGAAGACCGGATGGTTGGCCGGCCGGATCCTCGACGCCCCCGGCGCCGTCCTCGTCACGAGTACCCGCACCGATCTCTACGAGCTGTGCGCACCATTGCGCGCCCGGCGCGGCCCGGTGTACGTGTTCAACCCGGTCGGGCTCGGCGGGAAGGCGTTCGCCTCCACGATCACGTTCGACCCCCTGACGGGGTGCACGGATCCGGTGACCGCCGCCGAGCGGGCCAGCGACTTGATCGCTGCGGTGTCCCGGGCCGGTGGGGGTGGGGATCGGGAGTTCTGGAACAGCCATGCCCGCCGTGTGCTGGCCGGGCTGCTGCACGCCGCCGCGCTGGGCGGGAAGTCGATCCAGGACGTGGGCCGCTGGGTGGCCGAGGTCGACGACGCCGTCCGCGAGGTTCCGCCGTTGCTGCGTCGCTCGACCGTGCAGGCGTTCGAGCAGGACCTGGCCCAGTTCCTGGGCACGAACACGAACACGCGGACGTCGATCACCTCGACCGTCGCACCGGCGCTGGGGTGGCTCAACCATCCCGACGCCGCCCGCTCGGCGAAGACCGGCGCCGGGGGCGGGTTCGACGTCGAGCGGCTGCTGGCCGAGCGGGCGACGGTGTTCCTGCTCGGCGGGGAGGAGACCCAGACCGGTCCGTTGGTGTGTGCGCTGACCGGGCACATCGCCCGGGAGGCCCGCGCGCTGGCCGCGGTCGCGCCGAAAGGCCGGCTGGACCCGAACCTGACGTTGGCGCTCGACGAGGCGGCGCTGATCTCCCCGGTCCCGCTGGAGTCCTGGACCGCGGACATGGGCGGGCGCGGGGTCACGATCATCGCCGCGTTCCAGTCCCGCGCCCAGCTGCTGGCCCGGTGGGGCGAGCACAACACCGCCACGATCCTGAACAACTGCGGCGCGGTCATGGTGTTCGGCGGCACCCGCGACCGCGACGACCTGCAATTCTGGTCCACCCTCGCCGGGGACCGCGACGAGCCGACGCTGACCACGGACATGCACGGCCGGGTCGCATCGCGGACTACACGCAGGGTGCCGGTGTTGCCGGCGGCGCAGCTGGCGAACCTGCCGTCGGGCCGGGTGATGTTGATCCGGCGCGGTCTGGCCCCGGTGATCGGGCGGGTGCAGATGGCGTGGCAGCGCCGCGACGTCCGCTGGCGCGCCTTCCAGATCGCGCACCCCGCGCTGGCCGCCCGGCTCGCCCGCTGGGCCGCGACGGCGCGTCGCTGGTGGTCGCGTTTGACCGGGCCCGTTGTCGCTGCACTGCGATGGATCGGCGCCCTCTTCGTCAGGTTCTGGCGCGCCGTCTGCGCGACCAGCGCACGGGCCTGGCACTGGATCCGGGATCACCTGACCCCCACCAGCACGCGCGACGTCCTGATCGACCTCGATCCGCCGACGGTCGAGCTGCCCGTCCAGGCCGCGCACACCAGCAACGGCCACACCCACGCCCGCACACCCGGAGGTGCCCCATGACCGCCCACCCCAGCGACCGCCCGGACGGCGCCCGGCCGTCGGTCGCCGAGATCGCTGCGCTGACCCGACGGCTGTGGGAGCTGTCCACGCCCGGCCGGGCGGTGGACCCAGGGGAGCGAGCGGCGTTCCTGGCCGACAAGGACGCCCTGATCACCCGCATCACCGACAGCAACGCCGCGACCGACACCGACGCGGCCACAGGCCGGGAGCGCCACCAGCACATCGCCCGAATCGGGCGCACCGACCAGAGCGCCGACCCGACGGTCCAGGCCGTCACGTTCGACGTGGCCGGCTACTACACCGACGCCCACCTTGCCGCGATCGCTCAGGCCCGCGCCGGAGGCGACACCGAGCGGTTGCAGGACGCGCCGTGGTCGGCCTCGGCGGAGGACGAGCGGGTGCCCGCGATGCCGGACTGGATGCGCGAGCAGGCCCGCCGCACCGAGGCTGCGATCCCTGATGGCACCTACGTGCCCGGCCCGCCCGATGACCTGGCGCGCTTCACTGATCGACTCGCTGCCCTGCGCGGGCAGACCGTCGAGGACGACCCGGCGCGCCGCGAGCAGCTCGCCCACTGGCACACCGACGACACGGCCGACACCCTCGATGCGGACGACGTGCACCAGGAGCCGGGTGGGCCGCGCTCCGCCACGGACGACGGGCCGGGTTTGCCATGACTGGGCCGAACCAGGACGCCGACTTCGCCCGCGCCGACGCCGTCGCCGGGCTGGCCCGCGATCTCGACGAACTACGTCGCGCCGTCGACCCGCTGCACGAGGTCGGAGGCCGGGTCAACGACCTGGCCCGACTGGTCGGTCAACTCGCCGACACCGTCGCCGCGATGACGAAGCGGCCCGCCGCGACCCCGACGCCGTCGTGGTTGCTGCTACCGGCCGACGAAACCGTGGTCGAGCAGGTGCTCGCCGAGTTGTGCGCCTGGCTGCACACGATCTACCTCCGCTACCCCGACGGCGCCACGACGCTGCCGGAGTGCTGGCTGTACCACCCCGACGTGGTCGAGGAACTGCTGTGGCTAATGCACGCCTGGTGCGCTGCCTACCAGGGCAAGGGCGCTTCCGTGCAGCTCGCGGGGGACTGGCACGACCGCCAACGCCCCGGCGTCGTCCGCCGGATCCGTTCGTCGGCGGGGTCGTGCTCGATCGAGCGCCACCAGACCCGCGCGGACTGGGACCAGCGCCCGACCGGTGCCGCCCCGGTCCCCGGCATCGACGCCGTCGAGGTGATCACCGCGTGGTGGGCCACCCGGCGCGACGATCCCGCGCCGGAACCGGCCGCGTCGCCGATCGGGGCGGTCCTGAACGGAGGGCCCCACCGATGACCAGCAGCACCGAGCAGAGCGCCCGGGTGATCCGGGCGGTGATATGGCTGCCCGGGCTCGCGGTCGCGCTCGGCGCCGCGGTCGCCACCGCGCACGGCCTCTACGAGGTCGCGCACGCCGCCCGCGTCCCGGCCGGGATCGCCTGGCTCTACCCGCTCATTACCGACGGGCTCGCGCTGGTCGCCTACGCCGCCACCGCCCGCCTGTCGGGATCGGCGGCCCGCTACGCGTGGTCGGTGGTCGTGCTCGCCGCCGGCCTGTCCGGGCTCGCACAAGCCGCGTTCCTGGCCTCCGGGTCGGCGGTCGAGGCATCGGCGGCGCTGCGGTTCGGGGTCGGGGCATGGCCCGCGATCGCCGCCGCGATCGTCGCGCACCTGCTCTACCTCCTCGCCACCGACGAAAACCCTGCGACGGGCACCGCGGACGATCCGGCCCCTGGTGGTGTTCAGCCGGAGCCGTTCAACCCGGCCCCTGTTCAACCCGAGCCGTCCATCGTTCAAGAGGTCACGGCCCACGCTGTTCAGCCCGCGCCGCCCGCTGCTGTTCACCGTCTACCCGAGGTCGCTGCCCCCGCGGGCCGTCCGGCGCTCGCCCCGGCACCGGTTGAACAGCCTGCCGTCGCTCCGGCTCGGGAGCGGGCGCGGGCGGCTGCGATGCGGCACGCCCACCGCCACGGCGCCCTCCCGACGGTCACCGAACTGGAAGCCGCCGCCGAGGTTTCCCGAGGAACCGCCTCCGCCGCCCTCAAGCACCTCCGAGCCCAGCCGACTCCGCTGCACCTGATCACCCGCAGCACTGATCAGCCCGAGCCGAGCGAGCACGAGGACGACCCGACCATCGAGAAGGCGACCCAGCCATGACCGACATGAGCCGCACAAGCAGCCCGAACACCACCAGCGAGCCGAACAAGAACACCGAGACCAAGCACTACGCCAGACAGACGAACGAAGACCAAGAACGAGACCCAAGAACCAGAAGATCAATTGCAGCACACCTTGGCATCCTGATCGACGGGTCCGGGCCGGCCTTCGGCCGGCCGCAACCGACGCTCCGCGCGGTTGATCTTGCTGCTGCGACTTTCACGATCGTTCCTGTGTGGCGGTGGTCCCCGTGGTGATGAGCATCGCGTCCGGCTACTCACCGGACTACCTGCTCCGGGAGGTGGCGACCGGCCGGGAGAACTACTACACCGGCGCCGTCTCGGAAGGAGAGCCTCCGGGGCGCTGGTGGGGTGCCGGAGCGGAGCGGCTGGGCCTCTCCGGGCTCGTCGACGCGCAGGACATGCGCGCGCTCTACGAGGGCTTCCTCGACCCGCGCGACCCCGGGTTCAAGGACCCGAAGAAGTGGGACGAGGTGGCGACCCTCGGCCACACCGGCCGCAAGTACGCCAGCGAGGACGACCTGTACGCCGCGGCGATTGAACAGGAGCCCGGCGCGAGCGCTGAACGGCGCGCTGAACTCCGTGTTCAAGCGGGCAAGTCCGCCCGGCACAACGTGGCGTTCTACGACATCACGTTCAACCTGCAGAAGAGCGTGACGCTCGTCCACACCGCGTTCGAAGCCAAGGAAGTCGCGGCCCGCCGGGCCGGGGACGAGGAGACCGCGCAGGCGTGGGCCCGGTGCCGCATAGCGGTGGAGGACGCGATCTGGGCGGGCAACAACGCCGGCCTCGCCTACATGGCGGAGAAGGCCGGCTACACCCGGATCGGGAAGCACGGCGGCGCGGCGGGGCGGTGGGCCGATGCCCACGAGTGGACGGTGGCGTCGTTCTTCCAGCACGACAGCCGCGACCACGATCCGCACCTGCACATCCACAACGCGGTCCTCAACCGGGTGCAGGGGCCGGACGGCAAGTGGCGCACGATCGATTCGCGCGCGCTGTTCAAGTTTCAGCGCGCGGGCGCCGCGGTCGCTGAGCGGACCACCGAGGAGCGGCTGACGCACGCGCTCGGGGTGGTGCTGGCGACCCGCCCGGACGGGAAGGCCCGAGAGATCGTCGGCGTCGCGCAGGAGGCAATGGACCTGATCTCGACGCGCAGGCGGACGCTGACCGCGAAGGCCGACGAGCTGATCAGCGCGTTCGAGGACCGGTACGGCCGCGCCCCGAACGGGCTGGAGCGCGACCGGATCGCCCAGCAGGCCACGCTGCTGACCCGACGGTCGAAGTCGCACACCGGGGAGACTCGCGAGCAGCTGCTCGACCGCATCGACGAGCGTGTGCGCGCAGACATCGACGGCGGCCTGGCCGGCGTCGCCGATGCCGTGCTTGCCGCCCGCGAGACCAGGCCGGCGCCGATGGAATGGTCGCCGCAGGCGGTGATCGAGACCGCACTCGCGGACATCCAGTCCCGCAAGGCGGGCTGGCACCGAGGAGACCTCAGCGGAGCGATCAACGCCGCGCTGCCCGACTACCTCGGCATCACCGACGGCGCCGACGTCGGCCGACTGGTCGACACGCTCACCGAGGAGGCGCTCAAGTACGCCATCGTGCTCGACGGCAACCGCCCCGGGGACGAACACCTCCCCGCCGAGCTGCGCCTGGACAACGGCTCCAGCGTCTACCAAGCCCCCGGAGCGATGCTCTACGCCACCCCGGACCAGGTCCGCACCGAACGCGCCCTGGTCGCGGCCACCGCCACGGGCGGTGGGACGGCGCTGCCGTACGACCGGGCGCAACGGTTCATCCAGGAGCTGGCCGAGTCCGGGATCGAACTCGGGGCCGACCAGGCCGCCGCCGTCCGCGGCGTGCTGACCTCCGGTGCGCGGGTCGAGACCCTGATCGGGCCGCCCGGGACCGGGAAGTCGTTCGTCGTCGGAACGATCGCCCGCGGCTGGACCGACCCCGCCCACACCGGCGGGGAGAGTCCGCGGCGGGTCTTCGGCCTGGCGACCTCGCAGATCGCGACCGAGGTCCTCAAGTCCGAAGGGGTGATCGCGAGCAACGTCGCCGCCTGGCTCGGTGCGCAGCGTCGGCTCGCCGCCGGCCCCGGCTCGGGCGGGCCGCGTCCCGTCGACGGGGATCAGGCGTGGCGGCTGCACGGCGGGGACCTGGTGGTCGTCGACGAGTCCGCGATGACCGACACCGCCGCACTCGCCGCCATCCACAGCCATGTGGACGCGGCCGGAGCGAAGCTGCTGCTGGTCGGGGACCACCGCCAGCTCGCCGCCGTCGGGGCCGGAGGCGGGATGGACCTCATCGCACAGTCCGGCGCCAGCTACGAACTCGCCGAGGCCCGCCGGTTCACCCACGCCTGGGAGCGGGAGGCGTCGCTGCGGCTGCGCGCTGGCGACGAGACCGTGCTGCGCGAGTACCACAAGCAGGGCCGGCTGATCGACTCCGGCACCGTCGAGCAGGCCGAGCAGGCCGCGATCCGCGGCTGGCTCGGCGACACCCTCGCCGGTCGGCAGTCGCTGCTCATCGTCGACACCAACGAACAGGCGGCCCGCCTGTCCGCGGAGGTCCGCGCCGAACTCGTCCGGCTCGGTCAGGTCGCCGAGAACGGGGTGAGGCTCGGGTTGCAGGGCACCTACGCCGGGGTCGGCGATCTCGTCGAGGCCCGCACCCTGGACTGGACCGTCCAGGGCGTGGAGGGCAACACCCGCCCCGCGATCACCCGCGAGCGCTACCGGGTCCACGTCGTGCGCGACGACGGCGCACTCGAGGTCGCGGTGATCCGCGGCCGCACCCCGGACGGTGACGTCCTGGGCGAACGGATGGTGCTCCCCGCCGGCTACGTCGCCGAGCACCTGGCGCTGGGATACGCCTCGACGAAGAACGCCGCCCAGGGCGCGTCGGTCGACACCAGCCACACCGTGGCCACCCCACGGACCAGCCCGGCCGGGCTCTTGGTGCCGATGACCCGCGGCCGCGACACCAACACCGCCTACGTCGTCACCCTCGCCGCGGTCGACGACGCCGCGCAGGGCAGCGACACCCACACGCTGCACCGCGACCCCGTCGCCGTGCTCGCCCAGGTGCTGAACACCACCACCGCGGCGGACGCAGCCAACCGGTCCGCGCTCGCCACCGCCACCCAGGCCGCCACCGACGCCGGCAGCACCCGGACGGCGGGCGACCTGCTCTCCGACGCCGCACAGCTCGCCGCGACGGAACGGACCGCGACCTGGCTCGACCAGCTCGCCCAGGACGGCGTCCTCGACCCGGCCGAGCGGTCGCGGATCGCGGCGGAAGACGGCGCCGCCACGCTGACCCGGATCCTGCGCCGCGCCGAACTCGCCGGGCACGACCCGAAGCAGGTGCTGCACGACGCGATCGCCGAACGCCCCTTCGACGGGGTGCGCAACGCGTCCAACGCGATCTACAGCCGCATCCGCACCGAGCACGCCGACCAGCTCGACCCGGTCGGCGACTCCTTCACCAGCTGGACACCCCGCGTCGACAACCCCGAGTGGCGCCGCTACCTCGCCGCGCTCGCCGAGACGGCCGACCAGCGCGCCGACCAGCTCGGCGCCGAACTCGCCGACACCACGCCCGACTGGCTCACCAGCGCCATCGGACCCGCGCCCACCGACAGCGACGCCCGTGCGGAGTGGGAACGCCGCGCCGGCCTGGTCGCCGCGTACCAAGAGATGCGCGGCCACGACGACCCCGCCGACGCGCTCGGCCCCGCCCCGAAGCCGGGGCAGGTCGAGCAGTACGCCGCCTACCGCGCGGCCTGGCGGACGCTAGGCCGACCGGAGATCGAACGCGAAGAGCTCGAGATGACCGACGGCCAGCTCCGGATGTGGATCCGCGCAGCCAAGCGGGAGGAGGCGTGGGCGCCCCGGTACGTCGGCAACGAACTCGCCGGCACCCGCCAAGCCGCGGCCACGCACCGCCAGACCGCCGAGCTACGCGCCACCGAAGCCGACGCCAACTCCGCCGAGCGCGAGCGACTGCAGACCGAAGCCGCGCAGGCCCGCGCGGTCGCCGAAACTCTCGACGCGCAGGCGGAGAAGCTCCAGGTCATCGACGACGCCCGCGCGCACTTCCTCGCCGACAACGCCCGCACCCTCGGCTGCGGGCGCCGCTGCGAGGCCGAGCTCACCCGTCGCCACATCGACGACACCGAGCCCGAGCAGCTCGTCACCGCCGAGGAATGGCTCGCTGCTGACCGCCACGCGACGATCGAGGACGACCAGCACCGCGCCGTCACCGAGGCCGACCTGATCGACGACTACGCCGACCACATCGCAGCCGCACCTCATGACGTGGTTGTGGAAGCACCGGACCGCGACCTTCGCGAGATCGCTGCCGACGAACCCGCGCCGGTGAACGAGGACACCGTCCGGATCCCGACTCCGGACGAGACCGCCGACGACTACGCGAATGCGACTCGCGCGCTCGCCGAGATCAACGCCCGCCGGGCCCTCGACCTGCAGCAGGAGACCGAGCACCGGGCCGCCGAACTCGACCGCTGGCACGCCGACGACGAGGCCGCCGAGGCCGCCGATGTCGACACCGACGACACGGACAGCTATGACGAAGCGATGCCTCGTTAAGCCGAGCCGGTGCGCCTGGCGGTCATCCCGCCGCGCGCACCGAAACGTCGATCGGAGGCGTCCCGGAGCCGCGCCACGCCCACCGCAGGGTGGCCCGGATCGCCTCACACCAGCCCGGACGCGACTCGACAAGATCCGGCCAGCGCTCGTCGAGCAGTTCCGCGGCCAGGTACTCCGCCTCGATCAACTCCTC
The DNA here is from genome assembly GCF_013155125.1 of Pseudonocardia broussonetiae. Classification (NCBI taxonomy): domain Bacteria; kingdom Bacillati; phylum Actinomycetota; class Actinomycetes; order Pseudonocardiales; family Pseudonocardiaceae; genus Pseudonocardia; species Pseudonocardia broussonetiae. The sequence goes on along the minus strand of NZ_CP053564.1, from coordinate 1,358,378 downwards.
GTAGGCGCGCTCGTCGTGACGGGACACCGGGGGCCGGGCCATCCGCCGCGGGCCCGACGCCGGCCGCACAACCGCACGCGCCATCCACCGGCACGTCACGATCACGCCGCCGGCGTACCAGTCCGTGACGCCCCGCTCGGCCTGCTCAGCGTTCCGACGCTCCGCCTCCGCCCACACCGTCACGAACTCGTTCAGGGGCACGCGAAGGTTGCGCAGCGGGATGCGCTCGACGTCCTTCTCCGTCACCTCCATGCGTTCACAGTTGCACGACATACCGACGATTTCGACGTCCGAGCGGGTCACTGGGCGCGACCCGGGAACCTGGCGAGCGTCGGCGTACATGACGACGCGGGCAGGACTTCCGCGCTGGCTCCGCGGGCCACCCCCTACCAACACCGCATTCCTGCCGGCCACAGCTCGACGCCACGGGGTGGCACCAGGACCTGCCGGACTCCTGCCCGGCGCCGCTGGCTTCTCAGCAGGGTGCGTGCCGCGCGGGAGCTGCTCGGCGAGGCCCGACCCGAGCAGTAGGCGTGGGGTACCACGGATCAGTGCGTGCGGTGTGATGTCCTACGCAGGAATCGCGGTGGCGTTGACCGCGTGCATCATCTCAGTCATCGCGTCGATGTCGATCTCGACGAACAGGTCCTCTGGTCCTCCAGGAGCAAGGGAGGTAAAGGGCGGTTGGTAGAGCATGTCGACCTCGATCCGGCCGTTGTGGGCCAGATAGTCGACGATCTCGTTTACGAATCGGAGCTGAGCCGAGTTCAAGGTCTTGCCCTGCTGAAATGACCCGAATGCCTCGGCGGCCGCTGCCCGGTCGAGCCCGACAAGTGAGCGGAGAAACAAACCGAGGCCGCCGGCCTCCTCCTTTGCCACGGCTATCTCGGCGTCCGTGCCAATACCGGACTCGATAAAGATGCCTTCCAGTTCGTCTAGGTCGGTGGTGGTGATCTGTCGATTGCGGCGGATCTTTTGAACGGCGAGCTGGTCCTCGTGGGTTCGCAGATAGATGCGCAGCTTCTGTTCGAAACGGGTGAGGTCGGCGCCGATCTCCATGCCGCGAAGCGACGCTGCGGACAGCTCGCCGAGCTCGTCCTCGAAGTCGGTGTAGACGATGCCGCGCCTGGTCTTCTCGATCAGCTTGACTAGGCTGCGGATGCGCCGGCGCATCGTCTCCAGCATCGGCAGCGTGATGTCGGTCCACCAGTCCTCACCGGCGATCTCGCCGAGCAATTCCTGTTGAGCGCGGACGGCCGGAATGGTGAGTTGATCGAGCAGTGCCGACGCAATCTCCTGGACCTGTTGCTGAAGCCGTGCGTATCCCGGTTCTGCGTTGATCTGGGCGAGCTGGAGGCGCAGCGCGAGCAGGTCGAAGCGCTTGGCCTCCTCACTGCTGTCGTCCTCGCGGAAGGCAGATGGGAGCCCGGCGAGGTGATCAACGACCTCGGCGTGAACCTCGGGGGTAAGCGTGAGCCAGGCGTCGAAGTCGGCGAACTTGTCGATCTGCTCGCGGTGCGGCCGGACCAGGAAGTTCTCCGTGTTCATAGCGCTCACTTCGTCGTGTAGGCGCCTCGCAAGGTCCTGCCGCAGTCCGCCGTCGCTCGTGGTGCCGTCGGCTCCGTCCTCGGCGGCCGGGACGTGCTGCTCATCCAGCGCGAGGAGTAGGTCGGCGCGGCGCTCGAACAGTCGCTCGCCCAACGACGGGGCGAGGCTGCCCTCTGCGGGCATGAGGTTCTGGTTGAAGAATTCGACGTTCTGGCAGAGGTCGAAGACGAGGAATCCCGTCTTGTCGCGGTTCGGGCCGAACAGGTCCGGAGCCAGCCGCGTACCGCGGCCGATCATCTGCCAGAACTTGCTCTTGGAACGCACCAACTTGAAGAAGACCAGGTTGACGACCGCCGGCACGTCGATGCCGGTGTCGAGCATGTCAACGGAGATGGCGATGTGCGGCGCCTTATCCGGGACGCCGAACGCCTCGATCATGCTGTCGGCATACGTCTTGGCGTAGGTGATGACCTGCGCGAACGAACCCTTGTGCTCGGGGTAGTTCGCTTCGAAGCGCTTCTCGATGAAGTCGGCGTGATGGGTGTTCGCGGCGAAGATGATCGTCTTGCCGAGCCGGTCACCGCCGGCGACTTTCAGACCATGCGTCATCAGGGTCGCCAGCGCCTTGTCGACGGTGTCGGCGTTGAACAGGTACTTGTTCAGCTCGTCGGAGGAGATCTCGGTCGGGACGCTGCCGTCGTCGTCCCATTCCAGCTCTTCCCAGCGCTGCTTGTCCTCCTCGGACAGGTCGTCGTACTTGATGCCTCCGCGTTGGAACTTCAGCGGGACGTCCACGACACGAGGTGCGACGAGGTAACCGTCCTCGACGGCCTCGTCGAGGCTGTAGACGTCGGTGGGGACACCGTCCTCGAGGTGGAAACGGCGGTAGGTGTTGCGGTCGATCTCGTCCTTGGGCGTGGCGGTGAGCCCGACGAGCAACGCGTCGAAGTAGTCGAAGATCGCGCCGTACTTCTGGTAAATCGAGCGGTGCGCCTCATCGATGACGATCAGATCGAAATATCCTGGCCCGAAGCGACGCAGCCCGCCGCCGTCGATGTCGTTGATCATGTTCATCAAGGTTGGGTAGGTCGAGACGAACACGCGTGCGCTGAGGTCCTTGTCCTCGACAAGGTTGACCACGGGCGTCCCGGGTAAGTGCGCCTTGAACGCACCTACGGCCTGGCGCACCAGAGCTTTGCGGTCGGCGAGGAAGAGGATGCGCTTGGCCCAGTTTGCCCGCATCATGAGGTCGGTCAATGCGATGACGGTACGGGTCTTGCCCGAACCGGTTGCCATGACGAGCAGGGCATCACGCTGTGCGTCGTTCTCGAACGTCTCGGCGACACGGCGGATCGCATGGGACTGGTAGCTGCGTCCGGCGATCTGCTCGTTGATCGGGAGTGTCGCGATCGTCAGTCTGCTGGCGCGGCGCTGGATTAGCAGTCGCAGCTCGTCCCTGGTGTAGAAGCCCTGGATCTCGCGCGGCGGGTAGTTGAGGTTGTCCCAGATGAACGTCGTGTATCCGTTGGTGTAGAAGATGATCGGACGCTGCCCGAACCGCTCTTCCAGGCGGTTGGCGTAGAGCTGGGCCTGGTACTTGCCCGACTGTGCGTCGCGGGTGGTGCGCTTGGCCTCGACGAGCCCGAGTGGGCGCCCGTCGTCGTCCCAGAGGACGTAGTCGACTTTGCCTTTGCCGGACGGCGCGGCGGATACAGGCATCCCGGTGACCGGGTACTCGCGGTCCTGGGGCTGGTCGAGCGCCCAGCCTGCCTCTCTGAGGAGCAGGTCGATGATCAGCGATCGGGTCTGAGCCTCGTTGTAGTCGTGCGTGTCCGGCTGCGACTCGTTCGCGGCCTTCGCCGCCTTGATCTCCGCGCGTAGGGCCGCCAGCTCGGCGTCGAGGTCCTCGTTCTTGCGGCGCTGCCTGGCCAGCTCGGCGTCCTGCTGCGCGAACTTCTCCGCTTGTGCCTTGAGCTCGGCCTGCTTGGCCAGCCGCACCTCGGCAGGCAGCGGGCGAGGTATGACGGACTGGTCGAACGCCAGCCCGGGGGCGGGCAGGTCGTCGGGGTTGCGTGAGTACAGGCGGGCGACCCAGTACATGACGTGGAACAGCTCGGCGACCACACGGACCGCGTCGTTGGACGCCACCGAGCCGCTGCGATGCACGGCTGTGTTGCCCTGCCGGCGGATGACGTCCATCTTCGTGCGAATTGCAGGACCGGACAGCTTCACCAGCGTCGGCTCGGCGATCATCGCCGCCAGGTCGTCGCGGTAGGGGCGGCGAAGCGCGCTGTCGGCCTCAAAGAGCCAGGTGAGCGTGAGCTCCAGGGTGCGGCGGGCGTAGAAGCACGACGCCCGCGGGTCCGCCACGGCGAGGCGCTCGGCGTGCAGCGCCTCGGCGTGCAGGTTGGGCCACTCGGCCTTGAGGAAGCCGAAGTTGCTCACGGACGTGGCCCTTCCTGGAGGTGGACGATGTCGAGACTCAGGCTGCGGAGGTGTCCCATAGTTCGCCGCGGAACGCGCGGTATCGGACGGAGGCGAAGAGGGCGTCGAGTTCGGCGACGTGGAGGTGATGTGGCACGGACAACGTACTGAGCGCTTCAATTCGAGCCGAGAATTGTCTCTGGAGATCGCGAGGCGGGACGGGCACCTCGAGTGTGCGCAGTCTGCCCATACTGATCCTGATACGAGTCTGTCCGAGCATCAGAGGCTGTGCCATCGCCTTAATGCTCGATTGGTTCAACAGTGCGCAAAGAAACGTTGCGGAGGCCAACTCGGGGTTGACGCGAATCTGGACACAGTCCGCCTTATTCAATGCGACTGGGATCGATTGCGGTTGGATGCAGGCTCTGATATTCGGGTCCCCGAGGGTGGCAACCAGGATATCGTCAGGCAGGCAGGTGTGCTTCTTGAGCAAGCTGAAATGCTCCGGTGTTATAAAGGCTCGATCGTTGTCCACGAATGTGCCCACGCCAATATTCTGCAGTCGTACAACGCGGATGCCGGACTCGACGTAGTGAGAACTCTTAAGATTCGATCCGTATGGGCCGTCCGAGAATACGATAGCTAAACTGCCTAGATTGCGGGTTGGCCAGTCGTATGGGTTGGTCGCGGGATCACCGAACATGTCAAGAAAAATCGAGTTGGCGAGGTCATTGAGGAGGGATATAGCCTTGCGGCGTTGAGTCCGGAGAAGCTGCATGCTGTTCAGAACCGCTACAATGTTGCGCTGCTGATCAAGCGAGGGAATCGCGAGCTTGATTGCTCTGATCTTGCTTGCGCTGAGAGTGTGTAGTCCGCTTGTAGTGGTGGCAATCTGGCGCAGTTGACTGACTGTGGCTTCACTGTTCCAGAGGAATTCAAGGAATTCTGGAACGATACGGCCCCTCGGTCGCACTCGGATAAGGTGGTTCTGGTATACGCAGTTCTCGATCTTGTTGCGCCACATAGCGGCTCGCCCGACCTCATCGGGGCTTCCATTTCCTTCAACTACCAATAAGTCCCCTGACTGAAGCCTCAGCTTTGCGAGTTCTCCGTCGAAAAGCTCCACCTCGTGGATCTCTTGAAGGTGGAGGTTGCCACGTCCAACGTTGCCTACGCGCAAGAATGGATATCTGTTCTTGACGGGTCGCCGTATTGGCTGCTTCTGAATTCCACCTTGAACGTCGGCGATGTCGCCGACTGTGACGATGTCCCAGCCGCAGCCGGTCGAATTGTTCACCCGAGCATCGCCTTCAGCTCCGACATCCCCTGCTGAATTTCCGTTTCGATCCGCGCCAACTCGTCCAGAATCTCGCCCGGCGCCCGATGCTTGACCTGCTCATGCACGATCTCCTTGTACCGATTGAGGCTGAGGTCGTAGCCGTGCGCGACAATGTCCGCCTTCGGGACACAGAAGCTTTGCTCGGTCCGTGCCCGCTTCTGCTCGGCGCCGTTGCGCCGATTCCAGCGAGCCAGCGCGTCGGGCAGGTTGTTCGTGGCATGCTCGGCATCGTCGAGCGCCTCGGCTGGGATGGGTCCGAGCTTGTCTCCGGGCAGCAGCGGCGCGCGCTTGTCGTCCAGGCTCCACCCGTCGGCCGTGATTTCGTAGAACCAGACGTTGTCCGTGCCGCCGACCGTGGTCTTGGTGAAGATCAGAATCGCCGTCGATACCCCGGCGTAGGGCTTGAACACTCCGCTGGGCAGCTTCACCACGGCATCGAGCTTGTGCTCCTCGACCAGGATGCGCCGCAGCTCCTTGTGGGCCTTGCTGGAGCCGAACAGCACGCCGTCCGGGACGATGACCGCAGCCCGGCCGCCGAGCTTGAGGAGCCGCAGGAACAGGGCGAGGAACAGCAACTCAGTCTTCTTCGTCTTGACCACCACCTGGAGGTCCTTCGCGGTGACCTCGTAGTCCAGGCTCCCGGCGAACGGCGGGTTGGCGAGGATCATCGAGTACTTCTCGACCTCGCCGGCGGTGCTCTCTGCGAGGGAGTCGCGGTAGCGGATGTCTGGATTCTCGACTCCGTGCTGGAGCATGTTCATGCTGCCGATGCGAAGCATGGTGCTGTCGAAGTCGAAGCCGTGGAACATGCTCGCGTTGAAATGCTCGCGCTGAGTGGGCGCCAGCAGTGCCTCGCGATGCGTCCGATTTACGTACTCGGCTGAAGCGACGAGGAATCCAGCGGTGCCGCACGCGGGGTCACAAATCTCGTCGGCTGGTCCGGGCGCCATCATCTCGACGATCAACTGGATGATGTGGCGCGGGGTGCGGAACTGGCCGTTCTGGCCGGCCGTCGCGATCTTGCCGAGCATGTACTCGTACAGGTCGCCCTTGGTGTCCTGCTCGGTCTCGGGCATCTCGTCGAGCATGGCGACGACCTTGGCGAGCAGATTAGACGTCGTGATCGAGAAGCGGGCGTCCTTCATGTGTTGCGAGTAGGTGGAGCCCTCGCCGCCGAGCTCGCGCAGCCAGGGGAAGACGTCATCTCGGACAATGATCAGCATCTCGTCCGGGGACCGGTTGGCGAACCACGACCAGCGCAGTGTCTCGGTCTTCTGAACGTAGATCGGCTTGTCGATTGGCTTGCCGGTCCGGTTGGCCTGACGTTCCTTGCGTTTCTGGATCTCGTCCAGCCGGCGAATGAACATGAGATACGTGATCTGCTCGATGACCTCGAGCGGATTGGAGATCCCACCCGACCAGAAGGCGTCCCAGACGCGGTCGATCTTGCTCTTGAGCTCGCCGGTGATCACCTGGCGAGGCTATCGGGCTACGCTCAGCAATCCAACGATGCCCGCGTGCTCGTCGCCTCCAGTGAGCGTCCTGCCCTCGCGGGGGCGATGGCGGCACGCGCCCCCGCTACAGCGGTCCCCGGAGACAAGATCGGCATCGTCGAGCGCATCGGAGGGGACGCAACGGGCCGGCTCTGGCGGTCTCGGTCCGGGTGCGGCCGGTCCGCGCGAGCTCGTCGGGTCGATCAGTTGTGGTCCCGTGCACAGTCGGCGGCGTTCCGCGGCGGTGAGACCGGCCCGCGATGCACTCGGGTACCTGCCGGAGCTTCGTCCAGGCGACCGGGTCGATTCGTTGCGCGGCCGGTTTCCGTCTGACCGCGTCCAGGTCACGCTCAAGGCCGCGCGGCCAGGAGAGTGCTGATCGACGCCTCCGGCGGGGCCTGTCGGCCCTGTGGCTCGCACGGCCTCACTCACCGTAAAGGGCGCTCCGCTGCGCTACGCGTCGCTGCGCGACGGCCTTCGGCCGCCCTTGACGGAGAGCCTCGACGGCCGTGCCGGGTCGCCTTACGGCGGCGGGGGAAACAACTCCCCGCCACCCCAAGGGGACGGGCCGACAGGCCCACGAACATCGGGAGGCCACCATGCCCGCACGAACCGACCGCAGCCGCACCGTCGAGCAGCCGAGCCCGACCGCGCAGGCGCGGATGATCACCAAGTCCTCGGTCGTCACGAGCCTGACCGTCCGCGCCGCCGGACTCGTACCGGCACGGCTCGATCTCGCCTACGTCGGGACCGCGGAGCAGCAGCTCGGGCTCACTCTCGGCACCGTGCTGATCTACCTGCGCGCCGGGGTGACAGCGCGCGCGGTCGCGGACGGATGGAGTGGCGCGGCGGTCGGTGCGCAGTCGTTGGCCCCGGCGGTCGCGGGGCGTCGGCCGTTGCTGGTCGGGCCGTTGACGGTTGCGGCGATGATCCGGTTCGCCGGGCTGCCGGACGTGACGTGGGCCTTCATGCCGGCCCGTGCGGGTGGGGCGGTTCCGGGGATGCTGCGGATCGAGGTCGGTCCGGTCACGTGGGAGGTGTGCGACGCGACCGCCTACACGTCGATGCTGCGCGCGTGGCGCCAGGCGGCCCGGTTGCTGGGGGAGAACCCCACCGAGGACGAGTAGCCGCGCAACTGTGGACAACTCGGGGCGGCCGCCGAGGCGGCCGCCCCGAACCCGTGATCCTGCGCGGATGGACATCACCTGGACGCTCGGCGTGCTCGGGGCAGGAGTGGAGAACGTGCTGCCCCTGGCCGGCGGTGCCGCAGCGACGCGGGCGGAGGCGGTTGAAGCGGCATCCGACGCTCTCGTCGTTGCGGCGATGGATCGCGGTCGCCAGGAGTACCGGGTCTGCGTGGCCGACACTCTGATCGGGGTCGTTCCGGGCCTGACCGAGCAGGGCGACGTGGACCTGTTCGGCCTCGCTGAGACCCTGCCCCGGATCACAAGCAACGATCGATAGGCGCGCCCGTGCCCGTCGGCATGGCCGGGGCTATGAGGGCGGCTGCATCTCGACCCGTACCGCGTCGGCGAGGTGGCGGACGGCTCGACGGATCCCGATGGGTACGTCGCGGCCGGCGTTGAGTTCGATCGCGGTGCAGCGCAGGATCTCGCCGAGCCGGCTCGCGATTACCGGCGCGTCGATGCCCGGGTAGTCGTCGAGCAGGTCGGCGATCACTTACAGCGCGCGGGCTTCGTCTGCTTCGTGGCCGGTGACCTTCGCGGTCCGGTCGTAGCGGCTGTTGCTGCCCACAGGGCACCCCTCACGTCGACAAGTCTGGTCGACCGCGGGGGAGCGCGGCAGTGCGATGCTACATCGCAGGTAGGCGGAGACTGCAGGTGTTGAGGGCCCGTCAAGTTGTCCGGACTGACGCGTGATGGCCGCTACAACCGCGGGCGGGCAGTGTTGTCCAGGGCAAGATCGGATGCTCGTAACGACGCCCGGAACCTCGCGATGAGAGAGCGTGATCTTCATCCGGTTCGTCTTGATTGCAGCTGGTCTCTTCGTCCTCGCCGGGTGCGCGACACCGTCGCCCGTCCCTGCGACAAGCGCACCAGCTCCAGCCGGCCCGGACGCACTCACGCCGGAGGAGGTCGCGTTCGTCGAGCAGGTGGCCACGATCGCGCCGCCATTGGCCGAGAACCCGGAACGGCTGGCGCGACGAGGGGCGAACAGCTGCGACTCAATCGCGCGTGGTCTGGACGTCGCAATCCCTCAGGCCATCGAGCGGTTCTCGGGCGGTTCGTACACGGTGACTACCGAGGAGGCCGAAGCGATCGTCATCGCCGCTCAGCAGACAGTCTGCGCCGGATAGCAGCGTCTGAAGCGTTCGGGTCTGGAGACCGCCTGCCGACGTCCCGGTCAGTCCGCCGTGCAGGCAGACGGAGACTGTGTCACCGCTCCATCCGCTGTGCCGCTCTGGTGATGTCACCAGCACCGGAGGATCGGCTCAACCGAGGCGTCCAGCCCCCGCATCGACACCAGCCACAACATGTGTGAAAATCCCACATATGGACGGGAAGGTACTTGGTGAGCGAATCTCCCAAGCTCGCGGCGACCTCGACGTCACCCAGGAACACCTCGCCAACCGTGTCGGTCTTGAACGCACCGCCCTGGGGCGGATCGAGACAGGCAGACGCAAGGTGTCCGCCGTGGAGCTGGTCAACATCGCCGCGGCGCTCGACGTCCCCTTGGCCTGGTTCGTACGTGATCCGCTTCCAGCCGTGGTTAGTCGGCGCACCGACGCCGCGCCCGCTCACGACGTGACTGCTCGAATGGACCGTCAACTGGAGCTATTCTCTGGTGACGTTGCGTCGCTGCTCGCTTCCGATGTGATTATTCCGATTATGGACAAGCCTTCTTGGCGGACTCCGAGCACGCACTCCGAGGCCGAGCGGACCGCACACGAGGTGCGGTCCCATCTAGGGGTAGATAACGGGCCGCTGCTCGGTTTAGCGGCTATCGCAGAGCGGTTTGGCCTCTACTCGTGTTCCCTAGCGCTGGGCAACGGCGGCGCTGACGGCGCCCTCGTCGAGGTAGCTGAGGGTGTTGCGGCTGCGGTAATCGACGGGGATGCTCGGCCAGGGCGGCGGCGCATGTCGCTGGCGCACGAGCTTGGGCACTGGCTGTTCGGTGACCCCTATGATCTCAGTGCTGATGACGCAGAGAGGAGGATCAACTCCTTCGCCGCGTACCTGTTGGCTCCTCGGCCGGGAGTCACCGCACTCTGGAACCAGCATCTTGGCGACTCGATACGCGACCGAACGATACGGGTCTCCGCGGCGTTCCGGATGTCGTGGTCGGCAATTATTCTCCACCTGCGGAACCTCGGCCTGATCACCGACGATGATTTCCGCTCGCTGAATGGCCGCACACCCGTCTTCGGGGAGTTCGCCAAGTTGGGTATCACGTTGGACGCCGAGGAGTTGAAGGCGCCGTCGCTATCACCGGGAATCACGGCAGCGATAATCGGTGCGTACGTGGATCGGCGGATGTCCGCGGCGCGGGTAGTGGAAGTACTTCGCGGCGGTCTCGAAGCGCATGATCTTCCCGAGCGCCGGGTGGAGTCCGCCGCGGACTATGCGAGCCTGTGACGGCTGTCGACGACGCTCCCTGGGTGATGGACACGTCCACCTTCACCCACTTCTGCCGTGCGAAACGCGAGGATGTGCTGCAGCGGCTCGCCCCGCAGGGCCTGATCCTCATCCCCGACAGCGTCGATGCGGAGATTAGGGTTGGCCGGGATCTCGGTTACGACGTCCCTGACATCGACAGCCTCCCTTGGGTGAAGCGCGGCATCCTTACTGACAACGAGCAAACGCTGCAGCTGCTGATCAAAGTTGATATGCCGTCAAAGCCGGGTGATCCTCCGACGAAGAATCTCGGTGAGTGTGCGGTTCTGGCGTGCGCAATGGAGCGTGGTATGACCGCGGTCATTGATGACAGCGACGCCAGAGTGCAAGCGCGTGTCCGGGGGCTGCGCTTCGAGACCACCATGCACATCATCATCGAGGCCTACAAGCGCCTGGACGACATCGATACGGAGGCGGCAGAGCAACTGTATGAGGCGCTCCTAGCGACTGATATGCGTTTGCCGCACACAGACAGCGTAGTCGCATGGGGATACACAATGGAGTTGCTGCCGTAGTAGTGATGGGCGTGGCAGGTTCAACCTCGGCAAGCCCGTGTTGTGCCGCGCTGATGCGGTGTCGGCCAAGCCACGGCTCAACACTCCGCGAAGTGGGCGCCGTACGCTTGTTGGGGTCGAATTCGAGCCGTAGTGGTTAAAGGCTGGTTGCTGGATCTTGCGGCGACGGATGTTCAATGAGCCATCGCCGCTGCACGGTCCCACCCTGATCCAGGGCTTCGTAGTTGAAGACCCACGATAGGCCTGAGGCAGTGTCGCCGGTCCAGGGCGTTGGCAGTCTCGGTCCGGTTAGCGACATCCGGGGATACGGATCGTGGTCCTGATGACAGAATACCCGTGTGTCGGCGGCATCGAAGATCATCTGATTCGGTACCTGTCCGAGGCCGGCGGGCAGCTTGAGCAAATGGTCGACCCGCTTTCGGGGATCCTCGTCGCGTGCGCGGGCACCGGGTAGGAGTAGAAGCCGATGCGGGTCCAGCGGCAGGATGACTTCCCAGTGCGCTACGGCCAGCGGCTGGTTCTCATCGCCTTGCCCGTTCATGATCACCACCGGTACGTCGCTGGTCCACAGACAGAGATCGCTGAACCCCAGGCCCCACGGCTGATGGAAGATTACCCAGCTGAGTCGCGCGAGCCGGTCAGATCTTCGGCGGGCTCCCTTGGGTGAAGCGCTCGGCGACCATGAAGCGGGCATGCTCATCGCGCCCTGCAATCGATTTGATCGTCGGAGGTGCGGCCAGCTGGTCGGCGTTGTCGCGGTCGCCCGCGAGGTGCTACAGGCGTCGCCGCTGACGGACAGTTCGAACGATCTGCGCTGCGATCCACCACGCCATCGCCTCTCGATGAACGTTGCCGAGCGGCCAGCGGTCAGGGCCAGGCAACGCCCCGTCGGGATCGTCCAGCATCGCATCGAACGCTGGTACCGCGTCGCCCTCGATCTGGCACAGCAGCTTCTCGACGCGCTCGCCGTAGAAGTCGGTCACCGCGGCCACATTTCGGATGCTCGTTGGGAACGGATGATCGAGCCGCTCGACGTCGCGTGCCAGGATGGTCGGCTTGCGTCTTCCGGACGTCGGCTGCCGTCCGAACCGCCGCAGGTACATCTGGGGAACAGTGTGATCGTTCGTCACCACGGCCCCCAATCGATGTCCACGGCAGTACACCGTACGACGACCTCACCTCGAGCGGTCTACAGGCCTGCGCGCAGTTGATCTCTGGCCACTGTCTCGGCCACGAACTGTCACTCGCTGGTGCCACTCAGAATTGTTTGATGTCTGCGACGCACCCTTCCACCCGCGTCACCGACCATGCGCACGTCAGCGTCCGAACTACGAATCAGAAGGCTAGGGGTTCGGATCCCTTCGGGTGCACGCACAGGATCTCGGCTCTGACCAGCACCAACGGTCAGGACCGAGATCGTTTCCGGGCCTTCGATGTCGATCACGATCCACGGTCTGATTTGCGGCTGCGACGTCGTCGCTGGAGCCGGAGAAGCGAAAGGGCATGCGCCAGCACCGGTCAGGCGGACCGCCTCCGACCCGGTGTCTCGGTCAGCTGCGGTCGCGCGTCGCCGGCCGCAACTGTCCGCTCGACGTAGCAGCTGGGCGACGAGCAATACGGCAGGTGTTCTAGCGCGTGGGTGGAGAGGCTGAAGCGCAGCGGGCCAGGTTCGGTCTCGCCGCCGGGCGCGGCGGTCAGACTGACGAACTGGTTGAGCAGCCCGGTGCTGACGTTCGGGGAGAGCAGGGCGACGTTCTCGGTGCCAACCTGGATGCCGCGGTCGGCGGCGGCGATGTAGCGGGGGTCGGCGAGCAGGCCTTGGCGGTCGATCTGGACTAGGGCGGGGTCGAGTTGCTTGTTGCAGACCATGCACGGCCGCCCGGGCCGCAGGACGTGGGTGCGCACGGTCGCGTTGCGCATGCCGGTGCCGTCGTCGAACGCGTCGATGCCGATACCACCGTCGAGGACGGGGATGAGGTCGGTATAGGCGAGGGAGTTGAGGACCGCGCGCGGCCAGGGACGGTCGACGCAGCTGAAGATGACGTCGTAGTCCAGCGCGATCGTGTGCGCAGACGGGTCACAGATGCTCATCCTGTAGCCAACGGTGTCGGTGTGTTCGGCTGTCGCCGCGGCGCGCACGAGCCGGACCGCGACGTCGACCTTCGGCCGACAATTGGCCGCGTCGCGGCGAGTGGCGCCGATGAGCCGGTCAAGGTTGCGACGCTCGACGAGGTCGGGGTCCATGACGGCGAGGTGCTGCACTCCGGCGGCGGCGAGCCGGACGGCGACGTCGAGCCCGACGCTGCCGACCCCGACGACGAGGATGCGCAGCCGCGCGAGGTCGGCCTGGATGCCGGGACCCCACGCGGAGATGGTGCGCTGCTGGGTGTCCTGGCCCTGTGGCGGCGGGCGCAGGCCGTCGTTCCAGCTCACGCGCAGCTGCCCGCCGTCGACGCGAACGCTCTCGGCCCAGACCGGCGTTCCAGTGCTAGTCCAGGTGCGCGCGGACCACGCCTGGTCGACGCCGGCGAGGGTCATGCCGAGCAGCGGCAGGCCGGTGATCTCCTCGCACAGGTGGGCGTAGGACTGCTCGGCGTCGGCATCCCCGGGGCTCATGTTCTGCCATCCGCGCCCGCGGGGGTGGGAATGCAGGATGGCGACGCCGAGCCCGGCGGCGGCGGCCTGCGTCGCCGCGCGCAGGACGTAGGCGCCGGTGAACGAGACGTTGCGGTGCACGGTGCGCTCGCCGGGCTTGGGCTCGACGAACTCGCGCAGCAGCGCGGTCCAACGCCGACTGCCGGTCGACGGGGCGTAGGTGGCCAGGCACAGGTCTTCCTGCCCGTCTGCCCGCAGAAGGTGCTCGCGCAGCACCGCGTCGCTCGCCTCGGTCATCGCGACCGAGACGATCTGCGCGGAGGTCGTCGACCCTGGGATGGCCTGGCTCGGGGCGCTCAGAGTGGTCATGGTCAGCTCGCCGTCTCGAGAACAGAGCGGATGTGCGCGATCCATGCCTGGGCCGGCTCGGCAGCGTCTCCCCAACCGTTGATCTGCCGGGAGTGGCGAACCCAACCGGGCAAGGTGTCCTCGGCGTTCGCGTTGGTCGTAGAGAACCCGACGTCCGCGGGGAAGTGAACCCAGTGCGGCGGGAACTGCGGCCACATCGACAGCTCGTCGACGTGGACACCGGTCGGGGTCGGGCGCCCAGCGCGGGCGCCGGTCACCGCCTCGACCGTGAAGACGACGACCACGCCCTGCACGACGGCGGCGATGCCGCATCGTTGAAGACCGGCGAGGAAGTCGACGATCACCGTGTCCGGCACGGTCGAGGCGGTGTCCATCACGCGACCGTGGCCGTCTGGCGGACGCTGACGAACTTGTCGCCGTTGGAGATCGCGACCTCGTCGGTGTCGGCGTAGTCGATCGGGTCGCGGTGTCCGGGTCGAACCTGCTTGAGGTCGTAGCCGGCGGGGTTGAGACCACCGAGCCGGAGGATCGCCGCGGCGGCCATCCGATCGGTGTCGGCGACGAGCTTGCGCCCGTCGAGGGTGAAGTGCACCTGGTGGCGCTTGAGGTTGCTCGTGTCGGTCATGGCACGTTCCTTTCCTACCTCGGGTTGCCGGGGAGCGGCTCAAGGAACGGTACGTGTTGCAGCAAAGCGTCACCAGCAAGAGGCTGTTACGACACGCCGTGTTGCAGCAAAGCTGCGACGAGCGGTTACTCTCGCGGCGTGTCCGAGCCGGGAAACGCACGATGACCCCCGCAGTCGACGACGGCCGGGAGCCGCGCGGAGGCGATGTTGAGCGCCTCGACGTCTCCCAGCTCGGTCGTCTCGTCCGGGAACGACGGGGAGCGCAGTCGCTGCGGCAGGCCGCGGCCGACGCCGGGGTCAGCTTCAGCACGATGTCGCGCGTCGAGGGCGGCGCCCAACCCGACCTGGCATCGTTCACCGCGTTGTGTGCCTGGTTGGGGATGCCGCCGAGCAGGTTCTTCTCGCCGGTCACCGAGCGACCGCAGCAGCCGCTGGAGCAAGCGATTGCCCACATCTCCGCGGACCCGGCGCTGACGACCGAGGCCTCCGCGGCGATCAGCAGTGTGCTCAAGGAGATGTACGCGACCCTCGCTAAGGCCAACCCACTCGCGAAGCCGGTTGTCGCCTGCCACCTGCGCGCGGCGTCGGTGATGCGGCCCGGGGTGCCGCAGCGGCTTGGTTCGCTGCTCGACGATATGAACGCCGCGCTCGTCGCGCGGGTCGCGAAGGAAGGTGCGCGGTGACCCTGCCGCGGGGTTTTAAGGCCAAGGCCGAGCGCGAGGCCGAACGTCTCCGCGGTGAGCTGGGACTCGGCGCAGCCGCGGCGCTGCCGCTCGATCGGCTCGCCGAGCACCTCGGCGTCACGCTGGTCAGCGGTGACGAACTCGTCGACCGTGACCGCCTGGAGGAGATCGAGCGCCTGCAGGCGTTCGCGTTCTCCGCCGCGACCTTCATAATCCAGGGCCGGACCTTCGTGGTGACCAACCCACTACGCTCACCAGGCCGGCTCGCCAGCGACGTCGCGCACGAGTTCGCTCACACCATCCTCAACCACGAGCTCGCCGAGGTCCGTGAGATCGACGGCGTCCCCTTCCGGACCTGCCTCCCCGACGAAGAGGAACAGGCCACTGCGTTCGGTGGGACGCTCCTGCTTCCTCGCCCACTTCTGATGCTGGCCGCCCGTCGGGGAGACGGACCCGTCGAGATCGCCGCGGATTGCGGCGTCACACTCGAGATGGCCCGCTTCCGCTACAACACGACAGGCGTCGCTCGGCAGGCGGAGCGTCGATCCGTGTAGCTCGCGCGTACTCGGCGCGGCGACACTCGAATTTGATCTTGATCCACGAACTGATCCACGAACTGCTGAGCACCAGCACCTCTCAAGCGCGTTCGGCTACCAGTCGTACCGCCTTGTTCACGGGAAACCTCGTCCGCGCGCTACGGATCAGAAGGTTAGGGGTTCGAATCCCTTCGGGCGCACCATAGCTCCACCCCCGCTGACCTGCGGCAATTCGCGGACGATCATGGAAGATCGCCGGACCGACGGCGGGCTCATCCCTACAACAGTCCCAACACCGCGCTGCTCAGCGGGACTATCGACTCAGCGGATCCGTGGCTATCGTCCGGCATGACGAACAGAAGCCGTGGCGCCGGATCGTTGCGCCAGCGCAAGCCCGGCGTGTGGGAACTGCGCGTTGCACTCGGCCCGGATGCGGTCTCCGGTCGGAGCCTGGTGCGGTCGATCACCGTGCACGGAGACCGCGACGACGCGCAAGCCGCGCTCGCGCGGTGGGCCGCCCAGGCCGATGTGGTCCGCGCCGGCCGACGGGCCGCCCCGGGAGTCGCGGTAGCCGACCTGCTCGATCGATGGCTGGCGGCCGCGCACGACTGGCGCCCGGCGACCGTGGTCGGGTACACGTCGATAGTTCGAGCGCTGCGCCGGGATCCCCTCGGGACGCGGCGGGCCTCGCAGGTCACTCCCTCGGTCCTGCGCGCGGCGGTGCACGGCTGGGCTGCTGCCGGAGTCGGTCCGGCGACAGCGGCCTCCCGGGTCCGGTGCCTGCGCTCGGCGTTGGGCTGGGCGTATCGGGAGGGCATCCTGGACGCGCCGCCGCTGCGGGGTATGCGCGGGCCGTCCACAGCGTCGAACCGGCTACACGCACCGGTCGACGCGGTCTGCCGGATCCTGCAGGTCGCTGCCAGCGAGGCCGACAACGCACGTCGCCGACCCGCCGCGACCGGCCACTGTGCGGATCCATCGCGGCGAGCAGATCCTGCTCCTGGCGCGGCTGGCCGCCGACACCGGCGCCAGGCGCGGCGAACTGGCTGCCTGCAGCTCGACGACCTGGACGGCGACGTCCTGACGATCAGCCGCGGAACCTCGAACGAGATGGTCGGGCCGACGAAGAGCGGGCGGAACCGTCGGCTCACCCTCGGCGCGACCACCGCGCGGTTGTGGAGGTCGAGTGTCGCCACCTGGCGCGGGTGGGCCGAACTCAACCAGCACGACGACCCGGACGGGGGCCGGTTCGGGCCGTGGCTGTTTCCCGGCGACTCGACCACACCACCCGGCTGACGACCAGCTGCGCCGGCCACTGGTTCGCCGCGCTCGCCCAACGAGCCGGTCACCCGGACGTCACACTGCACCGGCTCCGCCACACCGTGGCCACGGTGCTGGTCGGGCAGGGTGACATCCTGCAGGCTCAACATCGTCTCGGGCATCGCGACGCCGCCACGACCTTGCGGATCTACAGCCACGCGATGCCGCTGACCGACTCCGCAGCGGCGCAGACCCTCGACGCCCTCTTCCGTTGACCGTGACCGCCGGGGCACGCAACGGGCGGGTGTAGGTCGTGGCGGGCGGTACCCTCGGTCTCACGTCCCGGGTGCAGCGCATCACGTCCGATTCGGCGGTCTGTCACGGGCATCCGACGGTGCGCGGGCTGCGTTATACAGTGGAGATCTTGCTGGAGCTGCTGTCGTCGGGGACGACGATTGACGAGGTGCTCGACGACTACCCGGACGGATCGCGACTCCCGGGACGGGCACCTGCTGTCCGGGTCTCCGCGGCGGCTGATGATCGTCGCCACGGGCAACATTACGAACGTGGCGGAGCTGAGCCTGTTCGAGGCGAACCTGAATGCGGCGGTCCGCGCCCTCGGCGAGGCGGACTTCGTCGAGCTGGGCCCGGCGGCCATGGGCTCGTCGGCCGAGGGGGGCCTCTCCGTGTGGCTGCCGGCCGTTCTTGGCGCCTCGCCGCGGGGAGGTGGTGGCCGCGTCGCAGAGCTGTTGTCGAATGACCAGCGAACGAGCGGGCCCTACTCCTGTCCGGAACAGATACACCCGGGGGTATGTTGGGTGGGATGGAGGTGGCGACATGGAGATGACTCCCGCGCTGGTGGGTGACGCTCTGGTGCGGTTGCGCCGCGCGCAGGGGCAGTTGGCCGGTGTGGTTCGGGCGATCGAGGGGGGTGGGGACTGTGCCGAGGTGCTAACCCAGCTCGCCGCGGTTTCTCGTGCCCTGGACCGGGCGGGTTTCAAGATCGTCGCGAGTGGGATGCGGCATTGTCAGGCGGCCCGGGAGCGGGGTGATCAGCCGCCGATGACCGAGGACGAGCTGGAGAAGCTGTTCCTCTCGCTGGCCTGATCAGCGTCTCCGGGTCTCACCCCGGTTTGGTTCTGAGGCTGTGCCCGATGGCAGAGCTGTGTTTGACGGATACCCCCCCGGGTATCCCTGATGAGGAGGTGATGCGTCGTGCTGATGCGCGAGGTTGATGTGGAGCAGTTCGCGGTGGAGCGCCGCCCGAGCATGGCGGTGGTGGATGTGCGCTCGGCCGAGGAGTTCGCGGCCGGTCACGTGCCCGGCGCGGTGAACGTGCCGCTGGAGCGGGTGATCACCGACCCGGGCCGCTACGCCGGGCAGGAGCTGTACGTGATCTGTCAGTCCGGTGGCCGCAGCGCCAAGGCGGCCGAGGCGCTGACCGCGGCCGGGGCGCGACCGGTGTCGGTGGCCGGCGGGACCGCCGGCTGGATCAGCTCCGGGCGCCCGGTGGACACCGGCGCCCGGTAAGTGACCGGGCAGAACCGACGAGACGAAGGAGATCTGTCGTGATCGACGTCGAAGTGATCGAGACATCCTCACTGGGTGACCGCAGCTATCTGGCCACCGACGGTGAGGTCGCGGTGGTGGTCGACCCGCAGCGCGACGTGGACCGGGTCCTGGCCCTGGCCGGGCGGCTCGGGGTGCGGATCACCCATGTCGTGGAGACCCACGTGCACAACGACTACGTCTCCGGTGGTCTGGAGCTCGCGCGCCTCACCGGAGCGGCCTACGTGCTGTCGGCCGAGGACGACCTGGGGTTCGACCGGACCGGTGTCGTCGACGGGGACGTGCTGGAGGCCTCGCCGCGGTTGCGGTTGCGGGTGTTGGGCACGCCGGGGCACACCTTCCATCACCTGTCCTACGTGCTGGAGGGCCCGGACGGGCCGCAGGGGGTGTTCACCGGCGGGTCGCTGCTGTACGGCACCACCGGGCGCACGGACCTGCTCGGCGACGAGCACGCGGAGGCGCTGGCCCGCGCGCAGCACGCCTCGGCCGCGTCGATGGCCGACGCGCTGCCCGACGGGGCGCAGGTGTGGCCGACCCACGGTTTCGGCAGCTTCTGCACCGCCACCCCGGCGTCAGGCGACGACTCCACGATCGGGCGGGAGCGGGAGGTCAACCCGGTGCTGCGGCTGGCCCGCGACGAGTTCGTCCGGGAGACCCTGTCCGGGTTGGGTGCCTACCCCGCCTACTACGCGCACATGGGTGCGCTCAACACCGCCGGCCCGGCCCCGGTGGACTTGCGCCCGCCGACCACGGCCGACCCGGCCGAGCTGGAGCGCCGGCTGGCCGACGGGGAGTGGGTCGTCGACCTGCGCTCGCGCAAGGCCTACCTCGCCTCGCACCTCGCCGGGACGGTGAGTCTCGGGCTGGACGGGCCGATGGCGACCTGGCTGGGCTGGATGGCCCCGCACGGTGCCCCGATCACGCTGCTCGGCGACACCCCGGACCAGGTGGCGCAGGCGCAGCGGGAGCTGGTCCGGATCGGTGTGGACCGGCTCGTCGCCGCCGCTACCGGTGATCCTCACGAGCTGGCCGTCGACCCGGCTCGGCTGGGCGAGTTGCCCAGCGCCGGTTTCGCTGACCTCGCCGGTGAGCTCGACGGCCGCCGTAGCGCTGATCTGCCGCCGGCCGAGGTGGTGCTCGACGTGCGGTTGGGCACCGAATGGGACGCCTCCCACGTGCGAGGGGCCGTGCACGTCCCGCTGCCCGAGCTGCCGGACCGGCTCGACGAGGTCCCGGCCGGGTCGGTGTGGGTGCACTGCGGCAGCGGCTACCGCGCCACCGCGGCCGCGTCGCTGCTCGCTCGCGCCGGGCGGACCGTGGTGGTCGTCGACGACATGTTCACCGACGCCGCCGACGCCGGTGTCCCGCTGACCACCACCCCATGACCGGCCCGCAGCCCCACAGATCGCGGCCCCACAGGTCGCGGCCCCGCAGCTCGAGGCGGGCGCGGTGATCCTCGCCGGCGTGTTCGGCCTGGTCATCGGCGCCGCGCTCGGGCTGCTCGGCGCCGGGGGTTCGATCCTGGCGGTCCCGGCGCTGGTCTACGGGGTCGGCCAGCCGGTGGGGGCCGCGGTGTTCGGGTCGCTGCTGGTGGTGGCCGTGTCGGCGGCGGGCGGACTGGCGGTGCGGCTGCGGTCCGGGGTGATCCGGTGGCCGGTGGCGCTGGTGTTCGGTGCCGCGGGAGTCCCCACCGCGTTCGCCGGGGCCGCGCTGGGCCGCCTGATCGCCGACCGGTGGCTGCTGGTGGCGTTCTCGGTGCTGATGGTCGCCGTCGCGATCGCGATGCTGCGCGGGAGCCCAGAGGAGGCCACGGGCGGTGCGTGTCGGATCCGCAACGGGCGGGTCGACTGGCGCAGCTGCCTACCCAAAGCACTCGCCGCCGGCGCCGGGGTCGGGCTGCTGACCGGGCTGTTCGGGGTGGGTGGCGGGTTCATCATCGTGCCCGCGCTGACCCTGCTGCTCGGGCTGAGCGCCGCGGAGGCCATCGCCACCTCGCTGGCGATCGTCACGATCACCTCGCTGGCCGGGCTGGGCGCGCACGCCGCCGACGCCGCAGGCGTGGACTACGCCGTGATCGGCGTGTTCGCCGGCACCGCCCTGCTCGCCTCGCTCGCCGCCGGGCGCGTGGCGAACCGGCTCCCGGCCGCGGCGCTGCGGCGCGGGTTCGCCTACCTGATCCTGGCCGTCGCGGTCGGCGTCGCCGCCGCCGCGCTGCTCGCACCGGCCGCGCTGAGCACCGGCTGACGACAACAACCCGCACCGTTACACCGAATGGAGCCCAGCAATGGACTACGGCATGACGATCACCCTGGACCTGCCCTACGAACAGGCCGTCCCCGCGGTCAAGGCGGCCCTGAAGGAGCAGGGGTTCGGGGTTCTCACCGAGATCGACGCCCAGGCCACCCTCAAGGAGAAGCTCGACCACGACATGGAGCCCTACGTCATCCTGGGCGCCTGCAACCCCCAGCTCGCCCACCGCGCCCTGGACGTCGACCGCCAGATCGGGCTGCTACTGCCCTGCAACGTCGTGGTCCGTGCCGACGGTGCTGACCGCAGCATCGTCTCGGCCCTGGACCCGCAGATCATGGTCACCATCCCCGAGCGTGAGGACCTGCGCCCCGTCGCGGACGAGGCCGGGGTGCGCATCCGGGCCGCCCTCCACGCACTCACCAGCGACTGATCCGCAGACCACAGCAGGCACGACGAGACGAGGGAGTGGAACGACCATGATGAACGGCTCGATGATGGGTTGGTTCTGGATCTGGCCGACCCTGGTAGTGATCGGCCTGATGCTGCTGGGTTACCTCGCCTACCGGCTCACCCAGAACCGCAGACCCGGTGCGGACACCGTTCCGGTGGCGGGGCCGACCTCGGCCCGGCAGATCCTCGACGAGCGCTACGCCCGCGGCGAAATCAACGACGAGGAGTACCGCAAGCGCCGCGACACACTGACATGACCCCGGCACCGATCAGCCGACGCCGCGCGATCGTCCTGGGCGGGTTCGGCGCCGCCAGCCTCGCCATCGGCGCGACGGGCTGGTTTGCCACCGGCGCGGGCGTGAGGACGGGCGGCCGGCTGCAGCCCGCCGACA
The DNA here is from genome assembly GCF_013155125.1 of Pseudonocardia broussonetiae. NCBI lineage: Bacteria > Bacillati > Actinomycetota > Actinomycetes > Pseudonocardiales > Pseudonocardiaceae > Pseudonocardia > Pseudonocardia broussonetiae. The sequence goes on along the minus strand of NZ_CP053564.1, from coordinate 1,336,695 downwards.
CCGGAGCGGAGCTGCGCCAACCGAAGGTTCTCGACAGCGCGGACGGGCGGCTGCAGGTCGAGCTCACCGCCGCAGCGGGGGTGCGGCTGGCCGGACACGACACCCGCGCGCTGGGCTACAACGCCACCTCACCCGGGCCGACGCTACGGGTGCGCCCCGGCGACGAGCTCGCGGTGCGCCTGACCAACCAGCTCGACGAGCCCACCAACCTGCACACCCACGGGCTGCGGGTCTCCCCACAAGCCAACAGCGACAACCCGTTCCTACGTGTCGACCCCGGCGCCTCGTTCGACTACCTCTTCCGGATCCCACCCGATCACCCGGCCGGCACCTACTGGTACCACCCGCACCACCACGGCATGGTGGCCGGTCAGATCTTCGGCGGGCTCGCCGGTGCGCTGCTGGTCGCCCCGCCCGGGCAGGACCCCGACCTGCCGGTGCTCGAGGACCGGGTGCTGCTGGTCACCGACACCACGCTCGACGGTGACGGCCGGCTCGCCGAGATAGGCGCCATGGACCGGGCGATGGGCCGCCAGGGCGAGCTAGTCCTGGTCAACGGCCAGCACGAGCCCACCATCCCCGCCGACCCCGGTGCGACGCAGCGTTGGCGGGTCATCAACGGTTGCGTGTCCCGGGTGCTGTCGATCCGGCTCGACGGGCACGAACTCGTCCACGTCGCCCAGGACGGCACTTTCCTGCCCGCTCCCATCGCAGCGGACCGGGTGATGCTCGCTCCGGGCAACCGGGCCGATGTGATCGTGCGCCCCACCGGCACCGGCCGCTACCCGCTGATAGCCGAGGCCGTCAACCGCGGCGGCATGGACGAAATGATGGGGGGCGGCACCGCGAGCAGCGGGCCGGTCATCCTCGCCACCATGGTCACCGCCGGGGCCCCGGTCACCGCACCGCCGCTGCCGACCGCCCTGCCCGCCGAGACGCCCGCCGTTGGACCCGTGACCACGCGGCGAGAGATCGCCTTCCAGATGGGCATGGGCATGGGCGGAATGGACTTCGCCATCGACGGCCGCATCTTCGACCCCGACCGCGACGACCAAAACGTCACTCTGGGCGACACCGAGGAATGGACCATCACCAACCCCGGCCCGCTGGCGCACCCGTTCCACCTACACGTATGGCCATTCACCGTAGTCGAACTCAGCGACGCCACCCCACCGGTCGGCGTACCGCAGGACGTCGTCCTCGTCCCCGCCCGCGGCTGGGTTCGGCTCCGCATCCCGTTCACCAACTACTCGGGGCGCAGCGTCTACCACTGCCACATCCTCGACCACGAGGACGCCGGGATGATGGCCACGGTCAACGTCCGCGCCTGACAGACCCCGGTCCCCGGATCTACAGCCGGCTCACCGCACCACAAACCGAGAAGGACTACCTGTGACCCACCCCCGCCCCCACCACGTCGATGCCGGAACGGTCCGGGACTGGCTCGACAAGGCCGACGCGGTAACCGTCATCGACGTCCGCGGCCCCGCGGAGTTCGAGACCATGCACATCCGCGGCTCTTACAACGTGCCGCTGAAACTGGTCGGTGAGCACACCGAGCAGATCGCAGCGCGGCTCGATCGGCAGGTCGTCCTCGTCTGCCAGTCCGGGACGCGAGCCGCGCAGGCCCACCAGCGTCTCGCCGGAGTCGGAGCCGAACGCGTCCACATCCTCCTCGGCGGTATCGCCGCGTACTCCGCCGTCGGTGGTGACGTCGTCCGTGGCCGGGCCCGCTGGGCGCTGGAGCGCCAGGTCCGCCTCGTCGCCGGGACGCTCGTGCTCACCGGACTCGCCGCGGGTCTGCGGGCTCCGAAGGCACGTCTCCTCGCCGCGGGGATCGGCGCTGGGCTCACCGTCTCCGCGCTGACTGACACCTGCACGATGGCGCGGGTCCTGTCCGCGCTCCCCTACAACCGCGGGCCGCGCGACCGCACGCCAGCCGAGGTACTCGCGCAGCTTCCCACCGTCCGGAAGGCAGCCTGAACCTCTCAGCGCCACCCGACGCCCAGCACCGGATGCCTCGGTGCTGGGCCCACCATCGCCGAGGTAGCGAGCGGCCGCCCGAGCCGAATTGATCTCGATCCACGAGCTGATCCACGAACTGCGGACAGCGGGTGCCCAAGATGCACGATCCGGCGCCAGCAGGGCCGTTCGTCTTGCTGGTTGCCAGTCATGTGGGTGGCAGCGTGCCGACTACGGATCAGAAGGTTAGGGGTTCGAATCCCTTCGGGCGCACCAGCGAGACTCTATCCCTGACCAGCACGAACGGTCAGGGATAGATCTTTTCGGAGTCGAGCTGGTGGATCTCTGGCCACAGTCGTCGCGCCGTCTCTTGGTGGCGTCGCTGTCATCGCGAGCGGTACCGTTCAGCCATGTCGCGACTGCAGCGCATCACCTCTGACCCTGCGGTCTGTCACGGGCAGCCGACGGTGCGGGGGCTGCGCTACCCGGTGGAGAACCTGCTGGAGCTGTTGTCGTCGGGGATGACGATCGACGAGGTGCTCGAGGACTACCCGGACCTTGAGCGTGACGATCTGCTCGCCGCGTTGGAGTTCGGTGCTCTCGCGGCGGGCGGCGGCCGGGTGGTTCCGCTCGGCGCGGCGTGAAGTTCCTGGTCGACGCTCAACTGCCCGTCCGGCTCGCCCGGTTCCTGAACGACGCCGGGCACGATGTCCTACACACGTCCGAGATGCCGGAGGGCAACCGCACGACTGACGTGCGCGTCGCGGAGGTGGCGGACGGCGAGGATCGTGTCGTGGTCACCAAGGACCGCGACTTTCGGGACGGGCATCTGCTGTCCGGGTCGTCGCGACCGGCAACATCACGAACGTGGCACTGCTGGCGCTCTTCGAGGCAAACCTTGACGCGGTGGTCGATGCGCTCGGCGAGGCCGACTTCGTCGAGCTGAGCCCGGAGGCGATGGTCATCCACCGACGCCGCGGGCTGAGGTGATCTCTGGCCACGGTTCTGGCCACGAACTGCGGTCGACCGGTGCCTCTGTTGTCCGATCCGCCGCCTGCAGTGCCGGTGATGTGCCATGTCGCCGGGCATGTGGGCATCAGCGTGCCGACTACGGATCAGGAGGTCAGGGGTTCGAATCCCTTCGGGCGCACCAGCGAGACTCCAGCCCTGACCAGCACGAACGGTCAGGGCTGGAGCATTTCCGGGCTCGGCTGGTTGATCTAGCGCCGACTGTGGCGGGCGGGCCGAGATCGCCGCCCACCACGGCTCAGCCCGAGCTCAGGAGCTCCGCCAGGCCGTGGGCGAATGTGGTGAGGGCGTGGTCGCCGTCGTCGAGCACGCCCGCGAGCAGCATGAAGCTGTGTGGCATGCCGGCGTGCACCGAGACCCGGTTCGGGGTGCCGACCTGGTGCAGGAGCTCACGACGCTCGGGATGAGCGTCCTTGCCGCCGGGCTCTGCGTGCCGCGCGCCCACATGCGCCTGACATCGATCGGCGCACCCGTCCAGGTCGCGGGGCTCCAGGTGGCTCCGGGCGACCTCGTCCACGGCGACCAGCACGGAGTTCTCCGGATCCCGAGGGAGCACGCGAGGCGCCTCGCCGCTGTCGCCGACGAGATCCGGGCTGAGGAACAGGAGATCGTGGGATGGGCGCGCTCGGCCGACTTCTCCGCGAAAGGCCTTCTCGCGCTTCGACGCGTCCGGCACTGAGTCCCACGTTCGGGCAGGTCGTTGGCCGACGTCAGGACCGGGCGATCCTGCGGATCGTCTCGAGGTCGGAACGGAGCGCCTCGACCCGATCGGCGCCGAGGACGCTCGTGATCCGCTCTTCGAGCTGGGGCACGAGGGACTGGGCGATGGCGACGACCTCCTGCCCGCGCTCGGTGGGACGGACGAGCTTGGCGCGGCGGTCGTGCGGGTCGGGCGTGCGGAGCAGGTAACCGCGGGCTTCGAGGTGGTGCACCAGCTCGGCCATGGCCTGCTTGGTGATCTGGGCCCGCTCGGCGAGCGTGCTGACCGTCGTCCCCGTGTCGTCGAGGTACTGGAACACCGCGGCGTGCGCGGCGCGCACGTCTCCGTGCCCCCGCTCGGCGAGCCGGGCGAGGACGAGGTCGTTCATCGCGATGAACGCCTCCCGCATCGACACGGCCAGGTTGGCCGGCCGTTCGCTGCCGGTGGTGGTGCGAGGTCGAGGCCTTGACATTCGACATGCTTCCTGTCTAAATAGGCACATGGACAAGCTACCTGTCGACTATGCCACATGTGAGTGCCTGCGCCTGGGTACCGACGACGTCACCGTGCTCATGTCGAGCGCGCAGTCGGGCGGCGCCCTGTTCGCCATCGAGCTCCGGATGCCCCCGGGCGGAGGCCCGCCGGTGATGCACCGCCACGAGCCCGCCGAGGTCTACTTCGTGCAGCGGGGCGAGTTCACGGTGTACACCGGTGAGCTGGGACCCGACGGCGGCTGGACCGCTGTGCAGCGCGTCACCGCCGGTCCGGGCGACGTCGTGCCGCTGGCCGGAGGCGTCCCCCACACCTTCCGCAACGAGTCCGACGCCGAGGCGGTGGCGTTCTGCGTGCACGCCCCGGGGACCGCGTTCGAGGGCTTCGTGCGGGCCGGGGCCGCGTTGGCCGCGCAGGGCGAGCCGAGCATGGACCAGGTCCTCGACATCGCCGCCCGCAACGGCATCGAGCTGCTGGGGCCGATCCCGGCCACCGTGGCGGCCGGGTCCGGCTCGTCGGCAGCCGGTCTCGCCGAGCGGGGTCCCCGATGACCGCGAGCACCGTCCTGGTGGTCGGCGCGACCGGCACCATCGGCTCGGCCGTGCTCCGCGACCTGCGCCGGCGCGGAGTGGCCACGCGGGCGTTCGTCCGCGACCGAGCACGCGCTCGGGCCGTGCTCGGTGACGACGTCGAGCTCGCCACCGGCGACCTGGCCGATCCGAGCTCGGTGCGGGCCGCCCTGCGCGGGGTGCAGCGGGTGCTGCTGTGCACTCCCAACGACCCCGAGCAGGTCCGACGCGAGGTCACCGTCATCGACGCCGCGGCTGCAGCCGGGGTCGGGCTGGTGGTGAAGATCGGGGCCATCGGCGCCGGTGCCGACTCGCCACTGGCGTTCTGGGTGGCACACGCCCGGATCGAGCAGCACCTGCGGTCGTCGGGGCTGCCGGCGGTCGTGCTGCACCCCTCGATGTACATGACGAACCTGCTCGCCGCCGCCGAGACCATCGGGCAGACGGGGCGGCTGTTCGCGCCGGCCGGGGACGCCCGGATCTCGTTGATCGACCCACGCGACGTCGCGGCCACCGCGGCGGTGGTGCTCACCGAGGACGGACACGCCGGACGCGCCTACACGCTCACCGGCCCGGAGGCCCTGACCTACCAGGACGTCGCCGCACAGATCGCCTCGGCGACCGGTCGACCGGTCGAGTACGTCGAGGTCCCCGACGCCGCTGCCCGTGCGGCGATGGCCGCGGCCGCGACGCCGGACTGGTTCGCCGACCAGCTGATCATCCTCTGGGGCCGGCTCAGGCAGGGCGCCGGCGCGACGACCACGGACACGGTCCGGGTGCTGACCGGACAGGAGCCGCGCCGCGTCGCCGAGTTCGTCCGGGACCGAGCGCACCTGTTCGGCTCGGCGGTCGCCGCGGGCAACCGATGACGATCTCGACGCCCGCACCCGACGCGACACCCGAGGCGGCAGCCGTGATGGCCGGAGCCACCGCCAACGCCGAGCTGGTCCGGCGGATCTTCCAGGAGGTGATCCCGGCCGGCGACGCCGACACCGTGCGCGGACTGTTCACACCGGACTGGGTCGACCACGATCCGCTACCCGGGCAGCCGCCCGGGCGCGACGGCGCCGCGTACGTGGTGTCCACGATGCACACCGCCCACTCCGACCTGCGGTTCACCGTCGACGACCTGGTCGCCGTGGCGGACCGGGTCGTGGTCCGATGGACGCTGCGCGGCATCCACACCGGGCCGATGCTCGGACGCCCGGCCACGGGCCGGCCGGTCGAGCTCGCCGCCATCGTGATCTTCCGCTTCGCCGGTGGCCGGATCGCGGAGCGCTGGGCGAGCTGGAAGCCCGGACGCTCACCGCAGACGCACCCGGCCCTGGTGGCGCCGGACGGCGGCACGTCCCCCGGCGAGTAGTCGACGCGCTGCACCACCTGCCGTGCCAGGTGCTGGTGACTCAGGAGGGTGGGCGCACGGCCGACGCCGAAGCCGACCGCAACCCCGCGGTGAGCAGGCGACGCAGCACGATCACGATCGCCGTGGTGGCCAGCACCGGCCAGGACGGCGGCCCCGCCAGGCGGATCAGCCCGGCCGCGGTGAGCAGGTCGAGCAGCACCGGCAGCGCCCGACGCCCATCACGAGTCCTGATCAGCACGACCGCGGCGCTCACCAGCGCCGCAGCGACGACGAGGAACGCAGCGGCGTCCACCAGTCGTGTGCCGCTCACGCTCGGTCCTTGACGTCCCGTTCCTGTTGCGCCTCGTCGACCTCGGCGCGCTCCTCCCGGATCTCGCGGGCCAGGAAGTAGTTGAGGGCGGTCCGGATCGCCGCGATGGCCGCCAGCTGGCCGATCTGGGTGAAGGTGGGCGCGATCGCGGTGCGCAGCACGTCGCCGGCGAGCTGGAACTCCAACCCCAGGGCCAGGAACCGGCCCAGCCGCAGCCGGATCGCGACGAAGGTGCGGCCCGCCGAGGCGTCGCGACGGATCCCGGCCAGGACGAACTGCACGAACGCGTAGACCGCTCCGATGAAGATCACCAGCGCGCCGGCCGCCTCGACGCCGCGCACCAGCACGTCGACGACGCCGCGCAGCAGCTCCTCGGGCAGGACCTGGTCCAGGATCATGTGCGCGACTACCCGTCGCAGCGGCCCCTGACCCACGGCGTCGCGGGAACGCCGCCGCAGGGAGGCCCGGGCGGTTCACGCGGGTGGGCGGCGGGCCGCGCGCAGGCTGTCGAGGTCGTCCTCGGCCAGTGCGGTCCAGAACCGCAGCGCCGCGTGCTCCATCTCGAGCCCCAGCTCGAGGGTGATCATGCGCGGTTCCGCTCGGGGGTCGGCACCGAAGCGGGCCTGCATGTTCTCGTACTCGGCGATGCGGTCCCGGTGCTGCTTGATCTGCTCGCGGGCGAGGGCCGCCACGTTCTCGGGATCGCCCGCCTCGTTGAAGAACAGCTTGAGCTCGGCGATGTCGCGCATCTGGAAGTGCACGTCGGTGGGAGCGGCGAGCCAGTCGCGCAGTGCCGCACGGCCGGCCCCGGTGAGGGAGTAGGTCTTGCGGCGCCGGCCGCCGTCCTCGACCGCGAGCTCGAGCAGGCCGAGCTCGGCCAGCCGGTCGGGCTCGGAGTAGAGCTGCGCGTGCGGGAAGTGCCAGAAGTAGCCGACCGAGTGCCCGACGGCGCGCTTGAGGTCGTAGGGGGTGGAGGGCCCGCGCAGCGCGATCATCCCGAGGACCACGTACGACGTCGAGGACAGCCGGACCTCATCCATCGGTGCTCCCCACGTGCCGTGTCGAGGCCACTCTATCTTCGCCGATGCTCCGGATCGTACGGTCGGCCTTGTCCCTCGATCCTCCGATCAGTATGGTCTGAAACAGATCGTAGGGAGGCTCCGATGGATGTGGCCACCGCACTGAGGTGGACGGCCGAGCGCCATCCCGACCGCCCGGCGGTCCGGGGCACCGGGCGGCACCTCGGCTACCGGGAGTGGGACTCGCGCACCAACCGGCTCGCGCGGGCCCTCGCCGGTGCCGGTGTCGGTGCGGGCGACCGGGTGGCCTTCGCGCTCTCGGGCGGGGAGCCGCTCGCGAGCCTGCACCTCGCCGCGCAGAAGCTCGGCGCGGTCTCGGTGCCGCTGTCGACCCGGTTCTCGCCCGACGAGCTGCGCTACTGCCTCGACGACGCCGCGGCAGGGCTGCTCGTGGTCGACGCCCCGAACGCCGAGCGCGCCGCGGCGGCGACGACCGGCCGGACGGCGCTGGTCCGGGAGGTCGCCGAGATCGACGAGCAGGCCGAGCGCGAGTCCGACCGCGACCTCCCCACGACACCCGCGGAGACCGACGTCAGCGTGCTGCTCTACACCTCGGGCACCACGGGGAGGCCCAAGGGCGTGCCGCGGACGCACCGCGCCGAGCACACCGCGGCCGTCGCCCACGCCGTGCAGACCCAGCAGCGGGGCGGCGAGGTGGCACTCGGCGTGATGCCGATGTTCCACACGATGGGGCTGCGCACGCTGCTGGCGAGCATCGTCGTCGGCGGCACCTGGGTGGGCCAGGCCGTGTTCGACGCCGGGGAGGCGGCCGGGCTGATCAGGTCCGAGGGCGTGACCTCGCTGTACCTCGTGCCGACGATGTACTGGTCGCTGCTGCGCACCGAGCGGCTGCACGAGGCGCGGACCCTGTCGCGGTTGGCCTACGCCGGGGCGGCGATGACGCCCTCGCTGGCCGAGGAGCTCGTCGCCGAGGTGGCTCCCGGGGCGTTCGTCAACCACTTCGGCAGCACCGAGATCTACACGTTCACGATCGGTCCCGACGTCGCGGCGAAGCCCGGCTCCGCCGGCCGGGCGGGCGTCTTCTCCCGGGTGCGGCTCGTGGCCCCCGAGGTCGGGGCGCCGCCGGACGAGGTCGTCGCTCCGGGCGAGCAGGGACAGGTGATCGTCTCGATGGCGAGCCCGGAGGCGTTCGCCGGGTACTGGCAGCGCCCGGACGCGGACGGGAAGTCGATCCGCGACGGCTGGTACTACACCGGCGACCTCGCCGTCGCCGACGACGACGGGGACCTCTGGGTGGCGGGCCGCGTCGACGACATGATCAATTCGGGTGGGGAGAACGTCTACCCGGACGAGATCGAGGCCGCGCTGGTCCGCTGCCCGGCCGTCGACGACGTCTGCGTGGTCGGGCTGCCCCACGAGCGCTGGGGGCAGGCGATCACCGCGTTCGTCGTCCCCGTCCGCGGGACCGCTCCGGTCGCCGCCGCCGAGCAGACCCTCGCGTTCGCCCGTGACGCGCTGCCCTCGCTCAAGCAGCCGAAGCGGGTGATCGCCGTGGACGCCATCCCGCGCTCGGGCGTGGGCAAGACGCTGCGCCGCACGCTCGTCGCCGGCGACTTCGAGCCCCGGGCCGACGTCGTGAAGGAGGGCGAACGTGGCTGAGCCCCACGAGCCGCAGCGCTGGACCCCGGCCCGGATCGAGGACGGACCGCTCGTCACCGGGCAGGGCCGCTTCCTCGACGACCTGGACCCGCTGCCCGGCACGCTCGTCGCGGCGGTCGTGCGCTCCACCCGGCCGCACGCCCGGCTGCGCGGCGTCGACCTCTCCCGGGCGCGCGCCCACCCGGGCGTCGCCGCGGTGGTCGGCCCGGACGAGGTCGTGGCGGCGCTGCGCGCGTTCCCGCTCTCGACCGGTGCCGCGATGCCGTACTACCCGACCGGGACCGACAAGGTGCGGTTCGTCGGGGAGCCGATCGCGGTCGTGGTCGCCACCGACCGGTACACCGCCGAGGACGCGGCCGAGCTGGTGGCGGTCGACTACGAGCCGCTCGACGTGGTCGTGGACCCGCGTGCGGCGCTGGCCCCGGACGCGCCGCTGCTGCACGAGGACGCCGGGTCCAACGTCGCCACCGACCGGACGTTCTCCTTCGGCCCCGTCGACGAGGCCTTCGCCCGGGCGGCCCACGTGGTGGAGGGGGAGTACGACTTCCCGCGGTACTCCTCGGTGCCGATGGAGTGCTACTCGGTCATCGCCGAGTGGCGCGACGGTGCCGACGGGCCCTCGGTGGAGGCGTGGGCGAACTTCCACGGCCCGTTCACGATGGTCCCCGTGATGGCCGCGGCGCTCGGCCTGCCGACGTCCCGGCTGCGGCTGCACGTGCCCGCCGACATCGGCGGCAGCTTCGGCATCAAGAGCGGCATCTACCCCTACGTCGTGCTGATGGCGCTGGCGTCCCGGCACTCCGGCACGCCGGTGCGCTGGAGCGAGGACCGGATCGAGCACCTGCTCGCCAGCTCGGCCGGTGCGGACCGCGTGATGAGGTTCGCCGCGGCGGTCGGCGCCGAGGGCGAGGTCCTCGCCCTGAAGGCCGATCTCGTCGACAACGTCGGGGCCTACCTGCGCCCGCCTGAACCGTCGACGCTCTACCGCTGCTTCGGCAACATCACCGGGCCCTACCGGATCGGCGCCGTGCAGATCCGGGCGCGCGCCGTCGTCACCAACCGGATGCCGGTCGGGCTCAACCGCGGGTTCGGCGGGCAGCAGCTCTACTTCGGCCTCGAGCGGCTCATGGACGCCGTAGCGGAGGCGACCGGGCTCGACGTCGTCGAGGTGCGGCGGCGCAACCTCGTAGGCTCGTTCCCCCACGAGACCCCGACCGGCGGGGTGTACGACTCCGGTGACTACGCCGCGGCCGTCGACCTGGCGGTGCGGAACGCCGACCTGGTCGAGCTGCGGGCCCGGCAGGACGAGGTGCGCGCGGCGGGCGGGCTCTACGGCATCGGCGTGGCGCTCGTCGTCGACCCGTCCGGCACCAACATCGGCTACGTCGGCCTGGCCACCCCGGCCGAGCAGCGCAGACCCGGCCGGGACAAGTCCGGCTCCACCGAGCACGTGCGCGTCTCGGTCGACATGCAGGGCGTGGTCACGGTGGTGCTGGGCTCCGTGCCGCAGGGCCAGGGGCACGCGACGGTGGCGCGGAAGGTGGCGGCGGACCGGCTCGGGCTGCCGGTCGACCAGGTGCGCGTGGTCGTCGACATGGACACCGCCACCACCCCGTGGACCGTGACCTCGGGCAGCTACTCGTCGCGGTTCGCGCCGCTGGTCACCAGCGCGGTCGTCCAGGCCGCCGACCGGATCGGCGAGACCGTGCGGGCCGCGGGCTCGGTGCTGCTCGGCGTGGCGGCCGAGGAGCTGGAGCTGGCCGACGGCACGGTGCGCCACCGCGGCGACCCCGGCCGGGCCGTGCAGTTCCGGCACGCGAGCGGCGTGGTGCACTGGGATCCCGGCGCGCTCCCCGAGGGCACCCCGGCCCGGCTGTACGAGGACGTGGCGTTCACCCCGCACGGCGTCCGGGCGGCCACGGCCGACGACCGCATCAACTCCTCGCTCTGCTACGGCTTCGTCGCGGAGGTCGTCGCGGTGGCGATCGACCCGGACACCTACGAGATCACCGTCGACCGGGTCTCGTCGGTGCACGACGCCGGCACGGTGCTGAACCAGCAGCTGCTCGACGGTCAGGTGCACGGCGCGCTCACCCACGCGCTCGGCGGTGCGATGTACGAGGAGCTGACGTACGCCGCGTCGGGCCAGCCGACCTCGGCGACGTTCCTGGACTACCTGTGCCCGACCAGCGCCGAGACCGCCTACGACCTGCGCACCGACCACGTCGTCTCGCCGTCGCCGCTCACCCCGCTCGGTGCGAAGGGGTGCGGCGAGGGCTCGTCGATGAGCTTCCCGGCGGCGTTCGCCAACGCCGTCGCGGACGCGCTGCGCCCGGCCGGCGTGGCGATCACGCGGCTCCCCCTGCACGGCGACGTGCTCCACCAGCTGCTCGAGAAGAACGAGAAGGAGGCCACACCATGGCACTGACGGGCGGCGAGGTCCTCCTCGAACGCGGCCACGACGGGCGGGTCGCCCACCTGACCCTCTCGCACGGCAAGTACACGGTGATCACCTGGGAGATGCGGCAGCTCGTCGCGCAGCGGTTCGCCGAGATCGACCGCGACGACGACGTGCGCGTCGTCGTGATCCGCTCCGACGGCGAGCACTTCTCCTCCGGCGGCGACATCGCCGGGTTCATGGAGGTCGACCCGATCGACCTCACCGACCTCGGGCACAACGTCACCGCGCCCTCCCGCAGCACGAAGCCCGTGATCGCCGCGGTCGACGGGTACTGCTTCGGCGTGGGGCTGGAGATGGTCCTGTCCTGCGACATCCGCCTGGCCACCCAGCGCAGCCAGTTCGCGCTGCCCGAGATGAACCTCGGCATGATCCCCGGTTCCGGCGGCACCCAGCGGCTCGGACGGCTGATCGGGCTCTCGCGGGCCAAGTACCACGTCATGACCGCCACCCGGATCCAGGCGCAGCAGGCCCTCGACTGGGGCGTGGTGGCCGGGCTGCACGCCGACCGCGACGCGCTGTACGCCGCCGTGGACGAGCTCGCCACGAGGATGGCCGGTCTCTCGCCCTCCGCGCTCAGGACGGCCAAGGAGGTCCTCGACAAGGGCCTCGACGCCCCCCTGCACACGGGCATCGAGCTGGAGCGCAAGGCCTACGCGATGCTGCGCTCCACGCACGACTTCGCCGAAGGGGTCGCGGCGTTCGGGGAGAAGCGCAAGCCGGAGTTCACCGGGCGGTGAGCGACGCGTGAAAGCAGCCCCGTTCGCCTACGTCCGTCCCGGCACGGTCGACGACGTCCTCGCCGAGCTCGCCCGCGGGGACGGGAAGGTCCTCGCCGGCGGGCAGTCCCTGGTGCCGGTGCTGGCCATGCGGCTGGGCCGGCCCGCGACCCTCGTCGACATCAACGCGGTCGAGGAGCTGCACCGGTTCGACCGTCGTGACGACGTCGTGCGCATCGGAGCGGCGGTGCGGCAGCGCACCGTGGAACGCGACGCGCTGACGCGCGCCGTTCCGCTCCTCGGCATGGCGATGCCGTTCGTCGGGCACCGCGAGCTGCGCAGCCGCGGCACCGTCTGCGGCAGCCTCGCCCACGCCGACCCGGCCGCCGAGCTGCCCGCCGTGGCCGCGTGCCTCGACGCGACCGTGGAGGTCGCCGGGCCGGCCGGGCGTCGGCGCGTGCCCGCCGCGGAGTTCTTCGTGGGGGCCATGACCACCGGCGCCGCTGCCGACGAGGCCGTCGTCGGCGTCGAGTTCCCGGTCGCGGCGCCCGGCGAGGGCTTCGGGTTCGCCGAGATCGCCCGCCGGCACGGCGACTTCGCCCTCGCCGGCGTCGTGACGCGGGTCCGGGTCGCCGACGACGGCGCACCGGCGCAGGCCCGGCTGACCGGCTTCGGCATCTCCGACCGGCCCGTGACCCGGGACGTCACCGACCTGCTGCGCGCCGCGGGGGAGGACCCCACCGGGCACGGCCTGCGTCCGGGCCTGGCCGACCTGGCCGGACGGGTCGTCGACACCGGCGGTGACGCCCACGGCTCCACCGCGTACCGGCGCCGGCTGTTCGCCGTGCTCGCCGCCCGCGAGCTCGCCCGCGCCCTGGCCCGCGCCCGGACCCGGCCCTGACCCCGCCCGCACCGACCCGAGAGGCCCAGGCCATGACCCAGCTCGAGGACCGCACCGCAGGAGGCCCGCCCCGGCGGCCGGAGCCGCGGCCCGACAGGGTCGCCGCCGGCGAGCTCGTGGAGGTGGCGATGACGGTCAACGGCACCGGCGTGGCCGTGTCGGTGCCGGCCCGGGTCCACCTGGCCGACGTGCTGCGCGACCACCTCGGGCTGACCGGGACGCACCTCGGGTGCGAGCACGGCGTGTGCGGCATGTGCACCGTGCTCGTCGACGGCGCGGCGGCCCGGGCCTGCCTGCTGTTCGCGGTGCAGTGCGAGGGGGCCGAGGTCGTCACCGTGGAGGGCCTCGGCACTCCCGACGACCAGCACCCGCTGCAGCAGGCGTTCTCCGCCCACCACGGCCTGCAGTGCGGGTTCTGCACCCCCGGCATGCTGATGAGCAGCTACGACCTGCTCGACGCCGGCCCGGACGGCACCGCGATCGCGCCGGAGGAGCTGCCGGAGCAGATGTCGGGGGTCCTCTGCCGGTGCACCGGCTACCGCGGGATCCTCGCGGCGGTCGCCGACGTCGCCGCCCACCACCCCGACGGACTGCCCGGCCCGCGCAACTGCGCCGGGCGGACCCTCGTCGGTCGCGGCGGCGGGCGGTCCACGGCCGCGCGGGGCGAGGAGGGTGCGCCGGCGCCCGATGACGTCGCGCCGCCGGCCGAGGTCCGGGTTCCCGCCGGTGCGCCGTCGGCGACCGTCGAGGTGCGCAGCGAGCTGGCGGCGCCGGTCGAGCAGGTGTGGGCGGTGCTCGACGACTTCGACCGGCTCGCCCGCTGCCTGCCGGGGGCGGAGCTGCTGGAGGTCCTCCCCGGCGACCGCTTCCGCGGTCGCGCGACGGTGGCGCTGGGCCCGGTCCGGCTGTCGTTCGAGGGGCTGGCCCAGGTCGTCGAGCGGGAGCCGGCCGACCACCGGATGCGGGTGCTCGCCCAGGGTGCCGACGCCGGGGGCAGCGCCACGCAGGCCGACATCCGGCTGCACGCCGAGCCCGCACCGGGCGGCACGGTCCTGCGCGCCGACGCGGAGCTGTTCCTGTCCGGGCGCGTCGCCCAGTTCGGCCGCGCCCTGGCCGGCGACGTCAGCAGGCGGCTGTTCGAGCAGTTCGCCGCGGCCGTCGAGGAGACCGCCCTCACCGGCCGCGCGACGTCCGTCCCCGCCGGCCCGCCCAGTGCGCTGCGGCTGCTCGTGGACCTGGTGCGGGCGCGCGTCCGCGGGTTCCTCCCGCGATCGCGCGGGCGCGGCGGGAACCGGTGAGCCCCGGTCACGACCCGGTGGCGTCCAGCAGGTCGAGGACGAAGCGGGTCGCGGCGGCCCGCTCGGCGTGCAGCCGGTGCAGCGCCGTGGTCGCGTCTGCGTCGCGGTGCTCGAACGGCAGGGCGGGGATCGCGTAGAAGACGGTCAGGAGCAGGGCGAGACAGCGCCGGACCCGGTCGAGCGGGACGGTGCAGCCCTCGTCGCGCAGGCCCTCGACGTAGGCGGGCAGGCACGCCCTCTCCAGCGCGGGCAGCTCGTGGGCCGGGCGCTCTCCGCCGTGGACCTCGGCCAGCAGGAGCTGCCCCAGGTCGAACCCCACCGGGTCCCGGCCCCAGAACCCGAAGTCGATCATGACGATGTCGCCGTCGCCGGTGCCGAGCAGGTTGCGGGGACAGGCGTCGCCGTGAGTCGTGGCCAGGGGGAAGGAGTCCAGCTCGTCGAGCAGGCGCGGCAGCGCGTCCACCGCCGCCAGCATCCGGGCGCGCAGGTCGGCGTCGAAGGCACCGGCCACCACCGGGCGTCGCCACACGTCGTCGTCCCGCAGGTCCGGGAGCACGTTGTGGGTGAGCCAGACGTCGGCGTAGCCGCGGGCCGTGCGGCCCGGGGGGACGGAGGCGGCGAGCGGAGCCACCGACGGGCTGGCGGCCAGCCGGCCCAGGAGGTGGGCCGCGCGGCGGTGGCGGTCGAGGTCCCAGGAGGCGGGGCCGCCGGGCACCACCTCCAGCCAGACCGCCACGGCGCCGTCGTCGAGGTCGTGGACGCCGAACGCGCGGGGCACGGTCAGGCCCGCGGGCAGCCGGTCGCGCAGGTCGGAGCGGTAGAGGTCCGGCTCGGTGCGCCACGGCACCAGCGGCGCCAGGGTCGTGCGGAGCGGTTCGGGCACGTGGACCGACAGCGGCGAACGGGCCCAGGGCTGCACCACCTTGACGAAGAAGGCGTACCGGCGTTCGGCACCGTCCGTCCCGCGCGCGGTCCCCGACACCACCCACCGCTCCCGCGTGGTGAGCGCGGGGAACGGATACGGGTGGACGTCGACGCGCACGCCCAATAGGTCGACCGCGTCCTGGCCCAGCAGTGCCGCCACCATGGCCGCGAGCTGCGGTTCCGGCGCGGCGAGCCCGAGCGCGCCGAGGGACCCGAGCGCCGCGCCGTCGAGCGGAGCGGTGCCGACCGGGCCGGTCACGGCCGGATCCCCGGCGCGCGCAGGGCCTCCGCGCCGGGTCCGGTCAGGCTCTCCAGGCCGGCGCGGCGCCCGGTGAGCAGCAGCAGGATCGCGCCGACCGGCCCGGTGACCTCCTGTCCCTCCCCGGCGGACCAGTCCGTGTCGGTCGCGACGAACCGGTGGCCGCCGAACCGCCGACGGGCGTGGAACATGCGCGGCGAGCGCCACACCGAGTCGGCGGCGACGGCGGCCACGTCGGCGGGCATCGCCTCCCGGCGACCGAGCGGGATCGCGATGTCCTGGAGGTGGACCAGGTAGTCGATCGCGCTGCCCCGGTAGCCGACCGCCGGGAGCGGCCGCCAGACCCCGATCCGCTCCCGGATCTCGGCGACGATCCGCTCGGTGGGCTGCTCGGCGTGCCGGCACGCCACCGCGTGGATGGCACCGTCCATGCCGCCGGCCCGGATCGTCTCCAGGACGGCCCGCGGCATCGCCGACCAGCCGGTGTTCTGCAGCGCCACGTGCGCGGCGACCTGCCGCACCGTCCAGCCCTCGCAGAGCGACGGCTGCCGCCACTCGTCGTCGGAGAGGTCCTCCAGCAGGTCGACGAGCCGACGGCGTTGGTCGTCGATGCCCCGCCACACGTCGTCGGGGTCCATGGCGTCCTCCGGATCTACGGGCGGCCCGGGCTCCCGGCCAGGGGCGGGGCCGCCGTCGGGTGGTGGGTGGGTGGTGGGATCAGTGACTCCAGCAGCGCGACGATCCGGTCGGTGGGATCGAAGTGCGGGTCGGGCATGGCCAGCTGGTGCAGGGTCAGCCCGGTCAGGTAGTTGCCGATCACGTGGACGTGCAGGGCCGGATCGGTCGACCCGACCAGCCGCAGCCAGGCGGTGAACCACGTGCCGACCCGCTGACCGGTGCTGACGATGTGCTCCCGCAGGTCGGGGTTGTTCGCCGACTCCACCAGCAGCGCGCACCGGCACAGCGTCAGCGTCCGGCTCCGGGTGGTGCCGTGGCGCACGAAGGTCGCGAGCGTGCGGCCCAGCTCCGCGGGCGTGCCGGGGACGGACGTGGTGACCAGCTCCTCGAGGTCCTGCCCCTCGCGCTCGGCGAACCGCTCCACGATCGCGGCGAACAGCCCGTCGCGGGTCGGGAAGTAGTTGGCCGTCGACCCCGCGCCCACCCCCGCCTCGGCGTCCACCGCCCGGTGCGTCACCGCCCGGACCCCGCGCTCGCCCAGGACCTCGATGGCGGCGTCCAGCAGGACGGTCCGGCGGTTCGGCACGCGGTCAAACTACACCTGTTGTGCAGAGAACAACAGATGTTGTGGCGTGACGGGTCAAGCGTCCGGCCACGCGTCACCGCTGCACGTCCGGATCACCGGCATCCCCCGCCGATGCGCCCGCCCGGGTGATCGTCGGGAGTGCGACGCCACGGTCGCGGGAGGGGCCATCAGGTCACACTTCCGACGATCACCGGCTCGTGATCACCGGAACCGCACCCTCACGACCCTCCCGACGACCCTGACGTCACGATCTCGACGATCTTGGCGGGCGGGCGGGCGGGCCGGTGGCGGCCGGTGGGCGGTCGGGCGGGCGGGCGGGCGGGCGGGCCGGCCGGTGGGACTGCCCGCGACCGGGCGAGACTCAGGAACGGCTCCCGATCTGCAGCAGCGTCGGCCCCCACCGGCCCCACCGGATCAGGTCGCCGTCGTGAACACCGGCCAGCCGATCTCGGTGCGCCACGCGGCGCGGTTGTCGGTGTCGTGGGACGCCGTGTCGCGCGGACCGACCAGGTAGGTCTCGTGCACCGGCCCATCGACGACGAGCGCGTGCTCGGCGAGGTGGGCGCCGAGCGCGCCGTAGGTCAGGTCGATGTCGTCGTGCTCGCCGCGGTGGACGGTGAGGGCGAGCTCGCGGGCGGGCAGGTCGATCGGGCCGGCCCGCCCGGCGCTGACCGTGCGGTCGGTGGGGGAGAAGACCGTCACCCGGCCGTGGCCGTCGGTGAACAGGGCGTTGTCGTAGAGGCCCCCGGCCCGTCGCGGCCGGCTGGTCCTCCAGGCGGGCCAGGTGGCCGGTGACGATCGTCGAGCGCTCGTCGACGTCGCCGGTGGCGAGCAGGCCGTCCCGGCCGTGACGTACCGGGTGCTCGACGTCGTCCGGCCGGCGCCGGGGGCCTGACGCGCGGCCGGGCAGGATGGTCGGCATGTCGCCGACCCTCATCCCCGCACCGGACTACGCCACCTGGCGCCCGACCAAGGAGACGCTGCACCGCTTCCTGCAGGTGGTCGGGAAGCTGCGCCTCGCGGCCAGCCCGCGGCGCAACCACTGGTGGAACGTCCCGCTGCACCTGACCGGTCGCGGCCTCACCACCCGTCCGATGACCGTCGACGGCACGAGCGTGTTCAGCGTCGACCTCGACCTGCTCGACCACCGCCTCGACCTCAACCGCGACGACGGCACGCGCTGGTCGATGGACCTGCCCGGCCGGTCGGTGGCCGGGTTCCACCAGGGGCTCGGGGCCGGCCTGGCCGCGCTGGGGATCGACGCGACCATCGCCTCGCCGTACCCGTTCGACCTGCCCGACAGCGCCCGCCCGTTCGCCGACGACCACGAGCACACCGCCTACGACCCGGTCGCGGTCACGGCCTACTGGCGCGTGCTCGGGCAGGTGAACCTGCTGCTCGAGGAGTTCGCCGGGCGGTTCTCCGGCAAGGCGAGCCCGGTGCACCACTTCTGGCACACGATGGACATCGCGCACACGCGGTTCTCCGACCGCGTCGTCGACCACGACCCGGGCACCGACCCGGTGACGCGCGAGGCCTACTCGCGCGAGGTGATCAGCTTCGGGTTCTGGTTCGGCGACGAGAACACGCCCGAGCCCGCGTTCTACTCCTACACCGCGCCCGAGCCGCCCGGGCTCGCCGAGCGCGGCCTCACCCCGGCCGCGGCGCGGTGGGTGGAGCAGCGGGGCTCGCACCTCGCGGTCCTCACCCAGGCCGCCGCGCTCGCGGAGCCCGACCCGCGCGCCGCGGTGCTGGACTTCTACGAGAGCGCCTACCGCGCGGGCGCCGAGCTCGCCGGGTGGGACGTCGACGAGCTGGGGTGCGTCGACGGCGCCACCGACCGGCTTGCGCGGTAGCCCGCCGTCACGTCCAGGCGGCGCGGTGGTCACGGGGGGAGCGGCCGAAGCGGACCCGGAACGCCCGGCTGAACGCGGCCGGGTCCGGCATCCCCCAGCGGGCCGCGACCACCCCGATCCCGCGGTGCGCGAGGTCGGGCCGTCGCAGGTCCTCCCAGGCGCCCTGCAGGCGGGCGTCGCGGATCTCCTCGGCCACGGACGCGCCCTCGGCGGCGAACAGCCGGTGCAGGTAGCGGACCGAGATCGCGCAGGCCGCCGCGACCTGGGCGGGCCCGAGGTCGGGATCGCCGAGGTGGCGGCGGAGGTGCGCGCGGGCCCGCACGAGGTGGAGGTTGTCCGTCGACGCGGCGGGCACCTGCCCGCGGACCAGCGCCACGAGCAGGTCGCCGACCGTGCGGGACAGCGCCCGCCGGCTCTCCTCGGGGACGTCCTCGCCGACGACGCCGTCGAGCGCCGACAGCAGCGGCGGGACCAGCGCCGCGACGCCGCGTCCGCCCAGCGGGGTCGCGGTGACCGCGGACAGCTCGGCGCGCGAGAGCGGCAGCCGGCTCTTGGGGTGCAGGCAGACCGAGTACTCGAAGCGGTCGGCGGTGGCGAAGGCGTACGGGCGGCTGCTGTCGTAGACGACGAGGTCGCCCGGCCCGATCACGGTCTCCCGGCCGTCCTGGGAGACCACGGTCCGGCCGCGGCGGGCGAGGGCGACCTGGAGGTAGTCCTCGTCGGCGGAGCGGACCTGGCGCGGGGTCCGGACGAACCGGTGCGGACCCGCCGCGATCCGGCGCAGGTGGGTGCCGTCGACGGACCCGGCCGTCACCCGTCCCGCGACCGGGGCGCCGGACGCGGGCGCCACGTCGAGCGTGACGAACTGGTCGCACACCGTGGAGCGCCAGAAGTCGAGGCGGTCGGGCTCGGCGACGGCGGCGGTGTCGATCGTCAGCAGGGGCATCGTCAGGCCGCGTCGCTGGAGTGGCCGGGCGTCACCGGCAGGTCCGGGCGCACCACGGGCACGAGGTTGTTGACCGCCAGCGCGGCCTCGCCGAACCCGACGGAGATCAGCCGCACCTTGCCGTCGAAGGCGGTGACGTCGCCCGCGGCGAACACGCGCGGCAGGTTCGTCCGCATCGAGCGGTCGACCCTGACGTACCGCCGGTCGAGCTCGACGCCCCACGAGGACAGGGCCGTCAGGTCGGCCCGGAACCCGAGCGCGGCCACGACCTCGTCCACCGCGAGGGTGCGGACGCCGTCGGGACCGGTGACGTCGACCTCCGCGACCCGGTCGCCGCCCCGCACGTCGAGCACCTCGCACGAGGTCAGCACCCGCACCGACGACGCGCGCAGGTCGTCGACGCTGCGCTCGTGCGCCCGGAAGGCCTCGCGCCGGTGCACGAGGGTGACCGACGCGGCGAGCGGCTCCAGGCACAGCGCCCAGTCGACGGCCGAGTCGCCGCCGCCGACGACGAGCACGTCCTTCCCTGCCAGCTCGGACGGCCGCGGGACGGCGTAGCGCAGGCCGCGTCCGGCGAAGGCGTCACCGGCGGGCAGCGGGCGCGGGGTGAACCGGCCCATCCCGCCGGTGATGAGCAGCGCGCCGGCGCGGATCCGGGTGCCGCGGTCGGTGGTGACGACGACGCCGTCGGGGAGCTGCTCGAGCAGGCTCGCCTCGTGGCCGAGCAGGTAGGTCGGCGCGGCGAGCGCCGCCTGCTCGACGAGCCGGTCGACCAGGTCCTGGGCCCGCACCCGGGGGAACCCGGCGACGTCGAACACCGGCTTCTCCGGGTAGAGCACCGACATCTGCCCGCCGAGCTGGTCGAGCGCGTCGACGACGACGACCGACAGCCCGCGGAACCCGGCGTAGTAGGTGGCGTAGAGCCCGGCCGGCCCGGCGCCGACGACGAGGAGGTCGGCCTCGAGACCGGCGCTCACCGCGGCCTCCGCTCGGCCACCAGCGGGTGGTCCTCGCCGACGGGGTCGGCGTCCTCGCCGCCGCCGCGCAGCCCGTGCGTCCGGACGAACACCGCGTTCGCGTCGACGAAGGCCTGCTGCGCGGGCGGCACGGAGTACTCGGAGTGGATCGCCTGGCTGGGGCAGGCCGGCACGCACTTGCCGCAGTCGACGCACTCGTCGGGGTGGATGTACATCATCCGGTCGCCCGGGTAGATGCAGTCGACCGGGCACTCCTCCATGCAGGCGCGGTCCTGGACGTCGATGCAGGCTTCGGTGATCACGTACGCCACGGAGGCTCCTCCCGCGGTCGGGGACGGCGGCGCCGGTGGCGGGCCGTGCTCCGAGACTGGCGGTCGGACGGGGTCGCAGGCTTGGCACGGGGAGCCGAGGTGTTGTCGGTGAGTGCACTGCGCCCGACGACGCGGCTACCAGGCCCCGGGCTCGAACTCCGCGCTCATGTCGCGCCAGCCCAGGGGCTCCGCGCAGTGCGCGCACGTCACGCGGGGCTCGGCGGGGTGCCCGCACCCGCGGTGCACGAGCCGGACGGGCGGCACGTCGTTCTCGTACTTGTCGCCCCACGCCATCACCGACAGCAGGACCGGGTAGAGGTCCGCGCCCTTGGGGGTGAGGACGTACTCGTGCCGGGTCGGGCCCTCCTGGTAGGCCACCCGCTCGAGGATCCCCTGCTCGGTGAGCACCCGCAGGCGGTCGTTGAGCACGCCGCTGCCCAGCCCGAGCTTGGAGCGGAAGTGGTCGTAGCGCCGCTCCCCGCGGAAGCACTCGCGCAGGATCATCATCGTCCAGCGCTCGCCGAGGACCGCCCACGTCCGGGCGACGGAGCAGTAGACGTCCTGCAGCTCGTCGTGCTTCACGCCACCACCATAGGACACTTTTCGAGTCCTAGCAGCTTGCGGCTCTGCAGTTCACCCTCTACGGTCGGACTCGAATCGAGTCCCACTACCTCCCGGAGGCCGACGTGCCCTTCTACCAGTTCACCGTTCCCCGCGGCGGCGCGACGCTCGCGCACAGGGCCGAGGTCGCCGCGGCGGTGACGCGGGTGCACGCCGAGGTCACCGGGGCACCGGCGGCGTACGTGCACTGCTCGTTCACCGAGGTCGAGAGCGGGAGCATCTACGTGGCCGGCGAGCCCGTCACGTCGCCGCGGATGGTCGGGCTGATCCGCACCGGGCGGTCCGTGGAGGTCCGGGCCCGGCTGATGCACGGCATCGCCGACGCGTGGACCGCGATCACCGGCGAGGACAAGGCGGCGCTGGCCCTGTTCGTCGTGGAGATCCCGGGGGCGAACGTGATGGAGGACGGCGTGGTGCTGCCCGAGATCACCGAGGACGCCGGCGCCGTCTACTGAGCGCTCGCGGTCCAGCTGGCCAGCAGGCGCATCGCGTCGGCCTCGGGTGACCCGGGCCGCGGGGTGAAGACGGTGAGGACCTGGCCGTCGGCCGCGTCGACGGCGAGGTTCTCGTAGGGCAGCGTGATCTCGCCGACGACCGGGTGCCGGAACGTCTTCGTGCCCCCGCGGTGGGCGCGGACGTCGTTCGCCGCCCAGCGGGTGCGGAAGCCGGCGCTGCGGGTGGACAGCTGCCCGACCAGCTCGAGCAGCCGCGGGTCGTCCGGGTGTCGGCCGGCCTCGATCCGCAGCATCGCGACGGTGTCGGCGGCGATCCGGTCGTAGTGCGGGAACAGCTCCCGGGCGCGCGGCTCGTCGAGGAACAGCAGGCGTGCGGCGTTCGGCGGGCCGGGCACGTCGAACACCGGCGCGTAGAGGACGCGGCCCAGGCGGTTGACGGCCACGACGTCGAGCCGCGCGTTCAGCACCACCGCCGGCAGGTGGTCCAGCGCGTCGAGCAGCACCCGGACGCCGGGCGTCACCGGGTCGGCGGCCGGGGCCGGCTTCCGGCGGCGGGCCTCGGGGGTGAGCGCGGCGAGCAGGCGGCCGAGGTGGGCGCGCTCGTCGGCGTCGAGGCGGAGCACGGCGGCGACGGCGTCGACGACCCCGGCGGACGGCCCGGTGGCCTGCCCGCGCTCCAGCCGCACGTAGTACTCGGGGCTCATTCCCGCGAGGAGGGCGACCTCCTCGCGGCGCAGGCCCTTCACCCGGCGTCGGGTGCTCTGCGCGGGGAGGCCGGCGTCGGCGGGGGTGATCCGCCCGCGGCGCGAGGTGAGGAACTCGCGGACGGCGGACCGCGCGGCCTCCCTGTCGTCCATGCGACCCAGCGTAGGGCCGGCCGGCCGGGGGAGGGGGTCACTGCGGGTACCCCTCTCCGCAGGTCCTGGTCCGGCGCGGCGCGCAGGCGTTGCCTGGGCACCGGCCCCGGACGGGGCCGACGGACCCACAGGGAAAGAGCTCCGACATGCAGAACGCCAGGCTCGGCGCGCTCCGGGTGTCCCGGATCGGTCTGGGCGC
Organism: Pseudonocardia broussonetiae; assembly: GCF_013155125.1. Taxonomy (NCBI): domain Bacteria; kingdom Bacillati; phylum Actinomycetota; class Actinomycetes; order Pseudonocardiales; family Pseudonocardiaceae; genus Pseudonocardia; species Pseudonocardia broussonetiae. Next base: position 1,313,526 of record NZ_CP053564.1, on the reverse strand, counting down.
CATGACGATGGCCGGGGTCTACACCTCCGGCGGCGGCCTCGACGACGACGAGTCGATCCGCACGATCCACCGCGCCCTCGACCTCGGCGTCACCCACATCGACACCGCCGAGGTCTACGGGCCGTTCCACAGCGAGGAGGTCGTCGGGCGGGCCGTCGCGGGCCGCCGCGACGACGTCGTCCTCGCCACCAAGTTCGGCCTCGTCTCGCACGCCGGGGGTGGCCCCGGCACCACCGACAGCAGCCCCGCCAACATCCGCACCGCCGTCGAGGGCTCGCTGCGGCGCCTGGGCACCGACCGCATCGACCTCTACTACCAGCACCGGGTCGACCCGGGCACGCCGATCGAGGACGTCGTCGGTGCGCTGGCCGAGCTCGTCGCGGAGGGCAAGGTCCTGCACATCGGGCTGTCCGAGGCCGGCCCCGACACGATCCGTCGCGCCCACGCCGTGCACCCGGTCGCCGCCCTGCAGACCGAGTACTCGCTGTGGACGCGGGACCCCGAGGAGGAGCTGCTGCCGCTGCTGCGCGAGCTCGGCGCCGGTTTCGTCCCGTACTCGCCGCTGGGGCACGGGTTCCTCACCGGCGCGCTGCGCACCCCCGACGACATCCCCGACGACGACTGGCGCAAGGACAACCCCCGCTTCGTCGGCGACGCGTTCGTGCAGAACCTGCGCCTCGTCGACGAGGTGCGCGCGGTCGCCGCGGAGGCCGGCGCCACCGCCGCGCAGGTCGCGCTGGCCTGGCTGCTCGCGCAGGGCGACGACGTCGCGCCGATCCCCGGCACCCGCCGGGTCGCCCGCGTCGAGGAGAACACCGCGGCCGACGGCGTCGTCCTCACCGCCGACCAGCTCGGTCGGCTCGACGCGCTCACTCCCGCCACCGGCGCCCGCCACAACGAGACCGCCATGGCCGCGGTCGACCGCTGACCGCTGGGCGGTGGTGGGGCCGGGGCGGCTCGCCTACGGTTCTCGTGACTGTTCGACGGCGGTGTCGGGCGGAGGTGGGGCGTGCGGGCCGAGGGCGAGACCTGGCAGACCGGCGACGGGGACCGCGCGCCGGACTGGCAGGCGGTGCTGTCCGCGACCCACCTGCCGTGGACGGTCTCCGTGCCGCAGGTGCCGGGCGCGCCGGAGTTCGGGGCGCGGGTGCGGCGCTGGTGGATCGACGACCTGGCGCTGGTCGACTGCGAGTGCGGGCCCTGCTCGGGCACGCGGCAGCGCCGGCAGATCGCCGACACCGAGGGCGAGTTCGTCGTCGTGCTGATCACGCGGGCCGGGCGGGAGACCGTCAGCCAGGGCGGGGTCGAGGCGGACCTGCGCCCCGGCGACGCGGTGGCGTGGGACAGCAGGCGGCCGGCCCGGTTCGCGGTCTGGGAGCCGCTGGCGAAGCGGAGCCTGCTGATCCCGCGGGCGGCCCTCGACGAGGTCGGCGGCCGGGCGCGCGTCACCGGCGGCGTGCGGCTCGACGGCCTCGCCCCGGCGACGCGCCTGCTCACCACCTACCTCGACACGCTGAGCCGGGCCCTGCCCGACCTCCCCCCGTCGGCGGTGACGGCGGCGCGCAACGCGACGCTGGAGCTGTTCATCGGCGCGCTGCGCCCCGACGGCGCAGCACCGACGACGGGCACGGCGCGGCCCGCGCTCCGGGCGGCGATGGACCGCTACATCGAGCAGCACCTCCTCGACGACGCCGTGACGCCCGCGGCGATCGCGACCGCGCACGGGGTGTCGGTCCGGACCGTCAACCGCGTCTTCAACGCCACCGGGCAGACCGTCGGCGAGGTGATCCGGGTGCGGCGCCTGGCCCGGGCCCGCGACGAGCTGACCCACTCCGACCAGCCGATCTCCGCGATCGCGCGCCGGTGGGGCTACGCCGACACCAGCCACTTCAGCCGCACGTTCAAGGCGCGGTACGGCACCTCCCCGAGCGACTACCGCGGGTCCCGCGCCACTGCTGGCGCGCGGATCCAACACCCTGTCGCGCCGGTTCAACGCGGTGGAGGGCCCGGGCGCTGAGACTGGGGTCACAGCGGCCCCCGTCCGGGCCGACCCGACCCCTGGAGGTAGCACCGTGGATCGTCGCGATGTCGAGTTCGACGCCGAGGGCGTGACCCTGCGCGGCTGGTTCTACCCGGCCCGGGGCGCCTCGGGCGCCGCCCCGACGGTGGTCATGGCGCACGGGTTCTCCGCCGTCAAGGAGATGTACCTCGACTCGTTCGCCGAGGTCTTCGCCGCCGCGGGGCTCAACGCGCTGGTGTACGACAACCGCAACTTCGGGGCCAGCGACGGCCAGCCGCGCCAGGAGATCGACCCGTGGGCCCAGGTCCGCGACTACCGCCACGCGATCACCTACGCGAGCACGCTGCCCGAGGTCGACGCCACGCGCATCGGCATCTGGGGCAGCAGCTACTCCGGCGGGCACGTGCTCGTCGTCGCGGCGATCGACCGCCGGGTGAAGGCCGTCGTCAGCCAGGTCCCGCTCGTGAGCGGGCACGACAACCTGCGCGCGCTGGTGCGCGCCGACCTCATCGCCGGCTTCCGCGGGATGTTCGACAGCGACCGCCTCGCCCGCTACCAGGGCGACCCGCCCGCGATGGTGCCGGTCGTCGACGCCGACCCGACGGCGCCCTCCGCGCTGCCGACGGCCGACTCGTACACGTGGTTCACCGAGACCGCGAAGCTGCGCGCCCCGTCGTGGCGCAACGAGGTGACGCTGCGCAGCGTCGAGATGTTCACCGAGTACGAGCCGATCACCTACGTCCCCTACATCAGCCCGACCCCGCTGCTCATGCTGCCCGCGCGCGGCGACCACCTCACGCCCTCCGAGCTGGCGATCGCCGCGTACGGGAAGGCGAACGAGCCGAAGAAGCTGAGCATCCTGCCCGGCGGGCACTTCGACGCCTACGTCGACGGCTTCGACGTCTCCAGCGGCCCGGCCCGCGACTGGTTCCTGGAGCACCTGGCCTGACCCCCCCGTGAGTGGATACGAGTGCCGGAGCACTCGTATCCACTCACGGGCACACTGGCCCCGTGCGCCACGGCGGGGACGGCGGGTCCGTGCTCGGCCGCGCCGTGCGCATCTTCGAGGCGTTCGGGCCGGGGGAGCGGGCGCTGCGGGTCGGGGAGATCGCCGCGCGCTCGGGCCTGCACCGGGCCACGGCGTCGCGGCTCGTGGCCGAGCTCGTGGAGCACGGCCTCCTGGTCCGCGACGCCGACCGCCGGGTGCGGATCGGCGTGCGGATGTGGGAGCTCGCGATGCGGGCGTCGCCGACGCTGTCGCTGCGCGAGGCGGTGATGCCGTTCCTGGAGGACCTGCACGGCGTGGTCGGCCACCACGCGCAGCTCGGCGTCCTCGACGGCGTCGAGGTGCTGTTCGTCGAACGGCTCAGCGCGCCGGGGTCGGTCATCAACTACACGCGGATCGCGGGGCGGCTGCCGCTGCACGCGTCGTCGTCGGGGCTGGTGCTGCTCGCGCACGCGCCGCACGACCTGCGCGAGGCGGTGCTCGCCGCGCCGCTGCGCCGCTACACCCCGGAGACCATCGCGACGCCCGAGCGGCTGCGGCGCGTGCTGGCCGACGTCCGCCGCCACGGCTACGCCTACTGCCCCGGGCACCTGCACGCCGACGCGCTCGGCGTCGCCGTGCCCGTGACCGGTCCCGACCGGCAGGTCCTCGCGGCGCTCTCGGTGATCGTCCCGAACGACGACGGGGGCCGGGCCGTCGTCCCCGTCCTGCGCGCCGCCGCCCGCGGCATCGCCCGCACGCTCGGGAACTCCCCGCTCGCTGAATGAGAAAGCCCTCCTCGCAGGGCCGGCCGGCGGGCACCGTTCGAGCTCTCAGCGACGGAGGTGGCACGTGGGCGCAGTGCGGCGCGTGAGCGCAGTGCAGGAGGACGTGGTCACCCTGCGGGTGGCGGCCAAGGAGGTCGCCTCCGACGGGGTGGTGGTGCTGACCCTGCGCCACCCCGACGGCGCGCGGCTGCCCGACTGGGCGCCGGGGGCGCACGTCGACCTGATCCTGCCGACCGGCGCGGTGCGGCAGTACTCGCTGTGCGGCGACCGCTTCGACGCCTTCCGGTACCGCGTCGGCGTCCTGCGCGAGCCGGACGGCCGGGGCGGGTCGGCCTACGTGCACGACGTGCTCGCGGTCGGCGACACCGTCGGGGTGGGCGGCCCGCGCAACCACTTCCCGCTCGTCCCGTCGGAGCGCTACCTGTTCGTCGCGGGCGGCATCGGGATCACGCCGCTGCTGCCGATGGTGCGCCAGGCCGACGCGCTCGACGCCGACTGGACCCTGGTCTACGGCGGCCGCACGCGCGCCTCGATGGCCTTCCTCGACGAGCTCGCCGCGCACGGCGACCGCGTGCACCTCGTGCCGGAGGACGAGTGCGGCCGCATCGACCTGCCCCGCTGGCTCGCCGACCCGCAGCCCGACGTCGCCGTGTACTGCTGCGGGCCGGGCCCGCTGCTCGACGCCGTCGAGCGGGCGTGCGCCCACTGGCGCCCGCACGCGCTGCGGACCGAGCGGTTCGTGGCGAAGGAGCAGGGCGCGCCCGTCCGGGACGAGCCGTTCGAGGTCGAGCTCGCCCGCACCGGCCGGTCGGTCACGGTCACCCCCGGACGCACGGTGCTCGAGGCCGTCCGGTCGGTCGGGGTCGACGTCCTCTCGTCCTGCCGCCAGGGCACCTGCGGCACCTGCGAGACCGACGTCCTCGAGGGCCTGCCCGACCACCGCGACTCGATCCTCGACGACGCCGACCGCGCGGCGAACGACTGCATGTTCGTCTGCGTGTCCCGCTCGCGCACCGACCGCCTGGTGCTGGACCTGTGAGCCCCGTGATCCGGGAGGACCCCCGATGACCCGCACGCCGATGACCCGCACGATCGAGCCGCACCCCGCCCTGCCGGTGCACCACGGCGACCCCTTCGGCCACGAGGTCCTCGAGGACCCGGCGGCGTTCCACGGAGAGCTGCGCGAGGCGGGCCCGGTCGTGCACCTGGCCCGCTACGACGTCTACGCCATGGCCCGCTACGCCGAGGTGCACGCCGCGCTGCGCGACTGGCAGAGCTTCGAGTCCGGCGCCGGGGTCGGGCTGTCGAACTTCCGCACCGAGCCGCCGTGGCGCCCGCCCAGCCTGCTGCTGGAGTCCGACCCGCCGCGCCACGACGCCCCCCGCCGCGTGCTGTCCGGGCTGCTCGCGCCGCGGGCGCTGCGGCGCTTGCGGGAGCAGTGGCGCAGCGCCGCGGCCGACCTCGTCGACGACCTGCTGGCGCGCGGCCCCGAGTTCGACGCCGTCCCGGCGCTGGCCGAGGCGTTCCCCCTGCGCGTCTTCCCCGACGCCGTCGGCATCCCGGACGAGGGGCGGGAGAACCTGCTGCCCTACGGCGAGTTCCTGTTCAACGCGTTCGGCCCGCACAACGACCTCGTCGCGGCGGGGGCGCCGCGGGCCGGGGACCTGGCGGCCTGGGTGAACGCGCAGTGCCGGCGCGAGGTGCTCGCCGAGGGCGGGTTCGGCGCGCAGATCTGGGCCGCGGCCGACCGCGGCGAGATCACGCCCGACCAGGCGCCGCTGGTGGTGCGGTCGCTGCTGTCGGCGGGCGTCGACACCACGGTGCACGGCCTGGGTGCGGTGCTGCACGCCGTCGCGACCTTCCCGGAGCAGTGGCGCCGGCTCCGCGAGCAGCCGCACCTGGCCCGGGTCGCGTTCGACGAGGCCGTGCGCTGGGCGTCGCCCGTGCAGACGTTCTTCCGCACGGCCACCACCGACGTCCGCGTCGGCGACGCCGTGGTGCCGGCCGGGAAGAAGATCCTCATGTTCCTCGCCTCGGCCAACCGCGACCCGGGGCGCTGGGACGACCCCGCCGCGTTCGACCTCTCCCGCGACCCCTCCGGCCACGTCGGGTTCGGGTTCGGCATCCACCAGTGCGTCGGCCAGCACGTCGCCCGGCTGGAGGCCGAGAGCCTGCTCACCGCGCTCGCCGAGCGGGTGGCGTCGATCGAGGTCGCCGGCCCGGTGGTGCGCCACCACAACAACACGATGCGCGCGCTCGGGTCGCTGCCCCTGCGCGTCCGCCCGGCCTGACCGGCACCGCCACGATCGTGTCGTAGATCAGCACCTGCCGCGTCCGGCCTCGTTGACCTGCTGTGACCGGCGTCCTCCCCGCGCCGGTCGTCGTCGAGGAGGACGCGCCATGAGCAGTGCCCGGCACCGGATCCGCGGGCTGAGCCGCACGGCGCGCGCGGGGGTGGTGGTCGCCGGCGCCCTCGCCGTCGCGGTCGCCGCCCTGGCCGCGCCGCAGGCCGCGAGCGCCTCCCCGAAGGACGGCGACGACGGGAACTGGGTGTCGGCCTGGTCGGCCGCCCCGCAGGGCCCGTCGACGCTCGGCGACTTCGGCGTCGAGACCTTCAGCGGGACGAACCAGGTCACCGCCGTGCAGGACGTCGTCCCGCCGCCGACCACCTTCTCCGACGAGACGGTCCGCCAGGTCCTCTACCTGCACCACGGCGGCAGTGCGGTCCGGGTGCGGCTGTCCAACGAGTTCGGCGGGACGCTGACGACGCTGCCGTCGGTCACCGTCGGCGTCCGCGACGGCGACTCCGGCGCGTCGATCGTCGACGGCACGCAGCGCACCGTGACCTTCGGCGGCGCGCCCGGCGTCACCATCCCCGCCGGCGAGGACGTGCTCAGCGACGCCGTCGACCTCACCACCGAGGCGTTCGACCACCTCGTGCTGAGCATCTTCGTGCCCGCCGGCAACGGTGCGGCCACCGTGCACGGCAGCGCGATGCAGACGTACTTCACCGCGGCGGGCGACGAGACCACCGCCGCGGGCGACGGCGCCTTCGCCGAGCGCGGCATCGTGCTCGACCGCTTCACCTCGACGTTCACGACGGCGTTCTACTACGCCACCGGCGTCCAGGTGGAGGGCGAGGACAGCGACCGCACGCTGGTGGCGTTCGGCGACTCGATCACCGACGGCTTCCTCTCCGACGGCAACACCGACACCCGCTACCCCGACGTCCTGGCCCGCCGGCTCAAGGACGACCCGGACACCGCGCACCTGTCGGTGACCGCGCAGGCGATCAGCGGCGGCCGGGTCACCGGCCCGGGCATCGGCCCGTCGGCGCTCGACCGCCTCGAGGCGCAGGCGCTGGACCAGCCCAACCTCGCCGGCGTGATCTTCCTGCAGGGCATCAACGACCTGGGCACCGCGGTGCTGCAGGACCTGCCCGCCACCGCCGACGACCTGAAGGCGGCCTACCGCGAGATCGCCGAGCGCGTGCACGCCCGGGGCGTCCCGATCTACATCGGCACCCTGACGCCGGCCGGCAACCTGCTGCGGCCCGCGCCGTACGGCGTCTACTCCTCGCCGCAGGCGGTCGCCGCCCGCAACGAGGTCAACGCCTGGCTGCGCGGTGAGGGGGCGCAGCACTTCGACGGCGTCATCGACTTCGACGCCGCCATCCGCGACCGGATCGTCCCGGACTGGATCGACCTGCGCTACGACGCGCTGGACAACCTGCACCCCAACACCACCGGCTACGACGTCATGGCCCGCAGCATCCCGCAGGAGTTCCTGGACGCGATCGCGGCCGGCTGACGCAGCCACACCGCACCGACGACCGGCCCGGGACCACGATGGTCCCGGGCCGGTCGCCGTCCCCGGTGCGGGTCCTGGTCCTCGCCTCCGCCCGCGGCCGGCAGGCGCTCGCCGCGGTACCGGACCAGCTACTGCGTCGAGCCCATGTCCTCCTTCGACCCCAGCTTCCGCATGAAGTCGTGGCAGCGGGCCGCCCGCTCCGAGTCCTCCTTCATGACCTGCTCGAAGAACGACGCGACGTCGTCGTAGCCGGCGTTGCGCGCGTCGCGGACGTACTGCCCGTAGTCGTGACCCGCCTTCAGCGAGTGGTACTGCACCGACACCAGGTCGAAGATCACGTCGCTGAATCCGGTCTCACCCGTGGCCATGGTTACCTCCTCGTGGGGTGGTCCTGCGCTGACGCGCGGCGGGTACCCCGGGGCGGGGCCGTCACGCACGCGGGGGGCGTCCGGGACGCCGGGCTACGGTGGGCCGTGGCCAAGCTGTACTTCCGCTACGGCGCGATGAACTCCGGCAAGTCGACGGCGCTGATCCAGGTGGCGCACAACTACGAGGAGCGCGGGCAGCGCGTCCTCATCGTCAAGCCGTCGACCGACACGAAGAGCCCGGCGGTGCTGTCGCGGATCGGCGTCGACCGCGACGTCGACCTCGTCGCGGGGCCGGAGGTACCGGTGCGCGAGCGGGTCCTCGCCGGGCGCGTGCCGCCCGTCGACTGCGTGCTCGTCGACGAGGCGCAGTTCCTCGTCCCGGCGCAGGTCGACGACCTGTTCCGGCTCGCGGTCGAGGACGGAGTGCCGGTGATCGCCTACGGCCTGCGCAGCGACTTCCGCACCCGCGGCTTCCCGGGCAGCATCCGGCTGATGGAGCTCGCGCACTCCATCGAGGAGCTGAAGACGATCTGCCGGTGCGGGCGCAAGGCCATCCTCAACGCGCGCACGGTCGACGGCGGGTTCACCCAGTCCGGCGACCAGGTCGCCATCGAGGGCGACGTGGGCTACGAGTCGATGTGCGGCAGCTGCTACCTGCGCGAGTTCGACTGGCCGCCGCGGTAGCGCACCGCAGCCTAGAAGAGGGCGAGCTGGTCGACCACGGGCTTGCGGGGCAGCGGCGGGCGGCGCCGCGGCCCGGACCCCCGCGGGGACCAGCCGGTCTCCAGGTCGGTGCGGGCGGGTGGCGGGGGAGTCGAGTCGTCGTGGGCGAGCGCCCGCAGCGCCGTGGCGGCGGTCCAGGGCAGGTCCTGCTCGGCGAAGGCCGCGCGCACGGCGTCGACGGGGAGCGGCAGGCACCCGGCGCCGAGGTCGACGGGCACGTCCCCGCGCATCACCATGACCTGCCGGTTGAGCTCCCACGCCTCGCGGGCTCCGGCTGCGGCGAGCCGTCCGGCGGCGGCCGGCCCCACGGCGTCGGCGACGCGGGTGCCGCCCGCCGCGAGGTCGTCGAACGCGGCCTGTGCCCCGCCGAGCGCGGCCAGCAGCCGGGCCGCGGTGCGCGGCCCGACCCCGCGGACGCCGGGCAGGTTGTCCGAGGGGTCGCCGCGCAGCGCCGCGAAGTCGGGGTACTGGTCGGGGCGCACCCCCAGCAGCGTGACGAGCCGGTCGGGCGTGAGCACCGGGGAGGCGTCGACGCCGCCGTTGATGATCCGCAGCACGCGCGTGTGCTCGTCGATCAGCCCGAAGGCGTCTCGGTCGGAGGTCATGACCACCGTCGTCGCACCGGCGGCCGGGGCCTGGCGCGCGACGGAGGCGAGCACGTCGTCGGCCTCCCAGCCCGTCGGCACGACGACGGGGATCCCGAGCGCGCGCAGCACGTCGGCGGCGGCGTCGAGCTGCTCGACGAGCGTGGCGAGCTTCTCCGTGCGGTGCGCCTTGTACTGCGGCCAGCGCTCGCGCCGCACGCTCGCGGCCGGGTCGTCGAAGCCGACGACGACGTGGTCCGGCCCGATCCGGTCGACGGCCGCGACCAGCTGCGACAGCAGCCCGCGCACCGCCCAGCGGGGCCGCCCGTCCGCGGAGCGGAAGCCCGTGCGCGCCTGGGAGTGGAAGCACCGGTGCAGGATCGAGTTGCCGTCGACGGCGAGGACGACGCGGGCACCGGGCACGCCCCGACTCTGCCCCATCACGCCCCCGCCCGCGACGCCCCCCTTCGGCGCGCCGCTCGGTGCGGTTCGGACGGGAGCGTCACCCGTCGGGGTCGATGACCAACTCTCACGTGGCGTTAGAGTGCCGGTATGTCCGTTACCGGGGGGATCCTGTGAAGGTCGTGCTGTTCTGCGGGGGCTACGGCACCCGGATGCGTGACGGCGTCACCGACGTGCCGAAGCCGATGTTCCGCGTGGGCCCGCGCCCTCTGATCTGGCACGTCATGCGCTACTACGCGCACTTCGGGCACACCGACTTCGTCCTGTGCCTGGGCTACGGCGCCCAGTACATCAAGGACTTCTTCCTCGAGTACAACGAGACGGCGTCCAACGACTTCGTGCTCAAGGGGGGCGAGGTCGAGCTGCTGGGCTCCGACATCCAGGACTGGACGATCACGTTCGTCCAGACCGGCGAGGGCTCGCCGATCGGCGAGCGGCTGCGGCGGGTGCGCGAGCACGTCGAGGGCGAGGAGATGTTCCTGGCCAACTACGCCGACGTCCTCACCGACCTCGACCTCGACGCCATGGTCGACGACTTCGCCGCCACCGACGCGGTCGCCACCCTGCTGGCCGTCACGCCGCAGGCCTCGTTCCACTGCGTCGACCTGGCCGCCGACGGGCGCGTCTCCAGCGTCACGCCGCTGCACGAGATGCCGCTGTGGGAGAACGGCGGCTTCTTCGTGCTGCGCCCGGAGATCTTCGACTACCTGCCCGAGGGCGGCGACCTCATGGACGACGCCTGCGCGGCGCTGGCCAAGGAGGGCCGCCTGCTCGCCCACCGGCACCGCGGGTTCTGGGCGCCGGCCGACACCAACAAGGAGCGCTCGGCGCTGGAGCGCGCCTACCTCGCGGGCGACCGGCCGTGGGCGCTGTGGGAGAACGACTGACCCTCAGTCCACCGACCCGGGCAGGCCGAACGCCGCGAAGTGCCCGGCGCCGATGAACGAGACGACCTCGGCGATGCGCCCGTCGCGGACCGTGAGGACGTTGATCGACCACGGCAGGAACGGGCCGTCGCCGTCGGCGCGCAGGTAGGCGGCCACGGCCGGCTGCCCGTTGGCGGTGACGGGGCGGTGGCGCCACTGCCCGCACGAGCCCAGCGGCACGGCCACCGCGAACTCCGTGACGGCGTCGATGCCGCGGTACCAGTGCGGCAGCGGCGGCATCGACCACGTGACGTCCTCGGTGAGCAGGGCGACCAGCGCGCCGGCGTCGCCGCGCTCCAGCGCCGAGGAGTAGCCGGTGACGATCGCGCGGACGCGGGCGTCGTCGAGCTCGCGCAGCGTCTGCTGCTGGGTGCGCTCGGGCACCCGCTCCGCGACGACCCGGCGCGCCCGCTGCAGCGCGCTGTTGACCGACGCGGTGGAGGTCTGCATGAGCTCGGCGATCTCCGCGGCGGAGAAGCCGAGCACCTCGAACAGCAGCAGGGCGGCCCGCTGGTTGCCCGGCAGGTGCTGGCAGGCGGCGACGAACGCGAGCTCGACGGCCTCGCGCTGCTCGTAGCGCGCCTCCGGGGCGGCCGCGCCCGCGGCGAGCCCGACGTCGGGGTAGGGGCCGAGCCAGGCCACCTCGCCGAGCGGGGTGTCGCCGGTGACGACGTGCTCGCTGGCCGGGCCGACGTCCATCGGCAGCGCCCGCCTCCCGCGGCGCTCCACCGCCGTCAGGCAGGTGCGGGTGGCGACGGTGTAGAGCCAGGACCGCAGCGAGCTGCGGCCCTCGAACCCGGGCAGCCCCTTCCACGCCCGCACGAGCGCCTCCTGCAGGGCGTCCTCGGCGTCGTGGGTGGAGCCCAGCATCCGGTAGCAGTGCGCGTGCAGCTCGCGGCGCAGCGGGGCGACGAGCCGGGTGAACGCGGCGTCGTCGCCCGCGCGGGCGCGGCTCAGGTCGGGGTCGTCCTGCACCACCGTGTCGGTCACGGACCCGATTGTGCCCGGGACCCCCGACAGGAGGCGTGGCCGGAGCGCGGGCCCCGGACCTACGGTGGGGCCATGGCGCGAGGGGTGCGGGACGTCATGAGCACGCGGGTCGTCACGGTGCGGGGGGACGCCACCGTCGCGGTGGCGCTGGAGCGGCTGCGGCGCTTCGGGTTCAGCGCGCTGCCGGTGGTCAACGCCCGGCACCGGCTCGTCGGGGTGCTGAGCCTGCTCGACGTGCTGCGCCACCGCGAGTCCGGCGGCGACGACAGCGCGCTCGTCGAGCAGGTCATGAACCCCGACGTCCTGACGATGCCGCCGACGGCGAGCCCGTCGGTCGTGGCGCAGCGGATGCGCGCGCACGGCGAGCTGCGGGTGATGCCGGTCGTGGAGCGGGGCACCCTCGTCGGGGTCGTCACGCGCAGCGACCTGCTCCGCCCGCCGCGGCGCCGCGGCCGCTTCGACGCGCTGGTGCGGCGGGTCACCGGGCGCGACGACGCCGACGACGAGGTGCTGCTCGCGCTCACCCGGCCGGGGCGGGAGCGGCCGGCGCTCACCGCCGCCACGCCGGTGCGCGAGCTGATGACGACCGACGTCGTCACGGTGGCGCCGGGGGACGCCGTCGAGCTCGCCGTCGAGCTGCTGCTGGCGCGCCGGTTCACCGCGCTGCCCGTCGTCGACGGGGGACGGCTGGTCGGCGTCGTCAGCGAGGCCGACCTGCTCGGCGACCGCATCGCCGGGCGGCGCGGCCCGCGCACTGTCGGCGCGGTGATGACCCGGACCCCGGTGACGGTGCCGGTCGACGCCACGGTGGGCGAGGTGGTGGCTCTGGTGGCCGAGCAGGGGCTCCGGATGGTGCCGGTCGTCGACGGGCAGGCTCTGGTGGGGGTGCTGAGCCGCGGCGATCTGGTGTGATCTGCCGATGACCGCAGACGAGATCGTGCTCGGACCCCTGCCCGCCGGCATCACCCTCGCGGGCGAGGGCAACCGCATCTGGAACGTGCTCGGCCACACCTACGCGCTCAAAGCGGCGAGCGACACCAGCTTCGCCTTCGAGACGCTCGACCCGCCCGGCACCGGCGTGCCGCCGCACGTGCACACCACGCAGGACGAGCACATCTACGTGCTGGAGGGCGTGTTCACGCTCTACCTCGACGGGCAGTGGGAGAAGGCGGGCCCCGGCGACACCGTGCGGATGCCGAAGGGGCTGCCGCACGCCTACTACAACCGCAGCGACGCGAACTCCCGCGCGCTGTTCTGGGTGAGCCCGGCCGGGCGGCTCGCGCAGCTGTTCGACCGGCTGCACGACCTGACCGACCCGGCCGAGGTCGTGCGGCTCTCCGCGCTGCACGACGTCGACTTCCTGCCCCCGGGTGCGGTCGAGGGGGCCTGAGCCCCGGCCCGCTCGTCTAGAAGAACTGGCCCAGCCAGTCGGTGAACCGCTCCCACGCGCTGCGGGCGTCGTCGACGGCGCCCTCGGGGACCTGCGGGATCTCGGGCAGGTCGGTGGGGATGTCGAGGTCGGGGATGTCCGCGATGTCGGAGGGGATGTCGGGGAACGAGATGCCGCCGTCGCCGTCGCCCGCGTCGGTGCCGTCGTCGGCGTCGGTGCTCGGCTCGGTGGTCGGGTCGGCGGCGTCCTCCGTCGGCTCGGCCTCCGTCGTCTCCACCGCCGAGGACGGGGCGGCCTGCGCCGGGTCGGCCGGCTCGTCGCCGCCGCGGGTGAGGGCGAACAGCGCCACCAGGCCGACGGCGAGCACCGCGAGCCCGACCCACAGCCCGCGCCGGTCGGGGCGCTCGGGCTCCGGGGCGGCGGCGGGCGCGCTCAGCCGGGCCGCCACCTCCCGGGCGTCGGGGCGGCGTCGGGGATCGGGGTCGGTCATCGCGCGCAGCGTGCTGCGCAGCGGCTCGGGCAGCGACGCGGGGACGGGTGGGGGCCGGTCGAGCCGCTGCTCGGCGGCCGTCCAGTCGTCGCCGTCGAACACGCGGCGCCCGCGCAGCGCCTCCAGGAGCAGCAGGCCCAGGGCGTAGACGTCCGCGGGTGCGCCCACGGCCTCGCCGCGCACCTGCTCGGGGGCGAGGTAGGCGACGGTGCCGACGGCGAGGTCGGCCGACGTCAGACCCGAGTTGCCGACGAGCCGGGCGATGCCGAAGTCGGCCAGGCGCATGCGGCCGTCGCGGTCGACGAGGACGTTGGACGGCTTGACGTCGCGGTGCACCACGCCCTCGCCGTGCACGTAGGCGAGCACCTGCGCCAGCTCCAGGCCGACGCGCGTCGCGGACTCGGCGTCGTAGGGCTCGCGGGTGAGCTCCTGGGCCAGCGTGGGGCCGTCGACCAGCTCCATCACGAGGTAGGCGCGGCCGCGCTCGACGGCGTAGTCGTGGACGGCGACGAGCCCGGGGTGCCGCAGCCCGGCGAGCGTGCGGGCCTCCTCGGCGAAGCGCCGCTCCCCGTCCGGGTCGGTGCCGGGGCGGAAGACCTTGACCGCCACGGCCCGGTCGAGCCGCAGGTCCTCGGCGCGGTGGACGTCGGCCATGCCGCCGGAGCCGAGCAGCCCCTCGAGCCGGTAGCGCCCGCCGAGCACGGTGCCCGGACCGGCGCCCGGACCGGCGCCGGGGTCGAGGCGCTCGGTCGGCGGGCCGTCGAGGCGGCGCGTGGGGTCCGGGATGCGCCGGGTCGGGTCCGATCCTGGCTGCACGGGTCCTCCTGGAGCGCTCATGGCGGCACCGAACCTACCGGCGCGCGGCGCTGCGGGCCGGGAGGGCGAGGGTCGCCCGATGTGCTGACGCCCGCACCGGGCCCCGCGCTGGGGCCTCGTGCTGGGGCCTCGTGCTGGGGCCTGCGCTGGGGCCTCGCGCTGGGGCCTCGCGCGAACGGCACTCTCGCCCAACCTCGTTGGGTGAGAGTGCCGTTCGCGTGCGGGGTCAGGCCTTCAGCAGCGCCTCCGCCAGGCCCGCGGGCTGGGTGAACATCGCCTCGTGGCTGCCGGGGGCCTCGATCGCGGTGACGCCGAGCCGCTCGGGGAAGCGCGGCACCCAGCCGTACTCGCCGGGCGGAAGGGCCACGTCGTCGACGCTGAAGACGTAGGCCACGGGCACGCCGAGCGTCGCCGGGTCGATCGGCTCGACGGTCTCGGTGAAGTACTGCATCGGGTGCGGCACCAGCAGGTCGTGCACGAGCTTCTGCACGGCCTCGGGCGCGTCGGCGATGAACCCGTCGCGGAACACCTCGAAGGGCAGCGTCACCGTGTTGTTCCCGGACGCGGCGGCCACTCCGGCGAACAGCTCCTGGTAGGGCGGGGGCACCTCGTCGTAGAGCGAGCGGCCGGCCGCGGGCACGAACGCGCTCCAGTAGACGACCTTCTTCAGCCGGGACGCCAGGCGCGGCGCCGCGCCGGTGATCGGGTAGCCGCCCCAGCTGTGCCCGACCAGCGTCACGTCGTGCAGGTCGCGGCTCTCGACGTACTCGACCACGAAGTCCACGACGTCGGACAGGTGCAGGCCGGTGGGGTCGTCCCCGTCGGCGACGCCCGGCAGGGTGGGCGTGTGCACGGTGTGCCCGGAGGCGCGCAGGTGCTGGGCGACCGGACGCCAGGCCCATCCGCCGTGCCACGCCCCGGTGATCAGGACGAACGTC
The DNA here is from genome assembly GCF_013155125.1 of Pseudonocardia broussonetiae. Taxonomy (NCBI): domain Bacteria; kingdom Bacillati; phylum Actinomycetota; class Actinomycetes; order Pseudonocardiales; family Pseudonocardiaceae; genus Pseudonocardia; species Pseudonocardia broussonetiae. The sequence continues at coordinate 1,298,236 of NZ_CP053564.1, read as the reverse complement.
TCGGCCATCATGTGCTCCCAGCTGCGGGGGGTCGGGTGATCGGCGCCATCATGGGGCGGGGGCGCAACGGCCGTCAACGGAACGGCACGGGAGGGGTGGGCCGGGTGAAGGCGCGATCACTGGTGTTCGACCTGTTCGGCGACTACCTGCGCTACCGCGGCGGCGAGGTCCGGCTGCGCACGCTCACGGCGCTGATGGCCGGCTTCGACGTCCCCGAGACGACGGTGCGCGTGGTCGCGACGCGGCTGCGCAAGGAGGGCTGGCTGGCCAGCCGCCGCGACGGCCGCGAGACCACCTACGTGCTCACCGACACGGCGTGGCGGCTGCTCGACGAGGGCCGCTCCCGCATCTTCGACCGCGCCACCGGCCCCTGGGACGGGCAGTGGCACATGGTCATCTACTCGGTGCCGGAGACGGAGCGGGCGCTGCGCGAGCAGCTGCGCAAGAAGCTGTCCTGGCTCGGTTTCGGGCCGCTGTCGTCGTCGGTCTGGCTCAGCCCGCACGACCGGACCGCGCAGGTGAAGGCGGACTTCGCCGACCGGCCCTCGGTCCGGCTCGACGCCTTCCGCGCCCGGTCCGACGGCGTCGGCGCCGACCGCGACATGGCGGCCCGCTCGTGGGACCTCGCGGGCCTCGACCGCGACTACGCCGCCCTGCTCGCCGCCTACCGCCCCCGGCTGGGCCGCTACCGCGCCGGGGAGCTGCGCGGGGCGCAGGCGCTGGTCGAGCGGATGCGGCTGATGCACGACTACCGGCTCTTCCCGTTCCGCGACCCCGACCTGCCGCCCGAGCTGCTGCCCCCGGGGTGGTCGGGACGCGCGGCGCACGAGGTGTTCCTGGAGGCGCACGGGCTGCTGCGGGCCCCGGCCGAGGAGTTCGTCGACGAGGTGGCCGACGGGGCGCGCGAGGCATCGTGAGGTGTGGGCCGCGCCGGGCGCGGTACCCGGCGGTACGGGCCGTGTGGCACGGTTCGGGCGGCCGGAGGCACCGGCCGGGGAGGTGGGGGGCCGCGTGAGACGCGACGTGACGGCGACGCTGCCGTGGATGGGTGCCGGCACGGAGTTCCTCGTGCAGCTCGTCGACGCCCTGCCCGACGACGCCCTGCGCGCCCCCAGCGCGCTCCCCGGGTGGAGCCGCGCGCACCTCATCGCGCACGTGGCCCGCAACGCGGAGGCGCTGACCCGGCTGGCCACCTGGGCCCGCACCGGCGTCGAGACGCCGATGTACGCCGACGCCGAGCAGCGCGCCGCCGAGATCGAGTCGTCCGCGCAGCGCCCGGCCGAGACGCTGCGCCGGGAGCTGACGAGCACCGCCGAGGACCTCGACGTCGCCCTGGCCGCGCTCGACGACCGCACCTGGCAGAACACGGTCCGCAGCGCGCTGGGCCGCGCCCTCCCGGCGGCGGAGATCCCGTGGATGCGGGTGCGCGAGGTGTGGCTGCACTCCGTCGACCTCGCGTCGGGCACGACCGTGTCGGACCTGCCGCCCGAGGTCGTCGACACCCTGCTCGACGACGTCACCGGCGTCCTGAGCAGCAGGGACGGTTGCCCGTCGGCGACGCTGACGGCCACCGACCGCGACCGCACCTGGCGCCTGGGACCCGACGGGGGCGGGGTCGAGGTCCACGGACCCGCCGCGCAGCTGCTCGGCTGGGTCACCGGCCGGACCGGCGGCGCGGCGCTCACCGCGCTCGGCGGCGAGCTCCCGGTGCCGCCGCGCTGGCTGTGAGCCCCGGCTCCGGGACGGGTCAGACCGGCCAGAAGTACGGCAGCTCCGGGTCGACGTCGGGGAACTGCGGCCCGTAGAACTCCGGGTCCTTGCGCACCAGCGCCGCGCGGTGGCTGCGGTGCACCCGCTCGTCGCCGATCCAGTCGGGCAGCAGCGCGAGCCGGGCCAGCGCGGCCTGGGTGCGCGGCGGCGGCCGGCCCGCCTCGGCGAGGTCGGCGCCGATCGTGGCCGCGCAGGTGTCGCCGTGCCCGCGGGTCACCCACTCGTCGCAGGTCGCGAGCCCGTACGCGGCGACGCCGTCGGGGAACCCGGCCCACATCCGGACGGCCGGGTGCCGCTTCCAGCCGTAGGTGTGCCGGGTGACGGCCCGCAGCACCTGCAGGGCCTCGACGCGCTGCTTGCCCAGGCGCTTGAGGTCGAGCGCGGCGGCGCTCCGGGCGAAGTCGGGGTAGGGCAGGAACGTCTGCATCAGCCGCTCCGGACCAGCGTCACCACCCGGGTCAGCGACGGGACCCGCGGCGTCGACCCGAACCCGAACCGGACGGGCGGGTCGACCGGCGCCACCCCGCCCTGGTCGGCCCCCTCCCAGACGACGCTCGCCGACGTGACGCGGTGCAGGTCGAGCGCGCCGTAGAACTCCTCGCGCCCGCCCGCCGCACTGCCCCGGGTGCGCACGCCGGGCAGGACGCGCCGGGCGACGAGGTCGATGAGCGAGATCCACCGCGGGTCGGTCGCGACCGGGCGGGGGACCGCGCGCAGCAGCGCCCCGAGCACGGGCCGCCGCCCGACCGTGAAGGCGAGCGCGAGCGGCGCGGCGTCGACCTCCCAGCGCGTGCCGTCGGTCCGGCTGCGCACCGGGCCCACCCGCACCTCGTCGAACAGGTAGGTGCCCGCCACGAACTCCGCCACCGCGCCGGAGGGCGCGAGCAGCAGCCGGTGCCCGTCGGGCCGCTCCACCATGACGTCGGTGAACGGGCCCAGTGGGGAGCGCGGCCAGATCCCGGCGACGACCCGCAGGCCGTGCCCCGTACCGAGGCCGGCGATCCAGCCGTCGAAGCGATCGATCACGCCCGTGTGTACCCCGTGCCCCGCCGGGACACCCCCGGCGGGGAGGTGGGCATGGCGGAGGGCGACAGCATCGCGCGGCTGGCCGCCCGGCTGCACGGGCAGCTCGCCGGCGCGTCGATCGTCCGCAGCGATCTGCGGCACCCGCGCTGGGCGACCGTCGACCTCGGCGGGCAGCGGATCACCGGCTGGCACCCGCGCGGCAAGCACCTGCTGATGCGCACCGACGCCGGGTGGACGCTGCACTCGCACCTGCGGATGAGCGGGAGCTGGTCGGTGCTGGGGGTGGGGAAGCGGCTGCCCCGGGCCGTCGCGCGCGACCTGCGCGTGGCCCTGCACCTCGACGACGGGCGCACCGCGGCGGGCGTCGCGCTGCCGGTGCTGACCGTCGTCCGCACCCGCGACGAGCACCGCGTGGTCGGCCACCTCGGACCCGACCTGCTCGCCGACGACCCGGACCTCGACCTCGCCGCGGCCCGGCTGCGCGCCGATCCCGCGCTGCCCGCCGTCGTCGCCCTGCTCGACCAGCGGCGGGTCGCGGGGCTGGGCAACATGTGGGCGCAGGAGCTGCTGTTCCTGGAGCGCACGAGCCCGTGGCGGCCCGTCGGGGAGGTCGACGTCGTCCCGCTGCTGGCGCGCGGCCGCGACCTGCTGCGCGACGCGGTGGCCGTCAACCACCGGCAGATCACCACCGGCGACCCCCGGCCGGGGCGGCGCCACTGGGTCTACGGTCGGGCGCGCCGACCCTGCTTCCGGTGCGGCACCCCGGTGGCCTTCGCGCCGCCGGAGCGCACCCCGCACGGCCGCGAGACGTGGTGGTGCCCGCGCTGCCAGCCGGATGGCGCGGGAATGTTGTAGATGCAACTATCGTTGCCGGGACACCTGATCACGACGGAAGGAACCTCCGATGCCACAGCCCGAGGGTGCCGAGCTCGACGCCGTCCGCGCGCGCCGCGCGGAGCTCAAGGAGAAGTACCTGCGTCCGGCGGCCGAGCGGCCCCGCTCGACGGTCAAGGGCGTCCACCACGCCGCGCTGATCTGCAAGGACGTCGAGGAGACGATCCGCTTCTACCAGGACCTGCTCGGGTTCCCGCTGGTCGAGCTCGTGGAGAACCGCGACTACAACGGGTCGAGCCACTTCTTCTTCGACATCGGCAACCGCAACCTGCTGGGCTTCTTCGACTTCCCCGGCCACGACCACCCGGACTTCTCCGAGACGATCGGCGCCGTGCAGCACATCGCGCTGTCGACCTCGCCCGAGGAGTTCGCGGCCGTCCGCGCCCGGTTGGACGAGGCGGGCGTGGAGTACATCGGTCCCGACCGCGGCATCGACAACAGCCTCTACATCCGCGACCCCAACGGCGTCGGCATCGAGTTCTACAACGAGGAGCTGGGCGTCTTCGAGGGTGAGCCGCTGCTCAACTCCTGATGGCCGGGAACCCCGGCGCCGCTCCGCACGTCCGACCGGGTGAGACCGCGCGCGTATCCTGACCGCCGGCCGATAGATGGTGGGGGCAGATGGACGACGGACGACCGCCGCGCCGGGGAACCCCCGGATGGGGCGACCCCCGGCGCCCCCGGCAGCCCGGCTCCGGCGGTGGCTCCGGCGGAGGCTCGGGCGGAGGGCGCCCGCTGCCGCCGTCCTGGCCGCCGTCGGCCACGCCGCAGTCCCCTCCGGGCCAGTCGCCTCCGGGCCAGTCCCCGCCCCGCCCGGCTCCGCCGCGTCCGGCGTCCCCGCAGCAGGGGTACCGGCCGACGGTGGCGGGCGGGCGGAGGGCGCCCGAGACGTCCGTGCTGCCGCCCGAGCGGACGGGCCGTCCGGCGCGCCCGTCGGACCGCCGCCCCTCCGGCCCGCCGCCGCGCCGCCCGGCCGGCACCCGGCCCCCGACCCGGCGCCCCGACTGGGGCCGCCGCATCCGCACCGGCCTCGTCGTCCTGCTGGTGCTGGTCGTCGGCTTCGCGGTCTACATCGACGTGTCGCTGGACCGCGTCGCCGCCCTGCCCGACGAGAGCGCCAACAGCACCTCGGGCACCAACTACCTCATCGTCGGCTCCGACAGCCGCGCCGACCTCACGCCCGAGCAGCGCGCCGAGCTCGCCACCGGCGACCCGGAGTCCGAGCTCACCGACACGATCATGCTGCTGCACACCGGCAGTGGGCCGTCGACGCTGGTGAGCATTCCGCGCGACTCGCTGGTCGAGATCCCGGGCCACGGCCGCCACAAGATCAACTCAGCGTACGGGCGCGGGGAGCGCGATGCGCCCGGCAGCGGCCCCGGGCTGCTCGTGAGCACGGTCGAGGGCGCCACCGGCCTGCACATCGACCACTACGTGCAGATCGGGTTCACCGGCTTCGTCAACGTCGTCGACGCCGTGGGCGGCGTCGACCTGTGCGTGCCGGAGGCCATCACCGACCCGAAGGCCGCGCTCGACATCGAGGCCGGCTGCCAGACCCTCGACCAGGCCACCGCGCTGGGCTACGTCCGCACGCGCGCCACGGCGTCGTCGGACTTCGGGCGGGTCGAGCGCCAGCGCGCGTTCATCGCCGCGCTGCTGCAGAAGGTCACGAGCCCCACGACGCTGCTCAACCCGTTCCGGATCGTCCCGCTGGCCACGGGCCTGTCCAGCGCGATCACCGTCGACGAGGGCGACCACGTCTGGAACCTGGCCTTCTTCGGCCTGGCCATGCGCGGGGTCTCCGACGGCGGCGTCACCACCACCGTCCCGGTGCGCGACGGCGCCGTGAACTGGGACCGCGACCGGGCGAGCGCCCTGTTCCAGACCCTCGCCGACGACGGCGTGCCCAGCGGCACCCAGCTCGGCCCCTGACCCCTCGTGAGTGGGAACCGTGGCCAGGGCCACGGTTCCCACTCACGGGTCGTCAGGCCGGCTTGCGCGTGCGCTTGCGGGGCGCCGACTCCTCGTCGTCGGACTTCTTCGCCGCCGACTTGCGGGCCGCGGGCTTGCGCGCCGGCTTCGGCTTCTCGGCGGGCTCCTCGGCCTTGGTCTCCTTGGCCGGGGCGGCGTCGGGCTTGCCCGCCCGCGCGGCCTCGACGCTGCGCTGCAGGGCCGTGAGCAGGTCGGTCATCGAGTCGCCCTCGTCGGACTTCTCGGCGACCGGCGCGGGCCGCGTCTCGCCCGTGGAGCGCTTCTGCTCGATCATCGCGACCACCGCGTCGCGGTAGTCGTCGTGGAAGGCCGACGGGTCGAAGTCGGCGCCCAGGCTCTCCACCAGCGACGCCGCCATCTGCAGCTCCTGCGGGCGGAGCTCCACGTCGGCGTCGAGGATGTCGAACTCGGGCTCGCGCACCTCGTCGGGCCACAGCATCGTCTGCAGCACGATCGCCTTGCCGCGCACGCGGAGCAGCGCGATGCTCTCCCGCTGCCGCAGCGCCACCTTCACGACGGCCATCCGGTCGGTGTCGATCAGCGCCTCGCGCAGCAGGGCGTAGGGCTTGGCCGCCTTCGCGTCGGGCTCGAGGTAGTAGGACTTCTCGAACAGCAGCGGGTCGATCTGGTCGGCCGGCACGAACTCGATGACGTCGATCTCGTGCCCGGTGGCGGTGGGCAGGGAGTCGATGTCCTCCTCGGTGAGCGTGATCAGCTCGCCGTCCTCGGTCTCGTAGCCCTTGACGATGTCGGCGTACTCGACCTCCTCGCCGTCGAGCGAGCAGGTGCGCTTGTACTTGATCCGTCCACCGTCGGCGCCGTGCACCTGGTGGAACCGGATGTCGTGGTTGGTCGTGGCCGCGTACGCCTTCACCGGCACGCTCACCAGCCCGAAGGACACGGCACCGCTCCACATCGCCCGCATGGATGTCAGCATGACGGCGTGCAGCCCATGCTCGCCACCCCTGGAGCCCTTCCGAGCGGCCCGGGATGGATCTACGAGGTGAAGTGGGACGGGATGCGCGTGCTCGCCGACGTCGTCGACGGGGTGCTCACGCTCCGCAGCCGCGACGGCGCCGACGTCACCACGCACTTCCCCGAGCTGCGCGACCTGCGCGCGCTCGCCCCCGACGTGCTGCTCGACGGCGAGGTCGTGCTGCTGGACAACGGCGTCCCGAGCTCCGCGGCGCTGGCCGCGCGGCTGCACCGCGCGATCGACGAGCGCACCGCGCGGGCCCGCCCCGTCACGTTCATGGCGTTCGACGTGATGCGCCTCTACGGCGTGCCGCTGCTCGACCGCCCCTTCCACGAGCGTCGCGCCACCCTGGAGCGTCTCGACGCGGCGGCGGCGCCCACGCTGTCGCTCTCGCCGACCTACACCGACGGGCCCACGCTGCTCGCCGTCACCGCGGAGCGGGGGATGGAGGGGGTCGTCGCGAAGCGGCGCGAGGCGCCCTACCGGCCGGGGGAGCGCAGCGCGGGCTGGGTGACGGTGTCGCACCGGCGCACGCAGGCGTGCCTGGTCGGGGGCTGGCGCGAGGGCACCGACCCGTCCCGGATCGGGTCGCTCCTCCTCGGCGTGCTGAACCGGCACGGCCTGGCGTTCGCCGGAGGCGTGGGGTCCGGGCTCGGCGACGACGCGACGCAGCGGGCGCTCGGCCCGCGGCTGGCGGCCGTCGCGGCGCCGTCGCCACCGTTCGCGGAGAAGCTCGAACGGGCCGACGCGGCGGGCGTGCACTGGTGCGAGCCGGGCGTCGTCGTCGACGTCGAGCACCTCGGCTGGACCGACACCGGCCGGCTGCGCCACCCCGTCCTGCGCGGCCTGCGCGACGACCTGGAGCCCGCCGACGCCGTGCGCGGGAGCTGAGGGGCCCGGACCTGATCGGCACGGTGCTGGTGAGATGCCCGCGCGCTGGTGCAGGATGGCGCCGACGCTCGAGAAGGGGGCTACCGACCGTGGTGCGACGCAGATGTGACCCGCCCCCTCACCCGGAGGGCGCGCCGCGGTGCCCGGTGCAACTACGGTGGTCCGCGTGACGACCATGCTGACCTGGCAGGCCGAGGACGGCCACGGGCTCGAAGGCACCCGGCTGCTGCTCGGGGCCGGTGGCGGATTCCGCGCACTGGGCCGGATGGTCCGCACCGGGCCCGACGGCGACTACACCGCGTCCTACCGGCTCGTCGTCGCCGACGACGGCACGGTGGAGCGCCTGTCGGTGACCAGCGCCACCGCCCAGCGGGAGCGGCACCTCACGCTGAACCGCACCGAGGACGGCTTCTGGCTGCTCGACACGGGCTCCGGCGGCACCCGCGCGCCGTTCGGCGGTGCGGTCGACGTCGACCTCGCGCACAGCCCGATGTTCAACACGGTGCCGATCCGGCGCCTGGGGCTGCACACCGGGGTCGGCACGCACACGCTGCCGATGGCGTTCGTGACGCTGCCCGGGCTGGAGGTGCAGGAGGTGGAGCAGGTCTACGAGACCGTCTCCGTCCTCGACGACGCCGGCGCCGCCTGCGTCGCGTTCCGCTGGGACGACTTCGGCGCGGAGCTCACGGTCGACGCCGACGGCGTGGTGCAGCGCTACCCGGGCGTGGCCGCCCGCCTCACCCCGGTGGCACCGGGGGCGACGACCTAGAAGACCCGCGAGTCGGGCTCTCGCTGCGACCGAGTCGGGGTCAGGCCTTCCACCCCGACACCACGGCTCCGCGCCGTCCGACCGCGCGCAGGGCGGCCAGCGGGGCGCGCCCCTTCAGGCTGACCTTCACCCCCTTCGGGTCGCGGCTCGCAGCCCAGCGCTCGCGGCCCGCGTGCCCGGCGAACACCGTGGCGGTGAGGCCGCCGGTGGAGGCGAGCGCGCCGCGCATCGCGCCGAGCCGGCCCAGGGCGTCGTCGACGGCGCCGAGCAGGGCGTCGCGGTTGCCCTCGCACATCGCGAGGACGAGCTCCGGGCGCGTGCCCGCGACGCGGGTGCCGTCGGCGAAGGAGCCGGCGGCCAGGGCGAGCGGCAGGGCGTCGTCGCCGCCCGCGCCGACCGCGGCGAGCACGGCGGCGAGCAGGTGCGGCAGGTGGGACACGCGCGCCACCGCGAGGTCGTGCTCGTCGGCCGCGGCCGGGACCACGCGGGCGCCGCAGGCCCAGGCGAGCTCGGCGACGTCGCGCCAGACGTCGAGGTCGAGGCCGTCGTCGGCGGCCACCACCCACGCGGCGTCGACGAACAGCTCCGCGAGCCCCGCCGACCACCCCGACTCGCTCGTACCCGCCATCGGGTGCCCGCCGACGTACCGCGCGCGCGGCGCGTACCGGGCCACGGCGTCGGCCACAGCGACCTTGACGCTCACGGCGTCGGTCAGCCGCACCTCCGGCGCCACGGCGTCGACGCGGCGCAGCACCTCGGGCAGCACCGGCAGCGGCACGGCCAGCACGACGAGCGCGTCGGCGTCGGCGGCGCGGCGCAGGGCGTCGTCGGTGTCGGTGGTGACGTCGAAGCCGTCGGCCCGGGCCTCGGCCGCCGTGTCCTCCGACGCGCTCGTGCCCCACACCGCCCGGCCCGCCTTCTCCGCGGCGCGCATCAGCGAGCCGCCGATCAACCCGGTACCGATCACGCAGACCGCCCGCTCCGTCACGCGGAGAGAGTAGCGACCACCTCACGGTGGCGGTCCTCCCGAGTCCGGCCGCGGTCCGACCCGTTGCAGCAAGGCCACCTTGATGACGGAAAGCGTCCACGAGGTGGCCTTGCTGCAACTCTCAGGGCACGAGCCGGGCCGCCAGCGCCAGCACCCCCCGCTCGTCGAGCCTCACGCCCACCACCTGCACCCCGGCGGGGAGGCCGTCGGTCGTGCCGGGCACCGAGACCGCGGGCCAGCGGGTGAGGTTGAACGGCAGCGTCAGGGCGAGCAGGGCCGGCCGAACCGCCACCCCGTCGACGCTCTCCTGCCCGATCGGCGTGGCCCGCAGGCGGGTGGTGGGCAGGACCAGCGCGTCGACGTCACCGACCGCGGCCTGCAGCTCGGCCACCAGTCGCCGCCGCGTGCGCAGGGCGTCGACGTAGGCGTGCGCGGGCAGGTCGCCGTTGGGCTCCAGCCGCACGCGGGTGGCGGGCTGGTAGGCCTCGGGCCGCTCGGCGACCCAGCGTGCGTGCGTCGCGTACGCCTCCGCGCCGACGATCACCGGGTAGGTCGCGGCCAGCTCGTCGATCATCGGGGTGCGCACCTCCACCACCGTGACGCCGTCGGCCCGCAGCCGCGCCACGGCCGCGTCGAGCGCCGCGGTGAGCGCGGGGTCGGCGGGCCGCCAGTAGTCGTCGACCAGCACCCCGACCTTCCGCGCGACGGCCGCCGTCCCGGTGCCGGTGAGCGCGTCCCAGGCGAGCACGGCGCCGTCGACGTCGGCGGTGAGGAACCCGACGTGGTCGCAGGTCTCCGACAGCGGGAACACCCCGTCGACGGGCAGCCGCCCGTACGCCGGCTTGAGCCCCACGACCCCGCACAGCGCCGCCGGGGTGCGCACGCTCGCGCCGGTGTCGGTGCCCAGCGCCAGCGCCAGGTGCCCGGCCGCCACCGCCGCGGCGGAGCCGGACGAGGAGCCGCCGGTGATCCGCGTCGGGTCGTGCGGGTTGCGGGCCGGGCCGGACGCCGAGACGTCGCCGGTCGGGCCGTAGGCGAACTCGTGCGTGTGCAGCTTCGCGACGACGACCGCGCCCGCCGCCTTCACCCGCGCGACGACCGCGGCGTCGGCGACGGCCGGACCGGCGTCGTCGAGCACGTGCGAGCCCGCGCGGGTCGGCAGCCCGGCCACGTCGAACAGGTCCTTCACCCCGACCGCGACGCCGTGCAGCGGCCCGCGCCACTCGCCGCGCGCGAGCTCGTCGGCGCGCACGGCGGCCTCGGCGAGCGCGCGGTCGGCGTCGAGCAGGACCACGGCGTTGTGCGCGTCGGCGGCCAGGGCCTCGCAGGTCCGCCGGACGTGGTCGACGGGGGACAGCTCACCGGTGCGCAGTGCTTCCGACAGCTCGGGCAGGGAGATCACCCGGTCATAGTGGCGCGTCAGCGCAGCGCGTCGAGCGCCAGCCCGGCGTAGACCGCGACCCCGGACACCATCGCGGCCTCGTCGAACACCACGCGGTTGGAGTGGTTGGGCGGTGCCACCGACGGCTCGACGCCGGCCGGGCACCCGCCGAGGAACGCGAGCGCGCCCGGGACCTGCTCCAGCACGTAGGAGAAGTCCTCCGCGCCCAGGATCGGCGTCGGCATCGTCACGACCCGCCCGCGGCCGAGCACCTCGCGGCCCAGCGCGGCCAGCGTGGTGACGGCGCCGTCGTCGTTGACCGTGACCGGGTAGCCGGGCTCGACGACGACGTCGGCCGAGCAGCCGTGGGCGAGCGCGGTGTAGCGGCACACCCGGCGGACGATCTCCCGCACGCGCTCCCGCACGGGCGCCGAGAGCGTGCGGATCGTGCCCTCCATGAAGGCCGTTTCGGGGATGACGTTGGTGGTCGTGCCCGCGGTGAGGTGCGCGATCGTGAGGACCGCGGGGTCGTGCGCGCTCACCTCGCGGGTGATCGCGGTCTGCATCGCGCCGATCATCGCGGCGGCGGCCGGCACGGGGTCGACGGCGTCGTGCGGCGCCGAGGCGTGCCCGCCGCGCCCGCGCACGGTGATGCGGACGGTGTCGGCCGCGGCCATCAGTGGCCCGGGGCGCACGTGCACCTCGCCGGACGGGATCGTGGCGCTGATGTGCAGTGCGTAGGCGCGCTCGGGGCGTCCGGCGGGGCCGGTGGCGTCGAGCAGCCCCTCGTCGATCATGTGTCGGGCGCCGTGGAAGCCCTCCTCGCCCGGCTGGAACATGAACAGCACCCGCCCGGCCAGCTCGGCGCGCCGCCCGGCGAGCAGCCGCGCGGCCGACGCGAGCATCGCGACGTGCGTGTCGTGCCCGCAGGCGTGCATCGCGCCGGGCACCTCGGAGGCGAACGGGAGCTCGGTGTCCTCGTGCATCGGCAGGGCGTCCATGTCGCCGCGGAGCAGGATCGTCGGGCCGGGGCGGGCGCCGTCGAGCACGGCGACGACCGAGCTGACGCCGACGCCGAGGTGGACCTGCAGCGGGAGGTCGGCGAGGGCGTCGAGGACGGCGTCGCGGGTGTGCGGGAGGTGCAGTCCGACCTCGGGCCGGCGGTGGATCGCGCGCCGCAGGGCCACCGTCCGCGGCTGCAGCGCGCGCGCCTGCGTGCAGAGGTCGGGCATGGCCTGAATCCTGGCATCCCGGGCGCCGCACGAGGGGGTTGATCCGGGCTTGTGGTGTGGACCACAGTGCACCGGAGGCCTACCGTAGTGTCATGGCGGTGCAGAGCGTCCAGGCGCCCGCGGGCGTGCGGGGACAGGCCCTGCCCGGGTACGCCGTCGCGGCGATCCGGGAGGCCGGACGGTGGCGCTGCAGACGTCTGGGCCCCGACTCGCTGGTCGATCTCGACGCCGTCATCACCGAGCTGCGCGCGCTGCGCGTCGAGGGTGCGGTGGTGGGCCTGCTCGACGTCGACGACGAGTTCTTCGTGCTCGTCCGCCCGGTGCCCGGCGGGATCGCGCTGATGCTGTCCGACGCCGTGGCCGCCATCGACTACGACGTCGCCGCCGACGTGCTCGACCTGCTGCGCGTGGAGCTGCCGCCCGACGAGGACGCGCTCGACGACCCGTGGCCCGAGGGTGACCTGTCGATCCTCGCCGACCTGGGCATGACCGCCGAGGAGCTCGAGGTCCTCGCCGGTGAGCTGGAGCTCTACCCCGACGAGCAGCTGGCCGCGATCGGCCGCCGCTGCGGGTTCGCCGACGCGCTCGCCGAGGTCGTCGACGCGCGGTGACCCGTCCCGCCTCCGACGAGGCGTTGGTCCGCCGCGCCCTCGTGCTCGCCGCGGCCGCCACGCGCACCGGTGACGTCCCGATCGGCGCGGTCGTCGTCGACGCCGACGGGCGCGAGCTGGCCGCCGCCGGCAACGCCCGCGAGGCGCTGGGCGACCCCACCGCGCACGCCGAGGTCCTCGCCCTGCGCGCCGCCGCGGCCGTGCGGGGGGAGTGGCGGCTGGAGGGCTGCACGCTCGCCGTGACGGTCGAGCCCTGCACGATGTGCGCGGGGGCGCTGGGCCTCGCGCGCGTCTCGCGGGTGGTGTTCGGGGCGTGGGAGCCCAAGACGGGCGCGGCGGGCTCGCTGTGGGACGTGCTGCGCGACCGCAGGCTGGTCCACCGCCCCGAGGTCGTCGGCGGGGTGCTGGAGCGCGAGTGCGCCGCGCTGCTGGAGTCGTTCTTCGCGGGGCACCGCTAACGTTCGCGGCGTGGAGCGGCGGATGCGGGTGGGGGCGTACGTGCTGTGCGTCCGGGACGGGGCGGTGCTGCTGGTGCGGTTCACCCGCTCGCAGAGGTGGACGCTGCCCGGCGGGGGGCTCGACCACGCCGAGGACCCGCGGGCGGCGGCCGTGCGCGAGGTCGCCGAGGAGACCGGCCTCGAGGTCCGGCTGGGCGAGCTGCTGCACGTCGACTCGACGCACTGGTCCGAGATCGACGGGCGCCCGGCCGACGTGCACGCCCTGCGGATCCTCTACACCGGCGAGATCACCGGCGGTGAGCTGCGCGACGAGGTCGGCGGCAGCTCCGACCACGCCGAGTGGGTCGCGCTGGCCGACCTCCCCGGGCTCGACCGGTCGCGCATGATCGACATCGCGATCGGGGCCGCCGACGAGCTGAGGGTCAGGCCAGCCGTCCCGCCGCGATGACGCGGGCGAGGAACTCCTGCGTGCGCGGCTCGCGGGGCGCGCCGAGCACCTGGCCGGGCGGTCCGGACTCCAGGATCACGCCGCCGTCGAGGAAGCACACGCGGTCCGACACCTGCTTGGCGAAGCCCATCTCGTGGGTCGCCATCAGGATCGTCACCGACCCGCGCGCGAGCTCGCGCACGATGGCCAGCACCTCGCCGACCAGCTCCGGGTCGAGCGCCGAGGTGATCTCGTCGAGCAGGAGCAGGCGGGGGCGCACGGCCAGCGCGCGGGCGATCGCGACCCGCTGCTGCTGCCCGCCGGAGAGCCGGTCGGGGTAGGCGCCGGCGAACGCGGCCAGCCCGACGCGCTCCAGCAGCTCGTCGGCGCGCTCGTCCGCCGCGTCGCCGGTGAGCCCGTGCACGACGCGCGGGGCCAGGGCCACGTTCTGCCGCGCCGTCATGTGCGGGAACAGGTTGAACGCCTGGAACACGATCGCCATCCGCCGCTGCGCCGCCGCGGCGGCCCGCGGACCGCGGCGGGGGTCGGACACGTCGTCGCCGTCGAGCAGGATCTGCCCGTCGTCGACGTCCTCGAGCAGGTCGACGCACCGCAGCAGCGTCGACTTCCCCGAGCCCGACGCCCCGATGAGCGTGATGACCTCGTTCTCGCCGACGGTCAGGTCGATCCCGCCGAGGACCGTCGTCTCCCCGTAGCGCTTGACGAGGTTGCGGACCTCGAGGACCGGCGACGCCCCCTTCTCCGTGTCGACGGTCATGCGCCCTCCCGCCGCGCCGCGCGCGCCGCCACCGCGTCGGCGATGCGGCCTGTGGGGATGGCCAGCAGCACGAACAGCAGCCCGGCGACGACGTAGGGGGTGAAGCTGAACAGCAGCGCCGACTGGATCTGCGCCGCCCGGATCGCGTCGACGGCCCCGAGCACCGAGATCAGCCCGACGTCCTTCTGCAGCGCCACGAAGTCGTTGAGCAGCGGCGGCAGCACCCGGCGGACGGCCTGCGGCAGGATCACCAGCCGCAGCGACTGCCGGTGGGTCAGCCCCAGCGACCGCGCCGCCGCGCGCTGCGAGGGGTGCACCGACTCGATGCCGGCGCGGAAGACCTCGGAGACGTAGGCGGAGTAGACGAGGATCAGCGTGATCGTGCCGAGCACGGCCACGTCGGTCGGCACGCCCTGCAGCCGCAGCGCGGGCAGGCCGAACCCGATGAGGTAGAGCGCGATGAGCAGCGGCACCCCGCGGAAGAGGTCGACGTAGCCGATCGCGAGCGCCCGCACCGGGAAGAACACAGGCCCGCGCAGGGTGCGCAGCAGCGCGATCAGCAGACCCAGCGCCAGGATCCCCAGCTCGGCGACGACCAGCACCCGGATGTTGAGCCACAGCCCGGCCAGCACCGAGGGCAGCGCGTCCCAGGCGTCCTGCGGGTCGAGGAAGGTGGCCTGCACCCGGGGCCAGCCCGGCGTGTTGACCAGCCCGACGACGACGGCGGCCGCGAACACCACCGTCGAGACGAGCGCGACCGCCGTCGACCGGCGCGCCCGGGAGCGCCGGTAGCGCGCGCGGTCCTGCGCCAGTGGGCTGAGTTCCAGGGTCACCGCAGTTCGGGCGCCGCTCCCGCGGAGGCGAGCCACTCCTGCTCCAGCGCGTCGAGCGTGCCGTCGGCGCGCAGCGCGTCGACGGCCTCGGACACGCAGCCCGTCAGCGGGCTGTCCTTGTCCAGCACCGCGCCGAACTGCTCCGGGACCCCGTCGCCCGCCGGGAGCTGCCCGACGATCACGCCGCCGTCGAGCTCGGCGGAGGTGATGAAGAACGCCGTCGGGAGGTCGACGACCAGCGCGTCGACCTGGCCGTTCTGCAGCGCCAGCTTCGCGTCGTCGTTGGTGTTGTAGACCGCGGGCGCGGTGGTCGGCGCGATCTGGTCGACGATCGCCTGGTAGCTCGTGGTGCCGACCTGCCCGCCCAGGCGCGCGCCCTTGAGCTCGGCGATCGTGGTGGCGCCCGCGAACGCGTTGCCCTCCACCGTGATCACCGCCTGCGCGACGTCGTAGTAGGGCGAGGAGAAGTCGACGGCCTGGCGGCGCTCGTCGCTGATCGAGAACTCGGTCAGGTTGAGGTCGTAGGTCTTCGGCCCCGGCGCGATGGCCGCGTTGAACGGCACCCGCACCCAGGTGACGGCCTCGCGGGCGTACCCCAGACGGTCGGCGATCGCGTAGGCCACGGCGCTCTCGAAGCCCCGCCCGGACGTCGGGTCGTCGTCGAGGTACCACGGCGGGTACACCGGCTGGTCCGTGCCGATCGTCAGCGTCCCCGCGGTGAGGGTGGGCAGCCCGGCCGGGTCGCACGCCCCGGACGCCGCCGGTGCGGGTTGCTCGGCCGGGGCGCAGCCGGCCGCGAGCAGCACGGTCGTCGCGGCGAGGACGGTGGCGGCGAGGAGGCGCCGGAGCGGGGTGGGCACGGGCGGATTCTGCCCGGACCGGGCCCCGGCGTCGATCACGGTTCGCTCACGGCCCCCGGCGCCCGCCCGCCCCCCGGGGCTCTTGTAAGCTCGTCGGCGGTGGCGTGTCCGAGCGGCCGAAGGAGCACGCCTCGAAAGCGTGTGAGGTGAAAGCCTCCGTGGGTTCAAATCCCACCGCCACCGCACCAGAACGCCGGGTGTCCTCCACGGACGCCCGGCGTTCGTCGTTCCTCACCGCGACCCTGCCGCCACCAGCCGCGCGGTGAGGGGTTCGAGCGCCGCGACCAGCTCCGCGAGCTCCCCGGCGGCCAGCGCCTCGTACGGCGGGGCGGCGAGCTCGTCGGTGAGGGCCTCGATGCGCCGCGTCGTCTCGCGGCCGGCGGCGGTGGACCGGCCGTCGGCGTCGACCAGGCCGCGCTCGCGCAGCCCGGCCATGACCTCGGCCAGCCTCGTCCTCGGCAGGTGGTGGATGCGCCCGAACGTCTCCGGCGGGTGGATGCCCATGTCCAGCGCGGACAGCACGTGGGCCTCCGTACCGCCGACGCCCGAGGCGAGCAGCGCGGTGACGTGCCCGTCGCCTCGGTGCTCGCGCAGCATGGTGGCGGAGTGCCACAGCCGGGTGACCGGCTCGTCGGGCACCGGGAGGGCCCGCCACCCCGCGTACAGCACCCGTCCCTCGGTGGGCGCGCTCGTGGCGGCCCGCGTGACCAGGTCGGCGGCGCGCGCCAGGCCGGGGGAGTCGGCCAGCTCGCCGAGGATCCGCCGCACGGAGGCCGCGCTGCCCCGCCGCCACGCGTCGAAGGAGACCTCCGGCGGGACGGTCTCCCACGCGCTCGGGATGTGCCGCGCGGCCTCGCCCTCGGCGAAGCTGTAGAAGGCCGCGTGCACGACCTGCGCCGGCACCCGTCCCAGGGGCGCGGCGCGGGCGGCGAAGTAGCCGTCCCAGTAGGTGCGGTGGCCGAGCGCGGCCAGCTCCTCGTTCGACTCGTCGGCCAGGTAGGTGACCAGGCAGATCGGCTCGAGGAGCTCGAACAGGCGGCGGGCTGTCGTGGCGGGCACGAGCATGGGACGAGGCGGGCGCGCCGGACTCATCGGCCGGCGCTCATCCGATCCCCTCCACGAACTCCCGGCTCGCGTCCACGATCTGCCGCTGCGCCGACGCCCGGTCGACCGTGGGGACGCCGTCGCCGGGCTGCTCGCCGTAGTCGCCGAAGTAGGCGTGCACGCCGCCCTCCACCACGACCGACCGCGCGCCCGCAGGCAGCCGGGACGCGGTGGCGGCGATGTCGTCGGGGGTGGCGAGGCCGTCGCGGTCGCCGGAGACCGAGAGCGTGGGGAGGTCGCGGGCGGACTGGTCGTCGGCGGGGTAGGAGGCCCACAGCAGCAGCCCGGCGACGCGCGGGTCGTCGACCATCGCCGCCGCCGTGCCGCCCAGCGAGTGCCCTCCGACCACCCAGCGGGCGACCTCCGGGTGGGCGTCGAACGGGGGAGCGCCGACGAGCAGCGCGATGTCCAGCGGCGGCTCCACCACCACGACGAGGTGCCCGGCGTCGGCCAGGGGGCGCAGCAGCGCGAGGTAGGCGCGGGGGTCGACGCGCGCGCCGGGGTAGAACACGACCCCGACCTCCGACGGCGGCCCGGCCGGCCGGAGCTCCCAGGTGGTGGGCCCGTCGACGGCGAGGGGGTCTGTGGTCGTCGCGGCGAACGGGCGCAGCCACGCGGTCGCCGCCAGCAGGCCGACCAGCAGCAGGGCCGCGACGACGCGTCCGGCCGTGCGCCCGCGCCCGGGGCGCCGCGGACGGCGGGCGCGCACCGCCACGACGACCCCGGCGACGACGAGCGCCACCAGCAGGACGGGGTACGCGGGGTGGCCGTGCAGGACCGTGGACCAGCGCGTCGCCAGCACCCAGGCCGGAACGGCGAGGCAGGCCAGCGCGAGCAGCAGGCGGACCGTCACCGCGCCGGGGATCACCGGCCCATCATGGGCCCGGACAGGCCGAAGGCCCCGTCCCGGGAGGGGACGGGGCCTTCGGTGTGGAACGAGGTCAGTGTCGAACGCTCCGGCGTCCGGCGACCACGCGGTAGATGCCCAGAAGCAGCAGGGCACCGACGAGGGCGATCAGCCAGGTGCGGATGTCGAAGAAGCCACCCGTCGAGACGCCGAACAGCGCGGATCCGATGAAGCCGCCCAGCAGGCCGCCGACGATGCCGATGATGATCGTGACGATGATGCCGCCCGGGTCGTTGCCCGGCATGATGGCCTTGGCCAGTGCGCCCATCAGGCCACCCACGATGATCCAGCCCAGAATGCCCATCAGAAATCCTCCATGTTTGCCCCTGAGGCCGCGCTCGACGACCCGCTGAGGGTGAGTTCCCTGTGATGATCCGGCCCATGCGCACATCACCCGAGCGTGAGGTTTTCGTGACCTGATCTTGTGACTGCTGGGCCTAATGGAGGAACTTGAGGCCGACCACTCCGCCCACGATGAGCAGCAGGCACAGCAATCGGGCGGTCGTCACCGGTTCGCCGAGCACCGCCATGCCAAAGGCGGCGGTACCCACCGCCCCGATGCCGACCCAGACGGCGTAACCGGTGCCGACGGGAAGGGTCCGCAGCGCGTAGGCCAGCCCCGCCATGCTCAGGACCAGGGCGATCCCGAACACGAGCGACGGGACGAGCCGGGTGAGGCCGGCCGACCGCGACAGGGCCGACGCCCAGACGGTCTCCAGCACTCCCGAGACGACGAGCACGATCCACGCCATGACGCACCTCCGGTGCCGCGTCGTCGTCGTGCCGGGTACGACGCACTCGTCCGGGGTGCCGCGGCTCGCGGGACCACGACCGAGGCTAGCGACGCACGCGCCCCGACGGCCACGGACGGTGACCGATCTGACCGCCTCCGCCGTCAGCGCGGGTCGCGCCACATCGGGTGCACGGGCGGGCCGCCCGGGAGGTGCAGCGGCTCCGCGTCCCGGAACCCGTGCCGGAGGTAGAGCCTGCGGCTGCGCTCGGTGGTCGCCTCGAGGTAGGCGGGCACCCGGTCCCGGTCGCAGCGCTCGAGGACCGGGCGCAGCAGCGCCGTCCCGACGCCGCCGCCCTGCCGGCCGGGCTCGGTGGCGAGGGCGAGGAGGTACCAGTGCGGTGCCGACGGGTGGTGGCGCTGCAGCGCCGCCTGGACGCGCAGCGCCCGCGGCGCCTCCCGGCCGAGGACGCGGACGACGGCCGGTGCCTCCCGCAGCACCTCCCGCGCGGTGGGCCGCCACGTCCCCGGTGGGAACCAGACGGCCGTGCCCGCGCCGTCGGCGGCCGCCCACGTACCGCCGGTGCGCTCGCTGCGCTGCACCTCCAGGTCGAAGAAGCGGCGCAGCCGCTCCGCGCGGCGGCGGGCGCCGAGGGGGAGCACGTGGAGGAACAGGGGGTCGTCGGCGAAGGCCGCCGCCAGCACCTGCGCGGCCCGCGCCCGGTCGGCGGACGTCGCGGGCCGCACGGCCGGGGTGGACTCGATCATGCGCGGATCATCCCGACCGCCGCCGGACACGATCGAGGAGATGCGGGCCCACAACGACGGAACCGGGTGCCCCGACCTGCGGGACACCCGGCTCCACCTGCGGAGGATGGGGGATTCGAACCCCCGAGGGCGTGAACCCAACACGCTTTCCAAGCGTGCGCCATAGGCCACTAGGCGAATCCTCCAACGACGAGAAGCATAGCCTCCCCGTCACGGCCGCCCGACCCGGCTCTACACTCGTACCCGGGTCCCGCGTGACGCCCATCCTGTGAACTCCCCCAGGGCCGGAAGGCAGCAAGGGTCAACAGGCTCTGGCGGGTGCGCGGGGCCCGCCTACTTTCTCCCGCCGGGCGGGCTGTCGGACCCGGTCGGTAGCCTCGCGGCGTGGCGCTGGCTCTGTACCGCAAGTACCGCCCGGCGACGTTCGCCGAGGTCGTCGGGCAGGAGCACGTCACCGAACCGCTGAGCACCGCCCTCGCGGCCGGCCGGATCAACCACGCGTACCTGTTCTCCGGGCCCCGCGGCTGCGGCAAGACCTCCAGCGCCCGCATCCTCGCGCGCTCGCTCAACTGCGAGCAGGGCCCGACGCCCGACCCGTGCGGGGTCTGCGCGTCCTGCGTCGCGCTCGCGCCGGGCGGGCCGGGCAACATCGACGTCACCGAGCTCGACGCCGCCTCCCACGGAGGTGTCGACGACACGCGCGAGCTGCGCGACCGCGCGTTCTTCGCGCCCGCGGAGTCGCGCTACCGCGTGTTCATCGTCGACGAGGCCCACATGATCACCACGCAGGGCTTCAACGCCCTGCTCAAGATCGTGGAGGAGCCGCCGGAGCACCTCGTCTTCGTGTTCGCCACGACCGAGCCGGACAAGGTCCTGCCGACCATCCGCTCGCGCACGCACCACTACCCGTTCCGGCTGATCCCCCCGGGCACGCTGCGCCGGCTCATGGAGAGCATCTGCGCCGACGAGGGCGCGGTCGTCGCGCCCGCCGTGTACCCGCTGGTCATCCGCGCGGGCGGCGGCTCGGCGCGCGACTCGCTGTCGGTGCTCGACCAGCTCCTCGCCGGCGCCGGGCCCGAGGGCGTCACCTACGAGCGGGCGGTGGCGCTGCTCGGCGTCACCGACGTCGCCCTGATCGACGACATGGTCGACGCCCTCGCGGCCGGCGACCGCGCGGTGGTCTTCGAGACCGTCGACAAGCTGGTCGAGGCCGGCCACGACCCGCGCCGCTTCGCCTCCGACCTCCTCCAGCGCCTGCGCGACGTCACGCTGCTCCAGGCCGTGCCCGAGGCCGCGGAGCGCGGGCTGGTGGAGGCCGCCGCCGACGAGGTCGCGCGGATGGTCGAGCAGGCCGACCGGATCGGCCCGGCCACGCTCGCCCGCTACGGCGAGATCGTGCACACCGGCCTCGTCGAGATGCGCGGCGCCACCGCCCCGCGGCTGCTGCTCGAGCTGCTGTGCGCGCGGATGCTGCTGCCCGCGGCCAGCACCGCCGACGCCGGGCTGCTCGAGCGGCTCGAGCGCATCGAGCGGCGCAACGACATCGCCTCCTCGCCCCGGGGCGGTGGGGAGGGCGACGGGGGAGCGGCACCGCGGTTCCGCCGCCCCAGCGAGCGCACCGCGGAGGCCCCGGCCGCCGCGGTGGCTCCGAGCGCCCCGGCGCCGTCCGCTCCCGCCGCGGCGGCTCCCGCGACGGCGGCTCCCACGACGGTCTCGCCCTCGACGGCCGAGCCCTCGCGCGTGGAGCCGGTCCGCCCGCCGGTCGAACGGTCCGCGCCGTCCCGCCCCGACGCCGGCCGCCCGGACGCCGGCCGCCCCGCGGCCGAGCCGCCTGCTCCCGAACGTCCGGCGGCCCAGCACCCGGCACCGGAACGCGCAGCCCCGGAACGCGCAGCCCCGGAACGCGCAGCCCCGGGTCGCCCCGCCGCCGAGCGCCCGGCACCCGCACGCCCGGCCGCCGAACGTCCTGCGCCCGAACCCCCGGCCGTCGAACGTCCGGCTTTCGAGCGCCCGGCGCCGGAGCGGCCGGCGGCCGCGCGCCCTGCCCCCGTCGAGCCGCCCGTGGCCGAGCCGCAGGACGAGCCCCGGCAGACGCGCCCCGCGGCCGCCTCCCTCGACGCCGCCGCCGTCCGCCGCGTCTGGCCCGAGATCCTCGCCGCCGCCAAGGACCGCAAGAAGCGCACGGCGGCGCTGCTCGTCAGCGCCACGGTCCGGGCCGTCGAGGGCGACACCCTTGTCCTCAGCATCGGCACGGCCCCGCTCGCGCGGCTGCTGTCCGAGCAGAGCAACACCGAGGTCATCGCCGAGTCGCTGCACGCCGTGCTCGGCGTGCAGTGGCGGGTCCGCTGCGAGCACGGCGACCCCGCGCCCCCGCCCGCCGCGCGCGGCGGGCAGGCCTCGCCGCAGCCGGCCGCCGCGCCCCGCCGCCCGACCCGCCCCCCGCCCACGCGCCGCTCCACCGCCGGGGCCACCGACGACGCCGGCGGCGAGCCGCTGCCCCCCGAGCCCGCGCCCGAGGACGCCCCGCCCGACGACGAGGAGTCGATGCTCGCCGAGGCCGCGGCCGGCGCGACCACCAGCCCCGCCGAGAGGCGCGACCCCGAGGAGATGGCCATCGAGCTCCTCACCTCGCAGCTGGGGGCGCGGGCGCTCGACCAGCGCTGAGGCGTCGACCGAAAGTCCGATCCGGCGCCCTGGCGCCCCTGCGTAGGCTCCGCCCACGTGACGGTTGCCGAGCCCGACGTCCTGCACGGCCTCACCGCGGCGCAGGTCGCCGAGCGCGTGGCCGCGGGGAGGACCAACGACGTCCCCTCGCGCGCGAGCCGCAGCATCGGCGAGATCGTCCGCGCCAACGTCCTGACCCGCTTCAACGCCATCGTCGGCGTCCTGTTCGCGGTGATCCTGGTGATCGGCCCGATCCAGGACGGGCTGTTCGGCTTCGTCATCATCATCAACACGCTGATCGGCATCGTGCAGGAGCTGCGGGCCAAGCGGACGCTGGAGCGGCTCGCGATCGTCGGCGAGGCCCGCCCGCGGGTGCGCCGCGACGGCGTCGTGGTCGAGCTCGCGCCCGGCGAGGTGGTGCTGGACGACGTCATCGACCTCGGGCCCGGCGACAAGATCGTCGTCGACGGGGTGGTGCTCGCCGCCGAGGGGCTGGAGGTCGACGAGTCGCTGCTCACCGGCGAGTCCGACGCCGTGCACAAGCAGCCGGGCGACCCGCTGCTCTCGGGCAGCTTCGTCACCGTCGGCGGCGGCGCGCAGCGGGCCACGAAGGTCGGCCGCGAGGCCTACGCCGCGCAGCTCGCCGAGGAGGCCAGCCGCTTCACCCTCGTCGGCTCGGAGCTCCGCTCGGGCATCGACACGATCCTGCGGGTCATCACCTGGCTGCTCGTGCCGGCCGCCGTCCTCATCATCTGGAGCCAGTTCCGCACCGCGGGCGCCGAGGTCGACGACGCGCTGCGCGGCATGGTCGCGGCGCTCGTGCCGATGGTCCCCGAGGGGCTGGTGCTGCTCACGAGCATCGCGTTCGCGGTCGGCGTGGTCCGGCTCGGCGCGCGGCAGTGCCTGGTGCAGGAGCTCCCGGCGATCGAGGGGCTCGCGCGCGTCGACGTCGTCTGCGCCGACAAGACCGGCACGCTCACCGAGAACGGGATGCGGCTCGCCGAGGTCCGCCCCGACGGGCCCGACGTGCGGGCGGCGCTCGGCGCGCTCGGCGCCGCCGACCCGCGCCCCAACGCGAGCCTCGTCGCCGTCGCCGAGGGCTGCCCCGACCCCGGCTGGACGCGGACCGCGACGGTCCCGTTCTCCTCGGCCCGCAAGTGGGGCGGCGCGACGTTCGACGGCCGCGGCGAGTGGGTCCTCGGCGCCGCCGACGTCCTGCTGCCCGAGGACGCCGCCGAGCGCGTCGAGGCCGAGCGGATCGGCTCCACCGGGCTGCGCGTGCTGCTGCTCGGGCGCCGCCCCGAGGCCGACGGGCCGGTCGAGCCGGCCGCGCTGGTGGTCCTGGAGCAGCGCGTGCGGCCCGAGGCGGCGGGGACGCTCGCCTACTTCGCCGAGCAGGACGTCGAGGTCAAGGTCATCTCCGGCGACAACGCGCTGTCGGTCGGGGCCGTCGCCGCGTCGCTCGACCTGCCCCGCGCCGACGCCCCCGTCGACGCCCGCACGCTCACCGACGCCGACCTCGCCGACCGCCTGGAGGCCGGCACCGTCTTCGGCCGCGTGACGCCCGCGCAGAAGCGGGAGATGGTCGCCGCGCTGCAGGCCCGCGGGCACACCGTCGCGATGACCGGCGACGGCGTGAACGACGTCCTCGCGCTCAAGGACGCCGACATCGGCGTCGCGATGGGCTCGGGCAGCCCGGCCACGCGGGCCGTCGCGCAGATCGTGCTGCTGGACAACTCGTTCGCCACGCTCCCGCACGTCGTCGCCGAGGGCCGGCGGGTCATCGGCAACATCGAGCGCGTCGCCAACCTGTTCCTCACCAAGACCGTCTACTCGGTCTTCCTGGCCATCGCGATCGGCGCGATCGGCGTGCCGTACCCGTTCCTGCCCCGGCACCTGACGCTGATCGGCTCCCTGACGATCGGCATCCCCGCGTTCTTCCTCGCGCTCGCGCCCAACGCCGAACGGGCGCGCACCGGGTTCGTGCGGCGGGTGCTGCGGCTGTCGATCCCGTCCGGGGCGATCGCGGGCGTCGTCACGTTCACCACCTACCTGGTCGTGCGCACCGACACGAGCGCCACCGAGATCCAGCAGAGCACCGCGGCCGTCGTGGCGCTCTACGCCGTGGCGACGTGGGTGCTCGTCGTCGTCGCCCGGCCCTACGTCTGGTGGAAGCTCGTCATGATCGCCGCGGCGATCGGGGCCTTCTGCTACGCGCTGTTCCTGCCGATCGTCTTCGGTCAGGGGTTCTGGCAGCTCGACCCGGGCCACCCGCCGACGCTGCTGACGGGGCTGGGCATCGCGGCCGTGGGGGTCGTCGCCGTGGAGATCGCCGCGTGGCTGGTGAACCGCACGCGCTCGTGACGGCCCGGCCACGGCGGGGCGCCGGGCGTCCGTAGGCTGGTGGGGACCCGCCCGCGCCACGAACCGAGGAGCCGACGCCGTGAACCCGGGGGAACTCGACATCCAGCAGTTGATGCAGCAGGCGCAGAAGATGCAGGAGCAGCTCATGTCCGCGCAGGCCGAGCTGGCCAGCGCGGAGGTGGTCGGCCAGGCGGGCAACGGGCTCGTGCACGTCCGCATGACGGCGGCGGGTGAGGTGCAGGCCGTGAAGATCGACCCGAAGGTCGTCGACCCCGACGACGTCGAGACGCTGCAGGACCTGCTCGTCGGCGCGCTGCACGACGCGGCCCGCGCCGCGCAGGAGCTGCAGGCGCAGAAGATGGGCCCGCTCGCCGGCGGCCTCGACATGAGCGGCGGCCTCGGGCTGCCGGGCGCCTGAGGTGTTCGAGGGTCCGGTCCAGGACCTGATCGACGAGCTGGGCCGGCTGCCCGGCGTCGGCCCGAAGAGCGCGCAGCGCATCGCGTTCCACCTGCTCGCGGCCGACCCGGTCGACGTCACGCGGCTGCAGGACGTGCTGCAGAAGGTCAAGCAGGGCGTCATGTTCTGCGAGGTCTGCGGCAACGTCTCGGCCGCCGAGCGCTGCCGCTACTGCGCCGACGCGCGGCGCGACCCCACGATCGTCTGCGTCGTGGAGGAGCCCAAGGACGTGCTGGCGGTGGAGCGCACCCGCGAGTTCAAGGGCCGCTACCACGTGCTCGGCGGCGCGCTCGACCCGCTGGCGGGCGTCGGCCCGGACGGGCTGCGCATCCGCGAGCTGCTCGCCCGGCTGGGCGGCACCGGTCCGGCGTCGGACGAGGCCGACATCGCCGAGGTGATCATCGCGACCGACCCCAACACCGAGGGCGAGGCCACGGCCACCTACCTCGTGCGGCTGCTGCGCGACTTCCCCGGGCTGTCGGTCACCCGGCTCGCGTCGGGCCTGCCGATGGGCGGCGACCTGGAGTTCGCCGACGAGCTCACGCTCGGCCGGGCCCTGTCCGGCCGCCGCGCGCTGTAGCGGCGGCCGTTCTCCGCGCCCGGGTTCAGTCCTCGTCCGCGGCGTCGGAGTCGACGCCGTGGAACTCCGGACGGCGGGCGTACCACTGCTCGCGGCGCCGGGCCGCGACCTCGCGCCAGGCCGCGGCCTGGGTCGCGTCGACGACACCGACGACGACGGCGATCAGCGCGAGCGCGCCGAGGCCGACGACGATCAGGGTGATGATCACGGGGACCACCGCCCCGGTACCGCGGCCGAGCGACGGATCTTCTTGGCGGACATCGTCGTGCTCCTTCCCCGTGACGGACCGACCGGCGGTCGCCGGCGTCGCAGGTTCCCGGCGCGGCCGGGACGGGAAGTGCGAGCCACCCGGGGTGGCGACTTCACCACTACGGGTGCTGGTGCTTAGATTGCCGCACGACAGTGCCTGATGCAATTGCAATTTTCGTGGGAGGCGATCGTGGCGGCACCGCAGAGCCCCGTCGGCTCCCGTCGGCGCCTGGGCGCCGAGCTGCGCCGGCTCCGGGCCAAGACCGGGCTGACGCTCGACGACGTCGCCGAGCTGATGACCTGCTCGACGTCGAAGATCTCGCGCCTGGAGACGGGCAAGGGGGTGCCGAAGGTGCCCGACGTCCGCGAGCTGATGCGCATCTACGGCGTCACCTCCGACACGGAGCAGGACATGCTGCTGCGGCTGGTGAAGGACGGCCGCCAGCACGGGTGGTGGGAGCCGCTGACCGACGGTGTGGCGCCGGAGCGGTACGTGATGGACTCGCCGGGTCGCTACACCGCGCTCGAGAACGACGCGACGGCCGTGCGCTCGTTCGACATCACCGTCGTCCACGGGCTGCTGCAGACCCGGGAGTACGCCACCGCGGTCCTCACGGCGCTGCTCCCGCAGCACCTTCCCGCCGAGATCGACCGTCTCGTCCGGCTGCGTCTCCTGCGTCAGCAGGCGCTGCGCCGCTCCGACCCGCCGCCGCTGGAGCTGGTCGCGGTCCTCGACGAGGCGGTGCTGTGCCGACCCGTCGGCGGCCCGGAGACCATGCATGCACAGTTGCAGCACCTGCTCGACGTGTCGGAGCTGCCGACGGTCTCGGTGTTGGTGCTTCCCTTCGGTGCCGACATCCTGCGCGCGCACTCCGGGCACTTCGTCCTGCTCGAGATCCCGCAGGAGATGGGGTCGGACGTCGTCTACATCGAGGGCCACGCGGGCGAGGCCTACCTCGACACCGAGTCCGATGTGGATCTGTATCAGGATGTGCTCTCCGACGCGCTGCGGCACGCGCTGTCCCCCGACGAATCGCGGGCCGAGCTGCGTCGTTACCAGGACAAGTTCGCTCCCCCGAGGAAGGCCCACACCCCGTGATCGAGTACCGGACCAGCAGCTACTGCAACCTCGGGAACTGCGTCGAGGTCGGGCAGTCTCCAGACGGATCGGTCATCGTGCGCGACACGAAGGACGTCGAGCGCCGGGCCGCGCTGTCCTTCACCCCCGACGAGTGGCGGGCGTTCGTCCTCGGCGTCAAGGCGGGCGAGTTCGACCCCGCGTGACGCACCGGCACCGGCTCGTCACCGGAGCCGCACGGTCGTAGCCCAACCGTGACTCGCACGCCTACCGCTGAGTACGAGGCCCCATTACCGTTCGCGGGTCTCCTACGAAGAGGTGCCGTCCATGAGATCTGCCCGACGACTGTCCGCCGCCCTGACCGCGGGCCTGCTCGCCGTGACCCTTGCCGCCTGCGCCACCTCCGAGCGCGACGACGGTGCCGCCGCGGGCGGTTCCGGCGAGAGCGGCGGGACGCTGGTGTTCGGTGCGCCCGGTGCGCCGGACAACTTCGACCCGATCTTCGCCACGGACGGCGAGACGTTCCGTCCCGCCCGGCAGATGTTCGACACGCTGATCACCTACGCGCAGGGCACCTCCGACCTCGCGCCGGGCCTGGCCACCGAGTGGACGCCGAACGCCGACGGCACCCAGTGGACGTTCACGCTCCGCGAGGGCGTCACGTTCCACGACGGCACCCCGTTCGACGCCGCCGCGGTCTGCTTCAACTTCGACCGCTGGTACAACCTCCCCAGCGAGGCCGCGCAGAGCCAGGCGATCTACTACACCGACACGTTCGGCGGCTACGCCAACAACCTGGCGGGCGGCGGTGACCCGGTCTACAACTCGTGCGCGGCCCCCGCGCCGAACCAGGCGGTCGTCACGCTGAACCGCAACAAGGGCGCCTTCCCCGCGGCGTTCGGCCTGACCTCGCTGTCGATCTCCAGCCCCACCGCGCTGCAGCAGTACGACGCCGACACGATCACCCAGAGCGGCGAGGCGTTCAGCTACAGCGCCTACGCGAACGAGCACCCGACGGGCACCGGTCCGTTCAAGTTCGAGAGCTACGACCGTGCCGGGGGCGTCATCACCCTCGTGCGCAACGACGAGTACTGGGGCGAGCCGGCCCAGCTGGAGCGGCTGATCTTCCGGGTCATCCCCGACGAGAACGCGCGGCGCCAGGAGCTCCAGGCCGGCACGATCGACGGTTACGACCTGCCGAGCCCGGCCGACTGGGACGCGCTGGAGGCCGACGGCAACCAGGTGCTGGTGCGCCCGCCGTTCAACGTCCTCTACCTGGGCATCAACCAGAAGAACAACCCGGCGCTGCAGGACGTCCGCGTCCGCCAGGCGATCGGCTACGCGCTCGACCGCGAGTCGCTGGTGCGCAACCAGCTGCCCGAGGGCGCCACGGTCGCCACGCAGTTCATGCCCGACACCGTGGCGGGCTACGCCGACGACATCGCCCCCATCCCGTACGACCCGGAGCGGGCGCGGGCGCTGCTGGCCGAGGCCGGGCAGTCGAACCTGACGCTGAACTTCTACTACCCGACCGAGGTCACCCGGCCCTACATGCCGAACCCGACCAACATCTTCACGGCGCTGTCGGAGAACCTGCGCCAGGTCGGGATCACCGTCAACCCGGTGGCGCAGCCCTGGGCCGGTGGGTACCTCGACTCGGTGAACGTCAACGGCGTGCAGGACCTGCACATCATCGGCTGGACCGGTGACTACAACGACGCGGGCAACTTCGTCGGCACGTTCTTCGGTGCGGCCAAGCCGGAGTTCGGGTTCACCAACGAGGCGCTGTTCAGTGCCATCACCGCCGCCGACGCCACGGTGGACCCCGCGGCCAAGGAGGCGGCGTACAAGCAGGTCAACCGCGACATCATGGCCTACCTGCCGGCGGTCCCGATCTCCAGCTCACCGCCTGCGGTCGTGGTCTCCGAGGCCGTCACCGGCCTGATCCCCTCCCCGCTGACCGACGAGCGCTTCCTGACGGTCAGCAAGAACTGACGGACGACACCCGGGTGGCACCGCTCGACCGGGCGGTGCCACCCTCGTGCGTCCGCGGTTCGGGGAGGAGGGGGGACCATGCTGAGGTTCATCGTGCGGCGGCTGCTGCAGGTGATCCCGACGCTGCTGCTGCTGTCCGTGCTGGTCTTCGCCTGGCTGCGGAGCCTGCCCGGCGGGCCGGCGACGGCGTTCCTCGGCGACCGCGCGACACCGGAGTCCGTGGCGAACCTGGAGCGGGTGCTCGGGCTCGACCAGCCGATCCCGGTGCAGTACGCCCAGTTCCTGGGCCGGGTGGTCACGGGTGACTTCGGCACCTCGACGATCACCGGCGAGCCGGTGCTCACCGAGATCGGCCGGGCGCTGCCCGCCACGATCGAGCTGTCGATCGCCGCGCTCGTGATCGCCGTGGTGCTGGGCATCCCGCTCGGCTACGTGGCCGCCCGCCGGCGCGGCCGCCCGCTCGACGTCGTGACCGTCATCGGCACGCTCGTCGGCGTCGCCGTGCCGGTGTTCTTCCTGGGCTACATCCTCAAGGCGGTGTTCGCGGTCGAGCTCGGGCTGTTCCCGCCGTCGGGGCGCCAGTCCGTCGCCGTCGACGCCACGAACGTCACCGGGTTCGCCGTGCTCGACGGGTTCCTCACCCGCGAGTTCGACGCCAGCCTCGACGCCCTGTCGCACCTGGTGCTGCCGGCCGTCGCGCTGGCGACGATCCCGCTCGCGGTGATCGTGCGCATCACGCGCGCGTCCGTGCTCGAGGTGCTCGGCGCCGACTTCGTGCGCACGGCCAACTCCAAGGGCCTCGCGCCCGGCACCGTCCGCGGGCGGCACGTCCTGCGCAACGCCCTGCTCCCGGTGTCGACGACGATCGGCCTGCAGGTCGGGCTGCTCCTCGCCGGGGCCGTGCTCACCGAGCGGGTGTTCGTCTGGGGCGGCATCGGGACCCTGCTCGCCGACGCCATCACCCTGCGCGACTACCCGCGCCTGCAGGCCATCCTGCTCCTGGGGGCGCTGGTGTACGTGCTCGTCAACCTGGTCGTCGACCTCTCGTACGCGGTCATCGACCCGCGGGTGAGGCTCTCGTGAACGCCACCACGTACGCACAGCGGCGCCGCAAGCGCGTCGACGACCTCGCGGGCGGTCGCAGCCTCACCTCCGAGGCCTTCCGCCGGCTGCGGCGCGACCCGGTCGCCATCACCGGTGCGGTGATCGTCGGCGTGTTCGTGCTGGTCGCGGTGTTCGCGCCGTTCCTCGCGCCGCACTCGGCCACCGAGTCGTTCCCGCAGCTGCAGGCCGACCTGCGCCCCGGCTCCATCCCGGGCCCGCAGGAGGGCTTCCCGCTCGGCAGCGACCAGCTCGGCCGCGACTTCTTCTCCCGCTTCCTGCTCGCCGCGCAGCAGACCCTGCTGGTCGGCGTGCTCGCCACGCTCATCGGGCTCGTCGTCGGAGTCGTCATCGGCACGCTCGCGGGCGCGTTCGGCGGCTGGGTCGACACCGTCCTCATGCGCGTCACCGACGTGCTGCTGGCCATCCCGAGCCTGCTGCTGGCGATCTCGGTGGCCGCGCTGTTCGCCAGCCCGTCGCAGACGTCGGTGATCATCGCCGTGTCGATCGTCGGCGTGCCGATCTTCGCGCGGCTGCTGCGCGGGTCGATGCTCGGACAGCGCGGGAGCGACCACGTGATCGCGGCGACTGCGCTGGGCGTCAAGCGGCCCGCGGTCGTGCTGCGGCACATGCTGCCCAACGCGATCGGACCGGTCGTCGTCCAGGCGACGCTGACGCTCGCCACCTCCATCCTCGACGCCGCCGCGCTGTCGTTCCTCGGGCTCGGCGACGCCGACCCGGGCCGCGCCGAGTGGGGCCTGATGCTGGCCCAGGCGCAGCCCCTGCTCGAGGTGCGGCCCGCGCTCGCGCTGTGGCCCGCGGCGGCGATCATCGTCATCGCGCTGGGCTTCACGCTGCTGGGCGAGTCGCTGCGCGAGGCCCTCGACCCGAAGGGGAGCCGATGACCGCCGCGCTGCAGAGGACGCCGGGCGGGTCGCCGACCACCGAGCCGCTGCTGTCGGTGCGCGACCTGCGCGTCGCGTTCACCCGGCGCGGCGAGCCCGACACCGTCGCCGTCGACGGCGTCAGCTTCGACGTCCTGCCCGGGCAGATCGTCGGCCTGGTGGGGGAGTCGGGCTGCGGCAAGTCCGTCACCTCGATGGCGATCACGCGGCTGCTGCCCGCCCGCGGGGTGAAGGTCGGCGGCAGCGCGATGATGGACGGCGTCGACCTGCTGACGCTGCCCGAGAGCGCGATGCGGGAGAAGCGCGGGCGCGACCTGTCGATGGTCTTCCAGGACCCGCTGTCCTCGCTCAACCCGGTGGTGCCGATCGGGGTGCAGGTCACCGAGGTGCTCACGCGCCACCGCGGCCTGAAGAAGGAGGCCGCGCGCACCGAGGCGGCCGAGTGGCTCGACCGCGTCGGCATCCCCGACCCGCGGCGGCGCCTGGACTCCTACCCCCACCAGCTCTCCGGCGGCATGCGCCAGCGCGCGCTGATCGCCATCGCGCTGGCCTGCCGGCCCAAGCTGCTCATCGCCGACGAGCCGACCACCGCGCTCGACGTGACGATCCAGGCGCAGATCCTGGAGCTGCTCAAGGAGATGGTGCGCGACACCGGCGCCGCGCTCGTCATGATCACCCACGACCTGGGCGTCGTCGCCGGGCTGTGCGAGACGGTCAACGTGCTCTACGGCGGGCGCATCGTCGAACGGGCGCAGCGCCACCGGCTCTTCGCCACGCCGCGCCACCCGTACACCAACGGGCTGCTCGGCTCGATCCCGCGGCTCGACGCGCCGGCGGGCGAGGACCTCGCCGCCATCCCCGGCTCGGTCGCCGACAACCTGCCGTGGACGAGCGCGTGCGCGTTCGCCCCCCGCTGCCCGCGCGCGATCGAGACGTGCCGGACCATCAC
This sequence comes from Pseudonocardia broussonetiae, assembly GCF_013155125.1. Classification (NCBI taxonomy): domain Bacteria; kingdom Bacillati; phylum Actinomycetota; class Actinomycetes; order Pseudonocardiales; family Pseudonocardiaceae; genus Pseudonocardia; species Pseudonocardia broussonetiae. The sequence goes on along the minus strand of NZ_CP053564.1, from coordinate 1,266,499 downwards.
GCCGGAGGCCGAGACCACCGGCGGGCGGCTGCTGCGCTGCTTCAACCCCGTGCCGGCGACCGCGGAATGAGCGAGATGACGACCACCGAGCCGCTGCTCGACGTCCGCGACGTCGCCGTGCACTTCCCGATCAAGCGCGGGCTCGTCCTGGACCGCACCGTCGGCCACGTCTACGCCGTCGACGGCGTCTCGCTGCGCATCGAGCGCGGCGAGACCTACGGCCTGGTCGGCGAGTCCGGCTGCGGCAAGTCGACGCTGGGCCGGGCGATCCTGCGGCTGGAGGACCCGACGTCGGGGCAGATCGTCTTCGACGGCACCGACATCGCCTCGCTCAAGGGCGAGGAGCTGCGGCGCAGGCGCCGGCGCTTCCAGATGGTCTTCCAGGACCCGCTGTCCTCGCTCGACCCGCGCCAGTCCGTGGAGTCGCTGCTGCTGGAGGGGCTCAAGGCGCACGGCCTGTCGAAGGGCCCGGAGGCCGACGACGCCCGGCTGCGCGAGCTCGTGGAGCAGGTCGGGCTGCCCGCGTCGTCGCTGCGGCGCTACCCGCACGAGTTCTCCGGCGGCCAGCGCCAGCGCATCGGCATCGCCCGCGCGCTGTGCGTCGAGCCCGACCTGATCGTCGCCGACGAACCGGTGTCGGCGCTCGACGTCTCCGTGCAGGCGCAGGTGCTCAACCTGCTGGGGCGCCTGCAGGGCGAGCTCGGCCTCACCTACCTCGTGATCGCGCACGACCTCGCCGTCGTGCGGCACGTGAGCGACCGGATCGGCGTGATGTACCTCGGGGGGATCGTCGAGGAGGCGCCGTCGCAGGCGCTCTACGACGACCCGCAGCACCCCTACACGCGCGCCCTGCTCTCGGCGGTGCCCGTGCCCGACCCGGAGCTGGAGGACCGCCGCGAGCGCATCCTGCTCACCGGCGACCTGCCCTCCCCGGCCGCGCCGCCGCCCGGCTGCCGGTTCCACACGCGCTGCCCGTGGCGGCAGGAGACGCGCTGCGACGACGAGCGCCCCGAGCTGCGCGTCATCGAGGGCGCGGCCCAGGGGCACCGCGTGGCCTGCCACTTCGCCGAGGACATCCGCGACGGCCGGATCCGCCCGCACCGCGTCGAGGCCGTAGCGTCGGACGACGTACTGGCCGCGTCGTCCGCCCCCGACCTCCCCGGGTCGGTGACGGAGGTCCTCGGCCGCTGAGGCGACGGAAGTGGGACAGCGTGTGCGGGATCGTGGCCGCCTACGGCGCCGTCGACCCCGACAAGTGCGAGCGCATGCTCGCCCGCCTGCGGCACCGGGGGCCCGACGACACCGGGGTCCTCGCGGTCGACGGGGCGTGGCTCGGGCACCAGAGGCTGTCCATCATCGACGTCAGCGGCGGGCACCAGCCGCTCACCGACCTCGACGAGACCGCGTGGATCGTCGGCAACGGCGAGATATACAACCACGAGCGGCTCACGTCGAGGCTGCCCGACGGGGTGCTGCGGTCGAGGTCCGACACCGAGGCGGCGCTGCACGCGGTCCTGCGCGGCGGGCCCGCGGCCGTCGCCACGCTCGACGGGATGTTCGCGATCGCGATGGCCACCGCCGACGGCGGCGGGCTCGTGGCGCGCGACCCGATGGGGGTCAAGCCCCTGTACCAGGTGACCGACGGTGGCGTCACCCTGTTCGCCAGCGAGCTCCGCGCCTTCGACGACGAGGACCGACCGCGCGTGGAGGCGTTCCCGCCCGGCTCGCTGTGGACGCCGGGGGCGGGCGTCGTGCGCTTCGCCGACGCCGTGCCGGTGGAGGTCCGGCCCGCGCGCCGCGCGCAGCACGACACGTGGGACGACGTCGTGCTCGACGAGGTCCGCGACGCCGTCGTCGCCGCGGTGCGGAGGCGGATGATGAGCGACGTCGGCGTCGGGGTCTTCCTCTCCGGCGGCCTCGACTCGGCGATCGTGGCGGCCATCGCCGCCCGCGAGGTCCGCGAGCGCGGCGAGGTCCTGCCGACCTTCGCCGTCGGCACGGCGGGCAGCGGCGACCTGGTCGCGGCCGCGCGCGTCGCCGAGCACATCGGCAGCGACCACCACGAGGTCGTCGTCACCGCCGCCGCCGTCGCGGAGGCACTCGACGAGGCCGTCACCGTCATCGAGCACTTCGACCCGGCGCTCGTCCGCAGCGCCGTGCCCAACCTGCTCCTGGCGCGGGAGGCGTCGAAGGAGGTGAAGGTGGTGCTCACGGGGGAGGGCGCCGACGAGCTGTTCGCCGGCTACTCCTACGTCCACACCGACGAGTTCGCCGACCCCGACGCCCTGCACGCCGAGCTGGTGCGCAGCCTGGAGCAGCTGCACGGGCTCAACCTGCAGCGCTGCGACCGCACGACCATGTTCCACGGCCTCGAGGCGCGCGAGCCGTTCCTCGACGCGGCGCTCGTGCGCACGGCGCTCGCCCTGCCGCCGGAGTGGAAGCAGCGCCCCGGCGGCCGCCCGGAGAAGGCGCTGCTGCGCGAGGCGTTCACGGGCTGGCTGCCCGAGGACCTGCTGTGGCGCGGCAAGGAGCAGTTCGGTGACGGCTCGGGTGCGGGCGCGGTGCTGGCCGCGCTCGCCGCGGAGCGGGTGGCGGGCACCGACACCGGCGCGACGCCCGAGGTGCCGGCGCACTGCTGGCCGCTGCGCAGCGACGAGGAGGTCCTGTACTTCGCGATCTGGAGCCGCGAGTTCGCCGGCATCCGCGCCGACGCCACGCTCCAGCCCTTCGCGACGGCGTAGCCGGCGGCCACAGGTCGCCGCCCTCTGCCAGGCTCCCCGGGTCGGCACACACCGTGCCGGACGGGAGGACCGATGGACGCACCGACCCGCCGCTCCCTGCACGGGGTGGCCGAACTGCTCCTCGCGGGGCCGCAGCACCGCGCGCACGGCACCATCCGGCTGCGCGTCACGCCCGGCGGGTTCGGCGGCGTCGCCGGGTCGCTGCGCGTCGACGGCACCGAGCTCGTCGGCGACGGGGTCCGTGCCCCGCTGACCGGCACCTACCGCGCGCTGGCCGCCACCGTGGGCGTCGACCCCGGGCCGCCGATCGGCCTCTACCCCGACTCCTCCGGCGTCGACCTCGACGACGAGGTCGTCGTCGACGCCGGGGCGGCGGCGGAGCTGGCGGACTGGTTCGCCCGCGGCGACGCCGGGCTGCGCGCCTTCGCACCCGGCGTCGAACCGGTGCTGTGGCCCGAGCACTTCGACCTCGCGCTCACCCTCGACGAGGTCAACTACGGCGTCTCGCCCGGCGACGGCGGCCACCCGGGGCCCTACGCCTACGTCGGCCCGTGGACGCCGCGCGAGGGCCCGTTCTGGAACGCGTCCTTCGGGGCCCTCCGCGACGCCGACGACCTCCCGACGGCGGCCGCGGTGGCCGCGTTCTTCGCCGAGGGCGCGCGGAGCTGAGTCAGGTGGGTCGGCGCGCGGTGACCGTCAGGAGGTCGTCCTGCCGGGCCACCGCGACGTCGGCGAAGCCCGCGCCGCGCACCGCCGCCGTGATCGCGTCGGGGGTCCAGAAGCGGCGCACCCACTCGTCGAGCTCCGTCTCGACCAGCCGTCCGTCGACGAACAGCTCGTAGACCCCGACGGCCGTCTCGACCTGCGTCGCCGGGTCGTACCGGCCGGTGCCGCGCAGCGTGATCGTGGCCCCGTCGGGCCGCCGCCAGAACGTGCCGCTCCAGGGCAGGCGCCGGACGCGCTCCGGCGGCGTCTGCACCTCCAGCAGCACCCGCCCGCCGGGCACCAGGTGGTCGCGGATCCGGGTGAGGGACCCGGCGACCTCCTCGTCGCGGACGACCAGCCCGAACGACCCGGCGACGCAGAACGCGAACGCGTAGCGGCGCGGCAGGTCCAGCTCGTGCAGCGCCTGCCGGTACTGCCGCAACGACCCCGGCGGGAGGCCGGCGCAGCGGCGCTCGGCGGCGGCGAGCATGTCGGCCGAGGCGTCGACCCCGTCGACGTCGAACCCTGCGGCGAGCAGGGGCGCGAGGAACCGGGCGGAGCCGCTCATCAGCTCCAGCGCGGGCGTCCCGTGGGCCTCCACCTGCGCCCGCAGGGACGCCAGCTCGGCCTCGGGGGCGTGCGGCTTGTCGAGGTCGTAGGCCTCGGTCAGCAGACGCCGGTACTCCGCCCGGTCCGTCATCGGTGCGCCTACCGCATCGCGCGGTTGACGGCCGAGACCACGGCCTTGAGCGACGCGCTCACGATCGAGCTGTCGACCCCGACGCCCCAGAGGACCTGGCCCTCCACGGTGCACTCGACGTAGGCGGCGGCGCGGGCGTCGTCGCCCGCGGACAGGGCGTGCTCGTGGTAGTCGAGGATCCGCACGTCGAAGCCGATGCCCGCCAGGCCGTCGACGAACGCCGCGAGCGGGCCGTTGCCGCGGCCGTGGATCTCGTGCAGGTCGTTCTCGACGCGCACGGTGGCCACGATCTCGTCGGTGCCCTCGCCGTCGCTGGTCAGCCGGTGCCGGATGAGCTTGAGCGGGGTGACGCGGTCGAGGTACTCGGTCTCGAAGACGTCGCGCATCTCCTTGGGGGAGACCTCGCCGCCCTCGGAGTCGGTGACCTCCTGGATCACCTTCGAGAACTCCATCTGGAGCCGCCGGGGCAGGTCCATCTGGTGCTCGGCCTTCATGATGTAGGCCACGCCGCCCTTGCCCGACTGCGAGTTCACCCGGATCACGGCCTCGTAGGTGCGGCCGATGTCCTTGGGGTCGACGGGCAGGTAGGGCACCTCCCACCGGTAGGCGTCGACCTCGACGCCCGCCTCGGCGGCCCCGGCCTTCATCGCGTCGAAGCCCTTGTTGATCGCGTCCTGGTGGCTGCCGGAGAACGCGGTGTAGACCAGGTCGCCGCCCCACGGATGGCGCTCGGCCACCGGCAGCTGGTTGCAGTACTCGACGGTGCGGCGGATCTCGTCGATGTCGGAGAAGTCGATCTGCGGGTCGATGCCCTGGGTGAACAGGTTCATCCCCAGCGTCACCAGGTCGACGTTGCCGGTGCGCTCGCCGTTGCCGAACAGGCAGCCCTCGATGCGGTCGGCGCCGGCCTGGTAGCCCAGCTCGGCGGCGGCCACGCCGGTGCCGCGGTCGTTGTGCGGGTGCAGGCTCAGCACGATGCCGTCGCGGCGGGCCAGGTTGCGGTGCATCCACTCGATGGAGTCGGCGTAGACGTTGGGCGTGGCCATCTCCACCGTCGCCGGCAGGTTGACGATCATCGGCGACTCGGGCGTCGGCTGCCAGATCTCGCTGACGGCGTTGCAGACGTCGACGGCGTACTGCAGCTCGGTACCGGTGTAGGACTCGGGCGAGTACTCGAAGCGCCAGTCGGTGTCCGGGTACTTCTCGCTGAACCGCAGCACCTCCTCCGCCCCGTCGGTGGCGATCTTGGAGATGCCCGCGCGGTCGGAGCGGAAGACGACCCGGCGCTGCAGGATCGACGTCGAGTTGTAGAGGTGGACGATCGCGCGCGGCGCGCCCTCGCAGGCCTCGTACGTGCGCTCGATCAGCTCCGGGCGGGCCTGCGTCAGCACCTGGATGGTGACGTCGTCGGGGATCATGCCCTGCTCGATGATCTCGCGGACGAAGTCGAAGTCGGTCTGGCTCGCGGCCGGGAAGCCGACCTCGATCTCCTTGTAGCCCATGCGCACGAGCAGCTCGAACATGCGGCGCTTGCGGCTCGGGCTCATCGGGTCGATCAGGGCCTGGTTGCCGTCGCGCAGGTCGACCGCGCACCACAGCGGGGCCGAGGTGATCCGCTTGTCCGGCCAGGTGCGGTCGGGCAGCGACACGGGCTCGACCAGCTCGTGGAAGGGGCGGTAGCGGTCGACCGGCAGGTGCGAGCCGCGCTGCGGGTTCCAGACGGGCTGGCCGTCGGGCGCGGGGAGCGACGGCGTGCGCAGCCGGCTCTGCGAGGCGGACGCAGAGGAGTTGAACACTGCGGCGTCGGGCGAGGTGGTCACGGGATTCACTGCTCCAGGGGGGTGGCCGATCAGGGACGACCGGCGCACGCCGAGAACCCGCGACGAGGGGCCGGTCGGTCAGACCCCGCCGCGGCAACCAAGGAGCAGGCGCGCCACGCCGTCGACCCTAGCCCGACACCCCGGGACGCCCGCAACCCCCCTCCCGTCCGCTGACCACCCGATCGGGTGATACTTACGAGTAGGGCCGGGCCGCGCGTTCTGCCACCATGGGCCGTCATCGTCCGGCAGGTCTACGAGGGTGGGTTCGAGTGGCAGTGGGCACCACGGCACGGCGGGGCATCGACGGCCTGGCCAACGTCCTGCGGATCATCGGCATGGCCATCGTGCTCGTCCTGGTGGTGTTCATCGTCCTCACGCTGCTGGACGCGAACCCCGAGAACGGGCTCACCGTGCTCGTGCGCGACCTCGCGAACACCTTCGACCTCGGGCTGTCGGACCTGTTCCAGCCCGCCGAGCCCAAGCTCGCCGTCGTCCTGAACTACGGCACCGCCGCGGTCATCTGGTTCGCGATCACCACGGTCGTCGTGCGCCTGGTGCGCCGGGCCGGCTGAGCCGGCCCCGGTCGCCGACGGCCGGCCACCCCCTCGGTGACCGGCCGCCTGCTCCTGCCGCGCGTCAGCCCGCGGTGGTCCGGGCGGTGGCGACGTCGTTGCGCAGGTTCGGGTCGACGACCCGCAGCGGGCTGCCGGCCGCGGCCGGCGTCTGCGTGCCCCGCACGCCCCGGTCGACGGTGACCGTGACGGTGTGGGTGACGGTGGCCCCGGACGCGACCGACGGGGCCAGGAAGCCGACGGCCCGCCCGTCGCGGGCCACGGCCCCGCCGCCACCCGCGGTGATCCGCAGGCCCTTGGGCACGGTGATGCCCGAGGCGACCGACGTCGCCGTCGCCGGGCCGGCGTTGCGCACCGTCAGGGTCGCGGTGAAGGTCCCGCCCTGCCGGACCGTCGCCGGTGCGGCGAGCGCGACGGACACGTCGGCGCGGGCCGGGCCCACCACCGGGGCGGGTGTCACGGTCAGGGCGTACGTCGTGGTCAGGGTGCCGCTGGTGGCGGTCACCACGACCGGGCCTGCGGTGGCGCCCGCGGTCAGGTCCGGGCTGACGGCCGCGCCCGTGGGGCCGGTCGTCGCGCTCGCCGTGGCCGACGTGCCGAAGGCGGCGCTGCCGCTCGTCACGGTGAAGGTGACGGGCGCGCCCGGCACGGGGGCGCCGCCGGCGCCTAGAGGGGCTCCCAGACCAGCGTGGTGAAGCCCTGCGGGGTGGTGACGCCGATGTTCAGCGCCGGGGCCTGCTGCCCGTTGCTCGTGCCCGCCTGCTCGACGAACGTCCGGTACTCGAGCGCGGTGATCTCCGACAGCTTCCGCCCGGCGAAGGCCGTGGTCGAGACCGTCGCCTTGTCGTTGCCCAGCGGGGTGTCGAGGCGCAGGTAGCCGGTGCCCGCCGGGGCGCCGCTGCCGTCCACCACGGTCGCCGTGCCGGTGTCGCGCTGGAACTCGCACAGCGGCGTCGTCGCCCCGCACGCGCGGGTGATGTCGGCGTCGGAGACGCGGACGGTGGTCGCCGCGGACGCGGTGCCGGCGCCGAGCGCGAGCCCGGCGGCGACGGCGGCGGCGACCGCGACGGCGGTGCCGGCCCGGGTCGTCCGGCGGAGGTGACGGAGCAGGGGTGAACGCACGGGCACTCCACGATGAGCAGGGAGGTGGGCGGGGTTCCCGGCCACCACCCCACCGTCGCCGCGATCACGGCGAGTGTTGCGACCGGCGCGCTGCGTCATCATTTCTGAGGAGAGGGACGAGCTGTGGTGTCCGTCATCCCGGTCGGCGCCGCCACCGCGTGCCGGTACTGTCGGGACCCGACCAGCGCCTGAACAGGCGGACGGACCCATGGGCGCGGAGTTCCCGCCGCGCCGGTTGAAGGAGGTCGGCGTGGCCCTCGTCGTGCAGAAGTACGGCGGATCCTCCGTCCAGGATGCAGACCGCATCAAGAAGGTCGCGGAACGGATCGTCCGGGCGCACAAGGAGGGCAACGACGTGGTCGTCGTCGCCTCGGCGATGGGCGACACCACCGACGAGCTCCTCGACCTCGCCGAGCAGGTCTCCCCGGCGCCGCCGCCGCGCGAGCTGGACATGCTCCTGACCTCCGGCGAGCGCATCTCCAACGCGCTGCTCGCGATGGCGATCCACGCGCTCGGCGTCGAGGCCCGCTCGTTCACCGGCTCGCAGGCCGGGATGGTGACGACCTCCAAGCACGGCGACGCGCGGATCGTGAACGTCAACCCGCAGCGCCTGCGCGAGGCCCTCGACGAGGGCTCGATCGTGCTCGTGGCGGGCTTCCAGGGCGTCAGCCAGGACTCCAAGGACGTCACGACACTGGGCCGCGGCGGCTCCGACACCACCGCCGTCGCGCTCGCCGCCGCCCTGGAGGCCGACGTCTGCGAGATCTACACCGACGTCGACGGCATCTTCTCGGCCGACCCGCGGATCGTCCCCGACGCGCAGCTCATCGACCAGATCACCTACGAGGAGATGCTGGAGATGGCCGCGTGCGGGGCGAAGGTCCTGCACCTGCGCGCCGTCGAGTACGCCCGGCGCTACAACGTCCCGCTGCGGGTGCGCAGCTCGTACACCGACAAGCCGGGCTCGCTCGTCACCGGCTCGATCGAGGAGATCCCCTTGGAGAACGCGATCATCACCGGGGTCGCGCACGACCGGTCCGAAGCCAAGATCACCGTCACCGACGTCCCGGACACCCCGGGCATGGCGGCGCGGATCTTCCGGACGGTCGCCGACGCCGACATCAACATCGACATGGTCCTGCAGAACATCAGCCGCACCACCGAGCAGCGCACGGACATCACGTTCACGCTGCCCCGCGTCGACGGCACGCGCGCGGTCGCCGCGCTCACCGCGGCGCAGCCGGAGATCGGGTTCGCGCAGATCCTGCACGACGAGGAGGTCGGAAAGGTGTCGCTGGTCGGGGCGGGGATGCGCAACCATCCCGGTGTGACCGCCACCTTCTGCGAGGCCCTGTCCGAGGCCGGCATCAACATCGAGACGATGAACACCTCGGAGATCCGGATCTCGGTGATCTGCCGCGTCGACCAGCTCGACACGGCGGTCAAGGCGCTGCACGACGCCTTCGAGCTCGGCGGCGCCGAGCAGGCCGTGGTGCACGCGGGGACCGGGCGATGACCGTCCTGGCCATCGTGGGTGCCACCGGTGCGGTGGGTTCCACGATGATCGACATCATCGACGCGCGCGAGACCGTGCCGTGGTCGGAGATCCGGCTCGTCGCCTCGGCGCGGTCGGCGGGCAAGGTCCTGCGGGTCCGCGGCGAGGACGTCACCGTCCGGCTGCTGGAGCCCGAGGTGTTCGACGGCGTCGACATCGCGCTGTTCGACGTGCCCGACGCGGTGAGCGCCGAGTGGGCGCCGGTCGCCGCGGCGCGCGGGGCGGTGGCCGTCGACAACTCCGGGGCGTTCCGGATGGACTCCGAGGTGCCGCTGGTGGTGCCCGAGGTCAACGCCGACGAGGCCGCGAACCGGCCGAAGGGGATCATCGCGAACCCCAACTGCACGACGCTGTCGATGATGGCCGCGATGGGCGCGCTGCATCGCGAGTTCGGCCTCACCGCGCTCGTCGTCGCCTCCTACCAGGCGGCGTCCGGCGCGGGCCAGCCCGGCATCGACCGGCTGCAGGCCGAGCTGTCGGCCGTGTCCGGCCAGGACGTGGGCAGGCGGGCGGGCGACGTGGCGGAGGCGATCAGTGCGGCCGGGCTGCCCGCGGAGTCGCCGTTCCCGGCGCCGCTGGCGCTCAACGTGGTGCCCTGGGCCGGCTCGCTGAAGGACGACGGCTGGAGCTCCGAGGAGCTCAAGGTGCGCAACGAGTCGCGCAAGATCCTCGGCATCCCGGACCTGAAGGTCTCGGCCACCTGCGTCCGCGTCCCGGTGATCACCACGCACGCGCTGGCGGTGCACGCCACGTTCGCGGGCGAGGTGAGCGTCGACGCCGCGCACAAGGTCCTCGGCGCGCAGCCGACGATCGTGCTGCGTGACGACCCGGCGGCCGGGCAGTGGCCCACGCCCGCCGACGCGGTGGGCGGCGACCCGACGGTCGTCGGCCGGGTGCGGCAGGCGCTGGACTTCCCGAACACGCTCGAGCTGTTCGTGTGCGGCGACAACCTGCGCAAGGGCGCCGCGCTCAACACCTACGAGATCGCGGAGACGGTGGCGGCCACGCTCTGAGGGCGCCCTCCGGGGGACCCGGTCGGCTGTGGCGCGGAGCACGTGTCCCGTGCCACAGTGATCGGGCGTCGTCGTCGACCTGCAGACCGGTCAACCATGCAGGCAGGCCCGGGATCACCCCGGGGGCCCGGCGCACCCGCCCTCGACCTCCCCTGGAGGACCTCCCATGGCCAGCATCACGTTCGACGCTGCCACGCGCACGTACCCGGGTGCCGCGCACCCCGCCGTCGACGCCCTCGACCTCGACATCACCGACGGCGAGTTCCTCGTCCTCGTCGGCCCGTCGGGCTGCGGGAAGTCCACCTCCCTGCGCATGCTCGCGGGGCTGGAGGAGGTCACCGGCGGGCGCATCCTGATCGGCGACAAGGACGTCACGCACCTGCCGCCCAAGGACCGCGACATCGCGATGGTGTTCCAGAACTACGCGCTGTACCCGCACATGACCGTGGCCGACAACATGGGCTTCGCGCTCAAGATCGCGGGCATGGGCAAGGAGGAGATCCGCAAGCGCGTCGAGGAGGCCGCGAAGATCCTCGACCTCGACAGCTACCTCGACCGCAAGCCCAAGGCCCTCTCGGGCGGCCAGCGCCAGCGCGTCGCGATGGGCCGCGCGATCGTCCGCAGCCCGCAGGTCTTCCTCATGGACGAGCCGCTGTCGAACCTCGACGCCAAGCTGCGCGTGCAGACCCGCACCCAGATCGCGGCGCTGCAGCGGCGCCTGGCCACCACCACCGTCTACGTCACCCACGACCAGGTCGAGGCCATGACGATGGGCGACCGCGTGGCGGTGCTCAAGGACGGGCTGCTCCAGCAGGTCGACACCCCGCGCAACCTCTACGACCGGCCCGACAACGTCTTCGTCGCCGGCTTCATCGGCTCGCCCGCGATGAACCTGGCGGACGTCACCGTCACCGACGAGGGCGCGGAGATCGGCGGGCACGTCCTGCCGCTGCAGCGCTCGGTCCGCTCGGCGCTGTCGGCCGAGGGCGCGCGCACGGCCACCCTCGGGTTCCGTCCCGAGTCGATCGCGGTGGTCGGCGACGGCGAGGGCATCCCGTTCGAGGTCGTCGTGGTGGAGGAGCTCGGGTCCGACGCGTTCGCCTACGGCAGCCTCAAGGTCGACGACGGCCCCTCGGGCGGCGACGGCAAGCTGCTCACCGTGCGCGTCGACGCCCGGACGCCCCCGCGCAAGGGCGAGATCATCCACCTGAGCATCCGCCCGGGCGAGGAGCACGTCTTCTCGCCGGGCACCGGCTCGCGGATCGCGCCCGCCGAGGGCTGATCCACCCGCACGCTCAGACCGTCGGAGCCGCCGCCACCCCCGGGTGCGGCGGCTCCGTCGTGCGCGCGCCGGCGAGCAGCGCCGCCACCCCGGCCGCCGCGACGCCGAGCGTCCCGACCGCGACCACCGCCACGGCCGGGCCCGTCACGTCGACCAGCACCCCGGCGAGCGGGGTGCCCGCGGCGGCGCCGAGCGTGATGGCCGAGCCGTGCAACCCGGTGACGACGCCGCGCGCGGCCTCCGGGGCCAGCCGGCTCACCGCCTCCGACGTGGCCGCCAGCGCGGGCGCGCACATCAGCCCGGCCGGCACGAGGAGCAGCGCGAAGCTCCACCACACCCCGCCCAGCGCCACCGGCAGCGTGGCGAGGCCGAGCAGCGCGACCAGCGCGAAGACCGGGTACGACCGCCGCGCGGCGCCGTAGAGGAAGCCCCCGACGATCGACGCCAGGCACCACACGGCGTTGACCAGCGCGATCGCGTACACCGGCCCGGTCGCCTGCACGCTCGCGATCACCGACAGCTCCGTGCCGAAGACCACGAGCACCGCGGCGGAGGTGGCGAGCAGCGCGCCGAGCAGCCGCCGGTCGAGCCAGGTGCGCACGGACGGCGGCGGGCCGTCGTCCTCGGCCGAACCCGCCCGGGTGCGCGGGTCGAGCACCCAGAAGGCGATCCCCGAGGCGACCCAGCCGGCGCCGACCGCCCACGTCGCCGCGGTGCTGCCCAGCCCGATCACGAGCAGCGAGCCGAGCGCGGGCCCGACGATGTAGGAGACCTCGACCGACATCGAGTCGAGCGAGAACGCCGGGCGGCGGTGCTCCTCGGGCACCATCGCGGCCAGCGACTGGCGGATCACCGAGTACACCGGCATCCCCAGCACCCCGGCGAGCAGCGCGCCCACCAGCAGCGCGGGGTAGCTCAGCAGGTGCGCGACGCCCCAGAACACCGCGGCGGACGCGCTGGTGAGGACCAGCACCGGCCGCAGCCCGCGCCGGTCGACCACGCGCCCGAGCAGCGGCGCGGCGACGGCCATCCCGATCGTGCTGGCCGCCCCGACGGCCCCCGCGGCCGCGTAGCCCAGGTCCAGGGTCAGCACGACGTGCAGCGTCAGCGTGATCGCGGCGGCGGACGCGGGGATGCGTGCGACGAGGGCGAGCGCCATCAGCGGGGCGACGCCGGGGATCGCCAGCACCGTGCGGAAGCCCGCGAGGCCGCCCGGGGTGGTCGTGACCATGCCGCCATCGTGGACCACGGGCGGCGGTCGGCGGGCGGTGTTTGCCCGCCGCCACGGCGGGAAACCCCGAGCGCACGTCTATCGAAGGAGACCTGTGACCGAACCGCGGTACACGACGACCGACGGCGGTGCACCGGTGGCGAGCGACGAGCACTCGCTCACCCTCGGCCCGAACGGACCGATCCTGCTGCAGGACCACTACCTGATCGAGCAGATGGCGGCGTTCAACCGGGAGCGCATCCCGGAGCGCCAGCCGCACGCCAAGGGGGGTGGCGCGTTCGGGGAGTTCACGACGACCGAGGACGTCAGCCGCTTCACCCGCGCCGCGCTCTACCAGCCCGGCGTCTCGACGCGGACGCTGATCCGCTTCTCGACCGTGGCGGGCGAGCGGGGCAGCCCCGACACCTGGCGCGACCCGCGCGGCTTCTCCCTCAAGCACTACACGACCGAGGGCAACTACGACATGGTCGGCAACAACGTGCCGATCTTCTTCATCCGCGACCCGCTGAAGTTCCAGCACTTCATCCGGAGCCAGAAGCGCCGCGCGGCCAACAACCTGCGCGACCACGACATGCAGTGGGACTTCTGGACGCTCTCGCCCGAGTCGGCGCACATGCTGACCTGGCTGATGGGCGACCGCGGGATCCCGAGGACGTGGCGCCACATGAACGGCTACTCCAGCCACACGTACATGTGGACCAACGCGGGCGGGGAGAAGTTCTGGGTCAAGTACCACTACAAGACCGACCAGGGCATCGAGTTCCTCACCCAGGACGAGGGCGACGAGCTCGCGGGCTCCGACGCCGACTTCCACCAGCGCGACCTGTACGACACGATCGAGAGCGGCGGGCGCCCGAGCTGGACGCTGCACGTGCAGGTGATGCCCTTCGCGGACGCCACGACCTACCGGTTCAACCCGTTCGACCTCACGAAGGTGTGGCCGCACGCGGACTACCCGTTGATCAAGGTCGGGACGCTGGTGCTGGACCGCAACGTCACCGACTACCACACGGAGATGGAGCAGGCGGCCTTCGAGCCGAACAACCTGGTCCCCGGGATCGGGCTCTCGCCGGACAAGATGCTGCTCGGCCGCGGCTTCGCCTACGCCGACGCGCACCGCGCCCGGCTCGGGGTCAACTACAAGCAGATCCCGGTCAACGCGCCGGTCGTGCCGGTGCACAGCTACTCCAAGGACGGCGCCATGCGCGTCACCAACGTGAGCGACCCCGTCTACGCGCCGAACTCCTACGGCGGACCGCAGGCGAACCCGGCGCTGACCGACGACGCCGGCCTCTGGTACGCCGACGGCGAGATGGTCCGCACCGCGTACACGCTGCGCGCGGAGGACGACGACTTCGGCCAGGCCGCGTCGATGGTCCGGGACGTGCTCGACGACGACGAGCGCGCCCGGCTGGTCGACAACGTCGCCGGCCACCTGGCCGACGGCGTCAGCCCGGAGGTGCTGGCCAGAGCGCTCGAGTACTGGCGCCAGATCGACAAGGAGATCGGCGACCGCATCGAGGCGGCCCACCGCGCGCTGGCGGTGTGACCGGCTCCGTGACCTGATCTTTCGGCCAGTCCCGTTCGTCCGATCGGCGCTCCCGGACCCCTCCCGTTCGGGGGCGCCGCTCTGTGCAAGCTGTGGTCGTGGTCACGTACGGTCGGAGCAACGCGCGGTGGTTCACCTGATAGGGGGCCACTGGCGGGTGGTGCGGCCGCACCCGGGGCGTCGGCGTCACGTTGTGCTGTGTAACGGGTCGGGGTCACCGACGCGATCACGCTTGTGCAGCGTCAGACGATCCCGGGGAGCAGCCGCGTGCAGGAGAGCCCGACCATCGGTCCGGAGACCGGTGGTTTCGCCGTTCGCGACTTCAGCCGGTTGTCCGGTGACGTCGTCGAGCCCGGTCCCGGCTACCGGGTCCGCTACCGCGGGGTGCACGCGTCGTCGGGCCGCCGCGCGTGGGCGGTGTCGCTGCTGATCATCACGCTGAACGTGTTGTTCGAGGCGGCCTTCGTCTACTGGCTGCTGCAGCCCGCGCACACGCCGGAGATCGACGAGACCCGCCCGTGGACGGTGGTCGCGAACATCTTCGTGATCGCGTCCATCGCGCTCGTCGAGGGTCTGCGGCTGATCAACGTCTTCTCGCTGTCGCTGGCCTCGGTGCTCGCCCGGGACCCGGTCCCGGTGCGCCCGGACCCCCGCCTGCGCGTCGCGTTCCTCACCACCATCGTCCCCGGCAAGGAGCCGCTGGAGATGGTGCAGGCCACGCTGCAGGCCGCGCGCCGGATCCGGCACGACGGGCTGTTCCACGTCTGGCTGCTCGACGAGGGCGACGACCCCGCCGTCCGCGCGATGTGCCAGGCCGAGGGCGTGCGGCACTTCAGCCGCAAGGGCATCCCCGAGTACAACCAGCCGACCGGCCACTTCAAGGCGAAGACCAAGCACGGCAACTACAACGCCTGGGTCGACCGCTACGGCCACCGCTACGAGGTCTTCCTCTCCGTCGACCCCGACCACGTGCCGCTGCCCAACTACGCGGAGCGGATGCTCGGCTACTTCCGCGACCCCGACGTCGCGTTCGTCGTGGGCCCGCAGTGCTACGCCAACGTCGACAACTTCGTCACCAAGGGCGCCGAGAGCCAGCAGTTCCCGTTCCACAGCGTGATCCAGCGCGCCGCCAACGCCTACCAGGCGCCGATGCTGGTGGGCACGAACAACGCGATCCGGATCGACGCGCTGGTCTGCATCGGCGGGCTGGCCGACTCGATCACCGAGGACATGGCCACCGGGCTCGCGATGCACTCCCGCCGCAACCCGGTCACCGGGGCGAAGTGGAAGTCGGTCTACACGCCCGACGTCGTCGCCGTCGGCGAGGGCCCGTCGTCCTGGAGCGACTACTTCAGCCAGCAGCTGCGCTGGTCGCGCGGCACGTTCGAGATCCTGTCCGGGCCGTTCTGGAAGCGGCTGCGCCGGCTCTCGCCCGGCCGGGTGCTGCACTACGTGCTGATCACGACGTTCTACCCGTCGATGGCGATCGGCTGGATCCTCGGCTCGGTCAACGCCGTGCTCTACCTGACGCTCGGCGTGTCCGGCATCGTCGTGCCGCCGCAGCTGTGGCTCGCGCTCTACATCGACGCCACCGCGTTCCAGCTGTGGGTCTACATCCGCAACCGGCGCTACAACGTCAGCCCGTACGAGAAGGAGAACTCGCCGGGCGTGCGCGGGATGGCGATGTCGGTCCTCTCCGCGCCCATCTACGCGAGCTCGCTGATCGCCACGCTGCTGCGCCGCCCGGCGAAGTTCGTCGTCACGCCCAAGAGCGACGCCGCCACGCAGGACCGGCTGGTCACGTTCCGCCGGCACCTGCAGTGGACGGTGCTGCTGGGGTGCGCGCTCGGCGCGTCGGTCGTGCTCGGCTACGCCAACATCGACGTGATGATGTGGCCCGCACTGGCGCTGCTGATCAGCCTCACGCCGGTGGCGCTGTGGTGGCTCAACGCCGACGTGCAGCGCAGCGCGGCCACCGGGGCCGACGTCGTCGACGCCGCGGTGGACGCCGACCCGGTCGCTCTGGCGAGCGCCGACCGCGACCACGACCTCGACGACGAGGGTCCCGACGCCGGTCCGCGCCGCACCTCGCTGCGCGGGGAGACGATCCGCCCGCGCGGCACCGCCCGGCCGCGCACCGCGGCCGACGCCGGTGCGGCCGCCCGCATCCCGCGGCCAGCCCCGCCCGCGGAGCACCGGTCCGCCGGTCGCGCCCCGATGCCCGACCGCCCCTCGGCGCCCCAGCGGCCGGGGCAGGTCCCGCCGCGCCCGCGGGTTCCGGTGTCGGCCGGACCGCGCGTGCCGCACCAGGCCGACCCGGGCCGCCGGGGCGCGCCGCCCGTGCCGCGCCCGCCGATGCGGCCCGAGCCCGGGCCGCACCGCGCCGGCGTCCCCGCCGCGGCCACCGCCGCGCGCCCGTCCGAGGACCTGTCGCCCGTCCCCGGCGGCCTCCCGATGATCCCGCGGGTCACCCCCGCCCCCCGGCCGGTCCCGGCCACCGAGAAGGAGAGTGACCCCTCGTGAGGCGCCTGCTGCGCAGCACCCTGGCCGCGATCAAGCGACGGGGGCGCATCCTCACGGTCGTGCTGGTGCCCGCGGTGCTGGTCGCGGTGAACGTGCCGCCCGCCGTGGCGTTCGTGGCCGAGGTGC
This sequence comes from Pseudonocardia broussonetiae, assembly GCF_013155125.1. Classification (NCBI taxonomy): domain Bacteria; kingdom Bacillati; phylum Actinomycetota; class Actinomycetes; order Pseudonocardiales; family Pseudonocardiaceae; genus Pseudonocardia; species Pseudonocardia broussonetiae. Next base: position 1,249,560 of record NZ_CP053564.1, on the reverse strand, counting down.
GGCACCAGCAGCTCATCGACAGCCCGGAGTACCAGGCCGAGTTCGGCCGCTGGGACGTCGTCGAGCTGCCCGAGGACCTGCAGGTCAACGCGATCCACGCCGCGCTGCTGCCCACCGGCAAGCTGCTCATCATCGCCGGGTCGGGCAACGACCGCGCCCAGTTCGACGCGGGCACGTTCCGCAGCCTGCTCTACGACCCCGCCACCGGCCAGGCGCGCATGGTCATGACCCCCGCCGACATGTTCTGCGCCGGGCACGCGTTCCTCTCCGACGGCAACCTGCTCGTCGCCGGCGGCACCCAGCGCTACGAGCTGCTCGAGGGCGCCGTCACGCACGCCGCGGGAGCGATGCGCGTGCGCAACGAGTTCCCCGACGGCGGCCGCGACTTCCCGGCGGGCACCGAGTTCGTCGCTCCCGACGGCAAGTCCTACCGCGCGACCAGCGCGTTCTCGCTGCCGCCCGCGGCCAAGGTGATCGCCCGCGACGGCAGCGCGACCGTCACGGCGAGCGAGACCGTGGTCTGGGTGGAGTCGATCGTCGAGGGCGCCCCCGGCGTCACCGCCGACCCGGCGCAGTACGCGATCACCGGGCTCTCCGGCCCCGATGCGGAGAACTACTACGGCCTCGCCGAGGCGATGGACCTGGACAAGCAGGACTACCAGGGCATCGCCGACTCCTTCGAGTTCGACCCGGTCACCGAGGAGTACGTGCGCGTCGGGGACATGAAGCACAAGCGCTGGTACCCCACCCTCACGCCGCTGTCGGACGGCACCGTGCTCTCGGTGTCGGGCCTCGACGGCACCGGCACGATCCTGCCCGGGCAGAACGAGGTCTACGACCCGGCCACGAAGGAGTGGACGGAGCGGCCCGACCTGTTCCGCTACTTCCCGACCTACCCCGCGCTGTTCCAGACCGCGACGCCCGGCGAGCTGTTCTTCACCGGCTCCAGCACGGGCTACGGCCCGGCCGAGGAGGGGCGCACACCCGGCTTCTGGAACCTCGACGACAACACGTTCGTACCGGTCCCGGGCCTGCGCGACCCCGACATGATGGAGACCTCCGGATCCGTGTGGGCCGGTCCCGTGCAGGACCAGCGGATGCTCGTCGTCGGCGGTGGCGGCGTCGGCGAGTCGCCGCGGTCGACCGCGCGCACCGACGTCATCGACCTCGCGGCCGAGGCGCCGGCGTACACGCCCGGGCCGGACCTGCCCGCGCCCACGCGCTACCCGAACGTCGTCACGCTGCCGACCGACGACATCCTCATCGCGGGCGGGTCGCGCGACTACCGCGGCAAGGGGCAGAGCCACAACTTCGTGGCCAGCCTCTACACGCCCTCGTCGAACACCCTGCGGCCCGCCGCGGAGTCCTCGGTCGGGCGCGACTACCACTCCGCGGGCCTGCTGCTGCCCAACGGCCAGGTGATCGTGCTGGGCGGCGACGCGCTGTTCTCCGACCCGCTCAACACCCGCGACGCCGACTTCGAGCACCGCATCGAGATCTTCACCCCGCCCTACATGTTCCAGGGGCCGCGGCCGGAGATCACCGACGCGGCGGCCACCGTCGGGCTGGGCCAGACGCTGACGGTGTCCACGCCGGACGCCGCCCGCATCGACCGTGCGCGGCTGGTACGGCCCAGCGCGGCCACGCACGTCACCGACCTGGAGCAGCGCACGGTCGCCCTCGACGTCACGGACAACCCCGACGGGACGCTCGGCCTGGCCGTGCCCGCCGAGCCGACGCTCGTGCCGCCGGGCTTCTACATGCTCTTCCTCGTCGACGACGCCGGTGTGCCGTCGGTGGCGCGGTGGGTGCAGGTCCAGTGAGGGCCGCGACGGTGCGAAGCGTTCCGGCCGCCCGGATCGGCGGCCTGCTCGCCGCGGCGGCGGTGCTGGCGGGGTGCACCGCGCCCGCACCCGCGCCGGCGCCCCCGGCGCCCGCGCTCGGCTCGTCGTCGGAGTCGGGGTACTACGTCGACCCGCGCACGGCGGCCGCCGCCCAGGTGGAGCAGTGGAGGGCCGAGGGACGCACCGAGGACGCCGACACGATCCGCCGCATCAGCGAGCAGCCGCTGCCGCTGTGGGTGTCCGGCGACGCCGCGGAGGTCCGGGCGCAGACCCGCGACTACGTCGACCGCGCCACGGCGGTGGGCGCCCGCCCGCTGCTGGTGGCCTACAACATCCCGCACCGCGACTGCGGCAGCTTCTCCGGCGGCGGGGCGCCCGACGGCGACTACTACCGCGGCTGGATCTCCGAGCTGGCCGGTGCCGTCGAGGGCAGCGGCGCCACCGTCGTCCTGGAGCCGGACGCGGTGCCGCACGAGCTCTCGGGGTGCGTCGACGGCGAACTGCGCGACGAGCGCTACGTGCTGCTCGGCGACGCCATCGACACGCTCAAGGGGGCCGGCGCCACCGTCTACATCGACGCGGGCAACCCCGGCTTCATCACCGACGTCGACGCCCTCGCCGGCGCGCTCGACCGCTCGGGCGTGCGGCGGGCCGACGGCTTCGCGCTCAACGTCGCCAACTTCCGCACGACCGAGGTCAACGTCGAGTTCGGGACCGCGCTGTCGGAGCGCCTCGACGGGGCCCGGTTCGTCATCGACACCAGCCGCAACGGGGCCGGTCCGCCGCCCGAGGGCGACATCGACGGGGCTCCGAGCTTCTGCAACCCGCCCGACCGCGCGCTGGGGGCGACGCCCACCACCGACACCGGCTACGCCCTCGTCGACGCGCTGCTGTGGGTGAAGCGGCCCGGGGAGTCCGACGGCGCCTGCCGCCCGGGCGAGCCCGAGGCCGGGCAGTGGTTCCCGGAGTACGGGCTGGGGCTCGCGGAGCGGGCGGCCGGGTAGTGGCCCCGGCCTGGCCCTAGCCGACCAGGGTGCTCCCGGCGGCGAGGTCCGCGCGCAGCCGCACCTCGCCGCCGGTGATCTCGGCCGACGGGCGCAGCCCGGCGCGCCGCAGCAGGCGGGTGACGCCGAGGTCGTCGGGGCGCGCGACGCCCGTCAGCCCGGTGAGCCCCCGCTCGGCGGCCGCGTCGGCGGTGCGCCGCAGCAGCGCGGTGCCGACGCCGCGGCCCTGCCAGGCGTCCTCGACGACGACGCCGAACCGCGCGGCCGTCGGGCCGTCCGGGTTGAGGGTGGCCACGCCGACCGCGCTGCCGCCGTCGACGGTGACGGCCAGGACCGCCTCGCCGTCGTCGTCGCCGAGCAGGCGGTGCAGCTCGGCGGCGTCGAGCCGCGGGGCGGGGCTCAGGAAGCGCGAGCGCCGGGTGGCGGGGGAGCAGCGCGCGTGCAGGGCCGCGACCAGCGGGGCGTCGGCCGCGGTGGCGGCGCGCATCCGCACCTCGGAGCCGTCGCGCAGCAGCAGGATGCGCTCGTCGCGCTCGGAGGCGGCCGGGGCGTGCAGCGCGAGCTGCGCCGCGAGCTCCAGCAGCGCCGCGGCGCGGGAGATCTCGGTGGCGGTGAACGGCCACGCGCGGCCCAGGCGCAGCTGGCGGGCACCGACGCGCAGCGAGTGCGAGTGGCCGCCGGTGTCGGGCGCGGCGGGGTCGACCAGCCGGGCCCGCAGCATCGTCGCGACCGCCCGGGGGGCGCTGCCCGGGTCCGCGGCGACCATGCGGGCCAGGGCCAGCGCGGTGGTCGCCGGGTCGGCGAGCTCCTGCGCGTCGGCCCGCACCAGCAGGGTGCAGGGGATCCCCGCGCTCTCGACCGCCGCCGTCATCGCCGCCGGGTCGACGCCCGCGGGCACCTTGACCAGCAGCTCGTCGGTGACGGAGCCGTCGTCGGCCGGTTCTCCGACGACGTGCAGCGAGATGATGTTGCATCCGGCCTCGCCGACCGCCGTGGCGAGCTCGCCCAGCCGGCCGGGCCGGTCCTCCAGCTCCACGTGCACACGCCACAGCATCGGGTCGCCACCTCCTCGGGACGTCCGCCATCGTGCGCGCCGCGTGTTTCCGTCCGGCTACCGGTCCATGACGACGGTGGGTCGCGGCGTGCGCTACGTTGGAGCAGACCGAGTCGTGCACAACATAGTTTTCGAAGGGACTGCACCATGGCGGATGCGATCTACACGGCCGAGGCGACCTCCTCCGGCGGCGGGCGGGACGGGCACGTCCGGACCTCCGACGGGATCCTCGACGAGGACGTGAAGATGCCGCCCGCGCTGGGCGGTCCCGGCGGCGCGACCAACCCCGAGCAGCTCTTCGCGGCGGCCTACGCCACCTGCTTCCACGGCGCCCTGCGCCTGGTGGCGAAGAACAAGGGCGTGGCGGTGCCCGACGGCGCCACCGTCGAGGCCGCGGTGGGCCTCGCGTCCGACGACTCCGGCTTCGGCATCAGCGCCACGATCACCGCGCACCTGCCGGGCCTCGACCAGGCCCAGGCCGACGAGATCGTCGAGGGTGCGCACCAGGTGTGCCCGTACTCGAAGGCCACCCGCGGCAACGTCGACGTGGCGCTGAAGGCGACGGTCTGACGCTCGCGCCCTTGCAGGGGAGCCACGTTCCCGCCGTCCGGTTGCGGGAACGTGGCTCCCCTGCAACTCGGCTCAGCCCAGCGCCCGCCGCGCGAAGTCGATCTCCGTGGCGATGTGCTGCAGCGTCTGCTCCACCACCAGGCTCCCGTGCCCCGCGTCGAACCGGGCCACCTCGTAGGGCGCGTCGCCGCGCCCGGCCAGGGCGTCGAGGTAGTTGTCGATCTGCCGGATCGGGCAGCGCGGGTCGTTCTCCCCGGCCAGCACGAGCACCGGCACACGCACCTCGTCGACGTAGGTCAGCGGCGACGCCGTCCGGTAGCGCTCCGGCACCTCCTCGGGCGACCCGCCGAACAGCGCGCGGTCGAACGCCCGCAGCTGCTCCATCTCGTCGGCGTAGGCCGCGACGTAGTCGGCGACCGGCACCCCGGCGAGCCCGGCCGCCCAGCGCTGCGGCTGGGTGCCGACGCCCAGCAGCGCCAGGTACCCGCCCCAGGACCAGCCCTCGATCACGCACTTCGACGCGTCGACGAGGCCCTGCGCGACGCAGGCGTCGAGCACCGCGGCGACGTCCTCGAGCTCGGTGGTGCCCGGCCGGCCCTCGATCGCGTCGCGCCACGCCGAGCCGTAGCCGGTGGAGCCGCGGTAGTTCACCTCGACGACGACGAACCCGGCGTCCACCCACGCGGCGCGGACGGCGGTGAAGCGGTCCTCGTCGGCGGCGTGCGGGCCCCCGTGCAGGCTGAACACCGCGCGCCCGTCGCCGCCGGCCGGGCTCGCGACCAGCGCGTGGATGCGCCCGCCGGGGCCGTCGACCCACAGGTCGGTGACCGGCACCGAGCCGGGCGCCCGCTCCCCGGGCGGCGTCACGAGGACGCGGTCGGTGCCGTCGGGGTGCAGCGCGCGGACCGTCGACGGCTCGGCGGCCGAGGAGCACGTGTACTCGACCGTGCCGTCGGGGCGCACGTCCGCGGACCCGACGCAGCCGGGCGCGACCGGCAGCTCGGTGAGCACGCCGGCGTCGAGGTCGTAGCGGTGCAGGCGGGTGCGCGCGGCGTGGGTGTGCCAGACGAGCAGCGCGCGGGCGTCGGGGGTGAAGTCGGCCGACAGCTCACCGGGCAGGTCCAGCGCGAGCTCCGTCTCGGTCCCGGCGACGACGTCCCAGACGAGCAGCTCCTCCCGCCCGTGGCGCTCGTGCAGGACCAGCAGGCGCGGGTCGCCGACGACCGGCGCGAACGAGATCGGGCTGAGCCCCCTGCCCGGCCCGTCGTGCAGCTCCGCGACGGTGCCGCCGTCGTCGACGCGGACCACCCGCAGCGACGGGTGGCGCGAGTCGCCGTGCTCGGAGTGGCTGATCGCGAGCAGCGTCTCGTCCTCCGACAGCGCGCCGACGCCCGCGTCCTCCGCGTTCTCGTAGACGACGGTCGCGGGCTCGTCCCCGCGCCGCAGCCAGATGCGCGTGCCGTCGTCGGTGGAGGTGCCGACGGCGGTGACGCGGCGGCCGATGTCGAGCCCCGCCGGGTAGCCGTCCTCGACGCCGGGCACGGCGGGCGCGGCCGCGGAGCCGTCCGGGGCGAACGGCTCGGCGACCCAGTGCCCGAACTCGTCGCCGTCGGCGTCGGCGAACCACCAGACCTCGGCGCCGTCGGGGGGCAGCGTCGCGGAGTGCGTGCCGCTGCGGCGGTCGGTGACCCGGCGGTGGACGTCGGTGGCGCGGTCCCACGTGTAGATCTCGGTCGTCCCGCTGGCGTTCGAGGAGTAGACGCACCGGTCGGGCGCGTCGCGGGCCCACGCCGGCCGGGACATCCGCGGCGCGGTGAACCGGGCCCGCCAGCGCTGCTCGCGCTCGTCGTCGAAGAGCCGGTCGGGGACGGGGGCGGCGGGATGGGTGGTCACGGAACCCGATCCTGCCCCACCGCGACCGCCGGTGCCCCCGGCCCGCCCGGCCCCCGCGACGTCAGCGGTTGGCGCCCCGCAGCGAGCCGGTGCTGGAGCTGCCGTCCTGCGCGGCCAGGATGCAGACGATCTCCCGGTCGCCGTCGTCCCAGGTGTCCGTGCTGGGCACGAGCGTCGAGTAGTAGATGTCGGAGTCCTGGTAGGGCAGGCCGACGTAGTCCTGGAAGGCCTGGCCGGCGCAGAGCTGGTCGGCCTGGTCGCTGATGGCCTGCTCGCCGGGGAAGTCGCCGTCGGGGAGCTGGGGGAGGGCGAAGATCTCACCGGTGTGCGGCTCGGAGCACTCGACGACGGGCACGGAGCTCACCTGGTCGTCGCTCGCGGTGTCGGTGAGGCACTGGCCGACCTCGAGGTCGAGCACGCTGGTGCCGCTGCAGGCGGCGACGGAGAGGAGGGCGCCGGCGGCGAGGGCGACGACGACGCGGCGGGCGGAGGAGTTCATGGTCATGCTCCTGAGGAGGTCCGGTGGGCGACGAAGGTTACGACGGGTCGGCCACCTGTTCCGTACGTCGCCGCGATGATCGCCGGATCGTGATCCGGGTTAGGTTGCGCGCCGTGCCCGAGCCCACCGCGCCGCTGGAGCGCCTGCGCGCCGCGATCACCGATCCCGCCCGCCTCGCCCCCGCCTCCCGCACGACCGGGATCCGGCTCACCGAGGTCGAGCCCGGCCGGGTGGTCGGCGACCTGCCGTCGGCCGCGGTGCTGCCGCCGCTCGGGGGCGCGCTCGTCCTCGCCGACTTCCTGCTCGGCTCCGCGATCGGCACGACCCTGCCCGCGGGGCACCGGGTCGGCACGCTGAGCCTGCACGCCTCGGTGTTCGCGCCGGGCGAGGGTGCGCTGTCCGCGACGGCCCGGCTCGTGCACCGCGGCCCGACCGGAGTGAGCGAGGTGCTCGTCGTCGACGCCTCCGGGGAGCCGGTCCTGTCGGCGACCTCGCGCTGCGCGGTGCTGCCGTCCTCGGGCCCGCCGCCGGCCGCGGAACCCTCGGCCGTGCTGCTCGGGATGCGGACGGGCCCGGACGGCGTGTCCGCCGTCGCCGACCCGGGGCTCGCGAACTACGGCGCGACGGTGCAGGGCGGGGTGCTCGCGACGGTGCTGGCCCACGCCCTCGACGTCGCGACGGGCGGGGTGGAGCTCGACGTCACGTTCCTGCGCGGGGTCGCCGTCGACGGCGCCGCCTTCACCGCCCGCGCGACGCCGGTGCACGCGGGCTCCCGGTTCGCCGCCGGCCGCGCCGAGCTGCACGACGCCGCCGGCCGCCTCGCCGCGGTGGGCGCGGCGAGCAGGTGGCTCACGCCCTGACGACGTGCGCGCGGCGGCCGCGTTGCCGGGTGCCGACCCGCGGGTCTGCCACGATCACCGCGTGACCGACGCCGCGCCCCCCACCCGCACGACGTGGTCGAACCCGTTGTTCGGCTTCGCCGCGGCCGTCGTCACGATCGCGGGGCTGCAGGCGTTCGGCGGGCTGCTCGGGCCGCTGTTCCTCGCGCTGGTGCTGATGGTGACGGTCGCGCCGATCGCGGGGGCGCTGCGCCGCCGGGGCGTGCCGCGCTGGCTCGCCACGCTCGTGACGCTGGGGTCGGTGTACGCGATCCTCGTCGCGCTGGTGGGGTCGCTGGTGTACGCCGTGGCCGAGCTCGCGCGGGTCCTTCCGGGCTACGGCGGGCAGCTCAACATCCTGCTCGGCGAGGCCTCCGAGCTGCTCGCGACGATCGGCGTCGGGCCCGACCAGATCCAGGCCGCGCTCGACCAGTTCGACGTCGGCAGCGTCGTCGGGGTGCTGCAGGGCTTCCTCGCGCAGTTCGCCGGGCTGCTGTCGAACCTGCTGCTGATCCTGTCGGTGCTGCTGTTCATGGCGTTCGACTCCGCGACCTTCCCCGAGCGCCTCCGGGCGCTGGGGCGCACGCGGCCGCACGTCGTCGAGGCGCTCACCGCCTTCGCCCACGGCACCCGCAGCTTCCTGGCCGTCGCCACGGTGTTCGGGCTGGTCATCGCGGCGCTCGACGTGGCGGTCCTGTGGGTCCTCGGCGTGCCCCTGGCGCTGCTGTTCGGGCTGCTGGCGTTCGTCGCGAACTTCGTGCCCAACATCGGCTTCCTCATCGCGCTCGCCCCGCCCGCGGCGTTCGCGCTGCTGGAGGGCGGACCGGGGCTGATGACCGCGGTGGTGGTGTCGTTCATGGTCATCAACGTGCTGCTGCAGACGGTCATCCAGCCGCGGTTCGTCGGCGACGCGGTCGGGCTGTCGGTGACGGTCACGTTCCTCGCGCTGGTGTTCTGGGGCTTCGTCGTCGGGCCGCTGGGGGCGCTGCTGGCCATCCCGCTGACGCTGCTGGTCAAGGCCCTGCTCGTCGACATCCACCCGCACACCCGCTGGATCGACATCCTCATCCGCGACGACGTGCCGGGCGCGGAGGCTGCGGAGGCTGCCGAGGACGACGCTGCGGAGGACGCGACCGCCGACCCCTCCGGTTACAGTCAGCCCTGACTGCCTCGCCTCCGCCTCGCCGACGATCCTGGAGCTCCCGTGACCGATTCCCTGAAGGACCGCACCATCGTCATGTCCGGCGGCAGCCGGGGTATCGGGCTGGCGATCCTCGTCGCGGCCGCGAAGGAGGGGGCGAACGCGGTGCTGCTGGCCAAGACCGACCAGCCCGACCCGCGCCTGCCCGGCACCGTGCACACCGCCGTCGCCGAGATCGAGGAGGCCGGGGGACGGGCCGTCGCCGTGGTCGGGGACGTGCGCGAGGAGGCCGACTGCGCGCGCGCCGTCGCGACCGCCGTGGAGACGTTCGGCGGCATCGACATCGTCGTCAACAACGCCTCGGCGCTGAACCTCACGGGCACCCTCGACCTCGCCCCCAAGCGCTACGACCTCATGCAGCAGATCAACAGCAAGGGCACCTGGCAGCTCACGCGGGCCGCGCTGCCGCACCTGTTCGCGAGCGACGACGCGCAGGTCGTGACGCTCTCGCCGCCGGTCAACCTGGCCCCGCACTGGCTCGGGCGGTTCCCGGCGTACGCGCTGAGCAAGATGGGGATGACGATCCTGACGCTGGGCTTCGCCGCGGAGTTCGCCGAGAAGGGCGTGCGCGCCAACTGCCTGTGGCCGCAGACGACGATCGCGACCGCGGCGGTGGTCAACCTGCTGGGCGGTGCGGAGGCGGCCTCCCGCTCGCGGACCCCGGAGATCATGGGCGACGCGGCGGTGGCGCTGTTCACCGACCCGCAGCGCCCGACGGGGCAGATCCTGCTCGACGTCGAGGTGCTGGCCCGGGCGGGGACGACCGACCTCTCGGCCTACGGCGGCACCGACGACCCCGAGCTCGACTTCTTCGTGGACTCGCTCTGATGCGGCTCGGGCTGGCGCTCGGGTACTGGGGGGCGGGGCCGGACCCGGCCGCGGCGGAGCGCGTCGCGGCGGCCGAGGACCTCGGCTTCGACTCGATCTGGACCGCCGAGGCCTACGGCTCCGACGCGCTGACGCCGCTGGCCTGGCTGGGCGCGCGCACCTCGCGCGTGCGGCTGGGCACCTCGGTCGTGCAGATGTCGGCCCGCACCCCGACGGCCACCGCGATGGCCGCGCTGACGCTCGACCACCTCTCCGGCGGCCGGATGGTGCTCGGCATCGGTGCGTCCGGGCCGCAGGTCGTGGAGGGCTGGTACGGGCAGCCCTACCCGAAGCCGCTGGCCCGGACGCGGGAGTACGTGCAGATCCTGCGCTCGGCGTTCGCACGCGAGCGCGTCGAGTTCGCCGGCGAGCACTACGCGATCCCGCACCCCGGCGGCGCCGGGCTGGGCAAGCCGCTGCGCCCGACCGTCCACCCGCTGCGCACCGATCTGCCGATCCTGCTCGCCGCGGAGGGCCCGAAGAACGTGGCACTGGCGGCGGAGATCGCCGACGGCTGGCAGCCGCTGTTCTACGCCCCGCGCCACGACGCCTTCTACCGCGACTGCCTCACCGAGGGCTTCGCCCGCTCGGGCGCCCGCCGCACCGCCGACGACTTCGAGGTCGTCTGCATGGTGCAGGTCGTCGTCGACGAGGACGTCGACGCCGCGGCCGACCGGATCCGCCCGATGCTCGCGCTCTACATCGGCGGCATGGGGGCGAAGGGCGTCAACTTCCACTACGACGTCTTCGCCCGCATGGGCTACGAGGACGAGTGCGCGCGGATCCAGGAGTCCTACCTCGCCGGGCGCAAGGACGAGGCCGCGGCCGCGGTGCCGCTGTCGATGGTGGAGCAGATCGCGCTGGTCGGGCCGCGGGGCAAGATCGCCGAGGAGCTGGACTCGTGGCGGAACTCGCTGGTCACGACGATGGTCGTGGGCGGCGGGCGGGCCGAGCTGGAGGTCGTCGCCGAGCTGGTCGGCTAGCCGCCCCGGAGCCGGGGCAGCTCGGTCTCCTCGTCCCACACGACGTCACCGGCCAGCACCTGCTGGGCGGTGATCCCCGGCACCGGCACGTCCCAGCGCACGGTCGAGTCCACGAGCTGCAGCAGCGTGCCGAACGCCGAGCGCGGCCGCACGTAGGCCTCCCGCCAGGCGGGCCGGCGCAGGTCGACGTCGACGAGCTCGTACCCCTGGGAGGAGAACGCCCCGATCGCCCGCTCCACGTCGTCGAACAGCAGGGTGACGTGGTGCAGCCCCTCGCCGCGCTTCTCCAGGTACGCGGCGAGGTAGGACGACGGGTCCGTCGGCTGCAGCAGCTCGACCTTCATCCCGCCCGCCAGCCGGAGCTGGAGCGTGCGGATGCCCGTGCCGGCGTAGTCGCCCCCGTTCATGAACCGCCCGCCGAGCACACCGCCGTAGAGGCGGTGCGCGTCGGCGATCGAGCGGGTGGCGACCGCGATGTGGTCGACGCACCGCAGTCCGGTGATGCCGTCCGGCAGGTCCGCCAGGTCCGGCACGGGCCCCGTCACGGTGCTCCCGGGTACCGGCGTGCCGGCCTCACTCGGCGAGGGCGAAGCCCTCGTAGCCCTTGGCCGCGACGTCGTCGCACTTCTGGCGGTACACCCCCACCCCCCCGATGTAGGGCATGAACACCCGCGGCTTGCCCTCGACGTTCGCCCCCATGTACCAGGAGTTGGCGGTGGGGTAGAGCGTCATGTTGCCGGCGTCCTGCACGTGCTGGACCCAGGCGTCCTGGGCGTCCTCGGTCGCCTCGATCGTGGAGTGCCCGCGCTCGCGGAGGAAGGCGACGCATTCGGAGATCCACTCCACGTGCTGCTCGATGGAGACCATCATGTTCGACAGCACCGACGGGCTGCCCGGACCGGTGATCGTGAACAGGTTCGGGAAGCCGGCGACGCCGAGGCCGAGGTAGGCCCGCGGGCCCTCGGCCCAGCGCTCCTTGAGCCGGACCCCGTCCCGCCCCCGGATGTCGATGGACGTGAGCGCACCCGTCATGGCGTCGAACCCGGTCGCGAACACGAGCGCGTCGAACGCGTACTCCCGGTCGGAGGTGCGCAGGCCGGTCGGGGTGATCTCCTGCAGCGGCGTCCGGCGGACGTCGACGAGGTCGACGTTCGGCCGGTTGAACGTCGCGAAGTAGTTCGTGTCCAGGCACGGCCGCTTGGTGCCGAACGGGTGGTCGTTCGGGCAGAGCGCCTCCGCGGTCTCCGGGTCGTGCACCATCTCCCGGATCTTGTTGCGGACGAACTCGGCCGCGGTGTCGTTGGCCGCCTTGTCCACGATGGTGTCGGTGTAGGACAGCAGGATCGAGACCAGGCTGCCCTTGTCCCAGCCGGCCTGGTAGGCCCGGTCGCGCTCCGCGGCGTCGACCTCGAGCGCCGACTGCGTGGGCAGCGGCACCGGGATGCCGAAGCCGGACTCGCGCGCGGCCTGCCGGTGCTCCGGGTAGCGGGCCTTGAGATCGGCCTGCTGCGCCGGGTCCAGCGGCCGGTTGCCCGCGGGCATGGCGAAGTTCGGGGTGCGCTGGAAGACGGTCAGGTGCTCGGCCTGCTCGGCGATCAGCGGGATGGACTGGATGCCCGACGAGCCGGTGCCCACGACGCCGACGCGCAGGCCGGTGAAGTCGACGCCCTCGTGCGGCCAGTGCCCGGTGTGGTACCAGCGGCCCTGGAACGTCTCCAGCCCCGGGATCTCGGGCGTCTTCGACGTCGACAGGCACCCGGTGGCCATGATGCAGAACTGCGCCGACACGCGCTCGCCGCCCTCGGTCGCGACGGTCCAGCGGCCGTTCTCCTCGTCGAACACCGCGGACTCGACCCGCGTCTGCAGCACGACGTCACGGCGCAGGTCGAAGCGGTCGGCGACGTGCTCGATGTAGCGCAGGATCTCCGGCTGCGTCGGGTACTTCTCGGTCCACTCCCATTCCTGCTCGAGCTCGGGGGAGAAGGAGTACGAGTACTCCATGCTCTCCACGTCGCAGCGCGCGCCCGGGTAGCGGTTCCAGAACCAGGTGCCCCCGACCCCGTCGCCCGCCTCGTACACCCGCACCGACAACCCCTGGCCCCGCAGCTCGTGCAGCATGTAGAGGCCCGACAGCCCGGCGCCGACGACGACGGCGTCGAACTCCTCGATCCGTTCCTGCATCCCGATCTCCTCCTCGTCGAGTCGTGTCGTGGACGGTCAGGCCGGCTGCCCGGCCAGGTGCTGGTGGACGGCGTCGGCGACGAAGCCGATGCCGGCGGCGCTGCCGGGCAGGATGTTGACCATCGTGAAGAAGCCGTGCATCTGGCCCTCGAACATCCGCTGCTGCACCGGGACCCCGGCGTCGCGCAGCCGGGCGGCGTAGGCCTCGCCCTCGTCGCGCAGCACGTCGTGCTCGGCGGTGAGCACGACCGCCGGGGGGAGCCCGGCGAGGTCGGCCGCGCGTCCCGGGCAGGCGTCGGGGTCCTCCCGTGAGGCCGCGGAGGGGGCGTAGAGGTCCCAGAACCAGATCATGCTGTCGCGGCTGAGCATCAGCTGGTTGGCGGGGTCGCGGTAGGAGCCGTTGTCGAGGTCGCAGTCGGTCACCGGGTAGACCAGGACCTGCAGGTCGATGGCCGGTCCGCCGGTGTCACGCGCCCGCCGGCTCACGACCGCGGCCAGGTTGCCGCCCGCGCTGTCACCGGCGACCACGAGCGGGACCCGGGAGCCGGCGATGTCCTCCACGCGTCCGGCGGCCCACTGCACGGCCGCCCAGGCGTCCTGCACCGCGGCCGGGTAGGGGTCCTCCGGCGCGAGCCGGTAGTCGACCAGGACCACGGCGCAGCCGGTCCGCTCGGCGAGGGTCCGGCCGAGGGTGTCGAACTCGCCGAGGGCGCCGATCACCCACCCGCCGCCGTGGTAGTAGACGAGCACGCCGCGGGGGGTGCCGGCCGGCACCAGGACCCGGACGGGGAACGACCCGTCCGGCCCCTCGACGACGTGGTCCTCGACGCGGGCCATCTCCGGGCCCGGGCCGTACATGTCCCCGAGCATCGCGGTCAGCCCGCGGGCCTCCAGGGGTGTCATCTCGTGGAGCGGCTTCATGCCGGTCCCGGCCATCTGGGTCAGGAACTGCGTGGTCGCGGCGTCGAGAGCCATGCATCCTCCTCGTGGGGGTCGGACGCGAGGCCGGTGTTCTGGCCCGGCGGCGTGACTCCGACCATAGCCACCAATCGTTAGTTTGAATAGCGTCCGAGTGGCGTCGAGTGGGGCCGTCGGCGCGACCGGCGCCGGAGCGCCGGCCGCGCGGACCGGTCAGGCGAAGCTCTCCGCCTCGCCGGCCACGATCGTCGCCCCCGCGCCCGCGAAGTTGGCGAGGTCGGCGTTCGCCGCCTGGCCCTCGGGCCCGCCGAAACCGGCCGCGAACGCCTCGGCCGACGCGAACTGCAGGGTCGCGACGAGGTGGTAGGGCGAGCTGCTCCCGTCGGGGGAGGGGCCCGCCCAGGACGCGGTGTACGCCTGCACCCCGGGGATCTTGGCGGCGAGCGGCGCGTGCACCTCCCGGTAGTGCCTGTCGAACGCCGCCGGGTCCTCGGGGTGGTTGTAGAGCACGGTGACCTGGTACATGTCGTCCCTCCATCGGTGTTCCTGCGCCCCAGCGGGCAGGTCGTCACAGGGCCGTGGCCCCGAGGTCGACGGGCAGCGCGATGCCCGTGACCGTGCGCGAGCGGTCCGAGGCCGGCCGCACGACCGCGTCGGGGGTCACCGGGAGGAGACCCGCTCGGCCTCGGTGATCCCGGCGGCGGCGAGCTCCTCGGCGATCCGCGCCCGCAGGTCGACCTTCTTCACCTTCGTCCCGGACATCGGCCACTCGGTCACGAACCGGACGTAGCGCGGCACGCGGTAGGACGCGATCCGCCCGACGCAGAAGTCGATGATCTCCTGCTCGGTGGCCTCGCAGCCCGGCTTGAGCTGGACGAACGCGGCGGGGACCTCGACGTAGTAGGCGTCCGGCGCGGCCACCACCTGCACGATGCCCACGGCCGGGTGGCCCAGCAGGAAGCCCTCCACCTCGGCGGCCGACACGTTCTCGCCGCCCACCTTGAGCATGTCCTTGAGCCGGGAGAGGAACGTGAGCCTGCCGTCGGCGTCGGCCACGACGACGTCGCCGGTGCGGAACCAGCCCTCGTCGTCGAAGACCTGCGCGGTGAGCTCCGGGTCGCGGAAGTAGCCGTCGAACGCGTTGGGCCCGCGGAAGAGCAGCTCGCCGGGCGTCCCGGGCGGCTGGTCCACACCCGTCTCGGGGTCGACGACCCGGCAGAGCATGCCGGGCATCGGGTGCCCGCCGGTCGTGACCCGCTTCTCCAGCGGGTCGTCGAGCCGGTTGAGGGTGAGGAACGCCGACGACTCGGTCATCGCCACGCAGGACACGTGGACGGCGTCGGGCAGCCGGGCGGCCATCGCGCGCAGCCGCTCCGCGACGCCCACGACCATCACCACGCGGATCCGGCTCAGGTCGTGCCCGGCGAAGTCGGGCCGGTCGAGCACCGGCAGCCAGATCGTCTCGAAGGCGGCGAGCGCGACCGTGACCCGCTCGCGGACGAGCAGGTCGAGCGTCGTGGTGGGGTCGAAGAACCGCGGGTGCACGAACGCGGCGCCCGCGGTGATGCAGGTGAGCGCGAAGGTGATGCCGCCGCCGTGGAACAGTGGGATCGCGGTCCACACGCGGTCCTCGGGCGTGAGCGGCATGCGCTCGTGGGCGATGCCGTCGGCCAGCCGGGTGACGGCCTCGTGGCTGAGCATCGCGCCCTTGGCCGAGGCGGTGGTGCCCGAGGTGTAGACCAGCAGCGCGGTGTCGCGCACCCGCACCGACGCCGCGGCCGCCGCGACGGTGCCGGGGTCGACGGCCGCCCCGAGCGCCTCGACGTCGGCGCCCGGTGTGAGTCCGGGCCCGCCCGGCCCGCCCAGGTGCACGATGCGGCGCAGCTCCGGGGCGGAGGGCAGGTCGAGCTCGCCCGCGGGCGCCCCGGCGAGGTCGGGGAAGGTCGCGGTGAGCAGGTCGGCGAAGTCGGGCTCGCCGGGGGCGGGCGGGGCGGTCACCAGCACCCGCATCCCGGAGTGGACGACGATCTGCGACAGCTCGGCGCTCTTGAACCGGGCGTTGATCGGCACCGCGACCGCGCCGATGTCGGTGACGGCGAACAGCAGCGCCACCAGGTCGACCGACGCCGGGAGCAGGATCCCGACCCGGTCACCCGGCCGCACCCCCGTCCCGACGAGCCCGCGCGCGAGCAGCTCCGCCCGTGCGGCGAGCTCGCCGTACGTGGCCCGCTCGGCGGGGAAGACCAGCGCCTCGCGGTCGGGGTGCTCGGCCGCGCGGCGGTGCAGCAGGTCGCCGAGCGTGGTAGCCGCCACGGGCCGGCGGGGCGTCGTGCTCACGGGTCCTCCGGAGGCGCGTCGGCGGGCGCGACGAGCGCCCCGGACACCTCCGGTCGCACCGTCGCGAGTGGTGGCCCATGTCACCAGACGGCCGTTAGTTTGTCATGGTCCTAACAGGTGGAACCCGGCGCCGAGATGATCGGGCCCCTCGGACCCGGGTGACGGTCAGCGGGACGTCGGTGAGCAGCGGCATCCCGGTCAGCGGGTCGACGTCGGCCCGGTCGGAGGTCAGCGCGCCGACCGCGGGCGCGCCCCAGCCGTGCGGCACGGCGACCGCGCCGCGGCGCAGGCTGTCGTCCACCTGCGCCACGCAGCGCAGGCTCCCGTGGGCGCTGCGCAGCTCCACCAGGTCGCCGTCGGCGATCCCGAGGTCGCCCGCGTCGGCCGGGTGCAGCCCGGCGGCCGCCGCCTCGCGGCCGGTCCGCGCCCCGCCGTCGTCGGTGAGCTGCGAGTTCAGGTGCCGGATCTGGCGGCGCGGGATCAGGCGCAGCGCGCCGGGCCCGGCCGGGACGAGCGGGGCGGCGGCGAGCTGCGCGACCAGCGCCGGGGGAGCGAGCCGCCACCGGCCGCCGGGCAGCTGGTCGGTGACCCAGCCGTAGACCGCGCGCTCGGCGAGGACCGGGCCGTCGGCCGCGCGCAGCGCGTCGAACCCGACCCGCCCGCGCCCGCCGATCGCGGCCAGCACGTCGTCGTCGGTGGCCGTGTCGGGGTCCAGTCCCGCGGGCAGCACGTCGACGCCGAGCCGGCGCCCCAGCTGGGCGAACACCCACCACATCGGCCGCCGCTGCGCGGCCGGCGCGACGACGGCGGCGGTGTACTGGGTGCTCACCTGCGGCACGTAGCGGTCGACGAACAGCGGCAGGTCGGCGCGCTCGAGCTGGCCCGCGGCGGGCAGCAGGTGGGTCGCGAGCGCGGTGGTGGCGGAGGGCAGCACGTCGACGACGGCGAGCACGTCGAGCCGGGACAGCGCCGCGGACACCCGCTCCGGCTGGGGGAGCGCGAGCATCGGGTTGCCCCCGCCGACCAGCAGCGCGCGCAGGTTCCCCGCCTCGATCTCGTCGGCCAGCGCCGCGGCGGGGTACTCGCCGTAGCGGCCGGGCAGCTCCGGGCGCGAGCGCGGACCGGGGGCGGCGGAGCCGTCGGAGTGCGGGAGCCGGCGGCGGTCGAGCTGGGTGAGGAAGCCGGGGTGGAACCACATCCCGCCCTCGCGGTCGTAGGACCCGGTGACGACGTGCAGCGCCCACAGCAGCCACTCCGTCACGTTCGCCGTGGCCGACATGGACACGCCGGTGCCGGTCTGCCCGGCGATCCTGCCGTGGCGGCGCACGGCGGCCAGCAGGTCGTCGAGGTCGTCGGCGGGCACCCCGGCGAGCGCCGCGGCCGTGTCGCGGTCGAACGGCGCGACGGCGGAGGCCAGCTCGTCGACGCCCTCGGCGTGCGCGTCGAGGTACGCGGCGTCGGCGCCCTCGGGCAGCAGCTCCCGGACGAGGAAGGCGAGCACGGCGTGGTCGGTGCCGGGCCGGACCGCCAGGTGGCGGGTGGCGAGCTTCGCGGTCTCCGTGCGGCGGGGGTCGATCACCCAGACCTCGCCGCGCTCGGCGAGCCGCCGCAGGCGGGCGGTCGGCATCGGCAGCGCGTTGAGGTGCCCGTGCGACACGACGGGGTTGGTGCCGACGAACAGCGCGAGCGTCGCGTGGTCGTGGTCGACGGCGGGGATCAGGCCCGGGTAGCCGCCCATCAGCTCCGCGACGAGCGGCTTGCCCGGCGTGTCGACCGTCGCCGAGGAGTACGCGCTGCGCGAGCCGAGTGCCCGCAGCAGGCGGGTGCCGGCGGTGCGCCCGGCCGGGTCGAAGGCGGCGCCGGTGGCGAGGAAGGAGCCGAGCGCGTCCGGCCCGGACTCCTCGATGATCGGGCGGATGCGCCCGGCGAGGTCGTCGAGCAGCTCCTCCCAGCCCACCCGGACCAGCTCGCCGTCGCGGCGCAGCACCGGGTGGTCGAGCCGGTCGGGCCGGTGGTGGAACGCGCCGAGCGAGCGGCCCTTGGGGCAGGTGTACCCGGCCGAGACGGGGTGCTCCCGGTCGCCGCTGACCTCGACGACGCGGTCGCCGTCGGTGGTGACCCGCAGCCCGCACAGCGAGATGCAGTAGCGGCAGTAGGTGCGGTGCTCGGTGGTGGCCATGCGGTCATCGCCCTCCGGACGGGGGTGGGGCGACCATCCGCGGGGCCTCGGTGACGCCGCGGGCGGCCAGTTCCTCGGCGATCCGGGCCCGGAGCCGGAACTTCTGCACCTTCGTCCCCGACATCGGCCACTCGCCGTCGGCGACGAACCGGACGTAGCGGGGGACCTTGAACGTGGAGATGCGGCCGAGGCAGTGGTCGACGATGTCCTGCTCGGTCGCGGAGGCTCCGGGACGCAGCTGCACGAACGCGGCGGCCACCTCGCCGTAGCGGGCGTCGGGGGCCCCCACGACCTGCACGATCCCGACCGCGGGGTGCTCGCACAGGAAGCCCTCCAGCTCGGTCGCCGCCAGGTTCTCGCCACCGATCTTGAGGCGGTCGTCGAGCCGGGTGAGGAAGCGCAGCGCACCCGTCCCGTCGGCGACGACCTGGTCGCCGGAGGCGAACCAGCCGTCGGCGTCGATGCGCCGCGCCGTGAGCTCCGGGTCGCGGTGGTAGGCCAGCATCCGGGAGACCCCGCGGAACCGGAACTCGCCGGGCGTGCCGGGCGGCACCTCGGCGCCGGTCGCCGGGTCGACCACCCGGACCTCCATGCCGGGCAGCGGCGTCCCGCACGTGGTGGCCCGGCGCTCGGCCGGATCGGCCGGCGAGCCGACGCAGCAGAAGCCCATCGACTCGGTCATGCCCATGCAGGAGAGCTGCACCGCGTGCGGCAGCCGGGCCTGCATCGAGCGCATCCGCTCCGGGCTGCCGACGTTGAGCACCAGCCGCAGCGCCGACAGGTCTGCCGCGGCGAAGTCCGGGTGGTCCAGGACCGGGAGCCAGATCGTCTCGAACGCCGGGAACGCGACGGTGCAGCGCTCCTCGACGAGCTGGCGCAGCGCGCGGCCCGGCTCGAACGTGCCGACGTGCACCATCCCGCAGCCGGCGGCCAGCGCCGTCAGCGCGACGTCGAGGCCGCCGCAGTGGAACATCGGCAGGGGCGTCCAGAAGCGGTCGTCGGGCGTGAGCTCCAGCCTCCGCGCCAGCGACGCGCCCACGTGCACGAGCGACGCGTGGCTGTGCAGGCAGCCGCGCGGCCCGGACGTGGTGCCCGAGGTGTAGAGCATCACCGCGGGGTCGTCCGGTCCGATCGCGGCCTGCGCGGCCTCGACCGCAGCCGCCGCGACGTCGTCCGCGGCGGCCTCGAACGCGGCCCGCCCGGTGGCCCCCACCGGCGCCGGCCCGTCGTCGAGCACGACCACGGGCGGCGCGCCCCCGCCGAGCTCCGCGAGCGCCTCGTCGAGGACCCCGGCGAAGGCGCCGCCGGTCAGCAGCACGGCCAGGTCGGCGTCGTCGAGGAGCCGGCGCAGCTCCGCGGCGCGGAACCGCACGTTGACCGGCACCGCGACGGCGCCGATCCGGGACGCGGCGAGCCAGGTCAGGACGCTGTCGAGGCTGCCGTGCAGGAGCACGCCCACCCGGTCGCCCGGGCGGACGCCGTGGGCCCACAGCGCGGCCGCGAGCCGCCGCGTCCGGTCCGCCAGCTCGGGGTAGGACGCCCTCCCGTCCGGGAAGGCGATGCCCTGCTCCGGAGCGTCGGCGGCGCGGGCGTCGAGGAGGGCGGGGACCGTGGTGCGCATCATCGTGCCTCCCGGGTACCTACCAATCGTTTGACAAACTAGCAGCGACGCCCGACGGTGGACAAGGCATGCGGTGTCGGCGGTCGGGAGGGTGTGTCGGTCATGGCGCTGGTCGCGCAGGAGCAGGTGGCCGCGGTGGTGGGGCACCGCTTCCCGGGTGGTCGCGCGCGCGTGGAGCCCTACGTCGACCGGCTGCTGCGCGACGTCGTCGGCGGGCCGCCCGCAGGACCGGACGGCCTCGCCCACCCGCTCATGGTCTTCCTCGCCGCGCAGGGCGGGCTGGGGGTGGAGCTCGACGAGGTCTTCGCGCTGTTCCACGCCACGTCCGCGGACGGGCCGATGCTCGGCGAGTGGTCGGTGCGGGTGCACCGCCCGCTGCGGGTCGGCGCGGAGTACGCGACGCGGGCGTCGGTCGTCGACGTGGTGCGCAAGCAGGGCGCGCGGACGGGGGCCTTCGACATCGCGACGATGCTGGTCGAGCTGCTCGGTGCGGACGGCGCGGTCGACGCCGAGGTGCGCACGTCGTTCGTCTTCCCCCGGCGGGAGCGGTGAGCGCCCGCGCCGGCGACGCGCTCCCGGCCTGGGAGCTGGACCGCGTCGACCCGGAGAAGATGAAGCTGCTGGCCGCGCTGCTGCGCGACCCCAACCCCATCCACCTCGACCCCGACGCCGTGCGGCGCAACGGCCTCGGCGAGCGGCTGGTCAACCAGGGCCCGACCAACCTGGGCTACGTGCAGAACATGCTCCTCGCCTGGGCGGGCGGCGCCGACCGGATCCGGGCGGTGTCGATGCGGTTCGGCGCCAACGTCTTCGCGGGGGACCGGGTCGTGGCGGGCGGCCGGGTCGTCGCGGTCGCCGACGGGCTGGCCGACTGCGAGGTCTGGCTGGACGTGTTCCGGCCGGGGGAGGACGCACCGGTCCGCGCCCTGACGGGCACCGCGAGCGTCGACGTGTCGGACGCGCGGCCGGCGGGCCGACCGAGAACAGTCGCTGGGGAGTAGGGAGGGTGTCATGCCGAGCTACGACGTCGTGGTGATCGGTGCGGGCGCGGCCGGGCTCACCGCCGGTGCGCTGCTGGCCAAGGAGGGCAAGCGGGTGGTGGTCGTCGACCGCAGCCCGTACGCCGGGGGCCGCGCCATGGCGGTGCCGGACGAGGGGTTCACCGTCAACCTCGGCGGGCACCTCGTCGAGGACGGCGGCTCGGGCATCACCAAGGTGTTCGAGCACGTCGGCAAGGA
Organism: Pseudonocardia broussonetiae; assembly: GCF_013155125.1. Classification (NCBI taxonomy): domain Bacteria; kingdom Bacillati; phylum Actinomycetota; class Actinomycetes; order Pseudonocardiales; family Pseudonocardiaceae; genus Pseudonocardia; species Pseudonocardia broussonetiae. The sequence continues at coordinate 1,228,293 of NZ_CP053564.1, read as the reverse complement.
GCTCGTGCACGGCGAGGTCAGCCGGGAGATGCCCATCTGGGACAACGCCTCGGGCACCTGGGGGTCGATCCGCGACCGCTACGCCGACAAGCGCGAGCTCAAGAAGGTCATCAAGGCGCTGGTCGACACGCCCTACGAGGAGCTCGACCAGTGGGACGACCGGTCGCTGCGGGAGTGGATCCACCAGCACACCCACGACCAGGGCGTGGTCGACCTCTTCGAGTTCATCTCCGTGCTCGAGTGCATGACCGACAACTGGTACGACCACTCGGCCAGCGACAACCTCTACGTGCGCAAGATGCACTTCGAGGAGCGCAACACGGCCGCCTACTCGTTCTGGCCGGGCCAGGGCTGGGACGGCATGTGGGCCGACCTGTCCGACGCGATCACCGCGAACGGCGGCGAGCTGCGGCTGGGCACGAGCGTGCAGCGGGTGGTGATCGAGAACGGTGAGGTCGTCGGCGTCGCCGTCGGGCGGGAGCCGAAGGTGCTGCCCAACGAGTTCTTCGAGGAGGAGGTCCTCGAGGCGCCGTGCGTGATCTCCACGCTGCCCGTCTGGCACGTGCTGGACGTCGTGCCGCGCGAGGAGCTGCCCGAGTGGTACAGCGCCCAGATCGACTTCCTGGCCCAGGACAAGTTCCGGATCGCCTGGCTCGGCCTCTACCTCGCGACCGAGGAGCCGGTGACCCGCTACGACCCGCGCGAGCTGGCCACCTGGACCTCGACGCCGAGCACGGACTGCTCGGGGTTCATGTTCGACCAGACCGCGATGGACCCGTCCTGCTCGCCGCCGGGCACCCACCTGCACGTGATGGGCGCGATCGTGCCCGGCTCCAAGGGGCGCGACCAGCGGTTCCTGCGCGACACCATGACCGCCTTCGAGCACGACCTCGAGACGATGTGGCCGGGCTTCGCGAAGCCGGTCTGGCGGCGCAGGCACCTGGTGTTCGAGCCCTCGTTCGGCGTGATCCAGATGCCCGGCCTGGTCGGCCGGTACCGGCCGCACTGGCGGGCCCCGAACGTCGAGGGCCTCTACTTCGCCAGCGAGACCTTCCGCAGCCGCGGCATCGGCACCGACCGCGCGGCCCGCGCCGCGCTCACGGTCGTCGAGGACTACCTCGGGCGCCGGCTGGCGACCTTCGGCGACGGGTGGCGGTACTGATGGGGCTCCCCCGGCTCGAGCTGGGCGTCCCCGGCCAGATCATGCCGCCCGCCGACGCCGCGGTGCGCTTCGCGCAGCGCAGCGAGGCCGAGGGCTTCGACGCGGTCTGGTGGCCCGACCACCTGATGGGCTGGCACCCCGACACGATGTGGACGCCGGACCTGACCCCGCTCGCGGAGCACCAGCCCAACCCGCACACCTACTTCGACCCGCTGATCATGATGGGCGTCGTCGGTGCGCAGACCGAGCGGATCCGGGTCGGCGTCGTCGTCACCGACCTCATCCGCCGCCACCCGGCCATGGCCGCGCAGGCCGCGCTGACGCTGGACCACGTGACGAAGGGCCGGGCGATCATCGGCCTGGGCAGCGGCGAGAAGCTCAACGTGACGCCCTACGGCATGCCGTTCGACACGCCCGTCGCCCGGCTGTCGGAGGGCATCGACATCATGCGGCTGCTGTGGGAGGCCGACGGCCCGGTCGACTTCGAGGGCCGCTTCCACACCCTCGACCGCGCGGTGCTCGGGCTCTCCCCGTACGGCGGCACGCCGCCGGAGATCTGGACGGCTGCGCACGGCCCCCGGATGCTGCGGCTCACCGGCGCCAAGGCCGACGGCTGGCTGCCCACCAAGATGACGGCACCCGACTACCGCGGCGCGCTGACGACCATCGAGCGCTCGGCGCAGGACGCCGGACGGGACCCGGCCGGGATCACCCCCGGCATGCTCGGCTACATCCTGATGGGGCCCGACGAGGAGACCGTCGCCCGGCTCACCGAGGCCCCGCTGGTGCGGGCCCTGTGCGTCCTGCTGCCGTCCCAGGTGTTCCGCGACCTCGGGGTCACGCCCCCGCTGGACGGCGGCCCGCACGGGTCGGGGTTCCACGACTTCATCCCGACCGCCGTCGAGCGGGCCGAGTCGCTGCGGATCATCGACGCGATCCCGCCGGAGGTGGTGCGGCACTACGCGTTCTGCGGCACGCCCAAGCAGGTGGCCGAGGAGCTCGCGGAGTACCGCCACGCCGGGCTGCGCCACCTGGTCATGTGGAACATCACCGCGTTCGGCGACCCGTCGCTGGCGCGCTGGTCGTTCTCGGCGATGTCGGAGCTGCGCACCCTGCTGGAGGACGCGTGAGCACCGCGCCCGCCGTCGTCGACGGCTACTTCGCCGCGCTCAACGAGCACCGCTTCGCCGACCTGGAGCCGCTGTGGCACCCGGACGGGGAGCTGCACGCCGTCGGGGCGCCGCCGCGGATCGGGCGCGAGGCCGTGCTCGCCCACTTCCCGGCCGTGCTGGCGGGCTTCGCGGAGCACCACGACCGCGTCACGCGGGTGCTGCGGGACGGCGACGCGGTCGTCACCGAGATCCGGTTCGAGGGCCGGCTGCACGACGGGCGGCCGGTCGCGTTCGACGCGGTCGACGTGTTCGACCTGCGCGACGGGGTGATCGTGCGGCTGAGCAGCTGGTACGACACCGCGGCCGTCGCGCGCCAGGTCCGACCGTGAGCACGGCCCCGCCCGGTCCGCTGCGGCTGGGCGTGACCATGCCCGTCGACGACGGGCTGTCCGCTCCCGAGTACCTGCGGCTGGCCCGGGCCGCCGAGGAGCACGGCTACGACTCGGTGTGGGTCGGCGAGGTGGCCGGGCCCGAGGTGTTCTCGATGCTCGGCCTCATCGCCGCGAGCACGTCGCGGATCCGGGTGGGCAGCGGCATCGCCGGGATGTACCCGCGGTCGGCCGCGCTCACCGCGATGGGCTTCGCCACGCTCGCCTCGGCGGCGCCCGGCCGGGTGCTCGCCGGGCTCGGCGCGAGCAGCCCGATGATCGTCGAGGACTGGCACGGCCGGGAGTTCGACGCGCCGCTGGCCACCGCCGAGGGCTACGTGCGGGCGCTGCGCCAGGCCTGGGCGGGGGAGCGCGTCGAGGTGGACCACCCGCGGGTGCACGGGTTCCGGTGCGGGCTGCTGCCGGCGAGCCCCCCGCCGATCGTGCTCGCGGCGATGAACCCGCGGATGCTGCGGCTGGCCGGCCGGGTCGCCGACGGGGTGTTCGTCACGTGGTGCCCGCCCGACGAGGTGCCGGCCAAGCTGGCGCTGGTCCGCGAGGGGGAGCGGGAGGCCGGGCGCGAGCCGGGCTCGGTGTGGGCGATGGCCTCGTTCTGGGGCTACGCGGGCGAGCGCGTCGACGAGGCGACCGCGCGGCTGCGCCGGCTCGTCCTGCAGTACGCCATGGTGCCCACCCACCGGGCCTCGTTCGCCGGGGCCTTCGCCGAGCTCGACCGCGCCACGGACCTCTGGAAGGCCGGTGACCGCAGGGCCGCGCTCGCGCTCGTGCCGGACGAGGCGGTGCACCGGCTCTGCGCCGTGGGTGACGGCGCGAGCGTCGCGCGCCGCGCGCAGGAGCTGCACGCGGCCGGGATCGAGCTGTCGGTCGTGCTCACCCCCGGGGCGTCCGCGGGCGACCTCGACGGCCCGCTCGCGACGATCGCCGGACTGGCCGCCGCCGCACACGCCCCCGCGCACTGAGTCGGCACCGGCGGGACGTCGCCGCTGGTGGAACGCCTTGTCGGGTGCGGGGAGCAGTGCTAGCCTCACCGCTACCAAACGGCCGTTAGACGACGATGACTACTGGCTCCGGAGGTTCCTGCGTGTCCATGACGACCGCACCCGACATCCTGTCCCCCGAGTTCGCCGCCGACCCCTACTCGGCCTACCGGACGATGCGCGACGAGCACCCGCTGATCTGGTTCGAGCCGATGCAGAGCTACGTCATCAGCCGCTACGCCGACGTCGAGCGGGCGTTCAAGGACCCGGTGTTCACCAGCCGCAACTACGACTGGCAGCTGGAGCCGGTGCACGGTCGGACGATCCTGCAGATGGACGGGCGCGAGCACTCCACGCACCGCAACCTCGTGGCCCCGGCGTTCCGCGGGCGCGACCTGATGACCCGGTTCGTGCCGGTCATCGAGCAGAACTCCCGCGAGCTGATCGACGCGTTCGCCGCCGACGGCCACGTCGACCTCGTCCGCCAGTACGCGACCCGGTTCCCGATCAACGTCATCGTCGACATGCTGGGCCTGCCCAAGGCCGACCACGAGCACTTCCACCGCTGGTACACCGCGATCATGGCGTTCCTGTCGAACCTGTCGGGCGACGAGCAGGCCACCGCCGACGGCCTGCGCACCAAGGCCGAGTTCGAGGAGTACCTGCTCCCGATCATCCGCCGGCGCCGCGACGACCCGGGCGACGACCTGCTCTCGACGCTGTGCTCGGCCGAGATCGACGGCGTGCGGATGACCGACGAGGAGGTCAAGGCGTTCTGCAGCCTGCTGCTCACCGCGGGCGGCGAGACCACCGACAAGGCCATCGCGAGCGTGATGAGCAACCTGGTCCAGCACCCGGAGCAGCTCGAGGCCGTCCGCAACGACCACTCGCTGGTCTCCGCCGCGTTCGCCGAGACGCTGCGGCACTCCCCGCCAGTCCACATGATCATGCGCCAGCCCGCGGAGGACGTCGAGCTGTCCGGCGGGGTCGTCGAGGCGGGGAAGACGGTGACCTGCCTGATCGGCGCGGCCAACCGGGACCCCGAGAAGTACGCGGACCCCGACGCGTTCGACATCTTCCGCACCGACCTCGACCTCGGCCGGGCCTACACCGCGGGCGCCAACCACACGGCGTTCTGCCTCGGGCGGCACTTCTGCGTCGGCGCGATGCTCGCCAAGACCGAGCTGGAGACGGGCATCGCCCAGCTCCTCGACGCCATGCAGGACATCCGCTTCACCGACGGCGCGCCGCCGCCGGAGCACGGGGTGTTCACCCGGGCCCCCGCGTCGCTGCACCTCACCTTCACCCCCACCGCCTGAGGAGGCCGCCATGACCGCACGTGCGGAGATCGAGAACGTCCTGGGCCGGGCGGCCTGGGGGTACGACGAGAACGACGTCGACCTCGTCGCCGCCCAGTTCGCCGAGGACGCGTCGATGACGCTGCAGATCGGCCGCGACGGCGACACCGTCGGCCCGTTCGAGGGCCGGGAGGCGATCCGGAAGCTGCACGCCGACTCGCTGGCGGCCCAGACCGACCAGCGCCGCCACAACGTCAGCAACCTGGTCGTCAACGCCGAGACCGCGGACACGGCGTCGACGGTGTGCAACCTGACGCTGCTGTCGATCGAGGGCGGCGCCGCGCGGGTGCTCTCCAGCGGCTGGTACCGCGACGAGCTGGTCCGCGAGGGCGGCGACTGGCTGATCCGGACCCGCCACATCTACCTCGACCTCCCGTACTGAGGCCCGCTCATGCCGAACATCGGGACCATCCCGGCCAAGTGGGCGGCGCTCACGCCGGACGCGGACGCCGTGGTCGACGCGCCGAGCGGGCGCCGGATCTCCTGGCGCGCCCTGGACGAGCGGGTGCGCCGGCTGGCGAACGGGCTGCGCGGGCACGGCGACGGCGGGCTGGGGCTGCAGCAGGGTGACCGGGTCGCGATCCTGGCCAAGAACTCGATCGAGTACCAGGAGCTGTACTTCGCCGCGGGGCGGGCGGGGCTGGTGGCCCAGCCGCTGAACTGGCGCCTGGGTGCGGCCGAGCTGGGGCGGATCGTCGCCGACGCCGCGCCGCGCGCGGTGCTGACCTCCGACGAGTGGCTCGACACGGCCAAGGAGCTGCAGGCCGCGGTCGACGTGCCGCACTGGCTGCAGTACGGCGCCGGCGGCGACGGCAGCTACGAGGACCTGCTGGCCCGCAGCTCCGACGACGAGCCGGAGTGGTCGGCGCACGTCGGGGACGACGACCCGTTCTTCATCCTCTACACCGGGGGCACCACCGGTCAGTCGAAGGGCGCGCTGCACAGCCACCGGAGCGTGTCGTTCGGCATGTTCAACCAGACCGTGGCCGAGCGGATCGTGCCGACCGACGTCTACATGCTGACCGGGCAGATGTACCACATCCCGGTCGTGCTCTCGATGAACTACCTGCGCCACGGGTGCCCGGTCGTCCTCATGACCTTCGACGCCACGACCGCGATGGAGCTCATCGAGGCGGAGCGCGTCTCGGCGTTCCTCGGGATCACGACGATGCTCAACTGGATGATGGCCCTGCCCGGCTTCACCGGGTACGACATCTCCAGCCTGCGCAACGTCCAGTACGGCGGCGGGCCGATGCCGTCGTCGGTGGTGAAGGCCGCGCTCGACGCCTTCCCCTGCACCCTGATCCAGGGCTACGGGCAGACCGAGGGCACGACGATGTGCTTCCTGTCCCAGGAGGACCACGCCGACGCGGTGCGCGGGGTGCACCCGGAACGGCTGCGCTCCTGCGGACGCGAGGGCCTGATCACCACCGTCCGGGTCGTCGACCCCGACGGCGTGCCGGTGCCCAAGGACGGGCGGACCGCGGGCCAGATCGTGGTCCGGTCCGAGGCGAACATGCTCGGCTACCTCAACCGGCCCGACCTCACCGCGGCGACGATCCGGGACGGCTGGATGTGGACCGGCGACATCGCGACGTGGGACGCCGACTCCTACGTGTTCATCGTCGACCGCGCCAAGGACATGATCATCTCCGGCGGGGAGAACATCTACTCGGTGCAGGTCGAGGAGGCCGTCAACCAGCACCCGTCGGTGCTCGAGTGCGCCGTCATCGGCGTGCCCGACGACGAGTGGGGCGAGAGCGTGAAGGCCTTCGTCGTGCTGAAGCCCGAGAGCACGGCCACCGAGGCCGACATCATCGGCACCGCGCGGCAGCACCTCGCCTCCTACCAGAAGCCGCGCTCGGTGGAGTTCGTCGACGCCCTGCCCAAGGCGCCGACCGGGAAGATCCTCAAGCGCGCGCTGCGCGATCCGTACTGGGCCGACCGCGACCGTTCCGTCTAACCAGTCACCAAGGAGCACCGATGAAGACCACTGGAGCACTGCTGTGGGAGCCCGGCACCAACTCGGGCTGGAGCGTCGAGGACATCGAGATCGACCCGCCCAAGGACCGCGAGGTCATGGTGCAGCTCGCCGCGTCGGGCATCTGCCACAGCGACCACCACCTCGACGACGGCGTCATCCCGCTGCCGTGGGCGCCGGTGCTCGGCGGGCACGAGGGGGCGGGCGTCATCACCGAGGTGGGGCCGAACGTCACCGACCTCGAGGTGGGTGACCACGTCGTCCTCTCCTTCCTGCCCTCGTGCGGGAAGTGCCGCATGTGCGTCTCCGGCCGCTCGAACATGTGCGCGCTCGGCGCGGGCGTGCTCGCCGGCTACGCCCCCGACGGCACGCACCGCGTGCACGCCCGGGGCAAGGGCGTGGGCTGCATGTCGTTCCTGGGCACGTTCGCGCCCTACGTGTGCGCACCCGTCGACGGCGTCATCAAGATCGACAAGGACATCCCGCTGGACAAGGCGGCCCTGATCGGCTGCGGCGTGCCCACCGGCTGGGGGTCGTCGGTCTACGCCGCCGACATGCAGATCGGTGACACGGTGGTCATCGTCGGCATCGGCGGGGTGGGGATCAACGCGGTGCAGGGCGCCCGGCACAAGGGGGCGAGGAACATCATCGCGGTGGACCCGGTGGCGTTCAAGCAGGAGCAGGCGGAGGCCTTCGGTGCCACCCACTCCGTGTCGGACTACGAGGCGGCCGCCGAGCTGGTCGGCCGGCTGACCGACGGCCAGGGGGCCGACCGGGTGATCATCACGGTCGGGATCGCGCACGGGAACCTGCTCAACCCGGCGCAGGAGATGACCCGCCGCGGCGGCGTCATCGTGCTGACCTCGGCCGCGCCGATCCTGCAGCGCGACGTCGAGTTCGACCTGTTCACCTTCGCCATGTCGGGCAAGCGGCTGCAGGGCTCGCTGTACGGCACGACCAACTCGCGCAACGACGTGCCGCTGCTGTGCGAGCTGTACCGCTCCGGCCAGCTCATGCTCGACGAGCTGATCACCCGCACCTACCGGCTCGAGGACATCAACCAGGCGTTCACGGACATGCAGGAGGGCAAGAACCTGCGTGGCGTGATCATGTACGACCACTGAGGGGCTGACATGAGCGACCGGGCGACCGACATCCAGCAGATCATGAACGCCACCTACGTCTACGCGCGCGGGCTCGACCTGTTCCGTCCCGAGGAGGCGGTGTCGGCCTACACCGACGACGCCTACTGGGACGCGACGGCGGTGGGGCTCAAGCGGTTCGAGGGGCGCGAGGAGGTGCTCGGCTTCTTCACCTCCGACGCCGAGACGATGGCCGAGCAGTACCACCTGATCACCAACCACGTGATCGAGTTCGACGGCCCCGACGCCGCGCACGGCACGAACTACGTGCTCGCCGAGGGCTCGACGAAGAGCGGGGCCTCCATCAAGGCCGCCGCGCTCAACGAGGACACCTACCGGCGGGTGGGCGACCGCTGGCTGATCTCCGGCCGGACGATCTCCCCCCTCACCGCACCGCAGATGGAGGGGTTCGACGCATGAGCGGCGCCGACGTGGTCGAGCGCTACCTGCAGATCATGAACGAGCTGGACATCGACGCGCTCGCCGACCTGCTCACCGACGACGTCGTCGTCCGGTTGCCGTACGCGCCGGACCCGATCCCGAGGACCACCGAGGGCAAGCAGGACGTCCTCGCGCTCTACTCCGGGTTCCCCTCGCTGATCTCTCCGCCGGGGTTCCACGACATCGACATCCGGGAGATCGGCGGCGGGCCCGCGGGAGTCACGGAGTTCGTCGCGGAGTACCGCAGCGACTGCACGATGCTGCCGACCGGCATGCCGTACCGGAACGGCTACATCAGCCGGTTCACCGTGCGCGACGGCAGGCTCGCGGCGTTCGCGGAGTACTTCGACCCGCTCGTCTTCCTGCAGGCGCAGGGCGCCACCGTCGCCCGTCCGTAGCAGCGGAGATCCAGCACACCGAGAGGAGCACGGGAGCATGGCCGGACGGGTGCAGGGCAAGGTCGCCTTCATCACCGGGGCCGCACGGGGACAGGGGCGCAGCCACGCGGTGCGCCTCGCGTAGGAGGGCGCGGACATCATCGCGATCGACTCCTGCGCGCCCATCAGCACGGTCGACGAGTACCCCCTGCCCACCGAGGAGGACCTGGCCGAGACGGTGGCCGAGGTCGAGCGGCTCGACCGGCGGATCCTCGCCCGCCGGGCCGACGTGCGGGACGCGACGGCCCTGACGGCGGTGCTCGAGGAGGGCGCGGCCGAGCTCGGCGGCGTCGACATCGTCGTGGCGAACGCGGGCATCGCGAGCTACGGGCTGTCCTGGGAGCTCACCGACGAGATGTGGAAGGAGATGCTCGACATCAACCTCACCGGCGTCTGGCAGACGGCGAAGGCCGCGGTGCCGCACCTGCGCACGCGCGGCGGCGGGTCGATGGTCTTCACCAGCTCGATCGGCGGGCTCAAGGGCATCCAGCACGTCGCGCACTACGTGTCGGCCAAGCACGGCATCGTCGGGCTGATGCGCACCATGGCCAACGAGCTGGCGCCCTACGGCATCCGGGTCAACACGGTGCACCCCACGAACGTCGACACGCACATGATCCAGAACCCGGGCACGTGGGGCATGTTCGCGCCCGACGAGCCCGAGCCGACGCAGGAGATGGCGATGCCGGGCTTCATGTCCCTCAACGCCCTGCCGGTGCCGTGGATCGAGTCGGTCGACATCAGCAACGCGGTGCTGTTCCTGTCCAGCGACGAGGCCCGCTACATCACCGGGGTCACCCTGCCGGTCGACGCCGGCGCGGCGGTCCGGTGAAGGTCGCGGGGGCGGTCGGGATCGTCACCGGCGGCGCGTCGGGCCTCGGCGCGGGCACCGCCCGCATGCTCGTGGAGCGCGGGGCGCGGGTCGGCGTGCTGGACCTGCCGTCGTCGGACGGGGCCGGGCTCGCGGCCGAGCTGGGCGACGCCGCGCTGTTCGTGCCGGCCGACGTCGCCGACGCCGCGCAGGTGGAGTCGGCCGTCGGGGAGGTCGCCGCCCACTTCGGCCGGATCGACGTCTGCGTCAACGCGGCCGGCATCAGCCCGGCCGCGCGGGTGCTCTCGCGCAAGGGGCAGCTGCACCCGCTGGACGTCTTCCGGAAGACCGTGGAGATCAACCTCGTCGGCACCTTCGACGTCCTGCGCCACGCCGTCGCCGCGATGGCCCGCAACGAACCCGGGCCCGACGGCGAGCGGGGCCTGATCGTCAACGTGTCCTCGGCCGCGGCGCTGGAGGGGCAGGCGGGCCAGGCGGCCTACGCGGCGTCGAAGGGCGGGATCGTGGCGCTGACCCTGCCCCTGGCTCGCGACCTCGCGATCTGGGGCGTCCGCGTGATGACCGTCTGCCCGGGGATCATGGACACCGGCATGCTCGCCGGGGCGGGCGAGGAGCGCCGGGCCGCGCTGATGGACCTGCACGTGTTCCCCAAGCGGCTCGGGCGTCCCGCCGACTTCGCCCACCTGGTGGCGAGCTTCATGGAGAACGAGCTGCTCAACGGCGAGGTCGTCCGGCTCGACGCGGCGACCCGCCTCTGATCGGGGGCGATCTACCAAACGGTAGACTGGATCGATCCGATCAGGACCTGAGGGGATGTGGCGCGGATGCGGCAGCCGGCGGGCAGGAGTGTGCGGCGCTCCGGGGGTGAGCGCAAGCCCCGGGAGGAGCGGTGGGCCGAGCTGATCGACGTCGCCACCCAGGTGTTCTACGAGAAGGGCTACGACGGCGCCTCGCTGCAGGACATCGCCGACCGGCTCGGGATGCTCAAGGGCAGCCTCTACTACTACATCCAGTCGAAGGAGGACCTCCTCTTCGACGTCATCAGCACCGTCCACCGCGACGGGCTCGCCGTCGTGCGCGCGTGCGCCGACCGGCCGGGTGACGCGCTGGAGCGGCTGGAGGGCGTGATCCTCGGCCACGTCGAGCACACCTGCCGCAACCTCGTCCCGACCGCGGTGTTCCTGCACGAGCTGTCCTCCCTCCCGGAGGAGCGCTCCCGCGAGGTGCTGGGAAGCGAGCACGCCTACCAGGGCGTGTTCCGCGACCTCATCGAGCAGGCGCAGCGCGACGGGCTGGTCCGGCCCGACGTCGAGCCGCGGCTGGCCGCGCTGTCCGTGCTGGGCTCGACGAACTGGGTGTACCGCTGGTTCCGCCCGGGCGGCACGTTCCCGCCGGAGGCGATCGGCGCGCAGTTCGCCGACATGGCCATCCGTGGCATCGCTACCGAGGAGGCGCTGGCGGCCCGGGCCGGGCGCCGCGCCGCGCTCACCGCGGCGGCCGGCAGCTGAGCCGGCCCCACCGACCACCAGGAGACCCGTGTCCGACCCCCGCACCGCTCCCGACCGCGCCGCACTCCCGCTGAGCGGCCGGACCGCCCTGGTGACGGGGGGATCCCGCGGGGTCGGCCGCGCCGTCGCGCTGCGGCTGGCCGCCGACGGTGCCGCCGTCGCCGTGAACTACCGGCGCGACGCCGACGCGGCCGCCGAGGCCGTGGCCGCGATCGAGGCGGCGGGCGGCACGGCCCGCGCCTACCGCGCGCCCGTCGACGACCCCGACGCGGTCGCCGCGCTGCCCGCGCTGGTCCGCGCCGACCTCGGCCCGGTCGACCTGCTGGTCAGCAACGCCGGCACGGCCAGCCGCGGCACCGCCGTCGCCGACACGGCCGACGAGGAGTACCTGCGGCTCCTGCGGGTGCACGTGCTCGGCCCGCTCGCGCTGGTCCGGGCGCTGCTGCCGGACCTGCGGGCGGCGGGGCGGGCCGACGTCGTCGTGGTCTCCAGCGCGATCGTGGACGCGGCACCGCCGGGCGGCGCGGCCTACACGATGGCGAAGGCCGCGCTGGAGGCGGCGGCCCGCACGCTGGCCCGCGAGGAGCGCGCCCACGGGCTGCGCGTCAACATCGTCGCGCCGGGGCTGGTCGCCACCGACATGGGGGAGCGCCTGGTCGCGGCCACCGCGGGCGGGGCCACCCTGGCCGAGCTGGACGCGAGCTACCCCTTCGGCCGGGTCGCGCGGCCGGAGGACGTCGCCGGGGTGGTGGCGTTCCTCGCCTCCGCCGACGCCGGCTACGTCACCGGGCAGCGGCTGCTCGTCGACGGCGGCGGGCCGGACTCCCGGATCGTGGCGGCGTCCGGGGGTGGGCGCTGATGCGCGCCGGAGCGCTGCGCGTGCAGGCCGAGGACCCCGAGCGGCTCTGGAGCGACCCGGGCGTCTACGCCGTGGCGCCGGGCGTGCACCGGATCCCGCTCCCGCTGCCGGGCGACGCGCTCAAGGCCGTCAACGTCTACGCCCTCGACCTCGACGCCGACGGCGGCACGCTGCTCGTCGACGCCGGCCAGATGCGCAGCGGCGCCGACGCGCTGCTCGCCGCGGGCCTGGCGGCGCTGGACCGCAGGCCGGCCGACGTCCGCACCGTGCTCGTCACCCACGTCCACCGCGACCACTACACGCTCGCCGTCGAGCTGCGCCGCGAGCACGGCACGGCTGTGGCCCTCGGCGCGGGGGAGCGCGAGTCGCTGCACGTGGCGGCCGGACCGACGCACGCGCTGGCGCCCCAGCTCGAGGCGCTGCGCCGGTGCGGCGCCGACGCGCTGGTCCGCGAGCTGTCGGAGCTCGACGGCCGCGACGGCATGCCGCGCGACATCTGGGAGGAGCCCGACGACTGGCTGGCCGACGGCGCGGTGCTGGCGGCGGGCGAGCGCGAGCTGCGGGCGGTCGAGACCCCGGGCCACACCACCGGCCACCTCGTCTACCACGACGAGCCCGGCGCGCTGCTGTTCGCCGGCGACCACGTCCTGCCCCACATCACGCCGTCGATCGGGTTCGAGGCGGTGCGGGCCCCGCACCCGCTGCGCGACTACCTCGGGTCGCTGCGCCGGGTCCGCGCGATGCCCGACGCGAGGCTGCTGCCCGCGCACGGCCGGGTCACCCCGAGCGCGCACGCCCGCATCGACGAGCTGCTCGGGCACCACGACGCCCGGCTGGCCGCCACCGAGCGGGCCGTCGCGTCGGGCCGGGACACCGCGGCCGCCGTCGCCGACGGACTGACCTGGACCCGCCGGGAGCGGGCGCTGACCGAGCTCGACGCGTTCAACCGGATGCTCGCGGTGCTGGAGACGGAGTCCCACCTGGACCTGCTCGCGCTCCAGGGCCGGCTGGTCGTGGAGCAGGTCGACGGGGTCGGGCACCACCGGACGCCGTGACGCGGGCGCCCCGCGCCCCCCGCCCCCGCGCGCCCACAGCCCCGCGCGCCCACAGCCCCCCGCGCCGCCCCCACCGGGTGACAGTGGAGTGGCTTTACTGCCACTGGGCGCCAGTAGAGCCACTCCACTGCCACGGGCGGCGGCGGTGGGCGGGCGGGCAAGGGTGGGGCGGGCGAGCATCCCTCATCGGTGACAGTGGAGTGGCTTTACTGCCACTGGGCGCCAGTAAAGCCACTTCACTGTCACGGAGGGCGGGGGGCGGGGGGGGTGTCTCTATGGGGTTGTCAAGCGGCGGCGGGCGCCGGGCGAGGCTCCGAGGACGTTGGCGGTGCGTAGGGCGTGCGGTCGCGGAGCATGGCGTAGATGACGTCGGTGCGGCGGCGGGCGAGGCAGATCAATGCGGCGTTGTGCCGCTTGCCTTGGGCTCGTTTGCGGTCGTAGTAGGCGCGGCTTGTCGGGTCGGCGAGGCTGGCGAACGCCGACAAGAACAGCGCGGACTTCAGGGCGTGGTTCCCGCGCTGGGAGCGGGTCTCGCCCTTGATCGAGGTCCCGGATCTGCGGGTGACGGGAGCGAGGCCGGCGTAGGCGGCGAGGTGCCCGGCGGTGGGGGAACGCGGCGCCGTCCCCGACGATGGTGAGGATCTTGAGGGCGGTCCTGAACCCGAGGCCGGGCATCGAGATCAGGACCTCGGCAAGAGGGTGGGCCTCCAGGCGGGACTCGAGCTCGGCGGCCAATGTGTCGCGCTCGGCGCGGACCTCCCGCAGTTGGGTGGCGACGCCGACGATGACGCGGCCGAACGCGGTGGTGCCGGGGACGACGACGGTCTGGGCGTCGAGCGCGGCGAGGATCTGCGCGGGCAGGGTCTTGGCCAGCCGCGGCGAGCGAGGGCGCATCGCGGCGGTGATGCCGTCCTCGCCGAGCTGGCGCAGCGCGTCGGGTGTGGGGGGGCGGCGGCGAGCAGGTCGAGTACCCCCGCCGCGGTCCATACGGGGTCCGAGCAGGCGTTCCAGCGCGGGATGGACGTGCAGCAGGGCGTCGCGCAGGCGGTTGATGAGCCGGGTGGACTGAGCGGCGAGGTCGTCGTCGTAGCCGGCGAGCACGGTGAGTTCGGCGAGGATCTCGTCGTCGGTGCCGACCCGGCGCAGGGTGTGGGGCATGGTGCGGGCTGCGTCGGCGATGACGTAGGCGTCACGGGCGTCGGTCTTGCCCTGTCCGGGGTGCAGGTCGGCGATGCGGCGCATCGCCAACCCGGGCAGGTAGGCGACCTCGATCCCCAGTGACCGGGCGACCGCGACGGCCAGGGCACCGATCGAGGCGGGCTGATCGACGACCACCAGCACCCGTCCGTGCACGGACAGCTGCTGGAAGATTTCGGCCAGCGCGGTCTCGTCGTTGGGCAGCGGCTTGTCGTGCAGCCGCTGCCCGGTCGGGTCCAGCGCGCAGGCGTGGTGCACCGATTTGCCTACGTCGAGCCCGCAGAACACGGTGAAGTCGTGCTCGGGGATCTTGTCGGACTTCGACAACGACGCCTCCTTAGCCGCTGGGGCAGGCCGACCCGGGCACCCGCGCCGGCAGCCACGTTACGAGCAGACCACGCGAGCGGGTCAGGTCTCTATCAGCGGTCGTTGGCGCCCTCCGACCACGGTGACAACACCCCCCAGATCATCGACGACAGGGGCGACAAGTCATGCCGTGACCGGTGGCCTGCAAGCCCTCATCGGGCTTGATCAAGAAGGTAACGGGGGCGCGTGGGCGGGCGGGGCGCGGGTGCGCGGGCGAGGGGGTGCGCGGGCGAGGGGGCGCGCGCGGGCGCGGGCGGGCGGTCAGGTGGTGAAGCGCACCAGCGGCTTCCCCGCGGCGACCGGGTCGCCCGGGGCCACCAGCACCTCCTGCACCGTGCCGGCGACGTCGGAGCGCACCTCGATCTCCATCTTCATCGCCTCGAGCACCGCGAGGACCTCGCCCACCCCGACCTCCTGACCGGCCACGACCGCCACCGCGACCACGGTGGCGTCCATCGGCGCGACCGGCGGCGCCCCGGGCCCGGACACGACCGCGTCGGCGCCGGACCCCGACCGGGAGGGCCGGGCGGCGGGCGCCGCGCCGGGACCGGCCGGTCGGGCCAGGCCGGGCACCGCGACCTCCACGGGGCCCCGGTCGGTCGCGATCCGCACCCGGCGGACCGGGACGGTGCCGGCCGTCGCCGGTGCGGCGGGGGCCGGCGCGGTGGCGGCCGGGCGGTCGGCCGGGTCGGGCGCCCAGTCCCGGGCCACCGACCCGGTGTCGTGGGTGCCGGCCGCGAAGGACTCCGTGGCGAGCACGCCGCGCAGGTAGGGCGCGGTGGTCGGGACGCCGACCACCCGCAGCTCGTCGAGGGCGCCGATCAGCCGGCGCCGGGCGAGGTCCCGGTCCCCGCCCCAGGCGAGCACCTTGGCGAACATCGAGTCGTACTCGGCCGCGACCGCGTCGCCGGACTCGATCCCGGTGTCGCAGCGCAGCCACGGGCCGTGGGGCAGGGCGAGCTCGTGCACCGGCCCCGGCGCCGGGCGGAAGGACTCCCACGGGTCCTCGGCCGCGATGCGGGCCTGCACCGCGTGCCCGTCGAGGCGGACGTCGTCCTGGGTGAACCACAGCGCCTCGCCCGCGGCGATCCGCAGCTGCGCCGCCACCAGGTCGATCCCGGTGACCATCTCGGTGACGCCGTGCTCGACCTGCAGGCGGGTGTTCATCTCCAGGAAGAAGAACTCGCCGGTGGCGGGCAGCACCAGGAACTCGACGGTGCCCGCGCCGCGGTAGCCGACGGAGCGGGTGACGCGCAGTGCGGCGTCGTGCAGCGCGGCCCGCAGGTGCGGCGCGAGGCCGGGCGCGGGGGCCTCCTCGATCAGCTTCTGGTGGCGGCGCTGCACCGAGCAGTCGCGGTCGCCGAGGTGGACCACGGTCCCGTGAGCGTCGGCGAGCACCTGGACCTCGACGTGGCGGGGCCGGTCCAGGTAGCGCTCCAGGTGCACCTCGGCCCGGCCGAACGCGGCGTCCGCCTCGCGGCCGGCCGCGGCGATCGCGTCGGCGAGCCCGCCCGCGTCCTGGACGACCCGCATCCCGCGGCCCCCGCCGCCGAACGACGCCTTGACGACCACCGGCCAGCCGAGCCCCTCCGCGAGCGCGGTGGCGCCGGGGAGGTCGGCGGGATCGAGCGTGCCGTCGCTGCCCGGCGCGACCGGGACCCCGCAGCCCGTGGCGACCGCCCGCGCGGCCACCTTGTCGCCCATCCGCGCGACGACGTCGGCGGGCGGCCCGACGAACACCAGCCCCGCGGCCTCGACCGCCGCGGCGAACCCGGCGTCCTCGGAGAGCATGCCGTAGCCGGGGTGGACCGCGTCGGCGCCGGACGCCTTCGCCGCCGCCAGCACCGCGTCGACGTCGAGGTAGGAACGCCTGGCCGGAGCGGGGCCGATGCGGTGCGCCTCGTCGGCGAGCCGCACGTGCAGCGCCCCGGCGTCGACGTCGGAGTGGACCGCCACCGAGCGCAGCCCCAGCTCGCGGCAGGACCGGATGACGCGGACCGCGATCTCGCCGCGGTTGGCGACCAGGACGGTCGCGATGGGCTGCTCGATCCGCTGCATTGGCGGTCCTCTCTCGGCGGGGCGTCGACCCTCGTGCGGTACTGTCTACCAATCGGCCGTCTGGTAGTCTAGCGTCGCCCCGATCGTCCCCCATCCCCGCGCACACGGAGGTCACGTGACCGTCGAGAGCGTTGACACGCGACCGGCCGCCTCGATGGCGGACAGGATCGCCGAACTCCGCGAGCGCCGCGAGCGTTCGCTGGAGATGGGTGGGCCCGAGGGCCTGCGCCGGCACCGCGAGTCCGGCAGGCTGCCCGTCCGCGAGCGCATCGACATGCTGGTCGACCCCGGCTCGTGGTTCGAGATCGGCGCGCTGGCCCTGCCGGAGCTGCGGACCGCCAAGCACATCCCGGGCGACGCGGTCGTCACCGGCTTCGGCCTGCTCGACGGCAGACGGATCGGCGTGATCGGCATCGACGCGAGCGTGGTCGCCGGCACCACGGCCCCGGTCAGCATGCGCAAGCAGGGCCGGCTCATCGAGCACGCGCAGCGCCACGGCTTCCCGCTCGTGCTGCTCTGCGACGCCGACGGCGGGCGCATGCCCGACGTCTCGGGCTGGCGGTTCTCCGGGCTGCCGCTGGACTTCACCTCGTTCCTCAAGCCGCCGCCCGGTGAGCCGGTCGTCCCGCGCGCCGCGGCGGTCCTCGGTCCGTCCTACGGCGACTCCGCCCTGCACGCCTCCACGGCGCACTTCGTGGTGATGCTCCGGTCGGCCTCGCTCGCGCTCTCCGGGCCGTCCGTGGTCGAGCCCGCGATCGGCGAGAAGGTCACCGACGCCGAGCTGGGCGGGCCGCAGGCGGCCACCGAGGCCGGCAACGCCCACCTCGTCGTGGAGTCCGAGGCCGACGCGATGGACGCGATCGCGGCGTTCCTGTCCTACCTGCCGCCCAACTCGTCGCAGCCGGCCCCGACGGCACCGCCGCTCCCGCCCGCCCGCGACCCCGCCGATCTCGCGTCGATCGTGCCGCTCGGGTCCCGGGCCGGCTACGACGTGCGCGACGTCTTCGCCTGCCTCGCCGACGAGGCCAGCATCCTGCCCTGGGCCGACGGCTGGGGCGGGTCGGTCCTCTGCGCGCTGGCGCGGATCGAGGGCCGCCCGGTCGGCCTGGTCGGCAACCAGCCGATCGTGCGCGCGGGGGCGCTGGACCCCGCCGCGCTGGCCAAGGAGCGCACGTTCGTCCAGATGTGCGACACGTTCGGCCTCCCGCTGGTGTTCCTGCACGACGTCCCGGGGCTGATGATCGGCACCCAGGCCGAGCGCGGGGGCATCCTGCACGGCTACGAGGCGCTGGTCTCCCAGATCGCCGAGGCGCGGGTGCCGAAGGTGGGCGTGGTCCTGCGCAAGGCCTACGGCGGCGGGCACTTCGGATGGGCGGGCGGCCGACCCGGCCGGACTTCCTCTACGCCTGGCCCTCCGCCGAGCTCGGGTTCATGGCCCCCGAGACCGGCATCCGCACGATCCACCGCCGCCGCCTCGAGAAGGTCCTGGCCGAGCAGGGCCCGGCCGCGCACGCGGCGCTGGTCGAGGAGCTCACGGCGGAGTGGATCAGCGAGGCCGAGCCGTGGGAGGCCGCGGCGAACCTCTCGCTCGACGACGTCATCGAGCCGGCGCAGACCCGCGCCGTCATCGCCACGAGCATCGACATCGCGAGCCACGGACGCACCGGGGGGATCCGGTGACCACGACGGCAGCGGTCGACCGGCACGACGGCGCGGCGCCGCCGAACCTGCGCTGCGAGACCGACGGGCCGGTCGCCGTGATCACGATCGACGCGCCGGAGAAGCTCAACGCGATGGGTCGCACCTTCTGGCCCGAGCTGCGCGAGGCCCTGGCCGCGCTGGAGGCCGACGGCAGCACCCGCGCCGTCGTGATCACCGGCGCGGGCGACCGGGCGTTCTCCGCGGGCGGGGACATCACGAGCTTCGCCGCGCTGGCCGACGTCACCGCGCAGCGCGCGTTCCAGCAGGACTGCATGCGCACCTTCGCGGCGGTGGAGGAGTGCCCGCTGCCGGTGATCGCCGCCGTCAACGGCTACGCGATGGGCGGCGGGTGCGAGCTCGCCCTCGCCTGCGACATCGTCGTCGCCGCCGACACGGCCACGTTCGGCATGCCCGAGACCGCCGTCGGGCTGGTCCCCGGCTTCGGCGTGCTGCGCGCGCCGTCGGTGATCGGGCGGCACTGGACCAAGCTGATGATGTTCGCGGGCGAGCGCGTGGACGCCGCGACGGCGCAGCAGATCGGGCTCGCGCAGAAGGTGGTGCCCGCCGCCGAGCTGATGGACGTGGCGCGCGCGCTGGCCGTCCGCGTCGCGGCCGCCGCACCGCTGGCCGTGGCCGCCGGGAAGAGCCTGGTTAACCGGGGCGTCGACCGGGGGGAGTTCGACCACTCCACCGCCGCGCTGACCACGCTGCACGCCACGGCCGACGCGGCCGAGGGCATCGCCGCGTTCGCCGAGAAGCGCGCGCCGGTGTTCGAGGGCCGCTGATGGAGCCCCTCGTCGCGCTCATGCGCCGCTACGTCGTCGACTACACGAACCGGCACGACACGTCGGTGTGCGCCGAGATCATGGAGCCCGACTACGCGCTGCGGATGGGCCCGCACCTCGTCGCCGGGCGCGACGACGCCTACGTCCCGGCCGCGCAGGCGCAGTTCCGCCAGTTCCCGGGCCTCGGCCTCACCGTCCACGAGATCGTCACCAACGGCGACCGGCTCGCCATGCGGTTCTCCGAGCACGGCGCGTCGAGCCGGCACGGCGGCGCGGTCGCGGTGTGGGGCGGGCTCGGCCTCTACCGCTGGAACGGCACCCGGCTCACCGAGAACCTGGTCGAGCAGGACTACCACGCCCGGCGGGTCCAGCTCGCCTCCGGACGGCCCGCCTCCGCGGAGCCACCCGCCCTCGCCCCGTGGGACACCCCGGCGGTGTCGGCCGACCCCGCGGCCGAGGCGGCCGTGCGGGAGTGGATCGACGCGGGCCTGCCCGGCGACGCGGTCCGCTACGACGACGGCAGCGCCGGCCCCGACCTCGACGACGCGCGCACCACCGTCGACGACCTGTTCTCCGCGGGCGACCGGGTCGCCTTCAGGCTCACCCGGACCGGGCGCTACGCCGGCGGCCTCGACGGGGTGGAGCGGACCGGCACCGACGCGACGCTGTCCCTGGTCGGGCTCGTCACCGTCACCGGTGGCCGGGTCACCGACGGCCGCGTCGTCCGGGACCGCCTCGGCTTCGCGCGGGCCCTGGCCGGGGCCCGGACGTGACCCGGATCCGGGTCGGCCTCTACTACGACCTCCGCAACCCCGGCACCGCGCGGCCGTGGCCGCAGGTCTACGCCGACGCGCTGCGCCGGATCGGCGAGGCCGAGCGGCGCGGCGTCGACGCGATCTGGACGAGCGAGCACCACGGGTTCGACGACGGCTACCTGCCGGCGCCGCTGACCTTCGCCGCGGCGATCGCGGCGCGCACCGAGCGCGTGCGGGTCGGGACGGCCGTGGCGGTGGCGCCGCTGACGCACCCACGGGCGCTGGCCGAGCAGGCCGCGGTCGTCGACATCCTCTCCGACGGGCGGCTGGAGCTGGGGCTGGGCGCCGGGTGGCGCGAGCCGGAGTTCGCCGCGGTCGGCGCCGACTTCCGGGGCCGGTACGACGCGCTGGAGAGCGCGATCGGCGACGTCGAGCGGTTCTGGGCCGACGGCACCGCGACCCCGCCGCCGGTGCAGCGCCCGGTGCCCGTCTGGGTGGGGGCGCGCGGCCCGCGCGGCGCGCGCATCGCCGGGCGCACGGGCGCCGGCCTGCTGTGGATCGACCCCGAGCTGCTCGGCCCGTACCGCGAGGGCCTCGCGGCCGGCGGCCACGACCCCGGCGCGGCCCGGATGGGCGGGCTGGTCAACCTGTTCCTCGCCGACGACCCGGACGCCGCCCGCGAGCGGATCCGCCCGTCCGGGCGGCACAACCGCAGCAGCTACTCCGGCAACGACCGCGGCGCGGCCCGCGGCTCCGCCGCGTTCCCGAAGCTCGAGGTGTGCACGGCCGAGCAGGCCGCGGAGCGGATCGCCGAGCGCACCGCCGGGCTGCCCGTCACCGACGTCTTCTGCTTCGCCGACATCGCCGGGCTCGCGCCGGACCTGGTCGACCGGCACGTCGAGCTGGTCGCCGCCGGCCTGCCCCGGCTCCTGCACGAGAGGACGGACGCGCATGCACCTGGATGACGACCTGCTGACGCGGCGGGCCAGCGCCGACCCCTACGCGGTGCTGGCGGCCCTGCGCGAGCACGACCCGGTGCACTGGAGCGACGCGCACCGGGCGTGGCTGCTCACCCGCTACGACGACGTGTCGGCCGCGTTCCAGAACAAGGCGCTGTCCAGCGACCGCGTCCGCCCGCTGCGCGAGGCCCGGCGCTCGTCGGACGCGACCGCGGCGTCGGACCGGGTGCTGGAGCTGCTGTCGGGCTGGATGGTGGTCAACGACCCGCCGGTGCACACCCGGCTGCGCAAGCTGGCCGGCGGGGCGTTCAAGGCCCAGCGCATCTCGGCGATGGGCGAGCAGATCACCGGGCTGGTCGACGGGCTGCTCGACGGGTTCGCCGGCACGGGCGACCTCATCTCCGCGGTCGCCTACCCGCTGCCGGCGACCGTCATCGCGACCATGCTCGGCGCCCCGGTGGCCGACCGCGACCGGTTCCGCGACTGGTCCGACGAGCTCGCGCTGGTGGCGTTCGGCACCGGCGGCACGGCCCGGGCCGACCGTCACGAGCGGGCGCTGCGCGGGCTGCGGGAGATGGACGACTACTTCCGCGGGCTGATCGCGCTGCGCCGCCGCGAGCCGGGCGAGGACATGCTCACGGCGATGATGGCGACCGACGAGGACGGCGACGACCGCCTCGCCGACGACGAGCTCGTCGCGATGTGCGCGCTGCTGCTGTTCGCCGGGCACGAGACCACCACCAACTCGATCGCCAACGCCACGCTGGCGCTGCTGCGCCACCCCGACCAGCTCGACCGGCTCCGGGCCGAGCCGGACCTGCTGGCCCCGGCCGTCGAGGAGCTGCTGCGGTTCGAGGGCCCGATCAAGGTCCTCAACCGCTGGGTCGTGGCCGACACCGAGATCGCCGGGCGCGCGATCTCGCCCGGGCAGCGCGTCCACCTCGTGCTGGCCTCGGCCAACCGCGACGCGACCCGGTTCGCCGATCCCGACCGGCTCGACATCGGTCGCACCCCCAACCCGCACATCGCGTTCGGGAAGGGGATCCACGCCTGCATCGGCGCGCAGCTGGCCCGGATGGAGACCCGGATCGCGCTGGGCCGCATCGTCGAGCGCCTGCCCGGGCTCCGCCTGGCCGGGGAGCCCGAGTGGAAGGACAGCCTCGCATCGCGCTCGCTGGCCGCGCTGCCGGTGGAGCACCGGGCCGGGCAGGCGGCCGCGGTATGAGGATCAGCGTGGACTCCTCGCTCTGCGAGGCGCACAGCCAGTGCTACGTCGTCGACCCGGACCTGTTCCCGCTCGACGACGACGGCTACAGCGCCGTCGGGCAGGACCGGCCGGTGCCGGCGGGCGAGGAGGACGCGGCGCGGCTCGGCGTGTCCGCCTGCCCGGTCGCCGCGCTGCGGGCCGACGACGGGGGAACCTGATGCGCCGCACCCTGTACGAGACCGAGCACGAGGCGTTCCGCGAGTCGTTCCGGCGCTTCCTCGACACCGAGGTGGTGCCGCACCACGAGCGGTGGGCGGCCGCCGGGATCGTCCCCCGGGAGCTCTACACCGCCGCCGGCCGGTCCGGGTTCCTCGGCACGGACGTCCCCGAGGAGTACGGCGGGGGAGGGGTGCGGGACTTCCGGTTCAACGCCGTCGTCGCCGAGGAGGTCATGCGCGGCGGGGCCGCCGCGGCCGGGCTGGGCCTGACCCTGCACAACGACATCTGCCTGCCCTACTTCCTCGCGTTCGCGAACGACGAGCAGAAGCAGCGCTGGCTGCCCGGCATCGTGTCCGGGGAGCTCATCACCGGCATCGCGATGACCGAGCCCGGGACCGGCTCCGACCTCGCGTCGATCGCCACGACCGCGCGGCGCGAGGGCGACGAGTACGTCGTCGACGGGGCGAAGACGTTCATCACCAACGGGATCAACGCGGATCTGATGATCACGGCGGTGAAGACCGACCCCACGCAGAAGCACCGGGGGATGAGCCTGCTGGTGCTGGAGCGGGGGATGGCCGGTTTCGAGCGGGGGCGCAACCTCGACAAGCTCGGCCAGCACGCCCAGGACACCGCGGAGCTGTCGTTCGCCGGCGTCCGGGTGCCGGTGGCGAACCTGCTCGGGTCGGAGGAGGGGCAGGGCTTCACCCAGCTCGTCACGAACCTGCCCCAGGAGCGGCTGTCCATCGGGATCGCCGCGGTGGCCGCCGCGCGCACCGCGCTGGAGCAGACGCTGGAGTACGTGAAGGAGCGGAAGGCCTTCGGGCAGCCGATCGGGTCGTTCCAGAACTCGCGGTTCGTGCTGGCCGAGATCGCCACCGAGGTCGACATCGCCGAGCACTACGTCGACGACTGCGTGCGCGCGCTCAACGCGGGCGAGCTCACCGCTGTCGACGCGTCGAAGGCGAAGTGGTGGTGCACCGAGCTGCAGGGTCGGGCGGTCGACCGGTGCCTGCAGCTGCACGGGGGCTACGGGTACATGAACGAGTACCCGATCGCCCGCGCCTACGCCGACGCCCGGATCACCCGGATCTACGGCGGGACCACCGAGATCATGAAGGAGGTCATCGGCAAGGCGCTGGGCCTGTGACCCGGCGCTACGCCGCGCGGGCGCCGACGACCTCCAGGTAGTGCGGGTTGTGCATGACGCCCAGGACGTTGCCGAACGGGTCGACCACCGACGCGGTGGTGAAGCCCGAGCCGTCGCCGTGCTCGGTGACCGGCTGGTACTCCGTGGCGCCCATCTCCAGCAGGCGGGCGACGGTGCCGGGCAGGTCGTCGACGTGCCAGTGCATGACCGCGCCGCCCGGCGCGCCGGTACCGGGCGGGGCGTAGCGGCGGTCGATGAAGCCGATCTCGTCGCCGTCGTCGCCGATGCGGAACTCGACGTAGGCGGGGGCGGCCGGGGCAGGCGGGTAGGCGTAGTAGGCCTCGGTGTCGAACAGCCGCGCGTACCAGTCGCGGGCGGCGGTGACGTCGTCGGCGTAGAGGTTCAGGGTCGCGAATCCACGGAACATCGGAGGGCTCCTGCCGCTCGGGCGGCCCGGGTGTGACCGCTCACTGAAGTTAGCCGGTCACAGTGTGACCGGTCAACCCCTTTTGCTGGTAACGTCTGCGGCGTGAACCCCCGGCACAACGCCCCCGCGTCGCTGGCGCTCGTCCAGGACCTGGTGAACACCTGGTTCGGCCACCTCTCCGGCGGTGCCGACGACGGCCTGGCCACCCGCGCGGACCTCGCGCGGTTCTGCCGCGAGCACGGCGTCGACGTCGCCGAGGACGACGTCACCGACGACGAGGTGGCGCTCGCGCGGGTCGTCCGCGAGGGGGTGCGCGCGGCGCTGGCCCGCCACGACGACGCCGGACGGGAGCCCGTCGACGGCGAGGCGCTCGCCCGCCTGGCCGCGGTCGCGCCGGACCTGCCGCTGCACGTGGGCCTCGCGGGCGACCCCGCGGCGCTCGTGCCGGTCGGGGGCGGGGTCCGCGGCCTGCTGGCCGACCTGCTCGGCCGCGCGGTCACCGCCGCCGGCGACTGGCCGCGCCTGAAGGTCTGCCGCCACCCCCGCTGCCGGGCCGCGTTCTTCGACCGCTCCCGCAACGGGTCCGGCGTGTGGTGCTCGATGGCCGTCTGCGGGTCGGACACCAAGAAGCGGGCGTTCGTGGAGCGGCGCCGGGCGAGGTCGCAGGCCGGGTGAGCTACCCGGCGAGCAGGCGTCGGAGGTCGTCCGCGATCGTCTCCGCCGTCGCGTGGTCGGGCCAGTGGTGCGCGGGCCGCCCGGCGGCGTCGAGCAGGTAGGTGATCGCGGTGTGCGGCACCTCGTAGCCGTCGGGGGTGTCGCGGCGCCGGGCGAAGACGCGGAACGCGCGCTTGGCGTCGTCGACCTGCTCGGGCGTCCCGGTCAGCCCGGTGAACCGCGGGTGCGACGCGGCGAGGAACGCCGCCAGCACGTCCGGGGTGTCGCGCTCGGGATCGACACTGACGTAGAGCGGCACCAGCGGCGTGGGGCCCGACGTGCGCTCGAGGGCGTCGAGCGCGGCGCCGAGTTTCGCCAGCGCGCGCGGGCACACCACCTTGCAGGCGGTGAACCCGAACTGGACGAGCTGCCAGCGGCCGGCGTAGCTGCCCTCGGTGACCGGGGTGCCGTGGTGGTCGACCAGCGAGTACGTCGCGCGGATGGGCGGGGCGGTCACGGCGCGGCCACCAGGTCGACGGCGGGCCCGTCGGGCACCTCGACCACGAGCGCGTCGCCGTCGCGGCGGCCGGTGACCTCCTGGCCGTCCAGCCGCAGCCGGGTGCCCGGGGCGAGCCGGTCGAGCGTCACGGTGCCGCCGCCGGGCACGGTGCGGTCGCGCCGCAGCCGGGCGTGCAGCACGCCGTCGACGACCTCGGCCCGGCTGACCTCGACGTCCCGCTCGACCTCGACGAGCGCGGGCTCGGCGTGGTGCGCGGCGTCCCACGGGCGGTTGTAGAGGCCCCACAGGCCGTCGGCGACGTTGAGCCGGGCGTAGCCGAGCAGGACGTTGCCCGTCATCGGCTCGATCAGGGTGCGGTGGCCGTCGGCGTCGGTCGGGGTGTCGTTGCGCGGGTAGTGCAGGCCGCCGTCGACCCGCTTCGGGCCCATGAACCGGTCGGCGTGGGCGAGCAGCCCGTCGAGGGTCGCGCGGTCGCCCATCTCCGAGGCCCAGGCCGCGACCCAGCCGGTGTCGCAGGTGTCGGACACGACGGTCTGGCCCATGACCTGCATCGCCGGGGCCGACCGGACCGACAGCGTCCCGTCCGGGCCCGGGACGAGGAAGTCGGCGACCTGGCGGGGGTAGTGCTCGCGGACGAACTCGCGGTTCCACATCGACATCAGGGCGCCGCACCAGGCGTCGACCCAGGGGGACAGGGCGTCGTTGCCGCGCACCGCCCGGCTGTCCTCGGAGACCATCATCGCGTAGTGGCCGCGCTCGTCGAGGCGCCCGAAGTCGGCCCACACCCGCTCGTACCCGGCGACGACCTCCTCGGCGCGGTTCCCTCCGGTGATCAGGTCGTGCAGCCGGAAGCCGAGGATCGCGGGCTGGTTGCAGATCTGGAACACGCAGTTGGGCTCGCAGGCGACGCCGACGTAGCCGTTCTCGACCATCTGCCAGTAGAGGTGGTCGTTGAGGGTGTCGCGGTCGTAGGCGAACACCTTCTCCTGCCCGCCCCAGAAGAACGACCAGTGCCGGAACGAGAGCGAGCCGGGCTCGGCGTAGCGGTCGTCGGCGAAGAGCTGGTCGTGCAGCAGCGCGCACGACTGCACGTACGCCGAGTACATGATGTTGTCGCGGACGACCGGGTCCCACTCCTCGTGCAGCCGGTCGGACAGGTGGGCGTTGAACACCGAGCCACCGCGGGAGACGTCGCGCCAGTACATCCACACGTCGGGCTCGAGCAGCTTCGTGATCAGCCGCTCGATGGTCGGCCGGAACACGCCGGGCGCGGCCGGGAGCCGGTGGCGGTGGGTCAGCGCGAGCCCGTAGACCATGTACGCGAGCTGGAACCGGTAGCTGCCGAAGTCGTCCTCGCCCAGGCCCCGCCCCTGCATGCCCGACCAGTCGTGGGGCAACCGCCGCGACAGGTTGTCCCAGTGCCGCAGGTGCCCGAGCTGGTCGGCGTCCAACGTCGTCGTCGTCACTCCGCGGAACGTACCGATCCCGGGCGACGCCACCACACCCGTTCGGGTGTGCCGGGACGCGGCGGAGTCCGGTGAGCTGTCCGCTCCTGAGTGCGGAGGTCGGTGTGGACGGTCCTGGGGACATCCTGCGGGTGGCGGCGGCGCGGTTCGGCGCGAAGACGGCGCTGGTGACGGCGACGCGGACGCTGACGTTCACCGAGCTCGACGCACTCAGCGACCGCGTGGCGGCGTGGCTCGCTGTGCGCGGCGTCCGCCCGGGCCAGGTGGTGTCGCTCTACGCGCAGAACCGGTGGGAGTGGGTCGTCACCGCGCACGGCGCGCTGAAGGCGGGCGCGGTCATCAACCCGGTCAACGTCATGCTGACGCCCGAGGAGCTCGCGTTCGTGCTGCGCGACTGCGGGTCGGCCACGGTGTTCACCAGCGCCGAGCAGGCCGGCACCGTCGTCGAGCTGACGCGCGACCTCCCCGAGCTCGGCACCGTCGTCGCGTACGGGGAGGCCGACGGGGCCGTGGGCTTCGCCGAGGTCCTGGCCTGCACGGACCCCGTGCCGGAGGTCGTCACGGACCCCGCGGCGCCGTCGACGATCGGCTACACCTCGGGCACGACCGGTCACCCCAAGGGCGCGGTGCAGAGCCACCGGGCGGTGCTGTGGAACTGCGCCACGACGGCCACGGTGCACGGCCGCCACGCCGGCGACGTCGTCGTCACGGCGCTGCCGGCGCCGCACGTCTACGGCAACGTCGCGATCAACGGGACGTTCCTCGCCGGCGGCACCGTCGTGCTGATGGAGCGGTTCGCGCCGGGCGAGGCGCTGCGGCTGATCGGCGAGCACCGGGCCACGCTGTTCGAGGGCGTGCCGGCGATGTACGCGATGCTGCTCGCCGACCCCGGCATCGCCGACGCCGACCTGTCGTCGCTCACGCGGTGCACGGTCGGCGGGCAGACGATCGCGCTGTCCACGATCGAGCGCTGGGAGACCCGCTCCGGCGCCCCGCTGATCGAGCTGTGGGGCATGACCGAGATCGCCGGGCTCGGCACCACCCACCCCCTGCACGCGCCGCCGGTGCCCGGCTCGATCGGTGTCTCGCTGCCCGGGGTGCAGGTGCGCATCGCCGACCTCGAGGACGTGCGGCGCGACGCGGCCCCGGGGGTCCCGGGTGAGCTGATGGTGCGCGGCCCGATCGTCATGATCGGCTATCACGGCAACCCGACGGCGACGGCCGAGGCGATCGAGCCCGACGGCTGGCTGCACACCGGCGACGTCGCCACGATGGACGAGACCGGGCACGTCTTCGTCGTCGACCGGCGCAAGGACATGATCATCACGGGCGGCTACAACGTCTACCCCGCCGAGGTCGAGCGCGTGCTGGCCGGGCACCCCGCCGTCGCGATGGTGGCGGTGGGGCCGGTGCCCGACCCGGTGCGCGGCGAGCTGGCCTGCGCCTACGTCGTGCCGGCCGCCGGGACGAGCCCGACCGAGGAGGAGCTCATCGCGCACACGGCCGGGCACCTGGCGGCCTACAAGCGCCCGCGGCTGGTCCGGTTCGTCGACGCGCTGCCCGCGACGTCGACGGGGAAGATCATGCGCCGCGAGCTCATCAAGCAGTTCACCCCGTGACAGGTGCCGCCGCGTCGGCGTTGAATGGCGCGGTGGACGACGAGCTCGAGGCGGTCGCCCGGGAGCAGGCCGAGCTGGTCGCGCTGCTGGACCGCCGCACCGCGCTCCGCGCCACGCTGGAGCGCCTCGCGGCCGACGGTGACGTCACGTGGGTGGCCGAGCCCGTGCCCGGCGACGACGAGCACGGCGAGTACCTCGTGCTGGGGCAGGTCCACGGCGACCGCACCGGCCTGCTGCGCGGGCTGCGCGTCCCCCGCGGGCTCGGCCTCACCGGCAAGGTGCACGACACCGCGAGCCCCCTCTGGGTCGACGACTACCTCCGCGCCACGGGCATCACCCACACCTTCGACGGGCACATCGAGGCCGAGGGCGTCCGCCGCCTGCTCGCGGTGCCGGTCCGGCGCGCGGGCCGGGTGCTCGGGGTGCTGGCCGTGGGTGCCCGCGTCGACGGGGCGTTCGGCGACCGCGCGGTCGAGCGGGCGCGCGCCGTGGCCGACGAGGCGGCGCTGGCCGTCGCCGTGGCGGAGCAGGCGCGGCTGGCCCGCGAGGTCGCCGTGCACGAGGAGCGCAGCCGCGTCGCCGCGGCGCTGCACGACAGCGTCGGGGCGCTGCTGTTCGCCATCGGCTCCGGGGTGGCGGGGCTGGCCGAGACCGCGGGCGGCGACCCCGAGCTCGTCGCCCGCCTCGACCGGCTGCAGCGCCAGGCGAGCGAGGCCTCCACGGCGCTGCGCGACTCCCTGCGGACGCTGCGCGCCTCGCCGTCGGCCCTCGCGCTGGCCGTGACGCTGCAGGCCGACTGCACCGCGTTCACCGACCGCACCGGCGTCCCCGCCGAGCTCGTCGTCCTCGACGAGGACCCACCGCGGCTCCCGCCCGCGGGCACGGAGGTGCTGGTGGCCGCGTTCCGGGAGGCGCTGCTCAACGTGGAGAAGCACGCGCGGGCCGGGGCCGTCGTCGTCACCGCCGGGCACCACCCCCGCGGCGACCGGATCGTCGTGGCCGTCACCGACGACGGTCGGGGCCTCCCGGCCGACCACGCGCCGGGCATCGGCCTCACCCACACCGCCGACGCGGCCGCCCGGCTCGGCGGGAGCGTGCGCGTGGCGTCGCCGCCGGAGGGCGGCGCGACCTGGCGCATCGAGCTGCCGTGCTGAGCGGTCGCGGCATCCGGGTCGTCGTCGTCGACGACCACCCGGTGGTGCGCGACGGCGTGGTCACCCAGCTCGACCGCCACGGCGACATCCGCGTCGTCGGGAGCGCCGCCGACGCGGCCGCGGCCGTCCGGCTCTGCGCCGCGGAGAAGCCCGACGTGGTGCTGCTCGACCTGCGCCTGCCCGACGCCGTGGCCGTCGACGTCGTGCCCCGGATCCGCGAGGTCTCACCCGCCAGCCGCGTGCTGCTGTTCACCGCGTTCCCCGAGCACGCCGCGGTGGCCCCGTCGCTGGCCGCGGGCGCGTGCGGGCTCGTCGTCAAGGACGCGTCGGGCACGGTGCTGCGCGACGCGCTGCGCGAGGTGTTCCGCACGGGCCGCTACGACGGTGCCGGCACCGCCGGCTCGGCCGCCGCCCCGGTCACTCCTCGCGAGTACGACGTCCTGCGGCTGGTCGCGTTCGGCCACACCAACGTCGAGATCGGCGAGCAGCTCGGGCTGTCGGTGAACACGGTCAAGACCTACCTGCACAACGTCATGGGCAAGCTGCAGGCCCGCAACCGCGCCCAGGTCATCGCGAACGCGCGGGCGCACGGGCTGCTCTGACAGACGCTCCCTGGGAACGGCGAAGGCCCTCCGGACCGTGTGGTCGGAGGGCCCTGCGTGTGGTCGGGGTGACAGGATTTGAACCTGCGACCTCTTCGTCCCGAACGAAGCGCGCTACCAAGCTGCGCCACACCCCGATGGCCCGTGATCGTGCTGCGAGCCGTGGACCACTCTAGCCGACGTCCGCCGCGGCGTCCGCGGGGGTGGCGTCCGCCGCCGTCGGGACCGCCGGGCGGGCGACGAGGGTCAGCAGGGTGGCCTCCGGCGGGCAGGCGAACCGGACCGGCGCCCACGGGGACGTGCCCAGACCGGCGGAGACGTGCAGGTGGGTGTGGGTGCCCCAGCGGGAGGCGCCGCGGGCGCGGGAGCGGTCGATGCCGCAGTTGGTGACGATCGCGCCGTAGCCGGGCAGGCGGAGCTGGCCGCCGTGGGTGTGGCCGGCCATGACGAGGTCGTAGCCGTCGGCCGCGAACGCGTCGAGGACGCGGGGCTCGGGGGAGTGCGTGAGGCCCAGGCGCAGGGCGTGGCCCGGGGCGGGGCGACCGGCGATGCGGTCGTAGCGGTCGAGCCCGAGGTGCGGGTCGTCGACGCCGGCGACCGCGACGGACACGCCGTCGACGTCGACGCTGAGCCGGGCGTGCGTGGCGTCCTGCCAGCCGCGCTCGACCATCGCCGCGCGCAGGTCCCGCCAGGGCAGCAGCTCGCCGGTCGGCTTGGTGCGCGTGCCGGTGAGGTAGCGGGCGGGGTTCTTCGGGGTCGGGCCGAAGTAGTCGTTGCTGCCGAACACGAACACGCCGGGCCGCGAGAGCAGCGGGTCGAGCGCGGCCATCACGCTCGGGACGGCGCGGGTGTGGGCGAGGTTGTCGCCGGTGTTGACGACGAGGTCGGGCTCCAGCGCGGCCAGCTCGGCCACCCAGCGCTGCTTGCCGCGCTGGCCCGGCGTCATGTGCAGGTCGGACACGTGCAGCACCGTCAGGGGCCGCGTGCCGGGGGCGAGGACCGGCACCGTGGCCTCGCGCAGCGTCCAGCGGCGGCGCTCGACACCCGCCCCGTAGGCGACGGCGGCCGCGCCCGTCGTCGTGGCTCCGATGGCGAGCCGAGCCCAGCTGTTCACCGCCCCAGGGTACGTCGGGGGTACCGTTCCGCGGCGTGAGCACCCTGAAGGCGCAGCTGCGGGCCGACCTGACCGCGGCGATGAAGGCCCGCGACGAGCTGGTCAAGTCCACCCTGCGGATGACGCTGACGGCCATCGGCAACGCCGAGGTCGCCGGCACCGAGGCGCGTGAGCTCTCCGACGACGAGGTGCTCAAGGTGATCGCCAAGGAGGCGAAGAAGCGCGCCGAGTCGGCGGAGGCGTTCGCCGGGGCGGGCCGTGACGAGCTCGCCGCGCAGGAGCGGGCCGAGGGCGAGATCCTCGACCGCTACCTGCCCACCCAGCTCTCCGACGACGAGCTGGCCGCGATCGCGCGCACCGCCGTCGACGAGACCGCCGCGGAGCTGGGCGAGCGGCCCGGCCCGCGTCAGATGGGGCAGGTCATGAAGAAGGCCAACGCCGCCGCGGCCGGCCGGGCCGACGGCGGGCGGGTCGCCGCCGCGGTGAAGGCGCTGCTCGTCGGCTGACCGTCGCGTATCAGGCGCACCGCCGCGCACCACCTACCGCCGTCGAGGGCGTCGGCGCGGCCCCGGGGGCCCGCCCGGTGGGAACGAGGTGGCGCGATGGACCGGACGGCACCGGCCGAAGGGTGGCGGCGGCTGGCGTGCGTGGTGCTGGCCGCGCTCGCGGTGGCCGTCGGGATCATGGCGCTGGGCACGCAGCAGGCGCGGGCGGCCGAGCCGTCCGGTCCGGGCGCGTGCGCGAGCGGGGTCGTGTGGCGGGAGGCGTTCGCGGGCGACCTCGCCTGCTGACCCCCGTGAGTGGATACGAGTGCTCCGGCACTCGTATCCACTCACGGCTACTTCTCGACCGGGGCCTTCTTGCGCGTCGCCGGCTTGCGGGCCGCCGGCTTCTTCGCGGGCGCCTTGCGCGCCGGGGCCTTCTTCGGCGCCGGCGCCTTCGCCCGCCGCTCGGCCAGCAGCTCGCTGGCCCGCTCGTCGGTGATCTGCTCGACGCTGTCGCCCTTGCGCAGGCTCGCGTTCGTCTCGCCGTCGGTGACGTACGGGCCGAACCGCCCGTCCTTGATCACCATCGGCTTCTTCGAGTTCGCGTCGACGCCGAGCTCGCGCAGCGGCGGGGTGGCCGCGGCCGTGCGCCGCCCGCGCTGCTTGGGCTGCTTGTAGATCTCCACGGCCTCCTCGAGGGTGACCGTGAACAGCTGCTCCTCGTCGGTGAGCGACCGCGAGTCGGTGCCCTTCTTGAGGTAGGGCCCGTAGCGGCCGTTCTGCGCGGTGATCTCCTCGCCGGTCTCCGGGTCGGTGCCCACCAGCCGTGGCAGCGACAGCAGCCGCAGCGCGTCCTCGAGCGTGATCGTCTCCGTCGACATGCCCTTGAACAGCGACCCGGTGCGCGGCTTCGGCTTCGCGGGCGCCTTCTTCGGCTTGGCCCCCTCGGCGGCCGGCGGGGCCTCCGGCTCGGGCAGGACCTCGGTGACGTAGGGCCCGTAGCGGCCCTCCTTGGCGACGATCTCGTGCCCGCTGATCGGGTCGACGCCCAGCGAGCGGCCCTCCTGCGGCACCGAGAACAGCTGCTCGGCGACCTCGGGCGTGAGTTCGTCGGGCGGCAGGTCCTCGGGCAGGTTGGCGCGCTGGGACTGCCCGTCGCGCACGCGCTCCAGGTAGGGGCCGTAGCGGCCGACGCGGACCACGACGTCGTCGAAGACCGGCACGGAGTTGATCTCCCGCGCGTCGATCTCCTCCAGGTTGACGCCGACGAGCTTCTTCAGCCCGCCCGCGCGCGCCACCGAGCCCTCGGAGCCCTGCTCGGCGCCGAAGTAGAAGCCCGACAGCCAGCTCGTGCGGCCCTGCGTGCCGGCGGCGATGGCGTCGAGCTCGTCCTCCATGGCGGCGGTGAAGTCGTAGTCGACGAGCCGGCCGAAGTGGTGCTCCAGCAGCCCGACGACGGCGAACGCGATCCACGAGGGGACCAGCGCCTGCCCCTTCTTCCACACGTACCCGCGGTCCTGGATCGTCTTGATGATCGAGGCGTAGGTGGACGGGCGGCCGATGCCGAGGTCCTCGAGCTGCTTGATCAGGCTCGGCTCGGTGAACCGCGACGGCGGGTTGGTCGAGTGCCCCTCGGCCGTGAGCGACGCGGCCGTCAGCGACTGGCCCTTCGTCAGCTCGGGCAGGCGCGACTCGGCGTCGTCGGCCTCGCCGCCCGCCTGGTCGTCGACGGTCTCGACGTAGGCGCGCAGGAAGCCGGGGAAGGTGATGGTGCGCCCGGACGTCGCGAACGTGACGGCCTCGCCGGTGGCGGCCGTGCCCGCGATGCGGACGCTGACCGTCGTGCCGCGCGCGTCGGCCATCTGCGAGGCGACGGTGCGCTGCCAGATCAGCTCGTAGAGGCGGAAGTCGTCGCCGTCGACCTCGCGGGCGATCTCGCCGGGCGTGCGGAAGACGTCGCCCGCGGGCCTGATGGCCTCGTGGGCCTCCTGCGCGTTCTTGACCTTCCGGGTGTACTGCCGCGGCTGGTCGGGGACGTAGGCGTCACCGTAGAGCTCGCGCGCCTGGCTCCTGGCCGCGTCGATGGCCGAGGCCGACAGCGTGGTGGAGTCGGTGCGGAGGTAGGTGATGTAGCCGTTCTCGTAGAGCCGCTGCGCGCTGCGCATCGTGCGGTCGGCGGAGAAGCGGAGCTTGCGGCCGGCCTCCTGCTGCAGCGTGGAGGTCATGAACGGCGGGTAGGGCTTGCGCGTGTAGGGCTTCGACTCGACCGACTCGACGGTGAGGTCGCGCCCCTCCAGCGCCTCGGCCAGGCGGCGGGCGCCGGCCTCGTCGAGGGCGGTGGCGTCGGACTTGAGGCGGCCGTCGGGGCCGAAGTCGCGGCCCGTGGCGACCCGGGCGCCGTCGATCGCGACCAGGCGCGAGCCGAACTGGCGCGGGGTGGCGTCGGCGCCCGCGTCCATCTGCGCGGCGATGTCCCAGTACGACGCCGACACGAACGCCATGCGCTCGCGCTCGCGCGCCACCACGATCCGCGTGGCCACCGACTGCACCCGGCCCGCCGAGAGCTTCGGCATGACCTTCTTCCACAGCACGGGGGAGACCTCGTAGCCGTAGAGGCGGTCGAGGATGCGGCGCGTCTCCTGGGCGTCGACCATGTCCTGGTCGAGGTCGCGCAGGTTCTCCACCGCGGCGCGGATGGCCGGCTCGCTGATCTCGTGGAAGACCATCCGGCGGACCGGGACCTTCGGCTTGAGCGTGTCGAGCAGGTGCCAGGCGATGGCCTCGCCCTCGCGGTCGGGGTCCGTGGCGAGCAGGACCTCGTCGACGGACTTCAGCGCCTCACGGAGCTCGGCGACCTTGCTGCGCTTCTCCGGCGTGATGATGTAGAGCGGAGCGAAGGAGTTGTCGACGTCGACGCCCAGGCGGGCCCAGGCCTCGCCCTTGTGCTTGGCGGGGACGTCGGCGGCACCGCGGGGCAGGTCGCGGATGTGGCCGACGGAGGCCTCGACGACGTAGTCCTTGCCCAGGAACTTCTGGATCTTCGCGGCCTTCGTGCCCGACTCGACGATCACCAGGCGGCGCGTCGGCCGTCCGGTCGTGGCGGCCCGGGGCGTGGACGTGCGACGCCCGCCCCCGGACTTCGGGGTGCCGGTGCTCTCCCCGGTCTCGGGTGTCGAACTCGTCGTTCCGGTGGTCACAGTGTCCTGTCCTTCGCGGCTGCGCGGAGGTTCCGCCCTCGCAGTATGCGTGCCTCGTCTTCCGGCCTACACACCGATACCGGGCCTGCCCACCCACGCAGGGTGTCGCCTCGGTCACACCGGGGCCCTCGTGCCGGGGGAGCCTAACCACCCTTGTCAACCCGCGCGGCGCCCCCAGCACCGCGGCCAGTCGGTGTCGGCGACCCCTCGCGGCACCGGTCCGACCAGCTCGACGAGCCGCTGCACGCGCCGCGTCCCGCTGATCCTCAGGACCGTGCCGTCGCCCACGCGGGCGGGCGGGATGCCGAGCCGCGTGGTGGCCGCGACCAGCGGGAGGTGGGTCTGCGGGGCGTCCGGGTCGAGCAGGAGGAGGTACCCGCCGCGCTCGTCGGGGCGGCCCGCGGACAGGGCCCACAGGCGCAGGGCCGCGCCGTCGAGCTGCCACCCGGCGGGGACCGCCTTGACGCCTTCACCCGCTCGTCCGGGTGCCAGCCACTCCGCGGCGAGCGGGACGAGGTCGCAGCGGAACGCCGTGCGGACCGAGGGGGTGCCCGCGGCGGTGGTGACGGAGGTGACGGGGATGCCGGTGGCCGCGCAGGCGGCGACGACGGCGCGGGCGCGTCCGGCGTCGATGAGGTCGGCGGAGAGCCGGGCCTGGTCGCCCGCGCCGAAGCGGACGATCCGGCCGGGGCCGCAGAGCAGGCCGGCGAGGTCGCGGACCCCGGCGGGGCGCGCGTCGGCGGAGAACAGCGACAGCTGCGGCACGACGCGCAGGATAGAACACCCGTTCGATCCGGTCTCCCCCCGACGCGCCGGAGGCCGCCCACCCGACGGGTGGACGGCCTCCGTTCTGCGGGGGAGCTCGGTCAGGCGACCGCACTCTCCGCGGGGGTGTCGGTGATGGACGTCGAGCGGCGCTTGGCCACCACGAGCGCCCCGACGATGATCGCGACCGCGACGAGCGCGATGGCGATGCTGATCACCGGGTTGGCCGTGGAACCCACGGACAGGGCCACGACGGCCGGCGCGATGAGCACCGAGACCAGGTTCATGACCTTGAGCAGCGGGTTGATCGACGGGCCGGCGGTGTCCTTGAACGGGTCGCCCACGGTGTCACCGATGATGGTGGCCTCGTGCGCGGGCGAGCCCTTGCCGCCGTGGTTGCCGTCCTCGACCAGCTTCTTCGCGTTGTCCCACGCGCCACCGGAGTTGGCGAGGAAGATCGCCATCAGGGTGCCGGTGGCGATGGCGCCGGCCAGGTAGCCGGCCAGCGGGCCGACGCCGAGGCCGAAGCCGACCGCGATCGGCGACAGGATGGCGAGAAGGCCGGGGGTGGCCAGCTCGCGCAGCGAGTCGCGCGTGCAGATGTCGACGACGCGGGAGTAGTCGGGCCGCACGGAGTAGTCCATGATCCCCGGGTTCTCCCGGAACTGGCGGCGCACCTCGAACACGATCGCGCCCGCGGCCCGGGTGACGGCGTTGATCGCCAGACCCGAGAACATGAACACGACCGAGGCGCCGATGATCACGCCGACGAGGGTGTTCGGGGCGAACACCTCGTAGGCGAAGGCGGTGCCGGCGTCGCCCAGTGCGACGCCCGCCTCGGCCAGCGCCACCGTGATCGCGTCGCGGTAGGAGCCGAACAGCGCGGTGGCCGCGAGCACGGCCGTGGCGATCGCGATGCCCTTCGTGATGGCCTTCGTCGTGTTCCCCACCGCGTCGAGCTCGGTGAGGATGTCCACGCCGGCGCCGGTGACGTCGCCCGACATCTCGGCGATGCCCTGGGCGTTGTCGGCCACCGGGCCGAACGTGTCCATGGCGACGATGACGCCGACCGTGGTGAGCAGGCCGGTACCGGCCAGCGCCACCGCGAACAGGGCCACCGTGATCGAGCCCGTGGCCAGCGCGAACGCGCCGAACACGGCCGCGCTGATCACCAGCGCGGTGTAGACCGCGGACTCGAAGCCGATCGAGATGCCGGACAGGATGACCGTGGCCGCACCGGTGAGCGAGGACTTGCCCACGTCCTGGACGGGCTTGTCCTCCGTGCCGGTGTAGTAGCCGGTCAGCTTGAGGATGGCCGCGGCCAGCACGATGCCGATGATCACGGCGACCGTGGCCAGCAGGCGCGGGTCGGTGCCCGCCATGTCGCCGACGACCGTGGCGTCGGACGGGTTGGTCAGCCCCTCGAAGGTGCCCGGGAGGTAGACGTAGGCGGCGACCGCGCTGAGCACCGCGGAGATGCCCGCGGAGATGTAGAAGCTCCGGTTGATCGTCGTCAGGCTGCCCTCGTTCGGGCGGGTGCGGGTGATGTAGACGCCGATCACCGCGGTGATCACGCCGATGGCCGGCACGATCAGCGGGAACAGCAGGCCCTGCAGGCCGAACGCGGCGGTGCCGAGGATCAGCGCGGCCACGAGCGTCACGGCGTAGGACTCGAAGAGGTCCGCGGCCATGCCGGCGCAGTCACCCACGTTGTCGCCGACGTTGTCGGCGATCGTGGCGGCGTTGCGGGGGTCGTCCTCGGGGATGCCCTGCTCGACCTTGCCGACGAGGTCGGCACCCACGTCCGCGGCCTTGGTGAAGATGCCGCCGCCGACGCGCATGAACATCGCGAGCAGCGCGGCACCGAAGCCGAAGCCCTCCAGCACGCGGGGAGCGCCACCGGCGTAGACCAGCACGACGACGGCCGCACCGAACAGGCCGAGGCCGACGGTGAACATGCCGACGACGCCGCCGGTGCGGAACGCGATGCGGGTGGCCTTCTCCCGGCCGCCCTCCTCGCGCGACGCCGAGGCGACCCGGATGTTCGCGGCCGTGGCCAGGCGCATGCCCAGGCTGCCGATGGTGGCCGAGAACAGCGCGCCGATCAGGAAGAAGATCGAGCGGCCGATGCTCTCGCCGAAGTTCGCTGCGGGGAGCGCGAACAGCAGGAAGAACACGATGACGACGAAGACGCCGAGCGTCTTGAACTGGCGGTTGAGGTACGCCGTGGCGCCTTCCTGGACCGCTCGGCCGATGTCCTGCATCTTGTCGGTACCCGCGTCAGCAGCGAGGACCTCCTTGCGCAGGACGAAGCCGATGGCCAGGGCGGCGAGGGCGACCACCGCGACCACACCGACGATGATGTAGTCGTTCGACGCGAGCGCGATCGAGTTCGCGTCCGCGGCGAGGGTGGACCGAGACATCCGTCCTCCTGGTTCTGTGGATCACATGGGCCAGGGGGAGCAGACGTCGACCCTGGCGTCGTCACGAGCCGTCTCCGCAGGTGAGCGCGGTGACGGGCGGGTGCAGTGTAGATGTGTGACCCAGGCCGCGCTGCAGCGGAGGGGCGTCGCGCCGGTCCCGCAACGATAGGGTCACGAAGTGCTCGTAGGGTGCGTACCCGTGAACTCCGACGGTGTGCCGTTCGTGATCCGCCCGTGACGAACCGCGCCCGTCCGGTCGCCGCCGGTGGTCTGGTGGCCGCCTGCCTCGCCGTGATCTGCCTGGCCATCCCGCTGGTCGCGGCGGACGACCGCCCGCCCTCGCCCGTGGCCGCGCGGCTGGTCGTGGCGCCCTCGGCCGGGGACGCCGAGCCGTCCGCCGACGCCGGTTCCGTCGCCGACGGCCTCGCCGTCGGGGGCCTGCCGCTGCCCGACGTCGCCGCCGGGCTGGGCAGCATCGTCCCGGCCGCCCGCACCGGTCTGGCCCGGGCCGCCGTCGAGGCCGCGCAGTCGGCGGCCGCGCCCGCGACCGAGCTCGGGGTGGCCGTGCTCGACCGCGTCACCGGGGAGACGGCCGTCGGGGACCGCGGGGCCGAGCCGTTCTACACGGCGTCGCTGTCGAAGCTGGTGGTCGCGGTCGACATGCTCGACCGGCGCCGCACCGAGGGGCTGGTGGTGACTCAGCAGGACCTCGACCTGGTGCGCCGCGCGCTCGGGCCCAGCGACGACGGCGCGATGAACGCGCTGTGGACCCGCTTCGACGGGGTCGGCGCAGCGGCACGGGTGAGCGCCGCCGTGGGCCTGACCGGCACGACCGCGCCCGCCGACCCGTCGCAGTGGGGCGAGATGTCGGTGCCGGCCACCGACTACCTGCGCCTCTACGACCACATCCTCACCGGCATGGCCGACGCCGACCGCACGTTCCTCGTCGACGCGCTGGCCGCGGCGCCCGCGACCGCCCGCGACGGCTTCGACCAGGCCTTCGGCCTGCTCGACCCGGGGGTGGACGGGCCGGGCGCGCCCGGTGCGGCGGCCAAGCAGGGCTGGATGTGTTGCTTCTCGGGGCAGTACTACCTGCACAGCGCGGGCCTGGTGGGTGCCGACGAGCGGTTCGTCGTGGCGGTGCTGACCCGCGTGCCCAGCTCTCCCGGCTGGAACGCGGCCCGGGCCGACGTGACGGACGTGGCGGAGGCCGCGGTGCGGGCGCTGGCCTGAACCGCTGCACCACCGGGCCGGCCGACCGGACTGTCGGGGCCGTGTGCCAGCCTCGGTCCCCGTGGACGGCGGCGAGCGCAGGGGTGCGGCGGTGACGGCCGACCGCGGGGAGGCACTGCTGCGCCGGGTGCTCGCCGGGGCCGGCTCCGCGCATCCCGCCGACGACCCGTTCGGGCCCTGGCCGTCCGGCGGGGGCCCGACCGGTGACGGCCCGCTGCGCCACGTCGCCACCGTGCCCGCCCGCGAGGGCGACGTCGTGCCGTGGCCCGGCTGGGTGGCGGCGCCGGTGCGCGAGGCGTTCGTGCGCCGCGGGGTGGGCGCCCCGTGGCGGCACCAGGCCGAGGCGGCCTCGCTCGCGCACGCCGGGCGCGACGTCGTGGTGGCCACCGGCACGGCGTCGGGGAAGTCGCTCGCCTACCAGCTGCCGGTGCTCTCGCGGCTCGCCGAGGACCCACGCGCCACCGCGCTCTACCTCTCGCCGACCAAGGCGCTGGCCGCCGACCAGCTCCGCGCGCTGGCCGAGCTCGACCTGCCCGGCGTCCGGCCCGCCCCGCTCGACGGCGACACCCCGCTGGAGGAGCGCGACTGGGCCCGCGCCCACTCGCGCTGGATCTTCAGCAACCCCGACATGCTGCACCGCGCCGTCCTGCCCCGGCACAGCCGCTGGGCCACCTTCCTGCGTCGGCTGTGCGTCGTGGTCGTCGACGAGTGCCACACCTACCGCGGGGTGTTCGGCTCGCACGTGGCGCTGCTGCTGCGGCGGCTGCTGCGGGTGGCCGCCCGCTACGGCGCCCGCCCGACCGTCGTGCTGGCCTCGGCCACCGTGGCCGAGCCCGCCGCGTTCGCGAGCCGGCTCACCGGGCGCGCCGTCACGGCCGTCACCGTCGACGCCTCCCCGCACGCCGGGCGCACCGTCGCCCTGTGGGAGCCGCCGCTGCTGCCCGAGCTGACCGGCGAGAACGGGGCCCCGGTGCGGCGCCCGGCGGGCTCCGAGGCGGCGCGGATGCTCGCCGACCTCGTTGTCGAGGGCGCCCGCACGCTCGCCTTCGTGCGCTCGCGGCGCGGCGCGGAGCTCACCGCTCTGGGGGCGCAGCGGCTGCTCGCCGACGTCGACCCCGACCTGGCCGCACGCGTGGCGGCCTACCGCGGCGGCTACCTCCCCGAGGAGCGCCGCGCGCTCGAGGCGGCCCTCGCGAGCGGTGCACTGCTCGGGGTGGCCACCACCAACGCCCTCGAGCTGGGCGTCGACATCGCGGGGCTCGACGCCGTGGTCGTCGCCGGGTTCCCGGGCACCCGCGCGTCGTTCTGGCAGCAGGCCGGGCGCGCCGGGCGGGCCGCCGACTCGGCGCTGGTCGTGCTCGTGGCCCGCGACGACCCGATGGACACCTACCTCGTGCACCACCCCGACGCGCTTCTCGGCGCACCCGTCGAGGGCTGCGTGCTCGACCCGGCCAACCCCTACGTGCTGGCGCCGCAGCTGGTCTGCGCGGCCGCGGAGCTGCCGATCACCGAGGACGACGTCGAGGAGCTGTTCGGCGGGGCGCCGGCCGCGGCCGTGCTCGACGAGCTGGTGGCCGACGGCGTGCTGCGCCGTCGCCCGGCCGGCTGGTTCTGGCCCTCCCCGCGGGAGCGGCCCGCAGGCTCGGTCGACATCCGCGGCTCGGGGCTCGGGCAGGTGGCCGTGGTGGAGGCGGGCACCGGGCGGATGCTCGGCACGGTGGACGCGGCCTCGGCGCCCGCCTCCGTGCACCCCGGCGCGGTGTACCTGCACCGGGGCGAGAGCCACCTGGTGGAGGAGCTCGACCTCGACGCGGGCGTCGCCCTGGTGGTGGCGGCCGACCCCGACTGGCGCACCGACGCGCGCTCGACCGCCGACGTCGAGGTCGTGCGGGTGCTGTCGCGGCGCGAGCACGGGCCGGTCGGCGTCGCGTTCGCCGAGGTGGACGTGACCTCGCAGGTGGTGGCCTACCAGCGCCGCGCCCCCGACGGCACCGTCCTGGAGACCGTGCCGCTCGACATGCCCGAGCAGACGCTGCGCACGCGGTCGGTCCTCTACGACGTCGACGACGCCGCCCTGGCCGCCGCCGGGGTCGGGCCCGACGACTTGCCCGGTGCCCTGCACGCCGCGGAGCACGCGGCGATCGGTCTGCTGCCGCTGTTCGCGATCTGCGACCGCTGGGACATCGGCGGCATGTCGACGGCCCTGCACCCGCACACCGGCCGCCCCACCGTCTTCGTGCACGACGGCCACCCCGGCGGGGCCGGGTTCGCCGAGCGCGGGCACGAGGTGCTGCGCGCCTGGCTGACGGCCACCCGCGCCGCGATCCGCGACTGCGGCTGCCGCAGCGGGTGCCCGTCGTGCGTGCAGTCGCCCAAGTGCGGCAACGGCAACGCGCCGCTCGACAAACGGGGTGCGGTGCGGGTGCTCGACGTGGTGCTCGCGGCCCTGGCCGGGCCGGTGACCGCGGGCGGCTGATCCGGCGTCCCGCCGGCTCGGGAGGTGGTTGCCGGCCGGTCCGCGGGGCAGCGGGCCGGCCGGCAACAACCGATTCGCGGTGAGCCGGCCGGGGGTTGCGTCGGGGGGACGCGCCGGGCCCTCCGCAGTTCGGGGAGCGGGTCGGTGCGGAACGGGGCGTGAGCTCCGTCGTGACACCAGTAGGCACTCCCGGAGCCTCGCGCACCAGCGGCCGTCGACGATCGGCAGAGTGGCGACGACGAGCGTCCTGATCAGGCCTTTTCGGTCACCCGTCCCGCTGATCGGGAGCGGTTCGGGCACTCGGACGACCGCCCACCGTGCACTGGGTCCGCTCGTCCCGCCCGGGTGCCCGCTGGTCGCGTCGTAGCGCGCGCTCGGCCCGGCCGGGGCCCCGGATCCGTCGCCGGCGGTCGGTGCGGGGCCGGCGCGGGCCCGCGCCGTGGCGACCGGCGGACCCAGCACGGCGAGACCGAGGTCGGTCTCGACCTCCACGAGCGCGTCCCACCCGTCGAGCCGGCACGTCCGGACGCGGACGCCGGTGTGGGCCGCGATCGCGGCCGCCCGTGCGCAGGCGGCCTCCGGACCGTGGACGGCGTGCCCGGCCGCGGCGAGCGCCGCGAGGTCGGCGGCGGCCTCCGCGCGGTGGCGGGCGGCGATGCCGCCGCCGAGCTCGAGGCCGATGACGAGCAGGCCGACCAGGACGGCCACGGCGCCGGCCGCCCACACGGTGGCGAAGCCGTCGTCCGGTGCAGCCGGCCTCGTCCGGCCGGCTGTGGTGCTCCCGACCGCCGTGCTCCCGGCCTCGGTGCTCACAGCCGCCGTGCTCCCGGCCTCGGTGCTCACAGCCGCCGTGCTCCCGGCCTCGGTGCTCCCGGCTGCGGTTCTCACGGTGCCACCCCCGGTTCGAGCACGGCAGCCGCGCGGGCACCGACCCGCAGCGGCAGCGGGGGCACCGCGGCGGCGGTGACCTCCACGAGCACCTCGTCACCGCGCACGACGAGCTCGATCCGGGCCCCGAACGGGGCCAGCCGGGCGGCGATCTCCCGGCCGCGGTCGGGCTCGCCGCGCGCGGCGAGGCGGGCGAGCTCCCGGGCGGCGTCGATGCAGCGCACCGACACCGCCACGGAGGCGACCGCCCCGACTGCGACGGCGAGCACCGCGACGAGGCTGCACAGCGCGAGCGCCGCCTCGACCGTGACGGCCCCCGCGTCGCCGCTCAGAACGTGGTGCTGAGCGCGCGCGTGACGAGGTCGGTGAGCGCGGTGACGACGCTCTCGCCGCTCACCACCGCGTAGAGCACGGCGGCGAAGGCGGCCGCGGCCACCGTGCCGATCGCGTACTCGACCGTCGACATGCCGTCGTCGTGGCGAGCGAGCAGGCGCAGGCGCTGCACCGGGGTGCTGGTCGGGATCGTGGACAGGGGACTGGACATGGGGCTCCTTCGTCGGAACGGACACGGTGGTCACCACCGTGCGAGTGCCTGGCCCGCCAGGCCGATGACGACCGGGGCGATGCCGAGGACCAGGAAGGCGGGCAGGAAGCAGAGGCCGAGCGGCCCCGTGATCAGCACGCCCGCCCGCTGGGCG
Source organism: Pseudonocardia broussonetiae (assembly GCF_013155125.1). Classification (NCBI taxonomy): domain Bacteria; kingdom Bacillati; phylum Actinomycetota; class Actinomycetes; order Pseudonocardiales; family Pseudonocardiaceae; genus Pseudonocardia; species Pseudonocardia broussonetiae. The sequence goes on along the minus strand of NZ_CP053564.1, from coordinate 1,184,862 downwards.
CGCGCCTGTGCGGAGTCGGCGAGCTCGGAGCGCACGCGCGCGGCCTCCGCGACGGCCACCCGGGCCAGCGCGGCCCCGGTGCCCGCCGAGCGACCGGCAGCGCGGGCGAAGACCGCCAGCACCGGGACCTCCTGCGCCGCGCGCCACGCGTCGTCGGGATCGGAGCCCAGCTCCAGCAGGCCCGCGACCCGTCGCAGCTCGACGCCGCAGGGACCGGGCAGCGGCCCGGCGGCCGCCGCGACCGCCGACGCCACCGGCAGCCCGGCCCGCAGGCACACCGCGAGGAGCTCCCAGCCGGTGGCGAGCGCGGCCAGGTCGGGGGGCGCCGAGCGGGCGGGCAACCGCTGCGCGACGAGCAGCGCGCCGAGCGCCCCGAGGGCGGCGACCGCGCCCGCGACCGGCCCGCCGAGGACCGCGCCCAGCGCGGCGCCCGCCACGGTCCCGACGGCGATCGACGCGGGTCGCAGCGCCGCGGGTGCGGTCGCGACCGTCCGCCGGGTGGCGCGCAGCCGCGCCGCGCCGGCGCGGTGCCCGCCCGTCAGGAGCGCGGCGGCCAGCAGGAGCAGCGCCGGGGGAGTGACGGCGGGACTCATCGCGGCACCGCCGCGCGCAGGATCTGCTCGGTCCACGCGACGCCCGCGGCGGCCAGCGCCACCCCGACGACGAGGAGCGCCTGACCGAGGAGCCCACCGCGCAGGACCCCGAGGGGATCCGCGCCGACGAGCTGCCCCAGCGCGAGACCGAGCGCGGGCAGGGCGGTGAGGACGAGCGCCGTGGCGCGGGGCCCGGCGAGCTCGGCGCGCACCCGGGCGGCGAACCGCACCCGCTGCCCCAGGTCGGCCCCGGCGCCGGCGAGGAGCTCGGCGAGCGGCACGCCGCTGCGGTCGGACAGCGCCCAGGCGGCGGCCAGCCGCTCGACGTCGGCGCGCACCTCGGGGTGGTGCTCGGCGCCGCGCCGCAGCGCCTGCGGGACGTCGTCGCCGAGCCGGCTCGCCGCCGCCGCGGGAGCGAGCAGCGCCCGCGCCCGCGGCCCGTCGGCCGAGGTCCCTCCGAGCGCGGTCGCGGGATGGGCGCCCGCGGCCAGCTCGTCGGCCATCCGGTGGACGGCGGCCGCGAGCTCGCCCGCCGTGCCCGCGGTGACGGCCTCGCGGCGCCGGGCGGCCCGGCGGTGCCGCACGGTGGCCGCGACGAGCAGGCCGGCCACGGCGCCGCCCGGGCCGGCGAGGACCAGGCCCAGCCCACCGCCCGCGAGCAGCGGGACCGCCGCTCCCGGCTTCCGCCAGGACCACGTGGCGACCGGACCGGGACGCAGCGCCCCCAGCCGCGCGACCGCGGCGGGAGGGGGCAGGCAGAGCACCGCGGCGGCGAGCACCGCACAGGCCGCGCTCACCACGGCGCCGCCACCTCCCGCTCGGCGAGCAGCCGCCCGAGCACCGCGCGCTCGCCGGTCCAGCCGCCGGTGCGCGTCCACGCGGGCCGCACGACCACTTCCGCACCGTCGCGGGCGAGCACGCCCACCGCGTCGAGCACGCGCGCCCCGCCGCGCAGGCGCCGCATGTGCAGCACCACCTGGACGGCCGCGGCGAGCTGGCTGTGCAGCGCCGGCCGCGGCATCCCGCCGAGCGCTGCCAGCGCCTCCAGGCGGGCGGGCACCTCGTTCACCGAGTTGGCGTGCACCGTGCCCGCACCGCCGTCGTGGCCGGTGTTCATCGCCGAGAGCATCTCGGCGACCTCCGCGCCGCGGACCTCCCCGACGACGAGCCGGTCGGGCCGCATCCGCAGGGCCTGGCGCACGAGGTCGCGCAGCGCCACCCCGCCCGCGCCCTCGATGTTGGCCGGGCGCGACACCAGCCGCACGACGTGCGGGTGCCGCGGGGACAGCTCCTGGGCGTCCTCGACGCAGAGGATGCGCTCCCGCGGGTCGACGGCGCTGAGCAGCGCGCCGAGGATCGTGGTCTTCCCCGTGCCGGTGCCGCCGGACACGAGCAGGGCCAGCCGGGCGGCGAGCACCGCCCGCAGCAGGGCCTCCCCACCGGCGTCGATGGTGCCCATCCGGCGCAGGGCCGCGAGGTCGTGCGCCGCGGGCCGCAGGACGCGCAGCGACAGGCACGTGCCGTCGGCCGCGACGGGCGGCAGCACGGCGTGCAGGCGGACGCCGGCGTCGGCCAGCCAGCCGTCGACGAAGGGGGAGGCGTCGTCGAGCCGGCGCCCGGCGGCCAGCGCCAGCCGCTGCGCGAGCCGGCGCACGGCCGCCTCGTCGGGCAGGCGCACCCCGGCCGGCTCGGGCCCGGTGCCGCGGTCGACCCACACCGCGCCCCCGCCGTGGACGAGCACGTCGGTGGTGCGGGGGTCGCGCAGCAGCGCGTCGAGCGGCCCGGCGCCGACGAACTCCTCGCGCAGCACGCGCAGCGCGTCGAGCACGTCGAGGTCGGAGGCGACGCCGCCGGACTCGGCCCGCACCGCCGCCGCGACGGCCGCCGAGCCCGTGCCGTCGCCGGTGGCCGCGAGCCGCGACCGGACGCGCTCGACGAGCACGCCGCCCGCCCGCTCGCTCACGACCCGCCCCCGGTGACCAGCGCCAGCTCCGCGAGCACCGCGCGGGCCGCACCGGCCAGCGGCCCCCGTGCCCGGCCCGGCGCCTCACCGCGCTCCAGGGCACGGGCCAGCCCCGGCTCGGGCCGCATCGTGGCCAGCAGCGGCAGCTCCAGGGCGCGCGCGACCTCCGCGGCGTCGACACCGCCGGGCGCCGGGCCCCGCACGACCAACCGCGGCACCGCCCCGTGCTCGGCCAGCACCGCGACGACGCGGGCCGCCGCCGCGCACGACCGGACGTCGGCGGGCACCACGAGGACCACCAGGTCGGCCGCGCCCAGCGCGGCGGCCGCGGCGTCGGTGCCGTGGCGGGGCAGGTCGCAGACCACCGTCTCGCCCGCGCGCCGCCCGGCGTCGATCACCGCCGTGACGGCCGCGGCGCCCGGCCCGCCCGCCGCGCGGTCGCAGGAGAGCAGGGCGAGCTCGCCGCCGCCGCGGCCCGCGACGGGAGGAGCGGGCAGGGCCGCGTGCAGCGCGGCGGCCGGGACCCGGCCACCCGCGACCCCGACGCCGGGCCAGCGCAGACCGTCGAGGTCCTCGGCGCCCAGGACGAGGTCGAGGCCGCCCCCGAGGGGGTCGCAGTCGACCAGCAGCGCCCGCCGCCCGGCCCGGACCGCCGCCACCGCGACGGCGGCGGCCAGCACCGAGGCCCCCGCCCCGCCGCGCCCGCCGACGACGCCGACCACCGGCCCGCGCCCGCGCGGCTCCTCGGTGGCCTCCGACAGCGCCGCGACCAGCCAGGGCTCGGCCTCGGGGAGCGACACGACGTGCTCCGCCCCGATCGCGACGGCCTGCTGCCACACCGCGGGCGGCGGCTCGCCCCGGACCGCGACGACGACCCGCCCGCGCCGCGGCAGGCCGTGGCGGGCGCACTGCTGCGCGGCGGCGGCGTCGAGCAGCACCACGGGAGCTTCGGCCCACTGCCGCCGCGCCGCGGTGGCGTCGACGGCGCGGTCGAGCTCGCATCCCGCGGCGGCGGCCAGGCGCAGCACCGCGTCGAGCAGGTCGGGATCGGACACCATCACGAGCCCCCGCCGAGCGGGTCCCTGTCGAGCCGGTCCCTCTCGTGCGAGCCCCTGCTGCGGTCGCTGCACAGCGGCCTCCCCCCGTTCGCGCCCCGCCCGGTGCGGGGACGGGAACCAGGGTGACCCGGGAACGGGCCGTCGGACCGACGAACCGTTCCGCTGTGGACGGACGGCGACCGATGTGGACAACCGGGCTGCGACGGGCGCCGGCCGTCGGGGGCGTCCGGGAGGATGGGGCGGGGTGCGCCCCGCACGGGACGACCCCCGCCAGGGGGGATTGGCGGGGGCCGTCGTCGGTTCAGCTCCGGGGGGTCGAGCTGAACCTCGCCCGGACGAGTCCGGACGGCACCAACTGTAGCCCGACACCGGGCCGTCCGCGCACCCCTGGACGGAGCATCTGCGCCGAGTGCCCGCGCGCCCGGCCCCCCGCGCCACCTGCGGTCCTGCGGCGTCTGGCAAGCTCGCTCGACGTGCCAGCCGCGCCGTCGACACCCCTGCCGGAACGCCCCACGGTGGCGGCCTTCTTCGACCTCGACAAGACGATCATCGCGGGGTCGAGCGCGCTCGCGTTCAGCCGCCCGTTCCGCCGCCAGGGACTGATCAGCCGGCAGGCCGTCCTGCGCAGCGGCTACGCCCAGCTCCTGCTCGTCCTGTCCGGAGCCGACGCGACGACGATGGAGTCGCTGCGCCGCCGGATCACGGCGCTGTGCACGGGCTGGGAGGTCGCGCACGTCAGCGCGATCGTCGCGGAGACGCTGCACGAGATCGTCGAACCGCTCGTGTACGCCGAGGCCACCTCGCTGATCGCCGAGCACCGGGCCGCGGGCGAGGAGGTCGTCGTGCTGTCGGCGTCGGGGCAGGAGGTCGTCGAGCCGATCGCGGCGCTGGTCGGCGCCGACCGCTGCCTGGCCACGCGCATGCGCGTCGTCGAGGGCCGCTACACCGGCGAGATCGAGTACTACTGCTACGGCGAGGAGAAGGCCCGCGCCGCCCGCGACATCGCCCTGGCGCGCGGCTACGACCTCGCCGACTGCCGCGCCTACTCCGACTCGATCACCGACCTGCCGCTGCTGGAGGCCGTCGGCCACCCGACCGTGGTCAACCCGGACAAGGCGCTGCGTCGCCTGGCGCTGGAACGCGGCTGGCCGATCCTGACGTTCAGCGCGCCGGTGGCGCTCGGGGTGCGGTTCCGCCCGCCGGTCCCGGTGGTCGCGGCGCTCGGCGGGGTCGGGGTGGCGGCGCTCGCGGGCGCCGGATGGTACGGGCTCCGGCACCGTCGCGGGTGACCTCCGGGCACTGAACCGGTGCACCTCCCGGCGGCTCTTGCCTGTGACGGGCACCACCGGTTAGACAGGGGGCACGGACTCCTGGGAGGCCAGGGGCGGTGCGGCAGAGAAGCACCCGTCCTCCCGACCAGGGCTCCGTGCGCGAAGGAACGGGCACTCCACGCACAGCACGCCGCGGGAGGCATGTCGTCGTGGGCCTGCGTACCGGGACGCCGGACGCCGAGGCCACCAACACGACACGTAGTGCACGCCTGGATCCCGATCCGTCGCGTGTGGACGGGCGGTGCCCCCCGGGAGGGGGGCGCCGCCCGTTCCGCGTCCCGGGGGACGCCGGTGCGCCGGTTCAGCTCCGCGCGTCCGCCATCGCGGTCGCCTCGCGCGCCCCGGCCTCCCACTGCGCGCAGCAGTGCAGGATCCACGCCCCCACGCCGTCGGCCCCGCCCGTCGCGAACCCCTCGGCGGCGGCGCGGTACTCCGCGGCCCGGCGCAGGTGGCCCACCTCGGGGACGGTGAGTCCACGGGGGTCGAGCCCGGCCGCCACCGCGGTGAGCCGGGACGCGGCCCGCGCGACGACCCCGTTCGCGGACCCGAACGGCGCCAGCGCCAGCAGCTCCCCGTGCACCACGGCGGCCAGGACCGGCGCCGGTGCCCGGGTGCCGCCGGTGAGCAGGCCGGCCAGCAGCGCGAGCCGGTCGGCGAGGCCCGGCCCGGAGCGCGGGCGGCCGAGCTCGGCGTGGTGGCGGTCGGCGGCGACGAGGTCGGCTGCGGCCAGCACGTGCAGCCGGGCCAGCGCCTGCGACGGCGAGGTCCGCCACGCGCCCAGCAGCCGCCCCGACTCCTCGGCGATGCGCACGGCACCCGCGAGGACCGGGTCGGTGACGGTGTCGGGGGAGTCGAGCGGCGCCCCGTCGAGCGCGGCCGACGCGCGGGCGGCCCGGATGCCCGCCTCGGCGGCGCCCGCCGGCCAGCCCTGCCGCCCGTTGGCCGGGTGGTTGTGCACCGCCACGACCGCGTCGCGGGCCCGCGCCACCGCCTCGGCGACGCCGGGGAGCTCGGTGAGCGGCGCGAGCGGATCCGGGGCGTTCACCCGAACCATGCTGCCAGTAGGGGCAGTACTGGCCGGACAGCCGGTGCGCTGTCCGGTGCCGCCCGATAGCGTCGCCCCGAGAATCGCGTGCCGGGCGACGTCGCCCGGCGGATGACGACCAGGAGGGTACGGATGGCCGACTCGGGACCCACGCTCAGCAACCTGTCCACGGAGAGCCGCAGCTTCCCTCCCAGCGAGGAGTTCGCGGCCCAGGCGAACGCCACGGAGGAGTGGTACGCCCGGGGGGCCGACGACCGCGAGGGGTTCTGGGCGGAGCAGGCCGACCGGCTGCACTGGCACCAGAAGTGGGACGAGGTGCTCGACTGGCAGCCCCCGTTCGCCAAGTGGTTCGTGAACGGCAAGCTCAACGTCGCCTACAACTGCGTCGACCGCCACGTCGACGACGGGCACGGCGAGCAGGTCGCGTTCCACTGGGAGGGCGAGCCCGGCGACTCCCGCACCATCACCTACGCCGACCTCAAGCGCGAGGTCAGCAAGGCGGCCAACGCCCTGGTCGAGCTGGGTGTCCAAGCGGGCGACCGCGTGGCGATCCAGCTGCCGATGATCCCCGAGGCCGTCATCTCGATGCTGGCCTGCGCGCGCCTCGGCGCGATGCACAGCGTCGTGTTCGGCGGGTTCTCCCCGGGTGCGCTCAAGGCCCGCATCGAGGACGCCGAGTGCAAGCTGCTCATCACCTCCGACGGGCAGTTCCGGCGCGGCAAGCCGGCGCCGATGAAGGAGAACACCGACGAGGCGGTCGCGCAGACGCCGACGATCGAGCACGTGCTCGTCGTCAAGCGCACCGAGACCGAGGTGCCGTGGACCGAGGGCCGCGACGTGTGGTGGCACGACGTCGTCGACAGGCAGTCCGACGAGCACGAGCCCGAGGCGTTCGACGCCGAGCACCCGCTGTTCATCCTCTACACCTCGGGCACCACCGGGAAGCCGAAGGGCATCCTGCACACCTCGGGCGGCTACCTCACGCAGGCGGCGTACACCCACCACGTGGTGTTCGACCACAAGCCCGGCGAGAGCGTCTACTGGTGCACCGCCGACATCGGCTGGATCACCGGGCACAGCTACATCGTCTACGGGCCGCTGGCCAACCGCGCCACGTCCGTCATGTACGAGGGCACGCCGAACACCCCGCACGAGGGCCGGCACTGGGAGATCGTGCAGAAGTACGGCGTCTCGATCTACTACACCGCGCCCACGCTCATCCGCACGTTCATGAAGTGGGGCAAGGAGATCCCGGAGAAGTACGACCTCTCCTCGCTCAAGGTGCTCGGCAGCGTCGGCGAGCCGATCAACCCCGAGGCCTGGATGTGGTACCGGGAGAACATCGGCGGGAACCGCTGCCCGATCGTCGACACCTGGTGGCAGACCGAGACCGGCGCGATCATGATCGCCCCGCTGCCCGGCGTCACCGCCACCAAGCCCGGCTCCGCGATGCGCACGATCCCCGGCATCAGCGCCGAGGTCGTGTCCGAGGAGGCCGAGCCCGTCGGTCCCGGCGGCGGCGGGTACCTCGTGCTCGACAAGCCGTGGCCGTCGATGCTGCGCGGCATCTGGGGCGACGAGGAGCGCTACAAGGACACCTACTGGTCGCGCTTCGCCGACCAGGGCTACTACTTCGCGGGCGACGGTGCGAAGTACGACGACGACGGCGCGATCTGGCTGCTGGGCCGCGTCGACGACGTCATGAACGTGTCCGGGCACCGCATCTCCACCACCGAGGTGGAGTCCGCGCTGGTCAGTCACCCGACCGTGGCCGAGGCGGCCGTCGTCGGCGCGGCGGACGAGACCACCGGCCAGGGCATCGTGGCGTTCGTGATCCTGCGCGGCAACGCGGCGAAGGACGGCGGCGAGGAGGCGATCAAGGCCCTGCGCGACCACGTCGCCAAGGAGATCGGGCCGATCGCCAAGCCGAAGAAGATCCTCGTCGTCGAGGAGCTGCCCAAGACCCGCTCGGGCAAGATCATGCGGCGGCTGCTGCGCGACGTCGCGGAGAACCGCGAGGTCGGCGACGTCTCGACGCTCGCCGACTCCACCGTGATGAACCTGATCTCCTCGGGTCTCAGCGAGGGCAAGTCGGAGGACTGACCTGCCCGACGACGACCTGCACGTGCGAGGGCCGCTGGTGCTTCCCGGGAGGGAGCTGCACTGGCGGTTCTCGCGCGCCTCGGGCCCGGGCGGGCAGGGCGTCAACACGACCGACTCGCGGGTGGAGCTGTCCTTCGACCTCGCTCGCTCGCCGTCGGTACCCGACGACCTGCGCTCCCGGGCGCTCGAGCGCCTCGGCGGGCGCCTCGTCGACGGCGTGCTGACGGTCGTCGCCTCGGAGCACCGCAGCCAGCTGCGCAACCGCGAGGCGGCCCGCGAGCGGCTGGCCGCGACGCTGCGCGGGGCCACCGCGGCCGACCCGCCCGCACGACGGCCGACGAAGCCGTCGAAGGGCGCGAAGCGCCGGCGGATGGACGAGAAGACGCGCCGGGGCCGGATCAAGCGCCTGCGCGGCCGTCCGGAGGACTGAGCGGGGCCGTACACGACGAGGGGACCCGGCGCGCCTGGCCGGGCAACCGGGTCGACCTCGTGGAAGGATGGCGTCCCGATCATCGAGAGATGCTCCCGGCACGCACAGGAGGACAGTGGTGGCCAGCTCGACCAGCTCCAGCGGCGCGGGGGTCCCGCCCGTGCTGCCCTCGATCCCGCTCGCGAAGGAGCCGGCCGTGCCGGCGTCGGAACAGTCGATCGGCACGCTCGTCCGCGAGGCCACCGCCCAGGTGTCGACGCTGGTCCGCGCCGAGGTCGAGCTGGCGCGTTCCGAGGTCACCGCCGAGGTGAAGAAGGGCCTGCAGGGCAGCATCTTCTTCATCGTCGCGCTCGTCGTGGCGCTGTTCAGCCTGTTCTTCCTGTTCTTCGCGCTCGGCGAGACGCTCGCGCTGTTCCTCAACCGCTCCGCGTCGTTCTGGATCGTCTTCGGGATCATGATCCTGGTCGCCGGCGTGTTCGGACTGTTCGGCTACCTGCGGGTGCGCAAGATCCGCAAGCCGGAGCGCACGATCAGCTCGCTGAAGGAGTCGGCGCAGGTGCTGTCGAACCGCGGCCACGGCGAGCAGCAGGGCCGGCTGAACGGCCACGGCACCCGCTGACCCGTGCGCGCGCCCGATCCGTCGTCGGTGCGCGTCCCCGGCCCGTGGTCGCACCGCGAGGTGTCGGCCAACGGGATCCGGCAGCACGTCGTCGAGTGCGGTGACGGGCCGCTGGTCGTGCTGCTGCACGGCTTCCCGGAGTTCTGGTGGACCTGGCGCCACCAGCTCGTCGCGCTGGCCGAGCACGGGTTCCGCGCCGTGGCTGTCGACCTGCGCGGCTACGGCGACACCGACAAGCCGCCCCGCGGCTACGACCTGTGGACCCTCGCGGGCGACGCCGCCGGCCTGATCGGGGCGCTCGGTGAGACCCGCGCGCACGTCGTCGGGCACGACTGGGGCGGGCTGATCGCGTGGACGGTGGCCGCGCTGCAGCCCCGGCGCGTCCGCTCGCTGACGGTGCTCGGGGCGCCGCACCCGCTGGCCGTGCGGTCGCAGTTCGTGCGCGACCTGCGCGGCCAGGGTCGGGCGACGGCGTCCTACGCGCTCGCGTTCCAGGTGCCGCGCTGGCCCGAGCGCGCCCTGCGCGTCGACGACGGGGCGCGCGTCGAGCGGATCCTGCGCGGCTGGGCGGGGCCGGACTGGGCGGCCTCCGACGACTTCGCCGAGGCCGCCGCCCGGTGCCGCAGCGCGATCCGCGTGCCGGGCGTCGTGCACTGCGCGATGGAGTACTACCGGTGGGCGTTGCGATCGCAGTTCCGGGGCGACGGGAGGCGGTACGCGGCCGCGGTGTCCCGGCCCGTCGACGCGCCGGTGCTGCAGGTCCACGGCGCGCTCGACCCGTGCCTGCTGCCGTCGACGGCGGCCCGGTCGGGGGAGTGGGCGGCCGGGCCGTTCCGGTCGGAGGTGCTGGACGGCGTGGGGCACTTCCCGCACCAGGAGCGCCCGGACGCCGTGAACGCGCTGCTGGCGGGGTTCCTGACGCCCTGACCCCGACTCACTCGCAACCAGACCCCGACTCGCGGGCTTTCCGGAACGGCCCGCGAGTCGCGGTCTCCGTGCGAGCGAGTCGCGGTGACCGTGCGAGCGTGCCGTGGGGCGGGCGGGTCAGCCGTCGTCGCGCGCCAGCATCGCCTCCTCCAGGTCGAGCTGGCGCTGCACCCGCCGCAGGATCTCGTCGTCGATCTCGCCCGCGTCGCGCCGGGCGACGAACGTGTCGCGCTCGCGGGTGAGCATCTCGCGCCGCAGCCGGTTGTAGGCCGCCCCGGGGCTCTCGCCCGTCTCCGACTCCGGCCGCCCGAGCTGCTCCCACACCTGGTTGGCCCGCATCTGCGCGAACCGCCGCAGCTTCTCCGCGGTGTGCGCCGTCGCCCCGCCCCCGGAGTCGGTCATGAGCTCGTCGAGGCGCCCGATGGAGGCCTGCACCGCCGCGTACTGCGCCTGCGCCTCGGCGAGCACCTGGGCCTCGCCGCTCGTGTCGCGGACGCCGAGGCGGTGGATGATCGCGGGCAGCGTCAGCCCGTGCAGCAGCAGCGTCGCGATCGTGACGAAGAAGGCCAGGAAGACGATCGTGTCCCGCCCGGGCACGGTAGCCGGGATCGCGAAGGCGGCGGCGAGCGTCACCACCCCGCGCATCCCCGACCAGGAGATCACCGCCGGCACCTGCCACGGCGGCCGTGGATCCGCCTTGCGCACGCCGCGGAACAGCGCGCGCGGGAGGTAGGTCGCGGGGAACACCCACACCACCCGGGCCAGCACCGTGGCCGCGGTGACGGCGAGCCCGTAGAGCACGAGGCGCCCGGCGTCGCCCGCCTGCGCGATGACCGTGGTCAGCTGCAGCCCGATGAGGGCGAACACGACCGACTCCAGGATCGTGTCGCTCGCCTGCCACACCGCCTGCTCCTGCAGCCGCGACGCGTAGCCGCCCTCGGGCGCGTGGTGGCCCAGGTACAGCCCGGTGACGACGACGGCGAGCACGCCGGACGTGTGCGCCTCCTCCGCGACCAGGTACACCGCGAACGGCACGACGAGCCCGAGCGCGCTCTCCACGCGGGCGTCGTGCAGGTGCATCCGGACCCGGTGCACGAGCCAGCCGACGGCCAGCCCGATCACGGTGCCGCCGACGGCCGCGGCCAGGAACATCCAGAGCCCGTCCAGCACGGAGACCGCGGTGCCGGCGGCGGCCGCGACGAACACCCGGAACAGCGTCAGCGCGGTGGCGTCGTTGATCAGGCTCTCGCCGCCGAGGATCGTCATGACCCGCCGCGGCAGCCCCAGCCGGCGGCCCACGGCCAGCGCGGACACGGCGTCCGGCGGGGCCACGACGGCGCCCAGGACGAGTGCGGCGGCCAGCGACAGCTCGGGCACCAGCCACCACGCCACCAGCCCCACGGCCAGCGCGGTGAACGCGGGCAGCCCGACGGCGAGCAGGCCGATCGGACGCCGGTTGGCGCGGATCCCGAGGTAGGACGACTCCAGCGCCGCGGAGTACAGCAGCGGCGTCAGCACGACGAGCAGGACGACGTCCGGCTCGATCTCCAGTCCCTCGATCCCGGGCAGGAACGACGCCGCGATGCCGGCGACGACCAGCACCAGCGGCGCGGAGACGTCGAACCGGCGGCACACCGCGGTGATGGCCAGCGCCCCCAGGACGAGGACGAGCAGGGTCAGCTCGACGTGCATCGGACGGTTCGCGGCTCGGGGCTCATGGGTGAAGGATGACCGACATGACCTGCGCGCACACAGTGACCTTCGACGAGGGGAACTGGTCCGAACCCGCCCCCGACAGCGCCGACGGCTGTGCCGACTGCCGCGCGATCGGCGACGACGTCTGGGCCCACCTGCGGCTCTGCCTGACCTGCGGGCACGTCGGCTGCTGCGACTCCAGCCCGCACCGCCACGCCACCGCGCACGCCAAGGAGCACGACCACGCCGTCGTCCGGTCCTTCGAGCCGGGCGAGGCGTGGCGGTGGTGCTACGTCGACGAGCGGATCGTCTGAGCCCCCGCTACGCCGCCCGGTGCAGCGCCCGCGCCGCGACGGCGGTGTCGGGGTTGTCGGCGAAGACCCCGTCGATGCCGGTGGCGAAGAACGCGGCGTACTCGGCGAACGCGTCGCCGTAGTCGGTGGGCCCGCCGGCCGAGCGCAGGCCCACCGGCAGGAACTGGTTCTCGTTGCGGAACGTGTAGGGGTGCACGACCAGGCCGGCGGCGTGGGCGTCGGCGACCAGGGAGGTCGGCGCCCCGAGCGTCCCGTCGGCGTTGCGGGCGATCACGAGGTCCTTGTACGGGCCGATGCCGTCGGCGAAGGTCGCGATGTCGGCCAGCGCCTCGGGCGTCAGGAGGTCGAGGTAGGTGCGGGTGTCGCCCGTGGCCGCGAGGTCGGCGGGCGCGCCCTCGTCGTCGAGCAGCGCGACGAGCGGCACGGCGAGCACCCGGTCGAGTGCGCGCAGGTTGGTCGTCTCGAAGGACTGGACGAACACCGGCGCGTCGGGCCGGTTGAGCCCGGCCGCCTCCAGCGCCGCGACGAGCGGGGGCTCCAGCGCCAGGCCCAGCCCCGCGAAGTAGGTGGGGTGCTTGGTCTCGGGGTAGACCCCGATCTCGCGCCCCAGCTCCGCGGACAGCCGGGTGCGCAGCTGCAGGACCTCCTCGAACGTGGGGATCTCGAAGCGCCGGTCGTAGATCGTGTTCTCCTGGCGGATCTCCGGGATCCGCTCGGTGGCGCGCAGGGTCCGCAGCTCGGCGAGGGTGAAGTCCTCGGTGAACCAGCCGGTGTGGACGAAGCCGTCGACCGTCTTCGTGGTGCGGCGGTCGGCGAACTCCGGGTGCGCCGCGACGTCGGTGGTGGTCCCGATCTGCGACTCGTGCCGAGCCACCAGGACGCCGTCGGCGGTGCTGACGAGGTCGGGCTCCATGAAGTCGGCGCCCATCCGCGCGGCGAGCTCGTAGGAGGCCAGCGTGTGCTCGGGGCGGTAGCCCGCCGCGCCGCGGTGCCCGATGACGACGACCGACGCGGCCCCGCCCCCGGTCTGCCCGGCGCGGGCTGGCGGGGCGGCGACAGCGGTCAGTAGGGCCATGTGGTGTCCTCGCAGGTGGAGAAGGCGGGGTCGGATCGACTACGCGCACACTCTCCCGCTCCGGCGACGGTGCGGTCACGGCGGGAAGTCGGACCCGTGTCGGGGCGCTGAACGACGGGTGCGCCGACGCGGCCCCGCGGGCGCCGCTCTAGGCTTCCCGACCGTGCGCGTCCTGGTCGTCGGGTCCGGTGCTCGAGAGCACGCCATCCTCCTCGCCCTCGCGCAGGATCCCGGGGTGACGGCGCTCGCCTGCGCCCCGGGCAACGCGGGAACGGCGTCGGTCGCCGAGCAGCGGGGGCTCGACGTCCTCGATCCGGCCGCCGTCACGGCGCTGGCCGGCGAGTGGCGGGCCGACCTCGTCGTGATCGGTCCGGAGGTGCCGCTCGTCGCGGGCGTCGCCGACGCCGTGCGCGCCGCCGGGATCGCGTGCTTCGGCCCGGGCGCCGACGCCGCGCGGATCGAGGGCTCCAAGGCGTTCGCCAAGGACGTCATGGGCGCTGCCGGAGTGGCGACCGCCGGGTGCGAGATCGTCGACAACCCCGCGCACCTCGACGCCGCGCTCGACCGCTCCACCCCGCCCTACGTCGTCAAGGACGACGGGCTCGCCGCGGGCAAGGGCGTCGTCGTCACCTCCGACCGCGACCTCGCGCGCGCCCACGCCATGACGCTGCTCGACGGCGGGCACCCGGTGCTGCTGGAGGCCTTCCTCGACGGGCCGGAGGCGTCGCTGTTCTGCCTCGTCGACGGCGAGGTGGTCGTGCCGCTGCTGCCCGCGCAGGACTTCAAGCGCGTCGGCGACGACGACACCGGCCCCAACACCGGCGGGATGGGCGCCTACGCGCCGCTGCCGTGGGCCCCGCCGGACCTCGCCGACGAGCTGGTGGAGTCCGTCGTCGCGCCGGTCGCGCGGGAGATGGTGGCGCGCGGCACCCCGTTCACGGGCCTGCTCTACGCCGGGCTGGCGCTCACCTCGCAGGGCCCGTCGGTGATCGAGTTCAACTGCCGCTTCGGCGACCCGGAGACCCAGGCCGTGCTCGCGCTGCTGCGCACGCCGCTCGCCGGGCTGCTGCACGCCACCGCGACCGGCACCCTCGCCGACCTGCCCCCGCTGGAGTGGGCCGAGGGCGCCGCGGTCACCGTCGTCGTCGCGGCCGAGGGCTACCCCGGGACCCCGCGGCTGGGCGACCCGATCACCGGCGCCGACGCCGACGGCGTCCTGCACGCGGGCACCCGCCGCCGCGACGACGGGGCGGTCGTGTCCTCGGGCGGACGGGTGCTGTCGGTCGTGGGCACCGGCGCCGACCTCGCCGCGGCCCGCGACGACGCCTACCGCCGGCTCGAGGGCGTGCACCTCGCCGGCTCGCACCACCGCACCGACATCGCGCTGCGCGCCGTGCGCGGGGAGATCGGCGTGCCCTCGGTGCGGTGACCGCCCGAGGTGGGCCGGTCGCCGTCGCCGCGGTTTCCTAGGGTGAGGGCGTGTCGATCCCCCTGCCCACCGCCTCCCGCCGCGCCGAGATCCCCCCGTTCCACGTCATGGACGTGTGGGCGGCGGCCGGGGAGCGGCAGCGCACCCACGGCGACCTGGTCAACCTCTCGGCCGGTCAGCCCTCCACCGGCGCCCCCGCCGCGGTGCGGGCGGCGGCGACCACCGCGATCGCGGAGCAGGTCCTCGGCTACACCGTCGCGCTGGGCGTCCCGGAGCTGCGCGCCGCGATCGCCGGCCACTACGGGCGCACGTACGGGCTCGACGTGCCGCCCGAGCAGGTCGTCGTCACCACCGGGTCGTCGGGCGGGTTCCTGCTGGCGTTCCTGGCGGCGTTCGACGCGGGCGACCGCGTGGCGATGGCCCGTCCCGGCTACCCCTGCTACCGCAACATCCTGTCCGCCCTGGGCTGCGAGGTCGTCGAGCTGCCGTGCGGTCCGGAGACCCGCTACCAGCCGACCGTCGAGATGCTGGAGGCGCTCGACGAGCCGGTGAAGGGCCTCGTCGTCGCCAGCCCGGCCAACCCGACCGGCACGGTGCTCGCCCCCGCCGAGCTCGCGGCGCTGGCCACCCACTGCGAGGCGACCGGCGTGCAGCTCGTCAGCGACGAGATCTACCACGGCATCTCCTATCCGGGCACCCCCGCGACCACGTGCGCGTGGGAGACCTCGCGCGAGGCGGTCGTCGTCAACTCCTTCTCGAAGTACTTCTCGATGACGGGCTGGCGGCTGGGCTGGCTGCTGCTCCCGCCGCGGCTGCTGCGCGCGGCCGACCGCGTCGCCGGGAACTTCACCGTCTGCCCGCCCGCGCTCGCGCAGCAGGCGGCGCTCGGGGCGTTCGCGGAGTCGAGCTACGCCGAGGCCGACGGCCACGTCGGGCGCTACGCGGTGAACCGCGAGCTGCTGCTCTCCGGGCTGGCCCGCCTGGGCATCACGCAGGTCGCGCCGCCCGACGGGGCGTTCTACGTCTACGCCGAGGTCTCGCACCTGGCGGCCGACTCGATGGACCTCGTCTACCGGCTGCTCGCCGACGTCGGGCTGGCCGTCGCGCCCGGTCTCGACTTCGACCCCGTCGACGGGCACCGCTGGATCCGGCTGTCCTGCGCCGGGTCGACCGAGGACGTGCGCGAGGCGCTGGTGCGGCTGGAGGCGTGGATCGGGACGGTTCCCCGCTGATCGGGATTACTGTCCCGCGGCATGGACGGTGAACCGCGCATCGAGGCCTGGGACCGGCGGGTCGACTGGTGGCTCACCGCGCTGGCGGTGGTGTTCCTCGCCGCGTACGCGTGGCAGGTGCTCGACCCGGCGATGCCCGAGCCGGGGGCGACGCTGCTGGAGGCGCTCGTCACCGGCATCTGGATCACGTTCGGCCTCGACTACGTCGTGCGGATCTGCCTGGCGCACCGGCGCTGGCGGTACGTCGGCACGCACCTGCTGGACCTCGCGATCCTGGTGCTGCCCATGTTCCGGCAGCTCCGCGCGCTGCGGGTGATCACCGTCATCAGCGTGCTCAACCGCCAGCTCCGCGACGACGCCCGCGGCCGGGTCGTGTTCTACGTCGTCGGCAGCGTGACGCTGATCGGGTTCGTCGCCTCGCTGGCCGTGCTCGACGCCGAGCGCGACGCACCCGGCGCGTCGATCACGACGTTCGGCGACGCCGTCTGGTGGACGCTGACGACCGTCTCGACCGTGGGCTACGGCGACCGCTTCCCCGTGACGTTCGAGGGGCGGGTCGTCGCCGGGGCGCTGATGGTGGCCGGGATCGCGCTGCTCGGCGTCGTCACCGCGTCGATCGCGAGCTGGTTCGTGGAGAACCTGCGGCGCGCGGGGGAGAAGGCGGCCGAGGACATCGAGGACGTCGAAGGGCAGCTGGGCGCGGTGCTGGCCGAGCTGCGGGCGCTCAACGCCCGTCTGGACGCACTGGAGCGCGACCGGCGTCCGGCGTCCTGAGCCCGCGCTGCACCGGGGCGTAGACGGAGCGGCCGGCGCTGCCGTCGCCCGGGGCGCCGATGCGCTCGAGCGCGGCGGCGATGTCGGCGTCGTCGACGTCGGCGTGGGTCATCAACCGGACCTGCCCCGACATCGCCGACGCCCGGACGCCCGCCTCCTCGAAGCGGTTCAGCGTGCCGTCGAGGTCGGCGACGGCGACGAGCACGATGTTGGTCTGCGGCACCGCGGCCTGCCAGCCGCGCTCGCGCAGGCCGTCGGCGAGGGTGCCGGCGCGGCGGTGGTCGTCGGCGAGGCGGTCGATCCGGTCCAGCGCGACGAGACCGGCGGCGGCCAGCACCCCGCCCTGGCGGACACCGCCGCCGAGCATCTTGCGCAGCCGCCGGGCCTCCTCGACGAACTCCGCGGACCCCGCGACCAGGGAGCCCACCGGGGCGCCGAGGCCCTTGCTCAGGCACACCTGCACGGTGTCGGCGCCGACGGTGAGCGCGCCCGGGGGCACCCCGAGCGCGGCGGCGGCGTTCCACAGGCGTGCGCCGTCGAGGTGCACGCGCAGCTTCGCGGCGCGCGCGGCTGCGGCCACGGCGGCGTGCTCCTCGGGCGCGGTGACGGTGCCGCCGGAGGCGTTGTGGGTGTTCTCCAGGCACAGCAGGGTGGTGCGCAGCGTGTAGTACGGGCCGGTGCTGCCGGCCGCGCGGCGCACGGCGTCGGGGGTGAGCTTGCCCGGCCCGCCGTCGTGCGGCAGCGGGCGCGGCATGCCGCCGGCGAGCCACGCGGCGGTGCCCAGCTCGGCGTCGAGGACGTGCGCGCCGGCCGGGGCCAGGAACGCGTCTCCGCGGGCGACGTGCGCCATCAGCGCGATGAGGTTGCCCATCGAGCCGCTCGGCGTCCAGAGCGCGTCGGCGGCGCCGAGCAGGCCCGCGACGCGGTTCTCGAGCTCGCGCATCGTGGGGTCGCGGTCGAGGACGTCGTCGCCCACCTCGGCCGCGGCCATCGCCGCGCGCATCTCCTTGGTGGGCCGGGTGACGGTGTCCGAGCGCAGATCGATCGGACCTGCTTTCGCGGACGCCCGGCGGGAACGTGAGGTGGGTCGCACAGCACCCGATTCAACCAGCCGGATCCGGTGCGGTTGCGCGAGGGTCACGGTCCGGTCACGAGATTGCGCCGATCGGGGGAAGCTCGCGGAGGCGTGCAACCGTGGCCGACCGCGCGCCCGTCCAGGGGGCGACGGGGAGGAGGGGACCGCGGTGGACCAGGCCGCCGAGGCGGAGTTCGAGGCGTACTTCCGGGCGCGCCGCGACGCCGTCCGCCGCACCGCGTACCTGCTCTGCGGCGACTGGCACCGCGCCGACGACCACGCCCAGGCCGCGTTCGTCGCGCTGCACCGGCACTGGCGGCGCATCCGCGACCGGGGCGCGCTCGACGCGTGGATGCGGCGGACCGTGGTGCGGTCGGTCGTGGACGAGTCGCGGCGGCCGTGGCGGCGGGAGCGGTCCACCGACGTCGTGGAGGCGGGGGCGGTGGCATCCGGCTCCGACGGGGTGGCCACGCGGCACGTCCTCGTCGACGGGCTGCGTTCCGTCCCGCCGCGCCAGCGGGCCGTGCTCGTGCTGCGCTACCTGGAGGGGCTCGACGTCGCCGGCACGGCCGCCGCGCTGGGCTGCTCGGAGGGCACGGTGAAGAGCCAGACCTCGCACGGGCTCGCCGCCCTGCGCGCGGTGCTGGGCGACGCGCTCGACGACCTGCGACCGGCCGGCTGAGAGGGAGAGGAGGAGTTCGATGACCGACGACGACCGCATCGCGGCCCTGTTCTCCGAGGCCGCCTCGGACGCCCCGCCGCCCGGGTTCGACCACGACCGCGTGGTCGCGACCTCCCGGCGGATCACCGCCCGCCGCCGCTCCGCCGTGCTCGGCGGCGCGATGGCGCTGCTCGTCGTCACCGGGGTGGGAGTGGCGACCGGGCTGCCCGGCTCCGGTGCCGGCTCCGGTGAGCTGACGTCGGCCGCGGCACCCGCCGCCGCGCCCGAGGCGCCCGCGGACCCGGCGCCCGCCGGGTCGGCGCTCGCGGAGTCGGCTCCGGCGGAGGACGCCGCGGCCCAGGCGCCGGAGGCTCAGCTCCCGGAGTCGCTGCGCGACCAGCCGGAGTTCACCGGCGCGCCGCTCGGCCCGGGCACCACGGAGTGCGCGCAGCGCCAGGACCCGGCGCTGCGGGCGTTCGTGGAGGAGGTGCTGCCGGAGGTGGCCGGCGCGACCGAGGCCGCGGTCACGATGGACTGCCGGCCCGGCGGGGAGCGGGGGGTGAGCCTGGAGGTCGACGACGCCGGCACCCCCGGCCTGCTGACGGTCGAGTACCTGCCGCCGGGCGAGGTGGCGGGGGCGACGAGCGGGACGTCGGCGTCGTCGGTGACGGCGTCGGGGGGCACGGTGGTGGTCACGGCCAGGGGTGACGGGCCGGGGGCGCCCGTGCCGTTCGAGGGCCGCCTGGACACCGCGGCCGCCTACCTGGCCCCCCGCCTGTAGACGCCGCCCGCCCCGCCCCGCCAGGGGCCGCGCCGCCCGCCCCCGCCGCGCCCGCCGCCCGCCCCCGCCCGCCCCCCGCCGCGCCCGCCGCCCGCCCCCCGCCCGCCAGCGCGCCGCCCGCCAGCGCCGCCGGCCCCCGCCGCGCCGCAGCCCGCCCGCCCGCCCGCCCCGCCGTCCGCCGCCCCCCTCCGCGTGACAGTGGAGTGGCTTTACTGCCACTGGGCGCCAGTGGAGCCACTTCACTGTCAATCGGGGGGCGGGGGGGCCGGGGGCGGGCGGGCGCAGCCCGCGGGGGCGCCGGCGCAGGGCCCTTGGCAGCGGCCGGGAGGGCGCCGCGGCGGGGCGCCGGTCCGCCGCGCGGGACACTGGAGTCGTGGGCACCCCGAAGGGCGAGCGCCGCCGCGCCGAGCTGGTGGCGGCCGCGGCCGACCTGCTGCGCTCCGGCGGCTTCGACGCCGTCCGCCACCGCGCCGTGGCCGAGCGGGCCGGGCTGCCGCTGTCGTCCACCACGTACTACTTCGACTCCCTCGACGACCTCGTCGTCGCCGCCACCGAGCGCACCAGCCGTGACGAGCTCGCCGAGGGCCGCGCCCGGCTCGACGCCCTCGCCGAGGGTCCGCCCGACACCGCCGCGCTGATCGAGATCGTCCTCGACCAGCTGCTCGGGCCCGAGTCCCGCGACGGCGGCCTCGACGCCGTGCTGCTGCGCTACGAGCGGCTCGTCGGCGCCGGGCGTCGCCCCTACCTCGCCCCGCTGATGCGCGAGCTGCGCGGCGAGCTCGACGCCCTGCTCGCCGAGGTCCTCGCCCGATGCGGGCGGCCGCTCGACCCGGACGCGCTGCGCGAGCTCGTCGCGCTCGTCGACGGGTTCGTGGTGAGCGGGCTCATCGAGGCCGACCCGGATCCGCGTGCGACGGCCCGCGAGGTGCTGTCGCGCGTGCTCGGTCCGTAGGCTGCCTGAACGTGATCCCCAACGTCCTGGCCGCGCGGTACGCGAGCCGTGAGCTCGTGGCGCTCTGGTCGCCCGAGAACAAGATCGTCCTGGAGCGCCGCCTGTGGATCGCGGTGCTGCGCGCCCAGCGCGAGCTCGGCGTCGAGGTGCCCGACGGCGTCGTCGAGGACTACGAGCGCGTCGTCGACCGCGTCGACCTCGCCTCGATCGCCGAGCGCGAGCGCGTCACGCGCCACGACGTGAAGGCGCGGATCGAGGAGTTCAACGCGCTCGCCGGCCACGAGCACGTCCACAAGGGGCTCACCAGCCGCGACCTCACCGAGAACGTCGAGCAGCTGCAGATCCGGCTGTCGCTGGAGCACGTGCGCGACCGCACCGTCGCCGTGCTGGCCCGGCTCGCCCGCCGCGCCGCGGAGAACGCCGAGCTGACGATGGCCGGGCGCAGCCACAACGTCGCCGCCCAGGCCACGACGCTCGGAAAGCGCTTCGCAAGCGCCGCCGACGAGCTGCTCGTCGCCTACGCGCGGCTGGAGGAGCTGCGGTCGCGCTACCCGCTGCGCGGCATCAAGGGCCCGATGGGCACCGCGCAGGACATGCTCGACCTCCTCGACGGCGACGCCGCCAAGCTCGCCGACCTGGAGACCCGCGTCGCCCGGCACCTCGGCTTCGAGGCGACGCTCACGAGCGTCGGCCAGGTCTACCCGCGCTCCCTGGACTTCGACGTGCTCACCGCGCTCGTCCAGCTCGCCGCCGGGCCGTCGTCGCTCGCGACCACGATCCGGCTGATGGCCGGGATCGAGCTGGCCACCGAGGGCTTCCAGCCGGGGCAGGTCGGCAGCTCGGCGATGCCGCACAAGATGAACTCGCGCTCCACCGAGCGGATCAACGGGATGATGGTCCTGCTGCGGGGCTACGCCGGCATGGCGGGCGAGCTGGCCGGGTCGCAGTGGAACGAGGGCGACGTCTCCGACTCCGTGGTCCGCCGCGTCGCCCTGCCCGACGCGTTCTTCGCGTTCGACGGGCTCGTCGAGACGACCCTCACCGTCCTCGACGAGTTCGGCGCCTATCCGGCCGTCATCGCCCGCGAGCTCGACCGCTACCTGCCCTTCCTCGCCACCACCTCGGTGCTGATGGCCGCGGTGCGGGCGGGCGTCGGGCGCGAGACGGCGCACGAGGTGATCAAGGAGCACGCGGTCGGCGTCGCGCTGGCCATGCGGGAGAAGGGCCAGTCCGAGAACGACCTGATGGCCCGCCTCGCCGCCGACGAGCGCCTCGGCGGGTCGTTCGACGGCCTGCTGACCGACCCGCTGGCGTTCACCGGTGCGGCCACCGCGCAGGTCGCGGCCGTCGTCGCGCGGGTGGACGGGATCGTCGCCGCCCACCCCGAGGCCGCCGTCTACACCCCCGGAGCCATCCTGTGAAGCTGCTGCACTCGGGCAAGGTCCGCGACGTCTACGCCGACGGCGACGACCTCGTCCTCGTCGCGTCCGACCGCCTCTCCATCTACGACGTCGTCCTGCCGACGCCCGTGCCGGACAAGGGCGCGCTGCTCACGCAGCTGTCGCTGTGGTGGTTCGAGCAGCTCACCGACCTGGTGCCGCACCACGTCGTCTCCGCGACCGACGTGCCCGCCGAGTTCGCCGGGCGCGCGGTGCGCTGCCGGCGGCTGGAGATGCTGCCCGTCGAGTGCATCGCGCGCGGCTACCTCGCCGGGCTGGGGCTCAAGGAGTACGAGAAGCAGGGCACGGTGTCGGGCGTCGCGCTGCCGCCGGGGCTCGTCGAGGGCTCGAAGCTGCCCGAGCCGATCTTCACGCCGACGACGAAGGCGCCGGTCGGGAAGCACGACGAGTTCCTGTCGTTCGCCGAGGTCGAGGAGCTGATCGGGGCCGAGCGCGCGGCGCGGGTGCGCGACCTCACGCTCGCGGTCTACACCCGCGGCGCCGAGACGGCCGCCGCGCAGGGCCTGCTGGTGGCCGACACGAAGCTCGAGTTCGGGCTCGACCCGTTGGGGGAGATCGTGCTCGCCGACGAGGTCCTGACGTCGGACTCCTCGCGCTTCTGGCCCGCCGACCGCTGGTCCCCGGGCGGGCCCCAGTTCTCGTTCGACAAGCAGTTCGTGCGCGACTGGTCGGCCGGGCTCGACTGGGACCGCACCCCGCCCGGCCCCGAGGTGCCCGCCGACGTCGTCGAGGCCACCCGGGCGCGGTACGTGGAGGTGTACGAGCGGCTCACCGGCCGTGAGTGGAAACCGTCGTCCTGACGACGGTCGCCACTCACGAGCCGTTCACGTCGGTGTGGCTCCATGACGGTGTGGCCCGCCTGATCGTCTCGCTGTCCGGTCTGACCGACGACTCCCTGCCGCGTGGCGCGGCGTTCGCCGAGGCGCTCGACGCCCGCGGCGTCGCGGTCTCGCAGCTCTACCGTCCCGGCGCCTGGGACGGGCGGTCCGACGCGCCGCTGGTCGGCTGGCTGCACGGGCG
Source organism: Pseudonocardia broussonetiae (assembly GCF_013155125.1). Taxonomy (NCBI): domain Bacteria; kingdom Bacillati; phylum Actinomycetota; class Actinomycetes; order Pseudonocardiales; family Pseudonocardiaceae; genus Pseudonocardia; species Pseudonocardia broussonetiae. The sequence continues at coordinate 1,162,325 of NZ_CP053564.1, read as the reverse complement.
CCGGGAGCGCGGTGACGCGATCGTGCTGCACGGCTTCGACCACACCGCCGGCCCGGCCCGCGTCGGCCGACGTGCCGAGTTCGCCGCCCTGCCGCGGCACGAGGCCGGCCTGCGGCTGCGCGCGGCCCGGCGCACGCTCGGCGCGGTCGACCTGCGCACCGACCTGTTCGTCCCGCCCCGCTGGATCGCCTCCGCCGGCACGGTCGAGGCGCTGCGCGAGCAGGGCTTCACGATGTACGCCGACGAGAGCGGGGTGCACCGGCTCGACGCCCCCGGCGCGGTCCGCGCCCGCGTGCTCGGCTTCCGCGCGTCGGGGGACCGGCGGCCGGTCGCCGACGACGCCCGGGCGGCCGAGGCGTGGCGCTGCCGGGTGCTGGTGGCCGAGGTGGCGCGGGTCGTGCGCCGCGGCGGCGTCGCCCGGATCAACGTGCGTGCCAAGGACCTGCGCAAGCCGGCCCGGGTGGAGGCCGCGCTGGCGGCGGTCGACGCGGCGCTGGCGGCCGGCGCGGTGCCGGTGACCTACCGCCTCGCGGCGGCGCGCCGAGCGGCCTGACACTCCGGAAAGCCCGCGAGTCGGGCTCTCGTTGCGAGCGAGTCGCGCTCAGAGCGCGGTCGGCTCGCCCTCGTCGAGCACCCGGACCTCGGTGCCCTCGGGCGCGAGGGTGGTGAACAGCCCGTAGAACACCTGCGGCCGCGCGAGCAGGCCCTGGTGGATCGGCACGGCGGTGCGCGGGGTCATCGCGCGCAGGTAGTCGACGGACTCCGACGCCTTGAGCCACGGCGCCGCGGTCGGCAGCAGCAGCACGTCGACCGGGGTGGGCAGGACCGGGAAGGCGTCGCCGGGGTGCAGGTGCGTGCCGTCGACGAGGTAGGCGTTGTTGGGGATCACCGGCAGGTCGGGGTGGATGACGGCGTGGTCGCCGCCGAGCACCTCGACGCGGGCGCCGGCGAGGGCGAGGGCGTCGCCGGGCGTCGCGACCTCGTGGCCGGCGCCGGACAGCGGACCGGCCGACAGCTCGTCGGCGGTGCCGCGGTCGACGACCAGCCGGGCGTCCGGGTTGGCGCGCAGGAGTGCGGCGAGGCGGTCGGCGTCGAGGTGGTCGGGGTGCTGGTGGGTGACCAGCACGGCGTCGAGGCCGGTCAGGGACTCGAAGCCCGAGGAGAACGTGCCGGGATCGATCAGGAGCCGGGCCGCGCCGGTGTCGAGCAGCACGCAGCTGTGGCCGAAGTGGGTGATCTGCACGGGCCCAGCCTGCCACCGGAGTCGTGACCCGTGCCGGGTCGGACGACTCGCCGGGGGGAGCGGCGAACTCGCCGGACCCATTCGGCGAACTCGCGCAACGACAGCCCGACTCGCTCGCAACGAGACCGCGACTCGCGCGGTGGGAAGGGCGCGACTCGCTCGCAACGAGAGCCCGACTCGCGGGTTTGTGGTGGGGCTCAGGGGGCCGGCGGCAGGAGGGCCGCCTCCTCGGCGGGTGTGAGCCCCGCCTTCCGCTCCCGCCCCACGCCCAGGCTCCGCTCGTGCTCCAGGCTCGCCCGGACCGTGTCGGCGATCGGGCGGCACCGCAGGCCCGCCGCCGCGGCCGGGGCGGTGTCGCGGGCCGCGATCCCGGTGTGGGTGTCCGGCAGCCACAGGGGCAGCGAGCGCGGTCCCGACCACGGCGCCACCCCCGCCGCCTCCAGCGCGGCGGGCGCCAGCGGCACGAGGACGAGGTCGGGGGCGCCCACCGCGGCCGCGATCTCGTCGAGCACCGCGCCGAGGGTCGAGCGCGGCCCGCTGCCGTCGAACACGCCCGTCCGCCCCTCCTCCCCGCACGCGACGATCCACGCGGCCAGGTCCCGCACGTCGACGAGCTGCACGGGCTGGTCCCGGACGTCCGGCACGAGCGCCCGGCCGCCGCGGGCGAACCGGGCGGGCCAGTAGCCGAAGCGGTCGCTGAGGTCGCCGGGGCCGCAGATCAGCCCGGCGCGCACCACGAGCGACCGCGGGTGCCCCGCCCGCACGGCCTGCTCCGACGCCACCTTGACGGCCCCGTAGGCGTCCGGGCCGTCGGCGAGGTCGCCGGCCTCGCGCGGCTCCAGCAGCGGTGCGTCGACGCCCTGACCGGGCGTCGCGGGGTCGGCGTAGACGTTGAGCGTCGACACGAACGTCCAGTGCCCCGCGGTCGTGGCGAGCGCGTCCAGGGCGTCGCGCACCCAGGGCAGCGACATCGTCGCGACGTCGACGACGGCGTCGAACCGCTCCCCGCGCAGCGCGTCGAGGGCGCCGGGCGCGTCCCGGTCGGCGACGACGAGCGACGCGCCGTCCGGCACCGGCCCGGACTCCCCGCGCGCCACGCACACCACCTCGTGCCCCCGCGCGAGCGCCTCGGCCGCCACCGCGCGCGAGAGGAACCGCGTGCCGCCGAGGACCAGCCACCTGCCCATGACGGCAGCCTGGCGCGGCCGGGGACACCGATCAAGGCCGTTCGCCCAGGGCCGATGAGTTGGTGGCACGCCCTACGTCGTAGGGGCATGGAGAGCGGATACGCCGACGTGAACGGCCTGCACATGTACTACGAGATCCACGGCGAGGGCGGCACGCCGCTGGTCCTGCTGCACGGCGGGGTGATGACGATCGACCTCACCTACGCCGGCCTGATCCCCACCCTGGCGACGCGCCACCGCGTGATCGCCGTCGAGTTCCAGGCCCACGGCCGTACCGCCGACATCGACCGCGACATGACCTACCCGGCCCTGGCCGGCGACGTCGTGGCCCTGCTCGACCACCTCGGCGTCGACCGCGCCCACGTCATGGGCCACAGCATGGGCGGGGGCACCGCGCTCGAGCTCGCCGTGTCCCACCCCGACCGGCTCCTCTCGGTGGTGCCGATCTCGGCGAGCGTGCGCCCCGAGGGCTCCCACCCCGACCTCGCCGACCCCGGCACGTACGTCACCTCCACCCGGATGCCGACGGCGCAGGACTTCGCCGACATGTCCGAGGCCTACGCCCGCCTCTCGCCCCACCCGGAGCGGTTCGAGCAGCTCCCGATGCGGACGATGACGACGGTCGAGGGCTGGACCGGCTGGACCGACGAGCAGCTCGCCGCGATCACCGCGCCCGTGCTCGTCGTGCTCGGCGACCACGACTTCACGACCGCGGCGCACGGCGCGGTGATGCAGGAGCTGATCCCCGGGTCGCAGCTGGCGGTCCTGCCGGGCACCACGCACATGCAGGCCCCGCGGCGCGCCGACCTGCTCCTGCCCATGCTCGCGGCGTTCCTCGACTAGGCACCCGTAGGCTCTGGGGCGTGGCCAGAGTTGTGGTGGACGTGATGCCCAAACCGGAGATCCTCGACGTGCAGGGCCAGGCCGTCACGCGTGCGCTGGGCCGCATCGGCGTGGCCGGGGTGGCCGAGGTGCGGCAGGGCAAGCACTTCGAGCTCGACGTCGACGACTCGGTCGACGACGAGACCCTGCACCGGATCGCCGGCGAGCTGCTCGCCAACCCGGTGATCGAGGACTGGGTGGTGCGGCGCACGTCCGAGACGGTGCAGCCGTGAGGATCGGGGTCATCACGTTCCCCGGCACCCTCGACGACGTCGACGCGATCCGGGCGGTGCGCTACGCGGGCGCCGAGCCCGTCGCGCTGTGGCACGGCGACCACGACCTCGCCGGCGTCGACGCGGTGGTCGTGCCCGGCGGCTTCTCCTACGGCGACTACCTGCGCGCGGGCGCCATCGCGAGCCTCGCGCCGATCATGACCGAGGTGAAGGCCGCGGCCGCGGGCGGGATGCCGGTGCTGGGCATCTGCAACGGCTTCCAGATCCTCTGCGAGGCCGGGCTGCTCCCGGGTGCGCTGGTGCGCAACGCCGGGCTGCACTTCCTGTGCCGCGACCAGCGGCTGCGCGTCGAGTCGACCGACACCGCGTGGACCGGTGCCGCCACGGCGGGCCAGGAGATCGTGGTGCCGCTCAAGTCGGGCGAGGGCCGGTTCGTCGCCGACGCCGAGACGGTCGCGCGGCTCGAGGGCGAGGGGCGCGTCGTGTTCCGCTACCTGGGCGGCAACCCCAACGGCGCGCTCGCCGACATCGCGGGCGTCGCCTCGGCCGACGGCCGGGTCGTCGGCCTGATGCCGCACCCCGAGCACGCCATCGACCCGCTCACCGGCCCGTCCGATGACGGCCTCGTGCTGTTCACCTCGGTGCTGGGAGCGGCGGTCGGCAGCTGAGGTGACCCATCCCGGACGCGCTGTCCTCCTCGTGGAGGACGACCCCGGCGACGCCTTCCTCGTCGGGGAGCTGCTCGCCGAGGTCGAGCCGGAGCTGCGCCTGACGGTGGCGGCCTCCCTGCCGGAGGTCGTCGACGGCGGCCTGCTCGCGGACGCCGAGTGCGTCCTGCTCGACCTCAACCTGCCCGGCACGAACGGGCTGGAGGGCCTGCACGCCATCCTCCGCGCCGACGCCGGCGCGGCCGTCTGCGTGCTCACCGGCCTCGACGACGAGCACCTCGGCGTCGCCGCCGTCGCCGCGGGGGCGCAGGACTACCTGGTCAAGGGCAAGGTCGACGGGCCGCTGCTGATCCGCGCCATCCGCTACGCCGTGGAGCGTCGCCGCGCCGAGACCAGCCAGCTGCGGCTGCGCGAGGAGCAGCTGGTCGCGGCCGAGGCCACCCGCCTGGAGCGCGGTCTGCTCCCCACTCCGCTGCTCGACGGCAGCCCGGTGCGGGCCCGCGCGTTCTACCGCTCCGGCCGCGCCCGCAGCGTGCTGGGCGGCGACTTCTACGACGCCGTCCGCGGCCCCGACGGCACCGTGCACGCGATCATCGGCGACGTCTGCGGCCACGGCCCGGACGAGGCCGCGCTCGGCGCGCTGCTGCGGGTGTCGTGGCGCGCGCTCGTGCTCGCGGGCGTCGACGAGCCGCAGGTGCTGCCCAAGCTGCAGCAGGTGCTGGTCAGCGAGCGGCACGACGTCACCCTGTTCACGACGGTCTGCACGGTCGCGATCGCGCCCGACGGCGAGGCCCACGTGCGGCTCGCCGGGCACCCGGCGCCCGTCGTGATGCACCCGCCCGTGCAGGTCGAGCCGCTGATCGGGCTGCCGCTGGGCATCGCCGAGCACGCCGGCTGGGACGCCGAGCCCCTCGCGCTGCACCCGGGCTGGGCGCTGCTGCTCTACACCGACGGACTGATCGAGGGGAAGGGCCCGGTGCCCGACGAACCGCTGTGGCCCGAGGGCCTCATCCGGCTGCTGCACGACGAGCGCGACACCCCGCACGACGACCTGCCCGCCCGCCTCGTGGAGCGCGCGCAGGTCCTCAACGGCGGCCCGCTGTCCGACGACGTCGCCATCCTGCTGCTCTCGGCGGACCGGACGTGACGACCCGCCCCCTGCTGCGCCGCCGAGGCCGCGACGCCGAGGACCGCCGGCCGCTGCGGCGCCTGTTCACCGTCGGCGCCGTGCTGGTGGCGCTGCTCGCCCTCGCCGCGATCGTGCTCGGCGGCATGGCGCTGTCGGGCCTGTCGGCATCCCGGGCCGTGCTGCTGGACCGGGTCTCGCCCGCGCTGGACGCCGCGCAGGGCCTGTCCGTGGCGCTGCTCGACCAGGAGACCGGCGTCCGCGGCTACAGCCTCACGAACCGGCCCGAGTTCGTCACGCCCTACGACACCGGGCGGGCCGCCGAGGCCGCCTCGCTCACCGAGCTGCGCGAGCTCGTCGACCGCCAGGCCCTCGACGCCGACGTCGACGCGGTCGCCGCCGCGGCGCAGCGGTGGCGGGAGGGGTACGCCGACCCGGCCGTCGCCGCGGTCGCGAACGGGACGCCCGCGCCCGACGCCGTCCAGGGGCGGGTGCTGTTCGACCAGGTCCGCACGCGGGCCGACCTGCTGCAGCGCGACCTGACCGTCCGGCAGGCCGAGGCCCGGGCCGCCGTGGCGTCCGCGGCGGCGTTCGTGCAGTTCGCGGCCGTCGGCGTCGCCGGGGTGCTGGTCCTCGTGCTGGTCACCGTCGGGCTGGCGCTGAGCCGCACCGTCCTGCGCCCGGTGTCCGACCTCGCCGCGCAGGTGCGGGCCGTGGTCAACGGCGACGCCCAGCAGCAGGTCCGCGTCGACGGGCCGCGGGAGATCGTCGAGCTCGGGGCCGACGTCGAGGCGATGCGGGTGCACATCCTGGCCGACGTCGACCGCCTGGAGGAGGCGAACCGCCGGCTCGAGGAGCAGGGGCGCGAGCTGGAGCGCTCCAACCGCGACCTCGAGCAGTTCGCCTACGTCGCGAGCCACGACCTGCAGGAGCCGCTGCGCAAGGTGTCGAGCTTCTGCCAGCTCCTGCAGCGCCGCTACGGCGGGCAGCTCGACGACCGCGCCGACCAGTACATCGAGTTCGCCGTCGACGGCGCGCAGCGCATGCAGCGCCTGATCAACGACCTGCTCTCGTTCTCCCGCGTCGGCCGCACCACCGAGGGCTTCGTGCCGGTGCCGCTCGGCGAGGTCGCCGCGTCGGCCGCCGCCGGGCTGGAGACGACCCGCGCCGAGCTCGACGGCGAGGTCGTCGTCGGCGACCTGCCCACCGTCTCCGGCGACCCGCAGCTGCTGCGCCAGCTGTTCGCCAACCTCATCGGCAACGGCCTGAAGTTCCACCGCGAGGGCGTCGCCCCGGTCGTGCACGTCTCCGGGGAGGAGCGCGACGGCGTGGTCGAGGTCACCGTGCGCGACAACGGCATCGGCATCGACCCCGACTACCAGGACAAGGTCTTCGTGATCTTCCAGCGGCTGCACGCCCGCGACGTCTACGCCGGCACCGGGATCGGCCTGTCGCTGGCGAAGAAGATCGCGGAGTTCCACGGCGGCGGGATCCGCATCGTGCAGGGCGACGGGCCCGGTGCGACCCTCACCGTGAGCTTCCCGGCCGCCCCGGACCCCACCCGCACCGACGACGCCCCTCTCGAGGAGTCCCTGCATGACCACGCCTGAACCGCGGATCGTCAACGTCCTGCTCGTCGAGGACGACCCCGGCGACGTGCTGATGACCCGCGAGGCGTTCGACGAGTACCTGCACAACCGGCTCGACGTCGTCACCGACGGGGCGGAGGCGCTGTCCTACCTGCGCCGCGAGGACCCCTACACCGACGCGCCGCGGCCGGACCTGATCCTGCTGGACCTCAACCTCCCGCGCCGCGACGGCCGCGAGGTGCTCGCCGAGGTCAAGGACGACCCGGAGCTGCGCCACATCCCGGTGATCGTGCTGACGACCTCGCGCGCCGAGGAGGACGTGCTGCGCAGCTACCAGCTGCACGCCAACGCCTACGTCACCAAGCCGGTCGACTTCGAGGGCTTCATCGAGGCGATCAAGCAGATCGACCACTTCTTCGTGAGTGTGGTGCAGCTCCCGTCGGGCCGCGAGGGGAGCTGACCCCGGCCGTTCCGTAGGCTCAGGAGTCGTGGTCGCCTCCCCTCCCGTGCCCGCCGTCGACACCGTCGCCCGGGCCGCCGCCTCGCCGGACCAGCCGCAGCCCTACCGCGAGCTCGGCCTGAAGGACGACGAGTACGCGCGCATCCGCTCCATCCTCGGCCGCCGTCCGACCGACGCCGAGCTGGCCATGTACTCGGTCATGTGGAGCGAGCACTGCTCCTACAAGTCGTCCAAGGTGCACCTCGCCTACTTCGGCGAGCGGACGACGCCGGAGATGCGGAGCAAGATGCTGGCCGGGATCGGCGAGAACGCCGGCGTGGTCGACATCGGCGACGGGTGGGCCGTCACGTTCAAGGTCGAGTCGCACAACCACCCGTCCTACGTGGAGCCCTTCCAGGGCGCCGCCACCGGCGTCGGCGGGATCGTCCGCGACATCATGGCGATGGGCGCCCGCCCGATCGCGGTGGCCGACCCCCTGCGCTTCGGCCCGGCCGACGCCCCCGACACCGCGCGCGTGCTCCCCGGCGTCGTCGCGGGCGTGGGCACCTACGGCAACTCGCTGGGCCTGCCCAACATCGGCGGCGAGGTCGTCTTCGACGCGGGTTACGCGGGCAACCCGCTGGTCAACGCCCTGTGCGTCGGGGCCATGCGCACCGAGGACCTGCACCTGGCGTTCGCGTCGGGCACCGGCAACAAGATCGTCCTGTTCGGCGCGCGGACCGGGCTCGACGGCATCGGCGGCGTCTCCGTGCTGGCCAGCGAGACCTTCGGCGAGAGCACTGGGCGCAAGAAGCTCCCCAGCGTGCAGGTGGGCGACCCGTTCACCGAGAAGGTGCTCATCGAGTGCTGCCTGGAGCTGTTCCACGCCGGGCTGGTCGTCGGCATCCAGGACCTCGGCGGCGCCGGCCTGTCCTGCGCCACGAGCGAGCTCGCGAGCGCCGGTGACGGCGGCATGCGCATCGACCTCGACGCCGTGCACCTGCGCGCCACCGGCATGACGCCCGCGGAGATCCTGTCCAGCGAGTCGCAGGAGCGCATGTGCGCCGTCGTCCGGCCGGAGGACGTCGAGGCGTTCCTCGACGTCTGCCGCAAGTGGGACGTGCTGGCCGGCGTGATCGGCGAGGTCGTCGACGGGGGCCGGCTCGTCATCACCTGGCAGGGCGAGACCGTCGTCGACGTGCCGCCGCGCACCGTCGCCCACGACGGCCCGGTCTACCGGCGGCCCGTGCAGCGCGGCCCCGGCCAGGACGCGCTCGTCGCCGACGTCCCCGACCGGCTGCCCCGCCCGTCGGGCCCGCTGGAGCTGCGCGCGGAGATCCTGCGGATGGCCGCCAGCCCGAACCTGTGCAGCCGGGCCTGGGTCACCGACCAGTACGACCGCTACGTCCGCGGCAACACCGCGAGCGCGCAGCCGGCCGACGCGGGCGTGGTCCGCGTCGACGAGGTCACCGGGCGCGGCGTCGCCGTGGCCACCGACTGCAACGCCCGCTTCGTGGCGCTCGACCCCTACACCGGCGCGCAGCTCGCGCTGGCCGAGGCCTACCGCAACGTCGCCACCTCCGGCGCCGTGCCGCTGGCCGTGAGCGACTGCCTGAACTTCGGCTCGCCCGAGGACCCGCACGTCATGTGGCAGTTCCAGCAGGCCGTGCGTGGCATCGCCGACGGCTGCGCGCTGCTCGGCGTCCCGGTCACCGGCGGCAACGTCAGCTTCTACAACCAGACCGGCGACCGCGCGATCCTGCCGACGCCGGTGGTCGGCGTCCTCGGCGTCATCGACGACGTCGCGGGCCGCGTGCCGTCCGGCTTCACCCGCGACGGCGACGCCGTGGTGCTGCTGGGGGAGACCCGCGACGAGCTCGGCGGCAGCGAGTGGGCGCACGTGGTGCACGGGCACCTCGGCGGCCGCCCGCCCGCGGTCGACCTGGCCGCGGAGTTCCGCCTGGCGGGCCTGCTGGCCTCCTCGGCCGCGCGCGGCCTGCTCACCGGCTCGCACGACCTGTCCGACGGCGGGCTCGCGCAGGCCCTCGTCGAGGCCTGCCTGGTGGGCGGGCGCGGGGCGCGCGTCTCGCTGCCCCTGGCCGACGCGTTCGTGTCCCTGTTCGCCGAGTCGGCGGGCCGGGTGCTGGTCACCGTCGCGCCCGAGGACCTCGAGGAGCTGCTCGACGCCGCCGGCACCGCGAACGTGCCGGCGCAGATGCTCGGCACGACCGGCGGGTCGGCGCTGGCCGTGGGCGCGCTGGAGCCGCTGCCGCTCGCGGAGCTGCGCACCGCGTGGGAGGGCACCCTCCCGGCCCTGTTCGACGTGCCCGCCGCGGGCGCATGACCGCTGCGGACGACGGCGACGGGCTCGCCGAGGTGCTCGCCTGGCTCGACGGCGGCCCGGCGCCCGAGCGCCCCGTCCTGCGCGCCGCGGTCAAGGAGAGCCTCGCGGCCCTCGCCGTCGCGGCACCGGGCCGCAGCGTCGAGGTGCGGGTGCCGCCGTTCGGTGCCGTGCAGTGCATCCCGGGCCCGCGGCACACCCGCGGCACTCCGCCGAACGTGGTGGAGGCCGATCCGCGGACCTGGTTGGCGCTGGTGACGGGTCGCGTGAGCTGGGACGATGCCCTGAGGGACGGATCGGTGCGGGCCTCGGGCGCCCGGGCGGGCGACGTCGGGGCACTGCTCCCGCTGGGCCGAACGGCCCACAACTGATTGTCAGGCAAACTGATGAAACAGGACCGGACGTACTGGCGTAAGTACTGAACGATACGGAGAATCACGCCGTCCGGGGGTTCCTCCCCGACCATACGGGTGAAGGAGGTGTCGGGATGGCAGCACCGCGCAGCGTGCCCGGCTCTCCCCGCGCCCGGACGGCGGCAGCCGGTACCCCGTCCCGCGCAGCCGGCTCGCCGCTCTCCCTGCACCGCCTGGCCGCCCGCTGGGCCGAGCTGGCCCCCACTGCCGACGCCGGCCTCACCGCCCGGCTCGCCACCCTGCTGCGCCGCCTCGCCACCACGCTGGCGGCCGAGCCCTACTGGCCCATGGCCGCCCGCGACATCGGCGCCGACCTGCTCGCCAGCGGCCTGTGCGGGCTCCCGGGCGAGGTCGTCGACGCGGCGGAGGAGGTGCTGCCCGCGTCGCTGCGCCTGCTCCGCGAGCAGGGTCCGTTCGTGCTGGGGCCCGGCGGCGCCGACGCGGGGGAGCGGCTCGTCGCCGCCCTCGACGAGCTCGTCACCGGCTTCACCGGCGCGCTGCGCGACCGGGCCGTCGCCGAGCAGGTCGAGGTCGTCACCACCACGCTGCGCGCGCAGGCCGGGGTGCAGCGCGCGCTGGCGCTGACCGAGAGCCACTACCGCGCGGTCTACGCCGAGGGCGCGGTCGGCATCGGCGTGGTCGGCCTCGACGGGCTGGTCCTGGAGATGAACCCCGCGCTGCGCGAGATGTTCGGGCTGCGCGGCCCGCTCGACCAGCCGCGCCCGGTCACCGACTTCGTCCACCCCGACGACCTGGGCAGTGTCGTCAGCGGCTTCCGCCGCCTCGTCCACGGCACGGCCGACGTCCGGCGGATGGAGCTGCGCTTCGTCCGTCCCGACGGGCTCGTGCTGTTCACCGATGTGGTGGCGTCGCTGGTCCGCGACGCGTCCGGCGCGGCCACGCACCTGCTGGCCGTCATCGAGGACCAGTCCGAGCGCACCCGGCTGCGGCTGCGGCTGCAGCGCGCGTCCTACCACGACCGCCTCACGCAGCTGCCCAACCGCGCGCTGTCCGAGCAGTGGGTGCACCGGTCGTTCGAGCCGGGCGGGCCGGAGTGGGTCGGCATCTGCGCGCTCGACGTCGACGGGCTCACCCGCGTCAACGACGGGCTGGGGCACCAGGTCGGCGACCAGGTCCTGCTCGCCGTCGCGGCCCGGCTGCAGATGGCCGCGGGCGAGCACCTCGTCACGCGCACGGGCGGCGACGAGTTCGCCGTGCTCGTCGCCGACCCGGAGGGGCTGCCCGCGGTCTGCCGGATCGCCGACCACGTGCTGGAGGCGTTCGCCACGCCGTTCCTCGTCGGCGGGCACACCCTCAGCGTCACCGCGAGCGTCGGGGTGGCCGCGTCGGCCACCGCCACGGCCTGCCCGGAGGAGCTGATGCGGGCCGCCGACGTCGCGCTGAACTGGGCGAAGACGCACGGAGGCGGGCGCCGGGTGCTGTTCGACCCGGAGCGCGACGCGGGCGAGTCGGCCCGCTTCGCCCTGCTCAACGGGATGGCCGGGGCCATCGACCGCGAGGAGTTCCGGCTGGTCCACCAGCCGCTCGTCGGCCTCGGCGCCGACCCGCGGATGCGCGGGGCCGAGGCGCTCGTGCGCTGGGACCACCCCGAGCAGGGGCTGCTCGGGCCGGGCGCGTTCATCGAGCTCGCCGAGCGCAGCGGGATGATCGTGCCCCTGGGCCGCTGGATCCTGCGCACCGCGTGCGCCCAGGCGGCGGCCTGGCACCGCGAGCTGGGCGAGGACGCGCCCTACGTCAGCGTCAACGTGTCCCCGGTGCAGCTCGTCGAGCCCGACTGGGTCGGCGAGGTCGCCGCCGCGCTCGCCGCCACCGGGCTGCCGGCGCGCCTGCTGCAGCTGGAGATCACCGAGCAGGCCGTGCTGGGCGACGAGGGCGCGGCCCTGGAGGCGCTGCGCGCCCTGCGGGCCGCGGGCGTCCGGCTCGCCCTGGACGACTTCGGCACCGGCTGGTCGAGCCTGGCCTGGCTGCGCCGCCTCCCGGTGCACGCCCTGAAGATCGACGGCTCGTTCATCGACGGCCTGCGCCACCCCGACGCCGACCCCGTCGACTCCGCCATCGTCGGCTCGCTGATCGGGATGGCGCACGCCCTCGGGCTCGAGGTCACGGCCGAATGGGTGGAGACCGGCCTGCAGGCGGAGCGCCTCGCGGGCCTCGGCTGCGACGTCGGGCAGGGGCGGTGGTTCGGTGACGCCGGTCCCGCGGAGTGGGTTCCGGATCTCCTGCGGCGTAGCATCGCGACCTGAACGGCCGTCCACGAAGGGGAGCGAGCGTTGGGTCCCGACACCCGAACCGAGTCCGACCCGACCGACGACGAACCCCGTGAGGAGTGCGGCGTCTTCGGCGCCTGGGCGCCCGGCGAGGACGTCGCCAAGCTCGCCTACTACGGCCTCTACGCGCTGCAGCACCGCGGCCAGGAGGCCGCCGGCATCGCCGTGTCCGACGGTCGCCGCATGGTCGTGTTCAAGGACCTCGGCCTGGTCAGCCAGGTGTTCGACGAGCAGACCCTGAGCTCGCTCAAGGGCCACATCGCCATCGGCCACTGCCGCTACTCCACCACCGGGTCCACGACCTGGGAGAACGCGCAGCCCACGTTCCGCACCACGGCCACCGGCAGCGGCATCGCGCTGGGCCACAACGGCAACCTGGTCAACACCGCCGAGCTGCGCGACGAGGTCGCCGCGCTCGTCGACGAGCCGGCGTCGGGCCGGTCGCACATCCGGTCGAGCACCGACTCCGACCTCGTCACCGAGCTGATGGCCGCCACGGCCGCCGACATCGGCGTGGAGGAGGCCGCGATGCGGCTGCTCCCGCGCCTGCGCGGGGCGTTCTCCCTGGTCTTCGGCGACGAGCAGACGCTCTACGCCGCCCGCGACCGCCACGGCGTCCGCCCGCTGGTGCTGGGCCGCCTGGAGCGCGGCTGGGTCGTCGCCAGCGAGACGGCGGCGCTCGACATCGTCGGTGCCTCGATGGTCCGCGAGGTCGAGCCCGGCGAGCTGCTCGCGATCGACGCCGACGGCATGCGCAGCTCGCGCTTCGCCGCGCCCGAGCCCAAGGGCTGCGTCTTCGAGTACGTCTACCTGGCCCGACCGGACACCACGATCGCCGGTCGCTCCGTGCACTCCACGCGCGTCGACATCGGCAAGCGCCTGGCCCACGAGCACCCCGTCGAGGCCGACCTGGTGATCCCGACGCCGGAGTCCGGCACGCCCGCCGCCATCGGCTACGCCCAGCAGTCCGGCATCCCGTACGGCCAGGGCCTGGTCAAGAACGCCTACGTCGGCCGCACGTTCATCCAGCCGAGCCAGACGATCCGCCAGCTCGGGATCCGCCTCAAGCTCAACCCGCTGCGCGAGGTCATCCGCGGCAAGCGGCTCGTCGTCGTCGACGACTCCATCGTGCGCGGCAACACCCAGCGCGCGCTGGTGCGGATGCTGCGCGAGGCCGGGGCGCTGGAGGTGCACGTGCGCATCGCGTCGCCGCCCGTTCGCTGGCCCTGCTTCTACGGCATCGACTTCGCCACCCGCGCCGAGCTCGTGGCCAGCGGCATCGACACCGAGGGCGTCCGCCGTTCCATCGGCGCCGACAGCCTGGGCTACGTGTCGCTGGAGGGCCTGATCGCGGCCAGCGAGCAGCCCCGCACCCGGCTGTGCTCGGCCTGCTTCGACGGGGAGTACCCCATCCCGCTGCCCGAGGAGGCGCGGCTGGGCAAGCACCTGCTCGAGCCCGTCCCGGTGGACGTCTCGGGGGCCGCCTCGGGCGACCCCGGGCCGGTCTCCGTCGGGCCCGGCGCCGCGCTCGACCGTCCCTGAGCTCCCCCCGACCCGCACGGCGCACGATCACGCGCCGTCCGCCCGAGAGCGAGATACGAGCATGCCGACCGACCTGCCCGGAGCCAGCTACGCCGCCGCAGGGGTGGACATCGAGGCGGGGGAGCGCGCCGTGGACGCGCTGCGGCCCTACGCGGAGAAGGCCAACCGCCCCGAGGTGCTCGGCGGCATCGGCGGCTTCGCGGGTCTGTTCGCGCTGAAGATCGGCAAGTACACCGAGCCGGTGCTCGCCGCCTCCACCGACGGCGTCGGCACGAAGGTCGCGATCGCGCAGGCGATGGACAAGCACGACACCATCGGGCTCGACCTCGTCGCGATGGTCGTCGACGACCTCGTCGTCTGCGGCGCGGAGCCGCTGTTCCTGCAGGACTACATCGCCGTCGGGAAGCTGGTGCCCGAGCAGGTCGCGTCCGTCGTCAAGGGGATCGCGGAGGGCTGCCAGCAGGCCGGCTGCGCGCTGCTCGGCGGCGAGACCGCGGAGCACCCGGGGCTGATGGAGGTCGGCGGGTACGACATCTCCGGCACCGGCGTCGGGATCGTCGAGGCCGACGCGATGCTGCGTCCCGACCGCGTCCGCCCCGGTGACGTGCTGGTGGCGCTGGGGGCCTCGGGCCTGCACTCCAACGGCTACTCGCTGGCCCGGCACGTGCTGCTCGACATCGCGCGGATGTCGCTGGAGGGGCACGTCGAGGAGTTCGGCCACACCCTCGGCGAGGAGCTGCTCGTCCCGACGCGCATCTACGCCCGCGACTGCCTCGCCCTGGCCGCCGAGACCGGCGTGCGCACGTTCGCCCACATCACCGGCGGCGGCCTGGGCCGCAACGTCGAGCGGATCCTGCCCGACGGCCTGAGCGCCGTCGTCGAGCGCAACACCTGGACCCCGGACCCGATCTTCAACCTCATCGCCTCGCGCGGCCGCGTGGAGCGCGCGGAGATGGAGAAGACGTTCAACATGGGCGTCGGCATGGTGGCCGTGCTCCCGGCCGACGACGTCGACCGCGCGCTCGCCGTCCTCACCGCCCGGCACGTGCCGGCGTGGGTGCTCGGCGGCGTCTCCCGCACGACCGACGCTAACGCGACCCGCGTCACGCTCCGGGGCGACCACCCGCGGTTCTGAGTCCGCGCACCAGCGCCACCAGCTCCTCCTCGTCGAGGTCGATCCGGCGGGCGGCCTCCACGAGCTGCCGGGCCAGCTCCACGACGCCGGCCCGGCCGTCGTCGGCCCCCGCGCGCACGGTGGCGCCCCGCCCGCGGCGCAGCTCGATGAGCCCGTCGTCGCGGAGCTGCTGGTAGCCGGCCAGCACGGTGTGGATGCTGACGTCGAGCGAGGCCGCGAGCTCCCGGGCGGGCGGCAGCCGCTCGCCCGCTGCGACCTCGCCGTCGCCGATGGCGCGGCGGACGGCGGCGGCGATCTGCTCGTGCAGCGGCGTGGGGCGGGCGGGGTCGACGCGGATCAGCACGCGAGGATGCCGTTCAGCAGCCCGGCGGCGGTCTGCGGGTCGTCGACGGTGACGGCGAAGCGCCGCCCCGACCGGCGGACCACGACGAGCGCGGGCCCCGAGCGCAGGACCACCCCGCTGCCGCCGGGGACGACCCGGTAGCCCCAGCCGCCGAACTCGGCCGCCGAGACGTCGTCGACCATGGCCGACGCCACGTCGGAGAGGGGCACGACGATCCGCGGCCACCCGACGGGACCCAGGCCGACGCGGAGCCCGCGCCGGTCCACGGTGACGCGCACGGCGCTCGTCGCCGCGACCAGGAGCCCGGC
The DNA here is from genome assembly GCF_013155125.1 of Pseudonocardia broussonetiae. Classification (NCBI taxonomy): domain Bacteria; kingdom Bacillati; phylum Actinomycetota; class Actinomycetes; order Pseudonocardiales; family Pseudonocardiaceae; genus Pseudonocardia; species Pseudonocardia broussonetiae. The sequence goes on along the minus strand of NZ_CP053564.1, from coordinate 1,146,588 downwards.
GGCAGCGAGCGCGACGACCGCGACCAGCGGGGCCCCGACCGGTCCGAGCGCCGCGGCGCCCAGCAGGAGCGCCGCACCGAGCCCGGCCAGCGGGCGCGAGACGACGGTGCGCGACCAGCTCGCCCGCTCGGTGTCCCCGAGCTCGACGGCGGGCACCGCGGCGGGTGCGGCCGGGGCGGCGGTCGGGCTCGCCGGCGTCAGGCGGTGGACGACCCACCCGACGGCGGCGCCCGCCACGAGCCCGGCGGCGAGCCACCACGGCTCCAGCACGGCGTCGGCGGCGTCGGCCAGGTCGAGGTTGGCCGCGGCGGCGGCGCAGGTGATCACGCCGACGAGCGCCGCGACGGCCCACGACAGGCCGACGGTGAGGCGCCCCCCGTCGGGTCCGGTGGCCGACCGTGCGCCGCGCGCCGATCCGGCGAGCAGGCCGAACAGGACGGTGAGGAACAGCGCCAGCCCGATCTGCACGGCGAGGAGCGCCACGCGTCCGGTGTAGCCGTCGGCGGTGCCGTCCAGCGCGAAGTGGCTCGCGACCGGATCGGGCAACCGGTCGGCCGCCAGTACGAGCAGAGCGCACGCCGGCAGCTGGGCCGGCAGGTGCGGAACGGCGGCGAGAAGACGGGTGCGGGGCACCGGAACCTCCTACTTGTTATGTTTGAACCATAACAAGTAGTCGGCCCGGCCCGCTACCTCGTTCGTCGTGCTGCGTGGAACCCGGTCAACGCCGGTAGTCGTCGTCCCTGTCGGACTCGGGGGCGTAGGGGTCGTACTCGTCCTCCGCCTCCGTGTCGTGGAGCACCGTCCCACCGCCGACGCCGATCTCGCGCTGCAACGCGTCGAGATCCATGGTGGGGGAGCTGTACTTGAGTTCCCGGGCCACCTTCGTCTGCTTGGCCTTGGCTCGTCCGCGCCCCATGGCTGGTCCCCCTTACAACAGGGAAGGGGCGGCCGGATGTCTCGGCGGCCCCATTCATGTCATCAGTGTCCTGTCACCACCGTACCGTGCCTACGCCCGGGCGTGCGACGTGGCACCGGCGGTGTCACGTTGCCTGCGTCACCCGGCTCCCGGAGGCCCCGGAGGGTGAGGAGTGCTAGTGCCGCGGCGACCGTGCCGAGGGCGAGCATCGCGGGCCACCCGGCGACCTGCGCGACGAACCCGCCCACCACCGGGGTCGCGGCGGCGGCGAGGTAGTTGGCGGTGTTGGACACGGCCATCGCGGTCGCGGCCCGACCGGGCGGGGCGAGCTCGCCCGCGGCGGTGAAGACCAGCCCGTTCCAGCTGATGGCCAGCGCGGCGGCGGGGACGAGCACCACGGCGAGCAGGACGACCGGACCCGGCTGGAGCAGCGCGGCGGCGCCGAAGCCGACGGCGACGAGCGCGGCGACGATCCGCAGCGGCCGCAGCCTGCTGCCCGCGCGGTCGGACCAGAACCCGTTGCCGAGCCGCCCGGCGGCACCCAGCACCTGCGTGAGCGCCAGCAGGGCCCCGGCGGCGGCCAGCGGCATCCCGCTGCCGGTGTGCAGGACCTCGACGAGGAAGACCGAGCCCAGGAACTGCGGGACGACCAGCAGCAGCCCGCCCGCGCTGAGGCGCTGCAGCCGGCGGTCGGCCAGGACGTCGAGCATCCGGCCCGCGGGGCGGGAGCCCCGTGCCGGGGCGTCCGGTGGCTCGCGGACGAACGCGGCCACGGCCACGGCCGCGAGCAGGCAGACCGCGGCGAGCACGAGGAACACCGCAGGCACCCCGCCGGCCGTGGCCACGGCCGGTAGTGCGACCGCGGCCAGCGCGGCCCCGACCGGCACCGACGTCTGCCGCACGGCCATCGCCAGACCCCGGCTGCGGGCCGGGAACCAGGTCATCACCGCGCGCCCGCTGGCGGCGTTGACCGACGCGCCCGATGCCCCGGCAAGCATGAGCAGCGCGCCGGCGGCGAGCGGGTGCGGGACCAGCGCCGCCGCGGCCAGCGCGGCGGCCGAGCCGACCAGACCGATCGCCATGACGCCGCGCTCGCCGAACCGGTCGGCGGCCGCGCCCCACGGGATGAGGGTGGGCACCAGCCCGACCGAGATCGCGCCGATCATCAGGCCGACGCCGGCGAGGTCGAGGTCGAAGTGCGCCCGCAGCGCCGGCGTGACGGCGGCGAGACCCAGGAAGTAGGCCGCGGTGGCGGCCTGGGCGGCGCTGCCGACGGCGAGCACCACCCAGCGGTAACGGGGTGCGTCCACGTCGCGGACGCTACGCCGGGTTCTCGCGATGCGGGAGCACCGTCCCACCTATTGGACGCACCAGGTCACGCCCAGGATTGCAGGAAGGCCACCTTGTGGACGGTTGTCGTCCTCAAGGTGGCCTTCCTGCAACTGGGGGGACGGCGGCGACCCGCGCGGCCCGGCGGCGGAGGGGGGTCAGCCGCGCAGGCCGCCCTGCGCCGCGCGCCCGGGCGGCGGGGCGCCGTCCTCCGCCGGCACCGAGTCGGGGTCGATCCGGGCCGGGGACGCCCGCTCGTCGACCCCGGCGACGAGGTCGGCGTCGACCGCCACCGAGCGCTTGACCAGCGCCAGCGCCACCGACCCGAGCTCGTGGTGCTGCACGACGGTGCCCACGCGGCCGACCGTCCGGCCGCCGTGGGTGACCGGGTCGCCGGGCACGGGCAGGTGCTCGTCGCCCGCGTCCAGGTGCAGCAGGACCAGGCGGCGGGGCGGGCGTCCGAGGTTCGCGACCCGCGCCACCGTCTCCTGGCCCCGGTAGCAGCCCTTCGTCAGGTGGACGGCCTCGCCGATCCAGCCGACCTCGTGCGGGATCGTGCGCTCGTCGGTGTCCAGGCCCAGCCGCGGTCGCCCGGACTCCACGCGCAGCGCCTCGAAGGCCATCGTCCCCGCCTCGCGGGCTCCGGCGTCGGTGAGCCGCCGCCACCAGGCGTCCTGCTCGGCGCGGGGGACCAGCAGGTCGGCCGCGTCGACGCCGGGCCACGGCATCCGCCGGACCACCCCGCCGCCGGGCAGCGCGAGCGCGCCGTGCGGCCGCCCGGGCACCGGGACGCCGGCCGCGGTGAGGACGTCGGCCGTGTCGGGGCCGACCACGCTGAGCACCGCGAGCTCCGCCGTGGCGTCGCGCGGCTCGACCTTCGACCAGAACACCATCTTGGTCAGGTAGTCCAGCAGCGGCGGGACGTCGCCGGGCTCGGTGTCGAGGTACACGGTGTCGGCGGTGTGCGCCACGACCATGTGGTGCAGGACGCGGCCGTTGAGGTCGAGGATCAGCGCCTCGGTGCCGGTGTCGGCGGGCAGCTCGCTGACGTGCTGGGTGAGCAGCAGGTGCAGCCAGCTCAGCCGGTCCTCGCCCGTCACGGCGATCACCCCGCGGTGGCTGCGGTCGACCACCGCGGCGCCGCGGGCCATCCGGCGCTGCTCGGCGAGCGGGTCGCCGCGGTGCGGGGGCACCGCTGCGTCGCGGTCGGGGGCGTCGGGCGTCAGCTCGGTGCCGGTCACGCGCCCGCCTCCGCGGCGCAGTCGCGGCAGCGGCCCGACAGCGCGACGTGGGTGACGTCGAGCTCGAACCCGACCGACCCGCGCAACCGGGAGGACAGCTCGTTCATCAGATCGGTGGGAGTCTCGGTGACGGCCCCGCACTCGTGGCAGACGAGGTGCACGTGCTGGTGCTCGGCCTCGGAGTAGTTCGGGGCGCCGTGGCCCAGGTGGGTGTGCCGCACCAGCCCGAGCTTCTCCAGCAGGTCCAGGGTGCGGTAGATCGTGGTGATGTTGACGGCGGGCGCGACGGCCTGCACCTGCGCGCAGATGCGCTCCGGGGTGGCGTGACCGAGGTCGCGCACGGCGTCGAGCACCAGCTGCCGCTGGGGGGTCATCCGGAAGCCGCGCTGGTGCAGCGTGCGCCTGAGGTCCTCCGGTCCGTCGGCGTCGTCGCGCCGCTCACCTGCGGTGTCGAGCCGCGTCGAGGTGTCCACGGAACCGATGGTAGGCCGCCGCACGGGGTGCCCGTCGGCCGCTTCGTCCCGAACCGCGGCTGCCGGTCGACGGCCCTCTCGGTATGCTGCGAAAGGGTGAACGGCCGGGATCGGGCGAAACGACCCCCCTACCCTCGGCGGAATGCACGGTGACGGCACGCACGGGAGGGCTAGCGATGACGAGTGACGCGGGGGTGCCCGGCGCGCCACGCTTCGACGTCGTGCTGCGCGGCTACGACCGGCGCCAGGTCGACGAGCACGTCGACCGGCTGCAGCGGGTCCTCGCCCGGATGCGCGCCGATCTCGACGTCGCGCGCAGTCAGCCGATGCCCGTCGTCTCCGCCAGCCAGCCGATGCGGCCCCGTCCGACGCCGCGCCCACGGCCCGGCGGCCAGGCCGGCGACCCGGACACCATCGGCACCTTCACCGACCGCATGGAGAGCATCCTCGCGGCCGCCGAGGAGGAGGCCGCCGAGATCCGGCGCAACGCCCACCGTGCGGCCCGCGCCGAGACCGAGGGCGTGCGCGCCCAGGTCGCCGACCTCATCCGGCAGCGCGACGCCGTGCTGGCCGAGCTCACGCGGATGCGTTCCCAGCTCGAGGGCCTGCTGGCGGCCCCGACCGCGGCGATGCCCGCGCACGAGCCGGGCAACCACCCGCTGCCGGGTCGCCGCGACGGCGACCTCTCCCGGCACGGCCGGCCCGAGTTCGGCCCCCGCCCCGCCGGTGCCCCGCCCCGCCCCGCGCCCGGTGCGCCCGACGGCGACGCGCGCCGCGCGTCGCAGCCCGCCCCCGCCGCCGGCCCCCCGGGCCCGTCGCCGGAGAAGCCGGCACCGGCCCCGACCGGCAGCGCGCCGGGCTCCGGCCCGGCCACCACCGCGCTGCCCCCGGGCCCGGGCTCCGGCGACCGCCGCGGCCCCGGTGGGTCCGCCGAGCCGTCCCGGCCGTCGCCCACGCCCGGTCGCGGCACGCCGTCGCCGACGCCCGTCCGGGCCACGGGTTCGCACGCCGGCCCGCCCGCCGGCGCCTCGTCCCCGTCGTCGGCTCCGGGCTCGCCGTCGGCCGGGTCGCAGCCGGCCGGGTCGCCGTCCGCGGGCTCGCAGCCCGCGGGGGCACAGCCTGCCGGGTCCCCGTCCGCCGCCCGGTCCACCGGCGCGCAGCCGGTCGGGTCCGGATCGTCGGCCGGTGAGCGTGACGGTTCCGCCCGTCCGTCCGGGTCCTCCGCGTCCCCCGCCGCCTCGGCCCCCTCTGCCTCTGCCGAGAACCGGACCGAGCGGTCCGACGGCGAGCGCCCGGCCGACCGGGGCGTCGGTACCCCCGGCGGGGCCGCCATCACCCGTGCATCGCAGCCGGCCCAGCAGCAGCAGACCGAGGCCGTCCGCCCCGGGGCCGCCGCCGGTGCGCAGAACGGCCGGCCGCAGAACGGGCCGGCGTCGAACGGCCAGCCCCAGAACGGGCAGCCCCAGAACGGGCAGCCCCAGAACGGGCAGCCCCAGAACGGCCAGTCCCAGAACGGCCAGTCCCAGAACGGCCAGTCCCAGAACGGGCAGGCGTCCCACGGCCAGCCCCAGAACGGCCAGCCGCAGGCGGCCCGGGCGCAGTCGGGTGACCCACGTCCGGGTGGTTCTCCCACCGCCTCCCCGGCGTCCGACGTCGTCACGGCGAAGGACAAGGCGCCCACGGCCCGGCCCGAGCGCGAGGCCGGCAAGGCCGCCCACCGGCTGCCGACCGGTGCCTACCCGGCCGTGAACGACAGCGGGCCGTCGATGCGCCCGCGCAGCGCGCCCGAGCCCGAACCGGCCGACCTGTTCCGGCCGGCGCAGCGTGCGACCACGCCGGATGCGCAGGCCGCGGGCGAGCGCACGTCGGTCGTGCGGCGCCCGGAGCAGGCCGCGGGTGCCGAGCCGTCGCCGTCCGGCACCGTCCGCCCCGACGAGCCGACGGTCCTCTCCCCGGCGCCCGGCACCGGTCGGACCGACCAGTCCGACGGCCGGACGAGCGACTCCCGGCCCAGTTCGTCGTCACGCTCCGCGTGAGGCTGGTTGCACATCGTTACGCCGGACGGCGTACGGTGCGCAACCATGCAGCTGGCTCTGACGCCTGAGGTGCTGGTCCCGGTCGGTGCCGGAGCCCTGCTCCTCGTCATCGCCCTCGTGGCTTTCCTCCTCGTTGCACGGCGGCGTCGGCGCGCCCGTGCCCTCGCCGCGACGGTCGCCGACCCGATGGTGGCCGACCCCGTCGTGGGAACCGACGCCGGCGCCGACCCCGATCCCGGGAACGGCACCGGTCACGACGGCGCGTGGTCCGACCCCACCGAGCGCGTCGGTTCCGGCCGCACGGTCGCCGCGGCCGTCGCGCAGGCCCTGGCCGCGCGCGAGGCGCAGGCGCGGTCGGGCGGCTCGACGCCGAGTGAGCCGGCCACCGGCCTGAGGGCGCCCGCACCGGACACCGCTGCGCGCAACGGCGCCGCGCACCCGGCCGCCGCTGCCCGCAACGGCACCGCGCACCCGGCCGCGCCCGAGCCGCCGGCTCCGGACCAGGGGAGCCGCGACGCCGCCCCGCCGCGCGAGACCGTGACGCCCGACGTCGCCCCCAGTGCCCGCGGCGACGCCCGCGACCGCCTGCTCGCGGTCCTGCTGGACGACCCGGTGCGCGCGGTCGGCGCCACCGTCGAGCTCGACGCCTGCCGGCGCCAGCTCGCTCGGCTCACCGACTCGGTCCGCCACGAGCGCGAGGCGCTGCGGTCGGTGCTCGCCCGGCTCGCCGACACCGGGCTGGGGCGCGACCAGCTGGCGCGCCTGTCCGGGCTGTCCGACGCCGAGCTGCGCGACCTGCCCGACCGCGTCGGCGTGGGCTGACGCGCGTGCGGGTGGGCTGAGGCGTCAGCCCGCGATGCGGCTCAGGCGCGCCGAGAGGTGCGGCTGCATCGGCTGGCCCATCATCGCGCGCTCGTCGACGTAGGCGAGGTCGCCGCCCTCCACGAGCCCGTAGAGCCGGTGCGAGGCCTGCACGTCCTGCGCGGTCGGCGTGCGCACGACGGCGTCGGTCTCGATCTCCCACGAGCGGAGGTCGAGCGCGCGGCCGTAGAAGACCTCGACGATCCCCGTGGCGTGGGTTAGGAGCACCTCGAGCTGCCTGCCCTCCTGCGGGCGCCAGAAGCCCGTCTCCCGGGCGGCGGGCCGGATGACCTTCCCGTCGTCGTCGAGCAGCCAGGCGCGCGCCTCGTAGGACAGGAACGGGCGCCCGTCGTGGGCGAAGACGAGCTGCTGGCCGTAGGCGAAGGGACCGTCGATCGTCGGGTAGACGACCTCGCCCGCCCCGCGCCACACGCCGATCAGCGGCAGCAGGCCCAGGCACTGCTGGTGCAGGTCGGGACCCTCGCGCAGGTTGGCGGTGTCGTCGGGGACGGGGAGGTCCTCGAAGCGCGGCCGGTTGCGGCGGGGCGAGTCGGGGGCGGCGTTGGCCGGGCCGGTGATGGTGCCGGGGATCTCGCCGTCGGGCCCGCTCACGACGCCGGCTCCGTGACGGTCCCGGGCGTCGGCTCGGTGGTGAACAGCCGTCGGAGCAGGTAGCCGGTGTAGGCCACCGTGCCGCCGCTGGCCGCGATCAGCAGGCCGGTGAAGAACCAGTGCACGGGGAGCCACCCTAGTGGCACCACCGGCCCGCCTGTTGCAGGAAGGCCACCTTCACACAACGAGGTTGCGTGAAGGTGGCCTTCCTGCCACGTGGCGGTGGCGGTGGAGCGGCGCCGTGGAGCGGGTGGCCGTGGCGCGGTGGCCGGGTGGAGGGGCGCTCAGGCCACCGACACCAGCGTCTGGTGCAGGCCGGGGGCGTCGGCCTCGAGCACGGCCTCCCCGTTGCCGCTGCGGCTCAGCGCGCGCAGCGTCCAGGTGCCGGGGGCGGCGAAGAAGCGGAAGTCGCCGCTCGCGCTGGCCACGACCTCGGCCGTGAACTCGCCGGTGCCGTCGAGCAGCCGGACGAAGGCGCCGCCGACGGGCTCGCCGCCCGCGACGACGCGCCCGGCGAGGACGGTCTCCTTGCTGAGGTCGGTGCCCGGGGGCAGCGACACGGACTGGTCAGGAGCGCCGCACATCAGCCCTTGCTCCCCGCGCCGAGCTCGATCGGGACCCCGATGAGCGAGCCGTACTCGGTCCAGCTGCCGTCGTAGTTCTTGACGTCACCGTGGCCGAGCAGCTCGTGCAGCACGACCCAGGTGTGCGAGCTGCGCTCACCGATGCGGCAGTAGGCGATGGTCGGGCGCGAGCCGTCGAAGCCCTCGTCGCCGTACAGCTTGGCGAGGTCCTCGTCGGACTTGAACGTGCCGTCCTCGTTGGCCGCCTTGCTCCACGGGATGTTGATGGCGCCGGGGATGTGGCCGGGCCGCTGCGACTGCTCCTGCGGCAGGTGCGCCGGCGCCAGGATCTTGCCGGAGAACTCGTCGGGCGAGCGGACGTCGACCAGGTTCTGGCTGCCGATGGCCTCGACGACCTCGTCGCGGAAGGCGCGGATCGAGGTGTCGGCGGGCTTCGCCGTGTAGGTCGTGGGGGTGCGCTCGGTGCTGTCGGTGGTGAGCGGGCGCCCGTCGAGCTCCCACTTCTTGCGGCCGCCGTCGAGCAGCTTCACGTCGGCGTGCCCGTACAGCTTGAACTGCCAGTACGCGTAGGCGGCGAACCAGTTGTTGTTGCCGCCGTAGAGGACCACGGTGTCGTCGTTGGAGACGCCCTTGGCCGAGAGCAGCGCGCCGAACTGGTCGGCGTCGACGATGTCGCGGCGGACGGAGTCCTGGAGCTCGGTGGTCCAGTTGACCTTCACGGCGCCGGCCAGGTGGCCGCCGTCGTAGGCGGCGGTGTCCTCGTCGACCTCGAGGAACACGATGCCGTCGGTGCCGATGTTCTTCTCGGCCCAATCGGCGGTGACGAGGACGTCCTCGCGGCTCATGCTGTGGCTCCCTGCTGGTTGCGGTGCGTGCGGAATCGGTGGAGGAGGGCGTACATCTCGCAGCCCAGGCAGAAGCCGAAGGCCGCGTTGAGGAAGGCGGCGACGAGCGCGAACGCCGTGGCGACGACGCCGAGCACGGAGAGCCCGGTGAGGTAGCCGACCGTGCCGACGACGGCGAACACGAACCCGACGAGCTGCGAGAACCGCACGGGGGCGGCGTCCTCGCGCTCGGTGGGCGGGCTCAGCCGCGGTGCGACGAGCGTGCGGAACAGCAGCGGGTACGGCGCGAAGCGCGGCCCGGCGAACGCGGCGAGCGCGAACACCACGGCCTGCGCGGCGAGCAGCCAGCCGCTGCCGGTGAGCAGCACGACCGCGAGCACGACGGTGGACAGCGCCGCGGCGAAGCGGACGCCGCGCGGATCGAGCGGGGGGTCCGTTGCGGACATGGAGGTGCTCCTGAGACGAGCGGATGAGGGACGCGGATGCTCAGGAGGCGTGACACAGGCAGCTGCCGACGCGGCACAGGTCCACTGCGCGGCGACGGGTCAACGGCCAGAACACGGTACGAGCCTAACCCAGCGTCCCGACCTGCAGGAGCGTGATCCCGCAGGTCGGACGGACCCGTTCCTCACAGCGCACCCAGGGCCGGGGCGAGCGCGGCCTCCAGCTCGGCCGCGCGGGGCAGGCCGGAGACCCGGACGAACTCCGCGCCGGACCGGTCGAAGGCGACGACGGTGGGCGTGCGCAGCACCCCGAGGGCGCGCGCGACCTCCGGCCGCTCGGCGACGTCCACCTCGGCGTGCGCGACGCCCGGCTGCCGCGCCCGCAGGTCGTCGATCAGCTCCGCGGTGCGCCGGCACGGCGTGCAGACCGGGGAGGAGAGCTGCAGCAGCAGCACGCGGTCGCCGTCGGCGGGCGCGGTGCCGGCCAGGGCCCACCCGCCGGCCGCCCCACCACCGCTCGCCCCGCGGCGGTCGGCGGTGGCGCGCAGGCGCCCGTCGCGGCGGCGCAGCACCAGGCCCACGGCCGTGGCGAGCACCAGGGCGGCGACCAGCACCGTCACGCCGAGGAGGTCCACACGCGCGCCAACGCCGGCCGGTGCCGGTTTAGTCCGCGGGGGTCACCCGGTCGTGGTGGCCGGGGCGCCGAGCAGCAGGTCGGTCGTGCTGCCGCTGATCTCCAGGACGCCGTCGACGGCCTTCAGCTCGGTCGGCGTGACCTGCAGCGGGAGCGAGCCCGGGTCGACCTCGACGGTGAACCGGTCGGCCAGCGAGCTCTGCACGGACTCCGGCAGCGGCGCGGCGTCGGGGCCGCCGATGCGGACGTCGCGCGGGACGATCCGCACGAGCCCCTCGGCGAGGTCGAGGCCGACGATCGCGGAGACCTCGGTGTCCTCGCCGAGCACCGCGGTGGTGCCGACGAGCCGGGCGACCGTGTCGGGGTCGACGTCGGCGAGCGACGGGTCCGCCCCGTCCTCGACGGCCGCCTCGAGCGCGTCGGCGTCGAGCGACTCGATGCGCAGCTTGTCGACGCTGCCCAGCAGCCGCTCGATGTCGTCGGCGCCGATCCGGACGGTGCCGTCGGCCTCGGCGACGCGCAGCGACGTCGGACCGGACCCGAGCACCTCCGACAGCGGGGCGTCGACGTCGCGGAGCTGCGCGACGATCTCGACCTCCTGCAGGTCGCCGACCTGCAGCCGGTCGGCGGTGACGTCGATGCTGGAGTAGCGCCCGGCCAGCGCCTGCGTGACGAACGGGAAGCCGTTGATGCGGACGTCCGGGTCGTCGGGCAGGCCGATCTGCTCGCGCATCTGCCGGGAGACGGCCGACTCGGCGAGCGCGGCGGCACCGAAGTCGAGCCCCACGAGCACTCCGGCGAGCACCACGAGTCCGACGATCAGGCGCTTCATCCGACCTCCGACGACGACTGCGGTCACCCCGGAGACCGTAGAGCGGGGCGGGTCCCCGGCCGTCCCCGGGTCGTGACCTGTGCCGCGGTACTAGGGCTCCGGGCCGGTCGCGGGCTATTCTTCGTCGATCCGCGCGGGTCTCGTCCCGATCACGTGGATGTGAACACGGTGCGTCAACGTCGCCCGCCGTTTCTCCAGAGGGGGCGAACGACGCCCCGATGAGGAGGAACAGATGGAGCTCCTTCTGCTGACGGCCGACCCCGACCCGGGTTCGGTGCTGCCGGCGCTCACGCTCCTGCCGCACGGCGTGCGCACCGCCGCGCCCGAGGTGGCGGCGCTGCTGGACGCGGGTCCGCACGACGCGGTCCTCGTCGACGCCCGCACCGACCTGGTCGCCGCGCGCAGCCTGTGCCGCCTGCTGGGGAGCACGGGCACCGACGTGCCGGTCGTCGCGATCCTCACCGAGGGCGGCCTGGTGGCCGTGTCCGGCGAGTGGGTCGTCGACGAGATCCTGCTGCCCGGGGCAGGTCCGGCCGAGGTCGACGCCCGGCTGCGGCTGCTCAAGGCCCGCCCCGGCGCCGACAGCGGCGGCGGGAGCGGCGCGCTGGTGCTCGGCGAGCTGGTCATCGACGAGGCCACGTACGCGGCGCGCCTGCGCGGGCGGCTGCTGGAGCTCACCTACAAGGAGTTCGAGCTGCTCAAGTACCTGGCGCAGCACGCGGGCCGGGTGTTCACCCGCGCGCAGCTGCTCCAGGAGGTGTGGGGCTACGACTTCTTCGGTGGCACCCGCACCGTCGACGTCCACGTGCGCCGCCTGCGCGCCAAGCTCGGCACCGAGCACGAGCAGATGATCGGCACCGTGCGCAACGTGGGCTACAAGTTCGTGCGCCCCGGCCGCGGGGCGATCGGCGCGCCCACCCTGGAGGCCGACGACGAGGACGCCGACGCCGACGAGCGGCTGAGCTTCCGCGCGTAGGCTCGATCATGTGACCGAACTGCAGTGGCGCGCCGGGCTCGACGACGACGGCGTGGCGGTGGTCCGCGCCCTGGCCTCCGCCGCCGCGGCCGCCGACGGCAGCGCCCCCCTCTCCGACGAGGTGCTGCTGCAGCTGCGCAGCGCCGGCGCCGCGCACCTGCTGGCCCTCGACGGCGACGACCTCGTCGGCTTCGCGCACCTCGACCCGGCGGGCGGCGGCGAGCTGGTCGTGCACCCGCGCCACCGGCGCGCCGGTCTGGGCCGTCGGATCGTGCACTCGCTCGTGGACCGGGCCGGTGACGCTGAGTTGCGCGTCTGGGCCCACGGCGAGCACCCGGGGGCCGTCGCGCTGGCCGCCGAGTTCGGTCTGGTGCGGGTCCGCGAGCTCTGGCAGATGCACCGGGAGATGCCCGACGCGCCCGCCGCCGTCGAGCTCCCCGCGGGCGTCACACTGCGCCCGTTCGTCGTGGGCGCCGACGAGGAAGCGTTCCTGCGCGTCAACAACGCCGCGTTCGACTGGCACCCCGAGCAGGGCGGCTGGGGGCGCGAGCAGGTCGCCGAGCGCGAGGCCGAGCCGTGGTTCGACGCGGAGGGCTTCCTGCTCGCCGTCGACCCCTCCGACCGGCTGCTCGGCTACCACTGGACCAAGGTCCACACCGAGCCCGAGCGGATCGGGGAGGTCTACGTGCTCGGCGTCGACCCGTCGGCGCAGGGCACCGGGCTGGGCGCCGCGCTGACGATCGCGGGGCTGCGGCACCTGCACGCGCGGGGCCTGCGGCAGGTGCTGCTCTACGTCGAGTCCGACAACGAGGCGGCCGTGCGGGTGTACCGCAAGCTCGGTTTCACCGTCCGCCACAGCGATGTCCTGTTCGCCCGGAACGCAGCCCCCGCGGGCTGACGGCCACGCGCAGTTCACCGGTTCGCCATGTGACCGGCGCAACGGAACGCGCAGGTCACGGGGCGATCACGACCCCCACCGAACGGGTGTCCTGCCTCACCTTCGGTGATGTGTTCATTCCGCGTTCATCTGTTCGGGGGAGCGCGTCCACCGGCGCTACCTACCGTCCTCGGCGAGCGGCCACCCCGAGCCGCACCGACCCTTGCGGTCCTACGACGGAGGAACCTTCACGTGAAGATCGTGCGGCACAGCGCCCGTGCCCGAGTTGCCGCTGTCGGCCTGGCCACCAGCGGTGCGCTGCTGCTGGCCGGCTGCGGCGCGGCCAACGAGTCCGGCGCCCCGGCCGAGGCGGGCGGCGAGGCCGCCGCGTCGGCCAGCGCGTCCATCGCCGGCGCCGGCGCCACGTCCCAGCAGGCCGCCATGGAGGCCTGGGTCGCCGGCTTCAGCTCGGTGGCCCCCGACGCCACCGTCAGCTACGACGCCGCCGGCTCCGGCGCCGGACGCACCCAGTTCGTCGACGGCGCCGTGCAGTTCGCCGGCAGCGACTCCGCGCTCAACGACGAGCAGCTCCCCCTGGCCCAGACCCTCTGCGGCGGCGCCGACAACGTCATCCAGCTCCCGCTCTACGTCTCGCCGATCGCGGTCATCTTCAACCTGCCGGGCGTCCCGACGCTGCAGCTGAGCGCGTCGAACATCGCCAAGCTCTTCAACGGCTCGATCACCAACTGGAACGACCCGGCGATCGCCGCCGAGAACCCCGGCGTGACGCTGCCGGACCTGGCGGTCACCCCGGTCAACCGCGCGGACGACTCGGGCACCACCGAGAACTTCACCGAGTACCTCTCGGCCGCGGCCCCCGCCGACTGGACCTCCGAGCCCGACGGCGTGTGGCCGCTGAGCGGCGGCGCGTCCGCGCAGGGCACCTCCGGCGTGGTCGGCCTGGTCGGCTCCGGCGCGGGCTCCATCGGCTACGCCGACGAGAGCCAGGCCGGTGAGCTGGGCAAGGTCAGCGTGCAGGTCGGCTCCGAGTACGTCGCCCCGACGGCCGAGGCGGCCGCCGCGGTCGTCGCCGCGTCGCCGCGCGTCGAGGGCGGGGGCGCCGCCAACTTCGCGGTCGAGCTCGCCCGCGACACCACGGCGGCCGGCACCTACCCCGTCGTGCTGGTGTCCTACACGATCGCGTGCACCCAGTACGCGGACGCGGCCGTCGCCGACACGGTGAAGGCGTTCCTGTCCTACATCGCCAGTGACGAGGGCCAGCAGGCGGCGAACGCCAACGCCGGCAACGCCCCGATCACCGACGAGCAGCGCTCGCAGTTCCTGCCGGTGGTCGAGTCGATCGGCGCCGCCGGCTGAGTCGGTCGTCACCCGGCCGGCCAGATCCTGGCCGGGGAGCCCGGACGGTCGTCATCATGGGACCGTCCGGGCCCTCCCGGTCCACCCCCCACCCACCCACCAGCTTCCGCGAGAACCGCCGGAAGGGATGACGTGAGCACAGACACCAGCCCGCGGCCGCAGGCCGCGGCTCCGCCCGCCACCACGACGAAACCGGTGGTGCAGCCGGGCGACCGGGTGTTCTCCGGCCTGGCCAAGGGCTCGGGGATCCTCATCCTCGTCGTGCTCGCCGGGGTGGCCGCCTTCCTCATCGCCCAGTCGCTCCCGGCGATCGCCGCACCCGCCGACGAGATCCAGGGCGGTGGCGGCTTCGTCGTCTACGTCTGGCCGCTGGTGTTCGGCACGCTGCTCGCGGCGGTCATCGCGCTGGTCATCGCCACGCCGCTGTCCGTCGCCGTGGCGCTGTTCATCACCCACTACGCCCCGCGCCGGCTCGCCGCCGCGCTCGGCTACGTGATCGACCTGCTCGCCGCGGTGCCCAGCATCGTCTACGGCCTGTGGGGCGCCTACACGTTCTCCATCGCCTCGGTGCCCTTCCTCCTGTGGCTCGAGGAGAACCTCGGCTGGATCCCGCTGTTCGCCGGGCCCGCCTCGAACGCCGGGCGCGCGATGCTCGTCGTCGGCGCCGTGCTCGCCATCATGATCCTGCCGATCATCACCGCGGTCGCCCGCGAGGTCTTCCTGCAGACGCCCAAGCTGCACGAGGAGGCCGCGCTCGCGCTCGGCGCCACGCGCTGGGAGATGATCCGCATGGCGGTCCTGCCGTTCGGCCGCTCCGGCATCATCAGCGGCGCGATGCTCGGCCTGGGCCGCGCCCTCGGCGAGACGATGGCCGTCGCCCTGATCCTGTCGATCTCCGGTGGCGTCACCTTCAACCTGATCAGCAACGGCAACCCGGGGACGATCGCGGCCAACATCGCGCTCCAGTTCCCCGAGGCCAGCGGTGTGGCCGTCAACGTGCTCATCGCCTCGGGCCTGGTGCTGTTCCTCATCACCCTCGCGATCAACTCGCTCGCCCGCTACATCATCAACCGACGCCGTGAGTTCTCGGGGGCCAACTGATGACCGTCAACACCGAGAAGCGTGACGCGGTCGACGCCGTGATCGTCGAGCCCGCTCCGCTGCAGCGGCAGGGGCAGCTGCCCCGCTGGTCCGTGCCCGGCGGCATCGCCCTCACCGCGGCGGTCGTCGGGGGCGTGCTGGCGCTCACGGGCTTCAACACCGGCCTGTTCGTCGTCGCCACCGCCGTGCTGTTCGCGGTCGGCCTCTACGTCGTGTCGCGGATGGTCGAGGGCCGGCGCAAGGCCACGGACCGCCTCGTCACCACGGTCGTCACGTCGGCGTTCCTGCTGGCGCTGCTGCCGCTGGTCTCCGTGCTGTGGACCGTGATCAGCAACGGCCTCACCCGCTTCGACGCCGAGTTCTTCACCTCGTCGATGCGCGGTGTGGTCGGCGAGGGCGGCGGGGTCTACCACGCCATCCTCGGCACGCTGATCATCACCGCGCTCGCCGCGCTCATCTCCATCCCGATCGGGCTGCTCACCGCCGTCTACCTCGTCGAGTACGGCAAGAACAGCCGGCTGGCGCGGTCGATCACGTTCTTCGTCGACGTCATGACGGGCATCCCGTCGATCGTCGCCGGCCTGTTCGCGGTGGCCCTGTTCACGCTGCTGCTCGGGCCGGGCGCCCGCCTCGGGTTCGCCGGTTCCGTCGCGCTGTCGGTGCTGATGATCCCGATCGTCGTGCGCGCCACCGAGGAGATGCTCAAGATCGTCCCCAACGAGCTGCGCGAGGCGGCGTTCGCCCTCGGCGTGCCGAAGTGGCGCACGATCCTCAAGGTCGTCATCCCCACCTCGGTCGCGGGCATCGCGTCGGGCGTCACGCTGGCGATCGCCCGCGTCATCGGGGAGACGGCGCCGCTGCTGGTGGCCGTCGGCGTCACGACCGGCGTCAACCTCAACCCGTTCGACGGCCGCATGGCGACCCTGCCGGTGTTCTCGTACTTCTCGTACGCGACGCCCGGCGTGCCGCGCGAGCCCTACCTGGACCGCGCGTGGGCCGCGGCCCTGGTCCTGATCATCATCGTCATGGTGCTGAACCTGCTGGCGCGACTCATCGCCCGCGCGTTCGCCCCGAAGACCCGATAAGGGAGCATCCCGTGGGCAAGTCGATCGACGCCAAGAACCTGAACATCTACTACGGGTCGTTCCTCGCGGTCGAGGGCGTCAGCATGGCCATCCGGCCGAAGACGGTCACCGCGCTGATCGGCCCGTCGGGCTGCGGGAAGTCGACCTTCCTGCGCTCGATCAACCGCATGCACGAAGTCATCCCCGGCGCGCGCGTCGAGGGTGTGCTCGAGCTCGACGGCAAGGACCTCTACGGCCCCGGCATCGACCCGGTCGGCGTGCGCCGCCAGATCGGCATGGTGTTCCAGCGCCCCAACCCGTTCCCGACGATGTCGATCTACGACAACGTCATCGCGGGCCAGCGCCTGAACAACAAGAAGATGCGCAAGGAGGCCACCGACACGCTGGTGGAGCAGTCCCTGCGCGGCGCGAACCTGTGGAACGAGGTCAAGGACCGCCTCGACAAGCCGGGCTCGGGCCTCTCGGGCGGCCAGCAGCAGCGCCTGTGCATCGCGCGCGCCATCGCCGTGCAGCCCGACGTCCTGCTGATGGACGAGCCCTGCTCCGCGCTCGACCCGATCTCGACCCTCGCCATCGAGGACCTGATCAACGAGCTCAAGCAGGAGTACACGATCGTCATCGTCACCCACAACATGCAGCAGGCCGCCCGCGTCAGCGACTTCACGGGCTTCTTCAACATCGAGGGCACCGGCAAGCCCGGGCACCTGGTGGAGATGGACGAGACCAAGACGATCTTCTCGCAGCCCTCGCAGAAGGCCACCGAGGACTACGTCTCGGGCCGCTTCGGCTGAGCACGATCCGCACGCACGGCACCGGGAGCCCGGCGCGGGCCCGACCTCAGATCGGGATCGCGTCGGGCTCCCGGCCCGTCACGGCGTAGACGGTCTCGCGCGCCACGGCCACGGCGTGGTCGGCGAAGCGCTCGTAGTACCGCGCCAGCAGGGTGATGTCGACGGCCTTCGCGACGCCGTGCGGCCACGCCGGATCCATCAGCACCTCGAACATCCGCCGGTGCAGGACGTCCATGGCGTCGTCGTCGTGGTCGAGCTCGATCGCGCGGATGACGTTGCGCGAGCGCACCACCTCGGACGCCTTCACGGCGAGCGCGACGGCGAGCCGCCCCATCTCGGCGAAGTCGTCGCGCACCTCGGGGGGCAGCACGGAGTCGGGGTGGCGGCGCTGGACCGCCTCGGCGACGTGCAGCGCCAGCCGGTTCATCCGGTCGATGTCGCCCGCCGAGCGGATGGTGGAGACGACGGCGCGCAGGGGGCCGGCCACGGGCTGGTGGAACAGCAGGGCGTCGCGGGCGAGGTCCTCGATCTGCGCGCGCATCGCCTCCAGCTCGCGCTCGCGCGCGATGACCTGCGCGGCGAGGCGCTCCCGGTTGTCGAGCAGCGCGGCGGTGGCGTTCTGCAGCGAGCCCGCGGCGTGGACGCACATGCGGCCCAGCAGGTCGGTGAGGTCGGCCAGCTGCTGCGACAGCGGTGCGGGGGCCACGGGGGCGTCAGACGGCCAGCGGACCGGGCATCCGGCCGGTGACGACGTAGACGATGCGGCGGGCGACGGCGACCGCGTGGTCGGCGTAGCGCTCGTAGAAGCGGGCCAGCAGGGTGATGTCGACGGCCGGGCCGACGCCGTGCTCCCAGGCGGGGTCCATCAGCACCGTGAACATGTGCCGGTGCAGGTCGTCCATCGCGTCGTCGTCGCGCTCGAGCTCCTCGGCGCGGGCGAGGTCGCGGGAGCGGATGACGTCGCCGGCCTTGTGGGCCAGCTGGCACCCCACGCGCCCCATCTCGGCGAAGTAGCCGCTGACGTCGGCCGGGAGCACGGGGTCGGGGTGCCGCCGGCGCGCGGCCTGGGCCACGTGCAGCGCGAGGTCGCCCATCCGCTCGATGTCACCGGCGCCGTGGATGGCGGAGACGACCGTGCGCAGGTCGGTGGCCACGGGGGCCTGCAGCGCGAGCAGGGCGAACGCCTTCTCCTCGGCGGCGGCGCGGAGCTCGTCGATGCGGATGTCGGAGGAGATGACCTCCTCGGCGAGCTGCAGGTCGCTCTCCAGGAGGGCCTTGGTGGCCTTCGCGAGCGCGTCGGCGACCTGGTCGCACATGCCCGCCAGCTCCTCGGCCAGCGTATCGAGCTGCTCCTGGTAGGCGTCGCGCATGGCACGAGCCTAGAGGTGCGGGCGACCCCCGGCAGTGCGGACGGGTGAACCGGAGGTGAACGCTGGCGGACGGGCGTCAGGTGCAGGTCGCGGGGGGCGTGACGGGGGTCGCGGCGGAGGGCGTCGTGGACGGTGCGCGCACCACCCCGTCGAAGGACCGGCCGAGCACGAGCTGCAGCACGCCGCTCTCGCCGGGGTCGGGCACGGTCCGCGCCGAGGGCACCGTGGCGGCGAGGAGCTCGGCCGCCGCGGCGCGGTCGGGGGAGAAGCGGACGACGGTGTCCGGGGCGGGCTGCGGCGCGTTGCCGATCTCGTCCACGCCGAACCCGAGCGTCTCCAGCGTGCCGCCGATCTCGGCGGCGAGGCCCTGCTGGTCGGAGGCGTTGAGGATGTCGAGGGTGACGTCGGCGGGTGCGGGCCCCGCGCCCGCGGCCAGGACGGTCTGGTCGGGCAGCGGCGTGCCCTCCCGCAGCGCGGCGAACAGGGCGGCGGCGTCGGCGTCGCGGACCAGGGTGTTGCCCTGGCCGCTGGTCTCGGTCGACGTGGGGACGGCCGTGAACGTGACGCCCTCGGCCGCGAACGTGCGCACCGAGCGCGCGGTGGCGAGGATCCGGTCGAGGTCGGCGTCGTCGGCGGTGAGCGCGGCGCCCAGCGCGGGCCCGAGCGAGCCGGTGCGCGCGGGGTCGAGCAGGACCTCGCGCGACAGCGTCTTCTCCAGCACCGCGGTGACGAGCCGCTGCTGGCGCTCCAGCACGCCGCGCCCGCCCGCCGGGTCGCCCGCGACGGTCCGGGCGGCCACGAAGTCGCGGGCGCGCACCCCGTTGAGCGACGTCGTGCCGGCGGCGGGGACGACCGGGCCCAGCAAACCGTCGACGACGGGCTGCTCGACGCACACGTCGACCCCGCCGACGGCGTCGACGAGGTCGCCGATGCCGTCGAGGTCGAGGCCGACGAAGCGGGTGACGGCCAGGCCGGTGAGCTGCTGGACGACGCGCGTGACGCACTGCGGCCCGCCGACCTGGAACGCCGACATCAGCGGCGTGCGGGCCTGGGCGGGGACGGTCTCGTCGAGGTAGTCGCGGGCGGCGGGGTCCCAGCGCCGGCACGGCGGCCGGTTGACCTCCAGGTCGTGCGGGACCGACACGCCCACGACGTCGCCGCCGCCCGCCGGGACGTGCGCGAGCAGCACCGTGTCGGTCGGCGCGCCGCCCGCGGCGCCCGCGGGCTCGGTGCCGACGATGAGGACGTTCTCGTCCCCGGCCTGCGCGTCGGCGTCGACGATGGCGCCGGAGTCGGGGTCCAGCGCCGTCACCTGCGTCACGGCGGCGTCCAGGCGGGCCTTGCCGACGTACTGGAACGCGGTCACCGCGAACACCGCGAGCGCGAGGACGGCGACGAGCACCTGCGCGATGCCGGGACGCACCCGGACGCGCTCGGGGAGCGGGGCGGGGGCGTCGGCGTCGGTCCGGGCCAGGGTGACGCCGGCGTGGGCGGCGGTGAGCCGGGTGAGGGTCTCGTCGATGCGGCGGACCTCCTCGGCGTCGTTCGCCCGGGCCGCACCGGTGGGGCGGGCCTCGCGGCGTTCGGCGTCGGCGGGTGACTCAGGGGTTCCTGGTGCGCCGGGGGTCTCGCTGACGGGTTCGGCGCTGTCCGGGCGCCGGGTGTCGGGGCGTGCGGTGTCGGGCGGGGTGGCGCGGCGGCGGCGGCCGGTGGCGGTGGTGCCGGTCGTCGACGCGGCGGTGGTGCGGGCCGTACGCGGTGTGGCCCGGGCGGTGCCGTCCGGGGTCCGGGCGCCGTTCCGCGGGGTGCCGTTGCGCGGTGTGCCGGTGATCGGCGTGCCGGTCCTGGGTGCGCCGCCGGCGGGGGTGCCGGGGGTGCGGGTGCCGCCGGCCGGTGCCACCGGGCCGGGCCGGGCCGGGTTCTGCGCCGGTGCATGGGCGGTCGGGCCGGTCCGCCCGGGACCCTGCGGGGGTGCGGGCAGGGGAGCGCGGCCCTGCGGCCCGCTCGGGGGTCCGTCCGGGGGTGGGGCGGCGCGGCCGTGGGCGGACCGGCCCGCGGCGGGGCGCGCCGGCGGGCCGGGGGGGCGCGTGCGGGGGCCGGACTGCCCGGTGGGGCCGCCGACGACGGGACCGCCGCCGACGGGACTGTCGCCGACGGGACCGCCGCCGACGGGACCGGGGCGATCAGGACCGCCGCCGACGGGACGACCGCCGACGGGACGGGGGCCTGACCGGGAGGTGCCGGGATCGGAGCCGCCGGTGCGGGGTGGGGGCTGTGACGATCGGGGCTGTGCGGACCGGGGCGGGGCGGAGGGGGGCTGCGCGGAGGGGGGCTGCGCGGAAGGGGGCTGCGCGGAGGGGGGCTGCGCGGGCACGGGGCCGTAGCGGCCGGTGCCGGAGCTCCCCGGCCGGGCCTGTCCGGGCCGCCCCTGTTCGGGCCGCCCCTGTTCGGGCCGCCCCTGTTCGGGCCGCCCCTGTTCCGGCCGTCCCTGCTCCGGCCGACCCTGGTCGTACCCGGGCCGGTCCTGCGGTGACCGCCGGGTGCCGGGCTGCCCGTTCGGGGGCGCGGACCGGCCGTCCGCGCGGCTGCTCGGGCGCGGCGGGAGCCCGGCCGGGGGAGGGCCGAGCGGCGGAGCGCCGGGCGGCGGGACCGGGTGCGCGGCGGCGTCCCGCTGCTCCGCGGCCCTCCGGCGCGCGGCGCGGCCACCCGGCGTGCGGGGGCCGCGGCCGTTCACGTCGTCGGGCCGGGGATGGCGCGGGGCACGGTCGTGACCGTCCTCCATCGCACCTCCCGTGGCCCGCGACTCAGCGGGACACGAGCGTACGGAGCCGCCCGGGTTTGATCACAGCCGGGTCACGTGCCGCAGCGACGTCCCCGGTCGGGCGCGGGCGGCGCACGCAGCAGCGTCCCGCGCACGACAGGACGTGCGCGGGACGCCGGGAGGTGCGCGGTTCGGCGGGTCGTCAGCCGGTGGTGCGCTCGGTCTGCGGGATGGCGCGGCGGTGCGCGGCGGCCCCCGCCAGGCGGACCAGGCCGGTGCGCGGGTCGCGGAAGGCGACGGCGTTGCGGCCGGCGTTCTTGGCCGCGTAGAGCAGCACGTCCGCGGCGCCGACGACCTGCTCGACCTCCGGCGGGTGGCTGTCGGAGTGCGCGACGCCGGCGCTGACCGTCACGCGCAGCCCGGGGTCGAGCTCGGCCCACGGGTAGCGGTCGATCCGGTCGCGGGCGGCCTCGCAGACGCGGACTGCGGCCGTGAGGTCGTGGTCGGGCAGCACGAGGGCGAACTCCTCGCCGCCGTAGCGGGCGCAGAACCCGCCGTCGGGGAGGCCGGAGTCCAGGAGGGTGACCAGCCGCTGCAGCACGCGGTCGCCGAACTGGTGCCCGTAGGTGTCGTTGACCTGCTTGAAGTGGTCGGCGTCGACGATCGCGACCGACAGCCCGAGCGCGCCGCTGCGGACGGGGGCGTCGAGCAGCGCGAGCAGCCGCTCGTCGAGGTAGCGGCGGTTGTAGCTGGCGGTGAGGCTGTCGCGGCGGCTCTGCTCGCGCGCCTCGGCGTGCTCGCGGCGGAGGCGGTCGAGCTCGTCGGTCGGCGCCGGGCGTCCACCGAGTGCGCGCATCGCGGCGCGCAGGTGCTCGTAGGCCTCCTCCCAGCGACCTTCCGCGGCGAGCTCCTCCGCGGCTGCCGTGTGCCGGGCTACCGCCCGGGGCGGCGTTCCCGTCGTCGTTCCCACCATGCCCACCTCCTTCTCGTACCCCCTCATCGACTCCGCGCCCGTGGCGCTTGAGCAGGGCCACCCCTTCGCGCGCGGCGCCACCCGACCGGGGAATCGAAGATCAACACCGGTCACCCGACGAGTTGGGGTGCGGAGGCGGGTCTAGCCGCCGGAGTTCTCCATCTCGGCACCCAGGGGGACGGTGACGTCGTCGGGGTCGTCGAGCCAGTGCTCGGGCAGCACGACCCGGCCGGGGGAGCCCTGGCGGCCGCGCGGGCCGTCGGCCTCCGCGGGGAAGGGCTGGTCGAGGTCGAGCTCGGAGACGAGCTCGTCGAGCTCGTCGACGCTGGTGATGAGGCCGAGGCGGCGCCGGACCTCCGGGCCCACGGGGAAGCCCTTGAGGTACCAGGCGACGTGCTTGCGCATGTCGCGGATGCCCTTGGTCGGGTCGGCGTCGGTGCGCATGTGCTCCTGCAGGAGCTCTGCGTGCCGGTGCATGGTGGCCGCGACCTGGCGCAGCGTCGGCGGCTCGGGCAGCGGGCGGCCGGCGAACGCGGCCTCGAGGTCACCGAACAGCCACGGGCGGCCGAGGCAGCCGCGGCCGACGACGACGCCGTCACAGCCCGTCCGGTCGACCATCGCGAGCGCGTCGGCGGCGCTGAAGATGTCGCCGTTGCCCAGGACCGGGATCTCGCTGGGCACGGCCTCGCGCAGCCGCGCGATGGCCGACCAGTCCGCGGTGCCGGAGTAGCGCTGCGCCGCGGTGCGGGCGTGCAGCGCCACGGCCTGCGCGCCGACGCCGACCGCGCGCTGCGCCGCGTCGAGGTAGGTGTGGCGGCCGTCGTCGATGCCGATGCGCATCTTGACCGTCACCGGGATCGAGCCCGCGTTGTCGACGGCCGCCTTCACGATCGCCTCGAACAGGCGCCGCTTGTAGGGCAGCGCGGCCCCGCCGCCCTTGCGCGTGACCTTGGGGACGGGGCAGCCGAAGTTCATGTCGACGTGGTCGGCGAGGCCCTCCTCGGCGACGATCCGCACCGCGCGGCCCATCGCCACCGGGTCGACGCCGTAGAGCTGCATCGAGCGGGGCTGCTCGTCGTCGGAGAACGCGATCATGCGGCGGGTCAGCGGGTTCTTCTCCACCAGCCCGCGCGAGGTGATCATCTCGCACACGTAGAAGCCGGCGCCCTGCTCGCGGCACAGGCGGCGGAACCCGGCGTTGGTGATGCCGGCCATCGGCGCGAGCACGACCGGGGTCTCGGACACGAAGGGTCCGATGCGCAGCGGGCGGTAGCGGGTCGAGGCGGTCACGCCCCGATTGTCCCCCTCGTCAGAAGTCCACGGAGATGCAGGCCGCCCGGGCGCCCGCCGTGCCCGCCTCGCCGGGATCGGTGGCCGTCGGCATGGCGTGGACGATGACCGACTGCGCCCGCCGGTCGCGCGGGAAGGACCACTGCACCTCGGTCGTGGCGCTGCCCGCCCCCGACCCGTCGGTGGTGAGGTCGAGCCAGATCTCGTTCTGCGGGTTCGCGTAGGCCGGGTCGACGCTGGGCTGCACCGGGTCGACCTCGTACTGGAAGTGCGGACCGGCCAGGTCGCCCGTCGGCCCGCACGGCTGCGTGTGGGCGTGCGCGCCGTAGCGGCGGTCGGGCTCCAGGCCGCGCACCGCGAGGGTGACGGTCGTCCCGTCGTCGCCGGTGCTCGAGCTGACCGCGCCCCGCGCCCCGACCGGCACCAGCTCCGGGTCGTAGGTGGTCGCGGTGCCGCCGCCGGTGCCGAACGTCGCGCTGACCTGCACGTCGCGCGAGGGCGTGGTGGTGGGCGTGGTGCTCGGGGCGGCCGCGAGGGCGCCGCTGCACCCGCCGAGCGCGAGCACGCCGATCAGGACCGGTCCGACGAGGCGGGAGGAGCGCATGGCGACAGGATGGACGGTCACGCAACGCAGTCGATACTCACCCTCCGTTACTCCTTTCGGTCCGCTTCCCCTCGCGCCGGTCGGCAGGACAGGATCGGGCCCGTGGACGCGATCGTGCAGGCCCTGACCGAGCAGCACCGCGAGCTCGACGACGTGCTCGCCGGCCTCGACGCCGACTGCTGGGCGCGCCCCGTCCCCGCCTGCCCCGGGTGGTCGGTGGCCGACGTCGTCCTGCACCTCGCGCAGACCGACGAGCTCGTCGTCGCGAGCCTCGACGGCGGCTTCCCCGCGGCCGCGGCGCGGATCACCGGCGAGCCCGTGGACGGCACCGTCGACGACCAGGTGGGCGTGATGGTCGAGCGCGAGCGCGGTGCTCCCGGACCCGAGGTCCACGCGCGGTGGCGGGCGGCGGCGTCCGCGGTGCGGGGCCTGTTCGCGGAGTCCGACCCCCGCCGGCCGATGCCCTGGGTCGTCACCGACCTCCCCGCGCGCACGATGGCGACCACGCGCCTGGCGGAGACCTGGATCCACACCCACGACGTCGCCGAGGCCGTCGGCGCGGCGCTCGTGCCGGGCGAGCGCCTGCGCCACATCGCGCGCCTCGCCGTCCGGACCGTGCCCTACGCCTTCACCCGCGCCGGCCTCGACCCGCCCGCCGGCCCGGTCGCCGCCCGCCTCACCGCCCCCGACGGCGGCACCTGGCAGATCGGCGACGGGAACGCCACCACCACGGTCCTCGGCCCGGCCCTGGACTTCTGCCTGGTGGCGGCCCGCCGCCTCGATCCCGCCGCCTCCGGCCTCACCGCGGAGGGCCCCGACGCCGACGAGGTGCTGCGCCTCGTCCGGACGTACGCCTGATCGCCCGGCGTCGTAGGCTGGCCGGGCCGCTGCGAGCGGCCGGGGCCTCTAGCTCAATCGGCAGAGCAGCGGACTTTTAATCCGCGGGTTCGGGGTTCGATCCCCCGGGGGCCCACCCCGTGCTCCTCAGCCGGTCAGGCCGAGGCCGCGTCGACCGATGTCGTTCAGGTCGTCGGTCGTGAAGCGGTCCGGCCAGGTGCGCTCGTAGTGCTCGGCGGGGAAGTCGCCGGGGCTCGAGCCGGTGCTCAGCGCGTCGCGCACGTCGGCGGCGTAGACCTCGTTCCGCGGGCACCAGGGGGCGGCGGGGATGTACATGACGTTGCCCCACCCCTTCTGGTCGGTCACCGGGGCGACGCCGTGGACCATGTCGCAGTGCCACCAGACGGAGTCGCCGGCCCGCACGTCGGGGATGCCGGTGACCGCCTCCATGAGCAGGGGGTGCCACGTCTCGTTCGCCGGGAAGACCTGGTTGGTCGTCACCCCGCACATGTCGTCGTCGGCGACGTCGGCCAGCAGCGGGCGGAGCATGAGGTAGGCCATCGCCTCGGGGACGGGCACGGTGTGCAGCACGCCCTGGTCGTGGTCCATGTCCGAGAGGGCGGTCCAGCCCTGGAAGGTGCGGAACGCCGAGCACATGGTGGTGCCGGGGTACTGCGGGCCCGCGGTGCGGTGGGCGGCGTCCCACGGGTCGTACTGCTCGACGGTGCCGTCGAACAGGTGCCGGAACGCCTGCTGGTAGGCCTCGGTCATCCAGAGGTCGAGCGTGCCGGGGTCGAGGTGGGTGCCGAGCCCGCCCGAGTCGGCGCCCGGCGGCCGGCGGCGGATGCGGTCCGGGTAGAGCGAGTCGCGGTCGGGGTCGAACCACCGCACGCCGTCGGACTCGTGGCGCCACCGGCTGTTGAGGAACGCCTGCACGCGGGCCATCCGGTCGCTCTGGCGGGCCTGCATCTGCGGGGGTGACCAGTAGACGGGGTAGATCTCGGGCCGGGAGCCGACGCTGCCGAAGAAGTCGTCACCCGGGCCGCGGTAGTCCTCGAAGAACCGGTTGCCCTCGACGTAGTCGACGACCTCGCGGTCCCACCGGACGGCCTGCTCGTGCGGGAAGTGGCCGCGGACGACGAGGCACCCGCGACGCTGCAGCCGCGCCAGCTCCTCGGCGGGCACGGTGCCGGCCTCGATGTCGGCGTACTCGATCACCGGCCAGACCGTCTCGCCCCTCGCCTTCTCCGCGACGATCTCGGCCACCCGTGCGGCGACGCGGGCCTCGACGACGGCGAAGACCTCCTCGACCGTCCGTCCGGACGCCGCGATGCGGGCCCGCAACGCGGCCTTGATCTCCCGGGTCGCCGCCCGCAGGTCGGCGGGCGGGGTCTCCCAGTGGGGCAGCGCCGGCAGGGTCGGGGTGCCGGAGGTCGGGGCGATCGTCATGCCAGCTCCTTTGGTGAGGACTCCTTACCAAAGGACGGTAGAGGCTGGCGGCCGTTCAAGCAAGAGTCCTTACTAGGCTTCGGCCGTGCCCCCCGCCAAGCCGTCGCTCGACCTGCTGCGGTCCCTGACCGACGAGCACGTGCTGCGCGCCCTGACCGAGGTGCGGCAGCTGACCCGGGCCGAGCTCGCGGCGCGGACGGGCCTGTCCAAGCCCACCGTCTCCGACAGCGTGCGCCGGCTGTGCGAGGCAGGCCTCCTGGTCGACACCGGCGAGCGGACGACCGGGCGGGGGCGCGTCGGCTCGTACTACGGGCTGGCCGAGGACGTCGGCGACGCTCTGGTGGTCGGCGTCGCGCCGGAGGGGATCGTGGCCGAGAGGGTCGACGCCCACGGCGACGTGACCGCCACGGCGACCGTCGGGATCCCGCGACCGGCACGGGCCGCGCAGGTCGTCGAGGCCCTGACGGCCGCGGTCGAGGCGGTGCAGGACGGCACCTCGCGGCGACGGCCCCGGCTCGCGGTGGTGAGCGCGGCCGACCCGGTCGATCGGGCCTCCGGGCGACTGGTGCACCTGCGCGACTCCCCGTTCCTGATCGGCGAGCTGGCGCCCTCCGAGGTGCTGGCCCGGTTCGTCGACGGTCCGGTGTCGGTCGACAACGACGTCAACTGGGCCGCCCGGGCCGAGCGGGACGCCGCCGCGGGCGATCCGGACCTCGACGACTTCGTCCACCTGCACCTGGGGGAGGGCCTCGGCTGCGCCGTCGTCAGCGACGGTGCCGTCCGCCGCGGGCACGCCGGCCTCGCCGGGGAGGTCGCCCACGTCCTGGTCGCCGGGCCGGGGGAGCGGGCCATGCCCCTGATCGAGGTGTTCGACGTGCTGCGGCTGCGCCGACCGTCCTCGACGGCGATCGACGTGCCCGTCCTGCTGGCCGCGGTCCGCGGCGACGGCCCCGGTGTGGCCGACGTGACGACCGCGCTCGCCCGGGCCGTCTGCGGCGTCCTCGCCGCAGCGGTGGCCCTCTCCGACCCGGCGCTCGTCGTCCTCGGCGGCGCCTGGGGCATCGAGCCCGCCGTCCTCGACGCCGTCACCGCCGAGTTCGCGCGGCTCCCGCGCCACGTCCCGGTCCGGGCAGCACGGCTGACCGACGCCCCCTCGCTGACCGGTGCCCGTACCCACGCCCTGCACGAGCTGCGCACGGTCATCACCACCGCCGCGCCGGGGCGAGACTCCCGCTCGGACGCGTGACTCCGGGGCGACGCGCCGACGACCGATGACTCCCGCTCCGCCCCTGCGTCTTCCCGGCACGGGCGATCAAGGGGGGTGCATCTCGGTGGACGGGAACGGGCGGGGCGCCAGGGTCGCGGACCTCCGGCCGCTGGGTGCCGGGCTGGAGCGCTCGTACGAGGTGCACGTGCGCGGGCGGCTCGAGTTCCGCGTCGGGCAGATCGTGTACGTGGCGATCTCGCTGGACGAGACCGTGCTGGGCTTCGCGTTCCCGAAGGAGGAGCGGGAGGCGCTCGTCGCGGGCGACCCGAACAGGTTCCACCTGCCGTCGACGTCGGACCTGCGGTTCAACCGGGTCCACGCGACCCTCGCCGCGCTGGACCCGGTCGAGGCCCGCGAGCTCGTCGTCGACGCCTGGCGCCTGGTCGTCCCGAAGACGTTGTCGCGGGCCTACGACCTCGCCCATCCCGAGGGTCCGGGCGCGCGGACCGGCTGATCCGGGCGAAGACCGTCCGCCGCAACTGTTGCGTACTCGGATAATACGTGCTCGGATGGTAGTGGAGGTGGTCGCGATGGACCAGAACCTGTTCAACGACATCTGCCTGGAGCAGCTGCGCCTGTCGGGCGTGCACGAGGGTGAGACGGTCGTCGTCCTGACCAGGGGCGGCGAGCGGGCGGAGTACGCGGACGCGTTCCTGTGGGCGGCGCAGAAGCTGGGCGCGGCGGCGTACCACATGCGCCTCCCCTCGCCGGTCAGCGCGGCCGGCGCCTGGGCGGTGGGGGACTCGGGGCTCGGGTCGCTGCCGCTGGCCGTCGAGGCGCTCCAGGCTGTCGACATGGTGGTGGACTGCACGTTCCTGCTGTTCAGCAAGGAGCAGTTCGCCATCCAGGACGCCGGTACCCGGATCCTGACCGCGGTCGAGCCCCCGGAGCTGCTGGCCCGGCTGATGCCGACCACCGAGCTGCGCGAGCGCGTCGAGATCGGCGCCGAACTGCTCGCCAAGGCCCAGACCATGCGGATCACCAGCCCGCACGGCACCGACGTCACCTACCGCCTGGGCGTCTACCCGACGATGAGCGAGTACGGCTACACCGACCAGCCCGGGCGCTGGGACCACTGGCCCGCCGCGTTCGTGTTCACCGGCGGCGCCGACGACGGCGTCGACGGCAAGATCGTCCTGGCCCCCGGTGACGTGCTGCTGCCGTTCAACACCTACGTCCAGACCCCCGTCGAGATCACCATCGAGGCCGGGTTCATCCGCGACATCCGCGGCGGCGCCGGCTCCACCGGCCTGGACGCGGACCTGCTGCGCTCCTACATCGAGAGCTTCGAGGATCCCCGCGGCTACGGCATGTCCCACGTCGGGTGGGGACTCGACGAGCGCGCCCACTGGCACGGCCTGACCCAGTTCGGCGGGGGCATGGGCATGGAGCTGCGCAGCTTCTACGGCAACGTCATGTTCTCCATCGGCCCCAACAACGAGCTCGGCGGGCCCAACGACACCGCCTGCCACTTCGACATCCCGATGCGCGGCAACAGCCTGCTCCTCGACGACGAGCTGATCGTCGACGCCGGCCAGCTCACCGTGCCCGAGATGCGCCCGGCGGCCAAGCGATGACGGGACAGGCGGGGACCGACCACCACATCGGGATGATCGTCCCCAGCTCGAACCTCACCATGGAGACCGAGCTGCCCCGGATGCTGCGCGCCCGGGAGGAGGCCGACCCGGGCGACCGGTTCGTCTTCCACGCCGCCCGCGCCCGCATGCAGCACGTCACCCCCGAGCAGCTGCGTGCGATGAACGCCCAGGCCGACCGGGCCGCCGCCGAGCTCGCCGACGCCCGACCCGACGTCGTGGCCACCGCCTGCCTGGTCGCGATCATGGCGCAGGGACCGGGGTTCCACTGCACCGCCGAGGACTCGATCACCGCGGTGCTGCGCGCCGAGGGCTCGCACGCCCCGGTCGTCTCCAGCGCGGGCGCCCTGCTCTCGGGCATCGCCGCGCTCGGGGCGAAGCGGGTCGCGCTGATCACCCCCTACATGCAGCCCCTGACGCAGGCGGTCGTGGCCTACCTGCAGGACGCCGGCGTGCAGGTCGTGGACTCCCTGTCGCTGGAGGTGCCCGACAACCTCGCGGTCGCCCGGCTCGACCCGGCCGACCTGCGCGAGCACTGGCGCGCGCTCGACCTCACCGGCGCCGACGCCCTCGTGCTCTCGGCCTGCGTGCAGATGCCCTCGCTCGCCGCGGTCGAGGCGGTGCAGCAGGACTGCGGCCTGCCGGTGCTGTCGGCGGCCACGGCGACGACGTTCCGGATCCTGTCCGAGCTCGGGCTGGCGACGAGCGTGCCGGGTGCGGGGGAGCTGCTGTCGGGCCGGTACACCGACCCCGGCCGCGCGGCGG
The DNA here is from genome assembly GCF_013155125.1 of Pseudonocardia broussonetiae. Classification (NCBI taxonomy): domain Bacteria; kingdom Bacillati; phylum Actinomycetota; class Actinomycetes; order Pseudonocardiales; family Pseudonocardiaceae; genus Pseudonocardia; species Pseudonocardia broussonetiae. Next base: position 1,116,664 of record NZ_CP053564.1, on the reverse strand, counting down.
CCTGACGGAACGGCGAACGGCCCCGCACCGGGGGGTGCGGGGCCGTTCGCGTGCGCGTCCTACGCCATGCCGGCCAGCGCGGAGCGGACCGCGGTGACGGCGGCGTCCGGGTCGTCCCAGAACACCATGTGGCCGGTGCCCGGCACCTCCACGACGGCGGCGCCGGGGTGGGTCGCGGCCGCCTCCCGGGCACCGTCGGCGGTCACCACGGGGCTGGCCCCTCCGTGGACGAGCACCGTGGGGGCCGGGACGGCGGGCCAGGTGTCGAAGAAGTCCTCCGACTCGAACCCGGCGTGGGTCTCGGCGATCGCCCGCGCCGAGCAGGACCCGAGCCAGCGCGCGCGCAGGGCCTGCTCCGCGCGCGGCCAGGAGGGCCAGGAGCGGGCGACCTCGTCGGCGTCGGTGACCCCGCGGGCCTGGTCGAGCTGACCGAGGAACGCCTCCAGGGTGGTCGGGTACGGACCGCGCCCGGGCCCGCTCATCGGCGGGTCGACCAGCACGGTGCCGCGCACGGCGATCCGCCCGCGGGCCGCGGCGGCCGCCGCGATGCGGGCGCCCATCGAGTGCCCGAGCAGCACCGGGCGGTCGAGCCCGAGGCCGGTCACGACGGCCTCGACGTCGTCGGCGTAGTCCGCCAGCGCGTAGCCGCCGGGCCCGGGGGCGGAGTCGGACAGGCCGCGGCCCCGGACGTCGAGCAGGACGGGCCGGACCAGGTCGGTCAGCCGGCGGGCCACGAAGTCCATGGTGATCGCCGGGCTGGTGATGCCGGGCAGCACGAGCACCGGCGTCCGGTCGCCGCCGTAGTCCAGGACGTGCAGGGCCAGGCCCGAGGCCCGGACCCAGCGGCTGGTGGCCGGGACGTCGGCGAGGTCGGCGAGCGCGGCCTGGGTCAGGACGCGGGGGTCGGGTGCGTCAGGCACGGGCCGCCTCCCGGTCGGTGCCGAGGTAGCCGAGCGCGTCGTCGAGGGTGACGACGTCGGCGTACTTGGCCTGCAGGTCGAACAGCGCGGCGTCGTGCGGGGCCTGCGCGCGGTCACCGCACGCCGTGCCGACGACGAGCGTGTCGAAGCCCGCGGTGACGCTGTCGACCGCGGTGGCCCGGACGCAGCCGCTGGTGGTCGCGCCGGTCACGACGACGGTGCTCGCGCCGAGCCCGGACAGCAGGGCGGCGAGGCCGGTGCCGTGGAAGGCGGACGCGCCCTTCTTGACGATCGTGTGGTCGCCGGCGAGCACGGGCAGCCGCGGGTCGAGCGCGACCGCCGGCGACCCCTCGCGCAGCGCGCGCATCCCGGGCGCCTTGCGCAGCCACGCGACCGCGTCGCCGTCGGCCTCGGCGCCGGTGTAGGCGATGGAGGTCCACACCACCGGCACGCCGGCGCGGTGGGCGGCGTCGGCCAGTGCGGCGTTCTCCGCGACGACCCCACCGAGCTCGGCACCGCTGGGGAACCCCGGCTCGGTGAACCCCCGGGTCAGGTCGACGACGACCAGCACCGGGCGGGGCCCGCGCGGGACGGCGGCCCCGAACCCGGCCCGGGCGTAGACGGCGTCGGTGCTCTCAGCGGTCACGGCGCAGCTCCTCGATCAGCATCCTCTGGCCCCGCAGCCGCCCGGCCATCCATCCCTGCAGGAACGCGACGGCCAGCGCGGCGGCCGCGGCGGCGATCCGGCCCGCGTTCGGGGGCAGCAGCACCCCCAGCCCGTCGACGGCGCCGTCGCGGTCCGCCGGCCCGGCCGTGGGGGAGGACGGCGCCGCTGCGGCGCGCTCCGGGGACGCCGGTGCGGCCGACCCGTCGAGCTGCGCCGCCAGGTTCTGCGCGAACCGGTCGAGCAGCCGGTTCGACACCGCCACGATGGCGCCCTTGCCGAACTGGGCGATCTTGCCGCGGATGACCAGGTCGGTGTGCAGGCGCAGGATCGACCCCGCCCCGTCGGGCACGACGGACAGCTCGACCTCCGCCTCGGCGTCGCCGCTGCCGTGGCTGTCGGCGCCCCTCGCGGCGATCCGGAGCCGCCGCTCGTCGGGGGTGACGTCGAGGAAGCGGACGGTGCCGCCGTAGGCCGCCCGGATCGGGCCGACCTTGACGGTGACGCGGCCGCGGTAGGTGTCGCCGTCGCGGCCGTCGAGGACGGCGCCGGGCAGGCAGGTCGCCACCCGCTCGACGTCGTTGACCAGCGCGAACACCTCGTCCGGAGGGGCGGCGACGGTGAGCTCGTTGTCCAGGATCACGCGGTCTCCCCAGGTGCTGCGAGGCGGGTGCGGGCGGTGTCGGCGATCGCGTCGACGATGGTCTGGTAGCCGGTGCAGCGGCAGAGGTTGGCCGACGCCACCTCGCGGACCTCCTCGCGGTCGGGCTCGCCGGCCCCCGTGGCGGCGCGCTCGGCGAGCCAGCCCTCGGCCAGCATGAGGAACCCGGGCGTGCAGAAGCCGCACTGGAGCCCGTGGTGGCGGCTGAAGGCCTGCTGCAGGTCCGACAGCTCGCCCGACGGCGCGGCCAGCGACTCCACGGTGTGCAGCGCGCTGCCCTCGGCCTGCACGGCGAACAGCAGGCAGGCGCGCGCCGGGGCGCCGTCGACGAGGACGGTGCACGCCCCGCAGACGCCGTGCTCGCAGCCGGCGTGCGCGCCGGTCAGCCGCAGGTCGTGGCGCAGCACGTCGAGCAGGGTGCGCCGGGCCTCGACGACGACCTCGTGCTCCTCGTCGTTGACGGTCAGCGTGATCAGGTGGCGGTCGTGCACGCCGGCTCCTTCCGCAGCAGGGCCTCGACGACGGTCTGGGGGTGGACGGGGGTCGCGTCCAGCTCGACCCCGGTGTGGCGCAGCGCGTCGTTGACGGCGTTGAGCACGGCGGCCGGCGCGCCGATGGTGCCGCCCTCGCCGGCGCCCTTGGCCCCGTTCTCGGTGAACGCGCAGGGCGTCTCGAGGTGGGCGACGGTGATGTCGGGGATCTCGGTGGCGGTGGGCACCTTGTAGTCGATGAAGCTCGCGGCCGAGGGCTCACCGTTCGCGTCGTAGGTGACCTCCTCGAACAGTGCTCCGGCGATGCCCTGGGCGATCCCGCCCCGGCACTGCCCGTCGACGACCTGGGGGTGGATGACCACTCCGCAGTCCTCGACGCAGGCGTAGCGCAGGATCTCGACCCGGCCGGTGCCCGCGTGGCACTCGACGACGACGGCGTGCGTGGCGTTGGAGAACGTGCCGTCGCCCGGGGCGTCGAAGCTCGCGGTGGCGCTCAGGCCCGGCTCGACGTCCTTGGGCAGCAGGTTCGACCGCAGGTACGCGACGTCGGCGATCTCGGTGAACGGGATCCGCCGCGCCGGGTCGGTGCGCAGCACCACCCCACCCTCGCCGTCGAGCTCGACGTCGTCCTCGGTGACGTCCATCAGGTGCGCGGCGATCCGGCACAGCAGGACGCCGAGGCGGGTCGACGCCGCGGCGACCGCGGATCCGCCGACGGTGATCGAGCGGGAGGCGAAGGTGCCCCAGCCGTAGGAGATCCGCTCGGTGTCGCCCTGGCGCAGCTTGACCTGCGCGATGTCGATCCCGAGCCGGTCCGCGACGATCTGGGCCATCGTCGTCTCGTGGGACTGGCCGTGGTTGAGCGTGCCGCTGGTGACCACCACCGACCCGGAGGTGTCCATCCGGATCTCGGAGATGTCGAAGCCGGGCACGACGGTCATCCGCCGCTTGGCGAAGGCGTCGGAGCCGTACCCGGTCCGCTCGCTGAAGCAGCAGAACCCGATGCCGACCGCCCGGCCCTGCGCCGCGGCCTCGTCGCGGAACCGGAACCAGCCCTCCTCGCGCAGCGTGCTCTCGGCGAGGTCGAGCGACTCCCGGTAGGTGCCGGGGTCGTAGGTGACGTCGTTGACACCGGTGTAGGGGAAGTCGGTGATGAGGTTGCGGCGGCGGACGTCGAGCGGGTCCATGCCCAGCTCGCGCGCCGCACGCTCCATCACCCGCTCCATCGCCATGACGTACTGCGGGCGGCTGACCCCGCGGTAGGGCGCCGTCGGGGCCTTGTTCGTGGTGATCGCGCGGGCGCGCACCCGGTAGGCGGGGACCCGGTAGACCGACGGCATCTCCGCCGAAGCCATCAGCGGCTCGATGCCGGCGGTGAACGGGTAGCAGGAGTAGGCGCCCATGTCGCAGACGACGTCGACGTCGAGGGCCAGGACGGTCCCGTCGGCGTCGAACGCGGCGCGGGTGCGGTAGTGCTGCTCGCGCGCCAGGAACGACGCGGTCAGCGACTCCCGGCGGTCCTCGATCCACTTGACGGGCCGGTCGAGCCGGCGCGCCACGGCGGCGACGACGATCTCCTCCCGGCCGACCACGCACTTCTGGCCGAAGCCGCCGCCCATGTCGGGGACGGTCACGCGGATCGTGCGCTCGTCGACCCGCAGGCAGCGGGCGGCCAGCGTCCGCACCTGGTGCGGGATCTGCGTGCAGGTCTGCAGCAGCAGCTGGTCGTCGCGGTCGTCCCAGGAGGCGAGCGCGCCGCGGGTCTCCAGCGGCAGCGCGTTCTGGCGGCCGGTGCGGGTGTCGACCTCGACGACGCACGCGGCGTCCGCGAAGACCTCGTCGATGCCCTCGGTCGCGAACATCGACACGTCGACGAGGGTGTTCGCGGCCGCGTCGGCGTGCACGAGCGGCGCGCCGGGAGCCAGCGCGGTCTCCTCGGAGACCACCGCCTCCTCGGCGGTGATCCGCACGACCGCGGCCTCGACCCCGTCCTCGGCGGCGTAGGGGTCCCGCGCCACGACGACGGCCACCGGCTCCCCGACGAACCGGACGCGGTCGCGGGCGAGCACGGGCATCGCGGTCGGGACGAACTCCTCGGGCGGCCGGTCGAGCAGCGCGACGATGTCGGCCAGGTCCAGGTCGGCGGCGTCGAACGCGGCGACGACGCCGGGCACCGCCCGGACCGGCTCCAGGTCGATCCCGGTCAGCGCGCCGTGGGCGACCGTGGAGCGGACGAACGCGGCGTGCAGCACGCCGGGCGGGTCGATGTCGTCGAGGAAGCGGCCGCGGCCGGCGACGAGCCGGGGGTCCTCCCGGCGGGGCACGGACACGCCCACCCAGCGGGCGGCGCCGGCGTGCGACCGCGGCCCGGTGGCGGGGCTGGGCACGGCGTGCCCGTCGACGCGGGTCTCGCCGACCGGCTCGGGCGCCCCGGTGGCGGTGGGGAACTCCCGGCTCACGGGTGGGACTCCTTCGCTCCGTCCCAGGCCTGCTCGCAGGCCCGGGTGACGAGGGTGCGGACCAGGTGCCGCCGGTAGTCGCTGCTGCCGTGCGCGTCGCCGGGCGGGTCGACCCCTGCCGCGGCGGCGTCGGCGCAGGCCGCGAACGAGGCGGGCCCGCCGTCCAGCTCGGCCTCGGCGACGGGCACGCGGACCGGCGCGGGGGCCACCCCGCCGAGCACGACCCGTCCGCCGAGGAGGGTGCCGTCCGGGGCGCGGTCCAGCGCGACGGCCGCGTCAACGACGGCGAAGTCGCCGTGGCGCTGGGCGAACTCGGTGAGCGCGGCGTGCGGTGCCGGGCGGGTGAACACGACCTCGGTGACCAGCTCGTCGGGCTCCACCTCGGTGGCGTAGAAGCCGTGGAACATCTCCTCGGCCCGGATCTCGCGGCGGCCGCCGGGCCCCTCGGCGACGATCCGCGCGTCGCACAGGAGCGCGAGCAGGCACCACTCGGCGGTGGCGTCGCCGTGGACCAGGCTGCCCGCGACGGTGCCGCGAGTGCGGATCGGCAGGTGCCCGACCCAGCGCATGGCCCGGCGGAGCACGCGGTAGTCGCGGCCGGTCGCGGTGGAGGTCTCGACCTCGTGGTGGGTGGTCAGGGCTCCGATGCGCAGCGACCCGTCGGCCTGCGGGGTGATCCCGGTCAGCTCACCGCGGCGGCGCAGCCCGCCCAGGTCGACCAGCGCCGACGGCCGGGCGAGCCGGAAGCTCATCATCGGCACCAGGCTCTGGCCGCCGGCGAGCAGCTTCGGGTCCTCGCCCGCGGCGGCCAGCTCGGACAGCAGCGCCACCGCGCCCGTGACGTCACGGGCGCGGTGGTAGCTGAAGGCGGCCGGTTTCACCGCGCCGCGGCCTTGTCGCCGGGCTCCACGGCGACGATGTGGTCGAGCTCGCGGCCCGCGGTCTCCGGGGCGGCGACCCACATCCAGGCCACCGCGGCCACGACCAGCACCCCCAGCAGGGCGAAGGTCAGCGGCAGGCCCAGCACCGGCCACAGCACGCTGCCGAACAGCAGCGGGGCGAAGCCGGTGACCGCCCGGCTCGACGACGACGCCCAGCCGAACCCGCTCGCCCGCAGCTCGGTCGGGTAGAGCTCGGAGACGTAGGCGTACATCACCGGGATGACGATCAGCGCGAGCATCCCGAACGCCCCGAGCGCGACGAGCGCGACCCACGGGGTGCCCAGCAGAAGCGCGAACGCGACCAGGGTGACCGCGGCCAGCGGACCCGCGACGGCGATGACGCGCTTGCGCCCGACCCGCTCCACCACCAGGACGGCGATGAGGACGCCCACGATGCCCAGCCCGTTCATGAGCGTCGTCGACGCGAACGCGGCGACCTCGCCGAAGCCCTCGGCCCGCAGGATCGAGGGCATCCAGCTCAACGCGGCGTAGTAGACGAGCATGACGGAGATGAACAACGCCCAGGCCACCGACGTGATGCGGGGGCTGAACGCCCACACCCGGCGCAGCTGGTCGACCGCGGCGCGGGCGGCGCCACCCCTGGTGTCCTCGACGACCGGGGCCGGCACGGAGTACGGCTCCGGCGCCGCGCCCGTCCGCCGGACGAGGTCGTCGATCACGGCGCGGGCCTCGTCCTCGCGGCCCTTGCGGACCAGGAACAGGGGCGACTCCGGGATACCGCGACGGGCCCAGAAGAGCAGCAGCGCCGGGAGGATCATCAGGAGCAGCATCCAGCGCCAGTTGCCGTCGACCGGCACCAGCAGCGTCGCGCTCACCCCGGCGAGCGTGGCCCCGATGGGCCACCACCCGTCCATGGCCGACAGCACGCGGCCCCGGTGCTTGCGCGGTGAGAACTCGCTGACGATCGCGTAGTCGACCGGGATGCAGCCGCCCAGGCCGATGCCGGCGAGGAAGCGCAGCAGGAAGAAGACCTCGATGTTGGGCGACAGCGCGCCCAGCGCCGAGAACAGCGCGAAGATCAGCAGTGTGATGCTGAACGCCCGCTTGCGGCCGATCCGGTCCGCGATCGTCCCCCAGGCGACCGCGCCGACGGCCATGCCGACGAGGTTGGCCGTCGCGACGAGCCCCCGCTCGGTGGTGCTCAGGTCGAACTCCGCGCCGAGCAGCGGGGTCAGGAAGCCGTTGAGCGCGACGTCCCAGGCGTCGAACATGTAGCCGAGGCCACCGATGATGAAGACCTTGCCCTGCACGCTCCAGCGCCAGGGGAGGTCCTGGACGATCTGATCTCCGGTACGCATACCTGCTCCCGTCACCGTGCGAACTGGTAGGTGAGTGCCTCGTTGTCGGGGTCGTGCAGCGGACTGCCGTTCCACAGCCAGTCGTAGGAGACGTCGGACTCGCCGTCGAACCGGCGCAGCTTCTCGTCGCGCTCGCGCTGCTCCGGGCCGTCGGGGAGGTGGTAGAAGTCCATGTTGCGCAGCGACGCGTCCTGCACCATGCCCGCGTGCTTGGCCCGCCGGTGGACGTAGCGCGCCAGCGCGCCGTCGACGCCGTTGCGGCTCACCGAACCGAGCTCCTCGGCCAGCACCGCGGCGTCCTCCATCGCCTGGGACGCGCCCTGCGCCTGGTAGGGGAGCATCGCGTGGCAGGCGTCGCCCAGCAGTGCGACCCGGCCGTCGACCCAGACCGGGTCGCGCCGGCGGCGGAACAGCGCCCACACCGACACGTCGTCCTTCGCCTTGGACAGCATGGCGCCGACGCGGTCGTCCCAGTCACCGAAGTCGGCGACCATGTCCTCCGCCGACGCCGGTGCGCTCCAGTCGCGCCGGACCTCCGCGGTGCACGGCACGATCGCCACGACGTTGAGGTGCTCCCCACCGCGGATCATGTAGTGGACCAGGTGCTTGTCCGGCCCGTACCAGATCGTCGACTGGAACCGGTCGGCCAGGAAGCGCGTGGCGGGGTCGGCGACGATCGAGTCGCCCGGGATCAGCGCCCGGTAGGCCATCTCGCCGGAGAACACGAGGGTGTCGTCGAACCCGGCCAGGTCGCGCACCGCGGAGCGGATGCCGTCGGCGCCGACCAGGACGTCGGCGGCGTACCGGTCACCGCGCGCGGTGACCGCCACCGGGCGCTCGGCGTCGCTGCGGTCCAGTTCCACCACCTGCGCGTCGGTGTGCACGGCCACGACCGGGCCGGGGCCCGCCGGGTCCAGGCACGCCTCCAGGAGCACCGCGTGCAGGTCGGCGCGGTGGTAGTGCCAGTAGGGCGCGCCGTACTGGTCGACGACCCGCCGGGCCAGCGGCAGGGACGCGATGACGCTGCCGTCGGCCCACCGCCGCCGGACCTGGTCCTGGGGCTCGGTGTGGATCCGCTGCAGCGCTCCTCGCAGACCCAGGCCCACCAGGATCCGGCTGGCGTTGGGGGCGGTCTGGATGCCGGCGCCCACCTCGCCCAGCTGCGGTGCGGCCTCCAGCACGGTGACCCGGAGGCCCTTCTGGCGAAGCGCCAGCGCGGTGGTGAGCCCGCCCAGTCCACCGCCCGCCACGGTCACCTCGAACGACTGGCTCGGTGCCACGTCGACCACCCCTTCCGTCCTCGTCAACTAATCCGAACACGTACTATCCGGATACGCAAGAGTTTTCGGGGGACGATCTCGGAAGGTCCTGCTACTCCAGCTCACCGTCGGCGACGGCTTCCCAGGCGCGGCCGAGGTCGTTGAGCAGCTCGGCGATGCGCGCCCGGTCCTCCTCGGGCAGGTGCGCGAGCAGCGCCTCGTCCAGCGCCCGCGTCCGGTCGAACGTCGTGGCGAGGGCCTCGGCACCGGCGTCGGTCAGGGACAGCAGCTTGCGCCGCGCGTCCTGCGACGACTCCGACCGCCGGATCAGGCCGCGCCGCTCCATGCGCCGGCAGACGTCGGCCATGGTCGAGGTGTCGAGGGCGACGGCGCCGGCGAGCGAGCTCTGGTCGGTGTCGGGGTAGGCCCGGATCGCGGACAGCACCGCGAACTGGGGCCCGGTCAGGACGGGGTCGACGTGACGGGTCCACGCCGCGAGGTACGCCTGGTACATGCGACGGGCGCCGTAGCCGGGAGCGGCCGTCAGGTCGACCGGCGGGCTGAGCGCCACCCGTCGACCCCGCCTCGGTCCCGCCTCGCCGAGCGGTGCGGCCTCGGACAACGTGACTGCCCCTCCTTCACGGCCCGCCGACTCGGCTCGCGGCGGCGCCAGACGAACTCCCAGCTTAGACACGTGCACGGGGGAGGACGCCCGGTCACCGGTCCGCCGGCAGGTCGCGCTGCGGCCAGCCCAGGAGCTTCGCCCCCAGCACCGCGGCGTGCACGGTGAAGCGCTGCGCCGGGTCGGTGGGGTCGTAGCCGGTGAGCGTCGCGATGCGGTTGAGCCGGTAGGTGACCGCGCGGACGGACAGGTGCAGCCGGCGGGCGGTCTCGGCGGTGACGGCGCCCGCGGCGAAGTAGGCGTCGAGGGTCGCGAGGAGGGGTCCGGCGCCGCCGCGGGCGCGCACCAGCTGCCCCAGCACCGACTGCACCAGGTCGGCGATGGCCGGTTGGTCGCGCAGCAGGACCCGGTAGACGAGCAGCTGCTCGGCCCGGATCAGGGGGTTGTCCAGGTCCAGGCGCACGGCCATCGTCAGGCCCTCGCGGGCCTCCTCGTAGGAGCGGGCGACGCCGTAGGAGCCCGGGTAGGGGCGGCCGACGGCGACGCGCCACGGCTCCCCGCGGGGCAGGCGGCCGAGCTCGGCGAGCAGGAGGTCGCCGAGGGTGCCCGCGCCGGGCACGTCGGTGTCGGCCGGCGTCATCGCGACGATCCAGCCGTCCTTCGTGGCGACGAGCACGTCGCGGTCCCCGCCCCACTGCACGACGGCACGCTCCAGCGCGCCGACCGCCGCCCCCGCCTCGTCGGAGCGGCTTGACGGCGCCGCCAGCGCGATCTGGTGGTGGCGGCCCATGTCGAGGCCGAACGGCACCGCGCGCTCGGCCAGCCCGGCGACGTCGGCGTCGCCGCGCAGCAGGTCATCGATGAACTCGCGGCGCAGCGTCTCCTCCCAGCGCACCATCTGGCGTCGGGCGTCGGTGTAGCCGTCGACCAGGCGCGCGACGGCCTCGTCGACGACGTGCAGGACGGCGGCGGCCGCGGTCCGGACGACCTCGCTGTCGCGCGAGCGGACCACCGCGGGCAGCTGCTGCCACAGCCGCCGCGCCGCGGACAGGTACAGCTGCACGGCGCTGCCCGCCGACACGCCCAGCTCGGCGGCGCGCCGCCCGAGCAGACCGACGCCGTCGAGCTCGCGGGCGTCGGGCCGGCGCCCGGAGGCTGCCGCGTCGGCGAGCAGCGGGAGGTAGTCGCCCAGCAGTTCGACGGGCACACCGCCGACGTCGCGGGAGGCGTCGCGCGCCACGTCGGCCAGCCACGAGTCGTCGGGGCCCCCGCCGGCCGGGCGCCGCGGACCGCGATCGGCCACGTCGTCCTCCCTCCGCCCCGGTGCGGGCACTGTAGTGGCGATGTTGCCGACATCCGGCAACTCCCGCCCTCCGATGTGGCACGTCGTGGACGTGGACCGGCAGGACGTCACCGGGAGACCCTGGAGTCACACCGCGAACGGGCTCCAGCGCGTGCCGTTTCCCGAACGGACGCGTGAGCTGCGGTGTCGTGACCACGAGGAGGAGGAGAGCGTGATGACCGACGTCGACGTCCGGGCGCGGCGGCTGCCGGGGATCGGGTGGCACTACTCGATCCCGGCGGAGGACGGCGCCGCGCTGTCCCTCGTCGTCGAGGAGTGCGGCTTCCGACACCTGGCAGTCGCCGTTGCAGGGTCCGACGAGCCGGTCCGCACGGTGCGGCTCGGGGAGGCCCAGGCGGCGACCGTCGCCGCGCTGCTCACCGGAGCGCGGCTGGAGCTCCTCCTCGACGACGAGCCCGAGTCCGGAGCAGGAGGACGTCGTGCCCCTCTCGCCCGCTGAGCAACAGGTGCTGGCGTCCCTGGAGCGAGAGCTCCGGGCGCAGGACCCGGAGTTCGTGGCGGCGTTCGATCCGAGCTCCGTCGCGCCGCTCCACCCGATCCCCGTCCGGCACGCCCTGCCCCTCGCGCTGGGGCTCGGCCTCGTCGCGCTCGCGGTCCTGCCCGGCTGGGTCACGGCCCTCGCGTTCCTCGTCGCGCTCCTGGCTCTGCCGCGGCTGGTCGTGCGCGCGGTCCGGTGGGCCGAGGGGCGACGCGCGATGCCGAGACCGCCGTCCGGCCCGACCAGCGACGGCACCACGTGAGGAGACCGACGACATGCACCGGGGCACCGATCAGGTCTGGCTGTCCCGCGACGCCCACGAGCGCGTCGCGGGCGAGCTGGCCGCACTGCTCGCCGAGCGCGAGGCCGGCACCGCCGACGCGGGTGACGTGAGCGCGCAGGAGCAGCGCGAGATGCGCATCCGACACCTCCAGGACGTGGTGCGGAGTGCGGTCGTGCACGAACCGCCCGACGACGGGGTGGCCGAGCCGGGCATGGTCCTGACCGTCCGCTTCGACGGCGACGACACCACCGAGACCTTCCTGATGGGAGGCCGGGAGGGGGCCGCGTCGTCCGGCGACCTCGAGCTCTGCTCCCCGCGGTCGCCGCTCGGCCGGGCCCTCACCGGGGCCGTCGGCGGCGAGCAGCGCGAGTACGCGGCCCCGGACGGGACGCGGATGAGGGTGACGCTGGTGAGCGCCGTCCCGCACCGCACCGCCGGCTGACTCCGGCTGGGTGGGGCAGGGCAGCCTGGCTGCCGCATCGGCCGCCTGACCCAGGACCCCGACGTGGTCACCGCGGACGCCCTGCGCGAGCCGGTGGCCGAGGCGCTCGCGGGATCGCGGGGTGCGCTCGCCGCGGTGGTCGCGCAGCGGCAGGAGCGGGGCGAGATCGCGCCCGACGACCTCGCCGGGACGATCCTGGCGACCCTGCAGGGCGGGTACGTGCTGGCGCGGGCCGAGCTCGACGAGGAGCGGTTCGCCGCGGCCGTCCGGGGGCTGCTCGCGCTGCTGAGGGGACTGGAGGTCGCCCGGTGATCGCGATGCAGTACGAGGTCACCCTGCCCGCCGACTACGACATGCGGATCATCCGGGACCGCGTCGCCGCCACCGGGCACCTGATGGACCCCGCGCCGGACTGGCCGACCCCGCCGTCTCACGCGGTACGCCGGAAGACCGCGCTGGCAGCTGACGTAGACATCGTCGGGATGGCCCGCGCGACCGACGCCCGGCTGGCGTCTGCCGTCGCCGTGGGGGAGGCGCAGCTGGGGGCGTACGGCATCGACCCGCGCGGCTGGGAGCTCGTGACCCTCACCCTCCACGACCGGCACCCCGGCGGGGTTCCGGAGGGCGCCGAGCTGTCCGCGGTGCTGCACACTGCAGCTCCCGAACGCCTGCGCCTGCCCGACCGCGTGGAGGAGCGCCTGGCGATCGCGAGGTGACCCCGACGACAGGAGCCGCCCGTGCCCACCGAGTCCCGGCGACCGCGCTTCCACGACCTGCACAGGGGTGAGCGCCCGCTGCTGCTGCCCAACGCCTGGGACGTCGCGTCGGCGGTCGCGTTCGTCGACGCGGGCTTCCCCGCGGTGGGCACGACGAGCTTCGGGGTCGGCGCCGCCGCGGGCCGGCCGGACGGCGGCCGCGCCAGCCGCGACGCCACCGCGGCGCTGGTGCGGGCGCTCGCGCCGCTGGACGCGCACGTGTCCGCCGACGTCGAGGACGGGTACTCCGACGACCCCGAGGAGGTCGCGGCCTACGTCGCCGGGCTGGGGTGCGCGGGCGTCAACGTCGAGGACGGCACCGACGGCCGGCTCGTCGACCCCGCGGCGCACGCGGAGAAGATCGCGGCGATCCGGGAGCGGTGCCCGGAGATCTTCATCAACGCCCGCGTCGACGACTACTGGCTGGGCGAGGACGCGACCGTCCCGGCCGTCCTCCGGCGGGCCGAGGTCTACGTCGCGGCCGGCGCCGACGGCGTCTTCGTCCCCGGCGCCACCGACCCCGGCGAGCTGCGCGAGCTGGCGGCGGCGATCCCGGTGCCCGTCAACGTCCTCGCCGTGCCCGGCCGCACGCTCGACGAGCTGGGCGGCCTGGGCGTCCGCCGCGTCAGCACCGGCTCGCTGCCCTACCGCGCCGCCCTCGACGCCGCGGTCGGGGTGGCGACGGCGATCCGCGCCGGCGAGCCCCCGGTGGCGGCGACGTCGTACCGGGACGCGCAGCAGGCCCTCGTCCGCTTCGCGGAACGGACCTGAGGCAGGCGCGTCAGGCGGTGATCCCGTACTGCGCGATCTTGCGGTAGAGCGTCGACCGGGCCACGCCCAGCGCCGCGGCCGCCGCCGCCCGGTTGCCGGCCGACTCGCGCAGCGCCAGCACGATCGCGTCGCGCTCGGCCTGGTCGACCGGGCGCAGCGCCGAGCGGGGGGCGCTCTGGCAGGACGCGGGCAGGTCGCCGACCTCCACCATCCCCACCGGGCGGTGCAGCAGGGCCGCCCCGAGGGCGTCGCGCAGCTCCCGCACGTTGCCCGGCCAGCTGTGCCGGGCCAGTGCGCGCAGCGCCTCGGCCGAGAGCCGCGCGTCCCGGCCGGGCGCCAGGTCGGCCAGCAGGTCGGTGACCAGCGACGGCAGGTCGCCCGACCGGTTGCGCAGGGGCGGCACCGTCACCGAGCGCCGGAACCCGGCCAGCACCCCGGCGACCGCCGCCCCGTGGCGCGCGCCGCCGGCGGTGGTCGCGGCGAGCCGGGCCCGGTGCGCGTGCAGCGCGGCGTTCAGGCCGGGCGGCACGCCGTCCCAGCGGTCGACGTCGGCGAGCACGACGAGCGGTGACGGCCCGGCGCGGCGGACGCGGTCGGCGGCGTCGGCGGAGGCGGGGCCGATCTCGACGACGTGCCCCGGACCGTGCAGCGCGCGGTCGAGGTCGGTGAGCAGCCGGCGGCGCCCGCTCCCGGACTCGCCGACGACGAGCAGCGGCGCCCCCGACCGGAGCGCCTCCGCGGCCGACGTCCACGCCCCCCGCCAGGCGGGGCTGGAGCTCGCCGGTTCGGGCAGCGGCCGCTCGACGCTGCGGGGCAGCGCGATCCCGTCGGCCTCCCGCAGCACGGAGACCGCCGCGACCAGGCCGGCGACCGAGCTGCCCACGGTGACCACGGTGCCGCGCATGCGCACCCGCACCCCCGACGGCAGGTCGAGGCGGTCGTCGACGTCGTGCTCGCGGACCATCCGGAAGCGCGCGTGGTCCTGCAGCGCGGCGAGGTCGCCCGGGTCGAGCAGGGTGTGCAGCAGGGTGTTGGCCAGCACCGTCCGCCGGCCCACCGCGAGCACCGCGCGGCGGGCGCGGGCGTCGACGCGGGCGTAGAGGTCGAACACCGCCTGCTGCCCCCGGTCGCGGTCCTGCAGCAGCGCGTCCTGGATGCGGGTGGCGGCCGAGACGACCAGCGAGTGCAGGATCGGCGACGAGTGCTCGGCCCGGCAGCTGACGTCGAGCACGCCCTCGACCCGCCCGGTGAACGGGTCGCGCACCGGGGCGCCGGCGCACGCGTAGGGGTGCAGCGACTCCACGAAGTGCTCGGCGCCGACGACGTGCACCGACCGGCCGGCCTCCAGGACGGTGCCGACGCCGTTGGTGCCGACCGCGCCCTCCTCGTAGCCGTAGCCCTGCGCGAAGGAGTTCTCGTCGGCGGCGCGCCCGATCGCGGCCGTCGTGTCGATGCGGACGAGCAGGCGGGCGCGGTCGTCGGTGAGCACGACGCACACCGGGACGGCCCCGATCTGCTCGGCCAGCTGCTCGACGACGGGCCGGGCGCAGCGCACGAGCCGCGACTCGACGTCGAGGCCGGGGTGGTGCAGGTTCGTGACGACCGTGGGGTCGACGCCGCTCGCGACGCTGCGGCGCCAGGACGCCGCGACCTGGTCCGGGATGCCCGGGAGGTCGGCGTCGGGGTGGTCCAGGAGCCGGGCCCTCGCCGACGTGAGGAGCCTGCGCCGAGCGAGGACATCACCCATTCCCGCGTACCTCCTTGTCGCCCTCGTCACACTATGCGTCACAGGTCAAGGGCGGAACCGTCCGAAGTTCGGACACGGGGGTCGCGAAGGCAGGTCCTACCGTCGGGTCATCCCGTCATCGTCGACTCAGGGGGAACCCGGATATGACCCGTGCCGCAACGGCCGACCAGGCGCAGAGCACCAGTGGGACCGAGCACGTCGACGTCCTGATCGTCGGAGCGGGGGTGTCCGGCATCGGGGCCGCCCACCGGCTGCGGACGGAGTTCCCCGAGCGGTCCTTTGTGATGCTCGAGGCCCAGGACGCCCGCGGTGGGACCTGGTGGACGCACCGCTTCCCGGGCGCCCGCTCCGACAGCGACCTCTTCACCTACGGCTACCGCCACAAGCCGTGGCGCGGGGCGTCGATCGCCGCGGGTGACGCGATCCTCGAGTACCTCGACGAGGTCATCGAGGAGGACGAGCTCGCGGACCGGATCCGCTACCACCACAAGGTGACGTCGCTGGACTGGTCGTCGGAGGAGGCCCGGTGGACCGCCCGGGTCCTGCGCACCGACACCGGCGAGGAGCTCGAGCTCACCGCGTCGTTCCTGTGGATGTGCCAGGGCTACTACAACCACGACGAGCCGTACACGCCCGAGTGGCCGGGCACCGAGCGGTTCGAGGGCACGATCGTGCACCCGCAGGCCTGGCCGGCCGACCTGGACCACGCGGGCAAGAAGGTCGTGGTCATCGGCTCCGGCTCGACCGCCGCCACCGTGGTGCCCGCACTGGCCCAGACCGCCGAGCACGTGACGATGCTGCAGCGCTCGCCGTCGTACTGGTTCCCCGCCCCGTCGGTGCACGAGCTCGCGACGATGCTGGCCCCGCTGGACCTGCCGCCGGACTGGACGCACGAGATCCTCCGCCGCCAGTACGTCCAGCAGCTCGACTGGCTGGCCACGACGGGCCTCGAGGACCCCGACCAGCTGCACGCGTTCCTCGTCGAGTCCATCCGGCCGCTGCTGCCCGAGGGCACCGACATCGAGAAGCACTTCACCCCGAGCTACCGGCCCTGGCAGCAGCGGATCGCGTTCGTGCCGGACGGCGACCTGTTCGCCGCGATGCGCGAGGGCAAGGCGGCCGTCGTCACCGACACGATCACCGAGTTCACCGAGAAGGGCGTGCAGGTCTCCTCGGGCGAGGTGCTCGAGGCCGACATCGTCGTCACCGCGACCGGGTTCAACCTCTCGGTGTTCGGCGACATCCCGTTCCGCCTCGACGGCCAGCCCGTGGACTTCTCGCAGCGCGTCACCTGGCGCGGGATCATGATCAGCGGCGTCCCGAACATGGCGTACGCCTTCGGCTACTTCCGGCACAGCTGGACGCTGCGCGTCGACCTGGTCAACGACGTCGTCGGCCGGATCTTCGAGCGCATGGCCAAGCGCGGTGCGTCCACCGTCGTCCCGACGCTGCGTCCCGAGGACGAGGGCCTGCCGCTGCTGCCCTGGAGCGACCCGGACAACTTCAACCCCGGGTACGTCCTGCGCTCCCAGGACCGCATGTTCAAGCAGAGCGACCGCGACCCGTGGACCCACATGCACGAGCACGACCACGAGCGCGTCTCGCTCCCCGAGGCCGACATCGACGACGGCCTCCAGTACCGCTGACCCCACCCCCCGCACCGAGGAGTACCCGTGCCACAGATCCCCGTCCGCACCGGAGTCACCCTGAACTACGAGATCACCGGCAGCGGCGAGCCGCTGCTGCTGGTGATGGGCACGTCCGGCGCCATCGCGCTGTGGGGCGAGCTGTCGTCCCGCCTCGCACAGACCCACCAGGTCATCGCCTTCGACAACCGCGGCCTCGGCGGCAGCGACCGCGGCACCGGTGAGATCACCGTCGCCTCGCTGGCCGAGGACGCCTCCGCCCTGCTGGAGGCGCTCGAGATCCCCCGGGCGCACGTGCTCGGGTGGTCGCTCGGGTCGGCGGTGGTGCAGGAGCTCGCGCTGGCCCACCCGGACCAGGTCGCGTCCGCCCTGATGTACGCGACGTGGGGCCGCGCCGACGGGTTCCAGCGCTCGGTGCTCACCGCGCTGCGCCTGCCCTATGTGCACCGGGACATGGAGTCGGCGCTGGCCACGGCCGGCATCGCCTTCTCGCCGCAGCTGCTCGACCACCCGGACTTCGGCGCGATGCTGGAGCCGATGCTGCCCGCGTTCCCGCAGAACGAGGAGCAGATGCAGGTCACCGTCGAGCAGTGGGACGCCGACCTCGCCCACGACACGATCGACCGGCTCGGCGCCATCACGGCCCCGACGCTCGTCGTCGTGGGGGAGCAGGACCTGCTCACCCCGCCGTGGCAGGCCAAGAAGGTCGCGGACGCCATCCCGGGTGCGCGCTACGAGCTCGTCACCGGGCCGGGATCGAGCCACGGCCTGCACATCGAGCGCCCCGAGGACCTGGCGAGGATCCTCACCGCGTTCCTCGGGGAGCTCGCGCCCGCGCACTGACCACGAGGGGGACGGTCAGGGCGTCGCCGCTGCGGCGGTGAGGTCCTCCGGGGCCGGCGCGGGCACCACGTCCGCGACGGCCTCGGGGGGCTGCGCCGGCTCGCGGTCGTCGAGCCGGAAGCCGATGTAGCCGCCGTCGACGACGAACGCGCAGACCTGCTTGTAGGTGTTCAGGCCGCCGACCCACATCATCAGCTTGCGCGCCTTGCCCTCGATGTTGCCGCCCGTGTACCAGGACGCGACCTCGGGGTAGAAGGTGTAGCTGCCGACGTGCGCGACCTGCTGGTCCCACTGCTCCTGGGCGGCGGGATCGGCCTCGATCGTCGTGACGCCCTCGCGGCGCAGGTGCTCCAGGCAGGCGGCGATCCACTCCACGTGGTGCTCGATGGAGCGCATGACGTTGGTGAGGGCGGTGGCGCTGAGCGGGCCGGTGACGGTGAACAGGTTGGGGAACCCGGCCGTGGCCAGGCCCAGGTAGCTGCGCGGCCCGTCGGCCCAGGCGTCGGCGAGGGCGAGGCCCTCGCGGCCCCGGATGCCCATGCGGGTCAGCGGCCGGTCATGGCGTCGTAGCCGGTGGCCATCACCAGGTCGTCGGCCGGGTACTCGCCGGTCGCGGTGCGGACGCCGTGCTCGGTGATCTCGACGATCGGCTCCGCGCGGACGTCGACGAGCTCGACGGTCTCGCGGTTGAACGTCTCGTAGTAGCCGGTGCCGACGGTCGGCCGCTTCGACGAGATCGGGTGGTCGTGCGGCTCGAGCCGGGCGGCGACCTGCGGGTCGCGCACCGTCTCCCGGATCCGCTCGCGGACGAACTCGGACACGATCGCGTTGGCCTCGCGCGAGGTGGCCACGTCGGCGTAGGTGCCGACGAACTCGGTGCCGCCGATCTCCCAGCGCCGCCCGAGCTCCGCCGCCCGCTGCTCGGGGGTGTCCTCCAGGGCCGAGCGGCCCGTGCCCGCGGTGTAGTAGCCCGCGACCGACACCTCGGCCTGCTGCCGGATGAACTCGCGGTCGCCCTGCGCGTGGAAGACCTCCCGCGCGGTCAGCGGGCGGTTGCGCGCCGGCATGACGAAGTTGGCGGTGCGCTGGAACACCGTGGTGCGCGCCGCGGCCGCCGCGATCTCGGGGATCACCTGCACGCCCGACGACCCGGTGCCGACGACGGCCACCCGCCGCCCGGAGAAGTCGACGCCCTCGTGCGGCCAGTGGCCGGTGTGCAGGACGCGCCCGGCGAAGCGGTCGAGGCCGGGGATCGCCGGGGTGTTCGACGCCGAGAGCAGCCCGACCGCGGCGACGACGAACCGGGCGCGCGTGCCGCGGCCGTCCCGGGTGGCCAGGGTCCAGGTGGACGACCCCTCGTCCCACTCGACCGAGCTGACCTGCGCGCCGAAGGAGATGTCGCGGCGCAGGTCGAGCCGGTCGGCGACGAACTCGGCGTAGCGCAGGATCTCGGGCTGCGTCGCGAACCGCTCGCTCCACGCCCACTCGCGGTGGATCTCCTCGGAGAACGAGTAGCAGTAGTCGACGCTCTCCACGTCGCACCGCGCCCCGGGGTAGCGGTTCCAGTACCAGGTGCCGCCGACGTCGCCCGCCGCCTCGAAGACGTGGCAGCTCCGGCCCTGCTGCCGCATCAGGTGCAGGGCGTAGAGGCCGGCGAACCCGGCGCCGACGACGGCGACGTCGACCTCCTCGGGGACCGGGGTGGGGTGGTCGTTCACGGCTGCTCCGAACGTCGAGGGGTGTGACGCACGACGCTAAGATGGACACTGTGTCCAGTCAATGGGCGAGCGGTTCGCGCTCGTGGCGCGGCTAGGATCCGCCGATGACGCAGCCGGCACCGCTGCGCGTGCAGCAGCGCGCCTACACCCGTGAACGGCTGCTGCGCGCGGGCGCCGAGGTCTTCGACCGCAAGGGCTACCCCGCCGCCACCGTCGACGACATCGTCGGCGCCGCCGGGGCCAGCCGGGCCACGTTCTACCTGCACTTCCGCACGAAGTCCGACGTCGTGGCCGAGCTCGGCGATCGCCTGCTCGTGGAGACCCGCGCGTTCTACGCCGAGCTCGACGGGGTCCTCGCGACGGGCTCGCGCGCGGCGATGCGCGACTGGATGGCGCGCGCCCTGCAGTGGATGGTCGACAACCGCGCGGTGCTCACGGCGGCCGACGCGTTCGGCGGGCCGGAGTCCTACCGCTCGGTGGACTCCTTCGTCGAGCGCATGCCGCGCTGGCTGGAGCGCTGGCCGCAGGCCCGCCGGCACGAGGCGCGCACGCGGATCGCGCTGCTGACCAACCAGTTCCGCGGCGTCCTGGCCTTCGAGATGCCGGTCGACGGGGAGCACGGCGACTTCACGCGCGAGAACGTCCTCGACGGCCTGACCGACGTCTGGCTGGCCGGGCTGCAGCCCCCGCCGGCCTGAGGACCCGGCCGCGGGTGGGCGTGGGCCCGCGCCGGCCGGGTATCCCGGGCCCCCGACGTGAGGAGGAACCATGCCGAACCCGGGCAGCCACGCCTACGACGTGCAGCGGACCAGGCTCCGCGCGCAGTACGACCAGGACGGGACGCAGCACACCAACGACGGCAAGGCGGACGCCGCGGCCAACGCCGAGCTCCAGCGCGAGAACCCCCCGGTGACCCTCGGCGACCCGGACCGCGCCGCCGGCCCGCGCGGCGGCGCCGACGCCGGCACGGACGGCGGCGACGGGGACCCGCGCTCGATCGTCCTGCGCAGCACCGCGTTCGTCGACCACGGGCTCGTGCCCGCCGAGTCGGTGGGCGACGGCCCGGCGCTCCAGTGGACCGACGTGCCCGACGACGCGGTCGAGCTCGCCGTCCTGTGCGAGGACCGCGACGCCGGCGACGCCGTGCACTGGCTGGCCGCGGGCATCCCGTCGACGGAGTCGGGGATCCCGTCGGCCGCGGACCTGCCGGCCGGCGCGGTCGCGGGCCGGGCCGACGACGGCGCGGTCGGCTGGCGCGCACCGGAACCGCCGGTGGGCGACTCGCACCGGATGATCTTCCGGCTGCTGGCGCTGGACCAGCGGCTCGGGCTGGAGGAGGGCGTGAGCGCCGAGGAGCTCCGCGCCGCCGCCGAGGGGCACGTCGTCGGCCACGGCACGCTCGTGGGACTCGTCGCCCGCTGAGCCCCGCCCGGTAGCGTCGCGGCGCGCGAGCACCGACGACGACGGGGAACGGGGTGGGTCCATGACCGCGAGCGAGCGGGTCGAGACGCTGATCGAGGAGTACGGGGCGGCGGACCTGTCCGTGGCGCACCTGCTCTGCGACCGGCACGACCCCGACGCCGTCGCGGTGACCGTCGTCGGCGACGCCGGGTCGGTCGACCTCACCTACGGCGAGCTGCGCCGCCGGTCCGAGGCCGTCGCGGCCGGGCTCGCGGAGCTCGGCGTCGGCCCCGGGACGCGCGTGGCGGCGCTGCTGCCCAAGGGCGTCGAGCTGCCGGTCGTCGTGGTCGCGCTGTGGCGCCTCGGCGCGGTCTACGTGCCGCTGTTCACCGCCTTCGCCGCGCAGGGGATCGTCCTGCGGCTGGAGGCCAGCGGCGCGACCGTGCTCGTCTGCCACGGCTCGCAGCGCGCCAAGCTCGATCCGGGCCCGGACGTCCCGGCCGACGCGCCCTGGCGGATCGTCACCGTCGGGGAGGGGGCGCGCGAGGGCGACCTGTCCTTCGACGACCTCGCGGCGGCGCAGCCGACCGGCGCTCCGCCCGCGGTCCAGGGTCCGGACGGCCCGTTCCTGCAGCTCTACACCTCGGGCACGACCGGCAAGCCCAAGGGCGTCGTCGTGCCGGCCCGTGCCCTGGCGTCGTTCGTGGCGTACCTGGAGTTCGGGCTCGACGTCCGCGCCGACGACGTCTACTGGAACGCCGCCGACCCGGGCTGGGCCTACGGGCTCTACTACGCGCTCTGCGCCCCGCTCGCGGCCGGGCGCCGCACGGTCCTGCTGGAGTCGAACTTCACCCCGGCGGTGTTCTGGCGGGTGCTCGACGAGCAGCGCGTCACGAACGTCGCCGCCGCGCCGACCGTGTTCCGGGCGCTGCGCACCGCCGGCCTCCCGACGCCCGAGGGTCTCGTGCTCCGGGCGGCGTCGAGCGCGGGGGAGCCGCTCACCCCGGACGTGGTCCGCTGGGCCGAGGGCGCGCTGGGCGTCGCCGTGCTCGACCACTACGGCCAGACCGAGCTGGGCATGGTCGCGATCAACGGCCACCACCCCGATGTCCGCGCCGAGGTCCGCCCGTCGTCGATGGGCCGGGCGATGCCCGGGTTCGTGCTCGCCGTGCTGGAGCAGGACGGCGACGGGCCGGCGCCGACCGGCGAGGTCGGGCGGGTCGTCGTCGACGTGCCGGCCAGCCGCCTGATGTGGTTCACCGGCTACGACGGCGCGCCGGAGAAGTCGGCCGAGCGGTTCACCGCCGACCGCGCCTTCTACCTGACCGGCGACAGCGGCTCGATGGACGCCGACGGCCACCTCTACTTCACCGGCCGCGACGACGACGTGATCCTCATGGCCGGCTACCGGATCGGGCCGTTCGACATCGAGTCGGTGCTCGCCCTGCACCCCGACGTGGCCGAGAGCGCCGTCGTCGGCGTGCCGGACGAGGTGCGCGGCGAGGTCGCCGAGGCGTTCGTCGTGCTCAACGGCCGCACCGGCGACGACGAGCTCGCGACCGAGCTGCAGCAGCTCGTCCGGACCCGCTACGCCGCGCACGCCTACCCCCGGCGCGTGCACTTCGTCGACGCCCTGCCCAAGACCCCGAGCGGCAAGGTGCAGCGCTACCTGCTGCGCGGGGAGCGCGCCCGGTAGCCCGTCACGGCAGCACCGTCACGGCAGCACGAGCATCTCCACGTGCGAGGGGTGCGCCGCGTCGTGGTGCACCTCGAACCGGCACGGCTGCCCGGCCGTCGCGGTGCCCAGCGGCTCGCCGGTGCCGGGGTTGCGGGCGAAGCGCGGGAACGCCCCGCCGCTGACCTGCACCCGCAGCCGGTGCCCGGCCCGCACCCGGTACGCCGTCGGGAACAGCTCGACGTCGACCGCGAGCACGCCGTCCTCGCCGACGCTGACGTCCGGCCCGGGGACGGTGCGCGGGTCGAGGCGCCGGATGCCGTCGACGACGTTGCGCGACACGCCCTCGGCGTCGACGTCGCAGAGGCGCACGAACACGTCGGCGTGCTCGAGCGAGGGGCGGACGTGCACCCGCGCGCGCACCGGGCCGACGACGTCGACGTCGGCGGTGAGGACGGGCCCGGTGAACACGAGCACGTCCGGGCGCGCCTCCACGGCGCGGTTGTCGGCCTGCTTGCCCGGGGGCTTGAGCGTCGGCCCGCCGACGGTCGGGGTCGGGTCGGCCGGGTCGTGGACGAAGCGGCTGGGCTCGGCGTCGGCGGGCCCGGCCTCCTCGGTGAGCCCGCCGCCGGCGCGCAGGTGGTGGCGCACGGGCCGGGCCGCGGGCGGGGGCCACGCGTCGAGGTCGAGCCAGCGGTCGGCCTGCTGCAGGAACAGGCGCACGGGCGCGCCCGCGGGGGGCGGGCCGCCGAGCAGGTGGTGGCTGAGCCACGTGACGTCGCTGCGCAGGATCGCCCGGAGCTCGCCGGGCTCGCCGTGCAGCCACGGGCCGACCACGATCCGGGCCTCGACGCCCGCCTCGCGCAGGCGGCGGAAGTCGTCGAGCTGGCCCGCCGCGAACAGGTCCCACCAGCCGGTGACCATGTTGACCGGCGGCATCCGGGAGAAGTCGGCGCCGTCGTGGTCGGCGACCGACCAGAACGGGTCTGCGGGCTCGGCGTGGGTGACGAAGTCGCGCCAGAACGCGACCGGGGCGCCGACCGCGGTGGTGTCGGCGGCCTGCAGGGGCAGCCGGCGCATGGCCCGCCGGACCCGGGCCTCGACGCGCGGGTCGGGCAGGGGCCCGAGCGCACCGCCGACCTCCTGGCGCCCGATCTGGGCCGACCAGGTCAGCGCCGTGTGCAGCAGCGGCGCGCCGTTCTCGTAGAACGCCCGGGTGATCTTCGAAGCCGTGATGTGCGGGGAGACCGCCACGAGCGGCGGATCGACGTAGGGGGCGACGGCCCACTGCGTGTGCCCGAAGTAGCTGCCGCCGGTGGTCGCGACGCGGCCGTCGCACCAGGGCTGCTCGCGCAGCCACGCGACGGTGGCGAGGCCGTCGTCGTGCTCGGCGGTGAAGGGCCGGAAGTGGCCGCCCGAGCCGAACGTCCCGCGCGTGGACTGCACGAAGACCTGCAGGCCGCGCCGGGCGAACGGCGTGACGAAGGCGTGCGCGAACAGGCCCGCGCGGCCGTAGGGCAGCCGGATCAGGACCACCGGCTGCGGGCCGGAGGCGCGCGAGGGCCGGTAGAGGTCCCCGAGCAGCGTCACCCCCTCGGCGACGGGGACGGCGAGGTCGCGCTGCACGTCGTAGGCGCTCGCGCGCAGCGGCAGCCCGAGTGCGGCGTCGGCGACGAGGCCGCCGAGGCGGGTGGCGAGGCTGGGACCGGGCATCGGGTGTCCTCCTGGGGGTCGTCCCGATCATGTCGTGCCCGGCGTGCCGGCGCGAGGGTCGACGGGTGGTCGCGGGCCGGCCCCCGCACCGGGTAGGGTTGCACCGCTGATCGCCCGCCCTGTGTCCGCGTGCGCCGGTGTGCGTGTGCTGCATGCGGGGGTCGGACGGTGGACGGGATAGTCGGGGTGCGCTCGGTCGGAGCCGCGCCCGGGGTGCAGGTGGTGCGCCTGCAGGTCGACATCGACCTGGCGACCCAGGACGAGGTGGCCGCGTGCCTGGCGTCGCTGGTGCGGTCGCGGGGCTACGAGCGCGTGGTGGTCGACGTCACCGACCTGTTCGTCTCCGCGCACGGGATGCAGGTGCTGGCCGAGGCCGTCGAGGCGGCCGCGGCCCGCGGCCGGACCTGGGCCGTGGCCGGGCTGAACCCGGCGATCGCCCGTCACGTCACCCGCTGGTTCCCCGGGCTCCCGCTGCTGCACGACCGGGAGGACGCCGTCCTCGCGGTAGGCGGACGGGGATCGGGTACGCCCCCCGTCGACGGGCACGACGCGCGACGGCGGAGGGGAGCCCCGCACGATGGACACCGGCAGTCCGGGCCGGGCGGATGACGAGCTGGCCCGGAGGATGGGGACGGTGCTCGACGCGGCCGTCGAGGTCCTCGCGGTCGACGACGTCGGGGTGATGCTGCTCGACGACGGCGACGAGCTCCGCGTGCTGGGCGCGAGCGGGGCGGCGGGCCGGTCGCTCGAGGACGCCCAGATCGAGGCCGGAGCCGGCCCGGGCACCGACGCGGTGCGGCTGGGCCGTCCCGTCCTCGTCCCGGACGTCGCCGAGGCCCCCGACTACGCGCGGGTGTGGGAGCTGCTCCGCGACGCGGACGGCGCGCACGCGGCGCGCGCAGTACTGTCCGTGCCGGTCCTCGTCGACGGTGTCGTGGTCGGCAACTTCAACGCTCTGCGCATCGAGCCCTCGGCGTGGACCGACGACGAGGTGCGGGCCGTGCAGGCCTACGCCGTCGCCGTCGGGGCCGTACTGCGCCAGGCCGCCCTCGCGAGCCGCTCCCGCGCGGAGCCCGTCGACCCGTCGTGACCGTCCGTCGTACCGGGAGGAGGCCCACCGTGCCGGAGATCGACCCGGAGACCCTGGGTGCGAGCCTGCGCCGCCTCAGCGGGGTGCGGGACCAGGCGCTGGAGCAGGCGCTGCGGGAGACCGTCACCGCCTGCGTCGACCTGTTCGACGTCACCGGGAGCGGCCTGATGGTCGCCGACGAGCAGAACACCCTGCGCTACGTCGCGGCGAGCGACGGCCCGGGGCGCGAGCTGGAGCTGATCCAGAGCGACACCGGGCAGGGCCCGTGCGTCGACACGTTCGTGCACAACCGCGTCGTCGCGACGGAGGACCTGGTCACCGACGAGCGGTGGCCCGCCGACCGGCCCGCCGTCGAGGAGCTGGGGGTGCGCGCGATGCTCGGCGTGCCGGTGCGCCTGAGCGGGATCGTCGTCGGCTCGCTCGACGTCTACCGCTCCGAGCCCGGCGTCTGGGACGACACGGAGATCGCCGCGCTGCAGCGCTACGCCGACGTCATCGAGGCGACGATGCACGCCGCGCTGCGGGCCCACAGCGCCGACGAGCTCGCCTCCCAGCTGCAGTACGCGCTGGACTACCGCGTGGTCATCGAGCGCGCGGTGGGGTTCCTGATGGGCCGGGACGGGGTGGGCGCGGTCGCCGCGTTCGACGTGCTGCGCCGCGCCGCCCGCCACGACCGCCGCCGCATCGCCGACGTCGCCCAGCAGCTGCTCGACACCGGCCGGATGCGCGGCTGAGCCCGGCTCAGCCCATCCCGGCTCAGCCCATCCCGGCTCAGCCCATCCCGGCTCAGCCCATCCCGGAGGCGGCCAGCGGGTCGTAGCCCGGGGCGCGCAGCAGCTCCTGCAGCTGCCGGCGCCGGACCCCGGTGTTGGAGCCCTCGATCACCGGGTAGGCCAGCGCGTCGTTCAGGTACCGGACCAGCGGGAACCGCTCGTCGTAGGCCGAGACGCCGACCACCCCCATCAGCTTGGTGATCACCTCGACGCCGGTCTCGGAGCCGAGCACCTTGGCGTGCAGGGCCCACTCCAGGCCCGACGGGTGCCCGGACAGTGCGGCGTCCAGGGCGCGCCAGGAAAGCAGGCGGACGGCCTCGATGCGGCTCTTGGCGTCGGCCAGGAGGTCGGCGACGGACTGGTGCTCGATGATCGGGACGGCGCCGCCGCGCTTCTCGGTGGTGGCGAAGCGGTGTGCGACGTCGAAGGCCTCGCGCATCGCCGCGACGGCGAACGTGCCGATGGAGGCGCCGCTCCCGACGAACGCGTTCCGGGTCAGCGCCACGCCCTGGCCCTCCTCGCCGAGCAGGTTGGCCCGGGGCACGCGGACGTCGACCAGGCGGACCCGCGCGGTGAGGCAGCCGCGCAGGCCGGGCAGGTCGTAGACCTCCTCGACCTCGATGCGCCCGGCGAGGTGCTCCCGCTCGGCGACCACCAGCGACACCCCGCCCGGGGCGCGGCAGACGATCGTCATCACGTCGGGGCCGTCGCCGTCCCAGCCGGGCAGGTGCGAGGCCCACGCCTTGCGGCCGTTGATCACGTAGTCGTCGCCGTCGTGGACGGCGGTGGTCCGGGTGCCCTCCGCGGGGGCGGGGGCGTCGAAGTTGGCGCTGCCGCCGGGCTCGGAGTACGCCATCGCCGCGACAGGGGCGCCGGAGTCGGCGAGGAACGGGGCCACGAACCGGCGGATCTGCTCGGGCGTGCCCACCTGGTAGACCGGGGCGAGCGCGATCAGCGGGCCGGCCATCGAGATGACGAAGTCCGGGCTGTGGGCGGCCCACTCCTCGATGAGCACGGCCGCGTCCACGCCGCCGGTCGCGGCCCCGCCGAACGGCACGGGCACGAACCCCTTGAGGAACCCGGCCTCGACGGCGCGCTCGAAGGCGGGACGGGCGAGCGCGGCCCGGCGGGCGGGGTCGGGCTCGGCGCGGACGGCGGCGGCGAGGTCGCGCAGGTGGGCCTCGGCGAACGCGCGTGCGGCCTTCTTCAGCTGCTCCTGCTCGGGCGACAGCGAGAACGAGACGGACATCGGGCTCCTCGGGACGGCGGAGCAGCCAGGGTCGCCCGCACCGGGGCGGCCGGTCTCGTCAGATCGTGCGCGGTGCCCGTGCGATTCGTGCGCCGCGCCGCACGTCGCCGGGCGCGCACCCGAACTCCCGGCGGAACGCGCGGGCGAACGACGCCGGGTCGTCGAAGCCGGCCGACGCCGCGACCTCGGTGATCGTGCCCGTCACGGCGGGATCGGCCAGCAGCGCGGCGCAGCGCTCCAGGCGCAGCCTGCGGACGGTCGTGGCGAACGTCGCGCCGCCGTCGGCGAACGCGGCGTGCAGGGTGCGCGGGGAGACCGCGAAGCGCCGGCACACCGTTGCGACCGACAGCGACCGGTCGCCCAGGCGGGCCCGCACGTACCGCAGGACCTCGGCGCGCAGCACCTCGCGCAGCGGCTCCCGCGGCGCGGGACTCCCGGCCAGTGCGGCGGAGACGGCCGAGGCGAGCGCGAGCTCGAGGTCGGCGCGGGCGCCGGGCGGCGTCGTGTCGTCGACGTCCCACAGCGCGGCCAGCAGCGCCGTCACGACGCCGCCGGCGCCGGTGGCGTCGCGGTTGCGGCCCAGGTGCGGGGCCAGCAGCCCGGGCCGGGCGTCGAGCAGCTCGTGGGGGAGGCGGTAGGACAGCATCCGCCAGGGGCCGTCGAAGTCGAACCAGTAGGGCTCGGTCGTGTCGACGACGGTGAACTGCCCGGGCTCGACCACCGACGTCGTGCGCCCCTGCCGCGCCTCGCACCGGCCCGCCAGCTGCAGGTTCACGAAGTAGTAGGCGCCGTCGGTGCGGGCCACGTCGACGGGGCCGTGCGCCGTCCGCTGCGGCTGGGAGGCGATGCTGGCGCGGACGACGCGGTGCAGCGGGCGGGTCTCCACCCGCGCGGCGAAACCGGTGCCGCGTTCGGCGCGGCTCGGCGTCAGGGGGACGAAGGCCTGGCAGATGACCTCGTGCCAGTAGCCGAACTGCTCCCGGTCGGGCCGGGCGGCGACGTCCCACACAGCCATCCGGCGACCTCCTCCGCGGGTTCGGCCGATCGTCCACCCGGCGCCGCCACCGGTCAACGCCGGTCGGTGCGACGATCCGCCGGTGCCGGACTCGCCGTTCCACCCCAGCCTGACCCTCGCCCGGTGGCTGCCCCGCCGCGCCGTCGGCCCGCGCACGCTGCGGCCCGTGCGGTTCCTGTCCGGCCTGGCCGGGCGGATCCCCGGCTCCGGGAAGGGGGTCGAGGTCGTGGCGGCCGGCGCGGACGTGTCGCTGCGGGTGTTCCGCCCGGCCTCGCCCACCGGCGCCGCGCTGCTGTGGGTCCACGGCGGCGGCTTCGTGATCGGGACCGCCGCGCAGGACGACGGCCTGTGCCGGACGCTGAGCGAGGAGCTGCAGGTCGTCGTCGCGTCGGTGGAGTACCGGCTCAGCCCGGAGCACCCGTTCCCGGTGCCGCTGGAGGACTGCCACGCCGGGCTGGTCGCGCTCGCCGGGCTGCCCGGCGTCGACCGGGCCCGGATCGCGGTCGGCGGCGCCAGCGCGGGCGGCGGCCTGGCCGCCGGGCTCGCGCTGCTGGCCCGCGAGCGCGGCGAGGTGGCGCCGGTGTTCCAGCTGCTGTCCTACCCGATGCTCGACGACCGGACGACGCTGCGCACCGACGTCGACGAGAGCGCCTTCCGGGTGTGGGACCAGCGCGCCAACCGCTTCGGGTGGGCGGCCTACCTCGGCGGCGCCGTCTCGGGGCTCGCCGCGCCCGCCCGCCACGAGGACCTCGCGGGCCTGCCGCCCGCGTGGATCGGGCTCGGCGACCTGGACCTGTTCCACGACGAGGACCTCGCCTACGCGCAGCGGCTGCGCGGGGCGGGCGTGGCGTGCGAGGTGGAGGTCTTCCCCGGCGCGTACCACGGTTTCGACGGGATCGAGCCGCGGGCGGCGGTGTCGCGGGATTTCCGGAGGGCGCAGGTGCGGGCCCTGGCCGGGGCGCTCGAGCTCTAGTCGGCCGACGTCGGGTCGGTGTCGATCGCCTCGGGGTTCGTGGCCGGGGCGTCGGCGGAGGTGTCCGGCGGGCTGAGCTTGTCGACCGTGTTCTGCTCCTGCAGGAACTCGTCGCTGTCGGGGTCGGGTGCGTCGTTCACGCTCTGGGTCATGTCCCGCGGGTGCCAACGCGGGGCCGCGGATAAGCGTCGGGTCTCAGAGTGAGACGGGTCACGGCGCGAGGCGCGTGAGTGGCACACCACGGTGGTTCGGCGGCCGGAGAACAGCCATGGTGTACCGCTGACGCCTCACGCCCCGTCCCGCCGCCGCGACGCGTTGGCGTACTTCCGCTCGGCCAGGGCGTGGGCGTGGGCGAGCAGGTCGCGGACCGCCGGCCAGGTCGTGTCCGGGTTCAGCACCGCCACCCAGTGCATCGGGCCGTAGACGGGGTGCGGCACCAGCACGTCGAGGGCGGTGGGGTCGTGCTCGGCGTCGTCCGGCCACAGGTCCGCGAACAGCGCCTTGGGCAGGCCGAGGTTCAGGCGGAAGACGCCGGGCCGGTCGAGGCGGGAGGCCGTGTCGTGGGCGTCGGAGGTCACGATCGTGGCCCACGGCAGCTGCCGCTCGGGCGGGAGGTCGCGGGCGGGATCGTGGACGAAGTACAGGTCGCCGTGCGCCTCGAGGACGCTGGTGCCGGGGTGGGTGTCGACGATGTGCTGCCGGATCGAGGCGATGTCCATGGCGGGGAACGGTAGGGCCGGGACCCGCGGATCTGCGGCCACCGGTGTGACGCAGATCACTCTAATGCGGGGTCGAGATCGCCCGGGGCGCGGCGTGTGGAGGGCATGACCGACACCGCCACCACCACCCGCGTCCTGCTCGCCGACCTCGTGATCGGCGAGTCCCCCCGCTGGCACGACGGCCGCCTCTGGTTCTGCCACTGGGGCGCCGACGAGATCGTCGCCGTCGACCTCGACGGCACCGCGGAGGTCGTGCTCGCCGACCACGACCTCGGCCCGCACTCGGTCGACTGGCTGCCCGACGGCCGGATGCTGCTCGTCGCCAAGGGCCGTCCCGGGCTGCTCCTGCGCCGCGAGGACGACGGGGAGATCGTCGTCCACGCCGACCTGAGCGGGATCGCGTCGCGCTGGAACGAGCTCGTCGTCGACGGCCGGGGCAACGTCTACGTCAACGGCTCCGACTTCGACCTCCTCGGCTTCTTCGCCGGCACCGCCGAGTTCGTGCCCGGCGTGATCGCCCTGGTCACCCCGGACGGCGCGGTGCGGCAGGTGGCCGACGGCATCCAGTTCGGCAACGGCATGGCCGTGACGCCCGACGGGGCCACGCTCATCGTCGCCGACTCCTTCGCGAACACGCTGCTGGCCTTCGACATCGCCGACGACGGCAGCCTGGGGAACCGCCGCGTCTGGGCCGACGGCGTCACCCCCGACGGCATCTGCATCGACGCCGACGGCGCCGTCTGGACCTCCGCCGCCTCCTTCGGCCGCGCCGAGGACGACAAGGACTGCGTCCGCGTCGCCGAGGGCGGCGAGGTCCTGGACCGCATCCCGCTCGACCGCAGCGCGTTCGCCCTCATGCTCGGCGGCGACGACGGCCGCACCCTGTTCGTCATGGAGGCCGTGTGGAACCACCTCGACCCCTGGGGCGGCCCGCGGACGGGGCAGGTGCGCGTCGCCGCGGCCCCGGCACCGGGGGTGGGCTGGCCGGCGCGATGAGTTCCCGGCGCGGGGCCGGTCCGTACCCGCATGGCTGACATCCAGGACGTGGTGGCGGGGATCGTCGACGAGCTCATCGCCACCGGCGCCGAGCGCGGCGTGCAGGTGGCGGCGTACGTCGACGGGCAGCGGGTCGTCGACGTGGCGGCGGGGACCGCCGACCCGGCCACCGGACGCCCGGTGGCGCCGTCGACGCTGTTCTCCAACTGGTCGATCGGCAAGGCCGCCACGGCGACGCTCGTGCACCGCCTGATCGACGCCGGGGAGCTCGCCGACGACACGCGCGTCGCGCAGGTGTGGCCGGAGTTCGCCCGCCACGGCAAGGGCGCGATCACCGTGCGCCAGGTCCTCGACCACAGCGCGGGCGTGCCCGGGCTGCCGGCCGGCGTGACCGTCGACGACGTGTGCGACTGGGACGCGATGGTCCGCGCGCTCGAGGACGCGGAGCCGTGGTGGGAGCCCGGGACGCGGGTCGGCTACCACGCCTACACGTTCGGCCACCTGTGCGGCGAGATCGTCCGGCGGGTCACCGGCCGCCCGCTCGCCGAGGCCCTCGACGACCTCACCGCCGTGCTCGGCCTCCCCGGCGAGATCCGGTTCGGCATCCCGGAGGGGGAGGACGTCGACCTCGCGGTGCTGGAGGACGCGCCGTCCGACGTCGACTTCTCGCAGTTCCCCGACGACCTCCCGATGTTCCGCGCCGCGCCACTGGCGGTGCTCCCGAACGCCGCGTTCGGCAGCGACCCACGCGTGCTGGCCGCCGACATCCCGGCCGGGGCGAAGGTCACCGCGCGGGCGCTGGCGCGGCTGTACGCGGGCTGGCTCGGCGACGTCGACGGGGTGCGTCTCGTGTCGCCGGAGCGGCGCGCGGTGGCGACGGTGCAGTCGTCGTCGGGGCCCGACCAGGTCTACGGCGGCGACGAGAGCCGGTGGGCCCTCGGGTTCGCCCTGGGTCTGCCGTGGGACGAGGCTTCGCGGGTGTTCGGGATGGCCGGAGCCGGGGGGAGCTGGGCGGGCGCCGACCCCGACAGCGGCACGGCCGTCGCCGTCACCCGGAACGTCATGGGGATGGACTTCGCCACGGTCGAGCGGGTGGTGCGCCCGGTGCTGGAGGCGGCCCGTCGCTGAGCGGGCTAGGGGATCCGCAGCGCGAGCACGACCACGTCGTCGGCCGCGTCGGCCGCGAGCCGCTCCACCACGACGTCGACGAGCCGCTGGCAGGACACGTCGCGGTGGCGGTCGAGCAGGGTCGTGAGCCGGTCGAGCCCCTCGTCGATGTCGCGGCCGCGCTGCTCGACGAGGCCGTCGGAGTAGAGGAACAGCAGCGACCCGGGCACCAGCCGGACCTCGTGGTCGTGCCGCGCGGACGACGCCAGCGCGGCGACGCCGAACAGGTGGTCGTGCTCCTCGAGCAGCCGCGGGGGCTCGCCCGGGGCGAGGACGACGGGTGGCGGGTGCCCGGCGTTCGTCCAGCTCACCGTCCACGCGCCGGTCGGCTCGGCGCGCAGGTGGGCGAGCACGGCCGTGCCCATCGCGCCGAGCCCGAGCCCGGCCGTGGCCGACTCCAGCGCGGCCAGCGCGTGCGAGGGCGGCGACCCGGCGTGGTCCCAGCAGGCCTGGCGCAGCATCGGGCGGAGCTGCCCCATGACGGTGGCGGCGCCCAGGTTGTGGCCCAGGACGTCACCGACGGAGACCGCGACGGCCCGCCCGCCCGACGGGCCGTCCGGGAGCACGGCGGCGTCGTACCAGTCGCCGCCCACGTGCTCGCGGGAGTCGGCCGACCGGTAGCGCGCGGCCATGACGAGCCCCGGCACCGCCGGCAGCGGGGACAGCATGGCGTTCTGCAGCTGCTGCGCGACGCCGATGCGGTGCTGCAGCAGCTCCGCGCGGTGCAGGGCCTGCGCGGCGAAACCGGCGACCGTGGTGAGGGGCAGGAGCTCGACGGGGTCGAAGCGCCGGGGCTCGTCCCAGCCCAACACCATCGACCCGATGACGCCGGAGTCACCGGTCAGGGGCACCGCGACGACCGAGTGCAGGCCGAGGTCGCGCAGCAGCCGCCGCGCCGGGGCGGGGTAGGCGGCGTCGAAGTCGGTGCGGTCGCCGTGGTGCACGATCCGGGCCAGCCGCACCGAGGCCGCGGACGGCACGTCGGCCTCGGGCCGGTAGACCGGTGACGTCCCGTCGGCCTCGCCGGCCGTGCCGTCGGCGGCGGCGAGCCCGCTGTTGCCGTCGTAGCGGTGCAGCCGCCCGTCGGGCCCGAGCAGCGAGATGCCCACGTAGCTCGGCGCCACCACGTCCCGGGCCGAGGCCAGCTCCGAGATCCGGTCGCGGACGTCGGTCACCGTGGCGGTGCGGGTGAACGCCTGCGCGGTGAGCAGCATCGACTGGCTCTGGTCGAACGACGTCCGGAGATCGCCCTCCAGCAGGTCGCGGCGGGCCCGCTCCTGCTCGGCGTCGAAGCGCGCGAGCCGCAGGCGCAGCTCGACCGAGCAGCCCCACGCGAGGTCGCGCAGCGCCTCGATCTGGCCGGGCGTCCACGGCCGCGGGCGGGTGTCGATCGCGCAGAGCGACCCGAGCACGTGCCCCTCGGTGTCGGTCAGGGGCATGCCCGCGTAGGCCATGACGCCGAGGTCGGGGATCGCGAGGTTGTCGCGGACCAGCGGGTGCTCGGGGGCGTTCTCGACGATCAGCGGCTCGGCGCTGGCCACGACGTGCTGGCAGAACGAGTGCGACAGCGGGGTGGCCCGGCGCGACGCCCACGGCTCGGGGAGGCCGACGAACCCGGGGAAGACCTGCTGCTCGGGCTGCACGAGCGAGACCAGCGCGACCGGCACGTCGAGCCAGCGCTGCACGCGCGTGGCGATGCGCTCCATCTCCGGGTCCGACCGGGAGCCGAGCCCGGACTGCTCGAGCGCGCGCAGCCGCGCCGGATCGCACACGGCGTCACGGACGGCCGGGTCGAGCGCGATCTGGTCCACTCACCCTCCGCCGGTGTCCACCGTCGAGAAGTCTGGCACAGGGCGCTGTCGTCCACCTCTCAACCACTCAGTCGACCGCGTAGCGCAGCAGCACGGTCCCGGAGCGGAACGGGCGGGTCTCCAGCAGGCGCAGCGACGGCACGGCCGCGTCGAACAGGCGGTCGCCGGTGCCGACGACGACCGGGCACACGAACAGCCGGAACTCGTCGACCAGTCCCTCCGCGATCAGGGCCCGCACGAGCCGGGTGCTGCCGGTGGCGACGATGTCGCGCCCCGGCGCCTCCTTGAGCCGGCGCACCTCCTCGGCGAGCGGCCCGCGCAGCACCGTCGAGCCCTCCCACTGCGGGTCCGTGAGGGTGCTCGACACCACGTACTTCGCGACGCCGTTGAGGTAGGCCGCGACGCCGGTCGGGTCCTCGGTCTGCTGCGGCCAGAACCCCCGGAACGACTCGAAGGTGTTCCGCCCGACGAGCAGGGCGTCGGCCGCCGCGCGGTGCTCCGCGCCGGCCGCGGTGATGTCGTCCTGACCGGCGGCGAGGGGGTCGAACCACCCGCCGGACATGTCGATGACGCCGTCGAGCGTGATGTTCTCGGTGACCGCCAGCGTGCGCACGGGGTTCCTCCTCGGGTCGGTGGCCTGCACCCGGTACTACCCGACGCCGAGGAGGAACTCATCGCTCAGGGCAGGACCGCGGGCTGCTCGACCGCCGCCCGCGGCGGTGCCGGTCGGGCGGCGAGCCGCGCCAGCAGCGCCGGCGTGACGCCCCGGTACGCGGTCGGGTCGACGGGGTTGAGCCAGTGCGACGCCCGGACCCGCGCCGGGATCTGCAGGTCGAGGTCGCCGAGCACCTCGTCGACGTTGTGCATCGAGAACGGGATGATCTTCGTGGCGCGGCAGTGGTGGCCGTCGGTGGCCGCGTCCATGAACGCGGTCTGCTCGGCCACGGCCCGCGCCATCGCGGCGTCGTCGGGGAGGTCGAGGGCGCCTGCCAGGTCGGCGGCGATCCAGACCGCGGCCATCTCCGCGTTGAGCGGGCTGAAGAAGGACGAGTTGTAGCCGTTGAAGTACAGCCCGGGCACGCCGACCGGGCGGATCTGGCGGTAGAGCGCGAAGTTGCCGCGGTCGTCGAGCACGGCGTCGCGCACGGCGTCCGGCAGGAACGGCACGCCCTGGGTGAAGCCGGTGGCGCAGACGACCAGGTCGGCGGGCAGCACGACGCCGTCGTCGAGCTCGGCGTGCGGGGCGCCGTCGCGGGCGAGCAGGCGGGTGATGGTCCGGTCGCGCCGGACCGTGATCCGGCCCTCGGCCACGCCCTCGAAGAAGCCCTCCGTCGCGAGCCCGATGGCGCCCCGGACGATGTCCTCCATGGACCCCGGGGGCACGAGGTCGTGGCGCGCCAGGCCGAACTGGCGCACCGAGACCGTGCCCAGGGAGCGGAGCAGCCGGCGGTGCAGCCCGTCGCCCGGGCCGTGCAGGAACCGCTCCACCCCGCGGAGCCGGACGTAGCGGAACAGCGCCTCGCCCATGCGGGTGAGCAGCAGCATCTTGAAGTTGACGACGCCCGCGATCCTGCGCGGCACCTTCCACAGCACCTGCCGGGCGATCACGTCGGTACTGGCCGCGACCCCGCTGATCGGCACGGTCACGTCGCACGCCGACTTCCCGTAGCCGACGACGAGCACGTGCCGCCCGCGCGCCTCCTCGGCGTCGTGGAAACCGGTGCCCGCGACCAGGCGCCCCCCGGCGGCCGTGAATTCCCCGACGCCGGGATAGGCGGGAACGGCGGGCTCGCAGAACACCCCGTTGGCGACGACGAGCCGGTCGAACCGCTCCTCCGACCCCTCGACGGAGAGCGCCCAGCCGTCGCCGTCGGGGCGGGCGGCGGTGACCTCGGTGCCCAGCCGCGGGCGCACGCCGAACTCCGCGGCGTACGCGGCGAGCCAGGCCTGCACCTGCTCGCCCGTCGGCCACTCGGGCAGGCCGTCGGGCATCGGGAAGTCCGAGAACGAGTACTGCCGGGCCGGGCTCTGCGTGGTGAGACCGGGGTAGCGGCGGGTCGCGCTCCAGACGCCGCCGACGTCGGGCGCCCGGTCGAGCACGGTGACGTCGTGGCCCGCCTGCTGCAGCACCTTGGCCGTCGTCAACCCGGCGACGCCCGCTCCGATGATCGCGATGCGCACGGTCAGGACCCCGCGGACGGCAGGCGGAGCTCGATGCCGAAGCCGGCCATGACGCCCTGCATCACGGAGATGTCCTTCGGCCCGGGTGGCAGGTCGGCCAGCGCCTGGTAGTAGCGCTCCAGCCCGGCGGGGGAGACCACCGAGATCACCCGGGACTCCTCGGCGTAGGGGTTGCGGAACGTGTGCACCACGTCGCGGGGCAGGAACAGGTAGTCGCCCTGCCCGAGCGTGAAGTCCTCGCCGCCCAGGTGGACGTCGAGGCGTCCGGTGAGGCAGATGAACGACTCGTCCTCGCGCGTGTGCACGTGCGGCGGGGGCCCGTTCGTCTCGGGCGGGACGGCGTACTCGAACAGCGAGTACGCGTCGTGCGTGGACTTCCCGTCGGTCTTCTTCGTGATGCCGAGCCCGATCGCCGCGATCTGTTGACCGTCGCGCGACGGGAGCATGTAGCCACCACCCAGGCTCACCGTGGTCTCCTTCGACGTCGCCGTGTTGGGGGTCACAGCGTGCGGGCGGCGGCGCGGACCCGACAAACGGCAGTCCCGCTCAGGGGGACTCTTTCTCAGCGGCGCGTCGAGTAGGCGCGGGACGCCGCGGCGGCGGCGAGGCGCACGGCCGGGCCGATCCGGTCCGCACGCACCAGGCTCGTCGGCCCGGTGACCGACAGGGCCGCCACCACGTCGCCGAGCGGCCCGAACACCGGCGCCGCCACGCAGCTGACCCCGATGTTGCCCTCCTCGCGGTCGACGGCCCAGCCGCGGTCGGGGATCGCGGCGAGCTCGCGCAGCACGGCGGTCGGCGTGGTGAGCGTGCGCGGCGTGCGCGGCGTGAGGCCGGCGGCGAGCACCGCGTCGACGGTGCCGGCGTCGGAGTAGGCGAGGATCGCCCGCCCCAGCCCGGAGCAGTGCGCCGGGATCGTGCCGCCGACCTGGGACAGCATCGGCATCGGCCGGTGCCCGGTGATCTTCTCGACGACGAGCACCTGCGTGCCGTCGAGCACGCCGAGCTGCACGGTGGTGCGCGCCGCCGTGTGCAGGTCCTGCAGGAAGGGCAGCACGGCCTCCCGGAGCTCGTGGCGCACCGGTGCCAGTCCGGACACCTCGAAGAGCCGGTTGCCGACGCGGTAGCGGTCGCGGGGCTTGTCGAGCCAGCCCAGCTCGAGCATCTTCGCCGCGGTGCGGTGGGCGGTGGAGCGCGGCAGCCCGCTGCGGGCGACGAGCGCGGCGAGGGTGAGCTCGCGGTGCGTCGCGTCGAAGGCGCCCAGTACCGCGGCGGCGCGGTCGAGGCCGCCCATGCCGCCGGATCCGGAATCCCGCTCAGCGGGACTCATCGTCGACTCCTGCGCGCCACCGGGCGAGGCTAGCGCGGTGTCCTCCTCGACCGCCCGCACCGCGCTCGTCGGTGGCGGCGCCTCCGGCATCGGGCACGCCGTGGCCGCCCGGCTCGTCGCGGCGGGCCACCGCGTCGTCGTCACCGGGCGGCGCGCCGACGCCCTCGACGCCGCCGTCCGGCGCCTGGGCGGCGACCGCGTCGGCGCCCTCGTGCACGACGTGGCCGCCCCGGACTCCGCCGCCGCCGCGCTGGCCGAGGTCGAGCGCCGCCACGGCGGTGTCGACGTGCTCGTGCTCAACGCGGGCGGCCCACCGCCCGGCCGGATCCTCGACGTCGGCGACGAGGAGTGGCGCCGGGCGTTCGACCTGCTCGTGCTCGGCCCGCTGCACCTCGCCCGCCTCGCGCTGCCGCGGATGGCCGAGCGCGGGTTCGGGCGGGTGGTCGTCGTGACGTCGACGGCGGTGCGCCAGCCGCAGCCCGACCTCGCCGCGTCGGTGGTGCTGCGCTCGGCCGTCACCGCGGCCGCGAAGCTGCTCTCCCGCGAGTTCGCGGCGTCCGGCGTCACCGTCAACTGCGTGGCGCCCGGGCCCACCGACACCGACCGGCGCCGGGAGGTGCTGGCCGCCCGCGCCGCCCGCACCGGGGTCCCGGTCGAGCAGGCCGCGGCGGGCGACGCCGCCGACGTACCGGCCGGCCGCGCCGGGCGGCCCGACGAGATCGCCGCCGCCGTCGGGTTCCTCGTGTCGGACGCGGCGAGCTACGTGAACGGGACCGTGCTCACGGTCGACGGTGGACGGACGGAGACGATCTGATGGCCGAGTCGGGACCGGGCTTCCGGATGGCGGACTTCCTGGGGGCGCTGTCGGCGACCGTCCCCGTCGGCGGCGCGCGCCCGATCGTGGTGCGTGCCGCCGAGCTGGAGACGCTGCCCGCGGGGCAGGTGCCCAACCCGACGACGCTGTCGATCGCGGGGACGCTGCCCACGACGACGTTCGAGATCTTCCGGCAGACGATCCCGCCGGGTGAGAGCTCGGACATGCAGCGCCACCACCACGAGACCGTGCACTTCGTCATCTCCGGGGAGGGGCACAGCGAGGTGGAGGACGACACGGCGACGTGGGCGGCCGGCGACTTCGTCTACACCCCTCCGTGGACCTGGCACCGGCACTGGAACGACTCCGCGGAGCACCCCGTGGAGTTCCTGACGATCGAGAACTCGCGGCTGCTCGGGCTGCTCGGCGTCGG
Organism: Pseudonocardia broussonetiae; assembly: GCF_013155125.1. Lineage (NCBI taxonomy): Bacteria > Bacillati > Actinomycetota > Actinomycetes > Pseudonocardiales > Pseudonocardiaceae > Pseudonocardia > Pseudonocardia broussonetiae. Next base: position 1,077,942 of record NZ_CP053564.1, on the reverse strand, counting down.
GCGGCGGCAGAGCGCCGGCCTGGTGACCGTGGCGCAGGCGCGCGCGATGTTCGACGAGGAGACGCGATGACGCTGCCCGACCACATCAGCATCTGGGCCGAGCTGGCCGACGTCGACCACGAGCTGCTGCACGTCGACGTCGGCGGGGTCCGCACCCGCGTGCTGCGCGCCGGGTCCGGCCCCGACCTCGTGCTGCTGCACGGCACCGGCGGGCACCTGGAGGCCTACGCCCGCGACATCGCGGGCCTGGCGCGCGACTTCCGCGTCACCGCCTACGACATGGTCGGGCACGGGTGGTCGGACCTGCCCGACCTCCCGTACACGGTCGACGTCCTGTCCGACCACCTGCTCGGCACGATGGACGCCCTCGGCATCGGCTCGGCGCACCTGTCGGGGGAGTCCCTGGGCGGGTGGGTCGTCGCGTGGACCGCCGCGCACCACCCGGACCGCGTCGAGCGGCTCGTCCTCAACACCCCGGGCAACATCGCGAACAAGCCGGAGGTGATGGCCCGGGTGCGCGACTCGACGCTGGCCGCCGTGCGCACACCGGACGACGCGACCGTCCGGCGGCGGGTGGAGTTCCTGTTCCACCACACCGAGATGGTCACCGACGAGCTGGTGAACCTGCGGCGCGCGGTCTACGCGCGACCCGGGTTCGGGACGGCGATCGGCAACACCGTGGTGCTGCAGGACCCGGTGGTGCGCAAGGACTTCGCGTGGACCCCGTCGTGGGTCGGGCGGATCACCGCGCCGACGCTGCTGCTGTGGACCGAGCACGACCCGACCGGCGGCCTCGACGAGGCCGACATGCTCCTGGAGTGGCTCCCCGACGCGCGGCTGCGCGTGATCGCCGACGCGGGGCACTGGCCCCAGTGGGAGAAGGTCGACGAGTACCTCGCCGTGCACCGGGCCTTCCTGTCGGCGCAGGACCTCCCGTGAGCGGGATCGTCGGCTTCGTCGGCATGTCGCACAGCCCCTTCGCGACGATGGCCCCGCCCGCCTCGCCGTCCGAGCCCGGCGGCGCGTTCGTCGCCGACGCCGCGCGGGTGGCCGCGGCGGTGCGGCGGCTGGTGCCCGACGCCGTCGTCGTGGTCGGTCCCGACCACTTCCACGCGAACTTCTACGACGTCATGCCGCCGTTCGTGCTCGGCGTCGAGGAGGCGGTGGCGTTCGGCGACTTCGGCACCACCGCAGGACCGCTGCCGGTGGCGTCGCAGCTGGCGTGGTCGGTGCGCGACGGGCTCGCCGAGGCGGGGTTCGACCTGTCGCTGTCCTACTCGCTCACCGTCGACCACGGCGTCGTCCAGAGCTACGAGATGGCCACCGGCGGCACGACGCTCCCGATGGTGCCGCTCGTCGTCAACACCGCGGCACCGCCGCTGCCGTCCATGGGGCGCTGCCTCGCTCTGGGCCGGGCGCTGGGTGCGGCGGTCCGGGCGTCGGCCTTCGCGGGCCGGGTGCTCGTCGTCGCGAGCGGCGGGCTGTCGCACTGGCTGCCGTCCAACGACCCGCGCGACCCGTCCGTGGTCGGACCGCGGCGCGAGTCGGTGATCCACGGGCGCGCCGACGTCCGCGCGGTCGCGGCGGTCCGCGAGCCCCGCGTCCGCGCGATGGGCGGCAACCCCGACGCCCGGGTCAACGCCGGCTGGGACCGCTGGTTCCTCGACCGCCTCACGGCCGGCGACCCCGCCGCGGTGGCGGCGCTGGGCGACGCGGCCCTGGAGGAGCACGCCGGCAGCGGGGGCCACGAGGTGCGGGCGTGGCTGGTCGGCCAGGCGGCCGTCGGCGCTCCCCTGGCCTGGAGCGCCTACGAGCCGGTGCCGGAGTGGATCACGGGAATGGGCATGGGGACGACGTTCCCGGTGGCGTGAGGCGCGGTCACGGGTGGTCCCCGGTCCTCCCGTCGATCAGCTCCCGCAGCACGTCGGCGTGTCCGGCGTGCCGCGCCAGCTCCTCGACCATGTGCACCAGCACCCACCGCAGCGTCACGGTCTCGCCGGTCCAGGCCGTGCCGGTGTCCTCCACCTCCAGCTCGGTGATCACGGCGTCGGCGCGGACCCGCACCCCGGCGTAGGAGTCGAGGAGCGCCGCGGTGGTCTCGTGCGGCTCCACGCGCCAGTCGGCGTCGGGGTCGGCGGGGTCGAAGGGCGGGGTGAGGACCGGGCGCCCGAACGTCGCGCAGAACCACCCGTCCTCGACGAACGCCAGGTGCTTGACCAGCCCCAGCAGCGTCGTCCCGGACGGCGTGACCGGTCGCCGGAGCTGCTCGTCGGTGAGCCCGTCGAGCTTCCACAGGACGACGTCGCGGTGGCGGTCGAGGGCGGCGTACAGGGTCGTCTTCTCGTCGGCCCCGAACGGCACGCGTCTCATGACGGTCAGGATGACGGAGGGGCCAGCAGCGCCGCGTACCGGTCGAGGTCGACGTTGCCACCGCTGACGATCACGCCCACCCGCAGCCCGGCCAGCTCCGGCGCGAGGCGGCGCACGGCCGCGAACGACAGACACCCCGTCGGCTCGACGACGATCTTCAGCGTGCTCGCGAACACCCGCATCGCGTCGACGAGCTCGGCGTCGGACGCGGTGAGCACGTCGGTGACGTCGCGCCGGATGATCGGGAACGTCAGCACGCCGAGCGCCTGGGTCTGGGCGCCGTCGGCGATCGTGGCGGGCGTCGGGATGTGCACGATCTCGCCGGTGCGGAACGAGCGCTGCCCGTCGTCGCCCGCCTCGGGCTCGACGCCGTAGAGGCGGCAGCCCGGGGACAGCGCGCCCGCCGCGAGGGCCGACCCGGCCAGCAGGCCCCCGCCGCCGAGGCAGACGAACAGCGCGTCGAGCTCGCCGACGTCCTCGAACAGCTCCAGCGCCGCGGTGCCCTGCCCGGCGATGACGTCGGGGTGGTCGAACGGCGGCACCAGCGTGAGCCCGCGCTCGGCGGCGAGCGCCGCGCCGATGGCGGCGCGGTCCTCGGTGAACCGGTCGTAGCGCACGACCTCGGCGCCGTAACCGAGCGTGGCCGCCACCTTGCTGGCGGGCGCGTCGTGCGGCATGACGATGGTCGCGGGGATGCCGAGGATGCCCGCGGAGAGCGCGATCGCCTGCGCGTGGTTGCCCGAGGAGTACGCCACGACGCCGGCCCGGCGCGCGTCGTCACCGAATCGTGACAGAGCGTTGAACGCGCCCCGGAACTTGAACGCGCCCATCCGCTGGAAGTTCTCGCACTTGAAGAACACCGAGGTCCCGAGCTCGCGATCGACGCGGCGGGACGTCAGGACGGGGGTCCGGTGGGCGTGCCCGCGGAGGCGTTCGGCGGCCGCGCGGACGTCCTCGACGGTGGGGAGTGGGGTCACGCGCAGATTCTCATCGAGAACAGCGTCACCCGTTCGAGGTGGGCGTCGTTGCATGGTCGTGCCGTTCCCTCCGCAGCGCGTCCGGACGACGACTCAGCGTGTTCACGTCCTCCGCCCGCGACCCGTCAGCGCGTCCGAGCCGACCCGGGCGGGTGACTGAGATGGCGCAGCACAAGCTCCCGGCCGGGTACGACCGGCCGCGCGCCGCCGCCCGCCGCCCGGCGCGCCCCGCGTTCCTGCCGTGGGTGGTCGGCGGGGTCGCGCTGGTGCTCGTCGTCGTGCTCGGCTTCGTGTTCCTGCAGAGCGGGCCGGCGTCCACCGCCGGGTCCGACGAGCCGGTGGCCGTCCTCGACATCTCGGCGCTGCCGCTGGCCGACACCTACGGGGTCGTGCAGGGCGCGCCGGTCGACACGGCCGTCGACGTCGCCACCGACGGGCTCGTCGTGCACCCCGAGCGCCGGACGCCCGTGCACGACGCGCCCGAGGGCACGCCGATCGCGCGGGTCGAGCCGACGCAGTTCGGCGACGTCTGGTTCCCCGTGGTCGCCGAGCAGGGCGCGTGGGTGCAGATCCTGCTGCCGTCCAAGCCCTCCGGCTCCACCGGCTGGGTGCGCGCGGACGACATGGTCCGCGCGACCACGCCGTACCGCGTCGAGGTCCACCTCGGCTCGCTGACGATGCAGCTGCTGCGCGAGGAGCGCGTCGTCGACGAGTGGACGATCGGGATCGGCGCGCCCGGCACCCCCACCCCCGTGGGCCGCACCTTCCTCCTCGGCGCGTTCACCGACCCGGCGCAGTCCTTCTCGCCGGTGATCCTCCCGCTCGGTGCGCACAGCCCCACGCTCGACACCTTCGGCGGCGGTCCCGGCACCGTCGCGATCCACACGTGGCCCACCGCCGACGGCTTCGGCACGGCCGCCAGCAACGGCTGCATCCGCGTCCCGCAGGACGCGCTCGATGAGCTCGTCGAGGTGCCGCTCGGCACGCTCGTCATGATCGACCAGGAATGAAGGGGCACACGCACGTGAGGAACAAGAAGATCGTCGGCGCAGGCGCCACCGTGGCGGTCACGGCCGCTCTGCTGCTGGGGGCGTCCCCGGCCTGGGCCGACGAGGAGTCGTTCGTCGACTCCGCGTACGCCTTCTCGGCCTCGGGCCTGCTCGACATCGACCCGCTCCCCGCCGGTGTCGAGTCCCTCGACGGCGACCTGGTCCAGAAGGAGGTCCTCGGCCTGGGCGAGCGCACCTCCGACGCCGAGGCGGACGGCATCTTCGTCGGCGTCCTCAACGCGGAGGCGCAGGCCCACCGGTCCGCGGCGAGCGTCGCGCGCGTCGAGCTGCTCAGCATCCTGCGCGCCGACGTCATCCGCACGCACTGCGTGGACGCCGACCCCGACCGGTCGGGCCTGCAGATCATCAACGGCTCGCTGCTCGGCCAGCCGCTGCCCGAGACCCCCGTGCCCGGCGTGGAGATCAACCTCTCGCCGCTGGCGTCGGTCGTGCTCAACGACCAGGTCCGCAACGCCGACGGGTCGCTGACCGTCACCGGCGTGCAGCTCAAGGTCCTCCCGGGCCGCGGCGACGGCGTCAACGAGGCCCTCGACGCCGACGCCCGCTCGGGGCTGCCCGTGCTGGGCGACCTGCTCGGCGTCCCGCTGCCGACGACCCTGCTCACCGAGCAGGACGTGCTCGACCAGCTCACCGGCCCGCTCGGCGTCGACCTCGACGAGTCCCTGCAGACCGTCACGATCGGCTCCGCGACCTGCACCCAGCCCGGCGACGGTGACGACGACGGCGGCCACGACGGCGACGACGGCGACAAGGGCGGCGACGACTCGTCCGACCACGGCGACGACTCCGACGACGGCGACGACGCCGCGCCCGGCGAGGCCCCCGCGCCGACCGTCGTCGAGGCCAGCCTCCCGGTGACCGGCTGACCGCTCCTCCCCGGTCCGGTATGGATCGGTGATCTCCGGTGTTGCCCCCTGACGTGGACCGTCAGGGGGCAACACCCGTTTCCGCGCCCGACCGCACCTGGTTGGTGGCGCTCGCCGCCGCGCTGTGGGGCACCGACGCGCTGCTGCGCCAACCGCTCGCGGGCGCGCTCCCGGCGTCGACGATCGTGTTCTGGGAGCACCTGATCATCGTCGTGGTGCTGACGCCGTTCCTGCCCGCCGCGTACCGGGCGTTCCGCGCGGCCTCGGGGCGGGAGCGGGCCGCGCTCGTCGTGATCGGGGCGGGGGCGTCCGCCGTCGCCACCGCGCTGTTCACCCAGGCCTTCCGCTACGGCGACCCGGTCACGCCCGTCGTCCTGCAGAAGCTGCAGCCGCTGATCGCGGTCGTCGTCGCGGCGGCGCTGATCGGGGAGCGGGTGCGCGGCCGGTACTGGCTCTTCGCGGTGCCCGCGCTGGTCGGGGCGTGGCTGATGGCGTTCCGCGACCCGTTCTCCGCGGCGCCGCAGGCCGTCGTCGCCGCGCTGCTCGCCGTCGGGGCGGCGGCGCTGTGGGCGGTCGGCACGGTGCTCGGTCGGCTGGTCAGCGTGCGGATCTCCAGCCGCGACGTCACCGTGCTGAGGTTCGCGATCGGGCTCCCCGCGAGCGCGGTGGTGCTGGCGCTGACCGGCGGGCCGCTCGCCGTCACGCCCGCCCAGCTCGGGCCGCTGGCGCTGCTCGCGCTGATCCCCGGCCTGCTCGGGCTCGCGCTGTACTACGTCGGGCTGCGCTCCACGCCGGCCGCGCGGGCCACGCTCGCCGAGATGGCGTTCCCGGTGACGGCCGCGCTGATCGGCGTGACGCTGCTGGGCACCGTGCTCGTGCCGACGCAGTGGCTCGGCCTGGTGATCATCGTCGTGTCGGTGACGGCGCTCGGCCTGCGCGAGCGGCGGACCGACCCCGTGGTGGCCGTGCCGGTCTGAGACTCGGACCCGGCTCAGCCCCCGCCGGTCCGGAACTCGTCGAGCACGCGGCGCTCGCGCTTGGTCGGGCGCCCGGCGCCGCGCTCGCGCCGGGCGACCGGCACCAGCATCTCGGGCGGGGGAGCGGGCGTGCGGTCGATGTAGCAGGTGGCGGCGTCGGCCGCGCCCACGCGGCGCGGCAGGACCCGCACGACCTCGACCACCCGCGTGACGTCGTTGACGCGCGCCCGGATCTCGTCGCCGGGACCGACCGGGGTGGCCGGCTTCGCGGGGCGGTCGTTGACGCGGACGTGGCCCGCGCGGCAGGCCGTGGCGGCGTCCGGGCGGGTCTTGGTCAGGCGGACCGCCCACAGCCAGCGGTCCAGTCGGCTCGACTCCACGCCCGCCACTATGCCGTGAGTGACCTGTGCCGTGAGTGGATATCGGTGCTCCAGCACCGATATCCACTCACGACCCCTGGCGTCCCGACCGCACCGCGTCGACCACCGCCGCCACCCGCGGGTCGCGGTACAGCTCCTCCAGCGACTCCGGCAGCGGCAGCCGCCAGTTCGGGTACTCGTCGACCGTGCCGGGCAGGTTGGGCTGGCGCACCTCGCCGACCACGTCGTAGGGCGAGACGAGCACGAGCCGCGACGGCGTCGAGGCCAGCAGGGCGTGCATGGCGACGACGAGCTCCTCCTCGCTCGCCCCCTCGGCGGCGAAGCCGTGCTCGCGCAGCAGCGCCACCATCTCGGCGCGCTCGCCCGCGGCCTTGCGCTCCTCGGCCTCCGGGTCGTCGAGCAGGCCCAGGTCGGCGCGGGCGCGCACGTGCTCGCCCCGCAGGAAGCCCGCGGCCGTCGGCAGGTCGTGGGTGGAGATCGTGGCGACGGAGTCCTCGGGCCAGCGGGCGGGGTCGAGCAGCGGCTCGTCCGGGTCGTCGAGGTCGCGGGTGAACCACAGCACCGCCGAGCCCAGCATGTGCCGCTCGGCGAGGCCCTCGGTCACCTCCGGCTCGACCGTGCCGAGGTCCTCGCCGACGACCAGCGCGCCCGCCCGGTGCGCCTCCAGCGTGAGGACGGCGAGCATCACCTCGGCGTCGTAGTGGACGTAGGTGCCGCGGTCGGCCGACTCGCCCGGCGGCACCCACCACAGCCGCCACAGCCCGGCGACGTGGTCGATGCGCAGCCCGTCGGCCTGGCGGAGCAGCGCGCGGAGCAGGTCGCGGTAGGCGGCGTACCCGGTGGCGTCGAGCCGGTCGGGGCGCCACGGCGGCAGCCCCCAGTCCTGCCCCTGCTGGCTGAACGCGTCCGGCGGGGCGCCGACGCGGACGCCGAGCGCGAGCACGTCCTGCAGCGCCCACCCGTCGGCGCCCTCCGGATCGCACCCGACGGCGAGGTCGTGGATGACGCGGACGCCCGCCTCCCGCGCGGTCTCGCGGACCGCCCGCAGCTGCTCCTGGACCTGCACCTGCACCCACGCGTGGAACGCCGTGCGCGGCCCGTCCTCGACGAGCGGGCGGCGCAGCTCCTCGGGCCACCGGCTCCAGCGCCCGCCGTGCCGCTCCGCGAGCGCGCAGAACGTGGCGAACTCGGCCAGGTCCGGGGCGACGTCCGGCGACGGTCGACCCTCCGCGCGCCACAGCAGCTCCAGCGCGGAGCGCTTCGCGGCCCAGACGCGGTCGTGCTCGATGCGCTCGGTCGCGGCGGGGGCCAGGGCGTCGACCTCGGCGCGGGTGGCGGCGTCGGCACGGGCGTAGGCGGGCAGGTCGGTGACGCGCAGCGCCAGCGGTGTGCCGAACCGCCGGCTCGAGGGCGTGTACGGCGAGGGCTGCACCGGCGGCACCGGCGTGAACGCGTGCAGCGGGTTGAGCAGGACCGCGCCGGCGCCGTGCTCGGAGCCGGTCCAGGCGGTGAAGTCGCGCAGGTCGCCGAGGTCGCCGATGCCCCACGAGCCGGCCGAGCGCAGCGCGTAGAGCTGCAGCATCCAGCCCCAGGTGCGGTCGGCGTCGGGCAGGGCGGGAGGGGCGACGACGACGGTGACGGTCCGCTCGCCGAGCTCCAGGGAGTACCACCCGGGTTCGAGGCCGGCCGGGATCGCGGTGACCTCGCGGCGCCCGCCGTCCTCGTCGACGAGCACGCCGGGCTCGGGGAGGTCGCGCCCGCGGTCGGTGCGCACGGCGATCGTGCCCGGCAGCCGGTCGGCGTCGGCGCGGGCCTCGGCCAGGGCGGCGCGGCGGGCGTCGGGGGTGGAGGCGTCGACGTCGAGGAGGCCGAGCACGCGCACGACCACGTCCTCGTCGACGGTGACCGGGCGGCGGTCGCCGTCGCGGTACCCGGTGGCGACGCCGTGTGCGGCGGCCAGCTCCTTCAGTTCGTCGTCCACGCTGCTCCAGTTCCCTCTTCCGGCACCGCGCGCCATATCACGGTGAGTGATCAGGGGAATGCTAGGTTCTGCACGTCGGACCGGCCCGGTCTGGTTCTCGGATCGATTCACGGGGGACCGGAGATGATCACGCTTCCGGTGGTGCTGATCGCGCTGGCGGCCGTACTGCTGCTCGCCCTGCTCCTCGGCCTGTACCTGCAGCGCAGACGCACGCTGCGGGCTGTGCCGCCCGGCCCGCGCACGGTCGCGGACCTCGTCGCGCAGCGGAAGGAGCGGGAGCCCGCCGCTGCTCCCGCCGTCGCGGCTGTGACGCACGCCGCTGAACCCGTCGACGCGCGGGTCGCGGAGGCCGCTCCTGCGACCCGGAGCGCTGTCGAGGAGCCGGTCGTCGAGACGGTGGACGAGACGGTCGACGAGCGCCTCGCCGAGGCCGGGCCCGTGGCCGACGAGCCGGTCGCCGAGACGCCGGTCGCCGAGGAGTCGGTCGCCGAGGAGCCGCAGCCGGTCGAGGTGCCCGCCTCCCGCTCGGTGACCGCGCTCGGTGACGACGTGCCGTGGCGCCGGGCCGCCCAGATCGCGGGTCCGACCGATGACGAGCTGAACGCCGAGCTGGACGCGGAGCTCGACGCGGCACTGAACGGGGAGCTGGACGCCGAGCTCGACCCGGAGACCCCGCCCGAGCGGGAGGCCGAGCCGGAGCGCGACCCGGAGCCGGAGTCGGGCACCGGACAGCCCCGCCTGCCCGCCCTGTCGCTGGTGCACCGTCCGACCCCCCGTCCCACACCGGCAGACGCGCGGCGCCCGTTCACCGCGCCCCGGCTCACCGCCGTCCCGTCGCTGCAGGAGCGGCGGGAGGGGGGCGCCCACCGGCTCGCCGAGCCGGCTCCTGCTGTCGAGCCAGTGGTCGAGGAGGCCGTCGCGGAGGTCGAGCCGCGGACGGAGCCCGTCGACGAGGTGGCGCCGGCCGGTGAGGCCGGGTCGCTCGCACAGCCGGCAGGTGCCGAATCCGCCGTCGGATCCGAGTCCGCTGCCGCCGAGGTCCAGCCCGAGCCGGTCGCCGCAGAGCCGGTCGCCGCCGAGCCGGTCGCCGCCGAGGCGGAGCCCGCGCCTGAGGTGGCGGCCGAGCCGCTCACGGAGTCGGTCGCCGAGGTCGAGCCGGTCGCCGAGGTGGAACCGACTGCTGATGCCGCGGAGCCCGAACCCGCCGCGGAGCCCGAGCCCGCGGCGGAGGCCGAGCCCGTCACCGAGACCGAGCCCGTCGCCGAGGCCGAGCACCCGGCCGAGCCCGCCCCGGCCGGGTCCACGGCGGACGAGCCGCCGACCAGCACCCTCCCGAAGGTCGCCGTCGCGACCGCCGCCGTCGCCGGTACCGCCGTCGCGGCCTCGCTGCTGTCCCGCCGCTGGGACGAGGACCCGGACCGCACCGGCCCGATCCCGACCGCGTCCGCCTCCGCGAACGGGTTCCCGGAGGCCGACCCGGACGTCCTCTTCGACTCCCCGCCGCCCGCGGCCGAGGAGGCAGAGGCCGCCGAGCCGGAGGCCGCCGAGCCGGAGGCCGCCGAGCCGGAGGCCGCCGAGCCGGAGGCCGCCGAGCCGGAGGCCGCCGAGCCGGAGGCCGCCGAGCCGGAGGCCGCCGAGCCGGAGGCCGCCGAGCCGGAGGCCGCCGAGCCCGAGGCCGCCGAGCCCGAGGCCGCCGAGCCCGAGGCCGCCGAGTCCGAGGCCGCCGAGTCCGAGGCGGCCGAACTCGAGCCCCTGGCGTCCGAGGAGAGCGTCGAGCAGGAGCCCGTCGCCGCCGTCATCGACCTCCCCAGCCGCCGCGCCCCCCGCGACCCCCGTCACCTGGCGGCCGAGCAGGCCGCCGCCGACCTCGCCCTGCTCCGCACGTTCGGCGACCCCTCGGCCCGCCCCGAGCGGGCCCCCGTCGTCGCGCTGGAGGGCACCGCCCGTCCCGAGGCGCCGCCGGCCGTGGGCGCGGCGCAGCCCGTCCGCTTCCGGGCCGTGCGCCACGACGGCACGGAGGTCGCGTCCGCCGCCGTCGCCCTGCTCGACGACCGCGGCCGCGAGGTCGCGAGCGCCCGCACCGCCACCGGCGAGCTGACGGCCCCGCACCCCGGCGCCTACGTGCTCGTCGCGACCGCGCCCGACCACCAGCCCGGTGCGGTCGCGGTGGCCGTCGGCGACGCCCCCGTCGACGTCGACGTGCAGATCGTGCGCTCGGCGGCCCTCGTCGGCACCGTGCTCGGGGAGGACGGTCCGATCACCGGTGCGCGGGTGACGCTCGTGCAGGACGGGGAGGTCGTCGAGGTCGCGGAGACCGACTCCGACGGCGCGTACCTCGTCGCCGACCTGGCCGCGGGGGAGTACGCCGTGTCCGTCGCGGCGGCGGGCTGCGAGGCCGACGTCGTCCTGGTCGTCGTCGCCGAGGAGACCGAGCGCGTGCACGACGTCGAGCTCGCGCCGGCGGGGGTCCGCGCCGGTTAGGTTGTGCGCGTGACGGAGACACGGGACCGGGTCGAGGGCACGCTGCGGGGCGTCGGCGGCGTCGAGCTGTACTGGCAGGGCCGGCTGCCCGCCGGTGAGCCGACCGGGGTCCTGCTCGTCAGCCCCGGCCTCGGCGAGCACTCCGGGCGCTACCGCACGGTCGAGGACGCGCTGGTGCCCGACGGCTGGGCCGTCTACGGCCTCGACCACCGAGGCCACGGCCGCTCCACCGGCGCCCGCGCCCACCTCGACCGCTACTCCGACCTGCTCAGCGACTTCGACGCCTTCCGCCTCCACGTCGCCGCCCTGCACCCCGGGGTGCCGCTGTTCCTGCTCGGCCACAGCATGGGCGGGCAGATCGCGCTGGCGTACGCGCTCGACCACGGGGCGGGGCTGGCCGGGCTGGTGCTGTCGGCGCCCGCGCTCGCCTCCGACGAGGTGCCGACGGCGGCGGTGCCCGTCCTGCGGCTGCTCACGCGGGTCGCGCCGAAGCTGCGTCCCGTCGGCATCGACACCACGAAGATCAGCAAGGACCCGGCGGTCGTCACGGCCTACCGGACCGACCCGCTGGTGCACCACGGCAAGCCGACGCTCGGGCTCGCGCTGCGGCTCGTCGACCAGTTCGCGCCGCTCCTGCGCCGCTCCGCCGACCTGCGCCTGCCCGTCCTGCTGCAGCACGGTGAGGCCGACGTGCTCACGAACCCGGCGGGCTCGCGCGCCTTCGCCGACGCGTGCGGGTCACCGGACCTCACCGTCCACTACTACGACGGCCTCTGGCACGAGATCTACAACGAGCCCGAGCGCGAGCAGCCGCTGGCGGACCTGCGCGGCTGGCTCGCCGCCCACCGCGGGTCAGCGGGGGACCAGTAGCGCCGGGTCCATCTCGAAGGACACCCGGTCGGCGACGACGGTGACGAGCGGGCGGCGCGGCAGCCCCAGCGCGCGCAGCTCGTCGGCCATCGGGTGCCCCGACCCCGGCTCGACCGACGCCCGGCGCCCCACCCGGATCCCGCCGACGCGCGCCCGCACCGGCGACGCGAGCACGCCGCCGTCGTGCGGTGCCAGCGCGGTGATCGCCCCCGGCAGCGCGAACGGCAGCCGGAGCCCGGCGTGGATCTGCGTGGTGAGGACGTGGCGGCCGTGCTCGTCGGCGAGGCGGCAGGCGGCGTCGGCGCCGTCGATGGTCAGCTCGGCGCGGGCGAGCCACTTCGGCAGGCCCCACAGCGCCCGCCCGGCCTCCATCGTGAACGACTGGGTGACCGGCAACTGGTGGATGTAGGGCCCGGTCCGGCCGCGGTGGCGCACGAGGAAGGCGACGCCGGCCTCGTCGTAGTCGCCGAGGTCGTTGACGCGGTAGTCGACGAGCACGAGGAACAGCGGGGTCCGCCCGGCCACCGACACCGGCTCCAGGCCGGTTCCGGACAGCAGGTCGCGGACGCCGCCGGTCCGCACCAGGTACGTGGCGCAGGCCGCGGAGGCCTCGCCGATCCGCACCGGGAACCCGAGCCGCCTGCCCTGGATCTCCCAGGTCCCGTCCTCGTTCTGCGTCGCCATCCCGGGATTCTGACCCGTCGGACATTGGTCCGGATGCGGCGGGCCACCGTCCCAGGTGCTGGGAGCGGGTGGAGCACCCGTGTGAACTCGTGATTACCTGGCGGCATGCCGCCCGCCCCCATCCTCGGAGAGATCTGGGGCTGCCGCCGGGCGGACCACTTCGACCAGTGCTGTTGCCCGAGCTGACGCACACGTCCGTCCGCTCGTCCTCACACTGGAGCCCGCCGTGCTGTCGCACGCCCCTCGCCGTCTCGCGCCCACCCCGCTCGCCCTGGCCGACCTCGTCGGCCTCACCCGCCGCATCGCCGACGAGGTGCGCGCCGGGCACCACCCGGTCGTCGTCGACCCCGAGCGCCGCTGGTACCAGCGCCTGCAGGGCGACGACTTCGTCGACGTCTGGCTGATCAGCTGGGCCACCGAGCAGGCCGCGGAGCTGCACGACCACGGCGGCTCGATCGGCGCGCTGACCGTCGTCTCCGGCAGCCTCGTCGAGCACCGCTGGGGCGGCGACCAGATGCGCGCCCGGACCCTGCGCGCGAAGCGCAGTGTCGGCTTCGGCCTGGGGCACGTGCACGACGTCGGCAACCCGGCGCCGGCCCCCGCGGTCAGCGTGCACGCCTACTCGCCGCCGCTGAGCGCGATGTCCTACTACGACGTCGACGGGGGCAGGCTGCGCCGCACGCGCAGCGAGCTCGTCGAGGCGGGGGAGGGAGTCGGATGACGATCGACGAGATGCTGGCGCAGGCCCGCGCCCGCCTCGACCGGCCCGACCCGCGGCGCGCGGCGGAAATGGTCGCGGCCGGTGCGTTCCTCGTCGACACCCGCCCCGGCTGGCAGCGCGCCGACGAGGGCGAGATCGACGGCGCGATGATCATCGAGCGCAACCACGTCGAGTGGCGCCTGGACCCCACCTCCGACGCCCGCATCCCGGAGGCCGTCGACCACGACGTCACGTGGATCCTGTTCTGCTCCGAGGGCTACAGCTCGAGTCTGGCGGCGGCGTCGTTGCAGGACCTGGGGTTGCGCAACGCCACCGACCTCGATGGTGGGTACCGGGCGTGGGAGAGGGAGTTCGGCGGGTAGGTGTGTCCTGCGGGTGGTTCGTGCGTTCGGCCTCCCCGTTGTGCGCGGGCGCCCGGTAATCGTTCACGATCGAACACATGTTCGTCCATTGTGGCCTGATCACTGCTAGACTTCGGTCATGCCGTCGATCAGTTCCGAGTCGCCTTCCGAGGCCTCGCTGATCGAGCGGATCGCGATATTGGAGCAGCGGAAAGCGGCGATCGCGGCCGAGCAGAGCGAGGCCGTTCTCGCCTTCGCCCGCGCCCACGCGGAATCACAGGCAGCGGCCGGAACCGTCGAGCCCGACGCGCTGGAACGCAGCATCGCCGCCCAGGTCGGGCTGGCCTGCCGGGTCTCGCCCACCGAGGGCCGACGCCGCGTCCGGATGGCCCGCGACCTCCACGCTGGGCACGACCGGGTACGGGCCCTGTTCGCCGCCGGGCGGCTGTGCGAGTACCGCACCGCCACCATCGTCGCCGCCACCGCCCACCTCTCCCCGACCGAACGGGCCCAGGTCGACCAGGCCCTCGCCGACCAGCACGTCGACACCCTCGGGGTGCGCCGGATCCACGACCTCACCCGCACTCTGGCCGCGCAGGTCGCGCCCGGGAAGTTCCTCACCCGCTGCCGCGCCGCCCGCTCGGGCCGGCGGGTGTCGGTCCGCCCCGCCGCCGACGGGATGGCCGACCTCACCGCCCACCTCCCCGTCGGCGAGGCCGTGGCCTGCTACGCAGCACTCGCGGCCGCGGTCAACGAGGCCGCGGTCAGCCCCGAGCCGCTCACCCGCAGCCGCGGTCAGGTCATGGCCGACACCCTCGTCGAACGCCTCACCGGACAGACCACCGCCGGGGACGTGAACGTCGAGATCCAGGTCCTGGTCCCGGTCGAGGCCCTCGTCGACCCCACCAGTCCGCTGCCCGCGCAGATCCCCGGCCACGGACCCGTCCCGGTCGACCTGCTCACCACCGGCGCCGCCCGCACGACCTGGCGACGACTGATCACCAGCGAGGGCGTGGTGATCGGCGGCGACTCCCGCAGCCGCCTGTTCACCGGCCGCCTCGCAGCACTGATCCGCGCCCGCGACGGCGGGCGATGCCGGGAGTCGTACTGCGACGCCCCGATCCGCCACCTCGACCACATCCACCGCTGGGCCGACGGCGGCACCACGACGTTCGACAACGGACGCGGGATGTGCGCATTCCACAACCAGGTCCGGGAAACGACCGGGTGGAAAGCAGAAGTGACGACGACGGGAATCGTCACGACCACACCCACCGGTACCGAGTACGTGTCCGCAGCAGTGGCGACGGATCGTCCGGGAACGGTGTCGACGGATCGACGCATCGCCTGAGGAAGGTGAACTGATCGGTGGGGACGTCCGGTTCGACGCGCCCTGCGCAGCACCGAGACCGCGCTCCTCGACGACCCCGGGCGTCACGCGTTCGCGAGCACGTGCATCCTTCCGGCCATGTCGACAGGCGTCGAGGCGGCGGTGCTCAGCGGCGGGTTGCCGGTTCTGCGGTTCGGCACCGGTGCGCCACTGGTGGTGCTGGGTGGAGCGACACCGCTGCACGCGAACCCGACCGGGTTGGCCCGCCGGGCCGCTCTGCTGGCCTACCGGGCGCTGGGTCGCAGTCGCCGCGTGTGGCTGGTGAACCGGCGTCCCGGTCTCGCCCCGGATGTCACCGTCGCCGACCTGGCGGCCGACCACGCCGGAGCGCTGGCGTCGGCGTTCGGTGCCCCTGTGGACGTGCTCGGTGTGTCCACCGGGGGATCGGTCGCGCTGCAGCTCGCTGCGGACCGGCCCGATGCCGTGCGCAGGCTGGTGGTGGTCGGCGCCGCGCATCGGGTCGGTGACCTCGGGCGGGAGGTGCTGATGCGGGTCGCCGATCTGCACGAGCGGGGCGACAGCCGGGGCGCCTACCGGGAGTTCGCCCGGGCCGGCACGGCGTCGGAGGTCGGGCGGCGGGTGCTCGGCGACCTCCAGTGGCTGACCGAGCCGCTCGTGTTCGGCCGGCACATCGACCGGTCCGACTGGGTCGCCGCGTTGCGTGCCGAGGCCCGCTTCGACCTCGGCCCGCGGCTGTCCGAGATCACTGCGCCCACCTTGGTCATCGGAGGAGATCGCGACCTGGCCTGTCCTGCGGTGTTGTTGCGCGCCACGGCCGGCGGGGTCAGGGACGGGCGGCTGGCGCTCTACGCCGGCCGCGGCCACGGCGGCGTGCTCGCCGACCGACGCTTCCCCCGCGACGCCCTGGCCCACCTCGACTAGCTCCACCTGGCTGGCGGCGCAGCGCGCGTCACCACCACCGCCACAGGGCGGGGAGAACGCCGCGACTACTCGGCGCCCTCGCGCAGGGATCGGATCATGCCCTGCAGGATCCGGAACGCCTGCGACTGCTCGGCCTCGGTCATGCCGTCCAGCATCCGGACCTCGACGGACCGCACCGCGACGGTCGCCTTCTCGAGGAGCCGTCGGCCGCGGGGGGTGAGCCGCGTGGGGAGGACCTTCCCGACGGGCGCCTCGGCGGGCCTGGTCACGAGGCCCTCCCGTTCCAGGGCCTGGAGCAGCACGTTCATCGACTGCCGCGTCACGAACGCGCCCCGCGCGAGCTCGGAGTTCGACAGGCCGGGGCGTTGGGCCAGGAGCTCGAGGCAGGAGTAGCGCGTCACGCTCATCCCGAGCGGCCGCAGCACCTCGTCCATGGCCGCGCGGAGGGCGCTCGACGCCTCCTTCAGCAGGTAGCCCAGTGACGTCTCCAGGTCGACGCCCGCCCCGTCTTGACTCATGTCAGGATTCTGACATACCGTGCCCGTGTCAGGAAGCTGACACGACCATGAGGAGTGCCTCCATGCCCGTCACCGGCCCCGACTTCATCTCGCTCCAGGCGCGCGACCTCGCCGCCTCACAGGCGTTCTACGAGCAGTACCTCGGCCTCGTCCGCTCGCCGACCGGACCTCCGCACGCCGTCGTCTTCGAGACGGCGCCGATCGCGTTCGCCCTCCGCGACGTCGTCCCCGGCACCGATCTCGCCTCCGTCGCGCAGCCCGGCATCGGGGCCGCGATCTGGCTGCACGCCACGGACGTGCAGGCCGTCCACGACGCCCTCGTCGCCGACGGGCACACCGTCGTCTCCGCGCCGGTCGACGGCCCCTTCGGCCGGACGTTCACCTTCGCCGACCCCGACGGCTACCACGTCACCCTCCACGACCGCGCCTGACGAGCCGTCCGCAGAGGGGACCGATGAGTTGCGCCGCTCCCCGACGTCTCGTCGGTGTGGAGACCCTGCTTCCCGTCGGCGACGTCGAGCTGTGCGTCGACACCCTCGGCTCGCCGGCCGACCCCGCGCTGCTCCTGATCGGCACCACCGTCGCCGCCTGGGACGACGCGCTGGTCGAGCGGCTCACCGGCCGGTTCGTCGTCCGCTACGACCCGCGCGACGCCGGCCGGTCGACCACCGTCGACCCGGATGCGCCCGGCTACACGCTGCGCGACCTCGTCACCGACGCCGTCGGCCTGCTCGACGCGCTCGGCATCGCCCGCGCCCACGTCGCGGGCCTGGCGACCGGCGGGTTCGTCGCGCAGCTCCTGGCGCTGGACCACCCGTCGCGGGTCGCGTCGCTCGTCCTGGTCGGCACGCGCCCGGTCGCGCCGGGCCCGACCGACGCCGACCTGCCCGAGCACGCCCCGGCGGTCATGGCCCGCTTCCGCGACGCTGCACCGATCGACTGGACCGACCGCACGTCGGTCCTCGACGGCGCGGTGGCCAGGGCCCGGGTGCTCTCCGCGTCACCGGGGTTCGACGCCGACGAGGCCCGCGCCCGCGCCGCCGCCGTCCTCGGCCGCTCCGGCCCGCACCCGGCCTCGGCGCGCAACGGCCTGCTGGGCACGGTGTTCGCGGCGCTCGGCTGCGGCTCGCGGTGGCGCGAGCGGTTGGGGGCCATCACCGCGCCGACCCTGGTGGTGCACGGCGCGGCCGACCCGTTCTTCCCGGTGGGCAACGCGCGGGCGCTGGCCGCGGAGATCCCCGGCGCGACCCTGCTGGTCCTCGACGACGTCGGCGCCGAGCTGCCCCGCCGGGCGCACGCCGAGGTGGCCGCGGCGCTGCTGGCACACACGGCCCCGTCGCGGCAGGGCCTTTAGGCGAACGCCCCGATCCCCGTGATGTCGCGCCCGACGATCAGCGTCTGCATGGTCTCGGTGCCCTCGAACGTGTGGATGGCCTCGATGTCGGCCCAGTGCCGCACGACGTGGTGCTCCAGCAGGATGCCGTTGCCGCCCAGCAGGTCGCGGGACTCGGAGAGGATCTTGCGGGCGGTGCGGGTGTTGTGCATCTTGGCCAGCCCGGCGACGGTGGGAGACAGGCGCCCGGCGTCGGCGAGGCGCCCGAGCTGCATGCAGTAGAGCTGCATCGAGGTGAGGTCGGCGAGCATGTGGACGAGCCGCTGCTGCACGATCTGGAACGACGCCAGCGGCTTGCCGAACTGCTGGCGCGCCATCGCGTACCGCATCGCCGCGTCGTAGCCGGCGGTCGCGTGGCCCAGTGCCATCCACGCGCAGATGCCGCGGGTGTTGGCCAGGACCTTGCCGCAGTCCTTGAACGACCGGGCGTTCTCGAGGCGGTTCTCGTCGGGCACGCGGACGTCGGTGAGCTCGATGTCGGCCTGCCACACCGAGCGCAGCGACACCTTGCCCGGAATGACGGTGGCGGCGTAGCCCTCGGCCGGGGTCTCGACGACGAAGCCCTTGACGTCGCCGGAGTCGGTGTCGCGCGCCCAGACCACGACGAGGTCGGCGATCGTGCCGTTGCCGATCCAGCGCTTGGAGCCGTTGAGGATCCAGTAGTCGCCGTCGCGGCGGGCGGTGGTCTCCAGGGCGATGGAGTCGGAACCGTGCTGCGGCTCGGTGAGCGCGAACGCGCCGATCTTCTCCAACGACGACATCGCGGGCAGCCAGCGCTGCTTCTGCTCCTCCGAACCGCACATCGCGACCGACTGCATCGCGAGCCCGGCGTGCACGCCGAGGAACGTGCCCAGCGACCCGTCGCCGCGGTGCAGCTCCATGTGCACCAGTCCGCAGGCCATCGGGCTCATGCCGGCGGCGCCGTAGCCGTCGATGTCCTCGCCGACGATCTTCAGCTCGGGCAGCCGCCGGAACAGGTGCCAGGGCAGCTCGGCCTTCTCCCAGTAGGAGCCGATGTCGGGCAGGACCTCTTCGTCGACGAACTTCCGGACGGCGATGAACTTCTCCCACTGCTCCGTCGTGAACTGCTCGCGGACGGAGAAGAAGTCGGTGCCCAGTGCCTCGCCGAGGTGCTCGTACTCTGCCATCCGCCGATCGTGACACGGTGACGCCGCGGCAGCACTCCGTAAGCTGCGCGACCGATGGACTTCTCACTGTGGCCCAGCGCCGCCAACCCCTGGCCCGACGTCCTCGACGCCGCCCGCTACGCCGAGCGCACCGGCTGGCACGGCGTCTGGGTGGCCGACCACTTCATGCCCAACCGTGCCGACGTCTCGGGCCCGATGCACGAGTGCCTGGCCCTGCTGGCCGGGCTCGCGGCGAGCACCGAGCGCGTGCGGATCGGGTCGATGGTGCTCGGCAACACCTACCGGCACCCGGCCGTCGTCGCCAAGCAGGCGGCCACGCTCGACCACATGACCGGCGGGCGGTTCGTCCTCGGCGTCGGCGCGGGCTGGCAGGTCAACGAGCACGAGGCGTACGGCATCGAGCTGCCGCCGGTGCCCGAGCGGCTGGCGCGGTTCGAGGAGGCGTGCCGCGTGCTGACGGCGCTGCTGGGCGAGGAGCGCGCGACCGTCGACGGCCGGTTCTACCGCCTCACCGACGCCCCGCTCGAACCCAAGCCGCAGCGCCTGCCGATCCTGATCGGTGCGGCGGGGGAGCGGGTCGCGCTCGGCATCGTCGCCCGCTACGCCGACGAGTGGAACCACTGGGGCCTGCCCGAGCTCGCCGCGCACAAGGGCCGCGTGTTCGCCGGGCACTGCGCGCGCATCGACCGCGACCCGGCGTCGGTGCGCCGGTCGGCCCAGGCCGTCGTCGAGGTGGTCGACCCGGGCGACGCCGACGCGCGCGAGCGCCGCGACCGGCTCGTCGCCGCCGGGCGACCCGTCGCGATGGGCACGGCGGAGGAGGTCCTCGACGTCCTCGCGGGCTACCCCGACGCCGGCGTCGACGAGTTCATCGTCCCGGACTTCGCGCTGGGCACCGGCAGCCGCCGGACCGACGCGCTGGAGCGCCTGCGCACCGAGGTGCTCACGCGCATCTGAGCCCTACGCGAGCGCGGCCGTGATCGCGCCGGCGCGCCGCTCCAGCCACGCCCGGGCCCGCTCCGAGCGCGCCCGCGTCTGCGGCGTCCAGTACTCGGCGAAGCCGGGGACGCCGGTGCGGGCGCCGTCGCCGACGAGCGCGCTCATCCACGCGTGGTGCCCGAGTGCGGCCGCGGCGAGCCGGGCGCGGCCGTCGTCGTCGAGGTCGTAGGCGTCGACCAGGACGCGGAGCCGGTCGAGCTCGCGCCCGGCGCGGACGTCGTCGGTGTCGGCGGGGTCGCGCAGGGGCGCCCAGAACCGGGCGGTGCCGGCGACGTCCCACACCGGGGCGCCGGGCGCGGCCAGGTCGAAGTCGATCAGCGCGACGGCCCGGTCGCCGCGGAACACGACGTTGTCGAGGTTCGGGTCGTTGTGCGCGATCCCGCCCTCGTCGAACGGTGCGGACGCGGGGGAGGACCAGTCGTGCGGCGCCGGGTCGAAGCCGGCGGCGGCGTCGTGGAAGCGGCGCAGCAGCCGCCCGACGCTCGCGAGCGCGGCGTCGGTCAGGCCCCACGGCGGCGCGGGTGCCGTGACGGCCTCGCCGGGGATGTAGGTGAGGACCTCGCGCCCCTCGGCGTCGACGCCCAGCACGCGCGGCGCCCCGTCGAACCCGACGTCCTCGAGGTGGCGCAGCAGCGCGTGGACGGCGGGGGCGGTGGGCCGCAGCGGACGGCGGACGGTGTCGCCGACGCGGTGCACCCGCCCGCGGTTGGCCGTGCCGCCCAGCAGCGGGATCTCAGCGGACACCGGCCGCCCCGCCCCCCGCAGCCCCGCCCCGGGGCGCCCGGTCCTGCGCCGCCTCGATCAGGGCGGTCGCCAGCGTGGAGTGCGTGACGAGGCTGTCAACCAGCCCGCCGCGCACCGCCGCGAGCGCCGCCCGCACCTTCGCCGGCCCGTAGACGATCCCGATCACCTCGGGCACCGCGGCCATCTGCGCGTGCGTGATGCCGACCATCCGGTCGGTCAGCCGGGCGCGGACGGGCGCGCCGGCGGCGTCGATGAGCACCCCGGAGACGTCGGCGCAGACGCCCTTGCGCGCCAGCGCGGCGCGCTCGGCCTCGCCGGTGGCGTCGTAGAGCGTCGACTGCTCGGACTCCCACGCTCCCACCCCGGCGACGGCGATCGTCACGGAGTCGATCAGCGAGAACGCCCGCTCGACCTCGGGCTGGCGGCGCAGCGCCCGCGCCGTGGCGGCGTCGGCGACGGCCATCGGGGCGTAGAAGAAGTACGCGGGCCCGCCGGCGACCCGCGCGACCTCCCGGACGAGCTCGATCGAGCTGTCGTCGACGCCGGGGCGGGCCAGCGCCCCGGTGAGCTGCACGACCGGCACGGGCGCGAGCTCAGTGAGCGCGGTGGCCATCGCGCTGACCGAGCGGGCCCAGGACAGCCCGAGCACGTCGTCCTCGGTGACGATCTCGGTGAGCAGGTCGGCCGCCGCGGCGCCGAGGTGCTCGCGCAGGGCGGCGGGGTGCTCGTCCGGGGTGTCGGTGACGACGCAGTGGCGCAGGCCCAGCTCCGCCATGAGCCGCCCGGACAGCTCGACGTCGACGGTGCCGGGGTGGCCGATCTCGATGCGCACCAGCCCGCTCGTCCGGGCGTCCTCCAGCAGCCGCGCGACCTTGAACCGGCTCAGCGCGAACTCCTCGGCGATCTCGACCTTCGAGCGGCCGTCGAGGTAGTAGCGGCGGGCCACCGACGCGGTGAGGACGAGCTGTGCGGGACCTCGGGGCATGGCGCCTCCTGCTCATGTGAGCGCTTAAGCGCCCATTCTTGCACGCGCCATTGACGGAACGTGAGCGCTGCCACACTCTGATCCTCTGATCAGGCTCGTGCTCATCTGAGCGGAGTCGGGAGGGCGCGATGAGGCGTACACGGGCAGTCGGGATGGTGCTGGCGGTGCTGGCGACCAGTTCCTGTGCGGGCTGGGGCGGTTCGGTGGGCGGGGGCGGGCCGGACAGCATCAACGTGCTGATGGTCAACAACCAGCAGATGGTGGACCTGCAGCGCCTCACCGCCGACAACTTCACCCGCGAGACCGGCATCACCGTCAACTTCACGGTGCTGCCCGAGAACGACGTCCGCGACAAGATCAGCCAGGAGTTCTCCAGCCAGGCCGGCCAGTACGACGTCGCCACGCTGAGCAACTTCGAGATCCCGATCTACGCGCGCAGCGGCTGGATCGCGCCGATGGACGAGTTCATCGCGAACGACCCGGGCTTCGACCAGGGCGACATCCTGGCGCCGATGGTCACCTCGCTGTCCGGCGACGACGGGCAGGTCTACGGCCAGCCCTTCTACGGCGAGTCCTCGTTCCTCATGTACCGCCGCGACGTCCTCGAGCAGGCGGGCCTCGTCATGCCGGAGAAGCCGACGTGGCAGGAGGTCGCCGAGATCGCGGCCCGCGTCGACGGCATCCAGCCCGGCATGGCCGGCATCTGCCTGCGCGGCCAGCCCGGCTGGGGGCAGGTGTTCGCGCCGCTCACGACGGTGGTCAACACGTTCGGGGGCACGTGGTTCACTTCAGCCTGGGAGGCGCAGGTGAACGCGCCGGAGTTCGAAGAGGCCGTGCAGTTCTACGTCGACCTGGTGCGCGAGCACGGCGAGACCGGTGCCCCGCAGGCCGGGTTCACCGAGTGCCTCAACAACCTCATCCAGGGCAACGTCGCCATGTGGTACGACGCCACGTCGGCGGCGGGCTCGCTGGAGGCGGCCGACTCCCCGGTGCGCGGCATGATCGGCTACGCCCCCGCCCCGGTCGTCGAGACCGACAGCGCCGGCTGGCTCTACGCCTGGTCGTGGGGCATCCAGGCCGCGAGCGAGCGCAAGGACGCGGCCTGGCAGTTCGTCTCCTGGGCCTCGGGCAAGGAGTACGAGCAGCTGGTCGGCGAGCAGATCGGCTGGTCGTCGGTGCCGGCGGGCAAGCGCGCGTCGACGTACGAGAACCCGCAGTACCTGGCCGAGGCCGGGGCGTTCGCCGAGCAGACCCGCGCGGCGATCGAGTCGGCCGACCCGCGGAACCCCGGAGTCCAGCCGCGGCCCGCGATCGGCATCCAGTTCGTCGGCATCCCGGAGTTCCCCGACCTGGGGACGCAGGTGTCGCAGCAGATCAGCTCGGCCATCGCCGGGCAGGTGAGCGTGCCCGACGCGCTCGACCGCGGCCAGCAGCTGGCCGACGACGTGGCGGAGCGGTACCGGTCCCGGGAGAGTGGATCATGACGACGACGACCGAGCGCCCGACGGCGCAACCGCCGGCGGAGCCCGCGCTGCGGCGCACCGGCGACTGGGCCCGGCGCGCGCCGCTGCTGCCCGCGCTGGTCTTCCTGATCATCGTGACGCAGCTGCCGTTCGTGGGCACGCTGGTGATCTCGTTCATGAACTGGAACGCCTACTACCCCGACGAGCGCGGGTTCGCCGGGCTCGACAACTTCGTGCGCGTCGTCACCGACGTCACCACGCGCGAGTCGATCATCACGACGATCGTGCTGACGGTCTCGGTCGTGCTGGTCAGCCTGCTGCTCGGCATGCTCATCGCACTGCTGCTGGACCGGGCGTTCCTCGGTCGCGGGTTCGTCCGCACGCTGATGATCACGCCGTTCCTGGTGGTGCCGGTCGCGGCCGCGCTCGTCTGGAAGCACGCGCTCTACAACCCGGAGTACGGCCTGTTCAACGGGCTGCTCACCGCGGTGTTCGGGGGGAACGCGCCGCAGCCCGACTGGATCTCGACGACGCCGCTCACCGCGGTCGTCGCCGCGCTGGTGTGGCAGTGGACGCCGTTCATGATGCTGATCATCCTGGCGGGCCTGCAGAGCAAGCCGCTCGACGTCATCGAGGCCGCCCAGCTCGACGGCTGCTCGGCGTTCCAGATCTTCCGGTACATGACCTTCCCGCACCTGCGCCAGTACCTGGAGCTGGGCGGCCTGCTCGGGTCGATCTACATCGTGCAGAACTTCGACGCCGTCTTCACCATCACCTCCGGCGGCCTCGGCACCGCCAACCTGCCGTACACGATCTACCAGACCTTCTACAACGCGCAGGACTACGGCCGGGCGTCCGCCGCCGGCGTGGTCGTGGTGATCGGGACGATCCTGATCGCCACCCTGGCGCTGCGCACCGTGTCGTCGCTGTTCCGCGAGGAGGGTTCCCGATGACCGCGACCGTGGAGCGCACGGCGCTCACCCCGTCGGAGGCGGCCGTCGCGCCGCCCCGGCGCTCCCGCAGCGGGCCGCTGCTGGGGATCCTCGCCTGGTTCGTCGGCATCCTGTTCGTGCTGCCCGTCGTGTGGATGGTGCTGACGTCGTTCCACAGCGAGACCGACGCGGCGACGAACCCGCCGTCGGTGTTCGCGCCGCTCACCCTCGACGGCTACCTCAACTTCTTCGGGTCGACGACCGGTGCGAGCCCCTGGCCGCCGCTGCTCAACTCGATGACGGCGAGCGTCCTGTCGACGGTGCTGGTGCTGGTCCTCGCGATCCCGGCCGCGTACGCGCTGTCGATCCGGCCGGTGCGCAAGTGGACCGACGTGATGTTCTTCTTCCTGTCCACGAAGATGCTGCCGGTCGTGGCGGGCCTGCTGCCGGTGTACCTCATCGCGCAGGGCATCGGGATGCTCGACAACATCTGGCTGCTGATCGTGCTCTACACGTCGATGAACCTGCCGATCGCCGTGTGGATGATGCGCTCGTTCCTGGCCGAGGTGCCCGTCGAGATCCTGGAGGCGGCGTCGGTCGACGGGGCGTCGCTGCTGCGGACGCTGCGTGTGATCGTCATGCCGATCGTGCTGCCCGGCATCGCCGCCACGTCGCTCATCTGCTTCATCTTCAGCTGGAACGAGCTGCTGTTCGCCCGCGTGCTCACCGCGACCGTCGCGCAGACGGCGCCGGTGTTCCTCACGAGCTTCGTCACCAGCCAGGGCCTGTTCCTGGCCAAGGTGTGCGCGGCGGCGGTCGTCGTGTCGCTCCCGGTGCTCATCGCGGGGTTCGCGGCGCAGGACAAGCTGGTGCAGGGCCTGTCGCTGGGGGCGGTCAAGTGAGGGCGGCGGTCATCTCGGCCGACCGCGTCACCGTCGAGACGGTCCCCGACCCGGCACCGGGGCCCCGCGAGGTCGTCGTGGCCGTGGCGGCGTGCGGGATCTGCGGCACCGACCTGCACATCGCCGACGGCGAGTTCGCCCCGACGCTCCCGGTCACGCCGGGGCACGAGTTCGCCGGGGAGGTCGTCGGCGTCGGTGCGGAGGTCACCGAGCTGCGGGTCGGCGACCAGGTCGCGGTCGACCCGTCGCTGCACTGCGGCGAGTGCTACTTCTGCCGCCGCGGCCGGGGCAACCTGTGCGAGCGCTGGGCCGCGATCGGCGTGTCGACGACGGGCGGCGCGGCCGAGTACGCCGTGGCGCCGGTGGCCAACTGCGTCGTGCTGCCGCCCGGCGTCGCCCCGGCGGACGCGGCGCTGATCGAGCCGCTGTCGTGCGCGGTCCGCGGCTTCGACGTGCTCGCCCCGCGCCTGGGCGACCACTACCTGATCTACGGCGCCGGCACGATGGGCCTGATGATGATGGAGCTGGCCAAGCGAGCGGGCGCGGCCAGCGTCAGCATGGTCGACCTCAACCCGGCGCGGCTGGAGACGGCCGAGGAGCTGGGCTGCACCCACACCGTGACCAGCGCCGACGAGCTGGAGCAGCAGCGGGGGTGGGACAACGTCGTCGACTGCACCGGCGTCGTCGCCGCCATCGAGGACGGCCTGGGCCGTGTGATCCGCGGCGGCACGTTCCAGCAGTTCGGGGTGGCGAACGAGGACGCCGTCGCCCGGTTCTCGCCGTTCAGGGTCTACAACCAGGAGATCCGGATCGTCGGGTCGATGGCGGTGCTGCACAGCTTCGAGCGCGCCGCGGAGCTGTTCGCCGACGGCGTGCTGCGTCCCGAGGTCATGATCAGCGACCGGAAGCCGCTGGAGGAGTACCCGGCGGCGCTGGAGCAGTTCCGCGCCGGGGTCGGGCGCAAGATCCAGGTGCGTCCCTGATGCGGGCCGCGGTGGTGCGGTCGGAGGTGCACGCGTCCGGGTCGTGAGCCTCAGTCGAAGTAGCGCGGCACGTCCAGCCGGCCGCCCGCCTCGGCGAACTCGGCGTGCACGGCGTCGCGCAGGTCGGGGTCGGCGAGGTAGTCGGCGGCGGTGAGCGCGAGGCCCAGCGCCCCGTCGCGGACGGCGGCGTCGCCGGCCGGGCCGCCCGCGGCCGTCGCGAACTCGGCGGTGTGCAGGGCCGCGTCGGCGACGGCGATCATCGGATGGATCGCGGGCATCCGGAAGCTGAGGTTGCCCAGGTCGGTCGAACCGGTGAGGAACTCCGGGACGACGCCGGGCGGCAGCGGGGTCCGCCCGGCCGGCTCCTGGTTGACGGCCCAGCGGGCGGCGAGCGCGTGGTTGAAGCGGATGGGCAGGTAGGCGGGCTGGGTGTCCCAGCTCAGCTCGACGGAGCAGCCGTGCATCGTCGCGGCCCCCTCGGCGACGGCGGTGACGCGGGCGGCGAGGTCGCGCAGGGTCTCCGGGTCGGCCGAGCGCAGGTAGAACAGCAGCGCGGCGCGCTCGGGCACGACGTTCGGGCGCGCGCCGCCGTCGGTGAAGACGCCGTGCGCGCGGTCGGTGCCGGGCAGGTGCTGGCGCAGCGCGGAGACGCCCTGGTAGGCGGACACGGCGGCGTCGAGCGCGTTGCGTCCCATGAACGGCTGCGCCGCGGCGTGCGCGGCGACCCCGCGGAACACCATCTCCACCTGCCGCCGCCCGAGGAACGGGTGCATCGCCACGTCGTGGCCGAAGGGGTGGAGCATGACGACGGCGTCGACGTCGTCGAACACGCCCGCGCGCGCGAGCGTCTCCTTGCCGCCGCCGCCCTCCTCGGCGGGCGTGCCGATCAGCGACACCCGCCCACCGGTCTCCCCGACGACCTCCGCCGCCGCGAGGAACCCGCCCACCGCCGTCGAGCAGATGATGTTGTGGCCGCAGGCGTGGCCGACGCCGGGCAGCGCGTCGTACTCGGCGAGCACGGCCACGTGGGGGCCGTCGGCGCCGCGGCGGGCGACGAACGCGGTGCCGAGCCCGCCGATCCCGACCTCGGCCCCGTGCCCGTGCCGCTCCAGCAGCGCGACGACCTGGCGGACCGACCGGTGCTCGGCGAACCCCTCCTCGGGGTGCGCGTGCAGGTCGCGGCTCAGGGCGACGAGCTCGTCCCCGGCCCGGCGCACCCCCTCGGCCACCCGCTCGCGCACCGCGGCCGGAGCCCCGGCGTGGGTCGACGTCAGCGGTTCGGCGGTCTCCACCCGCTGCGCGGTGGCGGCGGAGAGGGCGCGGAGGTAGGCGTCGTCGGGGACGGTCACCGGCGTGACGGTAGACCAGGCGGCCGGTGCGGCGCGGCCCCCTCGCCCGGCCTCAGCGGGGCAGGGCGTCGATCGCGCTCTGGATCCGCTTGATCGACACCGGGTACCGCGTGCGCATCGGGTGGGCGTACAGCGAGACCCGCAGCTCCTCGATCATCCAGCGGATCTCCCGCAGCTCCGGCGACGGCTCGACGCCCGGGGGGAGGGCGGCGAGCTCGGCGGCGTACTCGTCGGCCACCACCCGCACCTGGGCGGTCCACTCGGCGTCGCGCACCGGGTCGACGCGCAGCTTCTCGATCCGCCGCTCGACCGCCTCCAGGTAGCGCGCGACGTCGCCGAGGCGGGAGGCGCCGGCCGCCGTGGCGAAGCCGGGGCCGACGAGCGCGGCGAGCTGGGCCTCGACGTCGGCCAGCCCGGCCTGCACGCCCGGGGTCCGGTGCGTCTCGGCGAGCAGGGCCTGCACGCGCAGCCGGACGTCGAGCACCGCGCGGACGGCGTGCAGCACCCGCAGCGTGGTCGGCACCAGCTTCTCGCGGAACACCTTCTGCGCGCGCAGGTAGGAGCGCTCGTCGAAGGGCGGGCCGCCGACCGCGGCGATCAGGGCGTCGGCCGCGCAGACCGTGCAGTCCTCCAGCAGCGCCGCGACCGAGCCGTGCGGGTTGCGCGCCAGCGCGAGCTTCGCCGAGTTGTCGAGGCCGCGCTGCACCTGCTTGGCAGGCGACGGGGTGTCGAGCAGCAGCAGGCGCCGCGCCCCGCGGTGGTGCGCGGGGTCGCGCTCGGCGGCCGTCGGCCAGACCCGGACGTCGACGGACGTGCCGCGGTCGACCAGCCCCGGGTAGCCGGTGACGGTGTGGCGACCGCGCCGGATCGCGTGCTCGCGCGGCAGCGCGCCGATCGTCCAGGTGGTGAGGCCGGTGCGCTCCAGGTCGACGCCCGCCGCGGCGAGCTCGGCGCGCACCTTCGGCGCCAGCTCACGGCGCA
The DNA here is from genome assembly GCF_013155125.1 of Pseudonocardia broussonetiae. Lineage (NCBI taxonomy): Bacteria > Bacillati > Actinomycetota > Actinomycetes > Pseudonocardiales > Pseudonocardiaceae > Pseudonocardia > Pseudonocardia broussonetiae. The sequence goes on along the minus strand of NZ_CP053564.1, from coordinate 1,049,555 downwards.
GGGCCTCCAGGTCGGTGCCGCGGGTGACCTCGCGCCCGGCCTCGTCCACGACCCGGAACGTGACGGTCAGGTGCTCGGGCAGCCGCCCCAGCTCCCACGCCTCGCGCGGGATCGTCACGTTCTTCATCCGGCCGAGCTCGCGCTCCAGCCCGTCGAGCAGGGGCTCGTCCTGGTCGCGCAGGCGCGCGAGCACGGCGCGGGCGTGGTCGGGAGCGGGGGCGAAGTTGCGGCGCAGCGTCTTCGGGAGCGTCTTGATCAGCGCCGTGACCAGCTCCTCGCGCAGCCCCGGCACCTGCCACGTGAAGGGTGTCGGGTCGATCTGGTGCAGCGCGGCCACCGGCACGTCGACGGTGACGCCGTCGTGCGCGCGGCCCGGCTCGAACGCGTAGGACAGCGGCAGCGTCAGCCCGCCGGCCTCGACGGCGTCGGGGTAGGCGCTGCGGTCGACCCCGTCGGCGGCCGAGGTGACGAGCATGTCCTCGGTGAAGTCCAGCAGCGCGGCGTCGCGGTTCTTGCGCCACCACGAGTCGAAGTGCCGCCCGGACACGACGTGCGCCGGGATCCGCGCCTCGTAGAACGCGACGAGGGTCTCCTCGTCGACGACCAGGTCGCGCCGGCGCGTGCGGTGCTCCAGCTCCTCGACGTCCTCGAGCAGCGCGCGGTTGGCGTGGAAGAAGCGGTGGCGGGTGTCCCAGTCGCCCTCGACGAGCGCGTGCCGGATGAACAGCTCGCGCGCGGTCTCGGGGTCGATCCGGCCGTAGTCGACGGTGCGGTCGACGACGATCGGCACCCCGTACAGCGTGACCCGCTCGACCGCGACGGCCGCCGCCCGCTTCCGCGACCAGTGCGGCTCCGAGTACGTGCGCTTCACCAGGTGCCCGGCCAGCGGCTCGACCCACTCCGGCTTGATCCGGGCCACGGTCCGCGCGAACAGCCGGCTCGTCTCGACGAGCTCCGCGGCCATCACCCAGCGCGGCCCCTTCTTCGCCAGCGACGACCCGGGGAAGATCATGAACTTGGCCCCGCGCGCGCCGAGGTACTCCTTCGTCTCGGCCTCGCGCAGCCCGATCTGGGAGAGCAGCCCGGCGAGCACGGAGGTGTGGACCGCGTCGGGGGAGGCGTCGGCGTCGTTCAGCGTCATGCCCGCGTTGCGGGCGGCCGAGCGCAGCTGCGCGTGCAGGTCCTGCCACTCGCGGATGCGCAGGTAGTGCAGGAACTCCTCGCGCAGCGTCTTCCGGAACCGGCTGCCCGACAGCTCCTGGCGCAGGTCGTTGACGTAGGTCCAGAGGTTGCGGAAGGCGAGGAAGTCGCTGCCGTCCTCGGCGAAGCGCGCGTGCTTCTCGTCGGCGGCCTGGCGCTGCTCGGTCGGGCGCTCGCGGGGGTCCTGCACCGACAGCGCGGCGGCGATGACGAGCACCTCGCGCAGGCAGCTGTTGCGGTCGGCCTCCACGAGCATGCGGCCCAGGCGGGGATCGACGGGCAGCGACGCGAGCGCGCGGCCGACGGCCGTGAGGCCCTTCCCGGCGTCCAGCGCGCCCAGCTCGTGCAGCAGCGCGAGCCCGTCGTCGACGCTGCGGCGGTCGGGCGGGTCGACGAACGGGAACTCGGTGATCTCGCCGAGCTCCAGCGAGATCATCTGCAGCACGACCGACGCCAGGTTGGTGCGCAGGATCTCCGGGTCGGTGAACGCGGGGCGCGCGTCGAAGTCATCCTCGGCGTAGAGGCGGATGCAGATGCCGTCGGCGACGCGGCCGCAGCGCCCGGCGCGCTGGTTGGCGCTGGCCTGGCTGACCTTCTCGATCGGCAGCCGCTGCACCTTCAACCGCCGCGAGTAGCGGGAGATGCGGGCGAGGCCGGGGTCGATGACGTAGCGGATGCCGGGGACCGTCAGCGAGGTCTCGGCGACGTTGGTGGCGAGCACGACGCGCCGCCCCAGCGAGCCCTGCTTCGGCGCGAACACCCGCTGTTGCTCGGCCGTGGTCTGGCGCGCGTAGAGCGGGAGGATCTCGATCCCGGGGAACTGGCGCTTGGCGAGCCCCTCGGCGGTGTCGCGGATCTCGCGCTCGCCGGGCAGGAACACGAGGATGTCGCCCGGGCCCTCGCGGCGCAGCTCGGTGACGGCGTCGGCGATGGCGGCGAGCTGGTCGCGGTCGGGATCGGCGTCGGGGTCGTCGGGGTCGACGACGGGCCGGTAGCGCATCTCGACGGGGAACGAGCGCCCCGAGACCTCGACGATCGGCGCCGGCCGCTCGGGCGTCGCGAAGTGGGCGGCGAAGCGCTGCGGGTCGATCGTGGCCGAGGTGATGATCACCTTGAGGTCCGGGCGCCGGGGGAGCAGCTGCGCGAGGTAGCCCAGGATGAAGTCGATGTTGAGGCTGCGCTCGTGGGCCTCGTCGATGATGAGGGTGTCGTACTGGCGCAGCATGCGGTCGCCGGTGAGCTCGGCCAGCAGGATGCCGTCGGTCATGAGCTTGACCAGTGTGGTGTCGCCCACCTGGTCGGTGAAGCGGACCTTCCAGCCGACGGCGTCGCCGATCTCGGAGCCCAGCTCCTCGGCGATGCGGGCGGCGACGGTGCGCGCGGCGAGCCGGCGGGGCTGGGTGTGCCCGATCAGCCCGCGGACGCCCCGGCCCAGCTCCAGGCAGATCTTGGGGATCTGCGTGGTCTTGCCGGAACCGGTCTCGCCCGCGACGACGACGACCTGGTGGTCCCGGATCGCGGCCGCGATGTCCTCGCGGCGGGCGCTGACCGGCAGCGTCGGCGGGTAGGACACGGCCGGAACGGCGGCGCGGCGGGCGGCGACGCGCGCCTCGCCCTCGTCGACGGCCGCGGCGATCCCGGCGAGCGCCCGGTCGCGGGCCCGCGCGTCGCGGGTGCGGCGGGCGGTGTCGAGGCGGCGGGCGAGGCGGTGCTCGTCGCGCAGGGAGAGGGCGGGCAGGCGGGCGGCGAGGGCGTCGAGGTCGGCGTCGGAGAACGCCGGCCCGGGCTCGTCGCTGCGCTCCTCCTCCGCGAGTCGGGGTGTGGCGGTGGCCGAGTCGGGCTGTGGCTGCGACGCCGGCGGCGCCGGGAACCCCCCACGGGGACGACGGCGGCGCGGGCGACGGGCGCGGCGCTCACCGCCCTCGCCGTTCCCGGCGGGAGCGGCGGCGGGACCGGCGGCGGGTGCCGAGGCGGCGGGGGCGCCGGCGCGGGAGGCGTCGGCGCGCGCGTCGGTGGCTCGTGCGGAGGACATCGTCTCGCCAGTGTGCCTGGACCCGCCGCTCAGGCGGAGCGCAGGGCGGGTGTGATCTCGTCGGCCACCGGGGCGTCGGCCGCCGGGTGCTCGACGAGCGCCAGCACCCGGTTGGCCAGGAACCGCGCCGTGCGGACGGTGCTGCCGCCGCGCGTGGTCTCGCTGACCTCCACGACCCCGCGGCCGTGCGTCACCCCGACCTTGCGACCGGCGCGCGTGGCCTCGATCTCGTAGGTGCGGGTGGTGCCGCTTCCGGCATCGATGACGACTTCGACGCGGTCGCCCTTCATGGCTCCTCCTGGAGGTGGTGGTCGGGCCGGGGACGGTGTGGGGGGCGGCGCCGTGGGGGGAACAGCGCCGCCCGGGCAGCCGCGCCACACGGCGGCGGGACGCGCCGGGCACGGCAGGCTCAGGGGGGCGGATCGGGAGGGTTCGTGGGAAGGGTGTCCGGGCCGGGCGCCGGTCGCCTCTCGGCGCGTGGCGCACCCCGTGGGGTGGCGGTGAGTTGAGACCCGGGGACACGGATCGCCCGGCTCGGACTCCTTCTTCAACCTCCCCGGGTCCAGGAAGATTCCCGGGGAGGAGCGGGTGTCCGGGCCGGACGCCGGTCGCCTCTCGGCGCGTGGCGCACCCCGTGGGGTGGCGGTGAGTGAGACCCGGGGACACGGATCGCCCGGCTCGGACTGCCGGTTCAACAGCGCCCCCCGCCCGGGCATTCCCGGCCGGTCAGCGCAGGACGAAGCGGGTCACCTCGGTGCCGTAACGGCCGGTCAGGGTCCCGTCGGCGACGAACCCGGCCGCGCGCAGCATCGCCGCCGACGCACCGTGGTCGACGTTCGCGTACGCCGTCGGCGCGACGCCGGGGAAGCGCAGGTGCACCACCGGCAGCAGCGTGCCGAGCAGCGCCCGGCCGTGGCCCCGCCCCCAGTGCTCGGGCGCGAGCCAGATGCCGATCTCGACCTCGGCGAGGTGGTCGAGCTCGCCGAGGACCAGACCGATCACCTCGTCCCTGTCCCGCGCCAGGAACCACAGGCCCTCGCCGCGCTCGCAGCACGCCAACCCGCGCCGGAAGCGGTCCACCGCCCGCTCCCGGTCCCACGGCGCCCCGTCGCCGACGCGCGCGGTCACCCGCGGGTCGAGGGCGAGCACCAGGAAGTCGTCGAGGTCGTCGGCGGTGCAGGCCTCCAGCCCGATCACAGCGCGGCGAGCACCCCGTCGGTGAACGGCGGCCACGCCTCCACCGACCACGGCCCGAAGTCGCGGTCGGTGAGCGCGACGCACGCCACGCCCGCGTCCGGGTCGACCCACAGGAACGTGCCGGCCTGCCCGAAGTGCCCGAACGTGCGGGGCGAGCTGCCGGCGCCGGTCCAGTGCGGCGACTTGCCGTCGCGGATCTCGAACCCGAGGCCCCAGTCGTTCGGCTTCTGCCGCCCGTAGCCCGGCAGGATGCCGTCGACGCCCGGGAAGGCGACGGTCGTGGCCTCGGCCAGGGTGTGGGTCAGCCGCGGGGCCCGGAGCTCGGCGGCGAAGCGGGCCAGGTCGGCGACGGTGGAGACGCCGTCGGCGGCGGGGGAGCCCTCGAGGCGCGTCGACGCCATGCCCAGCGGCTCGCACACCGCGAGGTGCAGGTACTGCGCGAACGGCATCCCCGACGCCGCCGCGACGGTCTCGCCGAGCACGTCGAACCCGACGTTGGAGTAGATCCGGCGCGTGCCCGGCGCGGCCTGGACGACGCCGTCGGAGAACGACAGCCCCGACGTGTGCGCGGCGAGGTGGCGGACCGTCGAGCCCTCGGGCCCCGCGGGCGCGTCCCACTCCACGGCGCCCTCCTCCACCGCGACCAGCACGGCGTAGGCGGTGAGCAGCTTCGTCACCGACGCGAGGCGGAACTCCCGGTCCGGCTCGCCCGCGCTCGCGAGCACCGAGTCGCCGACGACGGCGGCCGCGGCGTGGTCGACGGGCCAGTCGAGCACCGCGTCGACGGCCGCCTGGAGGTCAGGCATCCCCGTACACCGGGACCAGCGCGCCGCTGATGGGTGCGGCGTCGGGGCCGCAGAGGAACGCGATGACCTTCGCGATCGCGGCCGGGGCGACGGCCCGCGCGGCGAGCTCCTCCGACATCCACGACCGGTTCGCCGGCGTGTCGATGACGGACGGCAGCACGGCGTTGACCCGGATCCGCTGCCCGCGCAGCTCCTCGGCCAGCAGCTCGGTGAGCCGCACGACGGCGGCCTTGCTCGTGGCGTGCGCGACGGGCGCGGGCCCCTGCACCGCCGTCTTCGACCCGACCGTGACGATCGCGCCCCCGCCGCGCGCGGCGAACAGCGGCGCCGCGGCCTGCGCCGTCCAGAGCGCGGAGCCGAAGTTGGAGCGCCACAGCGAGTCGAGCACCTCCTCGTCGACGTCGGCGAGCGTGCCGGGCGTGAACCCGCCGGCCAGCCCGACGAGGGCGTCGCACTCGACGGGGATCGCGTCGAACGCCTCCCGCACGGCCGCCCGCGACGACAGGTCGGCGGCGAGGGCGTGCACGCCGTCCTGCCCGCCGAGCGCGTCGAGGCGCTCCCCGGCGCGGTCCAGCGCCACCACCTCACGGCCCCGGGACCGGAACTCCGCGACGACGGCGTGCCCGAGCGCGCCCGCCGCGCCTGTGACGATGACTGCATCCACGGCGCCCATCCTGCATGCTGCGCACCCATGGCGCGGGTACGGGTCGGCACGTCGGGGTGGCGGTACCCGCCGTGGCGCCGCACGTTCTACCCCGAGGGGCTGCCGCAGCGCCGCGAGCTCGAGCACCTGTCACGGCGCGTCGACAGCATCGAGATCAACGGCTCCTTCTACTCGCTGCAGCGCCCGGAGAGCTACCGCGCCTGGGCCGCCCAGACCCCGGAGGACTTCCTGTTCGCCGTCAAGGGCCCGCGGTTTGTCACCCACCTCAAGCAGCTGCGCGACGTCGGCACGCCGGTGGCGAACTTCCTCGCGTCGGGCGTGCTCGCGCTGGGGCCCAAGCTCGGCCCGCTGCTGTGGCAGCTGCCGCCCCGGATGCGGTTCGACCCCGACCGCACCGCCGCGTTCCTCGACCTCCTCCCGCGCACGACGGCCGACGCCGTCCGGATCGCGGAGGGGCATGACGAGCGCCTGGAGGGCCGCGCGCACCTGGCCACCGACGCCGACCGCCCGCTGCGCCACGCCGTCGAGCCCCGCCACGAGAGCTTCCGCGACCCCCGGTTCACCGCGCTGCTGCGCGCGCACGGCGTCGCACTGGTGCTGGCCGACTCCGCGGGCACCTGGCCGGTCTTCGACGAGCTCACCACCGACTTCGCCTACGTCCGCCTGCACGGCCAGGACGAGCTGTACGCGAGCGGCTACACCCCCGACGCCCTCGACGCCTGGGCCGCGCGGGTGCGCGCGTGGCGCGACGACGGGCTCGACGTCGTCGTCTACTTCGACAACGACGCCAAGGTGCACGCCCCCTACGACGCGATCGCGCTGGCCGAGCGCCTGGCCTGATGCGCCACGAGCATCCGGCGCCCCAGCACCATCAGCACGGCCGCGACCAGCATCGTCACCGCCCCGACCAGCCACGCCGTGGGGAAGCCGAGCTGCGCGGCCAGGAAGCCGAACCCGACGGGGCCGAGGAACCCGCCGCCGTACACGCCGACCTGCACGATCGACGTGGCCGCCGCCGGCGCCGACGGGTTGAGCCGCACCACCGCGAACTGCAGCAGCCCGGGCCACGCCCAGCCCAGCCCGAACCCGAGCACCGTCCCGGCGACGAGCGCGGCGGTGCCGGGCACCGCGAGCAGCGCGAGCCCACCCGCCCCCAGCACGAGCGACGCCGCGACGACGGCGATGTGCCCGCCCGCACGGTGGTCGGCGGCCCAGCCGTGCACCAGGCGCAGGGTGAGCCCGACGACGCTGCCGAGCGTGAGCACCAGGCCGGCGGTGCCGGCCTCGACGCCGCGGTCGACCGCGGAGGCGACGAGGAAGATCCCCAGCGCCGACGACGCCGCCGCCGCCAGCCCCGCGGCGACCCCGATCACCGACAGCGCGGCCGTCGCGCGCTCGCCGGGCGCGGCGGGCGTCTGCTCGCGGCCGACCGAGTCTCGCGGGGCGACGAGCAGCGCGGCGAGCGCCAGTCCGGAGCCGATGACGTAGGCCCAGCGCCACCCGAACGTCAGCGCGACGGCCGGCACCGCCAGCCCGGCCAGCAGCGTGGCCAGCGGGATCGCCGCCTGCTTGATGCCGAACGACAGCCCGAGCCGGTGCGCCGGGACGTACCGGGCGAGCGTCAGGTTCGACGAGAGCTGCCCGAGCACGTTGCACCAGGCGCTGCACAGCAGGATCGCGACGAGCGCCGGGTAGGAGCGCGCGAACGCCGCCACCGCCGCCATCACCGCGGCCGCCCCGAGCACCGCGATCCGGCTCGTCGTCCCGGAGCCGTACCGCTCGACCAGCCACCCGCACGGCAGCGCGGCCAGCGCGCTCACGCCGAAGAACAGCGCGACGACGAGCCCGAGGCCGGCCGGGTCGAAACCCAGCTCGGCGGCGATCTGCACGGCGAGCCCGCCGGTCAGGAACACCGGCAGCACCGACACCGTCGTCGTGGTGACGGCCCCGACCACCGCCCGTCCGCCCTCAGTCATGTGAGCAACGCTAACGGATATCGGGCGCCGTGGGCGTCCTCTCGAGCTGCGTGATGGCCCACTGCGCCCGGTCGCGCACCGAGACGTGTCAGTCTCGGAACATGACCGCCACCGCGCCGCTGCACATGACCGGCCACTTCGCGCCGGTCCCCGACGAGATCGAGGCCACCGACCTGCCGGTCGAGGGCGCGATCCCGCCCGAGCTGACCGGGCGGTACTTCCGCAACGGCCCGAACCCGCTGCCCGGCGAGGTGTCGCCGCACTGGTTCACGGGCCACGGGATGCTGCACGGCGTGCGGCTGCGCGGCGGGCGCGCGGAGTGGTACCGCAACCGCTGGGTCCGCACCGGCGCCCTGGAGGGGCGCTCGATGTTCGGCCCCGAGGGCATCGACCTCTCGGTCGGCGTCGCCAACACCCACGTGGTCGCGCACGCCGGCCGGATCATGGCGCTGGTCGAGAGCAGCCACCCGCACGTGGTCACCCCGGAGCTCGACACGGTCGGCCCGTACGACTTCGGCGGGCGCCTCACCACCGCCATGACCGCCCACCCCAAGACCGACCCGGTCACCGGTGAGCTGCACTTCTTCGGCTACGGCGTCCTGCCGCCCTACCTCACCTACCACCGGCTCTCGGCCGACGGCGAGCTCGTGACCAGCGCCGACATCGCCGTGCCCGGCCCCACGATGAACCACGACTTCGCGATCACCGACCGGCACGCCGTGTTCCTCGACCTGCCGATCACGTTCTCGATGGAGCGGCTGGCGCAGGGCATGCCCTTCGCCTGGGACGACGCGTACGGGGCCCGGATGGGCGTCATGCCGCTGGACCGCCCGGGCGAGGTGACCTGGTTCGACGTCGAGCCGAGCTTCACCTTCCACATCGGCAACGCCCACACCGACGCCGCGGGCCGGGTGGTCGTCGACGGGGCCCGCTACGCCGCGGCCGACGCCGTCGCGATGTGGGACGGCATTGGCACCGACCCCGACGGGATCGTCTCCGGGGCCGCCGCCACCGGCCTGGCCCGGATGCACCGGTGGACGCTCGACCCGGCCACCGGGCGCGCCTCCGAGGAGGTGCTGCACGACCTGCACGTCGAGTTCCCCACCGTCGACGACGAGCGCGTCGGCCGCGCCGCCCGCTACCGCTACGCCGTCACCGAGGCCCGGGGCCGCTCGGGGATCGTCCAGTTCGACACCGAGCACGGCCGCGCCGCCGAGCACGTGCTCGACGCCGACACGGTGGCGGGCGAGGCCGTCTTCGTGCCCTCCGCGGCGCCGGGCCGCGCCGAGGACGACGGCTGGCTGCTGACGATCACGACCCGCCGCGACGGCAGCGCGTCGCAGCTCCTCGTGCTCGACGCCACCGACGTCGCCGGCGCCCCGGTCGCGGCGGTCACGCTGCCCCGCGGCGTGCCGGCCGGCTTCCACGGCTCCTGGATCGACGACGCCGAGCTGGGCTGACGCCGGGTGGGTGCGCGGGATGGGTCACCCGCGGATGCGGCTGGCCTCCCCGCCCCACTCCTTCTCCCGCAGCTCGAACTTCTGCACCTTGCCCGTCGAGGTCTTCGGCAGCTCGTCGACGATCTCGACGGTCTTGGGCGCCTTGTACCGCGCGATCCTCGACTTCACGTGCTCGATCAGCTCCTCGGGCGTCGCCGACCCCCCCTCGGCCAGCACCACGAACGCCTTGGGCCGCTCGCCGTACTGCTCGTCGGGCACGCCGATCACCGCGGCCTCCAGCACGGCCGGGTGCGACACGACGGCCTGCTCGACCTCCACCGTGCTGATGTTCTCCCCGCCCGAGATGACGACGTCCTTGGCGCGGTCGCGCAGCTCCACGAACCCGTCGGGGTGCATGACGCCGAGGTCGCCGGAGTGGAACCAGCCGCCCGCGAACGCCTTCTCGGTGCCGGCCGGGTCCTCGTAGTAGCCCTTCATGACGTTGTTGCCGCGCATCACGATCTCGCCCATCGCGACGCCGTCGGCGGGCACGTCGTTCATGTCCTCGTCGACGACGCGCAGCCAGTCGGCGCAGATCATGCCGACGCCCTGGCGGGCCTGCAGCGACGCGCGCTCCTCGGCCGGCAGGTCGTCCCAGGCGCGCTGGTACTGGTTCACCGAGTACGGCCCGTAGGTCTCGGTGAGCCCGTAGACGTGCACGATCCGGAAGCCCATCTCCTCCATCTGCAGGATGGTGGTGGGCGAGGGCGGCGCGCCGGCGGTGGTGATCACGAGCTGGTAGTCCAGCGTGACGGCCTCGGGCGCCCGCATGATCGTCGTGACGACGGTCGGGGCTCCGTTGAGGTGCGTCACGCCGTGCTCGGTGATCTGCTGCCAGATCGCGTCGCCGCGCACCTCGCGCAGGCACACGTGGGTGCCGCCGATGGCGGTGAGCGCCCACGGCGTGCACCAGCCGTTGCAGTGGAACATCGGCAGCGTCCACAGGTAGACGCTGTCGGGACTGTGCGCGGAGTGCACGATCTCGCCGAACGAGTTCAGGTACGCGCCGCGGTGGTGGTACATCACGCCCTTGGGCTTGCCCGTGGTGCCCGAGGTGTAGTTGATCGAGATCGTGCCGTCCTCGTCGTCGACGGCCCAGGGCAGCGGCTCGTCGTTGCCGCGGGCGAGCAGGTCGTCGTAGGTGACGCCGCTGCCGGTGCCGTCGCCCGGGTTCGCCGGGTCGATCACCGTGATGATCTCCTCGACGGTCTTGAGCTCCCGGGCCACCGGCGCGACGGTGGGGTGCAGCGCCGCGTCGACGACCAGGACCTTCGCGCCGGAGTGGTCGAGGATGTAGCGGACCTCCTCGGTGGACAGCCGCGTGTTGATCGCGACCAGCACCGCCCCGGCCAGCGGCACCGCGAAGTGCGCCACCAGCATCTCGGGGATGTTGGGCAGCAGGTACGCGACGCGGTCGCCCTTCTCGACGCCCGACCCGCGCAGCGCGTGCGCGATCCGCGTGGCCTCGGCGGCGAACTGCGCGTAGGTGTGGCGCCGCTCGCCGTACACGATCGCGGTCTTGTCCGGGTACACCTCCGCGGAGCGGCGCAGGAACGCCAGCGGCGTCAGCGGGGTGTTCCAGACGGTGGTCATCGGCAGATCTCCTCAGGGGACGGTCGCGGCTCGCTCGATCTTCTGCCCTGCCGGGCGTCGCGGCAACCACCGGAACCCCCTTGCCGCCCCCGTGACACTGGACGGGTGGAGCAGGCGGAGATGATCGCGGCCAACCGGGCCAACTGGGACGCGCGGGTCCCCGTGCACCTCGACGGCGGCTACGACCTCGACGCGCTGCGCGCCGGGCAGCAGCGCCTCGCCGACTTCGAGTACGCCGCCGTGGACGTCCGCGACCGCGACGTGCTGCACCTGCAGTGCCACCTCGGCACCGACACGGTCTGCCTGGCCCGCCACGGGGCCCGCGCGGTCGGGCTCGACCTCTCGCCCGCGTCGGTGGCGGCGGCCCGCGCGCTCGCCGCGGAGTGCGGGGTGGAGGTCGAGTACGTCGAGAGCGACGTCGAGCACGCCGTCGCCGCGCTGGGCGGCCGCCGGTTCGACGTGGTCTACACGGGCAAGGGCGCGCTGTGCTGGTTGCCCGACCTGACGGCGTGGGCGCGCGTCGTCGCCGACCTGCTGCGCCCCGGGGGCGTGCTGCACGTCGTCGAGTTCCACCCGCTGATGAACGCCGCCGCGGACGAGCAGGCCTGGCCCGGCGTGGTGCTCGACTGGCCCTACCTGCCGTCCGGGGCGATCCGGGTCGAGAGCGCGCAGAGCTACGAGGGCACGGGAGAGCTCGCGGCGCCCGTGAGCTACGAGTGGACGCACGGCATCGGCACCGTGATCGAGGCCGTCACGCGGGCCGGGCTGCGGCTCACGTCGTTCGCCGAGCACGACGTCAGCCCGTGGCGGCGGTGGCCGGACATGGCCGCCGCCGGGGACGGCTGGTGGACCTGGCCCGCCGGCGTGCCGCGGCTGCCGCTGCTGTACTCGCTGCGCGCCCAGGCCCCGGACCGGGATCAGCCCCGGGTCAGCCGACCAGCTTGATCGCCGCCCGCGGGCAGGCCTGCACGGCCTCCTCGAGCTTGGGGCGCAGCTCCTCGCCGGGGTTCTCGTCGAGGATGTACAGGAAGTCGTCGTCCCTGACCTCGAACACCTCCGGGGCGATGCCCATGCACACGGCGTTGGACTCACACAGGTCGAAATCCACCTCTACCTTCATGCCGCCATCGTGCACCGGCGGTCGGGCGCCCGTCACCGAAGGCGACCCTCAGCGGACGCCGGCCAGGCGGGCCCAGACGACCACGTTGTCCGGGTAGGGGCCCGCACCGCGGTCGAAGACGCCGCCGAAGGTGATCAGGCGCAGCTCCGGGCCCGCGGTGTCGCCGTAGACCTCGGCGGCGCGGAAGGCCTCGCGGGCCACCCGCTCCACCCGGTAGACGGTGAAGACGGCGTCGGTGCCGTCGGCGCGGCGGACCGACACCTCGTCCCCGGCGACGACCTCGGCCAGGTGCGCGAACGGGCCGGCGGCGCCGCCCATCCCGACGTGCCCGGCGATCACCGCGGGGCCGTCGGCGCCGGGCGTCGGCCCGCCGGTGAACCAGCCGGTCGTCGCGGGCTCCGGGGTGGCGGCGAGCACGCCGCCCGCGTCGGGGGACAGCGGGTCGATCCGGTCGGTGCGGACGCCGATCGCGGGCACCGCGAGCTCCGCGGGCGGCGACTGCACCAGCCGGTCGACCGGGCGCAGCGGCGGCACGGCGGGGGCCGCCTCGGGCACCGGCACCAGCGCGGGCGCCTGCGGGGTGGCCGCCAGCGGCACGACCGAGCGCGACACGGGCGTGGAGAACGCGGCGGGGGAGACGGCGAGCGGCGCGGCGCAGCCGGCGAGCAGCAGCCCGCCGACCAGCGCGGCGAGGACGGCCGCGGCGCGGACCCTGCCCCTCACGGGGCCGGGGGCCGGTTGGCGAGCGCCGGGGCCGTCGCCGGCGGCTGGGCCGGGACGACGACCTGCGCGGGCGCGTACTGCGCGAGCGGCGGGTCGGGTGGCGAGAAGGCGATGGCCGTTCCGGCCATGCCGAGGACGAGGGCGGCGCTCAGCGCGGCGCAGAGCGCGGCCGCACGCGGGAGGCGGGGCAGTTCCATGAGAGTCGGGGATCCTCTCGGGCAACGACGGTGGTGCGGCCGCCGTGGGGGAGCGTCGGCCGTGCACTCAGACATCGCGCGCTGTGACCAGGCGTTACCCGACAGTGGGAGATCCGGCTCACATTGCTCCGACCGGCCCCGTCCCGTGCGTCATCCGCGCCCCCTGCGTCACTCCCGTCGCAGCACCGGCCTCAGGGCGTCGAGGACGGACGCGTCGTCGATCGTGCCGGGCACCGGCTCGTCGGCGCCGTCGGCGATGCCGCGCATGGTCTTGCGCAGGATCTTGCCCGAGCGCGTCTTGGGCAGCGCCGCCACGACGGCGACGTCCTTGAGGCTCGCCACGGCCCCGACCTGGTCGCGCACGAGCTGCACGAGCTCGGCCCGCAGCTCGTCCTCGTCGCGCTCCACCCCGGCCTTGAGGACGACGAACCCGCGCGGGACCTGCCCCTTCATCCTGTCGGCCACGCCGATCACCGCGCACTCGGCGACGTCCGGGTGCGAGGCGAGGACCTCCTCCATGCCGCCGGTGGACAGCCGGTGCCCCGCGACGTTGATGACGTCGTCGGTGCGGCCCATGACGTAGACGTAGCCGTCCTCGTCGAGCCGGCCGCCGTCACCGGTGAGGTAGTAGCCCTCGAACGCGTTCATGTACGACGACAGGAAGCGCTCGTCGTCGTTCCACAGCGTCGGCAGCGAGCCGGGCGGCATCGGCAGCTTCACCACGATCGCGCCGTCCGTGCCCGCCTCGACGGGCTTGCCGTTCGCGTCGAGGACCTGCACGTCCCACCCGGGCAGCGGCCGCGTCGGCGAGCCGGGCTTGACCGGCAGCAGCTCGATCCCGGCCGGGTTCGCGACGATCGGCCAACCCGTTTCGGTCTGCCACCAGTGGTCGATCACCGGGATCTCCAGCAGGTCCGCGGCCCACCGGTAGGTCTCGGGGTCCAGGCGCTCGCCCGCGAGGAACAGGTACTTCAGCGACGACAGGTCGTACTTGCGGGCGTACTCGCCGTTCGGGTCCTCCTTCTTGATCGCCCGGAACGCCGTCGGCGCGGTGAACAGGCTCTTGACCCCGTGCTCGGCCACGACCCGCCAGAACTGCCCCGCGTCGGGCGTGCCGACGGGCTTGCCCTCGTAGAGCACGGTCGTGGCCCCGGCCAGCAGCGGCGCGTAGACGATGTAGGAGTGCCCGACGACCCACCCCACGTCGGACGCGGTGAAGATCGTCTCCCCGGCCCCGACGTCGTACACGTTCGGCATCGACCAGTTCAGCGCCACCGCGTAGCCGCCGCCGTCGCGCACCACGCCCTTCGGCTTCCCGGTCGTGCCCGAGGTGTAGAGGATGTAGAGCGGGTCGGTGGCCTTCACCGGCACGCAGTCGGCCGGCGTGGCGCCGGCGACCGCGGACGCCCAGTCGACGTCGCGCTCGCCCATCGCGGCCTCGGCCTGCGGGCGCTGCAGGATCACGCAGTGCTCCGGGCGGTGCGAGGCCAGCTCGATCGCCTTGTCCAGCAGCGGCTTGTACTCGATGACCCGCTTGCCCTCGATGCCGCAGGACGCCGAGACGATCACCGACGGCGTGGCGTCGTCGATGCGGACGGCGAGCTCCTTCGGCGCGAACCCGCCGAACACGACCGAGTGCACCGCCCCGATCCGCGCGCACGCGAGCATCGCGACCGCGGCCTCGGCGATCATCGGCAGGTAGATCACGACGCGGTCGCCGCGCCCGACGCCCAGCCCGGCCAGCACGCCGGCGAAGGCCGCCACCTCGTCGCGCAGCTCGCGGTAGGTGAACGTCCGCTGCGACTCGGTGACCGGCGAGTCGTGGACCAGCGCGGGCCGGTCGCCGTGCCCGGCGTCGACGTGGCGGTCCAGCGCGTTGTGGCAGACGTTCAGCTCGCCGTCGGGGAACCACCGGTAGAACGGGGGCCGCGAGTCGTCCAGCGCCCGCGTCGGCGCGACGTGCCAGTCGATCGCCGTGGCCGCGTCGAGCCAGAAGCGCTCGGGGTCCTCCACGCTCGCCGTGAACAACTCGTCGTACACACCCACGTCATGTCCTCCTCGACTCTTGCGGCGGGACTCTAGTGCGTCGGGCAAGATCGACATGTGGGGCGGATCACACCGGGTTACGGTTTGAAACGCCCGCCACCGTGGTCGGGCGATCCATCACCCAGGAGGACGACCCATGGCTGACACACCCCTGTTCCGCCTCGTCTACCGCAGTCAGCTGACCGTTCCGCCGGAGGAGCGCCGGGCCGAGCTGGCCTCGATCCTCGACGCGTCGCGCTCGAAGAACTCCGCCCGCGAGGTGACCGGCGCCCTGCTCGTCTGGCAGGACTACGTCGTGCAGACGCTGGAGGGCGAGGAGGCCACCGTCAGAGCGCTGTACGAGAAGATCGCGAAGGACTCCCGGCACGAGGCCGTCACGCTGCTGGAGGCCGAACCCGTGGAGAGCAGAGCCTTCGCGCGCTGGTCGATGGCGCGCGTCTCGGACAACGACCAGCCCTCGGGCATGCCCAGCCTGAGCAACCGCAACGACGGCGATCCCCCCGAGCCGAGCCACGACACCAGGGAGGCCGACCCCGTGGTCAGCGCGATGCGCGGCTACGCCCAGGGGACGTCCCAGGTGAGCCCCCACGTGGGCCGCGGCGTCGTCTGACCGCTCGCCCCCGACGCCGTCGCGCGGCCCCGGTCACCGGGGCCGGGCGGCGTGCCCGCACAGCCCGTGCGGGTCACTGCGCCCCGAGGCCGCGCGCGGCGGCCTCGGTGCGCACGGCGTCGATCACCCGGTGCAGCGACGTGCGCCGGGCGGTGCCGGTGCGGTGGGCGATCGAGACCGTCCGGGTGATCGGCTCGGTCACCGCCCGGACGTCGACGCCGGGCGGGCACAGCGCGAGGCCGAGGTCGGAGACGAGGGTGACGCCCAGCCCGGCCGCGACCATCGCCAGTGCCGTGGCCTGCTCGCCCACCTCGTGCTCGACGCGCGGCTCGAACCCGGCGCGCTGGCAGGCGGTCCGCACGGCGCGCCCGAAGTGCGAGCGCGGCCCGGACAGGATCCACGGGTGCTCGGCGAGGTCGGGCAGGTCCACGGTCGGCAGAGGCAGCGCGCCGGCGGGCACGGCGGCGTGCAGCCGCTCGACCGCGATCACCACCCGCTCCAGCCCGGGGTCCCAGGTCATCGGGTAGGTCGAGTACTCGATGACGAACGAGAAGTCGAGGGCGCCGTCGCGCACCGCGCCCGCCGTCTCCTCCGGCGCCAGCTCGCGCGTGCGCACGGCGATCCCGGGGTGCTCGGCGGCCAGGGCGGCCAGCGCCGCGGGCAGCAGCCCGGACGCGACCGACGCCCACACGCCGGCCGTCAGCCGCACCGAGACCGACGACTGCGCCTCCTCCAGCGCCAGCGTCGCGCGCTCGACGGCGCCGAGGATCTCCTCGGCGTGGTCGGCCAGGACGAGCCCGGTGTTGGTGAGCTGCACGCGCCGCCCGAGCCGCTCGAACAGCGAGCTGCCGACGTCTCGCTCGAGCTGCGCGAGCTGCTGGGACACCGCCGACGCCGTGTAGTGCAGCGCCGCCGCGGCGGCCGTGACGGTGCCGCGCCTGCGCAGCTCGCGCAGCATCCGCAGGCGCTGCAGCGAGAGGTCCACGCGGCCAGCGTAAGCACCGGTGAACGCCGCCGTGCAGGTTTCGTAACTGGACCCCCCGCCGGACGCGGCCGCAGGGTGGGGAGCACCGGCGGAACGAGAAGGACGAGGTGGCGGCGTGACCACGATGCAGGACCCGACGAAGGCCGTGGAGGTCGCCACCCGCGAGCCCGGGGCGATCGACCGCGACCCGCTGATCCGCCTGACCTGGACCGACCCGGTCACCGGCACCCTCGGCTACCTCGTCGTCCACCTGCTGGTCTCGGGCCTGGCCACCGGCGGCACCCGGATGCGCGCGGGCTGCACGCTGGCCGAGGTGGAGGACCTCGCCCGCGGCATGGCCGCCAAGACCGCCGTGTTCGACCTGCCCGTCGGCGGGGCGAAGGGCGGCATCGACCTCGACCCGCGCGACCCCCGCGCCGTCGACGTGCTGACCCGCTTCTGCGAGGCCGTGCGCCCGTGGCTGGAGGGCTACTGGGTCACGGCCGAGGACCTCGGCGTGCCGCAGCACCTCATCGACGACGTGTTCGCCCGCATCGGGCTGGGCCAGAGCTACCACGCGGCCATCTCCCGCTCGGCCGACCCGGAGGCCACGCTGCGCCGCGTGCGCGCCGGACTGGACGCGCCGGTCGACGGCGGGCTGCTCGGCGACGTCATCGGCGGCTACGGCGTGGCGCAGGCCTGCCTCGCCGCCGCGCAGGCGTGGCAGTGGTCGCTGCCCGGCACGACCGTCGCGGTGCAGGGCGTCGGCACGATGGGCGGCGCCGCGGCGCACCACCTGCACGCGGCGGGGATGCGCGTGGTCGCCGTCGCCGACGCGGCCGGGACGCTGTTCCACCCGGGCGGGCTCGACGTCCCCGCCCTGCTCGCCGCGCGCGACGCCTTCGGCGAGATCGACCGCGCCCGCGTGCCCGCCGACGTGCGGCGCCTGCCGCGCACCGCGGTGATCGGCACGGCCGCCGACATCCTCATCCCGGCCGCGATCTCCTACGCGATCACGCCGGACAACTCGTTCGACGTGGCCGCGAAGGTCGTCGTCGAGGCGGCGAACACCGCCACCACCCCCGAGGCCGAGGCGATGCTCACCGCGCGCGGCATCCCGGTGCTGCCCGACTTCGTCGCCAACGCGGGCGCGGCGGCGTGGGCGTGGTGGCTGCTGCTCGGCGAGGTCGGCCCCGACCCGGAGGAGTCGTTCCTGCGCCTGCGCACCGAGATGACGTCGAAGGTCGGCCTGCTCCTGGAGCGCTGGATCGTCGACGGCACGCCGCCGCGCAGCACCGGCCACGCCTGGGCCGCGGCCCGCCGGGCGGCGCTGGCCCGCGATCCGCAGGGCGCGCGGCCCGTCGTCATCCCCTGAACCCGCCGGGCCGGGGCGGTTCACCTGGTCAGGTGGTGAGGAACCGTTCCCCGCCCCCGTCGTGTCCACCACGGAGAGCGATATCGCTTCGACGTAACGTGACCACCCGATCGGCCGACTCACGAACGGGTGGTCCCGCTCGTTCGACCCTACGTAATGGATTGCCTACTACCCGTTCGAGCGACGTGTGTCGTCACGAACGCGGTGGTCCCGGCGATGACACTGCGGGACGGCGGAACGAGGGGTCTGGTGGGACGCGCGATGGGGGCTGGGGCACGGGTGCGCAACGGGGTTCGAGGGCTCGTCGCCGCCGCCGCGCTGATCTGCCTCCTCGGGGCGTTCGCCCTCACCGACCGCGAGCCGGGGACGGCCGGCTACGGCGCCGCGGCCTCGTCCGGCCCCGACTGCGCGCCGGCCTGGGCGGGCGCCTGGCACGCCGCCGCGCAGCCCGGCCCCGCCGACCCGTCGCTCGCCGGCCGCACGCTGCGGATGGTGGTGGTCCCGCAGGTCACCGGCTCGCAGGTCCGGGTCCGGCTGTCCAACGCCTACGGCGCCACCCCGATGCAGGTCGGCACGGTGTCCGCAGGCTGGTCCGACGGCGCCGCGGGGCTGGTGCCCGGCACGATGCGACCGGTCGCGTTCGGCGGGCTGTCCGGCGTCACGGTGGCGCCGGGGGCCGAGGCCGTCAGCGACCCGGTGGCGCTCGTCGCCGAGGTCGGCCGGCCGCTCGCCGTCAGCCTGTTCCTGGTGACCCCGCCCGACGTGCTCACCCAGCACGGCGTGGCGCTGCAGACCTCGTACCTGTCCCGGCCCGGCGACGCCGCGCTGGCCGACGACGGCGCCGCGTTCGACACGCCCGTCACGTCGTGGATGGTGCTCACCGGCGTCGACGTCCTGGCGCCGCGCCCGGTGAACTCCGTCGTCACGATCGGTGACTCGATCACCGACGGCGTCGGCGCCGGCCCGGGGGAGCGGTGGTCCGACGCCCTGTCGCGCCGCCTCACCGCCGCGGGCGGCCCGTCGGTCATGGCCGTGCTCAACTCGGGGATCTCGCGCAACCAGCTGCTGTCCGACGCCCCGCTCGTCGACGGCGACTCCCCGCTCTCGCGCTACGACCGCGACGTCGGCGCGGCCACCGACGTCGTGCTGCACATCGGCACCAACGACATCGCCGCGGGCCGCAAGGCCGACGCGATCGTCGCGGGGATGGTGGCCTTCGCCGAGCGCGCGCACGCCGGCGGCACCCGCGTGGTGCTGACGACGATCACGCCGTCCGCGACGGGGGCGCACGGCACGCCGGAGGCGATCGCCACCCGGGAGTCGGTCAACGCCTGGGTCCGCGCCCACGGTGTCGAGCACGCCGACGGGGTGGCCGACTTCGCCGCGGCCGTCGCCGACCCGGCCGACGCCTCCCGGCTCGCGCCCGCCTTCGACTCCGGCGACGGCCTGCACCTCTCGGCCGCGGGCTACCGCGCTCTGGCCGACGCGCTCGACCCCGCGCTGCTCTCCGGCAGCCCCTGCCTCGACGGCGGGGAGAGCCGGGTGCTGGTCTCCGGTCCCTGAGGGACCTCTAGGAGGGGGAGGAGCGGCGGCCCAGCCGGCTCAGCGGCCCGCGGCGGCGCTTCTCCGCCTGCTCGACGACGGCGAGCGGACCCGTGGGGGTGTCCTCGCGGTCGAGGCGCTCCACGACCCAGTCGACGGCCAGCGCGCCCGGCGAGACGCCGCGTTCCTGCGCGATCCGCCGCAGCTGCTCGATGCGCAGCGCGGGCAGGCGGAGCTGGAAGACCTGGGCCGAGCCGAAGCGGCCGGTCAGCTCCGTCGGGTGCTCCTCGGAGCCTGGTGCGAGCGCGGCGAGGTAGGAGTCGAGCTCGGGATCGTGCGCTTCGGGCCCGGGGCCCGACGGACGGCGGCGCGCACGGCGGTCGGACGGCATGCCCGGCACCCTACGGCGGCACGGGCCGCCGGGTCGGTCGTGAGCGCTGTGCCGGTCTCAGCCGACGAGCTCGAAGCCCGCCTCGGAGACGGCGGCGGCGATCTCGTCGCGCTCGATGTCGCGGTCGCCCAGCACGGTGACGAGGCCGTCGTCGAGGCGCACGTCCACGGCGCTGACGCCGTCGATCTCGGAGACCTCCTCCGTGACCGACATCACGCAGTGCCGGCACGTCATGCCGGCGACGGTGACGTGCGTGCGGAACGGTGCCTCGACAGCCATCGGACCTCCTCGAACGGGCTGGGGACATGGTGGCAGAGGTCACGTCCTGCGCCGACACCGGTGGTCGCACCACTCCGCAGAGTCACGACCGCGGGGCGCACTCACTCGGGAAGGGGCGTGCGCGGGGGACCCCCGATAGGTAACGTCTCGGTCACGGTCACGGGGGTGGCCACGGGGGCGGGGAGGCTGCGATGACCGGCGGTATCGGAAGCGCGCGACGCGAGACCGGCGACCGGGTCACCGGCCCGATCCCGACCCAGCGCACCGCATCGGACGCGTACCGCGTCAGCGACGACCAGCTGCACCGCGCGCGCAAGGTCGTCGCCGAGAACTCGTCGACCACCGAGGACCTGCACGAGCTGCTCGACATGCTCGGCCTCATCTCCTCCACGCCGGACCTCCCGCCGCCGGTCAGCCGCTGAGCCGACCCCCGGTGCGAGGGCCCCGAGGGCCTGTCCTATGCTTGGCGGGCTCCCAACGGACAGTCGTGGACGGCACGGACGGCCTCGGCTGCCCGAGTCCCCATCGTCTAGTGGCCTAGGACTCCGCCCTTTCAAGGCGGCAACGCGGGTTCGAATCCCGTTGGGGGTACGGTTACACCGCTCGACATCTCCATAGCACGAAGCAAGGCCCAGTGGCGCAGTTGGTTAGCGCGTCGCCCTGTCACGGCGAAGGTCGCGGGTTCGAGTCCCGTCTGGGTCGCTCCACCACGGTCCGGTGTCCCACCGGACCGCCCGGCCAGGTAGCTCAGTTGGTACGAGCGACCGCCTGAAAAGCGGTAGGTCGGCGGTTCGACCCCGCCCCTGGCCACATCTCCGACCAGCGGATCCGCTGTCCCACGCGTCGATCCTCTTCCGTCTGCGGGCTCGAGCTGTCCCGGGCGCAGGAACGAGACGTGCCTCGTGCTTTCGGCTGGTCCGCCACGGGCGCGGTTTCTCTACGCTGCGGGCATGGTGAGAAGCGCCCTCCGGGCGCTGTGGGCCGAACCCCGCCCTCCGAGTCCGCCCGTCCGGGTGTGGCGGGACCGGGCGCTCGTCGCCGTGCTCGTGCCGTGGTCGGTCATCGAGACCGTGGTCCGCGACGACGTGGCCCCGAGCCCGGTCGTGCTCACCGTCAGCCTCGTGATCGTGCTCGCTCTGCTGTACCGACGCACCCGTCCCCTGGGCGCGGTGGCGGTCGCGTTCGGCACGCTGATCGCGTTCGACGTCGCGAGGATCGTCGCGATCGACGGGACCGGACTCACCAGCATCGTGGCCGTGCTGGTGCTCCCGTACTCGCTGTTCCGCTGGGGAGCCGGCCGGGAGGCCGTGATCGGCCTGGGGATGATCCTCGTCTGGCTCGCCGTCACGCTCGCCGTCGTCCCCACCGACCCGGCCGAGGTGGCGGCCGGGTACGGGTTCTTCCTGCTCTCCGCCGCGCTCGGCACGTCGATCCGCTACCACGCAGGCGCCCGCGTCCGCGACATCGAGCAGGCCGAGCTCCGCCAGCGCAACCAGCTCGCGCGCGAGCTCCACGACACGGTCGGTCACCACGTCTCGGCCATCGCCATCCAGGCCCAGGCCGGGCGCGCCCTGGCGGCGTCCCACCCCGACCGTGCCCTGGCCACGCTCGAGACCATCGAGGAAGCGGCGTCGCGGACGCTCGAGGAGATGCGCGCCATGGTCGGCGTCCTGCGCGACGGGACGGAGCCCGACCTCGCCCCGCACCCGGGTGTCGCCGACATCGGTCGGCTCGCCCGCAGCGTCGGTGAGCTGCCCCACGTCGACGTGCACCTGTCCGGTGACCTCGACGACCTCCACCCCTCCGTGGGGACCGCCCTCCACCGGATCGCCCAGGAGGCGGTCACCAACGCGGTGCGCCACGCCCGCCACGCGACCCGGGTCACCATCCACGTCGCCGACGAGGGCGGACGGGTGCGCCTGACCGTCCGCGACGACGGCGGTGCGAGGACCACCGGCCACGCGGCCCCGGGCTACGGCCTCGTCGGCATGGCCGAACGGGCGAGCCTGCTCGGCGGCACCCTCCGGGCCGGACCCGACCCGGACGGCGGCTGGACGGTCGACGCGGTGCTGCCGAAGAGCGTCGCGACGACATGACCATCCGCGTGCTCATCGCCGACGACCAGGACATCGTCCGTGCCGGACTCGCCGTGATCCTCGACGCCCAGCCCGGCATCGACGTCGTCGGTGAGGCCGCGGACGGCCGTGCGGCGGTCGACCTGGCCCGCACGCTCCGCCCCGACGTGTGCCTGTTCGACATCCGCATGCCCCGGGTGGACGGGATCGAGGCCACCCGGCAGCTCGCCGGCCCCGGCGTCGACGACCCGCTGGCGGTCGTCGTGATCACCACCTTCGACCTCGACGAGTACGTGCACGGGGCCCTGAAGGCCGGCGCCCGGGGCTTCCTGCTCAAGGACGCCGGCCCCGCCCTGCTCACGCAGGCGGTGCACGCGGCCGCCCGGGGAGACGCCCTGATCGCCCCGAGCATCACCGCGCGGCTCCTCGCCGCCTTCGCCGACACCCGTGCGAGACCCGCACCGGTGCCGCTCGTCGAACCGCTCACCAGCCGGGAGGAGGAGATCGTGATCCCGGTCGCCCGGGGCCGGACCAACAGCGAGATCGCCGACGACCTCCACATCAGCCTCAGCACCGTCAAGACCCACCTCGCGAGCCTCATGCGCAAGCTCGACGCCCGCAACCGCGTCGAGATCGCGATGTGGGCGTACGAGACGGGCCGCATCCCCGGCTGACGACGATCCGCTCGGGAGCGTGAGGGGCGGCGCACCGGCCGGAAGCACGAGGGACGAACCGTTCCACCGGCCGGTCGAACACGAGCCCGGAGACCGATCCGCCCGTCGTCGAGGTCGGCGATCGTGAGTCACCGATCAACCGACCGGAACGAAGGAGCACGAGATGAGATCACCGAAGAACACCGCCACCGCGCTGGAGTCCCTGCACGTGCCGGTGCAGGCGAAGCTCGCGGCAGCATGGACGAGCTTCATGTTCCTGTACGCCTACGTGGACATCATCGGCTTCTACAAGCCGGGCACCATCGACGACATCCTGGCCGGCGTCGTCTTCGTCTTCGACATCACCCAGGTCTGGGCGGTCACGGTGCTGGCGCTCATGGCCGTCCCGATCCTGATGGTGGTGCTGTCCGCCGTGCTGCCGGCCCGCGCGAACCGGATCACGAACCTCGTCGTGGCATCGGTCCAGGTCCCCTACGCGACGTTCAACGTGGTGGGCGGGTCCTGGACGTACTACTACGGGCTCGGCGTCGTACTGGAACTGATCGTGCTGGCGGTCATCCTCCGGTTGGCCTGGACCTGGCCCCGCACGGCATCGCCGTCGACCACGGCGACGACCGCGGATCCCGTTCCCGTCACGGTCGCAAACTGAGACGTCCCCCGTGATCAGGGACACCCACGATGGCGCTCGACCGGCACCCCGGTCGCCGGACCGGAGGGAGACGCCGTGGGGAACGCGAGACGCCGCAGCGCCCCCGACCTCGTCTTCCGCCTGATCTACCGGAGCCGGCACCTGAGCCCCGCCCCCGACCGCGGGGCGGCGCTCGGTGAGCTCGTCGGCGACGCCCTCGACCACGGTCGCCGCCACCGGATCACCGGTGCACTGCTCGTCGCCGACGACGTGTTCGTGCAGGTCCTCGAGGGCGAGGAGGACGCCGTGCGGTCGCTGTACTGCCGCATCGAGCTCGACCCCCGCCACGAGGCCGTCACCGTGCTGCAGACGGGGATGACCGAGCGCGTCTTCCCCTGCTGGTCGATGGCCACCGTGTCCGACGACGGCGGTCCCGACCCCACGACCACACCCGCGCAGCACGCCGTCCTCGACCTCATGAGGGGGGCCGCACGACCGGGGTGACCCCAGATGAGACCCGTCTCAGAACCACCTCAGACGCGTCTCACGCCGGAGCCGTTGACTCGTTCCCATGACGAAGACGACGCTCCTCGCACTCGCCGCCGGCGCCGCACTGCTCACCGCGTGCGGCTCCGGCGACACCACCACCCCGGTCGTCCCGGTGGTCGCGCCGCAGCCGGCCGCCACGGCGCCCGCACCCGCCCCGCCCGCACCCGCCGGCACCTCCGACGACGACCGCGACGACGACCGCGACGACGACCGCGACGACGACCGCGACGACGACCGCGACGACGACGGGGTCGACGACCGCGACGACGACCGGGTCGACGACGACCGCGACGACGACGGGGTCGACGACCGGGACGACGACCGCGACGACCGTGAGGACGACGACTTCCACCACCGCGTCGGCTGACGGCTCTCTTTCGCCGACCGTGACGGTTACGATCACCCGAGAGGCGATCGGACCGTGCCCGGCACGGGCGAGAGGGAGCAGGAGGCATTCCACTGTCACCGCACCGGTCCGTCGCGCCGTCCGGCTGGGCCATCCGGTCGATCCCGCGCCGGCTCACCGCCCTGCTGGTCGCGGTCGAGCTGCTCGCGGTGCTGGCCGTCGTCGTCGACGGCGCGGTCTTCCCGCCCGACGTCACGGCGGCGCGGCTGTGGACGGTGGCGGGGCTCTCGCTCGCGGGCGTCCTGCACACCGAGGCGGCGCTCAGCGTCGAGCGGCTGCGACGCCGGGTCGACGAGACCCCGCACCTGGACCTCAGCTCGGTCTGGACGTTCGCCGCCGCGCTGCTGCTCCCCGGGTGCATGGCCACGGCCGTCGTCCTGCTCGTCTACTCCCACCTCTACCTGCGGGCGTGGCGCCCGTCCGGGTTCCCGCCGTACCGGGTCGTGTTCAGCACGGCCACGGTGGTGCTCGCGGTGCACGCGGCCGCCGGCGTCGCCCGGCTCGCGGGGGGCAGCGACCTGTTCCGCTCGCCGGTCGGGCTCGTCGTCGTCGCGCTGGCGGTGGTGGCGTACGCGTCGGTCAACCTGCTGCTCGTCGTCGCGGCCATCCGGATGACGGGGCCGCGCACGACGTGGCGGCGCGCGGTGGGCCACCGCGACGAGCTGCAGCTGGAGATGGCCACGCTGGCGATGGGCGCGGTGCTCGCGGCCGCCGTCACCGTCTACGGCGCCGAGTACGGGCTGCTCGCGCTGCCCCCGCTCGTCGTGCTGCACCGCACGGTGCTGGTCCGCCAGTTCGAGGAGGCCGCGAGCACCGACGCCAAGACGGGGCTGCTCAACGCCGCGGCCTGGCGGCTGCAGGCCGAGCGGGCGCTGCGCGCGGCCCGGCACGCGGAGGCCACGGTCGCGGTGCTGCTGCTCGACCTCGACCACTTCAAGCTCGTCAACGACCGCTACGGCCACCTCGCGGGCGACGAGGTGCTCACCGACATCGGGGCCGTGCTGCGCGCCGAGGTGCGCGACGAGGACGTCGTCGGGCGCTACGGCGGCGAGGAGTTCGTCGTGCTGCTGGCCGCCACCGAGGGCGAGGACCTGCGCACCAGCGCCGGGGCGGTGGCCGACCGCATCCGCCGCCGCATCGACGAGCTGCGCCCCGAGGTGTCCGGCCCGGGCGGCCGGGTCGTGCTCGACGACGTGTCGGTCTCGGTCGGCGTGGCCACCTACCCGGCCGACGGCACCGACCTCGACCGCCTGCTCGAGGTCGCCGACGCCGCGCTCTACGCGGCCAAGGCCGCGGGCCGCAACCTGGTGCGGCACGGGCTGCACGCCGTCGACGGGGTCGACGGGACGGTCGACGGGGCCCTCGCCGCCGACGGGCGGCCGGTCCGCGGGTCCTGACCGGCGGCCCGTGGCAGGATCGACGGGGGCGCGGGCTGCGCCCGAGGAGGCGTCGGTGTCCGCCATGCGCAGCGGGGTGGGAGCGGCCGGACCCCGCCGGTCCGGCCGCCGTCCCGTGACGTCCCGGGTCGAGATCGAGCACATCGCGCTCGACCTGTTCACCCGCCGCGGCTTCGACAGCACCACCGTCGACGACATCGCCGCGGCCGCGGGGATCGGCCGCCGCACCGTCTTCCGCTACTACGCCTCCAAGAACGACATCCCGTGGGGCGCGTTCGACGAGCAGCTCGACCGCATGCGCGCCACGTTCGCGGCGCTACCGCCCGACGTTCCCGTGATGCACGGGGTCCGCGCCGCGGTGCTGGACTTCAACGAGGTGCACCCCGACGAGCAGCCCTGGCACCGCAGCCGGCTGCGCCTGATCCTCGGCACGCCGGCCCTGCAGGCGCACTCGACGCTGCGCTACGCGGCGTGGCGCCGGGTCGTCGCCGACTACGTGGCCTCGCGGCTGGGGGTGTCGCCCGACGACCTCGTGCCCCAGACGGTCGGGCACGCGAGCCTCGGCGTGGCCCTCGCCGCGTACGAGCGGTGGCTCGGCCACGACGACGGGGAGCTGCGGGACCTGCTCGACACGGTGTTCCGCTCGCTCGAACGGGGTCTCACCGGGCCACTGGGCGAGGAGCCCCGGCCGGACGCGGAAGCGCACCGGCCGGGCTCCTAGGGACCCGACCGGTGCGCCGCCGCGGCGGTGGCGGGGATCAGCCGCCGAGCCCGGGGAGCGCCGGGGCGGGCAGGGCCGCCGCAGGGTCCGGCAGGCCGGGCAGGGCCGGGGCCGGGAGGTCCGCGGGCAGGTCGGGTGCGGGCAGGTCGGGAGCGGGCAGGGCGGGGACGGGCAGGTCCGGCGCGGGCAGCGCCGGGTCCGGCAGGGCCGGCAGGCCGGCGGCCGGGTCGGGCAGGGCGCCGGGCCCGGGCAGGGCCGGCGCGCCGGGCACCTCGCCGACCGGCGGGCAGCCGACGGGGAGCCCCGTGGTGGGGTCGATCACCGACGGGTCGACCGGCAGCGCGGCCGCCGGGTCGGCGGGCAGGGCGGGCACGTCGGCCGGCAGGGCCGGGAGCGCGGGCGCGTCCGCGGGCAGGGCCGGGAGGGCCGCGGCCGGGTCGTCGACGCCCGGAGCTGCGGGAAGGGGCGCGCACGGGTCCGGCAGCGGCGGCTCGGGCAGCTGCTCGCCCGCCGCGGGCAGCGCCGGGGCGGCGGCGAGCGCGGCGTCGGTGGGCAGGGCCGGCAGCGGCGCCGCCGGCAGCGCGGGCGCCGCGGGCACCGCCGCGAGGCCGCCCGGGACGGGCACGAGTGCGGTGTCGACGGGGACGACGGGGACGGCCGGCGCGGCCGGGACGGCGCCGCCGAGCAGGTCGGGCAGCAGGCCCTGCAGGGTCGACAGGACGCCGTTGAGCAGCCCGCCCACCGGCGTCGGCGGATCCGGTACCACCGGCACGACCTGCTGCGGCACCGCCGCGCTCGCGCCGCCGGCACCGAGGACGGCGAGAGCGCCGCTCGCCGTCACGACGATGATCGTCTGAGCAATTCTCCGACCCCGCACTGGAGCCCTCCCCGATGTCGACGGTTCTGACGGGCGGAATGATGCGCGGGGGCCCCTGGCGGCACCAGGGTCCCGGGAGCCCCGCCGGCCCGCCCCCGGCGTCCCGTGCGTCCCGTTCCGTCACGCCCGCCGCCGCCGTGACCGCATCGGGGGACCACGCCCGGGTGGTGACACGGCCCGCCGCGCCGGGCGTCACCCCCTGGGTGCGGCCCGGCGTCCCGCGGGGCCGTCGCGGTCACCCGTCGAGGTAGGACTGGGACGACGTCCCCCGAAAGATCAAGATCGTCACCCGCGGTAGGCGTGTCGGCCCGCCGATCTCACCGTGGGTGATGGCGTCGTGCCTGGTCCGCGGCCCGCGACGGGCCCGTTGCGCGATCTTCGTCGACGCTTTCGGGGACCGCTCGGGGGCGGTGGGCCCGTGATAGGTTTCCGCGCGGTTGCAGTCGTGCCTTTCCCGCTCGTTGTGAAGCGTCCGTGGACAAGTCGACGGCGGGCTCCACGGTCGTCGCACGCTCGCCGTTCCCGTGTCCCGCCCCGCAGCCCCCGGTCTGCACAGTGCCGGCCGGGTCCGCTTCACGTGTGGGAGAACAGGTATGCCGCAGGGCACCGTCAAGTGGTTCAACGCCGAGAAGGGCTTCGGCTTCATCGCGACCGACGACAACGGTCCGGACGTCTTCGTCCACTACTCGGCCATCCAGTCGGACGGCTTCCGGACGCTGGAGGAGAACCAGCGGGTCGACTTCGAGTCGAGCCAGGGCGCCAAGGGCCCCCAGGCCGACACGGTCCGCCCGATCTGAGGTCCCTCCGGACCGAGCACCGGTGCCGGCGATCCCCACGGGGGGTCGCCGGCACCGGCGTCTCCGGGGCGTCCCGGCAGCGTCAGCGCAGCGCGCCGGTCCAGGCCGCGGTGAGCGCGAGCCCCTCGTCGACGCCGCGCGGCGCGAACCCCAGCGCCCGCGCGTCCCGGTCGTCGACGTGCACCGGCGGGAACCGCCCGTAGACCTCGGAGCGCCGCGCGAACGTGCCCGCGTCCTCGCCCAGCGCCGACCCGGGCGGCAGCACCCGCACCCGCTCCCCGCCGACGTGCCCGGCGAACGCGTGCAGCACGTGCCCGAACGTCGCCGTGCCCCCGCACAGCAGGTAGCGCCGCCCCGGCTCGCCGTGCTCGAGCGCGAGCAGGTGCCCGAGCGCGGCGTCCTCGGCGAGCACCCAGCCCACCGTCGCGTCGACGACGGCCGGGACCTCCCCGCGCGCGGCCGCGAGGAACAGCCCGTTGTAGGAGTGCGGGCCCTGCGGGCTCGGCCCGTAGACGTTGACGGGGTTGACGACCATCGCCTCGATCCCCGGGGCCGCCAGGACGACCGCCTCGGCCTCGGCCTTGCTCACGGAGTAGGCGTCGGTGAGCGCGGGCGGCCCGACCGGTTCCTCGGCGAGGAGCCCGTCGGCGTCCATGATCGCCGCGCTGCTGCTCGTGTAGACGAACCGCCGCACGCCCGCGGCGGCCGCGGCGGACAGCACGCTCCGGGTGCCGTCGACGTTGACGCGGCGCGTCTCCTCCGGCGAGTGCCCGACCGAGCCCGCCAGGTGCAGCACGCCGGTGCAGCCGCGGGCGGCCCGCGTCAGCGCGTCGACGTCGCCGAGGTCGGCCACGACCACGTCCGTGCCGGCGGGCAGCAGGGCCCGCGCGCGCCCGGCGTCGCGCACCGCCGCGCGCACCTCCAGGCCGCGGCGCACGGCCAGATCGACGAGCGCACTGCCGAGGAACCCGGTCGCACCGGTCACCAGCATCATGGGGCCATCGTCGCAGCCGCTGGTCGACGGCGGCCGGACGGCGATCGGCGCGTGGACCGAACGGAGTAGCCGTCGGCCCGCCGGCGTGAACCGGTCGCCCGCTGCCCCCAGCCTCCCGTCGTCGCCCGGCGGCGCCGCGATCCGCTCGGCCCGGAGTCACGCACGGTCGCCGCTAGGGGACTCCAGGTGCGTCCCCTGCAGGTCGATGGTGGTGTTGAGTGTCACAGGAAGACAGCGACGCAGGGGAGCGAGACATGTCGGGCTGGGACAGCTACCGCACCGTCCACGGTGCGGAGCTGCGCGCGGCAGCGCGGGAGTTCACGGTGCACGGATGGCCGGTGGTCGAGGGGTCGGCCACCGAGCTGCACCTGGTCACGGGGGCCACGCTCGACGTGCTGGAGGTGCCCGCGGTGATCGGCCGCGGCGTCTGCGCCCAGCTGCGGGCCGTGGACCTCGTCGTCCCGGTGGCGGGCACGCCCACCGGTTCCTGGTGGTACCCGGTGACCGCGGGGGCGGTGCTGCCGGCCGACCTGCTGGCGACCGAGGGGGTCGTCCTGCACACCGCGGGCGCGACGGTGCTCGCGCCGCCGTCGCAGGTGCCCGACGGCTGGGTGCACTGGCGGGTGGCGCCGGCGCTCACCGGGTACCGCGTCCCGTCCGCAGACCTGATCGTCTCCGCCGCGGCCGGCAGCGTCCGGTGGCGGTCCGACCGCGAGAGGCATCCGGGCGCCCAGCGGCCCGCCGCTGCCGTCGCAGCCGGGATGCGGTCCTAGCCGACCGCGCGCCGGACCGGATCGGTCCCGCTGCCGCGGCTCGTCGAGCCGCGCCGGGACCGCCGGGGGACCGGCGAGGTGCGGCGCCCGGAGGGGGCACTTCTCCCTCCCGGCGCAGCCGCACCCCGAACTCTGGCCGGGGCCGGTGGATCACCATCGGCCCCGGCCATGACCAGGACGCGATGGTGCCTCCCGGGGGCCATGGGGGCAACACGCCCCCGGGAGGCGCCGACCGGAGCGCGTCCGGTCACGCAGGGGTTCGCGTGCGCGGGCACTATGGGTTCGTGCAGACCCCGCAGAACACCCGAACGGCGGCACCCGCGCCCCGTTCCCGGCCGGTGGTGGAGGTCGGCCTCGGCATCGGGTCCATGGACCCCGCCACGAAGGCCCGTGACCTCCGGAGGATGAAGTCGCTGGCCACCGGCCTGCTGCTGGTGGCGGCCGTCGTCTTCCTGGCGTCCCGCTGGTGGGAGTCGGCCGACGGCCCGGTGTGGATCAGCTACGTCCGCGCCACCGCCGAGGCCGCGATGGTCGGCGCGCTGGCCGACTGGTTCGCCGTCACCGCGCTGTTCCGGCGCCCGCTGGGGCTGCCGATCCCGCACACGGCGATCATCCCGACGAAGAAGGACATGATCGGCGACAGCCTCGGCGACTTCGTCGGCGAGAACTTCCTGTCCGAGGCGGTGGTGCGCGACAAGCTGGCGCGCGTCGAGGTCTCCCAGCGGGTCGGCGCGTGGATCGGCCAGCCGGCCAACGCCGACCGCGTCACCGCGGAGCTCGCCACGGCGGCGCGCGGCGTCGTCACCGTCCTGCGCGACGAGGACGTGCAGGAGGTCATCGACCAGGTGCTCGTGCGCAAGCTGATGGAGCGCCCGGTCGGCCCGCCGCTGGGCACGGTGCTCGAGGGGATCCTGTCGGACCAGTCGCACCACCGGCTCGTCGACCTCGTCATCGACCGCGCCTACGACTGGGTGTCGCAGAACCAGGAGATGGTGCTGCGGGTGGTGCACGAGCGGGCGCCGTCGTGGTCGCCCCGGTTCGTCGACGACCTGATCGCCGACCGCGTGTTCCTCGAGGTCCAGACGTTCGCGTGGGCGGTGAAGACCGACCCGCAGCACCCGCTGCGCCTCGCCGTCGACCGCTACCTCGACGAGTTCGCCACCGACCTGCAGAACGACCCCGAGACCATCGAGCGCGCCGAAAAGATCAAGCAGCAGATCGTCGGGCACCCCGACGTGCAGAAGTTCATCGGCGGCGCGTGGGGCCTCGTCAAGGGGCTGATCCTCGACGCCGCCGCCGACCCGTCGAGCGCCCTGCGGGTGCGCGTGCGCGACGGGCTGCTGTCGCTGGGGCAGCGCCTGTCCTCCGACGACGCGCTGCGCGCCAAGCTCGACGGCTGGCTCGCCGACGCCGCCGGTTACGTCGTGCGGCACTACCGCGGCGAGATCACCACGCTGATCACCGACACCGTCTCGCGCTGGGACGCCGAGGAGACCAGCCGCAAGGTCGAGCTCCAGGTCGGGCGCGACCTCCAGTTCATCCGCATCAACGGCACGGTCGTCGGTGCGCTCGCGGGCCTGGCGATCTACGCGGTGAGCCAGGTGCTGTTCGGCTGAGGCCGGGTCCGGGCCTGCGCGAACGGCACTTTCGCCCAACAGGCTCGGGTGAGAGTGCCGTTCGCGCGCGGAAGGTGGCGGGCTCAGTGGCGCGGGCTCAGTGGCGCGGGCTCAGCGGCGCGGGCTCAGCGGCGCGGGCTCAGCCGGCGAGCCCCGCGCCCAGCGCCAGGCCGAGCCCGGCCGCGACCAGCCCGGCCACCACCGAGCCGACGGCGTAGAGCACCGCCGCGGCCCGCCGCCCGTCGCGGCCCAGCGCCAGCGTCTCCCAGCCGAACGTCGAGTAGGTGGTGAGCGCGCCGCAGAACCCGGTGCCGACCAGCGCCAGCACCTCCGCCGACGCCGCGGCCCCGACCACCGCGCCGAGCACGAGCGACCCGGCGACGTTGACGGCGAACGTGCCCCACGGCGCCCCGTGCCGGGCCTGCAGCACGCGGTCGACGGCGTAGCGCAGGGGCGCCCCGACCGCCGCACCGAGGACGACGAGCAGCGCGGTCACCGCGGCACCCCCGCGGCCGCGCGGGCGAGGCGGGCGCCGAGCCAGGTGGCGGCCAGCGCCGCGAGCAGCGTGCCGACCAGGTACGCCGCGGCGACGCCGGGCCGCCCGGCGCCCAGCAGGGCGTGGACGTCGACGGCGTAGGTGGAGAACGTCGTGAACCCGCCGAGCACGCCGGTGGCGAGGAACGGGCGGGCCAGCGGGTGCGCCGTCACGACCTCGGTGAGCACCACCAGCAGCGCGCCGATGAGCAGGCACCCGGCGGTGTTGACGGCGAACGTGGCGAGCGGGAACGCCCCCGGCCCGGCCGTCACGGCCAGCCCCGCGCCCCAGCGGGCGAGCGCCCCGAGCGCGCCCCCGACGGCGACGGCGCCCAGTGCGGGGGCCTGGCCGGTCAGCGCAGCGGGCACGCGGGGAACGTACGCGCGTGCCGTCGCCGGTGTGGTGAGGGCCACGCCACCTGCGCAAGCACTGTGCTTGCAACAGCTAGCACTGGCGGGTAGCGTCGCTCTCGACAGGGACGGAGGTGAACGGGATGAGCAGAGACGACAAGCAGGACCGGTCCGCCGAGCGGGTGGGCCAGGTCGTCGAGCAGGTCGGCCACGCGGTCGAGCACGCCGGTCACGCCGTCGGTCAGACCGTCGAGGGGATCGGGTCGTACATCCGCAGTCAGCGCGAGCTGGCCGATGTCTCGCTCCGACAGCTCGCGCGGACGGCCGGAGTCAGCAACCCCTACCTCAGCCAGATCGAGCGGGGCCTGCGCAAGCCGTCGGCCGAGATCCTCCAGCAGATCGCGAAGGGTCTCCGCATCTCCGCGGAGGCGCTCTACGTGAGAGCCGGGATCCTCGACGAACGCCCGGCGAGCGTCGTCACCGACGCCGTGCTCGCCGATCCGACCCTGACGGAGCGCCAGAAGCAGGTGCTCCTCGACATCTACGCCACGTTCCGCCGGGAGAACGACGCCGCCGTCGACCCCCGACCCACAGACAAGGAGTGACCATCATGGCTGTCCAGCTGCCCACTTCCACCGACGTCCGCAAGGCCCGCGCCCAGGCCGCGCAGAACGTGTCCCAGCGCGCCGAGGTCGCTCGCACCCCGCTGCTGGCCGTTCTCGGTGCCGGCGACTACGCCTACACGACCGTCACCAAGGCCGTCGTCGACGCCCGGACCCGCGCCGAGGAGGCGGCCAACCGCGCCGCCGAGCTGCCCCAGCGCCTCTCGCCCGAGGGCCTGCGCCGCCTCGTCGCCGAGCTCCGCGCCGACGCCGAGGAGCGCTACACCGGCTTCGCCGAGCGCGGCGAGAAGACCTGGGGCCGCATCCGCAAGCAGCCGCAGGTGAAGAACGCGATCTCGACGATCGAGACCTACACCGACAAGCTCGACGCCCGCGTCGACGTGCTGGTGGACGACGCGCACGACGTCGCCGAGAAGGCGCTGTCGACCGTCACCCGCCAGACGCGCTCCACCGGTGAGAAGGCCGCCCGCGCCACGCAGGAGTTCGCCGCCGAGACCGCGGAGACCGTCGCCGACGCCGCGAAGGACGCCTCCGACGCGGTCAGCGACGCCGGTGACGACGCCGCCGCCGCGATCCACGAGACCGGTGACGAGGTCGCCGCCGCCACGCGTTCGACGACCCGCAAGGCCGCCAACCGCACGGCGCCGAAGACCACCACCCCCAAGGCCACCACCAAGCCGGCCACCCGCCGCAGCACCAACGGCTCGGCCTCCAGCTGATCCGCAGCACGTCCGCCCAGCGCCCCCGGAGCCTCCCGCGCCCCGGGGGCGCTGTGCTGTCCCCGTCGTCCGGGTACATTGGCGGGCGTGTACGAGTTCCTCGATGTCCTGGATAACTACATCCTGTGGGGCATCGGGCTGCTCGCGATCCCCGTCGGCGGCTTCGCCTTCGTGCACGCGCTGATGCAGCGGGCCGACGCGTTCACCGCGGCCGACAAGCTCACCAAGCCCGCGTGGCTCGGCATCACGGGCGCCAGCGTCCTGATCCTCGTCGTCTTCTACGGCGGGCTCGGCAGCAGCGGGTCGCTGTTCTGGCTGGCCGCGCTGGTGGCGTCGCTGGTCTACATCGTCGACGTCCGTCCGGCCATCGTCGGCGTGCAGGGCGGCGGACCGCACTGGTGACCTGGCCCGTCCTCGGCACCCTCCACGCGGTGCCGGCGCTCGACCGCCCCGACCTGCTCGCCGAGCCGGTCGCCCGCGCGCTCAAGGAGCTCGACCCCGCCGACGCCGCCCTCGTCGGCGTCGCGGAGATCGACCCGACGCTCGCCGACACGGCGGAGTTCTGCGCGGCCTACGGCTCGCCGCTCGACGGCTCCGCCAACTGCGTCGTCGTGGCCGGGCGGCGCGGGGAGGCCGTCCGCTACGCCGCCTGCCTGGTGCTGGCCACCACCCGCGCCGACGTCAACGGGCTGGTCCGCCGCCGCCTCGACGCCCGCAAGGCCTCCTTCGCCCCGATGGACGACGCCGTGGCGATCACCGGCATGGAGTACGGCGGCATCACCCCGGTCGGGCTGCCCGCCGACTGGCCCGTGCTCGTCGACGCGGCGGTGGCGGCCGCGCCCGCCGTCGTCATCGGGTCGGGGGTGCGGCACTCCAAGCTCGCCCTGCCCGGGGAGCTGGCCGCCCGCCTGCCCGGCGTCGAGGTCGTCGAGGGTCTCGGCAGGTAGAGCCGGGTCCGCTCAAGGTTCCTGAGTTCGCCCACAGCGTACTTCCTTGAACGCTGGAACATGTTCAACGCTGTAACTGTTGGACCGGGCATGACAGAGACGCTGAAGCTGCCGGTGCTTCCGCTCGCCGACTCGGTGGTGCTGCCCGGCATGGTGGTTCCCGTTCGACTCGATGACTCCGAGGTCCAGGCGGCGGTCGACGCAGCGCAGAGCGTCGACCGCAAGGTCCTGGTCGTCCCCCGCCTCGACGGCAGGTACGCCGCCGTGGGCACGATCGCCGTCCTCGAGCAGGTCGGCAGGCTCCCCAGCGGGGAGCGCGCGGCCGTGGTGCGCGGCGAGGGCCGCGCGCAGATCGGGTCCGGCGTGACCGGCCCCGGCGCCGCCCTCTGGGTGGAGGCCACCCCCGTCGAGGACGGGCCCGTCACCGGGCACGCGACGGAGCTGGCGAAGGAGTACAAGGCGCTGGTCGTCGGCATCCTGCAGCAGCGGGGCGCCTGGCAGGTGATCGACTCGGTGCAGCAGATCACCGACCCCGGCCAGCTCGCCGACACCGCGGGGTGGGCCTCCTACCTCGACCTGGAGCACAAGGCCCAGCTGCTCGCCGAGACCGACGTGGTCAAGCGGCTCGAGCTGCTCGTCGAGTGGACGCGCGCGCACGTCGCCGAGCAGGAGGTCTCCGAGAAGATCTCGCACGACGTCCGCGAGGGCATGGAGAAGACCCAGCGCGAGTTCCTGCTGCGCCAGCAGCTGGCCGCGATCCGCAAGGAGCTCGGCGAGGGCGAGCCGGACGGCTCGGACGACTACCGCGCCCGCGTGGAGGCCGCCGACCTGCCCGAGCACGTCCGCACCGCCGCGCTGACCGAGGTCGGCAAGCTGGAGCGCGCGTCGGACCAGAGCCCGGAGTCGGGCTGGATCCGCACGTGGCTCGACACCGTCCTCGACATCCCGTGGACGGAGTCCACGACCGACAACACGGACCTGAAGGCGGCCCGGGCCATCCTGGACGCCGACCACGCCGGCCTCGACGACGTCAAGGAGCGGCTGATCGAGTTCCTGGCCGTGCGCGCGCGTCGTGACCGCAAGGGCATGGAGAAGGTCGGCGGCCGCGGCTCCGGCGCGGTGCTCTCGCTCGTCGGCCCGCCCGGCGTCGGCAAGACCTCGCTCGGCGAGTCGGTCGCGCACGCGCTCGGCCGCAAGTTCGTCCGCGTGGCGCTGGGCGGCGTCCGCGACGAGGCCGAGATCCGGGGACACCGCCGCACCTACGTCGGCGCGCTGCCCGGCCGGATCGTCCGCGCGATCCGCGAGGCCGGCACGATGAACCCCGTCGTGCTGCTCGACGAGATCGACAAGGTCGGCAGCGACTTCCGGGGCGACCCGACGGCCGCGCTGCTCGAGGTGCTCGACCCGGCGCAGAACCACACGTTCCGGGACCACTACCTCGAGGTCGACCTCGACCTGTCCGACGTGCTGTTCCTGGCCACCGCCAACGGCTTCGACACGATCCCCGGCCCGCTGCTCGACCGCATGGAGGTCGTGACGCTGGACGGCTACACCGAGGCGGAGAAGGTCGCCATCGCGCGCGACCACCTGCTGCCCCGGCAGATCGAGAAGGCCGGCCTGGACGCCTCCGACGTCGAGTTCACCGACGTCGCGCTGTCGATGATCGCCGCGGAGTACACCCGCGAGGCGGGCGTGCGGCAGCTGGAGCGGGGCCTCGCCAAGGCGCTGCGCAAGGTGGCCGTGCGGCTGGACCGGTCCGATGCGGGCTCCGCTGACGCTGCGCCCGGCGAGTCGGTCGAGCGGCCGGTGCACATCGACGCCGACGCGCTCGTCACGTTCCTCGGACGGCCGAAGTTCACCCCCGAGTCGGCGGAGCGCACCTCGGTGCCCGGCGTCGCGACGGGGCTGGCCGTCACCGGCGCCGGTGGCGACGTCCTGTTCATCGAGGCCACGGCCATGGACGGCGACCCCGGCCTGACGCTCACCGGACAGCTCGGTGACGTCATGAAGGAGTCGGTGTCGATCGCGCTGAGCTACCTGCGGTCCAAGGGCCTGGCCGGTGACCTGGCGTCGCGCAAGCTGCACGTCCACGTGCCGGCGGGCGCGGTCCCCAAGGACGGCCCGAGCGCGGGCGTCACGATGACGACGGCGCTGGCCTCGCTCGCGAGCGGGCGGCCGGTGAAGGCGTCGGTGGGCATGACCGGTGAGGTCACGCTGCAGGGCAAGGTCCTCCCGATCGGCGGGGTCAAGCAGAAGCTGCTGGCCGCGCACCGGGCCGGACTGACCGACGTGATCATCCCCAAGCGCAACGAGCCCGACCTGGACGACCTGCCCGAGGGCATCCGCGGTGAGCTGCGGATCCACCCGGTGGCCGACGTCGCCGAGGTCCTGGAGCTGGCCCTGGAGCCGGCCGAGGTGACCGCGGCGGCCTGATCGCGGCGGCCTGATCGCGGCGGCCTGATCACCGCACGCACGAGAGGCCCGTCCCCGCTCCCGGGGGCGGGCCTCTCCGTTGCCCGATGCGTAACTGATGTGTTACACATATCCCGTGCTCGTCCTCGCCGCGCTCGCCGACCCGGTCCGCCGGCAGATCGTCGAGCTCCTGGGCGCGGGGGAGAGCACGGCGGGCGCGATCGCGGAGCGGTTCCCGGTCTCGCGGCCGGCCGTCAGCCGGCACCTGCGCGTGCTGCGGGAGGCCGGCCTCGTCACCTCGCGGGTGGCGGGCCAGCACCGCGTGTACGTGCTCGACCGCGCCCCGCTCGCCGAGCTGGACCGCTGGCTCGACGGGTTCCGCCCGCTGCGCGCCGCGGCGGGCCCCGCCGGGCGCCTGGACGCCTTGGACACCGAGATGCACCGCGGCCGGCGGCAGCGCCGCGCCGCAGGAGGAGGAGACGCCGATGAGCGCACCGCGTGAGATCGTCCTGCGCAAGGAGTTCCCGGACCCCGTCGACGACGTGTGGTCGGCCGTGACCGACTCCGAGCGCCTGGGCCGCTGGTTCGGCACCTACACCGGGCGCGGGCGGGTCGGCGGCACCGTCGAGTTCACCGTCACCGGCGAGGTCGACGCGGGCGGCGAGGTGGCGCAGCCGGTCACGGTCACGATCCACGAGTGCGACGCCCCGCGCCGGCTCGTCGTCGACATCCCGGAGGACGCGACCCGCTCCTGGCGGGTGGCCGTCGACATCGAGCCGGCCGGCGAGGGCGCGGTGCTGGTGTTCACCCAGGCGGTGCTCGAGGGCATGGACGGGGCCGACATCGCCGCCGGCTGGCGCTGGTACCTCGACCGCCTCGAGGCGTCGCTGCACGACGCCGAGATGCCGCAGTGGGCGGCGTACGCGCCGTCCTGAGCGGCGCTGCTAGCGGAACACCACGGTCTTGTTGCCGTGCACCAGCACCCGGTCCTCCAGGTGCCAGCGCAGCCCGCGGGAGAGCACGAGGCGCTCGATGTCGCGGCCGCGACGCACCATGTCGGCCGCGGTGTCGCCGTGGTCGACCCGGATGACGTCCTGCTCCACGATCGGGCCAGCGTCGAGGTCGGCCGTGACGTAGTGGCAGGTGGCCCCGATCAGCTTGACGCCCCGCGCGTAGGCCTGGTGGTAGGGCTTCGCGCCGACGAACGAGGGCAGGAAGCTGTGGTGGATGTTGAGCGCGCGCCCGGCCCACCGCTCGCACAGGTGCGCGGGCAGGACCTGCATGAACCGCGCCAGCACGACGGCGTCGGGCTCGTGGGCGTCGACGATCTGCCGCACCCGCTCGAACGACTCGACCTTGCCCGCCTCGCGGCGCGGGTCGCCCGCCACCGGGAACGGCACGTGGTGGAACGGCACGCCGTGCGCGCGCACGATGTCGCCGAGGACCTCGTGGTTGCCCACGACGGCCTCCAGGCGCACGGGCAGCTCGCCGCTCGACGCGCGGCCGAGCAGGTCGTGCAGGCAGTGCGTCTCCCTGCTGACCAGCACCACGGCTCGCTTGGGCTCGGCCGTGTCGGTGACCGTCCACTGCGCCTGCGGGCCGATCTCGGCCGCCACCCCGGCGAAGCGCTCGCGCAGCTCGGCGGCGTCGAAGGGCAGGGAGTCGGCGCGCACGACCTGGCGGGTGAAGAACCAGCCGGTGCTCGGGTCGGAGTGGTAGCCCGCCTCGACGATCCACCCGCCGGCGTCGGCCAGGAACGTGGAGATCCGGGCGACGATGCCCGTGGTGTCGGGGCAGCTCAGCGTGATGACGTAGCGGTGCTCCGTGCTCGGCTCCACCGTCAGCGGTGCTTCCCGTCGAGCCACTCGAGCGTGAACGCCGTCTCCGCGGCCAGCAGCTGCTGCACCTGGTCGGCGATCACGCCCTCGATCTTCCCGCCGAGGAACGGCACCTTGACGGTGACGTCGGCGCGCACCAGCAGCTCGCTGCCCGAGCCGGTGTCGCGCAGCTCGAGCGTGCCGGCGGCCGACGCGGGCGTGCCGGGGATCAGCACGTCGACGTCGCCCCGGTAGCGGCCGGGCGCCTCGCGGCGCAGCGACTCGGTGCGCTGGATGACGAGGTTGCCGCTGACGAGCGAGGTGACGATCGAGGGCAGCGCGGCCTCGTCGACGCCGTGGCGGATCGTGTACCGCCCGCCGCCGTCGTGCGCCTCGTGCGCCAGGACCTTCGCCCCCGGGCCGCCGAGCTGCACCAGGCGGGCGCGCAGGTACTCCTCGTCGAGCATCACCGCGGCGACGTCGTCGGCGCCGTGCGGTGACGACGACCGGTAGTCGATCTGACGTGGCATGCACGGAGGCTACCGTTGGGCCCCGTGTCCACCACCGAACTGGCGTCGCTCACGACGCTGCGCCTGGGCGGCCCGGCCCGTCGGCTCGTCGAGGCCACCACCGCCGAGGCGGTCGTCGCCGCCGTCCGCGCCGCCGACGCCGCGGGCGAGCCGCTGCTCGTGCTCGGCGGCGGCTCCAACGTCGTCGTCGACGACGCCGGGTGGCCCGGCGCCGTCGTGCACGTCGCGACCACCGGGATGCGCACCGAGCACCGCCCCGACGGCACGGTCCTGCTCACCGTGGAGGCGGGGGAGGACTGGGACGGCGTCGTCGCGGCCACCGTCGCCGAGGGGCTGGGCGGGCTGGAGTGCCTGTCCGGCATCCCCGGGCGCACCGGGGCCACGCCGGTGCAGAACGTCGGCGCGTACGGCGTGGAGATCGCGGACCTGCTCGTCGACGTCGACCTCTACGACCGGCGCGCCGACGCCGTCCGCGAGCACGTCCCCGCCGCCGACCTCGGCCTGGGCTACCGCACCAGCACGCTGAAGGGCCGCGACGACGCCGTGGTGCTGCGGGTGCGGTTCGGGCTCCCCGGCGACGGAGCCAGCGCGCCGATCCGGTACCCCGAGCTCGCGGCGGCGCTCGGCGTCGAGCCGGGGGAGCGGGTGCCCGCGGCCGCGGCCCGCGACGCGGTGCTCGCGCTGCGCCGCGGCAAGGGCATGGTGCTCGACGCCGAGGACCGCGACACGTGGAGCGCGGGCTCGTTCTTCACCAACCCGATCGTCGACCCGGAGCGGGCGCCCGAGGGCGCGCCGCGCTGGCCCGCCGGCGAGCGGGTCAAGCTGCCCGCCGCCTGGCTGATCCAGCACGCCGGGTTCGCGCGCGGGCACGCCGGGCCGGGCGGTCGCGTCGCGCTGTCGGGCAAGCACGTGCTGGCGCTGACCCACCGCGGCGGCGGCAGCGCCGAGGACCTCCTCGTGCTCGCGCGTGAGGTGCGCGACGCCGTGCGTGCCACCTTCGGGGTCGACCTCGTGCCGGAGCCCGTCCTGGTCGGTTGCCGGCTGTAACGTCGCGCCCGCGGGGCAACTCGAACGGGCCCCGCACGTCCTGACTCGGGGGAGGTGGGGACGCATGCGGCGCATCCTGCTCGTGGTGGCGGTACTGCTGGTGGGCGTGCTGGGCGTGGCGAGCCTCGCCACGGTGGCCACGGCCGCCGGCCCGGACGCCCCGTCCCCGTCGTCCCTGCCGGTGGCGTCGGTGCTGCTCCAGCCCGTGGCGGGGGCCGTGGACGTCAGCCCGGCGGAGCCCGCCACCGTCGCGGTCCCCGACGGCACCCTCGACGGCGTCACCCTCACCGGTCCCGACGGCACGGCCGTCGCGGGCGCGGTGGCCGACGACGGCCGCTCGTGGAGCACCACGGCCGACCTCGCCTACGACACCACCTACACCTGGGCCGGCACGGCGACCGGTGCCGACGGCGCGCCGCTGCCCGTCGCGGGCTCGTTCACCACCGCGGCCCCGGCCGACGTCGTGCGCGGCGTGCTCAACATCGGCGACGACCGCACCGTCGGCGTCGCCGCCCCGATCGAGATCCAGTTCGACGCCCACGTCGAGGACCGCGCGGCCGTCGAGCGGGCGCTCTCGGTCGAGACCTCGGTGCCGGTGGAGGGCTCGTGGGGCTGGCTGCCCGACGAGAACGGCGGCTCGCGCGTGCACTGGCGGCCCGCGGAGTACTGGCCGGCCGGCACGCGCGTCACGGTCACGGCCGACCTGTACGGCGTCCCGTACGGCGACGGCGCCTACGGCCGCGCCGACGTCACCAGCACCTTCGGGATCGGGCGCGCGCAGATCGTCCGGGCCGACGTGAACAGCCACCGCATGCTGGTGATCCGCGACGGCGTGCAGGTGGCCGACTACCCCGCGAGCT
The DNA here is from genome assembly GCF_013155125.1 of Pseudonocardia broussonetiae. Lineage (NCBI taxonomy): Bacteria > Bacillati > Actinomycetota > Actinomycetes > Pseudonocardiales > Pseudonocardiaceae > Pseudonocardia > Pseudonocardia broussonetiae. Next base: position 1,007,994 of record NZ_CP053564.1, on the reverse strand, counting down.
ACGGCCTGTCCGGCGACCCCGACCGCACCACCCGCTCGGGCATCCACGTCGTCTCCGAGCGGTTCACCGACAAGCGGATGGTGAGCGAGCGCTACGGCTACGACCTCGTCGAGAAGTGGGCGGTGCGGATCAGCAACAACGGGGAGTTCATCCACGCCAACCCGGCGTCGGCGTCGGCGCAGGGCTCGTCGAACGTCACCCACGGGTGCGTCAACCTCTCCACGGCCGACGCGCAGGCCTACTACGACACGGCGCTGTACGGCGACCCGGTCGAGGTCACCGGCACCGACGTCCCGCTCGCCTCGCGCGACGGCGACATCTGGGACTGGACCCTGTCCTACGACCAGTGGCGCGGGCTCTCGGCGCTGTAGCCGGCGGGGTTTCGACGGTCCGGCCCGGCGGGTACCGGCAGCGCATGACCGTTCCCGAGGACCTGTCCGAGCAGGCGCACACCCGCGCCGAGCCGCTCCCCGAGGAGCGGGCGGCGGAGACCGGCGGCGAGGACCGCGAGGCCGAGGCCGCGTCGATCCTCGCCGACTCCGAGGAGCGGGTGGCCGAGGCGACCGAGGGCAACGCCCCGGGCGACGCGGCCGACGAGAACCGCACCAGCGAGGAGACCGCCTGAGCAGGCGGTCTCCGCTAGCCCTCCCGGTGCGCCCGCATCGCGGACGCCTGGGCGCGCGGCTTGAGCACGATCTGGTCGAGGTTGACGTGGCTCGGGCGGGTGGCGGCGAACGCGATCACGTCCGCCACGTCCTCCGCCGTGAGCGGCGTGATGCCCCGGTAGACGTCGTCGGCCTTCTCCCGGTCGCCCTCGAACCGCACCAGCGAGAAGTCGGTCTCGACCATGCCGGGCGCGATCTCGGTGAGCCGCACCGGCTGCCCGAGCAGTTCGCCGCGCAGCGTCCGGTGGAGCATGGCCTGCGCGTGCTTCGCGCCCGTGTACCCCGCGCCGTTGTCGTAGGCCTCCAGCGCCGCGACCGAGGTGACGGTGACGATGTGCCCGTCACCGGAGGCGAGCAGGGCCGGCAGCAGCGCCTGCGTGACGCGCAGGGTGCCGATCACGTTGGTCTCGAACATCCACCGCCAGTCCTCCTCGTCGGCCTCGGCGACGGGCTCGAGCCCCTTGGCGCCGCCGGCGTTGTTCACCAGCAGGCGGCACTCCGGCACCGCCGCGGCGAACGCGGAGACCGACTCGGCGTCGGTGACGTCCAGGCGCACCGCGGTGCCGTCGATCTCCCTCGCGATCTCGGCGCAGCGGTCGACGCGGCGGGCGCCGAGCACGACGTGGAAGCCGGCGGCGGCCAGCGCGCGGGCGGTGGCGGCACCGATGCCGGAACTGGCGCCGGTGACGACGGCGACGGGTGACGAGGTCATGCGCAGAAGCTAGATCAGTCGTCCAGACCCTGCTGAGCCCCCCGGGAGCCGCGCCGCGCCGCCGCCCGCTGCCACCGGAAGATGCCCCAGCCGACCCCGCCGAGCAGCGCCCCGGCCACGCAGGTCGCGAACGGCAGACCCGGCGCCCGGCCCGTGACGAGCAGGCCCAGCGCCCCCAGCGCCCACAGCGCCGACCCGAGCCCGACGACGGTGGCCATGTCGGACAGCCGGCGCGGCAGGGGCGGGGGATCGACCACAGGCGCAGCGTAGTGACCGCCCCGGATCTACGGTGTCGCCGTGATCGAGCGCTACTTCCGCGTCGCCGAACGCGGTTCCACCCTGCCCCGCGAGGTGCGCGGCGGCGTCGTCACGTTCGTGACGATGAGCTACATCATCGTGCTCAACCCGCTGATCCTGGGCAGCGTCACCGCCGACGGCCCCGGCGCGAAGGCCGACGTGACGGGGGCCGTGCTCGGGCTGCCGCAGGTCGCCGCCGTCACCGCACTGGTCGCGGGCGTGATGACCGTGCTGTTCGGGCTGATCGCGAACTACCCGTTCGCGATCGCCACCGGGCTCGGCATCAACACGCTCGTCGCGGTCACGATCGCCCCGCTGGTGACGTGGCCGGAGGCGATGGGGCTCGTCGTCGTCAACGGGCTGGTGATCGTGCTGCTCGCGGTCACCGGCTTCCGCACCGCGGTGTTCTCCGCGGTGCCCCCGGAGCTGAAGGTCGCGATCGCCGTCGGCATCGGGCTGTTCATCGCGTTCATCGGGCTCGTCGACGCCGGGTTCGTCCGGCGCATCGCCGACGCTGCGGGCACGACGGTGCCGGTCGGGCTGGGCATCGGCGGCTCGATCGCGTCGTGGCCGACGGCGGTGTTCGTCGTCGGCCTGCTCGTCACCTCGGTGCTGGTGGCGCGCGGCGTGCGGGCCGGGATCCTGCTGGGCGTCGCGATCACGACGGTGATCGCGGTGGTCGTCGAGGCGATCGTGCGGGTGGGGCCGTCGATGGGGACGAACCCGCAGGGCTGGGCGCTGTCGGTGCCCGCGCTGCCCGACAGCGTGCTCGGCGTGCCCGACCTCTCGCTCGTCGGCGCGGTGTCGTTCGGGGCGTTCACCCGGCTCGACCCGGTGACCGTCGTGCTGCTGGTGTTCACCCTCGTGCTCGCCAACTTCTTCGACGCGATGGGCACGATGACGGCGCTGGGCCGGCAGGCCGGGATGATCGGGCCGGACGGTCAGCTGCCCGGCGTCGGGCGCGCGCTGGTCGTCGAGGGCACGGGGGCGGTGCTCGGCGGGGCGGCGTCGAGCTCGTCGAACACGGTGTTCGTGGAGTCGGCGTCAGGGATCGCGGAGGGCGCGCGGACCGGGCTCGCGAACGTCGTCACCGGCGTGCTGTTCCTGCTCGCGATGTTCTTCACCCCGCTGTACTCGGTGGTGCCGATCGAGGCGGCCGCGCCCGCGCTCGTCGTCGTCGGGGCGCTGATCATGCGGCAGATCACCGAGGTCGACCTGACCGAGTTCCGGGTGGCGCTGCCGGTGTTCCTGACGGTCGTCGTCATGCCGTTCACCTACTCGATCGCCAACGGCATCGGCGCCGGTTTCGTCAGCTGGGTGCTGCTGGCCGCCGCGACCGGCCGCGCCCGCACGGTGCACCCGCTGATGTGGGTCGTGTCGGTGGCGTTCGTCGCCTACTTCGCCGTCGGCCCGCTCCGCGCGCTGCTCGCGGGGTAGTTGTTGTAAGCTAAGAGAAGTGACCGCCACCATGACCCCCGCGCCGGGGCGGGCGTCCACCTTCTCGTCGCTGCGGATCCGCAACTACCGCCTCTACGCCTCCGGCCAGATCGTCTCGCTGGCCGGCACGTGGATGCAGCGCGTCGCGCAGGACTGGCTGGTCCTCGACCTCTCCGGCGGCAGCGCCACCGCGCTCGGCCTCGCCGCCGCCCTGCAGTTCGGCCCCACGCTCGTGCTCTCGCTGTGGGGCGGTGTGCTCGCCGACCGCGTCGACAAGCGCCGCGCGCTGATCGCGCTGCAGGCCGCGATGGGGCTGTGCGCGCTGGTGCTCGGCACGGCCGTCGTCACCGGGGTGGTGGCGCTGTGGCACGTCTACCTGCTGTGCCTGCTGCTCGGCTGCTTCTCCGCCCTCGACGTGCCGGTGCGCCAGTCGTTCGTGCCCGAGCTCGTCGGCGACGCGCAGCTGGGCAACGCCGTCGCGCTGAACTCGCTCACGTTCAACCTCGCGCGGATCGTCGGCCCGTCGGTGGCGGGCCTGCTCATCGCCGTGACCGGCACCGGCTGGGTGTTCCTCATCAACTCCGCGAGCTTCGCCGCGGTGATCACCGGCCTGGCGCTGATGGACCCGGCCCGCCTGCACCGCGTGACGCCGGTGCCGCGCGCGCCCGGCCAGCTGCGCGCAGGCCTGCGCTACGTGCGCGGCCGCCCCGACCTGGTCGCCGTGCTGGCGCTGGTGTTCCTGGTGTCGACGTTCGGCATCAACTTCTACATGACGCTCGCGCTGCTGGCGCGCAGCGTGTTCGGGCTCGGCGCCGACGCCTACGGGCTGCTCACGTCGCTGCTGGCGGTGGGTTCGGTGGCGGGCGCGGTGCTCGCGGCGCGGCGGGTGCGCCGGCCCCGGCTGCGGCTGGTCGCCGGGTCGGCGCTGGTGTTCGGCGTGCTCGTCGTCCTGGCCGGGCTGATGCCGACCTTCCTGCTGACCGGGATCGTCATGGTGCCGCTGGGGTTCGCGGCGCTGACGTTCACGACCGCGGCCAACTCGGCCGTGCAGCTGGCGGTGGAGCCGGCGATGCGCGGGCGCGTGATGGGGCTCTACATCCTGCTGTTCCTGGGTGGCACCCCGGTGGGGGCGCCGCTGCTCGGGCTGCTCGCCGAGAGCTGGGGCGGACGGTCGCCGCTGGTGCTGGGCGGGATCGTCATGGTGGTGTCCGTGCTGGTCGTGACGCTGGTCCTGGTGCTGAGGGCGGGCGGCCCCAGAACCCTCTTGCGCCACGAGGAGAGGTTAGGCTAACCTCATGCACGTCGCTTCGTGGTGGGAGCGGCGCGTCAGTTCGGGACGGTATCGGGGCCCTGGCCGGTTGGCCAGGGCCCCGATCCGTGTGCCGGCTACCGCGGCTCGTCGCCGGCCCCCGCGTCGGGGGCGTGCTCCCACTCGCGCACCCGGTCGACCTGCATCGTCGACTCGCGCACCGGCGCGTCGCCGGACGGGAACCAGTCGAGCTGCACGCACAGGTGCATCGGCCCGGGCGGGAACGTCTCCGCGTCGGTGGTGCGGAACCACGGGCGCCCGTCGACGTAGGCGGTGATCTCCCGCGGCGTCCACTCCACCGCCCAGGCGTGCCACTCCGTCGCGTCGACCTCCACCCGCCCCTCGACCTGGGCGTCGTCGGCGCCGTGGTGGAGGTGGAAGCCGGTCGTGCGCCGCGCGGGGTCCTGCATCTCGGCGATGTCGATCTCGCCGCCGCCCGGGGCGTCGTCGTCGGGCCAGAGCAGGAGCACGGCGTCGTAGGAGGGGTCGGACTGCGGGGCGCGGATCCGGCCCTCCCAGCGGCCGTACCGCTGTCCCCGCCCCCAGCACATCCCGGCGGTGGTGCCCGCGGCGTCGCCGGTGAGGGTGAGAATGCCGTCCTGCACGGTGGCGTTCATCGGGGAGCGGACGCCCCGCCCGGCGTGGCCGGTGCCCTCGTAGAGGTCCCACTGGGCGAGGCCGGCGGTGAAGTCGTCCTCGCGGGAGGGGGTGCCCCAGCCCAGGGGGTCTATGGCGGTGTCGGCGGTCGTGCCGTCGGGGGTGGCCGAGCCGGCGGTGGCCGAGCCGGCGGTGGCGCCGGCGCGGTCCTCGCCCGGCGCGTCCTCGTCCGGCGTCTCCTCGTCCGGCGTGTCCTCGTCCGCCGTCTCCTCGTCCGTGGGCGTGGCGCGCGGGGCCGGGGTGGTGGTGCGGGAGGTGGTGGTGCGAGTGGTGGTGCTCGGCGCGGTGGTGCTCGGCGCGGTGGTGCGGGGTGCCGGGCTGCGGTCGGCCGTCGTGGGTGCCGGCGTCCGGGACGGCGTCGTGCGGGGTGCCGTCTCCGCGTCCTCGTCGGTGGGCAGCGGCGCGAGCGTGCCCGGCGCGGCGCCCGACGGGGTGACCGTGACGACGGCCGGGTCGGCGGGCGGGGCCGTCCCGCCGCCCCCGCCGGGGGCGACCAGGATGAGCACGACCGCGATGCCGGCCGAGAGGTAGCGCCGGATCAGGTCCTCGATCTCGTCCAGGTCCACGGGGTCTCCTCAGTCCTCCCCGACCGCGAGGTCGGGGTCGTCGGGGGTCTCGGCGGCCACCAGCCAGCGCCCGTCGGGCTGCCGGGCGACCACGACGCCGGTGCGCAGCACGGCGGTGGCGCCGCCGGGGGAGTCGCGGGTCTCGACGACGGCGAGGTAGCCGCGGCGCCGGTCGCCGCGGTCGACGGCGACGAGGTCGAGGCGGCGGACCGACGCCGTGCGCGCGGTGCCGGGCGGCGGCGGGTCGAGCACGAGCACGCCGACCACGGCCGCGGCCGACCCGGGCACCGCGTACGGCGCGGCGCGCAGGTGCGTGCCGCCCGCGTCGGCGGGCACGGTGCTGTGCGCGGCGCGGAGGTAGGCGCGGGCCGCGGCAACAGGATCGGTGAGGGTGACGCCGGGGTCGGGCGGCGGGGCGTCGGCGCCCCGGAGCACGGGGGCGGCGTCGAGCGCGGCGCGGTCCTCCCGGTCGACGACGGGGCCCGGCGGCGGCTCACCGCTGGGTGCGACGGCGCCGGCCCCGGTGAGCAGCAGCGCCCCGACCGTCACGAGGGCGGCGGCCGCCGCGGCGAGCAGCGGGAGGCGGGACGGGGTCACGGCGCTCACTCCCGGAAGCTGACGTGGACGTGGTCGAAGTGGCCGCCGGTGGCGTCACGCGTGTCGTAGACCCCGCCGCCGCTGTACCGGCGGCCCCAGCCGCCGTCGTCCTCGACGGACGGGTCCCAGTAGCGGCCCTGCCAGATGAGGTAGCGGACGGCGAGCGGCCCGGCGTGCGCGCGGAACCAGTCGGCGACCCGCCACCCCGCCTCCAGTTCGGCGCCCTCGGCGAAGGCGCCGGGCGTGCCGGGGAACAGGTCGCACGCCCGGCCGCGGGGGTGGTCGCTGCGCGGGTTCCAGGCGTGGGCGTCCCAGCAGCCCGCACTGCGGATCACCGGGCCGTCGGACCAGCCGCCGAACGCGGCCGACGCCGCCTCCAGCCCGTGCAGCGCGGCGCCGGTGAGGCAGCCGTCGCCGGTCGGGTCGGTCTGCTCGCAGCCGGTGGCGCCGCCGGTCCACGGCGCGGGGGCGGCGGCATCGGCCGCAGCGCCGCCCGGGTCCGTCGCCGGGTCGTCCGGCGTTCGGTCGTCCGGCGTTCGGTCGTCCGGCGGCCGGTCGTCCGTCGCCCGGTCGTCGGTCGTCCGGTCGCTCGGGGCCGGCCCGGCCGGGTCGTCGGAGAACCGGTCGACCTCCGCGCGGACCGCGTCGACGTAGCGGCGGACCACCTCGGCGCAGCGCCGCCCGCACCCCGCCTCCCCGGCCTCCGGCACGCCCGTGGCGCTGCCCGCGACCCGCCCGCACCCGGCCAGGTGGCAGACGAGCATCGCGTCGAGCGGGTCGGCGCTCTTGCCGGTGTCGGCGAGGTGCCGGGTGACCGCGCGCAGGTTCGTGCAGATCCACGGCACGGCCACGCGCAGGTGGGCCTCGACGTCGGTGACGTCGTCGGCGGCCGTCGGCGGGTCGCTCGACCACGCCGGGCCGCCCGCCGCGCCCCAGGCCTCCTGGCCGAACCCGTAGAGCCCGGCGGGCCCGCCCGGGGCCTCGTCGACGCGGGCGGCGTCCCAGCCCGACTCCACCTGCACCTGCGCCACGACCCAGACCGGCGGCAGCTCGGGGCACCCGGTGGCGGTGAGGTCGGCGATCAGCGGCAGCCAGTCGCGGGCGGCCGCGGGCACGGCCGCGGAGTCGACGCCGGGCACCGGATCGGCCGCCGGCGCGGGCGCGGCGCCGAGCAGCAGCGTGCCGGCCACCGCGGCCAGCGCCGCCACGAGGCTGCGGGGGAGCGCGGACACGTCAGCCGGCCCGCGTCGGCTCGAGGGCGTCGTCGTCGGGCTCGGACCCTGCGGCGGGGGCGGCCGGCTCCGCGGGCGTCCGCTGCACGGCTCGCAGGCCACGCCACAGCGCACGGTCGACCACCGGCACCGGCGGCGCGACCGGCCGCCCTCCCGCGATGACGACGAGCGCGGGCGCGGCGGGCCGGGACGGCAGCGACACCACGGGCAGGGGCACCACGGGCAGGGGCACCACGGGCAGGGGCACCACGGGCAGGGGCACCGCGGGCAGGGGCGCCGCCGGTAGGGGCACCGCGGGCGGCCGGGCCGGCGCGGGCAGCACGAGCGGCACCGGCCGGGCGGGCGCGGCCGGGTGCGCCAGCACCCCGGACCGCACCAGCGCGGCGGCGACGTCGAGCAGCGCGGCGATGTAGGCGGCCAGCCGCGCCGGGCGGTGCGCCGGGGCGAGCGCGAGCAGCCCGGCGACCTCCGGGGCGTCGAGCCCGTGCCACGCCGCCACGTCCGGGACCACCACGACGGTGGTCCCGGCGCCCACCCGGTCGAGCCGGGGCGCCCGGTCGGCGACCACGACGAGGACCTGGGCCACCCCTCGCTCCGCGAGGTGCAGCGAGTCGGCCCGGCAGACCAGCACGTCCGGGCGGCTCCCGGCACCCACCCGTCCGCCGTCGACGGCGTGCAGCGCGGACGCGAGCGTGCTCGTCCCCACCCCGCCCGCCACCCCGACGATCACCGGCGCCCGCAGCCCGCTCACCACGCGCTCCCCGGTGCGGCGAGCGGATCGTCGTCGGCCAGCAGGTGCTCGTCGGAGGTGCGCGGGGCGGGGGTCCCGGCGGCCGGGGGCTCCTCGCCGAGCGTCTCCTCCCAGGCGTCGACGACGAGCCGCCCGCCCTCGACGGCCACCGGCACGCTGATCCGGATCCAGTACGACGCCAGGCTGCGCCACCCGCGCCCGGTGGGGGCGGGGGCGACGGCCGGTGTGCCCGCGACGTCGGGCTCGGGCACCGCGTCGGGACCGTGCTCGCCCACCGCGCGGTACGGCGTGACCCGCACGCGGACGTCGACGAGCACCCTCCCCTCACCGTCGGGGCGCACCAGCCCGGGCAGCGCGAACTCGGCGCGCTGGCGCCCGGACCCCGACCACCCCAGCCGCTCCGGGTCGCGCCCGGGCGTGGGCAGGTAGTCGCGCAGCACGCGGCCGCGGCGGGCCGGGTCGTCCTCGTCCCAGGACAGGTAGTCGACGGCGAACGCGCCGGCCAGCGCGGCGGCCTCGGACGGGTCCGGGCGGGCCGCGGCGACGGCGGGGATCGGGGGGAAGCCGAACGGGTCGGTCGGCGGGTCGGGGGGAACGGCCGCGGGCGGGGCGGGCGGGGGCGCGGCCCACGCCGACGGCGCGACGCCACCGGGCGGCCACGGGGCGGGCGCACCGGGCGCTGGGCCCACCGGCGCGCCGTACGGGGGCGCCGGGTAGGGCGGGGGCGGCGCGGACCGCCCGAAGATGCGGAAGCGGGACACGGCCGTCACCGGGACGGGCCGGGACGGCGGGCGGGCGGCGTGGACATCGTTCCCCCGGACGGGCGGGCGCGCGGGGACCCGCGGCGCCGCCGTGACGGGCGGCCCCGGGGTGCGCACGGGACTGCGGCGGCCGGGCGGCCGCGCTCAGGACGGACGGGACACTAGGAACCCGCCGCCCCGGCCCGTGGGCGTTCCGGGGAAGGGTTCGCTCCTGCTAACGCGCCGGCGCCGAACCGGGACCGTCAGCTGGGCAGCGGCCAGTCGTGCACCGGCTCGTTGGCCGTGGACGACTCCAGGTAGCGCTCCAGCATCCCGTGCAGCGCGGCCTGCCGGTCGGCGCCGCGCGCCTCCAGCGCCGCGACCGTGTCGAGCTGCCAGGACGCCCCCGTGCGCCGCTCCACGCACCGGCGCTCGATCACGCCGAGGTACCGCTCGGCGACCTCGGTGGTGACGCCCCACCGGGCCAGCCCCGCGGCGGCCTGCGGAAGCAGCTTGCGCAGCACGAGCTCGTCGGGGCGGATCCAGCCGTTGCCGGGCCAGTACAGCGGCCCGTCGAGCCCGTGGCGCGCGGCCGTCGTGAAGTTCTCCTCGGCCGCCTCGAACGACATCGTGCTCCACAGCGGCCGGTCGGCCTCGACCAGCTCGCGCAGCAGCCCGTAGAAGAACAGCGCGTTCGCCACCATGTCGACGACCGTGGGCCCGGCGGGCAGCACGCGGTTCTCCACGCGCAGGTGCGGCGTGCCGTTCGCGATGTCGTAGACGGGCCGGTTCCAGCGCCAGATCGTGCCGTTGTGCAGGCGCAGCTCGTCGAGGCCCGGGACGGTGCCCGCCGCCAGCTCCTCGAACGGCTCGGCGTCCTCGGCCACCGGCATGAGCGCGGGGAAGTAGCGGCCGTTCTCGGTGAACAGGTCGAGGACCGAGGTGATCCACCGCTCGCCGAACCACACGCGCGGGCGCACGCCCTGGTTGCGCAGCTCGGGCGTGCGGACGTCGCAGGACTGCTCGAACAGCGGGATCCGCGTCTCGGCCCACAGCCGCGACCCGAGCAGGAACGGCGAGTTGGCGCCCACCGCGAGCTGCACGCCCGCGAGGCACTGCGCCGCGTTCCAGTAGGCGGCGAAGGAGTCGGGCGGCACCTGCAGGTGCAGCTGCATCGAGGTGCAGGCCGCCTCCGGCGCGATCGAGTCGAAATCGGCGACCAGGTGCTCGGGCGTGACGTCGTGGCGGCCCGAGGGGTCGTCGCCGGCGATGTCGAGGCGGATCGGCTCGCCGCGGGCGTGGAGCATCTGCTCGTTGAGCATCGCGTAGCGCCGGTCGGGCGAGAGCGCCTCGGCGACGAGGTGGCGCTTCTCCAGCGTGGGCAGGATGCCGATGACGGCGAGCCGCGCGCCGTGGTCGAGCGCGTGCGAGCGGGCGGTGGCGAGCTCGTCGAGGAGCTGGTGCTCCAGGCGGCGCCACTGGTCGCCGGGGAGCGGTCGCGGCGGGAGGTTGAGCTCCATGTTCCAGCGGCCGAGCTCGGACTGGAACTCGCCCGCCCCCATCGAGGCGAGGACGTCGGCCCCCGTGGTGGACGGCGCCAGATCCTGGTCGACGAGGTTGAGCTCGACCTCGAGGCCGGTCATCGGCTCGTCACGCGCGAACGTGTGCTCCTTGAGCATCACTCCCAGTGCATCGAGGCACCGCTGCACCTTGGCCCGGTAGTTCTGGCGGTCCTGTCGACTGAACGTGGTCCGGTCGACGTCCTGGCCCATGCGTAGCACTTCCCCCTCGCCCCCCGCGCCGAGCCCGGTCCGACGGAGGCCGGACGGGCGAGTGGTCCACCGTGACACACGGCTACGGCTGCCGCTACGGCCGACCGGATGAGCCGTGATCGACGTCGTCGGGCCACCTGCGACGATGCGTGGCCGTGGCCACCATCACCCCCGTCGCCGATCCGGCCGATCCGCGGCTGGACGACTACCGCGACCTGACCACGGCGGACCGCCGCCCGGACCGCCCCGGCGGGCGCGGGCTGGTGATCGCCGAGGGCGTGGTCGTCGTGCGCCGGCTGCTGGACTCGCCCTACCCCGTGCGGTCGCTGCTGGGGGTGCCCCGCCGGCTCGACGAGCTGGCCGACGACCTCGTGCACGTCGACGTCCCCGCCTACGCGGCCGACGCCGGCACGATGGCCACCGCGGTCGGCTTCCACCTCAACCGCGGGGTGCTCGCCGTCGCCGACCGGGCCGCTCCCGTCGACGCCGCCGCGCTGGCGCGCTCCGCCCGCACCCTGGCGGTGCTGGAGGGCGTCAACGACCACGAGAACCTGGGCTCGCTGTTCCGCAACGCCGCCGCGCTCGGCGTCGACGGGGTCCTGCTCGGGCCGCGCTGCGCCGACCCGCTCTACCGCCGCAGCGTGCGCGTGTCGATGGGGCACGTGCTGCGCGTGCCGTTCGCCGAGCTGACGGGGGAGTGGCCCGCCGCGCTGGGGATGCTGCGGGAGGCCGGGCTGACCGTCGCCGCCCTCACGCCCGCCCCCGACGCCGTGCCGCTGGCCGCGGCCGGGCTGGGCGGGCGGCGGGTGGCGCTGCTGCTGGGCGCCGAGGGCCCGGGCCTGACGGACGAGGCGCTCGCCGCGGCCGACGTGCGGGTGCGGATCCCGATGGCGTCGGGCGTCGACTCGCTCAACGTGGCCACGGCCGCGGCGGTCGCGTTCCACGCGGTCGGCGCGGTCGTATCCTGATGACGTGTTGCGGGCCGCGGGTGGCCGGGTGGAGCTCGGGGACCGCCGGCCGGAGGACCCGCCCCTACCCGACGAGCTGCAGGCCGCCCTCCGCGAGTGGGCGGCCTTCGCCGTGGCCGCGGGACGCTCCGGCATGCCCGACGAGCGCGACCTCGTGCGCCGTCGCGGCCGCCAGCTCGCCGCCCGCGTCGCCGGCCTGCGTGGGCGGCCCGTCGCGTACCTCGACCCGATGAGCGGCGTCGTGGAGGAGGTGGCGGCCGGGTCGGCGCCGCGCCGCGCCGGATCGCGGCGCTCCCTGGCCGTCGAGCCGGCCGGGCCGACGCCGTGGGCCACCGGGCTCCCCATCGCCGCGTTCTTCGCGGTGCTCGTCGCGATCGGCGACGTGCAGCTCAGCAGCGCGTTCGCCGAGGCGTTCGGGCTGCTGTGGGTGCCGGCGAACCTGCTGGTCGGGCTCGGGCTCGCGCCGTCGCTCTACCTGTTGCGCGCGGTGCCCTTCTGGCGCTGGCCCGCGATCGGCACCGGCGTCGGGCTGGCCGTGGCGTGGCTGGTGCTGATCGTGTCGATGCTGGGCTGAGGACCGGCGCCGGGGCTCAGCGCTGGCCGCGCACCCCGAGCAGGACCTCGTCCCAGGACGGCATGACCGGCTTGCCCTTCTTCGTCCGGCGCCCGGCGGGCGGGGTCGGCGCGGGCGCCTCGGGCGGGGTCTCCTCGCGGCGCTGCGCGGGCGGGGCGGCCTCGGCGACCTCGGCCGCCGGCTCCGCGGGTGCCTCGGCGGCCACGGCGGCCACGGGCTCCGGCTCCGGCTCCGCCTCGGCGGCGGGCTCGGGCTGGACGACGGGCTCGGGCTCGGCGACCGGCTCGGCCTCGACCGGCGCCTCGGCGACCGGCTCGGGCGCGTCGACCGGCTCGGCCTCGACGGGCTCCGGCTCGACGGCGGGCTCGACCGGCGCGGCCGACCAGGGCACGACCGGGGTCTCGTCGCGCGGCGGCCCGGCCGGGGGCTCGTCGAGGGCCGGTGAGTCGAGGGCCGGTGAGTCGACGACCGCGGGCTCCACGGGCGTGCGGGGCTCGCTCACGGTCCGCGGCTCGCTGATCGTCCGGGGCTCGACCACCGTGCGCGGCTCGACCACCGTGCGCTCGGCCGGGCGATCGGTCGGGCGCTCCGCGGGCGCCTCGCGCTCGACGGTGCCGGCCCGGTCCGAGACGGTGCGGTCCAGCGGGGTGCGGTCGAGGGCAGGGCGGTCGTACAGGGGGCGGTCCGACGAGGACGACCGGTCCAGCGCCCGTCGCTCGACGCCGCGGTACTCGGGCGCCCGGTACTCCGGCGACCGCTCGCGCACCACGTCGGAGCCGGTGGCGCGCAGCTCGGCGGCCGGCTGCGGGGTCGGCGGGAGCTCCTCGGGACGGGCGATGTCGATCACGGGTCCGACCGGGCGCAGCGGGCGTGCGGGCAGGCCCTCGACCAGGTCGCTGGCGTGCTCGTCGACGGCGGTGACGGTGCCGCCGTGCGCGCCCGGCTGGAACGTCCAGTGCGCGCGGTTGTCCGACCGGCCGGCGCGCCAGGACAGGGAGACGACCCAGCGGCCGTCCTCGCCCTTCCAGGAGTCCCACTCGGCCTCGGTGTACTCCTGGCCGCGCAGGCCGAACGTGTGGGCGACGACGTCGCCCAGCGTGCGGACGTCCGGCCCGTCGCCCCGGACCGGGTGAGCGCGCTGGGCGACCTCGGCGGTGCGCGAGCGCTCCAGCAGCACCGGGTAGGCGAACCGTTCGATCTTCTGGATCGGCACGCCTGCCGCGGAGGCCACCTGCTCCACGGACGCTCCGGCGCGGATGCGGGCCTGGATCTCTCGTGGGCGCAACTGACTCTCCAACTCGATCGCGATCTGCCCGAGCCGGCTCATGTCCCCTCGGGCGGCGGCGCGCAACTGCTCGTCGGCAGGAACGGTGAAGCGCTCGCGGCGGCCGGAGTCCTCCAGGACGACATCGCCGCCCTCGGTGATCCCGACGACCCGCAGCGCGCGCATCCGCGGCCTCCCACCGTTCACTGGCTCTCCCCGTCCGGGTGACGGTAGATGCCGAATCGCAACCAGCCACGGAGGCGCGCCGAGCCGTGTGCACCCCGCCTGACGTCGCCCGGGACGTGATCGGCATCCCCGCACACGCAGCGTGCCACGTGTGCAACGCCAGGTAAAGCTGGGGCAAGAGTTACGCATGTGACTACAGGGCGCAACCCCGGGACGAGGAACGGCGCCGACACCCGTTCGGGGTGCCGGCGCCGCTCCTGCGGACAGCGGGTCAGGCCTGCTGCTGCACGACCCAGTCGATGCAGCCCGTCAGCGCCTCGACGTCGGCCGGCTCGACGGCCGGGAACATGCCGATGCGCAGCTGGTTGCGGCCGAGCTTGCGGTAGGGCTCGGTGTCGACGATCCCGTTGGCGCGCAGGACCTTCGCGACCGCGGCGGCGTCGACCGAATCGGCGAGGTCGATCGTGCCGACGACCTGCGAGCGGTGCGCCGGGTCGGCGACGAACGGCGTGGCGTACTCCGACTTCTCGGCCCAGGCGTAGAGGCGGCCCGAGGAGTCGGCCGTGCGCGCCACGCAGGCGTCGAGCCCGCCCAGGCCGTTCATCCAGTCGACCTGCTCGGCCATGAGGACGAGCGTGGCGAGCCCGGGGGTGTTGTAGGTCTGGTCCTTGAGCGAGTTGTCGACGGCCGTGGCCAGCGACAGGAACGGCGGGATCCAGCGGTCCGACGCCGCGATCTCCGCGACCCGCTCCAGCGCGGCCGGGCTCATCAGCGAGATCCACAGGCCGCCGTCGGAGGCAAAGCCCTTCTGCGGTGCGAAGTAGTAGGCGTCGGCCTGGCGCACGTCGACCGGCAGCCCGCCCGCGCCGGAGGTGGCGTCGATGACGACGAGCTGGCCCTCGAGCGACTCGGCGGGGCGCACGACCGGCACCGACACGCCGGTGGAGGTCTCGTTGTGGGCCCAGGCCAGGACGTCGCAGCTCGGGTCGGTCTGCGGCTCGGGCGCGCTGCCCGGCTCGGCCTTGACGACGACCGGGTCGGCGAGGAAGGGGGCGCCGCGGGTGGACTCGGCGAACTTGGCGGAGAACTCGCCGTAGGTCAGGTGCAGCGACCGCTCGCGGACCAGGCCGAACGCGGCGGCGTCCCAGAAGGCGGTGGACCCGCCGTTGCCGAGGACGACCTCGTACCCCGCGGGCAGGGAGAAGAGGTCGGCGAGCCCGCTCCGGACGCGCGCGACCAGCGACTTGACCGGCTTCTGGCGGTGCGAGGTGCCCATGAGGTCGCCGGCGGCGGCGAGCGCGGCGAGCTGCTCGGGCCGGACCTTGGACGGGCCGCAGCCGAAGCGGCCGTCGGCGGGCAGGAGATCGGCGGGGATCTGCAGGTCGGACGAGGTCGAAGCAGTCACGTGTCCAGTCTCGCAGCCCGGTGTCCGTGCGTTCCGCTCGCCTCACGTGGATCCTGTCACGCTCCCGGGCCCCCCACCCGGGAGCGGCTCAGCCCTTCACGTAGGCCAGCTTCTCGGACACCAGCCCGTCGCGGACGGTGAAGACGTCGACGCCGCGGACGTGGCCGCCGGGCCAGGAGTAGCGCCAGCGCACCACCACGCGGTCGACCGCGGGGATCAGCTCCTCCGTGGCGAACACGCCGTCCGGCGATGCCGTGAACAGCGCCTGCCAGGCCCTGCGGACCGCGTCGGCGCCCTCGTGGCGCGTGCCGTCCGGCGGCGAGGTGTCCTCGAAGACGCAGTCCGGGGTCATGGCAGCCATGATCGCGTCGACGTCCTGGCGGTCGAACGCCTCGCCGAACCGGGCGACGGCGTCCACGGGGTCCACCGCGTTCACGGCGTCCACGGCGTCCACGGCTCAACCCTTCGCGTACTCGGACGCGCCCCACCAGTCCACGACGACCACGGGGTCGTCGCCGACGACCCACGCGTCGTGGCCGGAAGGCAGCGCCGTGACCTGGCCGGGCACGGCGTCGAACTCCGTGCCGTCGGCCGTGCGGACGCGGAGCGTGCCCGACACGTGGTACTGGAAGTGCGGGGCCTCGCACAGCTCGGTGCCGGCGGCCGGCTTGACGTCGGTGGACCAGCGCCATCCGGGCGCCAGGGTCAGGCGGCCGATGTCGGCGCCGCCGATGCGGAGCAGGTCGAGCCGACCGTTCGGGAACTCGCGGGTCTCGGTGGGATCGGCGAAGTCCTGCTGCTCGTAGTCCATGGTGTCCCCTCCTGGTCGTGGTGCCGCCGACGCTAGGAGTTCGACCTTGCGGTTCGTTGGCGGTCGAGGACGATGGCCGGGTGCCGGGCGTGCAGCTGCAACTGCTCGGGCGGTTCCAGGTCCGTCGTGACGGCCGGGAGGTGCCGCCCGCGGCGTTCGGCGGGCGCAAGGTCCGGGCGCTGCTGCGGGTGCTCGCCGTGCGCCGTCCCGACCTGGTGCCGCACGACGTGCTCGCCGAGGCCCTGTGGCCGGACCGGCTCCCGGCCGATCCGGCCGCGAACCTCGGGGTGCTGGTGAACCGAGCCCGCCGAGCCCTCGGGGATCCGGCCCTGATCGTCACCGGCACCGGCGGGTACGCGCTGGGTGACTGCGAGGTCGATGCCGGTCGGTTCCTCGCGGCGGTCGAGGCGTCCCGCACGGCCGACACCGACGGGGCGGTCCTGCAGGCCGCGTCGACGGCGCTGGCGCTGTGGGGCGAGCCGCTGCCCGAGGACAGCTACGCCGAGTGGGCGAGCGAGCCGCGGGAGCGGCTGCACCGGGCCCGGGTCGAGGCGGCCGAGCGCGCCGCGGGTGCGGCGCTCGCGCTCGGTGACCCCCGGCGCGCCTCGTCCTGGGCCGCCGACGCCGTGGCGGCCGAGCCGCTCCGGGAGTCCGCGACGCTGGTCCTGGCCGAGGCGCTGGCCGCCGCGGGCGACCCGGCTGCCGCCCTCGCCCGTCTCGCGGACCTGCGGGTGCGCCTGTCCGACGAGCTCGGCGTCGACCCCTCGGCCGCCGTCGACGCCCTTCGGCTCGCGCTGCTGCGGGGAGCCGGTCCGGCCGTCGTGCGGGTGTCGGCCCCGGCGCCCGCCGCGCCGCGCGTGTTCGGCGAACCGGTGTTCTCCGGCCGCGCCGAGGAGCTCGTCCGGCTCCGGACGGCGGTGGACGCACGCCAGGTCGCCGGCCTGGCCGGGGTCGCGGGCGCCGGGAAGTCGCGGTTGCTGGCCGAGCTGACGCGGTCCTGCCCCCTGCCGGTGCTGGCCGCCAGGGCCTTCCTCCCCGAGCGGGCCGAGGCCTGGGGCCTGGCCCGGTCCCTGCTGCGCGAGGCCCTGGCCACCGACGCCGCGGTCGCGGACACGCTGCCACCGCGCGTCCGGCACGCGGTCGAGTGCCTGCTGCCGGAGTGGGGGAGCGGCTCCGCCGCCGCCGTCGACGGTGAGAGCGGGCGCGCCCTGCTGCTGGCCGGCGGCCTGCGGGTGCTGGAGGTGGCCGCAGGTACCGGTGCCGTGCTCGTCGTCGACGACCTGCAGTGGGCCGATCCGAGCAGCGTGCTGCTGCTCGGATCCGCGCTGGCCCGGCTGCCGCAGCTGGCCGCGGTGTTCGCGTTCCGGGGCGAGGAGCTGGCGCCGTCGGTGATGGCCGAGCTGCGTGGGGGCCGGCCCGGGGACGACGTGGTGCTCGGTCCGCTCCCGGTGGCTTCGGTCGGCCGGATGGTCGGCCACGACGAGTTGGCGTCGACCGTCGCCGCCGCCACGGACGGCACCCCTTTCGCCGTCGTCGAGGTGCTGCGGGAGCTGGTGCGGCGCGACGCGGTCGTCCCGTTCGCGCACGGTTGGCAGCCGCGGTCCCCGGACGTGCTCGCCCTCGCCGCCGAGCTCGGGCGCGAGGGACAGCGCCGGACGCTCCGGCGACGGGTAGCGCGGCAGGGCGGTGTCCCCGCGGAGGTGCTGGCCGTGCTCGCGCTCCTGGCCAGGGAGGCCCCGGCGTCGACGATCGCGTCGGCCTGCGGATCGGATCCGCGCGCCGTCCTCGACGCGCTGTCCGCGCTGGCGGCGGCCGGTCTGGTGCGGCTCGGCGAGCGCGGGTGGGCGACCGCGCACGACCTCGTCGCCGAGACCGTCGTGGCCGGCATGGACGCCGGAGGGCGGGGCAGGCTGCACGGACTGCTGGCCCGTGCGCTCGACGCGGAGGACGCGGACCCGTCGGAGACCGCCCGGCACCACCGCGACGCCGGGAACGCGCACGAGGCCGCCCTCGCGTTCGCCCGGGCCGCGGCGGCCTCGCTGGCCGCGCACGCCACGGGGGAGGCGACGGCGATGGCCGTGGCGGGCCTCGCGCTCGACCCGCCTCCCGCGCTGCGCGCCGACCTGCTGGCCGTCCGGGCCGAGGCCGACGCCGGGACGCGGGCCGCGCTGACCGACCTCCGGGCCGCGCTGTCCGCGACCGGCCCGGGTCCGCTCCGGTCGCGGCGGATGTCCCGACTCGCGATGCTCACGTTCGGCGCGGAAGATCCGCACCGCGCGGCCGAGCTGGCCGAGCTGGCGATCGTCGAGGCCGCGGCGGACGCGGGGGCGCGCGCGTTCGCACTGGAGACCGCGGCGATCCTCGACATGAACCTCGGCCGTCCCGACCGCGGTCGCGACCGCGCCGAGGCCGCGTTGGACGTCTACCGCGTGTCCGGCGACGCCGCCGGCGTCGCCCGGATCCTCGACGGGCGGGCCATGGCGACCTTCCTCGACGGGCGGATCGCCGCCGGCGTCGAGACGTTCGGGCGGGTGGCGCAGCTGTTCACCGACTCGGGCGAGCTGCTGCGCGTGGTGACGCCCCGGTCCACCCGGGGGCACGGGCTCGTGTTCCTGGGCCGGCCCGCCGACGGGCTCGCCGAGGCCACCGCCGCCCTGCACCTGGCCCGGGACCTCGACGCGCCCGAGCGCTGCGCCTACGCGCTCTGGCACCGGTCGGAGGCACTGTCGGCGCTCGGCGAGACCGCGGAGGCGGAGGCGGACGCGCGGGAGGCGCTGGCGACCGCGCGCGGTGTCGACCACCGGGGCTGGACGGCCACCGCCCACCGGGCGCTCGGCATCGCACTCGTCGCCCGCGGCGAGCTCGACGACGCCGCGGCCGAGTTCGCCGCGTCGAGCGCGGCGGCGGGGGAGTCGCTGACGCTGTTCGCGTCGTGGGCCGCCGCCCGTGCGGCGCTGGTCGCGGTGGCCCGCGGGGCGCTGGCCGGTGTCGACGAGATGGTGGCCCGCGCGCTGGCGACCGGCCCGCCGCTGGGGCACTACGAGGCGCGCCTGGCCGAAGTCGAGCTGCTCGCCGCCCGGGAGGACCCGGGGACCGCGGCCCGGTCGGCCGACGCGCTGACCGTCGCCCGCGACGGCGGTCACACCGCCTCGGTGGAGCGGCTGGTCCAGCTGTCGGGGGCCGCGGGCCCGCACCCTGACAGCTCGCGGGGGTTCCCTCGCACCACCCCGGTGAGCGATCCTGGGTAGCGTGAGCGAACTCAGTGCGCCGGTCCGGCGGATCCACCCGGCGTGGTGGGTCGCCGCCGTCACCTTCCTGGCCCTGGTCGGCGCGGCCGGCTTCCGGGCCGTGCCCGGCGTGCTCATGCAGCCGCTGCAGGACGAGTTCGGCTGGTCGGTCACCACGATCTCGGCCGCCGTCGCCGTCAACATGGCCCTGTACGGGCTCACGGCGCCGTTCGCCGCGGCGCTCATGGAGCGCTTCGGCATCCGGCCGATCATCACCGGGGCGCTCGTCGTCGTGGCCGCGGGCAGCGGGCTCACCGTCTTCATGACCGCGAGCTGGCAGCTCGTCCTGTGCTGGGGGGTGCTGGTCGGGCTCGGCACCGGGTCGATGGCGCTGGCGCTGGTCTCCACCGTCACCGGGCGCTGGTTCGTCGCCCGCCGCGGCCTCGTCTCGGGCGTGCTGACGGCCGGTGGCGCGGCCGGGCAGCTCGTGTTCCTGCCGCTCATCGCGGTCGTCGCGGAGAGCTCGGGGTGGCGCGTCGCCGCGCTGGGCGTCGCCGTCGCCGCGCTGGCCGTCGTGCCGGTGGTGCTGCTCGTGCTGCGCGAGCGCCCGCGCGACCTCGGCGTCACCCCCTACGGCGGCACCGCGGACGACGACCGGGACCCGATCCGGGCCGGCGCCGCCCGGATCACGGTGCGGGCGCTGCTCGACGCCGGACGCACGAAGCCGTTCTGGTACCTCGCGCTCGGCATGATGATCTGCGGCGCCACGACGATGGGGCTGATCCAGCCGCACTTCATCCCCGCCGCGCACGACCACGGGATGCCGCAGACGGTCGCGGCCGGGCTGCTCGCGCTCGTCGGCCTGTTCGACATCGCCGGCACGATCGCGTCGGGCTGGCTCACCGACCGCTACGACCCGCGGGTGCTGCTGCTCGTCTACTACGTGCTGCGCGGGTTCTCCCTCGCCGCGCTGCCGATGCTGTTCGGCCCCGACATCTCGACGAACATGGTCGCGTTCATCGTCTTCTACGGGCTCGACTGGGTGGCGACGATCCCGCCGACCATGGCGCTGTGCCGGGAGGTCTTCGGGGCGCGGGCGCCGGTGGTGTTCGGCTGGGTGTTCGCGAGCCACCAGGTCGGGGCGGCGCTGATGGCGCTCGTCGCCGGGGCCGTGCGCGACACCGTGGGCGAGTACGACCTGGCCTGGCAGGTCGGCGGTGCGCTGTGCCTGGTCGCGGGGCTGGCGTCGCTGCTGGTGCGCCGATCTCCTGTGGCCACCCCCTCGTGAGTGGGAACCGTGGCCCTGGCCACGGTTCCCACTCACGGGCGGCGGAGCCGCTAGATCTCGCCGAAGCCCTCGACGTCCTCGGGCTTGCGCGGGCCGGGGCCGATGTACTGGGCCGACGGGCGCACGAGCTTGTTCTCGCGCTTCTGCTCCAGGATGTGCGCCGACCACCCGGCCGTCCGGGCGCTGGTGAACATCGCGGGCATCATGTGCGGCGGGACCTCGGCGAAGTCGAGGATCACCGCCGCCCAGAACTCGACGTTGGTCTCGATGGGGTGGTCCGGGCGGCGCTCGCGCAGCTCGGCCAGCGCCGCCTGCTCCAGCGCCACGGCCACCTCGTACCGGGGCGCGTTCAGCTCCTGGCAGGTGCGGCGCAGCACGCGCGCCCGCGGGTCCTCGGCCCGGTAGACCCGGTGCCCGAAGCCCATGAGCTTCTCGCGGCGGTCGAGGATGCCCTTGACGAGGCCGGTCGGGTCGTCGGTGCGCTCGACCTCCTCGATCATCGGCAGCACCCGCGCCGGCGCCCCGCCGTGCAGGGGGCCGGACATGGCGCCGATCGCGCCCGACATCGCCGCGGCCACGTCGGCGCCGGTGGAGGCGATGACGCGGGCGGTGAACGTCGAGGCGTTCATGCCGTGCTCGCAGGCCGAGACCCAGTAGGCGTCGATGGCCCTCGTGTGCGCCGGGTCGGGGTCGCCCCGCCAGCGGGTCATGAAGCGCTCGGTGATCGTGCGGCACTCGTCGATGCGGCTCTGCGGCACCGCCGGGACGCCGATCCCGCGCGCGGACTGCGCGACGTAGGACAGCGCCATCACCGAGGCGCGGGCCAGCTGCTCGCGGGCCTCCTCCTCGGGCGTGTCGAGCAGCGGGCGGTAGCCCCAGTAGGGGGCGAGCATGGCGAGCGCGGCCTGGACGTCGACGCGGACGTCACCGGTGTGCACCGGGATGGGGAACGGGTCGGCCGGCGGCAGGCCCGGGCCGAAGCGGCCGTCGACGAGCAGGGCCCAGACGTTGCCGAAGCTGACCTTGCCGACGAGGTCCTCGATGTCGACGCCCCGGTAGCGCAGCGCGCCGCCGTCCTTGTCGGGTTCGGCGATCTGGGTGCGGAAGGCGACGTGGCCCTCCAGGCCGGACTTGAAACCGGGTGGGGGCGGAGGTACCGCCTCCGCCTGGGCTGCGGATGCCGGCGCGGTCGGCGCCGTCGACGCAGTGGACACGCGTCCTCCTCGTGTGATCCCCGACATCGGACACCCCGGTCGACACCGGTGGCATCGTCGGCCGGAGCACGCCCATATCCGGCTCGGGTGCCCCGGACGTGCGCGAACCGCGACCCGCCCAGTGCGGCGGGCGCAGTTGGCGTCACAGTGCCCGCCGCGACGGCACCGGGGCAACACGG
Organism: Pseudonocardia broussonetiae; assembly: GCF_013155125.1. Taxonomy (NCBI): domain Bacteria; kingdom Bacillati; phylum Actinomycetota; class Actinomycetes; order Pseudonocardiales; family Pseudonocardiaceae; genus Pseudonocardia; species Pseudonocardia broussonetiae. The sequence continues at coordinate 986,143 of NZ_CP053564.1, read as the reverse complement.
CAGGCGGGTGGCTTCTGTCACCGGGGGTGTCGCCGACCCGGCCCGGGCACCTACGGTCGCGGGCGGGTCACCGGGAGGCACGATGACGGATCAGCTGGCGGGAATGCGGGTCGACTACCGATCCGAGGGCTTCGACGTCGGGGACCTCGCCCCCACCTGGCACGAGCAGCTCGCGGGCTGGCTCGCCGCCGCGCAGGCCGACGGGGTCGTCGAGGCCAACGCGATGGTGCTCGCCACCGCCGGCCCGGACGGCCGTCCCACCTCGCGCACCGTGCTCTGCAAGGGCCTCGACGAGCGCGGTGTCGTCTTCTACACCAACTACACCTCGGCGAAGAGCCACGACCTGCGCGCGACGCGCTACGCGAGCGCGACCTTCCCCTGGTACGCCCAGCACCGGCAGGCGCACGTGCGCGGCACGGTGGAGGCGGTCACCGCGGCGGAGACCCTCGCCTACTGGGAGACGCGTCCGCGGGGCTCGCAGCTCGGGGCGTGGGCGTCGGCCCAGTCCGTGCGGGTGCGCGACCGCCGCGTCCTCGACGACGCCCTCGCCGGCGTCACCCAGCGCTTCGGCGACGGTCCGGTGCCGGTGCCGCCGCACTGGGGCGGGTGGCGGATCGTCCCCGACCAGGTCGAGTTCTGGCAGGGCCGCACCAACCGGATGCACGACCGCCTGCGATTCGAGGCCGACCGCGACCGCCGCTGGACCGTGCGCCGGCTCGCCCCCTGACCGGAAGCCCCCTGACAGGTCGCCCCTGACCGGTCGCTCCCGACCGGGCGGGTCGGCCCGCCGGTCACGTGGTAATCCTGGATCCGTGCCTGCGCCGGACGAACCCACCGAACCGCACCGGCCGGAGCAGCCGACCGCCCCCGTCGCCGCCGACCCGCCCACCCGGCGGCTGGCCCGGCTGCGCGGGGTGCTGGCCGACACCCGGCCGCTCGCCACGCCGTCCTACCGCCGGCTGTGGCTGGCCGGGGTCGTCACGATCATCGGGGCGCAGCTGTCGGTCGTCGCCGTGCCGACGCAGATCTACCAGCTCACCGGGTCCTCGGCCTGGGTCGGGCTGACCGGCCTGTTCGGGCTGGTGCCGCTCGTGGTGTTCGGGCTGTGGGGCGGCGCGATCGCCGACGCGGTCGACCGGCGCACCCTGCTGCTCGTCACCGGCTCCGGCATCGCCGCGAGCTCGCTGCTGCTGTGGGTCACCTCGGCCACCGGCGTCGGCGGGGTGTGGCTGATCCTCGTGCTGTTCGCGGTGCAGTCGGGCCTGCTCGCGGTCAACCAGCCCACCCGCAACGCGGTGATCCCGCGCCTGCTCCCGGCCGAGCAGCTGCCCGCGGCCAACGCGCTGAACATGACCGTCGCGCAGATCGGGGCCATCGCCGGGCCGCTGCTCGCGGGCGTCCTCATCCCGGTCATCGGCCTCCCGATGCTCTACCTGCTCGACGCGATCGCGCTGCTGGCCACGCTCTGGGCCACCTGGCGCCTGCCCGCCGTGCCGCCGGGGCCGCTGCCGGCCGGGGCCGCGAAGCGGAGGGCCGGACTGCGCGAGATCACCGACGGCTTCCGCTACGCCGCCGCCTACCCGGTGCTGCTGGTGTCGTTCCTCATCGACATCGTGGCGATGGCGTTCGGGATGCCGCGGATCGTGTTCCCCGAGATGTCGCAGACCGTCTTCGGCGACCCGCCCGGCGGCGGCCCCGCGCTCGGCCTGCTGTTCGCGGCCATCCCGATCGGCATGGTCCTGGCCGGGCTGTTCTCCGGCTGGCTGCAGAGGGTGCGCCGCCAAGGTGTCGCGGTGACGGTCGCGATCTGCGTGTGGGGCGTGGCGATCGCGCTGTTCGGGCTGACGAGCTCGCTGTGGCTCGCGGTGGTGTTCCTCGCCGTCGGCGGGGCGGCCGACCTCGTCAGCTCGGTCTACCGGTCGTCGATGCTGCAGACCGTGGCCACCGACGAGATGCGCGGGCGGATGCAGGGCGTGTTCATCGTGGTCGTGGCGGGCGGGCCGCGGGTGGCCGACATGTGGCACGGGCCGGCCGCCGCGGTCGCCGGCCCGGGACCGGCCGTCGTCGCGGGCGGTGTGGCCGTCGTGGTGCTGGCCCTGCTCGTCGTGCGCCGCTACCCGGTGTTCTGGAGCTACCGCGGGCCCACCGCCTGAGAGCAGCGGAGCGCTACCGGCCGTCCAGCAGCGGCTGCCGGGGGTCCCAGGTGGTGCCGTCGGCGGCGTCGCGGCGGCGGCGGGCCATGCCCGAGAGCACCTCCAGGACCACGCGGTTGGCCAGGAACGAGGTGATCTCGGCGTGGTCGTAGGGCGGCGAGACCTCCACGACGTCGACGCCGACCAGCGGCAGCTCGTAGGCCAGGCGGCGCACGGCGTCGAGGAGCTGGCGGGCGGTGAGACCGCCGGGCTCGGGCGTGCCGGTGCCCGGGGCGTGGCCGGGGTCGCAGACGTCGATGTCGACCGAGAGGAACACCCCGTCGCAGTCGTCGACGGCGGTGGCGGAGGCCTCGGTGAGGCACTCGTCGAGGCCGCGGGCGACGATCTCGGTCATCTCGTAGGAGCGCATGCCCTGCTCGGCCATCCACGCCAGCGTGTCGGGCCCCGGCCAGTAGCCGCGCAGCCCGATCTGCAGGAACCGGTCGCCGCGCAGTGCGCCGGACTCGATGAGCCGGCGCATCGGTTGGCCGTGGCCGACGAGCGAGCCGAACTCGATGTCGCCGGTGTCGGCGTGCGCGTCGAAGTGGATCATCGACACGCGTCCCCGTCCCACGTGCTGGGCGACGCCGGCCGCGTCGGGCCACGCGATCGTGTGGTCCCCGCCGAGCACCAGCGGGACGGCCCCGGTCGCCGCGATGGCGTGCACCGCCTCCTGCAGGTCGCGGACCGAGCGCTCGGCGTCGCCGGAGAACATCTCGACGTCGCCGGCGTCGTGCACGGCCAGGTCGCGCAGGCCGTCGACGCGCAGCGCCAGGGAGGGCCGCGACCCGTCGTGGGGCAGGTAGCAGGACTGCCGGATGTACTGCGGGCCGAACCGGGTGCCCGGCCGGTGCGACGTCCCGCCGTCGAAGGGGGCCCCGAGGACGACGACCTGCGCGCCCGCGTACGTGGCCGGGTCGGACCAGTCGCACGGCGGCACGCCCAGGAACGTGGTGTCCGGTCCGAACTGCGTGCCGTACCGCGCCATCCGGTGACTCCTCGCGTGATGTGGAACCTCTGCCCAGCACACCGGGGCCCCGGCGCACTAGCGTGACGGCAACCGACTTGGACCACGCGAGTGTGAGGGAACCTCCACATGGCAGACCAGAGCGACTCCGCCGTACTCCGCTACCCCGGCGGCGAGCACGAGATGCCGATCAGCACGGCCACCGAGGGCTCGTCCGCCTTCGACGTGAGCAAGCTGCTGGCGAAGACCGGGCTGGTCACGCTCGACCAGGGCTTCGGCAGCACGGCGGCGTGCACCTCGGCGATCACCTACATCGACGGTGACGCCGGCATCCTGCGCTACCGCGGGTACCCGATCGACCAGCTCGCCGAGAAGTCGACCTTCCTCGAGACCAGCTACCTGCTCATCTACGGCGAGCTCCCCAGCCAGGAGCAGCTGTCGGCGTTCACGAACAAGGTCAGCCGGCACACGCTGCTGCACGAGGACCTCAAGCGCTTCTTCGACGGCTTCCCGCGCGACGCGCACCCGATGCCGGTGCTGTCGTCCGCGGTCAGCGCGCTGTCGACCTTCTACCAGGACGCGCTCGACCCGTTCGACCAGGACGCCGTCGAGCTCTCCACCGTCCGCCTGCTGGCGAAGGTGCCGACGATCGCGGCCTACGCCTACAAGAAGTCGATCGGCCAGCCGTTCCTCTACCCGGACAACTCGCTGGGCCTGGTCGAGAACTTCATGCGCATGACGTTCGGCTTCCCGGCCGAGCCCTACGAGGTCGACCCCGACGTCGCCCGGGCGCTCGAGGTGCTGCTGATCCTGCACGCCGACCACGAGCAGAACTGCTCGACGTCGACGGTGCGGCTGGTCGGCTCGTCGCAGGCCAACCTGTTCGCGTCGATCTCCGCCGGCATCAACGCCCTGTTCGGCCCGCTGCACGGCGGCGCCAACCAGGCCGTGCTGGAGATGCTGCAGAAGATCCAGCGCGAGGAGAACGGCGACGTCGAGTCCTACGTCAACCGGGTCAAGAACAAGGAGGACAAGGGCGCCCGCCTGATGGGCTTCGGGCACCGCGTCTACAAGAACTACGACCCGCGCGCGAAGATCGTCAAGCAGAACGCCGACCAGATCCTCAAGAAGCTCGGCGTCAGCGACCCGCTGCTCGACATCGCGATGGCGCTCGAGGAGAAGGCGCTGGCCGACGACTACTTCATCGAGCGCAAGCTCTACCCGAACGTCGACTTCTACACCGGCGTCATCTACCGGGCCATGGGCTTCCCGACGAAGATGTTCACGGTCCTGTTCGCGCTCGGCCGGCTCCCCGGCTGGATCGCGCACTGGCGCGAGATGATCGAGGACCCGGGCACCAAGATCGGCCGCCCCCGCCAGCTCTACGTCGGCTCCACCGAGCGCGACTACGTGGGCATGGGCGAGCGCTGACCTCCCCTCCGGCCGGCCCGGCGGCGCACCTCCCGCCGGGTCAGCCGGGCTGGCAGCGCCCCTCGTACGCCGAGAGCCCCTGCCCGAACGCCTTCTTGCTGCGCCCCACCGGGCCGCCCTTCGGCTTGGCCACCCAGCGGCCCTTCGTGTCGAGCCCGGGCATCCGCTCGCTGAACAGCTTGCTGTAGCGGGTCTCGCCGTCGACGGTGAGGATCCCGTCCTGCACGTCGATGTGCGCGACGGTGGCCCAGAACGAGTTCTTGCCGTTGCCGACGTGCACGAGGACCTCGTCGGCGTCCGGCCCCGGCTTGCCGTCGCGGCCGGCGCGCCCGTAGCGGATGGCGATGCGCGGGCGGCCGAAGGCGTCGATCGCCCCGCCGCCGTTGTCGACGCTCTGGTAGACGTTCACGAGCAGGTCGCCGTTCTCGGTGGGCGTCATCTCCACCTGCTCGACGGCCGGGCCGCCGCCCCGCCCCGGGCCGCGGCTGTCGCCGGAGTGGTGGATGTGCGGCCAGGTGTCGAGGCGGCCCTGGTGCCCGGGCTCGCCGCTGATCACCACGAACTCGTCGGTCTCCTCGTTGCGGCAGAGGAAGTAGACGTCGAGGTCGCCCTTCCCGTAGCGGGTGATGCGGCCGTCGCGGTCGTAGACGGCACCGCGCCCGTCCCACTCCAGCCCGACGGTGAGCACCCAGCCGGGCTCGCCGCCGCTCTTGCGCAGGTCGATGCGGGCGGTGCGGTCGGGGGAGTCCTTCGTCAGCGAGATGGAGACCTTCTCCATCCGGACGGGCGCCGGTGCCGCCGCCGCGACCGGCTCGACCGCCGCGGGCTCCGGCTCGTCGACCTCGATGCCGTGCTCGGTGGCGAACGCGGCGAGCCCGGCGCTGTAGCCCTGCCCGATCGCGTCGAGCCGCCAGCCGGAGCCGCGCCGGTAGAGCGCGACCATCTGCAGGACCGTCTCGCTGCTCAGCCCGCCGGGGGTGAAGCGGATCTCCTGGCCCGGCCCCCGCACGCCGACCACCACGTCGCCGACGTCGCCGAACCGCGCGCCCTGCGCCTCCGTGCTGCCGGTGACCAGCACGCGCTGCACGTCGGCGGGCACCGCGTCGAGGTCGATCTCGACGGCACCGCCCCCGGTCAGCGCCACCCCGGGCTGCCGCGGGTTGTTGAAGAACACCAGGTCGTCGTCGGTGCGGACGCGGCCGTCGGCGCCGAGCAGCACCGCGGCGATGTCGACGAGACCGCCCGCGCCGCCGACGTCGACGACGTAGCGGGAGGCGGTGAGGTCGGTGCGGGAACCCTTCGTCACGTCCACGGGGCGAATCTGCCACGACCGGTCCATCCGGCGGGCGGGCCCCCGTGATCGCCGCTAGCGTCCGAACGCATGACGGACGCCTCGGTCGTCTGGTTCCGGCGCGACCTGCGGGTCCACGACCAGCCGACGTTCCTCGCCGCCGCGGACGCCGCCCCGCGCGCGCTGGCCCTGTTCGTGCTCGACCCCGCCCTGCTGACGCCGTCCGGCGCGCCCCGGCGCACGTTCCTGTTCCGGGCGCTGCGCAGCCTCGACGAGGCGCTCGGCGGGCGGCTGCTCGTCGTGAAGGGCGACCCGGCCGACGCCGTGCCGCGGGTCGCGGCGGCCGTCGGCGCCGCCACGGTGCACGTCGCCGCCGACTTCGGGCCCTACGGCACGCGCCGCGACGAGGCGGTCGAGCAGGCGCTGGCCGCCGACGGGCGCGCGCTCGTGCGCACGGGCTCGCCGTACGCGGTGGCACCCGGTCGCGTGCGCAAGGCCGACGGCGAGCCGTTCCGCGTGTTCACGCCGTTCCGTCGGGTGTGGGCGGACCACGGGTGGCGCGCACCGGCCGACACCGACGCGTCGACCGTGACGTGGCTGGACCCGGCGGAGAAGGTCGGCGGGCCGCGGGCGGTGCGGATCCCCGACGACGACCCGGTCGACGCCGCGCTGCCCGAGGCCTCGGAGGACGCGGCGCTGGCGCGCTGGCGGGAGTTCCTCGACGACGTCGACGACTACGCCGACGCCCGCAACCGCCCCGACAAGCCCGGCACCTCGCGCATGTCGGTGTACCTCAAGTACGGGCTCGTGCACCCGCGCACGCAGCTGGCCGACCTCGCGAAGCGCCGCAGCGACTCCGTCGAGTCCTACCGCACCGAGATCGCCTGGCGCGAGTTCTACGCCGACGTCCTGTTCCAGCGCCCCGACTCCGCCCGCGGCAACTACGACCGCTCCTTCGACGCCCTGCCGCTCGCGTCCGGTGCCGCCGCGCGCGTGTCGTTCGACCGGTGGGCCGAGGGGCGCACCGGGTTCCCGATCGTCGACGCCGGGATGCGGCAGCTGCGCGAGCAGGCGTGGGTGCACAACCGCGTCCGCATGATCGTCGCGAGCTTCCTGGTGAAGGACCTGCACCTGCCGTGGTGGCTGGGCGCGCGGCACTTCATGCGCTACCTGGTCGACGGCGACCTGGCGTCCAACCAGCACGGGTGGCAGTGGACGGCGGGCAGCGGGACCGACGCCTCGCCGTACTTCCGCGTGTTCAACCCGATCACGCAGGGGGAGAAGTTCGACCCCGACGGCGAGTACGTCCGGAGGTTCGTCCCGGAGCTGCGCGGCGTGCCGGGCAAGGCGGTGCACCAGCCGTGGGCGCTGCCCGACGGCGTGCCGGAGGGGTACCCGGAGCCGATGGTCGACCACAAGGCCGAGCGGCTGGAGGCGCTGGCCCGGTACGACCGGGTGAAGGAGGCGCGGCGCTGAGGCGATGGTGCTGACCGGGCGGCGGGCATGTGGCGGCAGGGGCTCCGGTGGCGGACGGTACGGTCGTCGTCACGCACGCGAGGGGAGCAGAACCTGTGAGCGACGCCCGCACGTCCCGCCGCCGTGGTCGCTGGATCGTCCCGGCCGTCCTGCTCGGAGCCGGTGCGTGGGCGCTGGCCCGCCGCCGCTCCGCCGGCGAGGACGACGTCTGGACCTCCTACACGCCGGAGCCCGCGCGCCCGAACGGCCGTCCCCCGGCCCCGGTCGCGCCCCCTGCTCCGGCCGCACCGCCTGCCCCGGCGCCGACGCCCCCGTCCCCGCCGGTGGCGACCGCGGCGCCCGTGCCGCCGCCGACGCCCCCGGTCGTGTCCCCGCCCACGGCCGCCCCGCCAGCCTCGGCCGCAGCGCAGACCCCGCCGACGCCCCCGTCCCCGCCCGCGGCCGCCCCGCCCGCCACCTCCCCGGCTCCCGCCCCCCGCCGCGCCCCCCGCCCCGCCCGCGGCCATGCCGCCGGTCGCGCCGGGGGAGCCGCCGTCGCTGGCGGCGGCGTCCCAGCCGGCCGCCCGGCCCAAGCCCAGCCCCACCCCCCGCCCGACGCCGAAGGCGCGGCCGCTGGCCACCTCCCCGCAGGCCACGGCGAAGTCCCCGGCCCGGAAGACTCCGAAGGCCTCGCCGAAGCCGCGCGCCGCGGTGTCGTACGGCCCCGGCTCGGCGGCGCCGCTGCCCGACGGCTCGGCCCCCGGTCCGGAGTACACGATCAAGGGCAACGCGCAGTCCAAGCTGTTCCACCCGCCGTCGAGCCCGTACTTCGGCCGGACGCGGGCCGAGGTGTGGTTCCGCACCGCGCAGGACGCGGAGGCGGCCGGTTTCACGGCCTACACGCCCCGGCGGCGCGGGACCTCCTGACCCTCCTGGCCTCGCGGGGTGACGCTCCGCGACCACCGCACCGTCGACGGCGGTGCCGTTGCCCCGTTCGTGTAACGAATCGGCACCGCTCTCGGATCTAGTCTGCGGAGGACGACGAGCGACGGGGGAGTGCGGGTGACCGGTCCGGACGGCGTGGGCGCACGCGCCGGCGCCGTCGACGTCCACCCGCGTCCGCCCGCCGTGCCCGACCCGCGAGTGCCCGCTCAGCGAGGGCCCGCCCATCGGCTGCCCCCGGACCTGCTCGCGCAGGTCGAGGTGCACCGCCGCCTCGCCGCCGAGCTGGCCGCGCCGCCCCGCTTCGCGGTCCCCGCCCCGCGCGCCGCCGAGCCGCGCGCCGCCGAGCCGCGCTCCGCCGAACCGCGCTCCGGGGCCCGTCGCCCGGCCCGCGGGCGCTCGCTGCTCACCCTCGAGGTGCCCGCCCTGCTGGGCGCGGTGCTGATCGCGGTCACCGGGACCCTCGTCTCGCTCGGCGCGCCCGCCACCACCACCGGCACCGCGCCGCCGCAGGCCCGCCAGGTCGGCTGCGTGCAGGACGCGTCGGCCTCCGGCTGCCTGGTGCCCGTGCCCGCCGCGCAGGTCGGCGGGCTCTACGTCGACCCCGACACCCCCGCCGCGCAGCAGGTCGCCGACTGGACCGCCGAGGGCCGCACCGACGACGCCGATGCCGTGGGCGCGATCGCCGAGCGCGCGGTCCCGCTGTGGCTGGCGGGCGGCGACGCCACCGCGCGCGTCACCGACTACGTCTCCCGGGCCGCCGCGGCGGGCGCGGTCCCGCTGTTCGTCGCCTACAACATCCCCGACCGCGACTGCGGCAGCTTCTCCGGCGGGGGCGCCGCCGGCGCCGACGACTACCGCGCCTGGGTCGGCTCCGTCGCCGCCGGCCTGGGCGGCTCGGACGCGATCGTGGTGCTGGAGCCCGACGCGATCGCGCACCAGCTCACCGGCTGCGCTGACGACGGGGGCGAGCGCTACGGCCTGCTCGCCGGTGCCGTCGACGTGTTCACCGCCGCCGGGGCCCGCGTCTACGTCGACGCCGGCAACCCCGGCTTCACCGGCGACGCCGCCGCCACCGCCGAGGCGCTGCGGCGCGCCGGGGTCGAGCGCGCCGCCGGGTTCAGCGTCAACGTCGCGAACTTCTACACGACCGAGGAGAGCGTCGCGTACGGCACGGCGGTGTCGGACGCCCTCGGCGGCGGCGTGCGCTTCGTCGTCGACACCAGCCGCAACGGCGCGGGCCGCGCCCCGGAGCCCACCGACGGCACGCCGGAGTGGTGCAACCCGCCCGACCGCCTGCTCGGCACCGCACCGACCCTCGACAGCGGGATCCCGCTGGTCGACGGCCTGCTCTGGATCAAGCGCCCCGGCGAGTCGGACGGGTCGTGCCGCCCCGGGGAGCCCGAGGCCGGGCAGTGGTACCCCGACTACGCCCTCGACCTCGTCACCGACTGACGCTCCGGCCGCGGCCCGGACCCCCGCAGCGCCTCGACCAGCCCGACGCGGGCCCCGGTGCGCAGGATCGAGTTCCGGTACACCCGCCCGGCCAGCCGCACCACGACGACCACGGCCGCGAGCGCGATCAGCGCCGACACCCCGACCTCCCACAGCGGCGCGACGCCCAGCGCGTACCGCGCCGGCATGATCGTCTGGGACAGGAACGGGATGAACGAGAGCACCGCGGCGAGCTCGTTGCGCGGGTCGTTGGGCAGCAGGTTGACCACGAGCACGAACGGGATGAGCAGCACGAAGATCAGCGGCGTGACCACCGAGTTCAGCTCCTCCTGCCGCGAGACCGTCGACCCGATCGCCGCGTAGAGCGCCGCGAACAGGAAGAAGCCGAGCAGGTACCAGAGCACGACCATGGCGAACATCCCCGCCGCGGCCCCCGGCACGGTGAGCAGGCCGCCCACGGCCGCCGCAACCGTGCCGATCGCCCCGAGGATCACGAGCTGGAGCAGCCCGACCGCCCCCAGCCCGAGCACCTTCCCGGCGAGCAGCTGCCAGGGCTTGATCGTGGCGAGCAGCAGCTCGACGACCCGGCTCTGCTTCTCCTCGACGACCCCGGTCGCGACGAGCTGCCCGTATCCCGACAGCGAGATGAACAGCAGGATCGTGCCGACCAGCGCGAGCGCGAGCTGCTCGCCGCGGTCCGGGTCGGTCGGCTGGAGGGTGTCGACGGTGACCTGGGAACGCTGGGCCAGCTGGGCCGGGTCGACGCCGGCCTCGGCCAGCGCGGACCCCAGCGCCGCCTGCTGCACCGCGGTGCCGACGACGGCCTGCACCGACGAGTCGACGGCGTCGCGGCCGAGCAGCTCGTAGTCCCCGGACGAGCCGGTGAGCAGGGCGTCGAGCTCGTCGGCGTCGACCCGCTCGCGCCCGGGACCGTCCTCGACGCGCTCGATCCGCAGGTCGAGGTCCTGCGTGGCGGCCGCCTGCTCCAGGGCGGGCACCAGCTGCTCGGTCTCGGGCGTCACCCCGAGCGAGGGGGTGGACGACTGCGCCGAGAGGAAGCTGCCGAGCAGCCCGATGCCGCCGAACAGCAGCAGCGTGATGAGCAGGCCGACCACGAAGCTGCGGGAGCGGACCTGCGTGGTGAACTCGCGGCCGGCCACGAGCAGCACGGCCTGGCGCGACGTCAGCGGCGTGCTCATGCCGGCACCGCCGACCCGGACGCGACGACGTCGCGGTACAGCTCGGTCAACGGGGGTCGCCACCGGCGGAACTCGTGCACCGGACCGGCCGCGAGCGCCGCCTTGAGCACCTGCTGGTCGTCGGTGCCGGGCGCGAGCCGGACCCGCGTGCCCTCGACGGCCACCACCCCGGGCACGTCCGCCGCCCACCCCTCGGGCGGTCCGAGCACCTCGTACGCGGCGGTGCCGTCGCGCTCGCGCAGCTCCGCGACCGAGCCGACGGCGACCATCCGGCCCCCGGCGATGATGCCGATCCGGTCGCACAGCCGCTCCACCAGCTCCAGCTGGTGGCTGGAGAAGATCACCGGGACGCCGGCGTCGGCCTTGCGGCGCAGCACCCCGCTCATCACCTCGACGGCGGTGGGGTCCAGGCCGGAGAACGGCTCGTCGAGCACCAGCACCTCGGGGTCGTGCACGAGCGCGGCGGCGAGCTGCACGCGCTGCTGGTTGCCCAGCGACAGCTTCTGCACCTCGTCGCCCATGCGGTGCCCGACGTCGAGCAGGGTCGTCCAGCGCTCGACCGCGGCCCGCGCCTCGCCGGCGGGGAGCCCGTGCAGCCGCGCGAGGTACGTCAGCTGCTCGCCGACCTTCATCTTCGGGTACAGGCCGCGCTCCTCGGGCATGTAGCCGATCCGCCTGCGGACGTCGGCGTCGACGGGCCGGCCCTGCCACAGCACCTCGCCCGCGTCGGCGGAGAGCACCCCGAGGACGATCCGCATCGTCGTCGTCTTGCCCGCGCCGTTGCTCCCCACGAACCCGAACACCTCACCGGGCCGCACCGAGAACGTCACGTCGTCGAGGGCCTGCACCTGGCCGAACCGCTTCGAGACCCCCCGGATGTCCACCATGGTCCCGACCCTAGCGACGGGCCCGGTGGATCACCGGTGCCCGCCGTCACCGATCACCGGCGGGGTGTCACGACCGGACGTGACACGCGTCAGCCCGACGTGGGCATCGAGATCCCGTAGCCGCGGATCTTGCGGTAGATCGTGGCGCGCGACATCCCCAGGTGGCGGGCTGCCTCGGCCTTGTTGCCCGACGCGTCGAGCAGGGCGTCGACGATCGCGTCGCACTCGATCGCCTCCAGCGGCGTGAGCACGCGCCGGGTGATCGCGCGCGTCTCCGCGGGCAGGTCGGCGGGGGTGACGACGCCGGTGCGCCGGCGGGCGACGACCTTGCGCAGCACCTGGTAGAGCTGCTCGACGTTGCCCGGCCAGCGGTTGCGCATGAGCACCCGCATCGCCTCGGGGGAGCAGGTGAGCTCGGCGCCGCGGGTGAGCCGCGCGATGAGGTAGGGCACGAGGTCGGCGACGTCCTCGACGTGGTGGCGCAGCGGCGGCACCTCGACGGTGCTCGGGAAGAGCGCGAGCAGCTCCCGCCAGGCCGCGCCGGCGCCGCTGCCCGGGTCGCCGGACCCGGTGCTGACGGTGGCGACGACCCACGGGCGCTCCGGGTCGGTGGACTCGCGGTGCGGTTCGAGCGCGTCGGACAGCGCCAGCACGGCCTCGGTGTCGAGGCGGTCGATGTGCTCGAGCACCAGCGTGCCGCCGCTGCCGTTCTCCAGCTCCTCGGTCAGCTCGGCCATCCAGCGAGGCCCGAGCTGCTCGGCGTCGAAGACCCGCAGGTGGGCGGCCGGGGTGCGGCCCTGGTGGGTGGCCCGCGCGATGGTGGTCTTGCCCGTGCCCGGCTCGCCCTCCAGCACCAGCCACTCGCGGGACCGGAAGTGCCGGTCGACGGCCTGGCAGCACTTGGTCCAGAGCGCGCCCGAGCCGACCGCGGCGGGCAGCGCGGACGTGGTGCCGGTGACGCGCGGGGTGGGCACGGCGCCGTTGGTGATGAGCTGGACCTGCGCGATCCCGCCGGTGCGGTCGCCCTCGGTCCAGCTCGGGCGCAGCTGGATGCGGGCGGTGTTGCCGCTGGGCAGGTCGACGAGCACCTGGTGGCGGTGCCCCGACTTGAGCGCCTCGCCGGCCTCGGCGAGCAGCGGGCCCTGGTCGGCCGGGTCGAACAGCTCGCGGGCGCGGTCGTTCATCATCAGCAGGTCGTCGCTGAGCGCGAACACCGCGCCGCGGCCCCGCTGGCAGGCGATGAGGTAGTCGTGCAGCAGGGCCAGCTCGCGCCGCCCGGACTGCTCGAGCAGCGTCTCCTCGATCCGCTTCGCCACGGTGGAGGCGATCGCCATCATCATCATGTTCGCGTCGCTGCGCCAGCAGGTCAGGTCGACGACGCCGACGACCTTGCCGTTGACGGGGTGCCGGATCGGGGCCCCGGCGCAGGCCAGGTCCTCGAGGTGCTCGGCGTAGTGCTCGTGGCCGAACACCTGCGCGGGGCCGCGGCCCTCCAGGGCGGTGCCGATGCCGTTGGTGCCGACGTAGCGCTCGGCGTAGCTGAACCCGGGGGCGAGCCAGATGCGGTCGAGGTGGTGTGTGAGCCCCCCGTCGCCGCTGCGGCGGTCGAGGACGACGCCGTCGGCGTCGGTGAGGATCAGGCTCACCGGCTCGCTCGTGAGCTGGTCGGCGACCTCGCGGACGATGGGGCCGGCGGCCCGCGTCAGCACCGTGTCCATGGAGATGTCGGAGTCGTAGGGCAGCTCGAGGCGGTCGGCGTCGACGTCGTAGTGCCGCGACCGCGTCCACGACGCGAGGATCGGCTCCCGGACGACGCCCGGCGCGACCGGTTCGTCCACGAGGAACGACGTGCGGGCGCGCGCGAGCTCCTCGGAGCCGCAGTCGGAGCTCGAACGGACCGCCTTCGAGCGCGACGAAGCCGAGCGACCTTCGTAGGCCGCTCGCAAGGAGGCGCTCAGGTCGAGAGCGCGCTCGTCCGGGTGGTCCAACCGGTTCCTCTTCTCGGAGCTACAGCGATCCGCTCTTGGTGGCCGGTGTCCGGTCAAACGTACCGCCGTGCTGCGCCGAGTGGTAGAGGACGGTCGGCGACTGCCAACAATCTCATAATGAGACCGCCGGGTGGGGTCCGTGCATGTGTGATTCGTGGCACGGAAGGAGCAGCGCCGGGGCCCGCAAGCCCCCGGTCACCTGCGACTTCCGCGCTCACCTCCGGTGCCGAGACGCCCGCGCTCGTGTCGGCAACGCGGAAAACCACCACCGTGAGGAGACGACGTTGAGTCGGCAGAGTTTGGCCAAGGCTCACCAGAAGATCCAGGAACTCTCCTGGGAGCCGCAGTACCACGAGCCGTACATGAAGTACGGAACCGACTACACCTTCCGCAAGGCCGCCAAGAAGGACCCGCTCAAGCAGGTCCTCCGGTCCTACTTCCCCATGCAGGAGGAGAAGGACCACCGCGTCTACGGCGCGAGTGACGGGGCCATCCGCGGAAACATGTTCCGGCAGGTGCAGGAGCGCTGGCTGGAGTGGCAGAAGCTGTTCCTGTCCATCATCCCGTTGCCGGAGGTCTCGGCCGCGCGGTCGATGCCGATGCTGTTCCACGTGGTCCCGAACCCGGAGCTGCACAACGGCCAGGCCATTCAGATGATCGACGAGGTGCGTCACTCGACGATCCAGCAGAACCTGAAGCGCCTGTACATGAACAACTACATCGACCCGGCCGGCTTCAACAACAGCCTCCGGAACTTCCACAGCGACTACTGCGGCACCATCGGCCGCCAGTTCGCCGAGGGGTTCATCACCGGTGACGCCATCACCGCGGCCAGCATCTACCTGACGATCGTCGCCGAGACGGCGTTCACGAACACCCTGTTCGTGGCCATGCCGGCCGAGGCCGCGGCGAACGGTGACTACCTGCTGCCCACGGTGTTCCACTCGGTCCAGTCCGACGAGTCGCGCCACATCTCCAACGGTTACGCCACGCTGCTGATGGCCCTGTCCGACGAGGACAACCGCCAGCTGCTCGAGCGCGACCTCCGCTACGCGTGGTGGAACAACCACCGCGTCGTCGACGCCGCCATCGGCACCTTCATCGAGTACGGCACGAAGGACCGCCGCAAGGACCGCGAGTCCTACGCGGAGATGTGGCGCCGCTGGATCTACGACGACTACTACCGCTCGTACCTCGTCCCGCTCGAGAAGTACGGCCTGGTCATCCCCCACGACCTGATCGAAGAGTCGTGGAAGCAGATCTGGGAGAAGGGCTACGTCCACGAGGTCGCGCAGTTCTTCGCCACCGGTTGGCTCGCCAACTACTGGCGCATCGACGCGATGACCGACACGGACTTCGAGTGGTTCGAGTACAAGTACCCGGGCTGGTACGACAAGTACGGCGCGTGGTGGGAGAACTACAACCGCCTCGCCGTGCCGAACGGGCACAACCCGATCGTCTTCGAGGACGTCGACTACGTCTACCCGGCCCGCTGCTGGACCTGCATGGTCCCGTGCCTGGTCCGCGAGGACATGGTCATGGCCGACATCGACGGCGTGACGCGCACGTACTGCCACGAGGTCTGCCGCTGGACCGATGTCGAGGCCTTCCGTCCCACGTACCAGGGTCGCGAGACCCCGAACATGGGCCGCCTGGTCGGGCACCGCGAGTGGGAGACGCTCTACCACGGCTGGAACTGGGCCGACGTGGTGTCCGACATGGGCTTCGTCCGCGACGACGGCAAGACCATGACGGCACAGCCCCACCTCGACTTGAACCCCAAGAAGATGTGGACGCTGGACCACCTGCGTCGCTGCCCGCCGTGCGGTAGCCCCAACGTGATCATCAACGAGCTCGACGCAGCCGGCAAGGCGGCGTTCCTCGCTGATTACAACAAGCAGGGCCCCGCCGGACGACCGGCACCCGCGAGCGCCTGAGCGCGGGTCAGGTGAGGGGGGAGGGTCGGCGACTCCATCGTCGGCCCTCCCCCTGCTCAGGCCAGCCTCAGGAAGTCATACAGGTCCACCGGCGAAGGGCGCACGGAGCAGTATGGGTAACAAGCACATAGTCAGGTTCGAGCCGGTGGGCATCGAGATCGAGGTCGACGAGGACCAGAACATCCTCCGCGCCGCAGCCGAGAACGGCGTCCAGCTGATGCACGGCTGCAAGGAAGGGCAGTGCGCGGCGTGCAAGTCGTTCGTCCTCGAGGGCGACATGGACGACATCGAGCTCGACAAGTACTCCACGTTCGCTCTACCGGACTCCGAGCGCGAGGAGGGCCAGACCCTCCTCTGCCGGGCGCACGCCTACTCGGACCTGGTGATCGAGCTCCTCCAGTACGACGAGGAGATCATCCGGTCGGGGCTGCCGCTGAAGAAGGGTGTGGCCGAGGTCGTCTCGAACGAGTCGGTCACCCACGACATGCGGCACCTCGTCCTCAAGCTGATCGAGCCGGAAGAGATCAAGTTCTTCCCGGGCCAGTACCTGGACATCATGGTACCGGGCACGGAGGAGAGCCGCTCGTTCTCGATGGCGAACGTTCCGGGCCGCGACGGCCTGTTCGAGTTCGTCATCAAGGTCTACCCCGACGGATTGTTCTCCGAGTTCCTCGACAAGAAGGTGCAGATCGGCGACCGGCTCGACGTGGAGGGCCCCTTCGGGACCTTCACGCTTCGGGAGAGCCGGACCGCGCCGATCATCTTCGTGGGCGGTGGAGCCGGGATGGCGCCGGTGCTGGGGTTGCTGCGCTCGATGGCGGAACGCGGGACCGACCGCAAGCCGATCTTCTACTACGGAGGCCGGCAGTCGCGGGACCTGTGTTTCGAACAAGAACTCCGGGAGCTCGAGGAGAAGATCCCCGGCTTCCGGTACGTCCCGGCATTGTCCGAGCCGGCCGGTGACGACGAGTGGAACGGCGAGGTCGGTCTCATCACCGACGTCGTCGAACGGTGCGAGCCCGACCTGACGGGTCGGGATGCGTACGTGTGCGGGCCTCCGCCGATGGTGGATGCGGCGCTGGCGAAGCTCACGGCACTCGGTGTGCTCGAGCAGAACATCTTCTACGACAAGTTCACCACCACCGGTGAACCGGAAGGCGAGGACGGCCCATGACCACTGCTCAACGTCCCGAACGCAGTGTCCCGAAGCCACAGTTCACGGATGCGGAGGCAGGCGCGCAGGAGTTCCCGGACTCCGGTGCGAGCGCACGTCGGTACAACTACTACAAGCCGGCGAAGCGGAAGCAGACCCACTACGAGGACGTCACCGTCGACGTCCAGCCCGACCCGCGGCACTACCTGTCGCAGGGCTGGATCTACGGCTTCGCGGACGGCTCGAGCGGATACCCGCTGACCTGGACGAAGCTGAAGGCCTGGGGCGTCGACAAGCCCGAGCCCGAGCGCGGGCCCGGCAGCGGCGGCAAGCCCGTCGAGGAGTGGCCGGCCCACGGCTGGCACGAGTTCCGGGATCCCAACGAGGAATGGGAGATGACGTTCTACCGCTACAACGCGAACGTCGTCCGCCAGACCACCCAGAACGTCGAGAACGCCCGGCAGGCCAAGGCGTTCGACAACTGGACCCCGAACTGGAAGACCTTCGTCGAGCGCAACGTCGGCGCGTGGATGCACATCGAGCACATCCTCGGCCTCTACGTCTTCGCCGCGATCAACCGCTCCTGCCCGACCAACATGCACAACACGGCCATGGTCGTGAACAGCATGCACAAGATCCGGTTCGCCCAGGACCTGGCGCTCTACAACCTCACTCTCTCCGAGGAGATCGAGGGCTTCGACGGCGCCGCGCACCTCGACGCGTGGAACAACGACCCCGAGTGGCAGGGCATCCGCAAGGTCGTCGAGGCGCTCACCGCGGTCGACAACGACTGGGGCGAGATGGCCTTCGCCACCAACGTGGTGTTCGAGCCGCTGCTCGGCGAGCTGTTCCGCAGCAACCTGGTGCAGCAGGCCGCGGCCGGCAACGGTGACTTCGTGACCCCGACGGTCATCGGCGCCGGCGAGTACGACTACTCGCAGCGCGACCTGCGCTGGACGCAGGCCTGCTTCGGTCCGCTCACCTCGGACAAGGAGTTCGCGGCCCACAACAAGGAGCTCATGCAGGGCTGGCTGGCCAAGTGGGTGCCCATGTGCCTCGAGGCCGCCCGCGCCATGCAGCCCCTGTGGAGCCAGCCGGACTTCAAGCCCCCGCGGTTCGAGGACTCCCTCGACCGGGCCAAGAGCCGGTTCGCCGGCATCGTGACCGAACTCGGACTCGAGCCCCCGAAGGAGCTGTCGCAGTGACCAGTTTCAAGACCTCCGAGAGCCCGTTCAAGGCGAACAACACCGCGTCGAACATGGCCGGCGTGACGCTGATGAACAACCAGGTCGGCGTCGTCGTGGCCGAGGTGATGGACCGGCAGGAGAACGTCACCATCACCCACCTGCCGTCGATGATCCGCGTCGACTGCGTGGGCCGGATGGACTTCGTCTACGACGAGATCTCCGAGGCTCTCGGTGAGGAGGAGGGCTTCTACGACGCCTCCGAGTTCGAGGAGAACATGTCCACGCACTACGGGAAGATGATCCACATGGATGACCGGACCGTGATGTTCGGGAATCTGGAGGAGGCCGCCGAGTTCATCGGCGACATGCTCCCGCCCGAGGTGAAGTAACCCCTCGTCCGCCACCCCCGGGTCGCCGTTCGCGCACGCCGGTGCGGACGGCGGCCCGGGCCGCTGTTTCCTACCTCTCGCTCGCAGTACCCCGCGCACATCGTCGAGAACCGTCATCAGGAGGGCCCCGTGGCCAAGGAACTCAAGTTCGGACAGGAAGCCCGCGATCTGCTCAAGGCGGGCGTGGACCAGCTCGCCGAGGCCGTCAAGTCCACCCTGGGCCCGAAGGGTCGCAACGTCGTCCTCGAGAAGATCACCGGCACGCCGGAGGTCACGAACGACGGTGTGACGATCGCACGGGAGATCTACCTCAAGGACCCGTTCGAGAACATGGGCGCGCAGATCCTCAAGGAAGCCGCCATCAAGACGAACGACATCGTCGGTGACGGCACCACCACGGCCACCGTGATGGCGCAGGCGATCGTCCGGGAGGGCATGAAGGCGATCCAGGCCGGCGGCAACCCGGTGCTGGTCAAGCGCGGCATCGACATCGCCGTCGGCGCGATCGTCGAGCACCTGTCCACCGTCGCCCACCAGGTCGACAGCCTGGAGCACCTCTCCCGCGTCGCCGCGATCTCGGCCAACGACGACGAGTCGATCGGCCGCATCGTCGCGCAGACGCTGCACACCGTCGGCGACGACGGCGTCATCTCCGTCGACGACGGCCCGGTGCTCGGGCTCTCGGTCAACTTCGTCGAGGACTTCGAGTTCGACAACGGCTACGTCTCGCCCTACCTCGTGACCGACCCCGGCTCGATGATGGCGATCCTCGACGACGCCTACATCCTCATGAGCGCCGAGAAGATCACCGACGTCCGCTCGCTGATGCCGGTGCTCGAGAAGATCATGCGCGACCCCCGCCCCCTCGTGATCATCGCCGAGAAGGTCGAGGGCAGCGCGCTGCAGATGCTGGTGCACAACCACGTCAACGGCCACCTCAAGGTCACCGCGATCCAGGCGCCCGGCTTCGGTGAGAAGCGCGTGCACATGCTGGAGGACATCGCGGCGCTGTGCGGCGGCAAGGTGCACTCGAAGGCCTCGTCGTTCTCGCTGGAGCAGATGACCGCCGAGCACCTCGGCCGCGCCTCGCAGGTCCGCGCCACCAACGAGCACACCGCGATCATCGGCGGGCAGGGCGCGAAGGAGTCCGTCGACCGGCGGCTCTCGCAGCTGCGCGCCGAGATGAACCGCGCGAGCATCGGCACCGACGAGGACTGGCTCAACGACCGCATCGCCCGCCTGTCGGGCAAGGCCGCGATCATCTCGGTCGGCGCGCCGACGAACGCGGAGCTCAAGGAGATCCGGCACCGCGTCGACGACTCGCTGCAGGCCACCCGGGCCGCCATGGCCGAGGGCATCGTCGCGGGCGGCGGGTCGGCGCTGCTGCACTCCGAGCCCGCGCTCGACAAGCTCGACGTCACCGGCGACTACCGCATCGGCGTCGAGATCGTCCGCGCCGCGCTCACCGAGCCGGTGCACCTCATCTCCACCAACGCCGGCTACGACGGGCACGACACCGTCAAGCAGGTCTCGGCGCTGGGCGTCGACGAGGGCTTCGACGCCCTCGAGGGCCGCTTCGGCAACATGATCGAGATGGGCATCATCGACCCGCTGCGGGTCGTGCGCTCCGCCCTGCAGAACGGCGCCTCCGTCGCCGGCCTGATCCTCACCACGAACTCGCTGGTGGCCGAGGAGCAGACGCCGTGGAACAAGGCGCTGATGACCGAGTACGGCCCCCTCGACGACGGCATCCCGCAGCCGTCGCCGGACTCGAGCACGCCGCAGTCGCTCGGGCTCGGCCCGCAGGTGGGGTAGATGTACGTCGTCGACGGCGAGACCTACCTCGTGGTCGACGCGCAGGTCCACGCCTGGGACGCGAGTCCGCACAACCAGGCGGGGCCTGCGGGTGAGCTCTTCGCCGCCGACCTCCTGCGGCGGCACCGCGAGCTGGACGGCTCCGCGGTGCCGCTGCCGGAGGTCGAGCGCGTCACCGAGGACGGCCTCTCCCGTGACGTGTTCGGCGGTGGGTACGTCGACCACGCCGTCCTCCAGCCCGTGGTGCTGGGAGAGCTGTTCGTCCTCGGGTTCTCGCCCGTGGCCTGGCACGCGGAGCTCGCCGCGCGGATGCCGGGGAAGTTCGTCCTGAGCGGCGAGCTCGACCCCGACGCCGGCCAGCCCGGCGCCCGGGGCATCGCGGCGAAGGTCCGGCGCTGGGACATGCGCGGCCTGACGTTCTGCGAGTCCCGCCGACCGGGCGGGCGCATGGAACTGCGGGAGACCTGGCTGCGCCGGGCGCTCGCGCGCTGCGCCGCGTCCGGGGCGGGCGTCGTGCACCTGGGGGTCGCCCCCTCGGCCGGGCCGGCGCCGTGGCGCCGCTGGCGCGCCGCGGCCGGGCAGCGCAGGCCGGGCCGGACGCCCCCGCGGCTGCCGAGCTGGGCCGAGCCGGTGCGCTCCGGGTCGGCGCTGCCGGTGCGGACCCGCCCGGTGCAGCGCGTCGCGTCCGCCGGGTTCGACCTCGCCCAGTTCCGCGAGCTCGCCACCGCGCTGCCCCGCACGTCGTTCGTGCTCGGCGCCGGCTGCCTGCCCGCCGACGACCTGTGCCGGCTGGCCCGGCTCCCCAACGTGCACGTGGTGCTCACCGACATCCTCCCGTGGATCTCGGCCACCGACGCCCGCGCCGACTTCGGGCGCGCGCTGGGGGAGCTGCTGATCGCCTACGGGCCCGAGCGCCTGCTGTTCGGCAGCGGCTACCCGCTCGTGCGCCCGGGCCGGCTGGTGGCGCAGTTCGCGTCCTACCGCTTCCCCGACGAGCTGCGCGGGCGCTACCGGGACCTCGACGCCGACGCCCGCCGCGCGATCCTCGGCGGCAACGCCGCACGCCTCTACGGCATCGAGGGCGGCCGGATGGCGCCGTCGGTCTCCGCCCGGCGGGGGTAGCGCGTTCCTCCCGAGGCGTTCCCGCCAGCGGTTGCAGGCTGCTCCGACCGCTCCTAGCGTGGTCCGCCGATCGGGGGAGGAGCTCCACCATGACCACATCGGACACGTCTCCACCAGCCGAGGTCGACGAACGCACCGTGCGCAAGGCCGTCGGTGCCGCCGCGATGGGCAACCTCGTCGAGTGGTTCGACTACGGCATCTACAGCTACGTCGTCCTGTACATCACGCTCAACCTGATCCCGGGCGGCGACGCCGGGAACGCGGGCCCGGGCTACGCGTTCGCGATCTTCGCCGTGGCGTACCTGGTGCGCCCGTTCGGCGGGATCATCCTCGGGCCGCTCGGTGACCGCATCGGGCGCAAGAAGGTGCTGGCGCTGACGATCGTGGTGATGTCGGCCGCGAGCTTCTGCATCGGCCTGCTGCCCACGTACGCCGCGGTCGGCTTCCTCGCACCGCTGCTGCTGATCCTGCTGCGGATGGTGCAGGGCTTCGCCACCGGCGGCGAGTACGGCGGCGCGGCCGCGTTCATCGCCGAGTACGCGCCCGACAGGCGGCGCGGCTTCTACTGCTCCTTCCTGGAGCTGGGCACCACCGGCGGGTTCGTGCTGGCGGCGGGCCTGGTCACGGCTCTGGAGTTCGGGCTCACCGACGAGGCCATGACGTCGTGGGGCTGGCGCGTGCCGTTCCTCATCGCGGGACCGCTCGGGCTCGTCGGGCTCTACCTCCGCAGCAAGCTGGAGGACACCCCGGCGTTCCGGGAGCTGGAGGAGAAGGCGCAGCTGTCGGAGTCGCCGCTGCGCGACGTGCTCACCAAGCACTGGCGCCCGATGATCATCTGCATCGGCCTGGTGCTGTTCTACAACGTCGCCGTCTACACGATCCTGTTCTACATGCCCGACTACCTCCAGACGACGACCGGCCTGGAGGCCACCACGGCCCTGCTCTACATCCTGGGCATGATGGTGGTGATCATGATCGTGATCATCCCGGTGGGGGCGCTGTCAGACCGGATCGGCCGCAAGCCGCTGATCCTGGCGTCCTGCGTCGGCTTCATCGTGCTGTCCTACCCGGCGTTCCTGATGCTCGACACGGGCACCGTGCTCGGCACGGTGGGCGGGCTGCTGGTGCTGGGGCTGCTGCTGGTGCTGCTGCTCGGCACGATGTCGGCGACGCTGCCGGCGCTGTTCGACACCGACGTCCGCTACGGCGGCTTCTCGATCGGCTACAACATCTCGACGTCGATCTTCGGCGGGACGGCCCCGGCGATCCTCACGTTCCTCGTCACCTCGACGGGGAACAACGCCTTCCCGGGCGTCTACGTGGCGGTCGCCGCGGTGATCTCGCTCGGCGCGGTGCTCGCGCTGCGCGAGAGCGCGGGGAAGCCGCTGCCCGGCGCGGGCTTCACGACCTCGAGGGCGGCCAGCCCGTCGGCAGTGCGGTGAAGCCGTCGGACGGGGAGCGCCAGGCGTAGGCCCAGCACGTCGTGCCGTCGGTGGCGACCGCGCGGACGCGGACGTAGTCAGGGCCCTCGTAGGCGTCCATCGCGGGGAAGGCGGCGACCGGGTCGGTGAGCTCGACGAGCGTGCCCGGCGCGGTGCCCGCCGCGCCGGGCAGCCAGGCCGGGTAGCCGCGCCCGGTGTCGAGCACCGCGCCCGCGACGGACGCGGGCCGGTGCGGTCCCGCCGCGAACGGTGCGACGTGGTGCCACGACACCTGCCCGGGCTGGAGCAGGCCGTAGGCGAACAGCGCGGTCGGCCAGGTGTCGGGGTCCGGGGCGCCGACGGCGGTGGGGGCGTCGAGCCCGTCGTCGCCGGGTTCGCCCCGCAGGACGCGCGCCGCCGACTGGGGCACGTCGGCGCACCGCACGGGCCGGCCGCCGACGTGCAGCGGGGCCCGGGCGGGGGAGTGCCCGACGTAGACCCAGGGCTGCTCGACGCGCGCACCGTCCCCGGTGCGGACGGTGCCGGTGCGCAGCCGGGCCAGGCGGAAGCGCTCGTCGCGGCCCTCGCAGCGGTCGAGCACCGCGATCTGCGCGGGCGTGGCGAGCCAGACCGCGTGGTCCTCCTCGACGTCCGGCGCGGCGGCGAGCGTGGCCGGCCGCTGGCCGTCGCGGGCGCGGTGCCCGGCGGCCCACACCGCGGCGACCCCGGCGGTGCGGGCGCGCAGCACGACGACCGGGTCGGCGCCCAGCCCGAGCGTCCCGCGCAGCCAGGTGATCTTCGACGGGCAGCGGTTGGAGCCGTAGGACAGCAGCGGGACGCGCGCGGAGGCCGGCGGGGCGCCGCGGGCGGCGAGCCAGTCGTCGAGCGGGAGGTCCCCGACCCGCCACGGCCCCGGCACCAGCTCGTGGACGGTGCCGTCGACGTGGACGAACGAGCAGTCGGGCACCGCACCCGGGTAGGGGTCGGCGGGGAACGCGGAGTCGGGCCGGGGCACGTCCCGACGGTAGCCAGGGTCAGGAGGCGGCGGCGCGGCGGAGGCGGCGGGTGAGCAGGCCGTGCTTCGGCGAGCCCAGCAGTGCCGCGACGAAGCAAGCCGCGCAGACCAGGCCCATCGCGCCGGCGATCGAGCTGTCGTAGGCCACGGCGAGCGCGTGCCCGCCGACCGCCCCCACCCACCCGACGCCGACGGCCAGCGCCACCATGACGACGAGCCGGTCGGTGAGCAGGTACGCCGTGGCCGCCGGGACGATCAGCATCGTCACGACGAGGATCGCGCCGACCGCCTCGAACGCCGACACCGCCGTGACGGCGACGGCCACCAGCAGCAGCCGCGAGAGCAGCTGCGGGCGCAGCCGCACGGTGGCGCCGAAGGCCGGGTCGAACGTCGTGGCCTTCAGCTCCTTCCACAGCAGCGTGATCAGCGCCAGGTTGAGCAGGACGACCACGCCCAGGACGACCGCGGCGCGGGCGACGCCGACCCCGCCGCCGAGGTCGACGGAGTCGAACGGCACGAAGGCGATCTCGCCGTAGATCGTGGAGTCGAGGTCGAGGTGGATGCCGTCGGCGAAGCGGGTGACACCCAGGACCCCGAGGGAGAACAGGGCGGGGAACACCAGCGCGATCGCGGCGTCGGAGGCCACCAGGCCGCTGGCGCGCAGCGCGTCGATCCCGAGCACGCACAGCACCGCGAACGCCGCCGCACCGACGACGACCGGCAGCGGCGCGCGCGTCTGCCAGACCAGCCACACCGCGACGATCCCGGGCAGCACGGCGTGGCTGACGGCGTCGGAGAGCAGCGCGATCCGGCGCAGCACGAGGAACGGGCCGAGCAGCCCGCACGCGGTGCCGACCAGGCCGGCCACCACGACGATGACGAGGTCGTCGGAGGTCATCACGGCCTCCCGGCGGTGCTGAGCCGGCGCAGCTGCGCGACGGCGTCGTCGCCGAGGCTGCCGCGCAGGTCGGTGGGGTCGGGCTCGCGGGCGTCGGGCAGGTCGACGAGCGCGCCGTGCTCGAGCCAGGCCGACCAGAGCGCGCGGCGGTCGGCGAGCTCGGCCGCCGCGGTGGCGCCCGCGGGGGTGAGGCCGGTGTCGTCGAGCAGGCCGCGGCGGCGCAGGCCGGCGCGGGCGATGCGGTCGGCGATCCCGCGGACGGGCGCGTCCGGGTGGGCGAGCACCTGCTCGCGGCGGACGCGGCGCCGCCGCGCCCCGAGCCGGGACGCCCGCCACAGCACCCCCCGCCCGGGCGCCAGCAGGACCGCCAGCACGGCCAGGGTGAACCCGACCAGCACGATCACCGGCCCGGTCGGCAGGGCGGCGCGGGTGGCGAGGAACGACCCGGTGATGCCGACGACGGCCCCGACGACGCCGGCGAGCGGCAGGACGAGCGTGAAGCGGTCGGCGAGCTGGCGAGCGACGACGGTGGGCACCACGAGCATCGCCACCATGAGGATCGCGCCGACGACCCGCACCCCGATGACGACGGCGACGACGAGCAGGCCCGTCATCAGGACCTCCAGCGCCCGCACCGGCAGCCCGAGCGACCCGGCGTAGGACGGGTCGAACAGCGTGGTGGTGAGCGCGCGCCGCAGCACCGCGACCACCGCCAGCGCGACGCCGCCGAGCACCGCCATCACCAGCACGTCGGACTCCAGCAGGCCCGCGGCCTGGCCGAACAGGTAGTTCTCCAGCCCCGCCTGGTCGGCGTCGGCGGTGCTCGCGATGTGGGTGAGCAGCACGACGCCGAGGGAGAAGAAGCCCGACAGGACCACGCCGATCGCGGTGTCGGGCTTGATCCGCCCGGTGCGCTCGATGCCGACCATGAGCAGCGCGGCGACCAGCCCGGCCACCGCCGCCCCGACGAGCAGGCCGGGCACGTCCTTCACCCCGGCGACGAGGAACGCCACGCAGACGCCGGGCAGCGTCGAGTGCGCCACCGCGTCGCCGACGAGGCTGCGCTGCCGCAGCACCGCGAACGTGCCCAGCACGCCGCTGGTGACGCCCAGGACGAGCGCGCCGACGACGACGACGGCGTCGGTGTAGGGGAGGCCCAGCATGTCAGCCCGCCCAGGCCACGGCCTCGTCGGGCACGCCGTACGCGCTGCGCACCGCCTCGGCGGTGAGCACCTCGGCGGTGGGACCGCAGCCCAGCGTGCGGACGTTGAGCAGCAGCGTCCAGTCGAACGCGGCCCGCACCTGCGCCATGTCGTGGTGCACGACGACCACCGAGCCGCCCTCGTCGCGGATCCCGCCGAGCAGCGCGAGCAGGTCGGACTGGGTGCGGGCGTCGATGCCGGCGAACGGCTCGTCCATCACCAGGACGGGGGCCTGCTGCGCGAGCGCGCGGGCCAGGAACACGCGCTGGCGCTGCCCGCCCGACAGCTGGCCGATCTGGCGCTTCCCGTACGCGGCCATCCCGACGCGCTCCAGGCACTCCGCGGCGATCGCGCGGTCGGCCCGCCCCACGCGGCGGAACCAGCCGGTGGCGCGGTAGCGGCCCATCGCCACGACCTCGCCGACGGTGATCGGGAAGTCCCAGTCGACCGACTCGCGCTGGGGCACGTACGCGACGCGGTCGAGCGCGGCCGGACCTTCGACGCCGTCGATGAGCACGCGGCCCGCGTCGGCCGGGACGAGCCCGAGCGCCGCCTTGAGCAGCGTCGACTTGCCGGCGCCGTTGGGGCCGACGATCGCGCAGAGCCGCCCGGCCGGGAAGTGCGCGTCGACCTCCCACAGCACCGGGGCCGAGCGGTAGGACACCGTCAGCGAGCGGATCTCCAGCGCGTGGCCGGTGACCGGCGGTGCGGGCGCGGTCGTGCGTGCGGTCATGAACATCTCAGCTTCCCAATCCGTCGGCGATCAGGTCGGCGTTGGCGCGGAGCATCCCTGTGTAGGTGCCCTCGGGAGTGCCCGGTGAACCGGCGGCGTCGGTGAACAGCTCGCCCCCGACGGTGACGGCCGCCCCGCGTTGCGCGGCCGCGGCGATCAGGGCGTCGATCGTCTGGCGGGGCACCGAGGACTCGACGAACACCGTGGGCACCCCGCGGCTCGCGATCAGCTCGGCGACGCGCTCGACGTCGGCGGTGGTGGCCTCGGCCGCGGTGGAGATCCCCTGGATGCCGGCGACCTCCAGGCCGTAGCGGCGCCCGAAGTACTCGAAGGCGTCGTGCGAGGTGACCAGCAGCCGCCGCTCCGGCGGGATCGTGGCCATCCGCTGCGCCACGTAGCCGTCGAGCTCGGTCAGCTCGGCCAGGTAGGCGTCGAGGTTGGCGCGGTAGGTCCCGGCGCGGGCCGGGTCGCGCTCGGCCAGGGTGTCGGCGATCGTGCGGCTGACGTGCTGCCACAGGCTCACGTCGAACCAGACGTGCGGGTCGTACTCCTCGTTGGCGCCGGGTGCGGGGGCCAGCAGGTCGGTGCGCGGGATGCCGTCGGTGACGGCGCGGGTGGGCCGGCGCGCCGCGAGCTCGTCGAGCAGCTCGCCCATCCGGCCCTCCAGCTGCAGCCCGCCGTAGAAGATGACGTCGGCCTCGCGCAGCGTCCGGACGTCACCGGCGCTCGCGCGGTAGAGGTGCGGGTCGACACCGGGACCCATCAGCCCCGTGACCTCGACGGCGTCGCCGCCGATCCGCTGGACGGTGTCGGTGATGAAGTTGGTCGTGGTGGTGACGCGGACCGGCCGGTCGCCGATCGGCTCGTCGCCGGACGCGGCCGTGGAGGTGCAGCCGGTGAGCGCGAGCAGCCCCACCACCAGTGCGACCGCCAGGCGCCTCACGCGACCACCCGCCCGTGGACGAGGTGGGTCAGCGGCTCGCCCAGCGCGTGGTCGGCGGCCCCGACGCGCACCCACAGCGGCCCGCCGAACGGCTGGCGCGCGGTGACGTCGAGCCGGACGCCCGGGTGGATGCCCAGCCCCGACAGGTAGCGCAGGGCGGCGCTGTCGCGGTCGTAGACCCGCTCGACGTCGAAGGTGGAGCCGGCGGGGGCGGCGTCCAGGCGCAGGCCCCACTCCTCCTCCTGCCGGTCGCCGGCGCGGGGGATGGGGTCGCCGTGCGGGTCGCGCCCCGGGTGGCCGAGGTGGGAGTCGATGCGGTCGACGAGCCGGTCGGACACGGCGTGCTCCAGCGCGTCGGCCTCGGCGTGCACCTCGTCCCACGGCACGCCCAGCTCCTGCGCCAGGAACGCCTCCAGCAGCCGGTGGCGCCGCACGACGTCGCGGGCGTGGGCGGTGCCGTGGTCGGTGAGGGCGGCGAGGTGACCGTCGGTGCGCCGCAGCAGCCCGGCCGCGGTGAGCCGCTTGAGCATGATCGAGACGGTGGGGGCGCTCACACCCAGCTCGTCGGCCAGCGCGGACGTGCTGACGGGCTCGCCGCGGCCGCTGCGCACGAAGACCGTGCGCAGCGTGTCCTCCACCGCGCTGGTGTGCGCCAGCGTGCAGCACTCGGGCACTCGATCGCCGATCATTAGGCTCCTCTAACTCCTGCTTGTAGGGAGGCTAAGCGACAGTACTACCCGATACCAACCGGAGAAGTCGTCGCAACTTGCGACATAGGCTCACGGCCGTGCTGCCGCGGACGATCGACTGGGACGGATCGACCGGTGCGGGGGGTGTCGTGCTGGTCGACCAGACCGCGCTCCCCGAGCTCCGGACCACCACGATCGGCGACGTCGACGCCCTGGTCGACGCGATCCGCAGGCTGGTCGTGCGCGGGGCGCCCGCACTCGGCGTCGCCGGGGCGCTCGGTGTGGCGCTGGCCGCGCGGACCCTGCACGGCGCCGCCCTGGACGCCGCGTGCGACCGGCTCGCCGCCGCCCGTCCCACCGCCGTCAACCTGGCCGTGGGCGTCGAGCGGGCCCGGGCCGCCCTGTCCGGCGGGCCGGAGGCCGCCCTCGCCGCCGCGCTGGCCCTGCGCGACGAGGACATCGCCGCCTGCCACGCGATCGGCGACCGCGGCGCCGACCTGCTCACCGCGCTCTGCGGCGACCGGCCGCTGCGCCTGCACACCCACTGCAACGCCGGCGCGCTCGCGTGCGTCGAGTGGGGCACGGCGCTGGGCGTCGTCCGCTCGCTGCACGGGCGGGGTCGCGTGGCGCACGTGGTCGCCGACGAGACGCGGCCGCTGCTGCAGGGCGCCCGGATCACCGCGCTCGAGCTGGCCGCCGAGGGCATCGACCACCACGTCGTCGTCGACGGGGCGGGGCCCTCGCTGATCGCGCGCGGCCTCGTCGACGCGGTGGTCGTGGGCGCCGACCGGGTGGCCGCCAACGGCGACGTCGCGAACAAGATCGGCACCTACCCGCTCGCCCTGGCGGCGGCCCGCGCCGGGATCCCGTTCGTCGTGGCCGCGCCGGAGAGCACGGTCGACCCGGCCACCCCGGACGGCGCGCACATCGAGATCGAGGAGCGCGCCGCCGACGAGGTGACGGCGCACGCCCCGGCCTGGAACCCGGCGTTCGACGTGACCCCGGCCGACCTCGTCACGGCCGTGGTCACCGAGCGGCGCGTGTGGCGGCCCTGACGCCCGTGGCGGGCATGCGGTCGTGGCCGTTCCGGCTCATGCTCCTCGCCACGGTGCTCGGCTTCGGCGGGTACGCGCTGCTGCTGCCGGTGGTCCCGCTGTGGGTCTCGGGCGCGGGCGAGCTCGCCGCCGGCAGCACCACGGGCGCGCTGATGCTCACCACGATCGGCACCCAGCTCGCCGTGCCGTGGCTGGTGGCGCGGCTGGGGTACCGGACCGTGCTCGGCGCGGGGCTGGTGCTGCTCGGCGCGCCCACGCCGCTGCTCGCGCTCTCGGCGGAGCTGGGCCCGGTGCTCGCGGTGTCGGCGGCGCGGGGCGTCGGGTTCGGCCTGCTGACGGTGGTGGGCAGCGCGCTGGTGGCCGAGCTCGCGGCGCCGTCGGAGCACGGGCGCGCCGCCGCGCGCTACGGCGTCGCCGTCGGGGTGCCGCAGCTCGTGCTGCTGCCGGCCGGGGTGGCGGTCGTCGACGTCGCCGGGTTCACGGGCGTGTTCGTCGCGGCCGGCGCGGCGCCGCTGCTCGGGCTGCTCGCCCTGCCGGCGCTGCGGGTGCCGCGGCCGACGCCCGTCGCCGCCGACGGCGAGCCCGGCCCCGCCCGCCCGCGGCCCGCGTCCGCCCCGCTGGTGGCGATGCTGTCCTGCTCGGTGGCGCAGGGCGGGCTGGTGACGTTCCTGCCGCTGGCCGTCCCCGGGGCCGCCGGCCTGGTGGCGGCCGCGCTGTTCGCCACCGCTGCGGGCGCGCTGCTCGGGCGCACCACCGCCGGACGCCTGGTCGACCGCCACGGCCTGGGCGGGCGGCTGCTGCTCCCGGGCGTGCTGCTCGCCGCCGCCGGGATGGCCGTGGAGGTGCTGGCGCTGGGCGCGCCGGCCGGCCCGCTCGTCGTCGTCGGGTCGGCGGTGGTGGGCGTCGGGTTCGGGCTGGTGCAGAACGACGCGCTCACGACGCTGTTCGCGGCGGGCGGGCCGGCGGGCTACGGATCGGCGAGCGCCGCGTGGAACATCGCCTACGACGCCGGGACGGGTGTCGGCGCCGTCGGCCTGGGGGCGGTGGCGGACCCGTTCGGCTTCCGCGCGGCGTTCGGCCTGTCGGCGATCGCCCTGCTCCTCGTGGGTCCGGCCGCTCGTCGTTCGAGGTGAACGGGGTACAAAGTCCCGGTGGCCTTCCGACTGACGCCCCATGAACGCGGCTTCTACCCGCTCTTCAGCCGCGCGGCCGACAACATCGTCTCCGCGGCCGACGACCTCGCGAAGCTGGTGGCCGCCGAGCCGTCCGCCCGCCCGGTGCTCGCGCAGCGGGTGAAGGAGACCGAGAACGCGGGCGACGCCGTCACCCACGAGATCATGGTCAAGCTCAACAAGACCTTCGTGACGCCGTTCGACCGCGAGGACATCTACCGGCTCGCGTCCTCCCTCGACGACGTCCTCGACTTCATGGAGGAGGCCGCCGACCGGATCGTGCTCTACCGGCTGGGGGTGCTGCCCAGCGGCATCTCCGAGCAGGTCGAGGTGCTGCGCCGGGCCGCCGCCGCCACCGCGGAGGCGATGCCGCGGCTGGAGAAGATGGCCGAGCTGCAGGAGTACTGGATCCACGTCAACTCCCTGGAGGACGAGGCCGACGCGGTCTACCGGCGCCTGCTCGGCGACCTGCTCGCCCCGCCCGACGGCGACCCGCCCGCCGACGTCCTCACCGTCCTCAAGGTCAAGGAGATCGTGGAGACGCTCGAGGAGGCGGCCGACGCCTTCGAGACGGTGGCGAACACCGTCGAGAGCATCGCCGTCAAGGAGGCCTGAGTGGAGCTCGCCGCGGTCGTCGTGGTGATCGTCGTGGCGCTCGGCTTCGACTACACCAACGGCTTCCACGACGCCGCGAACGCCATCGCCACCTCGGTCTCGACGCGTGCGCTGGCCCCGCGCACGGCGCTGGTCATGGCGGCCGTGATGAACATGGTCGGGGCGTTCCTCGGCACCGAGGTCGCCTCCACGGTCGGCAGCGGGATCATCGAGGCGCCGAGCGGGATCTCCGGGCTCGTCGTCGTCCTGGCGGCGCTGATCGGCGCGATCGTCTGGAACCTGGTGACGTGGTGGTTCGGGCTGCCGTCGTCGTCGTCGCACGCGCTGATCGGCGGGCTCGTCGGCGCCGCGCTGGCCGCGGCGGGCACGGTGCAGTGGGACGGGGTCGTGCAGAAGGTCGTCATCCCGATGGTGCTGTCGCCGCTGGTCGGGTTCGTGCTGGCCGGGCTCGTGATGCTCGTGCTGCTGTGGGTCTTCCGCAACGGCCGCCCCCTCAGGCTGACGCGCGGGTTCCGCTACGCGCAGACCGTCTCGGCCGCGGCCATGGCGCTGGGCCACGGGCTGCAGGACGCCCAGAAGACGATGGGCGTGATCGTGCTGGCGCTCGTCGTCGGCGGCTACCACGAGGGCTTCGACATCCCGTGGTGGGTCGTGGTCCTGTCGGCGGGCGCGCTCTCGGCCGGGACCTACGCGGGCGGCTGGCGGATCATGCGCACGCTGGGCCGGCGCATCATCGACCTCGACCCGCCGCGCGGCTTCGCCGCCGAGGCCACGGCGTCGGCGGTGCTCTACACGACCGCCTTCGTGTTCGCGGCCCCCATCTCGACCACGCAGACGATCACGTCGTCGATCCTCGGGGTGGGCGCCACCAAGCGCCTGTCCGCCGTGCGGTGGGGCGTGGCCGGCAACATCGCGGTGGCCTGGGTCCTGACGATCCCGATGGCCGGGCTCTCGGCGGCGCTGGCGTTCTGGGCCATCCACCCCCTCGTCGGCTGATCGGGCCGGGGCGGTGACCGCCGGCCCGTGCGCCGATCGTCTCGGCCGCTTCCTCCACGCGGCCGAGACAGTACTGACGTGCTACCGATCAGCTGCCCTTCGCGATCCACTCCTCCAGGTGCGGGAGCTCGTCGCCGATGCTGGTGGAGTCGCCGTGGCCGGTGCGGACGGTGGTGGCCCCGGGCAGCGTCAGCAGGGTGGTGCGGATCGACTCGATGATCGTGTCGAAGCTCGAGTACGACCGGCCGGTGGCGCCGGGACCGCCCTGGAACAGGGTGTCGCCGGAGAACACCGTGCCCAGCTCCGCCGAGTAGAGGCAGGAGGAGCCGGGGGAGTGGCCGGGGGTCTGCAGCACGCGGAGCTCGATGCCGCCGACGGTGATGACCTGGCCGTCGGCGAGCTCGCCGTCGGGCCTGCGGTCGGGCCAGGTCATGTCCCACAGCACCGACTCGTTCGGGTTGAGCAGGATCGGCGCGGAGAAGCGGTCGGCCAGGGCGGGGGCCTGGTTGACGTGGTCGTCGTGGGCGTGGGTGCACACGACGGCCTTGACGGTGCGGCCCCCGACCGCGGCGGCGATGGCGTCGGCGTCGTGGGCGGCGTCGATGACGACGACCTCGTTCTCGTCGCCGACGATCCAGACGTTGTTGTCGACGTCCCAGGTGCCGCCGTCGAGGGAGAACGTGCCGGAGGTGACGAGGTGGTCGATCGGCGCCATCAGAACAGCACCACCGAGCGCAGGACCTCGCCCTTGTGCATCTTCTCGAACGCGGCCTCGACCCCGTCGAGGGCGATGGTCTCGCTGACGAACTTCTCCAGGGGCAGGCGGCCCTGCAGGTGCAGGTCGACGAGCATCGGGAAGTCGCGGCTGGGCAGGCAGTCGCCGTACCAGGAGGACTTGGTGGAGCCGCCGCGCCCGAACACGTCGATGAGCGGGAGGTCGACGGTCATGTCGGGGGTGGGGACCCCGACCAGGACGACGGTGCCGGCGAGGTCGCGGGCGTAGAAGGCCTGCTTGAAGGTCTCCGGGCGGCCCACGGCGTCGACGACGACGTTGGCGCCGTTGCCGTCGGTGAGCTCCTGGACGGCCTCGACGACGTCGCGCTCGCGGGCGTTGATGGTGTGGGTGGCGCCGAAGCCCTTGGCCCACTCCAGCTTCCGGTCGTCCATGTCGATCGCGATGATCGTCGACGCGCCGGCGAGTCGGGCGCCCGCGATCGCGGCGTCACCCACGCCGCCGCAGCCGATGACGGCGATGGAGTCGCCGCGCCCGACGCCGCCGGTGTTGATGGCCGCGCCGATGCCGGCCATGACCCCGCAGCCGAGCAGGCCCGCGACCTCGGGCTTGACCGCCGGGTCGACCTTGGTGCACTGCCCGGCGTGGACGAGGGTCTTCTCGACGAACGCGCCGATCCCGAGCGCGGGGGAGAGCTCCTGGCCCGACTCCAGCGTCATCTTCTGGGCGGCGTTGTGGGTGGAGAAGCAGTACCAGGGCTCACCGCGCCGGCACGCGCGGCAGGTGCCGTCGACGGCGCGCCAGTTGAGGATCACGAAGTCGCCGGGGGCGACGTCGGTGACGCCCTCGCCGACGGCCTCGACGATCCCGGCGGCCTCGTGGCCGAGCAGGAACGGGAACTCGTCGTTGATGCCGCCCTCGCGGTAGTGCAGGTCGGTGTGGCACACCCCGCACGCCTGGACCTGGACGACGGCCTCGCCGGGACCGGGGTCGGGGACGATGATCGTCTCGACCGAGACGGGCTCGCCCTTCTTGTGGGCGACGACCCCGCGGACGCTCTGCGGCATGGTGATCTCTCCATCGATCGGTGACGGACGGCTCATGCGCAGCCTGCCATGAGACCGCGGCCGGTACCGTCCCGGTTCGTGATCGAACTCGAGCGCGACGGCGATGTCGCGGTGCTCCGCCTGGCCCACGGACCGGTCAACGCCCTGGACCCCGAGCTGTGCGACGCGGTCGCCGACCGGTTCCAGGCACTGGCGACGGACCCGGCGCGGGCCGTCGTCCTCACCGGGGCGGGACGGGCCTTCTCGGCGGGCGCGGACCTGCGCCGGCTCGTCACCGACGGCGAGCCCTACGCGCGGCGGTTCGTGCCCGCGCTCGACGGGCTGTTCCGCAGCGTGTTCGAGCTGCGCAAGCCGGTGGTGGCGGCCGTCAACGGGCATGCGATCGCCGGTGGTGCGGTGCTCGCCGCGGCCGCCGACGTCGTGCTGATGGCCGACGGGAGCGCCCGGATCGGGCTGCCCGAGCTGGTGGTGGGCGTGCCGCTGCCCCGGGTGGCGGTGGAGGTTGTCCGCTACGCCGTCGGCGACCAGGTGGCGCGCACGCTGATCACCGGCGCGGCCACGCACCTGCCCGGCGAGGCGCGGGCGCTCGGCCTGGTCGAGGAGGTGCTGCCCGCCGACGACCTGCTGCCCGCCGCGGTCGAGCGCGCCCTGGCGATGGCGGACAGGATCCCCGCCGACACGTTCGCGTTCACCAAGGCCCAGCTCCGCCGCGACGCCCTCGCCCGCATGGACGACGCCGGCGCGGAGGAGGCGGACACGATCGACCTGTGGATCCGCCGCGCAGCCGACGGCTGGACGCAGCGGTACCTGGAGTCGGTCACCCGCAAGTGACCCCGCGCGAACGGCACTCTCGCCCAACCAGGTCGGGTGGGAGTGCCGTTCGCACACGGGCTGTCGCGGATCTCCAATCCCCACCGCGCGCGGGCCGCGAGGATGGGCCCATGACGACGACCGGACGGTTCGACCTCACCTCCTGGGACGAGGAGGTCTACGACGACGCCGAGGGCGCGAGGCTCGTGCGGGTGGCCGGCACGAAGACCTTCGAGGGCGGGGTCAGCGGCACGAGCGCGATGCAGCTGCTGCAGGCGATCGCCGACCCGTCGGCCGCGTACGTCGGGATCGAGCGGCTCGCGGTCTCGGTCGACGGCCGCAGCGGCACGTTCGTGCTCCGGCACTCCGCCGTCGGCAGCGCGAGCGGCGGCGACATGACCGTCGACGTCGTGCCCGACTCGGCCACCGGCGCGCTGCGCGGCCTGACCGGGCGGCTGACGATCGACCGGTCGCCCGAGGGCGAGCACACGTACGCCTTCACCTACGAGCTGGGCTGACCGGGTCAGCCGGCCACCGGGGCGTGCAGCTCCTCCGGCGAGGCGGACAGCAGTCGCTTGGCCTCCCGGGAGTCGTCGTCGACCAGCACCTCGCTGAGCGCGGCCTCCAGGCCGTCGAGGATCGCACGGACGACGTCGGCCGGGTCGTTCTTGGGCACGTCCCAGCCGGCCATCATGTCGGTGTCGGTCGAGGACAGGTGCGCGCCGAGGACCTGGGTGCCCTGCGCCGCGAGGGCCAGGCGCGTGCTGTGGGTCAGCGACCACTGCGCCGCCTTGGCCGCGGCGTAGGCGCCGTTGCCGGGGTAGGTGCGGAAGGACAGCACCGACAGCACGTTGACGATCGCGCCGCCCCCGGCCCGGGCCAGGGCGGGGGCGAAGGCGCGGGTGACGCGCAGGGTGCCCCAGAGGTGCACGTCCATCTCGGCGCGGGCCTGCTCCAGGTCGCCGGTCAGCAGGTCGGTGAGCGTGGAGATGCCGGCGTTGTTGACCAGCAGGTCGACGTCCTGCGCGGCCGCGGCGGCGGCGAGCACGCTCTGCTCGTCGGTGACGTCGAGGTGCAGCGGGGTGGCGCCGGGGACGTCGACGGCCGCGGGGTTCCGGGCGGTGGCGTAGACCCGGCGGGCGCCGCGGGCGAGCAGCTGCCGGGTGATCTCCCGCCCCAGGCCCCGGTTGGCGCCGGTGACGAGGGCGGTGGCGTTCTGGATGTCCATGCCGACGACGGTAGGATCTCACACGCGTATCAGGTTCAACCGTCGAGCCGGTGACGCGCACCACAGGGAGGTGCCGTGCGCATCGGGGAGCTGTCGCGGCGGACCGGGGTGAGTCCGCGGTCGCTGCGCTGGTACGGGGAGCAGCAGCTGCTGCTCGAGCAGCGGACCGGGGGCGGGCACCGCGAGTACGCCGACGACGCCGTCGAGCGGGTGGAGCTGATCCAGCTGCTCTTCGCGGCCGGCGTGCCCGCGCGGCACGTCGTCGAGCTGCTGCCGTGCATCTACTCCGGGACGACGACGCCGGCGATGGTGGCCCGGCTGGAGCAGGAGCGTGCCCGGGTGGACGCCCAGGCCCGGCACCTGGCCGAGACCCGCGACCGCCTGGACGGCGTGCTGGTCGAGGCCCGCGCACGGATGGTCCCCGCCGCCTGACCCCTCCCGACCTCGCCGACACGGGTCACGCCGGGTCCGACCACGGCTCCGCCATCGCGGCGGCCGCGGTCGCGAGGGCCGCCCGGACGGCCGCGACCGCCGGCCCCGGCTCACCGGTCCAGGCGAGGGTGAGCCGGCGCTCCCGCGGCGCCGGGTCGTCGACCCGCACGGTGACGACCCCGCCGGGGACCGCGGCGGCGGCCAGCGCGGGGATGGTGGTCACGCCGAGACCGGCGGCCACGAACCCGAGCCGCGTGGACCAGTCCCGGGCCCGGGCCACCACCTCGGACCCCTCGAGGGCCGGCCACACGCCGAACTGCGGCTCCCCCTCCGCTCCCTGCCCGACGACCCACCGCTCGGCGGCGAGGTCGGCGAGGGACACCCGTCCGATTCCGGCCAGGCGGTGCCCGGCGGGGACGGCGACCAGCAGCGGCCCGCTGGGCAGGGTCCGGGTGGTCAGACCGCGGAGGTCGTAGTCCGGCAGGCCGTCGCCGACGGCGATGACGGCGAGGTCGAGGCGCCCGGACCGCAGCCGGCGGAGCTGGGCCGGCGTGGACAGCTGCCGGAAGTCGACGTCCACGTCCGGCCGGGTCGAGCCCAGGTGGGCCAGGGCCCGCGGCACGAGGTCCACCGCGGTGGTCGGGAAGCCGCCGAGGGTGACGCGGCCGACGACCTGGCGTCCCAGCGCGGCGATGTCGTGCTGCGCCGCGTCCAGCTGGTCCAGGACCACCTCGGCCCGGCGCAGCAGGGCCCGCCCGGCGGCGGTCGGCGCCACGCCCCGGGCCGCCCGCGTGAACAGCACGGCGCCCGCGGCGTTCTCCAGGGCGCGGACCTGCTTGGACACCGCCGACTGCGTGTAGCCCAGCAGCTCGGCGGCCCCGGTGAACGAGCCGGTGCGGGCGACGGCCCGCAGGGAGCGGAGAGCCTGCGTCGACACGTCCAGGGCCACCCGTCCATCCTCCCCTGCCAGTCCTGTCCGGCATGGCTGCGGTGCCGATCCCTCGCTGGTGGTGCCCCTGTCGCGTCCGCACAGTGGAGTCATGGGAAGAGCAGTGAAGACGTGGTTCGTCACCGGGACGTCCACCGGGTTCGGGCGGCTGTGGACCGAGGCGGCCCTGGAGCGCGGTGACCGGGTCGTGGCCACCGCCCGTCGTCCGGAGACCGTCGCGGACTACCCGCAGCGGTTCGGGGACGCGGTCCTGACCCTGGAGCTCGACGTCGTGGACCGGGACGCGGTCCACGCCGCGGTGCGGCGGGCGCACGAGCACTTCGGCGCGCTGGACGTCGTCGTCAACAACGCCGGCTACGGCCACTTCGGCATGGTCGAGGAGATCACCGAGCGCGAGCTCCGCGACCAGATGGAGACGAACTTCTTCGGGGCGGTCTGGGTGACGCAGGCGGCGCTACCGGTCTTCCGCGCCCAGGGCCACGGCCACCTGGTGCAGGTGACGAGCGAGGGCGGGGTCCGCGCGTACCCGGGGATCGGCGCCTACCACGCGTCGAAGTGGGCGGTGGAGGGGTTGTCGGAGTCGCTGTGGCAGGAGGTCGAGGGCCTGGGCATCCACGTGACGAACGTGGAGCCCGGCCCCTACGCGACGGACTGGCTGTCCCGCGGCTCCCGGACCAGTGCCCCGATGCCGGCCTACGACGCCGTCCGGGCGCGGAACGGCGGGGAGTGGGCCGTCGGCGACCCGGCGGCCACCCGGGCCGCGCTCCTGCGGGTGGTCGACGCGGCGGAGCCGCCGCACCGCGTCTTCTTCGGCCGCTCGTTCACCGACGTCGCCGCGATCTACCAGGAGCGGTTGGACACCTGGCGGGAGTGGGAGCCGGTGGCGCTCGAGGCGTTCGGGAACGGCTGAGGTCACCCGTCGTGAGGACCCAGCAGGTCGGCGAGGCCGATGCGGCGGTAGAAGTCCCGGCGCACCCGGTCGCCGACGGCGTTGACCTCCTCGGCGCCGTCGTCCGCCGGGTCGACGTGCACCCGGTAGGGCCGGCTCCCGCGCTCCGCGCCGACGGCGGCGACGACGGCCCGGGCCACCTCGCCGGGGTCGGCGTCGGGCGGCGACAGCTCGGCCAGCTTCGCCCCGACCTGGTCCACCAGGCCGGCGTAGCGGGAGTCGTAGGCCGCGGCCACGCCGGTGTCGGCGGCGTGCCCGGCGTGGGCGAAGTGGTTCGTGCCGCTGGTGAACGACCCGGGCACGACGATCGTGGTCTCGATGCCGAACCGGATGAGCTCGGCCGCGTAGCTGACCGC
The DNA here is from genome assembly GCF_013155125.1 of Pseudonocardia broussonetiae. Classification (NCBI taxonomy): domain Bacteria; kingdom Bacillati; phylum Actinomycetota; class Actinomycetes; order Pseudonocardiales; family Pseudonocardiaceae; genus Pseudonocardia; species Pseudonocardia broussonetiae. The sequence goes on along the minus strand of NZ_CP053564.1, from coordinate 947,470 downwards.
CAGGGAGTCCTCGGCGGCCTTGGCCGCGAAGTACGGCGCCAGGTAGGGCGGCGTCCCCCCGCGGGTGCTGGAGGACCCGATCCACACGAGCAGCCCGCTGCCCCGGGCGCGCAGGTGCGGCAGCACGGCCCGGTTGACCCGCTGGGTGGACAGCACGTTGACGTCGTAGGCCGCGGCCAGCTGCTCGGGCAGGAACGCCTCGGTCGGGCCCAGCACCATGTGCCCGGCGTTGTGCACGACCACGTCGAGGTGCCCCGACGCGGCGAGGACGTGCGCGACGCCGGCGTCGACGGAGTCCTGGTCGGACACGTCGAGCTCGACCGCGCGCAGGTCGACGCCGTGCTCGTCGGCGTGCACCCGCAGGTCCGCGACCGCCGGTGCGTTGCGCCCGGCGGTGGCCCTGATGCCGGCCCACACGGTGTGCCCGGCCGCGGCCAGCGCGCGCACCGTCATCGCCCCGAAGCCGCTGGAGGCGCCGGTGACCAGCACGACCTGGCCGCTCACCGGGCCACCCCGCCGTTGACCAGGAGCACCTGGCCGTTGACCCACCGGCCGGGCCCGGCCAGGAACGCCACCGCGGTCGCGATGTCCTCGGGCTGCCCCAGCCGTTCCAGCGGCGGGGCGGCGGCCAGCCGGTCGATCGTCTCCTGGTCCTTGCCGTCCAGGAAAAGCGGCGTCGCCGTCGGCCCGGGGGCCACCGCGTTGACCGTCACGTCACGGCCGCGCAGCTCCTTGGCCAGCACCATCGTCAGGGCGTCCACCGCGCCCTTCGTCGCGACGTAGGCGCCGTAGGTGGGCAACGCCAGGGACGTCACCGACGTCGAGAAGTTGATGAGCGCGCCGCCGGTGCGCAGCCGGCGGACCGCCTGCTGGTCGACCACCACGGTGCCGCGCACGTTCGTCCGGTGCATCCGGTCGAGGTCGGCCAGGTCGAGCTCGGCGAGCGGGGACAGCAGCATGATCCCGGCGGCGTGGACGACGACGTCGACGCCGCCGTACAGCTCCTCGGTGCGGTCGAACAGCGCGGCGACCGCGGTCTCGTCGGCGACGTCGGCCTGCTGCGCGACGGCCGTGCCGCCGGCCGCGGTGATGGCGTCGACGACCTCGTCGGCGCGCTCGCGCCGACCCGCGAAGGCGACGACGACGGCCATCCCGTCGGCGGCCAGGCGCTGCGCCACCGCGGCGCCGATGCCCCCGGACGCCCCGGTCACGACGGCGACGCGGGCGGGTGGTGATCCTGCGGATGCGGTCATGATCGGAACGCTAGGAGGGGCAGACCGGATGCGCTTCCACCCGATTGCCCCCGGCTTCCACCGGATTGCGGCGCCGGTGCGGCGGACCCCCGGGCGGCGGCCGGGCCCTCCTGCTGGAATGGGCTCATGACGACGACGGGGAGCACCGCCTGCGGGGCCACCGCCGGGTCCGGGTCGGCGCCGGGGTGGACGTCGATGTCCCTGCGCCGGGTGCACGACCGCGCGGAGGTCGAGGACTTCCGGATCGCCGCCGCCGACGTGCAGCGGGTCGTGCTGCTGGAGTCCGGCACCAAGTGGATCGAGTCCGCGGCCGGTGGCCGCTGGCAGGGCGCCGTCCACGCCCCGGGGACCCTCGGTCTCACGGCGCCCGGGCGCGCGACGCGGCTGCGGTGGCGGGCGACCTCGGACGAGCCGGTCGTCACCCTGCAGGTCACCGTGCCGGGGCCGGTCGTCCGCGGGATCGCCGAGCAGGTGTGGGGCCGGGCGGGCACCCCCGTCCTGGACAGCCTCAGCACCGACGACCCGACGACGGCGGTGCTGCTGGGAGCCGCGGCGGCGGCGCAGCGGGCGGGCGCACCGGACCTCTACGCGCAGTCGGCGGCCCAGTTCCTCGTCACTCACCTGCTGACCCACCACGCCGGCCTGCCCGCGCCGCGGCGGCCGACGCGGGAGGAGCGCCGCACCGCGCGCGTGCTGGCGTACATGGCCGCGCACCTGGAGGAGCAGCTGACCCTGTCGGAGCTGGCCGGGGTGGCCGGTCTGTCCCCGTACCACTTCCTGCGCGTGTTCAAGGCGACCACCGGACGCACGCCGATGCGCCGGCTCACCGAGCTCCGCGTCGAGGCGGCGCAGCGGCTGCTCAGGGGGACCGACCAGCCGGTCACCCGGATCGCGTACGCCTGCGGGTTCAGCAGCCCCGGCCACCTGGCCGCGTCCTTCGCCCGGCACGTCGGCACCACGCCGTCGCGCTACCGGGCCCAGCACACCTGACCGACCAGCACACCTGACCGGCCCGGCGATCCCGGCTACGGTGCCGGGCATGCGGAGCCTGGCGCTGGGGGTCGTGGGTGGGGCGGGCCGTCCGGGACCCGGGCGGGTGGTGGCGCGGTCGGCGGAGGGCGTCGTCGACGTCGGGTCGCTCGCCGACGTCGAGGGCGGCCCGCACCCGGAGCTGCTCGCCGCCACGACGCTCGACCCGCTGCTCGCCGCGGGCCGCCCGGCGTGGCGGGAGGTGCACGGCTGGCTCGCGTCGCGGCTGCGGGAGGACCACGCGCCCTACGTGCTGCCGCCGGCGGGGCTGGAGCTGCGGCTGCCGTTCACCGTCGCCGACTACGTCGACTTCTTCGCCTGCGAGCGGCACGCCCTCAACGCCGCCACGATCGCCCGCCCCTCCGGCGCCGCGCTCCCGCCGAACTGGAAGCACCTGCCGGTCGGCTACCACGGCCGGGCGGGCACGGTGCGCGTCACGGGGACGCCGGTGCAGCGCCCGCGCGGGCAGGTCGCCGCGGGTGAGCTCGCGCCGACCCGGCAGCTCGACGTCGAGGTCGAGCTGGGGTTCGTGCTCGGCGCCTCCGGCGGCCCGGTGGCGATGGAGGACGCGCTCGACCACGTCTTCGGGGTGGTGCTGCTCAACGACTGGTCGGCGCGCGACGTGCAGGCGTTCGAGTCGCGCCCGCTCGGGCCGCTGCTGGGCAAGTCGTTCGCCACGTCGGTCTCCGGGTGGGTCACGCCGCTCGACGAGCTCGCCGCCGCGTGGACCGACCCGCCCCCGCGCGACCCCGCGCCGCCGTCGTACCTCCAGGGCTCCACCGACCGCGGGCTCGACGTGGCCTGCGAGCTGCTGGTCAACGGCGCGACCGTGTCCCGGCCGCCCGCGGTGGACCTGCACTGGACCGCGGCCCAGCTCGTCACCCACCTGACGACGAACGGCACGCCGCTGCGCGCGGGCGACCTGCTCGGCTCCGGCACGATCTCCGGCGCCCGCCGCGACCAGCGCGGCTGCCTGCTGGAGCTGAGCTGGGGCGGCACCGAGCCGGTCGCGGTCGGCGGGGGCGCCAGCCGGACCTACCTGGAGGACGGCGACGAGGTCGTCATCGCCGCGACGGCGCCCGCGGTCGGCGGCGGGCGCCTGGAGCTGGGCGAGGTGCGCGGGCGGGTGCTGCCCGCCCGGTGACCCGCGCCGCCGGTGGCGGTCCTCAGGTGGTGGCGGTCCTCAGGCGGTCGCGGTGCGGATCGGGCAGCCGGCGACGTGCTGGGCGGCGCCCCGCAGGGGCCACTCGGCGCCGCACACCCGGCACAGCCGGGCGCGGTCGGAGCCGACCGCGTGCAGCCCCGGCGCCCCGAGCGGGATGATCGGCTGGCCGCCGGACAGGGCCGCGGTGGCGAACGTGTAGATGCTCAGCTCGGTGTCGGTCATCTCCGCGCGCGGCTTGTCGACGAGCTCCTGGATGCGGACGAGCGCGTAGCGCATCCAGACCTCGCGGGTCAGCGGACCGTCGGGGACGGCGAACATCGGGACCTCCGGAGTCGGCAGCGGCGCGGACACGACGCAGTGTGCCCACAGGGTGCACCGGTTGCGTGTCCCGGAATGAGACGTGTCCCACGCAGCGGAACGGCGGCGGTCAGATCGCGAGGAGCGGGGCCGGCTCGCCGAGCGCGTCGGCGATGAGCGGCGGGATCGGGCGCTTGCCGGAGCCGTCGGTGGCCACCACGACGTACACCGTCCGGCCCGCGCACGTGACCTCCGCACCGCGGCGCACCTCGAAGTCGAGCGCGAAGGAGGTGGTGCCGGTGCGGGCGGTGGCGACGGCGATGTCGACCTCGTCCTGGAACCCGACGCCGGTGCGCCAGTCGATCTCCGAGCGCACGAGCTGCACGTCGTGGCCCGAGGCGAGCATGTCGGCGTAGGGCAGGCCGCGGTCGGCCAGGAACGCGGTCATGGCGTCGTCGAACCAGGCGAGGTACCACGAGTTGAACACGACGCCCTGGCCGTCGACCTCGAGGTAGCGGACGCGGTGCCGGTGGGTGAAGGTCATCCGCGCGTCCGTTCCGCCGGGCCGAACACGACGACGATCGAGAGGTCCTCGCTGACGTCGACGAACTGGTGCTCCTCCGCCGCCGGCACGTAGACCACGCTGCCGGGGCCGATCTCGACGTCGACGGAGGACGAGACCAGCCGCGCCCGCCCGCGCACGACGACGTAGACCTCGTCCTCGCCGTGCGGGTGCTGGCCGTCCTTGCCCCCGACGGGGATGCAGTAGGTGCCCACCGACAGGTCGCTCGCGCGCAGGTGCTCGCGGTACTGGTTGGGCTCGCCCTCGGGGACCGCGAAGTGACCGGCGGCGCGTAGGACCCGCATGGGGCGAACCTATCCGATCCGTTCGCGGATGGTCCGGTTCACCGCCCGCCCGAACGCCGTGACGACGCCGCGCACCGTGATCGGCTTCAGCTGGGAGAAGGCCTGCGCGAGCCGGGTGCGCTCGTCGGCGGGGCGGCCGCGGTCGCGGTAGGGCTGGAGCACCTCGTCCTGGAAGACCTTCATGAGGTCCTCGGCGAGCGCGGTGGTGTGCTGCTCGATGAGCTCGTGGGCGCGGCGCCAGACGTCGACGGGCAGCCCGGAGTCGATCACGGCCAGGCCCTCGCCGAGGGTGCCGGAGCCGTGCAGCCGGACGCGGCCGCCGTCGAGGACGTCGATCACACCGAGGTCGGACAGGAGCTCGACGTCGGCCCCGGTCAGGGTGCGCCCGGCGCGGCGGTCGAGCTCGGCGCGGTCGACCTCCTCGAGCTGCTCGGGCACCCACGGCGTGAGCAGGGCGCGCTGCAGCGCGAGCTCCGTGGCGCCCGCGGACTCGGGCAGCCGGCCCAGGTGGCCCTCGATCGCCGACAGCGAGAAGCCCAGCGCCGACAGCTCGCTGACCAGCTCCAACCGGGCGACGTGCTCGGGGCCGTAGAGGCCGGTGCGCCCGCGCAGGACGGGCGGCGGGAGGAGGCCGCGGCCGGCCCAGAAGCGGATGGTGCGGACGGTGACCCCGGTGCGTTCCGCGAGCTGGTCGATGGTGAGCTGGCCCGTCATGGGTGGCACCGTACGCCTCACCTTGACCTATGTGACAGTGCTGCTGTAACAAAGGTGCATGGCTGAGATTCCCGAGGCGTTCGTCTACGACGCCCTCCGCACACCGCGCGGCCGAGGCAAGGCCTCGGGCTCGTTGCACGAGGTCAAGCCGGTCTCGCTGGTCACCGGGCTCATCGACGAGATGCGCGCCCGCCACCCCGAGCTCGACACCGGCACGATCGACGACGTCGTGCTCGGCGTGGTCTCGCCGATCGGCGACCAGGGCGGTGACATCGCCAAGACCGCCGCCATCGCCGCCGGCCTGCCCCACACCGTCGCGGGCGTGCAGCTCAACCGCTTCTGCGCCTCGGGCCTGGAGGCCGTCAACACCGCCGCGCAGAAGATCCGCTCCGGCATGGAGGAGATGGTGCTCGCGGGCGGCGTCGAGGCCATGTCGCGCGTGCCCATGGGCTCCGACGGCGGCGCCTGGGCGATGGACCCCGACACCAGCTACCGGACCGGCTTCGTGCCCCAGGGCATCGGTGCCGACCTCATCGCCACGCTCGAGGGCTGGAGCCGCGAGGACGTCGACACGTTCGCCGTCGAGTCGCAGGCGCGCGCGGCCAAGGCGTGGGCCAACGGCTACTTCGCCAAGTCCGTCGTGCCGGTCAAGGACCGCAACGGGCTGACGATCCTCGACCACGACGAGTTCATCCGCGCGGGCGCCACGCTGGAGAGCCTCGCCGGGCTCAAGCCCTCGTTCGCGATGATGGGCGAGGCGGGCGGCTTCGACGCCGTCGCGCTGCAGGAGTACCACTGGGTCGAGCAGATCGACCACGTGCACCACGCCGGCAACAGCTCCGGCATCGTCGACGGCGCCGCGCTCTGCCTGATCGGCACCGAGGCCGCGGGCCGGGCCGCGAACCTGCGCCCCCGCGCGCGGATCGTCGCCACCGCGCTCTCGGGCGCCGACCCGACGATCATGCTCACCGGCCCCGCGCCCGCCTCGCGCAAGGCGCTGGCCAAGGCCGGGCTGACCGTCGACGACATCGACCTGTTCGAGATCAACGAGGCGTTCGCCGCCGTCGCCATGCGGTTCATGCGCGACATGGGGATCAGCCACGAGAAGACCAACGTCAACGGCGGCGCGATCGCGATGGGGCACCCGCTCGGGGCCACCGGCGCGATGATCCTGGGCACGCTGATCGACGAGCTGGAGCGGCGCGAGCTGCGGTACGGCCTCGCCACGCTGTGCGTCGGCGGCGGCATGGGCATTGCGACGATCGTGGAGCGGATCTGATGAGCGACCAGAAGGCCGTGCGCTGGGAGAAGGGCGAGGACGGCATCGTCGTCGTCACCCTGGACGACCCGGGCCGCAGCGCCAACACCATGAACGAGCGCTTCGGTGAGGCGTTCGACGAGTGCGTCAGCGCGCTCGTCGCCGACCGGGACGCCCTCACCGGCGTCATCCTCACCTCGGCGAAGAAGACGTTCTTCGCGGGCGGCGACCTCGACTCGCTGTCGACGGCCACCCCGGCCGACGCCCCCCGCTTCTACGAGCAGTCCATGGCGATCAAGACCGTGCTGCGCCGGCTGGAGACGCTCGGCAAGCCCGTCGTCGCCGCGATGAACGGCACCGCGCTCGGCGGCGGCCTGGAGATCGGCCTGGCCTGCCACCACCGCATCGGCCTCGACGCGCGGGGCGTGCTCTACGGCCTGCCCGAGGTGACGCTGGGCCTGCTGCCCGGCGGCGGCGGCGTCGTGCGCATCACGCGGATGCTCGGCATCGCCGACGGCTTCATGAAGGTGCTCGCCCAGGGCCAGCGGATGAAGCCCGCGCAGGCGCTGGAGACCGGCATCGTCGACGAGCTCGCGGCCACGCCCGAGGAGATGCTCGACAAGGCCCGCGCCTTCATCGCGGCCAACCCCGAGGCCGCGCAGCCGTGGGACAGGCCGGGGTACAGGATCCCCGGCGGCACCCCGTCGTCGCCGAAGCTCGCGGCGTTCCTGCCCGCGTTCCCGGCCAACCTGCGCAAGCAGCTCAAGGGCGCGCCGATGCCGGCGCCGCGCAACATCCTCGCGGCGGCCGTCGAGGGCACGCAGGTCGACATCGAGACCGCGTTCCGCATCGAGGCCCGCTACTTCACCGAGCTCGTCACCGGCCAGGTCAGCACGAACATGACCAAGGCGTTCTTCTACGACCTGCAGGCCATCAACGGCGGCCGCTCGCGGCCCGACGGCTTCGAGAAGTGGCAGCCGCGCAAGGTCGCCGTGCTGGGCGCCGGGATGATGGGCGCGGGCATCGCCTACGTCTGCGCGCTCGCCGGCTGGGAGGTCGTGCTCAAGGACGTCGAGCTCGCCTCCGCCGAGAAGGGCAAGGCCTACTCCGAGGGCCTGGTCGCCAAGGGCGTCAAGCGCGGCAAGACCACGCTGGAGAAGGGCGAGGCGCTGCTCGGGCGCATCACCCCCACCGCCGACTACGGCGACCTCGCCGGCTGCGACGTCGTCATCGAGGCCGTGTTCGAGTCGGTGTCGCTCAAGCAGGAGGTGTTCCGCGAGGCGATGAAGGTCGTCGAGCCCGACGCCCTGCTCTGCTCCAACACCTCGACGCTGCCGATCACCGAGCTCGCCGCGGGCCTCGACCGCGAGGGCGACTTCATCGGCCTGCACTTCTTCTCGCCCGTCGACAAGATGCCGCTCGTGGAGATCATCCGCGGCGAGCGCACGTCCGACGCCGCGCTGGCCAAGGCGTTCGACCTGACGCTGGGGATCAAGAAGACCCCGATCGTCGTCAACGACAGCCGCGGGTTCTTCACCAGCCGCGTCATCGGCACCTTCATCAACGAGGGCGTCGCGATGCTGGCCGAGGGCATCGACCCGCAGACGATCGAGCAGGCGTCGTCGCAGGCCGGCTACCCGGCGCCGGTGCTGCAGCTGATGGACGAGCTCACGCTCACGCTGCCGCAGAAGATCCGCAAGGAGACGCGGGCGGCCGTCGAGGCGGCGGGCGGCACGTGGACGCCGCACCCGTCCGAGGGCGTCATCGACCGGCTCGTCGAGGCCGGCCGCACCGGCAGGTCGGGCGGCGCGGGCTTCTACGAGTACGTCGACGGCAAGCGCGCCGGCCTGTGGAAGGGGCTGCGCGAGGAGCTCGGCGCCACCAACCACGACGTCGACCTGCACGAGCTGTCCGAGCGCATGCTGGTCATCGAGGCGCTCGAGACCGTGAAGTGCTTCGACGAGGGCGTGCTCACCTCGGTGCCCGACGCCAACATCGGCTCGATCTTCGGCATCGGCTACCCGGCCTGGACCGGCGGCGTGGTGCAGTACGTCGAGGGCTACCCGGGCGGCCCGGCCGGCTTCGTGGCGCGGGCCGACGAGTTCGCGCAGAAGTACGGCGAGCGGTTCGCGGTGCCGGCGAGCCTGCGGGAGCGGGCGAAGGAGACGGCGGCGGCCTGACGCCGACCCCTCCCCGCCCCTCCCTTGTTCGGGCCGCGCCACCCTGTTGCAGCAAGGCCACCTTCACGCAACGACGTTGCGTGAAGGTGGCCTTCCTGCAATCCGGAGGCGGGGGCGGGGGGCGAGGGGCGGGGGAGGCGGGCCGCGGGGGGCGGGGCTGTCGAGGAGGCGCGGGGAGGGGGCGGCGCTCAGGGCGCCGGCAGGGCCGCGTCCTGGGCCACCGCCGCCAGCGACCCGGTCCGCTCCCGCACCGCCCGCTGGCGCTGCGCCCCGGTGCCGCGGGCCAGGACACCGGCGAGCAGGGCGTCGACGGCGGTGCGGTCGCCCGCCTCGTCCAGGGCGTCGGCGACGTGGGCCACCAGCGCCCCGAGGACGTCCGCGGCCGGGGCCGGGCGCCAGGTCGCGGGGTGCAGCAGGTCGCCCGTGACGCCCGACCGTCCGGCCCGCCACGCCGCCAGCCGCAGCACCTCGGTGCGCACCGGCGGCACCCCGTCGCCGGCCCGCCAGCCCCGGACCGCGGTCTCCACCAGCCCGCGCACCAGGGCCGCGACCAGCACGGCGTCGTCGGGGTCGCGGCAGACGTCGGCGACCCGCACCTCCAGCGTCGGGTGGTCGCGGGACAGGCGGGCGTCGAGGTAGACCATGCCCTCGTCGAGGACCGTATCGGTGGCGAGCACGCCGTCGACGAACTCGCGGTAGCCCTGCGCCGACCCGAACGGCGCGTACGCCCCCGCCGACGGCCAGCGCGACCACACCTGGCTGCGGAAGCTGTCGTGCCCGGAGTCGGCGCCCTGCCAGAACGGGGAGTTGGCGCTGACGGCCAGCAGCGGCGCGAGCCAGGGCCGGATGCGGTCGAGCGCGGCGACGCCCTCCTCCGCGGAGTCGATCGCCACGTGCACGTGGCAGCCGCAGGTCAGCTGGTCGTCGACGGTGATGCCGAACCGCTGCACCATCCGGGCGTAGCGCTCCACCGGCGAGACGGTCGGCTCCACCGGCAGCGGCGACGTCCCCAGCGGCGCGACGGCGGCCCCGAGCCGGGCCGCGGCGGCGGCGGCCTCCGCGCGGGTGTTGCGTAGCTGCGCGCCCAGCTCGTCGAGCGTGCGGCACGGGCGCGTGCCCGTCTCCAGCTGCTCGCGGTGCAGCTCCCCGGTGAGCCCGGCGCCGTCGGCGTCCGGCTCGGCGGAGTCCCACGCGGCCAGCACGGCCCCGCCGACGGCCCGCGGCCGCCCGCTGCCCGGGTCGAGCAGCAGGAACTCCTCCTCGACGCCGACGGTCCGCGCGCTCACGCGCCGACCCCGATCGCCGCGCCGAACACCGCGGCGAGGCCCGCGTACCCGCGCTCGTTGGGGTGGAAGTGGTCGGCGGCGAGCTTGCCCGACCAGCTCTGCGTGCGCGGCGTCCGCAGGTCGGCCAGCCGCAGCCCGCGCTCGGCCACGGCCTCGTCGACCAGGCGGCTGACCTCCAGCGCGGCGGCGTAGGTCGCCGGCTGGTTGCCCACGACCGTGCCGGGCGGGACGCGGCGCAGCAGCTCGGCGAGGTCGCCCGCGAGCGCGGGGCGCAGCCGCGGGCTGACCAGGTCGTTGTTGCCGATCAGCAGCGTGACGAGGTCGGGCTCCTGCCCCAGCGCCGCGAGGGCGGGGAGCTGGTGGTCGAGCACGTCGCGCACCCGCCCGCCGCTGACGGCGAGGTTGACCACGCGCCACCCGGGCATGCGCGCGGCGAGCTGCCCGACCCAGCCGCGGTCGTGGGCGCCGGCCCCGATCCCGACGGTGAGCGAGTCGCCCAGCGCCACCCACAGCGGGCCGTCGGCGGCCAGCGCCTCGCGGTTGTGCCGCTGCCACGCCCGCGCGTAGGGGACCACCTGGTCCTGGACGCTGCGCACGCCCGGCAGGACGCGGGAGAGCAGGCGCAGCACCGGCCCGGCCGGACGGCCGCTGAGGCCGGAGTACTCGAACTCTGTCGTCATCCGCGGGGCACCGTGGGCTGCAGCACCGCCTCCACCAGCGCCTCCGTGCGCAGGTGGGTGCCCTCCTGGTAGCCGGGGTCGCGGACCATCTCGGAGAACGCGCGGCGGCTCGGGTAGGACACGAGCAGCACGGCGTCCCAGTCCTGGCCCTGCTCGGCGACCACGGGGTCGGCGCCGTGCCCGAAGTACACGACGGAGGCGCCCACCTTCTCCGCGAACGGCCGGAAATGCGCCAGGTAGGCGTCGTACCGGTCGGCTCCGCCGGGGGCGAAGCGCAGCAGGTTGAGCATGACGATCGGCTGGTCGGGGTCGTCGGCGAGGAACGCCTTCATGTCGGCCCCGGACGGGTTCACGGCCATGCGCCCATCATGCCCCGCTGTGACCCTCCCTACCTCCACCGGATGATCACAGGACGATTCGGGCAACCTGGGGTCATGGCCGACTGGGTGTTCTCGATCGTCGACCGCCTGGGAGCGCCGGGCGTCGGCCTGCTGATCCTCCTCGAGAACATCATCCCGCCCATCCCGTCCGAGGTGATCCTGCCGCTGGCCGGGTTCCGGGCCCGGGTCGGAGCGTTCAACGTGGTCGCGGCGTGGGGCGCGGCGACGGCCGGGTCGCTGATCGGCGCACTGATCCTCTACGGGCTCGGGGCCTGGTTCGGCTACGACCGGCTGCACGCCCTCTCCGGCCACCGCTGGTTCATCCTGTCCAGCCAGAAGGACCTCGAACGCGGCTTCGGGCTGTTCCGGCACCACGGCGGCAAGGTCGTGCTGCTGGCCCGCTGCGTGCCGCTGCTGCGCAGCGTCGTGTCCATCCCCGCGGGCATCGTCGGGATGCCGCTGTGGCGGTTCGCGCTGCTCACGACCGTCGGCAGCGGCATCTGGAACGCCGTGTTCGTCGGCCTGGGCTGGTACCTGGGGGAGAACTTCGAGCTGGTGGAGCGGTGGCTCGGGCCGGTGACCTACGTGGTGCTCGGGCTGCTGCTGGTCGGGCTGGTCGTGCTCATCGTGCGGCGGGTCCGCTCGCGGGAGACCTCCGACCGGGCGCGCCACCGGGCCTGACCGCGCCACCGTTCGGCCGAACGACACCTGATCGGCTTGCCCGAGGGCGTCGCTGTCGGTCAAGCTTCCGCGCGCTGGGCTCGAACGATCAGGAGTGTGTGCGGGTGACGGTTCACGAGGGAACGGCCGGCGACGCGGCGGTGCTGGCCGCGGTCGTCGACGAGGTCCCGGGAGCGGTGGCGGCGGAGTTCCTCGCGCTGGCCGCCGCCCTGATGGACGCGACGACGGTGCGCGGTGTGCTGGTGCGCGTCGTCGATGCGGCGAAGGCCGTCGTGCCGGGAGCCGACCTGGTCAGCGTCACGCTGCGCACGGCGTCCGGGTTGCACACCCCCGCCGAGACCGACCCGCTCGCCACCCGGCTCGACGAGATCCAGTACCGCATCGACGACGGGCCGTGCGTGGACGCCACCCGCAAGGCGGGCCTGGGCCTCACGTTCTGCTCCGACCTCGCCTCCAGCACCCGCTTCGGCGCCTTCGGCCCGGCCGCGGCCGAGCTCGGGGTGCACAGCGTGCTGGCCGTCGGCCTGTTCCCCGACGGCGACGGCCCGCGGATGGGGGCGCTGAACATCTACTCCCGCCAGGTCGCGGGCCTCGACGAGCTCGACCGCGACCTCACCCTCGTGCTCGCCGCCCACGCCTCCACCGCGCTGGCGGCCACGATGGCCGCCACCTCCTCGGAGCTGGAGGGCGCGCAGCTGCGCCAGGCGCTGCAGAGCCGCGACGTCATCGGCCAGGCCAAGGGCATCCTCATGGAGCGTCGCGGGATCAGCGCCGACGAGGCGTTCGACGTGCTCCGCACGGCGTCGCAGTCGCTCAACGTGAAGCTCGCGCAGGTGGCCCAGACGCTGGTGGACCACCGCGCCGAGGTGTGAGCGCCGCGGGCTAGCCTGGCCGCCGTGATCCGCAACGTGGTGGTGGGCCGGCTGCTCCCGGACGTGCCGGCCGAGCAGGTGGACGCGGCGCTGCAGGCGCTGCGCGACCTGCGCGTCGAGGGCGTGACGATCCGGCTGGTGGCGGGCACCGACCTGGGCCTGCGCGAGGGCAACGCGAGCTTCGCGATCACCGTCGACCTCGACGACGAGGACGCCTACCGCGTCTACGACCTCGACGAGGAGCACAACCGGATCCGGCGGGAGATGTTCGCGCCGATCAGCGCGTCGATCGAGCGGATCCAGTTCCGGCTGCCCGGCTGAGCGGTGCGCCTGGAGGGGGTGCGCAAGCGCTACGGGCGCGGTCCCGAGGTGCTCGCGGGCGTCGACCTCGACGTCGTGCCCGGGGTCCCGGCGGTGGTGCTGGGCGCCAACGGCGCCGGCAAGTCGACGCTGCTGCGCATCGCCGCCGGCTGCTCGGTGCCCACGTCCGGCCGCGTGCGCGACCGGCCCCGGCGCGTCGGGCACCTGCCCGCCGACCTCCCGGTGCCCGAGCGGACGCCCGTCCGGACCTGGCTCGCGCACCTCGCCGCGATCCGGGGCTCCGGGCGCGACGGCGCGGAGGCGACGGCGCTGCTGGAGCGGCTCGGCTTCACCGGCGGCCCCGACACCCCGATGGGGCGGCTGTCGACGGGCAACGCGCGCAAGGTCGGGCTGGCGCAGGCGCTCTGCGGGTCGCCCGCCCTGCTGGTGCTCGACGAGCCCTGGTCGGGGCTCGACGACTCCGCGGCCGCCGCGCTCGACGCGGTACTGGCCGGGGTGGCGGTGCCGCTGCTGGTCGCCGACCACTCCGGGCGGGCCGGCGGGCTCGCGGGCGCGGCGCGCTGGAGCCTCTCCGCGGGGCGGCTGGCGCCCGGACCGGCGCCGGAGGCACCCCGCACCGTGGTGGTGCTGCGCTGCCCGGGCGACCTGGCGGCCGTCGTCGCGCGGCTGCCGCCGTCCGCGCGGTGCTCGGGCGAGGGCCCGGTGCTGACCGTCCGGGTGCCGGTCGCCGGGGGTGACGCGCTGCTGGCGGCGGCGCTGGGGGCGGGGTGCTCGGTGCTGTCCGTGCGCCGTCCGGGGACGCCGTGAACGGCGTCGCGACGACGGCCGCCGTCGCGCGGTACGTGCTCGCCGAGGTGGTCCGGTCGCAGCGCTGGGTGCCTCCGCTGCTCCTGTTCGCCGCGGTGCTCGCGGTGCTGTTCGGCGGCGACCCCGGGCCGCCGCCCGTGCCGTGGGCGGCGTCGGCGCTGGCGCTCTACCCGGTGGCGGCGTGGTGGGCGCTGGTCGTCGCGCACGTCGACGACCCGGCGCGGCGCGCGCTGACCGCCTCGGCCGCCGGCGGGTGGGGGCCGGTCGCGGCGGCCACGGCGCTCGTGGCGGTGCTCGGCGACGTCCTGCTGGTCGCGCTCGCCGTGGCGTGGCCGGTGGTGCTCGGCCGCTACGCCTACCCGCCCGCGACCGTGGTGCTCGGCGTCGTGGCGCACCTCGCGGCCGCGCTGGCGGGCACCGCGGTGGGGCTGCTGTGCGCCCGGCCGGTGGTGACCCGGATCGGGCGGTCGGTGCTGCTGGCCGTCACGGTCGTGGTCGTGACGGCGGTGCAGCCGTGGCTCCCGCCCGTCGGCACGGCGGTGGCCGCGCTGACCGCCGCGGGCCCCCCGCCCGTGCCCGACGCCGGGCTGGCGCTCGTCCTGCTCACCGCGGCCACCGGCGTCGCCTGGGCGGTGGACCGCCGCCGGTAGCGCCCGACCCCGCCCGCCCTGTCCGATCGGTACGCCTAGTACTCGTACGGGTCGGGCGGGGCCCCCACGACCTCCACCGACGCCACCGCCAGCACCGGGACGTACCCGGTGGCGGCGGTGGCGCTGCCCGTCACGACGGTGCCGCGCACGCGCAGCCAGGTGTCGGGCGGCGGGTCGCCGACGTCGCCTGCCAGGTGCACGAGGTGGGCGCGGGCGTCGGCGGCGCAGCAGGCGATCGTCAGCCGGGCCAGGTCGACGGCGGCGCCCCGGCGCACCACGAAGCCGGTGAGCTCGACGGTGCGGCCGTCGAGGGAGCCGCCGGTGTCCCACGCGGCCCGCTGCACGAACTCGGCGACGGGGAGCGCGGCGCCGTCGGCCAGCGGCCCGAACACGTCGCCGTCGCGGACCACGGCTCCGCCGGAGCCGGTCCGCCCGACCGCGTCGGCGCCCAGCGCGGGCGGGGCGACGAGCGCGATCACCAGCACCGGGGCGAGCAGCAGCCACGGGACGTGGCGCTCGGCCCCGCCGTGGTGGTGGCCGGGTACGGGCCCGCGCCGGTCGCGGACCAGTGCCACCACCGCGAGCGTGACGACCACCGCGCCCGCCGCGAGCAGCAGCCAGCGGTGCCCGGGGCGGACGTAGCGCAGGTGGGTGCCGTCGACCGCGATCCGCAGCACCGCCCCGCCGAGCAGCAGGAGCAGCACGTGCTGCGTCTCGCGCCTCACAGCACGGCCCAGCCGGCGGCGCACGCGCTCAGCACGGCCACCACGAACGCGGCCGGCGCGAACCGCGCCGCGAACGCCGGACCGAACGCGCCGGCCTGCAGCGCGACGAGCTTGACGTCGACCGCCGGGCCGACGACGAGGAAGACCAGCCGGGGGAGCAGGGGCAGCGCGGTCAGCGACGCGGCGACGAACGCGTCGGCCTCGCTGCACAGCGCGAGCGCCACCGCGAGCACCGCCATCACGACGACCGCGAGCAGCAGCCGCCCCGCGAGCGCCTCGACCCAGGCGGGCGGGACCAGCACCGACAGCGTCGCGGCGGCCAGTGCGCCGAGCACCAGGAACCCGCCGGCCGAGACGAGGTCGTGCCGCGCGGTCTCGGCGAGCACCGCCCAGCGGCCGCCCGGACCCGCCGTCGCCGGGCGCCGGGCGCGGCCCGCGATCCACTCCGCCCGCCCCGCCCGCTGCCACAGCAAGCCCATCGCGCAGGCCGTGGCGAGCGAGCCGAGGAACCGGGCGAGCACCATCCGCGGCTCGCCCGGGAACGCGACGGCCGTGGCCACCAGCACGACGGGGTTGACCGCCGGCGCCGCGAGCAGGAACGCCAGCGCGGCGGCGTCGGGCACGCCCTGGCCGATCAGGCGCCGCGCCACCGGCACCGACGCGCACTCGCACCCGGGCAGCACCAGCCCCGCCGCCGCGGCGACGGGCACCGCCGCCACCGGGCTGCGCGGCAGCACCCGCCGCAGCGCCGCGGGCGAGACGAACGCCGCGATCAGCCCGGACAGCAGCACCCCGCCCACGAGGAACGGCAGCGCCTGCAGGCACACGGCGACGAACACCGTGGCGGCCGTGCGCAGCCCCGGAGCCGCCGCCGCGCCGGCCAGCAGCGGCCGTGCCGCGACCGCGACGACGAGCACGACGCAGAACACGTGCAGCGAGGTGGTCCGCGGGACCCGGGCACCGGTCGTCACGGTCGGGATGCTGGCAGCTCGGGTGATCATCCGCGGGCGAACGGGGAAACCCTAGGCTCCGGGGATGGAGTCCTTCGTCTACGACGCCCTGCCGGTGCGGGTCGTGTTCGGGTCCGGTGCCGCGCGCACGGAGCTGGCCGGGGAGGTCGAGCGGCTGGGCGCGAGCGCGGTGCTGGTGATCGCCTCCGACCGCGACGCCGAGCGCGTCCGCGCCCTGACCGCCCCGTTCGCCGACCGCGTCGCGGGCACGTTCAGCGCGGTGCGCGAGCACGTGCCGGTGGCCACCGCGGAGGCGGCGCGGGCGGCCGCGGCGGGCGCCGACGCCGTCGTCTGCATCGGCGGCGGGTCGACGGTCGGGGCTGCCAAGGCGGTCGCGCTCACCACGCGGCTGCCGATCCTCGCCGTGCCCACGACGTACGCGGGCTCGGAGGTGACGCCGGTCTGGGGGACGTCGCAGGACGGCGTCAAGACCACCGGCACCGACCCGGTGGTGCTGCCACGCACCGTCGTCTACGACCCGGAGCTGACGGCGTCACTGCCGCTCGCGCTGGCGAGGGCGAGCGCGCTGAACGCGATGGCGCACTGCGTCGAGGCGTTCTGGGCCCCGCGGCGCAACCCGGTGAGCTCCGCCGTCGCGGAGGAGGGGGTGCGGGCGCTGGCCGACGGGCTGCGTGACGGCGACCCCGCCGACCTGCTGCTGGGCGCCTACCTCGCCGGCACGGCGTTCGCGGCCGCCGGGTCGGGGCTGCACCACAAGCTCGCGCACGTGCTCGGCGGGCTGGGCATGCCGCACGCGGCGACCCACGCGGTCCTGCTGCCGCACGTGCTCGCGTTCAACGCCCCCGGCTCACCGGACGCCGCCGCGCGGATGGCCCGCGCCCTGCGCACGGACGACGCCGTGGCGGGCCTGCGCTCCGTCGCCGACGCCGCGGGCGTGCCGCACGGGCTGCGCGAGCTGGGGCTGCGCGAGGACCAGCTCGACGAGGTCGCCGGGCGCACCGAGCCGGTCGTGCCGGCCGACAACCCGGTGCCGGTCGGCGGCGGCGCGCTGCGCCGGCTCGTGCAGGCGGCCTGGTCCGGGGAGGCCCTGTAGAGGCAGGCGCTGTCGGGAGGGTCAGGCGGTGTAGACGATCGCGCGGCGGTGCAGGAACTCGGCCAGCGCGGCGAGCCGGTTGAGCCGGCGGCGCTGCCCGTAGGCCGACAGCGGCCCGACGACGCCCTGCACCAGCTTCCCGACCGGCCCGGAGACCTCGGCCTCCATCGTGACCGTGCAGCGCTGGTCGCCGTGCGGGGTGATGAGGTCGGCGTAGTCGAGGCGGTGGCCGGCGGCGCGGGAGGTCCAGCGGATGCCGCGGCCGGGCTCGCACCACGTCACCTCCATGACGGTGCCCGGGCCGAACCACGGCGTGATCGTGCCGCTCCAGCTCGCGTCCTGGATGACCTCACCGGCGCAGTCGACGCGCCGGATGTGCGGGGACCACAGCCGCCACGCCGCCACGTCGGTGAGCACGGCGTGCGCCACGGCGGCGGGAGCGGCGACGGTCTGCTCGGTTCGGATCACCCGTCCACGGTAGGCCCCGGGAGGCGCCGACGCCCGTGTTCCTCGACGATCGGGGAGTGGAAGCCGGAACACGCGCGCGGGGCGCCGCGACGCCCGCGCAGGCCTGGGAGCGCTACGCCGACCCGGGGCGCTGGGCGGGCTGGGCGCCGCAGATCCGCCGCGTCGACACCGCCGCGCCGCGCATCGCGCCGGGCGCCACCGGCACGGTGCACGGGCCGCTGGGGGTGCGGGTCGCGTTCGTGGTCACCGCGGTGGACGAGGCCGCGCGCACGTGGGCGTGGGACGTCCGCCTCGGGCCGCTGCGCCTGCACCTGGTGCACGGCGTCGAGGACGACCCGGGCGGCTGCGCCACCTGGCTGGCGGTCCGCGGCCCGGCGCCCGTGCTCGCCGCCTACCTGCCCGTGGCGTGGCTCGCGCTGCGCAACCTGGTGCGCCCCTAGTCCCGGAGGTGCCGGCCGGAACGGCGGACGGCCGCGGGCGCGCGCGGGATACCCTCGGTCCGGGTGATCGGTCCCGGCGATCGGATGGTGATGGGCGCGACGAACGGCATCGGCCGGTCCGGGGGCGTGCAGTCGCTCGACCGCGCCTTCGCGCTGCTCGAGCACCTCGCCGACGGCGACCTCGCGCTCTCCGAGCTCGCCGTCCGCTCCGGGCTGCCGCTGCCGACGATCCACCGGATCGTCCGCACCCTGGTGGCGTCGGGGTACGTGCGGCAGCTGCCCTCCCGCCGCTACGGGCTGGGTCCGCGGCTGATCGGGCTGGGCGAGGCGGCGTCGCGGATGCTCGGGTCGTGGGCGCAGCCGCAGCTCGCCGCGCTCGTCGACGCCGTCGGGGAGACCGCGAACATGGCGATGCTCGACGGCGACGCGGTCGTCTACGTGGCGCAGGCGCCCTCGCGGCACTCGATGCGGATGTTCACCGAGGTCGGCAGGCGCGTCCCGGTGCACTGCACGGGCGTCGGCAAGGCGCTGATCGCCGGGCTGCCCGAGCCCGCCGTCCGCGCGCTGCTGGCCCGCACCGGGATGGCCGCGCAGACCCCGCACACGATCACCGACCCCGACGCGCTGCTGCGCGAGCTGGAGCGGATCCGGCGCCAGGGCCACGCCGTCGACGACGCCGAGCAGGAGCTCGGGGTGCGCTGCGTCGCGGTGGCCGTGCCGGGCGTGCCGTCACCGACCGCGGTGTCGGTGTCGGGGCCGGAGTCGCGCGTGACGTGGGCGGCGGTCGAGCAGATCACGCCGGTGCTGCACGCGGCGGCGCAGGCGCTGGGCACGGAGCTGTCCGGGCGGGTGGCGCGGTGACGGCGGGCGAGGTGCCCCCCGCGCTGGCGGCCTACCTCGCCGAGTTCGACCGGCACGCGCACCGGCTCGGGCAGGTGTCGCGCCTGGAGGTCGGCTCGCGGATCTGGACGCACTGCGCCGCGCACGCCGGCCCGGGTGCGTCCGACGAGGTCGTCGCCGCGGCGCTCGCCGAGCTGGGCCCGCCCGCCGACCTCGTGCGCGCGGAGCTGGAGCGCACGGGGGAGCGGCCCGACCCGTTCCGCCCGCGCGACCTCGCGCCGGTGCACCTGTTCGCGGCGTCGCTGCTCACGCTCGGCGTCGGCGCGGTCGTCGGGCTGGTGCTGCTGTGGCGCTCGCGCGCCTGGCCCGTCGGGCACAAGCTGGCGGCCACCGCGCTCGTCGCCGCCGGGGTGCCCGTCGTCGTGGCGTTCCTGCCCGGCGCGGCCGGCGTCGTCCTCGGGGCGCTGGTGGTCGGGCCGGCGCTGGCCGCGGCGCACCTGGCCGTGGCCCGTCGGTTCGTCCGCGATGGGAACCCGTGACGCAGATTCCTGACAGGAGCTGTCAGGGACCGGTCCTACCGTCGTCACCATGACGAGCTGGACGGACTTCACCGCGGGCGCCCCCCGCATCTCGACGATCTTCCGACGCCGCCACGCCGCGACCGGGAAGCTGTGCATGCTCGCGACGGTGCGCGCCGACGGCTCCCCGCGGATCAGCCCCATCGAACCGAGCGTGTTCGAGGACCGCTTGTGGCTGATCGGGATGCCGGACACGACCAAGTTCCACGACCTGCACCGCGACCCGCGCTTCTGCCTGCACACCGCGACCGTCGACACGCAGGTCGGCGACGGCGACGCCAAGCTGTTCGGCTCCGTGTCCGACGTCCGCGACACCGACCTGCACCAGCGCTTCGCCCAGGATCTGTTCGACCAGAGCGGGTTCGACCTCCGCGGCGAGGTGTTCGGCCACTTCTACGAGGCGCACCTCACCGGCGCCTCCGCGGTGGAGCTCGTCGACGGGCACATGGAGGTCACCATCTGGAAGCCCGGCGAGGCGGAACGGGTGGTGCGCAAGCACTGAGGGGCGGTAGGAAGAGCGCGTGAGTCGCATCAACGACGTCGGCGGGATGACGGGCTTCGCCGCGATCGTGGAGGAGCCCGACGAACCGCCCTTCCACGACGACTGGGAGGCGCACGTCTTCGCGCTCAACGGAGCCCTGATCCGCCGCGGGATCTACAACCTCGACGAGTTCCGCGACGCCCAGGAGCGTCTGCCCGTCGGCGAGTACCTGGCCGCCTCGTACTACGAGCGGTGGTTCGCCGCGATCCGCACGCTGCTGGCCGAGAAGGGCGTGGTCGGGGCCGCCGACCTGGCGCTGCCCGCCGACGGGCACCCGCATGGCTGACCGCTTCCCGCCGGGCACACGGGTGCGCACCCGCACCGGCGACCCCGACGGGCACACCCGACTGCCCCGCTACGCCCGCGGGGCCGTCGGCACCGTCGTCGAGCGGGCGGGGACGCACCCGCTGGCCGACGAGCGGGCGCGCGGCCGCGCCACCGATCCCCGGGGCGTCTACCACGTCCGCTTCCCCGCGGCCGCGCTGTTCGGCGCGGGCGACCACTCCGTGGTCGTCGAGCTGTGGGAGGACTACCTGCACGAGGCCGATCCCGAGGAGGTGCCGTCGTGAGCGGTGACCACGCCAGTTCGACGATCTCGGCGCAGGTCCGGCACGTCGAGTCGCTGCTGGAGTCGCGCGGGCTGCTCGACCCCGGCGAGATCGACACCCGCATCGACGAGTTCCTGGCCGGCGGCACCCCCGCCAACGGGGCGCGGATCGCCGCCCGCGCCTGGACCGACCCCGGCTTCACCGACCGCCTGCTCACCGACGCGAACACGGCGATCCGCGAGGTCGGCCTGTCGATGGCGGGCGGGCTGCAGGAGCAGCGGCTCAAGGTCGTCGCCAACACCCCCGACGAGCACCACGTCGTGGTCTGCACGCTGTGCTCCTGCTACCCGATCGCGCTGCTCGGCCCGTCGCCCACCTGGTACAAGAGCGAGGCCTACCGGTCGCGGGTGGTCCGCGACCCGCGCGGGGTGCTGCGGGAGTTCGGGCTGGAGCTACCCGACGACATCGCGATCACGGTGTGGGACGCCAGCGCGGAGTCGCGCTACATGGTGCTGCCGCGCCGCCCGAAGGGCACCGACGCGCTGACGGAGCCCGAGCTCACCGCGCTGGTCACGCGCAAGGGGTTGATCGGCACCGCCGCGGTCTGAGCTCGTTCCGCGTCCGTCGCCGTCCGGCGGGCCGTCCGCGTGCACCGGGATCGCCGCGGGTGAGGGTGCGCAGCGTTCTGGAGGCCCGCTGAGCCCCGTCGGACCCGGGCCCCAGGGAGTACTCGCCTCCGTCTGCGTCTCCGTACTCACTGCACCAGGTCGCAGTGCGTCCTCCTCCTGATCCGGCGACCCGACGATGTGGGCTGGGCGGTTCGTCGGTGCGAGCGACCCGAACGGGTCGAACGGAGGACCGAGGTGTTCGATCTGCGGCGCCGTGGGCCGGCGAGCGGGACAGAGCGCTGTCCGACGCGGGCACGTGAACGGCTGGTGCTGTGTGCAGCGATCACCACGGTCCTCGTGGCCGAGTCGTCTGCGGTGCTGCGCGGGGCTGATGCGTCCGTGTCGGCGACGGTTGCTCTCTCCTGCGCCACGCTCGTCGTGGCCGGTCACCTCCTCCGTGTGGACCGGGAGCAGAACAGGTCGGGCCTGCTCCTCTACATCACTGGGGCGGCCCTGTTCCTCAGCGATCTGGGAGCAGTCGCCGGACCTGCCGGAGAACCGGTCGGTGCCATCACGACCTGGTGGGCGGTCGCTCCACTCGGGATCGTCATGCTGACGTATCCGGGGCAGCGGGTCGCTCGCCGCTGGCACGGCTGGCTGCTGGTCGCCGTCGGATGCGAGTTCGTCGTTCTCTGGACGGTGAAGGAGACCCTCGCAGGGCCGTTCGGCCTTCCGGTGCACCGGTTCGAGGTGGTGTTCGGCCTCGCCGGCACGGTCCTGTCGATCTTCGCCTGTCTGGCCCTGGTGCAACGGTGGGTCCGAGCGGCGGCGCCGGAACGCAGCGCGGTGCGCGCAGTCACCCTCGTGGGCGTCGTTCTGGCGATCACTTTCGCGGCTCGGCTCCTGATCCGTGTTGTTGTCGACGTGGAACTGGTCGCAGCGCAGTGGTACGAGACAGCTCGCGCGGGCAACCTCATCTGCCTGGCGCTGGCACCTCTCGGTCTGCTGCTCGAGGCCCTTCGTCGCCGGGCTGCTCGTGCGAGGGTGATCGAGAGCCTGCTGGCCGTCGGAGGGGACGCGGTACGCATCGAGATCGCCCTCTCGCGTGCGCTCAGCGACCCGAGCCTTCGACTGACGCTTCCGGCGGAGGGAGCGCCGCGGTCCCTCGGCGCGCGAGGGGCGGGAACCGGCGAGGGTTCGACGAACGGGCGCATACGGCGGTTCCTCAGGTCCACCGAGGGTGCCGTGATCGGGATCGTGGAGGCGCACGAGTCGACGACGCGCGATCCGGGGCAGCTCCGCGTCGTGCTGGTAGCCGCGGCACTGGCGCTCGACAACGCTCGACTCCACGCCGGCCTGAAACGGAGCCTCGACGAGGTTCGCCGCTCCCGGACACGCATCGTGGAAGCTGCGGTGCAGTCCCGGCGACGCATCGAACGCGACCTGCACGACGGGGCCCAGCAACAGCTCCTCGCGGTCGCGGCGACCCTCGCTCGGGCCGAGGTGGTCCCCACGGAGCCCGAACGTGTTCTGGCGCTGAGCGACGCTCGTGCGCAGCTGTCGGCCGCGCTCGCCGAACTGCGTCGGCTCGCTCGTGGGATCTATCCCTCAGTCCTGAGCCAGAGCGGTCTACCGGGGGCGCTGCCCACGCTCGCCGACAACGCGCCCATCCCGTTGCAGATCGACGTCCCTCCACACCTGAGGAGCGTTCGGTTCCCTGCTGCTGTGGAGAACACGCTCTGGTTCGTGGCGGCGGAAGCGACGGCCAACGCGGTGAAGCACAGCCGCGCCGGCACCATCCGCGTGTGCTTGCGAGCCGGCCCCGGCCATGTCGGGATGTGCGTGGTGGACGACGGAGCCGGCGGTGCGCGGGTGCTGTCCTTCGGCGGTCTGGCCGGTCTCAATGATCGTGTGAGCGCACTCGGAGGGACTTTCACGGTGACGTCGACGACGGCGAGCGGGACCCGAGTGGAGGCCGAGCTGCCGTGCGGATCATGATCCTTGACGACTCGGGCATCTTCCGTCGTGGTCTCCGGCTGCTGCTGGAAGCCACCGGTCTCGAGGTCCTCCGCGATGTCGGCGAGGCGGAGGCGCTGTTGCGTCACATGGCGCAACAGCAACCGGACGTGTGCGTCCTGGATGTCCGGATGCCGCCGTCCTTCACCGATGAAGGAGTGCGTGCGGCCGAGGAGATCCGGGAGCGCTGGCCCGCGGTGGGACTGCTGCTCCTGTCGACGTACGCGGAGACGACGTGGGCGGAACGGCTCCTCCTCGACGATCACGGGGGCGTGGGCTACCTGCTGAAGGACCGGGTGGACAACGCTGCTGACCTGCTCGGCGCACTCCGGCGCGTCGCCGACGGCGGAACCGCACTGGATCCGGAGATCGTCGCTGCCCTGGTGCGGCGCAAGCGCCTCTCAGGTCAGCTCGACAGTCTCACCGATCGTGAACGTCGAGTGCTCGAGCTGATGGCCCAGGGGATGTCCAACGCGGGGATCGGCCGCGACCTGTTCGTGTCCGGCAAGACGGTCGAGACCTACGTCGCGGCCGTCTTCTGCAAGCTGCACCTCACCGGGAAGGACGTCGACCGCGACCGGAACCGTCGGGTCCTCGCGGTGCTGACCTACCTGCAGCTGGCCGGGTGAGCGGTGCGCTGGTCGTGATGTCGCAGCGCGGGGGGAAACCCTGACCGCAGTCGCGGGTTCGCACCCAGCCGCTCGCCCGGGTGCACGGATCACCCTGATGGGGCCCGATTCCTTCCATCACCCGGAGCACCCGATGCCCACCATCACCCTCCCCCTCGACGACCACGCCTCGCGCCTGTACAGCGACGCTGTCGGCGCGCTGACCATCACCGCGAACACCGGACCCGCCCGCAGGTTCCTGCCCCGTGCCGTGAAGTCGGCCGACGGCAGTGCCGCACTGTCGACGGGGGGAGGATCGGCCTCGATCCGGTTGCGCAGTCGACGGGGCATGCTCCGCCTGACACCGACCGACTACGTCCTCGACGCCGGCTCGCGCCCGTACAACGGAGCAGCGTACGAAGAGCTGGCTCGGTTGATCCGGACGGACGACGTGCTGCGTGACTCGGCGCGCGCGCTGCGCCGCGCGCTCGACCAGACCATGTACGGCTATGCGGCGACCGTCGGAGCCGCTCCCGACCGCCGGGTCGCGGACGTCGTCCTGGCCGGAGCGGAGCGCAGGACGGCGTTCACGACCAAGCGCTCCGGCGGCGACTGCCGACTCGTCACCCTGGAGGCGTCCCTCCGTCGAACGATCACGTCGTGGGGCACCGGGGCGTCGGACCCGGACGACCTCGCAGTGCGCAGCTGGGCGGCCGCCGACGCGCTGGCCGACGAGGTGCTGCGGGACGCGGCGCACTGCGCGCGCGACAGCGCTCGGTTCCTCGGCTCCTGGGGCGACTTCGCCATCCCCACGGCGTTCGTCCGTCCGGCCCCCGCTGGCAGGCGGCCTGCGCAGACCGGTGTCAGCAAGGCGGCGGCCACCAAGGCCCTTGGTCCGTTCGCGAAGGTCCTGCGCTGCCTGCTCGTCGACGCCAAGTGGTCGATCAGCACGCTCGAGGAGTTCGACGTCTCCATCCCGGGGGTCTCCAGCATCCCGCTCGGCGTGACCGTGAAGCTGGACCGCTCCTGCACAGACACGCTGAAGAGCGCGGTGACCGCCGACGACCTCGTGAGGATCATCCCGGACATGGTGGAGCTGTTCGCGGACGAGGGGATCGATGCGGTGATCGACGCGCTCGACCTGTCACTGGCGGCGGTTCCGGTGATCGCCGGCGTGACGGTGGGGCAGATCGTGCTCGTCGCGATCCTCGTGCTGGCCGCACACGCCCTCATCGTGGCGGGCCAGCTCGTCGTCCTCGACGCGTTCGGTCTCGCAGCCGACGGGGTGAAACTGACCTACCCGGCGATGCCGGGCGTCGTGTCCGGTGTGGTCAACCCTGTCGTCGGGCTCGTCGTGCTCGCCAACACGCCGGTCATCGTGACCCCGCGGTAGAGCCTCGACCGGTGGTCACGGGGAGGGTCAGGCGCCCGGCCGGTCCAGCCCCGCGGCCAGCTCGGCCAGCGCCGAGTCGACGTCGGCGCGCAGCACGTCGAGCGGGGGCGTGGCGTCGCCCGGGTCGCCCCCGAGCCACCGGTCCAGCGTGACCCGCAGCGCCGCGAGCGCGGCGGCCGCGCACAGCTCCGGGTAGACCGGCGACACCCCGCCCCCGACGCGTTCGCCGATGGCCGCGGCGAGCGCGGTCTCCTGCCGGGCCAGCACGGCGAGCTGGTGGGGGACCAGGGACGGGGCGGTGCGGATCAGGCGCAGCGCGGCGAGGTGGTCGCGCCCGGCGGCGTCGGTGCGGTCCATGACGACGAGCACCGCCTCGCGCAGCGCCCCGAACACCGACTCGCCTCGCGGCCGCGACCGGAACTCCGCGACGAGCGCGTCGGCGCCGGCGGCCGACGCGGCGAGGATCGCGTCCTCCTTGCTCGGGAAGTGGTTGAAGAACGTGCGCAGCGCGATGTCGGCCTCGGTCGCGATCCGCTCGACGGTGACGTGCTCGACGCCGTGCCGCACCGCCAGGCGCAGGGCCGCCGCACTCACGGCGGTGCGCGTCGCGAGCTTCTTGCGCTCGCGGCGGCCCGGCGGTGCGGGGGCGCTCACGCCCAGGTCACCGGCAGCGAGTGGACGCCGAAGATCTGCATGTCGTTGCGCAACGGGACCTCCTCGGCGGGGACGGCCAGCCGCAGGTCCGGCAGCCGCGCGAACAGCTCGCCGAACCCGGTGCGCATCTCGATCCGCGCCAGCTGCTGGCCCAGACACTGGTGGATCCCGTGCCCGAACGCCAGGTGCGGCGCGCGGGGGCGGGTCAGGTCGAGCCGGTCGGGGTCGGGGAGGTGGCGGGCGTCGCGGTTGGCCTCCGGCGTCGCGATGACGACGGTGGCTCCGGCCGGCACGTCCACCCCACCGACGGTGACGTCCTCCAGCGCGATCCGCGTGACGCCGAGCTGCACGATGCTCAGGTAGCGCAGCAGCTCCTCGACCGTGCCGTCGATCAGGCCGGGGTCGGCCCGCAGCGCGGCGAGCTGCGCGGGGTCCTGCAGCAGCGCGAGCACGCCCAGGCCCAGCATGTTGGCGGTGGTCTCGTGCCCGGCGCCGAGCAGGACCAGCGCGACATCGATCAGCTGGGCGTCGGTCAGCGGCGGCTCGGCCTCGTGGACGAGGCCGGACAGCAGGTCGTCGGCGGGGGCGCGGCGCTTCTCGGCGACCAGGCGCGCGATGAAGCCGTAGAGCGCGCCGCCGGCCGCGGCCCGCTCGGCGTCGGTGGAGCGCGTCGAGAGGGCGACGGCGGTGTTGTGCTGGAACTCGTCGCGGTCGGCGTAGTCGACGCCGAGCAGCTCGCAGATCATCAGCGACGGGATCGGCAGCGCGTAGGCCGGCACGAGGTCGGCCTCGGTGCCCGCGGCGACCATCGCGTCGATGTGCTCGGTCGCGATCTCGCGCAGCCGCTCCTCCAGCGCGTTCATCCGGCGGACGGTGAACTGGCCGGTGAGCAGCCGCCGCAGCCGCGTGTGCTCGGGCGGGTCCATGAACACGAACATGCCGTCCTCGCGGCTCTCCACCCGCGGCCGCGGCGGACCGTCCTGCCCGGCGAGCCCGGCCACCTGGTCCGGGGTGAGCTGCGAGGCGTCCGGGTAGCGGAGCCGGTCGGAGCTGAACCGCGGGTCGGACAGGACGGCGCGGGCCTCGTCGAACCCGGTGACGAGGAACGCGTCGGCCCCGTTGAGCAGCGCGACGGGCTGCACCGTCCCGCGCCCCCGCCGCTCCGCCAGGCCCGGCGCGGGCGCGAACGGGCACCCGGCGGCCCGCTCGGTCAGGTCAGCGGGCAGGACCCGCGTCAGCGAGGTGACGCCCGCGTCGGTCGGCTCGGTCGGTCGTTCGGGGGAGTCGCTCATACCGCCACCGTACGGAACGACGCTGCACGACGCGCAACGATGCGCGTCGTGCACCGATCAGCCGGCGCCCGCCCTCCAGTGCCGCCCCGACGAGCGTGGCGAACCCGAAGCCGACGGCCAGCGCCGTCACGGTGTCGTGGGCGAACGCCGCCCCGCCGACGAACCCCAGCAGCGCCTGCCAGGCCGCCGACAGCACGGTCCCCACTGCGGTGAACCCCACGAACCGCGCCGCCGGGTAGCCGGTCGCCCCGGACGCGAGGGTGGCGACGGTGCGCCCGGCCGGCACGAACCGCGCGGTGAGCAGCACCAGGCCCCCGCGCCGCTCCAGCAGGCAGGCCGCCCGGTGGTAGTGCTCGGCGGGGAACCGGTGCCGTACGGCCGGGCCGATCCGCCGCCCGACCAGGTAGCCCGCGCACTCGCCGAGGAACGACCCCGTGGCGGCCGCCGCGATCACCGCCACGAGGTCCTGCTCCCCGGTCACGGCGGCCACCCCGGCGGCGATGATCAGCGCCTCGCTCGGCACGACGGGCAGCAGCGCGTCGACGACGGCCATCCCGACGATCACCGCCAGCAGCCACGGCGAGGCCAGCGCGGCCTCGGTCACGGCGCGCAGGAGCTCCACGGGGTCAGGCACCGGTGGCGGCCGTCGAGGTCGGGGAGCGGTCGTCGTCGACCCACTCCAGCAGGTCACCCGGCTGGCACTCGAGCACCCGGCACATCGCCTCCAGGGTGCTGAAGCGCACCGCCTTCGCCCGGCCGTTCTTGAGCACCGCCACGTTGGCCGGCGTGAGCCCGACCTTCTCGGCGAACTCGCCGACGCTCATCTTCCGCCGGGCCAGCTCGACGTCGATCCGCACCACGATCGCCATCAGATGACCGCTTCCATGTCCGAGCGCAGCGTCGTGGCCTGCCGCAGCAGCGCGCGCATCACGATCATCAGCAGCAGCACGGCGGAGCCGACGAGCCCCATCAGCAGCGGGATCGCGGCGACGCCGGGGGCGTCGTCGCCGTCGGCGATGATGAAGGCGGGGACGAACCCGATCGCGATGACCACCAGCCCCGCCACGTTCGTCCAGACGATCGCGTCGACCCAGCGCAGCGCGTCCTCGCTGAAGATCCGGTCCCGGACCACCAGCGTCAGCAGCTTCCACGTGCACGCGATGACGACCTGGACGCAGAGCAGCCCGAGCACCGCCAGCGGGATCACGATCCACAGCAGGTAGGTGAACCGGCCCGGTCCGTCCTCGCCCGGTTGCAGTCCCACCACCACCAGCACCTGGAACAGGAGCACCACGGCGAACAGGGCGACCAGGACGAGCCGGAGGGGCAGCACGGCACGGTTGATCCTCGACATGCGGCGAGTATCAACAGGTATCTATCGAATGTCAATCGGTCGGCAGGCGCACCCGGAGGACCGTCTCGCCCGGACGGGACTCGATCGCGATCGACCCGCGGTGGCGCTCCACCACTATCCGGCGGGCGATGTCCAGGCCCAGCCCGGTGCCCTTCCCGACGTCCTTGGTCGAGAAGAACGCGTCGAACGCGCGCTCCGCGACCTCGGGCGCCATCCCCGGGCCGGTGTCGGCGACCCTCACCGCCACGTCGGTGCCGTCGAGGTGTACCGCCACGCGGAGCGTGCCGGTGCCGTCCATGGCGTCGAGGGCGTTGTCGACGAGGTGGGTCCACACCTGGTTCAGCTCGCCCGCGTGGGCGTCGATCGGCGGCACCCCGGACGCGTAGTCCCGGACGACGGTGACGCCGCCGCCGATGCGGTGGCCGAGCATCGCCAGCGTGCTGTCGATCCCGTCCGCCACGTCGACGCGCTGCATCGAGGCGCGGTCCATCTGCGAGTAGGACTTCACGGTGCCGACGAGCTCGGAGATCCGCCCGGTCGACTCCTTGAGCTCGGCGAGCAGCGCCGTGGCCGAGACCGTGCTGGCCACCCACTCCAGCGCGGGACCCAGCGCCGCACCGTCGACGGCGCCCGCCGCGCGCTCGCACCAGGCGGGATCGGCGCCCGCGGCGGCCAGCGCCGGGGCGAGCAGCCACCCGCGCTCGACGTCGTGGTCGTCGAGCCACGACTCGAGGTCGCCCTCCAGGTCGGACAGGGCGAGCGCGTCGGTGACGACCGGGCGCGAGGCCAGCTCGCCGCGCAGCGCGTCCAGTGCGACGAACTGCGCGGCCGAGACGTCCTCCCCGGCCAGCAGTCCGAGCGACGACACGAGCGTCCGCAGCGCCTCGTCGAGCTCGTCGACCGCCCGGCCGGCGGCGGCCGCGGGGTTGTTGATCTGGTGCGCGATGCCCGCGGCGAGCGTGCCCAGCGCGACGAGGGACTGGCGCTGCCGCGCGGTCGACTCGATCGAGCGCGCCGTGTGGTAGAGCCCGCTGATGAGGTGGCTGCCGAACGGGAACCACTCCGCGGCCAGCTCGCCGAGCGCCGCGGCGGGCACCCGGAGCACGCGGCCCTCGACGGTGCCGCGGCCGGTCGCCAGGTAGACGCCGCGCTCGTCCCAGGCGCGGAACCCACCGGCCCACCGGCCCGGGCCGTCCATCCGGCCGACCACGGTCTCCTCGCGGCCGACGCGGCGGCTCAGCTCGATCTGCCCGTCGACCAGCGCCCACCAGGAGTCGGCCGGCTCGCCCTCGCGGAACAGCTCGACGCCGGGCTCGATCCGCACGACGGTCCCGGCCGCGACCAGCTGGGCGATCTGGCCGTCGGCGAGGTCGCCGAACAGGGGCAGGGAGCGGAGATCGTCGACGCGCACCCCGGCACAGTAGGACCGCCCGCGGTCTTGTGGAAGTTAGGTGAGCCTGTGTTCAATACGGCGCCCGGTTCCCGATCACGGAGGTACTGCCATGACCACCGCGCTCCTCGAGCGTCCGGACACCAGCGCCGCCACCCGTCGGGAGTTCCTGGCCGGGCTCGCGGCCGCCGGGCTGCTGAGCGGCTGCGCGTCGACGCCGCCCGCGGCGCCGCTGTCGGGCACCGTCGACTTCCGCTACCTCGACGTCGTCGCCACGGTGCCGGCGCAGCCGGAGCGGGTGCTGGTCGTCGAGGGGCGCGGCGACCTGGAGTTCGCGCTGTCCGCCGGCTACCCCGTGATCGCGACGGGGCTGTTCGGCGCGGAGCGGGCGATCGCGCCGCACCTCGCGTCGCCGGAGACCCGTGACGTCACGATCCTGCGGTCCGCCTACGACGCGATGGACTACGAGGAGATCGCGGCGCTCGCGCCCGACCTGATCCTGCAGCCGGCCGACGCGGCCGCCGCCGACTTCTACGGCAACGACCTGCTCGCCGCCATCGCCCCGGTGCTGCCGGTCACGGCGCGCAGCGGCAGCTGGCGGGAGGACCTGCTGACCCAGGCGGAGCTGCTGGGCAGGCGGGCGCAGGCCGACGCGCTGGTCGGCGGCTACGACGACGCCGTGCGCCGGGCCCGCGCGGAGCTCGGCGACGTCGCTGCGCGGGGCCGGGTCGCGATGCTCGCCTACGGCGCCTCGGCGCTGGTGTGGACCGACACCCTCGCCACGACGGTGGGCGCCGACCTCGGCATGGACCTGGCCTTCCACGACCCGGGCGGTGCGGAGCCGGGGTTCGCCGTGGCGCCCGAGACCTTCTCGGTGCTCGCCGAGGCCGACGTGCTGTTCCTGCAGGCCAGCAACCCCGCCGCGCCCGAGGAGCTGGCCGCCGTGCCCACCTGGCAGGCGCTGCCGGCGGTGCGGGCGGGCCGGGTCGTGACGCTGAGCCCGGCGCTGAACAACGGCTTCGCCCGCACCGCGACCGCGCTGGTGGAGGTCTTCGCCGGGGCGCTGCGCGGCTGAGTCCCCGCTAACCCAGGAAGTCCAGCAGGAGCTCCGTCGCCCGTTCCGGGGCCTCCTGCGGGATCCAGTGCCCGCACCCCGGCACCGTCTCGTAGCGGAAGTCGGCGCAGAACTCGGCGGAGCGCCGCATCTGCGCCTCGGTCAGCGCGAGGTCCTCGTCGCTCCACACGCCCAGGACGGGGACCCGCACCGGGGGCAGGCGCGGCGGCTCGAACCGCACGAAGGTCGCCGGGTCGATGTTGGCGCGGTACCAGTTGAGCGAGGCCGTCAGCGCCCCCGGGCGGGCCAGGTCGGCGATCTGGCGCTCCGGGAGCGGGTGCCCGTCGGGGAAGGCGGCGTGCCCCCAGGACCGCAGGAACCGCCAGTCGTCGGCGGGCACCACCTCTTCGGCGACGCCCGGGAACTGGAACCACAGCATGTACCAGGACATCGCCTTCTGCGCGAAGCCCGCGGTGGCCATCGCGGCGGGGTGCCCGACGGAGAACGCGGCGTAGCGCGTGACGCGGTCCGACGCCAGCGCCAGCGCCCACCCCAGCGACGCGCCCCAGTCGTGCCCGGCGAGGGCGAAGCGGTCGACGCCGAGCGCGTCGGCCACGCCCAGCACGTCCGCGCGCAGCGTCCGCATCCGGTAGTGCTCGACCTCGGCGGGCCGGTCGGACTCCCCGAAGCCGCGCAGGTCGGGGGCGATGACCCGGTACCCGGCGGCGGCGAGGGCGTCGACCTGGTGGCTCCACAGCTCGGCGCGGTCGGGCCAGCCGTGCAGCAGGACCACGGCCGGGCCGTCGCCGCCGGTGTCGTGGACCGAGAGCGTGATCTCGGGCAGCGTCGTGCCGGGGACGGTGATCCGCCGCGGTACCGGGAGGCTCATGGCCCCGACGCTACCGATCACGCGGTGAGCTCGGGCAGCAGCCAGACGAGGTCGAGCCCGGCGAGCAGGGCGTCGTCGGCCCCGGAGTAGCCGACGGGGGGCGGGGCGGGTGCCCGCGTGCCGGCCCCGGCGGCGAGCCGGCGGGCCTCGGCGGATCGCAGGACCGCGCCGCCGGGGTGCGCGTCGAGCAGGACCCGCTCCACCGTCCCGGGCTCCGGCGCGCCGATGCCCCGTTCCGGGGCGGCGCCGACCAGCGTGCCGAGCACCGTGAGCTCCGGCCCGAGCCGCGGGCCCAGGAGCGCGCCCGCCCCGTTCCAGACCAGCTCGACGCCCATCGTCATCGCGCTCGGACCGCGCTGCAGGTGGCCGTGGTGGGCGAACACGAGCGTCGGGCCGCGCCCGCGCTCCCGCTCGACGACGGCGGCCAGGTTCGCGGCCATCATCGCGTCGCGCTGGGCGGCGAGCCGCTGCACGCGGTACGCGTCGTCCAGGACGAGGAGCCGGTGGTAGGCCAGCAGTCCGGTGGCGGAGCGGGCCGCGGCGGCGGCGTCCCACCAGGCGTCGTCGTCGGGGCCGTCCGGGGCGGTCGTCGCGTGGCGCCAGGCCAGCTCCCCGGCCACGACGGTCAGCTCCGCCGCCGCGGGCGTCGCCCCCCTCCCGCGGGCCGGGTCCCGGATCACGGCCGGGTCGCTCCACGGGGCGTCCGGCCCGAGGAGGTCCGCGATCCGGTCCCACGCGGGCAGTGCGGTCGCGCCCCGCGCCTGCAGGAACCCGTGGACCTGCTCGAGCGCGTCGCGGGGCGAGTCGGCGCCGCTCGACTCCAGCGGCGCGTCGAAGCCGCTGAACCGCACCCGGTCGCGCGGTGCGGCGGCGCGGTTGTGCGCGGCGATCCACGCCACCAGTTCGCGGTTGCCGCGGCCGGGGCCCCATCCGTGGCTGAAGCCGGCGTCGCGCCGGGCGTCGTCGGGCTCGACACCACGGGCGAGCAGCGCGTCGAGCCGGGCGCCGCGCAGGCAGCAGCTCTCGACGGCGACCGACCGGTACCCGGCCCGGTCGACGAGCGCGGCGAGCAGGGCGTTGCGCAGCAGCGGCACGTGCTGCTGCCCGTGCAGGGGTTCGGTGAGGGCGAGCAGCCGGGTGCGGTGGTCGAGCAGGGCCAGGACGTCGTCGAGGTGCACCCCCTGAACCGTAACCTTGAACCTCCCATTGGCGGTTCGGCCCACGGATCAGCAGCTCGGGGGTTGTCAACCCTCAACGCAGCGGAGGAGGTGACCGGTGCGGACGGTGCAGCTCGCCCGGGAGCACGGGCTCTCGACGCAGGCGGTGCGCAACCACGAGGCCGCCGGCGTCCTGCCCGCGGCCGCGCGGACCGCCGCCGGGTACCGCGTCTACGACGAGCGGCACGCCGCCTCGCTGCGGGCCTACCTCGCGCTCGTCGGCGGGCACGGCTACCCCGCCGCCCGGGAGGTCCTGCGCCGCGTGCACGCCGGGGACGT
Source organism: Pseudonocardia broussonetiae (assembly GCF_013155125.1). Lineage (NCBI taxonomy): Bacteria > Bacillati > Actinomycetota > Actinomycetes > Pseudonocardiales > Pseudonocardiaceae > Pseudonocardia > Pseudonocardia broussonetiae. Next base: position 914,072 of record NZ_CP053564.1, on the reverse strand, counting down.
CGACGGCGCCCTGGCCCGGCTCGACGCCGCCCACGCCGCGCTGGACGCCGAGCGCGCGGTGGTGGAGACCGTCGCGGGCCTGCTGCACCGGCTCGGCGGGCCTGCGCCGGTGACCCGCCGGGGGAGCGAGCCGATCTCGGCCGTCGCGCACCGCCTGCGCCTGCGGCCCGCGACCCTGCGCCGCTGGGAGCGCTCGGGGCTCCTGCGGCCCGGGCGCGACCCGTCCACGGGGCACCGGCGCTACGGCCCTGACGACGTCCGCGACGCCCACGTCGTCCACCAGCTCCGCCGCGGCGGCCTCCCGCTCGCCGCGATCGCGCCCGTCATGGACGAGCTGCGCGGCGGCGGCGACCCGTCCGCCGCCGCGGCCGCACTCGACGCCCGCCGGGCGGCCCTGGCCCGCCGGTCGCGCTCGGCCCTCGCCGGCGCCGCGCACCTGCACGCGCTGCTGGAGCTCGTCGGTGCCTGAGGCCGCCCATCCCGGTCCGCAAGGTCGTGCCCAGCGGGCCGAGGACTCCCGCGATCGGCAGTTCGCGCCGCCCACCCGTGCAGCCCGGGGACGCCCGCAGGGTGCAGGTCACGGCGCCGACCCACCCCCGAAAGGGTGGTTCCAGGCATGTTTCGGCGAATCCGCAGATGCGGAACACTAGCCCGAATGGCCTAGCAGGTGCTGGTAAGGGTCACCTGAGAACTGCAGGTCGCTGTGTCTCCCGCCACCACGACGGGGCGGGGGTGGGGGTGGGTACCCGACCTCCCCCGCGTATCGCGGCCGAACGGGCTTCGTTACTGGCACAAGCTGTCTCGAACCGGATTCGCTCCCCCCCCGCATCCGGCCGGGATCAAGTAACGAGAGGACGACGATGCCCGCTCACAGCGCAGGCACCACCACACCCCGCGACCAGCGCAAGATCTTCGGCTCCGGGCTGATGTCGGTCAACCGCCGGAAGTTCCTCGGCTACCTGGTCGCCGCGCCGACGCTCGTCGTCGTCGCGGACGTCGGCCGGCAGGCCGCCTGGGGTGGAGCGGAGGCGAGCGCCGCCGCGCTGCCGTCGCCGCCGCAGACTCCCGAGTACTACGAGTTCGTCGACGCGTACCGCGACGCCTGCGTCCCGACCAACCCCCTCCTCAGGGTCGAGGTGAAGGAGGACGGCCGGGTGGCGTTCGCGCTGCCGCGCTCGGACAACGGCCAGGGCATCCAGACGCTCTTCGCGATGGTCATCGCCGAGGAGATGGGCATCGACCCGAGCGACGTCGACGTCACGCTGGCGGACGCCCGCCCGGAGCTGGTCTTCAACCAGCTCACCGGTGGGTCCAGCACGACCTACTCGCTGTTCACCCCGGTCCGGGTCGCGGCCGCGATCGCCAAGGGCGCGCTGCTCGAGGCGGCTGCGCTGGCGCTGGGTTCCGAGGCGCGGGAGCTCGAGACCCTGGGTCTCACCGTCACCGACACCGCCGGCAAGGCGATCGGCTTCGGCGAGCTGAGCAGGCTGGCGGCCGTGCCGGTCACCACGCCGGTCGAGGTCCTCCTCAAGCCGCAGGAGGAGTTCAAGGTCCTCGGCAAGTCGCGCATCAAGGACGACGCGCGCGCCATGGTCACCGGGGCGAAGAAGTTCGCCATGGACATCCAGGTGCCCGACGCGCTGCCCACGGTGATCTGCCGGGCGCCCGACCTGAACGGCTTCCCCGACGGCGGGCCCTCGAACCTCGACGAGGTCCGCAACATGCCCGGCGTCACCGATGTCGCGCCGATCGGCAACGGCATCGCCGTCCGTGCGCTGACCTTCGGCCAGGCCATCGACGGCGTGAACGCGCTGGAGCTGAACTGGAACCCCGGCACCGTCGCCGGCAAGAACGACGAGGACATCGTCGAGGGGCTGCGCGCTGCCGAGCTGCCGCTGGTGGCGCCCGCGGTGCCCGGCAAGACCCTCGAGCAGGAGCTGGTCCACTACTCCCGCAACGGGTCCGCGCTGGAGACCAACTGCGCGATCGTGTCCTTCAAGGACGGCAAGGCCGAGGTCTGGGCCCCGGCGAAGAGCCCGATCGCCGGCGCGAAGATCGTGTCGCAGAAGCTCGGCATCGGCGTCAACGACGTCACCTTCCACGTCGTCCCGGGCGGTGGCTCGTTCGGCCGCCGCCTGTTCAACGACCACGTCCAGGAGGCGTCGGAGGCCGCGAAGGCCATCGGCAAGCCGGTCAAGCTGATGTGGGACCGCGCCAACGACTGCCGCCAGGGCCGGGTGAAGCCGCTGTGCGTCACGCGAGTCCGCGCCGTGGTCACCGACGACGCGGTGGCGAGCTTCGAGCTCCGCTACTCCGGCGTCAACATGGAGGTCGACGAGGGTCTGACCGACGTGCTCTCGTCGCAGCTGATCAAGGCGCCGGGCGGCAACCTGGGGGTGTCCGAGACCTTCTGGGAGATCTCGGTCCACACGCCCTACAACTTCGGCGTCAACACCCGGCTCATGGTCGAGACCAACTACGGCTTCAACACCGGCTCGACGCGCAACGTCTACGGCCCGGACACCTGCACCGCCCGCGAGCTGATGATCGACCGGATCGCCGAGCGGCTGCGCAAGGACCCGGTCGAGTTCCGGACCGAGTTCGTCAAGACCGACCGCCTGCGCAAGGTCATCCAGCGCGCGGCCGACGAGGCCGACTGGGGCAAGTCGATGCCGGAGGGCATGGCCCAGGGCATCGGCGTCCACCAGGAGTACAAGTGCGCCACGGCCTGCGTCGTGGAGATCGACGCCCGGCCCGAGACGGTGAACCGGCAGGTCCGCTCCGGCCGCACCGGTCCCCGCGTCACCAAGGTCACCTTCGTCGTCGACCCCGGGCTGCTGCTCAACCCGACCGGCTTCGAGGGCCAGGTGCTCGGCGGCATCAACGACGGCATCGCGAACGCCATGACCGCGGGTCTTCACCTGGAGAACGGGTCGTTCGTCGAGGCGAGCTGGGACAACTACTTCTACACCCGGCAGTGGAACACCCCGCCCGAGGTCAACGTGATCCTGATCGAGGACTCCGAGTACCCCGAGCCCGGTGGTGCCGGTGAGGTCTCGGTCGCGGCCACCATGTCCGCGGTCGTGAACGCGTTCCGCCGGGCCACCGGCGTCGAGCCGGAGTACACGCCGGTCCTGCACAAGGAGCCGTTCCCGGAGGGCTTCACGCAGTACCCGACCTCGCCGCCCATCCCCGAGTCGCCCCGCAACGGCCTCGACTTCACCTTCTGAGGAGCCAGACATGGCACAGCACACCTTCAACCTCAACGGTGAGTCCGTCACCGTCGAAGCCGACGACGACGTCCGCCTGCTCTGGGTGATCCGCGACCTGCTCGGGGTCACCGGACCCAAGTACGGCTGCGGCATCAACGTCTGCAAGGCCTGCACCAGCCACATCAACGGCAAGGCCTTCAACCCCTGCTCGGTCTCCGTCGCCGACATCTCCGCCGACGACGAGATCACCACCATCGAGGGCCTCGCCGACACCGTCGGCTCCGACCTGCACCCCATGCAGGAAGCGTGGATCGAGAAGGACGTCGCGCAGTGCGGCTACTGCCAGCCCGGCCAGATCATGGCCGCGGTGGCCAAGGTCCGCCAGTGCGCCGACGAGGGCCGCAAGCTCGACGACGCCGCCATCGAGGAGATCCGCAACATCTGCCGCTGCGGCACCTACAACCGCATCCGCGAAGCGATCTACGCGGGCGCCGAGAACATGTGATCCGGTGGGCCCCCGGTCCCGGGGGCCCGCCGTGCTTTCCACGTTTCCCGTAGAGAAGAGGACGAAGCCCATGAGCACTGCCAAGCGCATCACCCTGGCGACGGCAGCAGGTGCCCTGCTGCTGCTCGGAGCCGGCGTCGCCGCCGCCGACGAGGACAGCAACGCCGGCTACCCCAGCACGCAGAACCCGGGCCAGGTCGGCAGCTCGGTCACCGCGATCCTCGGTGAGCTCACCTTCCAGGGCACGGACGCCCTGAACGGTGACAACCGGCCCGACGGCGCCAACGGCGTCGAGAACGAGTTCCCGCCCGTCGACCCCCGCTACGTCGAGGGTCCGGTCGGCGGCCTGCTCAACGGGCCGTTCGACTAGCAGCAGGCTCCCCGTGCAGTGGCGCGCCGGCCCCGGGCATTCTCCTCCCGGGCCGGCGCGTCACGTCCGTCCCCCCGCCGTCGGCCCGTCCCACCGGACGGGCCGACGGCGTCTGCTCGGCACCACCCGGCGCGCCGTCGCCGCGCGGTGCACCGCAAGGCTCCCGAACCAAAGGCGGTTCCGATGAGCACGTCATCCGCGCACGCCGGCTTCGACGCACGGGGAGCACTCCGTGCCGCGCTCCGTGCGGTCCAGACCGAGTCCGGTCTCCCGGTCGCGTTCGGGGCGTTCGTGGAGGGCTCGACCGCCGTGCTCAGCGAGTTCCGCGGCACGCGCACGAACAACCTGCACAGCCTCGAGGTCCGGGCCGGCTCCGGCCTCGGCGGGCGGGTCATCGCGGAGAACCGGCCGGCCGCGGTCAACGACTACCGCACCGCCGACACCATCACCCACGAGTACGACACCTGGGTGCTGTCGGAGGGCCTGGCCTCGATCGCCGCCGCCCCGGTCATGGTCCGCGACCGGCTGGCCGGCCTGATCTACGTCGCCACCCGCGACCGCAACGCCCTGGGCGACCGCAGCAAGTCGGCCATCCTCAGCGCGGGCCGGCGCCTGAGCACGGAGCTCACCGTGCAGGACGAGGTCCGCCGCCGCATGCGGGACGCCGAGGTCGTCGCCACCGTCGCGCCGGAGCACGTGCGCGACGTCGCCAGCCTCGAGGAGATCCGCGCGCTGCACGCCGAGCTGCGCGCCGTCGCCCAGCTCATCTCCGACGCGGGCCTGTCCCAGCGCATCGCCGACCTCTCGAAGCGCCTCGCCCACGTCGGCACGGGGACCGCGGCCGCGTCCGGCACCGTCGTCCGGCTGTCGGCGCGCGAGGTCGACGTCCTGGCGCAGATCGCCCTGGGCTGCACCAACCAGGAGGCGGCGACCCGGCTGTCGATCAAGCCGGAGACGGCCAAGGCCTACCTGCGCGGCGCGATGCGCAAGCTCGACGCCCACACCCGCTTCGAGGCCGTCGTCCGGGCCCGGGCGCTGCGGCTCATCCCGTAGGGGCCTACCGGACCCCGCCGGCCCGCACCCCGCGCACCAGCCCCGACAGCAGCCCGGCGGCGAGGCCCCTCACCAGGAGCGCCTCGCCGAACGGCAGCCGCTGCTCGGCCTCGACGGTGTAGCGGATCTCGGTGCCCGCGCCCGCGGGGCTCAGCACGACCTCGCCGCGGTAGTCCTTCAGCGGCACGCCCGCCAGCGCCCGGTAGCCCAGGCGCCGGCCCGGCTCGAACGCCACGACCTCCTCGACGATCGGTCCGGCGATCCCGAACCCGACCTTCCGCACGGTGCCGACGCCGCCGGTCTCGCTCGTGCCCGGCCTCGTCACCGCCACCCGGAGCCCGGGGACCCACGTGCGCATGCCCTCGTGGTCGGCCAGCACCCCCCAGACCTGGTCCGGGGGAGCGGCGACCGTGCGGACGGCGGTGGAGCGGATCATCGGCCGATCCTAGGCCGCACCCGGCCCCGGTCCGGTTCCGCCCCGATTCCGGGAGAATATCCATTCTATGCAGGAATGCAGGGTATCGGAAATCGGTATCGGGAACGGCGCTCCACCGCTGCTAGGGTCCATTCACAGGCGATTCAGCAGGGGAGCGAGGGATTTCCGTGACGACAGATCCGACGAACGGCCCGCTGCGGGCGCTGCTGGAGCGGCACGCCTCCGGTGCCGCGGAGGTCGACCAGCGGATCCTGCTGCAGGGCGGGAGCGTCGTGTCGATGGACCCGGCGGTGGGCGACCTCGCGCGCGGTGACGTCCTGATCGTCGGTGACCGCATCGCCGCGGTGGGGGAGTCCCTGCCGACCGAGGGCGCCACGGTGGTCGACGCCCGCGACCGCATCGTCGTCCCGGGCTTCGCCGACCCGCACATCCACTGCTGGGAAGGGGCGCTGGGCCGGATCATCCCGGAGAACGTGCCGCAGACGACCGAGGACCCGATCGGCGGTGCCCCGGTCTCCAGCAGGAGCTACATGTACACCGCGCACCGGTTGTTCGGCCCGGCCTGCCGCCCCGAGGACGTCTACGCCGGCACGCTGCTCACGCTGCTCACGGCCCTCGACGGCGGCATCACGACCGTCGTCGACAACATGCACAACGCCCGCTCGCCGGAGCACTCGGACGCCTCGGTGGCGGCCCTGCGCGAGTCCGGTCTGCGCGGCGTCCACGCGGTGGGCGCGCCCCGCTCCGGCGACTGGGCCGGGTCCTTCCCCGACGACGTCGCCCGGCTGCGCAAGGAGCACTTCGGCAGCGACGACGACCTGTGCACCCTGCGGCTGTTCGCCGTCGGCGCCGACGACCTCACCGACCTCGTCCGGATCCGCAGGGACCTCGACGTCTGGTTCTCCTTCGACACCGGCATCTACCGGCAGGACCTGCAGCGGCTGTACGCGGACGGGTCGTTCGACGGGCGCGAGGCGATCAACCACGCCAACTTCTGCAGCCCCGAGCAGCGCCGCCTGATCGTCGACAACGGATCGCAGGTGAACGTCTGCCCGCGGATCGAGTCGCAGTTCCGCTACGGGCAGATCCCCTACGGCGAATGGGTGGAGCTGGGCCTGCGCCCCGGGATCAGCAACGACAACCCGATGACCTACGGGATCGACATGTTCGCCGAGATGCGCGCGCTCTACACGGTGCAGCGCCTCGACGAGCACCGCAGCGGCGCGGAGTCGGCGTCGCTGCGGGAGATCCTGGAGTCCGCCACGCAGCGCGGCGCCGACAACTGCGGGGTGGGCGCCGTGGCGGGGTCGCTGACCCCGGGCAAGAAGGCCGACGTCGTCCTGCTCGACGCCACGCGGCCGCAGCTGTTCCCGCGCAACAACGTCCTCTGCTCCGTCGTCCAGGCGGCCGACATCGGCTGCGTCGACACGGTGCTGGTCGACGGCCGGATCGTGAAGTGGGACGGCCGGCTGCTCGGCGTCGACCTCGACCGCGTGCGCCGCTTGGCCGAGGAGTCCCACGCGCACCTCCTCGACGCGGTCGACTGGCCGCACGCGGCCGTCGACTTCGACGACTGACACCGGCCGCTCCACGACGGCCCGGACCCCCGCCGAGCACCGACGCGGTGCCCGGTGGCACGGCCGCGCGCGCGGATGCGGCGTCCCGGCAAGGCCCGCGCAGCTCCCGCTGCGGGGGAGCGACCGACGGAAGGACGTGAGGCAATGGAGCACTCATCCCCGGGGGCCGGAGCCCGTGTGGCGAGGCGGAACATCCGTCTCGGCTCGCTCGGCGCCGCACTCGAGTACTACGACTTCGTCGTCTACCTCTACGTGGCGACGCTCATCGGTGCGGCGTTCTTCCCGCCCGAGACCTCGGACACCCTCCGGCTGGTGCAGACGCTGTCGATCTACTCGGTCGGCTTCCTGATCCGGCCGGTCGCGGGCATCCTCATCGCCCGCGTCGCCGACCGGGTCGGCCGCAAGCGGCTGTTCGTCCTCACCGTCGTGGTGATGTCGGCGGCCACGCTCGTCATCGGCCTGCTGCCGACCTACGAGCAGGTCGGCTGGCCCGCCCCGGCGCTGCTGATCCTCATGCGGATCGCCCAGGGCTGCGCGGTGGGCGGCGAGCTGCCGGCGGCGGCGGTCTTCGTCACCGAGCACGCCGAGCGCGACCGGGTGGCCCGGGCGGGCGCGCTCCAGCAGATGATGGCCTACGGCGGGTTCCTGCTCGGCGCATCGATGGCCTTCCTCAGCGGCATCGTGGCCACCCACCTGGTGCCGAGCGTCCCGTCCCTGGCGTGGCGGCTGCCGTTCATCATCGGCGGCGTGCTCGGCGTGGTGTCGATCTACCTGCGCCGGAGGCTCGACGAGACGCCCGCGTTCCAGCAGCAGGTCGAGGAGGAGCGCCGGGCCGGGTCGACGCCCGTGCGGGACGTGCTGCGCCTCCACGGCCGGGCGGTCCTGTTCGGCGCGCTGCTCGTGGCGGCGCTCTCGATGGTCAACATCACCTACTTCACGTTCTGGCCCACCTACCTCCAGACCTCGCTGCAGGTCCCGGCGACCACGGCACTGGGGGCGAGCCTGATCGCGATCGCCGGCGCGATGGTGTCGATGCCCTTCTGGGGCTGGGTGGCCGACCGCTGGGGCTGGCGGACCGAGCTGCTGTGGGGATCGGGGCTGACGGCGGCCACCACGGTGCTGCTGTTCCTGGTCCTCCCGACCCTGCCCGCCGGCTCGGCCACCGCGCTGTGGATCCAGCTGCCCGCCGCGCTGGCGGCCGGGGCGATCGTCAGCGCGATCCCGGGTCTGGTGTCCTCGATCTTCCCGACACAGGTCCGGCAGACCGGCTACTCGGTCACCTACAACATCGTGGTCGCCGTGCTCGGCGGGCTCATGAGCCTGGTCCTGGTCGGGCTGATCGCGGCGCTGGGCCTCACCGCGCCCATGTACGTCGTCCTGTTCGCCTGCGTGCTGACGCTCGGTGCCGCGCTCGCGGTCCCGGCGATCCCGCTGTACCTCGGCCGGGGGTCCCCCGAGCCGTCGGTGCCCGGCCGGACCGACGGCGCCGCCGTCGGCAGCCCGCTCGGGAGGGCCGCGTCGTGAGGTGGGTGACCTACGAGGGCGCCGACGGCGTCCGCACGGGGCTGGTCGACGGAGAGACCGTCCGCGGCCTCGCCGCGGGCACGACGCTGGAGGCGCTGCTGGCCGGCGGGAACCTCGCCGAGGCCGGTGAGGACGCCCGCCGCGCGCCGGCCGAGGTCCGCGGGCTGGCCGACGTCCGGCTGCACGCGCCACTGCGCCGTCCGCCGTCGGTGCGGGACGGACTGTGCTTCCTGGACCACCTGCGCGGGTGCTACCGCGCGCTCGGCCGCGAGGGACCGCTCGGTCCGGTGTGGTCGCGGAGCCCGGCGTTCTACTTCGCCAACGCCGACGCGATCGTCGGCCCGCACGACGACGTCCCCGTCTCGCCCGGGTCGACGATGTTCGACCTGGAGCTGGAGGTCGGCGCGGTGATCGGCGTCGGAGGCCGCGACCTGCACCCGGACCGGGCCGAGGACCACATCGCCGGGTACCTCCTCTACAACGACTGGACCGCGCGGGACCACCAGGTCGTCGACATGGCCCAGGGCATCGGGATGGCGAAGAGCAAGGACAGCGCCATCACGCTCGGCCCGGCGCTGGTCACCGTCGACGAGCTCGAGCCCCACCGCCGTGACGGGCGCCTCGCGCCGGAGCTGTCGGCGACCGTCAACGGGGAGGAGCTGACCCGCGGCACGCTCGACCAGATGGACTGGACGTTCGGCGAGCTCCTCGCCTACGTCTCGCGCGGGACCGACCTGCCGCCCGGCGCGGTGATCGGCTCCGGCACGGTGCCCGGCGGCTGCCTGCTCGAGCACGTCGACACCGCGGAGCTCGCCGACTTCACGCGCTGGTTGCAGCCCGGCGACGTGGTGTCCCTGCGCGGCGAGGGGCTGGGGGAGACCCGGCAGACCGTGACGCCGGGGCCCGGCGTCGTCCCGCTCCGTCCCACCGGCTGAGTGCCGGCCCGATCGACAGGAGGTGCCATGGGTTTCACGTTCAGGCGGGTGGTGACCGGTCACGAGGACGGCAAGGCCGTCGTCCGGTCCGACGAGGTCGTCGGCTCCGAGCCCCGGCTGCCGGGCTACGAGGCGCGCGTCGCGTGGTGCACGGGGCAGTTCCCCGCGGACAACGACGAGGAGGCCTTCGACGACGGCGTCCCCGGCCCGCCGGGGTCGCGCGTGCTCTTCCGCGTCGCGGAGTTCGACCCGGCGGAGCCCGAGCGCCTGTACATGCACCGCACCGAGACGCAGGACGTCGCCGTCGTGCTCTCGGGGCGGCTCGACATGGTGCTCGACAGCGGTGAGGTCGTCGAGGAGCTGAGGGCGGGCGACGTCCTGGTGCAGCGGGGAACCATGCACGCCTGGGTGCCGCGCGGCGACGAGCCGGTCCGGATCCTGTTCGTGCTGATCGACGCGCTGCCCGTCCGCAGCGGCGGCGCCGTCCTTCGCGAGGACCTGTCGGTGTTCGGCGGGCTGGTGTCGCCGATGCCGCGCCCCGGCTCCGCGTGATGGGCTCCGCGTGATGGACGGCGTGCCGTACCGCTCGGTGGACGTCCACGCCCACCACCTGGGCACGGACCTGCCCGAGCTCCCCAGCGGTGCTCCGCGGCTCGTCGTGGACGCGGCGGGCGGCGGCCGGATCGTCACGGCCGACGGGGGGTCGCGCACGGTCCCGTCCGCGCTGTGGGACGTCGGCGAGCGGCTGGCCGGGATGGACCGGGTGGGGCTGTCGCACCAGGTGCTCTCGCCGGTGCCGGAGGTCATGGAGCAGGCGTGGTCGGACGAGCCCCTCTACGCCCGCTCCGTGAACGACGCGATCGCCGGCGCCTGCGCTGCGTCGGGCGGCCGCCTGATCGGGCTCGGGTGCCTGCCCGCGGCCGACCCGGCGGGCGAGCTGGCTCGGTGCCTGGCCCTCGGGCTGCGCGGGGTCGAGGTCGGGACGCGGATGGGTGGGCTCGACCTCGACGCCGACGGGTTCGCCGGGGTGTGGTCCGCCTGCGAGGCGGCCGGTGCGGCCGTCCTCGTCCACCCCGTCGCCCGGGGGCGGGACGTGCTGCGCCGGTCCGGGCGGCAGATCGAGATCGGGCTGGGCATGCCGGTCGACGCCGCCGCCGCGGCGTTCGCGCTCGTCTTCGGCGGGGTGCTGGCGCGGCACCCGGGCCTGCGCGTCGCACTCACGCACGGGTGCGGCGCCTTTCCGTGGGTCTACCCGCGGCTGCGGCTCGTCGCTCCCGTCGGGGAGTGGGACGCGCTGGTCCGCCGGCTCTACGTCGACACGCTGGTCCTCGATGCCGAGCACCTGCGGCTGCTCGTGCACCGGTTCGGGGCGGACCGCCTGCTCGTCGGCACAGACAGCCCGTTCATGCCCGAGCAGTTCGCGGCGGCGGCCGGGATCGTCGACGCGGCCGTGCACGCGGGTGCCCTGGCCGAGTCGGCCCGCCCGGACGTGCAGGTGCACAACGCCCTGGCCTTCCTCGGTCTCTCGTGATCCATTCCACGGGGGAATGCTCCTGCTAGCGTCGCGGCCGACGGGAGGGCTCCGGCGCCTCCCCTGGTCACAGCGGGGTGGCGGGGCATGGAGATCCGGCAGATCCAGTACTTCGCGACGATCGTGCGCGAGGGCAGCTTCAGCCGGGCGGCGCGCAAGCTGCACGTCGGCCAGCCCGCGCTGAGCAAGCAGGTGCAGGCGCTCGAGCGCGAGCTGGGCGTCGACCTCCTCGTGCGGCTGCCCGGCGGCGTGCGCCCCACCGCCGCCGGCGCCCGCCTCGACGAGCTGTCGCGGGCGCTGCTGGTGCAGGTGGACAACATCCGGTCGGCGGTCCGCGAGGCGGCCGCGTCGCTGGCGGGCACCGTCACCCTCGGCCTCTCGCCGTCGCTGGTGCCCGCGCTCGCGGGGCACCTGGAGCGGCGGTTCGCCCAGGAGCACCCCCAGGCCCGGCTCGCCATCGTCGAGGCCCTGCCCATGTTCCTCGCGGAGCGGGTGGAGGAGGGCCGGCTCGACCTCGGCGTCTTCACCACGGCGCCGGACCAGGCGACGCCCGAGCTGTCCGTCACCGGCGTCGGCACCGACGAGATGCTGCTCGTCGGCCGCCCCGACCTGCTCGCCGGCATCGACGGCCCCGCCACCGCCGACGTCCTCCGAACGCTGCCCCTCGTCCTGACCCCCGGCTTCCGCGAGGTCCTCCAGCTCGCCGGCCCGGAGATGGAGCGGGCGACGCAGGACACCGGCTACGCGATCGACTCCGTCAACATGGTCCGGGACCTGGTCCTGCGCGGCGAGCACTGCTCGGTCCTGCCCTACACGTTCGTGCGGGGGGACCTGGAGAGCGGCACGATCGCGGCGCTCGGGTTCGCGCCCCGGATCGAGCGGCGGTTGGTGGCGGCGACGCGGGCGGGGCGGCAGCCGTCGCCTGCGGTGCGGGCGGTGGTGGAGATGGTGCGGGGTCGGCTGGGGGAGCTCGCGGCGCTGCGTGGGGTGGGTCGGGGCTGACCCAGCTGCCGCGTGCTGGTGAGCGTGGTGTCGCTCTTCAGGAGCTTGTCGAGGTGAGGTGTCGGACGGCGCCAGCCGTTCACCCTGGAGCGCGTCAGGGTGGAGGACCGGGACGGCCGGACGGGACGACGGCGAGCTTGCACGGAGCGCCCTTCACCTGTGGCAGAACCGCGGCGGGAACGGACATCTCACGCCCGATGAGGTGACGCAGCTAGCGCTGCAGCCAGCGGGGCCTGCGGCCACAGGGTTGCATCTTGCACCTGGAGCGCTGGGAGGCCGGAGGCTGGAACGAATCGCTGGCCGGTCCCTGTAACGCGTCGGGTCCTCCACGCGACTGTTTGATGTCCTCGATGCTGATCACGATTGGAACCTGCATCCATGCACCATCATCGGCGCCATCCGTGACAGCGGCATCAGGTCCTAATCCCGGTGGTTCTCACACAGCCAAGGTCGTCCTAATCGTCGGTGCGCTCGTCGCAGTCTTGGTCGTTGGAGTGGCGATAGTGAGCCGCTTCTCTCCGAGCGGACGAAACGACGGATCCCTTGATTCCGGAGTGGCTACGACGCAAGAAGAACCGGCGCCTGCTGACGTCCCGTTGGCTGCGAATTGTCCCGCGGCCGACGTGGGGGCGAGCTCGGAGGCGGAGATCACTGCGGGTCCCGATACGTCTCCGGTGACTCTGAGCCAAGCAAGTTTCTCCATCGATACATCAGTGTCTCCGGCGACGATCGCCCGAGCTGGTCGACTGAGCGAGCTCGTTCCTGATGGCCAGCACTTGTGGCTTTTCAGTTATCCGCGACCAGACAGTTTTGACTCCACGCCGGATCGCAATCCCGGCAATGGTCGAATGTACCCGATCGGCGAGATTCTCACCAACGACGGATGTTGGTCCCTGCCGCCGCGGGAGCTTGGGTATGCGGAGGCGCTTGGTATCACTTACGACCAGCACGTTGTGCTGGTAGATGAGGCGGCATCGCAGGAGTTTGCCGACGAGCTTGCTCGACAGGAGCGAGATGGCTTCAGTCCAGAAGAGTTGAGGTTGCGAAGCCCGAATACAATCGCAACATTCCAGATTCCCACGACCTCATGACCAGTTCTTCACCAACGCCAACACCGACACCAACACCGACACCTTCTGGCCTCTTCAGTAGATGGACTAGCGCCCTTGCTGTTGCTGCCGCTGTTGTGGGTGCGGTTGCCGCTCTGGGCCAGGTTTCGCAATTCATTCGCGAGCAGCAATGGATAGACCTGTTCGTGGGTGTGGCGGCCGTCATAGTCGTCGCGGTTGTTGCGGCAGTCGTAGTTCTTCGAGTCAGCGGGGCGGGATTCAGTGTCAGTCAAATCTCCAGCGGTCAGCTCCTTAGCGTATCTGTGACATTTTCGGTTCTACTTGTTGCGGGTTCGCTCGCCCTCGCGGGTTGGATCGGGTCTTCCTCCACGTCCGAAGCGGACTCCCCGGTCTCGCCGTCAAGCCCAGGAGCAGGGGCGACCACCGTCGATGCAGCACCTTCCGGTACCGCCGACGGCGATGGAGGTGCGTGGGCCGAGAACTTCAATGAAGCTGCATTGAGCCCCGATCGTTGGGAATTCGACGCGTCGATCGGACTGGTCGACGTGGCCAGCGGGCAGTTGGTGTTTCGTGTCACACCTGAACTGACGCCGGAAAGGTTTCAGACTGTCACGCTCGCGCCGATAGGCCTGGCTGGCCCCTACAGTAGTGTTTCACTTTCGGCTTCTATTGCTCAGGTGACGCCATCGGACGGTGGGGTCGATCTTATAGTTCGGCAGGCAAGCGGCCGCGAGAGCAGGCTGCGCATGGGACCTAGTGAGAACGGCCCAGGGGTCGAAACTTGGCTTTGTCTGAGGTTGCCCTGCGGAGATCAGTATGATGAATTCGATCATCCAGGCCCCGCGGGGTTCGGACAAGGTGTGCCGGGACAACTAAGCATCGTTCAAACGGGAAGCCAGCTGGAGCTGCAGGCGGGAGATGTTCGAAACCGGGGACCGTCCGACTCGTCACCGATCGTCGATGTGCAGTTTCTTCTCGAAACTGGTAGTGAAGAAAATTGGTCGGTAAATATCGATGATCTCATCATCGCTCGGTGATTTGGCTACTGTGCCAGCTGGCCGCTAGAGCTTCGTCGCTGTCCTCGGCATACTGCCGCCGTTCCAGATTCTTTCACTCTCGTGTCAGCCTGGAGGGAAGGCTTTTTATACTGTTCGCACCTGTCGCGAGACGACTCAATCAGTCGTTCCTGGTCGAGAGGTCAAGATGCTCAATGCGCTGCACCTGAAGCGACTGCCCTTCGCGACCGCCAGCTGCGCCACTGTCGTAGCTGGGCAGACAGTGACGATGCTCCTCGCCTGCTTGTCCTCGTCGACCTGGAGCGACAGGCGCGTAAGCATCCTCTTGGCCTCGTCGTAGATTCTCGCGATATCGCGGAGCTGCCGCGCCTTGCCTGTCAGCCCGTCGCAGTCGGCGTACACGGTGACGCGGTACGAGCCGCTCGGCAGCGGAAGGGTCGAGCCGCGCTGGCCGTCGTCGTGTCCAAGGTGGCATGAGCCTCCGTCGAGCGAGCTCGAGCAGCGTGAGGTGTCAGCCCGCGATATCGCGGGGTGAGGTGTCAGCCCGCGATATCGCGGAGCGTGTCCACTGGTCAGTGCTTGTGCCCCCGGCAGGATTCGAACCTGCGGCACCCGCTTTAGGAGAGTAAGCCACCTCTACCTCCCAAGCATCTACCTGCACCTACCTTCTGCCATCGCCAGCGTTGGCAGCTCCACGACACACCGACCATCGCAGCTTCGCTCCACGAACGGCTCCATGGAGACGGCCGTGCGGTGTGGTCACCACCGTTGCCGAGTCGAAAGTTCTCTCGGACTCGCTGGGCACATTCCACTCGACGCCAGCCAGCCGCGGATGACGACGCAGGACGGCCCTGATCAGAGGCTGGTGGCGCGCTGTGGCAGCAGCGGCCATGCGGCATCTCCGTGTCGAACATGCCCTTGTCGGATTCGGATATGAGGGCGGTCGTTGGCCGCACAGGTCAAACCGTAGCAGACGAAGCGGGGCAGAATTGCGGGCGTGACAAGCGAGGGTGGTACGAGGTGGTTCGACTACAGTTCCTGCGGGCGTCGCACGCCGTCGGCGAATTCGCTCAGGACGAAAGCAAAGGCCCGCTAATAAGGCTTTTGCATTACCGAGCAGCATCTAGGCGTCATCTGGAATATCAACTACTATGCCGTCGCCAGCTACTAGAAAGAGGTTACCTTCTGCCCCGTACGGAGGCGGAATACGATCGCACACCATGACCATTCCAGGACGGCTGCTTTCTTCAGATTCAGCTAAACGCAACCCGTCGCGCGTAAAGCCTTCAGGGCAGTTGGCTGACCAAACGATTTCGCCTGATGACATAGAGATCCCTATGACGGAATCCTCAGCATCAATGGCCTCCGAAGTGCCGATGACGGGACCATCTTGAAAGGCAAGCATTGCGGCCTGTGTGCCGATGGGTCTCGTCCATTGCGTCGCAGGATCACTAACAGCAAAGCCAACGAGCATAGGCGTTGCATCATCGTCGATGAGCGCGACGTACGACGATGACGGAGAATCGCCTACGTGAACAAGAATATCGACACTATAAGCCGGACGAGGCACGGAGAATTCGGCAATCCTGTCCTCCCCAGAAAAGACGTGAACAGTTCCACAGTCGGTGTCGCTACTCAGTAGGCCGACTGTCCATTTCTGTCCAGCAACCTCAAAGGGCACGGAAGGGCAGAAGTCTTCATCGAACTCTTCGTGCCAATCAACAAACTGATTCGAAGCCTGCGAACTTCCCCCCGAAGTCCATTGATTGACGATTTCCGAGGCTTTACTTGACCACCAACTGTTGGTCAGTATAAGAAATAGAGCAAGCGCAAGAGCTAGAGGCGGGAAGGCCCCGCGCTTTACGGCAGCTGGTGAAGACGGTGTCTTGACGTCTCGTTTAGCCTCCGGGTTCTTGCCGACGGGGCCAGGCGCCACATCCGCTATCATGGTCGGCTGGAAGGCACGCAGCAGGAACGCCGTTAGAGCAGCACGTTGAGTTGTCTCGGCGTTACGAGTAGGTTCGTAGGATCGCTTTCGCGCAACCTCCGATGGAGCGGATTGGTCTATAAGGATTTGGCTTGCCGGGAGTGGCAATTCCGATTCCATTGCGATCCTGGCCGCCGACGCCAATTCGGATGCGGTTCCGAATCTATGGAGAGGATTCTTTGCGAGAGCGCACTCTATTACAGAGTCGAAGGCTACTGACACCGTCGTAGGCCGCATTGTAGAGGGCTTGGGTGGCGCTGAATACAGGTGAGCGGCTATCCATCCGGGAAAGTCCTGAGCCGTGAAGGGTGCATCACCAGTAAGCGCTTCGTAAAGCACGCAGCCAAGTGAGTATATGTCGGCTCGTCTATCAACTTGACTGCGCTCCCTGAAGCGCTCAGGTGCAGTGTAGGCGAGAGTGCCGATGAGGGCAGAAGTCCGCGTCAATGGTGGTGCGCCAGCTTCAGTAGCGATGCCGAAATCGGTCAGATAGACGTCGCCTGGAGGATCCTGCTCTATGAGGATGTTGGCCGGCTTGATATCACGGTGCAGAAGCTTTGCAGCATGTGCTGCATCTAAAGCCGAGGCAACCTGTTCAATGATTTGAACGGCGAAGTCGACCGGGAGGCCCTTCTGTCCCCTATCTGCGAGAAGCTGGGACAGATCGAGCCCTTCCACGTAGTCCATCGTGAAATATGGGTGACCCTCTTCAACTCCGACATCATAGAGCTTCACAATGTGCTTGTGATTGAGCTTAGCCAGGATGGCGCCTTCACGATCGAATCTCTTTCGAGTACTCGCGTCCAGTCCCTGTCCGCCATGCAGAATCTTAAGTGCGACGGTACGCCCATCGCGTGTATCACGCGCGCGGTAAACATGTCCTTGGGCGCCCGCGCCAATCCTTGCAAAGATGCGATATCTCCCGAATGAACTGCCGTTGGACAGAAGTGAAGTCATGCGAATTGCGCCTCCGATCGCGCCAGAGGGACTTGGCGCCGTATGGCCGAATTGGTTACTTGCCGAGAGGACATTCGGGGGAGTAGCCCTCCAGTCACTGTGAGAGCCCCCCAAGACGCCTCGGCAGTCTCGTAGGGTGCGCCTCAAGCATCAGCGTCTCCTTCGTTGGCGGCTATGGCCGGATTGTATGCGCGGATGAAGATCAAATCTTGGACCTGCATCTGATAGTTGTCACGCTCTTGCAGCTGATGCTGTGACGCGCGCCGGACGGTCTCGTCTAGGAACGTTGCTGAAGTGGTGGAGGCGACACTCCCCGCTGAGCCTCCATGATCATGCGCTCATGCCGAGTGTGCACGCTCTTACGCGAACGAGTGGAAACTTCGAATTTATGGCTACCGGAGACGCTGTTGTTTTTGAAGGGTAGGCCTAACGATCCAGCGCGCCAGCCGGCCTTCCACTCCTAAACGCGCGGTTGTAGGTGCGCAGGGCAGAAGTTGTAGCGCCTCGAACTGCCGACGAGTTCTAGGGGTACGGCGAGATTGGGTTCTAGTCGCGACAGGCGCTTCACTCGGGGATGCGCGGGTTTGTGGTTGTACCTCGGCTTGGGTGTTGTCGCAGTCGACCATTTACGAGGAGTTATTCAATGATCTCCTGCTCTCAAACTGCTGTACAACGCCCTCTATTGTGATCCGATTCGAATGAATTCGTTGATCAATGAGGCGTGAGATGAATGTTGCAAGCACGAATAGGCCGTATATCGACACGAGAAGGCCGAGCGCACGATTCCATGGGTCGGCCGCACTAAGACCCTCCGGGTCGCCTCCGAGAATGCGATTTGCTAGCCAATAGAAGGCGTCGCCATACGATGCAGGTGTTTCAGCGCAATTGTTTACGCCAGCGCACCGTTGTGCTTCACGATCGGCCACGAGAACGGGGGAAATCCCCAGAAGTACAGCAGTTCCGCCAAATAGTACGAGCGAATCCGATGCGGAGAATCGGCCAGGAGAATCGGGCCCTTGCAGCGGTCCGTCTGTCACTAGATAGGCGATCAGGTCGAGGTTTGCGGTGCTCGTACTTGGAAGGCGCATAAGCCGAAAGTTGGCAAAAGCACCTTCCTGAGGGCGAGGGCCGCAAATGCCATCGGATACGACCAGAACTGGTAAGGACTGCCCGCTAGAATTGGCAAGAAGGTGCGCCGAGCGTACATGTGCAGTTGATAGCAGAGCGTCCAACGGTCTAGCGGGTTGTCCTTGCCCATCCTTGTACATCAGCGTGACCGCCCAATGCTTCATGCGAAGCTGACTCCGGATGGACTGTTTTGAGTTCCAGCCGTCGCCAAGCGCAAAATGAAGGAGTTGTTGAGTAACCGTGGAAACGACGATAGCTACTGTGGGAATGAGGGCGACACCAACAGCTACCAGCCCGACCAGTAATTCGGAGACTAGCGCAACTAGGATCGCTGCAGCCAGCATAGGGAAAAGCATTGCTAGCGTAACCAGCAGGACTTCCCAATGTCTGGCGATCATGACTAAGGCGCGATCGTGAAGGCTTGGAGGTGCTGGAAGGCGCCTTCCAAGCGGCCGCTCTATGAGCAAAAGGCCACCGGTCCGAGGTAGGATTAGACGCTGCTCGAGGGAAGCCGTGTATAATTGAATTGTCAACGGGGGGCGTGATCGAAAGAGGCCCGACGCTCCACGAGGTCGAATGGAATCTCTCAATCCTGGCCACTGATCTAGCCCGGAGATCTCTCTAGCAAAGGTTCTGCAGTCGCTAAATGTCGAGACCGGCATGAAACTCCTACATTTCGTTTGAAGCTGATCCGGGTTGGAGCGGCACGAACGACATCCTCCCTGGCGGGGCAAGCCCGCCTCAGGTGATGTGTCCGGCCTCAGGGGCCAAGGTCACTCGCGCGCACCTCCCGCACCCGGGCAGAGACGGCCGCAGCAAGTCTTCTGCTACTGGCAGCCGGGCGCTCGCGGGCGGTGGTCGCGCGGACACGCGGGGGAGCGAGAGGAGTCCACGGGTGGTCAGGACGCGCCCGGCCGCGGCCACCGAGGCAGGAATGATGCGCGACGTCCGCTCCGCCACCCCGTCACTCCGCGGTCGTCAAGTCCAACATCCCTCCTCAGGCGCGAGCGAAGCTCGTGTGCAGAGTTGGTCGCGGGGTTGACGGCCTACCCGAGCGCTTGACGATCGTTCCTGCAGTCCGGCTCGTCGGTCTGCTCTTGACTGCCAGCGCGGGAACCAGCTGAACTGGAGGTGTAGGACGGAGGGGAGTCGTCGGGCGCTAACATTGCTAATCGATATTCTACACCGGCAGACCATCTGCGGAGGTCGCAGTTGCGCTTGATACTGGATACGAACATTTGGTCTGAGGTTGGTCGGCGTGATTCACGAAAATTACTCGAACAGCTTGTAAGCGACCGAGGTTGAAACTCCTCACTCCTCCATCGGCTTTATTAGAGGTGCTGCGCACCACGGACGATGTGGCCCTAGTGAAGATTGTCGAGGTCTTGTCTTCAAGGCATTGGGTGCGCCTACAGGCCGAGGCGGATAAGGAGACACAGGAGTTTGTTGGTGAGGCCCGTCGACTTAGGCCAGATTGGGTTCGAACCGTAGCTCAGCCTGGCAGGATTGCGCACTATCGAACTTACTGGCAGAAGACGGTGTGTCGAGAAGCAAGGGCGGATCCTGTTCTGGCGCGCGAGGCGACAAGCGTCGTTCACTCCCCAACCGATCGACAGGCCTTCGAGGAGCAGAAGTACAATCGCGATGCGCGTCTAGCAACTCAGCAGGACCTTTCAGATCTACGAAACATTTTGGTTGAGCCCGCTCAGTGGAACGAATGAGACTCGATTGCAGGCTGGTCTAAGGGTCGCAAGGTCGAATGGTGGCGAGTACAGGCTCGTGATGTTTTCTGGCGCGAGTTGCGGACGGCGCCTCTGGTTAGGTTGACTGGTCGGAATAGCACGTACACCGATTGGGTGGAACCGTATCTCGCTATCGAACGAGTCCTCGCAGATCCTGCCGATTTAACTCGATTCTGGTTCGACGAAGTCAGTGAAACTTCAGTTCGCCGGACCTGGCTTCGCTGGGCAGTACAGACAGCGGCGATGATGGGCCGGGTCACCCCGAGCACACCTCGTGATGAGCAGTTGTCCGCATATTTGCCAGACTGCGACGTTTTTGTCAGTGCCGACAAGCGCCTCGTTCAGGCGCTAAATCTGGTAGTTCGACACAGCCAAATCCCTTTACCGAAGCTTATGGCCTTCCCGCGTCTTACGCCCTCGGACTCGCCAGTGAAAGTGCTGGAAAATCTCAGTGATCAGTTCGGCGCCGGAGATACGGCGTTATCCCATGAAGGCTGCAGTAGTCCTATCGAACCTCAGCCATTATTCATGCGCGCCGAGCCGAGGGCTCTTGGGGTCTTTTGCGCCCGCGATGCGCGCCGTCCACAGATCAAGTAATAATCAGAGTAGTGCAGACTTGTAAGGCAAGTCGTGCACGGTCAGGTGCGTGCGCATCAACGCGCGCCTGGGCTTACATTTGCGAGCTGCCGTGCCCGAGCCGGGCCGGCGACGGTGCGGATGTCGACGCCGCCGCCACGAGTTCGGTCGCCGAGTAGTGGCGAAGCGAGTGGAAACGGGTGCTGCGGAGTCCGAGGCGCAGAGCGGGCCCGCGGTAGCGCTGGCTGATGGCCCGCGGCAGGAACGGGTAGTGCCGTTGGGGCGGGGGAGAGGACGAAGGCGTCGAGGCTGAGGGTGGAGCCGAGCTCGGCGCAGCGAGACTCGAACAGCTTGCGGTGGGTGGTCAGCAGGCCGAGGGTGTGCGGGTCGAGGGCGATCTTGCGGGCCTGGCCGGTCTTGGTGGTCTTACCCTTCAGTCCGGACTTCGGTTGGGGGCGTTGCGGCGGTCGATCGTGAGCAGTCAGCGCTCGAAGTCGACGTGGCGCCAGCGCAGCGCGGAAGCCTTGCCTCTGCGGGGCTCGGCGAGCATGGTGAGCCAGAGAGCAGCCCCTCACTCCAGATCGGCCTGGGCGGCGTTCAGGTACCGCGCGGCCTTCTCGGCGTTGGGCGGGTCTGGCTCGTGGTGTCCCGCAAAGCATTCGAGGACCCGGGCAAGCTAACACTCGACCTTGATCACTTATGAGTCCAACGATGGCCGGCGTTTGCGGCCTCGACACGCCATCGGACTGCTCAAGTTCAAAGGTAGGATCTCTAGGTAAGCCCAGGCCCGTTCGTGTGGAGGTGCGATGGCGATAAACGATCTGAGCGACTCTGAAGAGGTTGGCGAGCCGGAACGAGCACAAGTTCTTCGTGAGCGACGAAGCGAGGTGGTCGGGCGCATTGAGCGGCTTGATGACGCCGGGTTGGCATGGCGACTTGGACGCCGAAAACGTGTCCTGCTGTCAAGTCGTAAACTGGGTACATTATTAGTCATAGGCAACTTCGTTGTTGGCGCTGCGGGTGGCGTCGTGCTCGCAACTGGCCTATGAGGTGAAGCTGGGGTCGCTCTCATCGTGGGGGCTATTTTCTCGCTGGGCAGCTGCGCTAGTCAGGCGTGGAGCCAGCAAATGGACCGCGAGCGGGCGTACTACGAGTGGAACTGGTCCTCGGAAGACGCCGCAGAACGCCGAGACCTCGTAGGGGAGTGGAGGCGGATCGACCGGGAGCTTGATTTTGCCGCCGACGGTGAGTCTTCGACGTGATCCACATTGGCGACTCAGGCGCAAGCGTAAGCGCTTTGATCAGTGCACTCGCTGGTACCGTAGGGTGACGAGCAGTTGTATCGGACAGACTGCGGGAGGAGTCGATCACTGCGAGGACTGAATGCCTCCCTACGAAATTCCCGGTTATTGAGGTTGGCGGAAGGTCACTACAGATCGAAACGCTTGATAAGCTTGCGGAAGGGCCATGGCCGCTCGGTTTGAAATACAGGCGCCGGATTGTGTCCGAGTGTTATAGTGCACTTAACCTGTCGAAGATTTCTCTTGCTATTGCTGCCGCTAGAGGAAGCGGAACTGCGTTGCCGATCTGCCGAGCGATCTGAAGTTTCGTGCCGCACCACAGGAAATCATCGGAGAAACCCTGAAGCCGTGCTGCTTCATGGTGGGTGATCGCTCGCGGTTCATCAGGGTGCAGGTAGCGTCCCTTTTCAGGCTTGAAGAACTCCGTACGGATCGTCACCGACGGCTTGCCCCAGTGCATGCGGCCCATGACGTCCAAGGATCCGGTCTCGTGCCCGACCCAGCACTTCGCCTTGAGGTGATCAGGCAGGCTGAGGCGATTGCCGCCCTCCCTGATGTGGGCGAATCGCTGGAGGGACAAGTCGGTGTAGTGACGAGTGACGTGCAGATCCGGCGACTTGAAGGTGCCGGGCAGGGTCTGGCCAAACGCCTCGGTCGTCGACTCAGGGAGGTGTTTCGATTCCGGGTCGACGTAGGGTGCGAGGTCGCCGATTGCATCCTTGACTGTCGTCCACTCGTCGATGGGACGCCGATCGCGCGGGACCTCGATCCGAGGCAGGTCGCGGTGGGTGCCGATGACGATCGTCCTCCGGCGCAGCTGGGCTGCACCGAAGTCGGTGGCGCGGACGACGTACATGTCGAGCTCGTAGTCCTCGAGCCGGCCGCCCAGGTCGGTCTCACGCAGCAGCTGCTGGTACTCCGCGCTGTAGGCGAAACGATCAACGTTCTCGACGAGGAAGGCGCGGGGCTCGACGGCAACGATCGTGTCGACGTACCTCTGCCAGAGCGTGTTCCGCTTGTCGCCGTCGCCCCGCTGCTTGTTGAGGTTCGAGAAGCCCTGGCAAGGCGGCCCACCGATGATCACATCGGCATCCGGTAGGTCGCCAAGGACCCACTCCGCGATGTCGCCCCAGTGGACGTGCTCCTCGCCGAAGTTCGCCGCATAGGTCGCTGCCGCCGCGAGATCGGACTCCACCGCCGCGACGGGACGGTAGTGCCCGGTCGAGACGAAGCCTGCGGTGAGGCCGCCGCAGCCGGCGAACAGATCGATCGTGCGCAGTTGGCCGGGATTCGGCGTGGACGGGGTGATCTCGTCGCCCTGCACCGCGTCCCCCGTGATCGTTCGTCGGTCCCGCGCGTCATCGAACACGTGTTCGTGAGGCCTGTCCAGCGGCGCGCCGGCTCATGAGGAAGTTCCGTGGGCGAGGGCGCGCACGTGATCGTCGAGCTGCTCGTCGGTGAGGACGGCGAAGTCTATGAAGGCCAGGCGTCGCCGCAGCCGGGGGGTCAGATCCCGCAGGAGCGCGCGTCGGCTGACGTCGACGTTCGCTGAAGTGATCAGGCGGGCGATGGACTGGGCCAGCCGCGAGTTGCCTGCAAGGGAGCGCCGCTCGGTGATCTGGTTGAGGTCGCTCTCCGAAAGACCGCGCAGGAGCGAGTAGTCCATCCGGCCGTCAGGCGTGGGTACGGCGAACGTCAATGCCTGCCACCAGAGGCGGGAGAACATGTGGCGGCTCAGGTCCGACGCGATCCAGCGTTCGGTGTTGTTCCGTCCGAATCGCCATTGAACGAGGTCCGGGGCGGCCACGAGCGCGACGAAGTTCCACACCCCTCGATGGGCGGCCTCGACGGTGGTGAGGTCGGTGGCGGCATAGAGCACCTCCGCGGCTGCACGGTCGAACGCGATCCGTTCGCCGTCGTCCGCCGACCCGGGATAGCCGAACTCCACCGCCGTCTCGCGGAGCGAGGAAGCGAGGGCGGTCACCTCGGCAGCCGACACACGCACGCCGCCGGTAGCGGCGAATGTGGACTGCGGGTGATCGCCCCGCGCAGAGCCCGCCAGCTGGTCGGTGGTCCGCCCCGCCAGATCGGCGAACAGGGCGCGTGCGACGGCGGGATTGAGCCGCGGCCAGAGCTGACTCACGACAGCGCCCTTCCGAAGCCGATGCCGCGTGCCCCGGCGACGATTGCGGACTTGAGGGCCATGGAGTCGACATCCGGCGATGTCCACGCGTCCGGGTCGGGCAGTACCCGACGCGTGAGCGTCCGGGCGGCGGATCCCACGGAGTCCGGTTCGGCGTCGGCGAGCTCGGGCCAGCGGGCGAGCGCCCATCGGACCAGTTCCTCGACCACACCTTCCTCCATGGCGTCGATGAGGTTCTGCTGGATCTCGGTGTGGCGCCTGGTTCGGGTCACGGCGCCGACGAGCGCGGTGTCGGCCGAGTTGATGAGCAGGATCATCGAGCCCATCGCCGGTACATCGGCCGCAGCCGGCAGGTCGAGGAACCAGCTGCTTCCCGGCTCGCGTCCGAGCGTGCGGAAGTCGATGACCTCCGTGGGAAAGGCGGCTCCCTGCCCGGTGAGCCGAACGGTCGTCTCGTCGGACCACAGGATGCTGCCGGCCCATCGGGCCTCCCCGGCAGAAGCGAACATGCGGTCACGACGCAGCACCAGGCGCCGGGAAAGGACGATGGTCGCGCCGGCCCGGTCGGCGGGGATGTCCAGCTCGAAAGTCCACGGACCGTCCTCGAACGGTACGAGGGACGGGGTTCCGAGAAGGCCGGTGTCGGTCGCACGCCATCCGATGGACCAGACCAGCGGAGACGCATCAACGAGACGGGCGGCCGTGCGAATCGCGTCGACGTCGGCCTCGATGGTGGCGCGCAGACGTAGGCGGGTCCGGTAGTCCCAGTTCTCGACGTAGGCGCCGAGCTCCTCCCACTCGTCGTCGACGAGGTGGGCCCAGGTCGACGCTTGAACGAGCGCGGCAGGCGGGACGAAGAAGGGCTTGACGTCCTTCATCCGTCACCGCCGAGCTCGCGCACCGTCAGGTTGACGCGGACGACCGCATCCGCGGACGGCCGGACCCGCAGTTCCCACGTGCGATCCGATGGCCGCTCGATGACCAGTTCTGCACCGTCGACAGGCGGGTCGCTCTCGACCGATCGCCAACCGAGGACGACGGGGCCGTCGGTTCGTCCGTCCACCGGCTCGACACCGCTGTCCAGGACGATCACCGGCTCCGCCACGACAACTCTCGTCGACGCCCATGACGGCATCTGAACAACTCCGAAGATCACCGGTACTCCGTTCTCCTGCACCAGGTGCGGTGCAGTGACGAATCGGGGACCACCGCTGGAGCGGCGCCCACCGCCGGACGGCTCACGGCGCACGGAACCCTCGGCCAGGTCGCCCTCGGCCGTCATCAATCCCGACAGGCGGCCCGCCAGCGATGCCAATGGCGCCTCACCCGAAGGAACAGGACCGGCTGCCGGGGTCGACTGCTCGCGCAGGCGGTCGCGGATGAAGCCCGTCGCCAGTTGGACAACGCCTCGCGCCGTGCCGCGCAGACCGTTGACTACCCAGTCGTCGTGCGTCGGCGGTTCCGCCTCGGCGAAGAAGCCGTCGGCCTCCGGACTGGAGCGGAAGACCGCGCCGTACTGGATCATCTCGTCGGTGGGCGTCTCGCCCTTGAAGTAGTCGACGACAAGGTCGGCGTGCCGCATGCGGGCGCAGTGATGGGCCCTGCCCTCGAACGGTGCTGCTGCGGCCACCGCCGGATTCGGACGCAGGGGAGCCATACCCTTGACGACTGCGAACCGCCCGATCTCGCGCGGCTCGGACTTGCGAGGCGGAACCTGGTAGCGGCCTTCCTCCGCGAGCGCTCGGTAGGCCTTCACGAAGGGCGACAGCTCGATCAGTTGCTCGGGATCGGGTACCTCGTTGACGAAGCCGTCTCGGCGCATCGAGCAGACCAACCGATTCGGCCGGTCGGAGAGCATCCGGGGCCACAGGTTCCACAGCATTGTGGAGACGATGAAGTCAGCAGCCTCCTCAGGTGTGCGCACAGCGTCGCCGTCCTGGCCCTGGCGCCGGCCCAGGTCGACATCGACGATGGCGACGCTCGTCCCCGTCGCGCCTTCGGCGAACCGAGGAAGGCCGAGCTTGCCGGCCATCTCTTCGGCCTCGTCGTCGAGCAGCGGACGAGTGTGCCCGTCCTCCAGTACCCCGAGCCAGTGGCGCCCGGTCCACCGGCGTCCGCCATGCGTGAACCCGTCACCGAGCGCAGCACCGATGAGTCGTCGTTGTAGCCGCCCCCGGAACATGCAGACGCTGTCGGCGACGATGAGGTGGCATCGGCTGACGTTGTAGAGGATTCCTTTGCCGAAGCCGTACGAGCCCCCGCCCAGGTCCACAGCCTTGCGCTCGCCGACGTTGCGGATGAAGTTCACGAAGTCCGGTCGCTCGCCCTCGCGCGGACTCTCATCCGCCCGGAGCGGTCCGCCCAGACCGGTCGTTCCGCGGTCCGACAGCGTCATCAGGAGCGGACCACGGTTCATGGCCTCGGCGATCCCGAGCGCCGATCCGGCCGGCTCGGGAAGCAGGAACTCCCGCCAGCCGGCGAGCCGGTTGCCTGACAACCGGTGGAGCCGTACGGCGAACTCGACATCACCCCCACCGGGCAGCGCTGCGTCGCAGGTGTTCTGCGCCGTCTCCCGGATGAGCACGGTGAGCGGATCGAGGTGCGGCTTGCCGAGCTGACGGCGGATGCCTTCCGAGGCGGTCGACCCCTCGGCCGCTACCGGCTGCGACCACCACTGGGCCGTCATCGCAACGCCCCGACCCAGCCCAGCAACGCGGCCTCCCCGCGCGCGACGAGACCGTCGAGGGCGTCGAGTTCGACGCGGTACGAGATGCCGTCGACGCCTGCTGGAACACCCTGCTCACCGAACGACTTCGGAACGATCCTCGGCACCGCATCTGTCGCCTCGACGTGAGCGATGTCCGTGACCGCGAACCTCTCCCGGTAGTGATCGGCATCGGCCAACGCGTAACCGGCTGCGGTCAACAGCCGCACGGCCCGGCCGCGGTCCGTCACGCGGGCGAGGATCCGGTCGACGAGTTCGGGCAGCGTGGCTCCCGAGTCGTCCTCGGCGACCGTGGTCAGGACGAGCGCGAGCGGGACGCCGGGGGGCTCCAGCTGATGGACCCCGTGGATCTCGACCGAGGTCGACGTGGTGCCGATCGCCTTCACCTCGACGGCGAACCCCGGCAGCACGATGTCGTGCGGTTCGCGACGCGGGCCGCGCCACGAGGAGATGTCGAGCGACTCGTCGCGGGTCACGAGATCGAGCACCGTCAGCTCGCCGACGAGCGACATCTGTCCGACGAGCGTGAGGAGGCGAGCTCGATGGGTGGCGAGCAGTGCCCGCCAGCGGCTGACGACGTCCAACGCCGCCCGGGCGGGGGCCTGTGGCGCATCTCCCACCCCGACGAGCACGTCAGCAAGGATCTCATCGAAGACGTCGAACAGATCAGGCCGGGCACAGCTGATGTCGACGTAGCGCAGCGGCGTCCGGGAGAACGTGTAGGTCCGGAGCTCGACGAGCAGCGCACTCTCGACGTGATCGGGTCGGATCTCCTCCTCGCCGACGGGCACGAGCAGGTGGCGCGCGCCGCTGCCGTCGACGCCTGCGCGGACCGGCGCACCCGTTCCACCCAGGGGCAGGGGCACCGTCGCGATTTCCGTTCGACGATCGCCGCGCAGCAGCGGCCACGAGTGCCGCAGCTCTCGCAGCCAGTCGTGCGGAGCCGTCACTGCTCGTCCTCGCCGTTGAGGCTGGCGAGCTCGGCCTCCTCGACCTCGACATCGGCCTCGGACAGGTCGACGGAGATGTAGGTGCTGCCGACCGAGGTCTTCGCTTCCGCGTTCCCGGGGAAGACGAGGGCCATTCCGATGACATCACCTACTGCACCCAAAGCTGACCTGTTCTTGATGTTCCGTGGATCCGGTTCGGACCGGGGATCGATCGGATAGATCAGAAGGAGGCCGCGGTCTCGCGCAACCGGGTCGTAGTTGCGTGCGTCCATGAGCGCCGACTCGTTCATCGCCCGTGCATGCTGCGACGTCATGTGGAGGTCGACGACCCGGTGGTCCTTCGACATCAGTGTCTTGATGTCGGCCCGTTCCGGCCCCGTGTCCTTCACCTTTGCGCGCGAAATGCGGGAGAAGGGCAGACCGCCCAGGCTCACAGCACCGTGTCGATCCTTGACACCGGCCATGACGGCCACGCTCCACGCCCCTAGCGCGCCCTGCTGGCGCTGCTTCCGGATGTACTTCAGCACGAGGTCGCGGTCGAGGTCGGGTGAGTCCGCATGGCTACGGTAGGAACCGAGGAAGCGTTCGACGATATCTGCGCCGACGTCCCGGTAGAGCGTGGCTCCACTGTCGAGCCGCTCGCCCATCCCGCCGTCCCCGCGGACGCTGCGGACCAGCGCATCGGCCGCACCAAGGTTGGCCTGCAGCCATTCGGCGTTGCTCACGGGGAAGTAGCGCGTCTGGATCCGGCGGCCGCCGTAGGACGCGTAGGCGGGCTTGTAGGCGCCCATCTTGGCCGTCACACGGAGGACCGGATGGGTGCGGATCCGCACGCCGAACTCGGTCGGTGTGAGGCCCTGCTGCTCGTACCGGTCGATGTCGAGACGAATCTCGTGCTCGACCGTCGACAGGTGGCGGAACCAGTCGCACAGCTGGTCGGTCATCCAGATGCGTGGCAGGTCTTCGTAACCATGACGGAACCCGAACCACCGTGCCATCTGCAGCAATGTGTCGTAGGCCTGGGCAGCGCGGACGAAGAAGCTGACGACCAGCCCTTCGAGGGTCAAGCCCCGGCTCAGGGTCGCACCGCCGACGGCGATGGCGATTTGGCCCGGCGCGCTGTAGTCGAGACGGTCCTCGCTGCGGCAGTTGTCGATGATCACTCGGGTCGATCCGACGACCTTCGGCAGCATCGCCAGGACATCCGCGAAAGGTGTGACCGGAAGTCCGGGGAACTCCGAGGCCGGCACCCGGGCGGTCTCGGTATCCCACAGTGATTCCAGCTCGTCGATGAGGGCGCGGTCGTCGCGCCGCAGCCGCGTCGACATGTCGTCGCGCAGGTCGATGAGTGGATCCTTGAACCCCTCGTGGACGGCGATCTTCACCGAGGTGTGGATGAGCATCGTCGAGTGACCCGCATCGCCGCGGGCTCGGCGTGCGGCGGTGGCGAGCCAGAACCACCGAGTCGCGGACTTCATGGACGGTGTGATGTCCGGTTCGAACGTCGCCTCCGCCCTCCGGCCGGCCGGCCGGAGGCTTTCCATCTCGTCCTCGTCGATGATGCGGACCATGTCGAACCCGTCGAGCTCGGCGCCGTTCGCCTCCTCGCCCTCGACGAGATCCCTGCCGAAGATCCGTTCGCTGCCGAAGTACCCGTCGGGTCTCGGCAGGTTGAGGATGAAGTTCTCGGGATAGAGATCGCCCGCCGCGGGGTCGATCAGGATGTTCGCGAACGGTGTCGCCGTGTAGCCGATGTAGGTGCAGCGCGGAAGCTTGGAGAGGATCTGCCGGATCAGGGGGTTGATGCTCCGGGTCTCCACGCTGGCCTGGTCGGCCTCGTCGTCGATCACGAGCACCGGGAGATCAGCGAGGACCCGTTGCTTCGACGCGTCCTCCAGCCATGCATCCAGCCGCTTCAGGACGGTCTTGTTCTTCTTCGCCACGCAGAGGGCGACGCCGTCCTGGTTGTGCAGCAGCGCGGTCGACTGCATCGAAGGCGGGCGGAAGTCGTGTACCTGGTCGGTCAGCGTCAACCAGCGTGTGGGCGTGAGCTCCCGGAGCTGCTGGTCGAGCCGCTCCTGGGTCTGGCGGCGCAGCCCGTTGTGGATGCCGGACAACACGATCACCAGCTTGTAGCCCACGTCGGCAGCCTTCGCGATGACCGATGTGAAGTTTGTGGTCTTGCCGCTCTGGACGTAGCCGACGACGAGGCCCTTCGACGTCCACTTCTCGAGCTCCGGCCGGGGTGTGTAGGCGACCACCTTGCTCGACGCCTTGTCCACTGGCCGGACGCGGTCGTCGCTCCACCCGAGTTCTGACGCGAAGTAGGTTCTCAGCGCCGGCCAGTAGGTGTCGCCCTCGTCGTTCGGGCCCGGGTACCAGGGGTCCCGCGGACCGTGCAGGACGGGCGGGTCGTCGCTCTCGATCCGGGTGATCCGCTCTTCGTACTCGGCGACGAAGGCATCGAGCTCGTCCTGCAGAACGGGGCCGAACCTGCGACGAGCCTCGTCGAGGCCGTGCTTGCGGGCCCACTCGGCGAACACCACAAAGAAGTCAGTCTGCACGCGCTGTCATCCCCCTGTGACTCAGACAGACCGTGACCATAGTGGCCGTGGTCACCTGGAGCTGTCCCTGTCGCCCACGATCGGGTGACAGGGCGTGTGCTAGTGGTTCGGCGGAGCGGGATTTGGTCCTGGTGGTCGACCTTGCGGTTCTGCCGAGGCGACAGCCCGCTCGACCCGGTCTGCGCCATCAGCTGCCGACTCGTGCTCCCAGATCCGCACTACCGTCCAACCCGCGGCAGAGAGACGGTCGTCGGTGTCTCGGTCGCGTGCGACGTTGCCGGCGAGCTTCGTCGCCCACCATGCGGCGTTCGCCTTCGGGCTGGTTGCGTGCTGAGGGCAGGCGTGCCAGAAACATCCGTCGACAAAGACCGCAATACGGCGGCGGGTGAATGCGATATCGGCTCTGCGCCGTCGAAGTCCATCTATGTCGATGCGATGCTCGACGCGGAAGCGCATGCCGCGGCGATGGAGCTCTCGTCGAAGACTCATCTCAGGCGACGTCCCCGTGCTCCGCTGCTTCGACATCCGAAGGCTCACGTCTGCGTTGCTCGGGCTCGGCCGTGGCATGGGGCAGACTTCCTCCGTCCTCGTCAGCTGCTGCGACCGATCGAGGCATGCCGACAGTCGAACGGCGACACTGTGCTGGTTGCACTCCGGATGCTAGGCCTCGCCGGGAGGGAGCCGATGACGACGATGCGCACAACGCGGAGGGTCATGCAACAACTTATCAAGACGACGATGATCCCTGCAACGCGCATATGCGGTTCCGCATCCCACTGATAGCATCTGCGCTTAATGTCCTACGGTTCCGTGTACCAACTATGATGGGGTTTGATATGGCAGGTCGACGAGTACTAGTCCGGCAAGTTCTTGACGGACTGCCCGCCGGTAGCGATGCAGTTAGCTATCCAGATCATCCACTCTTGTTCAAAGGGCCGGAGGTTCTTTCTGTTCATGGCGGCCAGTTGACTGCGTATTTCATTTTCTCCCGGAGGGAGTCGTATGTGTCACCGGCCTCGCGCTCTAGGGTTCTCCTGGCTCGATTGGCACTGCCTCCTCAACTTTCAGTCGTTCTGGCAACTGAGGATACAAGTCGCGTGGAGCAATTGGTGGACCTCACGCCGTTCTACGATACGATCTTGGACCTTAATACGCGAACATCCGAGAGCGTAGCGACTCCAGGCGTCGGCTCGGACGTGGTGGAAGAGTTGCGGCCATTCCATTCAGAGCGGTTCGCGGAAGCGTGGGAGTTGACAGCAGATCCGAAGGCAAGGACGAGGAGGCGGCGTGAGCGCTCTGGACTGTCGACAGCGGAGTACGGGCAGCGGCAGCGAAATATGCGATACCGCTCCGTGGATGAGCTGGATGATGAATCAGGTGTCCCGGACTGGCCACTCCCGGCTGCCTCAGTAGGTGACGGAAGGCCTGACGCCAGAGTCGCGAAGCCGGTACGCCCTTTGACTCTTGATAGGTCGTCACTAGAGGCCGTCAGGCTGGACTACTCCATAGAACAAAGAGACGATCGAATTGCGGAAGTCGCGACAATGCTACGCAGCAACGACGCCTACCTTGCGGTCCGCGAGAATCGGCTGAACAGGGCTTCCTCTTCACGGCGGTTCGACGCGCTGAAGCCGGTCAGGGCTGCTGCCTTTGCGGGAATCGCAACTATCTCAGGAGAGTTTGAATGACTTACAGCAAGCGAATAGAAACAATGCGGGTTATTGCAGGCGGGCATCCGTCACTCTCCCAGTCTAATAAGATTCAGGCAATCTACGGTGAGTTCAATAGCATAAAGTCATGCTTTCGCCGGAAGGGTGCCGCTGGGTGGCTACTAAGCGTTCTATATACAACTCGCGCACTGGACACCTGTTTGAGCGAGATTATCTCGTCGAAGCACTGGACCCCCAAAGGCGCGGCGCTCGGAGGCTATTTGAAAGAGCTCGAGGCTCGGGCCGTCCTGACTGCTGTCGAAAGACAGCTCTATCAAGCAACAGTCGTGAAGAAGAGGAACAGGTACATGCACGAGGCGGGCGCGACGCCGAGCAATGTAGAGGCGGATCGAATTCTTACTGACATGCACGCATGTTTTGTGATCGTCACTTCTCGTGTATGAACATAGATGTACGCCAACTGGTTCACATGTATCAGATCTAGTAACTTGGGTTGGAATTGAAATATGACCAATCAGGCCAGAGATGTTGGGCAGCGATGGACTGTTGCGAGTAAGCGGCAGGTGTACGCCAACGAGTGGGTGACGGTCGAGCTCGCTGACGTCATATTGCCAACAGGGGAGCGGTTCGAACATCACGTCGTGACTCTGAAGCCGGCCGCGATCACGGTCGTGCTCGACGACGCCGGTGAGCACGTGCTGATGGCGTGGCGGCACCGGTTCGCCCCGGACGTGTGGAACTGGGAGTTGCCGGGCGGGCTGCTGGACCCGGGCGAGACGCCGGCGCAAACAGCGGCGCGAGAGGCTGAGGAAGAGACCGGGTACCGGCCGCGGTCGATCGAGCACCTCGTGACCTTCGAGCCCAACGTCGGCATGGTGCGCAACGCCCACCACGTGTTCCTCGCGCGCGGCGCCGAGAAGGTGGCAGAGGCGACGGAGCTGAACGAGGGCACATTCGAGTGGGTGCCTCTGGCCGGCGTGCCGGAGCTGATCCGCACGCAGAAGATCGTGAACTCGGGGTCGCTCGTCGGGCTGCTGCACGTGCTCGCGCTCAGCGGACCGGGTGCGCCGCACTCACGCAGCGAGTAACTGGCTGATCCTCCGCCGCTGACGCTCCGAGCCGGTGCGCCCGGCCAATTCGGCGCCTCGGAGCGCGTGAGCGCGGGATTCGCTGACATCGCCGCGGGCGGCGAAGGCGAGCGCCAAGTCGACACGCAGCCCAACTTCCGCCCGCCCGTACTGACCCTCGCCCATCACGCTGAGGGCATCCGTCAAGTCCTCGATCGCTTTTCCGTCGCCGAGCCGGGCGAGGCAGTGGCCCCGCCAGCGGGCGAGGTGGCCGGCGTCGAGCATGACGAAGGGCAGCGAGTCGTCGCCAGTGTCGCCGGGCAGGGCGTCAGCCGCCGCGTCGAGGGCGCGGAGAACGCCGTCCCGCTGCCCCAGCGCCGCGAGGGCCTCAGCCTCCGCCGCGTGGAGCCAGGCTTGCAGAACGGCCGGAACGCCGGAGCCGGCCAGCGTCCGGGCGAACTCCATCACCGACTGCGCGTCGACCGCGTGACCGGCGTCGAGCAGGACATACCCCTGCTGCGCACTGGCGTAGGCGAGCCCGGCGATCTGACCGCCCTCCCGCGCCGCAGCGGTCGCGATCTCATGGAGCCGCCATGCCTCCCGCACGTCGCCCATGTCGAGCGCCTGCCAGCCTGCGAGCGCGGCGGCCTGGCCGAGCTCGTCGGCCGCCGCCTCCCGGTGGGCGCCGGGAAGGGCGTGCCGCAGCAGGCCCTCGATCTGCTCGACGTGCGCCACGGCTTGCTTGAAGGTCAGCGCGCCGCCGAGTCGGCGGTCGAGCATGCGGATGCTCTGGGTGTGGTCACGCAGTAGTGCGACGACCCCGAGGTCGAGGCGAGTGAAGGCGATGGGCAACGCGTCGTCGACTGTGGCCGGGGCAGACGGCATCTCCGGCTCGCCTGCGATGCCCAGTTCGGGCGCGCTTCGTCCGTATGCCGCGCAGAGCAGCTCCCGATAGAAGTCGCTGACCGCCCCGTCCTGGTTCTCCCAGACGGCGATTCGGCGCTTCATGCTCTCGTCGCCTGGCAGCGCCATGGATCCGGCGGCACGGCGCAGCTCGTGGACGAGGCGTGCCTTCGTCCACTGCTCTTCTTGGCGAACGCGAGCAAGCCGGTTCGGCATCGATCCTCCCGGGTGACCCGGCCTCCACGATGCGCCGGTGATCAGCGCAGATCAACCCCTGACGCCGGACTCGCGTCACCCCACGTCATCCCGCGTCATCTGCCGCCACACCCCTCCCCGGCAGCACTCTCGACATCGCACCAGGTCACAGCGTCCACATCGAACAACTCGTGACCACGAGGTCTACCTACATAGGACAGGGGAGCAGTCATGCGAGGTGTGCAGTTGCGAACGGAACCGCCGGTCGGAGCGCCGCGGTTCTACAGCGTTCCGGAGGTCGCGCGGATGCTCGGGATGTCGGCGATGACCGTCTACCGAGCCATCGCGGCGGGGGAGTTCCCCGCGGTGAAGGTCCGCGGCCGGTTGATCGTCCCGGCTCGGGCGCTCGAGGAGATGGTCGACGCCGCGGTGGCCGACCGCAGCGCCGTCGACGCCGCTGAGTGGGTCCCGTTCCAGCCCGGCCGGGGGGTGTGAGCGATGCCCAACGTCGGGGTCCTGATCTTCTTCGCCATCGTCGGCACGTTCATCTGCGCCAAGTCCCGCGTACCCGGCGGGGCGGTCGTCTTCGCGCTCGTCGCGTTGGTCCTGTTCATCTCGACTCCGGTCGGCGCCGGGCTGCCGGGCGCGCTGTCGACGTTCCTCTCGACGCTCGACACCGCCGCCACGCCGGCCCTCACGGGATCCGGAGCGGTCGGGTGAACGGCGAGTGGAGGGACCGGGCGCGGTGCCGCTCCGTCGAGCCCGAGACGTTCTTCCCCACCGCCGAGGACGGGCCGGTCTACGAGGCGCAGGTCGCCGTCGCCAAGGCGGTGTGCGCGCGCTGTCCCGTCCGGGCCGAGTGCCTGGCCGAGGCACTGGTGCGCATCCCGCTCGGCATCGCCGGTGGCCTTACCCCGGAGGAGCGGCGGGGTCGGCAGCCGGTGGGCATCGGACGCGAGCCGGCCGCCGTGCTCGACGCCGGGCTGCGGCCGGGCGCGACGCGGGTCCAGGTCGAGGCGGCCGGACGGGTCCTGCTGACGGCGGGACGCCCGCTCGCCGAGATCGCCCACCGGTGCGGCGTCACCGCACGCACCGTCGCCCACTGGGTCACCCGTACCCAGGCGGAGGGGAGCCGCGGCGGCAACCGGGCTCCCCTCCTGATCTCCCACACGCACGGCACCCAGGCAGGGACACAGACGCAGGAAGGGCCCGATCGTAGATGAGCACCGTCGAGACGACGTCCACCGAAGACCACCGTGCGCCGGCCGTCGCCCGCGCCGAGCAGGCGACCGACGGGTGGGACGACGTCGCCCGCCTCCAGCGCTGGGCCACCCCGGACCACGCCGACTTCTACGCCCTGGCCGGTGAGCTGGTCAGCACGCTGCACGCCGTCGAGGACCTGGCCGAGGTGCTCGTCGCCCAGGTGGGCGGCTACGGCCGCGGCCGGGCCCTCTACGACGACACCCGCGCCGTCGACCCGGTCGCGCGGCTCGCCGACGCCACCGAGCAGCTCCGCGCCGCCCGCGCTGGCCTCGTGGTCGCATCGGCCCGGTTCAACGAGTTCTGGTCGAGCATCGGCCATGTCGGTGTCGAGATGCCGACGTGAGGGGCCGCGCCGTGCTCTACGGCCTGCTGCTGGTCGTCGCCACGGCCGCCGCCGTCCTCTCCTTCGCCGCGCTGCGTGATCTCGCCCTGCTGTGCGGGTTCGCGCCGTCGCTGGCCTGGCTGCTGCCGGTCGTCGTCGATGCCGGCGCCGCGGCCGGGTCGCTGGTCTGGCTCGGTGGGGCGGTGACAGCCGGGGCCCGCCGGTTCGCCCGCTCGCTCGCCCTGACCCTGTTAGGGCTGTCGGTCGCGGCCAACGCACTCGGCCACGGCCTCGCCGCCTACCGGCAGGAGCCGGCCTGGTGGGTCGTTGTGGTCGTCTCCGCCGTCGCGCCGGCCGTGCTCGGTGCCGTCGTCCACCTGGCCGTGCTCGTCGGCCGGACCGCCCCACCCGAGGGCGGCGAGGCTGAACCCGAGGTCGAGATCGACGACGACCGCGCCGCCGAGCTGATCGCCGCCGGAGCCGGCCGTCGCCGGATCGCCCGCGAGCTGGGGGTGTCGGAGTACGAGGCCCGCCGGCTCATCGACCGGGCACGCCCCACCACCGCAGAACCCGCCCACGCCGCCACCAACGGCGCCCGCTTCCGACCGGAGGGCCAGCCGTGAACGGCTCCGCCCTGCTCGTGCTCGCCCTCTCCGCAGGCGCGTCGTGGATCGCCTGGCGCCGCGGCGCCCGCCTCCTCGGCGCGGCCTTCGGCCTCTTCGCCCTGCTCCCGGCCGTCACGCTCTACCGACAGACCCCGACCTGGGTGCTCGCCCTCCTGGTCGCGCCCGTCGCCGTGCTCGTCTGGCACCGGCACGCCCGAACGTCCGCGACCGTCGTCCGCTGGGGCGCCCGCAGCCGGCGCAAGGCCGGCGTCGCCTCGACGTCCGACATCGTGCGGGTGGCCGGGTCGGGCGCGATGCGCCGCCGGGCCGGGACCGTTCGGCCGTCCCTCGCCCCGGTGACCCGGTGGGACCGAATCGTCCGGTCCTGGTCCGTCCGCACCGTCGACGTCGCCGTGCTGCTGTGCCGGGCCGGCCTGCTGCGGGTGTGGGCGTCGGTCGAGGACGTCGTCTGCATCTTCGGCGGCCCGCGCACCGGCAAGTCGCAGTGGCTCGCCGGCCGCATCCTGGACTCGCCCGGCGCCGTGCTTGTCACGTCGACCCGCACCGACCTCTACGACCTCACCGCGCCCCTGCGCCAGGCCCGAGGCCCGATCTACGTCTTCAACCCGGTCGGGCTCGCCTCGCTCGGTTCGACGATCACGTTCGACCCCCTCACCGGGTGCATCAGCCCCGTGACGGCGTCCGAGCGCGCTGCCGACATGCTCGCCGCCGGTGCGCTGGGCAGCGGGTCGGGCGACCGGGAGTTCTGGGAGTCCCAGGCCCGGCGGGTGCTGGCCGCGCTGCTGCACGCCGCCGCGCTCGACGGTGACCTCACCATGCGCGACGTCCTGCGCTGGGTCGCCGATCCCGACGACGGCAAGGCAGAGGTGGCGTCGCTGCTGCGCCGCTCGCCTGAGCCCGCGTTGCAGCAGGACGCCGGGCAGTTCCTCGCGACGAACGACCGCACCCGGTCGTCGATCACGTCCACGATCATGCCCGCGCTGGGCTGGCTCACCCACGAGGCCGCGGCCGACGCGGCGACCGGGCCCCGGTCCGGCGGGGCCGGGTTCGACGTCGCCGAGCTGCTCGACGCCCGCGCGACGGTCTACCTGCTCGGCGCCGAGGAGACGCAGACCGCGCCGCTCGTCTCCGCGCTGACCGGACACATCGCCCGCGAGGCCCGCCGGATCGCCGCACTGCGCACGGGCGGCCGGCTCGACCCGCCGCTCGCACTCGCCCTCGACGAGGCCGCGCTGATCTGCCCGGTGCCGCTGCACCAGTGGACCGCCGACATGGGTGGGCGCGGCGTGACGATCATCGGAGCCTTCCAGTCCCGCGCGCAGCTGCTCGACCGCTACGGCGACGCCAAGGCCGAGGTCATCCTCAACAACACGGCCGCCGTCATGGTCTTCGGCGGCACCCGCTCCCGCGACGACCTGAACTACTGGGCGACGCTGGGTGGCGAGCGGGACGAGCCCATCACCACGACCGACCTGCACGGGCGGGTCGCGTCACGGACGGTGCGGAAGGTGCCGGTGCTCGCGCCGGCCCAGATCGCGAACCTGCCCGCGGAGACGGTGGTCGCGTTCCGGCGCGGGATGCCGCCGGTGATCGGCCGGGTGCAGATGGCCTATCGACGCCGGGACGTCCGCGCCTGGCAGCACCCCGAGGCGCTCGACGTGCGGCTGCGAGCGGCGGTCGCCACCGCAGCAGGCTGGATCGGCGTGCATGTGGGCGAGCCGGTGGCACGAACGGGCGCGTGGACCGTCGGCCTCGCTCGGCGGCTCGGGAATCCATGGCGGGCGATCGAGCAGGTGCCGGTCGAGGAGCCCTCGCTGCTGAGGGTCCTGCCCGCCGACGACACGGAGTGGCGACGATGAGCAGCCCGACCACCGTCGACGACGAGCAGCTCGCCGCCCTCGTCCGCTCGGTCGAGCGCAACGGCCGCCGGGTGACGGCGCTCGACGCGCTCGTGCGGCAGCTCGCCGGGGACCTCGCCGAGGTGGCCGCCACGCTCGTGCCGGAGGCCGCGGGGCCCGACCCGGTCCGGTCCTGGCTCCTTTCGCAGGACCCCGAGCAGGCCGTCACCGACCTGGCCGACCTGGTCGGCTGGACCCGTCGCGTCTTTCTCCGCTACCCCGACGCCGTGCTCTCCGCGTGCTGGCTCTGGCACCCGGAGGTGATCGAGGAGTTGTGGTGGCTGCGTCGCGCGCACGCCGAGGCGTTCGACCCGAAGGCCGGAACGTGGCTGCGCGTCGGCGACTGGCACGATCGCCAGCGCCCCGGCGTCGCCAAGCGCGTCCGGGCCGCGATAGGCACGTGCGAGCTGTCGCTGCACCGCACCGGCACCGCACACGCCCGACCCGCCGCACCCGCACCGCTCGCCGATCACGCCGAGCCGATCGCCGTCGCATGGACGAAGGACGCACTCGCGCCCCGACCCGAACCCACCGACGAGCAGCTCCACGAAGCCGACGCCTACATGCGCCAGCAGCACCGACGCACCTGACCGACGAGACCGACCGCAGCGAGCACCGCCAGGACGAGCAGAAGAACGAAGGACGAAGCACACCGAGGCATCACGATCCCTTGGTGATCTTCGCTCGCCCTGGCGGGCTCGCTCGACGGCCGTGCCCGAGATCGACAGCAAGGGGACCCGCCGTGCTCAGCATCGCCACCGGACACTCCGTCCGCTACCTCACCGACGCCGTGGCCACCGGCCGCGAGAACTACTACACCGGAGCCGTCGCCGCAGGCGAGCCGCCCGGGCGCTGGTACGGCGCCGGGGCCGAGATGCTCGGGCTCGAGGGCGAGGTCGACCCGCACGTGATGGAGGCGCTCTACTCGCACCTGCGTGATCCGCGCGACCCGCGATCGCACTCGCCCGAGACGTGGGACGAGGCCGACCAGCTCGCACCGGGCCACCGCAGGTACCGCAGCGCCGACGAGGTCTACGCCGGGTTGCTCGAGGCGCACCCGGGGGCCGGGCCGGAGCAGCGGGCCGAGCTTCGCACGCAGGCCGAGCGGTCAGCGCGGCAGGCCGTGTCGTTCCTCGACGTCACGTTTTCCGCGCCCAAGAGCGTGACCGTGCTCGCGGTCGCGTTCGAGCGCGCGGCCACGGAGGCCCGTGCCGCCGGGGATGAGGAGGCGGCGCAGGCATGGGAGGCGCACGCGCAGGCCGTCGAGGAGGCTGTGATGGCCGGCGCCCGCGCCGCGATCGATTACCTGCAGGACGAGGCCGGCTACTCCCGCGTCGGGCACCACGGCGGCGGAGCGGGCCGCTGGGTCGACGGCCACGAGTTCGTCGTCGCGCAGTTCCTCCAGCACGACTCGCGCGACAAGGACCCGCAGCTGCACGTCCACCAGGGCATCCTCAACCGCGTGCCCTGCGCCGACGGTACCTGGCGCACGCTCGACTCCCGCGCCATCCACGCCCTGCGCGGTGCAGCCGGCGCGATCGGCGAGCGGGTCATGGAGGCGCACATGACGCGGTCGCTCGGCGTCGAGTTCGCCACCCGCCCGGACGGCCGGGCCCGCGAGGTGCTCGGCGTCTCGCCCGAGGTGATGGACCTGTTCTCGTCGCGGCGGAAGGCCGTCACGGGTCGGACCGCGGAGATGCTCACGGAGTTCCGGCACACCTACGGCCGTGAGCCGTCGTCGGCGGAGCGCTTCTACATCGCCCGGCAGGCCACGCTCGCCACCCGCGCGGCGAAGTCGCACGAGGGGGAGACCCGCGCCGAGCAGCTCGCCCGGTGGACCGAGCAGTGCGCGGAGTCGATCGGGACCGGGCTGGGGCAGGTCGCCCACGACGTCCGGGTCCGCGCGCAGCAGGCGAGCGACGCGGCCGAGTGGTCGGTGCAGGACGTGGTCGACCGCGCCCTGGCCGGGGTGTCAGAGACGAAGCAGGCGTGGACCCGCTCCTCGCTCATGCGGGCCGTCTCCGACGCGCTGCCCGGAAACCTGCGGCTCCCGCCCGAGGACATCCGCCCGCTGCTCGACGGGCTCACCGACGCCGCGCTCGACGGTGCCGTGCCGGTGACCCGCCCGGGAGACACGACCAACCTGCCGGCGTCGGAGCTGCTCGCCGACGGCCGGTCGCCCTACACCGCGCCCGCCGTCGCCCTGTTCACCACCGAGGGGCAGGTCTCGGCGGAGCACGCGCTGCGGGCCGCGCTGGTCCGTCGCGGCGCCGCC
The DNA here is from genome assembly GCF_013155125.1 of Pseudonocardia broussonetiae. Classification (NCBI taxonomy): domain Bacteria; kingdom Bacillati; phylum Actinomycetota; class Actinomycetes; order Pseudonocardiales; family Pseudonocardiaceae; genus Pseudonocardia; species Pseudonocardia broussonetiae. The sequence goes on along the minus strand of NZ_CP053564.1, from coordinate 873,549 downwards.
CGATTCACCCCGGACGCCGCGGGCGCGGTCGTCGCCCGGTTCGCCACGTCCGGGCGCCCGCTGGGCGTCGACCAGGCGGCGGCCCTGCGGGGCGTCCTGACGTCCGGCGCACAGGTCGAGGTCCTCTCCGCCGCACCCGGTACCGGCAAGTCGTTCGTCGTCGGGGCCTTGTCGGAGGCGTGGGTCGGCGTCGACGAGCGCCGGGTCTTCGGTCTCACCCCGTCCCAGGTCGCGGCCGGGGTGCTGGCCGAGGAGGGCGTCACCGTGGCGACCAACACCGCTGCATGGCTGGGTGCGCAGGTCCGGCTCGCCGCCGGTGGCCCGGTGTCCCGGACCGACGAGCGGTGGCGGCTGCGCCGTGACGATCTCGTGGTCGTCGACGAGGCGAACATGGCTGGTACCGACCAGCTCGCCGACATCCAGGCGCGGTGCGCCCAGGCCGGAGCGAAGCTGCTGCTCGTCGGCGACCCGCGCCAGCTCGGCGCCGTCGGCCCGGGCGGTGCGCTGGCCGACGTCGCCAAGCACGGCATCCGCTACGAGCTGGCCGAGGTGCGCCGCTTCAGCGCGGAGTGGGAACGCGCCGCGTCACTGCGGCTGCGCGACGGTGACCCCGACGTACTCGCCGAGTACGGCAAGCACGGCCGTCTCCGCGAGGGCGGCACCGCGGAGCAGGCCGAGACCGCCGCGTCCCGCGCGTGGCTGGCCGACACCCTCGCCGGACGGGAGTCGCTGCTGATGGTCCGCGACAACGAGGCCGCGGCCCGGGTATCGGCTGCGCTGCGCGCCGAGCTGGTCTCGCTCGGCCGGGTCGACGAGGCGGGCGTACCGCTGGGCCGCGAGGGCTGGGAAGGCGTGACGGCCGGCGTCGGCGATCTCGTCCAGGCCCGCCGCAACGGCTGGGAGCTGATCGGCGTCGACGGAAACACCCGCGCCCCGATCAATCGCGACACCTACCGCGTGACCGCGCTGCGCCCGGACGGTGGGCTCACCGTGGCGCCGGTGGTCGGGCGCGGCCCGGACGGGGAGGTGCTCGGTGACCCGCTCGCCCTGCCCGCTTCCTACATCGCCGCCGACCTGACGCTCGGCTACGCCTCCACCGCGCACGCTGCGGAGGGCCGCACCGTCGACACCGCCCACTGCGTTCCCGGGGCCGGGACGGACCTGCCCGGGCTGCTGGTGCCGATGACCCGCGGCCGGGAGAGCAACACTGCGTGGGTGGTCACCACCGCCACACCGCCCGACGCGGCGACAGGGGAGACGTTCGACGTCGAGCCGCGCAGTGCCGCGGCCGTGCTCGCCGACGTCCTGGACGGCTACGAGCGGGAGCGGTCGGCGCTGGCCGTGCGCGAGCAGGCGGACATCGCCGCCCGTTCGACCATGACCCACGTCGAACAGCTCGCCGACATCGTCGCCCGGACCGTCACCGCTGGGCGGACCGCCGCGACGCTCGACCGGCTCACCGCCGACGGCGCGATCACGCCCGACCAGCGGGCTGCGCTCGCCGCCGACGAGGCGTTCGGGTCGCTGGAGCGGTTGTTGCGCACCGCGGAACTCGCCGGCCACGATCCCGACGTGGTGCTGTCCGGCGTCCTCGCCGACCGGGACCTCACCGGCGCCCGGTCGCCCGCTCAGGTGCTGCACAGCCGCATCACCAGCGCCTACGCCGGGCGTCTCACCCCGCACCTGACGACGATGAGCGACCTCATTCCGTCCCGGGTCCCCGAGGAGTGGGCCGCGTGGCTGACCGACCGTGCCGAGGCCGCCGACGCCCGCCGCCACGAACTCGGCTTCCAGGCCGCGGAGCAGCCGCCGCGGTGGGCGCTCGACGCGCTCGGTCCCGTCCCGGCCGACGACGACGTGCTCGCCCGCCAGGAGTGGGAGCACCGTGCCGGCTGGGCCGCGGCGTACCGCGAGCTCGCGGGCCACACCGACGACCTCGACCCGCTCGGCCACGCCCCCGCGCCCGGGCTCGCTGAGAAGGCTGCGGTCTATCGGGCCGCGCACGAGGCCCTGGGGCTTCTCGACGTCGGCGCCGAGGAGGCCGACCTGACCGACGGCCAGCTCCGCGCCCGCTACGTCGCCTACGCCCGCGAGGAGACGTGGGCGCCGCGCGACGTTGCCGACGAACTCGACGCCACCCACCAGGCCGCAGCCAAGGCGCGCACCGACGCGGAGCTGTGGGCCGCGCGTGCCGACGCGCCCGGCCTTGACGAGGCCGACGCTGTCCGGCTGCGCGCCGACGCGGCGGCGGCTGCCCGCGAGGCCGAGCAGCTCGCCGCGCGGGCCGCGGTTCTGGAGGACGCCGACCAGGCCCGCGGGCGCTGGTTCGTGCACACGGCGGTCACCCGGGACAACGCGCACCGGGCCGGGACGGAGCTGCGGGCGCGGGGGATCGACCCCGACCATCCGACCGACCGGATCACGGCCGACGAGTGGCTCGCCCTGCACCGGGCCGAGGAGGCCGACGCCGACCGCGACCGCGAGATCCGCGACGAACACGAGCTGTATGGGTCGGACATCGAGCGGATTGCCGATCCGGCCGACGCTGCCGAGACGGCTGTGCCCGACGTGCGTGACCTCAGCACCGCGCACCCGAGCGAGCGCACCGACCGGGCCGAGCGCCGGCGCATCCCGACGATCGACGAGACCGCCGAGGCCGTGGCCCGGGCGCAGCTCGCGCTCGCCGAGATCACCGCACGCACGGAGGCGGAGAACAGGGGCGTTGCGCGCGACGCTGAGTTTGAGCAGATCGTCGAGCTAGCCCGGCACGCTGAGCCGGTAGCGGAGGTGGACGACAGCGATGAGCTGTCCCGCTACCGCTGACAGGTGCGCGGGTAGGCGCTCATGCCGTGGCGTCTGCCCGCGCCCGCACGTGCTCCCAGTACCTCCGGGCGTCCGCCTGCGCCTGGTCGCGGGCCGCCTGCTCCGCCGTGCGCCAAGCAGCGTCCGACGTCGAGCGGCGGCGGCCGTACAGGTGCGGCCGGTCGTGTCGGATACCCGCGGCCCGGTGCCAGCTCGTGTAGATCGGGAAGTCCTCCCGCACGCCGAGCAGCCACGCCAGCGTGCGCCAGACGCCGTAGGCGAACTCGGGGTCGTCGGTGACCGCAGGCGCCGGCTCGACTCCCAGCCGATGCCAATCGTCGGTGGTCGGTTCAGGCGCGCCAGCCGCGAGGCACAGCGCGACCCAGGACTCCGCGCGTGCCAGCTCGCAGGAGGCACCCGACATCCACTTTCCGTCCGACCGATGTCCGTCGAGCGTCGTGCGGTGGGTCATCGGCGAGACCTCGCCCAGCGTCAGCCACACCAGTGCTGCGGCCACGCCGGCTTCGCGGGTGGTCGTCGCGCGCGGTCCGAGTGCCAGCAGGCGCCGGCTCACCCGCTCGCACTCCATCACCGCGTCGAAGTCCGGGACCACCCACGTCGGCAGAACCAGCGTGGACACGAGTCCAAGTATGCGGCCGACCTCTGACGATTCGGGAACTTCAAGTAGCTGGGCTCCGCCCAGACCCGGCCCTCACTCCGGCGGAGCGGACCAACGAGGAACGCTGCCGTGGGAGGTGGCTGGGAGACTCCGCCGTCACTCGGTCGCCCCGAGGGATGCCACACCGGCGGTGGGAGCCGCAAGCGGAACAGCGTGCTTGCCCCTCCCACCGCCGGCGCGGCCTTGCTGCGCACGCCCGACCGACGGCGGAGCCATCCTGACGTGACTCGGTACACGCCTCCCGCTGCCTTTGGAAATGAACTTCAGCTGCGTACCTGCGTCGAGTAGCGACTCTGTCGTCGCTCCACGACGCACTGGTCAACGCGCTTTCGCTCTATGAATGGCTCCACGCTGCCGGCCCAATGCTGCTATCCGGCTCGCCACCCCCTTCGCAGGCGGTAGCAGAACATCGTCAGCGGCGTTCCCGGGCGTGGACGCGTCATGGCGGAAGCGGGGCACTACGTCGTCGCCCAAAGTGACACGGTGATCGTCACGGTCGGGCGTTCAGACGATCCAGACAGAGGTCCTACTTGTATAAGAGCCATGCGATCTTCGGAGGTCGATACGCAAAATCGCCCTCCCTCTGCAGCGTCAACATAGCTGTTTCCTAGAGGTGCCCGGCGAATTCCCAAGTCGCACTCTTCTGGCGAGTCTGTCGCCGCATCTGCTTGGGCTGCCAGCTGCAGGAATTGAATTATTTGATAATCGTCCCCACCGCAAGGACGTCCGTAGCTGAGCTCAGTGTCGCTCCGTGAGTCGGCGTTCACTCGCGGTTCATCAAGGTCAACGTCCGTTTGGAATGGGCAGGCGCCTGCGGGAATCTCTAACACCTCCGATGCAAAGACCTGCCGGTAACGCGATGCGGGCGCCGTCGATGTCGGGGGCGACGGTGGCGGCGCAGACTGCTGACCAACATTTGGAACGGTAGTTGGGGCATCAGTAGTTGGGAGTATTGGTGACGTCGACGTAGGCACTTCACCGGTGGGGTCATCCGCAAAGGCGCCGCTGAGCACGGTCGCGCCGAACGCTGTCGCGGCCACCAGGCCCAAAACGATCGCGCCTGCAGCCAGAACGAACCGACGCAGGCCGCGTGGCTGTTCAACTGGGGTCACCTGCTCAGGAATTTGAGGTACATATGGGGCACCTGAGAGGACAGTTGTGGGAAAGCCGGTGCTGTGCGGTCCGGTGGTCGTGGCGGCCTGCCGCAAAGACCGAATCCACGGCAAAGCCGCCGGACGGGCATTCGGATCGTCGCTGAACATCGTCATGGCGCGTTCGACAGTTTGTCTTGGTGCGGCGGCTAGCAGTGGACTGCTGAGGAAGCCGGCGTGTATCGCATTCCGATCGAATGTCGGGTGGCTGCCGGTTATGGCGAAGTAGGTGATTGCGCCGAAGCCGTAGCGGTCCCCCGCGGGGGAGTAATGCCCAGAAAGCCACACTTCCGGTGCCGCGTACCCTGGGGTGCCTGCTGCCTGCTCTGTCTGGTGTGCGACGAGCCGCGCGAGGCCGAAGTCGACAAGCACTGCCTGGCCGGTCGGGCTGATCATGACGTTGCCGGCCGACAGGTCGCCGTGTACGACTGGGCGTCCAGAGGGGGTCGCCTCGCCGGAGTGCAGCCAGTCAAGCACCTCAGCAACCTGTTCGAGATGATGTAGCAGCTGTAGCACCGATTGGCGGGTGCCTCCACTCAGCGCAACAACCTCCTTGAGTGGATGCCCATCGACCCAATTCATGACGAGATAAAGCGACTTTCCCGCGGTCGAGCCAGCCTCGCCGCCGATGTGCATCAGAGAGCCCTCGAAGTGCTCACGGACTCCAACTACGCCGGGGTGGCGCAGGAAGCGCAGTACCTCCGCCTGCTCGGCCCAGCGTGCGGACAGCTGGGCGAAGTTGCCCATGCGGTCGGCTCGAAGAATCTTGACGGCTACCGGTTCCTCCTCGCCGCCGACGGGAATGGAGGCTTGCCAGAGCTGCGCCTCGCCACCGCCACCCACCTGCTGGAGCAGCCGATACTTGTCGGGTTGGTCTGCGGGTCCGACGAAGTAGCTACTGCCCGGGCTGCCCACGGCGTGTCCTCCCTAAATGGATCGTCGTCCGTACGTCGTCGGCCGACGGTCGCGGGTTACATGATCTGGTGCAGCGGGATGGCCACGGTCGAGCATGAACGTTCAGATGCGGCGAGATGCGCCGCCTCCAGTCGAACGGGCTTCGCGCACCAGGCGCACGCTGTGCCCCCCGGCGAGTCGGCCTCGACAACCACGGCTGGAAAGGGCACAGCGTGCGCGCTGGCAGTGTCGAGCTGTCCCTATACGTGAGACAACAGCCCGATCTGCTCTGAATGGTAGTCGACCTCAGTCGATCCAGCGGAGAGGAGAGGGGAAGTCGTCAGCGTCGATCGCGTTTGCTTCGTCGCACTGGCTGTTGCCTTCAACAACACGATGCCCATCCCGATCATAGCCGCTCGGTGCGACACTGCCCCACCAACCTGCGGCGTAGTTATTGTTACCGGCACGAGGATACTTAAGGATCAAGCATCGGTTATCGTTTGCTGCTCCGTCGATCGAGTGTGCGAACTGGAAACTCATCCCGCCGGCGTATGCAACGACTGGTAGCCCCGCAACGAAGCCGGCTGGGCCACCGGCAATGGTGGCCACTGCCTCGGTTGTCAGTCCGGCGCCCCAGTAAGCCGCTTCGATGAGGCTCTTCTCTTCAATCTGGAACTCCTGGGTTCGGCCAACGGACCAATACAACGTGCACGTGGTCCACCCGCACTCTTTGACGGTGTATCCAACTGCAGCGGGCTCGGCGCTGGCCATCGGAGCGGACGCAAGGCTGAGTCCGAGTCCGGCGGCAAGTGCAACAAGGGTTGCCGCAAATCGCTGCAGCGCTCTCCTTAAGAAGGTGGTCGAGTTCGGTGGGGGTGCGGAGGAAGGATGCAGACGCTGGAGCATGGCAGGATGGCCTTTCATCAGGTTCGTCGACAACGCTGATGAGTTTGCTCTCAAACTTCCGTGCGTGGTGGTTCATCCCTGAATCATGATCAAACCGCTTGACATGTCGCGAGAACGGAACACGCGCTGGGCCGTGGCTCCGGGATGTGCTCCGGCGCCACATTCATCGCTGCGTTCTCTAGATCATCCTAGTACGTTGGAGTCACCCGAAAGTCGCTCAGCAGTGATCGTCTCCCCGCCGTCGATCGCGCTGAGCGACTCCGGGTTCAGCCTCGGGGCGGCGGATCGGACCTCGCCACGCCTGGCGATCCCGACCTGAGTGCCATCCACCAGAACGATCCATCCGATCCTTGTGGCGATCCCCTCCACCGCTCGTCGGCTCTCGTATAGACCCGCAGCGCCGGTGGCGATGTTGGCTGCGAAAGGTCTCTCGATGCCGCCAGCGGTAACGGTGCCGAGCAGGGACCGTTGATCAATTGTAGCCGCCACCGCGTTCTCCACGGTACGCCCAGTCAGGACCAGTTGGTCGCCTTCGATCGTGCCTTCGAGCCACGCCTCGACCTGGTCACCGTCGCACAGGTAGCCGGCCGCGCGGCCGTCCTTGACGCCGACGGCGAGCGTCAGATCGTTATCGCTCGTTCGACCTGTGAAGACCGCCTCGGTGAGTACCGGTCCGACCGGAGCAGCTGCGGTCAGGGAAGCGGCAGCGGAGGTCGTCGCGGCGGGTGGTGCCATGGGTGCTTGTGCTGCGGGGGTTGTTTCAGCGGTTCGCGTCAGCCCCCACACCGCGACCAGCACGGCTATAACGACGAGCGCAACCGTGGCTGGAAGCAGTCGCCTTTCGCGAGTCGACGGACGATCCGCGGGTGGGGGTGAGGTGGGATCGATGGGTCGCCGCGTGTCGGTGAGCGCAAGCCCATCGGCGGCGAAGGCCGGTGCCTGGGTGGTCGCGGCCGCGCGATTGGCCGCGGGCGTCGTGGTCTCTGCAGAGTTGGCGGTCGGGGCGACCGTCTCAGGTTGCTCGGTCGCCGCGTCCAGCGCTGTCCGCGCCGCGCGTGCGAGTTCGCCTGCGGTGGCGTAGCGCGCTTCGGCTTCTTTCGCCATACCTGTCGCGATGATCTCGTCGAACATCGCGGTATCCGCGACCACCTCCGACGGCCGGGGCGGCGGGATTTTCATGTGGGCGTGCATCAGCACCGGCAGTCCGTCGCCGGCGTATGGTCGTCGACCGGTGATCATCTCGAAGAAGACGCACGTCAGTGCGTAGATGTCCGAGCGTGTGGTGACCGCGCCGTCGAATTGCTCCGGGGCCATGTATGTGAGGCTGCCGAGCAGGGCCCCCGTGCGGGTGAGGGAGTTGCTGCGATGCGTCGTGGTCGCCCGGGTAATGCCCCAGTCGGCCAGGTAGCAGAAGTCTGCGAGCTTTCCGTCGAGCAGCACGTTGGAGGGCTTCACATCGCGGTGAACTAGTCCGCTGTCGTGTGCTTCGTCGAGCGCGCTGGCGACCTGTTCGAGGATGCCGACCGCGCGCTCGGGTGACAGTGGGCCTGCTCGCTCGATGAGGCCGAGGAGGTCGCCGCCGTCGACGAACTGCATGTCGATGTAGAGCTGATCGTCGATGTCGCCGTAGCTGTGGATGGTGACGACGTGCGGGTTGCGCAGCTGCGCCACGAGGTGCGCCTCGCGCCGGAAGCGCTGCTGGAACTCGGGCGCGTCGGCGAGGTGCGGCGCCAGGCGCTTGACCGCTACGGTCCGGTCGTGCCGGGTATCGTGCGCGCGGAACACCTCGCCCATGCCACCGCGGCCGAGCAATTCCTCCAGCTGATACGGACCGAACTCGATCACGCGATCACCCCCATGCCTCCAGCATCGGGGAAGTGACGATCGTCGTTACGTCGATTTCTGATCGCGGCTTGAGTGAGAGGATGACATGAACGCGCTAGTACCCGGCTTCGTCATCGTCAGGTCCGGGCAGGAGCGTAGGGCGCTCAGGCCCTCCGACGAGCTCACGTTCGGGCGCGGAAACGATCGGGACATCCGGATCGGTCACGACCCGCTCGACGACTTCATCTCCCGCGAAGCGGGATCGCTAACCGGTCTCCGAGACGGCGTCCTCATCCGCAACACGTCCCGAACCCAGTCGGTCCGGTTCATCGCAATGCCCGGACCTGAACTGCGCATTCGGCCGGGGATGGCACTTGGGTCGATGCCCTTCGAGCAGGTGCGGATCGACATCCCGGGCCGCCACGGCCGGCACTACACGCTGCACATCGATGCTCGCGGTATGCAGCATGTGCCGGACCTGGGCCCCATCGCACCTGTCGTCGCTGCGCGCGGCGTGCAAACCAGGTTCGGTGCGGGACGGCTGTCCACGCGTGAGCGCTTGCTACTCGCGGCGCTCTGCGAGCCCGTCCTCACCCTCGCGGGCAGCAAGCCGGCGAGCTACCGGGAGATCGCTGAGCGAATCGGGGGCACTACCCCTGCGAGCGTCCGCACCGGACTGGATCGACTGCGCAACCGGCTCAGCGACGCTGACGGCATTCCCGGTCTGCGAATGGATGAGGAGTGGGGCGACGCCACCGGCTACCTCGAGGCGCTCGCGCTGTGGGCGATCGACACAGGGGAGATCGACCTAGCGACGGCCCACAACGTGCTGCGTTGAGAATCGAGCCGAGGCAGGGGCTGCCTGCAGGGTTCGCGGTGGCCGCTGTTCCCTAGTCCTCGCTCTGCATCGCGGTACTGCTGGCCTTCAGCGAGCTCGCTCAGATCGAACGTCGTGCTGTTCGCTTCCGAGCACTCGGCAAATCCCAGAGAAAAGAAATGTTAACTCGGCCGCCGTCGACTTGATGTTCAACGCCTTCCTAAGCTTTGAGTACTCGCTTCATTCCGACGCCAAACTGTCCAACGGAGTGTGGGACTCCCGAAGCAACGGCTGGCCGGCCGAACCAAAAGCGGCTCTTCCGGATTTAGAGTGCAAGTGCCCCGCAGTGCAACAGGGACCGGATGCGGTAGTTGATCAGGTTGCGGAACCCGAGGGCGTTGCGGCGTAGCGCTTCGAGGCGGCCGTTGATGGCCTCGGTCGGGCCGTTCGAGGCCCGGTGGGTGAAGTAGGCCAGCACGTCACGACGGCGGCGCTGCAGGGTCCGCCCGAGCGTGGTGAGCTTGTTGAGCCCGGCTGGGACCGCGGCCCGGATCGTGTCGATCACGTTGGCTAGCAGGGTCTTGCCCTCGCCGGGGTTGGGGTGGGCGTAGGCGGTGATGATCTGCTGGTAGATCATCCAGGTCACCTCGACCGGGGTGTGGGCGTAGTCGGCGAACACCGCCTCGAGCCGGGCTCGTTGGCGGGTGGTGAGCAGCTGCAGGCGGGTGCGCAGGGTGCGGCGGGACCGGTAGAGCGGATCACCGGTGCGGCCGCGGTGCCCGGTCGTGTCCTGTTGGACGCGTTGGCGGCACGCATCGAGCTTCGCGCCGGCCAACGCGACGACGTGGAACGGGTCCATGACGGTGACCGCGTCCGGAACGGCGCTGGTGGCGGCGGTCTCGTAGCCGCCGAACCCGTCCATCGCCACCACCTCGACCTGGCGGCGGAACTGCGGGGTCTGCGCGGTGAGCCAGTCGGTCATCGCCGCGGCGGAGCGCCCGGCGACCAGGTCGAGCAGCCGCGCCGGCCCGACACCGTCGACGACCGGGGTGAGGTCGACGATCACGGTGACGAACCCGTCGCCCTCGGCGTGGCGGGTGTGGGCCCAGCGGTGCTCGTCGACCCCGATCACGCGTACCCCGTCCAGCCGGGCCGGCCCGGACGCGGCGAGCAGGTCCCCGATGGCAGCCACGGCGATCGCGTTGACGGTGTCCCAAGAGCGCCCCAGCTCGCGCGCGACCGCCGCGATCGTGGTCCGGTCCAGGACGAGCCGGCGCAGCACGAACCGGGCGCACCGCCGCGTCGTGGTCGCACCCGCCCTGGCCAGGCGGCTGCTATCCGCGCTGAACACCACCCGCTCGCACGTGCTCGACACGCAGCGGTAGCGGCGGACCCGGACCCGAAGCAGGAGCGGATGACCCGCTACCGGAATATCGGTGGCGCGCCGCTCGACAGTGTCGCGGTACACCCCGACCCCGCCGCAGCCCGGGCAGCGCTGCGGGCCGCGGTCAACCAGGTCGCAGAACACCACCGTCGTATCACCGTCAAGAGCGGCGTCGGTGATCGTGACACCCAACTCGACCGTGCGGACGATCGTGTCGGCGATGACCGACACCGGAACCGTCGTAGGCTGCGACACAGGGCCCCCCGGGGAACTCGATGATCAAGGCGTAGGAAACCTGCATCATCAACTTCCCGGGGTCCTTCTCAGCGCACCGACACGACCCCACAGCCACGGGCCGTCACGCGCCCACCTGCACTCCCGATCCGGAAGAGCCCGTAAACGATACGAACGTTCCGGTGTCTGGTTAAGTAGATTGCGAAGTCTCTTGTAAGGCGCGCGATTGCCTTCTCACTAGAGATATTTTCGGTGGTCGGCCGCAAGTCTGCAATGCGTACACGAGTACCGGGCTCCGCCTGCGTCGGTGTCGGGTTCGTCGATCGAAAATTTGTCGGGCTGAGTCATCGACGAGTGAATGCGCGTACTTGAGCGTCCACGGACTGTATCGTCAGCGATAGTTGTCCACTCAACGCGCTGGCCGAGAGCGAAGGCACGAAAACGGTCTTCTCCATGTCGTCCGTGTAGACGGCGGTGTTCCCACTGTGTTACGCCAGCCGAGGCTTCCACGAGCCACCCAAGCTCGAGAACGCGCTCGAGCAGAGAGAGTGCTCTATTCCGAAGCCGTTGTCAACTACCAGAATAGTCCCGATCCCTTGAAGATCAATACGGTCAAACATGACTTCGACAAGTGTCGCGTCGGCGTCGAGTCCGTTCCATGTCAGTTCCGAGATTGCGGCTACCTGCTGAGTAGGGCGAGCCAGCTTCTGAAGATGCTGGGGGTCGACCTTCACGGTCACGTCCGCCATGACCGTGAGTCTTGTCGAGGTAACCGGCAGTGCCCAGAGCAGGGGCCGCTGTCCACCGAGATGGCCTAGGAACAGTGAGACGCTTCTATGACCTGTCAAGGGGTGTTCGGCTGCAGGTGCGCAGCGGTCAGGGTCCGGAAGAGTTCACGGCTGATGTAGCGCTTGAGGGTTCGGATCATCTCTCGTCGTGTGCGGCCTTCGGCGGTGCGGCGGGCGAAGTACTCCCGGGTGCGTGGGTCGTGCCCGAGCCTGGTCAGCGCGACGGTGTAGATCGCCCGGTTCAGGCGCCGGTCGCCGCCGCGGTTGAGCCTGTGCCGGTGGGTGTTGCCCGAGGATGCCGGGAGCGGGGAGACCCCGCCGAGCGCAGCGAAGGCGGCTTCGGAGTGGACGCGGCCGGGGTGTGACCAGGCCTGCAGCACGGTCGCGGCCACGACCGGTCCGACACCACGCAGGTCCAGCAGCTGCGGTGCCTGCGCGGTGACGGCGCTGCTGAGCGCGGTGTGGTTGGTGGCCAGGTCGGTGTCGAGCGCGCGGATGCGGCGGATCGCCTCGGCGCGGCAGACCGTCCGTGTCGTGGCCGGGACCGTGGAGGGGGATGGGGTGCGCCAGGCGGCGATGGTCGCGATCGTCGTGGCGGACAGGGCGCGGCGGGCGTCGATGCCCAGCTCGACGGTGCGCAGCAGCGCGGTCAGGGCGTTGACGGTCCTGGTGCGCTCGCCGGTCATCTGGTCGCGAGCGGAGGTCAGGACCCGCAGGGTGGTGCGGTCACCGGCCTGGCGGGGGCGGCGCAGCTGGTGCGGGGTCAGACCGCGGGCGGCGCGGGCGATCTCGACCGCGTCGAGGGAGTCGGTCTTGCCGGCTGCTCGGCGCACGTGCGCTGGGACGTCGGGAGCCTCGGCGACCCCGAACCCGGCGGTGAGGAGCTGCTCGGTCAGGACCGCACCGTAGGAGCCGGTTCCGTCGATCACGACCAGGACCGTCTGGGCATCGGTGCGGCGCTGGATCCAGGCCAGGGCGCGCCGGAGCCCGGCCGGGCTGGTCGGGAAGTCTTGGGTGTCGGCGAGCGCGCCGGTCGCGGCGTTGATCAATGCGAAGGTGTGGCTGGCGGCATGGGTGTCCACACCGATCAGCAGGTCGACGGTGTCGGCGATGGTGGGCATGCGGATGCTGTGTCCTCTCCCAGGGGATGCGTCCGTGACAGGCGCTGGCCCGGGAAGAGAAAGGTGCTCTCGCGGCAACACTGTGACGGGTCACGGCCCGCGGCAACGGGTCGGACAGGCTTCTGATCAAGCCATCGAGAGCGGCAGGGCCAGCGCCTGGCCCCCGATCCGGGTGGGCAGATCTCACTCAACGCACTCTCGCGGGGCGACCTTTCCATGAGCCACACCAGGACCGGGGCCACGACGCCGACCCTGCCAGCCAGCCCCAGACCAGCCGTCACCGAGTCTCACAGCGCTTTCCAATCTGCTTGAGGTGGGTTCGTAGCCGCTGCGGCGTGGCGTCACCGGAATGAGTGAAGCTCCTGGTAGACAGGCGATTGACTAGATCAACTCGTCCAGACCAGGAGCTTCGGGTGCCTTCCTACCCCGCCGGGATCGGCGTGTCCAACCACGCCCTCATCACCGTGTCCGACGCGCTGCGCCACCGCCGCACGGTGCTGGGCACCCGCTGGCGACGCCTCTTGGCCGACAACAGGCGCTGCTCGTGCTCGCGCACCTGCGCAAGGGCGAGACCTACGCCGATCTCGCCGCCGGTTTCGCGGTCGGCACGACGACGGTGTTCCGCTACATCCGCGAAGCCCTCGATGTGCTGGCCGCGTTCGCGCCGTCGCTGCAGCAGGCGATGGCCGTCGCCGCGGGCAAGGCGTTCGTGATTCTTGACGGCACCCTGGTCTCGATCGACCGGGTCGGCGTGGGAACGGGCCGCGACCGGACCTACTACTCCGGAAAACACAAGCGGCACGGGGTGAAGGTGAAGGTCCTCGCCGACCCGGCCGGCCGGCTGATCTGGGCCTCGGGAGCGCTGCCCGGCGCCCGGCACGACATGGGGGCCGCACACGAGCACGGCCTCATCCACGCCCTGCACGCCGCCGAGGTCCGGGTGATCGCCGACAACGGCTACCGCGGTTCCGATTCCGGTCGCCATGCACCTCGGTGCAGTGAACCTGCGCGCAGGCCACGCCCTGTTCGGCAACAATGCACCTGTATTCGGACTCTCCCGGCCGATGTGATCTTGATCGAGGAAGGCGTCGAGATCTTGAGCATCGCTGAGGCAACCCCGCTTCACCGAGCAGCCCCCGCCGGCGTTGCAGGATGACTACGGCTTCTCGTTCGAGCTGGGACTCGATAGCGACGGACTGCTGGGAGACCGCCCGGCCAGGTTGATCGAGACGGCGACGCGCTGATTGATCATGCGGAAGACGTCGCGCTATGCCTCGCGAAGCTGTTGAGGTAACAGTCGGGACCCGCTGAGACGCAGCACGTTACAGCGATTGATACCGGGGGCGCCATCGCTTCAGGACCGGCCCTCGGAACGCGCCGCCGTCAGCGACCACCACCATCCACGAGCCGCGACATGGCCGCGCTCTACCTCACCGTCCTCGACCAACTCGCCGAGCCTGCACCCAGCCGGCCGTTCTTGTTCACCGTCTCCCGCGCTGGGCTACGCCGTATCGACTTCGACAACTGACAGCGCGTCGTCAGCGGAATACGTGGGCGGGATCCGCACCGTGCGTGCACAAGCCCGACCGAGGCAAGTAAACGAGACCCTCGGGGCATGAGTTCGGTTCCGACGACGTGCGCGGCGTTGCGGACTGCACTGGTGCGGGCATCACGCTTGACGTTGCGGACTGCGCTGGTGCGGGCACCACGCTCGGCATCGCAGCAACCGGGTCGTTGTCGAGCGCATTGCCGGCCCCTACGACTGCAGCGATCGCGGAAGCTCCGACGAGGAGGGCAACCCGCGTACGCATCAGGCGACCTCCGTGCTCTAGGTAGTCCTCAACGATAGCACGCCGCATCGGGGTGTCATCAGGAGACGCAGCGCAGGAGCAATCCACTGCGCCGGGCGCAGTAATTCTCGCTGGCCTACCTCGCCGAGGCTAACACAAATCACACAAAGTACGAAGGACTGCTGTCGGGGCCCGGATCTCGTCCTTGAAGGGGACACCATATGCGCATACAGCGCACGCACTTCGTCCTACGAACAGTACTGGCCGTATTCGTAGCACTGCTCAGCCTGGTAGCAGTCACACTTGCTGCGCCGGCGGCCGCCGCGCCATCACCGACCAGTAAGCCGGCGCCTCCGCCTGCGCCGCTACCCGACCCGTTGCCGCCGAACGTCCGGCTGGCGCCGGTGCCTCCGCCCAAGGGCGACAAGCCGCCCGGCCTCGACCCCTGCCCCGGCGAGGCTCTGGAGCAGTTGTCGAAGTCGCGCACATGTACCCACGGTCCCGACCCGGCCCCGCCGGGGGTGGACATCGCCAAGGACGCGCCGGTGTCCCCCGGAGCACCGCCTGCGATCCAGTGCGTTGGCGACGGTGTCAGCGGATTCCGCACGCACGCCCTGTACGTGCGTGCCTCAGACGTGGCGGACGGGTTCGCCGGCGCGTTGCCGCAGATCCGCTCGGTCGCGGGGCAGGCGGATCAGATCTACTCCAGCAGCGCGGCGGCGACGGGGGGCAGCCGCGGCATCCGCTTCGTCCATGACTCGACGTGCACGGTCATCGTCGACAACGTTGTGGTGAGTCCGACGGGCGATGACAATATCGATAACACCATCGCCGAGCTGCAGAGCCGGGGCTACAATCGCTCCGACCGCAAGTACATGATTTTTGTCGACGCGAACGTCATCTGCGGTCAAGGCACCATCCAGACTGACGACCAGGCCGGCCAGAACAACCGCAACAACCAAGGGCCGAGCTACGGCCGTAACGACCGCGGCTGCTGGACTGGTCAGGTCGTCGCGCACGAATTGATGCACAACCTTGGTGGGGTGCAGAACACTGCTCCCAATGCCAGCGGCGGCTTCCACTGCACTGATGAGTGGGACGTCCTGTGCTACTCGGACTCCCCGAACTTCCCGGCGATGCGGACAGTTTGCCCCGACCCGGCACTCGACACGACCCGGCTGGACTGCGGCAACGACGACTATTGCCACACGGCACCGCAGCCGGGCAGCTACCTCGCCACGCGCTGGAACACGGCGAACAGCACGTTTCTCATCGGCGGTGGCCCCGGACCTGGACAGTGCCCAGATCAGGCGTTCGAGCCAGATGACGCCGTCGGGCAGGCCCGCGCCGTCGCTGTGCCGTCCAGCGAGCAGCACGCCTACTGCGGTGCGGGCGACCACGACTGGATCCGGATCGACACGCTCGAAGGTGTGACATACCGGTTCACCACAGCGAACCTGGCCACCGGAAACGACACCGTTCTCGACTTGATCGCCGCGGACGGCTCCACCATCCTGGTGACCAACGACGACAGCGGCGGCACGCTGGCCTCGTCCATCGAGCACGTCGCCACCCGGACCGGCACCCTCTACATCCGCTCACGGCACTTCAATGCGGGCGCGGCCGGAGTGTCGTTGACCTATGCGCTGAACGTCGAAGCGCTCTGCACCGACCAGTCCGAGCCGAACGGGTCCGCATCACAGGCCACCGTGGCCACCGTCGGCGCGGTCGCGCGACACACGTACTGCGTGCCGGGTGACCAGGACTGGGTTCGGTTCGAGGCGACCGCAGGCAGGAGCTACACGATCAAGACACAGAACCTCGCTGCGGGCACCGACACGGTGCTGCACCTGCTCGCCGCCAACGGCACGACCGAGCTTGCCGTCAACGACGACAGCGGCGGCACACTGGCCTCGCTGATCACCTACAGCGCCACCACAACCGGGCCGCTCTACGTGCGGTCGCACCACTTCAACGCGAATGCGGGCTACGGCACGCTCCGTTATGACCTGCTTATCGAGGCGGGTGGCGTAACGACCCGCGAGCTGTTGGCGAACCCCGGCTTCGAACTCGACGCCAACACGGATACCCGACCGGACAGTTGGTCAATCAACACGAGGTTTACCCGGAGCACGAGCTATCGGCATTCGGGTACTTACTCGGGGCGGCACTCCTCGACGACGAACGCGGCGTACACGGTCGAGCAGGTCGTACCAGTGGTGTCCGGGGCGGGCTACGTCTTCGCGGGCAGGGTGAACATTCCGGCGACAACGGATGCGTTCACGATGCGCGCCCAGATCCAATGGGTCGACAACGCCAACGTCGCGATCGGCTCTCCGATCACGATACGAACGTACAGCGCGCAGACCGCCGGCTGGGATTCTTTCAGAGGCGCAAGCCGAACGGCTCCGCCCGGAGCGGTCCGAGCGAAGGTGCTGATGTCACTCTCGAGCCTGAACGCACGGGTGTATGTGGACTCGTTCTCCTTCGTCGGACCATGACGTAGGACGTCGACCTGGCCTGACGGACGGTTCTCCTCGATCAACGACGAGAACCCTCCGTCGGCGGGGGTCATCGGCTTGGGACTTCCTCAAGCGGAGGTGGCGCTGACTCGGCTAGCACTCCTCCTCCTACTCGGCTCAGCGATGCCACGCCGTCGGCGAAGCTACGGACGTGGGTGGTTCCCCGAGTCGGTGGCGTTCCACGGGGCGACCACTCGATGAGGCGAACTCGGTCCACACCGACGGTGACCTGAGAGGGCGGTGCGGGTTGGCCGGACAGCGGGGTGGGGGGTGAAAGGCGGACCAGGATGGCGACGGCCACCGCATCGGGGGGCACCGCCGCGTCCAGTCGCAGCTGCTGCCACGCTGTGTCGCTGCTGGTGATGACCTGAGTTGTCTGGGAGCCGGATGGGCCGCGGGTGTCGGAGTACCAGGCGAGGCGAACCTCGACCTGCGCGCCGGGATCGACGCGCAGTATCGCGGTCAGCGACACCTGAGCTTCCGCGAGGGCGGCGCCGGCCGGTGGCGGAGCGGTCGCGCCGGGGTCATCGTCACTGAGCTGGTTGCGGGTTCTGCGGAGTCCGACCGATCCCGGGTTGGTGAGCAGCAGTCGGTGGATGGTGGTGCCGAAGAGCGGGTCGGCGTCTGCAGCGTCGCGGCGCAGCTGGTAGTAGTTGCCGCGCTCGGGTGCCGCTTCGTCGCGGGTGACAGTGATGTCGTCGCCTTCGGTCCACAGCGTTCCCCGATCGGCGCCCAGGACGTCGTCGTCGAAGTCTCCGATCCACAACAGGTCGGTGCCGAATTCGGAGAGGGCGGGGTCGGCTTGGTCGAGTAGCCATCCGTCGCCGATTTCAGTGATGCGCCCGGTTGCTGAGCCAATCAGTGATGTGGTGACCGGTTGCGAGGCCATGTGGTCGCCGAGGTTGAGTTCCCCGGCGCCGTCTTCGACGACGAACGGGCCGCGGGACAGGCCCGCCGCGGTTCGGGCGATGTAATCCGCTGAGCCGGTGCCGATACCGTGGGCGACGTAGTCGTCGATCATGACGGGTTCGAGGTAGGCACGGACGATCTCTCCGCGGCGGACGTGCACGGCTAAGACGTAGCTCTGGAAGGTTGGCCAGACCGTCTGATCGAATACCAGGTTGCCCAGCGACCACGCGGCGAGGCTGCGGCCGTCCCAATCAAGCCCTCCCACTACGTGGGGGTGGTGGTTGATCACCAGTTGCGCGCCGGCTTGGCGGGCGACGGAGGTGATCAGCTCGACCTGGCCGGATGGGTCGCGGCCGTACTCGAACCCGCCGTGCACGCTGAACACGACCATGTCGCTCGCCGCCGCGGCGGCGGCGACGCTGTCGCGGACCCGGGCCTCCTCACACGGTGCGGCACCACCTTGGTCCGGGTCGGCCACATAGCCGATGGCGTGCTCGCTCCCGATAATCGAGGTGCACCCTAGGAACGCGATACGGAGCCCACCGGCCAGGGCGATCGCCGGGATATAGGCGGCGTCGACGGTGGCGCCGAGCCCGAACTGCGTGGATCCTGGTGCGAACCCAGCGTCGACGAACCCGTCGATGGTGGCGCGCACCCCGTCTTCGAGCAGGTCGTACTGGTGGTTGTTGGCCAACCCGACAACGTCCACACCCGCTGCGGCAAGGGCGTCGGGCAGGGCCGTTCCGCTGGCGAATACGAAGTCCTTGGTCGGGTGCACGCCGTCCCCGCGAGGTCGGGTGGGGTCCAGGTAGGGCTCCTCCGAGATCGGGCTCTCCACGTTCACGGTGGTCAGGTCGGCGTTGGCCAACAGCGGGCTGATCGGCTCCAGCAGTTCCCGGTGCGCGTCGACGTCGGCGAAATCGTCGATCAGGGCGTCGTCCCGGTCACCGTCCTCGTCCCGGTCGAAGAACCGGCGGCCGGTCATCACGTCGCCGCCGAAGTGCAAAGCGACGGTGGCGCCGTCGTCGGGAGTGAGACGGATCAGCAGCGGATCTCCCGGGATCCCGGCCCGGGTCCTGCTCAGGTAGGCCGGGTGTTCGACGGTTACCCAGCTCCCCCGATCGTCGACCGGGATCTCAAACCGGCCGCTCTCATCGGTGCGCGCTCTCGACTCACCCGCGGCCACCTCGGCGTCGCGAACGAGCTCCCCGTCGAGTCCGATGACCTGCCCGGAAACCATGCCGGTGAGGGACGGATCGAGGGGAGCCGCCGTGCACGCCGATCCGATCATGGCCACGAGCAGGACTATCAGGATCCATGGGGTCCGGTCTCGCATATGAGAGATCTCCAGCTTGGGGACGCAGCTAAGCGCCAGCGTCCGGTCGGATGTCGGGGGATCCGGCGCTCACTTTCGCGAAAAAATTCAGGGGACGAGGCGTGGGCGCTGCGTTTCAGAGTCGGCGGGCGGTGCGGAAGCGTTCGGCGAAGAACCCGTCACCGTCAAGCACCGACGCCCCGCCCATGTCTCCCAGGGTGGGGCCGTTCGGGGTGGCGCGGCTGGAGATGAAGCGGTGCAGCCCGTCGGTGTCGCGGCCGAGGTAGATCCCCGAGTGGTCGATGTCGGGTTCGTCGTCGGTGGTGAAGAACAGCAGGTCGCCGGCTTGTAACCGGTCCAGCTCCGTCGGGCGTTCGCCGCGGTCGGGGATCAACATGGTCCCTGGACCGACGGTGGCCATGTCGTTGGCGCGCCGGGGCAGGCCGGGCCCAGGGCTGCTACCCCATTGCAGCGGGTAGCCCTGGCGGTACCCGTAGACCAGCCGCAGATACCCCGAGCAGTCCAGGGCGCTGTACTGCTCGTCCTCCGGCTCCTTGCTCACCCCATCGGCGAACTCCCACGGCACACCGAGGTAGTCGTAGAAGTCGGCGCCGATCGCGCGGCGGGTCTCGGAGATCTCGGGTCCGAACGAGGCGTTCCCGGCGATGCGCAGCCCGTCGTCGTCGACGACATCGGGTGCGTCCTGCATGTACTCGGTGGCGACGGCGAGCACGTCGGGGCTGGTGTCGACGAGCATGGCCGCCAGCCAGGGCCGCACCCAGGGTTGCTGCTCGGCGCCGGGATGCCAGGGCTGCGGCGCGATGCGCACCCAGGTGGCGGTCTGCACGGCGGCGTGGGTGTAGCGGGGCTCGGAGAAGGTGCGCACCGGTCCGGCGATCGTGGTGGTGCGGGCGCCGTCGGTGAGGGTCGCGACGATGACGTCCTGTTGATCGGTTACCACGGTTCGCCCGGGGTTGTCGAGGCGGGTGAACACGAACCCGCTCTGGTCGCTGGACGGAAGGGCCGGTGCGTCGTCCCGCCCACCCTCGGCGTCCGCGCCACCGACGATGCTGCTGGTCATGGCGATCAGTGGGCCCAGCACGACCCCGACCAGGATTCCGCCGACCCCGATCAGCGCGACGGTCAAGGCGAGGACTGTCCGCGAGGGGCCCCCGCGCCCGGGGTGGGTGGAGGGCGGGGTGGAGGGCGGCGGGGTGGGCGGTGCCGGATCTGGGCTCATGATGACCGCTCGCAGGGGGTCACAGCGTGGGCACCAGGCCGAGGAGCAGCCCTCCGGCCAGGACCCCGTAGCTGGCCAGGCTGACTGTGCTGGTGCTGATCAGGGTGGCGCGGGTGGGCTGGCGGACTAGCTGGTAGGCGATCAGACCGGGGATGATGAAACCGAGGGTCTGGTGGGTGAACAGCAGCGGGTAGTCCTGTTGTACGACCAGGAACAGCCCGGTCGAAAGGGTCACGCTGAGCATCGTCACCGCGGCGAACAACCGCTTGCCGTAGAGGATCACGGTGCGTTGCAGCACGAGGGTGCCGCCATAGGCCAGGGCGGTGACCGCGACGATCACGATGATCTTGCGGGGGTCCTCGGCGAGGGTGAGCGCCACCCAACCTGGGGTGATCATTCCTCCCGGGGAGAGGTTGGTGACGAGATAGCAGATCAGCGCGAACAGCAGGCCGATGGCCAGAGTGATCGTGGCAACTTCGGGCGCGAGGGTTCCGTACAGCATCAGTGACTCTGGGGCTTCCGGTTCCGCGTACTGCCCGCGGCCGCCGGGTGGACGGGCAATTGGGTGGTCGGGCCCGAGATCGAGGAAACCGGAACCGCGATGCGGCAGGGACCGTCGCTGTGGTGACGGCACGCGCAGTCGACCTCGACGAGTCCGCCCATGCCCTGGTCCACTCCACGAAGGCTCGGCCGGGAAGGTGCCGAGCCGTTGATGAACGCGGCGGCAACCGACGACACCTGATGATGGGACGACCTTCGACGGTGGGGCGTGGGGCGGGTCGGAGAGGCGGCGGGTGGGGCCGGCCGGGATGGAGGGGGCTGTGAAGCCAGCACGGGCGCGAGTGGCAGCGCGCGTAACCGGTCGAGCAGGATCTCGCCCTGTCCGTGGATGTTGCCGACCGCGACCAGCGACGCCGCCCCCGATGAGTCGGTGACCAGCTCGTCGAGCAACCTGGTGAACGGCAGCGCGCCACCGAGGTCGACGACCCGGTCGATAAGGTCGGCGGGCACGGTGAGCCGAGCGCTGTGGGTCTGTTCGCCGATCAGGATGATCCGGTCTGGGTGCAGCCGGCCGGTTAGCTCGCCCATCTGACCGTTGCGCTCGATCCGGTCAGGACGGCAATTGATCACAATGTTGAGTGGGCGGCCGATCAGACCACGGGCGGTGAGGAGCTCGACGTTCATCAGGGTCGAGGCCGGGTCGTTCGCGGCGAAGACGTTCGCGAAGTCCACCCGCCGGCCGGCGGCGTCGTAGCTGTGCACCGCGACGGTGCCGGGGTCGGGCCGAGCGGTGACCATCCCGTCGAGCGCGGCGCGGCGTCCGATGCCCGACAGCTCGGCCACGGCGATGGCGATGGCGACGTTCTCCTTGAAAGTGATCCAGGGAAAGCGGGCGATCTCGGCGTCGGTGACCGAGTCCGGGTCGACCTGGATCAGCTGGCAGCTGCGCCGGGCGGCTTCCTCGCTCAGGACATGGAAACGGTCCTGCTCGGCGGTGATACAGACCCCACCGATCGGCATCGACCGCGACAACGAGCGGGCGACGTCGTCGAGCGTCGGGCCCATCTCGGTGAGGTGGTCCTCGCGGACGTTGCAGATCACGCACAGGGTGGACTGGATGAGTTTGCGCTCGTTGACCTCCTGCAGATCGGGCAGGACCGCCATGCACTCGATGACCAGCGCGTCGGGACCGAAGGCCGCAGCCCGCCGCACGATGCCGATCTGCTCGACGATGTTGGCCAACCCGAACTTGCGGTACACCGGCTCCTCCTCACCGTCGGGGGAGATGAACCGGGCCGCGGAGCCGGTGGTCTTGGCGACAGTGACCAGGCCGCCGCCGCGCAACGCGCCAGCGCACAGCCGGGTGATGGAACTCTTACCACGGATGCCGTTGACCACCACCCGGGTCGGGATGCTGTGCAGGTGGCGGTGGTGGCGACGTTGCTCGGAGATCCCGGCCAGCAACGCGGCCAGACAACCGATCAGGTAGACGGTGAACAGGAAGGTCACGACGCGCCGGCGCGGGTCAGCGAGCGCGAGTTCGGCCCGGCGGCGTTGCGGTCCGGAAGTACAGCGGTCATCCCCGCCTCGGGGCCGAGACGAAGCGGCGCCGGGCCGGAACGTGGACTCGGTCCGCGAGGTGAGGAGCGTGACTGGTGGGGAATTGCCGGACGCGGACCGATCGCCGGGAGGATCTGCGTCTCCTCGAGCGGAGCGCGGGTAACGACGACTAGGGAACGGTTAAGCGCCGCGGCGATGGCCCCGATCTCATCGATCCGCTGCGGCGCGACGGGTTCCGGCGCTGGCGCACCATCGAGCATCGCCGCGATCGCCTCGGCATGATCACCGAGGTCGCGCAGCGGCCGGACCGCCGCGATGTAGATCCAGGCGAGCACCATCAACGCCACACCGGCGCTCACGCCGACGATCACCACCGCGGCCCGGTCGGTTGGATCTTGGGCGAAGCCCGCCGCTGCGAGACTCTGATTTCGCAGGACCACCCAGTTCAGCGCGGCGGCGTCGTCGTTGAACCCGATCCGGTAGCTGGCCACCGCCGAAGGCGTCCCGTCGATGACCTGCGTTGTGGTCGTGGGCCCATCGGCGAAGGCCCGCATGGCGGCCGCGCGCAAGGCCGGGTCGGTCAGCTCGGTGAAAGCCTGATAGCCCTCATTGCTCAACACCGTCCGCAGATCTGCATCGAACACCCTGGTTGGCGCTCCGGCGCGGTCAACAACCGCGTTGAGGGCCCGGACGTCGTACTGGGCGACCAAGGTGTACGGGCCGTCGCCTATCGGTGCGGACGCGACCACGATGGGCTCCGGCCCCGAGAAGTTAAGCTGTCTGATCCCCGCCTCCGGTGGCGGCCCGCTCAGCGACAGATTCCCCCCGACACCGACAACCGAGGACCCGGCTCGATCCACCACGTGGACCGCACCGAAGACCGGGCGGGCGCCCAGCGCCCCCGCGGCCGCGGTTCGCAGATCGCCGATGGAACCCGAGGGGGTCGAGCCGGCGATCGCCTGCAGGCCTGACAGGCCTTCGGCAAGCGTGTGGCGCAGGTCTGCTGCGGTGTCGGCCGCGTCGTGGCGGCCGTCGGTTACCAGGTCGGCGACCGTGGCCGTGTGGCCCCTGGAGACCATCAGGAACGCGGTACCCAGCCAGCCCAGCAGCGCCACCGTGAGTACGGCCAAGCCCACCCTCAACGACGGCCGGCGCCGAGTCCGCTCCTTGGCGTGACCCGCCCGAGCCCCGTGCGCGCGCAACGCCACCGCGACCCGGTCGACCTCACCGATACCGGACCGGTGAATCGAACCACCATGACGGGCGGCGTTGACATCACGACGGAGGCGCTGCACCGGACGCACCAGCAACGCCCACAGCGCCAGGAACACCCCCACCGCCACAACCGCTACCACAATCCCCGGCACCAGCCCCGGCCACCCAGCCGGGCCGACACTGCCACCCGGTGCAGACGCCCCCGGGACCTGCAGCGTGATCAGCGAGACCGCCGCGAGCAGCAACACCACCAGCAAGACCGTGGGCGGGACCGCGACTCCTGCCGGGAACCGCGGGGCTGGGAACTCGTCGGCGGGCCGGCCAACCCTGGCTGGCGAGCTCCTCGGCATCAGCGCAGTCCTCCTGGAAAAACGATCAGCGGAAACGAAACAGATCGTTTCGTAAGGCAAGCCAGTCTGTCTTCGCAAACGATCTTGAGGCTGTCACACATCGTCAACTACTTCACCCGGATAGCCTAGATGTCAGCCTATGGGGTAGGACGCGGAGGGGTGCAGTCACGCTCTGGACACTGTAGGGAAGGATGAAAGCTGTGTCTTCCCGGGTGGGTCACGTCCCCGCTGGTGGTGTAACTCCCGGCCCGTCCGGCGTGCCTGAGCATGTTGGAGGGGCCACCGCGTGAGTCTCTGCGTGAACCGACCAAGGATCTCGTAGAGAGGTGCCACGCGATGGCCCTGGATCAGTCTGCCCTGCTCGAAGTCCTCGATGCACTCAAGGCCGCCGATGTCGGTGATCGTGTCCGCCAGGCTGCGGAGACGGTGTATCAGGCGCTGATCGAGGCCGAGCTCACCGACGCGATCGGCGCCGGCCGCCACGAGCGTTCCGCGGAACGCAGCAACCAGCGCAACGGGCATCGCGCCCGCATCCTGTCCACGACGGCGGGAGATTTGGAGTTGCGGATCCCGAAGTTGCGCACCGGCTCGTTCTTCCCGTCGCTGCTCGAGCGCCGCCGCCGGGTCGATCAGGCCCTGTTCGCGGTGGTGATGGAGGCCTATCTGCACGGCGTGTCCACTCGCAAGGTCGACGACCTGGTCAAAGCCCTCGGCGCCGACAGCGGGATCTCCAAGTCCGAGGTGTCGAGGATCTGCGCGGACCTCGACACCGAGGTGGGCGCGTTCCGCGACCGCTCCCTGGCTGAGCAGCAGTTCCCCTACGTGTTCCTCGACGCCACCTACTGAAAGGCCCGGGTGAACCACCGCGTGGTGTCCCAGGCGGTCGTGATCGCCACCGGGGTCCGGGCCGATGGCTGGCGCGAGGTCCTCGGGTTCGCTGTTGGCGACAGCGAGGACGGGGCGTTCTGGACCGCGTTCCTACGCAGCCTCAAAGCGCGCGGGTTGGGTGGGGTGCAGCTGGTCATCTCCGACGCCCACACCGGGCTCAAGCAGGCCATCTCCGCGGTCCTGCTCGGCGCGGCCTGGCAACGCTGCCGGGTACATTTCCTGCGCAACGTCCTGGCCCAGGTCCCCAAGAGCAGCTCGGAGATGGTGGCCGCGGCCATCCGCACGATCTTCGCTCAACCCGACGCCGCGCATGTTCGTGAACAGCTCGAAGTGATCGCCGGCATGCTCGGCCGTCAATCGGCCAAGGTCGAGACGATGCTGCGCGACGCTGCTGAGGACCTGCTCGCCTTCACCGGGTTCCCGCCGGCGCACTGGAAGAAGATCTGGTCGACCAACCCGCTCGAGCGATTGAACAAGGAGGTCAAACGCCGCACCGACGTGGTCGGGGTGTTCCCCAACCCCGCCGCCCTGCTCCGCCTGGCCGGCGCGGTCCTGGTCGAGGCCCACGACGAATGGCAGGCTACCGACCGCCGCTACCTCTCCGAGGCCACCATGGCCCTGCTCGCCGCCGCCGCGACCAAGGAGAAGGTGGCGACACCCGAGCTGATGACGGCATGATCTGAACCGCAGAGCCTCACCCGGTTCGAGCTACACCACTCCCGGGGACGCGACCCCCGGGTGAGGGTCGTGACCAGGCGACGCGCATTCGCAACACAGCGGAACGCAGAGATGAACCTCTCATGACCTACGCTTGCGCAACGGGCCGGATCGAATGGGGAGGCTGTCGTGACTGCTGTGGCGGAAGCGTCCTCCACCCACGGCGGTCGACCGCAGCGGCGGTCCCATGAGGCGATCATGGCCGCCACCGCTGCCCAGCTGTGCGATGTCGGCTACCTCAACATGACCATCGAAGGGGTCGCGGCCCGAGCCGGGGTTGGCAAAAGCACTATCTACCGGTGGTGGCCCTCCAAGGCGGCACTCGTTGTCGAGACGCTGAAGAGCCGCAGCATGCTGTCACCGATCGAGCTCACTGGCGACTCCCGCGCCGACCTGCGAGCGGTGATCGCCTCCACGTTCCAGATCGTCACGCACTCCCCCGCAGGGATGATCCTCCCCGCGCTAGCCGTCGACCTCATACGCGACCCGGCCGCCCACGAACAGCTGCACGCGCTTCTACGCCCCCGACGCGAATCCGTCCTCACGGTCATCCGCACCATCGCCGCTCGCGGCGACCTCCCCGCCGATGTCGACGCCGGACTGCTGCTCGACATCTACAGCGGGACCCTGCTCTACCGCGTCCTGCTCAGCGGCGAACCGGTCACCGAATCCATCATCGATCAGCTCACCGATCTACTCCTTAGCGGTACTGCACCCCACATCCTCCTGATGTTGTAGGGCGAGCTGACGAAGGAGTTCGCCGCGCACCTCGCGGATCAGGGTGTGGAGTTCTCCATCGGCGCCAGCTTCGCCCACCTCGACGTGCACACCGCCCTCGCCCAACTGCCGGCCGCGGCGTGGACTCCGGCGTATCAGGCGCGCAAGCTCCGCGCCGCGAGACCGGCGTGCAGATCGAGCCCCGTGACGGGGCCTGGGTCGCCGAGGCCACCGACAGCGAGAGAGACGCCGCCGGCGGCGGCTGGCCGGGCCTCTGAACTTGTCGCCGCAGTACAAACCCTCATGATCGGCAGCACCTGATCTGATCAGGCGCTGGCGATCATGAGGGTCTGAACTGCGTGTCCGGGAACGGGCTGTGGTGTCGGTCGGTGGACGACCTGACATGTCGTTGGCCCGGGCGGATCATGACACGGCTGCGGGGACTGCGGATAGGGCTCGGTCCTTGAGCCGGTAGCTGGGTCCGTTGATGGCGATGACGTCGCAGTGGTGCAGGAGCCGGTCGAGGATGGCGGTGGCGATGACGTCGTCGGTGAAGACCTGGCCCCATTCTGAGAAGGTCTTGTTGCTGGTGAGGATGATCGAGCCGCGTTCGTAGCGGCGGCTGATCAGCTGGAACACCATGTTCGCCGCGGCGCGGTCGCAGGGCAGGTAGCCGACCTCGTCGAGGACCAGCACCGAGGGCCGGAGGTAGGTCTGGAGCTTCTTGGCGAAGCGGCCGGCGGCCTCGGCTGCGCGGAGTTGGCGGACGCAGTCGTCCAGGCTGGTGAAGTAGATCGAGTGCCCGGCTTGGCAGGCCGCGACCGCGAGCGCGGTCGCGATGTGAGTCTTGCCGGTGCCGGGCGGCCCGAGCAGCGCGACGTTGCGATGCCCGGTGACGAACGCGAGCGCGGCGAGGTCGCGGATCTTGCGGACGTCGAGGTCGGGTTGGAAGGCGAAGTCGAACTCCTCGAGGGTTTTGTGGTGGGGCAGCCCGGACAGCTTCAGCGCGGTGCGGAACCGGCGCCCTTCGCGCAGGCCGAGTTCTTCACCGAGGATGGTGTCGATGAACTCGCGGTAGCCCATGCTGTCGGTCTCGGCGCGCTCGACGAGCAGGTCGAGGTGCTCGGCCAGGTGCGGGAGCCCGAGCCGGGTGGCGTGGGCCTGGATCCGGGCGGTGATCAGCTCGCTCATGCCGCACCCACCAGCGAGACGTCGGCGTCGGCGTCGGCGTCGGCGGGGACGGGTTCGGGGCCTGGCGGTGAGGCCAGTCCAGCCAGCTGGTCGTAGTCCGACAGTGGCCGGCGGGCGACCACGACACCGAATCCGGCTCTGACCTCGGGTCGGACTGCCGGGCTGTCGGGCTGCCGGCTCGACGGTCCTGTCGGGTCCGGATCGCCGTCGGCGCCGGCGGTGGTGGTGGCGCGGGTGCGTCCGTCGGGCAGCTCGGCCCAGTGCGCCGGGTCGACGATCATCGCGCCCCGCAGGCGGGAGCGTGGGTGGCGGGCCAGCAGCACTGTGGCGCCGTCCGGGTCATCGACGGGCAGGCGCCAAACCTCCAGGTGCCCGGGTCCGACACGGACCTCGACCCGCTGCCCGGCCCGGGTCGGACGACCGTCGGTGGCTCTGGCCGCGATGGAGTAGCACGACCCGGCGAAGCTGATCATGCTGTCGCGGCCGACCCGACGCAGATGCGACTCGGTCACCGCGTAGCCGAACTCCGGCACCGGGCCCAGCGCGGCGTGATCCCGGGCCGCCCGGACGCCGATGAGCTCGCCATGGGTGCGGTGCACCTGCCCGCGCCGGATCGGCACCCACCCGGCGAACGCCCCGTCCAGCTCGGCCAGCGAGGCGAAGCTGCGCCCGGCCAGGACATGGTCCCGCACGATCGCGACCTGGCGTTCCACCCGGCCCTTCCCGGTCGGGCGGTAGGCGGCGAGCACGTCGATGACGAACCCGTAATGCTCGGCGAACGCCGCCGCCTGCGGATGCAACGGCACCGCCTTGCCCGGGGCGACGTGGCGGCGAACCACGGTCTTGGTGCGGTCATAGACGATCGTGGCCGGGACCCCGCCGAAGTGGGCGAACGCCCGACGGTGGCAGTCGAAGAACGTGGCCAGGTCCTGGCTGGTGGTGAAGCACACGAACGGGTCCCGGGAGTAGGACAGGGTCATGTGGAACGAGTAGACCTTCGAGGTGATCCCCGCCCCGGACAGCAACGTGCCCTCATCGCCCCAGTCGACCTGGGCCTGCGCGCCCGCGACGACCTCGAACCGGCGATGCAACCCCGGTGGCCGGCCCTGCGCGTCGGCCTCCACCTCCAACCGGCGGCGAGCGTCAGCGACATAAACCTTGACTCGCTGGTAGTGCCCGGTGAACCCGTAGTCCGCAACCAGCCGCTCGTGGATCACCGTGGCCCGCAGCCGCGGATCGGCGGCGAGCCACGCATCGATCACCCCGACGAACGGGTCCACCAGCCGCGGCACCGTCCCGGCCCGCGACGACGCCCGCGGCGGGGTGCTCGGTGCGTCCGGGGACAGGTACTTCCTCGCCGTGCGCCAGTCACACCCGGCGTGAGCTGCGATGTCCTTCCATGTCGCCCCGGCCGCGCGCAGCGGGGCGAACCTCCTGAGTCCCTCCATGCCTCCACAGGCAGGATCACGGGCGACCACCCTCCGGGGCTTGTCTGCTTGGCGGCTGACAGAACCCGGAGGGTGGTCCCTCCCTGAGCTAATCTTGCGGACCGACGCGCCGGACCAACGACAGATCAGCTCGTACCTACAGCGACATCAGAACCCGTACGCGGACACTGCGGCGATGAGCTTCTCCGCGTTGTTGGGGCTAGAGCGGATCTTGCGCAGGACCCGCCAGTTCTTCAGCTCGGCGTTGACCCGCTCACCGGACCCGCGGCGGCGGGCGTGGGCGGTGTTCACGTCCTTCTGGTTCTGCGAGAGCTTGCGGTAGCGGCCGGTGTCGGGGTCCTTGCGCCGGCGCCGCTGCGGAACCACGACCGTCGGCCCGGCACCCTGGTAGGCGGTGTCAGCGGCCGCGGGGATCTCATTGTCGGTGAGGGCGTCGATGATGCCGTGCTCGCGTGCCGCGCCCATGTCGTGCCGCGCGCCGGGCAGCGGCGGAGAGATCCAAACCAACCGGCCGACCGGGTCCGCGACGATCTACACATTCAGCCCGTGGGCCTTGTGCTTGCCGCTGTAGAACGCCCGGTCGTACCCGGACGCCATGCCGACCCGGTCGATGCGCAGCAGGGTGCCGTCGAGGATCACGAACGCCTTCCGGGACGCGACCTCGATTGCCTGCTGTTCCCGGCGAGCTACCCAGGCCAGAACAGTGCGGCGCAACGCCACCTGTCGCCGCCGGTGAGCGACCAACTGAGTCTCGGGCCGCCCTGGCGGGCGGTCCGTTCCGGGATGAAAATCGGTGCTGGCGGCCCGTTGACGTCGCGTTACTCTGATCTTCGAGGTCGTACTGAGTCGGGCGCTGAGGGCTGTGCTGTGGGTCCTTCACTGTGCTTCGAGCACGCGGATTAGCGTCGATTGATCGTCTCAGCCCTCACGGGCCGCTCCCGCAGGATCATCATCTGCGGGCCGGGCCACGGTGGAGGGAGCCGAGCGTGCAAGACGCCGACGACAACGAAGAGATCATCGAACGGGTTGCCGCGATCGATATCGGGAAGGTCGAACTGGTCGCGTGCGTCCGCGTGCCCGATCCCGACCGCCCTGGCCGGCGCCAGCAGGAGATCATCCACAGTTCCACGCTGACACCGCGGCTGCTCGGACTGGCCGACCGGCTCTATGAGCTCGGGGTGACCCGGGTCGTCATGGAAGCCACCTCGGACTACTGGAAGCCGGTGTTCTACCTGCTGGAAGCCCAGGGTTTCGACCCGTGGCTGGTCAACGCCCGTGACGTCAAGCATCTGCCCGGGCGCCCGAAGACCGACCGGCTCGACGCGGTCTGGCTGGCCAAGGTCGCCGAACGGCAGATGCTGCGCGCAGGCTTCGTGCCACCCCCGCCGATCCGGCTGCTGCGGGACCTGACCCGCTACCGGGCCAACCTGGTCGCCGCGCGCACCGCGGAGAAGAACCGGGTCGAGAAGCTCCTCGAAGACGCCCAGATCAAGCTGTCCTCGGTCGCGTCGGACATCTTCGGGGTGTCCGGGCGGGAGATGCTCGCCGCCCTGCTGGCCGGGGAACGCCAACCGGCGGTCCTCGCGCAGCTGGCCCGGACCCGGATGCGGGCCAAGATCCCGCTACTGGAAGAAGCGTTCACCGGGCGGTTCACCGACCATCACGCGTTCCTGCTGCGCACCATGCTGGCCCGCATCGATGAGACCAGCGCCGACGTCGCCGCCCTCGAGGCCCGGATCGAGCAGCTGATCGCGCCGTTCGCGACGGTCGTGACCCGACTCGATGAGATCACCGGCCTCGGTGCCACCGGCGCTCAGACGATAGTCGCCGAGATCGGGCTGGACATGTCCCGCTTCCCGACCCCGGCGCACCTGTGCTCCTGGGCCCGGTTCGCGCCCGGGGTCAAGGAATCGGCCGGGAAGACGAAGGGCCGCGCCACCACCGGACGCGGGATCCGCTACCTCGCCCAAGTCCTCGGCGAGGCCGCGGTCGCCGCCGGCCGCACCAACACCTTCCTCGGCGACCGCTACCGACGCCTGGCCCGCCGCCGCGGAGCGGCCCGCGCGGTCGTCGCCGTCGGCCGCTCCATCCTGGTCACCATCTGGCACCTGCTTTCCAACCCCGACGCGCGCTACCGCGACCTCGGCGCCGACTACACCCGCCAGCGAATCGACCCACAACGCCGCACCCGCAACCACGTCCGCCAGCTCGAAGCACTCGGTTACTCCGTCACCATCACTCCCGCGGCCTGACCCACCTGCCGACCCACGCAGCGCACTACCTCGCCCGACGTCCGGACGCGCCGCGATTCCGCATGCCGTCCCCGACCTGATTTTCGGATTAGTGACAACAGGGCACCGTTGGTCGGCGGATGAGCCCGGACGACAGTGGTCGCGTGACTCGCGGGGGAGTAGCAACTAAGACGTCGTTTCAGAAGTCGGCGTGTCGGTCCTGTGTGGAGTCGTGCTGGTCGGTGATCATGTTCGCCGATGTCGAGGCGATCTTGTGTCGAGTGGTTGGTCAGCGATGAGCTGTGGGAGCTGGTGGAGCCGCTGCTGCCGAGGCCGCGCAAGCCCAAGCGGGGACGGACAGGCCGGCCGCGGGTCCCGGATCGGGCCGCTCTGGCCGGGATCGTGTTCGTGCTCAAGACCGGGATCAGCTGGAACGCCCTTCCCGCCGAGCTCGGGTGCGGGTCCGGGGTCACCTGCTGGCGGCGGCTGCGCGAGTGGCAGCAGGCGGGGGTGTGGCAGGAGCTGCACCGAGTGACGCTCGACCTGCTCGCCCAGCTGGACCTGCTGGACTGGTCGCGGGCGGCAGTGGACAGCGTGAGCGTGCGGGCCAAACGCCGCGGCGAGGCCACGGGGCCCTCACCGACCGACCGCGGCAAGGCGGGCAGCAAGTACCACGTGCTGTGCGACCGCAACGGGCTGCCGCTGCACGCCCTGGTCACCGGCGCCAACACCCACGACAGCCGCATGCTCGCCCCGCTACTGGACACCAACCCCGGCGTCCGCGAACACGCCGGACGCCCCGGCCGTCCCCGCCGCCGCCCGGACAAGCTGCACGCCGACAAGGGCTACGACTACCCCCGCTGCCGCCGCTACCTGGCCAAACGTGGGATCGGAGTGCGGATCGCCCGGCGCGGGATCGAGGACTCCACCCGCCTCGGGCGGGTCCGCCGGGTCGTCGAGCGCACGATGTCGTGGCTGCTGGACTTCCGGCGCCTCGCTTTGCGGTATGACCGCGCCGAGCCGACGATCACCGCGTTGCTGTCGTTGGCCTGTGCTCTGATCTGTCACCGCCGCCTCACCAGGCACCGACCACGATCCGCATGACGGTGCCGCCCCGCCCCCGGGTGCGCTCTACGAGGTCGAGGTCAGTGGGCGCCAGGCCAGCCACTCCAGAGCACGGTCGGCCTCGGCGGGCTCGAAGCGGTGCGGATCGAACTCACCGCCCGCCCACTCGCGGCGCTCGTCGTGGTCGGGGTGTGACGGGTCGGCCAGCGCGACCAGGAACTCCTCATACCCCCAGATGCCGCCGACGTCCTCGGGCGGGCACGCCCCCTGGCCCGCGACACAGCGCGGATAACGCACACCCGGCTCCGCGGTGAAGACCTTGTCCACGGTGATCTCGTGGGCCCAGTTGTCGCCGAAGTCGTAGACATAGCCGAAGCGGTCCCCCTGCTTGACCAGGCGGAACAGCTTGCCCTTCGACTCGTCGGTGACGTCCTGGGCGGGCCAGTCCGGGTCCGGGATCCCATAGCGGCGCCCGGCGATCTCGAACTCGTGCAGGTGCGAGTTCGTCCAGCCCATCGCCGACTGCACCACCTCGTGCAACACCGCCAAGTCGATCTCGCCCGGCACCTGCACCCGACGCCGGACCGACGGCCGTACTTCAGCCAACACGATCTCCAGCTCGAAGATCTTCGTCTTCACAGACACGCGAGGCGCGGGCATGAGCCGATGCTGCCAGGCCCGCCGACACCGACAGGACCGGGCCCACCACTTATGAAACGACGTCTTATGAAACGACGTCTAAGCCACATTCGGTGTCACGGTGGACGTGCCTGGCAGTCAACGAGCCCACGAGCAAGAGCGTGCCCTCGCCGGGCGGGCTGACAAGTCGGTACTAGTACGCCGACCAGCAGGAACGGGCTAGTCGGCTACAGGCCGCACCAGGTCATCCGCTTTGACACGGAACTGCGCATGACCTCGCCGGATGGACACCGCCTGGTCGCCGCCATCGTCGACCGCGTCACCTTCAACGCCCACATCCTCGAAACCGGCACCCAGTCCTACCGCCTGCGCATCAGCCGCACCGCAACCCGCCGCAAGCGCACCAGCTGATCAATCAGACCACCCGGCGCTCAGCCGGGGCCGAACTTCGTGACGACAACCTCGCGCTGGTTGCGCGAGAGCCGCCGCCGGCCGGTCTCGGGATCGCGGGGACGACGCCGCTGCGGGATGGCGAACCCGGAACCGCGGTAGCCGTTGTCGGCAATCACCCGGACCTCGGCGGCGTGCAGGGCGTGGATGAGGCCGTGCTCGTGTGCGGCCCCCATGTCGTGCCGGGCGCCGGGCAGCGCTCCCGAGGCCCAGATCAGCCGGCCGGCCGGGTCGGCGAGGACCTTCACCTTCACCCCGTGCCGCTTGTGTTTTCCGGAGTAGTAGGTCCGGTCGCGGCCCGTTCCCACGCCGACCCGGTCGATCGAGACCAGGGTGCCGTCAAGAATCACGAACGCCTTGCCCGCGGCGACGGCCATCGCCTGCTGCAGCGACGGCGCGAACGCGGCCAGCACATCGAGGGCTTCGCGGATGTAGCGGAACACCGTCGTCGTGCCGACCGCGAAACCGGCGGCGAGATCGGCGTAGGTCTCGCCCTTGCGCAGGTGCGCGAGCACGAGCAGCGCCTGTTGTCCGGCCAAGAGGCGTCGCCAGCGGGTGCCCAGCACCGTGCGGCGGTGGCGCAGCGCGTCGGACACGGTGATGAGGGCGTGGTTGGACACGCCGATCCCGGCGGGGTAGGAAGGCACCCGAAGCTCCTGGTCTGGACGAGTTGATCTAGTCAATCGCCTGTCTACCAGGAGCTTCACTCATTCCGGTGACGCCACGCCGCAGCGGCTACGAACCCACCTCAAGCAGGTTGGAAAGCGCTCACTGGCTTATCTGAAAGTTGGCTTTCGGTCGATGGTCACATCGACGTTCAGGCTACCGATCAGCGACCACTGACCTTACTGTCGCCCGCCTGCCCCTGCTGGACTTGATCAAGCCATCGGCCCTGAGTAGAGCCACGGCTCTGTTGGCGGTCCCAGCGGAGACCTCATAACGATCGCACAGAGTCTCAACAGTAGGTAGCGAATCATCGACCGCCAGGGCTCCGCAGGCGATTGCGGCTCGCAGGTCGGCGGCAATTCTCTTGTATGGGCTATCAGATTCATTCCGCTCCTGCGGAGCAGGAGTCGTGTGGTGGTCACCCTCCACGAGTGGTGGAGCAGGCATTCGAACCCCCGACGCCTTCATGGCTCGTTGATCCGTCTCCGATACCCAGGCTGTATAGGCGCGTAGCGTTGTCGAGCCGCCGCCGCCGTGACCAAGCCGGCCCGCCACTGTCCGTACGTCGACGCCAGCCGTGATCAGTTCAGTCGCGGAGTAGTGCCGGAGCTGGTGCAAGTTCATTTCCCAGCCTAGTCGGCGGCACATGCGCGCGTAGCGGTTCGAGACCGATGATGGGCGGAGCCACGTGCTGTGGTCGACGGACGCCGAGAAGATGCGGCCCTTAGGTCCGAATTGAATCCCGACGGCCTCGGCGTTTTGCTCGCACTGTCGTCGGTGTGTCTGCAGTAGAGCCACCGTGTTGGCGTCGAGCGCGATCCGTCGCTGCTGGTGAGTCTTGGTGTCTTTCTCCCAAGTGCGGGTGCCCTGTTGGGCGATGCTGCTGCGGATGGTGAGGACGGCGCGGTCCAGGTCGAGCAGGTCCCAGCGCATCGCACAGAGTTCGCCGCGACGCGCGCCCGTCGTCATGGCGAGCCAGAGGAAGCAGCCCCACATGAAGTCCGGGAACGCGGCGTTGAGGATCGCTGCGGCCTGATCTGAGGTCGGAGGGTTCGGGTCGGAGCGGCCGCCGCGGGGCGGCTCGGCCTGGTCCAGAGGGTTGACAATGATCCAGCGCCAGCGGACGGCGCGGCCGAGGGCCCCGCTGAGGCAGAAGTGCACTTTCCGGATCGTCGATGTCGCGAGTGGCCGGCAGATGTGAGGCCGGCACTTTTCCGAGCACTCGTGCGCGCCGCTGATGGCGTGCTCGACGAATGGCCGACCGTCGCAGTGGGCCCGGCAGCGGCGCAGGATCGCCTGGTGGTTGTCGAGCGTCTCGCCGTCGAGCTTCGCGAGCGGGATGTGCCCTAGGAGCGGGCGGATGTGGACCCGGATCGTCTGCTCGTAGCGGTCGAGCGTGGTCTCCTCGACGTCGAGCAGCTCGAGGTAGCGGTCCATGAGCTGGTTGACCGTCGCCTTGGTGCGCGGGTTGCGGCGCTCGTCGACCTGGTGCACGAGCCGGCGGCGGACCTTCTCCGCTTCCGCCGTGGCCTTCGGGCCGGCGGCGACGGTCTCGATGAGGTAGTTGCGCTTGCCGCTCAGAGCGTCGACGCCGGCGTAGACCCGGACCCGCAGAGAGCCGCTGGGCAGCTTCTCGATCTCGCCCCGCTGACGCTTCGAGGACCCCGGCATGGAGCGACGGTAGCAGGCTCGCTCCACGTATAGCTCCACGTTGAGCGGCCTGACCTGCGGCGCGAGCCTCTGGACTGCGTGCCCCCGGCAGGATTCGAACCTGCGGCACCCGCTTTAGGAGAGCGGTGCTCTATCCCCTGAGCTACGAGGGCGGCGGGTCGATGGTAGTGGTCCGATCGGAGGCGGCCGCAGGGCGGTGACGCCTGCGACGGCGAGGTCCGGCTGCCCCATGATCGAAGCCATGACGACGATCGGACGACGCACCCTGCTCGTCGGGCTCGGGGCCGCAGTCGCGGGGTGTGCGGCTCCCGCCCCGGACCCGACGCCGCCGCCGAGCCCTGTCGGCGCCGGCCTCGAGCAGATCGAGCGGCGCTTCGGCGGCCGC
The DNA here is from genome assembly GCF_013155125.1 of Pseudonocardia broussonetiae. Taxonomy (NCBI): domain Bacteria; kingdom Bacillati; phylum Actinomycetota; class Actinomycetes; order Pseudonocardiales; family Pseudonocardiaceae; genus Pseudonocardia; species Pseudonocardia broussonetiae. The sequence continues at coordinate 837,479 of NZ_CP053564.1, read as the reverse complement.
CTCGGTGTCTTCGCGCTCGACACCGGCTCCGGGGCCGTCGTGTCCCACCGCGGCGACGAGCGCTTCCTGCTCGCGTCGACGGGCAAGGCGTTCATCGCGGCCGCGGTGCTGCAGCGGGCCGCCGCCGAGCCGGCGCTGCTCGACCGCGTCATCCAGTACGACGCGAGCGCGCTGATCGCGAACGCGCCCGTCGCGGAGCGGAACCTCGCCACCGGCATGACGGTCGCGGCCCTGGGCGAGGCGGCCATCACCCACAGCGACAACACGGCGGCGAACCTGCTGTTCGACCTGCTCGGGGGCCCGGCGGCGGTGACGGGGTTCGTCCGCGGCACCGGTGACGCCACCACCCGCTTCGACCGGCTCGAACCCGACCTCAACGTCTCCACCGGCCCCGACGACGAGCGCGACACGAGCACGCCGGCCGCGGTCGTCGCGACCCTGCGCGCGGTCACCCTCGGCGACGGCCTCGACCCCGCCGGGCGCGACCGCCTCACCGGCTGGCTCCTGGCGAACACCACCGGCGACGCGACGATCCGGGCCGGGGCGCCCGCGGGGTGGCGGGTCGGGGACAAGACCGGGACGGGCGGGCAGGGGGAGCGCAACGACATCGCCGTCCTCTACCCGCCCGACCGCGCCCCGATCCTGCTGGCCGTCTACACCGCGCCGGCCGATCCGGAGGCCGAGCCGTCGAACGAGACCGTGGCGGAGGCGACCCGCGCCGTCGTCGCGGCGCTGGCATGAGCGGCGCTGGCATGAGCGGCGCTGGCATGAGCGGCGCTGGCATGAGCGGCCCTGGGCGTGAGCGGCCCGGCCCCTACGCCCGGGCGGCGGGGTCGAGCCCGTGCCGCCGGTCGCCCAGCACGATCTCGCTGACCTCCCGCTCCAGCCGCGCCCCGGTGCGGGCCCGCAGGGCCGCGTCCGTGTCCTGCACGACGAGGTCGGCGTTGATCTGCGCGCCCGCCCAGTTGCCCGCGGCCGCCGCCGTGACCACCTGCGCCATCGGGTCCGCGACGTTCCCCGCCGCCCACACGCCGGGCACCGAGGTGCGGCCGGTCCCGTCGGCGACCACGCGGGTGCCGATCACCGCGCCCCCGATCTCCACGTCGGCGGTCTCCACGCCCAGCGAGGCGAGGACGTCGCTCGACGCGCGCAGGAAGCCGGCGGCGAACAGGGCGTCGCGGGCGATCACGGTGCCGTCGGCGAGGCGCACGCCGGTGAGCCGGTCGTCGGTGACGACCACCTGCTCGACCTTCCCGGTCACCACCGAGATCCCGCGCGCGGCCAGGCGCTCCCACTCGTCGTCGGTCGGCTCGACCGTGTCGTTGAGGAACAGCGTGAGGTCGGCCGACCACTGCCGGATCAGCAGCGCCTGGTGCAGCGCCATCGGACCCGTCGCGACGACGCCGAGCGCGCGGTCGCGCACCTCGTAGCCGTGGCAGTAGGGGCAGTGCAGGACGTCGCGGCCCCAGCGCTCGCGCAGGCCGTCGATCTCGGGGAGCTCGTCGACCAGTCCGGTCGTCACCAGCACCGCGCGCGCCCGGGCGGTCGAGCCGTCGGCGAGCGAGGCCGTGAACCCGGGGGCGATCGAGTGCACCCGCCCGTCGACGACCTCGACGCCGTAGCCCCGCACCTCCGCCCGCCCGAGTGCGACGAGCTCGCCGGGCGGCGTGCCGTCGCGCGTGAAGAAGCCGTGCACACCCTCGGCCGGGGCGTTGCGCGGCTGCCCGGCGTCGACCACCAGCACCTTCCGCCGTGCCCGCCCCAGCGTCAGGGCCGCGCCCAGTCCCGCGGCGCCGCCGCCCACCACCAGTACGTCGTAGTCCGTCATGCCCCCGACTGTGCGCGCGATCGGCGAATTCGACAAGGAACCTTGCCGCTATGGCAAACTGGCGGCATGACCGACGACGACGTGCTCTCCGAGGTGGGCCCCCGGTTGCGACGGCTGCGCCGCCAGCGGGGCGTCACGCTCGCGTCCCTGGCCGAGCTCACCGGCATCTCGGTGAGCACCCTGTCGCGGCTGGAGTCCGGCGGCCGCCGGCCCAGTCTGGAGCTGCTCCTGCCGATCGCGCGGGCGCACCGCGTGCCGCTCGACGAGCTCGTCGGGGCACCGCCGGTGGAGGACCCGCGGGTGCGGCTGCCGACGTTCGAGCGCGGCGGGCTGGTGTTCCAGCCGCTGACGCTGCAGACCGGGCCGCTGCAGGCCTACCGCATGACGATCCCGGCCGACTCGCCGCGCTCGGAGCCGTCGCCGCAGACCCACGAGGGCTACGAGTGGCTCTACGTCCTGTCCGGGCGGCTGCGCGTGGTGCTCGCCGAGCACGACTTCGTGATGCGCGCCGGGGAGGCCGCGGAGTTCGACACGCGGCTGCCGCACTGGTTCGGCCGCGCCGACGACCGCCCCGTCGAGATGCTCAGCCTGTTCGGCAAGCAGGGGGAGAAGATGCACGTGCGGGCGGCGCCGAAGGGGCGGTCAGCGTGACCGCAGCGTCAGCAGGGTGATCTCCGGCGGCGACCCGACGCGCACCGGCGGACCCCAGAACCCCGTGCCGCGCGTGACGTAGAGCCAGGTCGGGCCGACGCGGACGAGCCCGGCCAGCACCGGCTGGTCGACGAGCGCGACCTGCGTGAGCGGCCACAGCTGCCCGCCGTGCGTGTGCCCGGAGATCTGCAGGTCGACGCCGGCGCGCACGGCCCGGTCGACCATCACCGGCTGGTGGCACAGCAGCACCACCGGCTGCGCGGGGTCGCGGCCGGCGAGCGCGGCGTCGAGGTCGAAGCCGTGTCCGGGGACGCCCGACGCCGCGGCGGTGCGGTCGTCGCAGCCGGCGAGGTGCAGCACGGCGTCGCCCCGTCGGATCTCCTCGCGCTCGTTGCGCAGCACGCGGATCCCCAGCGTCGGCAGGAACTCCACCCACTGCGTGACGCCGGAGTAGTACTCGTGGTTGCCGGTGACGAAGTACGTCGGCGCGGCGATGTCGGCCAGCGGCGCGGCGTAGCCCCCGAGCTCGGCGACGCTGCCGTCGACGAGGTCGCCGACCACCGCGACGACGTCCGGCGCCGTCCCGTTGATCATCGCGACGAACCCGGCGACGTCGGCACCGTCGACGAGCGGGCCCAGGTGGATGTCGGAGACGGCGGCGATCGTGAAGCCGTCGAACGCGGGGTCGAGGCGGTCGAGCAGCACCTCCCGGCGCTCCACCCGGGGCTGCCGGGCGACGACCGCGCCGTAGGCGACGGTGCCGACGGCCGTGACCGCCGCGGTGCCGGCGACCACCCGCGACAGGAACCGCCGCCGGTCCTCCGACGGCCGCCCCCGCAGGAACCGCACCGCGAGCCGCACCACCTCGCCGAGCACGAGCACGGTGGCCAGGTAGACGAGCAGTGCCAGCCAGAAGAACCCGACGTAGTGCAGCGGGCGCGCGGTGTCGGGCGCGAGCGCGCCGCGGGTGAGCAGGGCGGCGGCGACGGTGAGGCCGAGCAGCGTGATCACGGCGGCTCCGGCGCGCCGCAGGCGGCGGCTCGTCGTCAGCGCGCGGACGGCCCGGCGGTAGACGTAGAGGTGCAGCAGGGCGACGAACACCAGCACGAACGGAACGAAGCCCACTCCATGATCCTGCCCCACCGCGGCCGCGGCCCGCGCGTAGCGTCGGCGCCATGACGAAGACCCCCACCGTCGCCCTGCTGGGCACCGGGATCATGGGCTCGGGCATGGCGCTCAACCTGCTCGCCGCCGAGCTCCCGCTGCGCGTCTGGAACCGCACCGCCGACAAGGCGCTCGCCCTCGGGGAGGCCGGCGCGGCCGTCGCGGCGACCCCGGCCGAGGCCGTCGACGGCGCCGACGTGATCGTCACGATGCTCGGCGACGGGAACCACGTGCGCGAGGTGATGGAGCAGGCGCAGCCCTCGGGCGGCCAGGTCTGGGCGCAGATGACGACCGCGGGCGTCGACCAGACCGTGCTGCTGGCGATCGCGTCCGAGCGCGGGATGTCGTTCGTCGACGCCCCGGTGGTCGGCACGCGCGCACCGGCCGAGCAGGGCACGCTGCTGGTGCTCGCCGCCGGGTCGCCCGGCGTCCGCGACGTCGTGCAGCCGGTGTTCGACGCCGTCGGCCGCGAGACGCGCTGGGTGGCCGACACCGCGGGAGGGCTGGCGGCGAGCCGGCTCAAGCTCGTCGTCAACAGCTGGGTGCTGGCGATCACCGCGGCCACCGGGGAGGCGCTGGCGCTGGCGGACGGGCTGGGCGTCGACCCGCAGGCGTTCCTCGACGCCGTCGGCGGCGGGCCGCTCGACCTGCCCTACCTGCAGGCCAAGGCGAAGGCGATCCGGGCGCGCGACTGGACGCCGAGCTTCTCGGTGGCCAACGCCGCCAAGGACGGCGACCTCATCTCCGCCGCCGCGGAGCAGGCCGGGGTCCGCCTCGACCTCGCGCCCGCGGCCGCCGCCCGCTACCACCGCACCGCCGACGCCGGGCACGGCGAGGACGACATGGCGGCGAACTACCTCGCGTCCTTCGACGCCTGACCCGCCGCCCGCCGCGCGATGTGCGCGGCGGCGCCGTCGAGCAGCAGGTCGAGCCCGAACTCGAAGTCGGCGCGCAGGTCGTCGGCGAACTCCAGGTCGGGCGGTCCGCCGGCGAACACGCCCGCCTCGACGGCGCGGTGCAGCGCCGGGAGCCGGCCGGCGTCGACGACCCGGGCCAGCTGAGCGCCGTACTCCCGCCCGAACGCCGACGGGTCCTGCGCGTGCCCGGCGGTCAGGTCGAGGCCCAGCCGGATCTGCCCGTGGGTGTAGGTGAGCACGCCCATCACGATCCCGAGCTTCTCGCCCTCGTCGAGCCCGGTGCCCGCGAGCGCGGCGAGCGCGGCGTCGAGCCAGGCCAGGTTGCCGGGCCCGACGGGCGGTCCGGAGATCGTCAGCTGCGCGTACCAGGGATGGCGGCCGACGGCGTCCAGCAGCGCCCGGGCCCAGAGCGCCAGGCCCTCGCGCCAGCCGAGGTCCGCGGGCGCCGCGGGCGGGCGGCCGACGGCGGTGTCGGCCATCAGCGCCAGCAGCTCGTCCTTGCTGCGCACGTGCCGGTAGAGCGCCATCGTGGAGTTGCCGAGCTGCTCGGCGACGCGCGCCATCGACACGGCGGCGAGCCCGTCGGCGTCGGCCACCTCGACGGCGGCGCGCACGACGTCGTCGACCGACAGCGCCGGCCGCGGACCCCGGCGGGGCGCCTCGCGCAGCCCCCAGAGCAGGTCGACGTCGCGCGCCAGCCCCGATCCGTCCACCCGCACCCCCCTCCGATCCGTCAGGAGCCTATTCCGCTCCCACTGCGTAGGGTCTACGCTATTTGCGTACGACCTACGCAGAAGGAGGCCGGCGATGATCGTCGAAGCGGTGGGGCTGACGAAGTCCTTCGGAGCGGTGCGGGTGCTCGACGGCGTCGACCTGGCGGTGGCGGAGGGCTCGGTCCTCGCGCTGCTCGGGCCGAACGGCGCCGGCAAGACGACGGCGGTGCGCATCCTGACCACGCTGGTGCGGCCCGACGCGGGGAGCGTGCGGGTCGCCGGGTTCGACGTGGTCCGCGAGCCGGCCGCGGTGCGTGCGGTGATCAGCCTGACCGGCCAGCAGGCGGCGGTCGACGACGACCAGACCGGGTGGGAGAACCTCGTGATGGCCGGGCGGCTCCGGCACCTGGGCCGGGCGGCGGCGCGGCGCCGGGCCGACGACCTGCTGGAGCGCTTCGACCTCGTCGACGCGCGGGACCGCCGCACGCGCACCTGGTCGGGCGGGATGCGCCGGCGCCTGGACCTCGCGATGAGCCTGGTGTCCGCGCCGCGGGTGATCTTCCTCGACGAGCCGACGACCGGGCTCGACCCGGCCGGCCGCGTGACGGTGTGGGACGCGGTCGCCGAGCTCGTGCGCGGCGGCACGACCATCCTGCTGACCACGCAGTACCTGGAGGAGGCCGACCGGCTCGCCGACCGCGTCGTGCTGCTGCACGGCGGGCGCGTGGCCGCCTCCGGCACGCCGGAGGCGCTCAAGGCCGCGGTCGGCGGCGACCGGCTCGACCTCGCCTTCGACGACCCGCTCGCGCTCGCCCGCGCCGCCGACCTGCTCCCCGGGGGAATCGCCGAGCAGGAGCGGCTGCGGCTCGGCGTGCCGTCCGACGGCACCGCCGCCCACCTGCACCGCGTGCTCGACGACCTGCGGGCGGCCGGGGTGCCGGTGCGCCGCGTGACCTCGCGCCGACCCACGCTCGACGACGTGTTCCTGGCCGTCACCGCGGCCGGCGCCCCGGCGGGGGTGGCGGCGTGACCGCCGTGCACACCGGCCCGGGGTCGGTGCTGACCGACGCGCTGACGCTGTCGGGCCGCAGCGTCCGGCTGGCGCGGCGCAACGTCGACACGCTCGTGATGTCGATCGTCCTGCCGGTGCTGATGATGCTGCTGTTCGTCCTCGTGCTCGGCGGCGCCATCGACACCGGCGGCGCCTACCTCACCTACGTCGTGCCGGGGATCGTCGTCCTCTGCACCGGCTACGGCGCGTCGGCGACGGCGATGTCGGTGACCCACGACATGACCGGCGGCATGGTCGACCGGCTGCGGTCGATGCCCGTCCACGCCTCCGCGGTGCTCACCGGGCACGTGGTCGCGAGCGTCACGCGCAACGCGGTGTCGACGACGCTGGTGGTCGCGGTGGCCGTCGCGCTCGGGTTCCGGCCGTCCGCGGGCGTCGTCGAGTGGGTGCTGGCGGCCGGGCTCCTGCTGCTCTACGTGCTGGCGCTGTCGTGGCTGGCCGCCGCGTTCGGGGTGGTGGCGAGGACCGTGGAGTCGGCGGGGCTCCTGAGCTTCCTCATGCTGTTCCTGCCCTACCTGAGCAGCGCGTTCGTCCCGACGGCCACGATGCCGGCGTTCCTGCGGGGGATCGGTGAGCACCAGCCGATCACGTCGGTCGTCGAGACCGTCCGGGCGCTGCTGACCGGCGCTCCGGCCGACCGGGGCGGCGTGGCGCTGGCCTGGACGCTCGGGCTGCTGGTCGCGGGCGTCGTGCTGGCCTCGGTGCTGTTCCGGCGGCGCACGCGGGCGTGACCCGTCTCCCACCAGCCTCTCAGTCGCGTCTCAGGCACGGCGTCCACACTGGGCCCCATGCGCATCCTCGTGGTCGACGACGACCGGGCCGTGCGCGACTCGCTACGCCGGTCGCTCGCCTTCCACGGCTACCAGGTCGACGTCGCGGTGGACGGGCAGGCCGCGCTCGACGCGGTGGAGGCGCAGCGGCCGGACGCGATGGTCCTCGACGTCATGATGCCGCGCCTGGACGGGCTGGAGGTCTGCCGGCGGCTGCGCGGCGCCGGTGACGCTCTGCCGATCCTCGTGCTCACCGCGCGCGACGCGGTGTCGGAGCGGGTCTCCGGGCTCGACGCGGGCGCCGACGACTACCTGCCCAAGCCGTTCGCGCTGGAGGAGCTGCTGGCGCGGCTGCGGGCGCTGCTGCGCCGCCGCACCCCCGACGAGATCGCCGCGGCGACCGGGCAGAGCCAGGTGCTGGAGTTCGCCGACCTCTCGCTCGACCCCGACACCCGTGACGTCCGCCGCGGCGACCGCGCGATCAGCCTGACCCGCACCGAGTTCTCGCTCCTGGAGCTGCTGCTCGCGCACCCGCGGCGGGTGCTGTCGCGGTCGCAGATCCTCGAGCAGGTGTGGGGCTACGACTTCCCGACCACCGGCAACGCGCTGGAGGTCTACATCGGCTACCTGCGCCGCAAGACCGAGGCCGAGGGCGAGCCGCGGCTGATCCACACCGTGCGCGGGGTCGGCTACGTGCTGCGGGACACGCCGCCGTGAGGGCGTCGGCGTGAACCGGCCCGACGGCTCGGTCGCGCGCGTCGAGATGCTCGACCGCTTCTCCTTGCGTTCGCGCATCGGCATCCTCGCCGCGCTGGTGGCGGCGCTCGCGGTGGTGCTCGTGTCGCTCGCCGCGTTCCTGACGGTGCGCTCCAACATCCTCGCGACGCTCGACTCCAACCTGTTCCAGCGGGCGCTGGCGGCCGCGCAGAGCGAGCTGGCCGACCCGCTGCAGCTCTCCACGATCCCGCCGGAGGTCCTGGGCGCCGGCGACATCCGGATCGCGCTGCTCGCCGCGAACGGCAGCGCGCAGTCGGCGGAGGGGCAGCTGTCCGCGCCGCCCATCGAGGGGCCGGAGCTCGAGGTGGCGCGCGGGCTGGCGGCGTCGTCGGTGCGGACGGCGTCGATCGGGCGGGACCCGTACCGCGTCGTCGCCGTGCAGGCGGGCGGGGGACGCGCGCTCGTCATGGGGCAGCGGCTCGACCCGACCCAGCAGGTGCTGACGAAGCTGGCGTTCGCGCTGCCCGTCGTCGGCGTCATCGGGATCGCGGTGGCCGGGCTCGCCGGGGTGGCGGTGGCGCGTGCCGGGCTGCGGCCGGTGCAGCGGCTGACGTCGGCGACCGAGCGGGTGGCGGCGACGGGCGACCTGCGGCCGATCCCCGTCGGCGGGGCCGACGAGCTCGCGCGGCTCACGATGAGCTTCAACGAGATGCTCGGGACGCTCGCGGCGTCGCAGGAGCAGCAGCGCCGCCTCGTCGCCGACGCCGGGCACGAGCTGCGCACCCCGCTGACGTCGATGCGGACCAACCTGGAGCTGCTCGCCGCCGCCAGCCGGCCGGGCGCCCCGACCCTGCCCGACGCCGACCGCGTCGAGATCCTCGCCGACGTCCACGCGCAGGTGGAGGAGCTGACGACGCTCGTGGGCGACCTCGTCGAGCTCGCCCGCGACGACGCCCCGCTCGTCGTGCACCAGCCGGTGGAGCTGACCGACGTCGTCGACCGGGCGCTGGAGCGGGTCAAGCGCCGGGCGGGCGACACCGCCTTCGACGTCACCGTCGTGCCGTGGACCCTCCTGGGCGACGAGACGGCGCTGGAGCGCGCGGTGCTCAACCTGCTCGACAACGCGGTGAAGTGGAGCCCGCCGGGCGGCACCGTCACGGTGGCGATGCGGCAGCTCGACGGCTGGTCGGTGCTGCTCGAGGTCACCGACCAGGGGCCCGGCATCGCCGACGAGGACCTCCCGCGCGTGTTCGACCGCTTCTACCGCGCCGACCGCGCCCGCACCATGCCCGGCTCCGGGCTGGGGCTCGCGATCGTGCGCCAGGTCGCCGTCCGGCACGGGGGAGCGGTGTGGGCCGGCCGGGGCCCCGACGGGGGTGCGCAGCTGACGCTGCGGCTGCCCGGACGCTCCCCGGGCGGGGTCCCGCAGACCGGGCAGTAGCGTCGGGCCCGTCCTACGCTGGCGGGGCGGGTCCGCGACCGGCGCACCCCCTCGAACGTGGTGAGGTCATGGCGAACGACACCCCCGGCTCCGACGCGCAGGGAGCCGTTCCCGACGACCCCCGCGCCGCCGAGACGACCTTCCACCCGCGGCCCGACACGCCCTCCGGCGACCCGTACGCGCGGCCGGGACCTGCGGCGCCCGCTCCGACGTCCGCACCGACGTCCTCCACGGCTGCGGAGCAGCCGACCGGGCCGGGGCAGCAGCACAGGGGTGGCCAGCACGGTCCCGGTCAGTACGGCGCCGGTCCGTCGTCCTCGGGCCAGTACGGCGCCGTCCCGTCCTCGGCCGGTCCGTACGGACCGGGCCAGGACCGGTACGGCCGGCAGCCGGGCGGGTACGGCCCGCCGACGGCCGCCTACGGTGCCGCGCCCGGGTACGGCAACGGCTCCGGGCAGTACGCGCAGGGCGCGGGGCAGTCCGGCACCGGCGCCTACGGCGCGTACCAGGGTGCGCCCGCCACGCCGGAGCGGAAGCGGGGCCGGGGCGGGCTCGTCGCCGTCGGGCTGGTGGCGGCGCTGCTCGGCGGCGGCGTCGGCGGTGCGGTCGGCGCCACGCTGGCCGGGGGCGGCGAGGGCAGCGGCGGCTCGTCGGGCGTGCTGAGCGCGCCGGTGCCGGACGTCGCGGAGTCGTCGGCGCCCGCGGGCGAGATCGAGGCGGTCGCCGCGCGCGTGCTGCCCTCGGTCGTGCGGCTGATCGTGCAGGGCGCCTCCGGCGCGGGCGAGGGGTCGGGCATGGTGCTCAGCGCCGACGGCCTGCTGCTCACCAACAACCACGTCGTCGAGGCCGCGGCCGGTGGCGGCGGCACGATCGTCGTCGTCTTCCAGGACGGCAGCACCGCGCCCGCCGACCTGGTCGGCCGCGACCCCAGCTCCGACCTCGCCGTCATCCGCGCGCAGAACGTGTCCGGCCTGACGCCGATCGAGCTCGGCAACTCCGACGCCGTGCGCGTCGGTCAGCCCGTCGTCGCCTTCGGGTCGCCGCTGGGCCTGGGCGGCTCGGTGACCTCGGGGATCATCAGCGCCGTCGACCGCGCGGTGAGCGTGGGCGAGGAGTCCGGCGCCAGCGAGGCCACCGTCCTGTCCGCGCTGCAGACCGACGCGGCGATCAACCCGGGCAACTCCGGCGGGCCGCTGACCGACATGCAGGGCCGCGTCGTCGGCATCAACTCCGTGATCGCGACGACCGGCGACCAGGGCGGCTCGATCGGCGTCGGCTTCTCCATCCCGATCAACCAGGCCCGGCGCACGGCGCAGGAGCTGGAGACCACCGGGCGGGCCACCCGCGCGGTGCTCGGCGCCGGGGTCAGCCGCGGCGGCGAGCTGAACGGGGCGACGCTCGCGTCGATCGTGCCGGGCGGTCCCGCGGAGGCCGCCGGGCTGCGGCCCGGGCAGGTCGTCACCCGGGTCGGCGACCGCACCGTGAGCAACGGCGACGACCTGATCGCCGCCGTCCGGGAGAACGCGCCCGGCGACCGGGTGACGCTGATCGTGGACGGTCAGGAGGTCGTCGTCACCCTCGGTGGCGAGACGGGCTGACCGCGCTGCGTCCTCTGTGTACTGATCGCTCCGGCCCTTGCGGGGCGGGAGCCGGGATGGTGTCGTGTGCGCAGGTCCCGCGTGGTGCCCCACGCTCCGGGACCAGCGGGCCGCGCCGGTGCCGACACCCCCTCCCGGCATCGGCGCGGTCCCGCTCGTGGGTCCCGTCCACCGCGATCAGCTCGACGAACCGGCGCACGCCCCGGTAGTGCGCAGCGGCCCGCAGCCCCGCCCGCGCGGCGATCTCCGGCAGCGCCGACGGCCCGGCGCACGCCCACGGGAACGGCGGGGTGAGGGCGTCGCGGCTGCGGACGCGGGCCTCGCCGCGCCAGAGCCCGGGCTCGCCGGGGTCGAGCTCCACCAGCAGCGTCCCGCCGTCGGCGACGAGCAGCGCGGCGCGGGCGAGCAGCGCGGCGGGGTCGCCGCCGATGCCGAGGTTGCCGTCGGCGAGCAGCACGTGCGCCCAGGTGCCCTCGCCGGGCAGCGGCGCGAACACGTCGGCGTGGACGACGGGCACGCCGCGCCCGGTGCACTGCGCCACGGCCTCCAGCGCGGCGTCGACGCCCAGGGTCTCGATCCCGCGCGCGGCCAGCGCCTCGACGAGCCGGCCGGGGCCGCAGCCGAGGTCGATGGTGGCGCCGCGGCAGCGGTCGAGCAGCCAGGAGTCCTCGCCCGCCGCGGCGCCGCGCCAGCGCTCGACGTCGAGCCGCGAGGTGCCGCCGTCGCTGCGGACGAGCTCGGCGTGCTGCCCGGACAGGGCGCGGGCGAAGGAGGTCGTCACGCGCGTCCGGCCGGGACGGGCAGGCGGCCGACGGCGGCGGCGAACCGGGTGGCGGGGGCCAGCGCGGCGACAGCGTGCGCGTCGTCGATCGTGTCGACGTCGGACAGCTCCGGCAGCAGGGCCACGCGCAGCCCACCCGCGCGCAGGGCCGCCAGGGTGCGGGCGCCGGTGTCGTCGCGCGAGGTCGGGACGCCGGCGACGAGCGCGGCCGCGCCCGGGTCGCGCAGGCCCAGCGCCCACCAGCCGCCGTCCGACGCCGGGCCGAGCACGGCGTCGACGCCCGCCAGGCGCGCGGCCGCGTCGGCGAGCAGGCCGGCGGTGACCTGCGGGGTGTCCATCCCGATCTGCAGGGTGGGCCGGCCCGGCAGCAGCGCCGCGGCGTCGGCGTGGGCGGCGGCGATGCGCGCGCCGAGGCCGTCGCCGCGCTGCGCGAGCACGGCCACCGCGGCCAGCGCGGCTCGGACGGCGGGGCCCCGGGCGGCGCGGGCCGGATCGCCGGTGAGCACGGCCACCGGCGCGCCGCCGGGCACCCCCGACGCCGCGGCGAGGCTGTCGAGCAGCGCGGCGGCGGCCAGGTCGGCGGCCTGCTCCGGCGTGAGCGGCGGGCACAGGCGGGTCTTGACGAGACCGGGTTCGGGGGCCTTGGCGAGGACGAGGACGGCCGGTCCCGTCACCGGAGCACACCGGCCATGTCCCGCGCGGCCCGCACGGTGCCGCGGACCGACCCCGACACCTTCGAGCGGCCCCCGGTCCGCGGGCGGTACCCGACGTCGACCTCGGTGATCCGCCACCCGGCGGCCCCGGCCCGCACCAGCAGCTCCAGGGGGTAGCCGAAGGCGCGGTCGGTGACGCCGAGGTCGAGCAGCGCGGTGCGCCGGGCCACACGGACCGGCGCGATGTCGTGCACGGCGACGCCGCGGCGGCGCAGCAGCGCGGAGATCGCGGCGTTGCCGGCGCGGGCGTGCCACGGCCACGCGCCGCGGCCCTGCGGCCGGCGCCGCCCCGCGACGAGGTCGGCGCCGTCGAGCAGCCCGACCATGCCTGGCAGCTCGGCGGGGTCGAGCGAGCCGTCGGCGTCGAGGAACGCGACGACGTCGGACGTGGCCGCCTCCAGCCCGGCGTGCACGGCCGCGCCGTAGCCCCGGCGCGCCTCGTGCACCACCCGCGCGCCGTGCGCGAGCGCGATCTCCGGGGTGCCGTCACGCGAGCCGTTGTCGACCACGAGCGCCCGGAAACCGGGCGGCAGCGCCCGGATCACCCCGGGCAGGGCCTGCGCCTCGTCGAGGCACGGGAGGACGACGTCGACGGGGAGCCGCATGATCGTGAAGCTAGGCCGTTCGACGCAGTGCCGCGCGGCGGATCGGCTTACCGATCGGTGACGTCGGCCGACGTTCCCGGGCGGCGCCCTAGCCTGGCGCCATGAACGACCGCCCGCTCGCGCTGGTCGTGGACGACGACGTCACCGTCCGCGACGTCGTCAGCCGCTACCTCGACCGCGCGGGCTACCGCGTCGACGTCGCCGGGGACGGGGAGTCGGCGCTGCGCGCGGTGGCCGGCCGCGTGCCCGACGTCGTCGTCCTCGACCTCATGCTGCCGCGCCTGGGCGGGCTGGAGGTGTGCCGGCGGCTGCGGAGCGGGTCGGTCGGCGTCCCGATCGTCATGCTCACCGCGCTCGGCGAGGAGGAGGACCGCGTCCTGGGCCTGGAGCTGGGCGCCGACGACTACGTGACGAAGCCGTTCAGCCCGCGCGAGCTCGTGCTGCGCGTGGCGTCGGTGCTGCGGCGCTCGCGGGAGCGGCCGGTGCGCGAGACCGGGATCGACCCCGTCGTCGACGGTGCGCTGCGCGTCGACATCCCCGGCCGCCGCGCGTCGGTGGGGGAGCGCGAGCTCGCGCTGACCGTCCGCGAGTTCGACCTGCTCGCCTTCCTCGTGCGCCGCCGCGGGCAGGTGTTCACCCGCGCCGAGCTGCTCGAACGCGTGTGGGGCTGGGACTTCGGCGACCAGTCGACCGTCACCGTCCACGTCCGCAGGCTGCGCGAGAAGATCGAGGACGACCCGACGTCGCCGGTGCGGATCGCGACGGTGTGGGGCGTGGGCTACCGCTACGACGGCGCGCCGTGATCGCCTGGCTGCTCGCCTCGGTGCCGCTGGCGGTGGCGTTCTCGGTGCCGGTGGCGCTGCTGGGCGGCCTGCTGCTGGCGCGGATGCGGCGCCGCTCGCTCACCGCCGCCGTCACCGTGCTCGTGCTGGTGCCCGTCGTCGCCACGCTGACCGGGCTGATCGGCGTCAGCGGGTTCATGTACACCCCGCAGCTCGCGGGGTTCCTCGTCGTCTGCGCGGTGGTCGCGGCGGTGACCGTGCCCGCGGCGATGATGCTGGGGCGCGGGATCGCGAACGACGTCATGTGGCTGCACGAGGCCCACGACGCCGAGCGGGCGGCCGAGGCGTCGCGGCGCGAGCTCGTGACCTGGATCAGCCACGACCTGCGCACGCCGCTCGCCGGCATCCGCGCGATGAGCGAGGCGCTGACCGACGGCGTCGTCAGCGACCCCGGGGACGTGGCCGAGTACGCGCGGCGGATCCGCGGCGAGACCGTGCGCCTGTCCGGGATGGTCGACGACCTGTTCCAGCTCTCGCGGATCACCTCCGGCGCGCTGACGCTGACGCTCGCGGCGGTGCCGCTGCACGAGGTCGTGTCGGAGGCCGTGGCCGTCGAGGCGGTGGCGGCGGCGCGCAAGGGCGTGCGCGTGGAGGCCGCGCGGGACTGCCGCTGGCCGGTGGTGCGCGGCAGCGATCCCGAGCTCGCCCGGGTCGTGCGCAACCTGCTGTCCAACGCGATCCGGCACACGCCGCCCGCCGGGTCGGTCGTCGTGGCGGCCGGGGTGAGCGGCGACCGCGGCTGGCTGCGCGTCGACGACGCCTGCGGCGGCATCCCCGATGCCGAGCTCGACCGCGTCTTCGACGTCGCCTTCCGCGGCGAGGGCGCCCGCACCCCCGGCGACGGCTCGCACGGCGGGCTCGGGCTGGCCATCGCCCGCGGGCTGGTCACGGCGCACAGCGGCGAGATCGAGGCGCGCAACCACGGCCCCGGCTGCCGCTTCGAGGTGCGGCTCCCGCTGGCCTGAGCGCCTGCGGGGCCTAGCGCCCGGCGGGGGAGCGCAGCGGGGCGGTGGCGAAGGCCGTGACGCCCTCGGCGAATCCCGTGCGGGCGCGGAAGCCGAGCAGCTCGCGGGCGCGGGCCGGGTCGGCGACGACGTGCCGCACGTCGCCGGGGCGCGCGCCGCCGACGACGACCGGGGCCGGGCCGTCGATCGCGGCGGCCAGCGCGGCGGCGAGGTCGCCGATGGTGTGCGGCTCGCCGGAGCACACGTTGACCGGCACGAGCGTCCCCTCCGCGGGGTCGGTGCCCAGGGCGAGCGCGTTGGCCGCGGCCACGTCGGTGACGTGCACGAAGTCGCGCCGCTGCCGCCCGTCCTCCAGCACGCGCGGGGCCTCGCCGCGCTCCAGCGCCGACCGGAAGATCGACGCCACGCCGGCGTAGGGGGTGTCGCGGGGCATCCGCGGGCCGTAGACGTTGTGGTAGCGCAGCGACCAGACCGTCCCGCCGGTCTGGCGCGCCCACGCCGACGCCAGGTGCTCCTGCGCGAGCTTCGTCGCGGCGTAGGTGGAGCGGGGGTCGAGCGGGGCGTCCTCGCCGACGAGCCCGGGCTCCAGCGGCGCGCCGCAGTGCGGGCACGGCGGCTCGAAGCGCCCGGCGTCGAGGTCGGCGAAGCGGCGCGGGCCCGGCCGGACCGGGCCGTGCTCGCCGCAGGTGTAGGCCCCCTCGCCGTACACGACCATCGACCCGGCCAGCACGAGGCGCCCGCTGCCGGCGGCGTGCATCGCGGCCAGCAGCACCGCCGTGCCGAGGTCGTTGTGGCTCGCGTACTCCGGGGCGTCGGAGGGGTCGACGCCGTGCCCGACCATCGCCGCCTGGTGGCACACCGCGTCGACGCCGGGCAGCAGGCGGGCGAGCAGGTCGGGGTCGCGGACGTCGCCCTCGACGAACTCGTGGTCGTTCGTCCAGGCCGGGGCGCCGTCGTGCGCCTGCGGGAGCAGGGCGTCGAGCACGACGACCTCGTGGCCGTCGGTGGCGAGGTGGTCGGCGACGTGCGAGCCGATGAAGCCCGCCCCGCCCGTGATCAGGATGCGCACCGGGGCCACGTTAGGCCGGACGGGCCGCCATGGCCTGCGGGGTTCGCACTGCGTGAGGCCGCTACGGTGAGCCCATGGAAATGGCGGGACCCCAGATCGGTCGTGCACTGGTCGTGATCGTCGACGACCGCGTGAGCCACGGCGAGCACGAGGACAGCATCGGCCCGCTGGTCACCGAGCTGCTCGAGGAGGCCCGACTCGTCGTCGACGCTGCCGTGGTCGTGCCGGGCGACCCGGTCGCCATCCGCAACGCGCTCAACACCGCGGTGATCGGCGGGGTCGACCTCGTCGTCACCGTCGGCGGCACCGGCGTGTCGCCGCGCGACGTCACCGCCGACGCCACCGCGGGCGTGCTGGACCGCCCGATCCCGGGCATCGCCGAGGCCATCCGCGCGTCCGGGCTGGCGGCCGGTGCGGTCGACGCCGGGCTGTCGCGCGGGCTGGTCGGGGTCTCGGGGAGCACGCTCGTGGTCAACCTGGCGCCGTCGCGGGCGGCCGTGCGTGACGGCATGGCCACGCTGACGCCGCTGGTGGCCCACGTGATCGCCGAGCTGTCCGGGCTGGACTAGGGCTGTCGTGTCCGCGGAGCCGCCCGCCGAGTCCGCCGCCGGCCCTCCCGGCGACGGACCGCCCGCCGAGCCGCCCGCCGGCGGCGGGCCTCCGGCCGACGTATCTCCTGCCGAGGCTCGGAAGCCGGCGGCGCTGATCTCGGATGCGCAGCGGCGGCGGGTGGCCGCGGTGTTCGGCGATGCGCTGCCCGACACCACCGGCGACGAGCGCGACCCGGTGCCCGACGACAACGAGGCCCAGCTCCTCGCCGACCGGCCGCCGCACCACGACCGCTGATGCCCCGCGGCGGCTGATCGGCCCGGCCGTCGCGGGTGATCGTCGGGACTGTGACGTGGTGGTCGTGCGGGGGGCCGTGGTGGTGCGGTTTCGGTGATCATCGACCGGCGGGGACGTTGGGGAGGGCGATCCCGCTCGCGTTCTCGTCTGCCGCGCGCGTTTCCGGGTTCCGCGCGGCCCCGGGGGCGCGCGGGAGCATGTTCAGCGCGCGGGACCGCCCGGGCACCAGCGGTGATCTCGGGACCGTGACCTGGTGGTCGTGCGGGGGGCCGTGGGGATGGCGGTCCCGCGCGCGTTCCCGTCTGCCGCGCGCGTTTCCAGGTCCCGCGCGGCCCCGGGAGCGCGCGGGAGCATGTTCAGTGCGCGGGACCGCCCAGCCGCCGTCGGTGATCGTCGGGACTGTGACGTGGTGGTCGTGCGGGGGTCCGTCGCGGTGCGGTTTCGGTGATCATCGAGGTGGCGGGGTCGGTCGGGATGGCGGTCCCGCGCGCGTTCCCGTCTGTCGCGCGCGTTTCCAGGTCCCGCGCGGCCCCGGGAGCGCGCGGGACCCTGTTCGGCGCGCGGGACCACCCGACCGCCGCCGGTGATCGCCGGGACCGTGGCGTGGTGGTCGTGCGGGGGGCCGTGGTGGTGCGGTCCCGGCGATCATCGACCGGCGGGGACGGCAGGGGAGGGCAGTCCCGCGCGTTCCCATCTGCCGCGCGCGTTCCGGGCCCCAGCTCCTCGGTCACCGGCACCAGTGACCGGTCCCGCGCTGCCCCGGGAGCGCGCGGGACCCTGTTCGGTGCGCGGGACCTGTTCAGCACGCGGGAAGGGCGAGGTCGTGCCCGCGGAGAACCGGGCCGCTCAGACCCTCGGTGTCCCCTCGTCGGTCCGGTCGCCCTGGGCGCGGAGCAGGTCGCGGATCTCGGCCAGCAGTTCGACATCGGTGGGCTCGGCCGGGCCGGCCTCCTGGCCCCTCTTCCGCCGCTCCTTGAGCGTGTTCAGCGGCAGGACGATCACGAAGTAGACGACCGCGGCGACGATCAGGAAGTTGATCGCCGCGGTGATCACGGCGGAGAAGTCGATGTAGGTGCTCTCCTTGCCGGGCACGAGGGAGAAGCCGAGGCCCGCGCTCTCCGGTGGCGACACGGCGTTGATCAGCGGCTGGACGATCCCGTCGGTGAACGCGGAGACGATCGCCGCGAACGCCGTGCCGATGACGACGGCGACCGCGAGGTCGACGACGTTGCCGCGCAGGATGAAGTCCTTGAATCCCTTGATCATCGTGCTCCTCGGGTCGGCCGGGTCGCGCCGGTCGTGCGGATCTCGTGGTGATCGTCGGTGATCTCACCGGAGGGTAACGGCGACCTGGTCGGACAGGGCCGCGGCGGCGACGCGAGCGGCGAGCCCGCGGGGCATCGCGACCAGCACCAGCGGCCCGGGCAGCACGGTGACGACCTCGGCGTCCGAGGCCAGCACGAGCGGCTCGCCGGCGCGCTCCCCGAGCGTCACGACGTCGACGCGGCGGCCCGCCACCAGCAGCGGGGCGACGTCGGGGTCGGCGAGGCGGACCGGCACGGCGGCCTCGTCGCCGGGCAGCGGCGCCCCGCCGGGGGCACCCGCGCCCCCGGTGAGGCGGGCGTCGGTCAGCGGCTCGCCGGCGCGCGCCGCACCGACCAGCACCCGGTCGGCGACGTCGGCGACCGCGACGAGCGCACCGGACGGCACGAGGCCGGGCGGCCACTCGCGCACGGCCAGTGCCGCCACGGCCGGGGTGACGCCCGCGGGGAGGTCGGCCACGGCGACGACGACCGGCGTGCCGCGGGCCTGCGGGGCGAGTGCCAGTGCCAGGGCCAGCACCGTCAGCAGGCCGGCCGCGACGCGGCGCAGCAGCGCGGTGCGCCGCCAGCCGGGCGCACCCAGCGGTGCGCGGAAGCGGTGCAGGGGGCCGGGCGCGTCGTCGTCCATGCCGGCGACGCTAGGCCGCGATCAGCCCCCGTGACCGACGATCACCGGGCCTGTGGATGAACCGGCCCGGTTGTGGACAACTCAGCTCTTGGCGGCCGCGGCCGCCGGGGTGCCGGTGGAGGATGTGGACGAACCGGAGTCGCTCTTCGTGGCGGTGGTGCTCTCGGTCGACTTCTTCTCGGAGCCCGAGCTCTCGGAGGAGCCGCCCGCAGGCTTGCTGTCGCCGTTGGGCACGGCCCCGGCGCGGCTGTCGGTGCGGTAGAAGCCGCTCCCCTTGAACACGATCCCGACGGAGGAGAAGACCTTGCGCAGCGAACCCGAGCACTCCGGGCACTCGGTCAGCGACGAGTCGGAGAACGACTGGACGGCCTCGAAGCGGTGGTCGCAGGCGGTGCAGGCGTACTGGTAGGTGGGCACGCTCGTGAGTCCTTCCCGGGCACTTGGCACTCTCGTGCACTGAGTGCCAGCATAACCCGCCGCGGTCACCCCTTCTTCCCGAGGAGCGTGTGGCCTGCGCCCGGTCGCAGGGCCGCGGTCATGGGGTGGTCGTGCGGTTCGGCGGGCAGGACGTCCACGAGCTCGTCGTCGTCGAGCACGATCACGATCGGCGTACCCGTGGCCACCAGGGGCAACGTGCGGTCGTAGTGCCCGGCACCGCGGCCCAGGCGCACGCCGGCGCGGTCGGCCGCCAGCCCCGGCACGAGCAGCAGCCGGGCGCGCGCGACCGCCGCGGGGCCCAGACGGGCACCTGACGGTTCGCGCAGGCCGATCGGCCCCGGCACGAGCGAGTCGGGGCCGTCGTAGCGGGCCCATTCGAGCGGGCCCGGCCCGGCCGTCACCACCGGCAGCAGCACCTCGTGCCCGGCGCGGTGCAGGGCGTCGACCCCCGCGGGCGACCACGGCTCCGTGCCGATCGGGAGGTGGGCGCAGACGGGCCCGCCGGTCGTGGCGGCCAGCGCGAGGGCGTGGCGGGTGAGGGCCTCGGCGCGGGCGGCCCGCACGGAGGGGTCCAGCGCGCGGCGCGCGCCCAGGATCCGGCGTCGCCAGTCACTTTTCGTGGGCGGCTCGTGATCGTCGGTGCGTGCCGTCACGCGTGCACGCTACCGGCGCGGATAAGGTTCGTGACCATGACAGCGTCGCCGTTCCGGTCGGCCGTGGTTCCCGCCGCTGGCCTGGGGACCCGGTTCCTGCCCACCACGAAGACCGTGCCCAAGGAGCTCCTGCCCGTCGTCGACACGCCGGGCATCGAGCTGGTCGCCGCCGAGGCCGCCGAGGCGGGCGCCGAGCAGCTGCTCATCGTCACCTCGCCGGGCAAGGACGCCGTCGCCGCGCACTTCGCCGACTCCTCGGAGCTGGAGAAGACCCTCGCCTCGCGGGGCAAGGAGAAGCTGGTCGCGAAGGTGCGCCGGGCCCACGAGCTGCTCGAGGTCCGCACCGTCACCCAGGACGAGCCGCTGGGCCTGGGCCACGCCATCGGCTGCGTCCGCGGCGCGCTGGCCGACGACGAGCAGGCCTTCGCCGTCCTCCTGCCCGACGACCTCGTGCTGCCCACCGGGGTGCTGACGCGGATGGCGCAGGTGCGCGAGGAGTTCGGCGGCAGCGTGCTGTGCGCGTTCGACATCCCGCGCGAGGAGATCTCCGCCTACGGCGTCTTCGACGTCACCGACACCGCAGACCCGGACGTCAAGCAGGTGCACGGCATGGTGGAGAAGCCCTCCGCCGCCGACGCGCCGTCGACGTTCGCCGCGGCCGGGCGCTACCTGCTCGACGTCGCCGTCTTCGACGCCATCGACCGCATCACCCCCGGCGCCGGCGGCGAGCTGCAGATCACCGACGCCATCGCGCTGCTGATCTCCGAGGGCCACCCGGTCCACGTGGTGGTGCACCGCGGCGGGCGCCACGACCTCGGCAACCCGGGCAGCTACGTGCGCGCGTTCGTCGACTTCGCCCTCGAGCACCCCGACTACGGTCCCGAGCTCCGCTCCTGGCTGACCGCGCGCCTGGCGGACTGACCAGGCATGCGCACGGTCGACGAGCAGCTCACACGGATCCTCGACGGGGTGGTCCGCCCGGCCCCGGTGCGGGTGTCGATCTCCGAGGCGTACGGCCTGCGCTGCGCCGAGGAGGTGATCGTCGCGCGGCCGCTGCCCGGCTTCGACCAGGCGGCCGTCGACGGCTACGCGGTCCGCAGCGTCGATCTGGTGGGCGCCTCCGAGCACGAGCCCGCGTCGCTGCCGGTGGTGGGGGAGATCCCGGCCGGGTCGCGCCAGCCGCTGCGGCTGCAGCCCGGGCAGGCCGTCCGGGTCGCGGCGGGGGCGCCGCTGCCCACGCTGGCCGACGCCGTGGTCCCGCTGGGCTACACCGACGGCGGGTCCGCGCGGCTCGTCGCGACGCGCGGCGTGCCGTCGGCGGCGTTCGTCCGCCGGGTCGGGGAGGACGTGCAGCCCGGTGACGTGGCCGTGCGCCGCGACGCCGTCGTCGGCCCGACCCAGGTGGGGCTGCTGGCCGCGGCCGGGCGCGACAAGCTCCTCGTCCACCCGCGCCCCCGCGTGTCGATCATCTCCGTCGGCGACGAGCTCGTCGACGTGGCCCGCCCGCCGTCCGCCGGGCAGGTCGCCGACGTCTGCTCGCACGCGCTCTCGGCCGCCGCCCGCGACGCCGGCGCCGACGCCGGCCGCGCCGGACTGGTCCGCGGCGACGCCCGCGAGATCGGCGCGGCCATGCAGGACCGCCTCCCGTTCAGCGACGTGATCGTCGTCTGCGGCGCCGCGGGCGGCCGGGCCGGCGCCGAGGTGCACGCGGCGCTGTCCGGGCTCGGCGACCTCGACGCCACCCGCGTCGCCATGCACCCCGGCTCCACGCAGGCGTTCGGCCGCCTCGGCCCCGACGCCGTGCCCACGTTCCTGTTCCCCTCCCACCCGGCCACGGCGCTGCTGCTGTTCGAGGTGTTCGTGCGGCCGCTGCTGCGCGTCGCGCTCGGCCGCCCCGACCCCTACCGCCGCACCATGACCGCGCGGCTGACGTCCCCGATCTCCTCGCGCCCCGGCCGGCGCGGCTACCTGCGCGCGCGCCTGCTGCGCGAGCAGGCCACCGGCGAGTACCTGGTGCAGCCGCTGGGCACGTCCGGCACGCACCTGCTCTCCTCGCTGGGGGAGTCCAACGGGCTGATCGTGGTGGGCGAGGACGTCACGGAGGCCACGGTCGACGAGGTCGTCACGGTCGCGTTCCTGCCCGCGCCCGCGTGAGCGCGCCGCCGTGACCGGCGCGGGCACCTACGGGGGCCGGCACCCGGGCTGGCCGGCCCGGCTCGGGGCGCTGCGCGTCGGCGCCGGGGTCGTGGAGCTGCGCCCGGTCCGGCTGCGCGACGGGTCGGCGTGGTCGGCGCTGCGCCTGCGCGACGAGGCCCACCTCGCGCCGTGGGAGCCGACGATGCCCGGCACCTGGGCCCAGCGGCACTCGTCGGCGGAGTGGCCGGGGCGCTGGATGCTGCTGCGCTCGGCGGCGCGCAAGGGCACCGCGCTGCCGTTCGCGATCACCGTCGACGGGCGGCTGGCCGGGCACGTCATGATCGGCAACGTCGTGCGGGAGCCGCTGCTGTCGGCCTACGTCGGCTACTGGTGCGACGCGCGGGTCACCGGCTCGGGCGTCACCACGGCGGCCGTCGCGCTGGCCGTCGACCACTGCCTCGGCCCGGCCGGGCTGCACCGGCTGGAGGCCACCGTCCGCCCGGAGAACCGGGCGAGCCGCCGCGTGCTGGAGAAGCTCGGCTTCCGCGAGGAGGGGCTGTTCCGCCGCTACCTCGACGTCGACGGCGCCTGGCGCGACCACCTCTGCTTCGCGCTGACGGCCGAGGAGGTGCCACCGGGCGGCCTGGCCGGCCGGCTGGTGGCTGCGGGCCGCGCCGAGCGGGCCTGATCACCCACACGAGTCACAGCCGTCCCTGCGGCCCCTCGGGTGAACCTGGTGGTCACGGCGCGTCGTTGCGCTGTTCGACCGCCCTCCCTCACTACCGTGGTGTCCGGGAGCGATCTTGGGTCGGGGTGGGCCCCGCGGTCGCTGCTCGTGCCGTCGGGGGAGGAGGCCGCCAGTGCCCAGCTCGTTGATCTTCGTCGGGCTGGTCGTGCTCTGGTTGCTGATCCTCGTGCCGGCGGTGGCGAGGCACCAGCAGGAGGTGGCCCGGCCCAGCTACGCCGCCCTCTCCGGGCGGGTGCTCGACCGGCCGCAGCGCCGGTACCGGATCCAGGAGGTGGACGTGGACGACTCCGACGACGACAGCCGCGGCATCGGCGCGCGCGGCGCGACGCGGGTCGAGGAGCCCGCGCGCATCCCCGAGGCCCGCCCCGCGCCCGAGGAGGACCTCGCGGACGACGAGGCCGAGGACCACCCGGACGACTACCGCACCGACGACGCGTACGAGGAGGGCGACGACGGCTGGGAGCGCCCGGCCCCTCGCTACCGCCCCGGCCGCGGCGGCTTCGACCCCCAGGCCGCGGCCATCTCCGCCCGCGCCCGCTACGCCTTCCGCCAGCGGGTGGTGCTGGGCCTGCTGGTGACCGCCGTGGTGTCCGCGCTGGTCGCGATCGTGGTGGCGCCCGCGGTGTGGTGGCTGCACGCCGCCGCCGACGTCGCGCTCGTCGGGTACCTCGTCTACCTGCGCCGCCAGGTGCGGATGGAGGAGGCGATCCGCCGCCGCCGCGCCGCCCGCATGGCCGGCACCCACCGCCCGCCCGCGGCCGAGGACCCCGAGCTCGACGGGTGGGCCCGCCGCGGTCAGGAGGCCTCCGGGGCGACCGCCGACGACGTCGCCGAGCCGGACGACGAGCTCGAGGACACCGACGACGACCTCGTCGACGTCGAGCACGACGACGACCTCGTCGACGTCGAGCACGACGACGACCCGGACCGCGTCACCGGCACCGGCGAGCCGATCGGGCCGCTGCGCGTCACCGGCGCCGACGCGGCCGAGCAGAGCGCCCTCCCGCGCCTCACCCCGGCCCCGCCGCCCCCGCTCCCGGCCGGCACGACGCTCGTCGGCGACGACCTCGACGACCCCGCCCTGCACGACCTCGAGGGCCCGGCCCGGCCCGACTACCGCCGTGCGGCGGGGGAATGAGCGGCTGGTAGGGTTGGATCCGCTCGCTCCGGCGGGCACCGGGGCTGTGGCGCAATTGGTAGCGCGCTTCGTTCGCATCGAAGAGGTCAGGGGTTCGATTCCCCTCAGCTCCACCACCCGGAAGCCCTGATCGGCCGCCTGTCACGGCGCCGACCAGGGCTTCCGTCGTTCCGGGGGTGCACGGCAGGATCGGTGGCCATGCGCATCGGGGACCTGTCGCTGCACCCGATCTCCGACGGCACGTTCGTCGCCCGCCCGGCCTACTTCGGGCTCGACCCGGCGGACGACCCGCGCCCCGACGTGTTCGACCGCCACGGCGGCGCGTGGCTGCCGATCGGCTGCTTCCTGGTCCGCACCGGCAATCGCGTCGTGCTGGTCGACGCGGGCCTCGGCCCGGAGGCCCAGGACGGCGGCACGCAGCTGCTCGTCGGCGGTCAGCTGCTGACCGGGCTGCACGCGCTCGGCGTCGCGCCGGCGGAGGTCACCGACGTCGTCTGCACGCATCTGCACGCCGACCACGTCGGCTGGCTGTTCGACCTCGGCGCGCGCCCGGTGTTCGCGCGCGCCACGATCTGGTTCGGCGCGGCCGACCACCCGCACTTCGTCACCGGACCCGGCGAGATGGCCCCGCACATCGCGCGCGGCTTCACCGATCCGGCGCACGCGGCGCGCCTGCGGCCCGTCGACCGCGAGACCGCCGTCGCTCCGGGCGTCACCGCGCTGCCCGCACCCGGCCACACCCCGGGGCACCTGTGCCTCGTGCTGTCCTCCGGCGACGAGCGGGTCCTGCTGCTCGGGGACGCGGTGACCTGTCCCGTCCAGCTCGACGAACCGACGTGGCGCTCGATCGGCGACGTCGACCCGGCGCTCGCGCGGCGCACCCGCGAGCGCCTCTGGCGCGAGCTCGAGGGCGGGCGCACGGTCGGCGTCGGGTCGCACTTCCCGGAGCTCCGTCACGGCCGCGTGCTCGCCGGTACCGGACGCCGCTGGGTCACCTGACACCGGCACACCGGCGCGGGCCGCCGAGGGCCCCGGCCCTACCCTCCGCAGGATGACCACCCTGCGCCGCGCGCTGGTCCTCGGGGCGCTCGCGGTCCTCGCCGCACTGCTCACCGGGCTGGCCGTCCTCGACCCGTTCCACCTCCGGCACGCCTCGTGGTTCGTCGCGGGCGGGGTGCTGCTGACGATCCTGCTGGTCACGGTCGCGCTGACGGTCGCGGTGAAGCTCTGGTTCGCCCGGGTGCTCGTGCTGGTGGTCGGCGGGATCGCCGCGGTCGGCTGGGGCATCACGGCGTGGCTGGCGATCGACCTCGACGAGCCGGGCGCGGTGGTGTCGGAGGTGGCGTCGGGCGACCAGCGGCTCGTCGTGCTGGAGGGGGCGGCGTTCACGATCGACCCGGTGCACCGCGTCGTCCTGCGCGCCGGCGACGGGCCGTTCGAGCAGGAGTCACCGGTGTGGGAGGGCGTGCCGGAGGGCGGCGCGCCGGGCGGGGTCGCGTTCCGCGGGCGCGACGAGGTCGAGGTGCGGGTCGGGTCGTGCGTGTTCGTCTCGCGCGTGGAGGCCGGGACGCTGCTGGTCGACCCGGTGCATCAGGGCGCCACCTGCTGATCGGCCGCCTCGGCGATGCTCGTCGGCGGCACCAGCCCGGCGTCGCCCGGCTGCAGCACCACCATCACGAACCGGACCGGCTCGTCGCCCGCGCCCTCGTAGCGGTGCGGGGCGTGCGCCTGGAACATCACGGTGTCGCCGGCGTCGAGCTCGTGGCCTGCCGCGCCGACGCGCAGGCCCAGCCGCCCCGACAGCACCGACAGGACCTCCACGGTGCCCATCGGGTGGGCCTCGCCGTCGAACCCGTCGCCGGGCTGCAGCGTCCAGTCCCACAGCTCGACGACGTCGGGCGGGTCGGTGCCGATGCGGAAGACGGCGCTGCTCCCGGCCGCGCTGCTCCACAGGGTGGCGGCCTCGGCGGCGCGGCGGACGACCACGCGCGGCGCGGCGTCGCCGTCGACCAGTGAGGCGACGCCGACGCGCAGGGCCGCGGCGAGCGCGACGAGTGTGCCGATGCTGGGGTTGCCCCGTGCCGTCTCGATCTGGATGACGGTGCCGCGGCTGATGCCGGACGCGGCGGCGAGGCCGTCGATGGTCATGCGGCGCTGCTGGCGCAGGGCGCGGACGTTGCGGCCGACCGCCGCCGCGACGTCGTCGGGGGACTGCATGGCGGACAGTATTCCGTACTCCACCGGCCAGTGCGCTGTACTCTCGGCGTCGTGTCCGTCGCCGTCGCCCTGCCCGCCGCCCTCGCCTACGGGGTCGCCGACTTCGCCGGCGGTCTCGCCACCCGGCGCGCCGCCGTCCTCGCCGTCACCGCGGGCGCGCAGTTCCTGGGGCTGATCGCGCTGGTCCCGGCGGTGTTCCTGGTGCCGGGTGCGCCGTCGGCCGCGGCGCTGGGGATCGGGGCGCTCGCGGGGATCGCCGGGGCGTCCGGGCTGCTGCTGTACTTCCGGGGGCTCGCCGTCGGGCCGATGGGCGTGGTCGCGCCGCTGTCGGCCGTGGTCGGGGCCGGGCTGCCGCTGCTGGTGGGGCTGGCGGGCGGCGAGCGGCTCGGGGCGGTCGCCGTCGCCGGGCTCGTCGTCGCGCTGGCCGCGATCGTGCTGGCCACCGCGGGCACCCGCGACGCCGTCGCCGTCCGCGGGATCCTGCTCGGGCTCGCGTCCGGGGCCGGGTTCGGGCTGTTCTTCGTCGGCCTCGACGCCACGCCCGAGGGCTCCGGCCTGTGGCCGCTGCTGGCCGGGCGCGTGGTGTCGGTGGCGCTGCTCGGGCTGCTCATCGCCGCGCTGTGCGTCCGGCGGGGGCGGGAGGCGGCGCTGGGCCGGGCGACGCGCGGGGTGGTGGTGCTCGTCGCCGTCAGCGGGGTGTTCGACTCGCTCGCCAACGTGCTGTTCCTGCTGGCCACGCGCCTGGGCGACCTGGGCGTCAGCGCGGTGCTCGTCTCGCTCTACCCCGTGGTGGTGGTCCTGCTCGCGCGCCTCGTGCTGCACGAGCGGCTCTCCACCGCCCAGCTGACGAGTGCCGGCCTCGCGCTCACCGCGAGCGCCCTGCTCGCGCTGGGCTGAGCGGTCAGCTCTTGGCCCGCCACGACGGCAGCCAGAGCTGGGCGTCCCACATCTCCTGGGTGATCGGCAGGCCGTTCATGATCGGCCACATCCAGGCGAAGTTGGCGACGACGAGCCCCACCCACAGCCCGACGAGCAGCACCCCGGTCTGGCGGCGCTCGCGCGGCGCGGTCGCCCGTCCGAGCATCTCGCCCATCACGAGCACCGTGCCCAGCACCAGGAACGGCACGACGGGCGTCATGTAGAAGAAGTACATCTGGCGGTCGACGTTGAGCAGCCACGGGACGACGCCGGCGCCGTAGCCGACGAGGACGGCGGCGTAGCGCCAGTCGTGGCGCGTGACGACCCGCCAGACCGCCCAGCCGAGCACGCCGAACGCGGGCCACCAGAGAGCGGGGGTGCCGATGAGCATGACGGCGCTGATGCAGTCGTCGGTGCCGCATCCGGTGACCTGGTCGCCCGAGGCGAAGTAGTAGAGCATCGGGCGCAGCCCCATCGGCCACGACCACGGCTTCGACTCCCACGGGTGCTCGCCGCTGACGGTGGTGGTCAGGCCGGCGTGGAAGTCGAGGACCTGCCCGCTGTAGTAGGCCAGCGCGCGCAGGGCGGGCGGCAGGAACGCGGGGCCGGAGGCGGCGTAGCGGTCGATCGCGGTCTCGTTGCCGAACCAGGCCCACCAGCCCGCGAGGTAGGCGAGCACCGGGACGAGCGCGAGCGCCCACAGCGCGGGCGCGAGGTCGCGGACGACCGTGCCCTTCCACGGCCGTTCGACGCCCGCGGCGCGCCGCGCCGTGAGGTCCCACAGCACGGCGAGCACGGCGAACGCGGCCAGCCAGTACAGCCCCGACCACTTGACCGCGCAGCCCAGCCCGAGCAGCACGCCGGTGGCCAGGCGCCACCAGCGCCAGCCCAGCCGCGGACCGTAGGGGCTGTCGCCGATCCGCCCCTGCGCGACGACGAGCGCCATCCGCTCGCGGACGTCGTCGCGGTCGCGGAGCAGCGTGGCGAACGCGGCGAGCACGAACAGCGCGGCGAAGGCGTCGAGCATGCCCATGCGGGACTGCACGTGCGAGAGGCCGTCGCAGATCAGCAGGACGCCCGCGATCCCGCCGAGCAGCGTCGAGCGCGTCAGCCGCCGTGCCACCCGCACGATCAGCAGCACGGCGAGCGTGCCGGAGAACGCGGCCGCGGCGCGCCAGCCGAAGCCGTCGTAGCCGAAGAGGAACTCGCCCAGCGCGATGAGCTGCTTGCCCAGCGGCGGGTGCACGATGAGCTCGAAGCCCGGGTTGTCCTCGACGCCGCCGTTGCGCAGCATCTGCCAGGCCTGCGGCACGTAGTGCTTCTCGTCGAAGACCGGGGTGCCGCCGTCGGTGATCCGGCCCAGGTCGGTGAAGCGGACGACGAGGGCGACCAGCGCGAGGGTGATCGCGACGATCCAGCCGCGGACGGTGTCGGTCGGCGGCGGGGGACCCAGGCTCGCGGCCGACACCGGCGGCGCGGGGGCCAGCGGCGGCTCCTGGCCGAGCGGGTGGCTGCCCGGCGTCGGCTCGCGGTCGTCGACCGGCACCGTCGCCACGCGGGGCCGCACGGCCACGGAACGGTCGGTCACCCGAGCGATCGTAGGCCGCTCGTAGGGTGGGCGGCATGGCGACCGACGCAGCGGACCCCTCCGGACCCGGCGGGATGCTGCTCGTGGCGGCCACCCCGCTCGGCGACGCGCGCGACGCGTCGGCCCGCCTGGTCGACGCGATCGCCTCCGCCGACGTCGTGGCGGCGGAGGACACGCGCCGCTTCCGGTCGCTGGCCGCGGCGCTCGGCGTCACCGTGGCGGGGAAGGTGATCAGCCACTACGACGCCGTCGAGGCCGCCCGGCTGCCCGGCCTGCTCGACGACGTGCGCGGCGGGCGCACCGTCCTGCTCGTGTCCGACGCGGGGATGCCCGCGGTGTCGGACCCGGGCTACCGGCTCGTCGCCGCCGCCGCGGCCGAGGGGCTGCCGGTGACCTGCCTGCCGGGCCCCTCGGCCGTGACGACCGCGCTCGTCCTGTCCGGCCTGCCCGTCGAGCGGTTCTGCTTCGAGGGCTTCGCGCCGCGCCGCGGGGGCGAGCGGACGCGCTGGCTGCAGACCCTGGCTGCCGAGCCGCGGGCCACGGTGTTCTTCGAGTCGCCGCACCGCCTGGCCGACACCCTCGCCGCCGCCGTCACCGTCCTGGGCCCCGACCGCCGCGCCGCGGTGTGCCGGGAGCTGACGAAGAAGCACGAGGAGGTGCTGCGCGGCCCGCTCTCCGAGCTCGCCGAGTGGGCGGAGGAGGGGCCGGTGCGCGGGGAGATCACCGTCGTCCTGGCCGGCGCCGCCCCCACCGCCGCCCCGACGGTGGAGTCGCTGGTCGGCGCGGTGCAGGAGCGGGTGAACGAGGGGGAGCGGCTGAAGACGGCCGTCGCGGAGGTGGCGGAGGCGGCGGGGGTGCCGAAGCGGGAGCTGTACGCGGCGACGCTCGCCGCCCGCTGACTCCACCCGCTCTCCCGCCGAGTTTGCGGCGGAGCCCGGCGAGTTTGCCGCCCACCGCCGCGAGTTCGCGTCCCACCCCGGCGAGTTCGCCGCCCACCCCGGCGAGTTCGCCGTCGGCGCTCGAGGTGTCGGCCGATCCCGCCCGCAGCGGCTGTGCACGATCGGCGATCTCGGCGTGCGGGGCGGCAAACTCGGCGTGCGGGGCGGCAAACTCGCCGGGGGGTGGGTGGCCGACCCCGACTCGCGCGCAGTGACACCCCGACTCGCGCGCAGTGACACCCCGACTCGCGCGCAGCCACACCCCGACTCGCGGGGGTTGGGGCGCGGCGTCAGGTGCCGGCTGTCGGGACGGCGGCGGTGCGGGCCGGCACCACCACCCGCCGGGCCAGGGGTTCCACCACCCGCGCCGCCACCGGGCCGATCACGGCCATGAGCAGGACGTAGGTGGTGGCCAGGGCCGCGAGGCGGTCGTCGACCGCCGCGTAGCTCACGGCCAGCCCCGCGATGACGATCGAGAACTCCCCGCGCGCCACCAGCGCGGCGCCGGCCCGGGCGCGGCCGAGCGGGCCGATGCCCTGCCGCCGCGCCGCCCACCAGCCCGTCGCGATCTTGGTGGCCGTCGTGGACACGGCGAGGACGACGGCCCAGCCCAGCATCGGCGGGATCGTGGCCGGGTCGGTGTTGAGCCCGAAGACGACGAAGAACACCGCGGCGAACAGGTCGCGCAGCGGTTCGAGCAGCCGGGTGGCGTTCTCCGCCGTCGAGCCGCTGATCGCGATGCCGAGCAGGAACGCCCCGACCGCGGCCGAGACCTGCATCGCCTGCGCGAACCCGGCGACGAGCAGCGCCAGCCCGAGGACCTTGAGGAGGAAGACCTCGCGGTCGGGGGAGTCGACGAGCGCGGAGACGTAGCGGCCGTACCTGAGCGCCACCAGCAGCACGACGGCGAGCACGGCCACCGACACCCCGACGGCGGTGATCCCGCCTATCAGCGACACCCCGATCAGCACGGCGGTGAGGATCGGCAGGTAGACAGCCATCACGAGGTCCTCGAACACGAGGATCGACAGCACGACCGGCGTCTCCCGGTTGCCCAGGCGCCCCAGGTCGGACAGCACCTTCGCGACGATCCCGGACGACGAGATGTAGGTGACGCCGCCCAGCACGAGCGCGCCGACCGGGCCCCAGCCCAGCACCAGCGCGACCGCGACGCCGGGCGCGGCGTTGAGCACGATGTCGAGCAGGCCCGCCGTCCAGGAGCGCTTGAGCCCGGTGACGAGCTCGGCCGCGGAGTACTCCAGCCCGAGCAGCAGGAGCAGCAGCACGACGCCGACCTCGCCGGCCAGCGTCGTGAAGTCCTCGATGCCGCCCAGCGGGATGATGCCGCCGGTGCCGAACGCGAGCCCGCCGATCAGGTACAGCGGGATCGGGGAGAGGCCGATCCGCCCGGCGAGGCGGCCCAGGAGCCCGAGCCCGAAGAAGACGGCCCCCAGTTCGAGCAGTTCCAGGGCGGTGCCTTCCACGCGTCAGCCCTTCTTCAGGATCGCGACGGCGTTGTCGAGCCCTTCGGTCGTGCCGACGGTGACCATGAGGTCGCCGGCGGTCAGGGTGAAGTCCGGGGTGGGCGAGGGGTGGACCTGGCCCGCGCGCATCACCGCGACGACGGACACTCCGGTGCGCGTGCGCAGGGCGGTGTCGCCCAGCGTGCGCCCGTCGAACGGGGGGCCGACCGGGATCTGCCGGGTGTGCAGCCCGGGCAGCTCCCGCTGCTCGTCGGTGAGCTGGGCGACGAGCTGCGGCGCGCCGAGCAGGTTGGCCAGCGCACCGGCCTCGTCGGTGGTGAGCGGCAGCTCGGCGAGGCAGGCGTCCGGGTCGTCGCTCTTGGAGATGATGAGCTCGATCTTGCCGTCGCGGTGCGTGACGACGCCGACGCGCCGTCCACCGCGCAGCGCGAAGTCCTTGCGCACCCCGATCCCCGGTAGCGGGGTCACCTCGACGTTCATGTGTCCACGGTAACCGGGCGGGGCGGTTGCCCCGACGGTCGACCGGGGTACAGGACGCCATGACGTCCCCCCACGTCCTCGTCCTGTTCGGAGCCTCGGGCGACCTGGCGAAGCGCAAGCTGTTCCCCGGCCTGTTCCGCCTGCACACCGCGGGGCTGCTGCCCGACGTCCGGATCATCGGCACGGGCCGGCACTCGCCGGGCACGGACGAGGAGTTCCGCGCCTCCGTCGAGCCCGAGGGGGCCGGGGAGAAGTGGGCGGAGTTCGCGTCCGGCATCCGGTTCGTCGTGTCCTCCGCCGACGACGGCGACGACCTCGCGGCCGCGGTGGCCGATGCCGAGGAGGAGCTCGGTGACGGGGTGCGCCGGCTGCTCTACCTCTCCGTGCCGCCGTCGGCGATGGAGCCGATGATCGCGATGCTCGACTCCACGGGCTTGGCCGAGCGCGCCCACCTGGTCCTGGAGAAGCCGTTCGGCAGCGACCTCGACTCGGCGCGCTCGCTCAACAGGGCGGTGCTGGGGACGTTCGCCGAGGACGACGTGTTCCGGATCGACCACTTCCTGGGCAAGGAGGCGGTGCAGAACATCCTCGCGCTGCGGTTCGGCAACGGGCTGATGGAGCCGGTCTGGAACGCCGATCACATCGCCTACGTGCAGATCGACGTGCCCGAGGAGATCGGGATCGAGGGCCGGGCGTCGTTCATGGAGTCGACGGGGACCTTCCGCGACATGATCTCCACCCACCTGTTCCAGCTGCTGGGCTTCGTCGCGCTGGAGCCGCCGGTCGTGCTCGACGCCGACTCGCTGCACGAGGAGAAGGCCAAGGTCTTCCGCGCGGTCCGCCCGCTCGACCCCGGCCGCGTCGTGTTCGGCCAGTACGAGGGCTACCGCGACGAGGACGGCGTTGACGACGCGTCGACCGTGGAGACGTTCGTCGCGATCGAGACCTTCGTCGACAACTGGCGCTGGAAGGGCGTGCCGTTCCTGCTGCGGACGGGCAAGTGCCTGGGCGCCACCCGCCGGACGATCACGCTCGGCTTCCGCGAGCCGCCGCTCGCGATGTTCCCCGGCGAGGCCGACGGCGCCCCCAACGAGCTGGTGCTGGAGCTGACCGACGAGCCGCGGATCACCCTCGACATCCGCGCGAAGAAGCCCGGGCCCGAGCTCGCGCTGGAGCACCACAGCCTGCAGCTGTCCTTCGGCGGCGAGAACTCGCTGGAGGCCTACGAGAAGCTGCTGCTCGACGCGATCGCGGGCGACCACACGCTGTTCACCAGCACCCGCGAGGTGGAGCGGCTGTGGGAGCTGTGCGACCCGGTGCTCGCCGACCCGCCGCCCGCGCGCCCCTACGCGCAGGGGTCGTGGGGCCCGCGGGAGGCGCTGGACCTGGCCGGCGAGCGCGGCTGGCGCCTGCCGGAACGACCCGACTGTCCCTGATCGGCACCGCGCTCGACCCGGACCGGGCGCCGGGCTAGCCCGAGCGGCGGGCGCGGTAGGCCGCGGCCGCCATGCGGTTGCCGCAGGCGGTGCTGCAGAAGCGGCGGGAGCGGTTGCGGGAGAGGTCGACGACCACGCCGCCGCAGGTGTCGTCGGCGCAGATCGACAGGCGGCCCATCTCGTCGGCGCGGATCACGTCGATCATCGCCATGGCCGTCTCCACGGCGATCCGGTCGGCCAGCGGGGCGTCGGGGTCGGTGGGGTGCAGGTGGTAGTCCCAGCCGTCGTGGCGCAGGAGCCGGGGCCGGACCTCGTGCTCGGCGAGCATCCGGTTGACGATCCGCACCGCGGTGTCGCGGTCGCTGGTGAGCAGCTCGCGCAGCGGCCCGCGCAGGTCCCGGACGGCGGCGAGCTCGGCGGCGTCACGGGCGTGGGCACCGGTGTAGCCGATGTCGGCGTAGAACGCGTCGAGCTCCGCGACCGTCGTCAGCGTGTCGGGCTCCAGCGCGGAGTTCGCGAGCACGGCCGCGGCCAGCAGCGACATGTCCGTGTCATGGTTGA
The DNA here is from genome assembly GCF_013155125.1 of Pseudonocardia broussonetiae. NCBI lineage: Bacteria > Bacillati > Actinomycetota > Actinomycetes > Pseudonocardiales > Pseudonocardiaceae > Pseudonocardia > Pseudonocardia broussonetiae. The sequence continues at coordinate 804,102 of NZ_CP053564.1, read as the reverse complement.
ACACCACGTTGACACCTTATGCCCCGCTGTCTAGCGTCATGACTCATGAGTGTGATGACACATGACGGCGCCCGGTTGACGTCGGGGTTCGGGCTGGCCGTGGTGTCGGCGGCGTCCTTCGGGCTGTCCGGGTCACTGGCCCGCGGCCTGATGGACGCCGGGTGGTCGGCGGCCGCGGCCGTGGCGGTCCGGGTGCTGCTGGCGGCGGTCGTGCTCCTGCCGGTCGCGGCGGTGGCGCTGCGCGGGCGGTGGGGCCTGCTGCGCCGCCACCTCCCGCTCGTCGGGGCGTTCGGGCTGCTCGCCGTGGCCGGCTGCCAGCTCGCGTACTTCAACGCGGTGGCGCACATGGAGGTCGGGGTGGCGCTGCTCATCGAGTACACCGCCCCCGTCGCCGTCGTGCTGTGGCTGTGGGCGCGCCGCGCGCAGCGGCCCGGCCGCCTCACCGCGCTGGGTGCCGTGCTCGGCGCCGCCGGACTGGTCCTGGTGCTCGACGTGCTGTCGGGCGCCGACGTGAGCGTGGTCGGCGTGCTGTGGGCGCTCGGGGCGATGCTCGGCGCGGCGTCGTACTTCGTGCTCTCCTCGCGCGACACCGACGGGCTCCCCGCCGTCGTGCTGGCCGCGGGCGGCCTGCTCGTCGGGGGGCTGGGGCTGCTGCTGGCCGGCGCGGTGGGCGTCGTGCCGTTCGCGGTGTCGGACGCGCCGGTGGCGTTCGACGGGTTCGTCGTCGCGTGGTGGGTGCCGGTGCTCGCGCTCGGGCTCGTCACCGCGGCGCTCGCCTACGTCAGCGGCATCGCCGCGATCCGCGTCCTGGGCTCCCGGCTGGCGTCGTTCGTGGCGCTGGGGGAGGTGCTCGCCGCGCTGGGCTTCGCGTGGGTGCTGCTGGCGCAGAGCCCGTCGGGCGTCCAGCTCGTCGGCGGGGCGCTGATCCTGGCCGGGGTCGTGGTGGTGCGGGCGGGGGAGCCGCGGGTGGTGGCTCCCGCGGTGCCTCAGGTCGCCGGCCGCGCCCGCGGGGCCGGTGCGCGGGGAGCGGCGCGGGACGAGCACCAGGCGAGCGACTCGGTCTCGTCGAAGTAGAGGTGGCGCCGGTCGCGGTGCACCGCGGCGGGGTGGCGGGTGGTGGCGCGCCGGGCGTAGAGGTCGGCCAGGACCGACTCCGACAGCCCCGACAGGCGGGCGAGCTCGGCGCGCGAGACGAGCGAGCGGCCGTTGCGCACGACCCGGTCCGGCGGCGGCCCGGGGTGCAGCTGGGTGCGGACCCAGGCCAGCAGCAGGGCCTCGTCGAAGTAGAGGCGGCGCCCGACGGCGGCGACCGGCGGCGGGTGGCCGTTGCGGTCGCGGTCGCGGTACCAGGCGTCGCCGGTGGAGTGCGGGACCCCGGTGCGCCGCAGCAGGTCGGCCCGCGTCGTCACCATCCGACCCAGGTGGATGCGACGCTCGGGGGACGGCCGCGGGGGTGACGACACGGGCCCGAGCGTAGGACCGGAACGGGCGCCGCCCCGGCCCGTCCGGAGAACGGCACCGGGATGTCACACGGAGCGCCACAGCGTCACCGGACCGAAACACCCCCGGCACGCCGCCTTCGTAGCGTCACCCGGTCGGGTGGTCCACCCGGCGCGTGCGCAGTGCTGGCGAGAGGTCGGAACATGAGTGGCAACACCGTTCGTCTGCAGGCGATCTCGGCCGTGGAGGCGCACGTCCCCCCGACGATCGGGTGGGCCGGGGCCGAGGCGCCGGGCGAGGTCTTCGGCGAGAACGTCTTCAATAAGGCCGTGATGCAGAAGCGGCTGCCGAAGTCGGTGTTCAAGTCGGTGATGGCGACCATCGAGCGGGGGGTCGCGCTCGACCCGCTCGTCGCCGATGCCGTCGCGTCCGCCATGAAGGACTGGGCCCTGGAGAAGGGCGCCACCCACTACGCGCACGTGTTCTACCCGCTGACCGGGCTCACCGCGGAGAAGCACGACAGCTTCCTCGAACCCGTCTCCGACGGCTCGGCGCTCGCCGAGTTCGCCGGGAAGACGCTGATCCAGGGCGAGCCGGACGCGTCGAGCTTCCCCAGCGGCGGGCTGCGCAACACCTTCGAGGCCCGCGGCTACACCGGCTGGGACGTCACGAGCCCCGCCTACGTGCTGGAGAACCCCAGCGGCAACACGCTGTGCATCCCGACGGTGTTCGTGTCGATGACCGGCGAGGCGCTGGACCACAAGACCCCGCTGCTGCGCTCGCAGCAGGCGATGGGCGCGCAGGCCGAGCGGGTGCTGACGCTGTTCGGGCACACCGACCCGGGCCACATCGTGTCGTTCTGCGGGCCCGAGCAGGAGTACTTCCTCGTCGACCGGCACTTCTTCCTCGCCCGGCCCGACCTGCTCAACGCCGGCCGGACGCTGTTCGGCGCGAAGCCGCCCAAGGGCCAGGAGTTCGACGACCACTACTTCGGCGCCATCCCCGAGCGCGTCCTCGGCTTCATGATGGACACCGAGCGGGAGCTGTTCAAGCTCGGCATCCCGGCGAAGACGCGGCACAACGAGGTCGCGCCCGGGCAGTTCGAGATCGCGCCGATGTTCGAGCGCGCCAACGTCGCGGCCGACCACCAGCAGCTGCTGATGACCACGCTCAAGACGATCGCGAAGAAGCACGGCATGGAGTGCCTGTTCCACGAGAAGCCGTTCGAGGGCGTCAACGGCTCGGGCAAGCACGTCAACTTCTCCCTGGGCAACGCCGAGCTCGGCAGCCTTCTCGTGCCCGGCGACACCCCGCACGAGAACGCGCAGTTCCTGGTGTTCTGCGCCGCGGTCATCCGCGCCGTGCACCGCTACGCGGGCCTGCTGCGGGCGTCGGTGGCGTCGGCGACGAACGACCACCGCCTCGGCGCCAACGAGGCGCCCCCGGCCATCATCTCGATCTTCCTGGGCGACCAGCTCGCCGACGTGTTCGAGCAGATCGCGAAGGGCCGCGCGACGTCGTCGAAGAGCCGGGGGTCGATGGTGATCGGCGTCGACACGCTGCCGGTCCTGCCCACCGACCCGGGCGACCGCAACCGCACCAGCCCGTTCGCCTTCACCGGCAACCGGTTCGAGTTCCGCGCGCCGGGCTCGCTGCAGACCGTCGCCGTCCCGATGGTCACGATCAACACGATCATGGCCGAGGCGCTGGACCACTGCGCCACCGAGCTGGAGACGGCCGTCGCGGCGGGCACCGACTTCGACACCGCCGTGCAGGACCTGCTCACCGAGATCATCGCGACGCACGGCGCCGTGGTGTTCAACGGCGACGGCTACTCCGACAAGTGGCAGGTCGAGGCGGCGGAGCGGGGGCTGCCGAACCTGCGCACCACGCTCGACGCGCTGCCCGAGCTGATCTCGGAGCCGGCGATGGAGCTGTTCGAGAAGTACGGCGTGTTCAACCACCGGGAGATGCACAGCCGCTACGAGGTCGGCCTGGAGCAGTACGCGCTGACGATCGGCGTCGAGGCCCGCCTGACCCTCGAGCTCGGCTCGACGTCGGTCCTGCCGGCGGCGGTCCGCCACCAGACGGAGGCGGCGGTGAACCTGGGCGCGCTGAAGTCGGCCGGGATCGACGCCGACGCGGCGCCCCTGGCGGAGCTGACGGGCACGGTCACCGACCTGCGCACCGCGCTGGGCGCGCTGCGGGCGGCCCTGACCACCGAGCCTGCCGAGACCGCGCTCGGGGAGGCCGAGCACGCCCGCGACGAGCTCCTGCCGGCGATGGCGGCGGTGCGCGCCGCGGCCGACGTGCTGGAGGGCGTGGTGGCCGACGACCTGTGGCCGCTGCCCACCTACCAGGAGATGCTCTTCATCCTCTGAGCCCGACTCGCGCACCACGAGACCCCGACTCGCGGGGGTTCCCCCGGAAAGCCCGCGAGTCGGGGTCTCGTTGCGACCGTGTCGGGGTCGCCGGACGTGCGGCCGTCAGTCCGGCGCGGCCAGCTCGGTCAGCCGGCGCTCGAGGAAGGGCGGCCCGGGCGTGACGCCCGGCGTCCGGTTGAGCGCCTCGTCGTCGGCGTGGACCTGCTTCTGCTCGTCCTCGGACAGCGCCGCCCACTCCGCGGAGCCGGGCAGCGGCGTCGAGCCCTGGAAGATCAGCATCACGTACTCCACGGGGTCCTCCTCGCTGGATGGCCCCAGTAAGGCGAACGGCGGGCGAGGGGATCGACGGGCCGGGCCGAGGAGTTCCGGGCCGAGCAGTCCGGTGCCGGGCGCGCGAGTGCCCGACCTCGCGGGGGCGCGAACGCGGGGCGGCATACGCTGGTCACCATGAGTTCCTCCGTGCTGACCGCCGTGGCCTGGCCGTACGCCAACGGCCCGCGGCACATCGGTCACGTCTCCGGCTTCGGTGTGCCCTCCGACGTGTTCTCGCGCTACCGGCGGATGGTCGGCGACGACGTGCTGATGGTCAGCGGCACCGACGAGCACGGCACGCCGATCCAGGTGCAGGCCGACGCCGAGGGGCTCACGCCGCGCCAGCTCGCCGACAAGTACAACCGTGTGATCGTCGACGACCTGCAGGGACTGGGCCTGTCCTACGACCTGTTCACCCGCACCACCACGAGCACCCACTACGAGGTCGTGCAGGACCTGTTCCTGGCGCTGCACAAGAACGGCTACGTGTTCACGAGGTCGGCGATGGGCGCGATCAGCCCGTCGACCGGCCGCACGCTGCCCGACCGCTACGTCGAGGGCACCTGCCCGATCTGCGGCTACGAGCACGCGCGCGGCGACCAGTGCGACAACTGCGGCAACCAGCTCGACCCGGCCGACCTCAAGAACCCGCGGTCGAAGATCAACGGTGAGACGCCGCTGTTCGTCGAGACCGAGCACTTCTTCCTCGACCTGCCGGCGTTCGCCGACTCGCTGGGCTCGTGGCTGTCCACGCGCACCGACTGGCGTCCCAACGTCCTCAAGTTCGCGACGAACCTCGCCAACGACCTCAAGCCGCGCGCGATCACCCGCGACCTGGACTGGGGCGTCCCGGTGCCGCTCGACGGCTGGCGCGAGAACGGGATGAAGCGGCTCTACGTCTGGTTCGACGCCGTGATCGGGTACCTGTCGGCCTCGGTGGAGTGGGCGCGCCGCGGGCCCGACCCCGACGCCTGGAAGAAGTGGTGGACCGACCCGTCGGCCGAGGCCTACTACTTCATGGGCAAGGACAACATCGTCTTCCACTCCATCATCTGGCCGGCGCTGCTGCTCGGCCAGAACGGGGCGGGCGACCGGGGCGGCTCGCCGGGCGCCTTCGGCACGCTGAACCTGCCCAGCGAGGTCGTGTCGTCGGAGTTCCTGACGATGAGCGGCTCGAAGTTCTCCACCAGCCGCGGCACCGTCATCTACGTGACGGACTTCCTGAAGCAGTTCGGGCCCGACGCGCTGCGCTACTTCATCGCCGTCGCCGGGCCGGAGAACCAGGACACCGACTTCACCTGGGACGAGTTCGTGCGCCGCACCAACTTCGAGCTGGCCAACGAGTGGGGCAACCTCGTCAACCGCTCCATCTCCATGGCGCACAAGAACGTCGGCGCGATCCCGAAGCCGACGGCCCCGACCGACGCCGACGCCGAGCTGCTCGCCGCGGCGCGGGCCGGCTTCGACACCGTCGGCGGGCTGCTCGCGCGCAACCGGTTCAAGCAGGCCTCGGGCGAGGCGATGCGGATCGTCACGCTGGCCAACCGGTACCTGAGCGACCAGGAGCCCTGGAAGCGCAAGGACGACCCCGACCGGCGCGACACGATCCTGCACACCGCGCTGCAGGTCGTGCAGGACGCCAACACGCTGCTCACGCCGTTCCTGCCGCACTCCGCGCAGCAGGTGCACGAGGCGCTGGGCGGCAGCGGGGTGTGGGCGGCGCAGCCGGAGGTGCGGGAGGTCGAGGAGCTCGGCGAGGGCCCGGCGTACCCGGTGCTCACCGGCGACTACGCGAGCGAGCAGGCGCGCTGGGGCAGCACGCCGATCGAGATCGGCCGGCCGCTGGGCAAGCCGAGCCCGCTGTTCGCGAAGCTCGACCCGGAGCTGGGCGAGATCGGGCCGGAGTGGGCCCCGATCGTCCACCCGTGAGTGGATACGAGTGCTCCAGCACCGATAACCACTCACGGGCGCCGGAGGCGCAACTTTGAGCGGGCACGGGCGGCGGGCGGCGCCGGAGCCGCCCGAGCCGCTCGGCGTCCCGACCGTCGACTCCCACACCCACCTCGACGCCTGCGGCTGCGTCACGGCCGAGGACGTGCGGGCGGCGATGGACCGCGCCGAGGCCGTGAACGTCACGCGCGCGGTGACGATCGCCGACGACCTCGACGGCGCCCGGTTCGCCGTCCGCGCCGCCCACTGGGACGAGCGCGTCGCCGCCGCCGTGGCGCTGCACCCCACGCGGACCGCCGCCGTCTCCGAGGCCGAGCGCGCCGAGATCGAGGCGCTGGCGCGCGACCCGCGCGTCGTCGCGGTGGGGGAGACGGGGCTCGACCACTACTGGCAGTACTCCCCGCACGACGCCCAGGAGCGCGAGTTCCGCTGGCACATCGACCTGGCCAAGCGCCTGGCCAAGCCGCTGATGATCCACGACCGCGACGCGCACGCCGACGTCCTGCGCGTGCTGCGCGAGGAGGGCGCCCCGGAGACGGTGGTGTTCCACTGCTTCTCCGGTGACGCGGCGATGGCGCGCGAGTGCGTCGACGCCGGGTACGTGCTGTCCTTCGCCGGGCCCGTGACGTTCAAGAACAGCCGCGACCTGCAGGAGGCGGCGGTGCTGGTGCCCGAGGACGGGTTCCTCGTGGAGACCGACGCACCCTTCCTCACGCCGCACCCGCACCGCGGGCGCGCGAACGAGCCGTTCTGCCTGCCCTGGACGGTGCGCGGGATCGCGGCCCTGCGCAGTGTCACAGCCGAGGACGTCGCCGACGCCGCCCGGCGCAACGCCGAGCGGGTGTTCCGGTTCGCTGAGCTGCCATCCACCGCGCCCAGCGGCACGCCCGGCGTAGACGGCGCTCGTTCGGCGTAGCGGAGCGGCCACTCGGCGCTCACGGTGTGTCGCGAGCCGGTCCGTTCGCTCACCGCCCGTTACGGTTCCGTGATCGCTCAACCGGGGTGGGGAACGCTCCCCAGCACAGCGGTCGCGGTGGTCCGAGGCGCTCCCCCAGCACGTCGCCCTCGGACCACCGCGGCCGGTGACTCCTCCCCTGCCCGGGTCCGTCGAGGTCAGGATCGGTGTGGTCGACGTATCCGCGCGCGCGCGACGCCGTGCCGCACTCGCCCGCGTGGGCGAGTTCGTGCCCCCCGAGTCGGTGTCCGTCGGGCACCCCGGCTCGCGCCCCCTCGACGACGACGGCTGGTTCGGCACCGCGGAGGTCTTCCCGGAGCCGTCGGCCGTCCCCGAGATCGAGAACGCGCCGGTCATCGGCCGTCCGGTCCGGATGCGCCTGCTCGGCATCCCGGAGATCGAGCCGCTGCCCCCGACCGGCCCGATCACGGTCGTCCGGGACGACCAGCGCCCCGAGGAGCTCACCGGGCCGATGGCCCCGCTCCTGATCGACGAGGGACTGACCGGGCCGCTCACGGGGGTCGAGGCGCCCGCTCCCGAGGCCCCGGCCGAGAGCGACGAGCCGCACACCGAGCAGTTCGCCGCGGTCGTGGTGGAGGAGCCGGAGGTCGCTCCCGAGGCCGCCCCGGCGCCCGCCCTCCCCGCCCCCCGCCGCGCCCGCACGGCCCGCGTCGGCGTCCGCGCCACGGTGCTGGCCGTCCTGCTCGCCCTCCTCGGCGGCGGGGCGAGCGCGCTGGCCATGGACAAGGCCGTCGTGCTCTCGGTCGACGGCCAGGAGCGCACGCTCCACACGTTCGCCGGTGACGTCGCCGGCGCGCTGGCCGCCGCCGGCATGGTCCCGAGCCCGCAGGACCGCGTGCAGCCCGCGCTGCCCACCGACGTCGCCGACGGCGACTACATCATCGTCAACCGCGCCCGCCCGCTCACCCTCGTCGAGGGCGGCCAGGAGCGGCAGGTCTGGACGACGGCCGCGTCCGTGCAGGAGGCGCTGTCGAGCCTCGGCATGGAGGCCGCGCCGATCCAGATGTCGACCTCCCCGGACGCGACGATCCCGCTCTCGGGCCTCGCGCTGGAGCTCAACATCCCGCGCACCGTGTCGCTGGCCGACGGGCCCGCCGCGCAGGTCCCCGTCACGACCTCGGCCGGCACGGTCGCCGGCCTGCTCGCCGAGCAGGGCGTCACGCTCGGCCCCGACGACGTCGCCGTCCCCAGCCCCGACACCGTCCTCACCGACGGCACCGCGGTCCAGATCGTGCGCAACGGCGAGGGCGAGGTCATCGAGACCCGCACCATCGCGCCGCCCGAGGAGGTCGTCGAGGACCCGGAGATGCCGCGCGGCGAGCGCGAGGTCGTCGACCCCGGCCGCCCGGGCGAGCAGACCGCCGTCGTCCGCGTCTTCGTGCAGAACGGCCAGGAGGTGCGCCGCGTGCAGGTGCGCGCCGGGTCGACGACGCCGCCGTCGCCGCGGATCGTGCGGGTCGGCACCAACGACGACGTCCCGCAGGCCCCGGCCGTGTCCGACGGCGGTGTCTGGGACCGGCTCGTGCAGTGCGAGGCCACCGGCAACTGGGCGATCAACACCGGCAACGGCTACTACGGCGGCCTGCAGTTCGACCGCTCCACCTGGAACGCCTACGGCGGCGACGAGTACGCCGACCTGCCGCACCAGGCCAGCCGCGAGGAGCAGATCGCGATCGCCACCAAGGTCCGCGACGACCGCGGCGGTTACGGCGCCTGGCCCGCCTGCTCGCGCAAGCTCGGCCTGCCCCGATGATGGGGCAGTGACCGACGGGGCAGCGACGCACGGGGCAGCGACCGGACCCTCCCGACTGCTCGGCCCCGCGGAGGTGCGGGCCCTCGCCGACGAGCTGGGGGTCCGACCCACCAAGAAGCTCGGGCAGAACTTCGTGCACGACCCCAACACGGTGCGCCGCATCGTGAAGGCGGCCGAGCTCGCGCCCGACGACGTGGTGGTGGAGGTCGGTCCCGGGCTCGGGTCGCTGACGCTCGCGCTGCTGCCCGCCGTCGCGGGGGTGCACGCCGTGGAGATCGACCCGGTGCTCGCCGCGCGCCTGCCCGCGACCGTCGCCGACCGCGCCCCGACGCTGGCCGACCGGCTCACCGTGGTCACCGCCGACGCGCTGCGGGTCGGGGCGGAGCAGCTGCCGGGTGCCACGGCGCTGGTCGCGAACCTGCCCTACAACGTGGGCGTGCCCGTGGTGCTGCACCTGCTCGCCGAGCTGCCCGCGCTGCGCCGCGGACTGGTGATGGTGCAGTCGGAGGTGGCCGAGCGCCTCGCCGCCGGGCCGGGCAGCCGGGCGTACGGGGTGCCCAGCGCGAAGCTCGCCTGGTTCGCCGCCGCCCGCCGCGCGGGGCCCGTGCCGCGCGCGGTGTTCTGGCCGGTGCCCGGCGTCGACTCCGGGCTGCTCGCCTTCGACCGCCGCGACCCCCCGCCCGGCGACCGCGTCGCCGTGTTCGCGCTGATCGACGCGGCGTTCGCGCAGCGGCGCAAGGCGCTGCGCAGCGCGCTCGCCGGCTGGGCCGGGTCGCCCGCGGCCGCCGAGGAGGCGCTGCGCGCGGCCGGGATCGACCCGATGACGCGCGCCGAGCGCCTGGGCATCGAGGATTTCGCCCGCCTCGCCGCCGTCTGACCGGATCGTCCCCGCGCCCCCCGGGGCCGAGTTGTCGGCTCCCCGGGCCCGGCTGATACTCCGGACATGACCACGCAGCAGCCCGTGCGGGGCGCGGAGGGGACTCCGGCGAACCCGTGGCCGGCGCTCTGGGCCCTGGTGCTCGGGTTCTTCATGATCCTGGTGGACTCCACCATCGTCTCGGTGGCGACACCCGCGATCATGGCCGACCTCGGCGTCAGCGTGGACGCGGTCGTCTGGGTCACGAGCGCGTACCTGCTGGCCTACGCGGTGCCGCTGCTGGTCACCGGCCGGCTCGGCGACCGCTTCGGCCCGCGCCGGGTCTACCTCGTCGGGCTCGTGGTCTTCACGCTCGCGTCGCTGTGGTGCGGGCTCACCGGCACGCTCGGCGAGCTCGTCGCCGCACGGGTGGTGCAGGGCCTGGGCGCCGCGCTGATGACGCCGCAGACGATGGCCGTCATCACGCGGACGTTCCCCGCCGAGAACCGGGGGCGCGCGATGAGCCTGTGGGGCGCCGTCGCGGGCATCGCCACGCTCGTCGGGCCGATCCTGGGCGGAGTGCTGGTCGACGGCCTCGGCTGGGAGTGGATCTTCTTCATCAACGTGCCCGTCGGCGTCGTCGGGTTCCTGCTCGCCCTGCGGCTCGTGCCCGAGCTCCCGACGCACGTGCGCCGCTTCGACCTCGTCGGCGTCGCCCTCAGCGCCGTCGGCATGTTCCTGCTGGTGTTCGGCATCCAGGAGGGGCAGGCCTACGACTGGGGCACGATCGTCGGCCCGGTCTCGGTGTGGTCGCTGATCGGCACGGGCGTCGTGGTCCTGGCGGCGTTCGTCGTCTGGCAGGCGCGCGGCCCGGCCGAGCCGCTCGTGCGCCTGGGGCTGTTCCGCGACCGCAACTTCAGCCTGGCCAACGTCGTGATCTCCACGGTCGGCTTCACGGTCACCGCGATGGTCTTCCCGATCCTGTTCTACGCCCAGGCCGTGCTCGGGCTGAGCCCCACCGGGTCGGCGCTGCTGCTGGTGCCGATGGCCGTGGTCTCCGGGGTCCTGGCCCTGTACGTCGGCGCGCTGACCGACCGGATGCACCCGCGGGTGCTCGCCGGGATCGGCCTGGCGTCGTGGTCGGTGTCGCTGGTCTGGCTCGCCGCGGTGATGGGCCCCGACACACCGATCTGGCAGCTGCTGCTGCCGATCGCCCTGCTCGGCGTGGCCAATGGCTTCGTCTGGGCCCCGGTCTCCACCACCGCCACGCGCAACCTCCCGCCCGCCGACGCCGGGGCCGGCTCCGGGGTCTACAACACGACCCGGCAGATCGGCGCGGTCCTGGGCAGCGCGGCCATCGCGGTGCTCATCGCGTCGCGGCTCGCGGCGAACCTGCCCGCGGCGCCGGGAGGCGGGCCGACGGAGACGATCGCGCAGCTGCCCGAGCCGCTGCACGCCGGCTTCGCCACCGCGATGGCGCAGGCGCTGCTGCTGCCCGCGGGCGTCGTGCTGATCGGCCTCGTGGCGGCGCTGTGCTTCGCCCTGCCGCGGCACCTGGCCCGCTCCCGGGACGCCGACGCGACCACCGTCACGCCCGTCGGGTAGCGGCGCCGCCACCCGCGCGCTCCGCTGCCCGTAGGGTTGACGGGTGCTGTCCGCCGTCCCACCCCCGGTCACCGTCCGGGTCCCCGCCAAGATCAACCTGCATCTGGCCGTGGGCCCGGTGCGCGAGGACGGCTTCCACGACCTCGTCACGGTCTTCCACGCGGTGAGCCTGTTCGACGAGGTGAGCGTGACGCAGGGGGAGCCCGGCATCGAGGTGTTCGGCGAGGGCGTCAGCGAGGTGCCGGCCGACGAGACGAACCTCGCCTGGCGCGCGGTGCAGCGGCTGGCCGAGCAGGCGGGCCGCGACCCCGACGTCACGCTGGTGCTGCGCAAGGGCATCCCGGTCGCCGGGGGCATGGCGGGCGGCAGCGCCGACGCCGCGGCCACGCTGGTCGGGCTGTCGGCGCTGTGGAAGCTCGACCTCACCCGCGACGAGCTGGCCCCGATCGCCGCCGAGCTGGGCAGCGACGTCACCTTCGCCCTCTACGGCGGCACCGCGCTGGGCACCGGACGCGGCGAGCGGATCGTGCCGGTCCTGTCGCGGCACCCGCTGCACTGGGTGATCGCGCTGCACCGGGGCGGGCTGTCGACGCCCCGGGTGTTCGGCGAGCTCGACCGCCTGCGCGGCGACGCCGAGCCCGTCGACCGTCCGGTGGAGCCGGTGCTGGAGGCCATCGCGGGCGGCGACCCCCGGCAGCTCGCGCTGTCGCTGGGCAACGACCTGCAGGCCGCGGCCGTCAGCATGGTGCCGGAGCTGCGGCGCACGCTGCGCGCGGGCGTCGACGCCGGGGCGCTGGCCGGGATCGTGTCCGGCTCCGGGCCCACCTGCGCGTTCCTGTGCACGAGCGCCGAGGCCGCGATGGAGGCCGCCGCGGAGCTGGCCGGGCTCGGCGTCTGCCGCACGGTGCGCGTGGCCCACGGGCCGGTGCCCGGCGCGCGCGTCGTCGAGGAACCCGCCCCGCCCACGAGCTGGCCGTCGGTGCGTGCCTGATGCCGCCCCGTCAGCAGAACCTCGTCAACCTCGAGGCCGTCACCGCCCACGTCCCCGGCGACGCGTCGCGGGTGCTGCTCGACGCCGTCTCGCTCGGCGTCGAGCGCGGTGAGCGCGTCGGCGTCGTCGGCCTCAACGGCGGCGGCAAGACCACGCTGCTCGACATCGTCACCGGCGTCCGCGCCCCCGACGGCGGCCGCGTCAGCCGCCTCGGCGACCTCAACCTCGCCCACCTCGTGCAGGGCGACGCGCTGCCCAAGGGCGCCCGCGTCCGCGACGTCGTGCTCGCCGCCTGGGAGGGCGCCGCCGACCACGAGTGGGCCGCCGACGCGAAGGTCCGCGACGTCCTCGACGGCCTGGGCATCGGCGACCTCGACCGCACCACCGACGGCCTGTCGGGCGGCGAGAAGCGCCGCGTCGCCCTGGCCGCGGCGCTCGTCGGCGACCCCGACCTCGTCGTCCTCGACGAGCCCACCAACCACCTCGACGTCGAGGGCATCACCTGGCTGGCCGGGCACCTGATCTCGCGGCGCTGCGCCGTCCTGGTCGTCACGCACGACCGCTGGTTCCTCGACGCGGTCTGCACCCGCACCTGGGAGGTCGCGAACGGGCGCGTGGAGAGCTACCTCGGCGGCTACGCCGACTGGATCTTCGCCCGGGCCGAGCGCACCCGCCAGGCCGACTCCGCCGAGGCCAAGCGGCAGAACCTGGCCCGCAAGGAGCTGGCGTGGCTGCGGCGCGGCCCGCCCGCGCGGACGTCGAAGCCGCGGTACCGGATCGAGGCCGCCGAGGCCCTGATCGCCGACGTGCCGCCGCCGCGCAACACCGTCGAGCTGCTCGGCTTCGCCACCAACCGGCTCGGGAGGACGGTGCTGGAGCTCGAGGACGCCACGGCGGTCGTGGCCGGGCGCACGCTGCTCGACCGCGTCACCTGGCGCCTGGGCCCGGGCGACCGCATCGGGATCGTGGGCGTCAACGGCTCCGGCAAGACGACGCTGCTGCGCAGCCTCACCGGCGAGCGCCCGCTCGACGGCGGCCGGCTCGTCACCGGCACCACGGTGCAGCTCGCGGAGCTGAGCCAGGAGCTGGTGGACCTGCCGAAGGACATGCGCGTGCTGGAGGCCACCGAGCAGGTGGCGAAGTACGTGCGGCTGGGCAAGCTGGAGCTCACGGCGTCGTCGGTGCTGGAGCGGCTCGGGTTCCCGGCGTCGCGGCAGTGGACGCCGGTCGGGGACCTGTCGGGCGGCGAGCGCCGCCGCCTGCAGCTCACCCGGCTGCTGATGGCCGAGCCCAACGTCCTGCTGCTCGACGAGCCCACCAACGACCTCGACGTCGACACCCTGTCCCGCCTCGAGGACCTCCTCGACGGCTGGCCGGGCACGCTCGTCGTCGTCAGCCACGACCGGTACCTGCTCGAACGCGCCTGCGACACGGTCGTCGCGCTGTTCGGCGACGGGAAGATCACGCACCTGCCCGGCGGCATCGAGGAGTACCTGGCGCGCCGCGCCCGGTCCGGCGACCAGGTCAACGGGCTCACCGCCGGCCCCTCCGCCGCCGCGGCCCCGCGCCCGGCGTCCAGCGCCGCCGACCAGCGCGCGGCCCGCAAGGAGCTGCAGCGGATCGAGCGCCGGATGACGGCGCTGACGCAGAAGCAGGAGAAGCTGCACGCCGCACTGGCCGAGGCGGCCACCGACCCCGACCGGCTCCAGACGCTGAACGCGGAGCTCAAGGACGTCGACGCCGAGATCGAGGGCGTCGAGCAGGCCTGGCTCGAGGCGGCGGAGCTCGCCGAGGGCTGACGGCCCCCCGGGATCAGACTTTCGACCGAGGCGCGCGTGATCACCACCGCCTAGCGTGGTGGTCGTGCGAGGGGGGTCGGGGGACCCCTGCTGGGGAGCACGCACACCGAGGCGCCGGCCCGCCGTTCGACGGCGGCGGGTCGGTACCCCTCTCCCTCTCCCGGTGCCGGCGCCCGTGTCAGGGCCGCTGTCAGCGCCGGATCAGCCCGGTGTCAGGGCGCGGGCGCACCCTCGGGTCATGGAATCCGCCACCCACGACCCCGTCATCGACGTGCGGGGACTGGTCAAGACCTACGGCGACACGACCGCACTGGCCGGCGTCGACCTCACCGCCCGTGCCGGGTCCGTGCTGGGCCTGCTCGGCCCCAACGGCTCCGGCAAGACCACGACCGTCCGCATCCTCGCCACCCTGCTGCGCCCCGACGGCGGCAGCGCGTCGGTGCTCGGCCACGACGTCGTCGCCGACGCGGACGCCGTGCGCTCCCGCATCGGGCTCACCGGCCAGTACGCCGCCGTCGACGAGGCCCTGACCGGCCGCGACAACATCGTGCTGGTCGCGCGCCTGCTCGACCTCTCCCGCGCCGACGCCCGACGCCGCGCCACCGACCTGCTCGACCGCTTCGGGCTCGCCGACGCGGGCGGCCGGCGCGTCCGCACCTACTCCGGGGGCATGCGCCGCCGCCTCGACCTCGCGATCAGCCTGATCGGGCGCCCCGACGTCCTGTTCCTCGACGAACCGACCACCGGGCTCGATCCGCGCCACCGCGCGGAGGTGTGGGACACGGTCCGCGCGCTCGCCGCCGACGGCGTCACCGTGCTGCTCACGACCCAGTACCTGGAGGAGGCCGACCAGCTCGCCGACGACCTGGTGGTCCTCGACCGCGGGTCGGTCATCGCCGCGGGCACCCCGGCCAGCCTGAAGTCCGACGTCGGCGGGCAGCGGCTGCACGTGCGCCCGCTGCACCGCGCCGACCTGCCCGCGGCGCTCGCCGTCGTGGCCGACCTGGCGCCGGGCCACGTCCCCGCGGCCGACGCGACCGGGGAGATCACCGTCGCCGCCGACCGCCCCGACCTGCTCCACCGCGCCGGCGCCGACCTGGACCGCGCCGGCATCGCCGTCGCCGAGCTGGGGCTGCGCCTGCCCAGCCTCGACGACGTGTTCCTCACCCTGACCGGCCGCGCCGCCGAGGAGGCCGCCGCATGACCACCACCAGCATGACCACCACCCTCGAACCCGCCGCGCCCACCACGGTCGTCCCCACCCGTCGGGGATCGTCCACGCTCCGGCACGGCGCCACGCTCGCCTGGCGCGGCATCGTCAAGACCGTCCACTCGCCCGAGGCGCTGCTCGACGTCACCCTGCAGCCGGTGGTCTTCCTGCTGCTGTTCGTCTACGTCTTCGGCGGCGCGATCGCCGGCGACCCGGCCACCTACCTGCAGTTCGCGCTCCCGGGCGTGCTCGTGCAGACGGTCGTGTTCGCGTCGGCGGGCACCGGCGTCGGCCTGGCCGACGACCTCAAGACCGGCATCTTCGACCGCTTCCGCAGCCTGCCGATCTCCCGCAGCGCACCGCTGCTCGGCGCGATCGGCGCCGACCTCGCCCGCTACGTCACCTCCGGCCTGGTCATGCTCGCGTTCGGGGCGCTGCTCGGGTTCCGCTCGGACGCCGGCCCGCTGGCGTTCGTCGCCGCGATGGGCCTGGTGATGGCGCTCGCGTTCGCGCTGTGCTGGGTGTTCACCGCGCTGGCGATGGTCGTCAGGGATCCCCGCTCGGTGCAGGGCCTCGGCGCGCTGATCATGCTGCCGATCACGTTCGGCTCCAGCGTCTTCGTGCCCGCCGACACCATGCCGTCCTGGCTGCGCGGGTTCGTCGAGGTCAACCCGGTCTCGAAGGCGGCCGACGCGGTGCGGGGACTGCTGGGCGGCGGCCCGGTGCTCGGCCCGGCGACGGCGACGCTGGTGACCTCCGCCGTGGTCGTGGCGGTCTTCGCCCCGCTCGCGGTGGCGCTCTACCGCCGCCGCACGTAGGTCCCGCCCACCGCCGCGACGGCCCGCTCCAGCTCGGCCAGCCCGTCGTCGCGCGGCAGCTCCCGGCCCCGCCGCTGCGCCTCCTGCGCCGCGGCGGGGCCGAGCACGTCGTCGACCTGCGCGAGCGAGGCGAGGACGTCGGCACTGCCGAGGTCGAGCGCGCCGCGCTGCGTGTGCGCGACGCCGAGCAGCAGCGCGGCGCCCTCGGCGTCGCCGTGGGCGAGCAGCAGCCGGGCCGCCACCTCCGCGACCATCCCGCTCACCGGCCCGTCCCGTGCCTCCAGCGCCGCGGCGACGGCGTCGGCGAGCGGCCCCTGTGCGGCGTCCGGGTCGCCGGCCGTCAGCTCGATCTCGGCGCGCAGCGCGCCGACCCACGCCTTGCGCTGCGCGACCGCCAGGCCGGCCTCGTCCTCCAGCTGCCGCAGCCCGGCCGAGGCGACGGCGACGGCCGCGCGGGCCGCGTCGACGTCACCGGTGAGCCGCTCGATCCCGGCGCGGGACACGGCGATCGTCCACCGCGACGGTGCCGACCCGTCGGAGGCGTCCTCCGCCCGCCGCAGGGTGGCGCAGGCGGCGGCGCGGTCGCCCTGGCTCGCGTGCAGCACGGCCCGGCGGCTCAGGAAGTCGATGCGGTCGTCGTTGCCGAGCTCCTCGGCCAGCACGATGGCCTCGTCGTAGGCGGCGGCGGCCGCCACGGGGTCACCGGCCACCTCCTCCAGCTCGCCGAGCGAGTGCACCGCCATGCCCAGCCCGAACCGGTCGCCGGTGGAGGCGTGCAGCGCGCGGGCGGCGCGCAGCAGGCGGCGCTGGTCGTCGATGCGGCCGTCGTTCTCCGCCGCGACGGCCCGCACCTGCAGGGCGAACGCCCGCAGCCACGGATCGGTCGCCTCGTGGGACAGGCGGCGGATCGCGTCGTCGCCGCGGCCGGAGAAGACGTCGGTGCCGGGGCCGAGCAGGTCCAGGAGCGGGTGCCGCGGCTCCGGCAGGGTGTCGACGATCGCGATCGCGTCGGCGAGGAGCGCGGTGCCCCGCTCGCTCTCGACCCCGCCGACGCAGGAGATGCCGAGGTAGCCGGTGACCAGCGCGCGGGCCGCGGCCGGCGCCGGCCCGTCGAGGACGTGCACGGCCTCGAACCAGCGGCGGGCCTCCTCGAGCAGCCCGCGGATCATCCAGGACCAGCCCATCGCGGCGGCGAGGCGGTGCGCGGCCGCGGAGTCGCCCGCGGCGACCGTGCGGCGCAGCGCGACGTCGATCTCCTCGGCCTCCGCGCGCAGCCGGGCCAGGCGGTCGAGCTGCCCGGGCCCGCGCAGCCGGGGCTCGGCCTCCTCGACGAGCTCCAGCACGACGGCGAGGTGCGCCGCCTCCGCCCGCTCGCGCTCGCCGGCCTCGTCGAGCCGCTCGACGGCGTAGACGCGGATCGTCTCCAGCATCCGGTAGCGGGTGGGCCCCTCGGCCTGGGGGACGGCGACGACCAGCGACTTGTCGACGAGCGAGGCGAGGGCGTCGAACACGTCGGGCACGTCCGGGCCGCTGCACACCCGCTCGGCCGTCGCGGCCGTGGCCCCGCCCGCGAACGCGCCGAGCCGCCGGGCCACGGCCCGCTCCGGCTCGGCGAGCAGGTCCCAGCTCCAGTCGACGACGGCGCGCAGCGTCTGGTGCCGCGGCTGCGCGGTGCGGGGGCCGGTGGTGAGCAGCCGGAACCGGTCGGCGAGGCGCTCGGCGATCTCGGCCGGGCTCAGGGTGCGGATCCGGGCGGCGGCCAGCTCGATCGGCAGGGGCTGCCCGTCCAGGCGCCGGCAGATCTCGGCGACGACCGGCTCGACCTGCGGGGTGAGGGCGAAGCCGGGGCGGACGGCGGCCGCGCGGTCGACGAACAGCCGCACGGCGTCGGCGCCGCGGAGCGCGTCGACGGGGTGCAGCACCTCGCCCGGCACGCCGAGCGGCTCGCGGCTGGTGGCGAGCACCCGCAGAGCGGGGCAGCGCGGCAGGAGCAGGTCGACGAGCGCGGCGGCGGCGTGCACCAGGTGCTCGCAGTTGTCGAGGACGAGCAGGGTGTCGCGGCCGGTCAGCGCCGCCACGAGCCGGTCGGGGACCGCCGCGGCGGCCTCGTCGGAGGCACGCAGCTGCAGCTCCGGACCGCCGACGGCGGCCAGCAGCGTGGCCGGGAGCTGCTCCGGGCCGGTGAGCGGGGCGAGCTCGGCGACCCGCACGTGCGGCTCGCCGTCGACGGCCTCGCGCGACAGCCGCGTCTTGCCCGCGCCGCCGGGGCCGGTGAGCGTGACGAGCCGGTGGGTGCCGAGCAGGGTCCGGACGCGCCGCACGTCGTCGTCGCGGCCGACGAAGCTGCTCACCGGCGCACCCGCCGGGGGCGCGGCGCGCGGCCGGGCCGGGGCCTGCCGGAGCACCTCCATGCGCGCCGCCGCCAGCTCGGCGCCGGGGTCGATGCCCAGCTCGTCGGCGAGGCGGGCGGCGGTGCGGTCGACCACCGCGAGCGCGTCGGCCTGGCGGCCCGTGGCGTGCAGGGCGCGGGCGAGCAGCGCGGCGGTGGTCTCGCGCAGCGGGGCGGCCGCGAGCTGCGCGGTCAGGGCGTCGAGGTCGGCCGGCCCGCCGGACCCCAGCGCGAGCGCGGCCCGCCGCTCGACGGCCGCGGCGCGGCGCTCGTCGAGGCGGTCGGCCGCGGCGGCCGCGAAGGGGAGGTCGCGGACGTCGGCCAGCGCCGGACCGCGCCACAGGGCCAGGGCCTCGGTGAGGCGGGCGGGGTCGGCGGCGAGCGCGTCGAACCGCAGGGCGTCGACGGCGTCCGGGGCGATCCGGAGCCGGTAGCCGCCCGGCTCGGTGCCGACCAGGTCGGCGCCGACGGCCCGCCGCAGCCGGGAGACGAGCGCCTGCAGCGCGTTGCCCGCCGCGTCCGGGGGCTGCTCGCCCCACAGGTCGTCGACCAGCGCGGCCGTGCCGACGGGCCGCCCGGCGTCGAGCGCGAGGCGCGCCAGCAGGCCGCGCACGCGCAGGCCGGGCAGCGGGACGGCGGTGCCGGGCGCGTCCGGCCACGCCTCCACGGCGCCGAGCAGTCCGATCCGCACCCGCCCAGTCTGCCCTCCGGCGAGGATCAGGCGCTCTCCCGCTGGAACGTGCGGACCCCCCAGAGCAGCGACACGGCGGCGAGCACGAGCGCCACGGCGATCCCGACGAGCGCGGTGGCCGAGAACAGGTCCCCGACGAACACCGCCCGGGTGGCGTCGACGACGTAGACGAACGGGTTGACCCGCGACAGCGCGAACAGCCACGCCGGGGCGATCGACATCGGCAGCAGGATCCCCGAGAGCAGCAGCAGCGGCAGGAACACCGACTGCACGATGGGGACGAACGCCTCCTCGCTCTTGACCCGCAGCGCCAGCGCGTAGGAAGCCGACGACGCCGCGAAGCCGAGCACCGCCACCAGCACGAGGCCCACGACCACGCCGCCGAGCGGCGCGCGCAGGCCGAACGGGATCGCGAGCACCGTCAGCAGGACGCCCTGGGCGAGCAGGACGGCGGTCTCCTTGAGCGCCCGGCCCAGCAGCAGCGCGACGCGGCTGACCGGCGTCACCTGCATCCGCTCGACGACCCCGGCCTTGAACTCGGTGAGGATCGAGAAGCCGACGAACAGCCCGCCGAACAGGCCGAGCTGGATGAGCAGCGCCGGCACCAGCACCTGCCAGGCGTCGCCGGGCGGGAAGCCGGGGGTGCTCTGCACGATCGGGATGAGCAGCGGGCCGAACAGCGCGAGGTAGAGGAACGGCTGCACGATCCCGATGACGACCCAGAACGGGTTGCGCAGCGACTGGCGCAGGGAGCGCTGGAAGATCAGCCAGGTCTCGGTGGCGACGGTCACGGCCGGGCCTCCACGGGCTCGGGAGCGGCCGGCGCGTCCTCGCGCAGGGACCGTCCGGTGAGGGTGAGGAAGACGTCGTCGAGGCTGGGGCGCCGCACCTCGGCAGAGGTCATCGTGATGCCGGCGGCGTCGAGCTCGCGCAGCAGGCCGGGCAGCACCGCCGCGCCGTCGTCGACGCGGAACCGCACCGACGGGCCGTCGACGGTCAGCTCGGTGCCCAGGCGCTCCACGAGCTGTGCGGTGCGGGCCGGGTCGGTGGTGCCGACGAGGACGAGGTCGCCGGAGACGCGGCGCTTGAGCGCGTCCGGGGTGCCCTCGGCGACGATCCGGCCCTGGTCGATGACGAGGATCCGGTCGCAGAGCGCGTCGGCCTCGTCGAGGTAGTGCGTGGTGAGGAACAGCGTGGTGCCGTGCTCGGCGTGCAGGCCGCGGATGTGGCCCCACAGGTTGGCGCGGCTCTGCGGGTCGAGGCCGGTGGAGGGCTCGTCGAGGAACAGCAGCGTGGGCAGGTGCATCAGGCCCATCGCGATGTCGA
Source organism: Pseudonocardia broussonetiae (assembly GCF_013155125.1). Lineage (NCBI taxonomy): Bacteria > Bacillati > Actinomycetota > Actinomycetes > Pseudonocardiales > Pseudonocardiaceae > Pseudonocardia > Pseudonocardia broussonetiae. Next base: position 783,602 of record NZ_CP053564.1, on the reverse strand, counting down.
GGCGCCGGCGCTGCCCGCCCGACAGCGTGGAGACGACGCGGGTGTCGAGGCCGGTGAGGTCGAGGTCGTGGATCAGCTCGGCGGCGCGCCGGGCGGCGTCGGCGGCCGACAGCCCGTAGAGGCGGCCCTGCAGGACCAGCTCCTCGCCGACGCGGCAGTCGGGCCCCGCCCCGCCGTTCTGGCCGACGTAGCCGATCTTGCGGCGCACCGCCACCGGCTCGGTGAGCAGGTCGTGGCCCGCCACCGTGGCCGTGCCCGCCGTGGGGTCGATGAGCGTCGTGAGCATCCGCAGGGTGGTGGACTTCCCGGCGCCGTTGGGGCCGAGGAAGCCGACGAGCTCGCCCGGGGACACGTCGATGTCGACGCCGGACACGGCGTCCACCGTGCCGCGGCGGGTCCTGAAGCTGCGGGCGAGCCCGCGTGCGTGGATCACCCGACCAGAGTGGACCGCCCTGCGGTCAGCCGTCGACCGCGATCGCGCCCGGACCGCTGCCGGCGACGTCGGCCAGCAGCAGGGCCTCGGCGAGCACCCCGCGGCCGAACATCCCGAGGTCGAGGCTCTCGTCGATGCCGTGCCAGCGGCTGGCCGGGTCGCCGACGCCGGTGACGAGCACGGCCGCGCCGGGGAAGGTGCGCGCGAACTCGGCGATGAACGGGATGGAGCCGCCGATGCCGGTCTCGACGACCTCGTTGCCGAAGGCGTGGGCGAAGCTGCGGCGCGCGGCGTCGTAGGCGGCGCCGGTGGCGTCGATGCTGAACGGCTCGGCGGTGCCGTGGTGCGGGCGGACGTCGACGCGGGCGCCCCACGGCACGTGCGCGCGCAGGTGCTCGGTCAGGGCGTCGCGCGCCTTCGCGGCGTCGTCGCCGGGGGCCAGGCGCAGGCTCACCGCGGCGCGGGCGCGGGGGAGCAGGACGTTGGACGAGTCGTCGACGCGCGGCGCGTCGATGCCCAGCACGGCCGCGGCGGGCTTGTTCCACGAGCGCTCCGGGATCGTGCCGCAGCCGATCAGCTCGACGCCCTCGAGCAGGCCCACGTCGGAGCGGAACGTGGCCTCGTCGAACTCCGGGGCGTCGGAGCGGCCGTGCACCAGCCCGGGCACGGCGACCTCGCCGTCGTCGTCGTGCAGGCTCGCGAGCGTGCGGCACAGCGCGGTGAGCGCGTCGCCGACCGGCCCGCCGTAGACCCCGGAGTGCACCGGGCGCTCCAGCATCGACACCTCGATCACGACGTCGACCAGGCCGCGCAGGCTCGTCGTCAGCGCCGGGACGTCGACGGCGGGGTTGCCGGCGTCGGCGATGACGATGACGTCGCAGGCCAGTGCGGCGTGGTGCTCGCGCAGCAGCGCGGGCAGCGTCGGGGAGCCGGACTCCTCCTCGCCCTCGACGAACAGCGTCACGCCGACGGGCGGGCGGCCGTCGTAGGCGCGCAGGACGGCGAGGTGGGTCATGACGCCGGCCTTGTCGTCGGCGGCGCCGCGGGCGTAGAGGCGCCCGTCGCGCTCGGTCGGCTCGAACGGCGGGCTGGTCCACTCGTCGTCGCCGCCGGTGGGCTGGACGTCGTGGTGGGCGTAGAGCAGCACCGTCGGCGCGCCCTCGGGGGCGGGCCAGTGGGCGAGGACGGCGGGCGCGCCGCCCTCGGCCGCGATGACGCTCACGTCCGCGGCCCCGGCCGCGCGGGCGAGGTCGGCCACGGCGTCGGCGCTGCGGCGGGTGTCGTCGGCGTGGGAGGGGTCGGCCCAGATGCTCGGGATGCGCACGAGGCGTTCGAGGTCGGCGCGGGCTCCCGGGAGCGCGGCCTGCACGGCGGCGGTGACGGGGGAGGGCGGCAGGGCGGCGTCGGACACGGCTGTCGATGGTAGTGCCCGCCCCGCTCCCGCTTTGCTCTGAGCACCGATACGCACCACCTGGCCCGTTGCGTCCGGGTGCTCAGAGCAAAGCCTGCGCGGAGCACCCGAGGTGCTCCGCACGTAGGCTCCCGGTATGTCCCGGTTCCTGGCGATGCTGCTGGAGTCCGCCGCCGGCTCCACCCACGCGATGACGACCGGGGAGCCGAAGGCCCCCGTCCGCCGTAGCTGGCCCGAGGTGCACGACCAGGCCCGGCGGATGGCGGGCGCGCTGCGCGCGGAGGTGTCCCCGGGCTCCGCCGTCGGCGTGCTGGCCGGCGAGCCCGCCGCGATCGCCCCGGCCGCGCAGGCCGTGTGGCTGTGCGGCGGCAGCGTCACGATGCTGCACCAGCCCACCGCCCGCACCGACCTCGCCGCGTGGGCCGAGGACACCGTCTCCGTCCTCGGGATGATCGGCGCGGAGCTGGTCCTGCTCGGCGCCCCGTTCGACGCCCTCGCGCCCGTCCTCACCGAGCGCGGCATCGCGTTCCGCACGATCGACTCGCTCGACGGCGAGCCGGTCGAACCCGACGCCGGGGTCGCGGGCGAGGACGACACCGCCCTGCTGCAGCTCACGAGCGGCTCCACCGCGGAGCCCAAGGCCGTCCGCATCACCCACCGCAACCTGTTCGCCAACATCCGCGGGATGGTCGAGGCCTCGCGCCTGGACATCGAGCGCGACGTGATGGTGTCGTGGCTGCCGCTGTTCCACGACATGGGGATGGTCGGGTTCCTGACGATCCCGATGTCCACCGGCCTGGAGCTGGTCACGGTCACGCCGGTCGACTTCCTCACCCGCCCGCTGCTGTGGGCCGAGCTGATCTCGAAGTACGGCGGCACCGTCACGGCCGCCCCGAACTTCGCCTACGCCGTGCTCGGGCGCCAGCTCGCCCGCGCCGACGGGCCGCTCGACCTGTCGTCGCTGCGCATCGCGCTCAACGGCGCCGAGCCGATCGACCCCGACGCCGTCGACGCCTTCGTCGCGTCGGGGGCGCGGTTCGGGCTGCGGCCCGACGCCGTCCTCGCCGCGTACGGGATGGCCGAGACGGCGCTCGGCGTGTCGTTCGCGCCGATCGACACCGGCCTGCAGGTCGACCACGTCGACGCCGACCAGCTCGAGGCGCACCGCCACGCTGCCCCCGCCACCTACGGCCCGACCCGCCGCTTCCCGCGCCTGGGCCCGCCCCTGCCCGGGATCGAGGTCAAGGTCGTCGGCGACGACGGCGCGGTCCTCGGCGAGCGGGGCGTCGGCGTGATCCACCTGCGCGGGGAGTCGGTGACGCCGGGCTACCTGACCGTCGACGGCCCGGTCGCCACGCAGGACGCCGACGGCTGGCTCGACACCGGCGACGAGGGCTACGTCGCCGACGGGCAGGTCGTCGTGTGCGGGCGCCGCAAGGACGTGATCATCATGGGCGGCCGCAACATCTACCCGACCGACATCGAGCGCGCCGCCGCCGAGGCGGGCGAGGTGCGCGCGGGCAACGTGGTGGCGGTGCGGATGTTCGCGGGCGCGGAGAGCGGACGGCACCGCGAGTCGTTCCTGGTGGCGGTGGAGTCGCGGAGGGCGGGCGATCCCGAGGCCGAGCAGGCGATCCGCAAGGACGTGACGTCGCGCGTCGTCTCGGCGGTGGGGGTGCGGCCGGCGGAGGTCGTGGTGCTGGGGCCGGGCAGCCTGCCCAAGACCCCGTCGGGGAAGCTCCGGCGGGCGGCGACGGGGGAGCTGCTGAGGGCGCGGGTCTGAGCGGAGCTCGCGCGCTCACGCACCGGGTCCCGTGAGCGAACGGCACTCTCGCCCAACGTGGTCGGGTGAGAGTGCCGCTCGCTTCGGAGGGGATCAGCCCGAGAGCGCGTGGAACCGGTTCTGCGCCGGCTCGAGGCCGTCGGCGAGCAGCGCCTCGGCGGCGTCGGCGGCCAGGTCGACGGCGAACTCCAGCTCCTTGGTCTCCGCTCCGGAGAACCGCTTGAGCACGTAGTCGGCCGGGTCCTGGCGGCCCGGCGGGCGGCCGATGCCGAAGCGGACGCGCAGGTAGTCGCGCGTGCCGATCGACGACGTGATCGACCGCAGCCCGTTGTGCCCGCCCTCGCCGCCGCCGCGCTTGAGGCGGACGACGCCGAAGCCGAGGTCGAGCTCGTCGTGCACGACGACGATGTCCTCGACGGGCACGGAGAAGTACTTCGCGAGGTTCGCGACCGGCCCGCCGCTCACGTTCATGTACGTGCGCGGCTTGGCCAGCACGACCCGGCGGCCGGCGAGCCGGCCCTCCAGGACGTCCGCGTTGCTGCGGTGCTTGGAGAACCGGCCCCCGCCGGCCCGCGTCGCCAGGAGGTCGACGACGCGGAAGCCGACGTTGTGCCGGGTCTCGGCGTAGTCCGGGCCGGGGTTGCCGAGCCCGACCACCAGGGCGGGACCCGGCGCCACGTCAGCTCTCGGACTTCTCGTCGTCGGACGACTCCTCGGAGCCGGCCTCGGCGGTGGTGTCCTCGTCGGCCTCGGTCTCCGGCGCGTCCTCGACGACGCCGGCGCCCTCGATGTCGACCTCGGCCTCCATGTCCTCCTCGGTCGGCGCCGCGTTGACGTTGACGACGAGGGCCTCGGGGTCGGTCTTCAGCTCGGTGTTGGCGGGCATCGTCAGCGAGCCGGCCAGGATCTGCGTGCCGATCGGCAGGCCCTCGACCGAGACCTCGATGGTCTCCGGGATCGAGGAGACGTCGGCCTCGACGAGCAGGGTGTTGAGCTCCTGCGTGATCAGGGTGCCGGGGGCGGCCTGGCCGGAGATGATGACCTGGACCTCGACCTCGACCTTCTCGCCGCGGCGGATCACCAGCAGGTCGACGTGCTCGATGTAGGGGCGGATCGGGTGCTGCACGACCGTCTTGGTCAGCGCGAGCTGCGGGGTGCCGCCGATGTTCAGCGTCAGGACGGCGTTGCGACCCTGCTCGCGGACCACGCGCTTGAACTCCAGCTCCGGGAGCGAGAGGTGCTGCGGGTCGGTGCCGTGCCCGTAGAGCACGGCGGGGATCTTGCCGGCACGGCGGGTGCGGCGGGCGGCGCCCTTGCCGAACTCCGTGCGGGTCTCGGCGTCGATTCGGGCCTCGGCCACGGTACTTCTCCTCGATCAGCGGATGCGGTGTGTGCGCGCAGCGATGCCGACCGGGAGGACCGGGTCAGCGTCGATCACGGCGGGCTAGAAGGACACCCGCCCTCGCCGCGGAACTGGAGAGGACGATACGCCGTGGCCGGGTGGGGGTGGCGGGTGGGTGGCTCAGGCGTTCCCGTCGAACAGGCTCGTGACCGACCCGTCGTCGAACACCTGGTGGATGGCCTGGGCCAGGAGCGGGGCGATCGAGAGGACCGTCATCGCCGGGAACCGCTTCTCGTCGGGGATCGGGAGGGTGTCGGTGAAGACCACCTCTCGCGCCCCGCACGTGCTGAGGCGCTCGGTGGCGGGCCCCGAGAGGACCCCGTGGGTGGCCGCGACGATCACGTCGCGGGCGCCCTGGGCCAGCAGGGCCTCGACGGCCTTGGCCACCGTGCCGCCGGTGTCGATCATGTCGTCGATGACGACGCAGGTGCGGCCGTGGATGTCGCCGACGACGCGGTTGGCGACGGCCTCGTTGGGCTTGCGCGGGTCGCGGGTCTTGTGGATGAAGGCCAGCGGGGTGCCGCCGAGGGTCTCGGCCCAGCGCTCGGCCAGGCGGACGCGGCCGGAGTCGGGGGAGACGACGGCGAGCTCGCGGTCGGCGTAGGTGCGCTTGAGGTACTCGGCGAGCACCGGGAGGGCGAAGAGGTGGTCGACCGGGCCGTCGAAGAAGCCCTGGATCTGGGCGGTGTGCAGGTCGACGGTCATGATCCGGTCGGCCCCGGCGACGAGGAACATGTCGGCGATCAGGCGGGCGGAGATGGGCTCGCGGCCGCGGTGCTTCTTGTCCTGGCGCGCGTAGCCCCAGAACGGCATGACGACGGTGATCCGCTTGGCCGAGGCGCGCTTGAGCGCGTCGACCATGATCAGGTGCTCCATGATCTGGTCGTTGATCGGCGCGGAGTGGCTCTGCAGCACGAACGCGTCGCAGCCGCGGACCGACTCCTCGAACCGGACGAAGATCTCCCCGTTGGCGAACGAGTACGCCGACTGCGGCGTGATCGTGACGTCGAGGTGCTTGGCGACCTGCTCGGCGAGCTCGGGGTGGGCCCGCCCGGAGAAGAGCATCAGGTTCTTCTTGGGCGTAGCCGACATGGCGCTCACCGCTGGGTGCCTCCGTTGGTCGAGTTGACCGAGGACGCCCTGGCGGCGGCCTCGGCGGCCGGGGTGTCGGGGCGCTTGCGCTCCACCCACCCCTCGATGGTGCGCTGTGACCCGGCCGACACGGCCAGCGCCCCCGGCGGGACGTCGTCGCGCACGACCGTGCCGGCGCCGGTGTAGGCGCCGTCGCCGATCTGGACCGGGGCGACGAACGTGTTGTCCGACCCCGTCTTCACGTGCGAGCCGACGACGGTGCGCTGCTTGCGCACGCCGTCGTAGTTGACGAACACCGACGACGCGCCGATGTTGCTGTGCTCGCCGATCGTGGCGTCGCCGACGTAGGTCAGGTGCGGGACCTTCGTGCCGGCGCCGATGTCGGAGTTCTTGACCTCGACGAACGTGCCGATCTTGCCGCGGTCGCCCAGCCGTGCGCCGGGGCGCAGGTAGGCGAAGGGGCCGACCGACGCGCCCGCGCCGATCACCGACTCGCTGCCGTGGGTGCGGACGACCGTGGCACCGGCGCCGATCTCGCAGGAGGTGAGCGTGGTGTCGGGCCCGATCTCCGCGCCGCCGTCGACCGACGTGACGCCGTGCAGCTGGGTGCCGGGGTGCAGCGTGACGTCGGCGGAGAGCTGGACCTGCACGTCGACCCAGGTCGTGGCCGGGTCGACCACCGTGACGCCCTCGCGCATCCAGTGCACGAGCACGCGGCGGTTGAGCTCGGCGCGCAGGGAGGCGAGCTGGACGCGGTCGTTGACGCCGGCGACCTGCCACGCGTCCTCGCAGACGACGGCCGCGGCGACGGCGCCGTCGGTGTGCGCCAGCGCGACGAGGTCGGTGAGGTAGAGCTCGCCCTGGCTGTTGGACGTGCCCAACCGCGGCACGGCGCCGCGCAGGAACGCGGCGTCGAAGACGTAGACCCCGGAGTTGATCTCGCGGACGGCGCGCTGCCCCGCGGTGGCGTCGCGCTCCTCGATGATCGCGGTGACGGCGCCGTCGACGTCGCGCAGCACCCGGCCGTAGCCCGACGGGTCGGCGGGCTCGGTGGTGAGCACGGTGACCGCGGCACCGGTGACGGCGTGCTCGGCGAGCAGCGCGTGCAGCGTCGGCGCCTCCAGCAGCGGCACGTCACCGCTGCTGACCAGCACCGGACCGGTGAGGTCGGCCGGCAGTGCGGCGAGCCCGCAGGACACGGCGTGGCCGGTGCCGAGCTGGCGCTCCTGGACGGCCACGTGCACCGGGCGGCCCAGCTCGTCGCCGAGGTCGTCGACGGCGGCGGTGACCTGCTCGCGGTCGTGGCCGAGCACGACGACGAGGTGCGCGGGGTCGAGCGCGGCGACGGCGTGGACGGCGTGCCCGAGCAGGGTGCGGCCGCCGATCGCGTGCAGCACCTTGGTCGTGGCCGAGCGCATCCGGGTGCCGCGGCCGGCGGCCAGGACGATCGCCGCCGACGGCGGGGGCGTCACGGGTGCGGTCACCGGGGGGACGGGGACGGGCATGGGAGCGGCTCCCTGGTCGACTGGCGATCCGGTCCGGGCCGCGGGGGCGGCACCGGATCGGAGTACCCCGGGATCCTACGTCGTGCTCCGCAGGCGGCCCCGGACCAGCCGCGAACGTCACCAGGTCACGGTGCGGTCGCGATGAGTAACCCACAGTGGTCATCGCTCGTTGGGCCGTTCGGACGCGCGGCACGACGAACCGGCCCGCGAAGCACGTGGGTGATGAGGACGTCGATGGGTGCGCACAGCAAGAGCGTTTCGTTCCGGACCCGGCTCGCGGTGGCGCTCGCCGTCGCCGGCCTGGCCACGTTCGGCGTGGTCGGGACGGCGACCGCCGGCGAGGCGACGGTCGACGGCACGCCCTGCTCCGAGTCCACCCGCGCCTGCGTGGACATCGACGGCAAGCAGGCCTGGCTGATCGACGACGGCGAGGTCGTCCGCGGGCCGGTGCCGGTCAGCACGGGCGGCGAGGGCCGGGAGACCCCGCGCGGCGTGTTCAGCGTCGAGTGGAAGAACAAGGACCACCGCAGCGCCGAGTTCAACAACGCGCCGATGCCGTTCGCCGTGTTCTTCGCGGCCGGCGGGGTCGCGTTCCACGAGGGCAACCTGCACACCCAGTCGGCCGGCTGCGTCCGGATGGCCTACGAGGACGCCGAGGCGTGGTTCGAGTTCCTGGAGCCGGGCGACCGGGTCGAGGTCCACTGACCGTCCACTGAGCACGGACCCGGACCAGCCGCTCGACCGCTGAACGCCGGTCCGTCACCGGATCGGGGTGCGCCGCCGCCGCCGATCTCCGCTGTTCACCCGTTCGCCGTCGATCTCCGACCGGTCGTCTCACACTGCGTGAGGAAGCGAATGTCCGGGCACTCACAGCCGTTGAGGAACGAGACGGCACACGAACACGGAGGTTCACCGGTATGCCCATGCGCACCGCACGCACGGCCTGGAACGGCACGCTCGAGAACGGGTCGGGGCAGGTCGAGCTGAGCAGCAGCAAGGTCGGCACCTTCGACGTGAGCTTCCCCAAGCGCGCGGCGGACGACGCGGGCGGCACCACCAGCCCGGAGGAGCTCATCGCGGCGGCGCACTCCAGCTGCTACGCGATGCAGCTGTCGGCGTTCATCGCCGAGGCCGGTGGCACCCCGCAGTCGCTCGACGTCACCGCCGACGTGACGCTCGGCCCGGACGAGGCCAACGGCGGCTTCGCCATCACCTCCATCGCGCTCACCGTGCGCGGTGAGGTCGAGGGCCTCGACGCGGCCGGCTTCGAGGCCGCCGCGCAGAAGGCCAAGGAGGGCTGCCCGGTCAGCAAGGCGCTGGCCGGCACCACGATCACGCTGGACGCCGGTCTCGAATGAGGACGGTCACGAGGGGCTCCACGCAGGAGGAGATCGGCATGAGGTGCACGGGGAACGGTCGGCCCGAGCCGACCCCTCCGCCGCGACCGGGCGGTCGCTGAGCGGGACGGACGGGAGGGCGGGCGACCACGGTCGTCCGCCCTCCGTCGTGTCCGGGGACGGGTCCGGCTCCGCCGCCAGGATTCGAACCTGGACCTACTGAACCAAAATCAGCAGTGCTGCCCTTACACCACGGCGGACAGGCCTCCATCCTGGCACGCCGCGCTCCTCCGTCTGCCGAGGCCACCGCCGCCGACATCTCCCCGCACGGACCGTTTCGCCGGGAGTTTCCGTTCCCGGTGCTGCGGACCCCGTGGACCGCGTCCTACCCTCGGGATCGGGTGTGGCCACCGACGACGGCCACCTGCCGACACCGAGGAGCCGCATGTCGATCACTGCCGAGGCCGTACCCGATCCGCTGCGGGAGGGTCCGAACCCCGTGCTCGGGGGGCAGCGCACCCGGTTCCAGCACGCGATGATCTACGTCTTCGTCGGCGGGCCGATGATCGCGCTGGTCGCGGCCGTGCCGCTGGCCTGGGGCTGGGGCGTCGGCTGGCACGACCTGGCGCTGCTCGGGGTCTTCTACGTCCTCGCCGTCCTGGGCGTCACGGTCGGCTTCCACCGGCACTTCACGCACAAGGCGTTCAAGGCCAAGCCGTGGCTGCGCGTCGCGATGGCGATCACCGGCTCGCTGGCCGTGCAGGGCAACGTCTTCAACTGGGTGGCCGACCACCGCCGCCACCACGCCTACTCCGACAAGGAGGGCGACCCGCACTCGCCGTGGGCGTTCGGCACCTCGCCGGCGGCCGTCGCCAAGGGCTTCGTGCACGCGCACATGGGCTGGTTCTTCGACCGCAACGAGACCAACCACGCGCGGTTCATCCCGGACCTGCTCGCCGACAGCGCCATCCGGCGCGTCGCGAAGACCTTCGGGCTGTGGGTCGCGGTCAGCCTGCTGCTCCCGGCGCTGATCGGCGGCCTCGTCACGTGGTCGTGGCAGGGTGCGGTCACCGGCTTCTTCTGGGGCGGCCTGGTGCGCCTCGCGATCTCCAACCACGTGACGTGGTCGATCAACTCGATCTGCCACATGGTCGGCAAGCACCCGTTCCGCTCGCGCGACCGCTCGCGCAACTTCTGGCCGCTGGCCGTGCTGTCGATGGGCGAGTCGTGGCACAACCTGCACCACGCCGACCCGACCTGCGCGCGGCACGGCGTGCTGCCCGGCCAGATCGACATCTCCGCGCGCGTCATCTGGATCTTCGAGCGCTTCGGCTGGGCGCACGACGTCCGCTGGCCCACCCCGACGCGCCTGGCCAAGCTGTCGAGTCGCTGATCCGGCTCACCGCCGGTGAGCGCGTTCCTCCGTCCGTGGGACACTGACCGGCGTGCTCAGCCTCCTGCCCGAGCGTCTCGACCGGATGCTGCTCCTGGGCTCCCACTGCGACGACATCGCGATCGGCGCCGGCGGCGCGCTCCTGGAGCTGTGCCGCTCGCACCCCGGCATCGCGGTGACGGCGCTCGTGCTCACCGGTGGCGGGTCGCTGCGCGAGGAGGAGGAGCGGGCCGCGCTCACGGCGTTCTGCCCGGGCGCGCGCCTGGAGGTGTCGGTCCTCGACCTGCCCGACGGCCGCGTCCCCACCCGCTGGGAGCGCGCCAAGCTCGCGCTGGAGGAGCTGCGCGCGCACGGTGAGCCGGACCTGGTGTTCGCCCCGTCGCCGCACGACGCCCACCAGGACCACCGCACGCTCGCCGAGCTCGTCCCCACCGTGTTCCGCGACCACCTGGCCCTGGGCTACGAGATCCTCAAGTGGGACGGCGACCTCCGCCAGCCCACCGCCTACCTGCCGCTGGCCGAGCCGGTGCTGCGGGAGAAGGTCGCGAAGCTGCACGAGCACTACGGCAGCCAGCGCGACCGCAGCTGGTTCGACCCCGAGACGTTCGCCGGCCTCGCGCGGATCCGCGGCGTGCAGTGCCACGCCCGGTACGCCGAGGCCTTCCACGTGTCCAAGCTGGTGCTCGGTGTGGCACCGCTGACCGGGCCCGACCCGGTCGACTAGCCCTTCCCACCCCCGATCGACCGAGGAGATCTCCGACGTGCGTGTTCTGCTGACCGGCCACCAGGGCTACCTGGGCACCGTGATGGCCCCGATCCTGGCCGCCGCCGGGCACGAGGTGACGGGCCTGGACTCCGGCCTGTTCGCCGACTGCATCCTGGGCGGGCTCGACCGCCCCGACGTCGAGGGCCTGACCACCGACCTCCGCGACGTCACCGTCGAGCAACTGGCCGGCTTCGACGCCGTCGTCCACATGGCGGCGCTGTCGAACGACCCGCTGGGCTCGCTGGCCCCGGAGATCACCTACGACATCAACCACCACGCGTCGACGCGGCTCGCGCGGCTGGCCAAGGAGGCGGGCGTGCAGCGCTTCGCCTACGCGTCCACCTGCTCGGTCTACGGGGCGCAGTCCGGAGACGACCTCGTCGACGAGGACGCGCCGCTCAAGCCCGTCACGCCGTACGCGATCTCCAAGGTCCGCGTCGAGGACGACCTCGCCGAGCTGGCCGACTCCGACTTCGTGCCGGTCTCCCTGCGCAACGCCACCGCGTTCGGCTTCTCGCCGCGCCTGCGCGCCGACATCGTGCTCAACAACCTCGTCGGCCGCGCGATCCTCAGCGGGGAGGTCACCGTGCTCTCCGACGGCACCCCGTGGCGCCCGCTGGCCCACGCCGAGGACATCGCCGGCGCCGTCGTCGCCGCGCTGGCCGCGCCGGCCGACGTCGTGCGCGCCCGCGCGTTCAACGTGGGGTCGGAGAAGAACAACCGCACCGTCGCCGAGATCGCGCAGGCCGTGATCGACGCCGTGCCCGGCTCCACGCTGAACATCACCGGCGAGGCGGGCAACGACCCCCGCAGCTACCGCGTCGACTTCTCCCGCGCCCGCAAGGAGCTCGACTTCGAGGCGAAGTGGAGCATCCCCGACGGCGCCCGCCAGCTGGCCGGCGAGTACCGGGAGCGCGGCCTGACCCAGGAGAGCTTCGACAACAGCTTCACCAGGCTGGCCGTCCTGAACCGCAGGCAGGCGGAAGGCACGCTCGACGGGAACATGCGGGTCCTGTAGCCCCACTTCGGAGCCGGAACGGTGTCGAGGGCCGCCTGAGGCGTGCGTTCCGGCTCCGAAGTGCGGTACTAACGGGGGCATGTGTCGCAACATCCGGGTTCTGCACAACTTCGAGCCCCCTGCCACCCATGACGAGGTGCACGGCGCTGCCCTGCAGTACGTGCGGAAGGTGTCGGGCGCGGCGAAGCCGTCGGCCGCCAACGAGGCCGCGTTCGCCCGCGCCGTGCAGGCCGTCGAGGCGGCCACGCGCGAGCTGCTCGACTCCCTCGTCACCACCGCCCCGCCCAAGGACCGCGAGATCGAGGCGGCGAAGGCGCGGGAGCGGGCCGCGGTCCGGTACGCGCGCTAGGCCCTCACCTCGGACTCAGACGGGGTCGATCCGCAGGATCCGGTCGTCGCTCCCGTTCGACGTGCTGACCAGCAGCGCGCCGTCCGGCGCCAGGCGGACGGCGCGCAGCCGCCCGTAGGTGCCGTCGAGCGCCGCGGGCACGCCGACCTGCGCGATCGCGACGCCGTCGGGCGTCAGGAACAGCAGCTTCTCCCCGCGCAGCGCGCCGACGACGAGCGTGCCGTCGAGGTCGCCCCACTGGCCGCCGGACAGGAACGCGGCGCCGGAGACGGCCTCCACCGGGCTGCCCGAGCTCCACGCGGCGGGCACCGCGTCGGGGAAGCGGGTGAGGTCGGTCATCGGCACCGACTCGTCGTAGCCGCCGACGGTGCCGCCCCGGCTCGGGTCCCACCCGTAGTTGCCGCCGGCCTGCAGCCGGTTGACCTCGTCGTCGGTGGTCGGGCCGTGCTCGGCGGTCCACACCTCGCCGGCCGCGTCGACCGCGACGCCCTGCACGTTGCGGTGCCCGTAGGTGTAGACGAGGCGCTGCGCCGGGTTGTCGGCGTCGGCGAACGGGTTGCCCTCCGCCGGGCCGCCGGTGGCGAGGTCGATGCGCAGCACCTTGCCGCCCAGCGACGTCAGGTCCTGCGGGATCGCGCCGCGCGCGGTGTCGCCGGTGCCGACCAGCAGCGCGCCGTCGGCGGCCAGGGTCGGGCGGCAGCCGGAGTGCCGGCCCGAGGGGTTGATCGGCAGGCCTCCGACGAGCGGGTCGACCACGCGGCGCGCCGACGCCCCGTCGGCCGCGAGCTCCCACGTGATCAGCCGGACGTCGGTGGGGGTGGTGCCCTCGACGTGCGTCTGGCAGGTGGTGAAGCGGCGGGTGTCGGCGAAGTCGGCGTGCACGACCATCCCGAGCAGGCCGCCCTCGCCCTGGGCGAGGAGGTCGGAGAAGTCGGCGGCCACGGGGGTGGCGGTGGCGCCCGCGGTGGTGCTCGACAGCAGGCTGAGCCGGCCGTCGCGCTCGGGCACGAGCACCGTGCCGTCGGGCAGCACGCCGACGTCCCAGGGGTTGGCGAACCCGCCCGCGACGTCGCTGACCTGCAGCTCCGGCACTCCGGTGCGCACCGGAGTGGACGGCCCGCCCTCGGCGCCGCCCGCCGGCGCGGTGCCCGCGCCGCCACCCGCCACGGACTCCGACGACGGGCCGGCGCAGCCGACCAGGACCAGCGCGGCGGCCACGGCCACCGCTGCACTCGCACGCCGCATGGGTGACATCCTGCCTCCGACCGGGTGAGGCGACCGTAGGGCCCCCGACCGGATACGGTCGCTGCGTGCCGCAGCCCAGCTACCTCCGGTTCCCCCACCTGCGGGGCGACACGCTCGTCCTGGCGGCCGAGGACGACGTCTGGACGGTCCCGCTCGAGGGCGGGCGGGCGCACCGCGTCACCGCCGACGCCGCGCCCGTCGCGAACCCCCGGATCTCCCCGGACGGCACGCGCGTCGCGTGGACGTCGTGGCGCGAGGGCGGACCGGACGTGTTCGTCGCCGCGCTCGACGGCGGCGTCGCGCGCCGCCTGACCTGGTGGGGGGACCCCCGCGCGCGCAACCTCGGCTGGACCTCCGACGACGCGCTGGTCGGCGTCACGTCGAGGGGCTACCACTCGCCCCGCCGCACGTTCGCCTTCACGGTCCCCGCGGACGGGGGAGCTCCGGCGCCGCTGCCCGTCGGGCCGGCCGGCGACCTCGTGCGGGACGACACCGGGACGCTGCTGCTCAGCGTGCTGTCGCGCGAGCCCGCGTGGTGGAAGCGCTACCGGGGCGGCACCGTCGGCAAGCTGTGGTGGGACGCGGGATCCACGGGGGAGTTCACGCGCGTCGCGGCCGGCGTCGACGGGCAGATCGAGTCGCCGATGCTGGTGGGCGGGCGCCTCGCGTTCGTCGCCGACCACGAGGGCTGGGGCAACGTCTACTCGATCGCCCCCGACGGCTCCGACCTGCGCCGCCACACCCATCACGGAAGCACGGGGGACGGCGCCCCCGCCTTCTACGTCCGCCACGCCACCAGCGACGGCGAGCGGATCGTCTACGAGTCGGCAGGGGGCCTCTGGCTGCTCGACTCCCTCGACGCCGACCCCCGCCCGATCGACGTCCGCCTCGGCGGCCCCCGGACCGCCCGCGCGCCGCACCGCGTCTCCGGCCGCGTCGACGCCGCCGCGCCCGACCGCACCGGGCGCACCAGCATCGCCGTGCTCCGCGGCACCGTGCACCGCCTCACCCACCGCGACGGCCCGGCGCGCACGCTGCTGTCGGAGCCCGGTGCCCGCGCGCGGCTGGCCCGCCCGCTGGGCACCGACCGCGCCGTCTGGGTCGACGACGTGCTCGGCGAGGACGCGGTCTGCGTCGCCCCGCTCGACCCGCACACCGGCGACGGCCCCACCCGCACCGGCGCCGGCGAGCTCGGCCGGGTCCTCGAGCTGGAGCCCTCGCCCGACGGCGCCCGCGTCGCCCTGGCCACCCACGACGGCCGGCTGCTGCTGCTCGACACCGCCACCGCGGCGCTCACCGAGCTCACCCGCAGCGCCGACGGCGTCGAGATCTCCGGGTTGGACTGGTCGCCCGACAGCGCGTGGCTGGCGTTCGCCGAGCCCGTCGAGCAGGTCGTCACGCGGATCGTGCTGGCCCGCGTCGCCGACGGCGAGCTCGTGCCGGTCACGCCGCCGCGCTTCCTCGACCGCGCCCCCGCCTTCACCCTCGACGGCCGCTACCTGGCCTTCCTGTCCCGGCGCAGCTTCGACCCGATCTACGACGAGCACTCGTTCGACCTCACGTTCCCGGCGTCGTGGCGTCCGTTCCTGGTGCCGCTGGCGGCGCGCACGCCGTCGCCGTTCGGGGCGAGCCCGGACGGTCGGCCGGTCGCGCCCGGCGACGAGAGCCCCGAGGACCCGCCCGCGCCCGGCCCCGCCGACCCGTCCTCCCCGGACGCCGCGTCGGTCCCGGCGGCGGCGGAGAGCGACGTGCCCGAGGTCGTCGTCGACGCCCCGGGGCTGGCCGAGCGGGTCGTGCCCGTGCCCGTCGTGGAGGCCCGCTACGGGGGCCTCGCCGTGGGCAAGGACTGCCTGCTGTGGCTGCGCAGCCCGGTCAACGGCGTGCTCGGCGACGGGCGGGCGGGCACGTCGGAGAAGGCGCGCCGCACCGTGCTGGAGCGCTTCGACCTGGTGCGCCGCAAGCTCGACGTGATCGCCGACGCCGTCGACGGCTACGCGGTCAGCGGCGACGGCACCCGCCTGCTCGTCCGCGACGGCAAGGCCCTGCGCGTGCTGCGCACCGACCGCTCCGGCTCCGGCGCGCCCGAGGGCGGCGAGGGCGCCGACGAGTACGAGGTCGACCTCTCGCGCCTGGCCGTCACCGTCGACCCGACGGCGTCGTGGCGCCAGATGTTCGACGAGGCCGCGCGGCTCATGCGCGACCACTTCTGGACCGCCGACATGGGCGACGTCGACTGGGCGGCGGAGCAGGAGCGCTACCGCCCGCTCGTCGACGCCGTCGGCGGCTACGACGACCTCGTCGACCTGCTGTGGGAGTTCCAGGGCGAGCTGGGCTCCTCGCACGCCTACGTGCGGGCGCGCCCGCAGCCCGCCGGCGACGCCCCCGCGTTCCTCGGCGCCGACCTCGCGCCGACCCCGGACGGGTGGCGCGTCGAGCGCGTCCTGCCGCCGGAGACGTCCGCGCCGGCCGCGCGCAGCCCGCTGGCCGCGCCCGGCGTCGACGTCCGGGCCGGGGACGTGCTGCTGGAGGTGGCCGGGCGCCCGGTCGACCCCGACCTCGGGCCCGCGCCGCTGCTCGCCGGCACCGCCGACACCCTCACCGAGATCACCGTCCGCTCCGGCGACGCCGTGCGCCGGGTCGTCGTCCGGCCGCTGCCCGACGAGGACCAGCTGCGCTACCAGGACTGGGTGGCGGGGCGGCGCGCGTTCGTCACCGAGCGGTCCGGCGGACGCCTGGGCTACCTGCACGTGCCCGACATGATGGCGCCGGGCTGGGCGCAGCTGCACCGCGACCTCAGCCTCGCGATGACCCGCGACGGCCTCGTCCTCGACGTCCGGATGAACGGCGGCGGGCACACCTCGCAACTCGTCGTGGAGAAGCTCGCCCGGCGCGTCACGGCGTGGACGATCGCGCGCCACCGCCCGCCGCGCACCTACCCGATGGACGCGCCGCGCGGCCCGGTCGTGGCCGTCGCCGACGAGCTCGCGGGCTCCGACGGCGACATCGTCACGGTCGCGCTCAAGCGCCGCGGCATCGCCACCGTCGTCGGGGTGCGGACGTGGGGCGGCGTGATCGGCATCGACAGCCGCTACCGGCTCGTCGACGGCACCGGGGTGACGCAGCCGCGCTACTCCCACTGGTTCGACGACCTGGGCTGGGACGTGGAGAACCACGGCGTCGAGCCCGACGTCGAGGTCGTCGTGACGCCGCAGGACTGGGCGGCCGGGCGCGACCCGCAGCTGGAGCGGGCCGTCGACCTGGCGCTGGAGGCGCTGGAGCGGACGCCGCCGGTGCAGCCGCCCGACATCGCCACGCGGCCCAGCCGCCGTCGCCCGGACCTGCCGCCCCGCACCCGGTCGTGACCGCCGCCCCGGCCGAGGTCAGGGCCGCGGCGTAGGCTCGGGGGCACGGCCCCGACCGGGTATCCATCCCGGGCAGGGGTCTGTTCCGCGTGCGTCCACCCGCCACCAAGGGGTATCCGAGAACCGTGGCCAAGCTCGCCGGTCTGCTGCACTCCGTCCTCGCCGACTCCGACCTCCGGGCCGTCCTCGACGCCGCCCGCGACACCCGCTCCACCGACGTCCCCGGGCTCCGGATCGAGGGGCCGGCCGCGCTGCGCCCGTTCCTGGCGGCGGGCCTCGCCGAGGCGCGCACGGTCCTGGCCGTCACCGCCACCGACCGCGAGGCCGAGGACCTGGGCGCGGCGCTCTCCGACCTCGTCGACGCCGACACCGTCGTCGTGCTGCCCAGCTGGGAGACGCTGCCCCACGAGCGCCTCTCGCCGCGCCCCGACACCGTCGGCCGCCGCCTGTCGATCCTCCGTCGGCTGTCCGACCCGGACACCGCGCCGCGGGTCGTGGTCACCGCCGCCCGCAGCCTGATCCAGCCGATCGCGCCCGGACTGGGCCGCCTGGAGCCGGTCGCGCTGCGGGTCGGCGACACCGCCGACTTCGAGGCGCTGCTGGAGCGCCTGGTCGAGCTGGCGTACACGCGGGTCGAGATGGTCACCACCCGCGGCGAGTTCGCGGTGCGCGGCGGGATCGTCGACGTCTTCCCGCCCACGGCCGACCAGCCGCTGCGCGTGGAGTTCTGGGGCGACGAGGTCAGCGAGCTGCGCACGTTCTCCGTCGCCGACCAGCGGTCCGTCGCGCCGGTGGAGGAGCTCGTCGCGCCCGGCTGCCGGGAGCTGCTGCTCACCGCGCCCGTCCGCGAGCGCGCGGCCGCGCTGGCCCGCACCCACGAGAACAACCCGCCGCTGCGCGAGCTGCTCGACCACCTCGCCAACGGCATCCCGTCCGAGGGCATGGAGTCCCTCGTCCCCGTGCTCACCGGGGGCGACCTGGAGCTGCTCACCGACCTGCTCCCGGCCGGCGCGGCCGTGCTCGTCGCCGACCCCGAGCGCGTGCGCACCCGCAGCGCCGACCTCGTCCGCACCGGCCAGGAGTTCCTGGAGGCGTCCTGGTTCGCCGCGGCCACCGGCGGCGACGCCCCGATCGACGTCGGCGCCTCGGCCTACCGCGACCTGAACGACGTGCTGCACCACGCCGCCGCCACCGCCCATCCCGTGCTGACGTTCAGCCCGCTGCTCTCGGGCCGCGACGACGCGCTCGCCCCGCCCGTGCACGAGGTCGAGTCCTACCGCGGCGACACCGACCGCGCGCTGGTCGACCTGCGCGCGCACGTCGCGGGCGGCGGCACGGCCGTGCTCGTCGTCGGCGGTGCGGGCACCGCGCAGCGCAGCCTGGAGCAGCTGCGCGAGGCCGACGTGCCCGCCGCTCTCGTCGACGAGCTCACGGACGACCCCGAGAAGGGTCTGGTCACCGTCACCTGCGGGCGGCTCACGCAGGGCTTCACCGCCGGGCCGCTGGTCCTGCTGACCGAGGCCGACCTCACCGGCAACCGCGCGGCCGCCACGGCCCCGGCCAAGATGCCGAGCAAGCGCCGCAACACCGTCGACCTCGTCACGCTCAAGCCCGGCGACCACGTCGTGCACTCCCAGCACGGCATCGGCAAGTTCGTCGAGATGAGGGAGCGCACGGTCGGCGGGGCCACCCGCGAGTACCTGGTGCTGGAGTACGCGTCGAGCAAGCGGGGCCAGCCGGCCGACCGGCTGTTCGTCCCGACCGACGCGCTGGACGAGATCAGCCGCTACGTCGGCGGCGAGATCCCGACGCTCAACAAGCTCGGCGGCGGCGACTGGGCGAAGACGAAGGGCAAGGCGCGCAAGGCCGTCCGCCAGATCGCGGCGCAGCTCGTGCAGCTCTACGCGGCGCGCCAGTCCGCGCCCGGCCACGCGTTCGCGAAGGACACGCCGTGGCAGCGCGAGATGGAGGACGCCTTCCCCTACACCGAGACGCCCGACCAGCTCGCCGCGATCGACGAGGTCAAGGCAGACATGGAGCGCCCGGTCCCGATGGACCGCGTGATCTCCGGCGACGTCGGGTTCGGCAAGACCGAGATCGCGGTCCGGGCGGCGTTCAAGGCGGTGCAGGACGGCAAGCAGGTGGCCGTCCTCGTCCCGACGACGCTGCTCGCCACGCAGCACCTCGACACGTTCACCGAGCGGATGCGCGCGTTCCCGGTCACGGTGCGCGGGCTGTCCCGGTTCACCGACGCCGCGGAGGCGAAGGAGACGGTGAAGGGCCTGGCCGAGGGCACCGTCGACGTCGTCGTCGGCACGCACCGGCTGCTGCAGAGCGGCGTGCGCTGGAAGGACCTCGGGCTGGTCATCGTCGACGAGGAGCAGCGCTTCGGCGTCGAGCACAAGGAGCACATCACGGCGCTGCGCACCCACGTCGACGTGCTGACGCTGTCGGCCACGCCGATCCCGCGCACGCTGGAGATGAGCCTGGCCGGCATCCGGGAGATGTCGACGATCGCGACGCCGCCCGAGGACCGCCACCCCACGCTCACCTACGTCGGCGCCTACGACACCAAGCAGGTCGCCGCCGCGATCCGCCGCGAGCTGCTGCGCGACGGCCAGGTGTTCTACGTGCACAACCGGGTCTCGACGATCGACCGGGCCGCGAAGACGATCCGCGACCTCGTCCCCGAGGCCCGGATCGCGGTGGCGCACGGGCAGATGAACGAGGACCTGCTCGAGCGCACCGTCAACGGCTTCTGGCACAACGAGTTCGACGTCCTGGTCTGCACCACGATCGTCGAGAACGGCCTCGACATCTCCAACGCCAACACCCTGATCGTCGAGCGCTCCGACACCCTCGGGCTCTCGCAGCTGCACCAGCTCCGCGGGCGCGTCGGCCGCGGCCGCGAGCGCGGCTACGCCTACTTCCTGTTCCCGCCCGAGCACCCGCTCACCGAGACCGCGCACGACCGGCTGGCCACCATCGCCCAGCACTCGGAGCTGGGCGCGGGCGCGGCCGTCGCCATGAAGGACCTGGAGATCCGCGGCGCGGGCAACATCCTGGGCGCGGAGCAGTCCGGGCACATCGCCGGCGTCGGCTTCGACCTCTACATCCGGCTCGTCGGCGAGGCCGTCGCGGCGTTCCGCCAGCAGGCCGGGGCGGGCGAGGGCGAGGCCGAGGAGGCCCTCACCGAGGTCCGCGTCGACCTGCCGATCGACGCCCACGTGCCGCACGACTACGTCACCGGCGAGCGGCTGCGCCTGGAGGTCTACCGCAAGATCGCCGAGGCGGGCGACCGCGCCGCGCTCGACGCGATCGTCGACGAGCTCACCGACCGCTACGGCGAGCCGCCCGCCCCGGTGCGCAACCTGCTGGCCGTCGCGGAGTTCCGGCAGGTGTGCCGGGGGCTCGGGATCGGCGAGGTCGCGGTGGCCGGCAACGCGGTGCGCGTCGGGCCGGTCGACCTGCTCGACTCCGGGCAGATGCGGCTCACCCGGCTCTACCCGAAGTCGCAGTACAAGGCGGCGGCGCGGGCGGTCATCGTGCCCAAGCCGGTGGCCGGCGGGCGGATCGGCGGGGCGCCGCTGCGCGACGTCGAGCTGCTGGAGTGGGCCACCCGGCTGGTGCACGACCTGGCCGCTCCGGCGAAGGCGCCCGCCGCGGGGTAACGCCACGGGCCCGGATGCGAGATCAACGGCAGCCGGTCGCCGCGGTGGCGCTCCGGCCGACCCGTTCCCCACCCGGAGGACCCGTGACCAGCACCCCCCCACCCGGACAGCCGACCTACGGCCCGCCCCCCGGCTACGGCCCGCCGCCCGGGTACGGCGGCCCGGGCTACGGCCCGCCCCCCGGCCAGGGCCCGCAGTACGGCTACGGCGGGCAGCCCGGCTACGGGGGCCGGGCCGGCTACGGCGGCCCGTCGGCGTACCCGGCGCCGGACGGCCGCCGCGGCTTCGACGCCCCGCCGCGCTACGAGACCGGCTACCCGGCCCCCGGCGGGCTCGGCGCCGGCCCGGAGTCCTACGCCTCGTGGGGCCAGCGCGTGCTCGCCACCCTGATCGACGGGGCCGTCCCCGCGGCCGTGGCGCTCGTGGTGATCGTGCCGCTCTCCCTGATCGGCGACCTCACGCTGCTGCTGACGGTCGGCGGGCTCGCCTACGTCGCCCTGTTCGCCTTCGCCATCTGGAACAGCGGCTACCGGCAGGGCACCACCGGCCAGAGCATCGGCAAGAAGGTCATCGGCACGAGGCTGGTGCGCGTCTCCGACCAGCAGCCCGTCGGCTTCGGCCTCGCGATCGGGCGCCAGCTGCTGCACGTCATCGACGCCATCCCGTTCTACGTCGGCTACCTGTGGCCGCTGTGGGACGACCGGCGCCAGACCTTCGCCGACAAGGTGTGCGACACGGTGGTGGTCCCGGCGGGCCGCTGATCCCGCCGCACGGCCCCCCACCGCCGCCATGAGAGGGTGGCGGCGTGCGCAGGCAGGTGGGACGGGTCGTGGCCGCGGTGGCGGTCGTGGGCGCGATGGTCAGCGGGTGCGGATCCGGACCGAGCCAGATCGGGTCGGCGGCGATCGTCGGCTCCGACGTGATCCCGCTGGGCACCGTGCAGAACCAGATCGCGATCGCGCTGAGCCCCGGGAAGGCCCAGGCCGTCGCCGGGCGCAACCAGGGCGCCGGCGGCGGCTACGGCCCGCCGCAGGTGGCCCGGGAGATCGTCACGAGCGCGATCCTGGGCGACCTGCTCGACCGGCGCACCGCCGAGGAGGGCATCGCGATCAGCGACGCCGACCTCGACGCCGCGCTCGCCACGGCCGGCAGCCCCGACGAGCTGGCCCAGGCCTCGCTGTACACGCCGGACGTGCAGCGGGAGAAGATCCGCGACGACCTCGCCGCCGCCGCGCTGGGCGCCCGCTACGTCGACCGGCTCGGCGTCACGCTGGAGTTCGTGGCGCTGCCCACGGAGGAGGAGGCCACCGGCGCCGCGCGGGCCGTGGCCGCGGGCGGTCCCGGCGCCGACGCCGTGTTCGCCGACGCGCCGCCCGAGCAGCGCGCCCAGCAGGTGCGGGCCGTCGACAACCCGGCGCTCGCCACGTCCTTCGCGTTCGGCACGCCGGCCGGCTCGGTGATCGTGCTGCGCCCCGCGCAGGACGGCGCGCCCTGGACCGTCATCCGGATCCTGGAGCGCACCACCGACCTCGCGCCCGAGGGCCCGTCGGCGCTCGACCGGTTCGGCCAGTCCGACCTGCAGCTCATCGGCTACCGGCTGCTGCAGCCGGCGTCGGAGGAGCTGGGCGTGCAGGTCAACCCCCGCTTCGGGGTGTGGGACCCGATCCAGCTCGCCGTGGTCGACGCCGACCAGACGGCCGGCACGATCGTCCGCGCCCCCGCCGTGCCGTGAGCGGGTCGCCGCTCCTCGAGGCCGTCGCGGTCATGGACCGGCTGCGCTCGCCCGGGGGCTGCCCCTGGGACGCCGAGCAGACGCACGCGTCGCTGCTGCAGTACCTGGTCGAGGAGTGCTACGAGCTCTACCAGGCGATCGAGGACGGCGACCGCGCCGCGCTGCGCGAGGAGCTGGGCGACGTCCTGCTCCAGGTGCTGTTCCACGCCCGCATCGCCGCGGAGGGCCCCGACCCGTTCACGATCGATGACGTCGCGGCCGACCTGGTGGCGAAGCTCGTCGGGCGGCACCCGCACGTGTTCGCCGGCACGGAGACCATCGACACCGCCGAGCGGCAGGAGCACCGCTGGGAGGAGCTCAAGCGCGCGGAGAAGCAGCGGGACTCGAGCGTCGACGGCGTGGCCACCGCGCAGCCGGCCGTGGCGCTCGCCGCGAAGCTGACCAGCCGCACCGCCCGCGCCGGGCTGCCCGTGGAGCTGCTGCCGTCGGGGTCGGGGGTGGGGGAGCAGCTGTTCGCGCTCGCCGCCCGCGCGAAGCTCGCCGGGGTCGATCCCGAGGCGGAGCTGCGCACCACCGCGCGCCGCTTCGAGGCCGACGTCCGCACCGCCGAGGACGCCGCCCGCGCGGCCGGGCTCGACCCGCACGCCCTCGGCGAGCAGGACTGGCTGCGGTTCTGGCCCCGCTGAGGCCGCTCTCAGCACGGATCCCGGTACGTTCGGCGCAGTGACCCGTCGCCGCTCCCTCGCCGGCCCGCTCGCCGCGCTCGTCGCGTTCGGGGTGGTGCTGGCGTTCCTGGTGGCCGTCGTGCGCGGCCTCGACGGGCCGCGCGACACCGGCGGCGACGGCCTGACCGCGGCCGACGTCGACCGCGGCACGCCGGTCGCGCAGGGCGACCCGCTGCCCGAGGGCGTCGACCTCGACACCTGGGCCGACGCCGCGTCGCCGGGCACCGGCGTGCCGGCCCGCGCGCTGCGGGCCTACGGCGGCGCCGAGCTCGCGCAGCGCGCCGACACCCCGGGCTGCCGGCTGTCCTGGACCACGCTGGCCGGGATCGCGCGCGTCGAGTCCGACCACGGCGGCCTGGGCCGGTCGCGGCTCGGCGACGACGGGCGGCCCGCGCCGCGGATCGTCGGCGTGCCGCTCGACGGCTCGTCGGGCGTGCGGGAGATCCTCGACACCGACGGCGGCCGGCTCGACGGCGACACCACCTACGACCGCGCCGTCGGCCCGCTGCAGTTCCTGCCCACGACCTGGGCGACCTACGGCGCCGACGGTGACGGCGACGGCGTCCGCGACCCCCACCAGATCGACGACGCCGCCCGCGGGGCCGCCGCCTACCTGTGCGCCGAGGGCCGCGACACCGCCGACGGCACCGGCTGGTGGGACGGGGTCCTGGCCTACAACCGCTCCGGCGAGTACGCGCGGCTGGTGTGGGCCGCCGCCGACCGCTACGCCGGCGCCGCTCAGGCCTCGAACAGCGACTGACCCCAGTACCCGCCCTCGCCCAGCCCGGCGGGGCAGGCGAACACCGCGGACCCGGTGTGCTCGATGTACTCCATGAGCACGTCCTTCGTGGACAGCGCGCGCTGCATCGGCACGAACTGCGCCTGCGGGTCGTTCATGAACGCGATGAAGAACAGCCCGGCGTTGAGGTGGCCCTGGCCGTCGCTCCCGTCGACGAAGTTGTAGCCGCGGCGCAGGATCCTGACCCCGCCGAGCGACTCCGCGGAGGAGAGCCGGATGTGGGCGTCGACCGCGATCCGGGGCGCGCCGGTCTCGTCGGTGGCCGCGAAGTCGGCGGGGTCGAACTCGGCGGCCGCGCCGAAGGCCGCGCCCTCGTCCTTCGTCCGCCCGATGATGACCTCCTGCTCGACGAGCGAGGTGCGGTCCCAGATCTCGATGTGCATCCGGATCCGGCGCGCCACGAGGTAACTGCCGCCCGCCAGCCACGCGGGCCGGGCGTCGGCGGGCACCCAGACCTGGTCGCGCAGGCCGTCGGGGTCCTCGGCCTTGAGGTTGTTGGTGCCGTCCTTGAAGCCGAACAGGTTGCGGTGGGTCTCCTGCGACGTCGACGTCGACGACGTGCGCCCGAACCCGAGCTGCGACCAGCGCACCGCGGTGGTGCCGAAGCCCATCCGCACCAGGTTGCGCACGGCGTGCACCGCCACCTGAGGGTCGTCGGAGCAGGCCTGGATGCAGAGGTCGCCGCCCGAGAGCGCGGGGTCGAGCTGGTCGCCGGCGAACCGGGGCAGCTCGGCCAGCCCGGGCGGGACCAGCGACGGGTCGAGCCCGACCTTCGCGAACAGCGACGCCCCCACCCCGAAGGTCAGGGTGAGCGACGCGGCGGGCAGGCCGAGCGCCTCGCCGGTGTCGTCGGGAGGAGAGTTCGGGTTGCCGCCGGTGGCGCCGCCCGGGGTGGTCTCGGCGCCGGCCGTCATGCGCTCGGCGGCCGCGGTCCAGCGCTGCAGCAGCGCGCGCAGCTCCTCGCGGTCGTCGGTGATCACGTCCAGGGCGACGAAGTGCAGGCGGTCCTGCGCGGGCGTGACGATCCCGGCCTGGTGCTCGCCGCGGAACGGGACGACGCGCTGGGCCGGACCCGGGGCCGCGGGGGCGGCGGCGCAGCCCGCCACCGCCCCGACCCCGACGGCCGCGGCCCCCGCACCGGTCCACCCGAGCAGGCGTCGCCGCGAGAAGGCACTCATGCCGACCATCCCCTCACGACGAGACGACGCCCGCGACCTGGCTCACCGGCTCGCCCAGCGCGTCGACGGCCTCGGTCATGGCCTTGATGTCGTCCGGGGTCAGCGCGGTGTAGAGGACGAAGCCGTCGCCGTCGCGGTAGTTCTCCAGCAGGGCGTCGACGGCGGCGAAGCGCTCGTCGAGCAGCGGGCCCAGGGCCGGGTCGCGCTCGTCGATCACCGGGCGCAGCGCCGCGATGGCGCCCTGCGAGCCGTCGACGTTGGCGCGGAAGTCCCACAGGTCGGTGTGCGAGTAGCGGTCCTCCTCGCCGGTGATCTTGCCGGTGGCGACCTCGTCGAGGAGCTCCTTGGCGCCGTTGGCCAGGTTCAGCGGGGTGAGCTCGACGCTCGGCACGCGGTTGGCCAGCTCGGTGATGTCGTCCATCAGCATGTCGGCGATCGCCGTGGAGTCGGGCTGCAGGCCGTCCTGCCACAGGTCGCGCTCCAGGCGGTGGAACCCGGTGAACTCCACGCCGGGCTCGCCGTCGTCGCGGCCGTCGATGCGCGGGTCGAGGTCGCCGAAGGACTCGGCCACCGGCTCGATGCGCTCCCAGTAGGTGCGGGCGATCGGGAACAGCGCCTTCGCCCCCTCGACGTCGCCCGCGACGACGGCGTCGACGAACTCCTGAGTCTTCGGCACCAGGGCCTCGACCTGCGAGTTCACGTAGCGCTGGTAGCCGGCGGTGGCCTCGGCGAGCCGGGTGTCGGTGTCGACGGAGCGCTGCGCGGAACCCGTGACGGTGAACGCGCCGCGGATGCCGTCGCCGACCATGCCGGGCTTGCACGCCGTCTCGTACTCGCCGCCCTCGGGCACCTCGACGATGAGCTGGCGCGAGAGGCCGGGGCCGATGTTCTCGACCTCGCCCATGATCCGGCCGCCGGTGGCGTAGAGGTAGAACTCGGTGACCTTGGAGCCGCCGTTGGTGATGTCGAACGAGATCGTGCCGGCGGGGGCCTCGGTGGTGCTCACGTCGCACGCGTCGTCGGCGGCGGCGACGGTGATCGGCCCGCCCGCGCCCGCGTCGACGGGGGCGGTGCTGGTGCAGCCGGCCATGGCGAGGCCGAGGACGGCGAGGCCGACGGCGGCGGGGGTGCGGCGGGACATGGTTCTCCTCGTGCAGAACGAGCGGGGGTGGTGGATCACGCGGGGGTGGTGGTGCGGATGCGGTGGGGGCGCAGGAAGAGCGGGAGCACCACGGCGACGTAGGCGACCCAGACGGCGGCCTCGAGCACGGTGGTGGCGGGGGAGAAGTTGAAGATCCCCTTGAGCAGCACGCCGTACCAGGAGTCCGGGGGCACGGCGGCGCTGACGTCGAAGGCGAGCGTGTTCAGGCCGGGCAGGATGCCGGCCTCCTGCAGGTCGTGGACGCCGTAGGCGAGGATCCCGGCGGCCACGAAGATCAGCAGCCCGCCGGTGACCGAGAAGAACTTCCCGAGGTCGAGGCTGATCGCGCCGCGGTACACCAGGTACGCGATGACGACGGCGATCGCGATGCCGGACAGGAAGCCGATCAGCGGCTCGGTGGTCTCGCCCGCGGCCTGGGCGGCGGCGAAGAAGAAGACCGCGGTCTCCAGGCCCTCGCGGCCGACGGCCAGCGCGGCCATGAGGACCACCGCGCCCGAGCCCATGGCCAGGGCGTCCTCCATCCTCCCGCGCAGCTCGGCGGAGATGGAGCGGCCCGCCCGGCGCATCCAGAAGATCATCCAGGTGACGAACCCGACGGCGACGATCGACAGCACACCGCCGAACGTCTCCTGGGCCTCGAACGTGAGGGCCTGCTGGGTGAGCGTCAGGGCGAGCGTCACGCCCACGCTGACCACCACGGCGATGCCGACGCCGAGCCACACCTTCGGCAGTGCCGAGCGCCGGTCGGTGCGCACGAGGAAGGCGATGAGGATGCTCACCACCAGCGCCGCCTCGAGCCCCTCGCGCAGGCCGATCAACAGGTTGCCCAGCATCGTCGTCCTCCCGAGGTGAGCCTCAGCAGAGGCACGGGGAGGCTAACCTGCGGGCGCGGGGAGCGGAAGGCCGCCCCGGTCACATCGCCGCAGGTCACCGGCGTTTCGCGGCCTTCGTCCGGTTCGCCGGCGGACGGTCCTAGTCGTCCTCGAGCGCCAGCCGGGCCCGGACCTCGCCGAGCGCCTCCTGGTACTCCGGCCGCGGATCCATGGCGGCGGCCATCTTGAGCTGCGCGTGCGCCTCGGGGAGCCGGCCCTGGCGCTGCAGCGCCTTGCCCAGCGCGAAGCGCGCGTAGTGGTCGGCGGGGTCGAGGTCCAGGACCCGCACGAACGCCGCCTCGGCCCGTTGGAGCTGCGCGGAGTTGAGGTACGCGCGCCCGGCGAGGAGCTGCACCGAGGCGTCGTCGGGTTGGGAGTCCAGCACGGGTG
Organism: Pseudonocardia broussonetiae; assembly: GCF_013155125.1. Taxonomy (NCBI): domain Bacteria; kingdom Bacillati; phylum Actinomycetota; class Actinomycetes; order Pseudonocardiales; family Pseudonocardiaceae; genus Pseudonocardia; species Pseudonocardia broussonetiae. The sequence goes on along the minus strand of NZ_CP053564.1, from coordinate 755,977 downwards.
CGAGCGCCTGGAGGGCGTCGAGGGGACGGCTGCGCGCCACGAGCATCTCGGCGCGCCGGAACGAGGCGAAGAGGTCGGGACCCGTCATGGTCGCTCCCACGTTAGGGCGTGCGGACCCGCCCGTCGACACCTGCGCGGGTTACCGGCCCCCGCCGACTACCCTGGCCGCGGAACCGGAGATCACGGCATGGAGCGGAGCACTGGTGGCGGTCATCGAGCAGGTCGGCGCACGCGAGATCCTCGACTCGCGGGGCAACCCCACGGTCGAGGTCGAGGTGTCCCTGGAGGACGGCACGCTGGGCCGCGCCGCGGTCCCGTCGGGCGCGTCCACGGGTGAGCACGAGGCGGTCGAGCTGCGCGACGGCGACCCGCTGCGCTTCGGCGGCAAGGGCGTCGAGAAGGCGGTGCGCAACGTCCTCGACGTCATCGCGCCCGAGCTCAAGGACATGGAGGCCGTCGACCAGCGGCTCATCGACCAGGTCCTGCTCGACCTCGACGGCACGCCGGACAAGTCCAAGCTGGGCGCCAACGCGATCCTCGGCGTCTCCCTGGCGGTGGCGAAGGCGGCCGCCGAGTCGTCCGGGCTCGACCTCTACCGCTACCTCGGCGGGGCCGGCGCGCACGTGCTGCCCGTGCCGATGATGAACATCATCAACGGCGGCGCCCACGCCGACAGCTCGGTCGACGTGCAGGAGTTCATGATCGCGCCGGTCGGCGCCGAGTCGTTCCGCGAGGCCCTGCGCTGGGGCGCGGAGGTCTACGCCTCGCTCAAGTCGGTGCTCAAGGCGAAAGGCCTGGCCACCGGCCTGGGCGACGAGGGCGGCTTCGCCCCCGACCTGCCCGGCACCCGCGCCGCGCTCGACCTGATCGCCGAGGCCGTCGAGAAGACCGGCTACACGCTGGGCCGCGACATCGTGCTGGCGCTCGACGTGGCCGCCACCGAGTTCCACAGCGACGGCGTCTACTCCTACGAGGGCCGCAAGCTCACCTCGGCGCAGATGTCGGACGCCTACGCCGAGCTGATCGGCGCCTACCCGCTCGTCTCCATCGAGGACCCCCTCGACGAGGACGACTGGGAGGGCTGGGTGCAGCTGACGAGCGCGATCGGCGACAAGGTCCAGATCGTCGGCGACGACCTGTTCGTCACCAACCCCGAGCGGCTCGAGGAGGGCATCGCCCGCGGCGCCGCCAACGCGCTGCTGGTGAAGGTCAACCAGATCGGCACGCTGTCGGAGACGCTCGACGCCGTCGCGCTGGCGCACATGTCCGGCTACCGCTGCATGATGAGCCACCGCTCGGGCGAGACCGAGGACACCACGATCGCCGACCTCGCCGTCGCCACCGGCTGCGGCCAGATCAAGACCGGCGCCCCGGCCCGGTCCGAGCGCGTCGCGAAGTACAACCAGCTCCTGCGCATCGAGGAGTTCCTGGGCGACGCCGCGCGCTACGCGGGCGATCTCGCGTTCCCGCGCTTCACCCCCACCGCCGGCTGAGCACGTGGTCGAGGAGCGCCCGCGCGCCCGCCGGGCCGCACGCCCGGCGGGCACCGGTGCGGCGGTCCGGCGGCGCACCCGCGAGCCGCGGCTGACGAAGGTCCGCTCGCGCGCGGGCACCGTCGTCGCGGCCACCACCGGGATGCTCGGCGTCTCCTCGACCCGCCGTGCGGCGGTGCTCGCGATCGTGGTCTGCGCGCTGGCGCTCACCGTCGCGGTCCCGCTGCGCAACTACGTGGCCCAGCAGCAGGAGCTGGCCGCCGTCACCGAGCAGCAGGAGGCGCTCGCGGCGGAGGTCGACGAGCTGACGCGGGAGAGCACGCGGCTGTCCGACCCGGCCGTCACGGCGGCCGAGGCGCGCTCGCGACTGGGCTACGTCGCGCCGGGGGAGACGCCCTACGTCGTGCAGCTCCCGGTCGACCCGTCCACCGAGGTCGCGCCCGACCCTTTCCGCGACGAGCCCTGGTACCGGCGCCTGTGGCGCGACGTCTCGGAGGGGCCCGCGTGACCGGGATCTCCGACGCCGACTCCGCCGCCGTCGCCGCCCAGCTCGGCCGCGCCCCCCGCGCCGTCCGCGAGGTGGCGCACCGCTGCCCGTGCTCGCTGCCCTCGGTCGTGCAGACCGCGCCCCGCCTCGAGGACGGCACGCCGTTCCCGACGCTGTACTACCTGACGTGCTCGCGGCTGAACTCCCGGATCGGCAGCCTGGAGGCCGAGGGGCGGATGCGCGAGATGCAGGACCGCCTCGCCGAGGACCCCGACCTGGCCGACGCCTACCGCCGCGCCCACGAGGCCTACCTGGCCGAGCGCGACGCGATCGGGTCGCTGGGCACGCAGGTCAGCGCGGGCGGGATGCCCGACCGCGTCAAGTGCCTGCACGTGCACGTCGCCCACGCGCTCGCCGCGGGGCCGGGCGTCAACCCGTTCGGCGACGAGGCCCTCGCCGAGCTGGGCGAGTGGTGGACGGCCGGGCCCTGCGCCACCCCCTGACCGCCGGCTAGCGCCGGGGCGTGACCCGCGCCGTCAGCGCCTCGATGTGCGACTCCGCGGGCAGTGTGCCCGAGGTGCGCCACGGACCGTCGGGCAGGAACCGGCTCGACACGAAGGCGCTCGACACCTCCACGGGCGCGAACCGCAGCAGCAGGCTGCCCTGCAGGCACAGCGCGAACATCTCGGCGAGCCGGCGCGCCCGGCGCTCCTCCCGGCTGCGCAGCTCCATGCGCAGCTCGTGGACGCCGCGGTCGAACCACTCGTCGGAGCCGCCCGCGAGGTCGATCTCGGCCAGGACGGCCTCCACCGAGTCCGGCTCCCGGGTGACCGCGCGCAGGACGTCGAGCGCGGTGACGTTGCCCGAGCCCTCCCAGATCGAGTTGAGCGGCGCCTCGCGGTAGAGCCGCGGCATCCCCGACTCCTCGACGTAGCCGTTGCCGCCCAGGCACTCCAGCGCCTCGGCGACGGCCGCGGGCGCCCGCTTGCACACCAGGTACTTCGATGCGGGCAGCGCGAGGCGCAGGAACGCGTGCTCGCCGCGGTCGACGGCGCCGGCCAGCCGGATGCCCAGCGCGGTGGCGGCCTCCGACTCCAGCGCCAGGTCGGCGATCACCGTCTGCATCAGCGGCGTCTCGCCGACGACCGACCCGAAGGCCCGGCGGTGCGCCACGTGGTGCGCGGCCTCCGAGAGCGCCGCGCGGACCACCGCGGCGGAGCCGAGCACGCAGTCCAGGCGCGTCATCGACACCATCTCGATGATCGTGGCGACGCCGCGGCCCTCGTCGCCGAGCCGCCACCCGGTGGCGCCGGTGTACTCGATCTCGGCGGAGGCGTTGGAGCGGTTGCCGAGCTTGTCCTTGAGGCGCTGCAGGTGGATCGCGTTGCGGGTGCCGTCGGGCAGGACGCGGGGGAGCACGAAGCAGGTGAGGCCGCCCGGGGCCTGCGCGAGCGTGAGGAACAGGTCGTTCATCGGCGCCGAGGTGAACCACTTGTGCCCGGTGAGGCGGTAGGTGCCGTCGGCGACGGGGGCGGCCGTCGTGGAGCCGGCGCGGACGTCGGAGCCGCCCTGCTTCTCGGTCATCGACATGCCGGCGAGCAGCCCCGCCTTGCGCGAGGGGTCGGTGAGGCCGAACTCGTAGACCTGGGTCTGCAGGCCCGGGACGTAGGCGGCGGCGAGGTCGGGGTCGGCGCGCAGGGCCGGCACGGCGGCGTAGCTCATCGAGATCGGGCAGCAGTGCCCCGCCTCGAGCTGGCTCATCAGGTAGAAGCCCGCGGCCCGCGCCACGTGCGCGCCGTCGCCGGGAGCGGCCAGCCACGGGCGGCCGTGCAGCCCCCAGCCGACGGAGCGGCCCATCAGCCAGTGCCACGACGGGTGGTACTCGACCTCGTCGATCCGGTGGCCGTAGCGGTCGTGCGTGCGCAGCACCGGCGGGTGCGTGTCGGCGAGCCGGGCGTGCTCGCGCGCCTCCGGTGACGCGACGAGCGTACCGAGCGTGCCCAGGTGGGCCAGCGCGTCGCCCGCGCCCTCCCGCGCGACGGCGTCGGTGAGCGCGGGGTCGCAGGCCAGTGCGTCGAACCCGGCCAGCGGCGGGGGCTGGTTCTCCACGGCGTGGGTGCCGCCGGACCGCTCCGGGGCGATCCCCTGCTGGGCCGGGATGCGGGGCGCCCGCACCTCCTGCTCACCGCGCGTGGCCATGCCGAGAGGGTAGTCGGGCGGGGGCCGTCCCGTACGGTGATCGCGCCGGAATCGATCCGAGGGACCGGCACCGACGAAGGAGCCTGGGCAATGTCGCGAGTGGCCGCCATCGACTGCGGGACGAACTCGATCCGCCTGCTCGTCGCCGACGCGAGCCCCGACGGCTCGCTGCGCGACGTGCACCGCGAGATGCGGATCGTCCGGCTCGGCCAGGGCGTCGACGCCAGCGGCGTGCTCGCGCCCGAGGCGCTGGAGCGCACGCGGGTCGCGCTCGCCGACTACACCGCGGTGCTGCGGCGCAAGGGCACCGAGCGGGTCCGGATGGTGGCCACCTCCGCCACGCGCGACGCGGCCAACCGTGACGACTTCTTCGGCATGGTGCGCGACACCCTCGGCGTCGACGCGGAGATCGTCTCCGGCGACGAGGAGGCCGCGCTGTCCTTCGTCGGCGCCGTCGGCGACCTCGACGCCGAGGACGGCCCGTTCGTCGTCGTCGACGTGGGCGGCGGCTCCACCGAGCTCGTCGTCGGCGAGCTGACCGGCGGGAAGGCGACGGTCACGGCCGCGCGCTCGGTCGACGTCGGGTCGGTCCGGATCACCGAGCGCTGCCTGCACGGCGACCCGCCCACCGCCGACGAGGTCGCGGAGGCCCGCCGGGTGGCCGCCGGCATCCTCGACGACGCGTTCGCCGCCGTCGACGTCACCGGGGTGCGCACGTGGGTCGGCGTCGCGGGCACGATCACCACGCTGTCGGCCGTGGCGCTCGGGCTCGACGAGTACGACTCCTCGGCCGTGCACCTGTCCCGCCTCACCGGCGACGACCTGCACCGCGTCGCCTCGGAGCTGCTCGGCGCCTCCCGGGAGCAGCGCGCCGCGCACGGCGCCATCCACCTCGGCCGCATCGACGTCATCGGCGGCGGCGCGCTGATCGTCGAGACCCTCGCCGCGGAGCTGCGCGAGCGCGCCGGGATCACCGAGCTCGTGGTGAGCGAGCACGACATCCTCGACGGCATCGCGCGCTCGATCCTCTGACGTGGACGCCGCCGGGTTCTCCAGCGTCGCGGAGCTGGACGCGGCGCTCGTCGACTGCCGGGCCTGCCCGCGCCTGGTCGAGTGGCGCGAGCGGGTGGCCCGGGAGAAGCGCGCGGCCTACCGCGACGAGGAGTACTGGGGCCGCCCGGTGCCCGGCATCGGGCCGGCCGACGCGTCGCTGCTGGTCGTCGGGCTGGCGCCGGCTGCGCACGGCGGCAACCGCACGGGGCGCATGTTCACCGGCGACCGCTCCGGCGACGTCCTGTTCGCCGCGCTGCACGCCGTCGGCCTGACCAACCAGCCCACCGCCGTGCACCGCGACGACGGCCTGACCCTGCACGGCGTCCGCATCACCGCGCCGGTGCACTGCGCGCCGCCGGACAACAAGCCCACCCCCGCCGAGCGCGACACCTGCAGCGGCTGGCTGCGCGCCGAGCTCGCCCTGCTGCGCCCGCGCGCGGTGGTCGCGCTGGGAGGTTTCGGCTGGCAGGCGCTGCTGCCCGTCCTGGGCTCGGTGGGCTGGACGATCCCGCGGCCCCGACCGGTGTTCGGGCACGGGGCGCGCGTCGAGCTGGCCGGGCCGTGGCCGCTGCAGCTGTTCGGCAGCTACCACGTCAGCCAGCAGAACACGTTCACCGGACGGCTCACGCCCGCGATGCTGGAGGACGTCCTGCGGGCGGCGGCCGAGGCCGCCGGTGCCGCCCCGATTCACTGAATCGTCACAGGTATCACCCTGCGGCGAGGAGTGAAACCCCCGTGAGGGTGGGAACATAGGGGTCATGGCACGCAACACGAGGATCGTCGTGGTCGGTGGCGGCTACGTGGGCATGTACACGGCGCTTCGCCTGCAGAAGAAGCTGCGACGGTCCGAGGCCGAGATCACCGTGATCGACCCCCAGCCGCACATGACCTACCAGCCGTTCCTCCCCGAGGCGGCCGCCGGCTCCATCGAGCCGCGCCACGTGGTCGTGCCGCTGCGCAAGGTGCTGAAGAAGTGCCACCACCTCACCGGTCGGGTCACGAAGATCGACCACTCGCAGCGCGAAGTCACCGCCGAGCTGTCGGCCGGGCACGTCACGACCGTCGGCTACGACGTGCTCGTCGTCGCCCCCGGGTCGGTCGCGCGCACCCTCCCGATCCCCGGGCTCGCGGAGTGCGGCATCGCGTTCAAGACCGTCGGCGAGGCCATCTACCTGCGCAACCACGTGCTGTCGCGGCTCGACGCGGCGGCCACCACGATCGACCCGGCGCTGCGCCGCCGGCTCCTCACGTTCCTCGTGGTCGGCGGCGGCTACGCCGGCATCGAGGCGCTGGCCGAGCTCGCCGACATGGCCCGCTACGCCAGCCGCTACTACGAGAACATCCACCGCGAGGACATCCGCTGGGTGCTCGTCGAGGCCGCCAACCGGATCATGCCCGAGGTCGGCCCGAAGATGGGCCGCTACACCGTCGAGCGCCTGCTCGACGCCGACATCGAGGTCAACCTCGACACCCGCGTGAAGACCCTCGAGGGCGGCCACGTCGTCCTCGACGACGGGCAGTCGTTCGACACCGACACCATCATCTGGACCGCGGGCGTCAAGCCCAACCCGATGCTGGAGAACACCGACCTGCCCCGCGACGAGCGCGGCCGCGTCGTCTGCACCACGGAGCTGCAGGTCGAGGGCCTGCCCGGCGTCTTCTGCGCGGGCGACTGCGCGTCGGTGCCGGACCTGTCGAAGGACGACCCGAACGCCAAGACCAGCCCCTCCGCGCAGCACGCCGTGCGCCAGGCCAAGACGCTGGCCGACAACATCGTCGCCCACATCCGCCAGCGGCCGCTCAAGCAGTACAAGCACAACTACGCCGGGTCGGTCGCCAGCCTGGGGCTCTACAAGGGCGTCGCGGAGATCTACGGCATCAAGCTGCGCGGCATCGTCGCCTGGTTCATGCACCGCACGTACCACGTCAGCCGGATGCCCACCTGGAACCGCCGGATCCGCATCGTCTTCGACTGGACCGGTGCCCTGTTCCTGGGCCGCGAGGTCGTGTCCCTGGGCCAGATCAACGACCCGCGTGCCGACTTCCACCGGGTCGCGGGTGGTGTGCGCCCGGCGGGCCAGGCCACCCAACCGCCGATCGGCGAGACCGCGCCGGACCGGGTGGCGGCGGGCGGGCGGGCCTGAGCCTGCTCGACGGGGCCTGACGGGTCGCGTCCCTCGCGCACGGGCCCGACCTGGCCCGGCTCTCCTCCGGGCCGTGCTGATCACCGTTTCGGCAGCGGAACCTCGCGGAACCGCATCGTCCGCTGCCGAGCCGGTGATCATGCAGCGGTGCCGCCCGGGTCGGGTGCTGGCACGTGGACCACCCCCATCGGCCACCGCTGCCGCAGCCGCCCCCACGACCACCGCGTGCCCGCCGCCCGGGTGCGCGGGTGGGAGGATGGCGCGGCGTCCCCGTAGCCCAACCGGCAGAGGCAGGCCCCTTAAAAGGGTTGCAGTGTGGGTTCGAATCCCACCGGGGGCACCGTCGTCGCGACCCTGCCCAGGCGTCATCCGCGCAGACCGTCCCTCCCCGATGACGCCTCGGACCGCGTGGCATGACGCGGGGCGCCACCGCCTCGGTCGACCTGCAACTCGTCGATCGGACGCCACAGCACGGCAGCCCGCACGTCCCGCTCTCCTCACCACGGCGGCAGGCGGCACCAGTGCACCGCCCGGCTCCGCCCCGGCCGAGCCGCGCTACCTCGTCGCTACCTGCACGAACGGCACCGGCCGCGATCGTGGCCACCACGTCGCGGCGAGCCACTGCACGGGTGGCACTCGTCGACTCCCGCCGCCCTGACCGACGTGCACGCCGTGTCGACGCCGGTCACCTCGCCCGCCGCTGCTCGCGTCATGCGCCTGGGATCGCGCGCTCTTCACATCACGAACGTCCCCACTCTTCACGAAGGAGCTACTCCCATGCGCCTGCTCACCATCGGCGGAGCCACCGGCCTCGCCCTCGCCGCCGTCATCGCCGCCGCTCCGGCCGCCTCCGCCCAGCCTCAGGAGGGGCTCGTCAACGTCAACGTGGAGGACGTCGTGCTGCAGGTGCCCATCGGCGTCGCCGCCAACGTGTGCGACCTGAACGTGGCCGTCCTCGCCCAGCTGGGCCCTGACGAGGCGGCCGAGTGCGACGCCACCGTCGAGCAGTTCCCGGTGGCCTACCAGCCCGACACACCCACCGGGCCCCAGGACGGGCTCGTGAACGTCAACGTGGAGGACGTCGTGCTGCAGGTGCCCATCGGCGTCGCCGCCAACGTGTGCGACCTGGACGTCGCCGTCCTCGCCGAGCTGGGCCCCGACGATGCGGCCGATTGCGACGCCACCATCGACCAGTTCCCTACGGCGTTCTGAGGGGACATCGTCTGACAGGGCCCTCATCGGTCGTCTCGAGGCCCTGACCGCCCCGCCCCGCCGGGTCGGGGGCACGAAGCCCTTACCGGAGCCACTACCCCTCCAGTGGCTCCGGTAAGGCCCCGTCCCACCGGGGGCACCTGCCCGGCTACCCCGCGTCCAGCACGAAGAACAGGAAGCACAGGGACGCGCCCGACGGCGTGTCCGCGACCTCGGTCGGGGACAGGGCGCGGGCGGTCGGTGGGCACCGCGCCCGATCCTGGCGTCAGGGACCCTCGACCCGGAAGTCGGGCAGCGTCAGCGTCCCGTCCTCGGCGAGCACGAAGCCCGGGTTGTGCGCGATCTCCCAGACGTGGCCGTCCGGGTCGGTGAACACGCCGGAGTAGAAGCCCAGCACCGTGGGCCCGGCGGCCCGGGTCACGGCGCCGCCGGCGCCCTCGGCGGTGGCGAGCAGGTCGTCGACCTCGGCGTCCGAGCGCACGTTGTGCGCCAGCGCGATGCCGCCGAAGCCGCCCGCGCGGACGTCGGGCACCCCGCAGTCGGCGGCGAGCAGGGCGCGGTCCCAGAGGACGAGCGCGAGCCCGCCGGCCTGGTAGAAGACCGTCTCCTGCACCTCCTGGCCCCGCCACCCCAGCGCCTCGTAGAAGGCGCGGGCGCGGGCCAGGTCGGCGACGCCGAGCGTCACCAGGGTGAGGCGCTGCTCCACGCGGGCGCGCGTCAGCCGTGGGCGGAGCCGACGTGGTGGATGTCGAAGGCCTTGTTGGTGATGAACAGGAACGTGCAGTCGGCGTCGTCGGTGGCGCCGTGCTCCATCGTGCCGCCCTCGGGGAACCAGACGAAGCTGCCGACGCCGTAGTCGCCCTGGTGGGTCCGCAGCGTGCCCTCCAGCACGTACATGCCGTGGCCGCACGGGTGCGTGTGCCAGGTGTTCACGAACCCTGCGCGGTAGACCATCTTGACCGCCATCGTGCCCGTCTCCGGGTCGTCGAGCAGCGGCACGTGCTCGAGGTTCGCATTGATCGCGGGCACCGGGAAGTCCTGCCACGGCTCGTTCAGGGTGTCGACGACGGTCACGTCCACGGGCTCCAGCGCATCGGTCACCGGCACACCTTCCTCGTGGACCGTTGCCGGGGCAAGGCTTTCGGATGACCTACGTGTAGCGGACCGCGCAGCGCACGTGCGTCGACGACGGCCACACGTCCCCGCCGAGCTGGGTGAGCGCGTACGGGCCGTCGGGCGCGACGAGCGGGGTGCCCGCGCCGAGCAGGACCGGGGCGACGAGGAGGTCGAGCTCGTCGACGAGCCGCTCGCGCAGCAGCGACCGCATGACCGCGAGCGACCCCCACAGCAGGACGTCGCCGCCGTCGGAGGCCCTCAGGTCGCGGACGTGCGCCGCCGCGTCGCGCGCGACCTCGGCCGGGGCGAACCGGCCCCACGGCGCGGCGTCGAGCGTGGACGAGCACACCACCTTGCGGACGGTGTTGACGTGCTCGGCCATCGGCTCGTCGTGCGCCTCCGGCCAGAACGCCACGAACGACTCGTAGGTGCGGCGCCCGAGCAGCACGACGTCGACCGACGGGAGGAGCGCGGCGTTGTGGGCCTCGCTCTGCGAGAAGTCCTCGACCGCCTCGAAGATCGCCCCCTCCCCGTCCGGACCCGAGGCGAAGCCGTCGAGGGAGATCCACTGCTGGGCGACGAGGCGGCGGGGCACGGGCCGATCCTGGATCACCAGGTGACGTCGAGCGACTCCAGCCCCCGGAAGAAGTAGCTGGCGATGTAGACGGGCTCGTAGCCGTCGGCCAGGCGCATGCCGGGCAGGCGGGACACGAGGTGCTCCAGCGCCACGCGGATCTCGGCGCGGGCCATCGGCGCGCCCGGGCAGACGTGCAGGCCGCGGCCGAAGGCGAGGTGCTCGCGCATGTTGGGCCGGTCGAGGTCGACGGCGTCGGGATCGGGGAACACCGACTCGTCGCGGTTGCCGGAGCCGAACAGCAGCAGCAGCGGGGTGCCGGCGGGGAGGTCGGTGCCGCCGAGCGTCGTGTCGCGGGTCGTCAGCCGGAACAGCCCGCGGTGCGGGGCGTCGCGGCGCAGCACCTCCTCGGTGGCGCGCGGGATCGCCTTCACGGGATCGGCCAGCACACGCTCGCGGATCGCGGGGTCGGCGAGCACGGCGTACATCGTCGAGGTGATGGCGTCGCGGGTGGTGTCGAAGCCGGCCACGCGGGCGGCGCCGCGCACGATGCAGTGCGTGTACTCGTCGGGCAGGCCGGGGTGGCCGTTCGCGCCGTGGACGAGGTCGGAGAGCAGGTCCTCGCGCGGCTCGGCGCGGCGCTCGTCGATCAGGGCCTGCAGGTAGCGCGTGTACTCGCCCATCCGCTCGGCCGCGGCGAGGTGGGCCTCCACGGGCGCGAGCGGGTTCCACAGCGTCGTCTGGTCGTCGGTCCACACCTGGATCTGCGCGGTGTCCTCCGGCGGGAAGCCGATGATCGCGCTGATCACCGTCTGCACGAACGGGACCGCGTAGTCGCCGACGAGGTCGGCGCCGCCGGCCGGGAACGCGTCGATCAGCGCGTCGGCGGTGGCGTGCATCGTCGGCAGCATCGCCCGGACGCGCGCGCCGGTGAACCCGGCGTCGAAGACGCGGCGGACGGGGGTGTGCGCGGGCTCGTCCTCGTTGACGACGGCGTTCGTCTCGGGCACGCCGCCGCGGCGCAGCACCTCGACGACCTCGGGCGCGTTCGCGTAGATCTTCGGGACGGCCGGCGCGGACGAGTAGGTCTGCGGGTCGTCGATCACGGTCCGCAGGTCGTCGTAGCGGGTCACCATGTACGCGCCCAGCGTCGGGCTCATCCGGGGCGGCTGCGCGCGGGCGGCGCGGTAGAACAGGTGCGGGTCCTCCCGGTGCGGCGACACCAGGGGGTTGAAGTCGAGGACGGGCTCGGTGGTGGACACGCGCCCGACGCTAGGTGTGGCCCCGGTCACGGTCGATCCGGTGGGCGCACCCGAACGATCCGATCAGCGCACCGTCCGCAGGTCGTGCGACGGCGGCCGGCCGTAGCGCTCGCGGTAGACCGCGGCGAACCGGCCGAGGTGCGTGAAGCCCCACCGGCCTGCGACGTCGGCGACCGAGCAGCGGGCCGGGTCGGCGGCGAGCAGGTCGAGGTGCGCGCGCTCCAGGCGGACGCGGCGCAGGTGGGCCATCGGCGCGACGCCCAGGTGCCGCGCGAACCCGGCCTGCAGGCCGCGGGTCGTGAGCCCGACGCGGCGGGCGAGGTCGGTGACGGTCCACGGCTGCTCCGGTGCCTCCTCCAGCAGGTCGACGGCCTGGCGGATCGTCGCCGGCCGTGGCGCGGCGGGGCGCGCGGCGAGCAGGTCCCGGTAGGGGTGGTCGGAGGCGTGCAGGAACCCGGCGACGACGCTGCGGGCCAGCGGGCGCGCCACGACCGGCTGCCCGAGCGGGCCGTCGGGGTCGGCGGCGAGGTCGACCAGGGCCCGCGCCAGGCACCACCACTGCCGGCCCGCGCCGCGACGGAGGTCGAGCCGCGCCCCGATCGGCACGACCGACCGCACCGGCCGGTCGGTCAGCTCCTCCAGCACCTCCTCCAGCGCAGCACGCTCGATCTTGAGCCCGAACAGCCGCCCGCCGCCCGCCCAGCCGTGCAGCCGGGTGCGGCCGTCGGGCCGGTACACCGCGGCCGTGCCGGGGTCGGCGCAGACGTCGGCGTGACCGGTCCAGGTGCGCAGGTCGCCGTCGAGCGGGACGTTCACCTCGTAACCGGACTCGAGCTCGTCGGTCTCGACGCGGATCTCCCCGGCGTAGCCCAGCAGCCCCGCCGACACCGTCCCGAGCGAGACGGCCGACAGCGTCATCGCGAACCGGCGGGGGTCGTGCAGGACCGTGAGGCGGTGCGGGAAGTAGACCCGCCCGCACTCCTCGCGCGCCACGGACGGGTCCGTGGTCGTGATCGACGTGCCGGGCATCGTCGCCTCCGCAGGGTCGCCTTCCACCCTGCTCCGCGGGCGCCGGACGTCAACGGTGCGGTTCCGCCCCGGCGAACGCCGTCAGCGGCGCGACCGCAGGAACGCGCGCTCGGCCTCGTTGTCGGTCCGCGCGATCGCGGCCTCGACGGCGGCGGCCGCCTCGTCGGCGCGGCCCAAACGGCGGAGCAGGTCGGCGCGGACGGCGTGCAGGAGGTGGTAGCGGTCGAGGTCGAGGCCGTCGACGATCTCGAGCGCGGCGGCCGGGCCGTGCACCTCGGCCACCGCGACGGCCCGGTTCAGCGCGACCACCGGCGTCGGGGTGAGGGCGAGGAGCAGGTCGTAGAGGGCGAGGACCTGGTGCCAGTCCGTCGGCGGCTCGCTGTGGACGGCCTGGATCGCGGCCTGCACCTGGTAGGGACCCGGCGCGTTCCGGCGCAGGCAGGCGCGGACGAGCGCGCGGCCCTCGTCGGCCAGGTCGGCGTCCCACAGCGAGGTGTCCTGGTCGGCCAGACGCACCAGCGCACCGTCGGATCCGGTGCGTGCGGCCCGCCGCGACTCCGTCAGCAGCATCAGCGCGAGCAGCCCCGCCACCTCGGGCTCGTCGGGCATGAGGTCGTGCAGCAGCCGGCCCAGCCGCAGGGCCTCGGCGCACAGGTCCGCGCGCACCAGGGCGTCGCCCGACGGGGCGGTGTGCCCGGTCGTGAAGACCAGGTAGACGACGGCGAGCACGGGCCGCAGCCGGTCGGGGAGCTCCGCCTCGCTCGGCACCCGGTACGGGATGCGGGCGTCGCGGATCTTGCCCTTGGCCCGCACGATCCGCTGCGCCATCGTCGCCTCGGGCACGAGGAACGCCCGCGCGATCTCGGGCGTCGTGAGGCCGCCGAGCAGGCGCAGCGTGAGCGCGACCTGCGCGGCCGGGGCCAGCGAGGGGTGGCAGCAGGTGAAGACGAGGCGGAGCCGGTCGTCGGGCACGGGCTCCTCCTCGGGCACCTCGGCCGGGGCGTGCAGCAGCGCCGCCTCGGCGTGGCGGGCGTCGCGGGTGGACTCGCGGCGGTGCCGGTCGATCGCACGGCGCCGCGCCGTCGTGATGATCCAGCCGGCGGGGCTGGGCGGGAGCCCGTTCCCGGGCCAGGTGCGGGCGGCCTCGGTGAACGCCTCCTGCACCGCGTCCTCGGCGAGGTCGAGGTCGCCGAGGACGCGGGTCAGGACCGACACCGCGCGCCCGTACTCCGCGGCGAAGACGCGCGCGACGTCGTCGGGGGTGGGGCCGGTCATGCGCCGCCGTGGATCGGCCGGACCTCGATCGACAGCGGCGCGAGGACGCGCGCGAGGCGCCCGCCCCAGTGCAGGGCCTCGTCGAGGTCGGCCGCGCGGATCACGGTGAACCCGCCGACGTGCTCCTTGCCCTCCGCGAACGGGCCGTCGGTGAGCAGCGTCTCCTCGCCGCGCACCCGCACCACGGTGGCCGTGCCCGGCGGGTGCAGGGCGGCCGCGAACACCCAGGTGCCGTTGGCCTGCATCTCCTCGTTGAGCGCGTCCAGGCCCTCCATGATCGGGCCGAGCACCTCGGGCGGCGGCGGGTCGCCGTCGGGCTGGTGGATGGTGAGCAGGTACTGGGGCATCGGGTCCTCCGTCCGGTGGTTCTGCCTACTGCACGAACGGCGACCCGGCGGATCGACAGGTCACCCCTCGACGATCCTCCAGAAGTCCCACCAGACCGCGGGCGGGCCCTGGCTCCACTCGACCTGGGTGAGCAGGACGCCGGTCACGCCGCTGCCCGGGTGGATGGCCCACGAGGTGCCGAGGCCGCCGTCCCAGCCGTAGCGGCCGTCGTCGCGGACGGCCAGTCCGTAGCCCCAGCCGTAGCCCTCGGACAGGAAGATCCCGTCGGCCTGGCCGGGGGAGAGCTGGTCGCGGGTCATCGCGGCGACGGCGGCGGGCGGCAGCAGGCCGCCGGTGCGCAGGGCCTCGCTGAAGGCGAACCAGTCGTCGACGGTCGACACGAGCCCGCCCGCCCCCTGCGGGAACGCCGGGGGCCTGCTCCACGCGCCGGTGGCCGGGTCGTCGGAGACCCCGCCGCCGGGCAGGTGCAGCGTGGCGAGGCGGTCCAGGGAGGACGGCGGGACGTGGAACCCGGTGTCGCGCATGCCGAGCGGGGCGAACACGCGCTCGTGGAGCAGGTCGGGCAGGGGGGTGCCGGACGCGCGGGCGAGCAGCACGCCCAGGACGTCGGCCGAGGTGCTGTACGTCCAGCGCTCGCCCGGCTGGTGCAGCAGCGGGAGCGTCGCGAACCGGCGCAGCCACTCGTCGGGCCCGGGCGGGGCCTCGGCGCCGGGGCGGCCCTGGCCCAGCACCAGCGCGTCGAGGGCGCGCTGCACGGGGTGCTCACCGGGCGGGGCGAGGATCAGGCCGAAGCCCATGCGGAACGTCAGCAGGTCGCGGACGGTGATCGCGCGGTGCGCGCGCACGGTGTCGTCGAGGTCGGCGTCGATGCTGCGCAGGACGCGGCGGTCGGCTAGCTCGGGGAGCAGGGGCTCGACCGAGCCGTCGAGGTCGAGCAGGCCGTCGCCCACCAGCAGCAGCGCGGCCGCGGCGACCGCGGGCTTGGTCATCGAGCTGATGCGGAAGACGGCGTCGCGCTCGAGGGGCGGGCCGTCGGGCGCGATCCGGCCCCGGACCTCGACGTGGACGTCGTCCCCGCGGGCGACGAGGGCGACCAGGGCGGGGATCTCCCCGGAGTCGACGTGCGGCGCGAGGGCGGAGAGGGGCGAGGTGGTCACGGGGGATGGACCGGCGGTGGGGCCGGAACTCATCGCGGGCAGGAGGCCTGTTCCGTCGGGATGCAGGGCGCCGGGGACTGGGTCGTGGTGGTGGTGGTGTTCGTCGCCGTGATCGTCTTCGGGGGGAGGAGGGCGATCGTCTCCTCGGTCGTCGGCGTGGGCGCGACCGTGGTGGTCGGTACCACGACGACCGGAGCCGGAGGAGGCGGCGGCGGGGGCGTCGTCGGCACCACGACCCGCGGCCTGGTCTGCACGACCTCGGCCACGACGTCGTCGGCGATCTCCTCGATGATCCCGGTCTCCGTGGCCGCCACCGTGGGGATCGGGGCGGGGGAGGTGCGGGCGGTGGTCGGGGCCGCGGCGGGGCGGGTCCACGTGGTCTCGTCGCTGCGGTTGCCGGCACCGACCGTCACCCCGACGACCAGCAGCAGCGCGAGCACGCCGCCGCCGATCAGGTAGGGGATGCGCGGGTCGCGCGGACGGGGGACCGGCGCGAACGTGATGTCGGGGTGCACGACGTGCATTGCCGTGGTCGCCTCGTCGGTGACGTCCGGCAGGCGCAGCTCCACCTCGAGCTCGCCCTGCGGCCCGTGCCCGACGAGCCCGACCGCGGCCGGGCGGGCGCCCAGGGCCAGCAGGTCGTGCACGTGCGGGAGGTAGCGCTCGGCCGGCGTCGGTGCCAGCTCGCCGATCCGCCACCCGTCGAGCAGCACCTCGACGCCGGGCCGGCCGGCGTCGTAGCCGATCGTCACCGGCGCCGGCCGGAGCTCGACGGCGACGTGGCGCGGCAGCTCGTCGGCGAAGGGCGCCCAGGGTGCGAGGACGGGCTGGTGGTGCTCCACGCCCGCCACCACGACGGTGTGGGCGGCATCGAGCAGGGTCAGGCCGTCGGTCGAGTTCTCGAGCATGGTCCCCTCGATGGAGTAGTGGCAGTCCCCCTGCCCATCGAGGATCATCGCGGACCGTTACGGCTCACCAGATCGGGTGGCGGCAGTTAGGCCGAACGGTACGTTCTGATACGCCGAACGGTAGAGGTCACTCGCATCCGACGCCGTCGTTGTTGGCGTCGAGGCGGTACTCGTCGCGGCCGGTCACGGTCACCGGCCCGTCGATGTCGCCGCAGTCGAGGTCCGGCCCGTCCGGGATGCACGGGCTGTAGCTCGGATGGCAGCCACCGCCGGACGGCTCGGGTGCCTGGACGAGCGCCTGCGGGCGCGGCTCCGGCTCCGGCTCCCGCCGGGTCTCCGGAGCCCGGGCCGCGGCCTGCGGGGCGATCTCGGGGGCGTCGACGTCGGGCACGTCCACGTCCACCTGCTCGACCTCCTCCACCACCCCCGGCGCGGGCACCGTGGTCGGGGCGGCCGTGACGGGGACCGTGGTCGGAGCGGGGGTCGCGCGCGTGGTGGAAGGGGCGGCCGCGGAGACCGTGGGCACCTCACCGCTGTGGTTGCTCATCGTCGACCCGATCACGACCAGCGCGGCGAGCACACCGGCACCGACCCAGAGCGGGCGTCGGCTGCGACGCGCGCGGCCGGGGCCGCGGCCACCGGGACCGCCCGGACCGGGCGCACCACCCGGGCCCGGCCGGTTGCCGGGCCACCCGTCGCCGGTCGGGGCGGGGACAGGAGCGGGCCACCCGCCGGAACCGCCGGAGGGCGGCGGCCAAGCGCCGGTCCCGCCGGAGGGCGGCGGCCACGCCCCGGCACCGGCGGGCGGGGCGGGGCGCGGCGGGACGGGGACGGGAGCGACGGGCAGCGCCGCCGTGGCGTCGCGCGCGACCTCGGGCAGGTGCACCTCGACCTCGGTGCCGCGCCGCCCGTGCACGACCACCGCCACGCACGCGGGACGCCCCCGCCCGCGCAGGACCTCGTGCACGTGCGGGGCGTACCGCTCGGACATCAGCGGCGTGAGGACGCCGACGCGCTGCCCGTCGATGCGGACCTCGATCAGCCGCCGTCCGCGGGGTCCGGTCACGAACGCCAGCTCGGCGGCGACCCGGCGGCCGCGGCCGTCGGGGTGCGGCGCCCACCGGACCAGCGCGGCCTGGTGGTGCTCCTCACCCGTGACGACGACCTTGCGGTCCGGGTCGAGCAGGGTCAGCCCCTGCGTCGAGTTCTCGATCAACGCGTCCCCCTGGTGACATCAGCGACACCTAGATCGGGAGAGCGCGGAAGTCGTTACCGCGCGAGCTTGCGGCTGATCACGAGGCGCTGGATCTGGTTGGTGCCCTCGAAGATCTGCATGATCTTGGCCTCGCGCATGAAGCGCTCCACGGGGAAGTCGCGCGTGTAGCCGTAGCCGCCGAGGACCTGCACCGCGTCGGTCGTGACCTTCATGGCCGCGTCCGTGGCGACGAGCTTCGCGACCGACGCCTGTCGCCCGTACTCGCGGCCGGCGTCGCGGCGGCGGGCCGCGTCGAGGTAGGTCGCCCGCGCCGAGTCGACGGCGGCGGCCATGTCGGCGAGCAGGAAGCCGAGCCCCTGGTGGTCGATGATCTTCTTGCCGAAGGCGCTGCGCTCGTGGGCGTAGTCGACGGCCGCGTCGAGCGCCGACTGCGCGAGCCCCGTGGCGACGGCGGCGATCCCGAGCCGGCCCGAGTCGAGCGCGGAGAACGCGATCGGCAGGCCGTCGCCCTCGGAGCCGATGAGCCGGTCGGCGTCGAGGACGGCGCCGTCCCAGTTCGCGGTGACGGTGGGGATCGCGTGCAGCCCCATCTTCTCCTCGGGCTTCCCGAACGACAGGCCCTCGGCCTGGCCGGGCGCGAGGAAGCACGAGACCCCGCGCGAGCCCTCGCCGGTGCGGGCGAACAGCGCGTAGAAGTCGACGACGCCGCCGTGGGTGATCCACGCCTTGGTGCCGGTGATCCGGTACCCGCCGGTGGTCTTCTCGGCCTTGCAGGTCAGCGCGGCCGCGTCGGAGCCGGCCTGCGGCTCGGACAGCGAGTACCCGCCCACGAGCTCGCCCGAGAGCATCCGCGGCAGCCACCGCTCCTGCTGCTCGGGGGTGCCGAACGCGGCCATCGGGTGGCAGGACAGCCCGTGCACCGACAGCGCCACGGCCACCGCCGCCCAGCGCGCCGCGAACTCCTCCAGCACCTGCAGGTACACCTCGTAGGGCTGCCCGCCGCCGCCGTGCTCCTCGGGGTAGGGCAGGCCCAGCAGGCCGGCCTCGCCCAGCGTCGCGAACAGGCCCTCGGGGTAGGTCTCGGCCTTCTCGTGCTGCTCGACGATCGGCGCGAGCTCCTTGTCGGCGATGTCGCGGACGAGGTCGATGAGGTCGTGCGCCTCTTGCGTGGGCAGCAGCCGGTCGACGGCCATGGGGTTCTCCATCGGCACTGGTACGGGTCCGTGAGTACCGCTTACGATAGCCGACATGACCCAGGTCCGCGGCCCCGCTCGGCGCACCGAGCTGTTTGACGCCCTGGTGGCCCTGCTGCTCGACGAGGGGTTCGCCCACCTCACGCTCGACGACCTCGCCGCTCGCCTGCGCTGCTCCAAGCGCACCCTGTACGCGCTGGCCGGCAGCAAGGAGCAGCTGGTCCGGGCCGCGGTGGTGCACTTCTTCCGCGGCGCGACCGAGCACGTCGAGGCCGCGGTGGCGGCCGACGCCGACCCGGCGCGCCAGGTCGGCGCCTACCTGCGGGCCGTCGCGCGCGAGCTCGCGCCGGCCTCCCCGCGCTTCTTCGACGACGTCGCGGCGTTCCCGCCCGCGGCCGAGGTCTACGAGCGCAACACCCGCGCGGCGGCCCGGCGCGTGCAGCAGCTCGTCGACGCCGGCACGGCCTCGGGCGCCTTCCGGCCGGTGCACGCGGGCTTCGTCGGTGACGTCGTGAGCGCGACGATGGTGCGCATCCAGCAGCGCGGCGTCACCGCGTCGACGGGCCTCGACGACGCCACGGCCTACGAGAACCTCGCCGACCTCCTGCTGCACGGGCTGGCCCGCACCTGAGACTCAGGCGAGCGCCAGCAGCAGCTCGGCCAGCTCGCCGGGGCGGTTCTCCGGGACCATGTGGGTGGTCGCGATCTCGTGGTAGCGCCAGGCGGGCGACGTGCGGGCGCGCGCCGCGGAGACGTCGAACAGCGCGCCGTTCGGGTCCTGCGTCGCCCGGACGTAGGTGAGCCCGACGCCCCGCTCCTCGACCGGCACCGACGCGCGCACCGGCTCGGTGAGCGTGCGCATCGGCTGGGCGTGGCGCCGTGGGTTGGAGCGCGCGGCCACCATCGGGTCGTCGAACGTGCGGATGCCGGCCGGCACCGTCGGCGGCGCGTCGGGGGAGGCGTCGCCCAGCGCGCCCCCGGTCAGCGAGTGCACGCTGTCGCCGTCGTCGGGCACGAACGCGTCGAGGTAGACGAGCTCCCGGACGCGGGCGCCCGCCTGCTCCATCGCCCCCGTGACGACCATCCCGCCGTAGGAGAAGCCGAGCAGGACGACGTCCTCGAGGTCGTCGTAGTGCAGGACGTTGACGACGTCGCGCACGTGCAGCGACAGGTCGACGTGCGGGCCGGCGAGGTGGCTGCGCTCGCCGAGCCCCGTGAGGCTCGGCGTCAGCACCTCGTGACCGGCCGCGCCCAGCAGCCGCCGCACGGCCCGGAAGCCGTAGGACCCGCCCCACGCGCCGTGCACGAGGACGTAGACGGCCATCAGCGGGCGGGGCTCCCCGCGTCCCGCACGCCGGCGGGGTCGGCCGCGCGGCGCGCGGCGAGCGGGCCGGTGGCCCGCTTCTGCAGCCAGCGGCGGCCGGTGTGCAGCACCTTGGTGACGTTGTTGGGCCCGCGGCGGGCCTCGATGAGGTCACCCGCCTTGCCGAGCAGGAACCCGACGACGGGAGCGCCGACGGCCAGGATCAGCCACATCCGCAGGCGCCGGGAGAAGAAAGCCCACATGTTCGTCCACACCCTCACTGCCGGCGGCTCCGCCGGCTGGTCGCGAACAGTAGCGCCGCCGTCGCGGTCCCGCCCGGCCCGGCCGGGACCCTGTGCGCGACGTCCCGGCGGCGTACTCTCACGGCCGTGGCGGGTGACCGCTCTGCCCTGGTGGGGCTCCTCCTGTTCGTCCTCGTCGCGGCGGCGCCGACGGTGACGTTCTGGCTCGCGCTGCGGGTGGTGCCCCGCGTGGTCGAGGCGGTCGTCGAGCGCCGGGCCGCGCGGCGCCCGCCGTCGCCCGGGCCGTCGCTGGAACGGGTCGTGGCCGACGTTCGTCGCCTGCACCGCGAGATCCGGGGGGGCCGGGCGAGCAGCCGCGTGCGCCAGGTCGCGCTGCTCGCCGCCTACGACGACGCGCTCCTGACGGCGTGCGCGGTCGTCGGTGTGGCCGACCCGCCGCTGGCCGGCGCCGCCGAGCGCGACCGCGCCTTCGCGCGCCTGCTCACCGAGGCCGCGCTGGAGCAGGCGGGGGTGTCCCTGGACCCGCCGAGCGGCGGTGCGCGGGCCGCGTAAAGTCCGTCTTTACCGTCGCGGGAACGCCGATGGGGCTTCCTGCGTTGGACAGGATGCACAGCACGTCATCCAGGGAGGAACCAGGTGCGCACCAGCAGCAACCCGGCGTTCCGCAACCTGCCCCAGGGGCAGGGCAACGGCGGGTACGCCACGTTCGACCGCCAGGGCGGCGGCGCGATGAGCGGCGCCTCCGCGTACGCCGACAGCCGTGCCTCGCAGGTCGAGCACGGGCGCGCCGGCAGCGGTGAGCGCCCGATCACCATCGACGACGTCGTGATGAAGACCGGCCTGAGCGCGGGCACCGCGCTCGTGCTCGGCACGCTCACGGCCGTGTCGGGGCTCTACGCCCTCGCGCTGCCCGCGTTCATCGTGGGCTTCGTCGTGTCCCTCGTCCTCATCTTCAAGCCGCAGTGGTCGGGCGCGCCCCTGGTGCTCCTGTACTCCGCGGCGATGGGTGTGGCCCTGGGCGGGATCACCGGCGTCTTCGACCAGATCTACCCCGGCATCGCCCTGCAGGCGATCGTCGGCACCGCGGGCGTGTTCCTCGGCATGCTGGTCGTCTACAAGACCGGCGCCGTCCGCGTCACGCCCCGGTTCACCAAGTGGCTGATGGGCGCCCTCATCGGCGTCGTCGTCCTCATGCTGTTCAACCTGGTGATGAGCCTGTTCGGCATCAACACCGGGCTGCGCGACGGCGGCCCGCTGGCCATCGGCTTCAGCCTGCTCGTGATCGGCGTGGCGGCGTTCAGCCTGCTGCTCGACTTCGACCAGGCCGACCAGGCCATCCGCGGCGGTGCCCCGGCGAAGTTCGCCTGGTACATCGCCTTCGGCCTGATGACCACGCTGGTCTGGCTCTACATCGAGATCCTGCGCCTGCTGAGCTACCTGCGCCAGGACTGACCGCGTCACGACGACGGCCCGGTCCCCCTCGGGGGGCCGGGCCGTCGTCGTGCGCGGGGCGGGTCGCCTAGTTCAGGCGCTCCAGGACCATGGCCATGCCCTGGCCGCCGCCGACGCACATCGTCTCGAGCCCGATGCTCCCGTCGCGGCTGCGCAGGCCGTTGAGCAGGGTGTTGGTGATGCGGGCGCCGGTCATGCCGAACGGGTGCCCGACCGCGATGGCGCCGCCGTGGACGTTGAGCTTGTCCTCGTCGATGCCCAGGCGGCGGGCCGAGGGGATGACCTGCGCGGCGAAGGCCTCGTTGATCTCGACGAGGTCGACGTCGTCGATGGTCATGCCGGCCAGCGCGAGCGCCCGGCGCGACGCCTCGATCGGACCCAGGCCCATGATCTCGGGCGACAGCCCGGACACGCCGGTGGACACGACGCGGGCGAGCGGGGTCAGGCCCAGCTCCGCGGCGCGGGTGTCGGACATGACCACCAGGGCGGCGGCGCCGTCGTTGAGCGGGCACGCGTTGCCCGCGGTGATCAGGCCGTCGGGGCGGAACACCGGCTTGAGGCCGCTGATGCCCTCGTAGGTGGTGCCGGCGCGGGGGCCGTCGTCGGCGGAGACGACCGTGCCGTCGGGCAGCGTGACCGGGGTGATCTCGCGGGCGTAGAAGCCGTCGGCGATGGCCTTCTCGGCGAGGTTCTGCGAGCGGACGGCGAAGTGGTCCATCTCCTCGCGGGTGACGCCCTCGGCGCGGGCGACGTTCTCCGCGGTCTGGCCCATCGCGATGTAGACGTCGGGGACCTCGCCGGCGGTCCGCGGGTCGATCCAGGTGTCGGTGCCCGACTCGGCGGTCGCCGTGCTGCGCGCGGCGGCGTCGGCGAACAGCGGGTTCTGCGTGTCGGGCAGCGAGTCGGAGTTGCCCTTCGTGAACCGGGAGACGGTCTCGACCCCGGCGGAGATGAAGACGTGGCCCTCACCGGCCTTGATCGCGTGCAGGGCCATGCGGGTGGTCTGCAGCGAGGACGAGCAGTAGCGGGTGACGGTGGTGCCGGGCATCGAGTCGTAGCCGAGCGCGACGGCGACGACGCGGGCCATGTTGAAGCCCTGCTCACCGCCGGGCAGGCCGCACCCCAGCATGAGGTCGTCGACGGTGGCGGGGTCGAGCTCGGGCACCTGCGCCAGTGCCGCCCGCACGACCTGCACGGCCAGGTCGTCGGGACGAAGGCTCGTCAGCGAGCCCTTGAACGCACGGCCGATCGGCGAGCGTGCGGCGGCGACGATCACGGCTTCGGGCATCGTCGATCTCCTTCGTGGTGGGACGTTTCCTGCTCCGGAGCTTACTTCCGGGTAACCCGGCCGTCGGGTGACGTAGGTCGCTCCCAGACTTCGGTGCCCCCCTGAGCGAACGGCACTCTCGCCCCATGAGGTCGGGCGAGGGTGCCGTTCGCCCGGGCCGGGATCAGCCGGAGAAAAAAAGTTCGGTGCGCTGTCGATTCCGCCGTCGGCCGATCGTCGTCATGCTGTGCGGCACCCCGGTCGCACGAGGACAGCGAGGAGCACCCCGACATGAAGTACATGCTGCTGATCTACGGCGCCCAGCCCACCGAGGCGCCGTCGCAGGAGGACATCCAGGCGGAGATGAACACGTACTGGGAGTACGAGAAGGCCGTGGCCGAGGCGGGCGTGAGCCTCGGGTCCGAAGCCCTGCAGGGCGTCGAGACCGCCACGACGGTCGAGGTGCGGCCCGACGGCGAGCGGGTCGTCACCGACGGGCCGTTCGCCGAGACGCGCGAGATCCTCGGCGGGTACTACCTGCTCGACGTGCCCGACCTCGACGCCGCGCTCGACTGGGCCGCCCGCTGCCCGGGCTCGCACAACGGGAACCGGATCGAGGTCCGGCCGATCCAGGAGTTCGAGGCGCCGTGACCGGCGGGCGGGCGGCCGGCTCCGCGGCGGCGCTCTCGCTGGAGGGCGTGTTCCGCGAGGAGCGGGGCCGGCTGCTCGCCACCCTCGCCCGGCAGTTCGGCGATCTCGACCTGGCGGAGGAGGTCGCCTCCGACGCCGTCGCGACGGCGCTGGAGCGCTGGCCCGTCGACGGCGTGCCCACCCGGCCCGGCGCCTGGCTGCTGACGACGGCCCGGCGCCGCGCCGTCGACCTGCTGCGCCGCGACCGCACCTACGCCGCGCGCCTCGCGGTGCTGCAGGTCGAGGCCGACCGCGCCGGGCCGGCCGCTCCCGGCGACCCCGACGACGACGTCCCCGACGAGCGGCTGCGGCTGTTCTTCACCTGCTGCCACCCGGCGCTCCCGCTGGAGGACCGGATCGCGCTGACGCTGCGCTGCCTGGCCGGGCTGTCGACGCCGGAGGTGGCCCGCGCGTTCGTGACGCCGACCGCGACGACCGCGCAGCGGATCGTGCGCGCCAAGAAGAAGATCCGCGACGCGCGCATCCCGTTCCGGGTGCCCGGCGCCGACGAGCTGCCCGACCGGCTCCCGGGCGTGCTGCGGGTGGTCTACCTCGTCTTCACGGAGGGCTACGCGGCCAGCGCGGGGGAGGACCTCGTGCGCGCCGACCTCGCCGCCGAGGCGATCCGGCTGGCCCGCATCCTGCGCCGGCTGCTGCCCCGGGAGCGGGAGGTGGCCGGGCTGCTCGCGCTGCTGCTGCTCGTCGACGCCCGGCGCGCCGCCCGCACCGGCCCGGACGGGGAGCTGGTGCTGCTCGAGGACCAGGACCGCTCGCTGTGGGACGCGGGCGCGATCGTGGAGGGGCGGGCGCTCGTCGTCGAGGCGCTCACCGGCGGCTCGCCCGGCGCGTACGCGCTGCAGGCGGCGATCGCGGCCTGCCACGACGAGGCCGCCGACGTCGCCACGACCGACTGGCCCCAGGTCGTCGCGCTCTACGACGTGCTCGCCCGCGTGGCGCCCTCGCCGCTCGTCGACCTCAACCGGGCCGTCGCCGTGGCCATGCGCGACGGCCCGGAGGCCGGGCTGGCGGAGCTCGACGCGCTCGCGGACGACCGGCGGCTGCGCGGCTACCACCTGCTGCCCGCCGCCCGCGCCGACCTGCTGCGCCGCCTCGGCCGCGCCGACGAGGCCGCCGGCGCCTACCGCGCCGCGCTGGACCTGGTCGGCAACGAGCCCGAGCGCGCCTTCCTGCTCCGCCGCCTCGCCGAGGTCAGTCCTCCACCGCGGCATCCGCCAGCAGGACCCGCAGCCGGGCCATCGCCCGGTGCTGGGTGACGCGGACCGCGCCCGGCGTCGTGCCGAGCAGGGCGGCGACCTCGGCCCCGGAGTAGCCCATGGCGACGCGGAGCCCGATGACCTCGCGGTGGTGGGGGAGCAGCTGGTCCATGGCCAGGCGCAGGCGCACGATCTCGGTCGAGAGGACGGCCGCGTGCTCGGTGCCCGGGTCGTCGTCGGCGGCCTCGGGGAGCGCGTCGCTGGGCACCGACCGGTCGCGGCCCCCGGCGCGGAACGCGTCGACCAGCTTGAACCGGGCGATCCCGAACACGAAGGCCATCACCGACGAGCCGTCGGGCCGGAAGCGGGGCAGCGCCTCGCAGACCGCGAGCAGCACCTCCTGCGCCACGTCGTCGGGCCCCTGCGCGCCGATCGAGCCGAGCAGCTTGCTGCGGCAGAACCGGATGACGGGGGAGCGGATCCGGCGGAGGAACTGGTCGAGCGCCGCGCGGTCGCCCGCCCCGGCGAGGCGGGCCAGGTCCTCGAGCTCGAGGTCCTCGTGGTCGTCGCCGCGGTGGCGGTCGCGCCTCTTCCTGGCCTTCCAGTCCCCCTCGGACGAATCGTCGTCCTGCACGAACCCCTCCTGCTGTACTGGCGTACGTCGGCCCCACGCGCGTCGCCGTCGAGAGGGAGGACGCGCGGGAGGAGACGGTGGGAGCGCCGGTGCGCAGGCGTGGGCGAGTGCCCGTCGATCCCCTGGGGAGCGTCGGGGCCCTGCTGCCCGGTCGATGTGCCCGTCGACCGGTAGGGCCCGATGCGGTTGCTCAGCGTAGTCCTTTCACGACGGAACGACGCTCTCGATCGGGTGAGATCGGCGCATCCCGTCCGGATCCGTACAGCTCCGTGTTCGTTCCGTGGACTGCGGGGCCCCTGCGCGACCTCGTCCGAGGCAGCGGGACGGCGTGGGGGACGATGGAGGCATGCGTTTCGTCGAGCACGTGTCCGAGCTGGTCGGGAACACGCCCCTGGTCAAGCTGGGGTCCGTCGCGGAGGGCATCGCCGCGCCGGTGCTGGCCAAGGTGGAGTACTTCAACCCCGGTGGCAGCGTGAAGGACCGCATCGCGCTGCGGATGGTCGATGCCGCGGAGGCGTCCGGCGAGCTGCGGCCCGGCGGCACGATCGTCGAGCCGACGTCGGGCAACACCGGCGTCGGCCTGGCCATGATCGCGCAGCGCCGCGGCTACGACTGCGTCTTCGTCTGCCCGGACAAGGTGAGCGAGGACAAGCGCAACGTCCTGCGCGCGTACGGGGCGCGGGTCGTCGTCTGCCCGACGGCCGTCGAGCCCAGCCACCCGGAGTCCTACTACAACGTCTCCGACCGCCTCACCCGCGAGATCGAGGGCGCCTGGAAGCCCAACCAGTACGCCAACCAGAACAACCCGGAGTCGCACTACCTGGGCACCGGCCCGGAGGTCTGGGAGCAGACCGAGGGGCGGATCACGCACTTCGTCGCGGGCATCGGCACCGGCGGCACGATCAGCGGCACCGGGCGCTACCTCAAGGAGGTCTCCGACGGCCGCGTGCAGATCATCGGGGCCGACCCGGAGGGCTCGGTGTACTCCGGCGGCAACGGCCGGCCCTACCTGGTGGAGGGCGTCGGCGAGGACTTCTGGCCGACCACCTACGACAAGGACATCTGCGACCGGATCGTCGCGGTCTCCGACGGCGACTCCTTCGACATGACCCGGCGCCTGGCCCGCGAGGAGGCGCTGCTGGTCGGCGGCTCGTGCGGGATGGCGACGGTCGCGGCGCTGCAGGTGGCGCGGGACCTGCCCGAGGACGCGGTGGTCGTCGTCCTGCTGCCCGACGGCGGCCGCGGCTACCTGGGCAAGGTCTTCAACGACGCGTGGATGTCGGGCTACGGCTTCCTGCCGCCCGCGCAGGGCTCCACCGTCGGCGACGTGCTGCGCCGCAAGGACGGCTCGCTGCCCGACCTGGTGCACGCGCACCCGAACGAGACGGTCGCCGACGCGGTGCACTACCTGCGGGAGTTCCACGTCTCGCAGATGCCGGTCGTGCGCGCCGAGCCGCCGGTGATGGCCGCGGAGGTGGCGGGCGCGGTCGTCGAGCGCGACCTGCTCGACGCCCTGTTCACCGGCCGCGCGCAGCTGTCGGACCGCCTCGAGAAGCACATGTCGCCGGCCCTGCCGACGATCGGCGCGGGCGAGGCGCTCGACACCGCGATGGGGGCGTTCTCCACCGCCGACGCCGCGCTGGTGCTGGTCGACGGCAAGCCGGCCGGGGTCGTCACGCGCTCCGACGTGCTCGCGTTCCTGGGTTCCGGGAGCTGACCACCGGCCGCGGGGGCCGGTGCTCCGGCGCGTAGCGTGGCGTCATGCCCGGCTTCTCCACGAACGCCATCCACGCGGGCCAGGAGCCCGATCCCACGACCGGTGCGGTGATCACGCCGATCCACCCGTCCTCGACGTTCGCGCAGGACGGCGTCGGCGGGCTGCGCGCGGGCGGCTACGAGTACTCGCGCTCGGCCAACCCGACCCGCACGGCGCTCCAGGAGTGCCTCGCGGCCCTGGAGGGCGGCCGGCACGGCATCGCGTTCGGCTCCGGCATGGGCGCCTCCGACGTGCTGCTGCGCGTCCTGGTCAAGCCCGGTGACCACCTGGTCATCCCGCACGACGCCTACGGCGGCACGTTCCGCCTCGTCGACAAGGTGCTGTCCGGGTGGGGCGTCGAGCACACGCCGGTCGACCTGGGCGACGTCGACGCGCTGCGCGCCGCGATCCGCCCGACCACCCGCGCCGTGTGGTGCGAGACGCCGACCAACCCGCTGCTCGGCATCGCCGACATCGCCGCGCTGGCCGACGTCGCGCGCGGGGCGGGGGCGCGGCTCGTCGTCGACAACACGTTCGCCTCGCCCTACCTGCAGAACCCGCTCGCCCTCGGCGCCGACGTGGTGCTGCACTCCACCACCAAGTACGTGGGCGGGCACTCCGACGTCGTCGGCGGCGCGCTGGTCACCAGCGACGACGAGCTCGCCGAGCGCCTGCTGTTCACGCAGAACTCGGTCGGCTCGGTCCCCGGCCCGTTCGACGCCTGGCTGACGCTGCGCGGGGTGAAGACGCTGGCGGTGCGCATGGAGCGCCACAGCGACAACGCCGAGCGGATCGCCGACCTGCTCGCCGGCCACTCCGCCGTGTCCGCGGTGCTCTACCCGGGGCTGCCCGGGCACCCGGGGCACGAGGTCGCGGCCAAGCAGATGCGCCGCTTCGGCGGGATGGTGTCGTTCCGGGTCGCGGGCGGGCGGGAGGCGGCGCTGCGCGTGTGCGCGGCCACCGAGCTGTTCACCCTCGCCGAGTCGCTCGGCGGCGTGGAGTCCCTCATCGAGCACCCCGGCGCCATGACCCACGCCTCCGTGGCCGGGTCGCTGCTGGAGGTGCCGGACGACCTGGTGCGGCTCTCGGTGGGCATCGAGGACGTCGAGGACCTGGTCGAGGACCTGCAGAGGGCGCTCGACGCGGCCTGAGGCCCGTCGGTCCACGAGCAGGGCGGTCCGCGAGCAGGGGGCTCAGCCCTTGCCGGCGTCCTCGGCGTCGGCGGGGGCGGGCCCGGACGGCTCGGCGACGAGCAGGTCTCCCGCGGCCACGCAGCCGCCGACGAGCTCGTAGCCGCCGTCGGCGCCCTGCGCCAGGTAGCCCGGGTCGTCGCAGCCCGCGTCGCGCACGGTCGCCACCGCGACGGCCGCGAGCGCCGCCGCGGCCAGCAGCGGAGCGAGCACCCGCATCCGCGTCATCCGATCTCCCCCCGGGGTGGGGGCCGGCTCTTCACGGCAGCCCCACGCCCCCGAGGCTACCGGGTGGCCGCCGACCCCGTCGGGCGAGCGGACGGCCCCGTCAAGGTGAGGCTCCCCGGCAGCCCGAACACCGGGAACAGGTCCAGGTCGAGGAACGTGGCGACGTGCGTGACGTCGGCGCCGGTGAACGTGAGCACCTGCAGGCAGAACGGGTGGAAGGCGCCGTCGTCGCCGCGCAGGTAGAGCGCGAAGCCGGGCTGGCCGTTGGCGCCGACCGGCAGCAGCCGGAAGTCGCCCGGCCCGCCGGGGCAGCGGTGCTCCAGGTGCTGCGCGACGTGCGCGCGGCCGCGGTACCAGGACTCGAAGGGCGGCATCTCCCAGGCGACGTCGGCGGCGAGCAGCGCCACGATCCCGGACACGTCCTTCACCTCGAACGCCGCGACGTACCGGTCGAGCAGGTCCTGCTGCGCGGCGGTGAGCGGCTCCGGGGCGTCGTCACGGGTGGGGGCGGCCTCCTGGATCTGCGCCCGGGCCCGCTGCAGCGCGCTGTTGACCGCGGCCACCGACGTGTCGAGCAGCTCGGCGACCTCGGAGGCCTTCCACTGCAGCACCTCGCGCAGCAGCAGCACCGCGCGCTGGCGCGCCGGGAGGTGCTGCAGCGCGGCGACGAACGCGAGCCGCACGCCGGCCCGCGCGTCGACGACGGCCGCCGGGTCGGCACCCGAGTCGGGGCAGACGGCCGAGTCGGGCACCGGCTCCAGCCACGCGATCTCCGGGTTGTCGCGCAGCGGGTCGTCGGGGTCGGATCCCGTGCCGTGCAGCCCCGCGGGCATCGGGCGGCGGCTGCGGCCCTCCAGCGCCGTGAGGCTGGTGGTGGTGGCGATCCGGTGCAGCCAGGTGCGCAGCGAGGAGCGGCCCTCGAACCGGTCGTAGGCCCGCCAGGCCCGGACCATCGTCTCCTGCAGCACGTCCTCGGCGTCGTGCACCGACCCGAGCATGCGGTAGCAGTGCGCCAGCAGTTCGCGCCGGTAGGGCTGGGCCAGCGCCAGGAAGTCGTCCTGGGCAGGGCGTTCGATGGTGGTCACGGTGCTCTCCCCTCCGCGTGGGCACAGAGTAGGGCCACCCACCGACATCCCCGGGTGCGAGGATGCGGCCATGGCCGCCGTCGAACCCCGTGCCCGGCCGGTGCCCCCCGTCAGCGCGGACGACATCCGCGCCGCCCGGGAGCTGCTGGCCGGTGTCGTCACCACCACCCCCGTCGCCCGGTCCCGGGCGCTCGCCGAGCGCTGCGGCGGCCCGGTGTGGCTCAAGTGCGAGAACCTGCAGCGCACCGGCTCGTTCAAGATCCGCGGCGCCTACACGCGGCTGCGCCGGCTCGACGCGTCGCAGCGCGCGGCGGGGGTCGTCGCCGCGAGCGCGGGCAACCACGCGCAGGGGGTCGCGCTGGCGGCGCAGCTGCTCGGCATCGAGGCCACGGTGTTCATGCCCGAGGGCGCGGCGATCCCGAAGGTCGGCGCCACGCGCGGCTACGGGGCGCGGGTGCACCTGGTGGGGGAGACCATCGACGGGTCGATCGCCGCCGCGATCGAGTTCGCCGAGCGCACGGGCGCGGTGTTCGTGCACCCCTTCGACCACCCGGACATCATCTCCGGCCAGGGCACCGTCGGCCTGGAGATCCTGGAGCAGGTGCCCGACGTCGCCACGGTCCTCGTCTGCACCGGCGGCGGCGGGCTGCTCGGCGGCGTCGCGGCGGCGGTCAAGGCGCAGCGGCCCGAGGTCCGGGTCGTCGGCGTGCAGGCCGAGGGCGCGGCCGCCTGGCCCGGCTCGATGGCCGCCGGCGCGCCCACGTCCCTGCCCTCGATGCGCACGATCGCCGACGGCATCGCGGTCGGGCGTCCCGGGGACCTGACGTTCCCGCAGGTCACCGCGCTCGTCGACGAGATCCTGACCGTCGACGAGGACGCGCTGTCGCGCGCCCTGCTGCTGTGCCTGGAGCGCGCGAAGATGCTGGTCGAGCCCGCCGGCGCGGCCGGGGTGGCCGCGCTGATGGAGCACCCGGAGCGCTTCGCGACGCCCGTGGTGGTGGTGCTGTCGGGCGGCAACGTCGACCCGCTGGTGCTGCTGCACGTCATCCAGCACGGCATGGCGGCCGCCGAGCGCTACCTCTCGCTGCGGGTGCGCATGGCCGACCGCCCCGGCGCGCTCGCCGGGGTGCTGACGCTGATGGGCACACGCGGGGCCAACGTCCTGGACGTGGCGCACACGCGGATCACCGGCGCGCTGGAGCTGGGCGACGTCGAGGTCGCGCTGACGCTGGAGACACGGGGCCCGGAGCACTCCGCGGAGCTGGTGAGCGCACTCCGCAGCGCCGGGCACGTCGTGGCCGACATGCCCGGCGGGCGGTAGCGCGTCAGGCGCGGAAGGGCTCCGCGGCCAGCAGGGACACCTTCATGCTGCCGCCGTCGGGCAGGGCGTACTCGCGCGTGTCGCCGACGTGCGCGCCGAGCAGGGCCGCGCCGAGCGGGGAGTTGGGCGAGATGACCTCGAGGTCGCCGCGGCTGCCCTCCTCGCGGGAGCCGAGCAGCACCGTCTCGGTGTCGTCGTCTCCGTCGTAGCGGAGCTTGAGCACCATGCCGGGGGCGGCCGTGTCGGAGCTGGTGGGAGCGGTGCCGACCTGGGCGGTGCGCAGCAGCTCCTGGAGCTGGCGGATGCGGGCCTCCTGCTGGCCCTGCTCCTCGCGGGCGGCGTGGTAGCCGCCGTTCTCCTTGAGGTCGCCCTCCTCGCGGCGGGCGTTGATCTCGGCAGCGATGACGGGGCGGTTGGCGATGAGCTGGTCCAACTCGCCCTTGAGCCGGTCGTAGGCCTCCTGGGTCAACCAGGTCACCTGGGTGTCCGTCACGGTCATCAGTCCTCCAGCCTGTACAGGTCCACCACTCCCGCGGACCGTGCGCCCGCGGGCGGGACCGACCCCGATCACGGGCGTTCCCGAACGCCCGGGGCCCCGGGTGTGACGCCGGGGGCCCCTGAGTAAGGAAAAACACGACCCGCCTGCGGGCCGTGTGCAGTTCACGGTAACACGGTGTCAGCCGCTCGTCGCAGCTTTTCGATGAACGGTCGGCACCTCGGAAAGGTTCCCGGCGGAGTGGTCTCCGCAGGTCAGGGCGGCTGCATGGCCCCTGCAGGCGTGCCCGCGGAGGTCCGAACGGCGGCCGCGCCGCCGCTCGTCGTAGGCCGCCCGGACCACGGTGAGCGAGCACCGCGGGCACCTGCGGGAAGGGTATGCCACTCCCGCACGTTGCAGGTGCGGGCGGACTCCGCGGCGGACTGTCGGGGGGCTCTGCCACGATCTCCCCGTGCGGGCGTCCCCGACGTCCGCGCGCCCCTGATCCCGGAAGGACCACGGCCGAACTCATGTCCCTGCGACTGATGACGGTGCACGCCCACCCCGACGACGAGTCGAGCAAGGGCGCCGCCAGCTCCGCCCGCTACGTCTCCGAGGGTCACGAGGTCATGGTCGTGACCTGCACCGGTGGCGAGCGCGGAAGCATCCTCAACCCCGCGATGGACCGTCCCGACGTCGTCGCCGACCTCCCCGCGATCCGCCGCGCCGAGATGGCGCGCGCCGCGGAGATCCTCGGCGTCCAGCACCGCTGGCTCGGCTTCGTCGACTCCGGCCTCCCGGAGGGCGACCCGCTGCCCCCGCTGCCCGAGGGCTGCTTCGCGCTGGAGGACCTCGAGGTCGCCACGGCCCCGCTCGTGGCGCTGATCCGCGAGTTCCGCCCGCACGTCCTCGTCACCTACGACGAGAACGGCGGCTACCCGCACCCCGACCACATCAAGACCCACGAGATCTCGATGGCGGCGTGGGACGCGGCGGGCGACCCCGACCGGTTCCCCGGCACCGGCGAGCCGTGGCAGCCGCTCAAGCTCTACTACTCCCACGGGTTCTCCAAGGCCCGCCTGCTCGCGTTCCAGGACGCGATGGAGGCGCGCGGGCTGGAGTCGCCGTACAAGGAGTGGCTCGACAACTGGTCCGACCGGCCCGACCCGGGCCTGCGCGTCACCACCCGCGTGCCGTGCGCCGACTGGTTCCACCTGCGGGACGAGGCGCTCATCGCCCACGCCACGCAGATCGACCCCACCAGCCGCTGGTTCCTCGTGCCGCGCGACATCCAGCGCGAGGTGTGGCCCACCGAGGACTACGAGCTCGTGAAGTCCTCGGTCGACGCGTCGACCCCGGAGGACGACCTCTTCGCCGGCATCCCCGACGAGGTGGCCGTGCGCCGCGCGGGCTGACGCGACGTAGAGTCGTGCAGGTGAGTGACGTGCTGGTCGACCTGGGTGCGGTGCCGGTGGCGGCGTCCGCGCACGCCGCCGTGGTGCCGACGCAGGGCGGCGCCGAGCCGCCGCCCGGCGAGCCGGAGTTCGGCAAGGCGTCGCCGGTGGCGCTCGTCGTCATCCTCCTGCTCGGCCTGGCCACGTTCTTCCTCATCCGGTCGATGACCAAGCACCTCAAGAAGGTGCCGGCGTCGTTCGACCCGGAGCCGCAGGGCGACGCCGACGGGTCCTCCTCGGGGGACGCTGCGGGGCCGCAGCAGCCCTGAGAGGCTGGGCGCCATGCCCAACCGGCTCGCCGTCGCCACCAGTCCGTACCTGCTCCAGCACGCCGACAACCCCATCGACTGGTGGGAGTGGTCGCCCGAGGCGTTCGCGGAGGCCGTCCGCCGCGACGTGCCGGTGCTGCTGTCCGTCGGCTACGCGGCCTGCCACTGGTGCCACGTCATGGCTCACGAGTCGTTCGAGGACCCCGCCACCGCGGAGCAGGTCAACGCCGGGTTCGTCGCGATCAAGGTCGACCGCGAGGAGCGCCCCGACATCGACGCGGTCTACATGGCCGCCACCCAGGCCATGACCGGCCAGGGCGGCTGGCCGATGACCTGCTTCCTCACCCCGGTCGGCGAGCCGTTCCACTGCGGCACCTACTACCCGCCCACCCCGCGCCACGGCCTGCCCGGCTTCCGCCAGCTCCTCGCCGCCGTCACGACGGCGTGGACCGAGGACGGCGAGCGCGTGCGCAGCTCCGCCGGGGAGATCGCCGCGCGCCTCGCCGACGGCGCCGGCGCGTCCCTGCCGCCCGCGCCCGTCGACACCGACGCGCTCGACACGGCCGCGGCCACCCTCGCCGACGACGTCGACGAGCGGTTCGGCGGCTTCGGCGGGGCACCGAAGTTCCCGCCGTCGACGGTGCTGGAGTTCCTGGTGCGCCACCACGAGCGCACGGGCTCGCCCGCGGCGCTGGGCTACGCCGTCCTCACCGCGGAGCGGATGGCCCGCGGTGGCCTGTACGACCAGCTGGCCGGCGGGTTCGCCCGCTACAGCGTCGACGCGCAGTGGGTCGTGCCGCACTTCGAGAAGATGCTCTACGACAACGCCCTGCTGCTGCGCGTCTACGCCCACCTCGCCCGGCTGCCCGGGGCCGACCCGCTGTTCGAGCGCGTCGCCCGGGAGACGGCCGCCTTCCTGCTGACCGACCTGCGCACGCCCGAGGGCGGGTTCGCCGCCGCGCTCGACGCCGACACCGACGGCGTCGAGGGCCTCACCTACGCGTGGACGCCGGCGCAGCTGCGCGAGGTCCTCGGCGACGACGACGGCGCCTGGGCGGCCGCGCTGCTCACCGTCACCGACGAGGGCACGTTCGAGCACGGCTCGTCGACGCTGCAGCTGCTCGCCGAGCCCGACGACCCGCAGCGGTGGGCCCGCGTGCGGGCCGCCCTGCTCGACGCGCGACGGGAGCGCCCGCAGCCCGCGCGCGACGACAAGGTCGTCACGGCGTGGAACGGCATGGCGATCCAGGCGCTGGCCGAGGCGGGTGCGGCTCTGGAGCAGCCGGAGTGGGTCGGGGCGGCGGGTGCGGCGGCCGACCTGCTGCTCTCGCTGCACGTCGTCGACGGCCGGCTGCGCCGCTCCTCGCGCGCGGGGGCGGTCGGCACGGCGGCGGGTGTGCTGGAGGACCACGCCTACCTGGCCGACGCGCTGCTCGCCCTGCACCAGGCCACCGGCGAGGCGCACCGGCTCGACGCGGCGACCGCCCTGCTCGACCGGACGCTCGAGCACTTCGCGGGTGATGAGCCCGGCGCGTTCTTCGACACCGCCGACGACGCCGAGGAGCTGCTGCACCGCCCGCGCGAGCTCACCGACAACGCCTCGCCCTGCGGCAGCTCGGCGCTCGCGTCGGCGCTGGTCACGGCGTCCGTGCTGGCCGCCGACGGCGGGCGCTTCCGCGACGCGGCGGAGGCCGCCCTGCGCTCGGTCGGCACGCTCGCGACGCGGTTCCCGCGGTTCGCCGGGCACTGGCTCACCGTCGCCGAGGCCGTGGTGCGCGGGCCGCTGCAGGTCGCCGTCGCGGGTCCGGACGGAGACCCGGTGCGCGCCGCCCTGCTCACCCGCGCCCGGCGCGCGTCAGCGGGCGGGACCGTCGTCGTGGCGGGGGAGCCGGACGCGCCGGGCGTCCCGCTGCTGGCCGACCGGCCGCTCGTCGGCGGGGCCGCGGCGGCCTACGTCTGCCGCGGGTTCGTCTGCGACCGCCCGGTGGGCACGGTCGAGGAGCTGGCCGAGCTCCTGCGCGCCTGACCCGAGGCGCGCCTGACCCGAGGCACGCCTGACCCGAGGCGCAGCGGGACCCCGACACGCGCGCAACGAGACCCCGACTCGCGGGCTTTTCCGGCGGAGCCCGCGAGTCGCGGTCTCGTGGCGACCGTGTCGGGGTTCGCCTCCGGTGAACGCGGTCGCGCATCGCTCGTAGCGGTGTAACGTCGTAATCACTGCAAGACGGTGAGTGGAGGAGACCATGATGGCCGGACGGATGCATCGCGGGTGGCACGGGGGAGCGGGGCGCGGCGGGCGCGGGCCGGGGCGCGGGGGCTGGCAGCAGGCCGACCTGCCCGACGCCGCCGACGCGAGTGCGTGGCTGCAGGGCCGGCTCCCCGACGGCTGGTTCACCGGGGCGCCGGAGGTGACCGTCGACCGCGAGGAGATCGTGGTGGTCGGGGAGCTCCCGCCCGTGGACGGGACGTTCGAGGACACCGAGTCGGGTCGCGCCGACCGCGCCGCCGCGGTGGCCGGGCGGATCTCGCGGTTCCGCGAGCAGACCCGCGAGGAGCGCATCGAGATCGCGCGCCAGGCCGAGCACCGCTACGGGCGCAAGGTGGCCTGGGGCGCGCGGATCGGTGACGACGTCGAGCTGTTCACCGTGGCCTCGGTCCCGGTGATGACGCGGCTGCGCCAGCCCGAGCGGATCGTGCTCGACACGCTCGTCGACGCCGGGGTCGCCCGGTCGCGCTCCGACGCGCTCGCCTGGGCGGTGCGCCTGGTCGGGCAGCACGCCGACGAGTGGCTGGGCGAGCTCCGCGACGCGATGGCGCGGGTCGACGACCTGCGGGCGAAGGGCCCGACGGGCGACGCGGAGGAGTGAGGGCCGCGGAGCAGGGCCGCTAGAACAGGATGAGCCAGATCGCCACGTGGTGGCAGATCGCGGCGAGCACGGTGGCGGCGTGGAAGAACTCGTGGAACCCGAACGTCCGGGGCCACGGGTTCGGCCACCGCGTCGCGTAGAACACCGCGCCGACCGTGTAGAGCAGGCCGCCGGTGAGGATCA
This sequence comes from Pseudonocardia broussonetiae, assembly GCF_013155125.1. Lineage (NCBI taxonomy): Bacteria > Bacillati > Actinomycetota > Actinomycetes > Pseudonocardiales > Pseudonocardiaceae > Pseudonocardia > Pseudonocardia broussonetiae. Next base: position 719,660 of record NZ_CP053564.1, on the reverse strand, counting down.
GCACCAGCGCCGCGACGCCACCGCCGCGCAGCAGGTCGGGGATCACGAACACCGCGACGTAGCCCAGCGCCAGGTAGACCGGGACCCCGACCCACGACGGGGCGTGCGGCCAGCGGAGCTTCAGCGCGACGCCGGCGAGCGCGCCGACCCAGACGATCGCCAGCACCAGCCGGGCGCGGTCGGGCGCCATCGTCAGCGCGATGACCGGGGTGTACGTGCCGGCGATGAACAGGAAGATCATGGAGTGGTCGAGCCGCTTCATGATCATGCGGCTGCGGGCGGTGCGCCAGGTGCGCCGGTGGTAGAGCGCACTGGTGCCGAACAGCCCCAGCGTCGTGAGGCTGTAGATCGACGTGGCCAGTGCGGCCCCGCCGCCGACGAGCGCGGCCGACACGGCGATCAGCGTGGCGCACGCGGCGATGGAGGCGGCGAACGACCAGAGGTGCAGCCACCCCCGCATCCGCGGCTTGACCAGCGGCGGAGTGGCAGGGGGCGGGGAGACGGTCCCGGCAGACACGCTGCGAGGTTACGCCACCGCGACGCCGTCGCGGGTGACCCGCACGTGAACCACCGCCGTCGTGGGGACGGTCACGGCGGCGCGGCGGCGTAGGCTCACCCGCCGTGGGCGTGCGCGAGGTGCTGTACTCGGTCTACGAGCGCCGGATCAGCCGCCGGCTGCGTCAGGTCGGCGAGCGTCCCCGGCACGTGGCGCTGATGCTCGACGGCAACCGCCGGTGGGCCCGCGACGCCGGCCTCGTCGACGTCAACGACGGGCACCGGGTCGGCGCGGCGAAGATCGCGGACCTGCTCGGCTGGTGCGAGGAGGCGCGGGTCGAGGTCGTCACCCTGTTCCTGCTCTCCACCGACAACCTGTCCCGGCCGCCCGCGGAGCTCGAGCCGCTGCTGGAGATCATCGCCGACGTCGTCGACGAGCTGAGCGGGCCGGCCGCGCCGTGGCGGCTGCGGGTGGTCGGGGCGCTGGACCTGCTGCCCGGCGAGATCTCGACGCGCCTGGCGAACGCCGCGGCCCGCACCACCGACCGCACGGGGCTCCAGCTCAACGTGGCCGTCGGGTACGGCGGTCGGCAGGAGATCGCCGACGCGGTGCGCAAGCTGCTGCTGCAGCACGCGGAGTCGGGCACGTCCATCGAGGAGCTCGCGGAGGTCCTCGACGTCGACCACATCGCCGCGCACCTCTACACCTCCGGCCAGCCCGATCCCGACCTCGTCATCCGGACGTCGGGGGAGCAGCGGCTGTCGGGGTTCCTGCTGTGGCAGTCCGCCAACTCGGAGTTCTGGTTCTGCGAGGCCTACTGGCCGGAGTTCCGCAAGGTCGACTTCCTGCGGGCCCTGCGCGACTACGCCGCCCGGCACCGCCGCTTCGGCTCCTGACGTCCCACCGGGATCCCGACGGACGGACCCCGGGAACGCCGACGGCGCCGGACCCCCGAGGGGATCCGGCGCCGCCGGTCGAGCTACGACGTGATCAGTCGTCGATGCCCTGGACGATCGAGCCGCCCGAGGAGTTCTCCTGCGCGCACTCGCGGACGTCGCCCGCGCCACCCTCGTCCTCCGCCTCGGCCTCGCCGGCCAGGCCGAGCGCGCCGGTGAGGTCGGCCTGCACGTCGCTGACCTGGATGCCCAGGACGTTGACGGGGATGTCGTTGTTGCACGCCTGAACGGGCACGTTGACCTCGTTGCCGGTCACGTTGACCAGACCGAGGGTCTCGCTGTTGTCCTCGACCGAGTTGACGGCGGTGTCGCCGTCGTGGCCGTGGCCGTGACCGTGGTCGCCCTTGTCGCCGGCGAAGGCGAGCGGGCTGAGGGCGAGCAGCGCGGCAGCAGAGGCAGCCACGATGATTCCGGCCTTCTTCAGCACAGTTTTCTCCTGTTTGCGATCCCGGGCCCGACCGAAGTCGAATCCATTCAGAGCCAGCGACTGAGCGGGGAGCCGCGCCGACTGAGGAAAAGGTAGCGCGTACTCGCAAGAGGGCCAAACCGCGTAACACCATCGGGTGGCGGCCCCCTGTTTTCAAATGGTTACGCCCCGATGGGGGGACTTCGAAGAATTCATCTCGGCACCGCATCGGGTGACCGGCTCGACGCTGCGTAGCGCAGGCTGCCGCCGAGGCGCGACGCGCCCGCACGACGGGGTGGAACACGCGGGAAAAGCCGACGGCGCCGGACCCCCCGAGGGGATCCGGCGCCGCCGGTCGAGCTACGACGTGATCAGTCGTCGATGCCCTGGACGATCGAGCCGCCCGAGGAGTTCTCCTGCTCGCAGGCGCGGACGTCGCCCGCGCCACCCTCGTCCTCGACCTCGGCCTCGCCGAGGAGCCCCAGCGCGCCGGTCAGGTCGGCCTGCACGTCGGAGACCTGGATGCCGGCCACGTTGACGGGGATGTCGTTGTTGCACGCCTGGACGGGCACGTTGACCTCGTTGTCGGCCACGTTGACGAGGCCCGTGGTCTCGCTGTCGTCCTCGACCGAGTTGACGGCGGTGTCGCCGTCGTGGCCGTGGCCGTAGCCGTGGTCGCCCTTGTCGCCGGCGAAGGCGAGCGGGCTGAGGGCGAGCAGCGCGGCAGCGGAGGCAGCCACGATGATTCCGGCCTTCTTCAGCACAGTTTTCTCCTGTTTGTGATCCGGGTCCGACCGAGGTCGAATCCATTCAGAGTCAGCGTCCGACCGGGGAGCCCGCGCCGACTGAGGAAAAGGTAGCGCCTCCCCCGGATTCCCCACAAACCGCGTAACACCATCGGGTGCGCCCATTACTGCGGGAATGGATACGCCCCTGGCGTGTGACATCGGCGGCGATCGGTGACGACCGGATCGAGTGATCAACTAAACGGTGCGTAGTCCTTCGCCACCCGATGGCGGTCGTAACCTTTTGCATTCCCACGCTGCGTCGTCCGCAGCCCGGATCGCCACCGCGCGGGCGCCCCGAACGGGCCGGTACGGTGCCGCGATGCCGGTCGACGAGGCGGTGCGTGACTACCTGTCACTGGCCCTCGCGATCGGTCGACGTCGATCGGGAACGATCAGTGTGCGGACGGGTGACGCGCCGCCGCCCGCGGGGCCGCCGCCGTCGCCCGGAGCGCTCGTGCGGGCCGCGGGCCGGCTCGCGCAGCGGCTGCCGGACGCGGGTCTGGAGCCCCGGCGGGAGCGGTTCCTGGCCGCGCAGCTCGTCGCGCTGGAGTCCACGGCCCGTCGCCTCGCGGGGCAGGGCGTCCCGTACGACGCGGTGCTGGCGGCCGCCGCCGACGGCCCCGTCCCGGCGGGCCGCGAGGACGACCACCGCGCCGCCCACCGCGAGCTCGACGCCCTGCTGCCCGGCTCCGGCGACCTCGCGGCCCGGCTCGCCGAGCACCGGCGCCGCGACGAGGTGCCGCCCGACCGGCTGGCCGCGGGCCTGGCGGCGCTGGCGGAGGCGCTGCGGGCCCGCGCCCGGGACGCCGGTCTCGTCGACGGGCCGGAGGAGGTCGTGTTCGAGGTCGTCGCCGACGCGCCGTGGAGCGCGCTGCACCGGCGCGAGGGGCCGGGCCGCTCGCGCGTGCTCGTCCACGCCGGGGCCCGGCCGCGCCGCGCCGGCCTCGCGCGGCTCGTGGCGCACGAGGCCTACCCGGGCCACCACGTCGAGCAGTGGCGCCGGGAGTCGGTGCTGCTCGGGGAGCGCGGCTGGGCCGAGCACGGCGTCGTCCTGCTGGGCACCCCGCAGGCGCTGCTGGCCGAGGGCGCGGCCGACGGCGGGCTGCACGCCCTCGTCGGCGAGGGCTGGGGGCCGTGGGCGTCCGACGTGCTCGACGGCGTCGGCCTGGCGTTCGACGGAGAGCGGGCCGAGCGCGTCGCGGCCGCCGTCGCGCGGCTGGCCCGCGTCCGCCTCGACGCGGCGCGGCTGCGGCAGGCGGGCGCCCGGGCCGACGACGTCGAGGCCTTCCTGCGGCGCTGGCTGCTCCTCGACGACCGCGGGGCGCGCCGCGTCCTGCGCTTCCTGGCCGACCCCCGCTGGCGCGACCACGTCGTCACCTACGTCGAGGGCGGCCCGCTCGTCCGCCGCTGGCTCGACCACCCCGGGGCGACCCCCGCGCAGCGCCTGCGCGCGCTGTACGACGGGGCCTGGACGCCGTCCGGGCTGCGGGAGGAGCTGAGCCGGATGGGGCTTGAGTGACGACAGGCGGTAGGTGTCAAGCGACCAGTGGTAGGCCGTCCTGTTAATTCTGGGTGCGTGTTCGTACCCGCTCACCGCCTTGCTGTTGACCGCACAGGGGTGACCGCCGGTAGCGTTCGTGGTGGCGGTACGCACCCGATGCGCACCGCCCGGGGAGGCCCTGGTCCGTGGTGGTTGCACCGGAGGGGGCCGGCACCCGGCCCTCGTGGGCGTGCGCGGCGCAGCCGCGGACGCCCAGACCAGGGCCGGCCGGCCCACCGATATGTGGGCGCGGTGCCGCGTCCGCGAGGGAGCATCCGTGACTGATCGTGCTGTCGCCCTTTCTTCGGCAGAGACCATCGTTACCGGCACTCGCTGCTACGTGCTCGACACCTCCGTGCTGCTCTCCGACCCGTGGTCGCTGACCCGGTTCGACGAGCACGAAGTGGTCCTGCCACTGGTGGTCATCTCCGAGCTGGAGGGCAAGCGGCACCACCCCGAGCTGGGGTGGTTCGCCCGCACGGCGCTGCGCACGCTCGACGAGCTGCGCATCGAACACGGCCGCCTCGACGCACCGGTCCCCATCGGTGACTCGGGCGGAACGCTGCACGTCGAGCTGAACCACACCGACCCGGAGGTGCTCCCCGCGGGCTTCCGCAACGACTCGAACGACTCGCGCATCCTCGCCTGCGCGCTCAACCTCGCCGCCGAGCGCCGTGCCGACGGGCGCGGCGACGTCGTGCTGGTCACCAAGGACGTGCCGCTGCGGGTCAAGGCCGGTGCCGTCGGGCTGCAGGCCGACGAGTACCACGCGCTCGACGTGACGCCGTCGGGCTGGACCGGGATGGCCGACGTCGAGGTCACCCCGGAGGACGTCGACGCGCTGTTCAAGGACGGCGCGATCGACCACGACGCCGCCCGCGACCTGCCGGCCAACACCGGCCTGCGGCTCCTCGGTGGCGGGTCGGCGGCGCTCGGGCGGGTCACGGCCGACAAGCGCGTGCGCCTGATCCGCGGCGACCGCGAGGCGTTCGGCCTGCACGGCCGCTCCGCCGAGCAGCGCGTCGCGCTCGACCTGCTGCTCGACCCCGACGTCGGCATCGTCTCCCTCGGTGGCCGCGCCGGGACCGGGAAGTCGGCGCTCGCGCTGTGCGCCGGGCTGGAGGCGGTGCTGGAGCGCCAGCAGCACCGCAAGGTCGTGGTGTTCCGGCCCCTGTACGCCGTCGGCGGGCAGGAGCTCGGGTACCTGCCGGGCAGCGAGAACGAGAAGATGGCGCCCTGGGCGCAGGCCGTCTTCGACACGCTCGGGGCCCTGGTCAGCGACTCGGTGATGCAGGAGGTGATCGCCCGCGGCATGCTCGAGGTGCTCCCGCTCACGCACATCCGCGGCCGCTCCCTGCACGACAGCTTCGTCATCGTCGACGAGGCGCAGTCGCTGGAGCGCAACGTGCTGCTGACGGTGCTCTCCCGCCTCGGCACGGCCAGCCGCGTGGTGCTCACCCACGACGTCGCCCAGCGCGACAACCTGCGGGTCGGCCGCCACGACGGCGTCCAGGCCGTGATCGAGAAGCTGAAGGGGCACCCGCTGTTCGCCCACGTCACCCTCACCCGCAGCGAGCGCAGCCCGATCGCCGCGCTGGTCACGGAGATGCTGGAGGGACCGCAGGCCTGACCGGTCGGGCGCGGACACCGGGGCCACGGCGGGCCCCGGTGTCCGTGTTCCCGGGGGTGTTCCCGCTCAGGCCGCGCGGAACTCCGCCGGACGCCCGGGCACGGCCTCGGCGAGGGCCTGGCGCGTCCGCTCCGCGTCGTAGTCCTTGCCGTAGACCGGCGTGCCGGGCTGCTGGCGCCACGAGTCGTCGAGGGTCCCCGCGTCGACGGGGTCGAAGCCGAGCTGGTCCACGAGGTCGAGCGCGACCTGCTTGGCCGGCCCGTCCGCCCCGGCCACCGGCAGCGCGATCCGGCCCTCGGCGCCGGCGGGCAGGCCGCGCTCCAGCAGGTGCTTCCAGTAGATGCCGTTGAAGATCTTGACGACCGGCGCGCCGAGCTGCTCGGCGACCCACACGCTCTCCGGCGCGCCCTCCTCGATGGCGGCGATGCGGCCGTCGCGCTGCTGCGGGTAGTAGTTGTTCGTCTCGATCACGGGGGCGCCCGGCTTCGCCTTCGCGACGATGCCGGCGGCCAGGTCCGGCACGTTCTTCTGCGGGATGCTGACGATCACGACGTCGGCGTCGGTGGCCGCGTCCGCGGCCCACACGGCCGTCGCGCCAGTCTCCGCCGCGAGGTCCGCGAGGGTCTGCGGGTCGCGGGAGTTCGCCACGTGGACGTCGTGGCCGAGCGCGGCGAGCTTGCGGGTGAGGGTGCCGCCGATGTGGCCCGCACCGATGATGCCGATTCTCATGCCCGCGGCAACACCGGCCGCGCGGGCCCCATTCCCCCCCGTGCCGCGCTACAGGCCGTGCGGCGTGCCCTCGGTGAAGCCCGCTGTCGTCTGCACGCCGATCACCGCGCGCTCGTGCAGCTCGCCCAGGGTGCGGGCGCCCGCGTACGTCGCGGCGCTGCGCACGCCGGAGCAGATGCCGTCCAGCACGTCCTCGACGCCCGGGCGCTGCGGGTCGAGCATCTGCCGGCTCGAGGAGATGCCCTCCTCGAACAGGCCCTTCAGCGCGCGCTCGAAGCCGCCGTCGCCGCGGGTGCGGGCGCTGACCGCCCGCTTGCTGGCCATGCCGAACGACTCCTTGTAGGCACGGCCGCCCTCGTCGCGCAGCAGGTCGCCGGGCGACTCGTAGGTGCCGGCGAGCCACGACCCGATCATCACCGCCGACGCGCCCGCGGCCAGGGCCAGTGCGACGTCGCGGGGGTGGCGGACGCCGCCGTCGGCCCAGACGTGCACGCCGTGCTCACGCCCGGCCGCCGCGCACTCGAGCACCGCGGAGAACTGCGGCCGCCCGACGCCGGTCATCATGCGGGTCGTGCACATGGCGCCCGGCCCGACGCCGACCTTGACGACGTCGGCGCCCGCCGCGGCCAGGTCGCGCACGCCCTGCGCCGTCACGACGTTGCCCGCCACGACCGGCACCGGCGCGTCGCCGACCGCGGACCGGACCGCGCGCAGCGCGTCGAGCATCTTGTCCTGGTGCCCGTGGGCGGTGTCGACGACGAGCACGTCGACCCCGGCCTCGAGCAGCGCCTTCGCCTTGACGGCCACGTCGCCGTTGATGCCGACGGCCGCCGCGGTGCGCAGCCGGCCCTGCGCGTCGAGCGTCGGCTCGTAGACCTCCGCGCGCAGCGCGCCGAGCGGGGTGAGCAGCCCGGCGAGGCGCCCGTCGCCGTCGACGCCGAGCACGACCCGCCGCCCGGACTCGAACACCTCGCGCGGCGCGGTACCCAGCGGCACGACGAGCGAGTCGGGGTCGAGGACGTCGGCGAGGCGGGTGAAGCGGTCGACGCCCGAGCACGCGGCCTCGTCGACGGTGCCGACCGGGCGGCCCTGCTCGTCGACGACCACCACGGCTCCGTGCGCGCGCTTGGGCAGCAGGTTGAGCGCGTCGGCGACGGCGTCGGCCGGGGTGAGCACGAGCGGGGTGTCCCAGACGGGGTGGCGCGACTTGATCCAGGCCACGATCTCCGCGACGGCCTCGGGCGCGACGTCCTGCGGGAGCACCGTGAGCGCGCCGCGGCGGGCCAGCGTCTCGGCCATCCGCCGCCCGGCGACGGCCGTCATGTTCGCGGCGACGACCGGCACGGTCGCCCCCGTGCCGTCGGCCGTGGTGAGGTCGACGTCGAAGCGGGAGGTGACCGAGGACCGACCCGGGACGAGGAAGACGTCGTCGTAGGTGAGGTCCTGGTGGGGGGTCTGACCGTCGAGGAAGCGCACGGTGACGGGAGTCTACGCGCTAGCTCACCTCGGCCGACAGGCTGAGGGCCTCCTGGTAGACGACCTCGTAGGTCTCGCCGTCGTCGCCCTCGTCGCGCACCCCGACGACCGGAGAGCCCTCCACCGCGAACTCGATGGTGTAGCCGCCCTCGTACGAGCGGCAGCCCAGGATGCCGCGGTCGAACCGCTGGAGGTGGTAGGTGTCGGTCGGGGGACGGGTCTCGCACGGCGTACCCGGCTCGATCGTGCTGCCGCTGTTGTCGCGCACCACCGTGGCCGCCTCCTCGGTCGAGGAGTAGAGGTCGAAGCCCCAGTCGCTGCAGTTCGCCGTGGCCCGGACGGGGGCGCCGTCGCCCACGACGACCTCCTCGGTGCAGGTGGCCAGCAGGGCTTCGCTGGCGTGCGAGGTGAGCTCGGTGACCGGGTCGTCGACCTGCGTCTCCTCGACGGCCGTGGTGGTGGTGGTCTCCGCGGCGTCGGCCGACGGCGTCGCCTCGTCGGTCGGCCGGTTCAGCGCCCACACGATGCCCGCCGCGACGAGCACGACGACCAGCGCGACGGCGGCGATCGGCCACCACTGCCGCGAGCCGCCGCCGGAGGGCGGCGGACCGGGCGGCGGGCCGGCGGAGGAGCCGCCGGGGCGGCCGGGGGGCGGCTGCGGCATCCGGGCCGTCGAGCCCGCGGCGGGGACGCCGCCGAACCGGGTCGGGGCCTCGGGTCCGGACGTCGGCCAGGCCGCCGTCGGCGGCTCGGGTGCCGGGTGCGCGGCCGCCGCGCGGGGGGCGACGGTGGGTGGCGCGACGGTGGGTGCCGCTGCCGAGGGGGAGGAGGGCGGCGGGGCCGGGAGGGGTGCGTGGCGCACGGTCGGGCCGGTGCCCGGGACCGTGGCCAGCGCCGCCCGGGCCCGGCTCGCGAGCTCGCCCGCAGTGGGGATGCGGTCGTCGGGGTCCTTGGCGAGCGCGGCCGCGATGACCTCGTCGAACGCCGTCGGCAGGCCGGGACGCAGCAGCGAGGGCCGCGGTGGCGGCGTGTGGACGTGCGCCCACATCTGCGCGGGGCCGGTGCCCTCGAAGGGCCGGCCGCCGGTGAGCATCTCGTGCAGGACGCAGCCCAGGGCGTAGACGTCGGCGCGGCGGTCGCCGGTGCCGCGCACGAACCGCTCCGGCGCCATGTACTCGACGGTGCCGATCGCCGCGCCGGTGGCGGTGAGCCGCCCGCCCGCGGCGTCCTCCACCCCGGCGACGATGCCGAAGTCGACGAGGTAGGCGTAGTCGTCGACGTCCGGGGCCGGGTCGCGGGTGGCGCCGCTGAGCAGGATGTTCGACGGCTTGACGTCGCGGTGCACCAGGCCGTCGGCGTGCGCGGCGTCGAGCGCCCGCGCCACCTGCCCGGCGATCCGCACCGCGCGCTCGGGCGCCAGCGGGCCGATCCAGTCGAGCACGGTGCGCAGGTCGGCGCCGTCGACGAGCCGCATGTCGATGAACAGCCGGCCCTCGATCTCGCCGAAGTCGTGGATCGGGATGACGTGCCCGTCGCGGAGCCGCGCGACGAGCTGCGCCTCGCGCCGGAACCGCTCCTCGAACCCGGCGTCGCCCGCGAGCGAGGCGGGGAGGCGCTTGATCGCGACGACGCGGTTGCGGATCGTGTCGTGGGCCCGGAACACCTCGCCCATCCCGCCCCGGCCGATGAGCGACTCGAGGCGGTAGGGCCCGAACATCTCGCTGGTCATCCACACTCCGCTCGGCCATCCCGGTGACGCGCAGTCTCCCGACCCGGGCCGCCCCCGGCAAGCACGACCCGGTCACCGTCGGGGTCAACCCGGCAGCAGGGCCCGGACCGCCTCGATCGTGTCGGCCTCGGCCGGCGTCTTGTCGGGGCGGTAGCGCAGGACGCGGGCGAAGCGCAGCGCCACCCCGCCCGGGTAGCGGGTGCTGCGCTGCGCGCCGTCGAGCTCGATCTCGACGACGAGCTCGGGCCGCAGCAGCACGGCGTGGCCCTCGGTCGCCCGTGTGTAGGCCGGGAACGTGGCCGTCTGCCAGGCCAGCAGCTCATCGGTCATGCCCTTGAACGTCTTGCCGACCATGATCGGCTCGCCGCCGTCGGGGTCGCGCGCGCCGAGGTGGATGTTGGACAGCGAGCCCGTGCGCCGACCGAACCCCCACTCCGCGCCCAGCACCACCAGGTCGAGCGTGTGCACCGGCTTGACCTTCTGCCACGCCTTCCCCCGCCGCCCGGCCAGGTACGGCGCGTCGAGCGCCTTGACGACGACGCCCTCGTGCCCGGCCTCGAGCGCCCGCTCGAGGATGCCGACCGGGTCGCCGGACGGGATGCGGTGCGGACCGGCGACGCGCTCCAGCGCCGCGAGCCGCTCGCGCAGCGGGGCGTCGAGCAGGTCGGTGCCGTCGAGGTGCAGGCAGTCGAAGAACCAGGGCCGCAGCAGCAGCGCGTGGGTGTCGGAGCCGAAGCGGCTCATCGTCTCCTGGAACGGGCGGGGGCGGCCGTCGTCGCGCAGGGCGAGCGTCTCCCCGTCGAGCACGACCGAGCGGCACGGCAGCCCGCGCACCAGCTCCACCAGCTCCGGGACACCGGCGGTGATCTCGCGCAGCGTCCGCGTCCACACGCGCACGTCGTCGCCGTCGCGGTGGACCTGGATGCGGGCGCCGTCGAGCTTGAACTCGACGGTGGAGTCGGGCAGGGCGGCGAGAGCGTCGTCGAGCGAGGCGGCGGGGGAGGCCAGCATCGGGCGGACGGGGCGGCCGACCTGCAGCGCCACCGCGTCGAGGTCGCCCCCGCCGAGCGCCACGACCGCCGTCTCCGGCAGCCGCCCGGACAGCATGAACGCCCGCCGCACCGACGCCGCGGGCCGCTCCGAGGCCGCCGCCACCGCGTCGAGCATCACGCCCTCCAGCGCGCCGTGGCGGAGCTCGCCGCCGAGCAGCCGCGTGAGGAACCGCTGCTCCTCGCCGGTGGCGGCGCCGAACAGCTCGCCGAGCAGCTCCGCGCGGCGGCGGGTGGAGCCGGCGCCGGACGTGCCCGCCAGCGCGTCGAGCAGGGCGTCGACCCGCTCCACGGTGAGCACGGGCTCCGCCGCCGGCGCCGCGTCGAGCGCCGACAGCGTGCGCCAGCCCGTGCCGATCCGGCCCTGCCGCGCCTCCCCGGAGAGCCACGCCGTGGCCGGCGCGACCTCGCCGGGCGCGGCCGCGCGCAGCAGGGCGGCGATCGCGGCGGCCTTGTCCTTGCGCGACCGCGTGGCGCCCACCGCGGCGGAGGTGGCGACGACCTCGGAGAACAGCACGCTCCGATCCTCGCACCGACCCCCGACAGCCGTCAGCCGCCGACCGTCAGCCCGCCGACGTCCGCCCGTCGAGGGTCTCGCGCAGGATGTCGGCGTGCCCGGCGTGCCGGCTCGTCTCCGCGATGAGGTGCAGCAGCACCTGCCGGGCGGTGAAGCTGTCGTCCGGGTACCAGGGCGCGTCGGGCAGCGGGTGCGACACGTCGAGCGACGGCAGCGCGGCCACCACCTCGTCCGTGCGCCGGGCCGTGGCCGCGTAGTGCTCGAGCAGCCCGGCCACGGTGTCGCCGGGCCCCACCCGGAAGCTCTCGGCGTAGCGGTCGAGGTCGTCGACCTTCTCGCCCGACACGACGAAGTCGATCCACATCTCCTCGGCGTAGGCGACGTGCCGGACGATGCCGCCCAGGCACAGCGCGCTCGCGGTGGGGCGGCGCGCGGCGTCGGCGTCGGCGAGCCCGTCGAGCGCGTGCCGCAGGCCGCCGCGGTGGGTGTCGAGGACCCGAGGATCTCGGTCTTCTCGCCCACGGCGTCAGCCCATCGTCTTCTGGCCGTCGAGCGCCTCGCGCAGGACGTCGGCGTGCCCCGCGTGCTGCGCGGTCTCGCCGACGATGTGCACGAACACCCGGCGCGCCGAGCGGGTGGCCCCGGCCGGGAACCACGGCGCCTCGGGGAGCGGGTGGGCGACGTCGAGGCTCGGCAGGCTCTCCACCAGGGCGTCGGTGTGCTTCGCGACCTCCGCGTACTCGGCGAGGACGCCCGCGAGCGTCTCGTCCTCGCGCAGGACGAAGCCGTCGGCGTGCTCGGCCCAGCTGTCCTCGGTGGCCTCCATCGCCGCCGGGCCCTGCTCGATGAAGTCGGTCCAGCCCTTCTCGGTGCGGGCGACGTGCTTGATCAGCCCGCCCAGGGTCAGCTCGCTGACGGTGGTGCGCTGCCGCGCCTGCTCGTCGGTGAGGCCCTGCACGGTGAACAGGAGGAAGCCGCGGTGGGCGGCGAGGGACTCGAGGATGTCGGCGCGCTCGGTGTCGGTCATGGGAGAAGACTAGGGGGCGCTGCGGCCACTTCCTGACCGCAATGGCACGAGACTGGGGACATGGCCAACACGAGTTCGCGGACGCTGCGGCTGCTGTCGCTGCTGCAGACCCACCGGCACTGGCCCGGCCCCGACCTCGCCGAGCGGCTCGGCGTCTCGCCGCGCACCCTGCGCCGCGACGTCGACCGGCTCCGCGAGCTCGGCTACCCGGTCGAGGCGAGCCGGGGCGTCGACGGCGGGTACCAGCTCGCGGCGGGGGCCGCGCTGCCGCCGCTGGTCGTCGACGACGAGGAGGCGGTCGCGCTCGCCGTCGGCATGCAGGCCGCGACGCAGGGCGCGGTGTCGGGGATCGAGGAGTCGGCGGTGCGGGCGCTGACCAAGGTCGTGCAGGTCATGCCCCCGCGGCTGCGCCGGCGCGTCGACGCGCTGCGGGCGGTCACCGTGCCGCTGGTGTGGGGTGAGCGCACCGCGCCGACCGTCGACTCCGCCGTGCTCATCGCCGTCGCCCAGGCCTGCCGCGACACCGAGCGCCTCGAGTTCGCCTACACCCCGCTCGGCCGCGCGGCCGCCGACCGGCACGTCGAGCCGCACCGGCTGGTGCCGATGGGCCGGCGCTGGTACCTCGTGGCCTACGACCTGCACCGCCACGACTGGCGCAGCTTCCGGCTCGACCGGCTGAGCGGCCCGCGCACCACCGGCGCCCGGTTCCGCACCCGCGACCTCCCCGGCGGCGACGCGGCGGCGTTCGTCCGCTCCGGTCTGGAGACCGTGCACACCGCGCGGCTGGGCGTCGAGGTGCTGGTGCACGCGCCGGCGGAGCGGGTGGCCGCGCACGTGGGGCGGTGGGCCGAGGTCGAGGCGGACGGGCCGGAGCGCTGCGTGCTGCGCATGTCGACCGACAGCCTCGACTGGCCGGCGATGGTGCTCGGCTCGCTCGGCGCCGAGTTCGAGGTCCGCAGCCCGCCCGAGCTGCCGGAGCTGCTGAGGGAGTGGGGCGAGCGGTTCGGCCGCGCGGTGGGGTGAGGTCGGTCAACCGAGCAGGGCCACCGCGGTCGGCTCGCCGATGCCCGGCAGGCCCGGGCGGCTGACGACGTCGACGGTGAGCTCGCCGACCTCCGTGCTCACCACGAGCCGCGTGACGGGGCCGAGGAACGTGCTGGTCAGGACGGTGCCGGGGAGGCCACCGCCGACCGTCAGCTCCTCGGGGCGCACCTGGCGCTCCGGCGCGCCGGGCGTGATCGTCGACCCGGACACCGGGACGCGGTTCATCACCCCGACGAACTCGGCGACGAACTCCGTCGACGGCGACGAGTAGACCTCCTGCGGCGTGCCCACCTGCTCCAGGCGCCCGGCGTTGAGGACCGCGACCCGGTCGGCGACGGCGAGCGCCTCGGCCTGGTCGTGCGTGACGAACAGCGTGGTGATGCCCTCGGCGAGCTGCAGCCGCCGGATCTCGTCGCGCAGCTGCACGCGGACGCGGGCGTCGAGCGCCGACAGCGGTTCGTCGAGCAGCAGGACGGCCGGGGAGACGGCGAGCGCGCGGGCCAGTGCCACCCGCTGCTGCTGCCCGCCGGAGAGCTGGTGGGGGTAGGCGCCGCCGCGGTCGCCCAGCCCGACGAGGTCGAGGAGCTCGGCGGCGCGGGCCGTCCGCTTCGCCGGGGCGACGCGGCGCACCCGCAGCCCGAACGCGACGTTCTCCGCCGCGGTCATCGTCGGGAACAGCGAGTACGCCTGGAACACCATGCCGGTGTCGCGCTTGGCCGCCGGGACGTCGGTGACGTCCTTGCCGCCGACCAGGATCGACCCCGACGTCGGGGTGTCGAAGCCCGCGAGCAGGCGCAGCGCCGTGGTCTTCCCGCAGCCCGACGGGCCGAGCAGGGCGAGCAGCTCGCCGGGCGCGAGCACCAGGTCGAGGCCGTCGAGGGCGTGCGTCGTGCCGTAGCTGCGGCGCACGCCGCGGAACTCGACGGTGGTGCCCCGCTGCGTGTCCGCGCGTGCGGTGGCGAGGTCGGTCATGGGGTGCTCCTCCGAGACGATCCGGCGAACGAGACCGCGAGCAGCAGCAGCCAGGTCAGGACGAGGCTGGCCAGCGTCAGCGCGACGGCCACGCCGGCTTGGCTGCGCCCGACCTCGACGATCGCGACCGGGAACGTGTCGCCGTACAGCAGGATCCGGGCGATGACGATCTCGCCGAGCACGAGCGCGAGCGTGAGGAACGCCGCCCCGAGCACGGCGCTGCGGATGGCCGGCAGGACCACCCGCCACAGCGCGGTGGGCAGGGAGGCGCCGAGGTTGCGGGCGGCCTCCACGAGCGTGCGCAGCGGGACGGCGGCCAGCCCGTTGTCGACGGCGCGGTAGGCGAAGGGCAGCGCGAGCACCACGTAGAACGGGGTGAGCGCGGTGAACGAGGACGCGAACAGCGTGCGGAACACCGGGCCGCCGAGGTTGGCCTGGACGAACGCGATCCCCGCCGCCATCACGACCGGCGGCACGACGATCGGCAGGATCGTCGCGCTCTCCAGCAGCGCCGCGGCGGCCGGGAAGCGCAGCCGCACCCACACCGCGGTGGGGACGACGAGCAGCAGCACCAGCACCGCGGTGACGACGGCGATCTGCAGCGACACCAGCAGCGACGACAGCAGCACCTCGTCGCCGAAGATCGTCAGGTAGTTGGCGACGCCGTACCCGCCACCGGGGGTGCGCAGGCTGAACTCCGCGGCCGACAGCAGCGGCACCAGGAAGTAGACGAGCGCGAGGCCGAGGACGACGACCCGCCAGCGACGGCCCCTCACCGCGCCTGCCACCTCGACGCCCGGCGCTGCAGCAGCACGTACCCGACCATGACGACGGCGATCACGAGCACCATGTCGAGGCCGAGCGCGAGGCCGACGTTCTGCGCGCCCGCGAGCACGTTGCCCGACAGCGCCGACGCGATCGCCGTGGGCAGCAGCGGGATCGAGCCGCTGGTCAGGGCGAGCGCGGTGGCGTACGCGGCGAACGCGTTGCCGAACAGCACCAGCGTGGCGCCGCCGAGCGCCGGGGCGAGCACGGGCAGCGCGATCCGCCGCCAGTACGTCCACGCCGACGCCCCGAGGTTCTCCGCGGCCTCGCGCCACTGCGGCACCAGGCCCTCCAGCGCGGGGGTGATGAGGATGACCATGAGCGGGATCTGGAAGTAGACGTAGGTGAGCGCGAGGCCCGTGAGGGAGTCGATGCGGAAGCCGGACGCGTAGAGGTCGACGCCCGCCGACTTCAGGAACTGCGTCGCGAGCCCGGTCTGGCCGAGCGCGGCGATGAACGCGAACGCCAGCGGCACGCCGCCGAAGTAGGCGAGCACGCCCGACGCCGTCGACACGATCCGGCGCAGCGGACTCGTCGGGCGGCTGGTCAGCACGGCCTGCGCGAGGAAGGCGCCGGCGACCGCGCCGATCACGGCCGTGCCCGCGGACAGCACGATGCTCGAGGTGAACGCCGCCCGGTACTGCGGCTGCGTGACCGAGGCGATGACGTTGTCGAGCGTCGGGCGCCCGTCGGCGTCCGACAGCGCCCCGCTGATCACGAAGTACAGCGGCCCGCCGAGGAACACGAGCAGGTAGGCGACGAACGGCAGCAGGCCCAGCGCCGCCCGCCAGGAGCGCTCCGACCGCACCTTCTCGGGTGGTGCGGTCGGAGCTTCCAGGAGCGTCATCTCAGGAGGTCGCCGTGGCCCAGTTCTGGGCGACGACGGCGTTGGCCGCGTCGGTCTGCTCCTGCGTCGGGAACTGCGGCTCGCCGGCGACCGGCGGCAGCACTGACACCAGCGCCGGGTCGGCCGTGCCCGCGGTCTGCATGTCGGTCAGGCGCGCCGGGCGGGCCTTGCCGGCCAGCCAGAGGTTCTGGCCCACGTCGGAGTACAGGAACTCCTGCCACAGCCGCGCGGCCGCCGGGTGCGGCGCGTTCTTGTTGATCGCCTGCGCGTAGTACTGCGCGAACAGCCCGTCCGACGGCACCGCGACGCGCCACTCGAACGACGGCGCCACCTTCTCGGCCTGGGTGAGGTTCAGGTAGTCCCAGTCGAGGACGATCGGGGTCTGGCCGCTCTCGATGGTGGCCGGCGTCGGGTCGACGAGGAGCAGGTTGCCGCTGTCGGCGAGCTGCCCGAAGAACGTCACGCCCGGGGTGATGTCGTCGAGCGAGCCGCCGCCCGCCAGCGCGGCCGCCCAGACGCCGGCGAAGGCCGACGCGGACGACGTCGGGTCGCCGTTGAGCGCGACCTGCCCCGCGTACTCGGGCTTCGCGAGGTCGGCGAAGGTCTGCGGGCAGTTCGCGACGAGGCTCGCGTTGCAGCCGATGGAGATGAAGCCGCCGTAGTCGTTGACCCAGGCCCCGTTGGCGTCCTTGTTCTCCGCGGGGATCGAGTCCCAGGTCTGCACCTGGTAGGGCGCGAACAGGTCGACGTTGGAGTTGGCGAAGGACTGCCCGAGGTCGAGCACGTCGGGGGCGCGCTCCTGCGTGCCCAGCTGCTGGACGGCGTTGATCTCGTCCTGGCTGGAGCCCTCGGGGTTGGCCGACTCCACGGTGATCCCGTAGGTCTCCTCGAACGTCGAGATCATCTCGCCGTAGTTGGCCCAGTCCGGGGGCAGCGCGATGACGTTGAGCGTGCCCTCGGCCTTCGCGGCCTCCACGAGCGCGTCGAAGCCGCCGCCGGCCTCCGCCGAGGTGGCGGTGGCCCAGTCGGTGCCGTCGGCGGCCGGCGCCGCGCCGCCGCCCCCGCCGGAGCTCACGCACCCCGTCACCGTCAGGGTGGCGCCGACGGCAGCCACCGCCAGCAGACGCCGTAACACCGTCATCAGGTACTCCTCCTCGCAGAGCCGGCGCGCGCCGGACCGGCGCAGCCTGCACCGCGGATCCGACCGTATCGTGACGATCACCGGTCGGGGGAGGGTCGGGACGGTGTCCGGGTGGCTTCGACGCCGGACCGTGACGGACCGCCGTCAGCGCCCCCCGCGCGCCATCGCCAGGACGTCGAGCGCCTGGTCGAGCTGGGCGGCGGTGAGCTTCCCGGACTCGACGTGCCCGCGCTCCAGCACCACCTCGCGGATCGTGCGCTTCTCCTTGAGCGACTGCTTCGCGATCGACGCCGCCTCCTCGTAGCCGAGGTACTTGTTGAGCGGCGTGACGATCGCCGGGCTCGACTCGGCCAGCTCCCGGGTGCGCTCGACGTCGGCCGCCATGCCGTCGACGACCTTGTCCGCGAGCAGCCGCGCCGCGTTCGCCAGCAGCCGCGCCGACTCCAGGACGTTGCGGGCCATCACCGGCATCATCACGTTGAGCTGCAGGTTGCCCTGCGTGCCGGAGAACGCGACGGTCGCGTCGTTGCCGATCACCTGCGCGGCCACCATCATCGCGGCCTCGCAGATCACCGGGTTGACCTTGCCGGGCATGATCGAGCTGCCGGGCTGCAGGTCGGGCAGGTGCAGCTCGGCGAGGCCGGTGCGCGGGCCCGAGCCGAGCCAGCGGATGTCGTTGGCGATCTTGAACAGGCTGACGGCGGCCGTCCGCAGCGCCCCGGATGCCTCGACGAGCCCGTCGCGCGCGCCCTGGGCCTCGATGTGGTCGGGCGCCTCGGACAGGTCCTCGAGCCCGGTGGCCGCGCGCAGCTGCTCCACGACGCCGGCGCCGAAGCCCGCGGGCGCGTTCAGGCCGGTGCCGACGGCGGTGCCGCCGATCGGCAGCTGGCCCAGGCGGGGCAGCGCGTCGCGGACGCGGGCGGCGCCGTACGCGGCCTGCGTCGCCCAGCCCCCGGCCTCCTGCCCGAGCGTGATCGGCACGGCGTCCATGAGGTGGGTGCGCCCCGCGGTCACGACGTCGACCCACTCGGCGGCGCGGCGCTGGAGCGCGGCGGCGAGGTGGTCGAGCGCCGGCGCGGCGTCGGTGGCCAGCGCCTCGGTGGCGGCCAGGTGGATCGTCGTCGGGAAGACGTCGTTGGACGACTGCGACGCGTTGACGTGGTCGTTCGGGTGCAGCTCGACGCCGG
Source organism: Pseudonocardia broussonetiae (assembly GCF_013155125.1). Classification (NCBI taxonomy): domain Bacteria; kingdom Bacillati; phylum Actinomycetota; class Actinomycetes; order Pseudonocardiales; family Pseudonocardiaceae; genus Pseudonocardia; species Pseudonocardia broussonetiae. Next base: position 701,301 of record NZ_CP053564.1, on the reverse strand, counting down.
CGCGGGCGGCCAGCGAGGCGATCACCTCGTTGGCGTTCATGTTCGAGCTCGTGCCCGAGCCGGTCTGGAACACGTCGACGGGGAAGTGCGCGTCGTGCTGGCCCGCGGCCACCTCGTCGGCGGCGGCCGCGATGGCCTTCGCCAGCTCCGGCGCCAGCACGCCGATCTCCCCGTTGACGCGCGCGGCCGCGGCCTTGACCAGCCCGAGCGCACGGATCTGCGCCCGCTCCAGCCCGCGCCCGGAGATCGGGAAGTTCTCCACGGCCCGCTGGGTCTGCGCGCGCCACAGCGCGTCGGCGGGAACCCGGACCTCGCCCATGGTGTCGTGCTCGATACGGAACGCGTCGTCGTCGACCATGCCGCCAGTGTTCTCGCGGGGGCGCCGTCGTGCAGCCCCGAGTGACGCACGCCCCGTGCAGCCGCCGGGTGGCGCCCCTGCCCCGGCGGCCTACCGGACGACCTGGACGACGTCGCCCCGGACGAGCGAGTCGAAGAACTCCCGGGCGGCGGTGCGGGAGAGGTGGATGCAGCCGTGTGACTGCTGGCTGAGGCTGCCCTGGTGGAACGCGATGCCGCCGTTGAAGAACACCGAGTACGGCATCGGGGCGTCGTAGATCGAGCTGATGTGGTCGCGGCTGTGGAACGTGACCGCGAACGAGCCCGGCGGCGTGCGGAAGCCCGGACGCCCGGACGTGATCGGCACCGGGCCGTAGGACACCTCCCCGTCCCGGATCAGCCACGCCCGGTCGCTCGACAGCTCGATGCAGGCCCGCGCGGTGCTGACGCAGGGCGTGCCGGCGACGGCGCGGGCCACGACCGGGGCCGGTGCCTCCACGACGGGAGCGGGGACCTGCACGACCGGCGCGACGGGGACGGGGACGACGACCGGGGCCCGGACGGCCGGGGCCAGCGCGGGCGCCGCCGGCGCGATCGCCGCCTCCTGCAGCCGCAGGGGCAGCAGCCGGACCGCGGCGACGGCGGCGGCCTCGGCGGTCGCCACGGCGCCGCCCCCGGCCCCGCTCAGCAGCCCCGTCAGCGCGACGACGACCAGCAGCGACAACACCCGACGGACCCGCATGGCCACCCCCGCGCCCGACCGACCGTCACCGACCGGTTCCCCGCAGTAGCATCCGCCGCGGCCCGACGGCGATCAAGCTCGATCGGGTGGTCCTGCGCTCACGATCCGATCACGGGGATCGCCAGGTCAGCCGCCGGGCGGTCAGGGCAGCGGCGGCGCGGCGTCGTGCTCGGAGATCTGCTCGTCGGAGAGGTCGAAGTCGACCGAGGAGTACTCGCGCAGCTTCGTGAGCCGGTGGTAGCCGTCGATCATGCGGACGGTGCCCGACTTGGAGCGCATGACGATCGACTGCGTCGTGCAGCCGCCGCCGCGGTAGTGCACCCCGCGCAGCAGGTCGCCGTCGGTGATGCCGGTGGCGCAGAAGAACACGTTGTCGCCGCGCACGAGCTCGTCGGCGGTGAGGACGCGGTCGAGGTCGTGGCCCGCCGCGATCGCCCGCGCGCGCTCCTCGTCGTCCTTGGGCCACAGCCGGCCCTGCATCGCGCCGCCCATGCACTTCATCGCGGCCGCGGTGATGATGCCCTCGGGCGTGCCGCCGATCCCGTAGAGCATGTCGACGCCGGTGTTCGGGCGGGCCGCGGAGATGGCCCCGGCGACGTCGCCGTCGGAGAGGAAGTGGATGCGCGCACCGGTGCGGCGGATGTCGGCGATGAGCTGCTCGTGGCGCGGGCGGTCGAGCACGCAGACCGTGACGTCGGTGACGTGCAGGTGCTTGGCCGCGGCGACCCGCCGGATGTTCTCGGCGACGGGGGCGGTGAGGTCGATGACGTCGGCGGCCTCCGGCCCGACGGCCAGCTTCTCCATGTAGAACACGGCCGACGGGTCGAACATCGCGCCCCGCTCGGCCACCGCGAGCACCGCCACCGAGTTGGGCATGCCCTTGGCCATCAGCGTGGTGCCGTCGATCGGGTCGACGGCGACGTCGCACCACGCGCCCTCGCCGTTGCCGACCTCCTCGCCGTTGAACAGCATGGGCGCCTCGTCCTTCTCGCCCTCGCCGATCACCACCACGCCGCGCATCGAGACGCTGCCGATGAGCTGGCGCATCGCGTCGACCGCCGCGCCGTCGCCGCCGTTCTTGTCGCCGCGCCCGACCCACCGGCCCGCCGCCATCGCCGCCGCCTCGGTGACGCGGACGAGCTCCATCGCGAGGTTGCGGTCGGGCGCCTCCCGGCGCCTCGGCGTGGCGTTCGCGGCGGTGGTCATCTGCGGCCTCCTGCTGTCGTGGCTCCGCGCCGTGGGACGCGCGGCGACCCCCGCCGTGCCCGGGCGGGGGTGGTGACTCGTTCGGGTGTCGCCCGATCCTCGCAGATCGCCCGCGCCCGTGGGGTGCGAGCGAGGTGAGACGGCGGTCGCTCGTGGCGCCGGGGATGATGGGGCCCGTGACCGATCCCGCTCCCCGCAAGCCGCCGCGCTCCGCGATGACGGTGCGCGACATGGTCGTCGCGATCGGCGTGCTGGTGCTCGTCGTCCTCGTGGTCGGCGGGGTCACCCGCGGCTGCGCGTTCAGCCCGGGCGGGCCGTCGGTCGACCCGTCCGCACTGCCCGTCGTCGACGCGCCGGCGGAGCTGCGCGCGCTGGCCGCCGACGTGCCGTTCGCGCTGCGCGTGCCCGCCGTGCCCCCGGGCTGGCGCTCCAACGCCGTCGACCAGGACCGCGTCGACCCGGCCGACCCGGCGTCGGGCCGCGTCGTGCGCACCGGGTACCTGACGCCCGAGGGCCGCTACCTCCGGCTCGTGCAGAGCGACGGCACCGAGGAGGCGCTGCTCGTGTCCGAGGCGGGGGCGGGCGGCGCACCCGCGCGGGGCACCACCGACGTCGGCGGGCTCGCGTTCGTCGTCTACGGGGCCCAGGGCGACGAGCCGATCTGGATCGGCGAGCTCGACGGCGTGCGCCTGCTGATCACCGGCAGCGGCTCCGAGCAGGACTTCCAGGCCCTCGCGGGCGGCGTGCTCACCGGCGAGGCCCTGCCGGCCTAGTCGTCACTCAGTCGGCGCGGGCGTCGAGCGCGGTCTGCACGCGCTCACGGGCACCGGCGAGCTGCTCCTCGCAGCGCGCGGCCAGCGCCTCGCCGCGCTCCCACAGCGCGACCGACTCGTCGAGCGACAGCCCGCCCGCCTCCAGCGCGCGCACCACCTCCACGAGCTCGTCGCGCGCCTGCTCGTAGCCCAGCGACTCCACCGGCTCAGCCATCGGTGCTCCCCGTCCCGGCCCCGGCCGGGGCGCGCTTGCGTGCTGTCCTCTTCTTCGGCGGGGCCTCGGCGGCCACCGTGGCGAGCACCGCCCCGTCGCCGACGCGGATGCGCAGCCGGTCCCCGTCGGCCACCTCGTCGACCGAGCGCAGCACTGGCGGCGGCCCCTTCCCGTCGACGACGCGCTGCACGATCGCGTACCCGCGCGCGAGCGTGGCCGCCGGCCCCAGCGTCGTCAGCCGGGCGCGCAGGTGCTCGACCTCCGTGCCGCGCCGGTCGAGGCCGCGCACCAGGCACGCGTGCGCCGACTCCCGCAACCGCTCCACGTCGGTGTGCCGCGCGTCGAGCAGGCGCAGCGGGTCGGCCAGCACCGGGCGCGCGCGCAGTGCCGCGAGCAGGCGCTCCTCGCGGTCGACCCAGCCGGCCAGCGCGCGTCCGGCGCGGTCGCGCAGCCCGGCGATGCGGGCGGTCTCCTCGGCGAGGTCGGGAACCAGGCGCCGGCCCGCCTCGGTGGGTGTGGAGCAGCGGACGTCGGCGACGTGGTCGACGAGCGGGGTGTCCGGCTCGTGCCCGATCGCCGAGACGACGGGCGTGCGGCACTCGGCGACGGCGCGGCACAGCGTCTCGTCGGAGAAGGGCAGGAGGTCCTCGACGCTGCCGCCGCCGCGGGCGAGCACGATGACGTCGACGTCGGCGTCGCGGTCCAGCCGGGCGATCGCGTCGACGATCTGCGGCACCGACAGCGCGCCCTGCGTCGCGACGTGCTCGATGCGGAAGCGCGCCGCGGGCCAGCGGGCCGTCGCGTTCGAGACGACGTCGTGCTCGGCCGCCGACGCGCGCCCGGTGACCAGGCCGATGCAGCGCGGCAGGAACGGCGGGCGGCGCTTGCGGGCGGGGTCGAACAGCCCCTCGGCGGCGAGCAGCTTGCGCAGCCGCTCGATCCGCGCCAGGAGCTCGCCGATGCCGACGGCGCGGATCTCGGTGACCCGCAGGCTCAGCGTGCCGCGGCCCAGGAAGAACGACGGCCTGCCGTGCACGACGACGCGGTTGCCCTCGGCCACGGCGGGCCCGCCGTCGCGCACGAGCCCGATCGGCGCCGTGAGCTGCAGCGACACGTCGGCGGCGGGGTCGCGCAGCACGAGGAACGCCGTGCCGGTGCCCGCCCGCGCGGTGACCTGCGCGAGCTGCCCCTCGACCCACACCGCCCCGAGGCGGTCGACCCACTCGGCGATCTTGCGCGCGACCGTCCGGACCGGCCAGGGCTGCTCCGGCGTGGTCGCGGGCGTCGGGGTCGGTCGGCTCATGCCTCCGAGACCGTGGTGATCCGGTTGGTCAGCATCGTGACGAACGGCGGCCGCGCCTCGTGCGCCCGCTCCCACTCCAGGAGCGCCTGCAGGTCGGCCGGCTTCAGCGTGCGCAGCTTCGCCCGCAGCTGCGGGATCGTCAGCCCCGGGTACTCGGGCAGCGCGGCCGGTCCGCCGGTGGGGGCCTTCTTCGGCGTGCTGGGCACGGGCTTCTCGCGCACGACCGGCACGGGGGTGGAGGTGCGGGCCGGGGTGGGCTCGATCGCGGGCGGTGCGGTGGTCGGCGACGGCGTGGGCCCGGCCTCGAGGGCGGGCTTCTCCGGTGCGGGCTCGACGGCCTTCGCCGGGGCGCCGTCGGTGTCCTTCGCGGGCTCCGGCGCCGCGGCGGGCTCCGGCGCGGCCGGCTCCGGTGCTGCCGGGGCCTTGGCCGCGGGGGCCTTCGGCGCGGCGGGCTTCGGGGCGGGCTTCGTGGCGGGCTCCGCGGTGGCGGGCTTCGCGGTGGCGGACTTCTCGGCGGCGGGGGACGTCGCGGCGGGCGGGACCGTCCCGGGCGCCGGGGGCTCGGTCACGCGCGTGCCGGCGGGCCGGGTCGGCGGGCCCGCGGGCGGCTCCGTCACGCGGACGCCGGGCGGGCGGGTGCGCGGCGCGGCGGCCGGTCGTCCGCCGCGGCGGAGCTCGGTGACGGAGCCGTTGGTGCGCGGCTCGTCCTCGTCGAACGTCGCCCAGCTCGGCTTCTCCTCGACCGGGCGCAGGGCGCCCAGCGCGCGGTCGCCCTTGATGGCGACCTCGGTGACCTTCTGCTGCACGCGCATCGACGCCTGCAGGGCCTGGCTCACGGCGGTGACGGGGAACTCGACGACGAGCCGCGGCAGGTCCCGGGCCTGCTCCACGGCGAGGGCGACGATGCCGGCGGCGAGGCGCACCGGCAGGGGCAGCGGCTTCATGGGACACAGTCTCGCCTGCTGCCGCGCCCGCGGCAGCCCGGGGTGGGGTGCGACGGGACACGATGAGCGGCCCGGTCCGCGGCCCGTCCGTAGGCTGGGGGCATGTCCGGAACCGCGAAGCGCGTCCTGCTCGCCAAGCCGCGCGGCTACTGCGCCGGCGTCGACCGCGCCGTCGAGGCCGTGGAGCTCGCCCTGGAACAGCACGGCGCGCCGGTGTACGTCCGCAAGCAGATCGTGCACAACCGTCACGTCGTCGAGACCCTGGAGGCCCGCGGCGCGATCTTCGTCGACGAGACCGACGAGGTCCCCACCGGCGCTCTCGTCGTGTTCTCCGCGCACGGCGTCTCGCCCGCGGTGCACGCCCAGGCCGCCGAGCGCGAGCTCCGCACGATCGACGCCACCTGCCCGCTGGTCACGAAGGTGCACCACGAGGCGAAGCGCTTCGCCCGCGAGGACTACGACATCCTGCTGGTCGGGCACCACGGCCACGAGGAGGTCGAGGGCACCGCGGGCGAGGCGCCGCAGCACATCCAGCTCGTCGAGACCGCCGAGGACGTCGCGAACGTGACCGTCCGCGACCCCGACAAGGTCATCTGGCTCTCCCAGACCACGCTGTCGGTCGACGAGACGATGGACACCGTCCGCGCGCTGCGCGAGCGCTTCCCGTCGCTGCAGAACCCGCCGAGCGACGACATCTGCTACGCCACGCAGAACCGCCAGGTCGCGGTGAAGGCGATGGCCGCGCGGTGCGACCTCGTGCTCGTCGTCGGCTCGACCAACTCGTCGAACTCGGTGCGGCTGGTCGAGGTGGCGCTGCAGGCGGGCGCCGGGGCGTCGTACCTGATCGACTACGCCCGGGAGATCGACGACGCCTGGCTCGACGGCGTCGAGACCGTGGGCGTCACCAGCGGGGCGTCGGTGCCCGAGGTGCTGGTGCGCGGCGTCCTCGACAAGCTCGCCGAGCACGGATTCGGCTCCGTCGAGGAGATCACGACGGCGGAGGAGACGCTGACCTTCTCGTTGCCGCGCGAGCTGCGCCCGTCGCGCGCTTCGCGCTAGCGGCCTTCGCCCCCGCCTTCACGCTCGCGGCCGTGGCCCGCACCGTGCCGCGGCGCCCGCCCGCGCTGCGCTTGCCCTCGGCCGGGCGCGCGGCCTCGACGGCCGCGCGCTGGGCCAGGATCCGCCCGACGCCCAGCGCGAGCACGGCGGCGGTGGTCCAGGCCATGATCGGGAAGCTGTTGACGAGCGGCGCACCGATCGTGATGAGCCGCTCGGAGATGCCGGTGCCCGGGCGCGGCGAGCCGGCGAGCAGCACGACCACCGGCACCGCGATCGCGAGCAGCAGCGGCGGCGACACCATCGGCGCGAACAGGCTGCGCCGGCGCACCCACGCCACCGACAGGACGCACCCGCCGAGGTAGCAGACCGTGAACACGGCACCGAGCGTGCCGATCCGGAACAGGTCGGCGACGACGCCCAGCAGCGTGAGCGCGGCCGCGAGCCCGACGGCGGCCAGTGGGGGCACGCCGAGCACGGTGGCGATCACCGAGCGGTCCGGCACCGGCCAGCGGCCGCCGGCGCCGCGCTCGGCCACGTCGACGGTGCGGGCGGGAGCGGCGGTCACCGCCCAAGATTAGCCCGGGGCTCGCCGCTCTCCTCGTCATGACGGCGCTCACGTTCGTGCTGTGTCTGGTCCCTGTGCAGGGCGACCAGCGCGTCGGCCGCCGACGCCACCAGCTCCGGCGCGGCGATGACGCGCGGCGCGCGCTCGATCTGGCCGGGCGCGGCGAGCTCGTCGTCGGCCACCTCGAGGTCGGTGAGCTTGCGCGCGGTGACCAGCACGCGCGCCTCCAGCGAGCTGACGGTCTGGTTGTAGCTGCCGACGGCGGCGTCGAGGCTGCGCCCCAGCTTCGCGACGTGCGTGCCCATCGTGGCCAGCCGGCCGTGCAGCTCCTTGCCGAGCTGGTGGACCTGCGCGGCGTTGCGCGCCAGCGCCTCCTGCCGCCACGAGTACGCGACCGTGCGCAGCAGCGCGATCAGCGTGGTGGGCGTGGCGATCACGACGTTGCTGGCGAACGCGTGCTCCATGAGCGACGGGTCGGCCTGCAGCGCGGCCTCCAGGAACGGGTCGCCCGGCACGAACAGCACCACGAACTCCGGCGAGGGCTGGAACGCGGCCCAGTAGCTCTTGCCCGACAGCGTGTCGACGTGCTGGCGCAGCTGGCGCGCGTGCGCGGTGAGCCGCTCCCGGTGCGTGGCCTCGTCGCGGCTCTCCACGGCCTCGAGGTACGCCGCGAACGGCACCTTGGCGTCGACGACGACCTGCTTGCCGCCCGCGAGGTGCACGACCATGTCGGGCCGCACGCCGCCGTCCTCGCCCTGGCCGGTGACCTGCGTGGAGAAGTCGCAGTGCTCGACCATGCCGGCGAGCTGCACGATCCGCTCCAGCTGCAGCTCGCCCCACCGGCCCCGCACCTGAGGCGCCCGCAGCGCGTTGACCAGTGACTTCGTCTCGTGCTGGAGCTGCTCGGAGCTGCGGTGCATCGTGGCGACCTGCTCGCGCAGCCCGGCGTAGGCCGACTCGCGCTCCTTCTCGACGTCGCGCAGCTGCCCCTCGACGCGCCGCAGCGTGGACGTCATCGGGTCGAGCAGCGCGGAGATCGCGTGGGCGCGGGCGGCGGCGTCGCCGTCGGCCTTGGCGTGCAGAGCGGCCGTGGCCTCCTTGAGCCGGCCCTCGGCGAGCGCCACGAACTGCTCGTTGTTGCGCGCCAGCGCGTCGGCCGACAGCGCGCCGAACGCCTCCTTGAGCTCGGCGTCGCGGCGGGTGAGCAGGGCCTCGCGGGCCCCGGCCGCCTCGCGCTCGCTGCGCAGCGCGGCGTGCGCGCCCGCGGCGTCGGACTCGGCGGCGCGCAGCCGCTCGAGCGCCTGGCCCAGCTGCCGGTCGAGCGCGTCGACCCGGGCGACGAGCCCGGCCCGCTCGGCCCGCACGCCCGCGGCGTCGGCCCGGGCCATGGCGCTCTGGTCGGCCGCGGTGCGCGCGGCCTCCGCGACCGTGGCCCGCGCGCGGGCGGAGACCAGCGCCCACGCGCCTGCGGCGCCCAGCGCCAGCCCGACGAGCAGGCCGAGGAGAAGCACGGCGGTGTCCACGGCGACAGCGTGCAACGGACCCCCGACAGATCCCGCCCGGACGCGCCGGGCCGCGGGCCGGAGGTCGCCACGGATCGGTGAGCGGTCGAACGTCTGTGCGAGCCGGCCGTGCGCACCCGCTCCGGCCCCCCGCGCCGCCCCCCGCCTCGCCCCCCGCCGCCCGCCCGCCCCCCCCGCCGCCCCGCCCCGCCCCGAGTTGCAGCAAGGCCACCTTGCTGACGGTTCGTTGCGTCAAGGTGGCCTTGCTGCAACCGGTGGAGAGGGGCGGACGCCAGAGGGCCGGGGCCGGGGGGACGGGGGCCGCGTGGACGGGGACCGGGCGCGCCGGGGCCGGGCGGACGGGGGCCGGGTGGCCGGGCGGTTGTAACGGTCGCCCGCGGTCCTGCGAGGTAGCGGCGGAGATCGTCGCCGGAGCAGGTCGGGAACGGACCCGGCCGCCGCGCGGGCCAGGAGGAGCAGTCGTGCACGGAAGTTCGTTGAGGGTCGGGATCCGGATCGCGGCCGGGGCGCTCGTCCTGGTGAGCGCGGCCGCGTGCGGCGGCGGCACCGTCCCGGCGCAGGCGCCGCCAGCACCCGCGCCGACGTCCGCCCTCTCCGCCCCCACCACCACCGCGGCCGCCACCAGCGCGCCCGCCGCGGCCGGCCAGCTGGCCTCGGTCTTCCCGGACGCCGCCGACTCGACCTGCGCCGCGTCGGACCAGACCGTGCGCACCAGCACCGGCGTCCTCCCGACCGAGGCCTCCACCTGCGACTACTCCGCCGTCGCGCCCAGCGCCGAGGTCGTCTTCGCGCAGTGGCCCGACCAGGAGGCCGCGCAGGCCTGGTACCAGGAGACGGCCGACCTGGGCCCGCGCGTCGAGGAGTTCGACCAGTGGCAGGTGGGCGGCGTCAACCAGGGCCCGCTGTACACCGTGCAGAACAGCAACGGGGTGGTCATCTCCACCGGCGTCTACGAGGGCGCGCCCTACACCTGGGAGATCCGCACCGGCACGCTGGACGAGTCGAACACGATCTTCAACCAGCTGCAGCTGAAGCCGTCGACGGAGCTCCCGGGCTGATCCGCCCCGTCCTCCCGACTTGCAGCAAGGCCACCTTCACGCAACGAACCGTCATGAAGGTGGCCTTGCTGCAACCGGGGGCGGCGGCAACCGGGGGCGGCGGCGGCGAGGGCGGCGAGGTCAGTGCGCCCGCTCGTGGTCCAGCAGGCGCTGCTTGACCTCCACCCCCCACCGGAACCCGCCGAGCGTGCCGTCGGTCCGCAGCACCCGGTGGCACGGCACGAACAGGGCCGCGGCGTTGCGGGCGCAGGCCGACGCCGCCGCCCGCACCGCCGCCGGGCGCCCGGACTTCGCGGCGTACTCGGTGTAGGTCACCGGCGCGCCCGCCGGCACCGTGCGCAGGACGTCCCACGCGTGCTGCAGGAACTCCCCGGAGCGCTGCCGCACGGGCACGTCGTCGATCGCCGACAGCTCGCCAGCGTGGTAGCGGGTGATCGCCTCGCCGACGGCCCCGAGGTCGCCCTCGACGACCGACGCCGGCCGCAGCGCCGGGTGGACCAGCGGCAGCAGGTCGTCGGTGGTGGCCGTCCAGCCCGAGGCCAGCACGGCCCCGTCCTCGTCGACGACGGCCGTGAACGGGCCGATCGGGGTGTCCAGTGTGGACCAGGTGCTCATGACGTCCTCCGGGGACTCGTTGCGGCGCAGCGCCACAGGTGGGTGGCGGCGTAGGACCGCCAGGGCTTCCAGGTCTCCGCGCGCGCCGTCAGACCGTCCACATCGGACGGCAGGTCGAGCGCGGCGGCGCCGTGGCGCACGGCGAGGTCGGTGGCGAGCAGCTCGTCGGGGTCGCCGACGATCCGCATCGCGAGGTAGCCGGCCGTCCACGGGCCGACGCCGGGCAGCGCGAGCAGCGACTCGCGCAGCCCCGCCGCGTCGCGCCCGGGATCGAGCACGAGCGAGCCGTCGGCGACGGCCGCGGCCAGCCCGACGACCGTCGCGATCCGCCGGGCGGGCCCGGTCAGCACGGAGGCTCCGTGCTCGGCGATCGCGGCGGCCGTGGGGAAGAGCAGGTCGGGCCCGCCCGCGGCGAGCGCGGGGGGCAGCCGGTCGCCGAGCGCGGCGGCGAGCCGGCCCGTGGCCGTGACGCCCGCGGCGAGGGACACCTGCTGCCCCAGCACGGCCCGCACCGCGGTCTCCACGCCGTCGACGGTGCCGGGCAGCCGGATCCCCGGCACCGCGGCGACGCGCGCCGCGAGTGCGGGGTCGGCGCCGAGCACCTCGTCGACGGCGACGGGGTCGGCGTCGAGGTCGAGCAGGCGGCGCAGCCGGGCGACGGCGGGGCCGAGGTCGCGGGGGTCGGCCAGGCGCAGCGTGGCGCGGACGTGCCCGTCGGCGGGGGAGAGGTCGACGGTCGCGGCACCGTGGGGCAGCCGCAGCGTCCGGGCGTAGCGCCCCTCCCCGACCTCCTCGACGCCGGGCAGCGCCCGGGTCGCGAAGTGCGCCAGCAGGCCGTCGGCGTCGAACGGGGTGCGGTGCGGCAGGCGCAGCACGAGCGTGCCCGCGACCGGCGCGGGACGGCGGCGCCCGGCCTCGGTGCGCAGCACGGTCGGCGCGACGCCGTACACCTCGCGGACGGTGTCGTTGAACTGCCGCACGCTCGCGAACCCGGCCGCGAACGCCACGTCGGCCATCCCGAGCGGCGTCGTCTCGATGAGCAGCCGCGCGGTGTGGGCGCGGTGCGCGCGGGCGAGCGCGAGCGGACCGGCGCCGAGCTCGGCGGTGAGCACGCGCGTGAGCTGGCGCGTCGAGTAGCCCAGCGAGGACGCGAGCCCGCTCACGCCGTCGCGCTCGACGACGCCGTCGGTGATGAGGCGCATCGCGCGGGCGGCGAGGTCGGCGCGGGCGTTCCAGTCCGGGGATCCGGGCACGGCGTCGGGCCGGCAGCGGCGGCACGCGCGGTAGCCGCGCAGCTGGGCGGCGGCCGCCGTCGGCAGGAACTCGACGTTGGCGCGCTTGGGCTTCATGGCCGGGCAGGACGGGCGGCAGTAGATCTTCGTGGTGCGGACGGCGGCGATGAAGTGCCCGTCGAACCGCGCGTCGCGCGAGGCGAGGGCGTTGTAGCAGCGGTCGTGGTCGAGGAGCACGACGTCGACTCTGCCACCCCGCCCCCGCCGGTACTGGCGGGAATCGGACGCGACTCGCCGCCCGCCGGGCGGGCCCGGATGAGAGCCGTCTCATCCGGCTCTCACCGTCCGGTCACCGCCGCCGGGCAGGATCACCGGCATGCGCACACCCCTGGCCGCGGCGATCGGCGTGCTGGTCGTCGCCGGGGTCGTGGCCGGCGTGACGGCGACCCGTTCCGCGCCCGAAGCCCCCGCCCCGGTGCAGCCCATCCGCGTCGAGGCGCCCGCGGAGGTCGTCGCGCCGGTGCCGGTCGCCCCGCCCGACCCCGACGGCTACGTCGCACCCCCACCCGCCGACGACGACGATGATGATGATGATGACGGCCCCGACGACGACGACTGACGCGCCGCCCCGGGCCCTCCCGACGCCCGCCGTGCGCGCGCTGCCCCGCGTGCGCCCGCCCGGCACCGCGCGGATGCGGATCGTCGGCTGGGTGCTGGCGCTCGTGCTGCTCGCGCTGTCGGTCGTCACGTTCGTGACCTGGCGCCTGCTGCTGCAGGACACCGACGCGCGGATGCGGGCGGCGCTGGTCAACGAGGTGGAGGAGTTCGCGGGCGTCGTGGCCGAGGGCGTCAACCCCCGCGACGGCGCTCCGTTCGCCTCCGTCGGCGACGTGCTCGACGCCGCCATCGCCTACAACCAGGCGCGCCCCCACGAGAAGTTCCTCGGCTACGTCGACGGCGCGTTCGCCTACCAGAGCCGCCGCGCCGACGACGCGCCCGCCGTGCTGCAGAACGACCCGGCGTTCACCGCGCTCGTGGCGGACGTGACGGCGCCGGTGCAGCAGACATACGAGAGCGCGACGGGTGAGGTGCTCTACCTCGCCGTGCCGATCGAGTTCGCCGACCCGACGGGCAGCACCGGCGTGATCGTCGCCGCCTACCTCGTCGACGACGAGCGCGAGGCCGCGCACGACGCCGCGCGCGTGATGCTGCTGGTCGGGGCGCTGACGGCGCTGCTCGCGGCGGGCGGCGCGTGGCTCGTCGCGGGCCGGATCCTGCGCCCGCTGCGCGACGTCGCCGACACGGCGCGCTCCATCACCGACACCGACATCTCGCGCCGCATCCCGCTCGGCCCGGGCGCCGACGACGGCCGCGACGAGCTGCGCGACCTCGTCCACACCGTCAACGCGATGCTCGACCGCGTCGAGACCGGCGTCGACGTCCAGCGCCGCTTCGTCGACGACGCCGGCCACGAGCTGCGCACGCCGATCACGATCGTGCGCGGCCACCTCGAGGTGCTCGACGCCCACGACCCCGCCGACGTCGCCTCCACCGTCGACCTCGTCGACGACGAGCTGGAGCGGATGAACCGCATGGTGTCGGACCTGCTGCTGCTCGCCCGCTCCGAGCAGCCGGCGTTCCTGCACCCCGGGCCGACCGACGTCGGCGGGCTCACCGAGGACGTGTTCGACAAGGTCGTCACGCTGGGGGAGCGGGAGTGGGTGCTGGAGACGGCGGCCCGCGTCGACGCCGTCGTCGACCCGCAGCGGATCACGCAGGCGATCGTCGCCCTCGCCGACAACGCCGTCCGCCACACCCGCCCCGGCGACCGCATCGCGATCGGCTCCCAGCTCGCCGGCGGCGAGCTGCGGTTCTGGGTGGCCGACTCCGGGCCCGGCATCGCCGAGGCCGACCGCGCCCGCATCTTCGAGCGCTTCGCCCGCGGCACGTCGACCGGGCGGCGGTCCGAGGGCGCCGGGCTGGGGCTGTCGATCATCCGCGCCATCGCCGTCGCGCACGGCGGGCAGGTGCTGCTCGACAGCGTCGTCGGCCGGGGTGCCACGTTCACGATCGCCGTGCCGGCGGTCCCACCCGAGGAGAGCCCGTGAGCCGCATCCTGATCGCCGAGGACGAGCCGCGGATCTCCGCGTTCGTCGAGAAGGGGCTGACGGCCAACGGCTTCGTCACGACGGTGGTGTCCGACGGGCTCTCGGCCTACGACCACGCCGTCTCCGGCGCCTTCGACCTGCTCGTCCTCGACATCGGCCTGCCCGGCATGGACGGCTTCGCGGTCCTGCACAAGCTCCGCTCCGACCGCTGCACGATCCCGGTGATCGTGCTGACGGCGCGCGACGGCGTCCGCGACACCGTCGCCGGGCTGGAGGGCGGCGCCGACGACTACATGGCCAAGCCGTTCCGCTTCGAGGAGCTGCTCGCCCGCGTGCGGCTGCGGCTGACGACCGAGCGCTCCGCCGAGCTGACCGTCCTCGTCCACGGCGGTCTGCAGCTCGACCTGCGCACGCGCCGCGCGCTGGTCGGCGGGCGCACCGTCGACCTGTCGGCGCGGGAGTTCGCGCTGGCCGAGACGTTCCTGCGGCACGCGGGGCAGGTGCTCACGCGCGAGCAGCTGCTGTCGCACGTGTGGGGCTACGACTTCGACCCCGGCTCCAACGTCGTCGACGTCTACGTGCGCTACCTGCGGCGCAAGCTCGGCGCCGAGCGCATCGCCACGGTGCGGGGGATGGGCTACCGGCTCGACGCGGTCGAGTAGGGCCCGGTCGGCGGGGCGCTCAACCGCAGACGCCGCCGAGGAGTCCGCCGCAGGAGACGCCGAGGGGTTCGGCGACGCGGCCGACGAGGGTGTCGGGGCCGTCGTCGCTGCTGGAGCGGGCGTCGTCGCCGCTGTCGGCGCTGTCGCTGTCGCCGCCGTCGCTACCGCCGTCGGTGCCACCGGGCGCCGGGGTGTCGTCGTCGGTGTCGACCGGTGCGGTCCCGGCTGCCGGCTCGGGGGCGCGGGCCGGCGCCGGTGCCGGCGCGGGCGCGACCGCGGGGGCGCGGCGCGGGGCGGGCGCGGCGGGTGCCTCCGGCGCGGGCGCGGCGCGGCGGAGGGCCCGCGGGGCAGGTGCCTCCGGCGCCGGCGCGGCCACGGGCGCCGGCTCGGGCGCGGCCGCGAGTGCCTTGACGGGCGCCTCGACGGGCTCGGGCCGCCGGTCGTCGACCGGGAGCTCCGGGACCAGGCCGGTCCGCGCGGTGGCGTCGGCGACCGGCGCGGGCGCCGCCGCGGCGTCGGCATCCGAGAGCCGCACCACCGTCACACCGCCTGCCACGAGGGCGGCTCCGGCGGCGGCCGCCAGCATCGTCCGGACTGCTCCGCGCATGGGGTCCCACCTCTCGTCGCCCGGGCGGTGACGCCCGCCTGCGTGATCTGGCGGGCCGACAGTACCGCCGAACGGCCTAGCGAGCCGACCGGGAGGCCGGGGCCGCTCGGGGCGGCGACTACGCTGGTCCCTCGTGTCTCTCACCCTCGGCATCGTCGGCCTGCCCAACGTCGGGAAGTCGACGCTGTTCAACGCGCTGACCAACAACGACGTGCTCGCCGCGAACTACCCGTTCGCCACGATCGAGCCCAACGTCGGCGTCGTCCCGTTGCCCGATCCGCGCCTCGGTGAGCTCGCGAAGATCCACAACTCGGTCAAGACCGTGCCCGCGGTGGTGTCCTTCGTCGACATCGCCGGCATCGTCAAGGGGGCCTCCGAGGGCGCCGGCCTGGGCAACAAGTTCCTCGCCAACATCCGCGAGTCCGACGCCATCTGCCAGGTCGTGCGCGTGTTCGACGACCCGGACGTCATCCACGTCGACGACCGCATCGACCCCGCCTCCGACATCGAGACGATCTCCACCGAGCTGATCCTCGCCGACCTCCAGACGCTGGAGAAGGCCATCCCGCGCCTCACCAAGGAGGCGCGGATGCAGAAGGACCGGCGCCCGGTGCTGGAGGCCGCGGAGGCCGCCGCCGAGATCCTCAACGGCGGCACCACGCTGTTCGCCGCGGGCGTCGACCGCGAGCCGCTGCGCGAGCTCACCCTGCTCACGACGAAGCCGTTCCTCTACGTCTTCAACGCCGACGAGGGCGTCCTCACCGACGACGCCCGGCGCAAGGAGCTCACCGAGCTCGTCGCCCCGGCCGACGCGGTGTTCCTCGACGCGAAGGTGGAGTCGGAGCTGCTCGAGCTCGACGAGGAGTCGGCCCGCGAGCTGCTGGAGTCGATCGGCCAGACCGAGCCCGGCCTGCACGCCCTGGCCCGCGCCGGCTTCCACACCCTCGGCCTGCAGACCTACCTCACCGCCGGCCCCAAGGAGGCCCGCGCCTGGACGATCCCGCGCGGCGCCACCGCCCCCCAGGCCGCCGGCGTCATCCACACCGACTTCGAGCGCGGCTTCATCAAGGCCGAGATCGTGTCCTACGACGACCTCATCGCCGCCGGCTCGATGGCGGCGGCGAAGGCGGCGGGCAAGGTGCGCATGGAGGGCAAGGACTACGTGATGGCCGACGGCGACGTGGTGGAGTTCCGCTTCAACGTCTGATCGCGCCCGTGGCCCGCCGCTGGAACCACAACACGCACTACCACCGCGTGGTCCTGGACGCGGTGCCGCACGGTGCCCGCACCGCGCTGGACGTCGGCACCGGGAACGGGCTGCTGGCGGCGGACCTGCACCGCGCCGTCCCCGACGTCGTCGGCATCGACCTCGACGAGGGCGTGCTGGCGTCGGCGCGCGGCGAGGACGCGGCGGTCCGGTGGGTCCTCGGTGACGTCCTCACCCGCCCGTTCGCACCGGGCTCGTTCGACGTCGTGGCCTCGGTCGCGACCCTGCACCACCTTCCCGACCCCGCCGCCGCGTTCCGGCGCTTCGCCGAGCTCACCGCTCCGGGCGGCGTCGTCGCGGTGGTCGGCGTCGCCCGCGCGTCCCGGCCGGTCGACGCGCTGGTGCACCTCGCCGGGGCGGTGCAGCACGCCGTCCTGGCCCGGCGGTACGGCTACTGGGAGCACTCTGCGCCGACGGTCTGGCCCCCGCCGCACACCTACGCCGAGGTCCGCGACACGGCCCGGGCCGCGCTGCCGGGCTGCCGGTGGCGGCGCCTGCCGCTGTGGCGGTACGCGGTCGTCTGGAACCGTCCCGCCCCCCGGCCGGGTCGGCTGCGCTCCTCGCACCAGCGGTGACGCAGGCGGGCCGGGCCGGATCGTGATGGGTGACCGGCGGCCCATGATCACCGTCTCGGCAGGTGTTCCGGCCGTATGTGGCTGTTCTCCTGCCCAGACGGTGATCAAGGACGAGCAGCGGTCGCGTGATCACCGGGAGTGTGACGTCACGGTCCCGCCGACGACCGTGACGGCGCACTTCCGACGATCACCGCGCTCGACCCGCCGGGCGGGCCGGCCCCCGGGTCACCCAGCCGCCGGCCCTCGGCTCGCGGCGGCCGGCCCCGGCACGCGGGGCCGACCCACGACCCGCGGCGGCCGAGCCCCGACCGCTGACCAGATCACCGCGCGAGCGCACATCCGGCCACACTGGCCGAGAACGCCCCCGTGACGCGGTCGGCGGCGCGACCGATGATTCGGCGCCGCGGGCCGGGTCTCGTTCCCATGACCCGATCAGGAGATGTCGTGCCCCTGTCCCGCGAGGCGCTGTGGGCGCTCGTCCACGAGGAGCGTGCGGCCCTGGCCGACGACCTCGCCGCCCTCACCCCGCAGCAGTGGGCCGCCCCGTCGCTGTGCGGGGAGTGGTCGGTGGAGGAGGTCGTCGCGCACCTGACGGCCGCCGCGAGCGTCGGGCGGTTCCGCTGGATCCGCAGCATGGTCGGCGCCCGGTTCGACCCGGCCCTGCACAACCGGCGCCGCCTCGCCGAGCACCGGGGTGCGACGCCCGACGAGACGCTCGCCCGGTTCCGCGCCGCCGTCCCGAGCACGACGGCGCCCTCGGGGCACACGCCCGCGTGGCTCGGGGAGGTCGTCGTGCACGCGCAGGACGTGCGGCGGCCGCTGGGCCTGCCGCGCACGCCGTCGGTCGGGTCGGCCACGGAGGTCGCGCGGTTCTTCGCCTCGCGCGACTTCACCGTGAACGGCCGGACCGCGGTCGCCGGGCTGCGGATCGAGGCCGTCGACGGGCCGTTCGCGACGGGGGAGGGCCCGCTGGTGCGCGGCACGACCCTCGCGCTGGTCATGGCGATGGCGGGGCGCACGGCCTACCTCGACGACCTGGACGGGCCGGGCGTGGTCGAGATGCGGCACCGCTAGCGTCAACCCGCGGTTGACGTTTCCCTCGTCGTCAACCTACAGTTGACGCATGACGATCCGCATGACCAACCCCGTCTCCCTCGACGAGCTCATCTCCGCGATCAACACGGTCCACGAGTCGCCGCTGGAGCGGCTCACCGGCGCGGTGGTCGCCGCCGACGCCCTCGGCGACGTCGCCGACCACCTCATCGGCCACTTCGTCGACCAGGCCCGCCGGTCGGGGGCCTCGTGGACCGACATCGGCGGGAGCCTCGGCGTCACCAAGCAGGCCGCCCAGAAGCGGTTCGTGCCCAGGGAGTCCGACGAGGGGTTCAGCCGCTTCACCCTCGCGGCCCGCAGCGTCGTGGTGGCGGCGCAGAACGAGGCGCGGGCGGCCGAGAACGACACGATCACCCCGGCGCACCTGGTGCTCGGCCTGCTCGCCGAGCCGGGCACGGGGGCCGCGGCGGCGTTCGCGGCGAAGGGCCTCAGCGCCGACGTGGTCCGCGGCGCGGCCACGGCGCTGCTGCCGCCGCGCGCGGAGTCGCTGCCCGCGCTCGTCCCGTTCGACGCCCCGGCGAAGAAGGCGCTGGAGCTGACGTTCCGCGAGGCGCTGCGGCTGGGGCACGAGGCCGTCGGCACCGGGCACGTCCTGCTCGCACTGCTCGAGGTGGAGGACGGCAGCGGCCCGCTGTCGTCGCTCGGGCTGACGAAGGACGCCGTGGACGCCGACCCGGACCTCGACCCGACGCCGTAACCTCGCGCCCCATGAGGCGGATCGCGGTGCTCCTGGTGGCGGCGGGTGCGGCGGTGCTCCCGGCCTGCGCGGCGGGGCCGGGCCCGGTGCCCGTCGCCGCCCCCGTCGAGGCGACGCCCGGCGCCCCCGGCATCGGCGACCCGTACTTCCCGCTCGACGGCAACGGCGGCTACGACGTCGACCGGTACGACCTCGACGTCACCTACACCCCGGCCACCGACGTGCTCGCCGGCGTCGCGACCGTCAGCGCCCGGGCGACCCAGGGGCTCTCGGCGTTCAACCTGGACCTGTCGGGCCTGGAGGTCCGCGCGGTCACCGTCGACGGCGCCGAGGCCGCGTTCACCCGCGACGGCGGCGAGCTCACCGTCACCCCGGCCGCGCCGCTGGCCGAGGGGGCCGCGTTCACCACGGTCGTCACCTACGACGGCGTGCCGCAGCTCGTCGAGGACAGCTTCAGCGCCGCGGGCTTCTTCGCCACCGGCGACGGCGCACTGGTCGTCGGGCAGCCCGACGTCGCCGCCACCTGGTTCCCGGCCAACGACCACCCGCTCGACCCGGCCGCGTTCACGTTCCGGATCACCGCGCCGGAGGGGCTGGAAGCGGTCGCGAACGGCGTGCTGGAGTCGACGACCGGCAGCGGCGGCACGACCACCACCACCTGGGTCGCCGACCGGCCGATGGCGCCCTACCTCGCGGGCATGGCGATCGGCGAGTTCGACGTCCTCGCCTACGAGCAGGGCGGCATCCGCTACTGGGACGCCTTCGCGACCGACCTCGGCGCCGTCGACGCCGTCGCCCGCGCCGCGCTCGCCCGCCAGCCCGAGGTGCTCGGCTACCTGGCGCAGGTGTTCGGGCCCTATCCGTTCGACGTGGCCGGCGGCATCGTCGACGCCGAACCGCGCCTGGCGTTCGCGCTGGAGAACCAGACCCGCCCGATCTACGCGCCGAGCTTCTTCGACGGCGTGGTGTCGGGCGAGTCGGTCGTCGTGCACGAGCTGGCCCACCAGTGGTTCGGCGACGACCTCCCGCTCGCCCGCTGGAGCGACATCTGGCTCAACGAGGGCTTCGCGACCTACGCCGAGTGGCTGTGGAGCGAGCACGAGGGGCGGGAGACGGTGGCGCAGCAGTTCGCCACCGTCACCGCGATCCCGGCCGACGACCCGTTCTGGACCCTCCCGATCGGCGACCCCGGCCCGGACCGGATCTTCGACGAGGCCGTCTACGTCCGCGGCGCCATGACGCTGCAGGCGCTGCGCACCACCGTCGGCGACGAGGCGTTCTTCCGGATCCTGCCCGAGTGGACCGCCCGCCGGTCGGGCCAGAACGTCCGGACCGCGGAGTTCGTCGCGCTGGCCGAGGAGGTCTCCGGGCAGCAGCTCGACGACCTGTTCACCACCTGGCTCGCGACGCCGGAGAAGCCCGCGGGGCTGTGAGGGCTCACGCGCGGAGCGTCCGCCGCGCCGCCACGGCCGCGGCCAGGTCGTCGAGGACGTCGGCGGTGGTGTCCCAGCCCATGCAGGAGTCGGTGACCGACTGCACGTAGGTCGTGCCGGGCCCCAGCTCCTGGCGGCCCTCGACCAGGAAGCTCTCCAGCATCAGGCCGACGACGCCGCGCTCGCCGGCCGCGAGCCGGGCCGCCACCTCGCGCGCCACCCCGGCCTGGCGGACGTGGTCCTTGCCGCTGTTGCCGTGGCTGGCGTCGACGATCACGCGCTCGGCCAGGTCGGCCTTCCGCATCCGCCCGAGCGCCGCGGCCACCGACTCCACGTCGTGGTTCGGGCCGCCCGAGCCGCCGCGCAGGATGACGTGGCAGTCGGGGTTGCCGGCCGTCGTCACCAGGGCCGCGAGGCCGTCGGGGTTGATGCCCATGAACACGTGGCTCGCCGCGGCCGCGCCCACGCCGTCGACGGCGACCTGCACGTCGCCGTCGGTGCCGTTCTTGATCCCCACCGGCATCGACAGCCCGCTGCAGAGCTGGCGGTGCACCTGGCTCGCGGCCGTGCGGGCGCCGATCGAGCCCCAGCTGACGACGTCGGCGAGGTACTGCGGCGTGATCGGGTCCAGGAACTCGCACCCCACCGGCAGTCCCAGCCCGTTCACCTCCAGCAGCAGTCGCCGCGCCATCCGCAGGCCCGCGTTGACGTCGAACGTGCCGTCCAGGTGCGGGTCGTTGATCAGGCCCTTCCAGCCGACGGTCGAGCGCGGCTTCTCGAAGTAGGTCCGCATCACGATCCGCAGCTCGCCGGCGTGCCGGTCGGCCTGCGCGGCGAGGCGGTGGGCGTAGTCGAGCGCGGCCGCCGGGTCGTGGATCGAGCACGGGCCGACGACGACGAGCAGGCGGTCGTCGCGGCCGTCGAGGACGTCGACGACCTCGGCCCGCGCACGCGTGACGGTGTCGGCGACGCCCTCGTCGACCGGCAGGTCGTGGCGCAGCAGGGAGGGGGAGATCAGCGGGCTGACGCGGACGGTGCGGTGCGCGTCGAGCGCAGGAGCGGCGGTGAGCACGGGAGGGTCCTTGCTCCGGTGAGCGGCCCGCCGAGAAGTCCCCGTCCGAGCCGTTCGATCCGGCTCGTGGGGTGGAGGTCAGCGCAGCGGTTCGCCGGCCGACCCGACACGGGCCGTCGCGGTAAACCAGTACTGGCGCTGCACGTCGGCGACAGTACCAGCCGGCTCAGGACTTCATGGTCGCGATCTGGATGAGGTTGCCGCACGTGTCGTCGAGCGTCGCCACGGTGACCGGACCCATGTCGACGGGCTCCTGCACGAACCGCACGCCGGCCGCGGACAGCCGGGCGAACTCGGCGTGGACGTCGTCGACGGCGAAGGAGGTGAACGGGATCCCGTCGGCCACCAGCGCCTCCTTGAACGGGCGGGCGGCGGGGTGCTCGGAGGGCTCCAGCAGCAGCTCGGTGCCGTCGGGCTCCTGCGGCGAGACGACGGTGAGCCAGCGGTGCTCGCCCATCGGGATGTCGTGCTTCTTCACGAAGCCCAGCTTGTCGGTGTAGAAGGCGAGCGCGACGGCCTGGTCGTCGACGAGGACGCTGGTGATGTTGATGCGGATCATGGCTGCTCCCGGAGGGGCCAGCGCTCGACGACCGAGCGCAGCGGGGTGGTGTCGATGTGGTGGAACTTGTAGCGGCCCTCGCGCCGGGACGTGACCAGCCCGGCCTCCTCGAGCACCGCGAGGTGCTGGGAGACCGCCTGCCGTGACGAGGTGAGGTCGTGCTTCATCACGAGCCGGGTGCAGATCTCGAACAGGGTCTGGCCGTCGCGGTCGACGAGCTCGTCGAGGATCGCGCGACGGGTGGGGTCGGCGATCGCCTTGAACACGGCGTCCACGCCACCGTTATAGGCAAGTAGCTACTTGCCTGTCAAGCGCCGGGGCCGCGCCAGTCGAGGCAGAGCACCGTCGAGTCGTCGCGGAGGTCGCCGCCGGTCGCGGCGATGACGGCGTCGCTGAGCGCGCGCACCACCTCCCGCGGGTGCAGGTCGGCGGTCGCGCCGAGCACCGAGGGGACGTCGACGTGCGCGCTGTTGCGGTCCAGCACGCCGTCGGTGACGAGCAGCAGGCGGTCGCCGGGGCGCAGCGCGAACTCCTGGATCTCGTGCTCCACGCCCGGGTAGATGCCGAACGGCAGGTCGATGGCGAGCTCGATCTCGCCGACGACCCCGTCGCGCAGCAGCACCGGGAACGGGTGCCCGGCGTTGACGATGCGGACGAGGCCGGACGCGAGGTCGATCCGCGCCACCTGCCCCGTGACGAAGGCGCCGACCGCCGAGTGCCGCGCCAGCGCGTCGTTCGCGGAGCGGACCTGCTCGGGCAGGCCCAGGCTGCGCCGGCGCCCGTTGCGCAGGCTGCTGACCAGCACGGTCGCGAGCAGCGAGGCGCGCACGTCGTTGCCGACGGCGTCGGTGATCGACAGGTGCAGGGTGTCGCGGTCGAGCGCGTAGTCGAACGTGTCGCCGCCGACGGTGCTCGCCGGCTCCAGCCAGCCCGCGAGGCTGAACGTCGCGGCGTCGCAGCTGAACGCCCCGGGCAGCAGGCGGCGCTGGATCTCCGCGGCGAGGGAGAACGGCGCGGTGCGCTGGCCCCACTCGAACAGGTCGGTGTAGCGGCGGTTGGCGACGACGACGTAGCCGAAGGCGTGCGCGACCTCCCGGATCTCGCCGAGCGCGTCGTCGTCGGGGTCCTTCGGCAGCCACAGCTCCAGGACGCCGATCGCGTCACCGCGCACCGTGACCGGCACCGTCACGACGACGCCGCCGTCGTGCTCGCGCACGTCGATCTCCTGGGAGCGCAGCACCGCCTCGTAGACGGTGCCGGCCAGGGCGACGGTCTCGGCGACGTCCTCGCCGTGGCGCCGCGTGCCCGCGCGCGCCCAGCTCGACCGGTCGAAGCGCACGACGAAGCGGCCGGAGTAGTCGGTGATGAGCAGGTTGACGTGCCGGGCGCCGATGACGTCGGACAGCTCGTCCTCGGCGACCTCCACGGCGTCGACGGGCGCCGCCTCGTCGATGCGTCCCAGCAGGGAGCGGCGGGTCACGCGCCGCCGTCCCCGAGCAGGGTCGCGGCGTGGTCGGGGACCTCGTGGAAGCGCTCGCGCGGCGGGCGCTGGTAGCCCCGCTGCGGGGGTCGCTTCGGGAGCTTGAGCTTGCGGCCGGGCACCGGTTGCCACGGGACGCTGTCGAGCAGGTGGGCGATCATGTTGATCCGCGCGCGGCGCTTGTCCTCGGCCTCGACCACCAGCCACGGCGACGTCGGGGTGTCGGTGTGGGCGAACATCTCGTCCTTGGCGCGGGAGTAGTCCTCCCAGCGCGTGATCGACTCGAGGTCCATCGGCGAGAGCTTCCACTGCCGCATCGGGTCCTTCATGCGGTCGCGGAACCGGCGCTCCTGCTCGGCGTCGCTGACCGAGAACCAGTACTTGCGCAGCAGGATCCCGTCCTCGACCAGCAGCTCCTCGAACACCGGGCACTGCCGCAGGAAGCGCGCGTGCTCGTCGGGGGTGCAGAAGCCCATGACGCGCTCGACGCCGCCGCGGTTGTACCAGCTGCGGTCGAGCAGCACGATCTCCCCGGCCGCGGGCAGGTGCTCGATGTAGCGCTGGAAGTACCACTGCGACCGCTCGCGCTCCGACGGCGCGGGCAGCGCGACGATGCGGCAGACGCGCGGGTTGAGGTACTCCGCGACCCGCTTGATCGCCCCGCCCTTGCCGGCCGCGTCGCGGCCCTCGAAGACGACGACGAGCCGGGCGCCGGTCGTGCGCACCCACTCCTGCATGTGGACGAGCTCGCCCTGCAGGCGCAGCAGTTCTGTCTCGTACGGAACGCGGGGTAGCCGGGCCATGCGGCCATCGTGCTAGTTCAGCACCCAGATGGCGAGGTTGAGGGCCGAGGCGAACGTGACCCAGGCGGCGTAGGGCAGCAGCAGCAGGGCCGCGGGGCGGCTGTGGCGCGCGAACAGCACGATCGTCGCGACGATCGTCAGCCACAGCAGCACGATCTCGGCGAAGGCCACCCCGAACAGGCCGGCGCCGAAGAACAGCGGCGTCCACAGGGCGTTGAGGACGAGCTGGACGGCCCACACCGACAGCGCGGTGCGCGCGCCGCTCCAGCCGTCCGTGCGCCAGACGAGCCAGGCGGCGACGGCGATCGTGACGTAGAGGACGGTCCAGACGGGCCCGAACAGCCACGACGGCGGGGCCCAGGACGGCTGCACGAACGAGCCGTACTGGTCGGAGGCCGAGATCGAGGCCAGGCCGCCGACGACGGCGACCAGCACGACGGCGGCGCCGAAGACGGCGAGGCCGGCGACGGCGTTGGGGACGGTGGGGCGCGGGTCCAGCGCAGTAGTACTCACGTTAAGATTCTCGCTCATCGAGAGAGTGTCTGCACGCCGGGAGTTGCAGCAAGGCCACCTTGTGGAGGAAAAGCGTCCACAAGGTGGCCTTGCTGCAAGTCCAGCGGCGGGGAGGGCGGTCGCTCAGGCGTCCCGGCGCAGCATCCGGTAGGTCGTCAGCCCCATCCCGACGGCGACGTAGCACAGCGCCCGCAGCGAGCTGTCGATCATGCCGTCGAGCGGGAGGGGGTCGCGGAGCGCGTCGGCCCCGGCGGCCCAGCCGCTCGTGAGCAGCCACGGCTGCAGCCACTCCAGCGCCGGGATCGCGGCCAGCACGCCGAACACGATCAGCCCGCCCAGCACCGCCGCCAGCACGACGAGCGGGTGCTCGGTGAACGCCGAGACCGCCAGCGCCACCGCGCCGACCGCCGCGAGCTGCCCGACCACCCACACCGCGACCAGGCCGACCCGCAGCAGCGCCTCGCCCAGCCCGACGGCGGTGCCCGACAGCGTGACCAGCTGCCCCTCGGCCCCGCCGACGACCACCAGCCCGGCGACGACGCCGACGACGGCCACCACGAGCGTGGCCAGCGTGGCGACGACGAGCACGCCGAACGCCTTCATCACGACGAGCCGCAGCCGCGACACCGGCGAGAGCAGCAGCCCGCGCAGCGTCCCGTGCGCGCTCTCCCCGGCGATCGCGTCGGCCGCGGCCATCGAGACGGCCAGCGGCAGCAGCAGCGCGAGCGAGAGCGTCATCGCGGCGACCGGCAGCACGAGCCCGTTGCCGGCGACCGCGGTGATCAGGCCCGGCCCGCGCCCGGTGGACCCGGCCACGGCGACGCCGATCGAGATCAGCACCGGGATCAGCGCGAACAGCCCGAGCATCACCAGCGTGCGGGGGCGGCGCAGCACCCAGCGCAGCTCCGCGCCGAGCAACCGGCCGAAGGGGGCGGTGCGGGGGGTGGCGGTGAGGGGGGACGGTGCGTTGACGACGGCGGTCATCGGGTCTCCTCCGTCAGCCGCGCGAACAGCTCCTCCAGCCGCGCCCGGCGGCGCCGGGCCTCCTGCACGGCGACGCCCGCGCGCACGAGCAGCGCGATCGTCTCCGCCGTGGGCGGGCCGTCCTCGCCGACGACGACGCCGGGCTCGTCGCCCGGCGCGCGGTAGGCGGCGACGCCCGCCTCGCGCAGCACGTCGAGCGCGCGGTCGACGTCGGGGGTGACGACGTCGAGCCCGCCGGTGCCCGACTCCAGCAGCGCGGCCAGCTCGCCCGCGGCCACCAGCGAGCCGGACTGCAGCACGGCCACGTGCGTGCACGTCGCCTCGACCTCGTCGAGCAGGTGCGAGGACACGATCACCGTCGACCCCGCGGCGTGCAGCTCGGCGATGATCCGCCGGACGTCACGGGTGCCGGCGGGGTCGAGGCCGTTGGTCGGCTCGTCGAGGACGACGAGCCGGCGCGGCAGCAGTAGCGCGCCGGCCAGACCGAGGCGCTGCTTCATGCCCAGGGAGTAGCCGCGGAACCGGCGGCCCGCGGCGGCGCTGAGCCCGACGCGCTCCAGCGCGGCGTCCACGGCGCCCGCGATCTCCCGCGAGCCGAGCAGCGGCTCGGTGGCCGCCACCCGCAGCAGGTTCTCCCGGCCCGAGAGGAACGGGTGGAACCCCGGACCCTCGACGAGCGCGCCGACGTGCGGCAGCGCGCGGGCGGCGTCGTCGGGGATCGCGTGGCCCAGCAGCTCGGCGGTGCCGGAGTCGGCGCGGGTGAGCCCGAGCAGCATGCGGATCAGCGTGGTCTTGCCGGAGCCGTTGGGGCCGAGCATGCCGAGCACGGAGCCGGCGGGGACGTCGAGGTCGACGCCGTCGACGGCCACCGTCGAGCCGAACGCCTTGCGCAGCCCGATCGCGCGGGCGGCCAGCGGGGTGGACGCGGCGACGGGGGGCGCCGTCGCCGCGTCCAGCACGGAGGGGGTCGTCGTCACCGCGCGAGGGCCTCGGTGAGGACCTGCTCGGGGACGGCACCGGCGGCGACGCGGCCGTCGTCGGTGAGGATCGCGTTGGCGACCGCGGTGCTGATCAGCGTGCCGCTGCCCCACGCGCCGCTCACGGGGGTGCCCAGGGCGCGGAGGTCGGTGGGCGGGTCGCCCTCGTCGTCACCCTGCGGCGCGGTCGCGCCGGCGGGGACGGTCGCGACCACGACGGTGTCCCAGCCCTCGCCGACGGTCGTCGGCTCGGCGCCCTCGGGGCGCCCGGGACGCTCGCCCTCGGGGCGGTCGGCCCCGGGCTCCTGCACGGTCGACCCGGGCGGCGGGGTGAAGGTGAACAGCGACGCGTCCTGCGGGCCGAACGACAGGTCGGTGAAGCCGACCTGCAGCGCGGGGTCGGACGAGCCCGTGGCCAGCACCGTCATCCGCAGCGGGACGCGCTGCTCGGCGTCGACGGCGATGCGCACCTCGCGCAGCAGCGTGCGCTCGTCGGGCGCGGGGGTGAGCACGAGCTCGTAGGCCGGGCGGCCCGCGACCTCGGCCGTGCCGTCGACGGTGACGACGCTGCTGGTCTGCAGCGTGCGGATCGCCTCCGTGGCCGCGGCGGTCGGGTCGGCGACGTCACCGCTGTCGGGGGCGCCGTCGGGGCCGTCGTCGTGCGTGCCCTGGGTGACCGTGCGCTCCTGGGAGTCGTAGGCCCAGAACGTGGTGCCGTCGGTGACGAACGTCTTCTCGCCGTCGGAGGTGGGCAGCTGCACGCGGCCGCCCTCCTCGCCGTTCGACCAGATCCGGGCGGTGCTCGTGCCGTCGGCGGCCTGCGGCGCGCCGGGCAGGGCCGGCAGGCCCAGCGAGTTGTCGAGCTCCACGGTGCCCGCGAAGGCGTCCGGGTCGGCCGCCAGCACGGAGGCCACGAGGTCCTCCGGCGTGACCGGCGGCAGCTCCGGCGCCGCGCCCGCTCCGGCCGGCGCGGCCAGCAGTCCCAGTCCGACCACCCCGGCGACCGCGATCCCCGCGGCTGCCGTGCGGCCCGTCGTCCATCGTCCGGTTCCCATGGGCACAGCCTGACTCACCACGGCTGAGAGATGTCTGAGGTGGGGCGCCCGGGGTGGCGGTACGTTCGCCGGGACATGGCGCGCGTGCTGGTGGTCGACGACGAACCGGGCCTCCGCACGGCCATGACCAGGGGGCTCACCGCGGAGGGCATGGAGGTCGTCGCCCGCGGCGACGGCGACTCCGCGCTGGAGGCGGCCCTCACCGGCACGTTCGACGCGATCGTCCTCGACATCATCCTGCCGGGCCTGTCGGGCTACCGGGTGCTCGAGCAGCTGCGCGCGGCGGGCGTCGACACGCCGGTGCTGCTGGTGTCGGCCAAGGACGGCGAGTGGGACCAGGCCGACGGCCTCGACCTCGGCGCCGACGGCTACCTCGTCAAGCCCTTCGCGTTCGTCGTGCTCGTCGCGCAGCTCAAGGCGCTGCTGCGCCGCCGCGACGCCGCGCTCGGGCGGGTCGGGCAGCGCGTGCGGCTGGGGTCGCTCGTCGTCGACCCGGTGGCGCGGGCGGTGAGCTTCGACGGCGAGCCGGTGGAGCTCTCGCCGCGGGAGTTCGCGCTGCTGCACGCGCTGGCGAGCCGGCCCGACACCGTCGTCGCGAAGGACGAGCTGCTGCGGATCGTGTGGGGCGACGAGGGCGCGGCGAGCCGCAACGTCGTCGAGGTCTACGTCGGGTACCTGCGCCGCAAGCTCGACGCCGTCGGCGCCGGCCAGGTGCTGCGGACGGTGCGCGGCTTCGGGTACCTCGTGTCGTCGTCGTGACCCGCCTGCGCCGCTGGTGGGCCGGGCGCGGGCTGCGGTTCCGGATCACCGTCGTCGTCGGCGCGGTGGCGCTGGTGGCGCTGCTCGCGCTGAGCCGGCTCGGCGTCGGGCTCCTCTACTCGACGCTCCTCGCCGCGGCCGACGAGGAGCTGCGCACGGACGCCTCGACGGTCGTCGCGGCGGTGGAGGCGGGGGAGGCGCCGTCGGCGGCGCGGACGCCGACGGTCCGGGTCGTCGACACCGCCGGTGACCCCGTCGACGGCGGGCCCGCACTGCCCCTGGACGCCGGGGCGGTCCGCGTGCTGGCGGCAGGCGACGGCGTCGTCTCCGGGAGGTTCGACGAGCTGCGGCGCTACCTCGCGGTGCCCGCCGTCCTGCCCGACGGCTCGACGCGGCTGGTCGTGGCCGCGGGCGACATCGTCGGCGGTGCCGTGCTGCTCGCCCGCGCCGCCGGGCTGTTCGTGCTGGGCGCGCTGCTGGTGGCGGCGATCGTCGTCGTGGCGGCGTGGGCGGCCACGCGCGCCGCGCTGCGCCCGGTGGAGCGGTTGCGCGCGGCGGCGTCGGCGCTGCCGGCGGGGCAGCGGCTGCCGGTGCCGGTGGCGCGCGACGAGCTGCGCTCGCTCGCGGAGGAGGTGAACCGGCTGCTGGCCCGGCGCGACGACGCCGTCGCGCGGCTGCAGGCGTTCACCGGCGACGCCGCGCACGAGCTGCGCTCGCCGGTGGCGGCGATCCGGGCGCAGGCCGAGGTGGCGGTCGCGCACCCCGACCCGGACCTGGCCGACGAGACGCTGCGCGCGGTCGCCGTCGAGGCGGAGCGGCTCACCGACCTGCTGTCGGACCTGCTCGCCCTCGCCCGCGCCGACGCCGGGCGGCGCCCGGATCCCCGGCCCGTCGACCTCGTGGCCGCCGCGCGTGCGGCGATCGCCCGGGCCGGCGACCCGCCCCCCGCGCTCGACCTGGTGGCGCCCGCCCCGGCCCGCGTCGCGGCCGGGCCGGCGGAGGTGGACCTGGTGCTCGACAACCTCGTCGCGAACGCCCGCCGGCACGCCCGCACCGTCGTCCGGATCGGGGTGCTGCCGGCCGGGCGGTGGGTGCGGCTGGTGGTGGAGGACGACGGCCCCGGCATCCCGCCCGCCGACCGCGAGCGCGTGTTCGACCGGTTCGTGCGGCTCGACCCGGAGGCCGGCGGCGGAGCGGGGTTGGGACTGGCGCTGGTGGCGGCCCTGGTGCAGGGGCGGGGTGGGCAGGTCGTGGCGGGGGAGGCGGCGGGGGGTGGGGCGCGGTTGGAGCTGCGGTGGCCGACGGCCCCCTGACCCCACCCGCCGAGTTTGCGGATCCCGCCGGGCGAGTTTGCCGAATCGACCCGGCGAGTTGGCCGATCCCGCCCGGCGAGTGTGCGAATCGACCCGGCGAGTGCGCGAGTCCCCGCGAGTCGGGCTCTCGTGGTGCGCGAGTCGGGCTCTGATGGTGCGCGAGTCGGGGTGTGGCGGTGTGCGAGTCGGGGTGTGGTGTGCGCGAGTCGGGGTGTGGCGGTGCGCGAGAGGTCGACGGTTCGCCGCACCGCCGGGCCTTGATCGCCATGAGTGGTCGGATCAGGTCATCGGTGACCGCCTCCGACCACTTCCGCCGATCAAGGCCGCATGGCCCGCCGCCCGGGTGATCGCCGGAACCGCACCGCCACGGCCCCGCCGACGACCCTGTTGTCGCACTGCCGGTGATCACCCGGGCTGGTGGTGCAGGAGTGCGCCCTCACGGTCGCCGGAGGGTCGCTGGGATGACGGTCTCGGCGATCATGAGCGTCGCGGGCCGGCCGGCTCCGCCTCGACCATGATCGCCGGAACCGCACCGCTACGGCCCCGCTGACGACTGTGGTGTCGCACTCCCGGCGATCACCGGCCTCGTGGTTGCAGGAGTGCGCCCTCACGGTCGCGGAAGCGGCACTGGTGTCGCTCTTCCGACGATCACTGTTGCGGCGGGCACGGGCACGAGGGGCCGGCCGATGGGTGATCGCCAGGAGTGGGCGGGAGGTGCCGCCAGTGACGCCGTCCGACCACTTCTGACGATCACGGCCCGCCCAGTCCACCGGATCCACCGACAACCTCCCCTGCCACCATCACGCCGTGCCCGTCGTCCGCCTCGAGACCCTGATCGCCGCGCCCCCGCGAACCGTCGCCGGGGCTGTCCGCGACGCGACGGCCTGGGCAGCGGTGTTCGGGGGCGTCGCCCCGGCCCCGTGGCTGGCGGCGGGCGACCGGGTGGCGGTCGGGGGCATGGGGGAGGTGCTCGTCGGGCGCGTCTCCGAGCACGGGATGACCGCGGCCGGCCCCGGGATCGGTCTCGCCGTCGTGCTCACGCCCGACGGCGCCGGCACCCGCATGCGCGACGAGGTCACCGGCGACGTCCCCGAACACCTCCTGGCCGTCCGCGCCGCTGCGGTCGCGCAGGCCGCGGGGGCGATGGCGGCGGCGCAGGTCGTCGTCGCCACGGCCCTGGTCCACGACGGACGCGTGCTCGCCGCCCGGCGCACCCGGCCGCCGGCCCTGGCGGGGCTGTGGGAGCTGCCGGGCGGGCGGGTCGAGGCGGGGGAGTCGGAGGCCGAGGCGGTCGTGCGGGAGTGCCGCGAGGAGCTGGGCACCGCGGTCGTCGTCGGCGAGCGGATCGCCACCGACCTGCGCATCGACGCCGGCGTGCTGCGCGTCCACACCGCCCGCCTCGCCGACGGCGCGCCGCAGCCGCGGGCGCTGGAGCACGCGGGGCTGCGCTGGGTGGCGGCCGGCGAGGTCGCCGCCGTCGACTGGGTCGGCGCCGACCGCGCCGTCGTCGCCGACCTCGTCGCCCTGCTCGGCTGACCGTTCGCGGGCGCACCCGAACCGGCGCGCAGCGGAACCGCGGGACTCCGGGATCCGTCGGAGGCGGTCATGACCGTCGACTCCCTGCTGGTCCGCCAGGCCGGCGTCGTCTCCCGCGACCAGGCGCTGCGCGCAGGCCTCGCGCCCGACGCGATCGACCACCTCGTCCGCCGCAGGCGCTGGACCTCGCTGCACCCGCAGGTCTACCTGGCCGCGGGGCACCGCCACGGCGACGAGGCCGCCGTCCGCGCCGCCGTGCTGTGGGGCGGGCCGGACGCGGTGCTGTGCGGGCGGGCCGCCGCGTGGTGGCACGGCATGGTCGACCGACCACCCACCGCGGTACGGGTGACGGTGCCGCACCGCCGCCCCCGCGGCCGCCCGACCGTCGACGTCCGACGCCGGGCGCTGCACCCCGAAGACGTCACCACGGTCCGCGGCCTGCGGGTCACCGCGGAGGCGCTCACGGTGCTGGAGACGGCCGTCGACCTCGGCGACGGCTTCCTCGACCACGCGCTGCAGCGGTCGACCCGCTTCCCCGCCGTCCACGCGGCGCACGTCCGCAACCCCGGGTCGGCACGCGCGGGGCAGCTCCTCGCGGCCGCCGCCGACCGCTCCGCCCCGGTCGCGGCGGACCTCCTCCTGAGGCTGCTGCACGCGTCCGGGACGCGCGGCTGGCGCCCCGCGACGGGCGCTCGCGTCGCCTGCCCGGACGCGCACGTCGCCCTCGAGGTCGACGGATGGGCGTGGCACGGCGACCCGGGCGCCGCCGAGCGCCGCCGGGGCGCGCTCGTCGCCGACGGCTGGACGGTCCTGCGCTACGCCTGGCACGACCTCGTCGAGCGTCCGGAGGCCGTGCTCGCGGAGATCGCGGCGGTGAGTCGGCGGCCGCCGGCCGCGGAGCTGACGTGACCTTGGTCACCCTCGGTCGTCGTCGACGCCCGCCGAGGAGAAGGCTGTGACGACCTGTGGCCCCGCGCCGGGACGCCCCGCCGGGACGCGCGGAGGCCCCGCAGAGGGGCCGGGAGCGCCGGAGACCCCCGTCACTGCACCGACCGGCCGAACCGCGCCCGGCAACCGCCCGTCGCCACAACGCCGCCGCTCACCGGGCCGGGACGGGCGGATCGGTTCAGTAGACCCGCGCTGCCTTGACCGCCCGCCGGAGCTCCTTGCCCTTCAGACCCCGGTCCTCGATCTTGCGCAGGCGCAGCGCGACGACCGGGCAGTTGGAGCAGCGCTTCGGCTTCGACCGGCAGCACTTCTTTTTCACCTTGCCCATGGTGAGGGGAGCCTAGGCTCACACCTGGGCGAAGGCCAGGGGACGGACCGCTACCGTGAACAGGTGAGCACCGCTATCTCGTCCGCACCCGCAGGCCCCGGCGTGACCCGCGGGGACGGCGCGCTGCGCAACGTCGCCATCGTCGCGCACGTCGACCACGGGAAGACCACCCTCGTCGACGCCATGCTGCGCGCCTCCGGCGCGTTCGGCGAGCGCGCCGCCGTCGTCGACCGGGTCATGGACTCCGGCGACCTCGAGCGCGAGAAGGGCATCACGATCCTCGCCAAGCACACGGCGATCAACTGGCACGGGATGACGCTCAACGTCGTCGACACCCCCGGCCACGCCGACTTCGGCGGCGAGGTCGAGCGCGGCCTGTCGATGGTCGACGGCGTCGTGCTGCTCGTCGACGCCTCCGAGGGCCCGCTCCCGCAGACCCGCTTCGTGCTGCGCAAGACGCTGATCGCCGGGCTGCCGGTCGTGCTGGTCGTCAACAAGACCGACCGCCCCGACGCCCGCTGCGAGGAGGTCGTCGACGAGAGCCTCGAGCTGCTCCTGGAGCTGGCCGACGAGCTCGAGCTCGACGAGACCATGACCTCGCGCCTGCTCGACCTCCCCGTCGTCTACGCGAGCGGCCGCGCCGGGCGCGCGTCCCGCAACCGCCCCGCCGACGGCGACCTCCCCGACGAGCCGGGCCTCGAGAGCCTGTTCGACGTCATCTCCGAGACCGTCCCGCCGCCCGCCGACGACGTCGACGCGCCGCTGCAGGCCCACGTCACCAACCTCGACGCCTCGTCGTTCCTCGGCCGCATCGCGCTGTGCCGGGTCCGCGCGGGCGTCATCCGCCGCGGCCAGCAGGTCGCCTGGATGCAGGACGGCGGCAAGGTCACCCGCGTCAAGATCACCGAGCTGCTGCGCACCGAGGCCCTCACGCGCGTGCCCACCGACGCCGCCCACGCCGGTGACCTCGTCGCCGTCGCCGGCATCCCGGACGTCACCATCGGCGACACGCTCGCCGACCCGGAGACCCCGGTCGCCCTGCCGCGCATCCACGTCGACGAGCCCGCCATCTCGGTGACGATCGGCATCAACACGAGCCCGCTCGTCGGCCGCGACCCGCGCCCGGGCACCAAGCTCACCGCCCGCCAGGTCAAGGGCCGCCTCGACTCCGAGCTGGTCGGCAACGTGTCGCTGCGCGTGCTGCCCACCGAGCGCCCGGACGCGTGGGAGGTGCAGGGCCGTGGCGAGCTGGCGCTGGCCATCCTCGTCGAGACCATGCGCCGCGAGGGCTTCGAGATGACCGTCGGCAAGCCCGAGGTCGTCACGCAGATGATCGACGGCAAGCTGCACGAGCCGTTCGAGCAGCTCTCCGCCGACGTCCCCACCGAGCACCTCGGCGCCGTCACGCAGCTCCTCGCGGGCCGCAAGGGCGAGATGAGCCAAATGGTGCACGGCGAGAGCCGCGTCCGCCTCGACTACCGGGTGCCCTCGCGCGGCCTGATCGGCTTCCGCACCGAGTTCCTCACGATCACGCGCGGCGCCGGCATCGTCAGCCACGTCTTCGACGGCTACGGCCCCTGGGTCGGCGAGATCAACAACCGCCTCCGCGGCTCGCTGATCGCCGACCGCACCGGCCCCGTCACCGGCTACGCGGTGGAGCAGCTCGCCGACCGCGGCGTGCTGTTCATCGGCCCCGGCACGCAGGTCTACGCGGGCATGGTCATCGGCGAGTACACGCGCGCCGAGGACCTCGAGGTCAACATCGTCCGCGAGAAGAAGCTGACGAACATGCGCAAGTCGACGAGCGACGAGCTGGTCAAGCTCACGCCGCCGACCGTGCTGAACCTGGAGCAGAGCCTGGAGTTCTGCGCCAACGACGAGTGCGTCGAGGTGACGCCGGAGTCGGTGCGGATCCGCAAGGTCGAGCTCGACTCGCACCTGCGCAACCGCCAGCGCTCGCGCGCGAAGCAGGCGGCCGGCTGACGGGCGCGTCACCCGCCGGTGGCAGGATGACCGGGTGACGCGCGCGCTGGTGGTGGCCCTGCTGGCGGTCGTGCTGGCCGCCTGCACGGCCGTCCCGTCGCCGCAGCCCGCGCCGACGGCGCCGGTGCCCACCGCGCAGCCCGAGCCCACCGAGCTGGTCGTGGCCGTCGAGGACCTCGGGGCCGGGTACAACCCGCACCTGCTC
Organism: Pseudonocardia broussonetiae; assembly: GCF_013155125.1. NCBI lineage: Bacteria > Bacillati > Actinomycetota > Actinomycetes > Pseudonocardiales > Pseudonocardiaceae > Pseudonocardia > Pseudonocardia broussonetiae. The sequence goes on along the minus strand of NZ_CP053564.1, from coordinate 666,754 downwards.
GCGCACTCCTCGCCGCTCACCACGGCCGTGGCCGCGCTCGTGCTGCCCTCGGTGTTCCGGCCCGGCGCCGACGGCGTGCCGCAGCTCGACCGCACGATCGCCACCAGCGCCGAGGTCGTGTCCACCGAGCCCTTCACGGTGAGCTACGAGCTCAACCTGGAGGCCTCCTGGTCGACGAACACGCCCATCGCGGCGGAGGACTTCGTCTACCTGTGGGAGCAGATGCGCGCCGACCCCGGCGTGTCCGACGCGGCGGGCTACCGGCTCATCACCGACGTGCGCTCGCGCGCGGGCGGCAAGGCCGTCGACGTCGTGTTCGCGGAGCCCTACCCCGCCTGGCAGGGCCTGTTCTCCGACCTGCTGCCCGCGCACCTGCTCAAGGACGCCCCCGGCTCCTGGATCGGCGCCACGACCGGCGGGCTGCCGGCCTCGGGCGGCCCGTTCCGCATCGCGACCGTCGACGTCGGGCGCGGCGAGGTCGTGCTCGCCCGCAACGACACCTACTGGGACACCCCCGCCGTCCTCGACACCCTCGTGCTGCGCCGCCTCGACGACGCCGCGATGGCCACCGGCCTGGCGGTGGGCGACGTCGACGTGGCGCTCACCGAGGCCGACCCCGCCGTCCGCACGGCCCTGGGCGGCCTGACGCCCGTGCCGCGCACCCAGCTCGCCCCGCTGCCGACGGTCACCCAGCTCGGCCTGCGCGCGGCCGACGGCCCGCTGCGCGACCCCCGCGCCCGCCGGGGCGTCGCGGCCCTGCTCGACCGCGAGGCGATCCGGGTCTCGGTCGCCCCCGAGTCACTGCCCGCCGACGCGTTCGGGTGGGCCCCGTCCGAACCCGGCTACGCGGCGACCGCGCCCGAGGGCGCCCCCGCGCGGCCCGACCCGATCGCCGCCGAGCAGCTCCTGACGTCGGCGGGGTGGACGCGCGACACGTCGGGCAACTGGACCGTCGACGGCGCCCCCGTGACGCTCGTGGTCGGCTCCGCCGAGGAGCGCCCCGAGGACGGCCGGGTGGCGCGCCTGGTCGCCGCCCAGCTGACCGTCGCCGGGATCGACGCCGTCGCCGTCGAGTCGCCCGCGGCGGAGGTGCTGGTGCAGGCCACCGTGCCCGCCTCTGAGGTGACCACGACGACCGCGCCCGCCACCGGCACGACCGCGCCGACGTCGTCCCCGTCGGCCGGCGCGCCGACGTCGGCGACCACGGCCCCGCCGGCCGGCGGGGGAGTGCCGGTCGACGTCGTCGTCGGGCCGCGGACCGTCGGCGGCGACCGGGGCACGGAGCTCGCGTCGGACTACGGCTGCGCGCTGCCCACCGAGCTCGTGCCCGAACCTCCGACGGCGGCCACCGGGTTCTGCTTCCCGGTGCTGCAGCTGCTCCTGGAGTCCCTCGCCACCGGCAGCGGCAACGTCGACCCCGCGCGGTTCGTCACGGCCGAGCAGGTGCTGTGGGCGCAGCTGCCGGCGCTGCCGCTGTTCCAGCCGGTGGCGCTCGTCGTCAGCAGCGGGACGGCCGACGCGGCCACGGGCGTCGGGCCCGGCTCGCTGACCGAGGGCCCTCTCGCGGGCGCCGCACGGTGGCGGGCGCCCGCGCAGTAGGGCTCAGGTCGGGAGCAGGTACTGCTCCTCGGCGTGGTGGCACGCGCTCGGGTGGCCGCCGGAGCGCTCCACCAGGGCGGGCTCCTCCTCGGCGCAGATGTCGGTGGCCTTCCAGCACCGCGTGCGGAACCGGCAGCCCGACGGGGGGTTGACCGGGCTCGGGACGTCGCCGGTGAGCCGGATCCGCTTGCGGCCCACCCGGACCGACGGGTCGGGCACCGGCACCGCCGAGAGCAGCGCCTGCGTGTACGGGTGCGACGGGCGCGTGTAGATCTCGTCCTCGGTGCCGATCTCGACGATCTTGCCCAGGTACATGACGGCGACGCGGTCCGACAGGTGCCGCACCACCGACAGGTCGTGCGCGATGAAGACGTACGACAGCCCGAACTCGCGCTGCAGGTCGCCGAGCAGGTTCATCACCTGCGCCTGGATGGAGACGTCGAGCGCCGACACCGGCTCGTCGCAGATGATCACCTCGGGGCGCAGCGCGAGCGCGCGGGCGATGCCGATGCGCTGGCGCTGGCCGCCGGAGAACTGGTGCGGGTAGCGGTGGATGAAGTCGGGGTTGAGGCCGACGACGTCGAGCAGGTCCTGCACCTTCCTCCGGCGGTCGCCCTTCGGGGCCACCTCGGGGTGGATCTCGAACGGCTCGCCGATGATGTCGCCGACGGTCATGCGCGGGTTGAGCGAGGTGTACGGGTCCTGCAGCACGATCTGGATCTGCCGGCGCAGCGCCTTGAGCTCCTTGCCGCGCTTGCCGAAGACGTCCTCGCCGTGGAACCGCACCGCGCCCGACGTCGGCGGCTCCAGGCGCATCAGCACCTGCGCCAGCGTCGACTTGCCGCAGCCCGACTCCCCGACGACGCCCAGCGTCTCGCCCTTGCCGAGGGTGAAGCTGACGCCGTCGACGGCCTTGACGTGCCCGACGGTGCGCTTCACCGCCACGCCGACGCGGACCGGGAAGTGCTTGACCAGGTTCTCGACCTCCAGGACGGGGGTCATGCGCTCACCAGCTCCTCGGCGAACAGGCAGGCCGACGACCGGCCGCCGGGCAGCACCTCCAGCGGGGGCACGACCTCCCGGCAGCGGTCGACGGCCATGGGGCAACGGGGGTGGAACGGGCAGCCCGACGGGATGTTCGTCAGGTTCGGCGGCAGGCCCTTGATGGCGCGCAGCTCGGTGCCCTTGCTGTCCAGCCGCGGGATCGACTCCAGCAGCGACCGGGTGTAGGGGTGGCAGGGGTTGCCGTACAGCTCGTGGACGTCGGCGTTCTCGACGATCCGGCCCGCGTACATGACGGCGATCCGGTCGGCGACCTCGGCGACGACGCCCAGGTCGTGCGTGATGAGGATCAGGCCCATGTGCCGCTCGGCCTGGATGTCGGAGAGCAGGTCCATGATCTGGGCCTGCACCGTGACGTCGAGTGCCGTGGTGGGCTCGTCGGCGATGAGCACGTCGGGGTCCAGCGCCAGCGACATCGCGATCATCGCGCGCTGCCGCATGCCGCCGGAGAACTCGTGCGGGTAGTTGCGCACCCGCTGCGTGGCGCCGGGGATGCCGACCTGGTCGAGCAGCTCGACCGCCCGCTTCTCGGCGTCGCGCCGGCTCATCCCGCGCCGGGTGCGCAGCTGCTCGCCGATCTGGAACCCCACGGTGTAGACGGGGTTCAGCGCCGACAGCGCGTCCTGGAAGATCATCGCGATGTTCTCGCCGCGGAGCTCGCGGCGGCGCTCGTCGGAGGCGGTGAGCAGCTCCTCGCCGCGGTAGCGGATCGCGCCGGACGTGATCTCGCCCGGCGGCACCGGGAGGATGCCCATGACGGTGTTGGCCGTGACGGACTTGCCCGACCCCGACTCGCCGAGCACGGCGAGCGTCTCGCCCGCCGCCACCGAGTAGCTGACGCCGTTGAGCACCTTCGCGACGCCGTCGCGGGTGCGGAACTCGACGTGCAGGTCGTCGACCTCGAGCAGGGGCTCGGGCGCGGCGCCGTTCTTCGAGATAGGAGGGGTCGATGCGGTCACGTCAGCGTCCCTTCGGGTCGAAGGCGTCGCGGACGGCGTCGCCGAGCATCACGAACGCCAGCACGGTGACGACGAGGAAGGCGCCGGGGAACAGCAGCAGCGTGGGCGCCACCCGCAGCGAGGTCTGCGCCTCGCTGATCATGACGCCCCACGAGACGACCGGGTCGCGCAGCCCGATGCCCAGGAACGACAGCGTGGCCTCCGCGCCGATGAACGCGCCGAGCGCGATCGTGGCGTAGACGAGCACCGGGGCGGCGCAGTTGGGCAGCATGTGCCGGACGATGATCCGCCACGGGCCGGCACCGAGGCCGCGCGCGGCGCGCACGTAGTCCTGGTTGCGGGCCGCGATCGCCGCGGAGCGCATGATCCGCATGCTGACCGGCCAGGACAGCAGCGCCATCGTCATGATGACCAGTGAGGTGATGCCGACGGCGCCGCCGCCGACCGTGTCGCGGAAGGTCGAGAGGATGACGATGCCGCCGAGCACGAACGGCAGGCCGAAGAACACGTCGGCGAAGCGCGAGAGCAGCGAGTCGCCCCAGCCGCCGTAGAAGCCGGCGACGATGCCGAGCGTGCCGCCGATGAGCACGGTGAGCGTGGTGGCCAGCACGCCGACGACGATCGAGACGCGGGTGCCGTGGATGACGCGGGCGAACACGTCGCGGCCCAGTGCGTCGTAGCCGAAGATCGCGTCCGCGGACGGGGCCTGGCGGGCCCGTGACAGGTCGCCGGCGCTGGGGTCGACCGACGTGAACAGCTGCGGGAACACCGCCATGACCAGCAGGATCGCGATCAGCGTGGCGGAGACCAGGAACAGCGGCCTGCGCCGCAGGTCGTGCCAGGCGTCGGAGGACAGGCTGCGCGCCCGCCCGGTGGAGGGCCCGGCGCCGAGGGCGGGACTCGCCTCGGCGACCGGTCCTGCGGTGGCGAGAGCCTGGGGGTCAGTCAAGGCGGATCCTCGGGTCGAGAACGGCGTAGACGACGTCGACCAGCAGGTTCATCAGCAGGTAGACGATGACGAGGAGGACGACCACGCCGGTGACCGTGACGCCCTCCTTGGTGACGATCGCACGGAACACGAGCCCGCCGATGCCGCGGATGTTGAAGATGCCCTCGGTGACGATCGCGCCGCCCATCAGCGCCCCCAGGTCGGTGCCCAGGAACGTGATGACGGGTATGGCGGAGTTGCGCAGCAGGTGCACGCCGATGACGCGGCGGGGCGCGAGGCCCTTCGCGACGGCGGTGCGGACGTAGTCGGCCTTCTGGTTCTCCGCGATCGAGGTGCGCGTGAGCCGGGTGACGTAGGCCATCGACAGGCTGCCGAGCACGAACCCGGGCACGATCAGCTCGGAGAACGGGGCGTCGGCCGAGACCGTCGGGCTGATCAGGCCCAGGCGCAGGCCGAGGAAGGTCTGGATCACGTACCCGGTGACGAACACGGGCACGGCGACGAGGAACAGCGTCGAGATCAGGACCAGGTTGTCGAGGAACCCGCCGCCCTTGAGGCCGGTGTAGATGCCGGCCGCCAGCCCGATGAGCGCCTCGATCGCGAGCGCGATGAGCGCGAGCCGGATGGTGATGGGGTAGGCGTTGGCGATCAGCTCGCTGACCTGGATGCCGGAGAACGTCTCCCCGAAGTCACCGCGGACGAGGTTGCCCAGGTACTGCACGTACTGGGAGAAGATGTTGTCGTCGAGGTTGAACTTGTCGCGCATCGCCGACACGTAGGCGTCGGGGCAGGGCCGGTCGCCGCACTTGCCGGCGAACGGGTCGCCCGGGATGGCCCACACGAGCACGTAGATCAGGAACGTGGTGCCGAGGAACACCGGCACGAGTTGGAGCAAGCGGCGCAGGACGTAGCGGCCCACGGAACACCTCTCAGGACGGGCGCGACCTCGTGGGTCGGCGGAAGCCCGGTCTCACGGCGCCGACGGCGGCCGGGGTGGGTGCACCCCGGCCGCCGCCACTAGCGACCGCGCGGCGTGGGACTCACTCGGAAACGGTGACGCTCGCCAGGTCGAGCTCGCGGAACTGGGTGGTGGTGACGTTCTGCAGGCGGTCGGACCAGCCGGCCTGGACCGTCGAGTAGAACAGCGGGACCGCCGGCATGTCCTTCAGGACCGCCCGCTCCGCCTCCTGGTAGAGCGCGATGCCGGCCTCGGTGGACGGCGCCGCGTCGGCCTGCGCGAGGAGCGCGTCGACCTGCGGGTTGCTGTACTGGCCGTCGTTCGACGACGCGTTGGTCTTGTACAGCGGGTTCAGGAAGTTCTCGATCGACGGGTAGTCGGCGACCCAGCCGGTGCGGAAGATCGTGGTCGCCTGGAACGCGTTGATCGTGGTGCGGAACTCGCCGAACGTGGGCACGGGCACGAAGTTGCAGGGCACGCCCAGCGCGTTCGTGATCGAGACGCAGACGGCCTGGAAGGCCTCCTGGTTGCCGGCGCCGTCGACGTTCGAGCTGATCTCGATCGGGCCGGTGAAGCCGGTCGAGTCGAACAGCTGCTTGGCCCGGGCCGGGTCGAAGGCGCAGAGGTCGCCGCACTGGCCGGCGATGTAGCCGTCGAGGCTCGGCGGGATGTAGCCGTCGGCCGGGACGCGCAGCCCGTTGTAGACCGTGTCGTTGACCGCGGCCCGGTCGATGGCCAGCGAGATCGCCTGGCGGAGCTGCGGGTTCTGGTACTTCGGGTCGTACAGCGGGAAGGTGATCGTCGTGTTGCCGAGGTAGGTCTGGTTGACGCTGCGCTCGGGCAGATCGGTCTCGAACAGCTGGCCGACCAGCGCCGAGGACGGGATGGCCTCGAGGTAGTCGAGGTTGTTGGCGATCACGTCGGCGTACGCGGCGTCCGGGCTCTCGTAGAACCGGAACTCCACCCCGCCGATCGAGGGCTTCTCCTCGCCCTTCCACTCGTCCCAGCGCTCGACGACGATGTTGACGCCGGGCTGGCGGGACACGAACCGGAACGGGCCGTTGCCGATCGGGTTGGCCTCCCAGGCCGCCTGGTCGGTGAAGAACGCCTCGGGCAGCGGCGCGAAGGCGCGGTAGCCCAGGGTCGTCGGGAACACCGAGAACGGCGCCGACAGCGTCACCTCGAAGGTGCGGTCGTCGATCGCGCGCAGGCCGGACATCTCCGTGGCCGCCGGCTGCGGGGCCTGCTCGGGGCCCTCCGCGCCGTCGGGGTCGGCGGTGTTGACGTCGGCGAAGCCCTGGATCTGGCTCAGGAAGCTCGCGTTCTGCTGGCCGTTGGGGGAGTACGCGACGAAGTTCCAGGCGTCGATGTAGCTCTGCGAGGTGACCGGGGTCCCGTCGTGGAACGTCCAGCCCTCCTTGAGCGTGATCGTGTAGACCTTCGAGTCCGTGGTCTCGATGGACTCGGCCATCACGTTGTAGGGCTCGGCGTTCTCGGCGCGGTAGTCCACCAGCCCGGAGAACAGGGCGTTGACGACCTTGCCGCCACCCACCTCGCTCGTGTTGCCGGGGATGAGCGGGTTCTCCGGCTCACTGCCGTTGACACTGATGGTCGCGTCGGTGGCTTCGCCACCGGCACCGCCCGCAGCTTCGCCGCCGCCGCCCCCGCACGCGCTGGTGAACAGCGCGGCGGAGACTCCGACGGCGAGCCAGGCAGCAACTCGACGTGATCGCATTCGGGGTTCCAAATCTGACGGGCGCGGGGGGACGCGATGACGTCCGTGGCCGCGAGTCGGGCAAGGTGACCGCACAGTAACCGCAGTCACGAGGCGGGAAGATAACAAATGAGTTGCGCGGCGCCAAACCGTGTGAAGGGCTCGTGAGCTGGGCAGATCGCCTACGCTCGACGCCGTGACCGGCTCCGACCGCGCTCCGGACGCAGGCCCAGCGGCCCGCCGGATCGTCCTCGTGCACGCCCACCCCGACGACGAGACGCTGACGACCGGCGGCACGATCGCAGTGCTCGCGGCGGCCCCCGACACCGCCGTCACGCTCGTGACGTGCACGCTCGGCGAGGAGGGCGAGGTGATCCCGCCCGCGCTCGCCGGACTCGTCCCGGCGGAGGCCGACCAGCTCGGCGGGTACCGCATCGCGGAGCTCGCCGGCGCCTGCGCGGCGCTCGGTCTGACCGACCACCGCTTCCTCGGCGGCGCGGGCCGCTGGCGCGACTCGGGCATGGCCCTGGCCGGGCACGGTGTGCGCGCCGCCACACCCGAGGTGCTGCACCCGCGGGCGTTCGCGGCGCCCGGCGCGTTCGAGGCGGAGGTCGACGCCCTCGTCGCGGTGCTCGAGGAGGTGGCACCGCACGTGGTGGTCACCTACGGCCCCGACGGGGGCTACGGCCACCCCGACCACGTCCGTGCCCACGAGGTCACGGTCGCCGCCGTGGCCCGGGTGCCCGCGCGGCTGTTCTGCACCGTCGTCGCCCGCTCGACGCTCGACGCGGGTCTCGCCGCGCTGGCCGCGACGCCCGGGGTGCCGTTCGCGCTGCCCGCGCCCGACGACCTGCCGAGCGTCCCGGACGCCGAGGTGACCACCCGGGTGGACGTGTCGGGGGTGCGTGCGGCGAGGATCGCCGCGATGCGGGCGCACGCCACGCAGATCTCGGTGTGGGAGGGGGACGGCGCGGTGGCCTACGCGATGAGCAACGGGGTGGCGCAGCCCCTGCTGGACGTCGAGGAGTTCGCGGGCCCGCCCGGCGGCCTGTTCGGGGACGGCTCGTGAGGGCCGCCGCGCCGGCCGGCACCGTGCCGCGGGAGATCGCGCCGCGGGGCGAGTCGCGGCTGGCCGGGATCGCCGCGCTCACGCTCCTGGTGTTCGACGGCGCCCTGCTCGGCGCGTTCGGCGTCGCGTTCGCGCAGATCCACTCCGGCGGGATCCCGGTGCCGATGGGCGTGGTCCTGACGGCGCTGATCCTGCCCTGGCTGGTGCTGCGCGCCGGTGAGGTCGACGACCGGCCGGGCGTCGCGGGCGCCCCGCTCGTCACCTGGTTCCTGGTGGTGGCGGTGCTGGCCGTCGCCGGGCCGGGCGGCGACATGATGGTGCCGCTGAACTGGCAGTCGGGCGCTCTGGTGTTCGGTGGACTGGGCGCGGGGCTGTGGGCCCTGCGCCGCGTGGTGGAGGGGGAGCTGGATGGCTGAGTCGATCTCCGACGGCGCGGTCGTGGCGGTGCTGCGGCCGTTCGTGCGGGTCACGCGCCCGCTGCTGCGCGGCCTGCGCGAGACCGACCCGTTCGGGCTGCGGGCGCGGGTCGGGAAGCAGCCCGCGAAGACGGCGGGCGGCGGGGACGCCCGGGACATCGGGGACGCCGGCGACGACCGGGACACCGGCGACGAGCGCGGCGTGCGCGAGAAGGTGCTCGACCTCCTGGCCGCCGCCCAGGTGCCGGGGACGGCGGCGTGGGCGTCGATGGGGCCCGCCGAGCGCTCGCACTGGTGGGTGCGCCGGGTCGGCCGGTTCACCACGCTCGTCGCGGCGGTGCCCGGCATCGGGGGAGCGGTCGTGAACCGGCTCCCGGTCTCGGCGGTGCTCGGCGCGGTCGGTCAGGGCCTGCTGCTCGTGGCGATCGCCGGCGAGCACGGCGTGCACGACGAGGACCGGCTGGTCGGCCTGCTGGGGCGGGTGCTGTTCCGCCGCGAGCTGGTCGTCGAGGCGCCGACCGCGGCGGCCGACCGGGCTGCGGACGCGCGCGCGGCCGAGCTCACCGGCGACCTCGCCGACTCCCGCCCCACGCTGCAGCGCGTCGCATCGGTCGTGTGGCGGCTGGGCCGGGCGCTGTGGGCGGTCGAGGGTGAGCTCGACAAGCGCCCGCACGGCAACTGGTTCCACTCCGCGCTCGGCAACCTCCCCGTCGTCGGCGCCGTCGGCAAGTACCTGGGGGAGTGGTCGGGGCTGCAGCGCGCGGCGCGGGAGGCGGAGAAGCTGCTCGGGGTCACCTGACCGGCACGAGGTGCCGGTAGCGGTGGTGCTCGGTCCAGCCGGTCGACGCGTAGAGCGCGCGGGCCCCGGTGTTGTGCAGGGCCACCTGCAGCACGCCGAACCGGGCGCCCCGGCCGCGGCCCCACGCCGCGGCCGCCGCGACCAGGTCGGTCCCCAGGCCGCGGCGGCGCGCGGCGGGCACCACCTCCAGCCAGGACAGGTGCAGGTGGTCCTCGACGACCGACGCGCGCACCTGGCCCACCGCGGCCCCGCCGGCGTCGCGGGCCAGCACGAACGCCGTGGGCACGCCCTGCGGAGCGACGACGTGCGCCTGCGTCGGGGTCGGGCGGGCGCCGTGCAGGCCGAGCGCCCACCAGTCGTCGTCGGGGGTCTCGGGGGCGGTGACCGTCCACGGGCCTCCGCGTGCCGCCGCGAGCGTCCGCAGGTCGGCCACCAGCACCGCGACCTCCGCCCCGGCGCCGTGCCCGGCGTCCAGCACCCAGCCGGCGCGGCCCACCGCGGTGTCCCACGGCGAGCCCGCCGGCACGGTCACGCGCGGCGGGACGCCGTGGGACGCGGCGAAGGCGCGCACGGCGTCGAGCGCGTCCGGGACCGGCATGCCCGGGTCGCCCAGGGCCAGCGCGGTGTTGGCCCGCGCGGTGTAGCCACCGGCCGCCCGCAGCCGCCACGCCCCCATCCGCCGCTCGACCAGCGCGGGCCAGGCGTCGGCGCACAGCTCCTCCAGCCGCGCCACAACGGCCCACGACGGGCGGCGTGGCACCGCGGGCGGCACGGCCCGCACGGCGACCACCGCGTCGCGCCGGACGCGCACCGGTCCGCGGCGCGTCTGCACGGTGACGGCGTCGTCACCCAGGGTCAGCTCGCCGACGGCGTCGCTGTGCAGCGGGCGGCCGTCGCGCTCGCCGACGCGGTGGCGCAGCGAGACCCGTCGACCGTCGAGCGACTCGGGGAGATCCACCGGTCCATCCTCCGACGACGCGCGTCACACCGCCCCGGCTGGGTACGGCGCCCCTCGCCGATACATACTGTGGGCCGTCCTGAACTGCCCGAGTGGAGGACCCACCCGTGACCTACGTGATCGCCGAGCCCTGCGTCGACCTCCTCGACAAGGCGTGCATCGAAGAGTGCCCGGTGGACTGCATCTACGAGGGTGGCCGGATGATGTACATCCACCCCGACGAGTGCGTCGACTGCGGGGCCTGCGAGCCCGTCTGCCCCGTCGAGGCCATCTACTACGAGGACGACGTCCCCGAGCAGTGGACGGCCTACACCAAGGCCAACGTCGACTTCTTCGACGAGCTGGGCAGCCCCGGCGGCGCCTCGAAGGTCGGCAAGACCGACCTCGACGTCGAGCCGGCGAAGAGCCTGCCGCCGCAGACCCACGACGAGTGATCGGGCTCCCCGACTTCCCCTGGGACTCCCTCGCCGGGGACCGGGCGCTGGCGGAGGCCCACCCCGACGGCATCGTCGACCTCTCGGTCGGCACGCCCGTCGACCCGATCGCGCCCGGCGTGCGGGCCGCGCTCTCCGGTCCCGCCGCCGACGACCCCGGCTACCCCACGACGCACGGTCCCACCACGCTGCGCGTCGCCGTCGCCGGGTCGCTCGCACGACGGTTCGGCGTCACCGTCGACCCGGTCGCGGTGCTGCCCACCATCGGCTCCAAGGAGCTCGTGGCCTGGCTGCCGACGCTGCTGGGGCTGGGGTCGGGCGACACGGTCGTCATCCCGGAGCTCGCGTACCCGACCTACGAGGTGGGCGCCCGGATCGCCGGCGCCACCGCGGTCCGCTCCGACGGCCTCACCGCGCTCGGCCCGGCGCGCGTCGGGCTGGTCTGGGTCAACTCGCCGTCGAACCCGACCGGCAAGGTGCTCCCGCCCGAGCACCTGCGCAAGGTCGTGTCCTGGGCGCGCGAGCGCGGGGCGGTGGTGGCGTCGGACGAGTGCTATCTGTCGCTCTCAGACGGGGCCTCGTCCATCCTGCACCCGGACGTCTGCGGCGGGTCCCACGAGGGCCTGCTCGCCGTCCACTCGATGTCGAAGTCCTCGGGCCTCGCCGGGTACCGCGCGGGGTTCGTCACCGGTGACCCCGCGCTGGTCGCGGCCCTGCTGGAGGTGCGCAAGCACGCCGGCATGATCGTGCCGCGGCCGGTGCAGGCGGCGATGGAGGCCGCGGCGTCCGACGACGCGCCCGTGGCCGCGCAGGCCGCCGTCTACGCCGCCCGGCGCGCCCGGCTGCGCGTGGCGCTGGAGAAGGCGGGCCTGCGCGTCGACCACTCCGAGGCGGGGCTCTACCTCTGGGCCACCGCGGGCGAGCCCGGGCGCACGACGGTCCGCGCGTTCGCCGAGCAGGGTGTGCTCGTGGCGCCCGGCGAGTTCTACGGGCCCGCCGGCGCGCAGCACGTGCGCGTGGCGCTCACCGCCACCGACGAGCGCATCGACGCAGCGGTGGTGCGGCTCAGCCCGTGACGCTCTCCTCCCGACCCGCGGCGGTGCGGCCGTGGGTGGTCCTGCTCGGCCTGCTGGCGCTGGCCGCGAACCTCCGTGCGTCCCTGGCCGGCTACCCGCCGCTGCTGGAGACCGTCCGCGCCGAGCTCGGGACGTCCGCGGGCGTCGCCGGGCTGGTGCAGGCCGGGGCCGTGCTGATGATGGGCGCCGGCTCGTTCGCCGGGCCCGCGGTCGGAGCGCGGTTCGGGCGCGAGCGCGCGCTCGGCGGCGCGGTCGGGCTGGTCGCGCTCGGCGGGGTGCTGCGCGGGATCCCCGCGCTGGCGTCGCTGATCGGCGGCAGCCTCGTCGTCGGCGCCGGGATCGGGCTCGCCGGCGTGCTGCTCTCCGGGGTCGTCAAGGAGCACCTGGAGTCGCGCGCGGGCGCCGCGACCGGCGGGTACGTCGTCTCGATGATGGTGGGGGCCACCATCGCGAGCGCGGTGGCCGTGCCGCTGTCGGTCGCACTGGGCGGCTGGTCGTGGTCGCTGGCCGTGTGGGCGGTGCCCGCGCTGCTCGCGGTGGCGGTGTGGACGCCGATCGCGCGGCGCGTGCCGGTGCCCGGGCGCACCGGGCACCGGACCCTGCTGCCCTGGCGCGACCCGTTCACCCGGCTCACCGCCTGCTACCAGGCCGGCACGTCGGTCATGTTCTACGGCTGGCTCACCTGGCTCGCGCCCTACTACGAGGGCCAGGGCTGGAGCCCGACGCAGGCCGGGCTGCTGCTCGCGGTGTGGAGTGTCACGCAGATCCCCGCCGCCCTGTTCGCGCCCGCGCTGGCCGAGCGCCGCAGGCGGTGGCGGTTCTGGGCGTCGCTGACGCTGGTGTGCGGGCTGCTCGGCACCGTCGGCGCGGCCGCCCTGCCGATGCCCCCGCTGCTCGGCCCGTGGGTCTGGGTGGTGCTCATGGGCATCGGCGTCGGCGCCGGGTTCCCGCTCGGGCTCACCGTGATCGCCTGGCGCACCCCCGACGGCGCGGCGAGCGCCGCCACCAGCGGGTTCGCGCTCGGTGTCGGCTACACCGCGGCGGGGCTGGCCCCGCTGCTGATGGGCGTCCTGATCGACCTGACGCAGGGCTACCCGGCAGCGATCGCCGTCCTGCTGGCCGCGGGCGCGCTGCAGGCGTTCGCGATCGTGCGGATCGGGGACCGTCCGGCTGCGTGACGTGGCTACACCGTGACGGCCACGACCTGCTCCCACGCCGCCCGCCACTCGCCGCGCTTCGCCTCGGCCCGGGTGCGCTCCCGCTCGACGAGGCGGCCCGCCACGAACACGACGTGGGCGTCGAGCTCACCCGTGCCCGCCTCGAGGCCGTCGAGCAGCTCGCGGATCCGGGTCTCGGCCACGCACGCGTCCTGGTGGTCGCCCAGGACCTCCTGCAGCTCGGCGGTGGCGCCCAGCAGCTTCTTCACGGCCTTGCCGGTGGGCGTGCCGGACAGGGCGGGCGCCACGAGCTCGCCGGTGTAGCGCACGCGCTTGCCGAGGATGCGCAGGGCGTGCAGCTCGGCGTCGGGCGGGTTCTCCCCGGCGCGGCGGACGGCCTTGTGCATCCGCCCGATCTCCTTGCGGATCAGGTCGACGAGCTCAGGCTGCTCCTGCGTCGCCGACGGCGTGGGCAGCGGCAGCCGCACCGCGTCGGCGATGCGCTCGACGAGCGCGGCGTAGCGCGGGGCGTCGAGCGCGGTCAGCATCTCCGCCCGGGCCACCACCCGCTGCGCGGCCAGCGCCTCGACGAGCACCGCGCCCGCCTCCTGCTCCGACTCCGGCAGCGCCGCGACCTCCGCGCGCAGCCGCAGCAGCATCACGTCGAGGTCGCGCACGGGGCCCAGCGCGCCGCCGAGCCAGCCCAGCTCGGCGCGCAGGCCGTCGGCCCAGACGGGGTCGAGCAGCGGCCGCGCCGCCTTGAGCGCCGCGCGCATGCGCCGGACCGACACCCGCATCTGGTGCAGGTCCTCGATGTCCTCCCCGGTCCGCGTGCCCGGGTCGTGCGCCAGCATGGCGCGCAGCCGCAGGTCCAGGGCGGCGCGCACGTGGTGCGGCGGGGCGTCGGTGGGCGCCGCGAGGAACGGGGCGGGGAGGTCGAGCGAGTCGACGGTGACGCGGCGGAGGCGTCGCGGGGCGGCAGTGGGCACGACCGAGCAGCCTAGTTCCCGGCGGAGCCGGCCCGTCGCGGAGATCAGTTCTTGTGGAGATCCGCGTTGAGGGCGATGCCGTCGCCGGTGCGGGGGAGCACCTCGACCGCGCCGGTCACGGAGTTGCGGCGCAGCAGCAGCCCGTCGCGGCCCGACAGCGTGCGGGCGGCGGCGGTGGTGCCGTCGGGCAGCACGACCTTCGTGCCCGCGGTGACGTAGAGGCCCGCCTCGACCACGCAGTCGTCGCCCAGCGAGATGCCGATGCCCGCGTTCGCGCCGATCAGGCAGCGGCGGCCCACCGAGATGACCTCCTTGCCCCCGCCCGACAGCGTGCCCATCACCGAGGCGCTGCCACCCAGGTCGGAGCCGTCGCCGACGACCACCCCGGCCGAGATGCGGCCCTCCACCATCGACGCGCCCAGCGTGCCGGCGTTGAAGTTGACGAAGCCCTCGTGCATGACCGTGGTGCCCTCGGCCAGGTGCGCACCCAGCCGGACGCGGTCGGCGTCGGCGATGCGGACGCCGGTGGGGAGCACGTAGTCGACCATCCGCGGGAACTTGTCGACGCCGAACACCGTGACCGGCCCGCGCGCCTTGAGCCGGGCGCGGGTGAGCTCGAAGCCGGTGACCGCGCAAGGCCCGTAGTTCGTCCAGACGACGTTGGCGAGCAGCCCGAACAGGCCGTCGAGGTTGACCTCGTGCGGCGCGACGATCCGGTGGCTCAGCAGGTGCAGCCGCAGGTAGGCGTCGTGGGCGTCGACGGGCGGGTCGGCCAGCGACGAGATCTCGGTGCGGACGACGACGGTGGACACGTCGCGGCCCCCGTCGGCCCCGGCGAGCGGCTCGAGGTCGGACATCACGTCGGGGGCGTCCGGCCCGAGCGCGGGGGCCGGGTACCAGGTGTCGAGGACCGTCCCGTCGGCGGTGACGGTGGCCAGGCCGGTGCCGGAAGCGCCCTCGCGGCGCGGTGCGGTGCTCACGGCCCGACGGTATCCCGTGCCGGTCAGTACGAGTCCGGGTACCGGCGCAGCCACTCCCGCGCGGTCGCCGGCGGCGGCAGGTGGCGGGTCTGCGCGACCCGTACCTCCCACCGCGATCGCGCGCGTTGCGCGTCGCGCCGGCGGCGGTCCCGGTGGAAGGTCTCCGGCGGCCGGCTCAGGCCGTACCGGTCGCCCCACCAGTCGCCGTCGACCGGGTCCAGCACGACGTCCAGGTGCGAGGGGTAGCGCCGCTCGGCCCCGTCGCGCAGGTCGTCGCGGTCCTCCTGCATGGGACTCAGCAGTCGTCCCTCGCGGTCGACCGCCACCAGGGCCACGTCCGCCGCTGCCAGCACGGCTCGCAGCGTCGACAGGCTCGGGAGGAGCCTGCCGGCCTCGATCCGCGCGACCGTCGAGTGCGACACGCCGGCCCGCTCGGCCAGCTCGCGCTGCGAGCAGTCCGCACGCCGCCGTGCCGCGCGGACCAGGCCGACGACGTCGAAGTCGCCCGGAGATGTGCCCATGGCGTCGATGCTGCCTGCGGGTCAGGTCCGGCGACGCCCAGGCCGGCCGGCGCTGTGGACAACCCGGCCCGGAGGGTGGCGACGGGACCTCCCTGTGGACAACCCGCCCCACCGGCCCACCGCCCAGCCCCTTCCCTCGGGCCCCCTTTGCTCTGGACACCGATACGCACCAGCGCCTCCGAAGCGGTGCGTATCCGTACTCAGAGCAAAGGGGAGGAGCAGGGGCGGGCTCCGTCGGACCGGGCGGGCATCGGCGGGTACCGCTGCGGACGTGATCCGGGTGCGCTCCCGGCCGGGACGACCCGGGTCACCCGGGATGCGCCGGGCCGGTGGTCGTGGGTCGCGGCCCGGGCACGGATCGGACCGGCGGTACCGTCGCCCCGTGACCCGCCTCGACCTCCTCGCCGACCCCGTCGACCTCTGCGCCGCCCTCGTCGACACCCCCAGCGTGTCCGGGGACGAGGCCGGGCTGGCGGACGCGGTGCAGGCCGCGCTGGGGGAGCAGGCGCCGCACCTGGAGGTCCTCCGCTCCGGCGACGCCGTGCTCGCGCGGACGCGGCTGGGGCGGGAGCACCGGGTGCTGCTGGCCGGGCACCTCGACACCGTGCCCATCGCCGACAACCTGCCGAGCCGGCGGGAGGGGCACCTGCTGCACGGCTGCGGTACGTCGGACATGAAGGCCGGCGTGGCGACGATCGCGCACCTCGCGGCCGCCGTCGCGCAGCCGCGCCACGACGTCACCTTCGTCTTCTACGACTGCGAGGAGGTCGAGGCCGAGCGCAACGGGCTCGGGCGCATCGAGCGCGACCACCGCGACTGGCTCGTCGCCGACCTCGCCATCCTCGGTGAGCCGACGAACGCCGGCGTCGAGGCGGGCTGCCAGGGCACGCTCCGGGCGGAGATCACGACGCGCGGGCACCGGGCCCACTCCGCCCGCTCGTGGCTGGGCGACAACGCCATCCACGCGGCCACGCCGGTGCTGCAGCGCCTGGCCGCCTACACCGCGCGCGACGTCGACATCGACGGCTGCGTCTACCGCGAGGGCCTGCAGGCGGTGCGGATCGCCGGCGGGGTGGCCGGCAACGTCGTGCCCGACGAGTGCGTCGTCACCGTCAACTTCCGCTTCGCCCCCGACCGCGACGCCGCGGCCGCCGAGCGGCACGTCCGCGAGGTGTTCGACGGCTTCGACCTGGCGCTCACCGACCTCTCACCCGGCGCGCTGCCCGGGCTCACGGCTCCCGCGGCGGCCGAGTTCGTGGCCGCGACCGGCGCCGCGCCGAGCGCCAAGTACGGCTGGACCGACGTGTCGCGCTTCGCCGCGCTGGGCATCCCGGCGCTCAACTACGGCCCCGGCGACCCGAACCTCGCCCACACCCGCGAGGAGCACGTCGACACCCGGCAGATCACCGAGGCCGTGGACGTACTCCGCCGCTTCCTGTCCTGACACAGCCCGAGCTGAGCCGATCACTACCCTGGGACCCATGAGCCCACGCGGTGACCAACGGCCCGAGGAGAAGCAGAGGGGCCCCGTCGTGCTCCGCGGGGAGCGCCGCAAGGAGGCCACCACCACCGACCAGCGCCTCCTCGACTCCCGCGGCCCCAGCGACTGGGTGCACACCGACCCGTGGCGGGTCATGCGGATCCAGGCGGAGTTCGTCGAGGGCTTCGGGATGCTCGCCGAGCTGCCCCGCGCGGTCACGGTGTTCGGCTCCGCCCGCACCCCGCGCGACCACCTCGAGTACGCCCAGGGCCGCGCGCTGGGCACCGCGCTCGCCGAGGCCGGCTACGCCGTGATCACCGGCGGTGGCCCGGGCGCGATGGAGGCGGCGAACAAGGGCTGCTCCGAGGCCGGTGGCCTGTCGGTCGGCCTGGGCATCGAGCTGCCGTTCGAGCAGGGCCTCAACGACTGGGTCGACCTCGGCATCAACTTCCGCTACTTCTTCGCGCGCAAGACGATGTTCGTGAAGTACTCGCAGGCGTTCGTCTGCCTGCCCGGCGGCTTCGGCACCCTCGACGAGCTGTTCGAGGCGCTGACGCTGGTGCAGACGAAGAAGGTCACCAAGTTCCCGGTCGTGCTGCTGGGCAGCGACTACTGGGGCGGGCTCTACGACTGGATCGCCAAGTCGGTGCTGGAGAACGGCAAGATCGGCGAGAAGGACCTCAAGCTGCTGCACGTCACCGACGACGTCGACGACGCCGTCCGCGTGGTGCACGACGCCTACAAGGCCTGGGAGGACGCGCACTAACCATGAAGGTGTGCGTCTACTGCGCGTCGATCGAGACGATCGCGCCGCACTACCCCGCCCTCGCCGCCGAGGTCGGCGCGGGGATCGCCGCGCGCGGCTGGGAGCTGGTCAGCGGCGGCGGGCTGCGGTCGATGATGGGCGCGGTCGCCCGGGCGGCCCGCGCGGGCGGGGCCCGGACGACCGGGGTCATCCCGCGCTCGATGGTCGAGCGCGAGTGGGCCGACCACGAGTCCGACGAGCTGCTGGTCACCGACACCATGCGCGAGCGCAAGGCGCTCATGGAGGCCCACGCCGACGCCTTCCTCGCGCTGCCCGGCGGGCTGGGCACCTGCGAGGAGCTGTTCGAGGTGTGGACCGCGGGCTACCTCGGGATGCACGCCAAGCCCGTCGTCCTGCTCGACCCGGACGGGCACTGGACGGGCCTGCTCGACTGGGTCCGCGGTCTGGGCGAGCGCGGCTTCGTCACCCCCGACGCCCTCGCCCGGCTCGTCGTCACCACCGACGTCGCCGCCGCGCTCGACGCCTGCGGGCGTGCCACCATCGGGACGTGATCCGCTTCGGCACGCGCGAGCCCGCCCAGGACCGGGCGCTCGTGATGGCCATCGTCAACCGCACCCCCGACTCCTTCTACGACCGCGGCGCCACGTTCTCCGACGCCGCCGCGATGGCGAAGGTCGACGCGGCGGTGGCCGAGGGCGCCGACATCGTCGACATCGGCGGGGTCAAGGCCGGCCCGGGCGACGAGGTCGACGCGGCGGAGGAGGTCCGGCGCGTGGTCCCGTTCGTCGCGGCCGTCCGCGACCGCCACCCCGACGTCGTCATCAGCGTCGACACCTGGCGCGGCGAGGTCGGCAAGCTGGCGGTGGCCGAGGGCGCCGACCTGCTCAACGACACCTGGGCGGGCGCCGACCCGACGCTGGGGGAGGTCGCAGCGGGCACCGGGGCCGGGATCGTCTGCTCGCACACCGGGGGAGCGGTGCCGCGCCGGCGCCCGCACCGCGTGCGCTACGCCGACGTCGTCGCCGACGTGCTCGCCGACGTCGTCGGGCAGGCCGAGCGGCTCGTCGCGCTCGGCGTGCCGCGCGAGGGGATCCTCGTCGACCCCACGCACGACTTCGGCAAGAACACCTTCCACGGCCTCACGCTGCTGCGCCGCGTCGACGAGCTCGTGGCCACCGGCTGGCCGGTGCTGATGGCGCTGTCGAACAAGGACTTCGTGGGGGAGACCCTCGGCGTGGAGCTGCACGAGCGCCTCGAGGGCACGCTCGCGGCCACCACGCTCGCCGCGGCGGCGGGCTGCCGGGTCTTCCGCGCCCACGAGGTGGCCGCGACGCGCCGTACGGTGGACATGGTCGCGGCGATAGCGGGTACCCGGACTCCGGTCCGTACCGTCCGCGCTCTCGCCTAGCAGGAGAACCCGTGCAACCCAGCACCGAGACCTGGTTCGTCCGCCGCACCTGGCAGGAACCCGAGTGGACGGTCGACGGGCTGGTGGCCCGCAAGGCCGGACGCCGCGTGTCGGTCGTGCTCCCCGCGCTCGACGAGGAGGACACGGTCGGCGCCATCGTCACCGCCATCCTCCCGCTCACGACCGGCCCCGCGCCGCTGGTGGACGAGCTGGTCGTCGTCGACTCCGGGTCGACCGACCGCACCGTCGAACGGGCGACGGCCGCGGGCGCCCGCGTCGTGCACCGCTCCGACGTGCTGCCCGACCTGCAGCCGCTGCCGGGCAAGGGCGAGGTGCTGTGGCGCTCGCTCGCCGCCACCAGCGGCGACGTGATCTGCTTCCTCGACTCCGACCTCGTCGACTTCGACCCGGGCTTCGTGCCCGCGCTGCTCGGCCCGCTGCTCGCCGAGCAGGGGGTGGCGCTGGTCAAGGGCTTCTACCGGCGCCCGCTGCGCGTGGAGACCACCGACAGCGACACCGGCGGCGGGCGCGTCACCGAGCTGGTCGCCCGGCCGCTGCTGGCCGCGCTGCGCCCGGAGCTCGCCGGGATCGTGCAGCCCCTGGGCGGCGAGTACGCCGCCACGCGCGCGCTGCTGGAGGCGGTGCCGTTCGCCACCGGGTACGGCGTCGAGATCGGGCTGCTGCTCGACACGCACGCGCGCCTGGGCCTCGACGCGCTCGCGCAGGTCAACCTCGGCGTGCGCAAGCACCGCAACCGGTCGCTGCTGCAGCTCGGGGTGATGTCGCGCCAGATCGTGGCGGCGGCGCTGTCGCGCAGCGGGCTGGCCGACCCCGGAGGGTCGCTCACCCAGTTCGTCCAGGTGGGCGGCGAGTGGCTGCCCACGACCTCCGACGCGCCGGTCGCGGAACGGCCGCCGATGGCCACGGTGTCGGGGTCCCGTGGTTCCATCACCGGGTGGGGACCGCGCTGATCTACCTGTTCGTCGTCGTGCTCGTCGCGGCGGCGTTCTTCGGGGTCGCGGCGCTGGTCTTCGGCCGCGGCGAGGAGCTGGCGCCGCTCGCGCCCGACGCCACGCCCACGCGCCTCCCGTCGGGCGAGATCGCCGGTGAGCACGTCCGCGAGCTGCGGTTCCCCCAGGCCGTGCGCGGCTACCGGATGACCGAGGTCGACTGGGTGCTCGACCGCCTCGCCGAGGAGCTCGACCGCGTCGGCGCCGAGCGCGACGGACTGCTGGGCCGGATCGCCGAGCTCGAGGCGGGCGTCGCGAGCGCCGACGAGCGGGGCCTGGGAGGATCGGCGTCATGACCAGCAGCGCTCATCCCCAGTGGGTCGAGCTGACCGTCCCCGTCGACGTCAACGCCCCCGCCGAGGCCGTCTGGCGCACGGTCACCGACTGGCCGGGGCAGGGCGACTGGATGCTCGGCACGCGCGTGGAGGTCGTCGGTGGCGGCGACGGCCGCGAGCTGGGGGCGCAGCTGCGCGCCGTCACCGGCATCGGCCCGCTGGGCGTCGCCGACACGATGGACATCGTCGAGTGGGACCCCCCGAAGCGCTGCGTGGTGCGGCACACCGGGAAGGTCGTGCGGGGCGACGGCGTGTTCGAGGTCGTCGAGCTCGGCCCCGAGCGCGCGCGGTTCCTGTGGACCGAGCTGCTCGACCTGCCGCTGGGCGCCCTCGGCCGCGCCGGCTGGCCGCTGGTGCGCCCGGCGTTCCGTGCGGGCGTCGAGATGTCGCTGCGGAAGATGGCGCAGCAGTGCGAGAAGCAGTACCGGCGCGAGCGGGACGGGCGGGGTGCCGGACTCTAGGGTCCGGTGCTCCTGGGCGGGCTCCGCCCCCGAGTACACCGCCTACCACGACGACGAGTGGGGCCGTCCGCTGCGCGGCGTCACCGCGATGTTCGAGCGGCTGAGCCTGGAGGGCTTCCAGTCCGGGCTGTCCTGGATCGTCATCCTGCGCAAGCGCCCCGCGTTCCGTGCGGCGTTCGCGGGCTTCGAGCCCTCGGCCGTGGCCGCGTTCGGCGAGGCCGACGTCGCCCGCCTCCTCGCCGACGCGGGGATCGTGCGCAACCGCCTCAAGATCGAGGCGACGATCGCCAACGCGCGCGCGGTGCTCGACCTCGACACCCCGCTCGACGAGCTGCTGTGGTCGTTCGCGCCGGCGTCGCACGTCCCCCCTGCGACGTTCGCCGACGTGCCCGCCACGAGCCCGGAGTCCGTCGCGATGGCCAAGGAGCTCAAGCGGCGCGGGCTGCGGTTCGTCGGGCCGACCACCTGCTACGCCCTGATGCAGGCGGCCGGACTGGTCGACGACCACGTCGCGGAGTGTTGGCTCGCCGCTCCGCAGCGTGAACCTCGTGCCGATTGATCGCTCCGGTTGCGACCCTGTCCCTCCGATGAGGAAAGATGGGTACCGGGCATCCCGGCCCGCGCTCTCCCCGGCGCGGCGGTGCCGGAGCAGAACTGGACGACGGAGGAGCACGAGATGGCGGCTATGAAGCCCCGTACCGGTGACGGTCCCCTGGAGGTGACCAAGGAGGGGCGCGGCATCGTCATGCGCGTCCCGCTGGAGGGCGGTGGCCGCCTGGTCGTGGAGATGTCGGCCGAAGAGGCCAGCGACCTCGGCGACGCCCTCAAGGCCGCATCCGGCTGACGCCACCGCGGGCCGGTCCCGGCCCGCCGAACGGCACGGCACCCCCGCGCGACCCCGCGCGGCGGGTGCCGTTCGTCGTTGTGGCGGGGTGCGCGGCTCAGACGAGCGCGCGGTAGATCTCCACGGTCCGCTCGGCCGCCTGCTCCCACGCGAACTCGCGCACGGCGCGCTCCCGCCCGGCGGCGCCCATCGCCGCGGCGCGGGCGGGGTCGGCGAGCAGGGCGTTGACGGCGTCGGCCAGGCCGGTGCGGAACGCCTCCTGCTCGTGCTCGTGGCCGGAACCCTGGTCGGAGAAGTGCACGAGCGTGCCGGTGACGCCGTCGTCGACGACCTCCGGGATCCCGCCCACGTCCGACGCCACGACGGCGGTGCCGCAGGCCATCGCCTCGAGGTTGACGATGCCCAGCGGCTCGTAGACCGAGGGGCAGACGAACACGGTGGCCGCGGAGAGCAGCTGCCGCACGTCGGCGGTGGGCAGCATGCCCTTGACCCACACGACGTTGCCGCGCGAGGACGCGAGCTCGGCGACGGCCTTCTCGGTCTCCTCGGCGATCTCGGGGGTGTCCGGGGCGCCGGCGCAGAGCACGACCTGCGCGCTCGGGTCGATGTGGTGCGCGGCCGCGACGAGGTGCCCCAGCCCCTTCTGCCGGGTGATCCGCCCGACGAAGACGACGATCGGCCGGTCGGGGTCGACGCCCGCCGCGCGGACGGCGTCGCGCCCGGCGTCGGGGTGGTAGAAGTCGGTGTCGATGCCGTTGTGGACGACGTGCACGCGCGAGGGGTCGAGCGCGGGGTAGCACTCGAGCACGTCGGTGCGCATCCCGGCGCTCACCGCGATCACGGCGTCGGCGTACTCGTAGGACGTGCGCTCCACCCAGGACGAGAGCCGGTAGCCGCCGCCGAGCTGCTCGGCCTTCCACGGCCGGCGCGGCTCCAGCGAGTGCGCGGTGACGACGTGCGGCACGCCGTGCAGGATCTTCGCCAGGTGCCCGGCCATGTTGGCGTACCAGGTGTGGGAGTGCGCGAGGTCGACGCCCTCGAGCCCCGCCACCATCGACAGGTCGACGCCGAGGGTCTGCAGGGCGGGGTTGGCGCCCGCCAGCGCGCCGGGTGCGCGGTGCGCGTGGGTGTCGAGTGCCTCCGGACGGGGTTCCCCGAAGCAGTGGACATCGACGTCGACCAGCGACCGCAGAGCAGGAACCAGGTGCTCGACATGGACCCCGGCCCCCCCGTAGACGTCGGGCGGGTATTCACGGGTGAGCAGGCCGATGCGCACGCCGTGCACCGTAGCCGCCCCGGGCGTTCGGCGCGCTGTCGTCTTCTGCACGCCTCCAGCTGTGGCCGCGCACGGTGTCGGCGCACTAGGGTCACCACCGTGACGGTGCGGGGATGGCTGCTGTGACGGGCGCTCGGCTGTCGGCCGCCGCGCCCCGCCCTCTGTCGGCCAACGTGCTGGGGATCGTCCTGGCGGGTGGCGAGGGCAAGCGGCTGTGGCCGCTCACCGCCGACCGCGCCAAGCCCGCGGTGCCCTTCGGCGGCAACTACCGGTTGATCGACTTCGTGCTGTCGAACCTGGTCAACGCGGGCCTGCACCGCATCTGCGTGCTCACGCAGTACAAGTCGCACAGCCTCGACCGGCACATCTCCACGACGTGGCGGCTCTCGAGCGTGCTCGGGCAGTACATCACCACGGTCCCGGCGCAGCAGCGGCTCGGCCGCCGCTGGTACACCGGCAGCGCCGACGCGATCTTCCAGAGCCTCAACCTCGTCTACGACGAGCGCCCCGACTACATCGCGGTCTTCGGTGCCGACCACGTCTACCGCATGGACCCGGCGCAGATGATCACCCAGCACATCGAGAGCGGCGCGGGCGTCACCGTCGCCGGGATCCGGGTGCCGCGCGCGGAGGCGAAGGCGTTCGGCGTCATCAACTCCGACGAGTCCGGGAAGATCATCGAGTTCCTGGAGAAGCCCTCCGACCCGCCGTCGGTGCCCGACGACCCCGACGTGACGTTCGCGTCGATGGGCAACTACGTCTTCACCACCGAGGTGCTGCTCGAGGCGCTGCGCGCCGACGCCGAGAACGGCGACTCCGAGCACGACATGGGCGGCGACATCATCCCCCGCCTGGTCGACGAGGGGCAGGCCTCGGTCTACGACTTCGCGGAGAACGTGGTGCCCGGCGCCACCGACCGCGACTCGGGCTACTGGCGCGACGTCGGCACCATCGACGCCTACTACGAGGCGCACAACGACCTGTGGTCGGTGCACCCGATCTTCAACCTCTACAACGACCGCTGGCCGATCCGCACGGCGTCCGCGCCGCTGCCGCCGGCGAAGTTCGTGGAGGGCGGCATCGCGCAGGACTCGATCGTCGGCTCCGGCACGATCATCTCCGGGGCCATCGTGCGCCGGTCGGTGATCAGCCCGAACGTGCTGGTGCACGCGGGCGCGGAGGTGTCCGACTCGGTGATCCTGCCGGGCGTGCGGATCGGCCGCGGGGCCGTCGTGCGCGGGGCGATCCTCGACAAGAACGTGCAGATCCCCGACGGCGCGCTCGTGGGCGTCGACCTGGCCACCGACCGGGCCCGCTACACCGTCAGCCCCGGTGGGGTCGTCGTGCTCGGGAAAGGCATGACCGCGCTCTGACCCCCGTGAGTGGCAACCGTGGCCGGAGCCACGATCGCCACTCACGAGGCGCGGCAGCGCCAGGTCCCGGCCCCCCGGGAACGCAGGACGCGCCGCCCCGGAGGTCCGGGACGGCGCGTCGGTGCGCTCGGGTGCCGCTGCGGTCAGACCGCGGCGCGGGCGGCGTGCTGGTCGATCAGGCGGCCCAGGCGGGGGAGCGCCTCCTCGACGTTCTTCTGGCCCTGGGGACGGAGCTTGCCGTAGACCTTCTTGACGGCGTCGGAGCTGCTGCCCTCGGCGCGGCGGTCGCTGACCGACAGCAGCGCGTTGGCCGCCTCGGCCGGGCGGGCCGACAGGTAGGCGCCGAAGTCGGTGCCCGCGCTCGCGCGGTAGTCGGCGTAGAAGGGCTCCAGCGCGGTGGCGAAGTCGGGCAGCATCTTGTCGACGGCACTGCTCACGATGCCCGGCTTGACCTTCTTGACCGTGGCGTACCCGGTCTTGATGACGGCGCCGGAGACACCGCCGGAGTCCGAGACCTCCTGGTCGACCAGCGTCTGGAGGTCCGTCACGACGGTGGGCCGCCGGGTCGGGTCCAGCAGGATGGCGTTGAGGGTCTGCGTCACGGGTGTGTCGTCCTCTCTGATCCGTTCACCGAGGCATCTCGGCCGGGCAGGACGGTAATGCAAGATCCAGTTCGCGCCGTGCGCGGGGGCACTCGATCAGGTGGCGACGACGGCGGCCAGCAGTCCGTCGCCCAGGGGCAGCAGGAGCGGCACGAGGCGCTCGTCGTCGCGGACCTGGCGCGCGACCTCGCGCAGCGCGACGCTGCCCGGGTCGTCGGCGGCGGGGTCGGTGACGCCGCCGGTGAGCACGCCCGCCATCGCGACGACGCCGCCCGGGCGCAGCAGCCGCACCGCCTCGTCGAGGTAGCGGGGGTAGTCGGTGCTGCTGGCGTCGACCGAGACCAGGTCGTAGCCGCCGTCGGTGAGCCGGGGGAGGACCTCCAGGCCCATGCCGTTGATCAGCCGGAGCCGCCCGGGGGCGTACCCGGCGTCCCGGAACGCCGACCGCGCGACGCGCTGGGCCTCCGGGTCGACGTCGATCGAGGTGAGGACGCCGTCGGGGCTCATCCCGCCGAGCAGCCACAGCCCGCTGACGCCCGCGCCGGTGCCGATCTCCACGACGGCCCGCGCGCCGATCGCCGCCGCGAGGAAGCGCAGGCCGGCGCCGCCGCCGGGACCGATCGGGGCGCACCCCATCGCGTCGCCGCGGGCGCGCGCGTCGCGCATGACGTCGTCCTCGGCGAGGTACCCCTCGACGTAGTCGCGGACGGCCCAGGGGTAGCCGTCGTCCGTGCGGACGGTCATGGGGGGAAGGTTACTGTGCTGCTGCTCGCCGGAGGGGACGCCGCGCTTTCACAGGTTCCTCTCAGTCGGTTCTCACCCACCGTTCACGAGGATGGGGCACCGTGGTGCACAGATCGGCCGGGGTCGTCGGCCGGTGGAGCGGAGCCCGGGGAACTCCCCGGACGCCGTGGACGTTGCCCCGAGCAGCACGACCCGCGCCGAGAGGGTTCGAGAAGATCATGACCGACGGCCTGGCCACCGCCACCGCCCCCCAGCCCGCGGGGACGGTGCTGCCCGGTGAGGGTGCGCCGTGGACCCCGCCGACGTGGGACGAGGTCGTGCGCGAGCACGCGGACCGGGTCTACCGCCTCGCCTACCGCCTCACCGGCAACCCGCACGACGCCGAGGACCTCACCCAGGAGACGTTCGTCCGGGTGTTCCGCAACCTCGCGTCCTACCGCCCCGGCACGTTCGAGGGCTGGCTGCACCGGATCACCACCAACCTGTTCCTCGACATGGTCCGCCGCCGCGCGCGCATCCGCATGGAGGCGCTCCCCGACGACTCGGAGCGCATCCCCGGCCGCGGCCCGGAGCCCGAGCAGGTCTTCTCCGACACCCACCTCGACCCGGCGCTGCAGGCCGCGCTCGACGAGCTGCCACCGGAGTTCCGCGCCGCCGTCGTCCTGTGCGACGTCGAGGGCCTGTCCTACGAGGAGATCGGTGCCACGCTCGGCGTGAAGCTCGGTACGGTGAGGAGCAGGATCCACCGCGGCCGCGCCGCGCTGCGCGCCGCGATCGAACGCGACCGGGCCGCTGCGGGCGCGCCGGTGCAGGAGGAGGTCAGGGCATGAGCGAGCGTCGGCTGTTCACGGTGAGCGCGCCCGACTGGGGGCAGACGCACCTGACCTCGGACGCCGTCGTGGCCTTCGTCGACGACGAGCTCGCCCGGCGCCCGCACGCCCGCGCCTCCGCCCACGTCGACGCCTGTCCCGACTGCGCGGCCGAGGTCGTCGCGCAGCGCCAGGCCCGCACCGCGCTGCGCGGGGCGTCGTGCCCGTCGCTGCCGTCGTCGCTGCTGATGTCGCTGCGCTCGATCCCGCAGGACACCGAGCTGCCCGCCCCGCCCGCCGGGCTGGCCGTCACCGCCGAGGGACAGCTCGTCTCGGTGCTGCGCACCGAGCCCGCGCCGGCCGCGCCCGCCTCGGCCCCCGCCACCGGCGTCGACCACGGCCGCCGCCCTCCCGCGTCGCGCCGCATGCGGTTCGGCACGGGTGCCGCCGTCTCCGGGCTCGCCATCGGCGCCCTCGCGCTCGGCGCTGCGACCCTGCCCGCGTCCGTCCCGGCGCCCTCGGCCGACCGCGGCGTCCTGGGCGGCTCGCTGCTCAACCCGTCCGGCGCGGTGCCCGCCCGGCTCGGGCTCGACGCGCAGACCTCGCCGGCCGACGACGCCCGCCTCGGCGGCCTCGGCCGGTTGCCGCGCGCGTTCCTGCGCCACGGCGTGCGCTGACCCTCCCTGACATCCCTGGCCCGGGCCCGGTACGCGGACTTCACCCCGGCTGCGGCAGGCTGGCGGCGGCCCGTCCCGTCCGCCGTCCCAGGAGTCCCCGCCGCCGATGAGTGACCGCGCGACCCGTGACGCCGACCGGGATCCGGGCTCCTCGGCCGCCGTTCCGGAGGAGGAGCCCGCGGGCCCGCCCCGCCTGGCTCCCCGCCCCCTGGACCGCCCGGCGGTCGACGAGGCCGCGGCGTCGGTGTTCGGGCGTCCCGCGGGCCTCGACGGCGGGTTCGCGACGCCGGCCACCCGCGCCGCCGCACCGCCGGTCCCGACGATCGCCCCGCCCGCGCTCGCCGCGGCGTTCGGCCGGCCCGCGTCCGCCGCCGGGTCGCTGCAGCGCCCGCCCGCGGGCGGCCCGGCCGGTCCCGGCGCCGACGACCCGTTCTGGTCCGGCGCCGAGGACGACCCGTGGCGCGACCCGGACAGCGGCGTCGCCCTCGGCCCGCCCGCCGTCGACGACGAGCGCCCCGCCCCCGCACCCGCGGGCGAGGGCGCGCGGCTGAGCCTGCGCGAGGTGCTGTTCGGCCGCCGGGTCCACCCGCGCGCGCTGGCGCTGCTGGCGGTGCTCGCGCTGGCCGTCGGCGCGGTCGGGGGCCTCGTCGGCCGGTTCACCGCCGACGGCGCCGGCGCGCTCACCGAACCCGACGCCACGATCGCGTCGGCCGTCGCGGCCAAGGAGCGGCCGCCGGGCTCCGTCGCCGACATCGCCCAGCGCGTCGTGCCCGCCGTCGTCTCGATCGAGGTGCGCGTGGGCGAGGAGGGCGGCACCGGCTCTGGCGTCGTCATCGACGGCAGCGGGTTCGTCCTCACCAACAACCACGTCGTCGCGCCGGCCGCGGAGGTCCCGGGCGCCACGATCGAGACCGTCTTCAGCGACGGCACGCGCACGCAGGCCGCCATCGTCGGGCGCGACCCGAAGACCGACCTCGCCGTGATCCGGGTCGGCGTCGCCAACCCCGTGGTCGCGCAGATCGGTTCGTCCGCCTCGCTCGCCGTCGGCGACGCCGTGATCGCTGTGGGCTCCCCGCTCGGCCTGGCCGGCACCGTCACCGAGGGCATCGTCAGCGCGCTCGACCGGCCGGTGCGCCTGGAGGGCGGCAACGTCAACGCCGTCATCGACGCGATCCAGACCGACGCCGCGATCAACCCCGGCAACTCCGGCGGCCCGCTCGTCGACACCACCGGCGCCGTCGTCGGCATCAACACCGCGATCAGCAGCATCGGCGGCGGCGAGGGCGGGTCGATCGGGCTCGGTTTCGCCATCCCCATCGACGACGCCCGCGTCATCGCCGAGGAGCTCATCCGCACCGGGGTGGTGAAGCACGCCGACCTCGGCGTCAACGCGCGGTCGGTGGAGGACGACACGTCCGCGGGCGCGCAGGTGCAGAACGTGCAGCAGGGCGGGGCCGCCGCGGCGGCCGGGATCCTCGAGGGCGACGTCATCGTCACCCTCGGCGAGCGCAGCATCGCGGGCGCCGACGAGCTCGAGGTGGCCGTCCGGGAGTTCGAGCCCGGGGCCACCGTACCGGTCCAGCTGATCCGCGAGGGCCGCCCGCTCACGGTGTCGGTGGTCCTGGCCTCGGACTGAGCCAGTAGGATGAACCCGTGTTCGACAGCGTCGGCTGGGGCGAGATCATCGTGTTGATCGTGGCCGGCCTGTTCATCCTCGGTCCGGAGCGGCTGCCCGGTGCGGCGGCCTGGCTCGGCGGCGCCATCCGCCAGGTCAAGGAGTACGCCTCCGGGGCCCGCGAGCAGCTCAAGGGCGAGCTCGGTCCGGAGTTCGACGAGCTGCGCAAGCCGCTGGAGGAGCTGCGCGGGCTGCGCAACTTCAACCCGCGCACCGCCGCCACCCGCGCGCTGTTCGACGACGGCCCGGCGGAGAAGCCCAACGGCTACGTCCCGCCCCGCAACGGCGCCACGGGCAGCAGCGCGCCGAACATGACGAAGAACGGCAGCGCGGCGACGGGCACCACGCCGCAGCCCCACCCCGCCACGGGCCCGGCCCCGGAGACGCTGGCGCGCAACGAGCGCCCGCCGATCGACCCCGACGCGACCTGAGGGGTCAGACCGCCGGGCGCGGTCGCTGCAGGTGCCAGTCCGTCGTCGACTGGAACGCGTGGGCGGCCGCCAGGACCGCTGCGTCGGCGTGGCGGGGCCCGACGATCTGCAGGCCGATCGGCAGTCCGTCGCGCGTGAAGCCGCACGGCACGCTCGCGGCCGGCTGCTGGGTCATGTTGAACGGGTAGGTGAAGGGCGTCCACGACGTCCAGCGCTCCCGCGCCGACCCCGCCGGCACCTCGACGCCGGCCTCGAACGCCGGGATCGGCAGCGTCGGGGTGAGCAGCAGCGAGTGCCGCAGGTGGAACTCGCCCATCGTGCGGCCGAGGTCGTTGCGCACGGCCATCGCGGTCAGGTAGTCCAGCGCGCTCGCCCGCGCCCCCTGCTCGGCCGCCGCCACCAGGCCCTGGTCCATGCCGGCGCGCTGCTCGGGCCCCAGGTGCTCGATCGACTTCGCGGCCCCGGAGAACCACAGCGTCTCGAACGCGTCGACGGGGTCGGAGAAGCCGGGGTCGACCTCGGTGACCAGCGCGCCGAGTGCGGCGAACACGTCGACGGCCGCCTCGAACGCCGCCGCGACCTCCGGGTGCACGTCGACGTAGCCGAGGGTGGCGCTCGACGCGATCCGCAGCCCCGCGATCCGGACGTCGCCGACGGCGGCCGAGACGGGTGCGGGGGTGGGGAGGGCCCAGGGGTCGCGCGGGTCGAAGCCGGAGATGACGTCGAGCAGCAGGGCCGCGTCGGCGACGCTGCGCGCCATCGGCCCGATGTGGGCGAGCGTGCCGTACGGGCTGGCCGGGTAGGCGGGCACGCGGCCGTAGGTCGGCTTGATGGTCGAGGTGCCGGTGAAGCCGGCCGGGATGCGGACCGAGCCGCCGCCGTCGGTGCCGAGGCTGAGCGCGCCCATCCCGAGGGCGACGGCCGCCGCGCTCCCGCCGCTCGACCCGCCCGCCGTGAGCGCCGGGTTCCACGGGTTGCGCGTGACGCCCGTCAGCGGGGAGTCGGTGACGCCCTTCCAGCCCAGCTCGGGTGTGGTCGTCCGGCCGATGACCACGGCGTTGTGCTCGCGCAGCCGCGCGACCGCGGGCGCGTCGACGTCCCAGGGCCCCGCGGGGTCGATCGTCAGCGAGCCGCGCAGCGTGGGCCGGCCGGTCGTGAGCAGCAGGTCCTTGATCGACGTCGGCACGCCGTCGAGCAGGCCGTGCGGCTCGCCCCGGTGCCAGCGCGCCTCCGACTCCTTGGCCGCGGTCTGCGCGTCGTTTGCCTCGACCAGGCAGAACGCGTTGACGACCGGGTCGTAGGTCTCGATCCGCGCGAGCGCGTCGCGGGTGGCCTCGACGGGGGAGAGCTCTCCCGAGCGGTAGGCGTCGAGCAGTTCGACGGCGGTGAGGTCGGCGGAGCTCATCGGGCACTTCCCGTCCTGGTGGGCGGGCTCGCGAGCTCGCCCGACGTCACGAATCCGAGGGTCTTGTCGACCACGTTCTCCAGCGGCTCGCCCACCCGGAAGCGGTCGAGGTTGGCGACGAACAGGGCCTCGAGCTCGTCGCGCCAGCCGAGGATGTCACCCGACATGTGCGGCGAGACGATGACGCCGGGCAGGTCCCACAGGGGGGAGTCGGCGGGCAGCGGCTCGCGCTCGAAGACGTCGAGGGCGGCGCCGGCGAGGTGGCCGTCGCGCAGGGCCGCGACCAGGTCGTCCTGCACGATCAGCGCCCCGCGCCCGACGTTGACGACCCGCGCGCGCGGCGGCAGCAGCCGGATCGCCGCGGCGTCGAGCATGCCGCGGGTGCTGTCGGTGAGCGGCGCCGCGAGCACCAGCCACTCCGCGCGCGGCAGCAGCCCGGGCAGCGCGTCGATCGCGTGCACCCCCTCGCCCGCGCGGCGGCCCACCAGCTCGACGGTCATCCCGACGGCCGACAGCATCGTCGCCGTGGCGCGGCCGATCGGCCCGCTGCCGACGACGACGGCCGTGCGCCCGCCGACCCGCTCGCTCTCCCGGTGGCGCCACTCGCGCCGCGACTGCGCGTCGAGCGTGCCGGCGAGGTCCTTGGCCATGGCGATCACGAGGCCGGTGACGTACTCGGCCATCGGCACGTCGAAGACGCCGCGCGAGTTCGTCAGCACGACGTCGGAGCCGAGCAGCGCCGGGAACGTCAGCCGGTCGACGCCGGCGCTCGCGGTGTGGACCCAGCGCAGGGAGTCGGCGGCCGGCCAGGCGTCGCGGACGGCGGTGGAGGTGAAGTCCCAGACGAGCAGGACCTCGGTGCCGGGGAGCGCAGCGGTGAGCGTCTCGTCGGTGACGAACCGGACGTTCGGGCCGTCGAGGTGCTTCGGCCGGTCGTCGGAGTGCAGGATCGTGATGACGGGTTCGTGCCCCTGATCAGCGGAAACGGGCACGTGCGGGATCCTCTCGACGGGTGCGGCCGGGCGATTGACACGCTAGGAAGCGTTCGTATGATTGTCAACAATCTCCCCGTCCGACCCGAGGTGATCTCCGTTGTCCAAGCTCCTGCGCATCAGTCTCGAGCGCCGCGGCGTCTCGTGCACCGCCGAACTGCTCGAGAAGCAGGCCCCCCGCACCAGCGCCGCCGTGTGGGAGGCGCTCGCCGGCGGGCCGCTCGCCGGGCCCGCGCAGCACGCCAAGTACGCGCGCAACGAGGTCTACACGATCGTGCCGCGCTTCGGCCCGCGCATCGGCTACGAGAACACGACCGTCACGCCGATCCCCGGTGACCTCTGCTACTTCGACTTCCACGGCGGCGTCCTCGACGAGGCGTTCAAGGCCGACCAGGGGATCGACAGCGAGGCCGGCGGCATCGACCTCGCGATCTTCTACGGCCGCAACAACCTGCTCATCAACGGTGACGTGGGCTGGGTGCCGGGCAACGTGTTCGGTGCGATCGTCGACGGCCTCGACGTGATGGCCGAGGCCTGCCACGACGTCTGGCGCTCGGGCAGCGTCGGCGAGCGCCTGGTCTACGAGCGGGTGGGCGCGTGACCACCGTCGGCATCCTCTACCCCGGCTACTCCGCCGAGGACGACTACCCGCGTGCGGAGAAGCTGCTCGACGGGCCGCGGCTCCCGCTCGTGCACACCGAGATGCGCGAGGACGCCCACCGCGTCGACGCGCTGCTCGACATCGGCGGCGACGACGTGCTGGCCGCGGGCGCGGCGTCGCTCCCGGGACCCCTCGACTCGATCATCTGGGCCTGCACCAGCGGCAGCTTCGTCTTCGGCTGGGACGGCGCCGCCGCGCAGGTCGAGGCGCTGGGCCGGGCGTCGGGGGTGCCGGCGTCGAGCACGTCGTTCGCGTTCGCCGACGCCTGCGCGCACCTCGGCGTCACGCGCGTCGCGGTGGGCGCGACCTACCCCGACGACGTCGCGGAGCGGTTCGTCGCGTTCCTCGCGCGGGCCGGCGTCGAGGTGGTGTCGCTGTCGGCGCGCGGGATCGTCACCGCGGCGGAGGTGGGCACGCTGCCCGCCGACGACGTGCTGGCCTTCGCCGCCGCGGCCGACCACCCCGACGCGCAGGCGCTGCTGCTGCCCGACACCGCGCTGCACACCGTCGACGTGCTCGACGCCCTCGACGCGCGCGTCGGCAAGCCGGTGCTCACGGCCAACCAGGTGAGCATCTGGCAGGGCCTGCGCCTGGCCGGGGCGGGCGGCCCGCGCAGCGGGTTCGGCCGGCTGTTCGCGGGCCGGGGGATGGAAGGGGCGACGGAGGAGGCCCGGGGCGGGTGGGACTAGCCGTGGACCTCTCGGACATGGAGCCGGTCGAGCGGCGGTCGACCGCCGCGATCGTGGCCGACCGGATCCGCACGGCGATCATGCGCGGCACGTTCCCGCCGGGCACCCAGCTCGGCGAGGTCGAGCTGGCGGCCCGGCTCGGCGTGAGCCGCGGGCCGCTGCGCGAGGCGATGCAGCGGCTCGTCGCGGAGGGGCTGCTGCGCAGCGAGCGGCACCGCGGGCTCTTCGTCCGCGACCTCGGCGCCGCCGACGTGCGCGACATCTACCACGCGCGGGCGTCGGTCGAGCGGGCCGCGGGCCTGCTCCTGCTCGACGGCGACCGCGCCGCCGCCGCCGACCGCCTCGACACCGCGGTGGACGCGATGGCCGCCGCCGTCGCCGCAGGCGACCCGGTGGCGATCGCCGACTCCGACCACGCCTTCCACGCCGAGCTCGTCGCGGCGTCGGGGAGCCCGCGGCTGCGGAGGATGGCCGACGGCCTGCTCGTCGAGACCCGCATGTGCCTCGCCGCGCTCCAGCAGACCGCCCCACCCCCCGAGGGACTGCTCGCCGAGCACCGCGAGCTGTGCGACGCGGTGCGGGCGGGCGACCGCGACCGGCTCACCGCCGCGCTGGAGGCCCACATGGCCGACGCGGTGGACCGGATCCTGGCGCCGGTGGCGGTGGCCCCGCCGGCCCCCGCCCTTCCGGCCTGACGCCGCGGTGCGATGAGTCGGGCCGCCGGGCGGAGTCCCACCTGCGTGCACACCACCACCTCGACCGCCACCTCCGCCGACGGCACCCGCATCGCCTACGACCGGACGGGGGAGGGGCCGGCGGTCGTCGTGGCCGCCGGCGCGTTCTGCGACCGCCGCACCTTCGCCCCGCTCGCCGCCCGGCTGGCGGGGGAGTTCACCGTGCTCACCCACGACCGCCGTGGCCGGGGCGGGAGCGGTGACGCCGAGGGGTACGACCCGCGCCGGGAGGTGGAGGACCTCGCCGCCGTCGTGGACGCCGCGGGCGGGAGCGCCGCCGCGTTCGGGCACTCCTCGGGGGCGGTGCTGGTGCTGGAGGCCGCGGCGGCGGGCGTGCCGCTCACGCGGATCGCCGCGTACGAGCCGCCGTACTCGGTCGAGCCGGGCGGCACGGACCTGCGCGACGAGGTCACCGCGCTGGTCGCGCAGGGCCGCCCGGCGGACGCGGCGAAGCGGTTCCTCGCGGCGTCCGGGATGCCGGCGGAGGCGCTCGCGGGCGTCGACGACGAGCCGTGGTGGCCGCCGATGGCCGCGCTCGCGAACACCCTCCCGTACGACCTGGCCCTGCTCGGTGACGGCGTCCCCGGCCCGGGCCTGGGCCGGATCGCGGTCCCTGCGCTGCTGCTCGGCGGCGGCGCCGGCCCCGACTTCTTCCGCGACGCCGTCACCACCGCCGCGGCCGCGGTGCCCGGCGCTCAGGTCCGGTTCCTCGACGGCCAGGGCCACGAGGTCGACCAGGACGTGCTGGCCCCGGTGCTCGCGGAGTTCCTGCGCGCCTGACGCCCTTGCCCCGCCCCGTCCCGGTGTGTTTCCCTCTGGTTGTCGACAATCTGACAACCAGGGAGTGCTCATGGCTCGGCTGTCCCCCGTCCTCCAGCAGGCGACCCCCGTGCAGGTCGCGCGCGGTGAGGGTTCCTACCTGTACGACACCGACGGCCGCCGCCACCTCGACTTCACCGCCGGCATCGGCGTCACGAGCACCGGCCACTGCCACCCGCGGGTCGTCGCGGCGGCGCAGGAGCAGGTCGCGACGCTGATCCACGGGCAGTACACGACGGTCATGCACCAGCCGCTGCTGCGCCTGACCGAGCGCCTGGGCGACGTCCTGCCCGCCGGCATTGACCGCGTCTTCTTCCTCAACTCCGGCAGCGAGGCCGTCGAGGCGTCGGTCCGCCTGGCCCGCCACGCCACCGGCCGCCAGACGATCATCGCCTTCGACGGCGGTTTCCACGGTCGCACGATGGGCGCCGCCGCCCTCACCACGTCCGGCGCGAAGATCCGCGCGGGCATCGGCCCGATGATGGGCGGGGTCGCGTTCGCGCCGTTCCCGTACGCGTTCCGCTACGGCTGGAGCGAGGAGGAGACCGTCGCCTTCTGCCTCAAGGAGCTCGACCGGATCCTGGTCACGGCCGCGCCCGCCCGCGACGTCGCCGCGTTCCTCATCGAGCCGGTCCTGGGCGAGGGCGGCTACGTCCCGACGCCGCCCGCGTTCCTGCAGGGCCTGCGCGAGCGCGCCGACGCAAACGGCATCCTGCTCATCGCCGACGAGGTGCAGACCGGCTACGGCCGCACCGGCCGCTTCTGGGGCCACCAGCACGTCGACGGCCTCGCGCCCGACATCCTCATCACCGCCAAGGGCCTCGCCTCGGGCTTCCCGCTCTCGGCGATCGCGGCCCCCGAGGCGATCATGAGCAAGGCGCTGCCCGGCTCCCAGGGCGGCACCTACGGCGGCAACGCGGTGGCCTGCGCGGCCGCGCTCGCCACGCTCGACGTGATCCAGGACGAGAACCTCGTCGCCAACGCGGGGGAGCAGGGCCTGCGCCTGCTCGAGGGCCTGCGCAAGGCGGCCGTCGACCACCCCGGCGTCGCCGACGTCCGCGGGCTCGGGCTCATGGTCGGCAACGAGTTCCTGACCGCCGACGGCGCGCCCGACGCCGCCGCGGCCACCCGCGCGCACGGCGCCGCCGCCGAGCGCGGCCTGCTGCTGCTGACCTGCGGCCCGTTCGGCAACGTCGTCCGGATGATCCCGCCGCTGGTCGTCACGGCCGAGCAGGTCGACGAGGGCGTGGAGCTGTGGTCGGAGGCCCTGCGCGCCGCGGCCCGGTAGGGGAGCCGCTCAGGTCAGCAGGCGCAGCGACGCGGCGAACGCGTCGTGCTCGGCCGGCCGGTCCTCGGAGCCCGCGGTGATGAGCTGGTAGAGCCGCTGGCCGTCGAGGACCAGCCGGGCGCGGTAGGTGCCGCCCTGCTCCACCGAGGCGACGAGGTCCAGCGCGGGCCGGCCGTCGACGGTGGCCGGGGCCGAGCTCTGCAGCACGCCGCCGGGCACGTTGCCCACGGCGCCGTCGCGGGCCCCCTCCAGCACGGCGGTGGGCTCGCCCAGCTGCAGGTCGGCCGGGTAGTCGATCACGGCGACGGCCACGGCGTACGTCGGCCGCGCGACGCTGTAGGTCGTGGCGGCGATGCCGGGCAGGTCGGCGATCTCCTGGACGTCCTGCGTCGGCGCCTCGGGCAGGCCGACGGAGAACTCCGGGGTCTCCAGCAGGTACGCCGTGGCGCTCTCCGTGGTGGGGGCGGGCGCCTCGGCCGTGGGCGGGGCGTCGGTGGTGGCGCCGCCGCCGCAGCCGGCCAGCAGCGCCGCCGCGAGCAGCGCCGCCGCGAGCGCTCCGCGCCTCACCTGCGCTACCGGGAGACCGGGGTGAGGTTCAGGCTCATCCCGGCGAGGCCGCGGGCCCGCGTCGTGAGCTTGCCTGCCACGGCCGAGAGCGCCTTCGCGCTGGCCGACTCCGGGTGCGTGAGCACGATCGGCGTGCCCGCGTCGCCGCACTCGCGCAGCGCCGTCTCCAGCGGGATCTGCCCGAGCAGCGGCACCGGCGCACCGATGGCGCGGGTGAGCGAGTCGGCGACGGTCTGGCCGCCGCCCGAGCCGAACACCTCCATGCGCGTGCCGTCGGGCAGCTCCATCCACGACATGTTCTCGACGACGCCCGCGATGCGCTGCTTGGTCTGCAGCGCGATCGACCCGGCGCGCTCGGCGACCTCCGCCGCCGCCTGCTGCGGCGTGGTGACGACGAGCAGCTCCGCGTTGGGGATGAGCTGCGCGGTGGAGATCGCGATGTCACCGGTGCCCGGCGGGAGGTCGAGCAGCAGGATGTCGAGGTCGCCCCAGAACACGTCGGCCAGGAACTGCTGCAGCGCGCGGTGCAGCATCGGGCCGCGCCACACGACGGCCTCGTTGCCCGGCGTGAACATGCCGATCGAGATGACCTTCACGTCGTGCGCCTGCGGCGGCATGATCATGTCGTCGACCTTGGTGGGCAGCGTGGTCGTGCCCAGCATCCGCGGGATCGAGTGCCCGTAGATGTCGGCGTCGACGACGCCCACCGAGAGGCCGCGCGCGGCCATGGCGGCGGCGAGGTTGACGGTGATCGAGGACTTGCCGACGCCGCCCTTGCCGGACGCGACGCAGTACACGCGGGTGAGCGACCCGGGCTGCGCGAACGGGATCACCGGCTCGGCGGCGTCGCCGCGCAGGCCGCGGCGC
This sequence comes from Pseudonocardia broussonetiae, assembly GCF_013155125.1. NCBI lineage: Bacteria > Bacillati > Actinomycetota > Actinomycetes > Pseudonocardiales > Pseudonocardiaceae > Pseudonocardia > Pseudonocardia broussonetiae. The sequence goes on along the minus strand of NZ_CP053564.1, from coordinate 629,201 downwards.
AGCTCGGCGCGCTGCTCGTCGCTCATGACGTCGAGGTCGACCTGCACGCCGGTGACGCCCGGGACCTGCGAGACGGCCACGGTGACGCGCGTGGTGATCGTGTCCTTCATGGGGCAGCCGGCGACGGTGAGGTACACGCCGATGCGGGCCAGGCCCTCGGGCGTGACCTCGACCCCCTTGACCATCCCCAGGTCGGTGATCGGCTTGTGGATCTCCGGGTCCTCGACGGTGGCGAGCGCGGCGCGGACGGCCTGCTCGACGGTGGTGGTTCCGGTGGAGGTGGACACGACACCCATGCTACGTGGACACCGCGGAACGGACCGCCGTCCGTACCATGCTCCGACGTGGCCCTCCGTGATGCTCCCGACACCGCGCCGTCCGACGGGCGCATGACCCCGTCGGTCGACGAGCTGGGTGCGTGGCGGGCGTTCCTGCGCGCGCACGCCACGATCACCCGCGTCCTGGAGGCCGAGCTCGTCGCCGAGCAGGACCTCTCCCTGGCCGCCTACGACGTGCTGGTGCAGCTGGCCGAGGCGCCCGACCGCCGCCTGCGGATGACCGAGCTCGCCGACGCCGTGCTGCTCTCGCGCTCGGGCGTCACGCGGCTCGTCGACCGCATGGAGCGGGGCGGGCTCGTCTCGCGCACCCGGGTGCCGGGCGACGGCCGCGGCGTCGCCGCCGAGCTCACCGAGGCCGGCTTCCACCGCCTGCGGGTGGCCGCGCGGACGCACCTGGCCGGGGTGCTGCGGCACTTCGTCGCCCGGCTCGACGCGGACGACCTGTGCGCGCTGGAGCGGATCAGCCGCCGGCTCGCGGACTGAGGGTCAGCCACCCCGACCGGATCAGCCCTTCGGGTGGAGCCGGTCGCCGAGGCGCTCCAGCTCGCCGCGCAGGTAGTCGCGGGTGGCGACCTCGCCGACGGCCACGCGCAGCGCGGCGAGCTCGCGCGCGAGGTACTCGGTGTCGGCCTTCGTCCGCTCGGCGCGGCTGCGGTCCTCCTCCAGCGCCACGCGGTCGCGGTCGTCCTGGCGGTTCTGGGCCAGCAGGATCAGCGGGGCGGCGTACGCGGCCTGGGTGGAGAAGGCCAGGTTGAGCAGGATGAAGGGGTAGGGGTCCCAGCGCAGCGACACCGCCACCAGGTTGAGCACGATCCACACGATCACGATGACGGTCTGGATCGCCAGGAACCGGCCGGTGCCCAGGAACCGCGCGATGCGCTCGGAGATGCGGGCGAAGCTGTCGGGGTCGAGCTCGAAGCGGCGGCGGCCGGGCCGGTCGAGCCGGCGGCGCGTCGTGATCTCAGGCACCGGCGGCCTCCGGGGACGGGTCGGGTGCGGCCTCGTCGGTGAACCGGTCGCGCCAGTCCGGCGGCAGCAGGTGGTCCAGCACGTCGTCGACGGTGACGGCGCCGAGCAGGTGGTCCTCGTCGTCGACGACGGGACCGGCCACGAGGTTGTACGCCGCGAAGTACCGCGCGATCTCGCCGAGCGTCGCGTTCGGGGACAGGCGCGCGAGCCCCGTGTCGACGACGCCCGCCACCAGCTCGAACGGCGCCTCCCGCAGCAGCCGCTGCACGTGCGCGCAGCCCAGGTAGCGGCCCGTCGGCGTCTCCGACGGCGCGCGGCAGACGAACACCATGCTGGCCAGGGCGACGGGGAGGTCGGGGTTGCGGATGCGGGCCAGCGCCTCCGCCACCGTCGCGTCGGGGCGCAGGATCACCGGTTCGGGTGTCATCAGCCCGCCCGCGGTGTCGGAGGAGTAGCGCATCAGGCGCCGCACCGGGGCCGAGTCGCCGGGCTGCATCAGCGCGAGCAGGGCGTCGGACTCGGCGGTGGGGAGGTCGCCGAGGAGGTCGGCGGCGTCGTCGGGGCTCATCGCCTCGAGCACGTCGGCGGCGCGCTCGACGTCGAGGTGGGCGAGCAGCGCGCGCTGGTCGGAGTCCGACATCTCCTCGAACACGTCGGCGAGGCGCTCGTCGTCGAGGGCGTCGACGACCTCGTGCTGGCGCTTCTCGGGCAGCTCCGACAGCGTGGCGGCGACGTCGGCGGGGCGCATCGTCTCCAGCACCGAGAGCAGCCCCGCGGTGCCCTGCCGGTCGGTGAGCGAGAGCCCGGTGACCGCCGACCACGGCAGCTCCTGCACCTGCCCGCGCCGCGTCAGGCCGTGCCGGCGCGCGCGCACGGCCAGGCGGCCGACCACCCAGTCCCGGGAGCGCGTCGGCTCGATCGCGGCGTCGACGACGACCGCGGGCACCCCGCCGTCGACGATCGTGACGGGCGCGTCGAGCAGCTGGCCGACCACGAGCGTCTCGTTGGGGCGCTGGGAGAACCCGCGCAGGCTGACCGATCCGGTGGCGAGGGTGACCGCGCTCGGGTCGATGCTCGTGACCCGCAGCATCGGCACGAAGATCCGCCGCCGCGTGACCATCTCGACCACGATGCCCAGCACCCGCGGCGGGCTGGCGTCGACCCGGACGGTGACCAGCACGTCGCGGACGCGGCCGATCCGTTCGCCGTCGGGCCCGAACACCTCGAGGCCGACCAGCCGTGCGACGAAGACGCGGTCGGATGCCATGGCGCGCAGCCTAGGGTCCTAGGGTCGCTCCCGTGCTGCGCTACGACATCGTCGACGTGTTCACCGACCGCGCCTACGCCGGCAACCCGCTCGCCGTGGTGCACGGGGGGCACGAGCTGAGCACGGAGCAGATGCAGGCGATCGCCGCCGAGTTCCACCTGTCGGAGACGGCGTTCCCCCTGCCGCCCACCGCGGACGCCGACTACCGGCTGCGGATCTTCACCCCCGGTCGCGAGCTGCCGTTCGCCGGGCACCCGAGCGTCGGGGCGGCGTGGGTGCTGGCCCGCGCCGGCCTCATCTCCACCGGCGACGTCGTGCAGGAGTGCGGGGCCGGGCTCCTGCCGGTCCGCGTCGACGACTACGGCGCTCAGGTCACCGGCGGCGCGTCGGAGGTCGGGCCGGCGCTGGACGGCGCGGTGCTGGCCGCGGCGGTCGGGTTGGGCCCGGCCGACGTCGTCGACGCCGTGCCCGCGGGCGTCGCGGGCGCGGGGGTGCCGTACGCCTTCCTGGTGGTCGCGCCGGACGCCGTCGCACGGGCCGCGCCCGACCCGGCGGCCGTCCGCGCCTGCACCGAGGGGCTCGTCGGGCTGACGGTCGTGTCGTTCGACGCCGCCGCCTCCGCCGGGCACGTGCGGATGTTCGCGCCCGACGTCGGGGTGTCGGAGGACCCGGCCACCGGCTCGGCCGCCGTCGCGCTGGCGGTGTTCCTCGTCGACCGCGGCGTGCTGGCCGGCGACGGCCAGACCGGGTTCACCGTCGCGCAGGGCGCGGAGATCGGCCGGCCGTCGACGCTCGGGGTGCTGGTGCACGCCGACGCCGGCACCGCCGTCCGCACGTCGGTGTGGGGCACGGTCACGGCCGTGGCCCGCGGGGAGCTCGTGGCGCTGCCCCCCGTGTGACCGTCTGTTGCCCGTTGACGTGAGGAAGGTATCTTCCTATTCTTCCGGCATGCGTCGTCGAGCGGGTGAGCTGGTGCGGCTGGAGGCGGAGATCCTCGAGGCCGGGCTGGCGCTGCGCCGGGACGGCGAGGACCGGTTCCACGGCTTCCGGCTGGCCAAGGTCATCGCCGAGAGCGACGGCGTCCGCACGCTCACGGCGCACGGCACCCTCTACAAGGCCCTGGCCCGGCTGGAGGCGGCGGGCCTGCTGGCCAGCACGTGGGAGGACCCCGAGGACGCGGCGGCCGAGGGCCGGCCGCGACGGCGGCTCTACCAGGTGACGGGGGCGGCCGAGCGTGCGGTCGCGACGTGGCGCGCAGGCCGGGGCGCGGGTGCGCCGACGCCGCTCCGGCCGGGCTGGGACCCGTCGTGACGGCCGAGGACGGGGCCGCGGCGTTCGCGGCCTGGTGGGTGCGTTGCTACACCGCCCGCGTGGGCGCGGAGGCCGCCGAGGATCGCCGCGCCGAGATCGATTCGGACCTGTGGGAGCAGCGGGCGCACGCCCGCTCGGTCGGGGCGCCGCCGCACGCGGTGGCGCTGTCGATCGTGCGGAGGGTGACCGGCGGCGTGCCGGCCGACCTGGTGTGGAGCCGTCAGCAGCGTGGGGTGTCGCGGGAGCGGGCACCCGAGCGGGAGGTGACCGTGTCGAGGTGGGCGAGGCCGGCGAGGCACTCGTGGTGGACCGCCGCAGCGGCGGCGGTCGCCCTGTTCTACGTCTGGGTGGCCGCGGGCAACCTGGCCGACCCGCAGGACCCGAGCGCGGAGGGCTCGGTGCTCGCCGCCCTCTGCGCGGCGACGGTGCTCGTCGGCCTGGGCCTGCGGGGGCGGCACCGGGTGGTCGGCGACGTCCTGCTGGCGGTCTCCGTGGCACCCGCAGTGGTCGTGATCTGGTTCTGGCCGGTCGCCGTCACCGCGCTCGTGGTGCTGGTCTGCGCCGTGGTCGACCTGGCCGAGGCGCGGTCGCTGCGCCGGCCCGGTCCGCTCGGGGTGCTCGTCCGGGCGGCGCTGGTCGTGGCCGTGCTCGGCACGGCGTTGGCCTGGACCGCGATGCTGTCCGTCGGCGGCTGGGTGACGGTCCTCGTCGCCTGCGTCGCGCTGGTCGCGCTGCTGGTGCTCGTGGCCGTGCCGACCCGTCGGGATCCGGTGGCGGTCGCACCGCGCGCCGCCACCGAGGGGTGAGAAAACGGTCACCCCGGCGGGCCCGGGGGCGCCGGTCGTGCCAGCATCCCGGGGTCCACCGCGCCGACGTCGACGAGGAGTCCCACCGATGACCACCAGCCAGCTGCGTCCCCGCCGGTCCTGCCTGGCGGTGCCCGGCTCGAGCCAGAAGTTCATCGACAAGGCCCGCACGCTGAACTCCGACCAGGTCTTCCTCGACCTCGAGGACGCGTGCGCCCCGCTCGCCAAGCCCGGTGCCCGCAAGACCATCGTCGAGGCGCTCAACGAGGGTGGCTGGGGCGAGAAGATCCGCGTCGTCCGCGTGAACGACTGGACGACCGAGTGGACCTACCGCGACGTCACCGAGGTCGTCGAGGGCGCCGGCGCCAACCTCGACGCGATCATGCTGCCCAAGGTGCAGACGCCCCAGCAGGTCGTCGCCCTGGACCTGCTCCTCACCCAGATCGAGAAGACGATGGGCTACGAGGTCGGGAAGATCGGCATCGAGGCGCAGATCGAGAACGCGCTGGGCCTGATCAACGTCAACGAGATCGCCACGGCCAGCCCGCGCGTCGAGACCATCATCTTCGGCCCGGCCGACTTCATGGCCTCGATCAACATGAAGAGCCTCGTGGTCGGCGAGCAGCCCCCCGGCTACGACGTGGGCGACGCCTACCACCACATCCTCATGAGCATCCTCATGGCGGCCCGCGCGCACGACAAGCAGGCCATCGACGGCCCGTTCCTGCAGATCCGCGACGTCGACGCGTTCAGCCGCGTGGCCGGCCGCTCCGCCGCGCTGGGCTTCGACGGCAAGTGGGTGCTGCACCCCGGCCAGATCGACGCCGCCAACGAGACCTTCAGCCCGCTGCAGGAGGACTACGACCACGCCGAGAACATCCTCGACGCCTACGAGTACTTCACCTCCGAGGCCGGCGGCAAGAAGGGCTCGGCCATGATCGGCGACGAGATGATCGACGAGGCCAGCCGCAAGATGGCGCTCGTGATCGCGGGCAAGGGCCGCGCCGCCGGCATGGAGCGCACCGACCGCTGGACCGCGCCGGAGTCCTGAGCGTCCGAGTCCTGACCGCCGGGAGTGGTGGGAAGGTTCACAGGCGTCGGCGCGCCGTCCGCGGCGACCGCACGGGATACTTACCAACCAGTACCCAGCGCCGGGACCTTCCCCTCCCGGCGGCCGTGACGTCAGCCAGGAGGCACCCCATGGCCCGGCTCGCCCAGACCGCCGGTCTCACCGAGATCCAGCAGGAGATCCTGTCCACGGTCAAGACGTTCGTGGACAAGGAGATCATCCCGCACGCCACCGCCCTGGAGCACGCCGACGCGTACCCGCAGGACATCGTCGACGGGATGAAGGAGATGGGCCTGTTCGGGCTCACCATCCCCGAGGAGTTCGGCGGTCTCGGCGAGTCGCTGCTGACCTACGCGCTGGTCGTCGAGCAGATCGCGCGCGGCTGGATGAGCGTCTCCGGCGTGATCAACACCCACTTCATCGTGGCGCACATGATCACCCACCACGGCACGCCGGAGCAGAAGGCGAAGTACCTGCCGCAGATGGCGCTGGGGGAGACCCGCGGCTCGTTCTCGATGTCGGAGCCCGACCTGGGCTCGGACGTCGCGGCGATCAAGACGAAGGCCGTGCAGGACGGTGACGACTTCGTCATCGACGGCGCGAAGATGTGGCTGACCAACGGCGGCACCTCGACGCTGACCGCGGTGCTGGTCAAGACCGACGAGGGGCAGCCCAAGCCCTACCAGAACCTCACCTGCTTCCTGGTGGAGAAGCCGGTCGGCTACGGCGAGGTCGCCCCCGGGCTGATCATCCCGGGCAAGATCGACAAGATGGGCTACAAGGGCGTCGACACCACCGAGATGGTGTTCAAGGGCCACCGGGTGCCCGGCGACCGCATCCTCGGCGGCAAGCGCGGCGGCGGCTTCGCGCAGATGATGGACGGCGTCGAGGTCGGCCGCGTCAACGTCGCCGCCCGCGCGTGCGGCATCTCGATCCGCGCGTTCGAGCTCGCCGTCGAGTACGCCCAGCAGCGCTCCACGTTCGGCAAGCCGATCGCCGAGCACCAGGCCATCGCGTTCAAGCTCGCGGAGATGGCCACCAAGGTCGAGGCCGCGCACCTGATGATGGTCAACGCCGCGCGCCTGAAGGACTCCGGCGAGCGGTTCGACGTCGAGTCGGGCATGGCCAAGCTGATCGCCAGCGAGTACTGCGCCGAGGTCACCCAGGAGTCGTTCCGCATCCACGGCGGCTACGGCTACTCCAAGGAGTACGAGATCGAGCGCCTCATGCGCGAGGCCCCGTTCCTGCTCATCGGCGAGGGCACGTCGGAGATCCAGAAGACGATCATCAGCCGGGGTCTGCTCAAGGAGTACAAGCTGCGCTGAGCGCCTCCTCCACGTCGCGGTTGCGCGGGAACGGGCGGGCCGCCACGCGGACCCGCCTCCCGCGCCCCACGCCGTGGCGGCAGACGTCGAACGTCCTGGCGAAGAGGTAGCCGTGCGTCCTCGGGCTGCCCTTGCAGTGCCGGGCACGGCGCGAACGGGTTGGTGTCCCTCGGTTCTCCTCACGCACCGCGACGTTCCACGGCAGGAAGATGTCGTAAGGGGTACACCGCCGTTCGGCCGAGCCGTAGGAACCCGGACAGGGCAGAGGGATGTGAGACTCACCGCCCGCCGGCACTACGGTGCAGGTCGACGCGTTGGCATGATGTGGACATTTCCCCGTCCGCACTGAGGAGGCCCCCGTGAGCACACCGTTCGGCGGGCCCGCGCGCAACGCGCCCGGCCTGCCCAACCTGCCGACCCCGCCCACCGGCTGGCCGGTCGGCTCCTACGCCACCTACGAGGAGGCGCAGCGCGCTGTCGACCACCTGGCCGACTCCGACTTCCCGGTCCGCGACGTCACGATCGTCGGGGTCGACCTGATGCTCGTCGAGCGCGTGATCGGGCGGCTGACGTGGGGCCGCGTCCTCATGTCGGGTGCCGCGTCCGGTGCCTGGTTCGGTCTGTTCGTCGGCCTGCTGCTGAGCCTGTTCAGCGGCGACGAGGGCGGCGGGTTCGGCCCGATCCTGGTCGGCCTGGCCAGCGGCATCGTGTTCGGCCTGGTCTTCGCCGCGGTCGGCTACGGCGCCACGCGCGGCCGTCGCGACTTCACCTCGGCGAGCCAGATGGTCGCCGGGCGCTACGACGTGCTGTGCCAGCCGCGCAACGCGGAGAAGGCGCGCGAGCTGCTGGCCAAGCTCGCGATGGGTCCCGCCCAGACGACGTGAACGCACTCCGACGGAGGCGCGGGGGCGGGCATCCCCACCGGGTGCCCGCCCGCCGCGTGCGGGAGGATCCGGACTCGTGAGTCCCCAGCAGCACGGCCGCATCGACGCCGGCAACGTCTCGCGGTCGTTCGACGTGCACGCGCGCACCTACGACAAGCTCGTCGGCGCCAACCCCGGCTACCACGAGCACCTGCGCCTGTCCGCCAAGCGGATGGGGCTGCCCGGCGGCGGCGCCGGGCTGCGGCTGCTCGACCTCGGCTGCGGCACCGGCGCGTCCACCGCCGCGCTGCTCGAGGTCGCCCCGCAGGCCGAGATCACGGCCGTCGACGCCTCGGTGGAGATGCTGGCGCAGGCCCGGCGCAAGAGCTGGCCGTCGACCGTGCGGTTCGTGCACGGCAACGCCGAGGAGCTCGACCCGGTCAAGTTCGCCGGCCCCTACGACGGCATCCTCGCCGCCTACCTGCTGCGCAACCTCACCGACCGCAACGCCGCCCTGCGCCGCTACCGGGAGATGCTCAAGCCCGGCGCGCCGCTCGCGGTGCACGAGTACTCGGTGGCCGACTCGCCCCGCAGCCGCGCCGTGTGGACCGCGGTGTGCTGGAGCGTGATCATCCCGATGGGCCGGATCCGCACCGGCTCCGCCGACCTGTACCGCTACCTGTGGCGCAGCGTCCTCGACTTCGACGGCGTCGAGGCCTTCACCGGCCGCATGACGGCCGTGGGCTTCGAGGACGTGCGCGTCCAGACCGTGCCGGGCTGGCAGCAGCACATCGTGCACACGTTCCTGGGCCGCAGCCCCGGCGTGCCGCTGGGCGCCGACCCCGACGCCCCCACCCCGCCCGAGGGCCTGGACCTGACGAAGTAGCCCGCCCGCCCGCCCGCCCGCCCACGCCGGCCCCCCACCCCCGCGCGCCGCCCCCCGCGCCCCGCGCCCGCCCGCCCCAGTGACAGTGGAGTGGCTTTACTAGCGCCCAGTGGCAGTAAAGCCACTCCACTGTCACGTGAAGGGGGTGGCGCGGGGGGCGGGCGCTGGGAGGCGGGCGCTGGGAGGCGGGCGCTGGGGGTGGAGCGGTGCGCTGAGAGGCGGGCGCTGGCAGCGCGGCTGGGGAGTGCGGGCGCAGGTCAGCGGGTGCGCAGGGCGTAGCGGCGCTCGGCGTAGTCGAGGTCGTCGCGCCACAGCCGCTTGGCCGCCACCGCGATCATGGGCCGCAGCGCCGCCGCGACCTTGCGGGAGTGCTCGAAGCCGGGGCGGTCGGAGTGAGCGACGACGGCCTCGATCACCGCGGTGCGGGGGAGGCCGTCCGGGCCGGGGCGCAGGGGGGTCGCGTGGGTCTCCACGACGCTGCCCGTGCCCTCGCCGTCGACGATCTCCATCGTGATCGTGCGGGGGTCGGGGCAGGTGAACGCGGCCTTGACCGGCACCCCGATGCGGCGCCCGAGCGTGAAGGTGACCTCGACGAGGAACCGGTCCTCGGCCTCGGTGCACTCCATCGGCGGCGCCGACAGCACGCGCAGGTTGGCGAACGAGTACGGGTGGAACCACGCGCCGTGCCAGGGGTCGAGCCGGTTGGCCAGCACGTCCTCGGGCTCGCAGCGCCCCACGACCGTGGCGACGGCGGGCAGGCTGCGCTCCGGGTCGGGCCGCGGGCCCAGGACCGGGGCGTCGGTGACGGCCTCGCCCGCGGCCTCCAGCCGCACCCAGGCGAGCACGCCGTCGTCGTGCGCGGGGAACGTGCGCCAGCCCGGCCGGCCCTCCGGCCCGAGCGCGAGCCCGTGCCAGCGGCAGACGACCCGGCCCTCGTGCACGGGGGTGTCGCACAGCGGGGCGCCCAGGTGCGGGCAGGCGCCCGGCCCGGCGTGCAGGATGCCGGCGTCGTCGCGCCAGAGCACCACCTCGCGCCCGTTGACGACCCGCCCGTAGGTCGTCCCGGGAGTGACCTCGCGGCTCGCGGCGACGACGAACCAGCCGCCCGAGGGCCGCGCCTGCGCCCGGGCGAGCGCGGCGCGGATGATCCCCGGCTTGGCGTCGGCCCAGGTGGGGACCTGTTCGGCCCAGGCCGGGCGGCTCAGCAGCCGCAGCGGGTTCATCTGCCGGTCGTTCACCCTGCACAGGCTAGGACGGTCGCCGCGCGGCGGCGCGGCGACCCGTCCCGCGTCACACCGGCGGTGACGCGGGGCGACGGCGCGCTACAGCCAGTGGTTGCGCCGGAACTGCCGGAACAGGTACGCGCAGATCGCGACGATCGTCAGCAGCACCGCCGGGTAGCCGATCGGCGACTGCAGCTCGGGCATGTACTCGAAGTTCATCCCGTAGATGCCGGCGATCATCGTCGGGACGGTGATGAGCGCGGCGTACGCGGTGATCTTCCGCATGTCGTTGTTCTGCTGCATCGTGATCTTCGCCAGCGAGGCGTCGACGAGGGTGGTCAGGAGCTCGTTGAAGCCCGCGACGCGCTCCACGACGGTGACGAGGTGGTCGTCGACGTCGCGGAAGTAGGAGCGCACGTCGTGCGGGATCAGCGCGCTGTAGCCCTCGGTGAGCTTGCGCAGCGGCGTGGCCAGCGGCACGACGGCGCGCCGCAGCTCCAGCACCTCGCGCTTCATGACGTAGATCTGCTCGGCGTCCATGGTCGACCGGGGCGTGAAGACCTCGGCCTCCATCTCGTCGATGTCGTTCTCGATGGCCGCGGTGACGTCGAGGTAGGAGTCGACGACGTGGTCGGCGATGGCGTGCAGGACCGCGGAGGGCCCGAGGCAGAGCTGCTCGGGGTCGGCCTCCAGCTTGCGGCGGACGTCGCGCAGGCCGGAGTGGTTGCCGTGCCGGACCGTGACGATGAAGTCGTGGCCCAGGAACGCCATGACCTCGCCGGTCTCGACGATCTCGTTGGCCGTGGTCGGCTCGGCGTGCCCGACGTAGCAGACGGTCTTGAGGACCATGAACAGCATGTCGTCGTAGCGCTCGACCTTGGGGCGCTGGTGCGCGTGCACCGCGTCCTCGACGGCGAGCTCGTGCAGGCCGAACACGTCGGCGATGCCGGTGATCTGGTCCTCGTCGGGCTCGTGCAGCCCGATCCAGACGAAGCCCTCCTCACGGCGGCGCACCTCGGCGAGGGCGCCGTCGTGGGTCCAGCGCCCGGGCAGGCGCTCGCCGTCGACGTAGACGGCGCAGTCGACGACGTAGGCGGAGACCGGGACGCGCAGCTTGGGCAGCAGCGGCTCGGAGACTCGGGTGGTGATGCGCGAGGCCGCACGGATGGCGGGGCGGATCGAGGAGAGCGGCGGCACGGGGTACCTCCTGCGGGTGTCGGAACGCACGGGAATCGCGCCCCGAACCGGGAGGGGGCCCTAGCGGGCCGGTCGGTCGGGAGCGCGGCGACTACTGCATCCGGGTGCCGTCGGCACCGCGCTCACCTCCTGACGTGTGTCGATCACGACCCGCACGGCTGCGGGCCGTTGACTAGATTACTCCTCCACGCAGTTCATCGGCTGAGGAGGCGTTGACGTTGCAGTTCGGGCGGTACTACGAGGAGTTCGAGGTCGGGGCGGTCTACAAGCACTGGCCCGGGAAGACGGTCACCGAGTACGACGACCACCTGTTCTGCCTCATCACGATGAACCACCACCCGCTGCACCTCGACGCGCACTTCGCCGAGGAGACCACCGAGTTCGGCAAGAACGTCGTGGTGGGCAACTACATCTACTCGCTGCTCCTGGGCATGAGCGTCCCGGACGTGTCGGGCAAGGCGATCGCCAACCTCGAGGTGGAGTCGCTCAAGCACACGAAGCCGACGTTCCACGGCGACACCATCTACGGCGAGACCGAGGTCCTGGACAAGACCGAGTCGAAGTCGAAGGACGACCGCGGCGTCGTGTACGTCGAGACCCGCGGCTACAAGCAGGACGGCACCGTCGTGTGCACGTTCCGGCGCAAGGTGATGATCCCCAAGAAGTCCTACGGCGACGCCCGCGGCGGCGAGCAGGCGGGCCGGCCGGTCCCGGAGGTCTGAGTCAGGCGGGCAGCGCCCCCCACGTCGCGAGCGTCTCCACGAGCCCGTCGACGAGGGGGAGCGCGGCGAGGTCGGCGGCGGCGCACCACCGGGCGTCCAGGGCGTCGTCGCCGGCGCGCAGCGTCCCGCCGACCACGGCGCAGGCGTAGTCGGCGATCGTGTACGGACCCCGCACCACTCGCCCGATCAGGCGACCCGGCTCTACGGCCAATCCGGTCTCCTCGCGCATCTCCCTGATCACGGCGGCGGTGTCGTCCTCACCGGCCTCGACGCGGCCCCCGGGGACCGACCACCGCCCCCGACCTGGATCGTTGGCCCGCAGGACGAGCAGCAGGCGCCCCGCGGCGTCGTAGGCGAGGCCGCCGACACACGGAGTCAATTCGTTACGTTCGGTCACAGATGGCCACCGTATCGGCCCGCGTGCCGGATACCCTGTGCCCCGTGGGTGCTGTAAGAATCAGGACGGAAGCGGTTTCCATCCTCGTCTCGGAACGGTGGTACGGGTGAACGTCAGGAAGATCGTCGGGCTGCTCGCGATCGCGTTGCTGATCTTCTTCGTGATCACCCAGCCGGGCAGTGCCGCGAACTCCGTGCAGAACATCGGCGGCATCCTGTCCGACGCGGCCAACTCGATCGTCACGTTCTTCACCGAGCTCGTGTAGGCGATGCTCGCCCCCCGGGAGATCGACGAGTACCTGCTCCCGACGGAGCGGCGGGTCATCCGCGTGCGCCAGCACTGGGCGGTGATGATCAGGCACCTCGCCGAGACGGCGCTGTTCCTGCTGCTGCTGGTGATCGTCCAGCTGTGGATCGAGCCCAACACCGCCGACCTGTCGCCGTCGTTCGGCTCGGTGATCGCCGACAACGTCACGTTCTACCTGGGGCTCGTCGCCGTCCTGCGGTTCACGGTGCTGACGATCCTGTGGTGGATCGAGCGCATCGTGATCACCGACAAGCGGGTGATGCTCGCCGAGGGCATCATCGTGCACAACGTCAAGATGATGCCGCTGAGCAAGGTCACGGACCTGACGTTCCAGCGCACGCTGGGCGGCCGCATGTTCGGCTACGGCACGATGATCGTCGAGTCGGCGGGCCAGATCCAGGCGCTCAACCGCATCGACTACATGCCGCGCCCCGAGGAGATCTACGAGGCGCTCTCCGAGCTCGTGTTCGGCGAGAAGGGCAAGACGCGCGCCACGGGCATGCTCGCGCGGCCGCGCTGGCGCAAGTGACCTCGGGATAGCCTCGCTGCGTGGCCCGCTCCCCCCTGATCGACCTGCACGCCCACTCCACCGCCTCGGACGGCACCGACGCACCCGCGGAGCTGGTGGCCGCGGCCGCCGCCGCAGGCGTCGACGTCCTCGCGATCACCGACCACGACACGACGGGCGGCTGGGCCGAGGCCGTCGCCGCGCTCCCGTCCGGGATGCGGCTCGTGCGCGGCGCCGAGTTCTCCTGCGTCAGCCCGACCGGGCGCCCGGACACGCCCGAGGACCCGGCCGAGGTGGCGGTCCACCTGCTCGGCTACCTGTTCGATCCCGAGCACCCGGCGATCGCGGAGGAGCAGGAGCGCCTGCGCGAGGCGCGCCACCACCGGCTCGTCGGCATGATCGGGAAGATGGTGGAGGCCGGCTACCCCGTCGACGTCGAGACGGTCTTCGCCTACCTGCCCGACGGCGCCAGCGCCGGCCGCCCGCACCTCGCCCGCGTGCTGGTGGCCGCGGGCGTGGTCGAGAGCGTGGACGAGGCCTTCGCGAAGCTGCTCTACACCGGCAGCCCGTTCTACGTCCCGAAGCAGGACACCCCGGTGGAGACGGCGGTCGAGATGATCCGGGCCGCCGGGGGAGCAGCGGTGTTCGCGCACCCGCTGGCGCGCAGGCGCGGGCGCGTCATCGAGCCGTCGGTGCTGGTGGACCTGGCAGGGAAGGGGCTCGCCGGCGTCGAGGTCGACCACCCCGACCACAGCCCCGACGACCGCGCCCTGCTGCGCGACCTGGCGGGCCACCACGGGCTGCTCACCACGGGGTCGAGCGACTACCACGGCACCAACAAGACCACCCCGATCGCGGCCGAGACCACGGCCGCCGACGCCCTCGACGCGCTCGTCGAACGGGCCGCGGGCGGGATCGAGGTCGTCGCCGGCTGACCACTACCGTGGGTCGGGTGACCGGTCAGCTGGGCTTCGACTTCGTCGCGCCCCGGCTCGTGAAGGTGACGCCGTCGCGGCTGGGCACCTGGCGCGACTGCCCGCGCCGCTACCGCCTGGGCTACCTCGACCGCACCTCCCGCGGCGGGGCGCGGGCCACGGCCACCCTCGGCGCCGTGGTGCACCTGGCGCTGCGCGCCTACTACGCGCTCCCGCCCGGGCGCCGCACCCCCGACGCCGCGGCGGCGCTCGTCGACCGCAACTGGAACGGCGAGGGCTTCCGCGACGCCGCGCAGCAGCGCGAGCACCGCGAGCGCGCCCGCGGCTGGGTCGCGGCGTACGTCGCCGAGCGGGCCGGTGACGAGCCGCTGGGCGTCGAGCAGTGGGTGTCGGTGTCGACCGACCGGATCGTGGCGGAGGGCCGGGTCGACCGCATCGACGCGCGCGGGCGCGAGGCCGTCGTCGTCGACTACAAGACGGGCCGGCGCCCCCTCACCGACGACGACGCGCGCACGTCCGAGGCCCTCGCGCTCTACGCCGTCGCCACCGCGCGCACGCTGCGCCGCCCGTGCACCCGCGTCGAGCTGCACCACCTGCCCACCGGCGGGGTGCACGCCCACGAGCACGACGAGGCGTCGCTGGCCGCGGCCGTGCGGCGGGCCGAGGAGACGGCGGCGGAGCTGGCCGCCGCCACCGACGCGCTGGCCGACGGCGGCGACCCCGAGGTGCTGTTCCCGCCCGTCGTCTCGCCCAGCTGCGGCACCTGCGAGGTGCGCCGGCACTGCCCCGAGGGACGCGCCGCGGTGCCCGAGCCCGCGCCGTGGGACGGGCTGGCGCCGTGAGGGCGGCATCGGTGCTGCGGGGGCTCTCGGGCGTCCTCGCGGGCGGGCTCGTCGTGCTGGCGGTGGCGCTGGGCGTCGCCTGGGTGGTGGCGACGCGCACCGGCTCGCCCGGCCCGGCGCCGGCGTTCCTCGCCTGGCACGCCGTGGCCGCGGTGGTGGCCGTCGTGGCCCAGGTGCGGGCCGACCGCGCCGCCGACGGCGGTCACGGGGCGGGCGCGGCGCTCGCCGTGGTCGGCGTCAGCGTGGCGGTCCTGGCTGCCCTGTGGCTCGCCTGACGCCGAGGAACGCGGCCCGCAGCGCGCCCAGCGACGCGGTGGTGACCAGCCCGGAGCCGGGCGGGCGCGGCACGCCGTAGAGCTGCTTGGCCCACGGCGGCAGCAGGCCGATCGCGACGGCGGCGACCGCGCTCCAGGCCGGGCGGGCCAGGGCGACCGACGCGGCCATCTCGCCGAGCGACCCCACCGGCACCGGCAGCGGCAGCCGCCGCGGGATCGGTGCGAACGCCAGCCGGCGGGCGGCGCGCCGCGCCACCGGGCTCGCGACGAGCTCCGGGCGGACCGCGGCGAAGTACGCGTCGACCTCGGCGCGGGAGGCGGGCAGGTCGACGGCGCCCAGCAGCGCGCCCGCGCGCACCTGCTCGGCGAGGAAGCGGTCCTCCTCCGCGGCGTCGATGAGGCCCAGGCGGCGCACGGCCGCGGAGAACGAGCTGACCTCGGTGACGTGCACCCAGCGCAGCAGGTCGGGGTCGTCGGCGGAGTAGGGGCGGCCGGTGACCGGGTCGGTGCCGCGGACGTGGCGGTGGATGCCGCGGACGCGCGCGGCGGCGCGGTCGGCCGTCGCGGTGTCGGCGAACGCGAGCGTCGTGACGTACTCGGCGGTGCGCTGCAGGCGCGGCCAGAAGTCGTCGGGGAACGACGAGTGCTGGTCGATGCCCGCCATCGCGCGCGGGTGCAGGGCCTGCAGGAACAGTGCGCTGAACCCGCCGACGAGGGCGGCCGGGTCGCCGATCACGCGGCGCGTCGCGCTGCCGGGCGGGAAGTAGCCGACATCGGTCGCGGTGCTCACCCGTCCGAGGGTAGGAGCAGTCGATCGATCCCGCGCGGCGTCCGGACGCTCCCGCTACGGCGCGGGGACCAGCGCGGTGACGGTGGCGCCGCGCTGCTCCAGCAGCACGTCCCCGTCGACGGCGAGGGTGAGGGGGGCGGCCGGGTCGGGACGGTCGACGGGCAGCAGGCGGCCGGGGCGGCCGCGCTCGGCGTCGACGACCCGCAGACCGCCGGGGACCGGCACCAGCAGCTCGACGCCGTAGCGGACCGGCGGGCCGAGCGCGTCGGGCAGCGTCCAGAGCAGGGCGAGCTGCGCGACGTCGAGCGCCACCACCGACGTGCCGGTGAACCAGTAGCGGTGGGCGTCGTCGGCGGAGGTGGGGGCGACGCCGCCGGGCGGGTCGGTGACGACCGCGTCGACCTCGCTCACCGACACCTGCGCGCCCGCCGCGTCGAACACGGCGAGGCGCGACGGGTCGGGCAGCGCGACCGCCACCTGCTCCTCCGAGACGGCGACGACCACGGCCCCGGAGCCCGGCAGGGGCACCGAGAACCGCTCCTCGGGCTTCTCGGCGCCGTCCTCGCCGTCGGAGGCGAGCACGGTGAGGCGGTCGGCGGACTCGCCGGGGCAGCGCTCGACGACGGCCACCCGGCGCCCGCCCAGCGCGGCCGAGCCGTAGGTGCAGCCGGGCCGGGGCTGGCGGCCCACCTGCTCCTGCGCGGGGACCTCGCCGTACTCGAGCGTGCGGACGAGGTCGGAGCGCCAGACCTCGAGGTGGTCGGTGCCGGTGGCCAGCACGTAGGTGTCGTCGGCGAGCAGCCGCGTGCCGGGCCGGGCGTCGGGGTTGCGGGCGCCGACCCGCTCGCCGGTGTCGCCGCGCAGCATCGTGACCTCGGAGCAGTAGGCGCCGTCGCCGCCGGCGGCGGCCGCCGGGTCCTCGTTGGCGTAGACGGCCAGCGCGCGGCCCTGCTCGATGCCGGGGAACCCGGCGCCGACGGTGCACAGCGGCAGGTCGCGGGAGTAGCTCCAGCGCTCCTCGCCTGTGCGGGCGTCGCGGCCGGTGACCGTCGACCCCTCGGCGGTGACGACGGCCGGTCCCGCCACGACGGGCCCGGCAGTGCCGGGGCTCGGCGCCTCCCAGGCCGGCACGAAGCCGACCGGGGCGCCGGACGCCGGCGGTGGTGCCTCGATCGGCGCGGTGGCCGTGGTCGAGGTGGTGCCCGCGACGTCGCTGGTGGCGGCGACCGTGACGGTCAGCGCCACCAGCAGCGCCACGACGAGGCCCGCGGCGACGAGGTCGCCGCGGCGGCGCCGCTCGGGTGGCTGCGTGCGCAGCATCGAGCGGCGCCCCTCTCCTGCGGTGCCGTGGGTCAGCTCGCGGCCGCGTCCTCGGACCCGCCGTCGACGGAGCCGCCGTCGGCGGAGCCCTCGGCCCCGCCGCTGCGGCCCCGGCCGCCGCGACGGCGACGGCGGCGCGGACGCCCGTCGGCCGACTCGGAGCGCGGGCCGGACTCGGGTCCGGACTGCGGGGCAGCGGCCTGGGGTGCGTCGGCCCGATCCGGCGCCTCGACGGGCGCGGTGGCCGTGGCGGGCGCGGTGGTGGCCGCCGCGGACGGCGCCTCGCCCCCCTCGAGCGTCACGCCGGCGCGGCTGCGGGTGCGCGACCGCGAGCGGCGCGGCTTGCGCTCGGGCAGCACCGTCTCCTCGGCGGCGCGGGGGCCGACCTTGTCGCGGCCGCGGTCGCGACGGCGGCCGCCGCCCTGGTCGCCCTCGGTGTCGACGTACTCGGCCTCCAGCCCGGCCCGGGTGCGCTGCGAGTGCGGCAGGCGGCCCTTGGCGGTGGTGGGGATCGAGAGGTCGGTGAACAGGTGCGGCGAGGTGGAGTACGTCTCCGGCGCCTCGGGCTTGTCGAGGCCCAGGTCGTCGCTGATCGTCTTCCACTTGTGCAGCTCGTCCCAGTCGACGAGCGTGACCGCGACGCCGGTCTTGCCGGCGCGGCCGGTGCGGCCGATCCGGTGGACGTAGGTCTTGGAGTCCTCGGGGCACTGGTAGTTGATGACGTGGGTGACGTCGGAGACGTCGATGCCGCGGGCGGCGACGTCGGTGGCGACCAGGACGTCGACCTTGCCGGAGCGGAACGCGCGCAGCGCCTGCTCGCGGGCGCCCTGGCCCAGGTCGCCGTGCACGGCGGCGGCGGCGAACCCGCGGTCGGCGAGGTCGTCGGCCACGCGCTGCACGGTGCGCTTGGTGCGCGCGAAGATCATCGTGAGGCCGCGGCCCTCGGCCTGCAGCACGCGCGTGAGCAGCTCGACCTTGTCCATCGCGTGCGCGCGGTAGACGTGCTGGGTGGTGTTCTCGTGCGTCGAGCCCGAGTCGGGCTCCTCCGCGCGGATGTGCGTGGGCCGGTGCAGGAACTGGCGGCTCAGCGCGATGATCGGGCCGGGCATCGTGGCCGAGAACAGCATCGTGTGGCGCTGCTCGGGGAGCATGCGCAGGATGCGCTCGACGTCGGGCAGGAAGCCCAGGTCGAGCATCTCGTCGGCCTCGTCGAGGACGAGGGCCTTGACGCGGCCGAGCACCAGGTGGCGCTGCTCGGCGAGGTCGAGCAGGCGACCGGGGGTGCCCACGACGACGTCGACGCCCTTGCGCAGCGCGGCGAGCTGGGGCTCGTAGGCGCGCCCGCCGTAGATGGCGGTGACGCGTATGCCGAGGTGCTTGCCGGCGTCGGCGAGGTCCTGCGCCACCTGCACGCACAGCTCGCGGGTGGGGACGACGACGAGCGCCTGCGGGACGTCGCGGGTGCGGTCGGCGGCCTCGCCCTCGAGCGTGGCGGCGGGCTGCTCGGACGGGGGCGTGACGCGCTGCAGCAGCGGGACGCCGAAGCCGAGCGTCTTGCCCATGCCGGTGCGGGCCTGGCCGATGACGTCCTCGCCGGCCAGGGCCAGCGGGAGCGTCAGCTCCTGGATCGCGAACGTGTGGACGATGCCGGCCTCGGAGAGGGCCTGCACGATCTCGGGGCGGACGCCGAGGGCGGCGAACGTGGGGGAATCGGGCTTCACGGGGGCGTCGCCGGTGAGCGGGTGCGCCTTCGCGGCGTCCTCGGGGGCGGCGCCGATGGGGGTGGTAGCGGTCTCGACGGACAGGGTGATCGCCTCTCTCCGCGCACAGGAGCCGGGGCCGGCTCGTCGACCACCGGCGCGCGCGCCTCGTGGGAGAGCCGACGAGGCGCTGCACGCACCAGGTCGTTGCGGCCTGACCGTCGTCGGATGCGGGCCGCGGGTAGGCGCGCACCCCGTACGGGTGCTGCGCTGGGTCGCATCCTACCCGCCGGGGAGGTGGTGGGGGAGTCCGGCGTGCCGCGACGTGTCGTGACGTGCGCCGCCCCGGACGGGTGGCGCGGCATCTAGGCTCCCGGTCACGGGCGTTCCGGCCGGGTCGACCGGGGGTGCGGACCGGCGGCGGGACGAGCGGGACGGCGAGGGCGCGACGGCGATGAGCGAGGCAGTGCGAATGGGTGGGACGGCGCTGATGGGTGGGACGGCGCGATGAGCGGGACCGTGAGCGGCACGGACGCCGGGACCGCCTCCGGGCGGGCCACGATCGATCTGCTCGGCGTGCTGGCGTACGGCGAGCTGTCCGCGTTCGACCGGCTCGCCGAGGACGCCCGCCACGCCCCGACGCTGAGCGGGCGCGCGGCGCTGTCGTCGATGGCGGCCGCGGAGATCGGCCACTTCCGCATGCTGGAGGAGCACCTGCACGGCATCGGCGTGCCGATCGAGGAGGCGATGGCGCCCTTCGTCGGCATGTGGAACGCCTACCACGCGTCGACCGCGCCCCGGAGCTGGCTGGAGTCGCTGGTCAAGGCCTACCTCGGCGACGGGCTGGGCGCCGACTTCTACCGCGAGGTCGCCGCCTGGGTGTCCGGCCCCACCGGCGAGCTGGTGCGCCACGTCCTGGCCGACACCGGGCACAGCGCGTTCGCCGAGCGGGAGGTCCGCGCCGCGTGCGAGGCCGACCGCCAGGTGCACGACCGGCTCGCCCTGTGGGGGCGGCGGCTGCTCGGGGAGGCCGTCACGCAGGCCCAGCACATCGTGGCCGAGCGCGACGAGCTGGCCGAGTTCATCGTCACGGGCTCGGGCGACCTCGCCGGCATCGGCGCCCTGCTCCGGCGCCTGCAGCTCAACCACGGCAAGCGGATGACCCGGCTCGGCCTGTCCTGAGGCCGGTCGGGCCGTTTCGCTCACGGCGGACGCCCGTCCGGGCCGCGGCGCCCCGGCTCGACTAGCCTGGACCTCGTCAGTTCCCGTTCGTCACGACCAGGAGGTCCCCCGGTGGAGGTCAAGATCGGCATCGCGGAGAGCCAGCGCGAGCTCGTGGTGTCCAGCGACCAGACCCCGGACGAGGTCGCCAAGCTCGTCGACGAGGCGCTCGCCGGCGGCGAGGGCGGCCTGCTGCGGCTGGTCGACGAGAAGGGCCGGAAGTACATCGTCCGCTCGGCCCAGATCTCCTACGTGGAGATCGCGCCCGAGGACGGCCGCCGCGTCGGCTTCGCCATCGGCTGAGCGCGCCAGGAGCACGTCGAGGGGGTTCCGGTCCGCCGGAGCCCCCTCGACGCGTTCCCGGGTGCGTTCCGCACCCGTGAGTGGATACGAGTGCGGGAGCACTCGTATCCACTCACGGGTCAGTCGTCGTCGAGCGCCGGCTCCTCGATCACGTAGGGCGGGCGGCCCACGCCGGTGACCCGGAAGCGGCCCCAGGGGTCGCGGTCGCCGATCCGGGCCTCCGAGCGCCCGCCGTCGGTGCGCAGCTCCAGGCGGCTCGACGAGGCCGTCAGGGCGCCGAGCAGGGCCGGTTCGGCGTCGCGCTCCAGGGACAGGCGGCCGAACCAGTGCAGGCGCCCGTCCTGGGGCTCGTGCCGGGCGTCCAGGACGACGCGCACGGGCACGTCCTCCCCGTCGACGGTGAGCACGGCGGGGCCGCGGTAGCCGTCCTCGTGGTCGTCGTCGTGCGTCTCGGCGTCGCTCATGTCTGCTCTCCCGTTCCGGTGGGGGGCAGCAGGCGCAGCGGCGCGTGCGGTGCGGTGCCCGCACCGTCGAGGACGCCGGCGACGCCACCCCAGATCAGCGTGGTCAGGTAGTCGGTGACGCCCGCGCGGCTCATCGTCTGCCGCTCGAGCCACCAGTCGCCCGCGCTCTGCACCATGCCGACGAGGCCGATGGCCCAGACCTCCGCGCCGCCCGGGTCGAGCCCGGCGTCCTTGAGGCGCTCGCCGATGAGCGAGGAGAGCAGGCTCGCGATGGTCTGCCGGACGTCGTCGACGACCTCCGCGCCGGGCGTGTGCTCGCCCGGGTTGTGCACGACGAACCGCCACAGCTGCGGCTCGTCCTCGACGCCGGACAGGAAGCCGTCCACGACGCCGCGGATGTGCTCCTTGGGCTCCCGGTTCTTCATCAGCTCCGGGGCGATGCGGGCCATGAGCAGCGCCGCGGCCTCGTGGCCGACGGCGCGGTGGAGGTCGGCGCGGTCGTCGAAGTGCCGGTAGAGCACGGGTTTGGTGATGCCCGCCTCGGCCGCGATGTCGGCGACCGAGACGCCGGGGCCGTGCCGGCGGACGGCGTCCATGGCGGCCTGGACCATCTCGGCCCGGCGCTGCGCGCGGCGGGCCTGGCGGTCGCCGGGCTTGACAGGAGGCTGCACTGGAGGCACGGTACCAGAGGTAACAGTTACCGCTGGTAACAGCTTCTGACACGACTGCGCCGGGAGGACCACGATGACCGCAGGGATCGCCGCCAGGGTCGGGGACCGTGAGGCCACGGCCGCACGGCTGCTCAAGTCCTCGCTCGACCACTCCTACGAGCCGAGCATCGACATCGACTGGGACGCGCCGCTCGTCGACGGCCTGTGGGGCGTCCCGGAGCACCGGGTCTCGCTCTACGGCACCGACCTGTGGGACACCCTGTCCGACGAGCAGAAGCGCACGCTCTCGATCCACGAGCTGTGCAGCATCGCCCGCATCGGGCTGTGGTTCGAGATGATCCTCATGCAGATGCTGCTGCGGTACTCCTACGACCGCGACCCGCGCAGCCAGCACATCCAGTACGCGCTGGTGGAGATCGCCGACGAGTGCCGGCACTCGATCATGTTCGCGAAGATGAACGCGCACTGCGGGGTGCCCGACTACCGCCCGCGCCGCCTGGTCCACGAGCTCGGCCGCGGCTTCAAGGCGCTCGCCTCGGGGCCGGCGATGTTCGCGGGCACGCTGTTCGTCGAGGAGATCCTCGACCAGCTCCAGCGCGAGGCGATGCGCGACGAGACCGTGCAGCCGCTCACCCGGATGGTCAACAAGATCCACGTGACGGAGGAGGCGCGGCACGTCCGCTACGCCCGCGAGGAGCTCGTGCGGATCATGCCGAAGATCAACCCGGCGCAGCGGGCGCTGGCCAACTACCTCACGGCGCGGATCGCCTACGTCGTCGCCAAGAACCTCATCCACCGCGACGTCTACGCCTCGGTCGGCATCGACCCCGCCGTCGGGTACCGGGCCGCGCAGGCCAACCCGCACCACCAGGAGATGATGCGGTGGTCGGCGCGCAAGCTGGTGCCGTTCCTGCGCGAGCAGAAGCTCATCGGCGGCCCGACGGAGGTCCTCTGGCGGAAGGCGCACCTGGTCTGATGCGCGCCTCCGACGGGGTCCCCCTGCACATCGAGGTGGAGGGACCCGAGACCGCACCCGTGACGGTCGTGCTCGCGCACGGCTGGACGCTGGACTCCACGACCTGGGCGCCGGTGTCGTCCGCGCTGGCCGGGCCGGGCGCCCGGGTCGTGCGCTACGACCACCGCGGGCACGGGCGCTCCGGCACCGCCGACCCGGCGTCGATGACGCTCGACCAGCTCGCCGACGACCTCGCCGCGGTCGTCGCCGCGACCGCCCCCACCGGCCCGCTCGTGCTCGCCGGGCACTCCATGGGCGGGATGACGCTGATGGCGCTGGCCGAGCGGCACCCCGACGTGGTGGCCCGCGCGGCCGGCATCGGGCTCGTCGCGACGGCGTCGGGCGGCCTGGCGAACACCTCGTTCGGCCTGCCGCAGCGCACCGTCCCGGTCGTGCGCGCGGTGGAGGAGCGGCTCTTCGGGTCGAAGCGGTGGGCCGCGGGCTCGCGGCTGGGCAGCCCCCGGGCGCTCACCCCCGCGGCGAAGTGGCTGCTGCTGGGGCCCGACGCCGACCGGGAGGCCCTGCGGACCACCGCACGGTCGCTGGCCGCGTGCCGCCCGTCGACGCTGTCGGGGTTCCGGCCGACGCTCGCCGCGCACGAGCGCGACGCCGCGCTGGCCGCCTTCGCCGAGATCCCGACCGTCGTGCTCGCCGGCTCCCGCGACCGGCTCACCCCGCTGCCCGCGGCCCGGCGGATCCGCGCCGCGCTGCCCTCGGCGTCGCTGACGATCTTCCCGGAGGCCGGGCACATGCTGCCGCTGGAGCGGGTGGCCGGGGTGTCCGGGCGGCTCGGCGCCCTCGTGCGGGGAGCGCTCGGCCGCCAGGCGGCCTGACCACCTGCTGCTACCGCGGGTCGGTGACGAACACGTCCGCCAGGTCCGGGTTGTAGGCGTGCACCAGGATCGCGAAGATGATCACGTCGAACGTCAGGTGCACGGTGACCACGTACGGCAGGGAGCGGGTGCGCTGGAAGATGTAGCCCTGCAGCAGGGCGAACGGGATCGTGAGCAGCGGGCCCCAGGCCCGGTACCCGAGCTCCCACAGGAACGACACGAACACGACGGCCTGCAGCAGGTTGGCCTGCCAGAACGGGAAGTGCCGCCGGAGCAGGGCGAAGACCGTGCACACGAAGAACAGCTCGTCCCACAGCCCGACGCCGTTGACGCCGACGAAGAGCCGCGCGATCTCGTTCGCCCCGGAGATCTCGGGCCAGTTCAGGTACGCCCCGGAGCCCAGGAAGTACACCGGGAGGATCAGGTACCCGCCGACGACGACCAGCGCGAGGTAGCCGAACTCGAACCGGCTCCACCTGTTCCCGGTGCCGATGGGGAAGGTGATGACGTCCTCCCGGTACACCCACCGGGAGATCGCGTAGGGCACCGCGACCGCCGCCGTCAGGGTGACGGTGAACCGCAGCATCCCGGCGTCGCTGAGGTCGGCCTCGAGCGACATCGAGCTGATGATCACCAGGCCGGCCCCGATGAGGAGCAGGTGCCGCAGCAGCGCCCGGTCGACCAGCGCGGCGACGACGAGCCCGACGACCAGCACCGCGTAGCCGGCCGGGCGCTCCTGCAGGCCGAACAGGGGGATCGCCGACGCCGACACCAGTGCCGCCGACAGCGGGCGGGCCACGTCGCGCCGCGCCGTCAGCCGGCTCCCGCCGGCGGTGTCGTCACTCACCCCGTGCCGGGGGGGTTGATCAGGGGAAAGCCGGCCAGCCCGCGCCAGGCGAGGCCCGTGGCCAGCTCGACGGCCTCGTCGCGCGGCACGACCTTGCCCGAGTCGAGCCAGTACTGCGCCGTGACCTGGCTGAGCCCGACGACGCCGACGGCGAGCAGTCGCGCCCGTGCCGCGTCGAGACCCGCGTCGGTGGTGACGGCCTCGGCGATGAGGTCGATGCAGCGGCTCGACGCCCCCTCGACGACCGCGGCCGCCTCGGGCTCGCCGCGCAGGTCGGACTCGAAGATCAGCCGGAACGAGCTGCCCTCGTCGGCGACGAAGTCGAAGTAGGCCGCCACGGACGCGCGGGCCCGGGCGTGGTTGTCGGTGTGGTGGCTCAGTGCGGTGCGGACGCGCTCGACGAGCTCGTCGGCGTAGGTCGTCAGCAGCGCCCGGTAGAGCTCCATCTTGCCGGGGAAGTGCTGGTAGAGCACCGGCTTGCTGACGCCGGCCTTCTCGGCGATGTCGTCCATCGCGGCGGAGTGGTAGCCCTGCGCGGCGAACACGTCGCGCGCGGCGACGAGGAGCTGGGCGCGGCGGGCACTGCGGGAGAGGCGTGCCCCGCGGTGCGGGGGCGCGCTGGCCTCGGTCATCGGCCCGGGAGGTCGGTCATGGGCGGAGCCTTCCGATCGCGTGCGTGCCCCGGTCGGGGGCGGAAGCACACCCTACCGGCTGGTAGCCCCGATCGGGTGCCGGTGGCGGTCCCCGTCGGGCAGCGGCAGCAGGCGCACCGCCGCGACCAGCAGCGCGACGCCGGCGGGCAGCGCTCCGGCGTTCGCGGGCGGCAGCGCCCCGGCCACCGCCGCGCCCGCCCCGAGCGCCGCCGCCCCGAGCGCGACGGCGGCGGCGAGCCCGTGCCGCCGGGTGCCGGGCGGCGGGGCCGTCGCGAGCTCCAGCCAGCCGCGCGCGACGCCGTCCCAGGCCACGCACCACACCGTCGCGCCCTGCCCGTGCGCCTGCACCGCGCCCGCGGTGGGCTCGACGCCGTGCGCGCGCAGCCAGTCCGGCGGGCCGGCGAGCGCGGCGTGGGCGACGACGACGTCGGGCGCCGCGAACTCCGAGAGCACCCCGCGCAGGCCGGTGGCGGGGTCGCCGTCGGCGTCGGAGACGCCGGGCAGCGTGCGGTGCCGGCGGCCCGCCGCGTCGGCGACGGCCCGCCCGACCGGCCCGTCGCCGCCCACGGCGGTGTGCAGGGCGCCCGCGGTGCGCAGCACGCCGGGCCCGTGGGCGGCGGCGACGACCACCCGCGGCGACGGGTCGGGGACGCGGGGGAGCACCAGCAGCGCGGCCGGGGCCCCGGCGACCAGCACCGCGGCGGCCGTCGAGAACGCCCCCACCGGGTCGCCCGCCCCGAGCCGGAACCCCAGCGCCGCCACCGCCGCGGCGGCGACGAGCGCGGCGACGGCCGCGACCGGGCGCGCGAGTCGACCGTCCGCGCCGGTGTCGCGCACCAGCAGCAGCACCGCCAGCACCGCCGCGGCGTCCAGCGCCAGCACCGGCGCCCCGGCGGGCTGGACGAGCCCGGGCGCGCCCGCGCCGCCGTCCACCAGCACCCACGCCGACCACGCCAGCGCACCCGCGGCGCCCGCGGCCGTCAGGAGCTCCGCGGTGCCGGGCCGGGCCCGGACCGACCGCAGCCCGGCCAGCACGACGGGCACGGCGAGGGCGAGCGCGATCCACTGCCAGTTGCGGAACTGCCACGGCGGCACGGCCGAGAGCACGACGACCGCCGCCGCCGCGGCCGGGCCGGGGACGCGGTGCACGTCAGCCGACGTCCACGGTGAACTCGGCGGTGCGGACGACACCGCCGTGGCGGAACTCCAGGAACAGCCGGTACCCGCCGGCCGACGGCACCTCGGCGGCGAACGCGATCCCCGGCCCGGCGCGGTCGCCCGCGGCGGGCGCCGGCGCGCCGGGGTGGGCGTGCGCGTAGGCGAGGTCGGCGCGGCGCAGCGCGACGAGGTGGCCGAACGCGCCGAGGTAGGGCTGCAGGTCGGTGACCGGGGCGCCGTCGAGGCTGACCGTCGCGAACACGGGGGACGCCTCGCCGGGCACGAGCCCGCCGTCGAGGCGCACCTGGTAGCCGTCGACCTGCGCCACCCGCGACGGGCCGAACGGGATGGGCGTGAAGTCGCCGGGCGCGAACAGGTCGGTGCCGAGGACGAGCGCGGGGCCGCCGGTCGGCGCGAGGTCGGCGTAGACGCGGTAGATCCCGCCCGCGGGCAGCGTCAGCGGGGTCCGCCAGACGCCGTCGGGGCCGACCTCGGGGTGCAGGTGCTGGAAGCCCGCGGCGTCGCGGCGCACCACGACCAGGTGCACCGGCTCCTCGTGCACGACCTCCACGTCGGTGACCGGCTCCCCGTCGGGCCCGGTCACCGTGAACGCGTACTCGCCCCGCTCACCGGGAACCAGCGTGTCGACGGCGGGCACGAGCGTGTAGCCCGCGGCGGTGGCGGAGAGGCCGTCGGCGGGGTCGGGGAGGACGGGCACGTGCTCGTCGGCCCGGTCGTCGGCCTGCTGCGCCGCCGGCACCGGCACCACCGGCGGCTCGCCCACCGCCGCCCCGACGCCGAACGCGGCGCCGAACACGAGCGCCAGCGCGGCGGCGCAGCCCGCGAGCCGGGCGACGGTGTCCATGCCCGGTACAACGCGCGACCCGCCCCGCGGTGGCGGCCCGTCGCCCTCCCGGCTGTCAACGACCCCTAGCCGAAGCGGCGCCGTTCGTGGAAGAAGTCGTCGACGACGTGCAGGGCGCCGGACCGGGAAACCTCGTCGTAGACGAACTTGCCGACCGCGAGGTCGAGCACCCCGAGCCCGAAGGGCGAGAACACCGTCGGGCGGTCCGCCGGGACCGTCGTGCGCCCGCTGATCACGTCGTCCAGCGTGCCCGCCAGGAAGTCCCGGTTGCCGGTGAGCTGCTCGACGAGGTGCGGTGAGGTGTCGGCCTTGAGGCAGTGCTCGACGTCGTCGACGATGTTGGTCGAGGCGAGCAGTACCTCCGGTGCGAGGTCGCGCAGCGACACGTGCAGCACCAGTGGACGGTGGTCGAACCACGCGGGCTCGCTGACGTGCGGCGTCCCGGCGATCGTGGCGAACACCACCAGGTCGCTGGACCGGATCAGCTGCTCCGCGCTCTCGTGCACGGTCACCCGGCCCCCGGCCCCCGCCTGCTCCAGCCGGCCGCAGAACCCCGCAGCGCTCTCGGCGGACAGGTCGTGCACGCCGATCTCGTCGAACGACCACCCGGTGGCGGCCAGGAAGGTGTGGATGTAGCGGGCGATCAGGCCGGTCCCGAAGAACCCGACGCGGGTCGGGCGCGGCCGGCCGCGGCTGAGGTGGTCGGCCGCCAGGGCGGCCGAGGCGGCCGTCCTGGTGGCGCTGATGATCGAGCTCTCCAGGCACGCGAACGGGTAGCCGGTGTCGTGGTCGTTGAGGATCAGCACGGCCGAGGCCCTCGGGATGCCCGACGCCGTGTTGCCCGGGAAGCTCGAGATCCACTTCAGGCCGTCGACCCGCACCTGCCCGCCGATCGAGGCCGGCAGCGCGATGATCCGGGACGACGGCCGGTCGGGGAACCGCAGGAAGTACGACGGCGGGTTCACCGAGTCGCCCGCGCCGTGGATCCGGTAGGTGGTCTCGACCAGCTGGACGATCTGCTCCTCGCGCCCCTGCAGCGCCTGCTGGACCTGGGCGCCCGAGATCACCGCGAACGGTGGCACGGTGAGCGGCCCGGAGGTGGTGGGCCCGGACGTGGTGGACTCGGTGGCGGTGGGATCGGTGGTGGTCATCTCCGGTCCCGGCGATCAGGCGCCGGCGCGCATCGGGTCGGCCATCGCGACCAGCACCTCGCGCGGTCCGGAGTAGGCCTCCCTGCTGTGCGCGGCGCGGATGTTGTCGACGAGCATCAGGTCACCGGCCTGCCACGGCTCGCGCACGGTGTGCGCGTCGTAGACGCCGGCGAGCAGGTCGACGACGTCGGCGCCGATCGGCTCGCCGTTGCCGAAGCGGGTGTTGAACGGGAGCCCGTCGGGGCCGTAGACGTCCACCAGGTACTCCCGCACCTCGGGCGCCATCGTCCACTCGTTGAGGAAGGCGACCTGGTTGAACCAGCAGCGCTGCCCGGTGAGCGGGTGGCGCACCACCGCGGCACGCCGCTGGCGGGTGCGCAGCCCGCCGTCGGGCTGCCACTGGAACTCGATCGCGTTCGCGCGGCAGTAGCCCTCCACGGCGGCCCGGTCCTCGGTGCCGAACGCCTCGGCGACGGTCGCGCCGATCTCGTCGTTGTAGCTGCGGGTCAGCAGCCAGCCCTCCCGTTCGAACCGGTCGACCAGCCCACGGGGCAGTGCGGCGAGGACGGTCGGTGAGTCGGCCACGGCGGTCGCCCCGCCGTCGGTCGGCGCGCCCAGGCAGGCGAACATCATCAGGCTGGGGAACTCGACGGCGTAGCTCAGCTCGTGGTGCATGCACATCGGCTGGTTCGCGGGCCACGTCGACGACGAGTACACGCCCTCGGAGTAGCTCTGGCGGGAGGCGAACGCCTCCCTCTCCGTCATCAGGGTGGTGGCCAGCCCCCGGAAGACGTCGGCGACGTCCTCCGCGTCGCGCAGCCCGAGGCCGCGGACCAGGACCGCCCCGTGCCGGACGACGGCGGCGCGCAGCGCGTCCCGGTACTCGTCCCAGCCCATGCCGCCGACGGAGTCGGCCTGCAGCACCGGCGGCCTGCCGGGTCGCAGATCCAGGTCGAGCAGGGCGGGGGACGATGCCGGGAACGAGGAGGACATGGGAGGTTCCTTTCCGTAGCCGCTCACGAGGACAACAGTTCGGTGGCGCGGAGCACGGCCTGCGCCGCCTCCTCAGGCCGGGTGCGCAGGAAGTAGTGGCCGCCGTCCGCCAGCTCGTGCAGCTCGACGCGCTCGGCCACCAGCTGCCAGTCCCGCGCGCGGTGCGGTGACTGCGCGGTGCTCGGGTCGTCGGCCGCGACGACGACGGTGACCGGGGCGGACAGCTTCACCGCCGGTGGGGCGTCGAGGAGGTCGGCGAGGTGGCGGTTGGCCGACACGTAGTCGTGCCGGTAGGCCGCGCCGACGTGCGCGGCGCGCTCGGTGTCGAGCTCACCGAGCTCGGTGTAGCCGCCGTCCCCGCTCAGCCCGGCGGCGATCTCGGCGTCGCTGCGTCCGGCCAGCTCGGTGATCCCGGCGCGACGGTCGGCGGCCGTGCCGAGCAGCTGCGCGCACAGGAACACGCCCGCGACGTCGACCCCGCGCTCCTGCAGCCGGTGGGCCGTCGCCCACGCGAACGCGGCGCCGGCGGAGTGGCCCCACAGCATGACCCCGGTCAGGCCGAGCCCGGTGATCTCGGCGACGACCTGGTCGACCACCTGCGCCAGCGGGGCGAACGGCTCGCTCCGCCCGGCGACGTCGTGACCGGGCAGCTCGACGGCGTGGACGGCGATCCCGCTGCCCCGCAGGGCCCCCGCCAACGGCCGGAAGTTCACCGCGTTGCCCCCGGCGTAGGGGAAGCACACCAGAGCGCCGGTCGGCGCGCCGTCGGTCTGCGACAGCGGCTGCAGCAGCGCGGGCTGCGACTCCGGCCGACCCTCCGACCTGCTGTCGACCAGCCCGGCCAGATCGGCGAGGACCGGGTGCCGGGTGACGTCCTTGAGCGACACCACGCGCTTCAGCGCGATCGCCAGCTTGACCGCCGAGAGCGACGTGCCGCCCCGGTCGAAGAAGTGGTCCCCGCGCCCGATCTGCTCGGCGGGCACGCCGAACAGCGCGGCCCAGGAGGCCGCCAGCCACTGCTCGGTCGGCGTGATCGGCGCGTCGTAGGGCTGCCCGACGACGTCGAGCTCCCCGGCGAGCGCCGAGAGCGCCTTCCTGTCGATCTTGCCGTTCGCGGTCAGCGGCAGCGACTCGCGGTGGTGGAAGGCCGACGGGACCATGTACGAGGGCAACGACCCGGCCAGCCGGTCGCGCAGCAGGTCGGGCTCGGCCGCCACGCCGGAGTAGAAGGCCACCAGGTGGCTGCTGCCGCCGGCGAGCTCGGCGACCACCACGGCGCCGTCGCGGACCCCGGGCACCCTCAGCAGGGTGTTCTCGATCTCGCCCATCTCGATCCGGAAGCCCCGGATCTTGATCTGGGTGTCCCGGCGCCCGAGGAACTCCAGCTTGCCGTCGGGCAGCCAGCGTCCGTGGTCGCCACTGCGGTAGAGCCGGTCGCCGTCGCGGTGCGGGTCGGCCGTGAACACCGCCCGGGTGCGCTCGGGGTCGTTGACGTAGCCGCGCCCGACGCAGACCCCGGAGAAGACGATCTCGCCCGGGGCGCCGAGCGGCACCGGCTCCAGGTGCTCGTCGACGACGTAGACGCGGACGTTGCGGACGGCGGCGCCGAGCGGGACCCGTGGCCCGTCCGGCGCCCGGTGCATGACCTCGTGGTTGGTGTCGTCCGAGGTCTCGGTCAGGCCGTAGGCGTTGGCCAGGGCGATCCCCGGCTGGGCGGCGAACCAGCGCTGCGCCAGTTCCTTCTTCAGCGCCTCGCCCGTGGTCGAGACGCAGTGCAGGTCCGGCAGGACGCGCGGGTGCTGCTCCAGGTAGGCGACCACGACGTCGAGGTAGGACGGCACGATCTGGAGCACGCCGACCCGCGCGTCGACGACCGTGTCGACGAACCGCGCGACGTCCAGGATCACCTCCTGCTCGACGAGCAGGGTCCGCCCGCCGACCAGCAGCGCGGCCACCAGCTGCCACAGCGAGATGTCGAAGCACTGGGGCGCGGTCTGGGCCAGCACCTCGCCCTCGGCCACCTCGAGGTCCTCGATCTTCGCGAGGAGGTGGTTGAGCATGCCGGCCTGCTCGCACATCACACCCTTGGGCTCGCCGGTGGAGCCGGAGGTGAAGTAGATGTACGCGAGCTGGTCGGCCGTGACGGCGATCCCGAGGTCGCCGTCGGGGTGGTCCTCCCGGTAGGCGTCCTCGACGAGCAGCGACCGGACGCCGGGCAGCGAGCCGAGTGCCTGGTCGAGCGTGGTGGTGGACCCGGGTTCGGTGAGCACCAGCGCGCACCCCGCGCGGGAGAGGGTGGTCGCGATGCGGTCGGCCGGGAAGTGCGGCTCGACGGGGAGGTAGGCGCCCCCGGCCTTGAACACCGCGAGCACGGCGGCCATCCAGTCCAGGTTGCGCTCGGTCACCACCGCGACCACGTCCTCGCGGCCCAGGCCCCGCGCCAGCAGGGCCCGGCCCAGCCGGTTGGCGCGGGTGTTGAGCTCCCGGTAGGTCCAGCTCCGGTCGCCGTGCACGGCCGCCACGGCGTCCGGATGGAGCGCCACGCGCTGTTCGAACAGCTCGTGGAAGCGGCGGTCCGGGAGATCCCGCTGCGGGCCGGCGAGGCCGTCGAGCTGGAACCGCCGCTCCTCGGCGCCCACGAGGCCGTGCCGTCGGTGATCGGCGTCCGGCTCGGCGGCGAGCCGCCCGAGCGCGGTGAGGTGGTAGCCGGCGATCCGGGCGGCGCAGTCCGCGTCGAGCACGTCGGTCCGGTGGAGCAGGCGCAGCGCGTCCCCCGTGAACCCCACGCGCAGCACGACGCCGTCGGACAGCTCGCCGTCGCCGCCGGTCGGGTCGAGCACGGTCTCGAACGACGGCCCGGCCACGCCCAGCTCGTACAGCAGCTCGTCGACGGGGAACCCCGCGTGGGCGACCAGCTCCGCCGTGGCCCGGTGGGCCTCCGCCGACAGCGCGCGCCACGACCGGGGCTCGGTCGTCAGCCGCAGGGGCAGCGGCCGCCCGCCCGCCGCGGGCACGTACCCGGTCACGACCCCCCGCTCGCCGGACAGCGCGGCGAGCACCGCGGCGTGCGCGGCCGTCACCAGGGAGGCCGGCGGCGTCCCCTGCTCATCGGCGAGCCGGCGCAGCGCCGTCAGCACCCCGTCGGGGATCCTCGCCACGTGCTCGGCGACGCCTGCGACGGGCTCCGGGGCCCACCGGGGCACGGCGGTGGACCCGCCCGCGACGAGCACCTCGCGCCAGAAGTCCCGGCCGGCCTCTGCTGGAGCTGCCATCGGCTCCTCCTCCCACTCACCGTGCCCGTGGTGTTCTCGTCGTGCGCTAGGCCGCGGCATGCGGGACCCGCCGGCCGTCGACCGTGCTGCTCGCCCGGCGGTCGTCGCGGATCGCGCCCGCCGGGTTGCCGCCCCAGCGCTCGTGCGCGGGGACCTCCTCGCCCTTCATGAGGAACGAGTCGGCGGCCAGCGCCGCGCCGTCGCCCATCGTCACGCCGTAGTGCACGAACGCGCCGACACCGAGGGTGACGCCTGCGCCGATCACCGTGAGGTCGGACTTGAAGGCGCCGTCCTCCTGCGAGTGGCACTGGACGACCGCCCCGGCGTTCAGCGTGGCGCCGTCCCCGATCGTCACGAACGTCTTCTCCGCGATGAAGACCCCGTCGTCGAAGACCCTGCGGCCGATCCGCACGCCCAGCAGGCGCCAGAGCCCGCCCTTGAAGGGAGTGCCGTTGAAGACCTGCAGATACGCCACGGCGGGCACCTTCCAGAACCGCTCGTGCCGCCAGAAGGCGCGGTCGTAGATCGAGCAGCCGTTCGGCGCCCAGGCCTGCAACCGGGACACGGCGCGCCCGACCAGCACGAACCACCCGGTGGTGAACAGCAGGGTCAGCACGGTGAACAGTGCGATCGCGGCGACCCCGAGCGACGGGTAGAGGTCCAGGGCGGCCAGGGCGATCAGGGTGATCCCGAGGACGTGGACCCAGCGCACCAGCAGGAACAGCCCCATGGTGACGAGGTTGTGCCGGTTCTTGGCCGCGAGCCGCCTGCGGAGCTCGTCGCCCTGGGCCAGGGGGTCGAACCGCGTGTCGCGCTCGACCGACCGGGGGATCTCGAAGCACGGCGACCCCAGCAGGCCGACGCCGGTCCGGACCTCCCCGTCGACCGGCACCATCACCTTCGTCCCGAGCAGGCAGTCGTCGCCCGTCCGGCCCTGCGAGGGGTAGAAGATGTTGTTGCCGAGGAAGTTGTGCGCGCCGATCGAGACCCGGGACACCCGGAACGAGGAGTTCGAGAAGTCGGCGTTGACGAAGGACAGCCCGTCGGCGATGACCGTGCCGGTGCCGACCGCGCACAGGGCCGGGACGTCATGCTTGACGGCGGAGCCGAAGTTCGAGCCGGTCTGCTGGACCCGGGAGAGGTCGTACCCGAGGAGGCGCACGAAGCCGACGACGAACGAGCTGTCGCCGAGGAGCTGCGTCAGGAACGGGCTGTTGGTGGTGCGGGCGATCACGCGCTGGATCCAGTAGTGGACGCCGTACAGGGGGTAGAGGCGGTCGGGCTCGAGCACCGGGCCCAGCACCCGGGCGACCGTGACCGCGAGGAGCAGACCGGCGAGCGCGGAACCGAGGAAGACCACGAGCGAGACGACCACGGCGTCGAGGTAGAGCGCCCAGCCGGAGGGTTCCGCCTCCGTCACCGCCGCGAGCTGCGGGAACCGCTCGAGCAGCACGACGGGGACGCTGATCACCGCCGGCAGGAGCAGCAGCATGTTGAGCAGTTGCAGGACCGAGTAGCCGACCCGGCGGACGGCGCCGCCCTCGACGGACCCGACCACGCGGTAGTCCGCGGTGGTCGGCTGGGCGGGGGACCCGTGCCAGGCCTCGCCCGCCGGCACGGCCTGACCGGGGTGCAGCGACGAGGTGTGGCCGAGCTGGGACCCGTCGCCCATCGCGGTCCCGATGTCGAGGACGGTCGCGTCGCCGACGAACACGTCCCGGCCGAGGGTGACGGCGCCGGTGTGGATCACGCCGTCGACGGCGGCGTAGCCGGTGAACGACGAGGCCCTGCTGACGACCGTGTCCGCGCCGATGGTGAGCAGATCGGTGCACACGGGCACCGTCGGGGAGAAGACCACGGCCCCGCGCCCGATCCTGGCGCCCAGTGCCCGCAGGTAGTGCACGTAGAGCGGCGAGCCGACGAACATCACCATCGGGTTCGACCGGATGAGCGCCTTGACGACCCAGAAGCGGACGTAGGCGAGGCTCCACACCCGTATCCGCTGGGGCTTCCAGCGGCCGACGACCACCCACTTCGCCGCGATCGGCAGCAGGCTCAGGCCGACGAAGGTGCCGGCGGTGACCAGGACCGACCTCAGGTACACCTCGGCCGGGCCGGGGGCGGCCGAGATCCACTCGAAGCCGCGGACCCCGATCAGCGCGGTGAGGAAGGCGTACCCGAGGATGAACAGCGCCTGCAGGGCGCCGCAGAGGACGTACCGCGGCGTGCCGACCGGTGGCGTCGTCTCCGGGGGCTCCGGGTGCGGCGACCCGGGGGCCCGGCCGGGGTCGGCCTGCGCGAGCGCCGTGGCCAGGCCCCGCATCGTCGGGTGCGCGTAGACGTCCTTGATCGACACCGGCGGCAGGTCGACCCGCTTGCGGACCCGTGCGCAGAACTGGGCCATCACCAGCGAGTCGGCTCCCAGGTCGTCGAAGAAGTGGCTCCCGACCGTGACCTCGCACCCCATGAGGCCGGCCAGCACCTCCGCGAGGCTCCGCTCCGTGGGGGTCGACCCGGTGTCGGCGAGCGCCGCCGCGAGGCTCCTGACCGTCGGGTACCGGTACACGTCCTTGATCGACACCGGCGGCAGGTCGGCGCGCTTGCGGACCCGTGCGCAGAACTGGGCCATCACCAGCGAGTCGGCGCCCAGGTCGTCGAAGAAGTTGCTCCCGACCGGCACCTCGCGCCCCACGAGCGCGGCCAGCGCCTCGGCGAGCGCGCCCTCGGT
The DNA here is from genome assembly GCF_013155125.1 of Pseudonocardia broussonetiae. Lineage (NCBI taxonomy): Bacteria > Bacillati > Actinomycetota > Actinomycetes > Pseudonocardiales > Pseudonocardiaceae > Pseudonocardia > Pseudonocardia broussonetiae. The sequence goes on along the minus strand of NZ_CP053564.1, from coordinate 593,978 downwards.
GTCGTTCGCCGGGCCGGCGGGGCCCGCGGCGACCGGCGCCGGGGGCACCGCGGGGACGGGGGGCCGCGACCCGACCCCGGTCGGCTGGATCCGGAGCTCGCGGGTCACGGCCTCCCGGTCGACCCGCCCGTGGTACTCGATCTCCCGGTCGGCGGTGACCCGGCCCAGGTCGCCGGTGCGGTAGATGCGCCCGGACGGGTTCGCCGGGATCCCCAGGAAGTCCTGGACGAACACCTCGTCGGTCAGGTCGTCGTGGTTCAGGTACCCGCAGGCGAGCCCGATCCCGGCGATGCCGATCTCGCCGACCTCGCCGTGCGGCAGCGCCCGGTACGGGTCCTCGGCGTCCAGGATGACGGTGCTGTAGGTGGGGAGCGGGACCCCGATGGTCGGAGGCCGGTCCGGGTGCAGCTCGGTCCACGCGGCCGACACCGTGGCCTCGGTGGGGCCGTAGACGCTGAGGAACCGGCGGCCGGGGCGGTGCCAGCGCGCGATCAGGTCCCGCGGGCAGTCCTTCCCGCACACCAGCAGGAACCGCAGGTCGGGCAGGTCGCCGGGGAGGGTCTCCAGCACGCCCGGGACGCAGCACAGGGCGGTGACGCGCCGGTCGCGGAGGAACTCGTGCAGGTCGGGGCCCAGCAGGTTCGGGCCGGGCGGCCGGGGCACCAGCGTCGCTCCGCAGACCCACGGCACCCAGATCTCCTCGACCGAGAAGTCGAGCGCGATCGGCAGCCCCTGGTAGACGCGGTCGCCGGACCGGATGCCGTACACCTCGGCGGCCACCTTGACGAAGTTGCAGATGCTGGCGTGGTCGATGGCCACCCCTTCCGGCCTGCCGGAGGCGGACGAGTAGCTGATGTAGGCGAGCTGGTCGTCCAGGGCGCCCCGCTCGGCGTCGATGAGCCGGCGCGGGTCCATCTCCTCGATCAGCGGCGCGGCGCGGTCGACGTACACCAGTTCGGCGCCGTTCGCGGTCAGCAGGTCGATCTGCTCCACCCGGTCGGCCACGTGCGACATCGACAGCACCGTGCGCGCCCGTGCGTCCTCGACGATGTAGGCCAGGCGGCCCGTCGGCGTGGCGACGTCCAGCGGGACGTAGGCCGCCCCGATCTTGAGCGTGGCGAGCACCGCGACGTAGGACTGGGCCGGGCGGTCGAACAGCAGGGCGATCCGGTCGCCTGCGCGGGCCCCGCGCAGGCGCAGGTACCGGGCCAGGCGGTTGGCCCGCGCGTCGAGCTCGGCGTAGGTCAGCGACATCTCGTCGGAGTCGACAGCGAGCCGGCCGGCCCGGCCGTAGCGCCGGTTCCAGTCGCAGCGCTCCTCGAAGAGGTGGTCCAGGCGCTCGTCCCGGCGGACCCGGCGGCCCTGGGCCTCGTGCTGGTCGACCAGCACCAGCTCGGACAAGGGCGCCGGCGGTCCGGTGGGGGGCTGCTCGGAGTGCTGCGTCGCCGGCACGCCGCCTCCTCGGTCCGAGCACTGCACCGTGCGTCGAATGAGATTTGCACCAGTACCGTCGGCGGTCAATGGTGCGCGGTCGATGCCGGCCCGTCGGGCGGACATCCGCCCGCGGAAATCGTTCGAGCAGTCGTGAGAATCGATCTTCTGCATGATCGCGACCCCTCCGCCGTCCGATCAAGGATGCGCCGGGGAATGCGTGCGAACCACCGTGCGGTCCCCACGGCGCGGGGGGCGGACCCGCTGATCGAGGTAGGGACAGCCCCCTCGCCGCGCCCGTCGTCGGGTCGGCTCGTGCGCGATCGGCGAAACGGTCCCGGCCGCCGCCATTCCGCCGTTCCGGGAGCGGAATGAGGCGATTCCGTGGCGGTTGCACCCGCATCCCGGGAGTTCGACGGGGATGCGCTGTTTCCTCCGGTGCGAAAGGCGCCGACCCCGCCGGTCCGGTCGCGGACCTCCACGGCCGGGGATCAGCCCGGCCCGGCCTCCGCGAGCAGGCGCTCGCAGGTCCGGACCACCACCTGCGCGGCGTCGCGCACACCCCCGGTCGAGGCCGGGTGCGCCGCCCACCACTGCCACCGGGCGAGCTCCGCCGTGGCCGCCACGCGCACCTCGTGCGCGTCGGCCCCCTCGGCGAGGCCGAGCCGGGCGCGCGGCGCGGCACCGCCCGCACCGAGCAGGCGCTCGGCCGAGCGCCGCACCTCCTCGGGCAGCGAGAGGTCGCCCGCGCGGATGGTCGCGGCGAGATCGACCTCGGCGAGCTCGTGCGCCCCCGACCGCAGGCGGTCCAGCTCGTAGCGCAGGCGGTGCGTCCGGTCCCCCTCCAGCGGTGCCGACCGGACGAGGTCCTCCAGAGCGGCCAGCGCCCGACGCACCTCGGCCACGTCCGACCGCCCCGCCCCGTCGGTGCGCCCCCCGGCGTCGAGGCGCGCGGCGAGCCCGTGGAGCGCGCCGACGCGGTCGGTGCCGCGGTAGACCTCGATGGCGTAGCGCAGGAGGTCGCGCATCCGGGCCGCCAGCGGCGTCCCGTCGCCGGTACCGGGCCGGGGCAGCCGCGTCCGGGGCAGTGGTTCCCGAGGCAGTGGTTCCCGGGGCACTGGCGCCTCTTCCTGCGGCAGCGGCAGCGACCACTCCACCGTGGTGCCCTCGCCCGGCGCCGAGCGGATCGCGATCGTCCCCCCGACCGCGGCGACGCGCGCGGTGACGTTGCGCAGGCCGCGCCCCGCCCGCACGGCGGAGCCCGGGACGGCGCCGGGGTCGAACCCGGGGCCCGAGTCGCGCACGGCCATCCGCAGGCTCCCGCCGACCTCGGACACCCGGACGGTCACCGGTACGCCCGGAGCGTGCTTGCGCGCGTTGTTCACCGCCTCGAGGCAGCAGTAGTAGGCGGTGTCACCGATCTCGGCGGGGAGCCGCGCCGCCGGGGCGCCGGTGCAGTCGAGGGTGACGGGTGGGTGCGCTCCGGCCAGAGCGGCCGACAGCGCCGCCGCGAGGCCCTGCTCGGACAGCACGACCGACGAGACCCCGGTGGCGGTCTCGGCCAGCACCGTCTCGGCGTCGTCGACCTGCACCAGGAGCCTGACCAGCCGCTCCCGTGCCTCGTCGAGCTGCCCCGTCGCGACCTGGTGGTCGACCAGCCCGAGCGTGAGACCCAGGGTCACGAGGTGGTGCTGCGCGCCGTCGTGCAGGTCGCGCTCGATGCGGCGCCGCTCGCTGTCCATCTCGGCGACCGCCTCGCGCCGGGCCACCGCGATCGCCTCGCCGTGCGCCAGCGCGGCCCGGAGCTGGCGCTCCAGCTCGATGCCCGACCGGCTCGCCTGCAGCACCACCCGCAGGCTGTCGGCGACGTCGTCGAGGAGGTGCCGGCGCTGCGTGTGCAGGCCCGCGACGGCGGCGCGGTCGACCGCGATCTCCCCGAGCTGCTCCTCGCCCTGCGAGATGGGCACCGCCACGAGGTCGCCGGGGTCGGTCTGCTCGGCCCCGGCGGGCCACGCGTACGTCCGGTCGCGCAACCCGGGCCGCCGCACCGTCAGCCGGCAGACGCCGGCGCCGAGCGCACGGGCGACGCCCTCGGCGACGCGGGCGAGGTCCGGGGCGTCGCCCGCCGTGGTGTGCGACAGCGCCGCCACCTCGGCCAGCACGCTGTAGGGCGTCGGCCGGGTCCCGTAGAGCAGCCGGTCGACCAGGTTCTCGACGGACAGGTACAGCGGCAGGAACACCAGCGCGACCGGTACCGCCGCGAGCGCGGCCTGCCCCAGCGCCGCCGCCCCGGTCGGCGACGGGTCGCCCCCGGCCGCGCGCACCACCGTGAACGCACCTCCGGCCACCGCGGCCACGAGCGTCGCGGCCAGTCCCCGGCTGAACAGCTGCTCCGCCGTGCCCAGCCGGGCGCCGACGGTCGCGAGCAGGACCGCGGTCGCGATGGCCGCCGATGCGAGCCGGGAGAACCAGAACAGCAGCGCGGTGGGCAGGCCCTGGCCCTGGTCCACGTGCGCCGTCGGGTCGTACAGCGTCAGGCCGGGCTCGCCGAGCCCGGCGAGGACCAGGGTGACGACCGCCAGCACCGCCGCGGTCGCGAACGCGGCCGCCAGCACGCTCAGCAGCAGCCGCGCCTGGGTGCGCTGCTCGCTCGTGGCGCCCCGCCGGACGCGCGCGGGCAGCACGACGAGACCCGCGACCGGGACGAGGAAGCCGAAGAAGAGGATGCAGCTGTAGGTGTGGGGGAGCAGGGCCGTCCCGAACCCCACGACGAGCAGGCTCGCGACCCCGACGGCGACCAGCAGGTTCCCGGCGGGTCCGCGCCACAGCCTCGCCGACCACGACACGGTCGGGAAGACCAGCAGCGCGAGGACGTAGGCGGTGCTCGCGACACCGTGCAGCACGATCTGGTGCAGCTGGCCGACCGACCACCCCGTGGCGATCTGCACGGCCACCGCGGCGGCGTGGGCCTGCAGGTTGAACGCCCCGGCCGAGCCGACCATCGCGATCACGAGCAGCCGCAGCGACCACGAGCGCCTCGCGTGGCGCAGCAGCACCGCCGCGATGACCAGGTTCAGGGCGCTGAACGCGTAGTCGAGCACGGCCTGGTCGAGCGGCTCGCTGCGCGGGGCGGCCTCCGAGACGCCCCGGGCCCACCCGCTGCCCCCGGCCGCCGCCGTCCGGGCGGCGTCGAGCGCCCCCGGCCAGTACCGCGCCACGGCGACGACCAGGCCGACGGCGAGCCAACCGACGGCGACCGCCGTGCAGACGGTCAGCAGCGCGACGTAGCCGCCCACGGCGAACCGCCTGCGCGCGGCCGCGGATCCGCTGCTCACCGCACCCCCTCGCCACGCGGGGCCGACAGGTCGACCAGCGGTTCGAGCCGGTCCGGGAGCCACGCGTGCAGGACCGTCCCCGCTTCGCCGCGCACGAGCTCGAGCTCCCCGCCCAGTGCGGCCAGCCGCTCGGTGTCGATCGTCAGCGCCGCCCGCAGGTCGTCGGGCTCCGCGCCGGGCGCCGGGTCCTCGATGCGGATCGACAGCCGCCCGCCGCCGTGCACCAGCTGCACGCGCAGCTCCGGGGCGTCCGACCGGAGCGCCAGGTGCTGCAGCGCCGACGCGGTGACGTAGTAGATGCCCGACTCGATCTCCCAGCCCAGGCGCGGGCTCAGGTCGGCCTCCAGCCGCACGGACCGGGGCAGGTCGGCCACCAGCTCCTCCAGCGCCGCCACCGGCCCCTGGTCGCGCAGCACCGCCGGGTACACGCCCCGGGCGATCGACCGGAACCGCTCCAGCAGCGCGTCGAGCCCGGAACGGGCCCGGCCCAGCGCCTGCCGCACCGGGTCGGTCGGGGCGCCGGGTGCGGCGAGCCCCTCCGCGGCGCGCTCGAGCTCCGCGCGCAGTGCCGCCAGGGGTTCGGTGGTGGCGTGGGAGAGCTCGGCGACCAGGCGCCGCCGTTCGACGTCGCGAGCCCGCCCCAGTCGCTGCCGCGACCGCTGGAGCTCGACGGCCAGGTCGGCCGCCCGGCGCACCCGCTCCTCGAGCTCCGCGCCCTGCTGCACCTCGCGGAGCAACGACCCCGCCCCGTTCGCGACGTCCCGCATGAGCTGCTGGTCGCCGGGGGTGATCGGGGCACCGGGTTTCCCGATCGCCAGCACCGCGCGCAGGACCACCCCGTCGAGCACGGGTACGACGTGATCGGTGTCCGGGCGCGCGAGCAGGACCGCGAGGTTCGGCGCGGTGGCCGGGGCGCCCTCCTCGGGCGGGTGGGTCGCGGCGCTCACCAGCCTGTCCTCGACCACGAGCCACAGGGCCGCCCGCTGCGCGCCGGTGCCGTCGGCGAGGACCTGGGCGAGCCCCGGCAGCGCGGCCTGCAGCGAGCCCGCGCGGATCCGGTCGGCCGCCGCCGCGAGCGTCGAGTAGGGCGTGCTCGTGCGGTGGTGGGTCAGGCTCCGCACCCAGTGGTCGAGGCGCGGCAGCACCGCCCCCAGACCCGCCGTCGCCGCCGCGGCGGCCAGGAACGGCAGGAGCACCGCGGCCCGATCGGGTCCCAGCACGGGGGTGAGGCCGCCGACCAGCGCGGCGAACACCGCGGTCGCGCCGGACGCGACGACGAGCAGGCGCAGCAACCGTGCCGCGACCGTCCGGTCCATCCGCACCACCCGCTTCCGGGTCAGGGCAGGTGAACGCTAAACGGCGAGGCCGCCGTCGCCAAGCCTCCGCTCATCCACCGTTGTCCTGGGAGCGCAGGTAGGTCAGCACCGCGAGCACCCGCCGGTGGTGCTCGGAGGTGTCGGTGTGCAGCCCGAGCTTGCCGAAGATGTTGGCGATGTGCTTCTCCACCGCCTTCGCGCTGACGTAGAGCTGGCCCGCGATCCCGTTGTTCGAGCGGCCCTCCGCCATGAGCCGCAGCACGTCGAGCTCGCGCTCGGACAGTGCGGCGACGGCGTCCTTCTTCTCCCCGCGGGGCCGCTCCACGAGCCGCTTCGCCAGCACCGGCTCGATGACGATCTCGCCGTCGCGGATCCGGGTCAGGGTGTCGGTCAGCACGTCGACGCTGCCCACCTTCTCCTTGAGCCGGTAGCCGATCGCGTCGGTCCCGATCTGCAGGATGCGCATCAGGTAGTGGGTCTCGGCGTAGTGCGACAGGAACAGGAGCCCCATCTCGGGATGCGCCGCGCGCAGCCGTTCGGCCGTCACGAGGCCGCCGTCGGGCTCGGGTGGCATCCGGATGTCCAGGATGGCCACGTCGGGGGCGTCGTGCGCGAGCATGGCCACCAGCTCGTCACCGCCCGCCGCCCACCCGACCACGTCGTGCCCCGCCGCCTTCAGCAGCATGATGAGGCCCTCACGGAACAGGGCACCGTCCTCGGCCAGCGCTACTCGCACGGGAACCTCGCAATGATCGTGGCGGTGCCGGGGCGGTCCCCCGCCACGACCTCGGTGGTGCCGCCCAGCGGCCGGACGCCGTCGCGGAGGTGCCGGGCGCCCCTGCCGTCCACCCCGGCGAGGTGCACCACCAGGGCGTCGTCGGCGCGCGTCACCGACACCTCGACCGTGCTCCCGCCGGGCGGCAGGCCCGTGAGGGCCGCCACCACCGCGAAGTACGCCGCGCCCTCCAGGGCCGGGCCGAACCGCTCGTCCGACGCCGTGACCACGACGTTCGCGTCCAGCCGGCCGGCCTGCTCGCGCAGCGCCGGGCCGAGGCCGGCCTCGTCGAGCAGCGGCGGGTAGAGCTCGCTCGCCACCTCGCGCAGCTCCTGGAGGACGGCCTGCAGCTCGTGCTCGAAGCCGTCGATCGACTCGTGCAGGTCCCGGTCGACGGCGGGGACCCGGTGCCGCAGCAGCCCGAGCTGGAGGGTGAGTGCCGAGATCCGCAGGGCGGCGCCGTCGTGCAGCCGGCGTTCGAGGCGCCTGCGCCGCGTCCACCGCTGCCGTTCCACGCGGCGGGTCTCGGCCCTGCCGCCGGACGACCCCGCGCCACCGTCGGCGCACTGCGCGGACCCGGACACCATCCTCGAACCCTGGCCCCCGGCGCCGCCGACGGGAAGGGGGGCGTCCCTCCGGCCGGGTAGGGTTCTCTCCCCCCCGCGCGCCCGGCCGCACCGCTCCGGCAGGCCGTGGCGCCTCCGCGTCAGGCGGCGATGGCGGCGAAGGCGCCGGTGTCGTCGGTGTCGGCGGTGAGGTCGCCGTAGAGGTCCTCGACCCAGTGGGACTGGTAGATGGTGTCCATGTAGCGCTCGCCCAGGTCGGGGGCGATGGCGACGGCGGTCGTGCCGGGGGTGGCGTGCTCGGCCAGCCAGGCTTCGGCGGCCGTGACGACGGTGCCGGTGGAGCCGCCGAAGAGGAACCCGGTGCGGGCGAGGCGGTGGCAGGTGCGGATGGTGTCGGCCTCCTCGACGTGGACGACCTCGTCGATGACGGTCTGGTCGAGTAGCGGCGGCCGCACCGCCATGCCCAGGCCGGGGATCATGCGGCGGGCGGCGGGGGTGCCGAAGCTGACCGAGCCGACGCTGTCCACGGCGACGATGCGCACGTGCGGGTGGTGGTCGGCGAAGTAGCGGGCGGTGCCCATCAGAGTGCCGGTGGTGCCGGCGCCGATGAAGATCACGTCGACGTCGGGGAACTGGGCGGCGATCTGGGGGCCGGTGGTGTCGTAGTGGGCCTTCCAGCTGTTGGGGTTGGTGTACTGGTTGAGCCACACGTGGCGGTCGTCGGAGGCGAGCAGGTCGCGGACGTGGTCGAGACGGGCGCCGAGCAGGCCGTGCTCGGGGTCCGGCTCGGTGATGACGTGGACCTCCGCGCCCAGGGACTCCATGAGGCGGCGGGTGGCGAGGTTGCAGCGGGAGTCGGTGACGCAGACGAACCCGTAGCCCTTGGCAGCGGCGATCATGCTCAGTGCGATGCCGAGGTTGCCCGAGGACGACTCGACGAGGATCGCGCCCGGCCGCAGGGTGCCGTCGGCCTCGGCGGCCTCGACCATGGCCGAGGCGGCCTTGAGCTTCACCGAGCCGGCGAAGTTGAGGCCCTCGACCTTGAGGAACAGGGTGTTGCCGACGACGGGCTCCAGGTCGACGTACAGGTCGTCGGTGTTGAAGTCCTGGGGGCTGGTGATGATGGTCATGTCGTCCGCCTCGGGTCGCTGTCTGCGTTGAGGTAGACGGTCGTCCTCCCGCGCCGTCGAACACATGGTGCGGCCACCCGGACGGGCCGAGCCGACCCCCCGGTTCGAGTAGGGACAACCCCAGTTCGCCGAGTCCGGGCGAAGACGTTTCCGGTCAAAGACGTCGCCGAGGAATCACACCGCCGGGTGTGATCCTCGTTACCATGGGAGCCCGATCGGAGGGGGTGCGCCGTGCCCTACAGCCTGGGTGTCGACCTCGGGACGACGTTCGTCGCCGCGGCGGTCGCTCGTGCCTCGCAGGTGGAGATGTTCACCCTCGGCGACCGCAGCGTCGTCTCGCCCGCCGTGGTCTACGCCCGCGACGACGGCAGCCTGGTCTGCGGCGACGCGGCCGGGCGGCGCGCGGTCAGCCGCCCCGACCGCATCGGCCGGGAGTTCAAGCGCCGGCTGGGGGACCCCACGCCGATCATGCTCGGCGGTGCGGCCTACGCCGTCACCGCCCTGCTCGCGACGCTGCTGCGCGACGTCGTCGAGCGGGTGGTCGAGACCGAGGGCGGGCCTCCCGAACGCGTCGTGCTGACCCACCCCGCCAACTGGGGCCCGTTCCGCCGTGAGCTGTTCGACGAGGTGCCCCCGCTCGCCGGGCTCGCCGCGCACCCGGTCGCCCCGCGCATGGTCACGGAGCCCGAGGCCGCCGCCGCGCACTACGCGGCCTCCCACCAGCTCGTGGACGGCGACGTCGTGGCCGTCTACGACCTCGGCGGAGGCACCTTCGACGCCACGGTCCTGCGCAAGCTGCGCGACGGGATCGAGATACTGGGCACCCCGGAGGGCGTCGAGCGCCTCGGCGGTGTCGACTTCGACGAGGCCATCCTGTCCTACGTCAACTACGCCTCCGGCGGGGCGCTCACCGACCTCGACATGAGCGACCAGCAGACGTCCGTGGCGATGGCCCGGCTGCGGCAGGACTGCATCCTGGCCAAGGAGGCCCTGTCCATCGACACCGAGACCGTCATCCCGGTGTTCCTGCCCCACCGCCACTTCGACATCCACCTCACCAGCACCGACTTCGAGGACATGATCAGGGCCCAGGTCGAGTCGACGATCGGGGCGTTCACCCGCACCCTGCGCTCCGCACAGGTCGAGCCCGACGAGCTCACCGCGGTGCTCCTGGTCGGCGGCTCCTCGCGCATACCCCTGGTCGCCCGCATGATCTCCGCCGAGCTCGACCGCCCCATCGTCGTCGACACCCACCCCAAGTACGCCGTCGCGCTCGGAGCCGCCGAGCTGGCCCGGGTCGGTTCCGGCGAGGTCACGGTGGCCGCCGGGGCGCCGGCGGTCTCGTACTCGCTCCCGGCCCCCGCCCCCACCGAGCGCAACGGGTCCGACGGCCACGGCGCCCTCCGCAAGGCCGCCGCGCCGGACGGCTCGCCGCACGCGGGGGCGGCCACGACGCTGGTCCAGAGCGCCGCCCCCGTGGTCGCCGCCCCGTTGCGACCGGGACGGCCCCCGCTCGACGCACCGCGCCCTGTGGTGGAGGGGCCGCCGGCCGATGCCGGCGCGCAGATCCCCGCTCCGCGCCCGGCCGGGGCGGTCGGGGCCGCGCTGCGGCCCGGGCGGCCGCCCGGCCCGGGCGGGGCCGGTCCCGGCTCGAGCTCCCACCCGCCGGGCGCAGCGGCGTCGCCGGCCGCCTCCGGTCCGGCGGCCGCCGAGCCGCCGCTCCCGCCTCCGCCCCTGCGTCCGCCGTCGGGCGGCGGGCACCGCCGACGCCCGCTGATCGCCGTCGCCGCGGTGGTGGCGGTGCTCGTACTGGCGGGTCTCGTGTACGCCGTGACGGGCGGCGCTCTCGGGCCCGCGGCCGGCGGCGCCACCGCGCAGCCGGCGCCGGTCCCGCCCGCCGGCGGGCCGGTCGTGCCGGGCCCGCAGGCCCCGTCGGAGGTCCAGAGCGTCCCGATCCCGACCCTCGGCACGTCGATCCCGGCCGGGCCGACGTCGGGCTTCGTCGCGGTGTCCCCGAACGGCAGGCTCGCCTACGTGGCCAACCGCGCGGCCGGCGTCGTCACCGTCATCGACACCGCGATCAACCGGACGACCGCCACGATCGCCATCCCGGCAGGGCCGCCGCAGTACCTGGCGTTCTCGCCCGACGGGCGCCGGGTCTACGTGAGCGTCTTCAACGAGGAGCGCACGATCGCCGCGGTCGCCGTGCTGGACACCACGACCAACGCGGTCGTCGCGACCACGCCCGTCCGCACCCGCCCCTACGCGCTGGCCGTCACGCCGGACGGGAGCCGGGTCTACGTGCCCAACCACGACTCGGGCACCGTCTCCGTGATCGACACGGCGTCGAACGCCGTGTCCGCGGAGATCGACGTGGCGCCCAACCCGCACTGGATCGCCTTCTCGGCCGACGGGACCCGGGCCTACGCCGCCAACCACGAGTCGAACCTGATCACCGTGCTGGACCCGGCGACCGACTCCGTCCTCGCGGAGGTGCCGGTCGGCACGAGCCCGCACAGCGTCGCGGTGAACCCCGCCCGGCCGCTGGTGGCCAACGTGAACTACGACGGCGGCACGGTCTCGATGACCGACACCGACACGCGGGAGGTGGTCGCGACGGTGGTCGTCGGCAAGAACCCCCAGGCCATCGCCTGGTCGGCGGACGGGCGCTACGCCTACGTGGTCAACGTCAGCGACGACACGCTGTCCGTGATCAGTGCCGAGACCTTCGCGGTGACCGCCACGATCCCGACCGAGGACGGCCCCACCAGCGTCGCGGTGCTGCCGAACGGGCGGCAGGCCTACGTCACCAACCTCAACAGCGGGACGCTGACGGTCCTCGACCTGGCCGGCTGATCTCCGGCCGGCCGTCGAGGAGGGCGACCGGCGCCACCCGGACTGGCCGGGCGGCCGGTCGCCGGGTGATGCTCGGGGGGTGAGCACACAGGTATCGGCCGAGCGCGGCCACCAGGGGCCGTGGCCCGGCCGGGAGGTCACCTCGGGCGGCGTCACGCTGCACGTCCGCGAGACGCCCGGGCCCGACGGCATCCCCGCCGTCTACGTCCACGGCCTGTCCGGCTCGGCGACGAACTGGACCGACCTCGCCGGGCTGCTGTCCGACCGGGCCGCGGGCACGGCCGTCGACCTGCCGGGGTTCGGGCACTCCCGCCCGCTCGCGACGCCGGACTGGTCGCCCGACGCCCACGCCGACGCCGTCCTGTGCTTCCTCGCCGGGCGCGGCGAGCGCGTGCACCTGCTCGGCAACTCCCTCGGCGGCGCCATCGCGATCAGCGTCGCCGCCCGGCGCCCGGAGCTCGTGGAGACGCTCACGCTCGTCTCGCCCGCGATGCCCGACCGCCGGCCCGACCCGCGCCGCATCGCCGACCCGCGGCTGCTGCTCTCGCTCGTCCCCGTCATCGGGGCGCGGGCGAAGGCGCAGATGGCCGCGCTGACGCCGGTCGAGCGCGCGCAGCAGACCATCGACCTGTGCTTCGGCGACCCCGGCCGCGCCCCGCCCGAGCGGCTGGCCGAGGCCGCGGAGGAGATCGCGCGCCGCGGCCGGGTGGCGTGGGCGCGCGAGGCCGTCCTCGGCACGGCGGGCGCGATGATCTCCAGCTGGGCCCTGGGCGGGCTGTGGCGCCAGGCCGCGCGCGTGCAGGCGCCCACGCTGGTGGTGTGGGGCGACCGCGACCGGCTCGTCTCGCCCCGCCACGCGGCCCGCACCGCCGCGACGATCCCGGGCGCGCGGCTGCTGATGCTGCCGGGCGTGGGGCACGTCGCCCAGATGGAGGTGCCGGAGCGGGTGGCGCAGGCCGTCGGCGAGCTCTGGGAAGATCCCGCGCGGGGCTGACGTTGCCGCAAGCAGACCGAACTACGTGACACCGAGGAGCATGTCCCATGGCGCTACCGCCGCTCGTGGAGCCGGCCGCCGAGCTGACGAAGGACGAGGTGGCGCGCTACAGCCGCCACCTGATCATCCCGGACGTGGGGATGGCGGGCCAGAAGCGCCTCAAGAACGCGAAGGTGCTCGTCGTGGGCGCCGGCGGTCTGGGCAGCCCGGCACTGCTCTACCTGGCCGCCGCCGGGGTGGGCACGCTCGGGATCGTCGAGTTCGACGAGGTCGACGAGTCCAACCTGCACCGCCAGGTCATCCACGGGCAGTCCGACATCGGGCGGCCCAAGGGCGAGTCGGCGCGCGACTCCATCAAGGAGATCAACCCGTTCGTCGAGGTGAAGCTGTACCCCGTGCGGCTGGACTCGTCGAACGTCATGGACATCTTCCGCGACTACGACCTGATCCTCGACGGCACCGACAACTTCGCCACGCGCTACCTGGTGAACGACGCCGCCGTGCTGTCGGGCAAGCCGTACGTGTGGGGCTCGATCTTCCGGTTCGAGGGCCAGGCGTCGGTGTTCTGGGAGGACGCGCCCAACGGCAAGGGCCTCAACTACCGCGACCTCTACCCCGAGCCGCCGCCGCCCGGGATGGTCCCCTCCTGCGCCGAGGGCGGCGTGCTGGGCGTGCTCTGCGCGTCCATCGGCTCGATCATGGTGAACGAGGCGATCAAGCTGATCACCGGCATCGGCGAGCCGCTGCTGGGCCGGCTGATGGTCTACGACGCGCTGGAGATGAGCTACCGCACGATCAACATCCGCAAGGACCCGGACACGAAGCCGATCACCGAGCTGATCGACTACGACGCGTTCTGCGGTGTGGTGTCCGACGACGCGCAGGCCGCGGCCGCCGGCCACACGATCACGGCCACCGAGCTCAAGGAGATGATCGACGCGGGCAAGGACTTCGCGCTGATCGACGTCCGCGAGCCGCACGAGTACGAGATCGTCAGCATCCCCGGGGCGGTGCTGATCCCCAAGGACCGCATCCTCTCCGGCGAGGCGCTCGCGGAGATCCCGCAGGACAAGCCGGTCGTGCTGCACTGCAAGTCCGGTGCGCGCTCGGCCGACGCGCTCGCCGCGCTGCACCAGGCGGGCTTCCGCGACGCCGTGCACGTCGGCGGCGGGGTGCTCGCGTGGGCCAAGCAGGTCGACCCGAGCCTGCCGACGTACTGACGCTCCACGCACCACGCACTTCCCCTTCTCGCGCGAACGGCACGTTCACCCAGTCTCATCGGGTGAACGTGCCGTTCGCGTTTCCGGGCCGGCGCGCGACGGAGTGTGAAGATCGCACCGCCCTGTACGCAGCGTCACTCTGACCTGCGGTTACGTCCCAGTTGGAGCAGTGACAAGTTCGGCACTGCGGGGTACCTTCGCCACTCGGAAGATCAAGTTGTGGCACGGCGACGGGCGGTGGGGCGCCCGCCTCCGGCAGGGGGGCGTGGGCGATGAGCGAGAGCGTGCGGCGGTGCGCCCTGCCGGGCTGCGGCGAGAGCATCGAGGACCTCCCCGGCCGCCCGCCGCGGCGCTACTGCACCGCCGCCCACCGCTCCGCCGCCCGGCAGGCCCGCCGCGCCGCGGTGCAGGCGGGGGGCGACGCGCAGCTCGCCGCGACGCTGCCGTGGTTGGCGGAGCCCGCACCCCCCGAGCCGACGCCGGCCGCGGCAGCCCCGGCCCCGGCAGCTCCGGCCGCGGCGGCTCCGGCCGCGGCCGCTCCGACCCCGCCGGACGTGGCGCCGCAGGTGCCGCCCCACCGCGCCCAGCGCCGCCGCAGCGCCGCGCTCGCCCGCCGCGCCGAGCCCCCGCCCGGGCGCCGGACCCGCGGGCTCGGCGCCCCCGTCCCGCGCCGGCGGCGGGCTCTGGCCGTGCTCGGCGCCGCCGGGATCCTCGCGGGCGGCTACGCCGTCACCGCGTCGGAGCCGCAGGCCGCCCCGGCGGTCGCCGCCGCGTCGGAGGAGGAGTGGGCCCGCGACGCGCGGGTCGTGCTGGCCTCGGTCAACCGCCAGCTCGACACCATCGCGCAGGTCGAGGCCGAGTGGATGCGGCTGCCCGAGGAGCGGCGCGCCGCGAGCCCGGCCGAGCCCGTCGAGGCGCTGGAGGAGCGGCGCGAGCTGCTGGAGAACCGGCGCGCCACCCTGCTCTCGCAGCTCGACTCGTTCGAGGCGCTCGACGACGCCCGCGCCGAGCTCGCCGAGGCCGAGCGGAGCCTGGCCGAGCTGGAGGCCGCGCTCGCCGCGGCGCCCCCGCCGTCCCGGCGCACGCCCGAGCAGGCCGCGGCGCTCTCCGCGCTCGACGAGCAGCGCGACCTGCGGCTGCGGCAGCGCGACGCCCGCCGCGACGAGCTCCTGGCGCTGGAGGGCGGCGTCGAGGACGCGGCGGCCCGGCCGCTGCCCGACGACGTGCAGGAGACGGTGCTGGTCGGCGAGGAGGTCCGCCAGGTCATCCGCGGGGAGGACGTGCCCGCCCCGACGCCGACCAGCCCGGTCCCGCCCCGGCCCGACGTCGTCGGGGGGCGGGACGAGCCGGACGGCGCACCCCGCCAGGACGTCGACACCAGTGGGCCGCCGGACCCGCGCGGGCCCGGTGACGACACGCCCTCTCCGTCCACGCCCCCGGATGCTGCGCTCGCCGCGCCCGCTGCCCCTGCCGAGGGTCCGGTCGACCAGGTGGCCGAGGGCGTCGACGGGGCGGTCGGTGGCACGGTCGACGCGGTCGGGGACGCCGCCGGTGGGGGAGCGCGCGACCGTGACCGGGACCGGTCGGCGGGGCGGCCGGATCCCTCGTCTGCACCGGCCGAGTCGGCACCCGCTCCGGCTGCTCCCGCTGCTCCCGCTGCTCCCGCTGCTCCCGCTGCTCCCGCTGCTCCCGCTGCTCCCGCTGCTCCCGCTGCTCCCGCTGCTCCCGCTGCTCCCGCTGCTCCCGCTGCTCCCGCTGCTCCGGATGCGGAGTCGGGGCCGGTGGGGGCCGTGGTGGACACGGTGGAGGAGGTGGCGGACGGGCCCGCTCCCGCTCCCGAGGCTCCTGCTCCCGAGGCTCCGGCTCCTGCCTCCGAGGCTCCGGCCGACGGGGCTCCTGCCTCCGAGGCTCCGGCCGACGGGGAGGGTCCGGTCGAGGAGGTCGTCGACACGGTCGGCGACGTCGTGGAGGGCCCCGAGCAGCCCGCGCAGCAGCCCGCCGACCAGCCGGCCGACGAGGTCCGGGAGCGCGACCGCCGTGCCGACGCCGACGCGGAGCGCTCGGAGGAGCGGGCCGAACCGCCGCCCGCCTCCGGGTCCGCGTCCGCGGAGTCCGCCGGGCCCGCGGCCCTCGACGGGGCGCCGGCCGCGGTGGTGTCGCCGGTGTCCGACGCGGTGGGCGGCGGTGCGGGCGCGCCGCCCGTCGTCGACGACCGCTACCCCGACACCGCCGCCCCGGCCGCCGAGCAGAAGTCCGCGCCGGTGCGGGAGGCCGACGCGGGCCGGTCCGCCCCGCCGCCCGTCGACGCAGCACCGGCCGACGGACCGCCGGTCGAGACCCTGCCCGCCCCCGTCGACGGGGTGGGCCGGCCGGAGGACGCGGCGCTCGCGGTCGACGTCGTCCGCAGCACCCCGGGCGCGGCCTGGACCGCGCCGCTGGTGGAGGCGGCGATGGAGGAGGAGGCGGCGCGGCAGGAGACGCCGCCGACCACCTCTGCCGCCCCGTCCGCCGCCCCGTCCACGGGCTCGTCCGCGACGAGCAGCGAGGAGGCCGTCGCGGCCGCCGCGCTGGCGGCGTGGGGCCTGGACGACGAGCAGGTCGACGCGCTCAACGAGATGGCCGCCTCGTCGGAGGAGCCGGCGTCGCAGGAGGTGCCGCAGCCGGTGTCCCAGCCGGCGTCGCAGCAGGTGTCGCAGCAGGAGGCCTACGAGCAGGCGGTGTACGAGGCGTACGGCGTGTCGCCGGACGGCGGCGGTGACTCGGACGGCGACTCCGCGACCACGGACTCCGCGACCACGGACTCCGCGACCACGGACCCCGCGACCACCGACGCCGCGACCACCGAGCCCGCCACCACCTACTCCGGCAGCAGCGGCACGGACAGCGGCACCGACGACGTCGAGGACGGTGGCAGCACGGACGGCGGCTCCGACAGCAGTGACCCGAGCAGCAGTGGCGTGAGCAGCAGTGGCTCGGGTAGCAGCGACTCGACCAGCGGCGACCCGAGCAGCGACGACCCGAGCAGCGACGACCCCGGCGACGACCAGGACGTCAGCGACCCGAGCAGCGACGAGCCGGCCGGGGACGACACGTCGGGCAGTGACTCCCTCGGCGCCGAGGCCGACCTCGTCGACAGCTACTCCGGGGAAGGGGCGGAGGAGCCGGCAGACGACTCCGCGGACGACTCCGGGGACGGGGCCGAGGACGCCGACGAGGGCGGGTCCGAGGCCGGGGAGAGCGGCTCGGACGAGGGCGAGCCCGAGGACTGACCACCCCGCGGGGGACCGACCTGCAGGATCCCGGGCACCCCACCCGCGTGGCGACGTTGATCGCGGACCCTCCGCAGGTAGCGTGCCCGTTCGTGACCGCAGCTCCCGTCCTCCCGAGCGGACCCACGGGGATCACCCTGCCGCCGCACGTCCGCACCGCGTTCGGCGTCCAGGACACCGAGCCGCGCCCCGTCGTGTGGGCGGGCCGGCGCGCCTGGCACTGCGGCGACGTCCTCGTCCGTCCTGTGCCCGACAACGCCGTGGCCGCGTGGTCCGCGGGCGTCCTCGACGGCCTGCAGGTCGAGGGCCTGCGCCTGGCGCACCCGGTGCGCTCGTCGGACGGCCGCTGGGTCGTCGCCGGCTGGGCCGCGAGCCGCTACGTCCCGGGCACGCTCGAACCCCGCTACGACGCGGTGATCGAGGCGGCCAACCGCCTGCACGCCGCCACCGCCGAGCTCACCCGCCCGCGCGTCCTCGACGGCCGCGACGACCTGCTCGCCCGCTCCGCCGCCGTGGCGTGGGGCGAGCGGCGGATCAGCCTCGACCCGGCCACCGGCGGGACCCTCTACGCCGAGCTGGCCGCGTACCGCACGCCCGTGCAGGTCACGCCGCAGGTGGTGCACGCCGAGCTGTTCGGCGCCGTCCTGTTCGACGACGACGTGCCCGCGCTGGTCGACCTCGTGCCCGCGTGGCGGCCGCCGGAGTGGGCGGCCGCGGTCGTCGTCGTCGACGCCCTGGCCTGGGGCGGGGCCGACGACGGGCTGCCGCACCGCTGGTCGCACCTCGACGAGTGGCCGCAGATGCTCCTGCGGGCCGCGCTGTACCGCCTGGCCCTGCACGCCCAGCACCCCGAGGCTTCGGCGCGCACCCTGCCGGGGCTGGAGCGGGCCGCCGGCATCGTCACGGCCCTGCTCTGACCTCACACCTGCCGGTCGGCGAGGTGAGAACCGGTTATCGCGGGTGACACGTGAACCGGACGAGCCCGTAACGGGACGTGCCTAATTTCTGCGTCGACCCACCCGACGACGGAGAAGAGGCCCCGGCGTGACGACGACGGACCAGGAACAGCCCCCGGCACGGTCAGCGCTGGCCGGACGCTGGATCGACCACTGGGAGCCCGAGGACCCGTCGTTCTGGGAGCGCACGGGCGCCCGGGTCGCCAACCGGAACCTGTGGTTCTCGATCCTGTCCGAGCACATCGGGTTCTCGATCTGGACCATGTGGTCGGTCCTGGTGCTGTTCATGGGCCCCGAGTACGGCATCGACGCGGCGGGCAAGTTCTTCCTGGTCGCGGTGCCCACGCTGGTCGGGGCGATCCTGCGACTGCCCTACACGTTCGCGGTGGCGCGCTTCGGCGGGCGCAACTGGACGATCGTGTCCGCGCTGCTGCTGCTGGTCCCGACGATCCTGGCCGCGATCGTCATCCAGCCGGGCACGCCGTACTGGGTGTTCATCGCGGTCGCGGCCGTCGGCGGGCTCGGCGGCGGCAACTTCGCGTCGTCGATGACGAACATCAACGCCTTCTTCCCGGAGCGCAAGAAGGGCTGGGCGCTCGGGCTGAACGCGGGCGGCGGCAACATCGGCGTCCCGGTGATCCAGCTGATCGGCCTGCTCGTCATCGCCACCGCCGGCACCGGCGCACCGCGGATCCTGCTCGGCGTCTACATCCCGCTGATCGTGGTCGCGGCCGTGTTCGCCGCCGTCAAGATGGACAACCTGACGTCGGTGAAGAACGACACCGGCGCCTTCCGCGAGTCGCTCCAGGAGAGCCAGACCTGGGTCATGTCGTTCCTCTACATCGGCACCTTCGGCTCGTTCATCGGCTACAGCTTCGCGTTCGGCCTCGTCCTGCAGAACCAGTTCGGGCGCACGCCGCTGGAGGCCGCGGCCGTCACGTTCATCGGCCCGCTGCTCGGGTCGCTGATCCGCCCGGTCGGCGGCACGCTCGCCGACCGCCTCGGCGGCGCCCGCGTCACGTTCTGGAACTTCCTGGCCATGGTCGCGGCCACCGCGGTGATCATCGCCGCCTCGGCGAGCGACTCGCTGGGCCTGTTCACCGCCGGGTTCGTCCTGCTGTTCGTGCTGACGGGACTGGGCAACGGCTCGACCTACAAGATGATCCCGGCGATCTTCCGCGGCCAGGCGCGGGTCGCCATCGCGGGCGGCGCCGAGGAGGCCGCCGCGTACCTGCGGGCCCGCCGCATCTCCGGCGCCGTCATCGGCATCGCGGGGGCGGTCGGGGCGCTGGGCGGGCTGTTCATCAACCTCGCTTTCCGCCAGTCGTTCCTGACGACCCAGTCCGGCGACACCGCCTACTGGTCCTTCCTCGTCTTCTACGTGGTGTGCGCGGTGGTCAGCTACGTCGTCTACCTGCGGCCCGCCCCGGCGGACGCGACCGCCCCGCGCGCGGCGTACGCGGGCGTGTGACCAGCGTCCCCAGCCACTGCCCGTACTGCGCGCTGCAGTGCGGGCAGTGGATCGACGGCGACGGCGGCGTCGACGCGCGGGAGTTCCCGACGAACCGCGGGGGCCTGTGCCAGAAGGGCTGGACGTCCGGCGCGCTGCTCGACCACCCCGGCCGCCTCACGACCCCGCTGCTGCGCACCTCGCGGGACACCCCGCTGGAGCCGGTGAGCTGGGACCACGCGCTGTCGTACGTGGCCGCGAGGCTGCGTGCGCTGCGGGCCGAGCACGGCGCCGACGCCGTCGCCGTGTTCGGCGCCGGTGGGCTGACGAACGAGAAGTCGTACCTGCTCGGCAAGTTCGCGCGGGTCGCGCTCGGGACGTCGCAGATCGACTACAACGGCCGGTTCTGCATGTCGTCGGCGGCCGCGGCGGGCAACCGCGCGTTCGGCGTCGACCGGGGCCTGCCGTTCCCGGTCACCGACCTGGACGACGCCGAGGTGGTCGTCCTGGCCGGCGCCAACGTCGCGGAGACGATGCCCCCGCTGATGGGTCACCTCACCGGCCGGCTCGTCGTGATCGACCCCCGCCGGACGCCCACCGCGGAGCGCGCGATCGCCTCGGGCGGGCTGCACCTCGCGCCCGTGCCGGGCACCGACCTGGTGCTGGCGCTGGGAATGCTGCACGCCGCGGTCGTCGACGGCCACGTCGACGCCGACTACCTGGCCGAGCGCACCACCGGCTTCGACGACGCCTGGGCGCTCGCCGCGCAGTGGTGGCCCGAGCGCGCCGAGCGCGTGTGCGGGGTGGCGGCGGCCGACATGCGCACGGTCGTCGGCTGGCTGGCGCGGGCGCAGCGGCGCTACGTCCTCACCGCCCGCGGGGCCGAGCAGCACGCGCACGGCGTCGACACGGTGTCGGCGTGGATCAACCTGTCCCTCGCGCTCGGGCTCCCCGGGCGCGAGGGGTCGGGCTTCGGGACGATCACCGGCCAGGGCAACGGGCAGGGCGGCCGCGAGCACGGTCAGAAGGCCGACCAGCTGCCCGGCTACCGGATGATCACCGACCCCGCGGCCCGTGCGCACGTCGCCGGGGTGTGGGGCGTCGACCCGGACGACCTGCCCGGCCCCGGCCGCTCGGCCACGGAGCTCCTCGCCGCGCTCGGCCGTGACGACGGGCCGCGCGCGATGCTGGTGTTCGGGTCGAACGTGCTGGTCTCGGCGCCGGACGCCCGGTCGGTCGCGGAACGGCTCGCCGCGCTCGACCTGCTCGTCGTCGCCGACTTCCTGCCCGGCGAGACCGCGATGGCCGCCGACGTCGTCCTGCCCGTCGCCCAGTGGGCCGAGGAGGAGGGCACGATGACGAACCTCGAGGGCCGGGTGCTGCGGCGGCGCCGCGCGATGACGCCACCGTCAGGGGTGCGCACGGACCTGGAGGTCATCTCCGGGCTCGCCGATCTCCTCGACGTCAAGGGCTTCCCGAGCGACGCCGAGGAGGTCTTCGAGGAGCTGCGCCTGGCCTCGGCGGGCGGCCCGGCCGACTACTCCGGCGTCACCTACGCCCGGATCGACGCGGGCGAGGCGCTGCACTGGCCGGTGCCCGGCGAGGGCCACCCCGGCACGCCGCGCCTGTTCACCGACCGCTTCGCCCACGCCGACGGGCGGGCGCGGCTCATCGCGGTCGACCACACCGAGGCCGCGGAGCTCCCCGATGCCGGCTTTCCCCTGCGCGCGACGACCGGGCGCGTGCTCGTGCACTACCAGTCCGGGGCGCAGACGCGGCGGGTCGCGGAACTGGCCGGGATCTCGCCGGAGGCGTTCGTGGAGGTGCACCCCGACACGGCCGTGCGGGCCGGCCTGGTCGACGGCGACCGCGCCCGGGTCGTCTCCCGCCGGGGCTCCACACTCGCGCGGGTCCGGTGCGTGGGGTCGCTGCGGCCGGACACGGTGTTCCTGCCGTTCCACTTCGGTGGGGAGGAGGCGGCCAACAACCTGACGATCGCCGCGCTCGACCCGATCAGCCGGATGCCGGAGTTCAAGGTGTGCGCGGTGCGGTTGGAGCGGGTCTGACGTTCACTACTGCACACGATTTTCGGGGTTTGCTCTGCGTAGTTTTCTGACGCTGAGTGATCGGGACTTCTGGAGCTTTTCGGGCTTTCCGGACCTGGTCCAGTTGGTCGCGGCGCGGCTTTCCGGTGGCGGTCGCCGGCGGTTCGGTTGTCACCGCGGGCGGTTCGTTTCCAGCGGGCGGTTCCGGTGAGCTGTCGCGGGCGGTGGTGCCGGGCTCCCGGTCCGACCGCTCGCCATGCGGCCCAGTGCCGCTCACCCCGCGCTCTCTGCCCTTGATCGGCGGGAGTGTGACGTGGCGGTCGTCGGGAGGGCGGTGGTGGTGCGGTTTCGACGATCACTCGGGCTCGGGAGGCGATGATCGTCAGGAGTGCGACGCCAGGGTCGTCGGGAGGGCCGTGGGGGTGCTGTCTTGGTGATCACTGGAGGGGTGGCCGCCGGGCCGGGCCTCCTCCGGTCTGGCGAAGCTCCGGACTCCCGGCCCTGCACCTTCCCGGCCTCGCGACTCCTCGGGCCGCTGACTCCCCGGGCCGCTGACTTCTCGGGCCGCCGACTTCTCGGGCCGCCGGCTTCTCGGGCCGCCGGCTTCTCGGGCCGCCGGCTTCTCGGGCCGCCGGCTTCTCGGGCCGCCGGCTTCTCGGGCCGCCGGCTTCTCGGGCCGCCGGCTTCTCGGGCCGCCGGCTTCTCGGGCCGCCGGCTTCTCGGGCCGCCGGCTTCTCGGGCCGACTCCTCGGGCCGCCGACTCCTCAGGCCCTCCGCCTCCTCGCCCGGGGCCCGCCGCCTCCCTCCGGCCCGCCGCCTATCCGAAGCCCCGACGGTCAACCCGGCATTGCCACCACCGCAGCCGCCGCCATCTGCCCTTGATCGCCGGAACCGTGACGTGGGGGTCGTTGGGAGGGTTGTGATGGCGCGGTTTCGGCGATCATGCGGGCTGCGCCGGCCTTGATCGCCGGGACCGTGCCGTCAGGGTCGTCGGGCGGGCAGTGGTGGTGCGGTTTCCGCGATCATGGGGCCGGCAGTGCCGGTGATCGTCGGAAGTGTGACGTGGCGGTCGTTCGGAGGGCCGTGGCGGCGCGGTCCCGGTGATCACCGCGCGACGGCCGCCCGGCCGCCCACCAGCTCGGCTCATCGCCCGGCCCGGCCGCCGCCGGCTCAGCTCCCTCGCCCGGCCAGTCCGCCGCCGGCTCGGCTCCTCGCCCGGCCAGTCCGCCGCCGGCTCGGCTCCTCGCCCGGCCAGTCCGCCGCCGGCTCGGCTCCTCGCCCGGCCAGTCCGCCGCCGGCTCGGCTCCTCGCCCGGCCAGTCCGCCGCCGGCTCGGCTCCTCGCCCGACCAGTCCGCCGCCGGCTCGGCCCGTCGCCCCGGCCCGACCGTCACCGGCTCAGCCGCCGCCCGGCCCCGACCCCCGGCTCGGTCCGTCCGACCGTCGGCCTCGGCCCGGGCGCCGGAGCAACCGGCGCCCGACGCCGAACACGGGGCCGCAGGCCCTGATCGCGGGGGTGCGCCGCGGCGGCCCCCCACGACCACCACGCCGCACCCGAAAGGAACAGCTAGTTCAGCGGCTGCGTCCCCTCCGGCAGCGCCCCGCCGGCGAGGAGGTCGCGGGTGAGGCCGGCGAGGTGGGTCAGCACCGACCGCTGGCTCCACGGCCCGAACGACACCCGCGCGACCCCCAGCTCGGCCATCCGCGCCTGCGGCACCGACCCGGGCACGTGGATGAGGCTGACCTTCCGCTCCCCGATGCCCTCGACGAGCGCCGTGATCGTGGCCTCGTCGAACTTGCCGGGCACGAACACGCAGGTCGCGCCGGCGTCGAGGAACGCGCGGCCGCGCTCGACGGCGTCGGTCAGGACCTCGGCGCGGTCGCGGTCGCCCGCCTTGAGGAACGCGTCGGTGCGGGCGTTGAGGACGAAGTCGACGCCCTCGGCCTCGCCCGCCTTCACCGCAGCGGTGACGGCGGCGACGGAGTCGGCGAGGGGCTGCATCCTGTCCTCGAGGTTGGCCCCGACGATCCCGACGCCGATCGCGCGGCGGACGGTCTCGCCGGCGTCGCCGTAGCCGCTCTCGAGGTCGGCGCTCACGGGGAGGTCCACGGCGGCGGCGATGCGCCCCACCATGTCGATCATCAGGTCGCGCGGGATCTGCTCCCCGTCGGGGTAGCCCAGGGTCGCGGCGATGGAGTGGCTGGCGGTGGCGAGGGCTGTGCTGCCCTGGTCGGCCACCACCTTCGCGCTGATGGCGTCCCAGACGTTGACGACGACGAGCAGTTCGGGAGCGGAGTGCAGGCGCCGGAGTCCGGCGGCCTTCTCGGAGAGGGTCACGGGGGCAGGCTAGGGGCTCACCGCCCCCACCCGCCGATGTGCGAGCCGTGTAACCCCTGTGTCACCGGGAGCCGCACGTCCGTAACGGCCGCTCCTTACCGTCGCCCGCATGAGTCGCCGGGTGGTCGTGGTCGGGAACGGGATGGTGGGTGCCCGTCTGTGCGACGAGGTGCGCCGCCGCGACCCCGACGGGCGCCGCGTCCGCCTCACCGTCCTCGGCGCCGAGCCGCGCCCGGCCTACAACCGCGTGCTGCTCTCGACCGTCCTCGCGGGCGGGCTCACGCCGCGCGCGGTCGAGCTGTACCCGGGCGGCTGGGCCGCGCGGCGGCGGATCGACCTCCGCCTCGGCGTCGCCGCCGTCAAGATCGACCGCAGTCGCCGGGTCGTTCTCGCCGATGACGGCACCGAGGAGCCCTACGACGAGCTCGTGCTGGCCACGGGCAGCCGCGCGCACGTCCCCGCGGGGCCGGGGTTCGAGCACGCCACCGCATTCCGGGACCTCGACGACTGCGCGGCGATCCTGGACCGCGCCCGCCCCGGCACGCGGTTCGCGGTGCTCGGCGGGGGCCTGCTGGGCTGCGAGGCCGCGCGCGGGCTCGCCGGCCGCGGCACGCGCGTCACGCTGCTGCACCGCGGGCCGCACCTCATGGAGCGCCAGGTCGACGCCGGCGCGGGCCACGTGCTCGCGGCGACGCTGGAGCGGCTCGGCGTGGAGGTCCGCACCGGGGTGCGCGCGCTCGGGTGGGAGCCCGGGGCCGGGCTGCGCCTGGACGGCGGTGAGCTGCTCGACGCCGACGCGCTCGTCGTCGCCACCGGGGTGCGGGCCGAGACCGGCCTGGCCCACGACGCCGGGATCGCGACCGACGCCGGTGTGCTCGTCGACGACCGCCTCGCCACCTCCGACGACCGCGTGCACGCCGTCGGCGACTGCGCCCAGCACGCGGGGGCCGTCGCCGGGGTGGTGCAGCCCGGCTGGGAGCAGGCCGCGGTGCTCGCCGACCTGCTCACCGGCACCGACCCCGCCGCCCGCTACCGCGGCACCCGCACCGTCACCCGGCTCAAGGCGCGCGACGTCGACCTGGCCACGGTCGGCGACCCGGCGCTCCTCGACGCCTCGTCGCTGCGCTTCTCCGACCCCGCCTCGGGCCGCTACGCCGCGCTGGCGTTCCGCGACGAGCGGGTCGTCGCGGGCGCGGTGCTGGGCCTGCCCGACGCCGCGGCGACCGTCGTCCAGTTCTTCGACGGCGCGCTGCCGGTGGCCGAGGGCGACCGGCTCGCGCTGCTGCTGGGCCGCGCGCTGCCCGGCGCGGCCGAGACCGCCGACCCCGGCCGCCTGCCGTCGTCGGCGGTGGTGTGCCGCTGCAACACCGTCACCAAGGGCGCGCTGATCACGGCCTGGCGCGCCGGCGCGACCGACCCGCCCGCGCTCGCGCGGGCCACGCGCGCCACCACCGGCTGCGGGAGCTGCGGCGACACCGTCCGCGGCATCTGCTCGTGGCTGGCCCAGAGCGATCCGATCGAGTCCGATCCACCGGTGCTCAGCGCCGTGCGGGAGGGAGCGGCATGAGGGAACTCGTCGTCATCGGCAACGGGATGGTCGGGCACCGCCTGGTCCAGGCCCTGTGCGACCGCGACCGGTCCGGGGAGTGGCGCATCACCGTCCTCGGGGAGGAGGCGCGGCCGGCCTACGACCGGGTCGCGCTGTCGTCCTACGTCGACGGGGCCAGCGCCGAGGACCTGACGCTGGCCGAGCTCACCGACGCCGTCGACCTGCACCTGGGCGACCCGGTCGTCACGATCGACCGCGACGACCGCCGCGTCACCACGGCGTCCGGCCGGGTCCTGCCCTACGACGCGCTCGTGCTGGCCACCGGCTCGGTGCCGTTCGTGCCGCCGGTGCCGGGCCGCGACCTGCCCGGCTGCTTCGTCTACCGCACCCTCGACGACCTCGACGCGATCAAGGCCGCCGCGGCCGCCGCCGTCGCCCGGCCCGGACCGGGTCGGCGCTCGGCCGTCGTGGTCGGGGGCGGGCTGCTCGGTCTGGAGGCGGCGCGGGCGCTGCGCTCGCTGGGGCTCTCGCCGCAGGTCGTGGAGATCGCGCCGCGGCTGATGCCGGTGCAGGTCGACGAGGGCGGTGGGGCGCTGCTGCGGCGCATCATCGAGTCCGAGGACCTCGCGGTGCGCTGCGGCGTCTCCGTCAACGGGATCGCCGAGGACCGGGGCCGGCTGGTCGCCACCCTGTCCGACGGTGTGGAGCTCGACGCCGACCTCGTCGTCTTCTCCGCCGGCATCCGCCCCGCCGACGCCCTGGCCCGCGCGGCCGGGCTGCGGCTGGGGGAGCGCGGCGGCGTGTTCGTCGACGACCGCTGCCGCACCTCCGACGAGCACGTGTGGGCGATCGGCGAGGTCGCGGCGCTGGAGGGGCGCACCTACGGGCTCGTGGCGCCGGGGTACGCGATGGCCGAGGTCGTCGCCGACCGCCTGCTCGGCGGGCCCGCCACGATGACGCCCGCGGAGCTCGACATGTCGACGCAGCTGAAGATGCTCGGCGTCGACGTCGCCAGCTTCGGCGACGCGCAGGGGAGCACGCCGGGCGCGCTGGAGGTCGTCGTCAACGACCCGGTGGCGGGCACGTACGCGAAGCTCGTGGTGTCCGACGACGCCCGCACGCTGCTGGGCGGCGTGCTCGTCGGCGACGCGTCGAAGTACGCGACGCTGCGCCCGCTCGTCGGGTCGCCGCTGCCGGCCGACCCGGTCGCGATGATCGCGCCCGGCGGGGTCGAGCTGGGGGCCGACGCGCTGCCCGACTCCGCGCAGATCTGCTCGTGCAACGCCGTCACCAAGGGCGCGATCGTGCACGCGATCCACGACGGCGCCGCCACCGTGCCGGAGCTGAAGAGCTGCACGCGGGCCGGCACGAGCTGCGGGTCGTGCGTGCCGCTGCTCAAGAAGCTGCTCGTGGACTCCGGCGTCGAGGTGTCCAAGGCGCTGTGCGAGCACTTCGCGCAGTCGCGGGCCGAGCTGTTCGAGATCGTCAGGGGGTCCGGGATCCGGACCTTCTCCGAGCTGGTCGCGCGCCACGGCACCGGCCGCGGCTGCGACATCTGCAAGCCCGCCGTCGCGTCGATCCTGGCGTCGACCGGGCCCGGTCACGTCCACGACGGCGAGCGCGCCACCCTGCAGGACACCAACGACCACTTCCTGGCGAACCTGCAGCGCAACGGCACGTACTCGGTGGTGCCGCGGCTCGCGGGCGGGGAGGTCACGCCCGAGGGGCTGATCGTCATCGGCGAGGTGGCGCGCGACTTCGGGCTCTACACGAAGATCACCGGCGGACAGCGGATCGACATGTTCGGCGCCCGCGTCGAGCAGCTGCCCGCGATCTGGCGCCGGCTCGTCGACGCCGGGTTCGAGTCCGGGCACGCGTACGGGAAGTCGCTGCGCACGGTGAAGTCGTGCGTCGGGACGACGTGGTGCCGCTACGGCGTGCAGGACTCCGTCGGGCTCGCCGTCGCCCTCGAGCTGCGCTACCGCGGGCTGCGCAGCCCGCACAAGCTCAAGTCCGGGGTGTCGGGCTGCGCGCGCGAGTGCGCGGAGGCCCGCAGCAAGGACTTCGGGATCATCGCGACGGAGGAGGGCTGGAACCTCTACGTCGGCGGCAACGGCGGGTTCACCCCGCGCCACGCCGAGCTGCTCGCCTCCGACCTCGACACGGAGACGCTGGTGAAGCTCATCGACCGCTACCTCATGTTCTACATCCGCACCGCCGACCGGCTGCAGCGCACCGCCCCGTGGATCGAGTCGCTCGAGGGCGGGCTGGAGCACCTGCGCGCGGTCGTCGTCGACGACTCCCTGGGGATCTGCGCCGACCTGGAGGCCGCCATGGACGAGCACGTGGGCAACTACGCCGACGAGTGGCGCGGCGTGCTGGAGGACGAGGAGAAGCTCGCGCGCTTCGTGTCCTTCGTCAACGCGCCGGACACGCCCGACCCGCTGGTGCAGGTCCGCGAGGAGCGCGGGCAGCCGGTGCCGGTCGCGCTGGGGATGCCGGTGGTGGGCGCGTGACCGCCGTGGAGAACCCCTCGTGCGCGGAAACCGTGGCCGGGGCGACGGACGCCGCTCACGGGCGGTGGGAGCGCGTCTGCCCGCTGGAGCGGCTGATGCCGGAGCGGGGGGTGGCGGCGCTGTTCGGCGACGTCCAGGTCGCGCTGTTCCGCACCCACGACGGCGCGGTGCACGCGGTCGGCAACGTCGACCCGTTCTCCGGCGCCGCGGTCGTGTCGCGCGGGATCGTCGGCGACCGCGCCGGTGTGCCGACCGTTGCGTCGCCGGTCTACAAGCAGGCGTTCAGCCTCCTCGACGGGCGCTGCCTCGACGACCCGGACGTGTCCTTGCCCTCTTATCCGGTGCGGGTCGAGGACGGGCACGTGCACGTCGGGCTACCGTGGTAGCCGCCGTGACCACCACCACCGCACCCTCGCCGCTGACCGACGTCCCGCCTCTGGCCGGGTTCACCGTCGGCGTCACCGCCGCGCGCCGGGCCGAGGAGCTGGGCACGATGCTGGCGCGGCGCGGGGCGTGCGTCGTGCACGGCCCGGCGCTGCGGATCGTCCCCGTCGCCGACGACACCGAGCTGCTCGCCGCCACCCGCGACCTCATCGCCGACCCGCCCGACATCACCGTCGCCACCACCGGCATCGGCTACCGCGGCTGGGTCGAGGCGGCCGACGGCTGGGGCCTGGGCGAGGACCTGCTCCGCGCGCTGGGCTCCGGCACGCTGCTCGCCCGTGGCCCCAAGGCCCGCGGCGCGATCCGGGCGTCCGGCCTGGTCGACGCGTGGTCGCCGCCGTCGGAGTCCTCGGCCGAGGTGCTGGAGTACCTGCTCGCCGGCCCGCCGCTCGACGGGAAGCGCATCGCGGTGCAGCTGCACGGCGAGCCGCTGCCCGACGTCGTCGAGGCGCTGGAGATCGCGGGCGCGTCCGTCGTCCAGATCCCGGTGTACCGCTGGCTGCCGCCCGCCGACCTCGGCCCGCTCGACCGCCTGCTCGACGCCGTCCTCTCCGGCGGCATCGACGCCCTCGCCTTCACCAGCGCGCCCGCCGCCGCCGGCCTGCTCGCCCGCGCCGCCGAGCGCGGGGTGCGCGAGCAGTTGGTCGACGCCCTGCGCGGGCCGGTGCTGTCGCTGTGCGTCGGGCCGGTCACCGCGGCGCCGCTGGAGGCGCTCGACGTCTGCACGGTGCAGCCGCAGCGCTCGCGCCTGGGCGCGATGGTGCGCTGCCTGGAGGCCGAGATGCCCGACCGCGCCCGGCGGCTGCCGGTGGCCGGGCACCGGGTGGAGCTGCGGGGGCAGGCCGTGCTGGTCGACGGGGCGCTGCGCGCCGTGCCGCCCGCCGGGATGGCGCTGCTCCGCGCGCTGGCCCGGCGTCCCGGACGGGTCGTCGGCCGCGCCGACCTGCTGCGCGCCCTGCCCGGCGGGGGCGACGACGAGCACGCCGTCGAGACCGCGATGGCCCGGCTGCGCAGCGCGCTCGGCGAGCCGAAGCTCGTGCAGACCGTCGTCAAGCGCGGCTACCGCCTCGCGCTCGACCCCGCGAGCGGCACCGACCTGGGCGGGCACTGCGTGCACGGGGACGCCCCGTGAGCCTGCTGCTCGTCGCCCACGGCACCCGCCACCCCGGCGGCGCGGTCGTCACCGAGGAGGTGGCCGAGCGCGCCCGCCACGCGCTGGGCGTGCCGGTGGAGGCCTGCTACGTCGACGTCCGGCGGCCCACTCCCGCCGACGCGCTCGCGCTGCTGCCCGGTCCCTGCGTCGCCGTCCCGATGTTCCTGGCCGCGGGCTACCACGTGCGCGTCGACGTGCCGGAGCAGATCCGCGCCACCGGCCGCACCGACGTCCTCGTCGGCGACACGTTCGGCCCCGACCCCGCGCTCGTCGGGGTGGCCGCCGACCGCCTGCACGCCGCCGGGCTGCGTCCCGGTGACGCCGTGGTGCTCGCCGTCGCCGGGTCGTCGGACCCGTACGCCCAGGCCGACGGCGCACTGGCCGCCCGCCGCCTCGGCCACCGCCTCGGCCGCCCGGTCAGCCTGGCCACGATCGCGACCGGGGGGCCGCGGGTGCCCGAGACGGTCGCCGCCCTGCGCGCCGAGGGGGCCGAGCGGGTGGCGGTGGCGTCCTGGCTGCTGGCCCCGGGCCTGTTCCAGCAGGGCCTCGACGACGCGGGCGCCGACGTGGTGGCCGCGCCGCTGGCGGCCCACGACGCGGTGATCGGGCTGGTGGTGGCGCGGTACGAGGCGGCCCTGGCCGCCGGGGTGGTGCAGACGGCCTGAGGCCGCCGCCCGCCTAGCCCGCTGCCCAGCTCGCCCGCCCAGCCCGTCGCCCGCCAGCCCGCCGCCCGCCAGCCCGCGCAGCCCGCCGCCCGCGCAGCCCGCCGCCCGCGCAGCCCGCCGCCCGCGCAGCCCGCCGCTCCCAGTGCGCCCGCCGCCCCGCCCCTCTAGTGACAGTGGAGTGGCTTTACTGGCGCCCAGTGGCAGTAAAGCCACTTCACTGTCACTTGGGGCGGGAGCGGGGGCGGGGAGGGGCGCGGGGCGCGGGGCTGGGGCGGGGCTGGGCGCGTCAGCCCTTGCGCCGGGGGAGCCGGCCGTCCACCAGCAGCACCCCCTCCACCCGCAACCGCGCCGCCTGCTCCCGGGCGATCTGCGGCGCGCAGGTGCCGTCGGCCCGCAGGACGCGGTGCCAGGGCAGGTCGTGGCCGTCCTCGGCGAGGATCCGGCCGACCAGGCGGGCGCGGCCGGGCAGGCCCGCGCGGGCGGCGACCTCGCCGTAGCTCGACGTCGTGCCCGGCGGGATCGCGCGGACGACCTCCCGCACGCGCTCGAGCGTCTCCTCGTCCATCTAACCGCCCAGGAACGCGGACACGTGCGCGGCGACCTCGGCCGTGCGCTCCAGGAACACCATGTGCCTGGCGTCGACGGGGGCGACGGTGAGGTCGTCGCCCAGCGCGGTGCGGCAGGCGTCGACCCAGGACGGTGCGACGAAGTCGGCCCGCGTGGCGGGTACCAGCAGCGTCGGCACCGCCGGGACGACGGCCGGGCGGGCCATCTCGCCCCACGCCGCGACGACGGCGGCGCGGGAGTAGCGGTAGCGCAGCCGGTCCCCGTCGGGGACGAGGTGGGCGGCGAGCTCGGCGTCGACGAGTGCCGCGTCGATGCCCTCCCAGCGCTGCGCGCGGTCGGCGCGGGCGGTGGCGAGGTCGGGGTAGGACTCGTCGGCGCGGGTGTCCTCGGCGGCCGCGAGCATGTCGTCGGCGTCGAGCCCGATGGCCGGGTCGAGCAGCACGACCCGCTCCACCCGCTCGGGCGCCGTGCGGGACAGGTGCACCGCGATCGCGCCGCCGAAGGAGTGCCCGATCACCGGGACGCGGTCGAGGCCCCCGGCATCGAGGACGGCGAGGACGTCGGCGACGTGCTGCTCGAGGCCCCACGGCGGGGTCCAGGGGGAGCGGCCGTGCCCGCGGAGGTCGACGCCGAGCACCTCGTGCCCGGGCAGCGCGTCGGCGAGGACCTGCCAGCGCTCCCCGTGACCGGTGACGCCGTGCAGGGCGAGGACGGGGGTGCCGACGCCGAGCCGGTGGAGGTGCAGGGGCACGGCGAGATCGTCGCACGGCGGTGCGGGTGGGGGTCGGACGTGCCGCTCCGAGGGTCAGGAAAGCCACGTTCCCGCCATCTGGTTGCGGGAACGTGGCTTTCCTGCAACTCGGGACGGGGGGACGCGCACCCCCACCGCCCGGGCGGGCCGCGGGACTGTCGGGGCCCCGTGGTTGCATCGTTCCCGTGACTCGGACCCTCGCTCCCGCACGGGTGGCGCCCGGCCTGGTGCGCGCCCCGCGCCCCGGCCTGGTCGCGCCCGAGTGGGACGCCGCGGGGCAGCGGGTGCTCGCGCACACCGCGGGCCCGCTGCGGGTCGTCGGCGGGCCGGGCACGGGCAAGACCACGCTGCTGCTGGCGGCCATCGCGGGGCGGCTGGCCGCGGGCGAGGACCCCGCGCGCACGCTCCTGCTGGTCGGGAGCAGGCGCGCGGCGGAGGAGTTCCGGGAGCGGTTGGCCGATCTCGCCCTCGACGACGAGCGCACGCTGCGCGAGCCGCTGGTCCGCACGGTCCACTCGTACGCGTTCGGCGTGCTGCGGCTGCACGCCGCCCGCCACGGCGACCCGCCACCGCGGCTGCTCGCGAGCGCCGAGCAGGACGCCGTGGTGCGCGATCTGCTGGCCGGGGAGCTGTTCGGTGACGTCCCCGGCTCCGGCTGGTCCGAGCGCCTGCACCCGGCGCTCGGCGTGCCCGGGTTCGCCGCGGAGCTGCGCGAGCTGATCCTGCGCGCCGCCGAGCGCGGGCTGGGCCCCGACGAGCTGGCTGAGCTGGGCGAGCGCCACGACGTGCCGGCCTGGAGCGCCGCGGGGCGCTTCTTCCGCACCTACGAGCAGGTCACGCTGCTGCGCGGCGCCGCGGGCCGGGGCGCCCCGCAGGCCACCGCGCCCGCCCTCGACGCCGCGGAGCTGGTCTCGGCGGCGCTCGACGCGCTGGCGTCCGACCCCGACCTGCTCGCGGCCGAGCGCCACCGCGTGCGCCACCTGCTCGTCGACGACGCCCAGGACCTCGACCCCCAGCAGATGGAGCTCGTGCGGGCGCTGGGCTCCACCGCGCGCACGGTGCTGCTGGCCGGCGATCCCGACCAGGCGGTGCTGGCCTTCCGCGGCGCCGACCCCGACGGCATGAACGCGATCGACGCCGAGACCGTCGTGCTCCGCACCGACCACCGCGGTTCCCCGGTCGTCCGCGCGGCCGGCTCGCGGCTCGCGGCGCGCCTGCCCGGCGCGGGGGCGGGTCGCACGCGCGTCGGGGCGGCGGGGGAGGACCCCGACGCGGGCTCCGTCGACGTCCGGATCTTCGCCTCCGCCGCGCAGGAGGCCGGCTGGGTCGCCGACCGGCTGCGCCGCGCCCACCTCACCGACGGCGTGCCGTGGTCGCGGATGGCCGTGCTCGCCCGGTCCACCCGCCGCTCGCTGCCCACGCTGCGGCGTGCGCTGCTCGCCGCGGGCGTCCCGATCGCCGCGCCGCCCGACGAGCTGCCGATCGCCCGTCAGCCCGCGGTCGTCCCGCTGCTCATGGTGCTGCGCTTCGCCGCGCGGCCCGCGGAGCTCGACGCCGACGCGGCCACCGCGCTGCTCACCTCGCCGCTCGGCTCGGCCGACCCGATGCGGATGCGCCGCCTGCGCCGCGGCCTGCTGCGCCTGCACGCCGGGGGCCCGGACGCCGGGCCGGACGCCGCCTCCGAGGGCTCCGATCCGCTGCTCGTCGAGGCCCTGCAGGCCGCGGCGCGCGGGCGTCCCGACCCGCTGGCCGCCCTGCCGCCGAGCGAGACCGCGCCGCTCCGCCGCGTCGGGGCGCTGCTCGCGCTGGCCGGCGACGCCGTGCGCGACGGCGAGAGCGCCGAGGAGGTGCTGTGGCGGGTGTGGCAGCGCTGCGGCCTCGGGCAGCGCTGGAGCGAGGCGAGCGCGCGGGGCGGCCCCGCCGGTGCCGCCGCCGACCGCGACCTCGACGCCGTCCTCGCCCTCTTCGACGCCGCCGCCCGCCACACCGACCGGCTGCCCGGGGCGGGGGTCGTCGGCTTCACCGAGTACCTCACCGAGCAGCACCTGCCCACCGACACCCTCGCCGCCCGCGCGCCCCGCGGCGACGCCGTCGTCCTGCTCACCGCGCACGCCGCCCGCGGGCGCGAGTGGGACGTCGTCGCGGTGCCCGGTGTGCAGGAGGGCGCCTGGCCCGACCTGCGGCTGCGCGGCAGCCTGCTCGGCAACGAGCGGCTCGTCGACCTCGTCGCGGGGGTCGCGGCGCCCCAGGAGACGGTCTCGCGGATGGCGCCGCTGCTGGCCGAGGAGCGGCGGCTGTTCTACTCCGCGTGCACCCGCGCCCGGCACGCGCTGCTGGTCAGCGCGGTGTCCACCGGCCCCGGCAAGGGCGACGACGAGCAGCCCTCCCGCTTCCTCGACGAGCTCGACCCGCTGCCCGCAGAGAAGGCCGAGCGCCCGGTGCACCGGCCGGGCCGCGCGCTGGTCCTCGCCGAGCTGGTGGGGGAGCTGCGCCGAGCCGTCTGCGACCCCGGCGCCGATCCCGCCCGCCACCGGCGCGCCGCTGCCGCGCTGGCCCGCCTGGCCGAGGCGGGAGTGCCCGGCGCCCACCCCGACCAGTGGTACGGGCTGGCCCCGCTGTCGTCGCAGGCGCCACTGCGCGAGCCCGGCGAGGTCGTGCCGGTGAGCCCGTCCGACGTCGAGAAGATCCTGCGCTGCCCGCTGCGGTGGGCGCTGGAGCGCCACGGCGGCGGCGACGGCGGCGCGCTGGCGGCGATCACCGGGTCGCTGGTGCACGCGCTGGTCCAGGCCGCGGCGGCGGGAGCGGAGCCCGGCGAGCTGGAGGGGGCGCTGCAGTCGGCGTGGTCGAGGCTCGACGCCGGCGCGCCCTGGTTCGGCCGCCGCGAGCTCACCCGCGTGCGCGGGATGCTGGCGGCGTTCGACGAGTGGGTGCGCGCCAGCCGCGCCGAGGGGCTGCGGCTGGTCGCCGTCGAGCAGGCGGTGCAGCTCGACCTGCCGCCCGACGAGGTGGAGGTCGGCACCGCCGGTCCGTGGCTGCGGCTCAAGGGCCGGGTCGACCGCCTGGAGGCCGACGCGCAGGGCCGCCCGGTCGTCATCGACGTGAAGACCGGCAAGACGGCGGTGAGCGCGCGGGCCGCCGCGGAGCACCCGCAGCTCGCGGTCTACCAGCTCGCCGCCGCGCTGGGGGCGTTCGGCGACCTCGTCGACGCCGCCGCGGGCCCCGGCGGCGCGCGCCTGGTCTACGTCGCCGACCGCAAGGCGAGCGGCGAGGCGAAGGAGCCCGTGCAACCCCCGCTCGACGCCGACGCCGTGCAGCACTGGCGGGCCGTGGTGCGCGATGCGGGCGAGCAGTCGTCGGGCTCGGTGTTCGTCGCCCGCGTCGGCCCCGACTGCGACCGCTGCCCGGTCCGCACCAGCTGCCCCGCCCACGGGTCCGGCCGCCCCGTCACGGAGGCGTAGCCGTGCTGCTCACGCCCCGCGCCCTGGCCACGGCCCTCGGCGTCGACCCGCCCACCGAGGAGCAGGCCGCCGTGATCTCGGCGCCGCCGCGCCCCGCGCTCGTCGTCGCGGGTGCGGGCGCGGGCAAGACCGAGACGATGGCCGCGCGCGTGGTCTGGCTCGTCGCCACCGGTGAGGTGCTGCCCGAGCAGGTGCTCGGCCTCACGTTCACGCGCAAGGCGGCGCAGCAGCTCGGCACGCGGGTGCGGTCGCGGCTGCGGCGCCTGGCCGGCTCCCGGCTGCTCGACGAGCTCGACCCGAGCGGGCAGCGCCGCGCGGCGGTCCTGGCCGGCGAGCCGACGGTGTCCACCTACCACGCCTACGCCGGGCGCCTCGTCGCCGAGCACGCCCTGCGCCTGCCCGCCGAGCCCGCGGCCCGCCTGCTCAGCGAGACGGCGGCGTGGCAGCTCGCGCACCGGGTCGTCAGCACCTGGGCCCACGACCTCGACATCGACCGCGTGCCCGCCACCGTCACCGGCTACCTCCTCTCCCTCGCCGGCGAGCTCGGCGAGCACCTCGTCGGCACCGACGCGGTCCGCGTGCACGCCGAGCGGCTGGCCACGGCGCTGTCGGAGGCGCCGCGGGGCAAGGGGCAGCGGGCCGAGCCGTCGCAGACCTACAAGCGCTGGATCGACGCCCAGCGCATGCGCACCGAGCTGCTGCCGCTGGTGGAGGCGTTCGCGGCGCGCAAGCGCGCGGAGCGGGCCGTCGACTTCTCCGACCAGCTCGCCATCGCCGCCCGCGTCGCCGAGAGCCACCCCGAGGTCGGCGAGACCGAGCGCGCCACCTACCGCGCGGTGCTGCTCGACGAGTACCAGGACACCGGCCACGCCCAGCGCGTGCTGCTGCGCGCGCTGTTCGGCACCGTGCCGGGCGAGCCGGTGCGCCCCGACGGGCCCTCGGTCACGGCCGTCGGCGACCCCTGCCAGTCGATCTACGGCTGGCGCGGCGCGAGCGCGGGCAACCTCGTGCGCTTCCGCTCGGACTTCCCCGCCGGGCCGGACGAGCCCGCCGACGAGTTCGGCCTGCTCACCAGCTTCCGCAACCCGGCCGAGGTGCTGGCGCTGGCCAACGCCGTGTCCGAGCCGCTGCGCACCGCGCCCGGCGCGGTCGGGGTCGGCGAGCTGCGCGCCGGGTCGGGCGAGGTGCGGGGCGACGTGCGGGTGGCGCTGCTGCCCGACGTCGCCACGGAGGTGGGCTGGCTGGCCGACGCCGTCGCCGAGCAGTGGACCGACGGGCGCACGCCCAGCTCCGCGGTGCTCGTGCGGCGCCGCGCCGACATGGATGCCGTCGCCGACGCCCTGCGCGCCCGCGGGCTGCCGGTGGAGGTCGTCGGGCTGGGTGGGCTGCTCGACACGCCGGAGGTCCGCGACCTGGTCAGCGCGCTGAAGCTGGTGTCCGACCCGCTCGCCGGGCCGTCGGCGGTCCGCCTGCTCACCGGGGCCCGCTGGCGCCTGGGCGTCGCCGACCTCGCCGCCCTGTGGGCCCGCGCCCGCGAGCTCGTGCCCGCGCTGCCCAGCCGCCGCGGCCCGCTCACCGCCGCCGAGCTGGCGATGGGCGCGCTGCCCGCGGAGCAGGCCGAGCAGGCGGGCCTGGTCGACGCGCTCGACGACCCGGGCGAGGCCTCCCGCTACACCGCGGCCGGGCACCAGCGGATCGTGCGGCTGGGGCGCGAGCTGAGCTGGCTGCGGGCGCGGGCGTCGGCGCCGCTCACCGACCTCGTCGCCGACGCCGAGCGGCTCCTGCTCCTCGACGCCGAGTCGGCCGCCCGCCCCGGCCCGGTCGGCCGCACGCACCTCGACGCGTTCGCCGACGTCGTCGCCGAGTTCGCGTCCGGCGCCGAGGTCGCCACGCTGCCCGCGCTGCTCGACTACCTCGACACCGCCGAGCAGGCCGAGGACGGGCTCACGCCGGGCGACGTCGAGGTCGCCGACGACCGCGTCCAGGTGCTCACGGTGCACGCGGCCAAGGGCCTGGAGTGGCAGGTCGTGGCCGTGCCGCACCTCGTCACCCAGGTCTTCCCGGGCCGCAAGATCGGCGGGACGTGGCTGACCGACCCGTCGGAGCTGCCGGTGGCGCTGCGCGGCGACGCGATCGACCTGCCCCTGCTCGACCTGCCCGCCGACGGCGACCGCAAGCAGCTCGAGAACGCGGTCAAGGCCCACTCCGAGGCCCTCGACGAGCGCCGGCTCACCGAGGAGCGGCGGCTGTTCTACGTCGCGCTCACCCGCAGCGAGCGGGTGCTGCTGGTGTCCGGGCACCGCTGGCCCGCGGCGGGGGAGAAGCCCAAGGAGCCCTCGGAGTTCCTGGTGCAGATCGCGCAGGCGGTGCCCGAAGCCGTCGAGCAGTGGGCCGAGCCGCCGGAGGACGGCGCGCACAACCCCGCCGTCGTCGACGGTCCCGGGGTGCCGTGGCCGCTCGACCCCCTGGGCGCCCGGTCGGCCGACGTGCACGCCGGCGCCGAGCGGGTCCGGGCCGCGCTCGCCGGGCTCGACGCGGCCCGGGCCGCTCGCGCCGACGCCGCCGATCCGGGCTCCCAGCTGGAGCTGCTCGACGTGCCCGTCGCCGCTCCGGAGCTGGTCACCAGCCCGGATCCCGACGACCCCGGGCCCGCGGAGCCCGACGACCCGGACGAGGACGGGATCGTCGAGGAGGACCCCGAGGGCTGGGCCGCCGACGTCGAGATCCTGCTGGCCGAGCGCGCCGCCGCCCGCGCCCGCCCGACGGTCGCGCTGCCCGCGCAGCTCACCGTCAGCCAGCTCGTCGAGCTCGCCGCCGACCCGGCCGTGCTCGCCGCCCGGCTGCGCCGCCCGCTGCCGCTCCCGCCCAACCCGCACACCCGCCGCGGCACCGCGTTCCACGCCTGGCTGGAGCAGCGCTTCGGCGCCGCCCAGCTGCTCGACCTCGACGAGCTTCCCGGTGCGGCCGACGAGGGCGCCGCCGACGACGACGCGCTCGCCGAGCTGCAGGAGGCCTACCTGCGCAGCGAGTGGGCCGAGCGGCGGCCGGTCGAGGTGGAGGTGCCGTTCGAGACGATCGTCGCCGGGGTCGGTGTGCGCGGGCGGATGGACGCGGTGTTCACCGACCCGGACGGCGGCTGGACCGTCGTCGACTGGAAGACCGGCGCGCTCCCCGACGACGCGCGGCTCCCGGCGCTGTCGGTGCAGCTCGCGGCGTACCGGCTGGCGTGGGCGGCGCTGGCCGGGTGCGACCCCGAGCAGGTGCGGGCGGCGTTCCACTACGTCCGCGCCGACGTCACGCTCCGCCCCGCCGACCTCCTCGACGCCGCCGGGCTGCGGGCGCTGCTGGAGTCGGTGCCGGCAGCGGCGGCTCCAGCGGGCGGCGACGGCCACGCCCAGGCGCTTCCCGCGCGCTGACCCGGTTCCCGCGCGCCGAACACGTTCCCGCGCGTCGCCGGGGGCGCGCAGGAACCGGGAACGCGCGCGGCAGCCGTGAACGCGCGCGGGACCTACCGCGCGTCGCGGCGCACCTTGAGCGCCCACAGCACCAGCGGGACCTGCAGCGGCAGGCGCCCCCACGCGATCGCCTGCTCGGCGGCCGAGCGGTCCGACCAGTCCAGCGCCATCTTCACGTTCGCCGGGAACACCGCCACGAACAGGGCGACGGCGGCGAGCGCTCCCAGGGGACGGGTGCGGGGGGCCGCCACCGCCGCGGCGACGCCCAGCTCGGCGACCCCGGAGGCGTGCGTCCAGAACCGCGGGGTGCCGGGCAGCGGCGGGGCCGGGACGATCGCGTCGAAGAAGCCGGGGACCGCGAAGTGCGCCACGCCCCCGGCGGTGAGGAGGCCGGCGAGGGCGAGGGCGGCGCGCGAGGTCACGCCGGTGATCGTCGCACGGTCGCGCCGGGCTACCCTCCCCGCGTGAGGAGCGACCGGCGCCGCCGACCGATCGCCGATCCGACGCTGGTCGGGCCGGTGCGCATGCCCGACTCCACGGTCACGCCGCTGGTGTCGCTGCTGCGCCGGCTCGCGATCGCGCTGGGTGCGCTCGTCGCCACCGCGCTGATCGTGTACTTCGGGCGCGACGGCTACATCGACAACAACGCCGAGGGCAGCCCGATCAGCCTGCTCGACGCGTTCTACTACTCGACGGTGTCGGTCTCCACCACCGGCTACGGCGACATCGTGCCGGTGAGCGACACGGCCCGGCTGTGGACCACGATCGTCGTCACGCCCCTGCGGTTGATCTTCCTCATCACGTTCGTCGGGACCACGGTGGAGCTGCTCACCGAACGGTCCCGCCAGTCCTTCCGGATCGAGCGCTGGAGGTCCAGGTTGCGCGACCACACCATCGTCGTCGGCTACGGCACGAAGGGGCGCGCCGCCGTGGAGACCCTCCTCGGCGACGACAAGAGCCCCGACGACATCGTCGTCGTCGACACCGACCGGGCGCAGCTCGACGCGGCGTCCGCGCTCGGGCTGGTCACCATCACCGGCAACGCGACGCGCTCGAGCGTGCTGCGCATCGCGGGCGTGGCGCAGGCGTCGGCGCTCATCGTCGCCACCAACCGTGACGACACCGCGGTCCTGGTGACGCTCACGGCGCGCGAGCTGGCCCCGAAGCTGCGGATCGTCGCGGCGGTGCGGGAGTCGGAGAACGTGCACCTGCTGCGCCAGTCCGGCGCCAACTCGGTGATCGTGTCGGCGGAGACGGCGGGCCGCCTGCTCGGTGCGGCGACGACGAGCCCGAACGTCGTCGAGGTCGTCGAGGACCTGCTGACGCCCGACGCGGGCTTCGCGATCAGCGAGCGGGAGGTCGAGGACTCCGAGCTCGGTGGCTCGCCCCGGCACCTCGCCGACATCGTCCTGGCCGTGGTCCGCGGCGACGGCCTGTTCCGCGTCGACTCGTCGAAGGTCGACTCGCTGGAGCGCGGCGACCGGCTGCTCTACGTCCGCAAGGCCACCCCGCCCGACGAGGACGACTGACCCACCCCCCACCCGCGAGTTCGCCGTAGCCGCCCGGCGAGTTTGCCGCGGCCGCCCGGCACACTCGCCGACCGGATCGGCAAACTCGCCGACCGGATCGGCAAACTCGCCGGAGGG
This sequence comes from Pseudonocardia broussonetiae, assembly GCF_013155125.1. Lineage (NCBI taxonomy): Bacteria > Bacillati > Actinomycetota > Actinomycetes > Pseudonocardiales > Pseudonocardiaceae > Pseudonocardia > Pseudonocardia broussonetiae. Next base: position 554,095 of record NZ_CP053564.1, on the reverse strand, counting down.
GCGGGGTCAGGCCGGGAGCGTCAGGACGAAGGTCGCGCCCGGGCCCGCCGTGTCGGCCAGCCGCAGCTCGCCCCCGTGCGCCCGGGCGATCCCGCGGGCGATCGCCAGGCCCAGGCCCGCGCCCCCGTCGTGGGCGGTGCGGGCCTCGTCCAGGCGCACCAGCCGGTCGAAGATCCGCTCGCGCTCGGCGGGCGGGACGCCGGGGCCGGTGTCGGCCACCTCGACGCGCGCTCCGGGCCCCACCCGCACGGCGACCGCCGCGCCCGCGGGGGCGTAGCGGTGGGCGTTGTCGAGCAGGTTGGCGAGCACCTGGGCGAGGCGGACGGGGTCGCCCGTGACCGTCACCGGCTCACCGGACACCGTGATCTCCCGGTCCGGCGCCCGCATCCGCAGGCGCTCGACCTCGGTCCCGGCGAGCGCCAGCAGCTCGACCGGCTCGCGGCGCAGCTCCAGGCCGGCGTCGAGGCGCGCGAGGACGAGCAGGTCGTCGACGAGGCGCCCCGCGCGGTGGGACTCCCGCAGCAGCAGCAGGTGCAGCCGGTCGCGCTCCTCCGCGCCGAGACCGGGCGCGGCGGCCGCCTCGGCCACCGCCCGGACCCCGGCCAGCGGCGTGCGCAGCTCGTGCGCGGCGTCGGCGACGAACCGCCGCGTCCGCGCCTCGGACTCACGGGCCTGGCGCTCGGCGCCCTCCAGCTCGTCGAGCATGGCGTCGAACGCGGCCGCCGTGCGGCCGAGCTCGGTGTCGGTGCGGACCGGGGCGAGGCGCCGCCCGCGGTCGCCGCGGGTGATGGAGCGGGCCAGCGCGGTCATGCCGTCGAGCGGGGCGAGCGCGACGCGGGTCGTCAGCATCGTCACGACCCCGGCGACCGCGAGCCCGGCCAGGCCGAGCAGGAACAGCGTGCGGCGCAGGCGCTGCTGGGCGGCGGTGACGCCGTCGTCGACGGCGACCAGGGTGAGCTGCGACCCGTCGGCCAGGGGCTGCTGCAGCACGCCGTCGGCCGATCGGCCGGGCCGCGGGCGGCGCGGGCCGTCGCCGTAGACCCGGCCGTCGGGGGAGACGAGCACCGCGCGGATCCCCGGCGCCTCGACCTGCCGCGCGATCTCCGCGGTGTCGAGCCCGCGCGCGACGAGCTCCCCGGCGAGCGCCGCGCGCACCGCCAGCTGGCTGCGCAGGTCGGCGCGGCCCTGCGCGGCGAACACCACGTCGGTCAGGGCGCCGACGGCGAGCAGGACCGCGGCCAGCACGACCAGGCTCAGCGCGGTGACGCGCGCGCGCAGCGACCAGCGGCTCACGGATCGGCCCGCAGCACGTACCCGAGCCCGCGCACGGTGTGCAGCAGCCTCGGCTCGCCGAGCTTGCGGCGCAGCGCGGACACGTGGACCTCGACGAGGTTCGGGTCGTACTCGGTGTAGCCCCAGACGCGCGTGAGGATCTGCCCCTTGCCGACGACGCGCCCGCGCTGCGTGGCGAGGTAGTCGAGCAGCCGCAGCTCGGTGGCCGTCAGCTCGATCGGGACGCCGGCGCGGGAGACGGCGCCCGCGGCGGCGTCGACGAGCAGGTCGCCGACCTCCACCGTCGACGGCGTGCGGCCCATCCGCCGCAGCACCGCCGTGACCCGCGCGACGAGCTCGGCCAGCGCGAACGGCTTCACGACGTAGTCGTCGGCGCCGCCGTGCAGGCCGCGCAGGCGGTCGTCGACGCCGTCGCGCGCGGTCAGCACGACCACCCCGGCGTCGCTGTGGCGGCGCACGACCTCCAGCAGGGCGAAGCCGTCGCGGCCCGGGAGCATGACGTCGAGGACGACCAGGTCGGGGCGGAACGCCTCCAGGTCGTGCTCCAGGCCGGAGCCGTCGGCGCGCCCGGCCGCGTCGAAGCCGGCGCCCGTCAGACCGGCGAGCACGGCCGTCCGGATCGCCTCGGCGTCCTCGACGACCAGCACCCGCGCTCCCACGCCGCCATCCTGCCCGCCCGCGGCTGAAGATCGGCTGAAGGAGCCCGGACCTTCAGGGTCCGGTCAGGTTCGCGCGGCAGCCTCGGTGACCCCGACACGAGGAGATGCACGATGACCGGACCCACCACGACCACCCGCCGCTGGCGCCGACCCCGAGGGCGCGTGCTGGTGATCGGCGCCGTCGTCCTGGCGGCGCTGGTCGTCGCCGGCGTCGTGGCCGCTCTGCTGGTCCCCGGCGGCGGCCCGGGTCGCGGCGACGACCGGCGCGGCGTCCCCGGGATCGGCCTGACCGGGGAGTACGACGAGCTGGACGGCGGCCCGGGCCTCGGCGGCCCAGTTGACGGGCCCGGCCGCGGCGACCGCGGCCCCCGCGGGGAGGGGCTCGGCGACGACGCCGTGCTCGTCGGCACCGTCGTCTCGACGTCCGAGGGCACGCTGGTCGTCACGCCCGACGGGGCCGCCCAGCGCTCCCTGCGCACCACCGACGACACCCGCGTCCGCGGCTCGGGCAACGCCGCGCTCGGCGACCTGGCACCGGGCGAGCGCGTGGTCGTCCGCGTCGACGGCACCGGCGACGCCGCCACCGCCGTGTCGGTCACGGCTCCGCAGGCGCGCGTCACCGGCACCGTCACCGCGCTCACCGGGACGAGCGCGACCGTGGTGGCCGTGGACGGGCGCACCGTGACCGTCGACGTCGGCGGGCTCGGTCAGCAGCCCGCCGTCGGCGACGTCGTGGTGCTCACCGGGACGATCACCGACGGGGCGACGCTCACCGCCGACGGCGTGCGGATCCTGCCGCGCGCGTCGTGACCTAGGGGGCGCGCAGCCGCTCCCGCACCACCGACGCGGCGGCCGCCCGCAGCGCCCCGCCCGCACCGAGGGCGGACGGGCGGACCGCCACGTCGGAGCGGTGCACGACGCGCTCGACCAGCCGGGCGTGCACGTCGTCGCCGAAGGCCGGGCCGAACCGCGCGTAGATGCCGCCGAGGACGACGACCGGCACGTCGAGCAGGTTGACCGCCCCCGCCAGCGCGACGCCGAGCGCGCGGGCGGCGCCGTCGAGGACGTGCGGGGGCAGCGCGTCGAGGTCGTCGGCGCCGGCCGCGCGCAGCAGCGCCTCCTGGCCCGCGACCTGCTCCAGGCAGCCGCGGCCCCCGCAGCGGCACGGCGGCCCGTCGGGGTCGACGACGACGTGCCCCAGCTCGCCCGCGCGGCCGCCGGCCCCGCGGAACAGCTGCCCGCCCAGCACGATCCCGGCGCCGACGCCGATGCCGCCGGAGACGTAGAGGGCGTCGGGCGGACCGTCGGCGAACCACAGCTCGGCGAGCGCGGCGAGGTCGGCCTCGTTGGCCGTGGTCACCGGGAGCCCGCCGAGCAGCGGCGAGAGCTCCGGGCCCAGGTGCGCGCCCGACCAGCGCGGCAGGTTCGGCGCGCGCACCACGACCCCGTCGGCGCCCACGACGCCGGGCACCGCCACCGCCGCCCCGGCGACGGCCAGTCCGGACTCCGCGGCCACCGACAGCCCCAGCTCGGCGGCCCGGGCCAGCGCGCGGCGCGGGTCGTCGTCGCGGTGGTCGGAGGCGACCCGGCGGACGGCGCGGACCTCCCCGGTGAGGTCGACGACGCACGCCGCGACGTGGTCGACCTCGATCTCCAGGCCGAGTCCCGCGGGGCCGGCCCGGTTGAGCTGCAACGGGTTCGCCGGCCGGCCGGGCCCGCCGCGCTCGGCGGCGAGCTCGGCGAGCAGGCCGGCGTCGAGGAGCTCCTCGACGAGCGAGGAGACCGTCGCGCGGGTGAGGCCGGTGCGGCCGGCGATCGCCGCGCGCGACACCGGCCCGGCGTCGACGACCTCGCCGAGCACGAGCGCGAGGTTGTGCCGCCGGACGTCGCTCCCGGCGGCCCGCGACCCCGACCCGCGCACGACGAGACCCCGACTCGCGCGCACTCAGACCCCGACTCGCGGGACCGTCAGCTCGCGCGCCTCCGCGTACCTCGACCGCACCTGCGGCGTCGGCGACGCCTCGAACGACTCCGTGTCGGCCGCCGCCCACTCCGGCGGGGCGTCGGCGCCCGAGAGCACCCACGCCGCCTGCCGGGCCGCCCCGTCGGCGACGTACTCGCCCGGCGTCGGCCGCAGCACCGGCCGCCCGAACACCGCGGGGGCGATCCGGGCCACCGCGTCGGACCGGGCACCGCCACCGACGAGGAACACCCGCCGCACGTCGACCCCGGCCGCCACCAGCGCGTCGAGGGCGTCGGCGAGCCCGCAGAGCAGGCCCTCCACCGCCGCGCGGGCGAGGTGCGCGGGGTTCGACGTGCCGAGTGTGAGCCCGTGCAGCGCCCCCGTCGAGTCCGGCTTGTTGGGCGTGCGCTCGCCCTCCAGGTACGGCACGAGCACCAGCCCGCCCGCCCCGGCCGGCGCCTCCAGCGCGAGCCGCGACAGCTCCGCGTGGTCGACGCCGAGCAGCGCGCACGCGGCGTCGAGCACCCGCGCGGCGTTGAGCGTGCACACCAGCGGCAGGTGCTCGCCCGTCGCCGAGGCGAAGCCCGCGATGATCCCGGTCGGGTCGGCGGTGCGGACCCCGCTGACCGCCGAGACGACGCCGGAGGTCCCCAGCGACACGACGACGTCACCGGGCGCCGCGCCCAGCCCGAGCGCGGCACCGGCGTTGTCGCCCGTGCCCGGCCCGAGCAGCAGGCCCGGACCGGCGACGCCCTCGGCGGGCCCGAGCACACGCGGCAGGACGACGTCGGAGCGCCCCAGCGCGCGTTCGAGCAGGTCGGGGCGGTAGCCGTCGTCGGACCAGTAGCCGGTGCCCGAGGCGTCGGAGCGGTCCGTGACCAGGTCGTCGAGGACGCCCGTGCCGCGCAGCCGCCAGGTGAGCCAGTCGTGCGGCAGGCACACCGCGGCGGTGGCGGCGGCGTGCTCCGGCTCGTGCGCGGCGAGCCAGCGCAGCTTGGTGACGGTGATCGAGGCGACGGGCAGGCTGCCGGTCGCGTCGGCCCACGCCTGCGCGCCGAGCTCGTCGACGAGGTCGCTCGCCGCGCCGGCCGAGCGCGTGTCGTTCCACAGCAGTGCCGGCCGCACGACCTCGCCCGACGCGGACAGGCAGACCATCCCGTGCTGCTGCCCCGCGACGGCGAGCGCGTCGACGTCGTCGAGCCCGCCCGCCTTCGCGAGCGCCTCCTGCAGCGCCGACCACCAGGCCTCGGGGTCGACCTCCGTGCCGGGCGGGTGCGGCGCCCGGCCCTCGCGGACCAGGGCGCCGGTGTCGGCGTCGCGGATGACGACGGTGCAGGACTGCGTGGAGGAGTCGACGCCGGCGACGAGGCTCACGAGCACCCCCTCGTGAGTGGCGATCGTGCCCCTGGGCACGATCGCCACTCACAGGTCATCGGGCACCCAGCAGGTGCTCCAGCGCCAGCTGCGCGAGCCGCACGAAGCCGTAGCCCCGCTCCGCGGCCTTGTCGGCGTCGAAGTCGGCGTCGTCGGCGCGCAGGTCGGCCACCGTCTCGCCCGGGTTCAGCGTCGGCTTCCCCAGCTCCGCGACGCCCGACACCGCGAGCGCCTCGGCCACCTCCGGGTCGGCCCGGAACGCCGCCGCGCGCTCCTTGAGCAGCAGGTAGGTGCTCATGTTCGCGGCCGCCGACGCCCATACGCCGTCGAGGTCCTCGGTGCGCAGCGGCTTGTAGTCGAAGTGCCGCGGGCCGTCGTACGCCGGGCCGCCGCCGGGCGCGCCGTTCTCGATGAGGTCCACGAGCGAGAACGCGTTGATCAGGTCGCCGTGGCCGAACACGAGGTCCTGGTCGTACTTGATGCCGCGCTGGCCGTTGAGGTCGAGGTGGAACAGCTTCCCGGCCCACAGCGCCTGCGCGATGCCGGAGGTGTAGTTGAGCCCCGCCATCTGCTCGTGGCCGACCTCGGGGTTGATGCCGACGATGTCGCCGTGCTCGAGCTCGGCGATGAACGCGAGCGCGTGCCCGAGCGTGGGCAGCAGGATGTCGCCGCGGGGCTCGTTGGGCTTGGGCTCGATCGCGAAGCGGATGCCGTAGCCCTGCTCCTTGACGTAGGCGGCGAGCAGGTCGATGCCCTCGCGGTAGCGGTCGAGCGCGGCGCGGATGTCCTTGGCCTGGTCGACCTCGGCGCCCTCGCGCCCGCCCCAGAACACGTAGGTGGTGGCGCCGAGCTCGGCGGCGAGGTCGAGGTTGCGCAGCACCTTGCGCAGCGCGAACCGGCGCACCGCGCGGTCGTTGCTGGTGAAGGCGCCGTCCTTGAACACGGGGTGCGTGAACAGGTTGGTGGTCATCATCGGGACCACGAGGCCGGTCTCGTCGAGCGCGCCGCGGAAGCGGGAGACGATCCGGTCGCGCTCGGCGTCGGACGAGCCGAAGGGGATGAGGTCGTCGTCGTGGAACGTGACGCCGTACGCGCCCAGGTCCGACAGCCGGTGCACGGACTCGACGGGGTCGAGCGCGGGGCGCGTCGCGTCGCCGAAGGGGTCCCGGGCCGGCCAGCCGACGGTCCACAGCCCGAAGCTGAAGCGGTCCTCGCGGGTGGGCTGCACCATGTCTCGACTCCTTTGTTCGGTCGTTGAACAAACTCCTCCGACGGTAGCGTGCGGACCGTGCGTCTGGCTACGTGGAACGTGAACTCCGCCCTGTCCCGCCTTCCCCGGCTCCTGCCCTGGCTCGACGAGCGCGCGCCCGACGTGGTGTGCCTGCAGGAGACGAAGCTGTCCGACGAGGCCTTCGCCGAGCACTTCGACGCCCCGCTCAAGGAGCGCGGCTACGAGGTCGCGCACGTGGGGGAGGGGCGCTGGAACGGCGTCGCGCTGCTCTCGCGCGTCGGCCTGGAGGACGTGCGCCGCGCCCTGCCCGCGGTGCCGGCGTTCCAGGAGGCCGTCGAGGCCCGCGCCGTCACCGCGACCTGCGGCGGGCTGCGCGTCACGTCGGTCTACGTCCCCAACGGCCGCACTCCCGGCGACCCGCACTACGCCTACAAGCTCGAGTGGCTCGCCGCGCTGGCCGCCTCCGTCGACGACCCGGCCACGACCGTCATCGCGGGCGACGTCAACATCGCCCCGACCGACGACGACGTCTGGGACCCCGCGCTGTTCGTCGACTCCACCCACGTGACGCCGGCCGAGCGCGGCGCCCTGACGACGCTGCGCGACCTCGGCCTGCACGACGTCGTCCGCGACCGCTGGCCGTCCGAGCGGTTCTTCAGCTACTGGGACTACCGCGCCGGCCGCTTCCACCAGGACCAGGGCATGCGCATCGACCTCGTGCTCGCCGGCGCCGACCCGGCCGGGCGCGTCGCCGCCGCGTGGGTGGACCGCCTGGCGCGCAAGGGGACCGGGCCCAGCGACCACGCGCCGGTGATCGTCGACCTCGACACGGCGCCCGACGGCGACATCGGCCCGGTCGTGCCGCCGCCGTCGAACCCGAAGGGCCGCAAGCGCCGCTAGGCGGCCCGCCCGGCGACCACGGCACCCAGCGCGGCCAGCCCGACGAGCACCGCCACCAGCACCGGCAGCGCGACGGCGGGCGACACGAGCAGCGCCAGCAGCGCGCCGCCCAGCCCGATCATCAGCGCGGTCGTGAGCTGGTCGGCGATCTGCGCGGCCGAGCTGTGGAAGCCGACCGCCTCCGGCTCGGACTTCTGCAGCAGCAGGAACGACACCGACGAGAACCCGAGCCCCATCCCGACGCCCGCGAGCGCCCAGAACGGCAGCGCCAGCCACGGCAGCCCCCACGCCGGGGCCACGAGCAGCATGCCCGCCGTCCCGGCGCCGAGCGCGCAGAAGCCGATCCGCAGCAGCCGGGCGCGCGGGAGGTCGGGGCGCCGCCCCTGCCACGCCGCCGCGCTCGACCAGCCCAGCGACCCGACGATCAGCGGCAGCCCGGCCGCGGCGAGCGTCCAGCCGTGGGTGCCGTTGAGCATCAGCGGCAGGTAGGAGTTGACGGTGAAGAACACCCCGGCGAGCAGCCCGCGGGCGACGACGACGGTCGGCACGCCGCGCCCGGAGCGGAACACCCCGCGCGGCAGCAGCCGCGGCACCGCCGGCACCAGCAGCAGCACCGCCACCGCGGCGACGACGGCGCCCGCGGCGCCCTCCTGCTGCGCGGCCCAGCTCAGCCCCGACACACCCACCGCCGCGGCCGCCGCGGCGGGCACGAGCCCGGGGCGCGCCTGCGCGGCGGCGCGCCCGGGGTCGGGCGGCCCCAGCCGTCGCACGGCCGGGACGACCAGTGCCACCGCGAGCACCACGAACGGCACCAGCCCCAGGAACACCCAGTGCCACGACACCGCCTCGGTGACGACGCCCGACACCGGCGGCCCGATCAGCGACGGCAGCACCCACGCCGAGCTGATCAGCCCGAACACCGCGGGCCGCGCGCGCTCGGGGTAGACCAGCGCGATGAGGACGTAGACGCCGACGCCCAGCGCGCCCGCCCCGAGCCCCTGGAAGAGCCGCCCCACCAGCAGCTGCGGCATCGTGGCCGCGGTGCCCGCGACGAGCAGGCCCAGCCCGAACAGCACCGGCGCGACGACGAGCGGCACGCGCGGCCCGGCCCGGTCGCACCACCGCCCGCCCAGCACCGTGCCGAAGACCGACGCCGCCATGAACGCCACGAACGGCCACGCGTACATCGACACGGCCCCGAGGTCGGCGACCAGCGCGGGCATCGCCGTCCCGACCCCCATCGCCTCGAACGCGACCAGGCTGATCAGCAGGACCAGCCCGACGGTGGTCGAGCGGCGGTCGGGCCCGAACAGCTCGGTGCGGACGGGGGTGGGAGCGGTCATGCGTCGATCGTGCTCCCTGAACCCGGGTGGAGGTCAACGCGATTGGTCCGCGGCCCGTGTCGCCGGGGTCTCACCCCATCGGGGGGATTGATCCACTCCGTCCGGCGGTGCGACGCCGCCCGGGCCACCCTCCGGGCGTCCGTTCCCCGCTCCCCGGAGGTCCGCACGATGACCCGCACCACGATCCGCACGACCGGCACGGTGCTCGCCGCGCTCGCCCTCGCCACCGTCGCGGCCTGCTCGTCGCCGGAGCCCGCCGCCCCCGCTCCGGCCGCACCCGCCCCGGCGGCCCCGGCCCCGGCCGCCGCGTCCACGGGCGTCGGTGAGCAGGGCGCCGCGCTGGGCCAGGCCCTCACCGCCGCGACGGGCCTCGCCGCGCTCGGCGGGCTGGGCCAGGACCAGGGCACGGGCGACCAGGTCCGCGGCCTCGGCGGGCAGCTCTCCTCCGACGCCGAGTCGCTGACCGAGCAGCTCCGCGCGCTCGCGGAGGGGCAGGGCGTCGCCGTCACCGACGCGCTCACCCCCGAGCAGCAGGCGCAGCTCGCCGACCTCGGCGCCCGCACCGGGCAGCCCTTCGACCAGGCCTGGCTGCGCGCCGCCGGCGAGGCGATCGCGCAGGCCCGCAGCGCCGCGGAGGCCGTGCTCGCCTCGCCCGACGCGTCGCCGGAGGCGAAGGCCGCCGCCGAGCAGGCCCTCGCCCGGCTCGACGCCCTCGCCGCCGGGCTGGCCGGCGCCTCCACCGCGGCCGGGGCCGACGCGCCCACCGCGGTCGAGGCCGGCAGCGGCGGCCAGGCCTCCGACGACGGCACGCTGCTCGCGGTCGGCCTGCTCGGCGGCGGGGTCGTGCTGCTCGGTGGGGCCGCGCTGGCGGGTGGCGCGGTGCGCCGCCGCCAGGACTCCTGACTGCCCGGCCCTCCGTGCGCCGGCCCTCCCTGCGCCGGCCTTCGCTGCGCCGGCCCTTCCTGCGCCGGTGGCCGGTCCTCCTGGCCGCCGGCGCGGGTCTCGCGTGCCTGGTGGCCGGTTCCGCGCTGCTGCTGTCCGGGTCGGGTGCGGCGGACGTGGGGGTGGTGCCGCCGGTCGTGGTCTCCGCCCTGCCCGCGACTCCGGGCACCACCCCGGTGACCGTGGAGATCCCGGGCCGCGCGGTCCGGGCCCCTGTCGTGCCGGTCGGCACCGCGCCGACGGGCGCGATGGAGCTGCCCGCCGACCCGCGGACGGTCGGCTGGTGGTCGCCCGGCCCGCTCGTCGGCGGGCGGGGGTCCGCGGTGCTGGCCGGGCACGTGGACACCGCGGAGGCCGGGCTCGGGGCTCTGGCCGTGCTGCGCGAGGTCGAGCCGGGGGAGGAGGTCGTCGTGCGGGGTGCCGACGGGCGGGAGCTGCGCTACGCGGTCACCGCGCGTCGGGAGTACCCCAAGGCCGACCTGCCCGCCGACCTGTTCACCGGCGACGGCCCGCCCGGCCTCGTCCTGATCACCTGCGGCGGGGACTTCGACCGGGCGACCGGGCACTACGAGGACAACGTGGTCGTGCACGCCGTTCCGGCCTGAACCGCCGCCCCACCCCCGCCGAACCCCGCCCCGCCCGAGCCCCACGCCCACCCGCCGGACCGGCGTGGCAACCTCTCCGGTGTGAGCAGCAGCGTCGACACCCCCACCGGGACTCCCGGGAACGCCGGAACCCCCGAGACCCCCGAGCACACCGCCGTCCGCGAGGCCGCCCTCCGCGCCGCCGCCGCGGCCCCGGGCGTGCGGGCCGCGGGCGGGGCCGCCGTCGACGCCGCCCTCCGCACGGCCGCCGAGCTGCTGCGCGAGCGCTCCCGCGACCTCCTCGAGGCCAACCACGCCGACGTCACCGCCGCCGAGCAGAACGGCATGGCCGCCGGCCTCCTCGACCGCCTGCGCCTCACCCCCGAGCGCATCGCGGAGATGGCCACCCAGCTCGACGTCCTCGCCGACACCCCCGAGCCCCCGCTGCAGCGCGAGGTCCGCACGCTGCCCACGGGGGAGCGGGTGTTCGAGCGGCGCGTGCCCGTCGGCGTCATCGGGGCGGTGTTCGAGGCGCGTCCCAACGTCACCGTCGACGTCGCCTCCCAGGTCCTCAAGGCCCGCAGCGCCGCCGTCCTGCGCACCGGGGCGGCCGCGCTGGGCAGCGCGACGGCGCTGGTCGAGCTCGTCCTCGCCCCGGCCCTGGAGCGCCACGGCGTGCCCGCCGACGCCGTGCAGCTCGTGCCGACCCCCGGCCACGCCGGCGCCGACGCGCTCGTCGGGCTGCCCGACCTCGTGCCGCTCGTGGTCGTCCGCGGCAGCGGTGACATCACGCGCCGGCTCTCCGCGCTCGGCGCCGCGGCGGGCACCCGCGTGCTCGCCCACGCCGACGGCGGCGGGGTGCTCTACCTGCACGGCAGCGCCGACGAGGACGACGTCACGCGGCTGGTCACCGAGTCGACCGACCGCCTCGGCGTCTGCAACCGCCTCAACCTCCTGCTCATCGACGCCGACGCCTACGAGCGGCTCTGGCCCGTCGCCGAGGAGGCGCTGGCCGACCGCGACATCGTCCCCAGCCTCGCCCCGCACGACCACCCGCTCGGCCACGAGTGGGCGCTCGACTCCGGCTCCGAGGCCCACGTGACGGTCGCGACCGTCGACGGCCCGCTCGACGCCGCACTCACCGCCGCCCGCGAGACGTCCGGGCTGGCCGCGTCGGTCTGCGCCACCGACGAGGACGCCGCGACCGCGTTCATCGACGCCTACACCGGCACCGGCGTCTTCTGGAACACCACGACGCGCCTGCTCGACGGCTACAAGCTCCTCGGCCTGCCCGAGACCGGCATCAACGTCGACCACACCCCGGGCCCGCGCGGCCCGGTCACCTACGTCGACCTGTCGCTGCGCCAGTTCGTCGTGCTCCCCGCCTGACGCACCTCGCGCGCGGTGCTCCCGAACCGCGCGCGGAACGCCCGGCTGAAGTGCGAGGCGTCGACGAAGCCCCAGGACAGGGCGAGGTCGCCGATCGTGCGGTGGCGCAGCGCGGGGTCGCAGAGGTCGGCGCGCACGGCGTCGAGGCGCTGGGCCCGGATCCACTCCGCGATCGAGCACGGCTCCCCGGCGAACGCCCGGTGCAGCGTGCTCACCGACGCGTGCAGCTGCCCGGCGATCATCGCGACCGACAGGTCGGGGTCGCGCAGCCGGGCCCGCGCGACCGCCCGCACCTGCTCCCGGCGCGCCTCCAGCGACGGCTCGGGCGCCTCGCCGCCCAGCGAGCTCAGCCCGGCCACCACGATGTGCCCGACGCTCTGCGCCACCGCGGCCGCGGCGGCGGGTTCGAGCACGGCGATGTCGGCGGCCAGCGTCCGGATCATCTCGATCATCAGGTGCCCGGCGCCGCGGGAGCCCCGCACGCTCCGCGCGGTCAGGTCGGTCGCGTCGCGCAGCTGGGAGCGCAGCGTCGGCCCGGGCAGCATGAGGACGTACTGCTGGAACGGGCCGTCGAAGTCGAGGCGGTAGGGGCGCGTGGAGTCGTAGAGCGCGAAGTCGCCCGCGTGCAGCACGGCCGTGCGGTCGTCCTGGCTGATCCGCCCGACGCCCGAGGTCTGGATGCTCACCAGGAACCGGTCCTCGGCCGCCCGCGCGATCAGCGACGGCGTGCGGTGCACGTGCTGCGCCGTCGCCGTGACGCGGGAGAGCTCCAGCGTGGCCAGCGAGTCGATCCGGATGTCGCCGACGACGTCGTCACCGGGCGCGTCGCAGGCGAGCTGCACGTAGGCGTCGGAGACGGCGTCGTTCCAGAAGGCCAGCCGGTCGCGCGCGTCCACCTCGTCGGTGGTGAGCAGGCGGGCCATGGACCGACGGTAGGGACGGCGACCCCGCCCGGCAAGGCCCTGACCCGCAGAGTCAACGAGGTCGACACGCAGGGTCCACCGCGGGGGCCGCCGCGTCGCCAGGCTCGTCGGCCATGAGCACCCACCCGCAGTTCCGCGCCGCCGCCGTGCAGGCCGCGCCCGCCTTCCTCGACCTCGACGCCGGCGTCGACAGGACGGTGGCGCTGATCGCCGAGGCCGCCGCCCACGGGGCCGAGCTGATCGGCTTCCCGGAGACCTGGCTGCCCGGCTACCCGTGGTTCATCTGGCTCGACTCCCCGGCCTGGGGCATGCAGTTCGTCCAGCGCTACTTCGACAACTCGCTGGTCTACGGCTCGCCGCAGGCCGACCGCATCGCCGCCGCCGCGCGGGAGCACTCCATCACCGTCTCGCTGGGGCTGTCCGAGCGCCGCGGCGGCAGCCTCTACATCGCGCAGTGGACGATCGGCCCGGACGGGGAGACGATCGCGCGGCGCCGCAAGCTCAAGCCCACCCACGTCGAGCGGACGGTCTTCGGCGAGGGCGACGGCTCCGACCTCTCGGTGCACGCGACGCCGCTGGGCCGCCTGGGCGGGCTGTGCTGCTGGGAGCACCTGCAGCCGCTGTCGAAGTACGCGATGTACGCCCAGGACGAGCAGGTGCACGTCGGCGCGTGGCCCAGCTTCTCGCTCTACGTCGGCGGGGCGTACGCGCTCGGCCCGGAGGTCAACACGTCCGCGAGCCGCGTCTACGCCGTCGAGGGCGGGTGCTTCGTGCTCGCGCCGTGTGCCACGGTCTCGCCGGAGATGATCGAGCTGCTCTGCACCGACGACACCAAGCGCGCCCTGCTCCAGCCCGGCGGCGGGCACGCGCGGATCTTCGCCCCCGACGGGCAGGAGATCGCCGAGCGCCTCGCGCCCGACGCCGAGGGCCTGCTCTACGCCGACATCGACCTGGGCATGATCTCCCTGGCCAAGGCCGCGGCCGACCCGGCGGGTCACTACTCGCGCCCCGACGTCACCCGGCTGCTGCTCAACAGGACGCCCGGCGACCGCGTGGTCCCGTTCACCGCGCCCGGCGTCGAGATCGGCGGGGACGTGGAGCCCGAGCCGGCGCTGCGCGCGGAGGTGCCGGCGTGATCGAGTCCGCGATCCCCGACCACCTCGTCACCACCCGCACCCGCCACCGCCGGGTCCCCGACGACTACGCGCCGCCCTACCCGTCCTACGTGGCGCGCTCGGCGACGTCGGTGCGCCAGGTCGTCATGGCCTACCTCGGCCTGCAGCACGACGGCGACGACCCGCCGCCCGGCCTGCTCGCCCCGATCGACGCGGCGCTGGCCGCCGCCGACGGGCCCGGACACCACGACCGGGCGCGGGGCGACGGCGAGACCGTGTCGATCGCCTACTGGGACGACCCGGAGCAGTTCGACCGCTGGTGGGACGCGCACCGCGACTCCTGGCTGGGCGACGGCGTGCGCGACGGCAACGGGCGCTGGGCCGAGGTCCTGCGCCCCACCGTCGAGGAGCACGAGACGCTGTTCTCCTCGACCGGGCGGCCCGAGGGCGTCGCCGTGCTGGCCGAGGGGCTGTCGGGCGAGGTCCAGGAGCACGGCTACTGGGGCGGCATGCGCGACCGCATCCCGCTCTCGCAGACCGACGCGATGGCCCCGGTCGGGGAGCCCGTCGTCGAGCGCGACGGCGGCCGCGTGCGGGTGCGTCCGCAGCACGCCGCCTGCCTCATCCGCTCCGGCCAGGACTGGACCGACACCGACGGCGCCGAGCGCGTGATGTACCTCGAGGAGGTCGAGCCGGTGCTGCGCGCGGGCATGGACTTCCTGCGCGACGAGGGGAGCGCGGTCGGCTGCCGCACCAACCGCTACCTCACCGTCGTCGAGGACGCCCGGCCCGTCGACCGCACCTTCGGCATGAGCTGGTGGCGCAGCCTCGACGCGCTGGAGCGCTGGTCGGAGTCGCACCCGACGCACGTCGCGATCTTCGGGGCGGCCATGAGGTACCTGACGACGACGGGTCCCTCGGCGCGGCTGCGGCTCTACCACGAGGTGTCGGTCGCGGCCGCCGACGAGCAGTACTTCGAGTACGTCGACTGCCGCCCGGGAACGGGGTTGTCCGGCAACGGCTAGATTCGGGGCGTGCTGCATCGAACGACCCTGCCCAACGGGCTGCGGGTCCTGCTCGTCCCCGATCCCGCCACCCCCGTCGTCGGCGTCGCCGTGCACGTCGACGTCGGGTTCCGGTCCGAGCCGCAGGGGCGCACCGGGTTCGCGCACCTGTTCGAGCACCTCATGTTCCAGGGCAGCGAGAGCCTGGAGAAGCTCGCGCACTTCCGGCACGTGCAGAGCTCGGGCGGGGTGTTCAACGGCTCGACCCACCAGGACTACACCGACTACTTCGAGGTGCTGCCCGCAGCGGCCCTGGAGCGGGCGCTGTTCCTGGAGGCCGACCGCCTGCGCGCGCCCCTGCTCACGGTCGAGAACCTGCGCAACCAGGTCGACGTCGTGAAGGAGGAGATCCGCCTCAACGTCCTCAACCGGCCCTACGGCGGCTTCCCCTGGATCCTGCTGCCGCCGGTCCTCTACGACACCTTCCCCAACGCGCACAACGGCTACGGCGACTTCTCCGAGCTCGAGCAGGCCTCCCTCGACGACGCCGCCGCGTTCTTCGACACCTACTACGCGCCGGGCAACGCGCAGGTCACCGTCGCCGGGTTCATCAACGTCGACGAGACGCTCGCGCTGGTGGAGAAGCACTTCGGCGACATCCCCGCCCGCCCGACGCCGGTGCGCCCGAGCTTCGCCGAGCCGGTGCCCGGCGCCGAGCGCCGCCAGGTCGTCCCCGACGCCCACGCGCCGCTGCCCGCGCTCGCGATGGGCTTCCGGCTCCCCGACCCGGCCGCCGACCTCGACGGCTACCTCGCCCACATGCTGCTGGCGTCGGTGCTCGGCGACGGCGAGGCCGCGCGCCTGCAGCGCCGGCTCGTGCACGCCGACGGGATCGTCACCGACGTCTCCGCCTCGGCCGGGCTCATGGGCTCGCTCGACGCCCGCGACCCCGACACGTTCACCGTCACCGCGGTGCACCCGGCCGCGGTCGACCCCGACCGCGTGCTCGGCGCCGTCGACGAGGAGCTGGAGAAGCTGGCCGCGCAGGGCCCGAGCGCCGACGAGCTGGCCCGCCAGGTCGCGCGCTGGTCGGCCGGCGCGCACCAGGAGAACGACCGCGTCATGTACCGCATGCTCGGCCTCGGGGCGCGCGAGCTGCTCTACGGCCGCGCCGAGATCACCGACGAGCTGCCCGGGCGCCTCGCCGCCGT
The DNA here is from genome assembly GCF_013155125.1 of Pseudonocardia broussonetiae. NCBI lineage: Bacteria > Bacillati > Actinomycetota > Actinomycetes > Pseudonocardiales > Pseudonocardiaceae > Pseudonocardia > Pseudonocardia broussonetiae. The sequence goes on along the minus strand of NZ_CP053564.1, from coordinate 538,164 downwards.
CACCCCCGACCAGGTGCGGGACGCCGCGGCGTCCCTGCGCGGGGCCGGGCGGGGCGTGCTGCTGGTGGAGCCCGCCGCCGCTCAGGAGGAGAGCGCATGACCACCGCGACCCACCGCTCCGCGGAGCAGATCGGCCGCACGCCCGCCGGTCCCCGGCCGCTGCCCGCGCTCGGCGTCACGCGGGAGGTGCCGCTGCCCGACGTCACCGGGACGACGCTGGCCAACGGCCTGCGCGTGCTCGTCGCGCGCCGCGCCAGCGTCCCGATGGTGGAGCTGCGCCTGCGCGTCCCGTTCGCCGACCCGGCGCCCGGCAGCGGGCACCCGGCGATCGCGGAGCTGCTGTCGGAGACCCTGCTGACGGCCACCGCCACGCGCGACCGCGTCGCCATCGACGACGAGCTGGCCGCCGTCGGCGCCGACCTCGGCGCGAGCGTCGACCCGGAGCGCCTGCTGATCGCGGGCTCGGGCCTCGCCGACGGGCTGGCGACGATCCTCGACGTGCTCGCCGACGTCCTCACCGGCGCCACCCACCCCGACCACGAGGTGGCGCGCGAGCGGGAGCGGCTCGTCGAGCGCATCGCGGTGGCCCGCGCGCAGCCGCGCACGATCGCGCGCGAGGCGCTGCAGCGCGTCCGCTTCGGCGACCACCCGATCACCGCCGAGATGCCCACGGCCGAGGCCGTCACCGCGGTCACGGCGGAGCGGGTGCGGGCCACGCACGCGGCGTCGCTGGTGCCGCGGGGGTCGACGCTCACGCTCGTCGGCGACGTCGACCCGGCCGCCGCGGTCGCGGCCGTCGAGCGGGCCCTGGGGTCCTGGACCTCCGACCGCACCGCGCTCGAGCTCTCCGCGCCGCCGTACCCGGTGCCCGGCGAGCTGGTCCTGGTGCACCGGCCCGGGTCGGTGCAGTCGCAGCTGCGGCTCTCGGGTCCCGCCGTGCCGCGCGACGACCCCGCCTACGCCGCCCTGCAGCTGGCCAACCTGGTGTTCGGCGGCTACTTCTCCTCGCGCTGGATGGAGAACATCCGCGAGGACAAGGGCTACACCTACGGCGCGCACTCCGGGCCGGAGTTCATCCCCGGCGGCGCGGTGCTGGGCGTCGACACCGACGTGGCCAGCGACGTCACCGCGGCCGCGCTGCTGGAGACCCGCTACGAGCTGGGCCGGCTCTGCGCGGTGCCGCCCACGGCCGAGGAGATCGACGCGGCCCGCAGCTACGCGGTCGGCTCGCTGCTGATCTCGCTCGACAACCAGGGCGGCCTCGCGTCGACCATCGCCGGGCTGGCGTCGGTCGGGCTCGACCTCGACTGGCTGCGCGGGCACCCCGCACGGCTGGCCGCGGTCACCGTCGACGAGGTGGCCGACGCCGCGCTGCGGTTCTTCGCGCCCACCGGGTTCTCCGGGGTGGTCGTCGGCGACGCCGAGGTCATCGGGCCGCGGGTGCGGGCGCTGGGCGGGATCGCCCCGTGATCGACTTCGACCTGCTCGCCCCGCCCGTCCTGTCCCGCTCGGGCGTCCTGCGCGACGAGCCGCTGCGCACCGACACCGCCCGCCAGGTGGCCGGCTGGCCGTCGGCGCGGCTCGTCGTCGTCGACCCGGAGGGGCGCACGCCGGTCGAGTGGGACGCCGCCCCCCAGGGCGGCTTCCGCGCCGCCGACGCCGGGAGCTGGGACGTCGCCGCGGGCGGGGCCCGGCTCAAGACCCGGGCGACGTCGGGCGACGCCCCCACCCCCGACGCCGTGCTGCTCGGCGAGCGCGACCACATCGCCTACTGGGCGGTGCGCGGCAAGCCCGACCTGCTCGCGGGCGACGACCCGAGCGAGTGGGTCGACCTGCGGATGACCGGGGCCGTGCTCGACGCGCTGGGCGCGGGCCTGTTCACCACCGCGGTCGCCGCACTGAACTGGCACGACTCCGCGCGCTTCTGCTCGCGCGACGGCTCGCCGACCCACCCGGCGAACGCCGGCTGGCACCGGCACTGCGAGGCGGCCGGGCACGAGGAGTACCCGCGCACCGACCCCGCCGTCATCTGCCTGGTGCACGACGGCGGCACCGGCCCGGACGCGCGGGTGCTGCTCGCGCGGCAGCCGGTGTGGCCGGCGCGGCGCTACTCGGTGCTCGCCGGGTTCGTCGAGGCGGGGGAGTCGCTGGAGGCGTGCGTGCTCCGGGAGATCCACGAGGAGGTCGGCGCCACCGTCTCCGACGTCCGGTACCTGGGCAGCCAGTCGTGGCCCTTCCCGCGGAGCCTGATGGTCGGTTTCCACGCCGTCGCCGACCCCTCGGTCACCCTGGTCCCGGCCGACGGCGAGATCGCGGAGGCGTTCTGGGCCACGCGGGCCGACGTCCGCGCGGCGCTGGGGGAGGGCGACTGGTCGGCGAGCGGCGAGGCCCCCTTCCTCCTCCCGGGCAGCGTGAGCATCGCCCGCAGCATGATCGAGGCCTGGGCCGCGCTCTAACCACCGGGCTCGCACACAGGCTCCGGGGCTCGCACACAGGTCCGGACCTGTGTGCGCCCCCCGGGAGGTGTGTGCGAGCCGCTGGGTTGTCCACATCGCGCGGCGGTTGTCCCCAGGAATCCTGCGCCCCTGTCGCCGCGGCTCCCGCCCGCCGAGCATTCGGGGCATGACGTCCACGGCGCCCGCGGTGCACCTCCGGACCGGCCTGCGGGCCGCCGGGTACTCCGACGACGAGGTCCGGCAGCGCGTCCGGGCGGGGGAGCTGGGGGTCGTGCGGCGCGGCGCCTACGTCGACGGCCCGCTGCCCGACGACCACGCCACCCGGCACCTCACCGCGGTGCGGGCGGCGTCGGAGCAGCTGTGCGCCGACGCGGTCTTCAGCCACGCCTCGGCGGCCCTCCTGCACGGCTGGCCGGTCTGGGGCCTGCCGCTCGGGGCGGTGCACGCCACGCGGTCGCGGCGCACGGGTGGGCGGGTCGACCCGGCCGTGCACGTCCACGCGGCCCGCCTGCGCGACGACGAGGTCACCTGGCTCGACGGCGTCCTGGTCACCGACGCGCCGCGGACGGTCGCCGACGTCGCGCGCACGGCGCCGTTCACGCAGGCCGTGGTCGTCGCCGACGCCGCGCTGGCGAGCGGCACCGTCGACGCCGATTCCCTGGCGCGGGCGATCGCCCGGCAGAAGGGGTGGCCGGGGGCGCCGCGGGCCCGCCGCGTCCTGGCGTTCGCGGACGGCGGAAGCCGCAGTGTCGGCGAGTCGCGCAGCCGCGTCGCGATCGCGCAGGCGGGGCTCCCGGCGCCGGAGCTGCAGCACGAGTTCGTCGACCGGGGCGGCGCGCACGTCGGCACCGTCGACTTCTGGTGGCCGCGCAAGCGCGTCCTCGGCGAGTTCGACGGCCTCGTCAAGTACGGGCGCCTCGTGCCGCCCGGCCGGACCGCGGCCGACGTCCTGGTGGCCGAGAAGGCCCGCGAGGACGCCCTGCGCGACCTCGACCTGCGCGTCCTGCGCTGGCTCTGGAGCGACCTGACCGACTTCCGCGCGACGGCGGCTCGCCTGCGCGAACGCCTCTCCTGACCGGCTCGCACACAGGCTCCGGGGCTCGCACACAGGGCAGAACCTGTGTGCGAGCCCCGGGAGGTGTGTGCCAGCCGGCTAGGCGGCGAGCTTGGCCTTCACCTGCGCCAGGCTCGGGTTCGTGGCGGTCGTCTCGTCCGGGAACAGGATCACCGGGACGGTCTGGTTGCCGCCGTTCACGCCCTCCACGAACCGGGCCGCGTCGGCGTTGCGCTCGATGTCGATCTCCGTGTACGGGATCCCGGCCTGGTCGAGCTGCAGCTTGAGGCGCCGGCAGTAGCCGCACCACGTCGTCGAGTACATCGTCACCTGGGACATGCCCCCTTCAACCGTGCGGCGGGCGCACCTCTTCCCGGCGCGGGTGCCAGGATGGTCCCGTGCGTGATTCGGGTCTGGACGACGAGCAGCGGGCCGCGGTCACCGCCCCCCGGGGACCCGTCTGCGTCCTGGCGGGCGCGGGCACCGGCAAGACCCGCACGATCACCCGCCGCATCGCCCACCTGGTGAGCACGGGGCACGTCGCGCCGGGGCAGGTCCTCGCGGTGACGTTCACGGCGCGCGCCGCGGGGGAGATGCGCACGCGCCTGCGGAGCCTGGGCGTGTCCGGCGTGCAGGCCCGCACGTTCCACGCCGCGAGCCTGCGCCAGCTGCGCTACTTCTGGCCGCGGGTCGTCGGCGGCGACCAGTGGCAGATCCTCGAGGGCAAGCTGCGCATCGTCGGGCAGGCCGCCGCGCGCCTCAAGGTCGGCACCGACGCCGCCTCGCTGCGCGACTTCGCCGGCGAGATCGAGTGGGCCAAGGCCTCGCTGATCACGCCCGGCGACTACGCCGCGGAGGTGGCGAAGCGCAGCCGTGACATCCCCGGCCCGGCCGAGCAGGTCGCCGCCGTCTACGCCGGGTACGAGGCGCTGAAGAACCGCGCCGAGCTGCTCGACTTCGACGACCTGCTGCTGCACACCGCCGCCGCGCTCGAGGAGAACGCCGACGTGGCGGAGGAGTTCCGCGACCGCTACCGCTGCTTCGTCGTCGACGAGTACCAGGACGTCACGGCGCTGCAGCAGCGCGTCCTCGACGCCTGGCTGGGCGACCGCGACGACCTCACCGTCGTCGGCGACGCCAACCAGACGATCTACACCTTCGCCGGCGCCACCCCGAAGCACCTGCTCGACTTCCCGCGCCGCTTCCCCGAGGCCGTCGTCGTGCGGCTGCAGCGCGACTACCGCTCCACGCCGCAGGTCGTGGCGTGCGCCAACACGCTGATCGGCGCCGCCCGCGGCCGCGCGGCCGGCAGCAGACTCGCGCTCATCGGCCAGCTCCCGCCCGGCCCGGAGCCCGACTTCACCGAGTACGACGACGAGCCCGCCGAGGCCGCCGCCGTCGCCGCGCAGATCCGCCGGCTCGTCGACGAGGAGGGCGTGCAGGCCGGTGAGATCGCCGTCCTGTTCCGGATCAACGCGCAGTCCGAGGCGTACGAGCAGGCGCTCACCGCGGCGGGCGTCCCGTTCCAGGTGCGCGGGGGCGAGCGGTTCTTCTCCCGCCCCGAGGTGCGCAAGGCGATGAGCGTGCTGCGGATGGCGAGCGGGCGCACCGACCCGCTGGTCGACGCCGTGCGCGACGTGCTGGCCCCCGTCGGGCTGTCGGCCGAGCCGCCCGGCGGTGCGGCGCAGCGGGCGCAGTGGGAGTCGCTGCTGGCCATCGTCGAGCTGGCCGAGCAGCTCGTCGCCGACGAGCCGGACGCCGACGTGCGCCGCTTCTGCGCCGAGCTCGACATCCGCGCCGACGCCGCCCACCCGCCCGCCGTGCAGGGCGTCACGCTGGCGTCGCTGCACGCGGCGAAGGGCCTGGAGTGGGACGTCGTGTTCCTCGTCGGCCTCGCCGACGGCACGCTCCCGATCCAGCACGCCGACGGTGACGAGGCCGCGATCGAGGAGGAGCGCCGCCTGCTCTACGTCGGCGTGACGCGCGCCCGGCGCCGCCTCGCGCTGTCCTGGGCCCTCTCGCGCCAGCCCGGCGGGGCCCGCAAGCGCCGCCGCAGCCGCTTCCTGCACGGCCTCATCCCCGACGCGCACCCCGCCTCGCGCATCGCCGCGCCGACCGCGGCGGGCAGCAAGCCGCGCTGCCGGGTGTGCGGGTCGCCGCTGCTGGGCGTCGACGCGCTGAAGATGCGCCGCTGCTCCGACTGCCCGTCCGACGTGGACACCGAGCTGCTCGACCGCCTCCGCGGCTGGCGGGCCGAGGAGGCCCGGGAGCAGCAGGTGCCGGCCTACGTGGTGTTCACCGACGCCACCCTCACCGCGATCGCCGAGCACCGCCCCGCCGACAGCGCCGCGCTGGTGTCGATCCCCGGCATCGGCGCCCGCAAGCTCGACCGCTACGGACCCGCCGTCCTCGCGCTGGTCAGCGACCTCTGAGCCGCGCGTCCGGCGAGTTCCGGACTCCGTCGGAGAAAGTTTCCGTAAATAGGTTGCCCACCCCGGCGGGGTATCCCTAACGTAACTCCCCGACGGACTGCACCGGCCCGTCCCGCGCCACGACCATCCACTGAGGAGGTGCCCACGATGATCACGATGACGACCACCCTCGTCCCGGTCCACGGCACCCGTCTGTGGACCGAGGCCGGCTTCGCGCAGGCGTCCGCGTACGTCCGCGGGCGCAAGCCGCGTCCGGCCGTGATCACGGCCGCAGGGATCGATCTCGACAACAGCACAGGTGTGTCCGCGGTGAGGTGTCGCAAGTAGACGCCGACACTCACCGGCAGCAGTCGAAGCCGCGGACCCGACAGGGTTCGCGGCTTTTTTGTTCTCCGGTTCGAGTATCAGGAGGTAGTGCGGTGCTAGTCCGATCAGTTCCGTTGGACGGCGGAGCGATCAACCCCGACCAGATGGGTGGCGACACCGCCTCTCCTCTGGGGTCCCTGCTCGACGCGGCACCCCGCGCCGGCCTCGACCTGCCCTGTCGCTCCGGCGACGCCGACCTGTGGTTCGCCGAGGCTCCCCGCGAGCTGGAGCAGGCCAAGGCGCTGTGCGGGGCGTGCCCGATCCGGGCCGAGTGCCTGGCCGGCGCGCTCGCGCGCGAGGAGCCGTGGGGGGTGTGGGGCGGCGAGATCTTCGAGCGCGGCGCCGTCATCCCCCGCAAGCGGCCCCGGGGCCGTCCCAGCAAGGCCGACCTGGCCCGCGACCGCGCGTACGCCGCGGCCTCGGCCTGACCACCCCAGCACGACCGACCCCTCAGGAGCCCGCCATGACCCTCATCAGCACCGCCACCCCGTACCCGTCCGGCGCCGTCCGCGACCGCGAGGCCCGACTCACCCGAGGACACGGAATGTTGCTCATGAACGAAGCCCTGGCCCGATCCCGACAGCAGGAGGCCGAACAGGCCGCACGCGACCACGCCCTGGCCCGCCAGTTCGTGGCGGGCCGCACCTGGGCCCGCCTGGCGGCCTTCGCGCAGCGGCGCGCCGACCGCGCGCGGCGCGCGGTGCGGTGATCCACGGCGCACTGATCGACGGCGCGCCGACCGACGGCGCGCTGATCGACACAGCATCCTGACCCGACCTGCGGCGCCCTCTGCGCGGCGCCGCCCCGAACCCGACGGCGCCCCGGTCCTCCCGCGACCGGGGCGCCGTCGGCGTGCGCGGGGCGGGGTGCGGGACTCAGCCCGACGCGGGGGAGTCCTCGAAGATCCACGGGTTCCACTGCTGGACGATGCCCCGCAGCGGCACGTCGGCGTCGAGCTGGCAGAGGACCCCGATCGTGCCCATCGTGACGCGGTGCACGAGCAGGTACTGGGCCGGCAGGTTGAGCTCCCGGCCGGTGTTGAACTGCGGGCTGCGCAGGTCGCCGACGCGCTCGGCCTGCTTCTGCAGCCAGGCGCGGTCGAACCGGAACGACTCGGTGTGCATCGGCTCGGTGAACGGCGCGAGGTAGGCCATCGCCTCGTCGGCCGTCATCTGCGAGCCCGCCCGGACGAACCCCTCGCGGCGCAGGTGCGCCAGCAGGTCGACGGGCCGCTCGGCCAGCGCGAGCCGCAGCATCTCCGACAGCGGCCGCGGCATGCCGTCGGGCAGCCGCGCCACGGCGCCGAAGTCGATCACCATCAGGCGACCGTCGTCGAGCAGCAGGAAGTTGCCCGGGTGCGGGTCGGCGTGCAGCAGCCCGACCCGCTCGGGCGAGGCGTAGAGGAACTCCGAGAGCTGCAGCGCGGCGTGGTCGCGCTCCTCCTGCGTGCCGCGGGCGATGACGTCGGACAGCTTCCGTCCGGTGACCCACTCGCTGACCATCGCCTTCGGCGCCGACGCGACGACCTTCGGCACCAGCACCTGGGGGTCGCCGTCGTAGGCCGCGGCGAACGCGCGCTGGTTGTCGGCCTCGTCGCGGTAGTCGAGCTCCTCGGCCATCCGGTCCTGCAGCTCGCTGATCAGCGGCTTGATGTCCAGGCCGGGCAGGAACGGCTGCATGAGCCGGCTCATCCGGGACAGCTGGCGCAGGTCGGACAGCAACGCCTGCTCCGCGCCCGGGTACTGCACCTTGACCGCGACCTCGCGCCCGTCGCGCCACACCGCGCGGTGCACCTGGCCGATGCTCGCGGCCGCGGCCGGGGTGTCGTCGAACTCGGTGAACCGGCCGCGCCAGCCGCGGCCGAACTGCTCGGAGAGCATGCGGTCGACGTCGCGCGGCGGCATCGGCGGAGCCGCCGACTGCAGCTTGACCAGCGACTCGCGGAACGGCGCCGCGTACTCCTCGGGCACGGCCGCCTCGAACACGCTCAGCGCCTGGCCGAACTTCATGGCGCCGCCCTTGAGCTCGCCGAGCACCGCGAACAGCTGCTCGGCGCTCTTCTGCATCATCTGCGCGGAGATCTCGTCGCCGTCGCCCCCGGCGAGGCGGCGTCCCCAGCCGGCGGCGGCCCGGCCCGCCGCCCCCAGGGGGAGGCTGGCGAGCTTGGCGGTGCGGGCGGCGGTGCGCCGTGGGATGTCCGTCACGACTCCAGTCTCCCCCGAGGTGGACCACCCCCGCATGTCGCCCGAGCGTGGCGCGCCCCACCGCAGGGGCACCGCGGATGGCGCGACCAGTGGCGGGTGACCAGCGTCGCGGCGGCCACGTCGAGCTCCAGCACGGCGTCGAGGACGGGCGGGCGAGCGCTGGCGTCGAGCGCGGCGAGGGCCTGGGCGGTGCCCAGCGCGGCGGTGGCGACGACGCAGGCGGGGTCTGCCCGCCCCGGACGTCCGGCGAGCTGCGCGGCCACGCCGGGCCAGCCGGGGTCGCGGTCGGCGCGGTGCAGGTCGAGGCAGCGCAGGCACGCCGTGCGGCCGGGCAGGACGAGCGGCCCGACGACGCCCACGCCGTCGCGCAGCCGGACGGGCAGGTGCGCGACGCCGTCGTCGAGGAGCCGGTCGACCAGCCGCGCCGGCGGCGCCTGGGCGTCGGCGAGCACCACCAGGTCGGGCGAGAGCCGCTGCGGCGGGGGCGTGACGACGGCGTCCGGCACGAGCCGCGCCGCCGCCCGCGCAACGGCCTTGCCGCGGCGCGCGCCCCGGTCGGCGTCGAGGAGGCCGGTGCCGAGGTCGGCGCCCCCGACCACCCCGTCGGCGGCGAGGTGCACGGTGCCCACGCGCCCGTCGGCACCGCCCGGGTGCGCCTCGCCGACCGGCCCGACCGGCCCGGCCCCGACCAGCCCCGCCCCGACCAGCCCCGTGACGACGCCCGCCGCCAGCGGCCCGTCGCCGACGACGAGCACGACGTGGTGCGCCCGCCGCGCGGCCACCCGCCGCACCGCGGACGCGTCGACGACCGCGCCCGCGTCGAGCAGGGAGCCCAGCAGCGCCCGCGCCGCCGACGGGTCGGCCCCGCGCGCCGCCGCCCGCTCGACGAGCGGCCCGGGCGCGACCACCGAGCCCAGCTCGTCGAGCATCAGCGCCAGCGGCGGGTCGAGGTCGTCGGCGAGCAGCCCCGCGTCGGGGCACAGCCCGATCCGGCGGGTGCGCGCCCCGACGGGCAGCAGCGTGCGGTGCGGGGCGAGGGAGAGCAGGGGCGGCAGGTCCATGCGGCGATGGTCGCCGGATCCGCGCCCCGGCGTGCCGCCCGTCCACAGTTGATGCCCACGGCCTGTGGACAACTCGCACCGGCCCGCCCGCGGTGACCTGCGGGGACTACCCTCGGTGGCATGGCGTGGCCCACGGCCGTCGAGGTCCGGCGCAGCGACCGTCGCAAGCGGATGGTCAGCGCCCGGCGCGAGGGCGACACCGTGATCGTGTTCATCCCGGGGTGGATGAGCGAGAGCGAGGAGCGCCGCTGGGTCGACGAGATGGTGGCCCGCCTGGAGCGCAGCGAGGCCCGCCGCCGCTCGCCGGGCCGCACCGGTGACGACGCGCTGCGGCGCCGCTGCCTCGACCTCAACCGCCGCCACCTCGACGGGCTCGCCGTGCCCGCCACCGTCCGCTGGGTGCCCACGATGCGCACCCGCTGGGCCTCCTGCACGCCCGCCGACCGCACGATCCGGATCAGCGAGCGGCTCCGCGACGCGCCGGGCTGGGTCGTCGACTACGTCCTGGTCCACGAGCTCGCGCACCTGCTCGAGCCCGGCCACGACGACGCGTTCTGGGCCTGGGTGCGGCGCTACCCCCGCACCGAGCGCGCGATGGGCTACCTCGAGGGGCTGTCCGCGGCTGCCGGGCTGGGCCTGGTCGGCACCGACGGCGACGAGCCCGACACCCCGCCGGACACAGACACCGGGCCGGACACAGACACCGGGCCCACGACGCTGACCGGGCCCGACCTCGCGGCCGGGCCCGGCTGACGGCGCCTGGAGGCGGACTACGCCTCGGGGTCCTTCTTCTCGTCCTCGGCGCCGGGGTTCTCCGGGTCGGGTGCGGCGTCGGTGCCCGCGAGCTTCTCGAGCTCCGCGATCGGGTCGCCCACCTCGTCGCGCGCGACGAACGCCGCCGGGTCGTCGAGGTCGTCGGCCGACGGGATGAGGTCCGGGTGGGCCCACAGCGCGTCGCGCCCGGCGGCACCGCGCTGCTCGCCGAGCAGGCGCCACAGCTCCGCGGCCGCCCGCAGGCGCCGGGGCCGCAGCTCCAGCCCGACGACCGTGGCGAACGTCTGCTCGGCCGGCCCGCCGGACGCGCGACGGCGCCGCAGCGTCTCGCGCATCGCCTCGGCACCGGGCAGGCGGTCGCCGACGGCCTCGGCCACCACGGCGTCGACCCAGCCCTCGATGAGCGCGAGCAGCGTCTCCAGCCGCGCGAGCGCGGCCTTCTGCTCCGGCGTGGTCTCGGGCTCGAACATGCCCGAGCCCATGGCCTCCTGGATGGCCTCGGGGTTCGACGGGTCGATGCCCCGCGCCATCTCCTCGATCTTCGAGGTGTCGATCGTGATGCCCTGCGCGTACTCCTCGACGGTGCGCAGCAGCCGCTCCCTGAGCCACCCGACGTGGGCGAACAGGCGCTGGTGGGCGGCCTCGCGCGCGGCGAGGAACAGCAGGACCTCGCTGGCCGGGCGGTCGAGGTCGCGCGTCAGCTTCTCGACGTTCTCCGGCAGCAGCGCCGCGACGCGGTCGGGGCCGACCGGGATGCCGATGTCGGTGGAGGTGAGCACCTCGGCGGCGAGCTGCGCCAGGCCCTGCCCGAGCTGGCTGCCGAACGCGAGCCCGCCCATCTGGCCGAGCATCGCCATCATCGGGCCGGCCGCGGCGCGCGCCTCCTCGGGCAGCGCGTCGGTCCAGGCCGTGGACATGCGGCGCGCCACCGGGTCGCACAGGCGCTTCCACGTGGGCATGCTCGCGGTGACCCACTCGCTCGCCGACCACGCCTTCGTCGACGTGGCGCCGGCCGGGAACTCGGTGGCGGCGTCGAGCCACAGCTCGGCCAGCTTCACCGCGTCGGACACGGCGGCGCGCTGCGCCCCCGTCAGCGACGAGGTGGTGGCGGCGAGCTGCTGCGTGGCCATCTGCGCGGCGAGGTCGTAGTTGACGGGGCCGTCGCCGGTGTTCTGCGCCTGGCTGAGCATCTGCCCGAGCTGGGTGAGCATCTGGCCGAGCTGGTTGACGTCGAAACCACCGGGGCCGCCCATGCCCGGCAGGCCACCCATCCCGGGCAGCCCGCCCGGCGGCATGCCCGGCAGGTTGCCGAAGCCGAAGGGGTCGGCCGGGCCGTCACCGCGGCCGGGTTCGTCGTCGCGGCCCCGGTCGGGGTCGTTGCGGTCGGAGGGTCCGAAACCGAACGGCGGCTTGTCGCTCATGCCGACCACGGTACGCGCGCCGACCACCGTACGAGGCCCGCACACCGGGCCGAATAGGGTTCGCCCGTGAGCCGTCGCCCGCTGACCGCCGTGGCCGCCGCCCTGCTGGCGGTGTCCCTCGGCGTCATCGGCGCGACCCTGCCCGTGCCGTTCGTCGCGCTGGGCCCCGGTCCCACCCACGACACCCTCGGCGACTACGAGGGCACGCAGATCGTGCGCGTCGAGGGGCTGCCGCAGTACCCGACGACGGGGCACCTCAACATGACGACGGTGTCGGTCACCGACCGGCTGTCGCTGTTCACGACGCTGTGGTTCTGGGCGTCGGGGGAGCGGCGGGTGATCCCGCGCGAGTCGGTGTTCCCCTCCGACCGCACCGACCAGGAGATCCAGGACGAGAACGCCGCGCAGTTCGCGTCGTCGGAGTCCAACGCGGAGGCCGCCGCCGTCACCGAGCTGGGGCTGCCCGCGCGCGTGCTGGTGGCGGGCGTCGTCGCCGACTCCCCGGCGGCGGGCGTGCTGGAGGCGGGCGACGAGATCGTGTCCGTGGCGGGGCAGCCGGTGGCGTCGGCGGCGGAGGTGTCCGACCGGCTCACCGACGCGCGGCCCGGCGACACGGTCGCCATCGACTACCGGCGCGAGGGCACCGAGCAGCAGGTCGACGTCGTGCTGGGCGCGAGCCCGGACCGCGCGCAGGGCTTCCTCGGGGTGCGGCCCACCGTCGAGGCCCGCGACGGCGCCATCGACATCTCGCTGGACGGCATCGGCGGCCCGTCGGCCGGGCTGATGTTCTCCCTGGCCGTCGTCGACCGCCTCACCCCCGGTGAGCTGACGGGCGGCCGCTTCATCGCGGGCACCGGCTCGATCGACCCGAGCGGCGCGGTCGGCGCCATCGACGGCGTGCCGTTCAAGATGGCGAAGGCGAGCGAGGTGGGCGCGGAGGTGTTCCTCGTGCCCGACGCCAACTGCGCGGAGGCGGTGTCGACGGCCCCGGACGGGCTCGACCTCATCCGCGTCACGACCCTGGACGACGCCATCGACCAGCTCGACGCGTTGCGCGCAGGTCGCCCCACGGCACCGTGTTGATCACGGTCTGAGCAAAACGGACACGCCCCACGGGAACCCCACACGGTCTCCGTAGAGTTGGGACAGCAGGGCGCGCAGGCGGGCCCGCACACTGTCAAGACCCTGGAGCGTGTCTCGTGGCCATGCGGCCCCCGGTGGGAGCCCCGACGCTGACCCGCCGCACCCGGATCCTGCTCGCCGTGGCGGGCGTGCTCGTGCTGCTGCTGCTCGGCGGCTCCCGGCTGATCAACTTCTACATCGACTGGCTGTGGTTCGGCGAGGTCGGGTTCCGGGGCGTGTTCACCACGATCCTGTTCACCCGGATCGTGCAGTTCCTCGTCGGCGGCCTGCTGATCGGCGGGCTCGTCGCGCTGTCGCTGTGGATCGCCTACCGGTCCCGGCCGGTGTTCGTGCCGCTCTCGGGTCCCGAGGACCCCATCGCCCGCTACCGCACCGTGATCATCCAGCGGCTGCGCCTGTTCGCGATCGGCATCCCGGTGGCCGTCGGCGTCGTCGCCGGCCTGGCCGCGCAGGGCGACTGGCAGGTCGTGCAGCAGTTCATCAACTCCACGCCGTTCGGCATCCCCGACCCGGAGTTCGGCCTCGACGTCAGCTTCTACGTCTTCCAGCTCCCGTTCTGGCGGCTGCTGCTGAACTGGCTGTTCGTCGGCGTCGCGATCAGCTTCGTCGTCGCGCTCGTCACGCACTACATCTTCGGCGGCATCCGGCTCACCGGCCGCGGCGGCCAGGTCTCCGGCGCGGCGCGCGCCCAGCTCGCCGTGCTGGCCGGCGTGTTCGTGCTCCTCAAGGCCGTCGCCTACTGGCTCGACCGCTACGAGCTGCTGTTCTCCCAGCGCAACCCGCTGTTCAACGGCGCCACCTACACCGACCTCAACGCGGTGATGCCGGCCAAGCTGATCCTGCTGTTCATCTCGCTGATCTGCGCGGCCGCGTTCTTCGTCGCGGTGTTCCGCAACAACCTGCAGCTGCCGGCGATCGCCACCGTGCTGCTCGTGCTGTCCAGCGTGCTGGTCGGGGCGGCGTGGCCCGCGATCCTGCAGCAGTTCGTCGTCGCCCCGAACGCGCAGGCGCGCGAGGCGCAGTCGATCGAGCGAAACATCGCGGCCACCCGCGACGCCTACGGCCTCACCGACGCCACCGTCACCGAGGTGCCCTACAGCGGCGAGTCCGAGGCCACCCCGGCCGAGGTGCGCGCCGAGACCGCGACGATCCCCAACATCCGGATCCTCGACCCGGCGCAGCTCACCGACACGTTCACCCAGCTCCAGCAGCGCCGCACGTTCTACGGCTTCCCCGAGGCGCTCGACATCGACCGCTACGAGGGCGCCGACGGCACCGTCCAGGACTACGTGCTCGGCCTGCGAGAGCTCAACACCGCGGGCCTCGCGGGCAACCAGACGGACTGGATCAACCAGCAGCTCGTCTACACCCACGGCAACGGCCTCGTGGTGGCCCCGGCCAACCAGGTCAACGCGGCGCTCGACGACGCCGGCGGCGAGGGCGGCCTGCCCCGCTTCACCAGCATCGACACCACCAACTCGACGAGCGAGGCGCTGCCGGAGAGCCTGCGCGTGCAGGAGCCCCGCACGTACTACGGCGAGCTGATCCGCGGCTACTCGATCGTCGGCGCTCCCGAGGGCGCCCCGCCGGTCGAGTACGACTCGGACACCCAGCAGTACACCTACACCGGCCGGGGCGGCGTGCCGCTCGACAACATCGTCAACCGGCTGGCCTTCGCCGCGTACTACGGCGAGCGCAACATCCTGTTCAACAACTCGATCAACGAGAACTCGAAGATCATGTACGTCCGCGACCCGGCCGACCGCGTCGAGCTGGTCGCGCCGTGGCTGACCGTCGACGGCGACCCGTACCCGTCGGTCGTCGACGGGCGGATCACCTGGATCGTCGACGGCTACACCACGCTGGACAACTACCCCTACGCCGAGCGCACGCAGCTCGGTGAGGCCACCGCCGACACGCTCGCCGGCGGCCCGGGGGTGCGCCCGGAGCTCGACCGCGAGGTCAGCTACCTGCGCAACTCGGTGAAGGCCACCGTCGACGCCTACGACGGCACGGTCACGCTGTACGCGTTCGACGAGGCCGACCCCGTGCTGCAGACCTGGATGAAGACCTTCCCGGACACGGTGCAGCCCGCCTCGGCGATCACGCCGAGCCTGCGCGACCACCTGCGCTACCCGGAGGACCAGTTCAAGGTCCAGCGCGACCTGCTCACCAGCTACCACGTCGACAACCCCGGCGAGTTCTTCTCGAACGTCTCGTTCTGGGAGGTCCCCTCGGACCCGACGCCGGCCGGTGGCGGGGCGGGCGGGCTCGCCCAGCCGCCGTACTACCTGCTGGCCGGGCAGCCGGGCGGACAGGCGTCGGGCGACCCGTCGTTCCAGCTCACCAGCGCGCTGGTGTTCCAGAACCGCGACATCCTCTCGGCGTACATGTCGGCGAGCTCCGATCCGGAGACCTACGGCCAGATCACGCTGCTGCAGCTGCCACCGGACACCCAGGAGTTGGGCCCGCAGCAGGTGCAGAGCCGGTTCGTCGGCACGCCGCAGGTCAGCCAGGAGCTCGGCCTGCTCGCCCGCAACGGGCAGAGCTCGGTCATCAACGGCAACCTGCTGACGCTGCCGGTCGCCGGCGGCCTGCTCTACGTCGAGCCGGTCTACATCCAGCGCGCCAACGAGGACTCCAGCTACCCGCAGCTGGCCCGCGTCCTCGTGAGCTACAACGGGCGGGTCGGCTTCGCGCCCGACCTGGCGGGCGCGCTCGACCAGGTCTTCGGCGCCGGCGCCGCGGCCGACGTGCCGACCACCCCGGGCACCGCGCCGCCGGAGCCGGGCACCGCCGCCCCGAGCACGGGCGCCGGGGCCACCCCGGAGCTGGCGGCCGCCGCCCAGGCCATCCAGGCCGCGCTGGCCAACCTGCGCGCGGCGCAGACGAGCGGCGACTTCGCGGCCCAGGGCCAGGCCCTGGCCGCCCTGGACGCCGCGGCCCAGCAGTTCCAGGCGGCGCAGGCCGCCGCGGGCGGCTGACGCCCCGCTGAGACGCAGGTCTCGATCACGCCGCGACCCCCGCCGACCACCCGGTCGACGGGGGTCGCGGCGTCGGTGGGCCCCTGACCTGCGGCGACGTGTACCGCACCCCCGCTGCGAACACGTGTCGGGGACGTGTACAGTCGTAGACACAAGAGAACAACAGCGGCGCGGGGTGGAGCAGCTCGGTAGCTCGCTGGGCTCATAACCCAGAGGTCGTAGGTTCGAATCCTACCCCCGCTACTAGACGCAACGGCCCTCCAGGAGATCTCCTGGAGGGCCGTTCCCGTGTTCGTGCTCGCCGTGCGGCCTGCACCCCCGGACCAATTCCCTGCACTCCGCGACGTATCCGAGCCTGCCGCACCCTCGACAGGATCAGGTCACTCGCCCGGCTCGTCCGGAGCCCGGCTGCCTCGTCGACGACGAACAGGGAGCGACCGTGCGGAAGAACGTGGAGTTCGGCACCGAGGACGGAACGGTCCTGCGGGGATGGTGGTACGCGGGAGAGGGCTCGGACTCCCGCCCGGGCATCGTCATGGCCCACGGGTTCTCGGCCACCAAGGAGATGTTCCTCGACGACTTCGCCGAGCTGTTCCACGGGGCCGGGTTCGACGTCCTGGTCTACGACAACCGCAACCTCGGGGAGTCCGACTCGCCGCTGCCGGGCGAGATCGACCCGTGGCAGCAGGTGCACGACTACCGCGACGCGATCACCTGGTTCTCCCAGCAGGGCGGGGTCGACGCCGACCGCATCGGCGTCTGGGGGTCCAGCTACTCGGGCGCCCACGTCCTCGTCGTCGCCGCGATCGACCGGCGGGTCCGCTGCGTCGTCTCGCAGGTCCCGCTGGTCACCGGGCTGGAGAACGCCCGCAGGCTCGTCCGCTCCGACCACTGGGACGGGCTCCGCGCGGCGTTCGACGCCGACCGCCGCGCACGCCTGGCGGGCGAGCCGCCGGCGATGATCCCGGTCGCGTTCGAGAACACGCCGGACGAGCCGTGCGCGCTGCCCACCCAGGACACCCACGACTTCTTCTTCGGGCCGATCCGGGAACGCGCCACGACCTGGCGCAACGAGGTCACGCTGCGCTCGGTCGAGCTGTTCACCGAGTACGAGCCGCAGGCCTACGTACCGCGGATCAGCCCGACCCCGCTGTTCATGGTCGTCGCGACCGGCGACGTGCTGACGCCGTGCGACCTCGCCCTCTCCGCCTACGAGAAGGCCCTGGAGCCCAAGCGGCTCCTCACGCTCCCGGGCGGCCACTTCGACGCCTACGTCGACGAGGCGTTCGCGGTCAGCGGCCCGGCCCAGCTGCAGTGGTTCACCGAGCACCTGCTGAAGTAGGTACGGCAGTCGGCGGCTCGTCTCCCCGCCGCGGCTCGAGTACGTTGCGGGACGTCCGGCGGGCGGCCCGAGCCCTCCCGGGAGGAGCGCGATGACGCAGCGGATCGAGGAAGCCCCCACGTCCGGCTCGTCGTCCTCCGAGCAGTGGGCCGACATCGTCAGCCGGTGGCACGACGGCTGGCGGGTCCACCCCGACGGCGCGTGGGAGAGCGGGTACCTCGGCTCCTACCGGCTCGGCGAGGTCACCGTCGTCGGATGCCGTACGGGGCGCTGCACGGGCTTCCGGGTCGCCGACCGCGACGGGACCGAGCGGGGCAGCACCGACGTGGGGGTGCTCGTCCTGCACTCGGGCCGCGAGAGCGTCGAGTGCGGCGGGCGCAGCCTGCTGCTCTCCGCGGGCGAGGCCGTCATCTGGGACACCCGGGCGAGCGGCCGGTTCGCCGTGGACGAGCACGTCGACAAGAGCACCGTGTTCCTCCCCAGGGCCGTCGTGGAGTCCTGGGTGCCGAACCTGGAGCACCTGCTCAACCGGGGGCCGGTCCCCGCCGCGTCGACGACGGTGCTGCGGGGGCTGCTCCGGGGCCTCGCGGAGACCCCGGACGCCGCGCTGCAGCGCCACAGCGCGGGCGTGCTGGCCTCGGCGCTGAAGGAGACGGCGTTCCTGACCTTCAGCGGCCTCGTCCCCGACCACACGCAGGTCGCCGGGCGGCTCTGGCACGCGCTGACCCGCTCCGTCGAGGACCGGCTGCCGGCAGCGCCGACCGCGGAGGAGCTGGCGGCGGAGCTGTCGGTGTCCGTGCGCACCGTGTACCAGGTCTTCGCCGACAACGGCACCACGGTGCGTTCCTACGTCCGGCAACGGCGGCTCGCCCGTGCCCGCGAGGAACTGCTCGACCGCCGCCGTGACGACACCGTCGCCACGACGGCCCGGCGGTGGGGCTTCGTCGACCAGTCGACGTTCACGAAGGCGTTCCGGCGCCAGTTCGGACGCACCCCGAGCGACGTGAAGAGATCGTCCGCATCCGCCTGAGTCCGCCCGCACAGGCCTCCCACCTGCACCGGAGTGGCTGCTACGCCGTTGTCGCACACCGGGTGCGGCGCCTACGGTCCGGGCGGGCCCCGCGATCGCGCGGTGCACCGCACCGCGGGAGGGCGTCATGACGGACCCGGGCGAGCACGGGCACGGCCACGGGCACGGCCACGACCACGGCCACGACCACGGCCACGGCCACGGACGCGGCAGGGAGCGCCGGAGCCTGCTGGCGGCTCTGCGGCACGCCGTCGTCCCGCACTCGCACGACGCGAGCGAGGCGATCCAGTCCGCGGAGCAGGCGCGCGGCCACGGGATCCGGGCCGCGTGGATCGGGCTGGCCGGGATGCTGGCCACCGCGGCCGTGCAGATGGTCATCGTGGCCGCGTCGGGCTCGGTCGCGCTGCTCGCCGACACGCTGCACAACCTCGGGCACGCCGTCACCACCATCCCCCTGGTGATCGCGTTCCGGGTGGGGCGCCGCGCGGCCACCGAGCAGTTCAGCTACGGCTACCGGCGGGCGGAGGACCTCGTCGGGCTGTTGATCGGGCTGGTCATCGCGCTGTCGGCCGTCCTGATCATCTGGCAGTCGGTGAGGTCGCTCGTGGACCCGCAGCCGTTGACGAACCTGGGCTGGGTGCTCGCCGCCGGGGTGGTCGGGTTCCTGGGCAACGAGGCGGTGGCGGTCTACCGGATCGCCGCGGGCCGGCGGATCGGTTCGGCCGCGCTCGTCGCCGAGGGGCAGCACGCGCGCGTCGACGGGATCACCTCGATCGCCGTCGTCGCCGGGGTGCTCGGGGTGTGGCTGGGGTTCCCGCAGGCCGACGCGGTGGTGGGTCTGCTGATCGGCGTGGTCGTCGTCGGGATCCTGGTCAGCTCGATGCGCACGGTGGGCAGGCGGTTGATGGACGGCGTCGAGCCCGGGCTGGTCGCGGCGATGACCGCGGTGGCGGCCGCGCAGGACGGGGTGCGCGGGGTGGACCAGGTGCGGGTGCGCTGGGTGGGGCACCGGCTGGAGGGCGACGCCGACATCGCGGTGGACGGCGATCTCACGGTGGCGCAGGGCCACGTGGTCGCCGAGCGCGTCGAGCACGCCCTGCTGCACGGCACGGCGCACCTGGAGGCGATGTCGGTGCACCTGCACCCCGCCGTCGGGAGCGGGTCGCTCGGCGACCTGCACGAGCTGACCGGCCACCACGCCACCGAGGAGGCGCGGCAGGAGTACCTGCGCCGCGTGCACGCGGCGGGCTGACACCGGCCCGCGCTCAGGGAGGACCCAGCCGGCGCCCGAGGCCGCGGGCCGCGACCTGCAGGACCTCCAGGAAGCGGCGGCGGTGCCGGCCGACCCCGGGGTCGACGATCCCGAGGGCGGCCACGACGTCGGGGGTCCCGTCGGCCGGCGCACGGCTGACGGGGACGGCGACCGACGACATGCCCAGGACCAGCTCCTCGTGGGTGGTGGCGTGGCCCTGCTCGCGGACGCGGCGCAGCTGGTCGCGCAGCCGTCCGGGGTGGACCACGGTGTGCGGCGTCCAGCGCTGCAGGTGACCGCCGAGCACCCGCTCCTGCACGCCGTCGGGGGCGTGGGCCAGCAGGACCTTGCCCGCCCCCGTGGCGTGCAGGGGCAGCAGGCTGCCGGCCCGGCTGACGACCGGCAGCGCCGTGTGGCCCGACACCCGCTCCAGGTACAGGGCGTCGGTGTCCTGCCGCACGACGAGGTGCACGGTGGCCCGGGTGGTGGCGTGGACGTCGTGCAGGAACGGTGCCGCGACGTCCCGCAGCCCGGTCTGCACCGGGGCGAGCAGCCCGAGCGACCAGATCCTCCCGCCGACGCCCCACCGGTCGCCGCGGCGGGCGACGACGTCGTGGTCGGCGAGCTCGACGAGCAGCCGGTGCGTCGTGGACAGCGGCAGGTCGGCCCGGCGCGCGATCTGCGAGGCGGTCAGCTCCCTGTGGGCCTGGTCGAAGGCGCCCAGGACGGCGACCGCGCGCGACAGGACCGACCGGCCCGCCTCGTGCGCCCCACCCGCCACCGGAACGGCCTCCCACTCAGTGAGAGGACAGCGTGGACCGTCGGGTGCGGCGCTGTCTACGTTCCCGGCCATGACCACGCCCGCCGCAGCGCCCGCACCGACGACCGAGGGGGCGCCGTCGCCCGGCCGGGGACGGCAGCTGCCGCAGCACGTCCGGATCGGGTCGGTGTGGGTCAGCCTGATGGAGCCCGAGGACGGCCACGACGCGGCGTTCAACCGCTGGTACGGCGACGACCACTTCTACGCGGGCGGGATGAGTCTGGCGTGGATCTTCGCCGGGCGGCGGTGGGTGTGCACCCGGGAGCTGCAGGATCTGCGGTACGCCCGGGAGGGGACGTCGTTCCGGCCGGTCGACGCCGGGCGGTTCCTGCACCTGAACTTCTTCAGCGAGGGCCACGTCGACGAGGCGGCACCGGTGCTGGGGGAGACCATCGCCCGGCTGGCCGGTGAGGGGCGCATGTACGTCGACTCCATCCCGCGCCGGCACGTGTTCAGCCGCCTGCAGCCCTACGCCGGTGTCGTGTACGACGACCCGGACGGCGACGGGCCGCTGGACGTCCACGCCCTCGACTTCCCGTTCACGGGGGTGGTCGTGCAGGTGCTGCAGACGCGTGAGGGGCACGACCGGGACGAGCTCGTCCGGTGGCTCCGGGAGGACTTCGTCCCCGCGCGGCTGCCCGCGGCCCGGGCGGCGATGTGCCTGATCAGCCTGGACGCCGACCTGCCCGACTCGGTGGCGCAGAAGACGTCGCGGGTGCCCAGCGCGTACGGCGACGCGGCCGCCCGGCGGCTGACCCTGCTGTGGTTCGTGGCCGACGACGTGCGCGAGGGCTGGCAGGACCGATTCGCCCCGCACGCCGACGCACTGGCCGCGGGAGGCCTGGGTGACCTGGAGTTCGCCGGCCCGTTCGTCCCGCTGGAGCCCGGCACGAACCGGTACGTCGACGACCTGCGGTAGTCGGGTTCACCGAGCGTTCACTTGCCGCCTCGTTCGACCGCGATCAAGATAGACAGGTGTCGAACCAAGAGGTGCAGTTGTGCTCGTCGGTGCGGACGCGCGCGCCGCTGACCGCCGACGAGGCGGGGGAGCTGGCGTCGGCGTTCAAGGCGCTGGGCGACCCGGTGCGGCTGCGGCTGCTGTCGCTGATCGCCGCGCACGAGGGCGGCGAGGCGTGCGTGTGCGACCTGACCGGCTCCTTCGAGCTGACCGGCCCGACCATCAGCCACCACCTCAAGGTCCTGCGCGAGGCCGGGCTGGTCGTCGGTGAGCGGCGCGCCACGTGGATCTACTACCGGGTCGTGCCCGACCGCATCCGGCTGCTCTCCGACGTCCTCGTCCCGTCCGGCGCCGGGGTGACCGCGTGACCGCCGCTCCCGAGGCCGACGCCCCGGTCGTCGCCCGGCTCTCCACGCTCGACCGGTTCCTGCCGGTCTGGATCGTCGCCGCGATGGTCGTCGGCCTCGTCGCGGGGCGGCTGGTGCCCGGCCTGGGTGCCGCGCTGGGTGCGGTCGCGATCGAGGGCGTCTCGCTGCCGATCGCGGTCGGGCTGCTGGTGATGATGTACCCGGTGCTGGCCAAGGTCCGCTACGACCGCCTCGACACCGTCACCGGCGACCGCCGCCTGCTCGGCGCGTCCCTGGTCCTGAACTGGGTGCTCGGCCCGGCCCTGATGTTCGCCCTGGCCTGGCTGATGCTGCCCGACCTGCCCGAGTACCGCACCGGCCTGATCATCGTGGGGCTCGCCCGCTGCATCGCGATGGTGATCATCTGGAACGACCTGGCGTGCGGCGACCGCGAGGCCGCTGCGGTGCTGGTCGCGATCAACTCCGTGTTCCAGGTGTTCGCCTTCGCGGTGCTCGGCTGGTTCTACCTGACGGTCCTGCCCGGGTGGCTGGGCCTGCCCCAGGCCGATCTGGACGTCTCGCCCTGGCAGATCGCGGTGTCGGTGCTGATCTTCCTGGGCGTGCCGCTCGTGGCCGGCTACCTGAGTCGACGGCTGGGGGAGCGGGCGAAGGGCCGGGACTGGTACGAGTCGCGGTTCCTGCCCGTGATCGGCCCGTTCGCGCTCTACGGGCTGCTGTTCACCATCGTCGTGCTGTTCGCGCTGCAGGGCGACGCCATCACCTCGCGCCCGCTCGACGTCGCCCGGATCGCGCTGCCGCTGCTGGTCTACTTCGCCGTCATGTGGGCCGGGTCCTACGCCCTCGGGAAGGCGATCGGGCTGGGCTACGAGCGCACGACGACGCTCGCGTTCACCGCGGCGGGCAACAACTTCGAGCTCGCCATCGCGGTCGCGATCGCCACGTTCGGCGTCACCTCGGGCCAGGCGCTGGCCGGGGTGGTGGGGCCGCTGATCGAGGTGCCCGTCCTCGTCGGCCTGGTCTACGTCTCCCTGGCGCTGCGCCGCCGCTGGCGCACCGGCGCCGCCCACTCCACGAACGGAGCGTCCCGATGACCGACGAGCCGACGACCGTCCCCGAGGTGCTGTTCGTCTGCGTGCACAACGCCGGCCGCTCCCAGATGGCCGCCGCGCTGCTCGCGCACCACGCCGCCGGCGCCGTCCGGGTCTCCTCCGCCGGGTCCGCGCCCGCGGACACGATCAACCCGGCCGTGCGGGAGGTGATGGCCGAGATCGGGCTGGACCTGTCGCGGGAGGTCCCGAAGAAGCTGTCGACCGACGCCGTCGAGGCCGCCGACGTCGTGATCACCATGGGTTGCGGCGACGCCTGCCCGGTCTTCCCCGGCAAGCGCTACCTGGACTGGGAGCTCACCGACCCCGCCGGGAAGGCCCTCGAGGACGTCCGCCCGATCCGCGACGACATCGACGCCCGGGTGCGGAACCTGCTGCGCGAGCTCGTTCCGCCGGGGGAGTAGGCGGCGGTCAGGCCGCGGCCCGCGGGACGCTCCCCGCGGCGAGGACGGCCGCCGCGGCGGCGACGACGGCGAGCAGGGCGAACAGCGGCGGGTAGCCCCCCAGCGCGGTGGCCAGGAGGGCCCCGGCCCAGGGGGACAGCGCGGTCGCGACCATCGCCGGCGCGGTGAGGAGGCCGCCGAGCCGGCCGTAGTGGGCCGACCCCCAGCGGTCGCTGATCGCGGTGGCCTGCAGGAGCGTGAAGACCCCGCGCGCCGCTCCGGCGAGCACCGCCACGGCGACGAGGGCGGCGGTCGGGCCCGGCAGCGCGCCCAGCAGGGCGGTGGCGGCGGCGGTCGTCGCGAGGACCGCGACGCCGCGGGTGCGGACACCGGTCGTGCGGTCGAGCAGCCGGTAGCCGAGGCGGCCGAGCACCTGTCCGGCGCCGCCCAGGCCCAGCGCCCAGGCCGCGGTGGTGGTGGAGAGCCCGCGTTCGACGAGCAGCGGCACCTGGTTGACCACCACGGCGAACGAGGCGAAGGAGCCGAGCCCGATCGCGACCACGAGGAGCACGAACGGGCGGCTGCGGGCGATCGCGCCGGGACCGGCGTGGTGCTCCTCCGCAGCGGGGGGCTCCGGCCAGCGGCCGCGCAGCCCGAACAGGTGCGCGGGGATCGTGACCACGCCGAGGACGACGGCGAGGACCAGGTAGGTGCGCCGCCAGTCGGACGCCTCGGCCAGCGCGGCGGTGACCGGGGCGAAGATCGTGCTGGCGAAGCCGGCGACCAGGGTGAGACCGGTCAGGGCCGCCACCCGCCGGGGCCCCCACCAGCGGGTCAGCGCCGCGAACGCCGGCTGGTAGAGCACGCCGGCCATCGCCACGCCGGCCAGCGCCCAGGACGCGACGAACCACGCGGCCGTGGGCGCCGTCGCGATCCCGACCACGGCGGGCACGGCCAGGACCGACCCGCCGGTCATGACCGGCCGCGGCCCCCACCGGTCCAGCCACCGCCCCGCGGGGACGCCGGCGACGGCGGAGACGACCAGGCCGAGGGAGAAGGCCCCGGTGACGGTGCTGATCGACCAGCCGGTGTCCGCGGCGATGCCGGGCGCCAGCACCGGGAGCGCGTAGTACAGCACCCCCCAGCTGGTCACCTCCGTGATGCACAGGACGACCAGCACGCGGCGGAGCCCGGCCTCCGACAGCACGCCGGGCCCCGTCGCCTCGGTGCTCGTGGACGGCACCGGTCCGTCAGCCGCCGGCACCGGGGCGGGACCCGGTCGACACCGGCTCGGCGGGCCCGCAGCAGCCGGCCGCGCCGGCGTCGGCGGGCGCGTCGACGAGGCCGGCCCCTCCGCAGACCCCCGTCTCGGGCAGTGCCAGCTCCACGCGATCGGCCGCCTCCCGGTCGCCGGCGATCGCGGCGACCACCGACCGGGTCTGCTCGTAGCCGGTCAGGGCGAGGAACGTCGGCGCGCGGCCGTAGCTCTTCATCCCGACGAGGTACAGGCCGGGCTCGGGCTGGGCCAGCTCGCGGGCACCGTGCGGGTACACGGTGCCGCAGGAGTGGACGTTCGGGTCGATCAGCGGGGCGAGCTCGCGCGGCGCCTGCAGCACCGGGTCGAGGTCGAGGCGCGCCTCGGCGAGCCAGCCCAGGTCCGGGCGGAAGCCGGTGAGGGCGACGACCTCGTCGACGGGGTCGAGGCCACGGCCGTCGAAGGACCCCAGCAGGAGGCGCCCGTCGTCGGAGACGTCGACGGAGGCGGTGCGGAACCCGGTGACGACCGAGACGCTTCCGGCCCGGACGGCCTCGGCCGCGCGCAGGCCCAGCGCGCCGCGGGCGGGGAGCTGGTCGGCCTCGCCGCCGCCGAAGGCGTTGCCGATGGCGCCGCGGCGCAGCAGCCACTGCACGTGCGTGCCCGGGTGCTGCTCGGCGAGCCCGGCGAACGCGACGAGCGCGGTCAGCGCCGAGTGCCCGCTGCCCGCGAGCGCGATCCGCCGGCCCGCGTACCGGGTGCGCACGGCCGGGTCGGTCAGGTCGGGGACGCGGTAGGCGATGCGGTCGGCCGCGGTCCCCTCGCCCAGCGCCGGGAGGCCGTCGCCGCCGAGCGGGCCGGGCGCGGACCAGGTACCGGAGGCGTCGACCACGGCTCGCGCCCCGATGCGCTCCTCGCCCCGCGCGGTCTCGACGCGGACGCTGAGGGGCTCGGTGTTGCGGGCCTGGTCGACGAGCCGGTCCCAGCCACGGCGCGACACCCCGACCACGCGGGCGCCGTAGCGCACCCGGTCGCCGAGCGCGTCGGCCAGGGGCTGCAGGTAGGACTCCGCCCACTCCGCGCCGGTCGGGTGCGCCTCCGCGTCGGGGAACCGCCACCCCGTGGGCGCCAGCAGCTTCTCCGCCGCCGGTGCCACCAGCTCGGCCCACCGGGAGAACAGCCGCACGTGGTGCCACTCCCGCACACCCGTGCCCGCCGACGGCCCGGCCTCGAGCACGACCACGGGCAGGCCCCGGTCGACCGCCTGCGCGGCCGCGGCCAACCCGGCCGGTCCGGCCCCGACGACGACCACGGGCAGCTCGTCCACGTCCATGCCGACTCCTTCATCGATGACTCTCGATCCAGTGCGGCGGACTGTATCGACGCGGATCGATTGACGCAACCATCGATCGTGGCCGATACTCGAGGCATGACGACGACGACGGTCCGGTCGGGCGGCAGCGCGGCACGGGGCGTGCGCGGGGAGGCGCCGGACGGCGCGGGTGCCGTCCAGCTGGCCCCGGCCGACGCGAGCACCTACGCGGAGTGGTTCGCGTGCCTGGCCGAGCCGATGCGCGTGCGGCTGCTGCACGCCGTGGCCGTCGCGGGCCGGGCGGTCACGGTGGGGGAGCTGACCGAGCGGCTCGGCGTCAGCCAGTCGACGTGCTCGCACCACGTGCGCAAGCTCGCCGACGTCGGCTTCGTGCACCTGCGCAAGGACCGCACCGCGACGCTGGTGACGATCAACCCGGCCTGCTGCACCGGCCTGCCCCACGCCGCCGACGCCGTCATGGGGATGCTCGCGCCGCGCCCCTGCTGCCCCGAGGACCTCCCCGTCGACGTCACCGTGCGGGCGCTCGGACCCGACGACTGGGACGCGGTCCGCCGCGTCTACGCCGAGGGCATCGCCACCGGCGACGCGACCTTCGAGACCGAGGTGCCCGATCACCGCGTCCTCGATGAGGGCTGGCTGCCCGGGCACCGGTGGGTCGCGGAGATCGACGGCCGGGTCGTGGGCTTCGCCGCCGCGCGGGCCGTCTCCGCCCGGCCCGTCTACTCCGGCGTGGCGGAGACGTCGGTCTACGTGGGCGACGGCGTCCGCGGCCGCGGCGTCGGCAAGGCGCTCGTCCACCGGCAGGTCACCGCCGCCGACGACGCCGGGCTCTGGACGCTGCAGACCAGCATCTTCCCCGAGAACCGCGCCAGCCTCGCCCTGCACCACTCCGCCGGCTTCCGCACCCTCGGCCTACGCGAGCGCATCGGCCGCCACCACGGGGTGTGGCGCGACACGGTGTACCTCGAGCGGCGCCGCGCCGACGACTAGCGACCGTCGATGGCCCCGTCCCCGTCCTGCCAGGTCGGCAGCGCGAGGACGTCGTCCATGCGGCGCAGCTCGTTGCGGTGCAGCGCGCTGAGCCGGCCCAGGATCCGCTCGCCCTCGCCACTGAGCAGCACCCGCACCGAGCGGGCGTCGTCGGGGTGCGGTGAGCGCTCCACGAGCCCCTGGCCCTGCGCCCGGTCGACGAGCTCGACGACGCTGTGGTGGCGCAGCTGGAGACGCTCGGCCAGCTCCCGCACCGTCGCCCAGTCGCGCCCGGGGAAGCCCTTGAGCGCGAGCATCAGCTGGTAGTGCTGCGGGGTCACGCCGTGGCTGCGCACCGTCTCCTCGCTGAAGCGCAGGTAGCGGCGGATGCCGAAGCGGAACCGGGCCAGCGCCTCGAAGTCGCGCTTGGTCAGCTCTCCCTCGGCCACCCCTGGACCCTATCGCGATGCGATGTATCGCGTTACGATAGGAATTCGCCGCCCGGTCCGGTGCGGGCGGACGGGTCGCCCCCCAGGAGGTGCGCCGTGCTCAGCGACCGCGAGTGGAAGACGCTGCGTGACGTCGAACGCCGGATGCTGACCGACGATCCGGAGTTCGCCCGGTCGTTCGCCACGTCCGCGGAGGAGCTCGGGCGCGGGCACCTCGACGGGCTGGGCCTGCAGATCCTCCTGGTCTGCGGAGCGCTGGTCGGCGCGCTGCTGCTGGTCGCCGGCTCGCTCGCGGGGGCGCTGGGCACCGCCGCCGCCACCGGCTCGATCTGGTGGGCGTGGCGGTCCTCGGCCACCCGCCCGCGCCGGTCATGAGGCCGGACCGGGCCCCCGTCGTCGTCGGGATCGGCGGCGCGGGCACCTCCGACCCGGCCGTGGAGTGGGCGAGCGCCGAGGCGGCGTCCCGCGGGTGCCCGCTGCACCTCGTGCACGCCTACCAGCCGCCGCTGTGCGCCGACCCCTGCGGCGTCCTGCCACCGGTCGACGGCCTCGTGGCCGCCCGCGAGGAGGCGGAGGAGGCGCTGGCGGGGGCCGTGGCGCGCGCCCGTGCCGTGGCGTCGGACGGGGAGGTGTCGACGGCGCTGCTGCTCGGCGCGCCGGCGCGGGCCCTGCTCGACGCGGCCCGCGGGGCCTGCCTGCTCGTCCTGGGCCGCCCGGGACCGGGCGGCCTGCGGGGCCTGCTCGGCCGGTCGGTCCCGGTGCGGGTGTCCGTGCAGGCGCGGTGCCCGGTGGTCGTCATCGGAGCGCCGCGCGGCGAGGGCGTCCCCGACCCGTCCCCGCCCCGCGTCGTCGTGGGCGTCGACGCGTCGGAGTCGTCCGCGGCCGCGGTCGGGTTCGGCTTCCGGGCCGCCCGCCGGCGCGGCGTGCCGCTGTTCGCCGTGCACGCCTGGACGCCGGACCCGCCCGCCGACCTGGAGGGCGTCGCCGCCCCCCGCTCGACGGCCGAGGCGCTGGCGCGCGGCACCCTGGAGCGCGCGCTCGACCGCTGGGAGCCCGCGTTCCCCGACGTCCCGGTGCACGGTGCGCTGGTCTGCGGCGACCCCGAGCACGCCCTCGTCAGCCGGTCGCGCGGGGCGGCCCTGCTCGTCGTCGGGACCAGCGGACGGGGACGCCTGCTCGGGACGGCGCTCGGCCCCGTCGGCCGGGCCGCCCTGCACCGCGGCGACTGCCCGATCGCGATCATCCGCCACGACCACCCGCGGATCGCCTGGTCGCCCGCCGCGCCGGGGCGGGAGCACGGCGGGTCCGGGAGGTGGAGCACGCCGTGGCCGACGTGACCGCGGCTCACGCGTCCCAGGTGACCGGGAGGCGCGTGACCCCGTAGATGTCGGCGGTCTCCGGGCGGAGCACCACCTCGTCGGCCGGGACGGCCAGGCGCAGGGTGGGGAAGCGGTCGAGCAGCGCGGGCAGGGCGACCCGCAGCTCCACCCGGGCCAGCTGCTGGCCCAGGCACTGCTGGATGCCGTGCCCGAAGGCCACGTGCCCGGTGTAGGGCCGCCGCACGTCGAGCACGTGGGGGTCGTCGAAGCGCTCCGGGTCCCGGTTCGCGGTGTGGTGGGAGAGGATCACCGTACTGCCGGCCGCGATCGTCCGACCGCCCAGCTCGACGTCCTCCAGCGCCGTCCGCAGGAACGTCTTCGCGACGCTGAGGTAGCGCAGCAGCTCCTCCACGGCGCCGTCGACGAGCCCGGGGTCGGCGCGCAGCGCGGCCAGCTGGTCCGGGTGGCTCAGCAGCGCGAACGTGCCCAGGCTCAGCATGTTCGCCGTGGTGTCGAGCCCGGCGGCCAGCAGGATCAGGGCGACGCCGCGCAGCTCCTCGTCGGTGAGGTCGGTGCCCGTCAGCTCGCTCAGCACGTCGTCGGTGGGGTGCGCGCGCTTGGTCCGCACCAGCTCCGCGAGGTAGTCCTGCGTGGCGGTGTAGGCCGCGAGCAGGTCCTCGTCGTCGGTCTCCCCGTTCATGAACGCGTCGATCTGCTCCTGGAACGACCCGCGGTCCTCGTACGGCACCCCCAGCAGCTCGCAGATCACGACCGCGGGGACGGGCCGCGCGAACGCGCTCACGAGGTCGGTGGGCGGTCCGGCCGCCTCCATGGCGTCCAGGTGCTCCGTGGTGATCTGCTCGACGCGCTCGGCGAGCAGGCGCATCCGCCGCACGGTGAACCGGCCGACCAGGGGCTTGCGGTAGCGCCCGTGCTGCGGCTCGTCCATGAGCAGGAACTCGCCGGGCGGCGCCGGCGGGACCTCGATGTCGCCGTAGTCGATGGTCGGGTGGCGCATGAGCTCGCGGCGCGAGCTGAACCGCGGGTCGGCGAGGACGGCCCGGACCAGGTCGTAGCCGGTGACCAGCCAGCCGGGCTTCCCACCGGGGAAGGTGTACGGGCTGATCGGGCCGTGCTCCCGGGCCCGGAGCAGCTCCTCGGGCGGGTCGAAGGGGCGGTCGGGACGGCGGGTGGTCGGCATCGTCGTGACGGTGTGGTCCACGGTCGTTCCTCTCAGAAAGTGGAGTCCCTCAGTGGGTGGAGTCCCTCAGCGGGTGGAGTCGCGGGCGAAGAGCCGGATCGACCAGACGAAGCCGCCGAGGGCGATGACCAGGCACCACCCGACGGCGACCGCGGCGGTGCCGCCCGACGGCGTGCCCGCCAGGAGGCCGCGGACGGTCTCGATGAGCGGCGTGAACGGCTGGTGCTCGGCGAACCAGCGCAGTCCGGCGGGCATCGAGTCGGTCGGGACGAACCCGCTGCCCAGGAACGGCAGCAGGACCAGCGGCAGGCCGACGTTGCTCGCCGACTCCACCGTCCTGCTGGCCAGGCCGAGCGCGACCGACAGCCAGATGAACGCGAGCGACATCAGGGCGAGGAACCCGACGAGGGCGAGCCAGTGCCCGGGCCCCGCGGACGGCCGGAACCCGATGAGCACGGCCACCCCGAGCACGGCGGCGACGCTGAGCATCGTCTGCACCAGGCTGCCGACGACGTGCCCGGTCAGGATGGAGGCGCGGGCGATCGCCATCGTGCGGAGCCGGTCGACGATGCCGCCGGTCATGTCCATGGCGACCGAGATCGAGGTGCCCTGGACGGCGGCGGTGATCGCCATGAGCAGGATCGCCGGCGTCACGTACGCGACGTACTCCGCGCGGCCGCCGCCGAGCCCGGCGCCGAGCGTGCCGCCCAGGACGTAGACGAACAGCAGCAGGAAGACCACCGGCATGACGAGGAGCTGGAACGTCAGCGACGGGTAGCGGACCATCCGCCGGAGGTCGCGGCGCACCATCGTCGCCGAGTCGGTCAGGGCGAGGGACGCGGTGCTCATCGGGCAGCCGCCTTCCGGTCGGTGAGGGACAGGAACACGTCGTCGAGGTCCGGGGTGTGCGTGCTCAGCGCGTCGACGGCGACGCCGTTCCCGTCGAGCCGGTCGAGCAGCGCCTTCAGCGACCGGACGTCGCCGTCGTGGGGGACGCGCAGGGCGAGCGCGTCGCCCTCGCGCGAGGACGGGCCGACGACGCGCGCGGCGGCGTCGAGGTGGCGGGCGTCGGTGAAGCGCAGCAGGACGTGGCCGCCGGGGATGCGCCGCTTGAGCTCGTCGGAGGTGCCCTCGGCGACGATGCGGCCGCCGTCGAGCACGGCGATCCGGTCGGCGAGCTCGTCGGCCTCCTCCAGGTACTGGGTGGTGAGCAGGATCGTGACGCCGTCGGCCACGAGCCCCCGCACGACGTCCCACATCGCGCGGCGGCTGCGCGGGTCGAGCCCGGTGGTGGGCTCGTCGAGGAAGATCACCTGCGGCGTGCCGACGAGGGTCATCGCGAGGTCGAGCCGGCGCCGCATCCCGCCCGAGTACGTCGAGGCGGGCTTCCCGGCGGCGTCGACGAGGTCGAAGCGCTCGAGCAGCTCGGCGACCCGGCGCCGCCCCTCCGCGCGGCCGAGGTGGTGCAGGTCGGCCATGAGGACGAGGTTCTCGTGGCCGGTGAGCAGGTCGTCGACCGCCGAGAACTGGCCGGTCACGCCGATCGCGGCGCGGACCGCCCCGGGCTCGGCGTCGAGGTCGTGGCCCGCGATCCGGGCGCTGCCGGCGTCGGCGCGGATCAGCGTCGAGAGGATCTTCACGACGGTGGTCTTGCCGGCGCCGTTGGCGCCGAGCAGGGCGAGGACGCTGCCGCGGGGCACGTCGAGGTCGATCCCGTCGAGCACGACGCGGTCGCCGAACGAGCGGCGCAGCCCGCTCGCGGTGATGGCTGGTGCGGTCATCGCTGGTCTCCTCCGGGAGTCAGGAACGGTGGACGGTGATGTCGCCGAAGGAGGTCCGCGCGCGGACCTCGACGGTCCGGGCGGACGGGTCCGGGGCGCGGCCGGTGTCGTCGAGCTCGTTGACCACGCGCCCGTGGCCGGTCGTGAGGTCGAGCCAGGCGGTGGTGCCGTCGGCGACGCCGATCTCGAGGTCGCCGCTGGCGGTCTGCAGGCTGACGGCGTCGCGCACGGCCTCGCCGACGCGGATGCTGCCGTTGGACGTCCGGGCCTCGACCCGGGCGCCGGCGCGGTCGACGCCGATGTCGCCGTTGGCCGAGCGCACCCGCAGGTCCCCGTCGACGGTGCCGATCTCGGTGTCGCCGTTGGAGTTCTCGACGACCGCGGTGCCGGTGACCCCGCCGATCCGCACCCGTCCGCTGCCGGTCGTGACCTCGGCGTCGCCGTCGACCGCCTCCACCGAGACGTGGCCCCCGGAGGTGCGCAGGCGCAGCGGGCCGGTCCGGTCGAGGCGGAAGTGCCCGACCGACGCCGACAGCCGGCACTGCGCGAGCACACCGGTGCTGCGGACGTCGGCGGCCGACAGGGTGGCGTGCACCTGCGAGCCGGTGGGGAGCTCGACGAGGACGTGCACCGAGCGCGACTTCCTCGAGAAGTCCAGCGCCCGGCCCCGCGGGCCGCGGACGGTGAGCACGCCGTCGGCGTACTCGACGCGGGTCTGCCGCGCGGCCGTCACGTCGGAGTCGTCGGACGCGTCGGTCGGGCCCACCTCGACGGAGGTGTCGGTGCGGTCGGTCGCGACGATCTGGACGTCGCCGGCGGCGAGCTCGATGGTCGCGGAGATCGGTCCTGGTGTGGCGAAAACAGGCATGGCTGTCCCCTCGGAGGGTGTCGCGTCGACGTTCGTGCTGGTGGTGGGCTCGGCGCTAGCGCGCCCAGCCGGTGTAGCGCTGGGAGCCGCGGGCCGTGCGGCTCGTGGGGGCCGGGTCGCGCTGCGGGGCCCGCAGCGCGGTCGAGCCGGCCCGGACGAGCCAGGCGTTGAGCGAGCGGCCCTCCCGCCCGGCGGCCTCCTCGAACGCGGCCTTGAGCTGCTCGGGGAGGCGGAGGTTGACGCGCACGGCCGGGCCGTCCTCCAGGTCGTCGGCCGGGGCGTCGTCTGCGGCCGGGGCCTGCGGGGGCGGCTGCTCCGCGGGCGGCGGCGTCACGACGAACCGCGGGTCACGCCCGCGCAGCTGCACCTGGACCGCGCCGGGGGCGAGCTCGCGGGTGATCTCGTCCGCGGCGGCCGACAGCGCCTCCAGCAGCGCGAGCCGGATCGCCGACTCCATCGACGCCGTGAGCCGGTCGATCACCGCGCCGGCGTCCTCGCCGCCCGCCTCGACGGCGGTCAGCAGCTCGCGGCCGAGGGAGGCCACGTACGGGGTCAGGTCCATGGCACCACTGTGGCACAACACGGTGCCACTAGCAAGAACTACGGCACCACTCTGGCTCAGAAACGGCTCAGGCGTGGCTCAGAAATGGCTCAAGGGTGGCTCAGGTTCGCTCCGCCACCACGTAGCCCTGCGGCTGCGGCTCGTCGGGCCGCGCCGGCCGGGTGGCCGTGAAGACGACCCGGAACCCGGCGTCGGCGAGGCGGCGCTCGACCTCCGCCATCGAGAGCCACCAGATGTCGAACGCGACGCCGACGGCCGCCCCGCCGCGCCGGTGCGCGTCGTCGCCCATCTTGAAGGCGACCGCGACGACGCCGCCCGGTCGCACGACGCGCGCCACCTCCCCGAACGCGCGCTCCCGCTCCTCGGGCGGCAGGTACATGAGCGAGTACCAGCACAGCGCGCCCGCGAGCTCGCCGTCGGCGTAGGGGAGCCGGCGCAGGTCACCGACCTCGAACGGGATGCCGGGGTGGTCGCGACGGGCCACGCGCACCATCTCCGGGGAGAGGTCGACGCCGCGCGGCTCCAGCCCGAGCCGGGCGAGGTGGCCCGCCATCCGCCCCGTCCCGCACCCGATGTCCGCGACCTGCGTGCGCCCGTCGAGCAGCTCGTGGAACAGCGCGAGCACCGCCCGGTCCTGCGGGATCTCGTCGACGACCGAGTGCAACAGCTCGGCGTAGAGCTCCGCGAGCGAGTCGTGGGCGTGGCGCAGCTCGTCGGTCCGGTCGTCCACGGGGTGACCGTAGCGGGACCTACCAGCCCAGCGACCCGCGGATCCGGTCCTCCAGCAGCGGGGCCATCGAGGTGCTGAAGGTGGCGGTGAGGTGGTTGTCGTCCATGTAGACCAGGACGTTGCCGCGCTCCGCGGGGCACAGGGCGTCGTCGCAGACGGCGTCGGCGATGTCGAGGAACGAGACGTTCGGCGGCACGTCGCCGAGCTGCGCGTAGGGCGGCTCCGGGGAGTAGACCTCCTCGCGGGCCACTCCGCACACGACGCTGCCGCGCCCGAGCTGCTGGATGCAGTCGGCGGGGGAGTAGTCGAAGCGGGGGTTGTCGCGCACGGCGAGGACCGGGATGCCGAGGTCGTCGAGCTGGCGCCAGCGCTCCACGAAGCCGACGGGGGTCTGCTCGGTGAGGCCGGGGCGGACGTCGCGGCTGGCCAGGGTGACGACCGCGTCGGGTCGCAGGTCGGCGATCTCGGCGGCGGCGGCCTCGTTCCAGTCGAGGCAGGCCTGCTCGCCCGCGCCCTTGTCGACCTCCGACGCCGTCGAGTACGGGCAGGCGCCGAGCACCATCGAGATGAGCTGCCAGCCCGAGCGCTCGGCGATCGGGACGAGCGCGCCCGCGAGCTGCTGCACGTGCGAGTCGCCGACCAGCACGATCCGCCGCTCCGGCTCGTCCTCGACGGGGAGCCGGCACGCGTCCCACGCGATGCCGCGCAGCGGGGCGCAGTCCCACTGCTCCAGGCGCACCCAGTCCTCGGTGACGCCGGCGGGTGCGGGCAGCAGGTCGGCGAGCGGCACGTCGCCGCCCACGGCGCCCGGGTGCAGGTCGCTGCCCACGACGGCGTCGGAGGTGGTGCGGGAGACGGCCACGAACTGCCAGCACCCCGTGACGGCCAGGACGACCGCGAGCCCGGCCACTCCCACCCGGAACGGGTCCCTCGCGAGCTCCACGAGCCGCTCGGTGACCACCGACAGGCCCAGCGCCACCGCGATGACGGCCAGCCCGGCGCCGACGCCCAGCTGGTCCTCGCGCGACCACACCAGCGCGAGCACCAGCAGCGGCCAGTGCCACAGGTAGAGGGCGTAGCTGAGGTCGCCGAGGCGCCGCAGCGGCGCGCTCGCGAGGAACCGGTCGGCCCCCGAGCGCGATCCGGTGTCGCCCGCCAGCAGCACCAGCGCGGCGCACGTCGTCGGCCAGAGCGCGGCGTAGCCGGGGAACACGGCGTCGACCTGCAGGACCATCCCGCACGCCACCAGCCCGACGAGGCCGATCCAGCCCAGCCGCACCCGCAGCCGGGCGCCGAGCGGGACGCGGTCGATCACCAGCGCCAGCAGGCCGCCGAGCGCGAACTCCCACAACCGCGTGAGGGTGTGGAAGTAGGCGAAGGGCTGGTCGGTGGCCGTCAGCAGGACGGAGCAGCAGAGCGAGCCGAGCAGGACCGCGCCGAGCAGGGCCGCCAGCAGGCGGCGCGGCGACGTGCCGCGGGCCCGGGCCAGTGCCACGACGCCCAGCATCACCACCGGCGCGGCCAGCATGACCTGCACCTGGATCGACAGCGACCAGAAGTGCTGGACGATGCTCGCCCCGTCGTTGCGGGCGGCGTAGTCGACGGAGTCGGCCGCGAGCCGCCAGTTCTGCAGGAACAGCGACGACGCCAGCACCTCGCGCACGGCCTGCATCCAGCGCGACTCCGGCAGGACCAGCGCGCCGCCGACGACGGTGCCCAGGAGCACGACCAGCGCCGCCGGCAGCAGGCGCCCGAGCGTGCGCGCCCACTGCCGCAGCACCGGGACGGCGGTGCGGCCCGTCGCGCGCAGCAGCTGCCCGGTGAGCAGGAAGCCGGTGATGACGAAGAAGACGTCGACGCCGCCGGAGACCCGGTTGAACCAGACGTGGTAGACGACGACGAGGGCGACGGCGACCGCGCGCAGCCCCTGCAGTTCGGGGCGGAACCGCCGCGGCGCCGCGACGGAGGGCCCGGGCGCCGCGGGGGCGGGTCCGGTGCTGGTCATGCCGTGCGGAGTTCCTTCACTGCGTGGGGGGCGGGCACCATGGTCTCATGCGCATCGACGACGTCCCGCTCAGCGGTGAGCCCATCCGCCTGGGTCAGTTCCTCAAGCTGGCCGGGCTCGCCGAGGACGGCAGCCACGCGCGCGAGCTGATCGAGGCGGGAGAGGTGCAGGTCAACGGCCGTCCCGAGGCGCGCCGGGGCGCGCAGCTCAAGGCCGGTGACGTCGTGGCGGTCGGCGGGCGCAAGGCCCGCCCGGTGGCGGCTCAGTAGCCGACGTACCCGCCGCTGGAGTTGGTGCGGCCGCCGGCCTCGAGGGTGTCGAGGCCGTAGGTGTCGATCATGTAGCGGATGCCGGCGGTGATGTTCGCGACCGGGTGCGTGATCGACTCGTCGGCGAGGCTCGGGTGCACGTAGTGCTCGAAGGTCGAGGGGATCGTCTGCATGAGCCCCTGCGACGGCGTGCCGGCGCGGGCGTTGGAGTCCCAGTTGTTGATCGCGCGGGGGTTGCCGCCCGACTCCTTCATGATGATGTTCTTGACCGACGGGGCGAGCGACTGCGACAGGTCGAGGATGTCGAGCGCCTGCGCGATCCAGCCGTCGAGCCCGCCGCTGGCGATCAGCGCGTCGAGCTCGGCCCGCTCGGCGGCGATGCGCTGCTCCTCGGCCTGCCGCTCCGCGAGCTCCTGCGCCATCGCGTGGCCCTTGTCCAGGAACGCGAGCTCGGCGATCTCGGCGCCGTCGGCGGCGGTCGCGAAGGAGACCGGGGCGAGCATCCCGGTGGCCGTGGCCGGCAGGTCGGCGATGAAGGCCGAGTCGGCGGAGACGAGCGTGGCGTCGATGGTCTCCGCGGCGCCCGCGGTGGTGGCCGTGTCGCCGGGGGTGGGGAGCAGGGCGGTGAAGGTGCCGGTGGCGACCGCGCCGACGGCGGCGGCCGAGGCGACCACGGTGTTGCGGAGCGAGGGGCCGGTGGGCGCGGGGCGCTCGGCGGCGTGGTGCCGGGCCGCGCCGGAGGCGCGACGGGCGCGTGCGCCATGCGGAGAACGATGTCCAGCCACGGTCCAGCCTCTCAGCGCTCGGGGGAGCGAACCGATCACGACGGCCCGGTCGGGGGTCCGGTGGGCCGGATGGGGAGTTCCGGCCCGTGGCGTCGTGATCGGTTCGTAACGCTGAGGCAGGACCTTACGAGGTCCCGTTACGGCCCCACAAGGTGACACGCTGCCTGTCGGCGCAGCTGACGTGCCGTTCGTCGTGCCCGACAGGGTTGCGATGTGTGCCGGGCGGCGACGGCCAACGGTCACCGAGCGCGACGAGTGACGCTGCGTGGCGGAAGGAGCAGGCAGGAGTCGCCGAACTCGTGCCACCGGTACGGCCGCTCGGCGGAAGCCGCGTACGCCCGTCCCACGAGCTCCGGACCGGCCACCGCCTCGAGCAGCAGCAGGTGCGAGGCCTCCGGCTCGTGCCACCCGGTGACCAGCCCGTCGACGACCCGGGCCGGGCGGTCCGGGCCGAGCACCAGGTCGGTCCATCCCCCGGCCGCGACGACGGTGCCGTCCGGTCCGGCGGCCGACTCCAGCGCGCGGGTCGTGGTCGTGCCCACGGCGACCACCCGCCCGCCCGCCGCACGCGTCCGGCCCACGGCGTCGGCGGTGGCGGCGGGCACGCGGTACCGCTCGGGCAGCGGCACCTCGTCGGCCTCCGGGGACGAGAGGCCCGTGTGCAGCACGATCTCCGCGGTCCGCACGCCGCGGGCGCGCAGGGCGTCGAGGACGGCGCGGGTGAACGGGCGCCCGGCGCTCGGCATCTCGGCGCTGCCGAACTCGCCGGGGACGGGCCGCGCGAACACCGTGCGGTACTCGGCGAGCGGCCACGGCCGCGGCACGTAGGAGTAGCGGACGGGCGCGCCGACGGCCCCCAGGTAGGCGCGCAGCCCGCCCTCGACCGGGACCGTCGCCCGCCACATGCGCCCGGGCGTCGCCCCGGCGACGGGGGAGTGCAGCACCGCGACCACCCCGGCCGGCAGCGCCACGGCCTCGCCCGCGACGACGTCGGTGACGCGGCCGCCGTCGGGCGTGCGGAGCTCGACCACCAGGCCGCCCTCGCGGCCGGGCCCGGCGACGTGCAGCACGACCGGGCGCCCGTCGGCGCGGCGGCCGGGCACGGCGGCGGGCTCGGTGTCGGAGGTGTTGACGACGAGGAGGTCGCCCGGCTGCAGGGCGTCGGGCAGGTCGCGGAAGCGGCGGTGTGCGACGGCGTCGCCGGCGACCATCAGGCGCACCCCGTCGCGGACGGCGGGCGGGCGGGTCGCGGACGGCCCGGGGGTGAACCGGGTTGCCGGCTGCGCGCGGGTCACCGGGCCACCGCCCCGGCGGCCGGTGCCACCACGAGGTCCGCCGCCCGGTAGCGGCCGCTGGGCGGGCGCTCGTCGAGCAGGCGCAGGAACGCCGGCACGGCGGTCCCGGGCTCGGGCCGGTCGGAGATGTCCTCGCCGGGGAACGCGCGCTGGTGCATGGCCGTGCGCATGTCCCCGGGGTCGACGGCCCAGACCCGCACGCCGGGCTCCTCGACGCCGAGCACGGCGGCGAGGTGGTCGAGCGCGGCCTTCGCGCTGCCGTAGCCGCCCCAGCCCGGGTAGGCCTCGACGGCGGCGTCGGAGCTGAGGGTCACGACCGCGGGCGCCGCGGCGGTGCGCAGGAGCGGCAGCGCGAGCTGGGTGAGTGCGAGCGCGGCGACGACGGTGGTCTCGTGGACCGCGCGCAGGGCGTCGAGGGGGTAGGCGGCGAGGGGCGGCAGCGGCGACGGGCCGAGCTCGCCCGCGTTGTGCACCAGGAGGTCGAGCCCGCCCAGGCGGCGCGCGGTGGCGACCAGGTCGGCGCGGTGCGCGGGGTCGGTGACGTCGCCCGGGACGGCGACGACGCGGGGGAGGTCGGCGACGGCGGCGCGCAGGCGGGCGGCGTCGCGGCCGGTGGCGAGGACGGTGGTGCCGCGGGCGGCGAGCGCGGTGGCGAGGGCGAGCCCGAAGCCGGCGCCCGCGCCGGTGACGATGGCGGTGCCTGTGGTGGTCGTGGGTGTCATGGAGCTACCGTGCAAGCTGAAGTCAGCTTCAGGTCAAGTCGGGTTTCGTGATCGGGGGACGGATGGACGGGCACGACCTGCTCACGATCGGCGAGGTGGTGGCGCGCAGCGGCTTCCCGGCGTCGGCGCTGCGGTTCTACGAGCGGGAGGGGCTGCTGCGGACGACGCGGACATCGGGCGGGCAGCGGCGCTACGAGCGGTCGGTGCTGCGGCGGCTCGCGTTCATCCGCGCGGCCCGGACGATCGGGGTGGGGCTGGAGGAGGTGCGCGAGGGCCTCGACCGCCTGCCCGACGGCCGGACGCCGACGAAGGCCGACTGGTCGCGGCTGTCGAAGGCGTGGCGGGGGCGCCTGGACGAGCAGATCGACGCGCTCGTGGCGCTGCGCGACGGGCTCGACTCGTGCATCGGGTGCGGCTGCCTGTCCCTGGCCCGCTGCCGGCTCTACAACCCCGACGACCGGGCCGCCGCGGCCGGCCCCGGCGCCCGCCTGCTGCCCCCGATGCTGCGGAGGACGCCGGCGGAGGGGGTGTGAGCGCGACTCACGCGCAACGAGACCCCGACTCGCGGGGGAAAGCCCGCGAGTCGGGGTCTCGTGGTGACCGTGTCGGGGTCCGGTCGTGCCTGCTGGGCTAGCGGCAGGAGGGCAGTGCGCCGGGGCGGGCGGTGATCCAGTCCGCGACGTCCTGCGTGATCTCCGGGCCGTTGCGGTGGAACTCCACCCCGTGGCCGATGCCCGGGTAGCTGTTGAACGTGACGTCGTCGCTGCTCAGGAACGTCGCCTCGTCGATCGGGGCGCCGGCGGCGTTGAAGATCTCGTCCGCCTCCGCGATGAGGGTGAGCACCGGGACGTCGATGAGCGGCGCGACGGCGCGCGAGGGCTGCGGTCCGATCGAGAGGATCTCGCCGGCGGGGGTCTCGTTCACGAGCGGGTGCAGGGCCTTCACGAGCTCGGGGTCGGCGAGGTCGGTGAACAGGAAGCTGTCGCGGGTCTCGTGGTCGCCGAAGAAGAAGGGGTAGTCGTCGGTGAGGGTCCGCGGCACCTCCTGCGTGGCGATCTGCGCGGTGAAGCGCTCGGTGGCGAGGTGGGTGAACCCGGAGAGGATCAGGGCGTCGACGTCCTGGTAGAGCCCGGCCTGCAGCTCCGACTCCTCGCTGCCCGCGGAGTGCCCGATCAGGCCGACGTGCTCGTAGCCGTCCTCGCGCAGCTGCTGGGTGACCTGGTGGCTGGCGTCGGCCAGCGCCTCGACCGTGACGGTGTAGCCGTTGGGCCGGTCCGACGAGCGGTAGGGGTGGTCGGGCTGGCCGTAGCCGAGCTTGTTGAGCGCGAGGAACGAGATCCCCGACTCCTTCACGATGGTGCGGGCGATCGAGTAGCGGTCCTGCTCGAAAGGGATGTCCCAGTACCAGGCGCCGGTGGTGAGCGCGTGGTTCGCCTGCAGCACCGTGGTGCAGCCCTTTGCGTCCGCGGGCTCGTAGAGGAACCCGCGCAGCGTGTACGACGAGCCGGGCTCGAGCTGGTTGGAGACCTGGAAGTCGATCGGGGTGACCGTCACGTCCTCGTCGGACTCGGGGGCGCTGTAGTCCGACAGCGACGGGTCGCCGGGCAGCGCGTCCTCGGGGAGGGCGGACGCGGTGCCGGCGAAGACCGCCAGGGGGATCGCGGTGGCGCAGACGGTGAAGGCAGCGGCCATGAGGCGCAGCCGGGATCGCGAGGGGGACACGTGTTACTCCGAACGGACGCGGGGAGCGCGGACTCATCCACCATATGGAGTAACAAGTTGCCGAAGACGTCGACACGATGACAGCGCCGTAAATAAAGTCACACACCGTCACACTGGCTACTGTGAGTGCAACCGCGCCGCCCGCAGCGCCGACCGCCGGACCTTCCCCGTGTCCTCCCGCAGCGGCCCGTCCACCCGCTCCCACGTCCGCGGCACCTTGTTCGCGGTGAGCCGGGCGGCGACGTGGGCGCGCAGGTCCTCGTCGGTCACCTCCCCGTCCACCTGCACCAGCGCGTGCACCCGCGCCCCGAGGTCCTCGTCGGGCAGGCCGATGACGCAGCACGACAGCACCTGCGGGTGGTCGGCCAGCGCCGCCTCGACCTCGGCCGGGTATACGTTCGAGCCGCCGACGAGGATGAGGTCGCTGCGGCGGTCGGCGAGGTAGAGGTAGCCCTCCTCGTCGACGTGCCCGAGGTCGCCGATCGTCTCCCAGCCGTCGTGGGCCCGCGCCGTCGCCCCGAGGTAGCGGTAGGGCACGGCGTCGGGCGGGTAGCGCATCCACACCTCGCCGACCTCGCCCACCGGCAGCGGCCGCGCCTCCTCGTCGCCGATGCGGATCTCGCCCCACGTCGTGCGGCCGACCGAGCCCGGGTGTGCCAGCCACTCG
Organism: Pseudonocardia broussonetiae; assembly: GCF_013155125.1. Taxonomy (NCBI): domain Bacteria; kingdom Bacillati; phylum Actinomycetota; class Actinomycetes; order Pseudonocardiales; family Pseudonocardiaceae; genus Pseudonocardia; species Pseudonocardia broussonetiae. The sequence goes on along the minus strand of NZ_CP053564.1, from coordinate 497,078 downwards.
ACGCCGTCGATCTGGCAGCCGGCCTGTGACTCGGTCCCCGCGTACAGCTCGACCACCTTCTCCGGCCCCAGCCACGCGATCCAGGCGCGCTTCACCGGCTCCGGGCACGGCGCGCCGACGTGCAGCAGCGTCTGCACGCTCGACAGGTCGGCGGCCGCCCGCACCTCCTCGGGCAGGCGCAGGATCCGCCCCATCAGCGTCGGCACGGCGTAGAACCAGTGGACGCGGTGGCGGCTCACGGCCTCGAGCACGTGCGCCCCGTCGAACCGGTCGAGCACCAGCAGCGGGCACCCGCGCAGCAGCGCGATCAGCGAGAACATGAACGGCGCGTTGTGGTAGAGCGGGGCCGTCACGGCGAAGACGTCGCCCGGACCGCCGATCCGCAGGCGCTCCGCGCGCTCGGTCACGGCGTCGGTCCAGCCGGGCTGGCCCGCGACGATGATCTTCGGACGCCCGGTGCTGCCGCCCGACGTCGGCGCCTTCCAGCTGGGCGGCAGCGCCGGGGGGAGCGGGTCGGCCGACTGCGCCGGGTCGGGCCTCCAGTTCGGGGGCAGCGACGGGCGGTCGGCCGCCGCCAGCCCGACGACGACGGGCGAGTCCGCGATCTCCAGCAGCGCGGCGAGCTCCGCGGGCGGCAGCTTCGCCGACACCGGCTGCGGCACCGCCCCGAGCTTCCACGCCCCGAGCACGGCGGCGTAGAAGGGGAAGCCGTTGCCCAGGCCGATCGTGACCAGGTCGTCCTGCCGCACGCCGAGGGAGCGGAACTCCCGCGCGGCCCGGTTCGACGCGGCCGCCAGCTCCGCGCGGGTGACGTCGCCGTCGGGCGCGTGCAGGGCGACGGCGTCGGGGTCCAGCGCGGCGAGGCGGTCGAAACCCTGGCCCACGGGGATGTGGTCGTCCATCGTCCCTCCGGTTAGCGTTGAGCAAGTGATCGACGAGACGCCCGAGTACACCACGCGCACCCTGCCGTTCGAGGGCATCGACAACGTCCGCGACGTCGGCGGCCTCCCGCTCGCCGACGGCGGCACGACGCGCTCCGGCGTCCTGCTGCGCAGCGGGTCGCTGCACCACGCCACCGCCGACGACGTCACCCGCCTCGTCGACGGCTTCGGCCTGACGCTGGTCCTCGACCTCCGCACGCCCCGCGAGATCGACCGCGACGGCCCGACCCCGGTGTCGGCCGCGGGTGTCGAGACGGTGCCGCTGACGTTCATCGGCGAGAGCCGCGACTACCTGCCCGAGACCGGGGACGACACCGACCCGCTGCTGCGCAACTACCTCGGCTACCTGGGCGACCACCCGGCCAACGTCGCCGAGGCCGTGCGCCGCCTGGCCGCGGAGGACGCCGGGCCCGCGCTCGTGCACTGCGCCGCGGGCAAGGACCGCACCGGCGTCCTCGTCGCGCTCGTGCTCGACGCGGTCGGCGTGGAGCGGGAGGCGGTGGTGGCCGACTACGCGCTGTCGGCGGAGAACGTCGAGGCGATGTGGCGGCGCTGGACCACCGCGGCGGGCGAGGAGATGCCCGCCGACCTCACCCCGCACCTGCCCCGCGCCGTCGTGATGGAGGCCGTGCTGGCCCACCTCGACGCGGAGTACGGCACCGACGGGACGGGCGGCGCGGCCGGCTGGCTGCGCGCCAACGGCCTCGACGACGCCGCGCTCGAGCGCCTACGCGGGCGGCTCACCTAGCCGACCCGTGAGTGGATACGAGTGCCCTGGCACTCGTATCCACTCACGGCAGCTCTTCTATCGCCACCCCGGTGTCGAGCTTGCGCAGCGCCCACGGCTCGCCCGTGACCGCCGGCCACCCGCGCCGCCGGGCGCTCAGCGTGACCTGCCCGGCTGACAGGTCGTCGCCCCCGGACTCGGCCATCAGCAGGCCCGACTCCTGCGCGGCGCGCGGGTCGAGCTGGTCGATCACGGTGATGGGCAGGTCGAGCAGCACGCCCAGCGCGGCGTGGTGCTCGGGGGAGAGCACCGACCACGCTCGGCTGAGCGCGGCGCTGGGCACCGCCAGGACGATGTTGGCCTCGACGGCGGCCCAGACCAGCGCGCGGACGTAGACCGGGCGGCCGGTGGCGAAGGCGATGAGGGCGGAGGCGTCGAGGACGCGGCCGCCGATCACAGGGTGGTACCCATGCGCGGCCGCCCCTAGACCGCGGCCGCGGGCGGCGCGAGCCGCAGCGTGCGCCGGGCCTCGTCGAGCTCGTCGGGCGGCGGCGGGCCGCCGTAGAGGTCCTCGAGGGTGGCCAGGGTCCGCTCCCGCACCTGGCGCGCGGCCACGGCCTCGGCGATGTAGGCGGACATGCTCGACGCCGCGCCCCGGCGCACCGCGCCGCGGGCCTCGGCGACCAGTTCGGCCGGCAGGCTCACCGTCACACGCTCGCTGCGCATGGCCGGAGGGTACGGGGAGGCCACCGTTCACGCACACGGCGCTGCAGGGTTACTGCCGGGTATGCCAAGGTGGGCGGTACCGCGCGAGGAGGCCGTGAACATGGATCTGACCTACACCGCCGCCGAGGAGGAGTTCCGCAGCGAGCTGCGCTCCTGGCTCTCGGCGAACATCCCGAACGAGTGGACGCGTCCCGGCTTCTGGGAGTCCCTCGACGACGACGAGAGCTTCCGGCTGCGCCGCGACTGGGAGCGCGACAAGGCGCTCGCCGGCTTCGCGGGCATCCAGTGGCCCACCGAGTACGGCGGCCGGGGCGGCACGCCCGGCATGAAGGCGATCTACGACGCCGAGATGGTCCTGGCGAACGCGCCGCGCTCGGTCAACCCGCTGGCCCTGACGTTCCTCGCCCCGACCGTGATGGCGATCGGCACGGACGCGCAGAAGAAGGAGATCATCGGCCCGCTGCTGCGCAACGAGGTCATCTGGTGCCAGGGCTTCTCCGAGCCCGGCGCCGGCTCCGACCTCGCGGCCGTGGCCACGAAGGGCGTGCGCGACGGCGACGACTTCGTCGTCAACGGGCAGAAGGTGTGGACCACCAACGCCGTGCACGGCGACAAGATCTTCACGCTCGTGCGCACCGAGGCGGGCTCGCAGAAGCACCGCGGCATCTCGATGCTGCTCATCGACATGCACCAGGACGGCGTCGACGCCCGCCCGCTCAAGCAGATGAGCGGCGCGAGCGAGTTCGGCGAGGTCTTCTTCTCCGACGCCCGCGTGCCCGCCACCGAGGTCCTCGGCGAGATCGGCGAGGGCTGGCGCACCGCCATGCTCCTGCTGTCCTTCGAGCGCGGCGCCTCGGGCATCGCGCAGTACACCGAGTTCCGCCGCCAGTACGACGAGGTCGTCGACGTGGCGAAGCGGCTGGGCCGCGACACCGACCCCGTCATCAGGGGCAAGCTCGCCCGCGTCCTCACCGACCTGGAGTGCCTGCGCTACCACGCCATGCACGTGCAGACCCAGGTCGAGCAGGGTCGCGACCTCGGCTTCGAGGCGTCGATGACCAAGCTCATCTGGTCGGAGCCCTCGCAGGACCTCTGGGAGGTCTTCGACGAGATCCTGGGCGACGACGCCACGCTCGACTCCCTCGGCGACCTCGACCTCCGCCCGCTGCACGCCCAGGCGATGTGGTCGCGGTCGGTCACCATCTGGGGCGGCTCCTCGCAGGTCCAGCGCAACGTCACCGCCGAGCGCGTGCTCGGCCTGCCCCGATAGGAGTCACCGTGTTCTTCGCCCTCGATGAGGACCAGCAGGCGTTCGACGGCGCGGTCCGCTCCTACCTGGCCGGGCGGTTCGATCTCGAGGCCGTGCGCGGCGTGTTCGAGGACCCGTCCGGCGACGGTCACCCGGCCTCGCTGTGGAAGGCCGCCGCCGAGCAGGGCTGGCTCGCCGTCACCGTCCCCGAGGAGCACGACGGCCTCGGCCTCGGGCTCGTCGAGGCCCAGGTGATCGGCCGTGCGCTGGGCGCGGGCGCCGCGCCCGGGCCGTGGCGCGGCACCGTGCTGGCCGCGGAGGCGATCCGGCTCGCCGGCTCGCCCGAGCAGCAGGCCGCGTGGCTGCCGCGGCTCGCCTCCGGCGACGCCGTCGGCGCGTTCACCCTGCGCGGCAGCGCGCCGGGCACGCTCCCGGCCGTCGAGTACGGGGCGCTGGCCGACGTGGTCGTCGCCCGCTCCGGCGACGGGCTCGTGCTCGTCACCGGCGCCACCGCCACCCCGCAGGGCTCCTACGACGGCACGACGCGGCTCGCGTCCGTCGAGGCGGGCGAGGGGGAGGCGCTGCCCGGCGCCACCGCCGAGGTCGTCGCCGAGCTGGAGGCGCGGGCGGTCGTGCTCGTGGCCGCAGACCTGGCCGGCATCGCCCGCGAGGCGATCACGCGCACCGTTGCCTACGACAAGGACCGCCAGCAGTTCGGCGTGCCCGTCGGCTCGTTCCAGGCGATCAAGCACGCGCTGGCAGACCTGCACGTGGCGGTCACCCTGGCCGAGCACGCGGTGCTCTACGCGGCGCACGCCGTCGACACCGGGCTCGACGGGGCCGACCTCGCCGTCGCCGTCGCCAAGGCCAAGGCGGGCGACGCGGCCGTCGCGGCGACCCAGGCGATGATCCAGTACCACGGCGGCATCGGGTACACGTGGGAGCACGAGGCGCACTTCTTCTACAAGCGCGCCAAGCGCCTCGCCGGCCAGTTCGGCGACGCCGACGCCCACCGCGCCCGGATCGCGGAGCTGACCATCGGCTGACCCCTCGTGAGTGGCGATCGTGGCCAGGGCCACGATCGCCACTCACGGGCTGATCGCGGCGGGAGTGGTCCTCCGGGCGTTACGCCGTCCGGCCCCGGTCGGCCTGCAGGCGTGCCGAGGGGATGGCACGGTGGAGGGATGCCACCCGCCAGGGCGACGCCCGTCAACGCCACCGCCGCCGCACTGCTGGGCCTGCTGCACGCCGGTCCGATGAGCGGCGGCGAGCTCGTGGCGCAGGCGGGGGAGCGGTTCGGCGCGTTCTTCGCGGTCACCCGCAGCCAGGTCTACCGCGAGCTCCCCGCGCTCGCGGAGGCCGGGCTGCTCAAGCTCGGCAAGCAGGGCCCCCGGGCGTCGCAGCAGTACGCGATCACCGCCGCGGGCAGGCGCTCGTTCACCGCCTGGCTGGCGTCGGGGCCTCCGTCCGACCCGGTCCGCAGCCCCCTGGTGCTCCGGCTGCTGCACGCCGGGTCGCTCTCGCCCAAGCAGCGGGCCGCGCTCGTCGGCAGCGCCCGCGAGGCCTACAGCGAGCGGCTCGCCGCCGCGAAGGCCACCGCCAAGGGCGAGCAGGACCCGTACCGCAAGGCCGTCGCCGACTTCGTCGTCGCCCACACCCGGGCCGTGCTGCGCCTGCTGGACGCCGTCCCGGACGTCTGAGCCCGCCGCGTACCCTGGAGCGTTGTGAACCCCGACGCCGCGGCCGACCTCAAGGAACTCGCCACCACCCTGGAGAGCATCGAGGCGGTCACCGACCTGCCCGCGCTGCGCGTCGAGATCGCCGACCTCGAGGACCAGGCGGGCCAGCCCGACCTGTGGAACGACCCCGACGCCGCGCAGAAGGTCACCAGCCGCCTCGCGCACGCCTCGGGCGACCTGCGCCGGCTGGAGGAGCTGCGCCGCCGGCTCGAGGACCTCCCGCTGCTCTACGAGCTCGCCGAGGACGAGAGCGATGCCGAGGCCATCGCCGACGCCGAGGCCGAGCGCGTCAAGCTGCGCACCGACATCGAGTCGCTCGAGGTCCGCACGCTGCTCTCGGGCGAGTACGACCAGCGCGAGGCGCTCGTGACGATCCGGGCCGGCTCCGGCGGCGTCGACGCGGCCGACTTCGCCGAGATGCTCATGCGGATGTACCTGCGTTGGGCCGAGCAGCACAACTACCCCGTCGACGTCTACGACACCTCCTACGCCGAGGAGGCCGGGCTCAAGTCGGCCACCTTCGCCGTCCACACGCCCTACGCCTACGGCACGCTCTCGGTCGAGCAGGGCACGCACCGCCTGGTCCGCATCTCGCCGTTCGACAACCAGGGCCGCCGCCAGACCTCCTTCGCCGCCGTCGAGGTGGCGCCGGTCGTCGAGACCTCCGACCACGTGGAGATCGACGAGAAGGAGCTGCGCGTCGACGTCTACCGGTCCTCGGGGCCGGGAGGCCAGGGCGTCAACACCACCGACTCGGCGGTGCGCCTGACGCACCTGCCCACCGGCATCGTGGTGTCCTGCCAGAACGAGCGGTCGCAGATCCAGAACAAGGCCTCGGCGATGGTGGTGCTGCAGGCCAAGCTGCTGGAGCGGCGCCGGCAGGAGGAGCGGGCGCTGATGGACTCGCTCAAGGACACCGGCGACGCCTCGTTCGGCAACCAGATGCGCTCCTACGTGCTGCACCCGTACCAGATGGTCAAGGACCTGCGCACGAACTTCGAGGTCAACAACCCGGCGGCGGTGCTCGACGGCGCCATCGACGGCTTCATCGAGGCCGGCATCCGCTGGCGCCGCAACGAGGCCACCGCGTCGGACTGACCCGCGGGGCGGCGGCGGAACGTCGCGGGCACCTGCGTATCGTCACGCCGCGTGATCCGCCTCGAACGCGTCACCAAGACGTACAAGACGTCCACGCGGCCCGCGCTGGACCGGGTCTCGGTGAACGTCGAGAAGGGGGAGTTCGTCTTCCTCATCGGACCGTCCGGGTCCGGCAAGTCGACGTTCCTGAGGCTGCTCCTGCGCGAGGACGTCCCCACGCGCGGCAGCATCTTCGTGTCCGACATGGACGTGGCGAAGCTGCCGCGGCGCCGCGTGCCCAAGCTGCGGCAGCGGATCGGGTGCGTGTTCCAGGACTTCCGGCTGCTGCCCAACAAGACCGTCGGCGAGAACGTGGCGTTCGCGCTCGAGGTCATCGGCAAGAGCCAGGGCACGATCCGCAAGGTCGTGCCCGAGGTGCTCGACCTCGTCGGCCTCGGCGGCAAGGCCGAGCGCCTGCCCAACGAGCTCTCCGGCGGTGAGCAGCAGCGCGTGGCGATCGCGCGCGCGTTCGTCAACCGGCCGCTGGTGCTGCTGGCCGACGAGCCCACGGGCAACCTCGACCCCGACACCAGCCAGGACATCATGCTGCTGCTGGAGCGGATCAACCGCACCGGCACGACGGTCGTGATGGCCACCCACGACCACTCCATCGTCGACTCGATGCGCCGGCGCGTCGTCGAGCTGGACATGGGGCAGGTCGTGCGCGACGAGGTCCGGGGCGTGTACGGGGTGGGTCGGTGAGGGCCGACTTCGTCACGCGGGAGGTCCTCACCGGCCTGCGCCGCAACGTCACGATGACGATCGCGATGGTGCTGACCACCGCGATCTCGCTGGGCCTGGTCGGCACCGGCCTGCTCGCCGTGCGCACGATCGACCGCACCGAGCAGCTCTACAGCGACCGCGTCGAGGTGCAGGTCGCGCTCACCGCCGACGTGTCCGCCGCCGACACCGACTGCAGCCAGCCGGTGTGCTCGGGGCTGCGGGCGACGCTGGAGGGCTCGCCGCTCGTCGACTCCGTCCGGTTCGAGAGCCAGCAGCAGGCCTACGAGCGCTACCTGGAGCTGTTCGCCGGGCAGGCGCTGGCCGACGTCGTGCGGCCGCAGTCGCTGCCCGCCACCCTGCGGGTGCGGCTCGCCGACCAGGAGGCGGGCGCTACGGCCGTCACTCAGGCGATGACCGGGCAGGTCGGCGTCCGCAACGTCATCGACCAGCGCGCCGTCGTCGCCAAGCTGTTCGACTTCCTCGGCGGCGTCCGGAACGTGACGTTCGCGCTCGCGCTGGTGCAGGCCGTCGCGGCGCTGCTGCTGATCTCCAACACCGTGCAGGTCTCGGCGTACACGCGGCGCACGGAGGTCGGCGTCATGCGGCTGGTCGGCGCCACGCGCTGGTACACGCAGCTGCCGTTCCTCATCGAGGCCGTGGTCACCGGCGTCGTGGGTGCGCTGATCGCGTCGGCGGGGCTGGTCGCGGGCAAGTTCCTGTTCATCGACCAGCTGCTGTCGGGGATCGTCAGCAACGGCGTCGTGCCGCCGATCGAGCTGGCCGACATCGTGTGGGTCTCGCCGATCCTGCTCATGGTCGGCGCGGGCATCGCGGCCGTCACCGGCTACGTGACGCTGCGCCTCTACGTGCGCCTGTAGCGCGGCAACCGGGTGGCCCCTCCGCGTAAGCTGGAGGGGTGAAGGAAACGGGGCGCAAGGTGATCGCGCAGAACCGCCGCGCGCGCCACGACTACGCCGTGCTCGACGAGTACGAGGCCGGGGTGGCGCTGCTCGGCACCGAGGTGAAGAGCCTGCGGCTGGGCCGGGCGTCGCTGGTGGACGCGTTCGCCACCGTCGACGACGGCGAGATCTGGCTGCGCGGGCTGCACATCCCCGAGTACACGCAGGGCAGCTGGACCAACCACGAGCCGCGCCGCACGCGCAAGCTGCTGCTGCACCGCGGCGAGATCGACCGCCTGATCGGCAAGATCAAGGAGGGCGGGCTGTCGCTGGTGCCGCTCTCGCTGTACTTCTCCGACGGCAAGGTCAAGTGCGAGCTGGCGCTGGCGCGCGGCAAGAAGAGCTACGACAAGCGCACCGACCTGGCCAAGCGCGACGCGCAGCGCGAGATCCAGAAGGCGTTCGGCCGGGCCGCGAAGGGCCGTGCGCGCGAGCTGCGCAGGTGACGGTCCCCGCCCCTCCGCTCGACGACACCGACGTCCCGCGCTTCCTCGACGAGCTCGGCGTGCCCGGGCTCGTCGACGCGCACGTGCACTTCCTGCCCGACCGCGTGATGGACAAGGTGTGGGCCTTCTTCGACCGCGCCGCGGAGCACTACGGCACGGCCTGGCCGATCCACTACCGCACCACGCCCGACGAGCGGGTGGCCACGCTGGAGAAGCTCGGGGTGCGGGCGTTCGCGCCGCTGGTGTACCCGCACAAGCCGGGCATGGGCCGCTGGCTCACCGAGTGGGTCACCGACTTCGCCGCACGCACGCCCGGCGCGGTCCCCACGGCCACGCTCTACCCCGAGCCCGACGTCACCGACTACCTGGGCGCGGCGGTCTCCGCGGGCGCCCGCGTGGTGAAGGTGCACGTGCAGGTCGGCTCGTTCGACCCGCGCGACCCGCTGCTGCGCCCGGCCTGGGGTCTGCTCGCCGAGGCCGGCGTGCCCGCGGTGGTGCACTGCGGGCACGGCCCGATCCCCGGCGCGCACACCGGGCTCGACGTGTTCGGCGAGGTGCTGGCCGAGCACCCGACGCTGCCGGTCGTGCTCGCGCACGCCGGGATGCCCGACTTCGCCGGCGCGCTCGACCTCGTCGGCCGCCACCCGCGCGTGCACATCGACACGACGATGGTGGGCACCGCGTTCACGCAGGCGATGACGCCGCTGCCGGACGACTGGGCGTCGCGGCTGGTCGACGTCGCCGACCGCGTGGTCTACGGCAGCGACTTCCCGAACATCCCCTACGGCGTGCACGAGCAGGTGGCGGCCGTCGCGGGGTGGGCGGCGGCCGACGAGCGGCTCGGCGCCCCGTTCCTGCGCGCGGTGCTGCACGACACGCCGGCGCGGCTGCTCGGCGTCGCGTCCACCTGACCCGCCCCGCCGCGACCCGCCCCACCCCGCCCACCCCCGGCGGCTCGCACACAGGATCCGGTGGTCGCACACAGGTCCGGCCCTGTGTGCGGACCCCGGGAGGTGTGTGCGGGCCAACCGGGATGATGTCGGCGGCGATAGGCGTTAGGCTGTACGAACGTCCGAAGGCCGGGCGTGCTCCAGGGGGTGAACGGTTTCGACTTCGTTCGTCGATCAAGGGGAAGCGTGCCGAGGAAGGCGACGATGATCTCGTTAACCACCCGTCGCAAACCTATAAGCGCCGACTCCAGTCAGCGCGAGTTCGCCCTCGCCGCCTGAGGCGAGTGCGACTCTGTCGGCCCGCGGGCGCTCCCGCCGCGGATCCCGGCATCAGCTAGGGAGCTCACCCGTCCGCCCGGTCGCGGGGTGGACGGGGACAGCAAACAGCGACTGGGATCGTCACACCGGCTTGTTCGCGTGACCGGTGGATCCGAGTAGAGGCATTGCGGACTGCGCACGGAGAAGCCCTTGTGGAGCGACGGAGGACCCGGGTTCGATTCCCGGCACCTCCACCCCGTGGAGAGCCCCCGCCGACACCGTCGGCGGGGGCTCTCCCGTGTCCGGGCTCAGGTCGCGCGCTCGGCCAGCATCCGCGCGAGGTTGTCCAGGCCCGTGTCGAGGCCGCGGCGGACCTCGTCGGCGGCCTGCTCGGTGCGCGTCTCGGGCTGGTCGCCGAGGAAGGACAGGTGCAGCAGCACCGACGAGCGGTCCGGGTCGTCGCCCATGACCTGCAGGTAGCCGGCGTAGTCGGTGGAGTCGCCGCCGCCCCACTCGACGCGCATCTGGTCGGGGCGCACCCGGACGAGCCCGTGGGCGTCGACGTGGCGCGGCTCCACCTCGGCGTGCACCTCGGTCACGTCGCCGCCCGCGCGGGCCGGGTCGCTGCCCGGGTCGTCGTGGGTGGGCCGCACGCGGATCTCGTGGGGCAGCCACTCGGTCAGCCGTTCCAGGTCGGACACCACGGCGAACACCGCGTCCGGGCCCGCCGGCATCGTGCGCTCGGTCTCGAACTCCGTCATGGCTCCGGGGTGCCCCGTCCGGCGCCTCACAACCTGGTCACGGTGCTGTCACCGCGCCCCCGCGCGGGCTACCGGTGGTCCGGGCGCCGGTGGCACACTCCGCGGTGTGACGCCCCTGACCCGCGGCGAGAACCGGCCGCTGACCGTCGACCTGGTCACGGTCGCGGTGACCTGCGCCGCCCCGGTCGACGTCTCCGCGCTGCTGCTCGGCCCCGCCGGCCGGGTGCGCAGCGACGGCGACTTCGTGTTCTTCAACAACCCGCTCGGCGACGGCGTCTCCCACCACCACGGCCGCGGCCGGGGCGACCTGGTCCAGATGGACCTGCGGGCGGTCCCGGCCGACGTCGGCTCGGTCGTCGTCACCGCCAGCCTCGACGGCAGCGGCCCGGCGACGTTCGGGCAGGTGCCGCCGCCGGTCGCCACGGTCGGGGAGTCGACGTTCGAGATGACCGGGCTCGGCAGCGAGTCCGCCGTCGTGTGCATCGAGGTCTACCGCCGCCAGGGCGGCTGGCGGGTGCGCGCGGTCGGGCAGGGCTACGACTCCGGACTGGCCGGGATCGCGGCGGAGTACGGCGTGAACCTCGACGACGACGCGCCGGCCACCCCGCCTGCTGCGCCCGCCCCGCCCTCCGCGCCGCCCCGTCAAGCCCCGCCGGCCGCCGCCCCGCCGCCCTCGTCCTGGCCCCCGGTCGTGCCGCCGCCCTCCGCTCCCTCCGCTCAGGACCCGGACCGGTTCGCCCTCCCGCTGCCCGACGCGCCCCGGGCCCCCGCCGCGCCACCGCCGTCCGCGCCGGCCGCGGCCTGGCCGTCCGCACCACCCGTTCCCCCGGCTCCGGCGTTCCCGCCGTCCGCCCCACCCACCCCCCAGCCGTTCGCGCCGTCGCCCGAAGGAGCCCCTCCCATGCAGAGCGACCTGTTCAGCCCCCAGCACGCCGAAGTCGCCGGCATGGGCATCCAGAAGCAGGGCGGCAAGATGGCGCGCGTCTCGATGGGCGGCGGCGACCTGATGGCCCGCGCCGGGTCGATGGTCGCCTACCAGGGCGACCTGCGCTTCGAGGCGCTGGGCTCCGGCGGCATCGGCAACATGATCCGCCGGCGGCTCACCGGGGAGGGCGTGCCGCTGATGAAGGTCAGCGGCCGGGGCGACCTGTTCCTGGCCAACGCGGCCAGCGACGTCCACCTCATCGACCTCGACGGCTCCGACGGCCTCACCATCAACGGCGCCAACGTCCTCGCGTTCGACTCGACGCTGACCTACCGCATCGCGCGGGTCTCCGGCGCCGCCGGGTTCGCCAGCAACGCCGGACTGTTCAACTGCGAGTTCACCGGCCGCGGCCGGATCGCGATCACCACGGAGGGCACGCCGGTCGTCCTCAACGTCGACCAGCCCACCTACGCCGACCCGCAGGCTGCCGTCGCGTGGTCGGCGAGCCTGCAGACCGGCCTCACCAGCAACGACACCTTCAACATCGGCACGCTGATGGGCCGCAGCACGGGGGAGCGGTTCACGCTGTCGTTCACCGGACGCGGCTTCGTCATCGTGCAGCCCTCGGAGCTGCCGCCCGGCGGGCTCGTGGCGGGTGCCGGCGGCGGCGAGCAGGCCGGGCACGGCGGGCAGGGCGGCGTCGGCGGCGTGCTGGGCGGTCTGCTGGGCGGTCGCTGACGACGCCCGGGGCGTGCCGGACCCCGGCACGTGCGGCAGGGTGGGCGGCATGGACCGGCCACACGATCTCGTCGTCTACGGCGCCACCGGCTTCGTCGGGGAGCTGACCGCCGCCTACCTGGCCGAGCACGCGCCCGCCGGGGTCCGGATCGGGCTCGCGGGCCGCTCGCGGGAGAAGCTGGAGGCGGTGCGCCGCCGGCTGCCCGCGGCGGCGCGCGACTGGCCGCTGCTGGTGGCCGACACCGGCGACGCCGACGCGCTCCGCGCGCTCGCCGAGGGCACGCGCGTGCTGGCCACGACGGTCGGCCCCTACGCCCGCTACGGGCTGCCGGTCGTCGAGGCCTGCGCGCGCGCCGGCACGCACTACGCCGACCTCACCGGCGAGGTGCTGTTCCACCGCGACGCGATCGACGGGTTCGACAAGGTCGCGCAGGACACCGGCGCGAAGATCGTGCACTCCTGCGGCTACGACTCGATCCCGTCGGACCTGGGCGTGTTCGTGCTGCACGAGCGCGCCGCGGCCGACGGCGCGGGCGAGCTCGTCGACGTCGACCTCGTGGCCACGGCCCGCGGCGGGTTCAGCGGCGGCACGATCGACTCGATGCGGGCGCAGCTCGAGGCCGTCGGGGCCGATCGGTCGCGGCGGAAGATCGTCGGTGACCCCCACTCGCTGAGCCCCGACCGCGCCGCCGAGCCGACCCCGCGCCAGCCGTCGGACGCGCCGCTGCCCGGGCGTCGCGGGTCGCGCGGCACGTGGACGGCCCCGTTCGTCATGGCGTCGTACAACACCCGCGTGGTGCGGCGCAGCAACGCCCTGCTCGGCTTCGCCTACGGCCGCGGCCTGCGCTACGGCGAGACGATGGGCTTCGGTTCGAGCCCGGTGGGGGCCGTCGCCGCGGTCGGCACGACGGTCGGGCTCGCGGCCGGGCTCGCCGGGATGACGCTGCCGCCCACCCGCGCCCTGCTCGACCGCGTCCTGCCGAAGCCTGGGTCGGGGCCGAGCGCGGAGGCACGGGCGAAGGGCTGGTTCCGGATGGACGTCGAGGCCACGACGACGAGCGGCCGCCGCTACCACGCGCGGGTGTCGGGGAAGGGCGACCCGGGCTACGCGGCCACCGCCGTCATGCTGGGGGAGAGCGGCCTGTGCCTGGCGCTCGACGACCTGCCCGACCGCGCCGGCTCGCTCACCCCGGCGACCGCGATGGGTGCGGCGCTGGTGGAGCGGCTGGTGACGGCCGGGCACACGTACTCGGTGACCGGCTAGCGCTCCGCGCTCGTGAGTGGAAAACGTTGCTCCAGCACTGTTATCCACTCACGGGTGCTGTGAGCGAGGCCAGGTAGGCGGGCCAGCTGCCGTGCGCGCTGACGTCGATCGCGCCCGGGGGCCTGCGGACGCAGACGATCCCCAGCGCCTCGCCGTCGGCCAGCTCGACCGGACCGATCCCCAGCGGCGCGGGCAGGGCGCACACGAGCGCGCCCAGCGCGGCCACCGGGAGCCGGTGCAGCTCGACCTCGACGGCCGCGCCCCCGTCGTCGACGGCCACCAGCCCGCCCCGCGGCACCCCCGGACCGGGCAGCGCCACGAGCCGGTAGACCGGCGCGGTGCGCGCCCGCCGCACGAACTCCGCCCCGAGCGCGACGAGCTCGGGATGCAGCGGCTGACCCGTGCGGTGGGCGGCCACCACGGCGAGCAGGGCGGGGCGGGAGGCCGGGGGAGCCCCCCGCCCCTGATCGCGGGCCGTCATCCGAGGGGCACCTCGGACACGTGCGCCGCGACGATCCGCCAGCCCTCGGGGAAGCGGAACCAGGTCTGGCTCTGCCTGCCCTCGGTGCCGGAGCCGGGGTGGTCGAACAGGGTCGTGACCACCGCCGTGTCCGCGCCCAGCGCCAGCACCGCGGTCTCGCGGAGCCGGCGCCCGGCGGGCACGGTCGGGTGGGCGCGGCGCCACGCCGCGATCTCCGCGGCGCCGTCCTGGCGGTCGGCGACGCCGAAGCGGCGGCAGCGGGGGTCGTCCCAGAACAGCTCGGTGAGGACGGGGACGTCGCCGTCGAGCAGGGCCTGCTCGTAGCGCTCGAAGGCGGCGCGGACCTCGTCGGTCGGGCTCGGCCCCGTTGCAGGAAAGCCACGTTCCTGCCCCGTGGTTGCGGGAACGTGGCTTTCCTGCAATCCGGGAGCCTGCGACGTCACGCCGTCGCCGGGCGGGTCGTGTCGATCGGCGCCAGCACCGGGGCCGGGGCCTCCTCCTCCGCGCGCGGGGCCGGGACCTCCGACGGGTCGTCGGTCTCCCCGTCCACCGGCGTGCCCCGGGTGAAGGCCGCGAAGGCCAGCAGGATGATCCCGGCGAACAGGTAGCCCAGCGCGATCTGCCCGCCGACGTTCCAGCCCACCGACTCGGCGTGGATGAGCCCGACGAAGCCGAGCGCGGCGCCCACGAAGCAGTAGATCGCGGCCGGCACGAACTTCTTGTCGATGATGAACACGACGATCGAGCCGAGCACCATGCCGGCCAGGATCGCGCCGCCGCCCAGCAGCAGCGTGCCGTGGTAGACGAGCCCGGCGTTCGCGAAGCCCTCCTCGCCGACCTCGGCCGGTGTGCTCCCGGCGGCCCCGACGGCGTTGGTCATCAGCCCGCCCGCCCAGGACGCGATGTTCGGGATGATCGCGAAGACCACGGCGATCGCGTGCCGCTTGGGCACCTCCTGGAACGCCTGCGCGCCGATCAGCAGGCCGATGTAGAGCAGGATCGGGACGATCGCCGGCAGCGGCAGCAGGGCCCCGAGCAGCGAGAACATGCCCAGGAAGCACATCAGGGCGATGAAGACGCCCGACGCGAGCGAGTAGCTCGTGCGGCCGCCCGCGGCCTTCCAGCCCGGGTGGCCGATGTAGACGGCGGGCGGGAACGGGCAGCCCAGCGCCGCGCCGACGATCGCGCCCGCGCCGTCGGCACCGAGGATCGCGCGCAGGTTGTACTCGTCGCCCGCGGCGGCCGCGCTCTCGACGTTGGCCATGCCCTCGGTGAAGTTGTAGATGCCCAGCGGGATGGCGGTGGCGAGCAGCGGGGCGACGTTGGCGAGGCCGTCGACCAGGCGGGGGATGTCGAACGTCGGCAGCGAGAGCGCGACGTTGCCGGCGGCGTCGATCACGTCGGGCACCGACATGTACCCGCCGATCCAGCCGATCGCCGAGCCGACGAGCAGGGCCGCGAGCCCGACAGGGATGTTGCCGGGCAGCTTCAGGTCGGTGAAGAAGCCGATCAGGATGATCACCATGACCGGGAACGCGATCCAGAGCGCCTCCCACATCTGGGCGGCCGGGCGCATCGAGATGAACGCGATCGAGATGCCGGCGAGCGTGCCGAGCATGGCGGCCTGCGGCGTGTACTTGCGGATGTAGGGGCCGACGAACGCCCCGATCAGCACGATGACGCCGATGATGAACGACCAGGCGAGCCCGGAGGTCCACGCGACGATCGGGTCGCCCGTCGCCAGGTAGATCGGCAGCATGATCACGAAGACGACGATGAACATGTGCGGCACGGACGGCCCGTAGGGCATCGCGCAGAC
The DNA here is from genome assembly GCF_013155125.1 of Pseudonocardia broussonetiae. Lineage (NCBI taxonomy): Bacteria > Bacillati > Actinomycetota > Actinomycetes > Pseudonocardiales > Pseudonocardiaceae > Pseudonocardia > Pseudonocardia broussonetiae. The sequence goes on along the minus strand of NZ_CP053564.1, from coordinate 481,235 downwards.
GTCGGTGCGGTTCTCCCTCCTCGCCAGCCGCCGCGCGAGGTAGGTGTAGTAGACGTTGCCGATCAGCAGCTGGACGCCCAGCGCCGGGAGGATCACCCCGAACACGTCGGCGCCCGGGATGTTCACGACGCCCAGGCAGAGCCCGGACAGCACCAGCACGTTCACCAGGGTGTTGAACCCCAGCCCGAAGAACGCGTTGGTGTCACCCGCTACCCACCAGGACAGCTTCACGGGTTCGGCTTCGGTGGTCGTCATGACGGGATCTCCTGGGGGGTGAGGGCGTGCAGGAACGACTCCGAGGGGGCGACCCAGCCGAAGATCCCGCCCTGGGCGGAGATCATCTCGAGGCCGACGCGCTGGAACTCCGGGAAGTACGAGCCGACGCAGTCCGACAGCACGAGGCACTCGTAGCCGCGGTCGTTGGCCTCGCGGACGGTGGTGTGCACGCACACCTCGGTGGTGACGCCGGTGACGACGAGGCTGGTGATGCCCCGCTGGGCGAGCTCCGCGCCGAGCGCGGTGCCGTGGAACGAGCCCTTGCCCGGCTTGTCGATGACGAGCTCGCCCGGGACCGGCCGCAGCTCGTCGATGATGTCGTGGCCGTACTCGCCGCGGATCAGGATGCGGCCCTTGGGCCCGGGCGCCCCGATCCGCAGCGACGGGTCGCCGCGGTTGAGCTTGGCGGGCGGGCAGTCCGACAGGTCGGGGACGTGACCCTCACGCGTGTGGATCACCGTGAGGCCGACGTCGCGGGCGGTGGCCAGGACCTTCTGCAGCGGCGGCACGACGGCCTGCAGCCACGAGACGTCGTTGCCCAGCGTCTCGCCGAACCCGCCGGGCTCCACGAAGTCGCGCTGCATGTCGATGATCACCAGCGCGGTCGACGCCGGGTCGAACACGAAGGGGTAGGGGTCGGCGGGCACGGTGCTCACGTGGTGGTCCCCTCGATGACGGCGGTCGACGTGGCGACGGCGCCGAACACCCCGCCCTGCATGGTCACCATGTGCAGGGCCGCGGTGTGGTTGGACGGGTCGGTGGCGCCGGTGCAGTCGGACAGGACCAGGCACTCGTAGCCGCGGTCGTTGGCCTCGCGCATGGTCGTGTGCACGCAGACGTCGGTCGTGATGCCGGTGAGGATCAGGTGCGTGATCCCCCTCGTGCGCAGGACCAGGTCGAGGTTGGTGGCGTAGAAGGCGCCCTTGCCCGGCTTGTCGAGCAGCACCTCGCCCTCGACCGGCGCGACCTCCGGCACGATCTCCCAGCCCGGTTCGCCGCGCACGAGGATCCGCCCGGTGGGCCCGGGCGAGCCGATCTCGGCGCCGATCCGGGCGCTGCGCCAGCGCTTGTTGGCCGGCAGGTCCGACAGGTCCGGCGCGTGCCCCTCCCGGGTGTGGACGACGAGCATCCCGGTGGCGCGGGCGTGCGCGAGCATCGCCGCGGTGGCCGGCAGCCCGGCGCGGGTGAGCCCGATGTCGTAGCCCATCCGGTCGACGTAGCCGCCGGGTCCGCAGAAGTCGACCTGCCAGTCGATGCAGACCAGCGCGGTGCGGGCGGCGTCGACGCTGCCGTCGTAGGGCCACGGGTAGGGGTTGGCGGCGACGGGCCCGATGCGGGCCCTCGTGGTGACTGACGCGGTCATGCGGCCTCCCAGGTGGTCATCCGGCGTGCGGTGGCGATCAGGCGGTCCTCGGAGAAGGCGGGACCGAGCAGGGTGACGCCGACGGGACGGCCGTCGGCGGTCGTGCCGGCGGGCACCGCGACGGCGGCGAGGTCGAGCAGGTTGGCGAACTGCGTGTAGCGGCCCAGGACGAGGTTGCGGGCGACGGGCTGCTCGGCGAGCTGCGCGCGCGTGAACGTCGTCGGGACGGTGGGGAGCAGGAGGGCGTCGGCGCGGTCCCAGAGGCGGTCGCACCAGGCGCGGAGCTCCTGGAGGCGGTGGCGGCCGCGGAAGGCGTCGACGGCGCTGAACCCGTGGCCGGCCTCGATCACGGCGCGCGTCACGGGGAGCACGTCGTCGGGGTGCTCGGCCAGGAACGACTCCAGCCCGGCGAGCCGCTCCGCCACCCACGGCCCGGTGTAGAGCAGGTCACCCGCCTCCTGCAGCGGCCCGACCGGGGTGGTGCCGACGGGCTCCGCGCGCTCGGCGACGGCGGCGAAGGCCGCCTCCATGGCGGTGTCGCCCTCGAAGTCGAGTCCGGTGGGGACGAGCACCCGTGAGTGGATACGAGTGCTGGAGCACTCGTATCCACTCACGGGGCGCGACCAGGGATCCGCCGGATCGGGGTGCGCCAGGACCGCGAGCACGTCGGCCGCGTCGTCGAGGTCGTGGGTGAACACGCTGACGCAGTCCAGCGAGCGGCACGCGGGCAGCACTCCCGCCGTGCTCACCAGGCCGCGCGTCGGCTTGAGCCCGACGATCCCGTTCATCGCGGCCGGGACGCGCCCGGACCCGGCGGTGTCGGTGCCCAGGGAGAACGCGACCTCGCCCGCGGCGACGGCGACGGCGCTGCCCGAGCTGGAGCCGCCCGAGACGAGGTCGCCGCCGAACACCGACTCGGGCGCGCCGTAGGGGGAGCGGCCGCCGTTGAGCCCGGTCGCGAACTGGTCGAGGTTGGTCTTGCCCACGACGATCGCCCCCGCCTCCCGCAGCAGCCGCACGGCGGTGGCGTCGGCGGCCGGGTCGTGGGTGAAGGCGGGGCAGGCGGCGGTCGTCGGGAGGCCGGCGACGTCGATGTTGTCCTTGACGGCGAACGGCACGCCGTAGAGGGGCTGGTCCACCGAGCGCAGCGCAGCGGCCTGCTCGTGCAGCTCGGCGCGCGTGGACCGGGAGATCCAGACGCCGTCGTCGCCGCGGGCGGCGATGCGCGCGAGGACCTCGTCGACGACGTCGTGCGGGGTCAGCGCACCCGACCGGTAGGCGGCGCGCAGGGAGCGCACTCCGAGGGCGACGGTCGCGATCTGCATTCTGTCGATTGTCGACCGTTTGGTGTCGACGGCAGGTCTGCTGCGTTAAGCCCGTGTGACGGGTCCCTCAGCCGTCCAGCTCGGGGGCGAGGTAGGTGCGGGCGCCGTGGTGGCCGAGCTCGGCGAGGACGGCGTCGAGGTCGCCGGAGTCGACGGCGTCGCACAGCCGGCGGTGGCGGTGCGCGCCCTCCTGCGGCGACGCGGCGACGGCCTCGCGCCGCAGGTTCGTGGCCATGTAGAGCTGCAGCTGGGTGAGCACGGGCTCATAGGTGCGCAGGAGCTGGCGGTGGTCGGCCAGCCCGACCAGGGCCAGGTGGAACGCGCGGTGCCCGGCGGCCTGCTCGGCGGCGTCGCCCCCCTGCGCGGCCCGCTCCATCTGCTCGGTGGCGGCGCGCAGGGCCGCGGTGGACGGGCGGGCGCCGGAACGCAGAGCGCGCTCGACGGCGAAGCGCTCGAGGGCGTCGCGCAGGCTGAACAGCTCGTCGATGTCGCGCGCCGACAGCTCCGTGACGCGCACCCCGCGCCGCGGCAGGTGCTCGACGAGGCCCTGCTGCCCGAGCAGGCGCAGCGCCTCCCGCAGGGGTGCGCGGCTCGTGCCGAAGCGGCGCGTGAGCTGCTCCTCGACCAGCCGCTCGCCGGGCGCCAGCGCTCCGCTGAGGATCTCGCCGCGCAGCCGCCGCACGGCGAGCTCGACGAGGCTGCTCGCCCCCAACCCGTCCTCGACGGCCGGCCCTGCGGTCACTGCCACGCCCCTGTCGGTCTGCTCCGTGTGGCTCCACAGTGACAGATGGGCGAGATCGATGGGCGGAGCGGGCGGGCCACGGCGGGGCGTAGGGTCGTTTCCGTTAGCAGTGGCACGGATGTGAGAGGAGTCGCGGGTGGTCGAGGTCGACGCCCCGCGCGCCCCCGCGCGCCTGCCGCGCGAGATCTGGGTGCTGGTCGGCGCCTCGTTCCTGATCGCCATCGGCTTCGGCCTCGTCGCGCCGACGCTGCCGGTCTTCGTCCGCAGCTTCGACGTCGGCATCGCCGCGGCCGGGCTCGTCATCAGCGTGTTCGCCCTGGCCCGGCTGGTGTTCGCGCCGTCGAGCGGGTGGCTGGTCGGCCGGATCGGCGAGCTGAGGGTGTTCAACGCCGGGCTGCTGATCGTCGCGGTGTCGACGGCGGCGATGGCGTTCGCCGGCGAGTACTGGCACCTGCTCGCGCTGCGCGCGTTCGGCGGCATCGGATCGACGATGTTCACGATCTCGGCGGTCTCGCTGCTGATCCGCCTGTCCCCGCCGGAGATCCGCGGACGCGCGTCGGGCATGTGGGCCACCGGGTTCCTGCTCGGCAACATCGTCGGGCCGCTGGCCGGCGGCGGGCTCGTCGCGATCAGCCTGCGCGCGCCGTTCCTCGTGTACGCGGCGGTGCTCGTCGTCGTGGTGGTCGTCAGCGCGGTGCTGCTGCGCGGGCGGACCGACGTGGCGGCGCCCGTTCCCGGTGCGGCCCCGATCCCCACGGTCACGTTCCGCGAGGCGCTGCGCCACCGCACGTACCGCGCCGCGCTGGTGGCCAACTTCGGCGTCGGCTGGGCGGTGTTCGGGGCGCGCGTCGCGCTGGTGCCGCTGTTCGTCGTCGAGGCGCTGGGGCAGCCGGAGGCCTGGTCGGGCATCGCGCTCGCCGTCTTCGCGGCCGGCAACGCGGCCACGCTCGTCGTGTCCGGCCGGTTCGCCGACCGCTTCGGCCGCCGCCCGCCGATGCTCGTCGGGCTGGCCGTCGCCGCCGTGGGCACGGGCGTGCTCGGCTACATCGCGGACCCGGTGCTGTTCCTCGCGGCGAGCCTGGTCGCCGGGCTGGGCAGCGGACTGGTCAACCCGCCGCTGCAGGCCGCCGTCGGTGACGTCATCGGCACGGGTGGGCGCGGCGGCACCGTGCTCGCCGGGTTCCAGATGGCGTCGGACACCGGCGCGATCCTCGGCCCGGTGCTGGCCGGCGGCCTGGCCGAGCTGGTCGGCTACGGGCCGGCCTTCGGGATCACCGGCGTCGTGCTGGCCGTGGGCTGGGCCTTCTGGCTCCGCGCCCCGGAGACCCTGCCGCGGCTCGTCGAACCGCCCGTCACGGTGTCGTGCCCCGAGACGTGAACCGGTCCTAACCGGCCACGTTCACCCCGATCAGCGCGCCGACGAGGAACGTCGCCCCCGCCGCGATCGCCCCGAACGCGAGCTGGCGCAGCCCGGCGAGCCACCACGGACGGGTGGTGAACCGGGCCGTCAGCGCACCGGCGACGACCAGCCCGACCCCGCCGACGAGCAGCCCCAGCACCAGCGACGACGAGCCCAGCAGGAACGGCACCAGCGGCACGATCCCGCCGACGGCGAAGCACAGGAACGACGACAGCGCGGCGACCCAGGGCGAGGGCTTGTCGTCCGGGTCGACGCCCAGCTCCTGGGTGATGTGGACGCGCACCGCGAGCTCGGGGTCGCCGTGGACCTCGCGGGCGACCGCCTCCGCGGTGGGCTGCGTCAGCCCCATCTCCTCGTACATCCCGGCCAGCTCGGCCCGCTCGGCGTCGGGGTGCAGGCGGATCTCGGCGCGCTCGACGTCGACCTCGTGGCGGACGGCGTCATTCTGGGTGTCGACCGACGCGAACTCGCCCAGCGCCATCGAGAACGCCCCCGCGACGAGCCCGGCCATCCCGGTGAGGATCACGAGCGACCGGTCGCCCCCGCCGCCGCCGACGCCCGCGACCAGCGCGATGTTGGTGACGAGCCCGTCCATCGCGCCGAACACGGCCGCGCGCAGCCAGCCGCCGCTGACGTCGGAGTGGTGGGCGTGCTCGTGCGCGGCGAACTCGGCGGGGCCGGGGGCCTGGGTCATGGCGACATCCTGCTCCGGTCGCGCCCCCGGCGCCCGGCACCGACACTGGCGCCGTGCCCGCTCCGCTCTGGCTGTTCGCCGACCAGCTCGGCCCGCACGTGCACGACACCGACGCGCACCGCGACCGCGAGGTCGTGCTCGTCGAGTCCGCCCGCGTCCTGCGCAGCCGCCCGTTCCACCGCCAGAAGCTGCACATCGTGCTCTCCGGCATGCGCCACCTCGCCGACGAGCTGGGCGACCGCGCCACCTACCTGCGCACCGACACCTACCGCGAGGCGCTGGAGCAGGTGGGGCGCCCGGTCGTCGTGCACGAGCCGACGTCGTTCGCCGCGGTCGACCTCGTCGAGCGGCTGCGGGCGGAGGGGCTGGTGGAGGAGGTCCTGCCGACGCCGACGTTCGCGCTGCCCCGCGCCGACTTCGACGAGTGGGCGGGCGACCGCGACACGTTCCGCATGGAGGACTTCTACCGCTCCCAGCGCCGCCGCTTCGACGTGCTGATGGAGGCGGGGGAGCCGGTCGGCGGCACGTGGAACTACGACAAGGAGAACCGGGAGCCGCCGCCGAAGGGCGTCGAGCGCCTGGACGTCGCCGGGCCGTGGCAGCCGCCGGAGGACGCGATCGACGACGGGGTCCGCCGCGACCTCGACGCGCTCGACCTGCCCACGGTCGGCGCCGACGGCCCGCGCTGGTTCGCCGTCACCGCCGCGGAGGCCCGCCGCGCGCTCGCGCACTTCGTCCAGGAGCGGCTGCCGCACTTCGGCCCGCCCGAGGACGCGATGCTCACCGGGGACTGGGCGATGGCGCACTCGCTGCTCTCGGTCCCGCTCAACCTCGGCCTGCTGCACCCGCTCGACGTGGCGCGCGAGGCCGAGTCGGCCTACCGCTCGGGCGACGTGCCGCTGCCGAGCGCGGAGGGCTTCGTCCGCCAGGTGCTCGGGTGGCGCGAGTACATGTGGCAGCTCTACTGGCGCTTCGGCCGCGACTACATGGACAACAACGCCCTGCGCGCGCACACGCCGCTGCCGGAGTGGTGGGCGACGCTGGACGCCGACGCCGTCACCGCGAAGTGCCTGTCGACGGCACTGGCCGGCGTCCGCGACCGCGGCTGGGCCCACCACATCCAGCGGCTCATGATCCTCGGCAACCACGCCCTGCAGCGCGGCTACGACCCCCGTGCGCTGTCGGACTGGTTCCGCGAGACATTCGTCGACGGGTTCGAGTGGGTGATGCCGCCGAACGTGATCGGGATGAGCCAGCACGCCGACGGCGGGCGGCTCGCGACGAAGCCCTACAGCTCCGGCGGCGCGTACGTGAACCGCATGTCCGACCACTGCGGCGGCTGCGCCTACGACCCGAAGAAGCGCCTGGGCGACGACGCCTGCCCGTACACCGCCGGGTACTGGGCCTGGACGCACCGCCACCGGGACCTGCTCGCCGCCAACAACCGCACCTCCCGCGCCGTGGCGTCGATGAACCGGCTGGGCGACCTCGAGGCCGTGCTGGAGCAGGAGTCCGCGCGCGAGGAGTTCTGAGGGGGTCCCTAGGCTGGTCGCGTGCAGCGATCGCTCGACGTCGTCGGCACGCTCGCGCGTCTGGGGCTGGCCGCGGTCTGGTTGCTGTCCGGGATCCCGAAGGCGCTCGACCCCGACCAGACCTACGTCGCGGTCCGGGCGTACGACGTGCTCCCGCGGCTGGGCGTCGAGCTGGTGGCCGGGATCCTGCCGTGGCTGGAGATCGCGCTGGCCGTGCTCCTGCTGCTCGGGCTGGGCACGCGGGCGGTCGCGGTGGCGTCGGCGCTGCTGCTGCTGGTGTTCCTCGCCGGGGTGGCGCAGGCGTGGGCGCGCGGGCTCTCGATCGACTGCGGCTGCTTCGGCGGCGGCGGCCAGGTCGAGCCCGGGCAGACGGCGTACCTGCAGGAGATCGTCCGCGACACGGGCTTCCTGGCCCTCGCGGTGTGGTTGGTGGTGCGGCCGCGGACGGTGGCCGCGGTGGACTCACGGGTGTAGGGAGAGGCATGGGCGGCGCGTCGCGCAACGAGAAGAAGCGCAGGCAGGAGGCGGCGAACGCGCGGTTGCGGGCGGCCGGCATCACGCCCCCGACGCAGGCGCGCGACTCGAAGCGCACGACGTTCATCGCGGTGGCCGCGCTGGCGGTCGTCGCGCTGGTGGTGGGTGTGGTCGTGCTGCTCACGCGCGACTCCGGCGAGACCGCGGCCGTGCCGACGTACACCACGACCGCGGCGGGCGGCGTCGTCACCGCGGGCACCGGGCCGATGGTCGTCGACGTCTACGAGGACTTCCTCTGCCCGGTCTGCGAGCGCTTCGAGGAGCGCTACGGCGAGGAGCTGACCGAGGCGCTCAACGCCGGCCGGATCACCGTCCGGTACCACTCGGTGGCGATCCTCGACCAGCAGACCGACCCCGTCGGCTACTCCTCGCGCGCGGCCAACGCGGCGCTCTGCGCGGTGCCCGCCGGCATCCACCCCGCCTACCACCAGCGCCTGTTCGCCGAGCAGCCCGCCGAGGGCAGTGCCGGCCTCACCGACGTGCAGCTCGTCGCGTTCGGCACGGAGCTTGGCGCCGACATGGGCGCCTGCATCACCGGCGGCGCCAACGCCGACGCCGTGACGGCCATGACCCGCGCCGCGGTCGACGACCCCGCGCTGCGCAACGCCGACGGCAACTTCGGGACGCCGACCGTCCTGCTCGACGGCGCCCGCGTCGACATCAGCGACACCGGCTGGCTGCAGAAGGCGCTCGGCGCCTGAGCGGGCGTCAGCGCGGCTGGTCGCCGGGACGGACCCTCAGCTTCGCGGCGATGCGGACGAGCGCCTGCCGGTCGGCCTTCGTGAGGGGGTCGAGCACGAGCTCCCGCACCGACCGCACGTGCACCGGCGCCGCGGCGACGACCACCTCCTGCCCGGCGTCGGTGAGCACGGCGAGCGTGTAGCGGCCGTCGTCGGGGTCCGGCGTGCGCCGCACCCAGCCCCGCCGCTCGAGCCGCGTGACGACGTTCGACAGGCGCGAGAGCGAGCCGTTGGCGAGGAACGCCAGCCCGCTCATCCGGATCCGGCGCTCGGGGGCCTCGGACAGGTGGCTCAGCGTCATGTACTCGAACAGCGTCAGGCCCGCCTCGTGCTGCAGCGGCGCCTCGAGCTGCCCGGGCAGCAGCAGGACCATCGAGATCAGCCCGGTCCAGGCCTCCTTCTCCTCGGGGCCGAGCCAGGGCGTCGCGGTCACCGGGTCACTGTACCGGCGCCGTTTGACTTCAAGTCTGAAGTGATGGAGGGTGGGGATCACTTCAAGCATGAAGTCCAGTCGAGGAGTGACGATGACGGTCTCGCTGATCAACCCCGATGGGCACGTGGCGGTCCCGCTCTACCACCACGTCGCCGTGGCGACCGGGAGCAGGCAGGTCCACGTCGCCGGGCAGGTGGCGTGGGACGGCGCCGGCGAGCTCGTCGCGCCCGGGGACCTCACCGGCCAGGTGGTGCAGGTCTACCGCAACGTGGCCCGCGCGCTGGCCGCCGCGGGGGCGACGTTCGACGACGTCGTCCGCTTCACCTGGTACGCGGCGGGCTGGAAGCGTGAGATGTACGACGCGTTCAGCGCCGGCGTCGAGCAGGCGCGGCGGGAGCTGGGCATCACGACCCCGCCCGCGGCGCTGATCGGCGTCGAGATCCTGTTCGAGCCGGGGATCCTGGTCGAGGCCGAGGTGACCGCGGTCGTCGACTGAGTCACCCGGAGAGCCAGTCCGCCTCCGGGCGTCGACCGCCGAGGTGGCGTCCGAAGAAGTCGAGGATGAGCTCGGCGCGCTGGATCCGGTGGCGCGGCGAGCCGTTGCGCGAGAGCTCGTGGCCCTCCTCCGGGAACCGCCAGTACTCCACCTCGCGCCCGAGCAGGCGCAGCGCGACGAAGAGCTGGTCGGCCTGGCTCGGGGGGCAGCGCAGGTCGTCGTCGGAGTGCACGATCAGCAGCGGCGTGCGGATCTCGCGCACCCGGTGCACCGGCGACTGCGCACGGTAGACCTCCGGCGCGTCGACGTGGCCCACGCCGATCTCGTGGCGGAACAGGCCCGCGGCGTCGGAGTCCCACTCCAGCGACTCCAGGTTGTTCGCGGCGCGCTCGCTGCAGGCGGCGGCGAAGCGGTCGGTGTGCGCGACGAGCCACGTCGTCAGGTAGCCGCCGTAGGAGCCGCCGAGGACGCCGACGCGGTCGCGGTCGAGGCCGGGGTCGCGGTCGAGCGCGGCGTCGAGGACGGCGAGGACGTCCTGCGCGGCGCGCCCGCCCCATCCCGAGCCCGGGTGCTCGGCCGCCTCGGGCGCGCGGATCTCCCGGGAGAACGCCTGCGTGTCGCCCGTGGAGCCGTGCGGGTTGCACCAGACGACGGCGTACCCGGCGCCGGCCCAGAGCTGGAACTCGTCGAACCAGGCGGTGGCGTACTGCGTCATCGGGCCGCCGTGGATCGACAGCAGGACCGGGAGGTCGCCGCCCTCGGGTCGGATGACCCATGCGTCGATCCCGTCGACGGTGAAGGGCTCGGGCGCGAACGGCACGACGTCGGCGTGGAACGGCGCGGCCAGGTGCGTGAGCTGCCGCTCGGTGCCGTCGGCGTCGCGGACGAACAGCTCGCCCAGCGCGGTGGGCGTGGAAGCGACGAACGCGACGGTGTCGCCGACGGCGTCGAACGCGCGGACCGCCCGGGTGCCGCCGAGCACCGCCTCCGGCGCGCGCGTGCCGTCGGCCGGGGCGCGCAGGACCGGCACGGTGCCGTGGTCCTCGATCGGGAACAGCAGGTCCTCGCCCACCCACAGCGGCGGGCGGGCGCCGGGGAACGGGGCGCACTGGCGGTCCAGCGCCGCGCTGACCGGCTTCTCCGCGCCGGTGGCGACGTCGACCACGACGACCTGGTGGTGCGACGGCACGATCCGCGCGTCGCCGGCGAGCACGGCGATCCGCGTGCCGTCGGGGGAGAAGGCGGGCATCCACAGCGACAGCGCGGAGTCGGTGAGCGGGCGCGGGTCGGTGCGGCCGGTGGGGTCGAGCTCGTGGAGGTCGGCGCGCTCGTCGAGGTCACCGCCGGGCCGGCGGACCGCCGACACGACGAGCCGCCCCCCGTCCGGCGCCCACACCGGGTCGCCGTGCTCGTACGGCCCGCCCGCGACGAGCACCGGCGCGCCCGTCCCGTCGGCGGCCACGACGAACACCCCGCGCGGCCGGTCGATCGTCCAGCCCGTGCCGTCGACGCGGGAGAGCAGGCGGTCGATGCGGCGCGGGGGCCGGGCGCGCTCGTCGTCGCCGTGGCGGTAGCGCGCGGCCCGCTCCCGGGAGGCGAACGCGATCCGCGAGCCGTCGGGCGACCACACCGGCGCCTCCACGGCCTCGTTCCGCGCGCACACCGTCACGGTCTCCCCGGGGCCGTCGACGGGCACGACCCGCAACGACCCACCGCCGTCGGCGTCCCCGCTCGTGTACGCCAGCCGCCGCCCGTCCGGCGACCACGCCGGCGCCCCGTCCCCGTGCTCCCCGGCCGTCAGGGGGTACGGCGCCGTCGCCCCGTCGACGTCGGCCAGCCACACGGCGCTGCGCTGGCGGTTGGCGTCGAGGTCGATCCGGCCGACGACGAACGCCACCCGCCGCCCGTCCGGGGAGAGCGCGGGGGAGGAGACGGAGACGATGCGGGCGATGTCGGCGGGCTGCACGCCGAGAACGTAGGGGGAGGGGCCGACGGAGTCGACCCGGTTGTCGTGGGGTGCCGGGGCTCGTGTAACTTCTTCGGGGCAAGGGGCTGTGGCGCAGCTGGTAGCGCACTTGACTGGCAGTCAAGGGGTCAGGGGTTCGAATCCCCTCAGCTCCACCCTTCCTCACCAGCGGAAACACTCCGCTCGAGTTATCCATACCGACGGTCATGGTGCCGTTCGTGGTGCGAACCCGCTCTAGCGTTGCACCATGACCTCCACGGCGCCGCGACGCCGGGCCCGCTCCAAGGGCCGCATCGAGCAGCTCCCCAGCGGGTCCCTACGCGTCGTCGTCTACGCCGGCCAGGACCCGCTCACGAAGCGTCGGCACTACCTGCGCGAGATCATCCCAGCCGGCCCCCGCGCGGCCATCGAGGCGGACAAGGCCCTGCGCCGGCTCGCCGTCCAGGTCGACGAGCAGCGCAACCCGCGCACCACGGCGACGGTCGAGCAGCTGCTGACCGAGCACTTCGAGCTGCTCGAGGTCGAGCCCAGCACGCTGTCGACGTACCGGACGCTCTCCCGGACCCACATCGTGCCGCTGATCGGCAAGCAGAAGGTCGGCGCGCTGCGGGCCGCGGTGTTCGACTCCTTCTACGCGGAGCTCCGCCGCTGCCGGGCGCACTGCGACCGCCGGCCCTTCGTCGAGCACCGGACTGTGCGACCGCACAACTGCGACCACAGGTGCGGCCCGCACCGCTGCCGTGGCCTGTCCCGGTCGACCATCCGGCAGATCCACGTCATCCTCAGCGGTGCCCTGAAACGGGCCGTGCGCTGGCGCTGGCTCTCGACCAACCCCATCGAGCACGCCCAGGCCCCGCCGCAGCCGGCGGCCAAGCCGCAGCCGCCCAGCGCGGACGAGGCGGCCCGCATCCTGAACGAGGCGTGGTCGGATCCGGACTGGGCCGTGCTCGTGTGGTTGACGATGGTGACCGGCTTTCGCCGCGGCGAGCTGTGTGCCCTGCGCTGGAACGACCTGGACGTCGTGAACGGGGTGCTGACGGTCGCCCGCTCGATCGCCCAGCTCGACGGGGAGACGTGGGAGAAGGACACCAAGACCCACCAGCACCGCCGGATCGCCCTGGACCCGGACACGGTGATGCTGCTGGCCGGCCACCGGCAGCGCTACATGGACCTGTGCGCCGGCCTGGGCTTCGAGCTTCCCGCCGACGGGTTCATGTTCTCCCGCGACGTGGACGGCTCGACGCACCTGAAGCCGGCGACAGTGGGGCAGCGGTACTCGCGCCTGGCGCGCCGGATCGGCATCAAGACAACGATCCACAAGCTGCGGCACTACTCGGCGACGGAGCTGATCGCGGGTGGCGTCGACGTGCGGACGGTGGCGGGCCGGCTCGGGCACGGGGGCGGCGGGACGACAACGCTACGGGTTTACGCGGCGTGGGTGTCGGAGGCGGACCAGAGGGCGTCTGCTGGACTCCTCGATCGCCTGCCTCAGCGGCCGTCGAGTTCGCCGGGTTCGACCAACTCGGCCGAGCGTGGGGCGCGCAGTCCATACGAACTCGTCGCCGCTGAGTTGCGTGCGCAGATCCTGGATGGCCGGCTACCCTCAGGCTCGCTGCTCCCCAGCAACGTCGAGCTGGCCCGTCAGTACGGAGTGGCTACTGGGACTGCACATCGCGCGACTGCGCTACTCAGTGAGTGGGGAATTGTCGATGTCCGTCAAGGGCGTCGCGCAGTCGTGCTCGATGTCGTCGAGTGTGGCGAGGTCGCGCAACCTGTGACGACGATGAGTCTGATTCGTGGAAGCGGTCTGGATCGGCAGTTGACAGTAGGCGAGTTCCCGGCCGTGGAGCGTTTCATGGCAGATATGCACGTTCGGCACCTTGGGGCGGACTTTGCTCGGTTCTCCGCGGAGGTCGATCTGAACTCCGGAGCAGACCTGCGGAAACTGCTCGTCGCCGCGGTACGTCGGCGCGGCGGAGATCCAGCCCAGATCGATGAGTACGAGATGGACGTACGACTGCCCACCGATATGGCAGCGGTAATAACCTTTGTGGCTTTCGCATAGATGTGGAGCGTGCTCCATAGAACACCTGCGGCCGGGAGGTTCCTGGATCGTGTCCCGTACGGCGCCGGTCGCCGTCGAAGCACTGCTGAGCACTGGCGTTCAAGCCGCGGTGGTGTCGTTTCAGGCTTCCTGAGGGACTGAGATGTGATCTTGGGGAACTACGTCCTTGTCCTGGCTGCTCTGGTCGCAAGGTGGTTGTGTTGGGGATGACGCAGCCATCACGTAGATCGCGTTGCTACGCCGCAGGGTGCCATGTACTGCGCCAGTGCGGCGTTGGGGATTCTCGTCGGAGTGTGACACGTCAGAGCGCGCGCGTCCGGCGATGAGCTTTCACAAGTCATTCCATCTGCATTGGTGGATAGCTAGTTTGATTCCGAGACGAAGTACCATCTGCTATCGCGATCCTGATCCTGATGGAGTCTCCAGCCGTCCGGAGCATCGCGGAAGGCCCCGTCCGGCGAGTCTTTCATCGACGAGCCATAGAGATCAGGCGGAACGCGAAAGTTTCCGGACAGCTCAGTGGTGTCCGGTAGGCGTGTGTCGCGGATGCTCGCGGCGGTCGTCCAATTGAAATCGGCGTCGTCGAAGAAGGCCATCATTTCAATCTCGGTCTCGCTTATTAAGAAGGGTCCGTTGAACGTGCACCCCGAGGCGCTTAGGATGTTCAGTTTGCATCTACGAAGAGAGAGGCCCTTGTCGAAAGTGGCATGATCAATATTTAGGATCCTGAGCTCGGCATCCATCCAGTTCAGCGCTAGCAATCGGGCACCCTGTAGGTCGAGGACTTGTCCTGGCCAGAACTTCTCGGACTCGTTAGAGTTCCTGTTGGACACATGCCTCCCAATAATGCTGAATACAGCTAGTCGAACCTCTGCCTCTTCTCTTGTTTCTGGAGAGGATTCGAACGGCATGCGAAGGTATGCACAAAGGATACTCATGACAAGCTCGCGTTGATCTGGATTATTCTGACCTAGTCGCTCTAGTGCGTAGGCGCCGGCAAGGCGGACCGGGGCCTTGTCACTTCCCAGTTGTTCGGCAGCTTTGGTGTACAGCTCGGTAATTCTGCGCTCGATATTGTCTCGATCTGTCGCAGCCGCAACCTCGCGTTGGTGTTCGAGGGTTTGCTCTGTCGATCTCTGCCGCCGCGCGGCGAGGAGTAGGGCGGCGGCACCGCCCGTTCCGAGGACGATGTTGGCTGTCGTTCGTATCGCGTCGAGTCTGGCGGAATCGGTGGCTGTGCCCCCGCCATAGAAGCTCAGCAGAGCCCACGCCGACGCGATCGCCACGACCAGTAACAGGAGGGAGCCAAGCACGATCGAGCGCACGGACAGAACACGCTCGGGCTTCACGGTCGGGTTCGGGTTGTTAACGGCCACGGCTGATTATCGCTCCCGCCGCCTGCTGCACTACGGGCGGGCCAGGATCGAGTGGCTGCCGCTACAGGAGCGAGCTCGCGCTCCTGCGGAGTTGCATCCACCAGTCCCGCCGAACTGATCCTTCTGGGGCCTGGCATTTGCTGGCTCAGTCGACCTGTGATCCGCAATAGTCCGCAAACGGTCGCCCGCCTCTACGAGGGCCAACGGCGGTCATGCACCAATCTCAGCAGCATGCCCGTCGCGTGCCGAGGGCGGGCATGCTGGTCAGTCGTGCTCGGTGCCACGCAGGCCGCCGTCCGCGAGCGCGGGCGTGCAGCGCTGCAGCGGGGGTCGGCAACGAGCGAGTCTCTGTGTCCGGGGAGGTCGTTTGGACTGATTCGAACATGTGTTCGGCGGGTCTGCGCGCCTCGGGTTGATCCGGCTGCGAGACTGTAGGGGTGGCAGACAAGAGTTCGATCGAGTGGACCGAAGCCACGTGGAATCCGACGACGGGGTGCGACCGCATCACCTCAGGCTGCGACAACTGCTACGCCCTGACCCTGGCGAAGCGGCTCAAGGCGATGGGGAACCCGAAGTATCAGGTCGACGGCGATCCGCGCACGAGCGGTCCCGGCTTCGGCGTGCAGATCCACGAGGATGCGCTCGAGGTGCCAAAGCGGTGGGCGGCGCCGCGGGTGGTCTTTGTCAACTCGATGTCGGACCTCTTTCACGCCCGCGTGCCCGACGCCTTCGTTCGCCGCGTCTTTGACGTGATGGCCGAGACGCCTCGCCACACCTACCAGCTACTTACGAAGCGGCCGAAGCGGCTGGCCCGGATGGCCAACTCGCTGCCGTGGCCGAGTAACGTGTGGATGGGTGTAAGCGTCGAGAGGATCGAGCAGGGCTGGCGTGCCGACCGGCTGCGCGAGGTGCCTGCAGCGGTCCGCTTCGTCTCTGCAGAGCCGCTGCTCGGCCCGCTCGACGACCTCGACCTCGACGGGATCGACTGGCTGATCGCCGGCGGCGAGTCCGGTCCGAATCACAGAATCGTCGATCCGCTGTGGATCGAGGGCCTCCGCGCCGCGTGCGGCGACGCCGGCGTCGCGTTCTTCTTCAAGCAGTGGGGCGGGCGCACCCCCAAGGCCGGCGGACGGCTGCTAGGCGGCCGGACCTTTGACGAGATGCCGGTCGCAAGCTCGCGCTGGGCGGAGTCGATTCTCGCGGGTCATGGCTGAGCACCGGGCCGACGGATCACCTGCTTTGAGTAGACGTCGCCGACCTGGTTCGAAGTGGTGATGCCGGCGTCATGCAGTCTCTTGAGCGCCTTACGCAGATGCGTCGTACGTGCAATTCCCTCGACGCTCTTGTAGACCTCCTCAAACTTGGTTCGAACGATGAACCTCTCGTGATCCCGCAATAGTGCACGAAGATTTAGCTCGATTTGGTCCTGTAATTGCTCCGTGAGTTCGGCCTCCTGGCGCTTGAAGATCGCGTCGGCATCGAGTGTGATCAATGCATCCTGGCCGCCGTCTTGCCTCGCGGCGAAAGCTTCGTCAAACACGGCGCGCCGCCATGTCTCCTGCGCCTTGCTGAGCGTCTCGCCGAAAACCTCCATTCCGTCACGGTGACGGGTGAGGAACACAAGCCAGTAGGCCGGCTGCAAGTCCTCCCGCTGCTTGACAACGGCGGTCCATCCGGCACACTTTGCGCGGCTGGTAATCTCAGTGAGCAGGCGCTGCTCGAACCACTCAAGGTACTGGGTGTTATTGAGGGTCGGGTCATCCTCGTCCCGCCACCAGGTACCGCCGGCGGCGTGGTCCAGCCTTTCGAGCGTCTTCTCTCGACCCTTATTGGTGCCGTCGTTCTTATGTAGCACGCCACGGATGCGGCGGACCGCATTCGCATCGAAGCGGAACAGCACTTCCGTCGCGGGCACGTACTGGCCCGACGGCCTGCCGTCAAAGATGTCGACGATGACATCGAACGGCAGGCCGAGTCCGAACGGGTCAAGGAACAGGAATAGTGGTACTCCCTCGGCGCAAGCGAGCAGTTCGTCGAGGTGCTCGGCGACGTTGCCGTGCCGCGCCTTCCACACGAGGGTGCTGCCGTCGGTGTCGACCTCCTCAAGCACCTCGCGCAAGCCCCTGTAGGTGGCGGCGTCCTGCTCGACGAAGTGGCACTCGACGATGCGCCCGCTCAACGCGGGGCTGCGAGCTGCCTCCGCGATGAGGGCCGGCGACCCGGGTGAGCCGTCCTCGTAGCGGCCTGCGCCGGCATAGCCGTCCACGATGACGACACGCTTGCCGGTCGAGGTCGATCCGGTCTTCGATGCAAAGGGGACGACGTACTTCGCGAGGATCGCGTGCTTGAGCACGGCGGCTGCGCGCCTGCTCCTGAAGAACGGCTGCTGGGAGTCGACCGTCGTCTCAGCGTTGTCCTGATCATCGGACGATTCGTCGTGCGGCTCCAACACGTACCCCCTCGATCGAAGTCCGCGGCAGTGGCGCGGAGTGCTCCAAGGGTAGTAGGTGTCTCCTGGCGGTTGCACGCTCCGTTACGGCGCGCCTCTTTTGGGTGAGCAGCGGTCGGCCTCCGTACGTGGATGAGCGGCGCGCACAGATCTCTGCCACAGATGTTCCGCCGTCGGTCGGGCGTGCGTAGCAAGGCCGCGCCGGCGGTAGGGGTGCAAGCGCGCACTTTGCTTGCGGCCCTACCGGTGGTGTGGCATCCCTTCAGGGCGACCGATCGACGGCGGAACCACCCGCGCCACCCCGAACCGCGAGCTGATGCCGTGGCCGCCGCCGCCGCCGGAGGGAGGGACGGGTCTGGGCGGAGCCCAGCTTGTTGCTTGTCGTTCTTGTCGGTGGTCGTAGGCACACTGTGTGAATGACGAGGGCGGGAGTCGCTGACGTCGCCGGGGTGGTGAACCGGATCGCGGAGTCTGCGGTGGCCAGCGCCGACGAGCTGCTTCGAGCCGGCGCAGGACTGCCGCTGCCGACAGTCCACATTCTCTGTGCGGACTTGGAAGGCCCTTACGTCGGCTACCTGACCTGTCGAGCGTCGGCAGCGGGCCGGGATACGGCGAGCGCGGTCGGGCTGCTGGGTCGGCTTCCGGCGGTCGTGGCGGCGACGCACCTCGTCATCGTGTGGGAGTACGCCTCGCTGCATGCCGCGCTGGAGCCGTCCGGCGTCCGGGCGCCGACGGGGCTTGTCGTCGTCGAGGCGTCGATGACCGACCACGCGGTCCGGTGGCAGCCGTTCCGGGTTGCGTCCGGCCTGGCGGAGTGGGGCTCAGTTGGCCGGTTCCCGGAGGCGCCCCTGCCGCTGCCCGTTGAGGATTTGCTGAGCACGTGGCGGCGCGGCATCGACGACGACGTGGCGGCCACCGCGGAAATGTTGGAGCAGGCCGGCTACTTCGTGAGGTGGGCAGCCCGCTCCTGATGGCGGTCAGCGTTCGAGGGCCTGGCTGTCGTCGACCTCCGCGGTGTCGGTGACGGTCTGGTTGTCCTCCTGCGACCACTGGGTGAGCTGGGCTGCGCGGGCTTCCTCTTCGGCGACCCGACTTGCTTCGTGGGCAGCCTGTTCGACCTCGGCGGCGCGGCGCTCCTCGATCATGCGCAGGGTCTCCTGGGCCTGCGCGACCATCTCGGCCGTCTGGTCGACCTCCCGGATCGGCTGGCGCTCCCGGGGCTCCAGGACGGCGGTACGGGGGTCGTCGTGTTCGTTGGCCAGGTCGTCGGGGTGGATCTCGCGGTGCTGGTCGTCGTCGGCCTGGGCGGCGCGGTGGGCGTCGAGCCAGTCGTCACCGGTGACGTGGTCGCTGGTGTCGTGGGGGTCGATGCCGCGGGCGCGGAGTTCGGAGGCGGAGCGGTGGGCGTAGTCACGGGTGACCACCGAGTCGAGGTACCACTGCCCGCGGGCCTCGTCGGCGGCCTCGAGTCCGTTGATGCGGTCGGCCGTCTCGGCGGCGGTGCGGGCCGCTTGCTCGGCGGCGGCCTGGAGCTGCTCGCGGTCGGGGCCGGTGGCGGCCTCGGCGCGGGCGGCCCAGACCGTGGCGTCGACGCGGGCCTTGTCTGCCAGCTCGTGCGCGGCGGCCAGCTCGTCTGCTACGTCGGCGGGGGCGCGTTCCTCCTCCAGTTGCATCGCACGGACGCGAGCGCGTAGGCGGCCGTCGGACATGTCGGCCTCCTCTGCTCCGACGTCAAGCAGCCGCAGCTCCTCGTGCGCCTTGCGGAACAGCGCGGACTTCTCGATCAGCCCGCGGGCGGGTGCGCGGCCGAGCGGGTCGTCTTCGTCGGTGTGGCCGGCCAGCTCGCGCCACGCGGCGGCCCAGCCGGCGCGGCGCTCCCACTCCAGGCGGGCTGTCACGTCGTCGCCCTCGCCGGGGACCGGGCCGAGTGCGTCGAGGGCCCAGCGCGGGGGATCGGCGGCGGCCTGGGCGCCGAGCTCGTGGCGGCGGGTCTCGGCGTCGTCGGCGCGGGCCTGGAGCCAGTCGCGGCGGCGGCCGGGGTCGACCTGGGTGGGGATGAGGTCGGTGGCGCTGTCGATCCGCGGGGTGAGCTGACCGTGCAGGGCATGGGTGATGCGGTGGTGCAGCACCTTCGCCGGGGACGTCGCGCCGTCGAGGCTGCGGGCCTCGGCGGCGGTGGTGAGGACCTGGGCGGGGTCGTGGCCGGCCAGCTCGGCGGTGCGCAGCAGCCGCTCCAGGCTGCCGAGCGCCTCGTCGGCGGCCAGGGCGCGACGGTCGGCGGGGGAGAGGGCGCCGTTCGCGGCGAGCTGGTCGAGGGTGGCGGCGGTGCGGCCGGCAGTGACCTGTGCGGAGAGGTCGATGAGGCGGTCAAGGTGGGTCATGGTCGAGCGGGTGGCGAGTTCGGCGGCCTCGCGGTCGGCGGTCGCAGTGCGTTCGGCGCGGTCGTTGTCGAGCACCTCGGCCAGGACGGCGCGTGGGGTGCGGGCCATCGTCGTCGTGGCCTCGCCGGTCGGTGCGTCGGCGGCGAGTGCGGTCGTCACGACCCACGCGGTGTTGGCGTCGCGGCCGCGGGTCATCGGGACGAGCAGGCCGGCGGTGTCGGTCCCGGCGCCGAACACCCCGTGCGCGGTGTCGACGGTGCGTCCCTCGGCGGCGTGGGCGGTCGCGGCGTAGGCGAGGGTGACGTGCTCGGTGACGTAGCGGGCGGGCAGCTGCATCGGGGTGCCCAGGGCCTCGCCGAATGCGCTCACCTGCTCGGGCGGGGTGTCGTCTGCGGCGCGGCCGGTGATCGGAGCGACGGTCAGCCCGCCGTCGGCGCGAACGGCGACGACGCGGAAGGTGTCGCGGTTGATCGGAGCGCGCTCGTTGCCCTCGAACCCGGCGAGGTGCCAGGCGTTGCGTCGGGCCTGGACGAGGTCGCCGACCCCGGCGGTGACTCCCTCCCAGCCGGCCATCCCCAGCGACACGCCGGCCTCGTCGACCTTGCCCAGGTCGACCAGCTCTGCGCGCAGCTGCGCCGAGACTCGGGCGGCGGTGGCGTTGTCGCGCACCATCAGCAGCGACTCCCGCCCGGACAGGGTGTCGGCGAGCCACGCCCGCCCCGCGGCGGCTTCGGCTTGCTCGGCGGTGCCGCCGTCGCGCAGCCGGCCGTGCTTGGCGTACTCGTCGAGCACGGACGCGTCCCCGGCGCGCAACCGCAGCGACGCCGCGCGCTCCCACTCGGCGGAGAACCGGCGCACCTCGGCCAGCTCGTAGCGCAGCCCGTGCTCGGCGACGTCGGCCAACGCTCCGCCCGGCCCGACCGCGGCGAGCTGGCGAGGGTCGCCCACCAGCAGCAGCTTCGCGCCCGCCGCGCCACAGCGGCGCTGGATCTCGGCAAGCTGGTCGGTACCGGCCATGTTCGCCTCGTCGACGACTACCAGGTCCCCGCCGCGCAGCCGCCACGCCTCGTCCGCGGCGGACCCGCCGTCAAGCCGGCGCTGCGCGCCCAGCCACGCGGTGGTGTTGGCCGCGGCGGACACACCCTCCTCGGTCAGCACTCGGGCGGCGATCTGGGACGGCGCGAGCCCGAACACCCGCCGTTGCTCCCCGTCGGCGGTCGGGGTGGTCCATGACTCGGCCAGTGCGCCGACGACGAACGACTTGCCGGTGCCGGGCGCGGCAGAGAGCACCTCGACCCACGCGCCGGAGGTCAGCACGCCGTGCAGCGCGGCGGCCTGGTCGACGCCCAGCGCGCGGCCGGCTGCGGTGTAGCTCTCCACGACGGCGGTCGCCTGCACGTCGCTCAGCGCCGTGGCGCCTCGCGTGACTGCCGCGGCGCGCAGCGCGGCCTCGGCCCGGAACTGCTCGTCGGTGCTGTAGCGGGCGGAGCCCGGCCCGTCGAACGCCGACCGGCCGTCGCGCAGCCGCAGCTCCTCGGGCCACTCGCTCACATCCGTCTCCTGCACGTGGCACACCGCGCCGGCCAGGGCGTCGTCGCTCACTCCGTCGAGCAACGCCCGCACCTCCTCGGGAGCCACGCCCAGGTGGGCGGGCAGCTCGTCGGACACCGCCCGGATCAGGTCGGAGCGGGTGAACGAGGACCCGGTCTGCGCCACCCGCGCCAGAGCGCGGTCGATGACGTCCTGTGGTGACCAGGTGGCCGCCGGGTCGGCCTGCTGGCGCAGCGAGAGCACATCGCGGGCCACCTGGCCCAGCGTCGTGCCCACCTCGGCCTCAAGCGCAGCGGCCCACCGGTCGAGCTGCTGGTCGCGGGTCTCGCCCTCGTGCGACTTGGCCGCGCGGGTGCTGAGCGTGGCCTGCATGGCGAGGCGGGTCCGTTGCAGCGCGTTCGGCTTATGCCCGTACCGGGTCTGGAAGGCGTCGACCAGCTCCCGGGTGCGGGCGGACACCGCCCGGCGGCGGGAGGAGAACAGGTCCATGACCTCCTGTTGCACCCCGACGACCTCGCGGGCCTTGCCGTCGGCGCGGGTCTGGAACCGCACGCCGAGCGCCTGCGTCAGGTGGGCCTCCATCACCCGTTCCGCGATGGCCCCGGCGGCAGCGCGCATGGCGTGGATCGCGCGGGAGTCGAGCGTGCGCCACTCCCCGTCGGCGCACAGGATGCGGTTGAGGATCGCCTGGTGCACGTGCAGCTGCGGGTCGCGGTCGCGGGAGTCGTGCTGCAGGAACTGCGCGACGACGAACCCCTCGGTGTCGATCCACCGCCCGGCGCCGCCGCCGTGGTGCCCCACGCGGGAGTAGCCGGCTTCGTCCTCCAGGTAGCGGATCGCCGCGGTCGCGCCGGCCAGCACCGCGTCCTCGACGGCCTTGGCGTGCGCCGCCCACGCCGCGGCGGCCTCGTGGTCGCCGGCTGCGGCAGCGTCGCTGGCGGCCCGCTCGAACGCGACGGCCAGGACGGTGACCGACTTCGGCGCGGAGAACGTGGCGTCGATGAACGACACGGCCTGTCGGGCGGACCGCTCAGCCTGGGCCAGCAATGTGGCGCGCTCCTCGGGGCCGGCCTCCGGCTGAGCCTCCAGCAGCTGCTCGTAAATCTGCTCCGGCGTCCGGTACTTGCGGTGTGGGGCAGCCAGCGCGGCCGCCTCGTTCCACGTTGCCCGCGAGTGCGTCGCGGCGTCGCGGGGGTCGAGGAGGTGCGTGTAGACCGCTTCCATCAGGTCGGCGTCGACCGTGCCGTGCAGGCCCAGTCGCTCGGCCCCGGCGCCGGCCCACCGCCCCGGCGGCTCGCCGGCGTCGACGGCGCCGGTGTAGTAGCTCTCCCGGCCAGCCGCGACGGCTCCGGTCAGGTAGCCGACGTCGTGGCCGGTCGCCAGGCTCAGCACGACGACACCCGGCCGATCCGGTGACCGTCCGTAGTCGAGCGCGAGGCGTCGCACCGGGCCCTGCAGTTGATCTTCGCCGCGGCCCGCCAGGGCTCGCGGCGGGTACCAGGGGATCCGGATGCCTGGGTGTGCTGGAAATTCGGATCTTGGTCTTTGTCTGTCGATTGATCTTCGGGTGCTTGGTGGTCGTCGTTCGTGTGTGTCGTGGTCGTGAGTGATCGGGTCGTGTGGTTCTGATCGGTAGTCGCGTTCGGTGAGGTCGTCATCGTTGGCTCCGGTACTGGTCGTGATCGTGTCGTTCGGCTGCTGCCAGCTGGTCGGGCGTCGGTACGGGTGCCGGGGCGTGTCGGCCGGAGTCGATCCAGGACGCGGCGATCTGCGCGGCGGCTGGAGCCAGCGGGACCGGCGTGGGTGGTACCGCGCGGCGGGCGCCGGGGAGGTGCAGCGACAGCTCGCAGCTGCCGATCTCCTTCGTGAGGCGCCGGACGACGCCGGGGCGCTGGCGGTCGTGCCAGTCGGCGGCGCGCTGCCAGGAACCGCGGTCGGGGTCGTAGGCGTCGGCGTGCGCGCAGCGCAGCCACCACAGCTCCTCGACGGCGTCGGCGTGCCAGAGCCAGCATGTCGGCAGCCAGGTGCCCTGGTAGCGGAGATAGACCCGGTACAGCCACTCCACGAGTTCGCCCAGTTGGGCCGCGGCGCCGACAGGGTCGTCGGCGAGCAGCCAGGACCCCGGTACCTGCTTCGCCTCCGGCTCGGCCGCACCGCCGACACGGCGGGCGATCGTGTGGACGTCGGCGCAGAGCTGCTGGACGAGCGTCTCCAGCTCGCTGACGCGGCGCACGGTGCGGGCGTGCTCCCGGCCCATCGCGGCGTCATGGGCGTCCGGCGCGGTCATGTCGGCTCCCGGTAGTCGCCGGTCTCGGTGGTGGTGTCGTCGATGTGCCAGATCGCGAGCTGCTCGGCGCGTTCCTGCTCCTCCTCGTTGGTGGCGATGCGGGCCAGCAGCGCCTCCTTGTCGGCCAGGAACTCGGCCCGGGCGGCATCGTCGGCGACAGCACCGGGGCGGGTCAGGTCGCGAAGGCGGGCGGTGAGCGCGGCGATCTCGCGCACGGTCGGCTTGTCAGTCATCAGTTGCACCAGCCGTCATCGGGTCGGGCGGTGGCCCACGGCGGGAGGTCCCGGGCGACCGGCGCCACCTGGTGGGCGGGGGAGAGGGGCGGGCGGGTGAGCCACGCCCACGCGCGGCGCGACCGCTCCCACCGCCCGCCTGGACGGGACAGTGCGCGGACGTCGCGGCGTCGCCACGCCATGTCGACGGTCCCGACGACCGGGGGCATCCCGCGGCGGAAGGTCACCACGCGCCCGGCGGGCAGGTTCGCGATCTGCGCGGGTGCCACGACCGGGACCTTGCGCACGGTGCGGGAGGCGACCCGCCCGTGCAGGTCGGTGGTCGTGATCGGCTCGTCGCGCTCTCCGCCGAGCGTGGCCCAGAAGTTGAGGTCGTCCCGGTCACGGGTGCCGCCGAACACCATGACCGACCCGGCGTTGTTGAGGGTCGTCGCGGCGTCGTGCTGGCCGTAGCGGGCGAGTAGCTGCGCCCGGGACTGGAACGCGCTGATGATCGTCACCCCGCGCCCGCCCATGTCGGCGCTCCACGATTGGAGCGGGACCGGCGAGATCAGCGCGGCCTCGTCGAGCGCGAGGGTCAGCGGCGGGTCGAGCCGCCCACCCGGGCAGCCGGCAGCGATCCGGCGGGCCTCGCGGGCGACGTGCCCGGTCAGTGCGCACACCAGCGGCGCGGCCTGGGTCTCCTCGGCACCCAGCAGGTACACCGTCGCGCGGGAGGCCAGCAGCTCGGCGACGTCGAACGGCGTCGAGCCCTCGGCGGCGGCTGCGGCGGCGGAGCTGGTCAGCCAACCGAGCGCGGGCATGATCGTGGAGGTGATCGAGCTGCGGGTGCGGTCGTTGGTCGAGATGAACTGCCGGGCCTCCTGCACGAACGCGTCCTCGGGCGAGCGGCGCAGCAGCGACTCCACCCGTCCGGCGCTGTCCGGGTCGGCGACCCAGCCCAGCACGTCGCGCATGTGCAGCCCGCCCAGCGCGGCAGCGTGCATCAGCGCGGCCAACACCCGCCGGCCCTGGGCGTCCCAGAACTCCCGGTCGCCGCTCCCGCCGCGGGAGGCGCCGAGCATGTCGGCCGCCCGCTCCGCCGCGGTCGTGGGATCGGTGCACCCGGTGAGCGGGTCGAACGTGATCGTGGACGGCAGGCCAGCCAGCCCAACGGCGTTGAACACGTAGACCGGGCCCTTGCGGGCGCGCAGCAATGCGGTGATGTCGAGCAGGTCGGTCCGGGTGCTGGTGACCAGCAGCGCTCCGGAGGCGTCGATGATCCGCCCGGCGAGCCACTGGGTCTTGCCCGTCCGCGGCCCGCCGAACACGACGATGAAGTCCTCGACCGACGCCCACACCGACTGCGCACCGACGCGGCACAGCCGCACCGCCACCTCGACGGCCGGGAGCCGAACGAGCTGGAGCCACCGCGCGAGCCGGGTCGTCTGCGCGAGGGATGGGCGGACGCTGGCTGCCTTGCGGCGCATGGCCGGCGCGCTCGCCACCCGGGCGATGTCCATCGTCGAGGCGACGCCCGCCTTGCGCCGGGACATGGCGCTCCAGCGGGTGATCGTGGCGGCGGTGCGGGCGTGCCGGTGCCACAGCACGCCCACCAGGACGACGCCGACGGCGACGACCGCCCAGATCGGCGTCTGCTTGAGCAGAGTGACGGCTGGGAGCGCTGCCACGAGGACCAGTGCGGTCGCCAGGGCGCGCGCACCGCGCCGCCAGGCCAGGGCCGACCCGGCGAGCAGGGCCAGCAGGATCACGAGCGTCGAGCCGTTCATTCTGGATCTCCTGAGTCGAGGACGTGCCCGTTGGTGGTGGCACGGGTGCGTTGCAGCAGCTGCCGCGCTTCGTGCTCGGTGACGCCCAACTCCCGGGAGAGCCGGCGCCGTCCTGCCCCAGCCGCGATGAGGTCGCCGGCCAAGTCGTGCGGTTGTTCCTGTCGGGACTCAGGCGGGGTGTCGGCCGGTCGGCCCACGAGGACGGCCAGGTGCACGACCGCCCCGAGGACGGCCGGCGCGACGGAGGAGACCGCGACGACCACCCACCACGCGGGCGCGACGGTGTAGGCGGCCAAGCCGTGCCCGAGCGCGTTGGCCGCGACCGACAGCGCGAGCAGCGTCAGCGCGAGAGTGCGGGCGAACCGCCGTGCGGCGTCGGCGGCCGGACCGCCCAGCCAGACCAGCGATCCGGCCGCGGCGCCCGCGTCGACGACCACCGGCAGCAGCCAGGCCAGCGCCGGGGCGAAGCCGCACAGCAGGGCCAGGTCGCGCAGTGCAGCGAACGACAGCACCGCTGCGGCGCTCGCCACCACCGCGAGCAGTCCGTAGAGCACGGCCCGGGCCCTCACGAGGGCACCTCGACGCCGATGTGCGAGATCGACGCCCAAAACGCGTGCGTCCTCCGCAGGGCGGGGGTGAGGTCGTCGCGCAGCAGCGCCAGCAGCTCGGCGGCCTCGGCCAACCGCGTGTGCGGGTCCACGGTCCGGGTGTCGTCGTAGACGTCGCGGCCCTCGCCGTAGTGGGCCACCTGGCGGCGCAGCACGTTCACGCCGTCCTGCAGGGCCGACAGCGTCGCCGCCATCTCCCCGGCCAGCGCGTAGAAGTCGGCGTGGTCCGGCGCGGCGTCGAGCTGGGCCCGCACCGCCTCGACCCACGACGTGGCGCCCAGGTCGGCATGCTCGGCCGCGTTCACGCCGCACCCCGCTGCCTGGCGGCGCGGACGTCCTGCGCCCACCGCTCCGCCGTCCGCACCGTCACCCCGAAGGCCGCAGCCACCTCGACGACGCGGCCACCGGCCCGGATGGCGGCGCGGCCTGCGTCCGCCGACCCACGAACGACCCTGGGGCGGCCACCCGCGGCCAGGCGCCGGCTGTGTCGACGGCGTTCGGCCGGGGTCAAGCCACCGGCGATCCCGTCGGCCAGTGCGCCGAGCGCGAACGCCAGGCACTCCGCGCGGACCGGGCAGCCGGCGCATACCGCCTTGGCCTCCTGCACCTGGCGCTCCACGAGCGGTCCCGAGTCGGCGACGGGGAAGAACAGCTCCGGGTCGACGTCTCGGCACGCGGCCCGTGACCGCCACTCCCGCGCGGTCACCCGACCGCTCCCGTCTCGGCGGGAGCGTTGGTCAGGGCCGGCGTCGCGGCGTCGTCGACGACACCCACGAACGTCGCGACCGCGCCGGGCAGGCCCTCGCCGACCGGCGTGCCCACGAACAGCACGAGCGCGATCAGGGCGAACACGACCGCCCCGGCCGGAACCCGCGCCTTCGCGCAGATGAACGCGGCCAGCACCGCGAAGAAGATGAGTGCTCCGACGTTCTCCATGGCCCCGTCACCCCTGCCCGATGTGTGCGAGCGACCGGACGGCGCTCACGTCCTCTGGCGGGTGCACGCGAATCGCCCGCTCGACGGCGGCGCGCTCGCGCCACCGCGCGGCCTGCTGCCGCGCCAGCAGCTCGGCGGCCAGCGCCGCCCGCCACACCGGCCGCAGCCGGGTGAGCTCGAACAGCTGCGACCACGCCCGCGCCTCGGACTCGAACAGCAGCGCCAGGCGCTCCGCCCGTGCCTCGGCGAACGGGTCGGCCAGAAGGCGCTCCCGCAGTCGGATGACCCGCTCCAGCGCCTCGTCGAGGTGCATCAGGACGCTGCTCATCGCTCCACCACCCAGCTGGCGGCGTCGATGACGACGCCCTCGGCCATCGCGGCCTCGGTCATCTCGTCGACGACCTTCGCCGGGACGATCAGGCGACCCCGCACCTTCAGCGCAGGGAACTGCCCGTCCGCGATCGCGCGGTAGACCGTCATCGACGACATGCCGAAGATTCGGGCCACCTGCGCCACGCTGTAGAACCGCGGTGCGGTGCTCACTGCTCGTGCGTCACGCCCGGCCCGGGTGGGCATCCACCTCGGCTTCTCGGTTTCGTTCGGTTGCATCTGCCCGACCCCTGTCGAGTCCGCGGACTCGGCCAACCCGGGTCCGTCGGCTCCCTACTCTCAACAGATCGCTGGGATTTCCACACCGCACATCAGGACTTCTACAGACGTCCTTGCTACGATAAGTCGTCCCTATACGTCCACGGGAGGCAGTCGTGCCAGTAAATGAACGCCTGCGCGACGCGCTGCAACGCGCTGGTATGAGCGCCGACAACGTCGCCGAGGAGTTGAAGGTCGACGCCAAGACGGTCGAACGGTGGATCACCCAGGGCCGCTCTCCGTACCCGAAGTACCGCGGCAAGCTTGCGGCGATGCTCCGCGAGACCGAGCGCTACCTGTGGCCCGACGCGTTCAGTCCGGACCGGGCGGCAGCAGCTGACGAGTCCGAGGTCGTCCGCATCTACCCGCACCGGAACGACATCCCGCACGAGCTGTGGAGCCGGCTGCTCAGCTCGGCAACGGCGCGGGTCGACGTGCTCGTCTACGTCGGCATGTTCTTGATGGAGGACCCGGCGTTCGTTCCCGCGGTCCGCGCGAAGGCCGCGGCCGGCGCGCGCGTGCGCCTGCTCTACGGGGAGCCCACCAGCCGCGAGGTCATCCGACGGAGCACGGACGAGGGAATCGGCAAGTCTGCGATCTCGGCGAAGATCCGCAACGCGCTCGCGCTGGTCCGGCCGCTCGACGGTGAGCCCGGCGTCGAGATCCGGTGCCACTCGACGACGCTCTACAACTCGATCTACCGCTACGACGACGAGATGATCGTCAACCCGCACGTCCTCGGGATCACGGCACCGCACGCCCCGGCGCTGCACCTGCGCCGGCTGTCGGCTGGCGACCTCTTCGGGACCTACGCGCAGAGCTTCGACCGCGTCTGGGAGACGGCCAAGCCTCCGAAGTGGTAGCAAGGCGGCGTGCCGAAGACCGACTACCTCGACGACCCGTCCGCGCCCCGGCCGAACAGCCTCGTCGTCGGGGTGACCGCATTCGTCCAGGACGACGCCGGCCGCGTGCTGCTGATCGAGCGCGCCGATAACGGCCAGTGGGCCTTGCCCGGCGGCGGCCAGGAGGTGGGGGAGTCGACCCCGGCTGCCGCAGTGCGCGAAACCCTGGAGGAGACCGGGATCGGCATCGAGATCACCGGGCTGGTCGGCATCTACTCGTACCCGGGTCACGTCATCGCCTACGACGACGGCGAGGTACGCCAGGAGTTCTCGATCTGCTTCCGGGCGCGGCAGGTGGGTGGGTCAGCGACGACCAGCGACGAGTCGACCCAGGTGCACTGGTTGGAGCCGGCGGCGATCGAAGGGCTCGCCATGCACCCGCGAATGCGGGTCCGAATCGAGGACGGACTTCGTGGAGACCCTCAGCCGTACTTGGGCTGAGGGATCCCAGCCGCGGTGTAGCGCTCGATGGTCCGGTCGACCGCGGCAATCAGCTCGGGGCGCGCGATGTCGAGGAACTGGCCGACGAGGCTTTCCGACCCGTAGCGGTTCCGGATCTCGGCCAGACGGTCGTCGACCGTCAGCCGCTGGCCGTCCGGGCCCGTGACCATGTCGCAGTACCAGAGGGCATCGCGGAGAGGTGTCTCCTCGTCGGGGAACTCGGCGACGTCGGCATGGCAGCCCCGCAACTCCGCTTCCTTGATGGCACACGAGTGGCGGGCGACTAGAGCGCAGAGCCGGGCCGGCGCGTCCTGCGTCTGCAGGAACCTGGCGCCATCGAGGGGATGGAACTCCGTCATGACCAGGTCGGGCGCATAGCCGATGTCGTGCAGGACGGCCGCGGTGACCAGCAGTTCGCCATCGCCGAACGCTGGCGCGATTCGATTGGCCTCGGCGGCGACGGACCGCACGTGACACCAGCGTCGCGGCATGGTCGCGCCCAGGTGTTGCTCTGCCGCCTGCTCGGCCGAACGTGTCGATCTCATAGCGACAATTTAGGGCAAGGTCGGTACCACTGCGGCTAGGACGTGGGCCGATTGCATGCTCCGGCGATGAGCCCCTGCCCCGACGTCCCCTAGCGGAAACGTTGACAGTCGATCTTCTCTGCCGGCGCCAGTTTGAGTTGCTGACCGAGCGAGCCGGTCGGCAACTTTGATTCCGTGAGTCGGTGCTCATTTCGGCAAGCGGCGGAGACGCTCCAGTATTCTTGGTTCATCTCGTCCTTGGATTCGTTCAGTCGTGCTGGTAACGTTTGGATGGCCTTAAGCGATTGGTCGTTGGTGGGCGGTTGCACTGGCCGCCAGAAGGGCTGGCGCAAAGATGCATGCAGGTCAATCACTGGATGACCTTTGGAGGCGGTTCGATGAACTCGCCAGACTTGTTCTATCAGATGGCGAAGCGTTAAAGGGCTTGCGCTACGTTTCAATCCGCGAGTTCCGGCGGGGCATTTTTAAAGGGAAATCGCATTCTGCCTACAAACTATGGACCAAGCATCCAGATTCGGACTCGCGCGATAGTCCTGAAGATTATTATCTGGTGCGTGATGGTCGACTTGCGAGGGGGTCGAACCATGATGCCGTTGATCTAGTGGTCAGGGGTTACTTGCAGGAGCATCACCTCCGTCCGATGCTTTTGGGTAGTATCACTGCGCTCGAAAAGATCGTCGTGCGACAGGAGGACGCGCGACGACCAAAATTGGATCGTGCACCCGATTTGGATGACAATCCTCGTGTGCAGTGGCAGATCGCTAGAGGCGAGGCGGATGGCGCTTCAGAACTTGCCGGTGCGAGGGAGTTGGGCGCGGATCGCCTCGTCGCAATCTATACGAACTACACCTTCGGTTCAAGCCGGAGAACTTTTCAGGTTGAGATCTTGGACGCGCGCCAGAAGCAGGTCCTATCGAGATTCGGCCCGAGCGATTTTGGGTACGTCGACGGAAAAGTGTCCCTAGCTGGCGTAGCTGTATCGGGCGAAACAATCTTCCTGACGGTTTCGGCCGGCGGCTTCGGAGAGATCGTCGCGGTCAAGGCCCCGCTGGGCCATATTCTTTGGCAGAAGCCACTGGAGTCCAACTGCGAGGACTCCCCCGTTTCAGTTAGTG
Organism: Pseudonocardia broussonetiae; assembly: GCF_013155125.1. Lineage (NCBI taxonomy): Bacteria > Bacillati > Actinomycetota > Actinomycetes > Pseudonocardiales > Pseudonocardiaceae > Pseudonocardia > Pseudonocardia broussonetiae. The sequence continues at coordinate 450,408 of NZ_CP053564.1, read as the reverse complement.
TTGACCAGGTCTTGGTTGGGACGGTGAATGGTGACATCTCTCTGCTCAACACAAAAGACGGAAAACGGGTCTGGCAGTGGAAGGGTGGAGCTGTATCGCACAGATACTTCTCGGAGTATGACCAGGAGTACCGGCACGAGGCGAGTAAGGCAGTGTCCGAACCGGCCTGCGACGGGGACTCGGTTTTCGTTTCCCACCTGAGCCTAGGCTGCGTTCGGCTGGACCTCGCAACGGGGGAGCAACTCTGGACAACAGGACGCGCTGCCGTCGCAACCACAGTATTCGGGCCGACAGTTATCGGCGATCTTGTAGTGTTTCCGTGTGATGGCGGCTTGGTTGCAGCGTGCGAGGTAAGCAGTGGTGAACTCCGCTGGCGCAAATTGATTGGTGAAATCTGGGCATCCCCTCCCGCCTTTGACGGAAAAATGCTGTACATAGCGAGCTCGAACGGAGTAGATAGCGCGTCGAAATCCAAGTTGGCTGCAGTAGAGTCTGAGACTGGTCGGGTTCGCTGGCAGGTCGATATTCCTTCTGGTCCGGTTGATCGTCCCGTTCTTGTGCAAGATGCCCTCTATCTCAACGGGCGACTGTACGACATCATGGGAGGTCAACTTCTGATGGATCTGAGTGATTTTGCCGCCCCTCGCGCCTACGGTATTGGGAAGGGCGTGCTTATCAAGAAGGGGTCTGATCTATGTTTTATTCAGTGATTAGGCGCTCGCGGTAGCGCTAGAGACCGTTCCTGCGGTGACATCCGACGACGGCGCGCCCTGCCTCGTCCGGGGCCGCCACGAAGCTTGAACCGCTCGCACCTCGCGTGGTGCACTGCGTGGTGCGAACTGTCGGCGCGTGGTGCGGCAGGAGGGGCAGGCCGGGGCGAGAGTGGGTGCTAAAGCTGCTGGTAGAGGCATTGGAGACGGCGCACGGCTTTCCTGGCAGTCAAGGGGTCAGGGGTTCGAATCCCCTCAGCTCCACCCTTCCTCTCCATCCCCCGCAGGCTTCCGCGTGACCTCGGGGCTCGCATCTCGAGCTCCACAGTCCGGGACACCGAGCTCGCCCGACGGGCCGCCCCGAGCAGCTGCCACCGGGTCGGTCCGGGTCATGGCCCGCGCCGGTCAAGGCCGGCTCACGAAGCGTCGTCACGACTGCGCGGGATCATCCCGGCCGGTCCACGTGCTGCCGCCGCGGCGGGCGAGGTGCTGCGCCCGGTCGGCCATTGCGGTTGACGAGCATGTGACGGTCGCCGGAGCCGCGCCCAGCGCGCCGCGTCGGCTCGCGCACGTCGCGCAGGGAGTCGGTCGACCACCTGCCGCGCACGGAGAGCGGGAAGGTGCGCCGGGCAGGGCTGGGCACCACGCACTCCGCCTGACCGCGACGGACCCGGTCCGCGGCGAGAGGTGCTGCGCGTGATCAGCGCAGTGTCAGCAGGAAGACCCGAGCACCGTTCGTCCACGCCGTGCAGGTCGTCGGGATCGGGATCTCCGTCGGCGCCGAACCCGACACCGTTGAACCTCGCGAAGCCGGGATTGCGGCGCGCGATCACGGCGTAGTGCTCGACCACCGACGCCTCATCGGTCAGGACCCGGACATCGGCCACACGGCGCTCGCCCTTGTAACGGACCTCCAGCGCATCGCCGGTGCGCAGGTTCTTGCCCCAGGCGAACCCCGACCCGAGCAGGAGGGCGCCCTCGTGTCGCACGTACGCCATCGGCACCGTGTACCGGTTCCCGGACTTGCGCCCGACGACGTACAGGACGATCAGCCCCCTCCCCACGAGCCGGGACAGGAGCGGGATGCGCAGCAGGGTCCGGGCGACCATGTTGACCACACCCTGGAGGGGTCGGCGCTGCAGGCCGCTGCCGTCGGTCATGTGCCACCTCCTGTGTCCAGAGCAGGGATCTGGCCGGAACGTACAGGCCCCTCCCGCTGCGCGCGCACCGCCGCGAAGGTCCGCGCCGACGCCCCCAGCTCGCCTAGGACGTGCTCCGGGTGGGCGGCCACGGTCCGCGGGGCGAGATCGATCCGACCGGTCCTCGGGCGGCCGTCGAGGCGCCTGGAGCGCTGCACCGGCTCGCCCGCGAGGTGGACGTTCCTGCGACGCGACCCCTCGCCCCGCCATGATTCACCGATGGCGCCCCACGAGACCACCAGTGCCGCCGATCTCCTGGCCAGGACCCGGGACGGCGTCCTGCTCTACGGCCTGACCCCGCCGCGGGCGGCCACCACCGCCGAGCAGGCGGACGCCGTCGCCGAGGCGGCCCTGAGCCGGCTCCGGTCGGTGCGGGTCGACGGGCTGATCCTCTACGACGTGGACGCCGAGGTGGACCGGTCCGCGACCCCGCGGCCGTTCCCGTTCATGCCGATGATGGATCCGGCCGTCTTCCTCGACCGGCACCTCAGCGGCTGGGCCGGGCCGGTGGTCGTCTACCGCGCCGTGAGCAAGTACAGCGGGGACGAGCTGGGCCGGTGGTTGTCGGAGACCCGCCGCGACCGGGTGCTGACCGTGCTGGTCGGGGCCGCGTCGCGGGACCAGGTGGTGCGGACGAGCCTGCCCGAGGCCTACCGCCGGCACGCCGAGCTCCCGCGTGCGCCGCGCATGGGCGGTGTGGTCATCGCCGAGCGGCACGCGAACGCGGGGGCGGAGCACCGGCGCATGCTGCGCAAGCAGGACGCCGGCTGCGAGTTCTTCGTCTCGCAGGTCTGCTACGACCTGGACCGCACCCGGAACCTGCTGTCGGACTACGCCTACGGCTGCCGCGACCTCGGTCTGGAGCCGCGGCCGGTCGTGCTGACCCTGGCGCCGTGCGGCTCGGTGACGACCCTGGAGTTCATGTCCTGGCTCGGCATCGACGTCCCCGGCTGGCTGCGGACCGAGATCACCCGGTCCGGGGACCCGCTGACGGTGTCCTCCGAGCAGTGCGTCGTCAACGCCCGGGTCCTCGTCGCGTTCTGCCGCCGGCTCGGGCTGCCGTTCGGGATCAACGTCGAGAGCCTCACCAACCGCAAGGTCGAGATCGACGCCTCGATCGACCTCGCCCGCGAGGTCCGCAGCCTGCTGGACCGGAGGGACGAGGCCCACCGGTGAGGAGAGCTCACCCGCACCGGCGCTCCCGGTGCGGGACGTAGAGCCCCTCCCGCTCCGCCCGGACCGCCGCGAGGGTCCTCGTCGACGCCCCGAGCTTGCCGAGGACGTGTTCGACGTGGGAGGCCACGGTCCGCGGGGCGACGACCAGCGTCCGGGCGATCTCCTGGTTCGAGCGGCCCTCGACCAGCAGCCCCAGCACCTCGATCTCCCGCGGGGTCAGCCCGCGCAGGTCGGTCGCCGGTGACAGCAGGGCCAGGCCGGTCAGCCCGGGCGGCACGTCCTCGGGTGCCGACAGGACCGTGACGCGGACGTGCCCGTCGGGGGCGTGCGGGCCGCCCCGCGGCCAGAGGAACGACGAGTGCAGGTGTCCGTCGTCGATGCGCTCCCGCGCCACGGCCAGGACGGACGAGCCGGGGTCCAGCAGGGGGTGCGCCGGCAGGCTCGGCAGCGGTTGGCAGCCGCCGTCCGCGCGGAGCACCGCGCCGGCGGTGGCCCCACGCACCAGGTGCGCGGTGCCGAGCAGCGAACGCATCGGGTCGATGCCGCGTGCGAGCACCGGGGCGAGTCGTCGGAGCCGACGGCGGGTGGCCGAGGGCGACGGCTGACGGCTTCCCGACAGCAGCGCGAGGAAGCCGACGTGCCGCCCGGAAGGCGCGAAGAGGGCGAGCGCCAGCGCTTCGTGGAAGGCGAAAGGGGTGCTCGGCAGCTCCTCGGGCGGGTGCGGCAGCTCCGGCGGGGCCGACGTCGGATGCACGCACCCGACCTTCCGCGACATCAGCGCCCCCGACAGGTGCTCGACGGTCGGGACGTCCACGTCGACGCTCGCCAGCGAGTGGTAGCCGCGACCGAGCGGGTCGGCCAGCGCCAGCCACGCCCCGTCGAACGGGACGACCCGGCGGAGCACCTCGAGCAGGGCCTGCGCGCGCTCGGACGTGCTGCCGGGCGAGGTGGCGGTCTCGGCGAGCAGCAGCTCACCCGCCCGGTACGAACGCACGTCTCCCCCTCACGAGCCGGCCGATCCCAGCCCCACCGAGACCGGCTCATCGACCTGTCGGGAGGTGCTGACCAGTGGCAGGTACCCCGCGGAGCCCCGTGCACCGCGCCCGCCGTGACGCAGGTCCACCGGTCCGTGAGGCCCCGCCTAACACCGGCCGCACCGCCTCGCCCGGCGTACCGTGCGGCGTTGTGGAACTGCGCCGGCTCAGGTACTTCGTGGCCGTGGCGGAGGAGCGGCGCTTCTCCGCGGCCGCGCGCCGGCTGCACATCGCCACCCCGTCGCTGTCCCAGCAGATCCGCGCGCTGGAGCGGGACCTGCGCGTGACGCTGTTCGACCGCACCCCCCGCGGGGCGGAGCTGACGCCCGCGGGGCGCGTCCTGCTGGAGCGGGCACGGGTGATCCTGGCCGAGGTGGACCGGGCGCGCGAGGACGTGCGGTCCGTGGGGCCGGACCGTCGGGAGCAGGTGACCCTGCGGGTCTGCACGATGGCCGAGCGGGTCCTCGACGGGCCGCTGCGGCTCGTCGGCGTCGCCGTCCCGGGCACCGAGGTCGTCGTGACCTCCAGTCCCGGCGACGACGCCGTCGAGGCCGTCCGGCAGGCCCGCGCCGATGCGGCCGTCGTCTGGAACCGGCCGCAGGAGCACCGCGACCTCCACGGCGTCGTCCTCGGGTCGGTGCTGTTCGGGGTCGTCCTGCCGCAGGCGCACCCGCTCGCCGACCGGTCCGAGGTCCCGGTCACCGAGCTCGGCCACGGGTCGGCGGTGACGGTCGTGATGTTCCCGTGGTCCCCCTTCTCCGGCGTCTGGCAGCGGACCGTCGACCACCTCCTGCCGGGAGGGGCGCACGCGGGGCAGGTCGTCGTCGAGCCGGACCTCATCAACAGTCCCGAGGCGATGCTGCGGGCGGTCGCAGCGGGATCGGGCGTGGCCCCGGGCATCCTCGGGGTCGCCGAGCACATGGACGTCGACGGGATCGTCGTGCGGCCGCTCCACCCGCCGTTGCTGCTCGACCTGGAGGTCGTCTGGCGCCCGCCGATCCGCCCTGCGGTCCGGCGCCTCGTCGACCACCTCCTCGACGCGGTCGACGACCCGGACGTCCTCGTCTCGCGTCGCCGTTGACCGTCCCGCCTCCGGCCGCTCCCTCAGATCGGCAGATCTGCCGATAGCGGCTCACGCGTCGCGACGGGTGCAATCGAGATCACCGATCCAGGTTGCGCGAGAAGCACACGGACGAGGAGGCAGCGTGAAGGCAGTGGTGTACGAAGCGCCGCGGCAGGTCAGTGTCAAGGACGTACCGGACGCTCGGATCGAGCGCCCGACCGACGTCCTGGTGCGGATCACGTCGGCGAACATCTGCGGTTCGGACCTGCACATGTACGAGGGGCGGACGGACTTCGAGCCCGGCCGCTGGTTCGGGCACGAGAACCTGGGCCAGGTGGTCGAGGTCGGAGCGGGGGTCGACAAGATCAAGGTGGACGACTGGGTCGTCCTCCCCTTCAACATCGCCTGCGGGCACTGCAAGAACTGCGAGCACCAGCTCACGAACTACTGCCTCACCGCGCAGCCGGAGCCGAACATGGCCGGCGCCGCGTACGGCTTCGCCGACATGGGCCCCTACGGCGGGGGTCAGGCCGAGCTGCTGCGCGTGCCCTGGGGCGACTTCAACTGCCTGCGGCTCGGCGAGGACGCCGAGCAGCGGCAGACCGACTACGTGATGCTCGCCGACATCTTCCCGACCGGCTACCACGCCACCGAGCTGGCCGGTGTGCAGCCCGGCGACCAGACCGTGATCTACGGCGCCGGCCCGGTCGGGCTGATGGCGGCCCTCTCGGCCACGATCCGCGGCGCGGGCAAGGTGATGGTCGTCGACCGGCACCCCGACCGGCTGCGCCTGGCCGAGTCGATCGGGGCGATCGCCATCGACGACTCGAAGGTGGACCCGGTGCAGGCCGTCCTCGACCAGACCATGGGCCTGGGTGCGGACAACGGCTGCGAGTGCGTCGGCTACCAGGCGCACGAGCCCGACGGCCAGGAGCAGGCCAACCTGACCATGAACCGGCTGGTCGCCTCGGTGCGCTTCACCGGGAGGATCGGCAACGTCGGCGTCTTCGTGCCGCAGGACCCCGGAGCCTCCGACGAGCTGGCGAAGCAGGGCAAGCTCGCCTTCGACTACGGCACGTTCTGGTTCAAGGGCCAGCACATCGGCAGCGGCCAGGCCCCGGTCAAGAAGTACAACCGGCAGCTGCGCGACCTCATCGCCGCGGGCAAGGCCGAGCCGTCCTTCATCGTCAGCCACGAGCTGCCGCTGGACCGGGGCCCCCGAGGCCTACGAGCACTTCGACAAGCGGGACGACGGCTGGACCAAGGTCGTCCTCCACCCGACGACGGCGGGAGCGTGACATGGCAGGGGAACTGAGCGGACGGAGAGTGGCGATACTCGCGGCCGACGGGGTCGAGCGGGTGGAGCTGGAGCAGCCGCGGCAGGCGCTGGAGGACGCAGGGGCCCGCACCGTCGTCGTCTCGATCTCGAGCGGTGAGATCCAGGCGCGCGACCACGACCTCGCCGACGCCGGCACCTTCGCGGTGGACCAGCTGGTCGGCGCGGCGTCGGTCGACGACTACGAGGCGCTGCTCCTGCCGGGCGGGACGGTGAACCCGGACAAGCTGCGGATGGAACCCGCCGCGGTGGGGTTCGTCCGGGACTTCGTCCGGTCGGGCAAGCCGGTCGCGTCGATCTGCCACGGCCCGTGGAACTTCGTCGAGGCCGACGTCGCGCGGGGCCGTCGCCTGACCTCGTACCCGAGCGTGCGCACCGACCTGCGCAACGCCGGGGCGGAGGTGGTCGACGAGGAGGTGGTCACCGACGGCAACATCACGACGAGCCGGTCGCCGGACGACCTGCCCGCCTTCTGCGAGCGCATCGTGCAGGAGTTCGCCCGGGCCCCGCAGCCCGCCGCCGCAGGGGGTGGGTCATGACCTCCGCCATCGGGACCGCCGCGACCCTCGCCGCCCGCGCCGGCGGCACCGTCGTCCGCCTGGTGCGGTGGACGATCGACCCCTCCGCCTCCCGGCCCGCCGGCGCGGGCGGGCCGGCGTCGGGTTGGCTCGTGGTGACCGTGTTCCGCGACCTGACCGACATCGACAGCGCGGCGCTGCCCGCGCCCCTCGCCGAGTTCGGCGAGCGCATCGAGGTGCGCGTCCGCCCGGCCGCCGACGGCAAGGGCACCGAGCTGGCGGCCCGGCTGCGCGACCAGGCGTCGGGGACCGCGGCGCGCCGGCTGGGCGGCAACGACGCGCAGGCCGACCTGCGGTCCGCGCTGCGCCGGGCCAAGCAGCTCCTCGAGGTGGGCGAGGTGCTGGCCGTCGACCCCGCACCGCACGGCGAGCGGACCCCGACCCCCGGCGGCGCGCTCCTGGAGTCGTGGACCCGGTCCGCTCCGAAGGCCGGTGTGCGATGAAGGCCGTGACCTGGCGGGGCGTCAACGAGATCGGCGTCGAGGACGTCCCCGAGCCCAGGATCCTCAACGACCACGACATCATCCTCGAGGTGGGGCTGAGCGCGACGTGCGGCTCGGACCTGCACCTGGTGGGCGGCTACGTCCCGGCCATGCGCGCCGGCGACGTGCTCGGGCACGAGTTCATGGGCACGGTGGCCGAGGTCGGCCGCGGCGTGACGAAGCACCGGGTGGGCGACCGCGTGGTGGTGGTCTCCTTCATCGGCTGCGGGCAGTGCTGGTACTGCCGGCAGGGGCTGTGGTCGCTGTGCGACAACGGCAACCCCAACCCCGGGATCACCGAGGCGCTCTGGGGCCAGTCCATCGGCGGCTGCTTCGGGTACTCCCACGCCATGGGTGGCTGGGCGGGGAGCCACGCGCGCTACATCCGCGTGCCCTACGCCGACAACGGCGCCTTCACCATCCCCGACGGCGTCTCCGACGAGCGGGCGCTGTTCGCCTCCGACGCCGCGCCGACCGGCTGGACCGGTGCCCACCAGGCCGAGGTGAAGCAGGGTGACGTCGTCGCGGTGTGGGGTGCGGGCGGGGTGGGCCAGATGGCCGCCCGCAAGGCCATGCTCATGGGCGCCGAGCGGGTCGTCGTCATCGACCGGTTCGACAACCGCCTCCAGCAGGTCCGCACGCACATCGGGGCGGAGACCCTCGACTACGAGCAGGTCGACGTTCCCGCCGAGCTGCGCGAGATGAGCGGCGGCCGCGGTCCGGACGTCTGCATCGAGGCGGTGGGGATGGAGGCGCACAGCCCCGGTCCGCAGTACCTCTACGACCAGGTCAAGCAGCAGATGCGGCTGCAGACCGACCGGCCCACGGCGGTGCGCGAGGCGATCTGGGCCTGCCGCAAGGGCGGGACGGTGTTCACGCTCGGCGTGTTCGCCGGCCTCGTGGACAAGTTCCCCCTCGGCGCGGTGATGAACAAGGCGCTGACCCTGCGCGGCGCCCAGCAGCACGGGCACCGCTACGTCCCGGAGATCCTCGACCTGATGAGCCGGGACGAGGTCCGGACCGAGCACCTCGCCACCCACGTGATGCCGATCGAGGACGGGCCGACGGGCTACCGCATGTTCAAGGAGAAGGAGGACGGGTGCGTCCGAGCGGTCTTCCGTCCGGGCGGGTGACGGGGGTGCCGGAGGCGCGGACGACGACGGGCGGGCGGGCCACCGCCGCCGCCGGCCCCACGGTGGTCGGTGTGCTGGCCGACCCCGGGGCGCCGGCCGAGCTCGCGCACCGGCTGGCCGAGGAGCTGCCCGCGCTGCTCGCCGCCCAGCAGGACGGCGACCGCGGCTGGGACGTGCGTGTCGAGGTCCTGCGACTGCCGCCGCAGAGTCCGGGGCACCGCCGACTGCTCGACGCGGTGGGGCCCCGGATGCGGGAGGGGGAGTGGGCTCTCACCGTCTGCCTGACCGACTCCCCGCTGCGCGGCGGGGCGGCTCCGCTGGCGGGCGAGCTGCTCGGCGCGGAGGGGGTCGTGGTGGTGTCGGTCCCGGCCTTCGGCGGCGTGGCGCTGCACCGCCGGATCCGGGGGGTGGTGGCCGAGCTGGTCACCGCCGCCGGCCGGGACCCGGAGGAGCGGGCGGACCGGCGCACGTCGGCGCTGGTCGGCCCGTTCCGGCGGGTCGTGCCGGACGAGGAGCCGGAGAACCTGCACGTCCTCGCCTCGCGCGGGCGGCTGCGGCTGCTGGCCGGGATGGTGCGGGACAACCGGCCCTGGCGGCTCGTACCCAGCCTGAGCGGCGCTCTGGCCGCGGCGCTGGCCACCGGCGCGTACGTCGTCGTCACCTCGTCGATCTGGCAGCTCGCCGACATGCTCGGCCCGGTGAAGCTGGTCATCGCGATGGTCTTCGCGGTGGCCGCCATGGTGGCCTGGCTGATCCTGGACCACCACCTCTGGGAACGGCCCTCCGGGACGCTGGACCGGGAGGAGGTGCGGCTCTACAACGCCTCGACCGTGATCACCCTCACGGTGGGGGTGGGCTGCCTGTACGCGGGGTTGTTCGTCGTCATCGCCCTGACGGAGCACTTCCTGATCGCCCCCGGGTACTTCGAGTCGAACCTGGGACACCCGGTCGGGTTGGGCGACTACCTGACCCTGGCGTGGTTCGCCACGTCCCTGGCGCTGGTCGCCGGGGCCCTCGGGTCGGGGTTCGAGAACGAGGACGACGTCCGCCAGGCGGCGTACGGCTTCCGCGAGCGCGAGCGCCGCGAGGGCCCGGACGGGGAGGACGGTTCCGATGACCGGCGGTGACCCCCACGACGGCCGGGGGCGGGGCCCGTCGGGCACCGCCCCCGGCGGGGCGGGGCCGCCCGACGACCGGGTCCGCGGGCGGATCCTGTCCGCCCGGCGGGCCCTGGTCTCGGTGGCCGTCGGTCTCGTCGCCGGCGCCGCGGTGGGGGTCGTCGGCGCGCCCGAGCTGGTCCCGCTGGTCACCTGGAGCGTGGCGGCGACGGTCGTCCTGACCTGGGTGTGGCGGATCAGCTGGCCGCAGGACCACCGGGGCACCAAGCTGCTCGCGGAGGAGGAGGGCCGGTCCCGCTCGACCGACGCCGCGGTGCTGATCGGCGCGGTCGTCAGCCTCGGCGCCGTCGCGCTGGCCCTCACCCGCGCCAGCGGCAACCGGGACGCCGTCGCGGTCGCCCTGGTGATCCTGGGGGTGGTGGCGGTGGTCCTGGCCTGGGCCCTGGTGAACACCGTCTTCGCGCTCAAGTACGCGCGCCTCTACTACAAGGACGAGGCCGGTGCCGACGGCGGCATCGACTTCAAGCAGGACCAGCCCCCGGCCTACAGCGACTTCGCCTACCTGGCGTTCACGGTCGGGATGTCGTTCGCGGTGTCGGAGACCGAGCCCGTCGACACCCAGGTCCGGAAGGTCGCGCTCGCGCACGCCCTGCTGTCCTACGCCTTCGGCACCGGGGTGCTCGCCGTGGCGATCAACCTGGTGACGAACCTGGGCCAGTAGCGTCCGCGGGCGGGCCGCCGCGGCCCGCCCGCGGTCACGCCGTCGCCAGGCGCGGGACGCGCCGCGCCTCGAGCGGACGCCGCCCGCGGATCATGTCCGCCGCCTTCTCCCCGATCATGTAGGCCGGGGCCTGGGTGTTGCCCCGGGTGATCGTGGGCATCACCGAGACGTCCGCGACGCGCAGGTTCTCGACCCCGTGGACGCGGAGCTCCGGATCGACGGCACCCTCCTCGGGCGATCCGATCCGCACCGTGCACGACGGGTGGTAGGTGTGCTGGCAGACCCGGCGGAGCTCGGCGGTCAGCTCCTCCCGGTCCGTGCTCGACGAGAGCAGGCCCGCGGGTGCCCCGCGGAACGCGCGCACGGGCCCGGACGCCGCGATGTCCTGAGCGAGCCCGATCGCGGCGAGGACGGCGTCGACCTCGTGCTGCCGGCTGAGCATGTTGTAGCGGATCGCGGGCTTGCGCAGCGGGTCGGCGTCGCGGATCAGCACGCTGCCGCGGCTCTGCGGGGCGATGTAGGAGACGGCGATGGTGAACGTCGGCCGCGGCCAGCTCTCCGCGCCGTGGTCGACGATGTGCGCCGGCGAGAACAGGATCTGGACGTCCGGGGCGGGCAGGGACGCGTCGCTGCGCCAGTGCCCGGCGGCCTCGACGACGTTCGAGCTGACCTTCCCGTCGCGGCGCACCAGCCAGCGCACGAGGTGCCGGCGCCGGTCGGCGTCGAACATGCCCTGCTCGTCGCCCAGGAACTCGTACGGGAGGGAGGCGAGCGGGTGCTCCATCAGGTGGGCGCCGACCGCGGGCAGGTCGACCAGCGGGGTCACGCCGACCGCGGCCAGGTGCTCCGCCGGGCCGATCCCGGAGTGCTGGAGCAGGGCGGGCGACCCGAAGGCGCCCGCCGAGAGCACGACGTCGCCGGTGGCCCGGACGCGCTCGGTGCGTCCCGCGCGCACGAACTCGACGCCGACGGCCCGGGTGCCCTCGAACAGGATCCGGGTGACCTGGACGTGCGTGCGGACGGTCACGTTCCGGCGCCGCAGGGCGGGCCGGAGGAAGGCCCGGGCGGCGTTGAGCCGGGTGCCGTTGCGCTGCGTGAGCTGGACGTGGCCGAAACCCTCCTGCCGCTCGCCGTTGAAGTCCGGGTTCCGGTCGAGCCCCAGTGACCACGCCCCCTCGAGCAGGGCGTGGGTGACCGGCTCGAGGTGGCGGGACCGGGTGACGGTCAGCGGGCCGCCGCGGGCGTGGTAGCCGTCGGTGATCTCCGCGTTGTCCTCGGAGCGCCGGAAGTAGGGCAGGACCTCCTCGTAGGACCAGCCCGTGGCGCCCGCGCTCGCCCACCCGTCGTAGTCGAGCGGGTTGCCGCGGACGTAGGCCATCGCGTTCATCGAGCTGCACCCGCCGAGCACCTTGCCCCGGGGTGAGCGGATCCGGCGGCCGCCGAGGGTGGGCTCCGGCTCCGTCCAGTGGTCCCAGTCGATGGCCTCCTTGCCGAACTGCTGGATGAACGCCGCGGGCGCCAGGATGTCGGCGCGGCGATCGGAGCCGCCCGCCTCGAGCACGAGGACCTGCCGGTCGGCGTCCTCGCCGAGGCGTGCGGCGACGACGCACCCGGTGGTGCCCGCCCCGATGACGATGTTGTCGTACGTCGTGCTCATGCCGCCGCCTTCCGAGGGAGGAACCGGCGCCGGCCGCGCCCGACCGCGAAGCGCACGATCCGGGCCGCCAGCGTGCTGCGGGCGACCGAGTACGGGTACCAGAGCAGCTCGGCGCGGGGGGTCAGCCGCGCGGCGGTGACCGACTGGGTGCGGCAGTACTTCAGCAGCCCGGCCGCGCCCCCGAACCGGGACCCGAGCCCGGAGGAGCGCCAGCCGGACATCGGCACCGGTGGGCTCAGGACGTTGACGAACATGTCGTTGACGTTGACCGCGCCGACGTCGAGCGACCGCGCGAGGGCCGCACCCCGCTTGCGCTGCGCCGTCCACACGCTGGCCGACAGCCCGTAGGTGGTGTCGTTGGCCAGGCGCACGGCCTCGGCGGCGTCGCGGACCCTCATGACCGGCAGCGTGGGTCCGAAGGTCTCCTCCGTCATGCACCGCATGCCGTGGTCGACGTCGAGCAGGATGGTCGGCGGGTACCAGTGACCGCCGGACGGGCCCGGCCCGGCCGGCGTGACCGCCCGGGCGCCCCTGCTCACCGCGTCCTCGACGTGCGACCGGACGATCTCGACCTGCGCGGCCGTGGCCATCGCGCCGACCTCCTGCTCTCCCGCGACGTGGTCGGCCCCCTGCCGGAGCTTCCCGACCTCGGTCGAGAGCCTCTCGACGAACCGGTCGTAGATGCCGTCCTGCACGTAGAGCCGCTCCACCGAGGTGCAGACCTGCCCGGAGTTGAACAGCCCGCCCCACAGCGCGCCCCTCACGGCGCGCTCCAGGTCGGCGTCGTCCAGGACGATCATCGCGTCCTTCCCCCCGAGCTCCAGGGACACCGGGACCAGCCGCTCGCCGGCCCGGGTCGCGACGCGCCTGCCGGTCCGGGTCGACCCCGTGAAGGCGACGTAGTCGACCGCGTCGACCACGGCCTCCCCGACCGCCCCGGTCCCCGCGACGACCCGGAACACGTCGGGCGCGCCGATCTCCCGCCACCCGCGGGCCGCCTCGATCGCGCTCAGCGGCGTGGCCTCGGACGGCTTGAGCAGCACCGCCGCCCCGGCCAGCAGCGCGGGGGCGGAGTCGCAGACCGGGAGGTAGAACGGGAAGTTCCACGGGGTGATCACGCCGACCAGCGGGTAGGGCCGCGGCGTCACGCTGAGCGCCTTCGTGGCGATCAGCGCGCTGTGCGGCCTCGGGTGCCGGGTGGCGAGGAACCGCCGCGCCCGCCGCGCGTAGTACGCGATGACGTCCGCGCACGCCGCGGTCTCGAAGGCCGCCTCCTGGCGGACCTTGCCGGACTCCGCCTGCACGACGTCGAGCAGGTGCTCCTCGTTGTCCAGGACCCAGTCCCGGAAGCGGCGGAGGTGGGCCGCGCGGGCGCCGGGGCCGATCGCGTCCCACTCGACCTGCGCCACCCGCAGCTCCGCGGCGACCGCGGCGACCTCGGCCGGGCCGGGGTCGGGCAGGGTGGCCAGGTGCCGGCCGTCGGCGGGGGAGCGGACGTCGAACGTCGGGGGTGCGGGTGCGGCCTGCGGGCGCACCGACTCGGTGGTGGACATGATCTCCTCGGGGGGTCGCGGGGGCGGGCGGGGTCAGTTCACGGCGCGCGACATGCCCTGCCAGTAGCGGGCGCGCAGCGCCTTCTTGTCGATCTTGCCGACCGCGGTGACCGGGAGCCGGTCGACCACCAGCACGCTCTTGGGCACCTGGTGGGCGCCCTTGCTCGCGCGCACCGCGGCCTTGAGCACGTCCTCGTCGACGGTCCGGCCCGGCCGCGCCACGACCACCGCGGTCACGGCCTCACCCCACTTGGGGTCGGGGACCCCGATCACCGCCACCGACGACACGGACGGGTCGGCGGCGATCACGTCCTCGATCTCGCGCGGGTAGATGTTGAAGGCGCCCGAGATGATCATGTCCTTCTTGCGGTCGACCAGGTGGAGGAAGCCCCGGTCGTCGCGCACGGCCATGTCCCCGGTGTGCAGCCAGCCGTGCTCGAACGCCTCGGCGGTGAGCTCGGGCCGGCGCCAGTAGCCGTTCATGACGAAGCCGCCGCGCATGCACAGCTCGCCGATCTCCCCGGGCGGGAGCGGGGCGCCGTCGGCGTCCAGCACCTCGACCTCGGCGCCCGCCGTGGCGCGGCCGCACGAGGTCAGCAGGTCGGGCCGGTGGACGGGGTCGTGCTCGTCCTTGCGGAGCACGGTCCCGACCGCGAGCGTCTCGGTCTGGCCGTAGCCCTGCATCAGGATCGGCCCGAAGACGTCCAGCGCCTCGCCGAGCCGGGACGCCGACATCGGTGCGGAGCCGTAGAGGATGGTGTCCAGCGCGGAGAGGTCGTGCCGCGTCGGGTCCGTCTGGTCGAGCAGGACGTAGAGCATGGTGGGGACGACGAACACGTAGTCGATGTGCTCGCGCTCGACGGTGTCCAGCCACACCTCCGGGTCGAAGCCGCGGTTGAGCACGACGGTGCCGCCGCGGGCGAGGGTGGGGAGCACCGGCAGCACCGAGGCGTGGGTGATCGGCGCGCTCGCCAGGTAGCGGGGCCGGGCGGACAGGCCCCAGTCCGCCGCGAGGCTCAGCATCCCCTGCACCATCGACGACTGGGTGTGCATCACGCCCTTCGACCGTCCGGTCGTGCCGCCCGTGTAGGGCATCCAGACCGTGTCGTCGGGCGAGGTCGCCGGGACCGCGAGCGGGCGGGCGGTCACGCCGCCGGCGAGGGCGAGGAGGTCCTGGCCCACCTCGGTGGGCCCGAAGGTGAGGACGGTGCCCACGCTCGCCGCGCGCTCGAGCACGGCCGCCGCCGTGTCGGCGTGGTCGGGATGGGCCAGGAGCACCGTGGCCCCGGCGTCCTCGCACAGCGCGACGTGGTCGTCGACGGAGCCCAGGGGGTGCAGGCCGGTGTACCGGGCGCCGTTGAGCCCCACCGCGAACTGGGCCAGCAGCACGTCGGGGGTGTTCGGGCTCAGCGTGACGACCGAGGAGCCCCGTCCCACGCCGTGCGCGTGGAGCACCTGCTGGAGGCGGCTGACGAGGTCGCCCGCCTGTGCGTAGGTCAGCCGTCGGTCGCCCGCGACCAGGGCCTCCCGGTCCGGGTACCTGGTGAGCGACTCGACCAGTACACGGAGGTAGCTCGCTCCGTCGGCGGCAGTCATCGTCTGCTACTCCTCGACCTCGGCGCTGTGGTCGAGCAATCTTTACGTACTGGTAAGTATAAGGCAAGGGCCCGGGTCGTACGGCGCTGTGCCGAACGACCGGTGCGGGCGCGTACCGGTGCACAGACGGCGGCCACGGCGGACCCGATGCTGGTCCGGACGCATCCGCGACCCGACCTGGAGCCCGCCGTGAACCCCTACCCCCCGCACCCCGCCCGTCGTCCCGCCACGCCCCTGCGCACGATCCTGCTGATCGGCGCCGGGCTCGTCCTCTTCGTGCTCGTGCTGGCGTCGGCCCTGGCCGGCGGGGGCGAGGGCTCGAGCGACGGTTCCCCGACCGGTCCCGAGTGCCGCACCGAGTTCTTCGACGGCGGCTGGATCAGCTCCTGCGACGGCGAGCTGGTCTCGACGGACGTGGGCGCCGGCTACTGACGGGGCCGCACCGGCCCGCGCGGGCGGACCGGTGCGGTGGGGGCCGTGCCGTCAGGCGCCGGCGACCGGTTCCGGCGTGAGCGCGGGGTCCGGGACCTTCGCGACCTCCACCAGGTTGTCGGAGTAGACCCCGGCGTTCCCGAGCTGGTTGTGCCGGTCCAGGGTGATGGTGTTGACGGTGCTGCCGGACGCCTTGTTCTGCCAGTGCCCGACGTTGGCCATGACCAGGCCCTGCATCACGATGTCGTCGACGACGGCGGGCCCGGAGAAGGATCCGCGGTCGTTGAACACCCGGACCAGGTCGCCGGCGGCGATGCCGCGCTCGTCGGCGTCGGCGGGGTGGATCCAGACCCGCTGCTCGCCCTGGACGTCCTGCTTGTCCGCCGCGTTGGCGTACTGGCTGTTGAGGAACGCGTGGGGCTTGGGCGAGACGATGTTGAGCGGGTACTTCTCCGCGAGCTCCGGGCTCGAGTCCGGGGACTCGAACGGGGGCACGTAGTCCGGCAGCGGGTCGACGTAGCCGCCGGGCTGCATCTCGGCGTACATCGAGCGCCACACCGGGACCACGAAGTTGCCGCCCTCGGCCAGGCTCGACCGGAACTCGCACTTGCCCGACGGGGTCGGGAAGTTGCCCTCCGCGTGCGGCGCGCGCTCGTGCGGGAGACCGACGTTCAGCCGCGCGTAGCCCGTCTCCTTCAGGGAGTCGAAGGTGATGCCCGCCAGGGCGGGGGCGTCCCAGTCGTGGAAGTCCCGCAGCATCTGCTCGTCGGTGCGGTCCCAGTAGTCGTCGGTGAAGCCCATCGTCCTCGCCAGCCGGCGGAACAGCTCGGAGTTGGGCACGCACTCGCCCGGCGGCTCGATGGCCGGCTGGTTGAGCGAGATGTAGAGGTGGCCCCAGGTGACCATGATGTCGAGCTGCTCGGCCTGCATCGTGGCCGGCAGGACGAGATCGGCGAACCTGGCCGTGTCGGTGATGAAGTGGTCGCTGACGACGGTGAACAGGTCCTCGCGCAGCAGTCCGGCCATGGTCTTGGCCTGGGCGGGGCCCTGGGACACCGGGTTGGAGTTGTAGACGAACAGCGACTTGAGCGGCGGGTCCAGCTCCATCTCCCCGGTCAGCGCCATGCCCAGGTCCAGCTCGTTGATCACCCGCGTGCCCTCGGGGATCCACTCGGGCATGCAGATCTTGTCGAACAGGGTCGGGAACTCCCAGATCGGCATCTCCATCGTGCCGCCACCGACGTGCCGCCAGGCGCCGACCAGCGCGGGCAGGGACGTGATGGCCCGGATGGCCTGGCCGCCCCCGCGGCTGCGCTCGATCGCCACCCCCTGGCGGATCGCGGCCGGCTGGGCGGTGGCGTACTCGCGGGCCAGCGTGCGGATGTCGTCCGCCGGGATGCCGGTGATCTCCTCGACGCGCTCGGGCGGGTAGTTCGCCGCGCGCTCGGCGAGCTCGTCGAAGCCGACCGTGTACTTCTCGACGTAGTCGGTGTCGGTCAGCCCCTGCGCGATGATCTCGTGGATCAGGCCCATCGCCAGCGCCCCGTCCGTGCCGGGGCGGATGGGGATGTGCCAGTCGGCCTGGCGGGCGGTGCGGGTCCGGACCGGGTCGATCACGACGATCTTGGCGCCGTTGTCCTTGCGCGCCTTGAGCAGGAACGGCCAGCCGTGGAGGTTCGTGCTGGTCATGTTCATGCCCCACACGATGATGTACTTCGAGTGGGCCATGGACTCGATGTCGAGCCCGCCGGTGCCGCCCACCGTCATGTGCCACGCCGTCGACGAACCGGACTCGCAGTAGGTCTTCTCGGCCACGCTGGACCCGAGCCGGTTGAAGAAGGCGTCGCCCGACGTCAGGCCGTTGATCACGCCCTGGTGGCCCAGGTAGGCGTGGGGCATGATCGCCTGGCTGCCGTGCTCGGCGATGATGTCGGTCCACCGCTGCCTGATCTCGGCGAGCGCCTCGTCCCAGGTGATGCGGACGAACTCGCCCGCCCCCTTCGGGCCGACGCGGCGCATCGGGTACATCAACCGGTCGGACTGGTAGTGGTGCTCCGGGAAGTTCTTGAGCTTGACGCAGAGACCGCCCCGGGTCATCGGGTGGTCCGGGTCGCCCGTGACGTCGACGAGCCTGCCGTCGTCGACGTGGAACAGCATCGCGCAGGTGTCCGGGCAGTCGTGCGGGCATGCGCCGCGGACGATCTTCAGTTCGCGGCCGGTGGTGATGCCGGCCTCAGGAGCGAGCGTCATCGGGAGTGCCTCCACGGGACTGGTGCGGGAATGATCGATCGCCGACCTCCGTCGGCCCGTTCGGCGACCAGTCACGCAAGGAGATATTTCTCGTGCATTGCGCAGGAGTAACCCGGTGTAAAGACCGGGCCGACTCCTCGGCCGGTACCAGCACCTGCATGCGCGGAATGAGAACTGGCCGGTTCGAAGGTGTTTCCGCGGGATGAAACTGCAGCTCCAGGCGGTGTCGCCGGAGCGGGGGCCACGTTCATCAACATTTGCAGCTATTGCTTCCGCGGTGCCGGTGGTTACGGTTTCGGCGACGGGTTCGAACGGCGACGATCGAACGAAGATCGATCACGAGGAGCGGTTATGACGATCACCCATACCCCGCACTACGTCCGGTCCGTGGTGACCGCGCAGGAGTGGGAGCCGTTCGTGGTCGGCGGCGAGGCCGTCGGGGAGGTCCACTGGATCCGGACCGAGGGAGCGGAGGGGGCGACCCTCGGCGTGGGGCTGTGGCGCTCCGAGCCGCAGAGCTTCCCGTACCCGTTCACCGCGGACGAGACCATCCACGCCCTGGAGGGCGAACTGGTCATCGACGTGGTCGACACCGGCGAGAAGGTCGTCCTGCAGCCGGGCGACGTCGCGTCCTTCACGAAGGGGACCAGGTCGACGTGGACGGTGACCAGCCCGTTCAAGAAGCTCTTCGTCATCAGCGGTTGACCCCCGTCCGCCCTTCCCCCGATCCGCCCGACGGAGGACGCCGGTGACCGCGACGTCGACCCCCCGGGGTGCCGGCTGCACCGTCGCGACCGCACCGGACGCCGTGCGGGCCGATCCGGTGGCCGAGGCCTTCCGGTCCTGGATGCGGGTCTGCTCGCGGGCGGGCTGGAGTCCGGACCCCGTCGTCGAGACCGTTGAGGTGCGCCACGCCCGGGACCGGGTGACCGCGGGGCCGGTCACCGCCCGCTGGTCGGTCCCCGCGTACCGGGCGGCCGCGATGGACGGCATCGCGGTCGCGGACCGCGACCTCTCGTCCACCTTCCCCCAGGTCCTCGGCCCGGAGGCGCACGCCTGGGTGGACACGGGCGACGCGCTGCCCGCGACGGCCGACCGCGTCGTCGTGCGCGAGATCGTGACCTCCCGGCCCGACGGGTCGGTGGAGATCGTCGAGCGCCCCACCGCGCGGCACGTCCGACCGGTCGGGGAGGACATGGAGGCCGGAGCCGTCGTGCTCCCGGCCGGCCACCGCATCCGCCCGGTCGACGTCGCCGCGGTCGCCGCGGCCGGTCACGTCGGCATCGCGGTCCGGCGCCGCCCGCGGGTCGCGATCGTGCCGACCGGGGACGAGATCCGTCCGCTCGGCAGCTCGCTGCTGCCCGGGGAGATCCTGGACACGAACTCGCTCGTGCTGGAGGGCCTGCTCGCGGAGGCCGGCTGCGAGTCGTGGGTGCTCCCCGTGGTCCCCGACGTCCCGGACGAGCTGGCGGCCGCGATCGCCGGGGCCGCGCACGCGGCCGACGTCGTGCTGGTCCTGGCGGGGTCGAGCGCCGGACGCGACGACCACACGGGCTCGGTGATCGCCCGGCTCGGCCGGGTCGCCGTGCAGGGCGTCGCCGTGCGCCCCGGTCATCCCGTGGTGCTCGGCGTCCTCGGCGGCGAGGCTCCCGAGGCGGACGGTCACCGGCCCGCGTCGCCACCGGTCCCGGTCGTCGGTGTCCCGGGGTACCCCGCTTCCGCCGAGCGGGCCTTCGACGGGTTCGTCGCGCCGCTGGTCCGGCGCGTGCTCGGGGTGGAGTCCGTGGGGACCCGCCCGGTCGCGGCCCGGCTGGCGGTCGCGGTCGGGTCCCCGGCGCGGCTCGACGAGTACGTGCGCGTCCGGCTGGCCACCGTCACGGACGCGGTGACCGCGGCCGAACGCCTGGTCGCCGTCCCCCTGCCGCGCGGCGCGGGCGCCCTGTCCACGCTGACCCGCGCCGAGGCCCTCCTGCGGGTCCCGGTCGGTGTCGGCGGCCTCCCGGCCGGGGCGGAGGTCGAGATCGTGCCCGTTCCCGGGGCGGCGTTCGCCGCCGGCACCACGATCGTCGCGGGTGCCGCCTCCGCGGTCGTCGACGCCCTCGTCGAGGTGCACCGGGCAGGCGCACCCGCCTGCCTGCTGCACCGCAGTGAGCTGACGGCCGGTGCGGCGCTCGACGCCCTCGCCGCGGGGCTCTGCCACACCGCGGTGACGATCCTCCCGCTCGGCGCGGCCCACGACGCGGCCGCGGAGTCCCTGGCGGGACGCCTCGGGCCGATCACCGTCCTGGAGATCGCGCGGTCCGGCGACGGGGTCCACACGCTGGTCGTCCCGGCGGCGGCGTTCGACAGCGCACCGGTCGTCGAGCTCCGCAGCACGCTGCGCTCCATGCCGTTCCGCCGCCGGCTGCGGGACGTCCCGGGGTGCTCGTGCCGCAGCAGCGGGCGGGAGACCTGGTACGCGCCCGCCGACGACGCTCCCGCGCGGCACGTGCCCGCAGCGCACCACGGCATCCCCGGCGATCCGCTCGATGGAGGGTCACGATGTGCTACACGGTGAAGTCGATCGACGACGTCCGGCGGCTCGTCGTCGCCACGCGCGGCCTCTCCGGGCTCTCGGACGTCCCGTCGCTGGTCACCAAGGCCTGCCGGCGGATGTTCGACCTGGTCGGGGCCGACGTGGTGGCCATCGCCCTCTACGACGGCGCCGACACCCTCGTCGTCGGGGCCGGCGAGGGGACGTGCGCGGACCTGTCCGGCATCCGGCTCCCGAGGGACACCGGGCTCGGCTGGCGGGCCCTGGAGCGGTCGATGCCGTGCACCACCGGCAACTGCGCCGCCGACGCCGAGCACCTCGACGACCTCGTCGAGGCGGTGATCGGTGAGGGCGTCCGCGGTCTGGCGGCGGTGCCGCTCACTTTCAACGACAACTGGCTCGGGGTGTTCTACGCGGGCATGCGCGGGCGCCGCGTCTCGCCGCGCACCACCCTGCTCATGAACGAGTTCGGCGCGTCCCTGGCCCCGCTGCTGGTCACGGCCGTCCGCGCGGACCGCGCGGGGCAGCTCGCCGTGGAGGAGGAGCGGCAGCGGATCGCCCAGCAGCTGCACGACACCGCGGGTCAGCTGCTCTTCCGGATCTCCCTGTCCGCCAAGGAGATCCAGCAGTGCGCCGCCGCCGACCCGCAGACCGCCACGGAGGCCGCCCGCTCGATCGAGACCGCGGCCGCCGAGGCCTCGACCTACCTGCGCGAGGCCATGCACAGCCTGCTGCCCGGGGACGACGCCCTCCCGGTCACCCTGCGCCGGGACGTCGCGACCTTCTCGGCCCGGACCGGCACCACCGCCGAGGTCGTCACGCTGGGCAGCCCGGTGCGCGCCGGCCCGGAGCTCGAGAGCGTGCTCGTCTCCGCCCTGCGGGAAGGCCTGCACAACGTCGAGAAGCACGCCGCCGCCGGCGCGATCCTCGTGTCCCTGGCCTATCAGTCCCACCAGCTCACCCTCGCGATCGAGGACGACGGGAAGGGGCTGCCCGAGGACTTCGACCTCCACCCGGTCCCGGGCCGCGGAGCAGGGCTGGGCGTACCCGGCCTGCTGCAGCGGGTCACCGGCGCGGGCGGGGTGCTGCGGCTCCACCGCAACGACGACGGCGGCACGAGCCTCCGCGTCACCCTGCCTCTCGTGGACCGCGCGTGAGCGGCGCCGCGGTGCCGAGGACGAGCACCGTCCTGATCGCGGACGACCACCCGCTCGTCGCCCACGGCATCGACCGCGTGCTCGCCGCGGCGGGGGACGTGTTCAGGGTGGTCGCCGCCTGCCACTCGGGCAGGGAGGCCCTCGCCGTCGCCGCCGAGCAGCGGCCGGACCTGGTCCTGCTCGACGTCCGCCTCGGTGACATGAACGGCGCCGAGGTCTGCCGCCGGCTCGGCACCGACACCCCGCGTTCCAAGGTCGTCGTGCTCACCGCGTTCGACGACACCGAGAACCTGCGGCGCTGCCTGGAGGCGGGTGCGGCCGGGGTCCTGCTCAAGGGGACGCTCGACCTCGACCTCACCCGGGCCCTCCTGGACGTGCGGGACGGGAAGACGGTCATCGACGCCGGGATCGCCCGCGCGCTCGAGGCGGCGAGCGGGATCCTGGCGCCGGACGGGACGAGCGTCCCCGCGCTCCGCCCGCGCGAGGTCGAGGTCCTGCGCCTCATGGCCGCCGGTCTGACCACCCGCGACATCGCCGCCGAGCTGGACCTGAGCCTGAACACCATCCGCACCTACACGCAGGCCCTGATGACCAAGCTCGGTGCCCACACCCGCGTGCAGGCGATCGTGTTCGCCCGGCAGCTGCAGATGATCTGACCGGCGGCACGACGGACGGCGGGAGCGGGCTCAGACGCGGGCGCGGACGGTGGCCGTGCCGATCGGCAGGCCCCCGGCGAACAGGTCGACGCCGAACGTCGAGTTCAGCGCGGCCGCGGCCTCGTCGGTCAGCGTGGCCCGCACGCCGCGGACGGTCAGGCGGTCGTCACCGGCGCGGATGCTCGCGCCGCTCGCGTCGAGGTCGAGCAGCGGCACGCGCGTGTCGGTGCCGCTGACCCGCGCCGTCAGTACGCCCTGCACGGTGTCGATCACGAAGTCCTCGACGCCCAGCGTCACGTCGCCCGCGGTGAACGTCAGCCCGCCGACGTGCTCGATCTCCCCGGCCGCGGTGGACGGCACGACCGATCCGCCGACGATCGGGAAGGAGAACCGGGTGCCCTCGCCGCGGGCCTCCTCCCGGGCGGTGACGCTCACGCCGTTGTCGGCCAGCACACCGGCCGTGCCGGCGTCGAGGCGCAGGGTGGTGCGCCCGCCGTGCAGGGAGACGGCGGAGTCGTCGTGGCGGGCGTGCGTCGGTGCGGCCGGTGCGGCGATGGCGGGGGTCGCGGCGGCCAGGCTGCCGAGGCTGATGGCGGCCACGGTGGCGGCGGTGGTCAGGACCTGTCGGATGCGCATCGGGATGTCCTCTCGTGGTGGTCGGCCCTCGTCGGTCGGCCACGTACGAGTGAATCGCGAGGTCGGCGGGGGTGCGCGTCGACGCCGAATCGGTCACGTCCTGCATCCGTGGAGGCCCCTGGCGCCGTAGTACGTGGGACCCCGGTCAGGTGACGAGATCGTCCCGGTCGGCGAGGGACTCGCAGGTCTCGGAGCCCGCCAGGCACTCCCGGACGTCGACCAGGATCGGGAACGGGTGGCGGCGGACGCGCTCGGTGACGTGCACCGGGCCGGTGCACGCGACGAGGTCGGTCAGGGGTACTCCTAGCGGTCGGTCGTGAGGACGGCCGCGGAGCCGTCCATGAGTGCTCCGGAGGTCACGACGGCGACGTCGTGCCGGGCGGCCTGGCGGTCGCCGCTGCGCCCCTGGACCTGCAGGACGGCCTCGGCGAGGGTGTTCATCCCGTGCAGGTAGCCCTCGCCGAGCAGCCCGCCGTGCGGGTTGACCGGCAGCCGCCCGGAGCGGACGAGGTCGCCTGCGGCGCCGCGCTCGCACAGCCCGAGCCCCTCGAGGCTCATGAGGACCGCGCTGGTGAAGCAGTCGTAGAGGCAGGCGACGTCGACGTCGGCCGGGGTCACGCCGGCGCGCCCGAAGAGCTCGTCGCGGAGCAGGTCGGTGAAGTTGCGGGTGTAGTCGTCGGTCAGGACGTGGTCGCCGATGTCGAGGCCGGGCCGGGGTCCGGCCCGGTACGCCGCGGCGGCGATGCGCGCGGGCGGGCGGCGCAGGTCGCGCGCCCGGTCGAGGCCGGTCACGAGCAGCGCGCACGCCCCGTCGACCTCGGGCGTGCAGTCGGCGACCCGGAAGGGATCGGCGACGAGCGGGGAGGCGAAGTAGCCGTCGAGGTCCAGCGGGGTGCGGCGGACGGCCCGCTCGTTGCGGACGGCGTAGGCGCGGTGGGCGACGGCCACGGCCGCGAGGTCGCGGACGTCCTGCCCGGTCTCGTGCAGGTGGCGGCGCGCCCACATCGCGATGTACATGGGGTAGGCGTCGTAGCCGATGGGGTAGCGGAACTGGCCGCCGCGGCCGGGGAAGCGCGCGGACCCGACCTTCGGGCCGGAGCGCCCGTTCAGGGCGCGGAAGATCACGATGTGCTCGGCGAGCCCGGCGGAGACCGCCGCCGCCGCGTGCGCGAGCAGGTTGCACGGCGCGTGGCCGGCCTGGTTGAGGTCGAGGACGACGCGCAGCCCCGGCAGGGCCAGGGCGGTGGCGAGGGCCTGGGCGTTCTCCGAGTCGGACCCGACCATGTGGCTCGCGATGCCGTCGACCTCGCGCACCGGCAGGCCGGCGTCCTCGCAGGCCGCGATCGCCGCCTCGGCGGCCAGGTCCAGGACCGGGCGCCCCGAGGCCCGGCTGAACCCCGTGTAGCCGACGCCGGCCACCGCCGCCTCACGCACCGAGCACCATCCGCAGCTCGGTCCACGCCCCGTGGTCGTGGAAGACCGGGGCGACGCGCGCACCGAAGTCGACGCCGTCGGGCCGGTCGAGGCGCACGGCGACGCGCGGTCCGGCGTCGAGGTCGACCGTCGCGACGACGTACGGGACGTCCGCCGCGAACTCCGGCCGGAACGCGCGGTGGACGACGATCCAGGAGTAGACCGACCCGCGGGCGTCGACGTCCTCCCGGACCTGCCCGGCGCTCGCGCACCACGGGCAGCGGCCCATCGGCGGGAACCGCAGCCGCGCGCAGTCGGTGCACCGCTGCAGCTCCACGCGCTCCTCGCGCAGTGCGGCCCAGAACGGGGCGCTGTCGTCGTCGGTGCCCGCACCGGGCGGGCCCGGCGCCGTCGTCGGCGTGTCGAGCATCGGAGCCTCCATTTGTTCCACCGGTGGTTTGAATATGGTCGTATCCTCCGGTCCGCGCAACCCCTTGACGTGACGAGGACCACCCTCGTATGGTCCGCCTATTCAAACGGTGGGTGGAATTCTAGGCCTACCGCCCGTCCCCCGACGCGGAGGAGCCGCGATGACCCAGCACGATGCGCACCCGGAGCTCCTCCTCGAGGAACCGGGACACCAGCCCGCACCCGTCGCCCCGGGAACCGCAGCCCCGGATCCCGCCGCCGACCGCGCCTTCCGGCGCACCGTGGTCGGAGCCGTGATCGGCTCGGTGGTCGAGTTCTACGAGTTCTCGGCCTACGGCGTGCTGGCCACGACCATGGCCGCGGTGTTCTTCCCCATCGCCGATCCCACGGTCGCCCTGCTGTCGTCACTGGCGGTGTTCGCCCTGGCGTTCTTCGCCCGACCGCTCGGCGGCTTCTTCTGGGGACCGCTCGGGGACCGGATCGGCCGCAAGCGCACCCTGGCCCTGACGATCCTGCTCATGTCCGGGTCGACGCTGCTGATGGGCCTGCTCCCGGGCTACGCCGTGATCGGGGTCGCGGCACCGGTCCTGCTCGTGGTCCTCCGCTTCCTGCAGGGCTTCTCCTGCGGGGGCGAGGTCTCCGGAGCGGTCTCGTTCATCGCCGAGCAGGCGCCGGCGGCCCGGCGCGGCTTCTACGTCTCGCTCATCGTCGTCGGCGCCACGCTGGGGACCCTGCTCGGGACGGTGGTGCCCGCCGCGCTGCTCCTGACGCTGTCGCCGGAGGCGATGGTGGAGTGGGGCTGGCGGATCCCCTTCCTGCTGGCCCTGCCGCTGGGCGTGGTGGCGGTCTACATCCGCCGGCGCCTCGACGAGACGCCGTACTTCCTGGAGCTCAAGCGCCGGCAGGGCCGGCGGCGCAACCCGATCGCGGCCGCCCTGTCGGGCCGGCGGCAGTGGCGCCTGCTCTCCCAGTCCGTGCTGATCACCTCGCTCAACGCCGCCTCCTTCTTCATGCTGGTCGGCTACCTGCCGAGCTTCACGGTGCGGACGCTGGGGCTGAAGGGCGCGATGGCGTTCATGCCGACGGTGCTCGCGATCGTCACGATGCTGGGTGCCGAGCTGGTCGCCGCGCGGCTGTCCGACCGGATCGGCCGCCGCCCAGTCCTGCTCGCCTCGGGAGTGTGGTTGCTGGTGCTGTCCTGGCCGGCGTTCCTGCTGATCACCTCCGGCGCGATGGGGCCGATGGTGGCCGGGCTGGTGGTCATGGGGATCGGGGCCGGCGCGTTCACGGCGGTGACCAACCCGGCCATCATCGAGCTGTTCTCCACCAGCGTGCGGGTCACCGGGCACGGCATCACCTACAACCTGGCCATCGCCGTGTTCGGCGGGTCGGCGCCCTACCTCCTGACCTGGCTCGGGGACGCGAGCGGCAGTGCCGTGGTGGGCGCCTTCTACATCATGGCCGTCGCGCTCATCGCGATCCCCGCCGTCCTCTCGATCCCCGAGATGGCGGGCAAGCCGCTGAAGACCGGATGACCGACCGACGACGAGGAGGCACGACGATGGACGTACCGAGCTTGATGCGCCAGTCCGTGCGGTTCCACCGCGACCGGACCGCCCTGGTGGCGGGCGAGCGCTCGTTGACCTTCGGCCAGGCGTGGGAACGCGGGGTGCGGGTGGCGAACGGCCTGATCGCCGCCGGGGTGCGCCCCGGCGACCGGGTCGCCGCCGTGGAGGACAACACGCTCGGCGCCGCCGACCTGTTCCTGGGCGCCGCCATCGCCGGCGCGGTGCGCGTGCCGCTCTACCCCCGCAGCTCGCGGGACGCGCACGCGGTGATGATGGCGCAGACGGAGAGCGTGCTCGTCGTCGCCGAGGAGCCCTACGCCGACGCGATGAAGGGGCTCGAGGACGACGTGCCCTCGCTGCGCACCGTGCTCGTCCGGGACGCCGGCTGGGAGGGCTGGCTGGCGGAGCAGTCGCCGCAGGACCCGCACGTCGAGGTGGGCCCGGACGACTGGTACGTCATCCGGCACTCGTCGGGCACCACGGGGCGGCCCAAGGGCGTCGGGTACACCCAGCACGACTGGCTGGTGAACTGCCGCAACTGGTACTACCGGCTGCCCGCCCTGAGCTGGGACTCCGTGGTCGGGCACGCGGCGCCGATCTCGCACGCCGCCGGCTACCTGTTCCTGCCGGCCTGGCTGGCCGGCGCGACCAACGTCCTCTACGGCCCCTACTCGGCGGCGAGCGCCCTCGACCTCACCGAGGCCCACCGGGTGACCCACCTCTTCCTCGCGCCGACGATGCTGGCCGGTGTCGCCGCCGAGCCGTCCGCCACCGCCGGCCGGGACTTCTCGGCGCTGCAGGGCCTGCTCGTCGGCGGCTCGCCGATCACCGACCGCACGATCGAGGCGGGGCGCCGCATCTTCGGGGACGTCCTGTACCAGGTCTTCGGCCAGACCGAGGCCACGCCGCTGACGTTCCTGACGCCGCAGGAGTGGTTCGCCGACGTGCCGGGATCGATCCCGATGCGCTCGGCGGGCCGGGTGCTGCCGTTCTGCCGGCTGGAGGTCCGCGACGTGGACGGGGCCGTCCTCTGCCCCGGCGACGTCGGCGAGATCTGGACGCAGGTCGAGGCGCAGATGCGCGGCTACTGGGGTGACCCGGAGCGGACGGCCGACCGCCTCGTCGACGGCTGGGTCCGCACGGGCGACATCGGCCGCCTCGACGCCAACGGCTACCTCTACCTGCTCGACCGGGCCGACGACATGATCGTCTCCGGGGGCTTCAACATCTGGCCCGCCGAGCTCGAGACGATCATCGCCGGGCACCCGCACGTCCGCGAGGTCGCGGTGTTCGGCATCCCGGACCCGAAGTGGGGCGAGACCCCGATGGCGGTGTGCGTCGTCGAGGCCGGGGCCGCGGTGACCGAGGACGAGGTGGCCGAGCTGGTCGCCACCACGCTCGGGAGGCACCAGAAGCCGGGACGGGTCCGGCTGACCACGGAGCCGCTCCCGGTCTCGCCGACCGGCAAGGTGCAGCGCCGGGTCCTGCGCGAACCCCACTGGGCGGGGCACGAGGGACGGGTGAGCGGCGCATGAGCGTGCGGACCGACAGGATCGGCCTCGCGGGGCCGGCGGTGAACGGGTCGGGGCCGCCGTTCGACGTCCCCGACGACGCCGAGCTCGCCGTCCTCACCCTGGACCGCCCCGCCGAGCTCAACCCGCTCGACCACGACGCGATCCGGGCGTTGCGGGCGGCGCTGGTGACCCTCGACGCCGACCCGCGGGTGCGGGCGATCGCGCTGACCGGCGCCGGCCGGGCGTTCTCCGCGGGCGGGGACATGAAGAAGTACCGCTCCCTGCAGCGCGACCCCGTCGGGTTCCCGGCCTTCCTCGGCGACCTGCACGCGCTGCTCGGCGAGATCGGCGCCGCCGGAACGCCGGTGATCGCGCTGGTCAACGGCGTCGCCGTCGCGGGCGGGATCGAGCTGCTGCTCGGGTGCGACTTCGCGATCGCGGCGGAGTCGGCGCGGATCGGTGACGCCCACCTGCCCTACGGCCAGATGGGCGGGGGCGGGTCGCTCACCCTGCTGCCCCGCGCGGTCGGCCCGGCCCGGGCCCGGGAGCTGGTCTTCACGGGCCGGCTGCTGCCGGCGACCGAGGCGCTCGAGTGGGGGCTGGTCAGCCGGGTCGTGCCGGACGCCGACCTGCGCGCGGCCGGGATCGGGATCGCCCGCGGCATCGCGGCCCGCTCGCCGCTGGCCGTGGCGCACGCCAAGCGCACCCTGAACGCCGCGTACTGGGAGGGCACCGCGGTCACCGCGGGCCTGCGGCTGGAGCGTGAGACCGCCAGCCGGTACTGCCTCACCAGCAACGACGCCCAGGAGGGCCTCGCGGCCTTCGCGGAGAAGCGGTCCCCGTCGTTCACGGGGACGTGACCGCGGTGCACGGCGTCCCGCCCGACCTGCTCGCGTGGCAGACCCACCTGCGGGTCCCGCCCGGCGAGGACCTCAGGGAGCTGCTCGGGCACCACGACGGGTACGTGGACTCCGCGCCGCACGCCTCCCTGCAGCTGCCGACCCATCCCGGGCACGATGACGCGTGGCGCCGGTGCGGCGGGTTCCTGGACGAGCGGGGGCTGCGCCGTGCGTGAACGGGCGGGGGAGTCAGTCCGCAGCCGTCAGCAGGCCGCCGAGCACGAGGTCGCTGAAGTCCCGGCCGATCTCCTCGGCCGACTTGCGGCCGTCCGGGGTGAACCAGCGGTACACCGAGTTGACCATGCCGAAGATCGCGAACGAGGCGATCTTCGCGTCGACCTCGGGCCGGATGGCGCCCGCGGCCTGGGCCGCCACGATCCACTCCTGGACGGCGCTCTCGTGCCGGGCGCGCTCGGCCACGATCACGCTCCGGCGCTCCTGCGGCAGCGAGCGCCACTCGGTGTAGAAGAGCGTGGAGCGCTCGAGGTTCCGGGCGGTGTGCGCGGTGTCGACCATGATCAGCTCGCGCAGCTTGTCGACCGGCGGCGCGTCCGAGGCCAGGATCGGCTCGAAGTGCTCGCGGGTGTCGTCGTGGTACTGCTGGACGAGCTCGAACAGCAGGTCCTGCTTGCTGGAGATGTAGTAGTAGACGCTGCCCTTGAGCAGCCCGAGCGCCGCCCCGATGTCCTGCGTCGTGGTGGCCTCGTACCCGCGCTCGAAGAACATCCGGGCGGCGGTGTCGAGGACCTCCTGCCGGCGGGCGTGCTGCTTGCGGCGCCGGGCGCCGGGCGCCGCGTCGGCGCCGCGCTCCGCCGATCCCGCCTTCGCCATCCCCGCTCCTCCCGACCCGACCGAGGATACGGACGCCGTGACACCGGCCCGGGCTCGACCCACCGGTGGACCGGAACGAGAAAGGAAACCCGATGCGCTACATCGACTTCCTCGACCGCGGTGCCGAGCTCTACGGCACCCGCGACGCACTGCGGGCGGGGCCACGCCGCTGGACCTACCGCGAGCTCGTCGCACTGACCCACCGGATCGCCCGCGGACTGCGGCGCGAGGGCGTCGGCCCGGGTGAGCCGGTCGCGATCTGGACGCCGAACGACCCGATGGGCGTCGCGTGCCAGTTCGGCGCGGCGCGCGGCGGGCACCCGTGGATCCCGGTCAACGTCCGCAACGGCGTCGCCGAGAACCTCGCGGTCCTCGAGCGGCTGGGCGCCCGGCACCTGTTCTTCCACTCCGCGGTGGCCCCGGACGCCGCGCGGGCGGTCGCCGAGGTCGCCGGGCTCCGCACCGCGGTGCAGATCGACGGTCCCGCCGTCGTCCCCGGCGTCCCCGACCTCGCGGCCTGGCTCCCGCCGGACGGGCCGCCGGTCGACTGCCCGAGCGGGCCGGACGACGTCGTCCTCCTCCCGAGCACCAGCGGCACCACCGGACGGCCGAAGGGGGTGCGGCACACCAACCGGGGCTTCGAGGCGATGGTCGCGAACTACCAGAGCCTCATGCACTACGACGTCCCGCCGGTCACGCTCGCCGCGGCGCCGCTGACGCACGCGGCCGGCTACTTCGCGACGACCCTGCTCTCCCAGGGCGGCACGCTGGTCACCCTCCCGGCGCCCGACCCGCTGCAGATCCTGGAGGCGATCGACCGGGAGCGCGTGACCACGCTGTTCCTGCCGCCCACGCTGGTCTACACGCTGCTCGCGCACCCGCGGATCGGCGACTTCGACTACTCCTCGCTCCGCTACATGATCTACGGCGGCGCCCCGATGTCGGTCGAGAAGCTCCGCGAGGCCATGGACGTGTTCGGTCCCGTACTGGCGCAGACCTACGGGCTCACCGAGGCCCCGGTCGTCCTCGCGTTCCTGCTCCCGCGCGACCACGCGGAGGCGCTGGCCGACCCCCGGCTCGCGCGCCGGCTGCTCAGCTGCGGCCGGCCGGGGCCGTTCACCGAGATCGGGATCATGGACGACGACGCCCGGCTGCTCGGCCCCGGGCAGCGCGGCGAGATCGTCTGCCGGAGCGGCACCGTGATGGCGGGGTACGTCGACGACCCGGACGAGGAGGCCCGGGTGCTCGCGCACGGCTGGTTCCACACGGGCGACGTCGGCGAGCGGGACGAGGACGGCTTCGTCTACCTCGTCGACCGGAAGAAGGACATGATCATCTCCGGCGGCTTCAACGTGTACCCCGCCGAGGTCGAGCAGGCGATCTGGCGGCACCCCGCGGTGCGCGACTGCGCCGTGGTCGGCCTGCCCGACGACAAGTGGGGCGAGGCGGTGACCGCGTTCGTCGAGCTGAAGGACGGCGCGGAGCTCGACGTCGACGAGCTGCGGGCCGCGCTGCGCGAGGAGCTGGGCGGGGTCAAGGCGCCCAAGGCGGTGCGGATCGTGGAGGCCCTGCCGCGCAGCGCGGCGGGGAAGGTGCTCAAGCGGGTCGTCCGCGAGCAGTACTGGGAGGGGCGCGCGCGTGCGATCTGAGGCCGGGGGAGTGCTCGAGGTCGTGCGGCGGGCCGGTGTCGTCGAGCTGGTCCTGTCCCGGCCGGCCGCGCTCAACAGCCTCAGCCCCGACCTGGTCGCGGCGCTCGACCGCGCCTGCGCCGACGTCGAGGCCGACGACGCGGTGCGGTGCGTGGTCGTCCGGGGCAGCGGGCGGGCGTTCTGCGCCGGGGGCGACCTCTCCGCGGCGACGGCCGCCGAGTCCGCCGAGCCGGGCGGGGCCGCGCGGTACTTCGACGCGATCAGCGCCGTGCTCCGCCGCGTCGAGCGGCTGCCCGTGCCGGTGGTGGCCGCCGTCCACGGCTGGGCCGTCGCGGGCGGCCTCGAGCTCGTCCTGTGCTGCGACCTGGTCCTGGCCACGGCGTCCGCCCGCTTCGGCGACGCCCACGCGCGCTACGGCCTCGTTCCCGGCGGCGGCGGATCGGTCCGGTTGCCCCGCCGGATCGGGGTCGGGCCTGCGAAGTGGCTGATGTACACCGCCGAGTCGGTGCCGGCCGAGCAGATGCAGCGGTGGGGGCTGGTCAACGAGGTCGTCCCCGACGACGGGCTGGCCGACGCCACGGCCCGCCTCACCGCGCTGCTCGCCGGCCGGAGCCCGGACGGGCTGCGCGCGATGAAGCTGCTGGTCGACGCGCAGGCCGACCTCACCCTCGACGAGGCCCTGGCCCACGAGTCCCGGGTGAGCGCACGGCACGTCGCCGCGGGCGGCGCGGCGGAGGGGTGGGCGGCGTTCGCCGGGAAGCGGCAGCCGGACTTCGGGCGGGCGTGAGCCGTCGGGCGTCAGGACAGCGCCTGCGCCCCGATGACCGACAGCAGCTGCAGCTTGTCGTAGCTCTCGCTGCCCGCGGCGGCGGTGTAGACGAGCAGGGTGTGCGACTGCTCCGGGTCGAGCAGGGTCTGGCAGTGCAGCTCGAGGCGGCCGAGCTCGGGGTGGTCGAAGCGCTTGGACCCGCCGGGGCGGACACCGATCTCGTGCTCGTCCCAGGCCGTGCGGAACTCCTCGCTCTGCCCGACGAGCAGGTCGGCGAGGTGGGCCGCCCGGGAGCCTGGGCCGCGCAGGGTGACGACCCGCCGCAGGCCCGAGGCGAACATCCGGGACAGGAGCGGGTGGTCCTCGGGGGCGTAGATCCGGCGGCTGGCGGGGTCGGTGAACCAGCGGTAGCCGATGCTGCGCGCCGGGCCCGTGAAGCGCGTGGTGTCACCGGTCAGGGCGACGCCCAGCGGGCTCTGCCGCAGCGTCTCGCCCAGCTCGGTGACGACCTCGGCGGGCGTGTCGTCGAGCCGGTCGAGGATGCGCAGCAGGCCGGGGCTGATGTGCTCGCTGACCGTGCCGCGGGCGGGCGGGTTGTGGCCGGCGAGGCGGAACAGGTGGTCGCGCTCGTCGAGGGACAGGTGCAGTCCCTGGGCGATCGAGGCGATCATCTGCGGCGACGGCTGCGGGCCGCGCTCCCGTTCGAGCCGCGAGTAGTAGTCGGCCGACATGTGGCACAGCGCCGCCACCTCCTCGCGCCGCAGCCCGCTGGTCCGGCGGCGCTGCCCCCGCGGCAGACCGACGTCCTCGGGCTGCACCGCCTCCCGCCGTCGCCGGAGGAACCCCGCCAGCCCTGCCCGGTCGATCATCGTGTGCCGCCCTCTCGTCGGTGCTCCCCCGTTCCTACCGCCGGATCGCCCGCGCAGCCACGGATCGTCGATCCCCCCTTCGGGGAGCGGGAGAGGGGGATCGGCAGGCCGTGGCTGCCTGCCCGGCGAGGCGCGAGTCTCGGTGGCACACCCCGAGCCGCACCGGAGGAGCACCACGTGACGAACCAGCCGACCACCTCACCCGCCCGGCAGCCCCCGACCGACGACGAGCCGTCGAGCGTCGCCCGTCAGGCCCTGGCGAGCGCCGGGGGCTGGGTCGGGATCGCCGTCGCCGCCGCCCCCACCGTCGCGTTCGTCGCCGGCAACAGCCTCGGCGGCCTGGGCTGGGCGTTCGTCGCCCTCGGCGTGGCCGCGCCCGCGGCGTTCGGGGTGCACCTCGCGCGCCGGGAGTCCGTGCGGGGAGCGGTGGTCGGCCTCGTCGTCGCCGGGGTCTGCGCGCTGGTCGCGGCCCTCGTCGGGGAGGCCCGGGCCTTCTTCCTCGTCCCCACCCTGCTCCCCGTGGCGTGGACGCTGGTCTTCCTCGGCTCGGTGCTCGTCGGGCGCCCGCTGACGGGCGTCGCGCTCAACCGGCTGGCGGGCGGGCCGCGCGACTGGCGCCGGCACGCCCCGCTGCGGCGCGTGTACACGGTCACCTCGCTCGTCGCGGCCGCCATCGCGCTCGTCAACGCCGTCGTCCGCGCGGCGCTCTACCTCGCCGACCAGCTCGCGGTCCTGGCCGTCGTCGAGGTCGCCGTGATCCCGGTGCCCTTCGCCGTGGCCGCCTCCACCGTCGTCGCGGCCCGCCGCGCCGTCCGCCGGACGCGGCCGGCCGCGGCCGCCTGACCCCCCACCCATCCCTCGCACGTCGACCACACAGGAGCACCGCCATGCCACGCACGATCGACATCACCGTCCCCGACCTCTCCGGTTCGCTCGCCGTCGTCACCGGCGCCAGCGACGGCTTCGGCCTCGGCCTCGCCCGCAGGCTCGCCGCCGCCGGGGCCGAGGTCCTCATGCCCGTCCGCAACCGCCGCAAGGGGGAGGCGGCGGTCGCGGAGATCCGCCGTCAGGTCCCCGGCGCGAACGTGTCGCTGCGCGACCTCGACCTGTCGTCGCTGGAGTCCGTCGCGGCCCTGGGCGCCACCCTGGTCGAGGAGGGCAGGCCGATCCACGTCCTCGTCAACAACGCCGGCGTCATGACCCCGCCCGACCGGCAGAGCACCGCGGACGGGTTCGAGCTGCAGTTCGGCACCAACCACCTCGGCCACGTCGCCCTCGTCGCCCACCTGCTGCCCCTGCTGCGCGCCGGCCGGGCGCGGGTGACGTCGCAGCTCAGCATCGCGGCCCGGTCGGGGGAGATCCACTGGGACGACCTGGACTGGGAGCGCTCCTACGACGGCCGTCGCGCCTACAGCCAGTCGAAGATCGCGTTCGGGCTCTTCGCCCTCGAGCTCGACCGCCGCAGCCGCGCCGGTGGCTGGGGCATCACCAGCAACGCCTCCCACCCCGGGGTCGCGCCGACGAGCCTGCTCAGCGCCCGCCCCGAGCTCGGCCGCGACGGGGACACCCCGCAGATCCGGGTCATCCGCTGGCTGTCGCGGCGGGGGATCCTGCTGGGCACGGTCGAGACCGCCTTGCTGCCCGCGCTCTTGGCCGCGACGGACCCGGCTGCGCGCGGCGGCCTGTTCTACGGGCCCAGCGGGTTCGGCAACCTCGGCGGCCCGCCCGCCGAGCAGTCGCTGTACGGGACCCTGACCAGCACCGAGGAGGCCGCGCGGGTCTGGGAGGTCTCGCAGGAGCTGACGGCGGTGCGGTTCCCGACGCCGGGGGCGGTCCGGCCCACCGCGTGACGCGCCTCAGCGATCGCCGCCGGCCGCGCGGTAGGCGCTGGGCGTCGTGCCGAAGCGCCGCCGGAACGACCGCTCGAACGCGTCGACGGTGCTGAAGCCGCTCAGCCGCGCGACGGCGGCGATCGTGCGCCGCCCGGGTCCGCCGAGGTGGGTCCGCGCGAGGTCGAGGCGGGTCTCGCGGATCAGGTCGCTCGGTGTCGTGCCGGCCGCGCGGAGCACCGCCTGGACGTGCCGCAGCGACCAGCCGACGTGCCGGGCGATGCGGTCGCCGGTCAGCTCCGGGTCGTGGGCGTGCTCGCGCACGAACCGGCGCACCCGCTCGTCGAGGTCGTCGACAGCGGGAGCGGGATCGTCGAGCGCGAGCAGGCAGGCCAGCCCGGTGGCCTGGGCGCAGACCGCGTCGAACGCCGGGGCGCTGAGCGCACCGCGCTCCCGGACCAGGGCGTCGAGGACGCTGGCGAGCACCCCGCCCACCCCGCCGACGAGCGGCAGGCGCCGGTGGAAGCGGGTCCGGCGGGCGATGCGCCGGTCGACGTCGAGGCGGTCCACCGAGACGACGACGCCGCGACTCCCCTGGGGCAGCACCAGCTCGTAGGGGGTGTCCGGGCCGATCAGCAGGCACTCCGCGGGGCCGAGGACGTGGTCGAGCCCGTCGATCCGCATCCCGGCTGCGGCGCCCAGCGGCAGCACCAGCCGGTACTGCCCGTCGCCGCCGCCGCGGACCTGGCGCGGTGTGCGCCGCAGCGTCTGCGGCTGGCTGATGCGCCAGGTGACCAGCTGGAACCGGCCGGTGCGCTGGCGCGTCGCCGCACCCTGGAACCGCTCGGGGAACGGGTAGTCGTACTGCAGCGCGCCCTGGAACGCGGTGACGGTGTCGCTCCACATGTCCAGCCGGTCCGCGGCGGGGACCCCGCTCGTGCAGAAGGTCTCGACGCCGTACCCGTGCGCGTTCGCCATGGCGGGTCCTGATCCGGATCGGGGTGTCCGACGGGTGATGGTGCCCGAGCGTAATCACGCCGGGAGCCCGGCGACCAGCCCGTGCGCGTCCGTCCGGACGCCGTGCGCGCAGGCCCGGACCGGGGCGCGGCGCGCTGCCTACCGTCGCTCCCGTCGACCGACACGGAGGAGTGACGGATGCCGGTGCACGACCTGCTGCTGCGGGTGATGGGCGACGAGCCCGACCCGTTCCCCCCTCTACGACGAGCTGCGCGAGACCGGCGGCGGGGTGCACCACCTGCCCCCGCTCGGCTGGTTCGTGCTGCGCCACGAGGACGTGGCCGCGATCGGGAAGGACAACGCGACCTACAGCTCCGACTACTTCTGGGACGCCGCGCCCGGGATCCACGATCCCGCCGACCCGGTGCAGGCGGAGTTCGTGCGGATCAGCGCGCAGCAGTTCATGTTCCACGACCCGCCCGCCCACACCCGGATGCGCACGGCGATGGTCCCGGCCTTCACCGGACACGCGAGCAGGCGGTGGCGGCCGATCGTGGAGGCGCGGGTCGCCTCGCTGCTCGACCGGTTCGCGCCCGGGCAGGAAGCCGAGTTCATGGCCGACTTCGCCGGCGCGGTGCCGGTGGCGATCGTCGCCGACATCCTCGGCGTGCCCGAGGCGGACCAGGCCGAGTTCCGGCGCTGGTCGATGGCGTTCGCCGCGACGTTCGACCCCGGCATCCAGGGCGACGAGCGCACGGCCGCGATCCACACCGCCGCCGAGATGGTCGACTACCTGCGCGGCGTGATCGCCGACCGCAGGCGCTCACCGCGCGACGACCTGACCTCCGCCCTGGCCCTCGCCGTCGACGACGCCGGTCGGCCGCTGCCCGACGACGAGCTGCTGAGCTCGCTCGCCCTGCTGCTCACCGCGGGCAACGACACCACCGTCAACCTGCTCGGCAACGGGCTGGCGCACCTGTTCGAGCACCCCGAGGTGCACGAGGCGGTCGTCCGCAACCCGTCGCGGATCCCGGCGGTCGTCGAGGAGATGCTGCGGATGGACCCGCCGCTGCACCTCGACGCCCGCAAGACCACCCGGGACGTGACGCTGGGCGGCGTCGACATCCCGGCGGGCGGCCAGCTGTGGCTGGTGATCGCCTCGGCCAACCGCGACCCGCGCGTGTTCGCCGACCCGGGTGCCTTCGACCCGGCGCGCAGCCCGAACCGGCACCTGACGTTCCTGCCCGGCCACCACCACTGCATCGGCGCCCCGCTCGCCCGGCTGGAGGGCGAGATCATCTTCACCCGGCTGCTGGAGCGCTTCCCCGGGATCGCCCCCGCGGGTCCCGGTGTGCGGCGCGTCGCCAACAAGGTGGCCCGCGGCTGGCAGAGCCTGCCCGTCCGGTTCGGGGAGCGCGCCGCCTGAGCGCCCGCGACCCTCAGGCGTTCTGGCGCCGCACCACCTCCGCGATCCACACCGGCGCGTAGGGGGAGGTGCAGTTCGGGGGTGTCGGGTAGTCCTCGAGCACCCGCAGGCGCTCCCCGATCGCGATCGCCCGCTCCCGGTGCGCCGGGTGCTCGATCCCGATCTGGGCGAGGCAGTGGTTCATCGCCCACTGCAGGCGGTCGGGGGCGTCCTTCATCTGCGCCTCGACGACGTCGAGCAGGCCGGGGAGGTCGAGGCCGTCCGGCTTCTTCGCCACCCGCTCGGTGGTCAGGGCCCAACCCGCGCTCGCGACGACGGGGTCCGGGTCGGCCGACCAGGCGACGCGCAGCTCCTCGGCGTGCGGGTTCTTCTTCACCACGTAGTTGACGAGCCAGTCGTGGACCTTGGGCGTGCGGGCCGCGCGCAGCATCGCGTCGAGCTCGTCGCGCCCGAACGCCTTCGGCCGGCAGATCAGCAGGGCCAGCAGCATCGCGGCGGTGTCGTCGGTCGCCCACAGCTCGCGCGCGAGGTCCTGCTGGGTCTTCAGCCGCTTGGCGACCGCCCGCAGCTTCCCGAGGTTCACGCCGTGGTCGTCGCCGTGCCGCTCGTTCACCGCACGGACCCGCGGGTCCTCGAGCGCGGCGAGCTCGGCGAGCACCTCGGTGACGGTCATGCGGACCTCCGGTCCGTCGCGCGGGAACGGGGTCGCAGCGCCACCCCCAGCGGCACCAGCACGGCCGCGGCGGCGACCGTACCGAGCAGCACCAGGACCGCGCCGACCGCCCAGAGGCCCGAGTCGTCGGTGGCGCGGGCGGTGAGGGCCCAGGCCGCGCTGAACGACAGCGGCATGACGACCGCGACCACCCGCCCCGGGAGCCACCGCGGCGCGAGCACGGCCAGGGCGACGGCGGAGACCACCGTCGCGGTCACCTGCCACGCGGCGAACCGGAGCCCGCCGGGGACCACGACCGCCCAGCCCGTCCAGAGGAACCAGCTCGCGGCGGTGAGCACCGCCAGGGCGGCGGTGCCCGCCCAGCGGCGTGGACCGGTCAGCGGTGCGTGCACGCCCCGGAGTGTGCCGGGTCCCGCGCACGCCGCACCCCGGTACTCCTCCTGCGCCGCTGGGCGACGGGGACGTTCCGCCGGTCGAGGGAGTGGTTGGGCGGCGGTCGGGTACGGGTACTGCTCCTCCGTGGCCGAGACCCTCGACTTGGTGATCCCCGCCGGATCACAGGCGCCGTCGCGCGTGCGCCGCGCAGTGTCGGACTGGTTGTGCGGGGTGTGCGGGCACCCGGCGCTCTGCGACACCGGCGAGGACCTGCTCTACGCCGTCAGCGAGGCCGTCGCGAACACCGTGGACCACGCCTACTCCCACGACGAGCACCACCGCGGGTCGGTGAGCGTGCTGGGCCAGGTGGCACCGCCCGGTCTGCCGGCCGCCGCGCGCGAGGGGTGCACGGGCGAGTTCGGGATCGAGTTCGTCATCGTCGACACCGGCCGCTGGAAGGAACCCTCGCCCGACCCGGGCGGTCGCGGGCGCGGACTGCAGATGATGCGGGCCCTCGTCGACCGGTGCGAGGTGACCCGGGCGCTCGGCGGCACCACGGTCACCCTGCGCCGGGTCCTCGCGTGCGCGGGCGGTGGCGCGGCCTGACGTCAGGCGGCGCTGCCGGAGCCGCGGTGCCCGGTGGCCACCGCCGTGCCGGTGGGGACCGGGATGCCGCGGTCGGCTGCCCAGAACATCGTGTCGACGGCCACCGCCGTCCAGTCGACGGCGGAGGTCGCGGTGCTCGGGCGGCCGCGCTCGTCGTAGTCGTGGACCTCCATGTGCCACACCAGCTCCGGGTCGGAGCCCAGCAGCACGCGGTGCCGCGAGGGACGCCGCACGAGGGCGCCGACGGCGGCCCGGACGACCCCGCGGACCGCGCCGCGCAGCGCGCCGCCGTCGGCGTCGGGCAGCAGGTCGGCCGCGGTGAAGGGGCGGAAGCCCTGCAGCGCCAGGCAGGTGGCCCGGTCCCAGGCGCCGCCGGTGTAGGGCATGCGCCGCAGCAGCGTGGCGTCCTGGCGCAGGGCGGAGCGGCGGACGCCGAACGTGCTGGTGGTCGAGTGGGCGCGGAACCAGGCGGCGGCACCGTGGCGCGGGGCGTCGGGCAGGCCGTCGGTGCCGGGCAGGTCGCGCCGGACGGCGTGCGCGCCGGAGGCGTCGAGGTCGAGCGAGCCCGAGCCGTACATCGCGAAGTACGCGGTGTCGGGGAAGGCGTCGGCCGCCGCGCGCAGGGACGTCAGGGCGTCGGGGGAGTAGAGGTAGTCGTCCTCGGCGAACCAGACGAGGTCGTCGGGGTCGCCGGCGAGCGCGGCCTCGTGGGCGACGACGGCGCGGAAGGTCGCGCGGTTGCTGCCGCCCTCGATCCGCCGCACGGTGCCGTGGGCCTCCATGAGCGCGAGCCGGTCGGCCGGGACGTCGCCGTCGTTGACGAAGACGATCTCGGCGTCGTCGCCCAGCGGCTCCACCGCGCGGAGCAGGGAGACCAGGGCGAGCGTCTTGCTGTAGTACGGAGGGCGGGGCTTGGTGTTCTCCGACTCCGCCGACCGGTAGACGATGCGCACTCGTGAGCTCACGTCGCCGACGCTAGACAGCGGTCGGCAAGCGCGCAGTTCGGCGGAGGTTAGCGAACGGCTAACGTCGCCCCGACGACGTCACAGCCACGGGAGGGTTGAGGTGCGCACACGGATCGTGACGCTGGCCGTGGTGTCGGCAGCCGTCGCCATCGTGCTGTTCGGGCTGCCCCTGGCCGTGGCCGGAGCCCTGTACGCCCAGCAGTACAAGATCCTGGACCTGGAGCGGCAGGCCGAGCGGGCCGCGGTCCGGGTGTCCCTGGCGCTCACCGAGGGTGACGATCCCACGGAGGACGACCTTGACGACGTCGGCGAGCTGACGTTCCGCTCCGTCTACGACACCGACGGTCAGCTGCTGCTCGGGCGCGGGCCCGAGACCGGCGACCAGTTCGTCGACAAGGCCAACGGGGGCCGCGTGTCGACGGGATCGCTGAACGGGGAGCTGGTCGCCGCGGTGCCGGTGATCGACGCGGGGGACGTCGTCGGGGTCGTGCGGGTCTCGGGGTCGGCGAGCACGCTGCTGTGGCCCGTCGGGCTGGCCTGGATCGGCATGATCGGGCTCGCCGGGCTCGCGATCGGGGCGGTCTACCTGCTCGCGCGGCGGCAGGCGGCCCGGCTCGCGCAGCCCCTCGACCAGCTCTCCACCGCGGCGCAGCGCCTGGGCAACGGCGACTTCTCGGTGCGGCTCCCGCCCGTCGAGTACGCCGAGATCGACGCCGTCGGCAGCTCGCTCAACCGCACCGCGAGCCGCCTCGACGACCTGCTGGCCCGCGAGCGCGCGTTCTCCGCGGAAGCCTCCCACCAGCTCCGCACGCCGCTGACCAGCCTGCGCCTCGGGCTGGAGTCGGCGCTGGAGCGCGCCGACGACGACCCCCGGCCGGCGCTGCTGCAGGGGCTGCGCTCCACCGAGCGCATCGAGCGGACCGTCGAGGAGCTGCTCACGCTGGCCCGCGACACCCACGGCGCCGTCGACGCGCTCGACGTCGGCGCGCTGCTGGCCGAGACCCGGGGGCAGTGGTCGGCCCAGTTCGAGGAGCAGGACCGTCCGCTGATCGTCGTCGTGGATCCCCAGACCCCGCCCGCGCTGGCCTCGGGCGCCGCCGTGCGGCAGGTGCTGGCCGTGCTGCTGGAGAACGCGCTCGTGCACGGGCAGGGGCCGGTGCGGGTCAGTGCGCGCGACGCCGGTGACGCCGTCGGCATCGAGGTGTCCGACCGCGGGCCCGGGATCACCCTCACCGACGCGCAGTTGTTCACGCGGCGCTCGCCGTCGGCCACCGGGCACGGCCTGGGGCTCGCGCTGGCCCGGCGGCTCGCCGAGGCCGAGGGCGGGCACCTGCGCCTGGCCCGGCCCTCGCCGCCGCAGTTCGCGCTGCTGCTGCGGGCGGCGACGTCGGTCTGAGCGCCGGGTCCTCCGAGGACTGGGCCGTCCGCGCTACGGGTTCTCGAGCCGGTACCCGTGGCCGCGCACGGTGACGATCTGCGGCACCGCCCGGCCGGTCTCCGACAGCTTGCGCCGCAGCGCGGCCACGTGGACGTCGAGGGTCTTGGTGGAGCCGTACCAGTGCTGGTCCCACACCTCCGACATCAGCGTCTCCCGGCTCACGGCCGACCCCGGCTCGACGATCAGGCGGGCGAGCAGGTCGAACTCGCGGGGCCGCAGCGCCAGCTCGTGCCCGTCGACGGTGGCGCGGCGGCTCTCGACGCTGACGGTGAGCTCGCCCGCGTGGTGCGTCGCGGGCGTCTTCGCGGGCTCGGTGCGGCGCAGGTGCGCGCGCACCCGGGCCACCAGCTCGGCCAGCGGCACCGGCTTGACCAGGTAGTCGTCGGCGCCGACCTCCAGCCCGACGACGACGTCCATCTCCCGCGCCCGCGCCGTCAGCATGACGATGACCGTGGTGGGCAGCGTCAGGCGGAGCTGGCGGCAGACCTCCAGGCCGTCGAGGTCGGGCAGGCCGAGGTCGAGCAGGACGAGATCGACCTCGGCGTCGGCGGCGTGCGCGAGCCCGCCGCGGCCCGTGCGCTCCCAGTGCACGGTGTGCCCGTGCAGCGCGAGGCTCGAGCGGAGGAGCTCGCCGATCTCCTCGTCGTCCTCGATCACCAGCAGGTGACTCATGGTGCCAGCCTAGGTTCGCGTTCGTCGCCACGTTCGGGTGGACCGGTCCGCCGGTCGCTGTGACGGCGGCTCCGCTCCGCTACAACGGGTCGACCATCGCAGCAACGTCGGGGGACGCGCACCCATGAGCATTCCGGCCCAGGCCCGCTCCGTCACGCAGACCGGTCCCGCCCACGCGGTCGGCAACCGTCCCGGGTTCGGTCCGACACCGCGCTCTCGGCGCAGCTACACCGCTCGCCCCGACGGGCGGGTGATGACGGCGCTGCGCGGCACCGCCTACGTCCTCACCAGCCTCGCGAGCCTGGCGTTCCTCGCCCTCGTCGTGCTCGGCGTCGTGTGGTTCGCGCGGCTGCAGGAGCTGCTGCCCGTGCGCTGACCCCTGGTTCAGCGCGGCGCGGGCTCGGCGTCACCGCGGCGCGAGCTCGGCCAGGAACGCCGCGATCACGCGCAGCTCGTCGTCGTCGCGGCGGGCGAGCACGGCGTCGAGGTGCTCGGCCTGCTCGCGGTAGTGCGGGGCGAGGACCGCACCGGCCCCCTCGGCCGGCGTGACGAGCACCCGGCGGCGGTCGCCCGCGTCCCGGACCCGCTCGACGAACCCCGCGCGCTCCAGGCGGTCGACGACGCCGGTGACGGTGCCCGTCGAGAGGCCGGTGAGCGCGGCGAGGCGTCCGGGCGTCAGCGGGCCGTGGACGTCGAGCAGTGTCAGGAACTGCGAGTCGCTGGCGCCGAGCCCGAGCTCCTGCGCGACGGCGTGGTTGTGCAGCACGACGCTCGCGATCATCCGCAGCACGCCCTCGGTGACCTCGCGGCGCAGCTCGTCCACGGATCCTCCTCGACAATCTCTCGGTTTCCCGAAATACTCGCGAAGCCGAGATGCTTGCGGCCCCGAGCGAGCCTACCGAGGAGCGGACATGACGACGGCACTGGTGATCGGCGGCGGCGTGGCGGGACCGGTCGCGGCGATGGCGCTGCAGGCGGCGGGGATCTCCGCGACGGTCTGCGAGGCGCGGCCGGGTCCGGCCGACGACCGCGGTGCGTTCCTCACCCTGCAGATCAACGGCATCGACGCGTTGCGGGCGGTCGACGTCGACGTCACCGGCCTGGGGTTCCCCACGCCCGCGATCCGGCTGCGCAGCGGCACCGGGCGCCTGCTGGGCGAGGTGGGCACCGGGCAGCCGCTCGCCGACGGCACGGTCGGCGTGACGCTGCGGCGGGGTGACCTCTACGCCGCGCTGCGCGACGAGGCCGTCCGGCGGGGGATCCCGGTGGAGCACGGCCGCCGGCTCGTCGACGCGGTCACCGACGGCGACGGGGTGCGCGCCGTCTTCGCCGACGGCTCCACGGCCGTCGCGGACGTCCTGGTCGGCGCCGACGGCGTGCACTCCCGGGTGCGCAGCCTGATCGACCCGACGGCCGCCGCCCCGCGCCTGCTCCCCGTCCTCGACACGGGCGGGTTCGCCCCGCCGCAGGACACCGGCGCCGAGCCCGGCGTCTACGAGATGGTGTTCGGGAAGCGGGCCTTCTTCGGCTGGGCGGTGGCCGCCGACGGCGGGGTCTGGTGGTTCGCGAACC
This sequence comes from Pseudonocardia broussonetiae, assembly GCF_013155125.1. Classification (NCBI taxonomy): domain Bacteria; kingdom Bacillati; phylum Actinomycetota; class Actinomycetes; order Pseudonocardiales; family Pseudonocardiaceae; genus Pseudonocardia; species Pseudonocardia broussonetiae. The sequence continues at coordinate 406,934 of NZ_CP053564.1, read as the reverse complement.
CGCCGTGGCGTCCGGGCGCGGCCGCGATGACCGACGCGCAGTGGCGCACGTGGCTGCGCGAGCTGTTCGCCGACGACCGCGGCCCGGCCGTCGCGATCGTCGACTCCACCGCGGGCGAGCTGCACGGGTGGGAGTCGCACGACCTACCCCACGTCCGGCGGTGGCACCGCGACGGCATGGTGCTGGTCGGCGACGCGGCGCACGCGACCTCACCCGCCTCCGGGCAGGGCGCGTCGCTGGCGGTCGAGGACGCCGTGGAGCTCGCGCGCTGCCTGCGCGACCTGCCCGGCCCGGCCGCCGCGTTCGCCGCGTTCGAGCGCCTGCGCCGCGACCGCGTGCAGCGGATCGTGCGGGCCGGTGCCCGGACCAGCGGCCAGAAGGCCGCCGGCCCGGTCGGCCGGGTGCTGCGCGACGCGGTCATGCCGCTGGCGCTGCGCACGGTGCGGCGGGACGCGCAGAACTGGATCCACCACCACCACATCGACCGCGACGCGCGCGTCACGGCGTGACGCGCAGGCCCAGCCGCACCTCGGCCGGGTCGTCGTAGGAGCCGCCGCGGAACGCCGGGTCCGACGCCGTGGTGGTCGCTGGGAGGCGCTGGTGCCACATCCCGGTCGCGGTCGGGCTGGTGATCGCCGGGAGTGTGACGTCGCGGTCGCGGGGACGGCCGTGGTGTCACCTTCTCGCTGACCACAAGGCGGTGCGCTGAGCCGCCGGCCGGCGCAGGGTCCTGGGCGTCGGCTGCGGGACGGGTGATCGTCGGGAGTGCGCCCTGGTGGTCGCGGGGAGGGCGCTGGTGTCACATCCCAGTCGCGGTCGGGCTGGTGATCGCCGGGAGTGTGACGTTAGGGTCGCGGGGAAGGCCGTGGTGTCGCATTCTCGCCGATCACAGGGCTGTGCCTCGGGTTCGCCGGTTGGTGATCGTCGGGAGTGTGACGTGAGAGCCGCGCGGACGACCCTGGTGTCGCGGTTTCGTTGATCACCCGCATCCGGCCGCCGCCGGTGCCTGCGCGCCGGTGCGGGACGGGTGATCGTCGATGACGATCTGGTCGTGGACGGGTTTGCGCGCGGTCGCGGCGAACACGGCGGCGCGCGGCACCATCTCGGGGAAGCGGACGGCCCGCTCGTAGGTCTGGTCGATGGGCGGCCGGCAGAGCCTGGGCTCCCTCGTCGTCGGGGGTGGGGCGCCGGGTCAGCGTGCCAGCTCCAGGGTGAGGTAGGCGCTGTTCGGGTCGTCGGTGTAGCCGGCGAACGGCGGGCACGGGACGAAGCCGTGCCGGGCGTAGAGGGCGCGGGCCGGCGCGAAGAACTCCTGCGTGCCGGTCTCCAGGCTGAGACGGTGCAGCCCGCGGGCGCGGGCCTCCGCGAGCAGGTGGCGCAGCACCGCCGTGCCGATCCCGCGGCCCTGGTGGCTCGCCGCGGTGCGCATCGACTTGATCTCGGCGTGCCCCGGCTCCAGCACCTTGAGGGCGCCGCAGCCGACCACCGCGCCGTCCTCGACGACCGTCCAGACGGTGATGGCGGGGTCGCGCAGGCCGTCGAGGTCGAGCGCGTGGACGCTCTCGGGCGGGCTGGTGGCCCGCATGTCGCGCAGGTGCTCGTCGAGCAGCGCGACGATCCCCGGACCGGTCAGGTCGTCCACGACGATCAGCACGGTCCCCAGTGTGCCGGGGACCGTGCCGATCGTCGGGAGCCCTACCGGGCGGGGTCGACCGCCACGGGCTCGCGGTGCGCCTCGTGGTGGTTGGCGTTGCGCGGGGTGGCCAGGACGGAGCGGGTCTGGTCGTCGAGCACGGCCTCGGACAGCTTGCCGTTGCCCGCGAGCACCGTCTCCAGCGCCTGGAGCCAGTGCTCGTAGTACGACCACGGCTCCGCGCCGCCCTCGGTCTCCCACTTCTTGATGGAGTCGATCAGCGAGAGCTGGAACTCCGACCACTCGTACTGACCGGAGTGGTAGGCCGCCACGGCCATCGCGAACGCCCGCACCTCCCACGGGTGGTCGAAGGAGCGATCGGCGTCGCTCCCTCCGGGGAGGTCGCACACCAGCGTCTCCACGCGGCGCCGGGCGTCACCCAGCTCGGTCGCGTCCTGGCGGAGCGCCATCAGGCGGCCTTCGCCGCGCCGACGCCGATCATTGAGTCGCGGGTGACGAGGGCGGCGAGCGCCTTCTCGTCGAGGCCCTCGGTGCCGGCCGGGCGCTGCGGGAGGATCCAGTAGCGCATCTCCGACGAGGAGTCCCACACGCGGATCTCGACGGAGTCCGGGACGTCGAAGCCGAAGTCGTCGCCCAGGACCTTGCGCGGCTCGCGCACGATGCGGGCGCGGAACGCCGGGTCCTTGTACCAGTTGGGGGGCAGCCCCAGCACCGGCCACGGGTAGCAGGAGCACAGCGTGCAGGTGATGACGTTGTGCACGGTGTCGGTGTTCTCGACGACGACCATGTCCTCGCCCTGCAGGCCGCCGATGCCCATCTCGGCGCACGCCTCGGTGCCGTTCGCGAGCAGGCGCGCCTTGAACTCCGGGTCGGTCCAGGCCTTGGCGACGACGGCGGCGCCGAGCTGCGGGCCGACCTCGTTCTCGTAGATCTCGACGAGGCGGTCGACCGCCGCCGTCGTCATGATCCCCTTCTCGATGAGGATCGACTCGAGCGCCTTGACGCGCGCGGCGATCTCTTCCTGGGTGCGGACGGTGGCAGTCATCAGGCGGCCTCCTCGGCGGTCGTGAGCTTGGCGGGGGTGATGTAGGGCTCCCACACGTCGAAGTACACGGTGCCGTTGGGATCGGCGGCCTCCGCGCCCCAGAGCTCCTCGGCGGTGAACTTGACGGTGTAGACGTGCTCGGGGGCGTCGGGCCCGCCGTTGCCGGCGCTGTCGGGGTAGATGAACGTGCCGTGCGCCAGCGCGATCTCGCCCGTCCGGCCGCGGACGTACTTGGCCTTGCGGGTGTGGCCGTACGGCACGTCGGACGCGACGGTGACCCGGTCGCCGACCTTGAACTGCGCGACCTTGTCCGACGGACGGCCCGCCGGGGCGCCCGCCTTGACGACGCCGTCGACGAAGGCCAGCAGGTCGGGGTCCTCCTTCTCGGCGGGCAGCGGCGCGTCCGGGTTCTCCAGGTAGTGCTGGGTGCGCCGGTCGAGCTCGGCCTCGTCGATCATGCCCTTCTCGATGCCGTGGTGCTCGATGGTGTGCAGCCAGTGCTCGTAGTAGGGCGAGAGCAGGTAGGTGGCCGGGTGCATCTGCTCGATGCCGTAGCGGAACGCGTCGATGCCGAAGAAGCCGGCGCGGAACGTCATGGAGAACATGGCGAACGCCGCCTTCTCCCACTCCGCCCGGTAGACCGGTTCGTTCTCCGGGATCTCGACGGGACCGAGCCCGTCGGTACCGCCCAGATCGTGCACGCCGTTCATGACCCCTCCTCGCTGGCGCTCGTCGGCGCCAAGAACGTCGTTGCTGCGCTGAATGGCGACCTCGCGAGCTCGGTCACGTCTGGCTCCCTGCTGCTGCTCCTGCGGGCGTCGGGAAGCCCCCGACCGCCTGCTCGTACGTGTGCGCGACGCGCAGGACCGTGGCGTCGTCGAACTGCCGACCGACGATCATCATCCCGGTGGGGAGTCCGTCGACGAGTCCTGCGGGGACGCTGCAGGCCGGGTGGCCCGTGACGTCGGTGACGCAGGTGTTGGCGATCATCTCCAGGGCCCGTCCGATGATCTCCTCGCGCGGGGCGTCCGGGTCGGGGATCGCGGTGGCGTGGATCGGGGTGGTGGGCAGGACCAGCACGTCGTAGCGCGAGAGCGCCTCGTCGTAGGCGGCCCGGAGCTCGTAGGCGAGGTTCTGCGCCATGCCGTAGTGCTTGCCGCGGGTGGTGTCGAGCGCGTGCCTGCCGGCCAGCAGCACGAGCTTGACGGTCTCGGAGAACTGGCTCCCGTCGGCGCGCCACTGGTTGCCGTAGTGCTCCATGACCTCGGGGTCGTAGAGGCCCTTCCAGTTCAGGCCGTACCCGTTGAGGTCGACCATCTGCGACGCCGCGCCCTCGACGGAGATGACGTCCCAGACCGCCGCGCCGTGGCGGTGCCAGGGCACCGACACGTCCTCGACGACGAGCCCGGCGCCGCGCAGCGACTCCGCGGCCGCGCGCACGGCGGCGTCGACGCCCGGGTCGGAGTTGGCGAGGCCGAAGCCCTCGGTGAGGATGCCGACGCGCAGGCCCTCGGCCCCGCGGCCCAGCGCGGCGACGTAGTCGTCGGGCACGAGGTCGCGCGGCTGGCGGGGGTCCTGCCCGTCCGGTCCGGCGATCACGTTCATCACCAGCGCGGCCTCGGCGACGGTGCGCGTGATCGGGCCGACGTGGTCGATCGTCTGCTCGATCGGGAACGCGCCGGTGTAGGGCACGAGGCCCCAGGTGGGCTTGTGCCCGACGACCCCGCACCACGAGGCCGGCATCCGGATGGAGCCGCCCTGGTCGCCCGCGGTGCCGACGTCGACCAGGCCCGAGGCGACGAGCGCCGCGCTGCCCGACGACGAGCCGCCGGTGGAGTGGGTCTCGTTCCACGGGTTGCGCACGGCGCCGGTGCGGGAGGTGTGCGAGCCGCCGGAGAAGCAGAGGTCCTCGCAGACCGACTTCCCCGCGATGGTGGCGCCCGCGTCGAGCAGGCGCGTGACGATGGTGGCGTCGCGCAGCGGCGTGTAGCCCTCCATCGTCTTCGAGCCGTTCATCATCGGGACGCCCGCGACGGCGGTGTTGTCCTTGACCGCCACGGTCTTCCCCGCCAGCGGGCCCTCGCCCGAGCCGGTGATCGACGTCGTGACGTACCAGGCGTTGTAGGGGTTGTCGGCGGCCTCGGGACGGGTCCAGGGTCGCTCGGGCATCGCGGGCGCCGACGCGGCGTAGAGCTCCTCGACCGCGTCCCACGACGCGAGCAGCCCGTTGACCATCGGCGAGAACGAGGCGAGGTCGGCGTCGTCGAGGCCCAGCCCGTACTGCTGGGCGGCCTTCGCGAGGTCGTCGGGTTCAGGGGGGCGCAAGGGCATGGCGTTCTACCTCCGGAGGGGTGAGAGCGCGAACCTATTGAGCCCTATCCACACATGTCAATAGGTAGTGGCACGTCGGCAAGATCGTTAACGCGACGGACTCACGGCGAAACCGCCCGCCACGGCCTCGGCGACGAACAGGTCCTGCCGCACGGTCTCCGGACCGGTGACGGTGACCGGCCCGCGGGGGAAGGAGGCCCGGCTCGACCGCAGCTCCCTGGCGATCACCCGCGGCTCGTCCTCCCCGGCCCGCCGGGCCGCCGCCGCGTAGAGGTGCACCGCCTCGTACGCCGACTCCGAGATGCTCGACAGCGGCGGCGCGAACCGGCCGTGGGCCTCGCGGTAGCGCCGCCGGAAGTCGCGGTTGGCGTCGCCGGGGAGCTCCTCGAAGTAGCCCGAGACGCCCCACAGCCCGGCCGACGCGGCGTCGCCGATCCGCTCGCGGGTGTTCTCCTCGAGGGTCAGCGCGAGGGAGCGGCAGCGCGCGCGGACGCCCATCGCGTGGCACTGGCGCTCGAACGCGACGAGGTCGGCCCCGACGAACGACGACAGCACGACGTCGGCGCCGGAGGCGAGGATCCGCTCGATGAGCGGGCTGAAGTCGCGCGTCCCGAGCGGGGCGAGCCCCTCGCCGACGATCGTCGCCCGGCGCTCGGTGAGCACCCGCCACGCGACGGCGTGCACCACGTGCGGCCACACGTAGTCGTTGCCGGCGAGGAACCAGCGGCGCCCGCCCGCCGCCCGCATCAGGGGACCGGCGGCGGCCTCGAGCTGGGCACCCGGCCGCTCCCCGAGCTGCACGCACAGCTCGCTGCCCAGCCCGCCCTCGTTCATCAGCGTCTGCACCAGCAGCACGCCCGACGGGCCCAGCTCGGCGGCGGCGCGCGCGAACGTCGCCGACGTCGTGGTGGCCAGCAGCGTGCGGCACCCCGCCCGCACCAGCCGGTGGGCCTCGGCCGCGCCCGTCGCGGCGTCGGTGGCGTCGTCGCCGACGACCAGGTGCAGTGGGCGCCCGCGGATGCCGCCGTCGGCGTTGACCTCGTCGACGGCCATCTGCGCCATGTTCTCGGTGGCCCCGGCGAACACGCTGCCCAGCCCGGACTTGCTGGTGAGCAGCCCGAGGCGGTGCTCGTCGGGGCCGTGCCGGTCGGGCACCGGATGGCCGCGGCGGCGCATGAGCCAGGCCAGACCGGCGTCGTCGAGGTCGGTGACGACGCGGACGCGCGTGCCGGTGCCGTCGCGCTCGAACAGCACGCGCAGGCGCCCCGACCAGGGCTGGTCGAGCCGGACGTCGATCCGGCCGGGGGAGGAGCCGGGCGCGCGCAGCGCGGTGATCCGGCCCAGCAGCGCCACGCTCTCCCCGCCCAGCGGCGCCTGCATCGACACCGCGGCGCCGACGCCGAGCCGGTCGCACATGGCGTCGAACAGCCAGCCCGCGCCGCTACCGGCTCCGAACAGGGAGAACACCGCGTCGGGTGGCGACTCGATCCGCGTCTGCGCGTGCAGGGCGAGACCGCCCATCACATGGCTCGGCGGTCCGTACCGGTGGTGGACTCGGCGGCGTCGCGGGCCGCGTCGAGCGAGGACTGGAACAGCTCCTGCAGCAGGCGGATGACGTCCTGCGCCGGGCCCGTGGGATCGACGGAGTACATGCGGAAGCGGCCCGTGCGCCGCTCGGTGATCAGGCCCGCCGTGCGCAGCACGCGCAGGTGGCTGGAGACGGCCGTGCGCCCGACGCGGGAGATCGCGGCGGACAGCTCGCCCGCGCTGCACTCGTCGCGTCCGGCGAGCACGGCGAGGATCTCGCGCCGCACCGGATCCGCGAGTGCGTCGAACGCCAGGTCGGAGGCCACCGGCGGAGCTTAACCGACGTTCTGCAGTCCGAGGACCCGCAGCAGGTCCAGGGCCTGCGCCTCGGGCGTCCCGGGCGCGGCGGAGTAGACGAGCAGGATCTGGTCGTCGGCGTGCACGAGCAGGGAGTTGCAGTCGAGCGAGAGCGGGCCGAGCTCGCGGTGGCGGATCGTCTTGGTGTCGCCGTGGCGCTCGTCGAGCTCGCGCAGGTCCCACAGCCGCGCGAACACCGGGCTGGCGGCCCGCAGGTCGGCGACCAGGCGGCGCAGGCCGGGGTCGTCGGGGTAGCGGGCGGCCGTGCGGCGCAGGTCGGAGACCATCGCGCGGTCGAGGCGCTCGCGGTCGGGGTCCTCCTCCCACCGCCACGGCCCGGTGAACGACTGCCGCGCGGCGTTGCGCTCGGCCGGGGGCAGGGCGGAGAGGTCGCCGAGCAGCGCGGCGGCCATCGGGTTCCACAGCAGCACGTCGAGCTTGGCGTCCATGAGGAACGCGGGCAGGTCGGTGAAGCGGTCCATGAGCCGGGCGACGCTGGGCCGCACCGCGCTGCGGATGCGCCCGGGGCCGGGCGGCACCGCGCCGGCGAGGCGGTAGAGGTGCTCGCGCTCGGCGTCGGACACGCGCAGGGCGCGGGCCAGCGCGGCCACGACCGACTCGGACGGGTGCGGCCCGCGGCCCTGCTCCAGGCGCGTCACGTAGTCGACGGACACGCCGGCGAGCTGCGCCACCTCCTCGCGCCGCAGGCCCCGGACGCGGCGGCGGACGCCGGCCGGCAGCCCGACGTCGACGGGGTCCAGGCGCTCGCGCCACGTGCGCAGCGCCGCGGCGAGCTCGGTGCGGTCCATGGCTCCCAGCATGCCGCGCCCGCGCGGTCCGAGGGTGGTACCGACCGTCCCTGCCTGCGCGGTGGCACCGGCCCCGTCGGCGGGCGCACGGTGGACCGCATGACGGAGACGACGGTGGCCCTGGTGACCGGGGCGAACAAGGGACTCGGCCGCACGGCCGCGCAGCGGCTCGCCGCGCTGGGCTGGACGGTGCTGGTGGGTGCGCGGGACGCGGCGAAGGGGGCCGCGGCCGCGGCGGAGCTGGGCGTGGAGGCGGTGACGATCGACGTCACCGACGGCGCGTCGGTCGAGGCCGCGGCGAAGGACGTCGAGCAGCGGTTCGGCCGGCTCGACGTGCTGGTCAACAACGCCGGCATCGCCGGTGCGCCGGTGGAGGCGCTCGACGCCACCGCCGACGACGTGCGCGCGGTGCTCGAGACGAACGTGCTCGGCCCGGTGCGCGTGACGCGGGCGTTCCTGCCGCTGCTGCGGCGCTCGGCCGCACCGCGGATCGTGAACGTGTCGAGCGGGCTGGGGTCGCTCGCGGTGACGACCGACCCGGAGCGCTTCGAGTCGACGCTGGTGAACCTGCCCTACACGGCGTCCAAGTCGGCGCTGAACATGCTGACGACGCAGTACGCGAAGGCGCTGCCCGGCTTCCGGGTCAACGCCGTCGACCCCGGCTACACGGCGACCGACCTCAACGGCAACAGCGGCCCCCAGACGGTCGAGGAGGGGACCGACGCGATCGTCGAGCTGGCGCAGGTGGCGCCGGACGGCCCGACCGGCGGGTTCTACGACCGGAGCGGCGTGGTGCCCTGGTAGGAGGTCGTGAGTGGATATCGGTGCTGGGGCACCGATATCCACTCACGGGCAGCCCGCTAGGGCTGCAGCAGGCGGAACGCGGTGCCCTGGTCGTCGACGCACGCCGTCATCCGCCCGAACCGCGCCTCCACCGTCTCCTGCGCCGTCCCGCCCCCGGCCCGCACCGCGGCGAGGGCCGCCTCGGTGTCGGGCACCCGGAACGTCGGCACGACCGACGGCACCGCCGCCCCGCCGGCGAGGCCCGTGCGGGGGCGGGTGCGCTCGCCGTCGACAGTGCCGTTCCAGTAGTCCCCGCCGTTCGCGCCGGGCGCGAAGCCCCAGCCCAGGACGGTGGCGTAGAACGCGCGGGCCCGGACCGAGTCGGGCACCCGCAGCTCCGCGTACTCGGGCAGCGCCACCGCCGGGGCCTCGCCCTCGTGCAGGGCGAACGCGAGGCCCTGGTCGTCGACGCAGTCCGCGACGCGCCCGTACTCACGGACCTCCGGCGGCCGCGCGGTGCCGCCCGCGGCGCGCACGACGTCGGTCGCGGCGTCGACGTCGGTGACGGCGTAGCAGAGGAACAGCCCCGCCGACGGGTCGCCCGCGGTGATCCGCAGGCGTCCGAGGTCGCCGACCACGGCGGCGTAGAAGCGCTCGGCGCGCTCGACGTCGGCGGTCCACAGCGAGGCGTACACGACGTCGCCGGGCCGGGCGGGCGCCACGTCGCGCGAGACCATCCAGCGGTGCCCGGACGGGTCGAGCACCACGCCGCCGCGCCCGTGCGGGAAGTCGGCGACGGCCCGCTCCAGCACGCCGCCGGCCGCCACGGCCCGCGCGACGACGGCGTCGGGGTCGGCGACCTCCAGGCGCAGCGACTGGCTCACCCCGCCGCGGGTGACCGGCGCGAGCAGCCCCAGCTCGGGGAACTCCTCGGCCAGCATGAGGACGCTGTCGCCCAGCGCCACCTCCGCGTGCCCGACCCTCCCGTCGGGCATCACGACCGGCTCGCCGCGGGGGACCCCGCCGAACGCGGTGACGTAGAAGTCCAGGGCCGCGGCGGCGTCGGTCACGGCCAGGTAGGGGGCGAGCGAGCGCAGGCGGGCGGCGCCGGACGGGGCGCTGAGAACGGTGGTCACGGTGTCCTCCACGGGTGAGAGCAGGGCGCGCTCCAGGCGGGCGCGCAGGGCACGGGCGAACGCGGGGTCGGGATCGACGGGAACGGCGGCGGCGCGCAGGGCGTCGAGCGGGTCGGTCATCGCGCACCTCCCTCGTAGCCGCGGCGGAACGCGGCGCGGGCCCGCGCCAGCAGCGACTCGGTGGCGTGCACGGTGCGGCCCAGCGTGCGGGCCACGTCGGCGACGGGCAGGCCGTCGAGGTAGCGCAGCGTCAGGGCGGCCCGGTGCAGCGCCGTCTGGGCGTCGAGCACCTCGCGGGCGACCACGGCGTCCACGTGCCCCTCCCACGGGTCCTCGACGTCCTCGGTGACCTCGTCGACGGCGCGCAGCCCGCGCTCCTCCCGCTCGACGGACCGCCAGTGGTCCACGAGCTTGTGCCGCGCGACGCCGACCAGCCACCCCACGCTCAGGGGCGGCGGCGGGTGCCGGCGGCACGCGGTGACCGCGGCCAGGAACGTCTCGGCCGTGAGGTCCTCCGCGAGCGCGCGGCGCCCGCAGCGCGCGAGCAGGTAGCCGTACACCTGCGGCAGCGCGTCGTCGTACAGCGCGAGCAGCGCCGGGCCCGGGTCGGGGCGGATCTGCTCGCGGTTCACGTCCCCTCGTCGTCCCCCGGGCGCGGGTTCCGTCGGAACGTCACCCGTTCGTCGCAGAGCCCGTCGTCGCGGAGCCCGTCGTCGCGGAGCCCGTCGTCGCGGAGCCCGTCGTCGCGGAGCCCGTCGTTGCGGAGCCCGTCGTCGTGAGGAAGGTCCGGAAGACCTCCAGCCAGCGCTCCGCCGCGTCGATGTGCGGGCCGTGGCCGGACGCCTCGAACATCTCGGTCGTGACGGCGCCGCCTGCCGCGGCGTAGCGCTGCAGCAGCGCGCGGATCTGGCTGACCATCGGCTGCGGCGGGTAGACGTCCGCCCCCGGCCAGCCCGGCACGACCCCGCCCGCGCCGAGCGCGCCGAACTCCAGCATCGAGCCGTCGGCGACCACGAGGTCGCCCATGCCGTGCGTCCACAGCACCGGCGGCTTCTCCGCGATGTCGGCCAGTCCGGTCCAGTCGCAGTACTTCGGCGACAGCGCGTTGAGGATCCCGGTGGTGCCGGGCGCGACGCCCGGCCAGTTCTCCGACGGCGTGGAGCCGCCCGGGTAGCCGTCGTCGCCGATCAGCGTCAGCAGCACCTCGTCGACGAGGAGGTCCTCGCGCGGCTCGGTGTGCGTGGGCGCCCAGTACAGCGAGCGCATGACGCTGCGGGGCGAGAGCGGGCTGTCGGCGCTGCGGTCGCCCGCGCGCAGCCGCTCCACGAGCTCGGGGTTGGCGCCGCCGCCGCCCGAGCCCGCGGCGTCGGGGAAGCAGGGGGTGCCGTCGGCGAACGTGCCGCCGTAGCCGTGCGGGGACACCGGGCCGATGAACGTCAGCGACGCCACCGGGCGCGCCATCGCGAAGCGGGCGATCGCCGCGCCCGCGGTGGACCACCCGACCAGGTGCACCGGCGCGTCGACGCCGAGCGCGCGCAGCAGGGCGTCGAGGTCGTCGGCCCAGTCGTCGAGGCCGCGTGTGGCGTCGATCGGGGCGGGCTCGGACCGGCCGAACCCGCGCATGTCCGGCGCGATCACCCGGTACTCGGGCAGCGCGGGCATCAGGTGCTCGTAGAAGCGGGAGGTGGAGAGGTTGCCGTGCACCATCACGACGACCGGGCCGTCGGCGGGCCCCGACTCCAGGTGGTGCATCCGGATGCGGTCGGTCTCGGTGGTCGCGGAGCGCACGCCGGGCAGGAGGTCCATGTCCGCGGATGCTGTCGGCCGGGTGGCGGTCGGTCAAGTGAGGCGGCGCAGCTGCGCCGCGAGGTAGGGCCGGGCGCGCCGCTGCCCACCCCGCACCGTGATGGCGCGGTCGAGCGCACGCAGCGACCGGACGACCCCGGCGACGTCGGGCGACCACCCGCGGCGCTCGCACTCGGCGATCCAGTCGGCCGGGGCGGCGTGCCCGCGCTGGCGGTTGCACCGCGAGCACGCGACCACCTCGTTCTCGCGCCACGACGGGCCACCCTTGACCCGCGGCACCAGGTGCTCGGTGGTCGGGCGCACCAGTCCGGTGCAGCGGCGGCGGCACCACACGCAGCGGTCGCCGTCGCGGTCGATCGCCTCGCGCAGCCGGGTGGCGCGGTCGGGCTGGTCGGTCATCGCCTCCCAGTGTGCGACGCCCGGCGCCCGCCCGCTCTAGGGTCGGGGCATGACGGAGCGGATGGGTGTGGCGGTCCACGGCGGCACGCTGACGACGGCGGTGAACGCCGCGGTGCGGGCCGAGGAGCGCGGCTTCGAGTCGGTCTGGACCACCGAGTTCTACGACCGCTCGGCCACCGTCTCGCTCGCCGCGATGGCGCTGCGCACCTCGCGGATCACGGTGGCGTCGGGCATCGCCTACGCCGTGGGCCGCAGCCCGCTCGTCCTCGCCGCCGAGGCCCGTGACCTCGCCGAGCTGTCCGGCGACCGGCTCGTCCTGGGCCTGGGCACCGGCACCCGCACCATGCAGCGCGACTGGCACGGCGTCGACGGGGCCTCGCCCGCCCCGCGCATGGAGGAGCTCGTGCCCCTGCTGCGCCGGATCTGGACGATGGACGCCGCCGGCGTGCAGCACGAGGGCCGCTTCTACCGGATGGCGCTGCACCCCACCGCCGCGATGACGCCCCGCCCGCCGCTGCCCGTGTACCTCGCCGGCTTCAACGCGCGGATGGTGCAGGCCGCGGGCGCCGTCGCCGACGGGCTGGTCGGGCACCCGATCTTCACCCGCCGCTACGTCGAGGAGGTCGTGCGGCCCGCGCTCGCCGCCGGGGCCGCGCGCACCGGCCGCCCCGCCGACGTCCCGGTGGCCGGCTACGTGATCACCAGCGTGGCCGAGGACGGCGACCGCGCCCGCCGCGACGCCGCCGGCCAGATCGCCTTCTACACCGTCGTGCGGACCTACGCGCCGCTCGTCGAGCTGGAGGGGTTCACCGCCGAGGTCGCCGCCATCCGCGACGCGTGGAAGGCCCGCGACCACGACGGGATGATCGCCGCCGTCAGCCCGGCGATGCTCGACCGGATGGCCGTCGCCGGCACGCCCGACGAGGTCCGTGACCGGATGCCCGGCTTCCACGGGCTCTACGACCGCCTGCTCTGCTACATCCCCAGCTACGGCCTGTCCGACGGCGAGATCGGCGAGCGCCTCGACGCCGCGATCGACACGTTCGGGTCCTGAACCCGGACCGTCCGGGCGGCTGTCCGAGTTGGTGGTGGCTCTCGCGCGGATCAGGTGACAGGCTCCTGACCGTCGGGGTGCGCGCAGTCGTGCGGTCACGCCCGGTGAGGAGATCGGGGGGAACGTGCGCAGATCCGTGACGGCCGTGCTGACGGCCGGGCTGCTGGCCGCGGGGGTGCTGGTGGCGCCGCTGGCGCAGGCCTCCCCGGCGCCGCAACCTCCGCCCGGGTTCGTGCCCGCACCGGTGGTGTGGGGGCCGTGCGAGGCCTCGGCGCTCGTGTCGGCGGGGGCCGAGTGCGGGTTCGTCGCGGTCCCGCTCGACCACGACGACCCGGCCGGCCCGACCATCGAGATCGCGGTCTCGCGCGTCGTCCACACGACGCCGGAGTCGCAGGGCGTCATGCTCGTCAACCCCGGCGGTCCGGGCGGTTCGGGCCTGTCGCTCGCGCTGCTCGGCGGCGGCGTGCCGAACGGGGCCGGTGCGGCCTACGACTGGATCGGGTTCGACCCGCGCGGCGTCGGCTCCAGCCGCCCCGCGCTGAGCTGCATCCCCGAGTACAGCGGGTTCAACCGGCCCGACTACCGGCCCGAGGCAGGCACCGAGCAGGCCTGGCTCGACCGGTCGCGGTCCTACGCCGAGGCGTGCGCGACCAACGGCGGCGAGCTGCTCGACCACCTGAAGAGCATCGACACCGTCCGCGACATGGACGTCCTGCGCGCCGCCCTGGGCCAGGAGCAGATCAACTACTACGGCTTCTCCTACGGCACCTACCTGGGCCAGGTGTACGCCACGCTGTACCCCGAGCGGGTCCGGCGCCTGGTGATGGACGGCGTCGTCGACGTCCGCAACATCTGGTACCAGGCCAACCTCAACCAGGACGTCGCGTTCGAGCGCAACATCGGCGCGTTCTTCGACTGGATCGCGAAGAACGACGCGGTCTACGGCCTGGGCACGTCCGGCGACGAGGTCGAGGCGCTCTACTACTCCGTGCAGGACGACCTCCGGGCGGCGCCCGCGGGCGGCATCGGGCCGGCGGAGTGGAACGACCTGTTCCTCAGCGCCGGCTACAACGTCCTCGCCTACCCCGGCATCGCGCAGGCCTTCTCCGCCTACGTGAGGAACGGCGACGTGGCGGCGCTCGAGGAGGCCTACGGCTTCGACCCGGCCGCCCCGGACGACAACGGCTACGCGATCTACCTCGCCGTGCAGTGCACCGACCTGCCGTGGCCGGACTACGACCAGGTGCGCGCCGACAACACCCGCGTCGACGCGGTGGCCCCGTTCGAGACCTGGGCCAACGCCTGGTTCAACGGCCCCTGCACGTTCTGGCCGGCGCGGGCGGGCACGCCCGTGGAGGTCGACGGCAGCGGTGTGACCAGCGCGCTGCTGCTCAGCGAGACCTTCGACGGCGCCACGCCCTTCGGCGGCGCGCTCCACGCCCGCGAGCTCTTCCCGAACGCGGTGCTCGTCGAGGGCGTCGGCGGCTTCACGCACTCGGCCTCGATGTCGGGCGTCGCGTGCACCGACACGATCGTCGCCGACTACCTGGCCACCGGTGCCCTGCCGGCGCGCCAGCCCGGGAGCGGCCGGTCGGACGTGCAGTGCGACCCGCTGCCCCAGCCCGAGCCGCCGGCCCCGGCCGCGGCCGCCTCCTGAGCCAGGGGCACCCACGCGAACGGCCCGCTCGCCCAACCAGGTCGGGCGAGCGGGCCGTTCGCGCGGAGCGTGGTGCCGTGGAGCGTGGAGCGTGGTGCGGGTCAGGCGAAGTGCACGTACTCGTACTCGAACGGCTTGTCGTTGATGCCGTTGGTCGGCGGCGCGATCCAGCCGGCGATCTTGCCGGGCTCGTAGACCGGGCGCATCAGCGACTGGACGTGCACCTTGTCGGCCTCCGTGGGCAGCCAGCGGTCCTTGCTGGCCTCCCACACGTCCGGCCCGACGACGTCGCCCTTGGGGGTGACGTGGTGCCCGGAGAACAGGCCGACCTCGCGGTTGAAGCCGACGTGGGGCAGGGACAGGCGGTGGTCGAGGCCGGCCTTCTCCAGCACGCGGTTCCAGCGCTTCATGCCGGTGGCGCAGTCCTGGACGTACTCATTGCGCAGGTCGTGGTTGAGCGCGACGAGGGCGGAGACCTCCTCGGTGGTGACGACGCCGTCGCGGACGAGGTCGACGTGCGCGGCGTCCTCGGTGAGGACGTGGTCGTCCTTGCGGCGCTCCTCCTGCCAGCGGCCCTTGAGCCCGGCGGTGAAGTAGTTGGCGGCGTTGGTCGACTTCTCCGACCCGAAGAGGTCGAGGCTGACCGAGTAGTGGAAGTTGACGTACTTCTGGATGACGTCGAGCGGGATGCCGCCGTGCGGGGCGATGTCGTCGGTGTCGTGCTCGCGCATGAGCTCGGCGGTGCGGGTGACGACGCGGTCGATGCCGGTGGTGCCCACGAACATGTGGTGGGCCTCCTCCTTGAGCATGAACTCGCAGGTGCGGCTCAGGGGGTCGAACGCGGACTCCTTGAGCGTGCCGAGCTGGTACTTGCCGTCGCGGTCGGTGAAGTAGGTGAACATGAAGAACGACAGCCAGTCCGGGGTCTCCTCGTTGAACGCCCCGAGGATGCGGGGGCTGTCGAGGTCGCCGGAGTTGCGCTGCAGCAGCGCCTCGGCCTCCTCGCGGCCGTTGCGCCCGAAGTAGGCGTGCAGCAGGTAGACCATCGCCCAGAGGTGGCGGCCCTCCTCGACGTTGACCTGGAAGAGGTTGCGCAGGTCGTAGAGGGAGGGGGCGGTCTCGCCCAGGCGGCGCTGCTGCTCGACCGAGGCGGGTTCGGTGTCGCCCTGGATGACGATGAGGCGCTGCAGCTCGGCGCGGAACTCGCCGGGGACCTGCTGCCAGACGGGCTGGCCCTTCTGCTCGCCGAAGGCGATCTTGCGGTCGGCGTTGTGCTCGGAGAGGAAGACCCCCCAGCGGTACTCCTCCATGGCGACGTGGCCGAACTGGGCCCAGCCCTCGCGGCCGACGTCGACGGCGGTGCGCAGGTAGACGTCCTCGGTGGGGACGGCCGGGCCCATGGTCTTCCACCAGTTGATGAAGTTGGGCTGCCAGCTCTCCAGGGCGCGCTGGAGCTTGCGGTCGCCGGCGAGGTCGACGTTGTTGGGGATCTTCTCGCTGTAGTCGATGCTCATGTCAGACCCGCTTCCGGTCGAAATCGGCCTTGCGTCCCGTGCCGTACTTGCGCAACGCGCCCTCAGGGCCGGACGCGTTGGGTCGAACGAAGATCCAGTTCTGCCAGGCGGTGAGCCGGCTGAAGATGCGGCTCTCCATGGTCTCGGGGCCGACGAAGCGGTGGTTGGCCTCCATGCCGGTCAGGGCGTCGGGGGACAGGGAGGCCCGCTCCTCGAGCATGATCCGGACCTCGTCCTCCCAGTCGATGTCGTCGGGGGCGTCGGTGACCAGCCCCAGCTCCATCGCCTCGGCGGCCTCGATCCGGCGCCCGGTCTCCTGGCGCAGCTTCGCGACGGTGTCGTCGTCGCCGTAGAAGCGCGAACCCAGCCGGGACAGCCCGTTGGACATCGGGAACGTCCCGAAGTTCGACGCCGACAGCACGATCTGCGCCGGCTCGCCCTCCTGGGAGTCCTCTTCCATGAACCCGTCGAGCATGTACTGGCGGTCGCAGGCCAGCGCCAGCTCCAGCAGCGCCCCGGCGAAGCAGGAGCCCGGCTCGATCAGCGCGATGAGCGAGCGGGAGGTGACGTCGAGGCGCTTGAGGACGCGCTTGAAGTAGTGGCGGATCTCGTTGACCAGCCAGTCGGACCCGGAGTACTGCTCGATGACCCGCTCGAACGCCAGTGCGTCCTCGACGTCGCCCTTCGTGCGCAGGATCCAGGTGCCCAGCTCGAGCTCGTTGGCGCGCAGCCGCAGGATCAGGTCGTCGAGCTCGCGGGTCATGGCCAGCGGCCAGAACTCCGCGCCGAGCTCGTGCACCCGCTCGACGGTGTCGGGCACGTCGCCCTCCGGGCCGTGCACGGTGATGTTCACCAGGCCCGCGTCGCGGTCGAACACGGCGGTGACGTGGCGGTAGCGGATCCCGTCGGCGTCCTCCTCGCGCTGCAGCGGCGGGAGCGGGACGCCGGTGGCGTCGGACGGGCGGTTCGAGGCGGCCGCGGCGGTGGCGGCGCGCTCGGCGACGGTCTCGTCCCAGGCGCGCTTGGGGATGACCTCGTCGACGAGCTTCCACTCCACGGCCTGCTTGCCGCGGGCGCCCTCGGACTTGGTGGCGAACACGTCGGCGCGGTCCTTGCGGACGCGGCGCTTGTCGATGACCCGGGTCAGCCCGCCGGTGCCGGGCAGCACGCCCAGCAGGGGCACCTCCGGCAGCGACACCGCCGAGGAGTTGTCGTCGATGAGCAGGATCTGCTCGCACGCCAGCGCCATCTCGTAGCCGCCGCCCGCCGCGGTGCCGTTGAGCGCCGCGATCCAGGTCTGGCCGGAGTTGGCGGTGGCGTCCTCGATGCCGTTGCGGGTCTCGTTGGTGAACTTGCAGAAGTTCACCTTCCACGGGTGGCTGGACTGCGCCAGCATCCGGATGTTCGCCCCGGCGCAGAAGTTGCGCTCCTTGGCGCTGGTCAGCACGACCGCCTTCACGCCCGGGTGCTCGAAGCGCAGCCGCTGGGTGGCGTCGTAGAGCTCGATGTCGACGCCCAGGTCGTAGCTGTTCATCTTCAGCTCGTAGCCGGGGACGATGCCGCCCGCCTCGTCGATGTCGAGCCGCAGGTACGCGACCTCACCCTGGACGTCGAGCGTCCAGTGGCGGTACGACGACGGCTCCCTGTCGAAGGAGACCGTGGGGATCTCGGCCTGGTCGGGATCTGCGGTGGTGGTCATCCGTCCTCCGTTGGTCGGCTCTCACTCTACAAGACCGGGCCGAATCACACCATCGCTGTAGAACGTCGCGTCAGGCCTGGGACTCGGCGACGTCCGTGGGCGACTGCGGCGCCGGCGCCACCGTCGCCGCGGCCAGCTCGCGCAGCCGGAAGCGCTGGATCTTGCCGGTGGCCGTGCGCGGCAGCTCGCTCACCTCGACGACGAGCCGCGGCCGCTTGAACGACGCCAGCCCGGCGCGGCAGAACGCGATGACCTCGTCGGCGTCGACGTGGACGCCCGGCTTCGGCACGACGTAGGCGACCGGCTTGTCCAGCCCGTCGCTGTCGGGCACGCCGACGACGACGGCCTCGGCCAGGTCGGGGTGCTCCATGAGCCGCGCCTCGACCTCGGTGGGGCTGACCCAGATCCCGCCGACCTTGAGCACGTCGTCGGCGCGGCCCAGGCAGGTGTAGCTGCCGTCGGTGCCCCGGACGTACTGGTCGCCGGTGCGCATCCACTCGCCCTGGAACACTCGGCGGTTGACGTCGGTGCGGCACCAGTAGCCCGTGCAGATCGAGTCGCCCGCGATGTAGAGCATCCCCGGCTCGTCGGCGCCCTCGATGACCGTGCCGTCGGGGCGCCGCAGCTCCACGCGGTAGCCCGGCACCGGGAACCCGGAGCTGCCCGGCACGACGGCGCCCGCGGTGTTGGAGATGAAGATGTGCAGCGCCTCGGTGGAGCCGATGCCGTCGAGGATCTCGAAGCCGTACTGGTCGCGGACGCCGTGGAACATCCGCGCGGGCAGCGCCTCGCCCGCCGAGACGCCGTTGCGGACGGTGGCGAACTGCGCGGGCGGCAGGTCTGCGGCCATGAGCGGGCCCCAGAAGCTGGGGCCGCCGAAGAACAGGGTGACGCCGTACCGCTCGGTCAGCTCGCCGAACCGCGCCGGGTTCGGGCGCGCCGGCTCCAGCACCGCGGCGGCGCCCACCGACAGCGGGAAGAACAGCGAGTTGCCGATGCCGTAGGCGAAGAACAGCTTGGCACCGGACAGGCAGACGTCGTCGCGCCCGATCCGCAGCACCTCGCGACCGTAGGTCTCGCAGACGTAGCGGATGTCGGTGTGGCGGTGCATCGCGCCCTTGGGCGTGCCCGTCGTGCCGGAGGTGTAGAGCCACAGGGCGGGCGACTCGTCCCAGGTGGGGTACGGCGCGTCGAGGGGCTCGGCGGCGGACAGCGCGTCCCACGTCAGCGTCTCCACGCCGGGGACCTCCGGGGCGGTGTCGCCGGTGAGGACGAGGTGGCGCAGGTCCGGGGCGCCGGTGGCGGCCGTGGTGACGGCGGCGGTGAACTCGCTGCTGCCCAGCAGTACCCGCGCCCGCGAGTCGACGACGAGCTTGCCGAGCTCGGGCCCGGTGAGCATCGTCGACGACGGCACGGCGACCGCGCCGACGTACATCGCGGCCAGGATGCCGGTGGCGAGCTCCACGTCGTCGACCATCGCGAGGAGCACCCGCTCCTCGGGCCGCACGCCGATCGCGACGAGCCCCGCGGCGACGCGCCGGACCTCCTCGGTGAGCTGCGAGTAGGTGAGGGCGCCGCGCGGGTGGTGGAACGCGACCCGGTCGCCGTCACCCGCGGCGACGCGGTCCTCGGTCAGGTACGTGGCGGCGTTGAACGTGTCCGTCATGGTGGCGCTCCGTGCTCGGGGTCACAGGACTCTACTGCCGAGCGACCGCCCGTCAACGTCCCGTAGAACGCCCGGTTTCTACGGGTGATGGGCACCCCGTCGTGAGGTCAGTAGACCTTTGCAAGTCATGCGCACCCTGCTATGAAGCGTGTGGCGCGCCGCACACCGGCACCCGACCCCCGAAATCTGTTCAAGGGAGAGCACATGCAGACCCGCGGAGCGATCGTCCGTCAGGCACCCGGCAAGTACGAGGTCGTGGACCTCGAGGTGGACGACCCCCGTCCCGGCGAGGTCCAGGTCAAGCTGGTCGCCTCTGGCCTGTGCCACTCGGACGACCACATCGCCACCGGCGACATCCCGGTCGGCGTCTACCCGTTCGCCGGCGGTCACGAGGGCGCCGGCATCGTCACCGCCGCCCCGCCGAACCACAAAGGCATCAAGGAGGGCGACCACGTCGTCTTCTCGTTCCTGCCCTCCTGCGGCCACTGCCGCTGGTGCGCCTCGGGCCAGCAGAACCTCTGCGACCTGGGCGCCGGGCTCCTCGCCGGCTCGCGCTGGGAGGACACCTCCAGCTTCCGCCTCAAGCTCGCCGGCACCGACACCCCGGTCGGCCAGATGTGCGGCATCTCCACCTTTGTCGAGACCACCACGGTCTCGGCCGACTCCGTCGTGAAGGTCGACAGCGACCTCCCGCTGGACAAGATCTGCCTGCTGGGCTGCAACGTCGGCACCGGCTGGGGCTCCGCGGTCAACTCCGCCGAGGTCCAGCCCGGCCACACTGTCATCGTCATGGGCATCGGCGGCGTCGGCATCAACGCGGTCCAGGGTGCGGCCCACGCCGGAGCGGCCAACATCATCGCCGTCGACCCGGTGGCGCTCAAGCGCGAGAACGCCACCCAGCTCGGCGCCACCCACGGCGTCGAGACCATGGAGGAGGCCACCGAGCTGGCCAAGCAGTTCACCAACGGCCAGGGCGCCGACTCGGCGATCATCACCGTCGGCATCATCAAGCCGGAGTACGTCGGGCAGGCCATGGCCGCGATCCGCAAGGCGGGCACCGTCGTCGTCACGGCGCTGGGCAACATCGCCGACACCACGCCGCTGCCGGTCTCGATGGCCGACGTCACCCTGTTCCAGAAGCGCATCCAGGGCTCGCTGTTCGGCGCGTCGAACCCCAACTGGGACATCCTGCGCCAGGTCGAGCTCTACCGGGCCGGTGCGCTGAAGCTCGACGAGGTCATCACCACGACCTACACCCTCGACCAGATCGGCGAGGGCTACGAGGCGATGCACGCCGGGAAGAACCAGAAGGGCGTCATCGTCTACAGCTGACCGTCCCCGAACCCCCCGAGCGGCACTCCCGTCCTCCGGACGGGGGTGCCGTTCGTTCGCCCACCGAGAGGAACCCATGGGGTCTCCCACACCCGTCGTCGGCCTGCGCCGCGAGCGCGAGGTCCTCACCGTCGCGCTCGTCACGGGCCGGCACGTCGTCATCGAGGGTCCGCCCGGCACCGGCAAGTCCACGCTGCTCCGCTCGATCGCCCGCGACACCGGGCAGGAGGTCGTGTTCGTCGAGGGCAACGCCGAGCTGACGCCCGCGCGCCTGGTCGGCCAGTTCGACCCGTCGCAGGTGCTCGCCACCGGTTACCAGCCCGACGCGTTCGTCGACGGCCCGCTGATCACCGCCATGCGCACCGGCGGCCTGCTCTACATGGAGGAGCTCAACCGCGTCCCCGAGGAGACCCTCAACGTCCTGATCACCGTCCTCACCGAGGGCGAGATCGCCGTGCCGCGGCTCGGGACCGTGCACGCGGGCAAGGACTTCCGGCTGATCGCGGCGATGAACCCGTTCGACGCCGTCGGCACCGCACGCGTCTCGCAGGCCATCGCGGACCGCATGTGCCGGGTCGTGCTGGGCTACCAGGACCTCGAGGGCGAGCGGGCGATCACCGCCTCGGTCAGCGGCCTGGCCGGCCGCTGGGTCGACCTCTCCGTCGCGCTCACGCGCGCCACCCGCGAGCACCGCGACGTCCGCATGGGCTCGTCGGTCCGCGGCGCCATCGACCTCTCGCTGGTGCTCACCGGGCTCGCCGACCTGCGCGGGGAGGCGACGCCCACCCGCGACACCGCGCGCGACGCCGCCTACGCCGCGCTGTCGGGCCGCATCCGGATCACCGACGGCGTCGACCGCACCGCCGAGTCGGTGATCGACGAGCTGCTGGAGATCCACTGGCCCGCCGACGACGAGGAGTCCGACCCCGCGGAGTCCCCGGACGCCGAGGAGAGTGACGACCAGGGAAAAGCACCCAGCCCGGGGCATAACCCGGGCTTCCAGCAGCGCTCGCGCCCGGGGCGCGAGCAGACCTCGCGCACGCAGGGGCGCCAGGAGATCGCGGCCAACCACCCCGACTTCGCGGACGTGTCGCCGGAACCGGGCGAGCTCGACGTCGACGCGTTCGAGGCGCTGGCCGCGGAGGACCCCGACAAGGCCGCGGCGCTGCTGGCCGACATGGCCGTGGCCACCGACGTGCAGCTGCGCGCGGCGGCGCGGCGCCTCGCCGGACGGGTGTTCATCCGGTTCGGCCGCGTGGGGCCCGCGAAGGCGCGGGGGACGCGGCGGCTCGGCCCGTCGCGCCGCCTCGACGGGGACCTCGACCTCGACCGCACGATCGAGGCCTGGGACCCGTCGTCGTCGCGGCGGCCCGAGGAGCTGGTGACGCGGACCTGGACGGCGCACCGGCGCGCCGTCTGCCTCGTCGTCGACATCTCGGGGTCGATGAAGGGCCTCGCCGTCGCGCTGGCGTCGGTGGCCGCGGCCGGGGTGGTCGTGGCCAACGAGAACGGCCCGCCGCCGCTGCAGCCCTCGGTCATCGCGTTCGGCGCGGGGGTGAAGGTGCTGCAGGCCCAGGGGGTGCGGCGCCCGCCCGAGGAGCTGCTGTCGGACCTCATCGCCCTGCGCGGGCACGGCACGACCGACCTGGCGGCCGGGCTGCGGGAGGCGTCGAAGCAGCTGGCGTCGGCCGTGGCCGACGAGCGGATGGTCGTGCTCCTGAGCGACTGCCTGCACACCGCGGGCGACGACCCGGCCGAGGCGCTGGGCGGCATCGACCGCCTGCACGTCCTCGTGCCGCTCGGCGGGCCCGAGGCGGAGGCCGCGGCGCACCCGCTGGCCCAGCGCGGGGGCGGCCGGGCGCAGGTGGTGGCCCGGCTGACCGACATCGCCCCGGCCCTGACCCGCATCCTCGCCTGAGGCGGGGGTGCCCGGTGGCCGCCGGGAGGACGGGGTCGACGACGCCCCCGCCCTCCCGGTGACCGCGGCCGTCCCGTGCCCTCCCGTGACCGTGACCGCGGCCGGGGCGGGCCCGGCGGCGTCCGGATAGGGTCGATCCGTGGCCACCATCGTCAGCTTCCACGCCCATCCCGACGACGAGTCGATCGCCTCGGCCGGCACCCTGGCCCGGGCCGCGGCGGCCGGGCACCGGGTGGTGCTCGTCTTCGCCACGCGCGGTGAGCTGGGCGAGCCCGTGCCGGGCGTGCTGGAGCCGGGGGAGCAGCTCGCGATGCGCCGCTCCGCCGAGTGCTACGCCTCGGCCGCCGTCCTCGGCGCGAAGCGCGTGGAGTTCCTGGGCTACACCGACTCCGGGATGATCGGCGAGCCCAGCAACGACGCCCCGTTCTGCTTCTGGCAGGCCGACGTCGAGCACGCGGCCAAGCGCCTCGCGGTGATCCTCGACGAGGAGGAGCCCGACATCCTGACCGTCTACGACGACAACGGCGGCTACGGCCACCCCGACCACATCCAGGTGCACCGGGTGGGCCGGCGGGCGGCGGAGCTGTCGGCGGTGCCGGTCGTCGCGCAGGGCACGATCAACCGCGACTGGATGATCCGCGGCCTCAAGCAGTCGGGTGCGGAGCTGCCGGAGAACCTGCCGACGATGGGCAAGCCCGAGGCCGAGATCACCCACCGCGTCGACGCCGTCGACTTCGTCGACCAGAAGCGCGCCTCGATGCGCGCGCACGCGAGCCAGATGGGCCCCGACCACTTCATGCTGACGATGCCCGACGCGATGTTCGCGCTCGGCATGGGCACGGAGTTCTACATCGTCGACCCGGTCCCGAACCCCGCGTCGGCCCCCGAGGTGTTCGAGGAGCTGTTCATCTCCCTGCACTGATCCGGGCGGCACCGACGCGCGGGCCGCGGTGGCTCTCCAGCAGCTGCTGCGGCTCGGTCGTCCGGTGCACCAGGCCGCGGCAGACGAGCTCCACGGCCACGGCCACCGCGATCGTCTCCACGGCCAGCAGCAGGATCAGCACGAGCAGCTGGACCGCGCCCGCCTGCACCGGCGACGCCCCGCCGAGCAGCATGCCGACGAACGCGCCCGGCAGCGTCACGAGCCCGACCGTCCGCGTCTGGTCGGTCACCGGCACGAGCGACTGCCCGGCGGTGCACCGCGCGATCTCCAGCGCGGCGTCGCGGGGGAGCAGGCCGAGCGAGAGCGCGGCCTCGACCTCCCCGCGGCGCGCCTCCAGCTCGTCCAGGGCCCTCCGTCCGGCCAGGGCCGTCGCGGTCATCGTGCCGCCGATGATGATGCCCGCCATCGGGATCACGGCGATGCCCTGCGCCGGCACGATCCCGGCGAGCACCAGCGCCGCGACGACGGGCACCGGCGCGAGCGCGATGGGCACGATCGCCCACCAGCCGCTGCGGTCGGGGGTCATCCGGCGCCCGGCCGTGCGGGCCGCGACCACCACCATCAGGGCGACGAAGGCCGCGCTCAGCGGCACCGACCCGACGATCGCGCCGATCAGCAGCGACACCGCACCGAGCTGCACGGTGGCCCGGACGGCCGCGGTGACCGTCGCGGTGGAGGTCTCCAGCCGGGTGACCCACGCGACGGCGGCGGCCACGAGCACCGCCACGACCAGGGCGACCGCCAGCGCCGGACCGATGACGATGCTCATCCGCTGCTCCTGACCGTGCTCCCGGGGGCGCCTTCGACGGCGAGTAGAGCTAAGCTCCGACGCGAGCTCAACAGACCACCGCAGGGAGTGAACACGTGACAGCCGTCGCCCCCAAGCCGATCACGTCGCGCCCGTACCCGGCGCGCCGCACCGGCAAGGGTTCCACGTTCCTGAAGATGATCAGGACGACGGACCCCAAGGACATCGCGATCCTGTACATGGTCACGTCGTTCGGCTTCTTCCTGGCCGGTGGCGCCATGGCGCTGCTGATGCGCGGCGAGCTCGCCGTGCCGGGGCAGCAGTTCCTGTCGAGCGAGCAGTACAACCAGCTGTTCACCATGCACGGCACGATCATGCTGCTGCTGTACGCCACGCCGATCCTCTTCGGGTTCGCCAACTACATCGTGCCGCTGCAGATCGGCGCCCCCGACGTCGCGTTCCCGCGGCTCAACGCCTTCTCGTACTGGCTGTTCCTGTTCGGCGGCCTGACGGTCCTCTCCGGCTTCCTGACGCCGGGCGGCGCGGCCGACTTCGGGTGGTTCGCCTACACCCCGCTGAGCAACGCCACGTACTCCCCGGGCGCGGGCGGCGACCTGTGGATCACGGGTCTGATCGTCTCCGGTCTCGGCACGATCCTCGGCGGCGTCAACTTCATCACCACGATCGTCTGCATGCGCGCCCCCGGCATGACGATGTTCCGGATGCCGATCTTCACGTGGAACATCTTCGTGACGGCGCTGCTCATCCTCATCGCGTTCCCGGTCCTCACCGCCGCCCTGTTCGGGCTGCTGGCCGACCGCCACCTCGGCGCGCACGTGTTCGACCCCGCCAACGGCGGCACGATCCTGTACCAGCACCTGTTCTGGTTCTTCGGCCACCCCGAGGTCTACATCGTCGCGCTGCCGTTCTTCGGCATCGTGTCGGAGATCTTCCCGGTGTTCAGCCGCAAGCCGCTGTTCGGCTACAAGACCCTGATCTACGCGACGATCGCCATCGCCGTCCTCTCGGTGGCCGTGTGGGCGCACCACATGTACGCCACCGGCGCGGTCCTGCTGGCCTTCTTCTCCTTCACCACGTTCCTCATCGCGATCCCGACGGGCGTCAAGTTCGTCAACTGGATCGGCACGATGTGGAAGGGCAAGATCACGTTCGAGACGCCGATGCTGTTCTCCGTCGGCTTCCTCGCCACGTTCCTCTTCGGCGGCCTGACGGGCGTGCTGCTGGCCAGCCCGCCCATCGACTTCCACGTCTCCGACACCTACTTCGTCGTGGCGCACTTCCACTACGTGCTGTTCGGCACGATCGTGTTCGCCACCTACGCCGGCATCTACTTCTGGTTCCCGAAGATGACCGGCCGGATGATGGACGAGACGCTGGGCAAGTTCCACTTCTGGACCACGTTCGTCGGCTTCCACATGACGTTCCTGGTGCAGCACTGGGTCGGCAACGAGGGCATGCCCCGCCGCTACGTCGACTACCAGCCGCAGGACGGGTTCACGTTCCTCAACTCGTTCTCCTCGGTGGGCGCGTTCGTGCTCGGCGCCTCGACGCTGCCGTTCATCTGGAACGTGTTCAAGAGCTACCGCTACGGCAAGGTCGTCACGGTCGACGACCCGTGGGGCTTCGGCAACTCCCTGGAGTGGGCCACGAGCTGCCCGCCGCCGCGGCACAACTTCACCGAGCTGCCCCGGATCCGCTCGGAGCGCCCGGCGTTCGAGCTGCACTACCCGCACCTGGTCGAGCGCTTCCGCGAGGAGGCGCACATCAGCCGGCACCCGGACCCGGGCGAGCTGATCAGCCAGCAGGTCGGCCCGGAGACGCAGCCGGACGGCGATCCCAAGTCGCGCTGAGGTGGCCGACACCAGTGTCCTGATCACGGTCACCGGTCCCGACCGTCCCGGTGTCAGCTCGGTGCTCTTCGCCGCGCTGACCCGGCACGGCGTGGACCTCGTCGACGTCGAGCAGGTCGTCATCCGCGGCCGGCTCACCCTGGGCGCCCTGGTCACGGCCCACCACGACCCCGAGCAGTTGCAGGAGGCCGTCGAGCAGGCCATGGCGAGCATCTCGATGCAGGTGCAGACCTCGCTCGGCGCCGACCCGTCCGTCCGGCACTCCACGCACGTCGTGGTGGTCACCGGGCGGCCGATCTCGGCGCGCGCGTTCGGCTCGATCGCGCAGGCGCTGGCCGACGCCGGCGCCAACATCGACGCCATCCGCCGCGTGGCCGACTACCCGGTCACCGGCCTGGAGCTGATGGTGTCCCCGGTGCCCGGGCACGGTTCCGAGGAGTACCCGCCCGGCACGCTGCGCACCCGGCTGGTCGAGGTGGCGCGCTCGGCGGGCGTCGACGTGGCCGTCGAGCGGGCCGGGCTGGCGCGCCGCAGCAAGCGGCTCATCGTGTTCGACGTCGACTCCACCCTGGTGCAGGGCGAGGTCATCGAGATGCTGGCCGCGCGGGCCGGCGCCGAGGACGAGGTCCGCGCCGTCACCGAGGCCGCGATGGCCGGCGAGCTCGACTTCGCCGAGTCGCTGCGCCGCCGCGTCGCGGTGCTGGCCGGGCTGCCCGAGTCGGTGCTGGCCGACGTCGCCGCCGAGCTGGAGCTGACGCCGGGCGCGCGCACCACGATCCGCACGCTCAAGCGGCTCGGCTTCCGCTGCGGCGTCGTGTCCGGCGGGTTCACGCGCGTCATCTCCGGGCTGGTCGAGGAGCTGGGCCTGGACTTCTGCGCGGCCAACGAGCTGGAGGTCGTCGACGGGCGGCTCACCGGGAAGGTCGTCGGCGAGATCGTCGACCGCCCGGGCAAGGCCGTGGCGCTGCGCCGCTTCGCCGACACCTACGGCGTGCCGCTGGAGCAGTGCGTGGCCGTCGGCGACGGCGCCAACGACATCGACATGCTCGCCACGGCGGGGCTGGGCATCGCGTTCAACGCCAAGCCCGCGCTGCGCGAGGTGGCCGACACGGCGCTGTCGCACCCCTTCCTCGACGTCGTGCTCTTCGTGCTGGGCATCACCCGCGACGAGGTGGAGCGCGCCGACGCGGCGGAGGGGCTGCTGCGGCGCGTCCCCCTGTGACGGCCCTCCTGTGACGCCTCCACCCGGGACGGTCCTGTCCCCGCTCGCGGTCCGGCGCGTCCCGCCGCCCGAGCCCGACGGCGTCGTCCGGGCGATGCCGGTGGTGCTGCGGCTGGAGAGGCCGCCCGCCGCGCGCACACCGGTGCTGGAGGCGGCGGCCGCGGCCGCGCTCGCCGTCTGCCTCGACCCGCGCGCACAGCCGGGCGAGGAGTGGCACGAGGCCGTCGGCACGTGGGTGGCGAGCCGCATCCGCAAGATCGCCCGGCGCGCCCGCGGCGCCCACTGGGACGCCGTGCAGGAGCTCCCCGGCCTCACCTGGACCGTCGGTGACGCGCAGGTGCGGGCGCTGCTGCCCGGTCCCGTCGACGACGTGCCGCGCGTGGTGTCGCGCCTGCAGATCGGCGGCACCGACCTCGAGCCCGACGACCCCGGCCCGCCCCCGCCCGGGGTCCCGGTGATCTGGGTGAACGCGGCGCTGCGGATGAGCGTCGGCAAGGCCGCGGCGCAGGTCGGCCACGCCTCGATGCTGTACGCGGCGGTGCGGGGGCTCTCCGCGGTGCCCGCGTTCGCGGTGCGCGACGCCGGCCCGGAGCGCTGGGCGCAGGTGCTGGCGGGCGATCCGGTGGTCGTCCGCGACGCCGGGTTCACCGAGGTCGCGCCGGGCACCGTCACCTGCGCCGTGCTCTGACGGGCCCCGGAACTACGCTGCGCGGCGTGGACGAGGCCCCGCTGCGATTCCTGTTCGGCACCGTCCCCGACGCCGTGCCCGCGACGCCCGACGAGTGCGCCGACCTGCTCGACGCCGACCGCCCCGGCGCGTCGGACCGCGAGCTGGAGCTGCGCGCGACGGTGGCCGGGCAGATCCTCGGCGGCGAGCACCCCGACGTCTGGCGCACCGCGCAGCGGCTGCTCGACGCCGGCCTGACCCGCGAGGACGCGCTCGACCAGCTCGTCGGGGCGATCGTGTTCGACGGGGAGAGCGCCGATCCCGTCGCCGTCCTCGACCGGCTGCCCGTTCCCGGGCCCGACGCGCTCGCCGCCGCGTTCGTCGACCTGGCCCGCGAGCACGGTCCCGTGCCGATCGGCGAGCTCGCGGTACACATGATCGCCCGGCTGGACCTGCACCCCGACGACGCCGCCCGGCTCACCGACCAGGCCGAGGAGCGGCTGCACGACGACCCGGACAGCCCGGTCGTCCTGCTGTCGCCCGACCTCGTCGTGCACGTCGACGCGCTCACCGAGGGGATCGCGCTCACCCACCGCCTCAGCGCCGACGAGCGCGACGGCGACCGGCTCGACCTGCTCACCGATCTCGCGGTGTTCGCGCGCACCACCGCGCCAACCGTCGACGGGGCCGCGCTCTCCTACGGCGACGACGGCTCCTGGGCCGGCCCGCCCGGCTGGCTCTCCGCGCACCGGCCCGGCGACCTGCTCGCCGTCCGCGTCGCCCCGGACGGCGCCGTGTCGGTGGAGGCGGTCGACGACGAGCCGGTCGCCGGGCCCGCGCTGCTGATGACCACTCGCACCGCCTACGACGAGGAGACCGAGGAGACCGGCCTGCCGCTCGCCGCGGAGGACCTCGTCCTCGCCGTGCTGGCGCGCGACCCGGCCGCGTTCGGGCGCCCGCGGCCCCCGCTCGTCGAGCTGGCGGCGGCCACCGGGCTGCAGCACCGCGACGGCGAGTTCGCGCACGAGGAGGCCGCCTGGGTCCGGGGCGAGGCGTTCGGCGTGCAGGTGCGCCTGGCCGACGCGGTGGGCACGGAGCGCGCCGCGCAGGCGTCCACGGCCTACGAGCTGCTGGCCGACCCGGCGTCCGGTGCGCCCGCGCTGCGCGAGGCGCTGGAGCTGCTGGAGGACCCGGCGACGCTGGTCGGCGTCGTCGACGAGCTCGCCGGCGACGAGACCCCGGAGCGGATCGCGGCGCTGGTCGCGGCGGGCGAGCGGCTCGTCGCGGTGGCGGGCAGCGGCGGCCGGGCGGCGGTGGCCGAGTACGTGGCGGCGGTGGCGGCCGAGCGCGACGGGCGGGTGCGCGACGCCGAGGCGCACCTGCGCGCCGCGAGCCTCGCCGGCCGCGGCTGGGGGCTCGTGGAGGACCGGCTGGCCTGGTACGAGTCCGACCGCGGCGAGGCGGCCGCGGCCTACGGGCGGTGGAGCGAGCTGGAGCTACCCGACGACGACCCGGACCTCGCCATGGTGCGCCGGTTCGCGGCCGCCACCGGTCCCGAGCCCGGGCGCAACGCCCCGTGCTGGTGCGGCTCCGGCCGCAAGTACAAGCAGTGCCACGCGGGCCGTCCCGCCGTGCCGCCGCTGCCCGAGCGGGTGCCGTGGCTGCACCGCAAGGCCCTGGCCTACCTGGAGCGGCGCGGGGGCACCGACGGCGACGTCTACGACTACGCCGCCCTGCGCGACCCCGACCCCGCCGTGGCGCTGGCCGACCCGCTGACCCTCGACGTCGTGCTGCACGAGGGCGGCTGGTTCGGGAAGTTCCTCGCCGAGCGGGGCCCGCTGCTGCCCGCGGACGAGGCGGAGCTGGCGGCGTCGTGGACGGAGGTCGACCGCGCGGTGCACGAGGTCGTCGAGGTGCGCCCGCACGGGCTGACCGTGCGCGACCTGGCGGGTGGCGGCGTCGTCGAGGTGACGGAGCGGGCGGCCGGGCGGGAGCTCGTCGCCGGGGCGCTGCTGTGCGCCCGTGCGGTGCCGGACGGGTCGCCGGTGAACGGGTCGGGGCCGGACGGATCGGGGCCGGGCGGGTCGGGCCGGCGGTTCGTCGGCGGGCTGTTCCGGGTGCCGGACGGGCGCGGTCCCGAGCTGGCCGAGGTCCTGGCCACCCGTGACGGGGCCGCGCTGCTGGCGTGGGTGGCGTCGGCGGGCTGAGGACCCGTCAGCGGTCCGGATGCAGCGCGTCGGCGCGGACGAGCAGCGCCTGCCGCTCGCTCGCGGTGCGGGCGAGGCCGGCGGCGCGGCGGAACAGCGCGGCGGCCTCGGCGGCACGGCCCTGGCGGGCGACGAGGTCGGCCTCGACGGTGGTGGCGACGCCCTCGTCGAGCCCTCCTGCCGCACGCAGCTGCGTGAGCAGGGCCAGCCCGGCGTCGGGGCCGTGCGCGTAGCCGTGCGCCACGGCCCGGTTGAGCTCGACGACCGGCGACGGCCCCAGCGCGGCCAGCGCGTCGTAGCAGTGCGCGATCCCGGCCCAGTCGGTCGTGGCGACGTCGGCGGCGGTGGCGTGCCGGGCCGCGATCCGGGCCTGCAGCGCGTACGGGCCGTCGCCCTCGACGGTGGCGAGCGCGGCCAGCGCCTCGTCGATCGCGGCGTGGTCCCACCGGGTGCGGTCCTGGCGGTCGAGCGGCACGAGGGCGCCGTCGGCGTCGCGGCGCGCGGCGCGGCGGGAGTGCTGCAGCAGGAACAGCGCGAGCAGGGCGACGACCTCGGCGCGCCCGGGCAGCAGCGACCCCAGCAGCCGCGCCAGCCGGATCGCCTCCTCGGCGAAGGCGGGCTCGCCGTCGGTGTCGTAGCCGGTGGTGAACAGCACGTACAGGACGGCGAGCACGCCGGGCAGCCGCTCCTGGAGCGCGGCCCCCTCCGGCACGCGGTAGGGGATGCCGGCCTGCGCGATCCGGGTCTTCGCGCGCGTCAGGCGCCGCGTCATCGCGCTCTCGGTGACGAGCAGGACCCGCGCGATGTCGGCGGTCGGCACGCCGCACACGGTGCGCAGCGTCAGCGCCACCCGGGCCTCCGGAGCGAGCGCGGGGTGGCAGCAGGTGAACACGAGCCGCAGCCGGTCGTCCACGATGCCCTCCTGCGCGGGTCCGTCGGTGTGGTCGGGGACGAGGGCGGCGAGCTCGTGGAGCGTGCGACGCTCCACCGCGGCGCGGCGCAGGACGTCGACCGCCCGGTTGCGGGCGGTCGTCATCAGCCAGCCGCCCGGGTTGGCCGGCACGCCGTCGCGGGGCCAGCGCAGCAGCGCGGCGGACAGCGCGTCCTGCGCGCAGTCCTCGGCGAGGGTCCAGTCGCCGGTGATCCGGATCAGGGCCGCCACGATCCGCGGGTGCGCGTCGGCACCCGCGGTCGCGACGGCGTCGTGCGCCGGGGTCACGGCGACCAGAAGGGCCGCAGCTCGAGCCGCCCGATCCGCGCCATCGGGTGCGCGCGGGCGACCTCGATGGCCTCGTCGAGGTCGGCGCACTCCAGGACGTCGTAGCCCACGATCAGCTCCTTGGTCTCGGCGAACGGGCCGTCGGTCACGAGCAGCTCGCCCCCGCGGACGCGGACGGTGGTGGCGGCCGACACCGGGCCGAGCCGGTCGCCGTCGACGCGGCGGGCGGCGGCGTCGTTCGTGCGGACCCACGCCTCGGCGTCGTCGGTGGTGTCGGCGTCGGGCTCGGGATCGGTGCAGACGAACATCATGTAGCGCATCGGTGCTCCTTCGCGTCCTGTCGTGCGGTCACCAGGATGACGAACGGGCAGCGAGGGATCGGACAGCGCCGCCGCGAGTCCTGTCCGGGCCGGGTGGGAGGCTCGCGATCGTGACACTCCGACGCTTCGACGCCGCCGAGCGTCGCGCCCGGCTCGCCCTCCGGCACCGGCACGTGCCGCAGGAGCGCACCGACGACGTCGTCGCGATCACCGACGGCCTCGTGGCGCTGCACTCCACCGACCCCGTCTCGGTGTACCTGTCGGTGGCCGCGCGGATGCGCACGCCCGACCTGGCGCCGC
The DNA here is from genome assembly GCF_013155125.1 of Pseudonocardia broussonetiae. Lineage (NCBI taxonomy): Bacteria > Bacillati > Actinomycetota > Actinomycetes > Pseudonocardiales > Pseudonocardiaceae > Pseudonocardia > Pseudonocardia broussonetiae. Next base: position 374,750 of record NZ_CP053564.1, on the reverse strand, counting down.
TCGAGCACGCGCTGTTCGGGGAGCGGGCGCTGCTGCGCCACCACGCGATGCGCCGCACGCTGTGGGTGCTCGGGCACGACACGGCCCGGCTCGCCCACCACGCCGCCACCCTCGGGCTCGTGCCGGCGCAGCGGCGGGCGCTGCTGGCGATGTTGGAGGCCGGCGGAGTGGCCGCGCCGGAGCGGTGGCTGGCCGACGCGGCCGTGGCCGTCGACGAGCTGCTGGTGGCGTCGGGCCCGCTCACCGCCCGCGAGATCGGGGCGGCCCTGCCCGAGCTGGCCCGGCCGGTCCCCGTCGGCGGCGGCGCGTACGCCACGACGCAGGGCGCGCACAGCCGGGTGCTGCTGCAGCTGGGGTTCGAGGGGCGGGTGCTGCGGGCCCGGCCGACCGGCACGTGGATCAACGGGCAGTACCGCTGGGCGTCGACCCGGGAGTGGTTCCCGGGCGGGTTCGGCGAGCTGGACACGCGCGCGGCCGCGGCCGGGCTCGCCGCGCGATGGCTGCGCGCCTACGGCCCCGCCACCCGTGCCGACCTGCAGTGGTGGGCCGGCTGGACCGCCGCCACCACGAAGCGGGCGCTGCTCGACGTCGGGGCGGTGGCGGTGGAGGTCGAGGAGGGCGACGGCCGGTTCGTCGAGGGCCGGGCGCTGCCCGACGACCTCGGGCCCACGCCCGACGCTCCGCCGAGCGCACGCCTGCTGCCCGGCCTCGACCCGTCGACGATGGGCTGGAAGCAGCGCGCCTTCCACCTCGACCCCGCCCACGTCCCCCTGCTCTTCGACCGCAACGGCAACGGCGGCCCCTGCCTGTGGGTCGACGGCCGGATCGTGGGGAGCTGGGTGCAGCGCGCCGACGGCCGGATCGCGATGCGGCTGCTGGAGGACGTGGGCGAGGCGGCGCGGGCGGAGCTGGAGCGGCACGCCGGGGAGCTGGAGGAGCTGCTGGGGGACGTCCGGTTCTCGGTGCGCTTCCCCGCTCCCGTGCAAGCGGCCCTCCTGGCCTGACAGGCGCCGCGCCCACCCCACCCGCACCCGCCACGCCCACCCCCCGCGCGCCGCGCCCACCCGCACGCGCCCACCCCCCTCCCCCGCGCGCCGCGCCGCGCCACCCCCCACCCCAGTGACAGTGGAGTGGCTTTACTGCCGTCCAGTGACGGTAAAGCCACTCCACTGTCATCTGGCGGGTGCCGCGAGGGGCGCGGGCGGGCGGCGCGGCGGGGGCGCGGGCGTGCGCGGCGCGACACCGCGCGCCGCGCCCACCCCCTCACCCCGGTGACAGTGGAGTGGCTCCACTGCCGCCCAGTGACAGTAAAGCCACTCCACTGCCAACTGACGGGGTGCCGCGAGGGCGCCCGGCTGGGTGGGGCGCGCGGAGCAGTGGGGCGGCGGGCCGTGGCGGGGCGGGCGGGTGCGTGGCGGGCGGAGGGGGTGCGTGGCGAGGGTGGGCAAGGTGCAGAGGGCGTGGGGCCGGCCGTCAGGCCCCCCGCAACCGCCTCAGGGCCGCGTGGACCTTCTCCCGGTCGTCCGTCGCCCAGAACGGGGGGAGGCTGGCGCGCAGGAAGCCGCCGTACCGGGCGGTGGCGATGCGGGAGTCGAGGATCGCCACGACCCCGCGGTCGTCCATGCCCCGCAGCAGGCGGCCGGCGCCCTGGGCGAGCAGGAGGGCGGCGTGGGTGGCCGAGACCGACAGGAAGCCGTTGCCGCCGCGGGCGTCGGTGGCGCGCTGGCGGGCGGCGACGAGGGGGTCGTCGGGCCGGGGGAACGGGATGCGGTCGATGATCACGCACGACAGCGACGGCCCCGGCACGTCGACGCCCTGCCACAGCGACAGCGTGCCGAACAGCGACGTGGTCTCGTCCTCGGCGAACTTCTTCACCAGCTGCATCGTGGAGTCGTCGCCCTGGCACAGCAGCGGGGTGTCCAGCCGCCCGCGCAGCGCCTCGGTGGCCTGCTTGGCCGCCCGCGTCGACGAGAACAGGCCCAGCGTGCGCCCGCCCGCGGCCTCCACGAGCCCGGCGATCTCGTCGAGCGTGGCGGGGGAGAGGCCGTCGCGCCCGGGCGGGGGCAGGCGCTTGGCGACGTAGAGGATCCCGCTGCGCGCGTGCGCGAACGGCGAGCCGACGTCCATGCCCGACCACTTCGGGGCGTCCGAGTCCTCCGAAGGCGCATCGGACGGAGGCAGCCCCCACTGCCGGGCGAGCGCGTCGAAGTTGCCGCCCAGCGCGAGCGTGGCGCTGGTCAGCACCACCGTCGACCGGCCGAACAGCCGCTCCCGCAGCAGCCCGCCCACCCACAGCGGCGCCGCGCGCAGCACCTTGTGCCGCGACCCGTCGGGCCCCTGCTCGCCCAGCCACACGACGTCGCGCCGCTTCGACGGGTCGGGCTCGGAGAACGCGTCGAGCAGCCGGACGGCCACCTCGGACACCTCGTCGAGCGCGGCCAGCGCCAGCTTGCGCGCCGCCGAGCCCTCGGGGTCCTCCCGGCGCTCGGGCCCGAGCGACTGGCGGCACTCGCCGGCGGCGTCGCGGATCGTCGTCAGCACCCCCGACGCCGCGGGGGACAGGGCGTCCCAGCGGCCGGGCGGCAGGTCGTCGAGCACCATCGCGAGGCCCTCGCCCGCCTCGGCGAGCCGGTCGGCCACGGCCTGGTCGACGAGCTTGCCCAGCCGCCGGGCGGCCGCGCCGACCGTGCCGGACGTCAGCTCCGCGGTGGCGACGCCGGTGACGCGGTCGACCAGCTCGTGCGCCTCGTCGACGACGACGACGTCGTGCTCGGGCAGCACCGGACGGCCCTCGAGCGCGTCGATGGCGAGCAGCGCGTGGTTGGTGACGACGATGTCGGCCCTGCCCGCCTCGGCCTTGGCCAGCTCGGCGAAGCAGTCGTCGCCCACCGGGCACTTTGACGCGCCCACGCACTCCCGCGCGGTGACCGACACCTGCCGCCACACCGCCTCGGTGACGCCGGGCACCAGCTCGTCGCGGTCGCCCTTCTTCGTGGTGTCGGCCCACTCGTGCAGCCGCTTCACCGCGCGACCCATCGCGGACACGGCGAAGGGGTCGAACAGCTCGTCGGCCGGGTCGACGTCGTCGGGGCCGTGCAGCTTGTTGAGGCACAGGTAGTTGCGCCGGCCCTTGAGGATCGCGAACGTCGGCGCCCGCCCGAGCAGGGGCGCGAGGGCCTTGGCGAGGCGGGGGAGGTCGCGGTCGACGAGCTGGCGCTGGAGCGCGATCGTGGCCGTGGAGACGACGACGCTGCGGTCCTTGTCGACGGCGTGGTGGATCGCGGGCACGAGGTAGGCCAGCGACTTGCCGGTGCCGGTGCCGGCCTGCACCGCGAGGTGCTCGCCGTTGGTCAGCGCCGTGCGGACGGCCTGGACCATCGCGTCCTGTCCCTCGCGCCGGGTGCCGCCGACGGCCTCGACCGCGGCTTCCAACAGCTCGGCCACGCCGGGGAGGGACGTCTTGGCGGGCACGCCCGGGAGGCTACCCGCCGGCCCGCGCGCCCGGACCGGAACCGTTCGCCGCACACCCCCCGTGACTCTCTTGTGACCACCGGCGCACGCGAGTAGAAATGGCCCCACGGAACGGCGGCAGGCCAAGGCCGGATCGGTGGAGAAGATCCCGTCCTCCCGGTCGACGTTCCCGTACGAGCAGCCGGGTACCCACGCGGAGCACGCCGCCGAGGCATCAGCGCCGTGGGTCTGCAGCGGTCGGCGACACCCGCCGCCCGATGCCGAGACCGCCCACACGGCCATCTGCGCACGCCTGGTAGCCCGGAGGCTCGTACGTTCGAACGCCGCCCGTGAGCAGCACGGGCGGCGTTCGGCTGTCCGGGGTCACACCGTTCACTCGCCCGGGTGACGGCACAATGGCGACGGTGACGTCCACGCAGCTGCGACTCGACCCCGCCTCGTTCCCCGTGCTCGTCGAGCACCCGGCCCGCTACAGCGATCTCGACCCCAGCAGGCGCATCGGGCGCGACGCCCTCGTCCGCTGGTTCGAGGACGCCCGCGTCACCGTCGAGCAGGACGCCTTCGGCGCCGACCTCGGCACCCGCCTGCGCGGGGAGATGCGCCTGCTCCTCGCCTCGGTCCGGGTCGACGTGCTGGCGCCGCTGCGCGTGGCCGGCCGCTACCGCATCGGGCTCGGGGTCACCCGGATCGGCACGTCCTCGTTCACCTACTCCTACGCCGTGTTCGCGGGCGACGAGTGCGTGGCCACCGGCGAGTCGGTCAGCGTGCACGCCACCGGCGAGGGTCCCGCGCCGCTGCCCGACGCCGTCCGCGCCGCCCTGGAGGTGCTGCGGGTGGCGGGCGAGCCGTCGCCGCGCCCCGAGCGCGACCTGCCTGTCCGCGAGGCCTACCCGTTCCGCCTCGACATCCGCACCCGCTTCGGCGACATCGACACCAACCGCCACGTCAACAACGTCGCCCTCGCCGGCTGGTACCTGGACGCCCTGGCCGAGCTGCACCTCGACGTCCTCGGCTACCCGACGGGCGGCCCGCTCGACGGCCTCTCGCCCAGCTCGCTGTCGGTGCAGTACCTCGACGAGGTGCACTACCCGGGCATCTACCAGCTCCGCGTCGGCGTGCTGGAGCTCGACGACGACTCCGTGCGCTACGCCTGCGGCCTGTTCGACGGCCCGCGCTGCATCGGTGTCGCCCAGGCCCGGGGCGCGCACCTCGCGCACAGCGGCGACGGCGACCCGGTCGAGCTGGCCGCCGCGCTGGAGCCGTTCCGGATGCGCTCGGTCTAGCGGACCGTCACGCCGGCCGCCCGCAGCTCCTCGAGCGCGCGGGCGGTCGTCTCCGGCGCGACCCCGGCGCACAGCTCGAGGCGCACCGTCGTGTCGAGGCCGGCCGCCGCCGCGTCCAGCGCGGTGGCGCGCACGCAGTGGTCGGTGGCCAGGCCGACGACGTCGACGGCGTCGATCCGACGCTCCACGAGCCAGTCGCGCAGCGTCACCCCGCCCGGGTCGGTGCCCTCGAAGCCGGAGTAGGCGGCGGTGTAGGCGCCCTTGTCGAACACGGCCTGCACCGGGGCCACGTCCAGCTCCGGGTGGAACGACGCCCCGGGCGTGCCCGCGCGGCAGTGCGGCGGCCAGCTGTCGACGTAGTCGGGGGTGTCGGAGAAGTGGTCGCCCGGGTCGACGTGGTGGTCCCGGGTGGCGACGACGACCTCGTAATCGGCCATCGCCGCGGACACCGCGGAGGCCACCGCGGCACCGCCCACGACGGCGAGCGAGCCGCCCTCGCAGAAGTCGTTCTGGACGTCGACGACGATCAGTGCGCGCACGTCAGACCTCGAACGTCGTCGGGATGGCGGGCTCGCCGCGCGAGAGCTTGAGGCCCTCCCACGGCACCGACACCAGCGCGGCGCGCAGGTGCTCGCGGGACTGCTCCAGCGTCGGCAGGTCGGGCACCGGCTCGCCGCCGCGCAGCAGCGGTACCGGCATCACGCGGTCGTGCGGGCCGACCGGGACCGGCCGCCCGGTGGCGTGCACGACCTCCTCGACGGCCGTGCCGGTCGGCTTGTAGCGCCGCACCGCCGACTTCGCCCCGCCGCGGGACTCCTTCGCCGCGCTGCGCTTCGCGACCGGCCGCCCGTCGACCTCGACGAGCTTGTAGACCATCCCCGCCGTCGGCGCGCCGGAGCCGGTGACGACCGAGGTGCCCACGCCGTAGGAGTCCACGGGCTCGGCGCGCAGGGCGGCGATCGCGTACTCGTCGAGGTCGCCCGACAGCACGATCCGGGTGTTCACCGCGCCGAGGGCGTCGAGCTGGTCGCGGGCCTGGCGTGCGAGCTCGCCGAGGTCGCCGGAGTCGATCCGGATGGCGCCCAGCTCGGTGCCGGCGGCCTGCACGGCCAGCTCGACGCCGCGGCGGATGTCGTAGGTGTCGACGAGCAGCGTGGTGTCGGAGCCCAGCGCCTTGACCTGGCTCTGGAACGCGCCCAGCTCGTCGTCGTGCAGCAGGATCCAGGCGTGCGCGGCCGTGCCCGCGGTCGGGATGCCGTGGCGCCGCTCGGACTCCAGGTTCGACGTCGCGCCGAACCCGGCCAGGTAGGCCGCCCGCGCCGCCGCGACCGCGGCCGCCTCGTGGGTGCGCCGCGAGCCCATCTCGATGAGCGGGCGCCCGGCGGCGGCGGTGACCATCCGCGCGGCCGCCGAGGCCACCGCCGAGTCGTGGTTGAGGATCGACAGCGCGAGGGTCTCCAGCACCACGGCGTCGGCGAACGTGCCGCGCACCGTGAGGATCGGGGAGCCCGGGAAGTACAGCTCGCCCTCGGGGTAGCCGTCGACGTCGCCGGTGAAGCGGTAGGCGCCCAGCCAGTCGAGCGTGGGCGCGTCGACGACGTGGCGCAGCGCCGCGAGCTCCTCGTCGCCGAAGCGGAACCGGGAGATCGACTCGACGAGCCGCCCCGTGCCCGCGACCACGCCGTAGCGCCGCCCGTCGGGCAGCCGGCGCGCGAAGACCTCGAACACGCACTGCCGGTCGGCGGTGCCGTCGGCCAATGCCGCGGCCACCATGGTCAGCTCGTAGCGGTCGGTGAGCAGGGCCGTCGAGACCCCCGCCGACTGCGGACTACCACTCATGAGTACTGACCCTATGTCCCGTGCCACCATGGAGGACATGACGGCGCCGCTACCCGCACCCACCCGTCAGACGGATGTCCGCGTCGAGGAGGACGTCTCCGGGGACGTCCCCTGGCAGGCGATCGTCTGGAACGACCCGGTGAACCTCATGTCCTACGTGGCCTACGTGCTGCAGAAGCTGTTCGGCTACCCCGAGCCCAAGGCCACCGCGCTGATGCTCGACGTGCACCACAAGGGCAAGGCCGCGGTGTCGGCGGGCGACAAGGACAAGATCGAGGCCGACGTGGCGAAGCTGCACGCCGCCGGGCTGTGGGCGACGATGCAGAAGTCGTCGTGAATGGCTGGAAGAAGTCGGGACGCGGGTCGAAGGTGCGCCTCGTCGCCTCGCTGGAGGCGCAGGAGGCCGCGGTGCTGCGCGGGCTCGTCGCCGAGGTGAAGCAGATGCTGGCCGGGCGCGTCGAGCAGAACCCGCCCGACGAGCTCGCGGTGATCACCGGCATCCGCACCGGCCCGTCGACGCGGCCCGACGACCGCGTCCTGGCCCGCCTGCTGCCCGACTTCACCACCGAGGACGCCGACCTCGCCGCCGGCCTGCGCTCGCTGCACGAGCCGGAGCTGATCGAGGCCAAGGACGCCGCCGCCACGCTCGTCCTCGACACGCTGCCCGAGACCGGCGGGAAGATCGAGCTGACGGTGGAGCAGGCCGACACGTGGCTCGCCGCGCTCAACGACGTCCGGCTGGCGCTGGGCACCGCGCTCGACGTGAGCGAGGACATGCCCGACCAGCTCGACCCCGACGACCCCCGGGCGTCGCACCTGGGCGTCTACCAGTGGCTGACGTTCGTGCAGGACGCGCTCGTGCAGAGCCGGATGCAGGTCCGCTAGCCCGTCACCGTGATGCGGTGCCGCGCGGGCGGGGCCAGGCCGGGGTCGGCGCCCAGGTACGCGAGCAGGGCGTCGAGGTCGATCTCGCCGCCGGTGAGGTCGGTGCCGTCGGCGAAGGCGGTGAAGCCGTCGCCGCCCGCGGCCAGGAAGTTGTTGACGGCCACGCGGTAGGGCGCCGCCGGGTCGACGGGGACGCCGTCGACCGTCAGCCCGGTGACGCGGTCGCCGACCGTTGCGGCGCCCGACCAGCTGTAGCGCAGCGTCGAGGAGACCTGCAGGATCCGCGGGCTCGACTGGCCCAGCCACTGCTGCTCCAGCACCGCGTCCAGCTCGGTGAACGCGAGGATCCGCACCGCGACCGGCCCGCCGCCCGCGGCGGCTCCCCGCACGTTGCGCACCTCCAGCGCGACGATGCCTGCCACCACCAGCACCAGGACGACGAGGGCGATCACGGCGGGACGCGACAGCGCCCCGGTTCTGCGACGGCACGGTCGTGATCACCGCAGCGGGCGGAACTCCTGCCCACCGGGAGCGGGAACGATCTAGGGTCCGACGGCGTGGACACCGCCGCCGTGGACATCGACCTCGACCCGCACCGGATCGACCGCGACGTGGTGTGGGACTTTCTCTCCACGCAGGCCTACTGGGGCCGCTGGCGCACCCGGGCCGACGTGGAGACGCAGCTCGACCGGGCCTGGCGGGTGGCCGGCGCGTACCGCGACGGCCGGATGGTCGGGTTCGCCCGCGCCGTGTCCGACGGGGTGGCCTTCGGCTACCTGGCCGACGTGTTCGTGCTGCCGGAGGCGCGCGGCCTGGGTGCCGGCAAGGCGGTCGTCGACGCCGTGATCGACGGTGACCCCCGCATCCGCTGGGTCCTGTTCACCGACGACGCCCACGGCCTCTACGCCGCGAGAGGCTTCGTCCCCGCCGACGCGACGTGCATGGTGCGGCCGTCGGCCGTCTGACGGTGTGAGGCCGGGCTCCGCCGGGTGCGTCGCGACGGGGGTGGCACGTAGGCTGGCCGGGTGCTGCAGATCCGCGCCGACCTCGTCGAGGAGATCATGGCGCACGCCCGTGCGGAGCACCCCCACGAGGCGTGCGGGATGATCGCGGGCGCGGAGGGCACCGAGCGGCCCGAGCGCTTCTTCCGGATGACGAACGCGGCCAAGCCGACGGGCGACGCCGAGGCGCAGGAGCGCGAGCAGGCCCACCGCGCGCTCGTGCTCGGCGAGGCGCACGCGGAGTACGCGGGCGAGCCCCGGTCGTCGCTCACCTACTACACGTGGGACGTCAAGGAGCGGCTGCGGGCGCAGCGCGAGATGGACGAGCGCGACGAGTGGCCGACGGTCATCTACCACTCGCACACGCGCAGCGAGGCCTACCCGTCGCAGGTCGACATCGACGTGGCCTCGGGTCCCGCCAACGACCCGCGCATCCACTACGTGATCGTCTCGACGCGTCCCGACGCCGAGGCGCGCGTGCGCGGCCACGACCTCCGGTCGTTCCGGATCGTGGACGGTGTGGTCACCGAGGAAGAAGTCGACGTCGTGGAGACTTACATGTTCGCGCACACCGGCGCGGACGACGTCCCCGACCTCGGCTGACCTCGACGCCCGTCCCGCCCGTCCCGAACACCCACCTGGAGAGCATCCGCATGGCCACCGTGTCCGTCCCCACCATCCTGCGCACCCACACCGGCGGCGAGAAGTCCGTCGAGGCGAAGGGCAGCACCGTCTCCGAGGTGATCGCCGACCTCGACGCGAAGCACAGCGGCATCGCCGGCCGCCTGCTCAACGACGGCAAGCTGCACCGCTTCGTCAACATCTACGTCGACGACGAGGACGTGCGCTTCTCCGGTGGCCTCGACGCCCCGGTGAAGGAGAACTCGACCTTCACGATCCTCCCCGCGGTCGCGGGCGGCTGATCCCGCGATGCGGTACGACTCGCTGATCGCGGCGGTCGGGGACACGCCGCTGGTGGGGCTGCCGAACCTCTCGCCGTCGCCCGAGGTGCGCCTCTGGGCCAAGCTCGAGGACCGCAACCCCACCGGCTCGATCAAGGACCGCCCCGCGCTGGCCATGATCGAGAAGGCGGAGGCCGACGGCCTGCTCACCCCCGGCTGCACGGTCCTCGAGCCGACCTCGGGCAACACCGGCATCTCCCTGGCGATGGCCTGCAAGCTCAAGGGCTACTCGCTGATCTGCGTGATGCCGGAGAACACCTCCATCGAGCGGCGCCAGCTGCTGGAGATGTACGGCGCGCGGATCGTCTCGTCGCCGGCCGCGGGCGGGTCGAACCAGGCCGTCGCGATGGCCAAGGAGCTGGCCGCCGAGAACCCGAGCTGGGTCATGCTCTACCAGTACGGCAACCCGGCCAACGCCGACGCGCACTACCGCTCCACCGGCCCGGAGATCCTGCGCGACCTGCCGACGATCACCCACTTCGTCGCCGGCCTGGGCACCACCGGCACGCTCATGGGCGTCGGCCGGTTCCTGCGCGAGCACAAGCCGGACGTGCAGATCGTGGCGGCCGAGCCGCGCTACGGCGAGCTGGTCTACGGCCTGCGCAACATCGACGAGGGGTTCGTCCCCGAGCTGTACGACCCCGAGGTGCTCACGGCGCGCTACTCCGTCGGCAGCCACGACGCCCTGCGCCGCACCCGGGAGCTGGTCGACCGCGAGGGCATCTTCGCGGGCATCTCCACCGGCGGGATCCTGCACGCCGCGCTGGCCGTGGCGGAGAAGGCGGCGGGCGCGGGCGACCGCGCCGACATCGCCCTGGTCGTGTGCGACGCGGGCTGGAAGTACCTGTCCACCGGCGCCTACTCCGGTGAGCTCGACGACGCCGCCGACGGCATCGAGGGCCACCTCTGGGCGTAGCGGCCCGGGGCGCGGCGGCGTACTGCCGGTCGCCACTCATCGGGCGCCGTCCGGGGCCTCGCCGGGCGTCGTCGGCGAACTCGCCGGGGCAGGGCCCGTTCCGCGTGAGTTCTCGTCTGCCGCGCGCGTTCCGCGTTCCCGCGCGTCCCCGGGGGCGCGCGGGAACCTGTTCGGTGCGCGGGAGGGCGGGGGAGGCCGCCCGCGCCGTCGTTGCGCCCGCGCCGGGCTCGGTGAGCGCCGGCGGCTGACTTGCCGGGCGCGGCGGCAAACTCGCCGGGCGCCGCCGGCACCCTCGCCGGGGGCTGAGGCCGTCCCGCGCGCGTTCTCGTCTGCCGCGCGCGTTCCACGTTCCCGCGCGTCCCCGGGGGCGCGCGGGAACCTGCTTGGTGCGCGGGAAGGGCGGGGGGAGGCCGCCCGCGCTGTCGTCGCGCCCACGCCAGGCTCGGCGAGCGCCGTCGGCGAACTCGCCGGGCGCCGTCGGCAAACTCGCCGGGCGCCGTCGGCAAACCTCGCCGAGCGCCGTCGGCCAACTCGCCGGGCGCCGTCGGCAAACTCGCCGGGTCGGGTGGTCGGGGCGGGCGCGTTCGGGCCCGATCCACGCCCCCGCACGCCGGTACTGTCGGAGGCATGACCGCACCCGCGCCGCGCCGCAGGATCGGGCGCGTGCTGCCCCCCGCGCCCGTCCGCTCCGCGCTGACGATGGTGGTCCTCACCGCGCTGCTCTACGTCGTCGAGGTCGCCGACGTCGTCTCCGGGCAGACCCTGGAGCGGAACGGCATCCACCCGCGCGACACCGGCGACCTCGACGGCATCCTGTGGTCGCCGCTCCTGCACGGCGACTGGGCGCACCTCGCCGCCAACACCGTGCCGTTCCTGGTCTTCGGGTTCCTCGCGATGGCGGGTGGCGTGCGGCAGTTCGTGCTGGTCACGGCCACGATCTGGTTGCTCGGCGGGCTCGGCGTCTGGTTCACCGGCGGCGACGGCAGCTACCACATCGGCGCGTCCGGGCTGGTGTTCGGCTGGCTCGCCTTCCTGCTGACGCGCGGCTTCTTCGCCGGCAGCGGGCGGCAGATCGCGCTGGCCGTCGTGCTGTTCCTCGTCTGGGGCGGGGTCCTGCTCGGGGTGCTCCCGGGCCAGCCGGGGATCTCCTGGCAGGCGCACCTGTTCGGGGCGCTCGCGGGCGTGCTCGCGGCCTGGCTGGTGGCGCGGGCCGACCGTCCGGCGGTGGCCGCGCGGTAGGAAGGCCGCGCCGTAGGCTGGCGGGGTGAACCTCGACGCCCCCATCGGGATCTTCGACTCGGGCGTCGGCGGCCTCACGGTCGCGCGCTCGGTGATCGACCAGCTGCCCGCGGAGCGCGTCGTCTACGTCGGCGACACCGCGCACGGCCCCTACGGCCCGCTGGCCATCGCCGACATCCGCCGCCACGCACTGGCCGTCGGCGACGCGCTGATGGAGCGCGAGGTCAAGGCCATGGTCGTGGCCTGCAACACCGCGAGCGCCGCGTGCCTGGCCGACATCCGCGAGCGCTACCCCGTGCCCGTCGTCGAGGTGATCCGCCCCGCCGTCCGCCGCGCGGTGGCCGCCACGCACACCGGCCGGATCGGCGTCATCGGCACGCGGGCCACGATCGCCTCGGGCGCCTACCTCGACGCCTTCGTGGCGGCCAAGGACGTGCAGGTGACGGGAGCGGCGTGCCCCCGGTTCGTCGACTTCGTGGAGCGCGGCACCACCAGCGGCCGTCAGGTCCTCGGCCTCGCCCAGAGCTACCTCGAGCCGCTGCAGCGCGCCCGCGTCGACACCCTGGTCCTGGGCTGCACGCACTACCCGCTGCTCTCGGCGGTGCTGCAGATCGTCATGGGTCCCGACGTCACGCTCGTCAGCAGCGCGGAGGAGACGGCCAAGGACGTCGTCCGCGTGCTGTTCGAGGCCGGGCTGGCCCGCGAGCCCGGTGCGCCCGCCGGGCCGCACGAGTTCCTCGCCACCGGCGACCCCGAGCCGTTCGCGCGCCTGGGCCGCCGCTTCCTCGGCCCCGAGGTCGGGTCCGTCGCCGCGCTCGCGCCCGCGGTGTCCCGGTGATCGGCTTCCGGCTGGCGCTGCTCGCGGGCGGCGCGTTCGCCGTCGGCACCAGCGCGTACGTCGTCGCCGGGCTGCTGCCCGAGATCAGCGCCGAGCTCGGCGTCACGGTCGCCGCGGCCGGGCAGCTCACGAGCGCGTTCGCCCTGGCCTACGCCGTGGGCGCGCCGGTGCTCGCCACGCTGCTCGGGCGCTGGGAGCGTCGCAACCTGCTCGTCGCCGCGCTGCTCGTGGCCGCAGCCGGCAACCTGCTCTCCGCGCTGGCGCCCGCCTACCCGCTGCTGTTCGCCGGCCGGATCCTCACGGCGCTGGGCGCCGCCGCGTTCACCCCGGCCGCCACGCACGCCGCCACCCTGCTCAGCCCGCCCGAGCGGCGCGGCCGGGCCGTCGCCGCGGTGTTCACCGGCATCACGCTCTCGCTGGTCGTCGGCGTGCCCGCCGGCACGTTCCTCGGCGCCTCGCTGGGCTACCGCGGCGTGTTCGGCGTGGTGGCGGCGCTGTGCCTGGTCGGTGCGGTCGGGGTGCGCACGCTGCTCCCGACCGTCGACGCCCCCGCGCCGGTCGGGCTGCGCGAGCGCCTCGCCGTGGCCGCCGACCGCCGCGTGCTGACGATCCTGGGCATCACCGTGTTCGGCCTGATGTCGGTGCTGACGGTCTACACCTACATCGCGCCGCTGCTCGCGGAGTCCGCGGGCGTCACCGGGCCGCTGCTCGGGATCCTGCTGGTCGTCTACGGGATCGGCGCGCTGGTCGGCAACGACCTCGGCGGCCGCCTCACCGACCGCTTCGGCAGCCGGCGCCCGCTGCTCATGACGATCCCGGTCGTCACCCTCGCCCTGGCGACGCTGCCGCTCACGCTGACGACCGTCGTCGGGGCCGCGGTGGCGCTGTTCGTGCTCGGCGCCGGGTTCGTCGTCAACTCGCCGGTGCAGACGCGGCTCATCGAGCTCGCCCCGACCGGCAGCGCGCTCGTGCTCTCGCTCAACGCGTCCGCGATCTACCTGGGGATCGGGCTGGCGGGGCTCGTCGGCGGCGCGGTCGTCGCCACGCTCGGGGTGCTGGCGCTGCCGCCGGTGGGGGCCGCGCTGTCGGTCGTCTCGCTCGGGCTGCTGTGGATCGCGCGGCGCCAGGAGCCCGGCGCCGCCGACGTCCCGGACGCCCCGGACGGCGGCACCCCCGGCAGCGGTAGCGTCGCCGCGTGATCGACGTGCTCGTGCTGGTCGTGGTGGTGGCGCTGGGTGCGCTCGCCGTCCACGGCCTCGTCACCACCGTGCTGAACCGGCCCCCGGACCGCTGGACGCGCCTGGCCGTCACCGGCGTCGTCGGGCTGCTCGCCGTGCAGGCGGCGATCGCCGCGGTCCGGGTGTTCTCCGGCGTCACGCTGCCGGAGACGTCGACGTTCCTGATCTACCTCGTCGTCTCGGTGTGCGTGCTGCCGATCGCGACGCAGTTCGCCACGGCCGAGCCGACGCGCTGGGGCGGGGCCGTCATCGCGGCGGGGGCGATCGGCACCGCGGTGGCCGTCGTGCGGCTGCAGGGGCTCTGGGACGCCGGTGCCTGAACGCACGTCGAGCGGTTTCGGGCGCCTCCTCATCACCGTCTACGGGATCTTCGCGCTCTCGGCGACCGCCCGCGCCGGGGTGCAGATCGCCACGCGGTTCTCCGAGGCCCCGCTGCCCTACCTGCTCTCCGCGCTCGCCGGCGTCGTCTACATCCTGGCGACGATCGGGCTCGCCCGCCGCGGCCCCGGAGCGCGGCGCCTGGCCTGGGGCGCGGTCGGGTTCGAGCTGGCCGGCGTGCTGGTGGTCGGGCTGCTGTCGGTGTTCGACGCCGGCGACTTCCCCGACGACACCGTCTGGTCGGACTTCGGCCGGGGCTACGGCTTCATCCCGCTCGTGCTGCCGCTGGTCGGCCTCTGGTGGCTGCGCCGCACCCGCGCGGGCTAGCGTGCGCGGCATGAGACTGGTCGTGCTCGGCTGCTCGGGCAGCGGCCCCGGCCCGGCCTCGCCCGCGTCGGGCTACCTCGTCGAAGCCGGCGACGTCCGGCTGGTCCTGGACCTGGGCAACGGCACGTTCGGCGCGCTGCAGCGCCACCTCGACCCGTGGCGGCTCGACGCCGTCGCCTTCTCCCACCTGCACCCCGACCACTGCGCCGACTTCACCGCGCTGGTCGTGCACCGCCGCTACCACCCGTTCCCGCCCGAGGGCGCCGGGCGGCTGCCGGTGCTCGCGCCGGTCGAGGCGCCCGACCGCTTCGCCGCCGCCTACGCCCCCGACGCGGCCGAGCGGGCGGAGACCGACCTCTCCGACGCCTTCGACTTCCGCCCGCACGCCGCGTCGGTGACCGTCGGCGACGTCGTGCTGCGGACCGCGCCCGTCGACCACCCCTGCGAGGCCTACGCGCTGCGCGTCGAGCACGGCGGGCGCAGCCTCGTCTACAGCGGTGACACCGGCCCCAGCGAGGCGCTCGTCGAGCTGGCCCGCGGCGCCGACGTGCTGCTGTGCGAGGCCACCTGGCCGCACGTCACGCCGACCTGGGACGCCCCGCCCCCCGGCGTGCACCTGTCCGGGCGGCAGGCGGGGGAGCACGCCGCGGCGGCGGGCGTCGGGCGGTTGCTGCTCACCCACTGCCCCCCGTGGTTCGACGCCGACGATCTCGCCGACGAGGCGCGGGCGGTGTTCGACGGCGAGGTCGCCGTGGTCGCGGCCGACGGGTCCTACGAGGTGTAGGAGCGCCGGGAGCGCCGCATAGGGTGTCCTGCGTGAAGCGACTGGATGGCAGGACCGACGACGAGCTGCGCCCCGTGAAGCTGACGCGCGGCTTCCAGGCGCACCCCGCGGGCTCGGTGCTCGTCGAGTTCGGCGGCACGAAGGTGCTGTGCGCGGCGAGCGTCACGGAGGGCGTGCCGCGCTGGCGGGCGGGATCGGGTCTGGGCTGGCTCACCGCCGAGTACGCGATGCTCCCCTCGGCCACGCACACCCGCAGCGACCGCGAGTCCGTCAAGGGCCGCGTCGGCGGGCGCACGCACGAGATCAGCCGCCTGATCGGCCGCTCGCTGCGCGCCTGCATCGACCTCAAGGCGCTGGGGGAGAACACGATCGCCCTGGACTGCGACGTGCTGCAGGCCGACGGCGGCACCCGCACCGCGGCGATCACCGGCGCCTACGTCGCGCTGGCCGACGCCGTCACCTGGCTCGGTGCCCGCAACCGCCTGGCCGACCCGCAGCCGCTGTCGTGCCAGGTCGCGGCCGTCAGCGTCGGGGTCGTGGACGGGCGCGTGCGCCTGGACCTGCCCTACGAGGAGGACTCGCGGGCCGAGGTCGACACGAACGTCGTCGCGACCGACCGGGGCACGCTGATCGAGGTCCAGGGCACCGGCGAGGGCGCCACGTTCAGCCGGACCACCCTCGACGCCATGCTCGACTCGGCCCTGGCCGGGATCGCGCAGCTCTGCGCGGCGCAGGCCGAGGCGCTCGCCGCGCCGTACCCGGGGGGTCTGCCCTCGTGAGCGAGCGTGCGAGCTCACCATCAGACGCAGCGCCGTGGGCGAATGCCGCGACGAGCGTCAGCGAGGAGCTGCGATGAGCACACGGATCCTGCTGGCGACGCGCAACGCGGGCAAGCTCGTGGAGCTGCGGCGGATGCTGTCCGGGTTCGAGATCGTCGGGCTGTCCGACGTCCCGGAGTTCCCCGACGCCCCCGAGACCGGCGCGACGTTCGCCGAGAACGCGCTGGCCAAGGCCCGCGACGCCGCGGCGGCGACCGGGCTGGTGTCCGTGGCCGACGACTCCGGCCTGGCCGTCGACGCCCTCAACGGCATGCCCGGCGTGCTCTCGGCGCGCTGGAGCGGGCGCCACGGCGACGACGCCGCCAACACCGCGCTCCTGCTGGCCCAGCTCGGCGACGTCCCCGACGAGCGGCGCGGCGCGGCGTTCGTGTGCGCCGCCGCGCTCGTCGTGCCCGGCGGCGAGGAGACCGTGGTGCACGGGGAGTGGAAGGGCACGATCGTCCGGGCCCCGCGCGGCACGAACGGCTTCGGGTACGACCCGGTGTTCGTGCCCGCCGGTGAGGACCGGACCTCGGCCGAGCTCGACCCGGCGGAGAAGGACGCCGCCTCGCACCGGGCGCTGGCGCTGGCCGCGCTCGTGCCGCACCTGCAGGCGCTCGGTTAGGAGGGTGCTGAAGAACTCCGGCCGTAGCGCAGTAGGCCCGAGTTGTTCAGCGCGCTCCTAGGGCTGCTCCTCGGCCAGCACCCGGCGCGCCACCCCGAACGCCGAGTTGGCCGCCGGCACCCCGCAGTAGATCGCGGTCTGCAGCAGCACCTCCACGATCTCCTCGCGGGTGAGGCCGTTGCGCAGGGCCGCGCGCAGGTGCAGCTCCAGCTCCGCGAGGTGGCCGTGGGCGACGAGCGCGGTGAGCGTGACAGCGCTGCGCATCCGCCGGTCGATGCCGGGGCGCGTCCAGATGTGCCCCCACGCGTACTTCGTGATCATCTCCTGGAAGTCGGCCGTGGTGGCGTCGGCGCGGGACAGGGCGGCGTCGACGTGGTCGGGGCCGAGGACCTCCCGCCGGACGGCGAGGCCGTCGGGGTCGAGGTCGAGCTCACGGGGTTCGGTCACGGCCGTCACGCTAGCGCCGGTGACGGGCGGGTGGCCGCCGGGTGACGGGCGTCCCCCACCGCGGCGCCGGGGTCCCGGACGTCGGTACCGTCGACGCCGTGACCCTCCGGCGCGTGCTCCTGGGCCTCGTGGCGCTCGTCGCCGCCGCGGCCGTGGTGCTCGTCGTCCGCACCGCCGGGCTGCCCGACGTGCGCGGGGCCGTCGAGGCGTCGGGGGCGTGGGCGCCGATGCTGTTCGTGCTGCTGTCGGGCGCGGTCACGGTGACGCCGGTGCCGCGCACGGTGTTCACCGTCGCCGCCGGCGTGCTGTTCGGGTCGGTGCTCGGAGTCCTGCTCGCCGTGGCCGGCACGACGCTGGCCGCGGTGGCCGCGTTCTGGCTGGTGCGCGCCGTCGGCGGGTCGTTCGTGGCCCGGCACGCCCACCGCAGTCCGGTGGCCTGGGTCCGCGCCCGGCTCGACCGCAGCGGTCTGCTCGCGGTGATGTCGCTGCGCCTGATCCCGATGGTCCCGTTCGCGGCCCTCAACTACGCGGCCGGGCTCTCCGGCGTCCGGTTCGCCCCGTACGTGGGCGGCACGGTCCTCGGCATCCTGCCCGGCACGGTGGCCGTGGTGGTGCTGGGCGACGCGGTGACCGGCGGGCAACCCCACCCGGTGCTCCTGGCCGTCTCGGTCGTGTGCGGCGTCCTGGGGCTCGGCGGGGCGGTGCTGGCGGCGCGGCGGCCGGTGGTCGTGGACGCCCAGCAGCCCGCGTAGTGGTGCCGACGGCGGGATTCGAACCCGCACTGACGGCGTTCTAAGCGCCGGCTCTCTGCCAGTTGGAGTACGTCGGCTGGCTCTTGCGCCGGCACCAGGTGTCGGTGATGGCGTGGCAGTTCGGGCACAGGATACGGAGGTTCTCCAGCCGGTTGTCGGTGTGGTCGCCGTTGACGTGGTCGAGCGCGAGGGGCAGCGCCCGGCCGCGCCACTCCCGCAGGCCGCACTCCTCGCAGTGGTCGGGCTTGATCCCGTCCCTGATCAGCCGCCGCCTCAGGCTGCTGCCGGACCCGAAGGTCCCGCCGACCACCAGGAGCTCGTCGAGCGGCCGTGAGTTCCGGCCGGGGAAGCGGCGGCCCCGGGCCCAGGCCTGGCCGCCGCCGAAATGGCTGGTGTCGAGCTCGAGGCGCCTGATGTGCGCGGTGATGTTGCGGAACATGCCGCCGTTGGGCGTGTAGCCCAGCCGGCGCAGGACGTCGTGCACGGAGCGACCCGCGGCCACGGCGGCGGCGAGGTCGTTGTCGGTCCAGGTGCGGGTCCGCCGGGTGTCGCCTGCCACCGCCCGGGGGATGTGGGCGGCGTCGAGCCCGAGCCGGGCGATGTGCGCCCGCATGGTGTCGTACTTGCCGGGACGCAGGCCGAGCCGGCGGTGCACCTCGCTCAGCGTGCGGCTCGCCGCCACGGCGGCGGCGAGCTGCTCGTCGGTCCAGCTGCGGGAGCGGGGCATCCGGGCAGCGTATCGAACACCAGTTCGATGCGGGCTGGTTCGAACGTCAAGTCGAGTCCCTGGCCTGGCGCGCTGAGCGCCGTCCGCAGACTCGCCGGGCGTGCTCGGCAAACTCGCCGGGTGCTGCCCGCGAACTTGCCGGTCGTGTTCGGCGAAGTCGTCGGCCCAAGGGTCTTCCCGCGCGCGTTCCCGTCTGCCGCGCGCGTTCCCGGCTCCCGCGGGCCGCCCGGGGGCGCGCGGGGGCCTGTTCGGCGCGCGGGAACGGCGAAGTGGGCCGCCCACGCCGACCTCGCGTCCGCGCGGGCTCGCTGAGCGGTGCGTTGCCCGCAAACTCGCCGCCCGCGCTCGGCAAACCTGCCGCCCGCGCTCGGCAGACTCGCCGGGCGCGCTCGGCAAACTCGCCGCGCGCGCTCGGCAAACTCGCCGGGGTCGTGGGGGAACTCGCGGGGTGGGCGGGGGAGAGGTCAGACGTCGAGGTCCCGCCGCAGCTTCGCGACGTGCCCGGTGGCCCGGACGTTGTACTGCGCCACCGCGATCTTCCCCTCCTCGTCCACCACGAACGTCGAGCGGATGACGCCCGTGACGGTCTTGCCGTACATCGTCTTCTCCCCGAACGCCCCCCACGCCGTGAGGACGGAGCGGTCCTCGTCGGACAGCAGGGGGAAGGTCAGGCCCTCCTTGTCGCGGAACTTCGCGAGCTTCGCCGGCTTGTCCGTGGAGATGCCGACGACGTCGAGGCCGGCGTCGCCGAGGTCGGCGAGGCTGTCGCGGAAGTCGCACGCCTGCTTCGTGCAGCCGGGGGTGGCGGCCGCCGGGTAGAAGTAGACGACGACGCGGCGCCCGCGGTAGTCGGCCAGCGAGACGGGCTTGCCGTCGGCGTCGGGCAGGGTGAAGTCCGGCGCGGCGTCACCGGGGGCGAGGCGAGTGGTCATGCGCGCGATCCTGGCACGACGCCCGGGGACCGTGTGATCTACGGTGGCGACCTGCACGGCCGTACTCAGACCGGCCGACTTCACCAGGGAGGCGTCGTGGCCCGGGACCCGGACACCATCCAGCGCGAGATCGAGAGGGCCAGGGACGCGCTCGCCGACAGCCTGGACGCCCTCGGCGAGAAGGCGAGCCCCAAGCGCCTCGTCGACTCGGGCAAGCAGAGCGCGCAGGCCAAGCTGGCCGATCCGAAGATCAAGTACGGCCTGATCGCCGTGGGCGCCCTCATCGGGTTCGCGATCCTGCGGAGCCTCTTCCGCTGATCAGGGACGGGGCGCCGACTGCGCGGCGGCCAGGTCCAGGGCCGCCCGCCGGTCGGCCCCGTCGGCGACCAGCGCGCGGTAGCGGGCGAGGTGGCGGGCCGCGCCGAACCCGGCGACGGCCACGAGCCGGTCACCCGCGAGGTACCCGGCAACGGTGCCGCGCACGGGACCGCCGTCGAGGCCCGCGCCCAGCAGCGGCAGCACCTCGTCGGCGCCGTCGGGGTGCCCGACGAGCTGGATCTTGAGCCCGAACTGGTCGGACCAGAAGTAGGGCACGGTCGCGGGGGGCGGGTCGACGCCGAGGATGTCGTGCGCCACGGCGGCGGCCTGGTCGCCCGCGCTGGTCCAGTGCTCGGTGCGCCGGCCGTCCCACGCGGCGACGTCGCCGACGGCCCACACGCCGGGCAGCCCGTGCACGCGGCCGGTCGGCCCGCACGGCACCCCGTTCGCGAGGTCGAGCGCGTGCCCGTCGGGTCCGGTGGCGGGCAGCCAGGCCACCTGCGGCGCGCTCCCGACGCCGACGAGCACGGCGTCGGCGGTGAGCTCCGTGCCGTCGGCGAGCACGACGCCGCCGTCGACGAAGCCGGTGAGCGAGGTGCCGGTGCGCAGGTCGACGCCCGCCTCGGTCATCAGCCGCGCGGCCAGGGCGCCCAGCACGGGGCCCAGCGCGCGCTCGGCGGGCACGGACGCGGCCTCCAGCACGGTGACCGCGATCCCGCGGCCCACGGCGGCGCTGGCCACCTCCGCGCCGATGAAGCCGCCGCCGACGACGAGCAGCGACGACACCGCGCCCAGCACCTCGCGCAGTGCGAGGGAGTCGTCGAGCGTGCGCAGGACGTGCGCGGAGTCGGGCTGGCCGGGGAGCCGGCGGGCCGTCACCCCGGTGGCGACGACGACGGCGTCCCCGTGCAGCGACGACCCGTCCGAGAGCTCCAGCTCGATCGAGCCGCGCTCGCCGTGGCGCAGCGCGACCGCGGCCGTGCCGAGGTGCACGCGCACGCCCAGCTCGTCGAGCGCGTCGAGGTCGCGCAGCACGGTCTTCGCGGGCTCCCAGTCGCCGGTGAGCACCTGCTTGGACAGCGGCGGGCGGTCGTAGGGGGCGTGGGTCTCCGCGCCGACGAGGCTGATCCGCCCCTGGTGGCCCGCGGCGCGCAGCTGCTCCGCCGTACGCAGGCCAGCGAGGCCCGCACCCACCACCAGCACGTGCTCGGGTTGCATGGCGCCATCCTCGCCGATCGCCGCCGCGCCGGGCGCCGCCGGGGGGCCGATCGAGGTGTCGGACGGGGTCAGCCCACGCGCGTCTCGGGGTCCAGGCGGCTGCGGAGGCGGTCGAGGGTCTGGGACAGCAGCCGCGACACGTGCATCTGCGAGATCCCCACCTCCTCGGCGATCTGGGTCTGCGTGCGGTTGCCGAAGAAGCGCAGCAGCACGATGGTGCGCTCGCGCTCGGGCAGCTCGCTCATCACCGGGCGCAGGGCCTGCATGAAGTCGACGCGGGCCAGCTCGGCGTCGGCCTCGCCCACGAGCTCGCCGACGGTGGCGCTGCCGGCGTCGGAGGAGAGCATCTCGTCGAGCGAGGAGCTGCGGTAGACCTCCGAGGCCTCCAGACCCTCCAGGACGTCGGAGACGGAGATGCCCAAGTGCTGGGCGATCTCGCTGGGCCGGGGCGCGCGCCCGATCTCCTGGGCGAGGGCCGACACCGCGCCGTTGATCGACACGTGCAGGTCCTTGAGCCGCCGCGGCACCCGCATCGACCAGCCCAGGTCGCGGAAGTGCCGGCGCACCTCACCGCTGATCGTGGGCACGGCGAAGGAGAAGAAGTCGGAGCCGCGCTCGGGGGAGAAGCGGTCGACGGCGTTGATCAGCCCGACGGTGGCGACCTGCACGAGGTCGTCGAGGGGCTCGCCGCGGTGCGCGAAGCGCCGGGCGATGTGCTGGGCCACGGGGAGGAAGCCGGTGACGAGCTCGTCGCGCAGGCGCTCCCGCGCGGGGTCGTCGGGTGCGAGCGACGCGTACCGCTCGAGCAGCGGGACGAGGTGGCCGTACTCGGAGTCGCTCCTGGTCACCGGGGTGCGTCGCCGGCGAGCTTGTCCAACCGGATGCCCACGGTCGGACGGCCCCCGTCGACGGCGGGGCGGGCGAGGACGTCGACCTCGTCGGCGAGGGTCTGGAGGACCCGCCAGCCGAACGTGTCGGTCGACACGGCGGAGGTCGGGTCGCCGACCTCCACCTCCGCGCGGACCTCGATGCCGTCGTGGCGCACGTGGAAGGTGCAGTGCAGGACCGAGCGCGGAGCGGCGACGTCGACGAGCGTGGCGCACGCCTCGTCGACGGCCATCCGCAGGTCGGAGATGGCGTCGAGGTCGAAGTCGGCGCGCGCCGCGAGGTCGCTGGCGACGGCGCGGATGGTCGGGATGAGCGCCGCGCTGGCCGAGGTCCGGACCTCCACGGTGGACACCCCGTCGAGCGTCTCGGCGGGATGGGGGGAGTCCAGGTCGGGCACGCTGCCGGGTCTCCTTCCGGATCGAGTGTCGTCGTGAGGGGTCATCTTGCTACCCCGTACGGCGGGAGATCAATCGAGGGCGGCCCGATCGTCTGCGGGGACCCCCGCCGACTCCCGGTCGTCGTGGATGTCGAACAGCTGGTCGGTGCCGGTGATCTCCAGCGGACGGCGCACCTGGCGCCCCGTCGCGACCAGCCGGAGCCTGCGCTGCGTGCCCTCCGCGCGGTGCGCGGCCTGGATGAGCACGGCGAGGCCGCTGGAGGCGAGGAAGGTGATGCCGGTGAGGTCGGCCACCAGCGTGGGGGCCTCCTGCTCGAGGAGCCCGTCGAGCGCCGTGCGCAGGTGGGGAGCCGTCACGGTGTCGATCTCACCGGTCACGGTGAGCACCGCCGCGTCCGGGCGGGGGCGGGTCAGGGTGGTGCCGATCGCCTGCGCGGCGTCTCCGTCACCCGTCTCCGACGGGATCGTGTCGAACACTGGCGCCTCCACGCACGGGGTCCTCGGTCCGCGGCACGGGCCTCACGGACGGTGACGCCGGGACCGGCCCGACGTCGTTCTGCGGCTGGGAGCTCAACCGCGTTCGGCGGCCACCCTACCGCCGTGGTCGTCGCGGGCGCGCGTCGGCGACCTCTTCTACGATGTCGACCGTGACCGAGATTGCCGGCGCGGTGGGCGTGACCGCCGTCGCGGCCACGGAGCTGCCGCAGGTCCTGCACGGGGCTCCGGCGGCCGTCCTGATGATCGACCTCACGAGCCGCGAAGTGGTGTACGCCAACGCCGCCGCCATCGAACTCACCGGCGACCGGGTGCGGCTGCCCGTCGACGTCGACGACTGGGGCGACGCCGCCGGCCTCACCGACCTGGGCGGGCGGCGGATGAGCGAGACGCAGTCGCCGCTGTCGCTGGTGGCGTCCGGGGTGCCGGTCGCGGGGGAGCCGGTGGCCGTGCACGACGCCGCCCGGCGCGGCTCCACGGCCACCGCCGAGCAGCGCGAGGCGAGCGAGGGCCGGTTGCTGTGGGTCACCGGGTTCGGGCTGGCGGGCACCGCCCCGGTCGCGCCCGAGGCCGCGTCGCTGGAGTCGCGGGCGCTCGTGGTGTTCCTGCAGCTCTCGGGCACCGAGCACGGCGACCGCCGGCACCTGGAGGTGCTGCGCGACCGCGCCGTCGTCGCCACCGAGATGTCGTTCACGATCACCGACCCGCGCCAGCCCGACGACCCGCTCATCTGGGTCAACCCCTCGTTCACGCGGCTCACCGGCTACACCCACGACGACGTCGTGGGTCGCAACTGCCGGTTGCTGCAGGGGCCCAACACCGACCGGTCCTCGGTGGCGCAGATCCGCGACGCGCTGCGCCGCCGCGAGCCGATCACGTCGGTGCTGCTCAACTACCGCAAGGACGGCACCGCCTACTGGAACCAGGTGTCGATCTCCCCGGTCTTCGACGGCGCCGGTGAGCTGGTCAACTTCGTCGGCGTGCAGAACGACGTCACCGAGCGGGTCATCGTCGAGCAGGAGCGCAGCGCGGCGCTGGCCGACGCGGAGGCCAGCCGCAGCCAGCTGCGCCTGCTGGCCGAGGCCACGACGCAGATGACCGAGGCCCTCGACGTCGGCGACGCGTGCGCCCGGCTGGCCCGGATCGTCGTGCCCCAGCTCGCCGACCTGTGCGCGGTGGACCTCATCGACCGCCCCGGCGGCACGCCGACCCGGGTGGCCGTGGCGGCCCGCGACCCCGGCGACGAGGAGCGCCTGCGCCGCCTGGCCGTGCTGCGGGACTACCGGCCCGGCGAGGGCAGCTCCACGGGCCGCGTGCTGGCGGGGGAGCCGCCGCAGCTGATCTCCGAACTGCCCGACACGGGCGCCGAGCGGCATCCCGGCGACCCGGCGTCGGGCGCGGTCTACGACGAGCTGCGGCTGCGCTCGGCGATGGTCGTGCCGGTGCGGGCCCGCGGGCGCGTGCTCGGCACCCTCACGCTGCTCACGCAGCTGCCCTACGGGCGCCGCTACGGCTCCCGCGACCTGCACCTGGCCGTCGACCTCGCCGGCCGGGCCGGGCTGACGGTCGACAACGCGCGCCTCTACGAGGTGGAGCACGCCGCCGCGGCCACGCTGCAGCGCAGCCTGCTGCCGGTGGTGCCCGACGTCGACGGGCTGCAGGTGGCGGCCCGCTACCTGGTCGGCGCGGACGGCAACCAGATCGGCGGCGACTGGTACGACCTGCTGCCGCTGCCCGACGGCGCCGTCGGCATCGCGGTCGGCGACGTCGTCGGCCACGACCTCGCGGCCGCCGCGGCGATGGGGCAGCTGCGCGGTGTCGTCCGCTCCTACGCCTGGGAGGGCCGCGGGCCCGGGTCGGTGCTCGACCGCTGCGACCAGCTGGTGCAGGGCCTGGAGATGGCGGCCATGGCCACCGCGTTCTACGCCCGCATCGAGCCGGCGGACGAGGACGGGTGGCGCACGGTCCGCTACGCCAACGCCGGGCACCCGGCGCCGCTGCTGCTGGGCCCCGACGGCAGCCTGCGCCGCCTCGACGAGCAGCGCTCGCCCATGATCGGGGCGGTGCCGACGTTCGGCCGCTCGTCGGGGCGCGTGCGCTCCGAGGCCGAGCTCCGCTGCCCGCCCGGCTCGGTCCTGCTGCTCTACACCGACGGGCTCACCGACATGGCGGGCGAGGACGCCGACGAGCGCACCGACCTGCTGGAGCGCACCGTGCGCGAGCAGTCGGCCGCCCTGGGCGCGGAGGCGCTGGTGGAGCGCGTGCTCGAGGCGTGCGCGCCCAGCCGGCTCACCGACGACGTCGCGCTGCTGGCCGTGCGGATGGCCGACTGACCTGTCCCTCCCCGCCCGCGCAGTGATCGACACGGCGCCGGTCGGACCGGTCACGGATCGTCACCGCCGCGGGTGTTACGGCCGTGTGAACCGGCCGCTCGGAGATCGTCCGGGCCCGCTGGGCGTATGCACCCGTGCACGGTGCACGCACCGCGGTGCGACACGGTTCACTCGTCCCCGGAAGGCCCAGCGGCGAGCGCCGGGGGGCGCGGCGGGAGGGCATGAGGATGGTGGCGGTTCCGGTCGGCGGGTTCCCCCTGCCGCAGAGCCCGTCCGTCGCGGGACGGGCCGTGCGACCGGTCACGGAGCGGCGGTTCGTGGCCGTGTCCGTGTGCACCGTCGAGCTGCTGCGCCCCGGCTCCGACCTCGTGCGGCTCCTGGAGGGCGGCGGACCGGCCGACCTGCTCGTGGCCTGCGACGACGCCCCCGCCACCGCCCCCGCGCCGCTGGGCGTGCTCGGGGTGGCCGACGCCGTGCTGCTCGACGACCTCGACGACGCCGACCTCGAGGACGACGACGAGGACGACGACGAGGGCGACGACCGCGACGCCCTGCGCCGCCGCGCCGCGGAGCTGGGGCTGCCCGATCTCGCGGTGCACCGCCTCGGCCTGCGCACCCCGCTGCCGCCCACCGCGGAGGCCGACCTCGTGGCCGCGATCAGCGAGCTGGTCGGGTTCGACCCCGAGCCGGGGCTCTACCTGCTCGGGCCGGCCGTCGAGCCGGGCCGCGCCGGGGTCGAGCGGGCCGTCGTCGACCGGGCGGTGCAGCGCGTCGCGCAGGTCTACGGGATCCCGTTGCTGCGCTACCGCTGCCACGAGCTGACGGTCGTCGACGCGGGCTGAGGCCCTGGTCACGGCCCCGTCCGGGGTCGTTGCGACGGAATGTCCGGACCGGGTGGGACGTTGTACGGGTCGATGACCCGGACCGACACCACCACGGAGGCACTGCTGATGACCGCGTCCCCGACGCACCCCATCCCCAGCACGCTCGACGACACCGCCCGTGACATCACCGGGGCGGCGCTGCAGGCGACGCTGGTCGACATGGTCGACCTGTCGCTCGTGGCCAAGCAGGCGCACTGGAACCTCGTCGGGCGCCAGTTCCACGACGTGCACCTGCACCTCGACGAGCTCGTCGACACCGCCCGCCAGTTCTCCGACACCGTCGCCGAGCGCGCGGCCGCGGTCGGCGTCTCGCCGGACGGGCGCGCGGCCACCGTCGCCGCCACGAGCGGCGTGGCCGCCCCGCAGGCCGGCTGGGTGAACGACCGCGACGTGATCGCGCAGGTGTTCGAGGCCCTCGACGGCGTCGTCTCCCGGCTGCGCCCGCGCATCGAGGAGACCGACAAGACCGACCCCGTGACGCAGGACCTGTTCATCGGGATGGTCGCGGAGCTCGAGAAGGCCCGCTGGATGTGGCAGGCCCAGAACATCGGCTACCAGAACAGCTGACCGCAGGACGAGAAAGGACGGCCCACCCCCCGCGGGTGGGCCGTCCTCGTTCTCGGGCGCGTGCGCTCGCTCCCGGCCGATGTGGCGGCCGACGTCCGGCTGGTGTCAGCTGGCGAGCGGGATGCCGCGCTGCTCCAGGATGACGCGGCGCTCGGCCTCGGCCAGGCCGCCCCAGACGCCGAAGGGCTCACGCGTCTGCAGGGCGAACTCGCGGCACATGTCGATGACCGGGCACCGGTGGCAGACCTCCTTGGCCTGCGCGGTGCGGCGTGCGCGCGACGGGTTCCGCTCGCCGTCCGGGTGGAAGAACGTGGCGCTGTCCATGCCACGGCACGAGCCGAGGCGCTGCCACTGCCAGGCGTGGTCCATCGGACCGGGGAGCCGGGAAACGTCGCTCATCGCGGGAGTCACCTCACATGCGTCCGTGCCCGGGCGGACCGGGCGATCGGAGCACTGATTCCCGCGCCCGCGGCGGACCAAACGCGGGACGGGGCGAAGCGTGTCCTGTGTGACGCAGATCACGCCTCCGCGGAGGCGCCTCAGGTGGCGGCGAGCGCGTCGTCCAGGTTCTCGTGGATGTCGAACAGCGGCACCAGGCCGGCGATCGTCAGCGGCCGCAGGACGCGCCGCGCCGTGCAGGCCAGGCGCAGCTCGACGCCCGCGGCGTGGGCCGCCTCGCGCACCTCGATGAGCGCAGCGAGGCCGCTCGTGCCCAGGAACGTGACGCCGTCGAGGGCGAGGACGACCAGTTCGGTGCCGGCGTCGGGTTCGAACTGCTCCAGGACGGCGGTGCGCAGCTGCGGGGACGTCAGCATGTCGACCTCGCCGCCGACCTCGATCACGACCTGCCCGCTGCCCGCCGCGCGGGTCGTCAGGGTGATCTGGTCGTCCGCATCCCCGCCGCGACGGATCGGGGCGGGGTCGGGGGTCGGGGTCTCACGCGTCTCGGACATCGCCGCTCACGGTAGGGCTCCGGGGGGCGCGATGCCACCGGGGGCGCGCAGTCGGTGGGCACCGTCATCCCCGCGGACGGTGCGCCCGGCCCGTGCCAGCAGCTCCAGCAGCGGTACCACGACCCGTCGGCTGGTGCCGAGCGCCTGCCGCGCCTGGCTCGCGGTGAACTCCCCGGGCAGCTCGGAGAGCGCCTCGACGGCGCGGTCGTCGGCCCCGGCGAGGAGCACCACGCCGTCGGCGACGCGCAGCAGCTCGCCCGCCCGCACGAGCGCGGCGAGCTCCCGCGGACCGAGGCCGAGCTCGGCGAGCCGGGCGGCGTCGGGTGCGGCGAACGGGGCGTCGGCGAGGTCGGCGCGCAGCCGCTCCAGCGCGGTGACGAGAGCGGGCGCGAGGGCCCCGGCCCGGGGGCGGGCGACGCGCCCGTCGCGGTGCGCGAGGCCGGGGGCGGCGGCGAGCACGGCGTCGAGCAGGCGGGCGTCGGGCAGCCCGGCCGCGCGCCGGGCGGCCTCGGTGGGCAGCCCGGGGTCGAGGGGGTCGGCGCGGTCGTGGGCGTCGACGGCGGTGGCCAGCGCGCGGGCGGCCGCCGCGGCGTGCTCCGGGTCGACCAGCCACCCGCCCGCGGCGGGGCCGAGCCCGGCGACCGGCACGCCCATCGCGGCCAGGTCGGCGCTGCGCACGACGCCCCGGCGGCGCAGCTCGGCGGCCGGGTCGGGCACGGCGCCCATCGTGGACAGCTCGGCGGCGCGGGCCGCGGCCGCCCCGCGGCGGCGCAGCTCGGGCGGGCGGACGTCGAGGACGGTGATCCCGGCGCGCACGCGGCGGCGTCCGGGGTCGCGCAGCACCGCGCGGTCGCCGACGCGCAGCGGCAGCGGGTGCCGCAGCCGCAGCCGGACGGTGTCGGCGCCCAGCGGGCGGACGCGGGCGGCCACCGCGGCCGAGCCGATGTGCAGGACGAGCTCGCGCGGCAGGTCGTCGTCGGTGCCGTCGCGGGTCGGGTGCAGGCGCACGTCGAGGGTGGTGACGGGCAGCCACGCCCCCCGGGCCAGCAGCGCGTCACCGCGGGTGACGGCCTCGCGCGGGACCCCGCGCAGGTTCACCGCCACGCGGCTCACCCCGCGCGCCTCGCCGACGGGCGCGCCCAGGCTCTGCAGCCCGCGCACGGTCACCCGGCGCACGCCCTCCTCGCCGGCGAGCTCGAGCTCGTCGCCGGCGCGCAGGCACCCGCCCGGCAGCGTGCCGGTGACGACGGTCCCGGCCCCGCGCACGGTGAAGGCGCGGTCGACCCAGAGCCGGACGTCGGCGTCGTCGTCGGGGGCGGGCAGGCGGGCGGCCAGCGCGCCGAGCGCGGTGCGCAGCGCGTCCGTGCCGGCGCCGGTGAGCGCGGAGACGGCGACGTCGGGGATGTCGGCCAGCGGCGTGCCGGCGAGGTGCGTGCGGGCGTCGTCGAGGGCGAGGTCGGGCTCCATCAGGTCGCTGCGGGTGATCACCAGCAGCCCGTCGCGGACACCGAGGGCGACGAGCGCGTCGAGGTGCTCGGCCGACTGCGGCATCCAGCCCTCGTCGGCGGCGACGACGAGCAGCACCGCCGGCACCGGCCCCACCCCGGCGAGCATCGTCGTCACGAACCGCTCGTGACCCGGGACGTCGACGAAGGCGACGGTGCCGGCCGCGCCCAGGTCGGTCCAGGCGAACCCCAGGTCGATGGTCATGCCGCGGCGCTGCTCCTCGGCGAAGCGGTCGGGCTCCATCCCGGTGAGCGCGCGGACCAGCGTCGACTTGCCGTGGTCGACGTGCCCGGCGGTGGCGATCACCTGCACGGCGCGCCCGCCACCGCCTCGGCCACGGCGTCGTCCGACTCCGGGGGGACCGCGCGCAGGTCGAGCAGGCAGCGCCCGTGCTCCAGGCGCCCCAGCACGGCCGGGCGCCCGGCGCGCAGGGCCGCCGCGTAGGGCTCGGGCAGCGACAGCGCCGCGCTGGGCAGCGTGACGCCGGGCGCCCCGCCGCCGCCGACGGTGGAGGTGCTGTTGACGGCCACCGCGTCGACGCCGGGCAGCCGCGCCACCAGCGCCTCGGCGCGGGCGCGCAGAACGGCCGCGTCGGCGTCGAGCGCGACCCGGACGGGCGGCACCGGCCCGCGCAGCGTGGCCTCCAGCGCGGCGAGGGTGAGCTTGTCGACGCGCATCGCGCGCGCCAGCGGGTGCCGCCGGATCCGCGCGACGAGCTCGGCGCCCGCGCCCGGGCCGCCGAGCAGCAGCCCGGCCTGCGGGCCGCCGAGCAGCTTGTCGCCCGAGGCGGTGACGAGCGCGGCGCCGCGGGCGAGCGTGGTGGCGGCGTCGGGCTCGTCGGGGAGCAGGGGGTGCGGGGCGAGCAGGCCGGACCCGATGTCGGCGACGACCGGCACGCCCAGCCCCGTCAGCTCGTCGACCTCGCAGGAGCGGGTGAACCCGCTGACGACGAAGTTCGACGGGTGCACCTTGAGCACGAACGCGGTGTCGGGGCCGACCGCGTCGGCGTAGTCGGCCGGGCTCACGCGGTTGGTGGTGCCGACCTCGCGCAGCCGCGCGCCCGTGGACGTCAGCAGGTCGGGGATGCGGAACCCGGCGCCGATCTCGACCAGCTCTCCCCGCGCGATGACGATCTCCCGCCCGCCCCCGGCCAGCGCGGCGGCCACCATCGCGACCGCCGCGGCGCCGTTGTTGAGCACGTGCGCGGCCGCGGCGCCGGGGACGGCGGCGAGCAGGGCGTCGACGGTAGCGGCGCCGCGGGCGCCCCGGCCGCCGGTGGCGAGGTCGAGCTCGACGTCGCAGGTGCCGGCGGCGAGGCCGAGGGCCTCGCGGGCGGCGGCCGAGAGCGGCGCCCGGCCCAGGTTGGTGTGCAGCAGCACGCCGGTGGCGTTGACGACGGGCGTCAGCGACGCGGCGGCGGACGGCAGGGCGGCCAGCGCGGCGCCGGGGACGTCGGCCGGGCCGATCTCGCCCCGGCGGGCCCGGTCCTGCGCGGCGACGACCGCGCCCTTGACCACCGCGCGCCCCAGCCGCTCCGCCGCAGCCGCGACGGCGGGCTCCGCGAGCACGGTGTCGGTCCGCGGGACGAGGCGGCGGGCGTCGGTCACGGGCGCCACCCTACGAGCGCCGCTCGTAGGGTGCAGGCATGTCCTCACGCCGGCTCACCGAGTTCAGCCACGGCGCGGGATGCGGGTGCAAGCTCGGCCCCGCACACGTCGCGGAGCTGCTCGCCACCCTGACCCCGCCCACCTCGCCCGACCTCCTCGTCGGCACCGAGACCGGCGACGACGCCGCCGTCTGGCGCCTCGACGCCGACCGCGCGCTCGTCGCCACCACCGACTTCTTCACCCCCGTCGTCGACGACGCCCGCACCTGGGGCCGCATCGCGGCGCAGAACGCGGTGTCGGACGTGTGGGCGATGGGCGGGCGGCCGCTGTTCGCGCTCAACCTCGTCGCGTGGCCGCGCGACGACCTGCCGATGTCCCTGCTCGCCGAGGTGCTGGCCGGGGGAGCGGAGATCGGCGAGGAGAGCGGGTTCGCCGTGGTCGGCGGGCACAGCGTCGACGACCCGGAGCCCAAGTACGGGCTCGCCGTCGTCGGGGAGGTGCACCCGGACCGGATCCTCACCAACCGCGGGCTGCGCGACGGCGACGTCCTCGTCCTCACCAAGGCGCTCGGCATCGGGATCGCCACGACCGCGATCAAGGCCGGCACCGCGTCGGCCGCGCTGGCCGATGCGGCCGTCGCGTCGATGACGGCCTCCAACGGCCCCGCCGCCCGCGCCGCGCTCGACGCCGGCGCCACCGGCTGCACCGACGTCACCGGCTTCGGCCTGCTCGGGCACCTGGCGAAGATGGCCGCGGCGTCGGGGGTGGACGCGGAGATCGACGTCGCCGCCGTCCCCTTCCTCGACGGCGTCCGCGACCTCGCCGCCGCCGGCACCGTTCCCGGCGGCTCGCGGCGCAACCGGGAGTGGGTGGCGCCCTGGGTCGATGCGGACGGGGTGGGGGAGCTGGACGTGCAGCTGCTGGCCGACGCCCAGACCTCCGGCGGCCTGCTCTTCGGTGCGTCGCCGGAGCGGGCGGCGGAGGCGGTGGCGGCGCTGGGGGGTCCGGCTGCGGTCATCGGGAGGGTGCGGGGTGGGGGTGGGCGGATCCGGTTGGGGTGAGCTGGCGTCGTGGCGTCGTGGCGTCGTGGCGTCGTGGCGTCGTGGCGTCGTGGGCCGGGTGGCGGGTTCGGGGCCGGGCGCGACGGGTTCGGTGATCGTCGAGAGTGCGCCGTCACGGTCGTCAGGAGGGCGCTGAGGGTGCGCTCTCGGTGATCACAGAGCTGTGATCGTCGGGAGTGTGACGTGGGGGTCGTGGCGGGGGCAGTGGTGGTGCGGTTTCGGTGATCACCGGGCGGTGGTCGTCAGGAGCGTGACGTGAAGGCCGTGCGGACGACGTTGGTGGTGCGGTCTTGGTGATCACGGGTCTGGGGCCCGCGGCCGGATCCGCGGTGGTTGCGGCGGGTGCTCGGGTGCGGCGGGTGCGGTGATCGTCGAGAGTGCGCCGTCACGGTCGTGGGGAGGGCGCTGACGGTGCGGTCTCGGCGATCACTCGGCGGTGATCGTCGGGAGTGTGACGTGACGGTCGTGGCGAGGGCGCTGGTGGTGCGGTCTCGGTGATCACCGGTCCGGCTCCGCCCGCCCGCCGCCCACTCCGCCCGCCGCCCACTCCGCCCGCCGCCCACTCCGCCCGCCGCCCACTCCGCCCGCCGCCCACTCCGCGCGCCGCCCACTCCGCCCGCCGCCCGCCGCACCCAGCCGCCCCTCGGTGCCCGCCCCCCGGTTGCCCGCACCGGGTGCAGGCCCCCAGCCCGCCCCAGTGCCCACCCCCCCGGGTGCCCGCCGCCGGTGCCCGCCCCCCGCCGCCCGCCGCCCGGTGCCCGCCCCCCAAATGCCCGCAGCCCGCCGCGCCCAGCCCGCCCCCCGGCGCCCGCCGCCCCCAGCCCGCCGCCCCCCGCCCCAGCCCGCCGCCCGCCCCGCGCCCGTCGCCGACGTGTCGGGCGGGGCGGCTAGCGTTCGGGTGTGGAGGCTTCGTACGACCGCTCGTCCGCCCGCACCCGGGCCTGGGTGCACGAGGCGATCCGCCTGGTCGAGGCCGACGCCAACCGCTCCGCCGACACCCACCTGCACGTGTTCCCGCTGCCGCGGGACTGGGGGGTGAGCGTGTACCTCAAGGACGAGTCGGTGCACCCGACGGGCAGCCTGAAGCACCGGCTGGCGCGGTCGCTGTTCCTGTACGCGCTGGTCAACGGGCACATCGTCGAGGGCACGACGGTGGTGGAGGCCAGTTCGGGGTCGACGGCGGTGTCGGAGGCGTACTTCGCGCGGCTGATCGGGGTGCCGTTCGTGGCGGTGATGCCGCGGAGCACGAGCCCGGAGAAGGTCGCGCTGATCGAGCGGTACGGGGCGCGCTGCCACTTCGTCGAGCACGGGCCCGAGGTCTACGACGTCGCGCAGGGCCTGGCCGACGGCTGCGGCGGGCACTACCTCGACCAGTTCACCCACGCCGAGCGCGCCACCGACTGGCGCGGCAACAACAACATCGCCGAGTCGATCTTCCAGCAGATGGCGCAGGAGCCGCACCCGGTGCCGGAGTGGATCGTGGTCGGGGCGGGCACCGGCGGCACGTCGGCGACGATCGGGCGCTACCTGCGCTACCGCCGCCACGACACCCGCCTGGCCGTCGTCGACCCGGAGAACTCG
Source organism: Pseudonocardia broussonetiae (assembly GCF_013155125.1). Taxonomy (NCBI): domain Bacteria; kingdom Bacillati; phylum Actinomycetota; class Actinomycetes; order Pseudonocardiales; family Pseudonocardiaceae; genus Pseudonocardia; species Pseudonocardia broussonetiae. Next base: position 341,480 of record NZ_CP053564.1, on the reverse strand, counting down.
TCGTTCGCGCCGGGGTGGGAGAGCGGGGCCCGCGACCACGCCACCGGCGTCAGCGGGAGGATCGAGGGCATCGGACGACCGCGGATGGAGCCGAGCTTCGTGCCCGGCGTCGTCGACGCCATGATCCGCGTGCCGGACGCGGCGAGCATCGCGGCCGCGCGGTTCCTGCGCGGGCGCACCGGCACGTGGGCGGGCGGGTCGACGGGCACCAACCTGTGGGGCGTGTGCGGGATCGTCGCGCGGATGCTGCGCGAGGGCCGGCGCGGCAGCGTCGTCTCCCTGATCTGCGACGGCGGCGAGCGCTACCGCCACAGCTACGACGACGACGGGTGGGTCGCCGCGCAGGGGATGGACCTCGCGCCGTACACCGCGACGCTGGAGCGGTTCGTCGTCGACGGGACCTGGGACCCGCCCGCGGGGGGATGACGAACGACCCCGGGCGGGAGCAGACGAAAGGATGACGACACCGCGCCGCGGCACGGGCACGGTGGTGCCATGAGCACCGCACCGTCCGCCGCCCCGCGCCTGCGGCTGCGCGCGCCCGCCCACCAGGTCGACCCCCGCGCGGTCACGTGGTGGCGGCTGCAGGACGCGCTGTTCTGGGTGGCGGTGCTCGTCGCCGTCGGGGTCGTGCTCGTGTTCTGGCGGCCCGGGTGGCTGGTGGCCCTGGAGGTCGCCGTCGCGGTGGTGGCGCTCGTCGACGTGGCCGTCTCGCCGCGCGTCCGGTACGCGCGCCACCGGTGGGAGGTCACCGACGTGGCCGTCTACGTGCGCACGGGCACGGTGATCGAGGACTGGCGGGTGGCGCCGCTGTCGCGGGTGCAGACCGTCGACACGCAGCGCGGCCCGCTGCAGCAGTGGCTCGGGCTGTCGACGGTGACCGTCACGACGGCGTCGACGGCGGGCGCGCTGAAGATCAAGGGGCTGGACCGCGACGCCGCCGCCGAGCTCGTCGAGCGGCTCACCGCCGCCACGGAGGCCACCCCCGGGGACGCGACGTGACCGTCACCGGCGCGCCGCCGGTGACCGCATGGAGCCGGCTCGACCGCCGCTCGATCTGGGTGGAGGCCGTGCGCCCGGCCGCGGGGCTGCTGCTCGCCGGGGCCGTGGCCGTGACGTTCCGCGGCTGGGACCGGGTCGGCTGGGTCGAGCCGGCGATCGGCGCGGTGGTCGTGGTCGGGATCCTCGCGCTGAGCGGGTGGGCCTGGGCGACCACGACCTACCGCGTCACCGACACCCACGTGGAGCTGCGCAGCGGGCTGCTCGTGCGGCAGGAGCGGTCGGTGCCGCGCGACCGACTCCGGTCGGTCGACCTCACCGTGGACGTCGTGCACCGCCTCGCCGGGCTCGCCGTCGTCGCGATCGGGACCGGGCGCCAGGGCGGGGAGTCCGACGACGACGTGAAGCTCCAGGCCGTGTCGACGGCCGAGGCCGAGCGGCTGCGGTCGGTGCTGCTGGCGCGCGGGCCCGCCCGCACGGACGAGCCCGGCGCCGGGTCCGTCGAGGAGGCGCCCACCGCCCCGATGGCCGCCTTCTCGGCGTCGTGGGTGCGGCTGGCGCCGCTCTCCCTGCTGGGCCTCGTCGCGGTCGGGGTGGTGGCCGCCGCGCTCGCGCAGTTCGCCGACGCGATCGACTACGGGCAGCTGTGGCGCTCGGGGCCGGTGCGGTCGGCCGTGGAGTGGGTCCGGGGCGTCGGGGTGCCGCTGGTCGTGCTCGCGGTGCTCCTCGGGCTGGTGCTGCTCAACACCGTGCTCTCGACGGTGCTCTACGTCGTCCTCTACGGCGGGTTCCGGCTGGTCCGCGGCGACGACCGGACCCTGCGCCTGACCTACGGCCTGCTGACGCAGCGCTCGGTGACGATCGAGGAGGCCCGGATCCGCGGGGTCCGCGTCGACGAGCCGCTGCTGCTGCGCCTGGGCGGGGGAGCGCGGGCCCGGATCGTGGCGGCGGGGGTCGGCGCGGCGGGCGCGGACGGGAAGGAGCGGCGCGACTCCGACCTGCTGCTGCCCGCAGTGCCCGCCGGCCTCGCCCACCGGGTCACCGCCGACGTGCTCGGCGTGCCGGACTCCCCGGCCGCGGTGCCCCTGCGCCGGCACCCGCGGGCGGCGCTGCGGGTGCTGCTGGTGCGGTGGGTGCCCGCGTCGGCGCTGCCCGCGCTCGGGCTGGCGGTCCCGGCGGGGCTCGGGGTGTTCGCGCACTGGCCGTGGCAGCTGGCGCTGCTGCTCGTGCCGGTGGCGGTGGCGGGCGCGCTGCTGGAGTTCGCGAACCTCGGGCACGCGCTGTCGGGTCCGTTCCTGGTGGCCCGGGGCGGGGCCGCGGTCCGCAGCACCGCGGTGGTGCGGCGCGACGGGATCATCGCGTGGCGGGTGCGGCGCAGCGTGTTCCAGCGGCGCCCGCGGCTGCTGTCGGTGACGGCAGCGGTGGCGGCCGGAAAGGGCGACCGGACGATCGCGTGGGCCGGCCAGGACGAGGTGCTGGCGCTGGCCGTCGACGCGGTGCCGGGGCTGCTGGCGCCGTTCGTGGAGCCCGATCCGCACTGACTTTGCTCTGCACACCGATACGCACCGGGTGGGACGGGCCGGTGCGTATCGGTGCGCAGAGCAAAGGGGCCCCGGCGTGACCGGCGTCAGGCGTAGCTGCGCGGGCTCGCCGCCGCCCCCACCGGCACCGGCCGGTGCTCCAGGCGGGCCGCGGCGGTGAGCAGGGCCGCCTCCGACCCCGGGCGGCCCACGAGCTGGACGCCGACGGCCCGGCCCGCGATCACGACCGGCGCCACCATCGCGGGCAGCCCGGCCAGGTTCCAGGCCTGCGTGAACGGCACCTGGCGGGTCTGGGCGAGCAGGGTGCGGGTGTAGCCGCGGCGGTGCAGCGAACCGGCGGCGGGCGCCGGACCGGCGACGGCGGGGCTCATCATCAGGTCGTAGCCGCCGTCGTCGAGCCAGGCGACCATGCGGTCGCGCCAGGCGCGCACCGCGCGGGGCCCGGGACGGGCGCGGCGGCCCCGGCGGGCCACGGCGGCGGTGCGCCGCTCGACGTCGGACGGGTCGAGCCCCAGCGCCGCCAGGTCCTGCGCCACGCCCGCGTGCCAGCGCCGCATCCACTGCAGCGCCAGGCCGGCGGGGTAGGGCGGGTCGGCGAGGGTGACGACGGCGCCGCCCGGACCGGCGCGCAGCCGCGCGGCCGCGCCGACGGCGGCCGAGCGGTGGTCGGGGTGCAGCCGCCCGATCGGCGACGGCACGCGCAGCGACAGCACGATCCGCGACGGCCCCCGCTCGCCCAGCACGACGGGCTCGCCGCGCAGCACGCCGAGCATGAGCGCGGCGTCGGCGGCCGTGCGGGCCAGCGGCCCGGCGGCCGACATGCCGTACCAGTGCTCCTGCGCCTTCCCCGGCAGCGGGACGACCCCGGAGCCGGGCTTGACGCCGACCAGCCCGCAGTAGGCGGCCGGGATGCGGATCGAGCCGCCGCCGTCGGTGCCCAGCGCGAGCGTGGCCATCCCCGCGGCGACCGCGGCGGCGCTGCCCCCGCTGGACCCGCCCGGGTCGAGCGCCTCGTCGAGCGGGTTGCGGGTGTCGCCGAGGCGCGACTGCGTGAAGCCCCAGATCGCGAGCTCGGGCATCCGCGTCTTGCCGATCACGACCGCGCCGGCCGCGCGCAGCCGCTTGACCAGCTCGTCGTCGCGCCGGGCGGGGGCGTCGGAGGTGGCGGTGCTGCCGTGGCGGGTCGGGTAGCCGGCGACGTCGACGCAGTCCTTGACGGCCACCGGCACGCCGGCGAGCGGCAGTGCGAAGCGGTCGGCCCGGCCGTCGACGGCCTCGGCCTCGGCGAGCACGCGGCGGGCGTCGACGACCTGGAACGCCCCCACGACGCCGTCGCGGGACTCGATGCGGGCGAGGTGGGCCCGTGCGACGTCGACGGCGCTGCTCCAGCCGTCGTGCACGCGCGCCGCGATCTCCGCGGCGCCCATCGCCGTCAGGTCGTCGGGGTCCATCGGCTCACGATCCCACTGAACAGGGGTTATCTGCCACCGACCCGCCGGGTGCGGTCCGCAACCGAACGGGGCACGCCTGCGCAGCGCACGGTGACGCGGACCGCGCAACGGCCCGGGTGGCGGAGGCGGACGGGAATCGAACCCGCCTGGCCGGGATGCCCGGCCACGTCGGTGTTGAAGACCGCGGGGGCCACCAGGCACCCTCACGCCTCCCTGCCCCGGCAGGGGCGACGAGCGCCTCAGGCGCTGACGTCGAGGGCCTCCGACACGCCGTCGGCGGTGTCGAAGAGGGTGAGCAGGCCGGTGGCCTGCAGGGCGCGGGTCACGATGCGCGAGCCGCAGACCAGGCGCAGGCGGTGCCCGCGGCGGTCGGCGTCGTCCTTGGCCGCGACCAGGACGGCGAGGCCGGCCGAGCCGAGGAAGGTGACGTCGCTGAGGTCGAGGACGACGAGCGGCACGGCCGCGATCTGCTCGTCGAGCTGGGCTCGCAGCAGGGGGGCCGTCAGCGTGTCGATCTCGCCGACCACGTGCACGACGGTCGCACCGTCGCCGTGGCCGACCACGTCGAACCGGATGACCTCGCCGACGTCGCCGGGGTCACCGGACACCCCGCCGTCGAGGGGAAGATCGCCACTCATGCGCACAGGCTCCTCGAGCGTTCGTGGACTGAGGCGCGGACTGTGTACTCGAACCGCCGCTCAACCCTACGACCGGCCCAGGGCGCGCACAACATCAGCCCCCGTCACCGCGAACGGACCAGTCGACGCCCGTTTGCCGCAGCGCTGAACGGGGTACCCCTGCCCAACTGATCGGGTTCGAGGGAGAGCACGTGATGCGCAGGGGAACAGCGGCGGACGTCCAGCGGGTCCGGCACGTGCTCAGCGGCCTGGCCTTCCCGGCCGCCAAGTGGCAGCTGATCATCCACGCGGAGGAGTACGGCGCCGACGCCGCCACCCGCACCGATCTGTGGGCCCTGCCGACCGGCACCTACGACAGCGCCGCCGCCGTCGTCGCGGCGATGGGGCTGACGGCGGCACCTCCGCGCCGGTCGTTCCGCTCGGCCCCGCCCGCCCAGGCGGCGGCGCGGGACCTGCCGCGCCGCTGACGGCCCCTCAGCCCGGTTCCTGCTCCCCACCTGCGGTGAGGGCGGTGCGCAGCTCCTCGGGCCACGGCGAGGGGCGGCCGGTGCCCGGGTCGACCAGCACGGTGGAGAGCGTCCCGCGCGCGGCCGTCACGCCGTCGCGGGTGACCGTGAAGGCGTAGCGGGCCGACGTCGTGCCGACGTGCTCCACGGCGAAGTCGACGTCGACGGCCTCGCGGAAGTACAGCCGCTCGGTGAAGTCCACCGTGGCGTTGACGCGCGGCTCGCGGCCGAACGTCACGTCGGCGATGCCCAGCCGCTCGTGCAGCACGGTCTCCGCCTGCTCGGCCCAGTGCAGCACCGCCGTCCAGTGGTGGTGGCCCGCCGCGTCCGTCTGCGCCCACTCGACCCGGCGGCGGATCCGCACCCGGGCCGGGTCCTGCATCTGCGTCATGGCCGGAGATCATGCCCGCATGGCCCCCTTCTCGGTCCGCGTCGGCGTGCGCAGCTACGAGCTCGACATGAACGGGCACGTCAACCACGCCGTCTACCACCAGTTCGGTGAGCACGCGCGCAGCTCGCACCTGGCCGCCGCCGGCTGCTCGTTCGGCCGGATGGTCGAGCTCGGGCTCGGCATCGTGCTGCTGGAGACGCGCGTCCGGTTCCTGCGCGAGCTGCGCCAGGGCGACGAGGTGGAGATCGACTCGCGCGTGGGCTTCGGCGCGGGGCGGGCCTTCACGATCGACTCCACGGTCCGCCGCGACGACGGCGTCGTGGCGGCGGAGATCTCCTGCGTGATGGGCGTGCTCGACCAGGGCACCCGCCGGCTCGTCCACGCACCCGCCGACCGGCTGCGCGAGATCGCGACGGCGCCGGAGGTGCTGGGGCTCTGACGCCCGGCCCCCTCCGCTGCGCCGGACGGCGGGGGTGCTGGCCGCACCGCGGCGGTGGGGGTGGGGTGCGGAGCGGTCGGCCGGGCAGCAGGGTCGGTGCGGCGGCGCCGCGGCGACAGGCTGGGCGCCAGACGCCGCCGGGCCCCGGCGGCCCGCCCGCAGGAGCACCGATGAGCGCCCCGACCCTCGCCCGCCACCACGCGGCCCCGCGCGTCCACCCGTTCCCCGGTGCGCCCGACACCGCCCCCACGGTCGTCCTCGCCCCGCTCACGGCCGCGTGCACGCCGCGCCTGGGCCGCCGCGCCCTGCTGCACGAGCACCGCGCGACGCTCGCCACCCCCCGTCGCCCGTACGGCCCCGTCGCGCGGCTGCTGTTCGTCACGATGGACCTGCTCTACGGCAGGCGGGGGACGCTGGAGAAGTTCATGGTCCTGGAGGTCGTGGCGCGGATCCCGTACCAGATCTGGGAGAACGCGGCCTACCGCGCGCTGGGCCGCCGCCACCGCGACGCCGGGCTCGCCCACCGGATCACCGAGCGGATCGAGGAGAACCGGGCGCAGCAGGACAACGAGCAGTGGCACCTGCTGATCCTCAGCGAGCTGGTGGCCGCCCGCGGCGGGGGCCGCTCGTGGTTCCGGTTCCGGCTGCTGCCGTGGGTGATGGCCGCGAGCTACTACCACCTGTCCTGGCTGCTGCACGTCGTCGCGCCGCGCCGGGCGTACCGGCTCAACGCCGACTTCGAGGACCACGCCGAGCACACCTACGCCGAGTTCGTCGCCGAGCACCCCGAGCTCGAGGCGGTGCCCCACCGCTCCGCGTTCGCCGCGCGGTACGGCTCCCACGGCTCCGTCGCCGACCTGCTGCGCCAGATCTCGCACGACGAGCGGATGCACAAGCTCGAGTCGGAGCGGTACCTGGACGAGGCCCCGCTGCGCTGACCACTCGCGCGCCGATGGTGGTGGTAGCACCCCCGTGCCGCGCTTGCCGCCGTTCCTAGGCTGCGCGGGTGGACGATCGGACGCCCGCGCTCGTGGTGCGCGGCCTGCGCCGGACCTACGGGTCCGGCTCCGGCGGGGACGTCGCCGTGCGCGCGCTGCGCGGGGTGGACCTGACGGTGGACAGCGGCGAGTTCGTCGCGCTGATGGGGCCCTCGGGGTGCGGCAAGTCGACGCTGCTGCACCTGCTCGCCGGGCTGGACCGCGCGGACGAGGGCGCCGTCGAGCTCGCCGGCACCCGCGTCGACGACCTGGGTGCCGCCGCGCTCGCCCGCCTGCGCCGCCGCCACGTCGGGCTGGTGTTCCAGTTCTTCCACCTCGTCGAGCACATGTCGGCGCTGGAGAACGTGGCCCTGGCCGCGCTGGTGGCGGGGGAGCGGCCCGCGCGGGCGACGGAGCGCGCGCGCGACCTCCTCGACACCCTCGGCCTGCTCGACCGCTCCGGCGAGCTGCCCGGCGCCCTGTCCGGCGGGCAGCGCCAGCGCGTCGCGATCGCCCGCGCGCTGGCCAACCGGCCGACGGTGCTGCTCGCCGACGAGCCGACGGGCGCGCTCGACTCCGACGGCCAGGCCGAGGTGCTCGACCTGTTCGCCCGCCTGCACGCGGCCGGGCAGACGATCCTGCTCGTCACGCACGCGCCCGAGGTGGCCGCGGCGGCCCAGCGGGTGGTGCGGATGCGCGACGGCCGGGTCGTCGACGACGGCCGGGTGCCGGCCGGGGCGGCGCCGTGAGGCCGGGGGTCCGCGCGCGCTGGTCGCTCGTGGCGGCGGGCGTGCTGGTGGCGGCCGGCGTGCTGCTCGTCGCGCTGGCGGGGTCGCTGCTGGGCGGCGGGCCTGCGCTGCCCGTGGCCGCGTGGTGCGCGGGCGGGTCGGTGCTCGCGGGCGTCGTCGCGGCGGAGGTGCCGCCGCTGCGGCGCGCGAGCGCGGCCGTGCTGGCGGGCGGGGCCGTCGTCGCGGCCGTCGGGCTGGCGGCGGCGCTGGGCCTGGTCACCGCCCTGCTCGTGCTCGGGCGGCTGCCGGTCGGGGCGGAGCGGGGGCTGGGCACGCCGCTGGTGGTGGGCACCGCCGTCGCCGCCGCGCTGGCCCGCCCGCTCGCCCGCCGGGCCGCGCACGCCGCCCGCGCCGCCCTGCACGGCACCCGCCGCTCGCCCGACGAGCTGCTCGCCGCCGTCGCCGATCCCGCGTCCGACTCCGCGGAGGGCGGCGACGGGGAGGGCGACGACGAGGACCTGCTGCGCCGCCTCGCCGAGTCGCTGCGCCGCGAGCACCGGCTCGCCCGCGTCGAGATCTGGTCGCCTGCCCCCGGCGGCGACGACGTCCTGCACCGCACGCTCGCCGTCCCGGCCGGGGACGAGCCCGGGCCGCGCCCGCTCGACAAGGCCGAGCTCGCGCTGCTGGCCCGCGCGGGCGTCGGCGGTCCCGGGTGGCTGCGGCTGTGGCTGCCCCGCCTGCTGGAGGGCCGCGGGCCCGACGTCCAGCTGCGGTTCGCCCCGGCCGTGCACGGGGGGCGCGTGCTCGCGCTGCTGGTCGTCGAGCGGACCGGGGACGCCGACGCCCTCACCGGCGCCGACGAGCGCGCGCTCGGCGAGGTCGCCCGCCGGCTCGCGATCGTGCTGCGCAACCGCGCGCTGGACGAGGCGCTGACCGACACCCTCGCCGACCTCCGCCGCGCCAACGCCGAGCTGCAGGCCTCCCGCGCCCGCCTGGTCAGCACGGCCGACGCCGAGCGGCGCCGCATCGAGCGCGACCTGCACGACGGCGCGCAGCAGCACCTCGTCGCCATCGCGGTGGGCCTGCGGCTGGTGCGCGACACCGCGGAGAGCGCCGGCAACACCGCCGACGTCGAGCTGCTCGACGAGCTCGACCGCGGCGTCCGCGAGTCGATCTCGGCGCTGCGCGACCTCGCCCACGGCATCTACCCGCCGCTCCTGCGCGACGCGGGCCTGCCCGACGCGCTGCGCGCCGCCGCCGCGCGCAGCCCGCTCGCCGTCCACGTCCGGGCGGGCGACGTCGGCCGCCATCCCGAGCCGGTCGAGGCCGCCGTCTACTTCTGCTGCCTGGAGGCCCTGCAGAACGCGGCCAAGCACGCCCCCGGCTCCGAGGTGGAGATCGACGTCGACCGCCGCGACGGCCACCTCGTCGTCGAGGTCGGCGACACCGGCCCCGGGTTCACCGGCGCCCCCACGGGCGCGGGGCTGCAGAACATGGCCGACCGGCTCGGCGCGGTCGGCGGCTCGGTGCGCTGGACGTCCACGCCCGGCGTCGGGACGACCGTCACGGCGACGGTGCCGGTGGAGCGGAGGTGAGCGCCGTCCGGGCCGTGGCGCGCGCGGAGCTGCGGACGCGGTGGCGCGCCCTGCTCGCGCTCGGCCTGGTGTTCGGCCTGGCCGGCGGGGTCGTGCTGGCGGCGGCGGCGCTCGCGGTGCGCACGGCCACCGCCTACCCGCGGCTGGTCGAGGCCGTGCACCTCGACGACGCCCGGGTGCTCGTCCCGGCCGACCAGCCCGCGCTCGCCGCCGCCGTGCCGGGGCTGCCGGGCGTCGAGCGGGCGTGGGTGACGACGGGGTTCATCGCCCAGATCGACGGCCCGGCCGTGCGGTACGTGTCGCTGGGGGCCGGCGCCGACCCGCCGGGCGACCTCGTCGAGCCGGTGGTGCTGCAGGGCCGCGCCCCCTCCCCGGACGCCGTCGACGAGGTGCTGATCGGCGAGCCGCTGGCCGGGACGGGCGGCTACGGCGTCGGCGACGAGCTGACGCTGCGGATGCTCACCCTCGACGAGGTGGCGCGGTTCGACGTCGGCTTCGGGACGCCGGACGGGCCGGTCGCGACCGTGCGGGTCGTCGGGATCGCCCGGATGCCCGGCTGGGGCGGTGCGCTGGCGAACGTGCTGGCCGGGCCGGCGTTCGCCGAGCGGTACGCGGCCGACGCCGTGTCGAGCCCGGTGTTCGTCGACCTGCGCGACGGCGCCGCGGACGCGTTCGCCGGGGCCTACGCGGCGGCCGCGGCCGCGCAGCCGCCGTCGCTGGTGGCGCAGTACTTCTTCCCGACCGTCGACCGGCCGCGCCTCGACGTCGACCCGGCCGTCCGCACGGCCGAGCGCGTCCTCACCGGAGGGCTCTCCGTGTTCGCCCTGGTGCTGGCCGCCGGCGGGCTGCTCGTCGTCGGGCAGGCGCTGCTGCGCCACCACGGCGCCGGGCACGCCGCGCAGCGCGTCGAGTCGGCGCTCGGGCTCACCGCCGCCGGACGGGCCGGCGCACGGGTGCTCGCCGCGGCTCCGGCGGCGGCCGTCGCGGGGCTGGTGGGCGGCGCGCTGGCGTTCACGGCGGGGGTGCTGCCGCCGCTGGGCAGCCAGGCCGCCTACGAGCCCGATCCGGGGTTCCGGCCGCCGCTGGCGCTGGCCGCGGGCGGCGCCGTGCTGCTCGCCGCGGTGTTCCTGCTGCTCACGGCGCTGGCCGCGGTCGTCGCCGGGCTGCGCGCGCCGGGGGTGCGCCGGGTCGTGTCGCGCGCGCCGCGCTGGGGCGGCCGGGCGCCCGCCGTGGTCGTCGGCCTCGGGCTGGCGCTGCGCCGCGGGCCGCGCGAGCTGCTGGCGACGCTCGGCGCGGCCGCCGCCGTCACCGGCGTGGTGGCCGCGGCCGTGTTCGGGGCGGGCGCGGCCCGGCTCGTGGAGACCCCGGCGCGGTACGGGCAGGTCGCCGACCTCACCGTCGTCGACGCGCGCCCCGACGACCTCGCCGCGCTCGCCGCCGACCCGCGGGTGGCCGCGCTGGAGGTCTCGAACGGGGCCGACGTCGAGATCGCGGGCGTGCGGCTGGAGGCCTCGGCCCGGGAGCGCCGCGTCGGGTCGCTGCCGGTGGAGACCGCGCAGGGCCGCCCGGCGCAGGCTCCGGGGGAGGTGGCGCTCGGACCGCGGTTCGCCGCGCGCCTGGGGATCGCCGTCGGCGACACCGTCACCGCGCGGGCGCCGGACGGCAGCCCGGTGCCGCTCGCCGTCACCGGACTGGTGGTGGTGCGCTCGGAGAACACCGGCGTGCTCGGGGAGGTCGCGCAGCTCGTGCCGGAGCAGCTCGCCGCGATCGGTCTCAACGAGCCGCTCGTCGCCGGGCACGTGCTGGCCGTGCCGGGCGCGGCGGGCGAGCTCTACGCCGAGCTGTCGGCGCGGCTGGAGGTGTTCGAGCGGGAGGTGCCGCCGTCGGTCGCCACCCTCGCCGACCTCGTCGCGCTGCCGGAGCTGCTCGCGCTCGTCCTCGCGCTCGTCGGCGGGGCCGGCACGGCGCAGGCGGTGCTGTCGGCCACCCGGCGCCACACCGGCGATCTCGCCGTGCTGGCCGCGCTCGGCGGCACCCCGGGGCAGCTGCGGTCCACGGTCGCGGTGCTGGCCGCGGCCACCGTCCTGCCCGCGCTGCTGGTCGGGGTGCCGCTCGGGCTGGCCGTCGGGCGGGTGCTGTGGGCGGAGGTGGCGCTGTCGACGGGCGTGGCGGGCGACGTCGCGGTCCCCGTCACGCTGCTCGTCGCGATCGGGCCGGTGGCGCTGCTCGGCGCGCTGCTGGCCGCGGCGCGCCCCGGGCTGCGGGCGGCGCGCACGCCCCCGGCGGCGGCGCTCAGCGAGAGCTGACGGCGTCCTCCCAGACCGCGCGCAGCGCGGCCGGGCGCAGCTCCTCCTTGTGCAGGTAGGCGGCGACGCCCGGGCTGTCCACGGGGAACGGGAGGTCGGCGCGGGCGTAGCTGGAGCACAGGACGACGACGGTCCGCGGCGCCCGCTCGACGAGCAGCGCGGCCACCTGCACGCCGCTGAGGCCGGGCAGCCGGACGTCGAGCAGGACGAGGTCGGGGTGCAGCGACGCCGCGAGCACCAGCGCCTCCTCGCCCGTGCCGGCCTCGCCGACCAGCAGGAACCCCGGCGTCCGGGCGAGCACGGCGGCGGCGACCAGCCGGAACGGCCGCTGGTCGTCGACGACGAGCACCCGGACGGGCTCCATCGCGATCAGTCCTCCTGCAGGTACATCAGGACGGCGCTGACGCGGCGGTTGAGGTCGCGCTCCTCGGAGAGCCCGAGCTTGGAGAAGATCGAGTTCGTGTGCTTCTCGATGGCCCGCTCGGACAGCACGAGCGCGGCGGCGACGGCGGCGTTGCTCTTGCCCTGCGCCATCTCGCCGAGCACCTGCAGCTCGCGCGGGGTGAGCCGGTCGAGGTCCGAGGGCGCGGCGCGGTTGGCCGCCACGAGCCCCTCGATCACCGTCGGGTCGATCACCGAGCCGCCCGCGGCCACCCGCCGGATCGCCTCCGCGAGCTCGTCGCCGTCGGCCACGCGCTCCTTGAGCAGGTAGCCGCGCCGCGCGGTGCCCGACGCGAGCAGCGCCATCGCGTAGGGCGCCTCCGCGTACTGGCTCAGCACGAGCACGCCGATCCCCGGGTGCTCGTCGCGCAGCCGGGTGGCCAGCGCGATGCCCTCGTCGGTGTGCGTGGGGGGCATCTTGATGTCGGTGACGACGACGTCGGGCGCCTCGCGGTCGACGAGGTCGGTGAGCGCGGGGAGGTCGGCTGCGGCGCCCACGAGGGTGAGGTCCTCGGCGGCGTCGACGAGCCGGACCAGGCCGGCGCGCAGGAGGGCGTTGTCCTCGGCGAGGACGACTCGGGTCTGCACGCGAGGAGCGTAGGGCGCGCGCCGCCGGTGTGACGGGGGTGCTGGCACCACAGCCGAAGCGCCAGGGAACACCGGTCCGCGGAGGGCCCGGCGGGAGCACGCTCGTTCCCGTCAGCCCGACCGACCGACACCCCTGGAGCGCCCGATGACCAGCACCGCCGCCACCACCGTCCCCGCGACCCTGCCCCGCGAGGTGCCCGTCGCGCCGGCCACCCCCTTCCGCCGCCGCGCGCTCGGCGCCACCGGCGTCGTCGCCGGCCTGGTCACCGTCGCCGGCTTCGCGGCGACGAACTGGGAGACCTCCGAGGGCACGCTCGCCTACCTCGACTCGCTGGCCGCCGACCCGGTCCGCAGCCAGGTCGCCGCGCTGCTGCTGCAGTACGGCTACCTCGGCATCGTGCCGGTGCTGCTGGCGCTGGGGATCATGACCAGGCGGCGGAGCCGGGTGGCCGGGAACGTCGGACTGGGCCTGGCGCTGCCCGGCGCGCTGGCGCTGCCCGGCCTGCTCGTCAGCGACTTCTACGACCTGGCGATCCGCCAGAACCTGCCCGCCGAGCAGGCCGTGGTGGTCTCCGACGCCTCCCACGGCCTGCCGCTGGCCGGGTTCCTCGTCGCCGGGCCGCTCCTGATGGCGAGCTTCCTGGGCATGACGGTCCTGGGCCTCGCCGCCTGGCGCGCCGGGTTCTTCCACTGGATCCCGAGCCTGCTGGTCCCGCTGTCGATCGTCGCGGCGGTGGTGCTGCCGATGGGCACGGTCAGCGGCGTCGCCCAGGGCCTGGGGCTGGGCCTGTTCATGGTCGCCGCGGGCGTCGCGGCGCTGCGGATGACCGACGAGGAGTGGGTGAGCGGCAGCCGGGGCGCCGGACGCTGACCCTCCCTGCACGACCCGCCGCGCCGGCCCGGACCACAGCGGTCCGGGCCCGCGCCGCGTCGTGCCCTACCCTCCGCCCGTGCCCCCACTGCGCGGTGACCTCGAGGTCCTGCGCGTGCTGCGGGACCGCCGCGGCACCCGGCCCGGCGACCGCGGCGACCCGCACCGCGTCGCGCTGGTCGTCGGCGGCGGCGGGATGCGCGGGGCCTACGTCGCCGGGATGCTGCACGCGCTCGACCGCGCGGGCCTGCGCGACGGCGTCGACGAGGTCTACGGCTCGTCGTCGGGCGCGGTGTCGGCGGCGTCGTTCCTCACCGGCCGCGCCGACGCCGGGGCCGCCGCGTTCCCCGAGGACCTCGCGTCCCCGGCGTTCATCGACCTGCGCCGCCTGGGCACCCGCCGCCCCGCCGTGAGCCTGGACCACCTCGTCGACGGCGTCCTCGACGGCACGAAGCCGCTGCCGTGGGAGGTGCTGCGCGACAGCCCGGTGCCCCTGCACGTCGTCGCCACCGACGCCGCCGACCTCACCCCGCACGTCCTGACCGCCCTGGACACCGTCGACGACTGGCGCCGCGGCCTGCGCGCCACCGCCGCCATCCCGCTGCTCACCGGGCCGCCCGTGCAGCACGCCGGCCGCCGCTGGGTCGACGGCTCGGTCGGCGAGCCGCTCGCGACGGCGCGGGCGCTGCGCGGCGGGGCGACGCACGTGCTCGTGCTGGTCTGCCGGCCCGAGGCCGAGCTCCACGGCGACGTCGACGCCGGGCCGTCGTTGTGGGCCCGCGCCCTCGACCGGGCCGTCCCCGGGCTCGGCTCGCTCGCGCAGGGAGCCCGCCGCTACGGCGCCGACCTGCGCCTGGTCACCGACGCGGCGCACCCCGGCCGTGGCCCCGGGCACCTGCTCGCGCTCGGCCCGGTGCGCTCGGTCGGGATCGGCGCGCTGTCCACCGACGCCCGGCGGGTCGCCGACGCCGTCGCCGTGGGCGACGAGTCGGCCCGCGCGGCGGTAGCGTCGCGGGCATGAGTGGATCAGTGAGCCGGCCGCGGGCCGCGGTCGTCGTCACCGGGAGCGAGCTGCTCACCGGCGCGATCTCGGACAGGAACGGCCCGTGGGTCGCCCAGCACCTCGGTGAGCTGGGGTTCGAGGTCTCGCACGTGCTGGTCGTCGGCGACCGTCCCGCCGACCTGGCCGACGCGCTGCAGTTCGTCCGGGGTGCGGCGCTCGTCGTCACCAGCGGCGGGCTGGGTCCCACGGCCGACGACCTCACGGCCGAGGTCGTCGCCGGGTTCGCCGGGGTGCCGCTCGAGCTCGACGAGCCGATGCGCGCGCACATCGCCGACATCCTCGCGGCCTGGGCGCGGCGCACCGGCTTCGACGGCCCGGCGCTGGAGGAGGCCAACCGCAAGCAGGCGATGGTGCCGCGCGGCGCCACGGCGCTGGCCCCCGTCGGCACAGCGCCGGGACTCGTCGTCACAGTGCCGGACGGGCCGGTCGTCGTCGTGCTCCCCGGGCCGCCGCGCGAGCTGCAGGGCATGTGGCCCGCCGCGCTCGCCGCGGAGCCGGTGCGCGCGCTGCTCGAGTCGGTGCCGCCCGCGCGGTCCCGCTCGCTGCGCTACTTCGGGCTGCCCGAGTCGGAGATCGCGGCGACGCTGCGCGACATCGAGGCGGGCGGCCTCGACCTCTCCGGCATCGAGGTCACGACCTGCCTGCGCCGCTCCGAGCTCGAGGTGGACGTGCGTCCCGGGCCGGGTGCGTCGGCCGACGCGCTGGCCGACGCGCTGATCGCCGCGCACGAGCGGCACCTGGTCAGCGCCGACGGCACCAGCACCGACGAGCTCGTCGCCACCGGCCTGCTCGACAAGGGCTGGACCGTCGCCACCGGGGAGTCGTGCACCGGCGGCATGCTGGCCTCGCGGCTGATCGACCGCGCCGGGTCGAGCGCCTACGTCGCCGGCGGGGTGGTCGCCTACTCGAACGCGGCGAAGACCGCGCTGCTCGGGGTGCCCGCGGAGATGATCGCCGAGCACGGCGCCGTCTCGCCCGAGGTGGCCCGCGCCCTGGCCGACGGCGCCCGCGAGCGGCTCGGGGCCGACGTCGGCATCGGCATCACCGGGGTCGCCGGGCCGGGCGGCGGCACGGAGGCGAAGCCCGTCGGCTACGTCTGCTTCTGCGTCACCACCGCCGACGGCCTGGTCATCGCCCGCGACCCGCGACTGCCCGGGGGCCGCTCCGACGTGCGCGAACGCTCCACCGACGCGGCGATGCACCTGCTGCTGCGGGCCGTCCGGGGCTAGGGGTGGACGGGCTGCTCGCCGTCGTGCGTCCGCTCTGCCTCGCCCTGCCCGAGGCGCACGAGGAGCGCGCGTGGCGCGGCGTGCGCTGGCGGATCCGCACGCGCACCTTCGCCCACCTGCTGCCGATCGAGGGCGGTCACCCGCCCGCCTACGCCCGGGCGGCCGGCACCGACGGACCGGCGACGGTCCTGACGTTCCACTCCGCCGGGGCCGAGCTCGCCGCCCTGCAGCACTCCGGACCGCGGTTCTTCGACGCGCCGTGGGGGCCGCAGATCGTCGGGATGGTGCTCGACCCCGGGCCCGAGGTGGACCCGGGGGAGCTCACGGAGCTGCTGACCGAGAGCTACCGCCTGCTGGCGCCGCGGAAGCTGGCCGAGAGGGTCTGAGAACGCCCGGGCGGGGACGGCGGCGCTGCTGTGGCCGGCCGCCGCCCCCGCGAGCGCGTCACTGGGGAGTGCGGCCGGTGGTGGGGTCGGGGGCGAAGGAGCCGGACCCGTTGCCCGGGTGGTCCGTCGGCGCGCTCTGCGTGACGGGAGCGGCCGGGCGCATCTCCTCGGTGGGCGGCTCGGACGAGAACGACGCGGTGGTCGGCCCCGAGGTGCTGGTCCGGGCCTGTGCGGCCGCCCGGGGCGCCTCCTGCTCGGCCCGGTTCAGGATGTGCTCCCAGCGCTGGCGCATCGGGGCGATCAGGCCGCCGCCGACACCGACGACGAGGATGCCGCCGACGGTGGCGAGCACGGTGATCAGCACCGGCAGCGTGACCGCGATCGCGACGCCGATCTGCGAGAGGGCGGCGATGACGCCCAGGCCGATGATGAAGACCGACGCGACGGTGGCCAGGATGCGGCCGTAGGACAGGCCGCCTAGCGCACCGCCGATGAGGTCCTTCACGGCCGCGGCGATGGCGGCGGCGATCACGACGATGACGATGGCGACGGCGATCCGCGGCAGGAACGCGACGAACTGCGTGAGCAGGTCGGAGATCGGGTTCGGCCCGAACGCGGAGAACGCGATCTGCAGCGTGATCAGCAGGATGGCGTAGTAGACGACGAGGGCGAGCAGGTCGCTGGCGTCGTACTTCGACTGCGACAGCATGCGGCCGATGCCGCCGCGCTCGACGGCGCGGTCGAAGCCGACCCGCTCCAGGATCGCGTTCGTGGCCTTGCGCAGGCCCTTGGCGATCAACCAGCCGATGAGGAGGATGACCAGGAAGAGCAGCAGCTGGGGCACGAACCGGGCGACGAGGCTGAGCCCGTCGCGCAGTGCTGCTCCGATGTTGTCCAGCATGGCGGTGAGCCCTTCGTGTGGTGGCCCCGGCGGTACTCGCCGGGTCCGGATGGGCGCTAGTACCCATCCGTCACAAACGCCACACGTGGCACTCCCCGCAGTCGATCTACGGAGTCGATCTACCGGTGTGGGGTCCGGCCCGGTGCGCCCCGCGACGAACCCCCGGTGCGGGTCCCGCCGGCCGGGGCGCGGGTGCGTCCGTGCACCCGCCGGTAGCTGAAGACCAGCAGCCCGAGCAGGACCAGCCCGGACAGGACCAGGCTCGACCCGGTGGGCCAGCCGCCCAGAGGCAGCCCGGGCACCAGGCCCCACACCACCCCGGCGACGACCAGGGCGAGGCCGGTCAGCACCGAGAACGCGATCCGGAGCGGGGAGGCGACGCTCTGGTCGGCGGCGTCCATCGCGCGCCGGCGGACGGGCCCGACGTACCGCTGGGCCGCGGGGAACCCGTGCGCCAGGACGAGCAGGCCCCCGAGCACGAGCAGCAGCCCGGGCCCGGGCAGCACGAGGAGGGCGATCCCGGCCAGCAGGAGCAGGCCGCCGACCACCAGGTACAGGACGCGTGCGGCCGCGTTCGGATGCTCGCTCACCTCCACCGGGTACCCGCTGCGGCCCCGGGCACTCGGGAACCCCGAGCACTCGGGAACGACGAACGGCGCCGTCCGGCGGAACGGGTCCGCCGGCCGACGCCGTCGAGGGCCTGGGTCAGGCAGCGGCCTTGGTCTCCCAGAAGATCTTGTCGATCTGGGCGATCAGGTCGAGCAGCTCCTGGCCGGTGGCCGGGTCCATCGAGGACTTGGCGCCGTCGGCACCGCCGCCGGCCTTCTTCGTGGCCTTGTTGAACAGCTCGTGCAGCTCCGGGTACTTCTCGAAGTGCGGGGGCTTGAAGTAGTCGGTCCAGAGCACCCACAGGTGGTGCTTGACCAGGTCGGCGCGCTGCTCCTTGATGTCGATCGCGCGCACCCGGAAGGCCGGGTCCTCGTTGCCCTGGTACTTCTCCTGGATGGCCTTGACCGACTCGGCCTCGATGCGCGCCTGGGCCGGGTCGTACACGCCGCAGGGGAGGTCGCAGTGCGCGGTGGCCTCCAGCCGCGGGCGGAGAATACGGGACAGCATCCGCATTGTGTCCTTCCTCGTTCGATGATCGTTCTCGCTTCTGCCACCCTACTCCCGCGTCGTTCCGAGAACGGGATGGAGATCGGTGTGCGGTGGTGGCGGCGGGTCGCGGTGCGGGGTCCGTCGATGTCCCCGGCGGTGCGCGACGGCGACGTCCTGCTGGTGCGGTTCGGCGGGGAGCCCTCACCCGGTGACGTGGTGCTCGTGCGCTGGTCAGCACGGCCCGAGCAGCTGTCGGTGAAGCGTGCGGTGCGCCCCGAGGACGGGGGGTGGTGGGTGCTCGGGGACAACCCGTTCGGCTCCACCGACTCCCGCGTCCTGGGGCCCGCGGAGGTGGTCGGGATCGCGTCGGCGCGAATGTGGCCGCGGCCCGGCCGGCTGCGCCCGGCACCCCATTCCTGACGTTTCGGCCATCCATTATCCACTGCAATTCATTGGCGAGAAGGGTCCGTCCGCCGATCCGGGACGGCCGCGGGGGCCCGGTCCGTGTGACGATGGGCGTCATGACGGGATCGCGGCGGTTCGGGGACGGGCTCGCGGTCGGCCCCGACCTGCTGGGCGCCGCCGAGGTCGCGGTCGCGCAGGCGCTGGCCCCGCTCGAGGGCGCCGTGCCCGACCTGCTGGGGGTGTTCGTCGCGCCGGGCCGCCTCGGCGCCGACGCGGCCGGGGCCGCCGGGCTGCGCGCGATGGAGCTGGCCGGGGCCCGCACCAGCATCGGGGGCACCTCGGGCGGCGTGATCGGCGACGGGCGGGGCGTCGAGCACGGCCCGGCCGTCGCGGTGTGGGCGGCCGTGCTGCCCGGCGCCACGGTCCGCGCCGTCCGGCTCGTCGCGGAGCAGGCGGAGGGCGGGATCCGGGTCGCCGGGATGCCCGTCCCGCGCTCCGACGACCGCGTCGCCGCGCTCGTCGTCGACCCCTACTCGTTCCCGGTCGGCGGGTTCCTGGAGCACGCCAACGCGGTGAACCCCGGGTTCCCCGTGGTCGGCGGGCTCGCGGGCGCGCCCGGCGGCCCTGGCGCCAACCGCCTGTTCCTCGACGGCGAGGTGCACGAGCGCGGCGGCGTCGGCGTGGTGCTCGGCGGCGACGCGGGCGTCCGCACCGTCGTCAGCCAGGGGTGCCGCCCGATCGGCCCCGCGATGGTCGTGACGCGCGCCGAGCGCAACGTCCTGCACGAGCTGGCCGGCTCGCCCGCCTACCGGCGCCTCGCCGAGATCGTGACGTCGCTGCCGCCCGCCGAGCAGGAGCTCGCCGGGCGCGGGCTGCACGTCGGCATCGCCATCGACGAGTACGCCGACGACCACGGCCGCGGCGACTTCCTCATCCGCGGCGTCACCGGCGTCGACCCCGAGGCGGGAGCGGTCGCGATCGGCGAGCTCGTCGAGGTGGGGCAGACCGTGCGGTTCCAGGTGCGCGACGCCGCGGGCGCGGGCGAGGACCTCGAGGAGCTGCTGGGCACCGAGCCGGTGTCGGGCGCGCTGCTGTTCTCCTGCAACGGCCGCGGCACCACGATGTTCCCCTCGGCCGACCACGACCCCGCCCTGCTGCGCCGCGTCCTGGGCGACGCCGGGGTGGCCGGGTTCTTCGCCGCCGGGGAGATCGGGCCGGTCGGCGGGCGCAACCACCTGCACGGCTTCACGGCGTCGGTGCTGACCTTCCGCTAGCTACCGCACCATCCGGAAGAACGCGCGCACCTCGTCGACGAAGATCTCCGGCTGCTCCACCGACGGGAAGTGGCCGCCGACGTCGGGCTGGCTCCAGTGCCGGATGTCGGTGTAGCGGCGCTCCAGCCAGGACCGCGGCAGCCGCCACAGCTCCTTGGGGAACAGCGTGATGCCGGTGGGCACCTCGACGGGGTCGAGCCGGCGGCGGCGGTAGCTCTCCCAGTACAGCCGCGCCGACGACGCCCCGGTGCCCGGCAGCCAGTACAGCATCACGTCGTCGAGCATCCGGTCGCGCGGGACGACGTTCTCCGGGGGCCCGGCGCTGTCGGTCCAGTCCCAGAACTTCTCCACGACCCACATGCACTGGGCGACGGGGGAGTCGGCCAGGCCGTAGCCCAGGGTCTGCGGGCGCGTGGCCTGGATCGCGGAGTAGCCCGAGCGGTGGGTCTCGAAGTAGCGCCGGTCGGTGAGCGCGGCCTCCTCGGCCTTGGTCAGCGGCGGCACGGAGCCCTCGGGCGGGCGCTGGGCGAGCGGGAGCGTCACGTGGATGCCGGCGACGTTGTCGGGCATCCCGGTGCCCAGCGCCGAGGTGATCATGGCGCCCCAGTCGCCGCCCTGGGCGCCGTAGCGGTCGTAGTCGAGGCGGTCCATGAGCTGCGCCCACGCCGTCGCGATCCGCTCGACGCCCCAGCCCGACGTCGACGGCTTCGCGCTGAAGCCGTAGCCGGGCAGCGACGGGATGACGAGGTGGAAGGCGTCGCGCGGGTCGGGCGGGTCGGTCAGGGCCTCGACGACGTCGAGGAACTCGATCACCGAGCCCGGCCAGCCGTGCGTGAGCAGCAGCGGGAACGCGCCCTCGTGGCGCGAGCGGACGTGCAGGAAGTGGATCTGGCAGGAGTCGTCGCCGCCGCCGTCGAGCGGGGTGGTGAACTGCGGCAGGGCGTTGAGCTCGGCCTCGCAGCGGCGCCAGTCGTAGACCGTGGTCCAGTGCTCGACGAGCTCGCGGGCGTAGTCGAGCGGCACGCCCTGCTGCCACCCCTCGACGGTGGCGGGCTCGGGCCAGCGCGTGCGGGCGAGGCGGTCGCGCAGGTCGTCGAGGTCGGCCTGCGGGACGTCGATGCGGAACTCGCGCATGGCTAGAGCTGCACCCCGCGGGTCAGGGCGCCGTCGACGACGAGGTTGGTGCCCGTGATGAACGACGCGCGCGGGCTGGCCAGCATCGTCACGGCGTAGGCGATCTCCTCGGCCCGGGCCATCCGCCCGGTGGGGTTCATGCCCAGCGCGGTGGCGAACAGGTCGGGGTTGCCGCCCTCGATGCCCTGCCACACCCCGCCGGGGAAGTAGGTGTTGCCGGGGGAGACGCAGTTGGCGCGCACGCCCGCGGCGGCGTGCTCGAGGGCGAGCCCGGCGACGTAGTGCACGACCGCGGCCTTCATCGTGCCGTAGGCGTCCTTGGCGAAGTCGATCTCGCGGCCGGACACCGAGGAGATCGCGACGATCGACCCCTGCGTCCGGAGCAGGTGCGGGAGCGCCGCCTCGCACAGGCGCACGGTGTGCATGAGGTCGACCTCGAAGCCGGCCTTCCAGTTGTCCTCGCCCGGCCCGATCGCCAGCGCGCTGACGTTGGCCACGGCGACGTCCACCCGCCCGAAGCGCTCGGCGCTCGCGGCGACCCAGGCGGCGAGCGCCGCGCCGTCGGCGACGTCGACGGCGGTGCCCGCGGCGGCGGACCCCAGCTCGGCCTCGGCCTTCTCGACGTCGTCCGCGGTGCGCGCGCAGAACGCGACGGACGCGCCCTCCGCGAGCAGCGCCTCGACGACGGCGCGCCCGATGCCCTTCGTGCCGCCGGTGACGAGCGCGGTCTTGCCGGCCAGCTGGAGATCCATCAGGTCAGTCCAATCGCTAGGGAGCGCAGGTGGGAGTGCATGCCGCCGTGTGCGGCGGCGTCGGGGAGCAGGCGCTTCTCGATCTTGGTGAGCGCGCTGTAGTTGGTGTCGCACACGTTGGCCAGCGGGGAGAGCGCCACCTGCGTGAGGAGCTGGTAGGCGTCGAGGCGGTCGAGCCCGTACAGCTCGCCGAGCCACGCGACCATCCCCACCTGGCTCGCGCGCCACGCGTCCTCCAGGGGGCGGGCGGAACCGACCACGGCGTAGTGGTCGTCGTGCTCCAGACGGGGCCACGCGGGCGCGCCGCCCTTGATCAGCTCGACGATCAGCGTCACGTCCATCGCGCCCTCGACCGCGGTGCCGCAGCTCTCGCCCTCGCCCTGCCGGTAGTGCCCGTCCCCGACGGAGAACAGCGCGCCCTCGACGTTGACACCCAGGTAGCAGGTGGTGCCCGGCTTCATCTCCGGGGTGTCCATGTTGCCGCCGAACGTGTCGGGCACCAGGCTCGACCGCACCTCGCGCCCGGGCGGCGCCACCCCGACGGTGCCCAGCATCGGCTCCAGGGGCAGGTCGAGGGTGAGCGCGGCCGACTCGAACCGGACGGTGCCCGCGGCCCGGTCGAGCTGGTAGATCCACGTCCGCTCGGGCAGCGGCTCGTGCAGCGTCGACGGGTGGGTGAGCGCGCCGAAGAACGGGATCGTCGTCGACGCGGCCCAGTCGCGCGCGGGCGTCAGGTCGACGATGTGGATCGCGAGCGTGTCGCCCGGCTCGGCGCCCTCGACGAAGAACGGGCCGGTCTGCGGGTTGACCTGCGTCATGTCCAGCACCTGCGACGGCATGTCCGTGGTGCGCTGCAGGCGACCGGAGAACGCGTCCTCGGTCCACAGCTTCAGCACGGTGCCGGGGCGGATGCGGTGGCTCGGCGCGACCCCGCCGAAGGTCCAGGCGTACTGGTCGGGGGTGGGCCGGAACTCGACGACGTCCATCGTCGGGATCGTTGCGGCTGGAAGCACGTGGACGCAAGTGCCGTCAGCCGGACGCCCCGAGCGACCGCGACACACCCCGGGCCGCCGCCCGCACCACCGGCACGTAGGCCCGCGCGTCGGACGTGGCCGCGGGGACCACGACCGACAGGGCCGCCACCACCTCGTCGCGCGGCCCGCGGACCGGCGCGGCGACCGACAGCGCCACGAGCTCGATCTGCCGGTCGCTCACCGCCACCCCGGTGCGCCGCACGTCGGCGAGCACCCGGCGCAGCTCGGCCGGCGCGCAGATCGTGCGCTCGGTGTAGCGGCGCAGCGGGGCGGCCAGCACCTGCTCCTGCAGCGCTGCGGGGGCATGCGCGAGCAGCACCAGCCCGACCCCGGTGGCGTGCAGCGGCAGCCGCCCGCCGACGCGGGTGATGACGTTGACGGCGCCGCGCCCGGAGATCCGGTCGACGTACACGACCTCGGCGCCGTCGAGTACCGCGAGCTGCACGTTCTCGCCGGTGACCTCGTGCAGGTCGGTGAGGAACGGCATCGCGGCCTCGCGCAGGCCCACCGACCGCGGGGCCAGCGCGCCGACCTCCCACAGCCGCAGACCGATCCGGTAGCGCCCGTCGTCGCCGCGCTCCAGCGCGCCCCAGCCGGCGAGCTCGGCGACGAGCCGGTGCGCCGTCGACAGCGGGAGCGCCGACCGGCGCGCGATCTCGGTCAGCGTGAGCTCGGGGTGCTCGGCGGAGAACGCGTCGAGGACGCCCAGCACGCGCGCCGTCACCGTGTCGCCCACGCGGGCCATCCTTCCGTTCAGCGGAAGGCCCGTCGAGTTCGGGCGGCCCGCTCCGTCATCGTGGCGCCCATGCGGACACAGGTGGGCATCGTGGGCGCGGGACCGGCGGGGCTGCTCCTGTCGCACCTGCTCGCCCGGCGGGGGATCGAGTCGGTGGTGCTGGAGGCGCGCAGCCGCGAGTACGTCGAGAAGCGGGTGCGGGCCGGCGTGCTGGAGCACCCGACCGTCGAGCTGCTGCGGGAGGTCGGCCTCGGCGAGCGCCTCGACCGCGAGGGCATGGCGCACGAGGGCGTCTCCCTGCGCTTCGACGGCGAGGAGCACCGCATCGACTTCGCCGACCTCACCGGGCGCGGCATCGTCGTCTACGGGCAGCAGGAGGTCGTCAAGGACCTCATCGCGGCCCGGCTCGCCGACGGCGGCGACGTGCGGTTCGAGGTGTCGGGCGTCCGGATCGAGGACGTCACGAGCGATCCGGTGATCCACTTCGACGGCGGCGAGCTCCGCTGCGACGTCGTCGTCGGCGCCGACGGGTTCCACGGCGTCAGCCGCGCCTGCGTGCCGCACACCGCGCACGACCGGCAGTACCCGTTCGCCTGGCTGGGGATCCTCGCGAAGGCCGCCCCGACCCAGGACGAGCTCGTCTACGCCCACCACGAGCGCGGCTTCGCCCTCTACTCGATGCGCAGCCCCGAGATCACGCGGCTGTACCTGCAGGTCCCGGTCGACACCGACGCCGACGACTGGTCGGACGCCCGGATCTGGGACGAGCTGCACGAGCGGCTGGGCACCGAGATCAACGAGGGCCCGCTGCTGGAGAAGGGCGTCACCGGGATGCGCAGCTTCGTCACCGAGCCGATGCGGCACGGGAAGCTGTTCCTGGCCGGCGACGCCGCGCACATCGTCCCGCCGACCGGGGCGAAGGGCATGAACCTCGCGATCGCCGACGTCCGGGTGCTGGCCGACGCGCTCACCACCCACCTGCAGGACGGCGACGACACCGGGATCGACGGCTACTCCGACACCTGCCTGCGCCGGGTGTGGCGCGCCGAGCACTTCTCCTGGTGGATGACATCGATGCTGCACACCGACCCGGCCGCCGACGCGTTCGACCGCAGGCTGCAGCTCTCCCAGCTGCGCCAGACGGTCAGCTCGCGTGCCGCGGCCACCACCCTCGCCGAGAACTACGTCGGCCTGCCCCACGGGAGCGTCTGATGACCTACCGCCCCGCCGCCGACGGCACGCACCCGCCGCTGCTGTCGCCGGGCTACCGCAGCACCGCGCTGCGCGCGCCGTCGCACGCGCCCGTCGTGCTGCCGCAGGGACTCACGGAGCTGGCCGGGCCCGCGCTCGCCGGCCCGTCCGGCCCGTCCGACCACGACCTCACCCGCCAGCACGCGGGGGAGCCGATCGGGCAGCGGATCATCGTGTTCGGGCGCGTCCTGGACTCCGACGGGCGCGCCGTGCCCGACTCGCTCGTCGAGATCTGGCAGGCCAACGCGGCGGGCCGCTACGCCCACGCCCGCGACGACTGGCCCGCGCCGCTCGACCCGAACTTCACCGGCGGCGGCCGCGTGGTCACCGGCTCCGACGGCTCGTACTCGTTCACGACGATCAAGCCCGGCGCCTACCCGTGGGGCAACCACCACAACGCCTGGCGCCCCGCCCACATCCACCTCTCGCTGTTCGGGCGCGCGTTCACCCAGCGGCTCGTCACGCAGATGTACTTCCCGGACGACCCGCTGTTCGCCCAGGACCCGATCTTCGGCTCGGTGCCCGACGAGAAGGCGCGGATGCGGATGGTGTCCACGTTCGACCTCGACGCCACCCGCGCCGACTGGGCACTGGCCTACCGCTTCGACGTCGTGCTGCGCGGCCGCGACCAGACCCCGTTCGAGGAGCCTCATGAGTGAGACGCCGTCCCAGACCGTCGGCCCGTTCCTGTCGATCGGCCTGACCTGGCCCGACGGCCACCTCGTGGTGCCGGCGGGGAGCCCCGGCGCGGTGCGGATCTCCGGGACGCTCTACGACGGGGCGGGCGAGCCGGTCCCCGACGGGCTGATCGAGACCTGGCAGGCCGACGCCGAGGGCCGCTTCGACGACCCGCTGTTCGGCTTCGGCCGCGCCTCCACCCGCCCGGACGGCTCGTGGGAGGTCGTCACCGTGAAGCCGGGGGCGACCGGCGACGGCCAGGCCCCGCACGTCGACGTCTCGGTGTTCGCCCGGGGGCTGCTCGACCGCGTCGTCACCCGCATCTACTTCCCCGACGAGGCGGCGGCCAACGCCGCCGACCCGGTGCTGTCGGCGCTGCCGCCCGACCGCGCCGCGACCCTCGTCGCCACCGACGCCGGGCCGGGGGAGCTGCGCTTCGACATCCGCCTGCGCGGCGAGGGCGAGACGGTGTTCTTCGTCATCTGAGCCCCTCCCGCGCCCTCCCCGGCCGAACCGGTGAGGACCCTCACGCGTAGATCATGACGCGGTCGGGAAATCCTGCCGTGCTCACAGCGTTCACACAGGTGAGCGACAGCGCTCACCTCGTCCCGTGTGATGAGCTGGGGTCGAGGCGGAGGGGGGTGCGGGATGGTGGTGCTGACGGCGTCACGCGCACCGGGCCACTCGCTGCGCGAGCGGCACCCCGTGGCCGCCCAGATCGCCCGCTACGTCGTCGCCGGGGGCGTCGGGACGCTGGTCAACGCGCTCGTCTACCTCACGCTGCGGACCTCGATGGAGCTGCTGCCGGCCAACCTCGCGGCGCTGGTGGTCAGCACGCTGGTGAGCACCGAGGTCAACCGCCGCTTCACGTTCAGCGGCGAGGAGGTCCACCCCTGGCGCGCGCACGTGCAGACCGTCGGGATGGTCGCGTTCTACGCGGTCTACAGCTCGCTGGTGCTGCTCGCGCTGCACACGGCCGTCGACTCGCCGACGCCGCTGCTCGAGTCGGCCACCGTCGCGGCCGCCAGCGTGCTGGGCGGCGCGGGCCGGTTCCTGCTGCTGCGGTTCTGGGTGTTCGAGGACGACCACGAGGCCGACCACGACTCCGCCGGGGACCGGTCCGACGGCCCGGCGTGGGAAGCTGCGCACATGGGACATTCGACCGTGAAGCGCACCGTGGTGGCCGCGGCCGCCGGCGCCGCGATCCTGCTCAGCACCGGAGCCGCCTGCGGCCCCGCCGAGGGCGACGACGACGACGGCCCCGGCGTGTCGAACCAGCAGGACGAGGGCGACGACGACGGCGGCGAGGACGACTGACCGACCGGCGGGCCGCCGCGGGCCGATCTAGGCTCGGGGCATGACCGAAGGCGGTTTCGAACGGGAGCCCGTCGCGCTCGACGCGCGCATCACCTCCGACGGGTCCACGGCCTGGCCGGTCGAGGCGGGCCGCTACCGGCTCGTCGTCGCGCGGGCGTGCCCGTGGGCGCACCGCTCGGTGATCGTGCGGCGGCTGCTCGGGCTGGACCCGGCGATCTCGATGGGGATCGCGGGCCCGCTGCACGACGAGCGCAGCTGGCGGTTCCACCTCGACCCCGATTGCAAGGACCCGGTGCTCGGCATCGAGTACCTCGGCGAGGCCTACCGCGCCGCCGACCCCGACTTCGACGCCGGCGTCACGGTGCCGGCGATGGTCGAGGTGAGCAGCGGGAAGGTCGCCACCAACGGCTTCCAGCAGCTGACGCTGGACTTCTCCACGCAGTGGACCGCCCACCACCGCCCCGGCGCCCCCGACCTCTACCCGCAGGCGCACCGCGACGAGATCGACGAGGTCATCGCCTCGTTCTACGAGGACGTCAACAACGGCGTCTACAAGTGCGGGTTCGCGAGCACGCAGGAGGCCTACGAGAAGGCCTACGGCGAGCTGTTCGGCCGCCTCGACGCCCTGTCCGAGCGCCTGGCCGACCGCCGCTACCTCGTCGGCGACACGATCACCGAGGCCGACATCCGCCTCTGGGTCACCCTCGTCCGCTTCGACGCCGCCTACCACGGCCACTTCAAGTGCAACCGGCAGAAGCTGGCCGAGATGCCGGTGTTGTGGGCCTACGCCCGCGACCTCTTCCAGACCCCCGGCTTCGGTGACACCACCGACTTCGTGCAGATCAAGCAGCACTACTACGGCGTGCACCACACGATCAACCCGAGCGGCGTGGTGCCCCTGGGCCCCGACGTCCGCCCCTGGCTCGACCCCCACGGCCGCGAGGCCCTCGGCGGCCGCCCCTTCGGCGACGGCACCCCGCCCGGTGAGCCGGTGGAGGGGGAGCGGGTGCCGTCGATCAGCTGAGGCCCGCTCGCCGGCGCGACGGTGATCGCTGCCGACCGCACACCACGTTTGCCGCCGAGAACGTGAGGTGCGGTTCGCGGCGATCAAGGGCGAGCGGTGGCGTGCGGAGGGTGCGGCCGCCGGTGATCGTCGGGAGTGCGCCGTCACGGTCGTCCGGAGGACGCTGGTGTCACGTTCCTGCCCCGCCGCCGGTGATCGCGGCGCGACGACCACGCGGTGCGCCCCACCCCGCCACCCGTCAACAGCGCGGCGGCGGGGCGGGCGCGACACCTACATGTCCATCCCGCCGTTCACCGAGAT
This sequence comes from Pseudonocardia broussonetiae, assembly GCF_013155125.1. Classification (NCBI taxonomy): domain Bacteria; kingdom Bacillati; phylum Actinomycetota; class Actinomycetes; order Pseudonocardiales; family Pseudonocardiaceae; genus Pseudonocardia; species Pseudonocardia broussonetiae. Next base: position 313,427 of record NZ_CP053564.1, on the reverse strand, counting down.
GACGCTGCCGGTGATGTAGCCGGCCTCGTCGTCGACCAGGAACTGCACGGCCCGCGCGATCTCCGACGCCTGCCCCAGCCGCCCCACAGGCACCTTCGCGACGATCTTGTCGAAGGCCTCCTTCGGGATCGCCGCCACCATCTCGGTCTCGATGTAGCCCGGCGCCACGCAGTTGACGGTGATGCCCTTGCTCGCCGTCTCGCGCGCCAGGCTCTGGGTGAGGCCGAAGAGGCCGGCCTTGGAGGCGGCGTAGTTGACCTGGCCGATGTTGCCCATCTGGCCGATCACCGAGCTGATGTTGACGATGCGCCCGAACTTCTTCTCGAGCATGTGGTCGAGCACCGGCTTGGTCATGTAGAACGCGCCGGAGAGGTTGACGCGCAGCACCGCGTGCCAGTCCTCGACCGACATCTTGCGCATGGTCTTGTCGACGGTCACGCCCGCGTTGTTCACGAGGTAGTCGACGCGCCCGTACTGCTCGAGCACCTCGCCCACGACGCGCTGGCAGTCGTCGGGCGAGCCGACGTTGCCCTGGTGCGTCGACACCGAGGCGCCCTCGGCACCCAGCTTCTCGGCCAGCTCCTCGGCGGCCTGGCTGTTGGAGCTGTACCCGGCCGCCACGTGCACGCCGGACTTCGCCAGCGCGGTGGTGATGGCCGCGCCGATGCCGCGGGCCCCGCCCGTCACGATGGCCACTCGCCTGTCGGTCATGGTGTCCCTCATTCCCCGAACGCCACGCGGACGTCGTCAGTGGTGGTGGGTCGCTCGGCCGCGCGCGGGCCGTCGGTGGTGCCGGACGTCGCCGCGCGTTCCGGGGCGACGATCGACGGGTCGACGCGGAGCACGGCGTAGCCGCCGACCGCGCCCGCCCCGAACCCGGGCGCGAAGACCCGGACGGGAGAGTCGATCACGCCGTCGCGCACGGCGTCCGCGATGGCGATCGGGATGGATGCGGCGGAGACGTTGCCCATCGTCTCGATGTCGAAGTACAGCTGGTCGTGCGAGAGCCCGGCCTTGTCGGCCAGGCCCAGGATCATCGTCTTGTTGGCCTGGTGCGGCACGATGAGGTCGATCGAGTCGATCATCGGGCGGCCCGGCTCGTCGGGGTCGGGCTCGGTGGCCAGCTCGCCGAGCATCTGGTCGAGGTAGCGCTGCACCAGCGACTTGACCTCGGGCCCGTAGACGGTGATGTCGTTGTCGAACTCCGGGTTCGGCCAGATGATCGAGTTGACCTCGCTGACCGGCCCGCTGGCGTAGGTCTGCAGCAGCTCGACGTCGCTGGTCTCGCCGGGCGCCACCACGATCGCGGCCGCGCCGTCGCCGAAGATCATGCGCGAGGTGCGGACCGCGCCGATCTTGTCCGAGAACTTCTCGACGCACACGAGCAGCACCGGCCGCTGGACCTCCTGCAGCAGGCGCACGGCCTCCGACAGCCCGTAGGGCAGGCCCGCGCAGGCCGCGACGATGTCGGCCGACATGTGCGTCTGCAGGATGCCCAGCTGGCCCGACAGCCAGCACGCCACGGACGGGATCAGCCGCTCGCTGGTGCAGGTGGCGACGAGGACCGCGCCGATCTCGGCCGGCGTGCGGCCGGAGTGCTCCAGTGCGGCGAGCGCCGCGTCGAGGGCGAGCTGCTCCAGCGGCCGCTCCGAGTAGCGGCGCTCGTCGATGCCGGTCTTCTTGCTGATCTCCGCCGCGCTCATCGGCGACCAGGAGAAGCTGGCGTTGCGGATGACGTCGTCGTTGGAGCAGACGAGCTCGCCCCGCACCACCGACAGCGCCTCCAGCACCGGCTTGACCGCGAAGGCCTCGCGCACCCGCGTCGGCGGGTAGGGCGTGACCGGCTCGACGGGCGGCAGCGGCGGCGGCAGCACCGACGCCGTCGCGGACGTGCCGGAGCGGACGCGCTCGATGAACGCGCTGACGTCGCGGTTGCGCGGGTGCAGCGCGATCACGACGTCGTCGTCGCCGATCTCGCCGACGGGCCGCAGCGCCGTCTCGGCGCGCTCCCACGGGTACTGGTTGTGCAGCACCATCGCCCAGCGCGAGAGCGCCTCCAGCTCGGGCACCGACTCGTCGGCGTCGAGGATGTCGGCGACCGAGAAGGTCGGGAAGTCCGGGTCGTGCGCGGGCAGGACCCAGGTGAGCGCCTCGGGCTGCGCGAGCAGCTCGGCCACCGTCGGCTTGATCGCCGGCAGCTCCGTGGCGTGGTGGCGCTTGTGCCGGAAGACGTCGAACAGCAGCGCGAACGCGCGGTCCTCCGCCTCGGCGTCGTAGGTGGCGGGCAGGGACCGGTAGGCCTGCTCGACGGCCGCGACCTTGCGCTCGCCGTCCTCCCACGGGGTGAGGACGGGGAGGAAGACGTCACCGCGCGTGCGCGGCAGGTCGCGGAAGCGGGTGGGTCTCTTGTCGAACATGGTCATGGAGTAGCGGTTGACCCAGAACAGGTTCTGGGCCAGGTCGCGCAGGAGCGCGAACCGGCTGTCGTAGGCACCGGCCTCGACCCGTTGCAGCAGGTCGGTGCCGGTCGGGGCCTTGGACTCGTAGTCCCTCCCGATGACGGCCGTGAACTGCTCGAGGGTGTCGAGGACCGAGAAGTCGAGTTCCCCGAGGATCGTCGCGGGGAACACGAGCTTGCCGTGGCTGTTGATCACGAACGGCTTCACGGTCCCTACCCAACGTGATCTCACACGGTGATCACAACCGCCAGTCGACCCATGTTCGTGAGGTCATACCCCGACGCGCGCGTCGGGTGTGAGTGTCGTCGCGGGCCGCGGGGTGGAGGATGAGCGGTGATGAGCCGCCCCCACACGCACCACTCGTCCGTCCGCCTGCGCGCCCGCGCCGTCCCGGCCCGCCGGTCGGCCGGGCCGTGGCTCGTCGGGCTGGCGGCCGGGGTGCTGGCGTGCACGGGGGCGTTCCTGGTGCCGACCGGTCCCGCCCCCGCGGCGCCGGTGCCCCTGGCCGCGCGCGCGGCCGCGCCCGCCCCCGTCGACGACCGGCTGCCCGACTGCGCCGCCGTCGTCGCCGCGATGTCGCCGCGGGCCCTGCTCGCGCAGCGGCTCATGGTGGGCGTCGACGCGGCCGACCCGGCAGGGGCGGCGGAGACCGTGCGCACCTCGCAGGTGGGCGGGGTGTTCCTGCCCGGCAACGCCACGGCGCTGCTGCGCGACCAGGCGCTGCGCGCGCTGCAGGCCGGGGCGCGGATCCCGGTCACCGTGGCCGTCGACGACGAGGGCGGGCGCGTGCAGCGCGTCGACGAGCTCGACGGCGACCTGCCCAGCGCCCGCGAGATGAGCGGGCTGACCACCGACGAGGTGCGGGCGCTCGCGCTGCAGCGCGGCCGCGCGCTGGCGGCCCGCGGCGTCACGCAGGACATCGCGCCGGTCGTCGACCTCGGCGGGCAGTCCGCCCGGGAGGTGATCGGCGACCGGTCCTTCGGCACCGACCCCGACGACGTCACGCGCTACGCCCTCGCGTTCGCCGAGGGCCTGCGGGAGGCCGGGATCGAGCCGGTGGTCAAGCACTTCCCCGGCCACGGCCGGGCCGACGGCGACTCGCACGCCGGGCGCGTCACCACCCCGCCGCTCGAGGACCTGCGCGGCGCCGACCTGCGCCCCTACGCCGACCTCGTCGGCCCCGGCGCCCCGCTGGCGACGGGCCCGCTGCCGGCCGCGGTGATGGTCGGGCACCTCGACGTCCCCGGCCTCACCGACGGCCTCCCCAGCTCGCTCACCCCGGCGGTGTACGCGCTGCTGCGCGACGAGTACGGCTTCGCCGGCGTCGTCTACACCGACGACCTCGGCGCGATGAAGGCCGTCACGGGGCAGTACGAGCTGCCCGAGGCGGTGCTCGCCGCGCTGGACGCCGGGGCCGACGTGGCCCTGTGGTCGGCGGGCGGCGACCCGGAGCCGATCCTCGACGCGCTGGAGCCGGCCCTGGCCGCGGGCACCCTGGACGCGGGGGAGAACACGGCGGCGGTGACCCGGGTGCTGCGGGCGAAGTCGGTGTGCGGCTGACGCCACCCGTGAGTGGATACGGGTGCCGGAGCACTCGTATCCACTCACGGGTCAGGCCTGCGCCAGCGCCCGCTCCATCCCCTTGCGCACCGCGGCGATGAGGTAGGGCCGCAGCTCAGGGCCCGGCACGATCTCGTCGATCGAGCCCACCCGCTTCGCCCGCTGCACGCTGTGCGCGGTGTCGAACTCGTCGGCCACCTGCCCCAGCTTCTCCGAGCGCACGCTGGGCCGCACCGCCGCCAGCTCCGCGGTGAGCCGCCCGGCCTCGGCGTCGTCGCCCGCCTGCTCGGCCTCGGCGATCCGGGCGACCAGCCCGGCCACCCGCGGATCGGCCGCCGTGCGCTTGTTGACCTCGCCCGCGAAGACGACCGCCGCGGCGGGCGCGCCGCCGATCACCGACGCGTAGGAGCCCTCGACGGCGGCGACCTGCATGTTGTCGTGCAGCGTCTTCGAGAACACGACGAACGCGCCGCCGTGGTAGCGCGACACCACGCAGAACACGATCGGCCCGTCGAAGTTGACGACGGCCCGCCCGATCTCCGCGCCGTTCTCCAGCTGCACCTCGCGCAGCGACTCCGGCGACCCGTCGAAGCCCGACAGGTTGGCCAGCACCACCAGCGGGCGGTTGCCGCTGGCCGCGTTGATCGCCCGCGCCGTCTTCTTCGACGACTTCGGGAACAGCGTGCCCGCCGTGAACGACGACGGCCCGTCGACGGGGATCCGCCCGCGCCGCGGCAGCGGCCGCGACTCGATCCCCAGCATCGCGACGGGCTGCCCGCCCAGGTGCGCGTCCATCACGACCACGCCCTCGGCGTCGATCATGTCGGCCCAGCGCTCCAGCGTCGGGTGGTCGGCGTCGGCGACCGAGGCCATGACCGAGCGGATGTCGAAGGGCTTCTTGCGCTCGGGGTTCGTGACCGAGGAGAAGATCTCGCCGACGGTCGTGAAGTCGCAGCCCGGCCCGCTGTGCGGCGACGGCGAGACGTCGCGGTCGACAGGGTCGGACGACGGCGCGGGCCGCGGGAACCGCTCACCCGGCGCGCGGTAGGTGTGCCCGTAGTGGGCCAGCAGGACGTCGACGGCGCCGGACAGGTCGGGCGCCCAGTACTGCGCCTGCCCGTTCGGGCCCATGATCCGGTCGTAGCCGCCGATGCCGAAGTTGTCCTCGGCGCTGACGCCGCCGGAGTAGTCGAGGCTCTGCTTCCCGGTGAGCACCATCGCGCTCTCCGGCGTCATCACCAGGATGCCCTTGGTGTGCATGAGCATCGTGGCCTCGGCGTTCCAGTACGGCTGGGCGCCGACGTTGATGCCGGTGACCACCACGTTGAGCTCGCCGCCGGCCTGCGTGAACTCGATGATCCCGCGCAGCACGCGGGAGATCCAGTCCATGTTCTCGGTGCCGGAGTCCATCGCGATCTTCGCGCCGGCCGACACCGCGAACCACTCGATCGGCGCGTCGAGGCGCCGCGCGAGCTCCAGCGCGGCCATCACGCGCGCGCACTCGGGCTCCGCCAGCGCGCCCAGGGCCTTCGTCGGGTCGCCGATCAGGACGACGCGCGTCATGCCCTCGGGGTAGCGCTCGGTCGGCGTGGTGATCGTGCCGAGCACGAGGTTGGCGGTGTTGCCGCCGGGCGGGCGCTCGACGACGACGGGCGAGCCGCCCTCGCCGAGGTCGTACTCCGTGAACACTCCCGGCCGGCCCCCGGGGTCGGGGTTGCGCAGCAGCATCGGCACGAGCTCGTAGGGGTAGACCGCGCCGCGGCGCCGCGCGCGGATCACCTTCTGCGCGTAGGCGTCGAGCTCGCGCATCGGCTCCGTGGGCGGGTCGGTGACCCGCACCGTGAGCCCGGCGCCGGGCGGGCGCGACAGGCGCAGCAGCTGCTCCGAGGGCTCCCCACCCGCCGGATCGGCCAGCCGGAACTGCACCATCACCTGCTCCAGCCCGAGCGCGTCGCTGCGTGGTGCGAGCAGGCGGACCAGCGAGTCGAGGTCGGCGAGCGGGAGGTCCGCGACCGGCCACACGTAGAGCAGGACGCGGTTCCACTCCAGCTTCGCGTCGGCGCGGCTGGCGGCGCGGGCCGAGCGCAGTGCGTCGAGGCAGGCGTCGAGGACGTGCTCGAGCTGCGGGATCGCGCGGATCGTGCCGTCGTCGGCGCGCTGCACGGTGACGTCGCGGACGTCGGACAGCGCGAGCAGGCGCACGTCGTCGGGCACGTTGCGGCCGACGGCGCGGAACAGGTGGACGTCGACGGGCGAGGGCAGCCGCGTGAGCGTGAAGTCGCCGAAGCGCCACAGGCCCAGCCGCTCGGCGACCATCGGGTGCAGCCCGCGCAGCGTGGTGTCCTCGACGGGCCGCCGGTCGGGCCCGGGACGGAAGGTGAACCACGCCGAGCGCTCGTCGCCCCGCGGACGCCGGACGGCGACGGCCACCTGCGCGAGCGGCTCGGGCAGCCGGCCCAGCAGCGCCAGGATCTTCTCCGCGGACCGCTCGGGGTCGGCGTCGGGCGCCTCGCCGGCGATCACGTAGAGGTCGAGCGCGACCTTCGATCCCGCCGGGACCTGCAGCAGCAGCCGCCGCAGGTCGCCCTGCACCGCCCGCGGGTCGGTGCCGGCCGGCGCGTCGGGGGAGGTGTAGACGGTGGTGGCGAGGACCGTGACCTCGCCGCCGTCGTGGGTGTAGGTCGCCGTCAGCAGGGGGCGCCCGCCGCGGTCGGAGACGGTGACGTCGCGCAGCGGCCGGATCCGGTAGTAGCGCCGGGTCATCACCTCGAGCATCGCGGCGTGGTGCTGCTCGCCGAACACGTCGAGGATCGGCTCCGCGGCGGCCACGATCCGCTCGATGCCCTCGGCCCGGGCGGGGTCGCCCGGCTCGGGCAGCACGTCGAGCTGCGCGCGCACCTGCTGCTGCCCGGCGGCCCGCTCGGCGGCGATCAGCGGGGCGTCGAAGCAGGTGTAGCGGACGCGCCGCGCCAGGCTGCCGACGACCGGGTGCCGCAGCTGGGTGGCCGTGACGAGCTGGTCGAGCGTGCGCAGGTACTCCTCGCGCGCGGACTCCGGCAGCGCGTCGGGGTGCGTGAGGCGCCACTGCAGCAGCGCGAGCACCACCGGCACGTGCGCCGAGGCGCGGCGGTGCGCGAGGAACATCCGGTAGAGCGCGCCGGACAGGGCGTCGGACTGCTCCAGGTCGGGCACGCCGTAGTGCGCCAGCGCCTGCCGCAGCCGGGCCTGGAACGACTCGGGCAGCCCCTCGGCCTCCGCGTCGCGCGAGCGGAGGTAGGCGTGCAGGTACTCCTGCGGGTTGCGCTCCTGCTCGCCGGTCGGCTCGCCGTCGACGGAGCCGCGGCGGTTGCGCGAGAGGGCGGCGAGGTCGGAGAAGATCCGCAGGACGGCGGTCTCGCCGGCCAGGACGGCCGGGTCGTCGGGCGCCAGCGCGTCGCGGGCGGCGGTGAGGCGGGCGAGCAGCGGGCGCGCGTCGCGGTCGTCGATGTCGAAGCCGAGGACGAGGTAGCGCAGCGAGTTCAGCGCGTCGGCGGCGTCGGTCGCGCTGTCGGACGGGCGCGCGTCGACGCCGGTGAGCGCCGAGAAGTCGACGCGCTGCCCGCCGGGGCCCGCCTCGGCGTCGGTGTCGGGCTGGAGGCGGACGAGCTTCGTGCCGCCCTCGACCTGCGTGTTCGCGTCGACGAGGATCTCCGCGACGCGGCCCGCGACCGGCGCGCGCAGCGCCGTCTCCAGCTTCATGCTCTCCACGACCGCGACGACGTCGCCGGCCTCGACCTCGTCGCCCGCGGACACCGGGATCGAGACGACCATCGCCGGGGCGGGCGCGCGGACGAGCCCGACCTCGCCGCCGGAGATCCGGTGCACGGCCCCGTCGACCTCGACGAGCACGTCCGGGTCCTGTGGCGCGGTGAGCACCGAGTAGGTCTGCCCGCCGACGGTGAGGCGGCGCTCGAAGCGGCTGGTGCGCTCGGTGTCGACGTCGAGCGCGGTGCCGTCGAGGAGGACCCGGTAGCGCGTGCCGCGCGCCTGGGCGACGTGCAGCCGGTAGGACTCGCCGCCCGCGCGGACGTCGACCTGGTACCAGGTCTCGTGCCCGACCTCGGGCCGCCCGCGCTCGGCGGAGGCGAACAGCCGCTCGCGCTGGCGGGCGACGTGCGCCTCCTGCGCCTCCACCGCCGTGGCGAGCAGGGCGACGTCGAGGCGCTGGGGCGGGGTGTAGCCCGCGGCCATGAGGCCGTCGAGCCAGGTGGTGTCGGTCTCGCCGGTGAGGACCTCCGGGCGGCCGAGCAGGTCGATGAGGAACGCCTTGTTCGTGGTGCCGCCCTCGATCACCGCGGCCGTCTGGCGCAGGGCGCGGCCGAGCCGGCCGCGGGCCTCCTCGCGGTCGCGGCCCCAGGCGATGATCTTGGCGATCATCGAGTCGTACTGCGGCGGGATGACGTCGCCCGCGGCCACGCCGGTGTCGACGCGGATGCCGGGGCCGCTGGGCAGGGCGAGGTGGTCGATCCGCCCCGGTGCGGGCGCGAAGCCGTTCTCCGGGTCCTCCGCGGTGAGCCGGGCCTCGATGGCGTGCCCGCGCGCGGGCGGCGCCTCCGGGGCGATGTCGACGAGCTTCCCGCCCATCGCGACGTGCAGCTGCAGCTTGACGATGTCGACGCCGGTGGTCACCTCCGTGACGGGGTGCTCCACCTGCAGCCGGGTGTTGACCTCCAGGAACGACAGCAGCCGCTCCTTGGGCTCGTAAAGGAACTCGACGGTGCCCGCGTTGACGTAGCCCGCGGCCTTCGCCAGCGCCGCCGCGGAGTCGCGCAGCAGCTGCTCCTGCTCGGCGTCGAGCGCCGTGGACGCGGACTCCTCCAGCACCTTCTGGTTGCGCCGCTGCACCGAGCAGTCGCGGACGCCGAGCGTCCACACGTCACCGGTGGCGTCGGCGACGACCTGCACCTCGACGTGGCGCCCGCCGGAGATCGCGCGCTCCAGGAACACGGTGGCGTCGCCCGCGGTCTTCGCGGCCTCCGACCCCGCGCGCTCGAACGCCTCGGCCAGCTCCTCGGGCGCGTTGACCTTGCGGATGCCGCGCCCGCCGCCGCCCGCCGTGGCCTTGACCATCAGCGGGTAGCCGATGGTCTCCGCGTGCCGGCGCGCGTCCTCGACGTCGGCGACGGGCCCGCCGCTCCACGCCGCCAGCGGGACGCCCACCTCCTCGGCCAGCTTCTTCGCGGCGATCTTGTCGCCGAGGCGCTCCATCACCTGCGCCGAGGGGCCGATGAACACGATCCCCAGGTCGGCGCACAGCTGCGCGAACTCGGCGCGCTCGGAGACGAAGCCCCAGCCGGGCCACACGGCCTCGGCGCGGCACTCCTTGAGCGCGCGCTCGAGCTCGGCGTAGTCGAGGTAGGGGTTGGTGCCGGTGAACGCCTGGTCCGGGTCGTCGGAACCGATGAGGACCGACTCGTCCGCCTCGCGCACGAACATCGCGGCCCGGTCGACCGCGGTGTAGAACGCGATCGTCCGCAAGGGCACGCGGTCGGGCTGGGCGTTCCACTCCCGCACGGCATGGATCAACCGCATGGCGGGCTCGCCGCGGTTGACGATCGCGATGCGCTGGAACGCCTGGTTCATCTCGCTCCCCTCGTCCGGTGCGCCGGGGTCACCGGCCGGGACCCACCCAAGCCGACCCGGCGGGGGCGGCACAACCTGCGGCCGGGGGAACCGAGGTGAAACCCGCCATGATGGGCGCGTGACGGTACGAACGACGGCGGTACGCATCCCGGTGGGCACGCTCGACGTCCGCGAGGCCGGCCCGCCCGACGGCCCGCCGGTCCTGCTGCTGCACGGCTTCCCGCAGGGACCGGAGTCCTGGGACGAGGTGGTCCCCGCGCTGCACGACGCCGGCTACCGCACGATCGCGCCCGAGCAGCGCGGCTACGCGGCCGGTGCGCGGCCGTCCGGGCGCGGCGCCTACCGGGTCGCCGACCTGACCTCCGACGCGCTCGTGGTGATCGCCGAGCGCGCGGGCGGCCGCGCGCACGTCGTCGGCCACGACTGGGGCGCGGCGGTCGCGTGGCGGCTCGCGAGCCGGTACCCCGACGCCGTGCGCTCGCTCACCGCGGTCTCGGTGCCGCCCGCCGCGGCCTACGCGCGCTCGCTCGTGACGACCCGGCAGGTGCTCGCGTCCTGGTACGTCGGGGCGTTCCAGCTGCCGTGGGTGCCTGAGCGGCTGCTGCGCCCCGACGACCGGGGCTGGTCGCCGGTGCTGGAGGGGGCGCTGCGCCGTACCGGTCAGACGCCCGAGCGCGCCCGCCGCGACGCGCAGCGGATGGCGCAGCCGGGCGCGCTCACCGCCGCGCTCAACTGGTACCGGGGCATCGCCGTCGGCGACCTGCGCGAGGGCGACCCGCCCGTCACCGTGCCCACGCTGTTCGTGTGGAGCGACGGCGACACGGCGATCACCCGGCAGGGCATCGAGCTCACGCACCGCCACGTCACCGCGCCCTACACCTACGCGGAGCTGCGCGGGGTCAGCCACTGGGTCCCCGAGGAGGCGCCCGACGAGCTCGCCGCGCGCCTGCTCGACCACCTCGCCGCGCACCCGGGCTGACGCGTGGAGATCCTCTCGTCGCGCGTCCTGCTGCGCCCCGCCGACCACGACGTCACGCTCGCCTTCTACCGCGACGTCCTGGGCCTCGCGATCGCCCGCGAGTTCCCCGGCGGCACGGTGTTCTTCGCGGGCAACGGGTTCGTCGAGGTGTCGGGCGCGCGGGAGCCGGGGGAGCGCACCGGCGTGGCCCTGTGGCTGCAGGTCCGCGACCTCGACGCGGCCGCCGCCGAGCTCGCCGCGCACGTCGTGCGGGAGCCGCGGACGGAGCCGTGGGGCCTGCGCGAGATGTGGCTGGCCGACCCCGACGGCGTCCGCATCGTGCTCGTCGAGGTGCCGCCGGACCACCCGATCCGGCGCGACGTGCGGCACGAGTGACGCCTACGGCGCGGCGGGGTCGGCGCCCTGCTCGACGTTGCGCTTGATCGCGTCGAGGGTCTCCTCGAGCCCGCGCTCGATCCGGTCGTCCTCGACGTGCTCGGTGTGCAGGCGCACGGTGACCTGCGAGCCGGAGGCGGCGCCGGTGACCTCGAGCTCGCCGCTGTAGTCGTGCGGGCCGGGGGCGCCCCAGCGGATGGTGCGCGACTCCTCCTCGGCGGTGAACCAGGCGTCGCCCTCGCGCTCGGTGCCCTCCACCTCCGCGACGGTGTGCACCTTCTCGCCGCCCGCGGGCTCGGCCGACCGCATCGCGGCGAAGTAGTGCGGGAGGTTCTCGACGTCGGAGAGGTAGTCGAACAGGACGCCGGGCTCGGCCTCGACGGTCGCGCTGCGTTCGTAGTCACCCATGGTGGCGGGCGTACCCCGCGCCCGTGCGCGCCAACCGGAGCGCCCTGCCGTCACCCCGCCCGCAGGGCCGGTTCGAGCGCGACGGTGTGCAGGCGGGTCCCGGACTCCACCAGGTGGCCCTCGGCGCAGCGCACCTCGACGTGCACCGGCGCGCCGCACCCGGCGTGCTCGACGCGCATCGGCGGGCCGTCGGAGCCGGCCAGGTGGCGGTCGCCGTAGTCGATCATCGCGAGCAGCAGGGGGCGCAGGTCGCGGCCCGCCGGGGTGAGCCGGTACTCGTGGCGCTCGCGGCGGCCGGGCTCGCGGTAGGGCACCTTCTCGACGAGGCCGTGCTCGGTGAGCGTGGACAGCCGCCGGGTGAGCACGTTGCGCGCGATGCCGAGGTGGGTCGTCAGGTCGTCGAAGCGGCGGATGCCGTTGAACAGGTCGCGCAGCACGAGGACGGTCCACGCGTCGCCCACCAGCGCCGCGGTCCGGGCCACGGAGCAGCGGCCGCTGGGCAGCTCCCTGAAGTCCATGCGGCCAGGGTATCCCGCGGATGGGTTGCGCGCGAGGACGCAGCGTGCTTGTCTGCGTCCACCATGAGAACTCAGCGGCCCGCCCTCGTGCTCACGGTGACGTCGCTCGCGGCCTTCCTGGTCTTCCTCGACGTCACGATCGTCAACATCGCCTTCCCCGACGTCCGGGAGACCTGGCCCGAGACGTCGCTGGCCGACCTCTCGTGGGTCTTCACGGCCTACAACGTCGTGTTCGCGGCGCTGCTCATCCCCGCCGGCCGGCTGGCCGACGCCCGGGGCAGGCGCCGCATCTTCGGCGTCGGGCTGGTGCTGTTCGGGCTGGCCTCGCTGGCCTGCGCGGTGGCGCCGACGGCGGGCGCGCTCATCGCCGCGCGCGCGGCGCAGGCCGTCGCCGCCGCGCTGCTCGCGCCCGCCTCGCTCGCGCTGCTGCTCCCGGCGTTCCCGCCGGAGCGGCGCGGCGCGGCCGTCGGGCTGTGGGGCGCCACCGGCGCGATCGCCGCGGCCACCGGCCCGGCGCTGGGCGGCGTGCTCGTCGACGCCTTCGGCTGGCGCGCGGTGTTCTTCGTCAACCTGCCGGTCGTCCTGCTGACGCTCGTCGCCTCGCGGTTCGTGCTCGTCGAGTCGCGCGACCCCGACGCGCGCCTGCCCGACCTCGTCTCGGTCGTGCTGCTCGGGACCGGCGTCGCCGCGGTGTCGCTGGGGATCGTGCGCGGGGAGGACGGCGGCTGGGGCGACGCGGTGTGGCCGCTGGTCGCCGGCGCCGTGCTGCTGGTGCTGTTCGGCGTCCGCAGCGCCCGCGTCGCGCGCCCTCTCGTGGAGCCCGCGCTGTTCCGGCTGCGCAGCTTCGCCGGCTCGATCGCGGGCTACCTCGTGTTCTCCGGGGGCTTCTACGCCCTGCTGCTGTCCAACATCCTGTTCCTCACCGGGGTCTGGGGGTACGACGTCCTCACGGCCGGGCTCGCCGTCACGCCCGGGCCGCTGATGGCCGCGGTGGCGTCGTCGGTGGGCGGGCGGCTCACCGACCGGTTCGGCGCCGGCGCGTCGGTCGTCGCCGGGGGGCTGCTGTTCACGGCGGGCTGCGTGCTGTTCGCGGTCGCCGTCGGGCCCGACCCGGCGTGGCTCACCGTGTTCCTGCCCGGGCAGCTGCTCACCGGCCTCGGCGTCGGCGCCGTCTACGCCGGGCTCGGCACGGCGGCGGTGTCGGAGCTGCCGCCCACGCGCTTCGCCACGGGCAGCGCCGTCGGCACCTGCGCCCGCCAGATCGGCGCCGTCCTCGGCATCGCGCTGCTGCTGTCCGGGCTGGCCGCGGCGGGCTCGTCGTTCGAGGCGTTCCGCACGTCCTGGATCGCCATGGCCGCGGGTGGGATCGTCACGGTCCTGTGCGGGGTCGTCGTCGGCGCCGCCCGGGCCCGCTCCGCCCCCGCACCCACACCCGTTCCCCTGGAGGAGCCGGCATGACCGCCGCCCCGACCCCGACACCCCCGACCGCCGTGCGCGAGCGCACGCACCGCTGGGAGGACCCGATGGCGACCGCAGCCGCAGCGGAGGGCGTCGACGGGCTCACGTTCCTGCGCCGGGTCCTCGCGGGGGAGGTCCCGCTCGCACCCATCGGCTCGACGCTCGGCATGGCGCTGCTGGAGGTCGAGGAGGGGCGCGTGGTGTTCGGGCTGGAGCCCGCGGAGTACCACTTCAACCCGCTCGGCTCGGTCCACGGCGGGGTGTACGCGACCATGCTCGACTCGGCCACGGGCTGCGCGGTGCACTCCGCCCTGCCGGCCGGCGTCGGCTACACGAGCCTGGACCTCAGCGTGAAGTTCCTGCGCGGCCTGGGCGAGGGCTCCGGGCCGGTGCGGTGCGAGGGCCTGGTCGTGCACCTGGGTGGGCGGACGGCGCTGGCGGAGGCCCGGCTGTACGACGGCAAGGACCGGCTGTGCGCCCACGCGACGAGCAGCTGCATGATCTTCCGCCCGCCCACCTGACGCCCTCCACACGCCGGCGAGTTCGCCCCTCCGCCGCGCGAGTTCGCCGCTGGTGCCCGGCGAGTTCGCCCCTCCGCGGCGGGAGTTCGCCGCTGGTGCCCGGCGAGAGGCCCGTCAGGCCGCCGCCGCGCTCATCCTCGGCGCCGAGGTGGGGTGCGGGGCGCGCGGCGTCAGCGCCGAGATCACCGCCGCCGCCGTCGCCGCCCCCGCCGCCGCCAGGAAGACCACCGTGTACGCCGTGGCCGCCGGCAGCACCGTCCCACCGACCGTGATGGTCAGGCCGCTCGCCACGGCCGCCACCACCGCGCTGCACGACGACGTGCCGAGCATGCGCATCAGGGTGTTGAGGCTGTTGGCGGCGGCGGTCTCGGTCGGCGGCACCGCGTCCATGATCAGCAGCGGGAGCGCGGAGTAGGACAGCGCCGCGCCGATGGCGGTGACCGTCGCCGCCGCCATCACCAGGGCGATCGAGCCGGGCAGCGCGGCCATCGACAGGTTGCCGGCGATCAGCACGACCGTGCCGGCGGTGAGCGTCGCCCGCGGGCCGAACCGCGCCGACAGCCGGGCGGAGACGGGGGAGAACACCGCCATCGCCCCGCCGATCGGCAGCAGGACGAGCCCGGCCGTGATCAGCGAGAAGCCGAACCCGTAGCCCGACTCCACCGGCGCCTGCAGCAGCTGCGTCGTGACCAGGAACTGCGCGAACATCGCGAAGCCGATGAGGATCGAGCCGAGGTTCGTCCACAGGACGGCGGGGCGGGCCGTGGTGCGCAGGTCGACCAGCGGCGACGCCGACCGCAGCTCCATCCGCCCCCACGCGACGAACAGCACGACGGCGGCCACGAGCAGGCCGAGCACGACCGGGCTGCCCCAGCCCCAGTCACTGCCCTTGGAGATCGCGAGCAGCAGGCAGACGAGCGCGGCGGACAGGCCCAGCGCGCCGGGGAGGTCGAAGCGCCCGCCCGACCGCGACGGCGACTCCGCGACGACCCGGCGCACCAGCAGGAACTGCGCCGCCCCGAGCACCGCGGCGCCGACGAACAGCCACCGCCAGCTCGTCTGCTGCGCGACGAAGCCGGTGAGCGGCAACCCGATCGCCCCGCCGATGCCCAGCGACGAGCTCATCAGTGCGACGCCGCTGCCGACGCGCTCGGCGGGCAGCAGGTCGCGCATGATGCTGATCCCCAGCGCCACGACGCCCAGCGACGCGCCCTGCAGCACCCGCGCCACGAGCAGCACCTCGATGCCCGGCGCCACGGCCCCCAGCGCCGACCCGACGGTGACGGACCCGAGCGCGACCAGCAGCATCCGCCGCTTGCCGTACATGTCGCCCAGCCGCCCGAGCACCGGCGCGCACACCGCACCGGCGACGAGCGTGGCGGTGACCAGCCAGGTGACGGTCGACGTCGACGCGCCCAGCAGGCGCGGGAACTGCGGCAGGAGGGGGACGACGAGGGTCTGCATCAGCGACACGGCCAGGCCGCAGGACGCGAGCACGCCGATCACGACGGCTGGACGGGACACTGGAGACGCCACCCCATCAGGTGAACAGAAATGGTTGGCAATGGCAAGTTGATAGCGTCCGTCCGTGCGCACTCTCACCGACGTCTCCGACGGGTTCCGCGAGTTCTGGACCGAACGCCACCTCTGCACGCTCGTCACGCTGCGCGCCGACGGCAGCCCGCACGTCGTGCCGGTGGGGGTCACGCTCGACGTCGAGGCGGGCATCGCGCGGGTGATCTGCCGCGGCGGTTCGGCCAAGGCCCGCAACGCCGCCGAGCGCGGTACGGCGATCGTGTCGCAGGTCGACGGCGGGCGCTGGTCGACGCTGGAGGGCACCGCGGTGGTGCGGACCGACCGGGAGTCGGTCGGCGACGCCGAGCGCCGCTACGCGCAGCGCTACCGCGTGCCGCGGGAGAACCCGGAGCGGGTCGTCATCGAGATCGCGGTCAGCCGGGTGATGGGGTTGAGCTGACGGGGTGCCGCACGGCACACTGAACCGGTCAAGACCGGCTCGTCGGCGCGCCGGACCCTGCCCTGAGGAGGAGCGCGCCGTGAGCGAGCCCGCCCGTGTCGTCAGCCTGCCGCGCAGCGCGTCGCCGTCGCCCGACCTGACGATCTCGACCCTCGGTCCGGCGCGCATCGCGTCCCCGCTGGCCGAGCTGCTCGACAACAGCCGCACCAGCGAGCACTACGTCGACGAGGACGACAAGGTCCTGCTCGACGACACCCTCGCCGGCATCACCTCGCGCGGCGTCCCGGCGTCGGAGCTGCCGGGCATGGAGCCGTGCGGGCCGCGGCGCAGGATCTTCTTCGACCCCGCGAAGACGCGGGCGGCCGTCGTCACCTGCGGGGGCCTGTGCCCGGGGCTCAACGACGTGATCGCGGGGCTCGTCCGCACGCTGACCTACCACTACCGCGTGCGCCGCGTCATCGGCATCCGCAACGGCTACCAGGGCTTCGTCCCCTCCTACGGCCACGACGTCGTCGACCTGACGCCCGAGTCCGTGCGCGACATCGCCACCGACGGCGGCACGGTGCTGGGCACCTCGCGCGGCCACCAGGACCCCGACGAGATCGTCGACTGCCTGGAGCGGCTGCACGTCAACGTCCTGTTCGTCGTCGGCGGCGACGGCTCGATGCGCGGGGCCATGCGGATCGCCGCCACCGTCGCCGAGCGCGGCCTGATGATCGCCGTCGTCGGCATCCCGAAGACGATCGACAACGACATCCCCTACATCGACCAGAGCTTCGGCTTCCAGACCGCCTTCTCCCACGCGAGCGACGCCATCCGCGCCGCGCGCGTCGAGGCGACCTCCACCGCCAACGGCATCGGCCTCGTCAAGCTCATGGGCCGCCACTCCGGCTTCATCGCCAGCTACGCCGCGCTCGCCCGCAGCGGTGCCGACGTCGTCCTCATCCCGGAGGTGCCGTTCGGCCTCGAGGGCGAGGGCGGCCTGCTGGCGCACCTGCGCCGGCGGGTGGAGGAGCGCGGGCACGCCGTCGTCGTGGTGGCGGAGGGCGCGGGGCAGGAACTGCTGGGCCACGATCCCGACGCCGACGCCTCCGGCAACGCGCGCCTCGGCGACATCGGGCCCTACCTGCGCCGCCGCATCGGCGACCACTTCGCCGACGCCGGCATCGAGACCTCCATCCGCTACATCGACCCGAGCTACGCCATCCGCAGCGTCCCCGCCAACCCCTACGACTCCGTCTACTGCGTGCGCCTCTCGCAGGCCGCCGTGCACGCCGCGATGAGCGGGCGCACGGAGATGGTGGTGGGCCGCTACCGGCGCCGGTTCGTGCACGTGCCGATGGCGGCCGCGGTGAGCAGGCGCAACCAGGTCGACCCGCACGGCGACCTGTGGATGGCGGTGCTGGAGTCGACCGGGCAGCCGGTGACCTTCGCCTGAGCACGGCCGGACGACTCGCCGGGGGTACGCGGCGAACTCGCCGGGGGTACGCGGCGAACTCGCCGGGGGTACGCGGCGAACTCGCCGGGGGTGGAGACCGGTCGGGTGCGAGTCGATCGTGGACGCCCCGGCAGCGATACTGATCCCGTGCAGATGCGTTTCCTCGGCCACTCCACCGTCCGGTTGGAGCTGGCCGGGCGGGTGGTGCTGACCGACCCGGTCCTGACCGGGCGGGTCGGGCCGCTGCGCCGCACCGCAGCGCCCGTCGCCCCGGCCGACCACGCGGGCGTCGACCTCGTCCTGCTCTCCCACCTGCACGCCGACCACCTGCACCTGCCCTCGCTGCGCCGCCTCACCGGGGCGACGGTCGTCGTGCCGCGCGGGGCGGGGGAGTGGTTGCGGGGCAAGGGGATCCGCGGCGTCGAGGAGCTGGGGATCGGCGAGGAGCTGGTCGATGGCGGCCTGCGCGTCACCGGCGTCGAGGCCGCGCACAGCGGCCACCGCTGGGGCCCGCGCTCCACCCGCGGCCCGCAGGCGCGCGCGATGGGGCACCTCGTCGAGGCCGACGGGCTCACCGTCTACGTCTCCGGCGACACCGACCTCTTCGACGGCATGGCCGACCTCCCGCGTCCCGACGTCGCGCTGCTGCCGGTCTGGGGCTGGGGGCCCTCGCTCGGCCCCGGGCACCTCGACCCGGCGCGCGCCGCGGAGGCCGTCGCACTGCTGCGCCCGCGCGTCGCGGTGCCGGTGCACTGGGGCACGCTCGCGCCGGCCGGGCTGACCCGCGCCCCGGGTGCCCGCGGCGAGAAGATGCGCCGGCTGCTGGTGGAGCCGCCGCGCGAGTTCGCCGCCGCCGTCGCCGCGTCCGGCGCCGGCACGCACGTGGCGCTGACCGAGCCGGGCGAGCGGGTCGCGCTGCCGCCGCTGCCGGTGCAGCGGTGACCGTCCTCGGGATCGACTGGACCGACCCCACGGCGCTGGGCTACCCCGTCGTGTTCGGCGGCGTGCTGCTCGGCTCGATCGTGCCGGTCGTCCCGACGGGGGCGGTGGTCGGCGCGGCCGCCGCGATCGCCGTGACGACCGGGCGGCTGTCGCTGGTGCTGGTGCTGCTGCTGTCCGTCGCGGGGGCGCTGATCGGCGACCTCGTGACGTTCGCGCTGGCCCGCGCGGGCGGCGCGGCGGCGAAGCGGTGGCTGGCGCGCGGGCAGTCGCAGGACCGCCTCGACGCCGTCCGCGGGCAGTTCGCGACGCGCGGCGGGCTGCTCGTCGTCGTCGGGCGCCTGCTCCCCGCGGGCCGCATCCCGGTGCTGCTCGCCGCCGGAGCGCTGGACTACCCGTGGCGGCGCCTGGTGCCCGCGGCGCTGCTGGCGTGCGTGCTGTGGGCCGCCGCGTACGCGGTGCTCGGCGTCGTCAGCGGCGGTCTGTTCGACTCGCCCGTGGTGGCCACCCTCGTGGCCACCGGGCTGGTGTTCGCCGTGGCCGGGGTGAGCGCCCTGGTGTCGCGGCTGCGGTCGGACGCGAGGAAGGCCCGCGCATGAGTCCTCCCGAGGGCGCCGGACGCGTGGTGCGCGGCGGCCGCGTGCTGCTGCGGGTGATCGCCGTCTGGGTGCTGACGACGGGTGCGCTCAACCTGCTCGACGGGCTGCTGGTCGGCTTCGAGATGACGAGCTGGTGGCAGCCGACGGTGCTCGCGCTGGCGCTCGGCGTGCTCAGCGCGGTGGTGTGGCCGCTGATCCTGCGGGTCGCGCTGCCGGTCGCGCTGTTCACCCTCGGCGTCGCGTCCTACCTGGTGATCGGCGCCGCGCTGCTGCTGCTGTCGTTCGCGATCCCGGGCGTCACGATCGTCAACTTGTCGACGGCGGTCGGCGTCGCGATGGTCATGTCGGTGGTCGGCGCTCTCGTGTCGGGCCTGCTCGCGATCGACGAGGACGAGATCTTCTTCCGGCGCGCCGCCCGCCGTCCCGGCGCCACCTCCGACACCGACGACCGGCCGCCCGGCGTGCTGTTCCTGCAGGTCGACGGCCTGGGTCACGACACGCTGCGGCGCGCGCTGCGCAGCGGGGAGATGCCGGTGTTCTCGCGCTGGCTCGCCGAGGGCAGCCACCGCCTGACGCACTGGAACACCGACTGGAGCTCCCAGACCGGGGCGAGCGTCTGCGGGATCCTGCACGGCGACTCGTCGGGCATCCTGGGCTTCCGGTGGTACGAGAAGCCCGGCGACCACGTCATGGCGTGCTCCAACCCCGAGGACGCCGCGGAGATCGAGCGCCGCGCGTCCGACGGGCGCGGGCTGCTCGCCGTCGACGGGGCCGGGCACGGCAACCTGTTCACCGGCGACGCCCCCTACGTCAGCCTGACGATGAGCGCGGTGCCGGTGCTGAGCGGGCGGGGCAGGCGCGGGCGCCACCACGTCGCCTCCGGGTACGGGTACTTCGCCTACTTCGCGAGCCCGGTCAACGCGCTGCGCACGCTCGGCGGGGCGGTCGCGGAGATCGTCCGCGAGCTGCGGGCGTCGATCACGCAGCGGCAGCGGCGGGTGTTCCCGCGCGTGCACCGCGGGCTGTGGTTCCCGTTCGTGCGCGCCGGCACGAACGTCATCGCCCGCGACGTCGTCGTCTCGGCGATCATCGAGGACATGTTCGACGGCCGGGCCTGCGTGTACGCCGACTTCCTGGGCTACGACGAGGTCTCGCACTACTCCGGCGTCGAGCGCTGGGACTCCCTCGCGGTGCTGCGCGACATCGACCAGCACATCGGGCGCCTGCACCGGGCCACGCAGCTCGCGCCGCGGCGCTACCTCGTGGTGTGCCTGTCCGACCACGGCCAGACGCAGGGCTGGGCGTTCGCCGACCGCTTCGGCGAGTCGGTCGAGGAGCTGGTCGGGCGCCTGTGCGGCGCGCCGGACACCACCCACGGCGCCACCGGTCGCTCGGAGAAGGGCTGGCAGGCGGGCACGGTCCTCGCGGAGGCGTCGGGGCGCGGGTTCGTCGCCAACCGGCTCCGCGAGCGGGTGGAGCGCGTCCGCGCCGAGGAGCCGGCGCCGCACGTCGCGCAGGACGAGCGGGTTCCGCGCGTCGCGCCGGGCGTCGTCGCCGTGGCGTCCGGGCACATGGCGATGGTGTCGTTCACCGACCACGAGGGCCGGGTGGAGCTGGAGACGATCGAGCGCGAGTTCCCCGACCTGCTGCCCGGCCTCGTCGACCACCCCGGTATCGGGTTCCTGCTCGTCCGCAGCGCGGAGTTCGGGCCGGTCGTGCTGGGCCGCGACGGGCTGCACCGCCTCGCCACCGGCGTCGTCCTCGGCGAGGACCCGCTCGCGGGCTACGGCCCGCACGCCGCCGACCTCGTCCGCCGGGTCGACACCTTCGACAACTGCGCCGACCTGATGATCAACAGCCGCTACGACCCCGCCACCGAGGAGGCTCCGCCGTTCGAGCCGCACGTCGGCAGCCACGGCGGGCTCGGCGGCGCGCAGTCGCGCGGCTTCCTGCTGCACCCGGCGGTGCTGCCGGCGCCCGACCACGAGATCGTCGGCGCGGGCGACCTGCACCGCGTGCTGCGCGGCTGGCTCACCCACCTCGGGCACCCCGTTCCCGACGCCGTCCGGCCGGCGGAAGTGACGGGCTGAACCCTTTTCCGCGTATTGCCGGGAACGGTGCGGCGTCGATAGGGTCGACGCCATGACTGCCGGGTCGGCCTCGCGCCGCTCACGAGACGGGCACCCGGCCAGGGCGTGACCGCCCGGCGGGCCCGTGGCCCGCCCCACCGCTCTGAACACCCTCCTCCACCTGCGGATCCTCCGTGTCCGCGGGCTCCTCGCCGCCGGCCCTGTCCGGCCGTGCGTCCCCTCCCCACTGCCCTCCACCGCCGCGGCACGCCCACCGCCCCGGCGGCACCTCGTCATGCCCAGGAATGGAGAAGAATTGCCGAACGCCTTCAACGACCCGATCATCGCGGAGTTCCGCGCGCACCACGGCAGGGTCGGCGGCTGGTTCGCCGACGCCCGCCTGCTGCTGCTCACCACCACCGGTGCCCGCACCGGTGCCCCGCACACCGTGCCCCTGGGCTACCTGCCCGACGGCGGCGAGCGGGTCCTCGTCATCGGGTCGGCGGGCGGCGGACCGCGCCACCCCGCCTGGTTCCACAACCTGCGCGCCGACCCGCGCGGCACCGTCGAGACCGGCGTGTTCACCTACCCCGTCGAGGCCGAGGTCCTCGACGGCGACGAGCGCGACGCCGCGTTCGCACGCGCCGCCGAGGCCGACCCGGGCTGGGCCGCCTACCAGGACGGCACCACGCGCGTGCTGCCCGTCGTCGCCCTGCGCAGCGTCCAGGAGGGCCCGCCCGACATCGCGGCCGACTCGCCCGGCACGGCCCTGCGGCTGGTGCACGACGTGTTCCGGCGCGAGCTCGCGCTGATCCGCGCCGAGGTGGCGGGCGCCGGCCCTGGACTCGGTGCCCAGCTCCGGATGAACTGCCTGACGCTGTGCGCCGGCCTGCGCAACCACCACGGCGGCGAGGACCTGGCGATGTTCCCGTTCCTCGACCGCACCCGCCCCGACCTCGCGCCCGTGCTGGAGCGGCTGCGCCGCGAGCACGAGGAGATCGCCGCGCTCACCGCGCGGCTGGCCGACGTGCTGGCCGAGGGGGGAGCGGGGGTGGCGGCGCAGGTCGACCGCCTCGTCGACGACCTCGAGCGCCACCTCGCCTACGAGGAGGAGCACCTCATCCCCGTGCTCGACGGCGCGCGCTGACGCCCGCACAGCCCGCACACAGGCCGCGGGGCCCGCACACAGGTCCGGACCTGTGTGCGGGCCCCGGGCCCTGTGTGCGAGCCGCCCCTCGTGAGACGCGGCGGAGCGGGCGTCAGCTCCCCGTGCCCTCCGGCGCCTCCACCTCGCGGCGCAGGATCTTGCCGGTCGGGCCCTTGGGCAGCTCGTCGACGACCCACACGTGCCGCGGGTACTTGTACGCCGCCACGCGCTCCTTCACGAACGCCTTCAGCTCGTCGGGCTCGGCCGACTCGCCGGACTTGAACGCGACCGCCGCGCCGACCTCCTCGCCAAGGTCGGAGTGCTTGATCCCGATGACGGCGGCCTCGGCGACGGCGGGGTGCTCGTAGAGCGCCTCCTCGATCTCGCGCGGGTAGACGTTGTAGCCGCCGCGGATGATGAGGTCCTTCTTGCGGTCGACGATCGTGTAGTAGCCGTCGGCGTCCTTCGTGGCGATGTCGCCGGTGCGGAACCAGCCGTCGGGGATCGACTCGGCCGTGGCCTCCGGGCGGCCCCAGTAGCCCTTCATGACGTTCTCGCCGCGGATGGCGATCTCGCCGGGCTCGCCCTCGGCGACCTCCTTGCCGTCGTCGTCGACGACCTTCATCTCGCAGCCGGGGACCTCGAAGCCGATGGTGCCGGGCTTGCGCTCCTTGCCGGGCTGGTTGAACGAGGCCACCGGGGAGGTCTCGGACAGGCCGTAGCCCTCCAGGATCGTGCAGCCGAACTTGTCCTCGAACGCCTTCATGATCTCGACCGGCATCGCCGAGCCGCCGGAGATGCAGGTGCGCAGCGAGGAGACGTCGGCCGAGTCGGCGTCGTCGTGGTGCAGCATCCCGGCGTACATGGTCGGGACGCCCTCGAACACGGTGACCTGGTCGCGCGCGACGACCTCGAGCGCCTTGCCGGCGTCGAAGCGCGGGATCAGCGTCAGGCACGACCCGGTGACGACCGACGCGTTGAGCCCGCAGGTCAGGCCGAACACGTGGAACAGCGGCAGGCAGCCCATGATCACGTCGTCGGGCGTGATCTGGATGAGCGCGTCGACGGTGGTGCGGCAGTTGGTGTCGAGGTTGTGGTGCGTGAGCTCGGCGCCCTTGGGCTGCCCGGTGGTGCCGGAGGTGTAGAGGATGACGGCGGTGTCGTCGTCGGCCCGCTCGACGGCCTCGGGCGCGGGCGCCGCGCCGCCGAGCTGCTCCTCGCTCGGCCCCATCGCGCCGACGACGACCGCGTCGATGCCGACGTTCTTCGCACCGTCGGCGACCGCGTCGCCGCCGCCGTCCCAGCCGAACACGAGCGACATGCCCGAGTCCTTGAGGTAGTACTCCACCTCGCGGGCCTTGAGCAGCGGGTTCATCGGCACGACCGTGGCGCCGGCCAGCAGGGCGCCGTAGAAGACGATCGGGTAGGCGGGGACGTTGGGGAACACCAGGCCGACGCGGTCGCCCGGCTCGATCCCGCGCTCCTTGAGCATCCCGGCGACACCGGCAGCGGACGAGAGCAGGTCGGAGTAGGTCAGGACGGCGTCGTCCAGGCGCACCGCCGGACGGTCGCCGTGGTCGGCGGCCGTCTGCACCAGGTTGGCTGCGAGGTTCGTCATGGACGGACCCTAACCGGGTGCGTGGTGGGTCACACGCCAGAGCGTCCCGCGGTGATCACGGGGAGCAGCACCCGGTCGACGAGGGTCTCCACGAACTCGGCGTCGGCCGGCTCGTCGGTGAGCAGCAGGTGCTGCAGCGTCATGCCGCGGGTGACGTCGGCGACCAGCATCGCGTCGACGTCGTCGCCGACCTCCCCGCGCTCGCGCGCCCGCGCCAGGATGACCTTCATCAGCCGCGCCTCCTGCGAGCGCAGCAGCTCCAGGGCCAGCGCGCCGAGCTCGCCGCTCGACGCCGCCACCGCGAGCAGCCCGTGGGTGAGGTTGCGGGTCGGCGCGCCGGTGGGGCGGTGCAGGTTGGCGACGAGGTCGCCGCGCAGCGTGCCGGTGTCGGGCACGTCGCCGGACCCGTGACCCGCGCGGATGACGGCGTGCTGCAGCGCCGCCGTCATCAGCTCCTCCTTGCCCGACCAGCGCCGGTACACCGTCTTCGCGCTGGCGTGGGCCCGCTTGTGCACCGCGGAGACGGTCAGCCGGTCGTAGCCGACCTCGGCCAGGACCTCCAGGGCGGCGTCGAGGATCGCCGTCTCGCGCTCCGGGTCCGGCGGGCGTCCGGGCCCGCGTGTGGTCGAGGTCATACGGTCGGATCTCCTCTCCGGGGAACACAGGTGCGGGCTTCGTACGTCAGACTACAGGGAAACGACACACTGCCCTTTCCTAATGCCGCCACGCCGGAACGGATGACGCTCATGGACGTACCCGCCCTCGTCTGGGGCTTGACGATCGTCGGGATCGTCGGCCTCCTCCTCTTCGACTTCGTCTTCCACGTGCGCAAGGCGCACATCCCCACGCTGCGCGAGGCGGCGGTCTGGTCGGCGATCTACGTCGGCATCGCGATCGTCTTCGGCATCGGCGTGTGGTGGTTCGGCGGAGCGACCATGGGCACCGAGTACTTCGCCGGCTACGTCACCGAGAAGGCGCTCTCGGTCGACAACCTGTTCGTCTTCCTGATCATCATGGCGAGCTTCGCCGTGCCGCGGGCGGACCAGCAGAAGGTGCTGCTGTTCGGCATCGTGTTCTCGCTGCTCGCCCGCACGGGGTTCATCTTCCTGGGCGCGGCGCTGATCAACTCCTTCGCCTGGGTGTTCTACATCTTCGGCGCGATCCTCATCGTCACCGCGGTGAACCTGCTCCGCGAGGACGAGGACGAGGAGCAGCAGGACAACGTCATGGTCCGCCTCGCCCGCCGGTTCTTCCACACCAGCGAGCACTACGACGGCGACAAGATGTTCACCTACGAGAACGGCAAGCGGATGCTGACGCCGATGCTCCTGGTGATGGTCGCCATCGGCGCCACCGACCTGCTGTTCGCGCTCGACTCCATCCCGGCGATCTTCGGCCTGACCCAGAACACCTACATCGTGTTCACGGCCACCGCGTTCTCGCTGATGGGCCTGCGCCAGCTGTTCTTCCTGATCGACGGCCTGCTCGACCGGCTCGTCTACCTGTCCTACGGGCTCGCGATCATCCTCGGCTTCATCGGCGTCAAGCTGATCCTGCACGCCCTGCACGAGAACAACCTGCCGTTCCTCAACGGCGGCGAGCCGCTGCCGGTCGTCGAGATCAGCACCGGGCTCTCGCTGGTCGTCATCATCGGCGTCCTGGCCGTGACGGTCGTGGCCTCGCTGTTCAGCGCGTCGGGCAAGGCGAAGAGCGTGTCGTCGGCGGCGCGCAAGCACGCGAAGGAGGCCGTCGACCAGGAGCTGGACGATGACACCCGCGCCCGCAACTACGCGCTGCTCGAGGCCGACGAGCAGCGGATCAAGGACCTGCCCGACGACAAGCACGGCACGGAGGTCCGGGAGGACGCCGAGCTGCGCGAGCTCATCGAGCGGGCCCACCGGGAGCACGCGCTGCGCTGACGCACCCGTGAGTGGCGATCGTGGCCAGGACCACGATCGCCACTCACGAGGGTTCAGCTGATCAACGGGTCGCGGGGCAGGCCGAGCAGCCGCTCCGCGACCTGGTTGCGTGCGATCTCCGACGTGCCGCCCGCGATCGTCAGGCACCGCGCCCACAGGTAGCAGCGCATCACGAGCTCGTTGCCGCCGGCCACGGCCGCCGTGCCGGCCAGGCGCACCGCCAGCGCCGTGACGCGCTGGGCGTGCTCGGAGGAGAACAGCTTGTTGAGGTTGCCCTCCGGGCCGGGCTCGGTGCCGCCGACGGCCCGCGCCGCCTGGCGCAGCAGGAGCAGCCGCTTCGTCAGGTCCTCGACGACCAGCGCCCCGACCTCCCGCTCCGCGGTGTGCGGGTCGGCCGACGCGTCGGCGAGGGGCAGCAGGTCCTTGGCGCGGAACGGGATCGTGCCCGCGCCGCCCCCGCCGATCGACACGCGCTCGTTGCCCAGCGTCGCCCGCGCCACCCGCCAGCCCTGCCCGACCTCGCCGACGACGTCGGAGTCGGGCACGAACACGTCGTCGAGGAAGACCTCGTTGAACAGGGCGTCGCCGGTGAGCTCGCGCAGCGGCCGGACGTCGACGCCCGGCGAGCGCAGGTCGATCGCCATCATCGTGATGCCGGAGTGCTTCGGGCCCGAGGAGTCGGTGCGGACCGTCGCGAAGCCCCAGTCGGACTGGTGCGCGCGGGTCGTCCAGACCTTCTGGCCGGTCACCCGCCACCCACCGTCGACGCGCACGCCGCGCGTCGAGATCGCCGCCGCGTCGGAGCCCGCGCCGGGCTCGGAGAACAGCTGGCACCACTCGGTCTCCCCGCGCAGCGCGGGCAGCAGCCAGCGGTCGTGCTGCTCGGGCGTGCCGTGCTGGGAGATCGTCTGGATGTTCCAGGCGGTGATGCCCAGGGACGGCATGTCGACGCCGCGGAACTCCTGCTCGATGACGAGCTGCTCGGTGGCCGACGCGTCGCGGCCCCACGGCGGCGGCCAGTGCGGCACCAGGTAGCCCGACTCCACCATCTTCACGCGGCGCGCGGGTGCGTCCAGCCCCTCCAGCGAGGCGACGAACTCCCGGGCGGCCGCGCGGTGGGCGTCGGCCTCGGGCGGGAGGTCGAGGTCCGGGGCGCGCGTGACGCCGTCGCGCGTGAGGCGGGCGGCGTCGCGGTCGGCGTCCCCGGTCTGCGCGACGACCGCGGCGAGCGTGAGCGCGCGCCGAAGGTAGAGGTGGGCGTCGTGCTCCCAGGTGAAGCCGATGCCGCCGTGCAGCTGGATCATCGTCTCCGCGGCCCGGACGGCGCCGGGCACCGACCGCGCGGCCGCCACCGCCGCGGCGAGCTCCGCGCCGGGGGTGCCGGCCGGGGCGCGCGAGGCGTCCCACGCGGCGGCGACGGCGAGCTCGGCGTCGAGCAGCAGGTCGGCCGCCTTGTGCTTGACGGCCTGGAACGTGCCGACGGTGCGCCCGAACTGCTTGCGCTCCTGGACGTAGGCCACCGAGGTCTCCAGGCAGGCGGTCGCGATGCCCGCGGCCTCCGCGGCGGCGAGCACGCGCGTGAGCCGGCGCGCCACCGCGGCGCCGCCGAGGACCACGCCCAGCACCGGGGCGGCGTCGAGGGTGACCAGGGCGCCGCGGCGGGTGCGGTCGAGCAGCGCGGAGGGCACGTCCTTCGTGACTGCCCCGACGACGGCCTCGACGACGACCACGTCGTCGCCCGCGACCAGCAGGAACAGCTCCGCCAGCCCGCCGCCCAGGACGAACCCGGCGTCGCCGCTCGCGGTGGTGCCGTCGGTGGTGACGCCCGAGCCGAGCCCGACGGCCGCGGTGCGCGACCCGTCGGCCAGCCCCGGCAGCAGCGACGCCCGCAGCTCCGGCGTGCCGGCCTCGGTCAGGACCGCCGACGCCAGCACGGTCGGCAGGAACGGCCCGGGCGCGACGACGCGCCCCAGCTCCTCCAGCACGACCGCCAGCTCGGGCAGCCCGGCGCCCTCGCCGCCGTGCTCCTCGGGCACGGCGAGCCCGAGCCAGCCGAGCCCGGCCAGCTCCTTCCACGACGCGGGGAGCGCCTCGTCGGGCCGGTCGAGCAGGTCCCGCGCGGCCGCGCGCTGTCCGGAGAGGGCGGAGCGGGCCACCTGGGCCAGCGTCCGGTGGTCGTCGGTGATCGCCAGAGCCATGCCTGCACGCTAACCGGCGCGCCGCCCCGGCGGGAGGCGCTCGCGGGGCGATGATCTCCGGCGGGTTCGGGCCCGACGCGTTGACGGGACGCGGGAGCGGGTTAGGTTACGGCCACCACGGGCGACCAGGGGGACCTCGATGCAGTCGTTGGAGCTGGTCGCGGCCGGGCGGCGGATGCAGGTGCCGCCCGGACGCCCTTTCGTCATCGGGCGCGGCCCCACCGCCGATCTCGACCTCCCGGGCGCGCACGTCTCGCGCACCCACCTCGTCGTCGAGCTCGCCGACGGCCGCTGGACGATCACCGACCACTCCCGCTACGGCACGTTCGCCGGCGGCAGGCGCGTCACGACGATGGCGGTGACGGGCCCGGTCACCGTGCACCTCGGCACGCCGCCGGACGTCACGGCGCTGGAGTTCCGGCCGGTCGGGGCCCCACCGCCGGCGCCCGACCGGCTGCCCCCGGTGCCCGCGGGCGGCGTGCTGGCGCGGCAGGGCGGCGGCGCCACCATGAGCTACAGCGTCGCGCGGGCCGCCCAGACCGCGCGCATCCGGGTGGGCCGGCTGCCCGACAACGACGTCGTCCTCGACGACCTGCTCGTCTCCCGCCACCACGCCGAGCTGAGCCGCACCGGCCAGGGCTGGCAGATCGCCGACCTCGGCACCGGCAACGGCACGTTCGTCAACGGGGTGCGGGTGCGGACCGCCGCCGTCGGGCCGCGCGACGTCATCGGCATCGGGCACGCGCTCCTGCAGCTGCACGGCGACGAGCTGGTCGCGGCCGTCGACACCGGCGACGTCGCCTTCGAGGTGCGCGACCTCGGCGTCACCACGCCGGAGGGCAAGGCCCTGATGCGCGACGTCGGCTTCGGGCTGGCCGGCAAGAGCCTGCTGGCGGTGGTGGGGCCCAGCGGGGCGGGGAAGTCGACGCTGCTGCGGGCGCTCACGGGCAGCCGGCCCGCCGACATCGGCGAGGTCCGCTACGCCGGGCGCGACCTCTACGCCGAGTTCGACGAGCTGCGCCACCGCATCGGCCTCGTCCCGCAGGACGACGTGCTGCACACCCAGCTGACGGTGCGACGCGCCCTGCGCTACGCCGCCCGCCTGCGCTTCCCGGCCGACGTCAAGCGGGCCGACCGCGAGCGCCGGATCACCGAGGTGCTCGAGGAGCTCGGCCTCACGAAGCACGCCGACCAGCGCATCGACACGCTGTCGGGCGGGCAGCGCAAGCGCACGTCGGTGGCGCTGGAGCTGCTCACCAAGCCGACGCTGCTGTTCCTCGACGAGCCGACGTCCGGGCTCGACCCGGGGCTGGACAAGGCCGTCATGCAGACGCTGCGCGGCCTGGCCGACGGCGGGCGCACGGTCGTCGTCGTCACCCACAGCGTCGCCAACCTCGACCAGTGCGACCGCCTGCTCGTCCTCGCTCCCGGCGGCCACGTCGCCTACTTCGGCCCGCCCGGTGAGGCGCTGGCCTACTTCAACCAGCCCGACTACGCCGAGATGTTCCTGCTGCTGAGCCGCGTTCCGGGCGACCAGATCGGGGCGCGCTTCCGGCAGTCGGTGCAGCACCGGCGCTACGTCGCGGGCGCCACCGGTCACACCCCCCGGATCGCCGACCGCTCGGCCCCCGCGGCGGCCCCGCCGCAGCAGCGCTTCGGCACCCAGCTCGCGGTGCTGTGCCGGCGCTACCTGGCGGTCATCGCGTCGGACAAGCAGTACGCGATCTCGCTGGCCGTGCTCCCGCTGATGCTCAGCCTGCTGGCCCGCCTGGTGCCCGGCGACTCCGGCCTGTCGGTCACGGCCGCCCTCGGCGCCGCCGACGCCCAACCGCTGCAGCTGCTGCTCGTGCTGGTCGTCGGCGGGGCGCTGGTGGGGCTGGCCGCGTCGATCCGGGAGCTGGTGAAGGAACGTCCGGTGTACGTCCGGGAGCGCGCCATCGGGTTGTCGCTACCGGCCTACCTGGTGTCGAAGCTGCTGGTGCTCGGCGTGATCACCGGGCTGCAGGCGGTGCTGTTCACGCTGCTCGCGACGCTCGGGCGCGACGGCCCCGACGAGGCGCTCGTCCTGGGGTCGCCGGTGGCGGAGGTGCTGCTCGCCGTCGTCGCCGTCACCGTGGCGTCGATGGTGGCCGGGCTCGCGATCTCCGCGTTCATCGACAACGCCGACCGCGGCATGCCGCTGCTGGTGCTCGTGCTGATGCTGGAGCTCGTCGTCAGCGGCGGGATCTTCCCCGTGCACGGGCGGCCGGTGCTGGAGCAGCTGGCGTGGCTGGTGCCGTCGCGGTGGGCGTTCGCGATGGGCTCCACGACCATCGACATGAACCGGCTGCAGACCGACCCTGACCCGCTCTGGGAGCACACCGCCGGCCAGTGGGTGGTCGCGGTGGTCGTGCTCGTCGCGATCGTGGCGGTGCTCGTGGCGCTCACGGCGGTGCTGCTGCGGCGCCTCGACCCGGTGCGGGCGCGGCGCTGAGACTCCCTCCGGCGCGGGTGCAAAATCAGCCCGGGCCGTTCGTGGAGTCGGTACACGCCCCCGACGACCGGGGGCAGGACACCGGGAGACCGCCATGACCACCATCCCCACCCGCGCCGGCACCGTCTCGACGCCCGAGGAGCTCACCGCCGACCGCGTCACGAAGTCGCTGCTGGGCTACGGCGTCATCGCCGGCCCGGTGTACGTCGTCGCCTCGGTGGTGCAGGGCCTGCTGCGCGAGGGCTTCGACTTCTCCCGCCACGCCTGGAGCCAGCTCGCGCTCGGCGACGGCGGCTGGATCCAGGTCACCAACCTCGTCGCGACCGGCGTCATGACGGTCCTGGCCGCGATCGGCCTGCGCCGCGCCCTGCGCACCGGCCCGGCCGCGACGGCGGCCCCGGTGCTGCTGGCGCTGTTCGGGCTGAGCCTGGTCGTCGCCGGGATCTTCCCCGTCGACGCCGTGAACGGGTTCCCCGCGGACCTGCCGCAGGCCACGACGATCAGCGGCACCGCGGCGGTGCACCTGCTCGCCGGCGCGCTCGGGTTCCCGTGCCTCGCCGCGGCGCTGCTCGTCCTGGCCCGGCGGCTCTCCCGTGAGGGGTTCGGGGGGCCGGCCACGGCCTGCCGGGTCGTCGCCCCGCTGTTCCTCGCCGGGTTCCTCGGCCTGGCGTCGGGGCTGCTCGGGGCGGCGGGCGTGCCGGTGTTCGTGGCCGTCGTCGTCGCCGTGTTCGCGCTGCTCACCGTCGTGTTCGTCCACCGCTACCGGACCATGCCGAACACCGACGGCCGCTGAGACCTCCCCCGTCAGGAAGGACCACTCCGATGCGCTACCTCGTCGTTCTCGAGGCCACCACCCCCGACGCCCCGCCGCCCGCCGAGCTGATGGCCGGCATCCTGCAGCTGGGGGAGGACGCCACCCGCGCCGGCGTGCTCCTCGACACCGCGGGCCTCGCCCCGAGCGCCGCGGGCGCGAAGGTCGCCGTCGGCGGCGACGGCCTCCGCGTCACCGACGGCCCGTTCGCGGAGTCCAAGGAGATGATCAGCTACGCCGTCTACGACACCCGCACCAAGGAGGAGGCGGTGGAGTGGACGAGCCGGTTCATGGCCCTGCACCGCGACCTCTGGCCCGGCTGGGAGGGCGAGGCGCGGGTGCTGAAGGTGATGGGGCCCGAGGACTTCGGGCCCCCGTCCTGAGCGCGCCGGCCTGAGGGTGGGCCCGGCATGATGGCGGGGTGACCGGTGCGTCGGGCGTCGCGGCCGTGGAGGCGGTGTGGCGCATCGAGTCGGCGCGGCTGGTGGCCGGGCTCGCCCGGTTCACCGGCGACGTCGGCACCGCCGAGGAGCTCGCGCAGGACGCGCTCGTCGCGGCGCTGGAGCGGTGGCCGGTCTCCGGGGTCCCGCCCAACCCCGGCGGCTGGCTGATGACCACGGCGAAGAACCGGGCCGTCGACGGCTTCCGGCGCGCGGCCGTGCACCGCCGCGCCGTCGAGGCGATCGGCCGGGACGCGACCGACGTCGTCGACGAGCGCGACGCCGTCGACGACGCCCTGGACGACCCGGTCGGCGACGACGTCCTGCGCCTGCTCTTCACCGCCTGCCACCCCGCGCTGCACCGCGACCACCGCGTCGCCCTCGTGCTGCGCTGCCTCTCGGGCCTGCGCACCGACGAGATCGCGCGGGCGTTCCTGGTGCCCGACCCGGTGGCCGGGCAGCGCATCTCGCGGGCGAAGAAGGCGTTGCGGGACAAGGGGATCCGGTTCGCGATGCCGGGTCCGGACGAGCTGGTCGAGCGCCTCGCGAGCGTCCTCGAGGTGATCTACCTGGTGTTCAACGAGGGCTACAGCGCCACCGCGGGCGAGGACTGGATGCGCCCCGAGCTGTGCGCCGAGGCGCTGCGCCTGGCCCGGCTCACGGCGTCGCTGGTGCCGGAGCAGGCGGAGGCGCACGGGCTGGCCGCGCTGCTGGAGCTCACGCAGGCGCGCGCCGCCGCCCGCCACGACGCCGACGGCCGCCCGGTCCTGCTGCAGCACCAGGACCGGCGCCGGTGGGACGCCCTGCTGGTCCGGCGCGGCCTCGCGGCGCTGGCCCGGGCCGCGGAGGCCGGTGCGATCGGGCCGTACACGCTGCAGGCGGCCGTCGCGGCCTGCCACGCCACCGCCCGCACCGCCGACGAGACCGACCGCGCGCAGATCGCCGCGCTCTACGACGTGCTCGCCGCGGGGTGGCCCTCGCCCGTCGTCGCGCTGAACCGGGCGATGGCCCACGGCTACGCGTCCGGGCCCGAGGCCGGTCTGGCGCTGTTCGAGGAGGTCGACGAGGTGGCGCTGGCTGCCTACCCGCAGCGGCCCGCCGTGCACGGCGAGCTGCTGGCCATGGCCGGGCGGCACGCCGAGGCCGCCGACCGCTTCGCCGAGGCGGCCGTGCTCACCCGCAACGAGCCCGAGCGAGCCCTGTTCGCGGCCCGCGCCGCGGAGGCCGCCGCCGCCCATGCACCAGAATCGGGTCGTGATCGCTGACGACCGCCCGACCGGACCGCTCGCGGGGGTGGTCGTCGCCGACTTCGCCCGCATCCTGGCCGGCCCCTACGCCACCATGCTGCTCGCCGACCTCGGCGCCACCGTGATCAAGGTGGAGGGTCCGCCGACGGGCGACGACACCCGCACGTGGACGCCCCCGGTCTCCGCCGACGGCACCGCCACCTACTACCTCTCGACCAACCGCAACAAGCGCTCGATCGTCCTGGACCTGCGCGACGCCGACGACCTCGCCGTCGCCCGCCGCCTCGCCGACCGCGCCGACGTCCTCGTCGAGAACTTCAAGCCCGGCGGGCTCGCGCAGTTCGGGCTCGACCACCCGACGGTCTCGGCCACCAACCCCGGCCTCGTCTACTGCTCGATCTCGGGCTTCGGCCCCGACTCCGGCCTGCCCGGCTACGACCTGCTCGCGCAGGCGGTGTCGGGGCTGATGAGCGTCACCGGCGAGGCCGACGGGCCGCCGCTGCGGGCCGGCGTCGCGGTGCTGGACGTCATCACCGGGCTGCACGCGACCGTCGCGGTCCTCGCCGCGCTGCACCACCGCGACGCCACCGGCGAGGGCCAGCACGTGCAGACCAACCTGCTGTCCGCCGGGCTCTCGGCGCTGGTCAACCAGACGTCGGCGGTGCTCGCGGGCGGGGTCGTCCCGCGGCGGCTGGGCAACGCCCACCTGAGCCTGTTCCCCTACGAGCCGCTGCCCACCGGCGACGGCGAGCTGATCGTCATCGCGGCCAACGACGGCCAGTTCCGCAAGCTCGCCGAGGCGATCGGGGCGCCGGAGCTGCTCGACGACCCGCGCTTCGGCTCGATGGCCGACCGCAACGCCCACCGCGACGAGCTCCGTCCCCTGCTGCTCGAGCGCCTCGCCACCCGGTCCGCGCAGGAGTGGTTCGACGTCCTCGCCCCGATCGGCGTGCCGTGCGGCCCGATCCAGGGCGTCGACGAGGGGCTCGCGCTGGCCGAGCGGCTCGGGCTCGACCCGGTGGTGCGGCCGGGCGGCGTGCCGAGCGTCCGCAACCCCGTCAGCTACTCCGCCACCCCGCCCGCCTACCACCGCCCGCCCCCCGGCCTGGGCGCCGACGAGGCCGAGATCCGGGCCTGGCTCGCCGAGGGATGACCGGCCCGCGACACGCGCGCAACGGGACCCCGACTCGCGCGCAACGAGACCCCGACTCGCGCGCAGTGGGACCCCGACTCGCGCGCAACGAGACCCCGACTCGCGGGGGAACTCCCGCGAGTCGGGGTCTCGTGGTGACCGTGTCGGGGTCGCGTCGTCGTCAGCCGCCCCGGCCTGCTCGGTCGGCTAGTTCCCGAAGGGGCTGCCGAAAGGGGTCTGCGGGACGGTCTGGGCCTGGCCGCCGCTGCTCGTCGACGCCGCCCGGTCCGGGGCGCTGCCCAGGGTGACCTCGACGGTCCGCTCGGACCCGCCCTCCCCGACCGTCAGCGTGACGGTGTCGCCGGGGGTCTGCGCGCCGATGCGGGCGACGAGGTCGGCGAAGTCCTCGACGCGGGCGTCGCCGACCTTCGTGACGACGTCCCCGGCCGCGAGCCCCGCCTGCGCGGCCGCCGAGCCGGGCTCGACCGCGGCGATCTGCGCGCCGCCCCCGCTGCTCGCCGCCGCGTTGCCCTGCACGCCGAGCACCGGCTTGGTGGCCGTGCCCGAGTCGAGGATCTCCTGCGCCACGCGCTTGGCCTGGTCGACCGGGATCGCGAAGCCGAGGCCGATGCTGCCCGTGCTCTGGCTGCTGCCGGTGGCGATCGCGGAGTTGATGCCCACGACGCGGCCCTGCAGGTCGACCAGCGGCCCGCCGGAGTTGCCCTGGTTGATCGGGGTGTCGGTCTGCAGCCCGTTGTAGACGACGGCCGAGCCGTCCTCGCCCTGGACGGCGACGGTGCGGTCGAACGCGCTGACGATGCCGGTCGTCACCGTGCCGGTGAGGCCCTGCGGCGACCCGATCGCGACGACCTGCTGCCCGACCTGCAGGTCCGCGCTGTTCCCCAGCACGGCCGGGGTGAGCCCGGAGACCCCCTGGAGCTGGAGCACCGCGAGGTCGTAGCTCGGCGAGGTGCCCACGACGGTGGCCGCGTGCGTGCTGCCGTCGGCGAGGGTGACGGTGATGTCGCCCGTGCTGCCGGCGACCACGTGGTTGTTGGTGAGCACGGCGCCGTCGGCGGTGAGGACCACGCCGCTGCCCTCCGCGGTGCCCTGCGCGAGGGTGACGCGGATGTCGACCGTGCTCGGCGTCGCCGTGGCGGCGGCGCCCGCGACCGTCCCGGCCGTCGCGGCCGCGGCCGGCGACGCGGGGGAGGTGAGCAGCGTCGACGCCGGCGAGTCGTCCTCCAGCAGCGCGTACGCACCGCCGAAGCCCGCGCCGCCGCCGACGAGCCCGGCGATGAGCGCGGCCGTGACGATGCCGGTCATCGTCCGCGACCGGCGCGGGCGGTCGGCGGGGCCGGTCGGCGCGCCGCCGGGGCCGGTCGGCCCGGTCGGGCCCGTGGCGAACGAGCCGTAGGCCGGGTAGGTCGGGTGGGTGTGCCCGTGCGTGTGGCGGGCGGCCCCCGACGGATCCGGAGCAGGGGCTCCGGCGTAAGCGGGGACGGGGTGCTGGTCGGTGCGGGGGCCCAGGGGCGCGCTCGCGTCCGGTCCCTGCTCCCTGTTCTCGGTCATGGCACCACGATGGGCCGGGAGCCTGGGAGGGAGCTGAGATGCTCCTGGGAATCCCCTACCGATCGCGGGCTGTCAGGGCTACCTTGACGCCCATGAGCGACGACTGGACCGCGCGCGCCCTCGACGCCGACGTCACCGCCGCCTCCGCCGCCGTCCAGGTGGCCGCCGTCGGGGAGGCCGGGCGCCAGGCCGACCTGCTGCTGGGGCGGTGGCCCGCGCCCGGCAGCGTCGAGTGGCACGCCGAGGAGGGCACCGACGTGCCGCGGCAGCGGGAGCGCGCGTGGCAGCTCCTGCAGCTGCGCATCGGGCTCGGGGCGGGCCTGGACCCGTGGCCGACGGTGCTGGGCCTGCGCCGCCACGGCGCCACCTGGGACGAGATCGCCCGGGCCGCGGGCGTCACGCGGCAGGCCGCCCACGAGAGGTGGTCCGGCCGCGTGAACGCCCTGCTGCGGGGCCCGTCCTAGGAGCCCGTCGCAGCCCAGGAGCCCATCGCAGCCCAGGAGCTCAGCGCAGCAGCTCGACGATCGTCGCGTTCGCCGTGCCGCCGCCCTCGCACATGGTCTGCAGGCCGTAGCGGATGTCGCGGTCGCGCATGTGGTGCACGAGCCGGGTCATGAGGACGGTGCCGGAGGCGCCCAGCGGGTGCCCGACGGCGATGGCGCCGCCGAGGGGGTTGAGCCGGTCGGGGTCGGCGCCGAACTCCGCCTGCCAGGCCAGCGGCACGGGGGCGAAGGCCTCGTTGACCTCGAACGCGCCGATGTCGGATACCGACAGCCCGGTGCGCTTGAGCACCTTCGCCGTGGCCGGGATCGGGCCGGTGAGCATCTTGAGCGGGTCGGCGCCGCTGACCGCGCCGCCGTGGTAGCGCGCGATCGGCGTCAGCCCCAGCTCGGCGGCCCGCTCCGGCGTCGTGATCAGCACGGCCGAGGCGCCGTCGGAGATCTGCGAGCTGTTGCCGGCGTGGATGACGCCGTCCTCGCGGAAGACCGGCTTGAGCTTCGCGAGCGTGTCGGGCGTGGTGCCGCGGCGCAGGCCCTCGTCGGCGGTGAGGCCGGGGGCGTCCGGGACGGGCGCGAGCTGGGCGTCGAAGGCGCCCGCGTCGATCGCGGCGGCCGCGAGCGCGTGCGACCGCGCCGAGTACTCGTCGAGCTGGGCACGCGAGAAGCCCCACTCCGCGGCGATGCGCTCGGCGCCGATGCCCTGGTTGAAGTCGCCGCCGGGGAACTCGCCGCTGGTGAGGTCGGCAGCGTAGCGCTCGCGCACCAGCGGGCCGAACGGGCGGCCCAGGTCGCGGCCCGAGCCCAGCGGGACGCGCGTCATGGACTCGACGCCCCCGGCCACGACGACGTCGTACTGCCCGGACATGACCATGCCGGCGGCGAAGTCGAACGACGACTGGCTCGACCCGCACGCCCGGTTGATCGTGACGCCGGGGACGCTCTCCGGCCAGCCCGCGGCGAGCACGGCGTAGCGCCCCACCTGCGACGCCTGGTCGCCGACCTGGTTGACGCACCCCCACACGACGTCGTCGACGACGGACGGGTCGATGCCGGTGCGCTCGGCCAGCGCGCGCAGCACCACGGCGGAGAGGTCGACGGGGTGGACCTCGGCGAGCGATCCCTTCCGCTTGCCGATGGGCGTGCGGACCGCGTCGACGATGACGGCGTCGGGCATGTGATCTCCTCCACTGCTGGGGCGGGTCCGGCGACGGACCGGCCCCTGCAGCGTATGGTCTGGACTCGCGAAGGGGAGTAGCTCCCAACGTCGCGGTCGACACACTGGCTCCCCGCCCATCTCCGGGACGCCCGGCCGCACGGCCTGCACCACCAGGCGAGCGAGACCTTCGATCCGGTGACTGCCACCGGGTCGGAGTGGACCCCACCCCGATCCGGTCCGAGATCGAGGACGTGGCTCCCCATGAGCGGATTCCTGCTGGCGTGCGGCGTCAGCGCGCTGGTCGTGTTCGTCGCCGAGCTCGGCGACAAGTCGCAGCTGATGGCCCTGGCCTTCGCCACCCGCTACCGCGCGCTCCCGGTGCTGGTCGGCATCACGGTCGCCACCTCGGTTGTGCACCTGCTCTCCGTCGCCGTGGGGCACGGGCTCGGCGCGGCCCTGCCCACCGGCTGGATCTCGCTGACCGCGGCCGTCATGTTCCTCGGGTTCGGGTTGTGGACGCTGCGCGGCGACTCGCTGAATGAGTCGGAGCAGGCGAAGGCCGCGCGCGTCGCGGGATCGGCGCTGCTCGCCGTCACCGTCGCGTTCTTCCTCGCCGAGCTGGGCGACAAGACGATGCTCGCCACCATCACCCTGGCCACGCAGCACGGCTGGGCCGGGGTGTGGGTGGGCTCGACCGTGGGCATGGTCGCGGCCGACGCGCTCGCGATCGTCGTGGGGCGCCGGCTCGGCAGGCGGCTGCCCGAGAAGGCGGTCCGGGTCGGGGCGGCGGCGCTGTTCTTCCTCGGCGGGGCGTGGC
This sequence comes from Pseudonocardia broussonetiae, assembly GCF_013155125.1. NCBI lineage: Bacteria > Bacillati > Actinomycetota > Actinomycetes > Pseudonocardiales > Pseudonocardiaceae > Pseudonocardia > Pseudonocardia broussonetiae. The sequence continues at coordinate 275,477 of NZ_CP053564.1, read as the reverse complement.
TCGCCGTCGGGGCGTCGGGCGACCTGCCCGGCTTCGACCACCACGTCGCCGGCTGGGTCGCGCTGGTGCTCGGCGTCGCCGCGGTGGCGCTCGGCGTGCTGGGCCGCGGCCCGCGCCCGGCCGGCCGCGCGGGCCGGACGGCGGCCGCGTGGTGGGCCCGGAGCCTGTTCGCGCTGGCCGCCGTGCTGGGCCTGGCCGCACCGCTGCTCGTCGGGATCGACGTCATCGACCCCATCGCGCTGTTCGACGACCCGGGCGTCGCCGTGATCGGGGCCGGGCTGTCGCTGCTGGGCACGGTGCTCGTCCTGGCCGCGCGGAGCCAGGTCGCCGCGGTGCGGCGCTCCGGCCCCGCGCTGGCGACGGACGGGCTGCACGAGCGCGTCCGCCACCCCGGGCTGACGGGCGGCGTGCTCGCGCTGGCCGGCACGCTCGTGATGGTGCCGACGCTGGTCGGGGTGCTCGCGACGGTCGTGCTCGTCGTCGCCGTGCAGGTGCAGGTCCGCGGCGTGCGGGAGCCGGCGCTGGCGCGCGTCCACGGCGAGGCCTACACCGCGTACGCCGCCCGCACCGGGCGCTTCCTGCCCCGCGTGCGGACCACGGAGCCGGCCACCCCACCCGGGCTGCCCGGCGGGCACGCCCGGGTGGGGTGAGCGGTCAGGAGTACCAGGTGGGCTCGGGCAGCTCGTCGCGGAGCAGGAACGCCCCCACCTCGCGGCGCTTGTAGGCCACCGGGTCGTGCAGGGTGTGGGTGCGGACGTTGCGCCAGAACCGGTCGAAGCCCAGCTCCGCCGCCGTGGCCCGCGCGCCCAGCCCCTCGAACACGGTGCTGGTGACCTCCAGCGCGACCTCGGTGGCCCGCGCCTTCACCGCGGCGACGCGCACCTCGTGCTCGCCGCGCTGCTGCGGGGTGACCTCCCACGCGTCGTGGTGGATCACCAGGCCCTCCTGCGCCACCTGGTCGGCCAGCGCCTCGACCGCCCAGAGCTTCGACGCGAGGTCGCCGTAGAGGTCGAGCTGGTAGGGCTCGTCGACGGCGCGCTCCTGGCCGCCGTGCAGCCACGGGCGGGTGCGGGTGCGGGTGTACTCGGCCGCGGTCTCCAGCGCGCCGCGGGCGATGCCCAGGTAGAAGCTGACGAACACGAGCTGGATCGTCGGCACGTTCAGGGTGTTGTAGACGCGCGGCTGGAACGCCTTGTCGACGAAGCCCGCCGCCGCCTCCCACGGCACCGCGACGTCGGTGATCGTCACGCTGCCGCTCTCGGTGAGGCGCTGCCCGATGTTGTCCCAGTCGTCGTGGAACACGATGCCGGGCTGGTCGCTCGGGACGATCGCGAAGACGTGGGTGTCGGTGCCCTCGAGCACGCCCTCCAGCACGGTGACGTCGGAGACCTTGCTGCCGGTGGAGAACGTCTTGCCGCCGTTGTAGACGATCCGGTCGCCCTCGTCGCGGATGACGACGTCGGAGTCGCGGGGGTTGACCGCGCCGCCGAAGAACCACCGGTTGCGGGTGGCGTCGGCCTCGACGGCGGCGATCTGCTCGCGCGTGCCGACCAGGCGGGCCGCCCAGAACCACAGGTAGTGGTAGCCCAGGAGCTGGCCGATGGAGCCGTCGGCGGCGGCGATCTCCCGCACGACCCGGTAGGCGAGCGGCCACTCCTGGCCCCCGCCGCCCTCGGCGACCGGGCCCAGCAGGGTGACGAGACCGGAGTCCTTGAGCAGGGCGACCTCGGCGTAGGGGGTCTCGCCGGCGCGGTCGCGGGCGGCGGCGTCGACGGCCAGGAGCGCGCGCACCTCGCGGGCGCGGGCCAGCCAGGCGTCGGGGGAGTCGGGCGCGGGCCGGTCGGCCCAGGCGGTGGTGGCGGGACGGTTCTCGAGCGTGGTCATGGTGGTGCCTCTCGCTGGTCTCGGGCACGACGGACCCGGCCGGCCACGACGAGCGCGTGGCGGCCTGGACGTCGTGCGGGCTGCGGCCGGGGACGGCCGCGCAGCTCACGCCGGGGGCGGCGGGCTGGGGAGCGGGGTCACCGACAGGCGGTGGAGACCGAGCGGAGGAGGTCGACGTGGCGTCGACGGGTGAGCGGCTTCGGGTACACGGGGGCCCTCCGGGCTCGTGAGTGGAAACGAGTGCCAGGGCACTCGTTTCCACTCACGGGGGGTCAGCTGCCGACGAGCGCGGGCGTCCGGTCGGCGAGCTCGGCCTCCTTCTCCCGGATGATCGGCAGGACGTGCGTGCCGAAGTGCTCGACCTCCTCCTGGAAGTGGAGGTAGCCCAGCAGCAGGAGGTTCGCCCCGCGGCGCTTGTACTCGATCGCGCGGTCGGCGATCTGCTCCGGCGTGCCGATGAGCTGGGTGCGGAAGCCGTCGTTGTACTGGACGAGGTCCTCGAACGAGGAGTCCGCCCACATGCCCTGCTTGTTCCCCGTGGACGCCCCGGCCTGCTGCACGGCGTCGCGGAAGCCCTCGACGGCCGGCTTGTTGGCCTTCGCGATGATCTCGCGCAGCGTCTCGCGGGCCTCCTTCTCGGTGTCCCGGGCGATCATGAAGCCGTTGAGGCCGAACTTCGGCGGCGTGGTGCGGCCGGCGTCGGCGGCGTGCCCGAGGACCTCGGTGACCTGCTCGGAGAAGCCCTCGTAGTCCTTGCCGTTGCTGAAGTACCAGTCCGAGACGCGGCCGCCGTTGCGGCGGGCCGCCGAGGAGTTGCCGCCCTGGAAGATCTCCGGGTGCGCCCGGCCGGGGACGTCGAGCGGCTTGGGCTTGAGGTCGAAGTCGTGGATCCGGTAGAAGTCGCCGCGGAACTCGGCGGAGTCGCTGGTCCAGATCTCGCGCAGGACGCGGATGAACTCCTCGGTGCGGCGGTAGCGCTCGTCGTGCTCGAGCCACGGCTCGCCCAGCGCGGTGAACTCGGCCTTGAGCCAGCCGCTCACGACGTTGACGGCGATGCGCCCCTTCGACAGGTGGTCGGCGGTGGCGACCCACTTCGACAGCACGCCGGGCTGCCACAGACCGGGGTGCACAGCGGCGATGACCTTGAGCCGCTCGGTGGCCAGCAGCAGCGCCAGCGAGAAGCTGGTCGACTCGTGCTGGTGGTCGGCCCCGTAGCTCGCCATGTAGCGGACCTGCGAGAGCGCGTACTCGAAGCCGCTGTTCTCGGCCGTCTGCGCGAGCTTCCGGTTGTAGTCGTAGCCCCAGTCGGTGCGCTGCTCGATCGTGCTGGTGACGAGGCCACCGCTGACGTTGGGGACCCAGTAGGCGAACTTCAGGGGTTCTGCGGGCACGGCGGAGGGCATGGGAGTGCCTTTCGAGGCAGGGGAGAAAGAAGAGAGAGAGGGGGGCCGCGGGCTGGAGTCAGCGACAGGCGGCGGACGCGACGCGCAGCAGGTCGACGTGGCGTCGACAGCAGAGGGCGCGCGTGATCACGGACCTACCGTGCAGGGCACCGCTCGGCGCTGTCAACCCCGCGGGCGGGAATGGGGCCCACACGACAGGGTGTTCCACCGGTATGACCGCGACGCTCGACCTGCACTCCGCGTGGGACGCCTGGCACTCCGACCGCGAGGAGCAGCTGCGCGCCCCGCACGGCTGGCTCAGCCTCACCGCGCTGCACTGGCTCACCCCCGAGCCGTCGACCGTCGAGGACCTGCCCGGCCTGTGGAGCGCCACGCCCGACGGCGTCGTCGTCACCGCGGCGGCGGCCGACGGGCTGTTCGTCCGCGGCGTCCGCGGCCCGCTTCCCGTCGACGGCACCGCGGTGCTGCACCCGGTGAACGGCCTGCCGGGCTCGCTCGTGGAGGTCGGCGACAAGGTCGTCGAGATCGCCCGCCGCACCGACGCGCACGTGCTGCGCGTCCGCGACCCGCAGGCCCCGACCCGCGCCGCGTTCACCGGGGTGCCGGCGTTCGACGTCGACCCCGCGTGGGTCGTCGACGGCGTGTTCGAGCCCTACGACGAGCCGCGTCCGATCACCGTCGACGCGGTCGTCGACGGGCTGCAGCACCACCTCACGGCCGTCGGCGTCGTCCGGTTCGTCCTCGACGGGGCCGAGCAGGCGCTCGTGGCGATGCCGGGGAAGCAGGGCGGGCTGTCGCTGCACTTCCGCGACGCCACCTTGGGCGTCACGACCTACCCGGGCGGGCGCTCGGTGCAGGTGCCCGACCCGGTCGACGGGCGCGTCACGATCGACTTCAACCGGCTCGTGAACCTGCCCTGCGCGTTCACCGACTTCGCGACCTGCCCCCTGCCGCCCGCCGGCAACACCGTGTCGGCGGCGGTGACGGCAGGGGAGAAGTCGCCCCTGCGTTGATCGGGAGGGGCCGAGCTAGAGCCAGGCCCCGCCGGACAGCGCGGCCGAGCGGGCGCGGAAGCCCACCGTGCCCTCGACGATGGCGTGCACGAGCTCGGCCCGGTTGCGGCCGGTGCTCGGCACCGTCGGGCCCAGCGCGCGGGCCAGCTCGCGCAGCACCGGCACCGTGAAGCGCCGGTCGGCGAGGTGGTCGGTGATGTCGGTCCGCGTGCGCATCTCCCGGATCGCCTCGACGTCGGCGCTCAGGTCGACGACGGGCGCCGCGGGCCGGCGCGACCGCGTCGGCGGCGCGCACGGCGCGTACACCAGGCGGCCGCGGCCCTCGGCGAGGTCGCGCAGCTGCTCGGGCGAGAGCTCGTTGAGCACGCGGGCGAGCGCGGCCGCGGGCAGCACGGGGTGGTCGACGACCAGGGTGTCGACGACCACGGGCTCGGTCCGGAAGGACCCCGCCGGGAAGGTCTCCGCCGTGAGCAGCTCGGTCACGCCGCCATCCCCTCGGTGCCGTCGATCTGGGCGGAGACCTCGGAGACCAGGTCGCGCAGCTCGCGGGTGAGCGCGCGGCCGGTGCCGCCGAGGATGACCGGCACGCCGTACTCGGGCGCCGGGCCGTACACGGCCTTGCTGTCGCGGATCGTCGTCGAGAGCGGCGCGACGCCGCCCGCCTCGATCCGGCTCATCACCGCGCGCTGCGCCTCGATCGGCTGGTCGTCGTGCAGCTGCACCATCGTGAACACGACCGACGCCGGCGGGCGGGTGATCTGCTCCAGCGAGCGCGCGTTGTACTCGTCGACGAACTCGCGGATCTTGAGCCCGAGCGAGTCGATGCCGTTCGTCGACAGGTAGTCGGGCTTGGTCGGGATGAGCAGCAGGTCGCTCGCGGCCACCGCGTTGCGGGCGATGAGCCCGAAGTTGGGAGCGCAGTCGATCAGCGCGACGTCGTACTCCGCGAACGCCGGGTGCTCCAGACCGGCGCGCAGCCGGCTGTGCAGGTCGACGAACCGCTCCGGCGCCGACATGAGCTGCGCGGCGAGGATCGTGTCCATGTCGGACAGGTCCCGGTGCGCGGCGATCAGGTCGAGGCGGCCCGGCGAGCGCGACAGCTTCTCGCGCACGCGCCGCGGCGTGGCCACGAGGCCGCCGGGGCTCTCCAGCGCGGTGCCGTCGTCGAGGCCGTCGAACCAGTGCTTGATGGTCCGCTCGGGCAGCAGCTGCTCGGCCCACTCCGGTGGCGTGAAGAACGAGACCGTCAGGCTGGCCTGCGAGTCCAGGTCCAGTAGCAGGACCCTCCGGCCTCGCGCGGCGAGACCGGCCCCGAGGTTGGCGGTGAGCGTCGTCTTGCCCACGCCGCCCTTGTGATTGATGATCGAGACGACCTGCACGGCTCTCCTCCCACAGTGACGCGGCGCAACCATGCCATACGCCCTGTGCACGCCCACTCGAGGGTTCGCCGGTCCTACACCACTCCTCCGGGGGGTGTGTCGCAACCGTTGACGGCGCTGCGTCCGGCCGCGATACCCGTGGTGGGGGCAGGTGTCCCGGCCGGGTGGCCCATCGGTGGTGCCGCCGTTCGGCGGGTCACCGACGGTGTGCGGCGCCACGTCCGGGCACGGCCGGCCTCGATCGGGTGCTGTGGCGCGCGGTGACCGGTACAGCCTGTGCGACGAACGTTGCGGTGGGTGGTCGTCGGCGGCCCCCGGGAGGGGTGCGGGCTCCTAGAGTCCGTGTCATGGCACCCGACATGCACCGACTGGCCGACGATCTCGCGGCGGAGTCCGCCGTCCTGCGGGCCCTGCTGGCCGACCTCGACGACGCCGGCTGGGACGCCCCGACGCCCGCCGCGGGCTGGGCCGTGCGCGACCAGGTGAGCCACCTCGCCCACTTCGACGACGTGGCGGTGCAGTCGGCGACCGACCCCGACGCGTTCCGGGCGGCGCTGGCCGCGCTCGCGGACGCCGGCGTCGACCCGGACGCCATCGCGGAGCGGTACCGCGACCTACCGCCCGCGGAGCTGCTCGCGTGGTTCGACGAGGCGCGGGCCCGGCTCGTCGCCGTCTTCCGCGACCTCGACCCGGGCCTGCGGGTGCCGTGGTTCGGCCCGGCGATGAGCGCCGCCTCCTCGCTCACCGCGCGGATCATGGAGACCTGGGCGCACGGGCAGGACGTCGCCGACACCGTGGGCGTCACGCGTGAGCCGACCGACCGCCTGCGCCACGTCGCGCACATCGGGGTGCGGGCGATGCCGTTCAGCTACGCGGTGCGCGAGCGGCCCGCGCCCGAGGTGCCGGTGCGGGTCGAGCTCGCCGCGCCGTCGGGGGGCACGTGGACGTGGGGGCCCGAGGACGCGGCCGACCGCGTCACCGGCCCGGCCCTGGACTTCTGCCTGCTGGTCACCCAGCGCCGCCACCGCGACGACACGGCGCTGGAGGTGACGGGGCCGGTGGCGACGGAGTGGCTGTCGTTCGCCCAGGCGTTCGCCGGTGCGCCCGGTCCGGGGCGGGCCCCCCTCGCCTGAGTTGCAGGAAAGCCACGTTCCCGCCACCGGATGGCGGGAACGTGGCGTTCCTGAACGTGGTCCGAGGGGTCAGACCGACGCGCTCTCCTTCTCCGGCGCGTTCCGCCGGCCCACGACCTTCCGCACCACCGGGAACAGCAGCAGGGCGGCGATCACCATGTACACGATGATCGACAGCGGCGTGGAGACCAGCGTCGACCAGTCGCCGTCGGAGATCTGCAGGGCCCGGCGCAGCTGCAGCTCCGCGTCCGGGCCGAGGATGACGCCGATGATCGCGGGCAGCACCGGCAGGCCGTAGCGGCGCATGAGGAACCCGATGCCGCCGATCACCAGCAGCACGATCAGGTCGACGGGCTGGCCGCTCACCGCGTACGCCCCGACGCAGGCGAAGAACAGGATGCCGGCGTAGAGGTAGGGCCGCGGGATCTGCAGCAGCTTCGCCCACACCGGGGCCAGCGGCAGGTTGAGCACCAGCAGCAGCACCAGCCCGATGAACAGGCTCGCGATGAGCGTCCACACCAGGTCGGGCTCGTTGACGAACAGCAGCGGGCCCGGCTGGATGCCGAACTGCTGGAACGCCGCCAGCATGACGGCCGCGATCGCGGTGGTCGGCAGGCCGAGCGTCAGCATCGTCGACAGCGTCCCCGCCGACGAGGCCGAGGCCGCAGCCTCCGGACCGGCGACGCCCTCGATCGCGCCCTTGCCGAACAGCTCGGGGCGCTTGGAGAGCTTCCGCTCGGTCACGTACGACATGAACGTCGACATCTCGGCGCCACCGGCCGGGATCGAGCCGAACGTGAACCCGATGAACGGGCCGCGCAGCCACGGCTTCCACGTGTGCTTGAGGTCCTCGCGGGAGAGCCACGGGCGCCCGACCGGGATGACCTGGTCCTGGGTGCGGCGCAGGTGCGCCGCCACCCACAGCGCCTCGCCGACGGCGAACAGCCCGACCGCGACGATGATGACGTCGATGCCGTCGGCGAGCTGCGGCACGCCGAACGTGAGCCGGGGCTGCCCGGAGATCGGGTCGAGGCCGACCAGGCCGATCGTCAGGCCGATGGCCAGCGCGGCGAACCCGCGGATCCGCGAGGTGCCCAGCACCGCGGTGACGGCGACGAACGCCAGCACCATGATCGCGAAGTAGTCGGGCGCGCCGATGTCGACGGCCACCGAGGCGACGAGCGGTGCGAGCAGCACGATGCCGATCGCCCCGACGATCCCGCCGACGAAGTGCCCGATCGCGGCCGCGGCGAGCGCCTGCGCCCCGCGCCCCTGCCGGGCCATCGGGTTGCCCTCGATCGCCGCGACGACCGACGCGGACTCGCCGGGGGTGTTGAGCAGGATCGAGGTCGTCGAGCCGCCGAACATGGCGCCGAAGTAGATGCCGGCGAACAGGATGAACGCGCCGGTCGGGTCGAAGGCGTAGGTGACGGGCAGCAGCAGCGCCACCGCCATGGCCGGGCCGATGCCCGGGAGCACGCCGATCGCGGTGCCCAGCAGGACCCCGACCGCGGCGAAGAGCAGGTTGCCCGGCGTCAGGGCGGCGGCGAAGCCGCCCATCAGCGAGTTGAGCGAGTCGATCATGATTCCGCCTCCGCGGGAAGAAGTGCGTCGCCGGTCATCAGCCGAACACCCCCATCAGCGGCCCGCCGGGGAGGTCGACGCCGAGCAGGGCGTCGAACAGGATCCACGTGACGAGCGAGACCCCCGCCGCGATCAGCGGATCGCGGGGGACCGAGCGCGAGCCGAGCGCGTAGGTCGCGCCCCAGAACAGCCCGGCGCCGGCCAGCGGCCAGCCCAGGAGCGGGATGAGCGCGGCGGTCGCGACGAGGACGCCCGCCAGCAGCAGCACCGTGCGCTTGTCGGCGGGCACCGTCAGGTCGATGTCCTCGCCGCTCTCCGCCTCGCCGTGCCCGCCGGACAGGACGTCGCGGGCGAGCAGCACGGCCAGCACCACGAGCAGCGTGCCGACCAGCAGCGGCACGGCGTGCGGGCCGAGCGGGTCGGAGCTCGCGGCGGCGTCGGAGCCCAGCAGGCTGTCGACGACGACGACCAGCCCGACCAGGCCGAGCAGCACCGAGACGCCGAGCTCGGAGTGCTCCCGGAGCCAGTCCCTCGTGATCGTGGTCATGTCACCAGCCCCAGTTCCCGCAGCACGCCGGCCACGCGGTCGTTCTCCGACGCGAGGAACGCGCCGAAGTCGTCGCCGACCAGGAACGCGTCGTCCCAGCCGTTGGTCTCGAGCGCCTCGGTCCACTCCGGCGTCCCGTGCAGGGACGTGAAGGCCTCGACCAGCTCGGCCCGTGCGGCGTCGTCCAGCCCCGGAGGCGCGACGATCCCGCGCCAGTTGGTGAACTCGACGTCGACGCCGGACTCGGTCAGCGTCGGCGCGTCGAGCCCGGGGGCGCGCTCGGCCGAGGTCACGGCCAGCACCCGCAGCTCGCCCGCCTCCACCTGCTCGGCGAACTCGCCGAGCCCGGACACCCCGAACGCCACCTTGTCGCCCAGCACCGCGGCCAGCAGCTCGCCGCCGCCGTCGTAGGAGACGTAGTTGACCGCGCTCGGCTCCAGGCCCACGGCCTGCGCCATGAGCATCGGCGCGAGGTGGTCGGGGCCGCCCGGCGAGGAACCGCCGCCGACGGGCACCGCGCCCGGGTCGGCCGTCCACGCCGCGAGCAGCTGCTCGATCGAGGTGTAGGGCGAGTCCTTGCCGACGACGACGATCTCGCTCTCCTGCGTCAGCCGCGCGATGGGGGTGACGTCGGCCAGCGTCGAGGGCGAGGAGTTGGTGAACACCGCACCGACGACGCCCAGGCCCATCGACATGACCAGCCGGTCGTTGCCGCTCTCGTTGACGGTGCGCCCGAGGCCGACGGTGCCGCCCGCGCCGGGGAGGTTGAAGACCTCCACCGCGCCGGACGTCCCGGAGTCCTCCATCGCGCGGGCCGCCGTGCGGGCGGTGATGTCGTAGCCGCCGCCGGGCGAGTTCGGGACGAGCACCCGCAGCCCGCGCAGCTGGGTGCCGTCACCGCCGCCCGCGGCCGAGCCGATCAGTGGTGGCACCAGCAGCACCGCGGCGATCGCCGCGAGCACTCCCAGCACGGTCCGGGGACGCATGGCCGTTCCTCTCCGTTGAGGGATCGTTCGAGGTGTCGGTTCGTGGTGCGCGTCATCGTGCGGGGCGTCCCCGGCCCGTGTCTCGCTTCCTCGCGCAACGGTCGTTGTGGTCGTTTCGGTCACGCGCGTGCCAGGCTGCGGGCATGCCCGGACGAGCCGCTCCGCGGCGCACGCTCGCGAGGCAGTTCCTGGGCTGGCAGCTCGGGATCGTCGCGCTGCTGCTCGCCGCCGTCGCGGCGCTCGCGGTCGCGCAGTCCGACGCCGCGTTCCGGGAGGTCCAGGGGCGGCGGATGCTCTCGGTCGCCGAGGACGTCGCGGCCACGGCGGCGCTGCGCCAGAGCCTGCAGGTCGGCGAGTACGGGCCGCTGCCCGCCATCGCCACGACGGCGCGCGACCTCTCGGGCGCCGACGAGATCGCCGTCGTCGACGCCGGGCTGGTCGTGCGCACCGCCGCCGACCCCGCCGCCGTCGGCACCCCGTTCGCCCTCGGCGAGAGCACCGCGGGGCAGGGCCGGTCGTGGGTGGGCTACCCCGACGGCCGCACGGTCGTCGCGCAGGTCCCGGTGCTGGCCGACGACGGCGGGGTCGTCGGCATCGTCGAGGCGCGGGTGGCGGCGCCGCCGCTGCTCACCGGGCTCGCGGCGGCGCCCGGGCGGACCGCCGCGCTGCTCGGCGTCGCGCTGGTCGTCGGGGTGGTGGGGTCGCTGCTGCTCGCCCGGCGCGTGCGCCGCCAGACCCTGGGCCTGGAGCCCGCCGAGATCGTGGAGCTGGTGCAGCGGCGCGAGGCGATGCTGCTCGGCGTCAAGGAGGGGGTGGTGGGCATGGACGCCGGGCACCGCGTGACGCTGCTCAACGGGGCCGCGCGCGAGCTGCTGGACCTGCCGGCCGACACCGGGGACGCGATGCCCGAGCTCGACGCCCTCGACGACCGCCTGCGCGACGTCCTCACCGGCGCCAGCGCGGGGGAGGACCAGGTCGTGCTGCGCGGGGCGCGGGTGCTCGTGCTCAACCGGATGCCGGTCGTCGTCGACGGGGCGGAGGTCGGCGCCGTCGTCACACTGCGGGACCGCACCGAGCTCGCCACCCTGCAGGACCGCCTCGACGCTTCCCGGCACGTCACCGACACCCTGCGGGCGCAGACCCACGAGTTCGCCAACCGCCTGCACACCATCGCCGGGCTCACCGAGCTCGGCGAGCACGACGAGGTGCGGCGGTTCGTCGCGGGCGTGGTGGCCGAGTCCGACCACTGGCGCCGGGAGGTCACCGAGCGCGTCGGCGACGCGGCGGGCGCCGCGCTGCTCGTGGCGAAGGCCAGCCTCGCGACCGAGCGCGGGGTGGCGCTGCGGCTCGCGCCCGGCACCCGGCTCGCCCCCGCGCGGCGCGACCCGGCGTTCTCCGCCGACCTGGTGACGGTGCTGGGCAACCTCGTCGACAACGCGATCGACGCCGCCGGTACGGGCGGGGACGTCGAGGTCGGCCTGGCCGACGACCCCCACGACGGCGGTGTGCGCGTCACCGTCCGCGACTCCGGTCCGGGCGTCGCGTCCGAGCTCGCCGAGGAGGTCTTCCGGCACGGCTTCAGCACGAAGGCGGCCGAGGAACCGGGCGGCCGCGGGCTCGGGCTGGCGCTCGCCCGGCAGGCCTGCCTGCGCCGGGGTGGCACGATCGCGGTGCACAACGAGGACGGGGCGGTCTTCACGGCCGTGCTGCCGTCCGCCGGGGGGGTGGCGTGATGCGGGTGCTCGTCGTCGACGACGACTTCATGGTGGCCCGCGTGCACAGCGGCTACGTCGGGCGGATCCCGGGCTGCGAGGTCGTCGGCGTGGCCCACACCGGCGCCGACGCGCTGGCGCTGGCCCGCGAGCTGCGCCCGGACCTGGTGCTGCTCGACGTCTACCTGCCCGACGTCTCGGGGCTGGAGGTGCTGCGGCTGCTGCGCACCGGCGCCGCCGACGACCCGTTCGTCCTGGTGATCACCGCCGCCGACGACGCCGCGACCGTCACCGGCGCCCTGCACGGGGGCGCGGCCCACTACCTCGTGAAGCCCTTCGACGCCGCGGTGCTGGCCCAGCACGTCGAGCGCATCGGGCGGGTGCGCGGGCGGCTGGCGGGGCTGGCCGGGTCGAACCAGGGGCGGGCCGGGCAGGCCGACATCGACACGGTGTTCGGCGCGCGCCCCGGCGTCGCCGCGCGCCTGCCCAAGGGGCTCACGGCCACCACCGCACGGCTCGTGGAGGGCGTGCTGCGCGCCGCCGACGGCGACCTGTCGGCCTCGGAGTGCGCCGAGCGCACCGAGCTGTCGCGGGTGAGCGCGCGCCGCTACCTGGAGCACTTCGTCGCCACCGGCTCGGCGGTCGTCCGGCTCCGCTACGGCGGCACCGGGCGGCCCGAGCGGCGCTACCGCTGGGGCGCCTGAGCCCGGCGCCTCATGCGGGTCAGCCGCGCGAGTGCGCGCCGCTGGTCTGCGTCAGCACGGCGGCGGCCAGCGGCGCCACGACCGTCCGGTTGACCGCGTGCCCCATCCCGGGGATGCGGACCAGGCGCCCGCGCCCGAGCGAGCGCGCCAGGTGCCCGGAGTGCGGCGGCGGGTTGACCGGGTCCTCCGGCGCCTCGACGACGAGCGTCGGCACCTCGACGGCGGCGAGCTCGGCCCCGCGCTCGAGCCCGTCCTGGGAGGCGCGGGCGTGCGCGGCGGTGGTGTCGTGGCGTCCGGCGTGCTCGATCGCCCGGCGCTCCAGCGCGCGGAACCAGTCGGCGTCGAACGGGGTGCCGGTGCCGTTGAGCAGGCGCCAGTGCGCGACCCGCCAGTCGAGCTCGGCCTCGAGGTCGCGGGGGTCGGCCATCTGCTCCCACAGGGCGAGCAGGGCGGGCGAGGGCGCGGGCAGGTCGGGCGAGCCGTACCCGCCCAGCGCGGCCGTGCAGAACAGCGTGGCGGTGGCGACGCGCTCGGGGGCGTCGAGCAGCAGGAGCTGGCCCAGCACCCCGCCCAGCGACATCCCGACGACGTGCGCGCGCGGGACGTCGAACGCGTCGAGGACGGCCACGGCGTCGCGGGCCAGCTCGGCGATCGCGTACGGGTGCTCGTCGAACGCCCACGTGGAGCGGCCGGTGTCGCGGTGGTCGTAGCGGATCACGCGGTGGCGCTCGGCCAGGCGCGCGACGAGCTCGTCGGGCCACAGCAGTCCCGACGCGTTGGCCCCCATCACGAGCAGGACCGGATCGGGCTCCGGCGCGTCGGTGGCGGCGGGCAGGTCCTGCGCCCACAGCCGGATCCCGGGTGCGACGTCGACGGTGGTCTCCACGCCGCCAGACTGCCACCCGGGAGGTGCCCGCCCGGCCCCGGTGTCCGGGACCGGGCGGTGGCCCGCCTACTTGAGGGCGTCGAGCAGCGCCTGGCGCTGGCGGTCGCCGAGGCCGGCGGCGCGGCGCGAGGCGTCGATGCCGGTCTGCTCCAGCAGGGCGGAGACCTTGGCCGGGCCGTAGCCGGGCAGGCTCTTCAGCAGGTCGGCGACCTTGGTCTTGCCGACGATGGTGTCGGACTTCGCGCGGTCGAGCACCGCGGGGATCGTCTCGTCGCCGCGGGCGATCGCGTCGCGCAGCTCCTTGCGGGCGGTGCGGGCGGCGGCGGCCTTCTTCAGGGCGTCGGCGCGCTGCTCGGGGGTGAGCGTGGGCAGTGCCATCTCGGCTGTCTCCTCTCCGTGCGCCGACCCCGGACGGTGTCGGCGCAGGTCATCTTCGCGTCCCAGCCTGACAGAACGGCACGGGACGGTGCGGGCGGCCCCCCTGGTCGGGACGCTGCCCGCGCGGACGGCGCCCCCGCGGAGGGGGCGCCGTCCGGGTCGGGCGGGGTGCGTCAGGTCCGCGACGCGGTCGGCGACTTCTCCAGCGACGGCGCCGGCTCCTCGCCGGGGGCGCCGTGGTCGTCGTCGACCATCGTGGTCTCGTCGAAGGGGTCCTGACCGGTGAAGACGCGGTCGGCCTGGCGCCGGTCGAACTCGCCGACCCAGTTGCCGATCAGCACCGTGGCGACGGCGTTGCCGGCGAAGTTGGTGACGGCGCGGGCCTCGGACATGAAGCGGTCGATGCCGACGATGAGGCCGACGCCGTCGACCAGGTCGGGGCGGTGGCTCTGCAGGCCGGCGGCCAGCGTCGCGAGCCCGGCACCGGTGACGCCCGCGGCGCCCTTCGAGGCGATGATCATGAACAGCAGCAGCGAGATCTGCTCGCCCAGCGCCAGCGGCGAGCCCTGCGCGGTGGCGATGAACAGCGACGCCATCGTCAGGTAGATCGCGGTGCCGTCGAGGTTGAACGAGTAGCCGGTGGGCACCGTGATGCCGACGACCGGGCGGGAGACGCCCAGGTGCTCCATCTTCGCGATCAGCCGCGGCAGCGCCGACTCCGACGACGAGGTGGAGACGATCAGCAGGAACTCGCGGCCGAGGTACTTGAAGAGCGTGAAGATGTTGATGCCGGCGCCCAGGCGCAGCACCAGCCCGAGGATGCCGAAGACGAACAGCGCGCAGGTCAGGTAGAAGCCGAGCATGATCTGCAGCAGCGCGCCGATCGCGGACCAGCCGGTCTCGCCGACGACGGCGGCGATCGCGCCGAACGCACCGATCGGGGCCAGCCAGAGGATCATGACGAGGACCTTGAAGACCAGCTTCTGGAAGTACCCGATGCCGCGCAGGATCGGCTCGCCCTTGGTCCCCAGCGCCTGCACCGCGAAGCCGACGAGCAGCGCGACGAACAGCGTCTGCAGGACGCTCGTGCCGACCAGGGGGCTGACGAGGGTGTCCGGGATGATGTCGAGCCCGCTCTCGCCCGAGCCCGAGGGCTCGTACGGCTCCTCGGGCAGCTGCAGGCCGGAGCCGGGCTGCACGATGTTGCCGACCACGAGGCCGATCGCGAGCGCCGCGGTCGACATCGTCAGGAAGTAGGCGAGCGCGATGGCGCCGACGCGGCCGACCTTCGCGGCCTGCTTCACCGCCCCGATGCCCAGCACGATGGTGCAGAAGATGATCGGCGAGATCATCATCTTGATCAGGTCGACGAACGCCGTACCGATCGGCTTGAGCGACTTGCCGAGGTCGGGTGCGACGATGCCCACCACGACACCGAGGATGACGGCGACGATGACGGCGATGTACAGGTAGTGCGTGCGGTCCCGCCTCTCGGCCGGTTGCGCGCCAGGACTGGTGTTCTCGGTGCTGGTGGACACGGGTTCCCCTTCGAATCCGACAGAACGGTGCGTTGCGCGTCCGGGACTCCGGACGGCACCCTTCGGCAACAGGATGAGGGGAGTTGTGGTGCGCCTCACCCTTTCGTTCATTTCGTTCGACGGAGCGTACGCAGCGTGATCCCTGTTCGCCGGATGGCGCGGCTCAGCCTCGCGGCCCAGCTGTTCGCCCTGCAGGCCGCGCTCGTGGTGCTCGTGCTGGGCGGCGTCGGCGTGGCCACGTACCTGCAGTTCGCCGGTGACAACGCGCGCGAGACGGCCGAGGAGATGCTCGGCGTCGCGCACACGCTGGCGGCGGTCCCGCAGGTGCGCGAGGCGCTGGAGGAGCCCGACCCGTCGGCGGTTCTGCAGCCGCTGGCCGAGGCCGTGCGCGCCGACACCGCCACCGACTTCGTCGTGGTGATGAGCCCGCAGGGCGTCCGGTACTCCCACCCCGACCCGTCGGAGATCGGCCGGGTCTTCCGCGGCACGATCGGTCCGGCCGTGGCGGGGGAGACCACGTTCACCGAGACCTACACGGGCACGCTCGGTCCGTCGGTGCGCTCCGTCGTGCCCGTCGTCGACGAGGGCGGCCGGGTGGTCGCGCTGGTGTCGGCCGGGCGCACGGTCACGGCCGTCTCGCGCGAGCTGGCGGGGCGGCTGCCGGTGCTGCTGGCGATCGCGCTCCCCGCGCTGGCGCTGGCCGCGCTCGGGTCCTGGCTGGTCAGCCGGTGGCTGCGGCGCACCACGCACGACATGGGGCCGGGCGAGCTGTCGCGGATGTACGAGTACTACGACGCGGTGCTGCACTCCGTCCGCGAGGGGCTCGTGCTGCTCGACCGCGGCGGGCGCGTGCAGCTCGTCAACGACGAGGCGCGGCGGCTGCTCGCGCTGCCCGCCGAGGTCGCCGGGCGGCCCGTCGACGAGCTGGGGCTGCCCGACGTGCTGGGGAGCGCGCTGGGGTCGGGGGAGCGGCGCTCCGACGAGATCCACCTGACCGCCGACCGGATCGTCGTGGTCAACCAGGCGCCGGCCCGGTGGGGCGGGAGCGACCTCGGGACCGTCGTGACGCTGCGGGACCACACCGAGCTGCGCGCCCTGTCCAGCGAGCTGGAGACGATCCGCGGGTTCGCGCAGTCGCTCAACGCGCAGGCCCACGAGGCGGCCAACCAGCTGCACACCGTCGTCTCGCTGATCGAGCTGGGCCGGGCCGAGGAGGCGCTGACCTACGCCACCGCGGAGCTGGAGCTGGCCCGCCACCTCACCGACGCCGTGCTGGCGGGCATCGCGGTGCCCGAGCTGGCCGCGCTCGTCGTCGGCAAGGCGGCGGAGGCGGGGGAGCGCGGGGTCGAGCTGGGGCTGGGCGAGGGCGCGCAGGTGCCGGCGGGGATCGCCGACCCGCGCGACCTCGTCACGATCGTCGGCAACCTCCTCGACAACGCCGTCGACGCCGCGCTGGAGGGTCCCGAGCCGCGCTGGGTGCGCCTGGACGCCGGGTGCGACGCGGGCGGGTTCGTCCTGCGCGTCACCGACAGCGGCACCGGGCTCGACGACCCGGAGGCCGCGTTCACCAGCGGTTTCAGCACCAAGCCGACCGACGGGATGGGCCGGGGGCTGGGGCTCGCGCTCGTCCGCCGGGCCGTGCACCGCCACGGCGGCACCGTGTCGGCCGGGAACGCGCCCGGCGGCGGCGCGGAGCTGCGCGTGCGGCTGCCGGTCCGCGAGGTGCTGTCGTGAGCGACGGGCTCGTCATCCGCACCCTGGTCGTCGACGACGACCCGATCGCGCTCGACGCCCACGCCGCCTACGTCGAGCGGGTGCGCGGGTTCGCCGTCGTCGGGCGGGCCGCGACGGGCACCGCGGCGCTGCGGGCGCTCGCGATCCGGCCCGTCGACCTCGTCCTGCTCGACGTGCACCTGCCCGACATGAGCGGGCTCGACGTGCTGCGCCGCATGCGCGCGGCCGGCCACGCCAGCGACGTGATCATGGTGACCCGCGCCCGCGACCTGGAGGTCGTCCGCGCCGCCGTGGCGTTCGGCGCCACGCAGTACCTGATGAAGCCGTTCCCGGCCGGGGTCGTGCGCGCGAAGCTGGAGAGCTACCTGGCCTACCGCGAGCGCGACCCGGGCCCGCTCGTCGCGCAGTCCGACGTCGACGGCCTGCTCGACGCCCTGCGCGCGCCGGTCGTGGAGAGCGGCCTGCCCAAGGGGATCAGCCGCGAGTCGCTCGACCAGGTGTCGGCGGTGCTGGTGCCCGACGCCGGGCGCACCGCGGTGGAGGTGGCCGACCTCGTCGGCGTCTCCCGGGTCACCGCGCGGCGCTACCTGGAGCACCTGGCCGACACGGGCCTGGCCGAGCGGGCCCTGCGCTACGGCACGACCGGGCGTCCCCAGGTCGAGTACACGTGGCGGCCGCAGGGCGGGACCTGAGCCCTGATCAGCAGCTCTGGGCCCTCAGCAGCTCTGGGCGACCGAGACCGGGGTCGAGGTCAGCGGCGCGTCGCTGGTGGCCTCGGCGCCCGTGTCGCCGGTCTCGGAGTCCTCGTCGGCCTCGTTGGCCTCCGGGATGGCCGACGGGGCGGCGGCGACGGTCGGCGGCGTGGCGGCCGGGTCGCGGTTGATCGCGTCCTGCACGACCTGCTTCATCAGGTCGAAGTCGGGGTCGCCGGTGTTGAAGCGCCCGTCGGACTGGTCGGGGTCGGGCAGGTTCGGGTCGAAGGCGACGCTCTCCAGCTGGATCGGCGCGTCCGCGATCGACAGCAGCGCGGGCAGCGCCTGCTGCGGGATGTCGGTGGAGACGCTGTCGGTGGTGGCCCGCGCGATCGACTGGAAGTTCGTGAGCAGCTCGGCCGGCTGGTTCTGGTCGAGGATGTTCTGGATCAGGCAGCGCTGGCGGCCCATGCGCACGTAGTCGGTCGAGTTGGTGCGCGAGCGGGCGAACGCGAGCGCGTCCTCGCCGCCCAGCTGCTGGACCCCGGGCTCGATGTAGCCGGTCGGCGTGACCGCGCGGCCGGTCGGGCTGATGCCGCCGATCGGGATGCGCTCGGGGCCGACGTCGACGCGCACGCCGCCGAGGGAGTCGATGATCGCGGCGAAGCCCGCCATGTTGAGCTCGACGTAGTAGTCCAGCTCGAGCCCGAGCATGTACGAGACCGTCTGGTGCAGCAGGTTGAGGCCCGGGTCGTCGGTCGGCGTCGTCGGTGCGAGGTCGGGGTGCTCGTGGCCGTAGGCGTAGACGGCGTTGAGGTAGTAGTTGCCCGAGGGCTCCGCGCTGTCGTGGAAGCCGTCGGGGAACTCCTCGGCCATCGGGGAGCCCGGCGGGAACTGCGCGTAGGCGATGTTGCGGGGCAGGCTGAACAGCGTGGTGCGGCCCGACGCCGTGTCGATGCTCGCGACCATCATCGTGTCGGTGCGGGTGCCGGTGCGGTCGGGGCCCGCGTCGCTGCCGACCAGCAGCAGGTTGACGCGCGGGCCGAGCGCCGCGGCGCTGTCGGCGTCGTCGGTGAACAGCTCGCCGAGCACCGAGCGCGAGGAGTTGGCGAGGTTCGCCGCGAACCCGAAGGGCGCGGCCACCAGCAGGCACAGCGCGGTGGTGACGGCGACGCCGACGGTCCGCCGGGTGCTGTCGAGGCCACGGGGCTGGGAGATCAGCCAGGTCCGCACGATCACCGCGATCCAGGCCAGCGCGGCCAGCACGCAGCCGGCCGCGGCCAGGCCCAGCCCGCTCGACGACAGCAGCGGCGTGAGCAGCGTGGAGCGCCGTTGGGTGGCCAGGAGCAGCAGGAGCGCGACGACGAGGAACAGGAACGGGCCGAGGATCAGCCAGCCCGTGCGGCGGCGGTGCAGCATGAGGTGGCCGCTGCCCGGGGCGACGGCGGCGGCCGCGGTGGTGAGCAGGGCGCGGCCCAGGGTGCGGGGGCGGCGCCGGCCCGTGCGGCGCACCGGCGGCGGGGTGGGGCGGCGGGTGCCGCCGGTCCGCTCGGGCCGTGCCGTGCCGGGCTCGTCGGCCTCGGCAGCCGCGCTCGCCGCGACCGCGCCGGCGGGGGTGCTCGTCGACGCCTTCCCCGCCGGGCGGCTGCCGCCTGCGGGGGTCGTGGGGGTCTTCCCGGTCGGCGCGGCCTTCGCGAGCGGGGTCTTCGCGCCGGCCGCCTTCCCGGGCGGGGCCTTCGTCGGCGGCGCCGCCGGCAGCGGGGCCTTCGGGGGCGTGGCCGACGGCGGTGACTGCCGCACGGGGCGGGTGCGCAGGTCGTCGCCGTCGTCGACGGGACGGCGGGGCACGGCCGGGCGGGTGATCCGGGTGACGGGCTCGCCGCGGTCGCGCTCCCGCCGGGCGCGGCGGGCCGCGGAGTCGGCGGCGCGGTCGGTGGCGGCGCGGTCGGTGGCGGTGCGGTCGGCGGCGGCGCGGTCGGCGGCGGCGCGCACCCGGGGGCCGACCGGGCGGGTCGGGTCCTCGACGGACACGGGCTCGGTCGGGCGGCGGCGCGGCGGCACCGGGGGGCGCCCGTCGGCGGCCCGGGCCCGGGCGCGCTCGCGGCGGTCCTGCTCCCGGCGCTCGCGGTCGCGCTCGCGGCGTTCGCGGTCGCGCCGGTCGCGGTCGCGCCGCTCCTGCTCGCGACGCTCCTGGTCGAGCCGCTCGCGCTCGGCCCGCCGCGGCCACGGGGTGTCGCCCGGTGGCGTCCGGGGAGGGGTGCGGTCACGCCCCGGTCGGATCCGTTCGTCCACTGCGCGTCACCCCCCGCCCTCTCTGCACGTGCCCTTCCACGACGACCGATCGCGTTGTCCCGTGGCTCTCCCACCGGTGCCCGGGGGTCGCGACGTCACGCCGGCACTCGACGGTGAGACCTCCGTCGAGAGTACTGTGCGTGATCGCCGTCCGGGCGTGAGACCTCGTCAGGCGACGGCGGATGCGACATCCGGCCGAACACCGGTCAGGGCTTCCGCCCTCTCCCAGAGCGCGCGGCCCAGCGCGCGGTCGTGCGAGGCCGCCGAGCTGCCCACCGGACGCGGCGCGCCGCGGACCTCCCCGGGCCCGTCGGGGCCGATGTAGGAGCCCCCGGGCAGGTCGGGGACGGTCGCGGCGTAGAGCGTCGGGAGCGCCCCGCCCTCGGGTCCCTGGGCCACGACGCGGTTGAGCAGGCCCATCGCGAGGTCCTGCACCGACTCGGTGCGCGACTGCAGGTTGGTGGCGGCGTAGCCGGGGTGCGCGGCCGTCGAGCGCAGCAGCGAGCCCGCCGCGACGAAGCGCCGCTGCAGCTCGTAGGCGAAGACCAGGTCGGCCAGCTTCGACTGCCCGTAGGCCAGCCAGCGCTGGTAGCGGCGGCGCTCCCAGTTGAGGTCGTCGACGTCGAGGTGGCCGATCCGGTGCGCCACGCTCGACAGCGTCACGACGCGGTCGGTCAGCCGCGGCAGGAGCAGCCCGGTGAGCGCGAAGTGGCCGAGGAAGTTGGTGCCGGTCTGCATCTCGAAGCCGTCGACGGTGCGCCGGAACGGCACGGCCATCAGGCCGGCGTTGTTGACGAGCACGTCCACGGGGTGGTCGACGCCCGCCGCGAACTCCCGGACCGACGCGAGGTCGGCGAGGTCGAGCCGGCGGACCTCGGCGGTGCCCGGCAGGCCGTGCAGCGTCGCGGCGGCCGCCTCGCCCTTCGCGGTGTCGCGCACGGCCAGCACGACCCGCGCACCCGCCCGCGCCAGCTCGCGCGCGGCGGCGAGGCCGATGCCGCTGTTGGCCCCCGTCACGACGATCGTGCGCCCGGTCTGGGGCGGGATGTCCGAAGCGGTCCACCGGTCCATGACCCGACGGTAACCAGGACGGCGGATACTGGCGCGGTGCGGGTGGGTGCGGCGGCGTTGGTGCTGGCCGGGGGCAGCGGCAGCCGGGTCGGCGCCGACCGGAACAAGGTGTACCTGCCCGTGGCGGGGCGCTCGGTGCTGGCCTGGTCGGTGGACGCGCTCGCCGGTGCGCCCGGCGTCGGCCCGGTGGTGCTGGTGGTGCGCCCCGAGGACCACGGGCACGTCCGCCGGCTGCTCGACCACGAGGTGGACCACGCCGTGGAGGTCGTCGACGGCGGTGCCACGCGCCAGGCGTCGGAGCTGGCCGGGCTGCGGGCCCTCGCCGGGCGGATCGGCAGCGGCGAGGTCGACGTCGTGCTGGTCCACGACGGGGCGCGGCCGCTCGTCGGGCCCGCGCTGGTGGCGGAGGTGCTGCGCGTCGCCCGCGCGTCCGGGGGAGCGGTGCCCGGGCTGGTGCGCAGCGACCTCGCGGTCGCCGACGGCGCCACGCTCTCGGCGCCGGTGCGCCTCACCGCCGTGCAGACGCCGCAGGGCTTCCGCGCCGCCCCGCTGCTGGCCGCCTACGAGCGCGCCGCGGCCGAGGGGTTCGCCGGCACCGACACGGCGTCGTGCGTGGAGCGGTTCGCGCCGGGGCTCGCCGTGCACGGCGTCGCGGGCGACCCGCGCAACATCAAGATCACCTACCCGCACGACGTGGACGTCGTCGCCGGGGCGCTGCGCGCCCGCTGACCGGCGCGCTGCGCCCGCTGACCGGCGCGCTCAAGGACTTCGTTCACGGTGCGTGGCCGTACCGGCGCCGCGACGGATCTCGTTGACCCGAACGGCGGCACTGCTGTGCCGCGACCCGCACCCCAGCGCGGGTCGTTCATGGACGCACATCGCATCGAGGAGATCGCAGTGTTCGAAGGGTTCAGCAAGGCGTTCGTGCGCGAGGCCATCAACCGCAGCTCGGAGAACGCCGTCGACCGGCGCCGCTTCCTGCGCGCGGCCGGCCTGACCGGTCTCGGCGTGGCGGGTGTCGCCGGCGGCGGCCTCGCGCTGTCCGGCTCGGCGTTCGCGTCCGACGGCGGCGACGACGGCGCCGTCACCGACGCCGCGGTCCTCAACTTCGCCCTCAACCTCGAGTACCTCGAGGCCGAGTTCTACCTCCGCGGCGCCTTCGGTGAGGGCCTCAAGGACTCGCAGATCGACGGCGTCGGCAAGCTCGGCGGCGTCACCGGCGGCCGCCAGGTCGAGTTCGAGTCGAAGCTCGCCCGGCAGTACGCCGAGGAGATCGCCAACGACGAGCGCGCGCACGTCGACTTCCTGCGCGCCGCGCTCGGCGACGCCAAGGTCGCGCGCCCGGAGATCGACATCGAGGCGGCCTTCTCCGCCGCGGCCACGGCCGCCGGCCTGATCCAGCCCGGCGAGACGTTCGACGTCTACGCCAACGAGGACAACTTCCTGCTCGGCGCGTTCGTGTTCGAGGACGTGGGCGTCACGGCCTACAAGGGCGCCGCCGCCCTGATCAGCAACAAGACCTTCCTCGAGGCCGCCGCGGGCATCCTCGCGGTCGAGGCCTACCACGCGGGCCTCGTGCGCACCGTCCTGCTGGCCAAGGGCCTGGAGGACGCCGCGAACGCCATCTCCGACGCCCGCGACAGCCTCGACGGGCCCGACGACCTCGACCAGGGCATCACCGACGACGACGGCAACAGCAACATCGTGCCGACCGACGCCAACGGCATCGCGTTCTCGCGCGACGTCTTCCAGGTCCACAACATCGTGTACCTCACCCCGGAGGAGGCCGGCTCCGGCGGCTTCTTCCCGAACGGCACCAACGGCACCTTCACCACGAGTGGCGACCAGACCTGATCGTCACCCCGACGGCGTGACGGGCGGGCGCGGGCCGCATCCTCGGCCCCGCCCGTCCGTTGTGCCCGGTAGACCCGCTCCCCGAACGGAAGGAACGTCCCGTGCCGAACCTCGGTGGTTGGGAACTCATCGTCCTGCTCGGCGTCCTCGTGCTGATCTTCGGCGCGAAGAAGCTGCCCGACATGGCCCGCTCGGTCGGCCAGTCCGCCCGCGTGTTCAAGGGCGAGATGCGGGGCCTCAAGGAGGACCGCGCGTCCGAGGCCCCCGCGGAGCCCGCGACCCCGGACGCCCCCGCGACCGCCTCGCTGCCCGCCGTCACGAAGACGCCCCCCGCGCCGACCGCCGTCCTGCCGGTCGTCGAGGCCGAGGTCGTCGACGCGCGTCGCTGACGCTCCTGCACGTCTGCTCGAACCCGCGCGGCCGGTGTGCTCACGCAGTACATCGTGGGCCCCTGCCGGCCGCCTGCTCCGCTTGGCCGCTCCGCGGCCGGCGCCCGGAGGGTCACGCTGCTCGCCGCCCGACGGTGACTCCCACGTCGGCCGCGCGACACAGCCCCCCGCCGGCCCGCCTCGCTACCCGCCCTACGGCCGCTGTACCGGAGTCGCGACGGTGCGCGGGTGGCGGCGCTCTCCCGGCCACCGCGCACAGCCGGCTCCCGCGCACTCGGGGGCCCCGCGCACTTCCGGGTCCCGCGCACTCCGGAGCCGCGCGCACGTTCCGGGCTTGCGCGCGCCGTACGAAATCCCGCGTACGTGCCGGACTCGCGCACCGGCTCCCGCGCACCTTTCGGGGTCCCGCGGACTCCCGGGTCCCCGCGCACCCCGGAGGCGCGCACGTGCCGGACTCGCGCGCGCTGTCCAGGGTCCCGCCCACGTTCCGGGGTCCCGCGGACTCCCGGGGGCGCGCGGGAGCCGGGAACGCGCGCGGGAGGCGTCATCGGAGTTGATGCGACCACCTGCCCGACGCCCTGCGCACTTCCTGGCGTCCTGCGCACGTCCGGATGGGTGCGCGGCGCTGGAAGGTGCGCAGTTCGGCGCGAATGGGCTGGTGATCGCCGGAAGTGTGACGTCCGGGTCGTGGCGAGGGCGGTGGTGGTGCGGTTCCGGTGATCACCGCCGCTGTTCGGGCCGCCGACGTGGGTGATCGTCGGGAGTGTGACGTGGAGGTCGCGGCGGAGACCGTGGTGGCGCGGCCTCGGTGATCACCGCCCGGGCCGATGGCCGCTCCCGTAAGGGGCTGCGGCCGCTCCGGCCAGGCCGACGGCCGTTCCGGCTCCGGCGAGCTGCGCACCCGCCTCGAGCAGCGCGCCACGGTTGGCAGGCGACTCGACGGCCCCCGCCCCGTCCCGCGCACCGCCCGGGTTCCCGCGCGCCCCCGGGGACGCGCGGGAGCCGCGAAAGTGCGCGGGAGCCGGGAGCGCACGCGGGAGCCTCGAACGTGCGCGGGAGCCGCGAAAGTGCGCGGGAGCCGAGAACGTGCGCGCGAGCCGGTGCACGGGAGCCGGGAGCGTGCGCGGGAGCCGGGAGCGTGCGCTGGAGCCGGGAGCATGCGCTGGAGCCGGGAACGTGCGCGGGAGCCGGGAACGTGCGCGCGAGCCGTAAACCAGCGCGGGAGCCAGATACCCGCGCGGGAGGAGGACCGCGCGGGAGCCGGGAACGTGCGCGCGAGCCGGGAACGTGCGCGGGAGCCGGAAACGTGTGCTGGGGCCGGGAGCGTGTGCGGGGCCGGGAACGTGTGCTGGGGCCGGGGACCCAGGGACGGGCGCCGCACCTCTCCGGCCGTACAGGTCCACCGGTCACATCCGACGGGACTCGGGGGCCGGGAGGGGGTGGCCGGGTTAGGGTGCGACGAGGACTGATGGGCGCCCCCGCGCCCGCGAAGGAGCGGTGATGGCCAGCAGCAAGGAGTGGTTCGAGACGGTGGCGGAGGCGCAGCGCCGCGCGAAGAAGCGGCTGCCGCGCTCGGTCTACCTCGCGCTGGTCGCGGGATCGGAGCAGGGGATCACGCTCGACGACAACGTCGCGGCGTTCTCCGAGATCGGCTTCCGCCCGCACATCGCGAACCTGCCGCAGGAGCGGGTGCAGTCGACGACGGTGATGGGGCAGGACGTCTCCCTGCCGGTGCTGATCTCGCCCACGGGCGTGCAGGCCGTCACCCCCGACGGGGAGGTCGGCGTCGCGCGCGCGGCCAACCAGGTGGGCACCGCGATGGGGCTGAGCTCGTTCGCGAGCAAGCCCGTCGAGGACGTCGTCGCGGCCAACCCGAAGACGTTCTTCCAGATGTACTGGGTCGGCTCGCGCGACCGCATCCTGCAGCGCGCCGAGCGGGCGAGGAAGGCCGGCGCGAAGGGCCTGATCGTCACCCTCGACTGGACCTTCGCCACCCGCCGCGACTGGGGCAGCCCGCCCATCCCGGAGAAGATGGACCTCAAGGCGATCGTGCAGTTCGCCCCCGAGGGCATCATGCGGCCGCGCTACGTGCTGGAGTGGGCCCGCAGCGGCGGCCTGCCCGACCTGAAGACGCCGAACCTGGCCGCACCCGGCGAGGACGCGCCCACGTTCTTCGGCGCGTACGGCGAGTGGATGGGCACCCCGCTGCCCACGTGGGACGACATCGCGTGGCTGCGCAACGAGTGGGACGGCCCGTTCGCGGTGAAGGGGATCATGCACCCCGACGACGCCAAGCGCGCCGTCGACGCCGGGGCCACCGCGATCTCGGTGTCCAACCACGGCGGCAACAACCTCGACGGCACGCCGGCCTCGATCCGCGCGCTGCCCGACATCGTCAAGGCGGTCGGCAGCCAGACCGAGGTGCTGCTCGACGGCGGCATCCGCCGCGGCGGCGACGTCGTCAAGGCGCTGGCGCTGGGCGCGAAGGCCGTCATGATCGGCCGCGCCTACCTGTGGGGCATGGCCGCCAACGGGGAGGCCGGCGTCGTCAACGTCCTGTCGATCCTGCGCAGCGGCATCGACGAGGCGCTGCTCGGGCTGGGCAAGTCGAGCATCCACGACCTCACGCCCGACGACCTGATCGTCCCGGAGGACTTCACCCGCGGCCACCGCGCCCGGGCCCTCGCCGCCCCCTGACCTGCGCAGCACGGACGGGGCGCCCGGTGATCCGGGCGCCCCGTCGCGCGTCCTACAGCGCGGGGATCACCGACGCCCCGTAGGCCGCGACCGTCTCGTCGACCGCGTCGTGCATCGCGTACACCGCGAACTGGTCGACGCCGAGCCCGCGCAGCTCCGCGAGCCGCTCGAGCTGGGCGCCGGGCGGGCCGAGCAGGCAGAAGCGGTCGACGACCTCGTCGGGCACGAAGCTCGTCGAGGTGTTGCCGGCGCGGCCGTGGTGGCTGTAGTCGTAGCCGTCGCGGTCCTTGATGTAGCCGGTGAGCGCGGCCGGCACCGCCGCCGACTCCGCCCCGTAGCGCGTCACGAGGTCGGCCACGTGGTTGCCGACCATGCCGCCGAACCAGCGGCACTGGTCGCGCGCGTGCGCCACGTCGTCGCCGACGTAGGCCGGCGCGGCCACGCAGATCGTGATCGACGCCGGGTCGCGGCCCGCCGCCTCCGCGGCCGCGCGGACCGTCTTCACCGTCCACTCGACGAGGTAGGGGTCGGCGAGCTGGAGGATGAAGCCGTCGGCGACGCGGCCGACGAGGTCGAGCGCCTTCGGCCCGTAGCCGGCCATCCACACCGGCAGCTCCGGCACGCCCTCGGCGACCCACGGGATCCGCACCTGCGTGCCGCCGAGGTCGACGGACCGGCCCGCGGCCAGCTCGCGGATGACGAGCATCGCCTCCTCGAGCCGCGCCAGCGTCGTCGGCGGCCGCCCCTGCACGCGCACGGCGGAGTCGCCGCGGCCGATGCCGCAGACCGTCCGGTGCCCGAACTGCTCGTCGAGCGTGGCGTGCATCGAGGCCAGGACGGTCCAGTCGCGCGTGGCCGGGTTCGTCACCATCGGCCCGACGACCAGGTGCGACGTGCGCTCCAGGATCCGCGGGTAGAGGACGTAGGGCTCCTGCCAGAGCACGTGCGAGTCGAACGTCCAGCCGTGGCTGAACCCGAGGCCCTCCGCGCGCACCATCCGGTCGACGACGGCCTGCGCGGGCGGGTCGGTCTGCAGGACGAGCCCGACGTCCATCCCCGTCGCGCTCATCGGAGGTACTGGCACGTGTCGCGGCGCAGGTACGCGCCGTCGCCGGGCCTGCCGTGGTACGCGCCCGCGTCGATCACGACGCGCCCGCGGGAGAGCACCGTCTCGACCCTGCCGGTGATCTCCTTGCCCTCGTAGGCCGAGTAGTCGACGGCCATGTGGTGGGTCTCGGCGGAGAGCACCTGCTTCGCGGCCGGGTCGTAGATGACGATGTCGGCGTCGGCGCCCGGGGCGATCGTGCCCTTGCGCGGGTAGAGCCCGAACATGCGCGCGGGCGTCGCGCAGGCGATCTCGATCCAGCGCCGCCGCGAGATGTGGCCGTCGACGACGCCCTGGTGCAGCAGGTCCATCCGGTTCTCGACGCCCGGCAGCCCGTTGGGGATCTTCGAGAAGTCGCCGATGCCCATCTCCTTCTGGCCGGTGAAGCAGAACGGGCAGTGGTCGGTGGAGACGACGGACAGGTCGTCGGTGCGCAGCCCCCGCCACAGGTCGGCCTGGTGGTCCTTGGGGCGCAGCGGCGTCGAGCAGACGTACTTGGCGCCCTCGAAGCCCGGTCGCGCCAGGTCGTCGGTGGACAGGAACAGGTACTGCGGGCAGGTCTCGGCGAAGGCGTTGTAGCCCTCGTCGCGGGCCTTCGCGATCTCCGCGAGGGCGGAGCGGGCCGAGAGGTGCACGACGTAGAGCGGCGCGCCGGCCACCTGGGCCAGCTTGATCGCGCGGTGCGTCGCCTCGGTCTCCAGCAGCTCGCGGCGGACCTCGCCGTGCACCCGCGGGTCGGTCTCGCCGCGGGCCAGCGCCTGCTCCACGAGCACGTCGATGGCGATGCCGTTCTCGGCGTGCATCATCGTCAGCGCGCCGGTCTCGGCGCCCTTCTGCATCGCGCGCAGGATCTTGCCGTCGTCGCTGTAGAAGACGCCGGGGTAGGCCATGAACAGCTTGAAGCTGGTGACGCCCTCGCCGACGAGCGCCTCCATCTCCTTGAGCGAGGAGTCGTTGACGTCGGCCAGGATCATGTGGAACGCGTAGTCGATCGCGCAGCGGCCCTCGGCCTTGGCGTGCCAGGCGTCGAGCCCCTCGCGCAGCGAGCCGCCGACCGACTGGATCGCGAAGTCGACGATCGTGGTCGTGCCGCCCCAGGCCGCGGCGCGGGTGCCGGTCTCGAACGTGTCGGCGGCGTAGGTGCCGCCGAAGGGCATCTCCATGTGCGTGTGCGCGTCGACGCCGCCGGGGATGACGTACTTCCCGGTCGCGTCGAGGACGGTGTCGGCCGTCCAGTCCTGCCCGACGCCCAGCGCGACGACGGTGCCGTCCTCGACGAGGACGTCGACGGCCATCTCGTCCGACGCCGTGACGACGAGCCCGCCGGTGATCAGGGTGCGGCTCAACGGGGTCCTCCTACGGGGGTCGTGAGTGGATATCGGTGCTGGGGCACTCGTTTCCACTCACGGGCGGCGAAGCCGCTCATGGGGTGGCCTCCTCGATCGCGGCGAGCAGGGCCGCCAGGCCCTCCGCCGCCTCGTCGGCCGTCAGGGTCAGGGGCGGGGCGATGCGCAGCACGTTGCCGTGCAGCCCGCCCTTGCCGACCAGCAGCCCGCGCCGCCGGCAGCCCTCCAGCACAGCGCCGGCCAGCTCCGGAGCGGGGTCGCCGGGCGTCCCGGTGCCGGGGCGGACCAGCTCCACGCCCAGCATCAGCCCCTTGCCGCGGACGTCGCCGACGATGGGGGAGCCCAGCGCGCGCAGGCCCTCGAACAGCGCCGGTCCCTGCGCGGCCGCGTTGGCCTGCAGGTCGTGGTCGAGCAGGTAGCGCAGGTTGGCCAGCGCGCCCGCGGACGTCAGCGGCGAGCCGCCGAACGTCGAGATGTGGTTGGCGCCCAGCGAGTCCATGATCGCGGCCGGCGCGATCACGCCGCCCATGGACAGCCCGTTGCCGATGCCCTTGGCGAACGTCACCAGGTCCGGGGTGGCGCCCGACGCCTGCCAGCCCCAGAAGTGCTCGCCGGTGCGGCCCCAGCCGGTCTGGACCTCGTCGGAGATCCAGAGGATGCCCTTCTCGCGCAGCACCTCGGCGAACGCGCCCAGCAGGCCGTCGGGGCCGGAGGTGAACCCGCCGACGCCCTGCACCGGCTCCGCGATGAACGCCGCGACGTCGCCGCCCGCCTGGTCGAGCACCTCGCGCAGGTCGGCGACGCAGGCCGCGATGTACTCGCCGTCGGACAGCCCTGCGAACGGCGAGCGGTACTGCTGCCCGCCGTGCACGTAGTAGGTCTGGAACGGCGACAGCGACGTCGGGCTCCACGACCGGTTGCCGGTGATCGCGATCGTCGAGAACGAGCGCCCGTGGTAGCTGTTGCGCAGCGCCAGGATCTGGTTGCTCCGCCGCAGCGACGACGCCAGCAGCAGCGCCGCGTCGTTGGCCTCGGTGCCGCTCGGGGTGAGGAACACCTTCGCGTCCGGGATCTCCGACACGGCCGCGATCTGCTCGGCCAGCTCCACCATCGGCCGGTTCAGGTACAGCGTGGAGCTGTGGATGATCTTCCCGGCCTGGTCGGCGACGGCCTTGGTCACCTCGGGCAGCGCGTGCGCCGTCATCGTGGTGAGGATGCCGCCGAAGAAGTCCAGGTAGCGGTGGCCGTCGGCGTCCCAGACGTGGCGGCCCTCGCCGCGCTCGAGCTCGATCGGCTCGTCGTAGTAGATCGCGAGCCACGACGGCAGCGCCGCCCGCGTCCGCTTGAGCAGCTCCGAGCTCATGACTCGACCAGCGGGCCGTAGGCGTCGGGGCGGCGGTCCCGGTAGAACGCCCACTGCTGCCGCACCTCGTCGATCATGCCGAGGTCGAGGTCGCGGACGACGAGCTCCTCGTCGTCGCCGCTCGCGACGTCGCCGACGAACTGGCCGCGCGGGTCGACGAAGTAGCTGGTGCCGTAGAAGTCGTTGTCGCCGTACTCCTCGACGCCGACGCGGTTGATCGCGGCGACGAAGTACTCGTTGGCGACGGCGGCGGCCGGCTGCTCCAGCTTCCACAGGTACGACGACAGGCCGCGGCTCGTGGCCGAGGGGTTGAACACGATCTGCGCCCCGGCCAGGCCGAGCGCGCGCCAGCCCTCGGGGAAGTGGCGGTCGTAGCAGATGTAGACGCCGATCCGGCCCACGGCGGTGTCGAAGATCGGCCACCCGAGGTTGCCGGGCCGGAAGTAGAACTTCTCCCAGAAGCCCTTGACCTGCGGGATGTGGTGCTTGCGGTACTTCCCGAGCACCGTGCCGTCGGCGTCGATCACCGCGGCGGTGTTGTAGTAGTGGCCCGCGTCCTCGATCTCGAAGACCGGGACCACGAGCACCATCCCCGTCTCGCGGGCCAGCGCCTGCATCCGCACGATCGTCGGCCCGCTCGGGACCGGCTCGGCCCAGCGGTAGTGCTCGGACTCCTGCACCTGGCAGAAGTACGGCGCGTTGAAGACCTCCTGGAAGCCCATCACCTGCGCGCCCTGCTCGGCGGCGGCGCGCGCGTAGGACTCGTGCACCTCGATCATGGAGGCGGTGTCCCCGGTCCACTTCGCCTGCAGGATGGCGGCCCGGACGATGCCGTCGGTCATGTGTCACGTCCCTCGTACTCGGCAGCGGCCCACTGTCGGACCGTGGGGGCGGTCCGCGCAAGGGGGTGGCCACTGTCGCCCGTCCCGGGGGTGCCGGACAAGATCGGGCGCCGGGCCGTTACGCGTCGTTCACCGGCTGGTGTCGTCGCTGTGCGTGGTCAGAGGTAACGTTCCGTCATGCGGCTCGGGTACCTCACGCACGTCGCCGGGGCGGACCCCGCGCGGGCCTACCGCGACACGGTCGCGCTGGCCGTCGCGGCGGAGGAGTCGGGCTTCTCGACGTTCTGGGTCGCCCAGCACCACGACGGCCACCTCGACGGGCTGCTGCCCTCGCCGCTCGTGCTGCTCGCGGCCGTGGCGCAGGCGACCTCGACGATCCGGCTCGGCACCGCCGTCGTCACCGCGGCGTGCGAGGACCCGCGCCGGCTCGCCGAGGACGCGGCCGTGCTCGACGCCCTGTCCGGCGGGCGCCTGGAGCTCGGCGTCGGCGCGGGGGCGGACGAGGCCGCCTCGGAGGCGTTCGGCCGCGACCACGCCCGCCGCCACGCCGACTGCGCCGCCGCGGTCGACGCGCTGCGCGGGCACCTCGCGCGCATCGTGCCCGCCGCCCCCGGCCTCGACGGGCGGCTGTGGCAGGCCACCGGCACGCCCGGGGGCATCGCCGACGCCGGTGCGCGGGGCCTCGGGCTGATCACCGGGCGCGCCGACGCCGCCCCGCACCTCGCGCGCTACTGGGCCCGCGCCGCGGGCGAGCCGCGCGTCGCGGCCGTGCGGGCCGTGGCGCCGGGGGAGCGGCCGGAGGCGCTGCGGGAGCGCTGGCGCGCCGACCCGGTGCGCGAGTGGGCCACCGAGCTCGTCGTGCAGACCCAGCCCGCGCACGCCCCCCTCGCGACCCACCTCGCGACGGTCCGCGCGCTCACCGCCGGGCGGGCCGACCCGGACCGCCCCGCCCCGGTGGCGCCGCTGCTGCGGGCGCTGCAGGGCGGTTCCGCCTCCCGCCCCGGGCGCCTACGCTTGATCGGATCGTGATCGTCCGACCACCGGGAGTGAGATCCATGCGCCACATCGCCACGTTCTGCGGCCAGTGCAACTGCGGCTGCCCGGAGCTGTTCGTCGACGACGCCGCGGCGCCGGAGAGGCGCATCGTGATCACCGACGACTTCGGCCAGCGCATCCAGATGAGCGTCGGCCAGCTCTCCGACCTCGTCGACGACGTCCGCAAGGGCGTGCTCGACGAGGTGCTGACCGCGGCGCGGTAGGTCGGGACGCGGCGGCTCAGGGCGCCTCGGCCCGCCCGCCCTCGGGGGTGACCGCGAACCACTTCTCGCCCTTGCCGTTGCCGTCGGTGGCGCCGGGCGCGGAGTCGGCGGCGTAGCGGTACACCGGCCAGCCGCCGATCGTGAGCTGGACGCCGCCGTCGGCGCGGGTGATCGTCCCGATGGCGGCCTGGTCGATGCCGTCGACCGTCAGCGGCGTGCCGGGCTCGGCGAGCACCGGCGGCCAGGTCGTGGCGCAGTCGCCCGCGCAGTTCGACGCCGGGGGCTGGGCGGTGTCGTCGTCGAAGCGGTAGAGCGTCCAGCCCAGCCCGTCGATGACGACGGTGCCCAGCTGCGCCGTGCTGTTCGCGGTGAGGACGGTGCCGGCGGGCGGGGCGAGGGTCTCGGGCGCGGCCACCGGGGCGCTCGCGCCGTACCCGTCACCGCCGCCGGACCCGCCGCAGGCCGTCAGGGCGATCGCGGCGATCGCGGTGGCGGCGGCGAGCGCCGGGGTGCTGCGGAACATGGGGGAACCTCCGTGGGGAGCGGATCGTCACCTCCCACACGGACGGGACCGCGGCACGGTTCACCCCGGGGTCGGGGTCATCCCTGAGGGATCTACGACTTCCTCCCGATGTAACCGGGTGGCGCTCCGCGGCATCGTTCCTCCCGTGGACCTCTTGCGGCTCGTGACCGAGGCGGCACTGGCGTCGCCGTGGCTGCTCGCGGTGATCGTCGGGATGGCGGTCGTCGACGCCCTGCTGCCCGTGGTGCCCAGCGAGGCCCTGATCATCGCCGCCGGGGTGTCGGCGGTGACCGGGGAGCAGAACCTCGTCGCGGTGATCGCGGCGGCGGCGTTCGGCTCGTTCCTCGGCGAGTGCGCGGGCTACCTCATCGGGCGCGGGGTGGGCCCGGCCGTGCGGGGCCGCTACGCCGCCCACGGCAGCCGCGCGGAGAACTACGACCGCGCCGCGCGGCTGCTGCACCGCCGCGGCGGCACGGTCCTGCTGACGGCCCGGTTCCTGCCGGCCGGGCGCACCGTGGCGACGCTCGCGGCCGGTGCCACCGGCTACCCGCCGTCGCGGTTCGTGGCCTTCACCGTGCCCGGGACCGTCCTGTCGGCGTCGTGGTCGGCGCTGCTCGGGTTCGTCGGCGGGGCGGCGTTCGCGCACGACACCGTCACGGCGCTGCTCGTCGGGTTCGGCTTCGCCACGGCCGTCGGGTTCGTGGTCGAGGGGGTGCGGCGGCTGCGGGGGGTGCTGCTGCGCAGGCGCGCCCGGGGCGGCGTCGCTCAGGACGCCGTGAACACCACCGAGTGGTACCCGGTCGCGCCGTCGGGCAGCACGTCGGCGCGCTCCTCGGTCTGGGTCGTGCCGTCGGCGTCGGTGGCCCGGACGGCCACGACGTGGGAGCCCGGGACGACGTCGACGCTGGTCCGCCACATGCGCCAGGTGCGCCCGCCGACCTCGGTGGCGAGCTCGGCGTCGGCCCACGGGCCGTCGTCGAGGCGGACCTCGACCCGGCTGACGCCCCGCGGCGGCGACCAGGCGATCCCGGCCACGGCGACGCGCCCGGCGGGCGTGCTGCCGTAGCCGCGCGGCGCGTCGATGCGCGACTGCGTCTTCACCGGCCCGCGCTCGCCCCACCCGCGCTGCAACCAGTACGCCTGCTTCGCCCCGAACGTCGTGACCTCCAGGTCGGTGACCCACTTAGTCGCCGACACGTACCCGTAGAGCCCGGGCACGACCATCCGCACCGGGAAGCCGTGCTCGGGCGGCAGCGCCTCCCCGTTCATGCCGACGGCGAGCAGGGCGCCGCGGTCGGGCTCGAGCAGGACGTCGACGGGCGTGCCCGCGGTCCACAGGCCGTCGCTGCTGGTGGAGAGCACCTGGTCGGCCCCGGGGGCGATGCCGGCCTCCAGCAGGATCGCCCGCAGGTCGACCCCGACGAAGTCGGCCGTGGACACGTACTCCCCGCCGACCTCGTTCGACACGCAGATCATCGTGATCGTGCGCTCGACCAGCGGGCGGGCGAGCAGGTCGTCGAAGGTGAGGACGAGCTCGCGCCCGACCATCCCGTGGATCCGCAGCGACCAGTCCGCGGCGGTCTGCGTGGGGATCCGCAGGGCGGTGTCGATGCGGTAGAAGTCGGCGTTCGACGTGAGGAACGTGGGCGTGCCCTGGTCGGGGAACGCGGCGCCGGCGGGGACCGCGGGGGCGCGCTCGGCCCGCGGCAGCCCGCGCAGGGCGGCCGTGACCTCGTCGCGGGAGCCGGTGAGCCGCCCGCCGAGGAGCTGACCGAGCCCGCCCGCGGCGAGCGCGCCGAAGGCGACGACGCCGGAGGCGCCGGCGAGCACGGACCGCCGGCCGGGGCCCGCGGTGGCCGGGCGCGGCTGCGCGAGCGCGTGCAGGCGGCGCAGCACCAGGATCCCGGCGCCCGCGGACGCGGCCGGGGCGAGCAGGTCGACGGGGGTGAACGCGGGGGAGAGGGCGACGGCCGCGAACCCCAGCAGGCCCAGCGCCGTGATCGCCCGCACGCCCGGCTGCGGCCGCGCGCGCGAGGCGAGGCCGGCACCCGCGGCGGCCGCGGCGAGCACGAGCGCCATCCCCGCGAGCAGCACCGGCTTGTCGGCCGTGCCGAACGCCGACTTCGCGAACTCGACGAGCCACTGCGGCGCCAGCGCGATCGCCCCGTTGCCGACGGCGAGGAACGGCGACGACGCCGGCGACACCAGGCCGGCGACGAGGTGCCCCGCCCCCAGCGCGGCCGCGACGGACAGCACGCCCACCAGCGCGGCCGTGCGGCGCGGGAGGAGCGGGGCGGGGGCGTCGGTCGTCGTGCTCACCCCGTCATCCTCCTCCCGCGCGACGCGTCCCCCGCCCGCCGCGTCTTACGGATCAGTGGCGATAGGCTGCGCCCGACAGGCACGACCGTGAGTGGGGAGAACGCCGGATGAGCGACGACAGGGGCCTCGACGACGCGCCCGCGATCCCGGACGTCGACCTGACCCGTCCGTCGATCGCGCGCGTCTACGACTACGTGCTCGGCGGCAAGGACCACTACGAGATCGACCGGCAGGTCTCCGCCGCGCTGTTCCGCGCCGTGCCCGAGACCAGCCAGCTCGCCCTGGACAACCGCAACCACCTGCGCCGCGCCGTCACCTGGCTGGTGCGCGAGGCCGGCATCCGGCAGATCCTCGACCTCGGCTCGGGCCTGCCGACCGCGGGCAACGTGCACGCGATCGCGCACGCCGTCGACCCCTCGGTGCGGGTCGTCTACGTCGACATCGACCCCATCGTGCTGGCCCACGGCCGCGCGCTGCTCGAGGACGACGAGACCACCACGGTCATCCTCGGCGACATCCGCGACATCGACGCGGTCTTCGACCACCCCGCCGTGCGCTCGATGATCGACACCACGCAGCCCTTCGCGGTGCTCGCGGCCAGCATCCTGCACCACCTGTCCGACGACGAGGACCCGTACGGGGTGGCCGCCTCGATCACGGCGAAGCTCAGCCCGGGCAGCTACGCGCTGTTCAGCAACTTCCTCGACGACGACGAGCCGCGGGCGAAGGCGCTGGAGCGCGCGTTCCTCGACGGCGGCCTGGGCACCGGCCGGTTCCGCACCTGGGCCGAGCAGCAGCGGTTCTTCGAGGGCCTGGAGCTCGTGGAGCCGGGCCTGACCTACGCCAACGACTGGCGGCCCGACGACCAGACCCCCACCGACAGCCCCACCCACACCCTCTACGCCGCGGGCGTGGGGCGGAAGGCGTAGCGGTCAGGAGTAGAGGCGCTCGATCAGGTCCGTCAGGGCCTGGCGGGTGTCCTTCGGCGTGAGTGCCTGCACCACCAGGCGCTCCCAGACGCCGAGGTAGTCCTCCACCTCGGAGCGCTTGTCGAGGTAGATCGCGCTGTTGAGCTGCTCGAGGTAGACGATGTCGGGCAGGTCGGGCTCAGCGAAGCGCAGGATCGAGAACGGGCCGCCCGCCGCGGCGTGACTGCCCGCGTTGAACGGCAGCAGCTGGATCGTCACGTTCGGCCAGCGGCTGGCCTCGAGCAGGTGCTCGAGCTGGCCGCGCATGACGGCGCGGGAGCCGTAGGCCCGGCTGACGGCGGCCTCGTCGAGCACCGCCCACAGCTGCGGGGCCTCGGGCTCGCGCAGCATCTTCTGGCGCGCCATGCGCAGCCGCACGCGCTGGTCGACGTCGGCGGGCGGGGCGCCGCGGTGCCCGAGCAGGACGACGGTGCGCGCGTACTCCTCGGTCTGCAGCAGCCCGGGCACGAACTGCAGCTCGAAGCCGCGGATGACCTGCGCGGCCTGCTCCAGGCGCAGGTACATCTCGAACCAGCTGGGCAGGACCTCGCTGTGCTGCTGCCACCAGCCGCGGGCGTTGGCGCGGGTCGCGAGGTCGCGGTAGCCCTCGCGCTCGGCCGGGTCGGTGACGCCGTAGAGGGTGAGGAGGTCGAGGACGTCGCGCTCCTTGCAGCCGACGCGCCCCAGCTCCAGGCGGCTGATCTTCGCGCTGGACGCGCGGATCGCGTCGCCGGCGACCTCGCGGGTGATGCCGTGGGCCTCGCGCAGCCGGCGCAGCTGGGTGCCCAGCAGGATGCGCAGGACGGTGGGGCCGCCCTGGTCGGGTACGCCGGGTGGTGTCGGAGTGCTCACAGGTGTCCCCCCATCACCGCGAGCATAGACGCCGTCACCCGGTCAGCGCGGCTGCCCGTGCGTGCCGAGGGCCCGGGCCACGCGCGCGATCTCCGCGTCGTCCAGGGTCCGGGGCGGCAGCCCGGTGCCCAGCGCGCGCAGCGCGACGTCGCACACGTACTCCAGGTACCCGGCCCGGTCCAGCGCCCCCTCCACGGCCGGGGCGACGAGCACGGCGCCGTGGTTGGCCATCAGCGCGGCGGTGCGACCGGCCATCGCGGCCAGCACGTGCACGGCGAGCTCGGGCGTCCCGAACGTCGCGTACGGGGCCACGCGCACGGCGCCGCCGAAGAACGCGGCGTAGTAGTGCGTCAGCGGCACCTCGTCGACGACGGTCGACAGCGCCGTCGACGCCGCGGCGTGCGTGTGCAGCACGACCTCGCCGTCGCGCGCGCCGTCGCGGGTGTGCAGCAGGACGTGCAGCGCGAGCTCGGAGGTGGGGCGCAGCGGGGCGTCGAGCGCGGTGCCGTCGAGGGCGTGCAGGCCGACCATCGCCGGCGTCAGCGACGCGTAGTCGACGCCCGAGGGGGACACCGCGATCGTGTCGCCCTCGCGCACCGAGACGTTGCCCGCGGTGCCGACGACGAGCCCGCGCGCGACCATCCCCCGGCACAGGTCGACGACGGCGGCGCGGGCGCTCACCGGGCGTCCGCGGTTCGGGGGTCGACGGCCCGGACGTTCCCGGTGTCCGCGGTCAGGCGCCCGCGCGTGGACACGGCCACGGCCAGCGCCGTCGTCAGCGGGACCGACGCGACGAGCCCGATGCTGCCCACCAGCGTCCGGACGATCTCGGTGGCGATGACCTGGCTGGTCAGCGTGCTCGCCAGCCCCCGCTCGGCCACGCTGAACAGCAGCAGCAGGGGCAGCGCGGCGCCGGCGTAGGCGAGGACGAGCGTGTTGACCGCCGACGCCACGTGGTCGCGCCCGATCCGCATGGCCGACGTGAACAGGGCGGCCGGGCGCAGGGTCGGGTCGGCGGCGCGCAGCTCCCAGACGGCGCTGGTCTGGGTGACGGTGACGTCGTCGAGCGCGCCCAGCGCGCCGATCATCAGCCCGGCCAGCACGAGGCCGCGCCCGTCGACGGCGGTGCCGAGGCTGTTGGCCAGGCTCGCGGTGTCCTCGTCGGCGCCGGTGAGCCGGGCCGCGGCGGCGAACGCGACGCCGAGCACGCCGATGAGCACGAGGCTGCCGAACGTCCCGAGCACGGCGGTCGAGGTGCGCGCGGAGACGCCGTGGGTGAGGTAGAGCGTGCAGAACATGATCGCCGTGCAGCCGACGACCGCGACGAGCAGCGGGTCGCGCCCGGCCAGGATCGCGGGCAGCACGAACCCGGCGAGCACGACCCCGGTGAGCACCAGCGAGCCCAGCGCCGCGACCCCGCGGAACCGGCCCAGCGCCACGACGGCCGCCGCGAACAGCAGCGCCAGCACGAGCAGCGGGACGCCGCGCTGGAAGTCGACGACCTGGTAGGACCCGGGGTCGCCCGGGTCGCCGTCGAGGGAGAGCTGGACGGCGTCGCCGGTGGTGAACGGGGCGACCCCGCGCACGACCGACACGAGCGTGACGATGCTCGACCCCGCCGCCGGGCCGCCGTCCAGGCGCACGGTGAGCGCCGCGCAGCCGCGGTCGCCCTCGCCGGGGGAGCAGTCGCTCTGCGCGGTGGCCGTGACGGTGCCGGGCACGCGCGGCACGGCCGCGGCGCCCTCGAGCGGCTGCGCCGGCTGGTAGGGGAACAGCAGGACGATCCCCACGAGCGTGGCGAGCGCGGCCGGGACGAGGAGCGCGGCGATGGCCAGGCGGACGCGGCGGTCGGCGCCCGGCGGCGGTCCGTGGCCGTGCCCGTGGCCGTGCCCGTGCGCCCCGGGCTGCGCCCGGTGCGGGCCGGTGCGGGTGGCGCCGCTGCTGCGGTGGCGGGGCCCGTGCCGGGGGGAGCTCATGGCGAGATCCTCCCGTGACCGCCGGGGCGGGCGGCCGTCGGCTCAGCCGATGGCGCGCACCACCTCCACGACGACCGTGACGTCCCGGGTCCCGGGCAGCAGCGGCACCGCCGACTCCTGGGCGGCCGCCCCGTCGGCCGCGGCGAAGGGCTGCGGCCCGGGCTCGACCGGGATCTCGGTGATCGAGAGCAGCCCGCCGGGGGACGTGCCCGCGGCCTGCGCCATCTCCGCGATCTGGGCCTCGGCCCGGCGCACCGCGTCGGCGCGGGCGGCCGCGCGCTGCTCGGCGTCGTCGTCGAGGGAGAAGCCGATCTGCTGCACGCGCACGGCGTCGCCGGCCGCCCGCGCCGCCGCGTCGATCAGGGCGCCCGCGCCGGCGAGGTCGCGCAGCACCGCCGTGACCTGGTTGCTCACCTCGTAGCCGCTGATCGTGCCGCCGTCGGCGTAGGTCGGGTAGATCGACAGGCCGCTGGTGCGCAGGTCCTCGGCCGCCACCCCGCTCCCGCGCAGCACCTCGATCAGCGCGGCGGCCCGGGTGTTGTTGTCCTCCAGCGCGGCCGCGGCGGCAGAGCCGTTCGTCGCGACGCCGAGCACCACCGTCACGGTGTCGGGCGTGCCGGTCACCGTCCCGACGCCGCGGGCCGAGATGCCGGGCGGGGCGGCGGCCGGGCCGGTCGCCGCGGCGGGAGCGGCGCAGCCGGCGAGGGCGAGGGCGACCGCGGCGAGGGTGAGTGCGTGCTTCATGCCGGGAGGACGGAACGGGTGCCGCCGGGGGTTGCACGCATCAGCGGGGGTGATGCGCCGCATCGGCAGATCGGCGTTCCCCGGCGCCCGCCGCGTCGCTTGGATCGTGGGACGCACCACACCCCCACGTGAGGACTCTCGATGGCCGAGAAGACCGTCCCCCGCCGCCGCTCCGCCGACCCGTCCGGATCCCGCACCGCCGGCACCGCCCAGCTCGTCCTCCTGATCGCCGGGAGCTGCATGTCCGTGCTCGGCACGGTGCTGCTCGCGCCGGTGCTGCCGCAGATGGCCGCGGAGTTCGCGGACACCCCCGGCGTCGCGCTGCTGGTGCCCGTCGCCCTGACGGTGCCCGCGCTGATGATCGGCCTGATCTCCCCGTTCGCCGGGGTGATCGCCGACGCCGTCGACCGCAAGCGCGTGCTGATCGCCGCGATGGTCCTGTACTCGGTGTTCGGCACGGCGCCGCTCTACCTCGACACGCTCGGCGCGATCGTCGCCAGCCGGGTCGGGGTCGGCGTCTGCGAGGCCGCGATCATGACCTGCTGCACGACGCTGATCGGCGACTACTGGACCGGGGCGCGGCGCAGCCGCTACCTCGGGCTGCAGACGATCGTGACCGCGCTGGCGGCCACCGTGTTCTTCGCCGCGGGCGGCGCGCTCGGCGCCACCGGCTGGCGCACGCCGTTCTGGCTCTACGCGGCCGCCGTCGTCATCGCGGTGCCGATGGTGTTCGCGCTGTGGAGCCCGGCGCGGCCCGCGGCCGTCGAGGGGGTCCGCCGGCGCCTGGAGCCCGTGCCGTGGCGCGCGCTGGCGGGGCCGGTCGCCGTCACGTTCCTGGGCGGCATCTGGTTCTACGCGCTCATCGTCGAGCTGTCGTTCGTGCTGTCGGGTCTCGGCGTCACCGACCCCGCCGCGATCGGCGCCGCCGCCGCGGCCATGTCGGTGGCCACCGCGGTCGGGGCGTTCGTGTTCTCCCGCACCGCGGGCCGCGGCCCGCGGGTCCTGCTGCCCGTCGAGTTCGCGCTGACCGCGGTGGGCCTGCTCGTCGTCGCCTCCTCGACGGCGCTGCCGCTGGTGGTCGCGGGTGCGGTCGTCACCGGGTTCGGCACCGGGATGCTGCTGCCCACGCTGCTGACCTGGACGATGAACCGGCTGGCGTTCGCCCAGCGCGGGCGCGGCACCGGCATCTGGACCGGGTCGCTGTTCATCGGCCAGTTCCTGTGCCCGGTGCTGATCGTGGCCGTGACCGGTGTGGTCGGCGGGCTGCAGCCGGCGCTGGCGGTGCTCGGCGTCGGGGCCGCGGTGATGGCGGTGGCGACGTTCCTGGCGCTGCGCGGCACGCACGAGCCCCTCGACGCCGACGCCGTCCACGCCTGACGCGCGCCTGCCGCACCGCCGGTCCGGGAGCCCCGGGCCGGCGGTGCCGTGCGCGTCAGGGGCGCGGGGCGACGTGGGGGAGCGGCTCGCCCGCGTGCCACACCTCGGTGATGCGGACGCGCGTGAAGCGCCAGCCCCCGGCCAGGTCGACGTCGGCGGTGCGGCGCAGCGCGCAGTCGTACCAGCCGGCGCCGTCGGCGTGGTGGGCCGAGCCGCCGCCCAGCAGGTGCACGCCGAGCAGGTAGGACCGGCTCGTCGCCGTGTCCCCGTCGACCGTGACCGCGTGGTTGGAGGACCCGTGCCAGGTGCCGGCGTAGCCGCCGAGCCCCCGCTCCGAGGCCGTCGCCGCCCGGATGGCGGCGCGGCCCTCCAGCCGTGCGAGGTCGCCGATCTCGAGGACCGCGTCCTCGGTGTACGTGGCGGCGTAGGCGTCCCAGTCGCGGACGTCGAGCGCGCGGGCGAACTCCACCAGGAGGTCGGAGACGTGCGCGCGGTCGACGAGCCAGCGCAGCGCGGCGGCGGGGTCGGTGATCGGGTGCGTCATCGCCCCACACTGGCCGGGTCGTTGCGTCCCGAGAAGACGAATCCCATGATGACCGGCATCACCGGTGCCGATGGAGGTCCGACGATGAACCTCGCGAACCTGGACCTCAACCTGCTCGTCTCGCTCGACCACCTGCTGCGCGAGCAGAGCGTCACGCGCGCGGCGGCCCGGATGGGGCTGAGCCAGCCCGCGCTGTCGACGTCGCTGGGACGGCTGCGCCGCCACTTCGACGACGAGCTGCTCACCCGCGTCGGCAACACCTACCAGCTCACCCCGCTCGCGGTCGCGCTGCAGCGGCGCACGGTCCTGGCGCTGGCCGGGGTGGAGCGCGTCTTCGCCAGCCAGGCGGTGTTCGACCCGGCCACCTCGCGCCGCACGTTCACCGTCCTCGCCTCCGACTACCCGATGGCCGTGCTGGGCGAGCACGTCGGACGGATCCTCGACGCGACCGCGCCGCAGGTCCGGCTGCGCTTCGAGCACCACAACTCGACGATCATCGAGTCGGCCCAGCACAGCCTGCGCGACGTCGACGGGCTGGTGCTGCCGCACGGGTTCGTCACCGACGTGCCGCACGTCGACCTGCACTCCGACGGCTGGAAGATCCTGGTCTCGACGACGAACACCCGCGTCGGCGAGGCGCTGACGATGGAGGACCTCGCCGAGCTGCCGTGGGTCTTCACCTACCACGCGCCGTCGGCGTTCACGCCCGCGAGCCGCCAGCTGGAGATGCTCGGCGTCGAGCCGCGGGTGCAGGTCGTCGCGGAGACGTTCCTGGCCCTGCCCTGGCTGGTCACGGGCACGGACCGGCTCGCCCTCGTGCAGGGGCACCTGGCCGACCGGCTCGCGCGGACCGGCGAGATCCGCGTGCTGGACTGTCCGTTCGACGCCCTGCCGATCACCGAGGCCCTGTGGTGGCACCCGGTCCACGACGCCGACCCCGAGCACCGCTGGCTGCGGTCGGTGTTCGTCGAGGCCGGGCGCCGGGTCGCAGCTCAGTAGGCGGCGGTCCGCTCCGGCTCGCTCAGGCTGCGGCGGCTGGTCTCCGGGGCCAGGACCAGGCAGACGACGGTGAGCAGGCACAGCGCGGCGATGATCACCGAGATGACGAGCGCGCTGCCGGTGGCGCCGTAGAGCGCGGCGAACACGAGCGGGGCGAACCCCGCGCCGGTGCCGGCGAGCTGGTAGCCCAGCGAGGCGCCGGTGTAGCGCGAGCGGGTGGCGAACAGCTCGGTGTAGAGCGCGGCGAGCGGCCCGTAGAGGGCCGGGTGGGCGATCCCCTGCGCCACGACGACGGCGACGACGAGCAGCGCCGTCGAGCCGCTGTCGATCAGCGGGAACAGTGCGAACGCCCACGCCGCGCAGGCCAGCGCGCCGCCGATCATGACCGGGCGGCGGCCGAGGCGGTCCGACAGCGCCGACCACGCGACGATCCCGACCACCGCGGCCACCGACGACGCCGTCAGCGCGTTGAGGACCGTCGAGCGCGGGATGCCGGCCTCGACCGCGTAGGACAGCGAGAACGTGGTGATCGTGGCCTGCACGACGAACGCGGCGAAGCCGATGCCGACCGACAGGGCGAGCACCCGGGGGTGGTTGCGCAGCACGTCGACCAGCGGGAACGGCGCGGGCGCGGCGTCGTCGGCGACGACGGCGCGGAACACCGGCGTCTCCTCCACCCGGGAGCGGACGAACAGCCCCAGCGCCAGCAGCACGGCGCTGAGCAGGAACGGGATGCGCCAGCCCCAGGCCAGGAACTGCTCCTCGGTCATGGCGGCCGCGGTGACGGCCAGCACGACCGTCGAGAGCACGCCGCCGCTGGGCGCGCCGGCGTTGGTGAAGCTCGCCCACAGCCCGCGCCGGGAGGTGGCGTGCTCGGCCGAGAGCAGGACCGCGCCGCCCCACTCGCCGCCGACGGCGATGCCCTGCGCGATCCGCAGCACCACCAGCAGCACCGGCGCGAGCGCGCCGATCTGCGCCGGGGTGGGCAGCAGGCCGATGAGGATGCTGGCCACACCCATCAGCGTCATCGTCGTGACCAGCATCTTCTTGCGGCCGAGGCGGTCGCCGAAGTGGCCGAACAGGATGCCGCCGAGCGGGCGGGCCAGGTAGCCGGTGGCGAGCGTGCCCAGGCTCGCGATCGTGCCGACGAGCGGGTCGAGGCCGGCGAAGAAGACCGGCCCGAACACCAGGGCGGCGGCCGTCGCGTAGAGCAGGAAGTCGTAGTACTCGATCACGCTGCCGAGGTAGCTGGACAGCGCGGCGCGGCGCAGCTGCGGGGTGGTCGGGCCGGGTGCGGTCATCGGGCGGCCTCTCGTCGGGTGGTCCACGTCACGCAGAAGAGTAGGCATTGTCGTCGACGACCGTCAACAGAACGCCCAGTGTCGGGCCGCGGATAGGCTCGCCCGCGTGGACGAGGAGCGCGACGGCAGCCGCCCGCAGACCGTGCTGCTGGCCCTCCTCGGCGCGTACGTGCTGGGTCGTGACGTGCGGGTGGCGACGGCGGGGGTGCTGGAGCTGCTGCGCCGGGCGGAGGTGTCCGAGCAGGCGGCGCGCTCGACGCTGAGCCGGATGGCGCGGCGCGGGCTGCTCGAGCGCACCCGCCGCGGCCGGGAGGTCTACCTCGGGCTCACCCCGCTCGCCGAGCGCGTGCTGACCGACGGCGGCGAGCGGATGTGGCACACCGGCCCGGTCAACGACGGCTGGGACGGCACCTGGACCCTGCTGTCGTACTCGCTGCCCGACTCCTGGACCCGGCAGCGGCACGCGCTGCGCGCCCGGCTGGTGTGGGCGGGGTTCGGGTCG
This sequence comes from Pseudonocardia broussonetiae, assembly GCF_013155125.1. Lineage (NCBI taxonomy): Bacteria > Bacillati > Actinomycetota > Actinomycetes > Pseudonocardiales > Pseudonocardiaceae > Pseudonocardia > Pseudonocardia broussonetiae. The sequence goes on along the minus strand of NZ_CP053564.1, from coordinate 231,581 downwards.
CTGCGCGGCGGGCTGTGGCTGGCGGCGGGGCCCGTCGACGTCGCGGCGGTCGTCGACGGGCTGGAGGCGGCCGCGCACCTGTCGGTGTTCACCGCGACGGCGCTGCCCCCGACCGACGTCGACGCCCTGGTCCGCGACGCCTGGGACCTGACCGTCCCGGCGGGGGACTACGAGCGGTTCGTGCGCCGGTGGTCCGACCCGGTGCGGGCGCCCGCCGACCCGCTGGCCCGCCAGGTGCTGCTGGAGGCCGACTGGCTGCGCGCGATCCGCCACGACCCGCGGCTGCCGGTCGGGCACCTCCCGGCGTCGTGGCCCGCCCCCGCGGCGCACGCGCTGTTCCTGCGCCGCCACGGCGAGGTCGCGCCGGAGGCCGCCCGGGTGGCGGCGGAGATCCTGAGATCGGTGCCGGCGGGCGTCAGCTGAGGGCGGCGCGGCAGCGGTCGAGGTGCGAGCGCAGGGTCGCGCGTTCGTCGTCGTCCAGGGCGCCCAGCATCCGCTCCTCCAGCGCCTCGACCTCGGCGCGGACCATCGCCAGCAGTGCGCGGCCGGCCGGGGTGAGGCTCGTGCGCAGGCGCCTGCCGTGCGCGGGGTCGGGGCTGCGGACGATGTGCCCGCGCCCCTCCAGGGCCGTGACGATGTCGGCCATCGCCTGCGGCGTGACGAACGAGGTGCGGGCGAGGTCGGCCGTCGTGAGGCCGTCGCGGCGCTCGAGCACGGTGAGCGCGGTGTAGGTCGACGTCGTCAGCCCGTGCGGGCGCAGCAGCTCGTCGAGGTGGGAGCGGACGGCGAGCTCCACCTGCTTGACGACGTAGAGCAGGGACGGCGGCACCGCTCGACAATAACAGGTTTCCTGTTATCGTCACCGGCGTGCACCCCCCTGACGGACTCGGCAGCTGGCCCGCGCGGCGGGCCCGGATCGACGCCTCCCGCACGGCGCTCGTGCGCCCCGACGGCACCGGCGTGGGCTACGGCGAGCTGGCCGCCCGCGTCGACCGGCTCGCCGGGGCGCTGGCCGCCGCGGGCGTCGGGCCGGGCGACCGCGTCGCGCAGCTCGGCGTCAACGCCGTCGAGGTGCTGGAGACGTTCTTCGCGGTGTGGCGCCTGGGCGCGGTCGCCGTGCCGCTCAACCACCGGCTCGCCGGGCCCGAGATCGCCTACATGCTCGACGACGTGGGCGCCTCGTTCCTCGTGTCCAGCCCCGACGCCGCGGCGCTCGCCGCCGAGTTCACCGGGCCCCGGCTGGAGGTCGGGCCCCAGTACGAGGAGGCCGTCGCGGGCGGGGAGGGGGCGGCGCACCCCGTCGGGCTCGACGACGCCGCGCTCGTCCTCTACACCTCCGGCACCACCGGGCGTCCCAAGGGCGCGGTGCTCACCCACGGCAACCTGACCTGGAACACGGTCAACCAGCTCGCGCACGTCGACGTCGCGAGCACCGACCGCGTGCTGTGCATCGCCCCGCTGTTCCACTGCGTGGGGATCGGGCAGATCACGCTGCCGACGCTGTTCAAGGGCGGGTCGGTGGAGCCGGTCGCGAAGGTCGACCCGGGGGCGATCCTGGCCCGGATCGGCGCCGCGGGGATCACCGGCTTCTCCGCCGTGCCGACGATGCTGCAGATGATGTGCGACCACCCCGGCTTCGCCGCCGCCGACCTCTCCTCGCTGCGCGTCGTGCAGTACGGCGGGTCGCCGGTGCCCGAGCGGGTGGCGCGCGCGTGGCTCGACCGCGGCGTCACGCTGCAGCAGGGCTACGGCATGACCGAGGCGTCGCCGGGGGTGCTGATGGCCACCCGCGAGGGCTCGCCCGCGCACCCGGTCGCGGTGGGCGTGCCGCACTTCTTCACCGACGTGGCGATGGTGCGCGACGGGGAGGTGGCGCCGCTGCACGCCGGTCCGGCCGAGCTCCTGGTGCGCGGGCCGCACGTGTTCGCGGGCTACCACGGCCGTCCCGCCGACACCGCCGACGCGATGCTGGACGGCTGGTTCCGCACCGGCGACGTCCTGACCGTCGCCGAGGACGGGTGGGCCACGGTCGTCGACCGGGTGAAGGACGTGATCATCTCCGGCGGCGAGAACGTGTACCCGGCCGAGGTCGAGGCCGTGCTGCTCGGCGTCGACGGGGTGGTGGGCGCGGCCGTCGTCGGGGTGCCCGACGAGCGGTGGGGCGAGACGGGCGTCGGGTTCGTGCAGGCGGCGCCGGGCGCGGTGCTCGACGTCGACGCCCTGCGCGCGCACCTCGCGGCGCACCTGGCGAGGTACAAGGTGCCCAAGCGGCTGGTCGTCGTCGACGAGCTGCCGCGCAACGCCACCGGCAAGATCCGCCGCACCGAGCTGCGGGCGCGAGCGGAGGAGATGCCATGACCCTGCCCGACTCGGTGCAGGTCGAGGACCACGGCGAGGTCGCGGTGGTGCGGCTCGCCCGCGCGGCCAAGCGCAACGCCCTCGACGACGCCACGGTGCTCGGCCTGGAGGCGGTGTTCGCCGACCCGCCCGCGGGCGTGCGCGCCGTCGTCCTCGATGCGGAGGGCGACCACTTCTCCGCGGGGCTCGACCTCGGCGAGCTCGCCGAGCGCGACGCCTTCGAGGGGCTGCAGCACTCCCGCATGTGGCACCGCGTGTTCGACCGGATCGAGCGCGGCACCGTCCCGGTCGTGGCCGTGCTCAAGGGCGCGGTCGTCGGCGGCGGGCTGGAGCTGGCGTGCGCCGCGCACATCCGCGTGGCCGAGCCGAGCGCGTTCTACGCCCTGCCGGAGGGACAGCGCGGGCTGTTCGTCGGGGGCGGGGCGTCGGTGCGGGTGCCGAAGCTGGTGGGGGTGCACCGGATGGCCGACATGATGCTCACCGGCCGCGTCCTGGACGCCGACGAGGGCCAGGCGCTGGGGCTGTCGCAGTACCGGGTCGACGCCGGGCAGGGCCTGCCGCACGCGCTGGAGCTGGCGAAGAAGATCGCGGGCAACTCGCCCGTCACGAACTTCGCGGTGCTGCAGGCCCTGCCGCGGATCGCGGAGGCCGACCCCGACCAGGGGTACCTGATGGAGTCGCTGATGGCGGCGGTGGCGTCGAGCAGCGGGGAGGCGCAGGAGCGGATGAGGGAGTTCCTGGCGGGGCGCGGGCCGAAGGTGCAGCGGTGAGCGCCTCCGACGCCCGTGAGTGGATACGAGTGCCCCAGCACTCGTATCCACTCACGGGTGGCGTCAGCCGCATCGGGGCGTTCGCCGACTGGGTCCGTGAGCACCGCGGCGTCCCCGCCGACGACTACGCCGCCCTGCACCGCTGGTCGGTCACCGACCTGGAGGGGTTCTGGAGCGCCGTCGTCGAGTTCTTCGACGTCGACCTCACCACGCCGCCGCGGGCCGTGCTCGGGCGCCGCGAGATGCCGGGCGCGGAGTGGTTCCCGGGCGCCGAGCTCAACTACGCCGCGCACGCGCTGCGCGGGGCCGGCACGGCCGACGGGGACGTCGCCGTCGTCGCGCACTCGCAGACCCGCGACGTCGTCGAGCTGACGTGGGCGCAGCTGCGCGACCAGGTCGCGCGGGCCCGCGCGGGGCTGCTCCGCCTGGGCGTCGGCCGCGGCGACACCGTCGTCGCCTACCTCCCCAACATCCCCGAGACCCTCGTCGCGTTCCTCGCCGCCGCGAGCCTCGGCGCGGTCTGGGCGAGCTGCGCGCCGGAGTTCGGGGCGCGCAGCGTGGTCGACCGGTTCGCGCAGGTCGAGCCGTCGGTGCTGCTCGCCGCGCCCGGCTACACCTACGGCGACAAGCCCGTCGACCGCCGCGACGAGGTGGCCGCACTGCGCGCCGGACTGCCGACGCTGCGCCACGTCGTCGCCGTGCCCTACGGCGCCGGGGAGCTGCCGGACGCCGTCGCCTGGGACGAGCTGCTCGCGGAGCCCGCTGAGCCCGCCTACGACCCGGTGCCCTTCGACCACCCCCTCTACGTCCTGTTCTCCTCGGGCACCACGGGGAAGCCGAAGGCGATCGTGCACGGGCACGGCGGCATCACCGTCGAGCACCTGAAGAACCACGCACTGAGCTGGGACCTCGGCCCCGGCGACCGCATCCTCTGGTTCTCCACGACCGCCTGGATGATGTGGAACGCACTGGTCTCGGGCCTGCTCTGCGGGGCGTCGGTGGTGCTGGTCGACGGCAACCCGGTGCACCCCGACGTCGGCTGGCAGTGGCGCCTGGCCCGCGACACCGGCGCCACGCTGATGGGCGCGTCGCCCGGGTTCCTCATGGCCTGCCGCGCGCAGGGCTACGCGCCGCCCCCGCTGCCGCGGCTGCGCCAGCTCGGCGCGGCCGGCAGCCCGCTGCCCCCGGAGGGGTACGCGTGGGTGGCCGAGCACCTGGGCGACGGTGTGCTGCTCAACGTGGGCAGCGGCGGCACCGACGTGTGCACCGGGATCGTGCAGGGCAGCCCCTGGCAACCGGTCGTGACGGGCGAGATCGCGGGGCCGGCTCTGGGCGTCGCGGCCGCGGCGTTCGACGCCGACGGGAAGCCCGTCGTCGGGGAGCTGGGGGAGCTGGTGATCACCGAGCCGATGCCGTCGATGCCGGTGGGGTTCTGGGGCGACCTCCCGCCGACCGAGCCGGACTCGCGCTACCGGGCGTCGTACTTCGACGTCTACCCCGGCGTCTGGCGCCACGGCGACTGGGTGCGGTTCTCCGACTCCGGGAGCTGCGTCATCGCCGGGCGCTCCGACGCCACCCTCAACCGCGGCGGCGTGCGGCTGGGCACCGCGGAGTTCTACGCCGTGGTGGAGGAGCTCCCCGAGGTCGCCGACAGCCTCGTCGTGCACCTGGAGGACCCGGCGGGCGGCAACGGGGAGCTGCTGCTGTTCGTCCAGCTCGTCGACGGAGCCGGGCTCGACGACGCCCTGCGCGCCCGGATCGCCCGCGAGCTGCGCACGGCGCTGAGCCCGCGGCACGTGCCCGACCGGGTCGCCGCCGTGCCGGTGGTGCCGCGCAACCGCACGGGCAAGAAGCTGGAGCTGCCGGTGAAGCGGATCCTGCTCGGCGCGCCCGTCGACGACACCGCGCGCGGGGTCCTCGCCGACCCGACGGCGCTCGACGGGTTCGAGGCCCTGCGATGAGGGTCGCGGTCGTCGGCACGGGCGCGATCGGCGTCAGCTGGGCGGCGCACTTCCTCGCGCACGGCCTCGACGTCGTCGCCACGGACCCGGCGCCGGGGGCGGAGGAGCGGCTGCGGGCGGGCGTGGCCGAGATCGGTGCGGACGCGGCCCGGCTGTCCTTCACGACCGACGCCGGGGAGGCCGCCGCGGCCGCCGACTTCGTGCAGGAGAACGCGCCCGAGCGCGAGGACGTCAAGCACGCGCTGTTCGCCGTCCTCGACGCCGCCGCCCGTCCGGACGTCGTGCTGGCCAGCAGCTCGTCGGGCATGCTGCCGACGGCGATCGCGACGGCCTGCACGGCGCACCCGGAGCGCGTCGTCGTCGGGCACCCGTTCCACCCGCCGCACCTCGTGCCGCTGGTGGAGGTCGTGCCGGGGGAGCGGACGTCGGAGGCCGCCGTCGACGCGGCGATGGCGTTCTACACCGGCGTCGGCAAGAAGCCGATCCGGCTGCGCCAGGAGCTGCCCGGCCACATCGCCAACCGGTTGCAGGCGGCGCTGTGGCGCGAGGCGTACTCGCTGGTCGACCGCGGCGTGGCCTCGGTCGCCGACATCGACGCCGCGATCTCGCACGGGCCGGGGCTGCGCTGGGCGGTGCTCGGGCCGTTCGCCAACCAGCACCTCTCCGGCGGTCCGGGTGGCATCGCGCACGTGCTGGAGCACCTCGGTCCGCCGACCGAGGCGTGGTGGCGCGACCTCGGCCACCCCACGATGACCCCCGAGCTCGAACGGAAGATCGTCGAGGGGGTGGACGAGGAGCTGGCCGGCGTCGACCCCGCCGCGCTCGCCCGCTACCGCGACACCGTCGTCCGCGCGGTGCTCGCGGCCAAGGAGAGGACCCCGTGATGGACCTGTCGACGATCGACGCCATCGACGTGCACGTCCACGTCGAGCAGGACGGCCACGGCTGCCTGTCGCTCGACCAGGAGCTGATCGACGCGTCGGCCGCCTACTTCCGCGCCGACGCCGACCGCACGCCGACCGTGGAGACGATCGCCGCGCACTACCGCGAGCGCCGCATGGCCGCCGTCGTGTTCACCGTCGACGCGACCTCGGCCACCGGGCACCCGGCGCTGTCGAGCGAGGAGATCGCCGACGCCGCCGCCGCGCACCCCGACGTGCTGATCCCGTTCGGCTCGGTCGACCCGCACGGCGGGAAGGCGGCGGTGCGCCGGATCCGCTCGCTGGTGGAGCAGCACGCGGTCCGCGGGTTCAAGTTCCACCCGAGCCTGCAGGGCTTCGCGCCCAACGACCCGGCGTTCTACCCGCTCTACGAGGCGATCACCGAGGCCGGCGTGCCCGCGCTGTTCCACACCGGCCAGACGGGCATCGGCGCCGGGCTGCCGGGCGGGCGCGGCATCAAGCTGCGGCTGTCGGACCCGATGCTGATCGACGACGTGGCCGCCGACTTCCCCGAGCTCACCGTCGTCCTCGCGCACCCCTCGGTGCCGTGGCAGGACTCCGCGATCTCGATGGCCACGCACAAGGCCAACGTCTTCATCGACCTCTCCGGCTGGTCGCCGAAGTACTTCCCGCCCCAGCTCGTGCGGGCGGCGAACTCGATGCTGCGGCACAAGGTGCTGTTCGGCTCCGACTTCCCCGTCCTGACCCCGGACCGCTGGATCGCCGACTTCGCCAAGCTGGAGATCAAGGAGGAGGTCCGGCCGCTGATCATGAAGGAGAACGCGGTGCGGGTGCTGGGGCTCGGGACTCCGTCGCCGCCGTAACGCAGAGCGTCCGGTCGGCGACTCCGCGGTGACGGCGCGGTCCCCACCGCTCCGCGGGCGGACGGCGGTGGACCGTGGTCGACGACGATCTCCGCGGGTTCCGGGATGCCCCGCCCCACCTGTCCGAGGCCCTGACCCTCGTCCTGGCCGTCCTCGCCACCGCGACGTTCATCGCCCTGGGGGAGATCGAGCGCCTGGTCCGGGACTGGGTGACGGTCGACGGGCGCAGCGCGGCGGTGTCCGACGTCCTCGGACCCCTGGCACTGGCCGACGCGGCGCAGGAGAGGTCGGCGTGGACGGTGTGGGCGGCCGAGCCGGCGGGGGACATCGGCATCACCCGGTTCCTGGTCGGGCACACCGCCGTCGACACCGTGTTCGTCATCGCCTCCGCGCTGCTGCTCCTCAGGCTCCTGTGCCGCGTGGGAGCGGCCGGCCGGACGTGGCGAGTGCTGCTGCTGCTCCTGGTGCTCGCCGAGGGGCTGGAAGCGGTGGGACTCCTGACGGCAGCGTTCCGGCTGGATCCGGACGTCCGGGGCACGGTGCTCCTCGCCGGGGTGTCGACGGCGAAGTGGGCACTCGCCGGTGCCCTCGCGGTCGTCGTGTGGCGACAGGCCCCGGTGCGCGAGCGGATCGTGCAGGGCGTCCGTCGCGCAGGTTCCGCCGTCTGGGTGCAGCGCCTGTCCGCGGTCTCCGTGCTGCTGATCGGCGCGCTGAGCCTGGCACCGGTGGGGGAGATCCTCGATCAGATGCCGGACGCGCAGCGCGCCTGGCTCGACCAGGACGGCCCGGCCGGTGCGGCCCGGGCGGGCGGGTGGCACCTCGGGGCCGCGGTCGTGATGGTGGCCCTCTTCGCCGTCGTCCTGTTCTTCCAGGGCCGCTGGCGCGCGCGGAAGGCGTGGACCGTCGAGATGGCGTGGACGGCGGGGCTCGGGCCGTTCGCGCCGGAGGCGGACCCGCTCCGGAAGGGCAGGTACTTCTGGTGGCTCCTCGCGCCCGTCGGGGTCGCGACCGCTGCGGCGCTGGTGTGGTGGCGCAGCGGCGCGGTGGCCCCCGTCGACGGGCAGGCCCTGGCGGTGTTCCTCGCCGTGCCCGCCTCGGTGGTGCTGGCGTCCGTCGTACTGGGGGTCCGGGACCGCGATCGGAACGGGCGGTCGGAGCGCCGCGACGCGCTCGGGTCCGGGCTCGTGGCGCTGGCGCTCCTCGGAGCCGCGTGGGCGCTCGGTCACGGCGCAGGCACGGACTCCGTGGGCTGGGCGGTCGCCGTCGGGGGAGGCGTCCTCGTCCTCGTCGCGGTGGGCATCGCCGTGCTGATGGCCCGTGGCGGGAAGGACCTCTGGTCCTGGCCCGGACGTGGACACCCCACCGAGGCGGTCGAGCGGGACGTGCGGCTGCAACGAGCCGGGGACGTACGGGTAGCGGGCGACCTCCTGTCGTTCGGGATGCTGGTGGTCGCGGGGCTGGGCCTCGTGCGGTCGTTCGTCGCGCCCCTGTTCGTGCCGGCGGGCACCCCGCCGTCGCGCTACGCGTGGCAGCTCGTGCTGGTGGCGTTCGGGCTGCTCCTGGCCCTGGGAGCGCCGTACGCGCGGCTCGTCCTGATCACCTGGATCGACCGGGACCCGCTCACCACGGGCAGCGCGACGTCCCGGGACCTGCGCCGGCTGCTGCGTCCGGACTCCGGCGACCCGCTGGTCCGGGACCCCCGCCCGGCCCGGGCGCTGGCCACGGCGCTGCCCGTCGCGTTCGGGGTCCTCTCCGTCCTGGTGCTGGTGGCGCTCGTGACCCGTACCGAGGCGGTGACCGCGCGCGTCGGTGTGGTGGGTACGGCCGTGCTCGCGCTCGGCAGCTGGGCCGTGCTGCTCGGCTTCTTCATCGTCTCGCTGCAGGACCGCCAGCCGCTCGAGGTCTTCCGCTTCCTCCGGCTGACGGCGAACCCCGTGCTCAGCCTCGTCGTCGCGGTGCTGCTCCTCGTCAGCCTCTCCGGAGGGGACCCCGATCTCCACGAGGTGCGGACCACCGCAGGCGACGCCGGGTTCGCCGGACGCCCGGCGCTGCGGGAGGTGTTCGTCGCGTGGGTGCGGGACGGGGAGGCGGCCTGCCCCGAGGCGACCGTCCGGCCGCTGGTCCTCGTGGCGGCGAGCGGCGGCGGGGTCCGGGCCGCCGTGTGGACGGCCGGGGTGATGGACGCCCTGCGGGAGCTGCCGTGCGGGCCCGGCGTCCTGTTCTCCAGCGGGGTCAGCGGCGGATCCGTCGGTCTCGCCCTCTCCCGCGCGCCGGACGCCCTGGACGCCGCGACGCGACTGTCCGGGCCCGATGCGCTGGCCTCCGGCATCGCCGGCGCGCTCGTGGGGGACGTCGCCGCGGCCGTCACGGGTGTCCGCCTCTCCAGCGGTGGTGCCGCGGAGTGGCGGGATCGGGCGGGCCTGATGGAGTCGTCCTGGGAGGGCGCGGCCGACGTGCTCGACGAGCCGTTCGGCGGCGACGTGCGCGGACCCGGCGGTGCGCTGATCCTCAACTCGACCGCGGCCGGACCGGGGTGCCGGGTCCTCGTCAGCCAGATCGACCTGACCGCCGGGCCCGACCTGCCCGGTTGTCAGGGCTCCCTCGACGGGCTTCCGGCCGCGACACTGGATCTCGGCGCCTACGAGCGCTGCCTCGGCCGGATGACGTGGGCCACGGCGGCCATGCTCTCGGCCCGGTTCCCGTTCGTCACGCCGGCCGGCCGGGTCGACTGCGAGGTGCTGAGGCCGGACGGCGCGAGGGCCCCGACCGACCTCCAGCTCGTGGACGGCGGCTACGCGGAGGGGACGGGGATCGCCACCGTCGCCGACCTCGCCCCGGCCGTGGCGGACCTGGTCCGCGAGCACAACGCGACGGTTCCGGCCGACGGCGCGATCGTCGTACCGCTCGTGCTCTACCTGGAGGACGAGACCCGCAGCGACGTCATCGCCGATCCGCCCGACCTGGCACCGGAGCTGCTCGTGCCCGTGGTGGGCGGAGACGCCGCAGGGCAGTTGGTCCGGACGGACGCGTGGCTGCAGAGGAGCGCGGACGCCCTCGCCGACCCCTGCCCGGCGGTCGCCGGGAGCCGGTGCGAGGACGCGGTTCGTGTCGTGCGCCAGGGCGTCCCGGGCGGCGTGGTGCTCGCCGCTCCCGCCACCGTTCCGGGGGTCAGCTCTCCTCTGGGCTGGACGTTGTCCGACGACAGCCGGAGGCAGCTCGCGGAGGGTCTGCGGTTCCAGATCAGCGGGTGCGCGGCCCGCACCGCGCACTACGCCTGCCTGGAGGACCTCCTCCGGGTACTCGGGAGGGCATGACCTGGTTCACCGCCGAGCGGGGTTTGGGCCGCGCACCGCCAGGTCAGATCGCCGGGTGCGATTCGTCACGGCACGTCCGGGTTGACCCGACCGGGGACCCCCCACCTAGCGTCGGCGACCGCCCGGCCCGACCGGTCGGGCGTGCTCGGAACCACCGGTGCCGCCGCGCCAGCACACCCCCCGTCCCGCGGCCCCGGTCCGTCGATCCAGAGGCGGGACGGGGGCCGGGTGACCCGGGTGGCGCGGGATTCGGAACAAGGTCAGAACCACATGTCTCGTCGAACCACGTCCCTCACCGCCCGGGCGGCCGCCGTGGGCGTCGCCGTCCTCGGCGCTCCCCTCCTGATGGCCGGCACCGCGAACGCGGCATCGGGATCCACCTGGGACGCCCTCGCCGAGTGCGAGAGCAGCGGGAACTGGAGCGCGAACACCGGCAACGGCTACTCCGGTGGCCTGCAGTTCAGTCCGTCCACGTGGCGCGCGTACGGCGGCGAGGGCCGCGCGCACAACGCCAGCCGCTCCGAGCAGATCGCCGTGGCCGAGCGGGTGCTCGACGGCCAGGGCTGGGGTGCCTGGCCCGCCTGCTCGCGCGAGCTCGGTCTGCGGTGAACCGCCCGTGAGCGGGAACCGTGGCCCTGACCACGGTTCCCGCTCACGAGTAGGTTGATCACATGGGAGACGACGGGATCCCCCAGCGCGGGATGGCGCGGTCGGCGCGGCTCGCGATGCTCCCGCTCGGTTTCGCCGGGCGGGCCGTGGCCGGCTGGGGCCGGTCGCTCGCCGGGGCCGACGCCGACGAGGTGGCCGCCGGCACCGCCGCGCGCAACGCGGAGCAGCTGTTCGCGGTGCTGGGCAAGCTCAAGGGCGGGGCGATGAAGCTCGGCCAGGCGCTCAGCGTCTACGACGCGATGGTGCCGCCGGAGTTCGCCGACGCCTACCACGAGGCGCTGGGCCGGCTGCAGACCGCGGGCCCGCCGATGCCGGCCCGCGAGGCGCACCGCGTGCTCGCCGAGCAGCTCGGCTCCGGCTGGCGCGGGCGCTTCTCCTCCTTCGACGACGAGCCGGTCGCGTCGGCGAGCCTGGGGCAGGTGCACCGGGCGGTCTGGCACGACGGGCGGGCCGTCGCCGTGAAGGTGCAGTACCCGGGCGCCGACGTCGCGCTCGACGCCGACCTGCGCCAGCTCCAGCGCTTCGCCGGGCTCTTCGGCACCCTGCTCCCCGGCCTCGACGCCCGCGCGCTGATCCACGAGCTGCGCGAGCGGATGCTGGAGGAGGTCGACTACCGCGCCGAGGCCGACCACCAGCGCGCCTTCGCCGCGGCGTTCGCCGACGGGCCCGACCTGCACGTGCCGTCGGTCGTGGCGTCGGCGCCGAAGGTGCTCGTGTCGGAGTGGCTCGACGGCGTGCCGCTGGGCCGGGTCATCGGCACCCCGGCCGTCGACGACGACGAGCAGGCCGTCCGCGACGCCCACGCCGCCACGATCGTCGACACGATGTTCGCCTCGCCCGCGGAGATCGGCCTGCTGCACGCCGACCCGCACCCCGGCAACTTCCTCGTCCTCGACGACGGACGCCTCGGGATGATCGACTTCGGGGCGGTCGCGCGGCTGCCGGACGGCATCCCGCCCGTGCTGGTGCGGATCCTGCGGCTCGCCGCGGACGGGGAGTCGCTCAACGACCTCCTCGTGGAGGAGGGCTTCCTCGCCCCGGACGCCCCCGACGCCGACGTCCTGCGCTGGGTGGGGGCGCTCGCCGACCCGTTGCGGGAGCCGGAGTTCCACTTCACGCGGGCGTGGATGTCGCGGCAGGGGGCGCGGGTGGCGAACCCGACGAACCGCGCGTTCCAGGGGACGGGGCGGGCGCTGAACCTGCCTCCGGAGCACGTGCTCGTGCTCCGCGTGCTGTCGGGGTGGATGGCGGTACTCGCGCAGTGGGACTGCACCGTGGGGGTGCGGGGGATCGTGGAGCGGCGGGTGCCCGGGTTCTGCTGATGCCGCGTCGGCGGGCTGCTCGCGGGCTACCGGCGGGGACGGTCGCCGCACTGTGCGTGGCGGCTCTCTCCTCGCGTCGGCCCCGCCCGTCCGGTGATCAAGGGGAGATGGTCGTGGTGGGTGATCCACTAGCGACCATCCGCCCTTGATCGCCGGGTCAGGGGTGGGGTGAGGGCGGGTCCGAGGCGCGTGGGGGCGGATTCGGGCGCGCGGGGCGTCATGATCGCCACGAGTGGTGCCAGGCGGTCACCGATGACCGCCTCGCACCATTCTTGGCGATCTTGAAGGCTTCAGGCCGCTGCGAGGTGGGCGATGACTTCCCGGCGCGGTGTCTGGTGCGGGTCGATCCACGTGGGGTGGAAGGAACTCGGGGGAGTTCGTCGCGCATGCGGACCTGCCGGTCGGTGTGGCCGCCCGCATCACGGAGCGAGCAGGATCAGACCCGCTGCTCACTCCGCTGCTCCGGCACCGCGGGCGCTCCGGTGAAGGAGGTGGAGAGGCTCCGCTGCACCGGCACGACGGGAATGGGGCCCGTGTCGAGGTAGCCCTGCCAGTCGTGGGTCGGGAAGCCGGCGTACTTCTCGGCCATCCAGTCGTAGCGGTTGCCCCGCCCCCCGCACCGCTCGCACATCTTCTCCCGCCCGTGCCACGTGCGCAGGCAGCGGCAGCACTGCAGGTGGGCGGCGCGCCAGCGCTCGTCGACGCGGGTCATCGCGAGCGAGCCGATCACGATCGTGGCGGTGCCGATGGCCAGCGTCACCCAGATGAGCATGGAGGGACGGTACCGATCGGGTGACGGAACGACTACGGAGAGCACGCCGACACGGCCCCGCGCGTCGCCGAACGGCACTTGCGAGGATGGCGCGGTGACCGCACCCGACCCGACGCTGACGCTGGCCGGAGCGCCCGTGCCACTGACCGTGCCCGCCCGCCTCTACGTCTGCGGCATCACCCCGTACGACGTCACGCACCTCGGGCACGCGTCCACGTTCGTCTGGGCCGACACGGTGGCGCGGGTCGTGCGGATGACCGGGACCGACACGGTCGTCGCCCGCAACGTCACCGACGTCGACGACGAGCTGACGCGCGCCGCCGCCGCGCGCGGCAAGCCCTACGACGAGTTCGGGCTCTCGCAGGAGTTCACCGTCGAGCACGACCTCGCGGCGCTGCACGTCCGGCGCCCCGACCACGAGCCGCACGCGCGCCACCACGTCCGCCACGTCGTGGCCCTGGCCGCCGCGCTGCTCGGCGCGGGCGCGGCCTACGAGCGCGGGGGCGGCGTCTGGTTCCGCGGTGCGGCGGTGCCCACTGCGGCCGGCCTCGACCGCGACACCGCGCTCGCTCTGGCCCGCGCCAACGGCGACGACCCCGACGACCCCCGCCGCGACGACCCCTTCGACGTGCCGGTCTGGTGGCCCGCCGACGGCCACGGCCCGTCGTGGCCGAGCCCGTGGGGCCCGGGGCGGCCGGGCTGGCACGCCACCTGCGCGGCGATGGCGCTGGCCACGCTCGGCGGCACCGTCGACGTCCTGGTCGGCGGCGCCGACCTCGCCTTCCCGCACCACGCCTACCAGGTGGCCCTGGCCGCGGCGGCCACCGGCGCGGCGCCGTACGCGCGGCGGCGGATGCCGGTCGGCACCGTGCACGTCGACGGCGCCAAGATGGCGAAGTCGACGGGCAACCTCGTGCTGGTCGGCGACCTCGTCGACCGGTACCCGGGCGCGGCCCTGCGCCTCCTGCTGCTGGAGCGCCCGTGGGCCGCGGACTGGGAGTACCGGCCCGGGGACCTCGACGCCGCCGCCGCCCGGCTCGACCGCCTCTACCGCGCCGCGGCCACCGGTGGCGGCTCCGACGCCGACGTCGCCGCCGTCCGCGCCGCCCTGCTCGACGACCTCGACGTTCCCGCGGCGATGGAGGTCGCCCTGCAGGCGGGCGGCGCCGCCGCGCGCCAGGTCGTGCGCACCCTGGCCCTGCAGTAAGGGGTCAGGGCTCCTGCGCCCGCCGCCGCGCGGTCATCCCGGAGCGGTACTGCACCGGCGGGGTGAAGCCGCGGTAGCCCTGGTCGATCGCCGCGTTGAGCGTCCAGTACGGGTCGACGAGGTGCGGCCGCGCGAGGCAGCAGAGGTCGGCCCGGCCCGCGGCGACGATCGTGTTGGCGTCCTCGACCGACGCGATCGCGCCGACGGTCATGGTCGGCACCCCGGTCTCCTGGCGGATCCGGTCCGCGAACGGCGTCTGGTAGAGCCGCCCGTACGCCGGCTCCGCCTCGGTGCTGGTCTGGCCGGTGGAGACGTCGACGATGTCGGCGCCGTGCTCGGCCAGCATCCGGGCCAGCTCCACCGCGTCGTCGCCGTCGAACCCGCCGTCGACCCAGTCGGTGGCGCTGATCCGCACGCTGATCGGGCGGTCCTGCGGCCACGCGGCGCGCACGGCGTCGAGCAGTTCCAGGCCGAAGCGGGCGCGGCCGCGCAGGTCGCCGCCGTAGCCGTCCGTGCGGTGGTTCGACAGCGGCGACAGGAAGCTCGACACCAGGTAGCCGTGCGCGTAGTGCAGCTCCAGCAGGTCGAAGCCGGCGTCGGCGGCCCGGCGAGCGGCCGCCACGTGGTCGTCGATCACCTGCGCGATGTCGGCGTGCGTCATCTCCCGCGGCACGGCGCTGTCGGACCGGTACGGCACCGGCGACGGCCCGACGATCTCCCAGCCGCCGTGCTCCAGGGGGTCGTCGATGCCCTCCCACATGACCTTCGTGGAGCCCTTGCGGCCCGCGTGCCCGAGCTGCATCCCGATCTTCGCGCCGCTGTGGGCGTGCACGAAGTCGACGACCCGCCCCCACGCCGCGGCCTGCTCGTCGTCCCAGATCCCGGGGCAGCCCGGGGTGATACGCGCGTCCGGGGACGTGCACGTCATCTCCGTCATGACGAGCCCGGCCCCGCCGACGGCGCGCCCGCCCAGGTGCACGAGGTGCCAGTCGGTGGGCATCCCGTCGACGGCGGAGTACTGCGCCATCGGCGAGACGACAATCCGGTTGGCCAGCTCCATCCCGCGAAGCCGGTAGGGGTGGAACATCGGCGGCGTGCCGTCGGCGACGTCGAGGCCGGTGGCGCGGGTGCGGTCGGCGAGCCAGCGGTCCAGCCGGGCGACGTAGTCGGCGTCGCGCAGCTTCAGGTTGTCGTAGGTGACGCGCTGGCTGCGGGTCAGCAGCTGGAACACGAACTGCTCCGGCGGCAGGTGCCGGTAGCGCGCCGCGCCCTCGAACCACTCCAGGCTGGTCTGCGCCGAGCGCTGCAGCGACGCGACGACGGGCTGGCGGTCCTGCTCGTACGCCTTGAGCGCGGCCTCGATGCTCGGCTCGCGGTCGACGCTGACGGCCAGGCTGATCGCGTCCTCCAGCGCCAGCTTGGTGCCCGAGCCGATCGAGAAGTGTGCGGTGTGCGCGGCGTCGCCGACGAGCGCGACGCCCTCGGCCGACCAGCTGCGGTTGCGGATCACGGCGAACGAGAGCCAGCCGGAGTTGTTGCCGATCAGCGGGTGCCCGTCGAGGTGCCCGGCGAAGATCCGCTCGCAGAACGCGATCGTCGCCTCGTCGTTCTCGCCCGGCCGGCGCGGGACGGCGGCGAAGGCGTCGAGCCCGGCGCGGCGCCAGGTCTCCTCGTCGGTCTCGACGATGAACGTCGAGCGCTCCTGGTCGAACGGGTAGACGTGCGCCCAGAACAGCCCGAACTCGGTCTCCACGAACAGGAACGTGAAGCAGTCGAACGGGCGCGTCGTGCCGAACCAGACGTACTTGGCGGAGCGGTGCTCGACGCGGGGGTCGAGGTGGTCGGCCAGCTGCGCGCGGATCGGGGAGTTGACGCCGTCGGAGGCGATGACGAGGTCGTGCCCGCCCTGCAGCGTCGCCAGGTCCGGGGCCTCGGTGCGGTAGCGGACGTCGACGCCGAGCTCCCGCGCCCGCTCGCCGAGGATCGCGAGCAGCCGCTTGCGCTCCAGCGCGGCGAACGCGTGGCCGTCGGAGCGCTCGCGGGCGCCGAGGAAGTCGGTGTCGATCGCGCTCCAGTGCCGGAACTCGGCCTCGATGCGGCCGAACGACTCCGGGTCGGCCGCAGCGATGTTGTCCAGCGTCTCCTGCGAGAACACGACGCCGAAGCCGAACGTGTCGTCGGCGGCGTTGCGCTCGTAGACGGTGATCTCGCGGGTGGGGTCGGCCTTCTTCAGCAGGATCGAGCTGAACAGGCCGCCCGGCCCGCCGCCGACGGAGGCGATCCGCACGTCAGACCCCCTCGTCCAGCAGGTGCTCGAACCGCAGCCCCAGGTCGGTGACCACGACGGCGACGCTGGCGAGCGCGGTCCGCAGCCCGGCGGCGGCGCACGGCGGCAGGTCGGCGGCGAGCAGCGCGCGGAGCTGGTCGTGGACGGCCAGCAGGGCGTCCTCGTCGGCGGTGGTCGTGCGGTGCAGCAGGTCGGTGGCCATCACACGCTCCTCGTCGTCGGGGCGGGCCGCAGGTCGGTCAGCCGCTTGGCCTTGAGCTCGAAGCGGGGCAGGGTCTCGGTGGCGGCCCGCTCGACGTGGAAGCGCAGGCCCTCGTGGGCGTCGGCGAGCTCGCGGCCGAGGTCGTCGGCCAGGCGTCCCCACGGCTCGTCGCCCATCGTCGGCACCGGCTCGACGCACAGGACGATCTCGTCGCGGTCGCCGCGGCGCTCGATGCGGACCTGGAACTCCTCGATGCCGTCGAAGCCGCGGACGACGGCCTCGATCGCGCTCGGGTAGACGTTGGTGCCGCGCACGAGCTTCATGTCGTCGACGCGGCCGAGGATGCCGCCCTCGTAGAGGTCGAACGTGCGGGCGCTGCGGCTGGGCACCTTCACCACCACGTCGGCGGTGCGGTAGCGCAGCAGCGGGGTGGTGCTGCGGCCGAAGGAGGTGCAGACGCGCTCGCCGCGCTCCCCGTAGCCGACCTCGCGGCCCGTCTCCGGGTCGATCACCTGCTCGATGAAGTGGTCCTCGATGATGTGGCTGCCGCCGGGCCGGCCGGTCGGCTCGAACATGAAGACCGTCGAGATCTCGGTCATCCCCGCGGTGTCGTGGGCCCGGGCGCCCCAGCGCTCCTCGATGATCGCCTTCGTCTCCGCGACGACGGGCTCACCGGAGAGGATCACGGTGCGCACCGGCCCGCCGCGCAGGTCGACGCCCGTCGCCTCGGCCTCGGCGGCCAGGCGCAGCGCGTAGGTGGGCGTCGAGGCGACGACGGTGGCCCCGAAGTCGACGATCTGCTTCACGCGGTTCGGCGTGGTCTGCGCCCCGCCGGGGACGGTCAGCGCGCCGATCCGCTCCAACCCGTTGTGCAGGCCCCAGAACCCGATGAACGAGCCGTAGCCGAAGGCGACGTAGCCGACGTCGTGCGCCCGCACGCCCGCCGCCCACAGCGCGTAGCACCACATCTCCGCGGCCCAGGCCCAGTCCTTGCGGCTGTCCAGCGCGCGCAGCGGCGTGCGGCCGGACGTGCCGCTGGTGGTGTGGACGCGGATCGCCGCGTCCGGGCCGACGACCGGGAGCTCGCCGTAGGGCGGGTGCTCCTCCTGGCTGCGCATCCACTCCTCGCGGGTGAGGAACGGGATGCGGTCGATGTCGGCCCACGTCCGGAGCTGCTCGGGGCGGATCCCCGCGAGCGTGCGCCGGTAGTGCGGGCTGCGCGCCTGCGCCCACTCGACGAGCAGGCGCAGCTTGGCGAGCTGCAGCGCGCGGAGGTCCTCGCGCGGCAGCAGCTCGGTCTTGGGGTTCCAGTACTCGCTCACAGGTGCACCAGCCCCTCCTGCGTCACGCTCGCCAGCAGCGCGCCGTCGCGCGAGTAGAGGCGGGCCGAGCCGAGGCCGAGGCCGCGCAGTGCCACCGGCGACTCCTGCACGAGCGCGACCCAGTCGTCCATCCGGCCGTCGTGGTGCCACCACATCGCGTGGTCGAGGCTCGCGGTGACGACGCCGTCGTCGGACCAGGCGGCCCCGTGCTGCCGCAGGATCGGCTCGAGCAGCGTGTAGTCGCAGACGTAGGCGAGCGCGCTGCGGTGCACGGCCGGGTCGTCGGGCAGGGTCTCCCAGGCGCGCAGCCACACCGTCTGGCGGCGGACGGGCTCGCCGTCGGACGTGGTGTAGATCGCGGCGGGGGAGTGGCGGATGTCGAAGCTGCGGTCGTGCGACCAGTACTCGGCGTCGCGGACGGTCGACCCGGCCAGCGCCTGCTCGGACGTCGGCAGGCCCTCGGGGTCCGGGAGGTCGGGCATCGGCTCCTGGTGCTCGACGCCCTGGCCCGGCACCTGGAACGAGGCCATCGCGTGGAACAGGACGCGGTCGCCCTGCATCCCCTGCACCGTGCGGACGGAGAAGTTGCGGCCGTCGCGCAGCCGCTGCACGGCCCAGCGGGTGGGCGTGCGGACGTCGCCGGCGCGGAGGAAGTAGCCGTGCAGCGAGTGGATGCGGCGGTCGTCGCCGACGGTGTGCGACATCGCCACCTGCGCCTGCGCCACGAGCTCGCCGCCGTAGACCCGGCCGGACGGGATGACCTGCGGGTGGCCGACGAACGCGTCGTCACCGTCGGGCGTGAGGGACAGGACGTCGAGGAGGTGCTTGCTGGTGCTCATGCCCGTCGGAACCCCTCGAGCACGGAGTCGTCGACCTCGTCGAGGTTGACGACGATGTTGTCCGGCGTGCGACAGGTCAGCCAGACGAGCTCCTCGGTGGTGCTCATGTTGGCCTCGACGTGCGGCATGTGCGGCGGGACGAACACGAAGTCGCCCTCGGTCATGTCGAGGAACTCGGCGTAGCCCTCGCCGAAGTAGATGCGCGCGGTGCCGGTCAGCACGTAGCCGCCGGTCTCGGCCTCGCCGTGGTGGTGGGGCAGCGACCGGTAGCCGGGCTCGTTGCTGACCTTGCCGAACCAGATGCGCGTGGCCGGCGTGTGCTGCGGCGAGACGCCGGAGACCCGCAGCGCGCCGCCGGACTGGCCGGTGGCGCCGTGCTCCTGGCCCTTGCGGGTGACGACCGGCACGAGCTTCAGGTCGGTGGACATGGCCCCTCGCTTCTGTATCGCGTCATCGTTACGATAGTCATGGAAGCACACCATGTGCGATGCGTCGAGGAGCAGCGATGGAATTCGTCAACCCGCCCGAGCTGGCCAGGCCGTCCGGCTTCACCTACGCGGTCCGGCACGGCGACACCGTCCACCTCGCCGGGCAGACGGCCATGGACGCGGACGGGAAGATCGTCGAGGGCGGGATCGTCGAGCAGTTCCGGCAGGCGTTCGGCAACCTGCTGACGGCGCTGCGCGCGGCGGGCGGCCAGCCGTCGGACCTGCTCAGCGTCACGATCTACCTGACCGACATCCCCGACTACCAGGCGAACGGGCGCGAGATCGGCCGGATCTGGCGGGAGATGGCGGGCAGCGACTACCCGGCGATGGCCGGCATCGGCGTCACCGCCCTCTGGCAGCCCGAGGCGCTGATCGAGATCCAGGGCGTGGCGGCGGCGCGGGCGGCCTAACCGGCGAGCAGCGTGCGGGCGTGGGCGGCGGCGGGGCCGGCGAGGCGCTCGCGCAGGGCGGCGAACAGCTCCTCCGCCGTCACCCCGACCCAGCCGACCGGCAGCACCTCCAGGGGCAGGCCGGGGTCGAGGTAGGGCAGCCGGCGCCAGGCCGTGACGACCTCGACGAAGTCGGTGAACGCCCGGGCGGCCGGCCCGTCGGGGTCGGCGGCCCAGCGGGCGCGGACGGGCTCGAAGCGCAGCACGAACTCGGCGTGGACGGCGTCGAGGGCGTCGAGGTCCCACCAGGTGCGCACGGTCTCGCGCGCCGGCCGCGACGAGACGTGGTGGCTGCGGAACAGATCGGTGAACCCGCGCAGGCCCGCGCGCTCCAGCGCCGCGGCGACCTCGGTCTCGCGGTGCGCGGGGGCGATCCACAGGCCGGGCGCGACCGTGCCGAGCCCGAGGCGGGCGAGCTGGGTGCGCAGCAGGTGGCGCTTCTCCCGCTCGGCCTCCGGCACCGAGAACGTCACGAGCAGCCACCCCTCGTCGAGGGTGCCGCGGCGGCGGGTGAAGATCCGGGAGTCGCCCTCGGCGAGGATGGCCTGGCCGACGTCGGAGAGCCGGTACCCGGCCGCGCGCCCGACCTTCTCCGCGATCAGCAGGCCGCGGCGCTTGAGCCGGAACACCGACGAGCGCACCGCCTGCCCGTCGACGCCGAACTCGGCCATCATCCGCACGACCGACGCCACCGACAGCCACCCGTCCTGCTGGCGGGCGTAGAGGCCGTACAGGGAGACGATCAGGGCCCGCGGTGCGGCGACGACCCCGACCTCTGCTGCGTCCTCGGCCACGGTCACCGACGCACCATATCCGGTGCGTCCGACGGGCTCAGTGCCCGCGGAACGCCTCCACCAGCCACCAGGACGCCTCGTCGCTGCGCACCTTCGCGTCGACGAGCACCGGCCGTTCCCGCGGCCCGTCCAGCCACTGCGCCACCGGGGCCAGGTCGTCGACCGACCGGACGGTGACGGCGTCGCAGCCGTACCCGGTCGCGATGGCGGCCAGGTCGGCGTCGGGGAAGCGGACGGTGGCGTGGTCGGCGCCGTCGAAGTGGTGGAACTCGGCGCCGTAGCCGGCGTCGTCGTAGACCACGACGAGCATCCCGATCCCGAGCCGCACCAGCGTCTCCAGCTCGGAGATCCCCATGAGGAACCCGCCGTCGCCGAGCGCGGCCACGGGCAGCCGGTCCGGGCGGGCCAGCGCGGCGCCGATCGCCGTCGCGAGGCCGAGCCCGATCGACTGGAACCCCTGCGTGAAGCAGAACCCGGCGGCGTCCGGCACGGCCAGGTAGGCGCTCGGGTAGCCCATGAAGTTCCCGGAGTCGACGGCGAGCGTGCGCTCGGCGGGGAGCAGGGCGTCGAGCGCCGTCGAGAGGGTGCGGGGGTCGATGCGGTCCGAGTCGGGCGCCTGCTCCGGCACCGGGACCTGCGTCCAGCGGCCCTCCGCGGCGATCCGGGCGCGCACGTCGTCGGTCCGGTAGCCGGGCCCGCCCCGGACGTGCGCGGCCACGTCGAGCGCGGTCGCGCGGACGTCGCCGAGCACGGCCAGGTCGACGGGTCGCTGCGCGCCGAGTGCCTCGGGGGTGTCGTCGACCTGCACGACGGTGGTGTCCTCGCCGAGCAGCGCACCGTGCCGGGTGGTCCACATCGTCAGCGACGCGCCCCAGGCCACGACCAGGTCGGCGCCGGTGATCAGCTCCGCGGCGAGGTCGGTGGCGAACCCGCCGGAGATGCCGAGGTTCCACCCCCGACCGGTGAAGAGCCCGTTCGCCACCGCGGAGGTGGCGAGCAGGGCGCCGCAGGAGTCGGCGAGCGCGGCGAGCTCGGGGCCGGCTCCGCGCGCACCGCGACCCGCGATGAACACCGGCCGCCGCGCGTCGTCGAGGAGACGGGCGAGCTCGGCAGCCACGTCGGCGTCCGGGCGGGTCGGGGGCAGCGGCGTGAAGGCGACCGCGGCGGGTGCGCAGGGCTGGTCCTGCACGTCCAGGGGCAGGCTGAGCACCACCGTGCGGCGCAGGCCGCGGCAGGTCGCGTAGGCCCGCCGGACGTCGGCGGCGGCGGACGCGGCCGAGTGCACCCGCTCCGCGACGGCGCCGACGGAGGCGACCAGTGCGTCCTGGTCGATGCGGAAGTTCGACCGCACCGCGGCCCCGGCGGTGTCGGCGGCGAGCACCAGCAGCGGGGTGCGGCTCTTCGCGGCCTCGGTGATGCCGGTCAGGGCGTTGGTGAGGCCGCAGCCCTGGTGCAGCGTGAGCACCGCGACGCCGCCCGCGGTGCGGGCGTAGGCGTCGGCCATGGTCGCGGCGCCGCCCTCGTGGCGGGCCGCGGTGAACGGCACCCCGTGCGCGCGCAGGGCGTTGGTGACGTGGAAGTTGCCGCTGCCGACGACGCCGAACGCGTGCCCGACGCCGAGCTCCGCCAGCAGCGCGCCGACGACCTGCGCGACGGTCGTCGGTGGGGCCGGTGCGGCGGAGCCGTTCACCCCTCCACCAGCGCCAGGACGCGGGCCGGGCTCCCCGACCCGCCGACGATCGGCAGCGGGCACACGATGAGCACCGCGCCGGTCGGCGGGAGCGCGTCGAGGTTGCGCAGGCTGGTCAGGCCCCACTTGTCGGCGCCCATGAGGAAGTCGTGGCACGCGAAGGGCGGGTCGAACCCGGCCGCGGCGCCCGCGTCGGTGCCGACGGTCTCCACCCCGAACCCGCTGATCGGCGACTCCTGCGCGAGCCAGCGCGCGCACTCGACCGAGACGCCCGGCGTGTGCGGGCCGTTCTCGTCGGCGTTGGCGAACGCGGCCGCGTCGTCGCCGCGCGCCGACCAGCCGGTGCGGTAGAGCAGCCAGCCGCCCTCGGGCAGCGGGCCGTGCTCGGCCTCCCACGCCCGCACGTGCTCGACCTCCAGCAGGAAGTCGGCGTCCGCCTCCACCTGCGCGGTCATGTCGATCACCGCGGCCGCCCCGACGAGCGTGCTCAGCGGCGCCTGCGACACGTCGAGGCCGTCCTTGCCCGACACCCAGTGCACCGGCGCGTCGAGGTGCGTGCCGGTGTGCTCGCCGGTGTGGATGTCGTTCCAGTACCAGGCGGGGCCGCGGTCGTCGTAGCGGGAGAGCTCCTCGAGCCGGAACCGCGAGGTGTTCGCGAACGGCGGCGGCAGCTCCAGGATCGGCGTCGTCTCCCGCAGCGGCGTGGTGAGGTCGACGATCCGGACCGCGCCGGAGCGCGCGGCGTCGAGGACGGCGGACAGGACGGACATGGCGGCTCCTCGGGACGGGTTGCCGCCACGATGCTCGGTCCGGCCCGCCCGCACCATCCGGCGTGCGGGAGACCGGGTCGGCTACAGCGCCCGGGTCGTCGAGATCCCGCCGTCCACGGCCAGCGTCACGCCGTGCACCAGCGCCGCGTCGGACGAGGCGAGCCAGGCGACGGCGTGCGCGACGTCCTCGGGGCGGACGGTCCGCCCGGCCGGGGTGCCGGCGGCGAGCCGGTCCAGGACGTCGCCGTCGGACTCGTTGATCGGCGTGCGCGTGACGCCCGGCGCCACGGTGTTGCACCGCACCCCCGACGGCCCGAACTCCGCCGCCCAGCTGCGGGTGAGCTGCTGCTCGGCGGCCTTCGTCGCCGCGTAGAGGCCGACGGCCGGGCTGCCGGTGCTCGCCATCCAGGAGCCGATGGTGACGACGGCGCCGTCGCCGCGCTCCACCATCCCGGGCACGAGCGCGGCGACGAGGACGTGCGGGGCGCGGACGTTCACGGCGAGCGACTCGTCGAGCTGGGCGTCGCTCAGGCCCGTGGTCGTGGTCGGGTGGCAGACGGCGGCGTTGTTGACGAGGACGTCGACGCGGCCGCCGAGGGCGTCACGGGCGGCGGCGGCGAACGCGCGGACCTCGTCGGGGGTGCCCGCGAGGTCGGACGGCACGAAGAACGCGGTGCCGCCGTCGCCGGTGATCTCCTTCACGACGGCCTCGCCGCGGGCGCGGTCGCGGCCGGTGACGACGACCGCGGCGCCCTCGGCGGCGAGGACGCGGGCGGTGGCGGCGCCGATGCCGCTGGTGGATCCGGTGACGATCGCGTGGCGGCCGGTGAGGCGGGTGCTGGTCATGAGCCCTGTCTACGCACGGTCGCCCGCCGGCCCCAGGGCGAGCGGGACCGGGGCACGGCGTGACCGGGCAGGATCGCCGCGCCGCGACCTACGCTCGACGGCGTGCCCCCCGACCGCACGGCCTTCGGCGACTTCCTGCGCTCCCGGCGCGACCGCCTCACTCCGGCCCAGGCGGGCATGGCGCCCTTCCCCGGCCCCCGCCGCGTGCCCGGCCTGCGCAAGGAGGAGCTCGCGGTGCTCGCCGGGCTCAGCCCCGACCACTACAGCCGGCTCGAGCAGGGGCGCCAGGCCACCGTCACCGACTCGGTCGTCGACGCCCTGGCCCGCGCGCTGCGCCTCGACGACGTCGAGCACGCGCACCTGCGTGACCTCGCCGCCCCCACCTCGCGGCGTCGGCGCGGCGGGGGAGCGGAGGCGCCGCAGCAGCCCGACCCCGGCCTGCTGCGGCTGATGACCGCGCTCGACCACGTCCCGGTCCTGCTGCTCGGCCGCCGCGCCCAGGTCCTCGCCCGCAACGCCCTCCTGCCCGCCGTGCTCGGGCGCCCGCTCGAACCCGGCTCGTCGTTCGCGCGGTACCTGTTCCTCGACCCGTCGGCCCGCGAGCGGATCGTCAACTGGGCCCACTTCGCGGCGGCGGCCGTCGGCGCGCTCCGGTTCGAGGCCGGACGCCGCCCCGACGACCGCCGGCTCGCGGCGCTGGTGGCCGAGCTGCGCGCCGCCGACCCCGACGTGGCCCGGTGGTGGGACGACCACGGAGTCCGCGACCACACCTCCGTCGCCAAGCGCATCGCCCACCCCACCGCCGGCCCGCTGGCCTTCGGGATCGAGGCGGTGTCGACCCCGCACGACCCGGAGCAGCGCCTGGTCGTCTACACCGTCGAGCCCGACTCGCCGACCGCGCACGTCCTCCCCCTGCTGGCGGGGTGGGGGGTGGAGGCAGTGGCGCTGACGCCCGGAGCGGGCAACTGAGGTTCGCTCCGCGGCGCCGACGCAGAGCCGGATCGGGTGGGCGTCGGGCTGCTGGGCGGCGACATTCGACGCTCGGAGATCCGTGCGGTGTGCGCTCCTGCCGTAGGGGAGCACTCCGGGCAGTGGTGCGAGCGGCAGTGGTGCGAGCGGCGGGCGGGCGCGGCGCACCTCTGACGCGCCTCTCGGCTGATCGACGCGGCAAAGCGCCGTCCTCGTGCTTGTTTCGGCGAGCCGAGGAAGTTCACGCCGCGCCGGGACTACTCTTCTCGCCGATACCGGAACTGTTTTCGGCGCGCAGCTCGGAATGGTAGTGCGCACCCGTCGGCGTCGTCGTCCTGACCGTTCCGGAGGTGACCTCGGCCCGCCACCCGGCTGTTTCCCGGACGTGGTTGTGGAATGCGCACAGTCCGCGGCCGTTGTCGAACTCGGTGCGGCCGAGTTCGGACCAGCGGTGGATGTGGTCGATGTGGCGGATCGGGGCGTCGCAGTAGGGCTCGCGGCAGCGGTGGCCGTCCCTGGCGCGGATGAGTGCGGCCAGTTGTCCGGTGAAGCGGCGGCTGCGGGAGTCGCCGCCGATGATGATGCCGTCGCGGGTGACCAGTCGTCGCCAGATCGTGCGGCCGGTGCTGTTGGTGAGGAGGTCGACGGGGACGGGGCCGTGGCCGGGGATCTGCGCGGGGAGCGGGCTGCGTGGGTCGACGAGCGCCTCCACGGGCACGAGGACCTGGATCTCGACGGCGACGTCGCGGGCGGTGGCTTGTCCGGTGAGTCGTTCGACGAGGGTGTCGGCCATGATCTGGCCGCGGCCGCGGGTGACCGGTTCGGGTTGGACCGCGATCTCGTTGACCGCGGCTGCGAGGGCGGCGTAGCAGGCCACGGCCTCTTCGACCGGCAGGTGGGCGGTGAGGTCGGCCATGCCGTCGGCCGAGGGACGGACCGACACCCGCCGGCCCGACCGGGCGGCCCGGCACCGGGCCGTGAACTTTTCCGGCGCCACCTGTGCGGCGAGCGTCCGGGTCAGGTCGTGGATCCGGCGGACGCCGAGGGTCTCCACCCGCTGCTCGGCCAGCTCGCGGTCGACCTGCGCGCGTTCGCCGGGGGAGAGGTGGGCGGTGGCGGCGGCGATGACGCTGGTCTTGTACTCGCTCAGCTGTCCGGCGGCGAACAGTGCACGGATGCGGGTGTGTCCGGCGTGCAGGTCCCGGGCGGTGCGGACGCGCCGGCGGCCCTCGGTGGGTGACACCCGGCAGGCGAGACCGACCTGGGCGGCGATGCTGCGTTCGAGCGCTTCGGGGTCGACGGTGCCGCCGGCGGTCTGCGATTTCGCGTGTGCTCGTGCGAATGCGAGGATCGCTTCCGATTGTTCGGCCGCGATCGCCGCTTTTCGTTGCTCGAGTCGCGCGATCCGTTCGACGAGCAGCGCCTCGGACGGCGTGCAGGAACGGTTGGCTGACATGTCCGAAGAATACCAGGAACTGCGTCCAGAGTCGAACATGTGTTCGAGTGATATGCAAGAGTGGCCCCCTGGCGGATGCGGTCCGCCGGTTATGACCGCGTGCCCCGCTCGCACACACCTCCCGGTGCTCGCACACAGGTCTGGCCCTATGTGCCAACCCCGCGGCCTGTGTGCGAGCCCCTGCCTCCGCCTCGGAGGGCGATCGAGCACGCACGACCCGCCGTCACGTCCGTCGGCCGCAGGAGAGAGGCCCGCCGCGCCGCTCGCGCCCGGCTCGCACACACCTCCCGGTGCTCGCACACAGGTCCGGCCCTGTGTGCGACCCCGCGGCCTGTGTGCGACCCCGCGGCCTGTGTGCGACCCCGCGGCCTGTGTGCGACCCCGCGGCCTGTGTGCGAGCCCCCGCCCCGCCCCCGCCTCAGCGGGCGTTCCAGCACGCACGCGCTGCCGCCCCGTCGGCCGCAGGAGAGTGGCCCGCCGCGCCACTCCCGCCCGGCTCGCACACACCTTCCGGTGCTCGCACACGGGTCCGGCCCTGTGTGCGACCCCCGCGCCCTGTGTGCCACCCCCGCACCCTGTATGCGAGCCCGGGCCGGAGCCGCCTCAGCCCCGGTGCGGCAGCAGGGTGGCCGCCGCGGCGGGGATGCCGCGGCGCAGGATCCCGCGCCAGTCCGAGTCCCCGCGGATCACCGACATCGCGGTCTTCACGGCCTGGTCGCGGGTGAACTGCGGCGGGATCATCAGCTCGGCGGGGTCGACGACGGCGTCGATGACCATCGGCCGGTCGGCGGCCAGCGCGGCGTCCCAGGCCGGCCCGACCTGCGACGGGTCGTCGACGCGGACGCCGTGCAGGCCCAGGCTGCGGGCCCACGCGGCGTAGTCGACGTCCGGCACGTCCTGGCTGGCGTCGAACTTCGGCGTGCCCTCCGCGCTGCGCTGCTCCCAGCTCACGAAGGCGAGGTCGCGGTTGTTGAGCACGAGCACCGCGAACCGCGGGTCGGCCCACTCCTTCCAGTACTTGGCCACCGTGATGAGCTCGTTGACGCCGTTCATCTGCATGGCGCCGTCGCCGAGCAGCGCGAACAGCGGGCGGTCGGGGTGGGCGAACTTCGCGGCGATCCCGTAGGGCATCGCGCCGCCCATCGACAGCAGCGTGCCCGACAGCGAGGCGAGCATCCCGGGGCGCACGTGCAGGTGCCGGGCGTACCAGGCCGTCACGGTGCCGCAGTCGACGGCGACCATCGCGTCGTCGGGCAGCCGCGCGTCGAGCTCGGTGAGCGTGAGCTGCGGGTTCACCGGCTCGGCGGCCTGCTGCGCCACCTCGAGCTGCCCGGTCCGCCACGACGCCGTGCGCCCGGCGATGTCCTCGCGCCACGCGGTCGGCGCGACGTGGTCGGCGAGCAGCGCGTCCAGCGCCCGCAGCGTCGGCCCGGCGTCTCCGGTGAGGTTGACCTGCGTCGGGTAGCGCAGCCCCATCTGCGAGCCCTGGATGTCGATCTGCACGGCCGGGCGGCCCTCCGGCGGGTAGAACTCGCTGTAGGGCGTGTTCGACCCGACGATGAGCAGCCGGTCGCAGTGCTGCATCAGGTAGGAGCTCGGGGTCGTGCCGAGCAGGCCCAGCGGCCCGGTGACCCAGGGCTCGCGCTGGTCGACGGCGGCGAGCCCGAGCAGCCCCGTCGCCACGCAGGCGCCCAGCCGCGCGGCGATCGCCGCCACCTCGGCCTCCGCGCCGAGCGCGCCCTGCCCGACGAGCATCGCCACCTTCTCCCCGCCGCGCAGCACGTCGGCGGCGGCGCGCAGGTCGTCCTCGGCGGGCACCGTCGGGCGGGTGCTCGGGGCGTTGGAGGTGGCGTAGTAGCCGTGCGCGTGCGGCGGGTCGAGGACCGCCTTCTCGTCCTGGACGTCGTTGGGCAGCACGAGCACGGCGACGGTGCGGTCCGAGAGCGCGGTGCGGCAGGCGCGGTCGACGAGGTGGCGGACCTGGCTCGGGTCGTCGAGCTGGGCGAGGAACCCGGCGACGTCCTTGTAGAGCGAGAGGAGGTCGACCTCCTGGTAGTAGCCGCCGCCCTGCGCCGTCAGCCCGGTCTGCCCGACGAGCGCGACGACGGGCTGGTGGTCGAGCTTCGCGTCGTACAGGCCGTTGAGCAGGTGCACCGCGCCCGGGCCCGATGTCACGAGCGCCGCCCCGATGGGCCCGCCGCCGTACTTGACGTGGGCCGACGCGGCGAAGCCCGCGGTCTCCTCGTGGCGCACCTGCACGAACCGGGTGTCCTCGCGGCGCTGCAGCGCCGCGGTCATGCCGTTGATGCCGTCGCCGGGGTAGCCGTAGTAGTGCCGGACGCCCCAGGACGCCAGCCGGTCGACGATGTGGTCGGCGACGGTGGGACGGCGGGGCTCGTCACCCGTGGTGGGCTGCTGCGGCTGGGCGATCGACATGTGATCGGTTTCCCGGACGCCCGGGGGCTCAACCTCCGGCGACGGTGCCCCCGGGGAGTCCCCGGTCACCGGTGCCCTCCAGCGCGGCGAGCAGGTCGGCCAGACCCCCGGGCGCCCGGCCGACGGTCCGCGCGCTGGTCCGCACCCGCCCGTCGAGCGCGGTGACGACGCGGAACCCGGCGGCGCGCAGCCGCCCGACCAGCGCGTGGTCCTCGCCGTGGACCACGGCCGGGAAGCCGCCGGCCGCGAGGTAGGCGTCGGCGCGCACGCCGAGGTTGGCGCCGTAGACGTGGCCGTGACCGTCCGGACGCAGGCCCGAGCCGACGATGCGGGTGTACTCGGGCCCCGGGTCCGGCGCACCGTCCAGCGCCGGGTCGAGGTCGACGAGCCCGGCGACGGCGTGCGCCCCCGCCGCGGCGTGGCGCAGGTGGTCGTGCGCCCAGCCCGGTCCGACGATGGAGTCGGCGTCGGTGCTGAGCAGCCACGTCGTGGCCGGGTCGGCGCGGTCGGCGAGCCGGGCCAGCAGGTGGCGCAGGCCGCGGTCGCGCAGCTCGCCGACGGTGAGCGGCGCGTCGTTGACCAGCACGTCGACGCCCGGCGGCACGCGCGACGCCGTGGCGTCGGTGCAGCGGTCCAGCACCGCCACCACGGCTGCGTCGACGCCCGGGGGCAGCGCGGCGAGCACGCTGTCCAGGCAGGCGGCGATGCGCTGCTCCTCGTCGCGCGCGGGCACGACGACCCCGACCGCGGTGATCACGCGCGCCGCAGCACGTGCAGCAGGAACTCCTCGTCGACGTGGGTCACCAGCGCCGTGAACCGGGGGTCGTCGAGCAGCACCCGGTGGGTCGCCGCGGCGTCGCGCGGGGCCTCGGCCGGCCAGCCCCGCCAGTGCGCGATCACGACGTCGCCGCCGGGCTCCACGGCCTCGGCGATCCGGTCGACGGTGGCGGCCAGGACGTCGTCGGCGAGGTAGTAGAGGACCTCGGAGACGACGGCGAGGTCGAGCCCGGCGGGCAGCGCGGCGGCGTCGGGCAGGGCGGCGCGCTCCACGGTCGCACCGGTCCCCTCGACGGCGGTGCGCGCGAGGTCGACGGCCGCCGCGGCGGCGTCGGAGGCGTCGAGCCGGTCGCAGCGCGCGGCCAGCTCCCGGGTCAGCGCGCCGGTCCCGCAGGCGGGCTCGGCGGCGTGCCGGTAGTGCTCGCGGGGCAGGCAGGCGAGCAGCACCGCGCGCTTGCGCCGCTCGTAGAAGCTCGTGCGGGTGTCCCAGGGGTCGCCGCCGTCGGTGGCGTAGAGGTCGTCGAAGCGCCCGGCCGGCGCGCCCTCCGCGACCGGATCGCGGAACACGACCTCGGTGCCGGTGTCGAAGTGCGCGAGCACCTCCGGACCGACGACCGGCGCCGCGCCGTCCGGTCCCGGCCCGGTCTGCGACGCGAAGCACGCCACGGCCCGCCGCTTGGCGTCCCGCGCGTCGGCGTCCAGGTGGTGGGCGCGGGCGAACGGCCAGGGGACGTCCGGGTCGTCCGCGCGCAGCCACGGCCACATCCAGATCGGGTAGTTCCAGCGGGTCGTGGTCACGGGGGCGGCGGCCGCGACGGCCCGCCCGGCCGCGGCGTGGTCGGGGTGCGGGTCGCCGCTCCACGGGGCGAGGACGGCCTCGGCGCCCAGGAGCAGCGGCGCCAGCGCGGCGGCGAGGACGTCGGCGTCGAGGGCGGAGTCGGGCATCCCGAGGCGGTGCACCGGCACACCGGCCATCCCGTGGGCGTCGAGCGCGGCGTCGAGCTCGTCACGCCGGGTGGCGGCGAGCGCGGCGCGGGCGGTCCCGTCGAGCGCGGGGAACGCGGCCTCGCCGTCGGTGGCCACCACGAGCTCCACGCACGCGCCCGCCCGGTGCAGCGCCCGCATCAGCCCGCCGGCGCCGAGCGTCTCGTCGTCGGGGTGCGCGGCCACGACGACCACCCGCTCCCCGGCGAGCGCGGCGACGTCGAAGGCCCCGAGCCCGGTGAGCAGCGGGCGCCAGTCCGCGGGCGGGGTCAGCGGCCGGGTCATGCGGGCTCCTCGGTGAGGCGGGCGCCGAGCGCGGCCAGGTCGCGCTCGGCGTGGTGCTGGCGGACGTAGACGCCCAGGTCGGAGAGCCGCAGGCCGGGGCCGGGCTCGCGGGTCAGCCCGGTGGTGCCCGCGATGCGCGGCGCCCGGTCCAGGACCGTGCGGACGAGCTGCTCGGCGGCCGCGCGGGCCGTCCACACCGCCGTGGTGTGGTCGGCGGCCGGGTCGGCGTCGATGTCGTGCGCGGTGCGCTCGAGCAGGGCGTCGGTCACGGCGAGGGCGGTGTGCAGGGCGCCGAGGTGGCCGAGGCGGTGCGGGTCGTCGCCGGTGAGCCCGCGCACGTCGTCGACGGCACCGGCGGCGCCGCCGAGCCACACCGCCGCGACCCCGCCGCCGCCGAACCAGAACCCCGGGCGGGCGGTGTAGAACGCGGGCGGGCCGACGCGGCGGTCCGCGGGCACACCCTGGAACTCCACGTCGACGCTGTCGCTGGCGACCATCCCCGCCGGGTTCCAGGTGCCCTTCACGGGCCGCACGCGCGGGTCGCGCACGTCGACGTCGACGAGCACGTCCCCGGCGACGACGAGCGCGCGGTCGAGCCGGTGCGCGCCGGAGCAGAAGCGGACGACGCCGTGCAGGGCGCCGTCGCGCAGGACCGCGCCGGTGCCGGCCGACCGCGCGGCCCAGACTCCGTAGAGCGCTCTCCCGACGGGGTCGCAGCCGGCCTCGGCGAGGATCGCGAGCGCGTCGGCGTGGCCCTCGGCCAGGCGGGCGAGGACGAGGTCGGTGCGGCCCCAGCGGGCGAGCGTCCGCCAGCGGCCCGCGGTGTCGCCGTGGCCGGGGCGGGGCAGCGCGCCGCGGACGGCGTCGGCGAGGGCGGGGCCCAGCGCCGCGCCCGGGTCGGGGACGGCGGCGGGGGGACGGGCGTCGAGCAGGGTCACGGGGTTCCTTCCGCAGACAGGTGCAGCGCGTCGCGCGCCGGGTCGAAGACCACGACCCCGCGCGCGTGGAGCTCGTGCAGCCAGCCGGTCATCGGCCACCACCCCCGGCGGCGGCGGAACAGCCGGGCGTTGCGGACGATCTCCGCGATCCGCTCCGGGGTCTCCCGCGCGGGCGGGTGGTGCTGGTGGAACGCGCTCGCGCCGCCCACCCAGAACAGGCCGGCACCGGCGTCGCGGGCGGCGCAGGCGAAGTCGGTGTCCTCGCCGCCGTAGCCGGTGTAGTCCTCGCAGAACCCGCCGAGCGCGTCCCACGTGGCGGGCGTGACGGCGAAGGACAGCGACCAGAACAGCTCCCACCGCGACTCCGCGACGATCTCCCCGTCGGACGGGGCGGGGCGGGCGGGGTGCGGGGGTGCGAGCGCCGCCAGCCGGTCGGCGGCCGGGTAGCCGCCGTGCGGGGCGGGCGGCAGGTGGTGCACCGGCCCGCACAGCAGCGCCGGCCCGTCGACGCGGCGCGCGGCGTCGGCGTAGCGGCGCAGCATCCCGGGTGCGGGGACGCAGTCGACGTCGAGGAACACGAGCAGGTCGGCGCCCGCGGCGGCGGCCGCGCCGGCGTTGCGGGCGGCCGAGAGCGGCAGCCCGGTGGCCGGCACCGGCACCCGGACGACCGTGACGGGCGGTGCACCGGGCACGTCGGCGAGCTCGGGCTCGGCCCCCATCGCCACGACGACGTGCACGTCCGGCGGGTCGGCCGCCAGCCCGGCGCGCTGGCGGTGCAGGTGCGCGGCGCGCCCGCGGACGGGCGTGATCACGGCGGTGCGGGTCACGCGGCCAGCCCGTCGAGCAGCGCCGCCGCGCGGGCGGCTCCCGTGCCGGTGGACCAGGCGTCCCAGCCGGTGCCGCCCCGCTGCGCCGCGCGGGCCAGCAGCGCGGGCCAGGCGGCGGGCTCGGGCCAGCTCCCGGTCGGCTCGGCGATCCCGGCGCGGGCGAGCGCCGCGGCCGTCGCGTCCTGCTCGCCGAACGGGCGACGCTGCGGCACCACGACGGCCGGCCGCCGGGCCGCGGCCACCTCGGCCAGCGCGTTCTGCCCGGCGTGGGTCACGACGACGCCGGCCGCGGACAGCTCGGCCCACACGTCGTCGACCCAGCCGAGCCAGGTCAGGTTCGCCGGCCACGCGCCGGGGCCGGGGTGCGGCCCGGCCACGACCCAGCGGTGCCCGGGGGTGGCGGCCGCCGCGGCGGCGATCCGGTCCGGGCCGACGTCGATGCCGCCGCGGCCCCACAGGACCAGCACGCGGCACGGGTCGCCCGCGGCCGGCGCCGGGTGCGCGTCGAACCGGGACAGCGCGCCGAGGTGCACGGTCTTGGCGGTCCACCCGTCGGGCCAGCCGCCGGCGGGGCGCACGGGCCAGGGCGCGAGGATGCGCTCGGCCAGGTCGTAGGCGGTGCGGTGCGGGCGGTCGGTGCGCTCACCCGGCTGCGCCACGACGACGACCGGCACGCCGTGCAGCCGCGCGAGCAGCGCCACCTCCACCGACACGTCGACGACGACGAGCGACGCCCGCGCGACGGTCTCCGACACCCGCCGCATCCGCTCGGCCAGGCCCGCGTGCCGCCGCGGCACCCAGTGCAGGGTGCCGCCCGCGGTGACGTCCCGCGAGGAAGCGTCGACGCCGTCGCTGTCGTCGGGCAGGTCGACCCAGTCACCGGTCCAGCCCGCGGGCCGGGGCCGGCCGGACAGCCCGACGACCGGCGTCCGCGCCTGCGCGGCGATGGAGGAGGCGCGGTGGACGTGCCCGCTGCCCTGGTGGTGCACGTAGTAGGCGATCACGCGACGAGCTCGTCGTAGAGGTCCTCGTAGCCGCGCACCATCGCCTCGACGGAGCACACGTCTTCCGCGCGGCGGCGCACGGCGGCTCGGTCCAGCCGCGCGGCCGCCGGGATCGCGGCGGCGAGGCCGTCGACGTCACCGGGATCGGCGAGCACGCCGCACGTCGCGTCGAGCAGCTCGGGCAGCGCGCCCCGGGCGAACCCCGCGATCGGCGTGCCGCAGGCCAGCGCCTCGGCGACGACGAGCCCGTACGGCTCGTCCCAGCACGGCGACACCACGGCCACCGATGCCGAGCCGACGAGCCGGGCGAGCGCGGTGTGGTCGAGGTGCCCGACGTACTCGATGCCGTCGCCCAGCAGCGGCGCGACCTCGGCCTCGAACCAGCGGCGGTCGGGCCGCGGCCCGGCCAGGCGCAGCCCGCTCCCGGCGGCGCGGGCCGCACGGATCGCCTCGACCGGCCCCTTCTCGGGCACGATCCGCCCCGACCAGACGGGCGTGCCGCCGCCGGGGCCGGGCGTCCACGCGGCGGTGTCGACGCCGTTGCGCACCACCCGGACGTCGGGGACGAGGCCGCGCCACTGGCCCGCGGTGGTGTGGCTGACCGCGGCGAACCGGGGCCGGCCCCCGCTGCGGGGCAGCCGGATCGCCGACTCCAGCCACGGCGTCGGCGGGGTGTGCAGCGTCGTCACGACCGGGCGCCGCACGGCCGGGCCCATCGCGACGGGCAGGTAGTGCAGCGAGTTGTTGTGCACGACGTCGTAGGGGGCGTCGGGGGACGACAGCTCGAGCATGAGGCCCAGGTACGCGTGGTGCTCGGCCAGGAACCACTCGGCGGGCATGCTCACGTCGCTGCGGGCGTGCCCGGTCAGCGGGGGGAGGGGCGCCATCTCGCGGACGCCGAGCGCGGGGTCGGAGCCGGCCCCGCCGAACACGGTGACCTCGTGGCCCCGCGCGCGCAGCCGCGACGCGAGCTGCCAGGTGTGGGCCTCCAGGCCGCCGGCGAACGGTTCGCGGATGGGGTAGCGGGCGGAGGCGACGAGCGCGATGCGGTGTCTGCTCAACGGGAACGACGGGTCGGCGACACGGCGGGCTCCTGGTTCTGGACAGCGGGGTGATGGCGACCCCGGATACCCGCGCCCATGCGTGGATCACGCTGTGACCTGCGTCATAGCGAGGATCTCCCGTCGCGGCGCGTGGCGCTCGAGCCCGGCCGCGACCCACTCGGGGTGGGCGGAGTACCAGTCCCGCTGGGCCGCCCGCACCTGCCCGTCGTCGACCGGGACGCCGTCGACGAGCCAGTGGGCGCGGGGCTCGGCGTCCAGCCCCAGCGCGTCGAGGACGTCGGGGTCCAGCGGCGCGCGCACCCCGCCGAGCAGCGCCCGGCCCGGGTCGTCGGCGTCGGGCGGGAGCCCGACCGCGGCCTGCACGCGGCGGGCCAGCGCGATGAGCACGGGGTTGCCGGGGTGGTTGAGGGTGTGCGCGGCGTCGGTGCCGAACCCGGCGAGCAGGTCGGCCACGCCGACGTCGGTGGCCTCCTCGCGCGCCGCCAGCTCGGCGACCGACAGCGCCGCGGCGGCCCGCAGCGCCGCGGCGTCGGGCCGCGGCGCGGGGGGCAGGCCTGCGGCGGCGGTGAGGGTGCGCAGGTCGTGGTAGGGCACGACGGGCGGCACCGCGGCCATGTCGAGGGGGTGCCGGACGATCACCGTCCACGGGTGCAGGCCCGCGTAGCGCACCACCGGCCAGCGCAGGACGCGCGCGCCCGCGGGCAGGCGCGCGGCCAGCTCGGCGGTGCCCAGCGGCAGGTCGCGGTAGCCGTCGCGGACGGGCTGGGACAGCAGCAGTGCGGTGCGGGCGAGCAGGGCGTGCAGGTGCGGCAGGTCGTCGGCGGTGAGCTCGTGCACCGGCGGCACGCGCACCGGCCGCGGCGCGAACGTCGGCGACCCGGCGAGCAGCACGCGCAGCGACTCCGCCTGGCAGTTGCCGTGCACCAGGGTCACCGGGCCGGGCTCGTCGACCAGGCCGTAGAACTCGCCGTAGTGGCGGCGGCGTCCGTGATCCATGTGACCGATGCTGCCCGGGGTTTCGCGAACCGGCGCGTCGGGGCACCTGGGGCGAGTGCGCATCGCGTCGGTCCCGTCCGGTCACGTCTACGTCCGGCACCTCGCCGACCCCGACGGCCGCGACCACGGCGTGCTCCGCCTGCCCGACCCGCCCGTGCCCGGCGCGCCGCCCGGGCGGTGGTGGCCGCCGCCGATGCTCGACCCGTCGTGGGTGCGCGAGCACTCCGACGGGTTCGACGTCCTGCACGTCCACTTCGGCTACGACGACCGCACGCCCGCGCAGCTCGCCGCGCTCGTCACCGCGCTGCGCGACGCCGGCCGGGCGCTCGTCGTCACCGTCCACGACCTGCGCAACCCCCACCACACCGATGCCGCCGCGCACGACGCCGCGCTCGGCGTCCTGGTCCCGGCGGCCGACGCGCTGCTGACCCTCACCGCCGGCGCGGCGGGCGAGATCGCCCGCCGCTGGGGGCGGGAGGCGACCGTGGTGCCGCACCCGCACGCCGTCCCGCCGGAGCGGATCGCCGCGCCCCGCCCGCCGCGCGCGGGGTTCCTCGTCGGGATGCACGCCAAGAGCGTGCGGGCCAACGCCGACCCGGTGCCGGTGGCCCGCGCGCTGGCCGCGGCCGTCGACGGGCTGCCCGGAGCGCGGCTGCGGATCGACGCGCACGACGACCCGCGCGGGCGCGCCGTCGCCTCGGCTCTGCCCGACCTGGACGTGCGCGTGCACGCCCCCTTCACCGACGACGAGCTGTGGGAGTACCTGTCCGCGCTCGACCTCTCGGTGCTCCCGTACCGCTTCGGCACCCACTCGGGCTGGCTGGAGGCCTGCCACGACCTCGGCACGGCGGTGCTGGCGCCCGACTGCGGCTTCTACGCCGAGCAGGCGCCGTGCCTGCTCTACGGCCACGACGAGCACCGCCTTGACGCCGCCTCGCTGCACGCGGCCGTGCGCCGGGCCCACGCCGAGCGCCCGGCGTGGCGGGCCGACCCGGCGGCGCGGCGGGTGCAGCGGGAGCGGATCGCGGCGGTGCACGCGGAGGTCTACCGGTCGGTGACGGCGCGGGCGGCCGCGTGAAGGTGCGCGTCGCCGCCCCCGGCCCGGCCGGGCACGGGGTGGTGCGCCACGCCGCGCTGGTGGCCGAGCGCGCGGCCGCCCACGGGATCGAGCGCGTCGACGGGGGAGCGGCGGACGTCACGCACGCCCAGTTCACCGACGCCCTCTGGGGCGCCGACATCGCTGCGGCCGCCGCCGCGTTCACCGCCTGGGCGGCCGGCGTCCCGCGCCCGCTGGTCGTCACCCTGCACGACGTGCCCGGCGCCGATCCCGACCCGGCCCGCGACGCCCGCCGCACCGCGGGCTACGCGCGGGTCGTGGCCGCGGCCGACGCCGTCGTCGTGTCCGCCGAGCACGAGGCGGCGAAGGTGGCGGCGTTCTCCGGGCGGGTCGCGACCGTCGTCGACCTGCCGGTGCCGGCACCCGTGCCCGGCGGCGCCGCGCCCGGCTGGGCCGACCGCCCGACGCTCGGCGTGCTCGGCTTCCTCTACCCCGGCAAGGGGCACGCCGAGGTGCTCGACGCCGCCGCGCGGCACCCGTCGCGGCCCCGGGTGGTCGCCGCGGGCGGGCCCTCGCCGGGGCACGGGGCACTGGTGGCGGCGCTGGCCAGGCGCGCGGCGGCGGCGGGCGTCGACCTCGTCGTCACCGGTGCCCTGAGCGACGCCGACCTCACCGCCGCGGCCCGCGCGGTGACCGTGCCGGTCGTGCCGGGGCGCTCGGTCAGCGCGAGCGGCACCCTGGCCACCTGGTGGGGGTGCGGCCGGCGCCCGCTGGCCGCGCGCGGCGCCTACGTGCGCGAGCAGGCCGCCCGCCGCCCGGGCGCGCTGACGCCCTACGACGACCTCGACGTCACCGCCGCCCTGGCCGACCCGGACGGCACCTGGCTGCCCGCCCCACCGCCGTGCGGCGCCGGCGTCGCGCACGCCGCGCTCTACCGGGGGCTGCGCGCGTGCTGATCGACGTCCCCGTCCCCGGCAACCGCTACAACCTGCTCGACGCGCACCCGGCCCCGCGCCCGCGCGTCGCGGTCGTCGTCGCGCACTACCGCCAGCCCGGGCAGCTCGCCCGCACCTGGCACGCGCTGTGCCACCAGACCCTGCCGCCGGTGGAGGTGGTGATCGCCGACGACGGCTCGGACCCGCCGCCCGCACCGCCCGCGGGCGGCCCGCCGGTGCGCGTGGTGACCCAGCCCGACCTCGGCTTCCGGGCGGCGGCCGCGCGCAACCTCGGCGTCGCGCACACGAGCGCCGAGGTGCTGGTCTTCCTCGACGCCGACACCGTGCCCGAGCCGGGGTTCCTCGAGCACCTGACCGCGCGCGTCGCCCGCAACCCCGACGTGCTCGCCGTGGGTCGCCGCCGCCACGCCGACCTCGACGGCCACCCCGTCGACGTCGACCCGCGCACGCTCCCCGAGCTGCCCGAGCCCGCCTGGCTGCGGGAGGCCTACGCCGGCAGCCGCGACCTGCTCGACGCCGACGGCACCAGCTTCCGCCACGTCATCAGCGCCGTGCTCGCGTGCCGGCGCAGCCTGTTCGACGACCTCGGCGGCTTCGACGAGCGGTACGTCGGCTACGGCGGCGAGGACTGGGACCTGGCCTACCGGGCGTGGAACAACGGGGCGGTGCTCGTGCACGAGCCCACCGCAGTGGCCTGGCACGACGGCCCGGACTGGGCGCTGCGCGGCGATGCCCCCGGGGTGAAGGAGCGGGAGGCGGCCCGGCTCGCTGCGCTCATCCCGGAGCCCGGGACGCGGAGGGGCGCACCGCCCGGCGACGTGCCCGACGTGCTCGTCGAGGCCGCCTCGGGGGCCGTGCCGTCGCTGGAGGCCCAGCACCACACCGACCTGGCCGTGGGCGGGATCGACCTGGCCGGGGGCGGGTTCGACCTGGCCGGGGGCGGGGGCTGGACGACCGACCAGCTCCGGCGCGCGCGCGTGCGGATGCGGGTCGAGCGGCCGCTGCCGCCGTGGGCGGTGGGTGCGGCGGTGCGGGCGCTGGTCGACGGCGACCTCGCGACGGTCGTCCTGCGCACCGGGGGCGTGGTGGCCGCCACCGCGTGCAGCACCCGTGCGCTCGGCCGGGCGCGGCGGTGGGGCGGGCGCGAGGTCGCGTCCGGGACGCTGGACCTCGACGTCGGGAGCGCCTGACCCTTCCTGGCACGACGGCGGCCCGCCCCGCGGTGAGCGGGACGGGCCGGAGCAGCCGTGCTGCAGGTGCCGTCAGACGGCGTTCTGCGGAGCGGCGTCGACGTCGCCGCGCCAGCCGCCCTCCTCCTTGCCGCGGGCCTCGATGAAGGTCTTGAAGTTCTCCATGTCGCCCTTGAGGCGGCGCTGCACGATGCCCAGCGCGTCGCCGGCCTTCTCGACCAGGCCCTCCGGGTCGTGGTCGAGCTGCAGGGTGACGCGCGTGGTGGCGTCGTCGATGCGGTGGAACGTCACGACGCCGGCCTGGTGGGTGCCGTTCTGGGTGGTCCAGGCGACGCGCTCGTCGGGGTGCTGCTCGGTGATCTCCGCGTCGAACTCGCGGGACACGCCGGCGATCTTGGTCACCCAGTGGGTCTTCGTCGGGGTGAGCTGGTCGATGCGCTCGACCCCGTCCATGAACTGCGGGAACGTCTCGAACTGCGTCCACTGGTTGTAGGCCGTACGGACCGGGACGTGGACGTCGACAGAGTGCTGAACGTTGGTGGCCATGCTGTCGGGGTGCCCGATCCGCCGCCACCGAAACATGATCAGCGGCGGCGCAGACCCACCCCCGCCGCGACGGCGAGAGCACCGGCCGCGGCCAGCCCGGCGGCCCGGCGGCGGCGCTCCCGGCCGGCGCCGTCCCAGCCGCCGTGGACCGCGCGCGGGGCCGGCGCGGGCTCGTAGAGGTTGC
Source organism: Pseudonocardia broussonetiae (assembly GCF_013155125.1). Taxonomy (NCBI): domain Bacteria; kingdom Bacillati; phylum Actinomycetota; class Actinomycetes; order Pseudonocardiales; family Pseudonocardiaceae; genus Pseudonocardia; species Pseudonocardia broussonetiae. The sequence continues at coordinate 192,087 of NZ_CP053564.1, read as the reverse complement.
CGCTGGTGTCCGCGGCGGTACCCGGCGCCGCGAGCCCGACCTGGGCGAACTCGTCGGCCAGGATCCGCTAGGTCAGCCCGGGCGCGACGGAGTGCTGGGCCACGAAGACGCGGCCGAGCAGCCCGCCCGCCACGACCTCGCGGCGCGGGAACCGGATCTGCCCCAGCACGACCTTCGCCACCCGCTCGGGCGTGTACACCGGCGGGATCGCCCGCGCCCGGCGCCCGGAGCGGTTGGCCGCGTCGGCGAAGATCGGGGTGTCGATCGCGGCGGGCAGGACCGTGGTGACGTGCACGCCGCGCACCCCGTCGAGCCGCAGCTCCTGGCGCAGGCTCAGCCCCAGGCCGCGGATGGCGAACTTCGACATCGTGTACGCCGCGCCGCGCGGCTGCGCGATCACCCCGAGGATGGACGAGACGTTGACGACGACGCCGCGGCGCTGCGCGATCATCCGCGGCAGCGCGGCGCGGCAGCCGTGGACGCAGCCCATGGTGTTGACCTCCAGCACGCGCCGGACGTCGGCGAGCGGGGTGTCGAGCAGGGACCCGAACTGGGTCACCGACGCCGCGTTGACCCAGGCGTCGATCCGGCCGAACCGCTCCACCGCCTGCGCCGCGGCCGACTCCACCGCCTCGGCGTCGCCGACGTCGGCCGGGGCGACCACGGCCTGCGCGCCCGCGGCCGTGCACGCGGCGGCCACGTCCCGCAGGGCGTCGGCGTCGCGCGCCACCAGGACGAGGTGGGCGCCCCGCGCGGCCAGCGCCGCCGCGGTCGCCCGCCCGATCCCGCTCGACGCGCCGGTGACGACCACGACGCTGTTCCTGATCCGCATCCCGCGGCGGTACCCGGTGGGGCCGCGGGTCACGCGCGGTCAGCCGTGGACGTCGGTCGGGAACATGCTGAGGTGCGCCCCGGTGGCCCAGTCGACGAGCACCAGCGTGGCGTCGTCCTGCAGGTGGCCGTCCTGGTGGGCGAGCACGGCCGCGCCCAGGCGGCGCAGCGTCTCGGGCGCGGACAGGTGGTCGGCGGAGGCGTGCTCGGTGAACTCGACGAGGCGGTCCTCGCCGAAGAACTCGCCGTCGACGTCGCGGGCCTCCACGATGCCGTCGGAGTAGAGCAGCAGGCGGTCGCCGGGTTCGAGCTGCTCGCGGCCCACCGCCGGGGGCGGCCCGGGGAAGGTCAGGCCCAGCGGCAGCCGCGGCGCCACCGCGAGCTGCTTGACGACCCGCCCGTCGCGCACCAGCAGCGGCGCCGGGTGCCCGGCGAGCAGGAACTCCAGCACGCCGGTGGCCGTGTCCAGCCGGGCCAGCACGGCGGTGGCGAACTGGTGGGGCCCGGACTGGGAGAGGACGGCGTCGTCCGCCCGGGCGGCGATGGCCCCGAGGTCGGTCTCGCCGTCGCGGCGCGCGTTGCGCACGGCGGTGATGGCGAGCGCGGTGGTGAGCCCGGCGCGGATGTCGTGGCCCAGGGCGTCGAAGACGGCGAGGTCGACGACGTCGCCGTCAACGTTGTAGTCGTAGGCGTCGCCCGCGACCTGGTCGTGCGGTTCGAGCAGCGCGGCGACGACGACCCGGTCGGTCGCGAACGTCCGGGGCGGCAGCATCTGCCACAGCATCTCCGACGCCAGGGAGAGCGGCCCGTTGCTGCGCCAGCGCCGCAGCCGGTCGCTGTAGACGATCTTCGTCATCAGCAGGTGCCCGGTGAGGCCGGCGAGGATCCACACCCAGCGGCGCATAGCCGGGTCGTCGTCGAGGTCACCCAGGCCGACGCGCATCACACCGGCGCGGTCGGTGCCGTCGAGGATCGGCACCCACAGCACGCGGCCGCCCGCGTCGTCGAGGCCGGGGAAGATCTCGCCGAGCTGGTAGGCCCGGCCGGCCATCGTGCCGACGACCCGGACCTGCTGCTCCGCCGCCGCCCCCACCGGCACGAACCACCGCTGCGCCAGGTCGACGACCAGCACCTCGGCGGTGAGCCCGAGCGGGCGCACGGCGTCGTCGACCAGCGTCGTCAGGTCCTCACCGCGGGCGAGGTGGCCGCCGTCGACGACCTGCGCGAGGACGTGCGCCCACGCCTCGTCCCCGCCCGGTGCCGCCACCGGGCCGACCCTACCGGCGCGTCCGGGCACCGCCGAGGACCGCCTCGATGCGGGCGGCCAGGGAGGCGGGCCGGGTGAGCGGCACCATGTGGGCCCCGCCGGCCAGGGACGCGGCCGTTCCGCGCGGCGCCGCGGCGGCCAGCGCGGCGACCCAGTCGGCGGGGGCGATGCGGTCGTGGCGCCCGCGGACGACCAGCACCGGCGCCTCGACGCCCGCCAGCACGTCGCTGAGCCGCTGGCGGCGGGTCGCCGCGAACCCCCGGGCCATCGTCACCGGCCCGTTGCGCAGCCAGTCGGGCACCAGCACCGGCAGCTCCCACAGGTGCTCGTGCACCGCGGTCCTCAGCCAGCGGTGCACCAGCACGGGTGGCACGAGCCGCGGGTCGCCGGTCGGGCCCACGAGGACCAGCCCCGCGACCCGGCCGGGGGCGCGCCGGGCCGCCTCGGCCACCACGTGGCAGCTCGCGGAGTGCCCGAGCAGGACGGCGGGCCGGTCGAGCCGGTCGAGCAGGCGGCCGGCCAGCACGGCGGGGTCGAGCAGGACGCCGGACCGGCAGGGCTCCCCGTAGCCGGGCAGCCGGACGACCCCCGTCCGCCAGCCGGGCCCCAGCGCGCTCAGGGTCGGCGCGGTGGTCCGCGGGGTGAGGCCCAGGCCCGGCACGGCGAGCAGGGTGGGGCGGTCGGGCACGCGGGTCCTCCCGCTCAGCCGACCCCGGCGGCCGCCGCCGCGCGGCGCACCAGGTCGTCGTGCGCGCTCGGGTCGTCGGAGTCGACGACGGGGAACCCCGCGCGCTGCCAGGTGGCGACGGTCGCCCAGCCGCACGCGATGCCGGAGACGGTGACCGACGCGGGCGGGACCGGGGGAGGAGTCATGCCCGCCCGGATACCCGTCGCCGCGGCCGGGATGCGTCAGGACCGCGCGTTTGGAGGGGCGGAGCAGGGGTAGCCGCGACCGTGGACGGTCGGACGCGCAGCGCCCTGGTCGCCGCCGCCATGCTCGTGGCGGTGGCGGCGGGCGGCTGCGCGAGCGCGCAGCGGCCGGAGGTCGAGCGGGTCGCGGGGGAGTTCGCCGCGGCCGGCCCCGAGGCGCGCTGCGCCCTGCTCGCGCCCGCCGTCGTGGCGGTCCTCGACGCGCAGGACGGCTGCGAGACGGGCGTCGCGCAGGTCCCGGCCGGGTCGTCGGACGTCGTCGGGACCGAGGTGTGGGGCGACGACGCGCAGGTCCGGCTGCCTGGCGACACGCTGTTCCTGACCCGCACCGCGACCGGCTGGAAGGTGGTCGCCGCGGGCTGCCGCCCGGCCGCCGAGGGCCCCTACGTGTGCGCGGTGGAGGCGGGATGAACCGGGAGGACCCCATGCGCAGCGTGCGCCTGCTGTTCGCGACCTACCTGGCCGTGATCCTCGTCGGCCTGACCTACTTCACCGCGCTCGGACTGCTGGGCCGATGAACCGCGCCGCGCGCGTGCTGCGCGACAACGGGCTGGGCCTGGCGTTCGGGGGGCTGTTCCTGCTGGCACTGGCCGGGCAGGGCGTGGCCGGGCACGCGCAGTACAACGACCAGCAGGTCGCCGAGGGCTCCGACCCCGTCGGCCTGGGCGACTACCTGACGTCGTCGTCGTTCGCCGTCGACGTCGTGGAGAACTGGCAGTCGGAGTACCTGCAGTTCTTCCTCTACATCCTCGCGACGGTGTGGCTGGTGCAGCGCGGCTCGCCGGAGTCCAAGGAGCTCGACGAGACCGGCACCGAGTCCGACGCCGACCAGCTCGTCGGCCCGCACGCCCGCCCCGACTCCCCGCGCTGGGCCCACCCCGGCGACTGGCGCACCACCGTGTTCTCGCGCTCGCTCGGGCTGGTGATGGGCGCGGTCTTCCTGCTCTCCTGGGCCGCGCAGTCGGTGGCCGGCTGGGCCGCCTACAACGCCGAGCAGCTCGGCTCGCGGCAGGACCCGGTGACGTGGGCGGGCTACCTCGCCGAGCCCGACTTCTGGAACCGCACGCTGCAGAACTGGCAGTCCGAGCTGCTGGCGGTGGGGTCGATGGCGGTGCTGGCGGTGTTCCTGCGCCAGCGCGGGTCGCCCGAGTCCAAGCCCGTCGGCGCCGCGCACGGCGACACCGCGATGACCGGCTGAGGCGGACTATCCGCACGTCGCAGGGCGTTGGACGAGGGGCGATGCCGACCTCCACCTCGACCCGCCTCTGGGTCCCCCGCCGCGTCCTCGTCACCCGTTCCGCCGCCGAGCGGCCGCACACCGCGACCATCCTCGAGCGCTGCGCCGCCGCCGGCGTCACCGACGTCGAGTTCCTGCCCGCCGACCGGATCACCGGCCTGCGCGTGACGGGGCCCGACGGGGAGACCGACGAGCGCGCCACCTACGCCCGCGCCAAGTCGACGCTCGTCGTCGTCGTCAGTCCGCCGTCGCAGCGGCGCCTGCAGCCCATCCCGCCCAGCGCCGACTGGCGCCTGGACCTCGCGCAGGGCTGCCCGGCCCACTGCCAGTACTGCTACCTCGCGGGCTCGCTGGGCGGGCCGCCGGTCACCCGGGTCTACGCCGACCTCGACGCGGTCCTGGGCGCGATGGACGGGCACGTCGGCCGCGGCGGGGTGACCTCCACGTCGGCGGCCCGCGGCCACGAGGGCACCACGTTCGAGGCCTCCTGCTACACCGACCCGCTCGGGATCGAGCACGTCACCGGCAGCCTGTCCGCGGCCATCGCCCACGTCGGGACGCACGCGTTCGCGGGGCCGGTGCAGCTGCGGGCCACCACCAAGTTCGGCGCCGTCGAGCCGCTGCTCGACCTGCCCCACCACGGCAGGACCCGGATCCGCGCGTCGGTGAACGCGGCGGGCGTCGCCGGCCGCTTCGAGGGCGGCACCGACCCCGTTCCGGTCCGCCTGGCCGGACTGGGCGCGCTCGCCCGCGCCGGCTACCCCGTCGGTCTGACGATCGCGCCGATCATGCCGCGCGGCGACTGGCGCGCCGAGTACGGCGCCCTGCTCGACGCCGCCGCCGACGAGCTGGCCGGCGTGCCCGGGCTCGACCTCACCGTCGAGTGCATCACCCACCGCTTCACGCCGTCGAGCAAGGACGTGCTCGAGGACTGGTACCCGCGCACGCAGCTGGAGATGGACCCCGACGCCCGCAGCCGCAAGCGCGGGAAGTTCGGCTCGGTGAAGTACGTCTACCCCGCCGCGACGATGGCGGAGCTGCGGTCCTGGTTCGCCGACGCGCTGGAGGCGCGCATCCCGGCCGCGCGTCCGCTCTACTGGACCTGACACCCGGGCCGCACCGGGGCGTGGCCCGTCCGAGGCCGGGTACGACCTCGGAGCGCGCCGAGAGTCGGCGCGAATCCAGGAGGTCTCCATGTCCGAGCGCAACACCCTCGTCCGCAGCCTGCACGACGTCGGGCTCGCCGCCTGGTTCGGCGGCACCCTCGCCGGGGCGGTCGGGATCAACGGTGCGGCGGCCGACGTGCCCGACCGCACACAGCGCCTGCGGGTCGCCAACGCCGGCTGGGCGCGGTGGACGCCGGTCAACGCCGCCGCCATCGGGGCCCACCTCGTCGGCGGGGCCGGGCTGCTGCTCGCCAACCGCAGGCGCGTCGCCGGGCAGTCCGGCGTCGGCGCGGTGGCGCTGGCCAAGCTCGCCCTCACCGCGGCCGCCCTCGGCGTCACGGCCTACAGCCGGGCGCTGGGCAAGAAGGTGGAGCAGGGCGGCGGAGCGCCCGCCGAGGGCGGCACCACGCCCGCGGCCGACACCCCGCCCGACGTCGCCAAGGCCCAGCAGCAGCTGGCCGTCACCCAGTGGGTCATCCCGGCCCTGACCGGCGGGATCGCCGTGCTCAACGCCACCGCGGGCGAGCAGCAGCGCCCCGAGGAGCAGGCGTCCGGGTTCCTGCGCCGCTCCGCGCAGCTCGTCGGCGTGGCGAGCTGACGAGGAGCGCGTGATGGACGACGACGACGCGCCCGACGACCTGATCACCTGGCCGGACGGCAGCGCCGACCGCGCGGGCGACCTCGTCGGGCGCGCCGTCGTCGACCGCCACGGCACGATCCTGGGCCGCCTCGACGGGCTGCACCCCGCCACCGGGCGGCCCCGGTGGGGTGTGGTCGTGGCGGTGTTCGGCCGCCGCGCCGTGCCGCTCGCGGGGCTGCAGCGCCACGGCCGCGGGGTGCAGGTCGCGGTCGACGCGCAGCAGGTCCAGGCCGCGCCGGTGACGGACCCGGAGTCCCTGGACCTGCCCTCCTTCGGCGACGGCGAGCAGCGGTTGGTGCGCCACTACGGGGGGCGGGCGGGGGAGCCGGTGTCGTAGTTGCACCGGGCGCTGACACCTCGCACACCGGGTGGTGACCTCGCACAGGGTCGGCGTCGTGCGAGGTGCGCACCGGGTGTGCGAGGTCGGAGCGCGTCGGCCCCCTCAGGCCCCCTCCGGCGTCAGCAGGTCGCCCTCCCGCACGGCGTCCAGGGCGAGCGTCTTGTAGCCGTGCTCGGCGAACAGCACGGTCACCCGGTCGTCCTCGGCCGACATCACCACCCCCGACCCGAACTGCGGGTGCTCCACGCGCTCCTGCGCGTCCGGCGCGGCGCCGTCGGGGTCGGCGCGGGTGGAGCGCCCGGCGTCGCAGTTGTCGCAGCGCCCGCACGGTTCGGGGTGCTGCTCGCCGAAGTAGCCCAGCAGCAGCCGGCGCCGGCAGTCGGTGGTCTCGGCGTAGGCGCGCATCATGTCGATCCGCGACCGCACCGTCTCGCGCCGCCGCTGCGCCACCTCCCCGGCCCGCGCGACGGCCTCCGCGCGGTCCGTCCCGGTCGCCGCCACGCGGCCGTCCCCGTCGACGGTGAGCGCGCCCGCCTGCTCCAGCAGGTTCACCGCGGTGGTCCGGCGCCGGGCCGAGAGCCCGGAGCGCCTGCCCAGCTCCGCCGGCCGCGCCGGCCCCTCCTCCAGGGCGGTGAGGACGGCGTGCAGCGCGTCGGGCTTGAGCCGGCGCGCGGTGAGGAAGCGCTGCAGGTGCAGGTCGCCCGCGTGGTGGTGGAGCTCGATGGTTGCCGGGTCGTCGTCGCGGCCGGCGCGGCCGATCTCCTGGTAGTAGGAGTCGATCGACGCCGGCGAGGCGGCGTGCACGACGAACCGCACGTCCGGGCGGTCGATCCCCATGCCGAACGCCGACGTGGCGACGACGACGTCGGCGGCCCCGGACCGGAACTCCTCGTGCACGCGGTCGCGGTCGGCCCGGCGCATCCCCGCGTGGTAGGTCGCGGCGCGGATCCCGCGGGCGGTCAGCGCCTCGGTGTGCCGGGTGGTGGCGGTGCGCGTCGCGCAGTACAGCAGCCCCGTCCCGCCGTCGCCCACGAGCTCGGCGACCCGCTCCACGACCTCGCGGTCGCGGAGGTCCTCGTCGGCGTGCACGGCGGCGGCCAGGTGCAGGTTGGGGCGGTCGAAGCCCGCCGTCACCTCGCGGGGGTCGCGCAGGCCCAGGCGCTCGACGATGTCGGCGCGCACGGGCGGGGCCGCCGTCGCCGTCAGCGCGACGACCGGCGGGTGCCCGAGCCGCTCCACGACGTCGGCCAGGCGCAGGTAGTCGGGCCGGAAGTCGTGGCCCCACTCCGAGACGCAGTGCGCCTCGTCGACGACGAACAGCGCGGGCGCCACCGCCGCCACCCGCTCCACGACGTCGTCGCGCGCGAGCTGCTCGGGGGACAGGAACAGGTACCGGGCCCCGCCCGACTCCACCGCCTCCCACGCCCGCTTGTTGTCCGACGCCTTCTGCGTGGCGTTGACCGCCACCGCGGGCGGCGGGCCCGCCCCGTCGGCGAGGGCGTCGTCGAGGCCCTCGCGCTGGTCGCGCTGCAGCGCCACCAGCGGGGAGACGACGACCGCCGGGCCGTCGCGCAGCAGCGCGGGCACCTGGTAGATCGCCGACTTCCCCGAACCGGTCGGCAGCACCGCCAGCACGTCGCGCCCGGCCGCCGCCGCCTCCATCGCCTCCAGCTGCTCGGGGCGCAGCTCGGGCAGCCCGAACGCGTCCGCCGCCACCCGCTGCAGGTCCGATCGCATGCTCACCGGCCCCACGTACCCGCCGGGGAGCCGCTCACCCGCGCTGTTTCGCACCCCGCGCCCACGGGGAAGCCCCAGCGGTGAGGGTGCCGTTCCTGCGCCGGCTGGGCCGGTCCTTCCCGGGCAGCGACCTCGCCCTGTGGGCGGCGGGCGTCACGTTCTTCGGGATCCTCGGGATCGTCCCCGCGGTGCTGGTCGCGCTGCGGCTGGCCGCGGCGCTCGTGGGCGCCGACGCGGTCACCACCGGCGTCGCGACGGCCGTCACGGGCCTACCGGGCGGGCACGGCACGCCGCAGGCGCTCGCCACGCTGACCGCCACGGCCGTCGGGCTGTCCTGGCTCGAGGTGCTCGTCGCGCTGTTCCCGGCGAGCCTCTACGGCGAGGGCCTGCGCCGCGGGTTCGGACAGCTCGCCCCGGGCGACGGCGGGCGCTTCACGGGCTGGCGCGGCCGGCTGGGCCTGCTTCCCGCGCTGGCCGTCGGGCCGCTGCTGGTGCTGCTCCTGCTGGCCGCGGCGCCCGTCGTCGCCCCGCTCTACGCCGCGGGCGGGGAGCGGCTGGCGCTCGGCGTCGTCGTGGCGTTCCACGTCGTGTGGATCGTCGTGTCGGTCGGGCTCACGCTGGTCTACGGGCTGGTCGGCGAGGGCCGGCCCGCTGCGCTCCCGCTGCTGGTCGGGGCGTTCTCCACCGGCGCGGTGCTGGCGGGGTTCCTCCAGGGCTTCCTGCTGTTCCTGGCCATCCCGGTCGAGTGGTCGGCGCCGTTCGGCGGGCTGCCGGTGTTCGGGGCCGTCGCCGCGCTGGCGCTCTGGCTCTACCTGCTCCACCTGCTGGTGCTCGTCGGGTTCCGGCTCACGCGCGTGCTCGGGGAGATCCACGAGGCCCGCCGCAGCAGCGCCACCGCGAACGGGACGGCGACGAGCCCCATCACCAGCCCGCCGACGAGCGCGGAGCCGGGGAGCCCGAAGAACGCGCCGTGCGCGAGCACCGAGGAGCCGTAGGTCCACAGGTACAGCGCCGCGGCGGGTCCGGACGGCCCGTCGGACGGCCCGACCAGGCGGTGCAGCAGCCCGACCATGAGCACGGAGACGAGCACCCAGCCGGCGTAGTTCGTCAGCGGGACGCCCGGCACGAGCGGCAGCGCGGGGGAGGGGTCGGCCCAGGTCCAGTGCCCGGCGTCGACCATCTGGGGGTCGAGGAACACGTCCCACACCGCCAGCGCCGCGCCGCCGACCAGCGCCACGCCCGCGCCGCCGCGGGCGAGGGTCCGGCCGACGACGAGCGCGGGCCAGGCCATCATCACCCAGGCCAGCGGCACGACGACCGGCACGCCGGCCACCTCCGCGCCGAGCGTGCCGCTGTAGGCGTACTCCCCGAACGGCAGCCCGGTGGCCAGCCCGACCGACTCGGCCAGCAGCCCCCCGCCCCCGGCCACGGCGAGCAGCACCGCGGCGCCCCGCGCGCCGTGGCGGCGGGCCGCGTCGGCGACCGACGCGGCCGAGAACAGCAGCACCGACGTCACCGTCACCGGCGTGAGCGCCCCGTCCGGCACCAGCGGGTAGACGATCTGCACGAGCACCGCGGCCCCGACGAGGGACCACACGGCGGCGGCCCCCACCACGGGCAGGCCGAACGGGCGGGCGGCGGGGGAGCCCGCGGCGAGGGACGACACCCCGGGGCGGTACCCCGGATCATCGATCTCAAACGGCGGTGATCACCATGGCGTCCCCGCGCGCCGCGGTCGCGCACCGGTCCTACGCTCGCGATCGATGCCGTCCACGAACCCCTCCGACCCGCTCCGGGCCGTCGCGCGGGCCCTCGTGCGCACCGGCGCCGCGCTCGCCGTGGCCGGGACCGCGCACCTGCTCGTCAACGTCCGCGCCCTGCGCGTGCCGCCGCGGCACCCGGTGCCGGTCGTCGAGCCCGTCTCGGTGCTGCTGCCCGCCCGTGACGAGGCCGCCCGGGTCGGGCCGACGGTGGCGTCGGTGCTGGCGCAGGAGGGCGTCGCGCGGATGGAGCTCCTGGTCCTCGACGACGGCTCCACCGACGGCACGGCCGACGTCGTGCGGGCGGCGGGCGCGGGCGACCCGCGCCTCACCGTGCGCACCGGCGAACCACCCCCCGCCGGCGTGCTCGGCAAGCCGCACGCGTGCGCGCAGCTCGCCGCGGCCGCGGGCGGGAGCGTGCTCGTGTTCGTCGACGCCGACGTGGTGCTGGCCCCGCACGCGGTGGCCGCAGCCGTCGGGATGCTGCGGGGCGGGCGGCTCGACCTGCTGTGCCCGTGGCCGCGGCAGGTGGCCGACGGGCCGGGTCCGCGGCTGCTGCAGCCGCTGCTGGCCTGGTCGTGGATGGTGACGCTGCCCCTGCGCGTGGCCGAGCGCTCGCCCCGCCCGTCGATGGTGGCGGCCAACGGCCAGTTCCTCGTCGTCGACGCCGCCGCGCTCGCCGCCGCGGGCGGGTTCGCCGCCGTCGGCACCCAGGTGCTCGATGACATCGGCCTCGCCCGTGCGGTCAAGCGCTCCGGCGGGCGGGTCGGGGTCGCCGACGGCAGCGCGCTCGCCTCCTGCCGGATGTACGACGGCTGGGCCGACCTCAGCGCGGGCTACCGCAAGTCGCTGTGGGCTGCGTTCGGACCGCCGGCGGCGTCGGCGGCGATCGCCGCGCTGCTCGCGCTGGCCTACGTCGTGCCGCCGGTGGCGGCGCTGGCCGGGTCTCGAGCGGGGCGCGTCGGCTACGCGGCGGCGGTGCTGGGGCGGGTCGTCGCGGCGCGCCGCTCCCGCGTCCGGGCCTGGCCCGACCCGCTCGCGCACCCGCTGTCGGTGGCGGCCCTGCTCGTCCTGTGGGCGCGGTCGTGGGCCGGGCACCGGCGCGGGTCGCTCCGCTGGAAGGGACGCGCCCTGTGAGCCGGGTCGTCGTCATCGGGGCCGGGGTGGGCGGGCTCGCCGCGGCCGCGCGGCTCGCCGCGCAGGGGCACCGGGTGGCGCTGCACGAGCGGTCGTCCACCCACGGCGGCAAGCTCGGGTCGTTCGAGCGCGACGGCTTCCGGTTCGACACCGGCCCGTCCCTGCTCACGCTGCCCGGCGTGTTCGACGACCTGTTCGCCGAGACCGGCGGCCCGTCCGGGCTCGACGTCGTGCCGGTCGACCCGGTCTGCTCCTACCGCTTCGCCGACGGCACCGCGCTGGACATGCCGCACGACCCGGCCGCCGTCCCCGCGGCGCTGGACGCGGCGCTGGGCCCCGGCGCCGGGGCGCAGTGGTCGGCGCTGCACCGGCGCGGCGCCCGCCTGTGGGACCTCGTCGGCGAGGACGTGCTGAGCCGCCCGCTCGACGGCGTCGGCGACCTGCTCCGGTTCTCCCGCCGCGTGCGCGACCTGCGCGTCATCGCGCCGTGGCGGACGCTGCGCGGCCTCGGCCGTTCGATGCTCCCCGACCCGCGGCTGCGCGCCTGGTTCGACCGCTACGCCACCTACTCCGGCTCCGACCCGCGCCGGACCCCGTCGGTGCTCTCCGTGACGCCGTACGTCGAGCAGCGGTTCGGCGCGTGGTACGTCCGCGGCGGGCTGCGCGGCCTCGCCGACGCGCTGCTGGAGCGCTGCCGCGCGCTCGGCGTCGAGGTGCACCTGGGCTCCGAGGTGACGGGTGTGACGGTCGCGGACGGGCGCGTGAGCGGGGTGACGACCGTGGGCGGGAGCGTGCCGGCCGACGTCGTCGTGTGCGACGCCGACGCGTCCGTGCTCTACGACCACCTGCTGCCGCGCCGGCTCGGCGCGGGCGTGCGCCGCGGGCTGCGCCGGGCGCCGCGGTCGCTGTCGGGGTTCGTGCTGCTGCTGGCGCTGGAGGGTCACGAGCCCGGGCCCGCGCACCGCGTGTGGTTCCCCCGCGACTACGACGCCGAGTTCGACTCCGTCCTCGGCCGCCGCCCGGCGCCGGTGGCCGACCCGACCGTCTACGTCCACGCCCCCGACGACCCCGCCCTTCGCCCGGGCGGCGCCGAGGGCTGGTTCGTCCTGGTCAACGCGCCGCCGCACGCCCCGGGTCGCGGCGTCGACTGGGACGAGGCGGGCCTGGCGGAGCGCTACGCCGACCACGTCCTGGGCGTCCTCGCCGCCCGCGGCACCGACGTGCGCGGCCGCGTCCGGTGGCGCGAGGTGCGCACCCCGGCCGACCTCGAGCGCGAGACGGGCACCCCCGGCGGCGCCATCTACGGGACGGCGTCGCACGGGCCGCGCGCGGCGCTGCTGCGCCCGGCCAACCGCTCCCCGGTGCCGGGCCTCTACCTCGTCGGCGGCTCCGCGCACCCCGGCGGCGGGCTCCCGCTCGTCGCGCTGTCGGCGTCGATCGTGGCCGGGCTGGTCGGGCCCGCCTGACCCGGGGCCCGGCGACCCAGTCCTCTCCGCACCCCGACGCCGACGTGCACCAGCCCGGCGACGCCCACGACCACCCAGCCGCCGGCGCACACCGTCGCCCACGCCCACCCGGTCCACGGCGTCCCGGCCGGGAACAGGCCCGTCCCCAGCGCGGCGACGGCCACCACGATCACGCGCGTGGGCCGCTCCTGCACCGTCACCGCGCCGGGCCCGCGCATCCCGGCGGCCTGGGCGCGGGCGCGCACGTACTCGTGGAGGAGCACCAGCGCGGCCGCGGCGGCGCACAGCGCGGGCGGGGCGCCGAGCACCAGCAGCACGGCGGCGAACGCGAGGTCGCCCAGGCGGTCGGCCGTCGCGTCCACGACCTCCCCGAGCGGGCGCGCCTTCCCCGTGTGCAGCGCGACGGCGCCGTCGAGGCCGTCGAGCAGGCCGGTCAGGACGACCAGGAGGGCGGCGAGCAGCGGCCACGCCCCGCCGGCCGCAGCCGCCCCGACCGCCCCCGCCGCGCACAGCACCCCGGCCACCGACAGGGCGTCGGGCGGGATGCGCGCGACCGGCCGGGTCCGGGCGATCCCCTGCACGACCCCGAGCCACACCCGCACGGGCGGCGACAGCCGGACCCCGCCGTGCTGGGTCGCCCACGCCTCGCGTCCGTCCACGGCGCCAGCGTCGCAGGGGTCCGCCGGATCCGCCGCACGGATTCGTCCGCATCGTGTGTGTGGTCCGCACACGGGGGGTAACGCTCATTCCGACACCGGACGGGGACGCCCGACCGGGTCGACGGGGAGACACGGCGCCCGGCTGCTGCCGGCACCGCACGCGTGGCGACGGCGGCTGCACAGCCTGCACCGGACCCACTGGGCTCCCCACCCACATCTAACGGTCCCGAGGACGGCCCGACCGCGACGCGGTCGACCGCCCCCGTGACGAGCACGCCCTCGTCCGGGCACCCCTGCCGGGACGACGACACCGGCTCGCGAAGCGAGCGGAAGGAGACACACCGCTGTGATCACCCAGGATCAGCTCCGCAACCTCGTCGGAACCACCGCGTACGACCGCGACGGCGACAAGCTCGGCCGCATCGGCCAGGTCTACTACGACGACGAGACGACCGAGCCGAAGTGGATCACCGTGCACACCGGCCTGTTCGGGACGAAGGAGAACTTCGTGCCGGTGCAGGGTGCGGAGGCGGGTAGTGACCGCGTCACCGTCGCCTACGACAAGGCGACCATCAAGGACGCCCCGAACATCGACGAGGACGGCCACCTGTCGGTGGAGGAGGAGGAGCGCCTCTACCGGCACTACGGCCTGGACTACGGCGGCACCGGCCACCGGACGGGCACCGAGCGGACCGGCACCGACCGGACCGACCGGACCGACCGGGACCGGACCGACCGGACCGACACCGTCGGCCACGACACCTCCGGGCCCACCACGGACAACGCGATGACCCGCTCCGAGGAGCAGCTGCGGGTCGGCACAGAGAGCCAGGAGGCGGGCCGGGCCCGGCTGCGCAAGCACGTCGTGACCGAGCACCAGCAGGTGCAGGTGCCGGTCTCGCACGAGGAGCTGCGGGTGGAGCGCGAGCCCATCACCGAGGCCAACGCGGGTGCGGCGATGGACGGGCCGGCGATCTCCGAGGAGGAGCACGAGGTCACCCTGCACGCCGAGCGCCCCGTGGTGGACAAGGAGGCCGTGCCGGTCGAGCGCGTCCGGGTGGACACCGAGACCGTGCGCGACACCGAGACCGTCGGCGGCGAGGTCCGCAAGGAGGAGATCGAGGTCGACGACGCGGGCACGACCGGCCGCCGTCGCAGCTGACCCCGGACCTACCGCAGGGGGTTGACAGAACCTCCAGTGCGCGGTCCAATCTAGGTGTATCCGTACGAGAGGCATCGGTGCCGCAGGGACGGCAGAGGCGTCGACGACCCGGAGGTGATCGTCTGGTAGCCGGACAGATACGCGATCATCGATCAGCACGGTGAAACGACAGCGGGGCCCGGCCGTCAGGCCGGGCCCCGCTCGACGTGCGGGGGCGGGCAGGGCACGACGGAGGGGGTGCACGACGGACGGGCAGACGGAGCCCCGCGGCTTGTCGCGGCTCGACGACCAGGACTTCCCGGCGCTGACGATGGGGCAGGCCGCGGAGCTGCTGGGCGTGCAGCCCGCGTTCCTGCGCAGCCTCGACGCCGCCGGGGTGCTCACCCCGGGCCGCTCCGGCGGGGGCCACCGCCGGTACTCGCGCAACCAGCTGGAGCTGGTGGCGCGGATGCGGGCCCTGCTCGACGAGGGGCTGACCCTGGACGCCGCCGTCCGCGTGACGGGGCTGGAGGACGAGCTCGGCCGGGCGCGCACGCGCATCGCGGAGCTGGAGGCCGAGGTCGGGGCCGACGACGACGGGGCCGACGAGGCCGCCCGGTAGTAGTGCGCCCGCAACGCGACGAGCCCCGCCGGAGTCCGGCGGGGCTCGTCGTCGTCAGCTCGTCGTCAGCTCGTCCTCGTCAGGGGGGTCAGGCGCTGATCTCCTTGCGGTCGCCGTCGGCCTGCTCGATGGTGATCCGGCGCGGCTTCGCCCGCTCCGCGACCGGGATCCGCAGCGTCAGGACGCCGGCCTCGTAGGAGGCGCGGATGTGGTCGGCGTCGAGGGCGTCGCCCAGGAACAGCTGGCGGGAGAACGCACCCAGCGGCCGCTCGGCCACCTGCATCTCGACGTGGTCGCCCGTGGCGGCGGGGCGGCGCTCCGCCTTCACCGTGAGCACGTTGCGCTCGACGTCGAGCTCGACCGCGGAGGGGTCGACGCCCGGCAGGTCGAACGCGACGACGAACTCGTCACCCGACCGGTAGGCGTCCATCGGCATGGCGGTGGGTCGGGACCAGGTCCCCGTGGCGCCCCCGAGGACCTGCTGGGCGAGGCGGTCCATCTCCCGGAACGGGTCGGTACGCATGAGCATCGCGGCCACTCCTTCCGTGTCGACTCTGTGAGCGATGCACCCGGAGCGGACCTCCGCTCCGATACCTGCAATGGTAACTACAGCTTTCCTGGAGCGCAACACTCATCTTCGCGGCCGCGCAGCCGTCGCCCGAATTGCAGCAAGGCCACCTTGTGGACGATCCGTTGCGTGAAGGTGGCCTTGCTGCAACCGGGCAGGGCGGGCGATCAGGGACGCCGGTGCGCCACGGTGCGGCCCAGCAGCACGCCGAGCGCGATCATGCCGACGGCGAGGGCCAGGTGCAGCCAGTTGTCCGCGTCGTTGACCGGGACGAAGTTGGCGTCGCTGCCGTGGTCGATCAGCAGGCCGTAGATCCACAGCACCGCGTAGACGATGCCGCCGCCGATCAGGAAGCTGCGGGCGCCCGACGCGGTGCGGGCCAGTGCGATGCCGGCGATGCCGAAGGCCAGGTGCACGAGGTTGTGCAGGACCGACACGGCGAACACGCCGAGCAGCAGCGCGCCCGAGTTGTGGCCCGCGAACGACAGCTGGTCGTAGTTGCTCGTGATGCCGGGGATGAACCCCAGGATGCCGACCAGCAGGAACACGACGCCGACGGCGAGCGCGGCGGTCTGCACGGGATGACGGGTGGTGGTGTGACGGGTCTGTTCGTAGGAGGACATCGGTCCGCCTTTCGACGACGGGAACTGCACAGTGGACGCGAGGTACCCCTCTGCCCCTGGCCCACACGCGCCCCCCGGCGCGCGGACGTGACGCGCGCCATCGCCCCTTGCTCAGTTTCCGAACGCAACGCAGACTGGGTTGCACTGAACAACTGTGATGCGAGGAGGCACCATGCGGGACGCGGTGATCGTGGAGGCCGTCCGGACCCCGGTCGGCAAGGGACGGGCCGGCGGGGCCTACGCCGACGTCCACCCCGTCGAGCTGCACGCCCACGCGCTGCGCAGCGCGGTCGGCCGGCTGCCCGGCCTCGACCCGGCCGAGATCGACGACGTCATCGGCGGCGCGGTCGGCCAGGTCGGCGAGCAGAGCGGCAACACCACCCGCTTCGCGGCGCTCGCCGCAGGCTTCCCGGAGTCGGTGCCGGCCACGACCGTCGACCGGCAGTGCGGCAGCAGCCAGCAGGCGCTGTCCTTCGCGGCGCAGGGCGTGCTCGCGGGCGCCTACGACATCGTCGTCGCCTCGGGCGTCGAGTCGATGAGCCACGTGCCGATCGGCAGCTCCGCGGTCGTCGACGGCGTCCGCGCCGACGTCCACGGCCCGTCGATCGCGCGGCTCTACGAGGGCGGGCTGATCCCGCAGGGCGTCAGCGCCGAGCTGATCGCGCGGAAGTGGGACCTCTCCCGGGAGCAGCTCGACGAGTTCGCCGCGCAGAGCCACCGCCGCGCGGCGCGGGCGTGGGAGCAGGGCCACTTCGCCGGCCAGGTCGCGCCGCTCGACGTGACGCACGCCGACGGCTCGGTCACCCGGCTCGAGCGCGATGAGACCGTCCGCCCGTCCACGACCCCCGAGATCCTCGCCGGGCTCAAGCCGGCCTTCGCCGACGAGCGCTGGACCGAGCGGTTCGGCGACCTCGACTGGAAGGTCACCGCGGGCAACTCCAGCCCGATCAACGACGGCTCCGCGGCGCTCGTCGTCACGACCTCGGAGATCGCGGAGCGGCGGGGCTGGCGCCCGCGCGCCCGCATCCACACCACCACGGTCGTCGGCGACGACCCGGTGTTCATGCTGACCGGCATCATCCCGGCCACCGCGAAGGCCCTGGCCCGCGCGGGCCTGACGATCGACGACATCGACGCGTTCGAGGTCAACGAGGCCTTCTCCTCGGTCGTGCTGAGCTGGCTGGCCGAGACCGGCGCCGACCCGGCGAAGGTCAACGTCGACGGCGGCGCGATCGCCATCGGGCACCCGCTCGGGGCCAGCGGGGCGCGCCTGACCACCACCCTGCTCGGGGTGCTGGAGCGCACGGGCGGGCGCTACGGCCTGCAGACCATGTGCGAGGCCGGTGGCACCGCGAACGCCACGATCATCGAGCGGATCTGACGGCCCTCCTCGGACTTGCAGGAAAGCCACGTTCACGCAACCGGGTTGCAGGAACGTGGCTTTCCTGCGATGCGACGACGGGGGAGCTCGCTGCCGTCGGATTATCGTCGGACCGATGAGCGATGGCGAGGTGCCGGAGCCCGCCCCGCCGCGCCCGCGGTTCCTCGCCCGGACCCTCCGGTCGCTCGAGCACCCCAACTACCGCCGCTTCATGGCCGGGCACGCCGTGAGCATCATCGGCACCTGGATGCAGCGCATCGCGCAGGACTGGCTGGTCCTGGAGCTCACCGGCAGCCCCGTCGCCATCGGCACGGCCACCGCGCTGCAGTTCCTGCCGGTGCTGCTGCTCGGCATGTGGGGCGGCGTGCTGGCCGACCGGTTCGACCGGTGGAAGCTCATCGTCGGCACCCAGGTCGCGAGCGGGGTGCTGGCCGCGGTCCTGGCGGTCACGACGCTGCTCGGCGCCACCTCGATCACGCTCGTGTTCGTCATGGCCGCGCTGCTGGGGCTGGTCACCGTCGTCGACGGCCCGGCGCGCCAGGCGTTCATCACCGACCTCGTGCCGCCCGCGGACTACGTCAACGCGCAGGCCCTCAACTCCACGGTCCACAACTCCGGGCGCCTCATCGGCCCCGCGGTCGCCGGCCTCCTCATCGCGGCGGCGGGCGCCGGGCCGGCCTTCGCCGTCAACGCCGTCTCGTTCGTCGCCGTGCTCGTCGGGCTGCTCCGGATCGACCGCACGGCGTTGCACCGCACCACCCGCGTCGCCCGCGGCCCCGGCCAGGCGCGTGAGGGACTGCGCTACGCGTGGCGGCACCGCGAGCTGCGCGCCGCCCTGTTCCTGGTGGCCGTGGTCGGGGTCTTCGGCCAGAACTTCCGGGTGGTCCTGCCGGTGATGGCGACCGACGTGCTCGGCGGCGACGCGTCCACCTACGGCTGGCTGACGGCCGCCATGGGGCTGGGTGCCGTGCTCGGTGCGTTCGGGGCCGCGTCGAGCGAGCGGGTGACGGGCCGCGGCCTGCTCGCGTGGACGGTGGTGTTCGCCGCGGTGAACCTGGTGGCGGCCCTGGCCGGGCAGCTGACCGTCGCGCTGGCGGCGCTGTTCCTGGTCGGCGTCGCCAACATCCTGTTCAACACCCTGGCCCGCAGCCTGCTCCGGCTGCACAGCGCGCCCGAGGTGCAGGGCCGGGTCATGGCCCTGCACGGCCTGCTGTTCCTCGGCACGACCCCGATCGGCGCCCCGCTGCTGGGCTGGGTCTGCGACGTGGCGGGCGTGCCGTGGGCGTTCGTGGTGGCGGGGGGCACGGCCCTGCTCGCGGCGGGGGTGGCGGCGTGCCGCCTGCTGCGGCGGACGGTGCCGGCCTGACGGCCCTCCGCGGAGTTGCAGGAAAGCCACGTTCACGCAACCGGGTTGCAGGAACGTGGCTTTCCTGACGTCCGGGGGGCGGTACGTTCGGGCGGCGAGATACCCCCCGACCCGAGGAGCTAGCCCGAGTGGAACGCAGCGTGGCGATCACCGGCACCCGCAGCATCGGCGACGCCCCCGTCGACGGCCTGGCGGACGCCTTCGAGGCCTACCTCCGCCCCTTCGCCGACGCCTCGGCCCACTTCTACGTCGGCGGCGCATCCGGTGTGGACACCGCGGCCCTGCAGTGGCTGGCGGCGGGCACGACGGCCGCGCTGACCGTCGTGGTGCCGTGCCGGATCGTCGACCAGCCGGCGGGCTCGATCGAGGTCATCGACCGCCTGCGCGGCGAGGACCGCCTCGCCGACGTCGTCGAGATGGGGGCCACCCTGCTCGGCAAGGCGGCCTACCACGCCCGCAACCGGTGGATGGTCGACCACGCGGGGCTGGTCATCGGCTTCCCGCGCGGCGACGAGTCGAGCGGCGGCGGCACCTGGTACACGCTGGGCTACGCGGCCGAGCAGGGGAAGGCGCGCCTGGTGGTGCCGCTGTGAGCGGTCAGCCCGCCTCGTAGGGGTGGACCGCCGTGACGGTGCCGTCGAGCCCGGCCCGCACGTAGCCGGACTCGTTGAACTCGTTCGACGCGTAGACGCTGACGTACGGGCTGCCGCCGTTCTGGCCGATGATCAGGTAGCGGCTGGTGGGGTCGGCCACGGCGAGGCTCTCGCCGGCGCCCGCCACCAGCCCGAGGATCGCGTCGACCCGCACCGCAGCCAGGTCGACGAGCGGGTCGGACGCGGTGCGGGTGCCGGCGTTGGACGGCTCGTCGAAGCCGCCCCGGTACAGGAAGGACTGCGCGCGTCCCGGCGCGCCGGGGGCGGGCATCGTGATGACGGCGTACTCGGGGTAGACCACGGCCTCGGCGACCATCGCGGACCCGAACCGGCTCCCGACGGCGGCGACCAGCGCGGCGAACCCGTCGCGGCTGTGCAGGCCCTGCAGCCCGACCACCACCGGCGCCACGTCGTCGCCGGCCCCCGCGGTCGGGGAGCCCGAGGTCCCGCTCGCGTACCCGATCCCGAAGCCGGCGCCGAGGAACAGCAGGCTCGCCACCAGCCCGGTCGTGATCCGCCGCCGGCGTGAGGGCGACCCGGGCGGACGCGGGGTGCGCAGCGGCGGCAGCGCCTGCTCGACCTGCAGGTCGTCGGCCAGCGCCCGCAGCTCCCCGAGCGTCTTCGCGGCCATCGCCGCGGTCGTGCGGGCCCCGTGCTCGATCTTGTCGAGCTGACCGTCGGCGTACGCGGTGTCGAGCACCGCGCAGACGGCGCTGCGGTCGAGGTCGCGGGCACGGGTGGTCGGCGACTGCGCAGCGGGCACGGGCGGATCCTAGGGGGACCGTCGCGCCCGGGGATCCCGGTGGGGCACATCTGTGTGGGTGTCCGAGGGGGGACTTGAACCCCCACGCCCGTTGAAGGGCACTAGCACCTCAAGCTAGCGCGTCTGCCATTCCGCCACTCGGACCGTTCGCGGCCGGGGCCGCGCACTGGGGAAGACAATAACCGACGCCCCTCACGGCGTGCGGGCGGGGACCGGTGCGAGCGGCACCAGCACGCTGAACCGCGCGGGGCGGCGTCCGGCGAGCAGCAGGCGCCCGCCCTCGGCCTCGGCGAGGCTGCGGGCCAGGGCCAGCCCGATGCCGTGGCCGTCGGCCGCCTCGGAGCGCCGGGTGAACAGCTCCTGCTCCGACCCGGTGACGCCCGGGCCCCCGTCGGTGACGTCGACGGCCAGCGCGTCACCCGCGTCGCGGACGGTCACGGTGACCGCGCCGCCGCCGTGGCGCACCGCGTTGTCGAGCAGGACGCCGAGCACCTGGCGCAGCGCGGCGGTGGAGGCGGCGGCGACCGGCGGGTCGGCGGGCACGGTGACCAACAGGCTGCGGCCGGCGGCGGCGAGCGGACCGGTCCACTCGCGACGCACGCCGTCGAGCAGGGCGCCGAGGTCGAGGGCCTCGCCGGGGCGGTCGGTGTCGCGGGTGAGGGAGAGCAGGTCGTCGATGGTGCGCTCGAGGCGGTCGGCCCCGGCCATCGCGGTGACGACGACGGTGTGCAGGTTCTGCCCCGGCGTGTCCAGCGCGGCCTCGAGCCCGAGCCGCAGCCCGGCCAGGGGGGTGCGCAGCTGGTGGGAGGCGTCGGCGGAGAACGCGCGCTCGCGGGCCACGAGCCCGCCGATCCGGGCGGCGGCCCCGTTGAGGGCGGTGCCCACCTCGTCGATCTCCGGGATCCGCGAGGTCGGCGCGGAGGCGGTGAAGTCGCCCGCGCCGACGGTGCGCGCGGCGGCGGCCAGGTCCTCCAGCGGGCGCGCGAGGCGGGCGGCCAGGCGCCGCGACACCAGCCAGACCGCGCCGACGGCGACGAGCCCGCCCGCCGCCATCAGCGCGAGCGCGAGCGCGATCCGCAGGTAGGTCGGCGCCTGGGGGGCCGCGCCGCGCAGCGCGCCGACGACGCGGTCGCCGTCGTAGAGCGGCACGACGACGAGGAAGACCCCGGCGCCGTCGCCGTCGACGATGCCCTCGCCCGCCAGCACGTCCCCGACGGGCCCGTCCGCGACGGCCGGCCCGTCGCCGACGAGCCGCGCGCCGACGGCGTCGTAGAGGGTGAAGGTGACGCCGTCGACGGGGGGCAGCGCGGCGGGCGGCTCCCCGCGGGCGAACTCCGCGGTGAGGGACAGGGCGAGGGTGTCGGTGGCCTTGTCGAGCTCGGAGTGCTCGGCGTTCAGCATGTACATCGCCATCACCGCGGCCAGGGGGCCGCCGAACAGGGCGATGGTCAGGAGCGCGGCGACGACCGCCAGCCCGACGATCCGGTGTCGCATCGACCCATGATGGGTCAGCGCCGCCACGGGCGCGAGGAGCGGGCCAGCGCCTCCCGGACCAGGCGCCGGGGGCGGCGGGTGGCGAGCTCGGCCGCCCACGTGAGGCCGGGGAGCGGGTCGCGCACCGACAGCACCCCGGCGTCGCGGACGCCGCGGAACGTCGCCAGCACCTCGGGCACGGTGGTCAGGCCGTTCTGCAGGCGGAAGCGGACGGTCCGCAGGTCCTCCTCGGGCAGCCAGACCTTGCGGCCGGGCACCGGGCGCGGCTGGGCGTCCAGCGGCAGCCCGACCAGCGAGGCGTAGAGGCGCCACGGCCCGTCGGCGCCGCAGGCCTGCGACAGCCCGAAGTTGCCGGGGATCCGCACGTTGATCTCGATGAGGTGCAGCTCGCCGGTGACGGCGTGGCGCTTCATCTCGCACGAGGCGATGCCGACGAACCCGGTGTGCTCCAGCAGGCGCAGGTGGTGGGCGTGCGCCTCGGGGACGTCGAACGACTCCAGCATCGAGCCGACCCCGTAGTCGACGGGCCACTGCCGGATCTTGCGGCGGCCGTAGCGCAGCGCCACCTCGCCGGACGCCGTCCGCACCAGCACCGAGCCCTCCAGCGCCGTCTCCGGGCCGGGGACGAGCTCGGTCAGCACGACGTCGAGCCCCAGGCCGAGCAGGATGCCCACCTTCTCCTCCAGCTCCGCCTCCGAGTCGAGCCGGGTCGTGCCGAAGCCGGCCTTCTCCCGCGCGAGGTGGCCGAGCGTGGCCTTGAGGATGCAGGGGTAGGTGAGCGCGCCGCGCACGGCGTCGAGCTCGTCGCGGGTGGACACGAGGTGCATCCACGGTGTCCGCACGCCCGCCTCGGCGGCGAGCTCGTAGAGGCGGTGCTTGTCCATCAACCCGAGGTGCGCGCCGTCGGCGGACTCGAACGAGCGCAGCGCCGCGGGGATCGCGGCGCGGTGCTCGGACAGGTACGTCGTGGCCGCGTCGGAGGCCGAGAGCAGGACGCCGCCGCCGTCGTCGGCGAGGCGGCGCAGCTCGCTCGTCCACCGCTCGGGCGCGACGGCGGGGTCGGGCAGCACCGTCCCCGTGACGCACCGCGACCGCAGCGCGTGCGCGAACGCCGGGCTCGTCAGCAGGTGCACCGCGACCCCGCGGCGGGCGAGGACGCGCGCGATCGTCAGCGACCCGTCGTTGGGGTGCAGCACGATCAGGCGGGGCAGCGCGGCGCCACGGGTCGCCGGGCGGGGCGCGAGCCGGGTGACCGTCATGGGTCCAGGTTCGCTCACGCACGGTCAACGGACGGGCAACCGACGCCCACCGCGGCCCCAACTCTCGCCCGCCCGGCGCAGCCCCGTGCCCGGCTCCGGCTACCGTCCGCTGCCGGGCTGCTCCACCCGGAGGATCCCGAGCCGCCGGGTGGCGCGGGTGATCGACACGTAGAGGTCGGCCGGGTGGTGCGCCCGGATCCGCTCGGGTCGACGAGCACGACGACGTCGAACTCGAGGCCCTTCGCCGACACGGGCGAGTGCACCGGCACGGGCAGCGGGGGGAGCGCAGCCGGGTCGGGGGCGATCACGGCCAGCGTCCCGCGCCCCAGCCGAGCAGCCTCCTCGTCGACGGCCGTCCGGACGGCCGTACCCAGGTCGGCGACGGGCACCGTCCGCTCCCAGGGATTCTCCCCGGTCTCCCGCACCGACGCGGGCGGCCGGTGCTCCGGCGCGTACTCCGCCAGCACCCCGGCGGCCAGCGCCATGATCTCCGCGGGCGTCCGGTAGTTGACGGTGAGCGTCCGACGGGCCCAGCGGTCGCCGAGCACCGGGGCGAGCACGTCGGCCCAGGTGCGCGCCCCGGCGGGGGCGCTGCGCTGGGCGAGGTCGCCCACCGCGGTGACCGATCGCGTCGGGCAGCGGCGCAGCAGGACGTGCCAGTCCATCGCCGAGAGCTCCTGCGCCTCGTCGACGACGAGGTGCCCGTAGCGCCACTCGCGGTCGCCCGCGGCGCGCTCGGCGACGCCCGCGAGCCGCCCGGGCACCTGCCGCGCCGCGAGGACGTCGGCCGTGACGAAGTCGGTGGGGCGCAGCTCGTCGGGGTCCTCGCCGGCGAGGTTGCGGTCGGCCGACTCCAGGATGGCGAGCACCTCGGCGGCGTAGGCGCGCTCGTCGTCCTCGGTGCTCGCCGCGGGCGGCGCCGGTGGCGGGCCGAGCAGCTCGGCCAGCTCGTCGAGCAGGGGTGCGTCGGCGACCGTCCACGCCGCGCCCGCGGGCCGCAGCAGCCCGCGGCCGGCCCCCGCGGAGGCCAGCCGGTCGGGCGAGGAGAGCAGGTCGTCGAGCACCCGCTCCGGGGTCAGCACCGGCCAGAGCCGCTCGACGGCGTCGTGGAAGCCGGGGTCGCGGCGCAGGTCGTCGCGCAGCTCCCGGCGCAGCTCCTCGGTCACCTGCGCGGCCCCCGACGGCCCGACCTCCTCGCCCAGCTCCCGCAGGATCGCCGCGATCTCCGGCGGGTCCTCCAGGTCCGCCCCCAGCCGCTCGACGCCCTGCGCGACGAGCAGGGCGCCGAGCGCGTCGCGGAACGCCGCGCGGGCGGCGTGGTGGGTCGCCCCGGTGTCGCGGGCCCGGCGGCGGGCCTGCGCCGCGGTCGCGCGGTCGACCTCGACGGTGACGTCGTCCAGATCGATCGTGATCGGCGACGCCGGCAGCTCCTGGCGGTCGGCGACGGCGCGGCGCAGGACCTCCAGCACCGCGAGCGACCCCTTGGCGCGGGCCACGTCGTCGGGGTCGAGCGCGGTGGCGACGACGCCGTGCGCGAGCCGCCCGGGCGTCGTGAACACCACCGCCGACTCGCCCAGCGCGGGCAGCACGCCCCCGACGTAGGAGACGAAACCCGCGCTCGGGCCGACGACGAGCACGCCGCTGCGGGCGAGCCGCTCGCGGTAGGTGTAGAGCAGGTAGGCGACGCGGTGCAGCGCGACCGCGGTCTTGCCCGTGCCCGGGCCGCCCTCGATCACCACGACGCCCGGCAGCGGCAGCCGGATGATCTCGTCCTGCTCGGCCTGGATCGTGGTGACGATGTCGCGCATGGTCGACCCGCGCGGCGCCCGGAGCGCGGCGAGCAGTGCCGGGTCGGAGGCGGAACCGGTGTCGGCGCCGCTGTCGAGGACGTCGTCGTGGAAGTCGGCGACCCGTTCGGCGGGTGCGGTCCCGGCGATCTCGAAGTGGCGGCGCCGGACCACCCCGAGCGGCGTCGCCAGGGTCGCGCAGTAGAACGGGCGGGCCGCGGGCGCGCGCCAGTCGACCTGCGCGCTGCCGGTGCCGTCGACGCCGTCCGCGTCGGTGCCGTCCGGGTCGGTGAGCCCGGTGCGCCCGACGTAGCTCGTCGCCCCGTCGGTGTGGTCGAGCCGCCCGAAGCACAGCCCCGAGCGGGCCGCGCGCAGCGCCGACACCCGCTCCGACCAGCGGTGCGCCGACACGTCGCGCTCCCAGCGGGCGCTCAGCTCGCCGCCCGCGCGCTCGGCCAGGACGCCGCGGGCGCGGTCGGAGGCGGCCGCCGTCTCCGCGGCGAGCAGCGCGTGGAGCCGGTGGAGCACGGCCGTCTCGGCGTCGCGCTCCTGCTCGTAGGACGGCCCGGCGGCGGTGTTATCCTGGAGGTGTAGAACGGTGGAATCGTTTTCTGCCTGCATTCACAAGAATAGCGCCGGGAATGCATTCCGGCTAGGTCGGCGGGTCCAACCGGTAGCCGTGGCCGCGCAGCGTGACGATCTCCGGCAGGCCCCGCGCCCCCGTCGCGCCCAGGTGCCGGCGCAGTGCCGCGATGTGCATGTCGAGCGTCTTCGTCGAGCCGAACCAGTTGACGTCCCACACGTCGCTCATCAGGGTCTCCCGGCTGACGGCGTGCCCGGCGTCGGCGGCGAGCCGGGCGAGCAGGTCGAACTCCCTGGCGCGCAGCGACACCTCCGCGCCCGCCACCGTGACGCGGCGGCCCGCGAGGTCGAGGAACAGCGCGCCGAGCTCGACGGTGCCCCGCGACGACGACGCCGGTCCGCCGCGGCGCAGGTGCGCGCGGATGCGGGCGCGGAGCTCGTCGAGGCGCAGGGGCTTGGTGAGGTAGTCGTCGGCGCCCGCCTCCAGCCCGACGACGACGTCCATCTCGTCGGTGCGCGCGGTCAGCACCACGAGCACGGCGCCGGGCAGCTGCACGCGCAGGCGGCGGCAGACCTCGACGCCGTCGAGGTCGGGGAGGCCGAGGTCGAGCAGCACCAGGTCGGGGTCGTGCCCGGCGGCCGCGGCCAGCGCGCCGCGGCCGGTGCGCGTCCAGGACACCTCGTGGCCGTGGGCCCGCAGGCTGGAGTCCAGCACCGTGCCGATGGTCTCGTCGTCCTCCACCACGAGCAGCCGGGCCATGCCGCGAGCGTACGGCCGTGATGCGGGTGCGGTGGGCGGTCGGGGTGCGGTGGTAGGAAGTCCGCGTGACCAACTCCGCCGTCGACGAGGTCGTCGAGCTCTGTTCCGACCTCATCCGGATCGACACCACCAACACCGGCGACCCCGACACCGTCACCGGCGAGCGCGAGGCCGCCGAGTACGTGGCCGCCAAGCTCGCCGAGGTGGGCTTCGAGACCGAGGTGGTCGAGTCCGGGGCGCCGCGGCGCGACAACGTGTTCTGCCGCCTGCCCGGGGCCGACCCCTCCCGCGGCGCGCTGCTGGTCCACGGCCACCTCGACGTCGTGCCCGCCGAGCCGTCGGAGTGGTCGGTGCACCCGTTCTCCGGGGCGGTGCAGGACGGCTACGTGTGGGGGCGCGGCGCCGTCGACATGAAGGACATGGTGGCGATGACGATCGCCGTCGCCCGCCGCTTCAAGCGGGAGGGCGTGGTGCCCCCGCGCGACATCGTGTTCGCCTTCCTCGCCGACGAGGAGGCCGGCGGCGCGTACGGGTCGCACTGGCTCACCGAGCACCGGCCCGACCTGTTCGAGGGCTGCACCGAGGCCGTCGGCGAGGTGGGCGGGTTCTCCCTCACCCTCGCCGAGGACCGCCGCGTCTACCTCATCGAGGCGGCCGAGAAGGGCATCGCCTGGATGCGGCTGCAGGCGAAGGGGAAGCCGGGGCACGGGTCGTTCCTGCACGACGACAACGCCGTCACGAAGGTGGCCGAGGCGGTCGCGCGGCTGGGCAACCACACGTTCCCGCTGACGATCACCGACACGGTCCGGGCGTTCCTCGAGCAGATGTCCGAGCTCACCGGGCTGGAGTTCCCCGAGGACGACCTGGAGGGCTCGCTCGCCAAGCTCGGGCCGCTCTCGCGGATCGTGGGCGCCACCATCCGCGACACGGCCAACCCCACGATGCTCAAGGCCGGCTACAAGGCCAACGTCATCCCCTCCACGGCCGAGGCGGTCGTCGACTGCCGGGTGCTGCCGGGGCGCCAGGAGGCGTTCCTGCGCGAGGTCGACGAGCTGCTGGGCCCGGACGTCACGCGCAGCTGGGTCACCGACCTGCCGCCCGTCGAGACCCCGTTCGGCGGCCCGCTCACCGACGCGATGGCCGCCGCGCTGCGCACCGAGGACCCGACGGCGGCCACCGTGCCGTACATGCTCTCCGGCGGCACCGACGCCAAGGCCTTCGCCGAGCTGGGCATGGCCTGCTTCGGCTTCGCCCCGCTGCGGCTGCCCCCGGACCTCGACTTCGCGTCGCTGTTCCACGGCATCGACGAGCGCGTCCCGGTCGACGCGCTCGAGTTCGGCACCCGCGTACTCGACACCTTCCTGAGGAACTCGTGATGGATCTCAACGGCAAGAGCGCGCTGGTCACCGGCGGGGCGTCGGGCATCGGGGCGGCGGTGGCGCGGCGGCTCACCGCGGCCGGCGTCGGGGTGGCGGTGGTCGACCGCGACGAGGCGCGCGCCCGCGAGCTCGTCGCGGAGATCGGCGGGCTCGCCGTGCCCGCCGACGTCACCGACCCCGAGGTGATCGGCCGCGTCGTGGAGGAGGTGGAGGACCACTTCGGCGGCCTCGACATCGCCTTCCTCAACGCGGGCACCACCGCGGGCCAGTCCGGCATCGAGCACCTCGACGTCGAGGCCTACCGCAAGATCATGGGCGTCAACGTCGACCACGTGGTGTTCGGCCTGGCCGCCGCGGTGCCGGCACTGCGCCGCAGCGGCGGCGGCACGATCATCGCGACGTCGTCGCTGGCCGGCCTGGTGCCGATGCCCGGCGACCCGATCTACACGCTCACCAAGCACGCCGTCGTCGGCTACGTCCGGTCGGTCGCGCCCACGCTGGCCGGCGAGGGCATCCGCGTCGCCGCGCTGTGCCCCGGGTTCGCCGACACCCCGCTGATCGCGCACGCGAAGGACCAGTTCGGCGACTTCCCGCTGCTCACGGCCGACGACGTCGCCGACGCCGTGGAGGCGATCCTCGACCGCGCGGAGGCCGGCGAGTGCTGGTTCGTCCAGCCCGGCCGCGAGCCCGCGCCCTACGGCTTCCGCGGGGTGCCCGGTCCGAAGGGCGCCGGCGCGCCGCCCGCCGTCACGTGGGAGGACCACCGGTGAAGGGCTGGCAGGTCTCACGCCTGGGCAACCCGTCGGACGTCCTGGAGTTCGGCGAGCTGCCCGACCCGGAGCCCGGGCCGGGGCAGGTGCTCGTGCGCGTGCACGCCGTGGCCTGCAACTTCCCCGACATCCTCGTGTGCCAGGGGAAGTACCAGGAGCGCCCGGAGCTGCCGTTCACGCCCGGGCTGGA
This sequence comes from Pseudonocardia broussonetiae, assembly GCF_013155125.1. Taxonomy (NCBI): domain Bacteria; kingdom Bacillati; phylum Actinomycetota; class Actinomycetes; order Pseudonocardiales; family Pseudonocardiaceae; genus Pseudonocardia; species Pseudonocardia broussonetiae. The sequence goes on along the minus strand of NZ_CP053564.1, from coordinate 163,579 downwards.
GATCGCGGGCGAGGTCGTCGCGGCGGGGGAGGGGGCGCGTGCCGCGGTCGGCGACCGCGTCCTCGGCACCCCACCGGTCGGCCGCGGCGGGTACGCCGAGCTGGCCGTCCTCGACGCGGCGTCGACGATGGCGTGGCCCGAGGGGATGACGGCCGGGCAGGCCGCCGGGCTGTTCGTCACCTACCAGACGGGCGTCTGCGCGCTGGTGCAGCGCGGGCGGCTGCGGGCGGGGGAGACCCTGCTGGTGCACGCGGCGGCCGGCGGCGTCGGCAGTGCGGCGGTGCAGATCGGGAAGGCGCTGGGCGCCCGCGTCATCGGCACCGCGGGCGGCCCGGCGAAGTGCGACGTGGTGCGCGGTCTGGGGGCCGACGACGTCGTCGACTACGCGTCCGAGGACGTCGTCGCGCGCGTCAAGGAGCTGACGGGGGGCCGCGGGGCCGACGTGGTCTTCGACCCGGTCGGCGGCGACATCTTCGACCTCTCGCGCCGGGTCGTCGCGTTCGAGGGCCGGATCCTGGTCATCGGGTTCGCGGGCGGGCGCATCGCCGACGCCCCCACCAACCACGTCCTGGTCAAGAACTACGAGGTCGTGGGCGTGCACTGGGGCTTCTACCGCACGATGGCCCCGGAGCGGATCGACGAGTGGCAGGGCGTCATCGAGGACCTCTGGGCGCGCCGCGCGATCGACCCGCTGGTCAGCGCGGAGCTGCCGCTGGACCAGGCGCCCGAGGCGCTGCGGCTGCTGGGCTCGCGGGGGACCACGGGGAAGGTCGTGCTAGTACCGGCCTAGAAGGAGATCTCGGGGAGCATCCGGTTGCTGCGCTTGCGGCGCAGGGTCACCTTGCGCACGCCGCCGGGGTAGAGCCGGACGCGGGACAGCTCCCAGCCCCCGAACTCCGCCTGGATAGCGAGCCGCACCGCCGCCGTCACCCGGGAGACGTCCCCGGGGATGTCGATCGGGCGGTACTCCCACTCCCCGTCGACCGCGTCCCCCTCGACGTCGGTGGTGGTCGTGCTCCGGGCCACCGGCACCTCCGCAGTTCGCCGCGCCGCACCGAGCGGCGACTGGCCCCACACGATAGGCGCGGCGCGGACGCGGTGCCAGGTCCCTCGGCGACCCCTGCGGCCGGACCAGTTCAGCCGGGCGTGCTCACGTCGTCGAGGGCGGCGCGGATCTCCGCGGGCAGCGTCACCGACTCCGTGGCCATCGACGCGGCGAGCTGCGCGGCGTCGCGGGCCCCGACCACCGCCGAGGCGACGCCCGGCAGGTCGCGCACCCACGCCAGCGCGACGGCGAGCGGCGAGGTCCCCAGCCCGTCGGCGGCGGTGAGCACGGCCTGCACGATCCGCGCGGAGCGCTCGTTGCGCCGCGCCTCGACGTAGGGGGCGAGCGTCGCCGAGGCGCCGCGCGAGTCGGCGGGAGTGCCGTCGGCGTACTTGCCGGTGAGCACCCCGCGCCCGAGCGGCGCCCAGGCCAGCAGCCCGACGCCGTGGTGCACCGCGGCCGGCACGAGCTCGGCCTCGACGTCGCGGGCCAGCAGCGAGTACTCGACCTGCGCCGACACCGGCACCGTGATCGCGCCCAGCGCGCGCCCCCGCTCGGCGACCGTGGCGAGCTGCCAGCCGCGCGGCGCGACGAGCCCGGCGTAGCGGGCCTTGCCCGACAGGACGGCGACCTGCACCGCCGAGAGCGTCTCGTCGAGCGGCACGGTGGCGTCCCAGGCCGGGAGCTGCCAGAGGTCCAGGTGGTCGGTGCCCAGGCGCTTGAGGGTGGCGTCCAGGCCGGTGAGCAGGGCGCCGCGGGCGGCGCTGTCGCCGAGCGGGCCGCCGGGCAGCGTCGCGCGCCCGGCGATCACGAGGTACTCGCGCGGCACCGACGCCGCGAGCACGGCGCCGAGCGTCTCCTGCGCGAGGCCGTCGCCGTAGCCGTCGGCGGTCTCGACCAGCGAGCCGCCGGCGTCGACGAACGCGGTGAGCTGCGCGGTCGCGGCCTCGAGGTCGGTGTCGGCGCCCCAGGTCAGGGTGCCCAGGCCGATGCGCGAGACCTCCAGCCCGCTGCTGCCCACCCGTCGCCTCTGCACGGCGGGGAGCCTACGGCGGGGTCGATCACCGGCCCCAGTACGGTCGCTCGACGTGACGTGGCTCGAAGTTCTCGTACTCGGACTGGTGCAGGGGTTGACGGAGTTCCTCCCGATCTCCTCGTCCGCCCACCTGCGGATCACGTCCGAGGTGTTCTTCGGCCGCGACGCGGGCGCCGCGTTCACCGCGGTGACGCAGCTCGGCACGGAGCTCGCCGTGGTCGTCTACTTCGCCAAGGACATCGGGCACCTGGTCGCGGTGTGGTGGCGGGGCTTCTCGACGCCGATGGTGCGGATCACCGACGACTACAAGATCGCCTGGCTGGTGATCATCGGCACCATCCCGATCGCCGTGCTGGGGCTGCTGTTCGAGGACCAGATCCAGACCGTGGGCCGCAACCTCTGGCTGGTGGCGACGACGCTGATCGTCTTCGGCCTGCTGCTGGGGCTCGCCGAGCGCGTCGGCCGCCAGCAGATCGAGCTGCGCAAGATCACCCCGAAGGACGGGATCCTGCTCGGGTTCGCGCAGGCCATGGCGCTGATCCCGGGCGTCTCGCGCTCCGGCGGCACGATCACCGCCGGCCTGTTCCTGGGCATGACACGTCCCGCGATCGTCCGCTACTCGTTCCTGCTGGCCATCCCGTCGGTGTTCGCGGCGGGCCTGTTCCAGCTGCCCGACGTGTTCGCCGGCGACGGGCCGAGCGTGCTGCAGATGATCGTCGCGACCGTCATCGCGTTCGGCGTCGGCTACGCGACGATCGCCTGGCTGCTGCGCTACGTCGAGGGCCACAGCGTCTACGTCTTCGTCTGGTACCGCGTGGGCCTGGGGCTGCTGCTGCTCGCGGCGCTGAGCACCGGCCGCCTCGCGGCGACCTGAGCGCCCGGGCACCTGAGCGCCCGGCCCCCTGATCGCGCTGCCACGTAGGGTCGAGCCGTGACCACCCTGATCCTGCTGCGCCACGGACGCTCCTCGGCGAACACCGCCGGCGTGCTGGCCGGCCGCACCCCCGGTGTCGAGCTCGACGAGACCGGGCGCGGGCAGGCGGAGAAGGTCGTCGGCCGGCTCGACGGCGTGCCGATCGCCGAGATCGTCTGCTCGCCCATGCTGCGCTGCGAGCAGACCGTGGCGCCGCTCGCGGCCGCCCGGGGGCTCACCCCGCTCACCGAGCCCGACCTGGCCGAGGTCGACTACGGCACCTGGACCGGCGCGGAGCTGAAGAAGCTCGGCAAGGAACCGCTCTGGAAGGTCGTGCAGGGCCACCCGTCGGCCGCGGTGTTCCCCGACGGCGAGGGCCTCGCGGCGATGCAGGCGCGGGCGGTGGCCGCGGTGCGCCGGCACGGGGCGCGGATCGCGGCCGAGCACGGGCCGCAGGCGGTCTGGCTCGCGTGCAGCCACGGGGACGTCATCAAGTCGGTCCTGGCCGACGCGCTGGCCACGCACCTCGACAACTTCCAGCGCATCATGGTCGACACCTGCTCGATCAGCGTCGTGCACTACACGGAGACGCGGCCGTTCGTGGCGCGCGTCAACGACCTCGGTGGCGACGTCGCCGGGCTGGTCCCGCCGGCCCCCAAGCGCCGCCGCCGCACCGCCGCCCGCAGCTCCGACGCCGTGGTGGGCGGGACCACCTGACGCGCGGCGTGCCGACCGTGACGCGCGGGGCTACTCTGGAGGGGCCATGTCACGCGTCATCCACGTCTTCCGCCAGCCCGAGCGCTTCGTCGCCGGGACCGTCGGCGAGCCCGGCGACCGCTCCTTCTACCTGCAGGCCATCGAGGACTCGCGCACGATCAGCGTGCTCCTCGAGAAGCAGCAGGTGTCGGTGCTCGCCGAGCGCATCGCCGCCCTCCTGGAGGAGGTGAACCGCCGCTTCGGCGACGACGGACCCGCCGGCCCGGCCGACGGCACCGACCTCGACCCGCTCGCCGTGCCGCTCGAGGAGGAGTTCCGCGTCGGCACGATGGGCCTGGGCTGGGACGCCGACTCGAAGTCGGTCGTCGTCGAGCTCCTCGCGGTGAGCGAGGAGGAGGTCGACGAGTCGGTCGTGCTCGACGACACCGACGAGGGCCCCGACGCGCTGCGCGTGTTCCTCTCCCCGACCCAGGCGCAGGCGTTCGCCGACCGCGCCGAGAAGGTCGTCTCCGCCGGGCGCCCGCCGTGCCCGCTGTGCGCCGAGGCCCTCGACCCCGAAGGTCACGTCTGCGTGCGGCTCAACGGCTACCGCCAGCGCACACCCGCCGGCGACTGAGGCCGCACCTCGGTGACCGGAACCTCCTCCTCGGCCCGCGACCCGGCGGTGCCGGAGCTGCTCCGCCACGGCCGCATCGAGATCACCGGTCGCCTCGTCGACGCCTCCAACGCCACGCTGTTCGGCACGGTCAGCGCCGACGGGGTCGAGGCGAAGTGCGTCTACAAGCCGGTCCGCGGCGAGCGCCCGCTCTGGGACTTCCCCGACGGCACGCTCGCCGGTCGTGAGGTCGGCTCCTACCTGGTCTCCGAGGCGGCCGGGTTCGACGTCGTGCCGCCGACGCTGCTGCGCGAGGGCCCGTTCGGCCCCGGGATGGTGCAGGCCTGGGTCGACACCGACGACGAGCGCGCGCTCGTCGACGTCTGCTCGCCGAAGAAGGTCCCCGACGGCTGGATCGGCGTGCTGCGCGCCCGCGGCGACCGCGGCGAGCCCGCCGTCCTCGTGCACGCCGACACCCCGGCGCTGCGGCGGATGGCGGCGTTCGACGTCGTCGTCAACAACGCCGACCGCAAGGGCGGGCATGTGCTGGCCGGCACCGACGGGTACCTCTACGGCGTTGACCACGGCCTGACGCTGCACGTCGAGGACAAGCTGCGCACGGTCCTGTGGGGCTGGGTCGGCGAGCCGCTGCCCGGCGACGTCGTCGAGTCGCTGGAGAAGCTGCGCGCCGAGCTCGACGGGAGCTTCGCCGACGTCCTGGGCGAGCACGTCACGCGCCGCGAGGTGCGCACCCTGTCCTCCCGCGTCGACGCCCTGCTCGCCGAGCCGCGCTTCCCGGAGCCCACCGGGTACGGCCCGGCCATCCCCTGGCCGGCGTTCTGAGCCCGCCCGACGCGAGCAGCAGGCCCGACGCGAGCAGCCGGCCCCACGCGAGCAGCTAGCCCGACGCGAGCAGCACGATCCCGGCCAGCGCCAGCGCGGCACCCGCCCGCTGCAGCCCGGACGGCCGCTCGCGCAGCAGCACGAACGCGAGCACGACCGTGACGACCGGGTTGAGCGTGGCGATCACCGAGACCACGCTGAGCAGCCCGGTGCGGGTGGCCTCGCCGAACGCGAACGTGCCCAGGGCCAGCAGCAGGCCGGGGACGAGGACGAGCGCGCCGTCGCGCGCCCCCACCCGGACCGGGGCGCGCAGCAGCACGACCCCCACCCCGGTCGTCACGACGAGCGCGACGCGCGACCACACCAGCGCTCCGGGCGAGGAGTCGGCGGCCGCACCGGCGTAGGTGGCGAGGAACGTGCCGAACAGGACGGCCGCGGCCAGGGCCCAGCCGAGGCCCTCGGTGCGGCCGCCCGAGCTCGACCCGCCGCGGCGGGCGGCCAGCACGATCCCGACCAGGACCACCGGGATGCCGACGAGCTGCCACGGGCCGGGCCGGTCGCCCGCCACCAGCCCCACGACGACGGGCACGACGGCGCCGCTCGCCGTGATGGGGGACAGCACGCTGAGGTTGCCGGTGCGGCCCGCGCGGTAGAAGCAGGCGAGCGCGCCGGAGTTGGCCGCGCCGGCGACCACCGCGTAGGCCAGGCCGGGGCCGGTCATCGTCAGATCGGCGCCGAGCGTCAGCAGCACCGAGACGGCGAGCCCGGCGACCTGGCTGCCCAGCGCGACGGCCGCGAGCGGCATCCGGCGGCCCAGCACCGGCGCGAGGTAGTTCGCGACGCCGTAGGCGAGGGCGGTGCCGAGCGCCAGCAGGATCGCGACCACGTGATCATCATGCGCCACCGGTCACGGAACGGCCTCAGTGCTTCAATGTTCAAGTTGTTTGCGCTACGTTGCTTGAGAACTCAAGTCCGTCCGAGCGCTGGGAGCGCACCGTGACCGTCGTCGCCTGGATCCTGCAGATCGTCCTCGCCCTCGCCTTCCTCGGCGCCGGCGGCATGAAGCTCGCCCGCCCGCGGCCCGCCCTCGTGGCGTCGGGCATGGGCTTCGCCGAGGACTTCTCCGACTCCGCCGTGAAGGGCATCGGCGTCCTCGAGGTGCTCGGGGCGATCGGGCTCATCCTGCCGGCGGTCACCGGCATCGCGACCTGGCTGGTGCCGGTCGCCGCGATCGGCCTGGCGCTGGTCATGGCCGGTGCGGTCGTCGTGCACGTCCGGCGCAAGGAGCCGTTCGTGCCGCCGCTGGTGCTGGGCGTCCTCTCGCTGGTCCTCGCGGTGCTCCGCTTCGCCTACCCTGCCTGAGCATGACCACCATGCCGGCGGCGTTCGTCGGGCACGGCAGCCCGATGAACGCTCTCGAGTCCAACCGCTACACCGAGTCCTGGCGCGCGCTCGGGGCGGCCCTGCCCCGGCCGCGCGCGGTGCTCGTCGTGTCGGCGCACTGGTACATCGGTGCCACCGCCGTCACGGCGATGCCGCGACCGCGCACGATCCACGACTTCTTCGGCTTCGCCGGCGACCTGTTCGCCTTCGACTACCCCGCGCCCGGCGCTCCCGAGGTGGCGGCGGAGGTCGAGGAGATCGCCAAGCCGACGTGGGTCGGCCAGGACGTCGACAGCTGGGGCATCGACCACGGCACGTGGTCGGTGCTGGCGCACATGTTCCCCGAGGCCGACGTGCCCGTGGTGCAGCTGTCGATCGACGCCGGCAAGTCCTTCGACCAGCACCTCGAGCTCGGCGCGCGGCTCGCCCCGCTGCGCGAGAGCGGCGTGCTGGTCGTCGGCAGCGGCAACGTCGTGCACAACCTCGGCGGCATGGACCCGCGCCGCCGCGACGAGGGCTTCGACTGGGCGCAGCGCTTCGACGACGCCGCCCGCGCCACGATGACGGGCTCGCCCGACGCCCTGCCCGGGATCACCGGCTCGCGCGACTTCGACCTCGCCGTGCCCACCCCGGACCACTTCATCCCGCTGCTCTACCTGGCCGGGCTCGGCGCGGCGTCCGGGAGCGGCACCGACGTGCTCGTCGACGGGTACGCCTACGGGTCGCTGTCGATGACGGCCTACACCCTCGGCCTCGACGCCCCGGTGGCGACGAGCGACGCCCCCGGCGCGGGCAGCGTCCCGCCCGGGCGCCCGCCGGAGGCCATGAACATCTGAGCTAGCGCCCGAACGACTCGAACCAGGCGCGGTCGATCCACGGGGGCAGGTGCGGCGGCACGACCATCGCGGTGGTCGTGCCGCGGAAGACGACCTCGGTGGTGTCGTCGGGGCGCACGCGCACGCGGATGTCCTCGAGGTTGTGCGGCTCGCCCGGATCGTGGCCCAGCGTGGTGGCCATGAACGCGCGCATCGGCGCCGAGTGCGTGGCGACGACGACGAGCAGGTCGTCGACGGTGTCGTCGCGGGCCTCGGCGATGCCGCGCCAGAACCGGTGCGCGGCGACGTGCGGCGGCTCGAAGTACAGCGTCGGGTTGTGCAGCCAGTACTCGATCGGGCCGCCCGCCGCGGCGACGGAGCGGTAGTCGGAGTCGAAGCGGTCGTACTCGCGCGCCCAGTCGGGCAGGTCGCCGGTCAGCGCCAGCCGCTCGGCGACGGCCGTGGACGCGTCGACGCCCCGGCCGTGCAGCGAGTGGCGCAGGTTGTCGAACCACGGGTCGGGGTGCAGCGGCTCGGGCTCGACCCCGCCCTCGACCAGCGCCTCCCGCAGCCCGACGGCTGTCGCGATGGCCCGCGCGGTGCGCGCGTGCGGCATGCGGACGGTCGTGCCCGGATCGATCTCCTTGGCGAGCGCGGCGCCGCGCTGGCGGGCCTGCTGCTCGCCGAGCGGGGTGAGCCCGAGGTCGCCGTCGTAGCCGAGCGTCTCACCGTGCCGCAGGAGCACCACTTCGTAGTCCGCCACGTCGCGCACGCTACGGCGCGCCCGCCGCAGGAGGGGAGTGCGCCGTACCGGATGGCGGAACGCTGCGCCGTCGCGAGGGTGGGATCGACGCTCCCAGGCACCGCCTCGCGGTCGGGTCTAGCGTCGGTGACGGGCGGTCGTGCGTGGCGGCCGCGGAAGAGAGAGCACCGTGGAGATCGGTCTGCACGTCGCGGACTTCACCTACCCGAGCGGGCCCGCCGGGCTCGCCGACGACCTGACGCGCGTCGTCGTGGCGGCCGAGGAGGCCGGTTTCGCCCGCGTGAGCGTCATGGACCACGTCTGGCAGATCCGGCCCGTCGGCCCGATCGAGAACGACATGCTGGAGGCTTACACGACGCTGGGCTACATCGCGGCGCGCACCGAGCGCGTCCAGCTGCTGGCCTGGGTCACCGCCGTCACCTACCGCGAGCCGGGCATGCTGGCCAAGCTCGTGACGACCCTCGACGTCCTGTCGAAGGGCCGCGCGTGGCTCGGCATCGGCGCCGCGTGGAACGACGAGGAGGCCATCGGGCTGGGGCTGCCGTTCCCCGGCACGGCCGAGCGGTTCGAGCGCCTCGAGGAGACCCTGCAGATCTGCCTGCAGATGTGGGCCGAGGGCGACGCGCCCTACGAGGGCAAGCACTACCGGCTCGGCCGGACGCTGAACACGCCGGCGCCGCTGCGGCGCCCGCCGATCCTCATCGGCGGCGGCGGGGAGAAGAAGACCCTGCGCCTGGTCGCGCAGTACGCCGACGCCTGCAACCTGTTCGCCGGACCGGACCTGGAGCGCAAGCTCGAGATCCTGCGCGGGCACTGCGCCGACGTCGGGCGCGACTACGACTCCATCGAGAAGACGGTGATGTTCCCGCTGGACGCGGGGGAGAAGGGCGAGAAGGTCGACGCCCTGCTCACGCAGCTCCAGGGCCTGGCCGCGCTCGGCATCAACGAGGCCCACGGTTGGGTCCCCGAGGTGTGGAAGCCCGAGCGCCTGGAGCTGATCGGCAAGGAGATCATCCCCGCGGTGGCGTCGCTCTAGGGTGTTCATCGGCACTTCGGAGCCGGCCTGCTGTTTTCGGGCTCCCGAGACAGCAGTATGGCTCCGGAGTGCCGATCGTCCGTCGTCGTGAGGAGAGTTGTGAGCAGTCGCATCGGGGTCACCGGCCTGGCCGTCATGGGGGCGAACCTGGCCCGCAACATCGCCCGGCGCGGGGTGCCGATCGCCGTGCACAACCGCACGACGGCGAAGACCCGCGAGTTCATGGAGGCCTACGGCAGCGAGGGCGAGTTCACCGCCGCCGAGACGACGGAGGAGTTCGTCGCCGCGCTGGAGAAGCCGCGCCGGATCATCGTCATGGTGAAGGCGGGCAAGCCCGTCGACGCCGTGATCTCCGAGCTCACGCCGCTGCTCGACGAGGGCGACATCATCATCGACGCCGGCAACTCGCACTTCCCGGACACCAAGCGCCGCACCGAGGAGTGCGCCGCCAACGGGCTGCGCTTCATGGGCATCGGCGTGTCCGGCGGCGAGGAGGGCGCGCTGCTCGGGCCGAGCATCATGCCCGGCGGCGACCCCTCGGCCTACGCGGAGGTCGAGGAGGTCCTGACGTCGATCGCCGCGGTCGTCGACGGCACGCCGTGCTGCGTCCACGTCGGACCCGACGGCGCCGGGCACTACGTCAAGATGGTCCACAACGGCATCGAGTACGCCGACATCCAGCTCATCGCCGAGGCCTACGACCTGCTCACGCACGTCGGCGGGCTCGACGCCCCGGCCATCGCGAAGATCTTCGAGGAGTGGAACACCGGCGACCTCGAGTCGTTCCTCATCGAGATCACCGCGAAGGTGCTCGGCAAGACCGACGAGCGGACGGGCGGCCCGCTCGTCGACGTGATCGTCGACCAGGCCGAGCAGAAGGGCACCGGCACCTGGACCGCCGTCGACGCCCTGGGCCTGGGCGTGCCGCTCACCGGCATCACCGAGGCGGTGTTCGCCCGCGGGCTCTCGGCGCTGCGCGACGAGCGCAGGGCGGCGGCGGCCACGCTGGCCGGCCCCGTCCCCGGCGAGGGCCCCGACGGCCTCGTCGACGACATCCGCCAGGCGCTCTACGCCTCGAAGGTCGTGGCCTACGCGCAGGGCTTCGCGCAGATGCGGGCGGCCTCGCTGGCCAACGGCTGGGACCTCGACCTCGGCGCCATGGCCACGATCTGGCGCGGCGGCTGCATCATCCGCGCGCAGTTCCTCAACCGGATCCGCGACGCCTACGCCGAGCACCCCGACATCGACAACCTGCTGATGGTGCCCTACTTCACCGAGGCCGTCGCGAACGCGCAGGACGCGTGGCGGCGGGTGGTGGTGACGGCGACGCAGCAGGGCGTGGCGATCCCGGCGTTCGCGAGCTCGCTGAGCTACTACGACGGCTACCGCCGCGAGCGCGGCCCGGCCAACCTCATCCAGGGCCTGCGCGACTACTTCGGCGCGCACACCTACCTGCGCACCGACGCCGAGGGCAAGTTCCACACCCGGTGGGGTCAGGACGGCAGTGAGGTGCGGACGGACGGCTAGTCCTTCCGGCGCTCCGCCCCCCGAAGAGTTGCAGCAAGGCCACCTTGTGGACGGTTCATGGCGTGAAGGTGGCCTTGCTGCAACCGGGCGAGCCGCAGCCGGGCGTCTCAGGGCGCCGGTGCGCGGCGGAACAGCTGCGACGACCCGATCGGCACGAACCCCGCCGCCAGCAGCGCCCGCAGGCTGGCCGCGTTGCCCGGCGCCACCGCCGCGACCACGACCTCGCCGTCCGGCACGCACGTGAGGGCGTCGCGCACCAGTGCCCGGCCGGCGCCGCCGCGACGCCCGGCCGGCACCTCCATGCTCAGCTCGGCCAGCCCGGCGATCCCGCGGCCGAGCACGGCGACGTCGTCGCCGTCGGCCCGGCCCAGCACGCGGACGTCGTCGCGGACGGCCCGGGCGAAGGCGGCGCGCGGGTGGTCGGCGAGGTCGTTCCGGGCGCGCAGGGCGGGCGGGCCGCCGGTGCCGCGGGCGACGAGCAGCGCGTCGAGGCTGTCGATCCAGCCGTCCGGCCCGGCCAGCGCGGTGATCAGGCGCGGGTCGTGCGCGCCGCCGAACCCGTCGACCTGACGGGGCAGCGGGCCGTCGACCGCCAGCACCGCGAACCCGGTGAACGCCAGCACCGCCCCGACACCCGCGCGCCACGGCGGCACCCGTACCCAGCCGCCGTCCGACGGCGGGAAGCGGCCGTCGGCGGCGTCGCAGAGGAGGCCGGCGAGCGTCGTCACGCGACCGCCGCCAGCCGGGTCAGCACCTCCCGCGCCGCGGTGCGGCCGGCGCGGTTGGCACCGATCGTGCTGGCGCTGGGGCCGTAGCCGACGAGGTGGATGCGCGGGTCGGCGACCACCCGCGTGCCGTCCATGACGATCCCGCCACCCGGCCCGCGCAGGTGCAGCGGCGCGAGGTGACCTAGCGCGGCCCGCCAGCCCGTGGCCCAGAGGATGACGTCGGCGTCGTAGGTCGTGCCGTCGTCCCAGGCGACGCCCCCGGGCACGAGACGGTCGAACACCGGCCGCCGGTCGAGCACACCCGCCTCCTCGGCGGCGCGGACGGCGGACGTCCGCAGCAGCCCGGTCACCGACACGACGCTGCCCGGCGCCAGCCCCGCCCGCACCCGCTCCTCGACGCGGGCGACGGCGGCGCGGCCGTCGAAGGTGTCGTCGGAGAAGACCGGCGGGCGACGCGTCACCCACAGCGTGTCGGCGGCGACGGCCGCGATCTCGATCAGCAGCTGCACCGCCGAGGTGCCGCCGCCGACGACGACCACGCGCTTCCCGGCCATCCCGGCGGGCCCGCGGTAGTCGGCGGTGTGCAGCTGCCGGCCGTCGAAGGTGCCGGGGTAGCGGGGCACGAACGGGCGGGTCCAGGTGCCGGTGGCGTTGATCAGCGCGCGGGTGGTCCAGGTGCCGCGGTCGGTCTCGACGCGCAGGTCCGGATCGGCGTCGTGGACCCCGAGGACGTGCACCGGCCGCTCGACGGCCAGCCCGAACTCGCGCTCGTAGTCGCCGAAGTACTCCGGCACGACCTCCGCCGCGGGCCGCGTGGGGTCGGCGGGGTCGAAGTGCAGGCCGGGGAGGTCGTGGATGCGGTGGGCGTCGTCGACGCGGAGGGTGGGCCAGCGGTGCCGCCACGCCCCACCGGGCCCGTCCTCGCCGTCCAGCACGACGAAATCGGCCCCGGCCCGGGCGAGCCCGGACGCGGCCGACAACCCGGCCTGCCCGGCCCCGATGACGACGACCTCGGTACGCACACCCACCCCAACACCCGCACCCGTCACGCCCATCCCGTGGTGGTTGTGGTGTGCGTCGGTGGGGGTCGGGCGTGGGGCGCTCCGCCCGGCCCGCATCGACCGGCCGGCCCCTGCCGCAGCGACGCTGCCCAGCCCGGTGCCGCGCCGCGCCGCCGGGCCGCTTGCGACCCCCTTGCGCCGGTGATCAAGGCAGATGGTCGTGGTCGGTGATCCACGAGCGACCATCCGCCCTTGATCGGCGGGCGCATCGCGTTCCGCGGAACGCGGCAGCACCGGTGCGTGCGGACGCGGGCCGGCGGCTCAGGCTTCACGCGCGCGTTCCCGACTCCCGCGCACGTTTCACGTTCCCGCACGCTCCCGGGGCCGCGCGGGAGCCGGTTCGGTGCGCGGGAGCCGTCTCGGCGCGCGGGAGCCGGTGCAGCGCGGGAGCCGGTGCAGCGCGGGAGCCGGTGCAGGCGGGAGCCGGTTCAGCGCGCGGGAGCCGTCACGGCCCGCGGGAACGAGTCCCACACCCGGGGGTGCGGCAGACCCCTCGCAGCCGCTCCTCCCGCCGTCCCCGCACACCGAGCGCATCGTCGACACACCGGCTGCAGCCTGTGTGCGGCATACGAACCCGGTGCGCGGGCCGGTGCGGCCGTGTCCGGCGCGCACCTCGTGGCCGCCGGCCCAAGGCCGGACGTGGACGTGCGCACCTCGTGGCCTCCCGCGCACGACCAGGCGTACGCGGATGGCCGACCAACCGCCCGCTGCCGTTCCGCGGGATCACGGTCACCACCACAGCGCTCCGACGCGGCCAGACCCGGCGAGGGACGCGAACCGTCAGCGCACCCCAGCCCGGTCCGGGAAGGGGGTGGCCGTGTACCGCTCCGTCCACCCCGCCAACGACTCCACCGTCACGTTCCCGCCGCACACCACCAGCCCCAGGTGTGCATCGGACCCCACCCGGTCGAGCACCGCGCCGGCGGCCGCCACCAGGCACCCCGCGGCCGGCTCCGCCCAGACCTTGGCCTGCTCGGCGAGGGTGAGGGTGCCGCGCACGGCGTCGGCGTCGGACACCACCAGCACCTCCTCCACCCGCTCGCGCACGTGGTCGAGCGTGAGCTGCGAGACGTGGGGGGCCGAGAGCGTCGAGACGATCGACGTCGGCGCGATCGGCACCGGCGCCCCCGCGGCGAGTGCGCGGGTCATGGCGTCGGCGCCCTCGGTCTCCACGCCCCACACCCGGACCCCGGGGAACGCGGTGGCGACCCCGGAGATCAGGGCGCCGCCGCCGATGCTCACCAGGACGTCGGTGACGCCCGGTGCCGCGGCTGCGAACTCCAGGCCCACCGTGCCCTGCGCGGCCACGACCTCGCGGTCGTCGAACGGGTGCAGCAGCGTCATCCCGCCCGCCACCAGCTCGTCGAGCAGGGCGAACGCGCCGGACATGTCCGGGGTGAGCCGGACGTCGGCGCCGGCGGCGCGGCACAGCTGCACCGCCCGCGCGGGCACGGACTCCGGCATGACGATCGTCGCGGCGACGCCGAGCGCGCCCGCGGTGTCGGCGACGGCGAGCCCGTGGTTGCCGCCGCTGACCGCGACGACGCCGGCCGCGCGCTCGGCGTCGGACAGCCCCAGCAGCTTGTGGAACGCACCGCGCGGCTTGAACGACCCCGTCCGCTGCAGCAGTTCCAGCTTCAGCGTGACGGGGACGCCGAGGTGCCCGGAGAGCCCGGGGGACGGGACGGTCGGGGTGCGCACGACGTGGCCGTCGATGCGGTCGGCCGCCACGGCGATGTCGTCGATCGAGATCAGGTCGCTCACCCCGCCACGCTAGGCCCCGCCCGGGCGGCCCGGCACGGTGACCGCCGGCGCGCTACGAACGCCGCAGGGTCGTGAGTGGCAACCGTGCCCCTGGGCACGGTTGCCACTCACAGGCGCGTCAGCGCAGCGGTACTACCTCCGGCGCCCCCATGCGGGCGGAGTCGGCGGTCTCGTCGTCGGGCATCTTCTGGCTCTCCCGCTCGGCGTCGACCCGCTTGCGGTAGTGCTCGACCTCCCGCGCCACCTGGTCGTCGCTCCACCCCAGCACCGGGGCGATGAGCGCGGCCACCTCGTCGACGCACCCGATGCCCCGGTCGAAGGTCTCGATCGAGATGCGGGTGCGGCGGGCGAGGACGTCCTCCAGGTGCCGGGCCCCCTCGTGCGAGGCCGCGTAGACGGCCTCGGCGCGCAGGTAGTCCGGTGCCCCGGCGAGCTCCTCGCCCAGCGACGGGTCGGCGGCCACGAGGTCGAGCACCTCGTGGATCAGCGATCCGTACCGGGTGAGCAGGTGCGCGATCCGGGCCTCGTGCAGCCCGTAGCGCGCGGCCAGGACGTACCGGGAGTTCTTCAGCGCGGTGAACCCCTCGGCGCCCAGCAGCGGCACCTTCTCCGTGACCGACGGCGGCACCTTCGCGTCCAGGGCGTGCACGGCCGCGTCGACGGCGTCCTTCGCCATGATCCGGTAGGTCGTGTACTTCCCCCCGGCGACGACGACGAGCCCCGGCGCGGTGTGCGCCACCGCGTGCTCCCGGGACAGCTTCGACGTGGCCTCCGACTCGCCCGACAGCAGCGGTCGCAGACCCGCGTACACGCCCTCCACGTCGGCGTGCGTGAGCGGCTGCTCCAGCACCTCGTTGACGTGGTCGAGCAGGTAGTCGATGTCGGCGGCGCTGGCGGCCGGGTGGGCCTTGTCGAGGTCCCAGTCGGTGTCGGTGGTGCCGATGATCCAGTGCCGGCCCCACGGGATGACGAACAGCACCGACTTCTCGGTGCGCAGGATCAGCCCGGACGAGCCCTGGATCCGGTCGCGCGGGACGACCAGGTGGATGCCCTTGCTCGCGCGGACCTTGAACTGCCCGCGCTCGCCCACCATCGACTGCGTGTCGTCGGTCCACACGCCGGTGGCGTTGATGACCTGCTTCGCGTGGACCTTGAACGTGCGCCCGGACTCGAGGTCGTGGACCTCGGCCCCGGTGACGCGCTCGCCCTCGCGCAGCAGCCCGACCACGCGCGACCGGGTGGCCACGTGCGCCCCGTAGGCCGCGGCGGTGCGGGCGATGAACATCGTGTGGCGGGCGTCGTCGACCTGCGCGTCGTAGTACTGCAGGGCGCCGACGAGGGCGTCCTTGCGCAGCGACGGCACGATCTTGCGCGCCCCGCTGCGGGTGAGGTGGCGGTGCAGCGGCAGCCCGGCGCTGTGGCCCGACACCCGCGCGAGCACGTCGTAGAGCGCCACGCCGGCACCGGCGTAGAACCGCTCCCACCCGCGGTGCTTGAGCGGGTACAGGAACGGCACCGGCCGGATGAGGTGCGGCGCCAGCTCCTCGATGAGCAGCCCGCGTTCCGAGAGGGCCTCGGCGACCAGCCGGAAGTCCAGCATCTCCAGGTAGCGCAGGCCACCGTGGATGAGCTTGCTCGACCTGCTCGACGTCCCCGACGCGAAGTCGCGGGCCTCGACGAGCCCGACGGTCAGCCCCCGGGTGGCGGCGTCGAGGGCGGCTCCCGCGCCCACGACACCGCCCCCGACGACCAGCACGTCGAGTTCGGTCGACGCCATCGCCTCCAGCGCGGCCTCGCGGGCCTGCGGGGAGAGCGCGACCGATCTCATGGTGTGTCCTTTCGTCCGTTCGTACGCGGCCGGATCCGTCAGCCCACGTCTACCCAGTCCAACGTCCGGGTGACCGCCTTCTTCCACTGCTCGTAACCCGAGTCACGCTGATCGGCCGACCACTGCGGCTCCCAGCGCTTGGACTCGTTCCAGTTCGACCGCAGCTCGTCGGTGTCCTTCCAGAACCCGACCGCGAGGCCGGCCGCGTACGCCGCGCCCAGCGCCGTGGTCTCCGCGACGACGGGCCGGCTGACCGGCACGCCGAGCACGTCGGCCTGGATCTGCATGCACAGCTCGTTGGCGGTGACGCCGCCGTCGACCTTGAGCGTCTCCAGGTGCACCCCGGAGTCCTTCTCCATGGCCTCCGCGACGTCGCGGCTCTGGTAGCAGATCGCCTCGAGCGTGGCCCGGGCCAGGTGCGCGTTGGTGTTGTAGCGCGAGAGGCCGACGATGGCGCCGCGCGCGTCGGAGCGCCAGTACGGCGCGAACAGCCCGGAGAACGCCGGCACGAAGTACACGCCGCCGTTGTCCTCCACCTGGCGCGCCAGCGTCTCGCTCTGGGAGGCGCCGGAGATGATGCCGAGCTGGTCGCGCAGCCACTGCACCGCCGACCCCGTGACGGCGATCGAGCCCTCCAGGCAGTAGACCGGCGCGTCGTCGCCGAACTTGTAGCCGACGGTCGTCAGCAGGCCCGCCTTGCTGCGCACGAGCTCGGTGCCCGTGTTGAGCAGCATGAAGTTGCCGGTGCCGTAGGTGTTCTTGGCCTCGCCGGGGGCGAAGCAGACCTGGCCGACGGTGGCGGCCTGCTGGTCGCCGAGGTCGCCGGTGATGAGCACCTCGCCGCCGAGCGGGCCGCCCGCGAGCGTCGACCCGTACCCGCCGGGGCACGAGCTCGGCTCGATCTTCGGCAGCATCGAGCGCGGGATGTCGAAGAAGCCGAGGAGCTCGTCGTCCCAGTCGAGCGTCTCGAGGTTCATCAGCATCGTGCGGCTGGCGTTGGTCGGGTCGGTGACGTGCACCCCGCCGTTGACGCCGCCGGTGAGGTGCCAGATCAGCCACGTGTCGGTGTTGCCGAAGATGGCGTCACCGCTCTCGGCGAGCGCCCGGGCCCCGTCGACGTTCTCCAGGATCCACTGGATCTTGCCGCCGGAGAAGTAGGTGGCCGGCGGGAGGCCCGCCTTCTGCCGGATGACGTCGCCGCGCCCGTCCTTGTCCAGCGCGGTGGCGATGCGGTCGGTGCGGGTGTCCTGCCAGACGATCGCGTTGTAGAGCGGGCGCCCGGTGCGCCGGTTCCACACGACGGCCGTCTCGCGCTGGTTGGTGATGCCCAGCGCCGCCAGGTCCGAGGACGACAGGCCGGTCTTGTTCAGCCCGGTCTGGATGACCGCCGAGGTGCGCTCCCAGATCTCCACGGGGTTGTGCTCGACCCAGCCCGCCTGCGGGAGGATCTGCTCGTGCTCGAGCTGGTGGCGGCCCACCTCGTTGCCGCTGTGATCGAAGATCATGAAGCGGCTGCTGGTGGTTCCCTGGTCGACTGCTCCGACGAACTCGGCCATCAGGCTCTCCTCTACGCGTTCTGGGTGGTGTCGGTCGTCGTCCCACGGGGCTCGGGCACCGTCGGCTCCGAGACGGTGATCTCCTCCGCCTCGGCGGGCAGGAAGCCCTCGATCGCGAACTTGAACAGTGCGCCACCGATCAGGCCGCCGATGATCGGCGCGACGATCGGCAACCACCAGTAGGGCGTGCCGTTCTGGTCCACCCACGCCGTCTCGTAGCCGGTGATGAACGAGGCGAGCCGGGGGCCGAAGTCGCGCGCCGGGTTGATCGCGTAGCCGGCGTTGGCGCCCCACGCCATGCCGATGGCGACGACGAGCAGGCCCACGACCACCGGGCCGAGGTTGGCCATCGGCGGGTTGTTGGCCGCCGTGGTGAGCGCGAAGATCACGAACACGAGGATCGCGGTGCCGACGATCTGGTCGAAGAACGCCGTGCCGATGCTGACGCCCTCCACGCCGTTGCCCGGCAGCGTCGAGTAGATGCCCTGGGTGGCGATGGTGTGGCCGGGGTCGACCTTGGCGATCAGGTCGGAGTAGACGAAGCGCACGATCAGGGCGGCCACGAACGCGCCCGCGGTCTGCGCGAGCGAGTAGGGCAGCACCTTGCGCCAGGAGAAGCCCTTGAAGGCGGCGAGCGCGATGGTGACGGCCGGGTTCAGGTGCGCTCCCGACAGCCGGGCCGCGACGTAGACACCCAGCGTCACGCCGATGCCCCACGCCCAGGTGATGGAGTCGTGGTCGCCGAGGCTGCCGTCGGGCGCGGTGACGACCTGCGCCACGACCCCGACGCCGAACAGGATCAGGATCATCGTGCCCAGGAACTCGGCACTCAGCTCCCCGACTAACGAGTTCTTCATCAGTGAAGTCCTCTCTCGTCGGCCCACCCCCACAGCGGACCGTGACCGAAAACTAGGAACGCTCACGATCGGGGTCAACGCGAGGTGTTCGACATTGTCGAACCGCCGTCCGGCCGCAGATCACACCGCGGTCCTACAGTGGGTCGGGTGCCGGGTTCCATCCAGTCGATCGAGCGCGCCGCGGCGGTGCTGCGACTGCTCGGCAGCACCGACCGTCCGCTGGGCATCAACGAGATCGCCGCGGCGCTCGACCTGCCCCGCCCCACCGCGCACGGCATCGTGCGGACGCTGAAGGAGGTCGGGTTCGTCGAGCAGGACCCGTCGGCGCGCTACGTGCTGGGCGACGCGCTGCGCGAGCTGGGCCGCGGCGGCTGGGACCGCCACGACCTGCGCGCCCGGGCCATGAACTGGGCCGATTCCCTGGCCGGGAGCACCGGCCTCGCCGTGCAGATCGGCGTGCCCGACGCCGGGGCGGTGCGGCTGGTGCACCACGTCTTCCGCCCCGACGGCACGCCGCAGACCATCCGCACCGGCGAGGAACAACCGCTGCACGCCACGGCGCTGGGCAAGTGCCTGCTCGCCTTCGCCCCCGTCGCGACGCCGCCCCCGCGCGAGCTGGCGCTGACGCCCTACACCGGGCGCACCTGCTCGACGGTCCCCGCGCTGGAGGCCCACCTCGCCGTCGCGCGGCGCCGGGGCTGGGCGGGCGACAGCGGGGAGTTCGAGTCCGGCACCGGGGGAGCGGCGGCGGCGCTGCGCGGCAGCGGGGGGCTGGTGGCGGGCGCGATCGGCGTGGTCGGGCCGGTGGAGGAGCTGTTCGGGATCGGCGGGGAGCTGCGGGCTCCGGTCGCGGTGCACCTCGTCGCGGCGGCCCGGGAGATCTCGGCCTCGCTGGTGGTGGGGACGCCGTGAGCCACCGCGACACGCGCGCAACGACACCCCGACTCGCGGGGGGAGGCTCGCGACTCGCGGGGGCAGGCCCGCGGCTTGCGGGGGGAGGCCCGCGAGTCGGGGTCTGGTTGCGCGCGTGTCGGGGCGGGGCGGCGGCGATGAGGGGGTGGGCGTGATGCGGGAGCGCGTCGTCGCCGCGATCGACCAGGGCACTACGTCCACGCGGTGCCTGCTGTTCAACCGCTCGGGCCGGATGCTCGCGGTGGCCCAGCGCGAGCACCGCCAGCACTACCCGGCGCCCGGGCTCGTCGAGCACGACGCCGCCGAGATCTGGCGCAACGTCGGCCGGGTCGTGCCGGCGGCGCTGCGCAGCGCCGGGCTCGGCCCCGAGGACCTCGTCGCGCTCGGCATCGCCAACCAGCGCGAGACCACCGTCGTCTGGGACCGGCGCACGGGCGTCCCGATCTCCCGGGCGATCACGTGGCAGGACACGCGCACCGACGGCATCGTCGCCCGCCTCGCCGACGACGGGCACGCCCCGCTGATCACCGCCGTCTGCGGCCTCGCCCCGGCCACCTACTTCGCCGGCCCGCGGCTGCGCTGGATCCTCGACCACGTGCCCGGCGCGCGCGAGGGCGCCGAGGCCGGTGACCTGCTGTTCGGCACGATGGAGTCCTGGCTGATCTGGAACCTCACCGGCGGCCCCGACGGCGGCCGGCACGTCACCGACGTCACCAACGCCAGCCGCACGATGCTCATGGACCTGCGCACGCTGGAGTGGTCCGACGCCCTGCTCGACGTCCTCGACGTGCCGCGCCGGATGCTGCCGGAGGTCCGGTCCAACGCCGAGGTCTACGGGACGTGCACCTCGGTGCTGCCCGGCGTGCCGGTGGCGGGGGCGCTGGGCGACCAGCAGGCCGCGCTCGTCGGGCAGGCCTGCTTCGCCCCCGGCGAGGCGAAGTGCACCTACGGCACCGGCGCGTTCCTGCTGATGAACACCGGCGGACGGATCGCGGAGTCGACGCACGGGCTGATCCCGACGGTCGGGTACCTGCTGGAGCCCATGGCGACGGGCGGGGAGCCGGTCTACGCCCTGGAGGGCGCCATCGCGATGACGGGCTCGCTCGTGCAGTGGTTCCGCGACTCGCTCGGCATGATCGGCACCGCGGCGCAGATCGAGACGCTCGCCGAGACCGTCGAGGACAACGGCGGCTGCTACATCGTCCCCGCGTTCTCCGGGCTGTACTCGCCGCGCTGGCACCCCGACGCGCGCGGCGTGATGGTCGGGCTGACGTCGTTCATCAACCGGGGCCACCTCGCCCGCGCGGTCCTGGAGGCCACCGGGTGGCAGACGCGCGAGGTCGTCGACGCCATGAACCTCGACTCCGGCGTGCCCGTCACCCGCCTGAAGGTCGACGGCGGCATGACGGCCAACCACCTGCTCATGCAGTTCGTCGCCGACGTCCTCGACGTGCCGGTGGAGCGCCCGCTGGGCTCCGAGGCGGTGTCGCTGGGGGCGGCCTACGCGGCGGGGCTCGCCGTCGGGCACTGGGCGGGCGTCGAGGTGCTGCGCTCCAACTGGCACCGCGCGGCGGCCTGGGAGCCCGCGATGGACCCCGGCCTGCGCCGGCGCGAGCACGAGAACTGGGGCCGCGCGGTCAACCGGAGCTACGGCTGGGTGCAGACGCCCGCCGGGTGACCGCCTACCGGGACCAGGTCGCGTCCCCGGTGAGGGTGTCGGCGAGCTCGTCGGCGTCGGCCACGACCTTCTGCGCGCCCACCAGCTCGCCCGGCTCGGCGTAGCCCCAGGACACCCCGATCGTCGGGATGCCGAAGGCGGCGGCCCCGTCGACGTCGTGGTGGCGGTCGCCGACCATGACGACGGGCTCGCGGGCCGGGTCGAGGTCGAGCCGGTCGAGGACCGAGGCGATGACGGCGGCCTTGCCCAGGCGCCCGTTCGGCTGGTCGGCGCCGCCGACGAGGGCGAAGAACGCCGCGATGCCGACGCCGTCGACGATCCGGCGGGCGACGTGCTCGGGCTTCGAGGTGGCGACGGCGAGCCGCAGCCCGCCGAGGCGCTCCAGCAGGCCGACCGTGCCGGGGTAGAGCGGCGTCTCGGTGGCCGCGACGGCGTCGTAGGTGGAGCGGTACACGGTGATCACGGCGGCGGTCTGCTCGGCGGTGAGGCCGAGGGCGGGCAGCGCGGTCTCGAACGGCGGGCCGACGAGGGGGAGCAGCTCGGCCGGCGTGCGGGCCACGCCGATCGTGGCCAGCGCGGCGGACAGGTGCGTGGTGATCAGGGCGGCGGAGTCGACGAGGGTGCCGTCGAGGTCGAGCAGGACGGTGCGCACTGCGTCGAGCCTACGGCCCGGACTCCTGTGACATGAATCACGTCGGGGTGGGCCCTCGGGAGTGCCGGGAGAGCCGCTCCGGACCCGTCCGCGGGATCGCCGAATACCGGCCCGGCGCCCGGCCGTCGGACCGCACGCGACCTGCCTACAACAGTAGGTACTCCGCCCGCCACTCGCGCGTCGACCGGACGGCGACACCGCGATTCCCCAGGTGGAGGACGGGTACCAGTCCTCTCGCAGTGACACGAGAGGTCGATGAGAGGGACACCATGGCAGAGGTAACCGGCCCCCGGACCGGGGTCGCGATCATCGGTCTGGGCGGGGCGGTCGCGACGACCGCCATCGCCGGGATCGAGCAGCTCCGGCTCGGCACCATCGGCACCGACGGCCTCCCGCTGGCGCACCGCACGGAGCTCGCGCCCTACGAGTCGCTGGTGTTCGCGGGCTGGGACCTCGACGGCAGCGACCTGGCGAAGGCGGCCGCGGTGCACCGCGTCATCGAGCCGGCGCAGCTCGACGCCGTCGCCGAACCCCTCGCGTCGATCTCGCCGTGGCCCGCGGTGGTCGACCCGGCCTACTGCCGCAACGCGGTCGGCGCGAACGTCGTGCCCGTCGGGCCGCTGCGCGAGCGCGTCGCCCACCTGCGCGACGACCTGCGTCGCTTCCGCGAGGAGCAGTCGCTCGACACGGTCGTCGTCGTCAACCTCGCCTCGACCGAGGCGTGGCCGGACCGCACGTCGGCGATCCTCGGCGACCTCGACACGTTCGAGAAGGGCCTCGACCTCGACGACCCGGTGATCACGCCGGGCATGGTCTACGCCTACGCCGCGATCACCGAGGGCTGCCCGTTCGTCAACTTCACGCCGAGCCTCGGCCCGGACGTGCCCGCCCTGCTGGAGCTGGCCGCGCGCGAGAACGTGCCGGTGGCGGGCAAGGACGGCAAGACCGGGCAGACGATGGTCAAGACGGTGCTGGCGCCCGCGTTCCGCTCGCGCGCGCTCACCGTCGAGGGCTGGTACTCGACCAACATCCTCGGCAACCGCGACGGCCAGATCCTCGACGACCCGTCGTCGCTGGCCAGCAAGCTGGACACGAAGGGGTCGGTGCTCGACTCCATCCTCGGCTACGACGTCGACGACCACGTGGTGCGGATCGACTACTACCGCCCCCGCGGCGACGCCAAGGAGGCCTGGGACAACATCGACCTCGTCGGCTTCATGGGCCAGCGGATGCAGATGAAGATCGACTTCCTGTGCCGCGACTCGATCCTCGCGGCGCCGCTGGTGCTGGAGCTGGTGCGCTTGGTCGCCGAGGCCGCGCGGCGCGGCGAGGGCGGCGCGCAGGAGCAGCTGGGGTACTTCTTCAAGCAGCCGATGACGTCCGACGGCGGCGTGCCCGAGCACGCGCTGCACCTGCAGGAGCAGGTGCTGCTGGACTGGCTGGACCGAGGGTGACGACGGTCCCCACCGCGCGGCTGGCGGCGGTGGTGCCGCTGTTCCGGGAGGTCACCGACCTCAAGCGGGTGCGGGTCGCGCACGCGGAGGGTTCCGTCGCGAACCGGTCCTTCGCACGGGCGTGGGCCGCGGTCCTGGGCGGCGCCGACGAGGGCGCGGTGGCCGCCGCGGAGTGCGCGGCGGCGCTGGCCGGCGCGCGCCTGGCCGGGATCGACGCCGACGTGCTGGCCGCCACGGGGGTCGCCGACCCGGACGCCGTGCTGCGCCGGGCGATCGACGAGGTGGCCGGGCCGCTGCACCCCGCGACGGTGGCCCGGGTCCGGGTCGCCCCGCCGGTGGCGGTGGAGCCCGTCGCGCCGCCCGCGTTCGTCGACGCCCTGCGCCGGCAGCCCCGGGCCGGGGCGACGGCGCCGGGGCGCCCGCGCCTCGTCGTCGAGCCGCCGGAGGACCACGCCGAGCACTGCTGGGCCGTCGCCGTCCTCGGGGCGCTGCTGGCCGACGACCTCGACGCCGACCCGGGCGCGGTGTTCCTGCTCGGGCTCGCCCACCACCTGCACAACGCGGCCCTGCCCGACGCCGGGTTCGCGGGGGAGACGCTGCTGGGCGCGGAGCTCGACCCGCTGCTGGAGCGGCTCACCGAGCGCGAGCTCGCCGCGCTGCCCGACCCGCTGGCCGGGCGCGTGCGGGACCTGCTCGCGCTTCGCGCCGACGCGGACACCCCGGTCGGGCGGGCGTTCCACGCCGCGGACGTCCTCGACCGCGTGCTGCAGGTCCACCACCACGCCCGCGCGGCCGCGTTCACCCCGGCGCAGGCGCTCGACGACCTCGACCTCGTGCACGCCGGACCCGTCACCGGCTACCACGACGCGGTCCTCGCGGCGGCCGGGCTGTGACCGCTCCCGCCTGGGTCGCGGCCGACGGCACCCCGCTGCGCGCCGACACCCCCGCCACGCTCACCGACGGGGAGCGGCGCTGGCCGGTCGTCTCGGGGATCGCGTGGCTGCGGGCCGGGCGCGACGACGTGCGGGAGCGGGCCGTCGCCGCGCTCGACGACGGTGACCCCGACGGCGCCGCCGTGGCCCTGCTCGCCGACGCCGACGACTGGTGGGACGAGCCCCCGCCGCCGCCGGAACGGCTGCGGGCGGCGCTGCACGCGCGGACGCTGCGCGACGCCGTGACGCTGCTCGGCCTCGGCCGCGTCGGCGTCTACTTCCTGCACCGCTGGTCGGACCCCAGCTGGCTGGCCGCCCTCGCGCTGACCGCCGCGCACCCGCCCGCCGGGCGTCCGGTCGTCGACCTCGCCTGCGGGGCCGGTCACCTGCTGCGCCACCTCGCCTCGCACGGGCACCGCGACCTGGTCGGCGTCGACGTGGTGTTCGCCAAGCTGTGGCTGGCGCACCGGTTCGTGCTGCCGCCCGGGGCGGCGTCGCTGGTGTGCGCGGACCTCACCGCGCCCTGGCCGCTGCCCGCGCCCGGGCGTCCGCGCCACGTCGCGTGCCACGACGCGCTGTACTTCCTGCCCGACAAGGAGCGGGTCGTCGAGCGGGCGCGGGCCGCGGCGGGCGAGGGCGGGGCGGTGCTGCTCGGGCACTGCCACAACGCCACGCACCCCGCCGGGCGCTCGGGCCTGCCGCTCGACGCGCCCGGCTGGACGGCGCTGCTGCCCGGCTCGGCGACCTACGCGGAGGAGGAGCTGACGGCGGCGGCCGTCGAGGACCGCGTCGCGCTCCCGGCGACGCCCGCCGAGCTGATGGGTACCGAGGCGATCGGGCTGGCCGACGACGACGCCGCGGCCCCGCCCGACCGCACGCTGCTGCGGCCCGCACCGGGTGCCGCCCTGCGCCCCAACCCCCTCTACGGCGACCCCGGCGGCCCGCGCGGCCGGATCTGGCCGCACGTGCGGTGGGCGGAGGAGTACGGGCCGCGGGCCGAGCGCTACCTCCCGGAGCGGTGGACGCCCCTGCCCGTCGCCGACGCCGTGCGCCGGCGGCTGCTGCTCGACCTGCCGGACCGGTGGTGAGGGTGCACGGAGTCGTGAACTGGGGCGTCGTCGGCTGCGGCTGGGTGGCGCGCGACCACGTCCTGCCCGGGATGCGGGCCGTGGCGGGGGCGCGGGTGGTGGGGGTGCACGACCGGGATCCCGCGGCGGCGCGGGCGGCGGTGGCGGCGTACCGCGGGGCCGGCGCCGGGGGTCAGGAAAGCCACGTTCCCGCCACCCCGTTGCGGGAACGTGGCTTTCCTGCAACTCCGGACGCCCTCGACGGCCTCCTGCACCTCCCCGACCTCCACGCCCTCTACCTCGCCACCCCCCACCCACACCCACCCCGCCGTGGTGGCCGCCGTCGCCGGCTCCGGCCTCCCGCTCCTGTGCGAGAAGCCCCTCGCCCCGGACGTCGCGGGCGCGCAGGCACTCGTCGACGCCGCCCCCGCCCTCGCCGGCACCGCCTTCGACCAGCGCTTCCACCCCGCCCACCGGCGGATCGCGGACATCGTGGCGGCCGGCGAGCTGGGCACGGTCACCGCGGTGCGGATCGTCTACGGCTGCTGGCTGCCGCCGGAGTGGTCGCCCGACGGGACTCCGCAGCACAACTGGCGCGTCGACCCGGGCGGCGGCGCGGTGATCGACCTCGCCCCGCACGGCGTCGACCTCGTCGGCACCCTGCTCGGCGGCGACGACCTCGTCGCGCTCTCGGTCCTCACCCGCACGCGGGTCCACGACTACCCCGTCGACGACGGCGGCGTCCTCGCCGGGCACACCGCGGGCGGCGTCCTGTACTCCGCGCACGTCTCCTTCGCCACGCCCGACGCCCTCCCGCGGCGCCGCCTGGAGGTCGTCGGGACGCGCGCGCAGCTCGTCGCCGTCGACACCCTCGGCCAGACGCCCGGCGGCACGCTGACGCGCGTCGACGCCACCACGGGCACGGCCACCGAGGTCCCGTTCGACACCGCCACCAGCCCCTTCACCGCGCAGCTCGCCGCGTTCTCCGCCGCCGTCGCGGGCGCCGCGGACTGGCCCTACCCGCTGCACCGCGACCTCGCCCTGCACACCCTGCTGCTCACCGCGCTCGAGAGGACCTGACATGCCCCTGCGCCCCTACTCGTGCGACAACTGCGGGCACTGGCAGCGCTGGTTCGCCGAACCACCGTCCTGCCCCGTGTGCACCGACGTCCGCAACGCGCTGCCCGAGGACGGCTGGGCCTGGACGACGCCCGACGACCTCGCCGGCCGCGCCGCGCGCTGGGCCGAGGTCGCGCCGGGCGTCACCGGGTTCTGGTGCGAGCCGCAGATCGGGCTCGGCACCACCGGCTGGGTCCTGGAGACCGACGCCGGGCTCGTCGGCTGGGAGGGCGCCGGCTTCTACCCGCCCGACGCGCTGGCCGAGCTGCGCCGCCGGGGCGGGCTGGTCGCGCTGGGGGCGAGCCACGTCCACGGCTACGGCGCGCTGTGGCAGCTCCAGGACGAGCTGGCGCCGCCCGTCCTCGCGATCGACGTCCGCGACCTCGCCTGGACCAAGGCGTTCGTCGTCACCTGGCCCACCGACGCCCGCCACGAGCTGGCGCCGGGCCTGGTGATGCACCGGTCCGGCGGGCACTTCCCGGGCCACGCCGTCCTGCACGACGAGCGCCGCGGGATCCTGTTCGTCGGCGACCTGCTCAAGGTCGACCTCGACGGCGACCGGCCGGTCGGGCTGAGCTGCCACAAGGCCTACCACGCCCAGATCCCGCTCTCCCACGACGAGATCCGCGAGGCCCGCGCGCTGGTGGAGCGCCTGGACTTCGAGGCCGTCGCCACGCCGTTCGAGTTCGCCGCCCCGGTGACGCAGAAGCAGGTGCTCGCCCTGTTCGACCACCACCTCGGGCGGCAGCCGCTGGCGGGGCCGGTGCCGCTGGAGGAGCTGACGTGAGCGCACCCGCCAGGACGGGCACCGCCGACCTCCTGCGCGCCGCACTGGGCGACGCCGACGCCGGCGACTTCCCGATCTCCGGCGCCGACCGCGTCGGGGTGCCGGTGGTGGCCGCGGACGTCACCGGGCCCCCGCGGTTCGGCTCCTTCGGCTACGGCCACACCGTCGAGCAGGCCCGCACCGGCGCCTACGGCGAGCTGGTCGAGGCCGCGCTGCTGCACCACCACCTGCGCGCGCTCACCCCGCGCCGGGCCTCCTACGCGGAGCTGCGCCGCGAGCTCGGGGAGCGCGGCGTCGTCGACCCCCGGGAGCTGGTGCTGCCCGCCGGCACCGTCGTCGACGACGACCGGCCCCGCACCTGGCTCCCCGCGACGCGCTGGCGCACCGGGGAGGCCGTCCGGCTGCCGGCGGAGTTCTGCGCGTCCTGGGCGCCCGACGTCGCCGACCAGGACCCGGCCGAGCGGCTGATCACGGTGATCACCAACGGCTCGGGCGCCGGCGACACCGCGGCGCGCGCCGTCGCCCACGGCCTCCTGGAGCTGCTGCAGCGCGACGGCAACGGCACCGCGTTCCGCGCGCTCGACGAGGGCACCGTCCTCGACCTGGACGGCGTCACCGACCCCGTCACGCACCGCGTGCTCGGGCAGCTGCGCGGCGCCGGGATCACGGTGCTGGCCAAGCTCGCGTCGACGCAGTTCGGGCTGGCCGACGTGCACGTCGTCGGCGTCGACGCCGACCCGGACGCCGAGCCGCTGGCCGTCACCGCGTGCGGGGAGGCGTGCCACCCGGACCGGGAGGTCGCGCTGCGCAAGGCCCTGCTGGAGTACGCGGCCGCGCGCTCGCGCAAGGTGTTCGCGCACGGCCCGCTGGACCGCGTCCGCCCGCTCGCCCCGCCCGCGTACTGGGAGCGCGAGCTGGCGTCCCCGGTGCCGGACCAGGAGCCGCGGGCGCTGGCGGCGATGCGCGACTGGTCGCGCCGCAGCGCCGCCGAGCTGCAGGACCTGCTCGCGCCGACGGTGCTCAGCGTCCACCGGACCGTCCCGTTCACCGACCTCCCGACGGTGCCCCCGGGCTCCCTCGACGACCCGGCGGCGCTGCTCGCCGACCTCCTGGAGCGCCTCGCCGACCTGGACGTCCTCGTGGTGCTCGCCCGCGGCGGGGGCGCGGTGAGCGCGAAGGTCGTCGTCCCGGGGCTGGAGGTCGAGACCATGTCCTACGGCCGGATCGGGGCGCGCGGGGTGGAGAAGCTGCGGGCCCGAAGCAACCGGTCCGGGCGGGATCTCGCGGGCCTCGGGTCGCCCCCGCACCCCGGCGCGGCCCCCGTCGTGCTCACCGCGCAGGGACGCGAGCGCCTCGGCGACGACGCGTGGCTCGACCTCGACGCCGTCGCCGCGGCCGTCGGCCCGCTCTACCCCCTTTACCGCGAACCCACCCGGCACGCACTGGCGAGGAGCACCGCATGACCCTCCGGTACGCCTACAACACCAACGGCCTGACCAGCCACCGCCTCGACGACGCGCTCACGCTGCTCGCCGACTCCGGCTACGACGGCGTCGCGCTCACCCTCGACGTGCACCACCACGACCCGTTCGCCCCCGCGCTGCCCGCCCGCACGCGCGCGCTGCGCCGGCAGCTGGAGACCCTCGGGCTCGGCAGCGTCGTGGAGACCGGCGCGCGGTTCCTGCTCGACCCGCGCCGCAAGCACCGGCCCACGCTCGTCACGGAGGACCCGCACGCGCGCGCCGTCCGCGTCGCCTTCCTGCGCACCTGCGTGGACGTCGCCGCCGAGCTGGGCAGCGAGGCCGTGTCGTTCTGGGCGGGCGTCCCGGCGCCGGAGGTGGATCGCGCGCACGCGTGGGAGTGGCTGGTGGAGGGCGTCGGCGAGGTCGTGGAGCACGCCCGCAACGCGGGGGTGACCTGCGCGTTCGAGCCCGAGCCGGGGATGCTCGTCGACGACTGCGACGACTGGGCGCGCCTGCACGAGGCCGTCCCGGACCTCACGCTCGCGCTCGACACCGGCCACTGCATCGTCTCCGGCTCCTACGAGCCCGCCGACGCCGTGCGCACCTTCGCCGGGCACCTCGGGGCGTGCGCCGTCGAGGACATGCCCCGCGGGCGCCACGAGCACCGCGCCCCCGGCGAGGGCGACATGGACCTGCCCGCCGTGCTGGGCGCGCTCGCCGACGTCGGCTACCGGCGGCTGGTGTCGCTCGAGCTCTCGCGCGACTCCCACCGCGCCGACGTCCTCGTGCCCGCCGCGCTCGCCGCGCTGCGCGAGGCGGAGAGCCGGGTGGCGGCATGAGGGTCTGCTTCGTCTCCCGCCGCTACTGGCCCGCCGTCTCGGGCATGAGCGCCTACGCGGAGAACCTGCTGCGCCACCTCGTGCGCGTCGGGCACGAGGTGACGATGGTGTCGCAGTACCGCGGCGACGAGGCCGGGCGCGCCGTCTACGGCGGCGGCCCGCCGCCCGCCGACCGGGTGCCCGACGGCGTGCAGGTCGTCGCGCTGGAGGCGCTGGGCGAGCAGGCCGTCGGGCGCGGGGAGCGCGCCGACTTCGAGGGCGACGTCGACGCGATGACCCGCACCGTCCTCGACCTGCACGAGAAGGAGCCCTTCGACGTCCTGCACGCCCAGTACGCCTACCCCAACGGCCTCGCCGTGCTGCGCGCCGCGCGGGAGGCCGGGCTGCCCGCGGTGGTGTCGGTGCAGGGTGGCGACGGGCACTGGGTCGGCACCTGCTGCGCCACGCACCGCGACCTGGTCCGCGCGGTGTTCGCGCACGCGCCCGCGCTGCTGATCGGCTCGCCGTCCTTCGCTGCGGAGGTCGCGCAGCGCCACGGCATCGACGTCGGGCGGTTCACGCTCGTGCCCGGCGCCACCGACGCGGAGCGGTTCACACCCGTCGACGGGGAGTCGGTCGCGCCGGTCGGCGACCCCGCCGTGCTGCTCTACCACGGTCGCGTCGACGCCCGGAAGGGCGTGCTCGACCTGCTGCAGGCCGTCCGCCTGCTGCGCGACGACGACGTGCCCGTGCGGCTGCTCGTCTCCGGGATCGGGCCCGACACCGACCTCGTCGCCCGCACCGTCGACGAGCTCGGTCTGCGCGCCGACGTCGAACTGCTGGGCGCCGTGCCCTACGAGCGGGCGCACGAGGTCTACCGGCGCGGTGAGGTGTTCGTCAGCCCGACCTACGCCGAGGGGTTCTCGAACACGATCCTGGAGGCGATGGCGTCGGGGCTGCCGGTGGTGTCGACCGACGTGGTGGGCGTGCGGGACTGCGTCCGGCCGGACGACAACGGCGTCCTCGTGCCGCCCGCCGACCCGCCCGCGCTGGCCGCCGGCATCCGCCGCGTGCTCGACGACGACGCGCTGCGCCGGCGGATCGTCGCGCAGGCGCACTCCGACGTGCACCGGCTCTGGTCGTGGCCGGTGGTCGCGGGGCGGATCACCGACGTCTACGACGCCGTGCTCGCCGACCGCGCGGAGATCCCGGAGATCCCCGACCCGCCCGTCGACCCGGACTGCCGGTTCCGCGCGGCGCCGCACCTGCTGTGAGGGCGGCGCTGTGAGGGCCGTGGCGGTCTCCCCGCACCTGGACGACGCCGTGTTCTCCGCGGGCGCGACCCTGGCCGCGCTCGCCGGGGCGGGATGGGAGGTCGTGGTCGTCACCTGCTTCACCGCGAGCGTGCCGGACCCGCCGCCGTTCGCGCTGTCGACGCAGCTGGACAAGGGCCTCGACGCGTCCGTCGACTACCTGGCCCTGCGCCGCGCCGAGGACGCCGCCGCCTGCGCGGTGCTCGGCGCGACGCCGGTGCACCTGCCGCTGCCCGAGGCGCCGCACCGCGGCTACGTGAGTGCCCCGGACCTGTTCGCGGGCGTCCACGACGACGACGGGGTGCGCGGCCCGCTCGCCGACGCCCTCAACGCGCACCTCGCCGGCGTCGACCTGGTGCTGGCGCCGCAGGGGATCGGCGACCACGCCGACCACCGGGTCGTCGTCGACGTGGTGGCCCGGCTCGCGCCCGGGGCGGCGTGGTGGCGCGACGCGCCGTACGTGCTGCGGCGCCCGGACGCGCGGCCGTGGTCGCCGCCGGGGGAGCGGCGCGCCGTCGACGTCACCCGGCACCTGGACCTCAAGATCGCCGCCGCCCGCTGCTACACGACCCAGCTGGGGTTCCAGTTCGGCGGTCCGGAGCAGGTGGGGCCGGTGCTGCGCGAGCTGGCGGCGGCCGAGGCGGGCCCCGGATCCGGCGGGTGCGCGGAGGTGTTCACGGTGCCCCGGTGTAGCGCCGCGGTACCCGGTGCGGTAGCCCTACTCCCGTGACGGCACGCAGTTGGCGCAGACAGCTCACGTACGCCCTCCTCCGGTTGGAGGACGTCGTGGAGACCGGGATCGCCGCGGGCGCCCGCCTCGGGGGGCACCGGTACCCGCTCATCATCCCGTTCATCGGGCACGGCACCACCGAGCGCGCGCGGGTCGGTGCGCGGCTGGTGCTGGGGCGGCGCGCGGCCGTCGAGCCGTCGGCGCCCGCGGTGCGCATCGGCGACGCCCCGTCCTCGCCGCGGTCGCGCCGGGCGACCCTGCGGGTCAGCCTCGCGCGGTTCCTCACCGTCGAGGTGCCGCGGGCGTCGGTGACGATCCACGCGCCCGGCGGCGACGTCGTCGTGCAGACCAACCGCGACGGCTACATCGACCACGAGCTGGAGCTCTCCGGCGTCGCGCCCGGGTGGCTGGAGCTCCGGCTGAGCGGCCCCGACGGCGCGCACGCCACGGCGCGCGTGCTGCTGGTCGACCCGGCCGTCGACGTGGGCGTCATCAGCGACGTCGACGACACGATCCTCAACACCGGCCTCACCCGCGGCCTCGACTTCCTCAAGGCCACCCTGCTCACCGACGTCGAGGAGCGCACCCCGCTCCCCGGTGCCGCCGCCCTGTACCGCGCGCTGGTGACGAAGCCGGGCAAGCCCGAGCGGCCCGTGTTCTACGTGTCGACGAGCCCGTGGAACCTGCACGAGATGCTGCTGCAGTTCGTGTCGATGCGCGGCTTCCCGCTCGGCCCGCTGCTGCTGACCGACTGGGGCCCCTCGCACACGGGCCTGTTCCGGATCGGCGCGCAGGCCCACAAGCCCGGCCTGGTCCGCCGCCTGCTCGACGAGCACCCCCAGCTCCGGCTGGTGCTGATCGGCGACAGCGGCCAGGAGGACCCCGAGATCTACGGCGACATCGCCCGCGAGCACCCCGACCGCGTCGCCGCCGTCTACATCCGCCGCACCACCGGCATCGACCTGGGCCGCAACGACGAGATCGACGCACTGGCGGCCGAGATCACCGCCCTGGGCGTGCCGATGCGGGCGGTGGACGACAGCGTGCAGATCGCCGAGCACGCGTCGGAGCACGGGTTGATGGACGCCGATGCGGTGGCGGCGGTGCGGGCGGAGTTGAGCTGAGCCGAGCCGCCGGCACGCGGCTGTGGTGGTGGGGTCTCGGTGATCAAGGGGAGATGGTGCGGGCGGGCCTCGGCCGGCTCGCCTACTGCCCTTGATCGTCGGGAGTGCGCCGTCAGGGTCGCCACGAGGGCCGTGGTGGTGCGGTCTTGCGTGATCCGGCTCGGTGATCGTCGGGAAGGTGACGCCACGGTCCTCGTGGCGGCCGTGGTGGTGCGGTCTCGGTGATCAAGGGCGGATGGTGCGCCGCCTCCGCGGCGGGGCGCGCCACCTGCCCTTGATCGTCGGAAGTGCGCCGTCAGGGTCGCCACGAGGGCCGTGGTGGTGCGGTCTTGCGTGATCCGGCTCGGTGATCGTCGGGAAGGTGACACCACGGTCCCCGCGGCGACCGTGGTGGTGCGGTCCCGGTGATCAAGGGGAGACGGTGCGGGCCGCGCGGCGGGCGAGCTCGGCCCGCACCTCCGCCACGACGAACCCCGGGTGCTGCAGGACCGTGACGGCGTCGAAGCGGAGGATCCGCCAGCCCTGCCGGGCCAGGTCGGCCTCGCGGCGCAGGTCGGCGTGGGCCCGCTGCTGGCCGCGGTGCTCGCGTCCGTCGTACTCGATGGCGAGCATCAGGTCCGGGTAGGCGAGGTCGAGCCGGTAGCGGCGGCCGTCGACCTCGACCACGTGCTGGACCACGGGCGCCGGCAGGCCGTCGAGCACCACCGCCACCCGGATCCGCGACTCCATCGGCGACTCCGCCCGGCCGTCCGTCAGGTCCAGCACCCGGTCGAGCCCGCGCGTGTGGTGCGCCCCGAGGTGAAGCCGGGCCAGCGCCCGCACCGCCTCGACCGTCACCCCGCAGTGGAACGCCAGCGCGTCGAACGCGGTGACCTTCTCGACGAGGTCGGGCGCCCAGCGGATCAGGTCGAAGGCGGTGCGGACCGCGTCGGTCATGAGGACACCGCCACGGCAGACGGTCTCGCCGGGCCCGAGCACGTCGCGGTGGACGACGAGCCCGGGCACCGGCCGCCGCGGCCGCCCGTCGAGCATCAGCACCTCCGCCGGCGCACCCGGGCGGGCGCTGGAGGCGCCGAGCAGTTCCGCCGCGGAGTAGCCCGCGACGACGCCCTGCCCGTCGACGAGCACGAACGCGGCCCGCGACAGCACCGACAACGTGAGCAGCACCCGTTCACCGACGTAGACGTCGGGGAAGAGGCGCCGATAGCGGGGGCCTCGGAGGACCCGCGGCGTGACGAGGCCCGCGGCGATGGCGCGCGACCCGCGGAACGGGGACAGCAGGGGGATCGACATGGCGCTACTGACGGACCCGCCACCCTCGCGGTTCCGTGATCACCGAGACCGTGACGTCACGGTCGTCGGGAGGGCCGTCAGGTCACGATCTCGACGATCACCCCCGCACCACCTGCCCTTGATCGCCGAGACCGAGACACCACGGCCGTGCGAAGGACCGTGACGGTGCATTCCCGGCGATCAGGCGCTCTCACGTGGTCGGCCCGCACCATCCGCCCTTGATCGTCGAGACCGTGACACCACGGTCGTCGGGAGGGCCGCCAGGTCGCGGTCCCGACGATCACCCGCTCGCGGCGACACTGATCAGGTCGAACTCCCGCATCCACCCCGGCGCCGTGGCGGAGCAGGTGAGCGGGCGGCCGGCCTCCACCCGCCTCTCCCGCACCTCCACCACGACGTCGGGATCACCGAGCACCACCCGCCACGTCCCCGAGGAGAGTGCGGTGACCGAGCGCAGCGCCAGCGCGTCGACCCCCCGCACCCCCGTGAAGAGGCGGGCGTGGTGCTGCGCCGCCTGCACGGCGGGCGGGTGGACCGAGCGGCCGCGCAGGAACTCCGCGTCCACCGTCCCGTCGACGTAGGCGGCGGCGATCCCCACCCCCTCCTGCGGCGACATCCCGCCGAACGCGAAGCCGTGCGGCAGCGCCACGAGCGAGGGGGCGAAGCGGCAGCCGCCGACGTGCGAGCACTCCCACGCCTCCGCGGGCCGGGCGGCGGCCAGCGCGGCGGCGAGCGGGCGGCCGCGGACCGCGCAACAGGTGTCGTGGCGGCCGTGCGCGCAGGTGAGGAACAGCGGTCCGGTGTGGACGGTGCCGGGGGCGCGCAGGGCGTCGACGAGGCCGTCGTCGTCGGTCCACGTGCCCGTCCGGACCTCCTCGTGGCCGGGCCGCGAGTCCACCCGGAACCAGCGGCGGAGGCCGCCGGTCGCGCGTCCCGCCCGCCGGATCAGCAGCACCCGACCGCCGACCTCGCGGGCCCACGCGTCCATCGCGGTGACCGCGGCGGGCCCGAAGCCGGACTGCGCGAACGCGACGCGCCCCCACGGCCCGGGGTGCTCGACGAGGAACCAGCGGTCGCCGGGCGGGGCGGTGCCCGCGCGGGCGTCGTCGACGGCCAGGTCCGAGCAGCGGGGGGCGGCGGTCATGCGGGCGTGCGGGGGGTCATGCCGGAGCGGCCGGCACCAGCACGCCCTCCCGCAGCAGCCGGCGCACGAGCACGACCTGGTCGGCCTCGTCCATGTCCGGCAGGCTACCCACAGCACGGGTGGTCCCGTCCAGCACCGCACGCAGCGCCGGGGCGGTGCTGCCCGGCAGGTCGACGTTCCGGTCGGCGAGCTCCAGCACCACCCGGTCGCCGCGCTCGACGATCCGGTGCCCGAGGCCGGTCCGCAGGCGGACGGCGTCACCGGGCGCGAGGCCGTCGGCGAACGCGGCGCCGGCGACGGGTCGCACGGGCTCGGGGCGGTTGCCGGTCCAGACGCGCGAGCGCACCCGCCGGGCGACGTCGGCCGCGGGCACCCGGCCCAGCGCGGTCACCAGCGCGTCGCGCACGTCGTCGACGTGCGGGGCGAGCACGTCGGGGTCGGCGACGTCGAGCCCCGGCGGCAGCGACGCCCGGAGCGCGGGGTCGCCGGCCACGAGCGCGGTCAGCGCCTCGACCAGCGCGTACCGCGTGAGGACGTGCACGCCGACGGTCAGGTGCGCCGACACCTCGCCCTGCGCGGTCGCCGCGTGCAGCCAGCCGCGCGGCAGGTACAGCGCGTCGCCCGGCTCGAGGACGGTGTCGATCACCGGCTCGTCGTCGCGGGCGCGGGCGGCGACGGCACCGGCGTGGTCGTTCCACGGCTGGTCGCGCAGCGGGTCGGCGTGCACGGGGGCGTGCACCGTCCAGTGCTTGGTCCCGGCGAGCTGGAGCACGAACACGTCGTGCACGTCGTAGTGCGCGGAGAAGCCGCGCGAGGAGGCCGGGGTGACGTAGGCGTTGGCCTGGACGGGGTGGCCGAGCTCGGCGCCCAGGCGCGTCGCGAAGTCGATGACGGGGGGCCACAGGCGGTGCAGCGCCTGCAGGACGACGGTCGTGCCGTCGGCGAACAGGGCGGCGACGCGGTCGTCGTGCACCTGGTCGGCGATCTCCGCGCCGACGCCGGCGGGGCCGGTGAACGAGGACGAGCCGACGACGGACCCGTTGCGCGCGAGGCGCAGGAACGGCGTGCGCAGGCCGCGGGCGGAGAGCAGCTCGTCGACGCCGTCGAGGTCGAGCAGGTCGCGGAACGACTCGGCGTCCGCGCCCCGGACCAGCAGCGGCGCGCGGCCCCAGTGGGCGTCGGCGAACGCGTCGAGGTCCAGGCCGGTGGCCCGGCGGACAGCCGAGGCCGGACGGTCCGAGGTGGACCGTCCGGCCTCGAGGGCAGGCTCACGCACCGCTGTCGGCACCGCCGTCGGCGCCGCCGTCGGAGACGCCGGGGGTGCCGCCGCCGGCACCGGAGTCGGCCGGGCCCTCGGCGCCGGAGTCGGCGCCGCCGTCGGCACCGCCGTCGGACTGGCCGGGCGTGCCCTGGCCCGCGCCGGAGTCGGCCGGGCCCTCGGCGCCGGAGTCGGCGCCGCCGTCGGCACCGCCGTCGGACTGGCCGGGCGTGCCCTGGCCCGCGCCGGAGTCGGCCGGGCCCTCGGCGCCGGAGTCGGCGCCGCCGTCGGCGCCGCCGTCGGACTGCCCGGGCGTGCCCTGACCCGCGCCGGAGTCGGCCGGGCCCTCCGTGCCGGAGTCTCCGCTGGTCGTGATGTCGTCGTCGCTGAGTGCCATCTGGTGCCTCCTGGGGAGTCGGAACGGTCGACGCCCGACTACCCGATACGGACGCGGGTCACTCACGACGATCTTGCGGGTACGGTCCGCCCGTGGACATCCGCGACACCGGCCGCCTCGCCCGCTCCCTCGAGGCCCTGCACTCGATGACCTACTTCGCGCCCGAGACGGAGGAGTCGCTGACGGCCGCCGGCCTGCAGCCGGGGCGGATGAGCTACTTCGCCGGGCGGTCCGCCCCGATGGGCGCGGTCGGCGCGGGCGTCGTCACCGCCACCTTCTACAACTTCAGCCCCACGCTCGTCGCCCGCAGCATCCCCGCCGCGTGGGAGCTCGCGAGCCCGTCCGCGCTGGTGCAGGCCCGGTTCGCCGCCGTCGACGCGGCGCTGCGGCGGATGCTCGGCGACACCGTCGTCGCGTCGCCGGAGGTGGCCGAGGCCGCCGGGCTGGCGCGGCGCGCGGCCGAGGCGTGCTCCGTCGACGGCCGCCCGCTCGCCGCCGCGCACCTCGACGTCGCCTGGCCCGCCGAGCCGCACCTCGTGCTCTGGCACGGGCTCAGCGTGCTGCGCGAGCACCGCGGCGACGGGCACGTCGCGATGCTGCTGGACGCCGGGCTGTCCGGGCTGGAGGCGCTGGTCTGCCACACCGCCTCCGGCCGCGGGTTCGTGCCGGAGTTCGCGCGGCGCAGCCGCGGCTGGTCCACCGAGCAGTGGGACGCCGCCACGGCCGGCCTGGTCGAGCGCGGCGTGCTGGACGCCGACGGCGGGCTCACCGACGACGGCACGGCGCTGCGCCGGGGGATCGAGGACGACACCACCCGCCTGGGCGCGGGCCCGTGGCTGCACCTGGGCGACGAGGGCGCGGCGCGGCTCGGCGACCTGGGCGGCGTGCTCGTCCGGGCTCTCGTCGCCGCCGGCTGCTTCCCGGATGGCGTGTTCGCCGGGGCCCGGTAGATTCCTCCTCAGGTAAAGACTCGGTAATGGAGGATGCCGTGCTGGAGATCTCCGGGGCGACGTGGGCCCTGACGATCGCGCTGATCGTCGGGCTGCTCGCCCTCGACCTCGTCCTCGCCGCCGTCCGGCCGCACAAGGTGGGCTTCCGCGAGGCCACGGCCTGGTCGGTCTTCTACATCCTCGTCGCGGTCGGGTTCGGGATCTGGTTCCTCGCCGCCTACGGCGGTGACTTCGGCACGCAGTACTTCGCGGGCTACATCGTCGAGAAGAGCCTCTCGGTCGACAACCTGTTCGTCTTCGTGATCATCATGACGACGTTCGCGGTGCCCGAGGAGCACCAGCACAAGGTCCTGACGTTCGGGATCGTGCTGGCGCTGGTCATGCGGGCGATCTTCATCGCGCTCGGGGCGACGCTGCTGTCGCTGTTCTCGTTCATGTTCCTGCTGTTCGGGCTGCTGCTCATCTTCACGGCGGTGCAGCTGTTCCGGCACCGCGACGAGGACCCCGACATCGAGGACAACGGCGTCGTCAAGGCCGCGCGGCGGCTGCTGCCCGTCACGGAGGAGTACGTCGAGGGCAAGCTGGTCACGCGGGTCGACGGCAGGCGCATGGTCACGCCGCTGTTCATCGTGCTGATCGCGATCGGCAGCATCGACCTGCTCTTCGCGCTCGACTCGATCCCCGCCGTCTTCGGCGTGACCGAGGAGGCCTACATCGTCTTCGCGGCCAACGCGTTCGCGCTGCTCGGCCTGCGCGCGCTGTTCTTCCTGGTCAAGGGGCTGCTCGACCGGCTGGTCTACCTGTCGACCGGCCTCGCGATCATCCTCGCGTTCATCGGCGTGAAGCTGATCCTGCACTGGGCCCACGTCGACATCGATCCGGCCGTCCCCGAGATCTCGACGCCGGTCAGCCTCACCGTGATCCTCGTGGTGCTCGTCGTCGTCACCGTCGCGAGCCTGGTCAAGACGAAGGGCGACCCGAGCGCGAAGGCCCACCCGGGCTCGCTGAAGGCGTCGAGGCGCGAGCGCGAGGAGGCCTAGGAGGGCAGGCCGGCGCCGCCGAGCGGGGTGAGGTCCACCAGCTCCGGCGGCCCGGCCAGCAGCTCCAGGACGTCGCCGATGCCGACCTCGCCGAGCTCCCCGGACAGCGCCCGGTCGGAGGCCTCCTCGTCGGCCCACACCTCGGTGACCCACACGACGTCGGGCTCGTCGGCCGAGGCGTTGATCAGGTACAGCTCGCAGCCGGCCGCCCCGCGCAGGCCGTCGGCCACGCGGAGCAGGGTGGTCGCGAGCGCCTCGCCCTGCCCGGGCTGCGCCTCCATCCGGACGTACCGGCCGACGCGGCCGCTGCGTGCAGTCATGGCGCGACGGTAGCCGCGGCGTGCGGCGGCGCTGCCGCCCGCCCGCCGCTCGCCCGGACGGCCGCGATCAGGCCGTCGAGGTGAAGAGCCGGTTCCGGACGCATCCGCGCAGGTAGGGCACGCCTGCGGTGTACCCGGACCCGTGGGCGTCGCCGAGCAGGCGGGTCGCGAGCCCGACGTGGGTCGTCTTCCAGCGCTGGTGGCTCTCCTCGAGCGTGTGCAGCGCGGCGTCGAACCCGGCCCAGCCCGGCGCGTCCGGGTCCTCGTCCCGGGCGGCGAGCGCGGCGGCGGTGAGGTCGTCCTGGCCGCCCAGCACCTCGGCCAGCACCACCGGCACGTTGGTGAAGGCGTCCGAGTCCAGGCGCGCGGCGTCGGGCCGCCGGCAGGCCGCCTCGAAGCGCTTGTACTGGTCGGACTGGATCGCGCTCGCGCCCTCGGTGAACACCCGGAACGCGTGGAACGTGGACGGGTGCATCGTGGCCACGACCCGGAACAGGAGCGCCGCCCGGGCGAACACGGCGTCGGCGTGGCGCAGGTGCGCGGCGGCCGCGTCCGGGTCGCCGCCCCGCAGGGAGCCGGTGGCGCGGCGGACGTCGGCGAGGAGCGCGGTGAACGTGAGTTCGTGGCACTGCAGCACCCGCAGGAAGAAGTACTCGTCGTGCAGCGCCGTCACCGGCAGCGCGGTCGCCGGGAGCCACTCCGCGACGGGCCCGCGGGGCTCGGGCAGGACGGCGCCGGGGTTCGCCCCCCGGCAGAGGTCGACGAAGCGCCGCGCGTGGCGCAGCCTGGTGGCGAGCGTGCGCTCGTCGGGCCGGTCGGGCGCCCCGGCCCCGGCGGGCAGCCGCGCCGCGGTGAGCTCGAACCGCACGACGTCGGCCATCAGCAGGGCCGCCATGTCGTCCGCGTCCGTGCCGGTGGCCGCCATCAGCTCCTCGACCAGGGGCAGGGCCAGGTAGGTGCGGTTGCGGAAGCGGTCGTCGTGGCGGCCCAGGACGCTGTCGAGGAAGGCGGCCAGGAAGGGGTCGTCCACGCCGCGGTCCCGGACGGCGGCCAGATCGGCGAGGAACGCGGGCGCCAGCGCGGCAGTGCCCGAGCGCCGCACGGCGTCCAGCACCGCGCGGACGGGCGTCGGGCCGTCGGCTGCGGTCATCGCGGTCTCCCGGTCGGCGGGGCGTCGTCGAGGGGCAGGAGGCCCGTCGGAGCCCGCCGGATACGTCCGGGCGGCAGCCGGGTCCCGGGCGTCGACGGCCCGGGTGCAGTGGCGCGGGATGCGGTGCTCCCCGGTCCCGCCGACCGGCCGGCCGTGGCCTGCCACGGCGGACGGGACGACGCACCGGTCGGTGGGAGGGGTCATGGCGCGGAGTGTGCCGAGATCGCCCGGGCGGGGTCCCGGGAACGATCATGTGCACACCGGCGCCGGTGCGCCCCCGTCGGGGGCGCACCGGGCGGTCAGGCTGCGCCGTCGAGCAGGGTGTGGATGCTCGTGATCAGGCCGTCGCGGACGATCACGATGTCGGCACCGCGGACGACGGGCGGTGCGCCCTCGGGGCCGAAGCCCCAGGCGAGGTACCCGAGGTCCTGGACGACGCGGACGTCGCCCTCGGGGGTGAACACGAACCCCGGCGCCCCGTCGAGGATCTGCTGGGCCTTGGCGACGAGGGCGTCGCGGCCGGTCAGCGTGCCCTCGGCGTCGGCGAACTCGACGTCCTCCGCGCACAGCCGGGCGACGGCCGCCCGGCGGCGCTCGGGGTCCCGCTCGCCGAACACCTCCAGCAGGTCGGCCAGCACGATGTCGGCGATCCCGGTCATGCGTTCTCTCCTTCGGCGTCGTGGACGAGCGGGACGACCTTGGTGCCGAGGAGGTCGATGCTGCGCATGATCGCCTCGTGCGGCACCAGGCCGTTGGTCATCTGGAGCGTGACGCGGGAGACGCCGCCGAGGTCGTCGGACACCCGCCGGATCCCCGCCGCGACCGTCTCCGCGCTGCCGATGAGGAACGGGCCGCCCTCGCCGCGCTGCGCGTCGTAGCCGGCGCGCGTCACCGGGGCGAAGCCGCGCTCGGCCCCGATCTCGGTGAACATCTTCGCGTAGCCGGGGTAGAAGGCGTCGGCCGCCTGCTGGTCGGTGTCGCCGACGAAGCCGATGCAGTGGACGCCCACCTGCAGCTGCGACGCCGGGTGCCCGGCCCGCCGCCCGGCCTCGCGGTAGAGGTCGACCAGCGGCCGGAACCGGCTCGGGGCGCCGCCGATGATCGCGACCATCAGCGGCAGCCCGAGCACCCCGGCCCGCACGAACGACGACGGGGTCCCTCCGACGCCGAGCCAGATCGGCAGCCGCTCCTGGTGCGGCCGCGGGAACACGCCCTGACCGGTCAGCGGGGCGCGGTGCCGGCCGGACCAGTGCGGGTGCGCGTCGTCGCGGATGCGCAGGAGCAGGTCGAGCTTCTCCTCGAACAGGAGGTCGTAGTCGGCGAGGTCGAGGCCGAACAGCGGGAACGCCTCGGTGAACGACCCCCGCCCGACCACGAGCTCGGCCCGCCCCTGGGAGATGAGGTCGAGCGTCGCGTAGCTCTCGAACACGCGGACGGGGTCGTCCGCGCTGAGCACCGTGACCGCGCTGCGCAGCCGGATCCGCTCGGTCAGCGCCGCCGCGGCGGCGAGGATCGTGACCGGTGCGGAGTCGAGGAACTCCTCGCGGTGGTGCTCGCCGATGCCGAAGGTGTGCACGCCGGAGCGGTCGGCCTGGACGATCTGGGCCAGCACCCGCTGCATCTGCTCGGCCGCCGACCCCGCCTCCCCGGTGACGGGATCGATCGCCGCGGCGACGAAGTTGTCGATGCCGATCTCCATCGCGCCCATCAGGC
This sequence comes from Pseudonocardia broussonetiae, assembly GCF_013155125.1. Taxonomy (NCBI): domain Bacteria; kingdom Bacillati; phylum Actinomycetota; class Actinomycetes; order Pseudonocardiales; family Pseudonocardiaceae; genus Pseudonocardia; species Pseudonocardia broussonetiae. The sequence continues at coordinate 121,798 of NZ_CP053564.1, read as the reverse complement.
CACCAGTCCCATCGCGGCCGCGAGCCGCAGGGGCCCGCCCGCCTCGTCGTGCCGGCTCTGGCGCTCCAGGGTGCGTCCGAGCAGGAGGTGCGCGTAGGCGTTCGCGGGGTCGGCGTCGAGCACCGCCCGCGTCTCGGCCTCCGCGCGGTGCAGCTGCGCGGAGTGGTAGTAGGCGCGGGCCAGCAGCAGGCGCACGGCGAGGTCGTCGGGGACCTCCACCGCCAGCTCGGCCAGCAGCGCGGCCGCCGGCTGGTACTCGGCGGCGTCGAAGAGCCCGTGGGCGTGGGCGAACCTGACGCCGGGCGGAGTCCGGGTGTCGGTCATGACGTCCCTCCCTGTCCAGTTGTAGAACGTTCAACTAGTACGGCAGGGGAGCGCCGGAGGGGCGCGGTCTATTCCACCGGCCCTGGACGGGCCGGTGAGCACGCGGCACGCTGGGAGCCTCGACGACACCGCCGCCCGCGGCGGGGGCCGAGGGGGACCGATGGGCGCAGCGGCGGACCGGATACCCGTGGTGCGGGGGCTGCCGGTCCTGGGCAGCGTCGCCGAGCTCGCCCGCGACCCGGGGGCGCTGTTCGTCCGCGCCTACCTCGAGCACGGGCCGGTCTTCCGGGTCCGGGCGCTGAACCGGACGCTCACCGTGCTGGCCGGCCCGGAGCTCGGGCGGTGGATGGGCTCGCGGGAGGGCCGGTCGTGCCTGCGGTCGCGGGAGGTGTGGCAGGGGCTCGTCGACGAGTACGGGGCGACGCGGACGCTCACCGGCCTCGACGGACCCGAGCACCGCAGGCTGCGCGAGGTCATGCGCCGCGGCTACTCCCGGGAGGCGCTGCACGGCAGGCTCGACGAGCTCGTCGCGATCACCGACCGGTGCCTCGAACGCGACTGGGTGCCGGGTACGGCGGTGCCGGTGGTCGCCGCGTTCCAGTACCTGGTGACCAGCCAGCTCGGTGCGCTGCTCACCGGGCGGGCGCCGGTCGAGTACGTCGCCGACATCCGCACGACGATCCTCTACATCCTCAACACCCTGGTCACGAAGCAGCGTCCGACCGTGCTGCTCCGGCGCCGGGAGTACCGGCGGGCGAAGGCGCGCGTCGCGGAGCTGGGGCGGACGATGATCCGCGACTTCCGGGCCCGGCCGCCGGCGGAGGCGGAGCGGCGCACGCTCGTCGACGACATCATGGACGCCCACGACCGCGATCCGTCGCTCGTCGCGGAGAACGACCTGGTGCTCGCCCTGACCGGGCCCTACGTCGCCGGTCTCGACACCGTGGCGAACACCCTCGGCTGCCTCGTCCACGCCGTGCTGGCGCACCCGGACGTCCTCCGCCGGGTCCGGGCCGAGGCCGACGCCCTGTTCGCGGGCGGCCCCGTCACCGAGGCGTCGATCGCCGACCTCTCCGCGATCAGCGGGGCCGTGCAGGAGGCGATGCGCCTCTACCCGATCGCCGTCGCGCAGCCGCGGGTCGCCGACCGCGACTTCGACTACGCGGGCCACCGGATCCGGGAGGGCGAGCCCGTGTACTGCGCGGTCACCGTGCCGCACTTCCTGCCCGAGTTCTTCCCCGACCCGCTCGCGTTCGACATCGACCGCTACGGCGACGACCGGCGCGAGCACGCGGCGCCCGGTGCCTACGCCCCGTTCGGCAAGGGGCCGCACACCTGCCTCGGCAAGGGCATCGCCGACGTGCAGATGACGCTGACCGCCGCCCGCCTGTTCCACCGCCTCGACCTCGCCCTCGACCCGCCCGGCTCCGTCCTGCGGCGCCGGGCCGCGCCGACCCCGGGCCCGACCGCCGGCTTCCGCCTGCGGGTCACGGGGGTGCGGCGTCCGCCGCTCGACCGGCGGCCGGGCGACCCGGGGTAGGCCGTCACCGCTCCCGGACGGCGTAGGTCAGGTGCGTCGCCCGCGGCGTCGGCTCCGACCGGACCACCTCCAGCGCCACGCGGGCCGCGTCCACGCCCTCGAACAGGCGCACCCCGGCGCCGAACAGCACGGGGGAGACCGCGACCGAGAACTCGTCGACCAGGCCGGCGTTCACGTGCTCCAGGATCGTCGCGCCGCCGCCCGCGATGCGGACGTCCCGGTCGCCGGCGGCCGCCCGGGCCTGCTCCAGCGCCGACCCGATGCCGTCGTTGACGAAGTGGAAGACGGTGCCGCCCGGGCGCTCCCAGGGGTCGCGCTCCTCGTGGGTCACGACGAAGACCGGCGTGTGGAACGGCGCCTCCTCCGGCCACATCCGCTCGCCGGCGTCGAACATGCGCTTGCCCATCACGCTCGCGCCGGTGCGGGCGAAGGTCTCCCGCAGGATCGCGTCGTCGCGCCCCTCCTCGCCGCCCTCGCCGAGCCCCAGGTTCTCCCGGAAGAACCGCGTCGGGAACACCCACTGCTGCAGCTCCATCCAGAGCGGCCCCATCAGGTCCTCGCTGGACTCCGGCGCGACGAAGCCGTCGAGCGACATCGACACGCTGAAGAACACCGTGCCGGCCATCAGGCGGTCCCGGTGACGTAGGCGGCCAGGTGGCCCAGGGTCTGCCCGCCGGCCTCGACCGCGTGGTACTTCTCGACCGCCTCGTCGCGCTGCTCCCTCGTGGGGAACACCGTGCGCATCTCGATCCGGGTCCCCGCGTCGTCGGGCGCGAAGGTGAGGACCGACTCGAACGCGTTCGGGTCGTCGCGCGACTCGCCGTGCAGCATCGCGATCCGCTCCGGCGGGACGATCTCGGTCCAGGCGATCCACTCCTGGTAGTCCGTCCCGTCGGGCCCGTGCATCACGAAGTCCCACGCCCCGCCGACGCGGAACTCGAACGCCCGCGTGGTGGTGGTGAAGCCCTCCGGCCCCCACCACCGCGACAGGTGCCGGACGGCGGTGAACGCCTCGAACACCCGCTCCCGCGGGGCGCTGATCACCCGGGCGATCACGATCTCGCGGTCGGTGTCCCGCTCTGCCACGTCCATCGGCCTACTCCTCCTGCTCCAGGTCCCGCACGTACGCGTCGAGCCGGTCGAAGCTCTCGTTCCAGAAGCGCTCGAACCCGCCGGCCCACTCGTGGACCGGCCGCAGCCCGCGGGCGTCGAGGCCGTAGAGGCGCTGCTTGCCCGCCCTGCGGTCCCGCACCAGCCCGACCTCGCGGAGGACGCGCAGGTGCTTCGACGCCCCCGGCTGGGTCATCCCCAGCTCCCGGGCCAGCTCGGTGACCGGCCGCTCACCGCCGCGCAGCAGCGCCAGGATCTCCCGGCGCTGCGGCTCGGCGATCGCGTTGAAGACGTCCGACGTCGTCGCTGCCCGGGCCACGGCGCCCATCGTATGCCGATATCGGTATGCGTCAAGCCGCCGGGCGGCGCCTCCGCCAGTCGGAAAATCAGTGCCGCACTGTTCCGTCATGCGGGAGAACGTCGTACCCTCGGCGGATGACGCTGCAGTCGGTCGACCACGCGCTCACCGTCCTGGAGATCCTGCGCGTCGAGGACACGGTCGGGGTCACCGAGCTCGCCGAGCGGATCGGCGTGGCGGCGTCGACGGCCCACCGGCTGCTGGCGACGCTCGCCGAGCGCGGCTACGTGGCGCAGGACCGGGACGACCGGCAGTACCGCCTGGGCGACTGCGCCCTGGGCCTGCGCCGGACGATCGCCGCCGACGAGTGCGCGGTACTGGCGCGGGAGACGCTCGTCGAGCTGGCGCGCGACGCCGGGGAGACGGTGAACCTGGCGGTGCTCGACGGGCGCGACGCCCTGTACCTCGACTCCATCCCCGGGCGGCGCCGCGGCGCGATCCCGAGCCGGGCGGGCATGCGGACCGCGGCCCACTGCTCGTCGGCCGGCAAGGCGCTCCTCGCGGCGCACCCGCAGCCCGCCGTGGACCGCCTCCTCCCCGGTGACCTGCTGACGGTCCGGACCGGCGCCACGATCGCCACGAAGACCCAGCTCGCGCACGAGCTGGGATCGGTCCGGCGCCGCGGCTACGCCCGGGACATCGAGGAGTGGGAGCCCGGCACGCTCGCCCTCGCCGTCCCCGTGCGGGTCCGCGGGGCGCAGCGGCTGGCCCTCACGGTCGCCGCCCCCCGCAGCCGGCTCCGGATGGACCGGCGGAGCCCGACCCCGACGCCCCGTGAGCGCGAGCTGGTGCTGCGCCTGCGCGCCGCCGCCACGGAGCTGCAGGCCCGGCTCACCCGCTGACGCCCGTGCGGCGCCTGCCGAACGCGAGGGGCAGGCCCTCGAGGGAGCGGCCGTCGGGCATCAGCGCCACGGTGACCATGGCCAGGACGATCACGCCCGCCCACCAGGCGGCCACCGCGGCGACCCCGCCGAGGCCGACCAGCCAGGCGCACAGGAACGGCGTGGGGGCCGCGAACACCACGTTCACGCCGGTCAGGCCCAGCGCGGAGCCGGTGTAGCGCAGGTGGGTCGGGAAGGCCTCGGCGAACAGCGCGGCCTGGGCGGCGTTGCCGAACTGCGCCCCGCAGGACGCGACGACCACCGCGAGCAGCACCGCCGTGAAGTCCCCCGTCGCCACCGCGGGGAAGAAGGTCACCGCCGAGACGAGCGTGACGCCGCTGCCGATCAGGAGCACCGTCCGGCGGCCGATGCGGTCGGCCAGCCTGCCGCCCCAGAACGCGGCGCCCGTCGCGAGGACGTTGGCCACCGTCAGCATCGTGAAGGTCGCGCCCGTGGTGAAGCCGTTCGCGGTGATGTGGCTGATGCCGAACACGGTGACCAGGTAGAACGTCAGGGTGATCGGCGCGAAGCCCAGCACCAGCCGCAGGATCGCGACGCCGTGGAGGCGGACCACCGACAGCGGTCCCGGCAGGGCGCCGTCCGCGACCTGCTCGCGGAACAGCGGGGTCTCCTCGACCCGCAGGCGGACGTAGACGCCGACGGCCACCAGCGCGACGCTGAGCAGGAAGGGGATGCGCCAGCCCCAGGAGAGGAACTCGGGCTCGCTGAGGGTGGCCGCCAGCACCGCGAGGATCGAGTTCGCGGCGACCTGGCTGATGGGCGAGCCCATCCCCAGCACCGCCCCGTAGAAGGCGCGCCGGTCGGGCGGGGCGTGCTCCATCGTCATCAGCTGGACGCCGGTGGCCTCGCCGCCGAGGGCGAAGCCCTGCAGGAAGCGCATCGCCACGAGCAGGACCGGCGCCACGACGCCGACCGCGGCGTACCCGGGGATGAGGCCGATCGCGGTCGTCGCGAGGCCCATGACCAGGAACGTCGCCAGCAGGACGTTCCGGCGGCCCAGGCGGTCGCCGAGGTAGCCGAACACGACTCCGCCGAGCGGGCGGGCGAGGACGCCGACGCCGAACGTCGCGAACGAGGCCAGCAGCGCGACGGAGGGGTCCGAGCGCTCGAAGAACACGACGGGGAACACCGTCGCCGACATCGCGCCGTAGAGGGCGAAGTCGAAGTACTCGAGGGTCGCGCCGAACGCCCCGCTCGCGAGCGCCCGGCGGGACTGCCGGGTGGGCGCCTGCGGGACCGAGGAGGTCGTGGCCGGCTCGAGCTGCATCGGATCTCCCTCTCCGCCGAGGATCAGTACCGCAGGTCGGCCTCGACCGCGGCCGCCGCCTCCCGCAGGCGGCCGAGCAGGACCGCCTCCCTCGCCGACAGCTCCTCCCCGGGCCCGACCTCGATGCGCGAGGCCGGGCCGGCGATCGTCAGCGAGCAGATCGGGCGGCCCACCGGCCGCCGGATCGGGACGGCGAGGGCGTAGACGCCGTCCTCCGACTCGCCGACGTTGCGGGCGAAGCCGAGCCGCCCGGCCGTCTCGACCTCGGCCTCGAGGGCCGCCCGGGTCCTGAGGGTCCGGTCGGTCAGCGGGGTGAGCTCCGCGGCCGGGAGCAGCAGGTCGCGCTCCCGCGACGTGAGCGCGGCCATGAGGATCTTGCCCGCCGCCGCGGCGTGCGCGGGCACGGCGGACCCGAGCCGGGTGGAGACCTTCAGGGCCCGGTCCGGCTCGACGCCCGCGATGTACTCGGAGTGCCCACCGCTGAGGACGCTGACGTGCACGGTCTCCTGCGTGGCGGCGCACAGCGCGACGAGGTGCGGGTGCGCCACCTCGGCGCAGTGCGCCGCCGACTCCGCCTCGGCCGAGGCGCTCATGGCGGGCCCGAGCCGGTAGCTCCGCGCCGGGGTCTGGTCGACGTACCGGTCGGTCTTGAGGGTGGCGAGCAGGCGGTAGGTGGAGGACTTGCCGATGCCCAGCCGGTCGGCGATCTCGGTCAGCGTGAGGTCGTCGTGCCGCCGCAGGAGCGTGAGGATCCGCAGCGCCTGGTGCACCGACTGGAGGGTCTCGGCCACGGCCCCACTCTCTCGTTGTGCGGAACGTTGGACCGTGACTATCCCACATGGCGGAGTCGCACCAGGGATTCCGCAGAGAAGAAGAACGTCGACCGGTGCGCGGAGCGGGTGCCAACCTCGTCGCCACGACCCGGGGCGCGGCCCGGGACCCACCCGAGATCGAGGACGATCCATGGACGCACCCACCGAGGTTCCCGGAGCGGGACGGCGCGGGGCCGGACCCGGCCCGTCGGTCGTCGTCGTGGGTCTGGGGCCGATCGGCGCCGGTGTCGGCGCCGCGCTGGCCGAGCGGGGTGCGCGCGTGTTCGGCGTCGAGCCGGACAGCGAGCGCGCCGCCGCGTGGGCGGCGGAGACCGGGATGCCCGTCGCCGGCCGCCTCGACGAGGGACCCGACCGCGACGACGTGGACGTCGTGATCGTCGCCGTCCGGCTCGCGGCCCAGGTGTGGTCCGTCCTCGACGCCCTCCCGGTCGGCGACGGGCCGGTGCTCGTGCTGACCACCCTGGCCCTGGCCGACGCCCGCGCACTGGCGGGCTCGCCGCACCGGATCGTCGAGGCACCCGTCTCGGGCGGTCCGCGCGGTGCCCGCGACGGGGCGCTGACGGTGTTCCTGCACGCCCGCACCCCGCTCACGCCCGCTGCGGAGCGGGTCGTCGAGGACATCGCGGGCACGGTCTTCCGGTTCGACGCCCCCGGGCTGCCCGCCGTCGCCAAGCTCACGAACAACACGCTGGCCGGCTACATCGCCCTCGCGGTCGCGGGGATGGCCGACGTGGCGGCCGCGGCCGGGCTCGACCACGCCGGCTTCCTGGCGGTCGTGGCGGCCTCGTCGGGCCGGAGCTGGATGGGCGACCACTTCGCCGGGTTCCGGCAGGACCTGCTGTTCAAGGACGTCGAGCTGCTGCAGCAGGACGTCCCCGAGCTGCCGGTGATCCACATGGCCGGCGTCGCCGGCCGCGCGGCCGAGATCGAGAGCGCCCGCCGCCGGATGGCGGGCCCCGCCGTCGAGGCCGCGCCCGCCGCGACCTAGTCCCGTTCCCGATCCACCCCCACCACCCCACGCTCTGGAGCAACGATGCATCCGAAGGCCCGCAGGTCCGCGCGTCCCCGACGGGGGCACGCCGTCGCACTCGCCCTCGTCCTCGCCCTGCTGACCGCGTGCGGGTCGGAGGGGGGCGGCGGCGCGTCGAGCGGCGTCGACCCCGCCGCCGCCGGCGACCCCCGGTGGCAGGAGACGGTTCGGGCGGCCGAGGAGGAGGGGACGGTCGTCTTCTACACCAGCGCCGTCCAGGGCACGATCGACCGGCTGGAGGAGGCGTTCGAGGAGCGGTACCCGGCGATCGACCTGCAGGCCAGCCGGGTGCCGGGCGTCGAGCTGGGGACCGCCCTGGAGAACGAGCGCAACGCCGGCGGGAGCGGCGCGGACATCGCGCTGCACGACATGGTGCCCTTCCACTTCCGGAACCTGGCGAGCTTCACCCCGCCGACCGGGCCGAACACCCAGCGCCCCGAGTACCAGGACGAGGACGTCACGCTCCAGGGCGTCTCCCAGATGCACCACGTCGTGCCGTACGGCCTCGCCTACAACACGACCCTGGTCCCGAACCCGCCGACCGACTTCACCGCGCTGCTCGACCCCGCGCTCGCGGGCCGGATCGGGCTCCTGGACGGCGCCATCCCCGCGGCGTCCGACCTGTACGGGTTCCTCGAGCAGCACTACGGCGGCGAGGACTTCCTGAGGAGGCTCGCCGACCAGCGGCCGCAGTTCTTCCCGACGATGGCCCCCACCCTGCAGGCGCTGACCTCCGGCGAGATCGCGATGACCGACTACTCGAGCGTCATCGCGGTGCAGGACCTGGTCGACCAGGGTGCGCCGGTGGCCTTCGTCCCGACGAAGCCGCAGTGGGCGATCCAGTTCTACACCTACGTCGTCGGCTGGGCGGAGCACCCGAACGCGGCGCAGGTCCTCTACGACTTCATGGCGAGCCCGGAGGGGCAGGCCGTGATCAACGAGAACGCCATCAGCGTGCTGCCGGACGTCCCGGGCACCGTGGGCCGGATCGACGACGTGCAGACGATGAACGTGGAGAACGTCGTCGACACCGACCACGTCGACACCTACAACGCCCGCTGGCGACAGATCTTCGGCCGATGAGCACGACGTACCGCACGACGACGTACCGCGAGACGCCCGGCTGGCCGTCGCTTCCCGACGGCCTGACCTTCGCCGGCGACGCGGCCTCCGTGGCGGTCGGCGCGGACGGGCGGGTCCACGTCTTCAACCGCGGCCCGCAGCGCATGGTGGTGCTCGAACCGGACGGCACCGTCGCGGGGGGCTGGGGGACCGCGCGCGACTACCCCCGCCCCCACGGGGTCACCGTCTGCGCCGACGGCGACCTCCTCCTGGTCGACGCGGGGTCGCACGTCGTCGACAAGGTCCGCCCCGACGGCGAGCGCGTCCTGCGGCTCGGCACGCACGGCCGTCCGTCGCCCGCGTACTCCGGCGAGCCCTTCCACCAGCCCACCGACGCCGCCGAGCACCCGGTGAGCCGGGACGTCTTCGTCGCCGACGGGTACGGGAACTCCCGGATCCACCGGTACGACGCGACCGGCGCGCACATCGCCTCCTGGGGCGCACCGGGGTCCGGGCCGGAGCAGCTGTCGAACCCGCACGGGATCTGCCTGCTCGACGACGACCACCTCGCCGTCTGCGACCGGGAGAACTACCGGATCCAGGTCTTCGACCTCGACGGCGGGCTGGTCGACAGCTGGCACTGGCACCACCCCTGCGCGATCCGCCGCAGCGGGGACCTGCTGTTCGTCGCCGAGCTGGGCCCACCCCGGTACATGCACGGCTCCATCCCGGACATGGGGTGCTGCGTCACCGTCGCGACCCTCGACGGCACGGTCGTCGACCGCCTCGGCGGCCGCCACCCCGGTGTGGACGAGGGCCGGTTCCTGAGCCCGCACGGGATCGCCGTGGGCCCCGACGGGACGGTCTACGTCGCCGAGGTGAACGCCCTGTACCTCGGCCTGCTCGGGCAGCCGGTGCCGCCCGCGGAGGAACTGCCGTGCCTGCGGCGCTGGAGCCCCCGATGAGGATCGCCGCGGCCCTGCCGATGACGGAGATCGGCGCCGACACGGCGGCGGTGAAGCGCTGGGCGCTCGCCGTCGAGCGGCAGGGGTACGACGCCGTCGTCGTCTACGACCACGTCGTGGGGGCCGAGCGCCGGGACCGCACGCCGCCCATCACCCGGGACTACGACGAGGCGACCCCCTTCCGCGAGCCGCTGGTGCTGCTGGGCTACCTCGCGGCGGCGACCGAGCGGGTCGAGCTGGTCACGGGCGTGCTCGTGCTGCCCCAGCGGCAGACCGTGCTGGTCGCCAAGCAGGCCGCCGAGGTCGCGCTGCTCAGCGGCGGCCGGCTGACGCTGGGCGTGGGCATCGGCTGGAACGTCGTGGAGTACGACGCGCTCGGCGTCGACTTCGGCGGCCGCGGGCGGCGCCTCGACGAGCAGGTCCGCCTCCTGCGCGCGCTGTGGACCGACGGGCTCGTGAGCCTCGAGGGGAGCTTCCACCGGATCGAGCGGGTCGCCCTGTGCCCGCGCCCCGCGCAGCCGATCCCCCTCGTGTTCGGCGGCGGGTCCGAGGTCGCGGTCCGGCGGGCCGTGCGGTCCGGGGACGGGTTCCTGTTCGCGACCCCGTCGGCCGAGTCGCTCGACCTGCACGCGACGCTCGTCGAGCACCTGGTCGCGGCCGGCCGGGACCCGGAGCGGTTCCGCGTGCTGGTCCAGGTGCACGCCCTGCGCGGCGAGGAGGACCTGAAACGCGGTCTCGACGGCTGGCGGGGCAGGGGCGTCGACGACGTGGTCGTGTCGACGATGCGCAACCGGATGCTCGGTGCGGTCGACGGTGGCTGCCGCGGCACCGACGAGCACCTCGACCTCCTCGGCCGCACCCGCGAGATCGTCCTGGAGGTGCTGGGTGGGTAGCGCGCTGCCCGGGCTCCGGGCCCCTCGTCCGACCTCCACCACCACCCCGAGGAGTGCTGCACCGTGACCTCCCCGCCGTCGTTGATCGTGGCCACCGAACCGGAGCGCGACGCGCGCCCGTCCGCGCCCGCCGTGCGGCGCGTCGCCCGCTCGTCGGGCACCGCCCTCACGGCGGTGCTGGCCGCCGTGCTCGTCTACCTCGTCCTGTTCCCGATCGTCCGACTCGTCGTCCTGGCACTGGGGGACGGCGGGGAGAACCTCGCCCGCGCGGTCGGGACGCCCGGTCTCGGCCGGACGCTGCTCACGACGCTGGTCCTGGCCCTCGTCAGCGTCGTGGCGGCGGCCGTCCTCGGGACGCTGCTCGCGTGGCTGGCGATGCGGCTGCCGGTCCGGCACCGCTGGGCCGCCGTCCTGCCGGTGCTCCCGATCGTCCTGCCGCCGATCGCGGGCATCAGCGCCTTCGGGTTCCTCCTGGCCCCCCGCTCGGGGCTGGTCAACGACCTGCTGCGCAGCCTGCCGGTGTTCTCCGGGTACACCGCCGCCACCGGCGGTCCGATCGACGTCTACGGCTTCGGCTGGATCGTCGCGATCACCGGGCTGTACCTGACGTCGTTCATGTTCGTGTTCATCCGGGCCGGCCTGGCCCGGGTCGGCCCGCAGGTGGTCGAGGCGGCCCGGTCGAGCGGCGCCACGCCGTCGCGGGCGTTCCTCACGGTGGTGCTCCCGCTGCTGCGGCCCTCCCTGACCTACGGCGGCGCGATCTGCCTGCTGCTGGGCTTCAGCCAGTTCACCGCGCCCCTGATCCTCGGCGCCAACAACAACGTCCGGGTGCTGACGACCGAGGTCTACTACTTCGTCAACCTGAACGAGTACGGGATCGCCTCCGCGCTGTCGATGCCGCTGCTGGTCCTGGGGACCGCGCTGGTCCTGGGCCAGCGCGGGCTGCTCGCCAACAGCAAGCGCTTCGCCACCGACTCGGGGAAGGGCGTGCAGGGCGGCGGCCGCGCCTCGCGGTGGGCGCTGCCCGGACTGGTGGTCTACGGGCTGCTGGCGGTGGTCGTCCCGGTCCTGACGCTCCTGGTGGTCTCGTTGTCGCCCTTCTGGACCGGGCACGTGGACGTCGGCACCTTCACGCTGCGGAACTTCACGGAGACGCTGGGCTCGCCGGCCGCGCGCACCGCCGTCCGGACGAGCCTGCTGACGTCGGTGGCCGGGGTGCTGCTGGCGCTGCCGATCGGGTACCTGGCCGCGGAGGTGATCTACCGCCGGCGCGGTGGCCGCGTGCTCTCGGCGCTGGTCGACTTCGTGGTCGGTCTGCCCCTGGGCATCCCCGCCGTCGTGTTCGGGCTCGGGTTCCTCTACTCCTACTCCCAGCCCGGGTTCCGGCTCTACGGGACGCCGTGGATCATCGTCCTGCTCTACGTCACGCTGATGCTGCCGTACTCGGTGCGCCTGCAGCTCACCGCCCGGCTGTCGCTCGGCGACTCCTACGAGGCGGCGGCCCGGTCGTCCGGCGCGGGGGTGCTCCGCACGCACCTGCGGATCGTCGTGCCGATGATGCGCAGCTCGATCGCCGGTGCGGCCGCGCTGATGTTCGTCCTGCTCAGCCACGAGTTCACCGCGTCGGTGTTCGTCCGGTCCGTCCGGACCCAGGTGATGGGGACGCAGCTCTACGACTTCTGGTCCACCGGGACCGCGTCGAAGGTCGCGGTCATGGGGATCGTCATGTGCGTGATCACCGCGGTGGGCGTCGCCCTCGCGGCCCGGGCGGGCTCCGGAACCCTTGAGAAGCTCTGAGAACGAGGAGAACCCGATGCTGGCGGTCGAAGGTCTGGAGAAGTCGTTCTCGGCGAAGGGCGACGTGGTCCGTGCGGTCGACGACGTCACGTTCGACGTCGCCGACGGGGAGCTGCTGGTGCTGCTCGGTCCGAGCGGGTGCGGCAAGACGACGGTCCTGCGGTGCATCGCGGGGCACGAGACGGCGCAGGGCGGCAGCATCCGCCTCGCCGGTGAGCCGGTCTTCGACGCCGCCCGCGGGGTGGACCTCCCGCCGGAGCGCCGCCGGATCGGGATGGTCTTCCAGAACTACGCCCTGTGGCCGCACCTCACGGTGCAGCGGAACATCGAGTTCCCGCTGCGGGCGCAGAAGATGAAGGCCGAGCTGGCCGCCGGCGACGCCGTGCAGCAGGCCGCGGGCCTGGTGGACTGCGTGCCCTACCTGCAGCGGTTCCCCAGCGAGCTGTCCGGCGGGCAGCAGCAGCGGGTCGCGCTGGCCCGCGGGCTGGTGGCGGGGCCGCGGTTCATGCTGTTCGACGAGCCGCTGAGCAACCTCGACGCGCTGCTGCGCGCGCAGGTCCGCCACGACCTGCACGAGCTGCACCGGACCGTGGGCTTCAGCGGCATCTACGTCACGCACGACCAGAGCGAGGCGTTCGCGCTCGGCGACCGGCTCGCCATCATGCGCGCCGGCCGCGTCGAGCAGATCGGGACGCCGCAGGAGATCTACGGGCGGCCGCTCACCGAGTACGCCGCGAACTTCGTGGGGCTCAGCAACCGGCTCGAGCTCGAACCCGGCGGTGCGGGGGCGTGGACGCTGCGGGGCGGGCCCGGCCGGGAGGTCCCGGTCGACGCGGGCGGGGCCTGCGACGCGCTGACCCTGCGGTTCCGGCCCCACGACGTGGACCTGCTGCCGGGCACGACGACCGACTACGACGGCCTGGTGCTGGAGGGGCGGGTCGCGGACTCGGTCTACGAGGGGCGGCACTACGACGTGAGCGTGACGGCCGGGTCCGCCACGCTCAACGTGCACGTCGCGGCGGCGGAGGGGGCCCGGCTCGGTCCGGGCGACCCGGTCCGGATCGGGCTGCGGTGGCACGACGGATCGTGGTTCGGCGACGGGCGCAGGGTGGAGGTGGCGGCCCGTGCGGCGACCGCCTCGGCCTGACCCCGTGACCGCGTCGCCGCAGGAGAAGGCGTGGAACCCGAGCGGCCTGCCCGTGGTGGTGATCGTCGGCGCGACGTCGAAGTGGCGGGCCGACGGCCCGAACACGGTCTTCGTGCACGGCCGGAGCCTCACGGCCGCCGACGTGCCCGACGACGTCCGCTGGGGCCTCGGGGGCGCGCTCGCGAGGACGTTCGCGCAGGAGGGCTGCTTCGTCGTGCTCACGACGCGGACCGCGGCGAACGCGGCCCCGCTCGTCGGGAGCCTCCAGCAGGACGGCGGCCACTGCGCCGCGGTGGAGCTGGACCTCGGGGACCCGGACTCGATCCGCCGCGCGTTCGCCCGGATCCGGGACGCTGCGGGCGATCCCGAGGTGCTGGTCTACAACCCCGGCTACATGGCGGGCCGGGAGCTCCCGCCCGAGCAGGAGCTCCTGGAGCTCTTCCCGCCGGAGCTCTTCGAGACCGCGCTCGACATCGCCTGCCGCGGCCCGTTCCTCGTCGCGCGCGAGGTGCTGCCCGCGATGCGCCGCCGCGGCCGGGGAACGATCCTGTTCTCGAACAACCAGTACTCGCTGCGCGGCCGGAGGCGGCGCACGGGGGAGTCGCTCTACTACCCGCGCACGATGATGCGCGCTCTCGCGCAGGCCCTGACCGACGAGTACACCGAGCACGGCGTGCACGTCGTCAACGTCGTCGTGGACGGGGTCATCGACTCCCCGGGGACGCGGGCGATGCCCGGCGCCGCCGGCGCGCCGCAGGCGCTGATCAGCCCGCGGAGCATCGCCGACGCGTTCCTCTACCTGCACCGCCAGGACCCGAGCTGCTGGACCCACGAGCTGCAGCTGACCGCACGACCCCACCACCAGGAGGTCCCGTCATGTCCGTAACCGACCGCCCCACCAGCCCGTACTCCCTGTCGGTCTCGCACCTCGACGCCGACTCCTTCGCCACGACCGGCACACGGAGCTTCTTCGCGTACCGCGACCTCGGGATCCTGGCGGCGACGAACGGCGAGTTCAACGCCCAGCACGTCCGGGCCCTGCCCGGGGAGCACGGCACGACCGGCTGGCACTACCACCCGCTGGCGCTCCAGATCGTGTACTGCCTGCGCGGCTGGGAGGACATCGCCTTCGAGGACGGCAGCCTCGTCCGCCTCGCCGCCGGCACCTGCGTGAACATCCCCCCGGGCGTCGGGCACAACGAGCTCGCCTACTCCGACGACTTCGAGGCGCTGGTGCTGTGGGCGCCGGAGGAGTTCGAGACGGTGTCGATCCCCGGGCCCGACCCGGCAGCCAGTTCGAACCGCTGACCGAGCCAGGCGAGGATCCGCTCCCCGGCCAGCCGGGAGCCGGGGGGCGCGCCCTCCTCCACGGGCCCGCCGAAGTGCGTGCCGCGGACCTTCTCGGCCGTCAGGTCGGTCGAGCCGAGCGCGGCGAGCATCGCGCGGGAGTCGGCCGGGAAGGCGGCCTGGTCACCGGTCAGCTCGACGAACAGCGTCGGTGCCGTGACCGACGGGGCGCAGCGGACGAAGTCGGCGTTGGTGCTGAGCCCCGACCAGGTGGAGAGCCAGGCGTCCGGGGTGGTGAGGCGGCCGAACCCGACGAGGCCGTGGTTGATGAGGTCGGGCCTGCGGCCGAACAGCGAGCCGTAGGGGCGCTCGTTGGGGTCGAGGGACAGGTCCACGGTCCGCGGGTCGGCGTCGGTGCGGTACACGGTGATCAGGCGCGGGGCGAGGGCCGCGCGACGGTCCCGGGGGTCGCCCGAGGCCTTCCCGCGGGCGCGCGCCTGCGCCGCCTCCGCGACCCGCTCGCGGGCGCGGGCGTCGATCCGGGCGACGCGGTCGTGCTGGGCGGCGCGGTAGCGCCGGAGGAACTCCGGCGGGTACCGGGAGCTCGCCGGGGGGTCGGCGAAGCCGTTGGCCGGGTCGTAGGGGTCGAGCTCCGGTGTCCGGGAGAGCGGGTCGTCCTCGTCGGAGACCGACGGGTCGATGCATGCGAGCAGCAGCAGTCCCTGGCCCGGGTGAGGGGCGAGGAAGACCGCGGCGTCGGCCGCGGGCAGGTCGGCGTCGGGCAGGCCGGTCGGCCGACCGGCCGGGGTGAGCGCCACCCGGCGGGCGGGGTCCAGCCCGGCCTGCTCGTGGTAGTAGGCGTAGAGGGTGCCGCCCCCGGAGTGGCCGAGGGTCACGACGTGCTCGAAACCGAGGTCCCGCAGGTGACCGAGGCCGACGGCGACGTCGAGGAGGGTCTGCTCGTGGACGAGGGCCAGGTCGTTGTTCACCGACCGCGACACCTGCGTCCACACCGCCGCCCCGCCGCGGAGCAGGACCGGCACCAGCGGGTGGTGGGTCTGGTCCTGGCGCGGGTGCATGATGCAGACGACCGTGGTGGCGCCGGGGACGGTCCGCAGCACGCCCGTGACGATCGCGCCGTCGGCCGTGGACAGCTCGTGGAGGCTCGTGCGCGTGGCGTCGGGCAGGGGCTCGCTGCGCACGTGGCGCCCCGCGCCCAGCCGTGGTGCGGCGAGCCGGGGCCCGGTCACGACGGCTCCAGGCGCAGCGCGTCCTTGTCGTGCTGCACGACCGTGGCCGCGGTGAGGCCCGCGACGCAGCTGTACCAGACGGCGTGGCGGCAGCCGGTCGCCCGGCGGTCGATCGTGATGGTGCCCTCGGCGGTGATCGCGAAGTAGGGGCCGACGCGGTCGACGGTCACGGCGGGGTCGGCGTCGGCGACCGCCGGCACGCCGACGTTCTCCGGGACGTCGAGCACGTAGAGGGTGGTCACGACGGCACCGCCTCCCACTGCGGTGCACGGGCGACGATCAGCTCGGCCTTGCGGGTGAGCAGCTTCGCGAGCGTCGGCTCGGGACCGGACGCCACCTCGACGAGCGCCTCGATCGTCAGCTCGGCGTCGAGGTCCTCCTGCGGGGTGACCGGGCGCAGCGCCCGCGTCAGCTCGACCATGTAGCCGTTGGGGTCGTGGGTGTAGATCGACTCGATGGTCTCGTGCTGCACCTGCATCTCCACCGGCCACGCACTGGCGTCGAGCCGCCTGCGGTACTCGAGGAGGTCGTCCTCGGAGTCGACGTGCAGGGCCAGGTGGCGGGAGTTCACGAAGTAGGTGGGGACCTCCGGGCCGAAGCCCGCGTACACGTCGCCCCGGTCGTGGGCGTGGAAGGGCTGCACGCCGAAGTAGTAGAAGAACGCGATGCGGTCGTCGTTGCCGATGTCGAAGAAGAAGTGGATGAAGTCGGGGTGGTCCTCGGGGCCCCAGCCGGCCGCGCAGATCGAGTGCACGACGGGGAAGCCGAGCACGTCGCGGTAGAAGCGCACGGTGGCGGCGGGGTCGAAGGTCGGGAAGGCGGCGTGGTCGACGCCGTTGACGAGGTGGTCCATGGGGTCCCTCTCAGTGGGTGGTGGCCGCGACGGCGCGGTCGCGGGCGAGCAGGCGCCCCGCGCCGGGGAGGTCGACGGGCAGGCCGAGGCCGTCGAGCAGGGTGAACGCGCCGGCCGTCGCGGCGGAGAGCACGGGCATGCCGAGCTCCTGCTCGGCGTCGGCGACGAGGTCGAGCGAGGGCATCTGGACGCACGCCGACAGCACGAGCGCGTCGGCCCCGGACAGGTCCAGCCCGCGGGCCGCGGACCGCACCCGGTCGCCCGGGATGCAGCCGACCTGCGCGTTGTCGCCGACCTCCAGCGCGGTCCAGGCGACGACGTCGAACCCCTCCGCCGCCAGGTAGTCGACGACGAGCCGGGCGATCGGTGCGAGGTAGGGCATGACCAGGCCGATCCGGCGGGCGTCCAGGGCGCGGAGCGCGGTCACGAGGGCCCCGGCGCTCGACGCGACGACCGGGTCGAGCCCCCGCTCGTGGAACTGCTGCCGCACCAGGGCCTCGGTGCGCGTGTGCTCGCCCGCGCCCTGCGCCATCAGCGCGACCAGGCAGGCGTACAGGACGGCGTCGACGCCCGCGTCGGCGATCTCGTCGACGCAGCGCCCGCGCTGGGCGTTCATCGCCCGCAGCTCCTCCTCGGACACCGAGTGCAGCCGCATGCGGCTCGCGTGGAAGGAGAACGCGGCGTCCGGGTGGCGGGCCAGCAGGCGCGGCATCTCGGTCTCCACGGTCACGTTGGAGCTCGGGACGACGAGCCCGATCCGGTGGTGGCTCACGGGTTCCCTCCGAGGGCGATCAGGTCGGTCCGGCCGGCGGCGAGGCCCGCGGCCAGGTCGGGCAGGAGCTCGGGCGGCCCCTCGGTGACGACGCGCTGCCCACGAAGGCGCAGGCGCTCGGCGACGTCGAGGCGGGTGAGCAGGCCGGCGCGGTCGACCGCGCCGGTGACCCAGGCCGTGCGCCCGTCGCGGGAGACCCGCCGGACGAGCGCGTCGGCCGCGGGGCCCCACGGGTCGTCGGGCACGGCGTCGACCTCCACGAGCGCCCCCTCGGCGAACGACGTCCGGTCCACGAGCCGTCCGGGCAGGTCCCGGTGCGGCCGCGCGACCGTCCACGGCACGGGGGCGGCGAGGTCGACCTCCTGCGGCGCGACGTCCGCGTACTGGGCGAGCCCCCGCCGCGTGACCTCGGGGCTGCTGGCGGCGAAGCGCTCCAGCGAGACGTTGCCGGCCCGGGTCATGTACGCGACGGTGAGCTGGTCGACGGGCAGGTGCGTGCGGGCGGGGAACGAGTCCCACCACCACTGGCTGCGCCGGGCGATCTGCTGCATGCGCGTCACCGCGGGCTTGCGCTCGGCCTGGTACCGGGCGAAGGCGCGGTCCCGGTCGTCCTCGGCGGTGAGCGCGGCGCACAGCGCGATCGCGTCCTCCATGGCGAGCTTCGTCCCCGAGCCGACCGAGTAGTGCGCGGTGTGGGCGGCGTCGCCGAGGAGCACGAGGCGGCCGTGCGACCAGCGGTCGCAGGTGACGGTGCGGAAGCGCAGCCAGCGGGTGCGGTTGCCGATGAGCCGGTGCCCGCCCAGGTGCCCGGCGAACGCGTCGGTGAGGTACCCCAGCGCCTCCTCGTCGGAGTCCTCGGGTGCCGTGGCCACGGTGGTGGCGTCGAACCCGGCGCGGCGCCAGGTGTCCTGGTCGACCTCGACGAGGAACGTGCTGCGGTCCGGCGCGTAGGGGTAGGCGTGGGCGACGAAGGTGCCGTGCGGCGTCCGCGCCGGGGCGAACACGGCCTCGTCGAGGGCGAACCCGGTGCCGGCCCACAGGTACAGGCCGCGCCCCACCTCGACGCGCTCACCGAGCTCGGGGGCCAGCGCGGTGCGGGTCGCGCTGTTCACGCCGTCGGCGACGACGACCACGTCGGCGTCGAGGTCGCGGGCGTCGACCCGCTCGCCGTACCGGAGGTCGACCCCGGCCTTCTCCGCGTGCCGGGTGAGGACGGCGAGGAGCTCGGTCCGGGCGATGGCGACGAGCCGTCCACCCGGCACGCGGGCGACGTCGTCGCCGACGCGCATGCTCATGTCGTGCGGGTGGGACGCGGCCAGGATGTCGCGCAGCGAGTCGCGGTCGGCGTCCTCCAGGTTGCGCTGGGTCCGCGCCCCGAGCGCGACCCCGAAGCCGAAGGTCGTCTCCGGCAGGCCCTGCTCGTGCACGGTGACCTCGGCGTGCGGGTCCGCCAGCCGCAGGAGCCGGGCCGCGTACAGCCCGCCCGGTCCACCGCCGACGACGGCGACGCGCCTCATGCCGACACCGCCTCGGCCAGCCGGTCCCGCAGGTCCTTCTTGGACACCTTGCCCACGTTGGTCAGCGGGAGCTCCGCGACGACCTCGACCCGCTCCGGCCACTTGTAGCGGGCGAGGCCCTCGCCCCGGAGGAACTCCCCGAGCCCGGCCACGTCGAGCGGCGGGGCCCCGGCGGCCAGGATCAGGAAGACGCACGCGCGCTCCCCGAGGACCGGATCGGGCATGGCGACCAGCGCCGCGGTGGTCACGTCCGGATGGCGCACGACGATCTCCTCGACCTCCTCGGCGTGGATCTTCTCCGCGCCGCGGTTGATGACGTCCTTGATGCGGCCCTCGATGGCGTAGTAGGTGCGGCCGTCGACGACGTGCCGGACCGCGAGGTCACCGGTGCGGTAGAACCCGTCGCCGGTGAAGGTGGCGGCGTTGTGCGCGGCCGCCCGGTAGTAGCCCGGCACGGTGTACGGGCCGCGGCAGGCGAGCTCGCCCAGCTCCCCGTCGGGCACCTCGTCCTCGCCGCCGATCTCCAGCACCCGGATCTCGTCGCCCGCGGAGATCGGCGTGCCGACGGTCCGCTCCCGCACCCACCCGGGCGCGTCCGGGGGAGTGGCCAGGAACATGCCCTCAGCCATGCCGAACATCTGGGCACACGGCACCTTCAGCACCGGCTCGACGCGGGCGGCGGCCTCCGCGGGCAGCTTCTGCCCGCCGACCAGCATCCGCTCGACCGGGCGCAGGTCCTCGCCGGTGGTCGCGGCGCGCTCCAGCAGCCGGATGACGACGGCGGGCGGCAGCAGCGGGATGGTCGTCACCCGCTCCCGGTGCACGATCTCGAACACCGCCGCGGCGTCCGCGGACGCGCCGAGGACGAACGTCGCCCCCGCCCAGTGCGCCGGCTGCATGGCCGCGGCAATCCCGGCGTTGTGCATGATCGGCAGGACGTGCAGGACGACCGACCCGGGGCCGATCCCGAGCGGGCCGGTGAAGGCCTCGGCGTTGTGGACGTACTCGCGGTGCCGGCGCGGCGCCACCTTCGGCAGGCCCGTCGTGCCTCCGGAGAGCTGGAACGCGACCAGCCCGTCGGGGTCGATCTCGACGGCCGCGAGGGCCGCGCGGGCGGGGGCGGTGGCCCCGGCCGCGAGGATCTCGTCGTACCCGACCGCGCCCGGCAGGCGCCCGCGCAGGGAGATCACGACGTCGAGCCCCACGGTCGCGGACAGGGCGGCGAGGTCCTGGCGCCCGAAGTCGGCCTGCACGACGTGGCCGCGGGCGCCGGTGTGCTCGGCGAGCAGGCCGATCTCGCGGTGCCCGTGCGCGGGCAGGGTGCAGACCGGCAGCAGGCCGGCCTTCACGCAGCCGTAGTAGGCGACCACGGTCTCGGCGACGTTGCCCGCCGAGAACATCACGCGGTCGCCGGGGCGCAGCGCGGTCGTCGCCAGGACGCCGGCGGCGAAGGCGTCGGTCGCGTCGTCGAGCTCGCGGTAGCTCAGCCGCTGCTCGGCGGTGACGAGCGCGGGCCGTCCGGCGAAGCGCTCGGCCGAGTCGCGCAGCCGGTCGCCGACGGTGCGGCTGCCCCACAGCCCGTCCCGGAGGTAGGCGGCGGCGCGGTCCGGGTCGAAGGGCGGCAGGTCGGTGGCCGGCTCGGGGGCGCTCATCGGGCGACCGCCTCGGAGGAGGGCGCCGTGGTCGTCGCGCCCGGCCCGGCCGCCGGGGCGAGGACGGGGACGGCGACGGCGGCCAGCGCGCCGACGAGGGCGACGGCGGCGAACGCCGCGAAGTTCCAGCCCAGCGGGAGCCCGGACGCGATGAGGTAGCCCCCGAGGATCGGGCCCGCGGCCGCACCGAGGCGGCCCACGCCGCTGGTGACGCCCAGCGCGGTGGCGCGGTCGCGGAGCGCGAAGTGGGTCGCGACGTAGCCGTAGACGACGATCTGGGTGCCGACCGACGCGGCGCCGGCCACGGCGATCAGGGCGTAGAGCACGAGGGTCGGCAGGGGCAGCGCGAGCAGGGCGATCGACACGACGCCGATGCCGAACGCCGCGGTGGCCACCGGGCGGGGGCCGTGCCGGTCGGCGAGCGCGGACCCCGCCAGCCCGCCGGCGACGGCGCCGAGGTTGAACACGAGCAGGAACGCGATGGCGGAGCCGAGCGCGTAGCCGGCCTGGCGCATCAGCTGGGGCAGCCAGGTGTTCAGGCCGAACACGAGCAGGAACCCGGCGACGTTGGCCACGGCCAGCAGTGCGAGCGCGACGGCGGGCCGGCCGCGCAGCAGGCCGGTGGAGCGGACCTGCCGCGGTCCTCCGGCGACGAACCCCGGCGACTCCGGGAGCAGCAGCAGGGCCAGCGGGACCAGGGTGACCAGCGGCAGCGCGCCGAGGGCGAACAGGGTCCGGAAGCCCGCCGGCTCCAGCAGCGCGATGCCCGCGAGCGCGGCGAGCACCCCGCCGACCGGGAAGCCGCAGAGCATCACGGCGTTGAGCAGGTTGCGCCGCCCGGGCGGGGCCCACTCGACGACCAGGGCGATGGCCACCGGCGCGATGCCGCCGAAGCCGAGACCGGCGAGGAACCGGGCCGCCCCCAGCAGCTCGGGCGTGGGAGCGGCCGCGACGGCCAGCATCATCAGCGAGAACCAGGTGACGCAGGCGATGAACATCCGGCGCCGGCCGATGCGGTCGGTCAGCGCGCCGACGCCGATCGCCCCGACGAACATGCCGAGCAGCGCGTAGCTGCCGATGGCGCCGACCTGGGGCGGCGTCAGGTTCCAGTCGGGGTGCGCGAGCAGGGCCGGGACGGCCGATCCGTAGACGATCAGGTCGTAGCCGTCGAACACGATCGCGGCGAAACCCAGGGCGACGACGGCCCACGGCGAGCGGGTCCGTCGGGTGGTGAGCAGTGCAGTCATTGCGCCTCCTCGAAGCGGGTCGACATCAGTGTTGGTTTCCCGACATTAATGTCACAAGCCGCCGTTCGGGTGGTGGCACGGGCGCTGCGGGCAGGGCGGTGCCGCCGACGGCCGGCGGCCGGCGGCGGGGAGGGTCGGCGTCAGCCGGGGCGGTCGGTCTCGGGCGGCACGACGGCGGCCAGCGTCCGCTCGAGCTGCGCGAGGTCCTCCCTGAGCTGGGTGACCGCGGTCCAGGGGCTCGTCGCGGGGGAGCGGCCGTCGTCGCGCTGGATGCCGGCCATGGTCATGCGGGTCATCACGTCGGCGACGTCCTCGGCCGGGTCGTCGACCCCTGCGCGGTACCACCAGGCGATCCAGTTGAGCATCCCCAGGATCGACAGGGCCGCGGTGCGCGCCGGCACGGGGCGCACGGCCCCCGCCGCGATCGCGTCCTCGACGAGCGTGACGAGGAGGGCCAGCACGCGCCGCCGGGAGTCGCGGTGCTCGGCGGCCAGCTCGGGCGGGAGGTGCGGCTCGCTGCGGTCGAGCAGCCGGAACCGCGTGGTGTTGCGGCAGTTGTGCACCGCCATCGCGTGGACCGCGTCGGTGAGGCGCACGTCCGCCGCGGCGTCGGTCCGCGCGATCGCCTCCTCGAGGATGCGCACCGTCGGACCGAGGACGTCCTGGACGAGCGCGGCGAGCAGCTCCTCCTTGTTGCGGACGTAGGTGTAGAGGGACGGGCGGCTGATGCCCATCGCGTCGGCGATGTCCTGCAGCGACGTCGCGGCGAACCCCTTGTCGGTGAACAGCCGCGCGGCGTGCTCGAGCAGCTCGTTCGACACGAGCTGTCGCCTGCTGCTCGGCCTCGCCATCGTGCTGTCTCCCCGTCCGCCGATCGGGCGGCCGGCCCCGACCGTCCCTCCGTCCGCCGGACCAGTGTCGCCGACCGCGTCGCCGACGCCACCGTCAGGTGCCGGGGCGCCCACCGACGAGGCTCCTCGAGGAGGCGTCGTCAGCCGTCGGGGCGTCCGGCCCGCCTCATGACCGGTCCCGGGTCGGCCACGACGGCGTCGAGCACCGCGACCGCGCCCCCGAGCACCGCCGAGTCGTCGCCGAGCGCGGAGGCGAGCACCGGCGGTGCGCTGCCCCGCAGGTTGCGCAGCCGGGCGGCCAGGTTGGTCTCGAGGGTGTCCAGCAGCCGCGGTCCGATCGCGGCGAGCGGCCCGCCCAGGATGATCGCGCCGGGGTCGAGGAGGTTCACCGCCGCCGCGAGGGCGACGGCGAGCGCCCGGGCGGCGGCGTCGACGGCGGCCAGGGCCCGGGGCTCGCCGGATCCGACCCCCTCGATCAGCGGGCGCAGCCCGTCGCGCGGATCGAGGCCGGCCGCCCGGAGCAGGGCCTCCTTCCCGGCGACGGTCTCGAGGCAGCCGCGGGCACCGCAGCCGCACAGGTCGCCGTCCGGCGTGACGACGACGTGGCCGAGCTCGCCCGCGTACCCGCCGGCCCCGGAGTGCAGCGCCGAGTCGATGACCAGCCCGGCCCCGATGCCCACCTCGCCGGTGACCAGCATGAACGAGTCGTAGAGGGTGCCCGCGCCGAGGCGGAGCTCTCCGATGGCGGCCAGGTTGGCCTCGTTGTCGACCTGTGTCGGCAGCGCGGCCGCCCCGAGGACGCTCCACCGGTGGTCGAGCGGCACGTCGTGCCACCCGAGGTTGGGGGCCACGGTGATCCGCGACGACGCCCGGTCGAGCAGGCCCGGGACCGCCACCGTCGCGCCGACCACCGAGAGGCCCTGTTCGCCGGCCAGTCGCACCGCCTCCGCCGCGAGCCCGCTGATCTCGCCGAGGACGGTCATCGGGTCGCGTCGGTTGTCGGCCCACCGCTCCAGGCGCACCCGCTGGCGCATCCGCAGGTCGAGGACGCTGACGGCGAGGCGGTCGACGCTGATCTCGCACCCGAGCGCCGCCACGTGGTCCCCGTCGAGGCTGAGCCCCGATCCGGGGCGGCCCCGGTCGCCCTGCCCCCGGACCGCCTCGGCCTGCGTGACGAGCCGGTCCCGGACCAGGTCGGCGACCAGTGCCGACACCGTGGTCTTCGTGAGTCCGGTGGCCGCCGCGACGCGTGCGCGGCTCACCGGCTGCTGCCGCGCGACCTCCCCGAGCACCACGGCCAGGTTGTGCTCGCGCATCCCGCCGGGGCGCATGGGCGTGGCTCCACCGACCGGTCTCATCGGACCACCTCATCACGGCCGAGCGGCGGGATCCAGAGTCTGGACCACAGGATCGATACACGATCGAGATGCGATCCTCCCAGCGCGCGTAGCTGGAGGGAAGCAGTCGGAACACTTCGTCCACTTTCCTGACTAACGGTCTTGGCAGGTGCCGGGGGCTCGTGCAGGATGGGCGCGTTCGTTGTGATCGGTGCCACTCACCCGAGGCGAGGGTCGTCCTGTGACAGCTGCTCCCGCTGCTGCGTCCGCTCCACCCCTGCTCACGATGCGCGGGATCGTCAAGCAGTTCCCGGGCGTCCGCGCGCTCGACGGCGTCGACCTCGACGTGGCCGCCGGCGAGGTGCACTGCCTGCTCGGCCAGAACGGCGCCGGGAAGTCCACCCTGATCAAGGTCCTGGCCGGTGCGCACCGGCCGGACTCCGGCGAGGTCACCTTCGTCGGGCAGCCGGTCTCCTTCGCCTCGCCGCACGCGGCCGACGTCGCCGGGATCGCCACGATCCACCAGGAGCTCGACCTGGTGCCCGGGCTGTCGGTCGCGGAGAACGTCGTCCTGGGCCGGGAGCCGTCGCGCTACGGGTTCACCCGCCCCCGGGACGCCGACCGCCGAGCCCGCGAGCTGCTCACCCGGCTGGGGCACCCGGAGATCCCGGTGCGCCGTGAGCTGGGCCGGCTCTCGGCGGCCGGGCAGCAGGTCGTCAGCATGGCCCGCGCACTGGCCCGGGACGCCCGGCTGATCGTCATGGACGAGCCGTCGGCGGTGCTCGACCCGGAGGAGGTGCGCAACCTCTTCCGCGTGGTCCGCGAGCTGACCGCCGAGGGCGTCGCCGTCGTCTACATCTCCCACCGGCTGGAGGAGATCCGCGCGATCGGCGACCGGGTGACCGTCCTCAAGGACGGGCGCACCGTGGCCCGGGACCTGCCGGCCCGCACCACTCCCACCGCCGACGTCGTGCGCCTGATGACCGGGCGCACCGTGGAGCACGCGTTCCCGCCGCGGACCGGGGAGCCCTCGGACGAGGTGGTCCTGGAGGTCGAGGGGCTCTCCCGCGCGGGGGAGTTCGCCGACGTCTCCTTCACCGTGCGCGCCGGCGAGGTGCTCGGGCTCGCGGGGCTGGTCGGCTCCGGACGCTCGGAGGTCCTGGAGACCGTGTACGGCGCGCGCACGCCGACCGCCGGGACCGTGCGGGTGCGTGGCGCGGCGCTGAGGCCCGGGGCGGTGCCCGCGGCGGTGCGTGCGGGGCTGGGGCTGAGCCCGGAGGAGCGCAAGAGCCAGGGCCTGCTGATGGCCGAGCCGGTGTCGCGCAACGTGTCGCTGCCCGGGCTGCGCCGCTTCGCCCGCGGCGGGTTCCTCGGGCCGGAGGCGGAGCTGTCCGCCGCCCGTGAGGTGACCGGGCAGCTCGACGTCCGCCCGGCCGACCCCCGGCGCCCGGTGCGCACGCTGTCGGGCGGCAACCAGCAGAAGGTCGTCCTGGCCCGCTGGCTGCTGCAGGGCTGTTCGGTGCTGCTGCTCGACGAGCCCACGCGGGGCGTCGACGTCGGCGCCCGGAGCGAGATCTACGCGGTGATCCGTTCGCTGGCCGCGTCGGGCGTCGCGGTCGTCGTGGTGTCCAGCGAGGTGCCCGAGGTGCTCGGGCTGGCCGACCGCGTGCTCGTCCTGCGCGAGGGCCGGGTCGTGCACAGCGCGCCCGCCGACGAGCTCGACGAGGGCCGCGTGCTCGACCTGGTGATGGAGGGCCATCACGTGACGGACCGGGACACGACGGACCGGAAGACGGAAGGGAGTTCCCATGGCTGACCAGGAGCTGGTCACGGCGCCGGCCGCCGACGAGAGCGGACGGGTCGAGAAGGCCGCCTCGGCCGCGGGCCGGGGCCCGTCGCGTGCGGCGCGGCTGCTCGACAGCGGGGCCGGGCGCAACCTGGGTCTGGTCGCGGTGCTGGTGCTGCTGTGCGTGGTGGGGGTGTCGACCGCCGACACGTTCGCCACGACGTCGAACCTGCTGACGATCCTGACCTCCGCGTCGATCATCGGTGTGATCACCGTGGGGGTCACGTTTGTGATCATCGGCGGGGGTATCGACCTGTCGGTGGGCAAGGTGATGGCCCTGGCCTCGGTGTGGGCGACCACGGTCGCGACCCAGTCCTACGGGCCCTGGGTGATGATCTTCTGCGCGTTGGCGGTGGGGGCGGGGGCGGGTCTGGTCAACGGCCTGTTGATCGCCTACGGCCGGATCGTGCCGTTCATCGTGACGCTGGCGATGCTGATCACCGCGCAGGGGTTGGCGGAGCGGATCTCGGGGCGGCGCAGCCAGATCGTGGTCGACCCGGTGATCGCCGGGATCGCCAACACCCGGCTGTTGGGGATCCCGCTGCTGGTCTACATCTTCGCCGCGGTGGTGGCGCTGGGGTGGGTGCTGCTCAACCGGACCACGTTCGGGCGGCGCACGTTCGCGATCGGCGGCAACCCCGAGGCGGCCCGTCTGGCCGGGCTGGACGTGAAGCGGCACACGATCGCGCTCTACGTGCTGTCCGGGCTGTGCTGCGGCATCGCCGCGATCATGATCGCCTCGTTGACGACGACGGGGTCGAGCACCCACGGCACGCTCTACGAGCTCGACGCGATCGCCGCGGTGATCATCGGCGGGACGTTGTTGACCGGTGGTCGCGGCACGCTGATCGGTTCGATCCTCGGGGTGCTGGTGTTCACCACGATCACGAACCTGTTCGTGCTGAACAACCTGGCGACCGAGGTCCAGAACATCGCCAAGGGCGTGATCATCGTGGTCGCGGTCCTGATCCAGACCCGCGCCCAGCGCACCTCCACCTGACCCGTTCCCCCTCTTCCCGGTTCCCCCTCTTCCCGGTTCCCCTCTTCTCGGCCCCCGCACGTCCCCCTTTGCACGAAGGAGTGCCCTTCTCATGTCCGACTCGTCCGCTCTCGCGCGCCGCGGTTTCCTCGTCGGCGCCCTCGGTGTGGGTGCCGCGCTGACCACGGCGTGCACCAGCAACGCCGCCGCCCCGACCGCGGCCGGTACCAACACCGCCCCCAGCCGCGGGGGGACAACGCCGAGCCCGGCACCCCGGTCACGATCGGGTTCTCGGCCCCGGCCGCGGACCACGGCTGGATCGCCGCGATCGCGGCGAACGCCCAGGCGCAGGCCGGGCAGTACCCGGATGTGACGTTGGAGGCGGTGAACCCGACCAACGACATCACCCAGCAGATCGCCGCGGTCGAGACGCTGATCAACCAGGGTGTGGATGCGCTGGTGATCCTGCCCAACGACGGCAGCCAGCTCACCTCGCTGGGCCGTCGGGCGATGGACGCGGGTATCCCGGTGATCAACCTGGACCGGATCTTCGACTCGCCGCTGGCCTACCGGACCTGGATCGGTGGGGACAACTACGGCATGGGCGTGTCCGCGGGCACCTACATCGGGACCCGGCTGCGTGAGGCCGGGGTGGCGAACCCGATCATCGGGGAGATCGCCGGGATCGACAACCTGCCCCTGACCCAGGCCCGGAGCCAGGGGTTCTCCGACGCGCTGGCCTCGTTCGGGTTCGCCGTCGGGCCGCGGCAGGCCGCGGACTTCACCGCCCAGGGCGGGCAGCGGGTGACCGCGAACCTGCTGCAGGCCGCCCCGCAGCTGGACGCGGTGTGGAACCACGACGACGACCAGGGCATCGGCGTCCTGGCGGCGATCACCCAGGCCGGGCGCAGCGAGTTCTTCATGGTCGGCGGCGCGGGCTCGGCCAACGCCATGCGCGAGATCAAGGCCGACACCTCGGTGCTCAAGGCCACCGTCACCTACAGCCCGACGATGGCGTCCTCGGCGATGGCGCTGGCCCGCCTGGTCGCACAGAACCGCGGCATGGGCGACCTGGTCGAGAAGGAGGTGCCGACCTCGATCACGCTGGCCTCGGCCACGATCACCAAGGAGAACGTGGACACCTACCTGCCCCTCGGGTTCGAGTCGTGACGCCCGGCCCCCCGAAGCCCGCGCTCGGGATCGGCCTCGTGGGCCACGCCTTCATGGGCGCGGCCCACTCCCAGGCGTGGCGCACGGCGGGGCGCTTCTTCGACCTGCCGTGGGAGCCGGACATGGCGGTGCTCTGCGGCCGCGACGCGGGGCGCGCCCGCGCGGCAGCAGCCCGGCTGGGCTGGCGGGAGGCCGAGACGGACTGGAAGGCGCTGCTGCGGCGTGACGACGTCGCACTCGTCGACGTCTGCACGCCGGGCGACACGCACGCGGAGATCGCGGTCGCGGCGCTGGACGCGGGCAAGCACGTGCTGTGCGAGAAGCCGCTGGCCAACTCGGTGGAGGAGGCCCGGGTGATGGTGGCCGCGGCGGAGCGGGCCCGGGCGCGGGGCGTGCACGCCATGGTGGGGTTCAACTACCGCCGCGTGCCCGCCGTCGCGCTGGCCCGGCGGCTGGTGGAGCAGGGCCGCATCGGGGAGGTGCGCCACGTCCGCGGCGCGTACCTGCAGGACTGGATCGTCGACCCGGAGTTCCCGCTGGTCTGGCGGCTGCAGGAGGAGCGGGCCGGGTCCGGGGCGCTGGGCGACATCGGGGCGCACGTCGTCGACCTCGCCCAGTTCGTCACGGGCCAGGCGCTCACCGGTGTCTCCGCACTCACCGAGACGTTCGTGCGCGAGCGGCCCCTGCCGGCCGACGCGCACGGCCTCGCCGCGTCGGGCGGGACGGGCCGCGGGCCGGTCACCGTCGACGACGCCGCACTGTTCGTCGGCCGGCTCGCCGGGGGCGGCCTGGCGAGCTTCGAGGCGACGCGCTTCGCGACGGGCCGCAAGAACGCCCTGCGGCTGGAGGTCAACGGCAGCCTCGGCTCGCTGGCGTTCGACTTCGAGGCCATGAACGAGCTGGAGTTCTACGACGGCACCGAGGACGCGGTCACGGCGGGCTTCCGCCGGATCCTCGTCACCGAGGCCGACCACCCGTACGCGGGCGCCTGGTGGCCGCCCGGCCACGGGCTGGGCTACGAGCACACCTTCGTCCACGAGGTCGCCGACCTCGTGCGTGACCTGGCCGCCGGGACCGGGCCGTCGCCGTCGTTCGCCGACGGGCTGCAGGTGCAGCTCGTGCTCGACGCCGTCGCGCGCTCGGCCGCCGGGGGCAGCAACTGGGAGGAGATCGGATCATGAGGCCCGTCACGCTGTTCACCGGCCAGTGGGCCGACCTGCCCTTCGAGGAGGTGGCGCGCCTGGCGGGGGAGTGGGGCTACGACGGCCTGGAGATCGCCTGCTGGGGCGACCACCTCGACGTTGTCGCCGCCGCGGAGGACCCCTCCTACGTGCAGGGCCGCCGCGACATCCTCGACGAGCACGGGTTGCAGGTCTTCGCGATCTCCAACCACCTCGCCGGGCAGGCCGTGTGCGACGACCCGATCGACGAGCGCCACCGCGGCATCCTGTCCGACCGGGTGTGGGGCGACGGCGACGCCGAGGGCGTCCGCCGCCGAGCCGCCGAGGAGATGCAGGCCACCGCGCGGGCCGCCGCCGCGCTGGGCGTCGACACGGTCGTCGGGTTCACCGGGTCGAGCATCTGGAAGACCGTGGCGATGTTCCCGCCGGTGCCGCAGTCGATGGTCGACGCCGGCTACCGCGACTTCGCCGACCGCTGGAACCCGATCCTCGACGTGTTCGACGAGGTCGGCGTGCGGTTCGCCCACGAGGTCCACCCCAGCGAGATCGCCTACGACTACTGGACGACCGTCGCGGCCCTGGAGGCTGTCGAGCACCGCCCGGCGTTCGGCCTCAACTGGGACCCCAGCCACTTCGTGTGGCAGGACCTCGACCCGGTCGGCTTCCTGTGGGACTTTAAGGACCGGATCTACCACGTGGACTGCAAGGACGCGAAGCGCCAGGTCGGCAACGGCCGCAACGGGCGGATGGGCTCGCACCTGGCGTGGGCCGACCCGCGCCGCGGCTGGGACTTCGTGTCCACCGGGCACGGCGACGTCCCGTGGGAGGCGTGCTTCCGGATGCTCAACACGATCGGCTACGACGGCCCGATCTCCGTGGAGTGGGAGGACGCGGGGATGGACCGGCTCGTCGGGGCGCCCGAGGCGCTGGAGTTCGTGCGCCGCCAGGCCTTCGACCCGCCGTCCGCGGCCTTCGACGCGGCCTTCTCCTCCTCCTGACCGCTCCGGCGGGGGAGGGCTCAGTGCCGGAACAGCGCCCCGAGCAGCTCCTCGATCTGCTGGGAGAGCTGCTCGGGCGTGACCGGCCCCGCCGGGTCGTACCAGCGGTAGAGGGTGGAGAGCATGGACAGGACCAGGTTCGCCGCGATCGTCGTGTCGATGCGGCTGCCCTCCGGGACGCACTCGTCGAGCAGCAGCCGGAAGTCGCGCGTGCGGTCGTGGGCCCAGGCGCGGAACGACGCGCGGCCCTGCTCGGACAGCTCGACCTCCTCGCTGAAGACGATCGCGTAGAAGGTGCGGTTGGCCGACGCGGCCTCGATGTGACCGGAGATCATCCCGCGCAGCCGGGTCTCCGGCGGCTCCCCGCTGTCGAGGACCTCCGCGAGCCGACGCCGCAGGTCGCTGGTGACCTCCTCGACCATCAGGTCGAGGAGGTGCTGCTTGCTGCGCGTGTACTTGTAGACGGTCGGGCGGGAGATCCCGGCCGCCTCGGCGATGTCGTCGATCGTGGCGTTGCGGTACCCCTTGCGGCGGAACGCCTCTCCCGCGGCGGCGACCAGAGCGGTGGTGTCCGTCGCCCGTCCTCGCGCCATGAGACCAATACTGCCCCATCAGTCTTGCCCCATCAGCCTCGCCCCGTCAGCGCCGCCCCGAGCACCGCCGCCACCGTCTCCTCCGCCACGCCCGCCTCCCGCAGGACCTCCCCGGTGTGCGCCCCGAGCCCGGGCACGCCGCTGCGCGGACCGGGAGCGGTGCCGTCGACGACGAGCGGCTGCCGCAGGTGGCGGCGGCCCTCGACGGTCTGCAGGAGCCCCCGACCCCGCAGGTGCGGGTCCTCGACCAGCCCGGCCAGGTCCTGCACGGCGCCGTACGCGACGCCCGCCGCCGGCAGCACCCGCTCCCAGTGGGCCAGGGGCTCGGCGGCGATGCGCCGGGCCAGCTCGGCCCGCACCCCGTCGCGCCGGGCGGCGCGCTCCGGCGCGGTGAGGCCGGCCAGCGCGTCGAGCCCCGATACCGCGCAGAGCGCCCGCCAGAAGTGGTCCTCGAACACGATGGAGAGCGAGATCCAGCGCCCGTCGGCGGTGGCGAACAGGCCGTACCCGGGGTCCTGCCCGAGCGCGTCGGCCGGCATCCCGTTCGCGACGGGCACGAGCCGGGTGACCACGAAGGACACCAGCGCGTCGAACATGCCGACGTCGTAGTGCCCGCCGCGCCCCCCGGTCGCCCGCCCCGCCAGGCCGGTGAGCGCGGCGATCGCGGCGAACAGCCCGGCGGCGACGTCGGCCAGCGCGACCTGGGGCACCACCGGCGCCTCCGCGTCGAGCAGGCCCGCGACGGCCTGGAACGACAGGTCGTGGGCCGGCCGGTCGCGGTAGGGGCCGTCCTGGCCGAAGCCGGAGACGGAGACGACCACCAGGCCGGGGTGGTCGCGGGTGAGGTCGGCGGGGGAGAGCCCCAGCCGGTCGAGCACGCCCGGGCGGAAGCCCTCCACCAGCACGTCGGCCCGTGCGACCAGGGCCCGGCACGCCGCGAGCCCGGACGGCGTCTTCAGGTCCAGCGCGACCGAGCGCTTCCCGCGGTTGAGCGCGGCGTGGTGGCCCGGGAAGGCCCGGGACGGGTCGCCGCCCTGCGGGCGCTCCACCTGCACGACGTCCGCCCCGAGGTCGCCCAGGACCATCGTGGCGAAGGGGCCGGGGTACTGCTCGGCCAGGCTGACGACGCGGTACCCGTCCAGCGGCCGGACCGGCTGGGCGCTCACGGCGTGATCGCGTATCCGCCGTTGACCGGGTACGTCTGCCCGGTCACCCACGACGCCGCGTCCGAGGCGAGGAACAGCACGGCGTTGGCGGCGTCGGTCGGCTCGCCGAAGCGGCGGACGACGTAGCTGCGCAGCGCCTTCCTGGCCACCTCGGGATCGGCGATGACCGAGGCGACCCCCGGGGTGTTGATCGTCGACAGCGCCACGCAGTTCACGGTGATCCCGTGCCGCCCCACCGCCTTCGCGAGCCCGCGGCTGAAGCCGGCCGCGCCCGCCTTGGCCCCGCCGTAGACGGCGAGGTGGGGCTCGCCCGTGCGGCCGGCGTCGGAGATCACGGAGACGACCCGGCCGTAGCCGCGCTCGACCATGCCGGGCAGCACGGCCCGGCAGGAGTGCAGGACCCCGTAGAAGTTGGTCGCGATCCAGGGCTCCCAGTCCTTCGGGCCGGTCTCCCAGAACGGCGGTGTGCGGTCGAGCGCGTTCTCGGCGGGTCCGGCGTTGCCCGCGTTGTTGACCAGCACGTCGATCGGTCCGAGCCGTTCGGCCCCCTGCGCCACCATCGCGGTCACCGCGTCGAGGTCGGTGACGTCGCAGCGCAGGCCGACGGCCCGGCCGCCCTGCCCGGTGATCTCGGCGGCGACCGACTCGGCGCGGTCGAGGTGGTAGTCGTTGACCACCACGGCGCCGCCGTGGGCGGCGATGTGCAGGGCGACCTGCCGGCCGACCCCCTGTCCGGCGCCGGTCACGAGGGCGACGCGGTCGGTCATGTCCAGGACGTTCACGGGTGTCTCCTAGTGGCCGGGGAAATCGGGGGTGCGCTTCTCGGCGAAGGCGGTGATGCCCTCCCGCCAGTCGGCGGAGCGCTCGTGCAGGGCGGAGGCCTCGAGCTCCCGCAGGACCGCGACCGGCAGCGGGGTGTCGTGCGCGTCGTTGGCCAGCCGCTTCATCGTCGCGAGCCCCACGGGGCTGCGGCCGGCGACCGTCGCGGCCAGCCGGTCGACGGCGGGGACGAGCTCGTCGGGGTCGACCACGTCGACCACGAGGTCGGTGCCGAGGTAGCGCTCGGCGGGGTGCAGCTCACCGGTGAACAGCAGGTGCTTCGCGGTGGAGAGGCCGAGCCGCCGGACGAGCCGGACGGAGGCGCCCCCGCCGGGGATCTGCCCGTAGACCGCGTGACCGTCGCCGATCCGCGCGGTGCGGGAGGCGACGACCAGGTCGCACACCAGGAGCAGCTCGAGGCCGCCGCCGACCGCGATCCCGTTCACCGCGGCGATCACCGGCTTGGGGAAGGACTCGACGACGTCGAGGACGGCGCGGACGCGGTGCAGGAACGCGTTGCCCGCACTCGCGCTGCCGGGCGGCGCGGGGACGTCGGCGAGGGACCGGGCGTAGCGCAGGTCCGCACCGGCGCAGAAGGCCGGGCCGGCCGCCGCGAGGACGACGACGCGCACGTCGGGGTCCGCGGCGGCGGCGTCGAGGCCCGCGGTGAGGCCGTCGAGGACGTCCTGGTCGATGCCGTTGAGCACGTCGGGCCGGTTGAGCCGCAGCCAGAGCGCGGCGCCACGGCGTTCCCGCAGCACGGTGGTGCCGGTCAGGGTGGAGGTCATGGTGATCAGTCCTTGCTGAGGATCGTGACGACGCACGCTGCGCCCTCGGGATGGGTGTGGCCGCCGGCGTTCTCGGCGAGCGCGACGCGGGCGGAGTCGACCTGCCGGTCGCCCGCCCGGCCGCGGAGCCGGGTGACGAGCTCGACGAGCTGTGCCGCGCCGGTCTCGCCGACCGGTGCCCGCGGGAGACGAGCCCTCCGCTCGGGTCGACCGGCACGCGTCCGCCGAGCCGGGTCGCCCCCGAGTGCAGGAGCTTCAGGCTTTCTCCCGGGCCGCACGGGCACGGCGGTCGAGCTGCCCGCGGCGTGCACGACCAGGTCCACGTCGACGGGCGCGAGACCGGCGTCGGCGAGCGCCTCGTCGATCGCGGCGGTGCCCGGTGCGCGCAGGGAGGTGTCGGGGAACGTGCCGGAACCGGTGATCCCGACCCCGGCGATGCTGACGTCTCGCACGGCGCGCCTTCCGTCCACGGTGACTACCTGCCGTCCGAGGATTGCAAAATACTTACTGATAAGTCAATATTGCCGCCGACGCCGAGCGCGCGCCGTGGCGCAGCGCGGAGAGGGGAGAGCGACGTGGCTCCCGGACCGACCCTCCACCACCGGGTGGGCCCCTCCTGCAGCGACGTGATCGTCGAGGCCCTCGCGCGCTACCCGGCCCGAGACGCGTTCGTCCTCGGTGAGCGGCGCGTGACCTACGCGGTGCGGGCAGCGCCGCGGACCCGCACGACGAGCAGGCCCGGACGGACTGCCTGCTCGGCACCTGGCTGTCGATCTTCGGGCTGCCCCACGTCGGGGTGGGCCTCTCGCACGGCATCGGGCACCAGCTCGCCGCCGAGTTCGACATGGTCCACGGGGTGACCTCCGCGATCATCATGCTGCCGCTGGTCATGGAGTTCACCCGGGCGCAGACCCTGCCCCGGCTGCGGGTGATCGCCGACGCGATGGGCGTCGACACCCGCGACCTCGACGACGACGCCGCCGCCGACGCCGCGATCGGCGCCGTCGGGGACCTCGTGTCCCGCCTGGTGAGCCGTACCTGCACGTTCCTGTCCCGCAGTGCGAGCGAAGGAGCTCCACCATGACCGTCCCCGCAGACAGCGCCCCCTCCGGGACCGCCGAGCCCGACACCGTCGCCGTCGTCGAGCGGCCCACCGCGGCCGTCCGGCGCCGGGCGGTCGTCGCGATCGCCATGGGCAACCTGCTGGAGTGGTACGACTTCGCGGTCTACGCGACGCTCGCCAGCATCCTCGGGCCGCTCTTCTTCCCGTCCACCAGCGCCTCGGCCAGCCTGCTGGCGAGCCTGTCCGTCTTCGCCGTCGGCTACGTCGCCCGGCCGATCGGTGCGCTCGTGTTCGGCCGGCTGTCCGACCACCGCGGCCGCAGGTCCGGGCTCGTGGTGATCATCGTCCTGATGGGGGTCTCGACCGTCGGGATGGGGCTGCTGCCCACCTACGCCGCGATCGGGGTGGCGGCGCCGGTCCTGCTCGTCCTGCTCCGGGTCGCGCAGGGCATGGCCATCGGCGGGGAGTTCGCCACGGCCACGACCTACCTCGTCGAGGTCGCGCCTCCCCGGCGCCGCGGGCTGTACGGCTCGATCACCTACGTCACCGCGGCACTGGGCTTCGCGCTCGGCCTCGCCGTGGTCGTGGTGCTCAACGCGGTCGTCACGCCGCAGGGCGTGGCCGACGGCTGGTGGCGGCTGGCGTTCCTGCTCAGCGTCCCGCTCCTGCTGATCGGCCGCTACCTGCGGCGCCGCGCGACCGAGTCCCCGGCCTTCCAGGCGATGAAGGCCGAGGCCGCGGCGGCCGCGCCGGGGCAGGCCGCCCCGTCGCGTTCGATCCGGCCGATGCTGCAGGTCTTCGGCATCGGCATCGCCGTCGCCGTCGGCTCCTACACCGTCCTCGGGTTCGTCCTGTCCTACCTGCTCGTCGTGGTGCAGCAGCCGCCGGGCGTCGCCTACGGCACGGCCCTGGTCGCCACCACCATCGGCTCGCTGCTCGTCCTGGCCGCCGGACACCTGTCCGACCGCGTCGGACGCAGGCCGATGATGCTCGCCTCGGCCGTCCTGCTCGCCGTCCTCGCCTTCCCCGCCTACCTGCTGCTGTCGACGGGCGGGTTCGGGCCGGCGCTCGCCGGGCAGCTCCTGCTCTGGGTCCCCGTGGCGATCGGGCTCGGCGTGATCCCGTCGCTCTTCGCCGAGATGTTCCCCGCCCGCAACCGCACCACCGCCATGGCCTTCCCGCACGCACTGGTGACCGCGATCTTCAGCGGTACCGCCCCGCTCGTGTCGACGCTGCTGGTGTCGGCGACCGGCAGCGTGATCGCCCCAGCGTGGTACCTGCTCGCCGCCGCCCTGCTGAGCGGCGCCGTGTCGCTCGGGATCCGCGAGACGGCCTGGTCGGACCTGCGCACGCACTGAGACGAGCAGGCACGGAGACGAGCAGGCACCGAGACGAGCAGGCACCGCGCTTGACCGACGACCGATCGGCGCGGTCGTGAGACGGGAGGAGAGGCACCCGCATGTCCTTGACCGTGCACACCCGCGTGGTGGTCGTGTGAGGGCTGCCGCTCTACGGCCGCGCGGCGACGACCTTGCCGGGGTTGAGGATCCCGTGCGGGTCGAGCGCGCGCCGCAGGGCGCGGTGCATCTCGGTGACGGCCGGGTCGAGCTCGGCCTCCAGGCCGTCGCGCTTGAGCAGGCCCACGCCGTGCTCGCCGGTGACGGTCCCGCCGAGGTCCAGCGCCGCCGTGATGATCTCGGCGAAGGCGCGCTGCGCCCGCTCGCGGGCGGCGTCGTCGCCGGGGGGCGTGATGAGCAGCGGGTGCAGGTTGCCGTCGCCCGCGTGGGCGATGGTCGCGACCCGGACGTCGTGGCGCCGCCCGATCTCCTCGACGCGGGCGAGCATCGCGGGGACGGCGCCCACCGGGACGCAGACGTCCTCGGTGAGCACCGGGCCGAGCCGTTCGAGCGCGGGGTAGGCGAGGCGGCGCGCGGCGAACAGCGCGTCGG
The DNA here is from genome assembly GCF_013155125.1 of Pseudonocardia broussonetiae. Taxonomy (NCBI): domain Bacteria; kingdom Bacillati; phylum Actinomycetota; class Actinomycetes; order Pseudonocardiales; family Pseudonocardiaceae; genus Pseudonocardia; species Pseudonocardia broussonetiae. The sequence goes on along the minus strand of NZ_CP053564.1, from coordinate 85,252 downwards.
CCTCCGCCTGGTCGCCGGACCGGGCCGCCCAGCTCGCGCCGGCCGTCTCGAAGGCGGCGAGCACCGCGTCGGCCTCGGCGTCCCCGGCCGGCCCGGGGGCGTCGACGCGGGCCAGCAGGATCGCGACGGCGTCGGCGCGCAGGCCGGTGTTCTTCCACGCGTCGACCGCGGCGAGGCACTGCTCGTCGAGCAGCTCGAGCGCGGACGGGACCACGCCCGCCGCGGCGACGGCGGCGACGGCCCCGCCCGCCGCCACCAGCGAGTCGAAGTAGCCGACGACCGTCTGCTCGGCCGGCCGGGCCGGGCGCAGCCGGACGGTGACCTCGGTGACGATGCCGAGGGTGCCCTCGGACCCCACGAGCAGGCCGACCAGGTCGTAGCCCGCGACGCCCTTGGCGGTGCGCCGCCCGACCCGCACGAGCTCGCCGGTGCCGGTGACGACCTGCAGCGCGAGCACGTAGTCGCGCGTCACGCCGTACTTCACGCAGCAGACGCCACCCGCGTTGGTGGCCACGTTGCCGCCGATCGTCGACCAGGGGGAGCTGGCCGGGTCCGGCGGGTACCAGAGCCCCACCTCCGCGGCGGCCGAGCGCAGGTCGTCGTTGACGACGCCCGGCTGCACGACCGCGTAGCGCTCGAGGGTGTTCACCTCGACCACCGCGTCCATCCGCTCCAGGCTGACGACCACGCCGCCCTCGACGGCGTTGGCGCCGCCGGACAGGCCGGTGCCCGCCCCGCGGGCGACGACGGGCGCGCCGTGCCGCAGGCACAGCCGCACCACGTCGCGGACCTGCTCGGCGGTGGTCGGCCGCACCACCGCGACCGGGAGGGCGGACGGCGCCCACTCGGCCTCGTCATCCCGGTACTGCTCGCGGGACTCGGGGGCGGTGAGGACCGTCCCCTCGGGGAGCAGCAGCACGAGGGCGGAGCGCAGCGCGTCCTCGGCGTGGTGCCGGTCCCGGTCGACGTCGGGCAGGACGGCGGTCATCGGACCGACCGGATCGGCAGGACGGCCACCGCGCCGATGATGACGAACACGATGCCGGAGACGAACACGGCGGGGTAGCCGCCGGTGGCGCTCACCAGGCCGGCCGCGATCGACGGGCTCAGCGCCTGCGGCAGCGTGGTGGCCAGGCCGAGGACGGCCAGGTCGCGTCCCGCGGTGCTCTGCCCGCCGGCGGGCCGGGCGGGCAGGACCTCGGTCATCAGGGCGAGGTCGATCGAGATGTAGGTCCCGAAGCCCAGGCCGAGCAGGAAGCTGTAGACCAGCACGCCGGTGACGGTCGGCACGAACAGCGGGACGGCCAGGGCGATCGCCATGACGACCGAGGACCACACGATGAAGGGCTTGCGCCGGCCCACCTTGTCCGACAGCCAGCCGCTGGCCAGAGCCGAGAGGAGGACGCCGACGAGCAGCACGATGCCGACCTGGGCGGCGACGGCGGTCGACTCGGTGTCGGACAGGCCCACGTAGTCGCGCAGGATGTAGAGGCCGTAGGTCTGGGCGCCGTAGAAGCCGATCACCATGAGGAAGCGTGACGCGAAGGCCCAGGCGAAGTCGGGGTGGCGGCGCGGCGAGACCCAGAAGCCGGCGAGGAACGCCGTCGGCGAGAACGGCTCGCGCGGGGCGTCGGTGAGGCTGGACGAGTCGCGGTTGACCAGCACGAACGAGCCGACGACCACGACCATCAGGACGGCCAGCACCAGATAGGGGAGCGCGCCCTGCGCGGCCAGCGAGCCCGCGACGATCGCGCCGACCGCGTTGCCGATGGTGATGCCGAGGCCGACCATGCCGGAGACGCCGCCGCGGCGGGCGGGCGGGAAGCGGTCGGGGACGAGCGCGGTGGCCGCGGCCTGCAGGGCGTTCACGCCGAGCTGCACGGCGAGCCAGACGATCGCGACGGTGACGACCGAGCCCGCCATCGGCAGCCCGACCATGAACCCTGCGGCCACGAGTCCACCGCCGACCATCCACGGCGTCCGGCGGCCGAACCGCGAGCGCGTCGCGTCGGACAGGGCGCCCGCGATCGGCTGCGCGAAGACGTTGGCGAGGAACGCGACGGTGGAGACGATCGCGAGGTTGCCGACCTTGTTCGCCTCGTCGATGCGGCTGACCAGGTCGGGGATCAGGATGCCGAGGCCGCCGGAGTTGATGGCGAGGATGGACACGTACACCATCAGCAGCCCGAACGACAGGCGGCGCAGGCCGGACGGCCGCACCCCGGCGGCCGGGGCGTCGGCACCGTCCGTGGTGGGCGACGGGATCGCTCGGGTCATCGTGTTCTCCTGGAGTCGGCGGCGCTGTCGCTCGGTGGTCGCACCAGGGTGCGGTGCGGGCACCCCGCCGCGTAATGGACGGATCCTCCGTCGTCCCGCCGATCCGGTGGCAGGATCCTCCACATGACGTCGGACTGGGTGCACCTGCTGGCCGGCCAGGCGTCGCTCGACGCGCTCGAGGCGCACCGGCGCGCCCTCGTCGCCGCGGGGACGCCCCCCGAGCGGGCCGACGCGCAGGCCCGCGCGGCGCTCGAGGTGGCCGCGCTGCTGGCCGAGCGCCGCCAGCGGGCGGTCGAGCTCGCGGCGCTCAACGACGTGGCGGGACGGCTCGCCGTGGTGCTCGACCCGGAGGACCTGCTGCGCGAGGTCGTCGCGCAGGCGCGGCGGCTGCTCGGCGTCGACCTCACCTACCTGGCGCTGGTCGAGGGCGAGGACCGGGCCATGCGGATCGCGGTGGCCGACGGTGCCCGCAGCCCGCGGCTGGTGGGCGTGCGCCTGCCCGCGGGCGGCGGCCTGATCGGCCGGGTGATCGCCTCGGGCGAGGCGATGTGGACCCGCGACTACCGCACCGAGGCCCGGATCGAGCACGAGGAGACGGCCGACCGGGCGGCGTCGGCCGAGGGGCTGCGCGGCCTGCTCGGCGTCCCGCTCGCCGTCCGCGGCCGGGTCCTGGGGGCGCTGCTGGCGGCGAAGCGCCAGGAGCGGGTGTTCGACGACGACGAGGTGCGGCTGCTGCAGGGCCTGGCCGCGCACGCCGCCCTCGCCATCGACAACGCGCGGTCGCGGCAGCGGCTGGCGGAGTCGGAGGCGGTGCTGCAGCGCACCCTGGCGCTCGACGCCGAGCTCACCGCGGCCGTCCTCGAGGGCGGCGACCTGGACTCGCTGCTGGAGCGGGTGCGGGCGATGACGCCCACCCCGCTGCGGTGGCTCGACCCGGACGCCGCGCGGGGCCCGCACGTTGGCGTCGTCCGCCCCGTCGTGGCCGCGGGCGACCTCCTCGGCGCCCTCGCCGTCGACGACCCCGATCCGGACCCGGCCGTCGTGCTCCTCATGGAGCGGGCGGCGCCGGTGCTGGCGCTCACGCTGACCGGGCGCCGCGCCGCGGAGCGCGCCGACCGCCTCGGGCGCGACATCGCGACCGTCGACCTGCTCACCCGCGCCGAACCCGACGCCGCGGCGGAGCGGCGCCGGCTGCGCGGTGCCGGCCTCGACCCGCGCCGCGAGCACCTGGTGCTGGTGGCGGACGGCGACCCCGAGGCGGCGCGCCGGTGGGCGGCCGGGCTGCCCGGCGAGCCGGGCGCCGCCGCCGCACTACGGGGCCAGCTCGTGCTGGTGCGCCCGGTGGGTGCGGGCGCGGACGGCGCGGACCTGCACGACGCCTGGACCCGCGCGGGGGCGCCGACGGCCGGCCTCGCCGGGCCGGTGCCCGCGTCGGAGCTGCGCCGGGCCTACGCCGACGCGAGCCGGACCGCCCGGGCGCTCACCGCGCTGGGACGTGACGGCGAGCTGGTCCGCGCGGGCGACCTCGGCGTGTTCGCCGTGCTGCTCAGCCACTCCGGGCGCCGCGAGCTCGCCGACCAGGTGCAGCGCGAGCTCGGCCGGGTGCTGGCGGAGGAGCGGGTGCGCCGGGTGCCGCTGGTCGACACGCTGCGCACCTACCTCGAGCACGGGCGGCGCCCGACCTCTACCGCCGCCGCGCTCGGCGTCCACGTCAACACGCTCTACCAGCGGCTGGCGACGCTCGACCGCCTGCTCGGGGACGGCTGGCAGAAGCGGGCGCTGGACCTGCAGGTGCTCCTGGTCCTGCACGCGGCGTCGGGCCGGCTCGGCTGAGGGATCAGCCCAGGCCCTGCACGAACTCCAGCAGCGCCCGGTTGAACGCCGCGGGCTGCTCCATGTTCACCGCGTGGCCGGCGCCGGGGATCGTGACCGCGCGGGCGCGGGGGGTGAGTGCGGCCGACGCGTCGGCGTGGGCGGCGGGCCACAGCTCGCTCTCGGCCCCGGCGACGAAGAGGACGGGCACGTCCACCGCACGCACCGTGCCGCGCCAGTCGGCGGCGCCGTGGTCGTCGAGGAGCACGTGGTCGGCCGGGCTCAGCGTGCGCCGCGCGCCCCGCATCGCCCGGAGCAGCCGGACCAGGCGCAGGCCCCGGCGCCACAGCGGCGTGCCGTGCCCGGTGCCCGGGATGCCGTCGTCGAAGAACGCCTCCCGGTTGGCCTCGGTGTAGCCGTAGAACCCGTGCGGCCAGTCGGCCGTGTTGACCATCGTCGGCGTCTGGTCGGCGATCACGACGCCGGCCAGCCGCCCGGTGCCGTGGGCCGCCACGCGCGCCCAGATCGTGTTGCCGCCCATCGAGCCGCCGACGAGCACGGCGCCGTGCAGGTCCAGGTGCTCGAGCAGCGCGTGCAGGTGGTCGGCGCGGCCCGCCATGGTGCTGCCGTCCGGCGTCGGGCCCGCGGTGCCGTGGCCGGGCAGGTCCACGGTGACCACCCGGTGGTCCGCCCGCACGAGCGCGGGCACCTGGTGCAGCCACGAGGTCGCCGGCGCCCCGAACCCGGCGAGCAGCACCACCGGGCGGCCGGCGCCGGAGCGGTGGTGCTCGGTGTAGTCGACGCGCGCGCCGTCGGTCGCCGTCGTGGAGTGCGTCGTGGCGGTCATAGTCCCTTCTACCACCGGTGACGCCGCCCGCCCCGGAGGACGGGTGCGGGCAGGGGAGCTGCGTCGCCGGACGCCGCGACCGCGCGCAGATCGGCGCTCCCGACGGTGACGACCGTGGGCGTGCCGCGGTGCAGGTCTCCGTCGGGGCCGGTGGGAACGAGGCAGGTCAGTGCCGGACCGCCGGTCCCGGGGTCGACGTCGACGCGCACGCCGGCACCCCACGGCACGATCCGGCGGACGGTGCCCCGCACCCGGACGTCGCCGTCGCCGGGCGGCGCGCTGTCGTCGGGCCGCAGCGGGCGGCAGTGCTCGGGACGGGCGGCGAGCAGCCCGGACCGCCCGGTGAGGGAGGGCGGGAACAGGTTGGTGCAGCCGACGAGCTGCGCGCAGTCGGCGTCGGCGGGCCGGTCGAGCACCTCGGCGGTGGGGCCGTGCTGGCGGATCCGCCCGGCCACGAGCAGCGCGGTGCGCCCGGCGAGAGCACGGGCCTCGTAGCGGTCGTGGGTGACGAGCACGGTGGCGGTGTCGAGGTCGTCGAGCACCGCGCGCAGGTCGGCGAGCAGGTCGGTGCGGGTGGTGGCGTCCAGTCCGCTGAAGGGTTCGTCGAGCAGCAGCACCCGTGGCCCGACGGCGAGCGCGCGGGCGATCGCCACCCGCTGGGCCTCGCCGCCGGACAGCGTCCGGGCGTCGCGGCCGGCCAGGTGCCCGACGCCGAGGGCGTCGAGCCAGGGCGCGGACCGGCGGGCGGCCTCGGCACGGCCGGCACCGCGCAGCCGCAGTCCCGCGGCGGCGTTGGCCGCGACCGTCCCCCGGCGCAGGATCGGGCGCTGCAGCACCGCGGCGACCGCGCCTCGCATCGCCCGGGCGTCGACGGGGCGCCCGTCGAGCAGGACCTGTCCGGTGCGGTGCAGCCGGCCGATCTGGGCGAGCGCGCGCAGCAGCGTGGACTTCCCGGCGCCGTTGGGTCCGAGCACCGCCAGCGCCTCACCGGCCTCGACGTCGAGGTGCTCCACGTGCAGCAGTTCGCGGTCGCGCACGCCGACCCGCAGGTCGCGGCACCCGATCCGGGGGCTCACGGTCGGGCGGGCTCGCGGTGGTGGGCGAGGGTCAGCACCAGGTTCACGGCGAACGCGATGAGCAGCAGGATCATCCCGAACGCGATGGCCAGGGCGAAGTCGCCGCGGCTGGTGGCGAGCACCGCCGCGGTGGTGAGCACCCGGGTCTCCCCGGCCAGGTTGCCGCCCACCATCTGCGCCGCACCCACCTCGCTGACCACCGCCCCGAACGCGGCCATGGCCGCGGCGAGCAGCGGGAGCCGCGCCTCACCGAACAGCGCGAGCAGCGCCCGGCCGCGGGTCGCGCCGAGGCCCTGCATCTGGACGAGGAAGTCCGGGTCGACCTGGTGCAGCGCCACGGTGGCCAGCGCGACCACGACGGGCGTGGCGATCGCCGCCTGCGCGACGATCATCGCCGTCGGTGTGTAGAGCAGCTCGAACGCCCCGAGCGGGCCGCTGCGCCACAGCAGCACGGTGACGAACAGCCCGATCACCACCGGCGGCAGCCCGAGGCCGGTGTTGGCGGCGGCGAGCACGACCCGTCGCCCCCGGAACCGGGTCAGCGCGACCACCGCGCCCAGGGGCACACCGAGGACCAGTGCCACGGCGGTCGCGGTCAGCGAGACCCGCAGCGTCAGTGCGGTGATCTCCCAGGTGTCCGCGTCGCCGCCGACCAGCAGCCGCCACGCCTCCACCAGGCCGTCGAGCAGGACGTCCATCAGGCCACGCCCACGGGCCGGCTCATCCGGTGGGATCGGGCTTGCCGGCGTCGGGCACGAACAGCGGCTGCCCGTACTCCGCGCGGCCGAAGTCGCCGATCATCTCCTGAGCGGGGGCGCCGAGGATCCAGTCGGCGAAGGCGGCGGCGCCGTCGGCCTGCACCCGCTCACCGGCGCCGGTCGTCATCTCGATCACGTGGTAGACGTTGAGCAGTCCCGGGTCGCCCTCGCCCAGCACCACCAGCGAGCCCGCCTGGCTCAGCCACGTCGCCCGGTCCGAGAGGGTGTAGCCGCCGTTCTCGTCGGCGACCCGCAGCGTCGCCCCCATGCCCTGCCCGGTCTCCTGGTACCAGGGTCCGCCCGGAGCGATCCCGGCCGACTCCCAGAGCCGGTCCTCCCGGGCGTGGGTGCCGGAGTCGTCGCCGCGGGAGACGAACACCGCGCCCGAGCCGGCGATCCGCGTCATCGCCTCCACCGCACCGGCCCCGCGGACGCCGGCGGGATCGGACGCGGGCCCGACGAGCACGAAGTCGTTGTGCATCACCAGCCGGCGCCGCCCGGCGGTGCCCTCGGCCACGAACTCCTCCTCCGCCGCCGGGGAGTGCACGAGCAGCACGTCGGCCTCGCCGCGGCGGCCCAGCTCGATGGCCTGACCGCTGCCCACGGCCACCGTCTTCACCTGCCATCCGGTGTCGGCGGTGAACGCCGGGAGCAGCGCGTCGAGCAGGCCGGAGTCCTGCGTGCTGGTGGTGGTGGCCAGGATCAGCGACCGCTCCGCCGACGGCCCGGCCGCCGGGGCGCCGCACCCCACGAGCAGCAGCAGCGCGAGTGCGGCGAGGACTGTCCTGTTCTGACCTATCACAGAGCGGGAGCCTAGGGTGCGGGGCTGTGACGCGATACCGGGAGATCTGCACCGATCTGGCCGAGAGGATCAGCGCGGGCGACATCGCCGCCGGCGCCGAGCTCCCCCCGGTGCGCGAGCTGGCGCAGCGGTTCGGGACGACGGCCACGACGGTCGGCCGCGCGCAGCGGACCCTGGTCGACGCCGGGGTGATCGTCACCGCCGACCGGCGACGCACCCGGGTGGCGGCCGCAGGCGCGGTCGCCGCCCGCCGGTTCCTGCACGCCGAGCTGGTGTTCCGCCTCGCCGGCAGCGACGACCCGGCCCTCGACGTCGTCACCCGGACCCTCGGCCAGTCCGTCCACAGCATCGGGACCGACGGCAGCTTCGACGGGCTGCGCGCGGTCCGCCAGGGCCGGGCCGACGGCGCCGCGGTGCACCTGCTGCACCACAGCGGCGTCTACAACGCGCCGTTCGCCCGCAGCCTCCTGCGCGACCGGCGGCCGCACCTCATCCACCTGTGGCGACGCGAGCAGGGCATCATCGTGGCCCCCGGCAACCCCCGCGGGCTGTCCGGCGCCGCCGACCTGGGGCCGCTGCGGGTCGCCAAGCGCCGACCCGGCACCGGCACCCGCATCCTGCTCGACACGCTGCTGCTCGCCGCCGGTCGGGACCCCGACGCGCTGCGCGGCCCGGAGACCGGCTCGCACATGGAGGTGGCGCTGTCCGTCGCGTCCGGGACCGTCGACGCCGGCCTCGGGGTCCGGTCCGCTGCGCACGACCTGGACCTGGACTTCCTGCCGCTGGTCACCGAGGACTACGACATCGTCCTCGGTGCGGCGGCGCTCGACGCCGCCGCACCGCTGATCGCCGCGCTGCACGAGCCCGCCGTGCGGGCCGCGGTCACCGCGCTCGGCGGCTACGACACCACCCGCAGCGGTGAGGTGTCCGACCTCGCGGCGACCCCCTGACGGGCGGCGCCTACGCCTGGACCGCCTGCCGTTCCGCGGCGGCGGGTTCCTCGATCTGACCCAGTGGCGCGTCCTTGAACACGGCGAAGCTCGAGGGCTGCTCGGTCAGGTAGGGGAAGTGGAAGCCGCACTTCGGGCACTGCTCCCGCAGGACCGCCTGCTCCTGGGCCAGCTCGTAGACCTTGTCCTGGAGCTCGTTGCAGCAGGGGCAGATGCGCAGCAGGCGCGTCCCGACGAGCTCGAAGTTGGTGATGATGTCCTCCATGATCGCGCCGTTGGCGGCCCAGGCCTTGGCGTGCTTGTGGTAGGTGTCGGTGTGCCAGTCGTAGAGCGCGGTCTTGCTCGTCCAGAAGCTGCACTCGTTGAACCACGTCGGGTCGTCCGGGTGCTCCCACCAGGTGAGGTGCAGGAAGCCGGGGAGCTTCATCAGGTGGTGCCGGGTGTCGCCGAAGACGACCTTGAACTTCTCGTAGGCGTCGGGGCTGGAGAACCGCACGCGCTGCATGCTCAGGTAGATGGGCACAGCTCTGCTCCTGTTCGACTCGGTCATCGGTGCTGGACAGGGCGCTGCTGCAGCAGCCTCGGGCTAGTCTGACCCGGCCTGTTGGTTCCTGACGCTAGCCCGGATCCGGGCATCGGCCAGAGCCAATCGAGCGGCGACGGGGGGAACCACGTGTCATCTGCGCGCAACACGCCGGATGCGGACGGGACCAATCCGGGTCGGGCGAGGACACCGGCCTACAAGGCGCTCTACGAGCAGCTGCGGTCCAGCATCCTGACCGGGCAGCTGGGAGCGGGGACCCGGCTGCCGCCCAGCCGCACCCTGGCGGTCGAGACGGGCCTGTCGCGCAACACGGTGCTGGCCGCCTTCGAGCAGCTGCAGGCGGAGGGGTACATCACCGGCCGCCAGGGATCGGGCACCTACGTCGCCCACCTGCTGCCCGAGCAGCTGCTCACCAGCGGGTCGGTGAGCGCGAGGGCGGGCGCGGCACCGCCGTCCGTGAGCACGACGGCGAAGCTGTCCGCCCGGGGCGAACGGCTCGCGATGACCCGCCGAGTGCCCCTGCCCTCCGTGCTGGGCCGCGCGCCCCGGGGCACGTCCTTCCTCATCGGCCTCCCCGCGCTCGACGCGTTCCCCCGCGAGATCTGGCTGTCGCTGTACACCGAGCGGTTCCGCAGGTCCGGGGTCCGCCTGATGCGCTACGACGACCCCGCCGGGTACCGCCCCCTCCGCGAGGCGATCGCCGGCTACATCAGCACCGCCCGCGGCATCCACTGCCGCGCCGAGCAGGTCATCATCACCACCGGCTCCCAGCAGGCCCTCGAGTTCTGCGCGCGGATCCTGCTCGATCCCGGGGACGCGGCGTGGCTCGAGGACCCGGGGTACCTCGGCGCGCGCGCGGCGCTGGTGTCGGCGAGCGCCCGGATCATCCCGGTCCCCGTCGACCGGAACGGGCTCGACGTCGACGCCGGCCGGATGCTCGAACCGCGGGCGCGCCTGGCCGTCGTCACCCCGTCGCACCAGTTCCCGCTCGGTCACACGATGACCCTGGAGCGCCGCCTCGCCCTCATCGACTGGGCCAGCACGCACGACTCGTGGATCGTGGAGGACGACTACGACGCCGAGTTCCGGTACCTCGGCCGGCCCCACGCCGCGCTCATGGCGATCGACTCCCGCCAGCGCGTCATCTACGTGGGCACGTTCAGCAAGGTGCTGTTCCCCGGCCTGCGGCTCGGCTACGTCATCGCCCCACCCGATCTCGTCGACGGCTTCCTGGCCGCGCACCTGTCCACCGACATGCACGCCCACGTCATCGACCAGGCCGTCGTCACCGACTTCATCGAGCAGGGCCACTTCGCCCGCCACCTGCGCCGCACCCGGGTGCTGCACCGCGAGCGCCAGCAGGAGCTGCTCCGGCTGGCCGAGCCGCTCGGGGAGCAGCTGCGCCTGGTCCCGTCGGACGGCGGGCTCCACCTGGTCGGCCTCCTCGAGGCGCACCGCGACGACCGCGCCGTCGCCAAGAACGCGCTGCGCCAGGGCGTGCACGTCTGGCCGCTGTCGAACCACTACCTGCGCCCCGAGCAGATGCCCGCGCTCCTGCTCGGGTACGCCGGCACCACGACCGAGGACATGCGCCACGGCATCGCCACCCTGGCGACGGTGCTGGCCTGATCGCGGGGCGCGGGGCGACCCCGGGGCGGGCGCGCCCTGACATCCGGTCCCGCAGCGCGGCCCCGCCCGTCAGACGGGGACCGAGTCGTACCGCGCGGATATCGCTGCTCGCACGGCCGGGTCGCGCAGGCTGTCGGCCCCCAGGGCTCCGAGCTCGTAGAACATCTCCTCCTGGCCGCCGGGCACCATCAGGACGAGGCAGCGCGCGTGCTCGGTCGTCGCGGCCAGGACGTGCGGGGTGTCGCGCGGGACGAGGAGGTAGCTGCCCGTGCCACCGGTGACCTCCTGCTCGCCGATGGTGAAGGCGAACTCGCCGTCGAGCACGAAGAACGACTCCTCCATGCCCCGGTGCAGGTGCGGCACCGTCCACGGTCCCGCGCCGCCGCTGAACTCGGCCAGCGTGAACGTGCCCCGGGTGACGTCCTGTCCGGCGGCGAGCACCCTCATCCTGGTGACGCCGAGGTCGACGACGCGGCCCTCGCCCGGCGCCACCACATGTCCCTGCCCCGGAATGAGCATCCGGCCCACCACCTCTCTGTCCGAAGGCCAGGCTCCTGGCTCGGTCGCCGTGGGGAAAGCCCAGAAACTGAAGTTGTGTCGCCCTCGCACTCGGCCCACGCTGGGCGGATGCAGACCTACGGGCAGTTCTGCCCGATCGCGCGTGCCGCGGAGCTGTTCGCGCAGCGCTGGACGCCGGTCATCGTGCGCAACCTGCTGGTCGGGTGCCGCACCTTCACCGAGATCCGGCAAGGTGCCCCCGGGATCTCCACGGCGCTCCTCGCACAGAGGCTGGACACCCTGGAGCGCAACGGCGTGATCACCAGCAGGCCTGCCCCGACCGGCCGCGGACGCTGGTACAGCCTCACCGACATGGGGCGCGAGCTCAAGCCGGTCTGTGACGCCCTGGGACGGTGGGGCGCCCGCTGGATCGAGGTCGAGCCGCACCACCTGGACCCTGCCTACGTGTTGTGGGCCACGACGAGACTCGTCGACGTGGATCGGCTGCCGGACCGGACCGTCGTCGTTCGGGTCGACCTGCGCGACCGCCCCGAGGAGCACTACTGGATGATCCTCCACCGCCCGGCCTCCGAGCTGTGCACGCGAGGAACGGGCTACACCGAGGACCTGGTGGCGCGGACCGACGCCGCCTGTCTCGTCGACATCCACCTCACCCGGACCACCTACGCCGATGCCCTGCGGTGTGGCCGGTTGGAACTGGCCGGCGCGACCGGCCTGATCCGTGAGTTCTCCTCGTGGATCCGCCCCAGTCCCTTCGCCGCACACGTTCCGGGCACAGCGGCCCATCGAGCCGCACGGACGGACTCGATGCCGCCGTCGCGCTGACCGGCAACACCGATCAGGACGGCACGACGGGAGCAAGGGGGGTGCGCAGCACCTCGGCCACGAGACGGGTGAGCAGGTGATCGGCAGCGAAGCGGTAGCCGAACTCCGCGTGGGCCGTGAGCTCGCGCGCCAGGAGCTCGCCGATCGGTCCCGGGTAGGCGCGTCTGGCGTGGTGGGCGGCGGCGCGGAGGCGGGAGGCCTCGTGCAGGGGCAGGCGGCCGCGCGGATCGCCGGTGATCGGCGGCTCGGACGGAGGGAAGAGCCGGATCCCGCCGGCCGGCGCGCGGGGGACGAGGCGCGTGTTCGCGTCCATCGTGTTCCTCTCGGCGTGCTCAGGTGTGTCCGGTGCGGTGATCGGCTCGTCGACGAGCCGGCCGGGGCAGAGCCGACGGACGTGGGCGGGAGTCGGGCCGCCTCGCCCGGGTCGCGTCACGGCCGTGCGTCGACCACGACCTCGCCCTGGGCGATCGTCGGCGGGTTCGGCACCAGCTCCGCGAGGCCGGTCTCGCGCAACCACCGGCCTGCTGCCCGCGTCGACTCCTCGGCGCCCGACCGGTCGTCGAAGACGCCGACCGTCGTCACCGCGCCGTTGCCGAGGTCCAGCAGGTAGTAGGCCACGACGCCGTCGATGCCGTGCATCACGTCGCGGAGGCCGTCCGCTCGCGTGCGGATCTCCTCGACCACTCCCGGCGCCTCGTCCTCGTAGGTGCGGATGACAGCGAACACGTCGTCCCCCTTCGTCGAGGGCTGCCCGGGTGGGCGGCCCGCGGGGACGAGCTTCGGCGGCGACGCCGGCTCCGGTCACGTCCGAAAGGAGGAGGAGCCCGGTGGTCGCCGCGTGCCACACTCGGCCCCAGCCCACTCGAGGCGTGGGTGCGTCCGATCCGAGGCCATCATGATCGACACCGCGACGGGTCCAGACCTGGGCCGCCCCCTGCGCCACGCGCTGCCCCGGTTGCAGCGGGCCACCGGGCTGGACGGTGCCATGGCCGGCACGGTCACCCAGGACGGGCGGCGACTGGTCGTCACCCAGCTGCACGGCATGCTGACCGAGACGATGCGCGGCTTCGTCGTGACGCGGGGCATGGGCGCCGGGGGCAAGGCGCTCCAGCTGGGGCGGCCGATCCTGGTGAACGACTACCTGCACGCGACGACCATCAGCCACGTGTACGACCACAAGCTCGTCGAGGAACGGACCCACGGTCTGCTGGCCGTGCCGGTGCACGTCGGCCGGGATGTCCGGGCACTGCTCTACGGGTCGGCGCGGACGACCCAACCGCTCGGCGAACGCACTCTCGACGCCTCGGCCCGCGTCGCGGCCGCACTGGCACGGGAGTTCGCCGTCGAGTACGAGGTGGCCCGCCGGCTGCGGATCGTCGACGAGCTCCGGCGGCGTGAGGAACCGCGGCCCGTCGCCGCCCTGCACGAGATCCACGAGGAACTGCTGTCGATCGCCCGGGCCACGTCCGACGACGGCCTGCGCGACCGCCTGCACGTGCTGTGCGATCGACTGCGGCCGCCGTCCGTGCGCGGCGGGAGTGCCGTTCCCCACCTGACCGGGCGGGAGCACCAGGTGCTCGCCGCAGTCGCGCTGGGCCGCACGAACGCCGAGGTCGCGGAGCAGCTCGCCGTCATGCCCACGACGGTGAAGACCTACCTCCAGAACGCCATGCGCAAGTTGGGCACGCGCAACCGCACGGAGACGGTCCGCGCGGCCCGGGAAGCCGGTCAGATCGACTGACCCGAGCTGCGGCGTGGGGCACGTCAACCTCGACGACATGCCCCACGCCACCCACTTCATCGCCGACTGGGTCGCCGAGACCTTCGGCACCGCCGCTCACTTCACGGCGTACCCCGCGTCCACCGGCAGGGCGACGCCCGTGATGTAGCGCCCCTCGTCGGAGGCGAGGAACAGCACGGCGTTGCTGATGTCGTCGGGGTCCAGGTAGGCGACCGGCAGCGCGTTGAGCGTCCGGTACACGGGCCGGACGTCCTCCTCGGTCGGGTCCTCCAGGTCGGGTCGGAACAGGCCGAAGTTGACCGGGTTGAGCAGCATCGGGGTCCCGACGGTGGTCGGGTTGACGGTGTTGACCCGGATCGAGTGCTCCGCCAGCTCCAGCGCGAGGGTGCGCATGAGCCCGGTCAGCCCGGCCTTCGCCGCTCCGTAGGGGGCGAGGTTCGGCACGGACCGGAGCCCGATCGACGAGCTGGTGATCACGATCGAGCCGCCACCCCGGGCGATCAGGTGCGGGATCGCCGGCCGGACCGTGTGGAACACCCCGGTGAGGTTGGTGTCGATGACCGCCTGCCAGTCGGCCGGCGAGGTCGACGCGGCCGGGCCCGGGTTGCCCTGGATCCCGGCGTTGGCGATCACGACGTCGAGCCCGCCCAGCTCGGCCACGCCGCGCTCGACCAGCTCCGCGACGGCGTCGGGGTCGCGGACGTCGGCCCGCGTGGCGACGATGCGCCGGTCGCGGTCCTCCACGAGCCGCACGGTCTCGGCGAGGTCCGCCGGTGTCGCCGCCGGGGCGCCCTGCGCGGGCACCGCGGCGGCCACGTCGAACGCGATGATGTCCGCGCCCTCCTCGGCCAGCCGCAGGGCGTGGTTGCGGCCCTGGCCGCGGGCCGCGCCGGAGACCAGCGCGACCTTCCCTTCCATCCGTCCTGCCACGTTCCCCTCGTTCCCGTCCGTTCCGGCTGTGGTCGGTGCGCCCGTCAGACGAGGTCGCGGTCCTTCCAGCCGTCGAGGAGCTTGTCCTGGCCGTCGGTGGCGGGGGTGCCGTAGACGAAGTAGGTCTCGGCGGGCAGGGTGGCGCCGCCGATGGCCAGGCCGGTGTCGAAGTCGGCGAGGTCCCAGGTGACGGTGTCGTGGTCGGGTTCGAACTGGAGGATGCCGGAGTTGCCGAACAGTTCGATGCGGTTGCCGCCGGGTTCGAAGACGTAGAGGAATGCGCCTTGGGTGATGCCGTGGACGTCGGGGCCGGCTTCGATCTGGATGCCGTACTCGCGGCAGAGTTCGGCGGCGTCGGTGTTGTGCTGGGGCACCCCGTACCAGAACGCGAGGTGGTGCAGGCGGCCCCGGGAGCCGGTGGAGTCGCGCATGACGGCCATCTCGTGGCCGAGGTTGTTGACGCTGAGCCAGGCGCCGATCTCGGTGCCGCCGCCGGCGGCGTCGATGACGCGTTCGCGGGTCTGGAACCCGAGGGTGCGTTCGAACAGTTCCTTCTGGGTGGTGACGTCGGAGGCCATGAGGTTGACGTGGTCCAGGCGTCGCGGGGGGAGGCCGTGGAGGGGGCGCTTGGAGCGGCGGGTGAGGATCCGGGACTGCAGTGCGGGTGGGGCGGTGTACTTCTCGATGTCCCAGACGAGTTCCATGGGGTGTCCGTCGGGGGAGGTGAAGCCGAAGGTGCGGCCGACGCCGATGTCGCCGGTGGTCCAGCCGGTGCCGAGGCCGGCTTGGTCGAGGGCGGTGGCGCGGCGTTGGAGGGCGTCGGGGGAGGTGGTGCGCCAGCCGATGTTGCCCAGGCCGGGTCGGTCGTGGGCGGTGAGTTTGAGGCTGTGGTGGTAGGGGTCTTCGTAGCAGCGCAGGTAGATCGAGTCCTGGTGGCGGGCGGTCTCGCGCATGCCGAGGAGCCGGGTGAAGAACCAGAGGCTGCCCTCGAGGTCGGGGGTGTGGAGCTCGGCGTGGGCCATGTGCGCCAGCTCGAAGCGGGCGGCGGCGGTGTCGTACGCGGTCATGATCGGGCCTTCCGTGCGGTCGGGGCTGGGGGTCAGGACCGGAGCGCGGGCTCGCGGTGGTCGTAGGCGTGGATCCAGCTGAAGTCGTCGACGAGGGCCCGGAGCTTCCGGTCCCGGTGCGTCGCGGCCTCGCCGTCGGGCAGGTGGAGCAGGGGCGAGGTGACCCAGGAGCTGCGCTGGACCTGGCGGGTGCGGGAGCGGCGCAGGCGCTCGTAGCGGGCCACGGCGGTGTCGACGTCGACGGATCCGTCGAGGCAGTCGGCCAGCACGGCGGCGTCCTCGATGGTCTGGTTGGCGCCCTGGCCGTGGTGGGGCAGCATCGCGTGCGCGGCGTCGCCGAGCAGCACGACCCGGTCCCTGCTCCACCGCGTCAGCGGGGGCAGCGCGAACATGCCCCACCGCGGGCTCTGGGGGACGGCCCCGATCATCTGCCGCACCGCGGGGTGCCAGTCGCGGAACGCCGCGGCGAGCTCGCCGTCCGCTGCCGGTGCGACGCCTCCCGGTCCGTCCCAGGTGCCGGGTCCCTCGATGACGGCGAGGAAGTTGACGACGTCGCCGATCGCGTAGTGCAGCAGGTGCGCGTCCGGCCCCATCCAGAACTGGACGGCGTCGGGATCGGGGAGGTCGGGCAGCGCCGAGCGCGGGACCAGCCCCCGGAAGCCGGTCGTGCCCGAGTAGACCGGCTCGGCGTCGGTGATCCACCGGCGCACCCGCGAGCGGATGCCGTCGGCCCCGACCACCAGTCCGGCACTCGCGGTGGTGCCGTCGGCGAAGGTCAGCTCGGTCGTGCCGTCGCGCTGCTCCAGGCCGACGACCGCCCGGCCCAGGTGCAGGTCCTCGGTGCCCCACGCCTGCGCGAGGGCCCTCTGCAGGTGCGCGCGGTGCACGCCCCAGAACGGGGCGCCGAACCGCTCGGTGTACCAGTCGCCCACCGGGTGGTCGGCGAGCCTGCGGCCGTCGGCCCAGTGCCGGTAGACCAGTTCGGACGGGACGGTCGAGCACGTCCCGAGGTCGATGCCCAGTGAGCGGAGGATGCGCGTGCCGTTGGCGGCCAGCGCCACGGCCGCCCCCACCTCGCCGAGCTCCGGCGCCTGCTCGTAGATGCGGGCCCGGATGCCGAGCCGGCGCAGCGACAGGCCCAGCGTCAGCCCGCCGATGCCCGCTCCGATGATCGCGATGTCGGGACGGTCCACGCTTCAGCCCGCCTGCACGGGTGTGGGGTCGATGTAGATGCGCATGTCGTCGATGACCCCGTCGCGGTGGTCGATGACGGTGAGCGCCGGCACGGAGACCTCGCGGCCGTCGGGGCGCCCGTAGGTGACGGTGGCCTCGAGCAGCACCGTCGAGCCGGACTGCCAGACGCCGCGGAACTCGTGGCCGATGCGGCGGTAGGACGTGAAGAGGAACGTGAGCCCGGCCCGGATCCCGTCGTGCCCGGGCATCGGGTCGCCGGAGCCGTAGCGCATGGTCGCGTCGGGAGCGAACCCGGCGAGGACCCCCTCGGTATCGAGGGCGTCGACCTTCTCGTAGAACCTGGTCAGCCAGGCGGGCGCAGCGACGGCCCGGGCGGCGGTCGCCCCGGTCATCGGGCCGGCTCCACGACCTGCGCGCGCACCGCGGCGAGCGTCGACTCCACGGCCGCCTGGTAGGCGGCCGTCATCTGCACGGAGAGCTCCTCCTCGGTGACGGGCAGGTCGTCGCCGGGGCGGATGACCAGCGCGAACCCGAAGCGGAGCGTCAGCTCGCCGTCGGACTCGAGGACCTCGTTGGTGATGGTGCCCAGGACGGGGCCATCGGTGCGGGTGAACACGACGCGGTCGGGCTCGCCGAGCCAGACGCGCTCGACGTAGCGCTGCCCGTGGAGCAGGACCTCGCGGTCGAAGACGCTGTCGCTGATCTCGTCGATCACGCGGCACTCGGTGATGGCCGCGACGTACGGCACGGCGTCGCGGGCCTTCTGCTCGAGGCCCTTCCAGATCTGGGCCCGGTCGAGCGGGACGGCCCCGGGCGGGTTGGCGGGCAGGGCGAACTCGCTGAAGATCATGACTTCCTCCACGTCGTCGTGCGGCTGGCTGGCAGGCGGGGATCAGTGCTCGAGGACCTCGGGCAGGACGGGGCCCCAGGCGTTGGCCGTCGCGATGTCGACCTCCCAGGTCTTGGGCACCTGGGGGCGGTCCTCGTGCCACGGGCGGGGCTCGAAGTGGCCGGCGCCCTCGTCGATCATCTGGTCGAGCTGGGTGAAGAGCTCGACGGTGTTGCCGTCGGGATCGCGGTGGTAGGTGAAGACGTTGTGGCCCGGCCCGTGCCGCCCCGGGCCCCAGTGGAGCCGGACGTCGTTGCGGGCGAGGTGGTCGAGCGTGGTCTGCAGGTGGTCCAGGTCGCGCATCTCGTACGCGACGTGGTGCATGCCGGTGAACCGGGTGCTCTGCAGGAAGTTCGCGGCGTGGTGGTCGGCGTTGCAGCGCAGGAACACGAAGAAGTCGCCGATCGTGTCGGACCAGCGGAACCCGAGGAGGTCCTGGTAGAAGCCCTGGATCCGGTCCAGGCTCGGGCTGAACGCCGCGACGTGGCCGAGCTTGGTCGGGCGGTGCGCCGGGCCCTGGCCCCCGTCGCTCGCGGCCTGGACGTCGTAGAGGTGCAGCGGCACGTCCGTGCCCGGCTCGTGCAGGACGAGGACGTCCGGGGTGCTCGGGGCCACGTCGGTGCGCCGGGAGACGGGGACGCCGGCGTCGGCGAGCCGTTCGTGCGCGTCGTCGAGGGGCACGGCGAGCCGGTAGCCGACGGACGTGCGGGCGGCGGCCTCGCCCTTGCGGACGACCACGCTGTGGTGGTCCAGCCCGGTGGTGAGGAAGGTCAGGTCGGGTGAGCCGTCCTCGACGTGGAAGCCCAGGCAGGTCCGGTAGTACTCCACGAGGCGGTCCGGGTCGGGGCTCGTGAACTCGACGTAGCCGAGCGTCGAGACGCGGGCGGCCGGGATGTCGTCGGGCATCGGGTCTCCTTCGGAGGTCGGGTGGCGGGTCAGGCGGCGAGGTAGCCGCCGTCGACGGGGAGCACGACCCCGTTGACGTAGGCGGCGGCGGGCGAGCAGAGCCAGACGACGGCCTCGGCGACCTCGGGGGCCTCCCCGTAGCGGCCGAGCGTGGTGCGACCGAGGACCGGGGCCATGGCCTCGTCGGGCACGGCGGCCGTCATCGCGGTGCGGATGGGGCCGGGCGCCACGGCGTTGACCCGGATGCCCCGGCCGCCGTAGTCGATGGCCGCGGCCCGGGTCAGGCCGGCGACCCCGTGCTTGCTGGCGACGTAGGCGGCCTGGGCGGCGGAGCCCTGCTCCGACCAGATCGAGGCCGTGTTGACGATCGCGCCGCCGGTCTCGAGCAGGTGCGGGATCTGGTGCTTCATCCCGTGGAAGACCCCGCCCAGGTTGACCGCGATCACCCGGTTCCAGTCCTCGTCGGCGAGGTCGGCGAGCGGCGCGACGGCGAAGGTCCCGGCGTTGTTGTGCGCGAAGTCGAGCCGGCCGAAGGTGCGCACGGTCGCGTCGACCGCCTCGCGCACCGCGGCCGCGTCCGACACGTCGAGCTGCACGGCCAGGGCCTGCACCCCGTGCTCCCGCACCTCGGCCGCGGTCTCCGCCGGGTCCTTCAGGTCGCAGACCACCACGGAGGCCCCGCGGGCGGCGAAGGCGAGCGCGCTGGAGCGGCCGATGCCGCCGGCGGCGCCGGTCACGTACGCGACCCGCCCGTCGAACTCGCGGCTCATGCGGTCCCCCCGACCTGCGCGACGGCGCGGTCGCGGGGGAGGGCGCCGTCGACGACCGGGTTGCGCAGCACACCGAGGCCCGCGATCTCGATCACGACCTCGTCGCCGGGCCGCAGGAAGTCCCCGCGGGCCGCACCGACACCGGCCGGGCTGCCCGTGGCCACGATGTCGCCCGGTTCCAGGGTCATGATCCGGCTGGCCGCCGCCACCACGGCGAAGGCGCTGTTCATCATGTCGGCGGTGCTCGAGTCCTGCTTCACCGCGCCGTTGACGCTCAGCGTGATGCGCAGGTCCTGGGGGTCGTCGACGAACCAGGCCGGGGTGACGCCGGGACCGGTCGGGCAGAACGTGTCCTCGCCCTTGGCCGAGGTCCAGTCGAACCCGAAGGGCGGGGCGACGGCGTCGTCGCGGCGGAGCCGGTCGCGCGCCGAGACGTCGTTGACGATCGTGTAGCCCGCGACGTGCGCGGCGACCGCGGACTCGTCGAGGTCGCGGGCGCGGCGCCCGATGACGACGCCGAGCTCGGCCTCCCAGTCGATCCGCCGGTCGGGGCGGTCCGGCAGCACGATCGCGTCACCGGGCCCGATGACCGTGGTCGACGGGGGCTTGAGGAAGAAGAACGGTGGTCCGACGGGGTCGGGCCGGTCGACCTGCATCTCCGCCAGGTGTGCGAAGTAGTTGGCGCCCGCGCAGACGACCTTGTTCGGGCGGACCGGTGCCAGCAGGCGGACCACGCCTGCGGGCGGCAGGTCGGCGACGACGGTGGCCCGCAGGTCGTCGGCGACCACCTCCCAGCGCCCGAGCAGGTCGAGCAGGGAGTACCCGGCGTAGCGGGGCAGCGCGCGCACGGTGCCGCTGTCGAGGACGCCGACGGCGCTGCCGCCGTCGCCGGTGTCGTAGGTGACGAGTGACCAGGTCATGGTTGTCCTTCAGGCGTTCGGGGCCGGGGCCCAGTCGTCGTCGGTCGTGGTGAGCACGACCCGGCCGGTGTTGGCGGAGTCCTCGAGGTGGCGGTGCGCCTCGGCGGCCCGCGCGACGGGGAAGGTGCGGTCGATGACGGGCCGGAGCCCCTCGGCCACGGCGGCCCAGACCTTCCGGGCGCTGCCGGGGTTGCCGCTGCGCACGCCGATGAGGCGCTGCGAGCGGGAGTAGAGCGTGAGCAGGTCCAGCTCGACCTTCCCGCCGAGGAAGGCGCCGGAGGTGACCAGGCGGCCGCGGATCGCGAGGACGTCCACGGCCGTGTGGAACAGGTCCGGGTCGCCCAGGTCGTCGACCACGAGGCCGACGCCCGCGCCCCCGGTCAGCTCGCGGATCCGGTCGGCGACGCCGGGCTCCACGGGGTCGACGACGGCCTCGGGGCGCAGGGCCAGCAGCCGCTCGCGCTTGGCGGCCGAGCGGGAGGCCGCGATCACCCGCGCGCCGCGGTGCACGGCGAGCGCGGTGGTCAGCGAGCCCAGCGCGGAGGAGGCCCCGAGCACGAGCACCCACTCGCCGGCCCGCAGGCCGGCCGCGTCGAACTGGTTCTGGGCGACCGCACCGGACAGCGCCAGCGCCGCGGCCTCCGCGGGCCCGACACCGGGCGGGACGACAGTGACGTTGGCCTCGGGGACCACGGTGTACTCCGCGTAGGCGCCCCGGGTGTGCAGGCCGGTGATCCGGGCGGTCGGACACGCCTCGGTGGCGCCGTCGGCGCACGCGGCGCAGTCGCCGCAGCCCAGGAGCGGGAAGACGGCCACGTGGTCGCCGGGCCGGACCGACCCGACCCCGGCACCGACCGCGGCGACGGTGCCCGCGTGCTCGGCCCCGGGCACGTGGGGCAGTGCGATCCGGGCGTAGGGGTGGGTGCCGGCCCGCGCGCTGACGTCCAGGAGACGCCCCACGCTGACCGCGGCCACCCGCACGGCCACCTCGCCCGGTCCGAGAACGGGTGCATCCACTTCGCGGACCGTGAGGACCTCGGGAGGGCCGAAGGCGTCGAAGGCGACGGCCCGCATCCGCGACGGCAGGGTGATCCCGGCCGGGTCCACACCTGGCCACGAGGTGGCGGTGGCCACGAGCGACTGGGACATCTGTGTCCTCCTCGTCCCGGGCGACGCGGAGTCGTCGCCGGTCGATGCTGGTCAGGGCCGGATGGCTGACATGCTCGCCACCTGTCGTGCGGCAAACTGTACGCACTTTGTGCGCAGAGGGGAAGGGGGAGGTGGTCGATCGGGTCGCTGCTCCGGATGTCGCGGAGCGCATCGGTCTGCATACACTGGCGCCATGAGCGCAGATCCCGTGGTCGAGCCCAGACCCGGTCGGCGGCTGGCCCTGGACGTCCACGCCGCCGTGCGGGCCATGATCCTCAGCGGTGAGCTCCCGCCGGGGGAGCCGATCCTGCAGGCCGCGCTGGCGCGCCGGCTCAACGTCAGCCGCACCCCCATGCGCGAGGCGTTCCGGCTCCTCCAGGAGGAGGGGCTCATCGACAGCGAGCCCGACCAGCGCGCGGTGGTGCGGGCGGTCGACCCCGCCGAGCTCGACGCGGTCTACGCCGAGCGGGTCCTGCTCGAGTCGGTGGCGGTGAGCATCACGGTCCGCTCCGCGCGCCCCGAACTGGTGGCACGGCTGGAGGAGTCGCTGGCGCTGATGCGCGCGCAGGCCGGAGCGGGCGACGTCGAGAGCTGGCGGGAGACCCACCGCGAGTTCCACCGGCTCACGACCGAGGGCGCGCCGATGCTGGCGGACGCGCTCTGCACCCTCGGGGAGCGCGCCGACCGCTTCCTGCGGCTGGCGCAGTTCGGCACCCCCGTGGCCTCGTCGCGCTGGGACGCCGACCACGGGACGCTGGTGGACGCGTACCGCACCGCCGACCACGACCTCGCGGTGCGCACCATCGCCCAGCACCTGGCCCGCACCGCGTTCACGGCGCTGGCCGACATCGCGCCGTGCGAGGACGCCACGGCCACCCGCGCCGCACTCAAGCTGCTGATGGCCGAGGGCTGACGCCGGTCACCGCTCGTCGCAGAGATCGCCCGGAGGTCGGCGCTGATCGTCATGTCGACATGTGATGACGTGTTGGCGCGCGAGGCCCTCACGGGGCAGGATGCGGCGGTGCCCGCTGCTCGCGTTCCCCCGGAGGACCAGATGCACCCGCTCGTCGACGCCGCCCGGCTCGAAGCCCGCCTGGGCGACGCGGACCTCTGCGTGCTCGACTGCTCGATCACGCACCAGTCCTACGACGACAGGCCCGCGTACGGCAACGGCCGCTCGTCCTGGGTCGAGGGCCACATCCCCGGCTCCCAGCACGTCGACCTCGTCGGTGACCTGTCGGACCCGACGGCCGGCATCCCTCTGATGATGCCCCCGGTCGAGCGGTTCCGGGACGCGATGCAGGCCGTCGGCGTCCGGGACGGGCAGCAGATCGTGCTGTACGACAACAACTTCAGCATGTGGGCCGCTCGCGTCTGGTGGATGCTGCGCGCGGCCGGCGTCGACGCCGCGGTGCTCGACGGCGGGTGGCGGACGTGGACCCGGGAGCAGCGGCCGGTCGAGACCGGGGAGCAGGCGCCCCGCGCGACCGGCACCCTGACGGTCTCGCCCCGGCCCGACCTCTTCGCCACGAAGGACGACGTGCTCGCCCAGCTGGACGACGACACCACCTGCCTGATCGACGCCCTCCACCCCGCGGTCTTCCGCGGCGACCGCCTGGACTACGCGCGCCCCGGGCACATCCCCGGCGCCCGGAACGTGTCCTCGATCCACCTCGTCGATCGCGAGACGCACCGCTACCTGCCGATCCCGGAGCTGCGCGAGCGCTTCGACGCCGCGTCGCCCGACACCGCCGAGCGCGTGATCACCTACTGCGGCGGCGGGGTCGCCGCGTCCTCCGCCGCGCTCGCGCTCACGCTGCTCGGGGTTCCCCGGGTGGCGGTCTACGACGGTTCGCTGAACGAGTGGTCGAACGACCCCGCCCTGCCGATGGTGAGCGGGTCCACCGAGGAGACGGGACGACGATGACAGCCACCGAGGAACGACCGACCGAGGTGATCGCGGGTCCGCCGCGGATCGCCGACCGGCTCTACCACGACATGCTCGCCCCGGCGGAGATCGTCGAGCTGCGGGCGCGGGTGCGGGGGATCGCGTCCCGGGTGGTGGCGCCGGTGGCGGCGCGGATCGCCAACCAGGACGAGCGCACCGACGGCTTCCCCCGGGACGTGTTCGACGCCCTGGGTGCGGAAGGCCTGTACCGGATCCCGTTCGAGGCCGACGTCGACGGCGACGGCCTGACCCACCGCGCCACGGCGACGGCGGTGGCGGTGGAGGAACTGGCGTACTACTCCAACAGCGTGGCGGCGATCTTCGACGTGCACTGCATCCTGGCCGGGAACGCGGTCAACCAGGGATCCCCGGAGCAGCGCGAGCGCTGGCTCAAGGCGTTGATCAAGGGCGAGACGGTGGGGGCGTTCGCGACCTCGGAGCCCGGTGCGTCGTCGGACCTGTCCCCGGACGCGGTGGCCACCCGCGCCGAGCGCGACGGCGACGGCTGGGTGATCGAGGGCCGCAAGCGGTGGATCACCAACTCGGTCGCGGCCGGGTTCGTCGTCGTCCTGGCCGGCACCGGCAGCAGGCTGTCGACGTTCATCGTGCCCACGAACACGCCGGGTCTGACGATCGGCACGGCGGACCGGAAGATGGGCAACCGGGGCCAGATCACCGCCGACGTCGTCCTCGACCGGGTCCGCGTCGGCCCGGAGGCGCTGCTGGGCACCGAGGGCGGTGGCCTGAAGATCGCGCTGCAGACCCTGACCTACGGCCGGATCGGGATCGCCGCGGCCGGGGTGGGGATGGCGCAGGCGGCGTTCGACCACACCGCCCAGCACCTGAAGACCCGGCACGCGTTCGGGGGGCCGCTGGCGGGGATGCAGCACTGGCAGTTCCTGATGGCCGAGCGGGCCACCGAGATCGAGGTCGCCCGCGACCTCTACCTCAAGGCGGCGCTGCGGCTGGATTCGGGGATCCCGTTCCCGGAGCCGGAGGCGGCGATGGCCAAGCACTACGGCACCCGCCTGGCCGGGGACATGGCGCGGGACGCGGTGCAGGCGTTCGGCGGGTTCGGGTTCACCTCTCAGCGGGGCGCGGACGACGAGCCGGGTCCGGTGGAGGCGATCTACCGCGACTCCAAGATCGGGGAGATCTACGAGGGCGCCAACGAGGTGCAGAAGTGGGTCATCGCCCGGCAGATCTTCGGCCGCGACATCACCGGATGAGGAACCGCCGTGCCCGCGACGATCGCGGGCACGGCGGCGGCTCCCGGGCTCCGTGTCGACGCGGGGTGGCCGCTCAGCCCTGGACGCGCGAGCCGCGGCCGGCCCACTCCTTCTCGCGCAGTTCGAACTTCTGCACCTTGCCGGTCGACGTCTTGGGGAGGCTGGTCACGATCTCGACCTCGCGGGGGGCCTTGTACCGGGCTATCCGGCTCCGGACGTGGTCGATCAACTCCTGCCCGTCGACCTGCTGCCCCTCCTCGAGGACGACGAACGCCTTCGGTCGTTCGCCCCACCGGTCGTCCGGCACGCCGATGACGGCGGCCTCCAGTACGGCGGGATGGGACGCGATCGCGTGCTCGACCTCGATCGTCGAGATGTTCTCCCCTCCGGAGACGACGACGTCCTTCGCCCGGTCGCGCAGTTCCACGTAGCCGTCCGCGTGCATGACGCCGAGATCCCCCGAGTGGTACCAGCCACCGGCGAAGGCCTTCTCCGTCGCGGCCGGGTCGTCCAGGTAGCCGAGCATGACGTTGTTGCCGCGCATCACCACCTCGCCCATCGTCCGGGCGTCGGCGGGGACGTCGACCATGTCGGCGTCCACCACACGGAGGCGGTCGGAGCAGAGCATGCCGACCCCCTGGCGGCTCTGCAGCAGCGCGCGCTGTTCGGGGTCGAGCTCCTGCCAGGCGGGCTGGTCCTGGTTGACCGAGTACGGCCGTCGAGCTGGTGAACACCGACCACGCCGGGGTGGGCGAGCTGCAGGTGCGCGCGGAGTTGGTGGTGCGCGGCGACCCGGGCTGACCAGGTAGTGGCGGACGCGGATCAGCATCCGCAGGCCGATCGTGGCGTCGGTATCACCAGTGAGCGGGGTGAGGCGGTGGCGCGAGCACCGAGAGCCTTCGCCTCGTCCTTCTCGGCGAACGGAGCATCGAGGTAGAACGACGTCCTGATCGACCGTGAATGACCCCCGATCGTTCGATGTAGCCGCTGTGGCGGGCGCGTGAACGGGGCCCACGAGGTGCCCGCTGGGCGGCCCCTGAACTAGCCATCGGATCGATGGCATTGACTGTTGACTCAATCGTCGAATAGTCTTCGGTTGAGTCAGTTCGCGAGATGCAGGCGCTCGATCAGTGCACGATCAGCTGCGCAAGGGAGCATGTGGTGGTCAGTCGTGAGAAGGTCCACAACGAGGCCGGGGGGTCGTTCGATCCGTTTGCTACGGGTCCGTCCCACACGGTCCGGCGCGAACTCGCCCGGGTACGCGACAGCGGATGCCCGTTCACCGGCGTCGCACCGGGGCTCGAGTTCATCGCTCACCATGACCTCGCCCGGCAAGCGCTGCTCTCACACGCCGCTCTCAGCAACGCGGGCAACTTCGTGCTCGACGCGGGCGATGGTCCTGCCCCACCCGACCTCATCACTCAGAGCGACCCGCCCGAGCACACCTCCCTGCGCGCCCTGCTGCGGCCCGGCTTCGCCCGGGCGTCGATCGTTCAGGCCGACCCTTGGATCCGGGAGTACACAGAGGCCCTGATCGACGGGCTACCCGCTGGGGGCCCCGTCGATCTGGTGGGCGAGGTTGCGCTGCCACTGACCGCGAGCGTGATCGCGCGGCTGGTCGGCGTCCCTCAGGAAGACGCTGACGCGCTGAGTCGTGACTCCCTCGCGATCACCGCGATACTGCCCGCTGCCTTCACTGACACCGAGGCTTGGCACCGAGTGGAGACCTACTTCGCCGCGGCGGCCCGACAGCGGCGCGCCGCCACGGATCCTCCCGACGATCTCGTCACCACACTCGCACTCAGCGAAGTCGACGGCAGGCGGTTCACCGAGCAGGAGGTCGCCTTCCACGCCTGGCAGCTCTTCGTCGCGGGCCTGGAGAGCACCGCCTACACGATCGGGTCCACAGTCCACCAACTGCTCGCTGACCGCGGCCGTTGGGAGGCGCTGCTTGCAGACCCCTCGCTGCTCGACAATGCCCGGGAGGAAGGGCTACGCCACGGGTCTGCGATCCGCTGGGTGCTGCGCACGGTCACCGGGCCGACCGACCTCGGCGACGAATCGTTGGCGGAGGGCGATCGGGTGATCGTCGGGCTCGAGTCCGCGAACTTCGACGAGGCCGTCTTCGGCGACACTGCCGCCGAGTTCGACCTGCACCGCCCGACCGCACGCCGGCACCTCTCCTTCGGCCACGGCATCCACCTCTGTCTGGGGGCCGAGCTCTCCCGCACGGAGATCTCGGTTGTCCTGGCGACGCTGCTGGACCGCCTTCCGACCCTTCGACTAGCGCCCGGCGCGCGCCACGAGGAGGTCGACAGCCCCATGTTCTGCGGCCCGAAACGGCTCGACGTCGTGTGGTGAGGGCGCCCAGAACTCGAACGCCATGCCTGCGACCGACTCGGAACGCCATGCCGTGCAACCGTTCGTGACCGCGTTCCCACCTCGGCCGGCCGGATGGGTAGGACGGATCGCCACTCCCGTCCCCGTTTCCGCGGAAGCCGCCGAACGGCCACCATCTGCTGACAGCCGCCGCAGCCATGTCGGCCTTCGGTCAGGAAGACCGATCCACATGAGTAGGCGGAGCAAACGGAGCACTCTGGAGCCTGGCTGCTCATCGCGGCGCCGCGTCGAGTAGCACGGCGGCGTCGGGGTGTAGCTCCCCACGGCTGACGTAGGCGTCCTTCAAGAACTTGGCCTGGCCCATGAGGTCGGCTTTGGCTCGATCGGTCAGGGTCATCTCGTCGTCGAGGATCGTGGCGTAGGTGCGGCGCCAAGTGTGCGGCGGCTCGTCGCCGTGCCGGCGCAGCCGGAGGCGGTCGGCCACGAACTCGGGAAGCGGCACGATGCGCAGTGCCATCGAGGTCTTGCCGCCGTGGACGGAGAGGCCCTTGCCCTTCACCGGGTAGACGTTCTGGCGCACGGCCACGACCGGGAGGAGGCGCATGTCGTCCTCGTTGACGACGGCGATGCCCTCCAGGTTCACGTCCCGCCAACGGACGGCGCACAGCTCGCCGATGCGCAGGCCGGTGCCGATGGCGAAGCGGATGAGGTCGGGGAGGTCGGCGGCGACCGAAACCGGGTCGGTGTCGACGTAGGCGAAGAGCCGGCGCCGTTCCTCGGGTGTCAGGCCGCGGGGCTGGATCGGGGTGTGCCCCTTCGGCGACTCGATGCGCTCGAGCTCGCGGACGGGGTTGGCGGCGATGGCCTGGTGCAGCACTGCCTGCTGCAGGATCCCGGAGACGATGCTGCGCACCGTGCGCCGGCTGTTGGCCGAATAGTGCGGCCTCTCGCTGGTCGTCCCGTCCTCGTGGGTGACGGTGCGCCGAGCTCGTTCGAGCCGGGAGAAGAAGGCGTCGATGTTGGCCACGTCGCACTCGGCCAGGCGCAGTTCGCCGAGCTGGGGGAGGACCAGCTTGTTGAGCCAATGGGTGTAGATGTCGAGGGTCGAGTCAGCACGCTTTTCGGCGATCTTCTTCAGCCAGATCTCGGCCGCGTCGCGGAACCGGGAGTTCATCCGCAGAGCCTCGACCCGCTCGCCGTGTCGCCGGCGAAGGTCGTCCTGCAGGGCGCGCTGCGCGGCGGCCTTGGAGGTACCCCAGCGGGCCACGCGGCGGGTGACGCCATCGAGATCGCGAACCCGGCAGCGGGCGACCCAGCGGCCGTCCTCGCGCTTGGTGGTGATCGTGCCGTGGTGCCCGAGGGCGAGGGGAGGACGAGCCATGGCGGACGCTCCAGGAGGGTTTGCGTCGAGTAAACGACGAGTGGATCTCCTGAAACGAGTAGCAGGCCAGAGCGACAGAGCTCTGACCTGCTACTTTCGGTGCGCCGTCAGGGACTTGAACCCCGAACCCGCTGGTTAAGAGCCAGCTGCTCTGCCAATTGAGCTAACGGCGCCTGCCTCGCGCCCTACCGCCCGGCGCCGGAGAACCTTAACAAGGCCGATCCGGTGTCCGTGCGGCGGGGTCCCGCGGCATGGGGTGAGTGACGGGACTTGAACCCGCGGCCCCCTGGACCACAACCAGGTGCTCTACCAGCTGAGCTACACCCACCATGCGTTCCCGACCGCGGCCGGCAACTCGTCCACCCTACCGCGGCGTCGCGGGCGCCGGACCACGGGGGGCGAGGGCGGCCGCGACGGCCTGGGCCTCCTCGGTGGTCGGGCCGGGCTGGGGGACGAAGAGGGTGCCGCGGTAGTAGGCGAGCTCGCGGATCGACTCCTCGATGTCGGCCAGCGCCCGGTGCGCGAGGCCCTTCTCCGGCTTCGCGTAGAACACCCGCGGGAACCAGCGTCGGCACAGCTCCTTGAGCGAGCTGACGTCGACGAGGCGGTAGTGCAGGTGGGCGTCGAGCTCGGGCATGTCGCGGGCGAGGAAGCCGCGGTCGGTGCCGATGGAGTTGCCGGCCAGCGGGGCGGTGCGAACGTCGGGCACGTGCTCGCGGACGTAGGCCAGCACCTGCTCCTCGGCCTCGCGCAGCGTCACGGTCGAGCGCCGCACCTCCTCGGTCAGGCCGGAGCGGGCGTGCATCTCGCGGACGACGTCGGGCATCCCGGCGAGCGCCGACTCGTCGGCGTGGATGACGACGTCGACGCCGTCGCCGAGCACGTTCAGCTCACCATCGGTGACCAGGCAGGCGATCTCGATCAGCGCGTCGCGCTGCAGGTCGAGCCCGGTCATCTCGCAGTCGATCCACACCAGACGATCGTTCACCCCGCCACCCTAGGTGACGTGCGGCGACCGGGCAGGACGCCGTGCGGCGCGTCGCCGGGCGTCACCCGGGCGCCGCTGTCGGAGGGCCCCGCTAGGGTTCGCCGCGTGGGGAATGACACCGCAGCACAGGAGATCGCGTCCGGGTACGCCACCGAGGGGTCGGCGCTGGAGCTGGGGGCGGTCGTCGTCGACGGTGTCGTCGACCCGACGGCGCGCGTGCGCATCCCCTTCGCCACGCTCAACCGGCACGGTCTCGTCGCGGGCGCCACCGGCACCGGCAAGACGAAGACGCTGCAGGGGCTGGCCGAGCAGCTGTCGAACGCGGGCGTGCCGGTGCTGCTGGCCGACGTCAAGGGCGACCTGTCGGGCATGTCCAGGCCCGGCGAGCCCGGGCCGAAGATCGACTCGCGGGCGCACGACACCGGAGACGACTGGACGCCCACCGCGTACCCCGTCGAGTTCCTGAGCCTGGGCGGGTCGAGCTCCGCGGTGCCGATCCGGGCCACGATCACGCAGTTCGGGCCGATCCTGCTGAGCAAGGTGCTCGACCTCAACGACACGCAGGAGTCGACGCTCGGGCTGATCTTCCACTGGGCCGACAAGCGGGGCCTGCCGCTGCTCGACACGAAGGACCTCCGCGCGGTCATCCAGCACCTCACCTCCGACGAGGGCAAGGCCGACCTCAAGGGCATCGGCGGCGTCTCCCCGGCCACGGCGGGGGTGATCCTGCGGGCGCTGGTCAACCTCGAGGCCCAGGGCGGGGAGGACTTCTTCGGCGAGCCGGAGTTCGAGCCGTCCGACCTGCTGCGCCTGGTCGACGGCCCCGACGGTCCTCGCGGCGTCGTCACGCTCCTGGAGCTGGCCGACCAGGCCGCCAACCCGCGCCTGTTCTCCACGTTCCTCATGTGGCTGCTCGCCGAGCTCTACGAGGAGCTGCCCGAGGCCGGCGACCTCGACAAGCCCAAGCTCGTCTTCTTCTTCGACGAGGCGCACCTGCTGTTCAACGACGCGTCCAAGGCGTTCCTGGAGCGCATCGAGCAGACCGTGAAGCTCATCCGGTCCAAGGGCGTCGGCGTGTTCTTCTGCACGCAGCTGCCCACCGACGTGCCCAACGCCGTGCTGAGCCAGCTCGGCGCGCGCATCCAGCACGCCCTGCGCGCCTTCACGCCGGAGGACCAGACGGCACTGAGCAAGACGGTGCGCACCTACCCCAAGACCGAGCACTACGACATGGAGAAGGCGCTCACGTCGCTGGGCACCGGCGAGGCCATCGTCACCGTGCTGTCGGAGCGCGGCGCCCCGACGCCCGTCGCCTGGTCGCGGATGCGCGCGCCCCGCTCGCTCATGGCGGCGATCGGCGAGGACGCGGTCACGGTGGCCGCGAAGGGCTCGCCGCTGTTCGGCAAGTACGGCACGACGGTCGACCGCGAGTCGGCCTACGAGAAGCTGACGGCCCGGATCGCCGAGACCCCGCCGCCGCCCGCCCCCGCCGACGACGCGCCCGCGCCGCGCGCCCGCGAGGAGCGCCCCGAGCCCGGGTTCGTCGAGAAGGCGTTCGCCTCGCCCGTCGTCCGCTCGTTCCTGCGCTCGGCGGCCAGCGCGCTGGGCCGGGAGATCACCCGGGGGATGTTCGGGACGCGCCGCCGGCGCTGAGAGCGGTCAGCCCGGCACCAGCGCCTCGACCTCGTCGGCCACGGCCCCGGCGCCGTCGCGCGACCGGATCCGCGCGCCGACGGCGGCCGCCGCGGCCCGGTGCGGACCGTCGCCGAGCAGGGACGTGATCGCCGCGGCGATCACGTCGGGCGCGCTGTCCGGCCGCAGCGCCCGCCCGGCCGCCGCCGCCTCCACGGCCGCCCCGAGCATCGGGTGCACGAGGTCGGGGTGCCCGGGCAGGACGAGCACCGGCAGGTCGTTGGCCAGCGCACGCAGCGTGGTGTCGTGCCCGCCGTGGCCGACCAGCAGGTGGGCGCGGGCGAGGACGTCGGCGTGGTCGAGGCGGCGGTACAGCGTCACGGTGTCCGGCGACCGCAGCGCCTCCCCGTCGACCCCGTCCCCGATGCCGACGACGGCCTGCCCGCCCCACGCGCCCAGCCCGTCGAGCACCCGTTGCAGCAGCTCCTCCTTGCCCGGGTAGGCGCCCGCGCCGAGCGCGACGGCGACCAGCGGGTCGGGCTCGCGCGCCGGGGGCCGCAGCCGCCCGACGACCGCGCCGGTGTGCACCGCCCCGTCGGGCAGCGGGCCGTCGAGGTCGGGATCGGTGGCCACGAGCACCCGCGCGGCCCGCGCCCACAGCGTCGCGGGCCGCAGCCGCCGCAGCCGCGTGGCGAGCCCGACGGGACCGCGGGCCCAGCGCCCGGCGAGGTAGCGGTGCAGCGTGGGCATCAGCACGGCGGTCGGCAGGCCGGAGCGCTCGGCCTCGCGCAGGGCGGTGAGGCGGCCGGCGTCGACGAGCACGACGTCGGGCCGGCGGCGCACGAGCTCGGCGCGGACGTCGAGACCGGCCCCCGGGTCCATCGCCAGCGCCACCTGCGCGGCCAGGAACCGGTTCGCGGGCACGGTGCCGGTCAGCTGCGCGGCGTGGGTGTACGCGGCGAAGCCGAGGCCGGCTCCGTGCACGTCGGCGTAGCGGTCGGCGTGGTCGAGCACGCGCACGTCGTGGCCGCGGCGCAGCAGCTCGGCGCCGGTGCCCAGCGCGGCCGGGCCGCCGCCGATGATCAGGATGCGGGCCATCGGGCGTCCTCCGGGCGGGAGAGCAGGAACGGGGTGAGCAGCCGGGGCACGGCCGCGTCGGCGAGGGCGACGCCGTCGGCCGCGGCCACGTCGAGGACGGTGTAGCCGCCCTGGCCCGCGGCCGTCACCGCCTCCACGGTGACGACGCCGGCCCGGCGCTGGAACGGGCTCTGCCGCACCGTCCAGCCGATCACGCCGTCGCGCTGCAGTGCGACCGTGCCGCGGACCAGCGACCCCTGCCGCGTGACGAGGTGGCGGGCGGTGAGCTCGTGGCCGAGCTGGCGGTAGCGGTCGAGGCCCAGCAGCAGCGCCGCGGGGAGCAGCAGCAGCGACAGCGGCCCGGCCCAGCCGGGACCGAACGCGAACAGGCCCGCGCACACCACCGCGGCGGGC
Source organism: Pseudonocardia broussonetiae (assembly GCF_013155125.1). Taxonomy (NCBI): domain Bacteria; kingdom Bacillati; phylum Actinomycetota; class Actinomycetes; order Pseudonocardiales; family Pseudonocardiaceae; genus Pseudonocardia; species Pseudonocardia broussonetiae. Next base: position 52,638 of record NZ_CP053564.1, on the reverse strand, counting down.
ACCAGCGTGCGGGTGAGCCGGCGGGTGCGCGCGGCCGGGGGATGACGCCGCAGGACCGCACCGGTGATCTCCGCGGGGTGCTCGCGCAGGGCGGCGGCCGCGACGCGGTGCGCCTCGGCGCGCGGCGCGGGCGGCAGCAGCGCGCCGCCCTGGGCGTCGCCGGACAGCCCCGTCGACAGCGCCCGGCACTGCGCACCGCGCCCGGCCCGCAGCAGGATCGGCTCGACGACCTCCGCGCCGCGCAGCCGCTGCTCGGCCACCGACAGCGACCGCCGCGTGAGCAACCCCCGCTTCACGCGCAGGGTGCCGTCGGGCTCGCGGGTGAGCCGGTAGTCGTACCAGCGCTCGGCGTAGAGCAGCAGCGCGCCGACCACGGCCAGCACCAGCAGCACCGCCACCACGACGAGCACGCCCGCCCAGATCGGGGCGCTCGCGAAGCGGTCGGCGGCGTCGTCGACGGCGCCGATGTCGCGGGGGTCGACGCCCAGGTCGTCGACGAGGTTGAACACGGTGGCGCCGATCGCGCCGATGCCGGCGACCGAGGAGAACGTCAGCGGGGCGAAGCGCAGCCACGACCAGTCGAGCCGGGCGAGCAGCTCGCTCGGCGGGGCCGCCTCCTGCGGGGCGACGGGGCCGGAGCGGTCGAGCAGCTCGCGGCGCAGGAGGTCGGCCTCGCCCTTGCTGACGGCGTCGAGGCTCAGCCCGGCCGCCTCCAGCGGCGACCCCGACGCCGCCCCGACCTGCACCACCGACAGCCCGAACACGCGGTGCAGCAGCCGGGCGGTGAGGTCGACGGTGCGGATGCGGTCGCGCGGCACGGAGCGGCGCTGGCGGCGCAGCCAGCCGGTGTGCAGCTCCACGCGCTCGGGGGTGATCCGGTAGCGGGTGGTGCGCCAGCGCACGATCCCGGCCAGCACGACGAGACCGGCGGCGCCCAGCGCGATCCACACCCGGACCGGGTCGCCGGTGCCGCCGGTGACCAGCAGGATCACGACCAGCGGCAGCAGCCGTCCGAGGCTGCCCAGCGGTCCGACGACCAGCATCCGCGCGTCCAACCGTCGCCACGGGGTGGTGATGACGGCGCTCCCGGTGTCCGTCACGTCGCATCACCCGGCGTGGCCTGCGTCGTCTCGGTGAGGGTGCGGGCGAGCTCGGCGGCGTCGCGGGCGTCCAGGCCGGCGATCTTGACCGCGCCGCGGGCCGACGCCGTCGTCACGGTCACCGTCGCCAGCTTGAGCAGCTGCTGCAGCGGGCCGTGCTGCGTGTCGACCGTCTGCACCCGCGAGATCGGCGCGATCCGCCACTCCCGCACGAGCCATCCCGACAGCGTGTAGACGGCCTCGTCGGTGATCTCCCAGCGGTGGATGCGGAACAGCAGCCGCGGCACGACGAGCAGGTAGGCGAGCACGAGGACGCCGGTGACCGCGAGCGTGACGCCCCACGCGGTGGCGCCCGTCGTCACCAGGAGGACGACCTGCGGCGCGGCCAGCACCACGAGCCACGGCAGGGTCCGCAGCTGCCACCAGCGGACGGCCCGCGGGTTCACCTGGTGCGCCGGCGGTCGCAGCGGCGGGTCGACGGTCATGGGTCGAGTCTGCCGATGATCGGCACCCGGCGCCCGACCCGGGGCCTCGCCCAGGACCGGCTGCTCAGGGCAGGGGGGTGACGGCGGTGGCGTGCAGCGCGACGAACGGCAGCGCCGCCACGCCGCACGAGGCCGGGCGGGGCTCCGTGCCGGGGCGTTCCGAGACCTCGACGGCCCACCGCCGCCCCGACGGCCCGTGCACGATCACGGTGCCGGGACGGGCGAGGGGGTCGAGCGTGAGCGCGTCGGCGTCGCGCAGGCCGGTGGCGTCGCGGACGGCGAGCTCGGCGACCTGCCCGGCCGCCGACCACGTCGACCGCCCCCGGCTCAGCCCGGTCTCCACCTCGCCGAGTGCGGCGGCCTTGCGGGCGGAGATCGCGGTGGCCGGGTCGAGGCGGCCGTAGAGGTAGCCGGTGGGCAGCACGAGCGCGGTCGGGGCGAAGCGGTGCCCGCCGAGGTGGCTGCACTCCCAGACGTCCGGCTCGCCGACGGCGGTGACGGCCAGCGCGAGCGTGCGCCCGTCGACGGCGCAGCAGCGGTCGCGGCGGCCGTGCGTGCAGACCAGCAGCAGCGGGTCGTGCAGCGTCTCGCCGGGCAGCGGGCCCGTCGACGGCAGCGGCACGGCGCCGAGCTCGCGGGGGCCGGCGACGGTGAGCTGCGTGGCGCGGGTCGTGCCGGGTGCGGTGTCGGCGAGGACGACGCGGGTGGGGCCCGCCGGTTCGCGGCGGCCGGGGCGGCGGATCAGCAGCGGCCGCCAGCCCGCCGCCGACGCCCGGGCGGCGAACCCGGCGATCGACGGGTCGGGGTGCGCGTTGATGTCGCGCGGCCAGGCGCCGCGGTGCTCGAGCGCCACCCAGCGGGCGGCCTGGGGGGCCGTGCCGGCCAGCGGCTCGTCGACCGCGCGGGCCAGCACCGCGCAGCGGCCGTGGGCCGCCGGGTTCGCAGCCGGCGTCATCGGTGGAGGGTAGCGTAAGGCTGTCCTAACACGCTCGGGTGAGCCCCGTCACCCGGCCAGCTCCCTGTGGACGACCTTCCCGGTCGCGTTGCGTGGCAGCTCGTCCAGGAAGACCACGTCCCGGGGGACGGCGAAGCGGCTCAGCTCGGCCCGGACCCACTCGCGGACGGTGTCGGCGTCGACCGTCGCACCCGGTTCGAGCACGACGTAGGCGGCGAGGCGCTGCCCGTACTCGTCGTCGTCGACGCCGGTGACGGCCGCCTCCCGCACCTCCGCCCGCGCGACGATCAGGTCCTCCACCGGCCCGGGGTGCACGTTCTCCCCGCCGCTGACGATCATGTCGTCGCCGCGACCGGTGAGGTGCAGGCGCCCGTGCTCGTCGACGCGGCCGACGTCGCCGGTGCCCATGAGGTCGCCGTGGCGCTCCACGTCGGCGCCCTGGCGGGTGTAGCCCTCGAACGGCATGTCGTTGCCGACGAACACCCGCCCCTCGACGCCGGGCGGCACCTCGTCGCCGTGCTCGTCGAGGACCTTCAGCCGGGTGCCCAGCGGTGCACGGCCCGCCGTGCCCGGGGCCGCGCGCAGGTCCTCGGGCCCCGCGATGCTCACCCAGGAGACCTCGGTGGAGCCGTAGAGGTTGTAGAGGCAGTCGCCGTAGCGGTCGAGGAACGCGGTGGCCATGCCCGCGGGAAGCGCCGACCCGCTGACGGCGACGACCCGCGCCATCCGCCCCTCCAGGTCCTGCTCCAGCAGCCGCTGCAGCATCACCGGCACGGCGAACACGGCGTCGCAGCCGCCCGCGATCTGCAGGAACCGCTCCGGCTCGTACTTGCGCGCCAGCACCACCGGCGAGCCGAGCAGCATCGCGATCTGCAGCGCCGCGTGCCCCCAGGTGTGCAGCAGCGGCGCGGCGATGTGCACCGGCTCGCCCGCGCGCAGCGGGATGGAGCCGAGCACCGCGGCGATCGGCGCGAGGTTGTGCGGCGGCGGGCGGCGCGCGCCCTTGGGCGGGCCGGTGGTGCCGGACGTGAGGACGATCGTGTGGCCGGCGGGCGGGCGGAACGGCAGGGGGTCGGGGCCGCCGCGGGCGATCAGGCCGGAGAGGTCGCGGACCACGCGGCAGCCGTCGGGGAGGTCGGTGAACTCGTCGTCGGCGAGGAGGGTGTGCACCCCGAGCTCCTCGACGACCGCCGCCCGCTGACCGGCCGACATCCCCGTGTTGAACAGCACGACGTCGGCGCCGAGCTTGCCCGTGGCGATCTGGACCTCCACCGGGCCGCGGTGGTTGCGGCACAGCACGCCGACCCGGGTGCCGGGGCCGACGCCGTCGGCCGCCAGCGCCTGCGCGATCCGGTCGGTGCGCTCGTGGAGCTCGCCGAAGGTGAGGCGGCCGTCGTCGTCGAGGATCGCGGGGCGGTCGGGGTGGCGGGCGGCGCCGGCCTCGTAGCCGGCGGTGACGGTGAGCCGGTAGCGGAGTGCGGCCGTCGCCATGCGGGCCAGGCGGTCGGGCCGGACGGGGCCGATCAGCCCGGCCCGGTTCAGCTCGCGCAGGGCCACGGCGGAGCCGACCGCCTCGTCCGCCACCGCGCGCACACCCGTCCACACCCGCTGCACGACCATGGTCGAGATCCTGTCAGCGGGGAGGGGTGGATGCAGCCCCCGGCGCCTCGACGCTCCGCGCCCCCGCCGCCCGCCCGCCCCGCTGCCGCCCGCCCCGCCCGCCCCGCCCGCCCGCCGCGCCCGCCCGCCGCGCCCGCCCGCCGCGCCCGCGCGCCCGCTGCCGCCCGCGCCGCTGCCGCCCGCGCCGCTGCCGCCCGCGCCGCTGCCGCCCGCGCCGCTGCCGCCCGCGCCGCTGCCGCCCGCGCCGCTGCCGCCCGCGCCGCTGCCGCCCGCGCCGCTGCCGCCCGCGCCGCTGCCGCGTGCGCCCTCCCTCGCGTGCGCCCCTCGCGTGACAGTGGAGTGGCTTTACTGGCGCCCAGTGGCAGTAAAGCCACTCCACTGTCATCGGGGGCGGAGCGGGCGGGGGCGGGCGCGGCGCGGCTGTTCCTTCGCTGTCGGGAACTCGTGCGTCTCCGGCGGAACCGGCGGCCTCCCGGATCCGTCTGTTGCGCATCCGATCCGAGGAGGACCCGTGTTCCCCACCGACGCGACCGCGTTCCTGGCCGACATCGCCGACGACAACACCCCCGAGTTCTTCGCCGCGCACCGCGGGCGCCACGCCGAGGCGGTCGACGCCCCGATGCGCGCGCTGGCCGCCGCGCTCACCGAGGAGTTCGGGCCGATCCGCGTGCTGCGGGCGCAGCGCAACCGCCGCTTCCGCCCCGACCTGCCGCCGTACCGCACCGACGCCGGCATCGTCGGCACCGTGGGCCGCGCGTTGCTGCTGTCGGCCACGACGTTCACGGTCTCGGCCGGGCCCTGGCGCTTCGACCCGGGGCAGCGCAGGCGGTACCGCGCGGCCGTGGGCGACGAGCTCGCCGGCCTGCTCGACGGCTGGACGCTCACCTCGCCCGCGCTCACGGGCCTGCCCCGCGGCGTCCGCTCCGACGCCCCGCACCTGCGCCTGCTGCGCCTCGACGGGCTGCAGGTGGCCCGGTCCTGGCCGGTCGGCGACTGGCTGACGACCGACGCGCCGCTGGAGCGCGTGCGCGAGACCTGGCGCGCAGCCGCCCCGGTGCTGGCCTGGCTCGACGAGCACGTGGGGGAGGCGGAGCCGGTGGAGCCGCGGCCGCGAGCGGCGGCCCCGACACAGGCGGAAGCGGCGGTCGCGCAGCCGGCGGAGGCGGCGGGCTGAGCGCGCCGCCCCGCCGGCCGGCACAGAGGCGGCTCGCACACAGGTCGCGGGGCTCGCACACAGGGCCGGACCTGTGTGCGAGCCCCGGAGAGTGTGTGCGAGCGGAGCGGCGGGGCGAGCGCGGGCGAGCGGCGGCGAGCGGGGGCGGGGCGTGAGCGAGTGGGGGGCGCGGGCGAGCGGGGGTGGGGGCGTGGGCGAGCGAGGGGGCACGGGCGAGCGGGGGCGGTGGGGCGAGCCGCTACCGCGTCACCGCCCGCAGCGCCGCGTCCACCACCACGTCCGCGTAGGCCGGGTCGCGCGGGCCCGACGGCGCGAACAGCACGTGGCTCAGCACCGCCCCCGTCACCAGCTCCAGCAGCAGGGTGGTGGGGGTGCCCTCGGGCAGCTCGCCCCGCCCCACCCCCCGCCGCACGATCTCGCGGGCGGCGAGCAGGCGGCTGGAGTTGAGCGTCTCGGTGAGGCCGGCGAGCAGGTCGGGGTGCACGCGGGCCTCCATCGCGGCGCGCAGCGTGACCAGCCCGGCGGCGCCGGTGTAGCCGTCGAGGAGCTGGCGGGCGAGCTCGGCGAGGTCGCCCCGCACCGAGCCCGTGTCGACCGGCACCGGCAGCGGGCTGCGCACCTCCAGCGCCTCCACCAGCAGCGCGGCCTTGCCCGACCAGCGGCTGTAGAGCGCGGCCCGCCCGACCCGCGCGCGCCGGGCCACGGCGTCGAGCGTGAACCCCGCCCAGCCCGTCTCCCAGTACACCTCGAGCACGGCGTCGTGCACGCGCCGCTCGAGGTCGGGATCGCGGGGACGGCCACGGGTCACGTTTACGGACACTACCTGTCTGTATTAACGTCCGGCCCGTGAGTGTGGACGAACGATGGCCCGTGCTGGTCGGGGTCGGGCAGCTGCGGAGCAACCGGGAGCGCACGGTCGAGGGCGCGCGGGAGCCCCTGCCCCTGATCCTCGACGCCGTGCGCGCGGCGGCGGCCGACGGCGGCGTCGACCTCACCGCCCTCGACTCCGTCCTCTCCGTGCACGTCGCCAGCTGGGCCTACGACGAGCTCGCGGCCCGCGTCGCGCGCGAGGTCGGGGCGGCGCCGCGGCACGTCGTCGACACCACCGTCGGCGGGCAGCGCCCCGCCGAGCTGCTGGAGCTCGCGGCCGCCCGGATCGCGGCGGGGGAGTCGCGCGTCGCGCTCATCGTCGGCGGCGAGTCCCAGGCGTCGGTGCAGGCGCTGTGGAAGGTGGGGATCGACCCGGCCGACCACGGCTGGAGCGCGACGCCCGGCGGGCCGCCGTCGTTCGAGGCGAGCGGGCTGCGCAGCGAGGCGATGGCGCGCACCGGCCTGATCCTGCCGACGCGCGTCTACCCGCTGTTCGAGAACGCCCTGCGCGCCGCGCGCGGCGAGACGCCCGAGCAGGCCGCGCGCGCGTCGGCCGAGCTGTACGCGGCGTTCTCCCACGTCGCGGCGGCGAACCCGGCGGCGTGGAACCCCGAGCCGCGCACTGCCGACGAGATCGGCACCGTCGGTCCGGGCAACCGGATGGTGTGCGAGCCGTACCCGCTGGCCGTCAACGCGATGCCGCACGTCGACCAGGCCGCGGCGGTCCTGGTGATGTCCGCGGCCGCCGCGCGCGAGGCGGGCGTGCCGGAGGACCGGATGGTGTACGTCCGGGGTGGCGCGGGCGCCCACGACGCCGTCGACGTGCTGGCCCGCCCCCGCTTCGACGCCTCGGCCGCGCTGTCGGACGTGCTCGACCGCGCGCTCGCGGGCGTCGACCGGCCCGACCTCGTCGACGTCTACAGCTGCTTCCCCGTCGTGCCCAAGCTGGTCGGCGCGCACCTGGGCACCGCCCCTCCGGTGGGCGTGACGGGCGGGCACTCGGCGTTCGGCGGGCCGCTGTCGAGCTACACGCTGCACGCGCTCGTCGCCGTCACCGGGCACCTGCGCGCCCGCCGCGGCACCGCGCTCGTGCACGGCAACGGCGGCTACCTCACCCACCAGCACGCGCTCGTCGTCAGCACGACGGCGCAGGACTACGCGGGCGATCCGGAGCCGCGCGACACGGCGCAGCCCGGGCCGCCGGTGGCCGGGAGGGTCGACGGGGAGGTGGTCACGGTCGAGACCTCGACGGTCGAGCACGGCCGCGACGGCGCCCCGGCGCAGGCCTGGCTCGTGGCGCGGACGGCGTCGGGGGAGCGGTACAGCGCGGCGACGGCTCCCGGCGACGCGGCGAGCGCGCGGGCGCTGTCACTGGAGCACGGCGAGAACGTCGGGCGCGCGGTCCGCGCGACGACGAAGGGGGAGTTCGTCGTGGTGGAGGACCTGTGAACGACCCGTGGCGCACCGACGAGCGGCAGGCGCTGCGCGCGCTCGTCGCCGATTTCACGACCCGCGAGATCGTGCCGCACCTCGCCGACTGGGAGCGCGACGGCGAGGTCCCGCGCGCGCTGCACCGGAAGGCGGCGGAGGCCGGGCTGCTCGGCGTCGCGTTCCCCGAGGAGGTCGGCGGGGGCGGCGGCGACGCGATCGACGGGTTCCTCGTCGCCGAGCAGATCATCCTGTCCGGCGGCTCGGGCGGGCTCGTCGCGGCGCTGCTGACGCACGGGATCGCGCTGCCGCACATCGTCGCGGCGGGCGACCCCGACCTGGTCGACCGGTTCGTGCGCCCCACGCTGGCCGGCGAGACGATCGGCGCGCTGGGGATCACCGAACCCGAGGGCGGTTCCGACGTCGCCGGCATCCGGACGCGGGCGCGGCGCGAGGGCGACGAGTACGTCGTCGACGGGGCGAAGCTCTACATCACCTCCGGGGTCCGCGCCGACTTCGTGACGACCGCGGTCCGAAGCGGCGGTCCCGGGCACGCGGGCGTCTCGCTGCTGGTGGTGGAGAAGGGGACGCCGGGGTTCACGGTCTCGAAGAAGCTCGACAAGACCGGCTGGCTCTGCTCGGACACCGCGGAGCTGTCCTACGCCGGGGTGCGGGTGCCGGCAGGGCACCTCGTCGGCGCGGAGGGCACCGGGTTCCTGCAGATCGCGCAGCAGTTCCAGAGCGAGCGGCTCTCGCTGGCCGTGCAGGCCTACGCCACCGCGCAGCGCTGCGTCGACCTCACGAGCACCTGGATCCGGGAGCGCGAGACGTTCGGGCGGCCGCTGTCGTCGAGGCAGGTCGTGCGGCACCGGATGGCGGAGACGGCCCGGCAGATCGACGTCGCGCGGGTCTACACGCAGACCGTCACGACCCGCTGGCTGGCCGGGGAGTCGATGCTGATGGAGACGGCGATGGCGAAGAACACCGCCGTCGCCGCGTGCGAGCACGCCGTCTACGAGTGCGTGCAGCTCCTGGGCGGGCTGGGGTACATGCGCGAGCACGAGGTGGAGCGGCACAGCCGGGACGCCCGGCTGCTCAGCATCGGCGGCGGCACGACGGAGATCATGAACGAGATCATCGCGAAGCTGCTGGGCTACTGACCCGTGAGTGGGTACGAGTGCTGGAGCACTCGTATCCACTCACGGGGGTCAGCGCGCCCGCCAGTACCCGGTCGCGTAGACGGCGCGGCGGTCGAGGCCGCGCTCGTCGAGCAGGTGCTTGCGCAGGTCCTTGACGCACGCGCTCTCGCCCGAGAGCCACGCCTGCCCGCGCCCCGCCGGGAACTCCGCGGCGCGCACGGCCTCGGCCAGCGGGACGCCGGCGTCGCGGTCGCCGCGGTGCACCCACGTGACGCCGTCGCCGAGCCCCTGCTCCTCCGACGCGTCGGCGACCTCGAGGAACACGAGAGCGGGCACGCCGCCGGGTAGGGCGTCCAGGACGGTCGCGACGGCCGGCAGCGCGGTCTCGTCGCCGATGACGACGTGGAAGTCGGCCGTCGGGTCCGGGACGTACCGCCCGCCCGGCTCCGACACCGCCACCCACGCGCCCGGCTGCGCCTCGCGCGCCCACGCGGCGGCCGGGCCGTGGCCCTCGTGCAGCACGAAGTCGACGTCGAGCTCGTTGGCGCCGGCGTCGAAGCGCCGCACGGTGTAGGTCCGGATCGCCGGGCGGGCCTCACCGGCCGGCCACACCGGCCCGCCCGACGCGGCCCGCGGCACGGCCGGGCGCTCCTGGCCGGGGACGGGGAAGAACATCTTGATCCGCCGGTCGGGACCGTCGCCGCCGAAGCCCGCGAGCTCGTCGCCGGTGAGCGTCACACGGATCATCCGCGGCGTGATGCGCGTGCTGCGGCGGACCTGCAGGAGGCGGGGGGCGGTGGTCGTCACGCGCCCGATTCTGCCGCAAGGCCGGTCCAGACCAGGTCCATGAGGTACTCGGTGGCCTGCTCGGGGGTCACGGTCCGGGCGCTGCCGCGCCACACGGCCAGCCGCTCGCACGCCCCGACGATCACCTGCGCCCACCCGGCGAGCCGCTGCGGGTCGGCGTCCGGCGCCTGCGCGGCGAGCAGGGCGGCGATGAAGTCGGTCTGCTGCGCGCGGATGCCCTCCAGCGCCTCCCCGGCGACGGTCGACTCGCAGTAGAGCAGCGACCACTCCGGCTCGTGGCGGTCGAGGTGGTCGAAGAACGCGCGCGTGCCGCGGCGCAGCATCTCCTCCGGCGTGCTCGCCGAGGCCGCCGCGCCCGACGTCACCTCCAGCAGCTCCGCCCGCGCCCGCGAGATGCAGGCCAGGAGCAGCCCGTCCTTGGAGCCGAAGTGCGTGTAGACGACGGGCTTGGTGACGCCCACGCGCTCGGCGACCGCGTCCATCGACGCGTTCTGGTAGCCCCGCTCGCTGAACACGGCCACGGCGGCGTCGAGGATCTGCTGCTCGCGCTCCGCCCGCCCGACCCGGCGTCGGGGGACCCGTGCTGTGGTCACCGGCGGACCCTACCGCAGGTAGGTTACCCGTGGTAACTTACCGCCGGTAACACCTACCGGGAGGACGAGATGACCGATCAGACAGTGGACGTGGCCATCGTCGGCAGCGGTTTCGCCGGGCTCGGTGCGGCCGTCACGCTGGCCGAGGCGGGGCGCACCGACGTCGTCATCCTGGAGAAGGGGAGCAGCGTCGGCGGCACCTGGCGGGACAACACGTACCCGGGCTGCGCGTGCGACGTGCAGAGCCACCTCTACTCGTTCTCCTTCGCCCCCAATCCCGACTGGACGCGCACGTTCGCGCGGCAGCCGGAGATCCGCGCGTACCTCGAGTCGGTCGTCGACCGCTACGACCTGCGCGGGAAGCTCCGCTTCGGCCGCGAGGTCACCGCGATGGAGTGGGACGGCGCGCGCTGGGCCGTCACCACCGCCGACGGCTCCGTCGTGCACGCGCGGGCCGTCGTGTGGGGCACCGGGCCGCTGCACCTGCCGTCGACACCGGAGATCGAGGGCGTCGAGGAGTTCCGCGGCACCGTCTTCCACTCCTCGCGCTGGGACCACGACCACGACCTGCGCGGGCGGCGCGTCGCCGTCATCGGGACCGGGGCGAGCGCGATCCAGTTCGTGCCGCACATCCAGCGCGAGGTCGCGTCGCTGACGCTGTTCCAGCGCACCGCTCCCTGGGTGCTGCCCAAGCCCGACCGGCCCATCCCCGCCCTCGTCCGCGCTCTCTACCGACGGATTCCCCTCGCGCAGCGGATCCAGCGCTCGCTGGTCTACGCGCGCAACGAGATGCTCGTCGGCGGGTTCCTCAAGCCGGCCCGCATGAAGGTGATCGAGGCGTTCGCGCGGCTCCACCTCGACCGCACGTTCGCCGACCGTCCCGACCTCAAGGCCAAGCTGACACCCGACTTCACCATCGGCTGCAAGCGCATCCTCATGTCCAACGACTACTACTCCGCGCTGAAGCAGCCCAACGTCGACGTCGTGACCGACGGCATCACGCGCGTCACGCCGACCGGCGTCGTCACCGCCGACGGGGTCGAGCACGAGGTCGACACGATCATCTTCGGCACCGGGTTCCGGGTCGGGGAGAGCCTGCGCGACGTCGCGGTCACCGGGCGCGACGGCGTCAAGCTCGCCGACGAGTGGGCCGACGGCCCGCAGGCGCACCTCGGCACGACCGTCGCCGGCTTCCCCAACCTGTTCCTCATGATCGGCCCGAACACCGGACTGGGGCACAGCTCGATGGTCTTCATGATCGAGTCGCAGACCCGCTTCATCCTCGACGCCCTCGCGCTCCTCGACGCCCACGGCGCCACGGCGATCGACACGCGCCGCGACCGGCAGGACGCGTTCAACGCCGAGGTCCAGCGGCGGCTGCAGGGGTCGGTGTGGAACTCCGGCGGCTGCAAGTCCTGGTACCTCGACGCCCACGGCAACAACCGGACCGTCTGGCCCGGCTACACGTTCGACTACCGGCGCCGCCTCCGGAAGGTGCACCGCGCCGACCACGAGCTGGTTTCCTGACGGGGTGTTCGTCTACGCCCTCCCCATGACCACCCGCTTCCGCGGGATCACCCTCCGGGAGGGCCTGCTCCTCGAGGGCCCGGCCGGCTGGGGCGACTTCTGCCCCTTCCCCGAGTACGACGACGCCGAGGCGCGCTCCTGGTACGCCGCGGCGCACGAGGCCGCGTTCGACGGGTGGCCGGAGCCGGTGCGCGCGTCGGTGCCCGTCAACGCGATCGTGCCCGCGGTGCCGCCCGCCGTCGCGCACGCGCTGGTCGTGGCGTCGGGGTGCGGCACGGCGAAGGTCAAGGTGGCCGACGCGCCCGGTTCGCTGGCCGACGACCTCGCGCGCGTCGAGGCCGTCCGCGACGCGCTGGGGCCGGGCGGGCACGTGCGGGTCGACGCGAACGCGCGGTGGGAGGTCGACGAGGCCGTCACCGCGATCCGCGCGCTCGACCGCGCCGCCGGCGGGCTGCAGTACGTCGAGCAGCCGTGCGTGACGCTGGAGGAGCTGGCCGCGGTGCGGCGCCGGGTCGACGTGCGGATCGCCGCGGACGAGTCGATCCGCCGCGCCGAGGACCCGCTGCGCGTCGCCGTCGCGGGGGCGGCGGACGTGGCGGTGCTCAAGTGCGCGCCGCTGGGCGGGGTGCGGCGGGCGCTGGAGGTCGCGCAGGCGTGCGGGCTGCCGTGCGTGGTGAGCTCGGCGCTGGAGTCCGGCGTCGGGCTGGCGGCGGAGATCGCCCTGGCCGGGGCGCTGCCCGACCTGGAGTTCGCCTGCGGCCTGGGCACGGGGGCGCTGTTCACCGCCGACGTGACCGCGCCGCTCGTGCCGGTGGGCGGGGAGCTCCCGGTGCCCCGAAGGCCGCCCGAGCCGGAGCTGCGGGCCGGGGTGGCGGCGGAGGGGGAGCGGGTGGAGTGGTGGGAGGCGCGGCTGGCGCGCGTCCGCGCCCTCTGACCGGAAAGCCCGCGAGTCGGGGTCTGGTGGCGAGCGAGTCGGGCTCTGGTTGCGCGCAATTCGGGTGTGCGAGTCCCGCGAGTCGGGGTCTCGTGGCGAGCGAGTCGCGCTGGTCGTGCGCGGGCGGCGCCTGCGTGGAGGATCAGCCGTGACTGTGGGCCGGGCCGGCGTGATCGTCGGGAGTGTGGCGTCAGGGTCGGTCGGAGGGTCGTGGCGGCGCGGTTCCGATGATCACGGGACGTACTGCGCATCTCGTTGCTGGTCGCGCACCGCCGGACGTGCACGGAGGCGCCAGAAGGTGCGCGGCGCCGGGGGCCCGACCTGCCGATGGTTCCCGACTCGCGCGCCGTGACACCCGCGACTCGCGCGCAACGAGACCCCGACTCGCGCGCAATCAGACCCCGACTCGCGGGGGGTGCGCCGGAGGCGCCCGGCGGACCCACGGGCCCTGACCTACGGTGGCGCCATGTCGGTGATCGTCGTGGGGGCCGGGATCGCCGGGATCGCGTGCGCACGGGTGCTCACGGCGTCCGGGGTGCCGGTCCGGGTGCTGGAGCGCTCCCGCGTGGTCGGCGGGCGGCTGGCCAGCAAGCGCCTGGCAGGCCGCCCGGTCGACCTCGGCGCCGCCTACTTCACCGCCCGCGACCCCGAGTTCACCGACGTCGTCACCGCCTGGCAGCACGCCGGGCTCGTGCGCGAGTGGACCTCCGAGCTCGCCGTGCTCGGCGACGGGCAGCGGGGGAGCGCCCCGGGCCCCGTCCGCTACGCCGCCCCGGGCGGGCTGCGCAGCCTCGTCGCCGACCTGGCCACGGGCCTGGACGTGCGCCTGGAGCACGAGGTCGCCCGCGTCGGGCCGGGGCCGGTCGTCGACGGCGACCCGTGCGACGCGGTCGTGCTCGCCATGCCCGACCCCCAGGCGGCGCGCCTGCTGGGCGCGCCGTCGGACGCGCCGGAGTGGTCGCCGGTGATCTCCGTGGCGGCGGGCTGGTCGCGGCGGCGCTGGGAGCCGCTGCCCGCGGCGTTCGTCAACGACCACCCGGTGCTCACGCTCGTCGCCGACGACGGCGACCGCCGCGGCGACGGCGCGCCCGTCCTCGTCGCCCACACGACCGCCGACGTCGCCCGCGAGCACGACGCCGACCCCGACGGCGCCGTCCCGCTGGTCCTCGACGCGCTGGCGCGCCTGCTCGGCGTCACGGCCGAACCGGAGTGGACCCACGCCCACCGCTGGCGGTTCGCGAGCCCCGGGCAGGACCGCGAGGAGACCCACCTCCTGCGCGACGACGGCATCGCCTTCGCCGGCGACGGCTGGGGGAAGGCGCGCGTCGAGACGGCGTGGCGCTCGGGCACCGACCTGGGACGCGCGCTGGCCGCGCGCAGCGGCGGGAGCTAGCGTCGGGCCCATGACGGTGCTCGACGACCTGCGCGCAGCTCTGCCGGCGCAGCACCTGCTCACCGACCCCGACACCGTCGCGCCCTACCTGCACGACGAGGCCGAGTGGGCGCCGCACGGCGCCGCGGTCGCGGTGGTCCGCCCGGGCACGACCGCGGAGGTGGCGGCGGTGGTGCGGGCGTGCGCCGCGCACGGGGTGCCCGTCGTCGCGCGCGGGGCGGGCACCGGGTTGTCGGGTGGGGCGAACGCCGTCGACGGCTGCGTGGTCCTGTCGACGGAGCGGATGCGCGACATCGTCGAGATCGACCCCGCCGAGCGCCTCGCCGTCGTGCAGCCCGGCGTCGTCAACGACGACCTGCGCGCCGCCGCGGCGAAGGAGGGCCTCTGGTACCCGCCGGACCCGGCGAGCGCCCCCTGGTCGACGATCGGCGGCAACGTCGCGACGAACGCGGGCGGGCTGTGCTGCGTCAAGTACGGCGTGACGCGCGACTACGTGCTCGCGCTGGAGGTCGTGCTCGCGAGCGGCGAGGTCGTGCGGCTGGGGCGGCGCACGGCGAAGGGCGTCGTCGGCTACGACCTGGCCGGGCTGATGGTCGGCTCGGAGGGCACGCTCGGCGTCGTCACCGAGGTGACGGTCAAGCTGCGCCCGGCGCGCACGACCGCGCCGCGCACCGTCGTCGGCTTCTTCGACACGCTCGCCGCCGCGGGCGACGCCGTCTCCCGCGTCACGGCGGCGGGGCTGCAGCCGGCGATCTTCGAGCTGGTCGACCGGGTGTGCCTGCAGGCGGTGAACGACTGGAAGCGCGCCGGGCTGCCGGAGGGGGCCGCCGCGCTGCTGCTCGCCCAGACCGACCTGCCCGAGCCCGCCGCGGAGTACGAGGCCGAGGCGATGCACGCCGAGTTCCTCGCCGCGGGCGCGAGCGACGCGATGCTCTCGACCGACCCGGTCGAGGCCGAGGCCCTGTTCGACGCACGACGCCTCGCCTACCCGGCGCTCGAGCAGCGCGGGATGGCCATGCTCACCGAGGACGTCTGCCTGCCGCGCGGGCGCATCGCGGAGATGCTCGCGCGGATCGAGGAGATCGGCGCGGCGCACGACACGCAGATCGCCACCGTTGCCCACGCCGGCGACGGCAACCTGCACCCGCTGCTGCTCACCCCGCACGGCGACGACGCGGCGCGGCGGCGCGCGCAGGCCGCCTTCGACGACATCGTCGACGCCGCGCTCACCCTCGGCGGCACCGTCACCGGCGAGCACGGCGTCGGCCTGCTCAAGCGCGACGGCGCCCTGCGCGAGCTCGGACCGGCCGTCGTCGCGATGCACCGCGCCGTCAAGGCGGCCCTGGATCCGGCCGGGATCCTCAACCCGGGCAAGGTGATCGCGTGACGCTGCTGCCGACGCTGCTCGACCCGTCCGACCGGCCCGCCCTGCGCGCGGGCGACGACGCGCTGACCCACTCCGAGCTGGCCGCCGTCGCCGCGGCGCTCGCCGAGCGGATCCGCGGCAGCGGCGCGGGCCGGGTCGCGGTGCACGCGGTGCCGGGGATCCACACGGCCGTCGCGGTCGCCTCGGCCGTCCTCGCCGGGGTCCCGGCGGTGCCGCTCAACCCGAAGCTGGGGCAGCGCGAGCTCGCGCACGTCCTGTCCGACTCCGCACCCGGTGCGGTGCTGGCCGCGCCCGGAGCGGTCCTGCCGGACGCGCTCGGCGAGCTCCCGCGGATCGACGTCGAGCTCGGCAGCACCGGCGGCGGCGCGCCCCCGCGCGACCCCGGCCCGGCCGCGCCCGCGCTCGTCATCTACACCTCGGGGACGACCGGGCCGCCCAAGGGCGCGGTGCTGTCCCGCGGCGCCGTCGCGGCCAACCTCGACGCCCTGGCCGACGCCTGGGCCTGGACCGGCGACGACGTTCTCGCCCACGCGCTGCCGCTGTTCCACGTCCACGGTCTCGTGCTCGGCGTGCTCGGGCCGCTGCGCCGCGGCGGGGCGCTGCACCACCTCCCCGCGCTCGACGCGGCCGGGCTCGCCGCCGCCGTCGACGGGGGAGCGACGATGGTGTTCGGCGTGCCGACGCAGTACCACCGACTCGCCGACCAGCTGGAGTCCGACCCGGAGGCGGCGAAGCGGATCGGCCGCGCGCGCCTGCTGGTCTCGGGCTCGGCCGCGCTCACGACCGTCGACCACGCCCGCCTGCGCGCCGCCACCGGCCTCGCGGTCCGGGAGCGCTACGGCCTCACCGAGTCCCTCATCCTCACCGCCGCCCGCGCCGACGAGGAGCCCGAGCCCGGCAGCGTCGGGCGTCCGGTGTCCGGCACCGAGGTGCGCCTGGACCCGGTCGAGGGCGACCCCGACCTCGGTACCGTGCACGCGCGCGGGCCGGGCCTGTTCGACGGCTACCTGGGCCGCGACGGCGGGCTCGACGCCGACGGGTGGTTCGCCACCGGCGACATCGGCCGCTGGACGGAGTCGGGGGCGCTCGCGCTCGTCGGCCGCCAGGCCACCGACCTGATCAAGTCCGGCGGCTACAAGATCGGCGCGGGTGAGATCGAGAACGCGCTGCTGGAGCACCCGGGCGTCGCCGAGACGGCGGTGTTCGGCGTGCCCGACGACGACCTGGGGGAGCGGGTGGTGGCCGTCGTCGTCGCGGCGGGGGAGGCGCCGGAGGCGCGCGAGCTGATCGACCACGTCGCCGCGCAGCTCGCCCCGCACAAGCGCCCGCGCGAGGTGCGCTTCGTCGACGCGCTGCCCCGCAACGACATGGGCAAGGTACTCAAGGCGCGTTTGCGCGAGAGCTGATTCCGGGCACCCACCGGGATGCCCGACACCACCGCAACGACCACCGTCCAGTACTTCCGCGGCGCCGCGGAGGCCGGCGCGCCGAGGCTGGCGGGGCTGCCGGGGGTGCACCGCGACGAGCCGGGGCCGACGGAGGTCCGCGAGGTCGAGCGGTACGACACCGACGACCGCCGCCTCGCCGCCGCCGGGATCACGCTGGCGCTCTACCGCGGCGACGGCCCGCCGCAGTGGCGGCTCGCGCTGCCCGACGGCGACCACGACGAGCACCTCCGCGTGCCGCTGGCCGCCGACGCGCCCGACCCCGCCCCCGTGCCCGTCGAGATCGAGGAGCTGACCCGCGGCGCCGCGCGCGACCGCATCGTGCGCCCCGTCGGCCGGGCCCGGACGACGCGCGGCGTGACGCGGCTGCTCGGGGACGGCGACGCGGTCGTCGCCGACGTCGTGCACGACCACGTCACCGTCGCCACGCTGGGCCGCTCGACCGAGCTCGTCTCGTGGACCGAGGCCGCGGTGCACCCGCACGAGGGCGCGTCCGAGGAGCTGCTCGCCGAGCTGGCCGTCCGCTTCGCCGACGACGGGCTGGAGCCGGCCGAGCCCGGCGTCGAGACCGAGCTCGACCGCCTGCTGCGGCCTGCCGGCGCTCGGCGTCGACGGGCCGGGAAGAAGGGGTCGTCCGGGGCCGCCCTGATGGAGTACCTGGCGACGCAGGCCGAGCGGCTCGCCGCCGAGGACCTGCGGGTGCGCCGCGACGAGCCCGACGCCGTGCACCAGCTGCGAGTGGCGTCGCGGCGGATGCGGAGCGCGCTGCAGGCGTTCCGGCCGCTGCTCGACGTCGCGCGCACCGAGCCCGTCGTCGAGGCGCTGCGCGAGCTGGGCCGGGCTCTGGCCCCCGCCCGCGACGCCGAGGTGCTGCGCGAGCGGATCCTCGCGGGGCTCGCCGACCTGCCGCCCGAGCTGCGGCTGGGGCGCGCCGAGGCGTTCACGACGCGGCACTTCGCCCGCGTCGAGGCCGAGGCCAGGGCGGCCGTGCTCACCGAGCTCGACGGGCCCCGGTACGCCGCACTGCGCGGCGCGCTCGACGCGCTGCTCGACGAGCCGCCGCTGACGAAGGCGGCGCGCTCGCTGTCGGGACTGGATGACGGCGTGAAGAGGGCGCGGCGGCGGCTGCGCAAGGCGGTCGAGGTGGCCGTCGAGCCCGGTCCGGAGCAGGAGACGGCCGTGCACGCGGCGCGCAAGGCGGGCAAGCGGCTGCGGTACGCGACGGAGGTCGCGGGGACGAAGGACAAGCGGCTCAAGCGGCTGCAGACTGCGCTCGGCGAGCACCAGGACGCCGTCGTGGCGCGGGACGCACTGCGCGAGCTGGGGGCGGCGGCGCACGCGAGCGGGGAGAACGGCTTCAGCTTCGGGGTGCTGCTGGGCCGGGACGTGGAGCGGGCGGTGCGAATCGAGCAGGAGCTGCCGGCGCTGTGGAGGGCAGCGCGGGGCTGAGGTCGGTCCCGTTCCCCCGGGTCAGGAAGGCCACCTTGCTGCAACGGATCGTCCTCAAGGTGGCCTTCCTGCAACAATCGCGGCCGTGAGCGACGAGCGCGACCCCGTGGCCGACCTGCGACGGGCGGCGTTCCTGCTCGAGCGGGCCCACGAGTCCACGTACCGCGTGCGGGCCTTCCGCACGGCCGCGTCCGTGCTGGCCCGCCGCGACCGCGACGAGCTGGTGCAGCTCGCGCTGTCCGGTGAGCTCGTGCGGCTCAAGGGCGTCGGCGAGGTGACGGCGCGGTGCGTCGTGGAGTCGCTCAACGGCGAGGTGCCCGTCTACCTGCGACGCCTGGAGGCCACCGAGGGCACGCCGCTCGACGAGGCGGCGCTCGCCCTCAAGCAGGCGCTGCGCGGTGACTGCCACAGCCACACCGACGCGTCCGACGGCGGCTCGCCGCTGCGCGAGATGGTGCAGACCGCGCGCGAGCTCGGGCACTCCTACCTCGTCGTCACCGACCACTCGCCGCGCCTCACCGTCGCCAACGGCCTCTCGCCCGAGCGCCTGCGCGCGCAGCTGGAGCAGATCGCCGAGCTCAACACCGAGCTCACCGACTTCCGCGTCCTCACCGGCATCGAGGTGGACATCCTCGACGACGGCGCCCTCGACCAGGACCCCGACCTGCTCGACCAGCTCGACCTCGTCGTCGCCAGCGTCCACTCCAAGCTGCGCATGCCGCGGGCGGAAATGACCGAGCGGATGCTGACGGCCGTCGCGAACCCGCACGTCGACGTCCTCGGCCACTGCACGGGCCGGATGGTGACGGGGAAGCGGTCGCGCCCGGAGTCGGAGTTCGACGCCGACCGCGTGTTCGCCGCCTGCGCCGAGTACGGCGTCGCGGTGGAGGTCAACTCGCGCCCCGAGCGCCTGGACCCGCCCAAGCGCCTGCTGCGCCTGGCCGTCGAGGCCGGCTGCGACTTCACGATCGACACCGACGCCCACGCCCCCGGCCAGCTCGACTGGCTGGGCAACGGGTGCGAGCGCGCGGTCGCCTGCGCCGTGCCGACGGAGCGAATCCTCAACACCTGGCCGGTGGAGAAGCTGCTGGACCGCACCCGCGCCTGACCCCAACCCCCCGCGAGTCGGGGTGTCGTGGTGACCGAGTCGGGGTGCGGGAGGTCCGACTCGCGCGCAGTCACGCCCCGACTCGCGCGCAGTCACAGCCCGACTCGCGGGGGAGCCGTGCTCAGGCCATCTCGAAGTCGGCGAAGTCGAAGCCGGGGCTCACCACGCAGCTCACCAGGGCCGGCTCCGGCCCGAGCAGCCGCGCCGACTGCCACACCCCGGCCCCCACCACCTGCTGCGGACGTGCGGCGTCGAGGACCACGGGCACGTCGTCCACCGTCAGTTCCACCGGCGAGCCGGAGTGCCACAGCCACACCTCGGCCGACGCCACCCGGTGCCGGGCCGAGACGCCGTCGAGGAGGTAGAGGATCGCGGTGGCCGACGGCCGCGCGCCGCGCGGCGTGTCGACGACGACCGGCGAGGTCCACGTGCGCCGGTACCAGCCGCCCTCCGGGTGGGGTGCGAGGTCGTGAGCTGCGGCTTCGGGAGGGATCGACACCCCCGCATCCTGACGCAACGCGACGCGCCGACCCGATGGAGGGCCGCCCGAACCGGTGCCTGGACTGGCGCCGGGCACCCTGCGCGGTCGATGATTCCTGCGGGGTCGCAAGCAGACCCGAGGGTGGGGCGGCGGCGAATGGATCTGGGGCGTCGCCGTCCCACCCTGGGTCAGGTCGCCGTCGCGACCCGCAGCTCGTCGGCGGTGGGCGGGTCGGCCCCGCGCCGCGAGCAGGTGATGGCCGCGGCCCGCGCGGCGAGGTCGAGCAGGGCGTCGAGCTGTGCGGCGTCGAGCGCGCGCAGAGCGTCGCGCCGGTCGGCCCCCAGCAGGTCGCGCTCGTGGAGCCCGGCGAGCAGCGCGGCGGAGAACGTGTCGCCCGCGCCGACGGTGTCGACCACCGTGACCGCCACCCCCGGCCGCCGCGTGCGCAGGCCGGACGCGGTGCCGGCGAGCACGCCGTCGCCGCCCAGGGTGACCGCGACGAGCGCCGGCCCGCGCGCGAGCCAGTCCTCCAGCGCGGCCTCCGGCGAGAGCCCCAGCCACTCGAGGTCCTCCGAGCTGACCTTGACGACGTCGGCCACGCCCAGCAGCGCGTGCACCCCGCGCAGGACGTCGGCCGGGTCGCCCATCAGCAGCGGGCGGCAGTTCGGGTCGTAGCTGACGGTCGCGGTGGCCGCGGCCCGGGCGAGCAGTGCGCGCAGCGGCCCGTCGCCGGGAGCGGTCGTCAGCGCGAGCGACCCGGAGTGCACCGCGACGACGGGACCGTCGAGCGCGTCCGCGAGCTCGTCCTCGGTCCACTGCCAGTCGGCCGTGCCGGCGATGCGGAAGTCGTAGCTCGGCACGCCCTCGTCGTCGACGGTGACCAGCGCCATCGACGTCTGCTCGACGGCCGGCACCGCGTGGTCGAGCTGCACGCCGTTGTCGGCGAGGTGCGCGCGCATCCGGGCACCGAGCGGGTCGCCGGCCAGGCGGGCCAGCATCCGCGCGGGGACGCCGAGCCGGGCGAGCCCGACCGCGACGTTCGCCGGGCTGCCGCCGGGCGCGATCTCCAGGTACCCGCCGACGGGGGCGGGCACCAGGTCGACGAGCGCCTCGCCCGCGACGGCGACGATGCCGTCAGCCACGCACGGCGCCGTCGAGGTTGGCCAGCACGCCGTCGTAGATGCGGGCGAGGCCCTTCGGCGCGAACAGCCGCTCGAAGAAGCCGCCGATGCCGCCCGCACCGTTCCACGTCGAGGTGACGGTGACGGTGCTGCGGTTCGTGCCCTCCGACCGCACGCGCCACGTCGTCACCATGCTGGAGTTGGCGTCGCGCTCGACGAGCGTGGTGTGGTCGGGGGCCTCGACGTCGACGAGCTGGTCGCGCACCCGCTTCTCGGTGGCCGCGAGCTTCCAGTGCACCCGGCTGCCCGCGCCCTGTCCGCCCGACTCGACCCGGTACTCCGTGAACCGGTCGGTCAGGATCTGCGGCCGGACCTTCTCGTAGTCCGCGAGCGCCGCGCTGATGTCGGTCGCGGGGGCGTCGATCACGCGTTCGGCCGTCGCCGTCACCTGTGCCATGCCGCCATCCTGCCCGGTGACCGGCTCAGGACGGGGCGGGGGCCTCCCAGCCCGCCTGGCTCGCCCGCACGCCTGTGTGCTGCTTGCTCAGCTCGATGACCTCGGCAGCCGGGATGTCGTCGAGGTCGTCGGCGGTCTCCCGCACACTGCGGTGCGCGGGCCGCAGCACGACCCGCGCCTGCGCGGCGGTGACGCGCAGTGCACCGGCGATCTGCCCGGCCGTGCCCGCCGCGTTCTCGACGGCCCCGAGGAGTTCGGAGACGTCGTGGGCGAGGCTCGCGCCGAGCGCGACGGCCTCGCCGTAGGCCCATCCGGCGAGGAACGCGACGCTGCCGCCGAACGTGAAGAACGCGGAGACGCCCGCGACGACGATCTGCTTCGCGAGCCACCAGACGAAGGCGGCGATCCGGTCGCGGATCAGGGCGCGGGTGGTGCCGACCATCGCGCCGGTCTGCAGGATCAGCGCGGCCAGCGCTTCGGCGTCGTCGCCGGCCCGGTGCAGCCGGTCGGTGAAGTCCGCGACCGCGCCCCCGTACGCCTCGCGCGTCGCGCCGTCCCATCCCGGGACCGCGCCGGCGCCGTCGCGGTAGGCCACGGCGACGCGGTGCAGCTCCTCCCCGACGTTGTGCCACGTCCTGGCCTGCGCGGCGATCTGCGTGGGGTCACCGGCCAGCGCGTCCAGCACCTCGTGCAGGAAGTCCACGTGCTCGAACAGCCAGCCCAGCCCGGCCGTCGCGAGGGCGTCGAACGGATCGGCCAGGGTGCCGAGTGCGTCGAGACCGAGCCCGACGGTGGTGGCGATGATCTGCGCCCCGTCGGCGGCGGCCCACGCCGAGCCCACGTCGGCGGTGCTCGAGTACAGGCCTGCGCCCTCGGCGCTGTCCCACGCCGCCTGGTTCTCGTTCTCGGGCTCGACGATCAGGGGGTTCGTCACGACGGCCGGCCGAGCAGCCCGCGGTTCTGCGCCTCGGTGCGCCGGTAGCCGTCCTGGGTGGCCCGCAGGCCGTCGGCGAAGCTCGCGCCCGCCGCGGCGAGCTCGCCGACGGCCCGGGAGGCATCGGCGGCCGCCCGCGTCGCGGCGTCGGCGAAGACCGTGCCGATGATCCCGTAGGCGCCGCGGTCCAGCGGTCGCCCGGCCTGCGCGGCGCGGTGCAGAGCGGCGGCGACGTGCTCGTCGACCCAGGCGATGTGGTCGTCGACGCCGGCGAAGGCGAAGCCGTCCATCACGCCTCCAGCAGCGGCGCGACCGCCTCGGCCACCAGCCGGTCGGCCTCGGCCCTGGCCCGGGCGGCGGTCTCGACCACCAGCGCCGCGAGCTGCACGCGCGAGAGCCCCTCGCTGCGTTCGGCGAGCACGAGCCGGCGCAGCGCCCCGCCGGGCACCACGGTGACCGTGACCGCGCCGTCCGCGCTGGCCGCCGTGCCCTCGACGCCGGCGATCGCGGCCCGCGCGCGGTCGGCCCGGGACGTGAGGTCCGCGAGGCGGTGCTGGTAGCCGTCGAGCCACTGTCGTCCGTCCATGGGCGCGGACCGTACGGAGCCGGCCACGTCCCCGTGGCCGTTCGGAGGAATCCGTCGCGCTCCCGTAGCGTCCCGGCCCGTGATCGACGATCGGGCGCAGGCCCTGGCCCATGTGGTGCGCGGCGGAGCGGTGGAGTCGGTGCACCGCGGGCACCTCGTCGCCCTCGACGGCGGCGGCGCGGTCGTGCTGCACCGCGGCGACCCCGACGCCACCGTCTTCGCGCGGTCCGCGCTCAAGCCCGTGCAGGCCGTCGCGATGCTGCGCACCGGCCTCGACCTCGACGGCGAGCTCCTCGCCCTCGCCTGCGCCAGCCACTCGGGCGAGCCGCGCCACGTCGACGGGGTCCGCCGCATCCTGGCCGGCGCCGGCCGCACCGAGGACGACCTGGCCAACACCCCCGCCTTCCCGCTCGGTGAGGACGTCGGCGCGACCTGGCGGGCCGACGGGTTCGGGCCGTCGTCGCTCGCGCAGAACTGCTCGGGCAAGCACGCCGCGATGATCGCGACCTGCGTCGGGGCGGGCTGGCCCGTCGACGGCTACCGCGACCCGGCGCACCCGCTGCAGGAGGCGATCCGTGTGACGGTGCAGGAGCTCACCGGCGACGAGGCCGAGCACGTCACCGTCGACGGCTGCGGTGCCCCGCTGTACTCGTGCACGCTCACCGGCCTCGCGCACGCGTTCGCGCGGCTGGTCCTCGCCGCGCCCGGTACGCCCGAGCACCGGGTGGCGGCGGCGATGTCGGCGCACCCGGAGTGGGTCGGTGGGCTGGGCCGCGACGTCAGCGCCCTCATGGCCGGCGTCCCCGGGCTGGTGGCGAAGGACGGGGCCGAGGGCGTGTTCGCGGCGGCGCTGCCCGACGGGGGCGCGGTGGCGGTCAAGGTGCTCGACGGTGCGGCCCGCCCGCTGCCGGTGGTGGTGTCCGAGGCCCTGCGCGCCCTGGGTGCGGACGTCCCCGAGGCGCTGGGCCGCCGTCCGGTGCTGGGTGGGGGACAGCCGGTGGGGGAGGTGCGGGCGGTCCTGCGGTGACCGGCCCGCGAGTCGCGGTCCTGCTGCGCGCGAGTCGGGGTGTGGCTGCGCGCGAGTCGGGGTCTCGATGCGCGCGAGTCGCGGTCTCGATGCGCGCGAGTCGCGGTGTGGCTGCGCGCGAGTCGGGCCCGGCTGCGGTGACGACCGCCGTGTCTGGTCTGCTGGCCGGATGAGACGGCTCCTGCTCCCCGCACTCCTCGTCGTGACGCTCGCCGGTTGCGGCGGCGCCGCCGAGACCGCCGCCCCCACCGCCACGTCCCCGTCCGCCGCCCCGTCGGCCGCCGCGACCGCGGCCGCACCCGCCGGGCCCGAGGGCGGCGTCCCCGGCCTCACCGGCGAGCCCACGGACCTCACCGCCCCGACCCAGGCCGGACCCGGCACCGGCGCCCCGCCGACGGAGCTGCTCACCGAGGACGTCGTCGTCGGTGAGGGCGCGGCGGCGACGCTGGCCGACACGGTGCAGGTCCGCTACACCGGGACGCTCTGGTCGGACGGCTCGGTCTTCGACAGCTCCTGGTCGCGCGGCGACGACCCGATCGAGTTCCCGCTCGACCGGGTCGTGCCGGGCTTCTCCCAGGGCATCGAGGGCATGGCGCCCGGCGGCCGGCGGGTCATCGTGATGCCCCCGGACCTGGCCTACGGCGACAACCCGCCTCCCGGCCTCCCCGCCGGCGCCACGCTCGTCTTCGTCGTGGACCTGGTCGGGATCAGCTGACGCGCTCTATCCAGCGGTGATCGTCGGGAGTGTCACGTGGCGGTCGTTCCGGGGACCGTGTGGTGCGGTCCTGGTGATCAGGCGCCGGTGATCGTCGAGACCGCATCATCACGGCCCCGCCGGAGACCGTGACGTCACACTCCCGGTGATCACGGGCTGGCGGTGGGCGGCCTGGGGTGCGGGACGCCGAGACCGACGCCCCAGCGAGTGATCATCGGGAGTGCGCCCTGGCGGTCGCGCCGAGGGCGCTGGTGGCGCGGTCCCGGTGATCACACGCCGGTGATCGTCGACACCGCACCACCACGGCCCCGCCGGAGACGGTGACGTCGCACTCCCGGCGATCACCGCCCCGCCGCACGCCGTCGCCGATCCAGGGCGGCGCCGGCCGGGCGCCCGTCGCCGACCCGGCGACCTGCGCACCTCCTGGCGTCCTGCGCACCTCTCGTCGTGCGCAGGACACGAGAAGCAGACCGGGGGTGACGCGACGGGTGCGGGGCCGGACCCGGGTGGTGATCGTCGGGAGGGCCGTCAGGGCGCACTCCCGACGATCACGGGGATCGTGAGGGCCCGGCGCAGCCGGACGGCCGGCGCCCGTCCGCGCACGGCCCCGTCGGCGCAGTGCCACCAGGTCCGCACCACCACCCCGACACACTCGCAACGAGACCCCGACTCGCGGGTCTGGGTGAGCGGCCGGACGCATCACCCCGCCGCCCGGAACCCCCGCAACCGCAGGCTGTTGGCCACCACGAACACCGAGCTGAACGCCATCGCCGCCCCCGCGATCATCGGGTTCAGCAGCCCGGACGCCGCCAGGGGCAGGGCCGCCACGTTGTAGGCGAACGCCCAGAACAGGTTCCCCTTGATCGTGCCCAGCGTGCGGCGGGAGAGGCGGATGGCGTCGCCCACGGCCCGCAGGTCGCCGCGGACCAGGGTGAGGTCGCTGGCCTCGATCGCCACGTCGGTGCCGGTGCCCATCGCGAGGCCGAGGTCGGCCTGGGCGAGCGCGGCCGCGTCGTTGACGCCGTCGCCCACCATCGCGACGACCCGGCCCTCGTCCTGCAGCCGCTTGACGACGTCGAGCTTGTCGGCCGGCAGCACCTCGGCGATCACCTCGTCGATCCCGACCTCCGCCGCGACCGCGTGCGCGGTGGTGGCGTTGTCGCCGGTCAGCAGCACCGGCCGCAGGCCGAGGCGGCGCAGCTGCGCGACGGCCTCGCGCGAGGTCGGCTTCACCGTGTCGGCGACGACGAGCACCGCCCACGGCTCCCCGTCCACCGCGACGACGACGGCGGTGCGGCCGTCCCCGAGCGCGGTCTCCAGCACCTCGGGCAGGGGCGCGTCGACGAGCGCGCGGCGCCCGACCACGACCTCGCGGCCGTCGACGGTGCCCCGCACGCCCAGCCCCTCGACGTTCGCGAACGCATCGACCGCGGGCAGCGGCCCCCGCTCCCGCGCCCCCGCGACGACGGCCGCGGCGACCGGGTGCTCCGACGCCGCCTCCACCGCCCCGGCCAGGCGCAGCGCGAGGTCGGCGTCGACCCCGTCGGCGACGTGCACGCCGACCAGCGCCATCCGGCCGGTCGTGACCGTGCCGGTCTTGTCGAGCACCACGGTGTCGACGCGGCGGGTCGACTCCAGCACCTCCGGGCCCTTGATCAGGATGCCCAGCTGCGCGCCGCGCCCGGTGCCGACCAGCAGCGCCGTGGGCGTGGCCAGCCCGAGCGCGCAGGGGCAGGCGACGATCAGGACCGCGACCGCCGCGGTGAACGCCGTCGCCGCGCCGGCGCCGGTGCCGAGCCAGAAGCCCAGGGTGGCCGCGGCCAGCGCGATGACGACCGGCACGAACACCCCGGACACGCGGTCGGCCAGGCGCTGCACCTGCGCCTTCCCGCTCTGCGCCTCCTCGACGAGCCTCGCCATCTGCGCGAGCTGGGTGTCGCCGCCGACCCGGGTGGCGCGCACGACGAGCCGCCCGCCGGAGTTGACGCACGACCCGACGACGGCGTCGCCCGGCCCGACCTCGACCGGCACCGGCTCGCCGGTCAGCATCGACACGTCGACCGCGGAGCTGCCGTCCTCGACGACCCCGTCGGTCGCGATCTTCTCGCCCGGACGCACGACGAACCGGTCGCCGACGCGCAGCGCGTCGGTCGGCACCCGGACCTCGTGGCCGTCGCGCAGCACGGCGACGTCCTTCGCCCCCAGCTCCAGCAGCGCCCGCAGCGCCGCCCCGGCCTGCCGTTTGGACCGCGCCTCGAACCAGCGCCCGGCCAGCAGGAACGTCGTGACGCCGGTGGCGACCTCGAGGTAGATGTTGCCGGCGCCGTCGCTCGGGGCGATCGTCAGCTCGAAGGGGTGCACCATCCCGGGCGTGCCCGCGGTGCCCCAGAGCAGGGCGTAGAGCGACCACGCGAACGCGGCCAGCACGCCCATCGACACCAGCGTGTCCATCGTGGCCGCGCCGTGGCGCAGGTTGGTCCAGGCCGCGCGGTGGAACGGCGCCGCCGCCCACACGACGACCGGGCCGGACAGCGCCAGCGCGATCCACTGCCAGTACGTGAACTGCCACGCCGGCACCATCGACAGCGCGACGACCGGCACCGTCAGCACGATCGAGGTGATCAGCCGCTCGCGCAGCGGGTCGGCCTCCTCGGCGGGCACGGGGTCGTCGGCGGGCAGCACGGCGGTGTAGCCGGCCGCCTCCACCTGCGCGACGAGCGCCGCCGGGTCGACGCCGCCGGGCGCCTGCACCCGGGCCTTCTCGGTGGCGTAGTTGACGCTGGCGGTGACGCCGTCGAGCTTGTTGAGCTTGCGCTCGACGCGGTTCGCGCAGGACGCGCAGGTCATGCCGCCGATCGCCAGCTCGATCTCGGTGACGGGGGGCGCCGTGCTCATCGGGGTGCCTCCTCGTGCGAGTGCGGCAGCAGTTCGGGATCGACAGGAGCGACAGGGGCGACGGGGGCGACGGGACCAGCCGCGGTCCCCGACGTCGGCACGGTGAACTCCGCCGTCCGCACCACCCCGCCGTGGGAGAAATCCAGGAACAGCCGGTAGACGGCGTCGCTCGGCACCTCGGCGACGAACCCGATCGCCGGCCCGGGCGGCCCGTCCGACGGGTGCACGTGCAGGTAGGCGAGGTCGCCCCCGCGCAGCGCGACGAGGTGGCCGGAGGCGCCGAGGTAGGGGTCGAGGTCGGTGACGGGCGCGCCGTCGCGGGTCACGGTGAGCGTGACGGGCGACGCCTGCCCGGCCGTGAGCTCGCCGTCGAGGGTGACGGTGTACCCGTCGACCTCCGCCGTGCGACTCGGCGCGTGCTCGACGGGCGTGAACGTGCCCGGCACCGCCAGATCGACGCCCAGGGTGACGGGCTCGCCGCCGGTGGGGGCGAAGTCGGCGAAGGCGCGGTAGCTGCCGCCCTCGGGCAGGTCCAGCGGCACGGTCCACGTGCCGTCGGCCGCCATCTCGGGGTGGACGTGCCGGAAGCCGGTGCCGTCGCGGCGCACCACGACCAGGTGCATCCGCTTCTCGTGCTCGACGTCGAACGCGGTGACCGGGGCGCCGTCGGGACCGGTGATCCGGAACGCGAACGGGCCACCGGTGTGGGTGGTGGCGGCCGGGTCGAGCGTGTAGCCGTGCTCGGTGCGGGCCAGCCCGGCGGGCAGGCCCGGTGCCTCCGCGACGGTGCCGCTGTGAGCGTCCCCGTGGGCCGCTGCGGCGGGTGCCGCGGCGACCGGGGGACCGACAGCGGATCCGACGCCGAACGCCCCGGCCGTGACCAGGACGAGCGCCGCACCGTAGGCGGTCAGCGTGACTGCGGGTCGCATCGTCAGACGGCCACGACGTACCCCGCCTCCACGACGGCGGCGCGCACGGCGTCCTCGTCGAGGGGGGCGGTGCTGCGGACGGTGACGGCGCCGGTCGGGAGGTCCACGGCCACGGCGGTGACGCCGTCGATCTCGGTGATCTCCTCGGTGACCGACGCGACGCAGTGCTCGCAGGTCATGCCGGTGACGGTCCAGGTGTGCTCGGTCATGCGATCTCTTCCTTCGCTGCGTGGGGGAGTCAGGAGCGGACCAGGCGCGCGATGGCCGCGCTGGCCTCGGCGACCTTGTCGTCGGCCGCCTGCCCGCCCTGCGCCACGGCCTCGGTGACGCAGTGGCGCAGGTGCTCGTCGAGCAGGCCCAGCGCCACGGCCTCGAGGGCCTTGGTGGCGGCGGAGACCTGCGTGAGCACGTCGATGCAGTACTTGTCGTCCTCGATCATCTTGGCGATGCCGCGCACCTGGCCCTCGATGCGCTTCATGCGCTTGAGGTACGCGTCCTTGTCCTGGGCGTATCCGTTCACGACTCCACCATACTCTGGGGGGGTAGGGTACGCAGATCGACCCGGCGCAGGAGCTGCGCGTTCAGCGCGACCACCACCGTCGACAGGCTCATCGCGACGGCCGCGGCCGCCGGCGGCAGCACGAACCCGACGCCCGCGAGCACGCCCGCGGCCAGCGGCACCGACAGCACGTTGTAGCCGGTGGCCCACACCAGGTTCTGCACCATCTTCCGGTAGCCCGCGGTGGACAGGCGGCGGACGGCGAGCACCGCGCGCGGGTCGTCGGAGGCCAGCACGACCCCGGCCGAGCGCCGCGCGACGTCGGTGCCCGCCCCGATCGCGATGCCCACGTCGGCGCGGGCCAGCGCGGGGGCGTCGTTGACGCCGTCGCCGACCATCGCCACCCGCAGCCCGCGCTCCTGCAGCCGCGTCACGGCGGCGTCCTTGTCGGCGGGCAGGACCTCGGCGACGACCTCGTCGACGCCGACCTCCGCCCCGACGGCCTCCGCGACGTCCCGGGCGTCGCCGGTGAGCAGGACGACCCGCACGCCCGCCGCGTGCAGCCCGTCGACGGCCGCGCGCGACTCCGGACGGACCGCGTCGGCCAGCGCGATCGCCCCGGCCACCACCCCGTCGCGGACGACGTGCAGCACCGTGGCGCCCGCCGGGAACGCGGCGTCGAGCGGGGCGAGTCCGAGCTCGCGCAGCAGCGCGGGACCGCCGACGGCGACCTCGTGCCCGTCGACGACGGCCCGGACGCCGCGTCCGGTCAGCGATCGGAAGTCGCGGGCGGGCGGCACGTCCGCCGCCGCGGCCACGACCGCGCGGGCCAGCGGGTGCTCGGAGTCCGACTCCGCCGCGGCGACCAGCGCGAGCAGCTCGGCCCGGTCGACGCCCGGTGCGGGGGAGACGGCGACGACGGCGGGCTCGCCGCGCGTCAGGGTGCCGGTCTTGTCGAACAGCACGGCGTCCACGGAACGCATCCGCTCCAGCGCGAGCCGGTCGGTGACGAGGATGCCCGCGCGGGCCGACATCGACGTCGAGAGCGCGATGACCAGCGGGATCGCCAGGCCCAGCGCGTGCGGGCACGCGATCACCAGGACGGTGACGGTCCGCTCGACGGCGGAGCCGACGTCGCCCAGCGCCGTCCAGACGGCGAACGTGAGCGCCCCGGAGACCAGCGCGAACCAGAACAGCAGCGCGGCGGCGCGGTCGGCGAGGGCCTGCGCCCGCGACCGCGAGGCCTGCGCGTCGGCGACGAGACGGCGGATGCCGGCGAGCGCGGTGTCCTCGCCCACCGCCGAGACCCGCACGCGCAGCGCGGAGTCGGTGGCGATCGTGCCGGCGACGACCCGGTCGCCCGCGGCGCGCGGCACGGGCCGCGACTCGCCGGTGACCGTCGACTCGTCCACCTCGGCGGACCCCTCGGTCACCGTCCCGTCCGCCGGCACCCGGCCGCCGGAGCGCACCAGGACGACGTCGCCGACGGCGAGCGCGGCGAGCGGCACGGCTATGACGGCGCCGTCGGGGCCGACGCGCTCGGCGGAGTCGGGGAGCAGCTCGGCCAGCGCGTCGAGCGCGCCCGAGGCCTGCCCGAGCGCCCGCATCTCCAGCCAGTGCCCGAGCAGCATGATGACGACCAGCAGCGCGAGCTCCCACCAGAAGTCGAGCATCAGGCCGCCGACGCCGAGCGTGGTGGCGGCGCTCGCCCCGGCCGCGACGGTGATCGCGAGCGCGACCAGCGTCATCATCCCGGGGCGCCGTCCCCGCAGCTCGGCGACGGCGCCGGTGAGGAACGGCCACCCGCCGTAGAGGTAGAGGACCGACCCCAGCACCGGCGGGACAGGGGCGGCCCAGCCGGGCACGGCGTACCCGAGCAGGTCGGCGAACATCGGACTCGCGGCGACGACGGGGACGGCGAGCGCGAGGCTCAGCCAGAACCGGTCGCGGAACTGCGCGGCGTGATCGTGGGCGGCGTGTTCGTGGTCCATGTCCGCCCGAACTGCATACCCCCCGGGGGTATTCCCGCCTAGCAGTCCTCGTCCCGCCGCACCACGCCGAGATCGATCATCGAGTCCTCGGTGAGGTCGGTGCCGGCCTCCGGGGTCTGGTCGCAGACGCGCCACTCCTCGTCGACGACCTGCATCCGGTTCGCGCCGGTGCGGTCGTGCGAGGTGACCGGCACGCCGAAGCTCGTGAGGACCTGCACCGTGTCCTGGGCCGACTGCAGGTCGACGCCGACGACGTCGGGCATCTCCCACGTCGGGCTCCCGGCGCAACCGGCGGCGCCCAGCACCGCGAGGCACAGCACCGTGAGCAGGGCGGGGACGATCCGGCGTCGGGTCACGCCTGTATGTCGGGGACGTACCTCCGGTGTTACCGCCGGGTACACGTGCGCGGGTCCGGTGCGCCTCGTAACGTCCCCCGCGCAGACCCGCACGGCGAGGAGGACGGCATGACCGAACGGTTCCGGATGCTGATCGGGGGTCGGGCGGTCGACGCGGCCTCGGGCCGGACGTTCGAGTCGGAGAACCCCTACACCGGGCAGCCGTGGGCCGAGGTGCCCGACGGCGGCCCGGAGGACGTCGACGCCGCCGTGGCCGCCGCCCGCGCCGCGCTCGACGGCGAGTGGGGCTCGCTGACCGGCTTCGCCCGCGCCGCGCTGATGCGCCGCCTCGGCGACCTGATCGGCGAGAACGCGGAGCGGCTGGCCCGCCTGGAGGTCAACGACTCCGGCAAGCTCTACCGCGAGATGATCGGCCAGCTCACCGGCCTGGGCTCCTGGTACCACTACTACGCGGGCCTGGCCGCCACCCTCGAGGGCCGCCAGATCCCCGCGCCGAACCCGAACTTCCTCGTCTACACCCGCCGCGAGCCCGTCGGCGTGGTCGCGGCGATCACGCCGTGGAACTCCCCGCTGCTGCTCATGACGTGGAAGCTCGCCCCCGGCCTCGCCGCGGGCTGCACGTTCGTCGTCAAGCCCTCGGAGCACGCGCCGGCCTCGACGCTGGGCTTCGCCGAGCTGTTCGAGCAGGCCGGGTTCCCGGCGGGCGTGCTCAACGTCGTCACCGGGCTCTCGCGCGAGACCGGCGCCGCCCTGGCCGGGCACCCGGGCGTCGACAAGGTGGCGTTCACCGGCTCGACGGCCACCGGCCGCGCCGTCGCGCACGCCGCCGCGGAGAACCTCAACGCCGTCACGCTCGAGCTGGGCGGGAAGTCGCCGCAGATCGTCTTCCCCGACGCCGACCTCGCCGCCGCGGCCAACGGCCTGATCGCCGGGGTGTTCGCGGCCACCGGGCAGACCTGCATGGCCGGGTCGCGCCTGATCGTCCACGAGTCGGTGCACGACGAGCTCGTGCGGCTCGTCGCCGAGCGCGCGGCGACGATCAAGCTCGGTGACCCCAACGACCCCGACACGGAGATGGGCCCGGTCGCCAACGCCCCGCAGTACGAGAAGGTGCTCGGCTACCTGCGGACCGCGCAGGACGAGGGCGCGACCGTGGCCCACGGCGGTGCCGCGTCCGACGTCGGCGGCTACTTCGTGCAGCCCACGGTGCTGTCGGTGAAGCCGTCGGACACGGTGTTCCGCGAGGAGGTCTTCGGGCCGGTGCTCTCGGCCGTCACCTTCAGCACGGAGGAGGAGGCGCTCAAGCTCGCCAACGACACCCCCTACGGCCTGGCCGGCGCCGTGTGGACCAAGGACGTGCACCGCGCGCACCGGGTGGCGGCGAAGGTCCGGGCGGGCACGGTGTGGATCAACGCCTACCGCGTGGTGGCGCCCAGCGTGCCGTTCGGCGGCATGGGGCAGTCGGGCGTCGGGCGGGAGAACGGCGTGGAGGCGGTGCTGGCCTACACCGAGAACAAGTCGGTGTGGGTCGAGCTGACGGGCGGCACGCGGGACCCGTTCGTCATCGGCTGACCCGCGGCACCGTTCACCGCACCGTAACCCGCTCCGGGTTTCTCTGCGTGATACTTCGTCTCATGTCAGGAGACCTCGCGGCCCGGGCGGCCGCGGACGGCGTCACGTTCCTGCTCGCCGTGTTCGTCGACCTCGCCGGGAAGCCGTGCGCCAAGCTCGTGCCGGTCGAGGCGGCCGACGAGTTCGAGTCCGACGGCGTCGGGTTCGCCGGGTACGCGGTCGGCGCGATCGGCCAGCAGCCCAGCGACCCCGACCTCGTCGCGATGCCGGACGTCGCCACGTACACGCCGTTGCCGCAGGTGCGCGAGGGGCTGGCGCTGGTGCACTGCGACCCGCACGTCGACGGCGTCCCGTGGCCCTACGCCCCGCGCGTCATCCTCAAGGCGGCGCTGGAACGGGCGGGCGACCTGGAGCTGCACGCGGGCGCCGAGGTCGAGTACTTCCTCGTCACCCGCGACGCCGAGGGCCGTCTCAGCCCGGCCGACGCGCGCGACACCGCCGCCCAGCCCTGCTACGACGCCCGCGGCCTCACGCGGATGTACGACCACCTCACCGAGGTGTCCACCGCGATGAACCGCCTCGGCTGGGGCAACTACGCCAACGACCACGAGGACGGCAACGGGCAGTTCGAGCAGAACTTCACCTTCGCCGACGCCCTCACCACGGCCGACCGCGTCGTCACCGCCCGGTACCTCATCTCGGTGCTCGCCGAGCGCCGCGGGATGACGGCCACGTTCATGCCCAAGCCCTTCACCGACCGCACCGGCAGCGGGATGCACCTGCACCTGTCGCTGTGGCGCGACGGCACGGCGCTGTTCCCCGGCGACGGCGGGCTCTCCCCGCTCGCGCGCGCGTTCCTCGCGGGCGTGCTCGACCACGCCTGCGGGCTGCAGGCGGTGATCGCGCCGACCGTGAACTCCTACAAGCGGTCCGGCGCCACGTCGACGCGCTCGGGGGCCACCTGGTCGCCGCGCCGCGCGACCTACGGCGGCAACGACCGCACCCACCTCGTCCGGGTCCCCGACGCCAACCGCATCGAGCTGCGCGGCGCCGACGGCTCGGCCAACCCCTACCTCGCGCTGGCCGCCACGCTCGCCGCGGGCCTCGACGGCGTCGCGCGTGACCTCGACCCCGACGCCGTCGACGGCGGGGAGCTGGCCCCGACGCTGCTGCACGCCGTCGACGCCCTCGTCGCCGACCCCGTCGTCAGCGGGGCGCTCGACGCCGCGGGCCCCGGGGTGTGCGCCTACGTCGCCGACCGGGCCCGGACGGAGTTCCTGGACTGGCACGGCACGGTGGGCGAGTGGGAGATCGACCGCTACCTGACGGCCTTCTGATGTGCGGCATCGTCGGTCTGCACCTGCGGGACCCGGAGCTGCACCCGCGCCTGGGCGTCCTGCTGGAGACCATGCTGGGCCACATGTGCGAGCGCGGCCCCGACTCGGCGGGGGTCGCGGTGTACGGCGACCGCAGGCGCTGCCCCGAGGGCTGGGCCGCGGTGTCGCTGCTGGACGCCCCGCCCGACCTGGCCGTCCCGGACGCTCTGGTCACCGTCGCGGGGGACACCACCGTCGTCGCCGCGCCGCTGACGGTCGACGAGCTGGTCGCGGCGGTGCGCGGCAGCGGCGCACTCGTCGTCGGGTCCGGCACCGACCTCACCGTCTACAAGGGCACCGGCCACCCCCGCGACCTCGCCCGCACCTACGACCTCGCCGGCGCCCAGGGCTGGCAGGGCCTCGCGCACACCCGGATGGCCACGGAGTCGGCGGTCACGGCGTCGGGCTGCCACCCGTTCTCCGTCGGGCCCGACCAGTGCCTGGTGCACAACGGCTCGTTCGCCAACCACGCCACGATCCGCCGCGAGCTGGAGGCCGACGGCGTGGTGTTCGACAGCGAGAACGACTCGGAGGTCGGCGCGCGGTTCGTCGCCTCCCGGCTCGCGGCGGGCGACGACCTCGACAAGGCGCTGCGGCTGCTCTGCGAGCGCTTCGACGGCTTCTACACGCTGCTGGTGACCAGCGCCGACGGGTTCGCCGTCGTCCGCGACGCCATCGCGTGCAAGCCGGCGATCATCGCCGAGACCGACGCGTGGGTGGCGATGGCGTCGGAGTTCCGGGCGCTGGCCGAGCTCCCCGGCATCGACCGCGCGCGGATCTGGGAACCGGAACCGGAACGGGTGCACGCATGGGTGCGGTGATCGACCTGGCCTCGTCGACGGTGCGGGAGCTCAACTCCGAGCTGCACGCCCCCTCCGCCGACGCCTACGAGGTCCTCAACCCGCGCGGCGCGCACGCCGTGGCCGCGGGGCTGCACCACCCGATCGCCGTCGACGTCCGCGGGCACGCCGGGTACTACTGCGCCGGCATGAACCAGCTCGCCGAGGTCACCGTGCACGGCAGCGTCGGCACGGGCGTCGCGGAGAACATGATGTCGGGCGTCGTGCGGGTGCGCGGCGACGCGTCGCAGTCGGCGGGCGCCACCGCGCACGGCGGGCTGCTCGTCATCGAGGGCAGCGCGTCGATGCGGTGCGGGATCTCGATGAAGGGCGTCGACCTCGTGGTCGGCGGCGACATCGGCCCGATGAGCGCGTTCATGGCGCAGGCCGGACGGCTCGTCGTCTGCGGCGACGCCGGGGAGTCGCTGGGCGACTCGATTTACGAGGCGCGGATCTACGTGCGCGGTGCGGTGGCGTCGCTCGGCGCCGACTGCGTCGAGAAGCCGATGGCCGACGAGCACCGCGCCGAGGTGGCGGAGCTGCTCGCGGCCGCCGGGCTCGACCACGACCCGGCCTCCTTCCGCCGCTACGGGTCCGCGCGGCGGCTCTACCACTTCACGGCGGGGAACGAGTACTGAGATGCGCGAGTCAGCGACCTTCGACCGCGGGGTCATCGCGGAGATCCAGCGCGCCGCCGAGACCGGCGTCTACGACATCCGCGGCTGGGGGGCCAAGCGCCCCGTCCCGCACTTCGACGACCTGCTGTTCCTCGGCGCGAGCATGTCCCGGTACCCGCTGGAGGGCTACCGCGAGCGCTGCGACACCGACGTCGTCCTCGGCGACCGCCACGCCACCCGCCCGCTGCACCTCGACATCCCCATCACGATCGCCGGGATGAGCTTCGGCGCGCTGTCGGCGCAGGCGAAGGAGGCGCTGGGGCGCGGGGCGTCGGCGGCGGGCACGTCCACCACCACCGGCGACGGCGGGATGACGCCCGAGGAGCGCGGCCAGTCGCGCCACCTCGTCTACCAGTACCTCCCCAGCCGCTACGGCATGAACCCCGACGACCTCCGCAAGGCCGACGCCATCGAGGTCGTCCTGGGGCAGGGCGCCAAGCCCGGCGGCGGCGGGATGCTGCTCGGGCAGAAGATCACCGACCGCGTCGCCGGGATGCGCACCCTTCCCCCCGGCATCGACCAGCGCAGCGCCTGCCGCCACCCCGACTGGACCGGCCCCGACGACCTCACGATCAAGATCCTCGAGCTGCGGGAGATCACCGACTGGCGCACGCCGGTCTACGTCAAGATCGGCGCCAGCCGCACGTACTACGACGTCAAGCTCGCGGTGGCCGCGGGCGCCGACGTCGTCGTCCTGGACGGGATGCAGGGCGGCACGGCGGCCACCCAGGAGGTGTTCATCGAGCACGTCGGCATCCCGACGCTCGCCGCGCTGCCGCAGGCCGTGCAGGCGCTGCGCGAGCTGGGGCTGCACCGCACGGTGCAGCTCGTCGTCTCCGGCGGCATCCGCACCGGCGCCGACGTGGCGAAGGCGATGGCCCTGGGCGCCGACGCCGTCGCGATCGGCACCGCCGCGCTCATCGCGCTGGGCGACAACCACCCGCGCTACGCCGCCGAGTACGCCGACCTCGGCTCCGGCGCCGGCTTCTACGACGACTACCAGGACGGCCGCGACCCCGCCGGCATCACCACGCAGGACCCGGACCTCGCCTCCCGCCTCGACCCGGTCGAGGGCGGCCGCCGCCTCGCCAACTACCTGCGCGTGCTCACGATGGAGGCGCAGACCCTGGCCCGAGCCTGCGGCAAGGCGCACCTGCGGCACCTGGAGCCCGAGGACCTGGTGGCGCTGACGATCGAGGCGGCGGCGATGGCGCGGGTCCCGCTCGCGGGCACGAACTGGATCCCCGGCACGTGAGCGCCCCCGACACCGCCGACGTCGTCGTCGTGGGCGGCGGGATCGAGGGCGCCGCCGCCGCGTGGGCGCTCACCGCCCGCGGGGTCGCCGACGTCGTCGTGTGCGAGCGGCACACCGTCGGCTCGGGTGGCACCGGCAAGTCCAGCGGCGTCGTGCGCTGCCACTACGGGATCCCGGTGCTCGCGGAGATGGCGTGGTCGAGCCTGCGCGTGCTGGAGGACTCGCTCGACGTGCTGGGCGACGACGTCGGCTTCGTGCGCACCGGGTACGTCGTCGCCGTGGGGGAGGGCAACGTCGACGCGCTGGACGCGAACCTCGCCGCCCAGCGCGCGGTGGGCGTCGAGACCGGCCGGATCTCCCGCGACGACGTCGCCGCGCTCTGGCCCACCGCCCGCCTCGACGACGCCGCCGCGTTCGGCTGGGAGCCCCGCGGCGGCTACGGCGACGCCTACCGCACCGCGCAGGCCTTCGCGGCCGCCGCGCGCCGGGGCGGGGCGCGGATCCGGCAGGGCGCGCCGGTCGCGGAGGTGCTCGTCGACGGGTCCGGCGTCGCCGGCGTGCGGCTGGCGTCGGGGGAGGAGATCGCGAGCCGCGCTGTGGTGGTCGCGGCCGGGCCGTGGTCGGTCGGGCTGCTGGCCCCGCTCGGAGTCGACGTCCCGGTCACGGTGCACCGCGAGCAGCTCGTCCTCGTCGCGCCGGGGGTGGACGTCCGCGGGGTGCCGGTGCTCTCGGACCTCGTGTCGCTGCAGTACGTGCGCTCCGAGCCCAGCGGTGAGCTGCTCGTCGGCAACTCCGACCTGAGCCGTCCCGCCCCGGCCGACCCCGACCACTACTCCGACCGGCCGGAGCCCGCGCAGCTGGAGCGGGCCGTCGAGAAGATCGCGCACCGCTTCCCCGGGCTGCCCGACGCGGCGGTCAGCCGCACCTACGCCGGCTGCTACGACGTCACGCCCGACTACAACCCGGTGATCGGCCCGACCGGCGTCGAGGGCCTGCTGGTCGCCGCGGGGTTCAGCGGACACGGCTTCAAGATCTCCCCGGCGGTGGGGGAGCTGGTGGCGCGCCTCGTCGTCGACGGGGGCCCCACGCCGTTCCCGCTCACCCGGTTCGCCGACGGCGCGCCGCTGCGCAGCCCGCACCCCTACGTCGGCGCGGGCGAGATGCGGTGAGGCCCGACCACGGCCCGGCCGCGCGGGAGGTCGACGAGCCCGCGCCGTCCGACGGCGTGCTGGAGCGGGCGATCGCGGTGCAGGTCCGCCGCCACCGCCTCGCGGGCGGGCTCACCCTCGGCGAGCTGGCGGCCCGGGCGGGGATCTCCAAGCCGATGCTGTCGAAGATCGAGAACGCCCAGACCTCCTGCAGCCTCACGACGCTCGCCCGCCTCGCCGCCGCGCTCGACGTCCCGGCCACCGCGCTGTTCCGCGGCGCCGACACCCCGCGCGAGGCCGTACACACCCCGGCCGGCTCGGGGGCGCGGATCACCGCCCGCGGCACTCGCGTCGGCCACGACTACACCCTGCTCGGCGCCCTGCGCGGCCCGCACAAGCGCATGGAGGCCCACCTCGTCACGCTCACCGAGCGCAGCGAGGTCTTCCCGCTGTTCCAGCACCCGGGCACGGAGCTGCTGTTCATGCTGGAGGGCGAGATGGTCTACGGCCACGGCGACAGCGCCTACACGCTGCGCCCCGGCGACGCCCTGCAGCTCGACGGCGAGGGCGTCCACGGTCCGCAGGAGCTGGTGGAGCTCCCGATCCGCTTCCTCTCGGTGGTGGCGCACGGCGACGGCGAGCCCTGACCCACCGGGTGGTACGCGGTCAGGGCGAGGCGATGCTCCGGCTCGCACCGGCCGTGCTGTCGCGCAGGCGCGGTGGCCCGCCGTACCAGTCCAGGCACATGACGGTGGCGTCGTCGCGCAGCTCGCCCCCCGTCGCGCGCAGCACCGCGGCCCCGAGCGCGCGCACCACCTCGCGGGGGTGCAGGTCGCCGCTGTGCGCCAGGACGTCGGCGACGTCGACGGCCGCCGCGTTGCGCTCCAGCATCCCGTCGGTGACGAAGACGATCCGGTCGCCCGGCGCGATGGGGAACTCCTGCAGCCGGTAGGTCCGTCCCGCCTCGATGCCGAAGGGGAGGTCGATGTCGAGCTCGATCTCCTCGACCCGGCCCTCGCGCAGGCGCAGCGGGAACGGGTGCCCCGCGTTGACGACCGTGGCCGACCGGGAGTGCAGGTCGATCCGGACCAGCTGGCCGGTGACGAACTGGCCGACCGTGGAGTGCGCGGCGAGGGCGTCGTTGGCGCCGCAGGCCTGCTCGAGCAGGGTGAGACCGCCCCGGCGGCCGTTGCGCAGGCTGCCCACGAGCAGGGTCGCCAGCAGCGCGGCGGCGACGTCGTGCCCGGCGGCGTCGGTGATCGACAGCTGGAGCGCGTCCTCGCCGAGGACGTAGTCGAAGGTGTCGCCCCCGACGGAGCTGGCGGGCTCCATCCACGCGGAGACCGTGAACTGCCCCGCCTCGCAGGTGAACGAGCTCGGCAGCAGCCGCCGCTGGATCTCCGCGGCGAGGGAGAACGGCGTCGAGCGCTGGCCCCACTCGAACAGGTCGGTGTGGCGGCGGTTGGCCACGACGATGTAGGCCAGCGCGTGCGCGGCCGCGACGACGTCGGCGACGACCTGCTCGGTGGGGTAGTCGGGCAGGAGCAGCTCCAGCAGACCGATGGCGTCGCCGCGGTCGGTCACCGGCAGGATCAGCTGCGCCCCGTCGCCGAGCCGGCTCAGGTCGGCCTGCTGGGTGCGCAGTACCTGCTCGTAGACCGTGCCGTCGAGCTGCAGGGTCTCGCGGCCGCGGGCGTCCCGGACGCCGGTGTGCCCGAAGCGGACCACCGCCCGGCCGCTGAGGTCCGCGATCAGGAAGCTCACCTGCCGGGCCCCGACCATCTCCGCCAGCGCGTGCGTGACGACCTCGACGGCCCGCGTCGGCGCGGCGGCCTCGGCGTGCTCCAGGAGTGCCCGCAGGTCGGTCGTCGCGGGCGGCAGGACGGACATGCGCGCACCCTAGCCGTGGCGGGCCGGGCGCGGACCGCCTCGCGCTCCTCCGCGTCGCCGCACGTCGGTCGCGGCTCAGGTGATGGGCGATCCTCCCGTCACGCCGAGCACCTCCGAGGTCATGTAGCTCGACTCCTGCGAGGCCAGGAAGACGTAGAAGGGCGCCAGCTCCGCCGGTTGGGCCGCCCGGCCCATCGGGGCCTGCGCGCCGAACGACTCGAGCTTCTCCTCGTCCATCGTGGCCGGGATCAGCGGGGTCCAGACCGGTCCGGGCGCGACCGAGTTGGCGCGGATCCCCTTCTCGATGAGGTCGTGGCCGAGCCCCTTGGTGAAGTTGACGATCGCGGCCTTCGAGGTCGCGTAGTCGAGCAGGTGCGGGGAGGGCTGGAACGCCTGGACCGACGACGAGGTGATGATCGACGACCCCGCGGGCATGTGCGGCACCGCCGCCTTGCACAGCCAGAACAGGGCGTAGACGTTGGTCTTCATGACGCGGTCGAACTGCTCGGTGGTGATGCCGGCGAGGCCGTCGGACTGCGACATCTGGTAGGCGGCGTTGCTGACGAGGACGTCGATCCGGCCGAACTCCTCGACCGCCCGGCGGACGACGTCGTGGCAGGTCTGCTCGTCGGTCAGGTCGGCCGCCACCGCGAGCGCGGTCCGGCCCGCCTCGCGGACCAGGCCGGCGGTCTCCTCGGCGTCGTCCTTCTCGGCGTCGAGGTGGGTGATCAGGACGTCGGCGCCCTCGCGGGCGAACGCGATCGCCACCGCCCGGCCGATGCCCGAGTCGCCGCCGGTGATCACGGCCTTCCTGCCCTCGAGCCGGCCGGTGCCGCGGTAGGTCTGCTCGCCGTGGTCGGGCCGGACGTCCAGGTCGGCGGTGCGGCCGGGGTGCTCGACCGTCCGGTCGCCGCTGCCGGGTGCGGCGTGCTGCTCGGTCGGGTCCTGCTGGGTGAACTGGTCCTGGGTCACGGGGCCTCCTCGGTGTGGGTGCCGGCGCGGGGTTCCCCGTCGGGGCCGAGCGACACCGCCTCTTCCCGCTGCGCCCCGGTGTAGCGGGACGGGCCCCGGGTAGTCGGTCGCGGGCCGCGGTGGTCGCGGCGGCCGGACAGGGGGACGGGACATGGGTGGGCTGCGGGACCAGGTGGCCGACGGGGCGCGGCAGCACGCCGCCGCCTACAGCGGTGACCAGGACCGGCCCCTCGCGGGGTACGCGCGGGTCATGGGGGTCTTCGGTGCGCTC
Source organism: Pseudonocardia broussonetiae (assembly GCF_013155125.1). Taxonomy (NCBI): domain Bacteria; kingdom Bacillati; phylum Actinomycetota; class Actinomycetes; order Pseudonocardiales; family Pseudonocardiaceae; genus Pseudonocardia; species Pseudonocardia broussonetiae. The sequence goes on along the minus strand of NZ_CP053564.1, from coordinate 11,233 downwards.
GTCGCCACCGCCACCGGGGTCGCGGCCGCCACCGGGCGCCGGGCGCCGGCCGACGTCCGGCCGTGGGACGTCGTGCTGCTGGCGGCGGGCACGCACAAGCTCTCCCGCACGATCACCAAGGACGCGGTCACGGCTCCGCTGCGGGCGCCGTTCACCCGGTACGCGGGCCGGGGCGGACCGGCCGAGGTGATGGAGGAGGTGCGCGACACCGGCGGCCTGCGCCACTCCGTCGGCGAGCTCCTGACCTGCCCGTTCTGCCTGGACGTGTGGATCGCCACCGGATTCGCGGTCGGCGTGGTGTTCGCCCCCCGGCCCACCCGCCTGGTGACGGCGACGCTCACGGCCCTGACCGGTGCCGACTTCCTGCAGCTCGCCTACGCCCGGGCGCAGCGGGCCGCGGGCTGAGCGGCGCCGCTCACAGCGCGGACCTCGGTTCCGGCGGCACCTGCCCGCCCACGGACCGCCACGCCGCGACCAGCAGGAGGAGGCGGGCGACTCCGAGCAGCCACGGGATCGGCAGGGAGAGCCCGTACCAGAACAGCGCCTCGACGGGCAGCAGGACGGCGGCGAGCACCGCGCCGGCGCGCGACCCGTGGCGGACCAGGCCGGCCGCCCACGCGGCGGCGAGGGTCAGGACCAGGAAGGCGGTGGCGAGCACGAGGAGCGTGCGGGGCGGGGCCTCCACCGACCACGGGCCGCCGTACATCCGGAAGACCCCGAAGAAGGACGGCAGCTGCCCGGACTCGAGCAGCGACGCCACGACGGGGACGCTCGAGCTCCCGAACGCGGCGACGTAGACCCACGTCACCACGGCGTAGGCGCGGGCGGGCCTCCCCGCGCGCTCGGCCGCGGGCGGCCGGGGTCGCCGCACCAGCACCAGTCCCAGCAGTGCGAAGAGCAGCAACCAGACCGCCACCGCCCAGCCGGCCGCAGTGGGCGCGAACGCGAGCGCCGGGACCACCGCGACCAGCAGCCACAGGCCGAGGACCGCGGTCAGCCACCGCCGCGGGCCCTGCCAGGTCCCGTCGCGCGCCACCTCCGCACCGAGCACCAGCAGCGCGATCCCGAGGACGACCGTGTAGACCGCGTAGACGACGGCGAACGCCCGGGGTGTCGCGCCGGAGGCCGACACCGGCACCGAGATCGCCACGCCCTCGGCGACCGCGAGCCCGGCCAGTGCGGCCACCGCGGTGCAGAGGGCGAGCCGGGCACGCCGGGATCCGGCCACGACCCCGCTCGACCACAGGGACAGCAGCCCGAGCAGCAGCCCGATGCGGCAGAGGGCGAGCACGATCTGCAGGGCTGCGGAGCCCGGCACGGGGTGCGGATAGACGCCGGCGGCCCCGCTCGACCCCGCGAGGTAGCCGGCGAGCACGGCCCCCAGGACGCCGCACACGAGGCAGACGGCGGCGGCCACGTCCACCCGGCCGCTACCGCGCGAGACCCCCGCCGCGTCCGTCATCGCGCCCCCTCGATGGGTGGTCGGATCGTCCGTGCTGTGTGTAGGTGATCCGGGCCGTGGCGTCCAGGAGGTCGAGGACGACCCGTCGGCGTAGCCGGGTGCGGTGCGGCCGGGGGAACGCGGGTGGCGGTCGTCGACGTCGATCACGTCTCTGACCTGGTGCCCCCGGCAGGACTCGAACCTGCGACCTAGAGATTAGAAGGCTCTTGCTCTATCCAGCTGAGCTACGGAGGCCGGGCCGGACGAACCGCCCGTGGCGAGCGTAGCGGGACCACCGCGCACCCCGCGCGCCGAGCAGGGGCCCGTCAGGGTGTCGTCGTGGTGGTGGAAGTTGACCTCGTGAGAAGGTGTGCACATGCCCCTGACGCTGCGCTCGGCGGCCGGGTCCGACGTCGGTCGGCGCCGTCCGCTGAACCAGGACTCCGCGGTCACGAGTCCGCGCCTGCTCGCCGTCGCCGACGGCATGGGCGGGCACGCGCACGGTGAGGTGGCCAGCTCCGTCGCCGTGAGAGCCCTGGCCGATCTCGACGCGGAGCTGGCCGGCACCGACCTGGCGGGTCTCGACCTGCTCGGCGTGCTGGCCAGGGCCGTCACCGCCGCCGCCGACCGGCTCACCGGCCTGGCGCGGGAGAACACCGCGCTGCGCGGGTCGGGCACCACGGTCGTCGCCCTGCTGTTCGACGGCGGACGGGTCGGGATCCTGCACGTCGGCGACTCCCGCGCGTACCTGCTGCGCGGGGGCGAGCTGCTGCGGCTGACCCGTGACCACACCCTGGTGCAGGCCCTCGTCGACGAGGGGCGCATCTCGCTCGAGGAGGCCGCGGAGCACCCGCGCCGCTCGATGCTCATGCGCACGCTGCAGGACGGCAACACCGTCGAGCCCGACCTCTTCCACCACGAGGCGCTGGCGGGCGACCGCTACCTCGTGTGCTCCGACGGCGTCACCGCCGTGCTCGGCGACGCCGACATCCAGCGGGTCCTCGCCGAGTCCGCCGAGCCGCAGGCCGCGGTCGACCGGCTGATCGAGCTCGCCAACGAGGGCGGCGGGCCCGACAACATCACGTGCGTGGTCGCCGACGTCGTCGACAGCGAGGAGCCGGTGTCCGACGCCGGTCCCGAGCTGGTCGGGGCCGCGGCGGCTGCTCCGGCGGACTGACGCACGCCGCCGGCGGCCCGCCGCGCCGGCCCTACCGGCGCGCGACGAGCCGGCGCAGCGGCACCGGCAGCCGGCAGGTGGGCCCGGCGCGCTCGGCCAGGCGCTGCGCGAGCTCGGCCCGGACGTCCGGCGCGAGGTCGGGCCAGATCCCGGCGGCGGGCAGGGCGTCGACGGCGCGGCGGGCGGCCGCGGCGTCGGGCAGGGGGAGGGCGAACGGGACGCGGTCGTCGCCGAGCACGGCGAAGTCGGCCGCGGTGAGCAGCCAGGACGCGTCGTCGAGCGCGGAGCGGTGCCGCCACGGCCCGCGGTGCACCGGCCGCAGCACGCCGCGCCAGCGCAGGTCCGCGACCGAGCGCGCCGACACCGACGGCGTGACGACGACGAGCGTGCCGCCCGGTCGCAGCGCGCGGCGCAGGTCGGCGAAGGCGGCGTCGACGTCGGCGGTGCGGTGCAGGACGAGCAGCAGCACGATCCCGGCGGCGGCACCGCGCACGGTGGTGTCGACGTCCAGGCGCCCGTCGACGACGCGGGGGAGGAGCACCGGCTCGAGGTCGCGCACGGGCGCGGCCGCCCACGCGCGGGCGTCACCGCCGTCGAGCGCGTCCAGGAACACCTCGGTCACGCCCGCAGTCTGCCGGGCGGGGACCGCCACGGCGGTTAGCCTGGACGCCATGGCGCAGACCCCCGTCGAGACCGCCGCCCCACCGCGCACGTCCGGGTCGTCCGGCCTGGTCCTGCTGGGCACGGCGATCGCCGTCCTGGTGGCCGCGGGGCTCACCGCGCTGTCCGGCGCCCGGCCGCTCGTCGCGCTCGGGCTGCCCGACCCGGGGGTGCTGACGACCGTCGGGCTCCCCGCCGTGCGGGCCGTCGCCGAGGTGGCGATGGTGCTGACGATCGGCGCACTGCTGCTGGCGGCGTTCCTGGCCCCGCCGCAGAAGTCGGGCTACCTCGACGTCGCCGGCTACCGCGCGCTGCGGAGGGCCGGGTGGACGGGCGTGCTGTGGGTCGCGGCGGCGGTGCTGCTGGTGCCGCTCACCGTCGCCGACGCCCTGGGCCGGCCGGTCGCCGACGTCCTGGACGTCGGGCTGCTGGTCGAGGTCGTGCCGCAGCTGGCC